>NZ_BMSK01000009.1 GCF_014649115.1 Streptomyces eurythermus | reverse complement strand
TAGCGTGAGGGAAACGCCCGGTTACATTCCGAACCCGGAAGCTAAGCCTCACAGCGCCGATGGTACTGCAGGGGGGACCCTGTGGGAGAGTAGGACGCCGCCGAGCAATTTTTGAGAAAACCCCCGCACCTCACGGTGCGGGGGTTTTCTGCGTTATGCAGGCACGGCTTCCCCGAAGGGACTGCGGTGGATAAGAGCTCTCGTAAGAGCTCTCAGAGCCGGCCCGCTGCTTTCAGCGCCAGATACGCGTCCGCGAGCGCCGGCGCCAGTTCCTCCGGAGTCGCGTCCACCACCGTCACCCCGTGACGACGGAGCTGCTCGGCGGTGCGCCGACGCTCGTCCTGCGCGCGAGCCGCTGCCGCCGCCTCGTACACGGCCTCGGCGTTGCCCCGAGCCCCAGCCATGCGGGCAATCTCCGGATCCGCCACCGACGCGACCAGAACCGTGTGGCGCTGAGTGAGTTGGGGAAGCACCGGAAGCAGACCCTGCTCCACCGGTGCCGCGTCCAACGTCGTGAGAAGGACGATCAGGGAACGCCGAGGCGCCGTGCGCAGAGCGGTGGCGGTGAGACCACGAGCATCGGTCTCGACGAGTTCCGGTTCCAGAGCGGCCATCGCGTTGACCAGGGACGGCAGGACATCGCCGGCCGTGCGGCCCTGGACCAGAGCGCGTACCCGGCGGTCGTAGGCCAAGAGCGCCACCCGGTCGCCCGCGCGCGAGGCGAGGGCCGCGAGCAGCAAGGCCGCGTCCATGGAGGCGTCCAGCCGCGGGGCGTCGCCCACGCGGCCCGCGGAGGTCCGACCGGTGTCCAGGACCAGCAGGATGTGCCGGTCGCGTTCCGGACGCCAGGTGCGGACCGCGACGGAGGACTGCCGGGCTGTGGCGCGCCAGTCGATGGAGCGGGTGTCGTCCCCGGGAACGTACTCGCGCAGGCTGTCGAACTCCGTGCCCTCCCCACGGGTCAGCGCGCTGGTACGGCCGTCGAGTTCACGCAATCGGGCGAGTTTCGACGGAAGGTGCTTGCGGCTGGTGAACGGGGGCAGGACTCGTACCGTCCAGGGCACCTTGTGGGCGCCTTGGCGGGTGAACAGACCGAGGGGGCCGTAGGAGCGAATGGTGACGCGGTCGGCTTGGCGGTCGCCACGGCGGGTGGGGCGCAGCCTGGTCGTCAAGCGCCGGCGTTCGCCCGGAGGCACGGACAGCCGGTGCCGCGACGCCTCGGTCTCGGTGCCTGACTGCCACGCGCTCGGCGGCCAGGCGTCCCGGAGCTGGGCCCGCAGGGGCCGACGGGTCGGGTTGGTCACCGTCAGCGTGACGTTCGCGGTGTCACCGAGACGGACGGTGGTGTCGCCGGAGCGGGTCAGCAGCAGGCGGCGTACCGGCGCGGCCAGCGCGTAGTCGCAGGCACAGGCCAGGGCCAGCGGGCCGTTGACCGCGAGGATGCCGGTCCAGCCCGGTTCCAGGATGCCGACGGGGATCGAGCCGAGGGCCGCGAGGAGAGCGGCGCGTCCGGTGAGTGCCATCAGCGGGGGACCGGGACGTGGGCAAGGATGGCGTTGATGACCGAGTCGGCGGTCACGCCCTCCATCTCGGCTTCCGGGCGCAGCTGGACGCGGTGCCGGAGTGTCGGCAGGGCCAGGGCCTTCACGTCGTCGGGGATGACGTAGTCGCGGCCGGTCAGCCAGGCCCAGGCACGCGAGGTGGCGAGCAGGGCGGTGGCGCCGCGCGGGGAGACGCCCAGGGTGAGTGACGGCGACTCGCGGGTGGCGCGGCAGATGTCCACGACGTAGGCGGTGATCTCCGGTGAGACGGTCGTCTTGGCGACCGCGGCGCGGGCCGCCTCCAGGTCCGCCGGGCCGGCGACCGGTCGTACGCCGGCGGCGCGCAGGTCGCGCGGGTCGAAGCCCGAGGCGTGCCGGGTGAGGACGTCGATCTCGTCCTGGCGGGAGGGCAGAGGGATCGTGAGCTTCAGCAGGAACCGGTCCAGCTGTGCTTCCGGAAGGGGGTAGGTGCCCTCGTACTCGACCGGGTTCTGGGTCGCGGCGACCAGGAACGGCTCGGGGAGGGGGCGTGGGGTGCCGTCGACCGTGACCTGGCGTTCCTCCATGGCCTCCAGCAGCGAGGACTGGGTCTTCGGTGGGGTGCGGTTGATCTCGTCCGCGAGGAGCAGATTGGTGAAGACCGGGCCGGGCTGAAAGGAGAACTCGGCGGTGCGGGTGTCGTAGACGAGGGAGCCGGTGACGTCGCTCGGCATCAGGTCGGGGGTGAACTGGACGCGCTTGGTGTCGAGTTCCAGCGCGGATGCGAGGGCGCGGACGAGCAACGTTTTGGCGACCCCAGGGACTCCTTCTAGTAGTACGTGTCCGCGGCAGAGGAGGGCGACGACGAGGCCGGTCACGGCGGGGTCCTGGCCGACCACGGCTTTGGCGATCTCGGCGCGCAGGGCTTCCAGCGCGGTGCGGGCGGTGCCCGCGTCCCCGCCCTGCCCGGCGTTGTCAGTGGTCGGGTCCATCATGAACGGCGTACCTCTCTTTCGAGGGCGTCGAGTTGGTCGGTGAGGGCGATGAGGGCCGCGTCGTCGCCGGGCGGCGGTCCGAAAAGGAGGGAGTGCAGGTCCTGTCCGTCGCCGGACAGGCGGGCGGAGAGGGCGGGAAGCAGGGCCTCGGGCGCGTGCGCCTGGGCGACGGGGACGCCGGCGAGGGGGGCGAGGCGGGTGCGGGTGGCAGAGCGCAGAGCGTCGGCCGCGCGGTCACGGGCGTTGGCCTTGCGGTAGAGGCGGGCGCGGCCTTCGGTGGTCTCGGAGGCGCGGATCACGACGGGGAGTTTCTCGGCCACGAGCGGGCCGAATCGGCGGGCCCGCCAGAACGCGGCGAGGGCCGCCGCGATGAACAGCTGCAGGGTGGCCCAGAGCCAGCCCGAGGGGAGCAGGTCGAAGAAGCCTTTCTGGCCGCCGGTGGGGGCGCCGGAGGCGTCGGACAGCGAGGGGAGGTACCAGACCAGATGGTGGCGCGAGCCGAGGAGCTGAAGGGCGAGGGAGGCGTTGCCCTGCTCGTCCAGGCGGTCGTTGTAGAGGATGTCGGGCGCGCCGAGGACGACGGTGTCCCCGCTTCCGGAGGCGGCGGGGAGACGCAGCAGGGTGGCGAGGCGCTCGCTGGGGTAGCAGGAGTCGGCGTCGAGGTGGGCGGTGGTGTAGCGGACGCCGCCGGTGTCGGCGGTGCCGGCCCGCCGGGCTTCGGGCAGGGCGCAGTCCGGGGCGAGCGTGGAGTCGCCGCTGATGGCGGGGTCCGCGGTGACTCCGGGGGCGAGCCGTTCGATGGACCAGCTGCCGGCCGCGACCAGGACGGTTCGTCCGCCGGAGTCCGCCATCGCCGAGTGCAGCCGGTCCTGTTGACGGTGGGTCAGCCGGTCGGGTACGGCGACGAGCAGGGTGGTGTCCGGGCCGGTGGCGGCGCGTGCCTGCTCGAGTGTCGTGACCACGCGCGTGGACACGCCCCGCTGGGCGAGGAGTTCGGCGACGGCACGGCTGCCGTAGGGGTCGGCGGAGCGCGGGTCCAGTTCGCCGTGACGGGCGGTGGAGCGCACGGCGGCCATGGCGACGGCCGCGGCCAGGATGAGGACGACGGCGAGCGCGATACCGCGTGTCCGGGTCCACAGCCGGCGGCCGGTGGGCGCGGTGGAGGTGGTGGCCGTCGGCGGGGCCTCGGTGGTCACTCGGCCTCCCCCTGGCGGGTGTTGCGGGCCGCGCTGCCGGCGAGGCTCGGCCGGGTGTTCTCCAGGTCGCGGTCCAGTTCCGCGAGGCGGCGGTACGACTGCTCGCCGGCGGTGCGCCCGCCGTATGTGATGTCGTCGAACTCACGTGCCGCGGCGCGCAGTCGGTCCGCGTGTGCGGGCAGGGCGCGGCCGGCCTCGGCGGCGGCTTCGTCGGCGGTGCGGCCGGGGCGTACGTCGAGCAGGGCGCGTTCCTCCAGGGAGCGGACCACGGCCCGCATGCGTTCCTGGACGGCCTGGTTCCAGTGGCCTTGGGCCGCGTGTGCCTCGGCGGCGGCGCGGTGTTCGGCGGCGCTGCGGATGCGTTCGTCGAACAGGGCCGGAGTGGAGGAGGGTTGGCGACGGGGGGTGCCGAGGCGCCACCAGAGGGCGGCCAGGACGGCGACGACGAACAGGATGACGACGAACAGGCCGACCGCGCCGCCCGGGGTGGCCGACGCGGCCGTGCCGAACAGCCGGTCGAGCCAGTCCCAGAACGCGTTCAGGGCGCGCTGGAACAGGCTGGGATCGTTCTCGTGGTACATCCCCTTGGACAGTTCGCGCCGGGCCGCTTCCCGCGCGGGATCACGCGGGATGGTCACCGGCGGCTCGTCACCCGAGCCGCCGGCCGCCAGGAGCGCACGGTCCGACGCGCGCCACACTCGTACGACGGTGGTGGCGCCCGACGGGAGCGCCGCCGTGAGTACTCCCCCCGTGAGGCTCACCGCGTCAGCTCCCGGGGACGGGACCGGGGGCACCGGTGCCGTGGCCCTGGACACCGGCCGCGCGGGCCAGTTCCAGGTCGAGGGCTTCGCGGCGGATGCGCTGGTCGATGTACAGGAGCGTGGTGACGCCGGCGCTGATCGGGAGGGTGAGCGTGGTGCCGATCACGGAGCCGATGGACCGGATGATCAGGAACGCCCAGCCGACGTGTCCGCCGTTGGTGGCGAGGAAGTCGGCCATGCCGTCGCCGCTCGCCGCGGCGCCGATGACGGCGAAGGGGATGGTCACGATCGCGGAGACGATGTTCGCGATCAGGCCGGCGAGCAACTGGATGCCGAAGACGCGCCACCAGGCGCCCCGCATCAGCCGGGCGGAGCGGCCCATGGACTTCCGGATGCCCTGCCGTTCCAGCATCAGGGCGGGCGCGGCCAGGGAGTAGCGGATGCTCAGCCAGATCGCGACGACGACGGCGCCGAGGATGCCCAGGGCCATCAGCGCGGCCCCCGCGGCGTCGCTGCCAGTGCCGATCAGTACCAGGAAGCCGGGCAGTGCGCCGGCGGCGAGCACACCGAAGACGATCAGACCGAGCAGGATGAGCAGACCGCACAGCTTGAGCAGCCGCGGGCGGGCCTCGCGCCAGGCCTCGCCGGTGCTGACCGGCTTGCCGAGCACGGCACGGCTGGTGATGGTCGTGAGCAGGGCGGTCGCCACGATGGTGGCGGCTGCCGAGACCACCGTGAGGAGTCCGGTGCCGACCATGGTGTCGCGCAGGCTGCGGAGCACCTCGCCGGGAGTGGCGGTCTCGCTGTCGAGCGAGGCATTGGTGAGGGCGTCGTTGAGGACGAAGCCCTGCAGCAGGACCAGGCCGGTCTCGGTGACCAGAGCGACCGCCAGCGAGATGGCGAGGACCGAGCGCCAGTAGGTGCGCATGGTGGAGACGGCGCCGTCGAGGATCTCGCCGACGCCGAGCGGGCGCAGCGGGATGACGCCGGGCTTGGCGGCGGGCGGCGGTCCGCCCCAGCCGCCGCCCCAGGCCGGGTAACCGCCGTAGCCGGCGGGCGGACCCGCGTATCCGCCGCCGTGACCGCCGTAGCCGCCGTAGCCGCCGGGGCCCGGGGCGCCCGGGGGCTGACCGCCCCAGCCGGGGCCGGGCGGCGGGGGTGGCGGGGTCTGGTGCGGGCCGGGCGTCCCGGGGGCGCCGGTGGGCGCCGACCACTGGCCGGGTGGCGGCTGCTCCTTGGACCATTTCCCGCCCGGGCCCTGCGGGTCCGGGCCGGGCTGCGGCGCGGGCTCGGCGGGTCCGGGGCGGTCGGCGGGCTCGGCGGGGCCGGACGCACCGGGTTCCCGCCCCTCGGACGACGGGGCGGATCCGGGCGAGGCCCAGCCCGGAGTGTCAGTCATCGAAGCTCCTTCTCGGTGCCCGTCCGCGGTCGCGGCGGCGGGTTGGCAGCCATCGTGCCATGGGCCGGTCACCGTGGTACCGGCCGCAGTGGGGGCGGGACTTCTTCAATTGTCCGCCGGATCCGGGGCAGACTGACGGCATGGCTGATCAGCAGGCGCGAACGAGCGGGGACAAGAGGCCGGCCGGGATACCGGCGATCCGATGGGAGGAACCACCAGAGGGTCCCGTACTGGTCCTTCTCGATCAGACGAGGCTCCCGGCCGAAGAGGTCGAGTTGGTGTGCACGGACGCGTCGGCGCTGGTGGAGGCGATCCGCTCGCTCGCCGTCCGCGGGGCGCCGCTGCTCGGGATCGCCGGGGCGTACGGCGTCGCGCTCGCCGCCGCGCGTGGCTTCGACGTGCCCGAGGCGGCGCGGACGCTGGAAGGGGCCAGGCCCACCGCGGTGAACCTGTCGGTCGGGGTGCGCCGGGCCGAGTCCGCACACCAGGCGGCGCTGGCCCGCACCGGTGACCCCACCGCGGCCGCCGTGGCGGCACTCGCCGCGGCGCGGGCGCTGCACCAGGAGGACGCCGAGGCCAGCGCCCGGATGGCGGCCCACGGGCTGACGCTGCTGGACGAGCTGCTGCCGGCCGGCGGGCACCGGATCCTGACCCACTGCAACACCGGTTCGCTGGTCTCGGGCGGGGAGGGCACGGCGTTCGCCGTGGCGCTCGCCGCACACCGCGCGGGGCGGCTGCGGCGGCTGTGGGTGGACGAGACACGGCCGTTGTTGCAGGGGGCGCGCCTGACGGCGTACGAAGCGGCCCGCAACGGCATGCCGTACACGCTGCTCACCGACAACGCGGCGGGTTCGCTGTTCGCGGCGGGTGAGGTGGACGCGGTGCTGATCGGGGCGGACCGGATCGCGGCCGACGGTTCGGTGGCGAACAAGGTGGGCAGCTATCCGCTGGCCGTGCTCGCCCGGTACCACCATGTGCCGTTCATCGTGGTGGCCCCGGTGACGACGATCGACCCGGACACTCCCGACGGGGCGTCCATCGAGGTCGAGCAGCGGCCCGGTTTCGAGGTGACCGAGGTCGTGGCGCCCCAGGTGGCGGCGACCGGTGCGGCAGGCGGGATACCGGTGGCGCCGCTGGGGACGCAGGCGTACAACCCGGCGTTCGACGTGACGCCCCCCGAGCTGGTGACGGCCATCGTCACCGAGGAGGGGGCCATTTCCCCGGTGACCGCCGAGTCCCTCGCCGCGCTCTCCGCCCGCCCACGCCACACCCCGGACCCCGCCTGACCGGACCGCGGCCGACGGCCGGGGGCGGACAGTGACGGTCCCTTACGGGCCTGTCCGCCCCCGGCGACAGCGGCTCCGTACGGTCCCGTGCATGTGCTCTTCAGTCGTTCCTTGCCGCCCGGCACGGCGTCCGAGGCGTACAGGAGGTTCTGACCCGTCTGCGCGCGGTACGTGCGCCGCAGGGCGCCGGTGTTCTGATGCCCGGGTCCGGCCTCCACCGCTGCCATCGACGCCGGCGGGCGGGGGCAGACAGTGACCGTCCCCTACGACTATCGTCACGGGCCAGTGACCTGCCTCACCAGCGCCCCGGTCACCGTTACGAGAATGGGATGATGTCGTTTATGAAGGGACGAGTCCTTGTCGTCGACGACGACACCGCACTGGCCGAGATGCTCGGGATCGTGCTGCGTGGTGAAGGTTTTGAGCCGTCTTTCGTAGCCGACGGCGACAAGGCGCTGGCCGCTTTCCGTGAGAGCAAGCCCGATCTGGTGCTGCTCGACCTGATGCTGCCCGGACGGGACGGTATCGAGGTGTGCCGGCTGATCCGGGCGGAGTCCGGGGTGCCGATCGTGATGCTCACGGCCAAGAGCGACACCGTGGATGTCGTGGTGGGCCTGGAGTCGGGGGCCGACGACTACATCGTCAAGCCGTTCAAGCCCAAGGAGCTGGTGGCCCGGATCCGGGCGCGGCTGCGCAGGTCGGAGGAGCCGGCGCCGGAGCAGCTCACCATCGGTGACCTGGTCATCGATGTCGCCGGGCACTCGGTGAAGCGGGACGGGCAGTCGATAGCGCTGACCCCGCTGGAGTTCGACCTGCTGGTGGCGCTCGCGCGCAAGCCGTGGCAGGTGTTCACCCGTGAGGTGCTGCTGGAGCAGGTGTGGGGTTACCGCCACGCCGCCGACACGCGGCTCGTCAACGTGCATGTCCAGCGGCTGCGTTCCAAGGTCGAGAAGGACCCGGAGCGGCCGGAGATCGTGGTGACCGTCCGTGGTGTCGGTTACAAGGCCGGACCGAGCTGACATGTCCGGGGACAGTGCCGCTTCGGTTCCCGGCGGGCCCGGGACCCGTCCGGGGCGGCCTGTCGGCCGGACGGCGTTGAGCGCGCGCCTGAGGAGGCTGTTCGAGGGCGGGCTGCCGCGCGGCGGGGTCCAGGGCAGTCCGGTCCTGCGGCTGTTCCTGCGCTGGGTGCGCCGTCCGCTGCTGCCCGTGATGCGGCTGTGGCGGCGCAACATCCAGCTCCGGGTCGTCGCCACGACCCTGGTGATGTCGCTGGGCGTCGTCCTGCTGCTGGGCTTCGTCGTGATCGGTCAGGTGCGCAACGGTCTGCTGGACGCCAAGGTGAAGGCGTCGCAGAGCCAGGCCACGGGCGGGTTCGCGGTGGCCAGGCAGAAGGCCGACGAGGCGGTCAGCGGCACGGGCGCCGGCGGGGCGGCCGGGACCGGTGACGGTTCGGCGACCGACGGACGGCAGTCCCAGAACGTCATCCAGTGGATGAGCGACCTCGTGGAGTCGTTGTCCAGCGGTGGCGCGGGCGCCTTCGACGTGGTGACGCTGCCCGTCGGCGACGACAGCGGCGGCGGGCGCAGCCCGCGCGGCTCCGGGAACGTCAATCCGACCTCCAGCGTGCCCGCCGAGCTGCGCGAGCGGGTCAACAGCGGGACGACGGCCGTGCAGAGCAACACGCGGATCGTCTACTTCGGCGGCAAGGAGTCGCAGCCGGGGCTGGCCATCGGCAAGCAGGTCAACGACCCGAACGGCCGCCCGTACGAGCTGTACTACCTCTTCCCGCTCACGCAGGAGGAGAAGTCCCTGAGCCTGGTCAAGGGCACCCTGGCCACGGCGGGGCTGTTCGTCGTCGTCCTGCTCGGCGCCATCGCCTGGCTGGTGGTGCGGCAGGTGGTCACGCCGGTGCGGATGGCGGCCGGGATCGCGGAGCGGCTGTCCGCCGGGCGGTTGCAGGAGCGGATGAAGGTCACCGGCGAGGACGACATCGCGCGCCTGGGCGAGGCCTTCAACAAGATGGCGCAGAACCTCCAGGTCAAGATCCAGCAGCTGGAGGACCTGTCGCGGATGCAGCGGCGGTTCGTCTCCGACGTCTCGCACGAGTTGCGCACCCCGCTGACCACCGTCCGGATGGCCGCCGACGTCATCCACGAGGCGCGCGAGGACTTCGACCCGGTGACCGCGCGGTCGGCCGAGCTGCTCGCCGACCAGCTGGACCGGTTCGAGTCGCTGCTCGCGGACCTGCTGGAGATCAGCCGGTTTGACGCCGGTGCCGCCGCGCTGGAGGCCGAGCCGATAGACCTCAGGGAGGTCGTGCGGCGGGTGGTGAGCGGTGCCGAGCCGCTCGCCGAGCGCAAGGGCACGCACATCCGGGTGGTCGGCGACCAGCAGCCCGTCGTCGCCGAGGCGGACGCCCGGCGTGTGGAGCGGGTCCTGCGCAACCTCGTCGTCAACGCGGTCGAGCACGGCGAGGGCAAGGACGTCGTCGTCAAGCTCGCCGCCGCGGGCGGAGCGGTGGCCGTCGCCGTTCGGGACTACGGCGTCGGCCTGAAGCCCGGCGAGGCGACCCGGGTCTTCAGCCGCTTCTGGCGGGCCGACCCGGCACGCGCGCGTACCACCGGCGGCACCGGCCTCGGGCTGTCCATCGCCCTGGAGGACGCGCGGCTGCACGGGGGCTGGCTCCAGGCCTGGGGCGAGCCCGGGGGCGGCTCCCAGTTCAGGCTGACGCTGCCGAGGACCGCTGACGAGCCGCTGCGGGGCTCGCCGATACCGCTGGAGCCGAAGGACTCGCGTCGTAACCGCGGCCTCGACGACGGCGGCGAGCGACGCGCCGGCGAGGAGAAGCGGGCGACCGTCCCGGTGCAGCAGTCCGGCGCACAGGGGCCCGCGCTGCCCCCGCGGACGCCGGTCGCGCCGCGGCTGACCACCGGTGGCTCGGCAGCGGATCCGACCGCCCTGCCGGGCAAGGGCAACGGCGCGCGTGTGGTGCCCCGGCCCACCGGTGGCGTACGGCGGCCCGGCGACGAGCCCGCCGCGCGCCCGGCGCCGGACGCGCCGGACGCGGCAGGGACCCGGCCGGAAGCCGCCGCGCCGCAGGACTCGACGCAGTCAGGGGAGGCATCTCGTGGTCGCTGACCGCGTGGGGGGCGCACGGCGGCGGCCGGGGCGCCCGGTGGCGTGCGCCGCCTTGGGTGTGGCACTGCTGGCCGGGTGTGCCTCGATGCCCGACAGCGGGGATCTGCGGGATGTGGAGTCCACGCCGCGGCAGGACACCGGGGTACGGGTGTTCGCGATGCCGCCGGCCGACGGCGCCGGTCCGGGCGAGATCATGCAGGGCTTCCTGGAGGCGCTGACCAGCGACGACCCGGAGTACGACACGGCGCGCAAGTACCTGTCGGGCGAGACGGCGAGCCGCTGGCGGCCGGAGCTGTCGACCACCGTCCTGGCGAACGGGCCGAGCATCGAGACGGACTGCAGCCCGGGCGGACGGGAGGAGACCAACAGCGTCACTTGTGTGCTGACCGGCACCCGGGTCGCCACGGTCGACGCGCAGCAGGCCTACCGGCCCGCCGGCGGCCCCTACCGCAAGAAGCTGCACCTGACGAAGAACCCCAAGAGCGGACAGTGGCGCATCGACGGGCTGCCGGACGGCGTCGTCATGGGCAAGTCGGACTTCCAGCGCAACTACACGCCCGTCGACAAGTACTACTTCGCCTCCGACACGGCGGTCGGGGCGGGCGGGCAGCCGGTGGCGGTCGCCGATCCGGTGTTCGTGCGCGGCAAGGTGGACCCGATGACACAGATGGTCCGGTCGCTGCTGAACGGGCCCACCACCTGGCTCGGGCCGGTGGTCAGGTCGAGCTTCCCGACCGGTACGGCGCTGCGCGAGGGCGCGTCCGGGCTGGCGCCGGACGACCAGAACAAGCTGACGGTGCCGCTGAACCTCAAGGCGTCCCAGGTCGCGACGGGCAAGTGCACCGAGATGGCGACGCAGCTGCTGTTCACCCTGCGGAACCTGGCGCCGACGCTGGAATCCGTCGAGCTGCGCGGGGCCGGTGACGACCGGCTGTGCGAACTGACCGAGGAGCGCGCCGAGGCCATCGCCTGGCACGGGTCGTCCCAGCGCCCGGAGTACGTGTACTTCATCGACGGCAGGCACCGGGTGGTGCGGATGCCGACCGGAAGCACCGGCACCGGCTCCGTTCCGGTGCCGGGTCCGCTCGGCGAGGGCGGCAAGGAGCTGCGGTCGGTGGCCGTGTCGCGGGACGAGCACACCGCGGCCGGGGTCGCCGACGGGGGCGGTTCGCTGTACGTGGCCTCGCTGGCGTCGGGCGGCTCCTTCGGCGAGCCGCTGGTGACCAGCGACGGGCCCACTCCCGACGAGCGGCTGACCACGCCGAGCTGGGACGCCCACGGCGACCTGTGGGTGGCCGACGGTGACCCCCGCCGGCCCCGCCTGTACGTCCTGGAAGAGGGGGAGAAGGAAGCGGTGCCCGTCTCCGTGCCCGATCTTCCGGGCCGGATCACGGACGCGCGGGTGGCCGCCGACGGGGCGCGGATCGCGCTGGTCGTGGCCAAGGACGGCAAGCAGTCCCTGTTCATCGGCCGGATCCAGCGCGACGACGGCACCGGGCAGGGCATCTCGGTGGACGGGCTGCGCCCGGCGACACCGGATCTGGAGCAGGTCGGCGCCATCTCCTGGGCCGGGGACAGCAGACTGCTCGTCGTCGGCCAGGAACAGGGGGGCGTGCAGCAGATGCGGTACGTCCAGGCCGACGGTTCCACGCTGGACGGCCCCGCCCCGGGCGCGCTGACCAGCGTCAAGGCGATCGCCGCGTCCGAGGACGAGCGGGTGCCGCTGGTGGCCTACTCGGAGGACGGGATCGTCCGGCTGCCGTCCGGGGCGCAGTGGCAGAAGGTCGACAAGGACGGTTCGGCGCCGGTCTACCCGGGCTGACACACCACGCGGACCTGCGCCGTTTCCTGGTCGCCCGTCCTTCTGCCGGTTGTCCACAGGTGGTTTTCCACAGGGGTGGCGGGCCGGCGGCGGCGCGGGCACAGTGGTGGTCATGCGGGGGTGGTGGCAGGACCTCACCGACCTGGTGCTGCCGGCCGACTGCGCGGGCTGCGGGGCACCTCGTACGGCGCTGTGCCCGCGGTGCCGGGCCACGCTGGACGGGGGAGTGGCACGGCGGGCACGGCCGGTGCCGGAGCCGGCCGGGCTGCCGGTGGTGCACGCGGTGGCTCCCTACGCGGCGGAGGTGCGGGCGCTGCTGCTGGCGCACAAGGAGCGGGGCGCGCTGGCTCTCGCGGGAGCGCTGGGTGTGGCGTTGGCGCGGGCTGTGCGGGCGGGCCTCGCGGAGAGTGCCGAGGACGCGGGCGACCTCGGCCCCGGCCCCGGCGCGAGTGGCCTCGGCCCCGGTGCGGGCGCCGGTGCCGGGCCGGCCGGGCCCACTGGGCGGGAACCCCTGCTGCTGGTTCCCGTGCCCTCCGCGCGGTGGGCGGTGCGGGCGCGGGGACACGATCCGGTGCGGCGGATGGCGCTCGCGGCGGCGCGGGAGCTGCGGCGCACCGGGACGCCGGCCCGGGTGGCGGCCGTGCTGCGGCAGCGGCGGGCCGTCGCCGACCAGGCGGGGCTGGACGCGCCGGGGCGGTTGGCGAACCTCGCCGGGGCGCTGGAGGTGACCGCGTCAGGTGGCCCGCTGCTCGGCGACGGCCGGCGTGTCGTGCTCGTCGACGACCTCATGACGACGGGCGCCAGTCTCGCGGAGGCGGCGCGGGCCCTGCGGGAGGGCGTGGTGTCCGGGGTATCCGGCGCCAATGGCGGAACGGCTGTGTATCGGGCCATAACCCGGGAAGGTAGGGAGGAACGACGGATCGGATCAGAGCGGGAGAGGACGGAGTCGGTGCACGGTGCACCGGAAAAGGCGGTGTCGAACGCCCGCGCGCGGAGGCCGCGTGCCGCCGTGATCGCCGCTCCCGCCGATTCCCTGGAAATAATCAGGAACTGATCGTCAACGTGCATCGTTGCAGGTAGTGAGAGGCTTAATTCGCCTGAACGGAGGTGCGGCGGCAGAGAGGGTGACGACATCGCTCCGGGCGAGATATGTTCGGTTGTGAGGAAAGGCCCAGGCCACACGCCTCGCATATCCGAATGCCGCGCGCGCGGTTTTCCGCAATCACCCGCGCCGGTGGGGTGGAGATCTCGCCCTTGGGGGAGGAGGAGGTGGAAGTCACCGAGTCCGAGGTCCGGTGATCACCGGACCTGGTGCGAAAGGGAGACGCTCCGCCGATGGAGCGGAGCGATCCGGGAACGGAGTTCTGCGTGGACATCGTCGTCAAGGGCCGCAAGACCGAGGTGCCCGAGCGGTTCCGCAAGCACGTGGCCGAGAAGCTGAAGCTGGAGAAGATCCAGAGGCTCGATGCCAAGGTGATCAGCCTCGACGTCGAGGTGTCCAAGGAGCCCAACCCCCGGCAGGCGGACCGCTGTGACCGAGTGGAGATCACGCTCCGCTCCCGCGGTCCGGTGATCCGGGCGGAGGCAGCGGCCAGCGATCCCTACGCCGCACTCGACATGGCGGCGGAGAAGCTGGACGCGCGGCTGCGCAAGCAGCACGACAAGCGGTTCTCACGCCGAGGCGCGCGCCGGATCTCGGCGGCCGAGGTCCCCGACCACGTCCCGGGCGTGGCGACGCTGAACGGCAACGGCCTGTCCGCCTCGGAGGAGGAGTCCGACGGGGTGCCGACCAAGAAGATCGGCTCCCTCGAGGTCAAGGGCGAAGGCCCCCTCGTCGTCCGCGAGAAGACCCACGTCGCCGCCCCGATGACCCTCGACCAGGCCCTCTACGAGATGGAGCTGGTCGGCCACGACTTCTACCTGTTCGTCGACTCCGAGACGAAGGAACCGAGCGTCGTCTACCGGCGGCACGCCTACGACTACGGCGTGATCCATCTCAGCACGGACCCGATGGTCGCCGAGGCGCAGACCCCCACGGCGGGGGGCACGCTGGGCGGCTGACCCACCCGGCTGAAGCTGAGCCGGTGCCCCTGGAGCGAGTGTGCGCCCCCAGGGGCACCGGCGTGCGACCACTTCGCGCCCCGCACGTCACCTCGGTGTCGCCCAGGCATGAAATCATGGCCGCACCGGCCCAACCGGTGGGCCGTTGCCTTGGGTTGGCGATGGCACAGGACCACAGGCCACAGCCTTCAGGGGGAGGAACGATGGCGGACACCTTCGGACCGATGCGGGACGGGGACGCCGACGACGCTGTCATCGGCAGGGACCCGGGCGCGGACGCGCCGCGCAAGGAGCCGATCAGAGTCCTGGTCGTGGACGACCACGCCCTCTTCCGGCGCGGCCTGGAGATCGTGCTCGCGGCCGAGGAGGACATCCAGGTCGTCGGCGAGGCGGGCGACGGCGCCGAGGCCGTCGACAAGGCCGCCGACCTGCTGCCCGACATCGTCCTGATGGACGTCCGCATGCCCAAGCGCGGCGGGATCGAGGCCTGCACCTCCATCAAGGAGGTGGCCCCCAGCGCGAAGATCATCATGCTGACGATCAGCGACGAGGAGGCCGACCTCTACGACGCGATCAAGGCGGGCGCGACCGGGTATCTCCTCAAGGAGATCTCGACCGACGAGGTGGCCACCGCCATTCGCGCGGTGGCCGACGGGCAGTCGCAGATCAGCCCGTCGATGGCGTCCAAACTCCTCACCGAGTTCAAGTCGATGATCCAGCGCACCGACGAGCGCCGGCTGGTGCCCGCGCCCCGGCTCACCGACCGGGAGCTGGAGGTCCTCAAACTCGTCGCCACGGGCATGAACAACCGGGACATCGCCAAGGAGTTGTTCATCTCCGAGAACACCGTGAAGAACCACGTCCGCAACATCCTGGAGAAGCTCCAGCTGCACTCCAGGATGGAGGCCGTGGTCTACGCGATGCGGGAGAAGATCCTGGAGATCCGCTAGCGGCTATCCGAGGAGCCCGGCGAGTTCCCTGGTGAGGGGCTCGCGCAGCTCCGGCGGATCCAGGCGCTCGACGCGGACGTCGGTGCAGTCCACCCAGGACGCCGCCTCGGTCAGGGCCCGGGCCACCGCCGGGACCGCCTTCGGGCCGTCCAGGGTGACCTGCCTGGCCACCAGCGTCCGGCCCTGGCGCGCCGGGTCCACCCTCCCGACCAGCCGGCCGCCGGCGAGCACGGGCATCGCGAAGTACCCGTGCACCCGCTTGGGCTTGGGGACGTACGCCTCCAGCCGGTGGGTGAAGCCGAAGATCCGCTCCGTGCGCGCCCGCTCCCAGATCAGGGAGTCGAAGGGGGAGAGCAGCGTGGTGCGGTGCCGGCCGCGCGGCGGTGTCGCCAGGGCCGCCGGGTCGGCCCACGCCGGCTTGGCCCAGCCCTCCACCTCCACCGGCACCAGACCCGAGTCCGCGATCACCGAGTCGACCTGCTCGCCCTTGAGCCGGTGGTAGTCGGCGATGTCCGCGCGCGTGCCCACGCCGAGCGCCTCGCCCGCCAGCCGCACCAGGCGCCGCAGGCACTCGGTGTCGTCCAGCTCGTCGTGCAGCAGCGCGGCCGGGACCGCGCGCTCGGCGAGGTCGTACACCCGCTTCCAGCCGCGCCGCTCCACGCAGACCACCTCGCCGTACATCAGCGCCCGCTCCACGGCGACCTTCGTGCCCGACCAGTCCCACCAGTCGTTCGTCTTCTTCGCGCCGCCCAGTTCCGTGGCGGTCAGCGGGCCCTCCGCGCGCAGCTGCTTGACGACCTGGTCGTAGGCGCCGTCGGGGAGTTCGTGGTGCCAGTGCGGGCGGTTGCGGTAGGCGCGGCGGCGGAAGGCGAAGTGGGGCCACTCCTCGATGGGCAGCAGGCAGGCGGCGTGCGACCAGTACTCGAACGCGTGGGTGTCCGTCCAGTAGGCGGCCTCCACCGCCCGCCGGCCGACCGCGCCCAGCCGGGCGTACGGCACGAGTTCATGGGAACGGGCCAGGACCGAGATGGTGTCGAGCTGGACCGCGCCGAGATGGCGCAGCACCCCGCGGGCCCCCGCGCGCCGGTCGGGCGCGCCGAGCAGGCCCTGGGCCCGCAGGACTATCCGGCGGGCGTCGTCCGCGGTGAGTGTGGTGGTGGGACGCGGAAGGGTCGTCATGTCCCGTGACGATAGAGGGTGGCACCGACAGTCCGCGCCGGCCTGCGCGTTCGCCCGGGGCCCGCGACTCGAGGGTGCCTCAGGGGCGCGCGGGCAGGTACGGGGCGGTGGACGGCAGACCCAGGTCCGAGGGGAGCAGCGAGCCGACCCAGCAGTCCCGGCGCACCCCCTTGTTGGTGACGCCGGAGCGCAGCACGCCCTCGATGGTGAAGCCCGCGCGTTCGGCCACCGCGCGGGAGGCGTGGTTGCCGACCTCGGCCCGCCACTCGACCCGGTCGATGCCGGCCTCGGTGAAGGCCCAGCGGCAGGCGGTGAGCGTGGCCTCCCTGACGTAGCCCCGGCCGCGGTGCTCCCTGGCCGCCCAGAAGCCGATCTCGGCCGTGCCCGGCGAGCGCGTCGTCAGGGCGAGCATGCCGGCCAGCTCCCCGCCGGTGAGGAACACGCCGAAGGTGAACATCGACCCCCGCGCCCAGCCGTCGGGGACGATCTGCTCCGTGAAGCCGACCGCGTGCTCGGGCAGGTAGGGCGAGGGAACCGTCGTCCAGCGCTGGATGCCGGGGTCCTGCGCGGCGGCGTACACCGCGGCGGTGTCCTCGGGGCCGACCGGGCGCAGCACGAGACGGTCCGTGGTGAGCGTGACGTGTTCCATCGCCCGATTCTGCGCGGGACACCGGGCCGGCGCCACGGATTTCCCCGCTGCGTGAGCGCGTGATCACAATTCGCGTAATTCCTGGCGCCGGAGCGGCACCATCCGGATACCCCGTCCGTTGTCCTGGATGAAGCATCCGCCGGGTCGCCAGGCCTCCCGGCGCGGCCGGGTCCTCGCATACGATGGCCGTTGCTCAGTAGTCAGAAGGAAAACCGACCGTCCCAGGCCCGACCGGCAAGGAGACCAGCCCCCGTGTCCGTCCTCTCGAAGATCATGCGTGCAGGCGAAGGCAAGATCCTGCGCAAGCTGCACCGCATCGCGGACCAGGTCAACTCCATCGAAGAGGACTTCGTCGACCTCTCCGACGCCGAGCTGCGGGCCCTCACCGATGAGTACAAGCAGCGGTACGCCGACGGTGAGAGCCTCGACGACCTGCTCCCCGAGGCGTTCGCCACGGTCCGCGAGGCCGCCAAGCGCGTCCTCGGCCAGCGTCACTACGACGTGCAGCTGATGGGCGGCGCCGCGCTCCACCTCGGCTATGTGGCCGAGATGAAGACCGGTGAGGGCAAGACCCTCGTCGGCACCCTGCCCGCCTATCTGAACGCCCTGTCCGGCGACGGCGTGCACATCGTCACGGTCAACGACTACCTGGCCGAGCGCGACTCCGAGATGATGGGCCGCGTCCACAAGTTCCTGGGCCTCGACGTCGGCTGCATCCTCGCCAGCATGACCCCGGCCCAGCGCCGCGAGCAGTACGCGTGCGACATCACCTACGGCACGAACAACGAGTTCGGCTTCGACTACCTGCGCGACAACATGGCGTGGTCGAAGGACGAGCTGGTGCAGCGCGGCCACAACTTCGCCATCGTGGACGAGGTCGACTCCATCCTCATCGACGAGGCCCGTACGCCGCTGATCATCTCCGGCCCGGCCGACCAGGCCACCAAGTGGTACGGCGACTTCGCCAAGCTGGTCACCCGCCTCAAGCGCGGCGAGGCCGGCAACCCGCTCAAGGGCGTCGAGGAGACCGGCGACTACGACGTCGACGAGAAGAAGCGCACGGTCGCCATCCACGAGTCCGGTGTCGCCAAGGTCGAGGACTGGCTGGGCATCGACAACCTCTACGAGTCGGTGAACACCCCGCTCGTGGGTTACCTGAACAACGCCATCAAGGCCAAGGAACTGTTC
Organism: Streptomyces eurythermus; assembly: GCF_014649115.1. Taxonomy (GTDB): domain Bacteria; phylum Actinomycetota; class Actinomycetes; order Streptomycetales; family Streptomycetaceae; genus Streptomyces; species Streptomyces eurythermus. Next base: position 334,123 of record NZ_BMSK01000009.1, on the reverse strand, counting down.
AAGCGCGACAAGGACTACGTCGTCATCGACGGCGAGGTCATGATCGTCGACGAGCACACCGGCCGTATCCTCGCCGGCCGCCGCTACAACGAGGGCATGCACCAGGCGATCGAGGCGAAGGAAGGGGTGGAGATCAAGGACGAGAACCAGACGCTCGCCACGATCACCCTCCAGAACTTCTTCCGCCTCTACAACAAGCTCTCCGGCATGACCGGTACGGCGATGACCGAGGCCGCCGAGTTCCACCAGATCTACAAGCTCGGCGTGGTCCCGATCCCGACCAACCGGCCGATGGTCCGCAAGGACCAGTCGGACCTGATCTACCGCACCGAGGTGGCCAAGTTCGAGGCGGTCGTGGACGACATCGCCGAGAAGCACGAGAAGGGCCAGCCGATCCTCGTCGGCACGACCTCCGTCGAGAAGTCGGAGTACCTCTCGCAGCAGCTCAGCAAGCGCGGCATCCAGCACGAGGTGCTGAACGCCAAGCACCACGAGCGCGAGGCACAGATCGTGGCCCAGGCGGGCCGCAAGGGCGCGGTGACGGTGGCCACCAACATGGCCGGCCGTGGTACCGACATCAAGCTCGGCGGCAACCCCGAGGACCTCGCCGAGGCGGAGCTGCGCCAGCGCGGCCTCGACCCCGAGGAGCACATCGAGGAGTGGGCCGCGGCCCTGCCCGCCGCCCTGGAGAAGGCCGAGCAGGCCGTCAAGGCGGAGAAGGAGGAGGTGGAGGCGCTCGGCGGCCTCTACGTCCTCGGCACCGAGCGGCACGAGTCGCGGCGCATCGACAACCAGCTGCGCGGCCGTTCCGGCCGTCAGGGCGACCCGGGCGAGTCCCGCTTCTACCTCTCGCTGGGCGACGACCTGATGCGCCTGTTCAAGGCCCAGATGGTCGAGCGCGTGATGTCCATGGCCAACGTGCCGGACGACGTGCCGATCGAGAACAAGATGGTCACCCGCGCCATCGCGTCCGCGCAGGCCCAGGTCGAGACGCAGAACTTCGAGACCCGTAAGAACGTCCTGAAGTACGACGAGGTGCTCAACCGGCAGCGCGAGGTCATCTACGGCGAGCGCCGTCGCGTCCTGGAGGGCGAGGACCTGCACGAGCAGATCCGGCACTTCATGGACGACACGATCGAGGCGTACGTCACCGCGGAGACCTCCGAGGGCTTCCCCGAGGACTGGGACCTGGACCGGCTGTGGGGCGCCTTCCGGCAGCTGTACCCGGTGAAGGTCACCATCGAGGAACTGGAGGAGGCGGCCGGCGACCGGGCCGGTCTGACCGCCGAGTTCATCATCGAGTCCATCAAGGAGGACATCCACGAGCAGTACGAGGCCCGCGAGGCGCAGCTCGGCTCCGAGATCATGCGTGAGCTGGAGCGCCGGGTCGTGCTGTCGGTCCTGGACCGCAAGTGGCGCGAGCACCTCTACGAGATGGACTACCTCCAGGAGGGCATCGGCCTGCGCGCGATGGCCCAGAAGGACCCGCTGGTCGAGTACCAGCGCGAGGGCTTCGACATGTTCACCGCGATGATGGACGGCATCAAGGAGGAGTCCGTCGGCTACCTGTTCAACCTGGAGGTCCAGGTCGAGCAGCAGGTCGAGGAGGTCCCGGTCGAGGCGCAGCCCCAGCCGGCCGGCGAGGGCGCGCAGGACACGGTGCCGGCGCAGGCGACCGCCCGTCCCGAGATCCGTGCCAAGGGACTGGACGTTCCGCAGCGCCGGGAGCTGCACTTCTCCGCGCCGACGGTGGACGGCGAGGGCGGCATCGTGGAGCGTGACCTGGAGGACGAGGAGCCGGTGCGGTCCGAGTCCGACGGCCTGACCCGGGCGGAGCGGCGGCGGCAGGCCAAGGGCGGCCGGCGCCGCAAGAAGTAACGCGGGAAGCGACGCCGGCGCCTGAGGGGGCCGGCGGTGAGCAAGGGCCGGGTTCCTACGGGGACCCGGCCCTTGTCCGTCGCTCGGGGCCGCCGACCGGGCCGCGACGGGCGGGGAAGGGCGTCACACGGGCTCACCCGGACTCACCCGGGACTCACACGGGACCCGTTTCCACCGCTGTGCAGCGCCAGCGGAGGTCTTCGCCGCGTTCCAGGCGGAAGGCCATGGCACGCAGGCGGTCGCCGGTGGCGACCCGGGCGAAGACCTCCAGCGCGCCCTCGCCGGCGACGTAGTAGCCGATGTCCTGGACGACCGGGCGGATGCCGCGGGGACCCCGGGTGCGCAGGGGGCCGCGTTCGGCGAGGCGGGCGAGGTCGTCGTAGGCGCGGCCCGCCGTGTGGCGGAGCATCCAGTGGACGGGCCGCTGCCCGCTCAGGACGGCGAGCAGGCGGTCCGCGAAGAGGTCGGTGGGCCGGGGCCGCCCCGCGGCTGCCTGCGGGGCCGTACGGGGGCTCTGGGCGCGGATGCCCGCCGGGCGGCCGGCCGTACGGGGTGGCGCTCCGCCGGGGCGGCGGGTGTCGCGGCGGGTCGGCGGGCGGTGCCGCGGGCGGGGCTGGACGGTTCGGCTCATGACCTTGTTCATGGGGGACCCCGTTCGGCCGGCCCGGGGGTACCGGGCGGTAACAAGTGGTGGGGATCTTGTACGGGGCGCGGAAGGCGCGGGCAAGCAAGGGACGGCCGGGGGCGCGTGCGGGGAAAGCTCACCTATCAGGGTGAGACAAGGGTCCCGGGCCCCGTGGGCAAGCGGCCGGAGAGGGTGAACCGGCGGCCTGAGGCTGACCTCTCGACGGGAGTGGGCAGGGGCCCGAAAGGGGACGGACGCACGTATCCTGAAGGCCCTCCGGGGGACGCGCCAGCCGCCCTCCCCGGGGCCCCAGCGGAGCCTTTGACCAGGAAAGAGCGGCCAGTATGCGCGTCTACGTCCCCCTGACCCTCCCCGCTCTCGCCGAGGCGCACAGGACGGGTGAGCTGGGGAGCGGCCCCTTCGTCGCGTACGCCGTCACGCCCGCCCTGCGCGAGTGGTACCTCTCCGAGGACATCGAGGAGCTGGAGTACGCGGCGCTCGGCCGCGCCGCGCTGGCCTCCCTGCGGCTGCTGGCGGCGGACCCGGACGCGGTACGGCGCCGGGTCGTGGTCGCCGTGGACGTGCCCGACGGCGCGGCGAAGGCCGACCCGGACCGCGGGCTCGAACCCTCCGCCCTCGGCCAGGTGACCGTGACCGTGTCGGTGCCGCTGGCGAAGGCGGCCGCCGTGCACGTCGACGCCGAGGACGCGGAGGCCGACGTGGCCGCGGCGGCGCGGGCGCTCCCGGCCGCCGACGGCGGGGACGACGACGCCCGGTTCGTCGTGGACGGCGCGGACGACCACGAACTGCTGTGGTACGCCACGCAGGAGATCCCCAACCTGGTCGGACGGGCCTGACCTCGGCCGACGCCGTGATTGTCAGTGGCGAAGGGTACGGTCTCGGGCATGGGGACGCACAAAAGCGCGCACATCGTCTGGGACTGGAACGGGACCCTCTTCCACGACAATGAAGCGATCATAGGGGCGACGAACGCCGCCTTCGCCGAGCTGGGACTCGCACCGATCACGCTCGAGCAGTACCGCTCGCTGTACTGCGTACCGGTGCCGAAGTTCTACGAGCGGCTGCTGGGCCGGCTGCCGAGCGACGCCGAGTGGGAGCTGATGGACGGCACCTTCCACCGGCACTACGCCGAGCACCGGGTGCGGTGCGGGCTGACCGAGGGGGTCGAGGAACTGCTCGCCGGGTGGCGGTCGGACGGGCACAGCCAGTCGCTGCTGAGCATGTACGGGCACGAGGAACTGGTGCCGGTGGTGCGGGGCTTCGGCATCGAGCCGCACTTCGTACGGATCGACGGGCGTACCGGGCCGTCCGGCGGCAGCAAGGCCGAGCACATGGTGCGGCATCTGAAGGCGCTGGCGGGGGTGGCCGAGCCGGAACGGACCGTGGTGATCGGGGACGCGGCGGACGACGCGGTCGCGGCCCGGCACGTGGGGGCCCGGGCCGTGCTGTACAGCGGGGGGTCGCACAGCCGGGCGAGCCTGGAGGGGGTCGGGGTGCCGGTGGTGGATTCCCTGGCCGAGGCGGTCGCGGAGGCGCGGAGAATAGCCGCGTGACCGAGGCGCGGGGAAGCGCGGGAAACAGCGGCGTGGCCGGGGCGCGGGGAAGCGCGCGCCCCGGCCACGACGTGCCCGCCGCCCCGGCGAGGCGGCCCAGGCCCTGCGGCGGGACCGGGTACCCGGCCTCAGCTCGCCGGCGCGGCCGCCCGCAGCACCTTCAGGAACTCCCGCATCCACGCCGGGTGGTCCGGCCAGGCGCGGGAGGAGACCAGGGTGCCGTCGACCACCGCCTCGGTGTCCTGGAAGTCCGCGCCGGCCGCCTGCATGTCCGGTTCCAGGGCCGGGTAGGCCGTCACCCGGCGGCCCCGCAGGGAGTCGACCGCGGCGGTGAGCAGCGGGCCGTGGCAGATCTGGGCCACGGGCTTGTCCGCGTCGAAGAACGCCTTGAGGATCTTGCGCAGCTCGGCGTCGTTGCGCAGGTACTCGGGCGCCCGGCCGCCGGGGATCACCAGGGCCGCGTACTCGCCGGGGTCGACCTCGGCGAACGCCAGGTCGGCGGGCCAGGTGTAGCCGGGCTTCTCGGTGTACGTGTCGTAGCCGGGCTCGAAGTCGTGGACGACGAAGCGGAGCGTCTTGCGGGAGGGGGCCGCGATGTGGACCTCGTAGCCTTCCTCGCGCAGCCGCTGGTAGGGGTAGAACACCTCCAGGGACTCCGCCGCGTCGCCGGTGACGATGAGGATCTTGGTGGGCATGTCGGTTCCTCGCAGACTCCGTGCGTGAGGGTGGGACTCGGCGCTCCGCGGCGGGACGCCGGGACCCGTGGCGGACTCAAGGCACCGTGCCCCCCGCCGGGCGCGCCTGCCAAGAGGACCCGGTGGTTTTCAGAGTGCGGCGGCGGACGCGGGGACGCGACCGGATGACCCGGCGGCGGGCCGTGCGCGCCGGTGGCCGGATACGTCACCCTCCCCGCCCCTATCGCTGTGCAGAACGTCAAACTTCACCACTCGGTTTTGTACACATGCGGCTCATGACGCGCCCCGGGGCAAGAGCGATAGCCTTGTGGCGTGATCAGCGCGATATCCCGCGGGGGCGATCCTGCTCCCGCCCTGCGCCCGGGTTGCACGGCTCGTCTCCGTGACCGGGCGGCGGTCGCTGGTCTTCGCGGGCGGGACGGGGGCGCGGACGCCTCCGCGGCGCCGGAAACGGTCGGGTTCACGGCGCTGCCGAGAGCAGCGTCACACTCGTCCGGCGTCATGAAATTGGCCGGATTCTCCCCGCTCATCTCACCTCGCGGCATACCGTCGACAGAGACCGGACACCCCGGGACGTGGCGTTGTGTCGCAAGGGAAGAGACAGAACTTCCTTCTACGTCACGCAACGGCGCGCGACAGGAGCCAGAGGACAATGCAGACCAAGCTGGACGAAGCCAAGGCCGAGCTGCTCGAAAGGGCCGCCCGGGTAGCTGAGAACAGCCCGGTCGGGGGGCACCTACCGACCGGGACGACGAGCGAGGGCACCCCCGGCACCCCGGACAGCGAATCCGTGCTCGCGTTCCTCCAGCGCTACTACCTGCACACCGCCCCCGAAGACCTCGCCGACCGCGACCCGGTCGACGTCTTCGGCGCCGCGGTCTCGCACTACCGGCTCGCCGAGAACCGCCCGCAGGGCACCGCCAACGTGCGGGTGCACACCCCGACGGTGGAAGAGAACGGGTGGACGTGCAGCCACACCGTCGTGGAGGTCGTCACCGACGACATGCCCTTCCTCGTGGACTCGGTCACCAACGAGCTGACGCGGCAGGGGCGTGGCATCCACGTCGTCATCCACCCGCAGTTCGTGGTCCGCCGGGACCTGACCGGCAAGCTGCTCGAGGTGCTGCCGACCCCGCCCGTCGGCGACGACCTCCCGCACGACGCGCACGTCGAGTCCTGGATCCACGTCGAGATCGACCGGGAGACCGACCGCGCCGACCTGAAGCAGATCTCCGCAGACCTGCTCCGCGTGCTGTCCGACGTCCGCGAGGCCGTCGAGGACTGGGAGAAAATGCGGGACTCGGCGATCCGGATCGCCGACGGCCTGGAGAGCGAGCCCGCCCCCGCCGACCTGCCCCGCCCCGAGGTCGCGGAGGCCCGCGAGCTGCTGCACTGGCTGGCCGCGGACCACTTCACCTTCCTCGGCTACCGCGAGTACGAGCTGCGCGAGGACGACACGCTCGCCGCCGTGCCCGGCACCGGTCTCGGCATACTGCGCTCGGACCCGCACCACGCCAAGGAGGACCAGCACCCGGTCAGCCCCTCCTTCGAGCGCCTCCCGGCCGACGCCCGCGCCAAGGCCCGCGAGCACAAGCTGCTGGTGCTGACCAAGGCCAACAGCCGGGCCACCGTGCACCGGCCGTCGTACCTGGACTACATCGGCGTCAAGAAGTTCGACGCGGACGGCAACGTCATCGGTGAGCGCCGCTTCCTCGGCCTGTTCTCCTCCGCCGCCTACACAGAGTCCGTGCGCCGGGTGCCGGTGATCCGCCGCAAGGTGGACGAGGTGCTCGCCCGGGCCGGCTTCTCGCCGCACAGCCACGACGGCCGCGACCTGCTCCAGATCATGGAGACCTACCCGCGCGACGAGCTGTTCCAGACGCCGGTCGCCGAGCTCCAGGCCATCGTCACCAGCGTGCTCTACCTCCAGGAGCGCCGCCGGCTGCGGCTGTACCTGCGCCAGGACGAGTACGGCCGCTACTACTCGGCCCTCGTCTACCTCCCGCGCGACCGCTACACCACCGGCGTGCGCCTGCGGATCATCGACATCCTCAAGGAGGAGCTGGGCGGCACCAGCGTCGACTTCACCGCCTGGAACACCGAGTCGATCCTCTCCCGGCTGCACTTCGTGGTCCGCGTCCCGCAGGGCACCGAGCTGCCCGAGCTGTCGGACGCCGACAAGGAACGCATCGAGGCCCGTCTGGTGGAGGCGGCCCGCTCCTGGGCCGACGCGTTCGCCGAGGCGCTGACCGCCGAGTGCGGCGAGGAGCGCGCGGCCGAGGTGCTGCGCCGCTACAACCACGCCTTCCCGGAGGGCTACAAGGCCGACCACAGCCCGCGCGCGGCCGTCGCCGACCTGGTCCACCTGGAGCAGCTGAGCGAGGACAAGGCCTTCTCGCTGAGCCTGTACGAGCCGGTGGGCGCCGCGCCCGACGAGCGCCGGTTCAAGATCTACCAGAAGGGCGGCACGGTCTCGCTGTCCAAGGTGCTGCCGGTGCTGAGCCGGCTCGGCGTCGAGGTCACCGACGAGCGGCCGTACGAGATGCGCTGCGCCGACCGCACCACCGCCTGGATCTACGACTTCGGCCTGCGCATGCCGAAGTCGCTCGGCGGCGGCAACGGCGACTACCTGGGCGACGACGGCCGCGAGCGGTTCCAGGACGCGTTCGCCGCGACCTGGACCGGCAAGGCCGAGAACGACGGCTTCAACGCCCTCGTGCTCAGCGCCGGGCTGACCTGGCGGCAGGCGATGGTGCTGCGCGCCTACGCCAAGTACCTGCGGCAGGCCGGCTCGACCTTCTCGCAGGACTACATGGAGGACACCCTCCGCAACAACGTCCACACCACCCGGCTCCTGGTCTCCCTGTTCGAGGCCCGGATGTCCCCGGAGCGGCAGCAGGCCGGCGTGGAGATCACCGACGCCCTGCTGGAGGAGCTGGACGCGGCCCTGGAGCAGGTGGCCAGCCTGGACGAGGACCGCATCCTGCGGTCGTTCCTGACCGTCATCAAGGCGACCCTGCGCACCAACTTCTTCCAGGAGGGGCCGGGCGGCGAGCCGCACGACTACGTCTCCATGAAGTTCGACCCGCGGGCCATCCCGGACCTGCCCGCGCCGCGCCCGGCGTTCGAGATCTGGGTGTACTCGCCGCGGGTGGAGGGCGTGCACCTGCGCTTCGGCAAGGTCGCGCGCGGCGGTCTGCGCTGGTCGGACCGGCGCGAGGACTTCCGTACGGAGATCCTCGGCCTGGTCAAGGCGCAGATGGTGAAGAACACCGTGATCGTGCCGGTGGGCGCCAAGGGCGGCTTCGTCGCCAAGCAGCTGCCCGACCCGGGCGTGGACCGCGACGCCTGGCTGGCCGAGGGCATCGCCAGCTACAAGACGTTCATCTCGGCGCTGCTCGACATCACCGACAACATGGTGGCCGGCGAGGTCGTGCCGCCGCGGGACGTGGTCCGGCACGACGGCGACGACACCTACCTGGTGGTCGCCGCCGACAAGGGCACCGCGACCTTCTCCGACATCGCCAACGACGTCGCGAACAGCTACGACTTCTGGCTCGGCGACGCCTTCGCCTCCGGCGGCTCGGCCGGCTACGACCACAAGGGCATGGGCATCACCGCGCGCGGCGCCTGGGAGTCCGTCAAGCGGCACTTCCGCGAGCTGGGCGTGGACACGCAGACCGAGGACTTCACGGTCGTCGGCATCGGTGACATGTCCGGTGACGTGTTCGGCAACGGCATGCTGCTGTCGGAGCACATCCGCCTGGTCGCCGCGTTCGACCACCGGCACATCTTCATCGACCCGAACCCGGACGCGGCCACCTCCTACGCCGAGCGCCGCCGCCTGTTCGAGCTGCCCCGCTCCAGCTGGGCCGACTACGACACGAGCCTGCTGTCGGCGGGCGGCGGGATCTTCCCGCGCACCGCCAAGTCGATCCCGCTCAACAGCCACATCCGCGAGGCCCTCGGCATCGACGGCAAGGTCACCAAGATGACCCCGGCCGACCTGATGCGGACCATCCTCAAGGCGCCGGTGGACCTGCTGTGGAACGGCGGCATCGGCACGTACGTCAAGGCGTCGACGGAGTCCCACGCCGACGTCGGCGACAAGGCCAACGACGCCATCCGCGTGGACGGCCAGGACCTGCGGGCCAGGGTCGTCGGCGAGGGCGGCAACCTGGGCCTGACCCAGCTCGGCCGGATCGAGTTCGCCCGGCACGGCGGAAAGATCAACACCGACGCGATCGACAACAGCGCCGGCGTGGACACCTCCGACCACGAGGTGAACATCAAGATCCTGCTGAACGGCCTGGTCGCGGACGGCGACATGACCGTCAAGCAGCGCAACAAGCTGCTCGCCGAGATGACCGACGAGGTCGGCGCGCTGGTGCTGCGCAACAACTACGCGCAGAACACCGCCCTGGCCAACGCGCTGTCCCAGGCCAAGGACATGCTCCACGCCCAGCAGCGGTTCATCCGCCACCTGGTGCGCGAGGGCCACCTGGACCGGGCGCTGGAGTTCCTGCCGACCGACCGGCAGATCCGCGAGCGCCTCGCCCAGAGCCAGGGGCTGACCGGCCCGGAGACGGCCGTCGTCCTCGCGTACACCAAGATCACGGTGGCCGAGGAGCTGCTGCACACCTCGCTGCCGGACGACCCGTACCTGCGCGGTCTGCTGCACGCCTACTTCCCGACGGCCCTGCGCGAGCGGTTCGCCGACGCCATCGACAACCACCCGCTGCGCCGCGAGATCACCACCACGGTGCTGGTCAACGACACGGTCAACACGGGCGGCACGACGTATCTGCACCGGCTGCGCGAGGAGACCGGCGCCTCCCTGGAGGAGATCGTCCGCGCCCAGACCGCGGCCCGCGTGATCTTCTGCGCGGCTCCGGTGTGGGACGCCGTCGAGGCGCTGGACAACAAGGTCGACGCGGCCGTGCAGACCCGCATCCGGCTGCACTCGCGCCGCCTGGTCGAGCGCGGCACGCGCTGGCTGCTGAACAACCGGCCGCAGCCGGTCCAGCTCGCCGAGACGGTGGAGTTCTTCGCCGACCGGGTCGAGCGGGTCTGGCAGGAGCTGCCGAAGCTGCTGCGCGGCGCGGACCTGGAGTGGTACCAGCACGTGTACGACGAGCTGTCCGCGGCCGGCGTCCCGGACGAGCTGGCGACCCGCGTGGCCGGCTTCTCCTCCGCCTTCCCGGCGCTCGACATCGTGTCGGTGGCCGATCGCATGGGCAAGGAGCCGCTGGACGTCGCCGAGGTGTACTACGACCTCGCCGACCGGCTGGACATCACCCAGCTCATGGACCGCATCATCGAGCTGCCCCGCACCGACCGCTGGCAGTCGATGGCCCGCGCCTCCATCCGCGAGGACCTGTACGCGGCGCACGCGGCCCTCACCGCGGACATCCTCGCGGTGGGCAACGGCACCTCGACGCCGCAGCAGCGGTTCGAGGCGTGGGAGGAGAAGAACGCGGCGCTGCTGGGCCGGGCCCGCACCACGCTGGACGAGATCCGCGGTTCGGACTCGTTCGACCTCGCCAACCTGTCGGTGGCGATGCGCACGATGCGGACGCTGCTGCGCACGCACTCGTAGTCCGCACGGTGTGAAAGGCGCCCGGGGCCCGCGGCGGCCCCGGGCGTCTTTCGTCTGTCCGGGTGACGCGGACACGGACGGCGGTAGGGTCGGTGGATCATGCAGACCACGACATCCGACACCGAACCGGAGCAGCGTACGGCGGCGCCGCGCCACCCGGTGGCCCGCGCCGGACGGATCTCGGCGCAGGGCGCCGCCGCACTGGTCCTGGTGCTGCTGCTCCTGGTCGTCGTCCGGCTGCCGTGGGCGGGCGACCTGGGCATGCACGCGGCCACGGTCGAGCGGCTGCGGCACAGCCTCGTGCATCCCGGCAACCCGCTGATCGACGCCGACACGCCGAGCCCGTACTACTCGCCGTGGACGCTGCTGCTCGGCATCGTCGCCAAGCTGACCGGCCTGTCCGTCTTCGTGGTCCTGCGCCTGGCCGCGCTCGCCGGACTGGCGCTGCTGGTGACGGGCGTCCACCGCTACGTCCGCACCCTCACCGCACACCGCGCCGCCCCCGCCCTGGCCCTGCTGAGCCTGCTGTTCCTGTGGGGCCCGGACCTGTTCGCCTGGAGCGGCTTCCTCGGGCTGAACTCCCTGGCCCTGACGGTGTCGTACCCCAGCGTGTTCGCGCTCGGGCTCACCTTCCACTTCTGGGCCCTGCTGACCCGGGCGGCGCGCGGACCGGCCGGGTGGGGCGCGGGGGCCGCGCTGGGGGTGCTGTGGGCGGGGATCCTGCTGTGCCACCAGTTCACCGGGGTGGTGGCGACGCTGGGCGGACTGGCCATGGTGGCCGGGGCCCGTCCGGCGCGCGCGACGCTGCTCCGCCTCGGGACCGGAGTGCTCACCGGTCTGCTGGTGCTGTGGCTGTGGCCGTACTACGACTTCTTCGCGCTGTTCTCCGCCGGCGGGGACCTGGAGGCGGTCCACCGGTCGCTGTACCGGGACCTGGCCGGGCGGTTCGGGTATGTGCTGCCCGGGGTGGTGGCGCTGGGATTCCGGCTGCGCCGGGACCGCCGGGATCCGCTGGCCCTGTTCTTCGTCCTCGGTGTCCTGATGGTGGCGGCGGGCGGGCTGAGCGGCCACTACTCCTGGGGCCGCGCGCTGCCCGCCGCGCTGGTCCCGGCCCAGCTCGCCGCCGCGCTCCAGGCGGTGTCGGCGGGGCGGTGGGCGGTGCGCCGGGGGTGGGCGTGCGTGCTGCTCGTCGCGCTGGTGGCGGGGGCGTGGACGCAGGCCGGGACGCTCGGGTACGTGGTGCGCCGGGACGCGCTGCCCAAGGCGGTCGCGGAGAAGTACCGGCAGCCGTGGGCGGGGTATGAGTGGATCATGCGGGCCGGGGTGCGGTACGGCGATGTGGTGATGGCCCGCCGGTTCCCGGCCCGGCAGATCCCCGCGTACGGGCCGTACACCGTGGCGCCCGGCTATCCGGACGTGTTCCTGCCGGACGCGGCGCGTCGGGAGGCGGCGATGCAACGGTACTTCTCGGCGGGGGCCGGGGTGGAGGAGCGGCGGGGGATCCTGCGCGAGTACGGGGTGCGCTGGGTGGTCGGGGGCGCCCCGGCCCCGTGGCTCCACGAAACGGCCGTGGGGCCCCGGGGACAGGTGCTGTACCGCGTGGTGCCCTGAACCGGTACCGACCGGCGGCAGCGCCTCCGAAGGGGCGCGGGGAACCGCGCGGCCGGCCACGACGGAGCCGCGGCCGGCCGGGGAGAGACGCCACGACGGCGCCTCGCGCGCCCCTTACTTCAGTACGCTCGCCGCCAGTCGCGCGGCGTTCCGCAGGCGCGGGTTGGTGACCCGGCGGGCCATCGGGCGCAGGACCCGGGCCGTCGTCCCCACCGGCCGCCAGCGGATCTGCAGCCGGCCGGGGTTGCGGGGTTCCGGTTCGACGGTGACGGTGTGGTGCGGGACGCGGGCCGTGCGCGCCGGGAAGTCCAGCGGAGCGAGCAGCACGGACGAGTTGGCGAGGCCCTGCTGTTCCAGGCGGATCACGGGGTGGCGCAGGCCGTCGAAGCCCTGGACGGGGAGGGACGCCGAGGCGAGGTGGAGGCGGACCGTGCCGGTGAAGAGGCCGGGGCGCACCGGGTCCAGGCGGAACGGGACCGTCATCCGGCGCTTGCCGGGGGTGAGCAGGAGCGAGGCGCGCTGGGGGCCGACGGGCAGGCGCAGGCCCGGGTCGTAGGTGCGGACCGTCAGGGTGAGGACCGCGCCGGGGTCGTACGTCAGGTCCGTGATCTCGTGGCGGAACCGCGCCGTCGGGAACGGGCGGCTGTCCAGCTCCAGTTCGGACAGGTCCAGCTCGCGGCGGGCCCGCTCCGTCGCCGGCGGCGTCTCGCCCCAGTACGGGCCACCCGCGCCGTCGGTCGTCACCCGCCGCGGCGCCACCTGGTGCCCCAGGCCGCGCGCCGCGAGCCGTACCTCGGCCGTGCGTTCCTGCCGCAGCAGCTCCAGCACCACCCGTTCGTCCCGCGGCAGCCTGTCGTACGCCTCGGGGGACAGCGTGTCCAGGTACGGGTTCATGATCTCGGCGAAGGAGGCCAGCCACGCGTCGTCCCGGTAGGGCAGGTCGCCGGCGTACATGCGGAAGTCGTGCTTGAGGAACTTGAAGTCCTTGTCCGCCCGCAGCCCCTCGTGCCCGCTGCCGAGCAGGAAGTCGTCGATCAGCCGCTGGACGCCCACCCGGTCGCGGACGTTGGATATCCGGTCCCGCTGGTTGGATATGGACGCGGCGGCCGCGGCGGCGAACGGCTCGATGTACCAGACGTACACCGGGTCCGGGACGATGGTGAACGCCTTCGCCAGGCAGTACGCCTGCGCCGAGAAGAGCTGGTCCTCGTAGTGGATGCCCTCGGGGAAGCGCAGCCGGTGGCGGTCCAGGAAGTCGCGCCGGTACATCTTGCTCGTCGCCAGGTGCTCGAAGAGCAGCCGGGGGTCCTCCTCGATGCCCTCCAGGGTGCGGCGCTCGGCGACCAGGTGGGGCATCCAGGTGGAGCGGCGTCCGTTGTCGACCCGGACCCGGCGCACCGCGCCCATGGCGAAGTCGACCTCGCGCTCCTGGTGCGCGGCGAGCAGCACCTCCACGGCGCGCGGCGGGAGTTCGTCGTCGCTGTCGAGGAACATCAGGTACGGCGCCCGGGAGATCTCGATGGCCCGGTTGCGCGGGGCGCTGCACCCGCCGCTGTTCTCGGGCAGCCGGATGACGCGGATGCGGTCGTCCTCGGCGGCGAGCCGCCGGGCCACCTCGGGGGTGTCGTCGGTGGAGTGGTCGTCGCTGATGACGATCTCGATGCCGGCGTGGGTCTGCGCGCGCACGGAGGCGACCGCGCGGGGCAGCCGGGCCGCGTCGTTGTGGACGATGATCGTGACCGTGACGTCGGGGCTGGTCATGCGGTGGCCTCCTCGGGCGTCGGGGCAGGGGTGCGCCGCTCGACGGGCAGGACCGGGGGCAGCGCCTCCTCCGGCTCGCCGAGGAACACCCGCCGTACGACCCGTTCGGCGGCGCGTCCGTCGTCGTACTCGCAGAACCGCCGGCGGAACGCGGCCCGCGCCTTGGCCGCGCACTCGTCGCGCCAGGCGCCGGAGCGGAAGATCTCCGTCAGCTCCTCCTGGGTGCGCGCGACCTGCCCGGGGTGGTCGGCCATCAGGTCGAAGTAGACACCGCGGGTGGTGCGGTAGGTCTCCCAGTCGTCGGCGTAGACCACGATCGGCCGGTCCAGGTTGGCGTAGTCGAACATGATCGACGAGTAGTCGGTGACCAGGGCGTCGGCGGCCAGGCACAGCTCCTCGACGGGGTCGTAGACGGAGACGTCGATGATCCGGCCGGAGCGGCGCAGCGCGGTCGGCTGGGCGGCGGCGCCGTAGAAGTAGTGGGCGCGGACGAGCAGGACGGTGTTCTCGCCGAGGCGGTCGGCGAGGGCGGCCAGGTCGAGGCGGGGGGTGAAGCCGGCCTCGTAGTCGCGGTGCGTGGGCGCGTACAGCACGGCCGTCTGCCCGGGGGCGATGCCGAGGCGCTCGCGGGCGGCGCGGACGTCGGCGGCGGTGGCCGTGTAGTAGACGTCGTTGCGCGGATAGCCGTAGTCCAGCGAGGTGTAGCGGGACGGGTAGGCGCGCTCCCACATGCGGGTGCTGTGGCTGTTGGCGCTGAGGCTGTAGTCCCAGCGGTCGACGCGGGCCATCAGCGCGGCGAAGTCCAGGCCCTGGGCGGCGGCCGGGTAGTCCCGCTGGTCCATGCCCATCCGCTTGAGCGGGGTGCCGTGGTGGGTCTGGAGGTGGATCGCGTCGGGGCGCTTGACCACCGCGTTGGGGAAGTTGACGTTGTTCGTCAGGTACTTGGCGGTGGCCATGGTCTCCCAGTAGCGGCGGGAGCCGGGGATCACATGGTCGGTGCCGGGCGGCAGCAGGGCCGCGTTCTTCTTGCTCACCGTCCACACGGGGCGTATGTGCGGGGCGAGTTCGCCGAGCTTGGCGGCGATCGCGGCCGGGTTGCAGGCCACCCCGCGGTTCCAGTAGGCGGCGAACACGGCGAGGTCGGGGTTGACCGGGCGGCTCAGCGCGCGCCGGTACTGCTGGTCGCGGACCTTGGTGCCCAGCTGCCGCTTGCGGGTGCGCAGGGTCGCGCGGGCGGCGCGGCGGGTGCGGTTGGCGGCCTGGAGCGCGCGGTACCGGGTGTAGGCGCCCTCTTCCAGCAGCGCGTGCCGTATGCCGTCCAGGCCGGCCGGGCGCTGGTGGTGCTCGGGGCGCCGGCGGACCGCGGCCAGCGAGGCACGGCGGAAGAACTCGCGGGCCACCTGATCGGGCAGGTCCTCGCGGGCGAAGGTGGTGACCAGGTCACGCACCATCAGGTCGTACAGCACCGCGTGGGTGGCGCGGCGGTCCCCGGCGAGCGGGAACAGCGACTCGTACCGGTCGATGAGCGCGAACCGGTCCTCGGGGGCGCGGGGCGGCAGGCTCTGCGGGCGCGGCAGGCGGTGTTCGTACGCGACCTGGGTCAGGCAGGCGACCCGGCCGGCGGCCAGCAGGGCGGCGTGGGCGGCGCGCGGCTCGTCGGCGTCGGTGTGCAGCTCCTCGTGGGCCCGCCAGAAGGCGGTGCGCAGGGCGCGGTTGCCGAGCAGCGGGGTGAGCCGCAGCAGGTCGGCGGCCTCGTCCAGGGGGCGGGGGGCCCGGCCGGCGGCGGCCAGTCGGCGGCCGTCGGCGGAGGGTCTGCCGGCGCCCTGCCAGTCCGTGCTCACGTGGTCGAACAGGAGCACGTCGACGGGGGCCGTGCCGTCCGGGGTGTCCAGTTCGGCGGTGCGCTCGGCGATCAGCCGGGGCCCGCCGGCCGGGAGGCCGTCCTTGGCGTGGACGAAGTGCAGCCAGTGGCCGGAGGCCCGGGCGGCACCGGCGGCGCGCGCCTCCGCGTCACCCGTGCCGTCCGGCAGCGGTACGACGATCACCCCGGGCGCGTGGCCCTCGGCCGTCTCCCGCGCCCAGTCGCCGACGGCGGCGACGACCACCTCGGTGCCGGGCGGCGGATGGGCCGTCAAAGAGTCCAGAAGTTCGGTGAGATGCCCCTGGGCGTTCGACCCATAGACGATCACGCTCAACTGGGGCATCGCGGTGGACTCCTTAGGCTGGGTATGTCCGGCACATCTTTCACAACGTCATATAAAGGTCCTATAAAACGGTTCATGCCGGTGCCGTGTCCGCCGGGAGGCCGCGACCTACGCCTTCGCCGCCGGTTTCCTCTCGCCGGTGAAGGCCTCGTACTCCTTCATGACCTCCTCCGTCGGTCCGTCCATGCGCAGTTCACCGCGCTCCAGCCAGAGGACCCGCTCGCAGGTGTCGCGGATCGACTTGTTGTTGTGGCTGACCAGGAAGACCGTGCCGGCGCGCTTGCGCAGTTCGCGGATCCGCTCCTCCGAACGCCGCTGGAAGGAACGGTCACCGGTGGCCAGCGCCTCGTCGATGAGCAGCACGTCGTGGTCCTTGGCGGCCGCGATGGAGAAGCGCAGCCGTGCGGCCATGCCGGAAGAGTACGTGCGCATGGGCAGGGTGATGAAGTCGCCCTTCTCGTTGATGCCGGAGAAGTCGACGATGTCCTGGTAGCGCTCCTTGATCTGCTCCCGGGACATGCCCATGGCCAGGCCGCCGAGGTACACGTTCCGCTCGCCGGTGAGGTCGTTCATCAGGGCCGCGTTCACGCCCAGCAGGGACGGCTGGCCGTCGGTGTGGATGTGCCCGCTCTCCACCGGGAGCAGGCCCGCGACCGCCTTCAACAGGGTCGATTTCCCGGAGCCGTTGGTGCCGATGAGCCCGATCGCCTCGCCCTTGTAGGCGACGAACGACACCTTCTTCACCGCGTGCACCCGGCGCACGCCGGCCGCCTTCTCGGCCTGCCCCCGGCGCAGGATGCGGTTGAGGGCGGCGGTGGCGGAACCGCGGCCCGCGCCGGTGCCGTTGACCCGGTAGACGATGTCGACGCGGTCGGCGACGACGGTGGGGACCTTCTCGGTGGTGTGCTCAGCCACGGCCGTACGTCTCCTCAGCCTTCCAGAAGTAGATGAAGCCGCCGACGCCGGCGAGCAGGGCCCAGCCGACCGCCGCCGCCCAGACGTGCGGGGGAAGTTGGTGCGCCTGGAAGCTGTCGATCAGCGCGAACCGCATCAGGTCGATGTAGACGGCGGCCGGGTTGATCTGTAGCAGAACCGTGACGAGACGCGGCAGATCGTCGTGCTCGGCGATCTTGTCGATGCTCCACATCACGCCGGACACGTACATCCAGGTGCGCAGCACGAAGGGCATCAGCTGGGCGATGTCCGGGGTCTTGGCGCCCAGCCGCGCCATGATCATGGAGACGCCCGCGTTGAAGGTGAACTGCAGGACGAGCGCGGGGACGGCCAGCAGCCAGGAGGCGGCGACCGGCACGCCGAAGCAGAGCAGGATGACGGCCAGCGCGCACATCGAGAACAGCAGCTGCTGGAGCTGCTGGAGGGCGAAGGAGATCGGCAGGGCGGCGCGCGGGAAGTGCAGGGCCCGCACCAGGCCGAGGTTGCCGGAGATCGCCCGGGTGCCCGCCATGATCGAGCTTTGTGTGAACGTCCACACGAAGATGCCGGTGACCAGGAACGGCACGTAGTCCGCGACGTTCTGCTTGGTGCCGAGCAGCACGCCGAAGATGAAGTAGTAGACCGCCGCGTTCAGCAGCGGGGTCATGACCTGCCAGACCTGGCCGAGCTTCGCCTGGCTGTACTGCGCGGTGAGCTTGGCGGTGGCGAAGGCGCTGATGAAGTGGCGGCGGGCCCACAGCTGGCGGACGTACTGCGGCAGGGAGGGGCGGGCGCCGCTGACCGACAGGCCGTGCCGGGCCGCGAGCGCCGCGAGATCGCCGTCGGCCGGGGCCCGGGTGGGGGGCGGTGTGTCGAGGACCTGACTCACATCCGCTGCTTTCGCTCGGGGGAGGGGATGCCGCGCCCGGCTCGCGCCGGGAGCGCCGCGGTGCCCGTCGGCCGGCGTTTCCTTACGTTTCTCTTCACGTGCTCTTACGTCGGGACGGGACCGTATCGTCGCAACGTGAGCGTAGGGCAGCGCACGTCGGAACGCAACCGTTTCGTCGTCACGGCCTATGCTGTGCGGTATGACGACGAACGCCGCCTCCGCCGACGAGCCGCCGGCGCGTCCGCGCCGCCGCGCGCCCGCCGGGGCCGCCGTGCTCCGGGAGGACGTGACCGAGGCCATCCGGACGGCGGTCTTCGAGGAGCTGGCCGCCGTCGGCTACGCCCGCGTGTCCATCGAGGGCATCGCCCGCCGGGCCGGCGTCGGCAAGACGGCGGTGTACCGGCGCTGGCGTTCCAAGCTCCACCTGGTCCTGGACGTGGTCTCCGCGATGGCGGTGACCGGCTTCCCGGTGCCCGACACCGGCTCCCTGGAGGGCGACCTGCGCCTGCTGTACGAGGTCACGTCCCGCGCCCTGCGCCACCCGGTCGCGTCCCAGGTCATCCCCGACCTCCAGGCCGAGGCGGCCCGCAACCCCGATCTCGCCCAGGCCTTCCAGAAGGCCCTGCGGGACGGTCAGGAGGGCGTGGCCAGCCGGATCGTGGCGGCGGCGGAACAGCGGGGCGAACTGCGCGCCGGGGTGGACCCGGAACTGGCCCTCGACCTGATCTCCGGCCCGCTGTACTGGCGCTCGGTGGTGATCCGCGCCCCGAAGCCGCCGAAGGGCTACCTGGAGAAGCTGGCCCGGGCCACGGCGGCGGCCCTCAGGGCGCTGTGACGGACGGCCGCCGGTGAGCGGGCCGGACCGGCCTCCGGGCCCGGGCACACCGCGGCCCCGGCACGCGGGTGCGCGTCCGGGGCGGTGCGGTCCGGCCTGGGGTCAGGCGGCGAGGGTCTTGTGGAGGGCCTCGAGGCCGTCGCGGTAGATGCCGGTGAAGAGGTCGACGACCTCGTCCTCGGTGGCGCCGTCGGGGTTGAAGCGGCCGGACCACTGGACCTCGGCGGCGTCCTCCTGACCCGGGATCGCGTGGACGCGGAGGGTGGAGACGTAGCCGTTGACGGGGAACGGGGCCTGGAGGATGGCGTAGCTGTAGTGCCGCTCCGCCTCGTTGAAGTCCACGAGGCGCTCGATGATGACCTCGCCCTCGGGGTTCTTCAGCCGGCGTACCCGGCCGCCTTCGAGCGCGGTGCTCTCGGGGATGTAGGGGAGCCAGTCGGGCAGGGCGTCGAAGCCGCCTATGAGGCTCCAGACCTTCTCGGGCGAGGCGGGGACGGTGCGGCTGACGGAAGTCGAAGCCATGGTCTTGCTCCTGGGTCTTGCCGTGTGGGGGGTGGGTGTGTGCGTGATCAGGCGGCGTCGGGCAGCGGCGCGGCGGGGCTGACCAGGCCGGCGGCGCGCAGGTCGTGCCAGAACGCGGCCGGGACGGTCTCGTTCAGGGCGGAGAGGTCCTCGGCGATCCGGCTGGGGCGGGTGGCCCCGGGGATGACCGCGGCGGACACCGGGTGGGCGAGGGAGAACTGCAGGGCGGCGGCCTTGATGCTGACGCCGTGCTTGTCGGCGAGGGCCTTGATGCGGGAGACCTTCTCGATGATCTCCGGCGGGGCCTGCTGGTACTCGAAGTGGCTGCCGCCGGCGAGGATGCCGGAGCTGTAGGGGCCGCCGACGACCATCTCCACGCCCTGCTCCTGGGCCATGGGCAGCAGGCGCTGGAGGGCGTGCTCGTGGTCGAGGAGGGTGTAGCGGCCGGCGAGGAGGAAACCGTCGGGCCGCGGCTCGTCCAGCGCGAGGGTCAGCTCGATGGGCTCGGTCTTGTTGACGCCCAGGCCCCATGCCTTGATGACGCCCTCGTCACGCAGGCGGGACAGGACGCGGAAGGCGCCGGTGCGGGCCTCTTCGAACTTCTGGATCCAGGCGTCGCCGTGGAAGTCCTGGGCGATGTCGTGGACCCAGACGATGTCGAGCCGGTCGACGCCCAGACGCTTGAGGCTGCCCTCGATGGAGCGCTCGGTGGCGTCGGCGGTCCACTCGTGGAGGATCTTGTTGGGGTTGCCGTGCTCGAAGAGGCCGCCCTTCTCGCCGAAGTCGGGGACGTCGGTCTCGATCTCGTCGAGGATGACGCGGCCGACCTTGGTGGACAGGACGTACTCGTCGCGGGGCTTGGTCGACAGGACCTGGCCGAGGCGTTCCTCGGCGAGGCCGGCGCCGTAGAAGGGGGCGGTGTCGTAGTAGCGGATGCCCTGGTCCCAGGCGGCCTCGACGGTGGCGCGGGCCTCGTCGTCGGGGATCGCGCGGAACATGTTGCCCAGCGGGGCGGTGCCGAAGCCGAGACGGCCGGGAAGGAGGTCCTTCAGTGACATGGGGGGTGCCTTTTCGATCGATTTCTCCACGCCCGGGCCGCAACGGCACTCGGGTGGAGTGACGAGCGACCCTTTGATTGCGGGCGCTTTTAACTGTCGTCGACAATAATTGCAGACGCGGGGTAATGCAAGTGAGGTCCCCTGAGGCCCCTTGGGTTCCCCGCTACGACGCGCTCAGTGCCCGGTCCGGGAGGCGGTCGGAGTCGGGCCGGGGCCGCGTCGTGGGCCCGGCCGCGCCGGCCGGCGGGCGCGCGGACCGCCACAGCCGTACGAAGGACAGCACGGCGGCGGCCGTCAGCAGCCCGTTGCGGGCCAGCATCAGCAGACAGCCCGCCCAGGTGCCGTCGATCACCTCGCGGTAGTAGATGGGGAACGCCACCGTGCTCAGCGCGGACGCCGCCAGCACGAGCACCGCCACCGGCCGCTGACCGGTGTGCCGCGAGGTCAGGCAGACGGCGGCCAGCCCGATCAGCCAGATCATGTACTGCGGGCTGATGACCCGGCTGGTGACCGTGAACAGCAGCACCGCGCTCAGCGCCGCGTCGAACGGTGTCGCCTCGCTCCAGTACCGGGCCCGCACCCGCCACAGCACCAGCAGCCCGAAGGAGAGCACCGTCAGCGTGAGGGAGGCGACGGCGACCGCGCGCACATGCGGGCCGACCAGCTCCACCGCGCCGTACTGGTAGCGGGACCGGCCGGACCAGCCGAGACGCCGGGCCAGATTGAGCGCCGTACCGCCGAGCGACTCGATCTGCACGCCCCGGCCGCCCTGCTCCCGCAGGAAGGACAGCGGGTGGGTGAAGAACACCGCGAGCACGGCCAGGCACCCGGCCCCGGTCCAGGCCGCCGACAGCCACGCCCCGCGCGCCGGCCGGCCCCGGGGCGTGCCCAGCAGCACCAGCGCCGGCCACACCTTCACCAGCGCGCCCAGCGCCGCGAGCGCGCCGCCCGCGCGCGGGGAGCGGGCCATGGCCAGCAGGGAGAGCACGGCCAGGGCGGTGACCTGGACGTCGTAGCGGGCCAGCGGCAGGTGCAGCAGCAGCGGCAGGCCGCCGGTCCACAGGGCCGCGCCGCGCAGACTGCGGCCGGGCCGGCTGCCCGCGCGCAGCAGCGCCGCCGCGGTCAGCGCGTCCACGGCCAGGGTGAGCAGCACGAACGCCTGGAAGTAGGTCAGGCCCGGCAGCAGCCCCGGCGCCAGCAGCACCGCGCCCGCGCCCGGCGGGTACTGCCACAGGGTGTCGTGCGCCGGGAAGGAGCCGTGCGCGAGCACGCCGTACCAGTGGTGGTACAGCCGCCACACCTCCCGGGTCACCGCGTTCCCGCCCGGCAGCCAGGCGCCGCTGTACGCGGTCAGCCACAGCATCAGGGCGCGGGTGGCGAGCCACAGGGCGGTGAGGGTGACGATCGGTCCGGGGGTGACACGGAGACGGTTCATCACATGGGAGCCTAAGCGGTGCGGATGGTGTATCCCTGCTGATACGCCGTCAAGCTCCGCAAATATTGGCTAATCGCAAGAGATCGGGCCATGGTGAACGTCGGGCTTCCTGTCACACCGCGATCGCGTCGAGCGGCCGCCGCGCCCACGGGCGCACCGGCCGGTACAACGAGCCGGCCACCCGCCTGGGAACGGCTGCGGCGGGCCGCCGTCCCGGGCGTGCCCGCGCTGGTGATGCTGGTCCTCGGGCTGTGGCGGCTGGACCGGGGCGGCATGTGGCGCGACGAGGCCGTCAGCTTCCAGGTGGGGCGCCGTACGGTGCCGCAGATCTGGCACCTGCTGCACGACGTGGACGCGGTGCACGGCCTGTACTACCTGCTGCTGCACGCCGTCTTGGCCGTCCACCCCGGCGAGGTCGCGCTGCGGCTGCCGTCGGTGTGCGCGGCGGCCGTCACGGCGGCCCTGGTGGCCGAGCTCGGCCGCCGGCTGGTCCGGCCGCGGGCCGGGCTGTGGGCCGGACTGCTCTACGCCGTCACGCCGATGGCCGGGCACTACGCGCAGGAGGGCCGCTCCTACGCCCTGGTCGCGGCCGGCGCCACCGCGGCGACGCTGCTGTTCGTGCGGGCCGTGCGCGGCGGTGCGTGGCGGGCCTACGGCGTGGTCCTCTCCCTCACCTGCTGGCTGCACGAGTTCGCCGTGCTGCTGCTCCTCGCCCACGCGGTGTCGCTGGCGCTGGCCCGGGCCGGGCGGCGGGTGTGGCGGGGCTGGGGGTGCGCGGCGGCGGCGGTCGTGCTCGCGCTGCTGCCGATGGTGCTGGTGTCGCGGGGCCAGTCGGCGCAGCTGGCGTGGCTGCGGCCGCCCACGGCGGAGACGGCCGGGGGGCTGCTGCGCAGGTTCCTGGGGCCGGCCGACTCGGTGTACTGGGTGTGTCTCGCGCTGGGCTGCCTGGGGCTGCTGCGACTGGTCGGACGGCGGGGGGAGCCGACATGCGCGGGGGTGGGGCTGCCGGTGACGGTGGTGCCGCCGCTGGTGCTGATGCTGGTGTCCCAGGCGTCACCGTTGTACGTCGACCGGTACGTGCTCTACGCCCTGTCGGGGGCGCCGTTGCTGGTGGCGTGCGGGGCGGAGCGGGTGGCGGAGTCGGTGGAGCGGCTGTGGCGGCGCGGCCGGCCGGCCTGGCGCCGTCCGGCGAGTTCCCCGGCCCTCGCCCTCCTCGGTGTCGCCGCCGTCGGGCTCTCGGTGGTCCACCAGTTCCCCCTGCTCCGCGACGACCGCGCGCCCGGGGCCCGGGCGGACGACCTGGGGGCCGTCTCCCGGGCCGCCGGGCGGGAGCTGGCGGACGGGGACGCCGTGCTGTTCGTGCCGGCGGCCCTGCGGAACGTGGCGCTCACCTATCCCCGGCCGTTCCGCGGCACCCGGGACGTGCTGCGGGTGGCGGGGGCGGCGGAGTCCGGGACGCTGTACGGGCGCGAGGCCGGCGTGGCCGAGCTGCGCCGCAGGCTGGCGGGGCTGGACCGGGTGTGGGTGGTCGGGGACCGCCGGCTGCTCGGCGCCCGCTGGGTGCCGCGCAACCCGGTGGAACGGGCGAAGGTGACCACGCTCTGGCAGCAGTTCACCGGCCGGGAGGAAGCGGTGCGGGGCGTGGTCACCGTACGGCTCTACGTCCGCCCGGTCAGCGCGCGGCCTCCGTCCGCGCCGCCTCGTCCAGGGCCGCGGTGAGCCGGTCGAGGCGCTCACGCAGCTCGCCGATCTCCGACAGGTCGAAGCCGGTCGCCGACATGATCCGGCGCGGCACCTCCAGCGCCCGCTCGCGCAGCGCCGCGCCCTCCCCGGTGAGCCGCACGAGGACCGACCGCTCGTCCTCGGCGCTGCGCTCGCGCCGTACCAGACCGGCCGCCTCCAGCCGCTTGACCAGCGGGGACAGCGTGCCGGAGTCCAGCCGCAGCTGCTCGCCGAGCTTCTTGACGGGCAGCTCGCCCTGTTCCCACAGCACCAGCATCACCAGGTATTGGGGGTAGGTGAGCCCGAGGTCCCTGAGGAGGACGCGGTAGACGCCGTTGAAGGCGCGGGACGCGGCGTGCAGGGAGAAGCAGATCTGGCGGTCCAGGCGGAGCCACTCCGGTTCGGTCATGGCTCCAGGGTAGCCCTGCCCGGCATTTAGTTGTGCACAACTTAGTTGTGTGCTCTACTTGCGGTCGTAACGAACCCCGCACCCCGAGAGGGATGGTCTCCATGGACGCGCTCTACACCGCCGTCGCCACCGCGACCCACGGCCGCGAGGGCCGCGCCGTCTCCTCCGACGGCCGGATCGACCTCGCCCTGGCCATGCCGGTCGAGCTGGGCGGCGACGGCCAGGGCAGCAACCCCGAGCAGCTCTTCGCCGCCGGGTACGCCGCCTGCTTCGGCAGCGCCCTCGGCCTGGTCGGCCGCCAGGCGAAGGTCGACGTCAGCGACGCCGCCGTGACCGCCGAGGTGGGCATAGGCAAGCAGGGCGAGGGCTTCGGCCTGAAGGTCACCCTGCGCGTCGAACTGCCCGACACGGTGGACCGGGCCACCGGCCGCAAGCTGGTCGAGACCGCCCACCAGGTCTGCCCGTACTCCAACGCCACCCGCGGCAACATCGACGTCGACCTCGTCATCGAGTAACCGACGAGCGGACGGACGGCCCCTACGCCGGCGACAGCGCGTCCCGGGACCCGGACTGGCCCGGGATCCGGGACGCCGGGCCGGACAGCGGCTCGCCCAGCAGCAGGGTCCGCACCACCCGCTCGGCGGCCCGCCCGTCCTCGAACTCGCAGAACCGGGCGCGGAACGCGGCCCGCAGCCGCGCCGACTCCCCGTCCCGCCAGCCGCCCGAGCCGAACAGCCCGGACAGCTCCCCGAAGCTGCGGGTGACATGGCCCGGCGGCTCGGCGGTGATGTCGAGATAGGCGCCCCGGCTCGCGGTGAACGCGGGCCAGTCGTCGGCGTGGACCACGATCGGCCGGTCCAGGACGGCGTAGTCGAACATCACGGACGAGTAGTCGGTGACCAGGACGTCCGCCGCGAGCAGCACGTCCGACAGGTGCGGCTCACCGGTCGCGTCCACCACGATCCGGCGCCGGGCCAGCTCCGCCAGGCCCATGCCCCGCGCCGGGCCGTCCGCCAGCGACGGGTGCAGCCGGACCACGAGCGTGTGCCCCTCGCCGAGACCGGCCGCGAACCCGGCCAGGTCGATCCGCTCCACGTACCCGCCGCGGCGGTAGTCCCGGCGGGTCGGCGCGTACAGCACCACCGTGTGGTCCGCCGGGATGCCGTGCCGCTCCCGGAAACCGCCGGGCCCGCCGCGCACCAGCACGTCGTTGCGCGGGCTGCCGGTGCGCACCGAGGTGAAGTGACAGGGGTAGGCCCGCTCCCACACCAGCTCCGCGTGACGGCTCGCGACCAGGCTGTAGTCCCAGCGATCGGCCCGGCGCAGCATCTGCGGCACGTCGAAGCCGAGCCGCGCGCCGGGCTTGTCCCGCAGATCGGCGCCCAGGTACTTCAGCGGGGTGCCCTGGTGGGTGTGGATGTGCACGCTGCCGGGGCGCTTGGCCAGGGTGCCGGGCCAGTTGACGTCGTTGACGAAGAACTTCGCGCGCGCGGTGACCTCCAGATAGCGCCGCGAGCCGACGGTCACGTGCTCCACGCCGTCCGGCAGCCCCGCCGCCGTCTCCTCGTCCCGCACCACCCACACCCCGCGCAGCTCCGGCGCGATCTCGCGGGCCGCGTGGTAGATCGCCGCCGGGTCGCCGAGCACGCCCCGGTGCGAGGACGCCGAGTACACCACCAGGCTCTCGTCCAGCGGGCGGCGGGCGTGCAGCGCGGCCCAGCCGGCGCCGGCCCGCGCGACGGCGGCCCGGCGCGCCCGGCCCGCCCGCCGGGCCGCCTCCCGCCCGGCCCGCGCCGACTGCCGCCGCAGCCGGTACCCGGTCCAGGAGCCGGTCAGCACGGCGACCTCGCCGTCCACCCGGACGCCCTCGGGCCGGTGGGCGCGGAACATCCGGGCCGTGCGCCGGAAGAACTCGGCCTTGTCGGCGGGCGGCAGCCGGTCCGGCTTGGCCAGGATGTCCAGGCAGTGCTCGCCCATCTTGCGGTGCAGATACGGCCGCCAGGACGCCAGCTCCGGCCGCCCGGCCAGGAACGCGAAGACCCGCTCGTACTGGTCGTGGATGTCGAAGTGCTTGCGGCTGGTGGTGGACAGGATGTTGCCCTGCCGGCGCTGCCGGTAGTACAGGCAGATCCGGTCCAGGGCGGCGATCCGGCGGGCGCTGAGCATGACCGGGAACGTCCAGGGGGTGTCCTCGTAGTAGCCCGGCGGGAAGGCGAAGCCGTTCTCCGTGACGAAGTCCCGGCGGTAGGCCTTGTTCCAGACCACCATCAGCAGGTCCAGGATCCCCGGGTACTCCTCGGCGGTGAACACCTCCTCCTTGGCGAGGAGGTGCGCGAGGACGTTGCGCCGGGTGCCGCCCCACCAGTAGGTGCGCGCGTAGTCGAAGACCAGCACGTCCGGGTCGGCGGTCTCGGCGAGCCGGTCGGCCACGGCCCGCAGCGCGCCCGGGGTGAGGGTGTCGTCGCTGTCCAGGAAGAGCAGGTAGTCGCCGGTGGCGTGCGGGAGCCCGGCGTTGCGGGCCATGCCGAGGCCCACGTTCTCCGGCAGGTGCAGCACCTTCACCCGCGCATCGCGCCGGGCGTACTCGTCCAGGATCGCGCCGCAGTCGTCCGGGGAGCGGTCGTCCACGGCGATCAGCTCGAAGTCCCCGAAGGACTGCCCGAGCACCGAGTCCAGGCACTCGGGCAGAAAGCCCTGCACCCGGTAACAGGGCACGATCACACTGAAGCGGGGCACGGCGGATCAGCTCCTCACGAGGGTCGCGGCGGCGGGGGCGGGGACGCGCTCGGCGAGCGGGAGCACGGGCGGCAGCGCCTGGGGCGGCTCGCCGAGCAGCACCCGGCGCACCACCCGCTCGGCGGCCCGCCCGTCGTCGAACTCGCAGAACCGCTCCCGGAACGCGGCCCGCAGCGCCCGGGCCCGGGGACCGGCGTAGGAGCCGTCGCGGAACGCGGCGGCCAGCTCCCCGGGGGTCCGGGCGACCAGGCCCGGCGGCTCGGCCATCAGGTCGAAGCAGACGCCCCGGGTCTCCCGGTACACCTCCCAGTCGTCGGCGTAGATCACGATCGGCCGGTCCAGGTTGGCGTAGTCGAACATGATGGACGAGTAGTCGGTGATCAGCGCGTCCGCCGCCAGGCACACGTCCTCCGCCGAGCGGTGCGCGGTGACGTCGATGATCCGGCCAGAGCCGCGCGGGCCGCCCCGGTCGTAGAAGTAGTGGGCGCGCAGCAGCACGACGACGTTCTCCCCGGCCGCCCGGCAGAACGCCTCCAGGTCCAGGCCGGGCTCGAAGCCGGAGTGGTGGTCGCGGTGGGTCGGCGCGTACAGCACGGCCGTCCGGCCCTCCGGGACGCCCAGCTCACGGCGGATCCGGGCCACGTCACGGGCGGTCGCCGTGTAGTAGACGTCGTTGCGCGGATAGCCGTACTCCAGCTGTTCGTAGGAGCCCGGGAAGGCGCGTTCCCACATCCGGGTGGAGTGGCGGTTGGAGGACAGGTTGAAGTCCCAGCGGTCGACCCGGCCCAGCAGCTTGGTGAAGCTGCCGGACCGGGCCGCCACCACCGGGTACACCGACTGGTCCACGCCCATCGTCTTCAGCGGGGTGCCGTGCTGGGTCTGCAGGTGCACGCTGCCCGGCCGCTTGACCACGCCCTCGGCGAAGTTGGCGTTGTTGATCAGGTACGCGGCCCGGGCCAGCACCTCCCAGGCGCGGCGCGACCCGAGCACCGCGTACTCGACGCCGTCCGGCATGGTGTGTTCCTGGCCGGCCTCGACCAGGAACACCGACCGGATGTGCGGGGCCAGCTCCCGGGCCTTGGCGTGGATCGCCGCCGGGTTGCAGGCGTACCCCCGGCCCCAGTACGCGCAGTACACGGCGAGGTCCGTTTCGAGCGGGCGGCGCAGGTCGCGGGCGTAGCGCAGCCGGGTGCGGGCCAGGCGCGGGCGCGGCAGCCGGGCGACGGCGCCGCCGGCCGCCCGGTTGGCGCCGCGCAGGGCGCGGAACGCGCCGTACGCGCCCGCCGCCAGCAACCGGTGCTGCACCCCGAGGCTGCCGTCCGGCACCCGGTGGCCGGCCGGCCGGTGCAGCCGGTAGAGCCGGGCCGCGCGGCGGAAGAACGCCCGGTGCCCCGAGGGCAGCCGCTCCGGCCGGGCCGCCGTCTTCAGCACCATCGCGAACGCCTGGTCGAACAGCGGCCCGGTCCGCTCGGGAGGCAGCCCCGCCTCGGCCGCCCGGGCCAGCACCCGCTCCACCTGGTCCAGCAGGGTGTGCTGGTGCGGGCCGGGCAGATTCAGCCGGCTGCCCTGGCGGCGGGACCGGTGGCGTACGACGGCCCGGCGCAGCACCGCGATCCGCCCGGCCGCGACGGTCACCAGCCCGCCCCAGCCCAGGTCGGTGAAGTGCCCCTCGGGGAAGGAGAGTTCCCGCTCGGTGAGGAAGGCCCTGCGGTACACGGCGCTCCACGCGGGCAGCTGGACGCCGGTCAGCCCGGGCAGCTCGGCGGGGGCGAAGGCGCCGCGCGGGGCCTTCGCCGGCAGCGGCCCGGCCGGGAGCGCCGGCTCGCCCTCCCACCAGGGGGCACGCTCGTGCTCGCAGTACAGCACGTCCACCCCGGCGACCTCGGACAGCCGGGCGTCCACCACCGCCAGCGCCCCCGGCAGCAGCAGGTCGTCCCCGTCCAGGAACAGCACATAGGCGCCGGTCGCCGCCCGCAGCCCGGCGTTGCGCGCCCCGCTCAGCCCCGCGGACGGCGGGGAGTGGACGACGGTCACCCGGGAGTCCCGCTCCGCGTACCCGGCGGCGACCTCGGCCGCCGGGGCGTCGGGGGCGTCGCAGACCGGGATCAGCTGGAGGTCGCCGAAGGACTGGCCGAGGACCGAGTCCAGCGCCTGGGACAGCCGTCCGGCGACCCCATGGGACGGGACGATGATGCTGAAGCGGGGCATTCTGTTCTCTCTGTCGTCGTGCGGACGCGGCCGGGCCGTCCCGCCGGACGCCAGGTGGACGGCCGGCTCGGAGCGGGCCGCGTCGAGCCGAGGGGCATGGGAACTCCCGGGAGGAACAACGGCGTTCAGCGGCTCCCGGTGACGGGGAAGGAACCGGGAGGTTGCGGCACGGTGACACTGAACCGGGGCACGGGACATCCCTGGGTCGCTCGGCGCGGGTGTGGTGGTCCGGGAACGGCCGATGGAGTGAATTGGTTACGGCGGGTACGGCATTCGGGCGACACCGGCCCGACGCGAAGGGGGCGGGCCGCGACCGGCCCGCCCCCTGAAGTGACCTTCTCGTGCGGTTACTTGACCGCGCCCGCCATCACGCCGGACACGAACTGCCGCTGGAACGCGAAGAACACGGCCAGCGGGATCACCATGGAGAGGAACGCGCCGGGCGCCAGGACGTCGATGTTGTTGCCGAACTGCCGTACCTGTGTCTGCAGGGCGACCGTGATCGGCTGGGTGCCCGACTTGGTGAACACCAGCGCGACCAGCATGTCGTTCCACACCCACAGGAACTGGAAGATGCCGAGGCTGGCGATCGCCGGTCCGCCCAGCGGCATCACCACCCGCGCGAACAGCCTCAGTTCACCGGCGCCGTCCAGGCGGGCCGCCTCCAGCAGCTCGCGCGGGATCTCCGCGAAGAAGTTCCGCAGCAGGAACACCGCGAACGGCAGCCCGTACCCGGTGTGGAACAGGATCACCCCGAGGATCGACCCGAACAGCCCGATCTCGCCGAAGAGTTCGGCGATCGGGATCAGCGCCACCTGCACGGGCACCACCAGCAGGCTCACCACGCCCAGGAACCACCAGTCCCGGCCCGGGAACTCCATCCACGCGAACGCGTAGCCGGCCAGCGCCCCGATCACCACGACCAGGACCGTCGCCGGGACCGTGATCAGCACGGTGTTCAGCAGCGAGTTCGTGATGTCGGAGTTCTCCAGCAGCTTCTGGTAGCTGTCCACGGTGAGCCGGGACGGCTCGGAGAACACCGTCCACCAGCCGCTCCCGCTCATGTCCTGCGGCGAGCGCAGCGAGGACACCAGCAGGCCGATGGTCGGCACCAGCCAGAACAGGCCCACCACGATCAGCACCACGCGGACCAGTCCGCCGCCCAGCTTCTCCACGATCCGGGCACCGACCGGCCGCCGGGCGGGAGCCGCCCGGACCGCGTCGGTCTTCCGGACGCCTTCGGCGGTCACCGTCATCGCCGCACCTCCCGCCTGAGCCGACGGATGTTGAACAGCATCACCGGGACCACCAGCAGCAGCAGGAACACCGAGATCGCGCTCGCGACGCCCGGCTGCCCCTCCGAGAAGCCCTTGCGGTACAGCTCCAGCGCCAGCACGTTCGCGTCGTCCTGGGAGGAGCCGGGCGCGATGATGAACACCAGGTCGAACACCTTCAGCACGTTGATCATCAGCGTGACGACGACGACCGCCAGCACCGGCGCCAGCAGCGGCACGGTGACCTTGCGGAACACCTGCCACTCGGAGGCGCCGTCCACCCGGGCCGCCTCCAGCAGCTCCCGGGGCACGCCCGCGAGCCCGGCCGCGATCAGCACCATCGCGAAGCCCGCCCACATCCACACGTACGCCCCGATGATCGCCGGGGTGACCAGCGCCGGGCCGAGCCAGGAGACGCCGTTGTACGGCTCCCGGAAGTTGTCCGCCGGCAGCCGCAGCCGGGCCCCGTCCGCGGCGGCGGGCAGGGTGAACGTGCCGTCGCCGGACGCCTCGGCGGAGGCCACCACCTCGCCGTCCTTCACCGCCTCGATGCGCATTCCGGCGTACCCCACCTCGGACGGGTCCGGGGCGCCGAGCCTGCCGACGCCCTTGCCGCGGGTGAAGTCCTGCCAGGTGGTGCCGGTGACCTTGCCCGGCTCCGGCTTCGCCGCGACGGCCCGTCGCACACCGTCCGGGAGCTGGTCGGGGGCCACGCCCACCAGCGGCAGGGCGACCGGCCGGCCGGCGCGCACGGTGTCCCTGGTGACGAAGCCCCCGCCGTCCGCCACGAGCGGCGACTTGCGGCCCGGATGCGCCTTGGGGAACGCCGAGGACTGCGCGAACGTGTCGTGCACGCCCGTCCAGACCGCGTTGGCGACCCCCTTGTCCGGGTCCTGGTCGTACACCAGCCGGAAGATGATCCCGGCCGCCAGCATCGAGATCGCCATCGGCATGAAGACGACCAGCTTGAACGCCGTTCCCCAGCGCACCCGTTCGGTCAGCACCGCGAAGACCAGGCCGAGCGCGGTGGCGACCGTCGGCGCGAACACCACCCAGATGACGTTGTTCTTCAGCGCGGTCCGGATGCCGTCGTCGGTGAACAGCGTCTTGTAGTTGTCGAAGCCGGCGAAGCCGTCGCCGGAGGCGTTCGAGAAACTCCGGACGACCGAGTACCCGATCGGGTAGACCACGAGCGCGCCGAGCAGCACCAGCGCGGGCAGCAGGAACAGCGCTGCCACGGTCTTGCGGGTGCCGGTCACGCTCTTGCGACCGCGGGGCGCGGCGGGGCCCGGTGCGGCCCCGGCCGCCGCTGCCGACGCCATGGCCGGATCAGCCCCCGTTCCCGTACGCCGCCGCCGCGTCCCGCTCCAGCTTCGCCTGGGCGCCCGCGACGTCCTTCGGGTTCCTCAGGAAGTCCTGGAGGTCCTTCCACTCGCCCTTGCCGGGCGTGCCGCCGAAGGCCTGCGGGGCCTGGTCGGACATGTCGAAGCGGAAGTCGTCACCGGCCTCGACCAGCGCCTTGGCGATCTTGCGCTGCACCTCGTTCGGGTACGCCGTCAGGGGCACGTTCTTGTTAGGGGAGAGGTAACCGCCCAGCCCGGCCTGGATGCCGGCCGCGTCCGGGGAGGCGAGGAAGGTGACCAGGGCCTGTGCCGCCTTGGAGTCCTTCAGGATCACCGCCGCGTCACCGCCGGAGACCACCGGCGCGCTGTCGCCGACCGCCGGGAAGGGGAACACCTTCGCGTCCGTGCCCACCTTCGACTTGGTCTCGCCGATGTTCACCTGCACGAAGTCGCCCTCGTAGACCATGGCCGACTTCGGCTGGTCGCCGCCGGTGAAGGTCTGGGTGACCGACTGCGGGAACTCCGTCTGCAGCGCGCCCTTCTGGCCGCCCGCGAGATAGTCCTTCTTCCCCCACAGCTCGGCGAGGGTGGTCAGCGCCCGCTTGACCGAGGGATCGGTCCACTTGATCTTGTGCTGGGCCAGCTGGTCGTACTTCTCCGGGCCCGCCTGGGACAGATAGATGTTCTCGAACCAGTCGGTCAGCGGCCAGCCGTCCGCGCCGGCCACCGAGAACGGCGTGACCCCGGAGTCGTACACGGCCTGCGAGGCGGTCAGCAGCTCCTGCCAGGTCTTCGGCTCCTTCGCGCCCGCGTTCTCGAAGACCTGGGCGTTGTACCAGATCAGCGACTTGTTGGCGGCCTTGTAGTAGGCGCCGTACTGCTTGCCGTCGACCTTGCCGATGTCCTGCCAGCCCTGGGAGTAGTTCTCGGCCAGCTCCTTGAGGGCCTCCGCCTTGAGCGGCTTGGCCCAGCCTTTCTGCACGGCCTGCTTGATGGCACCGGGCTGCGGGAGCAGCGCGACGTCCGGCGGCTGGCCGCCCGCGATCTTCGAACCGAGGAAGTTGATGATCGGGTCCTGCGCGGGCACGAAGGTGACCGACGCGCCGGTGCGCTTCTCGAACTCGGCGAGGACCTTCTTGAAGTTGGCCTGCTCGCCACCGGTCCAGACGGCGGCCACCTCCAGCCTGGCGCCGTCCAGCTTCGGCAGGGTGACGGTGGAACCCGTGGTCGCGCCGGGCTTCTCCCCGGTGCCCTCCTTGTCGTCGTCACCGCTGGAGCAGGCGGAGAGCGCGAGGGCCCCCGCGAGCAGGGCGGCGACCGCGGTGACGGCCCGATGGGGCCGGAACGTGCTGCTCTTGCTGTGCATCACTTCCCCGTTCGTTCGTTCTTCGTTGAACGCGCGTTGAACGTAAGAACTCTGTCCCGTGCGGTCCGGTGTACGCCGGGCCGCTCCACCCGGGCAAGAGCACCCGGGGGCCGCACCGGCGGATCGTGATCGGCTCGTAACCGGGCACGTATGCAGGGGAGTTCGCGGGGAAGGAGGGCCTAGAGCAGGGACGGGACCACGGTCGCCGCGACCTCGCGGGCCGCTCGCTCCACCGCGCTCGCCAGCAGGGCCAGGTCGGTCGGGCCGTTGCCCAGCTCCCGCACCGGCCGGCGGGCCGGCGGGTCGCCCACGCGCGCCCAGTCCAGCGGGACCACCGTGGGCCGCTGGGTCGCGGTGCGCGGGATGCGCCCGGTCACCCGGCCGCCCTGGAAGCCCACGGCCGGCCCGTCCGCGTACGTCAGCCGTCCCCGCCCCGGCGCCGGCTGGTCCGGCCCCGGCTGCGGCGCGTCCAGGACGACCCGCAGGGCCGCCCGGCGGGCCGGCTCGGACTGGGCCGTACGGCCGTCGGACCCGGCCGCCGCGACCAGGTGCACCCCGAGCCGGTCGCCGTCCCGGGCCACCGCCTCCAGCGCCCTGATCACCGAGCCCGCGGCGGGCCGGCCCGGCGAGCCGAGCGCCGGGGAGACCAGGGCGTCCAGGTCGTCCACGACCACCACCAGCCGGGGCAGCGGCGGCGCGGCAGCCGCGCGCTGCCGGGCCGCCGCGCCCGGCCGCAGCCGCAGCGTGGAGCTGGGCGGCGCCTCTATGTCACCGGAGGCCGATCCCACGGCGGAGCCCCGCTGGGCCACCATCCGGCCGGACACCTCCCGCCCCGCGTGCCACCGGGCGAAGTCCGTCCGGCCCAGCAGCTCCGCCCGGCGCTTCAGCTCGGCGCTCAGCGACTGCGCGAACTCCCGCATCCGAACCGGGTCGTTGGCGATCAGGTGGGTGGTCACATGCGGGATGTCCGTGCACACGCGCAGGCCCTCGCCCCGCCCGGCGCCCGTGCCGACGCCGTCCCGGCCGTCGAGCAGCGCCACGGCCAGCCGGTCCGGCCGCTCGGCGGCGGCCAGCGAGGCGACCACGGTCCGCAGCAGCTCGGTACGGCCGCTGCCGGCCGGACCCTCGACGAGCAGATGCGGGCCGTCCGCCACCAGGTCGACGGTGACCGGGCCGCGCGGCCCGGCGCCGAGCACGGCCCGGGCCCGGCCGCCCGGGGACTCGGTGTCGTCCGCCGCGTCCGCCCAGCGCGCCATCAGCGACGCCGGGGTGGCGCGGGCCAGTCCCAGCTCGTCCAGCAGCCGGGCCGACCGGGGCAGCGGCACGGCCACCCGTGCGTGCGGCTCGCCGTCCGGGCCGTCCGGGCGCAGCGGCGCCAGGGCCCGCGCGAACCGGTCCGCCCAGGCGGCGGAGACGGCGTCCACGGTGCCGTGCGTACCCGGACCGACCGGGCCGCCCGGCCCGACCCGCAGCAGTTGCAGCGCGGTGGCGACGTCCCCGCTGAGCAGCGCGACGGCACCGCAGTGCCGGAAGGCGGGCGTCACCGCGCAGGCGGCCTCGTAGGTCCGCGCCACGGGGGAGACGGGCGAGGCGGGCTCGGTCTCGGCGAGACACAACAGGTGGATCCCGGCCCGCGGCCCGGCCACGGCCAGCCGGGCGAGGGCGTCCCGCAGGGCGGAACCGCCGGGGTCCCCGTCCACGACGACGACGGTGAACGGCCCCGGGGAGCCGCCGCCCGCGAGAGGGGCGGCGGTACCGGGGGTGCCGAAGGGATCGGGGTCGGGGAGGCCGGAGATCCGGGCGGGCGTGCCCTGCGCGGGTGCGGATATCCCCGCCGGGCCGGCGATCGTCCCGGCGGGTACGGCCATTGCCGCGGCGGTTCCGGTCACCGTTCCCGTCGGTCCGCCCGGCGTCCCGGCGTGGTCCTCCACCCGGCGCAGCAGTTCCTCGATGCGGGCCGCGGCCTGCTCCCGGTCGTACGCCAGCAGCAGCCGGCAGTCCTGGCCGCGGCCCGGCCGGACGTGCGGGAGCCAGCCCAGCCAGGCCCACTCCTCCGTACGGTCCGCCACCGGCCGGGAGTGGTCCGCGCTGATCAGCACGATCTCCAGCAGGTCGGGGGAGTGCAGCGCGGCGAGCTGGGCCAGCACCGCGCGGGCCAGCCCGGACAGCCGGGGGCGCGGACCGGCCAGGCCCAGCGCGCCGGCCTCGCGCAGCGCGGCGGTCACCGGTACGGCGGGCAGGAGCCCCGAGCCGTCCGGCGCGCTCCGGTCGGCCGTGCCGAGCCGCACGGTCAGCGCCTCCGGGTGGCCCGGCCCGCGCTCCCACAGCCGGGGCCCCGGACCGAGCGCCGTCAGCAGCAGCGCGGCCGGGTCCGGCCAGGTGTCCGGTCGCGGTACGGCACCGGCGGCCGGGCCCCCGTCGGCGGCGGGCCCGGGGACGGCGTCGTACGGCACCGCACCGCCCGCCTGCTCCCCACGGCCACCGGTCAGTCGGCGGGCCCAGGCCCCGAACCCACGCCGCCGGGCCCCTTGCGGGACGGCGGCCGGGCGGGAGGGGGCGCCATATTCACCTTCACCGGCATCGCCGGGCACCGGGTGGGTTCCCTGGGGCACGTCGATCCGCCCGGGGTGGTCGCCGTACGGCGCGTCGGCGTGCCCGGGGTGGTCGCCGTACTGCGTGTACGTCGCGCCGGCGGGGCTGGGGAACCCACCCGGCGGCACGTCCGTGCCCCTGACCGGGGTGCTCTTGCGCCCGCCCGGGCGCGGCTCCTCGCCGCCGGGCGCCCCGGCGTACGCCCCTCCAGGCGCCCCGGCGTACGCCGCTCCGGACGTCCCGCCCGGCCCGCCGGCGACCCCGAAGCGGCCCGCGTGGGTGGCGGCACCGCCGGACACCGCGCCCGGCACACCGAGGCCCGCGCTCCTGCTCTCCACGCTCGGCGCCCCGGCCTGCCCCGGCACCACCGGGGACTGCCCGCGCCGGCGGTCCCGGGCCGCCTCGTCGGCAGCCCGGCCGACGGGGGTGTAGGAGCCGTAGGCGTGATGCGTCTCCCCGGAGGGGAAGGAACGCCGGCCGATACCGTCCTGCGCCGGTGCCTCCGGGCGCCCGGCCGTGCCCGGGCCGGAGACCGGTCCCGAACCCCAGCCCGAGACCGGACCCACGCCCGAAGCCGAAGCCGTGGCCGACGTCGGCCCCGCTCCCGGCCCCGGCCCGTCACCGCCCACGGCAACCCGTACGCGGCCCTCCCCGTCCGGCACCGCCCGCACGCGTGTCCCCGCACCGCCCGACGCGGTCACCCGCAGGGCCGACTCCCCGATCCGCAGCAGGCCCCCGGCGGGAACCCGGACCGGACGGTCCGTCACCCGGGTGCCGTCCAGGGACGTGCCGTTCGTGGAACCGAGGTCGACGACCGAGACCCGGCCGTCCGCGCCGACGGTGACCGCGCAGTGCAGCCGGGAGACGTCGGGATCGTCCAGCGGCACGTCCGCGTCGGCGGAGCGGCCCACGGTGATCCGCCCGCCGTGCAGCAGATGGACCCCGCCCGCGTCCGGCCCCGCCACCACGTGCAGCTGCGTCGGCGCGGCGTCCAGCTCGGGATGCGGCTCGGGCGCCGCCGGCGCGCCCAGGGACAGCACGGCGCCGTCGACCAGCGGGGGCTCGCCGAGCGTGCTCCGGCGCGGATCGAGCCGCTCCGCGCCCGCGTACAGCACCACGGACGCGCCGGCCTCCCGCCCCGCGCCCCCCTCGCCCGCGACCGCCCCGGCCAGCGCCGAGGCCACCGCGCCCAGCTCCGTGCCCACGGGCGCCGTGACCAGCACGTCGCGGCTCACGGCGTGGCCCCGCTGCGGGGGCGGACCGAGCGGGTCTACGACGGTCAGCCGGATCTGCATCGGCGTCAGCGGTCCCTTCTGCGCGGGTCTGCGCGGGCGCGGACTTCCCCCCACCCCACACGAGCACGTCGGCCAGCGGCCGCCGGAACCGTCCCGGCGGACTGCTGGAGGCATCCTCGCACCTGCCGTCGGCAACGCGCCCGGAACCCGATGGCAAGTGATCTTGATTGGTCGGCTCTGCCCCCAAAAGTGCCGGACCCGGACCCCGTCGGCGATCAGTTGAGATCGGTCACGTCCGGTCCCGGGCAACCGGAGGACCGCGACCGGCGTCTTCCGGTCGGACCCGCTCCGAACGCCCCGGGGATGCCCGGGAACGCGTGGGTGGTGCCCCGTAGCACGGCACTACAGTGGGGCGGAACACCGGGACACCGGGCCCCGGGACACCGGGACCGGACGCACCGGGAGCAAGCGACAGCAACCAGCAGGGAGCGCGTGACGTGCGGCCAGTCGGCAGCAAGTACCTGCTTGAGGAGCCGCTCGGACGCGGCGCCACAGGCACTGTCTGGCGTGCCCGCCAGCGCGAGACGGCGGGCGCCGAGGCCGCCGTGCCCGGACAGCCGGGGGAAACGGTCGCGATCAAGGTCCTGAAGGAGGAGCTGGCGAGCGACCCGGACATCGTGATGCGCTTCCTGCGGGAGCGCTCCGTGCTGCTCCGGCTCACCCACCCGAACATCGTCCGGGTCCGGGACCTGGTCGTGGAGGGCGATCTGCTGGCCCTGGTCATGGACCTGGTCGACGGCCCGGACCTGCACCGCTACCTGCGCGAGAACGGCCCCCTCACCCCGGTCGGCGCGGCCCTGCTGACCGCGCAGATCGCCGACGCCCTCGCCGCGAGCCACGCCGACGGCGTCGTCCACCGCGACCTGAAGCCCGCCAACGTGCTGCTCATGCAGCAGGGCGGCGAGATGCACCCGATGCTGACCGACTTCGGCATCGCCCGCCTCGCCGACTCCCCGGGCCTGACCCGTACCCACGAGTTCGTCGGCACCCCCGCCTACGTCGCCCCGGAGTCCGCCGAGGGCCGCCCGCAGACCTCCGCCGTGGACGTCTACGGCGCCGGCATCCTGCTGTACGAGCTGGTCACCGGCCGTCCGCCGTTCGCCGGGTCCACCGCCCTGGAGGTGCTGCACCAGCACCTGAGCGCCGAGCCGCGCCGCCCCTCCACCGTCCCGGACCCGCTGTGGACGGTCATCGAGCGCTGCCTGCGCAAGAACCCGGACGAGCGGCCCAGCGCCGAGAACCTCGCGCGGGCCCTGCGGGTCGTCGCCGAGGGCGTCGGCGTGCACGCGACCGCCGCGCGGATCGCCGCCGCCGACGGTGTCGGCGCGCTCCTCGCCCCCGACCCGGCCCCGACCGCCGTCCCGGACGCGCCCGGCGCCGCCGACCCCACCCAGGTGCTGCCGGCGAACGCGCCGGCGGGGGCGTACGACCCGAACGCCGCGACCAGCGTGCTGCCGCACACCGACGGCCCGGCCGGCGCCGCCGACCCCACCGCCGTGCTGCCGAACACGGGCGCCGCCGATCCCACGGCCGTCCTGCCGCCGGTCCCGCCGAACCAGCAGGGGCAGCAGGGGCAGTACGGCCCGCAGGGGCAGCAGCCCGAGCAGCCGCACCCCTGGCAGAACCAGCTGCGCGCCGCCCGCGACCGCAACGAGCAGACGCAGATCCAGTACCTGGACCCGGACGAGGACCCGCTGCGCCGCCGCCCCCAGCGGCAGGTCGCCCCCCGGCCCCAGCAGCAGCCGCGCCCGGCACCCCAGCCCCGCCCGCAGCAGCCCCAGCCGCGCGGCCGGCAGCGCCCGCAGCAGGCACCGGGCCCCGGCTACCCGCCCCAGCAGCCCCGGTACTCCACGCCCCAGCCGTCGCAGCCCCAGCAGCCGCAGCGGTACGCGCCGCCCGCCCCGCCCGAGCCGCAGCGCCCCGCGCGCGAGCCCCGGGCGCCGCGGCAGCGCGGCGCCAACCCGATGAAGATCCCCGGGCTCGGCTGCCTGAAGGGCTGTCTGTTCACGATCGTCATCCTGATCGTCGTCAGCTGGCTGATCTGGGAGCTGACCCCGCTGCAGGACTGGATCGGCACCGGCAAGGGCTACTGGGACCAGCTGAGCGACTGGGTCGGCAAGGTGGGCGGCTGGATCGACGACCTGGGCGGCTCCTCCGGGAACTGACCGTCAGGCCGTCCCCCGGGAACCGGCCGTCAGGTTGGAGATTTGTCGACACCTGGCGGGTGATTTCCGCCTCCACGGAGAAGGTTGGCTCCCCGGACGCGTAGTTTTAACGACAACACGCGTCTGTAGGAGCAGTCTTGGCACGGAAGATCGGCAGCCGGTACACCGCGAACCAGATCCTGGGGCGGGGAAGCGCCGGGACGGTGTGGCTGGGCGAGGGACCGGAGGGCCCCGTCGCCATCAAGCTGCTGCGTGAGGACCTCGCCTCCGACCAGGAGCTCGTCGGACGCTTCGTGCAGGAGCGCACCGCGCTGCTCGGCCTGGAGCACCCGCGCATCGTCACCGTGCGGGACCTGGTGGTCGACGGCAACGACCTGGCCCTGGTCATGGACCTGGTCCGCGGCACCGACCTGCGCACCCGGCTGGAGCGGGAGCGGCGGCTCGCCCCCGAGGCGGCCGTCGCGATCGTCGCCGACGTCGCCGACGCGCTGGCCGCGGCCCACGCGGCCGGGGTCGTCCACCGGGACGTCAAGCCCGAGAACGTCCTGCTGGACATGCAGGGCCCGCTCGGACCGGGCGGCGCCCACCCCGCGCTGCTCACCGACTTCGGCGTGGCCAAGCTGATCGACTCGCCCAAGCGGACCCGCGCCACGAAGATCATCGGCACCCCGGACTACCTGGCCCCCGAGATCGTGGAGGGCCTGCCGCCGCGCGCCGCCGTGGACATCTACGCCCTGGCGACGGTCCTGTACGAGCTGCTGGCCGGCTTCACCCCGTTCGGCGGCGGGCACCCCGGCGCGGTGCTGCGCCGGCACGTCACCGAGACCGTCGTACCGCTGCCCGGCATCCCCGAGGAGCTGTGGCAGCTGCTCGTGCAGTGCCTGGCCAAGGCCCCCGCCTCCCGGCTGCGCGCCTCGGAGCTCGCGGCGCGGCTGCGTGAGCAGCTGCCCACGCTGGCCGGGCTGCCGCCGCTGGAGGTGGACGAGCCCGGGCCCGCCGAGGACGAGGCCGAGGAGCCCGCGCCGGCCGCCGCCCCGGAGGGCGAGCCGGTACGGCGGCGCGGCGCGGTGTCCCTGGTCCCCGGAGCCCGGCCGGACTCCAACCGGGACACCCACACCTCGATGCGGGTGCCCGCGCCGGACGAGCTGGCCGGCGGCGCCCACGGGACCGCCCGCGTGCCCCGGGCCGCCGGCGCGCCCCGTCCGGGCTCGGCCCGCCACCGGGCCGCGGTGCGGCGCCGCCGGGTGACGCTGGGCGTGGCCGGGGTGCTGGTGGCGGCCGCCGTGGGCGTCGGCGCGTGGTTCGCCTCCGCCGACGGCGAGGACCAGGCGCCCCAGGACACGCACAGCACGTCGGCGCCCTGAGCCCCGGGGCGGACGCGGCCGGCCGGGCACGGGCACGCCGGGCCCCTGGGACCCGGGGCGGACGCGGCCCGGCCGAGGACGCTTGCCACAGCCGTTACGCTGGAAGGCGTGGCAGTCGTCGATGTATCCGAAGAGCTGAAGTCCCTCTCCTCGACCATGGAGTCGATCGAGGCCGTCCTGGACCTCGACAAGCTGAGGGCAGATATCGCCGTGCTTGAGGAGCAGGCGGCGGCCCCGTCCCTGTGGGACAACCCGGACGAGGCGCAGAAGATCACCAGCAAGCTCTCCCACCTCCAGGCCGAGGTCAGGAAGGCGGAGGCGCTGCGCGGCCGGATCGACGACCTCGCGGTCCTCTTCGAGATGGCCGAGGAGGAGGACGACCCGGACACCCGCGCCGAGGCCGAGTCCGAGCTGGCCTCGGTGAAGAAGGCGCTGGACGAGATGGAGGTCCGTACCCTCCTGTCCGGTGAGTACGACTCCCGCGAGGCGCTCGTCAACATCCGCGCCGAGGCCGGCGGCGTCGACGCGGCCGACTTCGCCGAGAAGCTCCAGCGCATGTACCTGCGCTGGGCCGAGCAGCGCGGCTACAAGACGGAGCTGATCGAGACGTCGTACGCCGAAGAGGCCGGCATCAAGTCGACCACCTTCGCCGTGCAGGCGCCGTACGCCTACGGCACCCTCTCCGTCGAGCAGGGCACGCACCGCCTGGTGCGCATCTCGCCGTTCGACAACCAGGGCCGCCGCCAGACGTCCTTCGCGGGCGTCGAGGTGCTGCCGGTCGTCGAGCAGTCCGACCACGTCGAGATCGACGAGTCGGACCTGCGGATCGACGTCTACCGCTCCTCCGGCCCCGGCGGCCAGGGCGTCAACACGACCGACTCCGCCGTCCGCATCACCCACCTGCCCACCGGCATCGTGGTCTCCTGCCAGAACGAGCGGTCGCAGATCCAGAACAAGGCCACCGCGATGAACGTCCTCCAGGCCAAGCTGCTGGAGCGGCGCCGCCAGGAGGAGCAGGCCAAGATGGACGCCCTCAAGGGCGACGGCGGCAACTCCTGGGGCAACCAGATGCGTTCGTACGTGCTGCACCCCTACCAGATGGTCAAGGACCTGCGCACCGAGCACGAGGTGGGCAACCCGGAGGCCGTGTTCAACGGCGAGATCGACGGGTTCCTGGAGGCCGGTATTCGCTGGCGCAAGCAGCAGGAGAAGTAACTTTGTCGACATGACAACTGCCGTCCGATGGGCGGCAGTTGTTCTTTTGTCCGGGTTTTACATCACACTCACAGGCTTCAATTCCCCGTAAACGCCACCCCTTCGGACAATGCGCCCGCAACGCCCTTGACGTTGCTTTGAAAAATCGGAAGGGTGGGGCGGCGGCATGCGTACTCGCGGGGCGCATGTGAACCGGGGGATCGAGTTGACGCACTCTTCGTCACCAGCTGCCTCCGTCGATCACGGCACGCCCGCCCCATGCGCCGCCTCATTGACGAACAGCTACTGGGGGTAGCAACCATATGACGAAGAAGACGCGGATCCGGGTCGCGCGGATAGCCGCCGGCGCCGTGATCGCGGCGGGTGCCTCGCTGACCGCGGCGGGCGCGGCTTCCGCCCTGGACCTCGATGTCCAGGCGGGTCCGATCAGCCTCGGCGTGAGCGGTGTGGGCGCCGACGGCGGGAACACCGACGGGGGCGGGGGCGACTGCCCGATCGGCATCTGCACCGACGGCGGTCCGACCACCGGTGATCCCACCACGACGACCGGCGGTCCGACCACGACGACCGGCGGTCCGACCACGACCACCGGTGACCCCACCACGACGACCGGCGGCCCGACCACGACCACCGGTGACCCCACCACGACCACCGGCGGTCCGACCACGACCACCGGCGGCCCGACCACCGGTGACCCGACCACGACGACCGGCGGTCCGACCACGACCACCGGCGGTCCGACCACGACCACCGGCGGCCCCACCACCACGGGCGGCGGCCCGACCACCGGTGGCCCCACCGACGGCGGCAACGGCAACTCCGGTGGCAACGGCAACTCGGGCACCAACGGCAATGGCAACTCCGGCGGCAACGGGAACTCCGGCGGCAACGGGAACGGCAACTCGGGCGGCAACGGCAACGCCGGCAACAGCGGCACCGACGGCGGCAACGGGAACTCCGGCGGCGACAGCGGCACCGGCTCCACGGGTTCCACCGGCTCCACGGGTTCCACCGACGGCGGCACCGGCGGCAACAACACCACGCCCAACGGCGGCGGCAACAACACCGTCCCGCAGGACGCCGGCTCCTCGGCGCTGACGGACACCGGCTCCGACACCGTGGCCCAGGGCGGTGACAAGCAGCTCGCCGAGACCGGTGCCGGTCAGACCGCGTTCCTGCTCGTCGGCGCCGCGACCATGATCGCCGGCGGTATCGGCTTCCGCGTGCTGCCGCGCCTGGTCAACGGCCGGGGCGGCGTCGCGGCCTGAGCGTAGCCCTGCGCTCACGCACCGCACGCACCACGCACACGTAAGGGCCTGGAGCCTCGCGCTCCGGGCCCTTACGGCGTTCTCACGCCGTCTGGTGCGCCAGCAGCGCCACCGCGGCGATCAGCACCGCCAGCAGCGCGATCAGCGCCATCGGGTTCAGCCCGTTCAGGCCCCCGAAGAAGCCCTCCTGCTGCAGTCGCTCGCGGTTGGCACGGCACACCGGGCACCGGCCCTCGCTCACGGGCGCCGCGCAGTTCGCGCACACCAACCGGTCGTACGTCATGCGCTCGCCCTCCTTGCACCGGCCATCACATGTACAACGCTCACGGAAGCGGGAACGTTCCCCGGCGCTCCCGTCGTCCTTCGCCTTCCTTCTTCCACTGTGCCAGGTTCCCGCGGAGCGTGCGCGGGGCCCGCACGCGGGGGGAGGAGGGGGGTACGGACACCGGGAGGTACAAAAACGTACAAGTCTTGCCCAACCTCAACCTGCGCCTGCGCTTGCACACCCGGTTCGCGTATGGTCACGCTCATCTACCCCCGGCGACCCGTGGTGCATCCGTGATCCGATTCGACAACGTCTCCAAGGTCTACCCCAAGCAGACCCGCCCCGCACTCAGGGATGTCTCCCTGGAGGTGGAGAAGGGCGAGTTCGTCTTCCTCGTGGGGTCCTCCGGCTCCGGAAAGTCCACCTTCCTGCGGCTCATCCTCCGCGAGGAGCGGTGCAGCCACGGCCAGGTGCACGTGCTCGGCAAGGACCTCGCGCGCCTGTCCAACTGGAAGGTGCCGCAGATGCGCCGCCAGCTGGGCACCGTCTTCCAGGACTTCCGGCTGCTGCCGAACAAGACGGTCGCGGAGAACGTGGCCTTCGCCCAGGAGGTGATCGGCAAGTCCCGCGGCGAGATCCGCAAGTCCGTGCCGCAGGTGCTCGACCTCGTCGGGCTCGGCGGCAAGGAGGACCGCAGGCCCGGCGAGCTGTCCGGCGGTGAACAGCAGCGCGTCGCCATCGCGCGCGCGTTCGTCAACCGGCCCAAGCTGCTCATCGCCGACGAGCCCACCGGCAACCTCGACCCGCAGACCTCCGTCGGCATCATGAAGCTGCTCGACCGGATCAACCGGACGGGCACCACCGTCATCATGGCGACGCACGACCAGAACATCGTGGACCAGATGCGCAAGCGCGTCATCGAGCTGGAGAAGGGCCGCCTCGTCCGCGACCAGGCCCGCGGCGTCTACGGCTACCAGCACTGACCGCA
Organism: Streptomyces eurythermus; assembly: GCF_014649115.1. Classification (GTDB taxonomy): domain Bacteria; phylum Actinomycetota; class Actinomycetes; order Streptomycetales; family Streptomycetaceae; genus Streptomyces; species Streptomyces eurythermus. Next base: position 290,294 of record NZ_BMSK01000009.1, on the reverse strand, counting down.
CCCAGTTCCCGAAAGGCCTGAAGAAGTAGCCATGCGCGCCCAGTTCGTCCTGTCGGAGATCGGTGTCGGTCTCCGCCGCAACCTGACGATGACCTTCGCCGTCATCGTCTCCGTCGCCCTGTCCCTGGCCCTGTTCGGCGGTTCGCTGCTGATGAGCGACCAGGTCAGCACCATGAAGGGCTACTGGTACGACAAGGTCAACGTCTCGATCTTCCTGTGCAACAAGCACGACGCGGAGAACGACGTGAACTGCGCCAAGGGCGCGGTCACCGAGGACCAGAGGAAGCAGATCCTCGCGGACCTCAAGCAGATGCCGGTCGTCGAGAAGGTGACCTACGAGTCCCAGGACGAGGCGTACAAGCACTACAAGGAGCAGTTCGGCAACTCCCCGCTGGCCGGCTCGCTGACGCCGGACCAGATGCAGGAGTCGTACCGGATCAAGCTCAAGGACCCGCAGAAGTACCAGGTGATCGCGAGCGCGTTCAACGGGCGGGACGGCGTGCAGTCGGTGCAGGACCAGAAGGGCATCCTGGACAACCTCTTCCAGCTGCTGAACCTGATGAACCGGGGCGCGCTCGGCGTGATGGCGATGATGCTGATCGTCGCCCTGCTGCTGATCGTCAACACCGTGCGCGTCTCGGCGTTCAGCCGCCGGCGCGAGACCGGCATCATGCGCCTGGTCGGCGCCTCGGGCTTCTACATCCAGGCGCCGTTCATCGCCGAGGCCGCGGTCGCCGGACTCATCGGCGGCGGCCTGGCCTGCGTGGCCCTGGTGCTCGGCCGGTACTTCACCATCGACCACGGCATGGACCTCTCCCACAAGCTGACCCTCATCAACTTCGTGGGCTGGGACGCGGTGTTGACCAAGCTGCCGCTGATCCTGGCGACCAGCGTGCTGATGCCGTCCCTTGCGGCGTTCTTCGCGCTGCGCAAGTACTTGAAGGTGTGACGCACACCAAGAAGGGCCGCACGGGCAACCGCCCGTGCGGCCCTTCGCGTTGTCCTAGACTCACCGCCATGTCAGGCCGCGATCCCCTCTGTAGTCCCCGCCGCGTCCGCCGCGGCGCCGCCCTGACACTGGTCTTCGCCGGGGTGCTGGGGGCCGGCGCCGCCACCGGCGCCTTCCCGGGGCCCGGCGCCCCCCAGCGCAGGGCCGTCGCCGCACCGGCGGACCCGGCCGGCCGGCCCGAGGCCGTGCGGGAGGCCGCCGCCGAGGCGATGGCCGCCGGCAAGTCCCCGACGGAGGCCGCCGAACGGGCCGTCAGTCGCAGCGGCGACCGCTGGGCCGCGGTCTACTCCGAGGGCGAGTACGAGGAGTTCCAGGACGCGCTCGACGGCCGCTACACCGGCGTCGGCCTGTGGGCGCGGCAGGAGCCGGACGGCCGGATCGAGGTCACCCGCGTGCGGCCCGGCTCGCCCGCCGCCGGCGCCGGGATCCGGGCCGGCGACCGGCTGCGCAGCGTCGACGGCCACCGCACCGACGGCCGGCCGGTCACCGAGGTGATCGCCCTGCTGCGCGGCGACGGCACGGCGGGCGCCGCGGCCGGTACGACGGTCACGCTCGGCCTGGAGCGGGGCACGCGCGCGTGGACGAGGACCCTGCGCCGGGCCAGGCTGTCCACCGACCCCGTGACCGTGCGCCGGCTGCCCGGCGCGGTCACCGCCGTGAAGGTCTCCGCGTTCACCAAGGGCTCCGCCGACGCGGTCCGCGCGGCCCTGCGCACCGCCCCCGCCGACGGCCGCACCATCCTCGACCTGCGCGGCAACTCCGGCGGCCTGGTCACCGAGGCCGTGGCCACCGCCTCCGCCTTCCTGGACGGCGGCCTGGTCGCCACCTACGACGTCGACGGCGCCCAGCGCGCCCTGCACGCCGACCCGGGCGGCGACACCGCCCGGCCCCTGGTCGTCCTCGTGGACGGCGGCACCATGAGCGCGGCCGAGCTGCTCACCGGCGCCCTCCAGGACCGGGGGCGCGCGGTGGTGATCGGGTCGCGCACCTTCGGCAAGGGCTCCGTCCAGATGCCGGTGAAGCTGCCCGACGGCTCGGTGGCCGAGCTGACCGTCGGCCACTACCGCACCCCGTCCGGGCACACCGTCGACGGCCGGGGCATCACCCCCGACCTGGAGGCGGGCCCGGAGCAGGCCCTGTCACGGGCCCGTACGGTGCTCACCGGGCTGGGCGACCCGTCGTAGCCGCGCCGCGCACCCCCTCGAAATCGGCTGTACTCACCACCCCTGTGTGGTGCGAAAATGGGCGGCACTATGAGCAAGGGAATGTACGTACCGAAGGAGTCCCAGCCCAAGCAGGGCGGCGGGGCCGCCAAGGCCAGGGACGGCGAGAAGGGCGGCAAGCGCAAGATCGTCGCCCAGAACAAGAAGGCCCGGCACGACTACGCGATCATCGACACCTTCGAGGCCGGGCTCGTGCTCATGGGCACGGAGGTCAAGTCGCTGCGCGAGGGACGGACCTCGCTGACCGACGGCTTCGTCCAGATCGACCGGGGCGAGGCGTGGCTGCACAACGCCCACATCCCCGAGTATCACCAGGGCAGCTGGACCAACCACTCCGCGCGCCGCAAGCGCAAGCTGCTCCTGCACCGCGCGGAGATCGACAAGCTGGAGTCGAAGTCCCAGGAGACGGGACACACCATCGTGCCCCTCGCCATCTACTTCAAGGACGGCCGGGCGAAGGCGGAGATCGCTCTCGCGCGGGGCAAGAAGGAGTACGACAAGCGGCAGACGCTGCGCGAGCAGCAGGACCGGCGTGAGGCGGCCCGGGCGATCGCGGCGGCGAAGCGCCGGCAGCGCGGCGCCTAGCCGGCCGGCCCACGGGAACCGGCAGACCGACGAGAACCGGCAGGCCGACGGGAATAGGCTGGCATCGGCCCGCGTTGTTCCCGTACGATGGCACCTGCACCTCACAGTGGGTGCGCACCTTGAGAAATCAACATGGGGATGATCGGTTTCGACAGCGGCTGTCGAAGCAGGGGAAGCGTGTCGAGGAAGCGGCAATGATCTCGTAAACCATATGTCGCAAAAAATAATCGCCAACACCAAGCGCGATTCCTTCGCCCTCGCTGCCTAAGTAGCGACTCGCGAAGTGTCAGCCCGGGGCTGTTCCCGACCCGGATCCTGGCATCAGCTAGGGAACTAAACCTCTAGACCCGGTCACGGGGTGTAGAGGGAAATCAAACAGTGACTGAGCCCGTCGGAGACTTGTCCGCGTGATCTCCGGGGCCGAGAAAATCGCAGCGGACTGCACACGGAGAAGCCCTGATTCCGCACCGTTGGACGCGGGTTCGATTCCCGCCATCTCCACGAGGCCCCCAAGGGGGCCGACCCCATGTGGGCCAAGGCCCCGTCACCCCTGGTGGCGGGGCCTTCGCCATGCCTCCTCCCGTCCGCCCGCCCCGCCGACGAGCAGGGCCAGGACGGCCGCCGCGGCCGGTACGGCGAAGGCGCTGACGGGGGAGAGGTGCTCGGCCGCCCAGCCGCCCGTCGCCGAGCCGCAGGCGATCCCGGCGAGCAGCCCGGTCACCATCAGGCTCATGCCCTCGTTCAGCCGGTCGGCAGGGGTGCGCCGCTGCACCAGCGCCATCGCCGTGACCATGGTCGGCGCGGTCGCCATGCCCGCGACCAGCAGCGCCCCGGCGAGCACCACGAGCGAGCCGGTGCCGGCCGCCGCCCAGGGCAGCGTCATCAAGGCGGCCATCGCCGCCAGGCACCGGACGAGCCGGGGCCCGGCCGGTCCGGACGTCCCGTACGCCCCGTAGGCCAGCCCCGCCGCGCACGAGCCCGCCGCCTGGAGCGCGAGCACCGCCCCCGCCGCCGCGCGGTGTCCGTGCGCGTCGGCGTAGGCGATCGTGACGACCTCCATGGAACCGAACACGGCTCCGGTCGCGGTGAAACAGACCAGCAGCGCCGGGATGCCCGGGCTGCGCAGCGGCGACGGCGCCCGGGACCGGGCCGTCGCCGGCGGCTCGGTCGCCCGCTGGGCGGTGAACAGCAGCATCCCGGCGAGCAGCAGTACCGCCCCTGTGAGCGTGCCCGCCTCCGGGAAGAACGTCCCGGTCAGGAAGGAGGCGAGGACCGGCCCGAGCATGAAGCACAGCTCGTCCGCGGCCTGCTCGAACGCGTTCGCCGTGTGCAGCGCGCCGGGATCGTCCCGCAGCAGATGGGCCCAGCGGGCGCGGGAGAGGCCGCCGGTGTTCGGGGTGGTCGCGGTGGCGGCGTAGGCCGCGAAGAGGGTCCAGTCGGGGGCGCCCGAGCGGACGCACAGCAGCAGCGCGAGGCTGCCGAGCACGGAGACGACCGTGGCCGGCAGGGCGATCCGGGCCTGCCCGTGCCGGTCCACCAGCCGGGCGACGAAGGGCCCGGCCACCGCGGTCGCCGCGAGCCCGGTCGCGGTGACGGCGCCGGCGAGGGCGTACGAGCCCCGGGAACCGGCGATCATCACGACCGCGCTCACGCTGAACATACCCATGGGAAGGCGGGCGAGGAGATTGCCGGCGGTGAAGGCACGGGCGCCGGGGAGCGCGAACAGCCGCCGGTACCCGGCCAGTCGGGTCGTACTCTTGCGTATCCGGCGGTCCTGGGAGGTCGGTTGAGGCATGCCCCCACGGTCACCCGGGGCGGATCACCGGGTCCAACACCTGTACGACGCCGATTGACGCACCCGCGTTGTAAATTCGCTCCGTGCCCGCATCCCTGGACCCGCGCCTGCTGCGCGCCTTCGTCGCCGTGGCGGAGGACCTGCACTTCACCCGGGCCGCGGCCCGCCTCTACGTCGCCCAGCAGGCGCTCAGCCGTGATGTACGGCGCCTGGAGCGGGAGTTGGGCGCGGAGCTGTTCGTCCGCACCACCCGGCAGGTCACCCTCACCCCCGACGGCGAGCGCCTGCTGCCGCACGCGCGCCGGGTCCTCGCCGCCCAGGACGACCTGCTCGCCGCGTTCGCGGCCGGCCAGGCCCGCCCCCTGCTGGTCGACCTGAACTCGCCGGGCCTGGCCACCGGCCGCCGGGTGCTGTACCGGGCCCGCGAACTCGCCCCCGACTGCGAGCTGATGGCCCGCTACGAGAGCGGGCTCACCAAAGCCGCCGCCGATCTGCTGGCCGGCCGCCTGGACGTCTCCTTCGGCCGCTTCGCCGGACTCGACCCGGCGCTCCGCTCCGGCCTCGCGCAGCAGCCGGTGCGGTACGAGCCGATGGCCGTCGTCCTGCCCGAGGACCATCCGCTGGCATCCCTGCCCGAGGTCCCGGTGTCCGCGCTGGCCGGGGAGACGGTGTACGCCGGCGCGGGCAACCCGCACACCCGGGAGTGGACCGACCTGGCCCTGCGCCTGTTCGAGGGCCGGGGCATCCGGCTCGCGCCGCCGCTGCCGATGGCCGTCGGCGACGAGGAGTTCGCCCGCGTCATGGCGAAGACCGGCAACCCGGTCCTGGCGGTGGTGGACTTCCCGCCCATGCCCGGCGCGGTCCGCCGGCCCCTCGTGGCCCCCGTCCCGCTGTCCCCCGTCTCCCTGGTCTGGCGCAAGGGCCTGGTCCACCCCGGCCTGACGGCCCTGAGAGACGCGGCGCGGCGGACCGCCCGGTCGGAGGGCTGGCTGCGCCGCCCGCCCGACGCGTGGCTCCCGGCGGAGGACGAGGAAACCATGAAGACGTCTGGCATCACGCCGGATGGGCGACCGCGTCCCGCTGCAACTGGACGGCGGCGAGCAGGCTCAGGTCCGGCTCGGCCTGGCGCAGCGCCTTGATCGCGGCGACGGAGTCGATGTCCCCGGCGAACCCGACCCCGGCGAGCCGCTCGCGCACCCACGCGGCCCGCAACGGCCCCTCGTCCGCCCCGGCGACACCCCCGACCACGGCGAGGGCCCGCTCCAGCCCGGCCCGCTCCCGCTCCGGGGCCCCGTCCAGCGCCTCCCGCAACGCCTCCAGCACGACGTCCGAGTCCCGGATGACGAGCACACAGTCCTGCTTCTTGCCGAATCCCACGAGTCCCTTCATGCGGTTCATGGTGAATCGGCCGGACCGCCCCCTCCAAACCACTTGAGCAGATCCAGAGGGTCAGGCCCCCTCACCGGGCACCCCCCGCCCGAGTGAGAGCAACGTTCCCTTCCGGTCACCCGCTGCCACAGTGCGGAAACGCGCCCTTTCTACCTTCGGACCGAGTCAACCGAGTCAGTGGTCGGCAGACCGAGCAGCCGGAGCATCGTGGAGGCGTGATGACAGCCCCAGCCCCAACCCGTCGTGGCCGCTGGATCGATCGCTGGGATCCGGAGGACGAGGCGTTCTGGAACGCGACCGGGGAGCGGATCGCCCGCCGGAACCTGTGGTTCTCCGTGCTGTCGGAGCACATCGGGTTCTCGGTGTGGACCCTGTGGTCCGTGCTGGTGCTGTTCATGGGCCCCGAGTACGGGCTGACCCCCGCCGACAAGTTCCTGCTGACCTCGATGGTGACGCTGGTCGGCGCGGTCGTCCGGGTGCCGTACACCTTCGCCGTGGCCGTCTTCGGCGGCCGGAACTGGACGGTCGTCTCGGCGAGTCTGCTGCTCGTCCCGACCATCGCCGCGTTCACGGTGATGAAGCCGGGCACGTCCTTCTCCACCTTCCTCCTGGTGGGCCTGCTGGCCGGTATCGGCGGCGGCAACTTCGCCTCCTCCATGACCAACATCAACGCCTTCTTCCCCCTGCGGAAGAAGGGGTGGGCGCTCGGGCTCAACGCGGGCGGCGGCAACATCGGCGTCCCCGTCATCCAGCTCGTCGCGCTCGCCATCATCGGTGCGAGCGGCGGCCCGCGCGTGCTGCTCGGCATCTACATCCCGCTGATCGTCGTGGCCGCCGTGCTCGCCGCGCTGTTCATGGACAACCTGGCCTCGGTGAAGAACGACACCGGCGCGGCCAAGGACGCGGCCCGGGACGGCCACACCTGGATCATGGCCTTCCTCTACGTCGGCACCTTCGGCTCCTTCATCGGCTACAGCTTCGCCTTCGGCCAGGTGCTGACGAACCAGTTCGGCCGGACCCCGCTCCAGGCGGCCTACCTCACCTTCATCGGCCCGCTGCTCGGCTCCCTGATCCGCCCCGTCGGCGGCTGGCTCGCCGACCGCTACGGCGGCGCCCGCATCACCCTGTGGAACTACGTCGGCATGGCCGCCGCCACCGCCGTACTGATCGTTGCCGGCATGCAGAAGTCGCTGCCGCTGTTCGTGTCCGTCTTCGTCGTGCTGTTCGTGCTCAGCGGCCTCGGCAACGGATCGACGTACAAGATGATCCCCGGCATCTTCCAGGCCAAGGCCCTGGCCCGGGGGCTCGAGGGCGAGGCGGCCGTCGCCCACGGCCGGCGGCTGTCCGGCGCGGCCATGGGACTGATCGGCGCGGTCGGCGCGCTCGGCGGGGTCGGCATCAACCTGGCCTTCCGCCAGTCCTTCCTTTCCTACGGCTCCGGGACCGGCGCCTTCGTCGCGTTCCTCGGCTTCTACGCTGTCTGCTTCGTGGTCACCTGGGCCGTATACCTTCGCCGTCCGATCGGGCGGGTTCCGGCCACGGTGTCCGCATCCGAGGAGAAGAGCCGGCTCAGCTATGCCGAGGTGTGACGTAACACCGGCGACATCGGGCCGTACCGAGCCTGTCACGCAGTGTTGACAGGCTCGTCCGGCGCGCCGGTCAGCTAGGAGAGCCCTATGTACGACGAAGAGCAGCAACCCGAGCACGGACCCCTCGCCGGGTTCACCGTGGGCGTCACCGCCGCGCGCCGGGCCGAGGAACTGGGCGCCCTGCTCCAGCGGCGCGGCGCCACCGTCCTGCACGCTCCCGCGCTGCGGATCGTGCCGCTCGCCGACGACAGCGAACTGCTCGCCGCCACCCAGCAGATCATCGACCGGGGTCCGGACGTCGTCGTGGCCACGACCGCCATCGGCTTCCGGGGCTGGGTCGAGGCCGCGGACGGCTGGGGCCTCGGCGAACAGCTGCTGGGCGAGCTGCGCGGGGTACGGCTGCTGGCCCGCGGCCCCAAGGTCAAGGGCGCGATCCGGGCGGCGGGCCTCACCGAGGAGTGGTCGCCCTCCTCGGAGTCCCTGGCCGAGGTCCTCGACCGGCTCCTGGAGGAGGGCGTCGACGGCAGCCGCGTCGCCGTACAGCTGCACGGCGAGCCCCTTCCCGGCTTCGTGGAGTCGCTGCGGGCCGCCGGCGCGGAGGTGCTCCCGGTGCCCGTGTACCGCTGGATGCCCCCGGAGGACACCGGCCCGCTGGACCGCCTGCTGGACACGGCCGTCGGCCGCGGCCTGGACGCCCTCACCTTCACCAGCGCCCCCGCCGCCGCCTCCCTGCTCTCCCGCGCGGAGGAGCGCGGCCTGCTGGGCGAGCTGCTGTCGGCGCTGTCCCACGACGTCCTGCCCGCCTGCGTCGGCCCGGTCACCGCGCTGCCCCTCCAGGCCCACGGGGTGGACACGGTCCAGCCGGAGCGCTTCCGCCTCGGTCCGCTGGTGCAGCTGCTCTGCCAGGAACTCCCGGCCCGCGCCCGGGTGCTGCCCGTCGCCGGGCACCGGGTGGAGATCCGCGGCCACGCGGTCCTGGTCGACGGCGCGCTCAAGCCGGTCCCGCCGGCCGGCATGTCCCTGCTGCGCGCCCTGGCCCGCCGCCCCGGCTGGGTGGTCCCCCGCGCGGACCTCCTCAAGGCCCTGCCCGGCGCGGGCCGCGACGAACACGCTGTGGAAACGGCCATGGCCCGCCTGCGCACGGCCCTCGGCGCGCCGAAGCTGATCCAGACGGTGGTGAAGCGGGGCTACCGGCTGGCCCTCGACCCGGCGGCGGACACCAAGTACGCGGACTCGTAGGGCGGCCGGCCGCACGCCACCGCCTTCGGGACCCGGCGCGGGGTTCCGTCATGGCGTGCGGAACCCCGGACCGTGGCGGGCGCCCCGTTCCCCGCGCGAGGGCTTCCGGCCCCACCCCCCGCCAGGCACTGTGGAGAAGGCGGGACGCGATGGTCCCGTATGCCGTCCGCGCGCGGGGGCGTACGCCTGTGCGCGGTTTCTGCCTAGGCGGTGACTGGCACATGGCACTCGGTGGAGGCACGCCCGCGTACCCGCTGCGGTTCGATGCCGGACGGGTGTGTCTGGACCTGCTCGCCACCCGGCATCCGGGCGAACGCCTGGACGGGGTGGGCGCGTTGCGCGCGTGGATCACCGGTGCCGGGCTGGTGCCGGACGGCACCCCGCTCGGGCACGCGGACGTCTCCTGGCCGGTCGCCTTCCGGGAACTGCGGGCCGACATCGGGTCCTTGGTGCGCGCGCTGCTGCGTGGTGAGGCGGCCGCGTACGGGGGCGCGCTCGCCCGGGTCAACGCCGCCGCCCGGGCCGTGCCGCCCGCGCCCGTCGCCGTACCCGGGGAAGACGGTTGTCTGGTACGGGAGTTGGCGGGGCCGCCCGGATGTGCCGGGCTGCTCGCCGTCGTCGCCCGGGACGTCGTGGAGCTGCTCACCGACCCCGTCGCGCGGGCCTCGCTGCGGCAGTGCGCGGGGGAGGACTGTCCCCTCGTGTACCTCGACACCTCCCGGGGGCGGCGCCGGCGCTGGTGTTCCAGCGAGGTGTGCGGCAACCGGGAACGGGTCGCCCGCCACCGGCGGCGGACCGCGCCCGCCCGCGCCTGACGCACGGACACCGGGCCGGTTTCCCGCGCAGGACCACCCGACGCCGGGACATGCGCGGCCGCCCCGCCCGGCCGTGTCCCCCGGGTGAAGATCCCGAGGTGGAAATGTGCGGGCATGTCCCGGTCGGCGGCCCGACACCGGGAAATCCGCGCCTCCGGTTTGAACGCCCCGCCGCCCCGCTGCGTACGGGTGGGCGAGCGACCGACTGGGGGAACCCCCGGACACCGGAGGTGGGCGTGCGCAAGGATGCGGCCGTGGCCAAGGACCGTGGAACGAGGGCCCGACATCGCATGTCCGCACACCCCGCGGAGCCCCGCGTGCCCGCGCCGTCCGCGGAGCCGGACGAGGATCTGGTGCGCGCGCTGTACCGGGAGCACGCCGGTCCGCTGCTCGCCTACGTCCTGCGGCTGGTCGCCGGTGACCGGCAGCGCGCCGAGGACGTCGTACAGGAAACGCTTATCCGTGCCTGGAAGAACGCCGGTCAGCTCAATCGGGCGACCGGTTCGGTACGCCCCTGGCTGGTGACGGTCGCGCGCCGCATCGTCATCGACGGCCACCGCAGCCGGCAGGCCCGGCCGCAGGAGGTCGATCCGTCGCCGCTGGAGGTCATCCCCGCGGAGGACGAGATCGACAAGGCGCTGTGGCTGATGACGCTGTCGGACGCGCTCGACGACCTGACCCCGGCCCACCGGGAGGTCCTCGTCGAGACGTACTTCAAGGGGCGTACCGTCAATGAGGCGGCCCAGACCCTGGGCATACCCAGCGGAACCGTCCGTTCCCGGGTGTTCTACGCCCTGCGGTCGATGAAGCTGGCACTGGAGGAGCGGGGGGTGACGGCGTGATGAGCAGCGGGTACGGGGGAGAGCGGGGATTCGGACCGGGTGGTCCGGGTATGTCTGGGCCCATGAACCCCAGCCAGGGATCTTCGCCGCCGAGCGAACACGAGACCGTGGGCGCCTACGCCCTCGGGATCCTCGACGACGCCGAGGCAACCGCTTTCGAGGCGCACCTCGCCGGCTGCGAGTGGTGCGCCCGGCAACTGGACGAGCTGGCCGGGATGGAGCCGATGCTCGCCGCGCTGGCCGACCTGCCGGGCTCCGGCGGCACGCCCGCTATCGGCGAGTCGCTGGCCGCCCGGCCCAGCCCCCGGCTGGTGGAGAAGCTGGTGGACGAGGTCGCCGAGCAGCGCGCCCGCAAGCGCCGCCGCGGCTTCTACATGATCGCCGCCGCGGCGGCCCTGGTCGTCGCGGGCCCGCTGGCCGCGGTCGCGGCCGGCGGCGGCTCGGACGGCGGGCAGGTCGCCGCGCCGCCGGCCCAGTCCGCGTTCCGCACCATGTCCGACCGGAAGTCCGCCACGGACGCCTCGACGCACGTCAGCGCGACCGTCGCCATGACCGGCAAGGACTGGGGCACCCAGGCGGTGCTGGAGCTGAAGAACGTCAAGGGGCCGCTGAAGTGCTCCCTGGTGCTCGTCGCCAAGAACGGCCAGCGCGTGACCATGTCGTCGTGGACGGTGCCCGACCGGGGGTACGGCCTCCCGGACGCCGAGAGCGAGAACGCGCGGAAACCGCTCTACATCGGCGGGGCGGCGGCCTTCCGGCCCGACGAGATCGACCACTTCGAGGTGGTGACGTTCGAGGGGAGGAAGCTGGTGGAGGTCGACGCGTAGCCCGGGCGCGCCCCGGGTGACCGCCCCGTAGCTTTGACCGGCCCCCTTCGCGTACGGTTGACGGCTGCCCAGCACGTCAGAAGGGGGCCAGGTGGCCGCTCAGGTTCAGCAGTCCGCGGTCGGCTCGGTACACGAGGCACACGATTCCGTCCGTGACCGGGAGATCAGCGTCGAACAGGAACACCTGGACCGGGTGTACCGGCGGCTAGAGGAGAAGATCCACGAGGCCGAGTTCCTGATGCGCGACGCGGCCCAGCGCGGCCAGGTCGGCACCCCGGGCGCGCTCGCCGAACGGGACGCCCAGGTCTTCCGGGCCGGTGTCCATCTCAACCGGCTGAACAACGAGTTCGAGGACTTCCTGTTCGGACGGATCGACCTGCTGCTCGGCAAGGACGGCAAGAAGGGGCCCGACGGCGCCTACACGGCCGTCGACCCCGCCGAGGGCGCCGTGCGCGAGGACAACACCGCCGACATCGCCGAAACGCTGCACATCGGCCGTATCGGCGTCCTCGACCAGGACTACTCCCCGCTGGTCATCGACTGGCGGGCGCCGGCCGCCGCGCCCTTCTACCGGGCCACGCCGGTGGAGCCGGGACGGGTGGTGCGGCGCCGGGTCATCCGCTCCAAGGGGCGGCGGGTGCTCGGTGTCGAGGACGACCTGATGCGGCCGGAGCTGACCGCCTACCTGGACGGCCGGGAGCTGCCCGTCATCGGCGACGGCGCCCTGATGGCCGCCCTCGGCCAGGCCCGCGGCCACACCATGCGGGACATCGTCTCCTCCATCCAGGCCGAGCAGGACCTGGTCATCCGGGCCCCCGCCGCCTCCATCACCTACGTGGAGGGCGGACCGGGCACCGGGAAGACCGCCGTCGCCCTGCACCGCGCCGCCTACCTGCTCTACCAGGACCGCAGGCGCTACGCGGGCGGCATCCTGATCGTCTCCCCGACCCCGCTGCTGGTCGCCTACACCGAGGGCGTGCTGCCCTCGCTCGGCGAGGAGGGCCAGGTCGCCATCCGCGCCATCGGCTCCCTGGTCGACGGCGCGGAGGCCACCGTCTACGACTCCCCGTCCGTGGCCCGCGCCAAGGGCTCCTCCCGGATGCTGAAGGTGCTGCGCAAGGCAGCCCGGGGCGCCCTGGAGCTGGGCCCCGCCGCGCCGGCCGACGCCGAGGACGACGAGGGCCGGCCCGGTGACGGCCCGCCCTCCAGACTGCGCGTCGTGGCCTTCGGGCGCCGGCTCGAACTGGAGGCCGACGAGCTGGAACGTATCCGCCGTACCGCGCTCACCGGCACCGCCCCGGTCAACCTGCTCCGCCCGCGCGCCCGCAAGCTGTTGCTGGACGCCCTGTGGGCCCGCTCCGGCGCCGCCGGCCGGCACACCGACCCGGAGCTGGCCGCCGAGCTGCGCTCCTCCTTCGACGAGGACGTCACGAGCGAGGACTCCTTCCTGGCGTTCCTCGACGCCTGGTGGCCCGAGCTGACCCCGAAGGCCGTGCTCGCCGCGATGGCCGACGAGAAGCGGCTCGGCCGCTGGGCCCGCCGCGTGCTCAACCCCGGCGAGGTCCGCAAGGTCGCCCGCTCGCTCAAGCGGGACGGCCTCTCCGTGCACGACATCGCCCTGCTCGACGAGCTCCAGGCGATCCTCGGCGCCCCGGCCCGCCCCCGGAAGAAGCGCGAACTGGACCCGCTGGACCAGCTCACCGGCCTGGAGGAGCTGATGCCGGTGCGCGAGGAGACCCAGCGCGAGCGGGCCGAGCGGCTGGCGCAGGAGCGCACCGAGTACGCGCACGTCATCGTGGACGAGGCGCAGGACCTCACCCCGATGCAGTGGCGCATGGTCGGCCGTCGCGGCCGGCAGGCCACCTGGACGGTCGTCGGGGACCCGGCACAGTCCTCCTGGTCCGACCCGGACGAGGCGGCCGAGGCCCGCGACGAGGCGCTGGGCACCCGGCCCAGACGCCGCTTCCAGCTCACCGTGAACTACCGCAACCCGGCCGAGATCGCCGAGCTGGCCGCGAAGGTGCTCGCGCTCGCCATGCCCGGCGCCGAGTCCCCCTCCGCCGTGCGGTCGACGGGGGTGCGGCCGCGCTTCACCGTCGTGGGGGACTCCCTGGAGCGGACGGTGCGCGCGGAGGCCGAGCGGCTGCTGGGCCTGGTGGACGGCACGGTCGGCGTGGTGGTGGCGATGGGCCGGCGCGAGGAGGCCCGGCGCTGGCTGGCCGGGCTGGGCGACCGGGTGGTGGCCCTCGGCAGCCTGGAGGCCAAGGGTCTGGAGTACGACGCGACGGTCGTCGTCTCGCCCGCGGAGATCGCCGACGAGTCGCCGGCCGGCCTGCGGGTGCTGTACGTGGCGCTGACCCGGGCCACCCAGCAGCTGACGGTGGTCTCGGGCCAGCGGGACGAGCCGGACGCGGCCGGAGTGCCGGACCTGCTCAGGGACTGACGGGCGGGGGCGCGGTCCCGTTCAGGGGCCGATTTCGAGCAATCCCGCGCAGGGGGAATGGCCCTGGGCGAGGGTTTGTTAGCCTTGGTGTGGCACCGGCCCGATCCAAGCCCCCGGGCCCAACCTTCGTCGCTACGAGCGACCACTTGCCGCGAGGCGAGCATGGCGGGTCGGTGTCATAAGCGTGGGAGGCCCACGTCACGGATGTGACGTGGGCCTCTTTCTTTGCTCCGGCGGCCCCTTTTCACGTCCGATCGTTTCTCGTATGGTGGAAGTAGTTTTCCGAAACCACGTATCCCGCAGGGAACGTCGCGTGAACAAAACGTCCGCAACCCAGGGCGACTACCACGTACTGAGTGGTAGGTGCGACGATCGGACGGCACAACTCGCGACACGGTGAAAGCAGAGGAAGTCGGCCATGGCAACGGCGCCCAGCGTCTCCTACTCGATGACGATCCGGCTGGAGGTGCCCGCGAGCGGAACGGCCGTCTCGCAGCTCACCACCGCCGTGGAGTCCTCCGGAGGCTCGGTGACCGGCCTCGACGTCACCGCGTCCGGCCACGAGAAGCTCCGTATCGACGTCACCATCGCGGCCACCTCCACGGCCCACGCCGAGGAGATCGTCGAGAAGCTGCGCGGCATCGAGGGCGTCACGCTCGGGAAGGTCTCCGACCGTACGTTCCTGATGCACCTCGGCGGCAAGATCGAGATGGCGTCGAAGCACCCCATCCGCAACCGTGACGACCTCTCCATGGTCTACACGCCCGGCGTGGCCCGCGTCTGCATGGCCATCGCCGAGAACCCCGAGGACGCCCGCCGCCTCACCATCAAGCGCAACTCCGTTGCGGTCGTGACGGACGGCTCCGCCGTGCTGGGCCTCGGCAACATCGGCCCCAAGGCCGCGCTGCCCGTCATGGAGGGCAAGGCGGCCCTCTTCAAGCGCTTCGCCGGCATCGACGCCTGGCCGATCTGCCTGGACACCCAGGACACCGACGCGATCGTGGAGATCGTCAAGGCGATCGCCCCGGGCTTCGCCGGCATCAACCTGGAGGACATCTCCGCGCCGCGCTGCTTCGAGATCGAGGCCCGGCTGCGCGAGGCCCTGGACATCCCGGTCTTCCACGACGACCAGCACGGCACCGCCATCGTCGTGCTCGCCGCCCTGACCAACGCGCTGCGCGTGACGGACAAGGCGATCCAGAACATCCGGGTCGTCATGTCCGGCGCCGGCGCGGCCGGTACGGCCATCCTCAAGCTGCTGCTGGCGGCCGGCGTGAAGAACGCCGTCGTCGCGGACATCCACGGCGTCGTGCACGCCGGCCGCGAGGACCTGGTGGACGCCCCGGCCGACTCGCCGCTGCGCTGGATCGCCGACAACACCAACCCCGAGGGCCTCACCGGCACCCTGAAGGAGGCCGTGCGCGGCGCCGACGTCTTCATCGGCGTCTCCGCCCCGAACGTCCTGGACGGCGCCGACGTGGCCGCCATGGCCGAGGGCGCCATCGTGTTCGCGCTCGCGAACCCCGACCCCGAGGTGGACCCGGCGATCGCCCGGCAGACGGCGGCCGTCGTGGCCACCGGCCGCTCCGACTTCCCGAACCAGATCAACAACGTGCTGGTCTTCCCGGGCGTCTTCCGCGGCCTGCTGGACGCGCAGTCCCGCACCGTCAACACCGAGATGATGCTCGCCGCCGCCAAGGCCCTGGCCGACGTGGTGAGCGAGGACGAGCTGAACCCGAACTACATCATCCCCAGCGTCTTCAACGACAAGGTCGCGGGCGCCGTGGCCGGGGCGGTCCGGGAGGCCGCCAAGGCGGCCGGCGCGACGGCCTGACCACGGCGTGTCGTACGGTGCAGGGGGCTGTGAGTATCACCACGGCGGCCCCCCGCACCGGCGCGTCGTGGAACCACCGGATGCCGGGCGCACTCTAGGGTGACGGCCGAGCGGGCGCTCTTCGTGTGACTCCCCAGGGTGTTCTCACGACTCCTACGGGTGCCGGATTGGCTTTCCCGCCGCAGGTAGGGGCAGGATGCTCCCCCAGGGACCATGTCCCTCCGGGGGCACCCCCAAGGGCGCGAGCGCATCGGCATCGCAGTGCCTCGGGCGGCACCGCCGCGTGGCACACCCCAACGGCAAGAAAAATACGGGAGTAACAACATGAACCGCAGTGAGCTGGTGGCCGCGCTGGCCGACCGCGCCGAGGTGACCCGCAAGGACGCCGACGCCGTGCTGGCCGCGTTCGCCGAGACCGTCGGCGAGATCGTCGCCAAGGGCGACGAGAAGGTCACCATCCCTGGCTTCCTGACCTTCGAGCGCACCCACCGTGCCGCTCGCACCGCGCGCAACCCGCAGACCGGCGAGCCCATCAACATCCCGGCCGGCTACAGCGTGAAGGTCACCGCGGGCAGCAAGCTCAAGGAAGCCGCCAAGGGCAAGTAATCGCTCCGCTCTGAGCGCCGGCCCACTGAGCGCAGTGGGCTACTGCGGGTCCGCTGTGGTTGATCGCGCCCCGCGGCGGAGCCGCTGATCGACACGGCCCCGCGCCCCTTCGGGGCGCCTCAGGCTCAGGACGCCGAAAAGGGCGGCCCCCTTCCATCGAGGGGGCCGCCCTTTCGGCGTTCGTGGGGTCTAGCCGAGCGCCTTGCCCGGGAGTTCGACCTTCGCGCCGAGTTCGACGAGCTTGTCCATGAAGTTCTCGTAGCCGCGGTTGATCAGCTCGATGCCGTGGACGCGGGAGGTGCCCTCGGCGGCGAGGGCCGCGATGAGGTAGGAGAAGCCGCCGCGCAGGTCGGGGATGACCAGATCGGCGCCCTGGAGCCTGGTCGGGCCGGAGACGACCGCGGAGTGCAGGAAGTTGCGCGCGCCGAAGCGGCAGGCGGAGCCGCCCAGGCACTCGCGGTAGAGCTGGATGTGCGCGCCCATCTGGTTCAGCGCGGAGGTGAAGCCGAGCCGGGACTCGTAGACCGTCTCGTGGATGATGGACAGGCCCGTGGCCTGGGTCAGGGCCACCACCAGCGGCTGCTGCCAGTCCGTCTGGAAACCGGGGTGCACGTCCGTCTCCAGGGCGATGGACTTCAACTGCCCGCCCGGGTGCCAGAAACGGATGCCCTCGTCGTCGATCTCGAAGGCGCCGCCCACCTTGCGGTAGGTGTTCAGGAACGTCATCATCGAGCGCTGCTGGGCGCCGCGGACGTAGATGTCGCCGTTGGTCGCGAGCGCCGCCGAGGCCCAGGAGGCGGCCTCCAGGCGGTCCGGCAGGGCGCGGTGGGTGTAGCCGGACAGCTTGTCCACACCGGTGATGCGGATCGTGCGGTCGGTGTCCATCGCGATGATCGCGCCCATCTTCTGCAGCACGCAGATGAGGTCCTCGATCTCCGGCTCGACGGCCGCGTTGGACAACTCCGTGACGCCTTCGGCCAGTACGGCCGTCAGCAGCACCTGCTCGGTCGCGCCGACGGACGGGTAGGGCAGCCGTATCTTCGTGCCGCGCAGCCGCTGCGGAGCCTCCAGGTACTGCCCGTCGGCCCGCTTCTCGATCGTCGCGCCGAACTGCCGCAGCACGTCGAAGTGGAAGTCGATGGGCCGGCCGCCGATGTCACAGCCGCCGAGACCGGGGATGAACGCGTGGCCGAGACGGTGCAGCAGCGGGCCGCAGAAGAGGATCGGGATGCGGCTGGAACCCGCGTGGGCGTCGATGTCGGCGACGTTGGCGCTCTCCACACGCGTCGGGTCCATCACCAGTTCGCCCGGCTCCTCGCCCGGACGGACCGTCACCCCGTGCAGCTGGAGCAGGCCGCGCACCACGCGCACGTCACGGATGTCCGGAACGTTGCGCAGTCGGCTCGGCTCGCTGCCCAGCAGGGCGGCGACCATGGCCTTCGGCACGAGGTTCTTCGCACCGCGGACACGGATCTCGCCCTCCAGCGGGGTTCCGCCGTGGACAAGCAGGACATCGTCGTTGACGGTCATGAATCTCGCGTTCCGATGAGTTGGTCAGGGGCCGGCCGATCACTGTGCGCAGGGGCCGGGAAGACAGGGTAATCGCCGATTACCCCCCTCCCGTAAGCCCAGTCCCCGGCCAGACCGTCATAGCTGTGTCACAACACGAACCGTTCCCTTTCCGGCACATGGGGTCACCGGTGGTCCGGGCGTGCGCCGGGGGCGTGTCCCGGTCCCGACCTGCTTCACCTGCGTGCCCCCGATTGGCTCCCCACACCCGGGGAAGATGCGGGATCATGTCTGGCATGACCGAGGTGTCCTCGCTCACAGGGCGGCTGCTCGTGGCCACTCCCGCCCTGGCGGACCCGAACTTCGACCGTGCGGTGGTGCTCCTCCTCGACCACGACGAGGAGGGTTCCCTCGGTGTCGTCCTGAACCGTCCCACCCCCGTGGTCGTCGGCGACATCCTGGAGGGCTGGGCCGACCTGGCCGGCGAGCCCGGTGTGGTCTTCCAGGGCGGCCCGGTGTCGCTGGACTCGGCGCTGGGCGTGGCGGTCATCCCGGGCGGCGCCGACGGCGACCGGGCGCCGCTGGGCTGGCGGCGGGTCTACGGCGCGATCGGCCTGGTCGACCTGGAGGCGCCGCCGGAGCTGCTCGCCTCGGCCGTGGGCAGCCTGCGGATCTTCGCCGGGTACGCGGGCTGGGGTCCCGGCCAGCTGGAGGACGAGCTGGTGGAGGGCGCCTGGTACGTCGTGGAGTCCGAGCCGGGCGACGTGTCCTCGCCGGCCCCGGAGCGGCTGTGGCGCGAGGTGCTGCGCCGCCAGCGCAGCGAGCTGGCGATGGTGGCCACGTATCCCGACGACCCTTCGCTCAACTGATGCGTGTGGGCTTCAGTACCCTGGCTGTTATGAGCACTCTCGAGCCCGAGCGCGGGACTGGTACGGGGACCCTCGTAGAGCCGACGCCGCAGGTGTCCCACGGCGACGGTGACCACGAGCGCTTCGCCCACTACGTCCAGAAGGACAAGATCATGGCGAGCGCCCTCGACGGCACCCCCGTCGTGGCGCTGTGCGGCAAGGTCTGGGTGCCGGGCCGCGACCCGAAGAAGTACCCCGTCTGCCCCATGTGCAAGGAGATCTACGAATCCATGGGCAGCGGCGGCGACGACAAGGGCAAGGGCGGCGACAAGTAGGTCCCGGCCCGGCCGAGGCGGTGAGGTCCCCGGGACGCGCGTACGGCGCGTCCCGGGGATCTTCGTGTTTTCCGGCCGCCGACTGGTCCAGACCTCTTGTGGGGGCCCGGCGCAGTGCCTAGCCTTCGAGGTGCCGCTTTGTGCAACGACCGTTGCGCATACTGCAACGACCTCCCCAGGGGGCTGAGGACGTGGAACTGATTCCGGCGCCGCGCGCCGTCGAGGAACCCGCCGGACCGGGCGTGCCGCTCGGCCCGGACACCACACTGTGGGCCGCTCCGGGCACCGAACGCGCCGAACGCTGGCTGCGCGCCACCCTCGGCGCGGCCCTGAACCTGCCGCTGCGCCCCGGGCCGCCGGACGCCCGCGACGGCGTACGGCTGCTCCTGGACGACACCCTCGCCCCCGAGGCGTACCGGCTCACCGCCGCTCCCGGGACCGGCGTGGAGATCCGCGGCGGCGGCCCGGCCGGCGTGTTCTGGGGCGCCCAGACCCTGCGCCAGCTGCTCGGCCCCGACGCCTTCCGCCGCGCCCCCCTGCGCCCGGCCGCGGCACTCTCCGTCCCCGCCGGGGCCGTCGAGGACGCCCCCCGCTTCCGCTGGCGCGGCCTGCTCCTCGACGTCGCCCGGCACTTCATGCCCAAGGAGGGCGTGCTGCGCTATCTGGACCTGATGGCCGCGCACAAACTCAACGTCCTGCACCTGCACCTGACGGACGACCAGGGCTGGCGGATCGAGATCCGGCGCTACCCGAAACTGACCGAAATCGCCTCCTGGCGCTCGCGGACCAAATTCGGCCACCGCGCCTCACCGCTGTGGGACGAGAAACCGCACGGCGGCTACTACACCCAGGACGACATCCGGGAGATCGTCGCCTACGCCGCCGAGCGGCACATCAGCGTCGTCCCCGAGATCGACGTACCGGGCCACTCGCAGGCCGCCATCGCCGCCTACCCCGAACTCGGCAACACCGACGTCGTCGACACCGCCGCCCTCTCCGTCTGGGACACCTGGGGCATCTCGTCCAACGTACTCGCCCCCACCGACACCACCCTGCGCTTCTACGAAGGGGTGTTCGAGGAAGTCCTGGAGCTGTTCCCCGCCGACGCCGCCGAGTTCTCCGGGTTCGTGCACGTCGGCGGCGACGAGTGCCGCAAGGAGCAGTGGACCGAGTCCGTCACGGCCAAGACCCGCATCGCCGACCTCGGCCTCACCGACGAGGACGCGCTCCAGTCCTGGTTCATCGGGCACTTCGACGCCTGGCTCGCCGCGCGCGGACGCCGCCTCATCGGCTGGGACGAGATCCTGGAGGGCGGACTCGCGCCGGGCGCGGCCGTCGCCTCCTGGCGCGGCTACGCGGGCGGCATCGCCGCCGCGCGGGCCGGCCACGACGTGGTCATGTGCCCGGAGCAGTACGTGTACCTGGACCACCGGCAGGCCCCCGGCGACGACGAACCCGTGCCCATCGGCTTCGTACGCACCCTGGAGGACGTCTACCGGTTCGAACCGGTACCGGCCGGGCTCACCGAGGAGGAGGCCCGGCACGTGCTGGGCACCCAGGCCAACGTGTGGACCGAGGTGCTGGAGGACTCCGCGCGCGTCGACTACCAGGCCTTCCCCCGTCTCGCCGCGTTCGCCGAGGTCGCCTGGAGCCCGCTGCCCGCCCCCGCCGACCGGGACTACGCGGACTTCG
The DNA here is from genome assembly GCF_014649115.1 of Streptomyces eurythermus. Taxonomy (GTDB): domain Bacteria; phylum Actinomycetota; class Actinomycetes; order Streptomycetales; family Streptomycetaceae; genus Streptomyces; species Streptomyces eurythermus. The sequence goes on along the minus strand of NZ_BMSK01000009.1, from coordinate 269,714 downwards.
AACGCCGGATGACCGCCCACTACCGGCGACTTGACGCCCTCGGGGTCGCCTACCGGCCACCCGCCGGACCCCGCCCGTGGCAGCGCCGCCCCGGCGTGCCCGGCCGCCCGATCGAGGGACCGCCCCCGAACCGCTGACCGCACGGCACCCCGCCGGACCTGCCCCGCCCCGCACTCCCCGCCCCCGAACAAGTACCGGAAAAACCCCGGCAGTATCACCGAAGAGTGGCAATCCGCACGCACCTCCGATGCCGTGCGAAACCGGACCAACCCCCCGGTGAGGTGGGCGAAAGCCTCCTAGCGGACCCCCGCGTTCGGGCGTTGCGAAGATGTGCCAGAGTTGCGTCGTCCGCCCTGTCAGCACGTACCGTACGGCAACACAGGCGGGACCAGGTGGGGCAGCGGGAAGGGGCAGCCGGTTTGACCACGCACGCACCGCGGACGGCACAGGCCGTCACGTTGCCCACGACGCTGGACGAGGCGGTGGCGGCCCTCGCGGCCCTGCCCACCGCCGTCCCCGTGGCGGGCGGCACCGACCTGATGGCCGCCGTCAACTCCGGCCAGCTCAGGCCCGCCGCCCTGGTGGGACTGGGCCGCATCAGCGAGATCCGCGGCTGGCAGTACCAGGACGGCCACGCGCTGCTCGGCGCCGGCCTCACCCACGCGCGCATGGGCCGCCCCGACTTCGCGGCCCTCATCCCGGCGCTCGCCGCCGCCGCGCGCGCCGCCGGCCCGCCGCACATCCGCAACGCGGGCACCCTGGGCGGCAACATCGCCTCCGCCGCCCCCACCGGGGACGCGCTGCCGGTGCTGGCCGCGCTGGAAGCGACGCTGGTCATCGCGGGCCCGGGCGGGGCCCGCCGGGAGATCCCGGTGTCGCACCTGCTGGCCGGCGTGGAGATGCTGCGCGGCGGCGAACTCATCGGCTACGTCCGCGTACCGCTGCTGCACGCCCCGCAGGTCTTCCTCAAGGCCACCGGACGCACCGGCCCGGGCCGCGCGCTGGCCTCCGTGGCCCTCGTCCTCGACCCCGCCCGGCGCGGCGTGCGCTGCGCCGTCGGCGCCATAGCGCCGATGCCGCTCAGGCCCCTGGAGGCCGAGCAGTGGATCGCGGGACTCATCGACTGGGACAACGACCGCGCCCTCGTCCCGGAGGCCCTGCACGCCTTCGGCGAGTACGTCGCCGCGGCCTGCATCCCCGACCCGGCCCCCGAGCCCGACGGCACGGTGGTCCCGCTTCCGCCCGCCGTACTGCACCTGCGGCGCACCGTCGCCGCGCTGGCCCGACGAGCACTGGGGAGGGCGCTGTCGTGACCGACGACCAGCACGGAGAGGGCACGCCCCAGGGCGGCGGACGCTGGAACCCGCTGCCCCAGGGCGACTACGACGACGGCGCCACCGCCTTCGTCCAGCTCCCCGAGGGGGGCATCGACGCCCTGCTCACCGGCGACAGCCCGCTGGCCGCGCCGGGCCACGGCTACGTACCGCCGCCGATCACGGCCACCCACACCGACGGCACCGCCGGCTGGCCGGCGCCCGAGGGCGGCCAGTGGCCCGACCCGAACGCCGCGCCGGCCTCCTCGCACGCGGCGGACGACCGGTTCACCTACGAGCCCGGTGCCACCCAGCAGTGGACCTTCGAGGAGCCCGCGGCACCGGCCGCCCCGGGGCACGACGTCACCGGGCAGTGGTCCATCCCCGTCGCCGGGGGCGAGCTTCCGGACGAATCCGGCGAGTACACCACGTCGTCGCTGGTCGAGCAGTGGGGCGGCACCCCGCCGGCCACCCTGCCCGGCGGCGCCCCGGCCCCCTGGGCCACCCCCCACTCCTGGGACACCGTCACCCACCCGTCGGACACGGCCCCGCAGACGTACGGCCCCGAGACCGGCTACGGCCACGGCCCCGCCACGCACGGCGAGGGCTACTCGGACGGCCACGGGATCGGTTACGCGGACGCCGGGCACGTCGAGGGCGGTCACGAGGGGGCTGCCGGGCACGGTGGCGTGGGCTACGCGGAGGCCGGGCAGGTCGGTGGTGGTCTCGCGGACGCCGGGCATGTCGAGGGCGGTCACGAGGGGGCTGCCGGGCATGCCGGTGCGGGGTACGCGGACGCCGGGCAGGCCGGCGGTCACGCGGATCCCGGGCACGTCGAGGGTGGTCACGAGGGCGCTGGGCACGCCGGTGCCGGTTACCCGGAGGCCGGGCAGGTCGGCGGTGGTCACGCGGACGCCGGGCATGTCGCGGGTGGCGATGACGGTGCTGTGCCCGCGGACGCGGGTCACTCCGGCGCCGGGCATCCCGGGAGCGGGCACGAGGGTGCCGCCGGGCATGCCGGTACGGGATACCCGGACACCGGGCACGTCGAGGAGGGGCACGGGGACGCGGAGCACACCGGGCACGCCCTGCCGGACGCCGGGCACCCCGACGGCGGTCACCTCGGCGCCGGTCCCGTCGAGGCGGGGCACGCCCACGCCGGACACGTCGACGCGGCCGACGGCGACACGCCCGGCGGTACGGTCGCGCCCGGTACCGCCGGCACCGCGGGCACGTCCGGCGAACCGGCCGTACCGGCGTCTGGGCCCACCGGCCTCGACGCGGCGCCGGAAGCGGACGCCCACGGCCTCGCGGAAGCCCCCGAGCGCCCCGCGGAAGCGCCGTCGGGCCACGCACAGCCCACCGGCCCGGCCCCGACGCCCCAGTCCGCCACAGCGGCGCCCACGGCCTCCCCGGAGGCCCACGGGGAGGCGGCGACGACGGAGTCGGATCCCGCCGCGCACACCGGCACGCCGACGGCGGCCGAGCAGCCCGCGGCGGACTCCGCCGCGGACCCTGCCGTGGCGCCGCCTCCCGTCACCGATCCCACTGCGGCCCCGGAGCCCGGCGCCGACCCCGCCGTAACCGCGCAGCCCACCGCCCATCCGGCGGAACCCGCCGACCCGGCCGCCGCCGACGCCACCGGTGCCGTCGATGCCGCCGAGACCGCGGAGCGGCCGGCCGGGACCGCCGTACCCGAGGCCGACGCGCCTGCGGCCCCGGCGGAACCCGCCGAGGCGCCCGCCGCCACGGAGCCGTCCGAGGACGACGGCGCCCCCGGCGACGCCCAGCCCGACCAGGAACCCCAGGAACCCAAGGAGCACCCGGAAACCGGCGAGACTCGGGAACCCCGGGAGGCCCAGGAGTTCCAGGAGCCCGTGCCCGACGGCGCCGAAGAGCCCCCCGCCGCCCCCCTGCCGCCGCACGACGACCACCCCCTCGCCTCCTACGTCCTGCGGGTCAACGGCACCGACCGGCCGGTCACGGACGCCTGGATCGGCGAGTCGCTGCTCTACGTGCTGCGCGAACGGCTCGGTCTCGCGGGCGCCAAGGACGGCTGCTCGCAGGGCGAGTGCGGGGCCTGCAACGTCCAGGTGGACGGCCGGCTGGTGGCGTCCTGCCTGGTCCCGGCGGTCACCACGGCCGGCAGCGAGGTCCGCACCGTCGAGGGCCTGGCCGTGGACGGGCAGCCCTCCGACGTCCAGCGCGCGCTGGCCCGCTGCGGCGCCGTGCAGTGCGGCTTCTGCGTGCCCGGCATGGCGATGACCGTGCACGACCTGCTGGAGGGCAACCCGGCGCCCACCGAGCTGGAGGCCCGGCAGGCCCTGTGCGGCAACCTGTGCCGCTGCTCGGGCTACCGGGGCGTCCTGGAGGCCGTCAAGGAGGTCGTCGCCGAGCGCGAGGCGTCGCGTGAGGCGTCCCACGCCGGCCATGAGACGGACGCGGACGAGGCACGTATCCCGCACCAGGCGGCCCCCGGCTCCGGCGGTGTCCACCCGTCGGCCTTCGAGGCCCCCGGCGCGTTCGCCGCCCCCCGGCTCCCGGAGCAGTACGACACGCCGGACCCGTACGGCACCACGCCCCCGGGACCGCAGGACCAGCAGCACTACGGCCAGGACGGAGGCCAGGCGTGAGCAACGAAGCCGGCATCGCGACCACCGCCCCGGAACCCGCCCCCGAGGCCGAGCCGTCGCCGCACGGCCTCGGCGTCTCCCTGCCGCACGCCGACGCCCGCGCCAAGACCGAGGGCACCTTCCCGTACGCCGCCGACCTGTGGGCCGAGGGCCTGCTGTGGGCGGCCGTACTGCGCTCCCCGCACGCGCACGCGCGCATCGTGTCCATCGACACCACGCACGCGCGCGAGATGCCCGGCGTCCGCGCCGTCATCACCCACGAGGACGTGCCCGGCACCCCCCGCCACGGCCGCGGCACGCCCGACCGGCCGGTGTTCGCCTCCGACGTCGTACGCCACCACGGCGAGCCCATCGCGGCCGTGGCCGCCGACCACCCGGACACCGCGCGGATGGCCGCCGCCGCCGTCATCGTCGAGTACGAGATCCTCGACCCCGTCACCGACCCGGAACATGCCTTCGAGGCCGAGCCGTTGCACCCCGACGGCAACCTGATCCGGCACATCCCGCTGCGCCACGGAGACCCGGAGGCGGTCGGCGAGGTCGTGGTCGAGGGCCTGTACCGCATCGGCCGCCAGGACCCGGCCCCCATCGGCGCCGAGGCCGGTCTGGCCGTGCCCCGCCCGGACGGCGGGGTGGAGCTGTACCTGGCCTCCACCGACCCGCACACCGACCGCAACACGGCCGCCGCCTGCTACGGCCTGTCCCCCGATCGGGTGAAGATCGTCGTCACCGGGGTGCCCGGCGCCACGGCCGACCGCGAGGACCAGGGCTTCCAGCTCCCGCTCGGCCTGCTCGCGCTGCGCACCGGCTGCCCGGTGAAGCTGACGGCGACCCGCGAGGAGTCCTTCCTCGGCCACGCCCACCGCCACCCCACCCTGCTGCGCTACCGCCACCACGCCGACGCCGAGGGCCGGCTGGTCAAGGTCGAGGCGCAGATCCTGCTGGACGCGGGCGCGTACGCCGACACCTCCGCCGACGCCCTCGCCGCCGCCGTCTCCTTCGCGTGCGGCCCGTACGTCGTCCCGAACGCGTTCATCGAGGGCTGGGCCGTGCGCACCAACAACCCGCCCTCCGGCCACGTGCGCGGCGAGGGCGCCATGCAGGTGTGCGCCGCGTACGAGGCGCAGATGGACAAACTGGCGCGGAAACTGGGCGTGGACCCGGCCGAGCTGCGGCTGCGCAACGTCCTGGCGACCGGGGACGTCCTGCCCATCGGCCAGACCGTGACCTGCCCGGCACCGGTCGCCGAACTCCTCCAGGCGGTACGGGACTTCCCGCTGCCCGCGCTGCCGAAGGACACGCCCGAGGAGGAGTGGCTGCTGCCCGGCGGCCCCGAGGGCGCGGGCGAACCGGGCGCGGTGCGCCGGGGCGTCGGCTACGGCCTGGGCATGGTGCACATGCTGGGCGCGGAGGGCGCCGACGAGGTGTCCACGGCCACGGTCAAGGTCCACGACGGGGTGGCCACCGTGCTGTGCGCCGCCGTGGAGACCGGCCAGGGCTTCACCACGCTGGCCCGGCAGATCGTCCAGGAGACCCTCGGCGTCGAGGAGGTCCACGTCGCGCCCGTCGACACCGACCAGCCGCCGGCCGGCGCGGGCTGCCGGGGCCGGCACACCTGGGTGTCGGGCGGCGCGGTGGAGCGCGCGGCGAAGATGGTCCGCACCCAGCTCCTCCAGCCGCTCGCGCACAAGTTCGGCATGTCGACGGAGCTGCTCCAGATCACCGACGGCAAGATCACCTCGTACGACGGGGTGCTGTCGACCACCGTCATGGAGGCGCTGGAGGGCAAGGAGCTGTGGGCCACGGCCCAGTGCCGCCCGCACCCGACCGAGCCGCTGAACGCCTCCGGGCAGGGCGACGCCTTCGTGGGCCTCGCGTTCTGCGCGATCCGCGCGGTGGTGGACGTGGACGTCGAGCTGGGCTCGGTACGGGTGGTGGAGCTGGCGGTCGCCCAGGACGTCGGCCGGGTCCTCAACCCGGCCCAGCTGGCGGCCCGGATCGAGGCCGGCGTCACCCAGGGCGTGGGCATCGCCCTCACCGAGAACCTGCGCGCGCCCCGCGGCCTGGTCCGCCACCCCGACCTGACCGGCTACGCCCTCCCGACCGCCCTGGACGCCCCCGACATCCGGATCGTCAAGCTGGTCGAGGAACGGGACGTGGTCGCCCCCTTCGGCGCCAAGTCGGTCAGCGCGGTCCCGGTGGTGACGGCCCCGGCGGCGATCGCCTCCGCGGTACGCGCCGCCACCGGCCGCCCGGTCAACCGCCTCCCGATCCGCCCGCAGGCGGCGGTGGCCGCGGACCGATGAGCACACCGCCGGCCGATGGGGACGAGCCACGCCACGTTCCCTCGTCCGGCGAACCGTGCTCCGCCGTGTCCGTGTCCCCGTCCGGTGGCCCGGATCACGTTCCCCCGCCCGGCGAGCCGCGTTACGAACCCCCTCCCGGGCCGGGCAGGCTGGCCCTGTGGATCCTGCTGTTCGCCGCGGCGGCACTGGCCGTTGTCCTCGGTGGGATCTACTTCACCTGAGCCGGACGGGGTGCGGACCCCTGGACGCCGATCCGGCCGGGCAGGCAACGTGCCCGGCCCGGCCAACGTCTTGCCTGGTGGCGGCCGTTGTCAGTGGGGCGGCGTAGGCTGCGAAGCGGTGGGGGCACCTGCCCGGGACCGCGTACGACGGTGTGCGCGGGTCCGTCACGCACGGGGAAGATCGCGGGGGAGCGATGAGCACGACCGACGCCGGGGTTCCGGCGATCACGCTGACCGAGGCGGAACTGGACCGCTACGTCACCCACGCGCCGACGCGCGGCCTGCTCACGGTCACCGGCCTGCCCCCGGTGACCGACCTGCTGACCTTCTCCCCGCTGCGCACGCACGGCCTGCGCACCCTCGCCGACGCCGCCGACGGCCCCCTGCGCCTGGCGGAGGACCTGCGCGGCCGGCTGGTCATAGGCGAACTGCTCACCCCGGCCGGGATGGAGCGCGAGTCGATCCTGCTCGACGGCGCCACGGGCGAGCTGACCACGGCGTTCCTGCGCGACCCGTACGACGCGCGCCCCTTAGCGTCGTCCCTGCACACGCTGCTGCGCTTCGCGGCGGTCACCGAGGAACTCGCGGGCCTGCGCGGCCGGTTCGCCTCCCTGGCGGGCCAGTACGGCCCGCAGACCGTGACCGAGGCGTCCCGCCGCCTCCTCACCCTCTTCGAGGAGGACTCGGACGGCGAGGTCCCGCCGTACTGGAAGGCGGCGGCCCTGATCCGCCCCCTCGCCCTGGTCGCCGGCCCCGGCACGGCTTCGGGGCTCGCCCTGGACGTGCCCGCGCGGGTGCTGGACCAGGAGTTCGGGCACGGCAGGGTGACCAGGTTCGAGGAGGTCGACTTCCCGCCGACGCTCACCCACGAGCCGACGCGCCGCTTCCTGCGCGAGACGGGACTGCCGGAGTCCGGGGTCCTGTACCAGGCCGACACGGACGTCCCGCTGCCCACGCTCCGGGAGTACTTCACCGAGGAACGCCCCGACCGCCCCGTCACCGACCTCCCGGCCCACTGCGACCACCTGATCCGCCTCGGCCACCTCAGGGACGAGACCAGCCTGGTGGTGGACGGCAGAACGGGCACGGTCCTGACCTTCAGCGAGCCGGACGCGACGCTCCACCCCCTCAACACCGACGTCTCCACACTGGCGTTCACCCTGTGGCTCATCCACCACGAGCGCGTGATCGACACCCACCTGGGCCACGAACTGGCCACCCACGCCTACGACCACCTGGTCGCCCTCATGATCCACACCCTGCAGTCCATAGACCCCACGGCCACCCTCCCGGAAACGACCTGGCACTACTGGACCCACGTGCTCCAGGACGAGACGGGCGGGGTGCTCTGACGCGTCCGGTCACGGCCGACCGCCCGCCCCTGATCGGCCATGCTGCCGGGCTTGGGATGCCGTGACCTGCGATCAGGCGGCGGCTTTCTGCCGGGCCATCTGCCGGGCCCGGTCGTTCAGCTCCCGTACCTTCGGGTTCTTCAGGTACGGGCGGATGCGTCGCCGCATGATGTCGAAGTGTTCATCGGCCCGCGATGAACTGAGCGTCGCGTAGTCGTCCAGGAAGGCGTGCCAGGTCGCACACGCCGCCTCGACGTGACCGACCTCGAACTGCCGCTGGGCGAGCAGTCCGTTCGCGTGGGCGTTGCCCTGCTTCTCCTTCGGCGGGCGGACCCGGTTCGATGCCTGCATGGCCGTGATCGACCCGGGGACATCGCCCAGGGCGTGGAGCACGGCGGACTGGTGGAAGAAGTAGGCGGCCTGGTCATAGCCCCCGACGGCGTCCCGCCGGTTGTCCGCCTTCGCCAGGGCGGCTTCGGTCTCCCTGAGCCGAGAGAAGGCCTGCCGTCGGTCGCCGACCAGCGCGGCCCCGTGCGCTTGCTGCCCCCGCAGGAAGGCGACAAGGCGCGGACCGGCGGAGGGTGCGGCCTCGGCGGCGGAGTCCGCCAGTTCCAGAGCCTTGTTCGCATGCCGGAGGTTGGCGGCCTGGAGCGCCATGCCCCGCAGGGTGCGGCAGTACGTCACCTGATCGTCCGCCGCTTTCGCCAGGCCGAGGGCCTGCCGGTAGTACCGCTGGCCAAGGCCGTGCGCGCGCTCGTACATGGCCATCCACCCGGTCAGGTAGACCAGATCGGACGCGGCGGCCCGCATGTCCTTCTTCACGGCATCGTGGCCATCGGCCCGAAGGTACGAGGCGACCGAGTTCACAAGGAACGCGGCAGCCATGGGCCGCGCGTGCGCGCCTCCCAGTTCGTCGAGAATGCCGGCGATCCTGTCCGTCATGCTCCGGACCACGGCGACGTCCCCGGCGCCGATCCGGACGGTGCGGCCGGCGGCCTGGTGTTCCAGCCGGTCCAGCGTTTCTTCTGCGTCATCGAAGCGCGGTACCGCCAGTGTGGCCGAGTAGAGCGCGGTGGTCAGGACCGTGCGGCGAGATGGGTCCATGTCTGCCCTTCCGGTGTGAACCAGACCCTCAATGGTGTTCAGGTCGTGCTCGCCTGTCGCTACGTCCAATCCGGTCACGGTGGTGGGTGAGCCGAGTCCCGCTTCCTCGAGGGTGACTGGGCGCCCGGTGCGGCGGGCCAAGGCCTCGATGACGACAGGGCGGACATTCTTCCGGGGCATCGTGCCGTCGAGCCAGTGCTTCACGGAGGACTCGTCGTAGGTCAGCCGAAGCCCCCGCTCGGCACCGGTCCGGTTCACGGCCGATGCCAGTTGCCCGTACGTCCAGTCAGCTTCATCGAGCAACCGGGCGAGGCTTTCGTTCGGCTGGCGCTTCGGCATGTCGACCACTCTCCGCGAACTCGAAGTTCAAGTCGTTCAAGTTCTGCCCCGGCTCCCACCGTACCGCTGTGGGCGACGACTTGGTTGCGTAGAGCGACAACGTCAGTGAGAGGCGAGCAATGCGAGCAACTCGAGGAGCCGCCGCGGCTCCAGCCCATCGGTACCGCACTCCGGTCGCTGTCCGGCGACCGCTCCCCGGCGTGTGGGCGGCCCTATGAGGCAGCGGACCTATCCCGGCCCGCCGGTGGATCTGCCGCTGGACGGGTGGCTGTACGAGGCCAGGCCGGAGCCCGGTTGTGCCAGATGCGTGGAGCTGAAGGCGCAACTCGACCGTGCCACGCGGCGGGGCGAGGCGAGCGCGCGCTTCGAGGCGGCCCGCAGCATCCGGCAGTGCGCACACGAGGCCGCCGGGTGACCACGGCGGTGGAACAGAGAAGCCGGCCTTGATCCTCCGCTTCCCGTCTCGGCGGGAACTCCGCTCGCCCTGTGCAGGCCCGAGAGCCGGCAGGGGAGCGGCCAAAAGCGCCCACCCCTCGGTCTAGATCTTCGCGGGACCGGACCGAGGGGTGGGTCGGCAAGTGCACAACGGCCGTGGGAAGGCCCCTCGGCCGCAGCTTGAGAGAGGCAGAAGCCCATGACCCTCAAGGAAGCACTCGGCAGGAAGGCTACCGCGCGCGGTGGCGGCGACGACGGCGGCCACGGGTCCGACAACACGGACATCGAGGACGGCGACGGCCAGGGCGGTTCCGGTTCTCCCGGTCACCTGCACCTCTCCTGACCCCTTCCGAACCCCGAAGGGAGTCCTCCGGTTTCTGCCGGGGGACTCCCCCCCCATGCTCACGAGAGTCACGCCATGCATCTCCTAGTGGTCGACTGGGACTACTTCTTTCCGACTCCCGCATCGGGAGCGCCGGTTGACGAGGACGCGCACTTGTACGCCTGGCCCGTCGCCGAGGACGCCGTACACGTCGAGATGATCTGGCTCCAGCGAGTCCGCGCATTCCTGAAGGCGGGTGTACCCCTGCCGTACTGCGAGGGCTTCTTCGACTTCTGGGACCGGTTCGGCCTCTCCTCGGACGCGACACTCTTCTATGCCGACTCCAACGCGTGGGCCGGACAGCTCTTCCCCTCGAACCTGGGCGGGAACGGGCCGTGGGAATCGGTGCACCTGTACGACGCTCACCACGACTGCGGCTACCCGCCGAACCACCGCACCTTCGATGAGTGGACGGCCAAGGGTCCCATCTCCGCCGAGAATTGGCTCCTCGCCCACTACTGGTACGGATCGAAGGTGTACGTCCACTTCCCGCCATGGCGGGAGTCCATGACGAGACCCGCCGAGCGGCCCCTGATCCCGGTGACCATGACCATCGACGACGGCCGTCCGCCCGGCGTCGTCTTCGACGCCGTGTTCGTCTGCCGCTCCGGGGCATGGGTACCGAGCTGGTGCGACGAACAGTTCGGCACCTTCCTCGCCCGTTGCCCCGCCGCCCGGCGCGTCGAGATCCCCCAGAACCTCTGGAACCAGCCTCGCCCGGACGTCTTGCGCATGGCGGAACTGGAATGGAGGGTGAAGGGGGCACGGCAGCGGTGACGACCGGACCGCGTGGACCTAGGTCAGGACCAGCCAGCGGCGGCCGTCGATCAGTTCGCGTGCGGCGTCCAGGTGGCCGGCGTGGCAGGCGGTCTCGGTGATGACGTGCAGCAGCACGTCACGCAGGGTGTGCAGGTGCGGTTCGCCGAACAGGCCGCGGGGCCACCAGGCCAGGGTGGCGTCGGCAGGTGTCGCGGTGATGACGGCGTCGGCGAGCTTCGCCTCCTGTCGATACCGGTCGAGCACGTCACCGGCCGGCACGTCGGGTTCCACCCGCCACGCCTCGTCACCGCTCGTCAGCCCGGCGATGACCTCCTCGTCACCGGCGACGACGGCACGGAACCAGAACCGCTCCACGTCCAGCGTGAGGTGCTGCACCAGCCCCAGACAATGCCAGCCGGACGGCAGCACGGGCCGCCGCAGGGCCGCCGCGTCGAGCCCGTCGAGGATGCCGAGCACGTGACGCCGCTGCCCGTCCAGGACCCGGAGAAGCGCCCTGATCTCGTTGTCCGGGCCGACTTCACTCGAGTTGCCGATCACTTCCACTCAGGGTTCTCCATTTCCCGTTGCTACGGGGGAAGTCCACCGACACACAGTAGTCAGACGGGATCAGGCGCTCTCGGGCTCGTCTATCGGCCGACGCCACCACTCCGTGGACTTGAAGCAACCCATCAGCCAGTGTGCTTCGGCGTCATTGAGGATGATGTGCCCGACCGACGGGATCGGACGGAAGCGGAGCATGGGCTCCTCGATGGGGATGGGGTCCCAGTCCAAGTCATGGTGGAGCAGGATCGCGTGCGGCTCCCCGCGGCGTTGCCAGAAGACCATGGGCTCGAAGTACTCGTTCTCGAAGGGCTTGACGATGTCGTCCGTGGCGAACTCGACGTCCGCCATGTCCGCCCACCTGCCGACCCCCTTCCGTTCCCAGGCCAGGTACTGCCGCATCGTCCGCACGAACGTGTCGATGTTCGTATCGTCCAGAACGGCATCTCGCGAGATGACGATGGACTTCGCCGTCTTGCGCAACGCCTCGGCCCTGCGGAGCTGACGGGTCGCGTTGGCCCAGAAGAGCCCACCACGCTCGGGGTCGTGGACCACGCACAGCACGGGAAGACTGCCGTCGCGCCAATTTTCCCCGTGATCACCGACCCGTACACGGTGACCGCGTCTGGTCCGGACCGCGACCCCACCCTTGACCTGAACGGCCACGGAGTCCTCCGTCCGCTGTCCGCCGTGGACAAAGGTGACATGAAGATCCTCGCCGTGATCGTTGCCACCGTCGATCTCCTGGACGATGTGTCCGTGCCGCTCCAGCAGCGCGCGCACCTCATTCACAGCCATGCGCCCGATGCGCCGGCTCTCAGGCACCTTCGGCATCCAGCCCCCCTCACGATGTGCGGGGACCAGGTTAGAGCCAACCACTGACAACCGCTGGGCTATCCGGCCGACCACCCGCCAGTGGTCGGCCGTAGCGTCGGTGTGGAGGCCGTGGCGGGAATCGAACCCGCGTAACTCGCTTTGCAGGCGAGTCCCTAAACCACTCGGGCACACGGCCGTGTTGTGTTGTCCCACTCGGCCGCGGTGGAGAGTCGCGGCCGTGTTGGTGAGACGAACGTATGGGGTGGGGTGGGCGGGGCTCAAGGGGGGCGCGGGGGATGCAATGCGACTGCCATACGGCGTTCATGAAGCGGTGGTGGGCGTACGACCAAGGGATGAGGGGAGGTGGGGCTCCTGACAGGGGTCAAAGTTGGTTGTGAGCCTTACCCTGACGGGCATGAGCGCCCTCGAATCCCGCGACCCCGCTGTCCTTGATCCCCCGGCCGGCCAGGCGACCGGTGTGCTGAGCCGGGCCTACCGGGCGCTCAGTGTCGGCATCGTGTCCGTCGTCGTGCTGATCGCGTTCGAGGCGACCGCCGTGGGCACGGCGATGCCGGTCGCCGCGCGGGAGCTGGACGGCCTGGCGCTGTACGCGTTCGCCTTCTCCGGTTACTTCACGACCAGCCTCTTCGGCATGGTGCTCGCCGGCCAGTGGTCCGACCGGCGCGGCCCGCTCGGCGCGCTGACCAGCGGGATCGGGGCCTTCGCCGCGGGCCTCGTCGTCGCCGGGACCGCGCAGGCCATGTGGGTGTTCATCCTCGGCCGCGCCGTGCAGGGGCTGGGCGGCGGGCTGGTCATCGTCGCGTTGTACGTCGTCGTGGGCCGGGCCTACCCCGAGCGGCTGCGGCCCGCGATCATGGCCGCGTTCGCCGCCGGGTGGGTCGTACCGTCCATCGTCGGCCCCCTCGCCTCCGGCGCCGTCACCGAGCAGCTCGGCTGGCGCTGGGTGTTCCTCGGCATTCCGGTCCTCGTCGTGTTCCCGCTCGCCCTCGCCCTGCCCCAGATACGCCGGCGGGCGGCGGGCCCGGTGGACGAGCGGGCCGGTGCCGCCGCCTTCGACCGGCGGCGGATCCGGCTCGCGCTCGGGATCTCCCTCGGCTCCGGGCTCCTCCAGTACGCCGCCCAGGACCTGCGGCTCCTCTCCCTGCTCCCGGGGCTGGCCGGCGCGGCCCTGCTGGTCCCCGCCGTCCTGGGACTGCTGCCCCGGGGCACCTACCGGGCCGCCCGCGGCCTGCCCTCCGTGGTGCTGCTGCGGGGGCTGGCGGCCGGGTCCTTCATCGCCGCCGAGTCCTTCGTCCCGCTGATGCTGGTCACCCAGCGCGGGCTGTCGCCGACCCTCGCAGGGTTCTCGCTCGCGGCCGGCGGCGGCACCTGGGCGCTGGGCTCGTTCGTGCAGTCCCGGCCGCGCCTGGCGCCGTACCGGGAGCGGCTGATGACCCTGGGCATGGTGCTGGTCGCCGCCGCGATCCTGACCGCGCCCAGCGTGCTGATCCACTCCGTGCCCGTGTGGACCGTCGCCGCCGCGTGGGGCGTCGGCTGTTTCGGGATGGGGCTGGTGATCTCCTCCACCAGCGTGCTGCTGCTGAAGCTCTCCGCCCCCGAGGAGGCCGGCACCAACTCCGCCGCGCTCCAGATCTCCGACGCCCTGTCCAACGTCGTCCTGCTGGCGGCGGCCGGCGCGGCCTTCGCCGCCCTGGGCGGTGGCAGCACCGCCGCCACCACGGCGGGCGACGGCGGCCGTCCCGCCGCCTTCGCCGCGGTCTTCCTGCCGATGGCCGTGGTGGCGCTGGTGGGCTCCTGGGTGACGACGCGGCTGCGGGAACGCAGCGCGCACCCCGAGTGACCGGTGGTGGTCATGGTGGTCGCGGGGCCGCTGTGATGTCGCTCCCACCCGGGGGCGACCCCGGCTCGTTCACGCCGTGCGCGCGGGACGGCGCCGGTAGGGTGGCCCGGTTGTCGTACGTAGCCGCCCGACCCTGATCCACGGAGACCGTGACTACCACCGCCGCATCCTCCGCCACCTCCGCTTCCTCCCATCACCTCTCGCCCGCCTTCCCGGGCCGGGCCCCCTGGGGTACCGCCAGCAAGCTGCGTGCCTGGCAGCAGGGGGCGATGGAGAAGTACATCCAGGAGCAGCCGCGCGACTTCCTCGCCGTCGCCACGCCCGGCGCCGGCAAGACGACCTTCGCGCTGACCCTGGCCTCCTGGCTGCTGCACCACCACGTCGTGCAGCAGGTCACCGTGGTCGCCCCCACCGAGCACCTGAAGAAGCAGTGGGCCGAGGCCGCGGGCCGGATCGGGATCAGACTCGACCCGGAGTACAGCGCGGGCCCGCTCGGCCGGGAGTACGACGGCGTCGCCGTGACGTACGCCGGTGTGGGCGTCCGCCCGATGCTGCACCGCAACCGGGTCGAGCAGCGCAAGACCCTGGTGATCCTGGACGAGATCCACCACGCCGGTGACTCCAAGTCCTGGGGCGAGGCATGCCTGGAGGCCTTCGAGCCGGCCACGCGACGGCTCGCGCTGACCGGTACGCCGTTCCGCTCCGACACCAACCCGATCCCCTTCGTGACGTACGAGGAGGACAACGCGGGCATCCGGCGGTCCGCCGCCGACTACACGTACGGGTACGGGTCCGCGCTCGCGGACGGCGTCGTCCGGCCGGTGATCTTCCTCTCCTACAGCGGCAACATGCGCTGGCGCACCAAGGCCGGTGACGAGGTCGCCGCCCGGCTCGGCGAGCCGATGACCAAGGACGCGGTCAGCCAGGCCTGGCGTACGGCCCTCGACCCGCGCGGCGAGTGGATGCCGAGCGTGCTGCGCGCCGCCGACCAGCGGCTGACCGAGGTCCGCAAGGGCATCCCGGACGCGGGCGCGCTCGTCATCGCCTCCGACCAGGACTCCGCGCGCGCGTACGCCAAGCTCATCCGGGAGATCACGGGGACGAAGGCGACGCTCGTGCTCTCGGACGACGCCGGCGCCTCGAAGAGGATCGACGAGTTCAGCGCGAGCGACGACCGGTGGATGGTCGCCGTCCGCATGGTGTCCGAGGGCGTCGACGTGCCGCGGCTCGCGGTCGGGGTGTACGCCACGACGATCTCGACGCCGCTGTTCTTCGCGCAGGCCGTCGGGCGTTTCGTACGGTCCCGGCGGCGCGGCGAGACCGCGTCCGTGTTCCTGCCGACCGTGCCCGACCTGCTGACCTTCGCCAACGAGATGGAGAAGGAACGGGACCACGCCCTCGACAAGCCGAAGAAGGAGGGCGAGGAGGACCCGTACGCCGAGTCCGAGAAGGAGATGGAGGAGGCGAACAAGCAGCAGGACGAGGACACCGGCGAGCAGGACATGCTGCCGTTCGAGGCGCTGGAGTCCGACGCCGTGTTCGACCGGGTGCTGTACGACGGCGCCGAGTTCGGCATGCAGGCCCACCCCGGGAGCGAGGAGGAGCAGGACTACCTGGGGATTCCGGGGCTGCTGGAGCCCGAGCAGGTGCAGTTGCTGCTGCAGAAGCGGCAGGCCCGGCAGATCGCGCACAGCCGGAAGAAGCCGGATACGGAGGCCGACCTGCTGGAGCTGCCGGCCGAGCGGCGGCCGGTGGTGACGCACAAGGAGCTGATGGAGCTGCGGAAGCGGCTGAACACCATGGTCAGCGCGTATGTGCACCAGAGCGGTAAGCCGCACGGGGTGATCCACACCGAGCTGCGGCGGGTGTGCGGGGGGCCGCCGAGCGCGGAGGCCACGGCGGGACAGCTGCGGCAGCGGATCGCCAAGGTCCAGGAGTGGGCGACCCGAATGAAGTGACTGGGTGTGTGCGGTGGGGCCGGCTCGGCGGGTGAGTGGTTGCCGTTGCGGGGCCCTGCCCGGGGCCCCGGCGGTGGGGCGCGTGGGTGGGCTGTGAGGATGCCGTTCGACTCGGTTTCGATGCCGGTCGGTGTGCGTATCCGGACGAATGCAGCCAGGCCGGATCTGCCCTTGCCCGGATTCTGGACTGAGACTTCCGCTCAGCGAACCCGCTTCGCTACTGTCCGGCTACGCACACGCCCCGTGGCAGCGCCGCCGCGGAGCGCAGCCGTGAAGCGACAGGGCCTGGAGCCGCCGGGCCGTCCTGCCGATCGGCGGCCTCTGAAGCGCGTCGCCGACGGGACTCGGTGACGCATCCGCCGCTCAGGGACCCGCCGACCTCACCGCCGAAGGAGTGGGCGTCGTGACCGCGGAGACCTCTCAGACGCTCGACCGGGGACTGCGCGTCCTCAAGCTGCTGGCCGACACCGACCATGGGCTGACCGTCACCGAGTTGTCCACCAAACTGGGCGTGAACCGGACCGTCGTATACCGGTTGCTCGCCACCCTCGAACAACACGCGCTCGTACGACGGGACTTGGGCGGCCGGGCCCGGGTCGGCCTCGGAGTGCTGCGACTCGGCCGGCAGGTGCATCCGCTGGTACGCGAGGCCGCGCTGCCCGCACTGCGTTCCCTCGCCGAGGACATAGGGGCGACCGCGCACCTGACCCTGGTGGACGGCTCGGAGGCGCTCGCCGTCGCCGTGGTCGAGCCCACCTGGACCGACTACCACGTGGCGTACCGGGCCGGTTTCCGGCACCCCCTCGACCGGGGAGCCGCGGGCAGGGCCATCCTGGCCGCGCGCCAGTCGCCGTCCGCCGACCCCGGCTACACCCTCACCCACGGCGAACTGGAGGCCGGCGCGAGCGGGGCCGCCGCGCCGCTGGTCGGGGTCACCGGCGTCGAGGGCAGCGTGGGCGTGGTGATGCTGGCCGACGCCGTACCGGAGCGGGTCGGCGAGCGGGTGGTGGAAGCGGCCCGCGAGGTCGCCGAAGCACTGCGCTGACCGCGCGGCCCGGACACGGCGAGGGCCCCCGCGGCCCTCACGTTAGATTGATTCCGTGCTCTCACGTCTCACACGCCCCCAGGCCCTCGCCGTCAGCGCGCTGCCCGTCGTGGCCCTGCTCGCCACGGCGGCGTTCGCGCCGCTGCCGTTCTCCGTGGCGCAGCCCGGCTCGACGGCGAACGTGCTCGGCGAGAACCAGGGCACCCCGGTGATCACCGTCTCCGGCACGCCGACCCGCAAGACCAGCGGGCAGCTGCGGATGACCACGATCGTGGCGACCGGCCCGGACGCCCGGGTCTCCCTCGGGGACGTGGTCGGCGACTGGTTCCGTACCGACCGGGCCGTCATGCCGCGCGACTCGGTCTATCCGAAGGGCGACACCGTCAAGGAGATCGAGAAGCACAACCTGGCACAGATGCGCGAGTCCCAGGACTCGGCCACCCAGGCGGCCCTGAAGCACCTCGGGCTCAGCGCCGACAAGGTCAAGGTCACGCTGCGCCTCGCCGACGTGGGCGGGCCCAGCGCGGGCCTGCTGTTCAGCCTCGGCATCATCGACAAGCTGGACGGCGACGGCAGCGGTGGCGACCTCACGGGCGGCCGCACCATCGCCGGTACGGGCACGATCGACGGCTCCGGCAAGGTCGGCGCGGTCGGCGGGGTGGGCCTGAAGACCCAGGCCGCGCGCCGGGACGGGGCGACCGTGTTCCTGGTGCCGAAGGCGGAGTGCGCCGAGGCCGAGGCCGAGCTGCCCGAGGGGCTGCGCCTGGTGCCGGTGACCACGCTCAAGGGCGCCGTCGACGCCCTGGTGGTCCTGGAGAAGGGCAAGGGCCCGGTCCCGAGCTGCTGAGCCCCCGCCGAAACCCCGGCCCGCCCCCGCCCGCTCACCTCCCCTCCCGCGCCGCCTGTTCCACCAGCGGGATCACCCGCAGCGGTACCGGTGTCTCCATCACGATCGTCGTGGAGGCCCGGACGATGCCGTCGAAGCCCACCACCCGGTCGATCACCCGTTGCAGATCGGCGTTCGAGCGGGCCACCAGCCGGCACAGCATGTCCCCGTTGCCGGTGGTGGTCAGCAGTTCCAGCACCTCCGGCACGGTCGCCAGGTGCGCGCGGACGTCGGCGCCCTGGCCCTGGCGGATCTGGAGGGTGGCGAACGCGGTGACCGGGTAGCCGAGGGCCGCCGGATCCACCTGCGGGCCGAAGCCCCGGATGACCCCGTTCGACCGCAGCCGGTCCAGCCGGGCCTGCACGGTGCCCCGCGCCACCCCCAGCCGCCGGGACATCTCCAGCACGCCGACGCGCGGTTCCTCGGCCAGCAGCACGATGATCCGCCCGTCCAGATGATCGATCGCCACGGGACCCCCTGAGATGGTCATCCTGTACAGAAAGACCGTATGAACGGCCGTACCGCTGAACAGAATGCCCAGCGGATTCGCGAACTATTGCGCACCTTGCAGGGCGGGGCCACCCTTCGGGTATGACGCAGACCACACACCACACTCCCGACACGACCACCCGGCAGGACGACCCCTTCCCGGTCAAGGGAATGGACGCGGTCGTCTTCGCCGTGGGCAACGCCAAGCAGGCGGCGCACTTCTACTCCACCGCCTTCGGCATGCGGCTGGTCGCCTACTCCGGACCGGAGAACGGCAGCCGCGAGACCGCCAGTTACGTGCTGGAGAACGGCTCCGCGCGGTTCGTCCTCACCTCGGTGATCAAGCCGGTGAGCACCTGGGGCCACTTCCTGGCCCGGCACGTCGCCGAGCACGGTGACGGCGTCATCGACCTGGCCATCGAGGTCCCGGACGCGCGCGCCGCGTACGCGTACGCCGTCGAGCACGGCGCCCGCGGCGTCACCGAGCCGTACGAGGTGAAGGACGAGCACGGCACGGTCGTCCTCGCCGCGATCGCCACCTACGGCGAGACCCGCCACACCCTGGTCGACCGCTCCGGCTACGACGGGCCCTACCTGCCCGGTTACACGGCGGCCGAGCCGCTCGTCGAGCCGCCCGCCGTGCGCACCTTCCAGGCCATCGACCACTGTGTGGGCAACGTCGAACTCGGCAGGATGAACGAGTGGGTGGCCTTCTACAACAAGGTGCTGGGCTTCACGAACATGAAGGAGTTCGTGGGCGACGACATCGCCACCGAGTACAGCGCGCTGATGTCGAAGGTGGTCGCGGACGGCACCCTCAAGGTCAAGTTCCCGATCAACGAGCCCGCCATCGCCAAGAAGAAGTCCCAGATCGACGAGTACCTGGAGTTCTACGGCGGCGCCGGCGTCCAGCACATCGCGCTCAACACCAACGACATCGTGCAGACCGTGCGCACCATGCGCGCGGCCGGCGTCGAGTTCCTCGACACCCCGGACTCCTACTACGACACCCTCGGCGAGTGGGTCGGCGACACCCGGGTGCCGGTCGACACCCTGCGCGAGCTGAAGATCCTCGCCGACCGCGACGAGGACGGCTACCTGCTCCAGATCTTCACCAAGCCGGTCCAGGACCGGCCGACGGTGTTCTTCGAACTCATCGAGCGGCACGGCTCGATGGGCTTCGGCAAGGGCAACTTCAAGGCCCTGTTCGAGGCGATCGAGCGCGAGCAGGCCAAGCGGGGCAACCTGTAACGGCGGGCCCTACTCGCTGGGCGGCGGCTCGTCGGGTACGTCGCCCAGCTCCCGCAGCGCCTCTTGCGCCAGCGGCACCCGCAGCGGCGAGAAGTACGGGTTGATCCTGAGCGCCTCCTGAAGGTGCCGCCGGGCGGGGCCGGTCCGCTCCAGCTCCGCCTCGATCACCCCCAGGTGGTACGCGTACAGCGCGCTGCGCACCCCGCCGCCCTTCGCCTTGTCCGTCGCGACGGCCGCGTACCTCAGCGCCTCCTGGTCCTCGCCGGTGCGGTGCAGCGCCCAGCCCAGCGCGTCGGCCACCTCGATGCCCGGCTGCCGCCGCCACTCCTCCTCCAGCCGCTCCACCGCCTCCCACGGATCCCCGTGGTCCGCCTCGAACCGGCCGGTCAGCAGCTCCTCGTCCACCCCGCCCGCCACCGACCGCGCCACCGCCTCCCGCATCCGCGCGTAACTCTCCTCGGCGGCGGCCGGCTGCCCCAGCGACTCCTGCAGCTCGCCCAGCTCCAGCAGGTCCTCCGGGCGCGGCCGGCTCGCGACGGCGGCCCCGTACGCGGCCAGCGCCTCCGAGGTGCGGCCCAGCGCGGCCAGCGTCCGCGCCCGCCCGGCCGGTGCCGCCCGCTGGTCCGGGTCGAGCCGCAGCGCCGCCTCGAAGTGCCGCAGCGCCTCCGGCAGATCCCCGCGCTCCCAGGCCAGCTGCCCCACCCCGGCCAGCCAGTCGGCCCGCTCCGCCGGAGTGCGCGCGGCGGCCGCCGCGTCGGTCAGCTGCGCCACCGCGTCCTCGCGCCAGCCCCGGTCCCGGTACACCGCCGCCGCCCGCGCCCTCACGGCCGGCCGCGCCGCCGCGTCGGTGCGCAGCGCCAGCAGCTTGTCCAGGGCGGCGCGGGCCTTCTCGTAGTCGCCGAGCCCGGTGTAGGCGTCGATCAGCGCCGGGTACGCCGACCACCGCTTCGGCGCCGCCTTCCCGGCCTCCTCGGCGTACCGTTTCGCCGCCGGGAAGTCCCGGCGCGCCAGTGCCAGCGCGGCCAGCCCGTCCAGCGCCTCGGTGTTCCGCGCGCCCCGCACCTCCAGCGAGGCATTGAGCGCCCGCTCGGCGCGCGGATAGTCGGCCGCGTCACCCGCCCGGCGGCCCCGCTCCACGTACGCCGACCCCAGCACCGCCCAGGCCACGGCGTCCTTCGGCCGCTCCCGCACCCGCTGCTCCTGCCGCCCGATCAGCGTCGTCAGCGCGGGCAGCGCGGCCGGCACGCCGTAGGTCACCGCCGTCAGCGCCTGCTCCCGGGGCCGGGACTGCGGGCCGGCCGCGGGCGGCCGGGCCGGCCGGTGCCGCTGCGGCTCACCGGGCAGCAGCACCAGTACCGCGCCCGTCGCCAGACTGCCCGCCAGCGCGGCGAGCAGCAGCCGCCGCACCACCCGCCGCCGGCGCGGCGCCGGCGGCTCGGAGATCAGGGACGTACCCACGCACTGCCGGTTCTCCATGGCGCTCACTGTGCGTCAATATGACGAGCACATCCGGGTGGCCCAAGGGCGGCGCGGGCGGGGTTCACACCGATGGCCGCGAGTGTCACGCTGTGATCATGAGCCGTATCGAAGCGCCACGCGACGAGCACACCGGTAACCTCGCCGACCGGCTCCTGGCCGGCCTGCCGCCCGAGGCCGTCCTGACCGACCCCGACGTCACCGCCTCCTACACCCACGACATGGCGAGCTTCTGCCCGGCCGGCCGGCCCGCCGCCGTCGTCCTGCCGCGCACCGTGGAGCAGGTCCAGCACGTCATGCGCACCGCCACCGAGCTGCGCGTCCCGGTCGTCCCGCAGGGCGCCCGCACCGGGCTGTCCGGCGGCGCGAACGCCACCGACGGCTGTATCGCGCTGTCGCTGACCAAGATGGACCGGATCCTGGAGATCAGCCCCGTCGACCGGATCGCCGTGGTGGAGCCGGGCGTGGTCAACGCGACCCTCTCCCGCGCGGTCGAGGAACACGGCCTGTACTACCCGCCGGACCCCTCCAGCTGGGAGATGTGCACCATCGGCGGCAACATCGGCACCGCCTCCGGCGGCCTGTGCTGCGTCAAGTACGGCGTCACCGCCGAGTACGTCCTCGGCCTGGACGTCGTCCTCGCCGACGGCCGCCTGATGTCCACCGGCCGGCGCACCGCCAAGGGCGTCGCGGGCTACGACCTCACCCGTCTCTTCGTCGGCTCCGAGGGCTCCCTCGGCATCGTCGTCCGAGCGGTCCTGGCGCTGAAGCCGAAGCCGCCCCGGCAGCTGGTGCTGGCCGCCGAGTTCGCCTCGGCGACCGCCGCCTGCGACGCGGTGTGCCGCATCATGGCCGGCGGTCACGTCCCGTCCCTCCTCGAACTGATGGACCGTACGACGGTCAAGGCGGTCAACGACCTCGCGCACATGGGCCTGCCCGAGACCACCGAGGCGCTGCTGCTGGCCGCCTTCGACACCCCGGACCCCGCCGCCGACCTGGCCGCCGTCGCCGCCCTGTGCGAGGCCGCCGGCGCCACCGAGGTCGTGCCCGCCGACGACGCGGCCGAGTCCGAACTGCTGCTCCAGGCCCGACGGCTCTCGCTGACCGCGCTGGAGGCGGTCAAGGGCACGACGATGATCGACGACGTGTGCGTGCCCCGCTCCCGGCTCGGCGAGATGCTGGCCGGCGTCGAGCGGATCGCCGCCAAGTACGACCTGACGATCGGCGTGTGCGCGCACGCGGGCGACGGCAACACCCATCCCACCGTCTGCTTCGACGCCCGCGACCCCGAGGAGTCCCGCCGGGCCCGCGAGTCCTTCGACGAGATCATGGCCCTCGGTCTGGAGCTGGGCGGCACCATCACCGGGGAACACGGGGTCGGCGTGCTGAAGAAGGAGTGGCTGGCCCGGGAACTGGGGCCGGTCGGGGTGGAGATGCAGCGGGCGGTGAAGCAGGCCTTCGACCCGCTGGGCATCCTCAACCCCGGCAAGCTGTTCTGACCTCCCGGGCCGTTCCGGCCTCCCGAGCCGTTCCGGCCCCGGTTCCCTGGCGTCCGGCTCACCGGGCGAGGAGCTGGTCGAGCGCGTCGTCGAGGCCCGGCTGACCGCCCTCCGTGCCCGGCGGCACCGCCCGCAGCGTCCGCTCCAGCCAGGCCGAGACCTGCGCGACGGGCGCCTGGAGCAGCGCGTCGCCGTCCGGCGCGCTCAGCGCCATCAGGACGACACCGCGCCCGTCCGACCTCCCCGGCCACACCCGCACGTCCCCGTGCCCGCACGGCCGGAACACCCCCTCCACCAGCAGCTCGCGGGCGAACGTCCAGTGCACCGGGTGCTCGGAGTTGATGTGGAAGGCGATGTGGACGGCGTAGGGGTCGTCGCAGCGGTAGGTCAGCCGGGCCGGGACCGGAACGCTCTCCTCCGGCGACAGAACGAGCCTCAGCTCCAGCTCCCGCTCCACCACGGTGTGCCGCATGACGTGTTTCCCTTCTGGTCGGGGCCGCTCGGACCGGGCCCGTACCAGGGGAGAGCGGGCGGGGGCCGGACCATTACGCGGGTCCGGGGAAGTTTTTTCCGCGGGCCCCGGAAAGCGGATGCGGCGTTGCCCGGAAAGGGGTGGGTCCTGCGGGACTGGCGCTGCGGGCAGCCCCGGTCTGATAGATGTGGAGGCCCCCATCCCACCCCCGAGCAGATACGGGACGACGGACATGAGCGCCCCAACCCCGGCACCCGGCGACGACAGGCCCCGCGAGGGCTACTACCCGGACCCGTCCATCCCCGGCTACGTCCGGTACTGGAACGGCGCCTCCTGGGTGCCCGGCACCAGCCGTCCGGCGCCGAAGGACGGCGAGCCGCTCATCCCGCCGCCCGGCATCCGGCCGGCCGCCCCGGCCGTGGAGGAGACGGGCCCCCACTTCTTCGACGAGGACCCGCCCGCCGCCGGCGCGCGGGCGGATCAGTGGGCCCCGGCGGGCGAGAGCGACCAGGCGGGTCCGGCCGGCCAGTGGGCCCGGACCGACCAGGCCGGTCAGTGGGGGGCCGTGGACCAGGCAGGCCGGAGCGGTGAGGCGGGACGGAACGGCCAGGCAGGTCAGTGGGCCCAGGCGGGGCAGGGCGGCCAGGCGGGCGAGGGCGATCCGGCCGCGCAGGGTGGTCAGGCGGAGCCGGGCGGTCCGGCCGCGCAGGGCGGTGTGGTCGCACAGGCGGGCCAAGCCGCGCAGTGGAGCCAGCCGGCCCCGTCACCCCACTCCGGCCAGCCGGGCCAGCCGGGTCAGCCGGGTCAAGTCGACGCCCCCGGTCAGCTCGGCACTCCCGCCCAGCCCGGAGTGTCCGGCCAGTCCGGCACACCCGGTCTGCCCGGCACCCCTGCCCAGCCCGGCGTACCCGCCCAGTCCGGTGGGCCCGGACTGCCCGGGGCCTCCCCCCAGTCCGGCACGCCCGCTCAGCCCGGCGTACCCGGCCGGTCCGGCGGGTCCGCCCTGCCCGGAACCCCCGCTCAGCCCGCCACCCCCGGTCTCCCCGGGCAGCGGGACCGGTCGAGCGGGTTCGGCGGGGACGCCGGGCGTGGCGGGGCCTGGGGGGCCGACCCGCGGGTGCCGATGGACTCCCCGGCCGGTTCCGGCGGCCAGGGTGCCGCCCGCGCCGACGGCGCCGCGACGGTCCCCCCGGCAGAGGCCGGCGACGCCCCGGACCCCGGCACGTTCGTCTTCCGGCGCCCGGTGCCCGGCCCGGCGGCGGCCCGTACCGACGACGGCACGATGACCATCCGCCCGGTGCCCGCCGACCCGCCCGGCCCCGCCGCCGAGGGTGCCCAAGGACCCGTCGGCGCGCCCGCCGCCTCCGGTTTCGGTGCCGGCAAGGCCGCCGCCCAGGCCGCTGCCGCCGCGCAGGCGCCCCTCACCCCTCAGGCACCCCACCCCGCCCCCGCCGTGGCGTCCCCCGTGCCGCAGCAGCCCGGGCCCGCTCCCGTCACCACCCCCGTGACCAGCGGGCCCGGCGGCGGGCAGGCGTCCTGGGCGCAGCAGGTGCATCAGCTGGCCGGCGGCGGGGACGAGCCGTCCGTCGCGCCGTGGAAGCCACCGGTGGAGGACCTCTTCCAGGCCGCCGCGCGCCGGCAGGCCGCCGCCCGCCCCGCCGGACTCGGCAGGCGGCTCGCGGCGCGGCTGATCGACCTGGCGGTGGTGGGTGCCGTGACGGCCGCCGCGGCGGTGCCGCTCGGCATCCGGGCCGTGGACCACGTCCAGCAGAAGATCGACGCGGCCCGGCTGTCCGGCCACCAGGTCACCGTGTGGCTGATCGACGGCACGACCGGCACCGGCCTCGGCATCGTCCTCGCCGTCCTGCTGCTCGCCGGGGTCCTGTACGAGGTGCTGCCCACGGTCCGCTGGGGCCGCACCCTCGGCAAGAAGCTGTGCGGTCTGGAGGTGCGGGACATCGAGGCGCACGAGCCGCCGACGTTCGGCCCGGCGCTGCGCCGCTGGCTGGTGTTCAGCGTGCCGGGTCTGCTGGTCGTCGGTGTCGTGGGCGTGTTGTGGTGTCTGTTCGACCGGCCCTGGCGCCAGTGCTGGCACGACAAGGCGGCGCACACGTTCGTCGCGGGCTGAGCGGGGGAGAGGCGGAGGGAAAGAGCGGGGGAGGGACGGAAGGCGGGACCGGGGGAGGGGCCGGGTACTCCGTCCGGCCGTCTGCCGGATGCGCGGCGGCGGCCCGCGGGTTCCACTCGGGCCATGAGCAGCGAACCGCCCCCCGGCTCCGGAGAGCAGCCCCCCGAGGACGACCCCTTCAGGAAGCGGCCCCCGTCGGACCAGGGGTCGGGCTCGCCGTACGACACCCCGCCCCCGTACGGCGGCGGTCAGCCCCCGCCCGCCGGCGGCCCTTACGGCGGTGGACCCCACGGCGGCGGCCCGTACGGGGGAGGCCCCTACGGCGGTGGGCCGTACGGCGGCGGCCCCTACGGGTCCGGGGCCGGCGGCTATCCCGCCGATCCGCTGGCCGGCATGCCCCCGCTCGCCGACAGCGGCAGGCGGACGCTCGCGCGGATCATCGACATGATCCTGGTCGGCATCGTGTTCTGGCTGGTCACCCTGGGGTTCGACGTGGGTGAATACACCGTCGACAGTGACCGGATCGAGGTCGGCCGGACCGTCGCCCAGTCCTGCATCGGGGCCGTGCTCTATGTCGCCTACGACACCTTCCTGATCAGCCGGTCGGGGCAGACCCTCGGCAAGAAGTGGCTCGGCCTGCGCGTGGCCAATCTGGAGAACGGCGCCACCCCGTCCGTATCGACCTCGCTGATCCGCGCCCTGGTGCTGTGGGTGCCGTTCTCCTTCTGCTGCGCCTGTCTCTGGACGGCCGTCGCGGGCGGCTGGAGCTTCTTCGACAAGCCGTACAAACAGGGCCTGCACGACAAGGCGGCCAAGACGGTGGTGGTCAGCACCCGGTGAGCCGCGCGGGGCCCGGGCGGGTCACCGGGCCGTGGGCATGCGCCCCTCGTTCGCGGCCGGCTCGGCGGGCGTCCGCGTTCCGTGCGTTCCGGGCAGGGGGACCGTCCAGGCGACCAGCAGGCCCAGCGCGAGGGCCGCGAGGGCGATGACGGTGATCCAGGGGCCCGAAGTCGTCTGCGACAGCAGCAGCATGGCGAGCGCCGAGAAGACCACGGTGCAGGAGCCGTAGGCGAACTGTGCGGCGGTCGGACGAGGCATGGCGATCGGGTCCTCGGCAGTCTTCGGGGGGAAGTCGGGACGGGGCCGTTCGATTCTCTGTGCCGTTCGATTCTCCTGGCGTCCCTGCCCGGGGGGAACTCCCGGTAAGCGTGACCTGACCCACGGTGCCGGTGCACGGGGGGCGCACGGAGTCACCGGCCCGTCAGGCGCGGGGTTCCGCAGGGCTGTAGCCATGTCGCCACCTGTCCGTAAAGCGAACTCCACCTCCGCATAGTGCACTTGTCCTGCTCAAGTCAAGGTCTGTCTTTTCTGCCAAACCTCTAGTCAAATGTCGTCACTTGACTACACGCGTTGATCTTGCGCGCACGGATTCCTCCATGCCCGGAACCCCCTGTCCGTGTGCGCGGCGCGGGGGAGGAACTCAAGTGACCAGCAGATCCTGGACGTTCAGAGCGGCCGCCATCGGCGTGACCCTCGCGGCGGCGTCCGCCTCGTTCGCGACGTTCGCCGTCGCCGAGGCGGGCACCCAGCCCCGGCCCGCCGCCGCGAACCGGCACGACCCGGCGCCGGTGAAGCAGCAGAAGCACGACCTGGACGGCCCCCTGAGCAAGACCCAGGACGCCCAGCGTGAAGAGGCCCTGAACCAGCTCATATCCGGCGAGGCCACCGCGCAGGAGCGCAACGGCTCGAAGGTCGTCAAGCTCAAGAGCCGCAAGGGCAAGAGCAAGTACGTCGAGCTGAGCCGCGAGAAGACCGACAAGATCTTCACCATCCTGGTGGAGTTCGGGGACAAGACGGACCCCAAGCTCGGCGGCACGCCCGGCCCGCTGCACAACCAGATCGCCGCGCCGGACCGCACCAAGGACAACTCCACGGCCTGGCAGCAGGACTACGACCAGAAGCACTACCAGGACCTCTACTTCGGCACCGGCGAGAAGACCGAGTCGCTGAAGAAGTACTACGAGAAGCAGTCCTCGGGCCGCTACTCGGTCTCCGGCGAGGTCACCGACTGGGTCAAGGTGCCCTACAACGAGGCCCGTTACGGCAACAACGCGTGCGGTTCCACCAACTGCCCGAGCGTGTGGAACGTCGTCAGCGACGGCCTGAGCGCCTGGGTCGCCCAGCAGAAGGCGGCCGGCCGCACCGACGCCGACATCAAGAAGGACCTCGCCCAGTACGACCAGTGGGACCGGTACGACTACGACGGCGACGGCAACTTCAACGAGCCGGACGGCTACGTCGACCACTTCCAGATCGTGCACGCCGGTGAGGACGAGTCCGCGGGCGGCGGCGCCCAGGGCACGGACGCGATCTGGGCCCACCGCTGGTACGCCTTCGGCACCGACGCCGGTGCCACCGGCCCGCAGGACAACAAGCTCGGCGGCACCCAGGTCGGCGACACCGGCATCTGGGTCGGCGACTACACCATCCAGCCGGAGAACGGCGGCCTCGGCGTCTTCGCCCACGAGTACGGCCACGACCTCGGCCTGCCGGACGAGTACGACACCGCGGGCGGCGACAACTCCACCGGCTTCTGGACCCTGATGTCCTCCGGTTCCTGGCTCGGCCGGGGCGAGGACTCCATCGGCGACCTGCCCGGTGACATGAACTCCTGGGACAAGCTCCAGCTGGGCTGGCTGAACTACGACACCGCCACGGCCGGCAAGCAGTCCACGCACAAGCTGGGCCCGGCCGAGTACAACACCTTCGACAAGCAGGCCCTCGTGGTCAACCTGCCCGACAAGGCGGTCACCACCACGATCACCCAGCCCGCCCAGGGCTCCACCCAGTGGTGGAGCGGCAGCGGCAACGACCTGAAGAACACCCTGACCCGGTCCGTGGATCTGACCGGCAAGACCTCGGCGAGCCTCACCCTGGACGGCTGGTGGGCCACCGAGGACGGCTACGACTACGTCTACACCGAGGTGTCCACCGACGGCGGCGCCAACTGGACCGCGCTGGACGGCACGGCGGACGGCCAGGCCCTGCCGAAGGACGCCAGCGGCAAGCCCGCGCTGAGCGGCTTCTCGCAGACGCACAAGAAGCTGGCGTTCCCGCTCGACGCCTACGCGGGCAAGAAGATCGACCTGCGCTTCCGCTACGCCACCGACGGCGGTGTCGCGGAGAACGGCTTCACCGCCGACGAGATCACCGTGACCGCCGACGGCGCCGCGCTGTTCTCGGACGACGCCGAGAAGGCGGACGCCGGCTGGACCGCGAACGGCTTCTCCCGCATCGGCGCGTCCTTCACCAAGGACTACAAGCAGTACTACATCGCCGAGAACCGGCAGTACGTGTCGTACGACAAGACGCTGAGGACGGGCCCGTACAACTTCGGCTTCGCGTCGCGTCCGGACTGGGTGGAGCACTACCCGTACCAGAACGGCCTGCTGATCTGGAAGTGGGACACTTCCCAGGCGGACAACAACACCAACAGCACCAACGGTCACCCGGGCAGCGGTCTGATCCTCCCCGTCGACTCGCACCCGACGGCGCTGAAGTGGGCCGACGGCACGCTGCTGCGCAACCGCGTCCAGGCCTACGACTCGCCGTTCAGCCTGTACGCCACGGACGGCATCACCCTGCACAAGGCCGATGTCGCGCTGAAGATCAAGGGCTCCAAGGGCGTGCCGGTCTTCAACGACCACACCAGCACCTACTACGACCCGGCGAACCCGACCGGTGGCGTGAAGGTCACTGACACCAACACCAAGATCACGATCGTCAAGGAGGCCAAGGACGGCTCGACGATCTCCCTCAAGGTCGGCCCCGCGGTGAAGTAACCCGTATCACCGCAGGTCATAGGCGTATCGGCGGCAACCCTCTGGCGGGTTGCCGCCGATCGTGTTTAGGTGCGTCCTGTGGACCGCTTATTGACACCGACCGGAACGGGGAAGTGACCGCATGGCCGCTGGAGGCTTCAGCAAGCTGCCGAACGGCACGGTGGTGGTGGCACTCAACCTGCCGTACGGCTCTGCCGCGGTACGGATCCTCGTGCACGCCGCCAACCGCGCACGCGCCCTGACCAGGCTCCGCAACCTGGGTCTGCGGGCGGTGTACCTCCGGGGCAACGCCGAGCCTCCGACACCGGACGAGATCACGGCGGTCCTGCACCACCCCGACGGCCTGGTCTGGCGCACGGCGCCCACGGCCCCCACGGCGGCCGGCGGCGTCATGGCGACGGAACTGTGGCACCCCATCCGGGCGCTGCTGCGGGGGCCGGCGACGGCACGGTGACGCGCTCGCCCCGCCCCGCTCAGCGCCCGCCCCGCTCAGCCGCCGACCACCGGCTTGCCGGTCAGTTCGACGCCCGCCGCCCGCAGCTCCTCCAGGGCGCGCTCGGTCGTCTCGGGGGACACCCCGGCCGTCAGGTCCAGCAGGACCTGGGTGCGGAAGCCCTCGCGGGCCGCGTCCAGGGCGGTGGCCCGTACGCAGTGGTCCGTGGCGATGCCCACCACGTCCACCTCCGTGATCTCCCGGGAGCGCAGCCAGTCGGCCAGGGACACGCCGTGCTCGTCGGTGCCCTCGAAGCCGCTGTACGCCGCCGCGTACGCCCCCTTGTCGAACACGGCGTCCACCGCGCCGGAGGCGACCGCGGGGGCGAAGTTCGGGTGGAAGCCCACGCCCTCCGTGCCCGCGACACAGTGCGCGGGCCAGGAGCGGACGTAGTCGGGGTCGTCGGCGAAGTGACCGCCGGGCGCGATGTGGTGGTCCCGGGTGGCCACCACGTGCCGGTACCCGGTGCCCGCCGCCTCGCCGATCAGTTCCGTGACGGCGGCGGCCACGTCCGCCCCCCCGGCCACCGCGAGGCTGCCCCCCTCGCAGAAGTCGTTCTGCACATCTACGACGATCAAGGCGCGGCGCATGGTGGGTGTCCTTCGACTGAGAGTGAAGTAACCGAGCCTAGAGACTTCCGGGCTCGTGCGGGAGGGGTGGGAAGGGGCGGACGGCGGTCGCGCTTTAGCTACCCGAGCGCCCGTGTACGTACTCCGTCGGGATGACGGGTTCCCCGCGCGAGAGCTGGGTGGCGGACAGCGGCAGATTGGCGCGCGCCGCGATGTGCCGCTCCCGTGGCACGTCCAGCGGCTCCCGGGCCACCACCGTCCCGCCGCGCACCAGCGGCACCAGCAGCTGCCGGTCGGCCAGCTCGGCCGGCACCGGCCCGGTGCCGACGACCTCGGCCTCGGCGATCCCGTCCGCGTCCGGCCGGCGCGCCGCCCACTTGCGGCCGCCGACCGACATCTTGCCGCCGCTGGACTTCTTCGCCACCGGCACCAGCGGCGCCTTCGGGTCGGCGGAGTCGGCGCGGGCGACCAGCTTGTAGACCATGGAGCTGGTGGGGTGCCCGGAGCCGGTCACCAGCTGGGTGCCCACCCCGTAGGCGTCCACGGGCGCGGCGGCCAGCGAGGCGATGGCGTACTCGTCCAGGTCGGAGGTCACGATGATCTTCGTATCGGTGGCGCCCAGCTCGTCCAGCTGCTGCCGCACCCGGTGGGCCACCAGCAGCAGGTCGCCGGAGTCGATGCGCACCGCGCCCAGCTCGGGACCGGCCACCTCCACGGCCGTACGGACGGCCTCGGCGACGTCGTAGGTGTCCACCAGCAGGGTGGTGCCCCGGCCGAGGGTCTCCACCTGTGCCTGGAAGGCGTCCCGCTCGCGGTCGTGCAGCAGGGTGAAGGCGTGGGCCGAGGTGCCCACGGTGGGGATGCCGTAGCGGAAGCCGGCCGCGAGGTCGGAGGTGGTGGCGAAGCCGCCGACGTAGGCGGCGCGGGCGGCGGCCACCGCGGCCAGCTCGTGGGTGCGCCGGGCGCCCATCTCGATCAGCGGCCGGTCACCGGCGGCGGAGGCCATCCGGGAGGCGGCGGCGGCGATCGCGGAGTCGTGGTTGAGGATGGACAGGATCACCGTCTCCAGCAGGACGCACTCGGCGAAGCTGCCCTCGACGCGCAGGATCGGCGAGCCGGGGAAGTACACCTCGCCCTCGGGGTAACCCCATATGTCCCCGCTGAAGCGGTAGTCGGCGAGCCACTTCAGGGTGTCCTCGTCGACGATCTGCCGTTCGCGCAGGAAGCCGAGGACGCCCGGGTCGAAGCGGAAGTTCTCCACCGCGTCCAGGACCCGCCCGGTCCCGGCCACCACGCCGTAGCGGCGCCCGTTCGGCAGCCGCCGGGTGAAGACCTCGAACACGCTCCGCCGTTCGGCCGTACCGGCCTTCAGCGCGGCGCGCAGCATCGTCAGCTCGTACTGGTCCGTGAAGAGCGCCGTCGAGGGAACATCCACCGGCAGCCCAAGGTCCGCTGTGTTCATGTCGGGGAATCGTACTCCCTTTTCGTCGGTGTGACGATTTATGAAGGGCGTGGCAGCATGGGCAGTGTGACGTCACCCGCGCCCGTAGAGATCGAACGCACCGAGTCGGCGGAGGAGATCTCCGCCGTACCCGAACCCGACGTCCCCTGGGTCACCATCGTCCACAACGACCCGGTCAATCTCATGAGCTACGTCACCTACGTCTTCCAGACGTACTTCGGCTACTCCAAGGACAAGGCCACCAAGCTCATGCTCGACGTCCACCACAAGGGCCGGGCGGTCGTCTCCAGCGGGAGC
Source organism: Streptomyces eurythermus (assembly GCF_014649115.1). GTDB lineage: Bacteria > Actinomycetota > Actinomycetes > Streptomycetales > Streptomycetaceae > Streptomyces > Streptomyces eurythermus. The sequence continues at coordinate 237,765 of NZ_BMSK01000009.1, read as the reverse complement.
CGCGAGGAGATGGAGCGCGACGTGCAGGCGATGCACGGCTACGGACTGTGGGCCACCCTCCAGCAGGACCGGAAGTAAACGCCGCAGATGCCCGGACACTTCGAACCGCTCCCCGGCGGCGGCGCGGCCGTCGCGCTCGACGACGTCGAGATCTCCATCATCCGCTCGCTGGCCGTGCAGCTCCTGGAGCTGATCGGTCCCGGCCCCGGCGCCGATGCCCCGGCCGACCCGCTGGCCGAGCTGTTTGCCGAGGGCCCGAGCGAGCCGCCGGCCGACCCGGTCCTCAGGAGGCTCTTCCCGGACGCCTACAGCGACCCGGAGCAGGCCCCCGCCTCGCCGGCCGAGGCCGAGGAGCGGCGGGCGCACTCCGCCGAGTTCCGCCGCTACACGGAGAACGACCTGCGCGCGGGCAAGCGGGAGAGCGCGCTCGGCGTGATCCGCTCCCTGGACGCGCTCACCCCGGCCGGGGAGGGCGGCGCGGTGCTGAAGCTGACGCCGGAGGAGTCCCGGCAGTGGCTCGGCGCCCTCAACGACCTGCGGCTGGCGATCGGCGCCCGGCTGGAGATCACCGACGAGGACGACACGGATCTGCTCTACCGGCTGCCGGAGGAGGATCCGCGCAAGCCGATGGTGCTGGCCTACCTCTGGCTGGGCGGGCTCCAGGAGACCTTGGTGTCGACCTTGCTGCCGTGAGGCGGAGTGGCCGGTTCCGATCGGTGTCCGCTCAGAGGACGCTCAAACCCGGATAACGATCGCATTACCATACCGGCCTTTTTTGATACCTTCGGACCATCTTTGTCCGGTTTTGGCTGTGTGGTGCCTCACACTGCCCCTCTGTGATCAGTATTGCGCCCGTGATAAATCTTCACGACCGCCCGGCCAACACCACCCATGTTCGGCCGGGTGCGCCACCGAGCCGACGACCGTCGGCCAGGCAACAGCTCCATCAATCCGGGGGGATCGAGATCCGATCCGAGGCCGACGCAAGGCCCGGTTCGGTATGGAGAAAGGCGCACCACACATGACCTCAGCGCAGGTCGATCAGCATCGCGACGGCAATGAGGCCGCGGGGGCCGAGGGCAGCGAGGGCGGCGAGGGGTATCAGCGCGGGCTCGGAGCCCGGCAGATCCAGATGATCGCCATCGGCGGGGCCATCGGCACCGGCCTGTTCCTCGGCGCGGGCAAGGGCATTTCCAAGGCCGGTCCGAGCCTGATCCTGGCGTACGCCGTCGCGGGCCTCATCATCTTCATGATCATGCGGGCACTCGGCGAACTGCTGATGTACCGCCCCGTGTCGGGTTCGTTCTCCGATTACGCGCGGGAGTTCATCGGCCCGTTCGCCGGTTTCGTGACCGGCTGGACGTACTGGCTGTTCTGGGTGGTCACGGGCATCACCGAGGTCACCGCGGCGGCGAAATACATCACGTACTGGACCGACATCCCGCAATGGCTGTCGGCCCTGGTGTTCACCGTCGTCCTCTACGGCGCCAACCTGATCTCCGTGAAGCTCTTCGGCGAACTGGAGTTCTGGTTCTCCATGGTCAAGGTCACCGCCATCATCGGCATGATCCTGATCTGCGCCGGCATCCTCACCATCGGCTTCTCCGACGCCGGCGACACCGCCTCCGTCGCCCACCTGTGGAACCAGGGCGGCTTCTTCCCGCACGGCGTCGACGACACGCTGATGACGCTGCAGATGGTGATGTTCGCCTTCCTCGCCGTCGAGCTGGTCGGTGTGACCGCGGGCGAGTCCAAGGACCCCAAGACCGTGCTGCCCAAGGCGATCAACACCGTGCCGTGGCGCATCGCCGTCTTCTACGTCGGCGCGCTGATCATGATCCTCTCGGTCGTGCCGTGGACCAGCTTCAGCGCGGGCAACAGCCCCTTCGTGGTCGCCTTCGAGCGGATGGGCCTCCCGGCCGGCGCGGGCATCGTCAACTTCGTCGTGCTCACCGCCGCGCTGTCGTCCTGCAACTCCGGCATGTACTCCACCGGCCGCATGCTGCGCGACCTGGCGCTCAACAGCCAGGGTCCCAAGGCGTTCACCAAGCTGACGTCGAGCGGTACCCCGCTGATCGGCACCACGTTCTCCGCCGCGCTGATGCTGGTCGGCGTCTGGATCAACTACCAGTGGCCGGGCAAGGCGTTCGACTACGTGGTGTCCTTCGCGACCATCTCCGGCATGTGGGCCTGGATCGTCATCCTGATCTGCCAGATCCGCTACCGGGCCAAGGCCGACCGCGGCGAGCTGCCCCGCTCGGAGTTCCGCGCCCCGGGCGCGCCGTGGACCAGCGTGATCGCGCTCGCCTTCATCGGCATGGTGATCGTGCTGATGGGCATCGACAAGGACGCCCGGGTCTCGCTGTACTGCGCGCCGGTGTGGGGCCTGATCCTCGCCGTCGCCTACCTGGTGCTCCGGCGCCGCGACCCGGAGGCCGCCGCCTTCCGCAAGCGCTGAGAGGACCCCGGACCTCCCGGAAAGGGACGTCCGGCCGCCGGGAGCTCTCGTGGCGCCCCCGTCGGCCGCCGCTCAGGACGTCCGGCATGTGGGCCGTTCCGTACCACCCCTCGGTACGGAGCGGCCCTCTGCTTATCCTGACCCCCATGCTGACCATCACCCAGGCCCTGTACGACCAGATCGTCGCCCACGCGCGCGCGGACCACCCCGACGAGGCGTGCGGCGTGGTGGCGGGCCCGGCGGGCTCGGACCGCCCCGAGCGCTTCATCCCCATGCTGAACGCGGCGATGTCGCCCACCTTCTACGAGTTCGACTCCGGTGATCTCCTCAAGCTCTACCGCGAGATGGACGACCGCGACGAGGAGCCGGTGGTCGTCTACCACTCCCACACCGCCACCGAGGCATACCCGTCGCGCACCGACATCTCCTACGCCAACGAACCCGGCGCCCACTACGTCCTGGTCTCCACCGCCGACACCGACGGCCTCGGCGACTTCCAGTTCCGCTCCTTCCGGATCGTGGACGGCCAGGTCACCGAGGAGGAGGTCAGGGTCGTGACGGACTACTGATCTCGCCCAGCGGACGATATCCGTCCGGCATGCGGAATCACACTCCGGGCCGCGGGCCGGGAATCGATACGATGAGCCCATGGTTCTTCTCGACGTGGGCGACAGGGCGCCGGGCACGCTGCTCGTGGCGCGGCTGCACGTCGACCTGTGCAGGCTGAACAGCGCCCTTTGTTGAACCGCGCCGCTGCCGCCGTACGGCCCCGCGCCGCGGCGGGCCGCCGCCGCGCGCCTGACCGAACCGACGACACCTTCCGACAGGAGCCCTGAGCCATGGCCATCGAGGTCCGCATCCCGACCATCCTCCGCCAGTACACCGACGGTCAGAAGGCGGTGGAGGGCAACGGCGACACCCTCGCCGACCTGTTCGCCGACCTCGAGACCCGGCACGCCGGCATCCAGGCCCGCATCGTGGACGGCGACCAGCTGCGCCGCTTCGTCAACGTGTACCTGAACGACGAGGACGTCCGCTTCCTGGACGGCATCAACACCAAGCTGTCCGACGGCGACAGCGTCACGATCCTGCCGGCCGTGGCCGGCGGCATGCGCTGATCGGCTCCCGAGCAGCGATGCGCTACGACTCCCCGCTGGCCGCGGTGGGCAACACCCCCCTGGTGCGCCTGCCGCGGCTGTCGCCGTCCCCCGACGTGCGGATCTGGGCCAAGCTGGAGGACCGCAACCCCACCGGCTCGGTCAAGGACCGCCCCGCGCTGCACATGATCGAGCAGGCGGAGAAGGACGGCCGGCTCACCCCCGGCTGCACGATCCTCGAACCCACCTCCGGCAACACCGGCATCTCCCTCGCCATGGCCGCCAAGCTCAAGGGCTACCGGATGGTGTGCGTGATGCCGGAGAACACCTCGCAGGAACGCCGGGACCTGCTCGGCATGTGGGGCGCCGAGATCATCTCCTCGCCGGCCGCCGGCGGCTCCAACACCGCGGTGCGCGTGGCCAAGGAGCTGGCCGCCGAGCACCCCGACTGGGTGATGCTCTACCAGTACGGCAACCCGGACAACGCGGGCGCCCACTACGCGACCACCGGCCCGGAGATCCTCGCCGACCTGCCCTCGGTCACCCACTTCGTGGCGGGCCTCGGCACCACCGGCACCCTGATGGGCGTCGGCCGCTACTTGCGCGAGCACAAGCCGGACGTGAAGATCGTCGCCGCCGAACCGCGCTACGACGACCTGGTCTACGGCCTGCGCAACCTCGACGAGGGCTTCGTCCCCGAGCTGTACGACGCCTCCGTCCTCACCACCCGCTTCTCGGTCGGCTCGGCCGACGCGGTCACCCGCACCCGCGAACTCCTCCAGCAGGAGGGCATCTTCGCGGGCGTCTCCACCGGCGCCGCCCTGCACGCGGCGATCGGCGTCGGGAACAAGGCCGTCAAGGCGGGCGAAAGCGCCGACATCGTCTTCGTCGTGGCCGACGGCGGCTGGAAGTACCTGTCCACGGGCGTCTACACGGCGGCCACCACCGAGGAAGCGATCGCCACCCTCCAGGGACAGCTCTGGGCGTAGCGGGATCCGGACGCGCCGGTGGTACGTCACATCCGCACCAGTACTCCTGCGGAAAGGCGGATCCCATGCGCCGTACCACGCCCCTCGTCCTCACGGCGGTCGCGCTGCTCCTGGCCGGCTGCGGCTCCCAGCAGGACACCGGGAGCGGCGGCCGGGCGCCGGCGCCGTCCGGCACCGGAGCGCCGTCGGCCGGCCGGAACGCCGGCGACTGCACCGGTCACGCGAACCTGACGGTCGCCGACCAGGACCGCACCGTCTGCGTGGCCGAGGGCGGCGAGCTCCGGCTCACCCTGGACGGCACCAGGGCCCGCCCCTGGAAGCCGGTCACCGTGAGCGGCAGCGGACTGGAGGCGATCAACGCGGGCCTCGTCCTCCAGCCGGGCGACGCCACGGCCGCCTACCGCGCGGTGGCCGCCGGCACGGTGAAACTCAGCTCGTCCCGCCCCCTGTGCCCCGAGCCCACCGCACCGGACCAGGTGTCCTGCAAGGGCGTCGAGGAGTGGACGGTCACCGTCCGGGTCGGCTAACCGGCCAGGTGCCGTACCTGGTCCCACAGGACCGGGTCGACCACGCCCACCCGGCGGCGGAAGCCGTCCACCGGGACCTCGCGCAGCTCGTCGGTCTCCAGGAAGCTGGGGCGGCCCTGGGCGTCGCCGACCGCGCCGGGCGGCAGCGGGATCACCCCGCTGCGCTCGTCGTGGTACCTGCTGGTGATCTTCGCGACCGTGGCCCGGTCGCCGCGCACGGCCAGCACCAGGCAGGGCCGGTCCTTGTGCCCCGGCCGGTCCTCGAAGGGGACGTGCGCCCACCAGATGTCCCCGGGCGACGGCCGCGGCGCGTGCCCGGACCGCGCGCCCGCCCGGCCCGGGGGCCTGAGGCGCCGCCCGGCGGGCCGGCGGCCCCGGCCCCAGCCGTCGACGAGCGTGGCCACCAGTGCGAGCAGCACCACCGCCGCGAGCGCCAGCCACCAGGACGTGTCCATACGACGACGTTACCGGCGCGCGCCGCACATCGCGCGCCCTCCCGGGAACCCGGTGCGCCCCTGGTCCAGCCGAACCGGTGACAGCACAGGTGAGTTCGCCCACAACGGCCCCTGGCGGAGGAGCGACCCGCGCCCTCGCGCCTTACGCTCGACGGACCGCACGACCCCCGACAGCCCTCATCCGAGTGGCTCCGCCATCTCGCCCACAGCTTTTTCCGCCAACGGAGGTTTCTGCTTCATGAAGCTCACCGTCGTCGGCTGCTCGGGGTCGTTCCCGTCCGCGGAATCGGCCTGTTCGAGCTACCTCGTCGAGGCCGACGGCTTCCGGCTGCTTCTCGACATGGGCAACGGCGCCCTGGGCGAGCTGCAGCGCCACTGCGGTCTCTACGACCTCGACGCGATCTTCCTCAGCCATCTGCACGCCGATCACTGCATCGACATGTGCGCGTACTTCGTGGCCCGCTACTACCGCCACGAGGGCGGCCGGTGCGCCCCCCTGCCGGTCTACGGCCCCGAGGGCACCGAACACCGCCTGACCACGGCCTACGCGGACACCCCCTCCGCCTCCTCCATGAGCGAGGTCTTCGACTTCCACACGGTGAAGCCCTCCACCTTCGAGATCGGCCCCTTCACCGTGCACACCGAGCGGGTCCGCCACCCCGTGGAGGCGTACGGCATCCGCGTCGAGCACGGCGGGAAGTCGCTGACGTACTCCGGCGACACGGGGGTCACCGAGGCGCTGGACGAGCTGGCCCGGGACACCGATCTGTTCCTGTGCGAGGCCGCGTTCACGCACGGCAAGGAAAGCATCCCCGACCTGCACCTCAACGGCCGCGAGGCGGGCGAGACGGCGGCCCGCGCGGGCGCCCGCCGACTGGTCCTCACCCACATCCCGCCGTGGACGGACCCCCAGGTCAACCTGCGGCACGCGCGCGAGGTGTTCCCCGGGCCGGTGGAGCTGGCCGTGCCGCGCCACACGTACGAGATCTGACGCCGGGCACGCGAAAAGGCCCCGGAGCCATGGGCTCCGGGGCCTTCCTCACGTCTCGCTCACGCCTTGGTGAGGTCCTCGACCTCCTCCTCGGGCTCGCGGCCCGGGGTCTTCAGGTCGAACTTGAGGATCGCGAACCGGAAGACCGCGTAGTAGATCGCCGCGAACACCAGGCCGACCGGGATGATCAGCCAGGGCTTGGTCGCCAGGTTCCAGTTCAGCAGGTAGTCGATCGCGCCGGCCGAGAAGTTGAAGCCCGCGTGGACGCCCAGCCCCCAGGTGACCGCCATGGACACGGCCGTCAGCACCGCGTGGATGACGTAGAGGACCGGGGCGATGAACATGAAGGTGAACTCGATGGGCTCGGTCACACCGGTCACGAAGGAGGTCAGCGCGAGGGAGACCATCATGCCCATCACGGCCTTGCGGCGCTCGGGGCGGGCGCAGTGCGCGATGGCGATCGCGGCGGCCGGCAGACCGAACATCATGATCGGGAAGAAGCCGGTCTGGAAGAGGCCGGCGGACGGGTCGCCCGCGAGGAACCGGGTGATGTCGCCGTGCACGACCTCACCGGTGGCGTTCTTGAAGTCGCCGAGCTGGAACCACGCCACGGTGTTGACGAACTGGTGCATGCCGACGGGGATCAGACCGCGGTTGACCAGGCCGAACAGGGCCGCGCCACCGGCGCCGAGGCCGGTCATCCACTCGCCGAAGCTGGTGATGCCGTCGCCGATGGGCTCCCAGACGAGGCTGAAGAGGACGCCGACCAGCGCGCCGACGAAGGCCATCAGGATCGGCACCAGCCGGCGGCCGTTGAAGAAGCCGAGCCAGTCCACCAGCTTGGTGCGGTGGAACCGCTGCCACGTCACGGCCGCGAGCAGACCCATGATGATGCCGCCGAGCACCCCGGGGTTGTTGTACGTCGCCGCGACGATCTTGCCGTTCTCGATGTGCTCCTCGGTCACCGGGAAGGCCTGCAGCACCTTGTCGTAGACGAGGAAGCCGACCAGCGCGGCGAGCGCGGTGGAGCCGTCCGCCTTCTTGGCGAAGCCGATGGCCACACCGATGCAGAACAGGATGGGGAGGCTGCCGGTGATGGCACCGCCCGCGGCGCTGAAGACGGTCGCGACCTTGTCCCAGCCCAGGCCGTCCTTGCCGAAGATGTCGTCCTGGCCGAGCCGGACCATGATGCCCGCCGCCGGCAGGACCGCGATCGGGAGCTGTAGGCTGCGGCCGACCTTCTGCAGGCCCTGGAGCAGGCCCGCCCCCTTCTTCTTCGCCGGCTTCTTGGCCGGGGCCGCCGACTCGGTGGCGGTGGTCATACTTCCTCCATCGGGCAGGGCGCCGCCCGGGAACCATGGAAGGGGACGGCAGCGTCTCTGGTCTACACCACCTGTGGTGTAGACCTGTTGTAGCACGATGAAGGCGGCGTAAGGAACCCGTGATTCCGCGACCGGGGCGCTACACGCTGTGCCCCCCCGCACCCGCGCTGACACGGCCTCAGACCTTGGTGACGTCCTCCACCTCCTCCGCCGGCTCCCGCCCCGGTGTCCGCAGGCCGAACCGGGTGATCGCGACGCGGAAGACGACGTAGTACACGGCCGCCAGGCACAGGCCGATCGGGATGATCGCCCAGGGTCGTGTCGCCAGGTTCCAGTTGATCACGTAGTCGATCAGCCCCGCCGAGAAGCTGAACCCGTCGTGCACCCCGAGCGCCCAGGTCACCGCCATCGACACCCCGGTGAGCACGGCGTGCACGGCGTACAGGGCCGGCGCGACGAACAGGAACGAGTACTCCAGCGGTTCGGTGATGCCGGTCACGAACGAGGTCAGCGCCACCGACAGCATCAGCCCGCCGGTCTCCTTGCGCCGCTCCGGCCGCGCGCAGTGCGTGATGGCCAGCGCGGCGGCCGGCAGCGCGAACATCATGACCGGGAAGAAGCCCGAGGTGAACTGGCCGGCGTTCGGGTCGCCCTGGAGGAACATGTTGATGTCGCCGTGCACCACCGTGCCGTCGGGCTTGGTGTAGCTGCCGAACTGGAACCAGATCGGCACGTTGAGGAACTGGTGCAGCCCCACCACCAGCAGCGCCCGGTTGGCCACCCCGAAGACGCCCGCGCCCCAGGCGCCCGCGTCCCGCAGCCACCCGCTGAAGCCCTCCAGGGCGCCCCCGACGGCCGGCCAGACCAGCAGGCACACCACCGCGACCACGATCGCCGTGAACGCCATGATGATCGGCACCAGCCGGCGGCCGTTGAAGAAGCCCAGCCAGTCCACCAGGCGGGTGCGGTGGTAGCGGGCCCAGAAGAAGGCCGCCAGCAGGCCCATGACGATGCCGCCGAAGACACCCGGGTTCTGGTAGGTGAACGCGGTCACCGTGCCGTTCGCCGCCTGGCAGCCGGTCGTCACCACCTTCGCGCCCGCCGGGCACGCCTCGGGGAACTGCCGGAGCACGCCGTAGTAGACGAGGAAACCGGTCACCGCCGCGAGCGCGGTCGAGCCGTCCGCCTTCTTCGCCATGCCGATCGCGACACCCACGCAGAACAGCAGCGGCAGCCCGAGCTGCCCGTCCAGCAGGGCGCCGCCCGCCCCGCTCATCACCTTGGAGACGTCCGTCCAGCCCAGGCCGTCCGCGCCGAACAGGTCCGGCTGGCCCAGCCGGTTCAGGATGCCCGCCGCCGGCAGCACGGCGATGGGCAGCTGGAGGCTGCGGCCCATCTTCTGCAACCCCTGGAACAGGCCGTTCCAGCGGGCCCGGAGCGGGCCGGCCGTGCTCTCGGCGCTCATGGGTTTGGCGACCTTCCCCACGGTGGTGTAGACCAGTCGGCGGACGGTTCCGCTGTTGTGATCGCCATCATTGGGCACGGACGGCACGACCGCTCGCGAAGATGGGCCAACTGTGGGTTACTGCGACCAAGCGGTTCGGAGCAGGGAGAAGGAATATGGCCAGCAAGGCTGAGAAGATCGTCGCCGGGCTCGGTGGCATCGACAACATCGAAGAGATCGAGGGCTGCATCACCCGGCTGCGCACCGAGGTGTCCGACGCGAGCCTGGTCGACGAGGCCGCCCTGAAGGCCGCCGGCGCCCACGGCGTGGTGAAGATGGGCACCGCCATCCAGGTCGTCATCGGCACCGACGCCGACCCGATCGCCGCGGAGATCGAAGACATGATGTGAACCCCACCGGTTCACCCTGAAGGGGCTTCTCCCGACGCGGGAGAAGCCCTTTCGTTTGCTGCGGCTAGGCTCGGCGGCATGTCTCGCATCGACGGCCGTACGCCCGAACAGCTCCGCCCGGTCACCATCGAACGCGGCTGGAGCAAGCACGCCGAGGGCTCCGTCCTCATCTCCTTCGGCGACACCAAGGTCTTCTGCACCGCCTCCGTCACCGAAGGGGTCCCGCGCTGGCGCAAGGGCAGCGGCGAGGGCTGGGTCACCGCGGAGTACGCCATGCTGCCCCGCGCCACCAACACCCGCGGCGACCGCGAGTCCGTCAAGGGCAGGATCGGCGGCCGCACCCATGAGATCTCCCGGCTCATCGGCCGCTCCCTGCGCGCCGTCATCGACTACAAGGCGCTCGGCGAGAACACCGTCGTCCTCGACTGCGACGTCCTCCAGGCCGACGGCGGCACCCGCACGGCGGCCATCACCGGCGCGTACGTCGCCCTGGCCGACGCCGTCGCCTGGGCCCAGGGCAAGAAGCTGGTCAAGGCCGGCCGGCAGCCGCTCACCGGCACCGTCAGCGCCGTCTCCGTCGGCATCGTCGGCGGCGTCCCGCTGCTCGACCTCTGCTACGAGGAGGACGTGCGCGCCGACACGGACATGAACGTCGTCTGCACCGGCGACGGCCGCTTCGTCGAGGTCCAGGGCACCGCCGAGGCCGAGCCCTTCGCCCGCGACGAGCTGAACGCCCTGCTCGACCTCGCCGTCGGCGGCTGCGCCGAACTGGCCGCGATCCAGCGGGCGGCCCTGGAGGCGACGCGCGCCTGACGAGCCCCAGGGGCCCGTCGGCCACTCACCGGCTTCCGCCGGCAACCCGCCGGGGCCCGGTGGCGTCCCTGTGGGTACGGGCGCGCGGCCTCACCGTCGCGCGCCCGGCCGGCCGTCCCAGGGGAGGGGAACCCGCCATGCCCGCCAGCCGACGCCCACGCCCACGCCGGGCCCGGGTCGCCGTCGTCGCCGCCACGGTGGCCGCCGTCGCGCTCACCGCCGGCCTGACCACCGGCTGTGACGCCGTGGACAAGGCACTGGACTGCGTACAGACCGCCGACGCCATCGCCGACAGCGTCACCGACCTCCAGCAGGCCGTGGAGAACGCCGCGAACGACCCCTCCCGGGCCGACGCCTCGCTCGACTCCATCGAGAAGAACCTCCGCCGGATCGGCGACAAGACCGACGACGCCGACGTCGACAAGGCCGTGGACGATCTCGGCAAGGCCGTGGACAACGTCCGTACGGCGATCAGGAACGGCGACGAAACACCGGACGTGAGCCCGGTGACGGACGCGGCCGGCGAACTGACCAAGGTGTGCACGTCCTAGGCGAAGGTGGGCACGTCCTGGCGGACCGGCGGGCTACGGCGCCGTCCGCTCCGCGTACATCCTGGCGATGACCGCCTCGATGTCCGGCTCCCGCACCGACAGGTCCACCAGCGGATAGCGGGCCGCCAGGTGCGCGACGAGCGGTGCCGCCGACTGCCCCGCCGGGAACGCCAGCCACTGCCGCGGCCCCTCCACCCGCACCACCCGGGCCGACGGCACCTCGACCGGCGGCAGCTCCCGCTCCAGGTCCACCACCAGCGTCCGCTCGCTCTCCCCGGCCTCGTGCAGCCCCGCGAGCGGGCCGTCGTACACCAGCCGGCCGTGGTCGATCACCATCACCCGGGAGCACAGCTGCTCGATGTCCTGGAGGTCGTGCGTGGTCAGCAGCACGGTCGTGCCCCGCTCGGCGTTCACCTCCCGCAGGAACTCCCGCACCCTGGCCTTCGACACGACGTCCAGGCCGATCGTCGGCTCGTCCAGGTACAGCACGTCCGGGTCGTGCAGCAGGGCCGCCGCGATGTCCCCGCGCATCCGCTGCCCCAGCGACAGCTGCCGCACCGGCACGTCCAACAGGGCACCCAGATCCAGCAGTTCCACCAGCCGGTCCAGGTTCTGCCGGTAACGGGCGTCCGGGATGCGGTACATGCGGTGCGCCAGCCGGTAGGAGTCGATCAGCGGCAGGTCCCACCACAGCGTGGTCCGCTGCCCGAACACCACCCCGATCCGGTGCGCCAGACGCGTCCGCTCCCGCGCCGGGTCGATCCCCGCCACCCGCAGCCGCCCGGCGCTCGGCGTCAGGATCCCGGTCAGCATCTTGACGGTGGTCGACTTCCCGGCGCCGTTCGGCCCGATGTACCCGACCATCTCCCCGCGGGCCACGGTGAACGACAGCGAGTCCACCGCCCGCACCTCGCGCCTCTCCCGCCGCCACAGCCCGGTCCTGCGGCGCACCTGGAAGACCTTCTCGACGTTCTCCAGCGTGATGAAGTCGCCCACGTCAGCTCCCTGTGCTGCGATACGAACGAAGTCCCGCCCGCCAGGCCAGCCCCGCGAGCGCGCAGCACGCCACCGCCACCAGCGGCGAGGCGAACGCGGTCCACCGCGGCAGGTCCAGCGGATACGGCCGGCCCAGCACATAGGTCGCGGGCAGCCAGTTGACGAAGGCCAGCGGCAGCACGAACGTCACCCCGCGCACCAGCTCCTTCGCGAACACCGTCGGCGGGTACTGCAGCAGCGTCGTCCCGCCGTAGGTGAAGGCGTTCTGCACCTCCGAGGCGTCCTGCGCCAGGAACTGGAACGCGGCCCCCGCCACGAACACCGCGCAGAAGATCCCGCAGCCGCCCGCCACCATCACCGGCATCAGCAGCAGCCGGTCCACCGTCCAGTCGATGTCCACCCGGGTCAGCGACCAGCCCAGCACCAGCGCGCCCTGCGTCACCCGGCCCAGCCGCCGGAGCGCGAACCGGTCGGCGGCCAGCTGCGCCAGCACCGGCGCCGGGCGCACCAGCAGCGTGTCCAGGGTGCCGTCCCGCACCCGCCGGCCCAGCCGCTCCATCGAGCCGATCAGCAGGTCCGCCAGGCCGAAGGAGGTCGCGGACAGCCCGTACAGGAACGCCACCTCGGGCAGCGGGTAGCCGCCGAGCGCGTCCACCCGGGAGAACATCAGCATGATCGCGACGAAGTCGAGGAAGGTCGCCGCGAAGTTCCCGAACGTGGTCATGGCGAAGGACGCGCGGTAGGCCATCGTGGACCGCACCCACATCCCCGCGATCAGCCCGTACGCCCGTACACCCTCGATGATCCGCCGGTCCCGCCCCTCAGCCACCCTGCACCACCACCCGGCGCGTGGCCGCCGACTGCGCGAGCCGCCCGGCACCCAGCAGCACGACCGCCCAGGCGCCCTGGAACAGATAGGTGGGCAGCGGGTCGGCGTGCCCCAGCAGGATGTCCGCCGGGGCCTGCAGCAGCGAGGACCAGGGCAGCACCCGGACGATCTCGCCGAGGGCGCCCGGGATCACGTTCAGCGGCAGCAGCATGCCCGAGCAGAAGTAGCCGAGCAGCCACCCCATCTGCGTGACCCCGGTGCCGTCCAGCAGCCAGAACGCGCTCAGTGCCACCAGGTACCGGATGCCGAACCCGACGAGCATCGCGAGGACCACGGCCACCAGGAACGCCGCCCACCTGCCCGCGTCGGCCGGCAGCGACACCGGGAAGCACAGCGCGCCGAACACGAACGGTACGACGCCCCGGCCCAGCAACTGGAAGAGCGCCCGGCCGAGATCCGCCGCCAGCCACCACAGCTGGAGGTCGGCCGGCCGGTACAGGTCGATCGCCACGTCCCCGGTGCGGATCCGCTCCATCAGCTCGTCCTCGACCCCGCCGCCCCCGATCGCCAGCGTCGACAGGAAGGCCTGGCCCAGCCAGACGTAGGTCACCGCCTGCGCCTGGTCGTAGCCGCCGAGATGGGGCCGCTCGTTCCACAGCGCCTGGTAGGTGTAGACGAGAATGAGGCCGAAGACGGTGTTCGTGAACACCCCTGCCGCAGTGGCGGCACGGTAGGTCGCGTACCGTCGGAACCCCCCTGCCGCGACAGCCGTGTACAACCGTCCCGCGCCCACGCCAGTCGACCTCCTCGGACCACTCGACACCGAAGCGCAGGAGCCTAGTCCGGCGACCCGGCGGCCGGCCACGCGTTTTCCGCCGGAACCGTGCCGGAATCCGGGAACGGAACGCCAGGTGCGAGAGTCTTCAAGCAGGGGGAGCGCAGAAGCGTACGAGGCGTACGGGAACGTACGACGCGAAACAGGAGTCCGTGCACGACATGAGCGACGAGCCGCAGCCGCAGCAGCCGAACGAAGGCGTGGCGCCGGAAAAGCCGCTGCCGGCTGAAGGGCCCGGGAAGCCGGGGGGCCACGAGGAGACGGCCGCCGAACAGCACACCGACCGGTCTCGACGCCCCGAGGGGGCACGCGGGGCCGGCGGCACCGAGGGAACCGGACGGCAGCGCGCCGACCGGCCCGGCGGTGCCCGGGGCGCTGGGGGCACCGACGGCACCGGTGGTGCCGCGGCTGCCGGGGGTGCCCGTAAGGGTCCGGACACGCCGGACCGCGACGACTTCGGCCAGGAGCGCTCCGGGCGCCCGGACGGGCAGTCCGCCGACGGCGCCCGGGCCGCGGGCCGGGCGCCGCAGGACCGGACGGCGTCCGTGGCGCGTGCCCGGCAGGCGGCGCGCGGCGCCCGCGCGGACCAGAAGGGGGGCGCGGACTCCGCCGACGGCGCCGGCGCCCGGAAGGCGGGCGGACCGGCCGGTGCCGGGCCGGCCCAGCCGTCCGAGAGCACCCAGATACTGCGGCGCGTCACCCCGCCCAGGTCCGGCGAGGGCCCCGGGTCCGCGGACCGTACTTCCGGCGGACGGCAGGGCAGCGAGCCCCGGCCCGGCCAGGCGGCCGGCGCCGCTTCGGCCGCCGGCGGGCCGGGTGGCGGTGGGCAGGGTGCCGGTCCGGCGGGCGGTGCCGCCCGTGGTGCCGGTGCCGGTGCCGGGCAGGCGCCCGAGACCACCCAGGTGCTGCGGCGGGTGAGCGCGCCCCGCGCGGGCGAGCCGGGCGCACCCGGTACGAAGACCCCGTCCTCCTCCCCGGCGGAGCCGGGCACCGGCGCGCGCCCCGCCGCCGGGAAGCGCTCCGCCCAGACTCCCGGCACCCAGGGCAGCAAGCCCGCCGGTGCCGCGCCCGCGGCCGGCACCACGAGCACCACCGGCACCTCCTCCCCGGCCGCCGCCCGCGCCGCCCGGGCCGCCCGCGCGGCAGGCACCGCCGGAGCGGCCGGTGCCGGTGCCGCCGCCGGAGCCCAGGGCGCCAAGGCCGCCGGGCTCGCCGGTGCCGCGTCGGCGTCCGCGGCCGGTGCCGGCACCGGTGTTCCTGGGGCCAAGGCAGGCGGTCCCGAGGCCACCCGTGCCGTACCCGGCCCCCGTACCGAATCCGTACCTCCACCGGCGGGCACCCCGGGCGCTCCCGAAGCCGAGACCACCGTGCTCGCCGCGACCGACGGTGACGCGCCCTCGGGCAAGAAGGCCAAGAACGCCAAGAAGGGCAAGCGGCCCAAGCGGACCGGCTGGCGGCGGCTCGTGCCGACCTGGCGCATGGTGCTCGGCACCTGCTTCGTCTTCGTGCTGCTGATCATCGGCGTGTTCTTCGTCGGCTACTCGATGGTGAACATCCCGCCGGCCAACGCGTTCGCGACCAAGCAGAGCAACGTCTACCTGTACGCCGACGGCTCCCAGCTGGCCCGTGACGGCGACGTCAACCGTGAGAACGTCTCCCTCGCGCACGTCTCCAAGGACGCCCAGCACGCCGTCCTGGCCGCCGAGGACCGCGACTTCTACACCGAGTCGGCCGTCGACCCCAAGGCGATGATCCGCGCCGCCTGGAACACCGCGACCGGCAAGGGCAAGCAGTCCGGCTCGACGATCACCCAGCAGTACGTGAAGAACTACTACCTGGCCCAGGAGCAGACGGTCACCCGCAAGGCCAAGGAGTTCTTCATCTCGATCAAGCTCGACCAGAACAAGTCCAAGGACGAGATCCTGGAGGGCTACCTCAACACCAGCTACTTCGGCCGCAACGCCTACGGCATCCAGGCCGCCGCCCAGGCCTACTACGGCCGGGACGCCGACGACCTGGACCCGGCCCGCGCCGCCTACCTCGCCGCGCTCGTCAACGCGCCGAGCGAGTACGACGTCGTGGCCCACCCGGAGAACCGGAAGGCGGCCGTCGCCCGCTGGAACTACGTGCTGGACGGCATGGTCAAGAAGGGCTGGCTGGAGCAGTCCGAGCGGGCCGGGATGAAGTTCCCCATGCCGAAGGAGCAGACGGTCTCCACGGGCCTGTCCGGCCAGCGCGGCTATCTGGTGGAGGCGGTCAACCAGTACCTGACCAGCAACAACATCATCGACACCGACCACCTCGAAGCCGGCGGCTACCGCATCCGGACCACCATTCAGAAGGACCGGCAGGACGCCTTCGTCAAGGCGGTCGACGACCAGCTGATGAGCAAGCTGGACAAGAAGAACAACAAGGTCGACACCTACGTCCGGGCCGGCGGCGCCTCCGTCGACCCCAAGACCGGCGAGGTCGTCGCGCTGTACGGCGGCATCGACTACGTGAAGCAGTACACCAACGGCGCGACCCGCGGTGACTTCCAGGTCGGCTCGACGTTCAAGCCGTTCGTGTTCACCTCCGCGGTGGAGAACGGCTCCACCACCCAGGACGGCCGCACCATCACCCCGAACACGGTCTACGACGGCACCAACAAGCGCCCCATCCAGGGCTGGAGCGGCGGCTTCTACGCCCCCGAGAACGAGGACCAGCGGTCGTACGGCCCGACCACCGTCCGCAAGGCCACCGACCTGTCGGTGAACTCGGTGTACGCGCAGATGGCCACCGACGTCGGCCCGGCCAAGGTCAAGGAGACCGCGGTCGCCCTCGGCGTGCCCGCCGACACCCCGGACCTCTACCCGTCCCCGTCCATCGCGCTCGGCACCGCCACCGCCAGCGTCCTGGAGATGGCGGAGTCGTACGCCACGCTCGCCAACCACGGCAAGCACGGCACGTACAGCCTGGTCCAGGAGGTCACCAAGGACGGCCGGGACGAGATCAGGCTGCCCGAGCGGAACGTGAAGCAGGCCGTCAGCCGGGAGGCCGCCGACACCACCACCTCGGTGCTGCGGAGCGTGGTCGAGAGCGGTACCGCCACCGCCGCGCAGGCCGCGGGCCGTCCGGCGGCCGGCAAGACCGGCACCGCCGAGCGCGACACCGCCGCCTGGTTCGCCGGCTACACCCCCGACCTGGCCACGGTGGTCGCGGTCATGGGCCAGGACCCGGTGACGGCCAAGCACCAGCCGCTGTACGGTGCGCTCGGCCAGGCCCGTATCAACGGTGGCGGCGCGCCCACCGAGATCTGGGCGCAGTACACGCGGCACGCGCTGGAGGGCAAGCCGGTCAAGGACTTCGACCTGCGGCTCCAGCAGGGCGCCGACCGGGTCGAGGAGCCGCCGGCCACCTCGGGCACGGCCGAGCCGGGCACGGACGGCGGCCAGGACACCGGCGGCACCGCCACCGACGGCGGCCAGGACACCGGCGGTCCGTCCGCCACCCCGACCGACGGCGCCACCACGGGCGCGCCCGCCGACGGCGGCCAGACCACCGGCGGCGGGGCCCCCGCGACCGGCGGCACGGCCACCGGCGGTACGCCCACCACGGGCGGGACCACGACGACGACCGGCGGCGGTCCGGCCACGGACGGCGGCGGCACCGCCACCACCGGCGGCGGCACCCCCGGCGGCGGGACGGCCACCGGCGGCGGCACGCCGGGCGGAGGCACCGACGCGGGCGGTGCCACGGCCACGGACGGGGGAGCCGGGGGCGGCCCCGGCCTGTAGATGCGAGGCCCCGGCCCCATGAGGGGCCGGGGCCTCGGCGGTTCAGTGACCGCTGGTCGCCTTCAGTCCCACCACGGCGACCAGCAGCAGGCACACGAAGAAGATCCGGGCGGCGGTGACCGGCTCACCGAGGACCACCATGCCGAGCACCGCCGCGCCGGCCGCGCCGATGCCCACCCAGACGCCGTAGGCCGTGCCGATGGGCAGGGACTTCGCGGCGTAGGACAGCAGGACCATGCTGGCGACGATGCCGGCGCCGGTGAACAGGCTCGGGACCAGGCGGGTGAAACCCTCGCTGTACTTCATCCCGATCGACCAGGCGACTTCCAGCAGACCGGCGACGACGAGCAGGATCCAGGCCATGACGGCACCTCCGAGACGAATGACTCTTCCTGGGGGTGCGTCGTCTTTGCCTTGGACCCGGTACGGCGCGTCTCGTCGGGTTCCTTTCCAACGTAGCAAAGGCACGGCAAAGAGGGCCGGTGACGATGGTCACCGGCCCTCTCGCTGCCGTGTGCTACAGGTACAGCCCCGTGGAGTCCTCCGACCCCTCGAACCGGTCCGCGGCGACGGCGTGCAGATCACGCTCGCGCATGAGGACGTAGGCCACGCCCCGCACCTCGACCTCCGCCCGGTCCTCCGGGTCGAACAGCACCCGGTCGCCGGGCTCCACCGTGCGTACGTTCTGGCCGACCGCGACGACCTCGGCCCAGGCCAGCCGCCGCCCGACGGCCGCGGTGGCGGGAATCAGGATGCCGCCGCCCGACCGCCGCTCGCCCTCACCGGTCTCCTGCCGCACGAGAACCCGGTCGTGCAGCATCCGGATGGGCAGCTTGTCGTGGTGGGGAGTGCTCTGCTCGTTTCTGTTGGCGCTCACGCGTCGAAACCTACCTGTTCCCGGTCAGTCCCTGCGCCGCCGGGCCCCCAGGGCGAGCAGCCCCACGACCCCCACGACGACCATCGCCACGGGCACCACCCGCTCCAGGCGGGGCGCCCCCTCCTCGTCCGTGAACCGCGCCCTCACATCACTCACGACGCGGTTGACCTGCACGTACGCCCGTCCGACCGTGTGATCGACGTTCGCGACGACCTTGGCCTTCGCGTCCCCGACGACGGTCTTCGGATGCACCCGCACCCCGATCTCGTCGAGCGTCTCGGCCAGCACTTCGCGGCGGCGCCTGATGTCCGCCTCGATCTGCGCCGGGGTTCTGGTGTCCGACGTGTCCGCCACCGTACGGCCTCCGAAGTCTGCCGAAATCTGCTGCTGCTTTGACCAACAGTCTGTCAGCTCATGGCCGCACCGCACCGCAAGGGCCCCCGGTTACGCTAGTGCGATGAGCGAGCGACTCCAGCCCGGGGACGTTGCCCCCGCCTTCACCCTCCCCGACGCCGACGGCAACGAGGTGTCCCTTTCGGACCACAAGGGCCGCAAGGTCATCGTCTACTTCTACCCGGCCGCCCTGACCCCCGGCTGCACCAAGCAGGCCTGCGACTTCACCGACAACCTGGAGGTCCTGGCCTCCGCCGGCTACGACGTCATCGGCATCTCGCCGGACAAGCCGGAGAAACTCGCGAAGTTCCGTGAGCAGGAATCCCTGAAGGTCACCCTGCTGGCCGACCCCGACAAGAAGGTGCTGGAGGCGTACGGCGCCTTCGGCGAGAAGAAGCTCTACGGCAAGACGGTCGTCGGCGTCATCCGCTCCACGGTGGTCGTGGACGAGGACGGCAAGGTCGAACGCGCCCTGTACAACGTCAAGGCGACCGGCCACGTGGCCAAGATCATCAAGGATCTGGGCATCTGACGTCCGCGGGCACTGCCCGGCCGCTAGCATGGCCGGGCAGCACCAGGCGGCCGTGGTGGAATTGGCAGTCACGCTGGGTTTAGGTCCCAGTGGGGTAACTCCCGTGAGGGTTCGAGTCCCTCCGGCCGCACCAGAGATCAGCCCAGCAGCTCCCGCACCACGGGGACGAGCGCCCGGAACGCCTTGCCCCGGTGGCTGATGGCGTTCTTCTCCTCTGGGCTCAGCTCCGCGCATGTCCGCGTCTCGCCCTCCGGCTGGAGGATCGGGTCGTAGCCGAAGCCGTTCGTGCCGGCCGGGGCGTGCCGCAGCGTGCCGCGCAGCTGCCCCTCCACCACCCGCTCGGTGCCGTCCGGCAGCGCCAGGGCCGCCGCGCAGGCGAAGTGGGCCGCGCGGTGCTCCTCGGCGATGTCGGAGAGCTGGGCGAGCAGCAGCCTGAGGTTGGCCTCGTCGTCGCCGTGCCGGCCGGCCCAGCGGGCGGAGAAGATGCCGGGGGCGCCGCCCAGGACGTCCACGCACAGCCCGGAGTCGTCGGCGACGGCCGGCAGCCCGGTGGCCCGGGCCAGGGCGTGCGCCTTCAGCAGGGCGTTCTCGGCGAAGGTGACGCCGGTCTCCTTCACGTCGGGGACCTCGGGGAAGGCGTCGGCGCCGACCAGTTCGTGCGGCAGTCCGGCCTCGGCGAGGATCGCCCTCAGCTCGGTGATCTTTCCGGCGTTGCGGGTGGCGAGGATCAAGCGGGTCATGCCCGACAGTATTCCTTCCCGCCCGGCCACCCCCTCGCCTGCCCCGCACTCATCAGGCGACGCCGGGGAACTCCAGTTCTGGTCCGGGAGTCGGACAGGCGGGGACAATTGTGCGCGGGGATCACCGAACGGGTGGAGCTGATGGAACCTACCGAGACGACAACACCGGAGCGGGCCGCGTCGTACCGCACCATGACGGCGTTCACCCCCGCCGACGAGGAGCGCCGGCGCGGGGTGCGGCGCATGAAGCTCACGGCGACGGGCCTGCTGCTGTTCGTCGCGGTGGTCTACGTCCTCGCCAAGGTCGCCCAGAACGCTGGCGCCGGGGCCTGGGCCGGCTATGTCGCGGCGGCGGCCGAGGCCGGCATGGTGGGCGCGCTCGCCGACTGGTTCGCGGTCACCGCCCTGTTCCGGCACCCGCTCGGGCTGCCGATCCCGCACACCGCGATCATCCCCACCAAGAAGGACCAGCTGGGCGTCTCGCTGGGCGAGTTCGTCGGGGAGAACTTCCTCTCCGAGGACGTCGTACGGCAGCGGCTGCGCGCGGTCGGCATCGGCAGCCGGCTCGGCGCCTGGCTGGCCGAACCCGAGCACGCCGACCGGGTGACGGCGGAACTGGCCACCGCCCTGCGCGGCGCCCTGACCGTGCTGCGCGACTCGGACGTGCAGGCGGTCGTCGGCGAGGCGGTCACCCGGCGGGCCGACGCCCAGGAGATCGCGCCGGGCATCGGCAAGATGCTGGAGAAGGTCGTCGCCGACGGCGGGCACCGGCGGATGGTGGACCTGGTCGTGTCCCGCGCCCACGACTGGCTGGAGCTGCACCGGGCCGATGTGATGGTGGCCGTCGAGGGCGGCGCGCCCGGCTGGACGCCCCGCTTCGTGGACCGCAAGGTCGGCGAGCGCGTCTACAAGGAACTGCTGCGGTTCGTCACCGAGATGCGGGACATGCCCTCGCACCCGGCGCGCGGCGCGCTGGACCGCTTCCTCACCGACTTCGCCGGCGACCTCCAGTCCGACACCGACACCCGGGCGCGGGTGGAGCGGCTCAAGAGCGAGGTGCTGGGCCGCGGCGAGGTGCAGGACCTGATCGCGTCCGCCTGGACGGCCGTACGGTCGATGATCGTGGCCGCGGCGGAGGACGAGCGCAGCGAACTGCGCCGCCGGGTGCGGTCCGCGCTGCTGTCCCTGGGCGCCCGGATGGCCACCGAGCAGAAGATGCAGGGCAAGGTGGACGCCTGGGTGGAGGGCGCCGCGGTGCACGTCGTGACGACCTACCGCAAGGAGATCACCTCGCTGATCACGGACACCGTGGCGGGCTGGGACGCCGAGCACACCACCCGCAAGATCGAGGCCCACATCGGCCGCGACCTGCAGTTCATCCGGATCAATGGCACGGTGGTGGGATCCCTCGCGGGACTGCTGATCTACGCGGTCTCGCGCGGCCTGGGAGCCTGACCGGGACTGTTCCGGCGCGGTCGGGGCACCCGCTTTTCCGTCCTTCGACGAGGAGGGAGCCCATGAGCGAAGCGGAGACGCCGACCGCGCGGACCGGCCGGACGATCACCACGAACATCCCCGCCCGGCTGGACCGGCTGCCCTGGTCCCGCTGGCACTGGACCATTGTGATCGGGCTGGGCACCGTATGGATCCTGGACGGCCTGGAGGTCACGGTCGTCGGCAACATCGCCGGCCGGCTGTCGGAGTCCGGCAGCGGCCTGGCGATCTCCTCCGGGCAGGTCACCGGCGTCGCCGCCGCGCTCTACGTCGCGGGCGCCTGCTCCGGAGCCCTGTTCTGGGGCCGGCTGACCGACCGGTTCGGCCGCCGGAACCTCTTCATGATCACCCTGGCGGTGTATCTGGCCGCGACCGCCCTGACCGCCTTCTCCTGGCAGGCCTGGTGGTTCTTCCTGTTCCGCTTCCTGACCGGCTTCGGTATCGGCGGCGAGTACGCGGCGATCAACTCCGCCATCGACGAGCTGATCCCGGCGGCCTACCGCGGCCGGGTCGACCTGGTCATCAACGGCAGCTTCTGGCTGGGCGCGGTCGGCGGCTCCCTGCTGTCGATCGTCGCGCTGAACACCGACCTGCTGGCCGCGAACCTCGGCTGGCGGCTGACCTTCGCGCTCGGCGCCGTCCTCGCGCTGGTCATCCTCCTGGTACGGCGGCACGTCCCGGAAAGCCCGCGCTGGCTGCTGATCCACGGCCGGGACCGGGAGGCCGAGGAGATCGTCTCCGGCATCGAACGCCGGGTGGAGGCCGAGCGCGGCGAACGGCTGCCGGACGCCGAGGGCGAGCTGGAGATCCACCAGCGCAAGAGCGTCTCCTTCCTGGAGATCGCCCGCACCGTCTTCGGCCGCTACCGCAGGCGCGCGGTCCTCGGCTTCTCCCTCTTCATCGGCCAGGCGTTCCTCTACAACGCCATCACCTTCGGCTTCGGCGCCATCCTGACCAAGTTCTACGACGTGCCCGCCGACCACACCGGCTACTACTTCGCGGTGATCGCGGCCGGCAACTTCTGCGGCCCGCTGCTGCTCGGCAAGCTCTTCGACACGGTCGGCCGGCGCGTGATGATCTCCTCGACCTACCTGCTGTCGGGCCTGCTGCTGTTCGGCACGGCCTGGCTGTTCGACCGGGGCGCGCTGAGCGCGGCCACGCTGACCGCCTGCTGGTGCGCGGTGCTCTTCTTCGCCTCGGCGGGCGCCTCCAGCGCCTATCTGACGGTGTCGGAGATCTTCCCGATGGAGACCCGCGCCATGTCCATCGCCTTCTTCTACGCGATCGGCACGGCGGCCGGCGGCATCAGCGGCCCGCTGCTGTTCGCCGACCTCACGGGCACCGGCCGGGTCCGGGACACGGTCCTGGCCTTCTCCATCGGCGCGGCGCTGATGTGCGCGGCCGGCCTGGTCGCGGTGTTCCTGGCGGTACGGGCCGAAGGCCGCTCCCTGGAGGACATCGCCCGCCCGCTGACGGCGGTGGCGAGCCGGGCCAAGGCGGCGGCGCGGCCGGGTTCGCGGGGCGGCGGCCCCTCGGCCCCGCCGGCGGCGAGCAGGCCGTGAGCGTACGGCGCCGGGTCGCCGGGGTCGCCGGGGGGCGGCTGGGTCCGGCTCTCAGGCGCCGGTGGTGGAGCCGGGGCGGACGATCATCAGGACGGTGACGGCGGCCCAGAGGAGGTTGAAGAGGCCGGTGGCCATGGCGAGGCGGGCGGCGGGGTTCCGGGTGCCGCCGCCGTCGGATTCGAGCAGGGCGGTCTGGGCCGGGAGGATCACCGCGGCCAGGACGAGGGCGGCGAGGGCGGTCAGCGCGATGGACACGACCAGCCAGGGGCTGCCGAGCACGCCCATCTCGCTCGCGGTGGCGAAGCCGAAGACCGGGACGACGACGCCGACGACGGCGTAGACCCGGCATATCCGGTGCAGCAGGTGGAGGCTCGCGGTGGCGTCGGCGGAGCCGGAGCCGGGGCCGGTGGCGGCCAGGGCCCGGCGGGCGGCGGGCGGGAACATGCTGGCGGCGACGGCGACGGGCCCGATGGCGAGGATCGCGGCGATGACGTGCACGGCGAGGAGGAACTTGGTCACGGGGCGACGCTAGGAGGCGGCGGGATCACACGGAAGCGGCGGGATTGCCACCTGTCAACGGATTCCCGCCACCGGTGGCGGACGGCGTACACCCCATGTCCGGCCTGCTCGCCGGGGGTTGGCGACAACCGGTCGTACGGCTAGGTTCCTGCCATGCACACCGTGGCCGTACTGGCGCTGGACGGCGTCATCCCGTTCGATCTGTCCGCCCCCGTCGACACCTTCGGCTGGGCCCGGCTGCCCGACGGCCGGGAGCCGTACCGGGTGCGGGTGTGCGGGGTGGGGGAGGAGGTCGCGGCGGGCACCTTCACGGTCCGGGCGCCGTACGGCCTGGAGGCGCTCGCGGAGGCCGACACGATCATCCTGCCGGGCGTCGCGGACCCGCCGGAGACGCTGCCGCCCGGGGTGGCCGAGGCACTGCGCGCGGCGGCGGCGAACGGCACCCGGATCGCGTCGGTCTGCGTGGGCGCGTTCCTCCTCGCGGCGACCGGCCTGCTGGACGGGAAGCGCGCGACGACCCACTGGATCGCGGCCGGTGACCTGGCGGCGCGCTACCCGGAGGTGACCGTCGACCCGAACGTGCTCTACGTCGACAACGGCCAGTTCCTGACGTCGGCGGGCGCGGCGGCGGCGCTCGACATGTGCCTGCACATGATCCGCAAGGACTTCGGCTCGGCGGTCGCGGCGTACGCGGCCCGGATGTCCGTGATGCCGCTGGAACGGGAGGGCGGGCAGGCCCAGTTCATCGTCCGGGACCTGCCCCCGGCACCGGCCGGCGCGACCCTGGAGCCGCTGCTGCGCTGGCTGGAGGACCACTGCGACCGCGATCTGACGCTGGACGAGATGGCGTCGAAGGCGGGCATGAGCACCCGCACCCTCAACCGCCGCTTCCGCGACCAGACCGGTACGACACCGCTGCAGTGGCTGCACCGGGCCCGGGTGCGGCGGGCCCAGTACCTGCTGGAGACGACGGACCACCCCGTGGAACGGATCGCGGCCCAGACGGGTTTCGGTTCCCCCACGGCCTTCCGGGAACGCTTCCGGAGGGTGGTGGGGACGAGCCCGCAGGGGTACCGGAGGGCGTTCCGGGCGGAGGAGAGGGCGTCGTAGGGACAGCCGCCCGCCCCGTGGCCCCCGGTACGTGATGTCCGGTGGCCGTCAGGCCCTGTGCGCGCTGTCGCTCTGCGGCCCGTCAGGCCTTGCGGTCGGCGACGGCCCAGGCGGCGGCGGCGACGGCGCCGGCGACACCGAGGACGGCCGGCCAGGCGCCGACCTTCTTGGCCAGCGGGTGGGAGCCGGCGAAGGCGGCGACGTAGGCGGCGGTGAGCGCACCGGCGGCCTTCCCGCCGGCCCGCGAGCGCCACTGCTGCGCGGCGGCGGCCCCGGCGACGGCCAGCACGGCCCCGCCCAGCTGCCGCTTCTTGGTCCAACGGGCGACGCCGTAGCCGCCGACGAGCCCGGTGGCGGCGACGACCGCGCTGGGAACCCTGGCCATGAGTGCCTCCTGGTAACCCTCGTTGACCGTGATGTCTGTCCCGAGGTTAACGCGCAGGTCGGAGGGCGGAACGAACCTGAGTCGAGGCTTGTCAAGTTTCCAGCGGAGAGTTATATAAGAAGCCGAAGGGCATCGCACGCAGCGCCTGAAGAGAGGAGTGACCTGTGATGCTCATGCGCACGGATCCGTTCCGTGAACTCGACCGGCTCGCGCAGCAGGTGCTCGGCGCGAACGCCGTGAGCCCGGCCGTGATGCCGATGGACGCCTACCGGTCCGGAGACGAGTTCCTTGTCCACTTCGACCTGCCCGGCATCGACCCCGAGACGATCGAACTGGACGTCGAGCGCAACGTCCTGAACGTCCGCGCCGAACGGCGCGGCCCCGCTCCCGAGGACGCGGAGATGCTGGTCGCCGAGCGGCCGACGGGCACCTTCACCCGCCAGCTGTTCCTGGGCGACACGCTCGACACGGACCGCATCGACGCCCCGTACGACGCCGGCGTCCTGACCTTGCGTATCCCGGTGGCCGAACAGGCCAAGCCCCGCCGCATCCAGATCACCGGCGGCGGACCGGGCCGCAGGCAGATCAGCGGCTGAACCCGGCCGCCACCGCCACCGCCGGCGGCCGGCGGCCATGGCCGGTACGGGCGCGCCCCGTGGCCGGAGCGGGACCCGGGACGCGCCCGGGCGCACCCTGCACCCCATCACCCCGCGAGGGGGCCCGTAACCGCCACGCCAACAGGGCGATAAATCAGCACAACACGTCACAAGGAACCACACACCACCAGAGACACCACACGCCGCTCTTTGGCCGAACTACCGCTCATGCCCGCCGCGTTACGGGGTACCCGGTTGCCGGTGCCCCGCAGTGTTCCGGAGGAGGAGCCAGCACGATGACCGTGACCACCCCGCAGCCGAGAATCACCGTCCCCGCCCAGACCCCTCCGCCCCGTCCCCGCCCCCGGGACGCGGCCGAGGACACCGGCTGGCTGGAGCTGACCGAGGCGGTGCGCGAAGCGGGCCAGTACACGACGAGGGCGGAGGCGGAACGCATCACTCGCATCGTCCTGTCGGCCCTGGGCGGCCACGTCACCGGCGACGAACGCGTGGCCCTGGCGCAGGCGCTCCCGCCCGAGGCCGGCCGGGTCATCGCCTCCCAGATCCCCGCGACCCACCCCCTGACGGCCCGCGAGTTCGTCGACTCGGTCGCCACCCGCATCGAGGGCGCGACCCCGGCGACGGCCCGCTGGGACGTCAGCTCGGTCCTGAGCGTCCTCGCCGCCCGAATCGGCGAAACCTTGACGACGCGGGTGCTGTCCCAGCTGCCTCCGGGGTATGCCCTGCTGTTCGGGCGGGCGGAGTTGGCGGCGATGGCGTAGGCGGTACGGGGGTCCTGGGCGCCGCAGAGCAATGGGTGGCGCCCAGCGGAAGGTCTGGAGGTGTCAGCCCTCGCTCCAGAAGGCCAGGGCCTTGCTGGTCAGGCTGCGGGCGGAATCTCCATAACTGGCCGCACGGCTCACGGCGTCGAATGCTTTGTCGTGCAAGGTGACTTCGCCCGGGTCGGTCACGTCGACGCCGGACGAGACGAGTTCGTAGTGGGCTCGCCGGCCGTCGTACATGTCGTACATGTTGAAGCCGGGCATCGGGACGACGTCCACCTCGGCGGTGGCCGGGAGGATGCCGAGACGGAGAGAGGGCAGGGCCATGTCGCGGAGCAGGCGCTTAATCTGCCCGCGCCATGACTCCCGGACCCCGACGTTCGTGTACAAGGCTGACGCTCCATGCTCGTGCCGCGCGGGGCTGGCCGGAGCCACGCGAGCTGCTCCACGCTGAAGCCTTCAGTGCTCCAACGGCCATGGCTGAGCCAAAGACTCCACGAATGAAAGCCAGGCGTCGGCGTGAACGGTGATGCCTGGGCCGTCGGCGCACTTCGAGTCCCGGACGCGGATGCCGGTGCCGGTGCGCGCACACTCAACGCACTCGGTCGTGTTGCCACCGCTGTACGACGACTTGAACCACCTGGGCTCGGACTCGGGCTGAGCGCCGACGTACATTCACAGCTCCTTGAGGGCACCGTGGATCATGGCGGACGAGGCTTCCATGTCCAACGCTTGTGCCTGAAGGTACTCGAACGCAAGTCTGTAGCGGTCCAGTTCCTCGTCCTTCTCCAGGAAGAGAGAGCCGGCGTGGAAGTCGACGTACACCACGTCAAGGGCCGGCTCGGGTCCGCCGATGATGACGAAGCTTCCCAGCGCCGCGGCGTGGGCTCCCTTGGCGAACGGAAGTATCTGGAGCGTGATGTGGGACGACTCGTTCGCTTCGAGCAGCCGACCGAGCTGCTCCTTCATGACGCGGGGCGAACCGACGACGCGGCGGATGACTGACTCATCGAGGATCGCCCACAGCCGCGGCGGCTTCGGACGGGTAAGGATCTCCTGCCGCTTCATGCGGATGTCGACCAGACGCTCGATCTCCTCCTGGCCAAGAGGTACTTCGTTGGCCTTCTGAACTGCGGTGCTGTAGGCCCTCGTCTGGAGGAGACCGGGCACGTAGACGCAGGAGAAGTGGCTCTCGCGGACTGCCTCGTCCTCAAGGGTGAGCAACAGGTTCATGCTCTCGGGGATGGAGTCCGCGAAGGAGTTCCACCAGCCCTGCTGCTTGGCGTCCTTCGCCAGGCCGATTACGGCCTTCGCCTCGGCCTCGGTCGCTCCGTACTCACGGCACAGCGCTTCAACGACGATCCACCTGACCGGTCCCGCCTGGGTTTCGTACCGGCTGACCGTCGCCTTTGAGACGCCGACGAGCCGCCCGGCCTCCTCAAGCGTCAGCCCTTTGCGAGCACGCAGCTTGCGCAAGGTCGCGCCAAGCTGGCGTCTGCGTGTGGTGGTTCGCTCGGACATTCGGCTCCTTCACCGTGGGCCGGGTGCGCGGCCCGGAGATCCCTCAGGCTAGGGAGCGCCGAACCGGCCTCACCACCGGATTCACTCGATCGAGGCCCGTGAGAAGTTGCACGATGAGAGTTCTCCTATGCCATGCTCAAGCCCAGACCGCTACGCACTGCAGCCGTTCGGATACGGCAGGCGCGGGCATGTGCGTGGCCTGGGAGGGAGGGTGGTCATGCCCATCTCCGGAACGACCGATGGCCGGCTGCGCTGCGTCTTGCCCTTCAAAGCGGCGGCAGTTGAGGTAGGCATGCTGCGGCACACGGCCGCCAGGCAGCTGGCGAGGTGGGGGATGCCGGCAGTAGCCGACGAGGCCGAAGTGATCGTCACCGAGCTGGCGACAAATGTCGTCAAGCACGTAGGTGACGGCGCGGCGGCCACGTTGGTGCTGGAATGGAAGAGCGACCGGCTACGGATGGAGGTCCACGACAGGAGCCCCGCCCTTCCATCCGCCAAGAAGGCGGAATGCGACGACGAGTGCGGCCGGGGCCTGCACCTCGTGGCTGGCCTGGCCGCTGACTGGGGCGTGATTCTGACCGCCGTCGGCAAGGCGGTCTGGTGTGAGATCCCGCTCGGCTTGGGCATGGACTGCCGTCGGATTGAGCGGGCTGCCCAGGTACTGGAGAGGTATCAAAGCACCGAGGACGCTCCAAGACGGCAAGGGCGTAGCCGCGAAGCCAGCCTTGATGAGTCCGCAGTCGAGTTGATCGCCGACCTGCTCCACTGGACCGCTGCCCGCGGGCATGACCCGGATGACTTTCTTGACCGTGCCCAGATGCACTACGAGCGCGAGGCGGACGCCGCCTGACGGACGGGGGCAGTGCCGGCGCGTTACCCGAGCGCCGCTCGCAGTACAGCGCCGGCGTCATCTGGCGCACCTGCCTCATGCAACTCCAGGGCTACCGCCATCACATCCTGCTTCTCCTGGTCCCGTCCGTATACGTGGATCAGGTCGTTGGCCAGCCGGTCACGCTGCCGATGCCTCAGTTCCACGAAGACCAGCGCGGTCTCGGCCGGGGTCAGCAACTCGGTTGTGCCCTGTCGGAGCAGGGTGAATGCGAGGTCTTCCCGGCCGGATCCGTCCAGTTCTTCGGCCTGCGCAACCAGCTGCCGTGCCGCCGACACGTCTCTCGCGCTCAGCTGCCGGTCCCCCGGCTGACGGGGGACCGGCAGCTGACCCCCGGTGCCCTGTGCCGCCGCCAGACGTTCTCGCAGGCCGGCTTCAACGGCTAGCTTTTCAGTCAGCTCGGCCTTCAAATCGGCCACGGCTACCTTCAGCTCGGCCCGTTCCAGCCGCAGTCTTGTCTGCTCCCTGCTCGCGGACCGCAACCGGGCGGCGAGCTTTTTCCGCTGCCTCCGACGCGCTTCCTGCTGCCGCTCGTGCGCCGCGCACTGTGGGCAGGGTGCGTTCAGCTGCTGGATGAGCGAATCGATTCGTCCGCTCATCTCCTGGCAGTGCTCGCACCCTTGCTGTTCCGCCAGGGCGCTGGTGCGGAGACTTAGCAGCGCTTCGAGGGTGATACCGACGTCCTGACCGCTGGCGGCGGCGTCGGCGCCAGCTTCCTTGTGCAGGCGTTCCAGGAAATCCTGCGAGGGAATCCGGGTGTCGTTCAGATACCGCGACAGCTCATCAGCGGCGCAGCCTAGTCGGTTTGCTGCCTCTGCCTGCTTGAGGGGCCTTCTTCCCGTTTCCGCCGGTTCATCCAAATGCAGTAGGCGACACAAGGCCCGCAGCGCCAGGCCGAGCTGACGCTTCCTGGGGCGTACGCCGTCCTTGAACGGCTTGCGAGGATCCAGCCAGCCGCCCCTGACCGGACTGTGTCCAGCTGATGACATGCGAATACCCCTCCCTGGAACGCCTGGGCGCGGCCAGTGACTGCACCTCAAGCCTGGTCTCAGACTGGGCAATTGTGCCCCCAGCTAAGGCCTTCTGCACCAGCCTTTCCTGCCACTTTTTTGCGGGCTGGACTTGCTCGCAGCGAGCAAGTCCAGCCCGCAAAAAATGCTTACCCGGCGCAAGTTGGAAAGAGGCTGGACTTCCGTGCTGTTGTGGTGTGAGCTGAATGAGCCGCTGAGGAGCGGGGGGAGCGCGGAGACCGTGTGGCGTGCACTGTCAGTCGCAGTCACAGCACTCTTCGGAATAAAAGGCGTGCCGTTGGCATGGAGTTCACGGAGGCTTTAATGGGAGAAATTCCGTCCTACCAGGACAAGAAGTTCGGCAGCATGGTCCGGGCAGCGCTGTGGCTGGTCTCCGTCGTGGGGGAGGGCAACATCTTCACCAAGGCCCAGCTGCGCGAGGCGTTTCCGGACGTCGCGCAGATCGACCGCAGGCTGCGCGACCTGCGTGACCACGGCTGGCGCATCGACACGAGCCGCGACGACCCCTCCCTGCTTCAGCAGGAACAGCGGTTTGTGACCCGGGGCGCCGATGTCTGGATTCCTGGCGCGTCCAAGGCGCCGAAGCACAAGTCCAGCCTGACCGCCGCCCAGCGCGCCAAGGTTCTGCAGGACGACAACCACCTGTGCCGGTCGTGCGGTATCGGTGCCGGCGAAGCCTATGAGGACGGCGGAATCGAGCTCGCCAAGCTCAACGTCTCCCGGCGTAAGGTGCTCCGGTCTGACGGAACCGCCGACTACCAGCTCGTGACCGAGTGCAAGAAGTGCGGGACCGGCGGCGGGGCGGACCGTGAGGTTGACCTCGGGGCGCTGCTGGACCTCGTGGAGAATCTCTCGTCGGTGGAGCGGCGCCTCTTCGCGAAGTGGATCGACGCCGACCAGCGTTCGTTCAGCCCGATTGAGAAGATCTGGGGCATCTACCGGACGCTGCCCCAGGAGTCGCGCGCCGCCGTCGCGCAGGCCATCGGTGACCTGGCCGACTGATCCAGGACCGGCAACGCAAGCTGACAGGACCGGCAACAGAAGGGACGGGGAAGGACATGGTGCGGGAGTTCCCGCCGCCGCCGCGCGCGGAGACGGTCAGTGAGCTGATCAGGAAGAGGCTGGAGGAGGTGAGGGCCGCTGGAGGTACCCGGGAAACCGTTACGGTTGACTGGAACGGGCAGCAGATCCATGTCGACGTCATCGACCTCCCGTTGAACGACCTCTACCTCAACCCGGGTACGCACCGGATCCGCGCCCAGCGCACCCACAAGCCGGACCAGGACCGGAATCTCGACAAGGACCCCTTCGGAGAGGCCGGCCAGGACTACCTGCGCAGCCTGCTCCAGGCCAAGCCTTCCGACCCGGACCTGCGGGATCCCGACTTCGACAAGCTGAAGGAGGACCTGGACAAGTTCGGCCAGAACGAGCCGGGGCTGGTCACCCACCACGGTGTCCTGGTGAACGGCAACACGCGTGCCGTCGCCCTGCGGGAGCTGGGCAAGCAGTCGATGAGGGTGGGTGTACTCCCGTCGTCCTTCACGCAGGCCGACATCGACGCAGTGGAGCTGGCGCTCCAGCTCCGTCAGGACCAGCGGCGTGACTACTCGTACATCAACCGGCTGATCGCCATGGAAGAGCAGGCGGCGATGGGCCGGACGCCCGAGCAGATCGCCAAGGAATTCCGGATCCGGACCGCGACGTACCACCAGGAGCGGTGGATCCTCAGCACGATCAAGGAGCTGAACGACCGCAGCGCGAGCGGCGGAGGAGTCGCGCTGCGGCTGGTCGACTGGGAGGGCGCACAGGAACGCCTCAAGGAACTCCAGCGCCTCTACGCCAAGTTGGAGAACCTGGACCGGGACCAGGCCGAAATCGTGAAGGAGCGGCGCCTGGCCGCGATCCTGCTGAACTTCTCGAAGACGGACCTGCGTCACATCGACGAGGCGTTCCTGAAGGAGGGATATCTGGAGGAGGTACTGCCGGCTGAGCTGGCTGACAGCGGGTCCACTGCCCAGCCCGCGTCGGTGTCCATCCCCGGGCTGGACCTGGAAGTGCCGGCGGCCACGTCGGCCGTATCGGCGGCCCGCGCGTTGAACGACCGTATCCTCCGGGCGGCAGCTACCGTCCGCGATACGACCGCAGGGCTGCCGGACAGCGAAAAGGCCTCGGCGCAGGCCCTTCTCGACCAGGCCAAGGAAGCCTTTGACCGGGCGATCGAGAACGCTGGCCGTGACGCCCGGCTCCGCAAGCGCAAGCAGCTCGCGCCGGCCCGGCTCGCGGACGCCTGCGTCAACATCGATCAGTGCGTCATCGAGCTGGTTCAGGCCCGTACCTCGAACAGCCTGGACGAGGAGGCCTTCGACGAGGCCGTACTCAAGCTCCGGGGCAGCCTGCGCAAGCTCGCCCAGCAGGCCGGGCGCGGGATCCCGAACCCCGGTGACGGTGTCTCCTGGCTCCTGGCAGCCGCCACCGCGGAGGGCACCCAGTGACGGAAACGTCCCTGCACCTCGGGTTCGACGACTCGCGCACCCGTGTGGTCCTGCGGACCACTGAGCAGTACCGGCAGGACCTCGTCCAGCTGGCCGGCCGGTTCCGTACCGGTGGCCAGCTGGGCCCCCTCTCCGCGTCGGTGGCTCTGGACGAACTGCTGGTGAACCTGGCGCTTCTCAGCAACTGGCCTCACCCGGCCGGTGTCGACTGGGCCCCGGAGCTCCGGAACCTCGTGTCCGGAGTGGTCCAGGACTCCAGGCTGGTCGAAGAGCGGCTGGCCGGCTCCTCGGCACCTGCGGAGGTTGCCGCCGACGACGTACTGAGCATGCTCGGAGACACCTGGAAGGAAGACCTCAACACCTTCCAGCGCCGGGATGTCGCCAAGCTGCTCTCGCTCGGACACGGTGCGAACTTCAGCGTGCCCGGTGCCGGCAAGACGCGTGTGGCACTCGCGGTCTACGCCGCTCAGCGGGCACGGGGCGCCGCTAGCAGGCTGTTGGTCGTCTGCCCCAAGTCGGCGTACGAGTCCTGGCGTTATGAGACCGCCGTCTGCTTCAACTACCCGCTGCGCACCCACGTCCTCGACGGCTCGCTGGATGAGTGGGCCGAGGTGCTCATCGTCAACTATGAGCGGCTGGACCGCTCGCTCCCGCTCCTGGCGAACTGGCTCAAGGCCGCCCCCTCGATGATCATCCTCGACGAGGCCCACCGGATGAAGCTCGGTGCACGCGGCACCTACGGCGCCGCGTGCATGGCGCTAGGACCGCTCGCCGAACGCCGTCTCATCCTGACTGGAACGCCCGCTCCGAACGGCGCCAAGGACCTGGAGAACCTCATGGGCTTCGTCTGGCCGGGCCACGGTCAGCGGGCGGTCACCAGGGCGGTAGCGGGGGGAGACCTCGCCTACGCGAGTACGGTCCTGCGGCCGCTGTTCACCCGGACGACTAAGCAGGAACTCGGTCTCCCGCCGATGACCCTGCGGATGCGTTACGTCGAGATGCCGGCCCTGCACGCCGAGATCTACAGCTCTCTGGTGGGCGGCATGTCCAACGGAACCGCACGCGACGACCTCAGCGCGCTCGGCAAGACAGCGCTGCGCCTGCTGATGGCGGCGACCAGCCCGGCCCTGCTGCTGGAAGGCGCCACCAGGCACGAGCCGCTCGCCTACCAGCTGCCTCCGCTGGAGATCCCGGCCGGCAGTTCCCTGTATTCGCTGATGCAGAACCTGCCGGACTACGAGCTGTCCCCCAAGTACAAGGAAGCCTTGGCGATCATCGCCGAGAATGCCGCACAGGGCCGCAAGACCCTGGTGTGGACGACCTTCGTGCGCAGCCTGACCACTTTGGCCCAGATGCTCGAGAAGTACAGCCCGGCTGTGGTGCACGGGGGCACACCCGACCGGGAGGAGCAGCTGCGCCGTTTCCGTGAGGATCCCAGCTGCATGGTGCTGATCTCCAACCCGGCGACCCTGGGAGAGGGAATCAGCCTTCATCACGTGTGCCACGACGCTGTGTACGTGGACCGGGACTTCATGGCCGGCCGCTACCTGCAGAGCCTGGACCGGATCCACCGCCTGGGGCTCGCACCCGACACGGAAACACGGGTCACCGTGATCGCGGCGCGTGGCACGATCGACGAAGTCGTTGAGGTGCGGCTGGACCAGAAGCTTGAATTCATGGGGAAGATCCTCGATGACCCTACGGTTCAGCAGCTTGCCGATCTGGAGGAAGAGCCGTCCGTAGCGGCTGGACTGGCGCCCGGTGACATCGAGGCGCTGCTCCGGCACATCGGCGGTGCGTGAGGCGGGGCCGGTGCCGGGCCGCGTCGTGCCGGTGGGTTCACCGGCACGACGCAAGCCGCGTGGCCTGAATGGCCCGGGCCCCTTCGGGGCAGGAAGCCCGGCATGGCCGATCTGATGACGGAGTGGGCGACGCGGGTAGCGGAATCCGAGCTCAGCGCCGTGCTTCCACGGAGGTGGGCGCACACGCGAGGAGTGGCCCAGCGCGCGACCGAAGCCCGGCGGCTTCTCGGTAAGAACGGTGATCTTCTCGTCGCTGCCGCCACCCTGCACGACGTCGGATACGCACCTCGGCTGGCCATAACCGGGTTCCACCCGCTGGACGGGGCAAGGTTCCTCCGTGACGAGCACGGGGCCGATGAGCGGCTGGTGCGCCTGGTCGCGAACCACTCTTTTGCCCGGCTGGAGGCCGAGGAGCGTGGGCTGCGGGACGAGTTGGCGTCGGAGTTTCCGTTGCTGGAGGAGCCGTTGCTGGTGGACGCTCTCGTGTACTGCGACATGACGACGACGCCCGACGGCGGCCGGACCAGTGCGCGGGAGCGGATCGCGGAGATCATCAGCCGGTATGGCGCGGACAGTGTGGTCGGCCGGTTCATCCGCCGTGCGGCGCCGGAGATCCTCGTTTCCGTGCGGAGGATCGAGGCAGCGCTGGCGGCTCAGCCCAGGTAGGGGTACGTGCCGGCCAGGTAGTCCCCGATCTGCTGGCGCATGCTCGGGTGGATGTCGTACTGGTCGAGGTCGGCGGGCTGGACGAAGCGCACCCCGTCGGCCTCGTCGTTGATCGTGGGAGTTCCGCCGATGGGGCGGCCGATGTAGGTGTTCTCGTACTGCTGGCGGATCTCTCCGTCGCTGTAGGCGACGATGTGGTGCGGGTTGGTGTAGACGCCGAGGAAGCCGGTGATCTCGGCGATGATGCCGGTCTCTTCCAGGCACTCGCGTACCGCGCACTCCGCCGCGGTCTCGCCGATGTCCTGGGCGCCGCCGGGAAGCGCCCACTGGCCGGTGTCGCGGCGGCGCTGGAGGAGGATGGCGCCGGTGTCGTCGACGACGAGCAGGTTGCTCGCCGGGATGAGGGTGTTTGCCTTCGGGGCGGCCGGGTCGTTGTAGTACTCAGTCCTGCCCATGGGCGGCGGTCCTCTCATGGTCGGGCGTCCACGGCCGTGCGGCGGCCCAGACGCAGTCGAAGCTCTGAGCGTAACTGTCGAACCACCCAGTGCCTTCGGTCCTCTTGAGGTGGAGCAGGGGGTTGGCGCTGGCCGGCTGCCCCCAGATGTGGGGATTGACCAGCAGGTTGTCGTCGTAGCGGAACATGGACGTGTAGAGCGTGGTGTCGTGGAGGCGTACGGCGCACCCGGCCTCGCCCAGCAGGGGCCGGTAATACGTCAGTGATGCGCGGATCTTGGCGGCCAGGGTGTCGCCGATGCCCTCTTCTCGGCCCCGGATCGCGACGGCCTGACCGTCCGGGTCGCCGAAGCACAGGCGTACCCGCACACCCTCCGCGGCGCGCTCGGAGAGCATCTTGGCTACGTGCGGATTGGACTGCGCGAAGAACGTACCGGAGAAGACGAGGACGCTGATCTCGTGCTGGGCCTCTCGCAGCAGTGAGAGCCAGATCTCCCTCGGCACGCTGGCCCGGTTCTGGTAGGTGCCGACCACCCCGGTGCCTGACCCGTCACGCGCCTGGCCGGACCGCCGAGGCGGCGCCGGCCAGAGGAAAGTCTCCTCCACG
Source organism: Streptomyces eurythermus (assembly GCF_014649115.1). Classification (GTDB taxonomy): domain Bacteria; phylum Actinomycetota; class Actinomycetes; order Streptomycetales; family Streptomycetaceae; genus Streptomyces; species Streptomyces eurythermus. Next base: position 201,821 of record NZ_BMSK01000009.1, on the reverse strand, counting down.
CGCAGGTGACGTGCGACGCGGAAGCGATGCCGTGCGTGAGGAACACGCCCTCCCAGCCAGCGGCTCACCGTCTTCGGGTCCACCTCGCAGACTTCCGCGAGCGATTCGGGCGAGACACCGCGCTGCGCGAGCACAGAGTGCAGTCGGTCGTTCACAGCAGCCAATCGAAGCGGGGCGCTGCGTGATCACGCAAGGACGTTATGGGACGTTGTCAAGACAGCGGAGCACCGCCACCTGCCTACCCTGGCGCCATGGAGCTCATCGTCCTGTGGGACATCGACCACACCCTCATCGAGAACGCGGGGGTCAGCAAGGAGATATACACTGCTGCCTTCTCCTTGCTCGCGGGACGCGAACCGTCGGAGCCGGCGCGTACCGAGGGGCGCACGGACCGGCTCATCATGCGCGACATGTTCCTTCGCGCCGGGCTGCCCGTGCCCGGCTGGCCCGTGATCGAGAACGCTCTCACACGGGCAGGGCAGGAACGCCTGGATGATCTGCGCATGCGCGGGAGGGTTCTGCCAGGGGTTCACGAGGTGCTGAAGAGCGCTTCGGCGCGAAGCGACTGGGTTTCCTCTGTCCTGACCGGCAACATCGCCGCCAACGCGCGGGTGAAGCTGTCCGCTTTCGGCCTCGACGCACTGCTGGACCTGCCTGTGGGCGCCTACGGAGCGGACGCTGGACACCGCCCCGGACTTGTCGCGATCGCCCGCGAACGCATGCAGCGGCTCCGTGACGTTCCGGCCGGTGTGCCCGCCGTCCTGGTGGGAGACACTCCCCGCGATGTGGAGGCCGCCCTGGCCACGGGGTCCGGGATCCTCGCGGTCGCCTCCGGTGTCCACAGTCCCGAAGAGCTGGCCGCCGCCGGCGCCCAGGAGGTCCTGCCCGACCTGTCAGACACCAGGCGGGTCATCAGCGTCCTGGAGTCCTTCGCGGGCAGGTAAAACGTCCCAGGACGTCCTCGGACCGTCCCCGAACGCGGTGCCGAGGTCCTCGCATGGTCGGCCACCATCAGGGTTCCCACCAGACAGTCAGCCGAAGGAGCCCATGTGATCGGGGATATCACCGGGATCCGGAGAATCCGGATGCTGTATCTGCAGCTGCTGTACCGCTGCAACTTCACATGCCTGCACTGCTTCCACGGCAAGCGGCTTCAGTACTCCGACGCCTTCACCGCCGGGGAAGCCGTCAGCCTGCTCACCCTGATGCGGGACGAGTACGGCACGGAGGCCGTCACCCTCCTCGGCGGGGAACCGTTCGTCTACCGGGAGCTCCCGCAGGTTGTCCGGCACGCCAAGCGGGAACTGGGGCAGCGCGTCGAGATCTGCACCAACGGATACCGGATCGAGCGCCGCCTGACCGAGATCGCTCCACACCTGGACCTGCTCCGGGTCTCCCTGGAGGGTGTCGGCTCGACCAACGACGGCATCCGCAAGCGCGGCAGCTACCAGAGCGCCCTCAGCTCGCTCAGCCTGGCACGGGACCTCGGTGTTCCGACGGGCGCGACCATGACCGTGACCTCTCAGAACATCGGCGAGGTCCTCCCTCTCGCCAGCATCCTCGGGCAGCTCGGAGTCAGGCAGCTGAAGCTCCACCACCTGCGGCTGGTAGGTAATGCCGCCCATCACCCCGAGCTGCTGATCACGGACACGACCGCCTACGGCCGGCTTCGCGAAGCGCTCGCGCAGACCAGGCTGCCGCTTGAGGTGATCGTTGACGAGGACCTCTCCGAGCACGGTGCTCCGGAGGTCTGCGCTCCGTCCGGCGGGCCTCACGAGATCGACCGCATCGAGGCCGACCCGCGCGGTGCGCTCACCATGTCCTGCAAGGCCGTGGGCAAGGACTCCCACGCGTTCTGGTACGAGAAGACCGCGAACCGCATCGTCCACAGGCCCTCTGTCACCGATGAGATCACGCTCCCGGTGCCGGACGTGGTGTACGCCCGTGTCTGACCAGCCGAGGTTCGAAAGCCTGGAAGGCTTACGAGGCACTGGGAAGTCGACGATCGCGCCGATGCTCGCCGCTGCCCGCCAGGCCGTCCTCGTTCCCACAGTGCCTGCCTTCTACCAGCCGCTCAGGCGCGAGATGGACAAGCGCACGAACGTCGAAGCGCGGATGTGTCTCTACCTCTCCGCACTGTTCACAGCGGCAGAAGAGATCCAGCGCCACCTCAGAGGCGGTGTTCCGGTTGTCGTCGAGAGCTACTTCGCCCGGTGCCTCACCAGCCACCACGCCCTGGGCGCCCGGCTCGGAGTCACCCTGCCGGCCTGGCTGCCCGTGCCCGTCACCTACCAACTCCTCTGTGCTGAGGACGAACGCCGACGGCGACTCGCGGCACGGAACAAGCCGGTATCGCGATGGGACGCGCTGACGGAAACGGTCACCGACCGAGTGACAGATGCCTACGCCTCATTCCCGGCGCATCGCATCGATACCACGGGGCTCACCCCCGAAGAGGTCCTCCGCGTGATCACCGCCACCGATACGCAAGGAGCACACTCCCGTGCGGACACAAAGCCTGTGGGAGCACACCCTCACCTTCTTCCCGCAGTTTCTCGCAGTCCTGCGGGAACGCGTTGCGCCTGAATCCACCGTCGCGGTCGTCGGTGCGAGCGACGGCAAGTTCGTCCTGCCTCTGGCCGCGGCTGGGTACCGCGTAGTGGCCATCGAACGCGACGCGCTCGCCGTGCACGGAGGTGAGGTACGCCTCCCGGGTGACAGCCAAGTGCGCGCTATGGGGTTGACCGACCGGCTCAAGCTGGAGGAACTCCATAACCGTGTGCGGGTGATCGAGGAGGACTTCCTTGCGGGGGAACCTCTGGACGTGCCGTGCGAAGCGGTCTGGACGAGCTGCTCGTGGCACTACAGTGCCAACCACCACCGCCCGCTCGCCGAGTTCGTCGACCGCATGCAGCGCCTGGTCCGCCCGGGCGGTGTGTTCGGTGCGGAGTTCATGATGCCCGTCGAAAAGCGCCATCACGTGGTGGAGCACTACACCTCTCCGGAGCGCCTGCGCCGTCACTTCCCCGGCGACTGGGACGTGCTGCTCACCCTGCGCACGAACGAGTTCACCGAGCGGCCCCACATCGGCCAGCCACACGACCACATCCACCGCATGGGCCTGCTCCTGGCGGCCCGTTCGTCCACCCTCACCGACCGTCTCTGAGAGAAGGACCATGAAGCACGAGTACGAGGCGAAGTTCCTGGCCGTCGATGTCGCTGGCCTGCAGGCCAGGCTGGCTGCCCTCGGTGCCGTCCAGGCGCTCCCCCGCACCCTCCTCACCCGGAAGATCTTCGAGAACGACTCCCTCGACGGCGGGGCGTGGCTCCGTCTGCGTAACGAGGGCACCCGCTCCACGCTCACGCTCAAGCAGGTCACCGACGCCACCACGATCGACGGCACCAAGGAGATCGAGACCGAAGTCGCCGACCTGCACGCGATGGCCGGCATCCTCCGCCGGGTCGGCCTCACCGAGGTCCGTTACCAGGAGAACTACCGCGAGGAGTGGCGCCTGGGAGAGGTCGCCTTCGACTTCGACACCTGGCCCGACCTCCCGACGTTCCTGGAGATCGAAGGCCCCGACGAGGCGTCCGTCCGGCAGGCCGCCGATCTTCTGGGGCTCGACTACTCCGAAGCCCGGTTCGGGAGCGTCGACGAGATCTACAAGAGCGAGGCCGGCCGCGACATCCTTGCCGAACCGACCCTGCTGTTCTCCGACACGGACAAGCACCGCGGCTAGAGCGATCGCAGGGTGTAAACGCTCTATGACCTCAGCCCTGGTCCCCTCGGGGCCAGGGCTGAGAAAGTGGGACACTCGTGGGTGTCGAGTGCTCAGGAGCGAGCAAGTGATCAATGGTCTTCTGGGACACTTGACCTGGTTTGAGTCAATCCTGGAAGGAACACTATGAGCGCCAGCGGTCGTGAGCGTCCGCAGTTCGCCCGGCCACTGACCTCGGTGGAGATCTGCGCGGGCGCGGGGGGACAAGCCGTTGGGCTGCATAATGCGGGGTTCGAGCATCTCGATCTCGTGGAGTGGGACTCGCACGCGGTAGCCACCCTCCGGGCGAACGTGGCCAGCTGGCCGGGGTGGGGCGAGGGGCGGGCTGAGGAGCTTAAGCCCAGGGATGTCAAGGAATTTCTTAAGCAAGAGGTAAATGCTGGCCCCGGAATCCAGAAGGGTGACTTGGATCTCCTGGCCGGTGGTGTCCCATGCCCACCCTTCTCGCTGGCCGGGAAGCGGTTGGGTAAGGATGACGAGCGGGACTTGTTCCCGGACGCGCTTAGGATTATCGATGAGCTGCGGCCGCGAGCGGTGATGATTGAGAATGTCCGGGGTATTCTTGAACCGCCGGAGGTATTCATTGACTATCGTCGCGACATTCTCGGTACGCTGCGTCGCCTGGGCTATGTGGTTCCTGAAATCAAGGAAAGCTGGTCTGCTGTAGAGCAGGACCGTGTCATGCGTAAGGTGTGGCGTCGGATGGATGCGAGTAACTTCGGAGTCCCGCAGTTGCGTCCTCGGGCCATCCTGGTCGTGATCCATGAAAGCGTGACCGGTGCTGAGTTTGTGTGGCCATCCGAACTTAAGGGCAAGCGGGCGACCGTAGTCGAAGAGCTTGCGGCCAGCATGGAAGAGCGCTGCCGGATGTACTGGAACAAGAACAAGCACGGGGAGCGGGCGAAGCCGGGAGAGCGTACCGGGGAGCAGGTGTACCTGGACTGGTTGCGCAAGGCTACAGAGGCGGCGGAGCTGGGCCCGGGAGTCGCTCCCACTCTCGTTGGAGGCTCAAGGAAGCATGGCGGCGCGGACCTTGGGCCGACCAGGGCCAAGCGGGCCTGGGCGCAGCTGGGCGTAGACGGGATGGGTGTGGCCAACGAGCCCGACAAGTGCGATCCGGAGCGTGACCTTTTCCGTCCGTCCGGCCCCATGCTGACGGTGCAGCAGGCCGCGATCATCCAGGGGTTCCCGGAGGACTGGAAGTTCCAAGGGCGGAAGACAGCTCAGTACCGCCAGGTAGGCAACGCCTTCCCGCCTCCCGTGGCGGAGGCGGTCGGGCGTGCTATCGCCGCTGTGCTGCGGCCTGAGCACCGCGATGAGCTGCTCCGCGACTACGAGCTCGACACCACGGGTGCCGGTTCGGAAGCCCCTGTGACGGAACAGATGGTTTTCCCGGTATCAGGTACGCCCGCCGTTGACAGCCCTCCGGCGCCGCACAGCCGCGGCGATCTTGTCCGCGCAGGCTTCTGACGGCTCGTGCTCCCAGAAGCGGAGCACGAGCCACCCGGCATTCTCCAGGCGCTGGTTGGTGTCCCGGTCCCGCTCAACATTGCGGAGTACCTTTTCCGACCAGTAGCCGGAGTTAGTTTTCGGCGGGACGTAATGCTCGGGGCAGCCGTGCCAGTAGCAGCCGTCTATAAACACCGCCACCTTAGCCGGACCGAACACCATATCCGCAGTCCGGCGAAGGTCTGGCAAAGGACGTGCGGCCACGCGATAGCGCAGCCCCCGGGCGTGCACCAGCCGCCGGATCAGTGTCTCTGGCTTGGTGTCCCGGCTACGGATCGCCTGCATGTTGCGACGACGTGCCGCGGATGAGGCCCAGGAGCCTGCTGGTGGTTTCCACGGAAGCTCTTCGGACACGTTGATAAGCCTAGCCCGCTGACCTCACACGCCATGGCACTCTGCGTAGGCCTGCTCCGCCCCACACCAACACCCCTCCCCCTCCCCCGGAGGCCAAGCCACCGCCCGCCCCCTGGCCGCAAGGGTGGTCGCGTACTGGGGGAGGAGGGTGGGGTCGGTCGGGGAGGTGGCTTCCGAGGCTGCGAAGGCTTCGTAGGACGGGACCGTGCCGGTGACGATGCCGAGGTTGGGCGTGCCCGAGGAGGCCAGTTCGCGCAAGGAGGACTCTATGGTGGCCAGGTGCTCGGGGTGGGACGGGTACTCCGTGGTCAGGGTGGGGTACGCCGTGAGGAGTTCTTCCAGTTCGGCGGCGGGCCAGTGCAGGACCGCCACCGGGAACGGGCGGGACAGGGCCGCTCGGTAGGCGCCCAGTTCCGCGCGCAGGCGGGAGATCTCCGCCTCCAGTTCCGCCGGGTTGTCCGAGCCCAGCGACCACACCCGTTTCGGGTCGTGGAGTTCGTCGAGGGTGACCGGGCCCGTGTGCACGGTGTCCGCCAGGGTGTCCCAGTCGTCGTGCGGCAGGCCCAGCATGCGGCGGACGCGGTGGCGGCCGTAGAGGAGGGGGTGGGTGGAGGGCAGGGGCGCTTCCGCGGGACCGGGGATCAGCAGGCGGGTTCCCTCCGTGAACGTCTCCGCCGCCGCCTCCAGTTCGTCGTGCGATTCCAGGGCCTCCGCCGCGATCACCCAGGGGGCCGGGTCCCGGGGGGCCGTCGTGCGGATGCCCTCGATGATCGCCCTCGCCTCGGCCTCGTGGCCGTACTCCCACAGGTTCGAGGCCTTCAGGGCGCGGACCAGGGCGGGGTTGGCCAGCCCCGCTGAGGACGACAGCAGGCGGTCGTAGAGCGTGGTGGCCGCGGGGCGGTCGCCGGACAGCTCCAGGTGGGCCGCCGCCCGCAGCAGGAGCGTCTCGGCGTCCTCCGGGTACAGTCCGGCGGTCCGCTCCAGGCGGGCCGCTTCGGTGGCGTGGTCGACATTCTCGGCAGGCGTGTCGGGGCGCATGGGGGACACCGTACTGCCGGGCGCCGGTAAACGTGAGGCGCGCAGGGGGCACGCGACGGGCGGCGGTGGCCGACCGTTATCTTCGGGCGGGCGGAGACAGGGGCCCACCGGGGCCCGGGAGGGCGGGGGCGGGACGTGCGGGAGACGGGTGGGGCGGTTCCGGTGCCGGAGCGGCGGCCGGGCCTCGGGGAGGGAGATCCGCCGGGCGGCGCGGCCGGCCTCCACGCAGTCGACCTCGACCTCCATGCGGCCCACCTCCACGAGGAGCCCGTGTCCGTCCCTGAGGCGCCGGCCGCCGAGCCGCCGGTGCCGGATCCCCGGACGCCCGCCCCGCCCTCCTTCTGGCCCCTGCTCCTCCTCGGCGCCGCCGTCCTCCCCGGGGCCGTCGTCTTCCTGCTCGGGCGGTGGGGGGACGTCCCGGCCGTGCGGACCTGGCGGACCGTGAGTCTCGCCGTGACCGTGCAGGCACTGCCGTTCCTGGTGCTGGGCACCGCCCTGTCGGGGGCGATCAACGCCTTCGTGCCGGAGAGCGTGTTCCGCCGGATCCTGCCGCGCCGGCCCGCGCTCGCCGTTCCGGTGGCCGGTGTCGCGGGGGCCGTGCTGCCCGGGTGCGAGTGCGCCTCCGTGCCGGTCGCCGGCAGTCTCATCAGCCGGGGCGTCACCCCGGCCGCCGCCTTCGCGTTCCTGCTCTCCGCGCCCGCCGTCAACCCGGTCGTGCTCACCGCCACCGCGATCGCCTTCCCCGGGAACCCCGCCATGGTGCTCGCCCGGCTGCTCGCCTCCCTCGCCACCGCCGTCGTCATGGGCTGGCTGTGGCTGCGGTTCGGGCGGGCCGAGTGGCTGCGGCCCGTCGCACGGCACACCGGGCACCGGGCGGGACGCAGCCGGTGGGACGAGTTCCGGCGCGGATTCCAGCACGACTTCCTGCACGCCGGCGGGTTCCTGGTGGTCGGCGCGATGGCCGCGGCCACCTTCAACGTCGCCGTTCCGGGCTCCGTGCTCGACACCTTCTCCGCCTCTCCCTGGCTGTCCGTGCTGTTCCTCGCCGGCCTCGCGGTCCTGCTCGCGGTGTGCTCCGAGGCCGACGCCTTCCTGGCCGTCTCGCTGACCGGGTTCCCGCCCGTGGCGCGGCTGGCGTTCATGGTGGTGGGGCCGATGGTCGACCTGAAGCTCATCGCCCTCCAGGCGGGGACCTTCGGGCGGGCCTTCGCGGTACGGTTCTCCGCCGCGACCCTGGTCGTCGCCGTCGCGTGCTCGGCGCTGGCCGGAGGGGTGCTGCTGTGAGGGGCGGTGCTGTGCGGCGGTCCCTCCAGGCGGGGCTGCTCGTGCTGTGCGGGCTCGGGCTGCTGCGCGTCTCCCTGGTCACGGACCTGTACCTGCGCTACGTCAAGGAGGGCATGCGGCCCCTGCTCATTGCCACCGGGGCCGTGCTGCTCCTGCTGGGGCTCGCGAGTGCCGTCCTCGACAGGGGAGCGAACAGCGGTGACGGGCACGGGCATTCCGGTACGCCCGGGGTCGCCTGGCTGCTGCTCCTTCCCGCCCTCAGCCTGCTCTGCTACGCCCCGCCCGCCCTCGGCGCCTACACCGCGGCCCGGCAGTCGGCGAAGCCCGTCGTCCACCGCGGCGACTTCGATCCGCTGCCGCGCGCCTCGCCCCTGCCCATGACCCTCTCCGACTTCACCAGCCGGGTACGGGAGGACCGCGGTCGGGCCATCGAGGGGCGCGTCGTCCGGATGACCGGCTTCGTGACCCCCCGGGACGGCGGCGGCTGGGACCTGACCCGGCTCGTTCTCAACTGCTGTGCCGCCGACGCCCAGTCGGTCAAGGTGCGCGTCCACGGCGGGTCCGTGCCGCCCGCCGACACCTGGGTGACGGTCACCGGGACCTGGCACCCCGGCGGGACGCTCGGCACCGCGTCCGCGCCGGTCGCGCTGGACGCCCGTACGGTCACGAGGGTCCCCCGGCCCACGAACGGCTACCAGGACGCCCTGCCGCCGGGGGAAACCGTCGTACGGTGACACCGTCACACAGCCCTGCGGTCCTGCCGTCGCACGGTGACACCGTCACGCGGTCACTCCGGCGCCGGCCGGCCCGTCAGCCCCTGCGGCGGCGGGCGAACACCACCGCTCCGGCGCCCAGCACGGCCAGGCCGGCGGCCGCCGCGGCGAGCGGGAGGGTGGCGTCGGAGCCGCCGGTCTCGGCCAGCTCACCGCCAGTGGAGGAGGGGACGGGAACGGGGACGGGGGCGGCCGACGCCGTCGAGGCGGGCGACGGGGTGGACGCCGTGGTGCTCGGGGACGCCGTGGGCCGCGCGGACGTCGGGGTGGGGGAGGCCTGGGACGCGGTCGGCGTGGGCCGCGCGGAACTCGGGGCCGGCTTGGGGGTGGTGGTCGCGCGCCGGACGCGGAACGCGTCGTATCCGATCGCCTCGGCCGCGCACTCCACCTCCTTACCGGTGTCCGGGAAGCGGTACACGTCCGCGAAGGTGCCCGTGAAGTTGAACTCGGAGCCGCCGAGCCCCGCCGGTACGTCCTTGATCACCCGTACCCGCAGGTCGTAGGCGCGGGTCTGGCCGGACGGCAGCGGGGCGGGGACGGTGGACCCGGTGCCGTTCACCGGCTGCCAGGTGCCGTCCTCCGCGCGCACCTCCACCTTCACGAACTTGGTCATGTCCTGGTACTCGGGGTCGTCGGTCTGGAGCCAGGGGTAGGCGCGCACCCCGACCTCCGGGAGGTCCCTCCTGCCCAGGTTGGTCAGGGTGCCCTTGGCCGGGGTCCAGTCGCCGCCCGGCACCAGCTCGGCGGCGGTGATGTCGAGCGACGCCTTCAGGTCACGCTGTTCGTAGTCGCCGTACGCGGTCGACACGTCGGTGCAGGCGGGCAGGGAGTCCAGGCCGCCCTCCGCCGCCCCGGCGGCGTGCGTGCCGGCGAGCAGGGCGACGGAGGCGGCGGCCGCGACCACGGCCGGACGGTACTTCATGGAAGCGGTCCTCACGGTGTGATGAGTGCGTCGATCGGTTGCTTTTCGTACACCTTGAGGACTGGTCAGTGGTGCCCAGGGTTGTACGGCACCGGCCGCGGGACCTACCCGGTGACGCCGTCGACCTGGAGCGTCTGGACCGACTTCGGCGCGAACGGGACCGACACCGACGTGCCGTTCAGGCGGATGTCGGAGTGGGGCGTGTAGCGGTCGCCGCCCGTCGTGACCGTGTTCCAGCGGGGGACCAGGCCGCCCGGGCCGCCGGTGACGGCGGCGAAGCGGGACAGGTCGAAGGTCAGGGTCTGGGCGGAGGCGGAGGTGTTGGCGGCGACGATCACCAGGCGCTTCGCCGGCCGGTCCAGGGCCGCCACCGCGTAGCTCGCGCCGGTGTCCAGGATCGTCATGCCGGGGCGGATGTGCCGGGTGAACTGGGCGAGGACGTAGTACTTCGTCTGCACCGCGCCCGGCTGCCGGGTGGCCGGGTCGTAGGCGATCGCCGCCCAGCCCGCGCTGGGGTCCATCACCTGCCAGTACACCCAGGCCGTCGGGTGCAGCCAGCGGAAGTCGTAGAGGAGGTTGCTCGCCGTGGTCAGGCCGGTGGCGTCGCTGTCGCCGGTCTCGGAGTTCCACAGGGCCTTGCGGCCGGTGGTCACCACGTCCGTGTACAGCAGGTCGCGGCGGCCCCCGGAGCCCTGGTAGCCGTGCACGTTGACCCGGTCGACGTATCCCTTGACCGTGCCGGAGAAGGAGTTCCAGGTGGTGCGGGCCAGGTCGTAGCCCGTCTCGTCGGACGCGGCGATCCGGGTGCCGGTCAGGCCCCGCTTGTCCAACTCCGAGCGCAGGTACGGCAGTACGGACGCCTGGGTGGCCGCGTCGATGTGGCAGCCCTCCTGGGTGCCGGTGGCGGTCCACCACGACGAGGAGGGCTCGTTGAAGGGCTCCACCGTCGCGAAGTCCACGCCCCAGTGCTGCCGGGCGTACAGGGCGACGGCGGCGAGGTGGGCGGCGTGCTGCCGGTGGTTCCAGGACTGGAGGTTGTTGCCGCCGTCGGCCGCGCCGGACGGGTTGTGGTTGGAACACATCCACCACATGGGGGAGTTGGCGAACAGCTCCGAGACCGCTCCGCGCTGGGTGGCCTTCACGAGCATGGCCCGCTGGGCGGCGTCCGCCGTCCACTTCCAGGCCGCGGAGGCCGGGTCCTCGTCGGTCCAGTCCTGCCAGTAGCCCTCGATCTGCTTGAAGGAGGGGATGTTCGGGGAGACGGCCATCGTCGCGCCGCCCACGCTGTTCCAGCCGCAGGCGCCCAGGTTGTAGCGGGCGATGTTCAGGCCGAGGCCGGGCAGCGAGGTGCCGTTGTACGTCGTGTTCCTGGTCGTGAAGAAGATGTCGGCGAAGTCGTCGCGGGTGCCGAAGACGTTCGCCCACCAGGCCAGGGAGGTGCCCCAGCCCTCCCAGGTGCCGTACGACGCCGACGGGTTGACGGCGATCGTCGCGTCCGCCCGGGCCGTGCCCGTGGCCAGTGCGCTGCCGAGCAGGCCGCCGCCCGCGGCGGCCAGCAGTGTTCTGCGTCGGATCATGGGTGCGTTCGCTGCCTCTCCACGCGGCTTGCGGCACCGCGTCCTGGAAGCGGTGCCGCCTCGTACCCCCCCGGCATGCCACCACGAAGCATCGGGGCTGCCGGACGGCGTTGTCGAGGGTTGTGACGGCCCTTTCTCAAACCCGTTGAGAAAGCCGATCGGCCCGCTTCCTCTGGCCAGTCGGGGGCGTCGCGCCTATCGTGCGGGCGGCTTCCGTTGGAGGTGGGGGCGGATGCGGGCCGTCGCGGGCGTACGGGTCGTGGGGCACGGGGACCGGCGCCGGCGTGCCTGGGGCAGGCGGGTGCTGTGGGGCGGGGGCGAGCTGCTGGTGACGGCCGGGCTGGTCCTCCTGCTGCTGGTCGCGCACCAGATGTGGTGGACCAACCGGGAGGCCCGGCGCGGCGCCGAGCGCACGGTGACGGCGCTGGAGCGGCAGTGGGAACGGGAGGGGGAGGAGAGGGAGGGGGAGCGGGGCGACGGGACGGCGGCCGGGCTCGGCGGTGGTCCTTCCGGCGGTGCCGTCACGTCTCCGGCTCCGGCTCCGGACCCGGACCCGGCCACCGACGCCGACCCCGCGCGCCCCGGAACCTCTCCCGCGCCCCCGCCCCGCCCCTCCCGGGCGTACGCCGTCCTCGGCATCCCCCGGCTGGGGCTGCGCGTGCCCGTCGCGGAGGGCGTGGACCGGGCGGGGGTGCTGAACAAGGGGTACGCCGGTCACTACCGCGGCACCCAGCAGCCGGGCCAGGCCGGGAACTTCGCGCTCGCCGGGCACCGCAACACCCACGGCGAGCCCTTCCGGTACCTGCCCCGGCTGCGGCGCGGGGACACCGTCGAGGTGGAGACGCGCTCGGCGACGTACACCTACGGCGTCGACCGGATCCTGCCGCGTACGACGGCCCGGGACGTGGGGGTCGTACGGCCCGTCCCGCGCTCGCTGGTCCGGCCCGGGTACGGGTACGACGAGCCGGGCCACTACCTCACCCTGACCACCTGCACCCCCGAGTTCACCTCCCGCTACCGGCTGGTGGTGTGGGCGAAGCTGGTGTCCGTGCGGCCCAGATGAGCACCCCGGGCGGGTGTCACGCGGCCTCCCGTGACACCAGCACGCCCACCGCGCCCGCCACCGCCAGCCCCGCCGACACCAGCAGGGCGAGGTTCGCGCCCCGGGCCAGGTCGCCGGCCGACGTGGCGAGGGCGATGGTCAGGGCCACGCCCGCGCAGGAGCCGATGTAGCGGAAGGTCTGCTGGGCGCCGGAGCCCATCGCGGTCCGCTCGCGCGGCACCGACTCCACGGCGAGCAGCGGCAGCGCGCCGTTGAGCAGCCCGCTGCCGACCCCGCCGACGATCAGGCCGGGCAGCAGCCGGGGCCAGGAGCCGGAGCCGACGGCACCGAGCATCGTCAGCACGGCGACCGCGTGCAGGGTGAAGCCGAGGGCGAGCTGGGTGCGCGGGGCGAGTCGGCCGGCCAGATGCCTGACCTGGAGGGCGACGGCGAAGCTCAGCCCGGCCCAGAGCAGGAACAGCCAGGCGGTGGCCAGCGGTGACAGGCGCAGGGCCTGCTGGAGCAGCGCCGGCAGATAGCTGAACACGCCGATCACGGCGAGACCGGTGAACAGGCCGCCCGCGGAGGAGGCCAGGAAGCGGGGCCGGCGCAACAGCCCGAGGTCGATCATCGGGGTGGCGGCCCGGCGCTCCACCGCGGTGAAGGCGGCGACGAGCAGCACGGCCGCCGCGAGCAGCAGGCCGACCGGGGCGCGCAGCCAGCCGTCCCGGCCCAGGGTGAGGGCCGCGACCAGGGCGGCGAGCGCCACGCCGAAGGTGAGCGCGCCGAGCACGTCCGGCCGGCCGCCGCGCGGGGCGCGTGACTCGGTGAGGCCCCGGGCGCCGAGCGCGGCCACCACCAGCGCGGCGGCGCCGAGCAGGCCGTAGGCGAGCCGCCAGTCGGGCAGCGCGCCCGCGAGCAGCGGGCCCACGGCGATGCCGCCGCTGACGAACGCGCCCCACACCCCGGTGGCGTGCAGCCGGCCGCGCGGGCTGGGGAAGGCGTGCACGATCAGGCCGAGCGCGCTGGCCAGCAGGGCCGCGCTGGCCGCGCCCTGGGCGACCCGGGCCAGGGTGAACTGCCAGGTCGAGGTGGTCACCGCGGCGAGGGCGGTGGTGAGGCCGAGGCCCAGGGTGCCGGCCAGGAAGATCCGGCGGCGGCCGTGGTCGTCGGCGAGGCTGCCGGCCACCAGCAGCAGGGCGGCGAGGCCGAGCGGGGTGCCGTTCAGCAGCCAGGCCTGGGCGGACAGCGGGGTGCCCAGATCGCGCGCGGTGTCCGGCAGCGTGACCATCGGGGCGGTGTACGACATGAGGGCCACGGCGGTCGCGGCGCTGGTCAGGGCCAGGGTGGCGCGGGGGCGTGCGGGCGCTTCCCCGGGTGCGGCGCGGGAGTTTCCCGGTGGCGTGGCGGGGGTGGTGGTCGCGGAGTCGGGCCGGGGCATGGTCGGTCGTGTCCTTCCGGGGCCGGCGTCCGGTCCGGTCCGGCCCGGCGGAGCCCGTGCGTGTGTCGGTTCGGTCATTGAATCGACCTCGGTCGCCGTCACCGTAACACTGTCGGTTCGTTCACTGAACCCATTCGCTCCGCGCGGTTACAGTGGACGGCATGGCACTGGGCAAGGACTACGCGTCGCAGGAGTGCTCCATCGCCCGCGCGCTGGAGGTCGTCGGCGAGCGCTGGACGCTGCTCGTGGTCCGCGACGCGATCTACGGCGTCCGGCGCTACAACGACTTCCTCGTCCACCTCGGCATCCCGCGCGCCGTCCTCTCCGACCGGCTGCGCACGCTCACCGAGCAGGGCATCCTCGAAAAGCGCCGGTACCAGGAGACACCGCCGCGGGACGAGTACGTCGTCACCGAGCGCGGCACGGCCCTGTGGCCCGCGCTGCGCGCCCTGAGCCAGTGGGGGCGCGAGCACGCCGACGCCGGCCGGCTGCGGTCCTTCCGGCACGCCGACTGCGGCGGGGAGGTCGGGCCGTACGGAACGTGCGCCGACTGCGGAACCGCCGTGCCGGTCGCCGACGTCGTCATGGTGCCGGGACCGGAACTGGACACCTCGCCCCAGGACCCGGTCAGCAGGGCGCTGTCGCGGCCGAAGCGGCTGCTGGAGCCCCTGGAGACCGGACCGGCGCGTCTGGCAGACTGAGGGCGTACGAAGCGGAGAGGGGGGAGTTGTGATGCGCGGCAGTGCGGTCGTCCCGCGTCCCCTCGCCTTCCTGCTGTTCCTGGCGCAGCTGTTGCTGCTCCAGACCGCCCTCCTCGGCAGCGGCGGTCTCACCACGGCCGTCGCCCTCGCCGCGACCGCGACCGCCGCCGCGATGCTCGCCGTCTGTGTCCTGCTGGCCGCGCGGCGCGTGCCCGTCGTCCCGCCGAACCGCGTGCGCACGGCCATCCGCGACCGGGCCCGCCGGACGGCCTTCCTGCCCCAGCGCGACCCCGACGCACCCGGCCGGCGACGGCCCCGGGCCCCCGGACACGCCGGACCGGCGACGACCGCCGCGTAGGACACGTCCGCGTATCCACGCCCAGCGCACCCGTACGTCCACGCGTCCGCGTACCCGTGAGGCCGCGCACCCGCGTACCCGTACGTCCGCGCACCCGTGAGGCCGTAGGGCCGCACGTCCGCGTATCCGCCGACGGTTGATCCCGCGCGCGGCTCGTCCTTGCCGGTTCCCCGCCGAATCCCCTGATTCCCCGCCGGATCCCCGATTCCCCGCCGAATCCCTGATCCCGGCCGAATCCCTGATTCCCCGGCCGCTTCCGGCACGACGAGACCCCCGGAGGGCTCACCCATGTCCGTCTTCGCCCGTCTGGTCGAGCACCTCGCCGACCTGCTGACCCCGCTCTTCCACGCCTCCGCGGCAGCCGCCGCGATCGTCCTGTTCACCGCGCTGGTACGGCTCCTCGTCCACCCGCTGTCCCGGGCCGCCGCCCGCGGCCGGCGTGCCCGCGCCGCGCTCCAGCCGAAGATCGACGCGCTGCGCGCCCGGCACGCCCGCGACCCCGAACGGTTCCAGCGGGCGGTGCTCGAACTGCACGCCCAGGAGAAGGTCTCACCGCTCTCCGGCTGCCTGCCCGGCCTGCTCCAGCTGCCCGCCTTCTTCCTCCTCTACCACCTCTTCTCCAGCACCACGATCGGCGGCGAGAGCAACTCCCTGCTGGACCACCGGCTGTTCGCGGCACCGCTCGGCGGACGCTGGGCCGACGCGCTCGCCGACGGCGGGGTGTTCGGCCCGGCCGGACTGGTCTACCTCGGCCTGTTCGCCCTCGTCGCGGCCGTCGCCACCGTCAACTTCCGGCGCGCCCGGCGGACGATGGCCGCACAGCCCGCCCCGGCCGTCGGCGGCGACCAGGTGCCCGGTCTCGCCGCGGTCACCCGGGTGACCCCGTTCCTGTCCTTCTTCACCCTCGTCTCGGTGGCGTTCGTCCCGCTGGCCGCCGCGCTGTACATCGTCACCAGTACGGCGTGGAGCGCGGCGGAACAGTCCCTGCTGTACCGCTGAGCGGTACAGGGCGTCCCGGTTACGGTCCAGTACCTGAACAGGGTCTTGCGGAGTGGACAGGGGAATTGGAGGATCAGCCAGTCCTTTCGATGGCTGCACCCATCGGCGGGGCGCCCGCGATCGAGGGAGAAGGTGACCATGAAGCTGCTGCGAGTCGGTACGGCCGGGGCCGAGCGCCCCGCACTGCTCGACGCCGAGGGGACCCTCCGGGACCTGTCAGGTCTCGTGGACGACATCGACGGCGCGCTCCTCGCCGACGAGGAGGCGCTCGGCCGGATCCGCGCGGCGGCCGGCTCCGGCGAACTGCCCGCGCTGGACGCCACCGGACTGCGGATCGGCCCCCCGCTCGGCCGCATCGGGAAGGTCGTGTGCATCGGGCTGAACTACCACGACCACGCCCGCGAGACGGGCGCCGAACCGCCCGCCGAGCCGGTCGTCTTCCTCAAGGCGCCGGACACGGTGGTCGGGCCGAACGACACCGTGCTGGTGCCGCGCGGCTCGGCGAAGACGGACTGGGAGGTCGAACTCTCGGTCGTCATCGGCCGTACGGCCCGCTACCTGGACTCGGCGGAGGAGGGCCTCGCGCACGTCGCCGGGTACGCGGTGGCGCACGACGTCTCCGAGCGGGAGTTCCAGATCGAGCGGGGCGGGACCTGGGACAAGGGCAAGAACTGCGAGACGTTCAACCCGCTGGGCCCCTGGCTGGTGACGGCCGACGAGATCGCCGACCCGCAGGACCTGTCGCTGAAGTTGTGGGTGAACGGCGAGCTGAAGCAGGACGGCACGACGGCCGAGCAGATCTTCCCCGTGGGCGAGGTCGTGCGCTACGTAAGCCGGTTCATGACCCTGTACCCCGGCGACGTCATCAACACGGGCACGCCGGCCGGGGTCGCGATGGGCGCGCCCGAGCCCAAGCCGTACCTGCGCGCCGGTGACGTCGTGGAGCTGGAGATCGCGGGGCTCGGCCGGCAGCGGCAGGAACTGAAGGACGCGTAGCGGCTCCGCCGGGAGAACCGGCGGAGCGCCGGGAACCGCGGCGGCGTCCGGGGCCGGTCGCGCGGTTCCCCGTGCGCCGTGCCCCGTGCCCCGCGGTCCGGACCCGCTAGCCCAGGAGCGCGGCGAGGTCGCGCCATTCCTTCCTCGGGAGGGCCTCGCCGGTGTTCGCCGTGACCACCTGGAGGGCGACGTGGTCCGCGCCCGCCTCGTGGAAGGCGGTGACGCGCTCGCGGATCCGGGCCTCGTCGCCCCAGGCGAAGACCGCGTCGATGAGGCGGTCGCTGCCGCCGTCGGCGACGTCCGCCTCCGTGAAGCCCAGCCGGAGGAAGTTGTTGGTGTAGTTGGGCAGTTCCAGATAGCGCGCCAGGTAGGCGCGGGCCGTCTCCCGGGCCCGGGCCGGGTCGGACTCCAGGACCACCTTCAGCTCGGGGGCCAGCAGCGGCCCCGCGCCGAGGATCTCCCGGGCCCGCTCGGTGTGTTCGGGCGTGGTCAGGTACGGGATCGCACCGGCCGCGCGGTCCCGGGCCAGCTCCAGCATCCGCGGGCCCAGCGCCGCCAGCACCCGCCGCTCGGCGGGGACGCCCGCCCGGTCCAGCTCGTCCAGGTACTCGACCATGGCCGCGTACGGGCGGCGGTAGTCCTTCACCAGCGGGCCGTGGCTCACCCCGAGGCCCAGCGCGAACCGGCCCGGGTGGGCCTTCTCCAGCCCGTCGAAACCGGCCGCCGTGGTGGCGGCGTCCTGCTGCCAGACGCTCTGGATGCTGGTGCCGACGACGACACCGCGCGTGGCGCCGATGAGCGGGGCCGCGTGGTCGGCGGTGCTGTTGCCGCCCAGCCAGACCGCGCCGTACCCGAGTTCCTCCAGCTCGGCCGCGGCCTCGTCCAGCTCGCCGCGCCGGGCCGGGTCCTCGGAGCGCAGCTCGAAGCTCCAGACGCCGTACCGGCCGACGCTCTCCTTCAGTGCGGTGGTCATCGGATGGATCCCTCCGGTGGTGGACAGTGCCATGATCGTCAGGCCTTCGGTCCTGCCAACCGGAGGGTGACCCGGGTTGATTCCCGCCGTTCCCTCAGCCGGCCGAACGGCCGAGGAACTCCTCCAGCGTCTCCACCACGAACCGGTGGTCCTCGACCTGCGGCAGGCCGGAGACGGTCACCGCGCCGATCACGCCGGCGCCCTCCACCGTGACGGGGAAGGAGCCGCCGTGCGCCGCGTAGGCGTCCGGGTCCAGGCGGGAGGACTCCTCGAAGGTCCTGCCCTTGGCGCGGCAGCGGGCGCCGACCAGGTAGGACGGGGCGCCGTAGCGCTCCACCACCCGGCGCTTGCGGGTGATCCAGGCGTCGTTGTCCGGGGCGGAGCCCGGCAGGGCGGCGTGGAAGAGCTGCTGGCCGGCCCGGTGGATGTCGATGGCGACCGGCGCCCGGCGCTCCCGGGCCCGCTCGACCAGAAGGCACCCGAGCGCCCAGGCGTCCTCGTGGGTGAACCGCGGGAAGACCAGGCGCCGCTGCTGCTCCTCCAGCTCCTCGACGGTCGGGGTGTTCTCGGGCGTCACAGGGTCACCGTCACCTTCTCGCGGGCGGACCGGCGGGCCGCCTCCAGGACGTCGAGCGCGGCGGCGGCCTCCAGGGCGGTCACCGGGTTGGGCCCGGTGCCGCGCAGGGCGTCGGCGACGGCCGCGTAGTAGGCCGGGTAGTCGCCCGGCAGGGTCGGTACGGGGGTGCCGGCGCCGGTCAGCGGGGACTCCCCGGAGCCGATGCGGCCCCACAGGGACTCGTCCTCGGTGCCCCAGCCGGCGGTGGTGCCGGGACGGCCGCCCTCGCGCAGGGCCGCCTCCTGCGGGTCCAGGCCGTACTTGACGTAGCCCGCGCGGGAGCCGAGCACCCGGAAGCGGGGGCCGAGCTGGGCGGTCGTCGCGGAGACGTAGAGGTGGGAGCGGACGCCGCCGGCGTGGGTGAGCGCGATGAAGGTGTCGTCGTCGGTCTCGGCGCCGGGGCGGCGGATGTCGGTCTCGGCGTAGACCTCGGTGGCCGGGCCGAAGAGCACCAGGGCCTGGTCGACGACGTGGCTGCCGAGGTCGTAGAGCAGACCGCCGATCTCGGCGGGGTCGCCGGACTCGCGCCAGCCGCCCTTGGGCTGCGGGCGCCAGCGTTCGAAGCGGGACTCGAAGCGCCAGGTGTCGCCGAGCGCGCCGTCCGCCAGCAGCGTGCGCAGGGTGAGGAAGTCGTTGTCCCAGCGGCGGTTCTGGAAGACCGACAGCAGCAGACCGCGCTCCTCGGCGAGGGCGGCGAGCTGCCGGGCCTCGGCCGCGGTGCCGGCGACGGGCTTGTCCACGACCACCGGCAGGCCCGCCCGGAGCGCGGTGGTGGCCAGCGGTACGTGCGTCTTGTTCGGGGAGGCCACGACGACGAGGTCCAGTTCGTCCGCCCGGGCGAACAGCTCCTCGGCGGTGGCGGCGAGCCGGACGTCCGGGAACTCGGCGCGGGCCTGCTTCTGCCGCTCCGGGCTGGAGGTGACCACGGTGTCCAGGGCGAGGCCCTCGGTGGCGGCGATCAGCGGGGCGTGGAAGACCGAGCCGGCGAGGCCGTAGCCGATCAGGCCGACGCGGAGGGGGGTTGCAGTCATGCGTCCCACTTTGGCAACGCTGTTGCGAAAGTGCAAGCGGAGGGGAGAATGGGGGCGTGAAGAGGAGCGAGCCGAGGGCGGGGATGACGGGGGACAAGGGCGTGGCGGGGGCGAATCTCGGGCTGGTGCGCAGCCACAACACGGCACTGGTGCTGGGGCTGCTGCGGGATGCCGGGACCGAGGGCATCAGTCGGCTGGAGCTGGCCGAGCGCACCGGGCTGACCCCGCAGGCCGTCAGCAAGATCACCGCGCGGCTGCGGGCGGAGGGGTTCGCCGCGGAGGCCGGGCGGCGGGCGTCGACCGGGGGCAAGCCGCGGACCGTGCTGCGGCTGGTGCCGGAGGCGGGGCACGCCGTCGGGGTGCATCTGGACCGCGACGAACTGCGCGCCGTGCTCGTCGAACTGGACGGGGCGGTGGTGGCCGAGCGGCGTGCGGAACTGGACCTGGGGGCCGGGGCCGAGGCCGTGCTGGGGGCGGTGTGCGCGGCGGTACGCGATGTCGTGCGGGACCTGCCCGGTGCGGGCGGTGAGGACCTCGCCGGGGTCGGGTCGCTGGTCGGGGCGGGGGTGGCGCTGCCCGGCCCGCTGGACCACGCGCGCGGGGTGCTCCACCGGGTCACCGGGTTCCCCGAGTGGGACGGCTTTCCGCTGCGGGACGCGCTCGCGCGGCGGCTGGGGGTGCCGGTGGTGGTCGACAAGGACACCAACGCGGCGGCCCTCGGGCTGGCCGTGGGCGGCGCGCAGGAGGTGGCGGGCCGGTCGTTCGCGTATCTGCACCTCGGTACGGGGCTCGGCGCCGGGCTGGTGATCGACGGCGGCGTCCACCGCGGGGCGCGCACCGGGGCGGGGGAGTTCGGCCACCAGGTGATCCAGCTGGACGGACCGCCGTGCGAGTGCGGGAACCGGGGCTGCGTGGAGGCACTGTGCCTCGGCGCGGCGGCCCGGGGCGAGCTCGCCGAGGCGGCACGGGTACTGGGGGTGGCGGCCGGAAACCTGGTCGGGCTGCTGGACATCGACGGGGTGCTGCTCGGAGGACGTACGGTCGCCGGCGCGCCGGACGTGTACGCACGGGGCGTCGCCGAGGTACTGGCCGCACGCGCCCGACGCGAGGGAGCGGGCGAGGACGTCCCGGTACGCATCGCCCCACGAGCCGAACGCCTGGTCTCCGAGGGAGCCGCCCAACTACTCCTGGCACCGCTGTTCGGCCGGGGGGACGCCTGAGAGCACCCCGAAGGGGCGCGGGGAACTGCGCGCCCGGCCACGATGGTCCCGCGCGTGGCGACCGGCCGGTGGCCCCGTGACGCCGTTCGGTATTCGGCGGGCGGCAGCGCGACTCCCCAGGGGCGCGGGGAACTGCGCGACCGGCCACGGCGGTCCCGTGCATGGCGACCGGCCGGTGGCCCGTGGTGCTGCGCGTGTCGCCGTTGCGTATTCGGCGGGGGGCACCGCGACTTCCTCAGGGGCGCGGGGAACTGCGCGACCGGCCACGGCGGACCCGCGCCTGACGGCCGGCCGGTGCCCGTTGTCCGCTGGTAGGGGGGACCTCCCCCCCGCCCCCGGCATGGCGGCGCCGTCGCCCCCGCCCCACCCGGCAGGGTCATGTGTTCATGCGACTGCGCACGCCCCTGCCCCTCTGCCTCACCGCGACCGCGGCCGCCGCCGCCCTCCTCCCCGCGCCCCCCTCCGCCGCCCACGCCCGTACCGCCGCCCCCGCGCCCCCCTCCGCCGCCCACGCCCGTACCGCCGCCCCCGCGCCCCCCTCCTGCACCGCCGCCGACGCCCGCACCTTCCCGCTGGCCACCCGCATCCGCGGCGGCCCCGCGTCGTACGAGGCCGGCGGCAGGCCCCGCACCTGGTACATCGACCTCACCAACACCACCGACCGGACCTGCGCCGGCATCCACCCGGTCGTGGTCCTCGTCGGCGACGAACGCGCGCTGCGGCCGGACCACTTCCGCCTGGACTTCTACGACGGCCCCCGCGCCCACCGGGTCGCCTTCGAGGCCACCGACGCCCAGGAACTGGTCGGCGTGCTGGAGGGCGCCGGGTTCGCCGGGTTCACCGTGCCGCCCGGCCGGACCGTCGCCGTACGGGTCCGGTTCTCGCTCGCCCCCGACGCCGCGACCGGCCGGGTCACCGCGAACGCCGCCGTCGTACAGCGGCAGGGCCAGGACGGGGACTGGGTCGGGGAGTCCGGCGCCTACCGCTTCTCGGTCACCGAGGACGGGGACGGCGACACCGGCGAGGGGGCGGAGGGCACCGACCCCGTACGGGAGGCGCGGGAGGCCCGCGTCCCGCACCCGCCCGGCACCCCCGCCCCGGCGGCCCCTTCCCCGGCCCCCCGGGCCGCCCGTACGCCGCTCACGGCCGCCCTCGTCCCCCTGTTCACCCTGCTCGGCGCCGCCACCGTCGCCTTCCTCCTGGTCCGCGCCCGCCGCTGACCGCCCCCGCCCCGCACCCGCGCCCCCCTCCCCACCCCCTCCGTCACCGACCCGGTCTGCGACGATCCCCCCGTGGACTACCCCAACGACCAGGCCCCCGGCGCCCCCGTCCGCTCCGGCATCCCCGAGCACGGGCGCATCCCCAAGTACTACGCGGTGAAGGCGCGGATCGCCGCGCTGCTGGAGGAGCTGGGGGAGGGCGGCGTCATCCCCACCGAGCGGGATCTCGCCGAGCGGTACGACGTGGCCCGCGAGACCGTGCGGCAGGCCGTGCGGGACCTGGTGCTGGAGGGCCGGCTGCGGCGCCGGGGCCGGGGCACGGTGGTCGCCGGACCCAAGCTGGCCCAGCCGCTGTCCCTGGCCAGCTACACCGAGGGCGTACGCCGGCAGGGGCGCACACCCGGCCGCAGCCTCGTCACCCTCGACCGGTTCCCGTGCCCGGAGCCGCTCGCCGCCGAGACCGGGATCGGCCGCGGCGAACCCGTCTGGCACCTGGAGCGCGTGCTGCTCGCCGACGACGAGCGGGTGGGCCTGGAGAGCACGTACGTCGCCGTCGCGCGGGTGCCCCGGCTGGACACGGACTTCGACCCGGACTCCTCCTTCTACGGCTATCTCGCCGCCCAGGGCATCTCCTTCGGCGACGCGGACGAGCGGATCGAGACCGTCCTGGCCACGCCCCGCGAGGCCCTGCTCATCGGCACCCCGCCCGCCCTGCCCATGCTGCTGATCCACCGGATCTCCCGGGACACCGGGGGCCGCCCGCTGGAGCGGGTGCGGTCGCTGTACCGGGGCGACCGCTTCTCCTTCACCACCCACCTCCAGGGCTGAGGAACCCCGCCCGCCCCGCACACCACCCACGTATCACAAAAAGATAACGGGTCTAGCCCAAACGTGATGGCTCGTTCACGCTCTCGTTGTCAGCCGGATGTCTCCGGTTCCCGAATCACGAGGAGCGTTGCCGCCGTGAGAGTCACAGTCGTCGGAGCAGGCGTGGTGGGCACCATGCACGCCTGGCACGCAGTGGAACGCGGCCACCAGGTCGTCCAGATCGAGCGCGAGGCCGAGGCGCGCGGCGCCTCGCTGCGCAACTTCGGGCAGATCTGGGTGAGCGGGCGCGCGGGTGGAGAAGAGCTGGAAGCCGCCCTGCGGGCGCGGGAGCTGTGGGAGGGGATCGGCGGCCGGGTGCCGGCGCTGGGCTTCCGCCCCAACGGCTCCCTCACCCCGGTCCGCGGCCCGCTCGAACTCGCCGTCGCGGAGGCGGCCGTGGCCCGCGCGGACGCCGCCGCCCGCGGCTACAAGCTGCTCACCCCCGGCGAGGCCCGCGCCCTGAACCCCGCCCTGCGCGGCGACTTCACCGCCGCCCTGTACTGCGAGCGGGACGCGGCCGTGGAGCCCCGTACCGCCCAGCTCGCCCTGCGCGCGGAGCTGCTGAAGTCCCCGAACTACACCTTCCTGCCGGGCCGGGAGGTGCGCGACGTGACCGGCGCCGGGACCGTCCGCGACGACCACGGGGACATCCACCACGCCGACGCCGTCGTGCTGTGCACCGGCGCCTGGCTCGGCGGACTCGTCCGCGAACTGGCCGGCCCGGATCTCCCGGTGCGCCGCGTCCGCCTCCAGATGATGCAGACCGACCCGCTCGGCGAGCCGCTGACCACCTCCGTCGCCGACGCCGACAGCTTCCGCTACTACCCGGCGTACGCCTCGGAGGCCCTGGACGAGCTGAACGCCCGCCGGCCGCAGCCGGACACCGCCGCCGCGCACAAGATGCAGCTGCTCATGGTGCAGCGCGCCGACGGCGGCCTGACCATCGGCGACACCCACGAGTACGAGCACCCCTTCGCCTTCGACACCGTCGAGGAGCCCTACGAGCACCTCACCGGCGTCGTGGAGTCCCTCCTCGGCCGGCCGCTGCCGCGTGTGCGGCACCGCTGGGCGGGCGTGTACGCGCAGTGCACCGACCCCGGCAAGGTCGTCCACCGCCAGCAGGTGCACGAGGGGGTGTGGCTGGTCACCGGGCCCGGCGGGCGCGGCATGACCTGCGCCCCCGCGATAGCCGAGACCACCGCGAACGAACTGGGCTGGTGAGCACCCCCATGACACCCGTCACCCCGAACACCCCGGCCGGCCCCGGCATCCGCCTCGTCGTCCTCGACATGGCCGGCACCACCGTCGCCGACGGCGGCCTGGTCGAGCGCGCCTTCGCCGCTGCCGCCGCCGAGCTGGGCGTCGAGCCCGGCTCCGCCGAGCACGCCGAGCACCTGGCCTACGTCCGCGCCACCATGGGCGAGTCCAAGATCTCCGTCTTCCGCCACCTCTTCGGCGACGAGGACCGCGCCCGGCGCGCCAACACCGCCTTCGAGAAGGCGTACGGCGACCTGGTCGACCAGGGCCTGATCGCGCCGGTCCCCGGCGCCCGCGAGGCCATCGAGGAACTGACCGGGGCCGGCCGTACCGTCGTCCTCACCACCGGCTTCGCCCGGGTCACCCAGGACGCCATCCTGGACGCCCTCGGCTGGCGCGGCCTGGTGCCGCTCACCCTGTGCCCGGCCGACGCCGGCGGGCGCGGGCGGCCGTACCCGGACATGGTGCTGGAGGCGTTCGTCCGCACCAAGGCGGCCGACGACGTACGGCAGATCGCGGTGGCCGGCGACACCTCGTACGACGTGCTCAGCGGCGTCCGCGCCGGGGCCGGGCTGGTCGCCGGCGTGCGCACCGGCGCACACGGCGACGCCGAGTTCACCGCCGCCGGTGCCACCCATGTCCTCGACTCCGTCGCCGGCCTGCCCGGCCTGCTCGCCGGGGACCGCTGACATGGGCATCCGCTTCGACTCCGTCACGGTCGCCTATGACGGCAACGTCGTCCTCGACTCCCTCGACCTGACCGTCGAGCCCGGCGAGGTCATGGCGCTCCTCGGACCGTCCGGATCCGGCAAGACCACCGCGCTGCGGGCGGTCGCCGGGTTCGTGCGGCCCGCGTCCGGGCGGGTGTACCTCGGCGGCGAGGACGTGACGGACCTCCCGCCGTACCGGCGCGGCATCGGCATGGTCGTCCAGAGCTACGCCCTCTTCCCGCACCTGCGCGTGGACGAGAACGTGGCCTTCGGGCTCAAGGCCCGCCGCACCCCCAAGGGCGAGATACGGCAGCGGGTCGCCGAGGCGCTGGAGCTGACCGGCATGGCCGGCTACGCCCGCCGCCACCCGCGCGAGCTGTCCGGCGGGCAGCAGCAGCGCGTCGCGATCGCCCGCGCGCTCGCCATCCGGCCCCGCGTGCTCCTCCTGGACGAGCCGCTGTCCGCGCTGGACGCCCGGCTGCGCTCCGGCATGCTCACCGAACTCGCCCGGCTGCACCGCGAACTGCCCGACGTGTCGATGCTGTACGTCACCCACGACCAGGTCGAGGCGCTGACCCTGGCCGACCGGATCGCGGTGATGGACTCGGCCCGGCTGCGGGCGTGCGGCACGCCGAGGGAGCTGTACCGGGCGCCTACCGACGCCTTCACCGCGTCCTTCGTGGGCGGCGCCAACCTGGTCCCGGTGACCGTGACGGCCGGCGGGGTGTCCCTCGCGGGCACCGAGCTGAAGCTCGACACGGCCGGGGCCGCCGTGGGCGCCCGTGCCACGCTCTGCGTACGGCCGCACCTGGTCGGGCTGGGCGAGGGACCCAACCGGCTCCCGGGCACCGTACGGGAGATCCAGTGGCGCGGCGCCACGCACCGGCTGTACGTCGAGGTCGACGGGCACACGGTGATGGCGGACGTACGCGAACTGAAGGCTCCGCCGGCCCTCGGGGACACGGTGGACCTGCACTTCGCGCCCGACGACGGGGTGCTGCTGCCCGCGGGAGTCAGCCATGGCTGAGGTTGTCGGGAATCCGAAGGTGGTCCGTGGCCGGGCGCGCCCACGCGGCGGCAGCCGCAAATCGAAGACGGGCCCGCGCCCCTTCGGGGCGCTTGCCTGGGCCCTTCCACCAGTAGCCGCCCTCGTCCTCTTCTTCCTCTACCCCCTCGCCCTCGTCGTCCGCCAGTCCCTGCGGCCCGACACCGGCGGCACCTCCCTCCAGGCGTACGCCGACGTCTTCGCCTCGGAAGCGTTCCGGCACGCGCTGTGGACCACCGTGTGGCTGGCGCTGGCCGCCACCGCCGGCTGTCTGCTCCTGGGGTTCCTGCTGGCGCTGGTCATCGCGTTCGTGCCGTTCCCCGGCGCGAGGGCGGTGGCCCGGTTCATCGACGTGTACCTGTCCTTCCCGTCCTTCCTGATCACGCTGGCGCTGCTGTTCCTGTACGGCGGCACGGGCGTCGTCGGCTCCTTCCAGTTCCTCACCACGCCCTGGGGCGTGCTGCTGGCGGAGGTCACCTACTTCACGCCGTTCGTGATGCGTCCGCTGCTCGCCGCGTTCGCGCAGCTCGACACCGCCCAGCTGGAGGCGGCCAGTTCGCTCGGGGCGCGGGCGCCCCGCATCGTCCGGCGGGTGATCCTGCCCGAGGCGCTGCCCGCGCTCGCGGCCGGCGGCAGCCTGGTCCTGGTGCTGTGCCTGAACGAGTTCGGGATCGTGCTGTTCACCGGCGCGAAGGGGGTCACCACCCTGCCGATGCTCGTCTACGGCAAGGCGATCCTGGAGTCCGACTACCCGGGCGCCTGCGCGGTCGCCGTCGTCAACGTCCTGATCTCCGTGGGCCTGTACGGCCTGTACCGGGTGGTGAGCCGTCGTGCTGGTGCATAGCCGCAAGGCCAGATGGGCCGCCTGGGCGGTGTTCCTCGTCCTGTTCCTGCCGCTGTTCGCGCTGCCGCTGCTGGTCATCCTGGGCGCCTCCTTCGCCACCCACTGGTCCGGTGCCCTGCCCTCCGGCCCCACCCTGGACCACTACCGCTCCGCCACCCGCGGCGAGGCCCTCCAGGCGCTCACCACCAGCCTGGTCACGGCGGTCGCCGCCAGCCTGCTCGCGCTGACCGCAGGCACCTGGGCCGCGCTGGCCGGGGCCGCCCTGAGGAAACGCCACCGCCGGGTACTGGACGCCCTGTTCGTGCTGCCGGTCGCCGTGCCGTCGGTGGTGGTGGGCCTCGCGGTGCTGGTGGCGTTCTCCCAGCCGCCGCTGCTGCTCAACGGCACCCGGTGGATCGTGATCACCGCCCACACCGTGCTGGTCACCGCCTTCGCCCACCAGTCGGTGTCGGCCGCCCTGACCCGCCTGGACCCGGCCTACGAACAGGCCGCCGCCTCCCTCGGCGCCCGCCCCGCCTACATCCTGTTCCGGGTGCGGCTGCCGCTGCTGCTGCCCTCCCTGACCGCCGCCGCCGGCCTGTGCTTCGCCCTGTCCATGGGCGAGCTGAGCGCCACGATGATGCTCTACCCGCCGGACTGGACCCCGCTGCCCGTGCTGGTCTACGCGGCCACCGACCGGGGCGCCCTGTTCACCGGGTCCGCCGTCGCCGTGGTCCTGATGGCGGCAACCCTGCTCGTCCTGTTCGCCGTCTCCCGGGTCCGCACCCGGGCCTCCTACCGCTGAACCCTCCCCGGATCACCCCCGTCACCTCGCCAGGAGACCGCTCCGCCATGCCCAGAAACCGCGTCCCGCTCGCCGTGGCCCTCGCCCTGATCGCCGCGCCCGCGCTGTCCGCCTGCGGCTCCTCCGCCGCCTCCGACGCCAAGGTCGTCACCGTCTACAGCGCCGACGGCCTCAAGGGCGAGAACGGCGACGGCTGGTACGACCAGGTCTTCGAGGACTTCCAGAAGCAGACCGGCATCAAGGTGAAGTACGTCGAGGGCGGCTCCGGCGAGATGGTGCAGCGCGCCGTCCGCGAGCGCGGCAACCCGCAGGCCGATGTGCTGGTCACCCTGCCGCCGTTCATCCAGCAGGCCGCCGGCAAGGGCCTGCTGCAGAAGTACGCCCCGGCCGGCGCCGACCAGGTCGCGGGCGCCGACAAGGCCGCCGACTCCACCTGGACCTCGGTCGTCACCAACTACTTCGGGTTCGTCTACAACAAGAAGGAGCTGAAGCAGCCCCCGAAGACCTGGGACGAACTGCTCGGCGCCCGCTACAGGAACAAGCTCCAGTACTCCACCCCGGGCGTCGCCGGCGACGGAACGGCCGTACTCATCAAGGCGATGCACGACTTCGGCGGCAAGGAGCGGGCCCTCGCCTATCTGAAGAGGCTCCAGACCAACAACGTCGGCCCGTCCGCCTCCACCGGCAAGCTCGCCCCCAAGGTGGACAAGGGCGAACTCCTCGTCGCCAACGGCGATGTGCAGATGAACTACGCCCAGACCAAGACCATGCCGAACCTCGGCATCTGGTTCCCGGCCGGCACCGACGGCAAGCCCACCACGTTCGCCCTGCCGTACGCGGCCGGCCTGGTCACCAAGGCCCCGCACAGCGCCAACGGAAAGAAGCTGCTCGACTTCATGCTCGCCCGCAAGCAGCAGCAGGAGGTCAGCGCGATCGGCGGCGGCTTCACCGCCCGCCAGGACGTCGAGGCCACCGACGCCAACGCGGTCGCGCTGACCCGGCTGATGGACGGCGTGGAGGTCTTCGAACCCGACTGGAACGACATCGAGAAGAACCTCAGCGCCTACGTCGAGGACTGGAAGTCCGCGACCGGCAGTTGATTTCCCCGCCGCGCGGCCGTAGACAGCCCCGCACCGCGGGACCGCACGCCCCTGGCACCACCGGGGCGTCGCCATGCCCGTACGCACGTCCGCCCCTCTTCCTCCGGAGGAACCCGTGCCCCACCTCTCCCGCCGCTCCCTCCTCCTGTCCGCCGCCGCGGCCGCCACCGCCGGGTCGTTCACGGCCGTCGCCCGGGCCGCGGCCCGGGCCCCGAAGGTGCTGGTCATCGGCCTGGACGGGGCCCTGCTCAGCCGGATCAAGGACGCCGACGCGCCGAACCTGGACGCCCTGATGGCGGCCGGGCTCACCGCGCCCAGCAGCATCTACGCCAACCCGCTCGCCCCGACCCTGTCCGGCCCCGGCTGGTCGACGATCATCACCGGTGTCTGGCCCGACAAGCACAACGTGAGGGACAACGCCTTCACCAGCGCCCGGTTCACCCAGTACCCGGACTTCCTCACCCGCGCCGAGACCGCGAACCCGGCCCTGTCCACGTACGCCGTCGCCTCCTGGACGCCGCTCACCGACACCGTGTTCTCCGCGAAGGTCGACACCCGCGTCTCCACCCCGAGCGCCGAGTACGACACCGGCACCACCTCCCGCGCGGTCGCCCGGCTGCGGGACGGGAACCCGGACGCGGTCTTCGTCCACCTGGACAACATCGACCACGCCGGCCACACCTACGGCGCCGCCTCGCAGCAGTACCTCGACGCCATCAAGGGCGCCGACGCCCAGGTGGGGCAGATCGTGGCCGCGGTGAAGGCCCGGCCGTCGTACGCCGCCGAGGACTGGCTGATCATGGTCACCGCCGACCACGGCCACACCGACGCCGGCGGCCACGGCGGCTCCACCCTCCAGGAGCGGCAGACGTTCCTCATCGCCACCGGCTCGGCGCTCGCGCCCGGATCGGTGCGCCACGACGTGAAGATGCCGGACGTCGCCGCCTCCGCCCTCGCCCACCTCGGCATCCCCCTCGACCCCGCCTGGGGGCTGGACGGCCGGCCCGTCCAGCAGCCCACCCCGGACGACTTCGACGCCCTGCGCGGCTCGCTCGCGACCCGCGTGGACGAGACCGGCATCCCGGCGGCCCTCGTCGGCTTCACCCACACCCCGCCGCCCGGCTGGTCCGTCGACAACTCGGCGATGGGCGGCGGCGGGGTCACCGAGTGGCGCGGCTGGTCCTTCACCACCGACGAGTTCTGGACCCAGGCCCAGCGCGACCAGAACCGCGAGTCCAACATCCGCGCCCGGAACGTCTTCGCGGTCGCCGACGGCGACGAGTGGACCGACAAGTCCTTCACCGGCACCTTCGACTCCACCCTGGTCAGCCCCGCCTACCCGGTCACCGGCGGCGGCACGGCCGTGCTGACGTACACCACGTACTACCGGCACGAGTCCCCGCAGAAGGGCGAGGTCCTCGTCTCCTACGACGGCGGCACCCCGGTGACGGTGCGGACGTACACCGCCGACGTGCCCTCGCGCACCGAGACCGTCACCCTCCAGGTCCCGGCGGGCGCCACCAGCGCCCGGGTCCGGTTCCGTTACACCGGCGGCAACAACTGGTACTGGGTGATCGACGGGGTCCGGATCGGCGTGTCCTGACTAGGCTGGGGGCGTCGGTACGCCGTGGTTCCGGCGCCCCCCGTTTTCCGTTCGCACGCAGGCCAGGAGACGCAGCACATGGCAGACCGCAAGCCCATCGAGTCGTGGCTCACCGACATGGACGGCGTCCTGATCCACGAGGGCGTGCCCATTCCCGGGGCCGACGCCTTCCTGAAGAAGCTGCGCGAGTCCGGCCGGCCCTTCCTGGTGCTCACCAACAACTCCATCTACACCGCCCGCGATCTGCACGCCCGGCTGCGCCGGATGGGCCTGGACGTGCCGGTGGAGAACATCTGGACCTCGGCGCTGGCCACCGCCCAGTTCCTGAACGACCAGCGGCCCGGCGGCAGCGCCTACGTCATCGGCGAGGCGGGCCTGACCACCGCCCTGCACGACATCGGCTACATCCTCACCGACCACGAGCCCGACTTCGTGATCCTCGGCGAGACCCGCACCTACTCCTTCGAGGCGCTGACCAAGGCCGTCCGGCTGATCAACAACGGCGCCCGGTTCATCGCCACCAATCCCGACAACGTCGGCCCCTCCACCGAGGGCGACCTGCCCGCCACCGGCTCGGTCGCCGCGCTGATCACCGCCGCCACCGGCAAGAAGCCGTACTTCGTCGGCAAGCCCAACCCGCTGATGATGCGGGCCGGGCTGAACGCGGTCGGCGCGCACTCCGAGACCTCGGCGATGATCGGGGACCGGATGGACACCGACGTGCTCGCGGGCCTGGAGGCCGGGATGCGCACCTTCCTGGTGATGACCGGCGTCACCCAGCCCGCCGACATCGACCGCTACCCGTTCCGCCCGTCCCAGGTCGTCGACTCCATCGCGGACCTGGTCGACCTGGTCTGAGCGGCGCGGCCCGGGCGGTTCCGGCAGCGGGTTCCACCCGGCCGAAACCCCGTCTCACCCGTTCGGAGCAGCAGGGCGCCTCCCGAGGATGCGGAGGCGCCCGGTGCGGGGGAGCCTCCAGATAACTGGAGGTTCACGATGGGCTCACTACGCCTCACTGTCCGTACCGCAATCCTCGCCGCCGCGCTCGCCGCGGCCGTCCCCGCGGCGCACGCGGCGGACGGCGGCGGCTCGGTCGCCGTGACCCCCGCCTCCCCGGCGCCCGGCGCCGATCTCACCGTGCGCACCGAGGGCTGCGCGGGCGGGCAGGGCAGCGCCGCCTCGGCCGCCTTCGTCTCCGACGCCCGCCTGACCGGCGGCGGGGGCGCCCTGACCGGCGAGACCCGGGTCCGCTCCGACCTGGAGCCGGGCGCCTACACCGTGAAGGCCGTCTGCGGCGACCGGGTGATCACCGGCAGCCTCACGGTCGGCGGGCCGGACGGCGCCCGCCCCGCCGCGCCCATCGCCCCGGCCACCGCCGCCGCCTCCCCGATCGCCCCGGTCCCGGCGGGCGGCGGCGGCACCGCGCACTTCGCCACCGTCGCCACCAGCGGCTCCGGCCCCGACACCGGCCAGGCGGTGACCGGCCTGGCGCTGGCCGGCCTCGCCGCGCTCGCCGTCGGACTGCGCGCCCGCCGCACCCGCTCCACCCGCTCCGGCCGCTGACCGCCCGTGTCCGGTGAGCAGGGGCACGGCGGTGGTACCGGGCGGCTGGTCACCGCCCTGACCTGGGCACTGCTGCTGTGCGGACTGTGGCTGTGGGGACGCGGGGTGACCGATGTGACGCGCGGCGCGGACGGCGCCGCCACGGGCGACGTGTTCGCCGCGGGCCGCGCCGGCGACCCCGCCCGGCTGCCCGGCGCGGCCCGGCCGCTGCCCGACGCGGTGCCCCAGCGCGTCGACATCCCCGCGCTGGGCGTGACGGCCCCGGTGGTGACCCGCGGGCTGGACGCCCGGGGCGCGATCGACCCGCCGCCCTACGACCAGCCGGGTGTGGTCGGCTGGTACGGCGCCGGCCCGAAGCCCGGCGCGGCCGGGGCGGCCCTGCTGGTGGGCCACGTCGACACCACGACCCGGCCGGCCGTCTTCTACCGGCTCAGCAGCCTCAAGCCGGGCCACACCGTGCGGGTGGTCCGCGCGGACGGCAAGGTCGCCGAGTTCACCGTGGACGACATCCGGGTCCTGCCCCGCGACGGCTTCGACGCCCACCAGGCGTACGGCCCGCGCCGGCCCGGCCGCGCCGAGCTGCGCCTGATCACCTGCGGGGGTTCCTTCGACCGGGCCGACGGCAGCTACACCGCGAACGTGGTCGTCTCCTCGTACCTGACGGGCGTGTCGGGATGAGCGGTCAGGGGGTGGCCGTCGGCGCCTGGGACAGGCGGGTGCGCAGGTTGCCGAAGTGGTCCCTTATGGCGCGCTCGGCCCGCAGCGAGTCCCCGGAGCGCACCGCGTCCACGATCTCCCGGTGCTGGCGGCAGGTGACCCGGGGGTCCTGCGGTGCCGCCGCCAGATCGCGCCGCACCCGGTGGAAGGCGTCCCAGAACGCCTCCAGCACCTCGCCGAGCAGCACGTTGTCCAGGCCCCGGTACAGCGTGGCGTGAAAGGCGCGGTCGGTCTCGGCGAGCCCGGTGCCCTCGGCGGCCTGCCGTTCCATCCGGTCCACCAGCGCGTCCAGCTCGGCCAGGTCCGCCTCCTCCAGCCGTCCGGCCAGCCGGGACACCAGCCCCGTCTCCACGGCCTCGCGCAGCTCCAGCAGCTGGAGCAGCGAGTCCTCGCCCCGGTAGTGGCCGGCCACGGTCCGGAAGGCCAGCCCCTCGATCATCGGCGCGAACGACATGGAGCCGACGTACGTCCCGAAGCCGTGCCGGATCTCCACGATGCCCATCGCCTGGAGCGCCTTCAGGGCCTCCCGCACCGAGTTCCGGCTCGCCCCGAGCAGCCGCATCAGCTCCGGCTCGGTGGGCAGCGGGGCACCCGAGGGCAGCCGCCGGTCCACGATCAGCTTCTTGATCCGCTCCTGAAGGTCCCGGGCTGCCATGGCCAGAGCGTAACCGCCCGTCCGCACCCCGGGCAGACGAAAAGCCCCCCGCCGAGGCGGGGGGCTTTTCCGTCGGTGCGCCGCCAGGGACTCGAACCCCGGACCCGCTGATTAAGAGTCAGCTGCTCTAACCAACTGAGCTAGCGGCGCCTGCTGACGGAGAAAACTCTACCGGAGGTTTGAGAGTGCTCCGGACCGTTTTTCGGTGGCCCGTACCCCGGGTGGGGGCCCCGCGTACATCATTCGGACCGTCAGAATGCGCGTTTTCAAGGCGGTTGGGAAACTGATCAACGTGCGCACTCGCGGACACATCTCCCAGAATGTGAGGCAGATCGCATGACCGCTCCGATGTTCGAGGAAGTCGACCCCGCGAGCGACTGCCTCTGCCCCGGTTGCCGTCTCTCCCGGCACAGCTCCCCCCGCCCGTACCCCGGCCTCGCCCGCCCGGCGGCCCGCGCCGCCGTGGTCGTGACCGCCGCCTCCGCCGCCCTCGGCGCGCTGCCCCCGGCCGTCGCCATCGCCGCCCCCGGCCAGGCCCCGCACCGCGCGGCGCTGCCCGGCGACGAGGAGTTCGCCACCCCGCAGGGCCCCTGGGCCCCGCTGTACGGCAGACCGGGCGGCCCCGAGAAGACCCCCGCCGAACCGATCCCGGCCACCACCCGCGCCGACATCATCAAGCGCGCCAAGACCTGGGTGGACGCCAAGGTGCCGTACAGCATGACGGCCTTCTGGTCCGACGGCTACCGGCAGGACTGCTCGGGCTATGTCTCCATGGCCTGGGGCCTGCCGAACAACGAGTGGACCGGCAGCCTCGGCGAGTTCGGCGTGAAGATCACCAAGGCGGAGCTGGAACAGGGGGACATCCTGCTGTTCCACAACCCCGACAACCCCGAGAAGGGCTCCCACGTAGTGATCTTCGGCGGCTGGACGGACGACAAGCACACCTCGTACACGGCCTACGAGCAGACACCCCCGCACGCCCGCCGCCAGACCACCCCCTACGCCTACTGGAGCAACTCCGACAAGTACGTCCCCTACCGCTACAAGGGCCTGCCGCAGGGCGCGGCCGGCGCCCGGGCGGCCGGCGGCGCGAGGACGGCGGTGCCCTATCCGGGCGCGGCCTTCTTCCGGCCCGGCGCGGCCAACGACCACGTCGCCCGGCTCCGCGCCCGGCTGGCGCACAAGGGGTACGGCCGGTTCTACGCCGACGACCCCGGCCCGCGCTGGGGCGAGGCGGACCGCAGGGCCGTCGAGGCGTTCCAGCGGTCCCAGGGCTGGCGGGGCGGCGCCGCGGACGGTCATCCGGGGCCGGAGACCTGGCGCCGCCTGTTCGCCTAGGCCCCTTTTTTCTTCCCCGCCCCTTCCCGGACCGCCTTCCCGTTCCCGGACCGGGCACGTTCTCTCGTCCACCCCCCTGTTCATGACGCGTCTGGCGCGGAGGCTGGAGCACGCATGAGTACGACCACATCCCACACCCCGCCCGAGTCCGAGGGGCAGTCGGACGGTGCCGCCCCCGGTGCCGGTGTCCGGCCGCCCCGGCTGATCCAGAACGAGGCGACCACCGAGATCCCCGTCCACCTGCTCTTCCGCGACGGTCCCGACCCGGTGCGGGTGCCGCTCGCACCGGCGCTGGTGGGCCGCCGGCAGGGCACCGGTGAGCGGCCCCGGCCCGGCCGCCCGGTGCCGGTGCGCCGCCGGCCGCTGCCGGAGACCGACCCGGAGCTCGCGGAGCGCCCGGCGCGGGTGCTGCCCGGGGCGGCCGGGCTGTTCGCGGGGGCCTGCGGGCTCACCGGCGCGCTGGTCACCACCTGGTGGGCGGGGCTGCTGCCGCCGGCGGGCCGGGCGCTGGGGCTGCCGGCGGGCACCGGTTCCGGACTCGGCCTGGCCCACTGGGCCGCTTACGCCGGGTCCGGGCTGCTGGGCGCGGCCGGGTTCGGCGGGCTGACCCGGGGGCGGGCCGGGCGGGCCTGGGTGCTGGGGCTGTTCGGGCGGTACCGGGGGACGGTCCGGCGCACCGGGCTGCTGTGGGTGAATCCGCTGGTGCCGCGCCGCCGGGTGGATGTGCGGCTGCGGCACTGGCGCAGCGAGGCGATGCCGGCGGTGGACCCGGACGGGATGGCGCTGCGGGTGGTGGTGCTGGTGGTGTGGCGGGTGCGGGACACCGCGCGGGCCCTGCTTGGCGTCGACGACCACGAGACGTATCTGCGCGCGTGTGTGGAGGCGGCGCTGGCGAGGGTGCCGGTGGAGCCGGCGGGCGGCGCGCGGGGCGGGACGACGGCGGCCGGGGACGCGCTGACCCGGCTGGTGGCCGAGGAGACCGCGCCGGTGGGGGTGGAGGTGTTCTCGGTGCAGCCGGTCCGGGTGGAGTACGCCCCCGAGGTGGCCGCCGCGGTGCACCGGCGCCGGATCGCCGCGCTGGACGCCCGGCAGCGGGCGAGCCTGCTCGGCTCGGTGGTGGACTCGGTGGAGGACACGGTGACCCGGCTGACCACGCGCGGTCTGGTCGAACTGGACGACTACGACCGCAAGGTGCTGGTCCGGGACCTGACGGTGGCGTTCTGCTCGGGGCGCGGGGAGCCGGTGTAGCGGCGCGACGAACCTCTGCGCGATTGGTATGGACACGTTCAACTAACGGCAATAATCTGAGACTTGGTCTAGACCTACCTGCACGGCGCACCGAACTCCCAGAACACCCCACGTTCCCCAGGAGCGGCAGCATGCGCACCAAGACCAAGTTGTCCGCGGTCGTACTGGGCGCGGTGACCGCCGGAGCGTTCGCGCTCTCCACCGGCGGTGCCAGCGGCCATGGCTACACCGATCTCCCCATCAGCAGGCAGAAGCTCTGTCAGAACGGCACCGTGACCAACTGCGGCCAGATCCAGTGGGAGCCGCAGAGTGTCGAGGGCCCCAAGGGCTTCCCGGCCGGCGGACCCGCCGACGGCCAGATCTGCAACGCCGGGCTGGGGCAGTTCGCCCAGCTCAGCGCGCCGAAGACGCCGTCCGGCGCGGCCTGGCCGACCACGAAGGTGACGGGCGGCCAGTCGTACGGCTTCCGCTGGCAGTTCACCGCCAGGCACGCCACGACGGACTTCAAGTACTACATCACCAAGCCGGGCTGGAACCAGACCCACAACCTCGCCCGCTCCGACCTCAACCTCACGCCGTTCCTGACGGTGCCCTACGGCGGCCAGCAGCCGCCGTCCACGCTCAGCCACAGCGGCACCCTGCCGTCCGGCCTGAGCGGGCACCACGTCATCGTCTCGGTGTGGACGATCGCCGACACGGGCAACGCGTTCTACGCCTGCTCGGACGTCACCTTCTGAGCGCATACCGAAAGGCCCCCCGCCGAGGCGAGGGGCCTTTCCCAGGTGCGCCGCCAGGGACTCGAACCCCGGACCCGCTGATTAAGAGTCAGCTGCTCTAACCAACTGAGCTAGCGGCGCATGACTCCCGCCTGCCTCGGGTTTTTCCTTCCCGCGGCCGGCGACGAAGAAAATACTACCTGGTCCGAAGGGGTGCTCGTGACCACCCCGGCGACCCTAGATCGCCAGCGAGAGCAGGACCGGTGCCGCCTTGCGGTTCAGGGTCTCCGCGGCCCGCTTCAGCCGGTGGGCGTCGCGCACCGGCAGCGACAGGGCGAGGCAGCCGACCGTGGAGCCCGCGGTGACCGGTACGGCGGCGCAGACCGTGCCGACCGCGTACTCCTGGAGGTCGAGCACCGGCGCCGACGGCGGCTGGGCCTCCAGCCGGGACAGCAGCAGCTTGTCGCTGGTGATCGTGCGCGAGGTGAGCCGGGCCATCCTGTGCCGGGCCAGGTGGTCCCGGCGGGCGTTGGCGTCCAGCTGGGTCAGCAGGCTCTTGCCGACGGCCGTGGCGTGGGCGGAGCAGCGGAAGTCCACCCACTCGTTGACCGCCGGGGTGGCCGGCCCGGCGGCGTACTGGGTGACGCGGACCTCGCCGTCCACGTACCGGCTGAGGTAGACGGCGGCGCCGACCGCGTCGCGCAGCCGGTCCAGGTTCTGCTGGAGCTTGTCGCGCAGGGCCCGCTCCCGGTCGTGCGCCGAGCCGAGCCGGCGCAGGGTCTCGCCGGTGACGTACGCGCTGTCGGCGATCTCCTGGACGTAGCCCTCGCGGCGCAGCATCCGCAGCAGGCCGGTGAGCCGCCCGGGGCCCAGGCCGGTGCGGCGGGCCAGCTCGGCGGCGGTGATGCCGGCCGGGTGGCCGGAGACGGTCTCCAGCACCCGCAGGGCTTCCTGGGCGCAGTGGTACGGGGCGGTCGGCTTGAAACTCATGGGTCCCCCTCGGCCGCGATCCGGGTCGGATCGTGTCCACGATAGCCGCGCGGGGACCCCCGGGAAGAGGGTGTCGGCGAGAAGAAGCCCCTTCGTGTGCGCGCTCCCACCGGCGGCGAGATCCGCTGGCATATGCCATAGGCATGTACCGGCCGGTCCGCCGGCGGACCCCGCCGCTCACAGCACCGCGCTGATGAACTCCCGGGTCCGCTCCCGCTCCGGGTCGCCGAAGATCTTCTCCGGCGGGCCCGCCTCGATGACCCGGCCCGCGTCGAACATCAGTACCTGGTCGGAGATGTCCCGGGCGAACCCCATCTCGTGGGTCACGCACAGCATCGTGATGTCGGTGCTGCGCGCGATGTCCCGCAGCAGGTCGAGCACGCCCGCGACCAGCTCCGGGTCGAGCGCGGAGGTCACCTCGTCCAGCAGCAGCACCTGGGGCCGCATCGCCAGCGCCCGGGCGATCGCCACCCGCTGCTGCTGCCCGCCGGACAGCCGGGTCGGCTTCGCGTCGCACTTGTCGGCCAGCCCCACCAGGTCCAGCAGCTCCCGTGCCCGCGCCTCGGCCTCGTCCTTCGACAGGCCGAGCACCCGGACCGGCGCCTCGGTGAGGTTGCGCAGCACCGACATGTTCGGGAACAGGTTGAACTGCTGGAACACCATCCCGATCTTCTTGCGGACCTCCCGGACCTGCTTCTCCGGCGCCGGGAACAGCCGCTGCCCGGCCACCGTGATCGTGCCCTCGTCCGGCTCGGCGAGGGTCATCAGCAGTCTGAGGATCGTGGTCTTGCCGGAGCCGGAGGGCCCGATCAGGGTGACGTGCCGCCCCGCGTCCACGGACAGGTCCAGCCCGTCCAGGACGGTGTTCTCCCCGAACCGCTTGGTCACCCCCTCGATGCGGATCAGCTCGGTCGGCACGGTGCCGGTCACGGCCGGCTGCTTGCTGGTCTCAACGGACAAGGCGTCGCTCCAGGGTGCGCAGAAGAAGGGAGGCCAGATACGACACGACGACGAAGGCGATCCCGATCACCGTCAGCGGCTCGGTGAACTGGAAGTGCTGCTGGGAGACGAGCCGCGCCCGGCCCAGCATCTCCAGCACGCCGATCGTCATCAGCATCGGCGTGTCCTTCAGCATCGCGATCACGTAGTTGCCGAGCGGCGGCACCACCCGGCGCACCGCCTGCGGCAGCACCACCGCCGTCCAGGTGCGCCGCACCGGCAGGCTCAGTGCCGTCGCGGCCTCCCACTGACCCGCCGGCACCGCCTCGATGCCGGCCCGGTAGACCTGCATCGTGTACGTGGAGTAGTGCAGCCCGAGCCCGAGGACCCCGGTGGTCAGCGGGGACAGGGTCACCCCCGCCTCGGGCAGCACGTAGAACAGGAAGAACAGCTGCACCAGCAGCGGGGTGTCCCGCACGAACTCCGTGAAGACCCCCACCGGCCAGCGCACCCACCGGGTCGGCGCCCGCATCAGCAGCGTCCACACCAGACCCAGCGCGAACGAGATCAGCGACCCCAGGGCCAGCGCCTCCAGCGTGACGACGAGCCCCTTGCCGAAGTACGGCAGGAAGTCGGCGACCGCTCCCCAGTCCCAGGTCATCGGGCCACCTCCGCCTTCAGCCGGCGCTCCAGACCGCGCATCCCGCGGGTGAGCAGGAACGCGATCACGAAATAGATCAGCAGCAGGTACCCGTAGATCTGGGCGCTCTGCTGGAGGGCGAGCCGGACCAGGTTGCCGCTGAAGGCCAGGTCGCCCATGCCCGTGATGGACACCAGCGCGGTGCCCTTGAGTAGTTCGATCAGCAGGTTGGAGAAGGACGGGATCATCTCCGGCACCGCCTGCGGCAGAAGGATCAGCCGCAGCCGCTGCCAGGGCGTGAAGCCGAGCGCGATCCCGCCCTCGCGCTGCGCCGGGTCCACCGCCGCCAGCGCACCGCGCACGATCTCGGCGCCGTACGCGCCGTAGGTCAGGCCCAGCGCGAGCGTGCCCGCCCACATCGGCACCAGCTGCCAGCCGAAGGCGACCGGCAGCACGAAGAACACCCAGAAGATCATCACCAGCGCCGAGGTGCCCCGGAACACCTCGGTGTACAGGCCGGCGACGAAGCGGACCAGCCGCGAGCGGTGGGTGCGCGCGGCACCGGCGACGAAGGACATCGCGGCGGCCAGCAGCGCGCTGTACACCAGCAACTGGAGGGTGACGCCGACCCCTTGGAGGATGATTTTCCACAGCCCCGCGGTCATCGGCGGCACAGCTCCTTCGCGGTCAGGGTCGTCATCTCCGCCTCGGTGAAGCCGAAGGGCCGTACGATCCGGTACAGCTCCCCGCTGCGGCGCAGCTTGTGCAGCTCGGCGTTGAAGGCGTCCCGCAGCCGGGTCTCGGTCGGCCGGAACGCGAACGCGCCGCCGTCCGCCTTCGGTTTGCCGTCCACGAGCGCGACGAACGGCTTGGTCGACTCGGCCTTGGCGGAGCCCCGCGCGACCATCCGCGCGGTGACCGCCGTGGCCGCGAACAGGTCGACCCGCCCGGACTCCACGGCGTTCAGCCCGGCCACCTGGTCCGGGACGATGACCAGGTCGTTCTCCTTGAAGCCCGCCTCCACGGCGTGCTGGATCTGCGCGTACCCGGTGCCGGTGGCGATCTTCGCGTGCCGGCGCAGCGCGTCCGCGTAGGTCCGCAACCCGAGCGGATTGCCCTTGGGCACGATGAACGCGTCCGGCATCTGGTAGTCGGGGTCC
Source organism: Streptomyces eurythermus (assembly GCF_014649115.1). GTDB lineage: Bacteria > Actinomycetota > Actinomycetes > Streptomycetales > Streptomycetaceae > Streptomyces > Streptomyces eurythermus. The sequence continues at coordinate 161,812 of NZ_BMSK01000009.1, read as the reverse complement.
GCGAAGATGACCTGCTCGCAGCGGTCCGGGGTGACGTACATCCCGGCGGCCACCACGTCGAACTGCTGGGCGTTCAGCCCCGGGATCAGCGAGCCGAACTCGGTCGGCACCGGCTGCACCCGCTCCACCCCGAGCCGCCCGAAGACGGCCCGGGCCAGCTCGGGTGCCTCCCCGGTGAGCCTGCCGTCCCGGTCGATGTACCCGAAGGGGACCTCGCCGGCGATCCCGAGCCGTACGACACCCTGGGCGCGCAGCCGCTCCAGCAGGTCGCCGCCGTCCTTCCCGGACGCCGACGCCACCCGTGTGCAGCCCGCCGCGCCCAGCGCGCCGAACGCCGCGAGTCCCGCCAGCACGGAGCGCCGGGTGTGTCTGCGTTCCGGCCGTATGGTGTGTGCGTCGTTCCCACGTGGTGCAGCCATGGCGGCGCGGCTACCCAGACGTAATCCGGCTATGCACCCCGGTTCTGCCGGCCGGGCGATTCGTCACCGTCTCGCCCGGACCGGGTGATGTGCCCTGCCCCGACCGCCTGTTGCGCCCGCCCGGCGGGTGTCGGAGCACGGCGGTGGCGGCCGGCTCCCCGCGTCTCCGGCGGGCCCGGGACTCACGGGCCCGGGCGAGCGCGTTCACCTCCGGCTGGATCCGCCGCGCCCGCTCCAGCACCTGCCCGGTCACCTCCACCGGGCCGAACTCGCCCGTGCGGTCACCCTCCAGGAGCCGCACGGCCGTGAGGTCGGTGAGCCGCACGCACCCTCCGGGGGACCGGCGCGGGGCCTTCAGCGGCCGGGCACATAGCCGCGCGTCTTGTCGACCACGTTCGGCAGAGGTCTGCCCGCCGCCCACCGCTCGTACAACTCCACGAACTGCGCACCGAGCCGATCGCGCCACCCGAAGGTGTCGCCGCTCATGTGCGGGGACACGATCAGCCCCGGCAGTTTCCACAACGGGCTGTCCCCGGGCAGCGGTTCGGTGGCGAACACGTCCAGGGCCGCGCCCGCGATCCAGCGCCGCTCCAGCGCGTGGACGAGGGCCTCCTCGTCCACCAGGCCGCCCCGGCCGACGTTCACGAAGAACGCCGAGGGCTGCATCACACCGAACCGGTGCGTGTCGAACATGCGGTACGTCCGCTCGGTCAGCGGCGCCGCCGCGATCACCCAGTCCGCGCGGGAGATCAGCCGGTCCAGGTCGTCCGGGCCGTGTATCCCGGTCCGCGGCACCCGCCCGACCAGCGCCGTCCGCACCTCCAGGGCCTTCAGGGCCCGCACGATCGCCCGGCCCATGGGCCCCGAGCCGACCACGCACGCGTGCGTGCCCGCCACCCGCCGGGTCTCCCGGTGCACCCAGGTGTGCTCCCGCTGGTGGGCCAGGGTGCGCGGCAGGTCCTTGGCGACCGCCAGCACCAGGGCCGCCACATACTCGGCCACCGGCTGCTCGAAGATCCCGCGCGCGTTGGTCACCACCGTGTCCGACGCGGCCAGCTCCGGGCACATCAGATGGTCCACGCCCGCGCTCGCCGTGTGCACCCAGCGCGGCCGGGGTCCGTCCCCCGGCCACGCCTCGCGCACCGCGTGCGAGGTGAAGTCCCACACGAGCAGGACATCCGCGGCGGGCAGCCGCTGAGCCAGGTGCGCCTCGTCCGTGCGCACGATCCGGGCGCGTCCGGTCAGGCGGCCGAGCCGGGGCGGGGGATCGGCGTCGAGGACCAGCACGGTGGGGGACGACGGTGTCATGCGGGCGGCTCCCGAAGGTCTGACCTGCGCGGACCGTGCACGGACCGACCACGCTCGCACCCGGACGCGGCGCCGTCAACACGGCCGCGTACCCCGAAGGCGCGGTGCCGCGCCTTCGGGGTACCCGGGCCATGGGCCCGCCGGGCACACCCGCCCGGGGACGGCCCGTACCGCCGGACCACCATCAGGAAGGCTGGACATGACCGCACTCGGATTCCTCTACCCGGGCCACCGTGCCGAGGACGACTATCCGCGCATCGAGCAGCTCCTGGGCAGCGACATCCGGGTGGACCTGATCCACACCGACCCCGGCGAGGACACCCGCGAGCCGGCGGCGCTGCGCGAGCTGGGCTCCGCCGAGCGGTTCGCCGAGGGCGTGGAGGCACTGCGGCTGACCGGCGCCGAGACGGTGGTGTGGGCCAGCGCCGGCGGCGGCTTCGTCCACGGCCTCGCGGGCGCCCAGGAGCAGGTGCGCACCCTGGCCCGGCTGGCCGGGATGCCCGCCTCCTCCACCTCCTTCGGCTTCGTCAACGCGGCCCGCGAGCTGGGCGTACGACGGGTCGCCGTCGCCGCGGCCTACCCGGAGGACCTCGCCGGCCTGTTCACGGACTTCCTGCGGGCCGGCGGCCTGGAGGTGACCGGCCCGCGCTCCCCGGCCGCCGCCCCGGCCGAGGTCGCCGGCTGGGGGCGGGAGGAGGTGCTCGCCCTGGCGCGCGCGGCGGACACCCCCGACGCCCAGGCCGTCCTGCTGCCGGACACGGCCCTGCACACCGCCGCCCACCTCGGCGTGCTGGAGAAGGCGCTGGCCAAGCCGGTGCTCACCGCCAGCCAGGTCACGGTCTGGGAGGCCCTGCGGCTGGCGGACCGCCGGGTGAACGCGCCGACCCTGGGCAGCCTGTTCACCCGGGAGCCGCTCGTGCAGGTGTGACCCCGGGATCTCCTCGCACCGGGTCCCTTGCGCGGGCGCGGGACAATGGACGGTGGCCCACCCGAAGGCGGTGCCGGCGAACCGTACGAGGAGGAGACAAGACATGGCGGAGCCCACGCCGCGTCGCAACGAACCGCGGCTACGCCCCGCGCCCCTGCTCTTCGAGCCCGCGGAGGCGGCCTCGGACCCCGAGCACTTCTTCGACCTGGAGTCGATCGAGGATCCGCGGGAGCTGCTGTCCCGGGCGACGGAGCTGACCCAGGCGTTCCGCGCGGCGGCCGACCGGGCCGTGGAGTTCCAGGCCGTCGCCGCCGCCCAGCTCGCCGACCCGCGCCGGTTCGACCGGCTGACCCCGGCGGACATCGCCGAGCGGGCGGAGTGGACCGAGGACTATGCCAAGAAGATGGTCGAGTTCGGGCGGGACCTGATGCGCGGCGAGGGCGAGGGGCGGACGTCGGCCGATTCGTTGTAGCGCGCGGCACGGCGGTCGTTCCCGGCCGCCAGGGGCATATGCCGGGCGGGCAAGATACTCCTCCTCGGCCGTCCTGTCCCGGTTTTCCGCAACTCAGCGAAGTTGCTCGCTGACGGGCTGTACATCTGGGTGCCATGACGACCAGTGCCCCGAACGTGACCTGTGACAGCCTCGGCGCCGTCGCCTGGCTCGCCTCGGCGGGAACCCACCCGCGCAGCACGCTCGCCCTGTGGCAGGAGCGCCCGGACGCCCCGGTGGTCCTGCCCTGCGGCACCGTCTTCGACGTGGTCAGCGCCCCGGTGGTGTTCGGGCGCCGCATGCTGGGCCGGCTGTGGGGCGCGGGATCGCGGTCGGGCCCGGTCGCGGTGTTCCGGGGCCGCACGCTGTTCTTCGCCGCCCCCGGCACCGCCCAGCGGCTGCCCTCCCTGCTGGCCTGGGAGGAGTGGGGCACCCGGCGGGCCCGGGAGGTGCCGCCGCTGCTGTGCCACGGCCCGGGCGACGCCGTGACCGTGCCCCCGCTCGCGCCCCTGAGCTGCGACGACACCCCCGGCGCGGCCCGCTGGCTGGTCGCCCCGGACGGCCGGTACCCCTGGCTGCCGGGCCCGGAGGTGGTGCTGTGGGCGGCCGTGGGAGCCGCCCGGTCCGCCGGACGGCCGTCGATTTCTCCTCACCGTGACCAGGGTGCTAATGTCTACGACGTCAGCAGGCGCCGCTAGCTCAGTTGGTTAGAGCAGCTGACTCTTAATCAGCGGGTCCGGGGTTCGAGTCCCTGGCGGCGCACATGCGAAAGGCAGCGGGCCGAATTCGAAAGAATTCGGCCCGCTGCTTTTGTATACGAACGGCCCTCGCCGCCTTTGCGTACGAACAGGGCCGGCGGGGCTCAGCCACGCACCCCCGGGGTGATCGTCACCGTCCACGCCCCCGACGCCGTCCTGCCCTCCGCCTCCACCCGCACGCCCTCCCCGGGCACGGTGAAGCGCTCGCCGAGGAAGACCGGCGCGTCCGCGAGCGGCGGGTAGACCGAGTCCTCCCAGCAAGCCTCGGTGCGCGGATGGGCGTCGACCACCTGGACCGGGCCGTCCCCGGAGGCGGCGCCGCCGCGCACCCGGTAGACCAGGATCCCCTGCCGGCAGGCCCCGTGGTCGGCGCCGGCCGGGCCGCGCGCCTCGAAGGCGAGGGCGCTGTCCGGCCCGGTGCGCACCACGGCCAGCTTGACGCCGTGCCCGAGGCCGAAGGCGGACCCGCCGCCGGCCACCGGCAGCGGGGCGCCCGGTCCGGCCGCGAGCGGCTCCAGGGTGAGGCGGCTCGGCGCGGCACCGCGCACGCACACCACCTGGCGCGGATCCAGCCAGCCGAGCCGCCATTTGTGCCAGCCCAGCAGATCGGGCGCGAGACCGAACTGGCTGCCCATCAGGTCCCAGTCGCCCACATGGGTGTCCCAGTCGCCCTTGCCGTCGGCCGGGCGGTGGTAGAGGTCGGGCAGGTCGAAGACGTGGCCGGTCTCGTGGGCGAGGACCAGCCGGTCCGGCGGGTGGTGCTCGAAGACGGTGACGACCCGGTGGATGTCGGTGCCGTCCGCGCGCAGGGGCGCGTCGAGGTTCACCACCTTCGTGGCGTCCGAGTCGACCCCGGGCGCGTCCGGGTCGGCGACGAGGTAGACGACCTGGTAGCGGGAGAAGTCGACCTCCTTGTCGGCCACGGCGAACGCGTCGCGCAGATAGTCGGCCCGGTCCTTGGCGCTCCAGTCCCGCCGTATGGCGTACGACGTCGAGGGGCGCGGCATGCGCAGCCAGCGCTCCAGCGGGTGCGGGCGCAGGGTGAACCTGCCGTAGGAGGACTGCGCGTAGAAGCCGGTGGTGGCCGGGAAGTGGTCGGCCGTCAGCTCCTTGGGAGTGGTGCGCGGGGCGGAGTCGGGGAATGACAGGAAGACCAGGACGGCGTCGAGGGTGCCGGCCGGACGGGGGTAGGCGGTGTTCCAGGTGTCCACGCCCTCCGAGTGGTGGGCCTCGGTGCGGTGCAGCGCGCACGGGGCGGTGGAGAACGGCTCGGCGGCCGACGGGCCGGTGAGGATCGAGGTAGCGGCGAGCGCCGACATCGTGGTGCACACGGCGGCGGTGCTGCGCAGCTTGGGCACGGACGTGACCTCCGGGTGTGGTTCGCGGGACCCGCACCCAGATTGCTGGTATTCATTGATTTATGCCCTGTTTGTCTGCACCAGAAGGGTGAGCGCGCGCCCATTGAGCGCCGGGCGCGCCCCGGCGCTCGATATCCGGAAACATTCACGGAACGTCACAACTTGTCGGAGGGCTGAAGAAGCTGCCCAGGTGCGGGCAGAAACGATCTGTCAGAACCTGTGCTCGGTCCGGGACACTGGACATCGGCTGGAAGGGCCCGGGGCCAGCCTCTATGATCGGCACACTTTCCGGCACGGACAGAGATCGAGTGCACTGCGGGAGCGAGCGGTGAGCGGAACGTCCGAAGGGCCGACGCCCGCGGCAGACCTCGACCGGTCAGCCGTCACAGACAGTCACTACACCACCTACCACCGTGTCTTCGCGACCGCCCCGCTCGCCATGGCGGTCGTGGGTCCCGAAGGGCTCGTCGTCACCGCCAACACCGCCCTCGGCGAACTGCTCGGCATCGACGCGGAGACGGTCGTCGGGCGGTCCGCCGCCGACCTGGTGGACCTGGCCGCGGACGCCCGCGGCCGGCACGCCTTCCAGGAGGTGCTCGGCGGACGCCAGACCCGGCTGCGCTGCACCCGCCGGCTCAAACAGCCGGGCGGGAACTCGGTGTGGGCGCAGATCACCCTCGCCCCGCTGAGCGGCGGCGAGCCCGGCGCCCTGATGTCGGTCACCGACATCAGCGCCAGCCGTGAACTCCAGGCGCAACTGCGGCATTTGCAGATGCACGACCCGGTGACCCGGCTGCCCAACCGCACGCTGTTCTTCGAGCGGCTGACGGCCGCGCTGGAGGCGGAGCCGTACGAACAGGGCGGCACCGGCCGGATCGGCCTGTGCTATCTCGACCTCGACGGCTTCAAGGCCGTCAACGACACTCTCGGCCATCGTGTCGGCGACCGGCTGCTTTCGGCCGTCGCCGGGCGGCTCACCCGGGTCGCCGACGCGGCCGGCTACGCCCGCGCCGCCACCCCCCTGGTGGCCCGGCTCGGCGGCGACGAGTTCGCCCTGCTGGTGGAGGACTCCACCGGCACCGAACAACTCGCCGACCTGGCCGACTCCGCGCTCAAGGCCCTTCAGGAACCCTTCGACCTGGCCGGCCAGCGGCTGTCGCTGACCGCGTCCATCGGCGTCGTCGAACGGCACACCGCGGGCACCACGGCCACCGGGCTGATGCAGGCCGCCGATACGACGCTGTACTGGGCGAAGGCCGACGGCAAGGCCCGCTGGACCCTGTTCGACCCCGAGCGCAACGCCCACCGCATGACCCGCCAGGCCCTGTCCTCCACCCTCCGTCCCGCCATCGAACGGGGCGAGTTCGCCCTGGAGTACCAGCCGCTGGTGGCCATGGAGGACGGCCGGCTCAACGGCGTCGAGGCGCTGATCCGCTGGCACCACCCGCAGTTCGGCACGCTCACGCCGAATCGGTTCATCGGACTGGCCGAGGAGGACGGCTCGATCGTGCCGCTGGGCCGCTGGGCGCTGGTCACCGCCTGCCGGCAGGCCCGCCGCTGGCAGCTCGACCGCCCTGGCGAACCGCCCATCTTCGTCAGCGTCAACGTGGCCGTGCGGCAGGTGTGGGACTCCGACCTGGTGGCCGACGTCGCCGAGACCCTCGCCGAGACCGGGCTCGCCCCGCACCTGCTCCAGCTGGAGCTGACCGAGTCCGCGGTGATGGGCTCGGCCGGCCGTCCGCTCCAGGCCCTCCAGGCGCTCAGCGACATGGGCGTGCGCATCGCCATCGACGACTTCGGCACCGGCTACTCCAACCTCGCCTACCTGAGCCGGCTGCCGGTCTCCGCGCTGAAGCTGGACGGCTCCTTCGTCCGGGGCTTCCAGTACGAGGAGGCCGCCCGGGACGCCATGCCCAACCCGGCCGACGAGGTCGTCGTGGAGGCGATGATCCAGCTCGCCCACCGGCTGGGCCTCACGGTCACCGCGGAGTGCGTGGAGACCTCGGCCCAGGCCAGCCGGCTGCGCCGGATCGGCTGCGACACCGGGCAGGGCTGGCTGTACTCCCGCCCGGTGCCGCCGGATCGTATCTCCGAGCTGCTCGGGGCGCGGACCTACGCGGTCGGCAACCCGTAGGCGTCCGCGATCAGTTCGTACGAGCGCAGCCGCAGCTCGCCGCGGTGCGCGTGCGAGACGAGCATCAGCTCGTCGGCTCCGGTGCGCTTGTGCAGATCGTCCAGGCCGGTGCGGACCTCGTCGGCCGTGCCGTGCACGATGTTCGCCGTCCAGGAGGTGATGAACTCCTCCTCCATCGGGCCGAACTCGTGCCGCTCGGCCTCCTCCGGGTCGGGGAAGAGGCCCGGCCGGCCGGTGCGCAGCCGGAGCATGTTCAGCGCCATCGCCCGGGTCTGCCGGCGGGCCTCCCGCGCGTCGTCCGTGGCGAGCGCGGAGACGCCGATGAGGGCGTAGGGCTCGGCCAGGACGGCGGACGGCCGGAAGGTCTCCCGGTACAGGTCCAGGGCCGGGATGGTGTTCTGCGCGGAGAAGTGGTGCGCGAAGGCGAACGGCAGACCGAGCAGGCCGGCCAGCCGCGCGCTGAACCCGGAGGAGCCGAGGAGCCAGACCGGCGGGCGGTGCGGGGACTGCACCCCGCCGGGCGAGGTGCCCTGCACCGGACCCGGGATCGCGTGGATGCGCCGGTAGGGGTGCCCGTCGGGGAAGTCGTCGTCCAGGAACCGGGTCAGCTCGGCGAGCTGCTGCGGGAAGTCGTCGGCGCCCTCGTTCAGGCGTTCGGTACGGCGCAGGGCCGCGGCGGTGGCGCCGTCCGTGCCCGGCGCCCGCCCCAGCCCCAGGTCGACCCGGCCCGGGGCCAGCGCCTCCAGCGTGCCGAACTGCTCCGCGATCACCAGCGGGGCGTGGTTGGGCAGCATGACGCCGCCCGAGCCGAGCCGGATGCGGTCGGTGTGGGCGGCGAGGTGGGCGAGGATCACCGCGGGGGAGGAGGAGGCCACGCCGGGCATGGAGTGGTGCTCGGCGACCCAGTACCGGTGGAAGCCGCGGGACTCCGTGAGCCGGGCGAGCGCCACGCTGGTGCGCAGGGCGTCGGTGGCGGTACTGCCCGCGCCGACGGTCACCAGGTCCAGCACGGAGAGGGGCACGGGGGCGCTGCCGCGCGTGACCCCCCTGATCTCGTCTACCTCGTCTGCCGCCACGGTATGGCCTCCTGTTCCGAGCACTGCGCTGTCCTCCGGGCGCTAACAGGAGGGAGTCCCCGTTTATTCCGGGGGCGGCGCACTTCGCTCAGGGGCGCCAGAGCACCCGGTGTTCGGTCAGGTGGGAGAGCACCGCGTGGTTCGCCTCCCAGCCGTCCGGGAACTTCACCAGCGTGCCCAGCTGGACCGGTTCCGTGGCGGGGTAGTCGTCCAGGAGGTCGGGGACGCCGGCCCGGCAGACCATGATGCAGGCGTGGCGGTGGCGGGAGGCCAGGACGCACAGGCGGCCGGTCTCCAGGTGGAACGCGGTGGCGTCGGGCCGGCCGGAGAGCGGGTGCAGGACGACCGTCACGTCGTACTCCCGGCCCTGGAGCCGGTTCGCGGTGTCGACCGTGACGTCCCGGACGCCCAGCTCGGCCAGGGCCGCCCGGACCGCCGCCGCCTGGTCGCGGTGGGCCGTGCCCACGGCGACCCGGTCGGCCGTCAGCGGGGTGGGGCCGGGGGAGCGCTCGGAGGTCGCCGCGCCGCCGCGGTCCAGCAGCCGGCGCACCACCGTCGCCACCGCCCGCACCGCCTCCGGGTCCGTGCGCGGAGTGTGCCGGGCGGGCAGCTCCAGCAGGCCCCAGCCGGACTCCGCGGCCTCGTCGATCACCCGGTCCGGGCCGGAGCCGTCCGAGGGCACGGCGAAGGCCAGCCGGCGGTCACCGTGGGCCGTGCCGCTGCGGAAGGGCGTGTACGGGTAGAACGCGTCCGACACCAGGGGGGCCGCCGACGCAGGCAGCCGCCAGGACACCGGCAGCCGGTGCTGGGGCAGGCCCGGGTTGTGGGCCAGCAGCGTGGTGACCGCCGAGGCCGAGGGGTCGTAGGACAGACCCGCCCACTGTTCGCCGCCCACGATGGAGAACGGGTCCAGCTGGCCCGGGTCGCCCACGAACAGCGCCCGCTCGAACAGGCCGGCCACGGCGAGCAGGGAGTCCGAGCGCATCTGGTACGCCTCGTCCACGATCGCGTGCCGCCACGGCTCGTCCACCTTCACATGCGCCCACTTCGCGGCGGTGGACAGCACGACGGGCAGCCCGGCGAGGTCGGCCGCCTTCGCCGACGTACGCACCTGCGGCAGCTCGTCCAGCGCCTTGTCGTAGGCGTCGGTGTCACTGCTGTGCAGCCGGCCGACAGGCAGCTCCGGGTTCTTCTCGGCCAGCCGCAGCACCAGGTCGTCCACCTGGGCGTTGGTCTGCGCCACCACCATCAGCGGGCGGCCCGCCGCGGCGAGTTCCAGGGCCGCGCGCACCACCAGCGTCGACTTGCCGGCGCCCGGCGGGGAGTCCACCACGACACCCCGCTCGGTGCCGTGCAGCGTGTCGTGGAGGATCGCCTCGGTGGCGCGGCCGGCCGCGGTGCCGGGATCGAAGTCGACGGTCGTCACAGCACGTCCTCCTCGGTGACGGGGTCGGGGGCCTCCGGCGGCGCCTCGCCCGGCGGGCCGCCGTGCGTCCACGGGGTGTCCTCGGGGTCGGGCAGCTTCGCGCCGCCGCGCTGCTCGTGCTCGAACAGCGTGAAGCAGACCCGGTCGCCCTTCTCCGGCACCGAACCGGGCTCGGGCTCCTTGCCCCGGCCCATCCGGTCCAGGACGCGCAGGGTCAGCACCCCCTCCGCCTCGTACCCGACGAACTCCGCCGACTGCGGCCGGCCGTCCAGCGAGCGGTACACCCGCGCCCGCTCCGCGAGGTGCGGCAGGTCGTCCGTGCGCACGGTCACCAGCGGGCGCGGGCTCGGCCGCCTGCCCTCGCTGTACGCCATCACGACATCGGTCACCTCGCCCGCGAACGCCTCCCCGGCCAACCGCCGCCCGGCCATCACCAGCGGATCGTCCAGCGCCTCCTGCGCCTCCAGCCGGGCCTGCTCCCGCTCGCGCGTGGCCAGCTTGTTCGCCGCCGTCACCGCGTCGTCCCGGCGCGGCTGCGGCGGCTCGCCGGCCCGCACCCGGTCCCGGTGCGCGGTGAACGACCAGCGGTCCCGCGTCCAGCGCCCCTCCACGTGCGCGCCCGCCGGCAGCGCCCGCAGCAGGTCCAGGCCCCGCCACACCGCGTCCCAGGTGGGCCGGGTGCGGCTTGCGACCAGGTCGCGGATCTCCCGCTCCGCGGCGGTGAGCGCGGCCAGCCGGGCGTCGGCCGTCAGCGGGTCCTCGGCGGCGGCCAGGGCCGTCCGCGCGCGGTCGTACCGCTCGATCGCCGGGGCCAGCAGCTTGTTGTCGAACGCCGGGTCGGTCGCGGGACCGGCCGGCGGGCACAGCAGCTGGCCGTCGGCGTCCCGGGCGAGCTCCGCCCGGCGGGCCGCCTCGGCGCCGGTCATCCCCACCGGGGGCTCGATCCAGGCCAGCAGCGCGCCCAGGTGCTGGTCCTCCAGGCCGGACTGGCCGGTCGCCCAGTGCCGGGACAGCACGTCGGTCAGGGCCAGCAGCAGCGAGGAGCCGGGCACCCGGGCCCGCTCGCCGTAGTGGGTCAGCCAGCGGCCGAGCAGCGGCACCCGGGGCGGCGCCGGGTAGGGCGCGTCCGGGTCCTGCTCGGCGGTGCGCCTGAACCGCATCGAGCGGCCCAGCAGCCGGACGAAGTCCAGGCCGGTGCGGCTCGGCACGATCAGCTGGGGCGCGTCCGCGCACAGCTCGGCCGCCACCTTGACCCGCTTGCCGGTCTCCGGGTCGGTCTCGGTGCGCTCGGCGGCCTCCACGGCGTCCGCGTACGACTCGATGTGCGGCAGCACGACGTCGGCCAGGTCGGCGAGGAACGTGAAGCGCAGATCGCGGTCCCGGGGCTGCGGCACGACCAGCAGCCGGGGCGCGTCCCGGTCGGTGCCGACCAGCGCGCCGAGCGGGGCGCCGGTCTCACCGGAGGTGGTCAGCGGCACGAACACCAGCGGGCGGTCGGACAGATGCCGGTGCCGGACCGTCGCCGCCGGCTGGGCCCGGCCGCTGTCCACGGCCTCCAGCCGGGCCAGGGTGGTGATCAGGGACACGCGCGCACCTCCCCGGCGCTCGCCGAGGGGTCGTCGGCCGGGAGGTCGGCCGCCCTCTCGGCGGCCGTCCGCAGGGCCTCCGCGCGCAGCGCCGCCGCGCGGCGCAGCGCCGCCACCGCCGGGTCGGCCGGGTCGCCGCTCACGCCCCGGGCGGCGGACAGCACCTCCGCCACGGTGGCCAGGCCGCCCAGTTCGGCCCGCAGGGGCCGGCCCAGCCGGGTGACCGCACCGGCCGCGCGGGCCCGCTCCCGGCAGTGGAAGGCCAGTTCGCAGGCGGACAGGCACTCCGGCGCGTAGGCCGCCGGCACCGCCTCCACCGCCGCCGTCAGCTCCTCGGCGGGCTGGTCGGGCGCGAAGCACGTGCCCTCGGGCAGCGTGTCGGCGATCTCCTCGATCCGGGTGAGCCGGGCGAGCTGGCGGGCGGTGACCGCGCGCTGTTTGCGGATGTCCACGGCGGAGCCCGCGGGCAGGTTCGAGAAGTCCTTCGGGCACACCAGCAGCACCTGGTGGCGCACCTCGGGAGCGGGGTCGAGGCGGGCGGCGACCTGCTCCAGCGCCAGCACGTACACCGCCGCCTGCCGGGCCGCCGCGCCCGCCTTCGCCGGGTCCGCGGCGCCGTCCACCATCGGGAAGGACTTGATCTCCACCACCGACCAGCCGCCGTCGGGGTGCACCACCACCGCGTCCGGCTCCAGGAAGGCGAGCGAACCGGCCACGTCCAGGGCGAGCATCGGATGGTCCAGCAGCGTCCAGCCGCCCGCCCGGGTGGCCTCGCGCAGCGCCAGCGCCGTACGGGCCGTACGCCCCTCGGGGCCGTGCGCGGTCAGGTCGGGCACGGCCGCGCCGGCGGGCGGCTCGGCGCCCGGGTCGAGCCGGGCGTGCACCAGCCGCAGCAGCTCCGCGCCGCCGTCCGCCTTCACCCGCGCCTCGAACGCGTTGCCCCGGGTCAGCGCGAACTGCGACTGCCCGAAGCCGGACGGGGCGCCCAGCGCCGTCGCCAGCCGGGCCTTGTCCACCCCGGCGCCGTCCAGGATCGCCCGTCGGGCGCAGCCCGGGTTCGCGGCGAGCGCCGCGAGGGCGCGGGCGTCCAGGGCCTTGGCCGGTACGTCGGGACCGCGCAGCTCAGCGAGCCGGTGTCGGAGCCCCTTCGCCCGCGTCGGTGGCGGGGGCGTCCGGTCCGGCCGCGGGACCGAGCCGCGACTCGCGCTGCCGTGGAATTCGCTCACCCGCCGAAGTCTGGCATCCGGCACTGACAATCGGGGAACCCGTGCCGGAGGCGACCGGGGCGGCGGGGCGCGACAGCCGGGCCCGGAGCCGGTCCACCGCCCGCATGAGCGGCGCCGCCAGCAGGTAGCCGACGCCCATCACGGCGACACCCGCGACCGCGTCCAGGAAGTAGTGGTTGGCGGTGCCCATGACCACGATCGCGGTCACCAGCGGGTAGACCACGCCGAGGACCTTCGTCAGGCGCGTGCCGCCGTGGCGCCACAGCAGCACCCCGCACCACAGCGCCCAGCCCACGTGCAGGCTCGGCATCGCCGCGTACTGGTTGGTCATGCCGCCCATGCCGCGCGGGGCGCTGGCCTCGCCGCCCCACCAGCCGTACGAGCTGTACTGCGCCATGGTGTCCACGAAGCCGTGGCCGGCGTCCAGCAGCCGGGGCGGGCAGGTCGGCAGCAGGGTGAAGCCGATCAGGCCGATGAAGGTGGACGCGAGCAGCCAGGTGCGCGCGGCCCGGTAGTGCGGGGCACGCGCGCGGAAGAGCCATACCAGGACGGCGGGCGTGACCAGGTAGTGCAGCGAGGCGTACCAGAAGTCGGCCGGCACGCCGAGCCATGCCTCCCGGGTGAACAGCCGGTTCAGCGGGTGCTCGGCGTTGAGGTGCAGGGTCTTCTCGATGCGCAGGATCGCCAGGCCGTGGTCCACGGCGCCGGAGACGTCACCGCGCGCGAGGAGCCGGCCGGCCGAGTAGCAGCCGTAGACCAGCAGGATCAGCGGCAGCTCGGTCCACCAGCGCGGCCGGGGACGGAGGGCCACCTCGGTGCCCGGTGTCTCGGTCTGCGGCAATCCGATCGCCCTCCCCCTTCTGCTGTGTGCGGTACGCGCGCCCCCGGCGGGCGACCGTGCCACTTTACGGTGTCCCTACCGCCCCCATGAGGGGCCCGTCGGCCATGACTGGTGTGCGTCCGGACCTGGAAGACGCCGGGGCCGCCCGCGGGGTTGCCTGTCGGTGGGGTGCGCGATGATGGAGTGGCCGACAACACTCGTAGCTTCCGTGGCGTCCCCGGGGCGCCACCTCTTCCGGAGAGGTCTCCCATGGCACCGCGCATCCTGCTGGCCCGGCACGGACAGACGGCCTGGTCGCTGTCCGGCAAGCACACCGGCAGGACCGATGTGCCGCTGCTGGAGGAGGGCCGGCACGGGGCCAAGCTGCTCGGCGAGCGGCTGCACCGCGCTCCGCTGGACGGGCTGCCGGACGTGGAGATACGCACGAGCCCGCTCTCCCGCGCGCGCGAGACGTGCGAACTCGCCGGGTTCGGCGAGCGGGCCGAGCGCTGGGACACGCTCATGGAGTGGGACTACGGCGCGTACGAGGGGATGACCCCGGCCGAGATCCAGGCGGTCCGGCCGGGCTGGCTGATCTGGCGGGACGGCGTCCCGGAGGGCGAGTCCGTCGCCGAGGTCACCGCGCGCGCCGACGAGGTGGTGTGCTGGGCCCGCTCGGCCGACCGCGACGTGCTGGTCTTCGCCCACGGCCACATCCTGCGGTCGATCGGCGCGCGGTGGCTGGGCCTGCCCCTGGACTTCGCGGCCCGCATCCGGCTGAACCCCACGTCGCTGTCCGTCCTGGGCTGGGCGTACGGCGAGCCGGCGATCGAGAACTGGAACGACGTGGGTCACCTCGCCGGGTGACGCGGTGAGCCGTGGCGGGGCGGCGCGGGTACGCGGTCCTGCTGATACGCCGCTTCCCCCGCCCGGGCCGGTGACTACACCGGCTCCCCGTCCCGTACCGCACGCGGCCCCTTGCAGGACGCGTGCCGGTTCAGGAACTCCGCCACTCCCGACGCCCGCCGGTGCGGCAGCAGCACCCGCGCCGTCCCGGCCAGCATTGCCTGGATCCGCGAGGACTGGACCTGGTCCAGCAGCGCGAGCACCCGCAGCCCCGCCTCCGCCGCCTCGTCGGGACGGCCCTCGCGGGCGAGGTCGTCGGCCAGCTCGGCGGTGTAGAGCGCGATGTTGCGGGTGAAGTGCGGATCCTGCGCCTGCGCGGCGCGCCGCGCCTGCCGGGACGCCCGCCGCCAGTCGCCCAGCGTGGACCAGCACTGCGCCTCCAGGCCCGCCAGCTCGGCCTCGCCGTAGAAACTCATCCACTCCGGGTCCGCGTCCGCGCGGCCCCGCTCGAACAGGGCCTGGGCGCGCGCCAGCGCCCGCTCGCAGCCGGTGCGGTCGGCGAGCCCCGCCCAGCCGCCCGCCTCGCGCAGCGCCAGCAGGGACAGCAGCCGGGCCGAGCCGAGGGGCCGCGCGGCGCGCTGCGCGGCCTGCGCGGCCCGGACCGCCTCCCGGGGGCGGCCCGCGTCCCGGGCGAGGAAGGCGGTGTTGCAGAACGCGTGCGCCTCCAGCCCCGCGTCCCCGGTCATCCGGGCGGTGGCCAGCGCCTCCGCGTAGTGCGAGCGCGCGTCGTCGAAGCGGCCGGAGTCATGGGCCAGCCAGCCGACGGAGATGGCCAGTTCACCGGCGCCCGCGTGCAGCCGGTCGGCGGTGGTCTGCCGGGTGGCTCCGGCGTCGAGCAGCGCGTAGGCAGCGCGCAGCGGGGCCGCCGCGCGCCGGTACAGGCCGTCCGCGCCGTGCCGGTCGTCGAGCAGCCGGATGCGGCGGACGGCCTCCTCCAGGGCCATGACCTCGGGGATCCCGGCGCGCCGCGGCAGCGGCTCCGCCGCCTCGGCGGCCGGGGCGAGCCCCAGCGGGGCCAGGGTGGCGGCGGCCACCGTGGCGCCTCCGCCGGTCATGAATGCGCGACGCAGCACGTCGCTCTCCTCGTGGTTCGCGTGGTTCGGGGGATCGTTCTGCCAGGGGTCCCGCGGCTCGTACGGCCCGACGGCCCCGGGCGGCTCACCGGGCGGCTCCCCGGGTGCGGGCCCCCGGGGAGCCGCCACGGCCGTGCGCGCCGCCCGGCCGCGGACGGACGAACGGGGCACGAAACCCAGGTCGGTGAGGGTGCGGCCGGGGAACATATGCAGGAACACCCGCTCGTAGGCGTAGTTGGGGCAGCGGATCTCGCCCGCCTCGACCCGGCCGATGTAGCGCGCGTCACAGCTCACCCGCTCGCCGATCTCGCGTGCGGCCCGCCGGACCAGCGCGGCGAACTCGGCCGGGGAGCGCGGGCCCCGCAGCCGGCGGAAGGCGAGGTTCGGCCGGGGCGGCCGGTCGGGCTGTGACGAGGTCACCGTTGACGACGTCATGGCCGGGTCCTCTCGTGCGAACCGTCGAACCATGCCGGGACCGGGGCGGTTCCGGAGTGGTACCGGGACGGGACGCCTGGCTGACGCTCCGGTTCCGGCGGGCATGAACGTACCCGCTGTACGGGGTCCGGCACGCGGTGTTTGGCCACAAACCGGATATCTCCCGCGTGATCTGCCATGAAGTGCCATCCTTTGCGGCGCACTTCGGCCGTGCCTGTTGACGGGTTGTCGCGTTGAACCCCGTGGACCGCAACAGGGCTGTGTGGAGGCCGGCATGGAGACCAGCCAGAGCAACGAACCTTGTACGTCGCCGTCGTCGTCCGCGTGTGCGGGCGACCCGGCATGCGACCTCGTGACGGTACCGGCCCGGCAGGGGCTGGAGGCGGTCGACATCCTGCGGCGAGCGGGAGCGGACGCGGTGGGGCCCGTCCTGCACGACGACGACCGCGACACCCTCGGCTTCCTGGTGCCGGCCGGTACGGCGGCCTGCTGGGACGTGCCGGGCAGCACCTGCACCGAGACGGACGGGCGCGGACTGCGGCCGGCCCCCGGGCCCCCGGTGGCGGGCTCGGACTGGCTGCTGCCGCCCGGTGAGACCGACCCCGCCACGGACCCGGCGGTACTGCGCCGGGCCCTGGGGGAGGCGGCCAGGCTGATCGAGGTGGCGGACAAGTGCTGCTGAGGCGCCGGCACGCGCTGCCCAGGCGCGTGCCCCGCGCCCCGACCGGTCGCCGGCGGTGCCGCGCCCTGCCGTGACACCTGCGAAAATGGGCGGATGGGCAGGTCCAGGAATACCCGGCGCAGGTCGGCCGTCACCATCGAGGAGCCGGTCGACGGCGGTCTCGCGCAACTCGTCCCCGACCCCGATCGCGGCCGGGCCTGGACCCTCTTGATCGACGGGGCACCCCAGTCGCACGTGGACCTGGACGACCCGGCGTACCTCTCCTTCGACTACCAGCGGCGCCTCGGCCATGTCATCGACCTCGCCGCCCCGCCCGGCCGGCCCGTGCACGCCGTGCACCTCGGCGGCGGCGCCCTCACCCTCGCCCGGTACGTCGCCGCGACCCGGCCCCGCTCCACCCAGCAGGTCGTGGAGCGCGACGCGAGCCTGGTCCGGCTGGTCCGCCGCGAGCTGCCGCTGGACGCGAACGCGCGCGTCCGGGTGCGCGCGGCGGACGCCCGGGAGGGCCTGGCCAAGGTGCCGGACGGCTGGGCCGACCTGGTCGTCGCCGACGTGTTCAGCGGCGCCCGCACCCCCGCCCACCTCACCTCCACCGAGTTCCTCGACGAGGTCCGCCGGGCCCTGAAACCCACCGGGAGCTACGCGGCCAACCTCGCCGACGGCCCGCCGCTCGCCCACCTGCGCGGCCAGATCGCCACCGCCGCCGCCCGGTTCGGCGAACTCGCGCTGATCGCCGACGCGGCCGTGCTGCGCGGCAAGCGCTTCGGCAACGCCGTCCTGGTCGCCTCCGACGCCCCGCTGCCGCTCGCCGAGCTCACCCGCCGCGCCGCCTCCGACCCGCACCCCGGCCGGGTCGAACACGGCCGGGCGCTCACCGACTTCACCGGCGGCGCGGTGCCCGTGACGGACGAGACCGCGGCGGCCTCCCCGGCCCCACCGCCGTCGGTGTTCCGCTAGAGCCGCTGCTCAGGCCCCGCTCAGTACGTGCCGACCTCGACCCGTGGCGGCCCGTCGTGCCAGGTGCAGAACACCGACACCCGGTCCGCGCCCCGGACGAACTCCACCCGGATCCAGCTAGCCGTCTTCCACACCTGCATCGACCAGCCGGTGCCCGGGGTCGCCGAGACGAGCGTGGCGTCGGCCGGACCGAGGTCGAACACCGCCCGGCCGCCGTCGGTGTCGTACGACCTGACCCGGCCGGACGTGCCGGCGGTGACGGACGCGGTGGCGGTGGCGGTGGGGGTGGGGGACGGGGTCCGGGGGCGGGCCGGGGTGGCCGCGGCCGTCCGGGCGGGCGGGTGCCGGGCCGGTTCCTCCGTCGACGGCGGGGCCGGGGAGGTGGCGGGCGCCGGGGGCTCGGAAGCCGTCTGCGGGGCCGACGCTCCGGCCGCCGGGACGGGCAGGGCGCGCGGCGGCTCGTACGCGGTGCCGGCCAGCACCGTGTGCACGCCCCACCAGGACAGCGTGACCGCCGCTCCCGTCGCGAGCAGCCAGGCCAGTACGTGTACGAGTCCTCTGCGCATCGGCGCCATACTGCCTCACCGGTCACAGGTCGCAGGTCACAGCAGCCACACCAGTCACGGCAGTCACCCCGCGTCATGGGGAGTTGTCCACAAGCGCGGAGTTGTCCACAGGCTCCGGACGGGTCCGGCGGCATGGCGTACGGTGCGGCGCATGGCAAGTGTGCTCGTGGTCGAGGACGACCAGTTCGTACGCTCGGCGCTCATCCGGCAGTTGACCGACGCCGCCCACACGGTGCGCAGCGTCGGCACGGCGCTGGAGGCGCTGCGCGAGGTCGCCCACGTCCGTTTCGACGTGGTCGTCCTGGACCTCGGACTGCCCGATCTGGACGGTTCCGAGGCCCTGAAGATGCTCCGGGGCGTCACCGACGTGCCGGTCATCATCGCCACCGCCCGGGACGACGAGGCCGAGATCGTCCGGCTGCTCAACGCCGGGGCGGACGACTATCTGACCAAGCCGTTCTCCGTCGAGCACTTGTGCGCCCGGATGGCGGCCGTGCTGCGCCGGGCCCGGGCGGGCGGCGGGGAGGCGCCGGCCTCGCCCGTGCTCCGGGTCGGCGGCCTGACGGTGGACCCGCTGCGCCGCCAGGCCGAACTCGACGGCGTCCGGCTCGACCTCACCCGCCGCGAGTTCGACCTGCTCGCCTTCCTCGCCGCCCGGCCCGGGGTCGTCGTCGCGCGCCGGGAACTCCTCGCCGAGGTCTGGCGGCAGGCCTACGGCGACGACCAGACCATCGACGTTCATCTGTCCTGGCTCCGCCGCAAACTGGGCGAGACGGCCGCCCGCCCGCGCTATCTGCACACCCTCCGCGGCGTCGGCGTCAAACTCGAACCCCCGGCACCGGAAAGCCCCCTGCCCGAGCCACCGGCACCGGCCGGCTCTGTGCCCGCACCTCCGACGCCCCGACACCCCGTGCCCGAGCCCCCGCCGTCCTCGCAGACCATCCCCGAGCCCTCGGCCCCCGGACCGGCCATGCCCGCCCCGACGGGGCCCTGGCCGGCCATGTCCTACCCGCCGGTGTCCCGGCCGGATGAGTCCCAGCCTCCTGCGTCCTGGCAGGCATGCCCCGAGCCCTCGGCGCCCGGACCGGCCATGCCCGCCCCGACGGTGCCCTGGTCAACGGAGCCTCAGCCGCCGGTGTCCCGGCCGACCGCGCCCGATCCCTTCGCGCCCGACCCTTCCGTACCCGGCCGCTCCATGCCCGGCCCCTCCGACCCCCGCCCCTCCGCCCGTGTGCCCCGTGTGCCCCCGTACCCCTTCGGCGGCGGGCCGCGATGAGGTGGGCGCTGGTCAAGGTCTGTCTCGCGGTGACCACGATGGTCGTCGTCGCCTTCGCGGTCCCGCTCGGCCTGGTCGTCAAGGAGATGGCCCGTGACCGCGCGTTCTCCAACGCCGAGCGGGAGGCCGCCGCGGTCGCGCCCGCGCTGTCCATCACCACCGACCGGGGCCAGCTGGAGCGGGTCGTGGCCTCGGCCGGCGCCGGCTCCCGGATGGCCGTCCACCTGCCCGCCGACGGCGGCCGGGCCGCGCTGGACCTCGGCCGGCAGCGAGCCGCCGCCCGGGACATCCGGGCCGTCCGCGGACTCGGCCGGGCCTCCACCACCACCGTGCCCGGCGGCTCCACCCTGCTCCAGCCGGTCGCCCTCGGCTCGGGCGCGATCGCCGTGGTCGAGGTGTACGTCCCCGAGTCCGAGGTGACCAACGGCGTCGGCACGGCCTGGGCGGTGCTCGCCGCCGTCGGCCTGGCGCTGATCGTCGGCTCGGTGGCCGTCGCCGACCGGCTCGGGGTACGCATGGTGCGCCCCGCGCGCCGGCTGGTGGAGGGCGCGCAGGAACTGGGCGAGGGCAAGCTGGGCGCCCGGGTGCCCGAGGACGGCCCGACCGAACTGCGTTTGGCCGCCAGCGCGTTCAACGCCATGGCCGACCAGGTCGTCCGGCTCCTCGCCAACGAACGCGAGCTGGCGGCCGACCTCTCGCACCGGCTGCGCACCCCGCTCACCGTCCTCAGGCTGAACGCGGCCTCCCTCGGCGGCGGACCGGCCGCCGAGCAGACCCGGGCCGCCGTCGCCCAGCTGGAGCGCGAGGTCGACACCATCATCCGCACCGCCCGGGAGGCCAAGCCGCAGACGGCCGCCGCCGGGCCCGGCGCCGGCTGCGACGCGGCCGAAGTGGTGCGCGAGCGCATGGAGTTCTGGTCCGCGCTGGCCGAGGACGAGGGCCGTAAGTGGCGGGTGGCCGGGGTGGACCGGCCGGTGCGCGTCCCCGTCGCCCGCGCCGACCTGGCCGCCGCCCTCGACGCCCTGCTCGGCAATGTCTTCCGGCACACCGCCGAGGGCACCGCCTTCGCGGTCGACGTGCACAACGGCGAGGACGCGGTGATCGTGCTCGTCTCCGACGCGGGTCCCGGCATACCCGACCCGCGGGCCGCGATGGCCCGCGGCCGGGGCTCCGGGCACACCGGCTCCACCGGGCTGGGCCTGGACATCGTCCGCCGGCTCGCCGAGTCCACCGGCGGGGATGTGCGCATCGGCTCCTCGGTGCTGGGCGGCACGGAGGTGCGGGTCTGGTTCCAGCAGGCCGGCCGGCAACCGGTGGGCCGCGGCCGGAGAGGGGCCGTGCGCAGGCGCCGGCCGGGCAAATCGGTCTTGGCCTTTAACCGTTCCCGATCGCTTCCTTAAGCGAACCCTAAGACCCGCGACGGGCGCCCCGGACAAGCGGTTTGTCCGTTTCCGGGTCGCTAGCGTGCTGCCGCACCCCACCCCCGTGAACAGCGAAGGCAGGCACGCGCATGAGCACGCACCGGCGCAGGATCAGTGGCAGGAACAAGGCGATAGGCGGCCTGCTGGCCGCGGCCGTGATCGGCGGCGGCGCGCTCCTGCTCACCGGCACCGCCAACGCGGCCGGGGTGAACGCCGCGTACACCAGGACCAGCGACTGGTCCACGGGCTACACCGCCCAGTACGTCGTCACCAACAACACCGGCCAGACCGAGAAGACCTGGACGCTGGAGTTCGACCTGCCCGCGGGCGCCACGCTCTCCTCGCTCTGGAACGGCGAGTCGAGCGTCAGCGGCCGGCACGTCACCGTGAAGCCGGCCGTCTGGGACACCGCCGGGCTGGCCCCCGGCAAGTCGGTGACCGTCGGCTTCGTGGTCAGCGGCGGCGGCGACCCGGCCGGCTGCCGCATCGACGGCGCCCAGTGCTCCGCGGACGGCGGCGCCACCCCCGAGCCGAGCGGCCGCCCGACCCAGACCACCCCGGCCCCGGACCCCACCCCCACCAGGACGGCCACGCCGACGCAGACCGCCACCCCGGCCCCCACCCCGTCGCAGAGCACCGGCACCGGAACCGGCGGCACCGCCCCCGCCGGCTTCGCCCCCTACGTCGACACCTCCCTCTACCCGGCCTTCGACCTCCTCGCCGCGGCCGACGCCACCGGCGTGAAGAACTACAACCTCGCCTTCCTCACCGACGGCGGCGGCTGCACCCCCAAGTGGGGCGGCGTCACGGACCTCACCGGCGACGGCGTGGCCGCGCAGATCGGCGCGCTGCGCGCCAAGGGCGGTGACGTACGGGTCTCCTTCGGCGGCGCCTCCGGCTCCGAGCTGGCCACCACCTGCTCCTCCGCGGACGCGCTGGCGGCGGCGTACGGCAAGGCGGTCGACGCCTTCCAGCTGACCAAGGTGGACTTCGACGTCGAGGGCGGCGCGCTGCCCGACAAGGCCGCCAACACCCGCCGCGCCCAGGCCATCGCCAAGCTCCAGGCCCGGCACCCCGGCCTGGACGTCTCCTTCACCCTCCCGGTGATGCCCGAGGGCCTCACCCAGGCCGGCGTCGACCTCCTCGCCGACGCCAAGGCCAACGGCGTGCGGATCGGCGCCGTCAACATCATGGCCATGGACTACGGCGCCTCGTACGGCGGGGACATGGGAACCTACGCCGAGCAGGCCGCGACCGCCACCCAGGCCCAGGTCAAGAGCGTGCTGGGGCTGTCCGACGCCGCCGCCTGGAAGGCCGTGGCCGTCACCCCGATGATCGGCGTCAACGACGTCTCCTCCGAGGTCTTCAAGGTCGAGGACGCCACCCAGCTGGTGAACTTCGCCAAGTCCAAGGGCCTCGGCTGGCTGTCCATGTGGTCCGCCACCCGGGACAAGAGCTGCGCGGGCGGCCCCAAGCCCGCCGCCGACCCCACGTGCAGCTCCGTCGCCCAGGACCCGTACGCCTTCTCGAAGGCGTTCGGCGCCTACAAGTGACCGACCCCCACGGGCGTACCCGCCCCGGCCGGACGGCTCCGCCTCCGGCCGGGGCGGGTCCGGTTCAGGAGGCCAGCGCCGACGCGGCGCCTTCGTGCAGCAGGTCCCGCAGGTCGCGTGCCTCGTCCGCGCCCAGCCCCTCGTACAGGGCGAGGGCCTCCCGCCAGCAGGACTCGGCCCGGCCGGACTGGCCGAGCCGGCCGAGCGCGCGGCCCAGCAGCGTCAGCGCGTTCGCCCGCCACACGTCCCCGCCGACCTCGTCCAGCGGGATCAGCGCGGCCTCGGCTGAGGCCGCGGCAGCCGCCGGGGCGTCCTGGGCGAGGTGGATCTCCGCCATCCGGTAATGGGCCATGCTCTGCCAGAACAACTGCCTGCCGCCCCGGAACACCTCCAGCGCCTCGCCGAGCAGGCGCAGCGCGGCGGCCGGCTCTCCGGTGGCGGCCGACGCCAGCGCCAGGGCGTAGCGCGCGTTGGCCCCGCGCAGGGCGTGGCCCATCGCGTCGTACATCTCCATCCCCTGCCGGGCGAGCCGGACGGCCTCGTCGGGGCGGCCGGCCGCCATGCGGAGGCGGGAGAGGAGGGACAGCGCCATCGCCTCGCCGGGCCGGTCGCCGCAGGCGCGGAAGCCGTCGGCCGCGTGGGCCAGATACCCGTCACCGTCCGCGAGCCGGCGCTGGTACTGCGCGATGACGCCCCGCCGGTAGCAGGCCCAGGCCGTGGTCAGGGGATCGGTGCCGGTGCTCAGCTCGACGGCCCGCGCGGCGGCCCCGTCCGCTTCCTCGAACCGGCCGCTGATCACATGGGCGTGCGCCACCGTGACCAGCGCCCGCGCCTCGGCCCGCCGGTCGCCGGCCGCGCGGGCGGCGTCGCACAGGGCCAGGGCCGTCTCCTCGTACGCCCGCGCGCCGCTGCCCTCGGACAGGTCGAGCGCGGCCCACAGCGTGTCCACCGCGCGGCCGAGCAGCGGCGGCCGCGCCGACTGGCGTACCACGGAGAGCAGGGATCCGGCCTCCGCGTACAGCCAGTCCTGGGCTTCCCGCGCGCCGGTGAAGGACAGCCCGGGCCGTCCGGCGTCGTGCAGATGCTCCACCAGCCGGTCCCCGGGCCGTTCGACCGCGTACGCCCGGGTGGCCGTGGCCAGGTGGAAGTCCAGCAGACGGGCGAGGGAAGCCTCCCGTTCGCCGGGCCCCTCGTCCCGCTCCGCGCAGGCACGCGCGAAGAGGCGGACCAGATCGTGCAAGCGGTAGCGGCCGGGCGCGGCCGACTCCAGCAGGGAGGTGTCGACCAGGGACTCCAGCAGATCCTCGGCGTCCTCGGCCGGGAGGTCCAGGACCGCCGCCGCCGCGGCCAGGGAGATGCCCGGGCCGTCGGCCAGGCCGAGGAGGCGGAAGGCGCGGGCCTGGGCCGGCTCCAGCTGCCCGTAGGCGAGTTCGAACGTGGCCTTGACCGCGAGGTCGCCCGCCTGGAGTTCGTCCAGCCGGCGCCGTCCGTCGGCGAGCTTGGCCGCCAGCACCGAGACCGTCCAGGTGCGGCGGGCCGCCAGGCGGGCGGCGGCGATACGGATGGCCAGGGGCAGGTAGCCGCAGGCCGCGACCACCTCCATGGCCGCCTCGCGCTCCGCCCGCACCCGCTCCTCGCCCACGATCCGCGTGAACAGGGCCAGGGCCTCCTGCGGGGACATGACGTCCAGGTCCACCAGATGGGCGCCCGCCAGGTCCAGCATGCGCACGCGCGAGGTCACCACGGCCGCGCAGCCGGGGGTGCCGGGCAGCAGCGGGCGTACCTGGGCCGCGTCCCGGGCGTTGTCCAGGACCACCAGGACCCGCCGGCCGCGCAGCAGCGAGCGGTACAGCGCCGCCCGCTCCTCCGCCGAGTCGGGGACCGCCGCATCCGGGGTGCCGAGCGCGCGCAGGAACGAGCCGAGCACCGTGGCCGGTTCGGCGGGGTGCCGCCCCGCGCCCTGGAGGTCGGCGTACAGCTGCCCGTCCGGGAAGGCGTCGCTCGCCCGGTGCGCCACCTGCACCGCCAGTGCCGTCTTGCCGACCCCGCCGATGCCCGTGAGGGACGACACGGCCATCACCTCGCCCTCGCCCGACGCGAGCACGTCGTGCAGCTCCTCCACGAAGGCGGTCCGGCCGGTGAAGTCGGGTACAGACGCGGGCAGTTGAGCGGGCACGACGGGCAGGGCGGCCGGTCCGGTCACCGGGGCCGAGGGCGCCGAAAGGGCCGGGTCGGCCTGGAGGATGCGCTGCTGGAGGTAGCTGAGGCCGGGACGCGGGTCGACGCCGAGTTCCTCGGCCAGGAGGCGGCGGGTGTCCGCGTACACCGCGAGGGCCTCCGCCTGCCGGCCGCTGCGGTACAGCGCCAGCATCAGAAGTTCGCGCAGCCGTTCGCGCAGCGGATGGGCCGCCGTCAGCGCGGTCAGCTCGGCCACCGCCTCGGCGTGCCGGCCCTGCTCCAGGTCCAGGTCCAGGCGGGACTCGATGAGTTGCAGCCGCCACTCCTCCAGGCGGGCCCGCTGTGCCTCCGCGTACGGGCCGGGCACGCCGGCCAGCGGCTCGCCGTCCCACACCGCGAGCGCCCGGCCGAGGACGTCCCGCGCCTGGTCCAGGTCTCCGGCGGCGCGGGCCCGCTCCGCCTCCTCCGCCAAGCGCTGTGCGGTCCATAGGTCGACGGCGCCCTCGGGCAGCGCGCTGATCGCGTATCCGCCCGAACGGCTGACCACGACGTCGGAGCCCAGCACCTTCCGCAGCCGGGAGGCATACGTCCGCACGACGGGCAGCGCCGACGCGGGCGGTTCGGCACCCCACAGGGAGTCGATCAGCTCGGCGGCGGTCGCCGTGCGGCCCTCGCGCATCAACAGGGCTGCCAACAGGGCCCGTTGGTAGGGGCTCCCCGTGGGCAGGGACTCCTCGCCCCGCCAGGCGCGCACCGGGCCGAGGAGGGAGAACCGCAGTTCTGCGTTACCGGATACCGATTCACGCATGACGCCCCCTTCCCGCAAGTCAGGGTAACAACCAGCGTGGATGGCGCATATATCGTTCGTATATCTCGGCGCGCGACTATCGGACGAGCAGTCTTCCGCGACTTGCCCAGTCCGGAGCTGACCTGAGCGGGGGGAACCCAGGGGTGGCTCCCTGGGACCCCTGCTCCTTCGTTGTCTCGGCCAACTCTGGCCCACGGGGCTTGGTTTGAGCTACCGTCATATCACCGGCGCCTTTCCGTGACTGTCCATGTCCCCCGCCAAGGGACGCGTATGGCCTGCTCGCGGCGGGGCCGGCACCGGACTGGGCATGTCGCACAGAGAAGAGCGCCGTATGCACTCGATGAGTCCTGCTGTCCTGCTCTCGGCCGGAGTCGTGGTGACTCTGGCCTATTTCGTCCTCGTGGCCTATCTCGCCCGGGCCCTGAAGTCGGCACACCGGCTGCCCGTGGTGATCGCGGCGCTGACCGGGCTCGTCGGAGCCCTCCCGGCCATCCTCTACGCGCTGTACTCCGCGCTCAAAGTGATCGCCTGACGCCCGGCGTCCCCCACCGGGGACGACGAAGGGCGCGGCCCGCCCCCCACGGCAGGCCGCGCCCTTCGGGCCGAACGGCCCACCCCCACGGCAGGCCGGGTCCTTCGAGCTAGACCGCCGGCACCGGCGGCAGCGCCCCGCTGCGGGCCGCCTCGCCGTACCAGCGGGCGCTCGACTTCGGCGTCCGCTCCAGCGTCGCGTAGTCCACGTAGACCGCGCCGAACCGCTTGCCGTAGCCGTACGCCCACTCGAAGTTGTCCATCAGCGACCACAGGTAGTAGCCGCGTACATCGGCGCCGTCGGCGATGGCCCGGCGCACCTCCGACAGATGGCCGTGCAGGTAGGCGATGCGCTCGGGGTCGTGGACGCGGCCGTCGGGGTCGGGCTTGTCGTCGTAGGCCGCGCCGTTCTCGGTGACGTACAGCGGCAGGCCCGGCGCCTCACGGGTGTAGCGCATGATCAGGTCGTACAGGCCCGTCGGGTCGATGGTCCAGCCCATCTCCGTGCGCTCGCCCGGCGTCTGGTGGAAGACGATGTCGTCGGCGCACGGCCAGGGGGAGTGCTCGCCGCCGCCGTGCCCGTCCAGCCGGGGCCCCTTCACCTCCCCGGACGCGGCCGAGACCAGCGCCGGCGTGTAGTAGTTCAGGCCCAGCGCGTCCAGCGGCGCGTTGATCGTGCGCAGGTCGGTGTCCTGGACGTGACTCCAGTCCGTCACCGCGCGCGTGGCCTCGAACAGCGTCTCCGGATACGCCCCGTGCAGCATCGGGCCGTGGAAGACCCCGTTGGCCAGATCGTCGATGCGGCGGACGGCGGCCAGGTCGGCCGGGTCCTGGCTGAACGGGCGCACCACCGAGGAGTTGAGGCTGACCGCGATCCGGTTGTGGGCGGGCATCGCCGCGCGCAGGGCGGACACGGCCAGTCCGTGCCCGAGGTTCAGGTGGTGCGCGGCGCGCAGGGAGGCCGCCGGGTCGGTGCGGCCGGGCGCGTGCACCCCGGATCCGTAGCCCAGGAAGGCGCTGCACCAGGGCTCGTTGAGGGTGATCCACTGCTCCACCCGGTCGCCGAGCGCCTCCCCGACCAGCCGCGCGTACTCGGCGAAGCGGAACGCGGTGTCCCGCTCCGGCCAGCCGCCCGCGTCCTCCAGCTCCTGCGGGAGATCCCAGTGGTAGAGCGTGATCGCCGGCTTGATGCCGTGCTCCAGCAGCTCGTCCACCAGCCGGCGGTAGAAGTCCAGGCCGCGCTGGACCACCGGGCCCCGGCCCGTCGGCTGCACCCTGCTCCAGGACACGGAGAAGCGGTACGCGGTCAGGCCCAGCTCCGCCATCAGCGCCACGTCGTCGCGGTAGCGGTGATAGTGGTCGACCGCGACGTCCCCGGTCTCACCGCCGGCCGTGCGGCCCGGCGTATGGCTGAAGGTGTCCCAGATCGACGGGGTGCGGCCGTCCTCCCCCGCCGCCCCCTCGATCTGGTACGCCGAGGTCGCGGCGCCCCAGAGGAAGGCGGGCGGAAAGGTCTGTGTCATCGGTTCGGGCATGGAGGCTCTCCCAGGGGTCGAGTGCACGCATTATGCATGGGAGCGCTCCCACGATGGAAGGGGGAGGTGCGGTGGTGCGAGGCGACAGGGGGGCGTGCGGGGGTGCGACGCCATGGGGGGCGTGCGGGGGAGCGGTGTGGCGGACGGTCCGTCAGGCGGACTCCCGCACCACCAGTTCCGTCGGCAGCACCACCCCGCGCTGCCCGGTGCCGCGCTGGGCGATCTCCTCCAGCAGCAGGCTCGCCATCGTGCGGCCCATCTCCGCCAGCGGCTGGCGGACGCTGGTCAGCGGCGGGTCGATGTGCCGGGCCACGATGGAGTCGTCGAAGCCGACCAGCGCCACGTCCCCGGGTATCCGGCGGCCCGCCGCGCGCAGTTCCTGCACCGCGCCGGACGCCATCACGTCGGAGGCGGCGAAGACGGCGTCGAGATCCGGGCGCCGGCGCAGCAGTTCCCGCATGGCCGCGCGTCCGCCCTGCTCGGTGAAGTCGCCCGCCGCGATCAGCTCCTCGGCGACGGGGACCCCGGCGTCGCGCAGCGCGTCCCGGTAGCCGTCGAGCCGGGCCCGCGCCGCGTCCATGTCCAGCGGGCCGGTGATGGTGGCGACGGCCCGCCGCCCGCCGGCCAGCAGGTGCCGTACGGCGAGCCGGGCGCCGCCCCGGTTGTCCGCGCGGACATGGCCGAGCCGCTCCGCCTCGCCGCGGCGCCCGGCGAGCACGGTCGGCACGGCCAGTTCCGCGAGCCGGTCGGGCAGGGTGTCCTCGGCGTGCACCGCCATCAGCAGCACCCCGTCCACCCGCTGCGCGGCCAGGTAGCCGGCCAGTCGGCCGTACTCGGTCTCGTCGCCGGTGAGCACCAGCAGCAACTGCATGCCCGCGCTGGAGAGTCCGGCGGACACGCCCAGGATGATCTCCGAGAAGTACGGCTCGGCGAACAGACGGCTCTCGGCGTCGGGCACCACCAGCGCGACCGAGTCCGTGCGGCGGGTGGCCAGCGAGCGGGCGGCGCGGTTGGGGACGTAGCCGAGTTCCGCGATCGCCCGCTCGACGGCCGCCCGGGAGCGGTCGCTGACCTTGGGGGAGCCGTTGATGACCCGGGAGACCGTGCCGCGGCCCACGCCGGCGCGGGCGGCCACGGCGTTCAGGGTCGGTCGCCGCACGTCCACCGGCCGGGGCGGCTGCGGCTGTTCGGCAGGGCTCATCGTTCACCTTCCGGCGGTCCGGGTCGGGGGCGCTTCATTCTGGCCCAGGATTTCCGGCAACCACCCCGCGACGGCGGGCGGATGCCCGTAGGAAGCCGCCGGTCCCGCCGGTGACCTGGGACGACGCCGGCCGGACCGTGCCCTGCCGAGGTGAGCGGGGCGACACGTTCCCGTGACGTACGGAACACGCTTGCGCAACAACGCCGTCTTCAAGTCTTGACACCCGGCCCCGGCACGGACGAGTCTTCCGGCATGCCGCGTGGGAGCGGTCCCACGGGGTGACCGGGGCTCTCTTCCGTTCGGACGAAACCACCCATGGCCTTCCCCTCTACCTTGCATGGCACACCGTTGACCAGCACGTTTCCATCGCACACCGTGTGCTGTTGGCTAGCCGCTGCTCGATCCGAGAGGGCAGGTCCGGACCGCCCGGCCCGGCGGTCCGAATCCTGAGGTCCCGTTCCCCACTGGAACAAGGAGTAGTGGAATGCGCATCACCCGTACCGGCGGTGGCCACGGCCGCAGAGCGGCGATCACGGTCACGACGGCCCTGACCGCCTCCGCCCTGCTGCTGACCGGTTGCAGCAGCGACGACGGCGAGGCGGGCAGCACGGACGCCAACGGCAACATCACCCTCACGGTGGCCGACTACGGGCAGTTCGGCTACAAGGAAGCCAACCTGTTCGCCAAGTACCACGAGCTGCACCCGAACATCACGGTCAAGGAAGAGACCACCGCCAACGAGCAGGACTACTACCCGAAGCTCCTTCAGCAGCTGAACACGGGCAGCGGACTGGCGGACGTCACCGGTATCGAGGTCGCGCGCATCAAGGAGGTCGTGGACACCCAGGCGGACAAGTTCACCGACCTCGGCAAGACCGTCAACGTCGGCGACTGGGTGTCCTGGAAGGCGAAGCAGGCCACCGCCAAGGACGGCTCGGTGATCGGCGCCGGCACCGACATCGGCCCGATGTCCCTGTGCTACCGCAAGGACCTCTTCGAGAAGGCGGGCCTGCCCACCGACCGCGAGGCCGTCGCCAAGGCCGTCGCCGGCGGCTGGGAGGACTACCTCAAGCTCGGCGAGCAGTACCAGAAGAAGGCGCCCTCCGGCACCTACTTCATGGACTCCGCCTCCGCGATGTACAACGCGGTCGTCTCCTCCTCCACCCAGCAGTACTACGACGCCGACGGCGAGGCGGTCTACAAGGACAGCCCGTCCGTCAAGCAGGGCTGGAACCTGGCCGCGGAAGCCGCCCAGAAGAAGCTCACCCAGGGCCTGCCGCAGTTCACCGACGCCTGGACCGCGGCCCTGCGCAAGGGCAGCGTCGCCACCGTGGCCTGCCCGGCCTGGATGGCCGCCCAGATCTCCACCAACTCCGGTGACGCCTACAAGGGCAAGTGGGACATCTCCCGCGCGCCCGGCTCCACGGCGGCCAACTGGGGCGGCTCCTTCCTGACCGTTCCCAAGAGCGGCAAGCACGTCAAGGAGGCCACCGAGCTGGTCAAGTGGCTGACCGCGCCCGAGCAGCAGGCCGCGGTGTTCAAGGCCGCCGGCATCTTCCCGTCCAACCAGAAGGCATACGACCTGCCCGACGTGAAGAACGCCAAGCTCCCGTACTTCAGCGACGCCCCCATCGGCCAGATCTTCGCCGAGGAGGCCAAGACCATCCCCGAGGCGGTGCTCGGCCCGAAGGACGGCGTCATCAAGGACACCATCTCCAACCAGATCAACAACATGGAGAAGCGGGGCACCGACCCCGACGACGCCTGGAAGGCCGCGACCGAGACGCTGGACAAGGCGCTCGGCTGACCGGCCCGGGTGCGGGCGGCCCCCGAGCCGCCCGCACCCCGCCCGTACGGGCACCCCGCCCCCGCCGCCGGCAGCGCAGACCGGCGCGCGGCACGGGGACCCCGGACCGGTCGTCGAACTCCCGCCGGGCCCGGCCTCCGGGCCGGCGGCGGGAGGCGCGGCGACAGGACCCGGGCCCGGGCGGGTGAGTGCCCGACGACGTGGAGCGGCGCCCGGCCCAGGGTGCCGCCGCCACGGCGTCACCGGCGGGGACCGGCGGCCGACGGCCGGGTTCCGCCCCCTACGCACGTCAGGCCGCGGCACGGGTCGTCCGCCACCGTACCGATCCGCGCGGGGAGCGGCGGACCGGTCCCGGTCCGGACCGCGCCGTACGCCCCACCGGCCGAAACCTTCAGGGAAGGACTCCCTCCGTGGCAACGACAACCCCCGCCCGGGGTGCCTACACCCCGCCGTCCGGCGGCTCCGGTGCCGCGTCGAACGGACGCGGCACATGGCGCAGCCGGCTGTGGCGCTTCGACGACAAGGCGTCGCCGTACGCCTACATCGCCCCCTTCTTCCTGATCTTCGGCGCCTTCGGGCTCTATCCGCTCCTCTACACCGGCTGGATCGCCCTGCACCGGGTGGAGATGACGGGCCTCGACCAGTCCGAGTGGGTGGGCTTCGACAACTTCTCCAGGATCCTCCAGGACGCCGAGTTCTGGACGGCCGTCTTCAACACCTTCGTCATCGGTGTCATCTCCACCGTGCCGCAGCTGCTGGTGGCCCTGGGCCTCGCCCATCTGCTCAACTACAAGCTGCGCGCCAGCACCTTCTGGCGGACCGTCATCCTCACCCCGTACGCCACCTCGGTCGCCACGGCGGCCCTGGTCTTCGCGCTGGTCTTCCGCGCCGACGGCGGCATCCTCAACTGGGTGCTGCACTTCTTCGGCGTGGGCGACATCGACTGGGGCGAGGGCACCTGGACCTCCAAGATCGCCATCTCGGTCATCGTGATCTGGCGGTGGACCGGCTACAACGCCCTGATCTACCTGGCCGCGATGCAGGCGGTCCCCACCGATCTGTACGAGGCCGCCTCCATCGACGGGGCGTCGCGCTGGCAGCAGTTCCGCAAGGTGACCATTCCCTCGCTGCGGCCGACGATCCTGTTCACCATCGTCATCTCGACCATCGGCTCGATGCAGCTGTTCGGCGAGCCGCTGCTGCTCCAGGGCGGCACCCTCGGCTCGATCGGCGGCAGCGAGCACCAGTACGAGACGCTCAGCATCTACCTGTTCAACTACGGCTGGAAGCTGGGGCATCTGGGACCGGCGGCGGCCGTGGCCTGGGCCATGCTCGTCCTGCTGCTGCTGATCGCCCTGATCAACTGGATCGTCGGCCGGTTCGTGCGCAAGAACGCGGCCTGACGGGAGCGACATCGATGACCACGACCAGTCCCACCAAGACCGAGGCGCTGGACCTCCTCCAGACAGCGTCTCCCCCCACCCCCGGCAGGGGCCGCAGCCGGCTCCGCCTGGGCGCCGGCCAGCAGTTGCGGGGCGGCCCGTTCACCTACGCCGCCCTGATCGTCGTCGGGCTCGGCTCGATCTTCCCGCTGTACTGGACGCTGGTGGCCGCCTCGCACGACCAGCAGCGGGTCCTGGACAGCCCGCCGCCGCTGCTGCCGGGCGGCAGACTGGCGAGCAACCTCCAGGCGGCCTGGGAACAGGCGCACCTGGGCAAGGCCATCGTCAACAGCGTGCTCGTGGCCGGCAGCATCACCGTCGCCACCCTGTTCTTCTGCACCCTCGCCGGTTACGCCTTCGCCAAGATGCGCTTCCGCGGCCGGAACGTGCTGATGACCGCGGTCATCGCCACCCTGACCATCCCGCCCCAGCTCAGCGTCGTCCCGCTGTTCATGATGATGGCGGACATCGGGTGGGGCGGAAAGCTGGAGTCGGTGATCTTCCCGACCCTGGTCGGCGCGTTCGGCGTCTTCTTCATGCGCCAGTACCTGATCGAGGCGCTGCCGTACGAGCTGATCGAGGCGGCCAAGGTGGACGGGGCGAGCAACATCCGCATCGTATGGAGCGTGGTGCTGCCCGTGGCCCGGCCCGCGATGATGGTGCTGGGCATGCTCACCTTCGTCCAGGCCTGGAACGACTTCTTCTGGCCCTTCCTCGCGCTGAACCAGCAGGACCCCACCATCCAGGTGGCGCTCGGCCAGCTCAGCGCCTCCTACACGCCCGACCAGAGCATCGTCATGGCCGGCGCGCTGATCAGCACCCTGCCGCTGCTGCTCGTCTTCGTGATCTTCGGCAAGCAGATCGTCGGGGGCATCATGGCGGGCGCGGTCAAGGGCTGACCCCCGGCCGCGGGATCCGCCCCGCCGGACCGGCCCACCACGGGCCGGCCCGTGTCCCACCGTCGGCGCGCCCGACGCGCCGGCCCACCCCTCGTGCCCGGTCCGGTACCGCCCACCTCCTCATCCGCCCCGCAGCGGGCCGTACCGGACCGGACACCACCCGGCCCCGCCGGGGCCGTACCGAACGCGACGACCACCGCCCGGCCACGGCCGCGCCGCCGGCCCCCGCACCGCGTACCGGACCGCCGCACCCGGACGGGCACGGCCTCGTCCCCGTCCGCACCGCGGGCCGCGACGCCCGTACCGCACCGTGGCGGGGCAGACCCGAGGCCGGGCCCCGCCCCGCCCGCGACCGGCTCCCGCACGGCCGGGCCGCCGTCCGTCATCCGTTTCTCTTCGCCTTTGGGAGCGCTCTCACCATGACCGCCGTACGCCCCGAGACCACCGCTCTGCCGGCCTCGGACACCTCCTTCCCGACCGGCTTCGTCTGGGGTGCCGCCACCGCCGCCTACCAGGTGGAGGGCGCCGCCACCGAGGACGGCCGCACCCCCTCCATCTGGGACACCTTCAGCCACACCCCCGGCAAGGTCCGCAACGGCGACACCGGTGACATCGCCGCCGACCACTACCACCGGTTCCGCGACGACGTGGCCCTGATGAAGGAACTCGGCCTCAAGGCCTACCGGTTCTCCATCTCCTGGCCCCGGGTCCAGCCCACCGGCCGGGGCCCCGCCGTCGAGCGCGGCCTGGACTTCTACCGCCGCCTGACCGACGCCCTCCTGGAGGCGGGCATCACCCCGGTCGCCACCCTCTACCACTGGGACCTGCCGCAGGAGCTGGAGGACGCGGGCGGCTGGCCGCACCGCGACACCGCCCACCGGTTCGCCGACTACGCCACCCTCGCCGCCCGCGCCCTGGGCGACCGGGTCGGGATGTGGACGACCCTCAACGAGCCCTGGTGCTCGGCGTTCCTCGGCTACGGCTCCGGCGTGCACGCCCCCGGCCGGACCGACCCGGCCGCCACCCTGCGCGCCGCCCACCACCTGAACCTGGGCCACGGCGAGGCCGTCGGCGCCCTGCGCGCGGCCCTGCCCTCCTCCGCGCAGGTCTCCATCACCCTGAACCTGCACCAGGTGCGCCCGCTCACCGACAGCCCCGAGGACGCCGAGGCCGCCCGCCGCATCGACGCCGTCGGCAACCGGATCTTCACCGGCCCCCTGCTCGACGGCGCCTACCCCGAGGACCTGCTGCGCGACACCGCGCACGTGGTCGACTGGGACGAGCTGGTGCGCGCCGGGGACCTCGCGGAGATCTCCCGCCCGCTCGACGTCCTCGGCGTCAACTACTACGCGCCGACCGTGGTGTCGCTGCCCGCCGACGGCGCCGCCAGCACCCGCAACGACGGCCACGGCGCGAGCGACCACTCCCCGTGGACCGGCTCCGAGCAGGTCGCCTTCCACCTCGCCAACGACGACCTGACCGCCATGAACTGGTCCATCGACCCGAGCGGACTGCACACGCTGCTGACCGAGATGTCGGCCCGGCACCCCGGACTGCCGCTGATGGTCACCGAGAACGGCGCCGCCTTCGACGACTACGTCTCCCCGGAGGGACGCGTCGAGGACCCGCAGCGGATCGCCTACCTCCACTCCCACCTGGACGCCGTCCGCCGGGCCATCGCCGACGGAGCCGATGTGCGGGGCTACTTCCTGTGGTCCCTGCTGGACAACTTCGAGTGGTCCTACGGCTATTCGAAGCGCTTCGGCGCCGTCTACGTCGACTACCCCACCCAGCGCCGCATCCCCAAGGCCAGCGCCCGCTGGTACGCCGAGGTGATCCGGAACAACGCCCTGCCCGCCTGATCGCCCGTCGCCGCCCGCGGAATCGAAGGCGCCGCCGTCACGCTGTTACATTCCTGGCCTGACGGCGGTGAACGGAAGGCGGCGACCATGGCAGGCAACGGTGTGAGGGGCCGGGGCGGCCGGCGGCCGACCCTGGAGGAGGTCGCCGCCCGGGCCGGGGTCGGGCGGGGCACGGTCTCCCGGGTGATCAACGGCTCGCCCCGGGTCAGCGACGCCACCCGCGCCGCCGTCGAGGCGGCCGTCGCCGAGCTGGGCTACGTCCCCAACACCGCCGCCCGCGCCCTCGCGGCCAACCGCACCGACGCCATCGCGCTGGTCGTCCCCGAGCCGGAGACCCGGTTCTTCGCCGAGCCCTACTTCTCCGACATGCTGCGCGGGGTCGGCGCGGGACTGTCCGACACCGAGATGCAGCTGCTGCTGACCTTCGCGGGCAGCGACCGGGAGCGGCAACGGCTGGCCCAGTACCTGGCCGCCCACCGGGTGGACGGCGTCCTGCTGGTCTCGGTGCACGCCGACGACCCGCTGCCCGATCTGCTGGCCGAGCTGGAGATCCCGGCCGTGATCAGCGGCCCGCGCTCGGCGGCCGAGTCGCTCACCTCGGTGGACTCCGACAACTACGCCGGCGCCCGCGCGGCCGTGGAACACCTGCTGTCCCGGGGCCGCCGCCGGATCGCGCACATCACCGGCGCGCTGGACGTCTACGGCGCCCAGCGCCGCGCCGACGGCTACCGCGACGCCCTCGCCGACGCGGGCCGCCCGGCGGACGAACTCCTCATCGAACCGGGTGACTTCACCGAGGAGGGCGGCCGGCGCGCGATGTCCACCCTGCTGTCCCGCCGGCCGGACCTGGACGCGGTCTTCGCGGGCTCGGACGTGATGGCGGCGGGCGCCCGCCAGGTGCTGCGCGAGGCGGGCCGGCGGATCCCGGAGGACGTGGCGCTGGTCGGCTACGACGACTCGGCCATCGCCCGCCACATGGACCCGCCGCTCACCAGCGTCCGGCAGCCCATCGAGGAGATGGGCCGCGCGATGATCGACCTGCTTCTCGCGGAGATCGCCGGCCGGGGCCCGGGACCGGCCCGGGAGGCGGCCCCCCGCCGGGCGGTGCTGCCGGTTCAGCTGGTGGTGCGGGCGTCGTCGTGACACGGCCCACCGGCCGGGCCGCACGGGTCCCGGCCGGTGGGGGAGCGCGAGGGAAGGACGTGACGGAAAAACGAATCAGCCGGTGACCCGTCTTCCGACGGAGTCACCGGCTGATCACTCAGGGTGAGTGACGGGACTCGAACCCGCGACATCCTGGACCACAACCAGGTGCTCTACCAGCTGAGCTACACCCACCACGACCGGCGGTGGAACTTGTCGTTTCCCCGACCGGCCGAGAAGAAGTCTACAGGGTCTTCAGGGGTGCTCGCGCACACGTTTTCGCGCGGGCGGCCGCGGGGCGGCTACGGCGCGGGTACGACGTGCCGGGCGGCGATCTGCCGGGCGGTGTCGGAGTCCGGGCCGGGCTGGGGCACGAAGATGGCCTCGCGGTAGTAGCGCAGCTCGGCGATCGACTCGCGGATGTCGGCGAGGGCCCGGTGGTTGCCGTTCTTCTCCGGGCTGTTGAAGTACGCCCGCGGGTACCAGCGGCGGGCCAGCTCCTTGATGGAGGAGACGTCGACGATCCGGTAGTGGAGGTAGTCCTCCAGGGTCGGCATGTCCCGCAGCAGGAAGCCGCGGTCGGTGCCCACGGAGTTCCCGCACAGCGGGGCCTTGCCGGGCTCCTTCACGTGCTCGCGCACATACGCCAGCACCTGCTCCTCGGCGTCCTGAAGGGTCGTGCCCCGCTCCAGCTCCTCGAGCAGCCCGGACGCGGTGTGCATCTGACGCACCACCTCCGGCATCG
The DNA here is from genome assembly GCF_014649115.1 of Streptomyces eurythermus. Lineage (GTDB taxonomy): Bacteria > Actinomycetota > Actinomycetes > Streptomycetales > Streptomycetaceae > Streptomyces > Streptomyces eurythermus. The sequence continues at coordinate 125,263 of NZ_BMSK01000009.1, read as the reverse complement.
TCTCCAGCGCTTGGGCCGGCGGACGGATGACGATGTCCACTCCCTCGCCGAGTACGTTCAGCTCGGAGTCGGTGACGAGGGCGGCCACCTCGATGAGAGCGTCGTCGGACAGCGAGAGGCCGGTCATCTCGCAGTCGATCCACACCATGCGATCGTTCATGCGACCACCCTAAAGCGCACCTGAGCTTTTTACGTGCCCCTGTGCCGCGCGAGAGAAGGGGGCGGGACCTGCCCGCCCCCCTCCGTCGTGCTCAGTTACCGCTGCGCGGGCCCGGCAGCAGACCCACCGCGCCGGCCGGGGCGCGGCGGCTCTGGAGCGGTACTCCGCCTTCGCGGTGCTCGTGGAGCAGCGCGGGGGCGGGGCCGCTCACCGGTCCCGGGCCGGACAGCCCCGCGGGGGCGCCCTGCTGGCCGGTCACCGGCACCGCCGGCTCCGGCTCGCCCGGCCTGTCGCCCTGCGGCCTGCGGGCCCGGTAGGCGGCCCGGTAGGCGGCGGGGGAGGAGCCGAGCTGGCGGCGGAAGTGGCCGCGCAGGGCCACCGGGGAGCGGAAGCCGCAGCGGCCCGCCACCTCGTCCACCGAGTAGTCCGACGTCTCCAGCAGCCGCTGCGCCTGGAGCACCCGCTGCGTGATCAGCCACTGCAGCGGCGCGCTCCCGGTGAGCGAGCGGAACCGGCGGTCGAACGTGCGGCGGCTCATGTAGGCGCGTGCCGCCAGCGTCTCCACGTCGAACTGCTCGTGGAGGTGTTCCAGCGCCCAGGCGACGACCTCGGCGAGCGGGTCGGCGCCGATCTCCTCGGGTAAAGACCGGTCGAGGTAGCGCTCCTGGCCTCCCGACCGGCGCGGCGGGACGACCAGGCGCCGGGCGAGCGCGCCGGCCGCCTCGTTGCCGTGGTCGGTCCGCACGATGTGGAGGCAGAGGTCGATCCCGGCCGCGGTGCCCGCCGACGTCAGCACATCGCCGTCGTCGACGAACAGCTCCCGCGGATCGACGTGCACCGACGGATAGCGCTTGGCCAGCGTCGGCGCGTACATCCAGTGGGTAGTCGCCGGGCGGCCGTCCAGCAGGCCGGCCGCCGCGAGCACGAAGGCGCCGGTGCACAGCCCGACGATGCGGGCGCCCTCCTCGTGCGCCCGGCGCAGCGCGTCGAGCGCCTCCTCCGGCGGCGGCGAGGTGATCGACCGCCAGGCCGGCACGACGACCGTCCCGGCACGGGAGATCGCCTCCAGCCCATGCGGTGCGGTGAGTTCCAGGCCCCCGGTGGTCCGCAGCGGGCCTTCCTCGCCCGCGCACACCAGCAGCCGGTAGCGCGGCACGCCGGCGTCCTGGCGGTCGATGCCGAACACCGAAAGCGGAATGGAACTCTCGAAGATGGGACCGCCGCTGAACAGCAGCACCGCGACGATTTCCTTACGGCGTCGCCCGGACAGTTTCCGGGCTGCGGCATCCTGCGCGGCAGTGGAGTCGTGGCTCATACTGCTAAGCCCCCCTCGGTGGTCGCGGCTCCTCGGTTGTGTCGCTCCTGCACGTTTCCCCTCGGTCCTGCACGAGTCCCCCGCCGTAAAGAAGTCAAGATCGAATTTACTGGTTCCCGCGATCACGCGGTGGCCAGTTCGACACGCCGGACATTGTCGACATGACAACTTGGCGTGAAGCATTCGATCACGAAGCGTTGCACTCACGAGGCGTGCAGGGAAGTGCGCCTTGTCGTCGTGGCCAAACCGCGTAGGGTGCACGGCGGCCCGCAGACCCTTTCCTTGCAGGTGGAACGGGGATTGGGGGGTGGGTCGGGGCCCTCTTGGGCGATATCCAGAAGTTGGCTGAAAAGCAGCGGTCGGAGGCGCGAAAACAGGTCAGTCGACCGGTGTCTGGCCCCGGGTGTGACGTCCGCCTCTTTGCGCGGCGCAACGCGCCGCGCACCGCTCCGACCGGCGCAACAGCAGCCCGCAGACGGCCGTGACGGCGGTGAGACCCAGTGCGGTGCCGACGGCGCCGGCGAGCGCGGTGCCGTACCAGAGCAGGACGACCGGTACGACCACGCAGCTGAAGGCTGCCCACCGGATCACCTCGCCGACGGGGTCCGGCGCGGGGCGGGGGTCGCCGCTGGATCGGGGACCGGGCATCTCGTACTCCCTGTGGCGGTGGATCACCCCGGTTCAACGCGCGTTCGACCGGCCGGTCACCGACCGTACATCTGTGAACGGTGTGCAAACCGCCTGTACGGGGCAGCAACCATTGCGTTACGGGCGCGGCTCGTGCATGCTCCGGTGAACCCCTGCGGATGCCGGGGGGAACCGCTTACGGAGCGTGCGCGGGATCTGGGCTCAGGAGGCGTGCCGCCGTACCCTTGGGGGTATGGGCTTGGGAAGATGTTTCCCGGACACAGCTCCGCCGCACACTGTCGTCCCTCCCCATAAAGGATCACAACGCCGAGACAGCCATGGCCGGTCACGAATTCTTCGAACCCGCGGACCGCAAGCGGCCGGTCGCCGACCCCACGGCGGCCGATCCCCTGGCGGCGGAAGAGCCACGTCCTTCCTGCGACCCCGCCTTCCGGCACGGAGTCGTCGTCGGCTTCGACGGCTCCACCTCCAGTGAGCGCGCCCTCGCCTACGCGATCGGCATGGCCCACCGTTCCCGCTCGGGCCTGATCATCGTCCATGTCGCCAACCGGTTGCCCACCACCGTGTGGGCCGGCTGCGAACCGCCCGTCTTCGTCGATGTGCCGGACCACCGCACCGAGGTCCTGGGGCTCGAACTGGCCTGTGCGGACTATCTGGCCGAGGTGCCGTGGATCCTGGTCGAGCGGGGCGGGGACATCTGCCACGAACTCGAAGAGGTGGGGCGGGAGTACGAGGCCGACGCGATCGTGGTCGGCTCCACGCACGGCATCGTCGGCCGGATCTTCGGCTCCGTCGCCGGACGCCTCGCCAAGCGGGCGCGCCGGCCCGTGATCGTCATTCCCTAGCACATCCCACACCCCCTCAACTCCCTTGGCGCACAGGCGAACTACTGGCGCGTAGCAGGTGTTCCGGCCCTGGTGGAGGGCATATACCGGGCACCGCACCACGGCACCACCGCACCTGCACGAAGGGAGCCCGCCGTGCACAACGACGTCTCCGCGGGAAACGTGACCACCGCCGTGGCCGGCCGGCTGGCCCTCGCCCTGACCCTCCTGGCGTTCGGGCTCGGCACGACCGGCGTCATCCACGGCGTGGGCGCCTCCGACACCGTCACCGTGGCCCACTACGTCGGCGGGGTCACCCTCTTCCTCGTCGGCCTGCTGGCCCTGCACGACGGCGCCGCCGCCTCCGGCGCGGGGTATGTCACGCTCGGCGCCCTGTGGTTCGCCTGGGCCGTGTCGGACCGCGGACCGGCCAACGCCGCCGGGCTCTTCCTGCTGCTGTTCGCGCTGGTCGCGCTCACCCTGACCCTCACCGGCCGGGACGCCCTCGGCCGGCTGCTGTACGGGCTGCTGTTCCTGTCCATGCTGGTGTTGGCCGTCGCGGCCTTCGCCGGCAGTTCCGTGCTCGCCCGGGCCGGCGGCTGGGTGGCCGTCGCCTCGGGGGCGGTGGCCTGGTACGCGGCGACGGCGGCGCTCGCGCACTGGCCGACGGTGGTGTCCCGGCGTGCCGCGGGCCGGGGGGTGACGGCCACCGGTTGAAGTCGAGCGGCATGAGAAGGACCCCCGCGTGCCCGGTGGCACACGCGGGGGTCCGTTCTGCGGCCGTGCCTACTCGACCGTGACCGACTTGGCGAGGTTCCTCGGCTTGTCGATGTCCCGGCCGAGCGCCTTCGCCGTGTGGTAGGCGAGGAGCTGGAGGGGGATGCCCATCAGGATCGGGTCCAGCTCGTCCTCGTTCTTCGGGACGATGATGGTCTGGTCCGCCTTCTCCTGGTGCTGGTGGGCCACCGCCAGGATCTTGCCCTCGCGGGCCTTGATCTCCTCCAGGGCCGCGCGGTTCTTCTCCAGCAGGTCGTCGTCGGGGACGATCGCGACCGTGGGCAGGGCCGGCTCTATGAGGGCCAGCGGGCCGTGCTTCAGCTCGGAGGCGGGGTAGGCCTCGGCGTGGATGTAGGAGACCTCCTTGAGCTTCAGGGAGGCCTCGCGGGCCACCGGGTAGCCCCGGACGCGGCCGATGAAGAGCATCGAGCGGGCGTCGGCGTAGCTCTCCGCCAGCCGCTTGATCTCCTCCTCCTGCTCGAGGATCTCGGCGATCTGCCCGGGCAGCTTGCGCAGGCCCTCGATGATCCGCTTGCCGTCGCGGACCGACAGGTCGCGGGTGCGGCCCAGGTGCAGCGCCAGCAGGGCGAAGGCCACCGTGGTGTTGGTGAAGCACTTGGTGGAGACGACGCAGACCTCGGGGCCGGCGTGGACGTAGACGCCGCCGTCGGCCTCGCGGGCGATCGCCGAGCCGACCACGTTGACCACGCCGAGGACCCGCGCGCCCTTGCGCTTCAGTTCCTGCACGGCGGCCAGGACGTCGTAGGTCTCACCGGACTGGGAGACGGCGATGTACAGGGTGTCGGGGTCCACGACCGCGTTGCGGTAGCGGAACTCGGAGGCCGGCTCGGCGTCGGCGGGGATGCGGGCCAGCTCCTCGATCATCTGGGCGCCGATCATGCCCGCGTGGTAGGAGGTGCCGCAGCCGAGGATCTTCACCCGGCGGATCCGCCGGGCCTCGCGGGCGTCCAGGTTGAGGCCGCCGAGGTGCACGGTGGAGAACCGGTCGTCGATCCGGCCGCGCAGCACCCGGTCCACGGCGTCGGCCTGCTCGAAGATCTCCTTGTGCATGTAGGTGTCGTGGCCGCCCATGTCGTACGACTCGGCCTCCCACTCCACGGTGGTGGGCTCGGCGGTGGTGCGCGTGCCCTCGGTGGTGTAGGTGCGGAAGTCGTCGGCCTTGAGGGTGGCCATCTCGCCGTCGTCGAGGGTCACTATCTGGCGGGTGTGGGTGACCAGCGCGGCGATGTCGGAGGCGACGAACATCTCCTTCTCGCCGATGCCGAGGACGACCGGGGAGCCGTTGCGGGCCACCACGATCCGGTCCGGGAAGTCGGCGTGCAGGACGGCGATGCCGTAGGTGCCCTCGACCAGCCGGACCGCCTGGCGGACCTTGTCCTCCAGCTTCTCGGCCTGCGAGCGGGCGATCAGGTGGGTGAGGACCTCGGTGTCGGTCTCGGAGAGGAACTCGACACCGTCCGCCTCCAGCTTGCGGCGCAGGTCGGCGGCGTTGTCGATGATGCCGTTGTGGACGACGGCCACCTTCTGGTCGGCCGACATGTGCGGGTGGGCGTTCACGTCGGAGGGGGCGCCGTGGGTGGCCCAGCGGGTGTGGGCGATGCCGGTGGTGCCCTTGAAGCGGGCCGGGACCCTGGCCTCCAGGTCGCGCACCCGGCCCTTGGCCTTGACCATCTTCAGACCGGGCGTCTTCGGGGAGGTGACGACGATGCCCGCGGAGTCGTAGCCCCGGTACTCCAGGCGCTGGAGGCCCTCCAGGAGGAGGGGGGCGACATCACGCTTCCCGATGTAACCGACAATTCCGCACATATATAGAGGTATCCCTTGGCTGTCGCTGGTCCGGGCGGGAGGGGTCTGGCCGAGTGGGTCCGGGCTGCTGCCGGGCTCAGCCGTAGACCATGCGGCGCAGCTGCCTGAGCGAGAGCTCCGGCGGCGCCACCGCCCGGTATTTCAGATCCGCCTCGATCCGCTGGAAGATCTCCGCGTTCACCAGGCCCTGGGCCTGGAGCTCGCGGTGGCGGCGACGGACGTACTCCTGGGTCGTCTCGTCGAAGTAGGCGAGCACGTCCTGGACCACGCGCAGTGCCTCGCCCCGGCTCAGGGGCGTGGACCGCGTCAGATGATCTACGAGTTCGTCGTGCACCCGGTAGATCCTGGGGTACCGGCGCCTGTTTCGCAAGAATCGTGCCCGATTCCGGGCAGAGGGCTGTTGAAACTCTTATGGCGCCCTGTTCGCCCCCTGTCCACCCGGAGTCCCGCATCCCGTTGCCCGAGCCGACGAGTTTCAGACGCCATGGACATTCCTCGTATGGGCGTTCCCGAGCACCTGGCCGAGCGCATGAGCATGGCCGAGCAGCACGAGTACCTGCGCGCCAGATTCTCGCGGCGCACCATGATCCGGGGCGGCGCGGTCACGCTGGGCGCCGTCGCCGGTGGCGCGTTCGTGCCGGGGGCCACCGCCCGGGCCGCCGTGCCGGCCCGGGACACCGCGCCCGCCGCCGCCACGGTCGACGGCGCGCACGTCGCCCCCTTCGGCCGCCACCTGGCCTGGGGCAACGACCCGCGCACCGAGATCACCGTCTCCTGGCAGGTCCCGCTCGCCGTCAAGAAGCCGTTCATCCGGATCGGCGCCCACCCCTGGGACCTCTCCCGGAAGATCGAGGCCGAGGTCCGCACCCTGTACACCCCGGCCGGGGTCGGCGCGAGCGGCGACCACACCCAGTACTACCTGCACGCCAGGCTGACCGGCCTGCGCCCCGGAAAGACCTACTACTACGGCGTCGGCCACCAGGGCTTCGACCCGGCCGAGCCGCACCTGCTGGGCACCGTGGGCACCTTCACCACCGCCCCCGCCCACAAGGCGCCGTTCACCTTCACCGCCTTCGGCGACGAGGGCGTCGGCTACCACGGCCTGGCCAACAACAGCCTGCTGCTCGGCCAGAACCCCGCCTTCCACCTGCACGCCGGCGACATCGCCTACGCCGACCCGTCCGGCGCGGGCAAGACCGCCGACACCGGCTTCGACGCGCGCACCTGGGACTCCTTCCTCGCCCAGACCGAGACCGTCGCCAAGCAGGTCCCGTGGATGCCGGCGTACGGCAACCACGACATGGAGGCCTGGTACTCGCCCAACGGCTACGGCGGCGAGGACGCCCGCTGGACCCTGCCGGACAACGGCCCGGACCGGAAGAACCTCCCGGGCGTCTACTCCTTCGTCTACGGCAACACCGCCGTCATCTCGCTCGACGCCAACGACATCTCCTACGAGATCCCGGCGAACTTGGGCATCTCCGGCGGAACCCAGACCAAGTGGCTGGAAGCGCAGCTGAAGAAGTTCCGCGCCGCCAAGGACGTGGACTTCATCGTCGTCTTCTTCCACCACTGCGCCTACTGCACCTCCACCGCCCACGCCTCCGAGGGCGGGGTGCGCCAGGAGTGGGTGCCGCTGTTCGAGAAGTACACCGTGGACCTGGTCATCAACGGCCACAACCACCAGTACGAGCGCACCGACGTGATCAAGGCGGGCGAGGTCACCAAGAAGCTGCCCATCGGCGGCACGGCCTACCCCGAGACCGACGGCGTGGTCTACGTCACCGCCGGCGCGGCCGGCCGCAGCCTCTACGCCTTCTCCGCCCCCGACACCTACGAGGGCCACGAGCACGAGACCGACTCCGTCGCCTCGTTCGTCAACACCAAGGACGGCAAGGTCCACGAGACCGTCGCCTGGTCCCGGGTGCGCTACCTGAACTACTCCTTCCTGCGCGTGGACGTCAGCCCCGCGCCCAGGGGCCGCCAGACCACCCTGAAGGTGTCGGGCATCGCCGAGACCGGCGCCCGCGTCGACCACTTCACCGTGTCCCGCACGGCCAAGTAGCCCCCGCGGCACGGGCGGTCCTCACAGACGCTTGAGGACCGCCTGCTTGGCCAGCGCGAACTCCTCGTCCGTCAGCACCCCGTCACGGTGCAGCTCGCCCAGCTCCCGCAGCCGCCGCAGCAGCGTGTCGTGGTCGTCGTCCCCGGCCCGCTGCTCCCCGGCCCGTTGCGCCGGGATCCGCCCCGCCTCCTCCCGCGCGGCCGAGGGGTGCGGCAGCCGCGCCTGCACCGCCGCCGCGACCAGGGCCATCAGCGGGTCCTTGCGGAACCCCCACAACTCCACCGCGTTCGGGTCGTGCTTGGGCGGCACGCCCACCGGCGCACCGCGCACCAGGAACCGCAGGTGCCCGTTCTCCAGACCGGCCGCCGGCTGCCAGTCCACACCGGTGAGGTCGGCGAGCGGAATCGTGCGGGGCCCGGCCGACGCCTTGGACTCCTCCGTCTTCCAGTTCCACTCCAGCCGCACCCGCTCCCCGTCGAAGCTCGCGGTGCCGTCCCCGGCCGAGGCGGACACCGGCAGCGACGGGCCCGGCAGTAGGTACTCGTCGACCGGACCGGGCGAAATCCCCTCCAGCAGCAGGGCGTTGCGCAGCTCGTCGGCGACGTACTCGGCCACGCCGTACCGGTCGGGCTCCACGACCAGCTGATAGGGGTCGTGCGGCTCGGTCAGCCGGCCCGCGGTGGCCTGGAGCAGCGGATCGGCGCCGTCGCGCAGCCGCAGCCTGAGCCGCCCCGACTTCCGGCCCTGCTCGACGGAGACTCCGGCCAACGCGCGCAGCGGCACGACGAGTTCGCCCAGCTCACGGCGGAGCAGGCCGACGTTCTTCTCCCGGCCCGGAGTGATCCGCAGAGCGTCGCCGTCGAAGGCCCAGGTGCCGTCCTTCTGGATGATGTCCGCCATACGGGGATTGTTTCACCCGATCTGCGGCACAGTGGAGGACGACCCCGTCAGACGGTCAACTCCCCTTAACCGAAGGGAGCGCATGTGAGACCGAACCACGGCACGACTCCCCGGACGTTCCGCGTCCTCGCCACCCTGCTGCTGCTCGCGGCGGCCGGTGCCTTCGGCGTCGGCGCGGCCCCCGACGTCCAGGCCGCCGCCCCCTCGCCGCTGGACCGGGTGGTCCCGGCGCCCGTCTCCGTCGAGCCGGGCGGCACGCCGTACCGCATCACCCGCGCCACCCGCATCCGCGTCGGCGGCTCCGCCGAGGTCCGCCGCATAGGCGCCTACCTCGCCGGCATCCTGCGCCCGTCCACCGGATACCCGCTGCCGCTCACCGACCACGGCAGCGGCGGCATCCGGCTCCGGCTGCAGAACGGCGACTACGGAGCCGAGGGCTACCGGCTGCACAGCGGCGCCGGCGGCGTCACCCTCACCGCACGCACCCCCGCCGGGCTCTTCCACGGCGTCCAGACCCTGCGCCAGCTCCTCCCGCCGGCCGTCGAGAAGAAGACCGTGCAGCGCGGCCCCTGGCACATCGCCGGCGGCACCATCGAGGACCGCCCCCGCTACGCCTACCGGGGCGCCATGCTCGACGTCTCCCGGCACTTCTTCACCGTCGCCCAGGTCAAGCGCTACATCGACCAGGTGGCCCTCTACAAGGTCAACGAACTGCACCTGCACCTCAGCGACGACCAGGGCTGGCGCATCGCCATCGACTCCTGGCCGCGCCTGGCCACCCACGGCGGCGCCACCCAGGTCGGCGGCGGCCCCGGCGGCTACTACACCAAGGCCGACTACCGGGAGATCGTGCGGTACGCGGCCTCCCGCTACCTGGAGGTCGTCCCCGAGATCGACATGCCCGGCCACACCAACGCGGCCCTGTCCTCCTACGCCGAACTGAACTGCGACGGCGTGGCACCCCCGCCCTACACCGGCACCCAGGTCGGCTTCAGCTCGCTGTGCGTGCCCAAGGAGGTCACCTACGACTTCGTGGACGACGTGATCCGCGAGGTGGCCGCCCTCACCCCCGGCCGCTATCTGCACATCGGCGGCGACGAGGCGCACTCCACCAGCCACCCCGACTACGTGGCCTTCATGGACCGGGTGCAGCCGGTGGTCGCCCGCTACGGCAAGACGGTCATCGGCTGGCACCAGCTCACCGGCGCCCGCCCGGCCCCGGGCGCCCTCGCCCAGTACTGGGGCCTGGACCGCACCGGCGCCGCGGAGAAGGAACAGGTGGCGCAGGCCGCCCGGAACGGCACCGGGATCGTCCTGTCCCCGGCCGACCGGATCTACCTCGACATGAAGTACACCGCCGCCACGCCCATCGGCACCAAGTGGGCGGGCCTGGTGGAGGTCCAGCGTTCCTACGACTGGGACCCGGGCTCCTATCTCGCCGGGGTGCCCGCCCAGGCCGTCCGGGGCGTCGAGGCACCCCTGTGGACGGAGACCGTGAAGACCACCGCCGACATCGAGTACCTGGCCTTCCCCCGGTTCGCCGGGGCGGCCGAGCTGGGCTGGTCGCCGGCCGCCCGGCTGGGCTGGGACGGCTACCGTGAGCGGCTGGCCGCGCAGGGCCCGCGCTGGGACGCCCTCGGCATCCGCTACTACCACTCGCCGCAGGTGCCCTGGCCGACGTCCTGACGGTGGAAAGCCGGCGGGCACCCCGAAGGACCGTACTCCGGGGTGCCCGTCCGCCTCGCCGGCCCGTCAGAACCCGGCGAGGGGGTTCTCCAGGGTGCCGATCAGCTGGAGCGCGCCGGACGGATCGGCGAGGTCCACCATCTGCTTGTTGTCGCGCAGCTGGAGCCGGTTGAGGCAGGACAGCGCGAACTCCGGGGCGAACATGTCGTACTGCCGGAACCGGTCGGCCAGCTGCGGATTCGCCTCCTGGTACTCGCGGGTGACCTCGGCGACCGTGCGCCAGAAGCCGTCCTCCTCCAGGATGCCCTCGGCGGCCAGCTGGGCGGCGAGGAAGCGGAAGAAGCAGTCGAAGACGTCCGTGAAGATCGACAGCAGCTTCTTGTCCTCCGGGACCTCCACCCGGATGCGCGCCACCTCCGGCGGCAGCGCCGCGTCCGGGTCCATGACGGCGATCTCCTCGGCGATGTCCTTGTAGACCGCCCGGCGCACCGCCCCGTCCCGCAGCACCAGGATCGTGTTCTCGCCGTGCGGCATGAACACCAGGTCGTAGGCGTAGAAGCTGTGCAGCAGCGGTGTGTAGTAGGCCCGCAGATACCGCCGCAGCCACTCCACCGGGGCCAGGCCCGAGCGCTCGATCAGCGCGCCCGCGAAGGAGGCGCCCTCGTGGTCGACGTGCAGCAGCGAGGCCATCGTCGCCAGGGACTCGCCCTCCTGAAGCGAGGGCACCGGGCTCTCCCGCCACAGCGCGGCCAGCATCTTGCGGTACGGCGAGTAGCGGTCGGTGGCCCGCTCGTACTCCAGGTGCCGGTAACCGACGGCCGCACGCTCCCGGATGATCGACAGGCCGCTCGCCTTCAGCACCGGGTCGCTGTCGATCAGCTGGGCCAGCCAGTCGTTGATCGCCGGGGTGGCCTCCATGTAGGCGGCCGAGAGACCGCGCATGAAGCCCATGTTGAGGACCGACAGGGCCGTCTTCACATAGTGCTTGTGCGGGGCACTGGCGTTGAAGAAGGTACGGATCGACTGCTGGGCCAGGTACTCGTCGTCGCCCTCGCCGAGCGGCACCAGCAGATCCCGGGCCACCTCGGCGGCGAAGGTGACGCTGAGCTTGTTCCACCACTGCCAGGGGTGGACCGGTATGAACAGGTAGTCGGCGGGGTCCAGGCCCCGGCCGGTGAGGCGGGACCGGAACCGGGCCACCGTCTCCTCGCCCAGCTCCTCGCGCAGGAACGACTCGTACTCGATCCCCACGCCGGCCGTGAACGCGGCCCGCGAGCGGTGCGCGGCCAGCCACACCAGCCGGACGGGGCTCGCCGTCTCCGGCGCGTACGACAGGTACTCGTGGACGCCGAAGCCGAGCCGCCCGTTGTTCGCGACGAAGCACGGATGGCCCTCGGTCATCCCGGTCTCGATCGCCTGGAACCCGGCGCGCGACAGCTCGGCCGAGGTCACCTGCGGCTTGGTGAGCTTGTAGCAGGTGCCCGACAGGGTGGAGGAGATCTCCTCCAGGTACACCGGCAGGATCTCGTCGCTCAGCCCCAGCGACTCCTTCAGCTCGATGAAGAAGTCCAGCGCGGCCAGCGGGAGTTCCTCGCCGTCGCGGTGCCGGGTGATCGAGTCGGCGTCGATCTGCCAGTGGTCCAGGGCCCGGCGCACGGCGGCGAACCGGTAGCCGGTCAGCCCGTCGTCGCTGCGCACGACGTACCGGCCGCCGTCCTGCTCCTCCGGGGTGATCAGCCGCTCGTGCGCGAACTCGGCGAGGGCCTTGCGCACCAGCAGGCGGTTGGCCCGCTCCCACCGCTCGGGGGACAGATGGGCCACGGCGTCGGCGAGGGTCATGCGGTCACCGCCTTCTCGAACTGCTCGCGGGTGCAGAAGCTCAGCAGCGCCCGCTTCTCCGGCTTGTCGATCTCCCGCTCGGGCACGAACCCGACGGCGGCGTTCAGGGCGTGCACCGCCGTGTTGCGGACGTCCGGCTCGACCACGACCCGCTCCACCGCCGGGTCCTCGAACAGGTGCGCCATCACGGCGGTGATCACGGCCCGGGTGAACCCGTGCTCGGGGGTGTCCGTGGCCGGCGTCAGGAAGTGCATCCCGACGTCCCCCGGCCGCGCCTCGTACAGCCCCACCAGCTCCCGGTGCGCGGGATCGTACTTCTCCATCAGGAACACCGGCTCACCGCCGCGCAGCCCGAACAGCGCGTGGTGGTGCTCGTCCGCCGCGATCTCCATATAGGCCCGCTCGACGTCCTCCAGCCGCGCGTCCTGCATCATCCAGAACGCCGCCTTGGGATGCGTGACCCAGGCGTGCAGCAACTGGGCGTCGTTCAGCGGATCGACGGGTCGGAATGCGAAGGTCATACGGCGAACTCCTGGAAGGCGATGGACTTTTCGACCGGGTAGTACTCGGTGCCGAGGAGTTCTCGGATGATGTACGCGTTCCGGTACGCGCCCATGCCCAGGTCGGGGCTGGTGATGCTGTGGGTGTGGACGCCGGCGTTCTGCAGGAAGACCCCGCGGCCGGTGATGTCGACGGCGTAGTTGCGGGCCACGTCGAAGCGGCCGTGGCCGTCGAAGCGGAGGCGGTCGCGGACGGGGTCGAGGAAGGCCGGCGGGGTGTAGTGGTAGCCGGTGGCCAGGACCAGGCCCTCGGTGCTGATCCGGAAGTCCTTGTCCTGCTCGTCCTGGTGGAAGCCGAGGGTGTAGGTGCCGTCCGCGTACGTCGCCGTGCGCAGCGTGGAGTTGGTCAGCAGCCGGGTGGGCACTCCGCGGTCGCCGCTGACGACGTTCTTTTGGTAGAGCAGGTCGAAGATGGAGTCGATCAGGTCCGAGTTGATGCCCTTGAACAGGCCCTTCTGCTGCTTCTCCAGCCGGTAGCGGGTCTCCTCGGGCAGCGCCCGGAAGTAGTCGATGTAGTCCGGGGAGGTCATCTCCAGGGTCAGCTTGGTGTACTCCAGCGGGAAGAACCGCGGGGAGCGGGTGACCCAGTTGAGCTGGTAGCCGTGGGCGTCGATCTCCGAGAGCAGCTCGTAGTAGATCTCGGCCGCGCTCTGGCCGCTGCCGACGACGGTGATGGACTTCTTCTCCAGCAGCTCCGCCTTGCGGTGCATGTACCGGGAGGTGTGCAGGAAGTCCCCGCCGAGGTCCCGGCACGCCTCGGGGACGAAGGGCACGGTGCCGGTGCCGAGCACCAGGTGCCGGGCGCGGTAGGTGTCCCCGGCCTCGGTGCGCACGGCGTACAGCCCGTCGTCGTAGGACACCTCGGTGACCGTGGTGCCGAAGCGGACGCAGTTCAGCTTCCCGGCGGCCCAGCGGCAGTAGTCGTCGTACTCGACGCGCAGCGGGTAGAAGTTCTCGCGGATGTAGAACGAGTACAGTCTGCCCTTCTCCTTCAGGTAGTTCAGGAAGGAGTACGGCGAGGTCGGGTCGGCCAGGGTGACCAGGTCCGACATGAACGGGGTCTGGAGGTGGGCGCCGTCCAGGAACATCCCGGAGTGCCACTCGAAGTCCGGCTTGGACTCCAGGAAGACGCCGTCCAGCTCGGCGATCGGCTCGGTGAGGCAGGCGAGGCCGAGGTTGAAGGGGCCGAGCCCGATCCCCACGAAGTCGTAGGTCTTGGTCGGGCTGTCAGGACGCGCGGTCAAGGGACTCTCCCAGGTACTGCTCGGCATGGCCGGCGATCAGATCGAGGACGGCGGCGATGTCGTCCGCCTTGGTCTCGGGGTTGAGCAGGGTGAACTTCAGGTAGTGGCGGCCGGCCACCTTGGTGCCCGCGACCACGGCGTCACCGGAGGCGAACAGGGCCTTGCGGGCGTAGAGGTTGGCCCGGTCGATCTCGGCCGGGTCGGTGACGGCCGCCGGGATGTAGCGGAAGACGAGGGTGGACAGCGAGGGTTCGACCACGACGTCGTAGCGCGGGTCGGCGGCCAGCAGCTCCCAGCCCTCGCGCGCCAGGTCGCAGACCTCGTCGAAGAGCTGCCCGATGCCGTCGGCGCCCATCGTGCGCAGGGTCAGCCACAGCTTGAGGGCGTCGAAGCGCCGGGTGGTCTGGAGGGACTTGTCCACCTGGTTGGGGATACGTTCCTGCACCATGCGGCGCGGGTTGAGGTACTCGGCGTGGTAGGTGGCGTGCCGCAGGGTGGCCGCGTCCCGGACCAGCACGGCGGAGGAACTGACCGGCTGGAAGAAGGACTTGTGGTAGTCGACGGTGACGGAGTCGGCGCGCTCGATGCCGTCGATGCGGTCCCGGTACTTCAGGGAGGCCAGCAGCCCGCAGCCGTAGGCGGCGTCCACGTGCATCCACACGCCGTACTGGGCGCACAGCCCGGCGATCTCCGGCAGCGGGTCGATGGAGCCGAAGTCGGTGGTGCCGGCGGTGGCGACGACGGCCATGGGCACCAGGCCGTCCCGCGCGCAGCGCTCCAGCTCGTGGGCGAGGGCGACGGTCTGCATGCGCTTGTCGTGGTCGACGGGGATGACGACGACGGCGTCCGGGCCGAGCCCGAGCAGTTTCGCGGACTTCTTGACGCTGAAGTGGCTGACCTCGGAGGCGAAGATCCGCAGTTTCGCGAGCGAGTCGCTCTTGGCCTCCTCCCGCGCGAGCAGCAGCGCCTGGAGGTTGGACTGGGTGCCGCCGGAGGTGAAGACGCCGTCGGCGGCCGGGCCGAGGCCGATGCGGGCGGCCGTCCAGTCGATGAGCTTGCGCTCGATGAGGGTGCCGCCGGCCGACTGGTCCCAGGTGTCCAGCGAGGAGTTGACGGCGGACAGCACGGCCTCGGCGAGCACCGCCGGGATGACCACGGGGCAGTTGAGGTGGGCCAGGTAGCGAGGGTGGTGGAAGTAGACCGCGTCCCGCAGGTAGACGTCCTCCAGTTCGTCCAGCACGGCGGTGGTGTCGCCCAGCGGACGGTCGAGGTCGATCGCGTCGATGGCGGGGGAGAGGGCGTCCACGGTGACGCCGGTGAACGGACGGTCGGTGGTGGCGAGTTTGGCCGCCACCCGCTCGACTCCTTCGGTCACGGAGCGGCGGTAGTGCTCCGCGGTGAGGCCATTGAGCAGGTGCGAGCGCATGTGGGGGTCCTCCGAGCGGATGGTCCGTGCGGGATGATCTTAGGTTAGCCTAACCTAAGTCTCGCGGAGGGGGGCATGCCTCACCCAAGGCCGGATCAGGCCAAAGGGGGAGGGCTTCCGGGCTACTCGCCCGTCGCGCGGAGCTGTTCCTCCGTCAGGCCCTGGCGCCAGTAGCCGACGAACGTCACGCGCCGCCGGTCCACCCCGAGTTCCCCGACGAAGTGCCGCCGCAGGGCCTTGACCTGGCCGGACTCCCCGGCGAGCCACACATACGGCCGCTCGGCGGCCGGCAGCGCGGCGGCCCGTACGGCGTCGACGGCCATGGGGGACCCGTCCCGCCGCACGAGCCACGTGATCTCCGCGTCCGCCGGCGTGCGCACGACCTGCACATCACCGGCGTGCGGCACCTCCAGCCAAGCCCGGACCCGGGTGCCGGCGGGCAGGGACTCCAGGATCGCGGTCGCGGCGGGTACGGCCGTCTCGTCGCCGCACAGGACGACGAGGTCGGTGTCCCCGGGCGGACGGAAGCGGATCGCCCGGTTGTCGGCGACGGCCGGTCCGAGCAGCAGCACCCGGTCGCCGGCGGCGGCCCGCGCGGCCCAGCGGGAGGCGGGGCCGGCCGGGGTGGCGGCACCCGGCTCCACGCCGTGCAGGGCGAAGTCGATGTCGATCTCGTCGGGGTCGCGGCGCAGCGCCCGCAGTGTGTACGAGCGCATCACGGCCCGTATGCCGTCCGGCAGTTCACGCCAGCCCTGCCACCAGCCGTCGCCCAGCTCCAGCGGGACCGCCGGTTCGCTCTGCCCGGGGTGCGGCAGGAACAGCGACAGGGACTGGTCGCGTCCGTCGGAGTGGAAGGCGTGCAGGTCGGTACCGGTGAAGGTGATCCGGACCAGAGACGGACCGAGCCGCCTCGTCCGTACGACCTGGAGGGAGAAGAATCGGAACGGGGCGGCTACGGCCGTGGTCATGTGTGGCTCCTGAGGGTGGGGTTCAGGGCTTTGTGGGAGGGCTGGACCGTCGTCAGCTGACCTTCTTGGCCTTCTCCAGGGCCTCGGCCAGGTTGGTGAGCAGCGGCACGCACTTGTCGTACGAGAGGATCGGCTCGGGGGAGCGGGGGATGACCTGACCCGCCTTCACCGCGGGCAGCTTCTTCCAGGTGGCCTTGGTGATGTCGGCGGGCTGGATCGCCTGGGAGCGGTCGTCCATCATGATGATGTCGGCGTCGTACTTGTCGACGTTCTCCCAGCTCAGCGACTCGTACCAGCCGCCGCCGCCGTTCTTCTGCTTGGCGGCCTCGGACGGCTCGACGAAGTTCACGCCGAGGGACTTGAAGTACTCCAGGTCGATGGAGAGGTTGGTGCCGGAGACGTAGAGCAGCTGGTCGCTGGCGCTGCCGACCATCACCTTGATGTCGGGCTTGGCCTTGGCGGCGGCGCGCAGCCGGGCGGCGGCGTCCTCGAACCGCTTCTTGGCGTCGGTGACCTTCGCGGCCTTCATGTCGGCGCCGAGCGACTCGGCCAGGTCCCACATGCGCTGGAGCGGCTGGGTGAGCTGGCGGTCGTAGACGGAGATGCCGACGCTGGGGGCCAGCTGGGAGATCTTCTTCTTCGACTCCTCGGGGACGTACCAGAGGGTGCCGACGCCGTCGAAGATCGTCGTGATGAGCACGTCCGGGGCGAGGGAGGCGTACTTCTCGATGTTGAACTGACCCCAGGTGTTGCCGAGGATCGTCACCTTGCTGACGTCCATGTCGCCGGCCTGGACGTCGGGCTTGCCGTCGGTGGTCTTCGTCGGGCCGAAGACGCCCTTGGCCTGGATGCCGTAGTCGTACAGCGCGGCGGCGACGCCGGTGAACGCGACGATGTTCGCGGGGACCTTGTCCAGCTTCACGGTCGTGCCGCGGTCGTCCTTGAACGACCAAGGGCCCGACTTGCCCGTGCCCGCGCTCCCGTTGGAGCCACCGTCTTTGCCCTTGTCGTCCCCGCAGGCGGCGAGCGCGGCACCGAGGCCGAGGGCGCTGCCCGCGGCGAGCAGTCCGCGGCGGGTGAGGTGGGTGGCACGGGCGTGGGACATGGGTATGACTGCTTTCGACCGGGGCGAAGCGCCCGCCGGACAAGTTCGAAGGTAGGTTAGCCTAACCTCATCTGATGTCCAGGGGGTGGGGTTGCCCCGTTGCGTGGGACGCGTTCACCTCTTCCCTCAAGTGGCCGTCGGGCCGCTCGCTTCTCGGTCAGTGTCGTGCTTCCACGGGCCGCCTCAAGGGCGCTGCGCGTCGCCTTCGGCGATGGGCCTCCGGCCCACCCTTGACCCGGCCCGCTCCAGCACGGGTAAGAAGCGAGCGAGCGGCCGAAAGAACAGTGGCCCAGCCCGGTACCGGACCCACAGGTGGGCTACAAGGTCCCGTCAGCAGGGCACGCGGTCGCGCCTCGCCGGCACGCCGGGCCGGCCGAGCGGCCTGCGGGGCGGTGGGTGGTGCGCGCTCGCGTCTCGCCGGCACGCCGGGCGGCCAAGCGGCC
This sequence comes from Streptomyces eurythermus, assembly GCF_014649115.1. Lineage (GTDB taxonomy): Bacteria > Actinomycetota > Actinomycetes > Streptomycetales > Streptomycetaceae > Streptomyces > Streptomyces eurythermus. The sequence continues at coordinate 107,476 of NZ_BMSK01000009.1, read as the reverse complement.
TGCGGGCAGGTGGAGGGCGCGCGGTCGCACCTCACCAGCACGCGGGCCCGTCCAGCGGCCTCCGGCCCGGCGGGTGGTGCGCGCTCGCGTCTCGCATGGACGCCGGGCCGGCGAAGCAGCTTGCGGTCCGGTGGCGGGCCCTCCGGGAGAGCGGGCAGTTTGCAACGCCCACCGCGAGGGCGGGGGCGAGGGGGGCTAGTTATGGACGAGTATTCCAAAACGAGCCGCCCGCCCACCGGGCTCACCGTCCATCCATCCGGCAACCGCGCTGAATGAGCGTGTTCGGCGCCGGCCCGTCGGCCGCGCAAGGACGCCGTGTCGACCGGCCCCGCCGCGACACAACCACCATCGCCGACGGCGGGTACCAAGGCACCGGCCTGCTCATCCCGCACCGCAGACGACGAGGCCAGACGCACCTCAGCGGCCTTTAGGGAGAGACCAGTTGGCCGATGTAGGGTTCCGATGATCATGAAATCAATGAATAGAGGAACTGTGCGGCTCTCTCTGAAGGTTGCGACTGTCACCGCTTCGCTCATAGGCGCCACAGCGTTCGCGATCGTCCCGGCCAGCGCGGCGCCCGCGCAGACCGCTTCCGCCGCCGCGACCTGCTACGTCCACAACAACTCCAGCTCCGCGCTGAACGTGCGCAGTGGGGCCGGGCCGTCGTACTCGGTCATCGGCACCATCGCCCCCAAAGGAAAGCTTCCGTGCGGCAGCCTCGGTGAGCGCGAGGTGACCGGCGGGAAGTACACCGCGTGCGGTGGCACCAGCCCCTATTGGATGACCGTCCGGATCAACGGGGTCGACGGCTGGGTGGCCTCGGCGTGCGTGTCATTGGGCCTCTGAACATCACCGGAGAAGCACCCCCCTGGCTGACCGAGGTGCAGTTCGCCGGGCTGGTGGCGTTGGTGTGTCATCGGGGCGGGTACGGGTGAAGAACCGCGCTCTCCGGAGCCGCTCAGCTACAACTTCCGCCACTACCACGGACTGGCACCGGAGGTCGGGACGGCTTCCGCTCCGAAACGGTGCACGCGGCGACTCGTGGCGCACAGGTGTCCGGGGAGCCGTCGGCCCAACCGCTCCTCGGACACCCGTGACCCCGCGCAGGCGGCGTCGGCTCAGCCCGCCAGCCCCAGTTCCCGCGCGATCAGCATCCGCTGCACCTCGCTCGTGCCCTCGCCGATTTCCAGGATCTTGGAGTCTCGCCACATGCGGGCCACCGGGTACTCGTTCATGAAGCCGTACCCGCCGTGGATCTGGGTGGCGTCGCGGGCGTTGTCCACGGCGACCGTGGAGGAGTGGAGCTTGGCCAGGGCGGCCTCCTTCTTGAAGGGTTCGCCCGCGACCAGGCGGGACGCCGCGTCGCGCCAGGCCAGGCGGGCCGTGTGGGCCTTCATCTCCATGTCCGCGATCTTGAACTGGATGGCCTGGTTGGCACCGATCGGGCGGCCGAAGGCGTGACGTTCCTTCGCATACTTGACCGACTCGTCCACACAGCCCTGGGCCAGGCCCGTGGCGAGCGCGGCGATGGCGATGCGGCCCTCGTCCAGGATGCGCAGGAACTGGGCGTAGCCGCGGCCCTGTTCGCCCAGCAGGTTGGCCGCGGGGACACGGACGTCGGCGAACGACAGCTCGCGGGTGTCGGAGGCGTTCCAGCCGACCTTCGAGTAGGGCGCCGCCACCGTGAAGCCCGGGGTGCCGGACGGCACGATGATGGCCGAGATCTCCGGGCGGCCGTCCGGCTTGCGGCCGGTGACCGCGGTGACGGTCACCAGGCCCGTGATGTCCGTGCCCGAGTTGGTGATGAAGCACTTGGTGCCGTTGATCACCCACTCGTCGGTGTCCGGGTCCAGCCGGGCCGTCGTACGGGTCGCCCCCGCGTCGCTGCCGCCGTCCGGCTCCGTCAGGCCGAACGCGCCCAGGATCTCGCCCGCGCACAGACGGGGGAGCCACTGACGCTTCTGTTCCTCCGTGCCGAACAGGTGCAGCGGCATCGCGCCGAGCGAGACGCCGGCCTCCAGGGTGATCGCCACCGAGGAGTCCACCCGGGCCAGTTCCTCCAGGACGAGGCCCAGTGCCAGGTAGTCGCCGCCCATCCCGCCGTACTCCTCCGGGAACGGCAGCCCGAACAGGCCCATGCGGCCCATCTCGCGGACGATCTCGTACGGGAACTCGTGCCGCTCGTAGAAGTCGCCGATCTTCGGCGCCACGACATCGTGCGCGAACTCCTCCACCGTACGGCGGAGTTCCTCCAGCTCGGGGCTGAGACGGTGGTCCATGCTGATCACTGGTCCTTGTGGGAGAGAGCGCGGACGGTACGGGACGGGCTGGGCCGGCCCAGCTGTTCGGCCATCCACACGCTGGTGGCGGTCAGACGGCCGAGGTCGACCCCGGTCTCGATGCCGAGCCCGTGCAGCATCCAGACGAGGTCCTCGGTGGCGAGATTGCCGGTGGCGGACTTGGCGTACGGGCAGCCGCCCAGCCCCCCGGCGGAGGCGTCCACGGTGGTGACGCCGTGCTGGAGGGCGGCCAGGGTGTTGGCGAGCGCCTGGCCGTAGGTGTCGTGGAAGTGGACGCCGATCGCGTCGGTCGGCACGCCCCGCTCGTTCAGCAGGGCGAGCAGCGCCCGGACCTGGCCCGGGGTGGCCACCCCGATGGTGTCGCCGAGGCTCAGCTCGTCGCAGCCCATGTCCCGCAGCGCCCCGCACACCCGCGCCACCTGGGCGAGCGGCACCGGGCCCTCCCAAGGGTCGCCGAAGCACATGGAGACATAGCCGCGCACCCGTACGCCCTCGTCCTTCGCGCGCCGCACCACCGGCTCGAACACCGCGAGGGACTCCTCCAGCGTGCGGTTGAGGTTGGCCTTGGCGAAGGACTCGGTGGCGCTGGCGAACACCGCGACGTACTCGGCGCCGAGGGCGAGGGCCCGGTCCAGGCCGCGCTGGTTGGGCACGAGCACCGGAAGCGCCGCGTCCAGGTCCTTGACCCGGGGGAACAGCTCTTCCGCGTCGGCGAGCTGGGGCACCCACTTGGGGTGGACGAAGCTCGTCGCCTCGATGGTGGTCAGGCCCGCGCCGGCCAGCCGGCGGATGAACTCGGCCTTCACCTCCGTCGGTACGGCCGTCTTCTCGTTCTGCAGCCCGTCGCGCGCGCCCACCTCGTGGATCCGCACCCGCGCGGGCAGTCCCTCGGCCGGTACGGCCATGGGCAGACCCCGGGCGCTCATCCGGCCGCCTCCTCGAGCGGTGCGATGACAGCCAGCACCTGGTCCATGGCGACCGTGCTGCCCGGCGTCACGTCCAGTTCGGCGACCGTGCCGGCGTGCGGGGCGGAGATGACGTGTTCCATCTTCATCGCCTCCACCACCAGCAGGCTCTGCCCGGCGGTCACCTCGTCGCCGACGGCCACCTTGACCACCGTGACCGTGCCCGGCATGGGCGCGGTGAGGGAGTCGGCGCCCGCGTGGGCCGCGCGGTTCAGGGACGCGGCGACCGGGTCGTGGTCGCGCACCTGCCAGGCGTCGCCGTCCCGGCCGAGCCAGTCGCCGGCGCGGCGGAAGGTGTGCCGGACGCCGTCCAGGGTGACGCTCACCCGGTCACCGGTGACGGTGTGGACGCCCCGGGGGGTGTGGGCGACGGGTTCGCGCACCCGCAGGTGGAAGACGGGCGGCTTCGGGGTGCCGCCGAGCCGCCAGCCGTTCGGCACCGAGAACGGGTCGGTCCAGCCCTCCGCGCGCGGCTGAAGTGCCTCCAGCCGTACGGCCGCCGCTGCCTCGTACACCTCCTCGGGCACCTCGCCGGGGACCAGGTCGTCCACCACCCGCTCCACCAGACCGGTGTCCAGGTCGCCCGCGACCACCGCCGGATGGGCCAGCAGCCGGCGCAGGAACCCGGCGTTGGTCTGCACGCCCAGCGTGACCGTCCGGGCGAGGGCCGCCCGGAGCCTGCGCAGCGCGGTCGCGCGGTCGGGGCCGTAGGCGATCACCTTGGACAGCATCGGGTCGTACAGGCTGCCCACCTCGGTGCCCTCGCTCAGCCCGGAGTCGGTGCGCACCCCGTCGCCCTCGGGCTCGTCCAGCAGCAGGACCGTGCCGCCGGAGGGCAGGAAGCCGCGCGCGGGGTCCTCGGCGCAGATCCGGGCCTCCACCGCGTGCCCGGTGAGCGTGATGTCCGACTGGGCGAAGGGCAGCCGCTCGCCGGCCGCGACCCGCAGCTGCCACTCCACCAGGTCCAGTCCGGTCACCAGTTCGGTGACCGGGTGCTCCACCTGGAGGCGGGTGTTCATCTCCATGAAGTAGTACTGCGACGGGTCGTTGCCCGGGACGATGAACTCCACCGTGCCCGCGCCCCGGTACCCGCACGAGCGGGCCGCCTGCACGGCCGCCTCGCCCATCGCGGCCCGGGTCGCCTCGTCGAGGAGCACGCTCGGCGCCTCCTCGACGACCTTCTGGTGGCGCCGCTGGAGGGAGCACTCGCGTTCGCCGAGGTGCAGCACGTTGCCGTGACCGTCGGCGAGCACCTGGATCTCGATGTGCCGGGGCCGGTCGATCCACCGCTCCACCAGCAGCGTGTCGTCGCCGAAGGAGGTGCGGGCCTCCCGGCGGGCGGCGGCGATCTCCTCGTCCAGCACGGTCAGGTCCCGCACCAGGCGCATGCCCTTGCCGCCACCGCCGGCCGACGGCTTCAGCAGCACGGGCGCGCCCAGGGCGCGGGCCGCCTCGGCCAGCTCCGGGTCGCGTCCGCCGGGCACCACCGGCACCCCGGCCGCCTCGACCGTCTCCTTGGCCCGGATCTTGTCGCCCATCAGCGCGATCGCGTCCGCCGGCGGGCCGATGAACACCAGCCCGGCCTCCTCGCACGCCCGCGCGAAGGCCGCGTTCTCGGCGAGGAAGCCGTAGCCGGGGTGGACGGCCTGGGCGCCGGTGCGGGCGGCGGCCTCCAGCAGCCGCTCCACCGACAGATAGCTCTCGGCGGCCGGCGCCGGGCCGATCCGCACCGCCGTGTCGGCCTCCCGTACGTGCCGCGCGTCGGCGTCGGCGTCGGAGAAGACCGCCACCGAGCGCACGCCCAGGGCGCGCAGCGTACGGATCACGCGTACGGCGATCTCGCCCCGGTTGGCCACCAGCACTGTGTCGAACACGGTTCCCCTCCTCACATCCGGAAGACGCCGAACTGGGGGTCTCCCAGAGGCGCGTTGGCGCAGGCCGTCAGGGCCAGACCGAGGACCTGACGGGTGTCCAGCGGGTCGATCACGCCGTCGTCCCAGAGCCGGGCGGTGGCGTAGTAGGCGTTGCCCTGGCGCTCGTACTGGGCGCGGATGGGCGCCTTGAACGCCTCTTCGTCCTCGGCGGGCCACTCCTCGCCGCGCCCCTCCAGCTGGTCCCGCTTGACGGTCGCCAGCACGGACGCGGCCTGCTCGCCGCCCATCACGGAGATCTTGGCGTTGGGCCACATCCACAGGAAGCGGGGGGAGTAGGCCCGGCCGCACATCGAGTAGTTGCCCGCGCCGTAGGAGCCGCCGACCACCACCGTCAGCTTGGGCACGCGCGTGCAGGCCACCGCGGTGACCATCTTGGCGCCGTGCTTGGCGATGCCCCCCGCCTCGTAGTCCCTGCCGACCATGAAGCCCGAGATGTTCTGGAGGAATACCAGCGGGATGCCGCGCTGGTCGCACAGCTCGATGAAGTGGGCGCCCTTCTGGGCGGACTCGGAGAACAGGATGCCGTTGTTGGCGACGATCCCCACCGGGTGGCCGTGGATCCGCGCGAACCCGGTGACCAGCGTCTGCCCGAACTCCGCCTTGAACTCGGCGAACCGGGAGCCGTCGACCACGCGCGCGATGATCTCGCGGACGTCGTAGGGGGTACGGGAGTCGACCGGGACGGCGCCGTAGAGCCCGTAGGGGTCCACCTTGGGTTCGACGGACGGCCGGACCTCCCAGGGCAGGGTCCCCCGGGCGGGGAGCGTGGCCACGATGTCCCGGACGATCCCGAGCGCGTGCGCGTCGTCCTCGGCGAGGTGGTCGGTGACGCCGGAGACCCGGGAGTGCACCTCTCCGCCGCCCAGCTCCTCGGCGGTGACGACCTCGCCGGTGGCCGCCTTCACCAGGGGCGGCCCGCCGAGGAAGATCGTGCCCTGGTTCCGCACGATCACGGCCTCGTCGCTCATCGCCGGGACGTACGCCCCGCCCGCCGTGCAGGAGCCCATGACGGCCGCGATCTGCGGGATGCCCGCGCCGGACATGCGGGCCTGGTTGTAGAAGATCCGGCCGAAGTGGTCCCGGTCGGGGAAGACCTCGTCCTGCATCGGCAGGAAGGCCCCGCCGGAGTCGACCAGATAGACGCACGGCAGCCGGTTGTCCAGGGCCACCTCCTGGGCGCGCAGGTGCTTCTTGACCGTCATCGGGTAGTACGTGCCGCCCTTGACCGTCGCGTCGTTCGCCACGATCACGCACTCGCGGCCGCTGACCCGCCCGATGCCGGCGATCACGCCGGCGGCCGGGGCCTGCCCGTCGTACATCCCGTCGGCCGCGAGCGGCGCCAGCTCCAGGAAGGGCGAGCCCGGGTCGAGCAGTGTGTCCACCCTGTCCCTGGGCAGCAGCTTGCCGCGCGCGGTGTGCCGCGCCCGGGCCTTCTCGCCGCCGCCGAGGGCCGCCGCGGCCAGCTTGCCGCGCAGCTCCTCCACGAGTGCGAGATGGGCCTGTTCATTGGCCCGCCAGCCCTCCGACGCGGGATCGGCCGCGCTGTGAAGCTCCGGTGCCTCCTGCATCCTGCGGTCCCCTCACCGGTGTCCGAACCTGTTAATGAGCGTTAACCATTTCCCTCAGGTTAACGACCGCTAACGTCGCTGTCTAGAATTGTCGGCATGGCCAGCAGAACCGACGCCCCCACCCGCCGCGAGCAGATCCTCAAGGAGGCCGCCCGGCTCTTCGCCGAACGCGGCTTCCACGGCGTCGGTGTCGACGAGATAGGCGCCGCCGTCGGCATCAGCGGCCCCGGTCTGTACCGGCACTTCCCGGGCAAGGACGCGATGCTGGCCGAGCTGCTGGTCGGCATCAGCGGACAGCTGCTCACCGGTGCCCGGCGCCGGCTGGCGGAGGCCGACGGGATCCCCGCGACCCGGGTGCTGGACTCCCTGATCGAGGGCCACATCGACTTCGCCCTGGACGACCGCCCGCTGATCACCCTGCACGACCGCGAGCTGGACCGGCTGCGCGACAGCGACCGCAAGCTGGTGCGCCAGTTCCAGCGGCAGTACGTGGAGCTGTGGGTGCAGGTGGTCCGCGAGGTCTACCCGGACCTGACCGAACCGGCCGCCCGCTCGGCCGTCCACTCCGTCTTCGGCCTGCTGAACTCCACCCCCCACCTCGGCCGCGCCGGCACGCTCCCCGGCCGGGGGACGACGGCGGACCTGCTGCACCGGATGGCGCGGGGGGCGTTCGAGGCGGCGGGGCGGGAGTAGCCGCCGTACGGCTGCCTCCCCCGGGGGGCCTCGGCCGTTCGGGGGTCGTCCGCCGTGACCTCGTGGGGTGGCGCGGGCTGATGGGGCCGCCCCGGGTGGGAGGCGTGGCCGCGGGGCTGCCATCGCCGCCGACGGGGAGTTCCACGGATCCTGTCCGGGGCTGCCCGGGTGGGCGCTGCCTGCCGTCCCTGCCCGCTGCCTGTTGCCCCCATGGGCTGCCTGTCGCCTGCCGCCCCTGCTCTGCGCCCGCAGTGCCCGGTACTCGAAGGACGCCGCCTGTCGGCTGTGCCCTGTGCCCTGTGCTCCGGGGCCGGGCCCGTCCCGCCGCGCCCCGTGCGGACCGTCGCGCCCGGTGGGCTGTCGGTGTGCGGCCGGGTGCCGCAGGGCTCTTCCCTAGGGGCCGGGCCGTGTCCTCGGGCCCCTCTTCGCACGCGTGACGAGCATTACGGAGCAACACCCCTGGACGGGCTTCCGTACTCGCCGGTACGGTAAGTGAGCAAGCGCTTAGACATGCTCGAAGTCATGCCGAGGTACGTGGAGGTGGCGGCGTGCGCCGTACGGTGTTCAACGAGGATCACGAGGCGTTCCGGGAGACCCTTCGCGCCTTCATCGAGGCCGAGGTCGTCCCGGTCTACGACGAGTGGTTCGCCGCCGGCCAGGCGCCGCGCGACTTCTACTACAAGCTCGGCGAGCTGGGCATCTTCGGCATCAGCGTGCCCGAGGAGTTCGGCGGCGCGGGCCTGGAGACCCACAAGTTCGAGGCCGTCCTCTACGAGGAGACCGCGCGCGCGGGCGTGCAGTTCGGCGGCTCCGGCGTGCACGTGCTGCTCGCCCTGCCCTACATCAAGATGCTCGCCACCGAGGAGCAGAAGAAGCGCTACCTGCCGAAGTTCGTCACCGGCGAGGAGATGTGGGCCATCGCGATGACGGAGCCGGGCACCGGTTCCGACCTCGCGGGCATGAAGACCACCGCCAAGCTGAGCGAGGACGGCACCCACTACGTCCTCAACGGCGCCAAGACCTTCATCACCGGCGGCGTCCACGCCGACAAGGTGATCGTCTGCGCCCGCACCTCCGCGCCCACCGCCGAGGACCGCCGCCACGGCATCTCCCTGTTCGCCGTGGACACCAAGTCCGAGGGCTACTCCATCGGCCGCAAGCTGGACAAGCTGGGCCTGCGCACCTCCGACACCGCCGAGCTGGCCTTCGTGGACGTCAAGGTGCCCGTCGAGGACCTGCTCGGCGAGGAGAACAAGGGCTTCTACTACCTCGGCCACAACCTGGCCTCCGAGCGCTGGGGCATCGCCTTCGGTGCCTACGCCCAGGCCAAGGCCGCCGTCCGGTTCGCCAAGCAGTACGTGCAGGAGCGCACCGTCTTCGGCAAGCCGGTCGCGCACTTCCAGAACACCAAGTTCGAGCTGGCCGCCTGCCAGGCCGAGGTGGACGCCGCCGAGGCCGTCGCCGACCGCGCGCTGGAGGCGCTGGACGCCGGCGAGCTGACCCCCGCCGAGGCCGCCTCCGCCAAGCTGTTCTGCACCGAGGTCGCGCACCGCGTCATCGACCGCTGCCTCCAGCTGCACGGCGGCTACGGCTACATGAACGAGTACCCGATCGCCCGCCTGTACGCGGACAACCGCGTCAACCGCATCTACGGCGGCACCAGCGAGATCATGAAGACGATCATCGCCAAGGACATGGGTCTCTGAGGACGCCCGGCCCCCGGCGGTATACCTGCACGCCATGAGCAAGGCACTCCAGGACCTCCTCGATCTGCTCCGCCTGGAGCGGATCGAGGAGGACATCTTCCGCGGCGAGTCCCGCCCCGCCGTCGTCCCGCGCGTCTTCGGCGGGCAGGTCGCGGCGCAGGCGCTGGTCGCCGCCGGGCGCACGGTCCCCGCCGACCGGCCCGCCCACTCCCTGCACGCGTACTTCCTGCGTCCCGGTGACCCGGGCGCGCCGATCGTCTACACCGTGGACCGCATCCGCGACGGCCGGTCCTTCACCACCCGCCGGGTGGTCGCCGTCCAGCACGGCAAGCCGGTCTTCCACCTCTCCGCGTCCTTCCAGACGTACGAGGACGGGCTGGAGCACCAGGCGCCGATGCCCGCCGCCCCCGACCCGGTGACCCTGCCCACCTCCCAGGAGCGGCTGGGCGGCTACGGCCACCTCGCCCCCGAGGTCGTCGAGCGGTTCCTCCGGGCCCGCGAGGCGGTCGACCTCAGGTACGTGGACGAGCCGCCGTACGGGCGCTACGGCGAGCCGCGCGAGCCGCACTCCCAGGTGTGGTTCCGCGTCAACGGCAAGCTCGACGGCGACGACCCGTTGCAGCACGTCGTCCTCGCCACCTACGTCTCCGACATGACCCTGCTCGACTCCGTACTGCTCGCCCACGGGCGCGGCGGCTGGGCCGTCGGGGACGTCGTCGGGGCGTCCCTGGACCACGCGATGTGGTTCCACCGGCCCTTCCGGGCGGACGAATGGCTGCTGTACGACCAGGAGTCGCCGTCGGCGTCCGGCGGCCGCGGCCTCGGTCAGGCCCGCATATACACGCAGGACGGACGGCTCGCCATCACCGTCATCCAGGAGGGCGTGGTCCGCGTTCCGAGGCGGCCGTGACGGATGTGCTTCTCAAGATGACTTGTGACGTATGTCCGATTAGGCTCTCTGGGTGAAGGGCCGCAGCGAACGCCATTTCGTTCATTCCCTGCTGCGGTGACACCTGAAGACCGCGCCGCATCTTCCTCATCACCGCGGCGACGGCCATCCACCTCGCGCCTCCCCCTCGGGGAACCGCGAGAGACGATGGAGATGGAAGGTATTCCCATGCGATCACAGCGCACGAGGCGTCTTGTCGCGTTGTCCGCCTCCGGTCTGCTGCTGGCCGGCGGAGCCGCGTTCGGCACGGCCGCGACGGCCTCCGCCTCGGACTACAGCAGCGACAGTTCCTACAGCTGGTCCCACGACGACCACGGTGGCTGGTGGAACGACGATGACGACGACTACGGCTACGGTGGCGACCACGGCGGTGGCTACGGCGGCGACCACGGCGGCGGCTACGGCGGCGACCACGGCGGCGGCTACGGTGGCGACCACGGCGGCGGCTACGGCGGTGGTGACCACGGCGGCGGCGGTCACGGTGGTGGCGGCCACGGCGGTGGCGGCGGTCACGGTGGCGGCGGCCACGGCGGTGGCGGCGGTCACGGCGGTGGCGGTGGCGGCGGCCACGGAGGCGGTGGTGGCGGTCACTGATCCGGTCTGACAACCGAACACCGAGTGCGGCCCCGTCAGCGGGGCCGCACGTCGTTTCCGGGACCGGAGACGGTGACGCGACCGGGCTGTCGAGCCGTCAGGCCAGGCCCGCCCCGGCCAGCAGGTACGCCGTCATCGGGTCGTAGTGACGGGGGCTGACCACATGGTCGTCCAGCGGGACCACCACCTGCACGGTGCCCTCCGACTCGGCGAGGAAGAGCGCCGGGTCGTTGCAGTCGGCGTACCCGACGGAGTCCACGCCGTGCTGCCCCGCGTATCCCGCCCAGCCGTGGTCGGCCACCACCAGGTCGGGCAGCGGACGCCCCGCGCGCTCGAGTCCGGTCAGGACGGCCCGCATCGGCTCCCCGGAGTGGGTGTGCCACAGCGTCGCCCCGTGCTCCAGCACGGCCACGTCCGCGAACTGCATGACGTACCCCTCGTCCGTGCTCAGCCCGTCCGGGATGACCACGATCTCGCAGCCCGCGGCGCGCAGCGCGGCGGCCGTGGCCCGGTGCACGTCCAGCAGTCCGCCCGGGTGCCCGGTGGCGAACAGCACCCGCTGGCGTCCCTCGGCCGCCTTGCGCAGCCGCGCCGCCATCCGGTCCAGCGCGTCCACGGTCAGTTCGGGGTCGATGGTGTCCTGCCCGTACCGGTACTCCGGGTCGTCGTTGACACCCACCCGCTCGGCCATCACCGCGAGCACGTCCTGCTCGTCCGTCCAGCGGTCGCCCAGCTCCAGGCCGAGCCAGAAGTCGCGGACACCGTTGGCGAGCTGACGGTAGTGGGAGAGGTTGTTCTCGCGGGGCGTGGCGACGTCCCCCGCGATGCGGGTGCGCACCAGATGGTCGACGAGCTGGGCGCGGCTGGGTGTCCCGGATATCGGCATGGCTCCCATTGTGGGGCAGCGCACGGCGCCGGTCCCGGAGATATCGGCCGCTGGGACGGGGGTCACGTGCCGGGGCGGTCAGCCCCGGCGCAGGGCGAACCACAGCTCCATGCGCGCGTCCGGGTCGTCCAGGTCGGTGTCCAGCAGGGCCGCGCAGCGGGCGACACGCTGCCGCACGGTGTTGCGGTGCACGCCCAGCGCCACCGCCGTACGGTCCCAACTGCCGTGCAGCGACAGCCAGGCGCGCAGGGTCTCGGCGAGCGCGGGCTGCCCGGCGAGGGGGGCGAGCAGGGTACGGGCGTGCGTCTCGGCGTCCGCCGCCGGCACCAGGTCCGCGAGCGCCGGCCGGGCGGCGTGCCGCAGCAGCGGGACGCGGGTGGCGCGGGCCCGGGCCAGGGCGCGGGCGGCCTGGGTGTCGGCGGCCGGCCACTCCCGGGGCTCGGCCGGGGCGCTCACCCCGAGGGTCCAGCCGGGCTGCGGCTGCGGTACCCGGTCGGCGGGCACCAGGACCCGTACGGTCTCGCCGGCGAGGTCGACCAGCGGCGAGCCCAGGGCGGCGCCGAGCGCGGAGGCGGCGACCGGGTCCGGGGCCTGGGCCTCCGGCCGGGCGTGTACGACGAGCCGGCGGCCGGCACCGAGCAGCGGGGCCACCTCCTCGGGCGGGGCGCCGAGCAGCAGCCGCACCAGCGCGGAGGACCGGGCCGCGCCGGCCCCGCTGTGGTGCTCCCCGGTCAGCAGCGCCAGCAGCACGGCGGCGACCGACGCGATGGTGTGGTCCCCGGCCTCCCGCCGCCGGCCGGCCACCCCGAGCACGAACCCCTCCCCGGCCCCGAGCGCGTAGACCGCGAGGTGCACACCGCCGTGGGTGTCGGTGGCGGAGGCGGGGTGCGCGGGGGCCTTCGCCGGGTGGGAGGCCGGCCTGACCACGCCGGCCAGCCCGGCCAGGGCCGCCCGGACCTCCGGCGGTGTCTCCCGCCCCGCCCCCGCGACCTCCGTGCCGTCCGGGCCGTAGAGGACCGCCCGGCCGGACAGGTGCTGGGACAGCCGGCGCAGGACCGAGGGGATGGGGTCGGGGCGGGCGGCGGCCGCCGCGAGGCTCTGCTGGGCCTCGGTGACGCGGCGCAGCTCGGCCAGCCGGGCCTGGGCCATCAGCTGCCAGACCGCGCGGGCCACGGCCGAGAACGTGGTGTGCGGCGGGACCTCCAGCAGCGGCAGGCCCCGCTGCTCGCAGGCGGCGACCAGGGCGGGCGGGACCGTGTCGTGCACCGGGGCCACCCCGAAGCCGAGCGCCGTGCCGCCCCCCGCCACGATCCGGGAGACGTAGCCGGCGAAGTAGTCCCCGGGTTCCGCCCCCTCCGGGATGTGCACCCCGGCGGTGAGCAGCAGTTCGCCGCCCAGCAGGTAGGGGGAGGGGTCGGTCATCTCCGAGGTGTGCGCGCCGTGGATCACGGTCCCGGGGTCCGCGGGACCGGCGATCTGCCGCAGGGCGAGGTCCTCCCGGGCCAGCAGCGCCTGGAGCGGCACCGGCGGGGTCGGCGGGACGGCGGGGGCCGGGGCTGGGGTGATCGTCTCCGGCATGGTGTGCGTACCCTCCATCCCGCCCCGTTCCTCTGTATGAAACGTACACTTCGCAGTCGCTTTCCGGCCACCTACTGTCAGGTGAGCACGGCAGCCGCGGGTACGGGCGGATGTCCCCGCGAGCCGCTGCCGACACCGAAGGATCTGCACGACACGCCACCGGACAGTGCGCGAAGGAGGGCCGCCCCATGGCCGTCGACTACACAGTGATCGTCGTCTATCTCGCCGGCATGCTGGCGATGGGCTGGTGGGGCATGCGCCGCGCCAAGTCCAAGAGCGAGTTCCTGGTGGCGGGCCGCCGCCTGGGCCCGGCCATGTACTCCGGCACCATGGCGGCGATCGTGCTCGGCGGCGCGTCCACCATCGGCGGCGTGGGGCTCGGCTACCAGTACGGCCTGTCCGGCGCCTGGATGGTCTTCACCATCGGCCTCGGGCTCCTCGCCCTGTCCGTGTTCTTCTCCGCGCGCATCGCCCGCCTGAAGGTCTACACCGTCTCCGAGATGCTGGACCTGCGCTACGGCGGCCGGGCGGGCGTGATCTCCGGCCTGGTCATGTGGGCGTACACGCTGATGCTCGCGGTGACCTCCACCATCGCCTACGCCACCATCTTCGACGTGCTGTTCGACGTGAACCGCACCGTCGCGATCGTCCTCGGCGGCGCGATCGTCGTGGCGTACTCCACCCTCGGCGGGATGTGGTCCATCACCCTGACCGACATGGTGCAGTTCGTCGTCAAGACGATCGGCGTGCTGCTCCTGCTGCTGCCCGTCGCGGTGGTCAAGGCGGGCGGCTTCGCCGAGATGAAGGCCGAGCTGCCGACCTCCTACTTCGACCCGCTCGGCGTCGGCGGCGAGACGATCTTCACGTACGTGCTGATCTACACCTTCGGCATGCTGATCGGCCAGGACATCTGGCAGCGCGTGTTCACCGCCCGCAGCGACCGCACCGCCCGCTGGGGCGGCACGGTGGCCGGGACCTACTGTCTGGCCTACGCCCTCGCCGGCGCGGTGATCGGCACCGCCGCCAAGGTGCTCTACCCGGACCTGGGCAGCCCCGACGACGCCTTCGCCACCATCGTCAAGGACGAACTCCCCGTCGGTGTGCGCGGCCTGGTGCTGGCCGCCGCCCTGGCCGCCGTGATGTCGACCTCCTCCGGCGCCCTGATCGCCTGCGCCACGGTCGCCAACAACGACATCTGGTCCCGGCTGCGCGGCCTCGCCAAGCGCTCCGGGGACCACGAGGAGCACGACGAGGTCGCCGGCAACCGCGCCTTCATCCTCGTCATGGGCCTCGCCGTGATCGGCACCGCGATCGCGCTGAACGACGTGGTCGAGGCGCTCACCGTGGCCTACAACCTGCTCGTCGGCGGCCTGCTGGTGCCCATCCTCGGCGGCCTGCTGTGGAAGCGCGGCACCGCCCAGGGGGCGCTGGCCTCCGTCGCCGTCGGCGGCCTGTCCGTCATCGGCCTGATGGCCGGCTACGGCATCCTCGCCAACGAACCCGTCTACTACGGCCTGCTGGCCTCCCTCGTGGCCTATGTCGCCGTCTCCCTGGCCACCCGGCCCACCGACGAGGCCGTCCTCGCCGTCTGGCGCGAGCGGCTCGCCGGGCGGCCTTCCGAACTGTCGTCCGAAACGGTCCCGGCTCACCAGTAGAGTCATGGGAAAGCAGTACATGCGCGATGAAGCGCAAGAAAGAAGGCATTTCAGTATGAGCAGCAACGAGACGCCCCGCGGCCCCGTCGACTCCTCCCGCGTCCCGCGGTACGCCGGCCCCGCGACCTTCGCCCGGCTGCCCCGCCTGGACGAGGTCGGCACCGCCGATGTGGCCGTGGTGGGCGTGCCGTTCGACTCCGGCGTCTCGTACCGGCCCGGCGCCCGCTTCGGCGGCAACGCCATCCGCGAGGCGTCCCGGCTGCTGCGCCCGTACAACCCGGCGCAGGACGCCTCCCCGTTCGCCCTGGCGCAGGTCGCCGACGGCGGCGACATCGCGGTGAACCCGTTCAACATCAACGAGGCCGTGGAGACCATCGAGGCCGCCGCCGACGACCTGCTCGGCACCGGCGCCCGCCTGATGACCCTCGGCGGCGACCACACCATCGCGCTGCCGCTGCTGCGCTCGGTGGCGAAGAAGCACGGCCCGGTGGCCCTGCTGCACTTCGACGCCCACCTGGACACCTGGGACACCTACTTCGGCGCCGAGTACACCCACGGCACCCCGTTCCGGCGCGCGGTGGAGGAGGGCATCCTCGACACCTCGGCCCTCTCCCACGTCGGCACCCGCGGCCCGCTGTACGGCAAGCAGGACCTCACCGACGACGAGAAGATGGGCTTCGGCATCGTCACCTCGGCGGACGTCTACCGCCGGGGCGCCGACGAGATCGCCGACCAGCTGCGCCAGCGCATCGGCGACCGCCCGCTGTACATCTCCATCGACATCGACTGCCTGGACCCGGCGCACGCGCCCGGCACCGGCACGCCCGAGGCGGGCGGCATGACCTCCCGCGAACTGCTGGAGATCCTGCGCGGCCTGGCGTCGTGCAACCTGGTCTCGGCGGACGTGGTCGAGGTCGCCCCGGCGTACGACCACGCCGAGATCACCTCGGTCGCGGCCTCCCACACCGCCTACGAACTGACCACCATCATGAGCCGCCAGATCGCCGCGGCCCGGAAGGACGCTGAAGCGAAGTGACCCACGACCACGACCTGGTACTCCGCCCGACGCCGGCGCAGATCACCGCCGCCCTGAACCCGCCCCCGGGGCGCAACGGCGGAGACCTGGTCGTGGAGACGCTGGCCGGGCTCGGCGCGACGACCGTCTTCGGCCTGCCCGGCCAGCACGCCCTCGGCATGTTCGACGCGCTGCGCCGCTCCGCGCTGCGCTACGTCGGCCTCCGGGTGGAGAACAACGCGGGCTTCGCGGCCGACGCGTACGGCAGGGTCACGGGCGAGGCGGCCCCGCTGCTTCTCTCGACGGGTCCGGGGGCGCTGATGTCGCTGGCCGCGCTCCAGGAGGCGGCGGCGGCCAGCGCGCCGGTGCTGGGGATCGGCAGCCAGATCCCGGTCGCGGGCCTGGGCGGGGCCCGCAAGGGCTACCTCCATGAACTCCCCGACCAGCCGGCGTCGTTCCGGGACGTGGTGAAGTCGGTTCACACGGTCCGCAGCCAGTCCCAGATCCCGTCGGCGATCGCGGCGGCCTGGAAGTCGGCGCTGACGGCACCGCACGGCCCGGTGTGGGTGGAGATCCCGCAGGACGTGCTGCTGGCGGAGACGTCCCTGCCGGTGGTGACGGCGCCGGACGCCACCCCGGACGACCTGCCCCCGCGCCCCGAACTGACCGCCCTGGCCGCCCACTTGCTGTCCCACGCCGAGCGCCCGGCGATCATCGCGGGCGGCGGGGTCGTACGGTCGGACGCCTCGGGGAAGCTGCGGCTGCTGGCGGAGAGGCTGAACGCGCCGGTGGTGACCACGTTCGGCGGCAAGGGCGCGTTCCCCTGGAACCACCCCCTCTCCCTCCAGTCCTGGCTGGAGGACCGCCACACCACGGACTTCCTGGAGGAAGCGGACGTCCTGCTGGTGATCGGCTCGGGCCTCGGCGAACTCTCCTCCAATTACCACACGTTCAAGCCCCGGGGCCGGGTGATCCAGATCGAGGCCGACCTCGGCAAACTGGAGTCCAACCACCCGGCCCTGGGCATCCACGCGGACGCCCGCCTGGCCCTCCAGGCCCTGCTGGAGACGGTCGAGGACCGCCCGGACGAGACGGCGCGGGAGCGCGTACGCGAGCTGCTGACAAAGGTGGCGGCCCGCATAGACGGCCAGAACCTGACCCTGGAGCAGCAGGTCCTGTCGTCCGTCCGCCAGGCCCTCCCCACCGACTCCCCGTCCTTCTGGGACATGACGATCCTGGCGTACTGGGCCTGGTCGGCGTTCGACGCGCAGGGCCCGAACCTCATGCACTCCGCCCAGGGCGCGGGCGGCCTCGGCTACGGCTTCCCGGCGGCCCTCGGCGCGGCGGCGGCCGACCCGACCCGCCCGGTCCTGGCGGTCTCCGGCGACGGCGGAGCCCTGTACTCGATCGCCGAACTGGCCACGGCCAAGCAGTACGACCTCCCCGTCACCTGGCTGATCATCGACGACGGCGGCTACGGCATCCTCCGCGAGTACATGACGGACGCCTTCGGCGAACCGACGGCCACGGAACTCCACCGCCCCGACTACGTGGCCCTGGCGGAATCCTTCGGCGTGACGGGACTGCACACGACCCCGGAAACCCTCCAAGAGGACTTGACCAGAGCCCTGAACACCCCGGGCCCGTCGGTGGTCGTACTCCCGGCGGTGCTCCGGATGTTCGCACCGACTCATCTGGGCTGAGCGAGGGGCGTCAGCAGCAGTTCGGACCAGACCGCCTTGCCGATGCCGTGCCGCCGGGGACAGCAGCCCCAACGCACCGAGAGGGCGCTGATGATGGCGAGACCGCGGCCCTGTTCGTCGTCGGTCGCCGCCGTCTTCGGCATCGGCCGGGCATGGTTGGCGTCGGCCACCTCTACCCGCAGTCGGCCGTCGTACCGGGCGATGCGGACGCCGATCTCCCGGCCGGCCGGGCTCCGGGCGTGCCGGATGGCGTTGCTCATCAGTTCCGCGAGCAACAGCTCAGCGTTGTCGGCGACTTCGCCGTCGATCTTCCACTCAGTGAGCTGCGCGCGGAGTAGGGCACGGGCGCGTCCGGCACTGCGCGGGCCGTGGGGCAGGCGCCATTGGACTTCCGTCATGCCGGGGCAACCGGGCGCTCGTTGGGTGCCGTTGTCTGGCACGGGGGCCTCCGAGGTGATCAGGCCACAGGCGAGGATGGGCTACATCTCTAGAGATGTGAGAAGTAAAGCCTTGACGGAGACTCGCCGCAATACATCTCTAGAGAAGTGGCCCTGGATGGCCGAATGCGGACGCCGTCTGACTGGGGCTGGGAGACCTCTGATGCCTAGGATGTCTAGAGATGATCGGAGGAGAGGTCTGGATGAGCGGCCGGGAGACGGGGCGGCAGCCCAAGTACCAGCGGATCGCGGCGGAGCTTCGCGCGGCGGTCGAGGCCGGCCGGTACGGGCCGGGGGACCGGTTGCCCGGTGAGAACGACCTGATGGCCGAGCACGGTGTCGCCCGCATGACGGCACGGCAGGCGCTGGGCGTGCTCCAGGCGGAGGGCATCGCGGAGGCCCGCAAGGGTGCCGGGGTGTTCGTCCGCGACTTCAGGCCCATCCGCCGCCGGGGCATCGAGCGGCTCGCGCGGGAGCGGTGGGGTGCGGGGCGTTCGATCTGGTCCGCCGATATCGGGGACAGGGAACTGGTCGTGGACTCGGTCGAGGTGACGGAGGAGGCGGCGCCCGCCGCCGTGGCGGCGGTGCTGGGGCTTGGCGAGGACACCAACGTCTGTGTCCGGCGGCGGCGGTTCGTGCTCGACGGCAAGCCCGTGCTGCTGTCCACGTCCTATCTGCCGGCCGCGCTTGTCGCGGGTACGGCGATCACCCGGCCGGATACCGGGCCCGGTGGCACGTACGCGCGGCTCGCGGAGTTGGGGCGCGGGCCCGTGCGGTTCCGGGAGGAGGTCCGGTCCCGGATGCCCGGCGCGGAGGAGGCCGAGCGGCTGGCGTTGCCGGTGGGGGTGCCGGTCGTGTTGGTCGCGCGTACCGCCTTCGACGCCGAAGGGCTCGCGGTCGAGGTCAATGAGATGGTGCTGGACTCGTCGGCCTATGTGCTGGAGTACGACTTCGAGGCCTGAGGGGGCCAACTGCTTCCTCAGACCTCGTAGTCGGTGCGCGGACGGCGTGGGTCAGCAGCCGCCCGGGCCCACCCCGTCGATGCGGCCGCCGAAGTCGCTCAGGTAGCGGGAGCGCCAGTCGCCGTTGAAGACGTCCCGCTTCTCCACCGGGCCCCAGTTGATGAAACAGGCGCGGGTGGAGGAGACGAACGAGCCCACGTGGTCGTGGAGGAACGACGGCATGTCGCGGTAGCCGCTGCGGGACGTCCACTCCCAGGAGGAGCCGCCGAAGTTCTCGCCGCTCCAGAAGCAGACGGAGCCGTCGGGGCAGGAGGGCTGGGCCGCCTTGGCGGTCGCGGTCTGGGTGGGCAGGAGTACGGCGGTCAGGGCGAGGGCGGCGGCCAGCGTCCAGGAGCGGAGCTGCTTCATGGGGCTCTCCAGAGACAGGAGTCGGGGTGGCCGGCAGGACGGTGCGCCGGGCACCGTCATGGTGAGGGCAGGCTGTCCTGACACGCCCGGCGGTCACTTCCGCTTCGCCGGTGTGAGGGAAGAAGTGGGACTAGTAGGACCCCAGTGGTGAGCAACCCCGTCTTTCCGAACGTACGTGCAACCGTCGGCAGTCCTGGCGAGTCCACTAAGGCGGCGCACCAGTGCGCTCAAGGGCGTTCAGGGGGACGCCCGGACCTTCAAGGGGACTTTTTCCATGACTCACCGGACCACCGGCCGGGCCGGCGCGCTCGCGGCCGTCGTCAGCGCCGCGCTGCTCATACCCGCCGTCACCGCCGCCACCCCGGCCGCCGCGGCCACGCCCACCGTGACCTGCACGTCGGCCAAGGCGGGCCTCGCCGCCAAGCTGAAGAAGGACATCACGGCCGCCCTGTCGAACCGCAAGGGCACCGTCGCCGTCGGCCTCTACGACCGCAGCACCAAGACCACCTGCACCCTGCGGGCCACCAGCGCCTACGACTCGGCCAGCACCGTCAAGGTCACCGTGCTCGCCACGCTGCTGTGGGACGCCAAGAAGCACAACCGGTTCCTGACGAGCACCGAGCAGTCGCTCGCCAAGGCCATGATCACCCAGTCCGACAACAACGCGACCAGCAAGCTCTGGAAGCAGCTCGGCATGACGAAGATCAAGGGCTTCCTCCAGGCCGCCGGCATGACCAAGACCGTGCCGGGCACGGGCGGCTACTGGGGCCTGACCCAGGAGAACGTCAACGACGAGCAGAAGCTGCTCCAGCTCATCACCGCCAAGAACAGCGTGCTGAGCGACAACTCCCGCGACTACATCCAGAAGCTGATGGGGCAGGTCGTCTCCTCGCAGCGCTGGGGCACCCCGGCCGGCGCGCCGTCCTCCGTCTCCGTGCACGTCAAGAACGGCTGGCTGCAGCGCTCCACGCACGGCTGGCGCGTGCACAGCCTGGGCACCTTCAAGGGCGCCGGCCACGACTACATGATCACCGTGCTGACGCAGGACAACAGCACGATGAACTACGGCGTGACCACCATCCAGAACGTCGCCAAGGCCATCCACAAGGACCTGGTGCCGACCACCTCCGGCGTCACCCGCTTCACGCCGACGAGTCAGCCGCGCGAGGCGTTCGTCGCCGCGCCGCCGCAGGGCTGACGCTTCACGAGGCGGCTTCCCGCACGTCACTAGCCGGCCCTACGGTGACGGCCATGCGCCTGAAGACCGTATGCGCCGGCCTCGCCGCCGGCCTGGCGGCGGTCACCTCCCTGACCGCCGCCGGACCCGCCGCCGCCCACTCGCCGGACCGCCACGCCTGTTCGCCGTACGTCGTCCTCGACCGCTTCTCCGACGCGCTCGACAAGACGACGTACGAGGGCACGTACACCGGCAACCTCTCCGCCCTCGCCGTGGACCGGGACGGCTCGCTCGCGGCCCTCGGGGACCGCTCGTCCCTGTTCCGGCTGGACGCCCGTACCCTCCGGCCCGAGGGGGTCGTCCGCCTCGCCGACGAGAAGGGCGCCGACCTCGACTCCGAGGGCCTGGTCGTCGACCGCGACGGCACCCGGCTGGTCTCCTCCGAGACCGAGCCGTCCGTCCGCCGCTACGGCCCCGACGGCCGCCTCCTCGACCGGCTCCCGGTGCCCGCCGCCCTCCGGGTCGCCCCGGCCGGCCGGGCCACCGCCAACCAGACCTTCGAGGGTCTGACCCTGCTGCCCGGCGGCCGTACCCTGCTGGCCTCCATGGAGTACGCGATAGCCGGCGACTCCGCCGGGATCGTCCGCTTCCAGACCTGGCGGGGCCACCGGGGCCGCTTCACGCCCGCCGCCCAGTACGCCTACCGCACCGACCCCGGCCTCGGCGTCCCCGAGGTCCAGGCGACACCCGACGGCCGTCTCCTCGTCCTGGAGCGGGGCTTCACCGCGGGCGTCGGCAACACCGTCCGCCTCTACCTCGCCGACCCCCGCCACGCCACCGACACCCGGGACATCGAGAACCTGACGGGCCAGAGCGGCGTCCGGCTGGTGACGAAGACCCTGCTCGCCGACATCGCGGCCTGCCCGTCGCTCGGCGCCACGGCCAGGCAGCCCCAGCCCAACCCCCTGCTGGACAACATCGAGGGCATGACGGTGACCGGCCGCGACACCAAGGGCCGCCTGAAGGTCCTCCTGGTCAGCGACGACAACCAGAACCCGGCCCAGACCACACGGTTCTACGCCCTGCGGGTACGGATCTGAGGACCGGCCCCGCTCTCACGGCAAGGGCCCGGAACCTCCTCTTGCGAGGACGTTCCGGGCCCTTGTACGCGCTCAGTGGCTCACCCCCGGGCGGGGGACGGCTCACGGGGTGGCTCCGGCGGCGGGCCGGGCCGCGGACAGCCAGCCCGCCCAGCGCAGGCGCAGCCGGCCGTCCGGGTCCGTACGGGCCGTGAGTTCCGCCGCCTCGCAGTTGAGCCAGCGGGGCCGGTGCGCCCGCTCGAACAGGGCCCGGTCGGCGGGCGGCAGCAGGACGGTGAGGGCCTCGGTGAACAGGCCCCCGTGCCCGACCACGACGGCCGCCGATCCCTCCGCCCGGTCGTCCGTGACGGTGCGCAGGGACGTCTCGAACCGCTCGACCGCCTCCGCGAGGCTCTCACCGCCGGGGAAGCGCGCGGTTTCCTCGCCCAGCCGCCAGGCGGCGATCACCTTCTCGTAGGCGTCGCGGTCGTCGGGACGGCCGGAGCCGTCGAGTTCGCCGACGTCGAGTTCCCTGAGCCCCTCGAGGACCCGGATGCCGGTCCCCGGCGGGGCCAGTACCTCGGCCGTGTGCCGCGCACGGCGCAGCGGGGAGGACCACCATGCGGTGTCCGGCCCGCGGCCGGGCCGGCGCAGCAGGGGCGCGAGGGCCTCGGCCTGCCGGATCCCGCGCGACGTCAGCCGGAAGTCCGCTCGCCGGAAGGACAGGATGTGGTGGACGTTGGCCGGGTTCTCCCCGTGCCGGACCAGGAACAGGCGGATCACTTCGACCTCGTTCTTCCTTCCCGCGGCCCGCGGCTGGTGGTGTGCCCTTCTCGGGTTGCGGGCGGTCCGCCCGGGAGCCACTGTCCCTCCGGGCGGACCGCCACCGGCCGGGCCCGGGTCAGCCCAGCAGCGACAGCGCGGCGTCGTGGTCGACGCGGCCCCCGGCCTCCAGCTGGCGCACGGCGTCCTCCAGGAAGAGGACCCCGTAGAGGTAGTGCCCCGTCGCGAGGTCGACCGGGTCCAGCTGGTCGGCGGTGTCCTCACCCGTGCGCTTCTTGATGTCGGACAGCCGGCAGGCGGCCTCGGCGAGCAGGTGGAAGGCGTGCCCGAGCAGGTAGCGGCTCTCCCAGCCGGGGTCGTCCGCGGTGAGCCGCTGGAACGCGGGCAGGCCGCGCAGCAGTCCGAGCAGGCCGTGGGCCGCGGCCCGGTAGGCGGGGTAGGTGCCGCCCTCGATGGCCACCTGCCACTCCCCGGCGTCCTCGGCCAGCCGGAAGCCCTTGCGCAGACCGGCGTCCCACACCGTGAAACTGAACAGGATCTTGGACAGGTCGTAGGCGGGGTCCCAGTGCCCGAGGGTGCCGCGCGGGTCGATGATGCGGTACCCGCCCCGGCCGGCGCTCACGGCCGCGTCGTCCAGTACGAGGATGTTGCGGGTGTTGAGGTCGCCGTGGACCGGGTAGTACAGGCGGGCCGGATCGACCCCGGCCGTCAGCTCGGGCCGGTCCACCAGGGTCTGCGCCAGCCGCAGCGGGTTGCGGCAGACGACGCCGTTCACGGTGATCGTCTCCGCGTCGACCAGCGCGTCCGGCAGGTACTTCTGCAGCAGCCAGTAGCGCCGGATGAGCCGGTCGGCGTGCACCTCGGCGATGTGCCCGGGCGCCGTCTCCTCGCTGCTGCGCAGATAGCCCTGCCCGACCAGGTCCGACAGGATGCGGCGCAGCTGGGGCGTGTACCGCTTCTCCACGTCCTCGCCCGCCCGCAGCGGGGCGGCGATGTCCTGGTTCGCGTAGAACGGCATGGTGTACGCCGACCAGTTGTCCCCGTGGAACTCGTCGGACAGCTCGGTGTACACCTCGCGCAGCTCGGGGATCTCCGCGCGGATCTTCTCGATCTGCCGGATCTTGACCCGGAAGGAGTCCAGGTCGTGGCCGTCGACGGCGCCCGGTATGTCGACCAGGAGCTTGACGACCTGGAGACCGCCGCCCGGCAGGGCGAGTTTGACCAGGCGGGCCGGCGAGCCGCCCTCGGTGAGCTCTTCGGTGAGGGCGCCGCCGATCCGCTCGGCCAGTTCGCCGAGCAGGGCGTCCTCCACGGCGCCCACGTCGGGGGCCGACGGGTTCTCGTCGTTGGGGACCGTTGCGTTCTGAACAGCCATCAGCTGCAACCTCGTTCGGTGTATGGCCCTTCGGCCGGTGGGGGCGACGGACGGACCGTCGGGGGGAGGGTCAGACGGCGACCGCGGTGTCCCGGCCCGCGGAGACGCCGTCGGGCAGCGCCTCGGCGTAGTGGTCGATGGCACGGTCGACCGCGTCGCGCAGCCGGGCGTCGACATCGATGCCCTTCTTCGCGGCGAAGTGACCGGCGACCTCCTTCAGCGCCTGGAAGTCCTCGGTGGCGAAGGTGTAGTGACCGGCGATGACCGCCCGGTCGGTGTCGCTCGCCGTGGTCTGCGGGTGCATCCACTTCGCCCAGGAGCCGCTGTCGTAGGCCGCCTCGAGGAAGCGTTCGCGCTGCACCGGCAGGTTCAGCTCCTCCAGCAGGGACAGGAAGGCGCGGGTCTCGACCACCCCGAACTCGGGCGCCACGTTGAGCGCGTCCACCCCGGCCGCGTTGAGGAAGCGCAGCTGGTCGCGGCTGAGGTAGTCGCAGTTGTGGGCCTTGAGCGCGATGCCGTGCCGCCGGGTGACGGCGACCAGGGAGCGCACCGCCGAGGCGACCGCGAACGGCGCGATGGTCAGCGCGCCGACGTTGCGCGTCTCCATCACCTTCGTGGCCGTCTGCGCGACGATGAAGGTCGGCAGCGGCAGCCCGGCGCCCTTCAGCCGCTCCAGGGCCGTGGTGACCTGCTCCTCGAACTCCTCGGGGTCGTTGGTGTCGCTGCCCTGGTCCTCGAAGCCGATCTCGAACAGGGTGGCTCGGCCCAGCGAGCGCGCGGTCTCCACGGACTGGCCGTACAGTTCCACCGCCCGGTCGATCGCGTCCTCCAGGGAGGCGACGCCGT
Source organism: Streptomyces eurythermus (assembly GCF_014649115.1). GTDB lineage: Bacteria > Actinomycetota > Actinomycetes > Streptomycetales > Streptomycetaceae > Streptomyces > Streptomyces eurythermus. Next base: position 82,863 of record NZ_BMSK01000009.1, on the reverse strand, counting down.
CGAGGTCGACGGACGTGTCGACGTGCAGCAGGTCGAAGCCCTGGCGGATGTCCTCGGCGTACGACTCGGCCGCGGACTTCATCGCCTGCTCGACGGAGTAGCGCTGGAGTCTCTCCTGCGGGTTCTGGTAGGGGCCGCCGTGGTCGCGGCACAGCAGGATCAGGCCCTCGGGGTCCCGGGACCGGACGTACTCGGCGAACGACTCGGTCGTCCAGCCCTCCACATAGCCGCCGCCCTGCTCGGCGGCCTCCACCTGGCGGCGGCTGGGGATCAGCATCAGACGGCGCTTGCGCCGGTACGCCACCTGGATCGCCGCGTCCACGGCGTTCTTCGACATCGGTCCCACGCCGAGACGGGAGGGCACGGCGATGTCGGCGGAATTCGTCGGGTTGGTCACGTGTGGGTCCTCCGTGAACGGGGAGACTGTGCGGTGCCGCACAGTGCCGGTCAGGAGCAACCCTCGGTGACGCCTCTTTCCTGGGGACTTCGTGTCTCTTTCGTCGGCCGGGACCTTCGCCCGGCCCGGCGGGACGACGCGGGAACGGCCGGGTACGAACCGGCGCGGGGCGGCTCCCGGGGAGCGGGGGAGTCGCCCGCGCGGTCGAGCGGTCCGGCCGTGGGACGCGCTCAGGCCTTCGGACGCGGTCAGGCCGTCACACGCGGTCCGGCCTTCGGACGCGGTCGGGGCGCGGTGCCGCGGCGGGTGGCGGGGCCTGCCGCGGGGCGCCCGGGCCGCCGCCGTCCGCCCTGGCCGTGCGCAGTACGCAGGCCAGGGCGCTGTCGGCCAAACGTGCGCCCGCGTCGCTGAGGGCACCGGCCAGGGCGGCGCGGACCGGCTGTAACCGGCCGAGCAACTCCTGACCGGCGGTGGTGAGTTCCACCTCGATCCCGCGCCGGTCGGTGGCACACAGCCGGCGGGCGACCAGTTCCCGCCGCTCCAGCCGCGTGATCAGCCGGGTGGCCCCACTGTGACTGAGACGCACCGCGTCGGCGAAGTCCTGCACCCGCACGGCACATCCCCGGTGCGTATGGAGGTGATCCAGTGCCTGGTACTCCTGCACGGACAGCTTGAAGCGGTGCAGCGCTGCGGCCAGGGCTCTGTCCACCTGCGCGCACAGTGACTGCAGCTCCCGCCACGCCGAGGTGGAGAGTTCGTCATCGGCCACGGTGGAGTACCTCGCTTTCTCCTCGCTGGGACGCTTCACATAGAGCCGGGCCCGGGAAACTCCGGCAGTACGTGCTCGGCGATCTCCGCCAGCACGTCGTCGACCGGCCGCCGGCTCCTGCGGAAGTTCAGGGCGACATGCGCCACCCGGGTCTTCTCCAGTCCTTTCAGGTAGTCGACCAGGGCGTGCCGGCCCAGGCGCGCGCCGAACCGGAAGGGCTGCGCGGAGGCGTCCGGGTCGTCCGCCAGGTCGACCAGCATGGTGGTCAGCAGGGGCCGCGGCCGGCCGGGCCCGCACAGGGCGTGCCAGTGGTCCGCGACCGGGCGCATCTCCGCCGGCGGCCGGTGATAGGTGAAGTGACCGTCGGCGTGCTCGGCCAGCCACTCGGGGGTCTGCCGGCCGTGCCCGGCCATGAGCAGCGGGACGGTCCGCTGAGCCGGCGCGGGCAGCACGAGCAGCCGGTGCGGGTCGCCCTGCCCGGCGTCCGTCCACGCCTCCCGCAGTACGCGGACGGCGTCGCGGACCGCCTGGCCGCGCCCGGCGTGGTCCAGGCCGAAGGCCGGGTACTCCACGGGCCGGTCGCCGGAGGCGATGCCGAGCAGCAGCCGGCCGCCGCTGAGCCGGTCGACGGTCGCGGCCATCTTGGCTATGTGCAGCGGGTGCCGCAGGGGCAGGGCGACGGCGGCCGTGCCCAGCAGGATGCGCTCGGTGGCGGCGGCGAGATAGCCGAGGTAGGGGAACGGGTCGTAGACCTGGCCGGCGTCGCCGAACCCCGGGTCCCACAGCGGTACGTCGCGCATCCACAGCGCGGTGAAGCCCAGCCGGTCGGCGAGCGCGGCCAGTTCCCGGTGGCGGCTCAGGTCGGGCACGCCGGACGGCCGGCCGTCCGCCCGGGCGCGCCGGGTGCCCTCCCGCGACCAGTCGTTGTCCAGGGGCAGTTCCACGCCGAGGGTGAGGCGGCCGGGGGCGGGGACCAGCCGGCCGAGCGCGTCGGGGCGGGCCGTGGCCGCGGGCTGGGGGGCGTCGGTCATCACGCCTCCGCCGGGGAGGGGGCGGCGCCCTCGACGGCGCGGTCGACGGTGGCCCCGGGCTGGTCCGCGATGTCCCGGTCGCTGGGCTTGCCGTGGGTGTCGAGCCAGCCGGAGTAGGCGGCGATGCCCAGGCCGATCAGGGAGATGACCGCGGCCACGGGGCCGAGGGCGGTCATGGAGTGGCCGGTGTCGATCACCCGGCCGCCGATGAAGGAGCCGCCGGCGTTGGCCACGTTGAAGGCGGAGATGTTGAAGGCGCTGGCGACGGCGGGGGCGTCGCTGGCCTTGGCGAGGATGCGCATCTGCAGGGGCGGTACGGTGCCGAAGGCCGTGGCGCCGAGCAGCAGGACGGAGACGGCGGCCGCGGTCTTGTCGTGGCTGGTGAAGCTGAAGGCGAACAGGACGGCGCCCAGCGCGAGCAGCACCACGTACACCGTGGGCATCAGCCGGCGGTCGGCGGCCTTGCCGGCCACGAGGTTGCCGATGAACAGGCCGGTGCCGAACAGGACCAGCAGCCAGCTCACGGTGGACTCGGCGAACCCGGTCACGTCGGTGAGCAGGGGCGTGATGTAGGTGAAGAGGGTGAAGACACCGCCGTAGCCGAAGACGGTGATGAGCAGGGCGAGCAGGACCTGGCGCCGCTTGAGGACCCGCATCTCGGCGCGGAAGCTCGGCGGGTTGTCCTGCCGGATGTTCGGCACGAGGACGGCGATGCCGATGGTGGCGATGAGGGCGATGGCGGTCACGGCCCAGAAGGTGGAGCGCCAGCCGAAGTGCTGCCCGAGGAAGGTGCCGAGGGGCACGCCGAGCACGTTGGCGACGGTGGAGCCGGTGAACACCATGGCGATGGCGCTGGCCTGCTTGTCCTTGGTGACCAGTTCGGCGGCGACGACCGAGGCGATGCCGAAGAAGGCGCCGTGGGCGCAGGCGGTGACGAACCGGGCCACCATCAGGATGCCGTAGGCGGGTGCCACGGCGCACAGCAGGTTTCCGACGAGGAAGATGCCGCTGAGGATGAGGATCGTCTTCTTGCGGGGCAGCCGTCCGAGGACCGCCGTGAGGACCGGGGCGCCGACGACGACGCCGAGCGCGTAGCCGGTGACGAGCAGGCCCGCCGAGGTGATGCTGACGTCGAGGTCGTCGGCGACGTTGGGCAGCAGGCCCATGATCACGAACTCTGTCGTGCCGATGCCGAACGCGCTTAAGGCGAGCGCGAGGAGAGCGATGGGCATGGGATGTCCGTCCTTCTGCGTGCTGAGGAGGGTGGGGCAGGCAGTAGTATGTACGTGCATATTACGGCGGTGCAATGATTGCTTATACATGACATGCGGATGCGGCCAATGTACTGTGAGAAGACCAGCACCATCGCGGAGGAGAGGAGCCTGGCGTGCCGCTCGTCGGTCAGGTGAGTCCCGTCATCGAGCTGCCCACTGCCCTTGAGCAGCGCTGGCAGACGATGCGAATTCTGATGGCGCGGATCGAGGACGCCTTGGCCAAGGCCCTGCAGGCGGCGCACGGCCTGTCGGTCTCCGAGTTCGCGACCCTGTCCGCGCTGGCGTACTCGGACGACGACGGCCATCTGCGCCAGCAGTTCCTGGCCGACTCCATTCCCCTCAACCAGAGCTCCCTGAGCCGGCTCGTCGGCAGGCTGGAGAAGCTCGGCCTGACCGAGCGGTACCTGTGCCCCCACGACCGGCGGGGCGTCTACACGCAGATCACGGACAAGGGACGGGCGTGCGTGGAGGAGGCCCGCGTCGTCTACGTCGAGACCCTGGAGGCCGCGCTGGCCGAGGCGGCCCAGGACGAGGACCTCGCCCCGGCCGCGGCATGGCTCGCGAAGGCGGCCCACCCCAAGTCCCGCGCCTGACAGCGCCACCGGGGCCCGGACAAGCGGACGCACACGGTCGCCGACGCCGGGCCGTGCGTGCGGGCGCGTGTTTCCGGGGCGGGGCACGTGTCGTCGCCGGCCGGGACTGTGCCTGCGGGCGGCCTCGCCCCGGTTTCTGATCGTGCCCGGTGGTCCCGGGGTGGGCGGGCTCGCGGCGTCGTCAGGAGCGGTCCTCCCGGAGGCCCCCTCGTGGAAGTGCCCTCGCCAGGGGCCTTCCTCGGGACAGCCGCCCTCGGCGCCGCCGCCGGCCGCAGGGCCGTCCCGGACGAGGCCGTGGCCGGTGAGTCCGCCGCCGGGCTTCCGGGCCGGGCCGGTGGGGGCGGCGGGCCGTCGGCTCGGCAGGCTCCGTTCCGTCCGCTGCTGCGGCCCGGCGGCGGACGGCTCCGAGCCGGCCCGTTCCCGGACCGGCCCAGGGCGTTGCCGGCTACCGCCGGCCTACGGCGTGCGGACTGCCCTCGCCCGCGGGCTTCCGCCGGGCGGTGGCCCCGGCGTGTCCGTCGTCGAGGGTGTGGTCCATGACGTCGGTGATCAACGACATGGAGGCGTCCGGGCACTGCGGCCGCAGGCTGCCCCGAACGGCGCGCGTCACCGCGCGGACGCGCCCGGAGCGGGCCCGGCAGCCGTATCCGCCTCTCCCTCCCGGCATCCGTGTACCGCTTCTCCCGGCCCGGGCGGATCAGCCGGGAAGCGGGTCGTGGGTCCTGCCGATGTGGCCGAGCAGGTCGGCCGGGCTGGTGATCGTCACGTCGACCAGGTCCGCCGCGGCGCCCAGGCCCGCGCCCGCGACGCCGGCCACGCGGGCGCCGGCGGCCCGCGCGGCCCGTACCCCCGCTTCGGCGTCCTCCACCACCAGGCACCGCCCCGGCGCCAGCCCCAGCCGCCGGGCGGCCTGGAGATAGCCCTCCGGGCTGGGCTTGCCCTCGGTCACGTCGTCCGCGGTGACCAGGACCTCGGGCAGCCGGATGCCGATGGCCCGCAGCCGCGTGGTGGCCGTGGCTCTGCTCCCGGACGTCACGATGGCCCAGGGAAAACCTCTGAGCTGTTCGGTCAGCTCGACCGCCCCCCGGCAGGCGGAGATGCCCTCCAGGTCGGCGGTCTGCACCCGCTCCAGCTCGGCGCCCTCCTCGCCGGCGTCGAGGTGCGGGGCGAGCAGGGCCACCGTCTCCACCGCCCGGCGGCCGGGTAACAGGGGAACCACCTGTTCCCAGGGGATGTCATGGCGCGCCGCCCAGGCACGCCAGACGCGGTCGATCACCGGGGACGAGTCCACCAGGACGCCGTCCAGGTCGAACAGGACGCCGCCGGCCGTCAGCACGGCATCCATTCCTCGGGGCACGGGCATGTTCTCTCCTTCGTCGAATCCGTACGGTGCCGGTCAGGCGGCGAGCAGTTCGTGGAAGAGCTCCCGGAGCCGGACCCCGGGCTCCACGCCCAGTTCGCTCACGAACACGTCCCGCGCCGTGTGGAAGGCGGCCACCGCCTCCGCGCTGCGCCCGGCCTCCAGCAGCGCTCTCATCAGCAGGTACCAGGTGCTTTCCCGCAGCGGATCCGCCATGGCCAGCCGGCGCAGCTCCGGTACCGCGAGCAGCGAGTCGCCCATCGCGATCCGCACTTCGTTGACGCGCTCCAGCACCCACAGGTGGCCGTCCCGGAGCTGGAGCCGTTTCTCGTCGTAGGCCCCGGCGAGGGGCACGTCCTCCAGCAGCTCGCCCCGCCACAGGGCGAGCGCCTGCTCCAGGTGGCGGCGCTCGACGGCCAGGTCACCGCTGTGCCGCGCCTCCATCGCGACGCGGGTCGCTCCCTGGTAGGCGGCCAGGTCCGTGCTCAGCCCGTCGCAGTCGATCCGGTACGACCCCTGCCCGGTGCGGATGGCGGAGCCCAGCCGGCAGTCCGCCCGCACCAGCAGACGGCGTAACCGGGTCATGTGGATGTGCAGGGCCGCCCGCTCGTTGCTCGGCCGGTTGCCGTCCCACAGGTACTCGGCCAGGCGCCGCGCGGAGACGGCTCTCGGATAGTCGGCGAGGAGCACGGCCAGCAGCCCCCGCTGTCTCTGCGCGGGGATGTCCAGGAGACATCCCCGCACGAAGAACCGGAACTCTCCGAGTAACTGCGCCTGAAACAACGCGTCCACGATTCCCCCTGCCGCACTCGTGTCCCGGTGATGACTGCATCAACGCTGCGGGCCCCGGCGGGCGGCCCAGCCGATCCCCTGCCGCACCAGCCGGGTGGCGTCCGGCTGGGTCAGGTCCTTCAGGTAGTGGCCGACGGAGCAGTAGAAGACCCGGCCCGCGCCCCAGCGCCGGACCCACGCCACGGGCATCCGCTGGCCCTCGATCCAGGGCAGGTGCTCGCCGCTGAACACCGTCTCCGCCAGGACGTGGTTGGCGGGATCCACATGCATGTAGTACTGCTCGGAGGCGACCTCGAAGTCCGACACGGAGGCGGTCACCTCGTGCGCGGGGTCGGTGATGGTGACCTTGTACGGGACCTCGACGCCCTCGCCGCCCGGGTGGGAGACGCAATTGCCGCCGACGAGGTGGTTGTAGCGCAGGCTGGCCCGGAACGACGCGGCCATGCCGTGCCAGCCCGCGACCCCGGTGCCGTTCTCCACGGCGTGCAGGAGGCTGTCCTCCTGGCGCGTGGTCAGGGTCTCGGTGGTGTGCGCCTGGGTCCAGCCGATGACGATCAGGTCGTAGCCGGTCAGATCCTCCTCCAGCCGGTACGGGTCGTTGATCGTGTCGACGCTCAGCCCCAGGTCCTTCATCTCGGCCAGGGCCCACTCCGCGACCTCGTAGGGCTTGTGGCCCGGCCAGCCGCCGTATAAGTACAGCGCCCGCGTCATGCGTACTCCTTCGTGTCGGAAGTCTCGATGCGCAAGGAAGATCTCGAACGCCACAAGAGCCGAGGGCGTCGCTCAGCTGCCGAGGTTGTGGAAGACGGCCACCACCGGGTCCTTCGCCAGGAAGTAACCGGGGGTGTAGTAGCCGATGGTGGCGAAGTCGGGCCGTCCGTCGCCGTTGAAGTCGGCGACGGCGATACGGGCCGCGGAGTCCTCGGAGACGAGCTGTTTGACCCACAGGCCGGCGGCGGCGTCGACCGCCTTGTAGTAGTAGACCCCCTGCCAGGGGTCCGGGCCGCGCAGGGCGACCAGGAACTCGTCGTCGCCGTCTCCGTCGAAGTCCGCGGCGACGACATGGTGGCCGGGCCCCTCACCGGCCTCGTTCGGGTCGCCGTAGACGTCGAGCACGGTGCGCCGCCAGGTGTCCGCGCCGGCGGTCCGCGTGTACACGGCGACCGTGTTGCCGTGGAAGGGCTCGACGGCGGCCGCGAACCGTGATCCGTGGCTGGTGCCCAGCGCGACACTGCTGCTGCCGCCGAAGCCGGTGGCCTCGCGCTGCCCCTGCTCGCCGAGCCCGAACCGGCGCGCCGACCAGGTGCCGCGGGCGTCGTCCCAGGCGTAGTCGCTCAGCCCCTCGGCGCTCGCGACGGCCAGTTGCTGCCGTCCCGCGGCGTCGGTGCCCTGGACCGTGTAGTCGTGCAGGACGGTGAAGGAGGCGTCGTCGACCGCGCTGACCTGCCAGTCGGCGGCGCTCAAGGGGTCCTCCGGCACGTCGAAGACCGTCACCCGCGCCGGCTGGGCCAGCCCGGCCCGGCCGCCCGCTCCGCCGACCACCGGAAGCGCCAGCAGCTGGAGCCGGTCGGCGCGGGTGAAGTGCCCCACCCGCAGGCGGTGCGCCGATACCAGGCCGCCGACGCGACGGCGCTCCCACGGGCCCGAGTCGCGCGGATCGCCGGGGTTGCGCAGCCACGAGATGGTGCCGTCGTCCGGTTTGTGCGCGTACATGCTCTCGCCGTAGTCGTGGCAGACGACCAGGTCGAGGCTGCCGGTCCCGGTGAGGTCCGCCGCGGCGAACGCCACCGGCTGGCTCAGTTCCGCGATGGTGTGCGGCTTCCAGGCGGACCGCTGCGCGCCCGGGTTCTCGTACCAGCGGACCACGCCTTCGGCGAGCCCTGAGGTCAGCAGTCCGGGCCGGCCGCTCCCGTCGAGGTCCAGTGCCTCGATCCAGTACCCGTCGGTCAGTCCCTCGGCCACGACTTCCCGTTCGAAGCGAGGTATTCGCACGACGCCTCCTAGAGCGGGTAATACCCGCATGCAGGTATTATGCATAAGCATAAGATGCTCTGGCGCATACTAAGGGGAATGCGAGACGCGGCATATGACGTAGGTCACTCCGCCGTGCCGGTGTGTGCGCGGGACTCGCGTAAAGCGGGAGCAAAAAGCGGGGGAACAGAGGCATGCGGCGAGCGCGTCGTCGCGTCCGCCCGCTACGGGGAGCATCCCCGCCTGTCGGCACCGCTATGCCCCGGGCACATACCCACCGGAAGGCGGATCGCGTCGCGTCGGCAATTGTTGCGGAGGGATGAAATCCGCATCTCCCGGCGTTGACGCCTTGCGGTAGAGCAGGGCGAACGGAAGGCACCGGCGTGGCAGCGCAACGGGGATGGGCACGACGGCTGGCGGGATACGCCTGGCGGTATCCGAAGGACGTCGTCCTGGCTCTCGGCTCCTCCCTCGCCGGCATGGCGGTGATGGCCGTCGTCCCCCTGATCACCAAGGTGATCATCGACGATGTGATCGGCGACCACAGCCGCGCCATGGCCCCCTGGGCCGGCGCCCTCATAGGCGCCGCCGTCCTCGTCTACGTCCTCACCTACATCCGCCGCTACTACGGCGGCCGGCTCGCCCTGGACGTCCAGCACGACCTGCGGACCGAGATGTACGGCACCATCACCAGGCTGGACGGCCGCCGTCAGGACGAGCTGTCCACCGGGCAGGTCATCGGCCGCGCCACCAGCGACCTCCAGCTGATCCAGGGCCTGCTCTTCATGCTCCCGATGACCATCGGGAACGTCCTGCTCTTCCTGATCTCCCTGGTGATCATGGCGTGGCTGTCGCTGCCGCTCACCCTGGTCGCCCTCGCCGTCGCCCCCGCCCTCGGCTGGATCGCCCGGCGCAGCCGCACCCGGCTGCACCCGGCCACCTGGTACGCCCAGGCGCAGGCCGCCGCCGTGGCCGGCGTGGTCGACGGCGCGGTCAGCGGTGTGCGCGTGGTGAAGGGCTTCGGGCAGGAGGAGCAGGAGACCAACAAGCTCCGCGAGGTCGGCCGCCGGCTGTTCGCGGGCCGGCTGCGCACGATCCGCCTGAACAGCCGCTACACCCCGGCCCTCCAGGCCGTCCCCGCGCTCGGCCAGGTCGCCATGCTGGCCCTCGGCGGCTGGCTCGCCGTGCACGGCCACATCACGCTCGGCACCTTCGTGGCCTTCTCCACCTACCTGGCCCAGCTGGTCGGCCCGGTCCGGATGCTCGCCATGGTCCTCACGGTCGGCCAGCAGGCCCGGGCCGGCACCGAGCGCGTGCTGGAGCTGATCGACACCGAGCCCGCCCTGAAGGACGGCACCAAGGAGCTGCCCGCCGACGCGCCCGCGACCGTCGAGTTCGACGACGTGACCTTCGGCTACGACGAGAAGCGCCCGGTGCTGGACGGGATCAGCCTCGAGATCCGGCCCGGCGAGACCCTCGCCGTCGTCGGCTCCTCGGGCTCGGGCAAGTCCACCCTCTCGCTGCTCCTGCCGCGCTTCTACGACGTCCACCGGGGCGCCGTCCTGATCGGCGGCCACGACGTGCGCGAGCTGACCCTGGACTCGCTGCGGGCCGCGATCGGACTCGTCCCGGAAGATTCGTTCCTCTTCTCCGACACCGTCCGCAACAACATCGCCTACGGCCGCCCGGACGCCACCGACGAGGAGATCGAGGCCGCCGCCCGCGCCGCCCAGGCGGACCGTTTCATCAGCGAGCTGCCGGACGGCTACGACACCAAGGTCGGCGAACACGGCCTGACCCTCTCCGGCGGCCAGCGCCAGCGCCTCGCGCTCGCCCGCGCCCTGCTCACCGACCCCCGCCTGCTGGTCCTGGACGACGCCACCTCGGCCGTCGACGCCCGCGTGGAGCACGAGATCCACGAGGCGCTGAGCCAGGTGATGCGGGGCCGCACCACCCTGCTCATCGCCCACCGCCGCTCCACCCTGAACCTCGCCGACCGCATCGCCGTCCTGGACGGCGGCCGGCTCGCCGACCTCGGCACCCACGACGAGCTCCAGGAGCGCTCGGCCCTCTACCGCCGGCTGCTCACCGACCCGGACGAACTGGGCGGCGTCTCCCCGGGCCACGCCCGCCCGGCCACGCCCGCCGAGGACACCTCCGTCCGCGACGAACTGGACGCCGAGTTCGACGCCGAGCGGGGTGTGACCCCCCGGCTGTGGACCGGCGACCGCGAACCGAAGGACCAGGCGCTGTCCGGCTCCCCGGCCACCCCGGAGCTGCTCGCCCAGGTCGAGGCGCTGCCCCCGGCCACCGACACCCCGGACATCGACGAGGGCCGCGCGACGCTGCCCGAGGAGTCCTACGGGCTGCGCCGCCTGCTGCGCGGCTTCTGGCCGCCGCTGCTGGTCAGCCTGGCGCTGGTCGCCGTGGACGCGGGCGCGGGCCTGCTGCTGCCGGTGCTGATCCGGCACGGCATCGACTCCGGAGTGACCCGGATGGCGATCGGCGCGGTGTGGTCGGCGTCCCTGCTCGCCCTGCTGACCGTGCTGGTGCAGTGGGCCGCGCAGATCGCCGAGACCCGGATGACCGGCCGCACCGGCGAGCGGGTGCTCTACACCCTGCGGCTGAAGATCTTCGCGCAGCTCCAGCGGCTAGGCCTGGACTACTACGAGCGCGAGCTGACCGGCCGCATCATGACGCGGATGACCACGGACGTCGACGCCCTGTCGACCTTCCTGCAGACGGGCCTGGTCACCGCGTTCGTCTCGGTCGTCACCTTCTTCGGCATCATGGTCGCCCTGCTGGTCCTCGACGTGCAGCTGGCCCTGGTCGTCTTCGCCACCCTGCCCCCGCTGGCCGTGGCCACCTTCTTCTTCCGCCGGGCCAGCGTGAAGGCGTACGAGCTGGCCCGCGAGCGCGTCTCGACGGTCAACGCCGACCTCCAGGAGACGGTGTCCGGACTGCGCATCGTGCAGGCCTTCCGGCGGGAGCGGGACGGCGGCCGGCGGTTCGCCGAGCGCAGCGCCGAGTACCGCAGCGCCCGCATCCGCGGCCAGCGGCTGATATCGGTCTACTTCCCGTTCGTGCAGCTGCTGTCGTCGGTCGCGGCGGCGGCCGTGCTGATCGCGGGCGCGGGCCGGGTGGAGGCGGCCACGCTGACCACCGGCGCCCTGGTGGCCTACCTGCTCTACATCGACCTGTTCTTCGCGCCCGTCCAGCAGCTCTCCCAGGTCTTCGACGGCTACCAGCAGGCCACGGTCTCGCTGGGCCGCATCCAGGAGCTGCTGCGCGAGCCGACGTCCACGAAGACCGCCGAGGCCCCGCTGGAGGTGCTCTCGCTGCGCGGCGACATCGCCTTCGAGGGGGTCCGGTTCGCCTACGGCGACGAGGAGGAGGCCCTCACCGGCATCGACCTGACGATCCCGGCCGGGCAGACGGTCGCCTTCGTCGGCGAGACGGGCGCCGGAAAGTCGACCCTGGTCAAGCTGGTCGCGCGGTTCTACGACCCGACCGCCGGCCGGGTCACGGTCGACGGCACGGATCTGCGCGCCCTGGACCTCACCTCGTACCGGCACCGGCTCGGCGTGGTGCCGCAGGAGGCGTACCTCTTCCCGGGCACCGTCCGCGACGCCATCGCCTACGGCCGGCCCGACGCCACCGACGCCGAGGTGGAGGCGGCGGCCCGGGCGGTCGGCGCGCACGAGATGATCGCCCGGCTGCCGGGCGGCTATCTGCACCGGGTGGCCGAGCGCGGCCGGAACCTCTCGGCGGGCCAGCGCCAGCTGATCGCCCTGGCCCGCGCCGAGCTGGTCGACCCGGACGTCCTGCTGCTGGACGAGGCCACGGCCGCCCTGGACCTGGCCACCGAGGCCCAGGTCAACCACGCCACCGACCGGCTCGCGGGCCGTCGCACCACGCTGGTGGTGGCGCACCGGCTGACCACCGCGGCCCGCGCCGACCGGGTCGTGGTGATGGACCACGGCCGGGTCGCCGAGGACGGCACCCACGAGGAGCTGCTGGCCCGCGGCGGCCGGTACGCCGAGCTGTGGCGGACCTTCGTCGGCCGGTCCGAGCCGGAGGAGCCGGTCGGCGCGGCCCGCTGAGACCCCGCCGAATCGTTTGGCTGACGGTCGTGCAACCATCCGGCATACGCGTGCGTCCGTACATCAGTACGGAGACGGGGGAGTGTGACCGGGTACGGGGAGGACGAAGTGGACAGTGGTGCGATACGCCGACGGCTCGCCCTCGGCGCGGCCGTGCTGGCTGCGTCCGGCGCGCTCGCGCTGACGGCGACCGGGACCGCGCAGGCCGCGACCGGCGGCTGTGCCGGGCGCGAGGTGCGGACCCTGCCGTTCAAGACCGGCATCACCCACGTCTACAAACGGGACGGCTACGTCTGCGCCGTCACCGTCCCGCGCACCCCCGGCCCCGCCCGCACCATGTCGGTCAGCGTGCAGGCGCGCGGCAACCGGCCGGTCGTCGACGCCGGCCGCTACACCCGCCTCGCCGGCCCGGTGACCGTGCACGCCGGGCACCGCTGCGTGTGGATCAAGGGCGCGGTGGGCCGCTCCTCGGTCAGCTCCGGCTGGATCCTGTGCTGACCCGCTGAGCAGGGGCGGCCCGGCGACCGGACGAACGTCCTCTGGTGGGGCGGCACTTGCTGGGATAGTTTCCGGCGCACATCTGTCTCACAGGGGAGAGTGCGCATGCGCAAGGCGCTCAGATGGCTGCTCGCGCTCACGGTGCTCATCGGCACGCTGAGCACGGCGGCCGGGGCGGCCACCGCCGCCGGTGATGAGCCCACCGACATCAAGGACCGGCTCCTGTCGATACCCGGCATGAGCCTGATCGAGGAGAAGCCGTACCCCGGCTACCGCTACTTCGTCCTGAACTTCACCCAGCCGGTGGACCACCGCCACCCGGACCGGGGCACCTTCCAGCAGCGGATCACCGTGCTGCACAAGGACGTGAGCCGGCCCACCGTCTTCTACACCGGCGGCTACGGCGTCTCCACCAAGCCCTCGCGCCGCGAGCCCACCCAGATCGTCGACGGCAACCAGGTCTCCCTGGAATACCGCTTCTTCACCCCCTCGCGCCCCGACCCGGCCGACTGGTCCAAGCTCGACATCTGGCAGGCCGCGAGCGACCAGCACCGCGTGTTCCGGGCGCTGAAGGCCCTCTACCCCGCCAACTGGCTGGCCACCGGCGCCTCCAAGGGCGGCATGACGGCCACCTACTACGAGCGGTTCTACCCGGGTGACATGGACGGCGTCGTCGCCTACGTCGCCCCGAACGACGTCGTGAACGACGAGGACTCCGCCTACGACCGGTTCTTCGCCCGCGTCGGCACCAAGGAGTGCCGGGAGAAGCTGACCGCCGTCCAGCGCGAGGCACTGGTGCGCCGCGAGCGCTTGGAGGAGAAGTACGCCGAGTACGCCGCCGCCAAGGGCTACACCTTCGACACCATCGGCGGCCTGGACCGGGCCTACGAGGCGGTCGTCCTGGACTACGCCTGGGGCTTCTGGCAGTACAGCCTGATCGAGGACTGCGACACGATCCCGGCGGCCACGGCGGACGACGACGCGCTGTGGACCTCGCTCGACACCATCTCCGGCTTCGACGCCTACACCGACCAGGGACTGGACCCGTACACCCCGTACTACTACCAGGCCGGCACCCAGCTGGGCGCCCCCACCATCCACTTCCCCGGCATCGACCGGCGCCTGATCCGCTACGGCTACCAGCCGCCCCGGAACTACGTGCCCCGCTCCGTCCCGATGCGGTTCCAGCCGTGGGCGATGCGGGACGTGGACACCTGGGTGCGGCACCACGCCACGCACATGCTCTTCGTCTACGGCGAGAACGACCCCTGGGGCTCGGAGCGCTTCCGGCCCGACGCGGGCGCCCGTGACTCCTACGTGTTCACCGCGCCCGGCATGAACCACGGCGCCAACGTGGCGGGCCTGGTCCCGGACGAGAAGAGCCTGGCCACCGCCCGCATCCTGGCCTGGGCGGGCCTCCCGCGGGCCACCGTCGACCAGGCCAGGCCGCTGGCCCGGTACGACGCGCGGCTGGACGTACGGGAGGCGGAGCGGGAGCCCGCGCTGCGGCCCCGGTTGGCCTAGTACGTCAGCCCGTGCCCGATCGGGTACAGCTCCCGTGCCGGGTCGTCCGCCCGCCGCACCGGCACGGGCAGCCGCCCGCGCGGAGCCACCCGGCCGGCCAGGACCCGTGCGGCGGCGCGCAGTTCGACGTCCGTCCAGCAGTACGTGGCGAGGCACGCCCGGACGGCGGGGAGCTGCGCGATGTCGTACGGGTTGCGGACCGCCACCACGGCCACCGGTCTGCCGGTGGCCAGCAGGCGGTCGACCAGGGTGCGCTGGGAGCTGCCCGCCGTCACGTTGTACGTGGCCACGACCACCGCGTCCGCGTTCCCGGCGGCGGCGACCGCCTTGTCGACGGTCGCGGCGGAGGGCGCGGTGCCGGTGGACAGGGCGGTCGCGGCGAAGCCCAGTTCGGTGAGGGCGGCGGCCAGCACGCCGGTGGGCGGGCCGGTGGTGCCGGACGGGGAGGCCGGGTCGGCGCCGACGACCAGGACCCGCTGTTCCCGGCGGGGGTCGAAGGGCAGCGTGCCGCCCTCGTTGACCAGCAGGGTGGTGGTGCGCTCGGCGATGCGGTCGGCGGCGGCCAGATGGGCCTTGGTGCCCACCGTGCGGCCGATCCGGTCCGGGCTGGCCCACGGGTGGTCGAGCACCCCGCGCCGGGCCTTCAGCCGCAGAATGCGCAGGATCGATTCATCGAGCCGTTCCTCGGTCAGCTCGCCGTTCCGTACGGCCGTCAGCACCGCGTTCCACGCCACGTCCAGCGACGGCGGGTTGAGCAGCTGGTCCACGCCGGCCTTCAGGGCCAGCACCGGTACCCGGTCGTCGCCGTACTTGGTGCGCACGCCCTGCATGCCCAGCGAGTCGGTGATCACGACCCCGTCGTAGCCGAGCTCCTCGCGCAGGATGCCGGTCAGCACCGGCCGGGACAGGGTGGCCGGGTCGCCGGAGCCGTCCAGGGCCGGGAACTGGATGTGCCCGGTCATGACCGAGTCGACGCCCGCCCGGATCGCGGCCCGGAACGGCACGGCGTCCAGCCGCTCCCACAGCTCACGGCTGTGCGTGATGACCGGGAAACCGTAGTGGCTGTCCACGGAGGTGTCCCCGTGGCCCGGGAAGTGCTTGGCGGTCGCCGCCACCCCGGCCGACTGACAGCCGCTCACCTCGGCGGCGACCAGCGCGGCGACCGCGTCCGGGTCGGCGCCGAAGGAGCGGACCCCGATGACCGGGTTGGCCGGGTTGACGTTCACGTCGGCGTCGGGGGCGTAGTCCTGGTGGACGCCCATCGCGCGCAGCTCGGCGCCGGAGATCCGGCCGAGGGTCCGCGCGTCGGAGCGGGAGCGGCCCGCGCCGATCGCCATCGCGCCGGGCAGCAGGGTGGCGGGCCTGCCGATCCGGCACACCGCGCCGTGCTCCTGGTCGGTGGAGATGAGCACGGGCAGCCCGCGCGGCTGGTCCAGCGAGGCCCGCTGGATGCCGTCGGACAGGTCGGCGATCTGCCGCGGGTCACGGGTGTTGTGCGCCCAGGCGAAGTAGATGATGCCGCCGACCCGGTACTTGGCGATCAGCTCGGCGGCGGTGCGGACGCCGAGTTCCTTCAGGTTGGTGTCGATGTCGGCCTGGTCGGGGGCGGTGGCGGAGTGGCCGTAGACCCGCGTCACGAACAGCTGGCCGACCTTCTCCTCCAGTGTCATGCGGGAGATCAGGGCGCGCAGCCGGCGGTCGCCGTCGGCGGCGCCGGCGGCGGTCGGGACCGTCAGCGCGGCGGTGACGCCCGCGGTCGCGGCGAGGACGGCGCGCCGGGACGGCCGTGCGGTGCTTCTTCGCGTGCTTCCCGTACCGGTGTCGCTTCCCGTGCTGGTGTCGGGCACGTGCGCTCCTTCCAGAGGAGAACCGCTGAAGGAAACTTCCGAGGAGTCACCAATATCCGGGAAGTTTCTTTCCGTCAAGGGACTGCACAGTAACCAGGAAGGGGCCGCCGCCCGGGGATTCCCGCGCCGCGTCCGGCCCCCGGAACGGCCCGGACCGGGCCCCGACGGGCCGTCGTGCTCGACGCGTGAACACCCACTGGACCAGGGCGGCCGGCGGAGTGAAGATCGGCGCCATGACGACCCCGCGCTCCTACCTCATCCTGCACGGCTGGCAGAACCACCGTCCGAAGGCCCACTGGCAGCACTGGCTCGCCGACCGGCTCACCGCCCTCGGCCACCACGTCACGTACCCGGGCCTGCCCGACCCCGACGACCCCGACCTGGACGTCTGGCTCGGCGAACTGGCCTGGCACCTGGAGGAGCTGGAAGACACCGGGGAGCGGGTCGTGGTGGCCCACAGCGCCTCCGCCGTGCTGTGGCTGCACGCCGCCGCCCGGGGCATGGGCCAACTGGGGCGCGCCGACCGGGTGCTGCTCGTCGCCCCGCCGTCCGGGTCCGTCCTCGCCCGGCACCCGGAGGTGGCCGCCTTCGCCCCGCCCCCGCTCGACTTCACCCTGCCCGGACCGGCCCGGCTGGTCGCGGGCGACGACGACCCGTACTGCCCCGAGGGCGCGGCCACGCTCTTCGCCGAGCCGCTCGGCATCCCGGCCGACATCCTCCCGGGCGCCGGCCACCTCGCCCTGGACGCCGGCTACGGCCCCTGGCCGGCCGTCCTGTCCTGGTGCCTGGACGAAACGCTGCCGCTCACGGCACGGCCGGCCGGGTAGCGGGCGCCTTCCGCTTGCGCGGTGGATGCGCCTGGGCTTTTCGCGGGGCTGTTCGGCAGCGCCGCCGGCCTTTCCGGTGCACCCTGCTCCGTTGACCGCTCACGGCACGGCCGGTTCCGTGGCGGGGGTCTTGCGGTCGCGCAGTTCGGGGGTGGTCGTGGCGACCGCGGCCACCGCCAGTACGCACAGCGCCCCGCCGGCCACCAGCGCGGTCACGCCGGAGGTCCAGCCGGCCAGGAGGCCGCCGCGTACGTTGCCCAGGCTCGGGCCCGCCTGGCCGACGATCTGCTCGGCCGCGGTGACCCGGCCGAGCAGCGCGTCCGGGGTGCGGGTCTGCACGATCGTGGACCGGGCGACCACCGCCGTCGCGTCCGCCGCCCCGGCCAGCACCAGCAGCGCCAGGCCCGCCCAAGGGCTGGTGGACAGCCCGAACAGGACCAGGGCCGCGCCCCACCCGCCGGACGCGCACAGCATCACCGGGCCCGGCCGGGCGAGCCGGGTCAGCGGGCCGGACAGCGCGGTCGCCGTGACCCCGCCCACCGCCAGCGCCGACAGGAACAGCCCGAGGGTGCGCGGGTCGTCACCGAACCGCTCGGCGTTGACCAGCGGGAACAGGCTCACCGGGAACGACAGCACGGTGGCGGCCAGGTCGGTGATCAGCGCACCGCGCACCACCCGGTGCCCGGCCAGGAACCGCAGCCCGTCCAGCGCGCCGCGCAACCCCGGCCGGGCGGGCGTCCCCTCAGGGGGCAGCGGGGGCAGCCCGAAGGCGCCGTAGAAGGCGAGGCCGAAGCTCAGGGCGTCCAGCAGATAGCACACGCCGATGCCGAACCAGCCGAGCAGCACCCCGGCCAGCGCGGGCCCGAGCAGCATCATCGACTGCGCGGTGACCTGTTGCAGCGCGAGCCCGGCGGCCACCTGGTCCTTCGGCAGCAGGCGGGGCAGGAACACCCCGGCGGCCGGGGCGCCGAGCGCGCCGAACGCCGACTGCACCGCGACCAGCAGCAGCACCCCGGCCACCGGGACGTGCCCGGTGAAGCCCTGCACCGCGAGCGCGAGGGAGCAGACCGCCTGGCCGACGGTGGCCGCGAGGTACACCCGCCGCCGGTCGGCCCGGTCCGCCCAGGCCCCGGCGAACAGCCCGAACCCCACCAGCGGCAGCGCCTGCGCGAGCCCGACGGCGCCGGTCCAGGCGGTGCTGTGGGTCCGGTCCCACACCTGGTACATGACCGTCACCATGGTCATGAACCCGCCGAGCACGGACACGGTCCGCCCGATCAGCAGCCGTCGGAAGACGGGGGAGGTGCGCAGCGGCCGTATGTCGAGCAGGGAGCCGGAGAGGCTCATGAGCGGTGGCGGGCGCGGGGCCCGGGCGGCGATGTCACCGGGGGAGGCTATCCGCACCCCCTGGCACCCGCCAGCGAATATCCCCGCTCAGGCGGCTTCCCCGAGCAGCCGGGCCAGGTACTCCCGCCCCTCGCCCAGCAGCTCCGCGAGCGGCGCCGCCTTCTCGTACCAGCGCTTCTCGTACTCCCAGCACAGCCAGCCGTCCCAGTCCCGCCGGGTGAGCACGTCCACGCACTCGGCGAGCGGCACCGCCCCGGCGCCGAGCGGCAGCGGGGTGGTGTCCTCGGCCGAGGCGACGTCCTTGACCTGGACGTAGCCGAGGTGCGGGGCGAGGGCCGCGTAGCTGTCGTCCGGCTGCTCGCCGCCCAGCCAGGTGTGCAGCACGTCCCACAGCGCGCCGGCATGGCGGTGTCCGACCGGGCCGAGGATCCGGATCGCGTCGGCGCCGGTGCGGTGCGAGTCGTGTGTCTCCAGCAGGATCCTGACGCCGAGCGCGGCGGCGTCCTCGGCGGCGGCTCCGAGCCGTCGCGCGGCGATCGCGTCCGCCTCCTCACGGGGTACGTCCGGGCCGGCGCCGGGAAAGACCCGTACGAAGGGCGCGCCCAGGTCGTGGGCCAGCCGCACCAGCTCCCGGATCTCCGCCAGTACGGGCCCGTCGTCGCCGGCCGCGGCCACCCGGGCGTACCCGGCCAGCCCCACCACCTCCACCCCGGCGGCCCGGAACAGGGCGGCGGCCTCGGCGCGTTCGGCGGGGGTCAGCCCGGGATGCACCGGTTCCTCCGGGTGGGCCCGCAGCTCGACCCCGTGGTAGCCGTGCGCGGTCGCGAGCGAGAGGACGTCCGGGAGGGGCAGCCCGGGGACACCGAGAGTGGAGAACGCCAGCTTCATGAGATCGCTGCGTACCCGTTGCCGACGGGGGTCATGCACCGGCACCCACCGGGGCCGTGCGCCGACGCCCCCGGAGGCCGCGCACCGCCCTCAAGACACTCAAGACACTCAAGACACCCGAGGCACCCCCGTGGACCCCCGCACCATCAACTCCCCCCGCACCGAGGCGATCCCGCCCGGCGGGGGCTCCTCGCGGCCCATGGCGACGCGGCCCGCGCGGGCGCCCGCCTCCGCGAGGGGCAGGCGGACCGTCGTCAGGGAGGGGACCGCGTCGATGCTGAAGGGGAGGTCGTCGAAGCCGGCCACCGAGACGTCCTCGGGGATGCGCAGCCCGGACTCGCGCAGCGCGGCGCACGCGCCGAGGGCGACGGAGTCGTTCGCGGCCACGATCGCCGTCAGGGACGGATCCCGGCGCAGCAGCTCCAGCGTGGCCTCGTAGCCGGACCGGCGGTCGTAGCGGCCGTACACCGTCCAGCGCGGGTCCTCCTCGACGCCCGCCGCCGCGAGCGCGGCCCGGTGGCCCTCCAGGCGGTGCCGGGTGGTCGTACGTTCCACGGGCCCGGCGATGTAGCCCAGCCGGCGGTGGCCGAGGCCGAGCAGATGGGCGGTCAGCGCGCGGGCGCCGCCCCGGTTGTCGAAGGTGAGCGCGACGGCGTCGGTGTCCGGTGCCGGCGGGCGCCCGCACAGCACCACCCGGGTCCCGGCGTCCGCGAGCTTGCGCAGCTTCGCCGCGACCGCCGCCGCGTGCGGCGCGTCCTCCACGGCTCCGCCGGTCAGCACCACGGCCGCGGCCCGCTGCCGCTGGAGCAGCGTCAGATAGGTCAGCTCCCGCTCGGGCGACCCGCCGGTGTTGCAGACGACCGCCAGCCGTTCCCCGCCCGCGCGCCCGCCCGGCCCGCCGATCTCGCCCTGGATCGCGCCGGCCATGATCCCGAAGAAGGGGTCGGCGATGTCGTTGACGAGGATGCCGACCAGGTCGGAGGTGGCCGCGGCGAGCGCGCTGGCCGGGCCGTTGAGGACGTAGTCCAGTTCGTCCACCGCCCGCAGCACCCGCTCCCGGGTGGCGGCGGCGACCGGGTAGTTGCCGTTCAGTACGCGCGACACCGTCGCGGGGGAGACCTGGGCGCGGGCCGCCACGTCCGCCAGGGTCACGGTCATCTCGTCGTCCTCCGGTCACGCGTCGTGTCGTACGCCCTCGTAGACAACCAGGTCGGTGTCCTGGTTCCGAGCAGACCTTACGGCCCAGGCATCCCGCTTGTTCGCCCCCTCGAACAACTCGGCCGGGCGGTCTTGTGCGGAGCGCCCGGCGGCGGTCTTGTACAGACCACGTCCAGAGGCTAGCTTCTCACCTTGTAGAAAGCGCTTGCTACACCGGCCCACGAAAGGGACTCACGTGACACGCAAGACGGTGCGAATCGCCATGAACGGCGTGACCGGGCGCATGGGCTACCGACAGCACCTCGTCCGGTCCATCCTCGCCCTGCGCGAGCAGGGCGGACTCGACCTCGGCGACGGCACCGTGCTGTGGCCCGAACCGATCCTGCTCGGCCGCCGCGAGCATGCCCTGCGGGAGATCGCCGGCCGGCACGGCCTCGACCACGTCTCCACCGACCTCGACGCCGTCCTCGCGGACCCGACCGTCGACATCTACTTCGACGCCCAGGTCACCTCCGCCCGCGAGGAGGCCATCGCCCGGGCGATCGCGGCCGGCAAGCACATCTACACCGAGAAGCCCACCGCCACCGGCCTGGACGGCGCGCTCGGACTGGCCCGCCTCGCCCACGACAAGGGCGTCAAGCACGGCGTCGTCCAGGACAAGATCTTCCTGCCGGGCCTGCTGAAGCTGAAGCGCCTCATCGACGGCGGCTTCTTCGGCCGGATCCTCTCCGTGCGCGGCGAGTTCGGCTACTGGGTCTTCGAGGGCGACTGGCAGCCCGCCCAGCGTCCCTCCTGGAACTACCGCGCCCAGGACGGCGGCGGCATCGTCGTCGACATGTTCCCGCACTGGGAGTACGTGCTGCACGAGTTGTTCGGCCGGGTGACGTCCGTCCAGGCGCTGGCCACCACGCACATCCCGCAGCGCTGGGACGAGCAGGGCAAGCCCTACGACGCCACCGCCGACGACGCCGCGTACGGCATCTTCGAGCTGGAGGGCGGCGCCGTCGCCCAGATCAACTCCTCCTGGGCCGTGCGCGTCCACCGTGACGAACTGGTGGAGTTCCAGGTCGACGGCACGGAGGGGTCGGCCGTGGCCGGTCTGCGCGGCTGCCGCGTCCAGCACCGCAGCGCCACCCCGAAGCCGGTGTGGAACCCGGACATCCCCGCCACCGAGGTCTTCCGCGACCAGTGGCAGGAGGTGCCCGACAACACCGAGTTCGACAACGGGTTCAAGGCCCAGTGGGAGCTGTTCCTCAAGCACGTCTACGCCGACGCCCCCTACCACTGGGACCTGCTGGCCGGCGCCCGCGGTGTCCAGCTCGCCGAACTGGGCCTGAGGTCCTCCGCCGAGGGCCGCCGCGTCGACGTCCCGGAGATCTCGCTGTGACCCTCCACCTCCCCTCCGCCGACGGCACCCTGCGCGCCTACGAGCCCCGCACCGAGCCGCTCGTCTTCGCTGCCGGCACCCCCTTCACCTCCCGTACGGTCTTCTCGGCGGCCCATGTCGTCGCCGATCCCTTCGCCGACGTCACGCCCGACTCGCCCGCCGCCGTCGACTGGGACGCCACCCTCGCCTTCCGCCGCCACCTGTGGTCGCACGGACTCGGCGTCGCCGAGGCGATGGACACCGCCCAGCGCGGCATGGGCCTGGACTGGGCGGGCGCGGCCGAACTGATCCGGCGCAGCGCGGCGGAGGCCCGTGCCGTGGGCGGCCGGATCGCCTGCGGCGTCGGCACCGACCAGCTGCCCGCCGGCTCCCTCGCCGGGATCCGCGCGGCCTACGAGGAACAGCTCGCCGTGGTCGAGGAGGCGGGCGCGCAGGCCATCGTCATGGCCTCCCGCGCCCTGGCCGCCGCCGCCCGCGGCCCCGAGGACTACCTGGAGATCTACGGCCATCTGCTGCGCCAGGCCGCCGAGCCGGTGATCCTGCACTGGCTGGGCCCGATGTTCGACCCGGCCCTGGAGGGCTACTGGGGCTCGTCCGACCTGGACGCGGCCACCGGCACCTTCCTCGAGGTCATCGCCGCCCACCCGGACAAGGTCGACGGCGTGAAGATCTCCCTGCTGGACGCCGGCCGCGAGGTCGAGCTCCGGCGCCGCCTCCCGCGGGGCGTGCGCTGCTACACCGGCGACGACTTCCACTACCCCGAGCTGATCGCGGGCGACGAGCAGGGCTTCAGCCACGCCCTGCTCGGCGTCTTCGACCCCCTCGGCCCGCTGGCGGCGCGGGCGGTACGGGTCCTGGACACCGGTGACGTGCGGGGCTTTTGCGCCCTGCTGGACCCCACGGTGGAGCTGTCCCGCCACCTGTTCCAGCCCCCGACCCGCTTCTACAAGACGGGCGTGGTCCTCCTCGCCTGGCTCGCGGGCCACCAGGACCACTTCGCGATGGTCGGCGGCCTCCAGTCGGCCCGCTCCCTTCCGCACCTGGCCCGCGCCTACGAACTGGCGGACACCCTGGGCCTGTTCCCCGACCCCAAACTGGCCGAGGAACGCATGAGGACCCTGCTGTCGCTGTACGGAGTGACCCGATGAACCCCGACCTCGCCCGCTTCTCCGTCAACCAGATGACGGTCAAGCAGCTCTCCCTCCCCGAACTGGTCGACGCCTGCGCCCGGTTGGGCATCACCAACGTGGGCCTGTGGCGCGAGCCGGTCCAGGCGTACGGCGTGGAGGCGGCCGCCAAGCTGGTCCGCGACGCGGGCCTGACGGTGACGACGCTGTGCCGGGGCGGCTTCCTCACGGCGACCGAACCGGTCGAGCGGATGGAGGCGCTGGGCGACAACCACGCGGCCATCGAGGAGGCCGCCGCGCTCGGCACCGACACCCTGGTCCTGGTCTCCGGCGGCCTCCCGCTGTTCAGCAAGGACCTGCACGGCGCCCGCGAACGCATCGCCGACGCCCTCGCCGTCCTGGCACCGTACGCGGCCGACCGCGGCGTACGCCTCGCCATCGAACCCCTGCACCCCATGTACGCGGCCGACCGCTGCGTGGTCTCCACGCTCACGCAGGCCCTGGACCTGGCCGAACGCTTCCCGGCGGACCAGGTCGGGGTGGCCGTCGACACGTACCACGTCTGGTGGGACGACCAGGCCCCCGCCCAGATCGCCCGCGCCGGCGCGGCGGGCCGCATCCACACCTTCCAGCTCGCCGACTGGACCACCCCCCTCCCCGAGGGCGTCCTCAACGGCCGCGGCCAGATCGGCGACGGCGCGATCGACATGCGCGAATGGAAGGGCTACGTGGAGGCGGCCGGCTACACCGGACCCATCGAAGTGGAGCTGTTCAACGAGGAGTTGTGGGCGAGGGACGGGAGGGAGGTGCTGGCGGAGACGGCGGATCGGTTCCTCGCGCATGTGATCTGATAAAGGGCATGACCGACAAGCTGGGTCCGCTGGAGCGTACCGACGGCCGCTGGGTCCTGGGGGACTCCCGGCGGCCTGACGGGCCGTGGGTGGAGTTCCGCGAGGAAGGACTCCATCAGCACGAGCCGGACACCGAGGGCCTGTTGGTCCCCTGGTCCCGGGTCATGCTGGGCATGCGTGTCACCCTGGGCTCGAAGTACCCGTACAAGGGCCACGGGACCGCCCTGTCCCACACCCTCCCGGGCCCCTGGAAGGGCCAGGGTCGCGGCTACCTGCACATGACCCTGCGCCACCCGTACGAGGACTTCACCCTCCGGTTCGGCATGCACCCCGGCCTGTACAGCCTGACCGAGGTGGTGCTGCTGGAGGAGCTGCTGACGCAGGCGGTACGCGAGAAGCGGCTGGACCGCCTGGCGGCCCCGGACGAACTGGCCCGCGTGGTCGCGTACCTGGCTCCGCTGCGACCCCGTACGTTCAAGGCGTACGCCCGGGCGGTGACGGAGGCGTTCAGCCTGCCGGCCACCCTTTCCGACGGCGGTTGACGCACAGGCGATCCGGGCCGCTTCGGCATGGGGGGACCGATGGCTCCCGCGGACTCAGGCGCCCACGGTCCCGTCGATCCCCTCCCGCAGAAAGTCCGCGTGCCCGTTGTGGCGGCCGTACTCCAGGAGCACGTGCACCATCACCATCCGCAGCGACACCTTCTCGTCCCACCGGGGCTGATACCCGGCCCGGTCCAGCGACTCCGCCTCCCGCTCGATGCGGCGCGAATTCTCCACCTCGGCCTCCCAGGCCGCGAACGCCTCGTCCCTGGTCGACGCGCTCGCGTCGTACGCCGCCTGGAAGTCGATCTCGTCGGACCAGACCATGGGCGCGTCGTGGTCCTCGAAGACCCGGCGGAACCACGCGCGTTCCACCTCCGCCATGTGCCGCACCAGACCGAGCAGCGAGAGCGTGGACGGCGGCATCGACTGCTGGCGCAGCTCCTCGTCGGTGAGCCCTTCGCACTTCATGGCGAGGGTGGCGCGGTGGTAGTCGAGGAAAGCCCGCAGCATCTCGCGTTCGCTGCCGAAACTGGGCGGTCCTATGCGGTGGTCGTCGGTCACTGGCCGTGCTCCTCGTCCGTGCCTGCGTGGAGGGCCAGTATGTAACGCGATGGCGCCGCAGGGGGGTTGCGCTCAGGCGTTGTAGCCGCCGTGGGCGTCCAGCACCGCGCCCGTCACATACGACGCGGCGGGACTCGCCAGGAAGGCGATCGCCGCGGCGATCTCGTCGGGGTGCCCCATGCGCCGCAGGGACAGCGAGTTCAGCAGGGCGTCGAGGGTCTCGGGGTCCGGCGGTTGCATGCCGCCCTCCATCAGTCCGGCTTCCACGACGTTGGCCGTGATGTCCCGGGGCCCGAGGTCGCGTGCGACGCCCATGGTGTACCTCTCGATCCCGGCCTTGGTCGCCGCGTAGTCGGCGAGGCCGGGGGCGCCGACCCGTGAGCCCAGGCCGGAACTCACCGTGATGACGCGGCCGCCGGTGCGCAGCACCCGGGAGGCGGCCCGGATGACGGCGATCACGCCGAGGTAGTTGGTGGCGTGCATCCGGTCCAGTGCGGCGGTGTCGGCATCCGGGTCGTCCACCCTGCGGCCCTGCTCCACCGAGATCGCCGCGTTGTTGACGAGGATGTCCAGGCCGCCGAAGTGCGCGACCACGTCCTCGATCAGCGCCGGCGCCCGGCTCGTGTCCGCCTGGTCGGACTTGAAGGCGACGGCCTTGGCTCCCTTGCCGCGCACCTCGTCCACGACGGCCTGCGCCTGCTTCTCCGAGCTGACGTAGGTGAAGGCCACGTCGGCGCCCTGCTCGGCCAGCAACCGCACGGTCGCGGCGCCCAGCCCGCGCGACCCCCCGGTGACCAGGGCGACCTTTCCCATGAGTGGCTTGCTCATCCTTCTCACCTCACTGATCGATCCCTATCGCAGTCGCAACATTAATTGTTACGACAGACTGTAGCAACCATAACTGTTACGACAGTGCGACGTAGCATGAAGCGTCGCGGCCGAGAGGAGGGGTCCATGAGCGCTAACAGCAGGCTGACCATCGCCGCCCACGCGCTGGCCTGGATCGGCCTCTATCAGCGCCAGGGCCATGAGGTCGCCACCTCCGAGCAGATCGCCACCAGCGCGAACACCAACCCGGTGGTGATCAGACGGCTGCTCGGCGAGCTGCGCAGGGCCGGGCTCGTGGAATCCCGGCGGGGCGTGGGCGCGGGCTGGTCGCTGGCCCGGGACCTGGAGTCGATGACCCTGCTCGACGTGTACGAGGCGGTGGAACCCGGCCCGCTCTTCGCGATGCACCGCACCACCCCGGACCAGGCATGCGTGGTGGGCCGCGGCATCCAGCCGGCCATGCAGGGCGTCTACGACGGCATCGAGCAGACCTTGAGGCAGGAACTGGCCCGCGTCACGCTCGCGGACGTACTCCGGGACGTGCTGGCGGTACCTCGTTAGCCGACGGACCGGTATCCCATGGCGGGACATGCCCACGCGGTTCGGGAAAGGGAAGACGGTGCGTGACCGCCACCGGCGTCGGCCGGCGGCCGGCACATGGGACCGGATCCTCAGCCGAACGTCACGCTTTCCGCCCGGTACGTTCCCCACTGCTCGCCTGTTCGCTTCGGCAGCGGCTGACTTACGCCAGAGCAGCCGTAGGTGTCGAACAGCACGGCATCGGTGTCGGTCTGGTTGTCGGCGCCGAAGGCGGGCGAGTCGAAGTCGTAGCACACGCCGTTGACGGGATTGGTGATCGCCCCGTGAGTGCCGTCGACGCGGTCGTAGACGAAGGTGCCTGTCGCCGCCTGGGCGCTGAAGGCTGGCCCGGTGGCCATGAGGAGCGCGGAAATGGCGGTCAGTGCGGTGCGGGCAACGGGCTTGAGCTGCATCAGGGTGGTGTCCTTCCTCCCGGGTGCGCCTGGTCGGGACCCTCTGGTTGCAAAGGTCCCGTGCCCCTGACGGTCCGAGCAGGCCCTTCGCGGGCTTTCGCCCGAACGAAGGACCCAGTGAAGGCAAGCGCGGGGCGCCCATTCCGACCGCTGAAGGGCGCCGCGTGGCCGAGCCCGTGCGGGTGCGCGGACCGACCGGCCAGGAGGGGCGGAAGCCGCAGCAGACCGTGCGCCGGCTCGGTGCGCTACCGGCGGCGGCGAGTGCCGGTCCGGTTCAACTCGCCGCCTGTGTGCGCCGCGTGCATGGACGCGTCATCCTTGTCGGCCGTGAAGCCTTGCGGTGGTATCAGGGCGAGTGGCTGTGACCAGTGGGTTTGCCGTCGACCTCAGTCTTTCGGTGCCGGCACGGCGCAGGCGTCGGCGATGGCCCGCGTGTCCCAGTAGAACGGACGGACCTCGGTGATCCGCCCGTCCTTGACCGTGATCGCTTGCAGAATGGGAAAGCTCAGTTCACGGCCGGTCGCCCGAGCGCGAGCACGGACCTGTGTGAGCACGACCGCAGTCTCACCGGTGGCCAGGAACTCCTGCTCCACCATCTCGAACGACTCCCACACCTCTCCCATCATGAGGAAGAACTGCGTCATGCCTTTGTGTCCGCGCCAGGTGCCTCCGTAGGGCAGGGCATCTGCTTGGTGCAGCTCGACATCCGGCGCGAAGAAGGGGGCGAGGAGGTCGAACGAAGCCTCACCAGGGCCTCCCGCCGCCAGGTACTCCGCCTCAGCGGCATACATGCCGGTGAGAACTGTTGCTGACTCCGTAGTGGATGACATCGTCATGCCCCCAGCATGAGGACCACACCGAGACCCAGCTGGCGGCAATCAGACGTCGTTGTGCTTGGCGGGGATTCCTCCCCCGTCCCGACGCCGGGTAGTTTTGGGACGGGGTGTTCATTACTGGCCGGGGAGGAGCTGGTCCTTCTTGAGGGCGCTTACGAACGCGGTCCAGCCGTTGGCCGAGAAGAGCAGGGCGGGGCCGGTGACGGCTTTGCTGTCACGGACGGGTACGTCGGCGTGGCCGCGGGCGACTTCGAGGCACTCCGACTGGCTGCCGTCGCTGTAGCTGGACTTGTACCAACCGGTGAGGGCAGCCGAGTTGGGGATGGTGCGCTCATTACTGACCATGTGCGAGCTGGCCCTTCTTGATGGCGGTTACGAATGAGGTCCAGCCGTTCGCCGAGAAGAGTACGGCGGGGCCGGTGATGATCTTGCTGTCACGCACCGGTACGTCAGCGTGGCCGCAGGCAACTTCGAGGCACTCGGCGTTGCTGCCGCCGCTGTAGCTCGACTTGTACCAACCGGTGAGGCTGGACGAGTCGGAGACGGTGCGCTCACTGCTGACCATGTGCGTGTTCCTTCGCTGCGGCTCTGACGAGGGCCAGTGACTCCTGCCGCGGCAAGGCGTCACTCAGCGCCAAAGCGTAGGCCGTCTGACAGGCGCTCACCAGCGGCGGATCATCCATCAGACGGCCAGTTTCGAACGCGTCGACGTATGCCACCGGAGCGGAGTCCTCGAAGCTCATCAGAGTGAGCAGGCTCTCCATGAGCGGGTGAGCCCCCACTCGATACGGAAGGACGTGCAGCCGGATCCGCCGGGACTCGGCCAGGTCGGCGATCTTGTTGAGCTGGTCCGCCATGACCTGAGGGCCGCCAACCATGCGACGCAGCACCGCCTCGTCGAGCAGCGTCCAAATGACAGGAGTCGAGGAGCCGTAGAGAATGCGGCCACGCTCTGTTCGACTGACAACCTTCTCGTCAAGTTCCTCCTCTGTGGAGTTGGGGCGGTAAGCGGCGAACACGGCCCGTGCGTAGTCCGGCGTCTGAAGCCAGCCAGGAACCAGTGTGAGCGCGAACTGCTGCACCAGGATGGCTTGTTGTTCCAACTCGACAGCGGTGGAGAAGCGAGGGTCGTACCTGCTCTCCAAGTCCTCCAGCCACCGCTCGAAAAATCCACCTGTCCCCAACGCCTGGTCGATCCGACGGGCGTCATCCGGCTTGGGGAGCCTCCTCCCCGCCTCCCAGTGGCTGATCAGCGTCGGCGAGCAGACCACGATCTCGCTCAGTTGCTCCTGGGTGAGCCCGGCCGCGATGCGCCGCAGCCTCAGCTCCTCCCCGTACTTCTCGCGCGGCGTCTTCGGCCTGCGGACCACGCTCATCCGGCCAACTCCCTTGGTGACAGGCGCAATGTCAACCCCCCGCCCCTGGCAGCGTAGCCATGTCCGACCCCACTCTGTGAGGAAATCAGCACACAACGCAGTCACCGCAGGTGAGAAAGCAGGTCGGCATGGTTCGTCTCCTGGCCCGGCTGGTCAGGCCGTCGCGTCGGCGCCGTAGGCCGGTCGTACCCCCGCCGTACCCGGACGTGCCCCCGTACTCGTGCCCGTACGTCGGCGCTCCCACGGCGTACCGGAGGGGCGAGGCTCCGCTGCGCGGGGAGGACAGCCCGCTCGTCCGCCCGTATCTGGACCTGGTGGAGATCTACGCATGAGCGAGCGGACGTACGACGAACCCCCGGCGGACGGGCGCCTGCTGCCCTGGACCGGTGACGGGGGCAAGCCCTGTTACGTGCTGGGCGACGGCACGGGTTACGTGTCCCGACTCGCGGACCAGATCGAGAGCGTGCAGCTCGGGATGGCGGGAGAGCTGATCGACCACGCGGCCGAACTCCTCACCGAGCACCGGCTGACGGACCTGGAACTGCACTACCTCGCCCGGCAGCTCACGGAATCCCTCCGGGAGGTCAAGCGCGTCGCGGAGAGCAGGGGAGCGCGGCTGTCGGGCGGCGGTTAGAGGATGGCGGGGCGTCTGTCCTTGATCCAGAATGACCGGATGGTCACGCTGGAGACTCCCCGTTTGGTCCTGCGCCGTTGGCGCGAGGAGGACATCGAGCCCATGGCCGCCGTCAACGCCGACCCCGAGGTGATGCGGTGGATCCGTGACGGCAGCGTCCTCGATGAACAGCAGACGCGCGACAAGGTCAAGGCATGGGACGACGGGTGGGAGACGAGGGGCTTCGGCCTGTTCGCCGTGGAGGTCCGGGCCACCGGCGAGCTGGCCGGCTTCGCCGGCTTCTCGGTGCCCGACTTCCTGCCGGAGGTACTGCCGGCGGTCGAGGTCGGCTGGCGGCTGGGACGTTCCCACTGGGGGCAGGGCCTGGCCACCGAGGCCGGCGCGGCCGCCATGCGGTTCGGGTTCGAGGAACTGGGACTGGAGCGGATCCTCAGCATCGTCCAGGTGGGCAACGAGGCATCCGAACGGATCACGGCGAAACTGGGGATGCGCCTGGAGCGGGAGACCGTGACCCCCGCCGGCGGGCGGCGGGTCCGGGTCTTCGAGCTGTCGGCGGAGCGGTACGCCCGCACCCGCTGAGGCACTCGCCGAGAACGGCCGGTCCCCGGTGGAAGGCGCCCCCTAGAAGAACACCCCGCACCGCAGCAGCACGTTCGCGTACGGGCGGGCCTCGCCCGTGCGGACGATCAGCCGGGCGCCGGACGAGAGGTCCTTCAGGCGCTCGTGCGGCACGTAGGCCAGGTCAGGGAAGCGGCCTTCCAGCAGGGCCGTCACCGCCGGGTTGGCCGTGCGGGCCTCCTCCGCCGCCGTGGCGCCCTCCACCACCAGCTCGGCCAGCAGGCCGTCCAGGACCTCGGCGAAGGACGGCACCCCGGCCCGGAACGCCAGGTCCACGACCCGGGGCCCGTCGGGTATCGGCATGCCCGCGTCGCACACCAGCACCCCGTGTCCGTGGCCGAGTTCGGCCAGCGCACCGGACAAGTGCCGGTTCAGGATCCCCGCCTTCTTCACAGCGCCTCGACCTCCGCCGCCGTCGGGTACGACTCCTGCGCGCCCCGCCGCGTGACGGCCGCCGCGCCCACCCGGGCCGCGTACGCCGCCGCCTCCGCCAGACCCGCGCCCGCGCCCAGCCGCCAGGCCAGCGCGGCGGTGAACGCGTCACCCGCGCCGGTCGTGTCCACCGCGTCCACCTTCACCGACGGCACCAGGGCCGTCCCCGAGCCGTCGCACACCAGCGCCCCGCGCGCGCCCAGCGTGACCACCACCGAGCGCGGCCCCTTGGCCAGCAGCAGCCGGGCCCAGTCCGCCGGGTCGTCGCCCACCAGGGCGTCCCCGAGGATCACCCGGGCCTCGTGCTCGTTGACGATCAGCGGGTCACAGGCCGCCAGCACCTCCGCAGGCAGCTCGCGCGGCGGGGACGGGTTCAGCACGAAGCGGCTGCCCGGTGCCAGGTTCCGCACCACCTCCACGACCGTCTCCAGCGGGATCTCCAGCTGCGCCGACACCACCCGGGAGGCGTGGAACAGGCCGCCCGCCGCCCGTACGTCCTCCGGCCGCAGCCGCCCGTTGGCGCCCGGCGACACCACGATGCTGTTGTCCCCGGACGGGTCCACGGTGATCAGCGCCACCCCCGTCGGGGCGCCGCCGGCCAGCACGCCCACCGTGTCCACCCCGGCCGCGCGCAGGGAGTCGAGCAGCAGCCGGCCGTGGCCGTCGTCGCCCACCCGCGCCAGCAGGGCCGTACGCGCCTGAAGCCGGGCCGCCGCGACCGCCTGGTTGGCGCCCTTGCCGCCCGGGTGCACGGCCAGATCGCCGCCGAGCACCGTCTCGCCCGCGGCCGGCCGCCGCTCGACGCCGATCACCAGGTCCGCGTTGGCCGAACCGACGACCAGCAGGTCGTAGTCGTACATCAGTTGACTCCCCTGACTCCCCTGAAAGATGACCTCGGCGGGCCGCCCCGGAGGAACTCCCCGGGGCGGCCCGCCCGCTGTGGCCCGTCAGCCGGTGAAACCGGCCACGTTGTCCTTCGTGACCACCTTCACCGGCACCTTCACCGTCGGCGCCACCTGCTCGCCCCGGACCGCCTTGAGGGCGTTGTCCACGGCGATCCGGCCCAGCTGCGAGGGCTGCTGGGCGACCGACGCGTACAGCGTGCCGCCCTTGACCGCCGTCAGCCCGTCCGGGGTGCCGTCGAAGCCGACGACCTGCACCGACTTGCCGGCCTTGGAGCCGAGCGCCTTGATCGCGCCGAGGGCCATCTCGTCGTTGGCGGCGATGACGCCCTGCACGTCCGGGTGGGCCTGGAGCAGGTTCGACATCACGTCCAGCCCCTTGGTGCGGTCGAAGTCGGCGGGCTGCTGGGCCAGCACCCGGATGCCCGGGTAGGCCCTCAGGCCCTTGGCGAACCCGGCCGCCCGCTCGCGCGCCGCCGAGGTGCCCGCCTGCCCCTGGAGGATGACGATCTTCCCGTGGCCGCCCAGCTTCTCGGCGACGGTCTTCGCGGCCAGCTCACCACCGGCCACGTTGTCGGACGCCACCAGGGTGGCCACCGAGGCGTGGTTGACACCCCGGTCCACGGCGACGACGGGGATGTCCGCCTTGCCGGCGGCCTTCACCGAGTTGCCCGCCGCGTCCGAGTCCACCGGGTTGACGATGATCCCGTCCAGGTTCGTACTGGTGAAGTTCTGCAGCTGGTTGGCCTGCTGCGAGGCGTCGTTCTGGGCGTCGGTCACGGTCAGGTCCACGCCCAGCTTCCGCGCCTCGGCCTGCGCGCCCGACCGGATCTGCACGAAGAACGGGTTGTTCAGGGTGGACAGGGACAGGCCCAGCCGCGGGTTCGCCGACGAGGACGAACCGCCGTGCAGCAGCGAGGTCGCGCCGACCACGGCCACGGTGACCACGGCCGCCAGCCCGTACGTCACCGCCTGCTTGCCCTTCGGCCCGCCCGCACCGGCGGCCACCGGGACGGCACCGGCCTTGCGGCGCACGGTGTCCAGCAGCACCGCCAGCGCGATCACCACACCGATGACGACCTGCTGCCAGAACGCGGAGACGGACAGCAGGTTCAGCCCGTTGCGCAGCACCGCCAGGATCAGCGCGCCGATCAGCGTGCCGGACGCCTTGCCGGTGCCGCCCGCCAGCGAGGCACCGCCGATGACGACGGCGGCGATGGCGTCCAGCTCGTAGCCGTCGGCGGCCTGCGGCTGCGCCGAGGACAGCCGGGCGGCGAGCACCACGCCCGCGACGGCGGCGAACAGCCCGGACAGGGCGTAGATCGCGAGCTTCTGCCGCTTGACCCTGAGGCCCGACAGCCGGGCGGCCTCCTCGTTGCCGCCGATCGCGTACATGGACCGGCCGATGTACGTCCGCCCGAGCACCACGGCCGCGACGAGCCCCATCACCACCATGACCAGCACCGGCACCGGCAGCCAGCCGCCGAGGGTGTCCCCGAGGTGGGAGACGGAGCCGGGGAACGCGATGGGTGAGCCCTGCGAGATCACCAGCGCCAGACCGCGCCCCACCGACAGCATGGCCAGCGTCGCGATGAACGGCGGCAGCTTGCCGTAGGCGATGAGGAAACCGTTCACCAGACCGGCGACGACACCCGTGGCGACCGCCAGGACGACCGCGAGCGCGACCGGCACCCCGTGCGAGGTGGCGCTCCAGCCCAGCATGGTCGCCGACAGCGCGGCCACGGACCCCACGGACAGGTCGATGCCCGCGGAGACGATCACGAACGTCACACCGAAGGCGAGGACGGCCGTCACGGCGGCCTGCACGCCGATGTTCAGCAGGTTGTCCGTGGTCAGGAAGTCACCCGACAGCGCCGACAGGGCGATGACGAGGACGATCAGCGCGGTGAGCGCGCCGTTGTCCAGCAGCAGCCGGCGCAGGCCGCCCGGGGCGCCACTCGCGCCCGGCCTGCTCTTGAGCGTGTCAGTGGCCACGGGTGGCCTCCTTCTCGGTCTCGGTCTCGGTCTCGGTCTTCTCGGTGGTGGGGATGGAGACGGCGAGGGACATCACCGCGTCCTGCGTGGCCTGGTCGGCGGGGAGTTCGCCGGCGATCCGGCCCTGGGCCATCACCAGCACCCGGTCGCTCATGCCGAGCACCTCGGGCAGATCGCTGGAGATCATCAGCACGGCGGCACCGGCGGCCGTCAGCTCGTTGATCAGCTGGTAGATCTCGACCTTGGCGCCGACGTCGATCCCGCGCGTCGGCTCGTCGAGGATCAGCACCTTGGTGTCGGCCAGCAGCCACTTGCCGATGACGACCTTCTGCTGGTTGCCGCCGGACAGCGTCCGCACCTGCTGCCCGAGGCCCGCCATGCGCACCCCGAGCTGCCCGGCGATCCGTTCGGCGGCGGCCCGCTGGCCCTTGCGGTCCACGAGCCCGGCCCGGGTGGCCTTGCGCAGCGTCACCAGCCCCAGGTTCTCCTCGACGGAGGCGTCCAGCACCAGCCCCTGCCCCTTGCGGTCCTCCGGCACGAGCCCGATCCCGGCGTCCATGGCGGCGTTCACGTCATGTCGCCGCAGCTCGGTGCCGGCCACCCGGACGACCCCGCGGTCATAGGGATCGGCGCCGAACACGGCCCGTACGACCTCGGTGCGCCCGGCACCCACCAGGCCCGCGACGCCGACGACCTCACCGGCGTGCACCTCGAAGCTGACGTCGTGGAAGACGCCGTCCCGGCCCAGCCCCTCCACGGACAGCAGCGGGGCGCCCTTCTCGGCCCGCTCCCGCGGATACTGCTGCTCGATGGACCGCCCCACCATCAGCCGGACCAGCTCGTCCTCGGGAGTGGAGGCGGGCACCTGCCCGACGCTCCTGCCGTCCCGGATGACGGTGACCCGGTCGCCGAGGGCGCCGATCTCCTCCAGGTGATGGGTGATGAACACGATGCCCACCCCGTCGGCGCGCAGCCCCCGCACGATGGCGAAGAGCTTCTCCACCTCCTCCGAGGTGAGCACGGCGGTCGGCTCGTCCATGATGAGCACGCGCGCGTTCAGGCTGAGCGCCTTGGCGATCTCCACCATCTGGAGCCGGGCGATCCCGAGGTCCCGCACCCGCGCCCGGGGCGACACATCGACCCCGACCCGCTTCAGCAGCGTCGCGGCGTCGTCCTCCATCCGCTTGCGGTCGATCATCCCGAAGCGGCGCGGCTGCCGCCCGAGGAAGATGTTCTCGGCGACGGTCAGATCGGGAACCAGGTTGAACTCCTGGTAGATGGTGGCGATCCCGAGCCGTTCGGCGTCCTGCGCCCCGTGGACGCGCACCTCCTCACCGTCCACGAGAATCCGGCCGGCGTCGGGGGTGTAGGCACCGGAGAGCATCTTGATCAGCGTGCTCTTGCCGGCCCCGTTCTCACCGAGCAGCACATGGACCTCGCCCCGGCGCAGATCGAAGTCGACGCCGTCGAGCGCGACCACGCCGGGGAAGGTCTTCCGTATGCCCTCGATGCGCAGCAACTCGTCCGGGTTGCTCACGTCGTGCTCCTTTGCACTGGGGAGGGGGTGGGGGGCTCACCGCACGAGCGGCGTACGACGAGCCGGGCGGGCAGCGTGACGGAGCGCGGGGTACGCCCCTCGATCCGGTCGACCAGCGCGCGTACGGCGGCCCGCCCCAGCTCACCGGTGGGCTGGGCGATCGCGGTGACCGGCGGATCGGTGTGCACGAACCACGGGATGTCGTCGAACGCGGCCAGCGCGATGTCGTCGGGCACCCGCAGACCGCGGGCGCGTACGGCGTCCAGCGCGCCGAGCGCCATCAGGTTGTCGGCGGCGAAGACGACGTCGGGCGGCTGAGGCAGATCCAGGAACCCCTCGGTGACCCGCCGCCCGCTCTCGGCCTGGAAGTCGCCCTGGCCTATGCGGGCGTCGGGCAACGGCAGCCCGTACTCGGCGAGGGCGGCCCGGAAGGCCTCGACACGCTCGCTGCCGGTGGTGGTGGCGGCGGGCCCGGCGATGATGGCGAGGCGCCGGTGCCCGAGCCGGTACAGATGCGCCACGAGATCCCGTACGGCGGCCCGCCCGTCGGCCCGTACGACGGGCACGTCCACGCCGGGGATCCACCGGTCGACGAACACCATCGGGGTCCCGGCCCGAGCGGCGTCGAGCATGAGCGGCGACCCGCCGTCCGTGGGCGACACCAGCAGCCCGTCTATGCGCCGGTCCAGCAGATTCCGTACGTGGTGGTCCTGCAACTCGGGCCGCTCGTCGGCGTTCCCGATGATGACGCTGTACCCGAGCGCGCGGGCCTCTTCCTCGACGGACCGCGCCAGTTCGGTGAAGTAGGGATTCAGCACGTCGCTGATGACGAGCCCAAGGGTGTGGGTCTGATCGGTCCGCAGGGACCGGGCGACGGCGTTCGGCCGGTACCCGAGGGCGGCCACGGCGGCCAGCACCCGCTCGCGGGCGTCGGCGCTGACGGACGGATGGCCGTTCAAGACGCGTGACACGGTGGCCACGGACACCCCCGCCGAAGCGGCGACATCCTTGATGCTCGCCATCGCCGGCTCCACCTCCTCGTGGAATCGATTACATCGCTGCGACAGGAGGATTGGAAACGATTACATGGGGTGGGGGCAAGGGGCTGGGGTTGGCCGAAACCCAATCGTGACCGTGACGGCGCGTGACGGGGCGGCCGGCACGGAAGGGACGGCCACCCGGCCGGGACCGCCGACGCGCAGGCGGGCGGGGCGGACGCGCGGGCGGGTGGAGGCGAAGCTCACCCGGACGGATCGGCAGAAATGAAAAAAAGCTCTCCGTAACGTTTTCCGGATGCCGCGTTCACTCATTTGCCGCGCATCTGGAGGAGAGGGGGTGGCGTTAGCCCGAATATGACGACGACGAGGTTCCACGGCCTGCTGCACCGGGACACGGGGAAGGATAGCCAGTCGACGGGCAGTTTGCTGACATTCAGTCCAACAATGCACCCGCCTGGCGGAGCGGGAGCCCCGCCCGAGGCGCGCGAAGATCACGTGCACGCGGTAGGGGTGCTGCTCGACGAATTCCTCGTTCTGCTGGAGGCGGTCCAGAGGGAACTCGACGAGCGATGGAGCGCTCAGAAAAACACCGGCGGCCACTTGGACACCGTCTGACGGGGGAGGATCCTTATGAACCAGAAATTTACCGGCTCACCTTTTACCCATCCGGAATGGTACGCGGACGCGGCCCCGTATCCCGGGGGCGATGTGCTGGTACCGCCGGACGCCCACTGGGACCCGGCGGAAGAACTCGCCAGCCTGTTGCAGGGCACGGTCCCGGCCGAACAGACGGTCACGGTCCCACCACCGCGCAGCGAGCCCGCGTCCGGGGCCGACTTCGCGGGGGCGACGCACCGAAAGAGGCGCGTCCAGAGGAATCACATCAAGTGGATGCGGGCCGGCAGCTTTGTGATCGCCGCGTTCGTGTCCGTCCTGGTCGCGATGGTCAGCGTATTCGGCGGAATTGCGGCGTACGGCCCCCTGCGAAATGCCACCCCGGGAGTGAACGGCGGAATGATCGCCTGGTGGCCGCTTCTCGTGTACGGCCCCTGGATGGCGGCGTCTCTCTCCATCCTGCGAAATGCCCTGCATCAGCGCCGGGCTGCGCACTCGTGGTGCATCGTTGTGCTGTTTTCCTCGGTCGCGATGATCCTGTGCGTGGCCCAGGCCGACCGAACGGTCACCGGAATCGCAGGGGCCGCGCTTCCCGCGTTCGCGTCCTTGGCCTGCTTCCAGCAACTGATCCGCCAGATCACCTTGACGCTGCCGCAGAGCCAGGAAAAACCCCGCCACGGCAGGTAGTGCAGAACCGTTGCGCCAGCCACCCGGCCCGGCCCGGCAAAGTCCCGACCACCCCTCACCTTCTGGACCAGTCATTCCAAAAGTGAGGGAGATGCAGCGGCGGCTTCAACCAGCCGAGCGAACCGGCCAGGTCCCCTGAAGACGAGAACGCACCACTCACCCACTCACCGCAAGCCGCCAGGCACACCCGGCGTGCATGCGAGAAGCGACCGCGCCCCCGGCCGACAGGACCACGAGGCCCACCCGAGGGCCCGGTACCGGCCGGGCCCACCGCACCTTCGGGCCGCTCGCTCGCTTCTGCCCAGGGCTGGAGCGAGGTGTGTCAAGGGTGGCCCGCAGGGCCATCGCCGAAGGCGACGCGCAGCGCCCTTGACTCACCTCGCGGAAGCCCGACACTCCCCAAGAAGCGAGCGGCCCAACGGCCACGCGCTCACTCGTCGGCGAACAACTCCGCGGCGTTGGTGGCATGAACGGCTCGCTGGCCCCAGACCTCCAACTGATCGAAGTCCGTGCAGGCGAGTACTTGCTCACGCACGGCGTCGGACACCGGGATGCCACGCCACTCCAGGACGCGGAGGGTCATCTCCTGCCGCTCCTGAATACGCCCCTCCTCACGCACCTGCTCAGCCAACGGGTGTCGCCAGAAGTACTGGATCGCCATCGTCAGGTCTTCCCTCACTCGTCGGCGAACAACTCCGCGGCGTTGGTGGCATGAACGGCTCGCTGGGCCCAGACCTCGAGCCGATCGAGGTCCTCGCAGGCGAGTACTCGCTCACGCACGGCGTCGGGCACCGGGATGCCACGCCACTCCAGGACGCGGAGGGTCATCTCCTGCCGCTCCTGAATACGCCCCTCCTCACGCACCTGCTCAGCCAACGGGTGACGCCAGAAGTACTGGACAGCTGTCATCAGGTCCCTCCACATCTGCTTCGCCTTACGACAGGTAGTACGGCCAGCTGCCCCGCTTCCGCTCGTCCGCCTTCCCCTGCGACTCCACGACCAGCAGATACGTACCCTCGTCCGTCTCCGCCCGCAGCAACGTGTCCACCCGGCGCTCGACCGGTTCGATCTCCGTCAGGTCCACGTTCAGCGCCGCGATCTCCCTGGGCCTGGGAAACGGCACGTGCAACACCCGCTGCAACGTCCGCGTCAGCAGCTCCGGATCCTTCTGGAAGATCCGGTGCAGCGCCTCATGCGACGAGCCGACCATCAGCTCTCCTTTCGTACGGCCTGCTCAACGAGCCAGGCCGCCGAGAGGTCGCGCACCCGTACGAGGCGCTCAACTCACGTTCGGCTGGGAGACGTTCAAAGACTCAGCGGCGTACCGCCAGCGCCGCGCCCAGCAGGCGGGCCAGTACCTCCACCAGGCGGATGTCCTCCTTGCGGAGGTTCCCGGGGCAAGGGGCGTCCACGCACAGCACGCCGAACGCGTCCTTGCCGGCGGCCGTGATGGTGGCGGTGATGTAGGTCTTGTACGAGTCCGTCTCGGGACGCAGCGCGGGATCGAGCGTGTCGACGTTCTCCACGAACGTGCTCTTGCGGTCGTCCATGAGCTTCAGCAGGGACGCCCCGCGGGCCTGGTCCTCGCGGAACACCGTCCGCGGTGCCTCCGCCCGCCCCGACCACAGGCCGTTCAGGCACTTCATCTCCCGGACGCCGGTCCCCTGGGACGCCGGGTCGACCTCCAGGACACAGGCGCGCGCGTTGTCCGGTCCGATGAGCTGGGCGGTGAGGGAGACGATCGCCTGCTTCATCTGCTGCTGGAGCTGGCTGCGCGTACTCCTGCTGTTCGCGCTGACGATCTCCCCGATGAGGTGGACCAGCACCGTGAGCACGTCTTCCATGACCCCGCGGGCGCTCTCCGCGGCGACCTTTGCGGCCTGTTCCGCGGTGACGAGGTCGCGCCGGGCGGCGACCGCCTCCCGGCGGGACACGATGACCGTGGCCACCGTGGCGATCACGCCGACAGCCATGATGATCATGGCGATCCACATCGGCAGTTTCAGGCCAAGACCGAGGACGATCGGTGCCACGTAGGTGACGACGCTCAGCGTCCCCATCGTCGTGGTACCCCAGCCCACCCGTAATCCACTCAAGGACATAGCGACGGAGCCTACACGCAGAGTTAGGCCAAGTGGGTGGTTCTGTCGTTTCGGTGGGCGTGTCTCTGGGTATCAATACGGTGACGGAAGGTGTCCGGGCCGTGACCGGGAGGCGGACGGTTCGTTCAGGGACGATGTCAGCCTCTTGAACCGGGCCGATTGTCAATCCGTAAGCCATACCGTCGGATTGACGCTGACAAGCCATCAGCCGAGACTGTACCGTCAACGCTTGGAGGGCGCATGCCGACGCAGAACGGCGGGAGCCACCCGTCCTCCGAGTCGAACCCGGGGGGGAGCGCGAGCATGAGCACTGCGCACAGTGAGGTGTGGAGCGGGGTCGTCTTAGACACGGACCCCGCGGTCCGCGAATTCGAGAGAGACCCGGCCGAGTACATGAAGCGGAAAGCCACGGCGCTGCGCTCCATGGACTTCGAGAGCGTACGAGCGAGCCTCAGCGAAGCCAGTGAGCCACGCGCCTCGTTCCTGATGCGTCTGAAGACGCTCCTGTCACCCGGCGACAAGGCCGCCAAGAAGGCCGGCTGAAGCACGGGCCCGGCCGCACGGGCGGCCTGTCATACCCCACCGGTACCGTCGGATCATGGACCGACAGGCGGGGAACTCCAGTGGTGAACGGCGTCTCGCCGTCCTCGAAGGCGTGCTGGAGCGCATCACATACGCCAATGAGGAGAACGGCTACACCGTCGCCCGGGTCGACACGGGCAGAGGCGCCGGCGACCTCCTCACGGTGGTCGGCGCGCTGCTCGGTGCCCAGGTGGGGGAGTCCCTGCGCATGGAGGGCCGCTGGGGCTCGCACCCCCAGTACGGCAAGCAGTTCCACGTCGAGAACTACACGACGGTCCTGCCGGCCACCGTCCAGGGCATCCGACGCTATCTGGGATCCGGGCTGGTCAAGGGCATCGGCCCGGTCTTCGCCGACCGCATCACGCAGCACTTCGGCCTCGACACCCTGCGGATCATCGAGGAGGAGCCGAAGCGCCTGATCGAGGTGCCCGGCCTCGGCCCGAAGCGCACGAAGAAGATCGCCGACGCCTGGGAGGAGCAGAAGGCGATCAAGGAGGTCATGCTCTTCCTCCAGACCGTCGAGGTGTCC
This sequence comes from Streptomyces eurythermus, assembly GCF_014649115.1. Classification (GTDB taxonomy): domain Bacteria; phylum Actinomycetota; class Actinomycetes; order Streptomycetales; family Streptomycetaceae; genus Streptomyces; species Streptomyces eurythermus. The sequence continues at coordinate 42,350 of NZ_BMSK01000009.1, read as the reverse complement.
ACCTCCATCGCCGTGCGGATCTACAAGAAGTACGGGGACGAGTCCATCTCCGTCGTCAAGGAGCAGCCGTACCGGCTCGCCGCCGACGTCTGGGGCATCGGCTTCCTCACCGCCGACAAGATCGCCCAGTCGGTCGGCATCCCGCACGACAGCCCCGCGCGCGTGAAGGCCGGCCTGCAGTACGCGCTGTCGCAGTCCGCCGACCAGGGGCACTGCTTCCTGCCGGAGGAGCGGCTGATCGCCGACGCCGTCAAGCTGCTCCAGGTCGACACCGGGCTGGTCATCGAGTGCCTGGCCGAGCTGGCCGAGCCCCCGGACGACGGCGCCGACCCCGGTGTCGTACGGGAGAAGGTGCCCGGCCCCGACGGCGACGAGGAGCCGGTCAGCGCGGTCTACCTGGTGCCCTTCCACCGCGCCGAACTCTCCCTGTCCGCCCAGCTGCTGCGGCTGCTGCGCACCGGTGAGGACCGGATGCCGGGCTTCCGGGACGTCGACTGGGCGAAGGCGCTCGGCTGGCTGAGGTCCCGTACCGGCGCCGATCTCGCGCCCGAGCAGGAGGCGGCGGTCAAGCTGGCGCTGACGGAGAAGGTCGCCGTCCTCACCGGCGGGCCGGGCTGCGGCAAGTCCTTCACCGTCCGCTCGATCGTGGAGCTGGCCCGGGCCCGGCGCGCCAAGGTGCTGCTGGCCGCCCCGACCGGCCGCGCGGCCAAGCGGCTGGCGGAGCTGACCGGCGCCGAGGCATCCACCGTGCACCGCCTGCTGGAGCTGAAGCCCGGCGGTGACGCGGCCTATGACCGCGACCGCCCGCTGGACGCCGACCTGGTGGTGGTGGACGAGGCATCCATGCTGGACCTGCTGCTCGCCAACAAGCTGGTCAAGGCCGTGCCCCCGGGCGCCCATCTGCTGTTCGTCGGGGACGTGGACCAGCTGCCCAGCGTCGGCGCCGGAGAGGTGCTGCGGGACCTGCTCGCCGACGGCAGCCCCGTCCCCGCCGTCCGGCTCACCCGGGTCTTCCGGCAGGCCCAGCAGTCCGGGGTGGTCACCAACGCGCACCGCATCAACGCCGGGCAGCACCCGCTCACCGACGGGATGAAGGACTTCTTCCTGTTCGTGGAGGACGACACCGAGGCCGCCGGCCGGCTCACCGTGGACGTCGCCGCACGGCGAATTCCCGCCAAATTCGGGCTGGACCCGCGCCGGGACGTGCAGGTGCTCGCGCCGATGCACCGCGGCCCGGCCGGCGCCGGCGCGCTCAACGGCCTGCTCCAGCAGGCCATCACGCCCGGCCGCCCCGATCAGCCGGAGAAGCGGTTCGGCGGCCGGGTCTTCCGCGTCGGCGACAAGGTCACCCAGATTCGCAACAATTACGAGAAAGGGAAGAACGGTGTCTTCAACGGCACCGTGGGCGTCGTGACCTCGCTCGACCCGGTCGACCAGCGTCTGACGGTGCTGACGGACGAGGACGAGGAGGTCCCGTACGAATTCGACGAACTGGACGAACTGGCCCACGCGTACGCGGTGACCATCCACCGTTCGCAGGGCAGCGAGTATCCCGCCGTGGTGATTCCCGTCACGACCGGGGCATGGATGATGCTCCAGCGGAACCTGCTGTACACGGCGGTCACCCGGGCCCGGCGGCTGGTCGTGCTCGTCGGATCACGCAAGGCGATCGGCCAGGCGGTGCGCACGGTGTCGGCCGGACGGCGCTGTACGGCCCTGGACTTCAGGCTCGGCACAAAATGATCGATCAAACGAGTCGTGAAGGTCACAGAGCACTTCCGGAACCCCCGCGAAGGGGGCAGGATGGGCAGGCTGGCGGCACTGAGTGCCGTCAATAGGCCCAATGGTCGACCCCGAGTGCACTCTCCTGAGCCAAATGGGGGATGGTAGAGACAGTCAGGGCACCTCGAAGATGAGGCACTACGTCGGTGAGGGAAGACGTGAGCGACAACTCTGTAGTACTGCGGTACGGCGACGGCGAGTACACCTACCCGGTGGTCGACAGCACCGTCGGCGACAAGGGCTTCGACATCGGGAAGCTCCGCGCCCAGACCGGTCTGGTGACCCTGGACAGCGGGTACGGCAACACGGCCGCCTATAAATCCGCGATCACCTACCTCGACGGCGAGGCGGGCATCCTCCGCTACCGCGGCTACCCCATCGAGCAGCTGGCCGAGCGCTCCACCTTCCTCGAGGTGGCGTACCTGCTCATCAACGGCGAGCTCCCCACCGTCGACCAGCTGACGACGTTCAAGAACGACATCACGCGGCACACGCTGCTGCACGAGGACGTCAAGAACTTCTACCGGGGCTTCCCGCGCGACGCGCACCCGATGGCGATGCTGTCCTCGGTCGTCTCGGCGCTGTCCACCTTCTACCAGGACAGCCACAACCCGTTCGACGAGAAGCAGCGCGACCTCTCCACGATCCGGCTGCTCGCCAAGCTCCCGACCATCGCCGCGTACGCGTACAAGAAGTCGATCGGCCACCCGTTCGTCTACCCGCGCAACGACCTCGGCTACGTCGAGAACTTCCTGCGCATGACCTTCTCGGTCCCGGCGCAGGAGTACGAGCTGGACCCGGTCGTGGTCTCGGCGCTGGACAAGCTGCTGATCCTGCACGCCGACCACGAGCAGAACTGTTCGACCTCCACGGTCCGTCTGGTCGGCTCCTCGCAGGCCAACATGTTCGCGTCGATCTCGGCCGGCATCAACGCGCTGTGGGGCCCGCTGCACGGCGGCGCCAACCAGTCGGTGCTGGAGATGCTGGAGGGCATCCGCGACTCCGGCTCCGGCGTCGACACCTTCATCCGCAAGGTGAAGAACAAGGAGGACGGCGTCCGCCTGATGGGCTTCGGCCACCGGGTCTACAAGAACTTCGACCCGCGCGCCAAGATCATCAAGGCCGCCGCGCACGATGTCCTCTCCGCGCTGGGCAAGGAGGACGAGCTCCTCGACATCGCCCTGAAGCTGGAGGAGCACGCGCTCTCCGACGACTACTTCACCGAGCGCAAGCTCTACCCGAACGTGGACTTCTACACCGGTCTGATCTACCGGGCCATGGGCTTCCCGACCGAGATGTTCACGGTCCTGTTCGCCCTCGGCCGGCTGCCGGGCTGGATCGCCCAGTGGACCGAGATGATCAAGGAGCCGGGCTCCCGCATCGGCCGCCCGCGCCAGATCTACACCGGCGTGGTCGAGCGCGACTTCGTCCCGGTCGAGGAGCGCTGAGCGCATCGAGCGCGGGGCCTGTCCAGGCGGACGGGCCCCGGTTCGGCGCTCGGAAGTGATCACCCTCGGGTGATCGAGAGGCGGAGAAGCCTCACGGCAAGCGTCACAAAAGGTGGAAGGCGCCCCGAGCCGCCGGTCCCCCCACGGGCCGACGACCAGGGCGCCTTCCCATGTCCCGGTGCGGATTCCCCCCACGGGATCCGGCCGGGCGCTCGGAGAGGACAGCGCCTGAATCGCTGTCTGAGCACGCGCGAGCGAACTCGCCGTACTCCAGTGATGCGGTGCGGTCTGCCGGGACAGCGCACGCTGGGAGGGCCGCTCAAAGCTTCCCGGTGTACGTGCCCCGGCAACGCTCCCCCAAGCTCTCAACGTCGTGCGAGCCGGGAGGTACCCCCTTCTGGGAAAGTCCCCCAAGACATCCCCAGACGCCAGTCGACGCCCCCCAAGACGTCGGCCTGACAATCGCCAACTTAGACCTTCGAACCCCTTCGATGGTTACGTTCGCATCACTGTGATGTGCGTCTCTTGCATATGTCCCTTAAGTGCGCAAGAGCCCCGATATGGCAATCGAGGCCCAAGCGTAAGGAAGATGCGCGAGGCTTGTGAAGAGCTTATGTGAGGCTCGCGCAGGACTCCAGGGGGATCGGAAGATCGATTCCGAAATTCGGCTTCCGTTCACCGGAAGGCGCGCAGCCGCAGGCTGTTGGTCACCACGAAGACCGAGGAGAAGGCCATGGCGGCCCCGGCGATCATCGGGTTGAGCAGCCCGGCGGCGGCCAGCGGCAGCGCGGCGACGTTGTAGCCGAAGGCCCACACCAGGTTGCCCTTGATGGTGGCCAGCGTCCGGCGGGACAGCCGGATGGCGTCCGCGGCCACCCGCAGGTCCCCGCGCACCAGCGTCAGATCGCCGGCCTCGATCGCCGCGTCCGTACCGGTGCCCATGGCCAGGCCCAGGTCGGCGGTGGCCAGCGCGGCGGCGTCGTTCACGCCGTCGCCGACCATGGCCACGGCCCGGCCCTCGGCCTGGAGCCGCCGTACGACGTCCACCTTGTCCTCGGGCAGCACCTCGGCGTACACATTTCCCGGGTCGATGCCGACGGTCCCCGCGACCGCCTCGGCGACCGTGCGGTTGTCCCCGGTGAGCAGCACCGGCGTCAGGCCCAGTCCGCGCAGCTCGCGGATGGCCTCGGCGCTGGTCTCCTTGACCGCGTCGGCGACCGCGAGGACCCCGCGGGCCCGCCCGTCCCAGCCGGCCACGACGGCCGTACGGCCCTGCTCCTCGGCCTCCCGGGCCGCGCGCGCCAGCTCCGGCGGCAGCTCGTCGTAGAGCCGCCCCACGGCCACCTCACGGCCGTTCACGCGCCCGCGTACGCCCCGCCCGGGCACGTTCTCGAAGTGCTCGACCGGCGGAAGGACTCCGGCGCGTTCTTCCGCGCCGGCGGCGATGGCGCGGGCCACCGGGTGCTCGGAGGCGTGTTCCAGGGCGCCCGCGAGACGCAGCAGCTCCTTCTCGTCCTCGCCCTCGGCGACGTACACGTCCTGGAGGGTCATCCGGCCGGTGGTGACCGTGCCGGTCTTGTCCAGGACGACCGTGTCCACCCGGCGCGTGGACTCCAGCACCTCGGGACCCTTGATCAGGATGCCCAGCTGGGCGCCGCGCCCGGTGCCCACCATCAGCGCGGTCGGCGTGGCCAGGCCCAGCGCGCAGGGGCAGGCGATGATCAGGACGGCGACGGCGGCCGTGAACGCGGCGACCGTGTCCCCGGTGACCGCCAGCCAGACGCCGAAGGTGCCGAGCGCGATCAGGATGACCACCGGGACGAAGACGGCGGAGATCCGGTCGGCGAGCCGCTGTACCTCGGCCTTGCCGTTCTGCGCGTCCTCCACCAGCCGGGCCATCCGGGCGAGCTGGGTGTCCGCGCCGACCCGGGTCGCCTCGACGACCAGCCGGCCGCCGGCGTTGACCGTGGCGCCGGTGACCCGGTCGCCGGGGCCGACGTCGACCGGCACCGACTCGCCGGTCAGCATGGAGGCGTCCACCGCGGAGATGCCCTCGACCACCGTGCCGTCGGTGGCGATCTTCTCGCCGGGCCGTACGACGAACCGGTCGCCCACGGCGAGACCGGACACCGGCACCCGCACCTCGCGCCCGTCCCGCAGTACCGCCACGTCCTTGGCGCCCAGCTCCATCAGTGCCTTCAGGGCGGCACCGGCACGGCGCTTGGAGCGGGCCTCCAGATAGCGGCCGAGCAGGATCAGCGCGATCACCCCGGAGGCGACCTCCAGGTAGATGGTGGAGGCGCCGTCCATGCGGGAGACGGTGAGCCGGAACTCGTCGTGCATGCCGTGCGTGCCCGCGTCGCCGAAGAACAGCGCCCACAGCGACCAGCCGAACGCGGCCAGCGTGCCGACCGAGACGAGGGTGTCCATGGTGGCCGCGCCGTGCCGGAGGTTGGTCCAGGCGGCCCGGTGGAAGGGCGCGCCGCCCCAGACGACGACCGGCGCGGCCAGGGTGAGCGAGAGCCACTGCCAGTTGGCGAACTGCAGCGCGGGGACCATCGCGAGCAGGACCACGGGCGCGGCGAGCAGCGCCGAGACGAGCAGGCGGTGCCTCAGCTCGCCGAGATCGGCGTCCCGGCCGGGGCTCTCCGGCGCGGTCTCGGTCTCGGGCTCCGGCGGCCGGGGCTCCTCGGCGGTGTAGCCGGTCTTCTCGACGGTGGCGATCAGGTCGGCGACCTCGATGCCGTCGGCGAAGGTGACCTTGGCCTTCTCGGTGGCGAAGTTGACGGTGGCGCTGACGCCGTCCATCCGGTTGAGCTTCTTCTCCACCCGGGCGGCACAGGAGGCGCAGGTCATGCCGCCGATGAGCAGCTCGACCTGTTCGGTGCCGGGCGCCGTGGCCGGCGGCTTGGCGGTGGTGCTGGTCATGTCCGGACTCCAGACATCGGACCGGGCCGTACGGATCCAGTATCAGCTGGTCGGCACGGCCCGGTCGGGGATCGGGGGGTGGTGCTCAGGCCTGGCCGGCCAGCTCGTAGCCGGCCTCGTCGACGGCGGCGCGCACGGCCTCCTCGTCGAGCGGGGCGGCGGACACGACGGTCACCTCGCCGCTCGACGCGACGGCCTTCACCGAGCTGACGCCGGGGATGCGGGAGATCTCCTCGGAGACGGAGCCCTCGCAGTGGCCGCAGCTCATGCCGGTGACCTTGTAGACGGTGGTGACGGTGGTCATGTCGTTACTCCTCGTCGAGGCGCGTGTGGGTCCGGTGGGGTACCCGGAGGAACCCCGATATCCGTACTGTATACCCCTAGGGGGTATGAAGCCAAGCGACTCCCCGGAGCGTCTAGCCTTCCTTCGGGTTTCCCGAAAGGAGCGGGTATGCGAGCCGTGGTCTTCGAGGAGTACGGAAAGCCGGCCGGGATACGGGAGGTGCCCGACCCGGAACCGGCGGCGCACGGCGTGGTCGTCCGGGTGGAGGCCACCGGACTGTGCCGCAGCGACTGGCACGGCTGGGCGGGGCACGACCCGGACATCACGCTGCCGCACGTGCCGGGGCACGAACTCGCCGGAGTGGTCGAGGCGGCCGGCGCCCGGGTCACCCGGTGGCGGCCCGGCGACCGGGTCACCGTGCCGTTCGTCTGCGCCTGCGGCACCTGCGGGCCCTGTGCGGCGGGCGACCAGCAGGTGTGCGAACGGCAGACCCAGCCCGGCTTCAGCCACTGGGGCTCCTTCGCCGAGTACGTCGCCCTCGACCACGCCGACGTCAACCTCGTCGCGCTCCCGGACGACATGGCGTACGCCACCGCCGCCGCCCTCGGCTGCCGCTTCGCCACCGCCTTCCGGGCCGTGGTCCAGCAGGGCCGGGTGGCGGCCGGGGAGTGGGTCGCGGTGCACGGCTGCGGCGGGGTCGGCCTGTCGGCGGTGATGATCGCGGCGGCCGCGGGCGCCCGGGTGGTGGCGGTCGACATCTCACCCCGGGCCCTGGAACTGGCCCGCGGCTTCGGTGCCGCCGAGTGCCTCGACGCGACCGGCGTGCCCGACCCGGCCGCCGCCGTCCGGGAACTGACCGGCGGCGGCGCCCATCTCTCGCTCGACGCCCTCGGCTCGCCCGCCACCTGCGCCGCCTCCGTGAACGGACTGCGCCGCCGCGGCCGGCACGTCCAGGTCGGCCTGCTGCCCTCGGCCGACGGCACCACCCCGGTCCCGCTGGCCCGCGCGATCGCCCTGGAGCTGGAGCTGCTCGGCAGTCACGGCATGGCCGCCCACGCCTACCCCGGCATGCTCCACCTGGTCGGCACCGGCGTCCTGCGCCCCGACCTCCTGGTGACCCGCACCATCCCGCTCGACGCGGCCCCGGCCGCGCTCGCGGCGATGGGCACGGCGACGGAGGCGGGCGTCACGGTGATCGAACCCTGGAGCTGACGCCCCCGGGCGGTCAGCCGGCTCCGCGCCGGCGGTTGCCGGGGCGCCCGGCGACCCAGGCGCGGACGGTGTCGGCGTACCAGTAGGGCCTGCCGCCCTCCACGTGGTCGGGCGGGGGCAGGTGTCCGTGCTTGCGGTAGGACCGCACGGTGTCCGGCCGCACCCGGATGTGCGCCGCGATCTCCTTGTAGGACCAGAGTCGCCGGTCGGTCATGAGTCGCACCTCCCTGTGGGTCGATCACCCAGCCTGTGCGGGACGACGACGGTGAGTGACCGCCGGGGCGTCCTGTCGACGGTTTGTGACCGAGAACCCATACAGGCGTGACATCTGTGACAGGAGGGAGGTGTTTGTGACGAACCCGTCACAAAGGGCATCCATGCGAAAGGCGGGTGGTCCGCGTACCGGAGTGGGAGGTCCGTATGTCCGGACAAAACGTTGACACGGTTCCGTACGCGGGCTAGAAAGCCGGAAGAGCCATGACGAAGGGAAGCCGATGGCCTACGACCTGATCACCATGGGGCGGATCGGGGTGGACCTCTACCCGCTCCAGACCGGCGTCCCGCTCGCCCAGGTCTCGTCCTTCGGCAAGTTCCTCGGCGGCTCCGCGGCCAACGTCGCGGTCGCCGCGGCCCGGCTCGGCCGCCGCACCGCCGTGATCACCCGCACCGGCGACGACCCGTTCGGCACCTACCTCCACGAGGCCCTGCGCGACTTCGGCGTCGACGACCGCTGGGTCACCCCCGTCCCCGGCCTGCCCACCCCCGTCACCTTCTGCGAGATCTTCCCGCCGGACGACTTCCCGCTGTACTTCTACCGCCGGCCCAAGGCCCCCGACCTGGAGATCCACCCCCGTGAACTGGACCTGGACGCCATCGCGGCGGCCCGGATCCTCTGGGTCACCGGCACCGGACTGAGCGAGGAGCCGAGCCGTACCGCCACCCTCGCGGCGCTCGCCCACCGGGCCAGGGCCGGCATCACCGTCTTCGACCTGGACTGGCGCCCCGTGTTCTGGGCGGACCCCGACACCGCCCGCCCCTTCTATGCCGAGGCCCTGCGCCACGCCACCGTCGCCGTCGGCAACCTGGACGAGGTGGAGGTCGCCACCGGGACACGCGAGCCGCACGCCGCCGCCCGCGCCCTGCTGGCCGCCGGGGCCGAGCTGGCCGTCGTCAAACAGGGACCCAAGGGCGTCCTCGCCGTCAGCCGTACGGGCGAGACCGCCGAGGTCCCGCCGCTGCCCGTCACCGTCCTGAACGGGCTCGGCGCCGGCGACGCCTTCGGCGGCTCGCTCTGTCACGGCCTGCTGGCCGGGCACGACCTGGAGACGGTGATGCGGCACGCCAACGCGGCCGGTGCCATCGTCGCCTCCCGCCTGGAGTGCTCCTCCGCGATGCCGACCCCCGCCGAGGTGGCCGCCGCGCTCGACGCCGGAGCGGTGCGGTGAGAGCGGGCCGGGTCACGGGCGCGCACACCGGCGGCGGCGCGGGCGCGGGGCCGCCGGCGGACGCCCCCCGTCCCCGGGTCGACGTGGCCGAGCTGGTCCGTATCCGTGCCCGGCACCCCGAGGCCATCGCCGAGGCCGCCGCGCGCCGGGCCCGCCGCCCCCTGCTGGACGACCGCGAGCGGCTGATGATCGTCGCCGCCGACCACCCGGCCCGCGGCTCCCTCGACGTCGGCGACCGGCGGCTCGCCATGGCCGACCGGGCCGACCTGCTGGACCGGCTGTGCCTCGCGCTGTCCCGGCCCGGTGTCGACGGGGTGCTGGCCACCGCCGACATCCTGGACGACCTGCTGCTGCTCGGCGCCCTGGAGCACAAGGTCGTCCTGGGCTCCATGAACCGCGGCGGGCTGCACGGCGCCAGCTTCGAGCTGGACGACCGGTTCACCGGCCACCGCCCCGAGGACATCGAGCGGCTCGGCTTCGACGCGGGCAAGCTGCTGCTGCGCGTCGACTACGCCGACCCGGGCTCCCTGGCCACCCTGGAGTCCGCGGCCCGCGTCATCGACGCCATGGCGGCCCGCCGGCTGCCGGTGTTCGTGGAGCCGTTCATCAGCCGCCGCGGCCCCGGCGGCGAGCTGGTGAACGACCTCTCCGCCGAGGCGGTCACCCGGGCCGTCGCCATCGCCTCCGGCCTCGGCGGCTCCTCCGCCTACACCTGGCTGAAGGTGCCGGTCACCGAGCACCCCGACGACATGGCCCGGGTCATGCGGACGTCCACGCTGCCCGCCGTCCTGCTCGGCGGGGACATCGGCGACTCCCCGGCGGAGCGGGCCGCCGCCTACGGCAAGTGGCGGGACGCGCTGCGCCTGCCCACCGTGCGCGGCCTGGTGGCGGGCCGCTCGCTGCTGTACCCGGCGGACGGCGATGTGGCCGCCGCCGTGGACACCGCCGTGGGACTGCTGTGAGGGGCGCATGAGAAGCACCGGTCTGCATCTGCCCAGGGGCGCCACCGCGAACGACCGCTACGCCCTCGACATCGGCCCCCGGACGGCCGGCTGGACGTACAGCGGTCTGCGGGTCGTGGAGCTGGCGCCCGGCGGCAGCCATGCCTTCGCCACCGGCGACAGCGAGTGGATCGTGCTTCCGCTGCAAGGCGGATGTACCGTACAAACGGAGCAGGACGAGTTCCAACTCCTGGGCCGGGACAGCGTGTTCGCGGACGTCACCGACTTCGCGTACGCCCCCCGGGACGCCCGGGTCCAGATCGCCTCCGGCGCGGGAGGCCGCTTCGCCCTGGCAGGAGCGAAGTGCGAGCGACGACTCCCCGCCCGCTACGGCCCCGCGCCGGAGGTCCCCGTCGAGGAGCGCGGCAGCGGCACCTGCGCCCGCCGGGTGCGCAACTTCGCCGCCGCCGACGCCTTCCCGTGCGACCGGCTGATCGCCGTGGAGGTGATCACCCCCGGCGGCAACTGGTCCTCGTACCCGCCGCACAAGCACGACGAGCACCGGCCGGGCGAGGAGTCGGAGCTGGAGGAGATCTACTACTTCGAGATCGACGGCCCCGGCGGCCTGGGCTACCAGCGGGTGTCCCCCTCCCGCGAGGGCGGTGCCGACGTGCTCGCCGAGGTCCGCTCCGGCGACGCCGTCCTCGTCCCCGACGGCTGGCACGGCCCGTCCATCGCCCAGCCCGGGCACGACATGTACTACCTGAACGTCATGGCGGGCCCGGGGGACGGCCGGGAGTGGCTCATCCGCTTCCATCCCGACCACACCACCGGGGGGTACCGATGACGACGATCCGGCTCACCGTCGCCCAGGCGCTGGTCCGCTTCCTGGCCGCCCAGTACACCGAGCGGGACGGCACCCGGCAGCGGCTGATCGGCGCCATGTGGGGCATCTTCGGGCACGGCAACGTCGCCGGGATCGGCCAGGCGCTGGTCGAGTACGCGGACCTCATGCCGTACCACCAGGGCCGCAACGAGCAGGCGATGGTGCACGCGGCCGTCGGCTACGCCCGCCAGTCGGGCCGGCTGTCCGCCCACGCGGTGACCACCTCCATCGGCCCCGGCGCGACCAACCTCGTCACCGGCGCCGCCCTCGCCACCGTCAACCACCTGCCGGTGCTGCTGCTGCCCGGCGACGTCTTCGCCGCCCGCCCCGCCGACCCGGTCCTGCAACAGCTGGAGGTGCCGTACGCGGGCGATGTCTCGGTCAACGACACCCTGCGCCCGGTGTCGAGGTACTTCGACCGGATCACCCGCCCCGAGGCCCTGATCCCGTCGGCCCTCCAGGCGATGCGGGTGCTCACCGACCCGGTGGACACCGGCGCGGTCACCCTCGCCCTGCCCCAGGACGTGCAGGCGGAAGCCTACGACTGGCCGGAGCGGTTCTTCGCCGAGCGGGTGTGGACCGTACGGCGGCCCGGCGCGGACGCGGCCGAGCTGACCGAGGCGGTCCGGGCGGTCCGCGCGGCACGCCGGCCGCTGATCATCGCCGGCGGCGGCGTCCACCACAGCCGCGCCGAGACCGCCCTCGCCGAGTTCGCCGCGGCCACCGGCATCCCGGTCGCCTCCACCCAGGCCGGCAAGGGATCGCTGCGCCACGACCACCCGCAGGACGTCGGCGGGATCGGGCACACCGGCACCGCGACCGCCGACGCCCTGGCCCGCACCGCCGACCTGGTGATCGGTGTCGGCACCCGCTACACCGACTTCACCACCGCCTCCGGCACCCTCTTCGAGAACCCCGCCGTCCGCTTCCTCAACCTCAACATCGCCCCCTTCGACGGCCACAAGCTCGCCGGGCTCCCGCTGGTCGCGGACGCCCGCAGCGCCCTGGGCGAACTGACCGAGGCGCTCGGCATGCACGGCCACCGGGTGGCGGGGGAGTACGTCGCCGAGTACACCGAGGCCAAGGGGCGCTGGGAGCGGACCGTCGACGCCTGCTTCGCCGCCCCCGACCCCGCCGCCCGTCCCACCCAGCCGCAGGTCCTCGGCGCGCTGGACGCCCTGGCGGACGAGTCGGACATCATCGTCAACGCGGCCGGCTCGCTCCCCGGCGACCTGCACAGACTCTGGCGGGCACGGTCGGCGGACCAGTACCACCTGGAGTACGGCTACTCCTGCATGGGCTACGAGATCCCGGCCGCGCTCGGGGTGAAGCTCGCCGCGCCGGAACGCAGCGTGTGGGCGCTGGTCGGCGACGGCACGTATCTGATGCTGCCGGCGGAGATCGTCACGGCCGTGCAGGAAGGCGTGGCGATCAAGCTCGTCCTGCTGCAGAACCACGGCTACGCCTCCATCGGCGGGCTGTCCGAGGCGGTGGGCGCCGAGCGGTTCGGCACCGCCTACCGCTACCCGGCCGCGGACGGCACCTACACCGGCGCCCCGCTGCCCGTGGACCTCGCGGCCAACGCGGCCAGCCTGGGCATGCGGGTGCTGCGGGCGGGGAACGTGGGGGAGCTGCGGGCGGCGCTCGGCGAGGCGCGCGCCGCCGACGTCCCCACATGTGTCTACGTGGAGACCGAAACGTCCGACACTGTGTCGGGCGCGCCGCCCGCCCAGGCCTGGTGGGATGTTCCCGTGGCCGCGACCGCGACCCGCCCGTCCGCGGTCAAGGCACGCGAGCTGTACGAACGGCACGTCTCCACCCGACGCCGCCATCTGTGAGAAGGAGTCCCCGGACATGACGAAGATCGTCAACCACTGGATCGGCGGCAAGACCGTCGACGGCGCGTCGGGTGCGTACGGGCCGGTCACCGACCCGGCGACCGGCGCGGTGACGACGAAGGTCGCGTTCGCGTCGGCCGAGGAGGTGGACGCTGCGGTCGCGTCGGCCAAGGACGCCTTCGCCGCCTGGGGCCAGTCCTCGCTGGCCCAGCGCACCTCCATCCTGTTCCGGTTCCGGGCGCTGCTGGACGCCCACCGCGACGAGATCGCCGAGCTGATCACCGCCGAGCACGGCAAGGTGCACTCCGACGCGCTCGGCGAGGTCGCGCGCGGCCTGGAGATCGTGGACCTGGCCTGCGGCATCAACGTCCAGCTCAAGGGCGAGCTGTCCACGCAGGTCGCCAGCCGGGTCGACGTGGCCGCGATCCGCCAGCCGCTCGGCGTCGTCGCGGGCATCACGCCGTTCAACTTCCCGGCGATGGTCCCGATGTGGATGTTCCCGATCGCCATCGCCTGCGGCAACACCTTCGTGCTCAAGCCCAGCGAGAAGGACCCGTCCGCGTCCGTGCGGATCGCCGAGCTGCTGTCCGAGGCCGGTCTGCCCGACGGTGTCTTCAACGTCGTCCACGGCGACAAGGTGGCCGTCGACCGCCTCCTGGAGCACCCGGACGTCAAGGCCGTCTCCTTCGTCGGCTCCACCCCGATCGCCCGGCACATCCACGCCACCGCCTCCGCGCACGGCAAGCGGGTGCAGGCCCTCGGCGGCGCCAAGAACCACATGCTGGTGCTGCCGGACGCCGACCTGGACGCGGCGGCCGACGCGGCGGTGAGCGCGGCCTACGGCTCGGCCGGCGAGCGCTGCATGGCCATCTCGGCGGTCGTGGCGGTCGGCTCCATCGGCGACACGCTGGTGGAGAAGATCCGTGAGCGCGCCGAGAAGATCAAGATCGGTCCCGGTAACGACCCGGCGTCCGAGATGGGCCCGCTGATCACCAAGGCGCACCGGGACAAGGTGGCCTCCTACGTCGCGGGCGCCGCCGCCGAGGGCTGCGAGGTCGTGCTCGACGGCACCGGATACACGGTGGAGGGCTTCGAGGACGGCCACTGGATCGGCATCTCGCTGCTGGACCGGGTGCCGACCACCGCCAAGGCGTACCAGGACGAGATCTTCGGCCCGGTGCTGTGCGTGCTGCGCGCCGGCACCTACGAGGAGGGCGTGGCGCTCATCAACGCCTCGCCGTTCGGCAACGGCACCGCGATCTTCACCCGGGACGGCGGCGCGGCCCGGCGCTTCCAGCTGGAGGTCGAGGCGGGCATGGTCGGCGTGAACGTGCCGATCCCGGTGCCGGTGGGCTACCACTCCTTCGGCGGCTGGAAGGACTCGCTCTTCGGCGACCACCACATCTACGGCAACGACGGCACGCACTTCTACACCCGCGGCAAGGTCGTCACCACCCGCTGGCCCGACCCGGCCGACGCCCCGGCGGGCGTGGACCTGGGCTTCCCGCGCAACCACTGAGCCGGACCGGTGCCCCGTCCTCCGCGCGGCGGCGGGCGGGGCACCGGTGTGTCCGCGGACCCTCCGGCGGGCCCGTCCGGATAGCGGACGCCTGACATTTTTTTGAAACGTTCGCTGCGGTTCCCGTGCAGTGCGGACGAAACGGGCGATGAAGGGGTTGCCGCGATGACGCCTTTGAAAGCAAGGTCACAACCGGTTCGGGCTTGATGGATGCACCTGTAGGGCGTAACGGCCTGGGAAAGCGATGCCGCCCACGGAAAAGCGGAGCTGCGGATTCCGAAGGTAAACGCCCATTGACGTGGGGGTTTTCGTCAGGGTTCTATGCAGCGCCGGGAGCGGACGAGACCGAACATTCGACGATCCGCCGGAGGCGATAGCGCTCCCGAGCCCACCCACACTCGCACCAGTCGATCGGAACCGCTCCATGACCGACACCCACCACAAGACCGTGGCCGACGCCGTGACAGCCCCCGCCCCCGGGCTGAAGCGCTCCATCGGTGTCGTGGGCGGCACCCTGCTGACACTGTCCTGCGTCACGCCCGCCTCCACGCTCTTCGTCGTGGTGCCCGACCTGTTCGGCTCCCTCGGCACCGCCACCGCCCTGACCATCGCCATCGGCTCCCTCCTCTGCGTCGCCGTGGCGTTCTGCTACTCGGAGCTGGGCACGCTCATCCCGAGCGCGGGCGGCGAGTACGCCATGGTGTCCACGATGGCCGGGCGGCTCGCGGGCTGGCTCGTCTTCGTGCTCTCCCTGCTGGTCGTCATGATCGTTCCGCCGGTGATCGCGATGGGCACGGCGGACTACCTCGCCCCGATCGTCCACCTCGACCCGTCCATGACCGGCGCCGGCGTGATGCTGCTCGCCACCCTCGCCGGCCTGCTCGACCTGCGCGCCAACGCCTGGATCACCGGCGTCTTCCTGGTCCTGGAGGTCATCGCCGCCGGAGTCGTCGCCGTGCTCGGCTTCTCGCACGGCCACCGCGGGATGGGCAGCCTCGTCTCCATGCAGGTGGCCGGCGCACACGGCCACGCGGACACCGTGACGGCCATGCTGGTGGTCTCCGGCCTCGCCATCGCCCTGTTCATCACCCAGGGCTTCTCCACCGCCGTCTACCTCTCCGAGGAACTGGAGAACCCGCGCCGCAACGTCGCCCGCACGGTCCTCGCCACCCTCGCCATCTCCACCGTGGTCATCCTGGTGCCGGTCGTCGCCATCACCCTCGGCGCCTCCGACCTCTCCGAGCTGACCGGCGGCGACATCAGCTCCATGGTCACCGCCTGGTCCAACTCCGCGGTCGGCACCTTCGTCAGCCTCTGCGTGGCCCTCGCCATCATCAACGCGGGCATCGTCATGGTCATCCAGAACTCCCGCGTGCTGTTCGCCTCCGCCCGCGACAAGGCCTGGCCCGGCCCGGTCAACACGGTCTTCTCCCGGCTCGGCCGGTTCGGCTCCCCCTGGGTGGCCACCCTCGCCGTCGGCGTCCCCGGCGCGGTGCTCTGCTTCGTCAACCTCGACACCCTCTACGGCGTCACCGGCGTCTCGGTCACCGGCATGTACCTGCTGGTCGCGGTCGCCGCGCTGCTCGCCCGCCGCGGCTCCCACAAGCACACGCCCGCCTGGCGGATGCCGCTGTGGCCCGCGGTGCCGGTCCTGCTCATCGCCGTCCTCGCCTACATCCTGACCCAGCAGGAGGCGAGCTACCTGCTGTGGACCGGCGGCATCACCGCCGTCGCCACCCTGTACTGGGCCCTGTACCTGCGGCCCCGCCGCGACACCCGCTGGCTGGTGTCCCTCCCCGAGGACGCGCGGATCGCGGACCCCGCGGACCGGACGGTGACCATCCCGGCCCAGGCCGGTCCGGTGACCCCGGCCCCCGCACCGGTCACCGGCGAAGCGCAGGCCTGAGAAGCGCCCCGGTCCTACCGCGGGCGCGGTACGCGGCAAAGCCTCCGTACACCCCAGGGAGGGGCCGCCCCTCCCCCCGGCGGCAGCAGCGCTTGTCGGTGCGGCCCCGTACCGTTGACCCATGGATCTTCGACCTCGCGCGCCCCGGACGCCCCGGCGGCGGCCGCGCCGGCTCGCAGCCGCCGTGGCCGCCGCCCTGGTGCTCGCCGGCGCCGGGACGTGGACGGCGGCCGTCGCCTCCGACGACACCCGTGCCGTGCGCCGCAGCGAGCAAGTCCTCGCGGTCGACGGGGTGCGCCTGGACACCTCCTACGTCACCCCGGCCGACACCGGCCGCCACCCCGCCGTGCTGCTCGCGCACGGCTTCGGCGGCAGCAAGGACGACATGCGCCGGCAGGCCGAGGACCTGGCCCGCTCCGGGTACGCGGTCCTGACCTGGTCCGCGCGCGGCTTCGGCCGCTCCACCGGGAAGATCGGGCTGAACGACCCCGACGCCGAGGTCGCCGACGTCTCCCGGCTGCTCGACTGGCTGGCGAAACGCCCCGAGGTACGGCTCGACCGGCCCGGCGACCCGCGCGTGGGCGTGGCCGGCGGCTCCTACGGCGGCGCGGTCGCCCTGCTCGCCGCCGGACACGACCGCCGGATCGACGCCATCGCCCCGGCCATCACCTACTGGAACCTCGCCGACGCCCTGCTCCCCAACGGCGTGTTCAAGAAGCTGTGGGCCGGCGTGTTCGTCAACACCGGCGGCGGCTGCGCCAGGTTCCAGCCCGAGCTGTGCCGGATGTACGAGCGCGTCGCCGCCTCCGGCACCCCCGACCCGGCCGCCCGCGCGCTGCTCACGCGACGCTCGCCGTCCGCCGTCGGCGACCGCGTCAAGGTGCCCACCCTGCTCGTACAGGGGCAGACGGACTCCCTGTTCCCCCTCGACCAGGCCGACGCCGCCGCCCGGACCATCCGCGCGAACGGCGCCCCCGTCGCCGTCGACTGGATCGCCGGCGGACACGACGGCGGCGACATGGAGACCGCCCGGATCGAGGCACGCACGCGCGCCTGGTTCGACCGGTACCTGAAGGGCGACAAGGACGCCGACACCGGCCCGGCCTTCCGGATCACCCGCACCGGAGGCGTCGACTCCACCGACGGCACGGCCCGGCTGCGCGGCGCGAGCGCCGACGGCTACCCCGGCCTGCGCGACCACCCGCGCGCCGTCGCCCTCACCGGCCCCGCCCAGCGCGTCGCCAACCCGGCCGGCGCCACCCCGCCCGGCGTCTCCGCCCTGCCCGGCCTCGGCGCCTCCGGCGGCCTGGCCCGGCTGTCCGCGCTCGGCGTCGGCCTCTCCGCGGACTTCCCCGGCCAGTACGCCCGGTTCGACTCGGCACCGCTCACGGGCGACCTGCGGATCACCGGCACCCCGACGGCCACCGTGCACATCACCTCCACCCGCGACGACGCCGTCCTGTTCGGCAAGGTCTACGACGTCGGCCCCGACGGCGGCCGCCCGGTGCTCCCCGCCCAGCTCGTCACCCCGTTCCGGGTGACCGGCGCGAAGGCGGGCAAGGACGTCACCGTCACCCTCCCGGCGATCGACCACGAGGTCCGCAAGGGCCACCGGCTCCGCCTGGTCCTCGCCTCCACCGACCTCGGCTACGCCTCACCGGCCGCCCCGGCCACCTACACCGTCTCCCTGAAGTCGGACCTGAGCGTGCCGACGGCGCCCGAGGTCACCACGGCCGCCGCGCCCCTGCCCGCCTGGGTGTGGTGGCTGCCCGCGGCCGGTGCCGCGGCCGCCCTCGCCCTGCTGCTCACCGCCCGCCGCCGCACGGCCGCCCCCGCCCCCGACCCGGACCTGGCCGAGGTCCCCCTGGTCATCGATGGCCTGAGCAAGCGGTACGCCAAGTCCACGGACCGGTACGCCGTCCGGGACCTGTCCTTCCGGGTGGAGAGGGGCCAGGTCCTCGGACTGCTCGGGCCCAACGGCGCGGGCAAGACCACCACCCTGCGCATGCTCATGGGCCTGATCCGCCCCGACGACGGCGAGATCCGGGTCTTCGGCCACGCCGTCCGGCCCGGCGCGTCGGTGCTCTCCCGGGTCGGCGCCTTCGTGGAGGGCGCCGGTTTCCTGCCCCACCTGTCCGGCCGGGAGAACCTGGAGCTGTACTGGCGGGCCACCGGCCGCCCGCCCGAGGACGCCCACCTGGACGAGGCCCTGGAGATCGCCGGGCTCGGCGACGCCCTGGCCCGCGCGGTGCGCACCTACTCCCAGGGCATGCGCCAGCGCCTGGCCATCGCCCAGGCCATGCTCGGCCTGCCCGACCTGCTCATCCTGGACGAGCCCACCAACGGCCTGGACCCGCCCCAGATCCGCGAGATGCGCGAGGTGATGATCCGCTACGCGGCCGGCGGCCGCACGGTGATCGTCTCCAGCCATCTGCTCGCCGAGGTCGAGCAGACCTGCACCCACCTGGTCGTGATGGACCGCGGCCGGCTGGTGCGGGCCGGAGAGGTACGGGACATCGTCGGCTCCGGCGACACCTTGCTGGTCGGCACCGCCCGGCCCGTGGAGGAGCCGGTGGCGGAGAAGGTGGCCGCGCTGCCCGGCGTCGCCTCCGCCGTGCGCACCGACGACGGGCTGCTGGTCCGGCTCGCCCCCGGCGGCACCGCCGAACGGCTGGTCGCCGAGCTGGTGCGGCTGGAGCTGCCGGTCACCTCCATCGGCCCGCACCGCCGCCTGGAAGACGCCTTCCTCACCCTGATCGGAGGTTCCGCATGAGCACCCTCACCGAGGTCGCCTCCGGCTATCAGGCGGGCCGCACCCTGCCGCTGCGGGTCGAGCTGGTCCGCCAGCTGAAGCGGCGCCGCACCCTGGTCATGGGCGCGGTCCTGGCCGTGCTGCCGTTCGTGCTGCTGATCGCCTTCGCGGTCGGCGGCGACCCGGGCGGCCGCGGCAACCGGGTCACGCTGATGGACACGGCCACCGCCTCCGGCGCCAACTTCGCCGCCGTCAGCCTCTTCGTGTCGGCCGGCTTCCTGCTGGTCATCCCGGTCGCCCTGTTCTGCGGGGACACGGTCGCCTCCGAGGCGAGCTGGTCCTCGCTGCGCTATCTGCTCGCCGCGCCCGTGCCCCGCGCCCGGCTGCTGTGGTCCAAGCTCGTCGTGGCGCTCGGGCTGTCCCTCGCCGCGATGGTGCTGCTGCCGCTCGTGGCGCTCGCCGCCGGCACCGCCGCCTACGGCTGGGGCCCGCTCCGGATCCCCACCGGCGGCGCGCTGGACACCGGTACGGCGGCTCAGCGGCTCCTGGTGGCCGTGGCGTACCTCTTCGTGTCCCAGCTGGTCACCGCCGGGCTGGCGTTCTGGCTGTCCACGGTGACGGACGCCCCGCTGGGCGCGGTCGGCGGCGCGGTCGGCCTGACCATCCTCGGCAACGTCCTGGACGCCGTCACCGCCCTCGGCCACTGGCGCGACTTCCTGCCCGCGCACTGGCAGTTCGCCTGGGCGGACGCCGTCCAGCCGGTCCCCGAGTGGTCCGGCATGATCCAGGGCGCCGCGCTGTCCGTGACGTACGCCCTGGTGCTGTTCGCCCTGGCCTTCCGGAACTTCTCCCGCAAGGACGTCGTCTCCTAGCGCACACCCGGACACGCCCCGAACACGGCGAAGCGGGCCACCGGGAACCCCCGGTGGCCCGCTCCGTGCCGGGTACGCGGGATCAGCTGCCGGACTCGCCGTTCAGGGACAGGATCGACACGTCCTCCAGCAGGTGCGCCAGCGCGCCGTCGCGCTTGACGTTCGAGGAGTTCTCGGTGCACTGCTGCGTCATGTCGTCCGAGAGGATCGGCAGGTCGTTGATCGGCACGATGTTGAGGACCGGGACGCTGATGTCGTTCAGACCGATGCAGGGCTTGTTGAAGGAGCCCTGGATCAGGGCGATCTGCGGGCTCATGTTCCCGTACGTGGCCGAGTTGCCGTAGCTCTGCCAGGCGCCGTTGCCGTTGGCGGCGCTCGGGCCGCTGTCGTTGCCGATCGCCAGCGCCTGCGGTGCCACGGCAGCCGAGGCGCCCACGGCCGAGGCGGCGACGGCCGCGGTGGCAACAATCTTCTTGATCACTGGCCAGTCCTTTCTGAGAAAACCCCGTCCACCGGAGCGCATTGGTCAACTCCCTCGCCCCCGCATGGTTTCTGCCGTTCACCCCGTCGGCCGATAGCCCGGGCTGCTGGTGCGCTTTTCCGATTGGCGGCTGCCGTCACCTCCCGAACGGCGGGGAGCCAACCGAGTGAATAGGCGGAACCATTCCCGTCGCGCCGGGTTGATGAGGCCGTAGGGCATGCGTCGCTACGAGGAAAGGAACGCGAAGTGCTCAAGAAGGCAATGGTCGCCGCCGCGACCGCCGCATCGGTCGTGGGAATGGCGGTGGCGGCCGCGCCGCAGGCGCTTGCCATCGGCAACGACGACGGCCCGACCGTCGCGAATGGCAACGGCGCTCGTGCGGATTGGGGCAACTCGTCCACCGAGGGCGCCCAGAGCCCGCAGCTGTCGCTGGTCCAGGGCTCGCTGAACAAGCCGTGCCTCGCCCTGGAGGACATCCAGATCCCGATCCTCAACATCGTTCCGATCAACGATGTTCCGATCCTGTCGGACGATCTGGACCAGCAGTGCAGCGACCAGTCGTCGAACATCAAGCGCGACGGCGCGCTCTCGCACATCCTGGAGGACCTCTCGGTCCTCTCGGCCAACGGCGAAGGCTGAGCCGGACCGGCAGGGCCCGGGTTGTCCGCGGCGTCGTCTGCGGGCCGCCCGGGCCTTTTTCCACCTACCTCAGGTGAGGGAAGAACGCACGAGGAAGAGGTGCGATCGAGTGATTATCGCGCCATCCGTGTTCCACGGTTCCGTGTTGTGTCAATTCCTCGTTCCGTGCCGCGACCGTTCACGTCGGGCTCGCACGGTTCTGGCCGTCATCGGGGCGTGGCCCCAGAGAAGGGAACATTCATGAAGAAGACCGTCGTCGCCGTCACGGGCGCAGTGCTGGCCCTGGGTATGGCCGGGCCCGCTTTCGCGGACGCCGGGGCCTCCGGTGCCGCCGTGGGCAGCCCGGGTGTCATCTCCGGCAACGTCATCCAGGTCCCGATCCACGTGCCGATCAACCTGTGCGGCAACACCATCGACATCATCGCGCTGCTGAACCCGGCGTTCGGCAACGCCTGCGTCAACCACTGACGTTCGCCCGCGCGATTCACCAGCTTCCCCGGCTGTGTACTGGCCGGCCCCGGATTCGACGACTCGCCGTTCCGGGGCCGGCCTTCCCACTTCTCCGAGCAGGAAGACCATGAGATTGCGACGACAGACTCTCAGCAAGGGCATGGCCGTGGCCGCTGCCGCGACCGGTGTGCTGTCCTGGTACGGCGGCACCGCGCTCGCCGACTCCCACGCGCACGGCACCACGCAGGGCTCTCCCGGGGTGCTGTCCGGGAACAACGTCCAGGTACCGGTGAACGTGCCGGTCAACGTCTGCGGCAACTCCGTCGACGCGGCCGCCGCGTTGAACCCCGCGTTCGGCAACTCCTGCGCCAACGTGGGCCACACCACCCAGCGGCCGCAGGAGAGCCCCCGGCCGCACGACGGGTACGGCGACTCCGACGACTCCGGCACCCGCCCGAGCCCCGGCGACACCCACACCACACCGCCCTACGGCAACGACAAGCCGACGTCGCCTCCGTACGGCGGTGAGGAGACGACTCCGCCTCCGTACGGTGGCGAGGAGACGACTCCGCCTCCTTACGGTGGCGAGGAGACGACTCCGCCTCCCTACGGCGGTGAGGAGACGACTCCACCTCCCTACGGCGGTGAGGAGACCACCCCGCCGCGCGATGATCACAGCACGCCCCCGGACACCGGCCGCACCACGCCTCCCGTGGACCAGGAGCGGCCCGGGCAGCCGCCCGTGCTCGCGCAGACCGGCGGGAACACCCGGACCATGATGGCGGCCTCGGGTGCCGGCGCCGTGCTGATCGGAGCCGGCACCATCCTCTACCGCCGCGGCCGCTCCGCCTGCCGTCGCTAGCGCACCGGGTGCCGGACCGAGCGCCCGGCACCCCGCGCCGTCCCTCCCCGCGCTCCCGTGCCGTAGGCCCTCTGGCGCGAGGCTCCCTCAGCGGGGCCAGCCCGCCGGGCCCGTGCGCAGGCGCCGGCGTACGCCGCGTACCAGTGTGTCCGCGGTGAAGGGCGTGCCGTGCAGGAACCGGGCCGCCGGGCCGAAGCACGCGGCCGTGACCGGACCGGCCAGGAACAGTCCCGGGTACGACGACTCGAACTCCGGCCCCACCTCCGGCACCCCGCCGGACCCCGTCGCCAGCAGCGCGCGCAGCTCCGGGGCGAGCGGCCGCAGCCGGCCGAGAGCGGGCCGGAAGCCGGTCGCCGCGATGACGTGCCCCGTCTCCAGCGCCGCGGACCCGCCCCGCCGGACCACCGTCTCCAGGCGCAGCCCGCCCGGCACCTCCCGGGCGCCCGCCACCTCCCGCCCCAACAGCACCTCCACCCGGTGCTCCACCCGCTCGCGCACCCACCAGGAGCCGGCCGGGACGAGCGCCCGCGCCGCGATCCCGGCCCGGACCCGCTCCGGCAGCCGCCGGTACAGCCCGGGCCGCTCGGAGTACCACCGGTTCCGCCCGCCGGGGCCGCCGTGCGGGGGCCGGGCCGGGCGCCACCGGGGACGCTCCCGGGGCGGCGGCGCCGTCTCCCAGCGCAGCCGGTCGGCGCGGACCAGCAGCCGTACCCGGGTGCCCTGTTCGGCGAGGAGCGCGGCCGTCTCCAGGGCACCCTGGCCGCCGCCGAGCACGGTGACGTCCCGGTCGCGGAACCGGTCGAGCCGGGCATGCCGGCTGCTGTGGGTGACCAGGGCCGGGGGCAGTCCGCGCAGGGCGGCCGGCAGCTCGGCGAACGGCAGCAGGCCCACGGCCAGCGCGACCGTCCGCGCGGTGTACGTCTCCCCGTCCTCGGTGACGGCCTCGAAGCCGCCGGCGCGCGGCGCCACCCGGGTCACGGTCCGCTCGTCGGTCCCGGGCACGGCGTTGCGGGCGAACCACATGCCGTACTCGGCGAACACCTCCAGCGGGACCGGCTCGGCGTCCCGCGAGGCCAGGCCGCGGAAGGCGCGGAAGACGTCGAGCCGCCAGCGGCCCTCCGGGTCGGACAGGTCGGACGCCCACGGCGGTGACGTCAGGAGCATGCCGCGGGGCATGTGGTCGCGCCAGAACGCCAGGGGCCGCCCGAAGACGCGGACGCGCAGCCCGGCCGCCGTGGCATGCGCCGCGATGGACAGGCCGTACGGTCCGGCACCCACCACCAGCAGGTCGTACATCGGCGATGTGCTCGCTTTCGGTCGCGTTGGCCCGTGCGGGGGGATCCGGGGCCGGACGCGGCGACCGCACTGGCGTTTCTCGTACAGATATGACTGAGTGTCAGAGGCGTGTGACGCGTGTGACGCGCGGAGAGGAGTGGCGGATGGCCTCACACCGGCGTGGGGGGCCGGCCGTGCGCGCGGCCTCGGTCATCGCCTCGGTCGTCGCCGTGTTCGCCGCGATCGTCGCCCTGGCGCCGGCGGCGACCCGTCCCGGGTCCGCCGTGGACGATCCGGCTCCTCCCGCGTCCGCGAGGGCCGCCGCGGCCTTCGGGGCGTTCCTCGACTCCGGTCCGGACGGCGTCGCGCGGATGGCCGGGCTGAGCCGCTGGCTCGGCGGGGCGGACCTGAAGGTCGCCCACACCTATCTGCCCGGCGGCCTGTGGGAGGACATCGAGGGCCCGCCCGGCTTCCTGGAACCCTGGGCCGGCTGGCGGCGCGAGCGGGCCGGCCGGACCCTCGTCCTCAACGTGCCGATGCAGGAACGCAACGAGGAGGACGTCCCGGACGAGGAGGTGCGCGCACTGCTGCGGCAGGGCGCGGACGGCGCGTTCGACGGGCACTTCCGGACCCTGGCCGAGCGGCTGGTGGCGCTGGGGGTGCCGGACACCGTGATCGTCCTGGGCTGGGAGATGAACGGCACCACCTACACCCACCGCTGCGCACCCGACCCCGTGGCCTGGAAGGCGTACTGGAACAGGATCGTCGCTGCCATGCGCGCGGTGCCGGGCCAGCGGTTCCGGTTCGACTTCGCGCCGAGCCGCGGCCGGGACGCCGTGCCCTGGACCGAGTGCTACCCCGGGGACGACACGGTCGACATCCTCGGCATGGACTCCTACGACCAGCCGGCCGGGGTGACCTTCGCCGAGCAGGTGAGCGAGCCCTACGGCCTCCAGTGGCACGTGGACTTCGCCAAGGCCCACGGCAAGCCCGTGTCGTACCCGGAATGGGGCCTGTTCCGCAACGGCGACAACGCCGAGTACATGCGGCGCATGCTCGACTGGATCGGCGAACACCGGCCGGTGTACCACACGCTGACCGACTACTGCCCGCACGGCGTGTGGCAGTGCCCGGCCAACCCGCGCTCGGCGCGGGTCTACCGGACCGCCCTGTACGGCGGCACCGGGCAGCCCGCCTGCGTCCCGCCGGCCCTCGGCGACCGGTCCGCGTACGGGTTCGGCAGCCGGCCGTGCTTCCCCTTCGACCGGTGGCCCGGGGGCCGCTAGGCGGGGGCTCAGTCCTGGCCGCGTGCCCGCCACCGGTGCCGCACCTCCCTGCCCCGCCGCCGGGCCTCCGCCCCGCACAGCGCGGCCGTCAGCAGCGGGGCGGTGGGCCGGCGGGCCATCAGCAGCCGCTGGTTGACGACGCGTTCGGGCCGCCAGTGGTGCTTGTACGGCTCGTCGCCGCGCAGCAGGCTCAGCGTGCCGTGCCCGCCGCCCGTCAGCTGGGCACAGGCGTCCAGCAGCATCACCGCCACGTCCGCCCGGCGCTCCCTGAGGCCCGGATGGGCGCCGTAGAGGTAGCCGCCGGCCATGCCGCCCGAGAGCAGGGTCAGGTCCACGGCCACCACCTCCTCGCCGATCCGGAACTCGGTGACCACCGCGTTGCCCGAGCGCACCATCGGACCCACCGCGCGCAGCAGATGCGCCCGGAACCGGGGCCGCAGATGCTCGCTCGTCACCCCCCGGCCCTGCCACTGCAACCGGTGCAGCGCCAGCAGCCGGACCAGCGCCGTCTCCACCTCCTGTGGCCCCACCGTCCGCCGCCGCACGCCCAGCGCGGCCAGCCGGCGCAGCTTGGCCCGCACCCGCTGGCCGGACTTGCCCGACGGCAGGCGGGCGATCAGCCCGTCCATGGGCAGCGCGGGCAGCTCCAGGCACGGCGAGTCGGGGACCGTGCGGCGCGGCCCGGGCCAGCGGTCGTAGACCCGTTCCACCGCCCCGCCCGGGCGCACCTCGCGGAAGTCGACCAGCGCGGTGCGGGCCGCGTCCGCGAGCGCCGCGGTGAGCGCGCCCGCCACCCGCCCGTCGTCGGCGTCGTCCAGCAGCACGTCCGCGTAGTCGGAGATCCCCGTGCCGAGCGGCAGCAGCGCGGGCAGCGGCCGGCGGACCAGTGTCAGCGGCGCGGCGGCCACCAGGTCACGGCCGGCCCGTACCAGCAGCAGCCGCAGCCGTCCGGGCCGGCCGTACGACAGCCACCACGAGTGCAGCCAGGCGTGGCTCTGGAACGGGGTCGCGGCGGCGCACCGCCCGAACAGCCGTCCCCAGGCCGGGGCCAGCCCGGCGAACACCTCCGGGTCGGTGACGAGCTCCGCGGTGAGGCGGACGCCCCGGGCGCGCGCCGTGACGGTGGCGGTCACCGCCGGCCGCGCGCGCCGTCGAGGACGGCCGGTCCGGGCACCGGGGCCGGGCGCGGGGCCTCCGCCTCCGTTGCCCGGCGCGGCCGTACCAGCAGCGCCAGGGCGCCGAGCAGCCCGCCCCCGGCCGCCCCGACCAGCCCCGTCACCCCGGCGGACGCCGAGGACGGCTCGGTGGGCCGTACCGCGCGGGTGAACGGCACCAGGGACACCCGGGTGCCGGCCCGGGCCGCGTCGGCGCGCCGGGTCAGCGCCCCGGCGACCGCGTTGGCCATGGCGGCGGCCTCGGCCGGGCGGGGCGAGGTGGCGGAGACGGCGACCATCGGCGCGTCCGGCGAGGTCGCGGTGCGCACCCCGGCGCGCAGCGCGGCCGCCGGCACCCCGGCGGCCGCCCGGGCGTCGGCGAGCACCGCGGGCTGGGTGGCGATACGGCCGTAGGCCTGCGCGAAGCCCAGCGCGCCGGCGGAGTCGGAGCGCTCGCCGGGCACGGCGACCAGATAGCTGGTGGCCGTGTACTCGGCGGGCCGCAGCACGCCGTACCCGCCGCCCAGCAGCCCGCCCGCGAGGACCCCGGCCGCCACCAGCGACCAGGGCGGAAGCGCGCGGGGCGGGGTGAGGCGGGGGCCGCGGTGGCGCCGGGTGTTGTTCTCGGTCATGACAGGACGGCTTTCTGCGGGGGGCCGGGGGTCCGGGCCGGGTGGGCGAGCGCCGCCGCGTAGACGTTCAGGAGCCGGGCGGCGCTGCGGGTGACGCAGTAGTGGCGGGCCGCCCCGGCGGGGGCGCGCGGACCGGGCCCGGCGGCGCGCACCCCGGCGAGCGCGCGGGCGTACGCGCCGGGGTCGCACGGGACCCGTACCGCGTCCGGGGCGGCCTCGGGCGGCAGGTCCTCGAGGGCCGGGCAGGAGGTGTAGCGCACCGGCAGCCCGGCCGCGAGCCCCTCCACCACCGCCAGCCCGAACGCCTCCTCGGGGGAGGGGGCGGCCAGCACGTCCATCGCCGAGGCCAGCGCGGGCAGGCCGGGCCCGGGCGAACCGTCGGGCAGACACGGCCGCTCCCCGGCGAACACCACCCGGTCCGCGACGCCGGCCCGGTGCGCGGCCCGCCGCAGCGCGCCGTCCTGCGGGCCGCCGCCGACCAGCAGCAGCCGGCAGTCGGCGGGCAGCCCGGCCAGGGCGTGCACCAGGACGTCGAAGCGCTTGCCGGGGACGAGCCGGCCGATGCCGCCGATCACGAACGCGCCCTCGTCCAGGCCCAGCTCGGCGCGGGCGCGGCGGCGGGCCGCCGGGTCGTAGGCGAACCGGGCGAGGTCGATGCCGTTCGGCACGACCGTGATGCGCGGCTCGGGCACGCCCCAGCGGGCCAGCCGGGCGGCGACCGCCGGGGAGACCGCGACGGTGGTCCGCCCCAGCCGCTCGCCCAGCAGATACAGCGCGCGGACCCCCGCCGTGAGCGGCCGGCCCTCCGTCTGGGTGTCCCCGAGCGAGTGCTCGGTGGCGACGACGGCGCGCACCCCGGCCAGCCGGGCGGCGATCCGGCCGTACAGGCAGGCCCGGTACAGGTGGGTGTGCACCACGTCGTACCGGCCGTGCCGGATGAGCCCGGTCAGCCGGGGCAGCGCGCCCAGGTCGCGGTTGCCGGTCATGCCGAGGTGGATCACCCGCACCCCGTCGGCCGCGAGCCCGTCGGCCACCGGCCCCGGATCGGTCAGCGTGACCACCTCGCACTCGACGGGCAGATGCCGCAGCAGCAGCCGCAGTTGCTGCTCGGCACCGCCCACGTTGAGCCCGGTGATGATGTGCAGGACCCTCACCGCAGTCCCTCCACCGGCCGTCGGCGCCACCGGTGCAGCCGGCGTTTCAGCAGCAGGCGTACGGCGGTGTCGTCCTGCCCGATGTGCACCCGCGGCAGGGCGTGCCGGCCGGTCAGCTCCCCGGGGTCGATGGCGCACGCGTAGGCGTACCCGGCCTCCCGCACGGCCGCCACCGCGCGCCGGTCGACCGTGCCGTACGGGTAGCAGAAGCCGCGCACCGGGGCGCCCGTCAACTCCTCCAGCGCGGCCCGGCTCTCGGCCGTCTCGGACTTCAGCCGGGTGTCGTCGGCCCGGGTGAGATCGACGTGGGTGAGGCCGTGCGAGCCGATCTCCACGCCCTCGGCGGCGGCCCGCCGGATGCCGTCGGCGGTCAGCAGCGGCCTGCGCGGGCCCAGCGGGTCCCAGGCGTTGTCGCCGCCGAGCCGGCCGGGCAGCACGAACAGCGTGGCCGTGCACTTCCAACGCGCCAGCAGCGGAAGGGCGTTGACGAGGAAGTCGGCATACCCGTCGTCGAAGGTGAGACCCACCAGGTCCCTCCCCTCGCCCCGGTCCCGGGCGGCCAGCAGCTCGGCCACCGACACCCCGCGCAGCCCCCGCCGGACCAGCCAGCGCAGCTGCCGCTCCAGCCGGCCGGGGGAGACGGTGACGCGGTACGGGTCGTCGGAGCAGTCGCCGACCGAGTGGTACATGGCGATCCACGGGGCCGGGCCGGGCGCCGGGGACTCAGCGGGTGGTGAGGGCATGGGCGAGCCTTTGCGGGAGGGAGCGGACGGGGCGGAGGGCGGGGGCCAGGGCGCGGGCACCCGGGGCGCCGCCGAGCAGCAGGAAGACGACGGTCACCGTGGCCGCGCCGGCGGCGAGCCCGGCCGGGGCGGCCGACGGCACGCCCGCCGCGAGCCCGCCCGCCACGGTGGCCGCGCCGGCTGCCCCCAGGGGACGGCCCAGCCCGCGCAGCACGGTCCCGGCCCGCAGCGGTACCCGGCGGCGGCCGGTGCCCGCGAGCAGCAGCGCGGCGGTCAGGGTGATCCCGGCGGCGTTGGCGGCGGCGATCCCGACGGCACCCAGGGAATCGGCCGTGCACGCGCCGAGCCCGCAGGTCGCGGCGATCCCCGCGGCCATCGCGGCCAGCGGGTACCAGGTGGCGCGGCCCGCCGAGAAGTACGAGCGGACCAGGACCCCGGTCAGGGTCTGGGCGAGCAGCCCGAGCGCGTAGACGCGCATGACACCGGCGGTCGCCGCCGTGTCCTGGGCCGTGAACGCGCCCCGCTGGAACAGCAGCCCGATCAGCTGCGGGGCGCAGGCCACGACGGCGGCCGCGCCGAGCAGCACCAGGCGGGCGGCCACCGCGACGTCCCGCTCGACCCGGCCCCGGGCCCGCTCGGTGTCGCCGTCGGCCAGCGCCCGCGCCACCACCGGGAAGGTGACCGTGGACAGCATCATGGACAGCGTCATCGGGATCTGCGCGACCTTCTGCGCGTAGTTCAGGTGGGAGATGGCCCCGGCGGGCAGCCCGGAGGCCAGGAACCGCTCGATGAGCACCTGCGACTGCCGGCACAGCGCGAACAGCAGCACGGCGGCCAGCAGCGGCACGTCCAGCGGGGGCGCCGGGGCGGCGGGCCGCAGCTCCGTACGACCGCCCCTGAGCCTCGTACGGCCGCCCCTGCCGCGACGTAACTCGCCGAGCAGCGAAGGGAGTTGCACGGCCACCATCAGGCAGCCGCCCGCCGCGACCCCGAACGCGGCCGACCGTACGCCCCACCGGCCGCCGAACGCGTACATCGCCGTGATGATCGCGACGTTGTGGACGATGTAGATCGCGGCCGGCGCGAGGAAGCGGCGGTGTGCCCGCAGGGCAGCGCTGCAGTACCCGGCGAGGCCGAAGCTCAGCACGCAACTCGCCGTCAGCCGGGTGCAGTCCACGGCCAGGTCCGGGTCGGGCAGGCCCGGCGCGAGCACCGCGACACACCACGGCGCGGCCAGCGCGAGCAGCACCCCGGCCGCCGCGAACGCCGCCGCCAGCCGGGGCAGGGTGCCGGCCATCAGCGACCGCACCGGATCCCCGGCATCGCCCCGCGCGCGGCGGGCCAGGGCCGCGCTGAACGCCGGGATCAGCGCGAAGGCCAGCCCGTCCTCGATGAGCAGCGTGGCCGCGAACTCCGGCACGGTCCAGGCGACCAGAAAGGCGTCCGTGTCCCGCCCGGCCCCGAACAACCGTGCCAGCGACTGGTCCCGCACCAGCCCGAGCAGCGCCGCCGCGACGGACAGACAGGCGGTGAGGAGCGCGGCCCGCGCCAGGAGACGGGAGGTGAGGGGAGCGGATTCCGGGGGGCGGCCCGCGGGGGAGGGGAGCGGGGCTGCTACGGCGGACGGGCCGAGGCCGCTCTCCGGTTGCAGTGCCCCGGCCACGGCGGTCACGGCGGACGTGCCGGTGCCGGGCTGTGGTTCCCCGGTTCCGTCGGGCGTGCGGGTCATCGCGTGGCCGCCTGTCCCCGTACCGCCGGACGCGGGAGCCGGGGGGTGCGGGGATCCGCCGGGCCGGGGTGGCCGGCGGCCGGGAGGGCCCACCACGCTGCCAGGCCGAGGGACACCGCCGTCAGCACGGTCGACGGGCCGCCGATGTCGGCGTACGCGAAGTCCACGAGCTGCCAGACCAGCAGCCCGCAGGCGACCAGCGCGCAGTCCAGGCCCCGGCCGCCGGCCGCGCGGGTGAGGCGCAGGCCGCGCAGGGCGCACACCAGCAGGGCCAGCCAGCCGCCCGCCAGGCACAGCAGCCCGGTCAGCCCCTGCTCGCCGAGGACCAGCAGGTACATGTTGTGCGGGGACAGCAGCGGCTGCCGGCGGAAGGCCGCGCCCGCGCCCTCCGTGTCGCTGCCCGAGGACAGCGCGAGCGAGGCGTGCGCGTCGCGGTACTCGGGAAACGCCTTCAGCCCGACGCCGGTCAGCGGACGCTCCCGCCACATGCCGAGGGCCGCCGCCCACATCGTGTACCGGTCGGTGACCGACTGGTCCGGCGCGTCGGCGACCCGCGTGATGCTGTCGATCCGCTCCCGGAGCATCGTCGTACCCACCCCCAGGCCGCCCACCAGCACCACCCCCGCCGCCAGCACCGCCGCGGCCACCCGCACCGCCCGGCGCACCCCGGCCAGCAGCAGCTGCACGGTGAGGGTGACGGCGGTGGCGATCCAGGCGCCCCGGCTGAAGGACAGGGCGAGCGGCACCGGCAGCAGCAGCGCGCAGGCGAGGGCCACGGCCCGTTCCCGGGGCCCGGTACGGCCCAGCGCCAGCCCCACCGCGCACACCAGCCCGAACGACACCACCGTGGCCATGCCCATCACGTCCGCCACCCCGAAGGTGCCGACCGCCCGGACGTCCCGGCCCTGGTACGAGGCCCCGGTCCCGGTGACGTACTGGTGCGTGCCGACCGCCCCCTGCCAGAGCGCGAGCCCCACGAACGACCAGGCCAGCAGCCGGAAGTCGGCCCGGTCGCGGAGCAGGAGCACCACGGCGGCCGGGACGAGGACGAAGATCTGGAGGTAGCGGCCCAGGCCGGTGATCCCGGCGTCGGCCGGGACCGCGTGCAGCGCGGCCGGCACCAGTCCGGCCACCGGCAGGCCGAGGATCACCGCGGCGGCCGGGGTCAGCGGGCGGCGGCGCGCGCGCAGCAGCCGTACCGCGCAGGCGACGACGACCAGCGCGGACAGCGCGTCGGCGGGACCCGCGCCGCCGTCCGCGCCGGGCGCGACCGGCAGCGCGAGCAGCGCCACCACGGCCACCACCGGCAGGACCGGCAGTACGGGCAGCAGCGGGCGCAGCCGGGTGAGGAGGCCGGGCGGCGGGGCGAGGGCCATCGGTCAGCTCCCCGTGGACCGCACGACCGCGGCGGCGGTGCGCAGCAGGATGCGGATGTCCTGCCACAGCGACCAGTTGTCGATGTAGGCGTTGTCGAAGCGGGCCCGGTCCTCGATGGAGGTGTCCCCGCGCAACCCGTTGACCTGGGCCAGCCCGGTGATGCCGGTCCGCATGCGGTGCCGGGCCGCGTAGCCCGGGTGCATCCGGCTGAACTGCGCGACGAAGTACGGGCGTTCGGGGCGCGGGCCGACCAGGCTCATGTCGCCCCGGAAGACGTTCCACAGCTGGAGCAGCTCGTCCATCGAGGTCCGCCGCAGCAACCGGCAGAAGGGGCGTATCCGCTGGTCGCCGGCCACGCTCCACCGGGTGGCCGCCTCCTGCTCGTCGGCCGGGCGGTGGGTGCGGAACTTCAGCATGGTGAAGGGGCGGCCGTCCATGCCGACGCGCTCCTGCCGGAACACCACACCGGGTCCGCCGGTGAGCCGCAGCACCGTCGCGCACACCAGCAGCACCGGGCTGACCAGCACCAGCAGCGTCCCGGACACCACGACGTCCAGCAGCCGCTTGCCGGCGGCGCCGCGCCGCCGCGCGCCCGTGTCCAGCCGGCGCACGGCGAACCCGGCGAGCTGTTCGCGCATCTCGTACGCCGGGGAGTCCGCCTCCGCCTCCCACAGCGCGCACCCCGATGCGGCGAGCGCCCGCAGCAGCGGAGCCCGCGCGGTGCGTACGGCCGGGTGGACGGTGAGCACGACCCGCACCCCGTTGCGGATGAGCGCCCGCTCCACCTCCTCGCCGGTGGTGAGGACCGGCAGCCCGGCGGCACCCTCCGGGCGGTCGGCGACCACGCCCACCGGCCGTACCCCGCAGCGGGGGTGGCGCAGCAGCGCGGCGGCCACCCGCTGCGCGGTCGCGGCGGGCCCGACGACCAGGGCGGTACGCGGATGCCGCAGCAGCGCGGCCCGGCGCCGCCAGTGCACCGCGCCCCGGCCCGCCCCGGCCGCCGCCGCGTGCAGCGCCCAGCCGAGCAGCAGGGTCCGGGCGGTCAGGGCGCGCGCGGGATCGTACGCGGCGAGCAGCGCGGCCAGGCCCAGCCAGGTCACCGCCGCCCGCCCGCACAGGGCGGGGAGTTCGTCGAGCACGCCGGGGGCCCCGGGCCCCGGCCGGGCGGAGCGCGGACGCAGCAGCAGCGCGCCGGCGACCAGCGCGGCGGCCGGCAGCGGCCGGCCGGCGGCCTCCTCCAGGACGACCGCGCCCGCCAGCGCGGCGAGCAGATCGGCGGCGAACAGCGGCAGCGGCGAGTCGGACCGCGCGGGCGGGCGCCGCGACGGGAACCGGAAGCCGCCGACGTGGCGCGCCGGCCGGACCGGGCCGTGCGGGATCCCGGACGCCCATTGCTGCGTGCCGGGCGAGGGGACGGTGGTCTCCGTGGTCACGAGCGCCCGGCCCCCTCGCACCGCCCGGGCAGGGCCCGGTGCGGTCCACTGGCGCGCGCGGGGCCGGGAAGGCGCGGTGCGCGGTGCCCGGCCGGCGTGAGGAGTTCGTCGTAGACGGCCGTGATCCGTGCGGCGGTGAGCCGTACGTCGTGCCGGGAGGCGATGTGCCGGCGCCCCTGGTCGCCGAGTGCCGCGCGCAGCGGCGGGTCGGCCAGCAGGCCGGTGATCGCCCGGGCCAGCGCCACGGGATCCTCCGGCGGCACCAGGCAGCGCGCGGCGAGCGCGGGCGGCAGGCTCTCCCGGGCGCCGTCGACATCGGTGAGGACGACCGGCCGTCCGCAGCCCAGCGCCTCCAGCGGGGCGAGCGCCATGCCCTCCCAGCGCGAGGGCAGCACGACCAGGTCGGCGGCCCGGTACCAGGGCACGACATCGGCGACGGCACCGGCGAACTCCACCGAGGGGTGCGCCCGCAGCCGCAGCGCCGTACCGTCCGGGCCGTCGCCGACCAGCGCGAGCCGGGCCCCGGGCAGCGCGCCGAGGACGGTGGGCCAGGCGCGCAGCAGCACGTCCTGGCCCTTCTGCCGGCACAGGCGGCCCACACAGACGACGAGCGGCCGGTCCGTCCCCTGGCCGGCACACCGCGCGGAGGGCGCGGCGGGGCCCGGTGCGAACCGGATGGTGTCGACGCCGTTCGGGACGACCGTGTACGCGGCGCGTACCCCGGCGCGCAGTCCGGTCGCCCGCTCCGCCGCGCTGACGCACACCACCCGGTCGGCCCAGCGCGCCCCCCACCGCTCCCAGCGCAGGGCGAGCGCCCCGGTGAGTCCGCCGGCCGCCTCGAAGGACCAGGCGTGCGGCTGGTACACCGTCGGCACACGCCCGCGCAGGGCGAGCCGCGCGGCCAGCCCGGCCTTGGCGCTGTGCGCGTGCACCAGGGCGGGGCGCACCTGCTCGACCAGGCGCGCCAGGCGCCGTACCTCGCCCGGCAGTCCGGGCCCCGGGGGCCGGCGGGCGGGCCAGTCGCGGACCTCGGCGCCCAGCTCCCGCAGGCCCGCGGCGAGCGCGCCGCCGGGACAGCCGACCGTGACCGGCACGCCCGCCGCGAGCTGGGCCCGTACCAGGTCGAGCACGACCCGGGCGACACCGCCGTCGACGGGTTGCGCGAGGTGCAGGACCCGGGGCCGGAGGGCGGGGACTGACTGGTGCATGCGCGGGGTACCTCGCTCACGGGCGCTCGGGACTGCGGTCGTGAACGCGCCCTCGGTCCGGGGCGTCCACGGCGGCGAAGGGCTCGCGGGCCCACGCCGCGTCCGCGTGGCCAACGAGCCGGAAGCCCGGCGGGTCACCGCACGCGCCGGGGAGCCGGGCCGGGATCACCCGGATCGCCGGTGGTGCCGGGCGCGTCGGCGTAGGCCCGCCTGCGCAGACACCGGTAGGGCACCCGGTGCGCCGGGCGTGGGTCCGCTACGCCGTGCGGGGGAGCGGCCGGGCCCGGGGTCCCGCCGGCCGCGGTGGCGCCCCGGCCACGTCGTCACCCGCCGGCACCCGCACGTCACCCCTTTGGCGGCACAACTCCAGGCGGCGCCGGGCGTTGACACAACGCCGGGTATCCGCCCGGATGTTGTGTCGATTCCAAGGAGCACCTCTCCATGTCGCGTATCGCGAAGGGTCTGGTTCTGACCTCCGCCGCCGCCGCGGCCGTCGCCGGTGGTGCCGGTGTGGCTTCCGCCAGCGCCGGTGCGGGCGGCGCCGCTGTCGGTTCGCCGGGCGTCATCTCCGGCAACACCATCCAGATCCCCCTGCACGTGCCGATCAACCTGTGCGGCAACACCATTGACATCGTCGGCCTGCTGAACCCGGCCTTCGGCAACACCTGCCTCAACCACTGACGCCGGGAACGCACCCCCCTTCGGCCGGCCGTCCGGTCCGCGCTCGTGGCGCGGAACGGGCGGCCGGTTCGCGCTCCCTCGTACGGATCACGCGCGGCGGACGAGCGGTTGCGGGGTGCCATCGGTGATCAGACGGTGGGCTCAGGTCCCACCGTCCACCGAAAGGAACCCCCATGCGTGTTCTGCCCGCCCGGCGTCTGGCGTCCACCGTCCTCTGCGCGGCCGTGCTGGCCGGCATCACCGGCCCGGTGGCGCTCGCCGCCGACGCGGCCGGGGAGCACGGGCGTACCGCGTCCCGGGCGTCCGTCCCGGCGGCGGAGAAGGAGAGGCTGCTCGCCCAGGTCAGGTCCCTGGGCCGGACCCATCCCGAGCTGAGCCCGGTCGCCGACCTGCTCAGCCGCTCGCTGGAGGCGGGCAGGCTGCCCGCCGACGAGGCGAGAAGGCTGGGCGAGGCGGCGAAGGAGGCGGTCATCAGGGCCGCCGCGCCCCCGGCCGCCCCGGTGACCGCGCGCCACGCCCACGTCGGTGCGCCCGTGGCCCGTGACGCCCTCGGCGACGCGCTCGGCGCGCTGGTGAGCGCGATCGAGAACCTGGTGAAGGCCGTCACCGGCGCGGTGGACACCGGCCAGACGGCCACCACCGACGAGGCGTCCACCACCGGCCAGACGGCCACCACCGACGAGGCGGCCACCACCGACGACCCCGACCAGCAACTGCCGTCCCTCGACGGTCTGCTGTCCGGTCTGCTCGACTTGCTGACCGGCCTGTTCGGCGGCGGTTCCGGGCTCACCGTGACCGAGCTGCCCACGCCGGCCGGCACGGCCGCGGCCACCCCGGACGGTACGACCGCGGCCACCCCGGCCTCCGTACCCGGCCCGGCCCCGGCCGGCTGACGCGGCACCCCCGCGGTCTCCGGGGGATCTCATATGTCTTCTCCGTGCGGGGTTTCCGGGTCGTGCGGAAATCGTTGAGCAGGGCGTCCGCATTTCCTGGGTGACGTGAGTTGCCAAGAAAGGAACACGATGAAGTCCCTCAAGGCCGCCGCCGTTGTCGCCGGTTCCGTGGCCCTCGTCGGCGTCACCGCACCCGCGTTCGCCTACGACGCCCAGCACCTGCCGCCCATGAGCCTCAACGGCGGACTCGCCCAGCTGACGGAACACCCGCCCGGCGTGAAGGACCTGATGCCGCTCCAGCAACAGTCGGACGCGCTCGACACCGAGAACAAGGGCTCCGTGCTGAACAGCGTCAAGGGCGCCACCACGACGCTCAACCAGCGGGGGCTGCTCGGCGGTCTGCCCCTGCGCTGACGCCCGCCCCGGCCCCGCCCCGGTACGTCCGGGACCACGTCGCCCGATCGTGTGGCGAGGTCCCGGACGCTGCTCCGGACGGGTGAGAGAGCACCGGGCCGCTGCTCCGCCCGTCGATATGGTCGCGCGATGACCTCAGCATCAAGCGAAACCCGCCCCTTCCGCGCCGCCGACCTCGGCACGCTCGCGCTGCTCGCCTGGATGGCCAGGAACGAGGAGGGCAACGGCCACACCCCCTGTCTGCTCGCCTGCTCCCTGGGCGACGGCCCCGACGGCCCGCAGGGCGCGTCCGCCGCCGTCGCCCGGCTCCTGAAGGACATGGACCTGCCCGTGGGCGGCGAGCCCGTGATCGGCATGGCCCGGCCGAGTCTGAAGGTCTCCATGCTGGTCCTCGCCGGGCAGATCGTGCTGCAGATGCCGCAGCTCAGCCGCCAGGCCACGCCGCCGGCGGACTGGCTGGAGGCGGTCGGGGAACTCGGCTACGCCTACTTCATGTTCACCACCCGGATCTGCCCGTCGGCCGGCCCCCGCCGCTCGGTGGAGGGACCGGAGCTGGCCGCGTTCGCCGGTTCCCCGGAGACCACGGACGCCGCCGCGCACGTCTATCTGCCCGCCCGCGGCCTGCGCACCTGACACCCCGGTCCACGGGCCCGGCAGCCCGGCCGGAATCCTCGTACCGACCGCTGGTGGGACTTCTGGACGAGCTGACTATTACGGCACCCGGGGGAATTGTGAAATGCGGGCCTTTCCCGCTCGTTACGCGGTACGGACGTCGAACCCCCGCATTCCGAAAGGGCCCGTACCCGTGATGAAACCGATCACCCTCACCCGAGGCACCCTCGCCGCCGTCGTCGCGGGCCTCGCGGCCACCGTGGGAGCCGCCGGTCCCGCCGCCGCGGCCGGTACGGTTCCCGTCCCCGTGCCCCTGGGCGGTGTGTCCCGGGCGCTGGACATGGAGGTGCCCAGGCTGCGCGCCGAGGTGCCGCTGGTCAAGCCCGGCGCCCCCGAGGGGCCCCGCTACGTCACCGGCCGGCTGCTGCCCGACCGGACCCTGCCCCAGCTGCCGGTGAGCGGCGGGCTGCCCGGTCTGGACGGCAGGGCTCCGCTGCCGCGCCTCTTGGGCGACGACTTCGACCACCTCGACGTGAACGCGCCCGCCGGTGACGTACGGGCCCTCGCGCCCGGCCTGGCGCTGGACGCCCCGCTGACCGCACCGGACGCGGACCGCTTCGGCCTGCCGTCCACCAAGCTCCCCCAGGCCGGTGTCCTCGCGCCGGTCCTGCGCACCGTCGCGGGCGGCAACCTGGCCACGGGCCCGGGCCGCTGACCGACGCCCTACGGCCCCTGTGGCTCGTATGGCTCTACGGCGGTGACCCCGCGCGCCCTCGGCCGGTTAGCCCGTACGGACATCTGCACCCGGACGAGGAGCGAGCATGGTCGTCGGTGTCGGCGAAGTGACGGTCGGACCCCACCAGGACGCCGGACCCCATCAGGAGGCCGGGCCCCATCGGGAGGGCAAGGTTCATCGGGAGGCCGGGGCCGGGCGGTCCCGCAGGGAGGTGGCGCGGGGGCTGCTGGCCTCCGCCGCCGCGCTGGCGCTGACCCCGGTCGTCGCCGCCTCCCGGCCCGCGCACCCGGCCGGGCCGGCCGACGGCGGCGTCTTCGACGAGAACTACCGGGGCCGCCGTATCCAGGGTGTCCTGGTGCCCGCGGCGGGGCGTCAGGCGGCGGGCGGCGGCACATGGCGGATCACGGTGGACGGCCGTCCGCTGCACCTGATGCGCCGGGCCGACGGCTCCTGGCTGAGCATGGTCGACCACTACACGTCGTACCGGACGCCGCTGGAGGCGACCCGGGCGGCCGTGGACGAGATGGGGCCCGGCCGGCGGCTGCGCGACCTGACGGAGGCCGGGCCGGCCGCCGGCCACGCGCATATGGGGGGACGGCATGGCGTACGTGCGTAAGAACGTCGGCGCGCTCACCGCCGGGGAGCGGCGCCGGTTCGTGAACGCGCTGCTGGAGCTCAAACGGCGCGGTGAGTACGACGAGTTCGTGCGGATGCACATCGACTACTACAACGCCGACGGCGAGGCGGGCCTGCGCAGCGCCCACATGGCGCCGTCCTTCCTGCCCTGGCACCGCAGGTTCCTGCTGGAGCTGGAGCGGGCCCTGCGCCGGGTCGACTCCTCGGTGACGGTGCCGTACTGGGACTGGACCCGGGACCGTACGACTACGTCCGTGCCGTGGACGGAGGACCTGCTCGGCGGCAACGGGCGGCGCTCCGACCGGCAGGTGACGACCGGTCCGTTCGCCTACGCGGCGGGTCACTGGACCATCAAGGAGGGCGTCACCGACGGCAGGTTCCTCACCCGGGACCTGGGCCGTTCGGCCGCCCCCATCCAACTGCCCACCCGCAGCGAGCTCCAGTGGGCGCTCGACGACCCCGTCTACGACGCCTGGCCCTGGGACTCGACCGTCCGCAAGGGCTTCCGCAACAAGCTGGAGGGCTGGGGCAGCGGCAGCGGCAGCGCCTCCTGGCGCAATCACAACCGGGTGCACCGCTGGGTCGGCGGGGTCATGCTCGGCGGCGCGTCCGTCAACGACCCGGTGTTCTGGCTGCACCACGCCTTCCTGGACCTCCAGTGGTACCGCTGGCAGCGAGCGCACCGCGATCGGCGCTATCTGCCGGCCGAGCCGCCCCGGGCCGGCGACGCCCAGCACGGCCGGGTCGTGGCCCGGCACCAGAAGCTGCCGCCGTGGGACGAGACACCGGACCAGCTGGAGGACATGAGCCGGGTCTACCGGTACGCGTGAACGGCTCTGCCGGGGGCACGTGAGGAGGTGTGCGCTTGCGCGCGTGAGCAGGTGTGGAGTGGGTGCGGCAAGGCCCCGGCGCTCGGAGTGCCGGGGCTCTTGTCTGCGGGGTGCCGACGGTTCAGCGGCCGTAGCCGTCGTCGCCGTGGCCGTGGTTGCCGGGCTTGCCGGGCTTGGTGGGACCGGGCTTGCCGGGCTTCTCGTGCTTGCCCTCGTCGCCCACGTTGGCGCAGGCGTTGCCGAAGGCCGGGTTCAGCAGGGCGATGATGTCGATGGTGTTGCCGCACACGTTGATCGGGATGCCGATCGGCACCTGGATCAGGTTGCCGGAAATGACGCCCGGGCTGCCGACGGCCGCGCCGTGGGCGTCCGCGTCGGCCAGGGCCAGGCCGGACCCGCTGACCACCACGGCGCCGGCGCCGAGGGCGACAGCGGCCGCCTTCGCGATGCGAGACATCACGTTCTCCTTTTGTTGCTTGTGGGGAAGCGCGCGGCGGCAGGCCAGCCGCCGCACTTCCCGTTCAACGGCGCCGCGCGGAGCGGGTCACGCCGATCAGCCGGGGATCACCCTTTCAACGGCAAGGGACCGTGCCGTTCCGTGCGGACACCGGAACGGCGGCTGGGCTGTTCGTGTGACGGCGGACGGGCCCCGTGTTGACCCGTGGGACGGGGTGCCCGTCTCCCCGGTCCGCACGGGGCGGCCGTCGCGGCGGGGCTCAGGGGAGCCGTCGTAGCGGGGAGCCCGCGAGGTAGGCCTGGATGTTCTCCACGGCCTGGCCGTAGTACGTCGTGTAATTGGCCTGGGAGACGTAGCCGAGGTGGGGTGTGGCCAGGAGGCGGGGCGCGGTGCGCATCGGGTGGCCGGCGGGCAGCGGCTCGATGTCGAAGACGTCGACACCGGCGCCGGCGATGCGGCCCTCGTGCAGCGCGGCCAGCAGCGCGTCCTGGTCGACGATGGCCGCGCGGGAGGTGTTGACCAGATAGGCGGTCGGCTTCATCAGGGCGAGTTCGGCGGCGCCGACGAGGCCGCGGGTGCGGTCGCCGAGGGCCAGGTGAACGGAGACGAAGTCGCTGCCGGCGAGCAGTTCCTCCTTCGAGCCGGCCAGTTCCACGCCCACCTCCCCGGCCCGCTCCTCGGTGAGGTTCCGGCTCCACGCGCAGACCCGCATCCCGAAGGCGAGGCCGACCCGCGCCACCCGGCTGCCGATCCTGCCCAGCCCGAGCAGCCCCAGCCGCCGGCCGTGCAGATCGGCGCCGACGGTCGACTGCCAGGGGCCGCCCGCGCGCAGGGCGTTGTTCTCCTGGACGATGCCCCGGGCGAGACCGAGCAGCAGCGCCCAGGTCAGCTCGACCGGCGGGGTGCCCGAACTCTGCGTACCGCACACGGTGACGCCGTGCGCCTCGGCGGCGGCGTAGTCGATGACGCTGTTGCGCATCCCGGAGGCGATCAGCAGTTTCAGTCGGGGGAGGCGGGAGATCAGGGAGCCGGGGAAGGGGACGCGTTCGCGCAGGGTGACGACGATGTCGTAGTCGGCGAGGGCCGCGGCGAGGGCGTCCTCGTCGTGGAGGTGCTCGCGCAGCGCGACGACCTCCACCCGGTCCCCGAGCACCGACCAGTCGGCGGCCTCGGTGGCCACCCCCTGGAAATCGTCCAGCACCACGCAACGAAGCCGCACGGCGTGTCCTCCCCTGTGTCCTGCGGGCGACTCTACCCACCCTGTGAACTCGCCCCCGAAGGCGGGGCATTCGGCGCCTGTTGCGGAGACTGGCGCCAACAAGGTTGTTACAGAGGCTTGTTGGCGCCCGAACAGTGGCACGTTTCACTGAAGTGAGGGATCCTGGTAAGGCCCCTGCTGACCAGCGGAAAGAGGGGGAGCCATGGAAGAGGCGCGTCCGCAGCGGACGGTGTTCGCCGTCGAGGTGCAGCGCGGGGGCGCCGACGACTGGTGCACGCAGGCCGTCACTCCGACCTGGTTCTACGGGTACCACGCCGCCGACGCCGCCGTGCAGGCCTTCGACCGCTACATGGCCCAGCACCGGCAGACCGTGGCCGCCCTGGTCGCCCCGGACGCCCCCGGCCTGCGGATCCTCGTCCGGGTGCAGGGAACCGGCGGCCGGCCCGCGGTGTTCACCCTGCACAGCGCCCTGGAACACAAGGTGCGCAGGGACGCCGGCCGCCGTCGCGAGGCCCTGGGCCGCCTGGAGGAGGCGACGGAGGCACTCCAGTCCTCACTGCGCGACGCGGCCATAGGCGGCGTCCGTCAGTCGGACCTGGCCCGCATCTCCGGCTGGAGCAGGGAGACACTGCGGAAGCTGAACCGAGGGGAGAGACCCGAGGAGGCCGGCCGGCAGTCGTAGGACACGGGATTCGGTAGCCGTAGGACACGGGTCGGCAGCCGTAGGGCACCGGCCGGCATTCGTGGCGGGCCGGCGGGCTGAAAGAGTGGCCCCATGCTGCTCGAACCCGAGAACACGTTGTTCGTCCGCGGTGCCACGCCCGTGCTCCTGCTGGCGGGAGCGCCCGTCCACGACGCCCTGCCGCCGCTGACCGCGCCCGGCGGGGCGATACCCCGGTGCGAGGGCTGGAGCATCGTGCCCCGGCTCACCCTGTGCGTGGTGGACGGACCCGGCGAGCACGGAGTCCTCGTCCCCGCGCTCGCCGCGCCGGTGGCCGGCGGCTCCGACGACGGCACGGCACCGGGCCACATGGCCGACTGGTGCGACGACACCGAGCGGGCCGGCGGCGCGGTGGTGCTGTCCCTGGACCGGCTCCCGCAGACCCTGGACTGGCCCGCCCTGCTCTCCTCGGACACGACTCGGGGCGGCTTCGTACCGGTCCTGGGCTGACCGTCGCCCGCTAGGGGCGCGTCGCTCGGCCGCCCACGACCGTCCAGGTGTCGCCGCCGGCGAGCAGTGCGGCGAGGTCGCCCTTGCCGCGCTGATCCACGGCGGTGTCGAGTTGGTCGGCCATGAGGGTGTCGTAGACGGGCCGGTCGACGGAGCGGAACACGCCGATGGGGGTGTGGTGGAGGGTGTCGGGGTCGGCGAGGCGGGAGAGGGCGAAGGCGGTGGTCGGGGACGCGGCGTGCGCGTCGTGGACCAGGATGTCCGCCTCGTTCTCCGTGGTCACGGTGACGACCTTCAGGTCACCGGTGGCCCGGTCGCGTACGACCCCTCGTGTGCCGTCGGCGCCGAACCGGATCGGCTGCCCGTGCTCCAGACGGATCAGCGCCTCCTGGGCCTGTTGTTTGTCTTTGAGGGCGTCGAAGGCGCCGTCGTTGAAGATGTTGCAGTTCTGGTAGATCTCGATGAG
>NZ_BMSK01000008.1 GCF_014649115.1 Streptomyces eurythermus | reverse complement strand
CGGCGTCAACGCCAAGAGCAACGCCGTCTACAACATGGTCAAGGACTTCAAGTCCCGCGGCGTACCGATCGACTGCGTCGGCTTCCAGTCCCACTTCAACAGCGCCTCCCCGGTCCCCTCCGACTACCAGGCCAACCTCCAGCGCTTCGCCGACCTCGGCGTCGACGTCCAGATCACCGAACTCGACATCGAAGGCTCCGGCACCGCACAGGCGAACAACTACGCCAACGTCGTCAAGGCCTGCCTGGCCGTCACCCGCTGCACCGGCATCACCGTCTGGGGCATCACCGACAAGTACTCCTGGCGCTCCAGCGGCACCCCGCTGCTCTTCGACTCCAACTACGCCGAGAAGCCCGCGTACACCGCCGTGCTGACCACGCTCGGCGGTACCGGGAGCGGCGGCGGGGGCGGGGGTGACGACGGCGGCAACCCCGGTGCGGCGTGCACCGTCGCCTACGACCGCACCTCCGACTGGACCGACGGCTACAACGGCCAGGTCACCGTGACGGCCGGCTCCGCGCCGATCACCAACTGGTCCGTGACCCTCACCTTCCCCTCCGGGCAGAAGGTGTCGGCGCTGTGGAACGGCAGCCCGACCTGGAACGGCGACGTGGCGACGGTACGCTCCACCACCTACAACGGCAGTCTCGCGGCGGGCGCCTCGACCAGCTTCGGCTTCACGGTCATGAAGAACGGCAACTCGGCCGCTCCGACGCTCGGGTCCTGCACGGCGTCCTGACACACGATCACCGCCCGGCCCCGCATGGGACCGGGCGGTGCCGTGTCACAGCACGTCCGGCGTGAGGGACGGCCGTCGGGTTCCGCGACCGCGCGCGGACCGGACACCGCTCGGGCAGCGGGGTGTCACCACGGAACGCCACCGCTTCCCCGACCGACCTGCGGACGGGCCCGGCCACGGACGCGTGCCGGCGGGCGGCTCAGGGGCGGGTACGGTGGTAGTGGCGGCGGGCGCGGTCCCGGTTGCCGCAGTCACCGGAGCTGCACCAGCGGCGCGTGCCGCTGCGGCTGCGGTCCAGGAAGAACCATCCGCATCCCGGGCCCTCGCAGCGCCGGATCCGCTGCACGAGCGGGCCGGCGAGGAGTTCGCCGGCCTGCAGCGCCAGGGCGTGGACGAGGTCCTCGAACCCGTTCACCCGCACCTGCCAGCGCAACGGCAACTCGGGTGGCAGAACAGCTTCCTGACGAGCCGTCACGAACGACCGGCGCAAGGTCTCCCAGGGGCCGGCCGGCAGCGGACCGCGGTCGGTCAACGCGTCCAGCACCTCCCACAGGGCGCTCCGGAAGGTCTCCAGCCCGGTGAGATCACAGGAGGCACGGGACGGGTCATCCCGCTCGTTCCCGCCGACCCCCTCGGGGCGCGGCAGCGTCGTGGCTTCCCCGGCCGTGAACAGCCCGACGCGGCCTGCCCAGCGGATCCACGCCTCGACTCCCTCCACACGAGCGACACGGCGACGGGGGTCCGTGCGCCAGGCGACGGTATTGGCGAAGTCGAGGACGGGATGCCCGCCGACAAGGGCCACTTCGGCATGGTCGGGGCGCGCCGCGGGTCCCCTCCCGGTCGTGTCCTGGGCTCTGTTCACCTTCACCACCCTAACGAACCGCTACCTAATGGTCATACATGCTTATGCCTGTTAGGCTGTGGGTCATGTCCAAGGAACTGGCCCCTCACCAGGGCGCGTTACCCCGACAAGGCCTGCGCGCGGGACTGCGCGTCGGGTGCGCGCTCGGGACGGCTTCGTTCCTGCTGGCGGTGA
Organism: Streptomyces eurythermus; assembly: GCF_014649115.1. Lineage (GTDB taxonomy): Bacteria > Actinomycetota > Actinomycetes > Streptomycetales > Streptomycetaceae > Streptomyces > Streptomyces eurythermus. The sequence goes on along the minus strand of NZ_BMSK01000008.1, from coordinate 405,226 downwards.
GTTTCGGGGCGATCACCCAGTCGCAGGGCTGGGCGGCGGCCGGCGCCGTCCTGTGCTCGATGGCCGTCTTCTCCGCTTCGGCGCAGTTCGCCCTCGTCTCGGCGCTCGGCGCGGGCGGCGGGGTCGCGTCGGCCGTCGTCGCCGCCGCCCTCGTCAACGCGCGTTTCCTGCCCATGGGCGTGGCGGCCTCCGGTGCCCTCCGCGGAGGCCGGTTGCGCCGGGCCGTGGAGGCCCAGGCGGTGGTGGACGGCTCGTGGGCCGCCGCGCACCTGGGGGGTGGTCGCTTCGACCGGCGGGTGCTCTTCGCCGCCAGCACCGTCCAGTGGGTCCTGTGGGTCGTGGGCACGGCGCTCGGTGTGGTGCTGGCGCCCAGTCCCCGTCTGCTGGACGCTCTCGGCCTGGACGTGGTGGCGCCCGCCATGTTCCTGTTCCTCCTTCTCGACGCGCCGGGCGCCGACCGTTCCTACTGGACGACCGCGCTGGTGGGCGGAGTCATCGCCGCGGGGCTGTCCTTCCTCCTCCCCGCCGGGCCGGCGCTGATCGGCGCCGCCTGCGCCTCCCTGGTGGCCCTGGCGCGCCCCCTGCCGAAGGAGGACCGGGGCGGTCCGCGCCGGCCGCAGGCGAACGACGAGCGCGGAACGGAGCCCGTGCGGTGACCCCCTGGCCGGCCATCGCAGCCGTCGCCGTCCTCGGCTTCGCTCTCAAGGCCGCCGGCCCGACGGCGCTCGGCGAGCGCGAACTGTCGCCTCGTACCCGGGCGGTGGTCGCGCTCATGGCCCCCGCCCTGCTGGCAGGTCTCGTCACGACCGGTGTCGCCGGTGACAGGTGGCGGACGGTGGACCCCGCCCTCCTGGCGGCCCTGACGGCCGTCCCGTTGCTCCGCCGGTGCCGACTGCCCCTGCCGGCCGTCCTCGTCGGCGCGGCGCTCGTGGCCACCGTCGTACGCCGACTGACGACCTGACCACTCGCCAGGCCATCCGAAGAGAACCTGCCCCAGCGGATCCGGGGTGGGCGCGCGATCCGGTCTGTTCGTCCTCAGTCCCCCGAGCTTCCGCCCCCACCGCCGTCACCGCCACCGACGCCGTCGCCTCCGCCGCACACTCCGGCATACCCGCAAGAACCCCAGTGCGCGAACGTGCCGTGCCCGGTGGCGGAGCCGTCACCGAAGGCGGGGTCGCCGGCCCGCCAGGTCTCGGGTGTGACCAGCTCCCTGAATTCCGGCTCCCGCGCGGCGGACAGTCCGCCGAGGGCCACCGCGCCGACAGGGGTGACGGCAAGGGCGGCCAGGGCGCCTGTCCGGCGCCACGCGGGGGGACGCTCGCGTTCGCCGCGCAGGATGCCGAGCGTCGACCGGACGCGGTGCGGCACCCAGGCCGGGGACGGCTTGACGAGCACGGCCGTGAGGGCCGCGCCGGCCGACAGGACCACACCGGCCCACCAACGGTCGGTGGTCCCGGCGGTGAGTTCCCACACCGTCGGCACGGGCGCGAGGGCCGCGGACCACCACAGCAGGCGCCGGGCGCGATACTGCGCGCGCCGCAGGGCGGTCCGGATCAGCAGGCCCTCCGCCCGCAGGCGGTCGCCGACGGCCCGCACCGCGCGGCTCGTGGCGGTCCGGGCGACCAGCTTGCCCACCCGTTCGGTGCGGGAGATGCCCGCCGCCTCGACGAGCGCCTGCTCGACACCGGCCGCCGGGCCTGTCGCGTACACCCCGTCAGGGACGGTGACCGTGCCGTCCGCCGCCAAGACCAGACCGCCCTGCCGCACCATCCGGAACAGCACCGTCGCCGCCACCCGGCGCGGCCCGCCCGCGAGGTAGGCCAGCTCCTCCACGGACAGATCCTCGCGGATCGTCACTTCCGCCCTCAGCGTCACGATGATCCTCACGGCGACGACGAGCCGGTACCCGATCGCGCCCGCCGTCAGGACCAGTGCCGCCAGATGAAGCCCTTCGTACAGCATCGCCATTCCCCCGTAGCCCCCGTCCGCTCAAGACGGTTGTCCCCACAACGGCAGATCGACAAGCTGAACACGCTCACCGGCGGCGGCGCCCCGCGCCCTTCCCCGGGTCTCAGGCCGTGCGCGGGTTCAGGGGCCCGATGCGGTGGAGGACCTCGTCGTGGTCGCCGCCCGGGAGGTCCTCCGCGCGGAACAGCAGTTCGCTGTGGGTGTCGGCGTCGTACGTCGTGGCGACCATGTGCAGCAGCATCACGATCGCCTTGTTCTCCCGGGAGACACTCGTCTCCACGTACTTCGCCCCCGTGGCCAGCTGGAGGTCGATCGCGTGCACGAGGAGGTCGATGCCGAGGCCCGAGACGCCGTTGCCGGGTTTGACCGCCGCCTGCCAGATGAAGAACGTGTCGGGCGCGTCGGGCCGGCGGTAGCCGGTCAGGAAGCCCACGATGTCGTCGCCGACGGTGGCCACCACGGACGTCTCGGCGAAGTCCCGGAACCAGAGCCGGTAGTGGTACGAGCTGTTGTCGTCGAGCATCGGCTCGTCCAGCACCATCCGCCAGACGGCTACGGCGTCTTCCGGAACGGGTGTGCGGTAGCGGACGCCGGTGGCGGTCTTCTCCGACGGTGAGCCTGTCATCGTTCTTCCCTTCGCGTCAGGCGAATCGGGCGTTCCTGGTGGCGGCCGGGGCGGACAGCGACCGCGGTTCGAGAGCGGTGATCCGACACGTGCTGGCGATGGCCGCGATCCGGCCGCCCTCCACCCGGGCGTCCCGCAGGTGGATCGGGAACGCGGGCCAGTCCTGGGCGGGGCTCCCCTCGGGCCGGGCGAGATCACCCCGCACCTCGATCCGGTTCAGCCGGGCGGCCAGCCCGTGTCCGGTGAGCTTGGCGACGGCCTCCTTCCTCGACCACAGCCGCGTGAACGCCTCCGGCACCTCCCGCGCGGGCAGTCGGGTCAGGGCCGCGCGTTCGCCGGGTGTCGCCGTACGGGCGATGAGACGCCGCGGGACACCCGGGTACGGGGAGGTGTCGAGGTCGATGCCCACGAGGCCCTGGGTCACGACCGCGATGAGGACCCGGTGGCGGGTGTGGGTGACCGAGTAGTCGTATCCGCCGTGGACGACCCGGGGGCGGCCGTGCCCGGCGCCGCAGCGGGGGCAGGTGCGTTCTATGCGCAGGTCCCCGGCCGGCCTGCCGGTGTACCGGTGGGCGACCAGGCGCTGCGCCGCGCGCGAGGTGACGAGCAGGTCCCGCCGTCCGCCCCCGGGCATCGCCGCGGCGCGGGCCGCCTCGTCGGGGGCCAGCAGGGTCTCCCACTCGGGGCGTGTCCGGACGGGCACCGACCAGAGGTGGCACTCCCCGGCGGCGGGCAGGGCGTCGACGGCCGGCACTTCGCTCCCCCTTCCGGCGGTGGTGGCGGACGGTTTTCGGCGGGGTACGGGCCGGCTCCGGACCGTTCCCGGAGCGCCGCCGCGGACCCGGCTGCCGGGTCCGCGGCGGCGCCCACCGGCTTCGACGCTCCGGCTTCGAACGTTCCGGCGTCCGGCGGTGAACGTCAGACGGTGGGCGTCCCGCGTCCGCGTCAGACCTCGTACTCGGTTCCCACGCCGTCGAAGCGGAGGCGGTCCTGGATGACGACCCGCTCGCCGTTCTTGTCGTAGCCGGTCAGCAGGCCGGCCTCCATGAGGCGGATGACAATCTGTGAGCTGAGTTCCTGCTGGTCGGCGTCGCTCAGTTCGCGGATCAGCTCCTTGTAGCCGACCTCCTCCTTGAGGAGACGGCTGAAGATCTGCCGGTGCCGCTCCTCCAGGGGCCACTTGATCATGTCGAGGCCGTCCTCGTTGGCGAGGACCTGCCTGGGCTCCAGGCGGAACGTCTCGGGGTCCACCTTGTAGTACGGCTTGAGGGTCACCTCCTCGCCGTTCCACTCCAGGCGCTTGATGCGGTTGAGCCGCTTGGTCAGCTGGCTGATCCAGCGCACCCGGGCGGGGTTCAGCTCCTCGTCGGTGAACTCGTCGCTCAGTTCCATCCGTTGGTGGCGCCCGATGCTCATCATGGTGGTCGCGCGGTCGCGGAAGTCGGCCACCGACAGGGTGCCGTCCTCGCTGGAGGCGGCCAGCCGGGTGAACCAGCGCTTGCGGTTCAGGCGCCCGTCGTCGGATGTGCTGATGCGCCGCTTCGACCAGAACTCGGACTCCGGCTCGGTGAAGGAGGCCAGTGTGTAGAAGGAGGCGAGGAACTCGTGGTACTGCTCGTAGGTTTCCCGGTAGGCGCGGTTGTACCAGGCGTGGACCTCGTCGCTCTCCGCTTCGCACCGGGAGATCCGGTCGATCGCGGCGGCGGCGGAGACGGCCGACTGCGTGGCCAGGTGCACGCCCTGGGAGAACAGCGGGTCGGTGAAGCAGGCGGAGTCGCCGGAGAGGAAGTAGCGTCCGCCGGAGTACACCTCGGAGTCGTACGACCAGTCGTGGACGACCCGTACCTCCTCGACCATCTCGGCGTCCCCCAGGATCTCCTTGGCGCGGTCGGCCTTGGCGAGGGTGTCCCGGTAGAAGCGTTCGGGGCCGGCCTGCTTCACCTCGGCCGCCTTGGAGCGGTCGACGACCAGTCCGACGCTGAAGAGGTCGTCCTTGAGCGGGATCATCCACACCCAGCCGTCCTCGAAGGTGATGGAGTACGTCGTCCCCTTGAGGTCGCCCTCGAAGGGGTCGGGGCGGCGGAAGTACGACCAGATGGCGAAGCTCTTGTAGAACTCGTCGTAGCGCCGTACGTCGAGCTTCCGGGCCAGTGGTCCGTTGGAGCCGCCGGCGTCTATCACGAAGTCGAACTCCAGGCGCTTCGCGGTCTCTCCCCGGCCGGCGGTGAGCGACACCTTTCCGGGGTCCGATATGTCGACGTGGGACACCGGTGTGTTCTCGTGCACGTCGATGCCGCGGTCCCTGACCTCGTCGAGGAGCAGCTGGTCGAACTCCTTGCGCTGCACCTGGATGGCGTGGTCGAAGACCCACGGCGAGGTCCGCGGTGTGGTGAAGGAGAAGGTCCACGGGGCCTCGTCGCGTCCCCACAGGAACGTCGCCGAGGGCTTCTTGACGAAACCGGCGGCGTCGATCCTGTCCTGGAGGCCGAGCCGGTGGAAGATGGACAGCGAACCGGGGAGGAAGGACTCGCCGACCCGGTAGCGGGGGAAGGTGTCACGTTCGTAGACGACCGGTGTGTGCCCGAGCCGTTGCAGGGTGAGGGCGGCGGTGCAGCCGGCGGGGCCGGCCCCGATGATGGCGACGGTCGATCCGTTCATGGGCGCTTCCTTCACGACTCGGTGGACTTGATGGCTTTGATGCGACTCGGGGAGAGGTAGGAGAATCCGCTCGCGGCGTTCTCGAAGAGCGTCAGGCCCGCCTGGAACCGGCAGGCGTCGCCGATGCGGACCTCGGGGGCTACGGTGCAGGCCAGGCCGAAGAAGTTCCCGTCCCCGATCTCCACGCTGTTGCCGGCGTGGAAGTTGGGGGCGAAGAAGTTGCCCGAGCCGATCCGGGAGTGGTGTCCGAACGTACACCGGTAGTTGACGACGTTGTAGCTTCCGAGGACGGTGCGCACGCCGACGTAGTTGTCCGGCCCGATGATGTTGCCCTGTCCTTCGATCGCCGCGGGGTCGACCCGTGAGGAGGGGTGGACGACGTTGACCGCCTGCCAGCCGCGGGGGGTGATGTACTCCTCGACGATCTCCCGCCGCTGCTTCGTGCCGGACACGGCGAGCACGACCTTCGTTCCCTCCTCGGGCGGATGCGCGGCGAGCTTGGTCCAGGTTCCGTCCGGCGCGTGCACCTCCTCCCCCTCGACGGCGAGGTGGCGTGCGACGACGAACCCGGAGTCCTCGGCGTAACGGGCCACTTCCCGTGCGAACTTGCCCGCCCCTATGACGACGACGTCGGTCACGGCCGGCTCCTCTTCTTCTTGAACCGGGCCGATACGGGTATCTCGTCGATCACGGTCACCTTGGCGGGCATCTTGAACGGTTCGACCTTGCCGTCCAGGAACTCGCGGACGTGGCGGCGGACTTCGGCCCTGCTCATCGCGCCGTCGGGTTTGACGTCGACGTGCACGGCCTGGCCCGTGATGGAGTTGGGCTTTCCGTAGACGGCGCAGTAGGCGATGCGGGGGCTGCCCATGAGGATCGATTCGAGTTCGAGCGGGAGGACCTTCTCGCCGCCGACGTTGATGATCTCCTTGGCGCGGCCCTTGACCTTGATGTAGCCGTCCGCGTTCTCCTCCACGAGGTCTCCGGTGCGGAACCAGCCGTCGGCGGTGACGGCCTCGTCGGAGTAGTTGAGGTAGCCCATGAACTGGGTCCTGGTGCGCAGTTGGAGTTCTCCGTCCACCACCCGGTACTCGACTCCCTCGTCCGAGATCCGGAAGTACGTGCTGGAGGACGACTCGCTCTGCGTGGTGGAGATGCCGGTCTCGCTGGTCCCGAACGTCTGCAGCAGCCTGGCCCGCGGAAAGGCGGCGTGGACGCGCCTCAGCAGTTCCTCCGGCATGGGCTCGGTCCCGTAGGTGATCAGCCGCAGGCTGGAGAGGTCGAACTTCTCGTGGAAGTCGCCGATGAGGATGAGGTTGAGAAAGGTCGGGCTGGTCGGCAGGAGGCGGATGCCGTACCGCTCGACCAGCCGGCAGATCTCCTCGGGTGTGCGCTTGGCCGGCACCACGGCGGTCGCCGCGCCGCGTACGACGCCGAGCAGCGAGTTGATCCCCCCGATGTGGTCGGCCAGCAGGAACAGCAGGATGTGCGGGGGCTTCCTGCCCACGCGCTCGCCCGTGCCGATCTTCTCCGCGACCAGGGCGTCGAAGTCGTGCAGGACCGCCTTGGGCGCCCCCGTCGATCCGCTGGAGAGGAGGACGAGCCCGGCCGAGCCGGACGCGATCAGGGCTCCGTAGAGTTCCGATGCCTCGCCCGGGGGCGAGTCGAACGGTGCGACGGTGACGTCTTCCGCCGCGTCCACGACGTACCGGGGGCGGCAGGCGTCGCGGACGGCCTCCAGGGTCGTCTCGGTGAACGTCACGACAGGCACCACCACGGCCTTGCGGCGGTAGAGCGCGAAGAGCGCGGCGATCTGGGAGAAGGAGAAGTCCCCTTTCAGGACGACGGCGTCGTGCGGCTTCACTCCCGCCTCGTCCAGCAGTGTCTCGATCCGCCGGATCTCGCCGGCCAGTTCGGCGTAGGTGTGGCTCGACGGGTGGCGGACGACGGCGGTGCGGTCGCCCCACCGCTCCAGCCTGTCGGTCAGGGTGTCCCTCATTGGACTCCTCCCAGATACAGCGTCTCTCCGGTGACGAAGGCGGAGTGGCCCGTGGTCAGGAAGTCGACGGGGCCGACGATGTCGTCCATCTCGCACAGCCGCCCGATCGTCTGCCGCTCCACGACGGCGTCGAGGGTCTCCGGGGCGAGGGTGCGGGTGAGGACGGTGCGCACCGGCGGCAGACCGATGCCGTTGACCCGTATGCCGAACACGGCGAGTTCCTTGCTCATGACGCGGGTCAGCTGCTCCACGGCGCTCTTGCTCGCCGAGTAGACGAGCTGGCCGTCCAGCGCCCACGGCACGGCGACCGTCGAGACGTTGAGGATCGCCGCCGACCCCTCGGGGCTCTTCTGCAGGAGTTTGGCAGCCTCCCGGCAGCAGTTGAGCACCGCGAAGAAGTTGAGGTCGAAGACGGCACGGGCCGTCTTCTCCGGCGTCATCATGAAGTGGTTCATGACCGAGGTGCCGGCGTTGTTGACCAGCACGTCCAGGTGGCCGAACTCGCGGCGCACGGCGCGGAACATGGACCGTGTCTGTGCGGCGTCGGTCAGGTCGATCTCGTGATGGCGGTAGGCGGGGTGCCGGATGCCCGACGGCCTGCGGCTGCAGCCGATCACCGTGTCCCCGCGGTCGAGGAAGTGCTCGGCCAGGGCCTTTCCCACGCCGGTCCTGGTTCCGGTGACTAGGGCGATCATCAGGCGGCCCGTGCCGGTCACACCGGCTGGGAGACGGCGACACCGGCCTCGGCCAGCTCGGCCTCGACGAACTCGACGAGCCGGCTGACCCTGCCGAACGGGCTCACCCGCTGCGAGACGGCCTTCTCGGAGGTCAGCGAGATCTCCTCGCCGTACGCGTCCTCGACGGCCTCCTCCACCTGCGTCAGGAAGTTGACCAGCTGCATGGAGTCGAAGACTCCGTTGTCCCCGTAGAGGGCGAGGGAGGACAGTTCCGTGACGGGGATCTTCTCGTCCCTGCGTTCGTTGACCTCCTCGATGACGTCCTGGATGAGAGTGAGAATCCGGTCGTTCATGGTCGCCATACCTTCCGAAGTGGGGTGGGCGCGTTTTCCGGGGCGGCGCATTTCCGATGGTGATGGACGCCGCACTCAAAGAGGCAATCAACTCTCGGAGTTGTGCCCCGCGTCTTTTTCTCGGGCCACGCGATTCCGCGTTCCGTGACGCATCGGCATCCGGTCTCGAATGTGCCGGACCGCATTCCGATGTGTCAAACAGGCCCGGGAGGCGCCGGTTCAGGACAGTGTGCTCCACTCCCTTTGCTCGGCCTCCCGGATTTCCTCCTCGGCCGTTCGCTCGACGCGCGACATCGCCATGCGCAGGATCGGCGGGGCCAAGAGAGATGTCACCACGGCGACGAGCACCACGATGGTGTACGCCGCCACGCTGAGAATGCCGAGCCGCAGCCCCACCATTCCCACCACGATCTCGATGACGCCCCGCGCGTTGAGCCCGGCCCCCAGGGCCAGCGCCTCCCACCGGCCGAGGCCGCTCAGGCCCGCGCCGGCCCAGACACCGAGGAACTTGCCGAGGACGGCGACCGCGAGCACGCCGAGGCCGGCCAGGGCGACGCCGGGATCGGCCAGCGCGCCGAGGTCCATGCGCAGTCCCGCGGTGGCGAAGAAGACGGGCGCCAGCACGGACAGGGCGATGGTGCGCAGCGGCGCCAGCCGGGCCGGCTCGACCTTGCCTTCCCGTCCGATGAGGACACCGCCGAGGAACGCGCCGAGTACCGGTTCCAGGTGCAGCGCGTGGGTGGCGGCCGCCGCCAGGAGGATCACCCCGGCCGCCGTGGCGGCCGGCACTCCCGGTTCCCGGCTCGCGCCCGCCAGGCGGAAGGCGTGCCGGACCGCCCACCGCCCGGCGGTCAGTGCCACGACGGCCACGAGCGCCACCGAGGCGAGCGCCGTCACGACCGGTGCGCCGCTGATGCCGGTGACGGCGATCGACGAGACGACGGACAGCGTGAACCAGCCGAAGACATCGTCGATCACTCCCGCGGTCAGGGTGAGCTGGCCGACGGTGCGGTGGAGCAGCCGCATCTCCATCAGCGTCTTGGCGATGACCGGGATCGCGCTCACGCACATCGCAACGCCGAGGAACAGCGCGAAGACGCCCCGTTCGGTGCCGTCCGGGACCAGTGCGGCGGGCACCAGGAACGCCGTACCGACACCGAGGGCGAGCGGTACGACCAGGCCGCCGGCGCTGACCAGTACGGCCGTCCTGCCGCGCCGGCGGACCAGCCCCAGATCCAGGTGCATGCCCGTGACTCCGACGAGCAGCAGCACGCCGAGCTGGGCCACGGCGTCCAGCAGGTGGGCCTGTTCCCGGCCGCCGGGGAAGAGCCAGCCCGACAGGCCGGGCGCCAGGCGCTGGAGCACGGAGGGGCCGAGGACGACGCCCACGAGGAGTTCACCGACGACCGCGGGCAGGCCGGCGCGGGCGGCGATCCTGCCGAGGAACAGCGCCGACAACAACAGCAATGCCACTTGGAGCAGAAAGACCAGCAATTCGTGAGCCGCGAGTGGCGTGGCCGTCGTCGGCGCGAACGAGAAAAGCACATGTCCTCCAAGGAAAAGGGCCCGCCGGCGTCTGAACGCGTCCGGGACACCAGTTTTCAGACCCCACCCGCGGAAAACCAGCGGAGCCCCTCGCTCGCCGGGGTTGAACAACCCGGCGACGAGGGGCTCCGCTTCGCGCTGCCGCGTTGAGCCGACGCCCTGTTCAAGTGTGGATTGTCATCGGTTGAACACCGTGGTGCCCGCTAGTCCGCACGTCCCGCGCGGTCTTCGAGTTCCTCGGCGAGGCTGCGCCACATCTCCGCGCACTGGATGGCCAGTTCGGCGACCGTTGCCGCCAGGTGCGGCGGAATGTTTTCGACGACGTGCGGATATTTCGCCTTGGCCTGGTACTGCAGGAAGAGCCACCGCAGCAGCTCTCTGCCCGATTCCGAGAACCTGAGCGAGGGGTCCCGCCGCAACGACTGCAGCCGGGCCCTCATGTTCCGCGACTTCCGCTCCTGTTCCCCGGCGGTGACTGCGGGGTCCCCGGGCACCGCCTCCGGCTCCTGGTGACCGCCGGGCCGGCGGGGTTTTCCGCGGTCCCTGGGCGCGACGGGGTCCTCGCCGCGCCGCATCCGTTCCCTGACGTCGTGTGCGGTGCCCACGGAGACCCCCGCCGCCTTCGCGATCTGCCGCAGCGGGGCGTGCGGGCGGGCCGTCAGCGCCTCGGCCGCCCGCCGTCTTCCCTCGGCGGCGCTGAGCGGCCGGCGACGGCCGTCCCTGCCCAGCCGCACCTCCTGGCGCGAGGAGTCGCCGTTCAGCCGTCGGCGGATGCCGCCGACCGTCTTGGTGGACAGTCCCGTGCATTCGGCGATCGCCCGGTCGGACATGTCCTGCCGGGTGGTGACGATGCGTTCGGCCGCCGACCGCCGGTCGTCCAGGGACAGGGGGAGGCCGTGCCGGATGTTGGCCCGTACGGCTTCGACGAAGGCCGCCTCGGCGGTGCCGTCGAAGAACTCCGCCCTGATGGAGTGCCACCCTTTCTCCTTGGCCGCGCGGAGTCTGTGCATTCCGTCGATCACATGCATGGTGGTCCGGTGGACCAGGATCGGCGGCCATTCGGTCTCGCTCTCGGCCAGCCTCCGCGCATGCTGCTCGTCCTCTCCCGCGAGGCGGGGGGAATCGGCCGGCTGAAGCTGGTCTACGGGGACTAGATGAGGCACTGGGCCGCCGAGCACCAGGCCTCCCGATCGATCGCTGTGGTCGAGCTGAGCTTCCATATCGGCCCCCAGCCGGTATGTCCGCATCACGGTGCACGCGGATGGTCTCCGACACGCCGTCCGCCTGCTGCGTCCGGACAACTTCTCGTCGTAGCGGTGTCAGCGTGGCATTCCTGGAGGGGGCGCGGGCCCGCCACCGATCGGAACCGGCCGTGCCGCGGACGCCCCCGGTACGCCTGCCTCCGCAGGGGGGCGGCGAGGCGTCACAGGGGTGGAACCGGCAGGGGCGCGTGTGGCGATTCGAAGGTTTTGTGAAGCAGGTGTCCTTCCCCGGCGTGGTGTCGGCGGATAGGGGTACACAGCGGCCCGCCAAGATCAACTCATCTGACACAGGGGCCAGTTGGCCGGAAATGTGCGGCCGGGTGCGGCAACGGCCGTTCGACGGCCCATGGTTGATACCCGGCGCCCCTGTTGGTCTAATGGGCTGACCAGGCGGACGCCGCAATTCCGCGGTGCGCCGGCGACAGGGGTGAGTGGTCCGGCCAGGATCACGCGTGGCCGTATTTCCCTCCTGCGGGCCGCCGAGTTCACGGCCCGCGCCGTACTGTCGGCCCTGCCCGTCCCACCCGGCGCGCATTCGGCCGAGCGTCCGAGGACAGTCGCCCGCGCCGTCGAGCGAGGCCGCTTCGCCCACCCATGACTCAAGGGGGCATGACCCGTCGTGATCGTCCGTTCATTCAGCGACATCGAGGGAACCGACCGGCACGTCAAGTCCAGGTCCGGCACCTGGGAGAGCAAGAGGATCGTCCTCGCCCGGGAGCGGGCCGGCTTCTCCCTGCACGAGACCACCGTCTACGCCGGCACCGAGACGTTCATGTGGTACGCCCACCACATCGAAGCGGTGCTGTGCGTCGAAGGGGAGTCGGAGCTGACCAACGAGGAGACCGGGGAGAAGCACTGGCTCACCCCCGGGACGATGTACCTCCTCGACGGCCACGAACGGCACACCCTGCGCCCCAGGACCGACTCCCGCTACATCTGCGTCTTCAACCCGCCCATGACCGGCCGGGAGGACCACGACGAGAACGGCACGTACCCGCTGCTCACCGAAGCGGAGGGCGCGGATACGGCTTGAGACGGCAGCCCGGCCGCCCAACCGGGCACCCGCACCGCACGAACGGCTCCGAAGGAGAGCGCTGTATGAACACCACTGTGCGTCCCGACCTGTACCCGACCCGGGTCACCGGCGAGGCCGTGCCCCAGCCGCGGGTCGATCCCGTGGTGTGGGGTGACGCGCCGGGCCCGCTCGGCGAGGAGCAGCTGGCCCGTTACGCATCCAGCGGCTACCTGGTCCTCGACAACCTGCTGTCGCCGCGGGAAGTGGAGGCGTTCCGCGCCGAGTTGCGGCGGCTCGGCTCCGACCCGGCGCTGCGCGCGAGTGAACGCGTGATCCTGGAGCCGGGGTCCGACCGGGTGCGCTCGGTGTTCGAGGTCGAGAAGGTCAGCGACCTGTTCGCCGATCTGCTGCACTCGCCCCGGCTCACGGACATCGCCCGGCAGGTCCTCGGCTCGGACGTGTACATCCACCAGAGCCGGGTCAACTACAAGCCGGGGTTCGGCGGCGCTCCGTTCGACTGGCACTCCGACTTCGAGACCTGGCACTCGGAGGACGGCATGCCCCGGCCGCGGGCGTTCAGCGTGTCCATCGCGCTGAGCGAGAACCTGCCGTGCAACGGCCCGCTCATGGTCATGCCGGGCACCCACAGGACGTTCGTTCCCACGGTCGGGGAGACACCGCCCGACTACCACAAGGAGTCGCTGCGCGTGGAGCGCCTGCCCGTCGGCTCCCCCGCTCAGGAGCACCTGTCCCGGATGGCCGAGCAGCACGGGATCGAGCAGGTCACGGGCCCCGCCGGGACCGCGGTGATGTTCGACTCGAACCTGCTGCACGCTTCCAGCGGCAACATCACGCCGTTCCCGCGCTCGAACATCTTCATCGTCTACAACAGCGTGGAGAACACACTGGAGGCCCCGTTCGCGGCGGCCAGGCCGCGTCCGCAGCACCTCGGCAACCGGGAGTTCCCCGGCTGATCCCCGCCCACGGGACGGCCCCCGCCGGTCCGGTCCCACCGGCCCTGCCGACTCGGTTGGTCCCACCGGCCCTGCCGACTCGGTTGGTCCCGCAGGCCGGGCCGGGACCGTGGCGGGGCGCCTCCCGCCGTCCGCACCCGATGTCCGACACGCTGCCGCGCAGGACGAAGGCGACATGACCTCCTCTCCCCGTACCACTCGTTCCGCAGCGATCTGGACCCTCGCCGGCCTGGTCCTGCTGACCCTCAACCTGCGGGCGGCCATCACCGGCGTCCCCCCGCTCCTGGGCGAACTCCAGGACACGTTCGGGCTCACCGGTGTCGAGGTCAGCGTGCTCACCACGCTGCCGGAGCTGTGCCTCGGCCTCTTCTCCGCCCTCGCCCCCCTGCTCGCCCGCCGGATCGGCACCGAGGCGGCGATCACCGCGGCGCTCCTGGTGATCACGGCGGGGCTCCTGCTGCGCGTGGTGCCCGCCCAGACCGCGCTGTTCTCCGGCACGGTGCTGGCCGCGGCCGGGATGGCGACGGGCAACGTGCTGGTGCCGGCGGTCATCAAGCGCGGGTTCCCCGACCGCGTGGGACCGCTCACCGGCCTGTCGATGATGCTGCTGTCGGTCGGCGGCGCCGCCGGGGCGGGCCTGGCCGTCCCCCTGGACCACCTGGGCGGCTGGCGGCCCGCGCTGGCCGCGTGGGCGGTGCCGGCGCTGGTCGCGGCACTGGTGTGGGGCCCGCTGGCGCTCCGCGCGCGCACGCACCGGCCCGAGCGGGCGGCCGCCGAGGCCGCCCCGTCCGCCGGCGCCGGCGCCGGCCCGTCCGCCGCGGCCGGCCGGCCGCGGACCCCGGCGGGCACATCCCCGGACGCGGCGAGCGGGGCCGCCGCGGAACAGGGCTCGCTGCTGCGCTCGCCGCTGGCGTGGGCCGTGATGGTGTTCATGGGCATGACGTCGCTGATGTTCTACACGCTGACGGCGTGGCTGCCCGAGATCATGCACGACCACGGGTTCACGGCCGCCACCGCTGGGATGATGAACTCGGTCATCATCGTCATCGGCATCCCTCTCGGTTTCGTCGTACCGGTGGTCGCGGCCCGCATGCGCGACCAGCGGCCGCTGGTCCTCGGGGCCGTCGCCCTGATGGCGGTCGGGCTCGTCGGCCTCCTCCTTGCTCCGCGGGCCGGCTGGGTCTGGACCGCCGTCTTCGGAGTCGCCACGGGCAGCGCGTTCCCGATCGCCCTCACACTGCTCAGCCTCCGGTCCCCCAACGGCGCTGTCACGGCGCGGCTTTCGGGGATGGCCCAGTCCGGCGGGTATCTCCTCGCCGCCTCCGGTCCGCTCACCTTCGGTGTGCTGCGCAGCGTCACCGGCGGCTGGGAGGCGTCGATCTGGCTGCTGCTCCTGCTGGTGGTGCCCGAACTCGTCTGCGGTCTGCTGGCCGCACGGCCCGGCTTCGTCCGGCCGGGCCCGCCACCGCCGGACGGCCCCGAGGAGAGTCGTCCCGAGCCCGCCCCGGTCTCCGCGCGGTCCACCGACTCGGACCGCGCGCGCTGAGAGACCGGGCGCCCCCTGTCCGCGCCTCGCCCGAGCCGGGCGCAGCGTACCCCCGTACCCCCGCACCCCCGCACCTTCCGCGTCGACCACAGCCGTTTGACGACCCCCGGGAGCACGCATGACCATCATGCCGCCCGACCTGAGCATCTTCGAGAGCCTGGAGTCCGAGGTACGCAGCTACTGCCGAGGCTGGCCGGCGGTCTTCGACCGCGCGCACGGCACCCACCTCGTGGACGAGGACGGCCACCGGTACCTGGACTTCTTCGCCGGTGCCGGTTCCCTCAACTACGGCCACAACAACCCGGTGCTGAAACGGGCGCTGCTCGACTATCTGGAGCGGGACGGCGTCACCCACGGGCTCGACATGGCCACCACCGCCAAGCGCGCGTTCCTGGAGACCTTCCAGCGCCTGGTGCTGCGCCCGCGGGACCTGCCGTACAAGGTGATGTTCCCGGGGCCGACGGGCACCAACGCGGTGGAGTCCGCGCTGAAGCTGGCACGGAAGGTGAAGGGACGCGAGGCGGTCGTGTCGTTCACCAACGCCTTCCACGGCATGTCGCTGGGCTCGCTCGCCGTCACCGGCAACGCCTTCAAGCGGGCCGGCGCCGGCGTTCCGCTGGTGCACGGCACGCCGATGCCGTTCGACAACTACTTCGACGGCACGGTCCCGGACTTCCTGTGGTTCGAGCGGCTGCTCGAGGACCAGGGCTCGGGGCTGGACAAGCCCGCCGCCGTGATCGTGGAGACCGTGCAGGGCGAGGGCGGCATCAACGTCGCCCGGCCCGAGTGGCTGCGCGCGCTGAAGGAACTGTGCGAGCGGCAGGACATGCTGCTCATCGTCGACGACATCCAGATGGGCTGCGGCCGTACCGGCGCCTTCTTCTCCTTCGAGGAGGCCGGCATCACCCCGGACATCGTCACCGTGTCCAAGTCGATCAGCGGCTACGGCCTGCCCATGGCGCTCACCCTGTTCCGGCCCGAGCTGGACGTGTGGGAGCCGGGCGAGCACAACGGCACCTTCCGCGGCAACAACCCCGCCTTCGTCACCGCCACCGCCGCCCTCCACATGTACTGGTCCGACGACCAGTTGGAGAAGCACACGCGTGCCCGCGGCGAGCAGGTCGAGCAGGCCCTGCTGGCCCTCTGTGACGAGGACGGTGCCGGCGGAGCGCGCTGCCGCGGCCGGGGCCTGGTCTGGGGCCTGGAGTTCTCCCGGGCGGAGCGGGCGGCCGAGGTCTGCCGACGGGCCTTCGGCCTGGGCCTCCTGCTGGAGACGTCGGGAACCCGGAGCGAAGTCGTCAAGCTGCTGCCGCCCCTGACCGTCTCCGCCGACGAGACGGACGAGGGACTGCGCACACTCGCCCGCGCCGTCCGCGACACCGGCTGAGGCACAGTCGGGCCGACGGTGCCAGACCGCTGCCCGGTGCCGGGCAGCGGCCACCGTGTGCGTCGTGGACGGGGACCCGACCGGCTGCCGGAGTTCGCCGCCCGGCCGCTGGAACTCCCTTTCCAGCCACCGGAGTTCGCCGCC
Source organism: Streptomyces eurythermus (assembly GCF_014649115.1). Taxonomy (GTDB): domain Bacteria; phylum Actinomycetota; class Actinomycetes; order Streptomycetales; family Streptomycetaceae; genus Streptomyces; species Streptomyces eurythermus. The sequence continues at coordinate 389,073 of NZ_BMSK01000008.1, read as the reverse complement.
CGGCCGGTCGCAGCCGTGAATCCCGGCCTGGCAGCGATCCCCGGGCGCGCGGCGATCCGGCGCACGGTGATCCCCCGCAACGGCTGCCGGGCGCCCGCGAGTTGCCGATACTGGCTCGGTGGGAATGCGGATAGCGCTGCTCGGGCCGGTCCAGGCCCTCGACGGGGACGGCAGGCCGGTCGGCGTCGGGGGACCGAGACCACGCATGCTACTGGGCCGGCTCGCGTTGGCGGCGGGTGGGACCTGACGCCCGGCGCCTGCCCTCGGCCACCAGCCGCAGCACCGTGGCCGCCGTAGAGCCGCATCCGAGGGCGTACACGGGTCTGTTCCTGCGGGACGGTGCCGACCCCGCGGACGTGACCAAGGAGAACTGGCAGTCGATGCTGGAGGAGCCGGGCCTTCCTCCTCTCGGGTCTCCACCGAGGGCGGCCACTGGATGCCCCGTTCCGCTTACGGTCTGGGCGTGTTCGAACTGGACCCGGCGGTGACCGGCGGACCGCGGCTGCGCGGCATGGCCGGCAGTATGTACGGGTCCCACCTGGTCGTCGTCGGCACTCCCGACGGTGAGCAGACGATAGCCGTGCACACGAACACCGAGGCCAAGGGCTGGGAGTTGGTGTTCCGGGCCGTCGAGGCGCAGTTCGGCGTCCCGCCCGTCGAGGGGCTGTAGCGGGCTCCCCCGGCCGCGTCGCCGCCGCCATCGCCTGGGCGCCGGTCCGTTTGGAAGCGGTACGGAGAACGCGGCGACGCTGCCGGGATCCGCCGCGTCAACTGCGCGTGGCGTCCTGGCGGGTCTCCTCGTGCCGGGAGAACGCGGCGATCAGGTCGTGGGGTGTGGGGCCGTCGGAGTCGCTCCCGTGGCCGCCGCCTTCCAGGGTGGCGGCCTCGGCGCTGCGGGGGAACATGGCCCGCTCGTACGCGCTCAGCGCGGCCTCGGTGTCGCCGGGGTGCGCGGCGAGGGCTTCACCGAGTTCGGCACCGTCCAGCATGGCCAGGTTGGCGCCTTCGCCGTTCGGGGCGGCCAGGTGGGCGGCGTCGCCGATCAGGGTCACCCCCGGCACCCGGTCCCAGCGGTGCCCGGCCGGCAGGGCGTAGAGGCGGCGCAGGACGGGTGCGGTGTCGCTGTCGGTGATCAGTGCGGTGAGTTCCGGTGCCCAGCCGTCGAATTCCCGGGCGATCCGTGCGGTGGCCGCGGCGGCGTCGGTGAAGTCGATGGCGGCGAACCAGTCCTCCGGCTCGGTCAGCCCCATGTAGGCGTGCAGGGTGTCGTCCTTCTCCCGGTGGGCGAAGATGTCCCGGTCGGGAGTGTGCGCGATCATCGCCCCGCCGCCGACGGCTCGCGCGGCGGCCGGGTGGCGGGCGCCGGCGTCGAAGAGGTAGGTCTCGACGACCGACTTGCCGGTGTACCGGGGTGTGGCGGCGGACAGCAGCGGCCGCACCCGTGACCACGCGCCGTCCGCGCCGACCAGCAGGCTCGTGACGACGGTGCCGCCGTCGGCGAACACCACCTCGTGCCGGCCGCCGCCGAGGGAGCGGACGCGGACGGCCTTGTGCCCCCACCGGACGGTTCCGGGCGGGAGCGAGTCGAGCAGCATCTGCCGCAGTTCGCCGCGCAGTACCTCGGGACGTCCTCCCGTACCGTCGTCGGCCTTGTCGAACAGGACCGTCCCGCCCGGGGCCAGGAACCGCATCGCCTGACGGCCCTCCAGGACGAGTCCGCCGAACTCGTCCATCAGTCCGGCCGACTTCAGGGCGAGTTGCCCGTTGTAGTCGTGGATGTCGAGCATCCCTCCCTGCGAGCGCGCGGCCGGGGAGGGCTCCGCCTCGTAGACCGTGGCCGGTATCCCGTGCACACGCAGGACACGCGCGAGCATGAGACCGCCGAGCCCGGCACCGATGATCGTGACATCGACAGCCATGGGGGTTTCCTTCCGAGTCCGGTACCACCGGGCGGACACCCGGCGGTCACTCCGCGAGCACCGCCGCGGACAGTCCGGAGCGATGCGATACCGGCGGCCGGCCCCCGCCGGGAGCCCTCCGCCGGCCACCAACCTCCCCCCGCCGACCGACAAACCACCGACAAACCGCTCATGGCCACCGACAGACCGCCTCCAGGCCGCCGACGGCACGGACCGGAACAGGAGTCCGCGGACCTCCCCCTGGGTTCGGAAGTGGGTGCGACCGCCCTTTCCCGGTGGTCGTTTTCACCCATGCCGGTTGAGTACCCGTGCTCAGGCCCGCTGCCGTGGTCCGCTCGTAGCGTCCCGTTCATGCACATAGACCACGCTGCTCACGGCCCGGCGCGCCGGGCGGGCATCACCGCGGTGGCTTCCTGCCTGCCGGAGCGGGAAGTGACGTCCCGGCAGCTGCGGGAGCGGATCGCCGCGGCCTCCGGGCTGTCCCTGCCGGCCCGGTTGTTCGAACGGGCCACCGGCATCGTCTCCCGCCGGGCGGTCGCGGAGGGCGAGTACGCCTCGACGCTCGCGGTGCGGGCGGCCCGCGTCGCGCTGAACCGGGCCGGGCTCGCCCCGTACGACGTGGACCTGCTGGTCTTCGCCTCCGCCTCGCGGGACGTGGTCGAACCGGCGACCGCGCACATCGTCCAGGCCGAACTCGGTTCCCGCGCCCACGCGCTGGACGTGACCAACGCGTGCAACAGCTTCGTCAACGGCATCGACACGGCACGCGCGATGATCCTCGCCGGCCGGGCCCGCCGCGCCCTGGTCGTCACCGGGGAGACCCCCAGCCGCGCGGTGCGGCACGCCCCGTCCGGGCTCGGCGAGCTCCGGGACGGATTCGCGGGCTACACCTTCGGCGACGCTGGGGCCGCGGTCGTCCTGGAGGCGGTGGAGCGGGGCGGCATCCTCGACGTGGACACCGAGACGCACTCCGGGCACTGGTCGGTCGGGGGCATCTTCGGCGGCGGTTCGCGCCATCCCCGTGGGGACGAGCACACGTACTTCCACGGTGACGGCGGCGAGTTGCGCGAGGTGTTCGAGAAGGTCGGAACGTCGGTGCTCGACCGGATGCGGCACCGCACCCGGCTGGCGTGGAGCGACTTCCGGCACATCCTGGTGCACCAGGTCACCGTGCCGTACCTGGAGCGGTTCGTGGAGCTCACCGGTGTGCCCCGGGACCGGCTCGTCGTCACGGTCCCCGAGCTGGGGAACATGGCGAGCGCCACCCTGGGTGTGCAACTCGACCGTGTGCACGAGGGGTTGCGGCCCGGCGACCGGGTGCTGTTCGTGGGCCTGGGCGGCGGCGTGAGCATCATGACGATGGTGTGGGAGAAGGCATGAGCGCCCTGTGGGTGGTGGTGCCCGCGCACCAGGAGGCCGCGCGCATCGGCGGCACGCTGGACGCGCTCGCGGCCCAGCGTGACCGTGACTTCACCCTCGTCGTCGTGGACAACGCCTCCACCGACGGCACCGCCGCGATCGCGTACGACTTCGCCCGCTGGGCGCCGTTCCCGGTCCACGTCCTCAGCGAACCGGAGAAAGGGGTGGGCTGCGCGGTGGACACCGGCTTCCGGTACGCGATCGAGCACGGTGCGACGCTGCTGGCCCGCACCGACGCCGACTGCCTGCCGCGCCCCGGCTGGACGGCCGGCGCCCGCGACGCCCTGCGGCACGGCGCGGGCCTGGTGTGCGGACGCGTCGACGCGCGCCGCGACGAACACGGTCCGCTCGGACGGGCCGCCTTCCGCGCCCTGGTCCGCGCGGCCGCGTTCTTCGGGCGGATCCGGCCCGCCCACCACCGCCGCCACGGCTACCTCGTCCCGTACCGGATGCACGCCGGCAACAACATGGCCGTCACCGCCGCGCTCTACGAAGCCGTCGGCGGGATGCCCCGCCGCCCCTCCCCCACCGACCGTCTCTTCCTGAACCGGGTGCGCCGCCACACCACCGCCATCGTCCACGCCCGCGACATGGTCGTGGAGAACTCCACCCGCCGGCTGCGCGCCTACGGCCTCGCCGGCACCGCCCGCTGGTACCTCGACAAGGGCCCGGGCCGCCACGGGGAGGACCCGCGCTGATGCTCGACATCCTCGCCCACACCCTGCGGCGCCACCCGGACCGGCCCGCCGTCCTCGGCACCGCCCGCACGGGGGCCGTACGCGTCAAGGCCACCTACGGCGACCTGGCCGGCCTCGCCGACCGGTACACCGCCGCCCTGCACGCGCGGGGCATCGCACCCGGTGCCACCGTCGGCGTCGCCGTGCGGCCGGGGCCCCGGGCGCTGGCCGTGCTGCTCGCCGTGTACCGGCTCGGCGCGCGGGCGGCGGTGCTCGACCCGGGCGCCGGTCCGGACGTGCTGCGCGCCCGGCTGGCCCTGGCCCGTCCCGACGTCGTCCTCGCCGACGCCACCGCCCAGGCGGTCGCCGGATGGGCCCGCCCGCTCGCCCGCCGGGCCCGGCTGGCCCTGCCGGACCTCTCCGAGCTGGGACCGGTGGCCACGGTGGGGCCCCGGCTGCCCGGTTGCGCCCCGGTCCTGGACGTGGACGTGCGGGCCGTGGCAGTGCCGCCCGCGGTGGACGGCGACGGTGACGCGGTCATCGTGTTCACCTCGGGCACCACCGCCCGGCCCCGCGCGGTGGTGCACACCCGCTCCTCGCTCGCCGCCGGCATGGCCACGGTGGCCGAGCTGGTGCGGCCCGAGGCCGGGCGGCCCGTCCTCGGCGGCACCTTCTTCGTCCTCGTGCCGTCCCTCGCGAGCGGGGCACCGGTCGCGCTGCCCGCCCGCTCCGCGCGCGTGCTGTCCCGTCAGCTGCGCCGGCTGGCTCCCCAGGCCACCTATCTGACACCCCCTCAGCTGAGGCGGCTGCTGGCGGAGGGCGGCCGGTTCGGCGGGCGGGTGTGGACCGGGTCGGCTCCCGCGAGCGCCGAGCTGCTCACCCGCGTCAAGCGGGCGGGCGCCCAGGAGGCGTGGGGCGTCTACGCGCTGACCGAGCTGTTCCCGGCCGCGGCGGTGGAGCAGGCCGACAAGGCCGCTTTCACCGGCGAGGGGGACCTGGTCGGCGTCCCCCTGCCCGGCGTGGCGGCCAGGACCGCCGCCTCCGGGGAACTGCTGCTGTCCGGGCCCGCCGCCCGCGACCGCTACCTGGGCGAGGACCCGGACCCCTGGGTCGCCACCGGGGACCGGGCGCGCCTGGACGGCGGCCGGATCGTGCTGGAGGGCCGCCGCAAGGACATGGTCCTGCGGCGCGCGGAGAACATCTACCCGGGGCTGTACGAGCCGGCGCTGCACGTACCGGGCGTCGAACTGGCCCTGCTCGTGGGCGTACCGGCCGGAGACGGTGACGAACGCCTGGTCGCCGTCGTCCAGCCCGGCCCGGGGGCGGACCGCGCCGCGCTGCGGTCGGCGCTGGCCGGACCGCTGGAGCGCATGGGGGCCGCCCGGCCGGACGCGGTGCTGCTCGCCGGCATCCCGCTGTCCGGCCGCTCCCTGAAGCCCGACCGCGCCGCGACCGCGCGCCTCGCCGCCCGCCACCTCGCCGCCGACCACTCCGGCTCCGGCCACCTCACCGCACAGGGCCCCCTGCTGTGGTGCCGGGACCGCCGCGACCGGCCCGCCGACCCCGAGCAGGTGCACGTCCGTTGACCGACCGACCGTCCCCGTCCCTGGCCCGCGCCCGCCGCCGCGACCGGCGCGTGTACACCCGCTCCCACCCCGTGCTGTTCGCCCTCCTCGCCGCCGCCCGCCGCCACGAGGTCACCCGTGTCGGCACGGCGGTGCTGGTGCACGGCACCGGGCCCTACCGGCAGGCCCTCACCCGTGTCCCGCTGGACCGCACCGCCGCCGGCACCACCGGCGGCGCCGCCCGTGACCTGGCCACGGGCGGCACGCTGTTCGACCAGGAGGGCTCCGGACACCGCGCCACCCGGCGCACGGTCGCCGGCGACCTCGGCGCGGCCGGGGTGGAGCGGCTGCGCCCGGTGTGGCAGGGCGTCCTGCACCGCCGCCTCGCCCCGCTCGGCGCGGGCCGCGACGTCGATCTCGTACCGCTGGCCCGGGAACTGGCCGGCGCCACCGTCCGCGCGCTGCTGGGCGCCACCGGCGACCCGGAGGACATCGCCTCGGCGGCCGCCGAGGCAGCGGCCGCCGCCGTACGCGACCACCTGCCCGGCCCCCGTCCGCCGGGCACCACGCGCGCGGCCAGGGCGGCGACGGCGCGGCTGGAGGCGCTGCTCGCCCCGGCCTCCGGCACGACGGCGGAACCGGCCCTGCGGGCCGTGCTCGCGGTCGCCGCCGTCAACACCACGGTCGCGGCCCTCCCGCGCGCCGCCGCCTGGTGCGCCGACGCGGGGCTGTGGGAGCAGGCGGCCGACGACCGGCTGCGCCCGGCCCTGGTGGGCGAGTTGCTGCGGGTGACCGCCCCGTCCCCGCTGCTGCCCCGCGTGGCGGCGGCCGACGCCGACCTGGGCGGCTGCCCGGTACGGGCCGGGGACCGCCTGATCCTGGTGGCACGGCACGCCGTACGGGCCCACGACCAGCCACCGGACGCCCTGCGCCCGGCTCCGCCCGCCGTGGCGCGGCTCGTCTTCGGGGCCGGCGCCCACGCCTGTCCCGGTGCCCGCCTGGCCCGCGCGCAGCTCGACGACGCCCTCGCCGCGCTCGCCCCGTACCGGCCCACCGTCCGGCGGGCCCGCGTGGACCGGGGCGCGGCCCTGCCGGGCTGGCGTTCCCTCACCGTCCGGGCGTCCGGCGCCCGTCACTCCCTGGAGAACCGGTATTCCCTGGAGAACCGATGACCACGATCGCCGTCACCGGGGCGAGCGGCTTCTGCGGCTCGTACGTCGCCACGACGGCCGCCGCGCGCGGCGCCGACGTCCTGTGTCTCGGGCGGCGCCCCGGCCCGGTCGGCCGGCACATCCCCTGGGACGCCGCGCGTGAGGTCCCGGATCTGTCCGGTGCCGACCTCGTCGTGCACTGCGCGGCGGCCGTCGGCGACCCGGTGCCCGGCTCCCCGGCCGAGGCCGCCATGCACGCCGTGAACGTCGACGGCACGGCGCGGCTGCTCCAGGCCGCCGGAGGCCGGCCGGTGGTGTGGGTGAGCAGCGCCAGCGTCTACGCGCCCGGCCCCGGGCGTTCCCGCGTCGCCGAGGACCATCCGGTGGGCGGCCACCTGAACGCCTACGGGCGCACCAAGGCCGCCGGGGAGGCGCTGGCGCTCGCCGCGGGCGCCGTGGTGCTGCGGCCCCGCGCCGTCTACGGCCCGGGGGACCCGCACCTGGTGCCCCGGCTGCTGTCCCGTGTCCGCCGCGGGCTGCTCCTGCTGCCGGGGCCCAGTGTCCGCCTCAGCCTGACCGCGGTCGAGAACCTCGCCGACGCCTGCCTGACGGCCGCCGGCTGGCCGCCGGGGGCGTACAACATCGCCGACCCGGCGCCGTACGACCGGGACGAGGCGATCCGGACGGTCTTGCGCGCCCACGGCGTACGGGCGCGCATCGGCCACATCCCCCTGGCGGCGGCCCGGACCGCGGCGGGCGCCGTCCAGGCTCTGGCCCGGCTACGGCCGCACGCGGAGCCACCGCTCACCCGGTACGCCGTCGACCAACTCGCGCACTCCGTCGTCCTGGACGTCTCCAAGGCAGAGTCCCAAGGGTGGACAGCCGGTCGCTCGCTCAAGGACTATCCGTCTGCCTTCCGGCGAGCGGTTCCCGGGGTTCCGCCTTCTTCCACGGTCTGACTCCGAGCTTTCCGGTGGTTCCGAGGTCGAGGTGCGGGGTCACCATCACCGGCTCGGCGCCCGCCTGCGCCCGGACCCGCACATGGGGCACGTCCACCGGCGTGCCGAACTCGGTGGTGTTGCGCCAGACCAGGCCGGCGGTCGCCGACTCGCCGGGTTCCAGCCGGACGGGCCGGGGCCGTTCGTCGGGCCCGGCGCCGGTGGTGATCTCACCGCTGCCGTGGAGGATCCGGACGCCGTCGACGGGCCGGAACGCGTCGTCCAGGAGTTCCAGCAGCGGGTAACCCTCCACGGTGTAGGCGCGCTTGCCGCAGTTGTCGAGGTGCAGGCCCACGACGCGCAGCCCCATGGCCGCATCGCCCTGGTCGGCGCTGATCCGGATCCCGGAAGCGGGACACGTGCCCGGTGCGGCCGGCGCCTCGCCCGCGGGGACCTTGGTCACTCGGGACACCTTGGCGCCCGTCACCCGCGGCATGGACGGCGGCAGGTGTCCGGCCCGGACCGTACCGCGTACGGTCTGTCCCGGGCCGACGTCGCGGACGGTCTCGGTCTGGTTGGCCATGGCTCCGCCGTCGGCGCTGACGAAGGTGAAGTCGACCGAGTAGGTCCAGGCCTCGGTGCCGTCGTTGGTGACCTCGTACGTCGCGGAGATCCCCGAGTCCGAGTCCGTGGGGAGCTTGTCGGCGGAGACGAGGTAGCCGCTGCGGGTGGGCGTGGGGGAGGCCGACGACAGGGTCAGCGAGGTGATCCGTACACCGTCCTTGCCCGGATCATCAATCCGCGTGACCTCCCGGGACGCCGACGCGCCGGCGTCGGTGCTCCCGGGCCCCGCGCGCTCCGTCCCGCACGCCGTGAGCAGCACGGCGGTCGCGGCCAGGGCCGACAGCAGGGGAAGGGGCGCGGCGGAAGGGCGGCGGAGGTCAGCGGGTCTGCGCATCCGGCCATCCCATCAGGGTGCGCACCCCGCGTGTGTCGCAGAGGTCACAGTCGCGGTCACAAGGCTGTCACAAGTGCGGCGGGGAGGGGCCAAGAGGCCGTGCGGTACGTGTCGTTGACCGGTCCCGCCGGGGTTCGGCCGATGCCCGTCGGGAGTGAGCGGGTGCTGTGCGCGAAACCGGGTCGCCGTGACTCGGTGCGGTGGCCGATCATACGTTCATGCCCCTGAGTGAGACCCTTGCCCGAGTCGACGCGGACCTGGCCGCCGGCCGGGTTCCCCTCGCGCGCCAGCGTCTGCGCGGTCTCGTGTCGTCCTTCCCGTACGACCTGACGCTCCGCCGGCGTCTGGCCGAGGTGTACCGGCTCTACGGCGACGCGGCCGAGGCCGGACGCTGGATGTACCTGGAGGAGGACCGGGATGCCGAGGAGACCGCCGCCTTCGAGGCGCGGTACGGGTCTCCGGCGTGGCGGATGAAGGCCCTCGCCTGGCGCGGCCCCGAGGCGCTGGCCTCCAGCGTCTTCGCGGAGCGTCAGCTGGTGGCGGTGCGGACCGCGTGCGCCGAGGAGTTGGGGCGTACCGTCGACTGGGACGACCCGGATTCCTACCGGGACGGTCTGGAGGAGGAGTCCGCGGAGCCCCACCAGCCGTGGTCGGTGGGCGATGTGCTGCTGGGCGCCGGCTGCCTGGTGGTGGTCCTCGCGTTCCTCGCGATCTGGGTGATCGGAGTCGTCTCCCTCTTCGACTGACACACGGCCACGGGGCCGGCGCCGACCGGCCTTGCCCGATGGCGGTTCCCGGATGAGCGGCGCCTCAGCAGCAGTGCTGCGTATCGGAGGCCGTCACGGCCTGCCCGCCCGAGCGGGCGTCGGCTCCGGCCGCGCCCACGGTGACGCCACCCATCGCGAGGCCCGCTACGAACACGACTGTGGTGACGATCAGAAGCAGCTTCTCCCTCATGGGCCCTCCCCCGAGTACAACGCCTGCACGGATCCCGGGTACGCCGGAAAGGCGCACGACCGCCGCATGGCCTGATTCCCCCCGAGGAAACCCGCCCCGTCCCGACAAGGCAAGCGCCTGTTCGGACAAGTGGCCGACGGCTTCGGGCAACAGCCGTCCACCGGACGTGTCCGCGCGGGGGCGATCCGGCGGTAGCGTGAGCGTCATGACGGCTGAGGGCGAGGCGCTGGTCGGCGGGATGATGAACGCGGGGGCGGTCTTCCGCCGCGGTGCGCTGGTCGAGCGCCCGGCACCGCGCAACGCGCGCGCCCTGCATGCCCATCTTCTGGCGCTGAAGGAGCACGGCTTCGACGCGGCGCCGAGTCCCGTCGGTCTCACCGCGGACGGCCGCGAGCAGCTGACGTTCGTCCCGGGGGACGTGCCTCTGCCGCCGTTCCCCGGCTGGGCGATGACGGGTTCCGCCCTCGCTTCGGTGGGGAGCCTGCTGCGGCGCCTGCATGACGCCGGCGCGGCCGTCGCGGTCGACACCCGTGCCGAGTGGCCCCGGGACCTGGCCGACCCGGAGGGGGGAACGACGCTGTGCCACAACGATGTGTGCCCGGACAACGTCGTCTTCCGTGACGGCCGTGCCGCCGCCCTGATCGATTTCGACTTCGCTGCCCCCGGCCGTCCCCTGTGGGACATCGCCATGACCGCCCGCTATTGGGTGCCCATGCTCGACCCAGGATCCGCGGCCGCCGCCCTCTACCCCGCCGGGCTGGAGGCGCCCGCACGGCTGCGGATCCTCGCCGACGGCTACGGGCTCCCGGCCGGGGACCGCGCCGAGTTGCCCGGGGTCGTCGAGCAGGCCACGGAGGTCTGCCGGGCCTTCGTCGCCCGCCGTGTGGCCGACGGTGACCCCCTCTATCTCCAGGCGCTGGCCGAGCGTGGCGGATGGGAACGCTGGGACCGCGTGCAGGCATGGCTGGTGGACCACCGCGAGACGTTCACGGCCGCCCTGCTGAACTGACCGGCCAGGTGCCGAAGAAGTTGACACTGCGCCCCGTCCGCGAAGACTGACAGCCTCGCGGACCGGGCCGGGAGCGGACGGGCTCGCCCGCCGGCGGGTTCGAGCGGGTCCCGCGGGAGGCCGGCGCCCTCACGCCGGAACGATCAGTGGATCCCGGTCAGGACCCGCGCCGTCCGGAGGAGAAGGCGAGGGCTCGTGAGAGCGCGCGGGTGCTTGCGCATGTTCACCACGGCCATGAACTCCTCGTTGACGGCTCGGTCGATCACGGATGCCTCCACGACCTTGTCCCCGACCCATCGGAGCAGCCGGTAGCCCGGCGGGTACGGGCCCGTCACGTGCGGCTGGGCGAGGTCGGCGACCGCGGAGACCTTCCATGCGGCGTCCACGACGACGCCGAGCCGCCGGAAATAGTCCCAGGCCGGTGCCTGCGGAGAGGCCCCCGAGCGCAGGTGCGCCGACAGTGACGAGGCGGCGAGCGTGGCGAGGGTGAGCCCTTGGCCGTAGACGGGGTTGACGGAGGCGACGGCGTCGCCGACGGCTACGAGGCCCCCGGGGAAACGCCCGAGGCGGGTGAAGTCGCGCCGTCGGCTCTCGGGGAAGTGGAACGTCTCGATGTCTCCGTCCCACCGGCAGCGGTCGGCCACTTCGCGCAGCGGGGCGACACACCGGCGCATGCGTCGCAGGAATGTCTCCGGGTCCCGTCCGGGCCGGTAGTCGCCGTATCCGACCAGCACCACGGACCACCGGTTTCCCTCGACCGCCACGAGGGCGCCGGGTTCGCTGAGGCGCTGCTCGTAGCCGTTGGCGGGACCCGGCGTCGCGTGGGCGACCACGGTGCCGGGAAGTTCGTCCCCGCGGTCGAACGTGGCGGTGGCGTAGCCGAGATCCACCTTCATCCGCTCCATGGGCGGGCTGTCCCACCCGTGCCCGGCCAGCCAGGTACCCAGTCGGCTGGAGCGGCCCATGGCGTCGACGACCAGGTCACCGCTCAGGTCGGCGAGGTCGCCGGGCCGCGCGCTGTCCCGGTGCAGCACACGGACGCCGCGGACACGTGCGCCGTCGAAGATCAGGTCTCGGACCTGCGCGGTCACCACGGTGACCTGGGGCAGGGCCAGAACGCGCCGGCGCACCTGCTCCTCGAGGAACGGCCTGGTGGCGCCCAGCAGCGTGTTGTCCGGCAGGCAGGCCTTCAGTGCTCCGTCGACGTAGTACTGCACTTGCGGGCCTCTTCCCACCTGGGCGCCGCCGGCCACGAGTTCCTCGGTGATGCCGGGCAGCCAGCGGTCGAGCTGCGCGTGGCCCATCGACAACAGCGCGTGCAACTGCCTTCTGTGCGGCGCCCCTTGCCCGGAGCCGTCCGCGCCGTCGGGGTCGACCACGACCACTTCCTCCGCGTGGTCGGCCAGCACGCGAGCCGCGAGCAGCCCGGCGAAACTCCCGCCCATCACGATGGCTCGTCGCACCTCGACCCCCTGAAGCAGGCTGCGCGGATCCGGCCGCGTCAGCGCGTCAGGCCCCGGCCGGTGTCCCGATCGACAACGCCTCCGGGGAACCCGTCGGCGCGTTCACCCTAGGGGCTCCACGCCGCACGTGTACGCCCGTCCCCTCGCCAAGTCCGAAATCCTCCTCCCCTTCATCCGGGTGAGTGACCGCCGCCCCGTCGGCAAGCCGTCTACTGGCCGTGCCGCTCCAGGTAGATGGAGGTGAACACGGCGACCTTGGCGCGCAGGGCCCACGGGTCGAAGGGCTTGCTGATGTAGTCGACGGCGCCGGCCGCGTATCCACGGGCGGAGTGCTCGGACCCCGTGCCCATCGCCGTCAGGAAGATGATGGGCACGTCTCGTGTCCTCGGGCGGCGTTTGATGTGGGCGCAGGTCTCGTAGCCGTCCATCTCCGGCATCTGCACGTCCATGATGATGACGGCGAAGTCGTCGTGGTCCAGCAGGGCCTTGAGGGCCTCCCGGCCGGAGGAGACGGTGACGAGTTCCTGTTCGAGCGTCGCCAGTACGGCGGTCATCGCCAGCAGGTTGTCCGGCTGATCGTCCACGACGAGGATCTTGGGCATGCCTTGCCGCCCCGTCGGCAGTACGGCCGTCGTGGTCTGCTCCACGGCGTCCAGCTGGCGTTCGAGGAGATCGCAGCGGTCCTCCGCCGCGGCGCGCTGCGCCTGTGCCTCCTTCAGGGCCGCGCCGAGCCGCTCGACTTCCTGCTGGAGCGCGTCGCGTTCCTGGATGAGGCCGTAGACGTCCGGGTGCGCCTTGGCGAACTCGTCCGCTCGTCTCTGCTCGGCGATGCGGTCGACCTCGAGCTGGTTGAGGCGGGTCTCCAGGTCGGCGATGCGCTGTGTCCGGTCCAGCAGCGCGTCGCCGAGGACGTCCCCGCGGACGCTGGACCGCCGGGACACATGGTCGGCGTCGGCCAGTTGCTGTTCCAGGATCTCCACCGCGTGCTTGGGTGACGAGGCGGCGTCCACGGCCGATCCGTACAGCCCCCGCACCAACTCGATGGCCTCGGTGGTGACCGCGGTGCCGCGGTGCTCGGCGACGTCGGTGAAGAGGTCGTTGATCACCTGCCACGGCGGTAACCGGGTGCCGTTGAGGTAGCGCGACACCGTGCCCGGATCGAGCCGGCGCCGGGCCGCGTACCGGCGGACGGACACATCGAGGCTCTCGAACAGCTCGCGCAGCGCCTCGGCCAAGGCCCGGGAGGCCTCGTGCAAGTCCTGCCCGAGGGGTCGCAGTTCACCCATTTCCGTCCCTCTCGGCCGGGCCGGCGCCGGCGGAGGCCGGGGGCTGGGGGGTGCCGTCCTCGGCGGCGATGAGGCGGTTGAAGAACGGCACGGCCAGTCCCGCGGCGGCGAGGCCCGCCAGCAGGCCGCGGGCCGCCCCTTCCCCGGCGACGGCCGTCAACCCGCTCACGGTCGCTCCGGCGAGCAGGGCGAGCAGGGCGAGCAGAAGTACCAGGGCTGATCTCGGTGACAGCAGCGGACGGTCCACCGCGCGCTCCATTCGTGCAACCCGCCGCCGTACGACGGGATATGCCCTCCCCCGTCCGGCCTGTCGCGGACGGTGGGACCAGGATGGACGAAGCCGGGGGTGTTGCGGTCCACGTCCCGGAATCGGGGCGGCGCCAATCGCCTGTTGCACGGACGTTGCCGCCACTCGTGCCGCCGTCCTGGCCGGTCAGGAGCTCGGCGCGTGATCCGTTGCCGAAGTGTTGCTCCGCAACGGTGCGCGACGGGCGGGTGGGACGGAAGTGCCCGCCGGCCGCGGGACCTGCGAGCGCTGCCGCGAGGAACCGGCCGTCCGGGGCACCACCGCCGTCGTGGCGGTCACGTTCCCCTCGTCACCTGGTGAAGACGAGACTGACGTTGTGGCCGCCGAACCCGAACGCGTTGGCGAGCGCGGCGGACCACCGACCGGTACGCGGCTCACCGCGCACCACGTCCAGTTCCACGCGCGGGTCGAGCACGTCGAGGTTGCGGGTGGCCGGCAGCGTGCCGTCCTCGAGCGCGAGCAGAGCGGCCATGGCGCCGATGGTGCCGGACGTGCCCAGCATGTGACCGGTCATCGACTTGGTCGCCGTGACCGCGGCATGGCTGCCGATCACCCGGCCGATCGCCTCGGCCTCCGCCAGGTCACCGGACTCCGTGGAGGTGGCGTGGGCGTGTACGACCCCGATGTCCGCCGGGGTCAGGCCGGCGTCGCGCAGCGCCAGTTCCATGGCGAGGGCCTGGCCTCGCGGGTCGGATGCCGTGATGTGGTCGGCGCTCGAACTCACGGCGCTGCCGGCCAGGGTGCCGTAGGCGCGTGCTCCACGGGCCCGGGCGAAGCCGGCGCATTCGAGCACCATCATGCCCGCGCCCTCGCCCATGACGAACCCGGACCGCCCGGCATCGAACGGGCGGGACACGGCCTCCGGGTCCGCCGACCGCGTCGACAGGTCCTTCATCTGGGCGAACGCCGCGAGCGTGAAGGGGTGCAGGCATGCCTCCACGTCGGCCCGGCCGCCACGGATCAGATCCTGTCCCAGGGCGAGGGCCTCCGCCCCGGACGCGCAGGCGCTCACGGGAGTCCTGGATCCCGGCGCGTTCGAAGACATCGTCCTGTCCGAGGGTGGTGAGGACACCGCCGGTCCCCGTGCCGATGACGACGGCGACCCGTTCCGGCTCTGTCTGCGGGGCACCGGCGTCCTGCCAGGCCTCGCGCGCGCTGAGGAGGGCCATCTGCTCACCGCGGTCCAGCTTCCTGGCCTCGGTCCTCGGCAGCAGGGAGGCGGGGTCCACCGTGAGCCCGGCGGCAACGTGCACGGGCAGGTCCGCGGCCCACTCCTCGTCCAGGGACCGCACCCCCGACTTACCGTCCAGCAGCCCCGACCACGACGACGGCGCGTCGGCTCCCAGCGGCGTCATCGCCCCGACGCCCGTCACCAGCATACGATCGTTCCGGGACACACAAGCCTCCTTGAATTGTGCGGATGTCACACATCGCCTGTCTCGCCCTCACGACGATCATGCCAGCGTTCACAAGGCGGATCAGGGCAGCAGCCGACGGATTCGAAGGCGGGGAATTGTTCTGTCCCGACAAACGGACGCGGAACCGGTGCGGGCGCGTAGGATCGTCGGCATGGCACTGCGGCCGGTTCAGGTGAACATCAAGGCTCTCGACAGCTCGGCGGTCGGCCGGTTCTGGGCGGAGGCGCTCGGCTGGACCGCCTACCACCCCGGCGTGACCACCTATGTGGGACCCGCCGGCGGCCTCGTCTGGCCGCACCCGGTGGCCGTCTGCGTCGATGTCGTTCCCGTCCCGGAACCCAAGACGGCGACGAAGAACCGTGTGCACCTCGACCTCGCCACCACCTCGACGGCCCATCAGACGGAGCTGGTCGCGCGCCTGCGGGCTCTCGGCGCGAAGCCCGCCCGGGTGGGCCAGGGCGCCGTGCCGTGGACCGTCCTCGCCGACCCGGAGGGAAACGAGTTCTGTGTGCTGGAGCCCCGGGAGACGTACCGGGACACCGGGCCGATCGCCAGGGTGGTGGTCGACTGCGCGGATCCGCGGGCGATGGCCCGGTTCTGGGGGCGAGGCGATGGACTGGGTCCCGCACGAAGTGACCGACGAGCAGGCGGTGTTGCGCTCCGCCAAGGGCTCAGCACCCCATCTCGTGTTCGTCCGCACACTCGACGTGAAGACCGTGCCGGACCGCGTCCATCTCGATCTGCTGCCGTACCCCGGTGACGACGAAGCGGCGGAGGTGACCCGGCTGCGGGCTCTCGGCGCCACCGATCTGGACCTCGGTCAGGGCGATGTCCCGTGGACGTGTCTCACCGACCCGGAGGGCCACGAGTTCTGCGTCCTCGCCCTGTCCTGACATCTTCGCGGCCCGGCACGCGACAGGCGTGCCGGGCCGGTGACCGGTCGACGGGTCAGCTGACGACCTTGAGCTGCTTCGGCCAGCCGTACCGGTCGGCCGTCCGGAACAGGTCCCGGATGTGGGCGGGCGTGATCTTGATGCAGGCCAGCGAGTAGTAGTCCCCCGCTCCGTCCCAGCGGTACGGGCTGTCCTGGCCGGGCAGCTTGGGTCCCTGCCGGCCGTCGGGCTTCATCTCGCTGTGGATGAACAGTTCGGTCCGCTTGGTCCGGCCGTTCTTGCAGACCTTGTCCTGGACGTGGATGGCGTAGCCGTTGATGCCGCTCCTGCCGCCGTTCTTGTGCTTCTCGTGCCCGAGCACCTTGTAGGAGCCGTTGGGCAGCCAGCCGCGCATCGAAGCGCACTCGTCCTTGCTGCCGTTGCCGGAGCCGGCCCGGTAGCTCTTGATCACCTTGTCCTTGCCGGGCACGCTCTTCATGAAGTACAGCTTCGACTTGGTCGGGTTGGACTGGTTCTTGTCGAAGAGGAAGTAGTACGTGCCGGTGCTGCCCGCGGCGGCCCCCGAGGCCGCGGCGGTCTGGCGGGCCGGGGCCGCCTGGGTGGGCTGGGCGACGGCCGCCAGGCCTCCCGTGAGCAGAACGCCGGTCAGCGCCGCTGTCGTCAGTCGCTTCACAGTTGAGCTCCTTCCGCGTGGAACCCCCGTTTCGGGGAGCGGTTCCCATCTTGGAAGGCAGGTCGTGTCACGAACCTTGGGCGGACCTTGCCGGGAACCTTCAGCCACTGGTCAGGCGATGCGCGGGGAGTACTGCGGACCCGGTGGCAGGGGTTTGTGGGCGGCGTGTTCAGTGGCGTGCGTCCGGCTTCTTCGCCAGACCGGCCAACTCGTCGACCAGGGGCTGGACCCGGTAAGGGATGACCGCGCTCAGTGCGATGACGGTCGTGCTGCGGCGGACGCCGGGTACCTCGAGGACCTGGTCGATCACCTGTTGCACGTGCTGATTGCTCGTACCCGCGATGCGGCACCAGATGTCGCCGGGGCCCGTCACGATGTGGGCCTCGAGGATCTGCGGCACGGCCCGCAGGCGCGCGGCGATCGCCTCACGGGCCGGCTGGTCCACTTCGAACGTGGTGAACGCCTCGACCGCGTGGCCGAGGGCGGCGACATTCACGTCCGGACCGTAGCCGGTCACCACGCCCGAGCCGGTCAGCCGGTCGAGCCGGGCCTGCAACGTGCCGCGTGCGACGCCGAGTTGGCGGGCGATCTCCAGCAGGCCCGCACGCGGACGTTCCCGGAGCAGGCGCAGCATCCGGCCGTCGAGCCGGTCGAGTCCCTGTCGTGCCACCGCACCTGCCGATCTGCGACCTGAAAGGCACCTTCACGCCCTGTTTTTTGTCAGATTAGCAAGGGAGAGATGGGTCCGTTGCGTATTCGTCTGCCGGTGGCCCACGCTGTGGCTCCCCGTCCACGAGGAGCAGTCGTGAAGCAGCACACCCACCCGTTCGTCCCCTACCGGCCCGACCGGTACGACGAGGCCGAGATGGTCCGGCGGGGGAAGGACTTCGTGTCGTTCCTCGAACGCCGGCGCAGCGTGCGGTTCTTCAGCGACGAGCCGGTGCCCCGTACGTGTGTCGACCTCGCCATCGCCGCGGCGAACACCGCCCCGTCCGGGGCGCACCTCCAGCCCTGGAAGTTCGCCGTGATCGGTGACGCCGGGACCAAGCACCGTATCCGGGTCGCCGCCGAGGAGGAGGAGCGGGTCAATTACGAGGGCGGGCGGATCCCGCCCGAGTGGCGCGCCGCGCTCGCACGCCTGGAGACGGACTCGGACAAGGGCTACCTCGACGTCGTGCCGTGGATCGTCGTCTGCTTCGCCGAGAAGAGCACCGCGCTGCCGGACGGCTCGCTGCGCAAGAACTACTACGTGAACGAGAGTGTCGGCATCGCCTGCGGCCTCTTCATCGCCGCCCTGCACGCGATGGGGCTGAGCACGCTGACGCACACGCCCAACCCGATGGGCTTCCTCACCGAGATCTGCGAGCGGCCCGGCAACGAACGGCCCTACGTCCTCTTCCCCATCGGCTACGCCGCGGCCGACTGCGAGGTCCCGGACCTCACCCGCAAGTCGCTCGCAGAGGCAACCGTCGAGAGCCCGGGCCTGCGCTGACCCGGTCCGCCTCGTCCACCCGGTCCGCCGTCAGCGCGTACGCACGACGAGGATGTCCCGGTGGCCGTTGGCGTCGCCCGGCACCAGGCCGTCGTCGTGGGGGAAGGCGACGGTGCGGCCGGTGGTGTCCGCGGTCACCTCGTACGTCCCGGTACTGCTCTCGGTGCCGTCCGCGGCCACGTCCAGCCGCCGTACCACGCCCGTGCGCAGATCCTTCGCGAACACGTCGGAGGCGCCGTTGGTGTCGCCGGGCACGAGGTTGTCCGCGGCGGAGACGAAGAACGCCCGCCGCCCGCCCGCACTGAGCAGGCCCCGCCCCGAACCGCCCTGCGCCTGCGTGCCGTCGGCGGCGGTGCTGACGCGCCGGGTGGTGCCGGCGGCCAGATCACGGACGAACACATCGGCGGCGTCGTTGGTGTCGCCGTCCACCACGTCGGCCGACGGGGAGGAGAACACCGCGTAGCGCCCGTCCGGGCTGAGGCCCGTCGTGGGCGACGCCGGCATGCCGAGGGTGCCGCCGTCGCGGTCGACGGCGGCGGGCACGGTCTTCCCGGTGCGGGTGTCGTGGACGTAGAACCACCAGGGCCTCGGTGCCCTCGGCTCGTGCGCGGCCGCCCCGCGCGGCGGGTACCACATCCTGCGGAACCCGATCCGGGTGCCGTCCGCGCTGATCGTGGGCGCCAGGGAGGTGCTGGTCCCCTGGAGGTGGTCGGTGAAGACGCTGACCAGTCTCGTGGTGCCCCTCGCCCGGTCGTGCACGAACACGTCGATCCCGCTGTTGGTGTCCTGCGGCACCAGGTCGTCGCGGTAGGAGGCGTACGCCACGTAGCGGCCGTTCGCGCTGATCACCGGATCGTAGCTGTTCCCGGGGGTGCCGCCGGGGTTGGCCACGACGGCCTCGGTGCGCCCGGTGGCGCGGTCGTGCACGAAGACGTCCCAGGCACCGGGCATGTCCCTGGGGGCGA
Organism: Streptomyces eurythermus; assembly: GCF_014649115.1. GTDB lineage: Bacteria > Actinomycetota > Actinomycetes > Streptomycetales > Streptomycetaceae > Streptomyces > Streptomyces eurythermus. The sequence goes on along the minus strand of NZ_BMSK01000008.1, from coordinate 369,983 downwards.
GGTTGCCGGCGTAGGAGTCGAACGCGACGTAGCGTCCGTCCGCGCTCACCGAGACGTGCGAGGCGGCGGCGTCGGCCTGGCTACCGTCGTCGGCGACGTCGACCCGGTCCACGGCACCCGTACGCAGGTCCTTCACGAAGACGTCGGCGAGGCCGTTGGTGTCGCCCGGCACCAGGTTGTCGGCATCCGAGAGGAACGCGACGAAGCGGCCGTTCCCGCTGAGCACGGCGCCTGCCGAGTCCCCGTCGGCCGGGGTGCCGTCCGCCGCCGTACTCACCACCACCGGCCCCGGCCCCCCGCCGCGCGCTTGCGGTACGGCCGCCGCCGGAAGCACGCCCGTCGCGCATGCCAGCACCACCACCGGCAGGACGGCCTGTCCCCGGAACCTCATGTGTCCTCCCCTGCCCCGCCCGAGCCGGCCACCACCGCCGGAACACGGACGGCGCGACCGGACGAGAACCCCCTGCTGCCCTACGGTCCGAGCCGAGCCAACCCCGGTCCGCCCGCCCGGGTCAACAGACGATCCGGCCACCTGGCCCCAGGACGAACAGCTCACCTTGTCCAGCCTCTTGACCGAATCCGGTCGGCGACTATGGTCTAGACCTAACAGGCAATAGGTCCAGACCTTTCGGCCATGCACCTCGACTCATTCCGCACGACCGGCGAACCCGGGCCTCACAGGCCACGGTTCCGGCACATACCGAAGGAAGTGGCACGGCATGAACACAAAGAGACGAGCGGCTCTCGCGATCGGCGCGCTGGTGGCCCCGGTGCTCGCCGTCAGCCTCCCGGCGAGCACGGCCAGCGCCCACGGCTGGGTCACCTTGCCCACGAGCCGGCAGCAGCAGTGTGCCGAAGGCACCGTCGACTGCGGCCAGATCAAGTACGAACCGCAGAGCGTCGAGGGGCCGAAGGGCCTGCAGAGCTGCAGTGGCGGGCACGCGGAGTACGCCGAGCTCGACAACGACAGCAAGGCCTGGAAGGCCACGCCGGTCGGCACCTCGGCGACGTTCACGTGGCACAACACCGCTCGGCACGCCACCGCCAACTGGCAGTACTTCATCGGCGGCCAGAAGATCGCCGAGTTCGACGGCCGCAACCAGCAGCCGGCCGCGGACGTCAGCCAGCAGGTGAACTTCGGCGGCTTCACCGGCCGGCAGAAGGTGCTCGCCGTCTGGAACATCGCGGACACCGCCAACGCCTTCTACTCCTGCGTCGACGTCAACATCGGCGGCGGCAACGACGGTGGCAGCGGCGGCGGTGGGGACACCTGCGCCGTGCCGGCCTGGGACGCCGGGCGCGTCTACAACGGCGGTGACACCGTCTCCTACGGCGGCCACACCTGGCGCGCCAAGTGGTGGGTCACGGGTGACAAGCCCGGCACCACCGGCCAGTGGGGTGTCTGGGAGGACCTCGGGGCCTGCTAGACCACGCTCCTGGGCCCGCCGGCGCGCGCCCGGGGCGCGCGCCGGGCAAGGCGGCGGCCAGGGCGCCGCTCGTCGGCCGGCGGGCAGCGACCGCCTCGCCCGGTGCCCGCTCGTCCTCGCCCGGGAGAAGAGCGAGCGGGGGACGCCGGGCGAGCTGCGCGGCCACCGGCGAGGAGGCCTCGGCCCCGTACGAGACGGCCGCAGTCCTGTGGAGGCGGCCATGGCCGACGGCTTCGCCGCCGACCGCCGGAATCCGGCCGACATCCTGATCGATCTCGCCCCGCCCCCGGTCCGGTTGGGCCGCGCGGCGGACGCACTCGCTCCGGCCCGTCCCGCCCGGGCTCAGTGCCGCGAGCAGGAGGCGGCGGACGGCTCCGTCGACGTACCGGCCGACGCCCCTCTCCCGCTGTTCTCTTGGAGCACCTCGCCGCGGACCGGCCGGCCGAACGCACCGGCATGCTCCGCACGGCGCGATGGTCCGCGGCCGGCCTGCGCCTGCGCCTCGGCCCGGCCACGGCGCGGTCCCGGCCGCCTGTGGCGCGCCGCCCGCCGGACGGGCAGTCGCGACGACGGTGGCGCACACCGGCCTGCGACGGCAGGACCTGGCGAAAGGCACCCTCCACCGGGTCGCCCCCCGGCCGGAAGAGGGTGGACCGCCGGTCACCGGGTATCCGGTCATCCGACCAGTGCCTCGGAAGAAGCGGGGCACGACGACGGGAGGAGCGTCATGGCCGGAGTCGTCGAACGCATCAAGCAGTTCGCGCGGAGTCCGCAGGGCCGGCGAACGATCGAGCAGGTACGCCGGACCGCCGCCGATCCGCGCCGCCGTGCCCAGGCGCGGGAACTGGTGCGGAAGCTGCGCGGTCGCCCCTGAGCCCGGCACCGTACACGGGCGGCGGGCCCGCGTCCGCTGAGCCGACCGCCCCGGCCGCGAACAGGACGTCTGCCTGGCGGTAAGCGCTTCAGGCGGACGTCCTGTTGTGTGATGAACGGCAGTTGGCGTGCAGTCGTCTTGTCCGTGACCGACTGTCCAGCTCATGGTTCCCTGAAGGCAAAGTTCTCCCTCCAAGATCGGCATGTCCGCGACACCGACCAAGGAAGCGCTTGTGAGAACGCATCGCACTCCGCGCAAAGCCGCCGCCCTCGCCCTGGGCGCCACCCTGCTCGCCCTCCTGACCGCCGCCCCCGCCGGTGCCGACGACAAGGGCCTGCCGACGGTCACCCCGACCAGCGAGACCCCCGCCCTCTATGACGACGAGGCGGGCGGCGAGTCGGACGCGGACGACCCCGCGATCTGGCGCAACGCGGCCGACCCGGACCACAGCCTCGTCATAGCGACGGCGAAGAAGGGCGGCCTGCGCGTGTACGGCCTGGACGCCCGGCTGGTGCAGTCGCTGCCCGCGCCGCGTCCGCCGGCCGAGGACGACGCCCCGGGCCGCTTCAACAACGTCGACCTCGTCACCGGTCTGAGCACCCCCGCCGGCCGGACCGACGTGGCCGTGGTCAGCGACCGGGGCAACGACCGGCTGCGGATCTACCGCATCGACCCGGCCAAGCCGAGCGCGCCGCTGACCGACGTCACCGACCCGGCCGCCGCCCCGGTCTTCTCCGCCGACCAGGCCGAGATCAACGACCAGCGCACCGCGTACGGCCTCGCCACCTGGCGGGACAAGGCCACCGGCCGCTCCTACGCCCTGGTCAGCCAGCGGGAGCGGACCCGGCTCGCCCTGCTGGAGCTGACCCCGACCGCACGCGGCACCGTCGGTTACCGCAAGGTCCGCACCCTCGTCCTCCCGGCGTCTTTCCGGCTGCCCGACGGCACCACCTGGTCGCCCTGCGCCGAGCCCGGTGAACTCCCCCAGGTCGAGGGCATGGTGGTGGACCCGGCCACCGGCACCCTGTACGCCGGCCAGGAGGACGTCGGCATCTGGCGGCTGCGCGCCGACCTGACCGGCCGGCCGGTCCTGGTGGACAAGGTCCGCGAGTACGGCGTCCCCGGCGTCTACGACGAGGCCACCGAGGAGTGCGTGGCCGGCGCCGATCCCGGTTTCGGCGGCGAGCACCTGACGGCGGACGTCGAGGGCCTGACCCTGTTCCAGGAATCCGACGGGGACGGCTATCTCTTCGCCTCCAGCCAGGGCGACAACACCTTCGCCCTGTTCGACCGCGAGGTGAGCGAGGACAACGAGTACGAGGGCGGCTTCCGTGTCGGCGCGGCCTCCGCGACGCTCGACGGGTCGGAGGAGTGCGACGGCGCCGCCGTCCTGAACGCCCCGCTGGGCAGCCGGTACCCGAACGGTCTGCTGGTCGTCCAGGACGGCCACGACACCCCCGAGGTCCCCGACGGCCAGGGCGGCACCCGTACGGCGACCGGCTTCAAGTTCGTCGACCTGGGCGACGTGGTGGACGCCGCCGACCTGTGACACGAGGCTGCCCCGCGCCGTGCTCTCGCACGAGCGCGGGGCACCCCCGTCCGTCCCGTGGGGGAGTCAGTCGTCACCCTCGGCTTCGAAGGCGCGCAGCAGATCGGCGGCGACGCTCACGGCGATGACCGCCGGTTCCTTGCCGGTGATGCCGGCCAGCCCGATCGGGGTCTTGATCCGGTCGATGGCGGCCTCCTCGTGACCGCCCTCGGTGGCCAGGCGTTTACGGAACCGCGCCCACTTGGCCGCCGACCCGATCAGCCCGATGGAGCCGAGGTGGGGGGTGCGCAGGGCGGCGTCGCACAGCGCGGCGTCCTCGGCGTGATCATGGGTCATGATCAGGACGTGGGTGCCGCGCGGCAGCTCCTCCAGCACCTCCTCGGGCAGCAGCGGCGTGTGATGCACGTGCACCTGCGCCACCGCGTCCGCGAGCACGCCGAGCCGCTCCTCGGTGAGGGTGTCGGCACGGCTGTCGATCAGATGGAGGTCGAGGTCCTGGCGGGCCAGGATCCGCGCCAGTTCCAGCCCGACGTGCCCGACACCGAAGACGGCCACCGCCCGTACCACCGGCAGGGGTTCGAGCAGCACCGAGACCGTGCCGCCGCAGCACTGCACGCCATGCCGGTTGGTCACCTTGTCGTTCAGGGCGAAATCGATCAGCTCCGGCTTCCGCTCGGACGCGGCGATCATCTCCCGGGCCCGGTCGATCGCGACGGCCTCGACATTGCCGCCGCCGATCGAGCCCCACGTCCCGGTCTGCCCCACGACGAGTTTCGCACCGGCGTCGCGCGGGGCGTGGCCGCGCACGGTCGCGACGGTCACCAGCACGCCGGGCTCCCGGCGTGCTCGCAACCGTGCGACCGCGGCGACCCACGTCATGTCAGGCACCGTGCAGCGCTTCCGCGCCGGTGCGGTCCCGGCCGTCGGCAGCCCGACCGTTCCCGGCCTGCCCGTTCGGGCCCTGCCCGTTCGGGGCCTGCCCGTTCCCGGCGTGGCCGTCGACGGCGAACCCGTCGCGGACCCGGCCGTTCGGGGAGGCACCGCCCTGGCGAGCCGCCTGGATCGCCCAGTACACCGCCTCGGGCGTCGCGGGCGAGGCCAGCTCGACACTCGCCCCGGCCGGGCCGAACGCGGCGGCGGCCTGCCGCAGCGCCTCCCGCACCGAGAACGCCAGCATCAGCGGCGGCTCGCCCACCGCCTTGGAGCCGTAGACCGCGCCCTCCTCGGTGGCGTTCTCCAGCAGCGTGACGTTGAACTCCTCGGGCATCTCCGAGAAGCTCGGCAACTTGTAGGTGCTGGCGGCCTGGGTCAGCAGCCGGCCGCGGTGCGGCCCGTCGCCGGTGTCCCAGCGCAGGTCCTCGAGCGTCAGCCAGCCCGCGCCCTGCACGAACCCGCCCTCGACCTGACCGATGTCGATCAGCGGGGACAGGCTGTCGCCGACGTCGTGCACGATGTCCACCCGGCGGATGCGGTACGCGCCGGTGAAGCCGTCCACCTCCACCTCGGTCGCGGCGGCGCCATGGGCGAAGTATTTGAACGGCGAGCCCCGGAACGTCTTGGCGTCCCAGTGCAGCCCCTCGGTCCGGTAGAAACCGGCCGCCGACAGCTGGACCCGCTGGAAGTACGCCGTGCGCACCAGGTCGTCCCAGGCCAGCTCCTTGTCGCTGCCCAGCAGACGCGCGATGCCCCCGACGATGCGCACGTCCGAGGCGTTGCCGCCCAGCTGGCTAGCGGCCACCCGCAGCAGTCGCTCGCGCAGCTGCTCGCAGGCGTTCTTGATCGCCCCGCCGTTGAGGTCGGCTCCCGAACTGGCGGCGGTGGCCGAGGTGTTGGGCACCTTGTCGGTACGCGTCGGGGCCAGCCGCACCTTGTGCAGCGGGATGCCCAGGGTGGTCGCGGCCACCTGCATCATCTTGGTGTGCAGGCCCTGGCCCATCTCGGTGCCGCCGTGGTTGATCAGGACCGAGCCGTCCTTGTAGATCAGCACCAGCGCGCCGCCCTGGTTGAAGGCGGTGAGGTTGAAGGAGATGCCGAACTTGATGCCGGTGAGCGCGAGCGCCCGCTTGGTGTGCGGGTGCGCGGCGTTGAAGGCGGCGATCTCCCGCCGGCGGTCGGCGATGCCCGCGTCGTCCTTGACCTGCTGCCAGACGGTGGCGATCCGTTCGGCCTGGGTGACCGGCTGTCCGTACGGCGTCGTCTGGCCCTGGCCCGGCCGGTAGAAGTTGCGCTCGCGCAGCTCCATGGGGTCCAGGCCGAGCCGGGGTGCGCAGCGGCCGAGGATGTCCTCGATCACCAGCATGCCCTGCGGTCCGCCGAAGCCGCGGAAGGCGGTGTTGGAGACCGTGTTGGTCTTGGCGATACGGCCGGCGACGCGCGCGTTGGGGATCCAGTAGGTGTTGTCGATGTGGCACAGCGCGCGGGCCAGCACCGGCTCGGACAGGTCCAGGCTCCAGCCGCCGTCCGCCACGAGGGTGGCGTCCAGGGCCTGGATGCGGCCCTCCGTGTCGAAGCCGATCTTCCACTTGGCGTGGAAGCCGTGCCGCTTGCCGGACATGGTCAGGTCCTGCGTCCGGTTGAGCCGGAACCGCACCGGCCGGCCGGTCAGCTTGGCGCCGAGCGCGGCGACGGCCGCGAACCCGTGGGGCTGCATCTCCTTGCCGCCGAAGCCGCCGCCCATCCGCAGGCACTGCACGGTCACCTCGTGGGCGGGCACACCGAGCACGTGCGAGACGATCTCCTGGGTCTCCGAGGGGTGCTGGGTGCTGCTCTGGATGAACACCTGCCCGTTCTCGTCGATCTGGGCCAGCGCCGCGTGCGTCTCGAGGTAGAAGTGTTCCTGGCCGGAGAACTGGAACTCCCCGGTGAACACGTGCGCGGAGTCGGCGAAGCCGGCGTCGATGTCACCGGTCTCCATCAGGGGCCGGGCGCCGTGGTAGCTGCCCGCCGCCATCGCGTCCTGGAGAGTGATCAGGGAGGGCAGCTCCTCCAGCTCCACCTCGACGGCCGCCGCACCGAGCCGGGCCGCCTCCAGGGTCTCGCCGAGCACCCAGGCGACCGCGTGGCCGTGGAACATGACCTCGTCGGGGAACAGCGGTTCGTCGTGCTTCATCCCCGCGTCGTTGACACCGGGCACGTCGGCACCGGTCAGCACGCGCACCACGCCGGGCACGGCGAGCGCGGGCCCGGTGCGCAGTGCGGTGATCCTGCCGTGGGCCTTCATGACCTGGACCGGGTAGGCGTGCAGCACGTCCTTGGTGCGCCAGACCAGGTCGTCGGTGTAGAGCGCGGTGCCGGTGACGTGCAGGGCGGCGCTCTCGTGCGGCATCGGGACGCCGACGACGGGGTTCTCGGGGCGTTCGGACAGATGGCTCATGACGACACCGCCTCGGTGGTTCCAGCGTACAGCTTGAGCAGGCTCTGGCCGAGCATCGCGGAGCGGTAGTCGGCGCTGGCGCGGTGGTCGCTCATCGGGGTGCCCTCGGCCCGCAGCACCCGGGCCGCGGCCTCGGCCGTCTCCGCCGCCCAGGGCTTGCCCTCCAGGGCCTCCTCGGTGGCGAGGGCGCGGATCGGGGTGGCGGCCACGCCGCCCAGCCCGATGCGTGCCTTGCGGACGATCCCGTCCTCGATGTCGAGCGCGAAAGCGACCGCGACGCTGGAGATGTCGTCGAAGCGCCGCTTGGCGATCTTGTGGAAGGCCACCACCGGGGACAGCGGCAGCGGGACGCGCACGGCGCGGATCAGCTCGCCGGGACGGCGCACGCTCTGCCGGTAGCCGGTGAAGTACTCCGCCAGCGGAACCTCGCGCTCGCCGTCGGCGTCGGCGAGCACCAGCGACGCCTCCAGCGCGAGCAGCACCGGCGGGCTGTCGCCGATGGGCGAGCCGGTACCGAGGTTGCCGCCGAGGGTCGCGCCGTTGCGGATGAGCCGGGAGGCGAACTGCGGGAACAGCTCGGCCAGCAGCGGGACCGCGCCGTCGAGGCGGCGTTCGATCTCGGTGAGCGTCAGCGCCGCCCCGATCTCGATGGCGTCGGATTCCACGCGCAGTTCCCGCAGTTCGGGCAGCCGGTCGACGGCGACCACGCAGTCCGCGCGGCGGGAGCGGATGTTCACCTCCACGCCCCAGTCGGTGGAGCCGGCGACCACCACGGCGCCGGGCCGCTCGCGCAGCAGCCGGAGCGTCTCCTCCAGGGTGCTCTTGCGCACGAACGCGCTGTCGTCGCGGGTGTACTCGGTGGCGACCGGCGCGGGCGGATCCTGCTCGCGGCGCCGCGCCAGCGGGTCCTCCTCGGTGGGCGTACCGACGGCGAACGCGGCGTCGCGGATCGGGCGGTAGCCGGTGCAGCGGCACAGGTTTCCGCTCAGCGCGTGCAGGTCGAAGCCGTTCGGGCCGTGCTCGGCGTCGGTGTGGCCGGCCGGGTCCGCGTGCGCGCAGCGATCGGGCCGGTAGTACTCGGCGGCCATGCTGCAGACGAACCCCGGTGTGCAGTAGCCGCACTGGGAGCCGCCGCGGACCGCCATCTCCTCCTGCACGGGGTGCAGGGTGGACGGCTCGCCGGGTTCGCCGGCGGTGGCGAGGCCTTCGGCGGTGACGACCTCCTGGCCGTCGAGCGCCGCGACCGGGACCAGGCAGGCGTTGACCGCCACCCAGTCGGTGGGCTTGTTCACCCCGGGACGGGCCACCAGGACCGAACAGGCGCCGCACTCACCCTCGGCGCAGCCTTCCTTGGTGCCGGTGAGGCCGCGCTCGCGCAGGAAATCCAGCACCGTGGTGTGGGGCGCGGCCGGCGAAATGGGGGTCTCTTTCCCGTTGACCGTGATACGCGCCGCTACCATGACAGGCCTTCATTTCGGTGCGCGATCGATCGATTCATCATGTTCGCCAATTTCAGGCAGCTTTCTGTGCTCAGACGCGCCACGTGAGAGCAGCGGGCGCAAAACGCGACACGCGATAACGACGTGCCGGGATGTCATGAAGGAAAACTCGGGACGTGCCACGAACGGGCACACCGGGACGGCGTGGTCAGCAGCCGTGTGCGATGCGGCCCGGAACCCAGACCGTGCGGCGAGCGAGGCGACCGAGATCAGAGCTGGCGTACATCCGCTGGTCGCCTCCTTTCGGCGGTTTATGGTTCTACGTCTACCGCAAAATAGTGGCTGGGGCCACGGAATTCAAGAGGCCCGCCCCCGGTTATTCCCCCGGCGCGGAGGATCCGTTTCCGTTGGTCAGTAGTCGACGCGGTCGGACTTCGCGATCCAGGCGTCGAACGGCGCGGTGCGCTCGGGCAGGTCCAGATGGGCGACCTGAAGGGGCCACGCCTCGGTGGGCCGCTTCTCGAAGAGGTCGTAGAACTTGCGGTCGTCGAAGCCGGCCACCGCGGCGTCGTTGCGGTCGGCGCAGTACACGAGCCGGTCCAGGCGCGCCCACAGCGCGGTGGACAGGCACATCGGGCACGGCTCGCACGAGGTGATCAGGGTGCAGCCTTCGAGGACGAAGGTGCCCAGTTCCCGGCAGGCGGCGCGGATCGCGTTGACCTCGGCGTGCGCGGACGGGTCGTTCGTCGCGGTGACCTGGTTGTGTGCGGTCGCGACGACCACGCCGTCCTTGACGATCAGGGCGCCGAAGGGGCCGCCGCCGTTGTTCGCGCTGTCGGTGGCGACGGCGATGGCCTGCTGCATCCATTCCTGCTCGTTCTGCACGATGGTCGCGGTGTTCACGGTCACGGTTGCTCCTTGTCGAATGCCGTGGCTTGGAGTGCGGGTACCTGCGGGGAGGCGGCGGCACCCGCACGAACGGGGGTCGGGTCGGACGCGGCGGAGGTGCTCCGTTCGGGCTTGTCAGAGCAGTACACAGCGGGCCGGGGGAATCAGCCAGGCGCCGAAAACATGAAACGTGGGCACAGCGGGACCGATGCCTTGTAGGTTCCTACGAGTGCCGGGTCGGCCAGGTGTGGGCGGTGAAGCCGTCTCGTCCCGAACGTCGCTGTTCGCGGGGGGTGGCACGGTTCGTCGGGAAGCATGGGCCACCGGCCGCCGTGAGCCGGGCGGCCCCCGCACACAGGTGCCGGCCCCCTCGGGGGCGCGGTAGGGCGCCCGGTGCGGGGGTACGCGGGCGGCATGATGAGACGTGCGCTGTGGCAGGGGCTCCTGGCGGGTGCGGCCGGGGTCGTGGTGATGACCCTGGGCGAGAAGGCCGAGCAGCGCCTGACCGGCCGGCCGAGTTCGTACGTTCCGGCGCGCACGCTGGAGCGGCTGACGGGCATGCCCGAGCGGCCGGAGCCGCGGGCGGTGAACCGGGCGATGCACTACGGGCAGGGCGCGCTGCTGGGCGTGGTGCGGTCGGCGATGGCGCATGCCGGGCTGCGCGGGCCACTGGCGTCGACGCAGTTCACCGTGGTGAGGCTGACCAACGACCAGATCCTGGAGAACGCCACCGGGGTCGGTGCCCCGCCGCTGCTCGCGGACCTGGCCGCGCGCGGAGCTGCTGGTGGACCTGTTGCACAAGGCCGTCTACGCCTTCGCGACCGGCGCCGTCGCCGATGCCCTGGCCGCCCGCTCCGGTCCCGGCCCCGGGCAGCGGCACGCGGCCGAGCGGCCGGGCCGGCGGGCTGACGCGGGCCCGCTCCCCCGCCACGAGGCGTACGGACACTGAGCGAGCGGGGCGGCCGGGGCCTGTGCGCCGGCGGCTCGGCCGGAAGGAGCGGGTGACGCCATGACCACCACGGACGGGCTCACCGACGACACGCTCGACCTGCGGTTCGTCGGCAATGCCACGGTGCTGCTGCGGTACGGCCCGGTGACCCTGCTCACCGACCCGAACTTCCTGCACCGCGGCGAGTACGCCCATCTCGGCTACGGCCTGCTGAGCCGGCGCCTGACGGAGCCCGCCCTCGCCCCGGAGGACCTGCCCCGCCTCGACGGGATCGTGCTCTCCCATCTGCACGGCGATCACTGGGACCGCAGGGCCCGGCGCTCCCTGGACCGTACGGTTCCGGTCCTCACCACTCCCCATGCCGCACGCCGCCTGAAGGTGCTGCACGGTTTCCGGCGGACGGCGGGACTGCGGACCTGGCAGGCGCTCACCCTCGAGCGGGCAGGGGTAGGGGCCACGGTCACCGCGCTGCCCGGCCGGCACGCCGGGGACCCGGTGCTGCGCGGGCTGCTGCCGCCCGTGATGGGCAGCATGATCGAATTCGGTGCCGTGGGCGGACCGGTCCGGCTGCGGCTGTACGTCTCCGGCGACACGCTCCTCTACGACGGCCTGGCGGAGATCGGCCGGCGCTTCCCGGCCGCCGACCTGGCCGTCCTCCATCTGGGCGGCACTCGTCTGCCGGGCGGCTTCCTGGTCACCATGGACGGCGCGCAGGGCGCCGAACTGGTCCGGCGTCTTCGCCCCCGCGCCGTCCTGCCGGTGCATTACGAGGACTACACGGTGATGCGCTCACCGCTGTCCGCGTTCCTGGCCGAGGCCGGCCGGCTCGGCCTCGCGGACCGGATCGTGCCCTGCCCGCACGGCGGCCGGGTGTGCCTGCCCGCCGGATCCGGGGCGACACCCATCGTCGGCTGACGGCGAGCTCGCAGCCGGCCGCCGTCGGCGTGGTCACACCCGGCCGGTTCCGTGGACGTCAGGACGACGCGTGCGGAAGCCGCTCCCCGCGGGCGCCCGCGGGAACGGTCGTGTCGAGCAGGAGCAGGGCGTCGTGGTCGGGGGTGCCGGGTTCGGCGGTGTAGACGCAGACGCGCTGCCCGGGGCTGCCTTCCAGGTGCATGGGCTGGCAGGTGAGGGTGACGGTTCCGACGCGGGGGTGGTGGAACGTCTTCTGCGCGGGCTTGCGGCCGGTGACCTCGTAGCGTTCCCAGAGCCGGGCGAAGTCGGCGCTCTTGAGCAGGAGTTCACCGACGAGGTTGGTCAGGTCGGGGGCGTCGGGGGCGGTGCCGGCGACGGCGCGCAGGCGGGCGACGCAGCCGGTGACCTGCCGCTCCCAGTCGGTGAACAGGTCACGGGCCGCGGGGTGGAGGAAGAGGTAGCGAGCGAGGTTGCGGTGCCCGGCCGGCCAGTCCTCCAGGCCCGCGTACAGGGCGAGGCCGCCGGGGTTCCAGGCGAGTACGTCCATGCTGCGGCTGATGACGTAGGCGGGGTAGGGGCGCAGCGTCTCCAGCAGCAGCCTCAGGTGCGGGCGCACGGTCCGGCTCGGGGCGGGCGGCGGTTCGGGCGCGTAACGGGCGGCCCGGGCGGCGAGCTCCCGCAGATGCTGGTGTTCCTGGTCGTCCAGGCGCAGGGCGCGGGCGAGCGCGTCGAGGACGGCGGGGCTGGGGCGGGTCTCCTTGCCGCGCTCCAGCCGTACGTAGTAGTCGACGCTGATCCCTGCGAGGGTGGCCAGTTCCTCGCGCCGCAGCCCCGGGGTCCGGCGCAGGCCGGGACCCACGGTGAGGCCGGCCTGCCGGGGGCTGGTCCGGTTACGGCGGGCGCGCAGGAAGCGGCCCAGTTCCGCGCCCTCGCTGCTGCCGGTGGGGTGTTCGGATGCCATGGCCCCAGTCTCACACCGCTGTGACCCGGGCGGTCGCGAGGTGGGGGGCCCTGTCATTACCCCCGTACGACCCGGTCTGCCTGTCGGCGGGCCGAGGCGCGAGGGTGGACATGTGACGGTCCGGCACCGCGGCGGGCACCGCCACCTGGTCGTCGCCGACGACCGCCCCGCCCGACCGCCGCCCCGTCCGACGAGCACCCTGTCCGTCCGCCGCCGTGCGCGGCACTCGTATCCCGTTGGGAGTTCCCCTCTCTCATGCGTGCAGCAGTGATGTACGGAGCCGGAGACGTCCGCGTCGAGGAGCGGCCCGATCCGAGGATCGTGCAGCCGACCGACGCCGTCGTACGCACGGTGCTCTCCTGTGTGTGCGGCAGCGATCTGTGGCCGTACCGGTCCATGCCCGCCGGTGACACCGGACGTCCCATGGGGCACGAGTTCCTCGGCGTCGTCGAGGAGACCGGCACGGACGTGCCCGGGCTGAAGCCGGGTGACCTGGTCGTCGCCCCCTTCACCTACAGCGACGGCACCTGTGACTACTGCGCCAGGGGCCTGCACTTCTCGTGCCGCGACGGCGGCCGGTACGGGTCCGACGGGGTCGACGGCGGCCAGGGTGAGGCGGTACGCGTCCCGCACGCGGCCGGCACCCTGGTCAAGCTGCCGGTGTCCGCCGACTCGGCTCTCCTGCCGTCGCTTCTGGCGCTGTCGGACGTGATGGCCACCGGTCATCACGGCGCGGTCACCGCCGGCGTCGGCCGCGGCGACACGGTGCTGGTCGTCGGCGACGGGGCGGTGGGCCTGTGCGCGGTGATCGCCGCCCGGCGGCTGGGCGCCGAGCGTGTCGTGCTCGCGGGCCGCCACGAGGCACGCACCGCCCTGGGCCGCGAGTTCGGCGCCAGTGACGTCGTCGCCGAGCGCGGCGAGGAAGGCGTCGCCCGGATACGGGAGTTGACCGGCGGGGTGGACAAGGTGATCGAGGCAGTCGGCACCCGGCCGGCCCTGGACACCGCTCTCGGCGCGGTCCTGGACGGCGGCACCATCAGCCGCCTCGGCGTCCCCCAGTACGAGCAGGCTCCGTTCGGCCGTGCCGAGTTCCTGCGCAACATCACCCTGACCGGCGGCGCCTGCCCCGCCCGCGCCTACATCGGGCAACTGCTGCCCGACGTCCTGGACGGGACGATCGACCCCGGCCGCGTCTTCGACCGCTGCTTCACCCTCGGCCAAGTCCCGGAAGCCTACCGGGCGATGGACGGCCGCCAGGTCATCAAGGCCCTCATCCGGCCTTGAGGAGCCGGCGCGCGGCAGCCGGACGGACGGGCAGGAGCCGCGTGAGTGCCGCCTCTCAGCGCAGGCGGCGCACGAAGACGTCCGTGCGGCCGTTGGTGTCACCGGGCACCAGGTCGGAGGCGGTGGAGGTGAACACCGCGTAACGGTTGCCGGCGCTCGGGTGGGGGCGGCCGGCCCCGGAGTCGTCGTTCGTCTGCGAGCCGTCGTGTGCCAGGGAGAGGCGCCGGGTGACACCGGTGGTCAGGTCCCCGGCGAAGTGGTCCCGGGCGCCGTCGGTGTCGCCCGGCGCCAGGTTCGCCGGCCACGACTCGAAGGCGATGTACCGTCCGTTCGCGCCGAGTTGTGGTCTTGCCGAGTCGGAGTCCCCACCGGTCCCGTCGGCGGCGGCACTCACGGGACCGGTGTGCGGCCGGCGCCCCGTCCGGCGGCCGTGGCCGGCCGTCGGCGGTGTTCCACGGAGTGGATGGCTCTTGGTCGGGGGATGCGCCTGTTGTACAAATAGACCTCATGATCTCCGAGCCCCTGGTGCGACGCCTGGTCATCGACCTGTGCCGGCGTCCGGGCTCGTGTTGTCGCTGATCCGGTCTGTTCCCGCGCCCCTCGTCGTCCGGTGACGTCACCCGGACGGGGGGCTGTGCCGCGCCCTGCCGGGGTGCTCCGTCCGCATCGTTCAGCATCGCTCACGCCGGGGCCGGCCGCCGTTCTCCCCCGTTGAGGCCGTTCCTCCCCGGCGTCCCATGGAGGACGCCCGTGTCCACGACTCCCCCTCTGTCCAAGCCCTCCCCCACCGGGCCACACGCCGACGTACCGCCCGCCCCCTCCTTCCGGGTGCGGCGGCTGTGGGCGCGTACCCGCCCTGTGCTGCTGCCGTCCGCCTCCCTCCTCGTCTTCCTGCTGCTGTGGCAGCTGCTGGCGGCGAGCGGGACCTGGAGCGAGACACTGGTGCCGCCGCCGGCCAAGGTGTGGGACGCGTTCGCCGACGTGTCCACGATGCACGACGGAGTACGGGGGTACAACGGCACCTACCTCGTCGAACACCTGGGCATCAGTCTGCGCCGCATCGGGATCGGCGCCGGTCTGGGCATCGCCGCCGGGGTGGTGTTCGGGCTGCTCATGGGCACCGTCGGCTGGCTGCGCGCGTTGTTCGAGCCCTGGATCACCTTCCTGCGGACGCTGCCGCCGCTGGCGTACTTCTCCCTGCTCGTCATCTGGCTCGGCATCAACGAGGAGCCGAAGATCACGCTGCTGGCGGTGGCCGCCTTTCCGCCCGTGGCGGTGTCGACCACCACCGCCGTCGCGGCCGTGCCGAGGAGTCTGACGGAGGCCGCCCGTGCCCTCGGCGCCTCGCGGTGGAACGTGATCACGGACGTCGTCGTCCCCTCGGCGCTGCCGGAGACGCTCACCGGGGTACGGCTCGCCGTGGGCGTCGCCTATTCCTCGCTGGTGGCCGCCGAGTTGGTCAACGGGCTGCCCGGTATCGGCGGCATGGTCAAGGACGCCGCCAACTACAACAACACCCCCGTGGTGCTGGTCGGCATCATCACCATCGGTGTCTCCGGCCTGATCATCGACGGCCTGCTGCTGCGGCTGGAACGCGCCGTCGTGCCGTGGCGCGGCCGCGCCTAGCACCAGCCCTCCTCCCCCCTGTCCTCGCCTGCTTCCCGCTCCCGGTCGCGACGGCGCCGAACCCGTCGCGGCACCGGCCCGCGGGCCACCGCTCCCCCATCCCCTTCCGACCCCCGGTCCCAGCACAGAAACGGCCCTGTCATGTCCCCTGTGTCCCAAGGCGCTTCCCGCCGGCTCCTGCTGGCCGGTGCCCTCGCCGCCGTCTCCGCGGCCGTCACCGGCTGCTCCTCCGGTGAGGCGGCGACAGCGGGCGGCTCCCGGCGGCTGCGCATCGGTTACTTCGCCTTCCCCAGCGGTGACCTGCTCGTGAAGAACAGGAAGCTGCTGGAGAAGGAGCTGCCCGGCTACCGCGTCACCTGGATCAAGTTCGACTCGGGCGCGGCCGTGAACCAGGCATTCCTCGGCAGGTCGCTCGACATCGCCGCGCTGGGCTCCAGCCCGTTCGCCCGCGGCATCTCGGGCAGTTCACCGATCCCGTACAAGGTCGCGTGGATCCTGGACGTCGCCGGGGAGAACGAGGCCCTCGTCGCGCGCAAGGACAGCGGCATCGCCGATGTCGCCGGTCTCAAGGGCAGGACCGTCGCCACGCCGTTCGCCTCCACCTCGCACTACAGCCTGCTGGCGGCCCTGCGGACGGCCGGGCTGAAGTCCTCCGACGTCAAGCTCGTCGATCTGCAGCCGCAGGCCATCCTCGCCGCCTGGCAGCGGGGTGACATCGACGCCGCCTATGTGTGGCTGCCCACCCTGGACGAGCTGCGTACGACCGGCACCCAGCTCACCAGCAGCAAGGAGATCGGTGCGGCGGGCAAGCCGACGCTGGACCTCGCCGTGGTGTCGGACGACCTCATCGCCAGGGACCCGCGGGCGATCGACGGCTGGCGCAAGGCGCAGGCCCGGGCGCTGCGCCTGCTCAGGGCCGACCCCGACGGGTCGGTGAAGGCCGTCGCGGCCGAGCTGGGCATCAGCGCCTCGGACGCGAAGGCCCAGCTCAGGCAGGGAGTCTTCCTCACCCCGGAGCAGGTGACGTCCCCCGACTGGCTGGGCACCGACCACACACCCGGCAAGCTGCTCACGTACGTCGGCGACACCGCGCGTTTCCTCGCCGAGCAGCGGCAGATCGACGCCGCGCCGGCCGGGGACGCCGTCCGCAAGGCGTTCTACCTCAAGGGGCTGCCCGATGTCCTCAAGTGACGTCACCACATCCCCGCAGGAGACCGGCGCCGGGCACACGGACGCCGTCCGTCTCGACAGCGTCGTCCACCGGTACGGCCGGGGCGGCGAGACCTTCACCGCCGTGGGACCCGTCGATCTGACCGTTCCCGCCGGGGAGTTCCTGGTGCTGGTGGGCGCCTCCGGGTGCGGCAAGAGCACGCTGCTGCGGCTCGTCGCCGGGTTCGAACGGCCCGCACACGGCTCGGTGCGTGTCCACGGTGCCGAACCCCGGCCCGGGGCGACCGCCGGCGTGGTCTTCCAGACACCGCGGCTGTTCCCCTGGCGGACCGTGCGCGGCAACATCGACCTGGCGCTGCGCTACGCGGGCGTCGAGCGCGCCCGACGACCGGAAAAACGGCGCGAGTTGCTGGACCGGGTGGGCCTGGCGGGAGTCGAGGGGCGCCGGGTCTGGGAGATCTCCGGCGGCCAGCAGCAACGCGTCGCCATCGCCCGGGCCCTGGCCGCCGAGAACCCGCTGCTGCTGCTGGACGAACCCTTCGCGGCGCTCGACGCACTGACCCGGGAACGGCTCCAGGAGGACGTCCGCCAAGTGACCGCGCGCACGGGCCGGACCACGGTGTTCGTGACGCACTCGGCGGACGAGGCGGTGTTCCTCGGCTCGCGCATCATCGTGCTGACCAGGAGCCCGGGCACCGTGGCCCTGGACCTCCCGATACCGCTGCCGCGCGACGGCGTCGACGCCGAAGAGCTCAGGAACTCGGCGGAGTTCGCCGAGCTGCGCGCGCGGGTGTCCCACGCCGTCAAGACCGCCGCGGCCTGACCCCCGTACCCCCGATCCGGAAAGGACACACAGATGAGCCTTCTCAGCGAGCGGCCCGCCCCGGCGCGGCTGCCGGTCACCGCGCTCGGCCCGCACTTCGGCGCCGAGATCCACGGCATCGACCTCGCCCGCCTGGACGACGACGAAGTCCTGGCGCTGCGCGAGGCGTTGGTGGCGTACAAGGTGCTGTTCGTGCGCGGCCAGCACGGGCTGGACGACGCCGCGCAGATCGAGTTCGGTCGCAGGCTGGGCGAGGTCACCGTCGGGCACCCGGTCCACGACTCCGGTGACGTGGCCCCCGAGGTGTACTCGCTGGACAGCCAGGACAACGGGTTCGCCGACGTCTGGCACACGGACGTGACGTTCGTACGGCGTCCGCCGGCGATCTCGGTCCTGCGGGCCGTGGTGCTGCCGCCGGGCGGCGGCGACACCAGCTGGGCCGACAGCCAGTTGGCCTACGAGTCGCTCTCGCCGGGCCTGCGGGACTACGTCGACACGCTGACGGCCGTCCACGACGGCACGCGCGAGTTCGGGTACTACCTCGCCCAGCGCCGGGGCGGACGCGGCAACGTGTGGGAGGGCGAGGTGGTCACCGAGCTGACGCCGGTGGAGCACCCGGTGGTGCGGGTCCATCCGGAGAGCGGGCGCAAGGGACTGTTCGTGAACCCCGGCTTCACCTCGCACATCGTGGGTGTCTCGGAGCACGAGAGCCGGGGCATCCTCGACATCCTCTACGCCCACCTCACCAAGCCCGAGCACGTCGTACGGCACCGCTGGCAGCCGGGGGACGTCGCCCTGTGGGACAACCGCAGCACGGCCCACTACGCCAACCGGGACTACGGCGACCGGCACCGCGTCATGCACCGCATCACGCTGCGCGGTGACACACCGGCCGGACCGGCGGCCGTCCGCCGCTGACGGGGTGTGCGGGAGGCCCGGCACCGCGGCCTCCCGCACACACGTCCGGGCGCCGTGCGCGGACGATCGTTGCGCACGGATGTCGTTTGTGAAGTCCTCGTTGCACGGTGCGTATCGCCCTGTCCCCGGGTGCCGGGCCGTGCTTACCTCGTCGCAACTCAGCGCCGCTCTCCCGCACGAGGAGCACCATGAGCAGCCAGCCCGTCGACTCCGTCACCGCCGGCCACACCGCCGAGGAGCCGCCCACCGGTCCCGACACCTCGGCCTGGTCCTTCGAGACCAAGCAGGTCCACGCCGGTGCCGTACCCGACCCGGCCACCGGTGCCCGGGCCACGCCGATCTACCAGACCACGTCGTTCGTGTTCCGGGACACCCAACACGCCGCCGACCTGTTCTCGCTCGCCGAGCCCGGCAACATCTACTCCCGGATCCACAACCCCACCCAGGACGTCTTCGAGCAGCGGATCGCCGCCCTGGAGGGCGGTGTGGCGGCCGTGGCACTGTCCTCCGGGCAGGCGGCGGAGACCCTGGCCCTCCTCACCCTGGCGGGCGCCGGCGACCACATCGTCTCCAGCACCTCCCTGTACGGCGGCACCTACAACCTGTTCCGCCACACGCTGCCCCGGTTCGGCATCGAGGTGTCCTTCGTGGACGACCCGGACGACCCGGAGGCCTGGCGGGCGGCGATCCGGCCGAACACCAAGGCGCTGTTCGCGGAGTCGCTGGGCAACCCGCGCGGCAATGTGCTCGACGTGCGGGCGGTGGCCGACGTGGCGCACGCGGCGGGCGTCCCGCTCATCGTGGACAACACGGTGCCCACCCCGTACCTGCTGCGGCCGCTCGAGCACGGGGCGGACATCGTCGTGCACTCGGCCACGAAGTTCCTCGGCGGCCACGGCACGGCCATCGCGGGCGTGGTCGTGGACGGCGGTACGTTCGACTTCGGCGCGCACGCCGACAGGTTCCCGGACTTCACCGAGCCGGACCCCAGCTACCACGGTCTGCGCTACTGGCCCGCGCTCGGCCCCGGCGCCTACGCGGTCAAGCTGCGGGTGCAGTTGCTGCGCGACCTCGGCCCGGCGCTGTCCCCGCACTCGGCGTTCCTGCTGTTGCAGGGCGTGGAGACGCTGAGCCTGCGGATCGAACGGCACACGGCCAACGCCCAGGAGCTCGCGGAATGGCTGGAGCGGCGCGACGAGGTCGCCGCCGTGCACTACCCGGGCCTGCCGTCCAGCAGGTGGTACGAGGCCGGGCGGACGTACCTGCCGCGCGGTGCCGGCGCCATCGTCTCCTTCGAGTTGCGCGGCGGTGTCGAGGCGGGCAGGCGGTTCGTGGACGGCGTGGAGCTGTTCAGCCACCTCGCCAACATCGGTGACGTGCGCAGCCTGATCATCCATCCGGCGTCCACCACGCACAGCCAGCTGGACGAGGCCCAGCTGGCGGCGACCGGCACCGCGCCGGGGCTGGTCCGCCTGTCGGTGGGCATCGAGTCCCTCGCCGACCTCAAGGCGGACCTGGAGGCCGGTTTCCGCGCGGCGAAGGGCGCGTAGGTGCACGCCGTCGCCGCTGCCGAGGCGCCCCTGCCGCCGGCCACCGGGGCCTGGCGGGAGGGGGATCCGCCCGGCCGGCGCCGGTGGTACGACGCGGAGAAGCCGCTGCCGTTGGAGGCGGGCGGTGAACTCCCGGGCGTGCGGCTCGCGTTCGAGACCTGGGGGACGCTCGCGCCGGACCGTGCCAACGCCGTCCTGGTGCTGCACGCGCTCACCGGGGACAGCCACGCCGCCGGCCCGGCCGGCCCCGGGCACCCGACGCCCGGCTGGTGGGACGCCCTGATCGGTCCGGGGCGGGCGCTGGACACCGACCGCTGGTTCGTCGTCGCGCCGAACGTGCTCGGCGGCTGCCAGGGCAGCACGGGGCCGGCCTCCCGGCGCCCCGGCGGCGGAAGACCGTGGGGCGGTGCGTTCCCGTTCCTGACCCAGCGCGACCAGGTGGCCGCGGAGGCACGACTCGCGGACGCGCTGGGTATCGACCGGTGGGCGCTGGTCGTCGGCGGTTCGATGGGCGGCATGCGGGCCGTGGAGTGGGCGGTGTCGTACCCGGCGCGGACGGGCCGGCTGCTGCTCCTCGCGACGACGGCGGCGGCGAGCGCGGAACAGGTGGCGTGGGCGGACATCCAGGTGCGCGCCATCCGCACGGACCCGCACTGGCAGGCCGGCGACTACCACGACACCGGCCGCGGGCCGCACGAGGGGCTGGGGCTGGCCCGCCGGCTGGCCCATGTCACCTATCGCAGCGAGCCCGAACTCCAGGTCCGCTTCGGCCGTCTGCCGCAGGACGGGGAGGACCCGTGGCGCGGCGGGCGCTATCAGGTGCAGTCCTATCTCGACCATCACGCGGCCAAGCTGGTACGCCGTTTCGACGCGGCGAGCTATGTGGTGCTGGCCGAGGCGATGAACGCCCATGACGTGGGCCGGGGCCGGGGCGGTGTGCGGGCCGCCCTGCGCCGGGTGACCGCGCCCACCCTGGTCGCCGGGGTGGACTCCGACCGGCTCTACCCGCCGGTCCAGCAGGCGGAGCTGGCCGCGCTGATCCCGGGCGCCGACCGGCTCAGGGTGGTCGAGTCACCGTACGGGCACGACGGGTTCCTGCTCGAGACCGGGCAAGTGGCGGCGCTCGTCCGCGAGTTGCTGGACTGAGACCGGCGCACTCGCGGCGGCCCGCTCAGTCGGGCGCACCGCCGGGGACGGCGAGTTCGCGGCCCCGGTAGAAGCCCTCCCGCTCCTCCACGACGTAGGGAGCCATGGCGGCGCGCCGCTGTCCCTCGGGCTCGGATGTCCGCCAGGAGTCGCAGGCCTCCTCGGAGTCCCAGAACGACACCCCGGTGATCTCCTGTCCGTCCGCGGACCAGTACGCGAAGGCGCGGCGCATTCCCCGCGGCTCGGCCGCGGGCCGCCACGCCCGTTCGAAGTCGTCCAGGCTGCCCGGCTGGATGCGGCGGGTCGTCACCCACACGAAGTGCTCCTCCATCGCGTTCTCCTCCGCTACGGCCGTCCGGGGCGTCGATGCCACTGCGACCACGGTAGGTCCCCGGCGCGGAACGCGCCTGGTGTGACCCTGCTCTCCCCCTGGCGGGCGATTCGCGGCAAATGGGGGTGTTTCCATGGCGGCAACGTGAACACGGAAACATTCTTGCAATCTAACGTCATAGATCTCTGCCACCTTGCAATCCCAGGCATTGCAGTCGATTTGATCTTCCGATCTAATGTCCGGTGTCCGGAGCGGAGACCCCGCCTCCGGTGTGATCCAGGGCGCTCCTCCACGACCGGAGCAGCCGAGGCGAGTCGGGAGTACGACAGCATGGCAGCGGTATCGATGACACATGTGTTCCGGCGCGACCGAGTCGGGATCGTCTCGCTCGCCGTCGTCGGGTTCTTCGTGCTCCTCGCCGTCACCGCGCCGCTGATCACCGCCCTCTACGGCAAGAACCCCACCGAGCACTACGGGCAGAACGAGACCGGCCTGCTCAGTCCGGAGGGCCTGCCCGTGCTGCCCAACGGCGGGATCTCCGCCGAGCACTGGTTCGGCATCGAGCCCGGCCTCGGCCGTGACGTCCTCGCCCAGCTCCTCCACGGCATCCGCACCTCGCTGCTGATCGCGTTCGCCTCGGCCGCCGTCGTCGCCGTCATCGGTGTGGTGGTGGGCGTGACCGCGGGCTACCTCAGCGGCCTCGTCGACCGGGCGTTCACCTTCGTCTGCAACGTCCTGCTCGCCTTCCCGGCCCTGCTGTTCCTGCTCACCCTGGGCCCGGTCGTCCAGACCCGCTTCGTGGGACACGACGAGAGCGAACCCGCCTGGATGCAGTTCACCGTCCTCATCCTGGTCTTCTCCGCCTTCGGCTGGGTGCCGCTCGCGATGGTGCTGCGCACGGTCGTGCGGTCCCTGCGCGAGCGGGAGTTCGTCGAAGCGGCGCGGGCGCTCGGCGCGAGCCGGCGGCACATCGTCTTCCGGGAGCTGCTGCCGAACGTCTGGGCGCCGGTGCTGGTGCACATCACCCTCGCCGTGCCCGCGATCGTCACCACCGAGGCCGCGCTGTCCTTCCTGGGCGTCGGCATCAACGAGCCCATCCCCGACTGGGGCCGCATGATCTCCCGGGGCTCGGAGGTCTTCTACGACGACCCCACCTACATGGTGTTCCCCGGTGTCTCGCTCCTCGTCTTCGTCCTCGCCTTCAACCTCCTCGGCGACGCCGTGCGGGACGCGCTCGACCCGCACACCGTCCGCTGAGCCCCCGGCACCTTCTCTCACCTAATCATCAGCAACACCCGCACCACGCAACGGAGTTCGTCATGCCCACCATCACCCCGCGCGCCGCAGCCGTCCCGGCTCTCGCCACCGCCGCCGCCCTGCTGCTGTGCTCCTGCTCCGCGGGGGCGGGCACGGACACACACAAGAACAGCACCGCCGCGAAGAGCGGCCGGCGGCTGACCGCCACCCTCGGCACCGCCGAGGACAGCAAGGGCCCCGCCCCGAAGGTCCCCGGCGCCCGCGAGGGCGGCACCCTCACCATCGCCAACCCGGTCGACTACACCCACCTGGACCCGCAGAAGATCTACGCCGGCGAGACCTACAGCACCTCGCTGCTGTGGGGCCGGCAGCTGACGCAGTATCAGGTGATCGACGGCAGGCCCAGGCTGGTCGGTGACCTCGCCACCGACACCGGCACCTCCTCCGACGGCGGCCGGACCTGGACGTACCACCTGAAGGACGGCATCGCCTGGGAGGACGGCAAACCCGTCACCGCGCGGCAGGTCAAGTACGGCATCGAGCGCACCTTCGCCCCCGGCTTCGAGGCCGGCCCCACCTATTGGCCCGAATGGCTCACCGGCTCCAAGGACCGCACCGAGGCGGTGAAGAAGTACGGCGGGCCCAAGAAGGACGGCGACCTCCGGGCCATCGAGACGCCCGACGACAAGACCATCGTCTTCCACTTCCCCGAGCCGCAGTCCGACGTGCCGTACATGGCCGCCCAGTCCTCCTCCTCGCCGGTCCGGGCCGACAAGGACACGGGCACCGGCTACGACGTGAAGCCCTTCGCCACCGGGCCGTACCGGATCGTCGAGCACAAGCAGAACAAGAGCCTCACGCTGGAACGCAATCCGTACTGGAAGCCGGCCACCGACCCGATCCGGCACGCCTACCCGGACCGCTTCGAGTTCACCTTCGGCAAGGCCGTCCTCAACACCGCCCAGGAGGTCTTCAACGGCCAGGGCACGGGCCCGACCACCCTGACCACCAAGGGCACGCTGCCGCCGGAACTGATCTCGACGGTCGAACGCGATGCCGCCAAGCGGACGCTGGTCGTCTCCGGCAGCCAGGGCGCCTACACCTCGGACCTGTACATCAAGAACGACCGGGTCACCGACCCCGAGGTCCGCAAGGCCATCCACTATGTCTTCCCCCGCCGGCAGGCCCGTCAGGTCCTCGGCGGCCAGTACGCCGGCGACTTCGCGACCACCCTGTCGTCACCGGCCGTCGTGGGCTGGAAGAAGTACGACCTCTACCCCGTCGCGCCCACCGGGGACATCGCCAAGGCCAAAGAACACCTGGCCAAGGCGAAGACGAAGGTCACCAAGCTGACGTACGCGTACCCCGTCTACAGCCCGCAGGACGACCAGGTCGCGCAGGTCCTCGCCGACGCCTTCGCCAAGATCGGCGTCGAGCTGGTGGTCAAGGGCCTTCAGCCGGCCGCGTTCAACGCCCAGGTGTTCCGCAACGACGCCCCGTACGACCTGTGGCTGTCCACCAACTCCGTGGACTGGCCCACCCCGTCGACCCTGCTCCCCGACAGCTTCGAGAGCCACCTCGATCCGCTGTCCAACTCCATCCGCTACGCCAACCCGCGGGTGGACGCGGAACTGGCCCGCATCGCGAAGATCGGTGACGCGCGGAAGAAGGCCGCGGCACTCATCGACCTGGAGGAGACGGTCATGAAGGACGTCCCCGTGGTGCCGTTCCTCTACACCAGCGTCTCCCAGTTCCGCGGCAAGGACGTCGGCGGTGCCGCCATCCACCCGATCTACGGCGCCACGGCCGCGGTCGACCTGTACCTCAAGAACGCCTGACCCCCGCCACCATGACCCGATACCTCCTCAGGAGGGCCGCGCAGGCCGTGGCGGTGCTCCTCGCGATCACCGCCCTGGCCTTCGCGCTCTTCTACGCCGCCCCCTCCGACCCGGCGCTGATCGCCTGCGGCCCCAAGTGCGACACCGCCCAGGTCGAGGCGGTCCGCGCGAGCATGGGACTCGACCAGCCGCTCCTCGCCCAGTTCCTCGACTACGTCGGCGGCATCGTGACCGGCCGCACCATCGCGGACGTCGACGGCACCCCGATCCCCTGCCCCGCCCCCTGCCTCGGCTACTCCTACACCCTCCACCAGCCCGTGCTCGCCGCCATCGCCGACCGCCTGCCGGTGACCGTCTCCCTCGCGGCCGGCGCCCTGACGGTGATCCTCGTCCTCGGCATCGGCTCGGGCCTGGCGGCGGCACTGCGCCGGGGCCGGGCGACGGACCGCCTGCTGTCCGGCTTCAGCCTGCTGGGCGCGAGCGTCCAGATCTACTTCCTCGGCTACGTCCTCCAGTTCCTGCTCGTCTACTCCACGGGCCTGTTCCCGCTCCCCCACTACGTCCCCTTCGCCGCCCACCCCGCCCAGTGGGCCCTGGGGCTGCTCCTGCCGTGGCTGGTCCTCGGCTTCGTCAACGCGGCCGTCTTCGCCCGTCTCACCCGCTCACAGCTGCTGGAGACCATGCACCACGGATATGTGCGCACGGCCCGCGCGAAGGGCCTCGGCACCCTGCGCACCCATCTGAGGTACACCGCGCGCGGAGCGGCCGGCCCGCTGGTGCAGTTGCTCGGCCTGGAGGTCGGGGCGCTGTTCGGCGGCGCGTTCATCACGGAGACCGTGTTCGGTCTCGGCGGCGTCGGCAAGCTGGCCGTCGACGCGGTGAACGGCAACGACCTGCCCACGGTCGTCGGCACCGTACTCCTGGCCGCGTTCTTCGTCGTCGTCTTCGTGGCCGTCGCCGATGTGGTGGTGGCCTGGCTCGATCCCCGAGTGAGGCTCGCATGAGCAGACAACCCGCTTTGCGCGTACGTGACCTGACGGTCACCTTCGGCACGGCACGCGGCCCGGTGCCGGCGGTCCGGGACATCTCCTTCGACGTGGCGCCGGGCGAGGTGCTGGGACTCGTCGGCGAGTCCGGCTCGGGCAAGTCGACGATCGGCCTGGCGGCCCTGGGGCTGCACGACCCCGCGCGCACCCGTGTCGAGGGCAGCATCCGGCTGGGCGGCGACGGACCGGAGCTGGTGGGTGCGCCGGAAGCGGTCCTGAAGCGGGTCCGGGGCGCCAAGGCCGCGATGGTCTTCCAGGACGCCCTGGACGCGCTGTCGCCGTACCACACCATCGGCGCGCAGATCGCCGAGGCCTACCGCGTCCACCACCCGCAGGCGAGCCGCAAGGAGGCACTGCGACGGGCGGCCGCGATGCTGGAGCGGGTGGGCATCCCGGCCGCCCGGGCCTCGGACCACCCCCACCACCTCTCGGGCGGCATGCGCCAACGCGTGGTCATCGCCATGGCGCTGGTCAACGACCCGGACGTGCTGATCGCCGACGAACCGACCACGGCGCTCGACGCCCGGGTCCAGCGCCAGATCCTCGACCTGATCCGCGAACTCCAGGCGGAGACCGGTACGGCCATGGTCCTCATCACCCACGACGTGGGCGTGGTGGCGGCGACGTGCCACCGCATGCTGGTGCTGCGCGCCGGCGAGGCCCTGGAGGAGGGTCCCACGGCGCGCCTGCTGACCTCCGCCGCGCACCCCTACACCCGGGCCCTGGTCCAGGCGGCCCCCACCCTGCGCACCCCGCCCGGCAGCCGGCTGCCCACGGTCGAGGATCCGGAGCCGAAGCCCCGCGCGAAGGCCCGGCCGCGTACGGCCCCCGCCCCCGCCGGTGTGCTGGCCGAGGTACGCGACCTGCGCGTGGACTACCCGGGCCGTCGCCGCTCCCGCCCGCACACCGCGGTGGACGGCGTGAGCCTGCGCGTGCGCCACGGTGAGACCCTGGGCCTGGTCGGCGAGTCCGGCTCGGGCAAGTCCACGATCGCGAGGGTCCTGGCCGGCCTGCGCCGCCCCACCGGCGGCGAGGTCCGCTTCGACGGCCGGGACATCTCCGGCGCGGCGACGAACGCGCGGCTGCGCCGCGAGCTGAGCCGGGACGTCCAGCTGGTGTTCCAGGACCCGTACGCGTCGCTGAACCCGCGCCGGACGGTGGAGCAGATCGTCACGACACCGCTGCGCGTCCACACGGACCTGGACGCGGCACGGCGCAGGGACAGGGCGGTGGAACTGCTGGAGCAGGTGGGCCTGTCCGCGGCGCACCTGTCCCGCCACCCGCACGAGTTCTCCGGCGGCCAGCGCCAGCGCATCGGCATCGCCCGCGCGCTGGCCGTCCGGCCGCGCCTGGTCATCGCCGACGAACCGGTCTCCGCGCTGGACGTCTCCGTCCAGGCGCAGGTCCTCAACCTCCTCATGGACCTGCGCGAGGAACTGGGCCTGTCCCTGCTCTTCATCTCCCACGACCTCGCGGTGGTACGGCACTTCTGCGACCGGATCGCGGTGCTGAAGGACGGCGGGCTGGTGGAAACGGGGCCTCGGGACACGGTCTTCGACACACCGAGTGCGGCCTATACGAAGGAACTCCTGGCCGCCGTGCTGTGACCGGGCGCCTCCCGCGGCGATCGCCTCGCCCCTGGGCCCCGCGACCGGCGCACCGGGCACCGGCACGCTCCCCTGGCTCCGCCGGAGGATCCCGCTCGCCCCGCCCGGCGGGCGACCGCCCACGGCGCCTCACGCGCCCTCGCGCACGCTCTGTCGCCTGTCATGTGCGGGCCGTGACACTGACAGCCGTCGTCCGGTGACACCGGCGGCTGAACCCGCGGAAAGGAATCAACTCCCCATGTACCGTGTCACTTCGCTCACCATCGCCTCCCTCGCCGTCGTCGCGGCCCTCGGCACGGCTCCGGCCGCGTCCGCCGACGCCCCGGCCCCGGCCGGCAAGAGCTCCGCCGCGGCTTTCAGCTGCGACCCGGGACGCTTCTGCATCTACAGCGGCTGGGACGGCGGCGGCACCCGCTGCCAGTGGTCGCAGGAGAAGGTCGCCAACACCGCCGACCTGTGTTCCTTCATCCGTAACGGCAAGAACGTGCTGTCCGTGTGGAACGGGACCGGCCACCGCGTGCAGTACTACACGCAGACCAACTTCAACAACCGTGTCGGATCGACCGCCGCCGGCCACGGCGGAAACCTCATGGGCAACTACCAGATCCGCTCCTTCCAGAAGCAGTAGGTGCCCGCGCAGGTGTGGGGCCCGGGCGGGCGGTCCGCCGACCGCCCGCCCGGGAGCCGTACGCGGCGCCGGGCGCCGTGGTCCGGCTACCTCAGTCCGTCGTCCAGCGCGGTCATCAGCTGACCGTTCGGTGTGTCGCCGGACATCTCCCAGACGAAGGCGCCGAGCAGACCCTTGGACTTGAGCCAGGCCGTCTTCTTCCCGATCGACCAGGCGTCGTCGAACGACCACCACTGGCCGCCCGGACCGGTGTAGCCGTACGTCGAGACGGACTGCTCGTCGTGGCGTACGGTCATGGCGGGGAAGCTGGTGATCAGGTTGTGGTAGCCGCGCACCCCGGCCTCGGTGTCGAACTGGCCGGGCGCGGCACCGCCCGCGTCCTGCCACTCACCGGCGGCCCCGCCGTCGGTCACGGCCTGCCAGCCGCGCCCGTAGAACGGGAAGCCCACCGTCAGCTTGCGGGGACTGACCCCGGCGTCGAGATAGACCTTCACCGCGTCCTCGACGCTGAAGTGGAAGGGGTAGGGGTCCTGGGCGTCGGCGTACAGGTTGGAGGCGTGGCCGGTGCGCTTCGGCTCCCAGGAGTTGTCGCTGCCGGCGCCGTGGAAGTCGTATCCCTGGACGTTGGCGTAGTCGAGCGAGTCGAAGATCCGGGTCAGGTCCCAGCCGGCGGCGATCTTCGCGGGGTCGGCCGGGGTGAATGCGGTCAGCAGCCGGTGTTCGCCGCCGAGCGCGTCGAGCTGCTTGCGGAACTCGGCGAGCAGCGCGGTCAGGTTGGCCTTGTCCTGGGTACCGTAGTGGTTGCCCGGATGCCCTTCGGAGCCGGGCCACTCCCAGTCGATGTCGATGCCGTCGAAGATCCCGGCGGCCGTGCCCGGGCCGCCCGCGCCGTTGTAGACGGGCAGATCGCCCTTGATCCACACGTCGACGCAGGACTTGACGAACTTCTCCCTGGAGGCCTGGGTGGCGGCCGCGTCCGAGAAGAACTTCGAGTACGTCCAGCCGCCGAGCGACACCACGACCTTCAGCTTGGGGTACTTGGCCTTGAGCTTCTTCAACTGGTTGAGATTGCCCCGGAGTTTGCCCCAGCCGTCGTCGGCGACCCCGTCCACCGACTGGGCGGCCGACATGGGGCGCGCGTAGTCGGCGTCCGCGTCGCCCGCGCCGGTGCCCTCGTCGGGGTCCTGGGGGTTGGCGGAGACGCCCTTGGTGACCCCCGCCTGGCAGGTGAGGTTCACCGGGTCCAGGTTCTCGAAGGCGTAGTTGACGACGTCGAGCTTGGCCGCGGCGCCCGAGGTGTCCAGGTTCTTCACGAAGTACTGGCGGCCGTAGATGCCCCACTGCGCGAAGTAGCCCACCTTGAGCTGCTTGCCCGGCCCGGCCACGTCGTCGGTGGTGACGGTCAGGGCGTTCGACGCCGGTGAGGTGTTGTCGGCGGTGTCGCGGGCCTTGACGGTGAAGGTGTAGGCGGTGGCCGGGGAGAGCCCGTCGACCGTGGCCGTCGTGGTGTCCGCGCCGACGGACTTCGCCAGCGTGCCGCCGCGGTACACGTCGTAGGCGGCCACCTCCACGTTGTCGGTGGACTTGTCCCAGGCCAGGCCGACGCTGGAGGAGGTCTTGCCGGTGGCGCGCAGCCGGCCGGGCGCGGTCGGCGGTACCGGGTCGGTCGCCGGATCGACGGTCTTGACGGTCACCGGGGCGCTCGCCGGTCCGGCGTTCCCGCGCGTGTCCTTGGCGCGCACGGTGAACGTGTAACTCGTCGCCGGGGTGAGTCCGGTGACGGTGGCCGAGGTGCCGGTCGTGGTGGCCACGGTGTCCGGGCCGCCGAGCACCTCGTAGGAGGCCACGGGGTGGTCGCCGCCCTGCGCGGCGGTCCAGCTCAGCGCGACCGAGTGTGCCGTGACCGCGGTCGTCTTCGGTGTGCCGGGCGCGGTCGGCGGGACGTCGGGGGTGCCGTCGCACTTGTCGCCGTTGACGGTGCAGCCCGTCGGGGCGGCGATCGGCCCGTTGGCGATGAACCAGTAGCTGTACGGTTCGGTGCTGCCGCCGGCCGGGACGCCGGCGTTGTAGAAGGCGTTCTTCACCGTCACGTGCCGGCCGGAGACGGTCGCGTCGCCGTTGTAGTGACCGGTGACCGAGACCCCGGCGGGCAGGTCGAATTCCAGGGTCCAGCCGTTGACGGCGGCCGCGCCGCTGTTGCGGACTACGTAACTTCCCTTCCACCAGGAGCCGTTGTCCTGGCTGGTGAACGTCGCCGTCAGCGTCCCGGCCGCATGGGCGGGGGCGGCGAGCGCGGCGAGCAGCGCGAGCGGCAGGAGCAGCATGGCGCCCAGGGCGGCGGTCCACCGCCGGAACCGGGCACCGTGCCGTGGGGCGCCGGCTCCGGGGCTGCCGGAGAGC
Source organism: Streptomyces eurythermus (assembly GCF_014649115.1). GTDB lineage: Bacteria > Actinomycetota > Actinomycetes > Streptomycetales > Streptomycetaceae > Streptomyces > Streptomyces eurythermus. The sequence continues at coordinate 339,984 of NZ_BMSK01000008.1, read as the reverse complement.
GCTCCGGACGGGTTGCCGCGTAAGGGTACGAGCGATGGTCTGCGCCGGTGGAACATGGCTCTCCCTGTGGTCATGGGGTGGTACAGGGGTGAGGTGAACCGTGCGTGCGCGTCGCGCGACCGAGCGCTCTCAACGTAGAAGGTCTGGACCAATGCGTCAACGGCCCGCGTGGGGACGGCCGTTGACGCACGGGCACGTCGCGTACATCAGTGCGGGCGCCGGGCCGCCGGCTGGTCCGCCAGCAGGAATCCGAGCGTGGACAGTTCGTTCACGGTCTCCTGCAGCCGGCTGATGCGCTCCCGGCCCATCCGGACGAGTTCCTCCCCCGCGGCGGCCCATCGGCCGGGGTCGGGACACAGGGGCGGGATGCCGGAGAGGATGGCGGCGCTCTCCTTGAGGGTGATGCCCGCGCGTTGCGCGGCGCGGGCGAGTCTGATCCGGCAGATCGCGTCGACGGTGAAGCGGCGGGCGTTGCCACTGTTCCGGTGGGCGCTGACCACACCGTAACGCTCGTAGAAGCGGACGGCGTTGGCGGTCACCCCCGCGGCGTCGGCCACCTGTCCGACCGTCAGTGAGGCAGGGCACGCTCCGCGGCCGGAGGGCAGGGTGTCGGTCATGAGGCACGTCCCGGGTTCGCTGGTGATTCCGGCCGGTCCAGTATCGCGGGGGTGCGACGCGGGGAGCGCAGCCGCACGGCCAAGGCGAGCGACATCACGACGAGGGCCGCGGCTTGGGTCAGCCGCTGGGCATCGACGATGGTGGCCGCGTACGCGGCTCTGGCCGCCGCTCCCCCGTCGGTCACCGCCGACAGCGAGGCGCCGCCGGTCATCGTGGCCGTCAGCGCCGTGAAGAGCGCGCTGACCGCCGCTGTGCCCAGCCCGTTCGCGACGGTGCTCACCAGCGACAGCAGCGCGGAGGCCGAGGCCAGGTCGGGGCCGTGGAGATCACGGCTGGAACTGGAGATCGTCGGCATCATGACCGCGCCGGTCCCCGCCCCCTGGAAGAACCCGAGCAGCCCGAGCAGCGCGTAGGGGGTGTCCGGCCGGACAACGATCACCTGGACCAGGCCCGATCCGATCGCCAGGCCCAGACCGGTGCCGACGACCAGCCGGGGGCCGTATCGTTCGAGGCAGCGGGCGGCGAACTGCACGCTGATTCCCATGCCGACCGTTCCGGGGACCATCAACGCCGCCGTGACCGACACGCCGTCCGCCCGCAGGATCTGCACGTAGGCGGGCATCAGCACGACCGTGCCGAAGTAGGGGGCCGCGTACAGGGCGAGGACCGCGGCGCCCCGGCCGAACGCCGGGTTCCGCAGCAGGCCGATCCGCAACAGCGGTTCCGGGTGGCTCAGCGCCCGCACCGCGAACACCGTGACCGATCCCGTACCGAGGGCGGCCGTGGTGATCCGCGCCCAGGCCGGGCCGTCCTGCGCGCTGATGCCGTAGGCCACCGCGACAAGGCCCGGAACGAGCAGCGCCGCTCCCAGCAGGTCGGGCCTGCTCCGCCGCCCGTGCGCCGCGTCGGCCGGCAGCCAGGCGAGCGTGCCGAGGGCGCCCAGCAGCGCCGACGGCACGGTGATGAGGAACAGCGGCCGCCATGACCCGGTGCCGAGGAGCAACGCGCCGAGTACCGGGCCCAGGATCGGTCCGATCAGCATCGGCAGGCCGGTGATCGCCATCATCCGGCCGCGGCGCGCGGGCGCGACCGCGCCGAACCCGATCGTCATCCCGAGGGGCGCCATCAGACCACCGGCGAGACCCTGTGCCGCCCGGGCGGCGATCAATTGGTCCAGGCTGCCGAACGCTCCGGCGGCGACGGAGGCGACCGCGAAGCCGAGCAGCGCCGCCAGGTACACCCGACGGGCGCCCCAGCGTGCGGCAAGACCGGCGGCCAGCGGCATCGTCGCCACCATGGCGAGCGTGTACGCGGTGATGATCCACTGGGCGGCGGCCAACGACGCGCCGAACGTCGCCATCAGCCGGGGCAGCGCGACCGCGACGATCGTCGCGTCCAGCACCGCCATCAATCCGCCGGACGCCAGGACGATCGCCGCGCGCACTTCCGCTCTCGTCAACTTGTTCGCCGCGCGCGCTGCCGGCATGGTCAGCTCTCTCATGGCGCCGACGCTAGGCATTCGCCCATAGGCGAACTCAACACGCGTCCATCCGGTGACGGCGGTATCGGTCTACACGGGATTCCCGTTGGCGGCGAGGCGGGCGCTCATGTCCGCGTGGGCGCGCCGGGAGTGGGCGTTGGCCGGGTCGTGGAGGAGGCGGAGGTAGTCGTAGAGGACCTGTACACACTCGTCCCGGGTGGAGTAGGAGGCGTCCGGGGCCAGTTCGAGGTTCTTGGCGACCTCCATCAGCTGTCCGTCGGACGCGGCGTACACCGGGTGCCAGACGAGCTTCACCTGCGGGTGGAGGGCCATGATCACGCGCAGTTGCGGCACTTCCTGCGCGATGAGGACACTGTCGGGGTCGTACGCGCGCAGAAAGATGTGGACGGGGCCGCGGGCGCGGCTCACGAAGGCTTTGGACAGGACGTTCCACATCGGTGTCTTGAGCATCCAGTCGGAGATCAGGGTCAGTTTGTCGACCACACCGCCGAACGGGGTCGCCTCCAAGGGGGTGTGGCCCTTGGCGCGGGCGTAGTCGCTGACCTCCCTGCCGCCCGACCAGAGGGCCATCGTCGGCGTGTCGATCCCCAGGTAGTCGCCGACGACCTTCACCAGCTCCTGGTACCAGCTGTTCGACGCGCGGTGGTCGCGCTGCTCCTGGCGGACGGTGAACTTCGCCATGGCCTCGTCGTTGAGCCGGCCCTGTTCGGCGATGCCCCCGAGGACGAGTTGCCAGGCCACGTCCGTGACATCGGCGGGGAAGCCGGCCTGAGCCATCATGTCGCGGAACGTGCTCCACTCGCCGTGCGCGGTGGGGTCGGCGGCGTTCCGCCGCGCCTCCTCCGTGACATCGGGGTCCGTCTGGCGCTGCACTCTGCGCGTCACGGCCGCGTTGCCCACCGTCCGCTGGAGCACGGCGAGTTCGGCGGGACCCGGGGCCCGGCCGGCACCGGGGTCCCGGGCCGTGTCCTGGGCGCGCCTCCTCGGTGCCGTCCCGGGTACCGGCACCGAGTGTGTCACTGTCTTCCGCACGCCCCAGTCCCCCCACATCGCCGTTCCACCCCGAGACTAGGGCTTCGGCACCGGAAGCTGAAAGGGAATCAGCCGAGCCGGCGCCGGGTCCGGGTGTGCGTGGTCGTGTCACGCAGGTCGCTCAGCATGGGTTCCGCGTCGCGGACGGTACGCAGGGCCTGCGGGTCGAGGTCGGCGGTGACCAGCTCGGGCCGGTCCTCGGTCGCCTCGGCGAGCGGCCGTCCGTCCGGGCCCCAAATGGCGCTTGATCCGCAGGCGTTCCAGCCTCCCGTAGTGCCGATGTGATTGGCGAGCACGGCGTAGCAGGTGTTGTCCAGGGCCCGTGCCGGGAACCATGTGCGTGACTCGTGGTACCCGTTGCCGACACTGAACAGGGCGCCGACGACGTAGGCGTGGCAGCCGTCCAGCGCCGCCGCACGCGCGTGCTCGGGGAAGCCGGAGTCGTAGCAGATGCCCAGTCCCAGGCGCCAGCCCTCCAGTTCGAGGGTGCATCCGGCCGCACCCGCGCGATAGATCTCGCGTTCCGACTTGAACAGGTGCTGCTTGTCGTAGCGGGCGGCGAGTTCCCCGTTCACGTCGATGACCAGTGCCGACACATACAGTTCACCCTGGTCGTGGAACGCGGCGCCGACCACGGCGACCGTGCCGGTCCCCCGGCAGGCGTCGGCGATGGGCTCCAGTCGCGGATCGCCGGGCCGCACGGCGCATCGCTGCGGGTCGGCCCGGATGAGGTCGGGCTCGTAACCGCTGAGGAACTTCTCCGGGAAGACCACGAGCCGGGCCCCGGCCCGGGCGGCGTCCTGGACCATGGCCGCCACGGTGGCCACGTTGGCCTCGACATCGCCGGCCTCGGCCTGCGCCTGCGCGGCGGCTATGCGGAGCGGACGCGAGGGGAGCGGATGGAGGCGGTTCCGGTCTGCGTGTTCTGTCACGGAACTTCACCCTACCGCCGCGCCTCGCTCACCCGCAGCAGCCGCGCCATCTCGACGCCCTCGGTGCTCGGCTCCCGGAGGGCCGGACGGGTACCGGAACGTTGACCGGGACATGCCCCGACTCCGCCCACCGGCCCGGGGAAAGCTGCGGGCCGGGTTCCTTCTGGCCGCCGGGGGCCGTGGCCGCGTAGGGTGCGCGGGTCGTGGTGGAGGAGAGGCGGTCGGTCACGTGGCGTCGACGGTGGTCACGCGGGAGCGGTTGGCAAAGGCGGCGCGGGCCGCGCTGGGCGGCGGGCGGCGGCTGGCGGGGGTCGAACGGGTCACGGGCGGCAGCAAGAAGGGCGTGTACCGCCTGGTGATGGACGACGCGACGACGGCGATCGCCTACCTGTGGGACGACGCCGAGAACTACTGGCCGGCGGCCGAGGGCGACGACGACCCCACCGACCCGTTCTCGCCGGGGCTCGGGCTCGACCTGTTCGAGGCCGCGCACGCGCGGCTGACCGCGCTCGGCGTCCGCGTCCCGGCGATCCGCCTGATCGACCGCGTCGCCGGCGACGGTTCGGCCGGCCTGGCCGTCGTCGAGGACCTGCCGGGCGAGACGCTGGAGCAGCTGCTCGCCCGGGATCCCCGCGCGGCGGCACCGGTCATGGCCCGGCTCGCCGGGGCGCTGGAGGCGATGCGCCGGCACCGCGCACCGGCGTACGGCAAGGTGGCCGTGGTCGACCAGGGCGGCACGGCGCGCGGGTCGTCGTGCGAGGAGGTCGTCCTGGCCCGCGCGCTGCGGGACCTCGCCGAGGCGGCGTCGCGCGACCCCCGGATCGCGGCGGCCCGCGACCTGCTGACCGAACGGCTGCTGCGTCTGGCGGGCGCGGTGCGGCCCCGCGCGGAGTACGCCGTCGTACACGGCGAACTGGGCCCCGACCACGTCCTGGTGGACGCCGACGGAAACCCCGTGCTGATCGATGTCGAGGGCACGATGTACTTCGACGTCGAGTGGGAGCACGTCTTCCTGCGCATCCGCCTGCGCGAGGCGTACGGACCGCTGGCGGTGGCCGGGCTGGACGAGGACCGGCTCGCGCTGTACCTGCTGGCCCAGCGGCTCTCGCTGACGGCGGGACCGCTGCGCCTGCTCGACGGGGACTTCCCCGACCGGGCGGCGATGGCGGGCATCGCCGAGCACAACCTGAACGAGGCCCTGGAACTGCTCCGCGACTGAACGCGCCCGCGCCGGGCCGGCCACCGTCCCGGCGTTCAGTCCGTACGGCGGTCACTCGGTGCCCGGGGCGGGACATGGGTACGCAGACGGCGGCGGGCCCTGGCCATGAGCAGCAGGGTCCGCACATGGGCCGGGGGCGGTCCGGTCAGGGCCTCGGTCACGGCTATCTCGACGCCGCCGCTGTACTGCGCCGACAGGTTGTAGAGGAAGGCGCCCAGCGTCACCAGGCCGGTGCCGAGGACGACTTCCACGGTGACGACTCCGACCGCGACGGCCAGGAAGGTGCTGAACGCGGGCAGGACGTCCGGTGCCATGGCGTTCAGCATGATCCAGGAAACGCCCGCCGTGGCGACCACGAGCACACCGAGCCCGGCCAGCAGGAGGAAGCTCGTCACCATCACGGACCAGGGATCGGCCTCCGACAGCCGCAGCCGTATCGGCCGCCGGCCCGACCCGGGCGCCCCACCGCCGGGCACCCGCCGGCTCCAGGGACCGGAGACCGGCCCGGACCGCCCGGCAGCGGCGGCGACTCCGGGGGAACGAGGCGGATTCGGCGGACCCGGCGGCCCGGGCGTCTGCGGGGACCCGGAGGGACCGGCGGAACCGGCAGATTCGGTAGAACCGGCAGGACCGGCAGGACCGGCAGGACCGGCAGGGACAAGGTGCTCCGGTGCGGTGCTCGTGTCCTCGGGGAGGCCGGGCCGCTTCGGCGGTACGGACTCCCCGTCGGGTATCGGCCTCCCGTCGGTCCCGTCGGGCGGCACCGCGCGCCGGCGTCCCGTCGGTCCGGTCTTCGCGGAGGGGCCGGAGCCGCCGTCCTGCCCGGGTGTCGTCCGTCCGTGGAAGGTGCTGCTGGGCCTGCGCTTGGCTCGGCTCATGCCTGTCTCCCTGACTGGCCCGGCAGCCGGGCCGGGCCGTCCACGCGTCGAACGGGCCATGGCCGACCGCCAGGCGGCCTCTGGGGCCTGCTGGTCCGTGAATCCGACGGTATCGACACTTTTGCCCGTATGCACCCGCGAGTGGTACGCCGGAGGCACCCCAGGACGGAGCCGGACCTCGGTGCGTCAGCCGGTGTGGGGGACGCCGAGGTAGGGGAAAGCGGGGAGCAGATCGGTGTGGGGACCGATGTGGTCGGTGGTGACCTTGCCCGCCGTGAGCATGGCCAGCCGGGCGGAGGTGACGTCGTCGGTGAGGGTACGGCCGTTGGGGTAGGCGGTGGGCTTGCCGCGGTCCAGACGCAGGATGTCCGGCAGTACCGTGCGCAGGGCCTGCTCGGCCGACTGCTCGTCGTAGCCGCCGAAGTGCTGGAGCACCGCCACCCAGGGTGCGCGGTAGGTGTCCCAGTCGTCGGCGGGCTCGCCCGCGTTGTAGGCGTCCTTGACGTCGTCGGCGTTGAAGTAGGCGGTCAGGGAGGGGTGGGCGCCGCGGTCGACGGACTTCAGCCGTCCGTCCCGGCGCACGCTCACCCGCGCCCACACCCCGATCACGGGGTCCGTGCCCAGTTCCGCGTGCGGCATCTCCAGCACGATGCCGAAGACGTTCTTGTCGGCGCCCCAGTCCACGCCGGTCCATTGGAACTTCTTGACGATGCCGTCCAGGTCGGCGAAGAACGGGTCGCTGCGGAACCCGGCGAAGAAGGTGTACGGCCCGGACTCGGCCACCTGGGCCTCGGTACCGAGGCTCACGGGCACGTCGGTGAAGAGCGTCCGCCCGGCGGCCTCGTGCTCGCGCGCCTGGTCGCCCTCCGCCCGGTGGACGGTGACGGTCTGCCGTCCGTCCTCCGACGGGGAGAACACGAAGCTGAACGCCACGTCGGCCCGGTGATCTCCGTCGGTGTCCACATCGATGCGGTAGACCGCGTCCGGGTGGAAGGCCTGGCCACCGGTCGGTGCGACCGGGTTCACGTTCATGATCAGCACGGTCCGGTCACCGGGCGCGGTGAAGGCGAACAGGTCGGTCAGGTCGAGCCGGGCGTCGTCCATGGGTGAGCGGAGGTCGGGGCCGCTGAGGTGATGAGACATACGCCGAGCATCCACACGGGAGTGTGCCGGAGGCCGGTGGCGCAGCTGCGCCCTGCCGGAAATCACACTGTCGGCGTGTTGCGGCGGGCGCTGCGCTGTCCGGGTGATGCGGCGGGCGGCGCCCGGGTGGGCTCCGCCGGGGCCGGTACTCGTAGGGTGCGGGTCAGCGTACGACGTCGAAGACGTTCTTCTGGATGCCGTTGGCGTAGGTCTCGTGCTCGACCAGCTTCAGCTTCTGGGCGTCCTTGTCCGTGGCGCTGAACAGCCGCTTGCCGGCGCCGAGCAGGAGCGGGAAGACGAGCAGGTGGTAGCGGTCGATGAGGCCGGCGTCGGAGAGGCTCCGGTTCAGGGCGGCACTGCCGTGGACGATGATCGGGCCGCCCTCGGTGGCCTTGAGCGCGGCGACCTCGTCGAGGGAGCGCAGGATCGTCGTGTCGCCCCAGTCCGACACCAGGTCGGCCTCGGTGAGGGTGGTGGACACGACGTGCTTCGGCATCTCCTTGTACTCGGCGAACTCCGCCATGGCGGGCCACACCGGGCTGAACGCCTGGTAGCTGACCCGGCCCAGCAGCATCGCGCCGGCCTCCTGCTGCTCCCGGCCCTTGATCTCGAATGCCTCGGGCAGGAACTCGACGTCCTTGAAGGTCCATCCGGAGTTCCGGTAACCGGGCTCGCCGCCCGGGGCCTCCACCACACCGTCGAGCGAAACGAAGGCCGTGCTGATCAGGGTGCGCATCTGGGGTTCCTCGGTATCTCGTCATCGGTTGTCGCGGATGATCATGATGACAGCCGCGCCGAACAGTTCGTGATCTTTGACTGTGGAGCACGCGAAAACTCATCGGCCGGTGTACGGCACGAGTCGCGGACCCCGTCAACAACCGCCCGCCGGACGCGCTGTCGGGGGAATTCACGCCACCGTGCGGCCCGGTGGCGGCGTCGTGTGCCAGGCTGCCACCGACCGTGCCGCTTCCCCGTCCGGGCCCGTTCCAGTGCAGGAGGCACCGCCCTTGACCGCAGACGAAGAGCCGCTTGGCTGGGACACCACCACGGTTGCCGAGGCCTACCGGGACCGCGACATGCGGCTCGCCGAACGGCTGATCTTCCCCGCCGTGCTGCGCCGGCTCGCGGGGCGGGCCGGGCCCGGCCGGCTGGCCCTGGACATCGGATGCGGCACCGGCGCGGTCGCGGCGCGGCTCGCGAGCGCCGGGGAGTGGGAGGTCCAGGGTGTCGATCCCTCGGCCGGCATGCTCGGCATCGCCCGCGCGGACCGCCCCCACCCCCGTGTCTCCTACCGGTTGTTCGACGGCCGCGCCCTGGACTGGCTCGCCGACGACAGCGTCGACGCCGCCGTGTGCTGCCTGGTGTACTGCACCGACCCGGACGACGAACGGCTGGCTGCCCTCACCGCCGAGATCCGCCGGGTGCTGCGCCCCGGTGCGCCGTATCTGCTGGCCGACCTCAACCCGGCGGCGACCGGCGTGGCCTTCTCCACGCTGCGCCACGGGGAGCCGGGGGCGGTCTACGGCGACGGCGACACCGTGCCCACGCTGCTGAGGCTGCGCGACGGCACGATGATGACGAGCACCACGTACTACCGCTCCCTCGACCGGTACCGGCGCTTCCTGGCCGAGGCCGGCTTCCCCTCCCCCGCCGTCGAGCTGCCCACGCTCCCCGCCGCCGGCCCGGGTGCGTCGGCGGTCCCGGCGGAGATCCGGACCGCGCCGTACATGGTCCTGGCGACCCACGCGTGACCCGGCCGGCTCCCGGTGCGGGGCCGCGCGCCGGCGGGTGGTGTCAGGCGGATTCCCGTACGACCAGCTCCGGGTCGAACAGGACCGACGTGGGCTCGGTGCGGGTGCCGTGGATGTGTTCGTCCAGCAGGCGGGCCATCTCGGCGGCCATGTCCTCCACTGGCTGGCGCACGGTGGTCAGACGGGGGTGCCGGTCGACGGCGGCCGTGGAGTCGTCGAAGCCGACGACCGCGACGTCCTCCGGCACCCGCCGGCCGTGTTCCCGCAGCGCCTGGCAGGCGCCGCGGGCCATGAGGTCGTTGGCCGCGAACACCCCGTCCACGTCCGGGTGTTCGGCGAGGAGACCGGCCATGGCCGCGAGCCCGCTGTCGTAGGTGAAGCCGCCCTCGGCGACGGGGACGCGGGTGTGGCCCCGCCGGGCGAGGGCGTCCCGGAAGCCGGCCAGCCGCTCCTGCCCGGCGGGGACCGTGAGGGGACCGGAGATGGTGGCCGGCCGGCGGCAGCCCCGGGCGAGCAGGTGTTCGGCGGCGAGCCGGCCGCCGTCCCGGTGGGCCAGATCGACATGGCTGAGCGGGACGGGACGGGCGGGACGGGCGAACAGGACGGCGGGCAGCGCCGCGTCGGCGAGGAGCGCGGGCAGCGGGTCGTCGGCGTGGCTGGAGACCACCAGAGCGCCGTCGGCCCGGCCCTGTCTGAGGTAGGTGAGCACTTCCTCGCGGGCGGCGGCGGACTCGGCGAACATCAGGACCGGGTGGACCGAGCGGGGGCGGAGGTAGCCGACGATGCCCGCGACCACCCGTCCGAAGAACGGGTCGGCGAACACGCGGGCGGCGAAGGCGGCTTGGGCCTCCTCGGAGGTGTCCCCGGCGCCGGAGACCACCAGCGCGACGGCCTCGGCCCGCCGGGTGACCAGGGAGCGGGCGGCCCGGTTGGGTGCGTACCCGGTGCGCCGGATGGCCTGTCGGACCAGCTCCTGGATCGCCGGGTCCACGTTGCGTACGCCGTTGACGACCCGGGAGACGGTGGCCCGGGAGACGCCGGCCTCCCGGGCGACGTCCTCCAGGGTCGGGGCCTGTCTGCTCATGTCCCGCACCCTAACGGCCTGTCGGGCGGTGCCGGTAGAGCGCTCTCCCGGGTCCCGGTCGGCCGACGCGCGCCGGGTGGCGGTCAGCCGTAGACGCCGAACTCGTACAGCGAGTAGCCCCAGCCCGTGCCGCGGGTGGTGCCGCTGACGCGGACGTACCGGCCGGTGCCGCTCACGTCGAGGTCGTCGACGCCGCCGTTCCCGTCCGTCACGGTCCGCACGGTCCGCCAGGTCTGGCCGTCGTCCGAGGTCTGCACGGTGTACGCCTTGGCGTAGGAGGCCTCCCACAGCAGCTGGACATGGCGGAAGGCGGTGCGGGTGCCGAGGTCGACCCGGATCCACTGGGGGTCGCTCCAGTCGCTCGCCCAGCGGGTGCCCGGGTCGCCGTCCACGGCGTTGGCGGCGGGGCAGGGGCAGTCGCCGTAGCCCGGCTGGAAGGAGGAGGCCGTGGCGGGCTTGCCGAGGGCGAGGTCGGTGCCGTTCACCGGGGGCGGGACGACCCGGACGGACCGGGTCTCGACGCCGACGTTGCCGTGGCCGTCCTTGGCCTTCACATAGACCTTCCACACGCCGGGCCGGTCGGGCGCGGTCACCTTCAGCCGGCCGCCGCCGAGGTCGGTGAAGGGCAGCGAGGTGAGGTTCCGGTTCTGGTCGATGTACGCGCTGCTGTCCAGGACCTCGTAGCCGACCGGGTCGCCGTCGGGATCGGCGGCGCGGACGGACAGGGTGAGGTCGCGGCCGGCCGGGACCGCGCCCGCGTCGCCCTCGACGGTCAGGTCCGTGATCACGGGCGGGGTGTTGTCGTGTGTGGTGTCCCCGCCGTAGGCGCGTTTGACCGCGTAGTACGAGAGCCGTTTTTCGCCCGCGGGCAGCAGGTTGAACCAGATGCCGCCGAAGTCGTACTCGGTGCCGTAGTGGAACATCGTGGCGCCGAGCGCGACGCCCTGGTGCCCGGTGACGCAGCCCCAGGCGCGGGTGTATCCGTCGGCCTTGGCCCGGTCCGAGGGTTCGAGCGGCACTCCGTTGGCGTCGTCGGGCACCTCCCACTCGCCGGCCGGGCCGGTCTCGGTGACGATGTAGGGCTTGGTGTAACCGCCCTGCTCCCAGGCGGACTTCAGACCGCAGACGGCGTTGTAGGCATTGACGGCGTACAGGTCGAGGTCGGGGGCGTTCTTCTTGAGGTAGGGCCAGGCGCCGGCCCAGGCGTCGGTGGAGGTGACCGGGTGGTCCGGGTCGATGGCGTGGATCTTCTTGGTGACGTCGTTGACGAAGGTGGTGTAGGCGTCGCGCTGGCGTTCCAGTTCGGTTCCGCTGTAGCAGTTCTGCAGACCGAGGACCGATTCGTTGCCGACGTCCCACATCAGTACGCCGGGGTTGTCCTTGTAGGTGCGTACCCACGTGGGGAACTCGTCGAGCATGCGGTTCTTGTAGGCGGTGTCGGCCACGTAGTCGACGCAGCCGCCGCTGCCGGGTCCGCCGCCGGGCTGGAGCCAGAAGCCGGCGATGACCTTGATGCCGTGCGCGGCGGCGGAGTCGAACAGCGGCTCGCTCGTGGCGTCGGTGCCCCAGGTGCGGACGGTGTTGACGCCCATGGACCTCAGGTCGGCCAGGTACCGGTCGGCGTCGGCCGGGGACGGGCCCCAGGTGAGGCCCTTGATCCGGTACGGCTGTCCGTCCACGGTGAGCTGCCAGGCGCCCTGGCCGCCGGTGACCTTGACGACGCTGCCGGCCGCGTGTGCCTGGGCGGCCGGCAGGGCGGTGAGGGCGCAGACGGCCAGCGCTCCCGCGGTGAGGGGCGCGACGAGGCGGCGGGTGCAGGGTGGTGGTCTCATGGCGGGGTCGCGTCTCCGGGGGTGTCGGCGGGCGTGGTGGTGGTGTGCGGTGGGGGTGCGCGCTGGTTTTGGAGTGCGTCAGGGCAGGCGGTAGTCGGCGTTCAGGGCGGCGCCGACCTCGGGGTGGGTCTGGTCGTAACCACGGGCGTCGCACTGGAGTCCGCCGACCACGCAGTGGTCCACCAGCGCCTTCAGCGTGCGCTCGTCCCAGGCGTTGAAGAAGTCGTAGTGGAAGCTGTGGCCGGTGCCGCTGGACAGCCGTACCCGGGACAGGTCGCCGTTGACGGGGAACGCCATCTTGAACTCGATCATCGGCAGGGCCACCGGGTGATCGGCGGGGCAGACGTTGTCGTTGGTGCCGGGTCTGACCACGGGGTAGGCCATGTGGCCGCGGTGGTCGGGGGTGTCCAGGTATCTGCCGTCCCAGCAACTGGGCGCCTGGAAGCGGATGTTGAGCTGGACGTCGGCGCGGTTCGGGCAGGTGGCCGGGAACTCGGTGTTGAAGTAGCTGTCGCCGCACTCCCAGCCCTCGACGAATCCGGGGTGGTGACGGAAGGCGTCGGCGCTCTGCGTCGGGTCGCCGACGACGAACCTGAGGCCCTTGGGGAAGGGCCGCACGCTCGTGTAGTCGGTGACGCCCGCCTTGTAGTAGATGGTCTGCGGGCCGACGGGCAGGACGGGCCGGTCCCCGTCGTACAGGGTGGGCATCCAGTAGCCGGACAGGTCCCCGGGGGCCTTGCAGGTGGTGGTGCCCGCGCTCAGCGAGGCGGTCGTACTGTACGCGTCGGTGGTGGTGTTGCCCATGAACGTGTGGTCGTGGGACGCGCCCGGCCGCTGCGGGTAGGCGATCGGATCGTCCGACTTGGTGTGACTGACCGCGCAGTTGGCCTGGAACTCGTGGAAGTAGCGGTGCGGCGGGTTCTGGGTGGACGGGGTGACGCCGGTGACCGGCGGGACGGCGGGGATGTAGCCGTCGCCGTCGGGGTCCTCGGGGGAGGCGGCCGTCGATACGGCCGTGGTGTGGCCGCCGTGACCGGTTCCGCCGGCGGTGTGCGGGGCGGGCGACGCGGCGACCGTGGTGACGCCGAGCGAGGCCAGCGCCACGGCGGCGGTGACCAGCGCACCCGGGAGGAACTGCGATCTCCGTGACATGGGGGACTCCTTGAAGCGGGGAAGGAGAGGTCGTACGGAGGCGATGGGAGAGCGCTCTCCCACCGCTGGAGTGTTGGGGCGGCGACGGGAGGGTGTCAAGGGAGACGACCGAACACGTCGACGACCGCACCCTCCCCCGGACGCACGATGTGGGGCGGTGGCCGGTTTCGGTAACGTTGGCCCTCCGTGGAAGGAGGCACGTCAATGTCACGGAGTTCGGCCCGTCTTGCCGAGGCCATGCAGGTCGAGGCCTGCCCGGTCACCGAGGTGCTCGACCACGTCGCCGGCAAGTGGAGCATCGGCATCCTGATCGCCGCCGCCCACGGCCCCATCCGCTTCACCGAGATCGAGCGCGCCGTCAACGGCATCAGCCGGCGCATGCTCACCCTCAACCTGCGCCGGCTGGAACGGGACGGACTCCTCGTCCGCACCGTGTACCCGACCGTCCCGCCCAAGGTGGAGTACGACCTCACGCCCATGGCCCGCGAGTTGTACGCCTCGCTGACCGGACTGGTGGACTGGGCCGAGCGCCACCGTTCCGCCATCGCCCAGGCCCGCGCCGCCTACGACGCGGCGGAGGAGCGGACGGCGGACGCCGTCTGAACGTGCGGGCGCCGGCCTGACCGGTGGGCGCCGTCTCAACCGGCGGGCCGGGGCCGAAGGGGCACTCCCCCGGCGGTCGGGCCGGTGTCGACGGCGACTTCGCGACCCGGCCGGTGCTCACGGCAGGCCCCCGGCGGTCGGGCCGGCGCAGTCGCCCGCGCCGTACTCGACGCCGGTCGGGGCGTCATGCCACGCCTGCCAGGAGGGGCTCCGGTCCGACGGCGGCCCGGCCGTAGGTCCGGTCGATGCGGGCGGCCAGGTTTCCCGGTACGAGCTTGTACTCCTGCGCGCCGACCGATTCGAGGACGACGGCGGCGAAGGCACAGCCGAGTTCGGCCGCGCGCCGGTGGGGCAGTCCCCAGGCGAGGCCGGCCAGGAAGCCGGCGCGGACGGGGCCGGACGGCGGGCGGGGAGCCGAGCGGGGGTCTTCCGGTCCCCCGGTGCCCGCCGTCCGGGGGTTCAGCGGGCCGCGAGGGCACCTTCCTCTTCGCTGCCGGGCGCGGGCACGGCGGCGGGTGCCGGCTGCCGCCTCAGGCCGAGCGTGACGAGCAGACCGACGACCATGCCGGCCGCGGTGAGCATCACGACCAGGAACTCGCCGTCCGCCCGCGCCGCCTTCAGCGCCTGGCCCGCCTTGCCGTCCGTGCCGATCTCGGCGATGACGGTGAAGACCGCCAGGCCGATGGCGTTGCCGATGTTCAGCGCGGTCGAGGCGATGCCGTTCGCCACGCCCTGCTCCTGCGGGGCGGTGCCGGTGGCGGCGGCGATCCACATCGCGGTCCAGACGATGCCCTGGCCGACGCCGGACACGATCAGGCCGGGCACCAGCACGGCGTAGCTCGCGTCGGCGTCGAAGCCGAGGGCGAGGCCGGCCGTGCCGACGACACCGACGACGAAGCCGATGATCAGCGTGGTGCGAGTGCCGATCCTGCTGGCGAACCGCTCGCCGAGCTGGGTGCCCGTGGCGATCGCGAGCGACGGGATCAGGAAGCCGAGGCCGGTCTGCAGGGCGCTGTAACCGTGCACGCTCTGCATCAGGACGGTGAGGAAGTACGGCAGGACACCGAAGGTCGCCATGTAGAGGAAGGTGACCAGCATGCCCACGGTGAGGTTGCGGTTGTTGAACAGCCGGAACGGCATCAGGGGGTCGGAGCTGCGCGACTCGACCACGGCGAACAGCGCGAGCAGCACGACGGCGAGGACGAACGCACCGACCACCAGGCCGTCGCCCCAGCCCCGCTCGGGACCCTCGACGAGGGCGAACACCAGCAGCGTGGCACCGCCGGTGACGGTGAGGGAGCCGGGGAAGTCGAACTTGCGGCGCTCGGTGCGGGCCGGGTCACGCGGGATGACGAACAGGGCGCACAGGGCGATCAGGCCGCCGAAGGGGACGTTGACGAAGAAGACCGACGGCCAGCCGAAGTTCTCCGTCAGCACACCGCCGAGGAGGGCACCGATGGTCAGGCCGCTGGCCCCGGCGCCGCCCCAGACCGCGAGGGCCCGGTTCCGCCTGGGGCCCTCCTCGAAGAGGGTGTTGATCAGCGACAGGGTGGACGGCAGCAGCAGGGCACCGGCGATGCCCTGGACGGCACGGGCCACGACGATGACCTCGGGGCCGGTCGCGAGACCGCCGGCCAGCGACGACACGGCGTACATCGTGAGGGCGAGGACGAACATCCGGCGCCGGCCGAGCAGGTCCGCCGCGCGCCCGCCGAACAGCAGGAAGCCGCCCGCGAAGACGACGTAGGCGCTGATCACCAGCTGCTGGGTCTGGCCGGGGAAGCCCAGCTCCTGGCCGATCTCGGGCAGCGCCACGAACACGATGTTCAGGTCGAGGCCGTAGAGCAGCTGCGCGAGGGCCAGCAGCGTCAGGATCCAGCCCAAGTGACGTGGGGCGCCGCCCGGGCTTCCTTGGTTCAGCGCTGATGCAGAGGACATGGCAGAAGGGCCCTTCCGGATCTGGTGGTGTGGTTCGTGGAGCTGGGGAGCGTGCGCTCTCTCATGGCTTGGAAGCCCGGGCGGCGCGCCCGGCGGCCCGGACGGCACCACATCACTACGACTGTTCGCATTCTTACGTACGTTGCTTTGTTCGGCAACCTTAGTACAGTCGAACCATTGCGGCCCGCCGAACGGTCCGGCCGGGCGGGCGCGCCGAGAGGAGAACCATGCGGACGATGAGCTTCCGAGGGGAGCCGGGAGGGGTGTCGGGACGGCGGCCCGACACCCGGGAAAGGCGCCAACGATCCGTAAGCGCCCAGGTGATGGAAAGTTTGAATATCGCGGTACTGTGGGAATATGAGCCGCCATCCAGACCGCGACCAGATCCGGATCGAAAGCGTCCTGTCCGCGCTGGGCAGCCCTGTACGACTCGCCGTCGTCCGTGTACTCGACGCGGGCGGGGAACACAACTGCGGCAGCGTCCTCGGGCTGCTGGGGATCACCGCCAAGTCCACGATGACGCATCACTGGCGCGTCCTGCGCGAGAGCGGTGTCATCTGGCAGCACCCCTCCGGCAGGGAGAACCTGTTGTCCCTGCGCCGCGACGACCTCGACGCGCGCTACCCGGGCCTCCTGGACGCCATCCTGGCGGGGGCCGACGGCGACGAGGCGCTGGAGAAGGCCCGGCGCCTGATGTCCGTCGGCGGACGGGACCGCTCCGAGACCTGACCCTCGCATCCGGGACCGGCCCGGCCCACGCCTCCCCCACAGCGGGTGCGCAGCACCGCGACCTGTCGTCACCGCGACCCCTGTGAGGAGCCGCCCCGTGCGATTCGGCATCTACAGCGTCGGAGACGTCACTCCGGATCCGGCCACGGGCCATGTCCTGAGCGAGCACGAGCGGATCAAGTCGATGGTCCGGATCGCGTCTCCGGACCGGACGAGCGGTGATGGACTGCCGGTATGCGCGTCCGCACACGGCGCTCCCTGTCCGCGCACCAGGAATCCACCAGCGGCAGACTCCAGTTCACGGGTACGCAGCCGGCCTCGGTGGCCAGGAAAAGCCCGATCGCCGGAAGGCAGTTGTCCGGCCGACCCAGACCGGTGTCGAAGCGCCGGTGCACGCCCGCGGAGTGCACACCGCGTTGGGAAAAATACCTTCTCAAACGTCAATTCCGAGGAGCGGTCGACGCCTTTCCAACCCCTCCCCGCCACCCGCGGGAAAACATCGGTGGCCGCCGACACCGCATCGTCCGGCCGGGCCGGGCAACGCACACCACCGGGCCGGTCGGGCGCACCGTGCCCGTTGAGCCGTGGGGGACGGAAGTGATCCGGCCAGCCGGCCGCGCCTTGCCGTATGACCGGCGCACCTTCCTTATAGGGGAGGTGGTGAGCGGTGTCGGTTTCGGACAGCTCATCTCACTCCGCTTGTGGGCCCCGCAGCGTTAAGAAAGGATTTCTCAGGGGTGATTCGTCGAACCATTCCGGAGCACGAAGGGGCACCGTGATCAAGCAAGACAGAGCACGCAGGACTCATGAGTCACTGCTCGACGCGGCAGCGGGAGAGTTCGCCCGGCATGGGTACACGGGTGCGAATCTGCAACGTGTGGCTCAGGAAGCCCATATGACAAAGGGCGCCTTGTACGCGCACTTCGCGTCGAAGCGGCTCCTGGCCAAGGCACTGACCGGACCCTTCGAGCAGGCATGGCGGGAACTGCTGACGCAGGTCGAGCAAGGTCCCGCCGCACCGACGGAGAAACTGCGCCTCCTCGCCGTCAGGCTGGCCGAACGGCTGCAGACGGATCTGCGTTTCCGCGCCGGGTTCCACCTGTCCAGCGAGGCCGCCCGCGCCCAGGGCCGGCTGCCGCGGGTGGCCCAGGACCTGTGCGGCACGGTCGCGACCCTCATGGCACAGGCCCGTGGGCAAGGACAGCTGACGGCGGCCCAGGATCCGGAACGCATGGGGAAGTTGCTGCTGGCCCTGATGTTCGGCGTCTACTACTCGACGCCCGAATGCCGGATGGATCGCTTCGGCGAACTCCTGTGCACGGCATGGTGGCAAGCGCTGAGCGCCGCACAGCCGGCCCCGCCCGCCCGGCAGCAGGACACACCCGCGCCCTGCCATCAGGCCTAGCGGGGACACGGGCCGCGTGAGCCGAGGGTCGCCGGGGGCCACGCGGCACGGTCACGACGACCACCCGCCCGACGGCCGCCCGCGCGGCGGTACTTGGGAGGCGGCCGTTCGCGGGCGGTCCCCGGGGAGGTGACCGGCTCCCTGTGCCGGAACCGACCGGGCCCGCCCGGAGGTTCGCCTACCCCGCGTGCGCGTCGGCCGCCAGGGGCCGCGGCCTGTGGGCCGGTGGTGTGGCCGGGGCCGGGTGGTGCGTGGGCGGGCGGTCCGGCACACCGGGGGTCCCCGGTGTGGCGACCGCCGCGTGCGCGCGCCCGAGCCATTCGCGGTACGCCGGCGCCTCCCACGCCACCGTCCAGTAGGCCTCCTCCAACTCCGGGTAGACGCCGTCCAGTTCCCGCTCCGTACGGGCCGCCAGCAGCAGCCGTACCCCGATCGGATCGCCCTCCAGGGGACGGATCGCGAGATCGGGACGCACCGGGGCGGTCGGCTGGCTGACCGTGACCACCTCGCCGCTGGCTGCCAGCGAGTACGCGGTGAGGTAGTCGCCGTGCAGCATCTCGGAGTCGAGGCCCGCCGCGCGCAGCACCCGGCACAGGGCGTCCCACTCGCCGTCGACCGTGGAGTCGACCATCCAGCGGTCGCCGGCCAGGTCGGCGAGGCGCACCCGGGGCCGCGAGGCCGCCGGATGGTCCGCGGCGAGCGTGACGAACTGCGGTTCGCGCTCGACCAGCACCCGCAGGCACAGCCCCGGCGGCACCCGCAGGGGACTGCCCTCGACCTCGTGCACGAAGGCCATGTCGAGCCGGCCGGCCGCGACCATGCCCAGCAGCGCGTTGGCGGACACGCTCATCTGCAGCGTCGGCTCGATCCCCGGGCGGCGGGCCCGCAGCAGTCGCAGCCAGCCCGGGATGGCCCTGCTGGCCGTGGCCCCGAGGCGCAGTTGGAACCCGCCGGCGGCGCGGGCCGCCGCCGCCCTGGTCTCGGTGACGATCGCCGCGAACTCCGCCACCAGCGGCCTGGCCCGGCTGAGCACCGCCAGCCCCAGCGGGGTGGGCCGGCAGCCGGTGCGGGCGCGTACGAAGAGCTGAGCGCCGAGCGCGCGCTCGATCCGCCGTAGCTGGGTGCTCAACGAGGGCTGTGCCAGGCCGAGTTCCCGGGCCGCTTTGTGCAGGCTGCCGGTGTCGGCGATGGCGCAGAGCACACGCAGATGTCGCACCTCCAACTCCATGGGGGGAGCGTAGGGCGGCACGGAACACGACACCAGATGTTCAAGTGACAAGGAAAGCGGACGAGTCGGTCGGCGATAGCCCG
The DNA here is from genome assembly GCF_014649115.1 of Streptomyces eurythermus. GTDB lineage: Bacteria > Actinomycetota > Actinomycetes > Streptomycetales > Streptomycetaceae > Streptomyces > Streptomyces eurythermus. The sequence continues at coordinate 320,856 of NZ_BMSK01000008.1, read as the reverse complement.
GGGCTATCCCCAAGTGCCATCATTCCCCGCCGCGTTGGGCTGCCCGAGACTCACTGGCAACCGATCGTTCAACCCCACAGGACGAGAAGGAGCCCTCCCCATGGCGTCGTTCCGAAACAGCACCGGGTCGAAGAGCACCAGGAGACTTCTGGGCCTGGCCCTCGGCCTCGGGCTGGCCTCCGCCGCGCTCGGCACCGCGAGCCCGGTCAGCGCGCAGGACACCGCCGCGGCACCCGCCCGTACCGTGGCCGCCGGCTACGTGGGCAGCGCCGAGGACGCCGGCACCAAGGCGTTCTTCGACGCCGTGATGAAGTCGGTCGCCAAGCGGCAGGCCGAGCAGCCCTCGCTGAAGGTGGTGACCGTCTACTACAACGCCTCCCAGGCCCCGAGCTTCCGCAGCCAGATATCGAGCTCCGCCTCGATCTGGAACAGCTCCGTGTCGAACGTCAAGCTCCAGGCGACCTCCAGCGGCGGCGACTTCGCCTACTACGAGGGCAGCGACTCGCGCGGGTCCTACGCCTCCACCGACGGTCACGGCCGCGGCTACATCTTCCTGGACTACGCGCAGAACCAGCAGTACGACTCCATCCGTGTCACCGCCCACGAGACCGGCCATGTGCTGGGCCTGCCCGACCACTACAGCGGGCCGTGCAGCGAGCTGATGTCGGGCGGCGGCCCCGGCCCCTCCTGCACCAACCGCTACCCGAACACCACCGAGCGCTCCCGGGTCAACCAGCTGTGGGCCTACGGTCTCACCAAGGCTCTCGCGCAGGTGAACAAGGCGGGCTGAGCACGAGGAGACACACGGGCCGGCTCCCCCGCGGCCGGCCCGCCACGGACCGCGGCACACAACCCGCGGTCCGTGGCACCTTTCGCCGCGGCCCGCGGAGCTCCGGAGTGAACGGGCGGGGCCCGCGTACCGGAAGGCCGTGGATAGCATCGGCCTCCATGACACCGACAAAGCGGCGAACGTCCCGTGTTCTCCTCGTCGATGACCGCGATCGCCTCCTTCTGCTGTGCGGACGCGATCCGCGCCGGCCGGGAGCGCGCTGGTGGTTCACCGTCGGCGGCGCCGTGGAGGACGGGGAGGACTATGTGCGGGCGGCCGTGCGCGAGGTCCGGGAAGAGACGGCACTGGTTCTCGCCGCCCACCGGCTGAGCCCGGTGGTGTGGACCCGGCAGGCGGTCTTCAGCGTGGACGGCCACCGCTTCGACCAGTACGAGGAGTACCGTCTGGCCCGCGTCACGGCCGGCGAGGCGCGCGGGGTCGAGGTCACCACCGAGGAGGCCCGCTACGGACACCACTGGTGGTCGCTGGACGAACTCGCCACCACCGGGCAGACCGTCCGTCCGAAGCGGCTGGCGTCGCACCTGAGCGGCGTACTCGCGGCCGGTGAGTCCCTTCCCGCGCCGGTGCACCTGGGCGATGTCGACGAGGACGCCGACCCCGGCTGACACACCCGCGACAGCACACCCGAACCGTCGCGGCTAGGGAGCCGACCGCTCCGGGCACGGGCCGAGCAGGCGGTCGAGCGCCCGCCGGGCGCGGTCGGTGGCGTCCGGTGCCGCGAAGAGCTGGATCTCCTGGTTCAGCGCCATGAAGAGGCCGATCAGCTCGAACACGACCTGGTCCGGATCGGTGTCCGCCGGCAGATCGCCCGCCGCCACCGCCGTACGCGCCTCCGCGGCCAGCCGGCGCCGCCACACCCGGGACATCCGGGCCACGGCCTCCCGGACGGGCCCGCCGCGGGCGTCGAACTCGACGGAAGCCGTGGTGAAGAAGCATCCGCCGGGGAAGACGGCACGCCCGGCGTCCAGGTCCAGGTAGGCGATCCACGCCTCGCAGACGGCCCGCAGCCGGGGCAGGCCCGGCTGCACGTCCGCCGCGGGCTCCCATACCAGGCGGGAGAACGCCGCCGCCGCTCCCTCCAGAGTGGCCAGCTGAAGGGTCTCCTTGGTGCCGAAGTGCCCGAGCACCCCGGCCTTGCTCATCTTCAGATCGGCGGCCAGCCGCCCGATCGTGAGCCCTTCGAGGCCGTCCCGCGAGGCCAGGGCGATACCGCGCTCGACGATGCGCTGCCGCGTCCTGCGGGCTTCGGCTACGGAACTGCGAGGGCTCATACCCACCATCGTAGGCGAGGAGGGACCGCTTCAGCTTCCGACCGATCGGTTGCTATATTCCGGGGCACCTGATGCCGAGCCGAGGAGATCACGCCGTGCCGGGAAGCCGTATCGCCGCACTGGGCCACTACCAGCCGACGCGCGTCCTGACCAACGACGACCTGGCCACCATGGTCGACACCAGCGACGAGTGGATCCGGCGCCGCACCGGCATCGCCACCCGCCGCATCGCCGCCCCGGAGGAGTCGGTCACCGACATGGCGGCGGCCGCCGCGAGCAAGGCGCTGGCCGCGTCGGGGCTGGAGCCCGCCGACATCGGTCTCATCACCGTGGCGACCTGCTCGGCCATCGACCGCTGCCCCTCCATCGCCGCCCAGGTCGCCGGGCGCCTCGGCCTGCCCGCCCCGGTGGCCTTCGACCTCAACAACGGCTGCGCCGGCTTCTGCACCGCGCTGGCCTGCGCGGACCACTCACTGCGCGCGGGCGCCGCCCGGCACGCCCTGGTCATCGGCGCGGAGAAGATGTCCGACGTCACCGACTGGACCGACCGCCGTACCTGCGTCCTGCTCGGCGACGGGGCGGGCGCCGCCGTGCTGAGCGCCTCCGCCGAGGAGGGGATCGGCCCGGTGTGCTGGGGTTCGGACCCCACCCGCGGTGACGCGGTCCGGCTCGTCGACGACTGGCACCCGCGCTTCGCCCAGGAGGGGCAGACCGTGTTCCGGTGGGCCACCGGCGAGTTGCCCGCCATCGTCCGCGAGGCCTGCGCGCGGGCCGGTCTGACGCCGGCCGAGCTGGCGGGTGTGGTCACCCACCAGGCCAATCTGCGGATCATCGACGCCGTCGTACGGCAACTCGACCTGCCCGAGTCCACGGTGATCGCCCACGATGTCGTGGAGTCCGGCAACACCTCCGCCGCGTCCGTCCCGCTCGCCCTGTCCAAGCTGACCGAGCGCGGTGAACTCCCCAGCGGTGCCCCGGTCCTGCTGCTCGCCTTCGGCGGGGGCCTGTCCTGGGCCGGCCAGGTGGTCACCTGCCCCTGAACACCGCACCCCGGCCGCGTCCGCGCCGACGACGCGGCCGGTTTCCGGCCGGCCGGCCCGTCACATCGCTGTGCCGGTGGGACAGCGATGTGACGGCGAGACAAAAAAGTGCCTTCTTCCCCGCTCGGGGGCGGTTACCCAGGATGGAGCCCGTAACAAAACAGCTCCCATGAAAGGCACACGCATGTCCGCTCGGACCGTGCCCGCACCGGCGGTGCGGACGTCCCGCTGGTTCGCGCTGGCGATCCTCTGCGCCGGCCAGTTGATGGTGATCCTCGACGGCACCATCGTGAACGTGGCGCTGCCGGCCATCCAGGAGAGCCTGGGCTTCTCCCCCTCGTCCCTGGGCTGGGTCGTGAACGCCTATCTGATCCCGTTCGGCGGCCTGTTGCTGCTCGCGGGCCGGTTCGGCGACCTCTTCGGCCGCAAGCGGGTCTTCGTCACCGGTCTGGTCGTCTTCACCGTGGCGTCCTTGCTGTGCGGGCTGGCGCAGAACGCGACCGCGCTGCTCGTCGCCCGGTTCGTCCAGGGCGTCGGCGGCGCGGTCACGTCCTCCGTCACCCTCGCCATGGTCGTCACCATGTTCACGAAGCCGGGCGAACGCGCCAGGGCGATCGGTGTCTACAGCTTCGTCCAGTCCGCGGGCGGCACCCTCGGCCTGCTGCTGGGCGGCGTACTGACCCAGGCCGCCGGCTGGCACTGGATCTTCTTCGTGAACGTGCCCATCGGGGTCGCCGCCGTCGTCCTGGCCCAGCGGGTGCTGGTGGCCGAGCGGGGCACGGGCCGGGGCAGGGGCACCGACGCGCTCGGCGCCGTACTGATCACGACCGCGCTCATGACGGCCGTCTACGCCATCGTCGCCGCGGCCGACCACGGTTTCGGCTCCGCCCGCACGCTCGGCTTCGGCCTGGTCGCCCTGGCCCTGCTGGCCGCGTTCGCCGTACGGCAGGCCAGGGCCGAGGACCCGCTGCTGCCGCCCCGGATGTTCCGGTACCGCGCCGTGTCCGGCGCGCTGGGCACACACGCCCTCATGATCTCGGGCATGTTCGGCTTCCAGTTCCTGGCCGTGCTGTACATGCAGAAGGTGCTGGGTTTCGACGAGGTGGAGACCGGTGCCGGTGTCGTTCCGGTCTCGCTGCTGATCGGCGTCATGTCGCTGTTCCTGGCGCCCCGTCTCATCGGCAGGTTCGGCGCCCGGGCGGTCCTGCCGGCCGCGCTCGTGCTGATCTGCGCCGGTCTGGGCATCCTGGGGCGGATCCCGGCGGACGGCGCCTATCTCACCGATGTGTTCCCCGCGACCGTACCGCTCGGGATCGGGTTCGGCCTGGCGATGCCGGCGCTGGCCGGACTGGCCATGTCGGGTGCGACCCCGCAGGACTCGGGCCTGGCCTCCGGGATGTTCAACACCGTGCAGCAGGTGGGCGCCTCCCTCGGCCTCGCCGTGCTGAGCGCCCTCGCCGCCTCGCACACCGCCGCCCTGCCGCACGACGGCGCCTGGCGCGACAAGGCGCTGACCGACGGCTACCAACTCGCCTTCCGGGTCGGCGCGGTCTTCGTCCTGGGCGCGCTGGTGATCGCCGTGACCGTCCTGCGTACGCCGCGCGGGGCCATGGGCGATGCCTCCGCCGCCGGTCCCGCGTCCTCCCGGGCGCCGGAAGCCGGCACCCCGTCGGCCAAACCCTGACCGGCGAGAACGTCGCTGCCTGGAACTTCACCCACGAGATGAAGTCCGCGATGTCGTAAGGCGGTTGTCCCCCGGAGCTCCTGCGGACGCCCGCCCCGGCCCCACCCGGGGCGGGCGTCCTCACCCTGGAGGCCCGGCCCCGGTGAGGCTCTGCCGCACGGCACCGGCCATGGCCGGAAGGCCGGTGCCCGCGGCGTCAGGGCCGTCGCGCGCCGCGCTCTCAGACCGCGCGCCACAGAGCCGGTACGGCCGGAGGTTCCCAGCCCGGCTGGGCGGTGTGCGGCTGGAGGCAGACATAGCCGCGGCCCCCGTAGGTGACCTGGTCCCCCGTCCGGTACGCGGTGCCGACGGCCCAGGTGCCGCCGGGCGGTGTGGGGCCGGGACCGGGGTCCTGCGCCACGTCGAGGACGAAGTCGAACGCCGCCTCCCGGCCGCCGCTGCCGTCGCGCACGGTCATCAGCAGCCGCGGGTCGAAGATCGTGTCCGTGTTGTTGCGCGGCTCGTTCGGGAAGTACAACTGCGTGGTGAGCACAGGCCGGTTGGGAGCCTGCACCTTGACGTGGATGTGCCGGGTGCGCCCCGGGTACAGGCCCGGCACGATCGTGGTGAGCGCGAAGGCTCCGCGCGAGTCGGTGTACTGGTGGCCCCGGAACCGGAACCCGGTGTTGTCGTAGGCGCCGTTGTTGTCGGCCTGCCAGAAGTCCAGCAGGACTCCGGACAGGGGGCGGCAGGCCCGGCCGAAGACATAACCGCTCACGGTGAGCCGGGTGCCGGGCAGGCCGGGCTCCAGCAGGCTCGTGCGTTGCGGTGAGTTGGGCTTGAAGTACGGGCCCTCTATCTGTTCCGGGGTGGGGTCGTCGCCGTCGTCGCACGGCGGCGTGAGCTGGGGCTCCGTGCCGCTCGCGGCCAGGGTGCGGGCGAGGGCGGGGCCACCGGCGAGGGCCAGGGGGATCGCGGCGGTGGCCGCGAGTGCCGCGCGCAGCACGGTCTTGCGGCCGACGAGCCGCGCACCCTCCTGCGCGTCCGGCGCCTCCGCGCCGTTGCCACCGGTGCCGTTCCGGTCGGTGTCGTGCGTACCTGCTCCGTCCATGTCTCCTCCTCCTGGGGGGGCGGACCTGTGCCTCCGTCTGCGGGGGCGGACCCGCATGGCCCTCCTGCGGGGCCGGTCCTGTGGGGCTGGCTGGACCTGTGGGGTCGGATCTGTGGGACCGGTCCTGTGGCGCTGGGCCTGTGGGGCCGGTCCGGTGGGGGTTGAGCCTGTGGGGGTTGAGCCTGTGGGGCTGGACCTGTGGGGTCCTTCCGCGGGGGCGGGCACCCTGGGGCCGGTCGGCAACGAACCTAGGCGTGCGCCGGCGGGGCTTCGAGGGACTGATGAGGGCGGCTGTGGTGTTTTCGGAAGTCGCCGGGGCTGCTGCCGGTCTCCCGCCGGAAGAACCGGCTGAAGTAGGCGGGGTCGGCGAATCCGGTGCGGGCGGCGACCTGCCGCACCGACAGCTGGGTGTGGGCCAGCAGCCGTTGCGCCTGACAGGCCCGGGCCTCGATGAGCAGCCGCCCGGGTGGCCGGCCGGTGGCGGCCCGGACCGCCTGGGTGAGGTAGTGCGGGGTCACCCCGAGCCGGTCGGCGCACTCCCGGACCGACCAGGTCGCCGCCTCCGGGCGGGTGATCAGCCGGGCGAACGCCTCGGCGACGGCGGCCGGCCGGCCCTGGGCACGCGGGTCCCGGCCGGCGCCGGCGGAACCCGGCAGCCGGGAGGCGCGCACGACGAGCACGTGCAGCAGGGAACGCAGGACGCTCTCGTGCCCGGGGGCCCGCTCCCGGTGCTCCGCGACGAGTTCCGCCATCAGGCTCCGCACGGACCGGTCCTGTTCGGGGTCCAGGGCGAACCAGCACCGCTCGCCGAGTTCCCGCAGCAGCTCACGGTCGTGGGGGTGGTCCACCAGGAAGTCGTCGGTGAACAGCGCGAGCGTCCCCTCCGGCCCCCGGCCGCCCTCCCAGTGGTGCACCTGGCCGGGCAGGATCACCGCCAGGTGCGGGGGCCGCAGCGGCCAGCGCGCGAGATCGACGACATGGGTGCCGGAACCGGCGCTGACGTGGACGATCTCGTAGAAGGTGTGCCGGTGCGGCCGGTCCCACCGGGACAGCGGCCCCACGGCCTCGAAGGAACCGGCGGCGAAGGGCGGGGCGCCGGGTCCGGCCACCTCCAGCCGGTGCAGGGGCACGTCCCCGGCCGCGGGCGGCGAGCCGGGGGTGCCCGGTAACACGGTGGTGCTGCGCATCGGCCATGCTCCCCTTTCTCCAGGACCTGCCGGCACCGTCCGGACACCAAGCAGGTACAGACCAATCGCGTCGCTGTGACCATGCCACGGACCTGGACACCGGGAAACAGCGAATCCCGCCCCTCTGGTCTGTACCAGCCTCTTGCCCCCGGCCCTCCCACCCCGCAAGCTCCCCTCATGGAGCTGGAGTTGCGGCATCTGAAGACCATCCGGGCCATCGCGGAAGCGGGCAGTCTGACCAAGGCGGCGACGGCCCTCGGACTCGCCCAGCCGGCGCTCAGCGCGCAGCTCAGGCGCATCGAGCGGGCCTTGGGCGGCACACTCTTCGAGCGCGGACGGTACGGCGTTCGGGCCACCGCCCTCGGCGAGCTGGTCCTGGAGCGCACCCGGATCGTGCTGCCCGCGGTCAGCGAACTCCAGCGGGAGGCGGCCCGGTTCGCCCGCACCCGGCGCGACGGGGAGCGGCTGCGGCTCGGCGGCACCCACGGTCCGCTGCTGGGCGCGCTGGTGGACCGGCTCGCCGACGCCGTCCCGGGCACCACCGTGACCACCTGCGCCTCCTGGTCGGAGCGGCAACTGGCGGAGCTGCTGGCCGAGGGACGCCTGGACTTCGCGCTGACCGGCGCCTGCGGCTCGGCTCCCCCGCCGGACGCGCCGCACCTGACCTGGGAGGAGGTCGCCGTCGACCCGGTGTTCGTGATGCTCCCCGACGGCCATCCGCTCGCCCGCGGCCGGGAGGCCGACCTGGCGGCGCTCGCCGGCGAGGAGTGGGCGTGCGTCCCGGGCGACGGCTGTTTCGGTGACTGTTTCACCGCGGTCTGCGCGCGGGCCGGTTTCACGCCCCGTCGCATGTACGAGACGGACACCGCGTCCTGTGTCCATCTGGTGCAGGTGGGCCGGGCGGTGGGCCTGTGCCGGGCCACGTTCCCGCCGACGCCCGGGATCACCACCCGTCCGCTGGCCGGGACCCCGCTGGTGTGGCGGCATCTGCTGGGCTGGCACCGGGCCGGGCAGCGGCCGGACACGGTGGCGACGGTGCTGGCGCAGGCCCGCGCGGCGCACGCCGGCGTGGCGGCCCGCAGCGACAGCTACGCGCACTGGCTCGCGCGGCGCGAGGACCGGGACGCCGCGGCCCGGCAGCACCGCACCGGCCTGGCCTCCTGAGCCCACCTCACCTCCCGAGCCGGCCGCCCCCGCTCACGTCCCCATGCATAACGCGGGGGCAGGGGGTCGGCTGATGTCTTATGGGGCGGGGCGCGATCTCCCTACGGTTTCGGCACTCCCACCGAATCCGAGGAGACCTCCCCATGCTCCAACGACACCTCAGAGCCGCGTGCGCCGCCGCCGCGGCAGCGGGTGCCCTGCTCGTGGCCGGGCTCAGCGGCTCCGCGAGCGCCCAGCCGTCCGTCTCTCCCGCCCCGCCCACGGCGGCCGAGACGCTCCGCACCGACGCGGCGCCGCCCGCCCTCCTCGGCGCACTCCAGCGGGATCTGGGACTGGACCGCCGGCAGGCGGAGCGCCGGCTGGCCAACGAGGCCGAGGCGGGCGCCACCGCCGGCCGGCTCGGGGTCGCGCTCGGCACGGACTTCGCCGGCGCGTGGGTGCGCGGCGCGGAGTCGGACACCCTGACCGTGGCCACGACCGACCCGGCCGACGTGCCGGCGATCCGGGCGCACGGCGCCCGCGCGGTCGTCGTGGACTACTCCCTGGCCGCGCTGGACGCCGCCAAGGCCCGGGTGGACCGCGCCGCGGCCCACCGCGCCACCACCGACACCCCGGTCTGGTACGTCGACGTGCCCACCAACACGCTGGTGGTGGAGGCGATACGGCCGGAAGCGGCGCGCTCCCTGCTGGCCGCCGCGCACGTCGACGCCGCCCTCACCCGGATCGTGAAGTCGGCCGGACACCCCCGCCCGCTGTACGACCTGCGCGGCGGCGACGCGTACTACATCGGCAGCGGCAGCCGCTGCTCGATCGGGTTCCCGGTGACCCGGGGCACCCAGCAGGGCTTCGCCACGGCCGGGCACTGCGGCCGGGCCGGCAGCACCACCACCGGCTCCAACCGGGTCGCGCAGGGCACCTTCCAGGCGTCGGTCTTCCCGGGCAACGACATGGCGTGGGTGGCGACGAACTCCAACTGGACGGCGACGCCGTACGTGACCGGTTCCAGCGTCCAGGTCGCCGGGTCCACGCAGGCCCCGGTGGGCTCCTCGGTGTGCCGTTCCGGTTCCACCACGGGCTGGCACTGCGGCACGGTGCAGCAGCTCAACACCAGTGTGACGTACCAGGAGGGCACCGTCAGCGGAATCACCCGTACGTCGGTGTGCGCCGAACCGGGCGACTCGGGCGGCTCGTTCATCTCCGGCAGCCAGGCGCAGGGGGTCACCTCGGGCGGCTCGGGCAACTGCACCAGCGGCGGTACGACGTACTTCCAGCCGGTCAACCCGATCCTGCAGTCCTACGGCCTCACCCTCAAGACGACCGGGACCGGCCCCGAGGACCCGGAAGACCCCGGTGACCCGGGCGAGCCGGGCGGCACCTGGGCGGCCGGCAGCGTCTACCAGGCGGGCGACACGGTGACGTACGGCGGGGCCTCCTACCGCTGTCTGCAGGGCCACCAGGCGCAGGCGGGGTGGGAGCCGCCGAACGCCCCGGCGTTGTGGCAGCGACTGTGAGCGGCTGATCCGCAGGGGGGACCGAGGGCCCGGGCGCCGGCGACGGGGCGCCCGGGCCCCGATGCGCGTCCGGGCTCGTCGGCTCACGTCCCGGTCACCGCCATGGCGACGAGGACGGTCAGCAGCAGGACGACGTAGGCGACGGAGTGGACGCGGTCCGGGACCCGGCCGGTGATCCGCCGCAGCAGGGTGATGGTGGGCAGCGAGCCGAGCAGCAGGGCGGCGCCCGCCGCGAGGTCGACGTAGCCGAGCCGGCCGGACGCCGTGGGCGCGGTGGGGGCGAGGGCGTAGACGAGGGTGCCGGCCACCGCGACGGGGACGCTGAGCGGGTTGGCCATGGCGGTGGCCTCGGCCATGGGCAGGCCCCTGCGCCGCAGCAGCGGGACCGTCATGACGCTGCCGCCCACGCCGAGCGCGGCGGCGACCAGGCCGATGCCCGTGCCGCCGAGGGTGGTGGCGGCCCGGCCCAGGGGCCGCGGAGGCGACTGGTGCGCCATCGAGAGGAAGCCCTCGCGCAGCAGGCTGTCGCAGATCGTCACCAGCAGGTAGCCGGCGAAGAGCAGGCGCAGCGCCGTGCCGCCGAGGAAGGTGGCCGCGAAGGACCCGGCGGCGGCGCCGGCCGTGATGAACCCGGCCAGCGGCCAGACGTAGGCACGGCGCAGCCGGCCCTGGCGCCACTGTGCCAGGGCCGCGGCCGCCGCGTTGACGACCATGACCGCGGTCGAGGTCGCGACCGCGACATGCATGGCGTCGGCGCCCGGTCGCGCCGTGGCGGTCAGGACGCCGTAGACGACGGGGACCGTGATGAAGCCGCCGCCGAAGCCGAAGAGCACGGTCGTCACGCCGGTCAGGCAGCCGAAGAACAGGAGGGTGGGGAGCGAGGTCAGCACGGCAAGGACGCTACGGAGCACGCGCGATGGCGGGCAATCGACAAGTCGCCGACTTCTTACGCGCAGCGGACAGGCCGGGCGGTACGGTCGCGGCATGCGCAACATCCCGGTCGCGGAGGTGGACGACCTCGACCGCGCCGTGCTCGCCATCGGCACGGACTACCCCCACGACCACCTCCTGGCCTGGCACGAACACCGCCGCGCCCAGGTGCTGTACGCGGCCACCGGTGTGATGCAGGTCGAGACGGCGGACGGCAGCTGGACGGTCCCCACCGCCCGCGCGGTGCTGATCCCGCCCGGGACCCGGCACCAGGTCACGATGACGGGGGTGAGCACCCGCAGCCTCTACATCGAGCCGGCCGCCGTGCCGTGGTTCCCCGCCCGCTGCCGCGCCGTCGACGTCTCGCCCCTGCTGCGGGCCCTGATCCTGGCGGCCGTCGAGATGGAGCCGCGCTACGCCGAGCACGGCCGCGACGCCGCGGTGGCCGCCCTGCTCCTGCACGAGCTGCGGAACCTCGCCCCGCTGCCCCTCGATGTGCCGCTGCCGGCCGAGCCACGGCTGCGGGCCCTGTGCGAGGCGTTCCTGGGCGCGCCGGACATCCACGACCCGCCCGCGCGCTGGTGCGCCTCCCTCGGTGTCAGCGAACGCACCCTCGCCCGCCTGTTCCGGCGGCACACCGGCCTGAACTTCGCGCAGTGGCGGCAGCGCGCCTGCGTCCTGCGTTCCCTGCGCTACCTCGCCACGGGCATGCCGGTCACCCGCGTCGCGGTCACGCTCGGCTACGACAACCCCGCCGCGTACACGGCCGCGTTCCGCTCGCTGCTCGGCCGTCCCCCGTCGGCGTACCGGAGCACCGGCGCGGCCCCCGGCCCGCCGTAGGGCCGACGCGCGGGTCACCGTCCCCGAGATGATCACGCGGGTAGTCTCGGGGCATGGTTGAGCATCGCATGGTCGACGTGAACGGAATCCGGCTGCACATCGCCGAGGAGGGCGAGGGCCCCCTGGTCGTGCTGCTGCACGGCTTCCCTGAGTCCTGGCACTCCTGGCACCGCCAGTTCGGCCCGCTGGCCGCCGCGGGCTTCCGGGTGGTCGCCCCCGACCAGCGCGGATACGGGCGCAGCGACCATCCCGAGGCCGTCGACGCGTACACCATCCTGCATCTGGTCGGCGATGTCGTCGGGCTGATCCGGGAGCTGGGCGAGGAGAAGGCGTACGTGGTCGGGCACGACTGGGGCGCGCCGGTCGCCTGGCACACCGCGCTGCTGCGGCCGGACCTGGTGCGCGGGGTGGCCGGTCTGAGCGTGCCGCCGCCGTTCAGGGGCTCGCGGCCGCCGCTGCCCGCCATGGACCGGATGTTCGGCGGCCGCTTCTACTGGAACTACTTCAACCGTCCCGGGGTCGCGGACGCCGAGTTCGCCGAGGACACCCGGACCGCGCTGCGCAAGTTCTTCTACTGGGCTTCCGGGGACGCCCCCGGCGCCGGGCGGAAGCAGCCGCTGGTCGACCCCGAGCGCGGCTGGCTCGCGGACATGGCCGACCCGGAGGTGCTGCCGGAGTGGTTCACCGAGGAGGATCTCGACGCGCTCACGGAGAGCTTCTCCCAGGGCTTCACCGGGGCCCTGAACTGGTACCGCAACCTCGACCGGAACTGGGAGCTGACCGCCCCCTGGCACGGCGCCGTCGTCACCCCGCCGGCCCTGTACGTCTACGGCGACCGTGACGTGGTCCCCGCCTTCCCCGGCACGCCGGAGCTCATCGAGCGGCTGCCCTCGCTGATGCCCAACCTGTGGCGGGAGCCGCTGAAGCTGGCCGGCTGCGGCCACTGGACCCAGCAGGAACGGCCGGACGAGGTGAACGCGGCGCTGATCGAGTTCCTGACCTCGTGCCCGTGATCTGAGCACTCGGCGTACCGGCCCGGCATCCGGCCCCGGGCCGGGTACGCCGTCCGAGGGCATCGGCCCCACCGGTGTCACATCCCCGGCCCGCGAGTGGGTACCCCGTGCACAGGAGGTACCGATGTTCGAGGCATCCGATATCCGCGAGTGGCGGGGTCACGACGTGGTCGACACCGACGGTCACAAGATCGGCGTTCTGGAGTCGGTCTACGTGGACACCGCCACCGATCAGCCCTACTTCGCCACGGTCACCGTGGGTCTGCTCGGCCGTCGCCGGCTGGTGTTCGTCCCCCTCACGGGCGCGACGGTCGGTCCGGGCTACCTGAAGGTCGCCCAAAGCAAAAAGGTGGTCACCAAGGCCCCGTCCATCGAGACCGACGGCGAACTGACCGCCGCCGACGAACCGGGGGTCTTCGCCCACTACGAGCTGCCCTACGCACCGGGCGCCGGCGGCGAGCGACGTCTGGCCCGCCGCTGATCCACCGAACCCGCCGGGATATCCGGGAGATCCGATGAGCCTGTTCCTGTTCCTGATCCTCGTGGCCGTCGTCCTGGGGATCATCGGATTCGTCGTCAAAGGTCTGTTCTATCTCCTGGTCATCGGCGCCGTGGTCCTCGTCCTGGCCCTGGTCTACGCCGCCGTGCGCTTCCGCCGGGGCGGACGCAAGCACCGCGTCGCCCGCTGACCCGACCGGGCCCGGCGCGGCCCCGGTCGCGCGTTCCCACCGGAAGGCGGCAAGCTGGTACAGCTTCTGCTGTGAGCCGTGAGGGAGCGGTCATGGATGGCGCGGACGGCGTGACCGTAGGCGTACTGGGCTCCTACGGGGGCCGCAACGTCGGCGACGAGGCGATTCTCACCGCCCTGCTGGACCAGGTCCGGGCCGGCCGCCCGGACACCCGGTTCGTGGTCTTCTCCCGCAATCCGGCGCACACCCGCTCGGTCCATCCGGACGTCGAGGTCGTCGGCTGGGAGGGGGTCTGCCGGGAGGGCATCTCGGAGCCGCTGCGCCGGCTGAACGTCCTCGTGCTCGGCGGGGGCGGGATCCTCTACGACACCGAGGCGCGCCGGTATCTGCGGCTGGCCGGCACCGCGCAGAGCCTCGGCGTCCCCGTCTTCACCTACGCGGTGGGGGCCGGACCGCTCACCGACGAGACGGACTGCGGGTATGTGCGCGCGGTGCTGTCGGACGCGGTGGAGGTGACGGTCCGCGACGAGGAGTCCAAGCTCGTCCTCGAAGAGGCCGGCGTCACCCGGCCCGTCTGCGTCACCGCCGACCCGGCGCTGCTGCTGGAGCCCGGCGACCGCGGCCGGGCCCTGCTGCGGGCGGAGGCGGTGCCCCGCCGGGTACGGCTGGTGGGGATGAGCGTCCGGGAACCCGGACACGCCGCCGAACACCTGGACGAGGAGGGGTACCACCAACTGCTCGCCAGCATGGGCGACTTCCTGGTGCAGCGGCTGGACGCGCACATCGTCTTCATCTCCATGGAGCGCGGCGACATCCGGCACGCCCACGCCGTGGCGTCCCGGATGGCGGCGGCCGACCACTGCACCGTGCTGCACCGCGACCACGGGCCCCAGGAGGTCCTGGACATCGTCGCCCAGCTGGACCTGGCCGTCGGCATGCGGCTGCACTTCCTGGTCTTCGCCGCGCTCGCCGGGATCCCCCTGCTGCCGCTGCCGTACGCCGGGAAGGTCTTCGACTTCGCCCAGCGGATCGGCGCGCCCGCGCTGCGCGGTGTGGTCCGGGAGACGGCCGGGCTGCTGCTGGCGGAGGTGGACCGGCTGTGGGACGAGCGGCACGCCCGCGCGGCGGACGCGGCGGTGCGCACGGCCGCGATGCGGCTGCGGGCGGCCCGGACCGGGGAGCGGCTCCTCGCCTATCTGGACGGTGCCGCCGCGCCCGGCGTCATCCACGCCGACGCGCCGGTGCCCGCCTCCACCGCCCGCTGACACCGAAGGCCGCCGTCCCCCGAGGGAGTGACCGTGTCCCATCTGATGCCGCCCCGGGTCCCCACCACGGTGGAGCTGCCGCCGCGCCGGGCCCTGCACGCGGGGTCCACCCAGGTGCTGGTGGTCGGCGGCGGGCCGGCGGGTCTCGGCGCGGCCGTCGGGGCGGCCAACGCGGGCGCCGAGGTGGTCCTCGTGGAGCGCTACGGCTTCCTCGGCGGCAACGCCACCGCGGCCCTGGTCATGCCGCTGATGAGCTTCCACAACGAGGTCAAGCAGGCCGTGCCCGGCGACACCACGCGGCTGCTGCCGCCCGACCACGGCGAGGGCGAGCCGGTCGTCGGCGGGGTGCTGTGGGTGCTGCTGGAGCAGCTGGTGCGCACCGGAGCGGCGATCCGGCCCTCGCTGGAGACCGGCTACACCGTGCCGTTCGACGCGGAGCTGTTCAAGCTGGCGGCCTACGAGCTGCTGGAGAGCCACGAGGTCCGGATGCTGCTGCACGCCTTCGCCTCCGGCGTCGTCAGCCTGCCCGACCGGGCCCGGGCGGTGTTCGAGACCAAGTCGGGGCCGCTCGTGCTGGACGCGGACGTGATCGTGGACTGCACCGGGGACGGCGACATCGCCGCGGCGGCGGGGGCCGGGTACGAGACCGGACGGCCGGAGGACGGCTGGACCCAGCCGATGACGCTGATGTTCCGCATGGTCCGCTTCGACCACGAGGAGTTCGCCGCCTACACCCGCGCCCGGCCGGACCAGTGGAAGGGCGTGCACGGGCTGTGGGACCTGGTCCGCGCGGCCACGGACGCCGGTGAGCTGGACCTGCCGCGCGAGGACATCCTCTTCTTCGCCACCCCGAACGCGGGCGAGGTGGCGGTCAACTCCACGCGGGTCACCGAGGTGCTCGGCACCAGCGTCTGGGACCTGACCCGCGCGGAACTCGCCGCGCACCGGCAGATGGCGCAGATCGCCCGGTTCCTGCGCGGCCGTGTGCCGGGCTTCGCCGATTCCTACGTGGTGCAGAGCGGTGTCCAGGTGGGTGTCCGGGAGACCCGGCGGATCACCGGCGAGTACCTGCTGACCGGCGAGGACGTGCTGTCGGCCCGTAAGTTCGACGACGCCGTGGCGCGCGGCGCCTACCCGGTCGACATCCACAACCCGAGCGGTCGCGGCACCCGGCTCGAACGCCTGCCGCGCGGCGAGTCCTACGACATCCCGCTGCGCTGTCTGCTGCCCCGGGGTCTGGAGCGGGTGCTGGTCGCGGGCCGCTGCATCTCCGGGGACCACGTGGCCCACTCCTCCTACCGCGTGATGCCGATCTCCATGGCCACCGGGCAGGCGGCGGGCGTGTGCGCGGCCCTCGCGGCGACCCGGGGGCGGCGGCCGCGGGAGGTGCCGGT
This sequence comes from Streptomyces eurythermus, assembly GCF_014649115.1. Classification (GTDB taxonomy): domain Bacteria; phylum Actinomycetota; class Actinomycetes; order Streptomycetales; family Streptomycetaceae; genus Streptomyces; species Streptomyces eurythermus. The sequence continues at coordinate 304,928 of NZ_BMSK01000008.1, read as the reverse complement.
GAGCGCCGTGCAGCGGGAACTCCGGGCCCAGGGCGCCAGCCTGCCTTGACGCCACCGCCGTGTCTGTTTCACCCACACGAAGGAAATACGCCGCGCCGGTCGGTCCCCGCGCATGTCCGGGCCGCCGCCGGTGAGACATCGGACATGAGCGAACCGACGACGGGCGCCTCGCCGCCGGCCTCCCGGGGGCCACGCCGGTCCGACGCGGTGTTCACGGCGGACTTCACGTCCACGGCGCAGTGGACGGCGGGCCGTTCCTCGGCCTATCCGGGCGGCGGCCCGGTCAATCCGGACGACGACAAGCTGGACCATCTGGTGGACGACGCCGGCCACAGCCGCTCGGGCGTGTTCCGGGCCACCCGGCGGCCGGACGGCGGGTGGGACACCGGCCTGCTGACCACCGAGGACAGCGAGGAGGAGTTCGTCCTCGTGACGGGGGACGTACTGGAGGCCCGGGTCCGGCTGCCCGCGGAGACCGGCGCCTGGCCGGCCATCTGGACCTGGCGGGACGGCGGCCAGGAGGTCGATGTCTTCGAGTACCACCCCGACCACCCGGACCTGCTGGAGCTGACCAACCATGTGCGCCGGTCCCAGCGCTATGTGCGTCACGACGCGGTCCGGCCGGGCGCCTGGGTCGACCTGCGTACCGAGTTCGGGCGTCACTCGGTGGACTGGTGGCTGAACGGCGAGCGGGTGTTCGCGGACGGGCGCGGGGTGGGCCGCCGCTGGCACGCCTTCCTCATCGTCAATCTGTCGGTCTGCGCCGGGCGCTACCACCCGCCGCCCGACCCGGAGACGACCGAGATGTCCTTCGAGGTGAGCAGCCTGGTGGTACGGCGCCCGGCCGACGACGCGTAGTCCCGGGCGGCCGTCAGCCGTCGGAGGTGTCCTCCTCGCCGCCCCGCGGCCGGTCGTCCCGCCGCCGGTCCCCGGCCTCCACGCCGCGCAGCGGTTCGCCGGCCGTGGTGCCGCTGTCGGGCTGGTAGCCCTCCTTGGCACCGGCCGTGCCCGGGACGGTGCGTTCACGGGCCTGGCTCTCGGCGCCCGAGTGCGCTCCGGGCTCCTTCTCGTCGCGGGCCCGCCCGTACCGGTCGGCGGGCTCGCCGGTGTGTCCGCTCATGGCGTCCTCCGCTCCACTCGTCGGCATGCCCGGGTTCCCCCGTGCCGGGCGGGAAAACGCCGGGCCGCCTCTCAGCGGCCGGCGGGTATCCGCTCCAGGACGCCGCCCGCGAAGACGTCGTACAGCGGGAGCGTCTCGAGGTGGACGTAGCCGATGTGGCAGTCGCACACGGCCAGCGGGCAGGGGCGCGGGGCGAGCGCCGCCCGGTAGGAGCCGTCGTAGAGGTTGCCCAGCTCGGTGCGGACGAAGTGGCAGCGGCGGACGGTGCCCTCGCCGTCGACCGAGACGACCGACTCGCCGGTGCGGCAGGGCAGCCCGGCGCTGGCGTGCGGATGGCGGCTGTAGGGGAACAGCGGATCCAGGTCCGTCCAGGCGGCGGCGTCCGCGTCGGTGTAGGTGTGGCCCTCGGCGGCGTTCACCCAGAGGTAGACGTGGTCCGGCAGGTCGGCGCGCAGCCGGCGGGCGTGGTCCAGGTGCCCGGGCAGGCCCACGATGCCGACGCTGTACCGGATGCCACGCTCGGCGAGGTCGCGGCACTTGGCCAGGAAGCGGTCGTACGGGGTCTGCCCGGGGTGGTAGGTGCACCACAGGGCCACGGCGGCGGGGTCGGCGTCGGCCAGCCAGTCGGTGCGGCAGCTGAGGTTGGTCTGGATGGCGACGCGGCGGACGTGCGGCAGCCGGGACAGGTCCACCAGGGCCCGCCGGTACCAGGACCGGACCAGGCCCTCGCCCCACGGGGTGAACAGCACCGACAGGCGGTCACCGGTCTGTGCGGCGGCCCAGGCGGTGAAGCGGTCCAGGGCGGCGCGGTCGGCGCGCAGCTGCTCGGGGGTGTCGCGCCGCTTGGCGAACGGGCAGTAGGGGCAGTCGTAGTCGCAGGAGGCGAGCGGGCCGCGGTAGAGGATCGTCAGGTCCACGCGGGCCGCCTACTTGCTTTCGTAGGCGGCCATCGCCGCCCGTACGGCCGGGGAGAACAGCTGGGGGCCGATCGCGTCGGAGTGTGCCAGCCCTTCCGCGGTCAGGCGCAGCCGGCGGGTGCTGTCCGGCTCCAGCCAGCCGCGTTCGGCGAAGCGGTCCAGCTCGGCGCCGAAGTCGTCGGTGGGGTCGGTGCCGAAGCGCGCCCGGTAGTCGGCGACGGCCAGGCCCTCGGCCTGGAGCAGGGACTGCAGCAGGTGGCGGCGGCGGGCCTCGTCCGGTGTCATGCGGCGGCCGTACTCGGCGTGCGCGAAGCCGGCGGCGGGCCGGGCCACGTAGTCGTCGATGATGGCGCGGATCTCGTGCATGCCGACGGCGTAGTCGAAGGAGTAGTGCAGTCCGGCCGTGTACGAGCGGGCGCCGCAGCCGAGGCCGATCATGCCGTCGGTCTGGCAGGCGTGGTCGTCCGGGCCCTCGGGCGGGGCGTCGGCGCGGCGGAACATGCGCATGGAGTGCTGGACGTAGCCGTGTGCGAGGAGGTGGTCGCGGCCCAGCCGGTACAGGCGCAGCCGTTGCTCGTCCCAGGCCGGGTCGGGGCCGGGGCGGCGGCGGCCGAGGCCGGTGAGGGGGCGGACGTAGAGGGGGTAGAGGTACAGCTCCTCGGGGTGCCAGGCGAGGGCGGCGTCCAGGGAGTGCAGCCAGGTGGCGTCGGTCTGGCCGTCGATGCCGTAGATGAGGTCGATGTTCAGCACCGGGAAGGCCGCGTCCCGGATCCGGGCGAGGGCCGCCTCCACGTCCGCGCGGCGCTGGGGGCGTACGGCGGCGCGGGCCTCGGTGTCGACGAAGGTCTGCACGCCGAGGCTGAGCCGGGTGGCGCCCCGGTCGGCGAGGACGGCGAGGCGGTCGGCGGTCGCGGTGGCGGGTGACGCCTCGACGGAGAGCGGTACGGCCCGCAGGTCGGCGCCCATCCGGTGCTCGGCTATGTCGCACAGGCGCGTCAGTTCGGCGGCGGTGAGGAAGGTGGGCGTGCCGCCGCCGAACGCGGCCGTCGCGAAGCGGACGCCGGCGCTGTCGCCGAGGGCGGCGCGGACCGTCGTCGCCTGGCGTTCCAGGGCGTCGAGGTAGGCGGTGGTGAGGCCGTCGGGGGCGCCGATCCGGGTGAACAGGTTGCAGAAGCCGCAGCGGACCTCGCAGAACGGCACGTGCAGATAGAGGGAGAGCGCGTCCTTGGGTTCCGCCGCCCACAGGGTGGTGAGCGCGGGGCGGTCGGGCAGGGGACCGTAGGCGGTCTTGTGGGGGTAGGCGTAGACGTAGCTCTGGTACGGGCTTGCGTCGGTGGGCTGGGGGGCGAGCGTCATCGGGCGGCCTCGGCGGGCGTGGGTTCCTGGGGGCGGGCGGGGTTCAGGACGAAGTGGGCGTAGGGCACGGTCCACACGGACGGGTGGCCGAGGCGGTGCCCGGTGTAGCCGTCGTCGCCGTAGGCGGTGCCGTGGTCGGAGCAGACGATGGCGAAGCAGGGGCGCCTGCTGCTCGCGGCGGCGAACAGGCGGCCGATGTGCCGGTCGACGTATTCGAGTGCGGCGGCGTGGGTGGCGCGGGTGTCGCCGGCCTCGCGGGTGGCGCCGGGCAGGTGGAACCAGTTGGGCTGGTGCAGGGCCGACACATTGACGAAGAGGAACAGCCGCCGGTCGGCGGGGAGCCGGCGCACGACCTGTTCGGCGCGGGTCACCTGGGCCTCGAAGGAGGTGGGTGAGGCGACGCCGAACTCCGGTTCCCAGTGGGACTCGTGGAACAGTCCGGGCAGGACCGAGCCGAGCGGGCCCTGCTTGTTGAAGAAGCCCACTCCCCCGATGCACACCGTGTGGTAGCCGTCCTTCGCGAGGGCGGAGACCAGGTCGGGGGTGTCGTAGACATAGGTGCCGTCGGCGGTGGTCTCGCTGCCCGCGAAGCGCGCGGCGAACAGCCGGGGGTGCGGGCCGGGGGCCGCCGGTGTCGGCAGGAAGCCGGCGAAGATGGCCTGGTGGGAGGCGTAGGTGAAGCTGCCCGGGGCGTGCCGTTCCTCCCACCGGCCGCCGGGCAGGTGGCGGGCCAGGTGGGGGATGCGGCCGGCCGCCGCCAGTTCGGCCGCCACGTCGTGGCGCAGGGTGTCGAGGGTGACCAGCAGCAGGTCATGGCTGCCGATGATCCGGTTCATGTCGGGTTGCCCGGCGCGGCCCGGGGGCTGGTGCGAAGGCGTCGGGTCAGGCGAGGGCATGGGGTGTTCCCGTTCCGTTCTCGTGCGGGTGGGGTGCCGGTGTGTGCCGGGTGAGGGCGGCGGCGACCTGTGTCGCGTAGGTGTCGAGGCCCTCGGCGCCGCTGCCGGGCAGGCCGGTGAGCCCGGGCAGCAGGTCGCCGAAGGCGTTGACCTCGCCGACGGCGGCCCGGCGCCAGCCGGTGGCCGGCAGCAGGTCGACGCCGACGCACAGGGTGCGCGGGAAGCAGGCGGCGGCCTGTTCGCACACTCCGAGGACGTCGGACCAGCGGGCGCCCGACGCCTCGACGGCGGCGCGGGCCGCGTCGAGGTCGCCGCGCCGGCCGCCCAGGTGGAGGTTGGTCAGCGGGGAGGCGCCGGTGCGTACGACGGCGTGGGTGGCCTTGCCGGCGACCACGACGACCCGCAGGTCGGCGGCGCGTCCCCGCTGGGACGCCTTGGGCAGCCAGCGTTCCAGGTGCAGGCCGTCGGGGGCCAGGGTGTCGACGATGGCGGCGATCCGCCGCTCGTCGGTGTAGCGGTGGATCCGCAGCGAGTTGAACAGGCTTCCGTCCGGGGCGAGTTCGACCGAGGTGGTGGCGCGGATCCGGCCGCCGCCCGCGGCCTCGACCGCGAGCACGCCGGACGCGGACGATCCGTGCGCGAGCTTCACGAACAGCCGTGGCATCCGGTGCTCGCGCATCAGGGCGCGCACGTCGTCCCAGCCGCGGACGGCCGGTGCGTGAGTGCCGGAGGTGGGTGAGTACGGCACGGGCACGCCCGCGGCGGCCAGGACGGCGTGGCAGCGGCGCTTGTCGAACAGCACGGCGAGGTCGTCCGGGTGGTCCAGGCGGGTGCCGCCGCGCAGGCCGCGCAGCGCGGAGGTCAGCGTGGCGTACCAGCGGGCCGAGCCCTCCACTCGGGTGGGGTCCCCGGCGCCGCGCAGCAGCCGGTCGGCCTCGGCGTTCTCGCCCGGGGAGTCTAGCCGGACCAGTTCGCCGGCGTCGAAGTCGGCGCCGCCGGCGCGCAGGACGTCGGCCCAGGCGACGACGCGCGGGGCGGGCAGGCCGGCCGCGCGCACGGCTCGGGCGAAGAGCGTGACGCGGCGGTTCTCGGGGTTGCCGACCACCGCGAAGCGCGCGTCGCCCGCCCCGCGCGCGCGGAGGTCCTGGTGGTGCGCGGCCACTTACTCGCCCACGGACACGTAGCGCCACACCGTGCCGTCGCTCTCCACGTCCTCGTCGGCGTCGTCCCGGTCGAGGTCCAGCTCGACGCCGGCGGGCTCCAGGGTCTCCCGGAGCCGGTCCAGCAGGGGCTCGGTGATGTAGTGGTGGTGCAGGTCGAGCTTCTTCAGGTGGGTGAGGGGCTGGCCCGCGAGGAGGGCGGAGGCGCCCTCGTCGGTCAGGATGCCCAGGGAGAGGTCCAGTGTCTCCAGGCGGGCCACCACCGGGGCGGAGGCGACGGCCGCGGCGACGGCGTCCTGTATCTCGCTGTCGCGCAGCGCGAGGTGACGCAGGCTGGGCAGGCGCGCCCCGGACAGGATGGGTTCCAGGTCGGCGGGCTCGCTGTCGCCGCCGTAGTCGGGCGTGCCGAGCCACAGGTCGAGGTGTTCCAGGGCGGGCAGGTCGCTCGCGCCGACTGCGCGCACGACCTCGGCGGGCAGGCCGCCGGTCTCCATCGCGAGGGTGCGCAGCCGGGTGTGGCGCAGGGCCGTGAACCCCAGCCCCGATCCGCCGCGCACACCGAACTCCTCCAGGTCGGGGAAGCCGGTGAGCAGCGGGGTGACGTCCGTCTGGTTGATCCAGGAGATCTCGCACTCCTCGGACTCCATGTCGCCCAGGAAGAGCGCGCGCAGGGCGGGGAGGTGGTCCCGGGCGGCGAGCAGTGCCTCGATGACGGCCGAGGAGTCGGTGTCGTACGCCTCCTGCCACGCACCGACGATCAGAGCGCGTACGCGGGTGGTGTCGACCTTGTCCAGGAAGCGGGCGAAGACCTCCTCCCACCCCTCCCCGGCGTCGTAGACGGTGGTGCCGACGCGCCAGGCGACGCCGTCCGGTTCGGGCAGGTCCTTGTTCCAGTCCGGCTCGGGGAACGTGTACACGGGCAGGCCGTGGAAGACGTGCGGGTGGTCGCCAAGGGTCATGCTGCTGCTCCCGGAGCTGGGTCGGACGCGGGGTGATGTGGGCAGTTCTACCAACCGGCACTGACAACGGCGGAGGGCGGGGGGCGTTCGCGGGGGCGTTGTCAGTGGCGGGTCCTACTGTCGGTGGCACGCGGGCGGCGTGCGCCGCCGGGGAGGGAGTGTTCATGTACCGGCAGGGAGACGTGCTGCTCGTGCCCGTGGCCGAGGAGGCGGTTCCGGCTCATGTGGCGGGTGCGCCACGGGAGCGCAGGGACGGGCGGGGCCGGCTGGTGCTGGCCCTGGGCGAGGTCACCGGGCACGCGCACGCGGTGGTGGGTCCGGGTGAACTGGTGCGGGAGCCGGGGCCGTTCGGGCCGATGCTGCTGCGGCTGCCCAGGGGCGGGCGGGTGGTGCACGAGGAGCACGCGCCGATAGCGCTGCCCGCGGGGTGGTACAGGGTGGTGCGGCAGCGGGAGTACGTGCCCGGTTCCGTGCGGATCGTGGCGGACTGAGGGACGGGGCGGACGGTGACACGGCGGGAGGGATCGTCGGTGGTACGTGAGGACACGGGGCGGGATGTGGCCGGGCAGTGGCGCGCGTGGGCGGCGTCGACGGAGCCGGCCGACCGGACGAGGGCGGAAGCGGGTGTCCGCGCGGCCTATCGCGCGGTGGGGCTGCCCGGGCCGGAGCGTGTGGTGTGGGCGGGTTCGCCGTGCGAGGGCGTCGCGCTGGTGCGGTCCTTGCCGGACACGGGGCCGAGTGTCCGCGAGGCGGTGCGCAGCGCGCCGTGGGCGGCCCGGCGGCGGCTGCTGCACGAGGAGTTGGGCGCGGCCGGCTGGGCGGCGCACTGGGCGGCCACCGGTGGGCGGTTGTGGAGCGGGAACCAGGCGCTGGTGGACCGGATCCGGGCGGGTGTGCTGGAGGAGCTGGGCGAGGGCCCGGAGATACGGCTGGCGCTGCTGGACACGGTGCTCGGGCAGCACGACGCGCCCTGGCTCGCGGCGTTCGCCGGGCGGGAGGGTCCCCTGGAGGGGCTTGCCGAGGTGTGCCGCAGCGCGGGGTGGTGGTGGCCGTTCGCGAAGGTGGCGGTGGTCTGCGAGCGTCCTTCGGCGCTGTACCGGGACGAGGCGGGCCGGCTCGACCGCGGTGACGGCCCGGCGCTCGCGTTCCCGGACGGCTTCGCGCTGTACGCGTGGCGGGGCATGCCGGTCCAGGCGTCCTTCGTGGCGGAGCTGCGCACGCTCACCCCGGAGCGCATCCGGTCGGAGGAGAACGCCGAACTGCGCCGGGTGATGCTGGAGTTCTACGGCTACGACCGCTATCTGGCGGACTCGGCGGCCCGTCCGCTGCACCGGGACGAGACCGGCACACTGTGGCGGATCGACCTCGACGGGGACGAGCCGGTGGTGATGGTCGAGGTGCTCAACTCCACTGCGGAGCCGGACGGTTCGCACCGCACCTACTGGCTGCGGGTGCCGCCGGCGACCCGGACGGCACGGCAGGGGGTCGCCTGGACGTTCGGCCTGGCGGAGGCGGCGTACGCGCCGCTGCGGGAGACCTGACTTCCGGTCCCTTGGCCGCAGGCGGCACAGACAGACCGCTCCGCACCGCGTCGGAGGCGGTGCGGAGCCGCGGCGGTTCGCTTTCCGGGTCCGCGGGCGGGCCGTCAGTCGCGGTCGACGTGCTCCCGGAGGATCTTGCGGTTGGTCGCGTCGATGTCGAAGGTCGTCTTGTTCCAGTCGTCGGTCGTCACGACGTCGACGGACCACTTCGGGGCGCCGCCGTCGGTGTCGTCGAGTTCGACGGCGGTGACGGTGCCCTTGGTCTTGCCCGTGGCGGTCTGCGCGGCCTGCTGCGGGGTGACGGTGGCCTTCTTCAGCAGGTCCGCCAGTTCGCGCTTGTCGTCGCCGTCCTCGTCCTTGGCCTGTGCCTTGCCGGCCTTCCCGTCGGCCGCGTCGACGGAGACGGTGTGGGCGGTGCCGTCGTCCGTGGCGACCTCGGCCTCCCACCGGGGGCTGTCGGGCGGGCCCTTGAGTTCGACGGAGACCGGTTTGGAGTGCGGTACCGCCCCCACCGCCGCGCCGAGCGCCTGCTCGTAGCCGGTCTTGGCCTTGGGGACGAGCGCCTTGCGCTCCCGCTGGTCCTCGGTGAGGTTGCCGTCCGCCGACGGCGTGGGCGAGGTCGCGGCGGCCTGGGCGGCCTCGGCGGCGCCGCTCCGCGCGGCCTCGCCGCCGCTGTCGGTGCCGCACCCGGCGAGCAGCGCTCCGGCTGCGGCTGCCACGCAGATCAGGGTGGTGCCGCGAGAGAGCGGCGAACGGTCACGGTGAGAAAATATTTCGTCACTCTTTGTGTCCATGCGGCCAGTTTAGGTGAGATGTCCGTGCAGTGCCTGGCCGGCGGCCGGACGCGGTGGCGGGCCGGGGGTACCGGCCGGGTATGTGTGCCAGGTAGGGGCGGGGGAACTTGGTCCGACCGGTGGCCCCGGTGGATCCGCCCGGTGGCCTCGGTGGAGAGGAGTCCACGTGACAGCGTCGACGTCGGCCGCGGGCGGCGGGGAACCGGACACCCGCAGGGACGGGTACGAGCCGGATCCGCAGCGGTGGCGCGCCCTGTGGGTCACGTTGGTGGCCGGGTTCATGAGCCTGCTCGACGTCACGATCGTGGCGGTGGCCCTGCCCACCGTCCAGCAGGACCTGCACGCCTCCCCGGCGCAGGTGCAGTGGGTGGTGTCGGGGTACGCCCTGACCTTCGCGCTCGCCCTGGTCACCGCCGGGCGGCTCGGTGACGCCCTGGACCGGCGCCGCATCTTCCTGCTGGCCCTCGGCGGCTTCGTGGTCTTCAGCGCGGCCTGCGGCGCGGCCCCCGACATCACGCTGCTGGTGGCGGCCCGTCTCGCCCAGGGGCTGGCGGCCGGCTTCATGGCTCCGCAGAACTCCGCGCTCATCCAGCAGATGTTCCGTGGCGCCGAGCGCGGCCGGGCCTTCGGCTTCTTCGGCGCCACCGTGGGCATATCCTCCGCCGCCGGTCCGGTCACCGGCGGTGCCATCCTCGCCCTGGCCTCCGGGGACCAGGGGTGGCGGTGGATCTTCTATGTCAACGTTCCCATCGGCATCCTGGCCGTCCTGCTCGGCCGCCGTCTGCTGCCGCGCACCCGGCGCTCCGGGCGGGGCCGGGTGGACCTGCCCGGCGTGCTGCTCCTCGGGCTCGGCGTGCTCGCCCTGATGTGTCCGCTGGTGCTGGCGGAGTCCGGTGGCATCGAGCGGCTGTGGTGGCTGTTCCTCGCCGGTGCCGCGCTCCTCACCGTCTTCACCTGGTGGCAGCGCCGCCTCGTCGCCCGGGGCGCACAGCCGCTGCTGGACCCGCGCCTGTTCACCACCGTGCGCGGCTACGCCGTCGGCGCCGGCATCGGCACGCTGTACTTCGTCGGTTTCAGCGGTGTGTGGCTGGTGTTCGCCCTCTTCTACCAGCGGGGGCTGGACTTCTCCCCGCTCCGGTCCGGTCTCGCCGTCACCCCCTTCGCGCTCGGCTCGGCGAGCGCGGCCGTGGTGTCCGGCCGGCTGGTGGAGCGGTACGGCCGTCTGCTCACCGTCTGCGGCCTCGCGGGGGTGATCGCCGGTCTGGGCGGCACCGCGCTGCTGCTGCGGCTCGCGCCCCTGGATCTGGCGCCCTGGGTCGCCGCGCCGGTGCTCTTCCTCGGCGGCGTCGGCGGCGGCTTCGTGGTCTCCCCCAACATCACCATGACCCTGCGGGACGTGCCCGTGCGCATGGCGGGCGCGGCGGGCGGCGCGCTGCAGACCGGGCAGCGGCTGGGCGCGGCGCTGGGCACCGCCGCGCTGCCCGGCCTGTTCTACCTGGTGCTGGGCCGCGGCGGCGACTACCGCGGCGCTCTCGTCACCGCGCTGGGCGCCGCGCTGGCCGGCATGGCGGCCTCCCTGGCCCTCGCGGTGTTCGACTGGCGGCGCGACCGGCGGCGGAACCCGCACCGGAAGTGCCCGGACGAGGTCGCCAACGCACCCGTGCACGCCCGGCAGACCTGACGCGCGCCGTGGGGAGCCGGGAGGCGGCGGCAGGGCCATCAGGGTGGTCCGGGCCCGTGTCGGGCGGCGGGCGCGCGCCCGGTTGGCCATGCTGGCCGGGAGCGGCACCCCTCGCGGCGACAAGGAGCACGGCATGCCGACGGACCCGGTCGAACGATTCCTGGCGGCACTGGATCCCGACCACCGGAAGGCCGTCGGCGCGCGGCCGCGCGAGGAGCAGGAGCAACTCGCGGCGGCCTGGGAGCGGGAGCTGGAAGCGGACGACGAGCTGGACACCCTGGACGAGCTGTCGCCGCCCGCGGCGGAGGCCGAGGCGGCCCGCCGGGTCCTGGAGCGCGGCACCGGCTGACGCGCCCCGCCCGGACCGCGCCGGTCCGTTGTTCCCGCCACGACGGCGGCGTTAGGGTCGGCCGATGGCACTCTCGAAGCGTGAACGCGAGCTGTTTCTGGCGGAGCCGCACATCGGCGCGCTGTCGGTCGTCGAGCACCCGGACCGCGCCCCGCTGACGGTTCCCATCTGGTACCAGTACACGCCGGGCGGCGACCTGTGGGTGCGCACCGGGCCCGACTCCCGCAAAGGGCGGGCGATCCGCGCGGCGGGGCGCTTCAGCCTGATGGTGCAGCGCACCGAACCGACCGTGCGCTATGTGTCCGTGGAGGGCCCGGTCGTCGCGACGGCCCCGGACAGTCCCGAGCTGTCCTGGGAGATGGCCGCGCGGTACCTCCCCGAGGACAAGGTCGCCGCCTTCGTGGAGTACGACCGGACCCACCTCGGCGAGCACTTCATCGTCACCATGCGTCCCGAGCACTGGGTGGCCGCCGACCTCGGAGCCTTCTGAACCCACGCGGCCGCCGGGCCGGGGCGCCCGGGAGCGCCGCCGGGCGACCTCTCGCGGTCAGGGGGTGAGCAGCCGCTCCTGCTCCACCGGGGGCGTGCCGTCGTACCAGGACAGGGCCTTGCCGAAGCGGACCAGCTCGCCGTAGTGGGCCGGGTCGACGCGCTCGGCGAGGACCAGGTCGAGCACGGCCCTGGCGGCCTGGGCCGGTGACTGGGCCTGGCTGTAGTCCGTGAACCAGGGGCGCGAGGTGGCGGTGTCGACCATGCCGGGGCACACGGCCGCGACGAGTGTGCCGGTGGCGAGGTCGCGTTCGCGGCGCTCGGCGGCGACCGCGCGGACGGCGGCGACCTGGGCCACCTTCGAGGGCACGTTCAGCCAGACCGGCCAGCCGGCCTCCCGGGCGGTGCCGTCGTGGATCGCCCGGCGCCAGGACTCGACGGCGTGCTCGACCTGGTCGAGGGTCACGCCGTCGAACAGGTGGTGCAGCCGGGGGTCGAGGTGGCCGAGGGTCCCCAGGCTGCTGGCCACGACGAGCAGCCGGCCGCCGGGGCGCAGGACGGGACCGAAGTGGCGCAGGATCGCGTGGGTGGCGGTGTTGGAGACGGCGATGACCTCGTCGGCCCGTGCGGCCTGCGACTCCTCGGGCAGCACCCGGGTGACGGCGTTGGAGAGGAGGACGTCCACGCCGCCGTGCCGGTCCCGCAGCTCTTCGGCGAGGCGGGCGATGGCGTCGGTCCGGGTGACGTCCAGCACCCGGCCCTCGACCCGGGCCCGGGTGCCGGGCAGCCCGGCGACCTCGTGGGCGGCGTCCGTCACCCGCCGCCGGTCGCGGCCGGTGAGCAGGACCAGGTCGTGCGGTGCCATGCGGGCCGCGAGTCCCTCGGCGAGGGCACGGCCGAGTCCTTGGTTGGCGCCCGTGACGAGGGCGATGCGTGCGGTGGTCATGACAGCCACGCTAGAAGGCCCGCGACCATGAGTCCAACGAAAGTCATGCACCGCTAGTATGCGTGATCGTCATGGACTTCACGGATGTGTCGCTGACCGCGCTGCGGGTCTTCCGCGCGGTGGCCGAACAGGGAACCTTCACCGCTGCCGCCGCGTCGCTGGGCTACACCCAGTCGGCGGTGTCCCGGCAGATCGCCGCCATCGAACGGGCCGCGGGCGCGGAGCTGCTGGAGCGGCGGCGCGACGGAGTGCGGCTCACCGCAGCCGGCCGGGTGGTGATGCGCCGCGCGACGGTGGTGCTGGACGAGATCGAGGCGACCGCGAGAGAGCTGTCCGGGCTGCCGGGAGAGGGCGGCACGGTCCGCCTGGGCTGGTTTCCCAGCGCCGGTGCCGCGCTGGTGCCGCGGGCGCTGGCGGCGCTGCGCCGGACCCATCCCGGGCTGCGGGTGGTCGGCCGCGAGGGCACCACCCCGGCGCTGGTACGCGCGCTGCGGGCCGGCAGCCTCGATCTCGCCGTACTGGCGTCGGCGCCGCCGTTCCGCCCGCCGGACGCGGAGTCGCCGCCGCTGGTGCTGCGGACGCTCACGGAGCGTGCCCTGTGCCTGGCGGTGCCCGCCGCCCATCCGCTGGCCCGCGGTGACTTCGTGGACGTCGCCGACCTGCGCGGGCAGCGCTGGATCGCCGGCGGCGCGACGGGCGAGGACCGGCTGCTGGGCGTGTGGCCGGGCCTGGACGAGCGGCCCGAGATCGTCCACACCGCCCGCGACTGGCTGGCCAAGCTGCACCTCGTGGCCGCCGGCTGCGGGCTGACCACGGTGCCCGCGGCTCTCGCCGCCGCCGCGCCGCCGGGGGTCCGCGTGCTCCCCGTCCGCGGCGGACCGCAGGAGCAGCGGCGGGTGCTCCTGGCGCGCCTCCCCCATCCGCCGTCCGAACCGGCCGGCCTCGTGGCCGCCGCCCTGCGCGCGGCGGCCCTCGATCTGGACTCCCCCGCTCCGCCGTCGCCGTGACGGCGGAGCCGGAGCGCCCACCCGGTGACGGTGGATCGCGAGCGTCCGCTTGGCCGTACGGCGGGAGCGCGGGGGCCGCGCACTGTGTGCCGTGCCGCCGGCGCCCCGCGCGGGCGGGTTACAGCGCGCGTTCCAGGCGGTCCGCCATCAGCTTGACGAAGCGGGCCGGTTCCTTGGGCTGGCCTCCCTCGGCGAGCACCGCCAGGCTGTAGAGCAGCTCGGCGGTCTCGGCCAGCTCCGTGCGGTCCTCGCGCTCCTTGTACGCCTGGTTGAGGCCCTTCACCAGCTGGTGGTCGGGGTTCAGCTCCAGGATCCGCTTGGCCCGGGGCACTTCCTGGCCCATCGCGCGGTACATGTTCTCCAGCGCCGGGGTGAGGTCGTGCGCGTCGGAGACGACACAGGCCGGGGAGACGGTGAGGCGGGAGGACAGCCGTACGTCCTTGATGTCCTCGTCCAGCCGCTCCTTCATCCAGCCGAGCAGCCCGGCGTACTCCTGGGTCTGCTTCTCCCGGTCGTCGTCGGAGCCGTCCTCGTCCTTGGCGTCGAGGTCGATCTGTCCCTTGGCGACGGAGCGCAGCTTCTTGCCCTCGTACTCGCCGACGGCGTCGGCCCACACCTCGTCGACCGGGTCGGTGAGCAGCAGCACCTCGATGCCCCGCTCCCGGAAGGCCTCCATGTGCGGGGAGTTCTCGATGCTCTGCCGGGACTCGCCGGTCAGGTAGTAGATGTCCTCCTGGCCGTCCTTCATCCGCTCCACGTACTGCTTCAGCGTGGTCGGCTCGGTGTCGTGGTGGGTGCTGGCGAAGGAGGCGACGGCGAGGATGGCGTCGCGGTTCTCCGCGTCGGTGACCAGTCCCTCCTTCAGGACCGTGCCGAACTCCCGCCAGAAGGTGCCGTAGCGCTCCTGGTCCTTGGTCATCATCTCCTTGACCGTGGACAGGACCTTCTTGGTCAGCCGGCGCCGCATCATCTCGATGTGGCGGTCCTGCTGGAGGATCTCGCGGGACACGTTGAGCGACAGGTCCGCGGCGTCCACGACGCCCTTGACGAAGCGGAGGTACGGCGGCAGCAGCGCCTCGCAGTCGTCCATGATGAACACGCGCTTGACGTACAGCTGCACGCCCCGCTTGAAGTCGCGGGTGAACAGGTCGTGGGGCGCGTGCGCCGGGAGGAAGAGCAGGGCCTGGTACTCGAAGGTGCCCTCCGCCTGGAGCCGGATCGTCTCCAGCGGGTCTCGCCAGTCGTGGCCGATGTGCTTGTACAGCTCGTGGTACTCGTCGTCGGACACCTCGTCGCGGGGCCGCGCCCACAGGGCCTTCATGGAGTTGAGGGTCTCGGGCTCGGGCGTCCCGGCGTCGTCACCGGACTTCTCGGGCACCATCCGGATCGGCCACGTGATGAAGTCCGAGTACCGCTTGATGATCTCCCGGATCTTCCACGGGGAGGTGTAGTCGTGGAGCTGGTTCTCCGGGTCGGCGGGCTTGAGGTGCAGCGTGACGGAGGTGCCCTGCGGCGCGTCGTCGACCTTCTCCAGCGTGTACGTGCCCTCGCCGCGCGAGGACCACCGGGTGCCCTGGCTCTCGCCGGCCCGCCGGGTCAGCAGGGTGACCTCGTCCGCCACCATGAAGCCGGAGTAGAACCCGACGCCGAACTGGCCGATCAGCCCGTCCTCGCCGGCCTTGTCCTTGGCCTCGCGCAGTTCCTGGAGGAACTGCGCGGTGCCCGAGTTGGCGATCGTGCCGATGAGCTGCCCGACCTCGTCGTACGACATTCCGATGCCGTTGTCGCGCACGGTGAGGGTACGGGCGTCCTTGTCGATGTCGATCTCGATGTGCGGATCGGACAGGTCGGCGTCGAGCGAGTCGTCCCAGAGCTTCTCCAGGCGCAGCTTGTCCAGCGCGTCGGAGGCGTTGGAGACGAGTTCCCGCAGGAAGACATCCTTGTTCGAGTAAACCGAGTGGATCATCAGCTGGAGCAGCTGACGGGCCTCTACCTGGAACTCAAACGTCTCGGTCGGCATGTTCGCGAATACCTCACAGGTCCTGTTGCCCTGAACTGGTGGCAAACACTGTAAAACACCACGTCAGGGGGTGGCCCGAAGACGGTGGCGGTGGCCGGATCCGCACCCCCGCCGACCCGGCGCGTGCGACGGGGGGCGGGGTCGGCCCCGGGGACGCCGGCGAGTCGGCGGCAATGATCGAGATCGGTGGCCATGACCGTCGGCTCCCCGGGTACCCGGCACTCCCGGCCCGGGCGCGCCGCACGCAACGGCCCGTCCGGGACACCCCACCAGTGAGAACGGAGAGTGCAGATGAGCACGGTCAAGGAAACGGTGGAAGTCGGCGTACCGGTGCACACCGCCTACAACCAGTGGACGCAGTTCGAGAGCTTCCCGAAGTTCATGGAGGGGGTCGAGGAGATCACCCAGCTGGACGACCGGCACAATCACTGGACCACGAAGATCGGCGGGGTACGGCGGGAGTTCGACACCGAGATCGTCGACCAGCTGCCGGACGAGCGGATCACGTGGCGCACGGTCGGTGGCGACACCAGCCAGAGGGGCAGCGTCCGCTTCGAGCGGGTGGACGACACCCACACCAGGGTGGAGCTGGTGATGGACGTCGAGACCAGCGGTCCGGTGGAGAAGGTCGGGGACCTGATCGGCACCATCGACCGCCGGGTCAAGGGCGACATGAAGCGGTTCAAGGAGTACATCGAGGAACGCGGTGCGGAGTCCGGCGCCTGGCGCGGCCGGATCAAGCCGGGCGACACGAGCGGCCCGGCTCTGTGAGAGCGGGCACTCCTGCGCGGGGCCGCCGGTGAGCCCCGGCGGGGCACCGCCGGTCACCAGGGGTCGCCCCCACAGAGCGGCAGGTCACCGCGTGACGGACCGTGCCGGGCCGCGGGTACGTCACCGCGGCCCGGCACCGTGTTCCTCCGGTCTCCCGGGCGGCCTCCGAAGAGGTCGGGGACCGTCGGCCGGCCATCATCCGGACGTCAGTTCGGGTTGTCCCCGTGGGTCAGGGTCTCCCAGGCGACGAAGAGGTTGTTGCTGCCCGCCGGGCGGTTCTGCGCGGTCAGGGTCCCGGTGTTGGTCATGGCGATGCCCAGGCGGTTGTGCAGGGCGTTGTAGCCGACCTCGGTGACCGGGCCGAGTCCGCGGTTGACGCTGCCGCCGCACAGCCAGCTCGGGACGGCGGCGCCCAGTTCGTACTTCGACTGGAAGCCCAGCGCCTGTCGCAGCCGTTCGCCGACATCGGTGCCGTACAGGTCTTGGCCCTGGATCCGGCTGGTCTCGGCCACGTGCGAGATGGCGGAGATGCCGTACCCGGTGTGGGTGAAGTCGCGGCAGGTCTCCTGGGTGAGTCCGGTGACGAAGGTCGACTGGCCCTGCCAGTAGGAGACGATCTTGTCGCGGGTGTTCAGGTTCTGGCTCGGGACGGTCTTCGGCAGGTCGCCGTCGGAGGCGAGGTACACATAGGCGGCGGTGCGGGTGCGGAACCTGGCCATGGCGGTGTCGTACGTCGTCTTGTCCTCCAGGAAGACGGAGATGCCCACGGCCGTCTCCATCATCGACAGTTCCCAGTTGCCGTTGGAGTTCGAGCCGTTGATGACCTCGGGCAGATAGACGTCGCGCAACATGGTCGCGAACCGGCCCGAGTTGGCCCACGTACCGGTGTACGTGTACTTGATGATCTCGGCGGCCTTCGGCCAGGAGGAGCCCGCCCAGCCCGTCTGGAGGGGCGCGTTGCTGTTGGTGTGGTCCTGGAGCACGGCGGACCAGGCGTCCATCAGCTCGATGGCCTTCTTCGCGTAGCGCTCGTCGCGGGTGATGTACCAGGCGAGCGCGTCGGTGTATGCCGCGATCGCGTCCTCGCGCTCGTCCGTGCAGCCGTAGTTGGGGTTGGAGTACGAACCGCACTCGACGACGGCACGGGGCTTCGGGGTGCGGCTGAGGCTCGCGTACTTGCTCGCCGTCATCTGGTCGTAGGCGCTCTTCCAGGGCTGGACGCCGGCCAGCACCTGGCCGCGGGCGAAGTCGAGTTGGGCCCGGGAGACGGTGACGCCGGGATGCGTGAAGGAGGTGGGTGCGGCCTGCGCCCGCTGGGCGCCGGGCCAGGAGAGCAGCCCGGTGGCGAGCAGGGTCGCGGCCGCGGTGAGCGCGAGAGCGGAACGCGGGGACTTACGGCGACGGCGGCGGGCGGGTATGTCCTTGTCCTGCATCTGATCCGTCCTCGTATGTGAACGTCATACGGCTTCCTGAACGGCCGAGTTGACGAGACGATAGGTACGGACCAGCCACCCGTCAAGAGACCGCACCGGCCGACGCCCGCCCCCGCCTTCCGGCCTCGGGCCGCCGACCGGTGCGTGGACAACGGAGTCTGTCGGCGGTTTCGTTCACCTGCCGGTGTCCGCGGCGACGGCCGCGAGAACCCGCTCCAGCGGGGCGCGTTCGTCGTGGAACAGTTCTTTCCCCCGGGCGATCCTCAGGTCCCGCTCCGTTCCGGGGCGGGTGAGCCGGCGGAGGCTGTCGAGCAGGCCGAGATCGTCGGTGGCCAGGTCGGACACGCCGAGTTCGGCCATGCGCCGGGCACCCTGGGCGAAGTGGCCCGGCAGCGGCCGGTAGCCGATCACGGGCAGCCCGGCGGCGAGCGCCTGGACGGCGGTCAGGCCCCCGGCGTTGTCCACCAGTGCCCGCGCGGCTCCCATCAGGCCGGGCATGTCGTCCTGCCAGCCGAGCGGCAGGACACCGGCGAAGCCGGTCAGCGAGGCGCGCAGCCGCTCGTTGCGGCCGCACAGCACCACGGGCAGGTAGCCGTCGCGGGCCAGGCGGCGGGCGGTGGTGACCGGGCGGGACGCGACGCCCCAGGCGCCGGCGGACATCAGGACGGGCGTCCGGCCGGGGTGGAAGTCCTCGAAGAACCGGCGCCACCGCTCGGCTCCGGAGGCGGGTGCGGTGAAGCGTGGCGCGACCACCGGGCCGGTGACGTCGGCGGGCCGGCCGGTGGCCAGGCGCACCTCTTGGGCAGCCCGCTCGGTGAGGCACAGGAAACGGTCGTTGCCGGGGTGCAGCCAGTGCCGGTGGGCGCCGAACTCGATCATGTAGACCACGCTCGGCACGGGCAGGAGCCGGTTCGCCCTGAGGTGGCCGGTGAGCTGGGCGGCGAGGTGGAAGACGGGGACCACCACGTCCACCCGGTCCCGTTCGACCAGTTCGCGCAGCCGGTCAGCGGCGAGCCGGGCCAGCGGGACACCGCTGGGGCGCGGCCCCCGTCCGGGGCGCAGGAACGCCCGGTACACCAAGCCGTAGGTCCAGGGAGCGTGCCGGACCGAGACCCGGTAGCCGCGCCGCAGCCATCCGCCGAGGCCGCGGGGCAGCAGCGAGAGGATGTCCACGGTGCTTGCCCGGTGACCGGACTCGGTGGCCCGGCGGACGAGTTCGGTGGCCACCGTGTCATGGCCGGCTCCCATGCTCGCGCTCACGACCAGCAGACGCGCGCGAGGCGGGGCCGGGCTCGTGAGGGTGCCGTGTACCTCAGTCATGGCGTGCGCGGGCGGCGAAGAAAGCGATGAATGACCGCATGGCAGATGCTATTTCCCGGTTCCTTCCTGGTGAACCGGGTGGGCGGTCCGGGTCCCCCGAAGGGGGTGCCGGCGCGGGTTCGTCACCGGTCCGGTCCATCGCCGCACCGCTGTCTGTCGTGCGGTGGCAGTCGCGCTGGGCCGTACGGGTGGAGACGGGCGTGTCGGGTCCGGGGCCGGCGGAGGCCGAGGCATAGATGGCAGGGGCGGGCCGGGAGCGTGAACGGCCCGCCGGCCCCAGTGCCCGGTCCGGAGCGAGGAGGATCCTGCTGTGCCTGTTCCCGTGGAGATCGATCAGCGTTCGACGGACTACAGCCTCGAACGCGCCTACTGGCTGGCGCTGGCCGCGGACCTCGCCTACAAGGACGAAGCCACCATCGAGGCGCAGGCGAGGCAGTGGGGGTTCGACACCGTCCGGCACCACGAGACACGGTTCACTCCGCCGTTCCCGCTCCAGGACACCCAGGCCTACACCATGGCCGGCGACAACATGATCGTGACCGCGTTCCGCGGGACCGAACCGCGGCAGATCAAGGACTGGCTCTCCGACGCCACGACCCCGCCCCGGCAGGGACCGGCGGGCACCGGGCACGTCCACGACGGCTTCGGCGAGGCGCTGGAGTCGATCTGGCCGGACGTGAAGAACACCCACGCCGAACTGCGCACCAACGGCCAGACCGTCTGGTTCACCGGACACAGTCTGGGCGGGGCGCTCGCCATGCTGGCCGGCGCCCGCATGTACCTGGAGGACCCGCGCCTGGCCGCCGACGGCGTGTACACCTACGGCCAGCCCCGCACCTGCGACGCCGCCCTGGCCAGGGCCTACAACAAGGGCTACAAGGGCCGGATGTACCGGTTCGTGAACAACAACGACGTCGTCCCCCAGATGCCGCCCGCACCCCCCTACTCCCATGTCGACGCGCTGCGCTACATCGACTCCCACGGCAAGGTCCGCGACGAGATGCCGGTGATCGGCGGACTGTTCGACCACGCGGCGGGACTGACCGCCGACCCGCTGGCACCCGCGAGCGACGGTCTGCGCGACCACTTCATGCGCAGCTACCTCACCGCGCTGGAGAAGAACCTCTCCTGATCCCGGCCCGCGCAGGCGAGGCCCGCGCCCTACGGGTCGGTCGGCTCCCACCCGTGACCGCGGCCGTCGTACGGCAGTGTCGTGCCCGGCAGCGTGTACTCGTCGCGGTGTCCGCACATGCCGAATCCGGCGGGCCGGGTGGGCGCGGCCCGGTACGCGGTCGCGTCGCCGAGGCAGGCGGGCTCGCCGGTCTCCAGCGCGTCGAGCTGGGCGCCGGTGCGCTCGGTGGTGGCCAGGGCGCCGCGCGCCACAGCTCGCGCCGGCGGGGCACCTCGGCGCGGACCTGGCGGGCGGCGGCGCGCTGGAAGTCCGGACAGGGCCCGGTGTCCCCGGCGGCGAGGGCCTCGCGCAGCACCAGGTAGCCCTCGACCGCGAGGTCCCTGCGCCGCCGGGCCGCCGCCTCCGTCCGGGGGCCGGTGCCCGGTGGCAGCGCGGCCGCCGCCGCGTACCGCTCGGGATCGGCGAGCACCTCGGGCGGGAAGGTGAACACCGCGTCCCCGGCCTCGGGCAGGCCGCTGTTCTGCATCAGCACGGTGACGCGCAGCCCGCCGCCCCGCACCATGCGGTGCACGGTGCCCGGGGTGAACCAGGCGACCGTGTCCGGCCGGAGGGGGATGTCCCGGTAGCCGTCGGGGCCGAGGGTCTGCACCGCTCCCCGGCCGCCGGTGACGACGTACGCCTCGGTGCACACCAGGTGCAGATGCGGGCTGCCGCCGCACACACCGTCGGCGGCCTCCCGGTCGTAGGCGCCGAGGTGGGACAGGCCGACCGCCCCGGGCAGCGGGCGGGGCAGCCGGGGGTCCGGCCCGGTCACCACGGCAGGGCCGCCAGGTGGGCGGCGATCCGGTCCCGGTCCCAGGCGCCGTCGGCGATCACGAGCCGGTAGCGGTAGCCGAAGGACTCCCCCGGTTCCAGGGTGAACTCCTCGAAGAACGCCCAGGAGAAGGCGACCGTGGGGATGGGTTCGGCGCGGACGAACCAGTGGGACTCGTGGATCGCCGACGCCTCGTCCAGGTTCTCCGGCGCGTGCGCGAAGACCAGCGTGGAGTGCCCGTCGGTTTCGTCGTGCTCGGCGGTGAAGGCGAGCCAGGGACTGCGACTGCCCATCAGTTCGGCCGCGCCGGCGTCTCCGGTGCCGGGGGCGAGGACCCGGCCGCCGGTGAAGTCCCGCGGGCCGCGCCACTGGAGACCGGTGTACCCGGCCAGTGCGCGGCCCGCGGTGGTCGGGGAGCCGAACACCAGGGGCTGCTTACGGATGTTGGTGAGCCGGATCGACCAGTCCAGGGCCCAGGCGCCGGCCTCCTCGTCGAGGGAGTGCACCACGATGCCGCGCTCCTCACGGGCCCACTCCTGCCCGCCGTGCGCGACCCAGGTCAGCTCCTCGGCGACGGTGAGCCGTTCGGGCTCGGCGGTGAGGGAGGTGAAGCCGTCGTGACGCATGGAGCCGACCCGGTCGGGCAGCGCCAGGTAACCCCGGCCGGGTACATAGCTGTTGCCGCCCCAGAAGTTGTGCCCGGAGAGGTGACTGGCCGTCATCTGTACGCCCTTGTGCCAGCGGTGGTCGCTCGGGCGGTACCCGGTGACCGTGCGTCCGGACAGGGTGCGGACCGGGTGGGCGTAGGGCTTGGGGGACTCGAAGGGGTCCGGGTCGGGGCGGTAGACGTAGCGGAGGATCTCGGTGCCGTCCGGCGCCCGGACCGCGAGGTGCTCGCCGTGGACGTGGCTGACGCGGATGCTCACGCGCGCTCCTTCGGGGCCCAGTCGGGGTGGCCGCCGTGCATGGCCGTGTAGTAGGGATCGCCGGGGCCGATCTCGCCGGCGCGCACGGGCTGCCCGGTGAACGCCGCCTTGTACAGGGCGGCGGCGAACTCCACGGCGGCGCGGGCGTCCCGTCCGCTGCCGGGCGGCCGCACCCCCTGGTCGTAGGCGTCGAGGAAGGCGCCGAGCTGCGCGGTGTGCGAGCTGGGCACGTTGCGCGCGGGGGCGCGCCAGGCGGTGACGCGCTCGGGGTCGACGTGCGGGGCCGGTGTGTAGACCCAGTCGTCGTTGCCGTGACCGTACAGGTGGGTCAACTCCACGGTCGCGTCGGCGCAGTCGACGCGGATGCGGCTCACCTCCTGGGGGGAGAGCACGCTGTTGACGACGGTGGCGAGCGCGCCGTCGCGGAAGCGGACCAGGGCGGTGGAGACGTCCTCGCTCTCGATGTCGTGGACCAGGCGGGCCGCCATGGCCCGGACCTCCTCCCACTCGCCGAGCAGGTGCAGCAGCAGGTCGTACTGGTGGATGCCGTGGCCCATGGTCGGCCCGCCGCCCTCGGTGGCCCAACGGCCGCGCCACGGCTCGGCGTAGTACGCGGCGTCCCGGTGCCAGGTGGTCTGGCAGTGCGCCACCAGCGGGGCACCCAGCTCGCCGCGCGCGATGAGGTCGCGGGCGTGTACGGCGCCCGAGCCGTACCGGTGCTGGAAGACGACCGCGGCGTAGGCGCCGGACGCCTCCTCGGCGGCGGCGATGTCGTCCAGTTCGGCCTGGGACAGACAGAGCGGTTTCTCGCACAGCACCCAGGCGCCCGCCTTGAGCGCGGCCACGGTCTGCCCCCGGTGCAGCGCGGGCGGGGTGCCGATCAGCACCAGGTCCGGCCGGGCCTCGTCCAGCATGGCCTGGGTCGAGGTGAACCCGGCGATCCGCGCGCCCGCGAGCTGCCGGAAGGCGTCCAGCCTGCCCTCGTCCAGGTCGACGGCGGCGACCAGTTCGACCCGCTCCGCGTGGGCTCTGAGCGCGGGCAGATGGCCGCCGGTGACGATGGCACCGGTGCCGATCACGGCGACGCGGCGGCGGGGTGCGGGCAGGGGCATGCGGCGCTCCTCGGAGGGATCGGCAAGACGCGGGCAGCCATGGAAAGCGCTTGCTGTCGTACGAGGACGACCCTAGGGGCGAGGAGCGGTCAGGACAAGCCCCGGACGGAGAGCCCGTACGGGCGGCGATCGGGCGCCTTGGTGCCGATGCCGTTCCATACCCTCCGGGGTCGCGGTCCGGCCCTTACGCGTGGGCATTCCTCAGGAACACGCATGCGGCCGGGGCGACTCGCGCTCCGTACGAAGGTTCACACGCGTCGAGAAGACGGCGGCCGACGACGGCCGGCCGCCGTCAGGAACGCACCAGGCGCGCGATCGCGTCGGACGCCTCCTTCAGCTTCCGCTCGCGCTCCTCGCCGCCCTCCGCGACCGCGTTGCTCACGCAGGTGGCCATGTGTTCGTCGAGCATCTGCAGCGCGAACGACTGCAGCGCGCGGGTCACCGCCGACACCTGGGTGAGGATGTCGATGCAGTAGGTGTCCTCGGCCACCAGGCGCTGGAGACCGCGGACCTGGCCCTCGATGCGCCGGAGCCGCATCATCACGTCGTCCTTGTGCTTCTTCTGCCCCGCCATGACTCCGCTTCCCTTCCCTCTCCCGAGGGATGCCCCGCACCGCGGCGAGCTCCCTCCAGAAAGATACCCGCGGCCCGTATGAAGCACCCACGACCGACCGGCCCCGCCCGGCGCGCCACGCGAAGTCGGCGGCCTCAGCGGCGTCTTGAGCGGGCGTCAGGACGCGGATGAACCCCTGATGGGCATACCCCCCGGCTGTATACGGCCAATGATCCTTCCCCGCCTTGCTTCTGTGCGGGCGCGAGGGTATACATAGCTTCACCGATACCCCGTAGGGGTATGCAACCGGCCGCGGGCCGCCACCTGGTCCGCCGGCTCCGCAGTCCCCTGCCGAGGAGCATGATGGCAACAACCACCCCAGACCTGGCCCAAGTCGAGCTGACCATCGGCGGGATGACGTGCGCCTCGTGCGCCGCCCGGATCGAGAAGAAGCTCAACCGCATGGAGGGAGTCGAGGCCACCGTCAACTACGCCACCGAGAAGGCCAGGATCACCTACTCCCCCGTCCTGCAGGTGGCGGATCTGATCGCCACCGTCGAGGCCGTCGGCTACACCGCGGCGCCGCCCGCGCCGGCCGTCCCGGAGGGCGGCGAGGCGGACGGGACCGGCGGCCGGGCGGACGACGAACTGCGCTCGCTGCGCGAGCGTCTGATCACCGCCGTGGTGCTGGCCGTGCCGGTCATCGTCCTGGCCATGGTGCCCGCCTGGCAGTTCGACTACTGGCAATGGCTCTCCCTCACCCTGACGGCGCCGGTGGTCACCTACGCCGCCTGGCCCTTCCACCGCGCGGCCTTCACCAACCTGCGGCACGGCGCCGTCACCATGGACACCCTGATCTCGGTCGGCACCGCCGCCGCGTTCCTGTGGTCCCTGTGGGCGCTGTTCTTCGGCTCGGCCGGCACCCCGGGGATGACCCACGGCTTCGAGCTGACCATCTCCCCCTCGGACGGCGGCGGGAACCTCTATCTGGAGACCGCGGCCGGGGTGACGGCCTTCCTCCTGGCGGGCCGGTACTTCGAGGCGCGCTCCAAGCGCATGGCGGGCGCCGCCCTGCGGGCCCTGATGGAGCTGGGTGCCAAGGAGGTCACCGTACTGCGCGGGGGCCGCGAGGAGCGGATCCGGATCGAGGACCTGGCCGTGGGCGACCGGTTCATCGTCCGGCCGGGCGAGAAGATCGCGACCGACGGCACCGTGGTCGAGGGCAGTTCGGCGGTCGACGCCTCCATGCTGACCGGCGAGTCGGTGCCCGTGGAGGTCGGCGAGGGCGACGCCGTCACCGGCGCGACCCTGAACGCCGGCGGCCGGCTCGTCGTCCAGGCGACCCGGGTCGGCTCCGACACCCAACTGGCCCGGATGGCACAGATGGTGGAGGACGCGCAGAACGGCAAGGCCGCCGCGCAGCGGCTCGCCGACCGGATCTCCGCCGTCTTCGTGCCCATCGTGATCGGGCTGGCCGTGGCCACCCTCGGCTTCTGGCTCGGCAACGGCGCGGGCGCCACGGCCGCGTTCACCGCGGCCGTGGCGGTGCTCATCATCGCCTGCCCCTGCGCCCTGGGCCTGGCCACCCCGACGGCCCTGCTGGTCGGCACCGGCCGCGGTGCCCAGCTCGGCATCCTCATCAAGGGGCCGGAGGTGCTGGAGACCACCCGGAAGGTCGACACCATCGTGCTGGACAAGACCGGCACCGTGACCACCGGCCGGATGAGCCTGCTGGCCGTGCACCCGGCCGAGGGCGTGGACGAGCGCGAGGTGCTGCGGCTGGCGGGCGCGCTGGAGCACGCCTCCGAACACCCCATCGCCCAGGCCGTCGCCGCCGGTGCCGCCGACCGGGTCGGCACGCTGCCGGCCCCGCGGGACTTCCGGAACCTGCCGGGGCTCGGTGTGGAGGGCGTCGTGGACGGGCACCGCGTCCTCGTCGGCCGGCAGAAGCTGCTCGCCGAGCGGTCCATGGAACTGCCCGCCGGCCTGGCGCGGGCCGGTGCCGACGCCGAGGCCGCGGGCCGTACGGTCATCACGGTGGCCTGGGACGGTGAGCCCCGCGCCGTCCTGGAGGTCGCCGACGCCATCAAGGAGACCAGCGCCGAGGCGATCCAGCGGCTGCGGGCGCTCGGGCTGACCCCGATCCTGCTCACCGGGGACAACGAGACCGTCGCCCGGTCCGTGGCCGCCGAGGCGGGCATCGACCAGGTGATAGCGGAGGTCATGCCCGAGGACAAGGTGGACGTGGTCAAGCGCCTCCAGGACGAGGGGCACTCCGTCGCGATGGTCGGGGACGGTGTCAACGACGCCGCGGCGCTGGCCCAGGCCGACCTGGGCCTGGCCATGGGCACCGGCACGGACGCGGCCATCGAGGCGGGCGACCTCACCCTGGTCCGGGGGGACCTGCGGGTCGCGGCGGACGCCATCCGGCTCGCCCGGCGCACCCTCGGCACCATCAAGGGCAATCTGTTCTGGGCGTTCGCCTACAACGTCGCCGCCCTGCCGCTCGCCGCGACGGGACTGCTCAACCCCATGATCGCGGGTGCCGCGATGGCGTTCTCGTCGGTGTTCGTCGTCAGCAACAGCCTGCGGCTGCGCCGGTTCCGGGCCGACGCCTGAACCACGGCACGGCGGCGGGGCGGTCCGGCACGGGCCGCCCCGCCGCCGTCGTATGTCCGCGGGTGTGTCAGGTCAGGGACTCCCGGATCCGGCGCAGGATGTCCTCCAGGATGCCCCGGGAGGTGGCGAAGTTGAGGCGTACGAAGCCCTCACCGCCCGGTCCGAAGGCGCGGCCGTCGCTGAGCAGGACCCGCGCCTCGTCCCGGAAGAAGGTGTACGGGTCGGGCTCCAGCCCCAGTTCCCGGCAGTCCAGCCAGGCGAGGAACGTGGCCTGCGGCATCCGGTAGCGCACCCCGGCCGGGAGCCCGTCCCGCACCAGCGCGGCGTTGCGGGCCAGGACCTGCCGCAGCCGCGCCAGCCAGTCCTCCCCGTGCCGCCAGGCGGCCAGGGTGGCGGCGACCCCGAAGGTGTTGGGCTCGCCGTACAGATGGGTGGGTCGGGCCAGCGCCTCGCGCACCCCGGCCGCGCCGACATGGGCGACGGCGCAGCGCACACCGGGCACGTTGAACGCCT
This sequence comes from Streptomyces eurythermus, assembly GCF_014649115.1. Lineage (GTDB taxonomy): Bacteria > Actinomycetota > Actinomycetes > Streptomycetales > Streptomycetaceae > Streptomyces > Streptomyces eurythermus. Next base: position 278,500 of record NZ_BMSK01000008.1, on the reverse strand, counting down.
TCGTGGCCGAGGTCAGGGTCACCGTCCGGGCGGCCACCTCGTCGGCGAGGGAGGCGAACGGGATGTGCCGGTGCGGGTCGTGGACCAGGTCGGCGTGGACCTCGTCGGCGACCACCAGCAGATCGTGGCGCAGCGCGAGCCGGGCCAGCGCCCGAAGTTCCTCGCGGCCGAGCACCCGCCCCGTCGGGTTGTGCGGGTTGACCAGCAGCAGCAGCCGGGAACCGCCCGCGCGCAGTTCCCGGTCCAGCCGGTCGGCGTCGAACGTCCAGCCGTCGCCGTCCGGCGTGCAGGGCACCGCGTGGGCGCGCCGGCCCATGCTCGTGATGGTCTCCAGGAACGGCGGGTAGGCCGGGGTGTGCACCACGACGCCGTCGCCCGGTCGCGTGGCGACGTTCAGCACTGCTTGCAGGCCCTGGTCGATGTCGGTGAACTCCCGTATGTGGGCGGGGTCGAGTCGCCAGTCGTGGCGTGTGCGCATGCGCTCGGCGAAGGCGGTCCGCAGCGGGTTCTCCGCGGGCCGTCCGTCCCAGGAGGGGTAGCCGAGGTCCTCCTCCGCGCACCGCAGCAGGGCCTCGCGCACGGCCGGGGCGGGTGGGAAGTCCATCTCCGCGATCCAGGCCGGAAGGACGTCCGGCTCGGCACGGCTCCACTTGGCGCCCGGGCGGCGGGACAGAGCGCGGACGTCGAGGTCGTCGAAGTCATCGAGGTCGTCGGACATGAGGGGCCTTTCTGTTGCCGTGCGTCGTTCCGAGCGGGGGTGCTGGTGGGTGGTGCCGCCCGGCCCCCGTGCCACGTCGGAGGGGCGGGCGGCGGCGGAGTCGCGCGCGGAAGCGGTCCTCGATCGGACCGTCCCGGGGCGGTGCGTGGCTCATGGCGTTCTCCGGATGCGGCCGGACATCACCGGACCGGTGGCCGGCGTCGGTGCGGTGGCGGCGGACGCGGCACGGCCGACGCGGCACGGCGGACGCGGCACGGCGGACGCGGCACGGGAGTAACGGGCCGGCCCATGGATATCGCGGCCAACGCCCGGAATGTCGCGGATAATCGCCGGTTAACGGGACGTCAATGCCCGGGCGACGCCGACGGCGGCCTCGTCCCGGCATTTCGGAAATCGCAGCGGGACACGGCCGGCCCGGGCCGGTTCGGAGAAGTCGCCCAAAAGCCGCTCCCGCCTGCGGATTGGAGTCCCGTTCCGCACCACTTATACCCATACCCCCTAGGGGAAGCAAGGTGTTTGAGCACGGAGAAGGGCCCGGCCCGCCCTCGGTGACGCATCGGATTACCGCTCGATAAGCGGCCCCCGACCTTCTGTGCCCGGCGCGGGTGTGAGCGGCTTCACTCCTCTCTTTTCCCCGCGCGACCTCCTCTCCGCCCCTCGTTCCACTCTCCGGAAAAGAAATCTTCCCCCGTTGACAACGCCTACCCCCGTAGGGTTTCCTCGGCACGGTCGCAACAGAGCACAGTCGGCGCCAGGTCGAGTACCGAGGCACAGAAACTGACGTTCGGTTGAAGATGGGGGACGGCAACGATGGAGACATCGACGACGCACGAACCGGGCGCGACCGCACACCGCTGTCTGTGACGGCGCCGGAGCACACCGACACCTCCGCGGCCGACCGACCGGGCCACCCGCTGTCCCCGAGCCGGCTGATCCCCTCGCGTGTGGCCACCGAGCCGCACCCGCGCGCCCGCCATGTGCCGGGCGCGGTGACTTCTTCCTTCTGATTCCCGCCCACAGCCAACGGATTCACTGCACCCCGGCACACCGGCCTGCCGCCGTTCACCCAGGGCCGGCGCAATCCCAGGCACGAGTCCGCCGTGCGCTCACGCGCGTCGGCGGACGGTCAGCGTTCTCATACCCGCACTGGACGAGAGGACTCATGGACATCATCGGGAAGCCGTACGCACACGAGCGCTTCGCCGCGGTGGCGGCGGCTCGTGGCGAGGCGACAGCGGTGGAACACGACGGCCACCGGATCAGCTACGCCGAACTCGACGCGGACGCGAGCCGGTTAGCCCGGCGGTTGCGCTCGCGCGGAGTGGGGCGCGGATCGGTGGTCCTGGTCCACCTGGAGCGCTCGATCGACCTCGTCGTGTCGTTCCTCGCGGCACTCAAGGCGGGGGCCGCCTATCTTCCGGTGGACCCGGACGTGCCCGACGACCGGCTCGCCGCCTACGTCAAGGAGACGGGCTGCGCGGTCGCCGTCACCCGCCCCGAGCACGCCGGCCGGTTCACCGGGCTGCCGGTGACGGCCCTGGATCCGCGGGCCGCCGGCGCCGAGGACTCCCCCGGCGCCGCTCCGGCCGCCGCGGTCGAGCCGACGGACACCGCCTACATCATCTACACCTCGGGCTCCACCGGCTCCCCCAAGGCCGTACGGGTGTCCCACGCCTCCCTCGCCTATCTGTGCCACAACGTCAACGAGCGGTACGGCGTCACACAGCGGGACCGGGTGCTGCAGTTCGCCGCGCTCTCCTTCGACACCTCCATCGAGCAGATCCTCAACACCCTGCTCAACGGCGCGACCCTCGTCCTGCCCGAGTACGCCTGGGCACCGAGCGAACTGCCCGGGCGGCTGAGGTCGCTCGGCATCACGGTCATGGACCTGACCCCGCCGTACTGGCGCGCCTTCCTCGCCGAACTGGCCCGTGACCCCGGGGAGTTGCCGGTGCGGCTCACCATCGTGGGCGGCAGCGCGGTGCACGCCGAGGACTGCCGGACCGCCCTGCGGCTGATGCCCGGCTCCCGCCTCGTCAACGCCTACGGGCTGACCGAGACGACGATCACCTCCTGCACGATGGAGATCACCCCCGAGGTGCTGCCGGCCCAGGGCCCGGCGCCCGTCGGACGGCCGCTGCCGGGGACCGTCGTACGGGTCCTGGACGAGCGGCTGGCCCCGGTCCCGCCCGGGCGGCACGGCGAGATCCACCTCGGCGGTCCCGGCGTCGCCCAGGGCTACCTCGGTGACGAGGCGCAGAGCCGGAAGCGGTTCGTGACCCTGCCGGACGGGGCGGACGGCCCGGGGACCGTGTACCGCACCGGCGACCTGGGCGGCTGGACGGCCGACGGCAACCTGGAGATCGTGGGGCGGGCCGACCGGCAGATCAAGATCCGCGGCTTCCGCATCGAACCGGCCGAGATCGAGGCGACCTTGTCGGCGCACGACCTCGTCGACGACGCCGCGGTCATCTCCTTCACCCACCGGGGGGAAGACCAGCTCGTCGCCTATTTCACCGCCCGGCGCGCCCCGGGCGCCCTCGATCCCGGGGAGCTGCGCGCCTTCACCGCCCGCCATCTGCCCGCCTATATGGTCCCGGCCCGGTTCGTCCAGCTCGACGCGATGCCGACGACCGCGCACGGCAAGACCGACCTCGCCGCGCTGCCCGATCCGTCCGAGCTGCCCGCGGCCCCTCCGGCGGCCGGTGCCGGGGCGTCCCCGGCGAGCCTGGTCGAGCGCGCCGTCGCCGGCCTGTGGTGCCAGGTGCTCGGTGTGGAGTCGGTGGAGCCGGACGACAACTTCTTCGACCTGGGCGGGAATTCGATCCTCGCGGCCGAGCTGATGGCGAAGGTGCGGGCCTCGCTCGGCGTCCTGATCACCCAGGTGCGCCCCCTGATCCGGCTGCTGCTCGACGACGCCACCCTGCGCGGCTTCGCCACGGCGGTGGAGTCGGCCCGGGCCGGCACGCTCAGCGCGGACGGCGCGGCCCCGGCCGATCTGTGGGCGGACACCGCCGTCGGCGTGCCGGTCCAGGCACGGCCCACCGAGACCGCCTGGGCGGACCCGGCCCATGTCCTCCTCACCGGGGCCACCGGCTTCCTGGGCGTCTACCTGCTGCGCGACCTGCTGCGGAGCACCGGCGCCACCGTGCACTGCCTGGTGCGGGCCCGCGACGCCCGGCATGCCGTCGAGCGCCTCCAGGGCACCGCGCGGCGCTATCTCGCCGAGGACCTGGCCGAGTACGTGGCGTCCGGGCGGATCTCGGTCGTGCCGGGCGACCTGGCCCAGCCCCTGCTCGGGCTGACGGAGGCGGAGTTCGACCACTTCGCCAGGACGGTCGACGTCATCCACCACCCGGGCGGGCTGGTCAACTTCATCTACCCGTACTCCCATATGCGCCCGGCCAACGTCGAGGGCACCCGGGAGATCATCCGGATGGCCGGACGCCACCGGAACATCCCCGTGCACTACGTCTCCACCATGGCCGTGGTCTCCGGCTTCGGCACCGCCGGTGTCCGGCACGTCACCGAGGAGACTCCGCCCGGCCACCCGGAGCGGCTGTCGGTGGGGTACGTCGAGAGCAAGTGGGTCGCCGAGGGGCTGCTGCTGAACGCGGCCGCGCAGGGTCTGCCGGTCGCCGTCTACCGGGCCGCCGACATCTCCGGCGACCGCGTGACCGGCGCCTGGAACACGGCCACCGAGATGTGCGCGATGAAGAAGTTCATCGTGGACACCGGGACCTCCCCCATCGCCGAACTCCCCCTGGACTACACGCCGGTGGACTGCTACTCCGCCGCGCTGCTGCACATCGCTTCGAGCAGGCTCCCGGCCGGCGAGATCTACCACCTGACCAATCCCGGGAAGGTGAACGTCTCCCTGCTGGCCGACCGGCTGCGGGCACACGGGCACACCATCCGCGAGATCCCCTGGGAGGAGTGGGTCGACGGGATCGTCAGGATGGCCGTCGAGCGGCCCGACCACCCCATGACCCCGTTCGCCCCGCTGTTCATCGACCGCTGCTCCACCGGCGAGATGAGCGTGGCCGAGATGTACCTGGAGACGACGTTCCCCGTGTTCACCCGGGACAACGTCGACAACGCGCTGCGCGGCAGCGGTATCGAGATCCCGCCCGTGGACGCGGACCTGCTCGACCGCTACATCCGGTACCTGACCTCCATCGACTTCCTGTGAGGTGGACGTGTTCATCCGTACGCTGGCGCGTGCCGGCGGTTCATGGGAGTCGCTGGACGTCCTCGGCGGCCCGGCGGACGGGCCCGTCGCCTTCGGGGGCGACCTCGGCCCCCAGTCCCTGCTCGCCGCCTACCGGCGCGGCCTGTACCCGTTCCCGGCGGCGACGGCCGAGCAGCGGATCGTCAACGAGCTGATGTACGAGGCCGATGTCGAGGCCGGTGCGGTGAAGGTGCTGCCCGGCCGCGACGACCCCTTCTCCATCGCCTGGTGCTCCCCCGACCCGCGTCCGGTCATCCACGTCGGCCAGGCCCGCCTCCAGCGCAGCCTGCGCCGGCAGCTGCGCAGCGCGCCGGACTGGACCACCACGGCGGACGTGTGCTTCGAGCGGGTGGTCCGCCAGTGCCGCGCCGGACGCACCGAGCAGTGGCTCACCGACGACCTGCTGCGCGGCCTGTGCGTGCTGCACGAACTCGGCCACGCGCACAGCGTCGAGGTGTGGGAGGGCAACGAGCTGATCGGCGGCACCTTCGGCGTCCGGATCGGCCGCGTGTTCAGCGCCGACTCCCAGTTCACCCGGCGCAGTGGCGCGGGCAAGACGGCGGTCGCCGACCTGACCCGGCGCTTCGCCGCGGCCGGCGGGCTGGCCGTCGACGTCCAGCGCGACGGCGACCACGTCCGGCTCCTGGGCGCGCGGCCCGTCCCCCGGGCGCGCTATCTCGCCCTGCTCGCCGGCCGGCACACGGCCCGGCCGCTGCCCACCGAGCGGCTGCCCGCCCGCCGGCTCGCCGGATGAGGACCTCGCCGACCACCGTGCCCGCACCCACCGACGGGAGAGACGCCATGAGCACCACCGGCACCGGCCTGCGCGCGGTCAGCCTCGCCGAGCGACCCGACCTGGAAGAGGCGATGCTCACCATGGAGTCGTCGTGGCCCGCCTACATCCGCCCCGATCCGCTCCTCGTGGACTGGGCGCTGCGCCGCCACGCCGGGCACCAGTTCGTCGTACTCGACGAGGAGGACCACGTCGTCGCCCGGGCGGCCAGCGTGCCCTTCGCCTGGGACGGCGACCCGGACGGACTGCCCGACACCGGCTGGGACGAGGCGTTGCGCCAGTGCCTGTCCGACACCGTCGCCGGCCGCGACCTGACCACGCTGTGCGCGCTGGAGGTCGCCGTCGTCCCGGACCGCCTCGCGCGGAACCTGTCCGGGTACACGCTGCGCGCCCTGCTCGACCACGCCCGCGCCGCCGGGTTCCACGACGTGGTGGTGCCGCTGCGGCCCAGCGGCAAGCACCGGCATCCGTGGCTGCCGCTGGCCGAGTACGTAGCGCTGCGCCGGCCCGACGGGCTGCCCGAGGATCCCTGGCTGCGGGTGCATGTGCGGGCGGGCGGCGAGGTGCTGCGGGTGTGCCCGGCGTCGATGACGATCTCGGGGAGCCTCGCCCAGTGGCGGGAGTGGACGGGCCTTCCCCTGGACACCGACGGCCCGGTGGAGCTGCCCGGCGCGCTGACCCCGCTCACCGTGAACACCGTCCACGACCACGCCGTGTACGTCGAACCGAACGTCTGGGTCCGGCACCGCCTCACCGGCGGGCGCCCCTGACCGTCCGGCACACACGCGCCGGCCTCCCGTACCGATGCGGGAAACCGGCCGGCCTTCCCCCGAGCGACACCCACGACAAAAGGAGTACGACCATGAGCACGACTCCCCAGGACGTCCTCGCCACCGGCAAACTGGATCTCCGGGCCGCCCTGATCGAGCGGATCGGCGGCTACATGACGGCGCACGGCATCGGTGTGGCCGCCGAACTGGGCCTCGCGGACCTGATCGGCACCGGTTCGCGCACCAGCCGGGAGCTGGCCGACGCGACCGCCACGCACGAGCCCTCGCTGCGGCGGCTGCTGCGCATGCTGGTCGCCGTCGGCATCGCCGAGGAGCCCGAGCCGGGCCGCTTCGCGCTGACCGACATCGGCTCCCAGCTGCGCTCCGACTCCCCGGACTCGCTGCACAAGTTCGCCAAGATGTTCTGCCACCCCATCTTCTTCACGTCCTGGCAGAGCCTGCGCCACACCGTCACCACCGGTGAGCGCGCCTTCGACCACGTCCACGAGACGGGCATCTACGACTGGCTGGCCCGGCACGGCGAGACCAGCACCCTGTTCAACGAGGCGATGAGCGAGGAGTCCCGGCTCTCGGCCGCGCAGCTCGCCGCGGGCTACGACTTCCCGGCGACCGGCACGGTGGTGGACCTCGGCGGCGGCGACGGCACCCTGCTCACCGCGATCCTCCAGGCCCGGCCGGGGCTGCGGGGCATCGTCTTCGACAGCCCGAGCGGTGTCGCCGAGGCGCCCGCCACCCTGGGCAAGGCCGGAGTCGCCGACCGGTGCGAGGTCCGCTCCGGGGACTTCTTCCAGTCCGTGCCGGACGACGGCGACCTGTACATCATCAAGAGCGTGTTCCAGGACTGGGGCGACGACGAGGCACGCGCGATCCTGCGCACGGTCCGGGCCCGCATACCCGCCTCCGCCACCTTGCTGATCGTCGGCACGGTGCTGCCCGAGACCGCCGACACCTCCGCCCCCGTCGCGTACTTCACCGACGTCAACATGATGGTCACGACCGGCGGCCAGGAACGTACCGAAGGGGAGTTCCGGGCGCTGCTGGAGGAGACCGGGTTCACCGTGCGGTCGGTCGGGGTGGGGCAGGCCGGGCCGCTGTCGGTCATCGAGGCCGTCCCCGCCTCCGCGGCATGACGGCGCGGGAGACGCCGGAGCAGGGCACCCCGGCCGGCGCACGGCGGCCGGGGTTCGCCACGGGGCTGTTCCTCGGCCGGCCGGACACGGATCTCCTCACCGGGCCCGCGGGTGACGCCCGGCGGCCGGCACCGGCGGAGGAGCGCTTCCTCGCCCGCCTGCGCGACTTCTGCGAGAAGGAGGTCGACAGCGCCGCGATCGAGCGCGCGGACCGTGTCCCGGACGAGGTGGTCGAGGGGCTGAAGGACATCGGCGCGCTCGCCATCCGGCTGCCGCGCCGGTACGGAGGGCTGGGCCTGTCCACCCACTGTTACCTGCGCGCGCTGATGCTCACCAGTACGACGCATCCGGCGCTGAGCGAGCTGCTCGCGGCCCACCAGGCGATCGGGCTGATCCAGCCGCTGCTGCTGTTCGGGACCGACGAGCAGAAACGCGCGTTCCTGCCGCGGTGCGTGCGGGAGATCTCCGCCTTCGCCCTCACCGAGGCCGACATCGGCAACGACCCGTTCCGCATGCACACCACGGCCGTGTACGACCCGGCCATGGACGGCTATGTGCTCGACGGGGTGAAGACATGGACCACCAACGGGGTGATCGCGGACCTGCTCGTGGTCATGGCCGTCGTACCCGCCGGGGAGCGCGGCGAGGGAGGGATGACGGCGTTCGTCGTGGAGGCGGACGCGCCCGGGGTGACGGTGGAGCGGCGCAACTCCTTCCTCGGGCTGCGCGGTCTGGAGAACGGCTGTATCCGGCTGCACCGGGTCGCCGTCCCGGCGGGCAACCGGATCGGGGCGGAGGGCGAGGGGCTCGCGATCGCCCTCGCCGCGCAGGACACCGGGCGGCTGTCGCTCCCGGCGGTGAGCGCAGCCGCGGCCAAGTGGAGCCTGAGGATCGCCCGGCAGTGGAGCGCGGCCCGGGTGCAGTTCGGGCGGCCCATCGCCCGGCACGACGCGGTGGCCGGGAAGGTGTCCTTCATCGCCGCGACCGCCTTCGCGCTGGAGGCGCTGGTCGAGGTCATCGCCCGGCGCGCGGCGGCCGGCGGCACCGACACGCGGCTGGACGCGGAACTGGCCAAGCTGTTCGCGTCGGAACAGGCCTGGGTCATCGCGGACGAACTGGTGCAGCTCCGGGGCGGCCGCGGCTACGAGACGGCCGAGTCGGCCGTCGCCCGGGGCGAACGCGGCCTCCCGGTCGAGCAGCTGCTGCGAGACGTCCGGGTCGGCCGCATCTTCGACGGCTCCAGCGAGGCCCTCAGGGCTTTCCTGGCCCACGACTTGATCGAGGCCCACCGGGCCGCGGCCGGCGAGCGGGATACGGCGCCTGGCCGGGGAACGGCACAAGCCGGGAAGACCACGCACGCCGGAGAAACGGCAGCAGTCGGAGGCACCGCACGCGCCGAGGACACCTCTCGAGCCGGAGGCACCGCCCGCGCCGAAGACACTCCCAGTACCGGAGACACCACGCCGGCCGGAGACATGGCCCGAGTCGGGTACACGGCCCGAACCGGAGACACCGCGCGGGCCGAAGACACCGGGCGAACCGGTGGCACCACGCCAGCCGGGCACACCGCCCGAACCGGAGACCCAGCAGCCGCGACGCGGGCCGCAGGTGCCGGGATGCCGGCCGGACCGGACGCTTCGGCGGGCCGGCTCGACGCTGTCCTGGACGGCCACCTGGAGTTCGTCGCCCGGACCAGCCGGCGGATCGCCGGTGAACTCGCGGTGGTCGCCGCCGAGTCCGGGCCGGAGGGCGAGGGTCTGGACGGGCGGCAGCGGTTCCTCGGGCGGATCGTCGACATCGGGGCCGAGCTGTACGCGATGAGCGCGAGCTGTGTCCACGCCCGGGCGCTCGGCGGCGCCGACGGCTCCCCGGCCGAACTCGCCGACGCCTTCTGCCGTCAGGCGCGGCTGCGGGTGGCCGAGTCGCTGGCCCGGCTCGGGGAGAACACCGACGCCGCTGACCGCGCGGTGACGGGACAGGTCCTGGAGGGCCGCTACGCCTGGCTGGAGGAGGGGGTGGTGGACGTCTCCGTCGACGGGCCCTGGATCGCCGAGCAGCGGCCCGGGCCGGCGACGGGCCCGAATCTACGGCGCGTCATCCGGCCGGCGGCGACGCCGAGGACCACCCGGCCGTCGACCGACGAAACCACGAGGAGGACCCCGTGAACACCGTGACGGACGTCCTGGAGGCGGCGCGGCTGCGGATCGCCGAGGACGTCGAGCCCAACCGTTTCCTGGAGGTTCTGGAACAGGGCCGGATGCCCGGGGAACGGCTCAAGTGGCTCGCCGGGGAGCTGTACCACCTGGTGAGCAGCGACCGCCGCAGCTTCGCGCTGCTCGCGTCGCGCTTCCCCGGCGCACCGGCCGGAGACCTGTTCCTGGCCATGGCCCAGGGCGAGGCCCAGGCCCTGGACCTGCTCGGGGGCTTCGCCGCGGCGCTCGGCCTCACGACTCAGGAGCTGCGGGCCTACGAACCGCAGCCGCTCGCCCAGGCATATCCGGCCTATCTGGCGCGTGCGGCGCTGTTCGGCACGGCGAGCGACACCGCGCTGGCGCTGCTGGCGAACGTGGCAGAGTCCACCGGGACCTATGCCCGGGTGGCCGACGCCCTGGTGGCGCGGTACGGCTTCGAGGAGGGCGCGCTGGAGCACTTCCGCTACTTCGCCGACACCCCGCAGGCCCTGCTGGACCAGGCGACGGCGACCCTGGCGGACGGCCTGGCCGGCGGGGACGACCCGGTGGCCGCCGTGCGCTGCGCGTGGACCGTGCACGGGCTGGAGGCCGCGTTCTGGAGCTGTCTGGCACGCGGCCTCGGCACGGGCTGAACGCACCCGTCCGCAGGCTCTCCACCCGGCTTGACACCCATACCCCCCACCCGTATTTTCACTGCAATACCCGGTAGGGGTATTCCTGTGTGCCCGGTGGCCGTGCCACGGCGCGGCACGGTCTTGCCGCAGGTCTCGACGAGGAGAGGAGTGCTGATGTCTTCGACAGGAAGTCCGCAGTTACGAGCAGGGGGCAGGCAGTGGGCCGCGTTGGGCCTGCTGGTTCTTCCCGCGCTCCTGCTGTTCATGATGCTGACCATCCTGTTCCTGGCCATCCCCTATCTCGCGGCGGATCTGCGGCCCAGCAGCACGCAGACACTGTGGATCCTGGACATCTACGGCTTCCTGATGGCCAGCCTGCTGGTGCTGATGGGCACGGTGGCCGACCGCTTCGGCCACCGGAACCTCCTGATCACCGGGGCACTGCTGTTCGGGCTGGTCTCGGCGGCGGCGGCCTTCACGGACTCGCCCGAGCTGATGATCGTCTGGCGTGCGCTGCTCGGCGTGGCGGCGGCCATGCAGATGCCGACCACGCTCGGCCTGATCTTCACGATGTTCCAGGACCCCAGGCAGCGGGGCGTCGCCATCGGCACCTGGGCGGCGGCCATCTCGGCCGGTGTCGCGCTCGGCCCGCTGCTCAGCGGTCTGCTGCTGGAGGCGTTCTCGTGGCGGGCGACGTTCTTCGTCGCCGTACCGGTGATGGCGGTCGTGGTGATCGGCGCGCCCCTGCTGCTGCCGGGCCGGCAGGGCCCGAGCGCGGGCCGGCTGGACCTGTTCAGTGCGCTGCTCATGCTGCTGACGCTGCTGCCGCTGATCTACGGCGTGAAGGCGTTCGCCACCAGCGACTCACCGCTGGTGCCGGCCCTGGCCGTGGTGGTGGGCCTGCTCTTCGGTGTGGTGTTCGTGGTCCGCCAACTGCGCTCCGCCGAGCCGCTGCTGGACGTCCGGCTGTTCAAGAACCGGACGGTCAGCGGGGCGCTGGGCGTCTTCATCCTCTCGGCCATGGGCCTGGGCGGCGTGTATCTGATGTTCACCCAGTACCTCCAGCTGGTGAAGGCCCTCTCGCCGCTGAAGACCGGGTTCGCGATCCTCCCCGCGGCCCTCGTCCTGATCGTGGTCGCGATGCGCTCCCCGGTCCTCGCCCGGCGCGTCCGGCCGGGGTATGTCATCGCCACGGGGCTGGCCGTGCAGGTCGTCGGCTACATCCTGTTCACCCTCGTCGACAGCACCACCGCACTGCCGTGGGTGATCGTCGGCTTCATCGTGCTCTACCCGGCGGTCTCCCCGTCCATGGCGCTGACCACGGACCTCGTGGTCGGCTCGGTGCCGCCGGAGAAGGCGGGCGCGGCCGGCGGCCTGGCGTCGACCGTCAACGACCTCGGCATCTCGCTGGGCGTGGCCGTCATCGGCAGCATCGGCACCGCCGTCTACCGCGCCGGCGTCGACGACAAGCTGCCCGCCGGCCTGTCGGACCCGGCGGCCTCCGCCGCCCGGGAGAACCTCGACGGCGCCGTGGCCGCCGCCCGGGAACTGCCCGGACAGGTCGGAGACCAGTTGCTGGTCGTGGCGCGGGACGCCTTCACCAGCGGGCTCAACGTCGCCGCCGGCACGGCCGCGGTGATCGCGGCGGCGGGTGCCGTCGCCGCGGCGCTCTCGCTGCGCCACGTACCGCCGACCGGCTCGGCGGTGCCCGACGCCGGGCCCGCCGAGGCGAGCCCCGCCCCGTCGGTCCCCGCCGCCGACTCCGACTGACCGGCGGCGCCCGGACGAACCGACCGGAACGACGGAACGGCACCAACAGACCCGTACCTACAGCGATTTCCAGTGAACACCGCCGGACGAGGCGGCCGGAGCGGTCCGACACCCGCGCCGGCCGCCGCGTCCGGCCCCCTCGTCAGGAGGCACGCAGTGTCAGTGATTCCCTTCAGCGCAACCCCCACCGAGACGCTCGACAACAAGGGCGGCCGGTGCATGTACGCGCAGGTCGAACGCCTGCGGTCGCTGGGGCCCGCCGTCCCCGTGCGGCTGCCGGAGGGGGTGGCGGCCTGGTCGGTGTCCCGGGGGGACGTCGTACGGATGCTCCTGACCCACCCCGGTGTGTCCCGCGACCTGAAGAAGACCGTGCCGGCTTATCAGCCCGGATCCGTGCCGTGGCTGTCGCCGTGGGTCGACCTGGACTCGATGGCCACGGCGGACGGGCGGGAGCACGCGCGGCTGCGCAAGCTGATCACCCCGGCCTTCACCCCGCGCCGGGTGGAGCGGCTGCGCTCGCACATCGAGGCGGACGTCACCATGCTGCTGGACCAGCTGGCCACCCGGCCCGGCGACGAACCGGTGGACCTGCACGAGGAGTTCTCCTACAGCGTGCCGACCCAGGTGATCTGCGACCTCTTCGGCATCCCGGACGACCAGCGGCCCGAGGTGCTGCGGGTGTTCCGGGAGGTCGCCCGGACCGGCCTGTCCGAGGAGGAGTCGGTCGCGCTGTACAACGACCTGGTGGCCGCGATGCACCTACTGATCACCACCAAGCGGACCGCCCCGGCGGACGACCTCACCAGCTTCCTGCTCGCCGCGCGCGAGGAGGGCGAGGAGTCGCTGAACGAGCACGAACTGGTGTCGACGCTGCTGCTGATGATCGGCGGCGGCAGCCAGACGACCATCAACCTCCTGGACCACACCATCCGCGAACTCCTGGCCCACCCCGACCAGTTGAGCATCCTCCGGGCACACCCGGAGCGCTGGGCCGACGCCGTCGAGGAGTCGCTGCGCCTGCACTGCCCGGTGATGCACCTGCCGATGCGCTGGGCCAAGGAGGACATCGATCTCGGCGAGGGCGTGGTGATACGCGCCGGGGACGCCATCCTGATCTGCTACGGCGCCCACGGCCGGGACCCGGGGGTGCACCGCGACCCGGAGACCTTCGACATCGACCGGGAGGACAAGGACCACATCGCCTTCGGTCTCGGCGCGCACTTCTGCCCGGGTTCGCACCTCGCCCGGCTGGAGGCCCGTATCGCGCTGCCCGCCCTGTTCGACCGGTTCCCGCGGCTGGCCCTGGCCGTCGACCCGGAGGACGTGCCGCCCGGGCAGACCTTCATCGGCAACGACGTCTCGTCCCTGCCGGTCTTCCTGCGGCACAAGTGAGCACGCGCCACGACACCGAGAGAACGAGAACGGGAGGTCCCGCATGGCGATCGACGAGAGCCTGCTCGAGCGGACGGCACACCTGCTGAACCGGGCCCGCTATCTGAACCTGGCCACCGCGCGGGACGGAGCCCCCTGGGTGGCCACCCTGGAATACGTCTGGTTCGCCGGTCCGTTGCGCTTCGTCTTCGGTTCGTCCACCGGCGCCCGGCACAGCGGGGACATCCGCGCCGACCCCCGGGTGAGCGGTTCGCTGTTCGTGCCCGAGGGGGCCGCCGGGGTGGCCGTCGCGTCCGTCGACGGCGCCCAGTTCACCGGCCGCTGCGCGGAGATCGGCCCGGAGCAGCTGGAGGCGTACCACGCACCCTTCTACGAGACGGTGTTCCCCGACGCCGGGGAGCGTGCCCGGTGGCAGCTGGCGCCGGAGCGGCTGCGGGGGGCCGCGCCGCACCGCCTGTACCGGGTCGATGTCGACCGCTGGTGGCTGATCGACACCCGGCACTGGGAGGAGGACCGTATCGACCGCCGGATCGAACTGCCCCTGGACGCCGGCGCCCAGGCCCGGCTGTCCGCCCACGCGCGCGTGCACGCGGTGTCCCCCTGAGCGGGGTGAACATGATCCGGCCGGGCCCGCCGACGGGGGTGGGCGAGCCCGGCCGGATCGCTCCCCGCACCGCGACGGGGAGCGTCCCGGGGACCGGCCTCAGGCGGCGCGGCCGGACAGCGCGTAGCCGGCGTCGTCGACGGCCCGGGCGATCAGGGCGTCGTCGGGGTTGTCCTTGGCGACCACGGTGACCCGGCCCGTCTTCACGTCCACCTCGACCGACAGCACGCCGTCGACCCCGCTGACGGCCTTGGTGACCGCGGCCTCGCAGTGGCCGCAGGTCATCCCCGTCACGGCGTAGACGGTGGTGGTGGCGTCGGTGGTGATCTGGGTGGTGGCCGAGCCGGAGTGGCAGCTGCCGTCGGGGCTGCAGCAGGACGACATGGACTTCCTCCTGAGGGTGGTGATGAATGGAGCGCGTCAAATACCCCTAGAGGGTTGGGGTATTGGCATGCGCTGACGAAGCACAGGTATACCCCCTACCCCTATCCAGCGGCAAGTCGTCCGGCCGCCGGAACGGGCGGCGCGGCCAGGTGTCCGGCCCGGTGCAGCCGCGCGACCAGGGCGGCGCAGCCGAAGCCGGTCGCGGCCAGCACCACCCACGGCAGCCAGCGCAGCCCGGTGTCGAACAGCGCCCCGACGGCCAGGTTGCCGAGCGCGACCGCGATGCCGGAGGCGGTGTTGTAGGCGCCGTAGTAGGTGGCGACGAGCCGGTCACCGGAGAGCCGGACCACGGTGTCCATCTCGAACGGGTAGAGCAGGGCGCCGCCCCAGGCCAGCAGCACCGCGCACCCCGTCAGGGCGGCCACCCCGGCCACGGGGGCATGCGTGCGGGGCAGCAGGGGCAGGAAGGCGGCGCCCATGACCGTCAGGCCGTGGACGACGGCTCGCGGACCGGACAGGGCGCGCTGCGCCCACGCGGTCAGCTTCGCCTGCCCGGCCAGCGCGGCCAGCGCCGAGACGGCGAACACCGCGCCCGTCACCACGCCGGTCCGGGCGCCGAACAGGTCCCGGGCGTGCAACGGCAGGGCGAGATACACCTGGAAGGCCAGCACGTAGGAGCCGCTCATGGCGGCGGCGAACAGCAGGAAGGCCCGGTTGCCGGCCACGGTGCGCCAGTCGGCGGCGACCGCCCGCCAGGCGGGTCCGGCGCTCCGGCCGGCCGGGGGCCGGGCCGGCAGGGCCCGGGCCTGGAGTACGGCCAGGGCGCCGAAGACGACCGCCGCGACCGTGCACACGGCGCCGAAGTCCCAGGCCAGCAGGGCCAGTCCGGCGAGCGGGCCGATCAGGATGCCCGCCTGGTAGAAGACGTTGAAGGCGGCGAACGCCGCGACTCTCCGTTCCTCGCCGGCGTCGGCCGCGAGATAGGCGCGCACCGCCGGGTTGAACAGCGCGCCCGCCAGGCCGGTCAGCGCCGAGGCCGCCACCAGGACGGGCAGCGATTCCGCCACCGCCAGCAGGGCGAACGCGGCCGCGCGCAGGGCGCATCCGGCGAGGATCGGCGGCTTGCAGCCGTAGCGGTCGGCCAGGGTGCCACCGAGGAGGAACATGCCCTGCTGGGAGACGTTGCGCACGCCCAGCACCAGCCCGACGGCCCAGGCCGCCAGGCCGAGACCGTGGGCCAGGTGGTCGGCCAGGTAGGGCATCAGCATGTAGAAGCCGAGGTTGATGCCGAACTGGTTCACCATCAGCAGCCGGGCCGGCCGCCCGAAGCCGGCCGTCCGGGCCCACGGCCCCCTCACCGGGCACCAGCCTTCGCCGGGACATCGGCCTTCACCGCGGCATCGGCCTTCGCCGGGGCACCGGCCTTCGCCAGGGCGCGGGCGAGCGGATCGCGGACCCGGGCGCACCTGGTCCAGCGCGTCACCACCCGCGCGTCGGGCTCGGCGATCTCGTCGGGTTCCGTCGGCGGGGCCGGCCCGAGGAGCCCGTGCTCCCGGCACCAGTCGTCGTCGTAGACGGTGTGAAGGTAGCGGTGCGGGCCGTCGGGGAAGACGGCGGCGATCCGGGTCCCGGCGGGGTGGTTCCGGGCCGCCCAGCCCGCCACCAGCGCCACCGCCCCGACGCTCCAGCCGCCGGAGACGCCGTACCGGCGGGCGAGGCTCCGGCAGGCCCGGACGGCTTCGGCCGGGCCCACCCAGTGGACCTCCGAGAAGGCCGCGTAGTCGACGTTGTCCGGGTGGATGCTGGAGCCGAGCCCGCGCATCAGCCGTGGCCCGGCCGGCTGGCCGAAGATCGCCGAGCCGACGGCGTCCACGCCGACGAGCGTCAGCCCGGGGCAGCTCTCGCGCAGCGCGGCGAAGATCCCGGCGGAGTGTCCGCCCGTGCCGACCGCCGCCACCAGCACGTCGACGCGGCCGAGTTGGGCGATCAGTTCGGCCGCGAGGGGCCGGTAGGCGGCGGGGTTGTCGGGGTTGCGGTACTGGTCCGGGCAGTACCCGCCCGGGGTGCGGGCCAGCAGTTCGGCGACCCGCGCGCGGCGGGCCTCCTGCCAGCCGCCCTCGGGGTGCGGCGCGGTGACCCGGACGACCCGTGCGCCGAGCGCGGTGAGCAGGCGGGCGACGGGGGGTTCGAGGCCGGGGTCGGTGACGACGGTGACGGGGTGGCCGTAGGTCAGCCCGGCCAGGGCGAGGCCGAGGCCGAGGGTGCCGCTGGAGGACTCGACGACCGGCGCGCCCGGCGCGAGGTCGCCACGGCGCCGGGCCTCGCGGAGCATGTGCAGGGCCGGCCGGTCCTTGAGGCCGCCGGGGTTGGCTCCTTCCAGCTTGGCGTGGAAGCCCCGGCCGGGCGGGGCGAAGGGTTCGCCGATCCACAGGACCGGGGTGTCGCCGACGAGTTGGGCGGGGTGCCGGGCGGCCGGCGGGCGGGGTGTGCGCGTGCGGAGCGGCGCGAGCGGGGAGAGGGGCATGAGGGTACGGCTCCTTCGCGCCCGGCCTCGGTACGGCGGGCGCTGTGCAGAGTGGGGGGCATGGCGCGCGGGCACTCCCCGGCCCGCCTGACGGGTCCGGGGGTGCGGGGGCCGCCCTATTGCCGCAGCACTCGGACGACCGCTAGCGAGGGGCCGTTGGCGCGGTCGATCGGGACACCGGGGGGCCTGCGCCGGCCGGGGTGCGTCGCCCGCCCGCGCGGCACGGCGGGCAGTGCCGGCGGGGGCTGCCCGCCGTCGCGCCCGGTGTCGTCCAGGGCCGCGCGCGGCCGGTCCGCCGTGTGGTCCAGATGACCGTCCGCCGTGTGCCGGTGCCGGGGCGGGCCGGTCGGATCCGTGCCGTCGGCGGTGTCCGCCGGGTGCGCAAGCTCCCCCGCCGCCACGGCACTCGGGCCGGAACCGGCGAAGGAGCAGGCGTGCACCGAACCGGTGAGATGGGCGGCGATCACCAGGACCAGCCCGATCAGCAGGGCGGCGCGGCGCAAGCGCCCCGCGCTCCCGTCGCCGCCCCACGTTCCGATCACATGCGCAGGGTAGTGGTGAAGTGACCCCCTGTCACATCGCGGCGCGCCCGCCGGCCCCCCGGCAGCCGCAGAGCCGGCCGGGGTCCGCTTGACCGAGATGGGCGGCCAGGGCCTGGAGGAGGGCGATCGCCGCCATGCGGGTCACGGGGTGCCCGGCCCCCTTGCGGAGCACGGTCCATACGGCCGGTCCGCCGCCCTCCGGCGCTCGCCGTCCGGAGGTGTTCAGCCTGGTGGTCATCCTGAGGGTCCTCTCGTCGCGCACTGGCGGTGACACGACCCAACGCATACCCCCGGCCCGTATCGAGAGGCAAGACGTTCCCCGACTTGACTCTGTACCCCCCTGGGGTATGTTGAAGGTCATCGGGCCGCCTGTGGGCAGCGAACAGACGAGGAGTCACCATGAACACCGGGCTGCGGATCACCGCCTACGCCGCCGCGCTCGCCGCCGCGTTCGGCATCGCCTACGGCGTCGGCGGCGGCGTCGGCGAGATCTCTCTCCGGACCGAGGGCGCGGCACACGACGGCCACACGGGCGCCACACCGGGCGGGAAGACCGCCGCGGGTCCCGGCCCGGCGGCGGCCCCCGGCGGACTGCAGACCTCGGAGCGGGGCTACACCCTCGACCTGCGGACCCCGGCCGTCACGGCCGGCCGGAAGACCGACCTGCGGTTCGCGGTCGTACGGGACGCCACCGGGCGCCCGCTCACCGCCTACCAGGAGGAGCACACCAAGGAACTGCACCTGATCATCGCCTCCCGGGACCTGACCCACTATCAGCACCTGCACCCGACGCGCGCCGCCGACGGCACCTGGTCCGCGCCCCTGACGCTGCCCAGGGCCGGGGTCTACCGGGTCTTCGCCGACTTCACCCCGGACGGCGGCGAGGGACTGACCCTCGGCGCCGACCTCACCGCCTCCGGTGCCTACGCGCCCACGCCCCTCCCCGCCCCCGCCGCCACGGCCGAGGTCGACGGGTACCAGGTCAGCCTCCGCGGCCGGCTCTCCCCCGGCCGGGACAGCGAACTGACGCTCGGCGTGACCCGCGGCGGCAAGCCGGTACGTGACCTCCAGCCCTACCTCGGCGCCTACGGCCACCTGGTGGCGCTGCGCTCCGGAGACCTCGGCTATCTGCACGTGCACCCGAACGGCGAGCCCGGGGACGGCAGGACGCGGCCGGGACCGGACATCTCGTTCACCACGACGGCGCCCAGCACCGGCACCTACCGGCTGTTCCTGGACTTCAAGCACGCCGGCCGGGTCCACACCGCCGCGTTCACCGTGCGGGCCGGCCGGCCCGCCGAGCGGCCGGACACCCCGGCGACGCCCGCTCCGGAGTCCGGGGAGCACTCCGGGCACCGTCACTGAGCACGGGCTGTCACACGGTCCGGACCGTGTGACAGCCGTGGCACAACTGGGCCACGTGATCGTCAACTGCCGCCCGCTCCCTGCCTGTTGCCGCCTAGCATGAGGTCCGACGCATGACGGCCGGGCGACCCGCGGGGGGACTTCGTGGAGCTGGGAGGGTCGGCGGCGCGCCTCGGCTGCGCCGTCGCGATGTGCGGCTTACTGCTGGCCGGCTGTACCTCCGGCGGGGACGGTCCCGGCCGGCCGCCGGCCGGGACGAGGAGCGGCGGGGGCGCCGGCACCGGCCCGTCGCCGACCGCCGTGGTCGACGCCGACCCGGCCAGACTGCCCCGGACCCGGGACCAGGCCGCCGCCCTGGTCCGCGGCATCATGCCGGGGCCCTCCGCGTTCGGGCCCGGCACCGTCCGCCATGAGCCGTACGAGAGCGACCCGCGGCGGTGGGCGGTGCTCGGGGATTCCTGCGTCTGGGAGCAGCGCCCGCTCCCGGACGACGTGCTCGCCACTCTGACCCGCCACTACGAGATTCCGGCGCGCGGCGGCAGGGGGCCGCTGCGTCTGAGTGCCGTGGTCACGGTGCACCGCTCGGCCGAGCAGGCCGACTGGGAGAACGCCGAGGTGCTGGAGGAGATGATGCGCTGTCCCTCCCAACTGCTGCGCCCCGGTGAGGTGCTCCGGGACCTGACCGACGTGCCGAACGCCCTCGGCGACTCGGGCAACGGTTTCGCCGACGACGTCCTGGCCGAGTCCGGCACCTACACCGGCGACGATGTCGGCGGCCCGCACCCGTACGTCTGGGAGCAGACCCGCGTCGGCCAGTTCACCCTCGCGGTCTCCGCCCGGGGCGCCAAGGGCTGGACCCGGCGCGGCCTGCTGGACCTGCTGCGCGAGCCGTACGCCACGATGCGCGGCAGCCTCCGCGGCGCGATCGAACGCCGAACGCCGGCCGGGTCGGTCCCGCCTCCGGCGACAGGGACCGACACCCCGAGGACGACCGGACCCACCGGCCCGGAGGCGACCGGGTCCACCGCCCCCGAGGCCGCCGGGATCGCGCGACCGACGGCAGCCAGGGCGACCGGGGCAACCGGCCGGGCGGCAACCGGGACCACCGCCTCCGAAGAACCCGGACCAGCCGCCCCCGAAGGCGGTCGCCGATGACCGAGAAGCTCAGGCCCTCCGACCCCTCCCGCATCGGTGGTCACCGGCTGCTCGCGCGGCTCGGCGCCGGCGGCATGGGGGTCGTCTACCTCGGCCGGGCGCCGTCCGGGGAGCTGGCCGCCGTCAAGGTGATCCTGCCGGAGTACGCCGACCAGCCCGAGTTCCGCGCCCGGTTCCGCCGCGAGGTCGCCGCGGCCCGCCGGGTGGACAGCCCCTGCGCCGTGCCGGTGACCGGCGCCGACCCGGACGCGCCCGCGCCCTGGCTGGCCACCGCCTTCGTACCGGGCCCCTCGCTCGCCGAGGCGGTCGCCGCCCGCGGGCCGCTGCCGCCGGCCGCGGTGCGCGTGCTCGGCCGGATGCTGGCCCGGGCGCTGAGCGCCGTGCACGACGCGGGACTGGTGCACCGCGACGTCAAGCCCGGCAACGTCCTCCTCGCCCTGGACGGCCCCCGCCTGATCGACTTCGGTATCGCCCGCGCCGCCGAGGAGACGGCCCTCACCTCGGACGGCATGGTCGTCGGAACCCCCGGCTTCCTGGCACCGGAACAGGCACGGGCCCGCCCCGCCACCCCCGCCAGTGATGTCTTCGCCCTCGGCTGCCTCCTCTCCTACGCCGCCACCGGGCGCCCGCCCTTCGGCACCGGGGCCGTGGACGCCCTGCTGTACCGCACCGTCCACGACGAGCCCGACCTGGAAGGTCTCCCCGACGGTCTGCGCGAGCCGCTGGAGCGCTGTCTCGCCAAGGACCCGGCCGCCCGGCCCACCGCCCGCGAGGTGGACGAGGCGCTCGGCGGGGACACGCCCTCCGGCGCCGCCGACTGGCTGCCCGACGACGTCGTACGGCTCGTGGCGGACCGGTCCGCCGCGCTGCTCGCCCTGCCGGACATCGAGGCGACGGCCCTCGACGCGGGGACGGACGAGCCGCCGGCGGAGGTTCCCGGGGACGCGGCCTCGTCGTCGCGCCCCGGCGGCCGCCGCCGCTTCCTGCTCCTCGGCGGCGCGGCCCTGCTCGCGGCGGGCGGCGGCGCCGCCTTCTGGGCGAGCCGCCGCGACGACGCGCCCGCCCCCGCCGCGCGCCGCGTGCTGCTGGGCGTCCAGGCCGATCTGACGGGGCCGCAGAAAGCCGTCGGACAGGCGCAGGAACGCGGTGTACGGCTGGCCGTCGAGCAGTTCAACGCGCGGAAGGACAAGCCGTTCACGCTCACCCTCACGGTCGCCGACGACGGCGGCGACGAGACGCGCGCGGTACGGGCCGCCCGGTCCCTGGCCGCCGACCCCGACCTGCTCGCCGTCATAGGCTCGACCGGTGACCGGACCACCGGCGCGAGCCTGGACGCCTACGACGCCCGGCTCGTTCCCCAGCTGACGGCGTCCTCCGCGCAGGCGGTGTACGGCGTGTCGCAGCCGCGCCGCTTCCTCCAGGCCGTGCCCGGGTACATGGTGTCGCCCGCGCTGATCGCCGTTCACCTCGCCAAGGCCGGCGCCCGGCGGGCGGGCCTCCTGATCGACCGCGACGGCGGCATCCCGTCCTGGGAGATCGGCCACACCGCGTTCCAGGCCCTCGGCACCCTCAGGATCCCGGCCGAACCACGGGTCGTGCCCCGGCTCGCCGGGGATCTCGCCCCGGTGGTCGCGGAGATGCTCGCGCACGAGCCGGACGCATTCCTCTACACGGGCACCCCGGCGCGTGCGGCGGCCGTCGCCCGCGCGCTCGCCGAGCGGCGCTTCACCGGCGTGCGCGCCCTCGGCTACCCGGCCGCCGGCCAGGAGTTCCTGACCGCCGCGGGTCCGGCCGCCGAGGGCTGGCAGGTCTTCGCGCCGTACATCGACCCGTCGGCCGCGCGGGTGCGCGGCTTCGCCGACGCCTACCGCGGGCGCTACGGCTCCGCTCCCCCGTACTGGGCGGCGGAGGCCTACGACGTGGCCCGCATGGTCGTCGCCCGGCTCGCCGGGGCGGGCGGCCGGGCCTCCCGGACCAGGCTGTACGGCCTGCTGGCGAAGGGCACGTACAAGGGGCTGGTGCGCACCTATGCGTTCGACGACAGCCGGCAGCTCAAGGGATACGGCCTGTTCCGCTACGAGGTGAGGGGCGGCCGGTACGCCTACGCGGGCGAGGCGGCGTTGTGATGCGCCCGCTCGCCGCGGACGACCCGGAGGACATCGGCGGGCACCGGCTGCTGGCCCGGCTCGGCGCCGGCGGCATGGGCGTCGTCTATCTCGCCCGCAGCGGGGGCGGGGCGCTGGTCGCGCTGAAGGTGATCCGCGCCGAGCACGCGGCGGATCCCGCCTTCCGGGCCCGGTTCCGGCGCGAGGTGACGGCCGTACGAGGGCTGTCGGGGCGGTGGCTGGTGCCGGTCGTGGCCGCCGACCCGGAGACCCGTTCGCCCTGGCTGGCCACGGAGTTCGTGCCGGGCCCGGCCCTGGCGGAAGCGGTCGACGGGCATGGACCGCTGCCCGTGGCCGCGGTGCGTGCGCTGGGCTCCCGGCTGGCCGAGGCGCTGACCGCCGTGCACGCGGCGGGTCTGGTGCACCGCGATGTGAAGCCGGGCAACGTGCTGCTGGGCCTCGACGGTCCCCGCCTCATCGACTTCGGCATCGCCCTCGCCGCCGGGGCCACCGCGCTGACCGCGCCCGACGCCGTCGTGGGCACCCCGGGCTTCCTGTCACCGGAACAGGCCCGCGCCCGCGCCGAGGGGGTCGGCCCGCCGAGCGACGTGTTCTCCCTCGGGTGCGTGCTGGCGTACGCGGCCTCGGCCCGGCGTCCGTTCGGCACCGGACACGCGGCGGCGGTGCTGTTCCGCACGGTGCACGAGGACCCGGACCTCACGGACGTGCCCGCCGGACTGCGCCCGCTGATCGAGAGCTGCCTCGCCAAGGACCCCGCGCGCCGTCCGACCGCCGCGCGGGTCCGGGCGGCGCTCCAGGACCCCCGGACGCGGCTGGCGCGGGACGCCGGTCCCGCCGGCGGCGGGACCGAGGCCTGGCTGCCGCCCGCCGTGCTGCGCCTGGTCGCCGAACGCTCCGCCCGCGCACTGGACATACCCGCCCCTCGCCGGGCGGCACCCGAGGAGGCGGTCACCGGCCCGGCGCCGACGGCCCCGGCCGGGCAGCGCGCGCCGGGCCGGCGGCGGGTGCTGGCGGCGGGGGGCGCGGCGGCCTCGGTGCTGGCGCTCGGCGGCGGGACCGCCGCGTATCTGACGCTCGGCCAGAGGTCCGGTGCCGAACTGCCCGTGTACACCCTGGGCTTCCAGGCCGACCTGAGCGGTGCGGACAAGATGGACGGCGTGGCCCGGGAGCGCGGCGCGCGGCTCGCCGTGGCGCACCACAACGCGCGCGCGGGCATCGCCTTCCGGCTGGCCCTCGACACCTTCGACGACCGGGGCGACGCCAACCGGGCCCGGCAGGCCGCCGAGCGCTTCACCAAGGCCGCCGTGCGCGCGGTCCTCGGACCGGACACCCCGACCGCGGCACGGGCCGCCGCGCCGCGCTATCAGACCGCGCGCACCGCCATGGTCCTGGTGTCCCTGGACGATGCCCGGCTGGACGAGGACGACACCCTGCGGACCCTGCGCGTCACCCGCGCCCCGGAGCGGTTCCTGGCGGTTCCGCTGGCCGCGTACCTGACCTCCGTACGGCCGGTCGGCCGTACCGCCGTGATCGACGACAGGGCGGCGGGCCGCGTGGGCTCCGACCTGGCCGACTCGCTCACCCAGCGTCCGCCGAACGAGGGCACGACCCGCGTGTACCCCGTGCCGGCCGAGAGCGACGACTTCTCCCCCGCCGTCCGCGCCGCGCTCGCCGACCGGGCCCAGGCCGTCGTCTTCACCGGGACATCGGCGGACCGCGCCGCGCGCTGCGCCCGTGCCCTCGCGGAGGCCGGCTTCACCGGGCCGCGCCTCGGCACCTGGCACATCATGCGACCGGACTTCCTCCGGGCGGGCGGCGCGGCGGCACAAGGGTGGGTGTTCGGCGCCCCGTTCACCGATCCCGGCAGCGTGTCCGGCGCCTTCCGGACCGCCCACCGCGCGGCCTACGGCACCGCGCCCGGCCGCTGGGCCCCGGAGGCGTACGACGCGGTGGGTCTGGTCGCCCGGGCCCTGGAGTCGCTGGGCGGCCGGGCCGGCGTCACCGCCGGGGCGGTCGCCGAGCGACTGTCGGACCTCACCTACCAGGGACTCGCCAAACCCCTCCGCTTCACCGCCGGCAGCATCGACGCACCGCAGGGCGAGGGGTACTTCCTGTATCAGGCGGAAGGGAACGTCTTCCGGTTCCTCGGGCGGTCCGACCGGTTCACCAAGCAGGGATAAAAAATCGAATGCAACCTTGTGCGCGGGCTGTGAGTCTTCTCATCGATCACACCGTGGTCGCGTCTACAAGGAGACCATCATCAGCGCCATACGCAAGACCCTCACCGCCACCGCCGTCGTCGGTGCCGTCCTCGCGGGCTCCGCCGCCTGCGGAACGGTGGAGCAGCTCTCCGCCGGCCAGAAGCTCGACAAGGCCTTCGACAAGCTCGGCGAGAAGAAGACGCTCTCCTTCGAGCTGGACCTGGACACCGATGCCGCGACCCTGAAGGCGCTGGACGCCAAGTCCGAGCCGGAGCCCGGCGACGAGATCCCCGACGAGGCCGCGAAGCTGCTCAGCGACGCGAAGATCACGCTCACCGTGGAGTCGAAGAAGCCGCTCGCCGAGTCCGGTGAGAAGGACCTCGTAGGCATGGCCATGAAGGTCAGCAGCCCGGACGGCGACCTCGCCGAGTACCGGATGATCGGTGACTTCATCTACCTCCGCGCCGACGCCGACACCCTCGGCAAGCTGTCGGGCAGCCCCGTCCCGTCCGCCGACGAACTGCCGCCGGAGGCCGGCGCCCTCAAGGACGTCCTGCAGGGCAAGTGGGTGAAGTTCAGCGTCAAGGAGATGGAGAAGGCCGGCCTCGGCGGCGGAGAGGACGAGGACGCTCCCTCGCCCGCCCCGTCCCTGGACGCCAAGACGCAGAAGAAGCTCATGAAGTCCCTGCGCGAGGTCGTCGCCCGCGAGGTGAAGCTGAAGACGGCCGACGGCGACGGTGACACCGAGCATGTCACCGCGACGGCCCCGTTCCGTACGCTGATGACCAAGATGATCGGTGAGATCCGCCCGCTGGCGAAGGACCTGCCGCCGGGCATGGACCTGCCGACGGAGAAGGACCTGAAGGACGCCCCCAACGCCAAGGTGACGGCGGACTTCACGCTGAAGAACGGTGAGCTGTCCGAGGTGAACGTGGACCTCGCCAAGCTGGCCGAGACCGCCAAGGTCAAGAAGCTGGGCCTGGTTCTGCGGATGAGCGACGGCATCAAGCCCACCGCGCCGGCCGACGCCAAGGTGCTGGACATGAAGCAGATCATGCAGGGCATCTTCTCCCCGCCCGGCATGAGCGAGGAGGAGTTCGGCGACGAGGACTTCGGCGACGAGGAGTTCTGATCCCGCCGGGCGTACGGGGAGGGTGCCCGGGCGGACACCCTCCCGCCCTCGTCGCGGGGGCGCCGGCCCTCAGACCAACAGGCCGCGCGTGTCGACGCCGTGGAGTTCCATCCAGGCGTTCAGCCGCACGGGAGTCTCCGTGTAGACGGAGCGCTGCATCATCGAGTACGGGGTGTCGACCGGCTTGGCGAGGTGGGAACGGATCGCCTCGAGGTTCAGCAGCGGCAGTGCCGGCGCGTCGGGGTCGGCGACGATCCGGCCCAGTTCCCGGTTGACCGCCTCGTCGTACCCGGGGTCCTGGGTCGAGGGGTAGGGCGCCTTGCGGCGCCGGACGATCGACTCCGGCAGCAGGTCCTTGGCCGCGTGCCGCAGGAGGCTCTTCTCCCGCCCGTCGAACGTCTTCACCGACCAGGGCGCGTTGTAGACGTACTCGACGAGCCGGTGGTCGCACAGCGGGACCCTGACCTCCAGGCCGGTCGCCATGCTCATCCGGTCCTTGCGGTCCAGCATCATCTGCAGGAAGCGGGTGATGTTGAGGTAACTCGCCAGTCTCATCCGCCGTTCGTCCGGGCTGTCACCGGGCAGGTGGGTGACCTCGCCGGCGGCGCTGTGGTACTGGTCGGCGATGTACTCGGCGAGACTCAGCTCCTTGACCAGGGCGGGGTCCAGGAAGCTCGTGGCCTGCTCGCTCACCGGCACCTTGTTGATCGCGTGCCAGGGGTAGGTGTCGGCCTGCGAGGCGACCGGGTCGTGGAACCACAGATAGCCCCCGAAGACCTCGTCGGCGGACTCCCCCGACAGTGCCACGGTCGAGTTCTCGCGGACGGCCTTGAACAGCAGGTAGAGGGACGGGTCGTGGTCCCCGATCCCGTACGGGAGGTCCCAGGCCCGCAGGACCGCGTCACGCACGCCGGGCTCGACGAGCCGGGCGGTGTCGAGCAGGATCTCCCGGTGGTCGGTGCCCACGTGCCGGACGAGTTCGGTGACGAACGGGGCGTCGGGCGCCTCCCGGAACGGCTCGGGCCGGAAGTTCTCGGCGAGCCCGGCGAAGTCGACGGAGAACGTGCGGACCCGTCCCCCGCCGTCGGCGTCCAGCGAACGCTGGGCGAGCGCGGTCAGCGCGCTGGAGTCCAGGCCGCCCGACAGCAGCGTGCACAGCGGCACGTCGGAGACCATCTGCCGGGTGACCGCGTCCTCGAGGATCTCCCGCACCTTCGCGACGCTGGCGGGGATGTCGTCGGTGTGCGGGCGGGTCTCGAGTCTCCAGTACGCCTCCTGGCGCAGCCCCGTGCGGCTGACGCGGACGATGTGGCCCGGCCGTACCTCGTACAGGTTCCGCAGCGGGGTCCGTCCGGGCACCCGGGCCAGCGCGAGCGCGTCGCGCAGGCCGTCGAGGTCCATGACCGCGCTGCTGAGCGGGTTCGCCAGGATCGCCTTGGGCTCCGAGCCGAAGAGCACTCCGGCGGGGGTGGGGTAGTAGAAGAGCGGCTTGATCCCGAGGCGGTCCCGGACCAGGAGGAGTTCCTCGGTCCGGGTGTCCCACAGGGCGAAGGCGTACATCCCGTTGAAGCGGTCGACGAAGGCACTGCCCCACTGGAGGTAGGCGCGGAGCACGACCTCGGTGTCGCTCCTGGTGCGGAACCGGTGCCCCAGGAGGACCAGTTCCTCGCGGATCTCCTTGAAGTTGTACACCTCGCCGCTGTAGCTGACGACCACGAGCGGCTCCCCGTCCGGGCCGGTCTCCGGGGTGCGCATCGGCTGCCGGCCGCCCTCGATGTCGATCACCGCGAGCCGGCGGTGTCCGAGCGTCACGTGCCCGGCGCTCCAGATCCCCTCGTCGTCGGGGCCCCGGCAGGCCATCGTCCTGGTCATGGTCTGTGCCGCGGCGACCTCCCTGACGAGGTCGCGTTCGAAGTCCACCCATCCAGCGATTCCGCACATAGGAACGCCCTTCACTACGGGTTGAATGACACGTCGGCCGGCTACGCGGTGACCTTGGCCGTTCGCGCCGGCGAGGTCTTGGCCAGCCGGTGCCCCAGTTCGGACAGGCCCAGCGCGAGCACGGCCACGGCGGCGCCGATCAGGCTGATGTTCCGGGCCCCGATGGTGCTGATGCCCACCGCGCCGATGACGCCGGACAGGGCGATGGCGAGGTAGAGGAACGCGGCGTTGAGGGAGATCAGGAGGGGAGCCGACTCCGGGTTGAGGGTGATCAGGCGCGACTGCTGCGGCGCGGTGATGCCCCACGCCGCGACGCCGTACACCACGATGACGACGGTCGCCGCGGCGAACGAGCCGGTGGCGAGCGGCAGCACGAGGAGGCTGGCCGCCAGCAGGGTGACCGCGCCGCCCACCACCACCCGTGCCCCGAACCGGTCGGCGAGCGTCCCGGCGTAGAAGTTGCCGACCATGCCCGTCAGGCCGAAGGCGAACATCAGGATGGCCAGTTTCCTGCCGTCGCCGCCGGTGGCGGGGGCGAACACCTCGGCCATGTAGGTGTAGACGATGTACGCCGCGGTGAAGGCGACGAGCGTCGCGGCGAGCACGGCCACCGCACGGCGGTCGCCGAGCGGCGCGAGGCGCTGGCGCAGACCTCCCGGAGCCCCGACGACCACCGCCGGCACGAGGGTGAACACGCCGGACAGGCTCAGCACGGTGAGGAGGGCGATGAACCACATCGTGGCCCGCCAGTCGAGGACGCTGCCCACGACGGTCCCGATCGGAGCGCCCAGTGCGGTGGCGGCGGTGAGTCCGGTGGTGACGGCGGCGATGGCCCGGCCGCGGCGTTCGGGCCCCATCAGCGCCGAGGCGGTGACACTGGCCGCCGGGATGTAGAGGCCGGCACCGACGGCGGCGACCACCTGGGCCGCCAGGACCACGGGGAACGACGGTGCGAGACCGGTCCCCACGACGCCGAGCAGGTAGACCAGCACGGACAGCTTGAGCACCTTGTGGCGTGGCCAGGCGGCGGTGAGCGTGCCCAGGATCGGTGCCATCACCGCGCAGGTCAGCGCGAACACGGTGACCACCTGTCCGGCGGTGGTGATGCTGACGGACAGGGAGTCGCTCAGCTCGGGCAGGACACCGGCGAGCACGAACTCGTCCGTACCGATGGCGAAGGCACCGAATGCCAGGACGAGGACTCCCCGCCACGGCGCGGCGGACTCTCCCTCGTCGGTCTTCCCCTCAGGCGTCCCGCTCTTGTGGTCCGGGACGGACTTACTCACGATGCACCCTCCTCGATTTCGGTACCGATCGGTACCATATTGGCGGACGGTATCGGTCGGTACCGTTTAGCGTCAAGGGCGACTACCCTGGTCACATGCCGACTCGCGCACGTGACCGCCTTCTCCAGGCAGCCGATGAGCTCTTCTACGAGGAGGGCATCAACGGCGTGGGCCTGGAGCGCCTTCTGAGCCACTCCGGGGTCGGCCGCGCCTCCCTCTACCGGCACTTCGACGGCAAGGACGATCTGGTGTCCGCGGTCCTGCAGCGCCGGGACGAGCAGTGGAGGCAGTGGCTGCGGGAGCGGGTGGAGGCCCGCGGCGGCACACCCCTGGCCGTCTTCGACGCCCTGGCCGAGGGGGCTGAGGACAGCGCGTTCCGCGGCTGCGCCTTCATCAACGCCATGGCGGAGAAGGCGAAGGAACCCGGCAGCGCCGTCCACCGGCTCGCGGTCGAGCACAAGCGCAAGGTGGCCGACTATGTGCGCGGCGTGATCGAGGACGCCGGTCACGCCGGGGCGGCGGAGCTGGCGGAACAGTTCACGCTGCTCATGGACGGGGCCGTGGTCACCGCGATGAGCGAGCGCAGCGTCGAACCCTTCCGGCGGGCGCGGCAGATGGCACAGAGACTGCTGTCCTGACCGCCGTACCGCTTCGCACGCGGTGCCCGTCCGGCCGTCGGTCACATACTCCAGAGTTTGATTCGCATCGAAAGTGACGATGCTCATCGAAGGAGGATGCGACAGCCGCTGCGGCGGCCGGGATCGCGGGAGGTGCGGGTGCGCTCATGACGGAGACCGTGCGGACCACCGAGACGCCATGTCCGGCCTCACCCCTTGCCGTGGCGGCGGCCTCGCGGTGGCCGTGGCGCGCCACGCCGCCCCCGGTACGGGCCCCTTCAAGACCCTCGCGCGGCCCCTGGGCCGCCGGCCGACGATGTCGGCCGTCACCGGTCCCGCCCTCCCGGCGGCGCCCGCCGTCGCGGCTCGGCTGACCGACCGGGGCCGCCCCGGGCGGCCGGCCGGAGCCACTCGCCGGTCTCCGGCCCGCGGGTGAATACGGATGATTCCGAACCGGATTGCCCATGGTCCCGCACTCCTCAAAAGAGGTTGCTCTCCCTGGAATGGAGCGGGCCACCCGAAAGGGTCCGCCCGGTGAATTCCTCCGTTTCGTCAAAAAACTTCACCTGCCACACGCCACTCACGATACCCGCAGGAAACACCGTTGACATATGACGCGACCGTCAGTAGCGTGACCAGCAC
The DNA here is from genome assembly GCF_014649115.1 of Streptomyces eurythermus. GTDB lineage: Bacteria > Actinomycetota > Actinomycetes > Streptomycetales > Streptomycetaceae > Streptomyces > Streptomyces eurythermus. The sequence goes on along the minus strand of NZ_BMSK01000008.1, from coordinate 248,350 downwards.
GGCATGACATGAAATTCGCCCGCACCGGCGGTGCGCTATTCTCGGGCAATTCCTGCGACCGATCCGGTACGACCCCCCTCCGGGGGCACACGGAAGGTGACATGGCCGTCCAACCCCTCGACAAGAGAAGCGAGTGGATCCGGAGTGCGGTACCCCGGGTGAACCCCCGGATCCGCCTGGTGTGCTGTCCCTACGCCGGCGCTTCGGCCAGTGCCTACAACGCGCTGTCCGCGGCCCTGCCCGAAGAGGTGGAGGCGCTCTCCGTCCAGTACCCGGGCCGCCCGGGCAACCGTGGCGAGCCGCCGGTCAGGGACGTCGGCGCACTCGCCGACCGCATAGCCGCAGAGGTCCGCCCCTGGCTCGACAGACCGGTGGCCGTCTTCGGCCACAGTTTCGGCTCGGTCGTGGCCTTCGAGGTCACCCGGCGCCTGGAGGCCGCCGGCGCCGCCCCCCGGCAGCTCATCGTGTCCGGGCGCCGCTCGCCCTCGGACGGGCTCGGCAGCCACACACCGCACGACGACCAGGAGATCATCGCCGAACTCAAGGAGCTGGGCGGCATTCCTCCCCGGTTCTTCGAGAAACAGAAGTTCCTGGAGCCGATTCTGGCGGTCGTGAAGAACGACTATCACGCCAATTCGACCTATCTCGCCCCCGAAAACGCGTCGGTCGGCTGTCCCATATCCTTCCTGTCCGCCGACGCGGATCCGTATCTGACCGGCGGCGGGGAGCAGGGATGGGAACGGCACACATCTGCGGGTTTCCGGATCAGACGCTTCTCCGGTGGCCATTTCTTCCTGAACGAAAAGGTAGCGGAGGTCGCCGAGGAGATCGCCGGGATCCTCCGCAACGAACCTCTTTGACCGTCTGACTCGGGATGGTGAGCGCAGTGGAGAACATGCTCGCGTACGCAGGCTTATCCGAGCTGTCGGCCGAGGACAACGAGAGAACTCGTCGCGAGCCGACGGCACGCGGTCAGGACGTCGGCGAGGACCTGCTTCTCGGGGTGTACGACCACGTCCTGTCGTACCACGCGGCGACCACGACGGAGATCGCCACGGCGCTCGGGGTGGCGAGCGCCGCCGTCGACCGGGCGATGCGGGAACTGCTGCGGCTGAGACTCGTCCGGCACTGCAAGGAGCAGGACACCTTCCTGGCGGCCGACCCCGACGCCGCCGAGACGGAACTCGTCCTGCCCCTGGAATCCGCCATACACGAGAAACGGCGCGAACTGGTCGCCATCCACCACCAGCTGGAACGTTTCTCCAAATCTTTCAAGCGGCATCAGCGCACCCAGCGGACAAGCCGGCTGGTGGCGACACTGGAGAACCAGCGCGAGATCTCCCTGAGGCTGATGGACTCCATCCGCCAGTCCTCGGGGGAGATCCTCACGATGTGGCCGGTGTGCAGCTATGAGACACAGATCCTGAAGGACACCCTCCGGCTCTCCTACGAAGCGGTACGGCGCGGGGTGCGGCTGCGCACGCTGTACCCCCACTCGGCCAGGTCCCATCCCAGTTTCCGGGCGATCCTCCAGCAGGACCTGGACTCGGGCGCGGAGGTCCGCACGTCGGACGAGGTGCAGCACTTCGTCATCATCGTCGACCAGGAGACGGCGTTCCTGCCCACCGACTCCTCCGACGGGGCAGCCTCCGCGGTCACCGCCGTCTACGAACCGGCGATCGTGAAGGTGCTGTGCGGCATCTACCGGAACACCTGGCAGCCGGCCTGCGTCTTCGACGGCAACGCCTCCAACGGCACCTCGCTCAACAACGTCCGCAACGCCATCCTGAAGATGCTCGCCTGCGGTCTCAAGGACGACGTCATCGCCCGCCGGGTGGGGATATCCTCCCGCACCCTGCGGCGCCATATCGCGGCGATCATGGAGGAGCTTGGGGCGGAGAGCCGCTTCCAGGCCGGCGCGGCGGCCGCGAGCGCCGGCCTGATCGGCACCCTCGGCGGCGGCTGACGGCATCCGGCCGGCGGGCTCTCGCGCGTCCGGACGGGGCCCGGTGCGGGGTGACGCCCCGCACCGGGCCCCGGGGCCGTCAGAGCACCTCCCACAGGCGCGTACGGATCCGGGCGGCCGCGGTCCTGCCGTAGGTCTCCTCGATCCTGATCGCCAGGTCGGCCGCGGAGAGCTTGTACTCCTGCGTGCCGACCGACTCCAGGACGACGGTGGCCAGCGCGCAGCCGAGCTGGGCCGAGCGCTCCGGCGGCCAGTCCCAGGCCGCGCCGGCCAGGAAGCCGGCCCGGAAGGCGTCGCCGACACCGGTGGGGTCCTGGGCGCGGTCCGTCGGCACGGCCCGGACCGCGTGCCGCGGCCCTCCCTTCCCGGTGATGGTCACGCCGTCGGCGCCGGCCGTGACGATCCAGGTCCCCACGCGTTCCAGGATCTCCTCGTGCGTCCAGCCGGTCCGCTGCCGGAGCAGGGCGGCCTCGTACTCGTTGGTGAACAGGTAGCGGGCGCCGTCGATCAGCCGCCTGGCCTCCTCGGCTGTGACGCGGGCGAGTTGCTGGGAGGGGTCGGCGGCGAACGGGACGCCGAGCGCGCGGCACTCGTCGGTGTGGCGGAGCATCGCCTCGGGGTCGTTGGGTCCGACCACCACCAGGTCCAGCCCGCCGGGCTGCCGGGCGGCCGGTTCGAGCCGGATGACACGGGCCTGCGCCATGGCTCCCGCGTAGAAGGTGGCGATCTGGTTCTGGTCGGTGTCCGTCGTGCACACGAAGCGGGCGGTGTGCAGGGTGTCGCTCACGTGGACGAGCCGGGTGTCCACGCCGTTCGTCTCCAGCCACCGGCGGTACTCGGCGAAGTCGGTGCCCACGGCTCCCGCCAGCAGCGGGCGCAGGCCCAGCCGTCCCAGTGCCAGGGCGATGTTCGCGGCCACTCCCCCGCGTCTGATCTCCAGGGTGTCCGCCAGGAAGGAGAGCGAGACCCGCTCCAGGTGGCCGTCGACCAGCTGGTCGGCGAACCGGCCCGGGTAGACCATCAGATGGTCGGTGGCGATGGATCCGGTCACGGCGATACGCACGGTGCTTCCTCCTTCGGCCCGCCCGGGCGCACGAGCGCCGGGGGGCGGTTCGGACCGTCCGCAACACGGTGCGCGGACGGTCCGTCAGGGGTCAGTCCAGGCCGGCGGCGGCGCGGAGGGCGTCCACCCGGTCGGTGCGCTCCCAGGTGAACTCGGGCAGCTCGCGGCCGAAGTGCCCGTACGCGGCGGTCCGGCCGTAGACCGGGCGCAGCAGGTCCAGGTCACGGATGATCGCGGCGGGCCGCAGGTCGAACACCTCGCCGATGGCCTGTTCGATCCGTCCCGCGTCCACGGTGTGGGTGCCGAAGGTCTCCACGAAGAGGCCGACGGGCTCGGCCTTGCCGATGGCGTAGGCGACCTGGACCTCGCAGCGGGAGGCCAGGCCGGCCGCCACGACGTTCTTGGCGACCCAGCGCATCGCGTACGCAGCCGAGCGGTCCACCTTGGACGGGTCCTTGCCGGAGAAGGCGCCGCCACCGTGCCGGGCCATGCCGCCGTAGGTGTCGATGATGATCTTGCGGCCGGTCAGGCCCGCGTCACCCATCGGGCCGCCGATCTCGAAGCGGCCGGTCGGGTTGACCAGCAGGCGGTAGCCCTCGATGTCGAGCTTGATGTCCTCCGCCAGCAGGGCCTTCAGCTCCGGTTCCACGACGAACTCGCGGATGTCGGGGGCGAGCAGGGTCTCCAGGTCGATGTCGGAGGCGTGCTGGGAGGAGACGACCACCGTGTCCAGACGGACGGCCTTGTCACCGTCGTACTCGATGGTGACCTGCGTCTTGCCGTCGGGACGCAGGTAGGGGACGGCACCGTTCTTGCGGACCTCGGAGAGCCGGTGGGACAGGCGGTGGGCGAGGCGGATCGGCAGGGGCATCAGCTCGGGCGTCTCGTCGGTGGCGTAGCCGAACATCAGGCCCTGGTCGCCCGCGCCGCCGGTGTCGACGCCCTGCGCGATGTCCGGGGACTGCGCGCCGATCGACACCGAGACACCGCAGGAGGCGCCGTCGAAGCCCTTCTTGGAGGAGTCGTAGCCGATGTCGAGGATCCTGCCCCGCACCAGCGCGGGGATGTCCGCGTACGCGGCGGTGGTGACCTCGCCGGCCACATGCACCTGACCGGTGGTGATCAGGGTCTCCACCGCGACCCGGGAGGACGGATCCTGTTCCAGCAGCGCGTCGAGAATGGTGTCACTGATCTGGTCGGCGATCTTGTCGGGGTGGCCCTCGGTCACGGACTCCGAGGTGAACAGGCGACGGGACACATCGCTCCCTGTGAGGGGTGGGCCGGTGCGCGGGGCGCACCGGCGGCGGATACGGGCACGGCGGGCGGGAGGAGACGGGGCGGGGTCAGTCGTCCGGCCGGTCGCGGTGGTGCCCGCACGGGGCGGGCACCCCGATGGCCGCGGCGACGACGAAGCCCTTCTTGTGGGTGATGGACAGATTGAGGGCGCCGATGCCCCGTTCCCGCGCGCGCTGGGCGGCGGTCCCCGACAGCCGTACCACGGGGGCCCCGTCGTCCGCGCGCAGGATGGCCACCTGGCGGGGGGTCACTCCCGCCCCGACGCCGGTGCCGATGACCTTGAGCGCGGCCTCCTTGCCGGCGAAGCGGCCGGTGAGGAACTCGCGGGCACGCTCGGCGCCGAAGGAGTCCGCGAGGGCGAGTTCGTCGGCGTCGTAGACGTAACGGCGGAACCAGGGCCGGCCGAGCAGGTCGCCGAGTTCGTCCTCGGTCATCACGTCGATGCCGATCCACATGGCTCGCTCCCTGTCTCCTGCCCCGGCCCCGGTGCGGGGACCGGGGTCATGCGAGGAAAGTGTGTTTGGCAACGCCCTGGAAGACCGCCAGCCGCTGGATGTGGCCGGTGCCCTCCATGAACTCGAAGGCCCGCGCGTCGCGGTACAGCTTGCCGAGCCACGGGTCCTCGAGGAGGGAGGCGGGTCCGAGGAGGTCGGCGGCGGCGAGGGTGGCGCGTTCGGCCAGTTCGGCGGCGCGTGTCTTGACGCCCGCGATGCGGTCGGAGCGCACCTTTCCCGCGTCGATCGCGGACGCGATGTCGTAGTTCTGCCGCCGGGTGGCCTCCAGCCGGTCCCGCAGGTCCTCCAGCCGGCCGCGGGCCGTTCCGGTGAGGGCGGGGCGTTCGCGGCGGACGTGGTCCAGGACGGCGCGGGTCAGGCCGAGGGCGGTGCCGGCGAGGACCGGGCGGAAGCGCTGGAGGGTGCGGATGGCGCCCACCAGTCCGCGGCGGCTGGGCCTGAGCGTGTCGTAGCCGAGGACCTGCTCCCGTTCGATCCGTACGCCGTCGAGCGTGATGGCGGAGATGCGCGCGCCGCGCATCCCGACGGTCGGGATCAGCTCGGCCCGGAAGCCGGGGTCCCGGGTGTCGACGAGCACGGCCTCGATGCCCAGCGGTCCGGGCGCCCGGCGGCAGAACACCACGCCCAGCCGGGCGAAGGCGGCGTTGCCCACATAGCGCTTGGCTCCGCTGAGGCGGAAGCCGTCGCCGTCGGGGGTCAGGGCGGTCTCCAGCTCGGTGGCCGCGGATCCCTTCGCGGGCTCGGTGAGCCCGAAGAACGTCCAGGTCGCCTCGGGGCGGCTCAGCCGCTCGTAGTAGGCATGCCGCTGTTTGTCGTCGCCGAGCGCGTCCACCGCGACCCCGGACATCAGCGGGCCGGGGCAGGCGAGCATGAAGCCGGCGTCGCCGTAGCTCAGTTCCTCGATGGTGACGGTGTGCTCCAGGCAGGAGCGCATGTCGTAGGTGTGCCCGTCGATGCGCAGCGGAGCGTCCAGGTACTCCACGGGGATGGTGCTCAGGCGCATGAGATCGGCCGCGGGGAGGTGCAGCCACCGGTCGATGGCCGTGGGATCGCGGTCGATCTCCATGCCGGGGTCCCGCAGCTGCGCGGCCGCGTCCCTGACATGGGAGCGCAGCACCTCCGTCCGGCGGGGCAGCGGGGGCTCACTCACGGCCGGCTCCCTCCTCGGGCTCTCCCGTGTGCAGATAGGTGTTGCCCAGCAGTTCGGCCGCGTACAGGAGCCGGCCCGGTCCCTCGGCCGCGAAGCTGCTCGCGCCGTACAGCACGAGCGCGGTGCGGCCGGCGGCGACCAGGTCCCGGTGGATCCGGCGGCGGCGCCCGGCGGTGGGCCGGGGCAGGTCGAGGAGGTCCCGGGTCTCGGACAGGGCCAGGGCCACGTCCGCGACCGTGCCCCGTACGAGCTGGCGGCCGAGCAGCGGGGCGCCTTCCGAGGTGCGCCCGTCGAGGCGGCTGACGGCGCCGTCGAGGACGTCGCGCAGCAGCCGCCAGTGCAGCCGCACCAGCGCGTCGGAGAAGACCCGCGCCGCCGGGTCGCCGGCCGGTGGTGCGTCGCGTACGGCGGCGAGGGTGCCCGAGGTGCCGGGGACCGGGGTGCCCGCGGGCAGGCGCTGTGCGGAGGCGATGGTCCAGCCGGCCGGGGAGGACACCGTGCCGCCCGGCGCGGCCTGTTCGTGGCAGTCGTCCAGTTCCCCGGCGAACGCCTCCAGCCACCCGATGACCGGGGCGGGAAGCGTGGTGTCCGTCGTCGTCATCGCTCCTCCCGCGCCGCGTCCCGGGCCCGGTCCGAGTGCAGTACCGCGATGTGGGTGCCGCCGGAGAGCGGGTCGGTGTCGCACAGCAGCACGGTGCCGTAGCGCTCCCGCCAGTCGGTCCAGTGCCGGGCCAGCGCCAGCCAGACGCTGGTGCAGTAGGTGCCCGGGTTGCAGCGGAAGGAGGGGACGTCCTGGCCGAGGGGGTCGCGGTCCAGCCAGGGGCCGGTGACCAGCAGCGTGCCGTCGGGGTCCTTCGCGGTCAGCTCGCCGAGCCGGGTGGCGGCGGACTCGGTCGCCGCGACGGACTCCACCCGGGCGATCCGCGGGCCGCCGTCGGTGCCGAGGACCAGCAGGACCCCGGAGTCGACGAGGTGGTTGTCGTGGACCAGGGGGAACCGGGTGGGCAGGGTGGTCTGTTCCAGGACGGCGAGCACGGCCCGCCGGGAGCGGCCCGCCCGCTGGAAGGCCGAGACGACGCGCAGCGCGGTGAACGGCGCGGCCAGTCCCTGCTGGTGGATGCCGAAGTTGACGGCCCGGCCGCCCAGCAGCCGGTCCAGGTAGGGCGCCATGGCGGTGAACGGGGTGATGTCCGGCAGCGCGTGCGCCACGATCACCAGGTCGGGTTCGCTGTCGCGGACGTCGGAGGCGGCCACCAGCCGGTCGACCAGGTCGCGGTGGCTGACGTGGGGCGCGGAGCGCAGCAGCGTCTCGTCCACCTCCAGGCCGAAGGGCTCGACCAGGTCACGGTAGTAGGAGAGGTTCGACAGGGTCGCTTCGGGGGACCTGCGGGGCGGTGCCACCACCCCGCAGGCCGCAAGGAGGGCCGGCATGCGCGATCCGCCTCAGACTCCGCTGGTGGTCTGCTGGGACAGGACGTAGTCGGTGAGGGTGCCGACCGATTTGAAGTCGTCCATGTCGAGGTTCTCCGGGTCCACGGACACGTCGATGGCGTCCTCCAGCGCCATCAGCATCTCCAGGACCGAGGTGGAGTCCAGGTGCAGGTCCTCGAAGAGCCGGACCTCTTCGGTCAGGCCGGTGACGGGCTGCTCCAGCACCTCGCTGAGCGCCTTCTCGACGGCGTTGACCACGTCGTGACGTTCCATTGCCGATGTTCTCCTTCGGTGCCGGGTTCCTTCAGTGGCGGGTGAAGTCCACGAGGCGCTGCCTGTCGAGCAGGTCCTCCTTGCGGTCCCGTTCGCGGACGAGGTGGGCTCTCCCGCCGTGCACGAGGACCTCGGCGGGGAACCCGTGGCTGAGGAAGAGCCCGGGTGAGGCGGTCGGCCCGTAGGCGCCGGAGAGTTCGACGCCGATCAGGTCGCCGGGCTCGACCGGCGGCAGCTGGACCTTCTTGCCGATGACGTCGTTGGGCGTGCACAGCGGTCCGGTGACCGTGTAGGTGTCCGCGGCCTCGTCGCCGTGCCGGCTCAGCGACCGGATCGGGAAGTTGCGCTTGACGAAGCTGCCGATGCCCACCGCGGCCATGTGGTGGTTGGTGCCCCCGTCGGCGATCACGAACTTCTCGCCCAGGGACTCCTTGACGTACAGCGCGCGCACCACGTAGGTGCCGCAGGCCGCGACGAGGTAGCGCCCCAGCTCGTTGATCAGGCGGCAGCGGGGGTACTTGGCGGTGAACGAGGCGACGGCCTCGTTGATGCCGGCCACCGTGGTCTCGATGTCGAGGCTCTTCTCGTTGTCGAAGTAGGCGACGCCGAATCCGCCGCCGAAGTCCACGGTCTCGGGGACGATGCCCAGCCGGTCGGACAGCTCGGCCGCCAGGGCGAGGATCTCGCGGGTGTTGTGCACGAGGTCGTCGGCGTTCAGGAAGCGCGTCCCCATGTACGCGTGGAAGCCGCGCACCCGCACCCGGCGCAGTGCGGCGATCAGCTCCCTCGAGCCGCGCAGTGTGTCGGCGTCGATGCCGAACTGCCGCGGCTTGCCGCCCATGGCCAGGCCGGAGCCCTTGGTGTGGAAGTCGGGGTTGATGCGCAGCAGCGCGGTGACGTCGTCGCGCCCCAGCTCGCCCGCGATCTCCTCCAGGAGCGTGACCTCCTCCAGGGACTCGCACACCACCGCGTGGATGCCGGCGGTGACGCACGCCTCCAGCTCGGCGCGGGTCTTGCCCGGTCCCAGGAAGATGACGTTCTCGGGCGCGATGCCGGCCCGCCGTACCGTCATCAGCTCGACCATCGAGGAGATCTCGGCCCCGGCGCCCAGCGAGGCGAGGTAGCCGCACACGCTGACGTTGGGGTTGGCCTTGAGGGAGTAGAAGATGTCGACGGCGGGGTGCAGCCGCTCCCTCAGCGAGGTGTAGACGGAGTGCAGTACGTCGGCGTCGTAGAGGAACAGCGGGGTGCCGAACTCCTCCGCGATCCGTGACACCGGTATGCCCTGTACGTGGAGTTCCCGACTGCTCATGGCGTCCTCCCGGCTGTGTTCAGTCGGTCGAGCGCGGCCTCGACCCGGCGGTCCAGCGCGTCGAGTCCCTCGCGGTCCCCGGCGAACAGCATGGTGTAGAGCCGGCCGTTGAAGTGGGGTGCCGGCGTGGTCGGTCGGCCGGCGAGCACGTCGCCGGCCTGGGCGTTGACCGTCCCGAAGCAGGTGATGACGAGCCCGTCCCCGTCGTGGGGCGGTTCGGCGAGGGTGCCGAGCGCGTCGGTGACCGCCTCGAACGGCAGGGGTTCGGCGAGCCGCAGCGGGTAGTGCCTGGCCAGTGCCGCTCCTCCGGGGCGGCCGAAGCGCTCGGTGACCCGTCCCTGGTAACTGGACATGTTCAGCCGGGCGTTGATCTCCAGGACCGGGTAGACCAGGTCGTCGGCCCCGAGCAGGGCGTCCACGCCGACGACACCGAAGAAGCCGTCCGCGTACAGGCGTCCGCCCAGTGCCACGGCCGCCGTCGCCAGCTCGTCCTGCTGGGCCGGGGTGAGGTCCGCGGGCATGACGTGGCCGAGGTGCACACCGCCGGAGGTGAGGGCCTGCTTGACGAAGTCCAGGCGCACCCGGCCGCGGCGGTCGACGGTGAACTGGTAGTTGAGGTCGAAGCGTTTGGGCAGGAACGCCTCCACGACGACGTGCAGCGCGTCGTCACCGCGGTTCGCGGCCCTGCGCTCGACCATGCGCAGCAGCCGGTCGGCCTTCCTGCGGCTGTCCAGGACCAGCAGGCCCTTGCCCGAGACGCCGTAGGCGTCCTTGACGATCACCGGCCGGTCCTCGCCCAGTTGCCCCTCGAGGGCGTGCCGCAGCTGCCCCACCGTCTCGCAGCAGTGGCCGGGGATGGTGCGCAGCCCCAGCTCCTCGGCCACGCGCCGGCTGTAGATCTTGCTGTTGACGCGTTCGTAGGTGGCGGCGTCGGGCACCGCGGGGCGCAGCCCGGTCAGCTCGCCGATGCGCTCCTCCTGGACGGAGTTGCCCATGGGCATCAGATAGGCGCCGTCCCGGGCGATCCGGCGCAGCCGCTCCAGGAGTTCCGGGGAGTCCAGCACGGCCGCGCCGGTGCCGCCGGCCGCGGCGGGCGCGGCGGTGACCAGCTCGGTGGGGGCTCCCAGGCCCGTCTTCTCGGCGTAGCTCCGGTAGCCCTCGTCCAGCGGGCGGTCCAGGAGCAGGTAGTCGGCGGGCTCGGCCAGGAGGGCGCCCAGTTCCTCCATGCGCTGCACGGTGGCGGCCGTGGCCGAGCCCCGCGCCGCCGGGAGGCCGGTGTAGGAGCGCGCCCACTGGTTCTCCACCTCGAAGTTGCACAGCCATACGAACCGGGCGTCCCGGTCGCCGGTGAGCGCCTCTTTCAGGCCCGCGGTGTAGCCGTCGTCGAAGGACATCGCGTTCACCGCTTCCTGTGCCTGATGACCATGGCGCCGAAGGTGGCGCCGAGGCCGACGGAGACCAGGACGTAGTAGCGGCCGTCGGCCAGGCGGTCCTGGTCGCGCAGGGTCGTGTAGTTCACGAAGACGTCGGAGGCGTAGGTGTGGCTGTAGTGGGCGACGTTGTCCAGGAAGAACTTCTCCGGGTCGGCGCCCATCTCCTTGATCGTCTGGCGCCAGGAGACCATGTTCACGTTGTGCGGGACCACCAGGTCGACGTCGTCGAAGGAGAGTCCCGCCGCGTCCACGGCCTCGTTGATCACCTCGCCGAGCACGGTGCCGTAGACCTGCCCGAAGCCCTGTGTCTCCTCCTTCGTCATCTCCAGCCCGGCGGCGTACTCGCCGAGCGTGCGGGTCACGAAGGACAGCACCTCGTCGCCGGGGCCGCCCACGGTCACCAGGCAGGCCGCCGCCGCGTCGGCCATGACGGCGCTGTTGGGGATGAGCTGGACCTTCGGCGAGTACGCCCGCTCACCGGTGACCATGAGGGCGTACGCCCCCTCGGGCGCCTCGGCGCGCAGCAGTTCGCCCGCCAGGTCGATCGCGCCCAGGCTGCTGACGCACGCCTGGTGGGTCAGCGCGAACGCCTCCGCGTCGTGCAGCCCCAGGCCCTCCCGGATCGTCGCGGCGGTGTCGACGTCCGGCGGGGCGACGGCCTGCACGGTGTGCGCGTAGATGACGTACTCGACCCTGCGTCCCTCGGGCAGCGCCGCCAGCGCGCGGCGTGCCGCCGGGAGCACCAGGTCGAACAGGCCGGTGCCCGGGTCGAAGCGGAGCCGGTCCAGACCGTAGATCTTGCGGAAGACGCCCACCTCGGCGCGTCTGAGCCCGAGGCTCGCGGCCACGTCGTCGATCCGGACGCTGCGTTCGGGGAGGAACGACTCGATCCTCTCCAGCGTCGTCGCGGTGCTCACCCGGCCTCCTCAGCTGCCCGCGTACTCGGCCCGGACGAGCCAGCTGCGGGCCACGCCCCGGCGGTCGCGCGGCTGCACCTCGTACGGCCAGCGGCCCTCGCCGGCGCCGGGGTCGCCGGGCTCGCGCAGATCCCGTACCTTCCAGCCCGAGGCGGCCAGGAAGTCCTCCGGCTCGTCGGTCCCGAACAGCCACGGCGTGCCGTCTTCCTTCAGGCCCTTCAGGAACGACTGGGAGAACGGGCTGCGTAGCAGCGCCTTGCTGACGAAGTCCACGGCCAGCCAGCTGCCGGGGGCGGAGGCCGAGCCCAGGGTGCGCAGCAGGTGGACGACCTGTTCCTCGGTGAGGAAGAACATCAGTCCCTCGGCGATCCACAGCGTCGGCCTGGCCGGGTCGAAGCCGGCCCGCTTCAGGGCGGGCAGCCAGTCCCGGGCGAGGTCGGCCTTCACCTCGACGCGCTCGACGGCGGCCCGGCCGCCCAGCCGGGAGAGGCGGGCGCGCTTCTCCTCCATCAAGGCCTCGTGGTCGATCTCGTACACCGTCGTGCCCGCCGGCCACGTCAGGCGGAACGCCCGGGTGTCCATTCCGGCGGCCACGAGGACCACCTGCCGCACGTCGCCGTCCCGCAGCACGGTGTCGACGCTGTCGTCGAAGTACCTGGTGCGGATCGCGATGAACGGGATGAGTCCGCCACCGCCGTACTTGTCGAGCAGTTCGAAGCCGCGCGGCGCCGCGAGGGCGCGGGCGAACGGGTCCTCGAACATGGCGTCCCCGGTGCGCTCCGACTCCAGGGCGCGAGCGGCCGCCGTCCACTGGGCCGTATACGAAACAGCTTCCACGTCCCTTACCTCCGTAAGAAGTCAGACCGCCGCGAAAAAGGCCTTCTCGATGGAGGAGAGGGTCTGGAAATCGCGAATGTCGATGTTGTCGAAGTCGATCTCGACGCCACTGGCGCCCTCGATCGCGTAGACGAGTTCGACGAAGGACAGCGAGTCGACCAGGCGGCTCTCGATGAGGTTCTCGTCCGGCGCGACGTCATCCCGTTCCGGGTGCCGGCTCAGAATCCACGAACGTATTTCCTCGATGCCTGCGGAAGCCATTTCAACTCCTCAGTCGTTCAAGCCGATTCGAGTTGTTGCTGTGCTTCCCTCTCCGTGGCCGTGTCGCAGAAGGCGACCGCCACGGCGAAGGGATCGTCGTGCGCGATGCTCACTTCGATGTGTCCGACACGGGCGTCCCGTGCCAGTCGTGCGGCGCGGCCGCTCAGCCTCACCACGGGCCGCCCGCCGTTCTCCTTCAGGATTTCGATGCCGAGCCACGGCATGGGCTGCCCGGCCGCATGGAACAGTTTGAAGACGGCCTCCTTGGCGGCCAGCCGTCCGGCGATTCCCGGAATGTCCGGCCCGCTCTCCGTGACGCAGAGCCCGAGTTCCTCCTCCGAGAGCATGCGGGGGAGAACGGGTTCCGCCTCCGGCGTCAGGAGCCGGCTCACCCGGGCGAAGGGGACCAGATCGATCCCGACTCGCCCCGGGAGCATGTCAGGAGACCCGTTCGGCTGCCGCCCGGACGGCTTCCAGCGCCTGGTGCGCGTCGCCGTCGTGCTGGTCCAGCAGGACCGCCAGCCAGCGCTCGAGGCCGAAGGCGACACAGCTGGTGTAGGCGTGTTCGTCGCTGTTCTCGCGGCGGATGTTGCACCGTTCCCCGAAGAAGTTGCGGTGCGTGTTGACCGAGGCGATGGCCAGGTCACCCGCCTGGAACTCGTACTTCACGGGGCTGAGCCTCGACAGCAGGGCGCGCGCGCCGTCGTTCTCGAAGAACGGGTCCGTCGCGGCCACCTTTTCCAGGCCGAGGGACAGGGCCCCGGAGAACTCCAGGATCCGTTCGGTGAACCGGGCGATGGTGTCCTGGGTGTGCTCGTACGAGCCCAGCGCGACGATCTCGCGCATCTGGAAGCTCAGCAGCCGGCGCAGCCCGCCGTAGTGCTCCTCGTTGCGGAAGCACCGGTTGACCAGGGTGATCAGGGTCTCGTCGGGGACGTGGGAGTTCTCGTGGTGGAGGTAGGCCCCGTAGCAGGTGGCGTGCGGGAGCCCGAGTCGCGCCCCGAGCAGGCTCTCGGGGGCGAACCCGCCGTCCGAGGGCTTGCCGGAGCCCGTGTCGAGGTCGAGGCCGGTTCCTACCAGGGCGAGGTGGGGGAAGTTCGTGTAGACGTCGAACTTCTCCAGGTCCCGGACCGGGTAGACCGGCGGCGGGAGGATCTCGCGGGCGCCCTGTGCGCGTCCCCAGCCGGAGAAGACGGCGTCCAGTTCCCTGAGGAGGTCGGTCTGGTCCGGCGGGAGGATGACGAGCGCGTCGCCGGTGCCCAGGTCGAACCGTGTGGTGGGCGGCATCAGATGATTCCCGCCTTCTGAAGGAACTTGGTGGTCTTGCGGAAGACGCTCTGCTCGAACTTCGCCCGGGCCGGCGCCTGGAGCAGTTCCCGGCGGAGCTCCTGCGGCTTCTCCACGCCCGCGTCCCGGTAGACCTGCGGGTTGAAGAGCGACTCGAAGCTGTACGTCATGTACCGCTTGATGTAGGCCGACACATCGGCCAGTTCCTGCTCGGTCGAGTTCTTCTTGACCTCGGCGAAGAGGGCGGAGACCAGTTCGCGGCCGAAGGCGATGTGCCGGGACTCGTCCTGGTGGTGGATGCGGTTGATGGCCCGGATCGTCTCGTGCAGGCGGGTGTCCAGGGCCATCTTGGAGTTGAAGTGGTCGACCAGCTCCTCGAAGATGAGGATGCGGGCGAACACCAGCAGGCTCTCCACGTCCGAGCGGGGTATCTCCACGCTCGCGCCGGCGGGCTGACGGTAGATCTTCTTGCCGTAGCGCAGGCAGAACTCGGCGAAGAACCACATGTGCTCGTTCTCCTCACCGATGAAGTGGTGGAAGAACTCGGACGGGGTCTCGAACCCCGAGGTGTGGATCCTCTTCGTCACTTCGATGAGAAGTTCACGGATTCCGTGGACGTTGAGGCTGTAGAAGTTGATGCTCTCGTAGCGGGACAGCGCGTAGAGCTGTTCCTGCGTCAGCCTCTCGGCCGCGGCCGTTCCGTACGTGGTGGTGAGCTCGGGACTCATCCACCACATGTTCTCGGGAAGTCGGTCCGGCCACTCGAAGAGCTTGTAGGGATTGTAGTAATCCTCGACCGACTTCGAGCTCAGCCGCTCCAGAATATCCAGGAAACGGTCATTCTGATCTATCAGAACGCTGACCACGCCGCTTGTCCTCCGAGTCCGTCCGAAGCAAGTGCCCGCTGACAGGAGACTTCTTGGCATGTACCGAATTTCCGGTGCCGCCCAAGACCATATGTACGATGCATGGCTCATGCAATGACCGAAAGCGGACTGTCCTCGACCGGTCAGCCGGCCCCCGGCCCGTCACCGGGGCGTAACCGCGGCCTTACCCCGACGCCACGCGGATACCGTGCGCGGGGACGGAGCGGGCGACGAGCGTGGGCCGTCAGGGCCGGGCAGAGGGGTGAGGGTGGGGACACAACCACAGTCCAAGGTCTACGGGGAAGCCGTCGAGGACTTCTGCCGGATCTGCGGGTTCGACAAGGAGCGGTTCTGGGTGCGGTTTCGCGGGGCCGGTCTTCTGGAGCGACGGCGAGCCGACCGAGAGCGTCTGTCCTTGCTGCGGCACCGAGTCGGGGATCGGCGACCTCGGCACACCCGGCGATGTGCGGAAGCTTGAATGGATTCGGACCCTGCGCGGCTACTGGGTGGGCATCGGAGCGCCGTGGGCCGTGCCCGAGGCGAGGCCGGCGCAGTGGGACATCCTGGAGCAGTTGAGCGGTCTTCCGGCTGCATGGCGCTGACCACGACGCCCGCACCGAACACGCATCGCGACCTGCCGGGCCGTCGGGCCTCGTCCCCCCGACGGCCCGGCGGGTCCGGCGTCGCGGGTGCTCCTGCCGTTCACCAGCGCAGCGCCGTGAAGTCGACCGGCCGGGGCCGCAGTCGGCTGGTGCGTTCCGTCAGGTCGCGCAGGCGGCGGGACATCTCGTCGGCCGGCAGGCGGCGGCGGTCGCCGTGGCCCGGCAGCACCCATTCGAACCGGAGCCGGTCCGCCGTCCGGGCCAGGGACGCGGCCAGTTCCTCGATGGAGTACCAGGTCACGCTGTCGGCGACCTCCAGGTCCCCGGTGGTCCGCGACCAGTAGAAGCTGTCGCCGCTGAAGCAGTACCGGTCGTCGGCGAGGTACAGCACGCTGCCCCGGGTGTGTCCGGGCAGCGGGTGGACGGTGACGCCTTCGGCGATCTCCTGCGGTTCCAGGCCGCGGATCACCTGGTCCGCGTCCGGCGCCGCGTCCAGGTCGCCTTCGTGGATCCACAGCCGGGCACCGAAGTGGTCGGCGTAGCGGCGGCCGTGCGCGGCGTGGTCGCGATGGGTGAGCAGCACATCGGTGACGGGGCCGCCGGCCGAGTAGCGCTCGGCGAGTTCACGGCTCCAGCGCGGGGTGTCGATCATCATCCGGGTGCCGGACGGCCGCAGCAGCAGGTAGGAGTTGGCGCCGGCGGTGTGCGTCGAGTTGTGGCCGCAGATCAGCACGCCGTCGTCCAGGGCCAGCGGGAACGGGTCGAGCGACGGGTCCACGCGGCCGGTCGTCGGCCTGATCGAGCGGGTGTGGCAGGCGAAGACCGCCGCGTGCAGGCTCCGGTTCTCGGCGTCGTCGGCGGGCGGGCGCAGGATCCTCGACTTCCCGTCGGCCTCGTCGATCAGCTCGGGCGCGAACTGGCGGGCCACGTCGCAGTTCGTGCAGCGGTCGTCCACAAACCATCCGTCCACGGCTGGGCTCCTTCCTCACGGGCGGCCCCCGGCCGGGGTCGCCCCCTTCCAGGGGTATCCCGCCGACCGCCCGAACCGGAAGCCCCTTCCGATCTTGTACTTTCCGCCCCCGGGCGCTCTGAGCGACCGGACGCGACACGGTCCGCGGCGGATGACCTCCGGGCCGGCTCAGGGCCGTACGCCGAAGCCGCCCCGGCCGTCGAACCGCACCTCGTACACCGCGTCGAACCCGTCCGCCACGGAGGGTCTGCGCAGCCTCTTGAGGGTGGCGAGGACGCCGATGTCGGGAACCCGGCCGCGGCCCTCGCGGGCGGCGTTGCGGCGCAGGGAGCCCGGCACGTCGGGCGGGAACCAGAAGGCCGTGACGGTGGCCCCGTGGGCCCGGGCCGCCGCCACCAGCGGGGCCCACTCCTGCGGTGACGGGTTGGTGTTGTCCACGGCGACGGGCCGGCCCGCCGCCAGGTGCTCGGTGACCAGCCGCATCTGCCGGGCCTGCTTGTTCCTCGCGCCGCGCGGGAACAGGTCCTTGCCGACCAGCTCGTACCGGTCGGACAGGCACCGCGCGTAGAAGGTGGACTTCCCGGAGGCCTGCAACCCGACCAGTACCGCCAGGTCCGTCTGTACTGCCAGGTCCGCCTGTGCCGTCATACCGCCACTGTGGCACGCCGCCGACCCGGCGACGAGCCTTGCCGGGGGGCGGCCCTCAGTTCTGCCCGCTGCCCTCCAGCAGGCCGGTGACCTGCGGGCGGACGGCTTCCCAGGCGGTGGCCGGCAGGTCGCCGAGGGCCGTGTCGCGCAGGGCGTCGAGGGCGTCCCCAGCGCCGGTGTCGCACCGGGTGGTGCCGGTGAGCACGTCGTAGCCGTCCCGTACGGCGACGCGCAGGCGGCGCCGCTCACCGTCCTCGGCGTGCAGGGCCGAGGCCACGACGAGGGGCGGCTCCCCGCCTGGCTCGGCGGGCAGCTTGCGGTAGGCCGAGGCGAGGGGCGCGCGCCAGCGCAGACCGAGCAGCACGGGGCGCTTGGCGACCACCTCGGCCAAGTCCGCCTCGCGGACGCCGTCGGGCTCCAGGACCGTGGCCCGGGCGTCCAGGGCCAGGGCGGGCGGCAGCAGACAGCGCAGCGTACTGCCGACGATGTTGCCGCCGACCGTCGCGGTCCGCCGCACGGCGCCGGTGCCGATCGTGGCGGCGGCCAGCCGCAGGACGTCCGGCACGGTCGCGTCGATCCGGTGCAGCAGCACGGCGCCGCCCAGGGTCTGCCGCCCGACGACGTTCGCCTCCGGCACCTTGCGCAGGGACACCGCGAGTTCCGGGAATCCGTCGCGCTGCCAGGTCGCCCAGACGAGCGTCGCCCCGCCGATCGGCACGGCCCCGTCGGCGAGGCACTGCCGGGCTTCCGGTACGGACGTGGGCAGACGCAACAGCACAGCGGCCGACCTGCCTTTCTTGAACTCGGGACGCGAGGCGTTTCTGGGCTCGGGACGCCGGGCGGACGGCCGACGGCCACCCGCCCGTCGACAGCGCAGTCTTCTCGCGCGGCGGGGGGCGCGTACAGGGCTCACACGAGCATGCGGCGCGCGCTCACGCCGCGCCCGGCCGGCCGCCGGAACGGAGGGGGCGTGTCCCCCTCGGGGAGGGTGGAATGGCCGGTGAGCGGCGGGTGTTGGAGAGGCGGGAGGCGGCTGTCGCCCTCGTACCGCATGCGGCGTACCCCGTCTGCCGGGGCGGCCGTGCCCGACGGAAGGAAGCACCATCCATGGCCCGTGACGCGCGCACGATCACCAACCCGGCCACCCTGCACGACCCGACCCCGTTCGGCTACAGCCACGCCGTATCGGCGCCCGGCGCGCTCGTCTTCATCGCGGGCCAGTACGCCTCCGACGCCGACGGCGCCCCGGTGCCCGGTGACTTCGCCGCGCAGGTGGAGCTGGCCTTCGACCGGTTGCGGCTGGTCCTGGAGGCGGAGGGGCTCGGGTACGAACACGTGGTCCGGCTCGGCACGTTCGTCGTCGACCACGACGCCGCGAAGCTGGAGGTCCTCGGCAAGGCCCTGCTCGCGCGCTTCGGGGACCGGCTGCCGGCCCAGACACTGAGCGGCGTGGCGTCCCTCGCGCTGCCCGGCATGCTGTTCGAGGTCGACGCGGTCGCCGTCCGCCCGCCCGCGCCGCAGGTGTGACGGGGGCCGCCCTCATCACTCCGTTCCGCTCACCGCCGTAGGCCCCGGGCGCCGGTGCCCGTACCGACCGCAGCGGCCGAGGGTACGGCGCACGGCCGGCGGCTACGACCCGAACGGCGACCGGCACCGGTGCGCACGCTGCCGACCGGGTCCGAGTGTCCCGCCGTACGGGCCGTCAGGACACGGCCCGCCGGAAGCGCCGTACCCCGACACCCCGGCCCGGCGTGGCCGCATCGCCGTACCCGAGCCCCCGCCGCCGTCACTTCCCGGCCGCCACCGCCCTGAAGACGCTCAGCGCTTCCCGTACCGACTCGGCCATCTCCCGTTCCCCGTCGTCCGCGAGCCAGCGTTCGAAGCCGATTTTGAAGACGGCCACCCCGGCCTCCGCGGCCAGACCGGCGGCGGGCTCGGTGACGCCGCGGCGGCGCAGGGTCTCGGCGAGGGCCGCCGACAGGGAGGCGAGTTTGATCAGCTCGCGCTCCCGGAGTTCCGCGTTCGCCGTGATGACGGCGTGCCGTGCCCGCGCGAAGGCCCGCCGGCCGGCGAATGCCTCGCTGACCGCGTCGAGTCCGCGGGCCAGCGCGTCGATGGGCGCCGCGCTCTCGGGGGCGCCGGCGACCGCCCGGACGAACAGTTCCTGGAGCTCGCCGGCGCCGGAGAACAGCACCTCGCGCTTGTCGGCGTAGTGGCGGAAGAAGGTCCGCTCGGTCAGCCCGGCCCGTTTGGCGATCTCGGCGACCGTCGTCTGTTCGTAGCCCCGCTCCCGGTAGAGCTCCAACGCCGCCTCCGCCAGGCGCCCGCGCGCGTTCGGCTCCCATCTGCTCATGACCGGAATCCTAACGATGTCAGTGACTGTCATCGAGTGCTAGGGTCGATGACAGTCACTGACATCACTAGTCGGGAGTTCCCCATGCGTTTCTTCGTGACCGGTGCGTCCGGCTGGATCGGCTCCGCCCTGGTGCCCGACCTCTTGACCGCCGGGCACCAGGTCGTCGGGCTGGCCCGCTCCGACGCCTCCGCCGCCGCGCTGACAAAGGCCGGGGCCGAGACCGTCCGCGGCAGCCTCGACGACCTCGACGTCCTGCAGGCAACGGCCGCCGCCTCGGACGGCGTGATCCACCTCGCCTTCAAGCACGACCTCGCCTTCGGCGGCGACTTCCAGGGGGCCGGCGAAGCCGACCGCCGCGCCGTCGACGCCCTCGGCGAGGCGCTCGCCGGCACCGGCCGGCCCTTCGTCCTGGCCTCCGGACTGGCCGGTCTCGCGCCGGGGCGGGTGGCGACCGAGCGGGACATGCCCCCGGCCGACGGCTCGGCCGCCGCCATCCGGGGGGCCACCGCCAAGGCCGTGCTGGCACTCGCCTCGCGCGGTGTCCGCTCCTCCGTCGTGCGGCTCTCCCCCACCTGCCACGGCGCCGGGGACAACGGTTTCATGGCGATGCTGGTCGCCACCGCCCGTGCCAAGGGCGTCTCCGGGTACATCGGCGACGGCGCCAACCGCTGGCCGGCCGTGCACCGGCTCGACGCCGCGCGGCTGTTCCGGCTGGCGGCCGAGAAGGCACCCGCCGGATCGGTGCTGCACGGCGTCGCCGAGGAGGGCATCGCCCTGAGGGACATCGCGGAGGTCATCGGCCGCCGTCTCGGTGTGCCGACGGTGTCCGTGGCGCCCGAGGACGCGGTCGGCCACTTCACCTGGATGAGCCACTTCCTCGGCGTCGACGCCGCCGCGTCGGGCACCCTGACCCGCGAACTGGTGGGCTGGGAACCCGTACACCCCGGGCTCCTGGCGGACCTGGACCAGGAGCACTACTTCCGGGCGCCTGCCGACGCCGGGTGACCGGGCAGGAAGAGGTAACCGGCCGGAAGGCGGCAGCCGACCGGGAAGCGGCAGCCGGCCGGCAGGCGGCATGAAAAAAAGTCCTGCCGGGCCAAGGGGCCCGGCAGGACTCGTCTCTCGTCGCGGTCGCCGCTAGCCGCGGCGGCCCGCCGGATCGTGGGCGGTGGTGTCCCGGTCCTCGTCGCGCGGGACCGTACCGGAACCGGCGGCCAAGGCGCCCGGCGTCTCGGCCCGGTCCCCGTGGCCCGGCCACCAGGCGGCGTGGCCGATCAGGGCCGTGAGGCTCGGGGTGAAGAACATCGCCATGACGAACGCGGCCACCACGATGCCGAAGGAGACCGCGAAGCCCATCTCCGACAGCAGCGAGTTGCCCGCCAGCATCATCGTGGCGAAGGTCGCCGCCAGGATGAAGCCCGCCGCGGCCACGGTCGGCCCGGCGTGCCGCAGGGCCATGCCGGCCGCCTCGCGCGGCTCCCGGCCCGCCCGGGCCTCCTCACGCAGCCGGGCGATCATGAGGATGTTGTAGTCGGTGCCGATCGCGACCACGAAGAGATACATGATCACCGGCAGCATGAACATCAGGCCCGCGTGGCCCTGCCCGTCCTGGAAGATCCACACGGTGGCGCCGAGGGTGGCGCCGAAGCCGAGGCCCACGGAGGCGATCAGGTACCAGGGGGCGACCACACTGCGCAGCAGCAGCCCCAGGATGATCATGATCAGGAGGGCGGCGACCGGGAAGACCGTCCGGTAGTCGTGGTTGACCGCCGCGTCGATGTCCTTGTAGATCGAGGACATGCCGCCGACGACCGCCTCGGTGCCGTCGGGCGCCGCCGAGTGGGCGACGTCGCGGACCCGGCCCACGGCGTCGATCGCCTTGTCCGTCGACGCCTCGTACTTCAGCGTGACGGTGAAGTCGGCGGTGGTGCCCTCCTTGTTGAGCTGGGTCATGCGGGCGCTGGCGACGCCGTCCACCTCGCCCAGCTTCCGCGCGTACTCCTTGAACCGGGACCCGTCCAGCTGCTTGCCGTCGGTGCTGGAGAGATACACGTCGGTGGGCGCCGCCGCGCCCGCCGAGTACGCCTTCTGCATCTCGTCCTGGACGACCATGGACTCCTTGGTCTTGGGCATGGAGCCCGAGGCCAGGTCGAAGGTCGCCTTGTAGCCGAGGGTGCCGATGGACAGGATCAGCAGGACGAGCCCGGAGACGACGGCGGTCAGCGCCGGGCGGCGCTGGACACCTCGGCCGAGGGCGGCGAAGCGGGCGTTCTGCGGCTCCTTCTGCCAGGACTTCGACGGCCAGAAGACCTTGGGCCCGATCAGCGAGACCACGGCGGGGATCAGGGTCAGGCCGGCGACCAGGGTGGCGCCGACCGCGATGGCGAGCGCCGGGCCCATCTGCTTCAGGAAGCCCAGCGTGGACAGCACCAGGGCGAGGAAGGCGATGATGACCGCTCCGGCCGCCGAGGCGATGGCCTCGCCGACCCGGTCCACCGCGTTGATCATGGCCTGCTTGGGTTCGTCCCCGGCGCGCAGACTCTCGCGGTAGCGGAATATCAGGAACAGGAAGTAGTCGGTGCCGACGCCGAAGAGCACGACGATGAGGATCGAGGAGATCGAGCTGTTGGCCTGGAGGCCGAACAGCTTGGTGGCGTAGGCGATCAGACCGTTGGCGACGGCGGACACCAGGCCGATCAGCACCAGGGGCAGTACGGCGAGGATCGGCGCCCGGAAGATGATCAGCAGGGTCACCAGGATGATGACGAAGGTGCCGATACCGATCAGCGCCTCGCCGCGCTTGGACGAGTCCTGCTGGTCGAGTGCCTGTGCCGCGGAACCGCCGAGCTTGACGTCGAGATGTGTGCCCTTGGCCAGTTCCTTGGCCTGTTCACGCAACTCCTTCGCCGCGTCGGCCTGTTTGGGCTGACCGGCGTTCTTGCTGTCCATCTGCACCAGGGTCATGGTGTACTTGCCGTCCTTCGACGGCGGGCCGGGGACGACCTTCTGCACCTGGTCGATGTGCTTCTTTCCCAGCTCGGTGGTGATCCGGGCGACATCCTTCTGGTCGGCGGCGGTGAGCTTGCCGCCGTCGGTGCGCTGGTAGAGCGCGATCGCGGACGGGGTGAAGGCGCTGGGGAACGCCTTCTGCTGGAGATCCGCCGCTTTGATGGACTCGTAACTCTTGGGTAGGAAACTGCTCTCGTCACTGTTCGAGGGCAGGCTCGGTGCGGTGGCGACTATCGCCACCGCGGCGATCAGCCACGCCACGATCGTCCAAATGGGATGACGGACGACGGCGGTGCCTATTCGTCGGAACATGCGGAGGGTCCTCCTGGGAAGGAAGATCACCGCAGCCCGGGGAGCGGTCCCTGGCATCGGCGACCCCGACCGGCACGCATGGAACGGGCCGGTCGCATGGTTGTCTTGGTGTCACATCCTAGTGACCGGCTCCACATATCCCCTCATCGGCAGGCCCGGCCCGCGGCAGAACGGTCGAATCACCGGCATATGCCCCGGACATACGGTGCCGTGGCCGGGATGAACGGGCGGGGCGCGGTGGTTGAAGCGGACGCGGGACACGACCGGCAACACCTACCCGAGGGAGTGGACATGACCGTCCAGGACATCGACCGGTTGGCCTTCGTCACGGAGTGGGAGGAGTGGCACCGGGCCAAGGAGGAGGTGCTGGCCGCACCGCACGGCTTCCTCGCCATCACCGGCCTGCACTGGCTGGGCCCGGAACCGGCCCGGTTCGACGACGCCCCCGGCGCGTGGTCGGCGACCGCGGACGGAGTGGTGGTCGAACTGGCCGAGGGCGAGGAGCTGACCGTGAACGGCACGGTGGTGCGCGGCCGTTACGCGTTCGGGGTCATCCCGGAGCGGGAGAGCCGGTACGCCGACTGGGGCGAGGCCCGGCTCGAAGTCGCCCGGCGCGGCGGCCACGACATCCTGCGGCCCCGCCACCCGGACAACCCGCTGCGCACCGCCTTCCGCCACACCCCCGCGTACGCCCCGGACCCGCGCTGGGTCGTCACCGGCCGTTTCCTGCCCTACGACGAGCCTCGGCCGGTCACCGTCGGCGCCGCCGTGGAGGGGCTGGAGCACGTCTACGACTCCCCCGGCGAGGTCGAGTTCGAGCTGGCCGGCGCGCGGCACCGGCTCACCGCGTTCAACGGCCGCGGGCCCGGCGGACTCATGGTGCTGTTCACGGACGCCACCTCGGGCGTGACGACGTACGCGGCGAACCGCTCGCTGTACATCGACGCGCCCGGCCCCGACGGTACGGTCACGCTCGACTTCAACCGTGCCGGAAACCTCCCGTGCGCCTACACCGACCTGGCGACCTGCCCGCTGCCGCCCGCCGAGAACCGGCTGCCGGTGGCGGTGGAGGCCGGCGAGCGCATCCCGCTGGAGCGCGGCGGACAGCCGTGAACCGGGCGGACGCCTGGTGAGGGGCCGGGTGGGGCACGGGGCCCGTGGCCCGGGCCGGGAGTGACAAAACCGGGCCGCCGCGCGGCCGGAAGTGACGAGCGGAGGGTCCCGTCGCCTGGTCGGCACTGACGAGCGGAGGGGCCCACCGCGCGCGGATCGCAAGCGGAGGGGCCCACCGCCCGGCCGGGAATGACCAACCGGGTGCCCACCGCCCGGCCCGGAGTGACCAGTGGCGGGGGCCCACCAGCCGTCCGGGCATGGCGAGCGGGGCGTCCCGCCGCCCGGCCGGGAATGACCAGCAGAGGACCCCGGCCGGAAATAACGAACGGGGCATTCCCCCGCCCCGCCGGCACTGACGAACGACGGTACCGAGGGAGCCGGTTGTGGAGTGGTCGGAGCGGGTGGTGGTCCGGGGCGGGGTGCGGCTGGCCTGCCGTGACGGGGGCGGTCCGGGCCCCGCCGTGGTGCTGTTGCACGGGCTGGCCGGCCACGCCGGTGAGTGGGACGCCCTGGCGGAGAGGCTGTCGGGGCGTCACCGGGTGGTGGTGCTCGACCAGCGCGGGCACGGCGCGAGCGAGCGGTACCCCGGCGATGTCTCGCGCGCGGCCTTCGTGGCGGACGTGGTGGCGGTCGCCGCGCGACTGGGGCTGGACCGGCCCGTGCTGGTCGGGCAGTCGCTGGGTGGTCACACGGCGCTGCTGACCGCCGCCGCCCACCCCGCGCTGGTCCGCGCGCTCGTCCTGGTCGAGGCCGCGCCCCGCGACCCCGATCCCCGCGCTCCCGCGGCCGTCGGCGCGTGGCTGGACTCGTGGCCGGTGCCGTTCCCCTCCCGCGCGGCGGCGGTCTCCTTCTTCGGCGGCGGCCCGGTGGGCGAGGGCTGGGCGGCCGGCCTGGAGCGTCACGAGGACGGCCGGCGCCCCCGGTTCGACCGGGACGTGATGGTCGCCGCGCTGGCGGAGGCCGTCCGGCGCTCCTCCCTGCCCGCGTGGCGGCGGGTCGGCTGTCCCACCCTGGCCGTGTTCGCCCGGTCGAGCCTGATCCCGGGGCCGGACATCGACGCGATGCTCGCGGCGCGACCGCCGACCGTGGCGGTGAGTGTCCCCGGCACCGGGCACGATCTGCACCTGGAACGGCCAGAGGTCCTGCACGAGCTGCTGGAGGGGTTCCTCGCCGGCCTCGTGTGACGGACGCGCCGAGCCGAATCGCGGAGAAAACCGCCCGTACGGTCCGCCGGGCGGGACGCACGGCCGGGTCAGCAGGCGATGCCCGACAGGTCCTCGGACCGCCGCCGGGCCTCGGCGATCACCCGGGCGCCGCGGTCCGGCGCGGTGTCCAGCCGGGTGAGGACGGGCGGGGCCGCGATCGCGGCGAGGAGGTGGCCGTACAGCGCCGCCGTGCGGTCGTCCAGGTCCGCCCAGCCGGCGAGGGTCTGCGAGACGAACTGCGCGCCCACCCAGGCGCCGAGGAACACCTGGGCCGTCTCCTCGGGCACCACGTGCGGCAGCACCTCGCCCCGTTTCTTGGCCTCGGTGAGCGCGTGCGAGGTCAGTCGCGCCCAGGCCGGCCAGGCGCTGCCGAGCACGTCACGGCCGGGCCGGTCGGCGGAGATCCGGACGCCGGCGAGCAGGAAGGGTTCCCGGGGCAGCCGCCTGGCCAGGGCCATCCCCGCGTCCACCCACTCCTGTAACTTCAGCTCCCGCGGCAGGTGGTACTGGGGCGTCAGCTGTTCCTGTAACACCCCTTGGGCGAGGGCCGCCTTGGAGTCGAAGTGGAAGTACAGGGCGCCCTTGGTGACACCGGCCCGCTTGAGGATCTCGGAGATGGTGGCGGCAGCGTATCCGCGCTCGGCGAAGACCGCTGCCGCGGCCCGCAGCACGGCGCGCCGGGTCCGGACGGCTCGGTCCTGCTGAGCCACACACCCTCCCCCGGGTCGGAAACCAAACCAAACAGTACGTACTGTACCGCACGGTGGGTCAACACCACGGCGGTCCACGGCCGTTGGGGGCGGACCCGGCGGCGGGCGAATTCGGTTGCGGCGGGGCGGGTGGGCCGGGTGGGGTACTGCCATGAACGGTGCCACGGGGCAGGCGCGACGGGCCGGTGCGGAAGCGGCGCGCGGGGTCACGGCGCGCCCGGCCGCCTGGCGCCGTACGGCCGTGCTCGCGGCCCTGATGCTGGCCGCCTTCACCCTCAACACGGTGGAGAGCCTGCCGGTCGGACTGCTGGAGCCGGTCGCCGCGAGCCTGCGGGTGTCCGTGCCGGCGGCCGGTCTCCTGGTCACCGGGTACGGTCTGACTGTGGCCGTGGCCTCCGTGCCGCTCGCCCATGTCCTGCGGGCGGTGCCCCGGCGCCATGTGCTCGCCGGGCTGCTGGCCGCACTGGTCGTCTCCAGTGTGGTGTCGGCTCTGGCCGCCTCCTACGGCGTCCTGCTCGCCGCGCGGCTCCTGGCCGCCCTCGCGCAGGCACTGTTCTGGGCCGTTACGGGTCCGGTCGCGGTGAGTCTGTTCGCGCCGGAGGTACGGGGGCGGGTGGTCGGGGCGCTGTCCGTGGCCGGCTCGCTCGCCCTGGTGCTCGGCGTTCCGGCCGCGACCTGGCTGGGCCGACTGGACGGCTGGCGGCTGCCGTTCGCGCTGCCGGCCGCGACGGGGCTGGTCTGCCTGGTGACGATCGCCGCCCTGCTGCCGGCCTCGCGCCCGGAGGAGGAGCCCGCCGCGTACGCGACCGGGCCCGACGCCCGCCGGTTCGGGACCGTACTGGCGGCGGGGTTCCTCTCCGCCACCGGCGCGTTCGCGGGATACACGTACATCGTGGCGTTCCTGGACCGGGTGAGCGGTTTCGCCCCGGGCACGGTGAGTGTGCTGCTCTCGGTCTTCGGTGCCGCGTGCCTGGCCGGGGTGAGCGTCACCGCCGTGGCGCTGGACCGCTTCCCGCGCGGGGCGCTCACCGCCGCCGTGACCGTGCAGACCGTGGGCATGCTCGGCCTGGGCGCGGCCGGTGACCGGCCCGCGGCGGCGGTGCTGTTCCTGGTGCTGACCGGCGGGGCGCTCGGTCCGGTGTTCATGGCCGCCCAGAACGCGATGCTGCACTGTGCCCCGGGCCGTACGGACCTCGCGCTCGCGGCGAACTCCGGCTGTTACAACGCCGGGATCGCGGCGGGCGCCGCACTGGGGGCGCTGGTCCTGTCGCACGCCGGCCCGCGGGGCGTCTTCCTCGCCGGCGGGCTACTGACCGCGGCTGCCGGTGTGGTGCTGCTCGGCGGGCACCTGCCGGGCCGGCGACGGCGACCCGCCGGCCGGGCCGGGGCCGCACCGCGCCGAGCGGCCCGCCCGGGCAGGTGTCGGGCGGGGACTCGGGGGCACCGGCGGTGTATGGACGTACTACGCTCTTCGGCCCGGGCCGCGGACAGCAGACCCATGGCCGTGGCGGCCCGGGCCGGCTTCGCGGCGCGCGGGCTGCTCTACGTACTGGTCGCGGTGATCGCGCTGCGGATCGCCCTGGGGGGTGCCGGCGGGGAGCGGCAGGCCGACCGGGGCGGCGCGCTCGGCGAGCTGGCCGGGCGGCCGTTCGGGGTGGCACTGCTGTGGCTCGTGGGCGTCGCACTGGCCGGGCTGGCCGTATGGCAGCTGTCGGAGGCGGTGTTCGGCGCGTCGGGCCCCGACGGCTCGAAGGTCTCCCGGCGGGTGGCGGCCCTGTTCCGTTGCCTGTTCTACGGTTTCGTCTCCTACTCGGTGCTCGCCTACGCGGCCGGGGACCGGGGCAGCGGCAGCGGCTCCTCCGACCGGCAGACCGACGATGTGACCGCCCGGGTGCTGGAGTGGCCCGGCGGGCAATGGATCCTCGGCGTGGCCGGGGCCGGCGTGGTGGTCGCCGGGCTGTGGGTCTCGGTGCGGGCCGTGCGCCGGAAGTTCCTCAAGGACCTGCGGGCCGAGGCGCTGTCCGGGCGGGCCCGGCCGGTGGTCGAGGCCCTCGGGGTGACCGGGGGCGCGGCCCGTGGGGTCGTGTTCGCGGCGGCCGGTGTGTTCGCCGTCGTCGCGGCCGTGCGGCATCAGCCGGGGCAGGCGAAGGGCATGGACGACACGCTGCGCGCGTTCCGGGACCTGCCGGCCGGACCGTGGCTGCTCGCGCTGGTCGCGCTGGGTCTGGCCGCGTTCGGCCTCTTCTGCTGGTGCGAGGCCCGCTGGCGCAGGGTCGGGCACGGCGGCCGGCCCGCCGACGGGGTCAGTCGTCGGAGTCGGGCCTGGTCCGGGCCGCGGCGTACGCCTGGGCCGGGGTCATGGCGACGCCGTCGAGCGTGACCGTCTTGTAGGGGCTGACCTTGGCGCAGGTCTTGCCCTGGTCGGCGGTGGAGGCGTGGGCGCCGCCGACGGCGGCCTGGGTGCCGGCGGGCGCCGGGGAGGCGGTGGCCGGGCCCGGGTAGTGGTCGCCGCTGGGCCAGTCGCTGCCGACGACCAGGGTCAGGCCGGTTCCGGTGCCCTGCTTCAGGCGGGCGGACGGCAGGCCGAGCGCATGGGCGACGGTCCGGGCGGCGGCCTCGCGGCCGGGGCCGTAGGTGAGAGTGGTGGTGGTCGCGGGGCCGGGCGCGTTGCCGGTGGTGGCGGAGCGGAAGCCCTGGCCGGTGAGGGCGTCGGCGAGGGCCCGGGCGCGGCCGGTGATGCCGGTGCCGTTGCGTACGGTCACCGCGATCCGCGCGGCGGGCTCGGCGCCGGCGGCGGCCTGGGCGGTGGCCGTGGGTTTCGCGTCGGAGCCGGTGGTCAGCGGCCGGTCGCCGGCGATGGCGGCGAAGAGGGACGCGGCCCCGGGGCCGGCCACCACCCGGTCGGGGTCGGCCGGGTCGGGGGCGGTCTGCATGGTCGCGAAGGTGATCCGCCGGGCGGGCACCTTGTTCACGTCGGCCGCGAGCCCGATCAGCTTCTTGACGCTGCCCAGGCCGTCGTCCACGGTCAGCGCCTTGGTGGCGGCGTCGGCGAGCCGGTAGACCGCGCCAGGGTCGGTGAGCGTGCCCGCGCTCTTGAACTTGCGGATCATCGCGCTGAGGAAGATGTGCTGCGAGACGGTGCGGCCGAGGTCGCTGCCGTCGCCGAAGCCGTGCCGGGAGCGCACGAACTCCAGGGCGGCGACGCCCTTGAGGGTGTGGGTGCCCCGGGACAGCTTCAGGTGGGAGTAGGTGTCGTAGACGTCGTCGCTGACGCACACGGAGACACCGCCGATCGCGTCGGACATCTTGACCACGCCGGAGAAGTCGAGCTTGACGAAGTGGTCGACGGGGATGCCGGTGAGCCGGTGCACGGTGGCCACCTGGCAGGCGGGCCCGTACCGCAGGGCGCTGTTGACCTGGCCGTAGTAGCCGCTCGTGGACCGGCCGGTCTCGCCGTCCCGGCAGGCCGGCACCCGGGTCATGGTGTCGCGGGGGATGCTCAGCACGGTGGCGTCGGAGCGGTCGGCGGAGATGTGCAGCACCATCTCCACGTCGGCGTTGCCGCCGGTCTGCACCCCGGTTCGCGAGCAGCCGCCGCCGAGCCGGCAGTCCGTCGTGCTGGTCCGCCCGTCGGAGCCCATGACCAGGATGTTGAGGGGGGTGCGGCCGAAGGCGTCGGCCTTCTCGGTGCCGCCCTTGCCGTCCAGCGAGACGCTGCGGAGGTTGCCGTCCAGATGCCGGTAGAACAGCCAGCCCGCGCCGGCGGTGATCACGACGATCAGGGACAGGGTGATCGCGGCGGTCCGCAGCAGCCGTCGGCCGCGTCCGGTCGTACGCGCCTCGGGGGGCCGTGTGCCGGCGCGTGCGCCCATGGTTCCCCGGCCGCCCGGGGAGCCCGCCCGGTCCGGCGCGGCCGTGCGCGGGCGGGGCACGCGGGTGCCCCGGCTGCGGGTGCCCCGCCCGGCCGGTCCGTCCCACGGGTCGGTCATCTTCCACTCCCCCGAACGGTCGGGTCTGCGCGATCTTGATTGCGTGGTGGCGCAATGTAGCAAACCCACGGCCGGGCCCGTACGGGTCCGTACGCGGCGCACCGCCCGGGCGGCACACCACGCCGCCCGGTCCGGCTGGGCAGCGGGGAGTCTACGGGCACGGGCCGGGTGCCCGCCGCCGCTCCGGCGGCCTACGCGGTCCGCGCCGTCGCGCCGGGCAGCTGCGGGCGTACCTCGTCCGCGTCCGGGGCGGGGGTCCGGTCGGCCAGCCGGGGGAAGGAGCGGGCGGCGGCCAGGAAGCAGAGGGTCGTCAGTACGAACGGCCAGGTGAACGCCCGGCCGCCGGAGGGGGCGAGCAGATGCGCGACGGCCGGGGTCACGGCGGTCGCCGTGGCGGCGCCGAGCAGCGCGTACAGCACGGTGGCCGGGGCCGGCGCGAGGAACACGCCGCCCAGGGCGATGGCGACGAGCACCGCGTTGCAGCCCATCGTGCCGTCGGCGATGCCGGCCGCCGGTGCGCCGAGCGCCCACGCGGTCAGGATGCCCGTGGCGCTGCCGGCACAGGCCAGCAGGCCCACCACCCGGCCGGCCAGGAACAGCCCCGCGAGCAGCAGCGCCCCGGCGTACCACTGCTCCAGGAAGAAGACCTGGGAGATGTTGCGGAAGAAGGCGCGCCACAGGTCGTCCGGGTGCGGCCCGGTCGGTCCGGTGGCCGGGCCGGGCAACGCCGCGAGGCCGGCGTCCTGTGGCCGGACGCGCCGGAAGGCGGGCGCCGCGATGGTGACCGCGCTCGCCAGCAGGCAGTACGGCAGGGTGAGCGGCGGCAGCCGCCACCCGTGCAGCAGCCGGACCACGGCGGCGGTGGCGACCGCGGTGACCACGCAGCCCGCGGCGGCGAGCAGCGCCGTGGAGAGCCGGCCCGCGCCGAGGAACACCGCGCACCACAGGGCGACGAGGCAGGAGTTGTACCCCTCCAGTCCCTGCTCCACCCGGTCCCGGGCGACGTGCAGCAGCCGTGCCGTGCCGGTGCCCAGGGCGGCGCCGCCGAGGGCGTAGCCGCCGTAGCGCCAGTCGGCCGTGGCCAGGGCGAGGCAGAAGACGGCGCCGGTCCGCACGTCGGCGAGGAACATCACCTGGGCCGGCCCGCGCAGCAGCCACCGTCCGAAGCTCTCGCCCCGCCCCCGACGCCACCACCGGACACCGTCCGACCGCCGCACGTTCCGCCCCCTCACCGATACACCCCACGATTCCGTACTGCGGTAGGCATCTTCCGGCATACGGTATCGACTTGTCGAGATGTCCCACCGGGGCGGGGCCGATTTCAGGGGTGCGGCGGCGAGTGGCAAGGCATGGCAAGGCGTCGGGGGGGCGCGGGGTTGCGCGGAAAGGAGGCAACTCACGGCCGGTCCGACGGATATGCGCCGGTGCGCGGCACGGCGGCCTGCATCTTCCGCGCGATCCGGGGCAGCCGCCCGCTGAGGAATGCGCGGGGCAAGGCCCGGCAAGGCCGATAGGGAACGCCGGCGGCGGACCCGGCCGGGAACGCGCGGGTCCGGGCCCCGGAACGGCGAGTGGAGACGAGGAAACGCGTGGCGGACACGGCGGAGATGAACGAACAGGCGGGACCGGAGCGGCTGTCCGTCTTCCGGTCCACCATCGACGGGGTCGCCGTCGTCACGGTGACCGGCGAGATCGACCACCACACCTCGGGGATGCTCCGGGACGCCCTCACACCGGTGGGCCCCGCGCCGGGGACCCGCACGGTCGCGGATCTCAGCGGTGTGCCGTTCATGGACTCCAGCGGCATCAACGTCCTCATCGCCGGACACCAGGCCCATCAGCCGACGGGCTGGCTACGGCTGGCGGGCGTCCGCCAGTCCGTCCTGCGCACGCTGGAGATCGTCGGCCTCACCCCGCTGATCGCCTGCTACCCGAGCGTCCGTGACGCGCTGGAGGAGGACTGACGGGCCGCCGGTGGCGTCAGGACTGCGGGCGCCGCCCGTGGTTGGCCGGGTGGTTGCGGCGCGACTTCTTCTTGCGGCGTCGCTTCGAGGACATGGGACACCTCCCTCCGCGCCTTCCATGGGCCGGCGTCGGCCCGGAGACCGGAACAGCAGCACACTATCCCGGTATGTCCCTTCGTACACTCTGGAAGTGATTGATCCGCTTATGATGCGGAACGCCGGACTCTTCCTTCCGGTTACCCGTCCCGCCAAGGAGCAGACGTCATGACCGGTGACCCGGAGCCGATCAGCGCACAGGCCCGCCGTGCGCTGGAGCAGGAGCTGGCCGACCTGCGGGACGAACGCCGGCTGGTCGCCGGAACGCTCCGGGAGTCCTCCGCGTCGGTCGGCGACCAGGCCGACCAGGCCGACCAGTTGCGGCGCGCCGACCAACTGGGGCGCCTGGACCGCCGGATCGAGGAGATCACCGAGCGGCTGCGCGAAGCCGCGTCGGCCGGTCCCGCCCCGACCGACGTGGTGGGCGTGGGCAGCACGGTGACCGTCCGCTTCCCGGACGGCGAGACGGAGACGCTGCGGATCGGCGAGGTGGCCGAGGCGCTGGACCAGACGCTGGTCACCGCCGACAGCCCGCTCGGCCGGGCCCTGCTCGGCCGCCGGCCCGGGGACACCGTGCGCTACGACACCCCGGACGGGCCGGCGACCGCGGTTCTGGTCTCCATCGGCGAGCCGCCGTCCTCCTGACGGTCCCCGGTTGTCACCCGGCCGGTGCGGGGGCGGAGCCGGCGGGTGCCTCGGGGGCGCCGCGGCGCACCGAGCAGTGCAGCGAGTCGTCCCGCACGTCGGCGACGATGGTGTCCCCGGGTTCGGCCTCGCCGCCGAGCAGAAGAGTGGCGATGCGGTTGTCCAGCTCCGCCTGGATGGTGCGGCGCAGCGGGCGGGCCCCGAACTCCGGCTGGTGGCCGTGGGCGATGAGCAGTTTCTTGGCGCTCTCGGTGACCTCCAGCTCCAGGCCCTGGGCGCGCACCTTGTGTTTGCTCTGGTCGAGCAGATGGTCCACGATCCGGCCCAGGTCGTCCTCGGTGAGACCGTGGAAGATGATGATGTCGTCGATCCGGTTGAGGAACTCCGGCAGGAACCGGGCGCGCAGATCGTCCATCAACTCTTCCCTGAGGTCGGACACATCGCCCTTGTGCTCCAGGATGCGGTGCGCGCCGATGTTGGACGTCATGATGACGACGCAGTGCCGGAAGTCGACGGTGCGGCCCTGGGCGTCGGTGAGCCGCCCGTCGTCCAGGATCTGCAGCAGGGTGTTGAAGATGTCGGGGTGGGCCTTCTCCACCTCGTCGAAGAGCAGCACGCTGTAGGGCTGGCGGCGGACCTTCTCGGTGAGCTGGCCCGCCTCCTCGTAGCCGACGTATCCGGGGGGCGCGCCCACCAGCCGGGCGACGGTGTGCTTCTCCTGGAACTCGCTCATGTCGAAACGGATCATGCGGTCGGCGTTGCCGAACAGCAGGGCGGCCAGGGTCTTGGCGAGTTCCGTCTTGCCGACACCGGTCGGGCCGAGGAAGAGGAAGGAACCCACGGGCCGGTTCGGGTCGCCCATGCCGGCGCGGTTGCGGCGTACGGCCTGGGAGACGGCGGTGACGGCCTCGTCCTGGCCGACGATCCGCTCGTGCATCTCCTCTTCGAGCCGCAGCAGTCTCTCCTTCTCGCCGGCCGTGAGCTGGGAGACCGGGATGCCGGTGCGGCGGGAGACGATGTCGGCGATGTCGGAGGCGGTGACGGAGACGACGCCCTCGCGGCGCTCCTCGATGCCGGCGAGTTCGCCCTCCACCTCGGCGATCTGCCGCTTGATCTCCGACGCCTTCTCGAAGTCCTCGGCGGACACGGCCTGGTCGAGTTCCCGGCGCAGCTTGGCGATGTGGTCCTCGCGGCTGACGATCTCGGTGGAGCGCCCGGTGCCGCGCAGCCGTACCCGGGCGCCGGCCTGGTCCATCACGTCGATGGCCTTGTCGGGCAGGAAGCGGTCGCTGACATACCGGTCGGAGAGTTCGGCCGCCGCGGCCAGCGCGCCGTCCTCGAAGCGGACCTGGTGGTGGGCCTCGTAGGCGTCGCGCAGTCCTTCGAGGATCTGCACCGTCTCCTCGACGGTGGGTTCCGGGACCAGCACCGGCTGGAAGCGGCGTTCCAGGGCGGCGTCCTTCTCGATGTACCTGCGGTACTCGTCGATGGTGGTGGCGCCCACGACGTGCAGTTCGCCGCGGGCGAGGGCGGGCTTGAGCATGTTGCCCGCGTCCATGGCGCCCTCGCCGGTGGCGCCGGCGCCGACCACCGTGTGCAGTTCGTCGATGAACAGGATGATGTCGCCGCCGGCCGCCTGGACGTCCTCGATGACCTTCTTCAGCCGCTCCTCGAACTGCCCCCGGTACTGGGCTCCCGCGACCATGCCCGACAGGTCCAGTACGACGACCCGCTTGTCCTTCAGGGTGTCGGGGACCTCGCCGGCGACGATGCGCTGGGCGAGCCCCTCCACGATCGCGGTCTTGCCGACGCCCGGTTCGCCGATCAGCACGGGGTTGTTCTTGGAGCGCCGGGAGAGGATCTCCACCGTCTGCTCGATCTCCTCGGCCCGCCCGACGACCGGGTCCAGCTTGCCGGCCTTGGCCTCCTCGGTCAGATCGCGGCCGAACTCGTCCAGGGTGGTGGCCGGCCGGCCGCGCTCGGCGGGGGCCGCCTCGGGGCGCGGTGCCGACTGTTCGGTGAGGCCGGCCAGCCGCCCCGGGTCCAGGCCCTCGGCCCGTAGCAGCCGGGCGGCGCCGGTGTCGCTGTCGCCGATCAGGGCGCCGAGGATGTGCTCG
This sequence comes from Streptomyces eurythermus, assembly GCF_014649115.1. Classification (GTDB taxonomy): domain Bacteria; phylum Actinomycetota; class Actinomycetes; order Streptomycetales; family Streptomycetaceae; genus Streptomyces; species Streptomyces eurythermus. The sequence goes on along the minus strand of NZ_BMSK01000008.1, from coordinate 214,007 downwards.
GGGCCGATGTAGGACACGCCGGCGGCCTGCGACCGGGCGAAGGCGGCGCGCAGCGTGCGCTTGGCCGCGGGCGTCAGGCCCGGTTCCGCGGAGGGCGTGCCGGACTCGCGGGGCAGCACCTTGGCCAGCTCGGCGGCGAGGGTGTCGGGCTCGACGCCCGCCTGGGAGAGCAGCCGGCGCGACGGTTCGACCCGGGTGGCCGCCCACAGCAGGTGTTCGGTGTCCAGGTCGGAGGTGCCGTCGGCGGCGGCCCGCTGCGCGGCCAGGTTGAGCAGTTCCTGCGCGGACTCGGTCAGCAGCCGTCCGATGGGGACGCGCTGCACCGCCGGGGGCGATGACGCCGGCGACATACCGAAGAACCGGTTCAGCAGCTCGCTGAAGGGGTCCGACGAACCGAACGGTGCACCGAACGACATCGACATGACAGCTCCTGGCGCGCGTGGGGGGCCGGCCCGTCCGCGGCGCAACTCCGCGAGCGGCGTCCGCGAGGGCAATCCGCGCTGTCGGCAACGCGAGGGACCCACGAGGGGTCCCTACATCACTGAAACCCCCGCCGGACGGCACCGCAAGCGGAGGGAGGGGGCGGGGCGGGTGGCCGGACGGCCGGTGGCGGGTGGCCGCAAGGCCGCCGGGCCGTGGTTGGAGGAGTGGGGGTCAGACGGGGGGTGTGTGGCCCTGGAGGTAGTGGCGTACCGGGGGCGGCAGGGGGGTGTCGGCGGCCTGCTCCGCCGATGCCCAGCGCAGGTGGTCGGGGGTGAGGCGGCCGCCGTCGGACGGTGACTCGGTCAGCAGGCGGCACAGGATGGTCGTCCCGCCGTCGGCGTCCCCTTGGTCCAGCGCCTCGGTGCCGTCGACCAGGTACCCGGTGAGCTCGTAGACGACCCGCGCGGCGGTGGCCTGGGGTGTCTCGGCCGGCTGCGGGATGCCCGAGGGCAGCCCCCAGCCGCCCTGCTCCGGGACCAGCAGCAGCCGCCCGTCGGACACGACGACCGCCCGCACCACACCCTCGGCCCGCTCCGCTGTCATCCGGCCCACCACCCCTCCCCAGGCACCTACCGCCTACCCGGGCAAGGGCGGGTGATGCCTCGTGAATCCCCGGAATTCACAGGCGAGTTGGCAGGACCGGGTCAGTACAGGACCGGCAGGTCGGCGGGGCGGATCCGCAGGGTGACCGGCAGGGTGGCGTCCACCTCGCCGTCGGCGCCGTAGGGGACGGGCCGGCCCGCCTCGATGCGCAGCTCCCGGCCGCGCAGGACCCGTACCTCGGGGCGGCGGACGTGGGCGCCGGTCCGCAGTTCGTTCATCAGGGCGAAGAACAGCCGGCGCGGGGCCTCGCGGATCAGCACGATGTCGAGCAGCCCGTCGTCCACCCGCGCGTCGGGTGCGATCAGCCGGCCCGAGCCGTAATAAGGGGAGTTGGCCGCCACGACGGTGTAGCCGCGGTGGGTGTGCTCCGCCCCGTCGACGGTGACGCGGTAGTCGGCGGGCCGCCAGGAGGTGACGGCGCGCAGTCCGCCCGCGTAGTAGGAGGCGGCGCCGCGCAGCAGCCGGGCGTTGTTGGCGTGCCGGTTGGCCTCCGCGTCGACACCGGCGTACACGCTGCCCAGCACCACCGTGCGCGGGTGGGTGGCCGACTCCACCTCGATGGTGTCGACGGGCCGGGGCTCGGCGTGCAGCAGGATGTCCGCCAGCGCCTCGGGCTCGGCCGGCAGACGCAGCGCGCGGGCGAAGTCGTTGCCGCGTCCGGCGGGTACGAGGCCCAGGACGGTGCCGGTGCCGCTGAGCGCGCCGCCGATGCCGCCGGCGATGCCGTCGCCGCCCACGGCCAGCACGATCCGGCCGCGTTCACCGGCCGTACGGGCGATGTCCTGGGCGTGGGCGAGGCTGTGGCTATACTCCGTCTCCAGCCCGGCCCCGGCCTCGCGGAGCAGCCGGGCCAGCCGGAGCAGGGTCGCCGCCCCGGTGGAGCCGCCCGCGGTGGGGTTGACGACGGCGGTGAACTGGCGCATCGGTGGGCCTCCGAGGCAGGCGGTCGGATCGGGCGGGGTCAGTCGGTGGGCAGCAGGACGCCGGGGTTGAGCAGGCCGTCGGGGTCCAGGCGCCGCTTGACGGCGCGCAGCGCCGAGACGCCGAGCGGGCCGGCCTCGCGGACGTACCAGTCGCGGTGGTCGGTGCCCACCCCGTGGTGGTGGGAGATGGTGCCGCCGGCGGCGAGTACGGCCTCGTTGGCGGCGTGCTTGGCGGGCGTCCAGTGGGCCACCGGGTCCTCGCCCTGGGCGCTGACGACGGTGAAGTACAGCGAGGCGCCGTTCTCGTACACGTGGGAGATGTGGCACATCACCAGGGGCGGGGTGCCGGCCTGGGTGAGGGTGTCGGTCAGGGCGGTACGGACGGCCGTGTACAGCTCGGGGATCCGGGACCAGAACGCGGCGGTCTCCAGGGTCTCGGCGAAGGCGCCCACGTCGAGCAGGGCGTCGCGCAGATACGGCGCGGAGTAGCGGCCGTGCGCCCAGCGTTCGCCGGGTTCGGCGCCGATCAGGGTGCCGCCGCAGGCCGTCAGGACGTCAGCGGCCCGGGCACGCCGGTGCGCGGTGTCCTCCGCCGTGCCTTCGTAGCCGGTGATCGCCAGGCATCCGGCGCCGCCCTGTTCCGGGCCGGTGCCGATCGCGTCGGGCTGGGCGAGTCCGATGAGCGTCTCGGTCTCGTCGGACAGGCGCAGCACGGTCGGCCGGGGCCCGTCCTGGGCGAGCCGGCGCAGCGCGTCGGTGCCCTCCTGGAAGGAGCCGAACCGCCAGCCCTCGTACACCCGGGTCTCGGGCAGCGGGCGGATCCGTACGGTGACGGAGGTGATGACGCCGAAGGCGCCCTCCGAGCCGAGGATCAGCTGGCGCAGGTCGGGTCCTGCGGCGGAGCGCGGGGCGCGGCCGGTGTCGAGGGTGCCCTCGGGGGTGGCGAGGGTGAGGGCGAGCACCATCTCGTCGAAGCGGCCGTATCCGGCGGACGCCTGTCCGCTGGAGCGGGCGGCGGCGAATCCGCCGATGGTGGCCCACTCGAAGGACTGCGGGAAGTGGCCGAGGGTGTAGCCGCGTTCGTTGAGCCGGCGTTCGGCCTCGGGGGCGCGCAGGCCGGGCTGGAGGACGGCGGTGCGCGAGACGGGGTCCAGGTCGAGCAGGCCGTTCATGCGGCGCAGGTCCAGGGCGACGAACATGCCGCGGTGCGGGGCGAGTCCGCCCACCACGGAGGTGCCGCCGCCGAAGGGGACGACGGCCAGGCCGTGCGCGGCGCAGGCGCGCAGCACGGCGAGGACCTCGTCGTGACCGGCGGGCAGGACGACGGCCTGGGGTGTGCCGGCGACGTCTCCGGCGCGGATGCGCAGCAGGTCGGGGGTGGACTTGCCGCGGGTGTGCCGGATGCGGCTCTCGGCGTCCGTGCGGACGTGTTCCTCGCCGCCGACGGCCTCCGCGAGGGCCTTCAGGGCCGCGGGCCGGACCGTGACGGCGGGCGGGCGGAGGTCCGCCAGGCCGGGGGCGGGCGTGCTGCGCGGCTTGACACCGAGCAGGTCGCGCAGCAGCCCGGTCACCGAGTCGGGCAGCGGTGCCGCCTTGGCCGGGTCGCCCCAGCCGTTCCACAGCATGTCCATTGAACGGTCGTCCTCACAGGGTCGGTGGGCCGGGCGGTGGCGGTCATCGTGAGCCGTGCGGGAGCGGTGCCGCTTCCGTCCCGCTCCCGGGGCGTTACACTGTGACACATGACGCCTATTCGTCACAACGGTTCGGACGGCGATCCCGTGCTCGACGCGGTACGCGACTGTGTGCTGGCCGTCGGGGTGCGGCGCACCACGCTCGCCGACGTCGCCCGCCGCGCCGGGGTCTCCCGGATGACGCTCTACCGGCGCTGGCCGGACCTGCGGACGCTGGTGGGCGATCTGATGACCCGGGAGTGGATCGACGTGGCCACCCGGGCGATCCCGCGGCCCGCGCCCGGCGTCGCCACGCGCACCCGGATCGTGGACGGGCTGGTGGCCGGCGTCGAGGCGTTCCGGGCGCATCCCCTCTTCCGCAAGATCGTCGACGTCGATCCGGAACTGCTGCTGCCCTACGTCCTCGACCGGCGCGGCGCGAGCCAGGAGGCGCTGCTGGCGCTGCTGGGCGACGCGCTGCGCGAGGGCCACGCGGACGGCTCCGTACGGCCCGGCCACACCGAACGGCAGGCCCGCGCCCTGCTGTTGACCGTGCAGTCCTTCACCCTGTCCCTGCGCACGATGACCGACGAGGACGATCCGGAGCTGGACTCCGCCGCGTTCCTCGGTGAGCTGCGCACCCTTCTGGAGAGGACCCTGACGCCATGAGCGACACCGAGGCCGCGCCCGGCTCGTCCCTGAGCGCACACCGGCGCCGCCGGGAACTGGCCGAGGCCGCCGACGGCCGGGTGGCCGACGTCCTGGTGGTCGGGCTCGGCGCGACGGGCGCCGGGGCGGCCCTGGACGCGGCGGCCCGCGGGCTGGACGTCATCGCGGTGGACGCCCACGACCTGGCCTTCGGCACCTCCCGCTGGAGCTCGAAGCTGATCCACGGGGGGCTGCGCTATCTGGCCTCGGGGCAGTTCGACGTCGCCCACGAGAGCGCGGTGGAGCGCGGGGTGCTGATGACCCGTACGGCGCCGCACCTGGTGGCCGCCCAGCCGTTCGTGCTGCCGCTGACCCCGCTGGTGTCCCGGGCCCAGGCCGCGCTGGCGTGGGCCGGCTTCCGGGCCGGGGACATGCTGCGGGTGGCCGCCCGTACACCGCGGCAGGTGCTGCCCGCGCCGCGCCGGCTGCCGGCGACCGAGGCCCGGCATCTGGCGCCCTCGGTCCGCGCGGCCGGACTGCGCGGCGGGCTGCTGTCCTGGGACGGCCGGGTGACCGACGACGCCCGTCTGGTGACCGCCCTGGCCCGGACGGCCGCCGCGCACGGCGCGCGGGTGCTGACCCGGGTGCGGGCGCTGGAGCTGACCGGGGCGGGCGCCCGGATCCGGGACGAACTCACCGGCGAGGAGGGCGAGATCCGGGCGCGGGCCGTGATCAACGCGGCCGGGGTGTGGGCGGGCGCCCTCGCCGAGGGCATCCGGATCCGCCCGTCGCGCGGCACCCATCTGGTCCTGCGCTCCGAGCGGCTCGGCGCCCTGCCGGCCGGGCTGCACATCCCGATCCCCGGGGAGACCAACCGCTTCGTGCTGGTGCTGCCGCAGGGAGACGGCCGGGTCTACGTCGGGCTGACCGACGAACCGGTGGACGACGGGGTCCCGGACGTGCCCGAGGTGCCCGAGACCGACATCGGCTTCCTGCTCGACGTGCTCGGTTCGGTGCTGGACGCCCCCGTGGCGCGGGAGGAGGTGGTCGGCGCCTTCGCCGGGCTGCGTCCCCTGCTCGACACCTCGCCCGGCTCCGGGGCCGATACCCGGGCCCGCACCTCGGACATCTCCCGCCGGCACGCGGTGCTCACCTCGCCCGATGGTGTCACCACCGTGGTCGGCGGCAAGCTGACCACCTACCGGCGGATGGCGCAGGACGCCGTGGACGCCGCCGCCGAGGCGAGGGGCCTGCGCGCGGCCCCCTCCCCCACCGCGGCCCTGCCGCTGGTCGGCGCCGCCGCCCCCGACCGTCTGCGCGCGCTGCCCGCACCCCGCCGCCTGGTCCACCGCTACGGCACCGAGGCCGTGGCCGTCCACGCCCTCGTCACCGAGAACCCCGGCCTGGCAGAGCCCGTGCTCCCCGGCCACCCCGTCACCCGCGCCGAACTCCTCTGGGCGATCCGCCACGAGGGCGCCCTGGACGACTCCGACCTCCTGGACCGCCGCACCCGCATCGGCCTGGTCCCCCAGGACCGCACCGAGGCACTGCCCGCCGCACGGGAGGTACTGGAACGGGCGGCGCCCGTGCTCCCCTGACTGCGGGCCCACCGAATCCGGCACCAGCCCCAGCCCGTCCCGCAGAGCGGCGAGCGGGCCGCAGGAATCGGTGCGCGCGGCATCCGCCCGGCAGTGGGGCGCTGCCCGCCGGCTGGGCGTTGGAGGGCGGCGTGGCCGTCCTGTTCACGGACGGGGGTCTGACGGAGGCGGTGTCCCGGAGGCCGGACGCCCGGCTGTACCGGGTGGAGCCGGACGGGCGGGGCGGGGCGGAGGAACGGGCCGTTGCCTGCCGGCCGCTGCGTGCCGTGCCCTGACGACCGTACGGCTTCGGCGGCCCGGGGCCGGGTCACAGGAGGCGGTGGATGTCGCCGCGGACTCGGTAGAAGCCGCCCGACGCGGGGTGCAGGGCGTCCACGACGTAGCGGGCGCCGGGTTCGCGTATCGCGCGGGGGAACTGGACGTTCCAGGAGTGGTCGTAGCCTTCGGAGACGACGTGCACCCGGACCCGGCCGGCCTCCTGGACGCATTCGACCACGATCGCTCCGGCGGGTGCCCGGTCGACCGTGGAGACCGCGGTCACGGCCGTGGCCGGGGCGTACGTCGGGGTGGCGGCGGCGAGCTTGACGTCCCGCACCACCGGGACGGTGCCCTGCTGGGCCGCGGCGATCGCCGCCTCGCTCGCGTCGACGCAGACCAGGGAGCCGTCGGTGGTGACCAGGTACAGCCGCTCGTCGCGGTACTGCATCGACAGCGCCGAGCCGCCGCCCGTGCCCAGCTTCCACAGCCGCGTGCCGTGCTGGTCGAAGCAGTAGACGGAGGAGGCCGCGTCCCCGGCGAAGACGAAGCGGCCGCCGGGTGAGGTGGCGCACGAGTACACCGCGCTGTCGCAGGCGTACGTCGCCTCGATCGCGCCGGTGGCCTTCGACAGCCGCTGGACCACGCGGTGCGCGGTGCCCGCGTACACCGCCTCCCGCTCCTGCCAGCCGAACAGCACGCCGCCGTTGGTGGGCGTGTGCCACAACTCGCCGCCGCCGTCCGGCGCGTAGGCGGTGACGCCACGCTGGTGGCCGTGGTAGACGGCCCGGTCGTCGGCGCGGACCATCCAGGCGTGCTCGCCCTGGCTGCGGCGGGACCACTGGTGTTCGTCCTCGTGGTCGATGACGGTGAGCCGGCCGGCGCGGTCCGAGACGTCCAGGACGCCCTCGTGGATGTCCAGCCAGAAGATGTCGACGTCGGCGGCGATGTCGTAGGCGGCGAAGGGCAGTTTGGAGGACAGGTCGTACACCGTGCCGTCGTCGCAGCCGGCGTAGATCCAGAAGTCGTCGGCAACCAGGCACTTCACGCCGTCCGGCAGGCTGAAGCGGGCCAGCACGGCGCCCTCGTGGTCCAGGGTGTAGACGTCACCGGCCTGGTTGCCCACCCAGCAGCGCTCGTCGTCCACGTGGATGCCGAACGCGGCCGAGCCGGTGCGGAACCGCCACAGCACCGGTGCCACGGCCCGCGCCGTGGAGGGTGCCGAGCTGACCTGACGTCGGGTCACCGCACGCGGCGCGCGCTGCCCTTGGACGGCCGGCGCGTACCCCTTGCGGATCTTCTCGCCGGCCTTCTTCGCGGCGGCGGCCCGCGCCTTCTCCTCGGTCGGGAACGTCGTCGTCTGCGTCTGCCCGGCGGCGCCGATCCTGCCGTAGCGCACCGTCACGACCCGGCCGTCGACGGTCACCTCGTAGAACTTGTGGGCGCCGCCGCCCTCCTGTGACAGCTCCAGGTACGTCGTCGACACCGCGGACCCCGTGGACATGGCAGACCCCTCCCCAAGACGGACCCGCGGCCGTTCCGGCGGGTCCCCGACTGCTGTTCACGTTAGGGGCACCCACTGACAACGGCCCCGGCCCGGGATGCGAGCCGGCCGTCCTACCGGTCGCCGCCGGGCGGCAACTCCTCCAGTCCGCCCAGGAGTTGGCGCAGGCAGCGGAGTGCGAGCGCGGCCGGTGACCCCTCGCCCGTGACGCCCGCCTCCGTGGCGGCCCAGGTCTCCAGCGCGATGCGGATCGCGTCCGTGGCGGCCGCCGCGACCAGGCGCACCTGCAAGACCTCCAGGCTGCCGTCCGCCAGCCGGGTGACGACCGGGACGAGCCGTTCCTCCGACTCCTGGTTCACCCGGTACCAGACCGCGCGCAGCGCGGGATCGTCCGCGGCGGCCCGCAGCAGTCCCCGCGTCCGCTCCAGCGCCGCGGCGGCCTCCTCGTCGGGTGCCGCCAGCGACTCCTCGACCGCCGCCTCCAGCGCCCGCGGCAGACCCGCCCCGGGCTCGGCCGCCTCCAGCAGCGCCCGCCACCGGTCGGCGCCGGCCGCGAGCAGGGGGCTCACCGCGTCCTGCTTGGAGCGGAAGTAGCGGTAGAAGGTGCGCAGCGCCACGCCCGCGTGCCGGGCGATCTCCTCGGCGGTGGTCGCGTGCGGCCCCTGCGCGGCGAACAGCTCCGCCGCCGCGTGGGCGATGTCCAGCTGGGTCGCGGCCTTGCGGCGCTCGGTGAGGGAGGTGGGGGGCTTGGTGCTCATCCCAGAAGAGTACGACCCGACGAGCCTGGGCGGCACGCGATGCCGAAATGGCAAAACGTGCCACCTAGGCGTAACGTGAAGGCTATCGGGCGCCGGACGGCAAGAGAACCGGCGTCGTACAGGGCCCGCCGCGCCCCGGCGGGCCGGGCAGGAGAACACATGAACCGCTACGAAGGCCGCCGCGCGCTGATCACCGGGGGCGGCTCCGGCATCGGCCAGGCCACCGTGCTGCGCGTCCTCGCCGAGGGCGGCAGCGTGGTGGCCGCGGACGTGAGCGAGCGGGGCCTGCGGGACACCGCGGAGAAGGCGGCCGGGTACGCGGACCGGCTCACCACCGTCGTCATCGACGTCGCCGACGAGACCTCCGTACGCGCCGGTGTCGCCGCCGCGACGGCCGCGCTCGGCGGGCTGGACGTGCTGGTCAACGCCGCCGGGATCCTGCGCTCCTCGCACTCGCACGAGACGAGCCTGGAGGAGTTCACCCGCGTCCTCCAGGTGAACCTGGTCGGCACGTTCCTCGTGATCCGCGAGGCGATCCCGGCGCTGCTGGCGGGCCGGGACGCGGCGGTCGTCAACTTCAGCTCCACCTCGGCCGTCTTCGCGCACCCCTATATGGCGGCGTACGCGGCGAGCAAGGGCGGCATCCAGTCGATGACGCACGCGCTCGCCTCCGAGTACGCGAGCCGGGGCATCCGCTTCACCGCCGTCCAGCCCGGTTCCATCTCCAGCGGGATGACCGACGGCAGCGGCGCCAGCGGGCTGAGCAACGGGCCCGGGCTGCCCGCCGACGCCGACATGAGCCTGTTCGCCAAGCTCTCCCCGGCGCTCGGCCAGGGGTTCGCCGGCCCGGAGACGGTTGCCTCCGTCGTGGCGATGCTCGGCTCGCGGGACGGCGCGTTCATCACCGGGACCGAGATCCGCGTCGACGGCGGCACGCATTTCTGACCGCGGTACGGACCTGAACCGCCGTACGGACCTGTACCGCCGTACGGACCTGTCCCGGGTCAGGCGAGGGCGATCAGGTCGCGGTGGCCCTCGCTCCACAGGTCCTCGCCGGCGGCCGGCAGCAGGACCCGGTCGGGGCGCAGGGCGTCGATGGCGCCCTCGTCGTGGGTGACCTTCACGATCGGTGGGTGACCTTCACGATCGCGCCGGGATACGAGCCGACCGCGTCCAGCACCTCGGCGCGGGAGTCCGGGTCGAGGTGGTTGGCCGGCTCGTACAGCAGCAGCACGTTCGCCCCGGAGTGGACCAGGCCGGCCAGTGCCGGCCGGGTCTTCTCGCCGCCCGACAGCACGCCGCGGGCTTGTCGGCGTCGTCCCCGGTGAACAGGCAGGCGCCCAGGACGCGCCGGGCCTCGCCCGGGGTCAGGTGCGGTGCGGCCAAGGCCAGGTTCTCCAGGACCGTGCGCCGGGGGTCGAGCGTGTCGTGCTCCTGGGCGAAGCGGCCCAGCCGCGGCGCGTGCCCGTGCACCACGCGGCCGGCGTCGGGGCGCTCCGCGCCGGCCGGGATCCGCGGCAGGGTGGTCTTGCCGGCGCCGTTCAGGCCGAGCACCACCAGTCGGCCGCCCCGGCCCACGGCGAGGTCCACCCCGGCGAGGACGCGGTGGCCGCCGTAGGACGTGGCGAGGCTGATCGCGCCGAGCGGTGTCCGCCCGCAGGGGGCGGGTTCGGGCAGCCGGATCCGCGCCGTCTTCTCGGCGCGCCGCCGCGGCTCCAGCCCGGCCGGCATCCGGTCCGCGCGCCGGGCCATGGTGGCGGTGGCGGAGCGGGCCTTCATCCGGTCGGCCTGCGCGGGCGCCGGCACCGGCGCACATCGTTTTCGGGCGGGCGGCGGCCCGGCGACCGACGGGGCGGGGAACGGCCCGAGCGCAATGGATTTACCGTTCCCCGCCCCTGCCGGGCGGCCCGCCGCCGCCTGGGCGGCCGAGACGGCGTGCCGGTCCGTGGGGGACGGCCGGCGGACGTGCCCGCACCGCCGGTCTGTTCCGACTCTCCGTCCCCGGTGGTGCGTGTGCCACCTGACGGGAGCCGGCTGGGTGAGGTCCTCGGGCGGCCCCCGCCGAACCGTCGGCCGACGGCCGGAGAGCGACGGCTCGTAACCGGAGGGTGGTGCTCAAAGGGCGGGCCGCCCCGGCCGCGCCTACCACCCCGGGCCTGCGGGAACTCCCGTGACCCTCCGGGAAGTTCCTGTGGGAGGCTGGGCCCGGCCGTCGCGGACCGAGGCCGGGCCGGCCGCCGAGAGGAGCACAGCGTGACAGAGAACGGCTACGAGGCCGTCACCATCGACACCAGCAAGCCGCACCCCGCGCGGATCTACGACTATCTGCTGGGCGGCAAGGACAACTACGAGGTGGACCAGCGGGCGGGCGACGCACTGGCCGCCGCGGCCCCCGAGGCACGCATCGGTGTCCGGGCGAACCGCGCCTTCCTGCAGCGTGCCGTCCGGTACGTGGTGGGCAGCGGGATCCGGCAGATCCTGGACATCGGCACCGGGCTGCCCACGTCCCCGAACGTGCACGAGGTGGCCCAGACGGTGGCGCCCGACGTCCGCGTGGCCTACGTCGACAACGACCCGATCGTCGCCGCGCACGGCAACGCCCTGCTCAGCCGGTCCGGTACGACCCGTATCGTCCTCGGCGACCTGCGCGACCCGCGCGCCGTGCTCGACCACCCCGACGTCCGCCAGCTCATCGACTTCGATCAGCCGGTGGCCCTGCTCCTCGTCGCCATCCTGCACTTCCTGGCCGACACGGACCGGCCCGCCGAGGTCGTCGCCACGCTGCGCGAAGCGCTGCCCGCCGGGAGCTTCCTGGTGCTGTCGCACGCCACGGGCGACTTCGCCGACCGCACCGACGCCCAGGCCGTCTACACCAACGCCACCGCGTCCCTGAACCTGCGCGGCCGGGCCGAGGTGGAGCGGTTCTTCGACGGTTTCGAGCTGGTGGAACCGGGCCTGGCCCAGGTCCCGTTCTGGCGCCCGGACACCCCGCCGCCGCCCCGCTCCGAGGAGATAGGTTTCTACGGCGGCGTGGCCCGCAAGAAGCCCTGACCGCCGCGAGACGTCCCGACCGGCCGGACCACCCTCGCCCCTCACTCCCGCAGTGGCACCGCCGGTCCCCTCACCCCGGCCGGGCGGCCGGCCACCGCCTCCTCCCCCGGCCTGCATGGTGCCCGGACCCCCCCCGGTGCGACGCTGGAGAGGAAGGTGTCCGACGAGGGGACCTGGGAGGGCCGATGGGACGGGACGTCCCGGCGCTCGTCTTCACCCGCGAGGACCGCCGCCGGTACCGGATCAAGATGCAGGCGTGTCTGGAGGCGTTCGCGCAGATGCTGCGCGAGGCGCGTTTCGAGGCCGAGCGTCCGCAGGTCGGCCTGGAGATGGAGCTGAACCTGGTGGACGACGCCGGCGAGCCGGCGATGCGCAACACCGATGTGCTGGCGGCGATCTCCGACCCCGCGTGGTCCACCGAGCTGGGCCGGTTCAACCTGGAGATCAACGTGCCGCCCCGGCGGCTGACCGCGGGCGGTCCGGACGCCTGGGAGGGGGAGATCCGGGCCGCGCTGAACCACGCCGACGAGCGGGCCCGGTCGGCCGGCGCCCGGCTGATCATGATCGGGATCCTGCCCACCCTGCGGCAGGAGGAGATCGGCGAGGACGCGTTGTCGGAGAACCCCCGCTACCGGCTGCTCAACGACCAGGTCTTCGCGGCCCGCGGCGAGGATCTGCGCATCGAGATCGACGGAACGGACCGGTTGCGGACCTACGCCGACACGATCACCCCGGAGGCCGCGTGCACCAGCACGCAGTTCCACCTCCAGGTGTCGCCGGAGGAGTTCGCCGGCTACTGGAACGCGGCGCAGGCGATCGCCGGGGTGCAGGTCGCGCTCGCGGCCAACTCGCCGTTCCTGTTCGGCAAGGAGTTGTGGCACGAGACCCGGATCCCGTTGTTCGAGCAGGCCACCGACACCCGGCCGGAGGAGATCAAGGTGCAGGGGGTGCGGCCGCGGGTGTGGTTCGGGGAGCGGTGGATCAACAGCGTCTTCGACCTGTTCGAGGAGAATCTGCGCTACTTCCCGGCCCTCCTTCCGCTGTGCGACGCGCAGGACCCGATGGAGACACTGGACCGCGGCGACGTCCCCGAACTGGCCGAACTCACCCTGCACAACGGCACGATCTACCGCTGGAACCGGCCGGTGTACGCCGTCGCCCACGACCGTCCGCACATCCGGGTGGAGAACCGGGTGCTGCCCGCCGGCCCGACCGTCGCCGACACCCTCGCCAACGGGGCCTTCTACTACGGTCTGACCCGGGCGCTGGTGGAGGGGGACCGGCCGGTGTGGTCGCGGATGTCCTTCGCCGCCGCCGAGGACAATCTGCACACGGCCGCCCGGCTGGGCATCGACGCGCCGCTGTACTGGCCCGGGATGGGCGAGGTGCCGGCGCCGGAGCTGGTGCTGCGCCGGCTGCTGCCGCTCGCGCACCGGGGCCTGGAGCACTCCGGTATGGACGCGGCCTGGCGGGAGCCGCTGCTCGGGGTGATCGAGCAGCGGTGTGTGACGGCGCGCAACGGAGCGGTGTGGCAGAAGGAGATGTGCCACCACGTCGACGCCACCGCGCACGCCGGCCGGCATGAGGCGCTGCGCAGGATGACCGAGGTGTACATCGACTACATGCACCTCAACGCCCCGGTACACACCTGGCCGGTCGACTGAGACGGCCGGCGCCGGCGCGCGGGACGGCGACCGCCCACCGGGTCGTGACCGGGCAGTGCGGGGGAACCACGGCAGGCCGCCTGGCGGACCAACGGGGCTGCCGTGGTTTCCTGTTGGCCCGAGTCCAGGCCCAAGGAGCAGCCCATGACCAACGCCCCTGTCCCCTTCCAGGTGTACGAGGCGGGGACGTACCTGCACGGTACGAAGGCAGACCTCGTTCCCGGGGATGTGCTGACCCCCGGCCACGCGTCCAACTACGAGGAAGGGCGCGTCTCCCGCCATGTCTATTTTTCCGAGACGCTGGACGCCGCCGCCTGGGGCGCGGAGCTGGCGGCCGGCGACGGGCCGGGCCGGATCTACGTGGTGGAGCCGACCGGTGAGCTGGAGGACGATCCCAACGTCACCGACAAGAAGTTGCCGGGCAACCCCACCCGTTCCTACCGCACCCGCGAGCCCGTGCGCGTCGTGTCGGAGCTGAAGGACTGGGTCGGGCACTCCCCCGAGCAGATCGAGGCCATGCTCGAGGCTCTGGCCGAGCTTCGCCGCCGCGGCCTCGCCACGATCCTGGACTGACGGGCTCGGCCGGTACCGCGGCAGCCTCCGTTCGGCGGTGGCCCGGGAGGGTCAGGCCGATGCCCGCCGCGGCCGGTCCAGGGCGGCCCCCGTGCACTCCGGGACGTCCGGGAGGTGGTCCTTGGCCCACTGCGCCAGTTCGCGGAGGGCGGGCTCGAGGGCGGCGCCGGCCTCGGTCAGCCGGTAGGAGACGCGCAGCGGGGGGCCCTCGTCGACCTCGCGCAGGACGAGGCCGGCCGCGCCCAGTTCGGCGAGCCGGTCGGAGAGCATGCGCTCGCTGATGCCGGGGACGGCCCGCCGCAGGTCGGTGAAGTAGGCGGGCTGTCCCACCAGGACGGCCACGATGGGCCCGCTCCAGCGCTTGCCGAGGAGCTGGAAGACGCGGGTGATGCCGTCGTCCACCCGCTTGCAGGCCGCACTGTCGTGGTTCTCGTCCATGTCGTCAGGGTACTACCCCGCCGTAGGGTGCTGAAGAAAAGTAAGTTCATGTGCTAAAAGTAGTCCAGTACGAAACATCAGCCCGCGCTTCCGGCGTCCGGCTGTTCCCGCTCTTTTCTGGAGACACCCATGGCCACCCTGCTCCACATCGATTCCTCCGTGTTCCCGGCCGAGGCGTCGGCCTCGCGTGTCGTCACGGAGGCCTTCCGCAAGCACTGGCAGGAGGAGCACCCCGAGGGCACGGTCATCTACCGCGACCTCGCGGCGCAGCCCGTTCCGCACATCACCGCCGACACCCACCTCGCCGGCTTCACCGACCCGGACACCCACACCCCCGAGCAGGCCGCCGCGTTCGCCGAGCGCGTCAAGCTGATAGAGGAGCTGGAGCAGGCCGACGCGGTGCTGATCGGCGCGCCGATGTACAACTACACGATCCCCTCCACCCTCAAGGCCTGGCTGGACAACGTGATCCTGATGGGCCGCACCGCGGGCGAGACCCAGTCCGCCAAGGGCACCCCGGTGACCGTCGTCGCCAGCCGGGGCGGCTCCTACGCGCCGGGCACCCCGCGCGAGGACTTCGAGTACGTGCAGAACTACCTCAACGCCGCGCTCGGCACGGGCCTCGGCCTGGACGTGGACTTCATCGTCCCCGAGCTGACCATGGCGACCGTGAACCCGGCGATGGCCGAACTGGTCCCGCTGTACGAGGCCTCCCGTGACCGTGCCCTGGAGGACGCCGCCACCAAGGCGCGGGAGCTGGCCAAGCGCATCGCCGCCGCCTGAGCGCACCCCCGCCGACACATGACCCGGGACCGCCCACGAGGCGGCCCGGGGTCATGTGCGTCCCGGTGCCCCGCGAGCGGCACAGCCACCGGGCCGCAACCCGCGCGAGCCCTCGTCGCTGCCACGACTCCCCGTCGCAGAGGCCGGCGACGACAGCCGAGGCGGCCGACGCCGACGGCCGGCGTCCCGATCACCTCGCTCGCGGTGGGGGCGACCGCCCACCACCTCGACCTGGGCGCGGCACTGACGCACGCGCCGGGGCCCTCCCCCGAGGGGCCGGCCGGGGCGGCAGCGTGGCCCTCGACGGCCTGCCCGGCCCGCCGAAGTGGAGCAACGCCCACTACGCGCGTGTACGCACCGGCCGCGCCGCGCCCACCGATACCGAGCGCGCCGCCCCGGGTCCGGCGGCCGACCGCTTCCCGCTGTTCGGCTGAGCCCCGCCACCGGGGCGAGGCGGACGCCCCGCCCGCACGGCGCGCCCGCGCCGCCTTCCGTAGGCTGAAAGGCGTCCGATTCCGGGAGGTCTGCCGCAGGCGGGAGAGAGCCGTGATCGAACTCGCCGCGGTGTTCGCCGTCGCGGGAGCGGCGAGCAACGCCGTGGGCACCGCGTTCCAGCGCAAGGCGGCGTCGGCCAGCACCCGCGGCGGGCTGCGCCTGCTCGTGGAGCTGGTGCACCGGCCCATCTGGATGATCGGCATGGCCGGTGTGGCCTGCGCCGCGCTGTTCCAGAGCCTCGCCCTGGTCAACGGCCCGCTGGCCCTGGTACAGCCGCTGTTCATCCTGGAACTGCCCTTCGCGCTGCTCGTCGCCGCCCCGCTGATGCACCGGCGGCTGCCACGCTCGGGCTGGTGGGGGGTCGGCGGCTGTGTCGCGGGCCTCGCCGTCCTGCTGCTCGCGGCGGCCCCGCACGGGGCGACCGACCAGGCACCGCTCGCGCGGTGGCTGCCGGTCCTGCTGCTGTGCGCCGGCGTGATGGCCGCTCTGGTGGGACTGGCCGGCCCGGGCCGCCCGCCCGCCCGGCGCGCCGCGCTGCTGGCGGCCGCCTCCGCGACGGGCAACGCCCTGACCGCCGCCCTGCTGAAGTCGGCGAGCGGCACCTTCGCCGACCACGGCCTCACGGCGTTCCTGCGGTCCTGGCAGACGTACGGTTTCGCGCTCGCCGGTGTCGCCGCCGTACTGCTGCTGGAGAACGCGTTGCAGGCCGGTCCGCTGGCCGCGGCGCAGCCCGCGCTGACCATCGGCGACGCGGTGGTGAGCCTGACCCTCGGCATCGTCCTCTTCGGCGAACGCGTCCGCACCGGATGGTGGCTGGTGCCCGAGCTGTGCGGGGCGCTGCTGATCGTCGTGGGCGTGCTGGTGCTCAGCCGGGCCGTGCAGCGCATCGAGGTGGTACCGGTCCCCGCAGCGGAGCGGAACGCGGCCTCGTGAGACCGCTCAGGGAGCCGCGACCAGCGGGGGCGCGCCCCAGTCGGAGCGCAGCGCGCCCTCCAGGGCGCGCGCGGCGTCCGCGCCGACGCGCTCCACCAGCACCGACTCGATCACCCCGATCGTGGCCTGCGCGCGCTCGTGCACGCGCCGCCCCTCGGCGGTCATCCGGATCAGCCGCCGCCGGGCGGAGCCGGGGTCGGGTTCCTGCTCCAGCAGGCCCATGCCGATGAGTCCGTGCACCGCCTGATGGGCCGTCTGCCGGGTGACACCCATCCGCCGGGCGAGTTCGGAGACGGTGGTGCCCTCGGCGTCGAGCATCGCGAAGACGGACGCCTGCGCCGTGGTCACCGGCTGCTCGCCGGCCGCCTCCATGCTGGCGAACAGGGCGTCCTCGAACCAGCGGCGGGCCTCGGACAGGAGCTGGGGCAGGTTGGCGGCGCGATGACTCATGGCTCCTCGGATGATCGGATACCCAGCGGATTATCCTCCTACCCGCCGGCTTCCCGGGCGCAGTGCCGGGTGACGAACCCGGCCGTCCGCGCGAAGACCCGCTCGACCTCCTCCTCCGCGAGCCCCAGCCACAGGTGGTTCGCGCCGGGCACCCGTACCTGCTCGACCGGCACCCCCGCCGCCCGCAGCGCCGTCGCGAGGCGGTCGCTCTGCGCGCAGGGCACGAGCTCGTCCTCGGTGCCGTGCAGCAGCAGGAACGGCGGCGCCGCCGGCGTCACCCGCAGGGCGGGGCTGGCGTCCCGGGCCGGGCCGGGGGCGGCGGCCGGGGCGGCCCCGAGCAGCAGCGCCTCGCGCGAGGCGGGGTCCCGCGGGTCGAAGCGGCCCGGCGGGTGGTCCTCGGCGAGGCGGGTGAGGTCGGTGGGCGCGTACCAGGTGACGCAGCCGCGCACGGTCACCGCCGGCGCTCCGGCACCGGGCGCTCCAAGGGTGAGCGCGGTCAGCGCGGCCAGGTGACCGCCCGCGGACTCGCCCCACAGGACCACCCGGTCCGGGTCCAGGCCCAGCTCCCCGGCCCGGTCGCGCAGCCAGACCAGCAGGGCGCGCAGGTCGTCGAGCTGGGCCGGGTGCCGGGCCTCGCCGCTGAGCCGGTAGTCGGGGCAGACCACGGCCACCCCGGCCCCGGCCAGCCGGGCGAACGGCCCAGGCAGCCAGTGCCGGAACCGCGGCCCGGGGTCGTCGCGCAGTCCGGTGCGCCAGCCGCCGCCGTGCACGAAGACGACCACGGACAGCGGACCGTCCGCCGGTTCGGGCAGCCACAGGTCGGTCTCCAGCGGCCGGCCGCCGTCGGGCACGGCGTAGACGGCGCCGCGCAGCAGCCGTACCCCGGGCGCGGGCCGGGCGGGCGGCGGCAGGGGCAGCCGGGCGGGGTCCGGGGGTGCCGGCAGCCGCGCGGGGAGGGACGGAGCGTCCTGGGACACGGCTTCTTCCCGCATGGGGTCCTCGGATGGCATGGGGTCGTGTGGCATGGGGTCCTCGGATGGCATGGGTTTGCTCAGTGGGCGAGGCGGGGGAACAGGGTCCGGGCGTTGGCGGTGGTCAGGGAGCGCCGGTCGGTGCCCGGCACCGGGGCGGGCTCGGTGTCGAACGACGCGGCGTGCGACCGGGCCGCCTCGGCCGGAGTCCGGCGGTAGTCGCTGCCGTACAGCAGCCGGGCCGGGTCGGCCGGGCGGAGCAGGGCGGGCACCTGGCGCGGGAAGGCCGGGCCGGCGAGGTCGTAGTAGAGGCGGCGCAGCTGGGCCGCGGCGTCCGGTACCGGCGCCTCGCCCGGCATGAACGGCCGTGAGAAGCCGTCGATCCGGTCAGCCAGGACCGGCAGCGCGCCGCCGCAGTGCGGTACGACGATTCTGAGGCCCGGGTGGCGTTCGAGGGGTCCGGCGGAGATCAGGTCGGTGAGGGAGCGGGCGGTGTCGAAGACGAACTCCACCATGGGGCGGGGCCGGCCGCGCGGACCGCTCCCCGCACACCGGGGAGGCGGGGTGGACGAAGACGACGGCCCCGCGCCGGCCCGGCTCGGCGAACACGGGTTCCAGGCGGGGGTCGCCGAGGTGGACGCCGTGGCCGTGGGTCTGCCTCGCGGGCCGGCGCGCGGGCCGCGGCCCGGTCGCCGAAGTGCGTGCCCGGGGGACGACACGGACAGTACGGCGGTGTCGATGCCGCCGCGGCCCATCAGCTCCAGGTGCGCCCGGGCCGACCACCGCGGCCGGGCGGGCATGCCGTCGGGCCGTTCGTGTCCGGCCGCCCTGGCCCGGTGGACGTAGGAGTCGGTGACGAAGTGGGCGTGGACGTCGACGAATCCCGGACGGTCACCGGCGCGCTGCTCGCGTGGCGCCATGGCCGTCAGCTCCCGGTGCGCCACTGGTGGTCGGGGCGGAACCGGACGTCGTACTGTTCGGGCACGGTCCGGAACTTCTCCGGCTCGGGCACGAACGGCCGGGCCGGCAGGCCCAGTTCGCCGGCCGGGGTGCCGAGGGACTCGAAGAACCGCTCGAAGGTACCGCCCGGTCCGGCGGCCACGCCCACGACCTGCGAGTGGTGGCGTTCCATGCGGTAGGCGTGCACGCAGTTCTTCGGCACGAAGCCGAAGTCCCCGGGCGTGAGCAGCTTCTCGTGCTGCTCGCCCTCGAGGTCCTCGACGAAGAGCCGTACGGCGCCCTGGGTGATGTAGAAGACCTCGTAGGTGTCCGCGTGCGAGTGGGCGGGGATCACCTCGCCCTTGGGGCCCTCGCAGGTGAAGAAGTTGAAGGTGTTCTCGGTCTGCTCGCCGCCCGCGTAGATCGTGATCAGGTCGCCGAACAGGTGCGCCCGGTCACCGAGGCCCTTCTCGATGAAGTAGGGCTTGCCCGGCTCCGGGGGGATGAAGGAGCGGGCCCGGTGACGGGTGGCGTATTCGATGGTCATGCGAAGCCTCCGGTTCGTACGCTTGCTATGTCAGGCTACCTGACATAGAGGCTGCGGCCAACGGCCCGGGGCCCGGATTCCGGTGCGGCGGCCGTCAGCGCGGCCGGGTCAGCCGTACCTCCTCCACGCCCAGCAGCCCGAGCAGCGGGACCCGGCCGACCCGCTGGCCGGGGTCGACCACCAGTCCGGAGCCGCGGACCAGGTCCAGCAGCAGCTCGGCCAGGGGCATGACCATGTGGCGGCCCCAGCAGCGCTCCGAGACATGGCCGAAGGGCAGGTAGCCGGGGGTGGTGTCGGGGTCGAGGCGGTCCCAGCGCTCGGGGCGGAAGGCGTCCGGGTCGTCCCAGAGGGCGGGGTCGCGGTGGGCGAGCAGGGGCAGCAGCAGGACGTCGTCCCGCTCGCCTATCCGGGCGTCGATGGCCGGGTATTCGGGGGAGGCGTTGCGCAGGATGTTCCACGACGGCGGCAGCAGCCGCAGGGACTCCAGGACGATGTTCCGGTTGGACGTGCCCTCTTCAAAGGGGGCGCCGAGCCAGAGGGCGTTGGCGACGAGGGTGGAGACGGTGAAGCACACGGGGGCCGCGGCCCTGCGGTACATCCCCATGGCGTAGCGCCGTTCCTGGTAGCCGCGGGCCCGCGCGGCGCGGTTCGCGAGGCCGGTGAGCGGGGCGCCCGGCCGGGGCCAGCCGGGCAGGGCGGCGCCGACGGTGATCACCGACCAGGTGAGTTTCGGAGTGAGTTCGAGGGTGCGGCTCATCAGCATGCGCAGCCGGTGCGGGTCCTGGCCGAGGATGAGATCGCGCAGGAAATTGTGCCCGGTCAGCGGCCAGGGGCCGGTGAGGTCCACGTTCCCGGGCAGGGGCCTGGCCAGGGCCTCGCGCACGTCGTTGCCGAGGGTGCGGGTGACGGCGGACGCCTCGGAGCGGCTGATGGACCGGCCGTGCAGCGGCTTGAAGGTGGGCCGCTCGGTCTCGGTGGCCCGGCGCGCGGCCAGGATCCGGTCGGCGATCTCGTGCCCCGCGACCCCGACGGTGTCCGGTTCGAGGCGGAAGACGTCCCGGCCCAGGTGGTCGCCGATGAGGGCGGCGAGCCGCGGGGCGAACACCGTGGTGCGCGCCCGCGTGGTGGATGACGGCGGCATGGCTCCTCCGATACGGGACGGGACGGGGGAAGTCGGGGAGGCGGCGGACGTCGCTGCCCGGCCGGACCGCGCGGCGGCACGACCGGGCAGCGACGTGATCACGTGCGCGCGGAGCGGGATCAGTACCAGAGGTACCAGGCGTTGGCCTTGAGGCTCTTGCCGGCGGCGACCCGGTTGCGGATGGCGAAAAGAAGCTTCATCACTGCACCTCCCCTCGGGGGACGGACGAGTGACACGCGGCGACTCCGGGTGGGCCGGTGAAGATCACGTGTCGGCGACTCCCGGAGCCTTCCCAAGATCGTTCACGGGATAATCACCAGGCCGGCCAAAACCCCGGTCAAGAGGCTGCTTTCGGACTTTCGTCGATCACCGGCGCTCCGCCTTGCCCCGCCGCGCCGAAGCCCGGCGGCCGCGCCCCGCGCACTGGTGGGTGACCGTGCGCGCGCCCGGATGCCGGACGGCCGGTCGCCGGGAGCGGACACCGGGCGTGACCCGGACCGGGCGGCCCGGCGTCCGGAGGTTGGCCGGATACCCACGCACGGGACGGCGCCACGCGGCCGCACGACCGGACGACCGGACGACCGGACGACCGGACGACCGGACGACGGTGCCGCGGTCGTCCCGGGTGGCGCGGGCCGCCATGCCATAAGGTCGCCCGCATGGCAGGCAGTCAAGGTGAATCGGGCTTCTGACGGGCCGAGTTGCGCGGTCCGGACGGGGACGCGCTGCCGCCCAGCGTGCGGCAGCGAACAACATGGTACGAGCGGTACAAGCGGCGGCAGCGGTTCGGGCACTACCTGTCGGAGGCCGTGCTGCTGCTGTTGTCCGCGTCCATACCGGCGTGCGCGGCGGCGGGTGCCGCGGTGACGGTGACGGGGATCCTCGGCGCGCTGGTGGTGGTGTCGGCGGGGCTCCGGCAGCTCTTCCGCCGGGGCGAGAACTGGGTGCGGGCGAGTTCCGTGCTGATGGCGATCCAGGGCCTCGGCCCTGCTGGCGTCGAGGACCGAGGAACTGGCGGGGTCGGAGGGCGGTGAGTGGGCGGACGCACGGCGGTTCGCGTCCCAGGCCCCGGTGCCCGGCCCGCCGGTGACCGGTGGGTGAGCACGCGTCGGGGCCCGGGAGCCGCCGGTGGGTGAGGCCCGCTCCCCGCGTCGGCCGGGCCGCCGACGGTCCCGGCCCGGCTGCTCCACCGTGCTCAACTCACGTTCGGGAGGCGGGCGTCGACCTCGATCTCTATCTTCATGCGGGGGTCGGCGAGGCCGCACTCCAGCATGGTGGCGGCCGGCCGGACGTCGCCGAAGCGGCGGCGCAGCACCGGCCAGCAGGGCTCGAAGTCGGCGCGGTCCGGGAGCAGGTAGCGCACCCGGACCACGTCGGCGAAGCCGCACCCCGCCTCGGCCAGGGCGGCGCCGATGTTGCGCAGACACTGCTCGGCCTGCTCCACGACGTCGTCGGAGATCGTCATGGTGGTGTAGTCGAACCCGGTGGTTCCGGAGACATGGACCCGGTCCCCGTCGACCACGGCGCGGGCGTAGCCGATCCGCTCCTCGAAGGTGGATCCGCTGAGAATCGCTCGTCGTTGCGTCATGCGCCGAAGGTTAGGTGATCACCCCGGCCGGGTCCCATCGCCGTTTCAGGGGGTGGGCCGTGGGCAGTCGACGTCCGTCGCCGGCAGGCGGCCGGTGGCGAGGTAGGCGTTGACCGTGGCGTCGACGCAGGGGCTGCCGTAGACGCCGTAGACCGCGTGCTGGTCGGCGTCGCGCAGGGTGACCAGGCGGGAACTGGGCCAGTCGCGGCGCACCGCCCGGGCGCCGGGGTAGGTGGTGCGGGGGTCGCCGGTGGCGTTGACGAGCAGGGCGGGCAGGTCGGCGCGGACGGCGGTGGGGTGTTCGCGCGGCGGGTCCCAGAACGCGCAGGCGTTGATGTTGCGGGTGACCGGTGCGAACAGCCGGTCCCCGGCGCGGCGCAGGTCGCGCCAGTACGTCTCCGGGTCGCGGGGCGCGGGCACGTCCCCGCACAGGATGGACGCCTGCGCGCTGCCGTAGCCGGACCCGTGCCCGGTCAGCGCGAACTCCAGCGTCGAGGCCAGCCACGGGGAGGGGGTGGTGACGGTCCGGCCCTCGGCGGCGCGCCGCAGGTCCCGCACGCCCGCGGCGAAGTCGCCGTAGGCCGTGGGGTTGTCCTGCGAGAGACCGTTGAAGACGATGACGGGCAGGTCGTGGTCGTCCACCCGGTAGCCGCCCACCCGCAGGGGCGTGCGGGCGGCGGCCGACCGGGTCGCTTCCACGGTCGCCAGCACGGCGGCGCGGGTGCGGCCCAGTCCGTAGGCCGCGTCGTGGGCGGCGGCCCAGTCGGCCCAGTCGCGCAGGGCGTGCCGGTTGGCGTCCTCGGCGTCGCGCAGCAGCCGGGGGTTGTAGCGTGCGGGGTCGATCACGCCGTCCAGGACGACCCGGTCGGTGCGTCCCGGGAACATCGTGGCGTAGACCTGGCCGAGGTAACTGCCGTAGGAATAGCCCAGGTAGGAGATCCGGCGCTCGCCCAGCGCGGCCCGGATCACGTCCATGTCGCGCGCGGTGTTCCGGGTGCTGGAGTACGGCAGCAGGTCACCGGCGTGGGTGCGGCAGCTGCGGGCCAGGTCGGCGGCGAAGCGGACTTCGCGCTCGAAGCCGGCGCGGTCGGTACCGGCACCGCGGATCATGCTGCCGGTGGACCAGCGACAGTCCAGCGGGGTGCTGCGGCCGACGAAGCGGGGGTCGACACCCACCACGTCGTAGCGGGCGGCGACCTCACGCATCGCGCGGCGCACGAAGGGCGGGTCGCCGAGGGTCGGGCCGCCGGGGCCGCCGCTGTTGAGCAGCAGGGCGCCGACGCGGTGCGCGGTGTCGGTGCCTCGGATGCGGGAGATGGCGACGGTGAGGGTGCGGCCGTCGGGGCGGTCGTAGTCCAACGGGACGGTGACGTCGGCGCATTGGGCGCCGGCCTGTTCGAGTTCCCTGCCGGTGGCGTCGTCGGGGCCGAGCAGGCAGCTCTTCCAGTGCAGGTGCTGGTGGTGGTAGCGGGCGAGGGGGTCGGCGCCGGGACGGGCCGGGGCGGCGGAAGCGGGGGTGGGGGCGGTGCCCAGGGACAGCGCGCCCGCGAGGGCCAGGGCGACGGCGGATACGGCCCGCGCGGCGCGGTGGCGTGGGCGGCGGCGGCCCGGGGAGGTGGTGCCGGTCATGCCGGGGTCCTTTCGGTGGGCGTTTTCTCGCAGAGGGCCTTGTCGACGATGTCGAGGAAGTCCAGTTCGGCCTGGAGCGTGGCGGGCACCTCGTTCAGGGCGACGGCGACGGTGCGGCCGTCGGGGCCGGCGGCGACCAGGGCCCGGTGGCCGCCGGGCACGGTGCCGGCGTGGCCCCACCAGGTGGAGCCGCAGGACAGCGGTGAGGAGATCAGGCCGAGCCCGTAGCGGGCGCCGGGCCAGAGCCGGTCGGGGTCGGCGGCCACCGTCCGCCGCATCTCGGCGAGTTGCGGCGCGGGCAGCAGCCGGCCGGTGAAGAGCGCGGTGGCGAACCGGGTCAGGTCGGCCGGGGTGGACACCAGGGCGCCGCCGACGCCGCCGAAGGTCGTGTTCCAGGCGGTGCCGTCCACGCGGCGGCCGTCGGCCGCGGTGAAGTAGCTGTGCGAGTGCGGGCCTTGCAGGCGGGTGTCGTCGCCGGGCCAGTAGGTGTCGCGCAGGCCCAGCGGCGCGATGATCCGGCGGGTGATCTCCGTCTCCGGGCGGTGACCGGTGACCTCGCGGATGATCAGCCCGGCGACGAGGTAGTTGGTGGTCGCGTAGTGCCAGGGCCGGTCCGGAGGCGGCAGCCGCAGGGCGCGGGCGATCAGCTCGCGCGGCTCGAAGTGGCGGTAGCGCACCCGCTCGGGGTGCTGCCACTCGGGTGCGTCGAGGTAGTCGGGCAGCCCGCTGGTGTGCCGCAGCAGCTGTCGTACGGTGATCCGGCGGCCGTCGTAGTCGCCCGCGCGGATCAGTCCGGGCAGATAGTGCTCGACGGGCGCGTCCAGGGAAAGCCGTCCCTCGGCGGCGAGTTGCAGCACGACGGTCGCGGTGAAGGTCTTGGTGACGCTGCCGGCGCGGAGCCGGTCGGTGGTGTTCATGGGGCGGCCGGTGCGCAGATCGGCCGTGCCGCCGGTCACCGTCCAGCGGGCACAGGGCGCCACCGGGCGGGGGTCGGTGACCAGGACGGCGGCGCCGGCGATCCGGTCGTGCGTCACCAGGTGGCGCACGGACCGGCTCAGCTCCGGATGCGGGCCGCACGCGCGGGGCGCGTCCCGGGCCGGGTGCGCCACGGCGGCGGGGGCGGCGGTCAGCAGACAGGTCACGGCCAGGGCCACCGGGCCGGTGCGCCGGCGAACCACGCGGCGCGGTAAGGAAATCACCATGTGACAGCACGCTAGGCAACGCCCGCCGCGTGCTCATTCCGGCAGGCAGGCGGATCGGTCCTGGTGCCGCCCCCAGCACGGACCGGAGGACAACCCCCCGTTCCCGCTCGGGCCGCCGGGTGAACCGGCGTGTACGAGCCGGGCTCTCGCACGCCAGTACCAAGGGTGAACCGTGGACGTTGCCCCGCCGTTCGGGTACGGGCGGCTGACAGTCTGCTGGAGACGATCCGGCCCACGGCCCGACGGGGCCGGGAGCAGCGGCGCGGGTCCGCTCGTGGCCGTTGGGGGCAGGCATGACGCTGGAGGAAGTCGTGGACGGTTCCGCCTGCGGACCGGCCCGGGAGGAGGGCCGCCGGGGCGTGCCGCGGCACGTGGCCTGCGTGATGGACGGCAACGGCCGGTGGGCGGCACGGCGGTCGCTGCCGCGTACGTCGGGTCACCGCGCGGCCGAGACGACGGTGATCGACGTCATCGAGGCGGCCCGGTCGGCCGGGGTGGAGTGGCTGAGCCTGTACGCGTTCTCCACGGAGAACTGGCAGCGGCCCGGCGCCGAGATCGACTTCCTGATGCGGCTGGTCCGCCGCGTGGTGCGCAAGCACGCCCCGTTGCTGCACGCGCGCGGGATCCGCTGCCGGTTCCTCGGGGTGACGGACCCGCGCATCCCTCCGCCGCTGGCCCGGGACTTCGCCGATCTGACCACCCTGACCGCCGGGAACCGGGGCATGACGCTGACCGTGGCGTTCGATCACGGCGGGCGCCGGGACATCGTGGCGGCGGCACGGTCGCTGATCCGCAGCGGGGTGCCGGCCGAGGCCGTGGACGAGCGGTGCTTCGCCGCTCATCTGCCCTTCCCCGACACCCCTGATGTGGACCTCGTCATCCGGACCTCCGGGGAGCAGCGCATCTCCAACTTCATGCTCTGGCAGGTCGCTTACGCGGAGCTGATCTTCTCCCCGGTCCTGTGGCCCGACTTCCGCGCACCGCACTTCCTGGAGTGTCTGCACACCTATCAGCGTCGCGAGCGCCGTTTCGGCGGCGTACGGCCGAACGAGAACGGAGAACGACGACCGTGACCGAGACGGGCGCCGACGAGCCCCAGCACACCACCGGCGCCGACCAGCTCTTCGGCCTGGGCAGCCGGTTCCGCGGCTTCTTCAACGACCCGCGCTGGGCCCTGGCCATCATCCGGGCGACCGTACTGGAGGCGGCGCACCCGCAGATCGGTGCGGCCCTCGCCGACAACTCGACGTTCGTGACCCACCCGTGGCGGCGGCTGCGCAACACCGTCACGAGCCTCCAGCGCATGTCCGGCGCCGACGAGGAGGCACGGCGCAAGGAGGCGGCGCGGCTCAACCGGCTGCACAGCCGGATCAGCGGCACCGACGCCCGGGACCGGCCCTACGACGCGATGGACCCGGCGGTGCGCGCCTGGGTGGTGGCCACCCTCTTCGAGAGCAGCGTCGCGATGTGCCGGTTCGGCGGGCAGCCGCTGGAGCAGGACGCCATCGAGGAGCTGTACGGCGAATTCCGGGGCTACCTGGCCGCGTTGGACGGTGACGCCCGGCATCTGCCGCCCACGGTCCACGAGTTCTGGCCGTACTACGAGCGGGTGGTGGCGGAGGAGCTGGAGCACACGGAGGCGATGCGCATCATCCTCTACCGGCTCTTCGACCATCTGCCCGCGCCGCCGCTGCTGCACGGCCTGCCCACGCTGTGGGCGGCCGGCCGGGCGCTCGTCGGACCGGTCATCGGCGCGGTCACGGTGGCGTCCCTCCCGGAGCCGTTCCGCCACCGGGCGGGGCTGCCCGAACTGCCCGGCGCCCGGACGCTGATGCAGAGCGCCTATCTGGGCGCCGGTCTCGCCCGGTTCCTCCCGGAGGGCTGGCTGCGCACCGAGACGGTGCTGGACCTGCTCGCCCTCTCCCCCGACAGCGACGACCCCCGGGCCCGGAGCCTGCGCGCGCTGCGGGACCGGATGCGGCGGGCCGGGGCCCTGGTCCGGCTGATCACACCGCTGCCGCCGGAGCCGGAGCACGGTGACACCGGTCTTCGGCGCGGCGCGGAGGAGTTCTTCGCCACGGTGCTGGACCAGACCGGGGACGGCTATGTGGACTGGCCGGACCTCGCCGCGATGGCCCGGGAACTCGCCGGCCGCCTCGACCTGGACGAGCCGGCGGAGACCCGGCTGTACGACGCCTTCGCCGACTGGTGGCGGGAGCTGCAGACGGCTCTGGACACCGACGGCGACGGCCGGGTCAGCTGTCGGGAGTACACCGAGGCGGTGCCGTCGCTCGCCGGTCCCGCCCTGATCCGGGTCGCCGAGGTCCTCTTCGACGTCACCGACGCCAACGGCGACCAGCGCATCGACGCGGCCGAGTACCGGGCGCTGTTCCGCCGGGGCTTCCACCGCGACCTGACCGGCACCGACGACGCTTATCCGCGCGGCGCGTTCGTCCGGGACTTCCTGTCCTTCATGTCGGGCCGGGCCCGCTCGACCCCGTACGACCCGCTGCTCGCGGACGCCTGACCCACGGCCCCGGACGGGGGGCCGCCGGGCGGCGCCGGGTCAGCCGAGGCCGAGGACGCTCAGGGTGCGCTCGGCCATGCGCCGCTCGCCCAGGGCGTTGGGGTGGACGGGGACGACGCTCCGTCCGAACAGCAGCGGTTCGATCCACCGGGTGCCGGCCGGCCGGCAGGCGTCGTGCCCGGCGGATGCCTCGGCGAAGTCCACGTACACGGCCCCGGTCTCCTCGGCGGCGCGCCGCACCACGGCGTTGAGGTGGGCCTGGAGGGAGTGCAGGTAGGGCACGTCGCCCGCGGCGAGGGGCAGCTTGACGAAGCAGGACGGGTCGGCCTTGGCGGGCGTGATCCACGGGTAGCCGAGCACGGCCACCCGGGCGTGCGGCGCCTTGGCTCGGACGGCGCCGAGCGCGGCCTTCAGCGCCGGGTAGGTGCCGGCGTCGATCTGGTCGTCGAAGGTCGTGCCGTACTTGTCCTCGCACGGGCTGCCCTGGCCGCCGCTGAGGATACCGGCGGTGCCGCAGGCGAGCACGGCGTTGATGAAGGTGCCGTTGTCGTTGCCGCCGATGGTCAGCGTCACCAGGTCGGTGTCGGCGGTGACCGCGTCGGTCTGCGGGGCGACGCCGGGGTACTGGGACTCGGTGAAGTGCTTGGTCTGGGCGGCGCCGCAGGTGACGTCCGTCAGCCGGGCGCCGGTGCGATCGGCGATGACGTGGGGGTAGTTGGCGGTGGACCGCAGACACAGCGGGCTGCCGAGGTCGACGGGCAGCACACCGGACGCGGCGCTGTAGCTGTCGCCGAGGGCGGCGTAGTCCAGGGACGTGGCGGCCTGGGCCGGGGCCGCGCCGAGGCCGAGGGCCAGGGTGCCGAGGGCCGCGGACGCCGCGGTGAGGACACGACGCAGAATTGGCAGGGGCATGACACGCTCTCTTCCGGAGAGGGCCGGGGCGCACGGGCATGCCGGTGCCACGGGCGCGCCGGGAGGGATTGCCGAGAACGATTACCGAGGAGTTCTACCGATAGGTAATGTGAGGCCACTGCAACAAGAAAGCAACATTCCGGACCGAACTTTTGAAACACGTACGGTCTTGATCCGCTTACTGGCCGCCAACTCGGTATCGATCGTCCCGTTATGCGAAGTTTTTACTACGCAGGGTGCGATTTCCGCCGCGTTCGGGGCACCCGGCGACCAGGAGCACCACTACCCGCTGGAGGCACGCCATGATCGCCCTCGGCATCATCCTGCTCATCATCGGCTTCATCACGGGCATCTCGATCCTGTGGACTATCGGCATCATCCTGCTGGTGGTGGGAGCCATCCTGTGGATCATGGGGTCCATGGGCCACGCGGTCGCCGGCCGTCGTCACTTCTGGTAGCCGCGGTCCGACGCGGTCCCCTCACGCCGGTGCCCCCGCTCCTCGAGCGGGGGCACCGGCGTGATCGCGGTCAGGCGCAGGTGCCGCTGGGGCGGGCCCGGGTCACCACGTCGCCGGTGCCGGTGGTCGCGTCCAGCCAGACCACCCGGGTGCCGTCGGCCGCCGCGGCGGAGAGCTGCTCGCCCCGGTTGCAGGAGACCCGGACGCGGCGGGTGCCGTCGCCCTTGTGGTCCGGGGTGAACTGCCAGAGCTTGGACAGCGCCGCGTTGGAGATCCCGCCATCGGGCGTGCGGGCGACCATCGTCACCGCGTCCGCGCCGGCCGTCACCTCGGAGACGTTCAGGGCGTCGGGCCCGGTCTCCGGGCTGAGGTCGGTGACGTCCGAGCCGTCGAGTGCGGCGCGGCGCAGGGCGGTGGTGCCGTTCTGGCCGACGGCGTCGAGCAGCCAGTAGACGTGGTCGGCGGTGATGGCCGTCGGGCCGAGCGTGGCGTCCGCCTCGGCCTTCTGGAGCACGGTCTCCTGGCCGGTGGCCACGTCGATCAGGCGGGTGGTGGACTCGTACGCGGCGCGGACCCGCTGCCGGTCCTGGTAGACGATCCTGCCGTGGCCGACGGCCGGGAAGGTCGCGCGGTGATAGGTGCCGCCGCCGATGGTGACGACGTTCGCCGGGTCCTTCAGGCTCAGGTAGGCCACGCCGGCCCGGCCGCCGTGGTTGTAGTAGGCGAAGGTCACCGTGTCGCCGTCGACGCCGAGGGCCGAGCCGGCGCCGCGGCCGTGCCACAGGGTGCGCACCGGGCCGCCCGCGAGGGGCCGGGCGAGGATGTCCACGCCGGCGGCCCCGTGGGCCTGCCAGACCACCGTCTTGCCGTCGGTGGCCGGATTGACGTGGTAGCGGCCGTCGTTGGGGCTCATCAGCTTCAGCTGCCCCTTGCCGTCGGTGCGGCCGGCCCACACCGAGTACGGCTCCGAGCCGGACTCGTCCGACCGGGCGGCGGCCCACCAGCCGCCACCCGCGCCGACGTGGGAGTCGTAGGTGGTGACGCGGGGCAGCAGTACGTCGGAGTCGATGCCGAGGGCCTTCTCCCAGTGCGGGACGATGCCGTGCGCGGTGAACGCCTTCCGGACGGCCGTGAGGGCGCGCCCGCCGGCCCCCAGCTGCCTGGCGGCGGCGAGGACCGCGTCCCGGCCCTGGGTGAAACCGTCGAGCGGGGTGAGGTACTCGGTGAGCGCCTTGTAGACGACCGCGTCGGCGAGTTCGGGGCCGATCTCCTCGCGGATGTCCCAGAGCGCGCCGGCGAAGATGGTGGAGTTCAGGTGCACGCCGCCGTTGTCGGTGCCGAAGCCGACGCCGAGGAAGGAACCGGCCGTCGTACGCCCGTCGTTGAGGTCGCGGAAGGCGCAGCCGCGTGGGTCCTTGGTGCGGCACAGGGTCTCGCCCACCAGCCCCGAGTCGGGGTCGTCCATGGGCAGCCGGCGGGCGTCGGCCTCGATGGCGTTGCCGAAGTAGTCGGCGATGGCCTCGTTCATGGCGCCGGACTGGCCCGCGTACACCAGGTCGGCGGAGGCCGAGACGACCGCGTGGGTCATCTCGTGGCCGACCACGTCCAGGGCGGCGGACAGCGGCCGGTACTCCTCGTCGCCGGAGCCGTAGACCATCTTCTGGCCGTCCCAGAAGGCGTTGACGTAGGGCTGCCCGTAATCGGTGGCGCCGACCACGGAGTTGACGCTCATGCCGTGTCCGTCCAGGCTGTCCCGGCCGAACTTGGTGCGGAGGTAGTCGTAGACCTGGCCTGCGCCCCAGTGCGCGTCGACCGCGCCGGTCCGGGTGGCCTCGGCGTCGAACTCCGGTGCGGGTGAGGCGACTTCCCTCAGGTCGTCGGGCCAGGCGCCGGACAGGTCGCTCGCCCAGTGGCCGCCCGCGTCCCAGGTGGCGAGCACGTGGTCGGGGTCGCTCTGGATGCGGGTGCGGTCGCGCAGCACATAGGCGTCGCGGGTGTCGTCGTGGGTGACGGCGAGCGGGACGGTGGTGCCGTCCAGCCGGACGCCGCTGCCGGTGGTGCCGTCGGGCGCGGGTCCGTCGGCGAGGGCGGCGCGGGCCGCGGGCCCCTGGGCCGTGGCGGGTGCGGTGAAGGTGCGGATCCCGCTGTACTGGAGGACGGGGTAGCCGGCCCGGGCGTCGATGTACACCTCGCGCAGCACCGGTTCGCCGCCGGCCGGGCCGGTGCCGCGTACGGTGATGTGCCGGGTCAGGACGCCGGTCCCGCCCGGTATGACGACCAGGCCGTGGGCGGTTCCGGTGAGCGCGGTGTCCGCGTCCTCGTCGTCCGGGCCCGCGGTGAAGTCGCGGGCGGCGAGGTCGCGTCGTACGGCGTCGACCGCCCGCTCCACCGCCAGGGTGTCGTCGATGCCGGCGGTCGTGCCGGTGCGCAGCCCGGTGAAGTACCGGCCGGAGGTGCCGGTGACGGTCCGGCGGCCGTCGTGCCGCTCCATGCGGACGAGGTACTGCCCGCCCAGCACCGGGACCCCGTGGTGGGTCTGCTGGAGGCGTACGGTCTCCCGGTCGCCGGAGGTGAGGGTGCCGGCGGGCCTGAGGTCGCGTTCGGGGTCGGTGATCCGGTAGCGGTCCTTGCGGGCGGCGAGGTGGGCGCGGGCGGCGTCCGCCGCCGTGCGGGCCTCCGGTGCCTGTTCCCGGATGCCGTCCACCAGCGCGGGCGGCGCCGGGTCCGCACCGGGCCCGGGCGTCGCGGAACCCCCGTCCGCAGTCGTCGCGGGTGCCGTGGCCGCCGCGGGTGCCGCCGGCGCGGCGGCGGCCGCCGAGACGACGAGTGCGGCGGCGCCCACGAGCGCCGCCGCACCGGATATGCCGTTCAGCCTGGTTCTCGCTCCTGCCGCCGGTCGCCCGGCGCGTGTTCTGGAATGACGCACTGTCTCCCCAACCCCCCACATGCGTACGTCCGTCACCGGCGACGGACCGCCGCCGGTGACGGTCATTGGACGCGGTGGTACGCCCGCGCATCAACAGTCGTGACGCGACGACGGGCGATTTCCGGCCCCGGCCGGCGGCTACTGTCGCCAAAGCGCCCCGGAATTGTCCGTGATCCGTAACAGGCGGATCCCGTGATCTTTCCCGCCCGTCCTGCCAGGTGCACGGAAATCGAACGCGCGACGGACACACCAAGGGGCGGGGCGGACATGGCACGGCATGGCGGACGGGGTTGGTACGGCCGGGTGATCGCGGCGGCGGTCGGGGTGACGGCGGTGGCCGCCGTCACGTCGGTGTGGTCGGCGCAGGCCGGTCAGAGCGGCGGCGGGGCGACCGCGCCGGGTGTCTCCGCCCGGCCCGCCACGCCGAAGGCCACGCCCGTGTCCCCGTCGATCGTCCACGCCTCCGACGGGGGCGCGCACGCGGTCAACATCACCATCGACGACGGCCCGGACCCGGTCTGGACCCCGCAGGTGCTCGAACTGCTGCGGGACAACGGCGTGAAGGCGACGTTCTGCATGGTCGGCCCGCAGGCCCAGGCTCACCCCGATCTGGTCCGGCAGGTGGTGGCCGCCGGTCACCGGCTGTGCGACCACACGGTCTCGCACGACACCGGCATGGACCACGAGTCCGAGTCGTACCAGGCGCGGCAGATCCTCGACGCGGAGCGGCAGATCACCGAGGCGTCGGGCGGGGTGCGGCCGATGTACTACCGGGCCCCGGGCGGCGCCTTCACCCCCTACAGCCGGAAGCTGGCGGCCTCGCACGGGATGCGGCCCCTGGGCTGGAACGTCGACTCCAAGGACTTCGAGCGGCCGGGCAGCGAGGCGATCATCGCCACGGTCCAGGGCGAGCTGTCCAACGGCCCGACGATCCTCTTCCACGACGCGGGCGGTGACCGCTCTCAGACGGTGGCCGCGCTGCGCACCCTGCTGCCGTGGCTGAAGGAGCAGGGGTACTCCTTCGGTTTCCCGGTGCGCTGACGCGCTTTCCGGGCGCTTTGTCCGCTTGGGCGTTGCACGGTGTGCGTCGGGTGGTCACAGAGTGGTGGAGACCTCTTGTGGGGGTGTGAACGAAGCCTTTAGCCTCCGAGGCGTTGTGCACAGCGAAACCATCATTGCGCATGCTGCAACGCCTCATCGGAGGAGCAGTCCATGAAGCTGTCCGTCCGCCTTGCCGGGTTCACCGCGCTCGCCGCCGTCCTGGCCACCGCCTGCGCGCCCCAGACCTCCGGCACCTCCTCCTCCGGCAAGGACGAGAAGACCGGGACCCTGCGCGTCTGGCTCTTCCAGGAGGTCGACAACCAGCCCAAGCAGCGCGTCGTCGACGCGGTCCTCGCCGATTTCGAGAAGGCGCACCGGGGCGCCGAGGTCACCGTGGAGTACATCCCGGTGGAGACCCGGGCCCAGCGGGTCAAGGCCGCCTTCAACGACCCCAGGTCCGCGCCGGACGTCATCGAGTACGGCAACACCGACACCGCCGGCTATGTGAAGGACGGCGGACTCGCCGACGTCACCCGGGACTTCGACGCCTGGAGCGAGGCCCGGGACACCGACCCCACCGCCCGGCGCTCGGTCACGGTGGACGGCAGGGTCTACGGGGCGCCGTACTTCGTCGGCATCCGGGCGCTGTACTACCGCACCGACGTCTTCCGCCGGCTCGGGCTGCGGGTACCGCGGACGCAGGCCGAGCTGATCTCCACCGCCAAGCGCGTCCGCGCCGCGCGCCCCGATCTGTACGGCCTGGCCGTCGGGGGTGCCTACACCTACGGCGCGCTGCCGTTCCTGTGGGCCAACGGCGGCGACCTGGCCACCGGGAAGGGCGGCGGGTACGCCTCCGCCCTCGGTACTCCCGCCGCCCGCGCGGGCATCGAGGCGTACACCTCCCTCTTCGGCGACGACAACTGCCCCGCCGCCAAGTGCGCGAGCTGGACCGGCAACGACACGGTGACCGCGTTCGCCGCGGGCAAGGCCGCCATGGCGATCGGCGGGAACTTCAGCCACGCCGCCGTGGACGCCGGGAAGGCCAAGGGGAAGTACGCGGTGGTCCCGCTGCCCGGGGTGAGGGCCGGCTCGATCGCGCCGGCCTTCGCGGGCGGCAACAACATCGGGGTGCTGAAGAGCACGTCGCACCGCACGCTCGCCGTGGACCTGATGAAGCGGCTCGCCTCGAAGCAGGCGCAGGGGCGGCTGTTCGACGCGATGGGCTTCCTGCCGACCTTCACGGACGTACGGGAACAGGCCGCCGCCAAGGAGCCGTTCGTGAAGCCGTTCGTCGACACCCTCGCCGCCGGCACCAGGTTCGTGCCGGTCACGCCCGCCTGGGCGCAGATCGACTCCTCGCTGGTGCTGCCGACCATGTTCCAGGAGATCGTCAGCGGCCGGAAGGACGTGGCGGACGCCTCGGCCGACGCGGCGAAGAAGATGGACGACGCGTTCGGGTCCGCCGGATGAGGCGGACGACGGTGGCACCCCCGGCGAAGCGGAGCGCCCCGGCGACCGGCGCCCGGCGGGCCCCCGCGACGACGCCCTCCCGCCGCCGGGGCCCGCGCCCGCGCGGCGGCTGGACCCCCTGGCTCTATCTCGCGCCGGCCCTCGCCGTCCTCGGCGCCCTGCTGGTCTACCCGGTCTACCAGCTCGGGCTGATCTCGTTCCTGGAGTACACCCAGGCCCAGGTCAGCGGCGGGGAACCGACCCGCTTCCGGGGCCTGGCCAACTACACCGACCTGTTCGCCGACGACCAGTTCGGTCAGGTACTGCTGGCCACGGTCGGCTTCGCGGCGGCCTGTGTGCTCGGCACGCTGGCGGTGGGCTGCGCGCTCGCCGTCCTGCTCACCCGGGTCCGCGCGCTCCCCCGGCTCGCGCTACTGCTGGCCGCGCTGGGCGCGTGGGCGACACCGACGATCACCGGCTCCACCGTCTGGCTGTTCCTCTTCGACCCCGACTTCGGCCCGGTGAACCGCCTCCTCGGGCTCGGCGACTTCTCCTGGACGTACGGCCGTTACAGCGCGTTCCTGCTGGTGCTGCTCGAAGTGGTGTGGTGTTCCTTCCCGTTCGTGATGATCACGGTCTACGCCGGGATCCGCGCCGTTCCCGGCGAGGTGCTGGAGGCCGCCGCGCTGGACGGCGCCTCGCAGTGGCGGATCTGGCGCTCGGTGCTCGCGCCGATGCTGCGGCCGATCCTCGGCATCGTCACCGTCCAGTCGGTGATCTGGGACTTCAAGGTGTTCACCCAGATCTACGTGATGACGGGCGGCGGCGGCATCGCCGGGCAGAACCTGGTGCTGAACGTGTACGCCTACCAGAAGGCGTTCGCGTCCTCGCAGTACAGCCTCGGTTCGGCGATCGGCGTCGTGATGCTGCTGCTCCTGCTGGCCGTCACGCTCGGCTATCTGCGGCTGCTGCGCCGCCAAGGGGAGGAACTGTGAGTCGCGTACGCCTTCCGGTACGGCGCCCCTGGCGGCTGGCCGCCGAGGCGACCGCGCTGCTGGTCGCCGCGGTCGTCGCCTTCCCGCTGTACTGGATGCTCCTCGGCGCCTTCCGGCCGGCCGGGGAGATCGAGTCCACCGAGCCACGGCCCTGGACGGCCTCCCCCACCCTGGACTCCTTCCGACGCGTGTTCGAACAGCACGAGTTCGGCCGGTACTTCGTCAACAGCCTCGTCGTCGCGGGGAGCGTCGTCGTCGCCTCCGCGCTGATCGCGTTCCTCGCCGCGACCGCCGTCACGCGCTTCCGGTTCCGCTTCCGGACCACCCTGCTGATCATGTTCCTGGTGGCCCAGATGGTCCCGGTGGAGGCGCTCACCATCCCGTTGTTCTTCCTGATGCGGGACTTCGGGCTGCTGAACACGCTGGGTTCGCTGATCCTGCCGCACATCGCCTTCTCGCTGCCGTTCGCGGTCTGGATGCTGCGGGGGTTCGTACGGGCCGTTCCGGAGTCCCTGGAGGAGGCCGCGTACCTCGACGGCGCGAGCCGCGCGCGGTTCCTGTGGCGGATCCTGCTCCCCCTGGTCCTGCCGGGCCTGGTGGCCACGAGCGTGTTCTCCTTCATCTCCGCGTGGAACGACTTCCTGTTCGCCAAGTCCTTCATCATCAGCGACACTTCGCAGTCGACGCTGCCGATGGCCCTGCTGGTCTTCTACAAGCCCGACGAACCGGACTGGGGCGGTGTCATGGCGGCGTCCACGGTGATGACGGTCCCGGTGCTGGTCTTCTTCGTGCTGGTCCAGCGGCGCCTGGTCTCGGGCCTGGGCGGAGCGGTGAAGGACTGACGCGCCGCGCCCCACCCCGGGAAAATCGCTGGCCACACCCTCGTACGCGCTGCTGGGATGGGGCGATGCAAGACGAACACACAGCGATGGTGGACCGGGGAGCGTACCCGGACGCCGTGACTCCGTGGGAGACGGAGTCCTGGCGGACGGCGGTGCTGGACTGGGTGGGCGGGCACCTCACCGAGCGGGGGCTCGGCGTGAACGGCCCGCTGCGGGTGCGGCTGCGGCCCTGGTCGGTGCTCGTCCGGGTGCCCGTCACCGGGGAGGGCGCCGTCTGGTTCAAGGCGACTCCGCCGAGTGCCGCGTTCGAGGGTCCGCTGACCGCCGCGCTGGCCCGCTGGGTGCCGGACCACGTGCTCAGCCCGCTGGCCGTCGACGCGGGGCGCGGCTGGGTGCTGCTCCCGGACGGCGGGCAGCTGTTCCGGGCGGTGCTCGACCGGGAGCCGGTGGAGCCGCGCGAGTGGGAGTCGCTGCTGGGCCAGTACGCGGGGATGCAGCGCGACCTGGTGGCGCGCGCCGCCGAGATGGAGCGGCTCGGGGTGCCCTCCGCGCGGACCGCCGACCTGCCCGTGGTGTTCGACCGGCTGCTCGACGCGAACACCGCGCTCGGCCCGGACGAGCGCGTCCGGCTGAAGGCGCTGCGGCCCCGGCTCGTCGACTGGTGTGCCGAACTGGCCGCCGCCGGCATCCCGGACACACTGGACCACGCCGATCTGCACGACGGGCAGCTGCTGCGGCCGGCACCCGGCCGGTTCACCTTCTTCGACTGGGGCGACGCCGCCGTCACCCACCCGTTCTGCAGTCTGCGCGTCCCCGCCGAGCGGGCCCGCGACCGCTACGGGCCCGAGGTGCTGCCCCGGCTGCTCGACGCCTATCTGGAGCCGTGGACCGGCGCCGGCCGCACGCCGGCCGGGCTACGGCGTGCGGCGGGACTGGCCTGGCGGCTGAGCGCGCTGGGCCGGGCCGCCTCCTGGGGCCGGATGTTCCCCGCCGCCCCCGGCACCGCGCCGGGGGCGGAGGAGAGCGCCGAGTGGCTGCGGGAACTCCTGGCCGAACCGCCCTTCCCGGGCTGACCAGCCGCCGGTCAGGGCAGCGGGGTGCCGCCGGTCGCGTTGAGGATCTCGCCGGTGATGTAGCCGGCCTGGGGCGAGGCGAGATAGACGTAGGCCGGCGCCAGTTCGGCGGGCTGGGCCGGGCGGCCGAGCGGGCTCTGCTTGCCGAACTCGGCGGTGTCGGGCATGGTCGCGGGGATCAGCGGGGTCCACACCGGGCCCGGTGCGACGGCGTTGACCCGGATGCCGCGCTCGGCGACCATCTGGGCCAGCCCGTGGGTGAACGTGACGATGGCGCCCTTGGTCATCGCGTAGTCCAGCAGGTGCGGGCTGGGCTGGTAGGCCTGTACGGACGTGGTGTTGAGGACGCAGCCGCCGGCCGGGATGTGCGGCAGGGCGAACTTGGTCAGCCAGAACATGCCGTACAGGTTCGTCCGCAGCACCCGGTCGAACTGCTCGGTGCTGATGGCCTCGATGCCGTCCGGCTGGGACATCTGGTAGGCGGCGTTGTTGACGAGGACGTCGATGCGGCCGAACTCGTCGACCGCCCGCGCGATCAGCGCGCGGCAGTTGTCCTCCTCCCTGATGTCGCAGGACACGGCGACGGCCTTGCGGCCCGCGTCCTCGACCAGACGGGCGGTCTCGCGCGCCTCGTCCTCCTCCTCGGCGAGGTGGGTGAACAGCACGTCGGCGCCCTCGCGGGCGAAGGCGAGCGCCACCGCCCGTCCGATGCCGGAGTCCCCTCCCGTGATCACGGTCCGCAGCCCGTCGAGCCGGCCGGCGCCGCGGTAGGACTCCTCGCCGTGGTCGGGCGGCGGGTCCATGGGGCCGGTCCAGCCCGGATGGGGCTGGTCCTGGGAGGGGAAGTCGGGGCGGGCGTGCTGGGTGACCGGATCGGGCCGGTCACCGTGCTGGTCCGTCACGGTGGCCTCCTGTGTCTCTCGAGAACGGGACAGGCGGCCGGGTTCCCGCCTGGCGGCGGGTGAAAAGCGTTCCGAGCCGGTCAGACGGTCGGCGCTTCCGGACCGGCGGCCCGCATCGCGTCCCGGCGGGCGAGGTTGTACAGGCGCAGCAGATGCTTGGCCACGGCGCAGGGCGTGGCGTCGGCATGGCACTGGCGGCACGTGTTCATGTGGTGTTCGTAGGTGAAGCGCGCGTTTTCCAACGCGTCATTGACAGATGACATGGACTTCTCCGGGCAGGGCGCCGTCCGGGGACGACACCTAGTTGACTGACTGGTACACCCGGAACAAGGTGATCATGTTACTGCCGGTACTGGGAAACTCGTACAGTCTCTGCCCTTCTCACCTGGGACTTTTCACCCCGGCGGGCCGAAGCCGATGTTCCGCTTCGTCGTTGTCCCCGGTGATCCCGTACCGGACGTACCACTTCTCCCGGGGCCTGGACGGTACGGCTTCGAGGCGGCGCTGTCCGGGCGCGGCCACACGCCGGCCGACCTCGGTGCCTACCACGAGCCGGCCACCGACCTGGCCCTCTTCCACCGTCAGAGGCGTGCACGCCGAGCTCGGTGACGCGCGGGCCGGGGACCTGATCCCGGCGTGCCGAACGCCCACGGCGGACGGGGCCCGCGGGACGGCCCCGTCCCGCGCCGAGGCGTGGGACGGGGCCGGGTGGTACGAGCGAGCGACGGGCCGGAGCCCGGGGTCAGGCCAGGTCGCTATCAGCCCCAGCCGATGACGGGCTCGGCGGCGGCACGGAGGCGGGTGATGCGCGACCTGGTGTTCCTTCGTTCTCGGGTGGGTGTGACGTGCGAGCGAAGGGCGGCGGGTCCTTTGTGCGTCCGGGCCCCGGGGCCCGCCGCCGTCCTCGTGATCACTACCCTGCCGCCCCGTCGGTGCCGCCGGAAGGCCTTGGGCCTGGCATCGAGCTGCCCGGCACCTTCAGGACAGGAGCCCCCGCACCGACGAGGGGCCGTCCACGGGGACGTATCCCTGGGCTCCGCCGAAGCGTGACCGGCTACCGCACCTCCCGCAGGGCCCGCGCGTGGTTCAGGAAGGCCGTGAGTCCCACCTCGAAGGCGCGGTCGGCGCGGCCGTCGCCCGCCGCCTCGAGGGCCTCGGCCAGGCGCGGGGTCGGAGTGCCGTCCGCCAGCTCCCACATGGCCTCGGGGGCGGCCAGGTCGAGGGCCGAGCCCAGCACCAGGTTCTCCAGGGC
The DNA here is from genome assembly GCF_014649115.1 of Streptomyces eurythermus. Taxonomy (GTDB): domain Bacteria; phylum Actinomycetota; class Actinomycetes; order Streptomycetales; family Streptomycetaceae; genus Streptomyces; species Streptomyces eurythermus. The sequence continues at coordinate 174,784 of NZ_BMSK01000008.1, read as the reverse complement.
GACGATCAGCGGCATGATCGTCGTCGGCTCGAAGCCGGCCGCGAGCAGGACGCCCACCGCGCGTTCGTACTGGGCGAGGACCCGGGGCGCGCGGACGGGTGAGGTCATCAGCAGCGGGATCACCCGGGGGTGGGCGGCGAACGCGGCCCGGTAGGACCGCGCCCACGCCTCCATGGCCGCGTCCCACGGGGTCAGGTCCAGGGTGGCGGGGTCGATGGCGGCGCAGACGCGCTCGCGCAGCAGCTCCACGATGCCGTCCCGGCCGTCCACGTGGTGGTACACCGAGCCGGTCTGCACGCCGAGCCCGCGGGCTATCCGCGGCACGGTGAAGTCACCGGTCTCGTCGATGAGCTGGAGCGCGGTGGTGGTGATGCGCTCGCGGTCGAGGAGCGGTGTGCGCGGCCGTCCCATGGTCAGCGTCTCCCTGAGGTCTTCCCGGATGCCCAGCGGCAGGTTACATTGCGGAAACCGAAAGCCTTTAGGTTTACGGCTCCGGGCGCCCGCCATCCCCTCGTGCACCCGCAAGACGCCGGCTCGGACGGCCCACCCCGGCCGCGCCCGCCGGCGACCCGCGCACCCCGCTGCCCCACCACCGGGACCTGCTCCCCTCCGCTGTCAGAAGGGCTCCCGTATGTCCGTGACCACCGCCGGACTCCCGGAGAAGGACGCGCCGTCCGACGCGCCCGGCCTCCGGTCCGGCACCCTCGGCACCGCCGACATCGCCTTCTTCGTCGTCTCCGCCGCCGCGCCGCTGACCGTCATGGCCGGCGTCGCCCCGCTCGCCCTCCTGCTGGGCGGCGTCGGCGCGCCCGTCGGCTATCTGCTGGCCGGACTGACCCTGGCCGTCTTCGCCGTCGGCTTCACCACCATGAGCCGCCATGTCACGAGCGGCGGCGCGTTCTACGCGTACATCACCCGGGGCCTCGGCCGCCCGGCCGGGATCGGTGCCGCCCTGCTCGCCCTGGTCGGCTACAACGGCATGGAGATCGGTGTCTACGGCCTCCTCGCCACCACCACCCGCGACACCGCGCACGCCCTCTTCGGCGCCGACGTGCCCTGGCTGCCGGTGGCGCTGGCCGGCCTGGTGCTGATCGGCTACGGCGGCTACCGCTCGATCGACTTCGGCGCCAAGGTCCTCGGGGTCCTGCTGGTCGCCGAGACCGGGATACTCGTGCTGCTCGCGGGCGGGGTGCTGGTGCGCGGCGGCGCGCACGGCCTCTCCCTGTCCTCGCTCGCCCCGGCGCATGTGTTCGTGCCCGGCACGGCGGCCGTCCTCGCCTTCGCGTTCGCCGCGTTCACCGGCTTCGAGTCGACCGTCATCTACCGCCGCGAGGCCCGCGACCCCGCGCGCACGGTGCCGCGCGCCACCTACGCGGCCGTCGGCTTCCTCGGCCTGTTCTACGCGTTCACCGTGTGGATCGCCGTCCAGGCGTTCGGCGACGACCGGGTCGTACAGGCCGCCGGGGAGGACCCGGCCGGGCTCTTCTTCACCGCGATCACCACCTATGTGGGCGGCTGGGCCGCCGACTTGATGCACGTCTTCATCGTCACCAGCGTCCTCGCCTCGCTGCTCGCCTTCCACAACGCCATCAACCGTTACGCGCTGGCGCTGGCCGAGGAGGGCGTGCTGCCCCGCCGGCTGGGCCGCGTCCACCCCCGGCACCGCTCCCCCTACCTGGCGGGCCTGGCCCAGACCGCCCTCGGCGCCGTGGTCGTCCTCGCCTTCCGGGCCGCCGGCGCCGACCCGTACCAGCAGTTGCTGCTGTGGGTGAACACCCCGGGAATGATCGGCCTGTTGCTGCTCCAGCTGCTGGCCGCGCTCGCCGTGTTCCGCTACTTCCGGCGGGTGCGGCACACCGAGGGCCGGGTGCGCACGGTGCTGGCCCCCGCCCTCGCCGCCGTCCTGCTGGCGGCCGCGATCGTGCTGGTGGTCTCCCACATCGACCTGTTCACCGGTGCGCCACGCGCCGTGAACGTCGTGCTCGTCGTCGCCGCGCCCGCCGTCTTCGTCCTCGGCCTGCCGCTGGCGTGGTGGCTGCGCCGCGACCGGCCGGGCGTCTACGCGACGTTCGGCACCGAACCCACCGAATGACCCTTTTCCCGCTAGGAGTTCACGGCATGCCCACTGCCGATCTCGTCCTCGCCGGCGCCCGGATCCGCACCCTGGACCCCGCCCGTCCCACCGCCACGGCCGTCGCCCTGCGCGACGGGCTGATCACCGCCGTCGGCACGGCGGACGACGTGCGGGACTGGCGCGGCCCCGGCACCGAGACCGTCGATCTGCGCGGCGCGCACCTGGTGCCGGGCCTGACCGACGCGCACAGCCACCCGGTGTGGGGCCTCGACATGGCGACCGGCACCGATCTGTCCGGTGTGACGGACCTGGCCGGGCTGCGCGCGGCGCTCGCCCGCGCCGAGCGGACCGAGGGCTGGGTGGTCGGTTACGGGCTGGACCACAACGCGTTCCAGGGCCGCCCGGTCCACCATGAGCTGGTGGCGGACGTGCTGGGCGACACCCCGGCCTTCCTGCGCCTGTACGACGGTCACTCCGCCCTCGCCAACGGGCCCGCGCTGGCCGCCGCCGGGGTGACCGGTCCGCGCGCCTTCGACCAGCGCGCCCAGGTGGTGTGCGACGCCTCGGGGCAGCCCACCGGGCATCTGGTCGAGCACGCGGCGATGGACCTGGTCACCGGCGTCGTGCCCCGGCCCTCGTACGGTGAACGGCGGGCGCGGCTGCTTGAGTTGCTGTCGGCCATGGCGGCGACCGGGCTGACCGGCGCCCATGTGATGGACGGCGGGGACCTGGAGCTGGTGGACGCGGTGGCGCGGGAGACGGTGCTGCCGGTGCGGCTGCGGTTCGCGCCCTGGTGCATGCCGGGCGCGGACGCCGACGCGCTGCGCGAGCTGATCGAGGCGCAGGGCCGGGGCGGCCGGCACTGGGTGGTCGGCGGGGTCAAGTTCTTCATGGACGGCACCGTGGAGGGCGGCACGGCCTGGCTGGAGCACCCCGACTGCCACGGGCAGGGCACCGACGCGTTCTGGCCGGACCCGCGCGCGTACGCCGAGGCCGTGCGCACCCTGCACGCGGCCGGGGTGCGCACCGCCACGCACGCCATCGGGGACGCCGCCGTCCGGCACGTCCTGGACACGGTGGCCTCGCTGGGGCCGGGCGGGCACGGTGCGCACCGGATCGAGCACATCGAGACCGCGCCCGACGAACTGCTGCCGCGTTTCGGCGAGTTGGGCGTCGCCGCCTCTCTGCAACCGCCGCACACCGGCTACACCCGCGACGACGGCACCGATGAGTGGTCGCGCCGGCTGGGCGGCGACCGGGCCGCCCGCGCCTGGCGGCTGCGGGATCTGCGGGAGGCCGGGGCCACGGTCGCCCTCGGCTCGGACTGGCCGATCGCGCACTACGACGTGCGGGCGGTGCTGGCGACGGCCCGCCGCCCCAAGGGCGCCGCGGCGCGCCGGCCGGGGCTCACCGCGGCGCAGGCACTGGAGGGCTGCACCTCGCACGCAGCGGCGGCCGCCGGGGAGGCCGGCGTGGCCGGCCGGATCGCGCCCGGCTTCCGGGCCGACCTGACCGCGCTGGCCGTCGACCCCGTGCACGCACCCGGTGACGAACTCACCGATGCTCCCGTGGTGTTGACGGTGACCGGTGGGCATGTGACGCACCGGGGACCGGCCGGAGCGGTCCGATAGGATCGGCGTACGGCATCGCGTGTCGGTCACCGTCCGGGTGAGGCATGGAGGTGCCCGTGAGATTGCCCTCGGAGGCATTCCACTCATGTCAGTCGAGTTGAACCACACCATCGTCCACGCCCGGGACAACCGGGAGTCCGCCGAGTTCCTGGCCCACATCCTGGATCTGGAGACCGGGCCCGAGTGGGGCCCGTTCGTCCCCGTCGCCACCGGCAACGGGGTGACCCTGGACTTCGCCACGATCCCGGCGGAGTCGATCGTCCCACAGCACTACGCCTTCCTCGTCTCCGAGGAGGAGTTCGACGCGGCCTTCGCCCGCATCCGGGCGGCCGGGATCACCTACTGGGCCGATCCGCACGGCAAGCGGCCGGGCGAGATCAACCACCACCATGGCGGCCGGGGCGTGTACTTCATGGACCCCGCCGGACACGGCATGGAGATCATCACGCGCCCGTACGACAGCCACACCTGACCGGCGCGACCCGCGGGTGAGGGCGGGCCGGGGGTGATCGGCCCCCGGCCCGCCTGCGGCACACTGGGCGGGTGAACGAGTTCTCCCTGGTCGACCAGGCCCCCGCCCCCGAGTGGTACGGACGGCTGCGGGTGCGGGCCGCCGGCCTCTCCCCCGCCGACTGGCTCACCGGACACGGGCAGGGGGCGTTCGGCACGGTGGCGGGCGTCGCCGCGCCGGGCTTCGCGGCCTATGCGCGGATCCTGCATCCGGCCCGGCTCGACGAGCGGCCGGTGCGCTGGTCGGAGGTGGCCGCCGCCCACGGGACGCGGGTGACGCCCGGCAGCCGCTGGCACGAGGTCGTCGGGGCGGACCAGGACCACCTCGACCGATCCGACCCCGGCCTGCCCGGCGTGTGGGACGAACACCCCGCCGAGGGGCCGACGCCGCCCGAGGTCGCCGAGGCGCTGCTGCCCGCGCTGGCCCGGCACACCGGCACGCCCGAGCGGTGCTGGTTCGGGCTCTGGCACGGGTACGGCCGCTGGGACTGGGACCGGTTCCCGACCTTCGGGACGCCGGGCCGGGAGGAGGTCCTGCTGACCGGCCGGCTGGCCGACGCCGTCTCCCCGGTGTCGCTGGAGGAGTTCGCCGAGCTGCCGGACCTGTGGTGGCCGCAGGACCGGGCCTGGGTGCTGGGCGGTGACGTGGATCTGGTCAGCACCTACGTCGGCGGCTCGGCGGAGCTGATCGCGGAGCTGCTGGCCGCGGCGGACCTGGAGACGCTTCCCGTCTCCCCGGACGATCCGGTCGGCTGACCCCCGGCCTCGCAACGTTTCGTTGTCAACTTCGAATGATGCGAGGGGTGTTGACGACACCGTAGCCCCTCCTATCATCACGGACATCCGGGGTTCCGACCGTTGTTCGTGATGTCGAACAGTCGCCACCGCGGTACTGACAGGTCCATGCCATAGCACCCGCAACGATCGTCCGTACGAGGAGAACCATGAAACGTCCCCCGTGGTCAGGCAGGCGCCTGGTCGCCCTGATGGGCGCGTTCGCCGCCGCCACCCTCGCGGTGACCGGAACGGCCGACGCCCGGCCCGCCCCCGCGCAGGCAGACACCCTCGGCGCCCAGGCCGCCCAGTCCGGGCGATACTTCGGCGCCGCGGTGGCCGCCGGAAGGCTCGGTGACGGCACCTACAGCACGATCCTGGACCGGGAGTTCAACTCGGTCACCCCCGAGAACGAGATGAAGTGGGACGCCACCGAACGCACCCGGGGCTCCTTCACCTTCACCGCCGCCGACCAGATCGTCGGCCATGCCGTCGCGCACGGGCAGCGGGTGCGGGGCCACACCCTGGTCTGGCACTCCCAACTGCCCGGCTGGGTCGGCTCGATCACCGACGCCACCACGCTGCGCACCGTGATGCGCGATCACATCACCACCGAGGCGACCCACTTCAAGGGCAAGATCTACGCCTGGGACGTGGTGAACGAGGCGTTCGCCGACGGTGGCAGCGGGGCGCGCCGGGCCTCCGTCTTCCAGAACGTCCTCGGTGACGGCTACATCGAGGACGCCTTCCGCACCGCCCGCACGGCCGACCCCGCGGCCAAGCTCTGCTACAACGACTACAACATCGAGAACTGGTCGGACGCCAAGACCCAGGCCGTCTACCGCATGGTGCGCGACTTCAAGTCCCGTGGCGTGCCCATCGACTGCGTCGGCTTCCAGAGCCACTTCGGCACCTCCGGCCCGCCGTCGAGCTTCCGGAACACGCTGGCGAACTTCGCCGCCCTCGGCGTGGACGTGCAGATCACCGAGCTGGACATCGCGCAGGCACCGGCCACCGCGTACGCGAACACCGTCAAGGCGTGCAAGAGCGTCGCCCGCTGTACCGGCATCACCGTGTGGGGCATCCGCGACAGCGACTCCTGGCGCAGCGGCGAGAACCCGCTGCTGTTCGACAGCGCGGGCAACAAGAAGGCCGCGTACGGCGCGGCGCTGTCGGCGCTCGGCGGCACGGCCGCGGCCCCGGACCCGGCCCCGCACAAGGGGCTGCCGTCGAGCTTCAGCTGGTCCTCCAGCAAGCAGCTGATCGCGCCCAAGTCCGACGCGACGCACGACATCGCCGGGATCAAGGACCCGACCGTCGTCCGCTACAAGGGCAAGTACCACGTGTTCGCGAGCGTGGCCAGCGCCTCCGGCTACAACCTCGTCTACCTGAGCTTCAAGGACTGGTCGCAGGCGGGCTCGGCCACCCACCACTACCTGGACCGCACGGCCATCGGCAGCGGCTACCGGGCGGCGCCCCAGGTGTTCTACTACGCGCCGCAGAAGCTGTGGTACCTGGTCTACCAGACGGGCAACGCGTCGTACTCCACCAACAAGGACATCTCCGACCCCGACGGCTGGAGCGCGCCGCGCGACTTCTACCCCGACATGCCCGACATCATCAAGCAGAACATCGGCAACGGCTACTGGGTCGACATGTGGGTGATCTGCGACAGCGCCGACTGCTACCTGTTCTCCTCCGACGACAACGGGCACCTCTACCGCTCGCAGACCACCGTCGGCCAGTTCCCGAACGGGTTCACCAACACCGTCATCGCCGCCCAGGACCCCGACCGGTACGCGCTGTTCGAGGCGAGCAACATCTACAAGGTGAAGGGCAGCGACCGGTATCTGATGCTGGTGGAGGCGATCGGCTCCGACGGGCGGCGCTACTTCCGCTCCTGGACCTCCTCCAGCCTGGCCGGCTCCTGGTCCCCGCTGGCCGATTCCGAGAGCAATCCGTTCGCCCGGGCGAGCAACGTGACCTTCCCGTCGGGTGCCTGGACGAAGGACATCAGTCACGGCGAGATGATCCGCGCCGGTTACGACCAGACGCTGACCATCCCCGCGTGCAAGCTCCAGTACCTGTACCAGGGCATGGACCCGGGCGCGAGCGGTGACTACAACAGCCTGCCGTGGCGGCTCGGCCTGCTCACCCAGACCAAGTCCCACTGCTGAGACAACTGGAAGCGGGACGCCGTACCGGACGGCGTCCCGCTGTGCCCGAACCGGCGTACCCCGGCTACGGGTTGACGACACCGCCGCCGAAGGTCACCACGAGGCGGCCGTCGGAGGCGAAGGACCAGCCGAGGGCGCCCGCGTACGAGGAGCAGCGGGAGCCGTTGGAGCCGGCCCAGAACTGATTGGAGCCGTCGGCGCTGCCGACCGTCTTGTCGTTGGAGCCGCTGCCGGCGAAGCGGCAGGAGGTGTTGTCCCGGAACACCGACGTGCCCTTGTCGAACGAGAAGTTGCGCTCGGCGTTGTCCACGCCGACGTTGCCGGAGATGGTCATGGTGCCCGGGTTGCTGTTGTAGGTGAACCCGTGGTGGCCGTTCTTGTAGGCGATGCTGTGCCGGACGACGTGGTCGACGGGGATGTCGTCGCCGCCGAGCTTGTAGCCGTTGCGGTCGCCGTTGGTGTTGACGGTGCCGTCGCTCAGCGTGCCGTTGCCGTAGGAGAGGGAGTACTCGATGGTCACCGGGCCGATGGCGCCGGTGTCCGTCTTGGTGTAGAGGTCCCAGCCGTCGTCGATGTTGTGGTGGGAGACGTCGTAGCGGAAGACGTTCCCGGTGCCGGTGGTCAGCTTGGCGGCGAAGCCGTCGGCGTCCTCGCCGTCGGAGTCGGCGTTGTCGTGCGACTCGGAGCTGACGATCAGGTTGTTCGCCGGCCACTGGGAGCTGGGGGTGCTGGAGGCGATCCGGCCGAGCTGGAGCCCGGTGTCCCGGTTGTAGGCGGTCACCACCCGCTCGACGACATTGTTGCTGCCGCCGACGTAGATCCCGTTGTCACCGGCGTGCTGGACCGTGAGGCCGTACAGCCGCCAGTAGTCGGCGAACAGCTGGATGCCCCGGTTGGACGGGCTCTCGGTCTGCGCCGAGAAGTCCAGGACCGGCTTCTCGCCCGGGTAGGCGGACAGGGTGGTGCGGGCGGCCGAGGTGCCGTCGCTGCCGTCCGGGATGGTGACCGTGGCGGACTGGCGGTAGGTCCCGCCGCGCAGGTAGATCGTGCCGCCGGGGGTGATCCGGCTGATGGCCGAGGTGAGCGTCGTCGGGGCCGACTCGGTGCCGGCCGCGCCGTCGGTGCCGGCCGGTGACACGTAGAGCACCGTGCCCGTCGCCGCCGTGGCCACGTCGGCGTCGAGGTGGTCGAGGTTGGGCAGGCCGTCGGCCGTGGTCGGGGTGAGGCGTACGGTGTTGGCGCCCGCCTTGACCGGAACGGTGAGCGTCTTGGTCGTCCAGCTGTCCCAGGCGCCGGTGGTCTCGAAGCCGGCGGTGGTGGCCGTGGTGCCGTTGACGGCGACGGTCGCGGGCCGGGCGGCGGCCGAGCCGTTGGCGAAGCGGATGTTCAGGGTCGCGGTTCCGGCGCTCGCCGCGTTCACGGTGAACTGGGCGTAGGCGCTCGAGGTGTTGGTGGCGTTGCAGAATCCGCTGCCGGAGTAGCCGGTCCAGTCGGAGTCGATGGTCCCGGTGCAGACCGCGGGTGCGTTCTCGGCCTCGTACCGGGTGGTCACGGCCTGGGCCGTGGTGCCGGTCAGCGCGACGAGCGCACCGGTCAGCAGCCCGGCGCACACGATGGCTGGTCTTGTTCGCATCGGTTTGTCTCCCTGCGGGTCGACTCGACTGTGCGGGTGCGAGTGGTCCAGAGAGGTGAACGCGGCGGCCGGTCATGGCATGGTGGACAGTGACCGGAAAGCGCTTTCTCTCTGGACCTTCCCGACGGTAGGGAGAAGTCATGCACACGTCAACAGCCGTGTACATGATTCATATTCAGGATGGTGAATCACGGGGGTCGGCTACTCGCCCGGGGCGAGGGTGCGGGCGACGATGGCCGCCGCCTCCGCGATCAGCGCCTGGTCCACCGGGGCGTCGGGGGCGCTCTTGTCCGACAGGACGGCCAGCACCACGGGGGTCCCCCGGGTCGTCCAGGCCACGCCGATGTCGTTGGCGGTGGCGTAGTCCCCGGTCCCGGTCTTGTCCGCCACCACCCAGGCGGGCGGCAGCCCCTTGCGGAACCGCTCCTCGCTGGTGGTGTTGCCCTTCAGCCAGCCGGTGAACCGCTCCCGGTCGGCCCTGCGCAGGGCCCGGCCCAGGGTGAGGCGCTCCAGGCTCCCGGCGATCGCCTCGGGTGTCGTGGTGTCCCGCACGTCCCCGGGGATCGCGGTGTTCAGCTCCGGCTCCCACCGGTCGAGCCGGCTCACCGTGTCGCCGAGCGACCGGAGGAAACGAGTGAGTCCCGCCGGGCCGCCGAGCTCCCGGAGCAGCAGATTGCCCGCCGCGTTGTCGCTGTACTGGATCGCCGCCGCGCACAGGCCGGCCACGGTCATGCCGTTCGCCAGGTTCTCCTCGGTGCGCGGGGAGTTGGGCAGGATGTCACGCGGCGGGTAGTGCACCACCCGGTCCAGCGGAGCGCGGTCGCCGTGGTCGCGCAGCACCGCCGCCGCGGCGAACGCCTTGAACGTCGAACACATCGCGAACCGCTCCCCCGCCCGGTGGGCCAGGGTCCGCCCGGTGCGGACGTTGCGCGCGTACACGCCGAGCCGGGCGCCGTGGCGCCGCTCCAGCTCGGCCAGCTCGGCCGCTCCGGCCCCGTCGGCGTGCGCGGCGGTGTCCGGGGCGGCGGACGCGGCGGGCGCGGAGACCACCGTGGCGGCCGTCGCGGCGCCGGTGAGGGCGAGACCGGCCCGCAGCAGGCGGCGGCGCGGCAGCGGGCCGGGGCCGGTGACGGGCGCGGTCGTACTGGTCAAGGGCGTACTGGGCGTGGTCGTACTGGAGATGGGCGTACTGGTCATGGGCGTATTCCTCCCGGACGTACGTCGTTTCGGTGCCGGTCTTCGACGGGGACAGCGAAGCAGGGCGGGGGCACTCATGTCCAAGAGGAAACTTTGAACTTCTCATGCCTTATTGATATGAGTGCCGGGTGGATCTACTGGCACACCTGGAGGCGTACGTGGCGACGGCCGAGGAGGCGGGCTTCTCCCGAGCGGCCGATCGGCTCGGCATCGCCCAGCCGTTGCTCAGCCGCCGCGTCAAGACGCTGGAGGAGTACTTCGGCGGCCCCCTGTTCGACCGGTCCCGGCGGCAGATCGAGACCACGGAGCTGGGGGTGCTGCTGCTCCCCTACGCGCGGGACGTGCTGGACCGGGCGCAGCGGCTGCGGCAGGTCGCCCGCTCGGCCCGGCGCTCGCGGGTGCGCGCCGTCGGTGTCCCCGCGGACTGCGCCCCGGCCGCGCTGGCCCGGGCCCTGCGCGCCGGCACCGAGCACGGGGTCACCCTCGGCATACGGGAACTGCCGCCGCCGGAGCGGGAATCGGGGCTGGCGGACGGTTCGCTCGGGTACGCGCTGGTGCGTACCGCGCCGGAACAGGCCGCGTTCCAGGTGCCCTTGGGGCTGGCGTCCGCGCCGGTGCCGGACGGTACGGCCACGCGGCGCACGCTGCACCTGGAGGAGCTGCGGCCGCGCCGCGGCCGGGGCGCCGGACGTGCCGCTCCCCCGCCCCTGTTGCTGCTGACGGAGGATCAAGTGCCGTACTTCGAGGACCGTTTGGCGCGGGCCGCCGCCCGGGCGGGGCTGCCCGAGGAGCGGATCCGGCCGGCCGGACCGGCGGCGACCGCGCTCGCCGAGACCCTGGCCGGGCACGCGCTGCTGCTGTGCGCCGAACCGTTCGCCCGGCAGCACGGCGCCCACTGGACACCGCTGGCCGATCACGCCCTGCACCGGGGCTACGACGTGCGTGCCGCCCCGGGCCGGGACGGCACGGCGGCCGCACCGGACTGGCTGGCCGCGCTGCTCGCCTCGGCGGTGGGCGCCGTGCCCCACCGGGGCGGACCGGGGCCGGCGGCCGGGCGCGAGGACGCCCCCGCCCGGCTGGCGGCACGCGGATGAGCGCGGCGCACCACCCGGTGTACACCGGCGGCGACGCGGCCCTGTCGGCCGTCGCCGAGGCCATCGCCGAGGACTGGGCGGCGGTGGGCGTCCGCGGCTCCTTCCTCGCCCGCAACCTCGACACCGGGGAGCAGTTGGGTTTCGACGCGGACGAGCCGGTGCCGCTGGCGTCGGTGGCCAAGGTCCCGCTCGCCCTGGTCGTGCTGGACCGGATCGCGGCCGGGGAGCTGGACGCGGCCCGCCCGGTGACGGTGGATCCCCGTACCAGCAGCGTCGGCCCCACCGGGCTCGCCGCCTTCCGGCACCCGGCCACGGTGGCCGTCGGCGATCTGCTCCTGCTGATGCTGTCGGTGAGCGACAACGCCGCCGCGGACGCCCTGTTCGACCTGGTGCCGGCGGCGGAGACCGACGCGCGGCTGCGTGCCTGGGGGTGCGAGGGGATCCGGGTGCGGCACCGGATGAACCACCTGTACGAGTGCGCGGCCGGCGCCGCCGGGAACGACTTCTCCCTCGCCCTGGAGCTGGCCGTCCGGGACGAGGGGACGGGCCGGCACACCATCGAGACCCTGGACCCGGCGCACGCCAACGCGGGCACGGCCGCGGCGCTGGTCGGCCTGCTCCAGCGGGTGTGGCGCGACGAGATCTCCACTCCTTCCACGACGGCCGAGCTGCGCCGGCTGATGGGACACCAGGTCTTCACGCAGCGGCTGGCGGGTGAACTGCGCGCGGACACGCTGCGGTGGAGCGGCAAGACCGGCACGTTCCTGCATCTGCGGCACGAGATCGGGGTCGTCGAGGCGGACTCCGGGGACCGGGTGGCGATGGCGGCGCTCACCCGCGCGACCCGCCGCGCGGGACTGGCACCGGACATCGACCAGGCGATCGGGGCGGCGGGCCGGGACGCGTTCGAGGCCCTGCGGAGCTAGCCGGTCCGGGTCGCCCGGCGCAGCGTCGCCCGGCACAGCACGGTCGCTCGGCACAGCACGGTCGCTCGGCACAGCACGGTCGCTCAGGACAGCAGGCGCTGTTCCTTCGCCACCGCCACCGCGCCCGCCCGGGTGTCCACGCCGAGCTTGTCGTAGATGCGCCGCAGATGGGTCTTGACGGTGGCCTCGCTGATGTAGAGGGCGCGGGCGATGGCGTGGTTGGACAGGCCCCGGGAGAGGTGGGCGAGGATGTCCCGTTCCCGGGGGGTGAGGGCGGGGCGGGGGTTGCGCAGGCGGGACATCACGCGGTCGGCGACCGGGGGCGAGAGCGCCGGGCGGCCCTGGGCCGCCGCGTGGATCGCCGTGAACAGGTCCTCCGCGCGCTCGGCCTTCAGCAGATAGCCGGTGGCGCCGGCCTCGACGGCACGCGTGACGTCGGCGTCGGTGTCGTACGTGGTGAGGACCAGGACGTGCGGGGCGACCGGCTCGGCGCGCAGCCGGCGGGTGGTCTCGACTCCGTCGATGCCCTCGCCCAGTTGCAGGTCCATCAGGACGACGTCCGGGGCGGTCTTGCGGGCGAGGGCGAGCGCCTCCTCGCCGCTGCCCGCCTCGCCGACGACCTCGATGTCCGGGGCGCTGTGCAGCAGCGCCAGCAGTCCGGCGCGGACGACGGCGTGGTCGTCGCAGACGAGGATGCGCACCGGTGTCCGGGCGTCCGTCGCGGGGGTGTGGGTCATCTCGGCTCCAACGGGATCGCCGCCGACAGGGCCGTGCCCTCGCCCGGTGCCGACTCGATGGTGAGGGTGCCGCCCAGCTGGCGCAGGCGGGCACGGATGGCGGGCAGTCCGTGGCCGCGCTCCCCGGCGGCGGACGCGGGGCCGGCGGCGGGGGTGTGCGGGTCGAAGCCGCGCCCGTCGTCGGTGACGTCCAGCACGATCTGGTCGTCCAGGCAGGTCAGGGTGAGGGCGGCGGTGGTGGCCCCCGCGTGTTCGCGGACGTTGGCGAGGGCGCCCTGGGCGATGCGCAGCAGGGCGGACTCCACGGGCGCGGGCAGCGGGTCGGGCGGGCTGCCCTCGGTGTGCACGCGGACGGTGAGGCCGGGTGTCGTCTCGCGCTCGGCGACGGCGTGCAGGGCCCGGAGCAGGCCGCCGCCCTCGGCGAGGTCGGCCGGGGTCAGGTCGTGGACGAAGCGGCGGGCCTCGGCGAGGCTGCGCTCGGCGATGTCCGCCGCCGTGCGGACGTGGTCGCGGGCCGTGCCGGGGGCGCTGTCCCACAGGCGGTCGGCCGCCTGGAGCAGCATGCGCTGGCTGGACAGGCCCTGGGCGAGGGTGTCGTGGATCTCCCGGGCGAGCCGTTCGCGTTCGGCGAGGGTGCCCTCGCGGCGCTCGGTGGCGGCCAGTTCGCGCCGGGTGCGGACCAGGTCCGCGATCAGGGCGTCCCGGCGGGCCGCCTGGCGCTGCATGACGACGAACACGGTGGTGGCCACGGCGGCCACAGCGGGCGGGGCCAGCAGCACGTTCGGGTCGGCCCAGCCCGCCAGGCTGAGCTGCGCGGCCACCGCGAGCGCGGTCAGCAGCGCCACCAGGGGGATCGCGGCGCGCGGCGGGAGCGTGCGCAGACCGGTGTAGAAGAGCGGGACCGCGCACCAGGCGAAGCTCGGGGCCAGGACGACGAGCAGCGCCCAGGCCGCCACGACCAGACCGAGCCAGGCCAGCCGGCGCGGTGTGGGGCGGGTGCCGAGGGCGGGGCCGAGGACGTAGAGCACCGCCAGCAGCACGGACAGGGCGATCACCCAGGGGGTGTGCGGTCCCCCGGCGTGCCGGGCCAGGTAGCGGGCGACGGAAGCGGACAGCAGCACGAAGAACGCGGTGTGCATGACGACGGTGAGGGCGCGGGTGTCGTCGCGCTCGGGTGCGGCCACCCCTGACACCTCCCTCGGCTCCGCGCTGAACTGGGCAAACACCCTCCATTGTGCCCAGGTACGGGGGCCGCGGGGTCATCCGATCGGATGACCCCCCAGGCGACCGGTCCACCGACGGGACGCGGCCCGGTCCGGCAGCAGGATCGGTTCCGGGAAGCGATTCCGCCTCCCGCCCAGGATCTACCGAGAGGTTCCTCAGCATGCCCAGTCGCAAGAAGCCGTCCCGCCGTTCCCGCGTCCTGGTGGGCGGTGCCGCCCTGGCCGTCGTCGGGGCCGGTGTCGCCGGCACGGTCGCCGCCAACGCCGCCGACTCCACCGAGGCCACGCCCGCCGCGGCCCCGGTGGCGGCGCGCGGCGGTGAGCTGACCCAGAGCACGCACCTGTCCGTGGACGCGGCCACCAAGGCGGCGCGCGCCGCGCTGGAGGCGGCCGAGAAGGACGGCCGGCAGGTGTCCGTGGCCGTCGTCGACCGCAACGGCAACACCGTGGTCACCCTGCGCGGGGACGGCGCGGGCCCGCAGTCGTACGAGTCCGCGGAGCGCAAGGCGTACACCGCGGTCTCCTGGAACGCGCCGACCTCGGAGCTGGCCAAGCGGCTGGCGCAGGCACCGAACCTGAAGGACATCCCGGGCACGCTGTTCCTCGCGGGCGGCGCGCCGGTGACCGCCAAGGGCGCCCCGGTCGCGGGCATCGGCGTCGCGGGCGCCCCGTCGGGCGACCTGGACGAGCGGTACGCCCAGGCGGGCGCGGCGGTCCTCGGCCGCTGACCCGCCCCGGCGCGCGCCGGCACGGAAAACGTCCGGGTCCACCCCGAGGGGTGGACCCGGACGCGCCGTTCAGCGGACCGGAACGGCCGGACCGGTCGCACGTAAGTGACCGGAACGGCCGGACGGGGCCGGTCAGACCAGGTCGAAGCGGTCCGCGTTCATGACCTTGTCCCACGCGGCGACGAAGTCCTTCACGAACTTCTCCTTGGCGTCGTCGCTCGCGTACACCTCGGCAAGGGCGCGCAGCTCGGAGTTGGAGCCGAAGACGAGGTCGGCGCGGCTGCCGGCCCACTTCACCTCGCCGGTGCTCGCGTCCCGGCCCTCGAAGGTGGTCTGGTCCTCCGAGGTCGCCTTCCACTGCGTGCCCAAGTCGAGCAGGTTGACGAAGAAGTCGTTGGTGAGGACACCGGGCGTCTTGGTGAGCACGCCGAGCTGCGACTGCTGGTAGGTGGCGCCGAGGACGCGCAGACCGCCGACGAGCACGGTCGTCTCGGGGGCGCTCAGGTTCAGCAGGTTGGCCCGGTCGAGCAGCAGGTACTCGGCGGGCAGGCGGTTGCCCTTGCCGAGGTAGTTGCGGAAGCCGTCCGCGGTCGGCTCCAGCGCCTCGAAGGACTCGGCGTCGGTGTGCTCCTCGCCGGCGTCCACCCGGCCCGGGGTGAAGGGCACCTCGATCTCGAAGCCGCCCTCCTTGGCGGCCTTCTCCACGGCGGCGGCACCGCCGAGGACGATGAGGTCGGCCAGGGAGACCTTCTTGGCGCCGGAGGAGGCGTTGAAGTCCTGCTGGATGCCCTCGAGGGTGCGCAGCACCTGGGCGAGCTGGTCGGGCTCGTTGACCTCCCAGCCGCGCTGCGGGGCGAGGCGGATGCGGGCACCGTTGGCACCGCCGCGCTTGTCGCTGGCGCGGAAGGTGGACGCGGACGCCCACGCGGTGGTGACCAGCTGGGACACGGACAGCCCCGAGTCGAGCAGCTTCGTCTTCAGGGCGGCGATGTCGGCGTCGTCGATCAGCTCGCCCTCGCGCTCGGGCAGCGGGTCCTGCCAGAGCAGGGTCTCCTCCGGGACCTCGGGGCCGAGGTACAGCGACTTCGGGCCCATGTCGCGGTGGGTGAGCTTGTACCAGGCGCGGGCGAAGGCGTCCGCGAATTCCTCCGGGTTCTCGTAGAACCGGCGGGAGATCGGCTCGTAGACCGGGTCGAAGCGCAGCGCCAGGTCGGTGGTGAGCATCCGCGGGCGGTGCTTCTTCTCCGGGTCGTGCGCGTCGGGGATGATCTCCGGGGCGTTCTTGGCCACCCACTGGTTGGCGCCGGCCGGGCTCTGCTCCAGCTCGTACTCGTACTCGAACAGGTTCTTGAAGAACCCGTTGCTCCACTGGGTCGGCGTGCTGGTCCAGGTGACCTCGAGACCGGAGGTGATGGCGTCCCCGCCCTTGCCGGTGCCGTAGGTGCTGCGCCAGCCGAGGCCCTGCTCCTCCAGGCCGGCGGCCTCCGGGTCCGGGCCGACGTTGTCGGCGGGGCCGGCACCGTGGGTCTTGCCGAAGGTGTGGCCGCCGGCGATCAGCGCGACGGTCTCCTCGTCGTTCATCGCCATGCGGCGGAACGTCTCACGGATGTCGCGGGCCGCGGCGACCGGGTCCGGGTTGCCGTTCGGGCCCTCGGGGTTGACGTAGATCAGGCCCATCTGGACGGCGCCGAGCGGGTTCTCCAGCTCGCGGTCGCCGGTGTAGCGCTTGTCGTCCAGCCAGGTGGTCTCCGGGCCCCAGTAGACGTCCTCCTCCGGCTCCCAGACGTCCTCGCGGCCGCCGCCGAAGCCGAAGGTCTTCAGACCCATCGTCTCCAGGGCGACGTTGCCGGTGAGGATCAGCAGGTCGGCCCAGGAGATGCTCTGGCCGTACTTCTTCTTGACCGGCCACAGCAGGCGGCGGGCCTTGTCCAGGTTGCCGTTGTCCGGCCAGCTGTTGAGCGGGGCGAAGCGCTGCTGGCCGGCGCCTGCGCCACCGCGGCCGTCGCTGATGCGGTAGGTGCCCGCGCTGTGCCAGGCCATGCGGATCATCAGCGGGCCGTAGTTGCCGAAGTCGGCGGGCCACCAGTCCTGGGACGTGGTGAGCACCTCGGCGATGTCCCGCTTCACGGCGGCGAGGTCCAGGGCCTGGAAGGCCTGCGCGTAGTCGAAGTCCTCGTCGAGCGGGTTGGCCACGTCGGGGTTCTTGGCGAGGATCTTCACATTGAGCCGCTCCGGCCACCACTGACGGTTGCCACCGCCCTGGGTCGGGTGCAGGGCCCGGTCGTGCGCGACGGGGCAGCCGCCGCTCCCCTCCGACTTCGCGTCTGTGACGATCGCGTCGTGGTTCTCAGTCATGGCAATCCTTCCGAACTGTGCGGAACTCG
Source organism: Streptomyces eurythermus (assembly GCF_014649115.1). Taxonomy (GTDB): domain Bacteria; phylum Actinomycetota; class Actinomycetes; order Streptomycetales; family Streptomycetaceae; genus Streptomyces; species Streptomyces eurythermus. The sequence goes on along the minus strand of NZ_BMSK01000008.1, from coordinate 157,696 downwards.
GTGCTCAGGAACTGCGGCCGGTGGAACAGGCGGGGCACAGGCCCCAGTACACGACCTCGGCCTCTTCGATGGCGAAGCCGTGGTCGTCGGAGGCGGTCAGGCAGGGCGCGTCGCCGACGGCACAGTCGACGTCCGCGACGGCCCCGCAGGACCGGCACACGATGTGGTGGTGGTTGTCGCCCACACGTCCCTCGTACCGGGCCGGGTGGCCGGCCGGCTCGATACGGCGCACCAGACCCGCCGCGGTCAGCGCGTGCAGGGCCTCGTAGACGGCTTGCAGGGAGATGTGGCCTACGCGATCACGGACACCCGAGGCGATCGCCTCGGCGCCGAGGTGGTCACCGTCCCGGACGGTCTCCAGCAGCGCGACGCGGGCTGCCGTCACGCGCAGGCCGGCACCGCGCAGCTCCTCGGCGGTGGTCGGTCTCGGGGAGGCGGACATGCCCCGAACCTATCGTCATAAACACGAGGGGTTCAAGAAAACGAAGGATGCAATTCTGGTCGCGTCCTGGTGGCGTCCGGCCGTCCTCGGGGCCCTGCGCGCACCGGTCGGGCGGGGGCCCCGGAGCGGGGGCGCGCACATGCCCGCATCATGCGGTTCCCGGCCGGCGGCAGCGGTGCGGCGAGCCGGGCGGTCCACCGGACGGGGGAACCGGAACCCGGACCGACCATACGAATGAATCACCATAAAGGGCACATAAGGCCGCTGTGGCGAGAAACCCGGGGTTCTGTCATCGAGGTGGCCGTCGAGAGGGACGCCGGTGGACCTGGACTCCGTCGCCGACGAGCTGTACGGGCTGCGGCCGGAGGAGTTCGTGGCAGCCCGTGACCGCCGCGCCCGGGATGCCCGCGAGGCCGGTGAGCAGGCCCTCGCGAAAGAGATCGGCGCGTTGCGGCGGCCGAGCCTGGCCGCCTGGGCGGGCAATCTGCTGGTGCGCCGGCGGCCGGAGGAGGTCGAGCCGCTGCTCGGCCTCGGCGAGGAGCTGCGCCGCGCGCACCGGGAACTGGACGGCACGCGGCTGCGCGAGCTGGCCCGGCGGCAGGGCGAGGTGATCGGCGCGCTGGGCCGGCAGGCCCGCAGGCTGGCCGAGCGGGAGGGGCATCCGGTGGGCGAAAGTGTCCAGCGCGAGGTCGAGGAGACCCTGCACGCCGTGCTCGCCGACCCGGAGGCGGCCCGCGCGTGGGCGGCGGGGCGGCTGGTGAAACCGCTGAGGTCCACGTTCGGGTTTCCGCAGGCGGACGTCCTGGAACCGCGCCCGAGCGGGGGGCCGCGGCGTGCCGCGGACGGCCGCCGGGAGAAAGGCGGTCACCGGGAGGAGCGCGGGGAACCTCGCCGGGAGAAGCCCGGGGACACGGCGGTGGAGCCCCATGGGGACGAGCTGGCCCGGCGGCGCCGGATCAAGGAGGCCCGCCGGGCGGCCCACGACGCCGAGGGAGACCTGCGCGACCGCGAGGCGGAAGCCCGGTCCGCCGACGCGGACGCGGAGACGGCCGGCGACCGGGTGGCCGAGACCGAGCGGCGCGTACGGGAGCTGCGCGCCGAGCTGCGCCGGGCGGAGCGGGAACGGCAACAGGCCCGTACCGACGAGCGGACGGCCCGGGAGCGGGCCCGGCGGGCCGGCCGTGCCGTGCGGGAGGCCCGGCACCGCGCCGGGACGGCCGCGGAACGGGTGGAACGGCTGGTCGCCGGCGAGCGCGACTGAGCGCCACGACGGACCGGCCCCGTGCCGGGAGAACGAGCGACAGGAGAGAGGCGGCCATGGCGAGACCGATCTGGACGGGGGTCCTGACCTTCGGGCTGGTGACCCTGCCCGTGGAGCTGTACACCGCCACCCAGGACCACACCGTGCACTTCCACCAGCTCCAGCGCGGCACCTCGGACCGGATCCGCAACAAGCGGGTCAACGAGCGCACCGGCAAGGAGGTCGGCGGCGACAGGATCGTCAAGGGGTACGAGCTGGACGAGGGCGAGTACGTGGTCGTGGAGCCGGAGGAGCTGGAGGAGATCGCGCCCGGCCGGTCGAAGGTGATCGACCTGGCCGGGTTCGTCGACCTCCACCGCGTGGAGCCCGTCTATTTCGACCGGACCTACTACGTCGGCCCGCGCGGCAAGGAGTACGCACAGGTCTACGAGCTGATGCGGGCGGCCCTCGACCGCTCGGACAAGGCCGGGATCGCCACGCTCACCATGCGCGGCAAGGAGTACCTGACCGCGCTGCGGGCCCAGCCGGACGTCCTCGTCCTGCACACCCTGCACTGGGCCGACGAGGTGCGCGACCCCGCCGATGTGGTGCCCGAGCTGCCGGAACGGCACGCGAAGGCGGACAGCAAGGAGCTGCGCACGGCCGAGCAGCTGATCGACGCCCTCAGCATCGACTGGGACCCGCACGACTACCGCGACACCTATGAGGAACGCGTCAAGAGGCTCGTCGCCGCCAAGCGCGAGGGCGAGGAGGTCGTCGGCGAACCGCAGCCGCCGGAGGCGACCAACGTCATCGACCTCATGGAGGCGCTGAGCCGCAGCGTGGAACAGAGCCGGTCCCGCGGCGGCACGGGCGGCAAGCAGGGCAGGAGGAGTGAGGGGAGCAAGGGGGGCGAGGCGGGCTCGGGCGGCAAGGAGGGCAAGCGCCGCGAGGGCGACGGCGGGCCCGCCGCCCGCCGGGAGCGGTCCGGCGAGCTGGCCTCCCTGTCGAAGGCAGAGCTGTACGAGCGGGCGAGCGCGGCGGACGTACCGGGCCGGTCGAAGATGACCCGCGAGCAGCTGATCGAGGCCCTGACCCGGGCGGGCGCCGCAGCCTGACCGGAGCGAACACCACGACCCGGCCCGGACAGGCACCGCAGCCTGACCCGAGCGGCACTCCGGCCCGACGCGGTCGAGCACCGCCACCCGACCCCAGCGGACACCACAGCCCGGCCCGGACAAGCACCGCCACCCGACCCGAGCGGACACCACGCCCGGCCCGGACGGGCGCCACAGCCCCGCCCGGGCGGGCATCGCCACCCGGCCCGGACGGGCGCTGCGGTCCGGCCGGGGCGCCCGTGCCCGGCCGGGCGTGGTGGACCGCGGACCGGTGTCGTCACTCGTGCGGGTGCACACCGTCCCGCCGTCCGTGGCGTCCATGGTGACGCGTCGTTCGGCAGCAGTGTGAAGTTTCCCGAGCTACGTGATGGACCGGGGGCGGACGGGCAACGAACCCCTTCATGCCCCACGCGATTCTCCTGCGGCAGGTGATGCGATGACCACGGCGACGACCCGGGCGCTGCGGACGCCGCCCGCCCGGACCGGCCAGACGGCCGCCGGGTCCCCCGCACCGCCCGTCCCGCCCTCCCTGCCGTCGCTCACCGGACTGCGCTGGATGGCGGCGCTGCTGGTGTTCGGACTGCACGTGCACAACTTCGGCTGGTTCGGCGGCACGGGTGGCCGCCTGATGTCCTGGGGCTTCGGCGCCGGCGCCACCGGAGTGTCGTTCTTCTTCGTCCTGTCGGGGTTCGTGCTGACCTGGTCGGCGCGGCCCCGCGACCGCGCGCCGGCCTTCTGGCGGCGGCGGATCGCCCGGGTCTACCCGGTGCACCTGGTCACCCTCGTCATGGCGCTGGTCATGGCGGGCACGCTGACGCACCGCCCGCTGCCGGCGCCGGACCAGGCCCTGGCCAACGCGCTGCTGGTGCACTCCTGGTGGCACCCGTGGTGGCAGACGCTGAACCCGGTGAGCTGGTCCCTGGCCTGCGAGGCGTTCTTCTACGCCGCCTTCCCCCTGCTGATCGGGCTGCTGCGCCGGCTCGGGCCGCGCGGCACGACCGCGCTGGGCGGGCTGTCGGTGGCCGCGGTGGTGCTGCTGGCCTGGACGGACGCCCACCACTGGTGGACGCACTCGGTCTACTCGTTCCCCGCCGCCCGGCTGCCCGAGTTCGTGCTCGGCGCCGTCACCGCGCGGCTGGTGCTGCTCGGCCGCTGGCGCGGGCCGGGGCTGGAGGCGTCGCTCGCACTGGCCGTCATCGGCTACTTCCTGGTCCCGCAGGTCACGCCCGGCTACTCGGCCACCGTGTGCACCCTCGCCGGGTTCGCGCTGCTCATCCCCGCGGCGGCGGTCGCCGACCTGCGCGGGCTGCCCTCCCTGTGGCGGAGCGGGCGGATGGTGCGGCTCGGGGAGCTGTCGTTCGCCTTCTACATGGTGCACCTGCTGGTGCTGCGGGCCGCGACGACCGTGCTGGGCACCAAGCCGCGCTTCGGCCCCTTCGCGGGGCTGGCGGTCAGCGCGACCGCGTTCGCCGTCTCGCTCGGGCTGTCCTGGGTGCTGTACGAGGCGGTGGAGCGCCCGGCCCGGCGCCTGCTGCTGCGCCGCCGCCGTCCGGCCACGCGGCGGGACCCGGTACCGGCCCGCCGTGAGGCCCCGACTCCGGCACCGGCACCGGCACGCGATTGACCACCCCTCGCTTTCCAGCCGATTCCTCCGGCTTCACTCGGCCGTCCGTTCCCCCTCTCCCCGGCCGCGCGTTCCCGCACGGCCCGCCCCGCCCGTACCGGCGTGTGTCGCACGCGCGGGTGACGTCGGCGGGGCCGAGGAGAGTCCGCGGGTTTCGGGGGTAGGCGGCTGACCGGCGCCGGCCCGGCGGACGCGCACCGCCGGGCCGGCGACAGCCGCACGCACCGAAGGAGCCGAGCCGTCGCACCCGGACATCAGCGCACGCCCCGCCGGGGCCCCGCCCGCTCGCCCGTCCGCCCCGCCGGGCCGACCGTCCCCGGCCTGGGCATCAGTTGCCCTGGTCACGAAGCCGGGAGCGGGTTTGGCCCGGCCGGACACCGGTCGCTACGGTGGGCGGTCGGCAATGATCGGCTTCGGAGAGCCGGCCCCCCGGCGCCCCTGGCTGTGCGAGAGGAGAGGATGACAGTGCCCGAGCAGGACGCGGCCGTATCGGCACCTCAGGTGGTGAGTTCCTTCCTGGAACAGCGGAAGGAACAGATCGCCCAGCGCTGGGCCGACACGCCCCTGTTCCGCTCGGTCTTCACCGTCTCCCGCGACGAGGCGGTGGAGGCGTGCAAGGCCGTGGTGGAAGCGCTTTCCGAGGTGGCCGTCAGCGGACGGCTGGAGGACGTGGGCTCGCCCGGCTTCGCGCCGGTGCGCGACCAGTTGGGGCGGATGACGCAGACCCGGGCCCGCACCGGGTCCACCGCCTCGCAGATCGCCGACGAGGTGGCCGGGCTGCGCGTGCCCGTGGTGGACCTGCTCCGCGAGGAGTTCACCGACCCCACGGCCCCGCCGGCCCAGGAGGCCGTGCTGGCGCTGACCATGCTGCTGGGCACGCTGCGGCTGGTGGTCATGGAGACGGCGCTGGACGCGAACGCGGAGCTGATCGAGCGGCAGCGGCAGCAGCTGCTCGAGGTGGCCACCCCCGTCATCAAGCTGTGGGAGGGCACGGTCGCCGTACCGCTGATCGGCACCCTGGACAGCGCCCGCAGCCAGGTGGTGATGGAGTCGCTGCTGGAGGCGATCGTGGACCAGCGGGCCCGGTACGCCATCCTCGACATCACCGGCGTACCGACCGTCGACTCGCTGGTGGCCCAGCACCTGATGAAGACGGTCGCCGCGGCCCGGCTGATGGGCGCCGAGTGCATCGTCTCCGGCATCCGCCCGGCCATCGCGCAGACCATCGTGCAGCTCGGCATCGACCTCGGTTCGGTGCTCACCCGGTCCTCGCTGTCCGACGCGCTGGCCTACGCGCTCGGCAAGCAGGGCATCGAGGTGTCCCGGGCGCACGCGAATGAGAGCATCCGGTGAACCAGCCCCTTTCCGGCCAGCCGGCCCAGGTGCCGGTGCTCGCCCTCGGCGACGTGCTGCTGGTCTCCCTGCAGGGCGAGCTGCACGACGGCATGGCCGAGCAGTTGCAGCAGGACATCACCCACCGCATCTCCACCGACCGGATGACCGGAGTGGTGATCGACATCTCGGGAGTGGACATGGTCGACTCCTTCCTCGGCCGGGTGCTCGCGGAGATCGCCTCCACGGCCGGGCTGCTGGCGGCACGTACGGTGCTGGCCGGGATGCGGCCCGCCGTGGCGATCACCCTGGTCGAGCTGGGGCTCACGCTGCCCGGCCTGGTCACCGCCCTGGACGTCGACCGTGCCATGGAACTGCTGAACCAGAGGGGGAGCTGATGCAGCCGTCCGGCCAGGTGTCCGCGACGAGCTTGCCCATCGGCTCGGACGCGGATCTGGCCTGGGTGCGGCAGCACGTGCGGCAGTGCGCGGCGGGGCTCGGCTTCGGCCTGGTGCAGCAGACCAAGCTGGTCACCGCGGCGAGCGAGCTGGCCCGTAACACGCTGGTGCACGGCGGTGGCGGGCGGGTGGAGATCACCCCGCTGGACAACGGGCGCAGCCGCGGCCTGCGAATGAGTTTCATCGACGAAGGTCCGGGCATCCGCGATCTGGAACTGGCCATGACCGACGGGTACACCTCCGGCGGCGGCCTCGGGCTGGGACTGAGCGGAGCGAAGCGGCTGGTGCACGAGTTCAGTGTCGACACCGAGCCCGGCCGGGGCACGACCGTCACGGCCGTGGCCTGGGTGGCTCAGGTGCCCGCGTCCCGCCCGGGGGTGTGATGGGCCGGGTGTGGGAGATCCCGGTGCACGACTCCACCCGGGTGCGGGACGCCCGGATGGCGGCCCGGGAGGCGTGCGACGACTCGGGGCTGGCCCCCGCGCGTACGGCGGCGGCGGAGCTGGTCGCCACCGAGCTGGCCACCAATCTGCTCAAGCACGCCGGCGGCGGCCTGATGGTGGTGAACCTGGTGGAGCCCCCGGACGGCGGCACGGGCCCGTCGGTCCAGCTGTACTCGCTGGACCACGGGCCGGGCATCGCCGACGTGGACGCCGCCCTGCGCGACGGCTACTCCACCGCCGACGGCTCGCTCGGCGCGGGCCTGGGCAGCTGCCGGCGCAGCGCCAACGCCTTCCACCTGTACAGCCGGCCCGGCCGGGGCACGGTCGCGGCGGCCCGGATCGACCCCGAGCCCGGCGAGCGCTGGGCGCCCCCGGCACGGCTGCCCGCGGGCGGGATCACGGTCTCCCTGGGCCAGGACCCGCAGTGCGGTGACGCCTGGGGCTGGGTGCGCTCCGGGCGGCTGCTGACGCTGCTGCTCGCGGACGGTCTCGGGCACGGACCGAAGGCCGCGCACGCCTCCGGCGCGGCCGTCGCGGAGCTGCGCCGCGCCGGGCATCTGCCGCCCGCGGACATCCTGCGCCGGCTGCACACGGCGCTGCGGCCCACCCGGGGTGCGGCGGTGACGGTGGCACAGGTGGACACCGACCGGGCGGAGCTCAGCTTCGCCGGGGTCGGCAATGTGAGCGCCCGGGTGCGCAGCGGGGAGTCCTGGACGTCCCTGGTGTCCCATCCGGGGATCGTCGGGGCGTACTTCCCGGCGCAGGTCCCGGTGCGCCGGCTGCCGTGGCACCAGGACAGCCTGCTCGTGGTGCACAGCGACGGGCTGCCCAGCCGGTGGACGCCCCCGGAGGACCCCGGGCTGCTCGCCCACGACCCGTCGGTGGTGGCCGCGGCGATCCTGCGCGACGCAGGCAGCCCCGCCCGCCCCGTTCGCGACGACACCAGCGTGGCCGTACTGGCCCCCGACCGCCGGACCACCGCCCCATGACAGCCGCCCGCGACACCTGGACCATCGCCTCCGCCGCCGACGCGGCCCGCGCCCGTGCCCGGCTGGCGCGGCTCCTCGCGGACGCCGGGGTGCCCGCGCTCGACCGCGCCCGTTTTCTCAGCGCGCTCGGGGTGCGGCTGCGGCGCGCCCTGGCCGCGGGCGGCTGCGAGCTGGCCGTGACCGCCGGCCCGGACGGCCGGCTGGGGATCGCCCTGGGCGGCCCGGAACCCTGGCGGCACACGCTCCTCCGCCCCGGCGCGGTGCCCGGCCCGCAGGACGCCCCGCTCGCCGAGGCGCTGCTGAGCGCCGACGAGGACACCGCGGCGGTGCTGACGAGCCTCACCGAGACGGAGGAGCTGCTGCGGCTGCACCGGGAGGAGCTGCACCAGACCAACCAGGGTGTGCTGGCGCTGCACGCCGAGCTGGAGGCGGCGGCGCTGGCCCAGCGCGACCTCCTGGACGCCGAGCGGGCGGCCCGCGCCGAGGCGGAGAACGCCCGTCGGCTGCTGACCTTCCTGACCGACGCCAGCGCGGTGCTGCACGCCTCCCTGGACCACGAGGACATCCTGCGCCGGCTGCCGGAGCTGCTGGTGCCGGAGTACGCCCGGCACGTCGACGTATGGCTGGTGGACGACGAGCGGACCCCGCCGGGCGACCGGGCGGCGGCCACGGTGACGGCGGCGCGCACCGGCCGTCCCCAGCACGCGGGCCCCCATCCCGGGGGGCTGCCCGGCGTGGACGACCTGCCGGCCTCGGCGCTCTCCCCCGACCGGCCGCTGCTGTGCCTGCCGCTGGGCGGGCGCACCGTGCAGGGGGTGCTGACGCTGGCCGCGCCGGGCGACCGCTTCGACCCGGACACCACCGTGATGCTGCTGGAGCTGGCCCGGCGGGCGGGCATCGCGCTGGAGAACGCCCGCCAGTACGAGCAGCACCGGGATGTCGCCGAGGCGCTGCAACGCGCGCAGCTGACGAAGCTGCCCACCGTGCCGGGCCTGGACCTGGCCGCGCGTTATCTGCCGGCGACGCACGGCCTGAACATCGGCGGCGACTGGTACGACGCCTTCTCCCAGCCGGACGGCAGTGTGCTGGCGGTGATAGGCGACGTCACCGGGCACGGGCTGCGGGCGGCGGTCATCATGGGCCAGTTGCGCACCGCGCTGCGCGCCTACGCCGTGGAGGGCAACGGCCCGGCGCGGATCCTCACGCTGCTGCACCGGATGCTCCGCCATCAGCAGCCGGAGCTGTACGCGACCTGTGCCATCGCCCGGTTCACGCCCGGGGAGCCGGAGGTGGTGTGGGCGGCCGCGGGGCATCCGCCGGCCGTCGCCCGCGGCCCCCAGGGCGAGGTACGGGTGCTGGACGCGAAGCCGGGGATCATGCTGGGGGTGCCGCTGCCGTACGAGTACGAGGAGCACACCGTCGAGCTGCCGGCCGGGTCCGTCCTCGCGCTGTACACGGACGGACTGGTGGAGCGGCGGACCGCCGGGATCGACGTGGGCATCGACCGGCTCGCCCGGGCCGTGCAGGTGCTCGGCGCGGCGGAGCTGGCGGAGCTGGACACGGCGGCGGACGCGCTGCTCAAACCGATGCTGCACGACTCCGAACACGACGACGACATCTGCCTGTTGCTGTGCCGCACCACCACTGGGTGAACGGCCGTGCGCCGGCCCCCGGTCGCGGGGGCCGGCGCACGGCGCGGGTCACTTGTTGACGCAGATGTTGCCGGCAGCCGGGTTCAGCAGGCCGATGATGTCGATGGTGTTGCCGCAGACGTTGGCCTGGAGGTTGATCGGCACCTGGATGACGTTGCCGGACAGGATGCCGGGGCTGTTGGCGGCGACGCCGACTGCGGACGCGCCGCCCCCGCCCCCGCCGTCGGAGGCGAAGGCGTTGGCCGTGCCGGCCAGGGCGAGGGCTGCGGTGATGACGGTCGTGGTGGCCAAGGAGCGAAGACGCATGTTCTGCCTCACAGGTTGACGTCGGGTCGCCTCCATCACACCCGGGGGACGTGCCGTTCGCCTCCGCTGCTACGCCGTCCGGGCAGCCCCGCCGCGACATTCCCCCGTCCGGCCGCTCAGGCGGCGGACGGGAAGCGTTCCCAGACCCGGTGCGCGCCGAGCAGCCGGGTGAGCTCCGCGAGCACGCCGGTGGCGGTGTCCCCGGCGATCACACCGGGCGCGTCCAGCGGGATGCCGGCCGCCTCCAGGGCCGCCTCGCCGCCCTTGGCCGCGCCGATGGCCTTGCCGTGCCGGAACGCCTCGCCCAGCAGCAGCCCCACCCGCGGGTCGGGGGTGGCGAACCCCGCGGTGGGCTGGCCGGCCTTGGCGTCCCGGGCTCCGTAGGCGTCGGCGCCCACCCCGGGGGTGCCCGCCACCAGCACCGCGTCGAACTCCACGGAGCGCGCGGTGGCGTAGGTCCGCTGGACGGTCAGGGCGTCGGCGCCGTCGCCGAGGGTGCCGCCGACCGGTGCCACGATCAGCGGGACCATGCCGCCGTCGAGGACCGCCTGCCGGACGGCCCGTACGCCGTCGAGGTCGCCGTCGGGTCCGGTGAGGATGCCGATGATCCGGCCGTCGGTGGGCCAGGTGTGCCCGACCTGGGAGAGGGCGGGGCTGGGCTGGACGTCGGCGAGGGGCACGGTGGGTTCGGGCGCGGGCAGGCCGAGGCCGGCCGCGACGCCCGCGCACAGCTCCGGGTCGATGTTGGCCAGGACCTGCAACGCCCGTTCCCGGATGGCCACTTCGTAGCACTTGCCGAGTTCGAAGGTGTAGGCGCCGATGATGTGCTCGCGCTCGGGCGGGCTCATGCTCAGCCAGAACCGGCGCGGCTGGCTGAAGTGGTCGTTGAAGGACTCGGGCGCCTCGCGGACCTTGGTCGCCTCGGGGACCCGTACGGGCGTCTCGACGTACGCGCCCAGGTCCGCGCCGGCGGTGAACGGGCAGCCGCCGTCGAGGGAGTTGGGCCGGTAGGGGGCCACGCCCCGGTGGACGGCCGTCTGGTGGAAGCCGTCGCGGAGCATGTCGTTGACCGGTGCGTGCGGCCGGTTGATCGGGATCTGCGGGAAGTTGGGACCGGCCAGGCGGGTGATCTGGGTGTCCAGGTAGGAGAAGAGCCGGCCGGCGAGCAGCGGGTCGTCGGTGATGTCGATGCCGGGGACGAGGTGGCCCACGTGGAAGGCGACCTGTTCGGTCTCGGCGAAGAAGTTGGACGGGTTGCGGTCGAGGGTGAGCAGCCCGATCGGCTGCACGGGGGCCAGTTCCTCGGGGACGATGTTGGTCGGGTCCAGCAGGTCGATGCCCTCGAAGGTCTGGTCGGGGGTGTCGGGGAAGGTCTGGATGCCGAACTCCCACTGGGGGTAGGCGCCCGCCTCGATGGCGTCGGCGAGGTCCCGGCGGTGGAAGTCGGGGTCGACGCCGTTGATGATCTGCGCCTCCTCCCACACCAGGGAGTGCACGCCCAGCTTCGGCTTCCAGTGGAACTTCACCAGTGTGGTCTCGCCGGCGGCGTTGACCAGGCGGAAGGTGTGGACGCCGAAGCCCTCCATGGTGCGGTACGAACGCGGGATGCCCCGGTCGGACATGTTCCACAGGGTGTGGTGGGTGGCCTCGGTGTGCAGGGTGACGAAGTCCCAGAAGGTGTCGTGGGCGCTCTGTGCCTGCGGGATCTCCCGGTCGGGGTGCGGTTTGCCGGCGTGGATGACGTCCGGGAACTTGATGGCGTCCTGGATGAAGAACACCGGGATGTTGTTGCCGACCAGGTCGAAGACGCCCTCGCTGGTGTAGAACTTGGTCGCGAAACCGCGGGTGTCGCGGACGGTGTCGGAGGAGCCCCGGGAGCCGAGCACGGTGGAGAAGCGGACGAACACCGGTGTCTCGACGTCCTCGGCGAGGAAGGCCGCCTTCGTCACGTTGGCCGCGGTGCCGTAGCTGCGGAACACGCCGTGCGCCCCGGCGCCGCGGGCGTGGACCACGCGCTCGGGGATGCGCTCGTGGTCGAAGTGCATGACCTTCTCCCGCAGGTGGTGGTCCTGCAGGAGCACCGGGCCGCGGGGTCCGGCCTTGAGGGAGTGGTCGGTGTCGTACAGCCGGGTGCCCTGGGCGTTGGTCAGATAGCTGCCGCTCTGCGCCATCCGGGCCTGGTCGGCGCCGGTGGGCTGTCCGGTCGGGGAGACGGTGTCGGGGCCGGTCTGGTCGGGCTTGGGCGGGAAGGGCTCGTGGGGATCGGTCGGCTCGGCGACCGGCGGCGTCCGGGGGCCCGGCTTGCCCGGGATGCCGTCCTCGGGGCCCTGGGGTCCTCCCTGGAGGGCGTCCGCCACCTTGTCCGCGGCTCGCTTCAGGGGGTTCGTCTCGCTCATCAGTGGCAATTCCTTCGCTGGTCACGGGGGCGGGCCCGGCACGAACGAGCGGGTGTCCGCCGCATGGTCGCCCCGCCGGGGGCGGGCGGTCGGCACCACGGCTCGCGTCGGGTGGGTCCCGGGCGGAGGGGGGGCCGATGGTGGCCTCGTACCGAGGTCCCCGGGCCGGGGCGTCCGAAACCGGGAACTCGGGGAGTTCCCGGTCGGGGTGAAGTCGGGCCGTCTCGTATCGAGTTGCCGGGACGGCGGGCCCGCCGGACGCGCTGGTCCGGCCCGGGGACCGTCGGCAGGGCCACAGCCCCCTGCCGCGGACGTGTCCGTCAGCAGGGCCGGCTTCTTGACCCGGGGCAGGCCGCCGGTGCCCGGCCGCCCGCACCGCCACCCTAGGCGCTGAGCCGGAGTGGCGCAGTTCGAACGGTGTGCGGGGCCCGGCCGGTCAGGGGCGGGCGACGACGCGGAAGGTGTCCAGGGAGGAGTCCGCCGCGTCCGGGACGAGGAAGCCGTGGGCGATGCCGCTGCGCAGGTAGTCCACGATCTCCGCGGTGATGACCTCGCCGGGTGCCACGACCGGCACGCCCGGCGGGTAGGGGCTGAGCGTCTCGGCGGCGATCCGGCCCACGGCCCGCTCGGCGGGCACCTGTTCGGCGGGGCCGAAGAAGGCGTCCCGGGGCAGGACCGCCTGTTCCAGTTCCAGGGCGCGCGGCTCGGGCAGGTGCACGGCCGGGCGCCGCTCGATGTCGTCCGCCCGCTCCACCAGCGAACGCACGGACTCCACCAACAGCTTCTCGGTCTGCTCGTCGTCGGAGTGGGTGATGGAGGCGCTGATCCGGCAGGTGTCCGAGCCGCCCATGTCGATGTGGCGGTTCGTGCGCAGCCACTCGGTCGCCTGCATGCCGCTGATGCCGAGACCCCGTACGTCGACGACGATCTTCAGCGGGTCGAACTCGGCGGCCAGCCCCTCGTCGATGATCTCGCCGCCCATCACCCGCAGCCCGGGCAGTTCCCGCAGCTGGGCCCGGACGCGTTCGGCGCGGTGCAGCGCCGCGTCCAGCAGGTCGTGCCCCTGCTCGACCATCTGCCGCCGCCAGCCGTCGAGGGCGGCGTAGACCAGGCAGGAGGCGCTGGTGGTGCCGAGCAGGTCCTCGCGCTGCTTGAGCACGGTCGGCGAGACCCGGTCGCCCTGGAGGTGGAAGACCGAGCTCTGCTCGATGGCGCCGCCCATCTTGTGCACGCTGGTGACGACCAGGTCGGCGCCCGCGTCCATGCCCCACACGGGCAGGCCGGAGTGGAAGGGCAGATGGGCGCCCCACGCCTCGTCCACGATGAGCGGGACGTCGGCGGCGTGACAGACGTCGGCGACCGCCCGCACGTCGGCGCAGGTGCCCCAGTCGGTGGGGGTGATCAGCAGCATGCCCTTGGCGTCGGGGTGCTCGCGCAGCCGGTCGCGGACGTCGTCGGCCTCCGGCGGATGGGCCATGTGCCGTTCGCCGTCGAACTTGGGGTGCACCCAGATGGGCTCCACCCCGTTGATGATCACCGCGGCGATGACCGACTTGTGGGCGTTGCGGGACAGCAGCAGCTTCTCCCCCGGTCCGGCGACCGCGAGCATGGCGGTCTTCACGGACAGGGAGCTGCCGCAGGTGGAGAAGAACGCGTGGTCGGCGCCGACCGCGTCGGCCATCAGTTCCTGCGCCTGCTCCAGCACGCCCTGGGACTGGCGGCGGTCGTCCAGCCCGTTGAGGGTGAGCACGTCCGAGCGGAACACGTCCAGTCCGAGGACGTCGGCCACCCGTGGATCGGTTCCCCGGCCCTGTTTGTGCCCGGGCGGCCCGAACACCACGTCCCCTCGTCGCCGGAACTCCTGCAGAGCCTCCAGCACGGGTACGCGGGAGTGGTCCATGACTGCCTCCTGAACTGTTCGGTTCCGCCCCCACCGTGTTGCACCGGTGGGGCGCCCCAAACCCGGCGGCCCGGTGTCGGGAGCCGTCCGGGTGGAACCCGGCCCGGCACGAAGGACACCCGCCGCACCGAGGAGGTCTCGTGTCGCTGTACCGCCGGATCGGGGAGGAGGTCGCGCGGCGCGCCGACGCGCTGTGGTCCGTGGCGTCGGCGCTGCACGCGGACCCGGAGACCGCGTTCGACGAGCACCGGGCGGCGGCGCTGCTCTCGGGGGAGCTGGAGGGCGCGGGGTTCGAGGTGCGGCGCGAGGTGGCGGGGCTGCCGACGGCGTTCACGGCCCGCTCGGGGCGGGGGCGGCCGGTGGTGGCCTTCCCGCTGGAGTACGACGCGCTGCCCGGGCTCGGCCACGCCTGCGGGCACAATCTGATCGCGGCGGCCGGCCTCGGGGCGGCCCTGGTCCTCGACGCCGTGCGGGACGGCGGCGAGGGCACGGTCCTCGCGGTGGGCACACCGGCCGAGGAGGGCGGCGGCGGCAAGGCGCTTCAGGTGGAGGCGGGCGTCTTCGACGGGGTGGACGCGGCCCTGATGTTCCACCCGGGGGTGTACGACTGGGTGCGGGCCCCGCTCACCGCGCAGGAGCAGTACCGGGTCGCCTTCCGGGGCCGGGCCGCGCACCCGACGGGCAATCCGACGGAGGGCATCGACGCGCTGGCGGCGCTGATCGAGCTGTTCAACGTGTTGTCCTCGCTCGGCCGCCGGCTGCCGGAGGGCTCCCATGTGCAGGGCATCATCACGCGGGGCGGCACGGCCACGAACATCGTCCCGGAGTACGCGGAGGGGCGGTTCGGGCTGCGGGCGCTGACCACGGCCGCCCTGGACGAGCTGGCCGGGCAGCTGGGCACGGCCGCCGAGGGGGTGGCCCGGGCGACCGGCACGGTGGTGACCGTGGAGCGGGCGAGCGTGCGCTATGAGCACTTCCGGGACAGCCCGGCGCTGTCCGAGCGGTTCGCCGGTCATCTGGACCGGGCCGGGATCGCCCTCACCGCGCCCGCTCCCGGTGTCTATCTGGGCTCCTCCGACATCGGCAACGTCAGCGGGCGGGTGCCCGCCATCCATCCCTTCGTCGCGATCATGGGCGCCGGGGGTTCGGACCACACGCCGGAGTTCGCCGAGGCCGCGGCCTCGCAGCGGGCGCGCCGGGTACTCCTCGCCGTGGTGGAGGCGCTGGCCTGCACGGCGGCGGACGTACTGGGCGACGCGGGCTTGCGCGGCCGGGCCTGGGAGGACCTGCGCCAGGCCGACGGGTGAGGCCTGGCGCGCCCCGCGGGCGGTGTCGTACGGGTCCTACGGGAAGGACGTCACCTTGGAGGGAATGGTGTCGGTGCCCGAGGTGGGGGCGCCGGTGCTGTTGACGACGTGGGCGTACTGGCCCTTGCCGCCGAGGGAGATCACCATCAGGTCGTGCATCTTCATGCCCGCGGTGACGGGCACCTGGAAGCCGTGGGTCTGGACGATCGACGGATCTGCCGTGAAGTTGCAGTAGCTGCCCAGGCCCCACGCCTCGTGGGTGGTGACGGAGTCGGCGACCTTGTAGGCCGCGTAGCCGACGATGCCGTCGTGGGTGACGGCGGCGGCGTTCGGGACGTCGTACGCCTTCTCGTTCTGGAAGAAGATCGTCCGGCCGCGTTCCCCGCTCCAGTAGACGTCGTACTTGTTGAAGTGCTCCACGAACAGGCCGGTGGCCAGGACGTCGTCGCCGTTGACGCGCAGCCCGTAGTCGGCGCGGTTGGTGTCCCAGCCGACGCCGCTGCCGTGGTCGGCGCGCCAGATCCAGGTGTGGTCGATGACGACGTCGTCGCTGTCGACCACGACGGAGTTGGTGGCGAGTCCGGGTCCGGCGCCGCCGATGCGGATGAACACGTCCTGCATGGTGGTGGGGTTCGCCGAGTGGTCGGCGCCGGCGCCGGGGGTGCCGATGCGCAGCAGGGTGTCGGAGTTGACCGGGCCCGCGTCGATGAGGAACCCGGCGAGCCGTACGCCGTCGACGTCGGCGACGTGCATCGCGTCGACGCCGTTGTCCGGTACCAGGGTGGCCAGGCCCAGGCCGAGGACGACGGTGTCGGGACGGGTGACGTCGAGGGTCTGGTCGAGGTGGTAGACGCCCGGGGTGAACAGGAGGTTGAGGCCCTGGGCGAGGGCCGCGTTGATGGTGGCGGCGGTGGCGCCGGGCTTGACCACGTAGAACCGGTCGAGCGGGAGCGAGGTGCCGGCGTTCGCGGGCCAGGAGACGCCCCGGGCGTTCGTGCGCTTGGCCGGGACGAACACCTTGTAGGAGGAGCCGTCCAGGTAGAGGAAGGGCTTCTCGCGGGAGACGGGGGTGGTGTCCAGGGTGGTGTACGGGCCGCTGTCGAAGTTGGTGGCGGGGGCGCCCTGGACGCCGGAGAAGGTCATGTTCCACACGCCGTTGGTCCAGCCGCCGACGGAGCTGTCCCGGGTGTACCACTGCTGCTGGGAGTACGGGCCCACGGTGCCGTCGATCTTCGAGTCGGCGATGTAGCCGCCGGAGGCCCAGCCGTAGCCGTTGGGCGCGAGGTTGAGGCCGCCCTTGACGTGGATACGGCGGAAGGGCGCGGCCTGCGCGACCGCCCACCGGTCGGTGCCGTTGGACGGGCTGAGGGCGAGGTTCTCCGCCGAACGCCAGAAGTTCTGCGTGGCGTTGCCGTTGAACCAGCCGGCGTCGACCGTGACATCACCGTTGATCTGCGTGTCGTCCGGGTTCAGTCCGAGGCCGGAGATCGAGGTGTAGAAGCCGAGTTGGGCGTTGATGCCGTTGTACGTGCCGGGCTTGAGCAGGAACTGGTAGCGGCCGGTGCCGAACTGGGCGGACTCCTGCCGGGCGAAGACGTCGTCGAACTTCTGCTGGAGGTTCGGCGTGGAGGGGTCGACGACGATGACGTTCGGGCCGAGGTCGCCGCCGCCCTGGACCGGCGGCAGAGCGCTGGTGCCGGTGTGCACGGCGGCCTCCCACAGCGAGTAGCCGTAGCCGGTGCCGCGCGCGGTGCCGTAGATCCGTACGTACCGGCCGGAGCCGCTGACGTCGTACGAGGCCGTGCCGCCGGTCGCGCCGGTGACGGACTTGAGGGTGCTCCAGTTCTGCCCGTCGGCGGAGGCCTGGAGCTGGAAGTCCTTGGCGTAGGCGGCCTCCCAGTTCAGGTCGACCTTGCAGATGTCCTTGACGGCGCCGAGGTCGACCTGGAGCCACTGCGGGTCGGCGGCCTGGCTGGACCAGCGGGTGGCGGTGTCGCCGTCAAAGGCGGCGGAGGCGGGGGTGCCGGCGTTCTCGGTGGAGGAGGCGGTGGCGGGCCTGCCCTTGGCCGCGTTGCCGCTGTCGCAGCCCGCCTGGCCGGTGTCCGTGCTGCCGTACACCCGGAACTCCCACAGGGAGTAGCCGTACGGGGTGGCCCGGTGCACGCCGAGCATCCGGACGTAGCGGCCCCGGCCGGAGACGTCGAGGGTGTCGGCGCCTCCGTCGGAGCCGGTGACGGACTTCAGGTCGGTCCAGGTGGTCCCGTCCCCGGATATCTGGACCTTGTAGTCCTTGCCGTAGGCGGCCTCCCAGTCGAGTTCCACCCGGGTGACCGAGGCGGTGACGCCCAGGTCGACCCGGAGCCACTGGTCGTCGCCGGCGGCCGAGGACCAGCGGGTGCCGCTGTCCCCGTCGACGGCCTTGCCGGCCGCGGTGCCGGCGTTCTCCACGGACGACGCGGTGGCCGACTTCCCCTGGGACAAGGGGATTTCGGCGGCTCCGGCCGAGGGGTGGGCGGTGGGCAGGGCGATCAGCGCGGCCGTTGCGGCCAGCGTGACACCCAGGGGTCTCCATCTCATGGGGCGGCTCCAGACGTGGCGGGGCCGACTCATCGGCCCCACGGCTTAGTTCAGGTTTTGATTTAAGGGATGAACCAAGCCGACCACAAGCCTTCGGACACCACCTCCTTCGTCAGCCGGGGCTCCAGGGCCCTCGTACGTCAGGCCCCGGACGGGGTGAACGTCAGGGTTTGTTCGGCGGCGGTGCGGCCGTCGCCGGGGGAGCCCTCGGGGGCCGTCCAGGTGCGCGGCGCAGTGGTCTCGGCGAGCCGGCCGGGGGTCGCGGACAGGCCGAGGACGAGCCCGCTGTAGCGGTTGACCAGACGGTGGGTGCCGGGCGCGGAGGAGTTCGCGATCAGGAACCACTGCTGTCCGACGGCCGGCCCGCCGCCCGGGGCGGCGGTCACCGTGGGCCGTGCTCCCCAGGCCCGGCCCGCCGTCCGCGCGGAGTCCACGCCCAGCAGGCGGCCGGTCGCCGCGTTGGCGATGGTGAAGGCGCCGTCTCCCGTCGGGGTGAAGGACCACGACTCGCGGGCGGAGCCGGTGGGCCGGCCGAGGGAGGTGACGGCGGAGCCGCCGGACTCCTGGGCGAGGATCCGGCCGCTGCCGGCGGCGATGCGGTAGCGGCGGCCGGTGTCCACGGGCGGGGCGGCGGGCGTGGCGGAGTCCACGGTGACGTCGGCGTACTCGCCCGAGGAGCCGTGGGAGCAGCCGAAGGAGCAGTAGGCGCGGAAGGTCCGGCCGAGCACGGCGGAGCCGGTGCGGCTCACGGGATCCAGGAACCAGCGGTACCAGGAGGCGGTGGTGTAGTCGCCGGTGTCACCGATGAGCTGCCACTTCTGGGTGGCCAGGTCGTCGGTGGCGTACAGGTACTGGGGTGCGCGGCCGCTCTGGTCGACGGCCTGCGGGGTGCCGATGTACCGGCCGAGGTGGGCGTCGTAGGCGATGTTCATCACGAACAGCGGTGAGGTCGGGGGCATTTTCCCGGCCGCGATCTGCTCGGCGGCGGTGCCGGTGTTGGCCGGGTCGTACTCGGCGCCGACGGGGGTGTAGCCGGTGGGGTGCCCGGCGTCGACGGGGACGATGTTGCTCTCCCGGCCGCCGGTGCCGGGCTGGGACCAGGCGCCGTCGTACCACTTGCGCCAGGAGCCGGGGGCCATCTTCGCGGCGATGGGGGCGCGGGCCACGTGCTCGTGGAAGGCCTTCCAGCCGCCGCTCTTGTCGACGATCCGCGAGCCGTAATAGACGTAGAAGTAGCCGGAGGAGGTGTCGGCGAACAGGCGCTGGTCGCCGTCGCCGTAGGAGTACGTCTCGTGCGGGAAGGCCGTGGTGTCCCCGCGCCTGGTGCTGTACGGCGAGGTGAGCACATGGTCCTTGATGGTCCAGGTGCGGCCCCGGTCGGTGGAGACGGCGTAGTCGATGGCGTCGTAGTGCAGTCCGTCGCCGAAGGGGCGCGGGGTGAACTCGTTGTGCACCAGGCCGTACCAGTCGCCGGTGTCGGGGTCGATCCAGATCCCGGACAGGTCGCAGTAGTTCTTCCGCGCGTATCCGGAGCCGGCCGGCGCGTACGTCGCCTCGCGCCCGGTGGGGCTGTTGTCGCACCGCCAGGTGGTGTCGTCGTTGCGGTCGGCGGGGTTGGCCGGGTCGGCCGCCTCGCTCAGGGTCCGGTCGAAGGCGGCGGTGTCGAAGTCCTTGCCGGTGTAGAAGTCCCAGACCCGGGGGTCGTCGGCGCCGTACAGCGCGGCGGACTGCTGGTAGTGGAAGGTGCCGTCGCGGTCGGTGAACGCGGTGGCGGGGGTGTCGGTGGGATGCGGGAACGGCACAGGGGTGCCCACGGTCACGGTGTAGCGGGCGTCGGCGGGGGACGCGGTGCCGCTGCCCAGGACCAGGGCGACGGCGGCGGCCACGGCGCCGCCCGCTCGGATCGACAGTCGCACGGTAGCTCCTAGTTGCCTCGGGGCCGGTCGCACGGAACGATCCGGCCCCGGCCGCGCCGCGGCAATGGACTCCCGTCCCCCGCCTCTTGCACTTTCGCGCGCCGGCGGCCCGGTTCACTCACCCGGTCCGGGCGGGACGGCGGACAGCGGGGTGTCCCAGGCGAGTTGGCCGAGGAGACGCTCGTCGGGTCCGGCCGGGCGCGCCGTCACGGTGCCCGCGGTGTTCCGGGACAGGGCGCCGCTGACGGTGATGTTGCGCTCCGCCCGCGGCCGGCGGTGCCGTTCGTACGCGGCGTACGCGGTGGCCGGATCGGGCAGGTCCCGCAGCGCCTTGGCCAGGACCACGGCGTCCTCCAGCGCCATCGAGGCGCCCTGCCCGGTCGCCGGGGAGGCCGCGTGCGCGGCGTCGCCGGCGAGCACGACCCGTCCGGTGTGCCAGGCCGTGCCCGGCGGCAGCTCGCTGGCGTTGGTGACCAGGATGGCGTCGCCGGCGGACTCGACCAGGCCGGCGGCGGGCGTGGTGTCCGCGCGCAGCAGCGTCAGCAGCCGCTCGCGCGCGCCGGCCGACGGCGCGGCGGGCGCCCCGGCGGGCAGCGGGTCACCGCTCTCGCGGGCGAACCAGTACGTCTCCCCCGCCGGGGACACCGCGTACCCGAAGGCGGTCGCGCCGCCCCGGACCATGGTGATGGAGCCGTCCGGGCCGGGGGCGGGCGCGGTGCGGGTGTAGCCGTAGTAGACCCGCTGGCCGGCATATCGAGGCCGCACCCCGGGCAGCAGCAGCCGGCGCACGGTCGAGCGCAGTCCGTCGGCGCCGACGAGCAGGTCCCCGGTGGCCGTGGTGCCGTCGGCGAAGCGGGCGGTGACGCCGTCGGGGCCGTCCGCCACGGACACCAGCCGGGCCCCGTGGTGCAGGGGGATGCCGCGCCGTGCCGCCTCGCCCTGCAGGGCCGCGTTCAGCTCGCCGCGGCGCAGACAGCGGTAGCGCAGGGCGGGGTCGTCCGCCTCGCCGAGCGGGGCGTGTGACATCAGCGCGCCCCGGCTGTCGAGCAGCCGCAGCGAAGTCAGCGGAAAACCGACGGCCGTGACGGCGTTCACGGCGTCCAGCTGGGCCAGGGCGCGCATGCCGTTGCTCGCCAGGGTCAGGAAGGCGCCGAGGTCCTCGGCCGTGTCCGGGTGGGCCTCGAACACGGTGACGTCGAACCCGGCCTTGTGCAGTCCCAGCGCGGTCGCGGTTCCCGCGATCCCGCCGCCGATCACCAGTACCCTCATCGCATCCGCTCCGGTCGCCCGCCGTCCTGACGGGGCGGCGGTGGTGGCCCGTCCATCCAAGGGCAGCGGTGGCCGGACGGGGGCGGGATCCGGACAGGGCCGGCGGGGTGCGGAGGGGTCGGGTGGAGGAGCCGGATTTCGCGGTGGTGCTCACCGGCTGGGCCGGGGACGGCAGGCGGGAGGTGATCGGGGTCCTGCGTGCCGTCACCGGGCTGAGTGCCTGGCGGAGCGCGCTGTTGCTGTCCGCCGCTCCGGCGCCGGTCGTCGAGGAGGTTCCGTTCGAGACCGCCGTCCGGGCCGCCGCGTCCCTGCGGGCGGCGGGGGCCGGCGCGGACGTGGTGTGCGGCTGGTGTGCGCGCACCCTGCCGCCGGACGGGCGCCCGCTCTCCCCCGGTCCGTGCGCCTCGCGCTACTGGTCCGCGGCGGACTGCCGCGCGAGCCGCTCCGAAGGCGCGGCCCGGCGGGTGCGTGCTCCGGAACGCCCCTCGTGCGAGGGGTGATCGCGCCGGTGGAACGGGTACGTCCCGGCCATGCGGGTGAGCGTGGTGGACGCGGGGTCGAACACGGTGCGACTGGTGATCGCGGACGTGGAGGGGGGTGTGCCGCTGCCGGTGCACACGGTCAAGTGGAAGTTACGCCTGTCCGAACACCTGGGCCCGGACGGCACGATCGGGGACGAGGCGGTGCGGCGGCTGGTCGAGGCGGTGGGCGCGGCGAGCGCCACGGCCCGCGGCTGGCAGGCGGCGGGTCCGCTGGCCTTCGCGACCACGGTGGTCCGCACCGCCCCGAACCGTCATGAGGTGCTGCACCGGGTGGCGTCCGGGACCGGGGTGCGCATGTGCACGCTGCCCGGGGAGACGGAGGCCGAGCTGACCTTCCTGGCGGCCCGCCGCTGGCTGGGCTGGAAGGCGGGTCCGCTGGCGCTGCTCGACATCGGCGGCGGCTCGCTGGAGGTGGCCTTCGGGCGGGGCCGGATGCCCGGCTTCGTGGCGTCCCTGCCGCTCGGCGCGGGCCGGCTGACCAGGGAGTACCTGACCGTCCAGGACCCGCCCGGGCCGAAGGAGCTGAAGGAGCTGCGCCGCCGGGTCCGCCATGAACTGCGGGACGTGGCCGCGCGGATCCGCTGGGAGCGGCCGCGTACCGTCGCCGTCACCTCCCGTACGTTCCAGCAGCTGGCCCGGCTGTGCGGGGCGCCGCCGGGGCGTCACGGCCCGTTCGTGGAGCGGGAGTTGGCCTGCGGGGACCTGCGCGAGGCGGTGCGCGCGCTGGCCGCGCTGCCCGCCGCGGAGCGGGCCCGGCTGCCGGGGATCTCCGCGCCGCGCGCCGCGCAGAGCCTGGCGGGGGCGGTGGTGGGGCACACCGCGCTGAAGCTGATGGGCCTGCCCCGGGCCGTGGTCTGCCCCTGGGCGATCCGCGAGGGGGTGCTGCTGCGCTGTGCCGAGGACGGCGCCGACTGGTGGACGGACGTCACCTCCACCGCCGGCACCGTCGCCTCCACCGCCCCCGGCGCCGGCGCCGGTGCGCCGACCGCGACGGCGGTGCTGGGCGTCGCGGGTCCCCCGGCCTGACCGGCCCGGGCCCGGGCGCCCTTGGTCAGGAGACGTGCTTCAGGCGGGGCAGGCAGCCGAACCAGTTCACCGTGTCCTTGTCGGTGGTGTAGCCCAGGCACCTGATGCTCCTGTCGTGCAGGGTGCCGGTCCGCTCGACGCCTCCGTCCACGTAGTCGTTCTTCTGGTGGGGCTGTACGAGGGTGTCGAACTCGACGGTGTACCAGCGGTGGTCCTGGTCCGGCACGTCGCAGTGGCGGGCGGTCACGTTACGGCTGGGCCCTTCACTCCATATGGGGCGTTCGGCGCGGTCGCAGTGGGCGCGGCCGGCGGCCTCGGCGGTGCCGGCGCCGGTGCCGAGCAGGACGGTGGCGCCCGTGGCCACCGCCGCGCCGGCGCCGAGCAGGCGCTTGAGAGCGGAGTTCATCGTGTGGTCCTCCCACCGGCCGTGGTGACGGCCGGAATCGCTGTGTCACCTTGCTGTGATCGTCACACCGGCCCGGAGGTCCGGCCCGTCGGCCGCGGGCCCACTCCCCCGACCCGGTGATCAGGGTCCCGCCAATGCAGCAGACGGCGGCCCGGCAGGACGCGCCGCCGCCCGGGACCACCCCGGTATCGCCTGCCCACCCACCCCGGTATTGACATGTACCTGCGTCTACCCCGAGGCTTCGTGCGTGAAGTTGCTCGATTGACGCTTGTTTCAAGCGCTTGTGAGCAACGTCAGTCAGGACAGTCAATCCGCGAAGGTGCGAGGGGAGCTGTTCCGCCGTGCGAAGACTCCGACATCGTGTGCCGTGGCCGGCCTGGGTTCCGCTGGGGCTGGCGACCGCCCTGGCCGCGACCGTGCTGTCCGGCCCGGCACCCGCCGAGGCCGCGACCACCGCCTCCGGCGCCGTACTGGACCCCGCCCACGCCAGCGCCGGCTGGCGCGGCCCGGTCTACGCCAAGGGCACCGGCGGCGGCCCCGAGAAGTGCCCCGCCGAGGCCGCCGACCCCGACGGCACGGTCTGCCACCGCTTCGACCTCACCGTGTCGGTGCCGGACGGCTACTGGAACGACAACCCCGAGGGCGGCGTCCCGCTGTCCATCGGCTGGGAGCGCCCCTCGGACGACTTCGACCTGTACGTCTACGACGACCACGGCAAGCAGGTGGCCTCCAGCGCGGGCACCGCCGACCCCGAGGCCACGGTGATCCCGCGCGCGTCGGGGACGTACCACGTGCTCGTGGTGCCGTACGACGTGCACGGCAGCTCCTTCACCGGCACCGCCTATCTGCCCGCGACCACGGACGCCGGCGACCTCACGTCCTTCTCCGGCGGCGACGGCAGCTACACGATCGCGGCCGGCCGGCTGACGGCGCGCGCCGACTTCCTGACAGATGGCCAACTGCGGCTCCAGGCCGACCCGTCCGGCGCGCTGAGCGATCCGGCCGGCACCGCCATCGTGCGTCGGCGGCCCGCGCTCCAGCGCGACACCTCGTCCTTCGACGCGGGCGACTACTACGGCATCCGCTCCCCTCAGGCCGTCCTGCGCGTGTACAAGAAGCCGCTGCGGTTCGGGCTGTACCGGCCAGACGACCGCACCCGGATCTGGCAGGAGGACAAGCCGCTGCGCTGGTCGACCGGCGGGATGCGGCAGAGCCTCGCGCGCGGCGCGGACGAGCAGTTCTTCGGCGGCGGCGAGCAGAACGGCAGCTTCTCGCACCGCGACCGGACGATGTACGTGGCCAACAGCTTCGACTGGAACGAGGGCGGCTACAACAACTCCCAGCCGTTCTACCTCTCCAGCGCGGGCTACGGCGTCTTCCGCAACACCTTCGCGCCGGGCGTGTACACCTTCGGCTCGCCGGTGACGACGGGTCAGCAGGAACGCCGGTTCGACGCCTACTACTTCCTGGGTGACGCCAAGCAAGTCATCGGCAAGTACACGGCGTTGGCGGGCCGCCCCTTCATGCCACCGGTGTACGGCCTGGAACCGGGCGACTCCGACTGCTACCTGCACAACGCCAACCGGGGCGAGCGGCACACCCTGGACGCGCTGAAGATCGCCGACGGCTACACGGAGCACCGGATGCCGCTCGGCTGGATGCTGGTCAACGACGGGTACGGCTGCGGGTACGAGAACCTGGAGCAGACCGCCAAGGGCCTTCAGGACCACCACGCCCAGCTCGGCCTGTGGACCGAGAACGGCATCGACAAGCTCGCCGACCAGGTGAAGGCGGGCCAGCGGGTGGCCAAGCTGGACGTGGCCTGGGTCGGCAACGGCTACAAGTTCGCGCTGGACGCCTGCGACGCCGCGAAGAAGGGCATCGAGGACAACAGCGACGCCCGCGGCTTCGTCTGGCTGCCGGTGTCCTGGGCGGGTGCCCAGCGCTGCGGGGTGCTGTGGAGCGGCGACCAGAAGCTGTCCTGGGACTACATCCGCTGGCAGATCCCGACGTACGCCGGCGCGACGATGTCCGGCATCGCCTACAACACCGGTGACGTCGGCAGCATCTACCGCCACGACGCGAAGATGTACGCCCGCGACCTGCAGTGGAAGGCGTTCCTGCCGGCCATCATGACGATGGACGGCTGGGCGAGCGACCTCACCACCGGCAAGCCCGCCGAGCAGCAGCCGTGGCGGGACGGCGAGCCGTACACCTCGGTCAACCGGAAGTACCTCCAGCTGAAGGAGCGGCTGCTGCCGTACATGTACACACTGTCCGCCGAGGCGGCGAAGACCGGCGTGGGGGCGGTGCGCCCGCTGTGGCTGGAGTACCCCGACGACCCGGCCACCCTGGGCGAGCGGGCGAAGTACGAGTTCCTCTCCGGCCCGGACTTCCTGGTCGCGCCCGTCTACGAGGACTCCGGCACCCGCGACGGCATCTATCTGCCGAAGGGCACCTGGACCGACTACTGGACCGGGCGCACCTATCGGGGGCCGACCACGCTCGACGGCTACCACGCCCCGCTGGACACCCTGCCGCTGTTCGTGCGCGAGGGCGCGATCGTCCCCATGTGGCCGAAGGGGACGACCAGTTGGCAGACCCGCGACCGGCACGAGCTGGACTGGGACCTGTACCCGGCCGCGCACGGCACCAGCCACTACACGCTGTACGAGGACGACGGCGTGACCCGGGACTTCGCCCGGGGCGCCGCGGCCGCGCAGAAGGTGTCGGTGCGCGCCGACGGCCGGGGCACGACCGTGACCGTGGGCGCGAGCCGGGGTGCCTACGCCGGCAAGGTGGACGCCCGGGCGTACCGGTTCACGGTGCACGGCGCCGGCACCGCGCCCGCCCAGGTCCTGCTGGACGGCCGCCGGCTCCCGCGCTCCGCCTGGTCCTACGACCCCGCCACCCGTGTCACGACCGTCACCACGGCCCGCCTGCCGCTCGACCGCGGCTACTCCTTGCGCCTGACGGACGCGCGGTGACGTGACCACGACAGCCAGGAGGGCGGGGTCCGCTGACCGGGTCCCGCCCTCCCGGACATCCCGGGCATACCGTCCGACCTGCGCGACTGGTGCGAACGGCGGGACGGTCGTAGCGTCGGGGGCACGCGTTCGGACCAAGCACGACGGGCGGGAGCGGCGATGCGCGCATCAGTGGTGGGAACGACGGTCACCCTGGCGGCGGGAGCCCTGCTGACAGCGGCCATGACGACGGCCTCGGCCAGTCCGCCGGACGCCGCGGCGCCGCACCACACCCGGGCGGAACGGCCCGTCCTGGTCGACTGCCTGTGGCAGCGCACCGTACGCCCCATCGACTTCATCCTGGCCTGCGGCGACGGAAACAGCCGTCTCAGCGGGCTGCGCTGGTCCGAGTGGAGCCCGGACGGGGCGACCGCCGTGGGCGTGAACGTCGTCAACGACTGCGAGCCGTACTGCGCGGCCGGCACCTTCCACGCCTACCCGGTGACCGTGCGGCTCGGCGGCGCGAAGCCCTGGAAGGAACACCCGGGCATGGAGCGCTACACCCGGATCAGCCTCACCTACCCGGGCGACCGCCCGGAGGGCTACCAGCAGGTCATGACCTACCCGCTCTGGGACTGACCGCCCGCCGCGCCCGGATGCCGCCCGGGTGTGCCTCGTACGGCGCGCCCGGGTGGTCCGCGCGGGCGAACCCGCGGCCCCGGCTCCCGCGGGCGGCGGTCCGTCCACCGTCATGTTGGTGTGGCCCCGCACGCCGGCGCCCCGCGCGCCGACCGAAATGAGGTCACATGCCCCGACGCCCCCGCCTGACCGGTGCCGCCACGGCCGCGCTCGCACTCGGCCTGGTCGCCGCCGCGCCCGCCCCCGGGACCGAGCCGCCCGTCGGCGACGCGCGTGTCGTCGCCCGCTTCGACCCGGCCGCCGGGCAGCGACCCGAGAACATCGCGCTGGAACCCGACGGCTCCGCCGACCTCACCTTCGCCTCCGCCCGTACGGTCGTCCGGGTGGCCCCCGACGGGACCCGCACCACCCGCGCCGAGCTGCCCGCGGTCGCCGGCCCGCGGACCCCGCTCGTGGGCGGCGCCGCCGTCACCGGGATCGTCCGCGCCCCCGACGGCACCCTGTACGTCAACTACGCCACCGGTACCCGGGCGACCGGTGTCTGGCGGATCTCCCCCGGCGCCGCCCCGGTGCAGATCGCCGCGCTGCCGCCCGACGGGTTCCCCAACGGCCTGGCCCTCGACGGGCACCGGGGCGTGCTCTACGCCGCCGACTCGGTGCGCGGCACCGTCTGGCGCGTGCCCACGGCGGGCGGCCCGGCCACCGCCTGGGCGCACCGGGCGGAGCTGCGGCCGTCGCGCGCCGGGAGCTTCGGCGCCAACGGCGTCAAGGTCCACCGCGGTTCCGTGTGGGTGTCCAACACCGACCGGGGGACGCTGCTGCGCATCCCCGTGGGCGAGGACGGCTCCGCCGGCGCGCCGGAGACCCGGGCGCGCGGGCTCGACGGCATCGACGACTTCGCCTTCCCCGGCGCCGGCCGCACCGTCCTGGCCGCGGTCAACAGCGGTGACCAGGTGGTACTCGTCCGGCGCGACGGCGGACACACCGTCGTCCTCACCGAGGCGGACGGGCTGGCCGGCCCGTCCGCAGTCGCCGTACGCGGCCGTACGGTCTACGTCCCGGGCGCCGCCTACCGGACCGAACGCGACCCGAACCTGCTGCTGGCCCGCCTGCGGTACCACTTCGGCCGCCTGTAGCCGAGCCGGGCCGCCCACCCGCCCCGACCGGGAGCGACCGGCCACGGGACCGGCCACGGCGGACCCGCGGCCCGGATGGGACGGCCGACGGACGGCCTGTCGGCGGCACGGTGCGACCCGGCCGGCGGTGCGGGAGGCGGCCCGGCCGGCGGTGCGGGAGGCAGACCGGTCGGCGGACGAGCACGGCCCGTCGGCGGACGAGTGCGGCCCGGCCGGCGGTGCGGGAGGCGGCCCGGCCGGCGGTGCGGGAGGCAGACCGGTCGGCGGACGAGCACGGCCCGTCGGCGGACGAGTGCGGCCCGATCGGCGGTGCGGGGGGCGATCCGGCCGGCGTACGAGTGCGACCCGTCGGCGGACGGATACGGCTCGGACAGCGGTACGGGCGGCAGACCGACCGGCGGACGGGTACGGCCCGTCGGCGGACGAGTGCGACCCGGACAGCGGTGCTGGGAGGCAGACCAAACGCCGGTGCGGGCGGCAGACCGGCCGACGGACGAGTGCGGCCCGTCGGCGGACGGATACGGCCCGGACAGCGGCACGGGAGGCAGACCTGCCGACGGACGGGTACGGACCAAACGCCGGTACGGGCGGCAGACCGGCCGGTGAACGAGTGCGGCTCGTCGGCGGCGCTGCCGCGAAGGCGCCTCCGCGACGCCTCCCGTGCCTGGCCACGGCGGACGGCCACGGGCCGGAAACCGGCCGCGGGGGGGCACGGACACCGGCGCGGGCGCAGGGACGCCGGCGCGGACGTACGGGGGCGGACGCGGGCGCGTGCCCACGCCCTTGCCCTTGTCCGCCCCCGTGGCCGTACCCGGCCTCGGGCCCGTGCCCGTGCGCGTCAGACGATCTCCACCAGCAGGTCGCCGCCCTCCACCTGCTGCACGCGGTTGATGGCCGGGCGGGCGGCCCGGCCCGCCCTCGGGGCGGTGATCGCGGCCTCCATCTTCATCGCCTCGATGGTGGCGACCGTGGCGCCGGCCTCCACCGCGTCGCCCTCGGCGACGGCCAGGGTCACCACACCGGCGAAGGGCGCCGCGACATGGCCCGGGTTGTTCCGGTCGGCCTTCTCCGTCACCGGGACGTCGGAGGCGGCGGCCCGGTCCCGGATCTGGATGGGCCGCAGCTGGCCGTTGAGCGTGGACATCACGGTGCGCATACCGCGCTCGTCGGCCTCGCCGATCGCCTGGAGCTCGATCAGCAGCCGGACCCCGGGCTCCAGGTCGACGGCGTACTCCTTGCCGGGGCGCAGGCCGTAGAAGAACGCCTTGCTGTCCAGCACGCTGGTGTCGCCGAAGGACTGGCGGTGCGTCTCGAACTCGCGGGTCGGGCCGGGGAACAGCAGCCGGTTGAGGGTCGGCCGCCGGTCCTTGGCCAGCCCCTCGCGGTCCTCGGCGGACAGCTCGGGCGCGGGCTTGGGCGCGGCACGGCCCTGGAGCGCCTTGGTGCGGAACGGCTCCGGCCAGCCGCCGGGCGGAGTGCCCAGCTCGCCGCGCAGGAAGCCGATCACCGAGTCCGGGATGTCGAACGTGCCGGGGTCCGCCTCGAAGGCCTCCGGTGCGACCCCGGCGCCCACCAGGTGCAGGGCGAGGTCGCCGACCACCTTGGAGGACGGGGTGACCTTGACCAGGCGCCCGAGGATGCGGTCGGCGGCGGCGTACATCGCCTCGATGTCCTCGAAGCGGTCGCCGAGGCCGAGGGCGACGGCCTGGGTGCGCAGGTTGGACAGCTGGCCGCCGGGGATCTCGTGGTGGTAGACCCGGCCGGTCGGCGAGGCGAGGCCCGCCTCGAAGGGGGCGTAGATCCTGCGGACGCCCTCCCAGTACGGCTCCAGGTCGCCGACCGCCTGGAGGTCGAGCCCGGTGGGCCGCTCGGAGTGGTCGGTGGCGGCGACGATCGCGGACAGCGACGGCTGGGAGGTGGTCCCGGCCATGGAGGCCACCGCGCCGTCGACCGCGTCGGCACCGGCCTGGATCGCGGCGAGGTAGGTGGCGAGCTGGCCGCCCGCGGTGTCGTGGGTGTGCAGGTGCACGGGCAGGTCGAACTCGCGGCGCAGCGCAGAGACCAGCTTGGCGGCGGCGGGGGCGCGCAGCAGGCCCGCCATGTCCTTGATGGCGAGGACGTGGGCGCCGGCGTCGACGATCCGCTCGGCCAGGCGCAGGTAGTAGTCCAGGGTGTAGAGCCGCTCCGCCGGGTCGCCGAGGTCGCCGGTGTAGCAGAGGGCCACCTCGGCGATCGCGGTGCCCGTCTCCCGTACGGCGTCGATGGCGGGGCGCATCTGGCCGACGTCGTTGAGGGCGTCGAAGATGCGGAAGATGTCGATGCCGGTGGCGGCGGCCTCCTGCACGAAGGCGTCGGTGACCTCGGTCGGGTACGGGGTGTAGCCGACGGTGTTGCGGCCGCGCAGCAGCATCTGGAGGCAGAGGTTGGGGACGGCCTCGCGCAGGGCGGCCAGCCGCTCCCAGGGGTCCTCGGCGAGGAAGCGCAGCGCCACGTCGTAGGTGGCGCCGCCCCAGCACTCCAGGGAGAGCAGCTGCGGCAGGGTGCGGGCGACGACCGGGGCGACGGCGAGGAGGTCCTTGGTGCGTACCCGGGTGGCCAGCAGGGACTGGTGGGCGTCGCGGAAGGTGGTGTCGGTGACGCCGAGCACCGGCGACTCGCGCAGGTGCCGGGCGAAGCCCTCCGGGCCGAGGTCCACGAGGAGCTGCCGGGATCCGGCGGGCGGCTCGCCGGCGGGCAGCGGCGGCAGCTTGGTCAGCGGGTCGGGCAGCTCCGGCCGTTCACCGTGCGGCTTGTTGACGGTGACGTCGGCGAGGTAGGTGAGCAGCTTGGTGCCGCGGTCGGCGGAGTGCCGGGCGGTCAGCAGGTGCGGGCGCCGCTCGATGAAGGAGGTGGTGACCCGGCCCGCCTGGAAGTCGGGGTCGTCCAGGACCGCCTGGAGGAAGGGGATGTTGGTGGCCACACCGCGGATGCGGAACTCGGCGACCGCGCGCCGGGCCCGGCCGATGGCGGCCTGGAAGTCGCGGCCCCGGCAGGTGAGCTTGACCAGCATCGAGTCGAAGTGCGCGCTGATCTCCGTACCGGCGTGGGTGGTGCCGCCGTCGAGCCGGATGCCGGAGCCGCCCGGGGAGCGGTAGGCGCTGATCCGGCCGGTGTCGGGGCGGAAGCCGTTGGCGGGGTCCTCGGTGGTGATCCGGCACTGCAGGGCGGCGCCGCGCAGGGTGACCGTGTCCTGGGTCAGGCCCAGGTCGGCGAGGGTCTCGCCGGCGGCGATGCGCAGCTGGGCCTGGACCAGGTCGACGTCGGTGACCTCCTCGGTCACGGTGTGCTCGACCTGGATGCGCGGGTTCATCTCGATGAACACGTGGTTGCCGTCGCGGTCGAGGAGGAACTCCACGGTGCCGGCGTTGCGGTAGCCGATCTCGCGGGCGAAGCGGACGGCGTCGGCGCAGATCCGGTCGCGCAGCTCGGGGTCCAGGTTGGGCGCGGGGGCCAGCTCGATGACCTTCTGGTGGCGGCGCTGGACCGAGCAGTCGCGTTCGTAGAGGTGGATGACGTTGCCCTCGCCGTCGGCGAGGATCTGCACCTCGATGTGGCGGGGCTCGACGACGGCCTTCTCCAGGAAGACGGTCGGGTCACCGAAGGCGGAGGCGGCCTCGCGGGAGGCGGCCTCGATGGACTCGCGCAGCCGGTCCGGGTCCTCCACGCGGCGCATGCCGCGACCGCCGCCGCCCGCGACCGCCTTGACGAAGACCGGGAAGCCGATGTCCTCGGCGGCGCGCACCAGTTCGTCCACGTCGGTGGAGGGCGGGCAGGAGCCGAGGACCGGCACGCCGGCGGCGCGGGCGGCGGCGACCGCGCGCGCCTTGTTGCCGGTCAGCTCCAGCGTGTCCGCGTCGGGCCCGACGAAGGTGATGCCGGCCCGCTCGCAGGCGCGGGCGAGTTCGGGGTTCTCGGACAGGAAGCCGTAGCCCGGGTAGACGGCGTCGGCGCCCGCCCGGCGGGCGGCGGCCACGATCTCCTCGACGGAGAGGTAGGCCCGCACCGGATGCCCCGGCTCCCCGATCTCGTACGCCTCGTCGGCCTTGAGCCGGTGCAGTGAGTTGCGGTCCTCGTGCGGGAAGACGGCGACGGTACGCGCGCCGAGTTCGTAGCCCGCCCGGAACGCGCGGATCGCGATCTCTCCACGGTTGGCGACCAGCACCTTGCGGAACATCATGGATTCCCTTCAGCTGCCTGTCGGCGACGAACACCCTGGCCTCGGCCCGCCCTGCCGTCACTCGCGGCAAACCCTAGGGGCTGCCCGTACGGGTCGAGGTGCGAAAACCATCACACCGGCGGGGTGGCCGGCGCCACAGGGACGCGCCGGGCCGGCCGGTCACCGGCGGCACCGGTCCCGCCGGGCCGGACCGGCGTCGGACCCGGGACCGTACGGCCGTGCGCAGCCGCTCGCCCCGGCCGTGCGGCAGCCCGAGGACGACGGCCGCGGCCACGGCGACGAGGTGTTCGCGGCCCGCCAGGTTGGGTACGGCGATGGACTCCCACACCATCGAGCCGCCGGTCAGCGTGAACACCACGGGGGCGCGCCGGACCACCGCGAGATAGGTGAACAGGCCCACCACGGCCGCGGAGGGTCCGGTGTCGAGCACCCGCCCGGCCTCGGGCGGCAGCCCGAACCCCCACCAGCCGGGGCCCAGGGCGATCATCAGCCGGGCGGTGAGGGTGCCGGCCAGGGTGGTGGTGTAGGCGATGGCCAGGGTCCGGGCCCGGCCCAGGGTCAGTTCGGCGAGGGCGAAGGCGAGGAACAGCTGGGTGATGCCCGCCCACACCGGCAGGTCGAGCGCCGGGACGTACAGGGACACGGGGGTGCGCAGCAGGGACAGCCACAGTGGCAGGTCGGCCTGGACGCCGCCGAGCCGTCGTACCCACACCGCTCCGGCGGGGTGCTGGGCGATGTCGTGGAAGAAGACGACACCGGACGCGGTGACGAACGCGAGCAGCAGCCCGGACAGTCCGCGCCGCGCGAGCCGCCGTACCGGGTCGACGA
This sequence comes from Streptomyces eurythermus, assembly GCF_014649115.1. Classification (GTDB taxonomy): domain Bacteria; phylum Actinomycetota; class Actinomycetes; order Streptomycetales; family Streptomycetaceae; genus Streptomyces; species Streptomyces eurythermus. The sequence continues at coordinate 124,968 of NZ_BMSK01000008.1, read as the reverse complement.
CGATGCCGTGCCACTCGGTGCCGAGCGTGCGCCCGGCGCACCGGACGAGCCGGGCGAGCGTGGCGCGGGCCCGCCGGGTGGGTCCTTCATCGATCACCGGTGACAGTTCAGCGATCCGGAACGGGGGGCGTCAAGATCCTTAAAGGGTGGCAAGTCCCACCATGGGAATCAGGTACCGAGAGGCAACCTTCGCCCCCATTGATCCGTCCCCCGGTACCGGGATCTCGGCACGGATGACCGGCGGAAACCATGAACCCATGGGGTTCTGTTCTTTTTTGATCACGAACTCTCGTATAGTGACCGCGAATTCACGACCTGTGCCATGTCTCCCAGCCGCATGAGGACCAGACCGGACCGATGACCGCGCCCACGCACCCCGGCGACCGACCCTCCCTCCGTACGTTCGTCTCCGCCCTCGCCGTCACCGGTGTGCTGTCGGCGCTCGCGGTCTGCGCGGCCGTGGCGGTGGCGCCGGGCGCGGCACGCACCCCGCTCGCCGGCGGCGGAGCCGTGGCGGCGGTCGTCCTCAGCGCGGCGGTGGCCACGGCCGCGCACGCGCGGCGCACCGCGCGGGACACCCGGCAGCGGCTGGAGGGTGTCACCCAGGACGTCGGACGACTGCTCCAGCAGCAGGCCCGTACGACCGAGGAGGCGCACCGGGAACAGCAGCGGCTCGTGGACGAACTGGCCCGGCAGCGCGCGGAGCTGACGGAGTCGTTCACCGCCGAACGGGACCGCCTGGTCGCCGAGGGCACCCGGGAGCTGGACCGGCTCCGGCAGGAGAACGCCCGGCTGGCGGACGAATTGGAGCAGGCCCGGCGCGAGCGGTCGGCCGCGATCTCGGCGACCTCCAACGCCGCCGCCCGGATGCAGGCCCTGGCCACCGCCACGCTCGCCGACCTGCGGGCGATGGAGGAACGGCACACCGACGAGGACGTGCTGCACGATCTGCTCCACCTCGACCACCGCACCGCCCAGGCCGGCCGGCTCGCGGACTCCATCGCCGTGCTCACCGGGGCGCGTTCGGGGCGCCGGTGGGCGCGGCCGATCAGCATGGAGTCGATCCTGCGCGGTGCGATGGGCCGGATCGCCGGGTACCGGCGGGTGCGGGTGCACTCGACCAGCGAGGCCGCCGTCGCCGGGCACGCCGCCGAGGGTGTGATGCACGCGCTCGCCGAACTCCTCGACAACGCCGCGAACTTCTCGCCGCCCACGGCCGAGGTCCACGTGTACGTGGAGGAGGTGCCGGCCGGGGCCATCGTGTCGGTGGAGGACAGCGGGCTGGTGATGGGCGATGTGCAGCTGCGCCGCGCCGAGCGGGCGGTCGCCGGGGACGTCTCCGGGCTGGGCGGTCTGACCGGCACCCGGCTCGGGCTCGCCGTGGTCGGCCGCCTCTCCCGCAAGCACGGGCTCAAGGTGTCGTTCCGGCCCTCCGCGCGCGGCGGCACGGGCGTGCTGATGCTCATCCCGCAGTCCATCCTGACCGGCCCCGCCCCGGCCGAGCCGGCCGCCGCGGCCCCGCCCGCGCAGAGCGTGACGACCCCGCGGAACGCGACGCCCGCGCAGAGCGTGACGCCCGTACCGCCGCCGCCCGCGCTGGAGGCCGCCCCGGTCCACGAGTCGGCCGCGCCGGCCGAACCGGGCCCGGCCGGGCTGCCCAAGCGGCGCCGGGGCCGTACGCTCGCCGAGGCCGAGCGCGCCCGGTCCGCGTCCGACAGCGGGCCGCGCAGCGCGCCGACCGCGGAGGAGGGCAAGGCCCGCGCCGCCCGCTTCAGCAGCTTCCGCCAGGCCGTCCGCCCGTCGGCACCCTCGGGCCCGCGGCCCGCGCCCGCGGCCGGCCCGTCGGAGGAGGGGCCCCCGGCCCGTTCGACCGATCCGTCCGGCCTGTCCGGCCCCTCCGACGCGCCGACGCCGGACGGCCCCGCCGCCGTGACCCCGGCGAACCCGGACGACCGGGCCGCCGTAGCCGGGCCGACCGACGACAGCCGGACCGACACCGGTGAACACGGCTCGTACGGCACCGGTGACCGCGGCTCCCCCGCGCCCTCCCACCCGCACACGCCCAGCCACTCGCACACCCACTCGCACTCGCACTCGCACCCGGAAGGCGACACCACTTCATGACCGGCCCGACCACCGCCGACGACAAGCTCACCTGGCTCCTGGAGGGCCTGCTGGAGAGGACCCCGGGTGCGCGGCACGCGCTCGTGCTGTCCCGGGACGGGCTGAAGCTGTGCCGGACGCCGGAACTGAGCGTCGACCAGGCCGACCAGCTGGCCGCGATCGCCGCCGGCATCCAGTCGCTGTCGCACGGCGCGTCCGTGGAGTTCGGCGACGGCAGCGGCGGGGTGCGCTCGGCGATGACCGAGTTCTACGGCGGTGTGCTGTTCATCGTGGAGGCGGGCGCCGGCGCCCATCTGGCCGTGGTCACCACCGAGGACGCGGACGCCGGAGTCGTCGGGCACAACATGAGCGAGCTGGTGGAGCAGCTCGGCACGTACCTGACCGCCCTGCCCCGTACGTCATGAGCGGACCCGGCAGGAACCGTCCGGGCCGCGACGACGCTCCCGACCGGCTGTACACCATCACCCAGGGACGCAGCCGGTCCGACCCCGACAACCCCTTCGACCTGGTCACCCTCGTGGTCGCCGAGTCGGAGCCGACGGCCGGCATGCAGTCGGAGCACGTGGCCATCCTGAAGCTGGCCCAGTCCCCCACCTCGGTGGTGGAGATCGCCGCCGAGCTGCGGCTGCCCGTGAGCATCACCAAGGTCCTGCTGTCCGATCTGCTGGCGGCGGGCCGGATCAGCGCCCGGCACCCGCGCCGGCCGGCCATCACCGATCCCGACATCCTGGAGCAGGTGCTCGTTGGACTACGCAACCTCTGACATGGGGGTCCCCCCGCTCGAGCGGAGCCGAGAGCGGGGGAGCACCCCGTTGGGTGCCACCGCCGACCAAGGCTTCAAGATCGTGGTCGTGGGTGGCTTCGGCGTCGGCAAGACCACGCTGGTCCGTTCGGTCAGCGAGATCCGTCCCCTCAACACCGAGGAGACGATGACCCAGGCCGGCGAGGCCATCGACGACATCGCCCAGGTGCGCGGCAAGTCCGCGACCACGGTGGCCTTCGACTTCGGCCGGATCACCCTGGACGCGCGCAATGTGCTGTACCTGTTCGGCGCGCCGGGCCAGGAGCGGTTCTGGTTCCTGTGGGACCGGCTGTTCACCGGCACGCTCGGCGCGGTCGTCCTGGTCGACACCCGGCGGATCGACGACTCCTGGTACGCCATCGACCGGCTGGAGCACCACGGCACGCCGTTCATCGTGGCCTGCAACGACTTCGGCGGTCCGGTACGGGCCGGGGGGGACGTCCGCGAGGCCCTCGACCTGGATCCGCATGTGCCGCTGGTCGACTGCGACGCCCGCTCCCGGGAGTCGGGCAAGCAGGTGCTGATCACGCTGGTGCAGCACGTGAAGAACCGGTACGCCGACCCGTCCGCGCGGGCGGGCCTGCCCCGACAGGAGTTCGTGTGACCACCCCCGACGCCGTCCCGCTCAGCGGTCCCCGGTTCCAGACCGAACCCGCGCGCCTGTACCGGGAGATGCGGCGCGACCACGGCTCCGTGGTGCCGGTGCTGCTCGACGGTGACATCCCGGCCTGGCTGGTGCTCGGCTACCGGGAACTGCACCAGGTCACCGGTGATCCCGTGCTGTTCAGCCGGGACTCGGACCTGTGGAACCAGTGGGAGAACATCCCCGCGGACTGGCCGCTGCTGCCGATGATCGGGCGCAAGCAGCCGTCGATCCTCTACACGGTCGGCGAACGGCACCGGCAGCGCGCGGCGATGGTGAGCAACGCGCTGGAGGCGGTGGACCCGTTCGAGATGCGCGGGCACGCCGAGCGGTTCGCGGACGAGCTGATCGACGCGCTGTGCGCCGCGGGCGAGGCCGATCTGATCGCGCAGTACGCCATGCTGCTGCCGGTACGGGTCCTGGCCCGGCTCTACGGGTTCTCCGACGAGGAGGGCCCCGGGCTGGTCACCGCCCTGAACGACATGATCGACGGCCGGGAGCGGGCGCTGGCCGGGCAGGCGCATCTGGCCGGTTCCATGGCCCGGTTGGTCGCGGACCGGAGGAAGGAGCCCGCGGACGACGTGGTCTCCCGGATGCTCGCCGACGACAGCGGGTTCAGCGACGAGGAGATCGTCCAGGACCTGATGGTGATGATGGCGGCCGGGCACCAGCCGACCGCGGACTGGATCGGCAACTCGCTGCGGCTGATGCTGACCGACGACCGGTTCGCCGCCTCCCTGTTCGGCGGGCGCAACAGCGTCGCCGAGGCGATGAACGAGGTGCTGTGGGAGGACACGCCCACACAGAACGTGGCGGGCCGCTGGGCCGCCCGTGACACCCGCCTCGGCGGCCGGGCCGTCCGGGCCGGTGACCTGCTGCTGCTCGGTCTGCAGGGCGCCAACTCCGATCCGCAGGTGCGCACCGACGCCTCGGAGCTGACCGGCGGCAACAACGCGCACTTCTCCTTCGGCCACGGTGAGCACCGCTGCCCGTTCCCCGCGCAGGAGGTCGCCGAGGTGATCGCGCGGACCGGCATCGAGGTGGTGCTGGACCGGCTGCCGGACATCGATCTGGCGGTACCCGCCGACTCCCTCACCCGGCGGCCCTCGCCCTGGCTGAGAGGACTGACCAGACTGCCCGTCCGGTTCAGCCCCGTACCAGCCCGCTGATCCCGCGTCGCCCCGGCCGGTGCGTCGTGCGGCCGGGGGTCCGGGGGGTGTCCTCCCCGGACCGGCGCCGTACCCGCGCACTTACGACCCCAGCCATGGGAGGCACGTCAGATGACGACCGGTACCGCAGCACCCCGCATCGCCCTGGACCCCTTCGTCACCGACCTGGACGCCGAGAGCGCGGCCCTGCGCGCGGCCGGTCCGCTCGCCGCGGTCGAACTGCCCGGCGGCGTACCGGTGTGGGCCGTCACCCACCACGCCGAGGCCAAGGCGCTGCTCACCGATCCGCGCCTGGTGAAGGACATCAACGTGTGGGGGGCCTGGCGGCGCGGTGAGATCCCCGCGGACTGGCCGCTGATCGGCCTGGCCAACCCGGGCCGCTCCATGCTCACCGTCGACGGCGCCGACCACCGCCGGCTGCGCACGCTGGTCGCGCAGGCGCTCACCCCGCGCCGGGTGGAGCGGATGCGGGAGCGGATAGCGAAGCTCACCCAGGACCTGCTGGACGCGCTGCCCGCGGACGGCCGCACCGTCGACCTGAAGTCGGCCTTCGCCTATCCGTTGCCCATGTATGTGATCGCCGACCTGATGGGGATCGAGGAGGCGCGGCTGCCCCGGCTGAAGGTGCTGTTCGAGAAGTTCTTCTCCACCCAGACCCCGCCGCAGGAGGTCGGGGCGACCCTCGCCGAGCTGGCGGGGATCATGGCCGAGACGGTGGCGGCGAAGCGGGCCGAGCCGGGCGACGATCTGACCAGCGCGCTGATCCTCGCGGCGGAGGACGGCGACCGGCTCACGGACGAGGAGATCGTCTCCACCCTCCAGCTGATGGTGGCGGCGGGCCACGAGACGACGATCTCGCTGATCGTCAACGCCGTCGTCAACCTCTCCACCCACCCCGAGCAGCGCGCCCTGGTGCTGTCCGGGCGGGCCGACTGGTCCGCGGTGATCGAGGAGACGCTGCGCTACTCCACGCCCACCTCGCACGTCCTGATCCGGTTCGCGACCGAGGACGTGCCGGTCGGCGACAAGGTGATCCCGGCCGGGGACGCGCTGATCGTGTCGTACGGCGCGATCGGGCGCGACGAGAACGCGCACGGCCCGACCGCGGGCGGCTTCGACATCACCCGTGAGACGCGCAACCGGCACATCTCCTTCGGCCACGGCCCGCACGTGTGCCCCGGCGCCGCCCTGTCCCGGCTGGAGGCGGGCATCGCCCTGCCGGCGCTGTACGCCCGGTTCCCGGGCCTGGACCTCGCGGTACCGGCGAGCGAGCTGCGCAACAAGCCGGTGGTCACCCAGAACGACCTCTTCGAACTGCCTGTACGACTCAACCCCTAGCGCACCGGCTCAGCGCCCTCGGCGCACGGCAGCGGTACCGTGCACCGAGGGCGTCAACTTCACGCTCCCCGAATCATCCCGGGAAAGGGTGAGCGGCACGCAGATGAGCCGGCGTTTTCGGCCACGGCTGAGCTGACGCCTGGTGTCACGTATACGTGGGTGACCGGAGTGGCACCGTCCCGGCGGCGACGGGCGACCGGGGGAAAGCGGCGTCGGCGGACGGCGGTCCAAACCCGCCGCACCAGGTTGGCGAGAGCCGTTCGGCCGTCTCTTCCCGAGGTCACGCGGATGCGCTGCTCTGGCTGGCGTTCCGGCGTCGCCTCCGGCGCGTGTACGGCCGGTGGGGGGCGCACTCCAGCAACGCCGACGCAAGGGGAAGACCCATGACCACACCTCCCGCCGCTCCGCTCCGGGTCGCGCTCGTCAACGGCGGCTTCGAGCGGCCCACCGTCACCAACTACGAGATCCTGCCGGACGCTTCGCAGACGCAGGCGCCCAAGTACGTCCCGGGCTGGCGCACCACCGCGTCCGACCACATGATCGAGCTGTGGCGGTCCGGGTTCAACGGCGTGCCGGCGGCCGAGGGCGAGCAGTTCGCCGAGCTGAACGCCAACGAGGTCGCCACGCTCTACCAGGACCTGCCGACCACGCCCGGGTCCACGCTGTACTGGCGGCTCTACCACCGTGGCCGGCTGGGACAGGACACCATGGCCCTGGACATCGGCTCGCCGGCCTCACCGGTGGAACAGCGCCGCTTCACCGACGGCAACACCTCCTGGGGCTACTACACCGGCACCTACACCGTCCCGGCGGGACAGACGGTGACGCGCTTCGCCTTCCGCTCCGTCTCCGCGGCCGGCGGCAACCGGGGCATCGGCAACTTCCTCGACGGCGTCTTCTTCGGCACCGCTCCCTTCGTGCAGCTGACCAAGTCCGCCATCCCGGCGGGGCCGTTGGAGGTGGGTGACGTCATCACCTACCGCATCACCGCGAAGAACGAGGGCGGCGGCCCGGCGGAGAACCTCGTGCTGGCCGACGACATCCCGGAGGGCACGACGTATGTGCCCGGGTCCCTGCGTATCATCGACGGCCCGAACGCGGGCCCGAAGACCGACGAACAGGGCGACGACCAGGCGTACTTCGACGAGGAGACGAACAGGGTCGTCTTCCACCTGGGCAACGGCGCGAGCGCCGGGCAGGGCGGCAGTCTGCCCAGCACCGAGACCGTCCCGGCGGGCACCACGGTGGAGTACCGGGTGGTCATCGACCGGTCCGCCGGCGGCTCGCAGATCAGCAACGCCGCGACCGCCACCTACGAGAACCGGCTCGGCGGCACCCCGGAGCCGCTGACCGCCACGTCCGACGAGCAGATCACCGAGGTCCTTCCGGCGGCCGACCTGAACGTGACGAAGTCGGCCGACGCGACCACGGTGACCGTCGGCCAGACCGTGACGTACCGCATCACCGTCCGCAACACCGGACCGAACCAGGCCACCGGCGTCGTCGTCACCGACGAACTCCCCTACGGCCTGACCTTCCTGTCCGCCGACAGCGCGTCCGGCACGTACGACCCGGCGACCGGCGAGTGGGCGGTCGGCGACCTGGCCGACGGCGCCACCGCGTCCCTCGTCCTGCGCGCCAAGGCCACGGAGGCGGGCCCGCTCACCAACACCGCCACGGTGACCGGCAACGAGACCGAGCCGGACACCTCCGACAACACCGACTCCGTCACCATCTGCGTCGAACCGGCCCCGTCCTGCTGTGACCCGTGCGCGGCACGCGGGTGACGACCGACCCCGCCTGAGGCACACCGGCAGGGCCCCGGCACCGTCCCGAACGGCGCCGGGGCCCTGCCGCCACCCGCATGCCGGGTCCGTCTTGACTTCGAGTGCGCTCCAGCTCGTAGCGTCGGCGATGAGACGACAACCCCTGTGCGAAAGGGAACCCCATGCACAAGCGCAGTCTGCGGGATCTTCAGGTGTCGGCCATCGGGCTCGGATGCATGGGGATGTCCGCCTTCTACGGCTCCACCGACCGCGCGGAGGGGATCGCGACCATCCGGCGGGCCCTGGACCTCGGGATCGACTTCCTGGACACCGCGCAGCTGTACGGCCCGCTCACCAACGAATCGCTGGTCGGCGAGGCGGTCAAGGGGCGCCGGGACGAGTATGTGATCGCCACGAAGTTCAACTACCGGATGGACGGCGCCGTGCCCGGCGACATGAGCACCATCGGCCCGCAGGACGGCTCGGCCGAGCATGTCCGCAGCTCGGTGGAGGGCTCACTGCGGCGCCTGGGCACCGACCACATCGACCTGTACTACCAGCACCGCGTCGACCCGAACGTGCCCATCGAGGAGACGGTCGGCGCGCTCGGCGAGCTGGTCGCCGCGGGCAAGGTGCGCCACATCGGGCTGAGCGAGGCGAGCGCGGAGACCATCCGGCGCGCCCACGCCGTGCACCCGGTCACCGCCGTGCAGAGCGAGTACTCGCTCTGGTCGCGGGACGTGGAGGCCGAGGTGCTGCCCGCGTGCCGGGAACTGGGCATCGGCTTCGTGCCGTACTCGCCGCTCGGCCGGGGCTTCCTCGCGGGCCGCTTCGCCTCGGCCGAGGAGCTGGACCAGAACGACTACCGCCGCACGAACCCGCGCTTCACGGACGCCAACCTGGCGGCGAACCTGCGGCTCGCGGAGAAGGTCAAGGAGATCGCCGCGGAGAAGGACGTGACCCCGGCCCAGCTGGCCATCGCCTGGGTGCTGGCCCAGGGCGAGGACCTGGTGCCGATCCCGGGTACCAAGCGCCGCGCCTACCTGGAGCAGAACGCCGCCGCGACCGACATCGAGCTGACCGCGGAGGACCTGGCCCGGATCGACGCCGAGCTGCCCGAGCCGGCGGGCGAGCGGTACGACGAGGCGGGGATGCGCGCCATCAACCTGTAGGCGGCCTCCGCGGCGGCAGCCCCGGTCGCCCAAGCAGCGCCGGGGCGAGGGAACGGGGGTCTGTGAGGAACCCCACGCGGGGGGTGACGGGCCTGCTCGGAGGGCGTTTTCCCGGCTCCGCGGGCCCGTTCCGCAGGCGGTGTGGCGACGACTCGGCCGTCCCGTCTGCCACCATGGTCGGCGCCCTGACCAGGCGGCCCGGCCGTGCGACGCAGCCGGCCCGACGGAGCCCGCCGGTCTCTCCTGACCCTTGGTTGTCGAGTACCCCGCCGTGCCCTCTGCCTCCGCCGTGCCCCTCTCCGCCCACGCCCCGGCCTCCCGTTCGCCGTGGCGCTCCCTGCGCCACCGCGGCATGCGCTGGTGGTCGGCGGCCAACTTCGTCTCCAACGCCGGTACGTGGATGCAGCTCACCGTGCAGAACCTGCTCGTGCTGCACATCACGGGCTCGGCCGCGGCAACCGGTCTGTCGATGTCCGTCCAGGCGGCCCCGGCGCTGCTGGTGAGCCTGCTCGGCGGCGCGGTCGTGGACCGCTGGCCCCGGAAGCTGACGGTCGCCGTCAGTCAGACGCTGCTGGGCGCGGTCGCCTTCACCACGGCGCTGCTCGTGGCGCTGGACCGGATCGACATGACGGCCCTGCTGGTACTGGCCGCCGTGACCGGCGTCATCGCCACCGTCGACGGGCCGGCCTGTGCCCTGCTCGGCAACGATCTCGTGCCGGTGGCGGACGTGCCGTCGGCGATCGGGGTGGGCGCGCTGGTGCACAGCGCGGGCCGGCTGGCCGGGACCGCCCTGGCCGGGATCGCCGTCGGCTTCCTGGGCACGGCCTCCGCGTACGCCGCCAACGGACTGTCGTTCCTGTTCGTGGCCTCCGTGGTGCCGTTCCTGCGGCCGGCCCCCGGGGCCGCCGGGGGGACGGCGGCCGGGCCGCGGGAGGCGCCGGCCCGCGCGGAGATGGGCGTACGGGAGGGCCTGGCCTTCTTCGCGCGCAGGCCCCGGCTGGTCGCCCTCGCGGGCATCACCGGTCTCAGCTCCGTCTTCGGCCGCAACTACGGCCTGACCCTCGCCGTCCTGGTCACCGGGCCGCTCGCGGGCGGCGCCGGGGCGTTCGGCACGGTGTCCACCGTGCTGGCCGTCGGCGGCATCATCGGCGCGGTCCTCGGCGCCCGGCTGCGCAAGCCGTCCGTGCGGACCGTGGGCCTGCTCGCGGCGGCCGGCGCGCTGCTCCAGGTGGTGGCCGGTCTGTCGCCGTCGCTGGCGGTGCTGCTGGTGCTGGTGCTGCCGATGGCGGTCGTGGAGTCCGTCTCCGACACCGCCGGTACGGCCGTGCTCCAGACCGACCCGCCGCCGCATCTGCGCGGCCGGGTGCTCGGGGTGTGGAGCAGCATCGGCACGGTGTGGAGCCTCGGCGGTCCGCCGCTGCTGGGTCTGCTGATGGAGTGGGCCGGGGCGCGCGGCGCCCTGGTCGCGGGCGGACTGCTCATCGCCGGGTCGATCGGCGCGGGCCTGCTGGTGCGCCGCCGGGGCGGGCCGGTGCCGGTGCCGCTGGCCGCCAAGGACGGCGATATGACCGGCCGCGAGGCCCTGGGCACGGCCGCCTGACGGGCCCCGGTCCGTCCAGGACGGGCCGTGCCCCGGGTCAGGGCGCCGTGCCCAACAGGTGGTACACGTGGAACGCCTGCCCGATCACCGGCTGGGCGACATTGCGGACGCGCACCCCTCCGGTGGTCATGCCGTGCTCGGTGCCGGCGTGGGCGTGGCCGTGGACCGCGAGATCGGCGCCCGCCGTGTCGATCGCCTCGGCGAGCAGATAGCTGCCGAGGAACGGGTAGATCTCCAGCGGCTCCCCGGCCAGGGTGTCCGGCACCGGGGAGAAGTGGGTCAGCGCGATCCGTACGTCGCAGTCCTGCTCCTCCAGGTCCTTCAGGGCGCCGTGCAGGCCGTCGGCGCACCGGCGGCTGTAGCGGACGAACTCCTTCATGAGGGGTTCGCCGAACTCCCCGGCGCAGCGGCCGACGAAGCCGCCGCCGAAGCCCTTGGTCCCGGCGACCCCGATCCGGGCGCCGTCGGCGGTGACGACGGCGGCCTCTCCTTCGAGGACGTGGGCGCCGGCGTCCCGGAGGATCGCGGTGACCTCCTCGGGCCGTTCGTCGTGGTGGTCGTGGTTGCCGAGTACGGCGACGACGGGCACCCCGAGGTCCTTGATCTCGCGGGCCACGACCGCGGCCTCCTCCGGTGTGCCGTGCCGGGTGAGGTCGCCGGCGAGCAGCAGCACGTCGGCGCACCCGGGCAGGGTCTCGAAGGCGGAGCGCAGCGTGCCCTGGCTCTCGGGGCCCATGTGTATGTCCCCGACGGCCGCGACGCGGATCATGTCAGGTCCTCTCCGTGGTCGGGCGAGGTGGTCCCGGCGATGAGCAGGTCGCTGTGGACGGGATGCCCCGCCAGTTCCTCGCGGGCCATGCGCAGGATGTCGTCCCGGCACTGGGTGGACGGCACGGTGCCGGTGAGCAGGACGACGTCGCCGCGCAGTTCGAGTCGTACGCCGAGTTCCCCCAGCTCCCCGGAGGCGAGGTGTTCGGCGAGGTGGGCGACGCGGTAGTCCAGGTTCCCGGCCGCCGGCGGGGGCGGCGGGCTCGTGTCGGTCATGGCTGGCCCTCCTGGGCGTCGATCACGTTCAGCCGTTCGAGGAGGAAGAGGAAGGCGGCGGGCATGGGCTCGGCGCCGCAGGCCGCGCGGACCGCGTCCCAGTCGACCTTCTCGCGCACCGCGCGGGCCACCGGCAGGACCGATCCGAAGTCGCAGTAGTGCTCGGAGAAGGCGCTGATCAGGCTCTGGATCAGGTCGGTCGGGCTGAGGACGGGCATGAGCACCGAGTCGACCGGCAGGACGTGGGCCCGGTCGAGCATCTCGCGGGTGACGGGCTGGTGGGCCAGCGAGAAGATGATGTCGACGTTCTGCCCGTGACACGTGGTCTTGATCAGCCAGTCCTCCGGCGGGAGCCGCACGCCGAGTCCGGCCTCCCGCAGGGTGGCGGCCACCGCCTCGGCGTCGTCGGGGAGGATGGCGAAGTCCGCGTCGTGCTGGAGGTAGCGGCTGCCGCCGTGGGCGTAGACCGCCACGCTGCCGGCGAGCGCGAAGGGGTGACCCGCGCGTTTGAGGAGGGCGCCGATCTGCTTCGCGGCCTCCAGGATCGCCTGGCTGCGGTCCTGCGGCAGCTCCGCCGGGTCCGGCCCGGACACGGGCGGCGGCTCGCTCGGATCCGGCACGGGCGCGGGGCCCGGCTCCGCGCCCCCGGACGCCGACGCGGATCGCGGCTCCGGCTGATCCGGCCGACCGGAGGCCGTGCCAGGCCCCTGCACCGCGGGGTCCGAGGCCGGCGCGGGCCGGGGCCCGGGACGGTTCGGAGGCGGGGCGGACGGCAGTTCCGTGGGATCCGTGGCCGAGGCGGCCCTCGCTTCGGTGGGATCGGTGGGACCGGCGGCGGAAGCGAGCCCCGACGGCGGTCCCGTCATCGCTCCCGTCGGACCCGTCGGCTCGGCGGCGGAAGCCGGTTCCGGCCCCCTCGGGCCCGTCGGCTCGGCAGCGCGGGCCGGTCCTGGCCTCAGCGACCCCATCGACCCCGTCGCTCCCGTCGAAACCGTCGGCTCGGAAGCGCGAGCGGTCCCCGCCCCCGTCGGCCCGGAAGCGGGCGTCTGTCGCGGTTCCACGGGCCCGGGCGTGTGGCGCGGCCCGTCGGTGGCGAGCCGGAGCTCGGTGACCTCCGCTCGCCGCAGGGGCGCGGTGTCCTCCCCGTCGTGCGTCATGACCTCTCCATTCGGCACCCTCGCACCCCGGGCGGCCGGATCGGCCCGGGGGTGGTACGGGTACCCGGGGCGCCGCCCCCGACACGGCGCCCGAAGGAGTGGTTCAGTCCTCCACGACGAGCGCCGGGGTGCCGGCGGTGAGGACCTGCCCCCGGAAGAAGGCCGGGTCGCGGCGCCGCATCACCAGCATGATCACCGCGCCGAGGACCAGCAGGCCGACCCCGATGACGAAGACGGAGCCGACGCCGAGGACGGCGGAGCCGCTGCCGTAGGCCGGGTCCCACATGTCGTACAGCGTCTTGCCGAACACGGCGGTGAGCAGGATGCCGCCGAGGACCGGGAAGAAGCCCTTGAACAGGGCTTCGCGGGCGGAGCGGGTGAGGTCGCGGCGGAAGTACCAGGCGCAGGCGAACGCGGTGAGCGCGTAGTAGAAGCAGATCATCAGGCCGAGGGCGTAGATGGTGTCGACCAGGACGTGCTCGCTGAGCAGCGACATCACCGCGTAGAACACGCCGGTGGCGACGCCGGCGGTGACGGTGGCCCGGCCGGGGGTGCGGAACCGCTCGTGGACGCGGGCGTAGGAGGCGGGCAGGGCCTGGTACGTCGACATGGCGAGCACCGTGCGGGCGACCGGGATGAAGGTGGTCTGGAGGCTGGCGGCGGCCGAGGCGAGGACGGCGGCGAAGAGCAGGATGCCGCAGAGGTGGCCCATGACCGGGCCGGCCAGGGCGGCGAAGACGTTGTCGGAGGTGTCCGGGTTGGCCAGGCCCAGGCCGTGGGTGCCGGAGCCGACGGCCATCTGGGCGGCGACGCCGGTGACGAGGTAGGAGCCGACCAGCACGACCATGGCGATCAGGGCGGCCCGGCCCGGTGTCTTCTCGCTTCCGACGGTCTCCTCGTTGGCGGTCAGGCAGGTGTCCCAGCCCCAGTACATGAAGATCGACAGGGACAGTCCGGCGCTGAAGGAGGCGAAGGAGTCCACCGCGAAGGGGTTGAGCCAGGACCAGGAGAAGCCGGTGTGTCCGGGGAAGGCGCCGGTGCGGGCCTTGTCCAGGGCCAGGACGACGAAGAGGGCGAGCACCACGAGCTGGAGTCCCACCAGCGCGTACTGCACGCCCTTCGTCGTGGTCATGCCCCGGTAGCTGACCGCGGTGGCGGCGGCGATCAGGGCCAGACAGGTGAGGATGTGCACGGCCTTGTCACCGTCGAGGCCCGCCACCGCGTCGCTGCCGGTGATCTCCCCGGCCAGCAGCCAGAAGTAGGTGGTGGCGACGCCGGCGAGGTTGGACAGCACGATCACCGTCGCGATGACCAGGCCCCAGCCGCACATCCAGCCGACGTGCGGGCCGAACGCCTTGACGGTCCAGGTGAAGGAGGTGCCGCAGTCGGGCACGGCCTTGTTCAGCTCCCGGTAGGCGAAGGCCACCAGCAGCATCGGCAGGAAGCCCGCGAGGAAGACGGCCGGCATGTGCAGTCCGACCTCGCCGGCGGTGGAGCCGAGCGTGGAGGTGAGGCAGTAGACCGGTGCCACGGTGGACAGGCCGATGACCGCGCTGCCCAGCAGGCCGATGGAATTGCCGCCGAGGCCCTTGCCCCGTACTCCGTCGCCGGGTGCCGTGTCGCGGGCGTCCGGCCTCATCGCCGTCTGTGTCATGACACAGGACGCTAAATGCTGCGTTTTCGGTTGAGGGTGGTTCAGATCACCCGTCAAGCACCTTTAATTCGCAGGCCGAACCGGCAAACCAGCCGGTATTTGAACGGGGAATGACGCTAGCCGATCCACTTCATGAAGGCAAAGCGATCAGCGTCCGACATTCGGGAACCGAAGAGCCACCCGGAATGTCCGATTCCAAATCCGCCGGTGTGACGTGCGTCTCAAGCACCTCGGGCGCACGCTGGGAGGCATGACATCCCGGCTCGGTCGCGCGCGGCCGCGGCAGCCGTGGCAGTCGGCCCGCGCGCTGCTGGTACTGCCCGTCGCGCTCATCGTGATGATCACCGTGGTGGACATGCGGGCCCCCTACGACGTGCACCTCGGGCCGGCGCTGGTGATCGCCCCCGCGCTCACCCCCTCCTTCGCCGGCCCCCGCACCACCGCGGCGGTCGGCGCCCTCGCGGTGGCCGCGCAGGTCTTCCTCGGCGCCACCCACGGCGGGATCGGCACCACGAACCACATCGTCCAGATCATCACCCTCACCGTGCTGGTCGTGCTCACCGTCCTCTACAGCGCCCTGCGGATGCGCCGGCAGGCCCAGCTGGCCCGGGTCCGCACGGTCGCCGAGGCCGCGCAGCAGGTGCTGATGTGGCCGCTGCCCGAGCGGATCGGCGCGGTGCGCATCGCCTCCCTGTACCTGGCCGCCGAGGACGAGGCGCAGATCGGCGGCGACCTGTACGCGGCGGCCCGGTGCGACGGCGCCGTACGCGTGCTGATCGGGGACGTGCGCGGCAAGGGGCTGCCCGCCATCGGAGAGGCGGCGCTGCTGCTCGGCGCCTTCCGGGAGAGCGCGCACCGGCGCGTCCCGCTGACGGAACTGGCCACCACGCTGGACCAGAGCATCACCCGCTACGCCGCCGAGCTGGACCGCCCGGAGGAGGAGGGGGAGCGGTTCGCCACCGCGCTGCTCGTGGAGATCCCGGATCACGAGGCGGTCACCCGGATGACCAGCTGCGGCCATCCGCCGCCGCTGCTGCTGGGCCCCGGCCACGTCGTCACGGCCCCGAGCCTGCGCCCCTCGCCGCCGCTCGGGGTGCAGTACGGCGTCGAGCACGCGCTGGACGAGTTCTCCTTCGAGCCGGGCGACACGCTGCTGCTGTACACCGACGGGGTGGTGGAGGCCCGGGACGCGCGGGGCCGGTTCTATCCGCTCGCCGACCGGGTGGCGCGGTGGACCGGGGAGGGCCCGGAGGCGCTGATGCACCATCTGCGGCGCGATCTGCTCGCCCACGCCGGCGGCCGGCTCGGCGACGACGCCGCACTCATCGCCGTACACCGCACCACCGCCGAACGCCGCCGCCACCACGGGTGAGCGCCCGGGCGCGCGTACCCCCGGCCGGGACGGCGGGGGCGTTCACCTGTCCGTGCCGTGGTGTTCAGCCCGGAGGGTGGCCGGCCCCGCGCGGCGTTGCGAGAATCCGCCCCGCGCCCGGCGGCGGACTCCCCCGCCCGCTCAGACCCGAGTGAGGTTCCCGATGTCGGTACGACACCCGTTCCTGCGACGCCCGTTCCCCCGGCACCTGCCCCTGCGCCCCTCGTTCCCGCGCCGTCCGTCCCTGCGACGCCTCGCGCGGCCCCTGGTCGCCGGCCCGGCCCTGCTGTCCGCGCTGCTGGCCCCGGTGGCCGCGCACGCGGCGCCGGGCGGACCCGCGTCGGCCCGCTTCGACCTCCAGGCGCACCGCGGCGGTCTCGGCCTGACCACCGAGGAGTCGCTGGAGGGCTTCGGCAAGGCGCTGCGGCTCGGGGTGTCCACGCTGGAGCTGGACACCCAGATCACCCGGGACCTGAGGGTGGTCGTCAACCACGACCGGCAGATCAGCGGCGTCAAGTGCCGGGACACCGGCCCGCTCACGCCCGGCGACCCGATGTACCCCTATGCGGGCAAGTACATCAAGGATCTGACGCTGGCTCAGATCAAGACGCTGGACTGCGGCTACCGGCAACTGCCCGGCTTCCCCGGGCAGGAGGTCGTCAAGGGGTTCCGGATGGTGGAGCTGAAGGACGTCCTCGGCCTGGTGAAGAGCTACCGCGCCCGGGGCGTGAAGCTGAACATCGAGACCAAGGTGGAGGCGGGAGCGCCCGAACAGACCGCGCCGCGCGAGGTGTTCGTGCGCCGGGTGTACGAGGAGATCCACCGCTCGGGCATCGAGCGGCAGGTCACCATCCAGTCGTTCGACTGGGGCGCGCTGAAGGTGATGCACCGGCTCGCGCCGAGGTGGCCGCTGGTGGCGCTGACCAACTACGACTTCCTCCAGGTCGGCCGGCCCGGCGCGTCCCCGTGGCTGGGCGGGATCGACGCCGACGACTACGGCGGTGACTTCGTCCGGGCGGCGGCGACCCTGCCCGGCGTCACCACGCTCTCCCCCAACTACGGCTTCCCGCAGAGCGGCAAGGTCGGCGACCCGGGCTTCCGGTTCTACTCCGACGCGGCCATGGTCGCCGAGGCGCACGCCCGGGGGCTGAAGGTGGTGCCGTGGACCTGTGACGACCCGGCGACCGTGGAGGCGCTGATGAACCTGGGCGTCGACGGGATCATCACCGACTACCCCGACCGGGTACGGCGGATCATGGCCGACCGGGGCATGCGGCTGCCGCGCTCGTACCACCCGCACGGCCACGCCTGACGCGCCGGGCAGGCGGAACGCGGGCCCCGCCCCGAATGGGGCGGGGCGGGGCCCGCGCCCGGGTCAGGCGGCCGGCCTGAGGCCGGTGATCTTCAGGGTCTTCAGGTCGGACCGGACGTCGATCCGGCTGACCTCGGCGTGCGGGCCGTCGCCCCAGGTGAGCGTGACCCGGTTGGTGGCGTGGCCGGCGCCGGAACCCGTGTAGGTCACCTTCCACTTCACCGGCACGTTCTGCGCGAACAGGATGCCGTCGGCGTGCTCGCGCCGCTCGTAGGCGGTGACCGCCTTCCGGGCCTCCGCGGAGAGGTAGAAGCCGCGCAGGGCCTTGGCGCTCGCCGCCGCCGTGGGGTCGTCGGCGGCCCAGACGGCGTCGATGTAGGCGCCGTAGAAGTCGGCCACGTGCTGGGTGACGCCGCGCGGGTCGCCCTGGGCGGTGGCGGGCGCGGCGGTGGCGCGGGGGGTGTGGCTCGTGGCGCCGCCCGCGAGGGCGGGGGTGACGGCGGCCAGCGTGAGGCCGGCGGCGAGGGCCGTGGCGGTGAGGAGGGTCTTGCGGCTGCGCTCGGACATATGTCTCGTTCCCCCGGATTCTTCGTGACCGGGCCGATCCCGGCCTTCGACGGTCTCTAAGACCGCTTTCCGGGCGTTCCGGTTCCGTGGTCGGGGGGTGGTTTCCTCCGGTCCCGCCGAGGGCGGGTTGTTCCGGTCTTGGCGGGGCGGGTTGCCCCGGTCCTGCCGGGGCTCGTGCCAGGGGGCTGTCTTCCGGTCGTCGCGGGTGCGGCGACCGCCCGGCCCGCCGTACGGTCCGTCGTACGTGTCGTACGACGAGGGGCGGGGCCGGGGTCCGGGAGGTGGGTCGGACCCCGGCCCCGGGTCTGTCACGGCTTGCGGGCCACCGCGCCGTACATGGCGACGTCCTCGTCCCGGACGCCCTGCGCGCCGTCGTCGGGGTGCCACTTGTGCACCTGGACGATGCCGGGCTCGACCAGGTCCAGGCCGTCGAAGAACTCGTGGGCCTCGGCCAGGGTGCGCAGCCGCATCGGCATTCCGCGGGCCGCGTACTCGCGGGCGACCCGGCCCACCTCGGCGGGGGCGAACTCGGCGGTGCCGATGGACATCGCGAGGTAGCTGCCGGAGGGCAGCGGCTCCAGCAGCCGGCGCACCACGCCGACCGCGTCGTGCTCGCCCAGCATGAAGTGCACGATCGCGATGACGGTGAGGGCGACGGGCCGGCTCAGGTCCAGCGTCTCGCGCAGTTCGGGGGCGCCCAGGATGGCCGCCGGGTCCCGGAAGTCGGCCTCCACGTACGCGGTCCGGCCCTCGGGCGCGCTGGCCAGCAGGCCCTGGGAGAGGGTGAGCACGATCGGGTCGTTGTCGACGTAGACGACCCGGGACTCGGGGGCCACGGCCTGGGCGATCTCGTGCAGGTTGGGCGAGGTCGGGATGCCGGTGCCGATGTCCAGGAACTGCCGCACACCCGCGTCCTCGGCCAGCCGGCGCACCGCGCGGTTCATGAAGTCGCGGTTGGCCCGCATGTGCACCGGGAACGCGGGCCACTCCCGCGTCATCGCCTCGCCCGCCTCCTTGTCGGCGGGGTAGTAGTCCTTGCCGCCGAGTATGTAGTCGTAGATGCGGGCGGAGTGGGCGTTCTCGGTGTCGATCCGGTCGGCCGGCCATCCGTTGTCGGGCAACGCCGTGTCTCCCATTCGGGTCAGGGGTCGGGCCCTCGCGTCGGCACGCGCGGGGGCGGTTGCGCGGGGTGGTGCGACGGGCGGATACGGTCGGCGGCTCACCACTCCTCGCGCAGCCCGGCGAGCAGGGTCTCGGTCTTGCGGGCGGACGGCGCCTGGGCGCTCAGCCGGTCCAGGGCCTCCCGGTAGACCACCACCTCGTCGGGCTTGTCCAGGTACTCGGCCCTGGCCAGGCCGCTGAGGTAGGCGATGTCGGGCAGTTCGCGGGCGCGGAACCGGAAGAGGTGGAAGGCGCCGCCCCACAGCGCGGGATGCGGTCCGGCCGCGAACGGCATGACCTGCACGGTGACGTTGGGCAGCCGGCCCAGCTCGATGAGGTGGTCGATCTGCGCGCGCATCACCTCCGGGCCGCCGACCGGCCGGCGCAGCACGGTCTCGTCCATCACCACCCACAGCCGCGGCGCTTCGGCCCCGGTCAGCAGCTTCTGGCGGCGCGTGCGCAGCGCGACCCGGCGTTCGGTGATCTCGGCGGGGGCGTGCGGGTAGGACGCGGTGAGCAGGGCGCGGGCGTAGTCCTCGGTCTGCAGCAGGCCGTGCACGAACTGGTTCTCGTAGCCGCGCAGTTGCACGGCGGCCTGCTCCAGGCTGAGGTAGGCGGGCAGCCAGTGGGGCACGACATCGCGGTATGTGTGCCACCAGCCGCGCTTGTTGGCCTCGCGCACGGACTGCAGGAAGGTGTCGACCTCCTCCCGGTCCGTGACGCCGTAGACCTGGAGGAGTTTCTCGGCGTCCGCGAGCCGCAGCCGGGCCACCTTGGCGGCCTCCATGCGGCGGATCGTGGAGTGGCTGACCCCGATGGCCGCGCCCGCCTCGGCGAAGCTGAGGCCGGCCCGGGTGCGCAGTTCCTCCAGCCGTCTGCCGAGGATCATGCGCAGCACGGAGGGCGCGCCGCCCCACTCGGTCTCCACGGTCACGCCCACCCCCTCGTCGGCTTCGGCCGTCCGCGCAGGCGGATCGGCTCCCGGCCCATTCGATCACGTTCCGTCGGATGCAGCATGCACTTCGCCACTTGCAAATTTCAACTTGCCGGTTGCGATGCCTGGTTGGCAGGTGCCAGAGTGGTCCCGCTGCTCCGGCCCGACCCACGGAGCAGGCGGCACGTCCGGTCCGGGCAAGACAGGCCGCCGGCAGGGCCTTTCCGCAGGTGGCGCGAGCATGCGCCGCCCGGACGGCCGGTCCGTCGGCCGCGACTTCGCGCACGGGGCCGGACGAAAGGCGTACGGCGATGACTCCGTCCTCTCCCCCGACGGCTCCCCCGCCCGGCCGCCGGCCACCCGCCGCCGCGGACCGCTCCCGCGCGGCGGGGGCCGCACCCGGTCCCGCCGGCGGCCGGCGGCACCGGGCGGGGCGAGCGTGCCGCCCCGGCACGCGGGCACCGCGCCGCCGCCGGGCGGAGCGGGCACGGTGCCCCGCCCTGTGAACCACCCGGAGGCGAGTGTCCTGGTCGACTCCCTGGGCTCTGCGGCCCCGACCGGCTCGCCTCCGGGGCTCCCCGCACCCCGGGCCGCCTTCCCCTGAACCGCCTCTCCCCCGCGGCGCCGGGGCCGGTCCGAGGCCGGGAGGCGGGGGTACCGGCCGTGCCCGGTCGGCGGAGCGGACATATGCTGCGAAATGCCGCCCCGAAGGGAGTGCTCATGGCCGACACGCCCACCGATCCCACCGCCGCTCCGGCCTCCACCGGCCCCACCGCCACTCCGGCCCCGCAGGACCCGTCGGCGCCGACGTCCCCGCCCGGCTCCCCCGCCGGTGAGCTGACGCTGCGCCCGCTCGGCTTCGAGCACCTGGCCGCCGTACTCGACCTCGGTCACCGGGTGTACGACACCGAGGCGATGCCCTACACCGGCTGGTCGCTGTCGGCGGTCGCCGGGCATCTGGACGCACCGGACCCGGCCTGTCTCGTGCTGCTCGACGGGGACCGGGTCGCCGGGTTCGTGCTCGGTTCGCTGTCCTTCGAGCAGCGCGCCGACTGGGGTTACCTGGAGTGGATCGCCGTCGACCCCGACTACCAGGGGCGCGGGGCGGCCTCCCGGCTGGTGCGGGAGTGCTGCGCGCGACTGGCCGAGGCCGGCGCGGTGTGCGTGGTCACGGACGTGGAGCGGCGCAACACCGCCTCCGCCGAGCTGATGCGCCGCAACGGCTTCGCGGAGGAGGCCAGCGTCAGTCTCTTCGTCCGGCCGCTCACCGACGCGTCCGAGGCCGGCCCGGGCCGGGCCCGGGGCGGCTCCGGGCCGCGCCGTCATCTCACCCGCGCGGCGGCCGAACGGGTCCGCTGACGCCGGCCCGGCCCGCCCCGGACCCTTCTCCCCGGTCCCGGTCCGCCCTGGCCCGGTCTCCCCCGGCCCGGCTGTCGGCGTCCGGCTCGCGCCGGGCCGCGTGGCGGCGGTGGTCCGGCCAGCGCACGTCGTAGGCCCAGCCGAGGCGCTCGAACCAGCGGATCAGCCGGGCGCTCGCGTCGAGCTGCCCGGTGAGCACGCCGTGCCGGGCGCTGGTGGGGTCGGCGTGGTGCAGGTTGTGCCAGGACTCGCCGAAGGACAGCGGGGCCAGCCACCACACGTTGCCCGAGCGGTCCCGGCTGCGGAACGGGCGGGAACCGGCCGCGTGGCAGATGGAGTTGATGGACCAGGTGACGTGGTGGACCAGGCAGATCCGGACCGGTCCGGCCCAGAACAGCGCGGTGAGGGCGCCCTGCCAGGACCGGGTCAGCGCCCCGCCGAGCAGGGCGGGCAGGGCCAGGGAGGCGAGCACCAGCAGGCCGAAGCGCCGGGAGACCAGCATCAGGGCGCGGTCGCGGACCAGGTCGGGCGCGTAGGCGCGGGGTGAGGCGTGCTCGGTCTCGAACAGCCAGCCCACGTGGGCGTAGAGCATGCCCTTGGCGAGGGCGCGGGGCGAGTGGCCGTACCGCCAGGGCGAGTGCGGGTCGCCGTCCCGGTCCGAGTACCTGTGGTGCTTGCGGTGGTCGGCCACCCAGGTGATGAGCGGGCCCTGCACGGCGAGGCTGCCGGCCAGCGCGAGGGCGATCCGCAGCGGCCGGCGGGCC
The DNA here is from genome assembly GCF_014649115.1 of Streptomyces eurythermus. Taxonomy (GTDB): domain Bacteria; phylum Actinomycetota; class Actinomycetes; order Streptomycetales; family Streptomycetaceae; genus Streptomyces; species Streptomyces eurythermus. The sequence goes on along the minus strand of NZ_BMSK01000008.1, from coordinate 103,030 downwards.
TTGAACGAGCCGTGGGTGAAGTGCCGGTGGAAGCCGACCGTGATGCCGAGCCCGCTGACCAGGTAGAAGGCGACGGCGAGCGTGAGGTCGACGGGGCTGAGCCCGTGCCGCCAGGCCAGCGGGACCGCGGCGAGCAGGGCGAGGAACGGTACGGCGACGAAGACGCCGATCATCAGCTGTTCGCCGGTGGGCCGGGACCGGCCGCGAGCCGCGGCCGGCGGGGCGGCGTCGGAGATCTCCAAGGACATGACGGCCCTTTCTTCCGTCCGGGCGGACTAGCCGGCGGCGGTGAAGGCGAGTACGGCGTTCTGGCCGCCGAACCCGAAGGAGTTGCTGACGGCGGCCGCCATCCGGTGCGGCCGGGGCACCTTGGTGACGATGTCCAGGTCCATCGCCGGATCGAGCGTGTCCAGGTTGGCGGTGGGCGGGATCAGCTGGTGGCGCAGGGTGAGCACGGTGCAGGCCGCCTCGATGGCTCCGGCGCCGCCGATGGCGTGCCCGATGGTGCCCTTGACGGCGGTGACGGGCGGGGGGCGGCGGAAGACGCGGTGCAGCGCGTTGTGTTCGGCGGCGTCCCCCTGCGGGGTGGCGGTGCCGTGCGCGTTGACGTGGTCGATGTCCTCGGGGCCCAGCCCGGCGTCGGCGAGGGCGGCGCCGAGGGCGCGGGCGGCGCCGTCGCCGTCGGGGTGCGGGGCGGTGAAGTGGTGGGCGTCGCAGGAGGCGCCGAACCCGGCGAGCAGTGCCTGGGGCCGGGCGCCCCGGGCGCGGGCGTCCGCGGTGCGTTCCAGGACGAGGACGGCGGCGCCCTCGCCGAGGACGAAGCCGTCCCGGTCCCGGTCGAAGGGGCGGGAGGCGGCGTGGGGGCTGTCCGCGCGGCGGGACAGGGCGCGCATCTGGGCGAAGCAGGCGGCGGTCATCCGCAGCCGGGCCGACTCGCTGCCGCCGGCCAGGACCAGGTCGCAGCGGCCGGACAGCAGCCAGTCCCGGGCGAGGCCCAGCGCGCTGGTGCCGGAGGCGCAGGCGGTGCTGACCACCATGTTGGGGCCGAGCGCGCCGAGGTCCAGGGCGATCTCCGCGGCGGCCATGTTGGGCACGCTGCGCGGCAGCGCCAGCGGGGAGACGCGCTCGGGGACGGCGGCGGCGAGCCGGTCGAACTCGGCCTGCCAGCCCTGCATGGAGCCGGTGCCGACGCCCATCACCACGCCCACCCGGGTGCCGTCCCAGTCGGCCGGGGCGAGCCCGGCGTCGGCGACGGCCTCGCGGGCGGCGAGCAGCGCGAAGGTGGTGAACCGGTCGAGCCGGCGGGCCAGCCGGTGCCCGAGCAGGGCGGGCGCGTCCAGGCCGGGGACCTGGCAGGAGAAGGCCACCGGCAGTCCGGCCAGGGCGGGGTCGGCGGCGGCGGTGGACTGCCCCGCGCACAGTCCCGCCCAGGCCGCGTCCCGGCCGATGCCCGCCGGGGTGATCAGGCCGAGTCCGGTGACGGCGACCGGGGCCCGGGGCGCGCCTGTGTGCACCTGTTGCATGAGCGGTGATTATCCGGACCGGACGGGCCGGCCCCGCGCCACGACAGCTCGTACGGCCGGGGATGGGGCGCGCTACCACTCGGATGCGCGAACGCGGCGAGCGGATCCGCCTGCGTGGCGCGCCGATACGGTGCCTGCCCGTCGGGACCGGCCGGGCGATGCGGTGCCCGCCCCGTCGGATCAGCCGCTCCCCTTCGCCCCGCCCGCCCCCTCCCCCAAAGCCCGGACCGCGGTCGACCAGGCCTCGGCGAGGGCGGTTTCCAGGGCGGTCACGGGGTGGTCGGAGGTGTCCAGGCGGAGGGCGGGGCCGATGTGGACGTGGACGCGGGGGCGGCGCAGCGGCGCGGTGGCCCAGCCGGCGAGCTGCTTGGCGCGGCTGCCGGAGGAGACCCGGCGGGCGCCGGCGTGCCCGAGCGGGATCACCGGCGCCCCGGTGGACAGCGCGAGCCGGACCGCCCCGGACTTCAGGCGGCCGGGCGGGCGGTCGTGGGAGGCACGGTAACCGGGCAGGCCGCCCTCGGGGTAGATGAGCACGTCCCGTCCGGCGGCCAGGGCGTCGGCGGCGTGCCGGAGGGCGTCCGGGGCGCGCCGGCTGCCCCGGTGCACGGGTACGTGGCCCTCCCGGGTGAGGGCCCGGCCGAGCAGCGGCACCCGCCACAGTCCGGCCGTGGCCAGCACGGCGGGACGCACACCGAGCCGGTGCAGGGTGCCGAGGAGCAGGACCGGGTCGAAGAACGAGGTGTGGTTGGCGGCGAGGAGGCGTCCGGTGCCGGGCGGCCGCGCCAGGTGGCCGGTGCCGGTCACGCTCGTGTCGCTGAATACGGGCACCAGTGCCCCGGCCCACGCCGACAGCATCGGGCACTCCTCTCCGCCGCGCCCCCCCCCGGACGCCCATCGTCGCCCGCGCGCCGCCCGCCCGCACCCCTCTGCCCCGAATGCCCGTCCGGCGTGCGGCGGCCGGGGGCCGGTGGCTGAATGACCGGCATGGACTTCCTCGCCGCGTACGACGCGCTCCCCCAGGACGACGTCCCGCAGCGGGTGGCGCTGCTGCGGCGGGCCATGACGGCCGGCAGGGCGGAGCTGTTCGCCGAGCTGCGCGCCCACCGGCCGGTGTTCGCCACGCCCATCGGTGTGTTCGTCACCCGGCACCCCGATGTCCTGGAGGTGCTGTCGGCGCCCGAGACGTTCACCGTGGGGGTGTTCGGCCCGGCGTTGGAGGACGTGCTCGGCGGGCCGTTCATCCTCGCCCGGGACGGCGCGGACGTGCACTGGCGCGAGCGCGGGTACGGGCAGCTGATGCTCGCCGCCGAGGACGCGCCCCGGGTGCGGGAACTCACCGCGCGGATCGCCGACGAGGTGCTGGACGAGGCGGTCGGCCGGGGCGCGGACACCTTCGACCTCGTCCAGGACTACGCCCGCCTGGCCGCCGCCCGGGTCGCGGTCGCCTATCTGGGCTTCACCGGCATCGAGGAGGAGACGCTGCACTCCTGCACGCGCCGGATGCAGTGGGCGTTCGCCATCAACCCGGGTCGTGACCCGGAGATCCACGCGGCGGGCGTGGCCGCCGGCCGGGAACTGCACGACCGGGTCGCCGAGGTGATCGCCCGCCGCCGGGCCGCGCCCGGCGACGACGGCCCGGACGATGTGCTGGGCCGGATGCTGAGCACCCGGCTGCCCGCCGGATACGGCTTCGACGACGAGCGGGTCAACGCCAACCTGGTCGGCTATCTGTCGGGCTATCAGCAGAACGCCACCCAGTGCACGGCCACCGCGCTGAAGGAACTCGCCGTGCGTCCCGAGGTGCTGGCGGAGGCGGAGCGCGCGGCGGGCGAGAGCGACCCGTCACGCTTCGACTCCTATGTGTGGGAGGCGCTGCGCTTCCACCCGTTCGTGCCGGTCACGCCCCGGCTGTGTGTGCGTGACCATCTGCTGGCCGCGGGCACCGGGCGGCAGACGCTCGTCCCGGCGGGGAGCGTGGTGCTGGCCTGTTTCGCGTCGGCCATGTCCGACGAGGAGGTGCTCGACGCGCCGGACGAGTTCCGGCCCGGTCGCCCGCCCGCGCACAACCTCGTCCTCGGCTACGGCGCCCACGACTGCGTCGGCCGGTACGCGGCCCGGGTCATCGTGCCCGAGCTGGTGCGGCGGGTGCTGCTGCGCCCCGGCGTGCGCCCGCTGCCCGGAGCCGAACGCGCCCTGGACTACGCGGGCACCCCGTTCCCGCAGCACTACACCGTGCGCTCCGGCCGCGACGCCGTGCCCGCGCCCTGACCCGGGGCCCCGGCCCGGGCCGCGCACCGGCCCCCCCGTGAACCGGCACGATCCACGCACCGACGATCCGTGAACCGACCGATCCGTGAACCGACCGGAGGACCGATGACCGTCACGTCCCGACCGCCGCAGGAGGGGACGCCGCCCTGGACCGGGGCCAGGGACAGGTCCCGGGACGGGCTGCGCAACCGCTTCGAGACACATCTGCTGACCCACTACGGCCGGGCCTGGCAGACGGCCCGGCGCAGCCGGTGGCTGCACCGCAGGCTCAACTCCCGGCTGATCGACCTGGCCGTGCTCAAGGCGCCGCCGCGCCCCAACCCGCTGAGCACCAAGGCCCCGTACACCTCCTGGGACTCGCTGACCGACCGGTCCTGGGTGGGCCGGCAGCTGCCGCCGGTGACCGGGCGGCGGGGGGACCTGCCCGCCCCGGAGCGGGTGGCCGAGCTGTTCCGGCGCGAGGGCGAGGGCCGCCGTTGCGCCCGGTCCAGCGCGCTGCTGCCGGCGTTCGCGCAGTGGTTCACCGACGGCTTCCTGCGCGGTCACGCGGCCACCGGCGACCCGCGGCGCACCGACTCGCCGCACACCCTGGACATGTGCCAGCTCTACGGCGACCGGGAGGAGGTCACCGCCTGTCTGCGCGCCTTCAGGGGCGGCCGGCTGAAGAGCCGGATCGTCGACGGCGGCGAGTTCCCGCCCGCGCTGTGCGAGGACGGGCGGATCAGGGAGGAGTTCCGGGCGATCCGGCCGGTGCGGTTCGAGGAGGTCCCCGAGGAGTTCGTGGACACGCTGTTCGCGTGGGGCGGGGAGCGGGCGCACGCGCACATCGGGCCGATGGCGCTGAACGTCCTGTTCCTGCGCGAGCACAACAGGGTCGCCGGGCTGCTCGCCGACGCGCACCCGGACTGGGACGACGAACGGCTCTTCCAGACCACCCGCAACACGCTGATCGTGCTGATGATCCGGGTGATGCTGGAGGAGTACATCAACCACATCACGCCGTACCACTTCGGTTTCGTGCTCGATCCGGTGCGCACCGACCGGGGGGTGTGGCACCGGGAGAACCGGGCGACGATCGAGTTCAGCCTCGTCTACCGCTGGCACAGCCTGATCCCGTCGACGTACACCATCGCGGGCCGGCCGGTGCCGCTCGCGCACACCGTCGCCAACGGGCAACTGGTCCTGGACCGGGGCCTCGGCCCGCTGTTCCAGGATCTGTCCCGGCAGCCGGCCGGTCTGTCCGGCCTGTTCAACACCGACCCGCTGCTGCTGCCCATCGAGGAGCGCAGCGTCGCCGTCGGCCGGGAGCTGCGGCTGGCCCCGTACAACGACTACCGGGCCTACTACGGCTTCCCCCGGGTCACCGACCCGGGGCAGATCTCCGGCGACTCGCGGGTCCAGCGGGCGCTGATGGAGGTGTACGGCGACGTGGACGCGATCGATCTGCACGTGGGGCTGTTCGCGGAGGAGCCGGAGCCCGGGGCGATCTTCGGCCGGCTGCTCGAACGGATCATCTCCGTCGACGCGTTCTCCGAGGCGCTGAACAACCCGCTGCTGGCTCCCCGCCTGTTCGGGCCCGCCACCTTCTCCCCCGAGGGCTGGGAGATCATCCGGCACACCCGCAGCTTCTCCGACCTGGTGCACCGCAACCTGCCGGAGGACAAGGGGCGTTACGTGGTCTCGCTCGGCCGGAGCGCGGCGGACGCCCGGGCCGCGGCGGCCTGAGCCGGGCGGGTTCAGTCCCCCGCACCCGCGTGGGCCCGCAACGCCTCGGCGGCCGTGCGCAGTTGCTCCGCCGCCGTGGTGCAGGCGGCGGCCTGCCGCTCCAGCGTGGGGCGGCTCCACTCCGGGGCCGCCGGGCAGCCGACGAGGGTGTCCGCGGTGGCGCGCAGCCGCCGGGCGTACTCGTCCATCAGCTCGGCGTCCGACCGCAACGCCTCGGCGCGGTCGAGGAGTTCGGCATCGTACGACGTGCGGTCGGGGGACTCGGTCACCATGGCGGGCTCCCGTGGGGGTGGGGGCGTCAGCGTGGCAGGACGGCGCCGGCGCTGCGGTGGAGCATGAACTGGGGGCAGGTGAGGACCAGCCGGGGGCGGGCCGTGGCGATGCCGAGCCGGCGCAGCTGGCCGGCGAGGGGTTCGGCGGCCCCGGTGTCCAGCCGTAGCCGGATGCCGCCGCCGCTGTGCAGCCGCAGTCCGCCGTGGGCCCGGACCAGGGTGCGGATGGTGCTCTCGCCCCGGCGGCCGTAGAGGATCCAGTCGGCCTCGGGGCAGCGCGCGCCGGGCCCGAGGCGGCCGTCGACGGCGAGGCCGAGCTCCGGGGAGCGGACGGCGAGGTCCCGGCCGGTCAGCCTGGCCTCGGCGCTCGCCCGGACCGCGGGCTGCCCCCAGATCTCCCGGGCGACGGCCCGCGCCTCCTCGCTGGTGACGGCGAGGGAGACGACGTACCGGCCGGTGCGGCGCAGGTCGACCCGGCGCAGCAGGTCCAGGGCCACGTCGTAGGGGCGGGGCCGCCACAGGTCGTCCACCAGCACGGAGAGGGCGATCTCGGTGTACGGGCCGATGGTGGTGCAGCGGTGCTCGTACAGCGACAGCACCGCCAGCGCCCGTCGGCCCAGCCGGCTCGGTGTCATCCAGGTGACGCCGGGCAGCAGTCCGCGGGCGGTGTCCGCGTCGACGGCGAAGCACAGGTGGGCGGCGGAGGAGTCGTAGTAGCGCACGGGCACGTCGACCGGGCCGGCCGTGGTGGGCAGCGAGGTGGTGGGCAGGGTGAGGAAGGGGTAGCCCTCGGGCGGGTTGGCGCGGTCCTTGAGCTGGTAGGCCTGGGTGCGCACGACGGGGCCGCGGTAGGGGGCGAGGGCCTCGTCGACGCGTTCGCGGGCCTCGGGGACGACGGTGCGCAGGTGCTCGATGTACTCGTGGAGCATGTGGCACAGCGGGAACTCGTGGGTGGGCCCGGTGTAGTCGACCTCGTACCAGTTCGGGTGCGGGTCGAACGCGGAGCCCGCGCCCCGGCCGTCGAGGACGGGCACGATGTCGTGCTGGTTGGTGATGCTGGCGACCCAGGTGCGCGGGTCGGCGGGCTTCTTGTTGTCCACCGGGGAGCCGACCGCGACGACGTGGGTGACCCGGTAGGTGCGGCAGAACTCCTCGCTCTGGGCGAGGTTCATCACGGCGATCCCGCCCTCGCTGTGCCCGATCAGCGCGAGGTCGGCGCCGCGCGGGATGCCGTAGTCCCGCAGGGCTAGCAGGATCGCGCGGGTGTACGGCGAGTCGGGCATGAACAGGTTGCGCCAGGCGCCGACGAAGTCCTGCGGGGAGTCGGTGCGGGGGCGGCCCGGTGCCATGCCGGGCGCCTGGAGGACGTAGCGGACCACGCCGTCCGGACCGCGCACGTTCTGCAGCAGGATCCGCCCGTTGGTGGAGAGCGTCTCGATGTTGCGCAGGAAGCCGAGGAACGACCCCTTCGTGGCGATGACCTGCCGCTCCTGGTCGGTGAGGCCGACGGCCTCGGCGGCTCCCTCGCCCTGGTCCAGGCCCGCGAGGCGGGCGGCGCTGACGCCGTGCAGCGGGTCGGCGGACAGCTCGCGGCCGGTGGCCAGCGCCCAGCCGGTCTCGTCGTTGTACGGGTCCTCGTCCAGCAGGGCCCGGATCGCGAGGAGTTCGGCCATCAGCGGGGCCAGCCCGGACAGCGCGCGCTGGGCCCCCTGGTCGCGGAACAGGGCCCGCAGGGACCGTACGGCCGCCAGGTCCTTGTCGGCGGTGACGGCCTCGGTCAGCCGGCGCATGCCGGGATCGCGCACGAACTCCGGGTGGTCGACCAGCACGGCGGCGATCCGCAGCCGCAGCGAGGTGACCGCCACCAGCGCGGCCAGGCTCTCCCGGCCCAGCACCTCGCCGGCGGTGCCGAGGACGTGGCCCATGCCCTTCGGCGCGGTGATCGCCGAGCCGCCGAGACCGTGTTTGTTGGTCAGGGCGCGCAGCAGGGCCCACTGGGCGGGCAGGCCGGTGCGCGGGCGGCGGCGCGCGGAGGCGGTCAGGGCCGGGGTGAACAGCGCGGTGCTGGTGCGCGCGGAGACCGCGCGGATGCCCTCGGCGACGTCCACCACCTCCCGCGCGCACCGGCGCAGCAGTTCCCTGTCCTCCCGGCCGTCCGGCGCGGGCCGTCCGGGTGCGGTGCCGTCCGCTCGCATCCGACGCTCCCTCGGCTCGGTGACATGGGGCGGAGCCGGGGCCGCGCCGGCGGGCACGGTCCCGGCTCCCATGGTCGGCCAGCGGCGCCGCGCCCGCACCTTCATCCATCCAGGTAGAGGATGCCCGCGGGGGCCGCGCCGCGCGCCGAGCCTGGTGCGCCGGGGCCGCCTGGTCGGCGCATAATCGCCGCCCATGACCCCCTGCACCACCCCGCCCCGCCGCGCGGGAGACACACCGTGACCGTGACCCCCGAACACCCGGAGGGCCCGCGCGCCCCGCTCCCCGACACCGTCCCGGTCGGTCTGCCGCTGCGCACCGGCTATCTGCTCACCCTCGTGGTGGGCCCGCTGGCCGTGCTGGCGCTGGCACTGCCTGTCGCCCTGGCCGGCGGCTGGGGGCCGCGCTGGTACGACGCGGTCCTCGGCGCCGGGATGTACGCGCTGTCCATCATGGGCATCACCGCCGGCTTCCACCGGCACTTCACCCATCTGTCGTTCAAGGCGAAACGTCCGCTGCGGATCGCCCTCGGGGTCGCGGGCAGCCTCGCCATGGAGGGCCCGGTGACGATGTGGGTCGCCGAGCACCGGCGCCACCACCAGTACGCGGACCGGGCGGGCGACCCGCACTCGCCGTGGAAGTACGGCACCACCCGGCGGGCCCTGCTGAAGGGGCTGTGGCACGCCCAGGTCGGCTGGTTCGCCTCCTCACCGGTCCGCTCCCACTACCCCCGCTACGCCCCCGACCTGCTCGCCGACCCGGACGTGCGCCGCCTGGACCGCTGCTATCCGCTGGCCGTCGCCGTCTCGCTCGCGCTGCCGCCGGCCCTGGTCCTGGCGGTCGCCCAGGACGTACGGTCCGCGCTGGTCACCTTCTTCTGGGCGAGCCTGGTGCGGTACGCCGTCGTGCACCATGTCACCTGGTCGGTCAACTCCGTGGCGCACGCCTTCGGTCCGCGCCACTACCGCACCCGCGACCAGTCCCGGGACGTGCCCTGGGTGGCCCTGCTGACCTTCGGCGAGGGCTGGCACAACCTCCACCACGCCGACCCCAACAGCGCCCGGCACGGCGGGCTGCGCGGCCAGCCGGACCTCACGGCGTGGCTGATCACCCGGTTCGAGCGCTGGGGCTGGGCGTACGACGCGCGCTGGCCGGACCCGCGGCGGATCACCGCCCGGCTGGACGCGGACGCCGCCGGCCACCGGGCGCCGCACCGTCAACTGCCGGGAAAATAACGGGAGAACGAGGACGAGTCGACGGCGAACATGCCGTTGAAGGGCTCGTTCAGCCCGTAGACCAGCAACACGGTGAAGGTGATGAGCGCGGTCAGGCCCATCACCATCACCACATGGGTGACGCTGCGCCGTACGCCGAACATGAACATGAAGGCCACGGTCAGCAGGCCGCCGACGATCAGCCCGAACCACAGCACGGGTGACAGGGTGTCGCCGACATCCGCCTCCCGGCCGCGCCGGGCGTCGTCCAGCACGCTGAGCTGGGCCAGGGTCTCCTGGAGCGTGGCCTGCTGGGCGGGACTGGCGCCGGCGGGGATCTGGCCCGCCGACCTCAGGTCGTTCAGCAGGTCCCAGCCGTGCCGGTCCGGCGGCTGCCCGGCGACCATGACGGGCCACTCCTCGGACACCACGTGGTGCACGTACGCGTCGACGGCTTCCCTGGTCCGTTCGCCCGCCGGCGCGGGCAGCCCGGCGGAGAGCAGCCGGATCTGGTGCGCGGCGCTCGCCTCCGCCTGCACATGGTCCTCCGCGGCGGACCGCGCCTCCCACACGGCCACCATCGACAGACCGAGCACGAGGGCGTACAGCACGCTGACCATCATGGCGATGTACTCGGCGACGTCCTCGCGGGGTTCCTCGTCCGGGGCGGGCGGCCAGAAGCGGTGCCGGAGCAGCACGGCGCCCGCGGCGACCACGGCGATCCCCAGAACGACGGCGAAGGTCTCGATCATCGGCGCGGTCTCCTGTCGTCTCGTCTCGATTCGATGTCCCGGCCGGGGGCGGGGGCGGGGGTGACTGGGGCTGGGGGGTGGCTGAGGGCCGGCGAGTGACTGGGGGATGTCTGGGGGTCGGGGGGCGACTGGGGACTGGGGGTTACTTGCCGATGCGCCGCGAGCCGAGCAGCGCGGCGGCGAGGGCGGCGGGGATCAGCAGCAGGAACAGCACGGCAAGCAGACCGAGTCCGGTCGGCCTGCCCCCGGGCCGCATGAACCGGGACATGATGGAGGGGGCGGAAGGCGAGGGAGAGGGGGTACGGGGGCCTGTGGGGGTGGTGGACCGGCCTCCGGTCGCGTGGCCGCCGGTGCCCTGGCCGCCGGTGCCCTGGCCGCCGACTGCTTCGCCTCCGGTGGCTTGGCCTCCCGTCGCCTGGCCTCCGGGGCCTTGGCCGCCAGTGGCCTGACCGCCCGTCGTCTGACCGCCGGTGGTTTGTCCCCCGGTGGCCTGACCGCCGACTGCTTCGCCTCCGGTCGCCTGGCCTCCGGTGGCTTGGCCGCCCGTGGTCTGACCACCCGTCGTCCGACCGCCGGTGGCTTGTCCCCCGGCGGTTTGGCCTTCGGTTGCCTGACCGCCCGTGGCCTGGCCACCGGTGCTCTGGCCTCCGGTGGTCTGGCCCTGGCCGGTGGTGGTTCCGCCTTGGCCGGCCGTGGCACCGGCCGCCGCTCCCGCGGTTCCTCCGCCGGCGGCTGCTCCGGCACCACCGGCAGCGGTCCCGCCACCCCCGCCTGCCGCCGCCGCTGCTCCTCCGGCCGCCGCCGCTCCCCCGCCGGCCGCCGCACCCGCACCACCGGCAGCCGCGGCCCCTCCTGCCGCCGCACCCGCGGCAGCGCCTGCGGCAGCACCGGCACCGGCGGCTGCGCCAGCTGCCGCACCGGCACCCGCCGCGGCTCCGGCAACCGCCCCAGCACCGGCGGCCGCACCGGCGCCAGCGGCTGCTGCTCCGGCGGCGGCACCCGCACCGGCACCGGCACCCGCAGCCGCGCCCACACCCGCGGCAGCTCCAACCCCCGCACCTGCGCCGCCGGCACCCGCACCCGCAGCAGCACCGGCCCCTGCTCCCCCAGCACCTGCACCCGCCGCCGCGCCCACGCCCGCGCCAGCGCCAGCAGCAGCACCGGCACCGGCACCGGCAGCCACCCCGGCACCGGCACCGGCAGCCACCCCGGCGCCCGCACCCGCTCCCGCAGCCGCACCCGCACCTGCCACCGCGCCGGCTGCCGCTCCAACTCCCGCGCCGGCACCCGCGGCTGCCGCCCCGGCAACGGCCCCGGCAACGGCCCCGGCACCCACACCCGCACCGGCCCCGGCACCCACACCGGCTCCGGCTCCGGCTCCGGCTCCGGCTCCGGCAGCAGCACCCACCCCCGCTCCCGCACCCCCAGCACCAGCGGCGGCACCGGCACCCGCAGCCGCGCCCGCAGCCCCCGCGACCGCGCCGGGGGCGGGCACACCGGGGGCGGGCACACCGGGGGCGGGCACACCGGGGGCGGGCGCGCCGGGGGCGGGCGCGCCCGGTGGCGGCAGCGGCGGGGGCGGCGGGAAGACGGCACCGGGCGGAAGGGGCAGCACCGGAGGCACGACGGGCGGCACCGGCACGGGAGGCGACACCGGCACAGGGGGCGGTGGCAGCGGGGCAGGAGGCGGCGGGGCAGGGACGGGCGGGGCCGGTGGGGGTACGGGGACGAGGGTCGGGGCGGGCGGAACGGGGACCGCAGTCGGCGTCGGGGGTACCGGTGGCGGGGGCGGAGGGGGTGGCGGAGGCGGAGGCGGGTACAGCGTGAACCCGCCGGTCGCCCATGCCTTGAGCTTCGGGGGCCACTCCGGGCAGCCGTCGGGCCGGAGCGTGGTGAGCCGGTCGGTGCCCTTGACGTGCCCTTCGCTGAGGTACTCCCCCGGGGGCCGTTCGACAGTCGCCACACAGCGCGCGGTGATGCCCGGTTCCAGGCTCGGGACGGTGTCGTCGCCCGTCGCGCAGACGATGGCGGGGGGCTGGAGGACCGGGTCGGTGAGCCGCAGGTCGTACACCGTGCGGTTGCCGGTGTTGGTGACGTCGTAGAAGACGGTGGCCCGGCCGAGGAGGAGGGCGCCGTCGGGGACTTCACCGCCGGTCGTCACGGTCTCGGTCAGCGACAGCCGGCCGCCGACGCCCGTGTATCCGGAGCGGGCCGACGCCCGGGACTCGTAGCCGAGGGAGGGGACCTGGCCGACGGCCGTGACGTCCGCGATCCATGTGCCCTCGCGCGCGGTGGACCGCGCGGTGCAGGTCACCGAGTCGAGGCCGCGGAGCATGCGGAGGTGATCGCCGCCGCCGGGGCAGCGGATGACGGCGTCGGGCAGGCCCGGGTCGCTCACCCGGACGTCGTAGAGGTCGGCCCCGGTCCGGTTGATCAGGCGGTACGTCTTCACGAGCGGGTGTCCGACGCGGACGCCGGGCCGGGTCGCCCCCGTGCCGGGCCTGGTGTTGACGGTGACCTCCAGGGCGAGCCCGTGGCTGCCCGCGCCGTCGGCTACGGCGCGGTCCACCGCTCCGGCCGACACGGCCATGAGCAGGGGCAGCACCGCGGGAAGCCGTGTCCCGACGGCCCGTCCGCACCCGACCAGTGATCCGATAACCACATAAATATGACTAACAGAGCAATTCAAGGCGAGTTCGGGCCCACGCCGGTCGCCGGACGCAATCGCACAAGGATCACTCCGGTGGCCGCGCGGCGGAAACCGGCGCACCCCGCACCGCCGCCCGGCGACTGGGCGACCGCCCGGGCCACCGCTCAGCCGCCGGGCATCAGTCCCGCCGCGACCGTGGCGCCCAGTTCCCAGCACGCCTCCGTGTCGGCCTTGCCCGGCTCACCGGTGACGGTCACCGGGTCGGCCGCCCGGCGCCAGCCGAGGCCGGTGGTGACGGTCTCGATGGCGCGCACGGCACCGGTGACGTCGTTGCCGCCGTGGACGTAGTAGCCGAAGGGCCGGCCCCTGGTCGCGTCCAGGCAGGGGTAGTACACCTGGTCGAAGAAATGCTTGAGCGCGCCGGACATGTAGCCGAGGTTGGCGGGCGTGCCGAGCAGGTACCCGTCGGCTTCCAGCACGTCGGAGGCGGTGGCCGCCAGGGCCGCCCGGCGTACGACGCGGACGCCCTCGATCTCCGGTGTGGTGGCACCCGACACGGCGGCTTCGAACAGCGACTGGCAGTTCGGGGACGGGGTGTGATGGACGATCAACAGGGTAGGCACACCCGGCACCCTGCCGTGCGTCCGCCGCGGGCGCAAACGGCGGGCGGCGCCGGGCGGCGCGAGGGACGCTCCGCCGGGGTGGGAGAGGAGTCGCCGTGACCGAGGAGGACGGCCGGACGCCGGCCGCCGTGGTGTTCGACGCGCTGGGCCTGGACTACGAGCGGGCGTTCGCCGATTCCGTGGAGCGCCGGGCGTCCCTGGACTGGCTGCTGGAGCGGCTGGCGCCGGGCAGCAGGGTGCTGGACGTGGGCAGCGGGACGGGGCGGCCGACCGCGCAGGCGCTGGCCGGGGCCGGGCACCGGGTGCTGGGCCTCGATGTCTCGCCGGTCATGGTGGATCTGGCCGCCCGGCAGGTGCCCGGAGCGGAGTTCCGGCTCGCCGACATCCGTGACGCGCCGCTCGCGGAGGCATCCTTCGACGCGGTGTGCGCGTACTTCTCGCTGCTCCAGATGTCCCGCGCCGAGCAGGCGGCCGTCGTGGCGAAGCTGGCGCGGGTGGTACGGCCCGGCGGCCTGGTCGCGCTGGCCACCGTCCCCCTCGACGTGGAGGACGCCGAGGGTGTCTTCATGGGGCAGCCGATCCGGGTGACCAGTTTCGGCGCGGAGGCGTTCACCGGACTGGTGACCGGCGCCGGCCTGACGGTGCTGGCCGAGGAGTGCTCCCGGTACACCCCGGACCTTCCCGGGGCCACGCCCGAACCGCAGTTGTTCCTGCACGCCCGGCGCCCGGACCAGCCGCCAGAGGGCCGGTGAGCCGCCTTCCGCCCGGCGTTGTCAGTGCTCTCGGCTAGAGTTGCGGCTCCGAATCGGACGGGAGACTACAGTGCGGGTCAGGGTGGGGACAGCCGGCGGTCATGCGGCCGTCGTGGCGGCGGTCGCGATGCTGCTCGGCGGCTGCGCGGGGGCGGCGGACGACGACGGGAAGACGTCCGCGAGCGCGTCGGCGCACCCGTCGGCGGGCGCCAAGGGGGCGGCGGCCGGGGACACGGGGAAGAAGGCCGCGGCGGCGGCTCGCGGCGGCACCCTCGGCCCGGCCGGTTCGGCCTGTGAACTGCCCGTCAGCTTCGACGTGGCCAAGGACTGGAAGCCCAAGTCCATCGACGCCGAGAAGGAGCTGGCCCAGATCTCGCAGGGCGAGGACGATGACCTGGCCGCGGAGCTGGCCGCGGCCATGCTCCGGCAGGGGCCGGTCACCGCGGCCTGCGAGATAGACGCCAAGCCGTCCGGCACCATCGGCTTCCTGCGCGTGTGGAAGGGCAAGCCCGGCGACGCCGACGCGGGCGGCGTGCTGCGCGCGTTCGTCGCCGCCGAGAAGGGCGCCGGCAAGGCGGAGTACCACTCCTTCAAGACCGGCGGCGGTGTCCCGGCCGTGGAGGTGGAGTACGTGTCGACCGACAAGGCCCTGGAGGAGACCAAGAAGGAGAGCGCCTTCGCGGTCGGCACGCCCGACGGCCCGGTCGTCCTGCACCTCGGCGGCATGGACACCCAGGAACACGACGAGATGCTGCCCGCGTTCGAGCTCGCCAAGCAGACGCTCAAGCTCTCCTGAGAGCCGGACGCCGACGGCCGCGCTCAGTCCCTGGCCGTGCTCCGGCCCAGGTAGGTGAGGGGCCCGGCGTCCGGTACGGGGACCGGGTGGAAGCCGACCCGGTCGTAGAACGCGCGGGCGGGGGTGTTGGCGGTGACCATGCCCAGGTGGACCGCCTGGACACCCTGTCCGCGCAGGGCGTCCAGGAAGGTGTGCAGCAACCGTCGGCCGTGTCCTCGCCCCTGCCAGCGCGGCAGCAGGTCGATGTGCAGGTGGGCGGGGTAGGCGGCGAGTTCGGGCAGGAGCATCCGCTCCGGGTGGTGCAGCAGCCGGATCATCTCCTCGGTGGGCGTGCGCGGCGGCCCGGCGGGCTCGGGGTAGCGGCCGGCCAGCCGGGGTATCCACACGCGCCGGAAGTCCGCGACGAAGCGCTCGGTGTCCGCGGTGCCGAGGATGTATCCCACGGCCCGGCCCGTGCCGTCGTCCAGTACGAAGGCGAGGTCCGGGTCGAAGTGGCAGTACGGCTCGGCGAAGAGGGACGGCATGAGGACCGGGTCGGGGTAGATCGCCCGGGAGTCGCCGCCGAGGTGCGCGGTGCGGACACAGACGTCGGCGACGGCGTCCCGGTCGGCGGGGCGGTAGGGCCGGATCACGGGGGCCGGGTCGGGGAAGGACATGACCCCATACTGATCTTTTGGGAGCGCTCCCACAAGGGGTGTGGACCGGACCTGAGGGCGCGATCGCCTCAGGTCCGGCAGCGTGCGATTCCGAAGCATCCGGGCTCGGATCGGTGCCGCGGCCGGCCGTACGGACGTCGACACCGTACCGAGTCAGCCGGAAGTCCCGCACGTACGGCCGGAGTTGAGGCAGTCGACCATCTCGCGCATCAGGTCCTCGTCGAAGACGTTGATGAAGTCGCCGTGGTCGGTGACGGGTTTGTGCAGCTGTTCGGGGAAGGAGTCGAGCGCGAACAGCGGGACGGTACGGCCGCCGTCCGCGACGCTCGGCGCCGGGACGTCGTAGACGACGCGCTGCACCAGCCGCGGAACGGGCCGGAAGCCCGGCGGGCAGGAACCGTCCTCGGCGGCGAAGGCCACGTGGGTGCGGTGATCGGCACTGTCGGTGTCGCGGCCGTCCCAGCAGCTCTGGAACCGGAAGGTGCGCACCACATCACTGCCCGGCGGGCACAGCGGGTACTTGTCGGTCAGCTGCCGGTCCTCGTAACCGGTGCAGCTCCAGGAGGCGTTGGCGTTGCCGGGGCCGTTGACGAGGGCCTTGGCGTCGCCGGTGACGATGCGCAGCAGGCGCGGCATGGCGGTGACCTTGCCCCGCGGGTTGCCCGTGAAGGTCAGCGTCACCTCCTTGGGCGTGAGGATCCGCCCGGTGTTGCCCTCCGCGCCGCCGCCCGGGACTCCCGCGTCGCGCTCCTCCCCGTCGCGCACGCGCAACACCGGCCAGTAGTACGACGACTTGTCGCCCCGGTCCGCGCAGCTCGTACCGGCGCCCGCCAGGTCCTCGTCGCTCGCGAAGGCGTCGACGGCCTGGTTGCCGATGTAGTCGTGGACGTGGTGGGCACCGCCCGCGACGCCGGGGGCGACGATGAGGTTGTCGGAGTTGAACAGGCGGTCGGCGTTGACTCCGCAGTCGGAGGTGAAGGTGCCGCGCGAGGCGCCGGCCCCCGGGGGCGGGTCGGGTGCCCTCGGCGGTACGGCGGTGATGTCCGCGTAGTCCGAGGCGAAGGGCCCGTTGCCGACCGGGGGGACGCGGTCGGCGCGGGTCCCGGCCGCCGGGGAGCGGAGGTTCGCGGCGACGAGCCCGGCTCCGGCCAGCAGCAGGACGGCCGCCGCGAGGGCGGCACGGCTGCGGGCGCGGGCCGGGAGTCGCGTACGGGTCGGGCGTCGGCGCCTGTTGCTTACCAAGGTCGTCCTCTGTGCGATCACCGGCCGGGCGGGGAGTACCCCGGCCCCAACCTTCACACGAGGCACCCACGTCGGCCAGGTCGACGCAAGGCCGCCGGCCAACGGAAGACGTGCGCATAAGCCGGTCCTGGACAAGTCATAAGGGCGGCTTATGAGGTCATAGAGCAGACCCCCGTACCAGGTAAGGTCTGCCTTAGTTTAGGCTTCCTGATCAAGTCGCCCATTAAGCGCTCGAAGGGAACCTGATCATGCCGCGCCCCCTGCGGGTAGCCATCGTCGGAGCCGGCCCCGCCGGGATCTACGCCGCCGACGCCCTGCTCAAATCCGAGGTGGCCGCCGACCCCGGTGTGTCCATCGACCTCTTCGAGCGGATGCCCGCCCCGTTCGGCCTGATCCGGTACGGCGTCGCGCCCGACCACCCGCGCATCAAGGGCATCATCACCGCCCTGCACCAGGTGCTCGACAAGCCGCAGATCCGTCTCTTCGGCAACGTCGACTACCCGACGGACCTCGGCCTGGACGACCTCCGCGCCTTCTACGACGCGGTGATCTTCTCCACCGGCGCGATGGCCGACCGCGCGCTGTCCATACCCGGCATCGACCTGGACGGCTCCTACGGCGCCGCCGACTTCGTGTCCTGGTACGACGGCCACCCGGACGTGCCGCGCACCTGGCCGCTCCAGGCGGAGAAGGTCGCCGTGCTCGGTGTCGGCAACGTGGCCCTGGACGTGGCCCGCATCCTGGCCAAGACCGCCGACGAGCTGCTGCCGACCGAGATCCCGCCGAACGTGTACGACGGTCTGAAGGCCAACAAGGCCGTGGAGATCCACGTCTTCGGCCGCCGTGGCCCGGCCCAGGCGAAGTTCAGCCCGATGGAGCTGCGCGAGCTGGACCACTCCCCGAACATCGAGGTCATCGTCGACCCCGAGGACATCGACTACGACGAGGGCTCGATCGAGACCCGGCGCGGCAACAAGCAGGCCGACATGGTCGCCAAAACGCTGGAGAACTGGGCGATCCGGGACATCGGCGACCGCCCGCACAAGCTCTACCTGCACTTCTTCGAGTCCCCGGCGGAGATCCTCGGCGAGGACGGCAAGGTCGTCGGCCTGCGCACCGAGCGCACCGCCCTGGACGGCACCGGCAACGTCAAGGGCACCGGCGTCTTCAAGGACTGGGACGTCACCGCGGTCTACCGAGCGGTCGGCTACCTCTCCGAGAAGCTGCCCAAGCTGCCCTGGGACGAGGACTCCGGGACCGTGCCGGACGAGGGCGGCCGGG
The DNA here is from genome assembly GCF_014649115.1 of Streptomyces eurythermus. GTDB lineage: Bacteria > Actinomycetota > Actinomycetes > Streptomycetales > Streptomycetaceae > Streptomyces > Streptomyces eurythermus. Next base: position 85,083 of record NZ_BMSK01000008.1, on the reverse strand, counting down.
TCATCGAGGACGGCGGCACCCACCTGCAGTCCACCTACGTCACCGGCTGGATCCGGCGCGGCCCGGTCGGCCTCATCGGCCACACCAAGGGCGACGCCAACGAGACCGTGGCCAACCTGCTGGACGACTACGCGAACGGCCGGCTGCACACGCCGTCCGCGCCCGAGCCGGAGGCCGTGGACGCCTTCCTCGCCGAGCGGAACGTCCGCTTCACCACCTGGGACGGCTGGTACAAGCTGGACGCCGCCGAGCGCGCCCTGGGCGAGCCGCAGGGCCGCGAGCGGGTGAAGATCGTGGAGCGGGAGGACATGCTGCGGGAGAGCGGGGCGTAAGGTCCCGGCCGCGCCGAGCGGGCTGCGGGGCCGGCACGGGGCGCGTTCGATACCGGACAGCCCGCGCGGCGGCCCCCGGGCGCCCGGTGGGCGGCGGACAGAGGCCGGCCCTGGGTGGCCGGTCGGTCACGGAGGACATCGCGGCTCCGGGCGCCCGGTCGCACCGGACGAGGTCGCCGCCCCGGCTGACCCGTCGGCGGCGGACAATGGGCGCGACCTCGGCTGACCCGGCCCCGCTCGACCGTCCCGGCGGCGTACGAGGCCGCGACCCCGGCTGCCCGGTCGGCGGCGGACAAAGGGCGCGGCCCCGGCTGACCCGGCCCCGCTCGACCGTCTCGGCGGCGTACGAGGCCGCGACCCCGGCTGCCCCGTCGGCGGGGAACAAAGGGCGCGGCCCCGGATGCCCGGTCAGCGCCGGACGACGTCGCGGCCCGCGGTGACGGCCAGGGCCGTGGTCAGCGGGACGAGGGCCGCCGTCCGGCCGAGGCCGCCGCCGCGCACCATGCCGGCGCCGGGCACGGGCAGCCAGGGACACAGGGCCGCGACCCGTACCGCGAGAACAAGCAGGGCGAGCGCGGCCCCGGGAGGCGTGCGGTCCGTGCGCCGGGCGTGCCACAGCAGCCGGCCCGGCGCGCCCACCGCGAAGCAGGTGGCGGGTGCCCACACCGCGTCCGCCGCGGCCGGCAGCAGCACGACGGACGCACCGGTCACCACGCACCCGGCCAGGAACACCAGCCCCGGTGACCCGGCGGACAGGCGGGCCGGCGGGGCGTCCCGGTGGTGGGCGGCGCACAGGGCGAGCGCCGGCAGCCAGGCCGGCAGCGCGGCCGTCGTGCCGTACCAGTGCGGTCCCGGTGCCATGTCCCCCGTCAGCGGGGCGAGCAGCGGCCACGGGGCGGGCCGGGCGGCGGCGGTCGTGCAGCAGCGCGCCGTAGCGGGCCCAGGCGTACGCCGTACCGTACGCGGGCTACGGGCGCGTGCCGGTGCGCCGGGCGTGCCCCCGGGCGACGCGCGGGGTTCGGCCCCCGCGCCCGTGTCGCGCCGCCGAGCGGTGATACTGGGAGGCGCACCCGCCCCCATCAGCAGATTGGCTCATGTCGAACTCCGCCACCGACCACGCCACCGTCCCGCAGACCCTCTGGGCGGTGCGGGGCCGCCACACCGGTCCCGCCCCCGCCCCCGAGGACCTCGTCCGCCGCACCTTGCGCCGGCACAAGGAGAGCGGGGACATCGACGACTTCGCCGAGCCGCCCGCGGCCGGGGATACCGGACGCCGGGTCTTCGAGGCCCGATGGCGGGCCGGCGGCGCGGTGACCGTGCGGGCCCGGCTGACCCTGCTGCCGCCGCAGGGCCGGCCGCAGGGGCAGGAGTGGCGGCTGGTCGCGGAGGCGGAGCGGCCGTGGGACGACGCCTGGCCCTCGCCCGCGACCCTGTTCTGGCCCGACGGCGGCTCCGCCGACGACGGCTCCTGGGACCACCACCCCTCGGTCCCCGGCCTCCGCTTCCGGCACGTCAACCCGCTGCCCGAGGACGACAAGGAGATGCGCCGCCGGCTGCGGGACGCGGCCCGGGAGGCGTGGTGTGTCCATGTCGTCGTGCACGAGGCGATGACGCCGGACGAGCGGGGCCGGCTGCCGCTGACGGCACTGCTCCCGCCCGGTCTGCGGCACCGCGTGATCGAGCACCGGGCCACCCCGCAGCAATTCCGCGGCGTCAACTGGGCGCTGAAGGACCTGGGCGTCGAGGTGCCGCGCGGCGGCGCGGTCCTGCTGCCGCCCGACCCGGCGCCGAAGGACTACGACGGCCGGGAGCACAGCGTGCGCAACGTCTTCCTGGACGGCTCGGAGCCGGCCGAACTCGTCGCGGCGCTACGGCACTTCGTCGCTCTGCCCCGCCCCCTGTCCCCGGACGCCGCCGACGCGCTGACGGACCTGCGCGAGAACTGGACCCTGATGACCCTCCAGGAGCAGCTCGAGCGCGAGCGGCGGCTGGTCGCGATGTACGCCGACGCGCTGGAGGCCATGACGAAGTCCCGGGACCTGTACAAGCAGGCCGCCGAGCAGGCGCTGGAGGCCCTGGCCGCCTACCGGGACGTACCCCCGCCCGCCCTGCCGCAGCAGCGGCCCGACTCCCGGACGCCGGGTACGCTGCACCAGCTGACGCGGACGTTCGAGCGGCTGAAACTACCCGTGTGGGGACGCCGGCCGACGGAACCCGCCGGGGGCGAGGACGCCCCGTCCGGCGCGGCCGACGACACCGGCGCACCGGCCGGCACGGCGGCGCCGGGGGACGGGAAGCCGTCCTGACCCTCCCGGACGGCCAGGACAAGGAGCCCCGATGGACACGACCACCACCCTGCTGCTGATCGCGGCCTGCGTGGCGGCGGTGCTGCTCGCCGCCGCCGTGGCCCTGCTGGTGCGGCTGGTGCGGGCCCGGCGCACGCTGCGGCGGGCGGGCCTGCCGACGGGCCCGCGGTGGGTGTTCTGGGGCGCGGTCGCCTATCTGCTGCTGCCCACCGACCTGCTGCCCGACCCGGTGTACCTGGACGACATCGGCGTCCTGCTCCTCGCCCTGCGCAGCCTGCCGGTGCCGCGCCGGACGCCCGGGAACTGACGACCGCCGCCGGCTGACCTCCGGCGACACCTGAGGGCGATACCGGAGAACGTACGGGCCGCCCGGGTGCGTCCCCCGCCTCTCGTGGCGCATTCTTGCTGTGTCATCCAGCGCGGGCACACGGGACGAGGTGGGGCCGATGGCTGGGAGCGGCGAGCGGGCGGGGTGTACGCGGGACCGGCTGGCCGCGCTGCTGGCCGACGCCTCGGCGGCCGTCCTCGGCACGGCCGGCGGCCGGGCGACGGGCGTGTACCTGCGGTCGTGCGCCCCGGACGTGCTGCGCCTGGCGGTGCTGGCGGGACTGCCCGGCCCGCTGTTCCGGTCCTGGTGGCGGCTGCACGTCGACCGTCCGTTCCCGGTGGCCGACGCCTACCGGCGGGGCGGCCCGGTGGTCCTGCCGAACGCCACGGAGACCATGCGCCGGTACCCGCAGTTCGCCGCCGGTCTGCCCTTCCCGTTCGGGTCGGCGCATGTGCCGGTGCCGGGCGGGACGCGGCCCCTCGGGGTGCTGACGGTGCTGTGCCCGGCGCTGACGGACACCGGGGACGAACTCCTCGACCAGGGGCTGCTGGCACGGCTGGCCGAGGGCCTGGGCGCCGAGCTGCTCGGCCTGGCCGGCGGGGACGAGGGCGCGGTCCGCTGGGACGAGGCGCCGGTCTGCGTACGGCCGCCCCCGGGCCCGGCCGCGCGGCCCGCCGTGGGACGCTTCAGCTGGGACCCGGCGACCTCGCTGGTGCGCGCGGACGACCGGCTGCACGCCCTGCTCGGCCGGGACCCCGGCGCGTTCGCGGGGACGGCCGACGCGCTCGCCGAAGCCCTGGCGCCGGCCGACGCGCACCGGATCCTGGCCGCGCTGCGCGACACCGCGGCCGGGAGACCGCCGGGCGCTCCGCTGAGCCTGCGGGCCGGGGACGGCACACCGCGGCTGCTGGACCTGTGGCCGGCGGACGCCCCGGGCGCCGGGCCGGCCGTCACCGGGGTGGTGTTCCACGCCGGTCCGGCCGCCTTCGCCGAGGCCGCGGCCGACCCGCTGCCGCAGGGCGTGCTCTGCCTGGACCGGCTGGGGCTGATCGTGTACGCCAACCCGGCGGCGGCCCGGCTCGTGGGCCGGTGCCGGGAGCGGCTGCTCGGGCGTGCGCTGTGGGACGCGCTGCCCTGGCTGTCCGGACCGCCGTACGACGACCACCTGCGCGGCGCCCTGCTCGCGCCGGAGTCCGTGTGCTTCCACGCCCGGCGGCCGGCCGGCGACGGGGGCGGACCCGGCGAGGGGGACTGGCTGGCCGTGTCGGTGCATCCGGGGACGGACCTGCTGACCTGCACGCTCGTCCCGGCCAGCCGCATGGACCCGGCGACCGGTCCGCCGGCCCGGGCGCACCCGGACGAGGGGGCGGAGCCGGACGACCGCTCGATGGCACCGCTGTACCGGCCGATCGCGCTGGCCATCGCGCTGACCGACGCGGTGACCGCCCGGCAGGTGTCGGCGGTGGTCGTACGCGAGCTGCTGCCCGCGTTCGGCGGCCGCCGGCTGGCCATCTATCTGCTCCAGGAGCGGCGGCTCCACCTGGCCTGGGAAACCGGGTTCCCGCAGGGGTTCCTCGACCCGTTCGAGGGCGTCGGCCTCGACACTCGGATACCGGGGGTGGAAACCCTGACCACCGGCCGGCCGCTGTTCTTCGAGTCCATGGCGCAGCTCGGGGCGGCCTATCCGGGGCTCGCCCTCGACGCGGAGGTGGGGGCGCGCGCCTTCCTGCCGCTGATCGCCTCCGGGCGGCCGGTGGGTTCCTGCATCCTGGGCTTCGACCGGCCGCGCGGGTTCAGCGCGCAGGAGCGTACGGTGCTCACCGCGCTCGCCGGGCTGATCGCGCACGCGATGGAGCGGGCCCGCCGTTACGACAGCGAGGCGGCCCTCGCCCGCGGGCTCCAGGAGGCGCTGCTGCCGCGCCGGCTGTCGGCGCACCCCGGGGTGGAGACCGCGGGCCGCTATCTGCCGGGGACGCAGGGCATGGACGTGGGCGGGGACTGGTACGACGTGGTGGAGTCCGGGGACGGGCTGGCGCTGGTCATCGGCGATGTGCAGGGGCACGGGGTGCAGGCGGCGGCCACCATGGGCCAGTTGCGCAGCGCCGTGCGGGCGTTCGCGCTGGGCGACCGGCCGCCGGACGAGGTGCTCAGCGGCACCAATCGCCTGCTGATCGACCTGGACCCGGGCCAGTTCGCCAGCTGCTGCTGTCTGCGGCTGGACCCCGCCACCGGCCGGGCCCGGATCGCCCGGGCGGGTCATCTGCCGCCGCTGCTGCGCTGTCCGGACGGCCGGACCCGGGTGCTGGACGTTCCGGGCGATGTCGTCCTCGGGGTGGATCCGCACGCCCGGTACCCGGTGACGGAGCTGGTGCTGGTGCCGGACGCGATCCTGGCCCTGTACACCGACGGTCTGGTGGAGCGGCCCGGCGCCGACATCGACGAGGGCATCGCGGAGCTGCGGCTGGCGCTGGCCAAGGCCGGTGCCGCCGTGGGCCGGCGGGGCGGGACGGGCGCGCGGTCCCTCGCCGCGGTCGCCGACCGGCTCACCGACGCCGCCCGGCTCTCCGCCGACCGCCCGGACGACGTGGCCCTCCTGCTGGCCGCCCGCCACCCGGCGCCCCCGGCCCGCCACGGCCACCGCCCGGCACCCGTCTACGGGCCGTGAGCCGACCCGCCATGGCCCCAGGCCCTCCGCTACGTCCCCTCAGCCGGCCGAGCACCACCCTGACCCCGCGCCCCATCCACCGCACCGTCACCCTGACCCCGGCCCCGGATCCGGACCGCTTCCGGGGCATCCCGTACGGTCCGTGGCCGCTCCCGGCGCCGGTCGGGTGCCCTCCGGTCGGCCGTCGGCGCCCCGGGTGACGCTCTCGCCTCACGGCGCCGGGCAGTGTAGACATGGGCACATGGTGCGACTGCCCGGCCGGTCCGCTCCCCGGCCGTCCCGAGCGTTCGGGCACCCGCGCGCACCGCACAGCCCGCCGCGCCAGGCACGCGGACCGGGCGGCAGCCGGTCCGGGGTGCTCCGGTCGGCGGTGACCGGACGCAGCGTGGCCGGCCAGGTGTTCCTCCTCCAAGTGGTGATCGTGCTGCTGCTGGTCGTCTCCGCGGTGGTGGCCCAGGTGCTCCAGGTACGGCACGACACCGACGTGGAGGCCGCCAACCGCTCCCTGGCCGTGGCCCAGACCTTCGCCAACGCGCCGGGCACGGCCGAGGCGCTGCGCTCCCCCGATCCCACGGCCGTGCTCCAGCCGCGCGCGGAGGCCGCCCGCACGGCGACCGGCGTGGACTTCGTCGTGGTGATGAACACCCAGGGCGTCCGCTACACCCACCCCAAGACCGACCGCATCGGCAAGAAGTTCGTCGGCACGATCGCCCCCGCCCTGGCCGGCCGCACGGTCACCGAGCACATCACCGGCACGATCGGCCCGCTGGTGCAGGTCGTGGTGCCGGTGCGGGACCCGGCGGGCAAGGTGGTGGGGCTGGTGTCCGCCGGGATCACCACGGCGCACGTGGGCGGCACCGCCGACCAGCAGCTGCCGCTGCTGCTCGCGGCGGCCGCCGCCGCGCTGGCACTGGCCACCGCGGGCACGGCCCTGGTCAGCAGGCGGCTGCTGCGCCAGACGCACGGCCTGGGACCGTACGAGATGACCCGGATGTACGAGCACCACGACGCGGTGCTGCACGCGGTCCGCGAGGGGGTCCTGATCGTCGGCGGCGACGGCCGGCTGCTGCTCGCCAACGACGAGGCCCACCGGCTGCTGGGCCTGCCCGCGGACGCCGAGCGGCGGCATGTGCTCCAGCTGGGCCTGGACGACGAGACGGCGGGCCTGCTGGCCTCGGGGCGGATCGCCACGGACGAGGTGCACCTGGTCAAGGACCGCCTGCTGGCGATCAACCAGCGGCCCACCGATCTGCGCGGCTGCCCGGCCGGCAGCGTCACCACGCTGCGCGACTCCACCGAGTTGCGTGCCCTGTCGGGCCGGGCGGAGGTGGCCCGGGAGCGGCTGAACATGCTCTACGACGCCGGGGTGGGCATCGGTACCAGCCTGGACGTGGCCCGGACCGCCGAGGAGCTGGCCTCCCTGGCGGTGCCCCGGTTCGCGGACTTCGCCACCGTGGACCTGTTCGACGCGGTGCTCAGCGGGGAGGAGCCCCGCCCTGGCACGGCGTTGCGCCGCACGGCCTGCGCGGGGGTACGCGAGGACTCCCCGCTGTATCCGGCCGGTGCGCGGATCCGGTTCGTGCCCACCTCGCCGCAGGCCCGGGCGCTGACCACCGGGCAGTCGGTGGTGGTGGAGCGGCTGCGCGAGGCGCCCGGCTGGCGGGCGCAGGATCTGGAGCGCACCGACCAGGTGCTGGACTACGGCATCCACTCGCTGATCACCGTGCCGCTGCGGGCGGGCAGCCTGGTGCTGGGCCTGGTGAACTTCTGGCGGGCGGAGAAGCCGCAGCCGTTCGACGCCGAGGAGGTGTCCCTGGCGGAGGAGCTGGTGGCGCGGGCGGCGGTGTCCATCGACAACGCCCGCCGGTACACCCGCGAGCACGGCATGGCCGTCACCCTCCAGCGCAGTCTGCTGCCGCGCTCCCTGCCGGAGCAGGGCGCCCTGGAGATCGCCTACCGCTATCTGCCGGCCCAGGCGGGTGTGGGCGGCGACTGGTTCGACGTGCTGCCGCTGTCGGGGGCCCGGGTGGCGCTCGTGGTCGGGGACGTGGTGGGGCACGGGCTGCACGCGGCGGCGACGATGGGGCGGCTGCGGACGGCCGTGCACAACTTCTCCGCGCTCGACCTGCCGCCGGACGAGCTGCTCGGTCTGCTGGACGAGCTGGTGGGGCGGCTCGACCAGGACGAGACCGGTGCGGCGGGCGGGGCCGTGGTGACGGGCGCGACCTGTCTGTACGCGATCTACGATCCGGTGTCCCGGCGGTGCACCGTGGCCCGGGCCGGTCATCCGCCGCCCGCGCTGGTGCTGCCGGACGGGGCGGTGGAGTTCCCGGACGTGCCGGCGGGTCCCCCGCTGGGGCTGGGCGGGCTGCCGTTCGAGACGGCGGAGCTGGAGCTGGCGGAGGGCAGCCGGCTGGTGCTGTACACCGACGGTCTGGTCGAGGACCGGGAACGGGACATCGACGAGGGGCTGGCCCTGCTGGGTGACGCCCTGCGGCGGACGCCGGGCGCCTCGCCGGAGGAGACGTGCCGGGCGGTGCTGGACCGGCTGCCGGCCCGGCCGAGCGACGACGTGGCGCTGATCGTGGCCCGCACCCGGGTGCTGGGCGGTGACCGGGTGGCGCAGTGGCAGGTGCCGTCCGATCCGGCGGCGGTGTCCGAGGTGCGGTCCTCGGTGACCCGGCGGCTGGCCGACTGGGGTCTGGAGGAACTGGCGTTCACCACGGAGCTGATCCTGAGCGAGCTGGTCACCAACGCCATCCGCTACGGGCGTGGCCCGATCGGGGTACGGCTGCTGCGGGACCGGGCGCTGATCTGCGAGGTCTCCGACCGCAGCACGACCTCACCGCACCTGCGGTACGCGGCGAGCACCGACGAGGGCGGCCGGGGCCTGTTCCTGGTGGCCCAGCTCGCCGAACGCTGGGGCACCCGCTACACCCCCCACGGCAAGGTCATCTGGGCGGAACAGCCGCTGCCGTGAGCACGGTCGCGGCGGTCGGACGGCCCCGCGCGGGCGCGGGGCCGTCCCAGGTGCGCGTGCGCTCCGGCGGGAGCGGCGGTCAGCCGCCGTTGAGGCGGGAGCGGAGCAGCTGCTTGCCCAGTTCCGCGCCCTTGCGGCTGTCGGACTGGGCCTTGCGGAACAGTTCCGCGACTTCCTTGTCCCCGTCCCGCTCGGCGTCCTGGATGTACTGCTCCAGCCGCAGGGCGTTGCTCAGGCACGCCTCGACGTACCAGATGAGGTTGTAGTCCTTGTCGCGGGTGCCGGTGACGTCGCCGGTCTCGCTGGTGCTGGTCATCCGGGGTCTCCTCCTTCTGTCGAGACTCGGGTCGATTCCGCTGTGGGAGACCCCGGGTACCCGTGCGACCTGCGGACACACCGGCCGATCGGGCGGGTGCCGCTACTCGTCGATCACCGCGCCGAAGCGGGCCGCGTGGGCGGGGGCGCCGAGGCCGGCCGCGCCGTAGGACCAGGAGCCCTCGGCGAGCGGCCCGGTGCCGCTCGCGGGGAGCAGCCACACCGCGCCGTCACCGGCGTTCTCGCCGGGCGCGGCGGCGAGCAGTTCGGCGCGGCCGTCGCCGTCGGTGTCCGCGAGGCGGACCTGGGCGCCCCAGGCGTCGTCGGCCTCGGCCGTGCCGGGGACGCGGGCGGTGTTCTGGTCGAAGGAGCGGGCGTGGTCGCCGGTCAGGCCGGTGCGGGAGCCGCGCAGCAGCCAGACGGCGCCCGCGTCGGCGGTGTCGCCCACGTCCTCGCCGGGAGCGCCGACCGCCACGTCCGCGTAGCCGTCGCCGTCCGCGTCGGCGACGGACAGGTCGGCGCCCCACGCGTCGCCCGGTTCGGCGGTGCCGGGGACACCCGGGGAGTTCTGCGACCACCACTGCGGGGCGGTGCCGGGGCCCTGGGTGCCGGCCGGGCCGTCCGCGCCGCCGTGGTAGACGCCGATCAGACCGCCGGGCGCGTCGGTGTCGCCGGTGGCCTCGTCGGCGGCGCTCGCCTGGCCGAGGACGAGGTCGTCGTAGCCGTCGTGGTCGATGTCGCCGGAGGCGGAGCCGAGGCCGCCGTGCAGGTCCCGTCGGTAGTCGAGGCCCTCGGGGCCGCCCGCGTAGTACGCCGACCAGCCCTTGGTGTGGTCGTCGTCGGGGCTGTAGCCGGAGACGACCAGGTCGGCGAAGCCGTCGCGGTCGTAGTCGCCGGTGGTGACGTGGCCGGGCTGGAGGCGGTGGCCCGTGGAGTGCGGGGCGGCGACCCGGCGCAGGACGCCCGCGTGCCAGGTGAACGCGGTGAGGCCGACGTTCTGGTCGACCGCCACGAGCTGGTCGGAGTCGGTGTCGCCGGTGAACCGGGCGGCGGCCACCGCCAGGCCGAAGCGGGCGCCGGCGGCGGGCCGGGCGGCCGTGACCGAGGCGTTCGGTCCGGTGCCGAGGCCCTGCTTCGAGCCGTACAGGACGGTGACCCGGCCGGCGTCGGCGACGGTGCCCTCGTCCTCGCCGGGCGCGCCGATCACCGCGTCGTCGTAGCCGTCGCCGTCGAGGTCGCCGGTGGCGACGGACCGGCCGAAGTCGTCCCATGCCTCGGAGGTGCCGGGCACGCCCGGGGTGGACTGGCTGACGACCTGGACCCGCCCCTTGGGGACGGTGGTGCCGGTGCCGATGCCGTTCGGGGCGCCGTACTGCACGGTGATGTACCCGGCGCCCTCCTTGCCGTCGACGGTGCCCTCGGGGACGCCGATGAGCAGGTCGGTGTAGCCGTCGCCGTCGAAGTCGCTGTTGCGGTCGGCGGCCGTGGTGCCGCCGGGGACGCCCGCGAACGCGGCCGGGGCGGCGAGCACGCCCGCCGAGGCCAGCAGCAGGAAGGAGGCCGCGGTTACGGCGGCGGAGCCCGTGATGTGACGGGTGCGGTCGGTCATGTCCCTTACCCCCGAAGGTATGTGATGGTCCGTCAGCCGGCTGGTCGGTGCCGGTGCGTGGTTGGACCCGGCGGGGGCGGGGGTGGTTGTGGGGCGCGGACCGGCTGTGACACGGCGGTGACAGCCGTTGCCGGGCCGGGACACGCCGGGCGGTTCAGCCGAGGGCGCGGTCCAGGTTGAACGCGGCGCTGATCAGGGACAGGTGGGTGAACGCCTGTGGGAAGTTGCCCTGTTGCTCGCCGGTGCGGCCGATCTCCTCGGCGTACAGGCCGAGGTGGTTGGCGTAGGTGAGCATCTTCTCGAAGGCCAGCCGCGCCTCGTCGACCCGGCCCGCTCGTACCAGCGCCTCGACGTACCAGAACGAGCAGATGGAGAAGGTGCCTTCGTCGCCGCGGAGGCCGTCGGGGCTGACCTTCGGGTCGTAGCGGTAGACGAGGGAGTCGGAGACGAGGTCCTCGGTGAGGGCGTCCAGGGTGGACAGCCACTTGGGGTCGGTGGGGGCGATGAACTTGGCGAGGGGCATCATCAGCACCGAGGCGTCGAGGACGTCGGCGCCCTCGTACTGGACGAACGCGCCGCGCCGGTCCGACCAGCCGCGGTCCATGATCCGCCGGTAGATGGCGTCCCGGGCCTGGCGCCAGCGGCGGTGGTCGGCGGGCAGTCCGCGGTGGTTGGCCAGCCGGATGGCCCGCTCGATGGCGACCCAGCACATCAGCCGGGAGTACAGGAAGTTCTTGCGTCCGCCGCGGGTCTCCCAGACGCCCTCGTCGGGCTGGTCCCAGTTGTCGCACAGCCAGTCGACCAGGTGGCACAGGTCGTCCCACTGTCCGCTGGAGATGGGCTGCGCCCACTTGTCGTAGAGGTAGACCGAGTCGATCAGCGCGCCGTAGATGTCCAGCTGCAGCTGGCCGGCGGCGGCGTTGCCGACCCGGACCGGCGCGGAGCCGAGGTGGCCCTCCAGATGGGGCAGCTCGCGTTCGGGCAGGTCGGCGCGGCCGTCGATGCCGTACATGATCTGCAGCGGGCCCGAGGCGGCGCCGTCGCCGGGGCTGATGTGCGTGGTCAGGAACTTCATGAAGGCCTCGGCCTCGCCGCTGAAGCCGAGCCTGAGCAGCGCGTAGACGGCGAAGGCGGCGTCGCGGACCCACACATAGCGGTAGTCCCAGTTGCGCTCGCCGCCGAGCTGCTCGGGCAGGCTGGTGGTGGGCGCGGCGACGATGGCCCCGGTGGGGGCGTAGGTGAGCAGCTTCAGGGTGAGGGCCGAGCGGTGCACCATCTCCCGCCAGCGGCCCCGGTAGCGGGACTGGTGCAGCCACCGGCGCCAGTAGGCGACGGTGGCGTTGAACTCGTGCTCCGCCTCGGCGTGGGCGCAGCCGCGGGGCGGCACCCGCGCGCCGAGCTGGTCGAGGGCGAACACCGCCGTCTCGCCCTCGGTCAGCTTGAACTCGGCCCGCGCGTCGCGGCCGTCGTTCTCCACGGTGACGGTCGAGGTGAGCGCCAGGGACAGGGCCGGGGACTCGAAGAAGACCATGCCGTCCGCGGTGCGCAGGGAGTGCGGGGCGGCTCCGTAGTCGAAGCGCGGCGCGATCAGGGCCCGGAAGGGCACGGTGCCGCGCACGCACACCACGCGCCGGATCAGCCGGTGCCGGCTCACCTCGCGCGACCCGTCGCAGCCGACGGGCATGAAGTCCTGCACCTCGCCGACGCCCTCGTCGGTGAAGAACCGGGTGATCAGCACGTTGGTGTCGGGGAAGTAGAACTGTTTGGTGCGCGCGGGGACGGCGGCGGCCAGCTCGTAGCGTCCGCCGCGCTCGGCGTCGAGGATCGCCGCGAAGACGCTGGGGCAGTCGAAGGAGGGGCAGCAGTACCAGTCGATCGTGCCGTCGGTGCCGACCAGGGCCACGCTGCGCAGGTCGCCGATGAGGCCGTGGTCGGCGATGGGCAGGTAGCGGGGGCGGGGGCTGGGGGCGTCCTCGGCGAACGGCGTCGCGGCCATCGGTGGCCTCCCGGTGCGGTGCGGGGCGTGTTCTCCGCTCGCGGATGCCGGCCTGCTGGGGGCGCTCTCTCCGTTCGCGGGTGTCTCCCGTACGCGAGGCGTTTCCCGCGTACGGGATGTTTTCCAGCTTAGGAGGGAGTGGTTCGCCGTGGCGCGGGAACGCGCTCCGCACCCGCCCCGGCGCCTTCCGGATGCAGGGTGCGCCGGGGCGGGCAATGGTGAGAGTGTGCCCCGTTCGGAGGCACCGGCACGGATGCGGTCATCCGGACCGAGGAGGAGGCATCATGTCGGCATCCACACCCGAAGAGTCCCGCGCGTCGGACGACGTCCGCACCCCGGACGCCCTGCTCCACTCCGCGCCCGCCGGGAACGTCAGCCCCGAGGACCTGGTGATGGCGGCGGGCCGGGACGTCACGCCCAAGAACCTCGCCTGGGCGCGTCGCAAGCTGGAGTCGGAGGGCTCGGCGGCCATCGAGAAGCTGCTGCCCTAGGGCGGTCCGGGGACCCGGCGCGAGAGGACGGGAGGAACAGGCCGGCGGGCCGGGCGCGCGTGGCGCCCGGCCCGCGCTCGCTGTCCGGCGCGCCGCCGTCGCGCCACCCGCCCGTTGCGGCGCACCGGCATTCCGACGCACGCCCGTTCCGGCGCACCCGCACACGCGAGCACTTTGACGAACGACCGTGTGCTAATTTTTGGCAACCGATCGTTCGCTAAGCAAGGGGTGGGGTCATGCGTGTCCGATGGCTGGGCTGGGCCGGGGTGGAGATCGAGGCGGGCGGCGAGAGCCTGGTCATCGACCTGCTGGGCGAGCCCGAGGGGGTACTGGGGGGAAGCGGGCTCTCGGCACCCCTGCCGAAGGTCGTGCGCCCGCGCACGGAGGGGAGCGTGCTCGCCGGGCTCTGCACACACCTGCACCGGGACCACGCGGACGCCGCCGCCCTGGCCCGCGCCCTGCGCCCAGGCGCGCCGGTCCTGCACCCCGGCTCGTTCGGCGGCGACGACCACGAGAACCTGTGGCTGCTCCAGGCCGACGGCGAACTCACCGCGCGGCGGCTGCCCCGGCGGACGACGGCCCCCTGGGAGACCGTCACCATCGGGCCGTTCACCATCGCCGCCGTGCCCGCCGTCGACGGCATCGGCGACCCCCAGGTCTCCTGGGCGGTCGAGGCCGGCGGCAAGCGCGTGATCCACCTGGGCGACAGCATGTTCCACGGCTACTGGTGGCGCGCCGCCCACCGGTACGGCCCCTTCGACGCCGTACTGACCCCGATCAACGGGCCGGCCCTGTGCTTTCCGCACTGCTCACCACCGAGCCCCTACCCCGGCGCCCTCGACGCCCGCCAGGCGGCGGTGGCCGCACGGCTGCTCGGGGCGAAGGCCGTCCTGCCCATCCACTACGACGGCTTCCACATCGACGGCGTCTACCACACCGAGCCCGGGGAGCTCTCCCGCTTCCTCGACGCGGCGGCCGCGGAGCCGTACGAGGTCCTCACCCCGGCGCTCGGCGAGGCCCTGACCCTCTGAAACGGCCTGGCGGGAGGCCGCCGGGCGGGCTCAGGGCTCCTCCTCCACCACGTGGACCGCCGCCTCCTCGGCGCCCGCCGCGCCCCCGTCGATGCCGACGTCCCGGGCGACCTCCTCCTTGGTGGTGTCGGTGTGGCTGCCCTCGTCGGGGGCGACCAGGCGGCCCGCGCGGGCGGTGCCGGCCTCGGGGTCGAGTGGTTCGCCCTCGCCGCCGGGCAGGTCGCCGATCTCGTCGCCGGGCGGTGCGGAGACGTCCGGGACCTCCTGGCCGAGCCGTTCGTCGAGGGTCTCCCCCTCGTGCTGCTCGGCGGCTGTGGTGCCGTGCTTGGTGACGCCCAGCGGGCGTTCGGGCGGGGAGTAGCCCTCGTCGAGCATGTCGTCGTAGGTGCGTTCGCCGACCGCGTCCTGCAGGTCCAGCGGTCCGGCGTCCTCCTGTTCCTCGTTGCCGCCGGTCGGCTGGTAGGTGTCGTCCGCCATGGGGGTCTGCTCGGACTGCTGGTCGCTCATGGTCGCCTCCTGAGGGTTCTCGGACCGTCCTGGTCCGCGTTTCCCCCGGCCGGGGCCTTAATCCCCCCGGTCATGAGCGCGGCGGCCGCCGACGTCACCGCCCCTGATCCGCTCCTGCCGCGTCGGGAGCCGCGGACGCGGTGCCTGGTCCGGGCGGGTCGGGCCCGGGCCGAGCGGGGAGGGGGCGGAGCGGGGTCAGGGACGGCCGTCGGGGAGGAGCTTCCCCCCGGTACTGCACCCGCTCCACCCTTATGCCAAACCGCAGTACCTGCAACCCTTGTGCAGTAAAGACCGCGGCAGACCTGTCCCATGGGCGGGGAAAACCGCGCCGGGCCGGCGGTCCCTCCCCGCCCCGCTCAGTCCGGGGTGGCGTGCGGCCCGTCGGGGCGGGCGGCGCGCTGCCGGACCATGGCGCGGGCGAGTTCCTCCGTCTCCGCGGCGGGCAGCCGTTCGTAGCCGTCCTCGGTGATGACCGAGACGACGGGGAAGATGCGGCGGTGCAGGTCGGGGCCGCCGGTGGCCGAGTCGTCGTCCGCCGCGTCGTAGAGCGCCTGGAGCGCGGCGAGGGCGGCCTCGCGGCGGGTCAGGCCCGGCCGGTACAGCTTCTTCAGGGCGCCCCGGGCGTACGGGGAGCCGCTGCCCTCGGCGTGGAAGTGCCGTTTCTCGTACAGCCCGCCGGCCGGGTCGAAAGCGAAGATCCGGCCGCGTCCGCCGTCGGGCGCGGTGAGGTCGTAGCCGACCAGCAGCGGGACGACGGCGAGCCCCTGCATGGCCTGGGCGAGGTTCTGCCGGATCATGGCCGCGAGGCGGGTCGCCTTGGCGCCGAGGGTCATGGGCACGCCCTCGACCTTCTCGAAGTGGGTCAGCTCGACCTGGTAGAGCCGCACCATGTCCAGGGCGAGGCCGACGGTGCCGGCGAACGCGACGGCCGTGTGCTCGTCGGCCGGGTGCACCTTCTCCAGGTCGCGCTGGGCGATGAGGTTGCCCATGGTGGCGCGCCGGTCGCCGGCGATCAGCACGCCGTCGCGGTAGGTCAGCGCGAGCACGGTGGTGCCGTGCGGGAACCGGCCGGGCGCCGCCCGGACACCGGCCGGCAGGGCGGGCGCGGTGGGCAGCAGCCCCGGGCGGTGGGCGGCCAGGAACTCGGTGAACGACGAGGTCCCCGGTGTGAAGAAGGCCTCGTCCGGCAGGCCCGCGCGGTGGTTCCCGGGCATGGTTCCCCCCTCTGTCGTATGGCATGTACCCGACTCCTACCTGCCGGGGGTGCGCGGGAAACTCCCGGATGTCACAGCGCCTTGCGCCGCACCAGCACCCCGAGCACCAGCAGGCCGGGCAGCAGCGGCAGCCAGACGGTCAGCAGCCGGTAGCCGAGCACCGCGGACGCGGCGCCCGCGCCGGGGGTGCCGGCGGCGCCGAGGGCGAGGGCCAGCGCGGCGTCCAGCGAGCCCAGCCCGCCCGGGGTGGGCAGCAGGGCGGCGGCGCTGCTCGCGGCGAGGTACAGCAGCGCCACCTGGAGCGGGGCGAGGGGCAGCCCGACGGCCCGGGTGACGGCGACGAGGACCAGGGCGTGCAGCGTGGCGAAGGCCAGCGAGCCGCCCCACAGGGCGGCCGCGCGGGCCGGGCGGGCGTGCAGCGCCCGGATGTCGGCCAGCATGGCGGCGAGCGCCCGCCGGCACCGCGACCACCAGGGCGTGACCAGCAGCAGGACGAGCAGCAGGGCCAGGCCCGAGGCGGCGGCGAGCGCCACCGGGGGCACCCGCGGCAGGCGCAGCAGCCCGGGGCAGGCCGGGGCGAGCAGCGCGATCAGCGCCAGGCGGACGGCGGCGCCCGTGGCGGTCTTGACGGCGAGCGCGCCGGCCGCGCGCCCGGCGGGCAGTCCGCAGCGCATCAGGAAGCGCAGGTTCACCGCTCCCGCGCCGATCCCCGCGGGCAGCAGGTGGTTGGCGGCGGAGGCGGCGAACTGGGCGGCGAGCAGCCGGGGTCCGGGCAGCCGCACCACGACGGCGCCCTGCTGGGCGAGCGCGGAGGCCGCCCAGGTGCCCGCGGCCGCCACCGCGCCGGTCAGCAGCCAGCCGTGGTCGGCGACCGCCAGCCGCCCGGCGCCGCTCTCCACGGCGGGCCAGTGCCGGCGGATGAGGTACAGCGCGCCGAGCAGCACGACGAGGCAGCCGGCGGCGTGCCAGTAGGCGCGCCGCCGGCCGAGGGAGGCGGTGAGACCGGCCGGCGAGGTCATGCGCCGGCGCCCGGGACGACGTAGTACAGCCGGACCGTGCCGACGGCCGTGGACGGCCAGCCGCGGGCGTAGCCGGGCGGCGCGGCTCCGGCCGGCACCAGGGCGGCGACCGGGATCCGCCGGGCGGCCCGGGTGATGGCCTCCCGCGTGGTGTTGGCGTTGTGCCCGGCGGTCGCGGCCGAGGCGCAGCCGGCGGCGTACGCGACGGGGATGGCCTCGTGGCCGGTGAGCAGGCAGGGCGGCCCGACGCCCCGGCGGTGCAGCTCGGCCGCGGTACGGGCCCACGCCGCGCGCGCCCGGGTGTGGCTGCCGGCCACCCGGTGGACCAGGGTGAGCTGCGCCCCGAGGTGCACGGCGAGCGCGGCGCAGACCAGGGCGCGGACCGCCGGTCGCCGGGTGGTGAGCAGGCGGGCGAGGGCGTCGGCGACCGGCACGGCGAGCAGGGCGTAGGCGGGCAGCAGGAAGCGGGGCGCCGCGTAGCCGATCAGGAACAGGTAGGGGAAGGCGGCGGTGGCCGCGCAGCCGAGGAGCAGCGCGGTGGCCGCCGGGCGCCGGGCGCGGACGGCGACGGCCGCCGCGAGCGCGGCGAGCAACGGCAGCGCGCACCACCAGAAGGTGTACACGGGATGCGGCAGGGCCCCGGCGCACGGCCGGCACAGTGTCCGGCCGCCCAGAGCGCGCAGTTGGTCCACGACGGCGAGGTGCAGGCCGAGGCCGCCCTGGATCGCCGAGCCGTCGGCCAGCCGGCGGGCCAGGCCGCCGTAGCTCGTATATGCCTCGGCCACCCACTCGACGGCGCCGGCGGCGAGCCCGGCCGCCAGCACGAGCAGGGCCCGCCACCGGCGGCGCGCGAGGCCGGCGGCGAACAGGGGCAGCGTGACCCAGACCGCGTCCACCGGCCGCATCCACGCCATCAGCGCCGCGCCGCCCGCCAGTCCCCACAGGGCCGTCCGGCCGGTGCGGGCGCGCGGGAAGCAGCCGACTGCGGCCAGGGCGCCGAGGGCGACCCAGAGGTTGGGCATGGCCTGGGGGCCGTAGAAGAGGGTCACCCACAGGGAGGCGAACAGGCCGCCGGCCAGGGCGAGGACGCGGACGGGGAACAGTCCGCGCCAGGCGCGCAGCGCCCAGAACAGGGCGAGACCGGACAGCAGGGCGAGGTAGAGCCGCAGCGGCGCGGTGGACGACGACCAGGCCGCGACGGGTGCGACCAGCAGCGAGACGCCCCGGGCGCGGGGTGCGCTGAAGAAGGCGGCGGGGGCGTGGCGGCCGACCTGGCTGACGTACACCGTCTCGTCCCAGCCGAGGCCCAGACCGGTGCCGACGAGGAGGAGTTGGGCGAGGGTGAAGGCGGCGGCGACGGCCGCGAGCGGCCAGACGGCGGGAGCGCCCGGGGACGTGCGAGGGGGGCGCGCGCGGCTCGCCGTGCCGAGTGTCGCGTGCACGCTGACGGTCATGACCACCCCTTACGTCCCCACAGGTCGTAGGGTCCACTGTCCCCCGCCGCCCCTCAAGTGCCGGGAGGCGGGCGGCGGGAACACGGCCGGACCGGCCCGGATCACCCGGCCGTGCCCGGCGGGCAGGGCCATCCGGCCGACGGCCCTACGCGCTGTAATGTGGTGGGCATGGCCGGCGCAGGGTCCCGTGGCCGTCGGCGGCGCGGCGCGGGGGAACTGGAGAGCGAGGTACTCGCCGCCCTCTGGGCCGCCGGCCGTCCGCTGACCCCGGCGGAGATCCGGCAGTCGATCGGCGGCGGGCTCGCGTACAACACGGTGCACACCATCCTCACCCGCCTGTACGACAAGGAACTGGTGCTGCGGGACGCCGAGGGGCGGCGCGGCGCGTACCGGCCGGCCAGGAACGCGGCGGAGCTGACGGCCCAGGCGATGCGCGAGGCCCTGGACCGGGGGCCGGACCCGCTCGCCGCGCTGCGGCACTTCGTGGCGGGGCTGAGCGCGGAGGAGGAGCGGGTGCTGCGGGTGTTGCTCGGCGGTGGCGGGGTCGCGCCGTAGGGGGGCGGGTCGTGTGCCGGGTGCGGGCACGTGGGGGCTGTTCGCGCCGCACCCGGCCCACACCCCCGCACCCCCTACCGCGCTCCCCGGTTCACCGCCCCCCGCCCGTGTTCGGCGCGCGGTGGCGCGGCTGGGCGGGGGTGGGCCGGCGTACCGCCGGTGGCACGGGGCGGACCGCCGGCTCGTCGGTGCCGACCGTCAGCGGCTCGCCGTGGTGACACAGGGTCAGCGGCTCACCGTCCAGCAGCTCGTACGTCACCTTGTCCGCGCCGATGTCCACGCGCAGCCGGCGTCCGCGGAAGCCGACGTGGAAGGCGAGGCGGCGCAGCCGTTCGGGCAGGCGGGGCGCGAACCGCAGCCGGTCGCCGTCGCGGCGCATGCCGCCGAACCCGGCGACCAGTGCCATCCAGGTGCCGGCGAGCGAGGCGATGTGCAGCCCGTCCCGGGTGTTGTGCTCCAGGTCCGCGAGGTCCATCAGCGCGGCCTCGGCGGTGTAGGCGTAGGCGAGGTCCAGATGGCCGGTCCGGGCGGCGACGACGGCCTGGCAGCAGGCGGACAGGGAGGAGTCGCGGACGGTCAGCGGCTCGTAGTAGGCGAAGTTCCGGGCGATCTGCTCCTCGTCGTGCTCCTGCTCGAACCAGTCGCCGCAGGTGTACATGGCCAGCACCAGGTCGGCCTGTTTGACGACCTGTTTGCGGTAGAGGTCGAAGTAGGGGAAGTGCAGCAGCAGCGGGTACTGGTCGGGGCGGGTGGCGTCGAAGTCCCAGCGCTGGTAGCGGGTGAAGCCGGCGTGCTGTTCGTGGACGCCGAGTTCGTCGTTGTAGGGGATGTGCATGGCGTCGGCGGCGTCCCGCCAGGCCGCGCTCTCCTCCTCGTCCACGCCGAGGTGCCGGGCCCGGTCGGGGTGGCGTTCGGCCGCGTCGGCGGCGGCGCGCAGGTTCTGCCGGGCCATCAGGTTGGTGTACGTGTTGTCGTCGGCGACCGCGCTGTACTCGTCGGGGCCGGTGACGCCGTCGAGGTGGAAGACGCCGTGGGTGTCGTGGTGGCCGAGCGACCGCCACAGCCGGGCGGTCTCCACCAACAGCTCCAGGCCGGTCTCCCGTTCGAAGTCGGTGTCGCCGGTGGCCTCGACGTACCGCGCGGCGGCGTCGGCTATGCCCGCGTTGACGTGGAAGGCGGCGGTGCCGGCCGGCCAGTAGGCGGAGCCCTCCGGGCCGGCGATGGTCCGCCAGGGGAACGCGGCCCCGGCGAGCCCGAGTTGGGCCGCCCGTTCACGGGCCTCGTCCAGGGTGTTGTACCGCCAGCGCAGCGCCTCGGCGACGGCCTGGGGCGCGGTGTGGGTGAGCACGGGCAGCACGAACATCTCGGTGTCCCAGAAGGCGTGCCCGTCGTAGCCGGAGCCGGTCAGCCCCTTCGCCGGTATCGCGCGCTGCTCGGCGCGGGCCCCGGCCTGCAGCACGTGGAACAGCGCGAACCGGACGGCCTGCTGGATCTCCTCGTCACCCTCCACCTCGACGTCGGCGCGGGCCCAGAAGTCGTCCAGGCAGGCCCGCTGCGCGGCCAGCAGCCCTGCCCAGCCGTCGTGCGCGGCGGCGGCGAGCGCGGCGTCGACCTGGTCGGCCATCGCGGGCAGCGACCGGGCGCCGGACCAGCCGTGCGCGACCAGCTTCTCCACCCGGAGCTTCTGTCCCGGCTCCAGTACGGAGGTGACGGTGAGCCGGGCCACGTCGATGCCGCTCTCGCTGCGGGTGGTGGTGCGTTCGGGTCCGGTGACGACGTGGTCGGCGGCCACGGCGACCCGGAGGCCGCTGCGCCGGGTGCGGTGTACCAGCCGCAGCCGGTTGCCGGAGGCGAAGTCGTCCTCCTGTTCCAGCGGTGACTTCAGGGCGCGGGCCGCGCGCGGGTCGCCGTCGGGCTCGGGCAGGCTCTCGTTGGCGACCAGCTCGGACTGGATCACCACCCGGCTGCGGTCGCCTACGGCCTCCACCTCGTAGGCGACGGCGGCCACCGCCCGCTGGGCCAGCGACACCAGCCGGGTGGAACGCACCCGGACCGTGGAGCCGGCCGGGGAGGTCCATTCGCAGGTGCGCTCCAGCACGCCCCGGCGCAGGTCCAGGACGCGTTCGTGGGCGACGAGCCGGCCGTAGCGCAGGTCGAACGGCTCGTCGTCCACCAGCAGCCGGATGATCTTGCCATTGGTGACGTTGATGACGGTCTGTCCGGACTCCGGGTAGCCGTAGCCGGCCTCCGCGTACGGCAGCGGGTGCACCTCGTGGACGCCGTTGAGGTAGCTGCCGGGCAGGCCGTGCGGTTCGCCCTCGTCGAGGTTGCCGCGCCAGCCGACGTGCCCGTTGGACAGCGCGAAGACCGACTCGCTCTGGGCGAGCACGCCGAGGTCGAGGGCGGTCTCCCGGACGGTCCAGGGTTCGACGGCGTACGACCGGTCGGTGATCACCGCTTGCCTCCCAGTTCGGCCAGGTCCTTGACGACGATGTCGGCGCCGTGCGCGTACAGCGCGTCGGTCTGCCCCACCCGGTCCACGCCGACGACATGACCGAAGCCGCCGGCGCGGCCCGCGTCCATGCCGGCCAGCGCGTCCTCGAACACGGCCGCGCGGGACGCCTCGACGCCCAGGTCCCGGGCCGCGGCGAGGAAGGTGTCGGGGCGGGGCTTGCCCGGCAGGTTCCGCTCGGCCGCCACCACGCCGTCGATCCGTACGTCGAAGAAGTGCTCGGCGCCCACCGCGCGCAGCACGTCCCGGCAGTTGGCGCTGGAGGAGACGATCGCGGTGCGCAGGCCCGCGGCGCGCACGGCCTCCAGATAGCGCAGCGTGCCCTCGTACGCCTCCACTCCGCCGGTGCGGATCTTCTCCAGCAGCAGCTCGTTCTTGCGGTTGCCGAGGCCGTGCACGGTGCGGGCGTCCGGCGGGTCGCCGGGCTCGCCCTCGGGCAGGCGGATGCCGCGTGAGGCGAGGAAGGCGCGGACGCCGTCGGCGCGGGGGCGGCCGTCCACGTACTCGTCGTAGTCGGCGTGGACGTCGAACGGCCGCCCCCGCTCGCCGTCGTAGCCGCGCAGGAACGCGTCGAACGTCTCCTTCCAGGCCGCCGCGTGCACGACGGCCGTCCTGGTGACGACCCCGTCGAGGTCGAAGAGGCAGGCCTGGATGGTGTCGGGCAGACCGAGCTGAGTCATACCGAGGACTGTTCCCCGTCCGGGGCACTCCAGTGGGTGGCGCGCACCACACGTGCCACGGACGGGTGGTGACACACTTTCCGGTGTGCCTGTGACCAGCGACCGTGTACCGCGGACCTTCGACGACCTCCTCGCCCGGGCCCGCGCCCTGCCCCGGGACGGCCGGCGCGCCCTGCTCGGCATAGCGGGCGGCCCCGGCGCGGGCAAGACGACCCTCGCCGAGCGGTTGGTGGACGCCCTGAACGGCGACGGACCGCGGTGGGCCGCGCATGTGCCGATGGACGGGTTCCACCTCGCCGACGCCGAACTGGACCGGCTGGGCCGCCGGGACCGCAAGGGCGCCCCGGACACCTTCGACGCGGGCGGGTACGCGGCGCTGCTGCGACGGCTGCGCGAGGAGAGCGACGAGGTGGTGTACGCGCCGGGGTTCGAGCGGGTCCTGGAACAGCCGCTGGCGGGCGCGATCCCGGTGCCGCCCGAGGCCCGCCTGGTCGTGACCGAGGGCAACTACCTGCTGCTGACCGAGGGTTCGTGGGCGCGGGTGCGGCCGTGCCTGGACGAGGTGTGGTTCTGCGAGATCGACGAGGCGGAGCGCATCCGCCGACTGGTCGCCCGGCACGAGGAGTTCGGCAAGGAGCACGCGGCGGCCGTGGCCTGGGTGCTCGGCACGGACCAGCGCAACGCCGACCTGGTCGCGTCGACCCGGGAGCGGGCGGACCTGGTGGTACCGGCGGCCGCGCTGCCTGGCGGGAACTGACACGGATTCCCCGCGGGGTCTTACGGAAACCGGCGTCGCCGGGTGCCTTGCGGAACCTGGCGCCACCGGGGTGCCGTGCGGGAATCGGCGACGCCGCGGCCCGGCTCCCACCTACACGTACGGGGTCCGAGGTCCAGCGGCGCGTACCCGGGGGTGCCGAGGTTCCGCGCCCACCCGTCGGGCGTATCCGGGGTCCGGGGCTCCGCCCCTTGCGTCCGCGCCGCCGTCGGGTGTTCCCTCCGCCGTGCCGCTGGTGAGGGCCCCGTCTCGGTCCCCTGGTCGCGGGGCGCGGTGAGCTATGTTGAGTGATCGGGCAGACAAAGGAGGCCGACCAGTGCCCTCGCCGCAGCAGGCACGCGCACAGGCGTCAGCGATCACGTCGGGCCGGACCGCCCCCGGGACCGAGGCCGCCCCGACCTCCCGGCTGCGGGAACTGTTCGACGGGCCGCGTCTGTCGCCGGGGCAGCGGCGGATCGCCCAGTACCTGATCGAGCACCTCACCGAGGCCGCCTTCCTGTCGATCACCGAGCTGGCCGACCGGGTCGGGGTCAGCCAGCCCTCCGTCACCCGCTTCGCCGCCGCCGTCGGCTTCAGCGGCTACCCCGCGCTGCGGGAGCGGCTCCAGTCGATCGCGCTCAGCAGCCTCGCGGGCGGGCCCGGCGAGGAGGACCGGGCCAATGAACTCCAGGCGGCCGTGGACGCCGAGATCACGAACCTGGAGAACCTGCGGCGCGACCTCGCCGACCCCGACCGGGTCATCCGGGTCGGCCGCGAGCTGTCCCGCTCCACCCCGCTGACCGTGCTGGGGCTGCGCATCTCGGTGTCCCTAGCCGAGTACTTCGGGTACGCCGCCCGCCGGATCCACCCGGACGTGCGGCTGGTGACCCGCGGCGGCAGCGTGGCCTACGACGCGCTGCTCCAGGCCCGGGAGGCGGGCGGCGACTGGGTGCTGGCCTTCGCGATGCCCCGGCACTCCCAGGAGACGCTGCAAGCGGTGCGGGTGGCGCGGGACGCGGGCCTGAAGGTCGCCCTGGTGACGGACCTGGCGCTGGGGCCGCTGGCCGACGAGGCCGACGTCACCTTCGCCACCGGTACCGGTTCCCGGCTGGTGTTCGACTCCTATGCCGCGCCCGGGGTGCTGGCGGCGGCGCTGCTCCAGGCCATGACGGACGCCGATCCGGAGCGTACCCAGGCCCGGCTGGAGAAGTACGAGCAGCTGTCGGAGCAGCACCAGTTCTTCCTGCGGGACTGACCGGTCTCCGGGACCGACCGGTCACCGGAGGTTCCCGTGGGACCGGCCGGCGAGCGAACGGCCGTTCCTGCCGCGCGCGCCGGTCATTCGTGAAGATCTTGCGGTCGTCGGCCTGCGGGACGGGGATGATTCACCGCATACAGCGCATGAATGTTTTCATACGTCTTGCCAAGCTCCCCGCATATATAAATACTGCTCCGCACGCACACCGCCCCGAGAGAGCCGACGGACCGCCCATGCGCACGCACCCCCGCTCACCGCGCCGGTCCCCCGCACCCGGGGCTCCCCCACGGACACCCCCCGCCGCCGCTCCCTTCCCACGGCGGCGCCCGGGGTGTGCCGGGGCGCGTCGTCTGCGCGACGCGCCCGTGGCGGCCCCGGTCATCCCCTAGGCCGGGGCCGCCCCGCCCCCGTCGGCCCCACCCTCCCGGCACCGGCCCTCCTCCCGACGCCGGCCCCCTTCCCCAAGCCGCCCACCGGAAGCGATGATCATGCCCCTGACCAGCACGCGCATCAGCCCAGACTGGCCCTGTCAGGTCAAGACGCCGGGCAGCTACGACTGGGAGCGCTCGGCGGTCAAGTGGCTGCGCGAGCTGGTCCCCGCGCGCTACGCCGGCTACCCGGCTCTCATCCGGCACCCGGTCCTGCTCGCCCGGCACGCGCAGATCCAGGTACAGCAGGAGATCCGGGTCGCCCGGACCGCCCTGCAGACGGCACGGACCGAGCTGCCGGTGCTCGGACTGCCCGAATCGGTGATCGAACACACGATCAAGCTGTACGCCGCCGAGGTACTCCAGCTCCAGCACATCGCACGCAGCGTCCGCGCGGTCAGCGCGGCCCTGGCCGCCCGCGGCACCGCCCGCTGACCCCACCGGCCTGCCGGACAGCTCGTACGACAGTCCTCGGAACCGTGACCCGGCAGACGAGTGATCGGACCGGCCCGGTGTGCGATGCTCGTCGCGTGACGAGCGAGCCTTTGCTTCCGGGCGACCCCGCCACCGGTCCCGGGCCGGCGGCACCGGCCGACGTCGTGGCCCGGCAGCGCGCCGAGCTGGAACGGCTGCGGGACCTGGCCGCCACCACGGCCGTCCTGGAGCGGGCCAAGGGCATGCTGATGGCCGTCACCGGCTGCGCGCCGGACACCGCTCACGAGGAACTCCTGCGGCGGGCCAAGGACGGCAACCGCTCGCTCCTGGAACAGTGCTGGCTGACCCTCGGCGCGCTGCCGCCGCCCAGGGAGCGGCCCGCCCAGCCGGCGCCCCCGCCCGTGTCCGCCGGTACCGGTGCCGGGGAGAGCGCGTCCGTGGGCACCGGGGATTCCGCGGCGGCGCTGGAGGCCCTCGGCCGGGCCCTGGTCCGGGTCGGCTCGCCGCACGAGCTGGCCGGCTGTCTGCTGGACCGTCTGGCGCCCGAGGTGGCCGCCGACGCCGTACTGCTGTACGAACGGCTGCCCGAGGACGGGCTCGCTCTGATCGGCCACGCCGGTGTCGAGGCCGCCCTCGCCGCCCAGTGGAGGCACGTCCCACCGGTGCCCGGCCTGCCGGCGCTGGAGACGTTGCGGTCCGGGCGGCCGCGCTGGCTGGAGCATCCCGCCGAGGACAGCGCGCGCTACCTGCTCATCGGGCCGCCGCCGGAACGGTGGCTGACCCGGGCCTGGCTGCCCGTGCCCGAGGGCGACACCGCGCGGGTCGCCCTCGGGGTGCTGCGCCGGCGCGACGCGCCGTTCACGCCGCGCGAGCGGGAGCTGCTGCGGTCCGTGGCGCGGCTGTGCGCGGGCCGGCTGCGCGCCTTCGACAGCCCGCGCGACGCCGGGGCCGGGGACGTCTCGGGGACCGTGCAGGCGGTGTTCGACGCGCTGCCGGGCCAGGCGGTGCTGCTGACCCCGCTGCGCGCGGCCTCCGGCGAGGTGACGGACTACCGGATCGCCGCCGCCACCCCGGAGGCGACCAACGTGTTCGGCCGGACCGGCCGGGACCTGGTCGGCAGGCATCTCCTGGCGAACTACCCGGCGGTCGCGGGCGCTCCCCTGTGGCGGGGCTGTCTGCGGGCGCTGGAGACAGGGGTGCCGTACGAGAGCGAGCCGTTCGCCTACCGGGACGCGGGCGTCCCGGCGCCGGCGACCGCCACCTACACGGTCCGGGCCGCGCCGCTGGGCGAGGGCCTGGTGGTGACCTGGCTGCGCTACGACCCGGTGGACCGGCAGGAGCAGCGGCTGTCCGATGTGCAGCGGCTGGGCAACCTCGGCTGGGCGAACTGGAACCTGCTCACCGGTGAGATCGCCTGGGCCGCGCAGACCTACACCGTGCTCGGTCTGCGCGCCGACCGGCCGCCGCTGCCGCTGGAACGGCTGCCCGAGCTGGCCCAGCCGGAGGACACCCGGCCGCTGGCCCGGGCGATCGCCGGCCTCGTCTCGCGCGGGCACCCCCTCGACGTGCCGTTCCGGACCGGGACGGCCATGGGCGTGCGGCATCTGCGGATGGTCGCGGAGGCGGTCACGGCGCCCGACGGCACCCCGGTCGAGGTGCACGGCTTCGTCCAGGACCTGACCGCGCAGCGCAGCGCGGAGCTCGCACTGGTGGAGAGCGAGCGCGAGATGCTGCTCCAGCGCGGCACCCTGGAGGCCGAACGCGCCCTGGCGGCCCGGCTCCAGCACGCCCTGCTGCCGCTGCCCAGCAAGCCGGTGCGGCTGGCCGGGCTGCGCGTCGAGGTGGCCTATCTGCCCGCGCAGGCCGGCATCCACGTCGGCGGTGACTGGTTCAGCGCCATCGAACTGCCCGACAGCGACGCGCTGTTCGTGGTCGGTGACGTGGCGGGCCACGGCATCGACGCCGTCGCCACCATGGCCCAGCTCCGGTTCACCGCGAAGGGCATGGTCAGCACCGGCTCCTCGCTCACCGGGGCCCTGGCGCGGCTCAACCGGCTGCTGCTGCACTCCCGGGACGGCCAGATCACCGCCACCATGGTCCTGGCCCGCTACGACCCCGTCCGGCGCGTGCTGGCCTGGGCCCAGGCCGGGCACCCGCCGCCGCTGCTGGTGCGCGGGGGCGAGGTGCGCCTCCTCGACCGCCCCGGTGGCATGCTGCTCGGCGCGACGGCCGCCCCCGTCTACGAGTCGCTGGAACTGCGGCTGGAACCCGGTGACCGGCTGCTGCTGTACACCGACGGTCTGGTCGAGCGCCCCGGCGAGGGCCTCGACGCGGGCTTCGCCCGGCTGGCGGAGGCGGTGCGGGCACACGGCTGCGGCGAGTCCGGCTCGCTGGACGCGCTGCTCGCGGCGATGCTCGCGGACGAACGGCGGGACGACGTGTGCGTGCTGGACATCCGGATGCCGCGGGACGAGGTGCATGACGCGACGGCGACGCCTTCGGTGACGGACGCCTAGCCACGGCTCAGGCGGGGTGGCCCGCCTCGATGGTGGCGGCGTCGGAGAGCCGCAGGAGGGGGCCCGGCCGGCCCTCGCCCCACTGGACGGGGTCGAGCACATGGCCGACGTGGTCGCCGCCGTCGACGCGGTGTACGACGGTGCCGACGAACCAGGCCGCCACCCCGTCCAGCACGGCGGCGCCGGCGGGCCCCTCCCGCCAGGCGAGCCCCTCGAACTTGTCCACCTCGTCGCCGGTCCGGCCGCCGAAGCGTTCGGCGAGGTCCCGCTGGTCGCGGGTGAGCAGATGGACGGCGAGGTGCCGCGCGGCACGGGCGACACGGTAGGTGTGGTTGGCCTTGGACAGCCACACGACGAACCGGGGCGGCCGGATGGAGCACTGCGAGGCGAAGCCCACCAGGCATCCGGCGCGCTCACCGCCCGCCACGGCGGTGACCACGCACATGTCGGGGTCAAGCCGGTCGAAGAAGCCGTCGAGATCCCCCGCGCGCGCCACCGGCGCGCCGTCCGCGTACTCCGTGCCGCTGTCGTCGCCCATGTGTTCCGCTCCGTCCGTCGCCGCCCGGTCCGGCCCGTTCGGCCGGCCGGGGTGTGGTTCCTGCTGGCGGTGTGCCCCGCGTTCCGCTCCCGAATCGTCGCCGGAGCCGGAGCCGGTGCGCGGCCGCGGCGGGCGACGCGTGTCGTCCCCGGAGACGACCGCCCTCGTGCTAAAAGCGCCATCATGACGTCTCGCTGGTCACGCCGTTCCTTCCTGGCCGCCGGTTCCGGCACCGCCGCCGCGCTGGGCCTCGGCACCGCCTGGGCGTTCACCGCGCCGGACGAGTTCCCGGCGCTCCGGGCGAGGTGGCGCGCGCTGATCCTCGGCGAGGGCTTCGACCCCGCCGCCGAACCCTTCCGGTCCCGGCTCGCCGACCTGGGCGGCACGGCCGGCCGGTACCTCGCCACCATGGCCCCGGCCGCCGGCTCCCTCTGGCCCGACCTGGTGTACGCGGACGGGGAGCCGGACAGCGACCAGGCGTCGTACGACTTCTCGTCCCGCCTGGACAGCAGTTACGCGCGGCTGAGCACGCTCGCGCAGGCCTACTGCCAGCCGGGCACCGGTCTGACCGGCGCCCCGCGGGTGCGCGACGCGCTCCTCACCGGGCTCGGCCACCTCCACGACGACGTCTACCACGCCGGCCGGGTGCCGTACGGCAACTGGTACAACTGGCAGATCGGCATCCCGCAGGCCCTGCTGGACCTGTGCGTGCTGCTGTACGACGCGCTGCCGGCCGCGCGGCGGGCGGGTTTCCTCACCGCGGTGGACCACTTCGTGCCCGACTCGGTCGTGGCGGACTACACCGGGAGCAGCACCGGCGCCAACCGGGTGGACCTGTGCCGGGTGCTGGCGCTGCGCGGGGTGGTCGGGGCGGACCCCGGCAAGGTGGCCCTCGCCCGGGACGCCCTCTCCCCCGTCTTCCGGTACGTCACCTCCGGCGACGGTCTGTACGCCGACGGCTCCTTCGTCCAGCACCGGTCGGTGCCGTACACGGGCTCCTACGGCTCGGTGCTGCTCGGCGGGCTGGGCCTGCTGTTCGCGCTGCTGGCGGGCTCGAGCTGGGAGGTGACGGATCCCGGCCGGCGGCATGTGTTCGACGCGGTGGAGCGGACCTGGGCGCCGTTCGTGTACAACGGGCTGGTCATGGACGGCGTCTCGGGCCGGGCGATCAGCCGGGGGCGCGCGGCCGGTGCCCGTCTCCAGCAGGACGACCACACGCGCGGACACGCGGTCCTCGCCGCGATCGTGCTGCTCGGGCAGGGCGCGAGCGCGGCCGAGAACGCCCGCTGGCGGGGTCTGGTGAAGGGCTGGACGGAGCGCGACCGCACCAGCCCGCCGCTCGCCGACCCGACGCTGAGCGTGCCGCACCTGGCCCGGCTGAAGGGCGTCCAGGACGACGCGTCGGTGCCGGCGGTGCCCGAGCCGACGGGGCACCGGCTGTTCCCGTGCATGGCCCGGGCCACCCACCGCCGGCCCGGCTGGGCGGCGTCGCTGAGCATGGCCGACCGCAGGATCACCCACTACGAGACGGGCGACGGCGAGAACCTGCGCGGCTGGCACACCGGTTCCGGGATGCTGTACTGGTGGGGCGCCACGTTCGGCGGCGACCAGTACGGCGACGCCTTCTGGCCGACCGTCGACCCCTACCGGCTGCCGGGTACGACGGTCTCCCGGAAGGCGCTGGCGGACGGGGCGGGCGGCGACTGGGGCGCGGTCAAGCCCGACGTGCACTGGGTGGGCGGCGCGACCGACGGGCAGCGGGCGGCGGTCGGCCAGTACCTGAAGGGTTTCCAGTCGTCGCTGCGGGCCAAGAAGTCGTGGTTCTTCCTGGACGACGCGGTGGTGTGTCTCGGCGCGGGCATCACGTGCGGCGACGGCACCGCCGTGGAGACGACGGTGGACAACCGCAACCTCGGTGCCGCGGGCGACGCCCCGTTCACGGCGGACGGCACGGTGGAGTCCGCCGGCGCCCCGTGGTCCCGGACGCTCACCGGGGCGGAGTGGGCGCACCTCGGCGGGCACGGCGGATATGTGTTCCCGGGCGGGGCGACGGTACGGGCGCTGCGCGAGGCCCGCGACGGCAGCTGGAGCCAGATCAACAAGGGCGGCTCGACGGCCGTCCTGACCCGTACCTATCAGACCCTGTACCTCGACCACGGCACCGACCCGGCGGACGCCGGGTACGCCTATGTGCTGCTGCCGGGCGCGACGGCGGAGGCCACCCGGGCGCGGGCGGCCGACGCCGGGTGGCTGGGCGTGCTCGCCAACTCCAACCGCGTCCAGGGTGTCTCGGTGCCGTCGGCCGGGTTCACCGGGGTCAACTTCTGGTTCGGCGGCACGGCCGGCGCGCTCACCGCGAGCGATCCGTGCTGCGTGGTGGTCTGCGAGAAGGCCGACGGCACGGCGGTGATCGTGGTGAGCGACCCGATGCGCATGCGCACCGGCCTGACGGTGACCTGGCGGCGGGCGGTCGGCGCGGTGATGTCCGCGCCGGCCACCCTCGTCGCCGCGGCCACCGGGGCCGAACTGACCCTGACGTTCGGGGATCTGTCCGGCACGGCGGGGGCCGGGCAGCAAGTCACGGTCGGGCTGGGCCGACTTCCGCGCGCACGAACCGGCTCAGGGACGCCGTGAACGCGGCGACGAAGCCGTCCCGGTCCCGCTCCGGCAGCGCGTCCAGGGACAAGTAGGGGTTGAGGTCCTCGAGTTCGACCAGCAGCAGACCACCGTCGGGCGCGCGGCAGGCGTCGACGCGCTGGATGCCGCAGCCGAGGGCGTTCCAGTCGATGAAGCGGCGCGCGAACTCCAGGTCGGCGGCGGTGGCCGGGTACGGCTCCAGCTCCCAGCGGCGCGCGGGATCGGGGGCGTACAGGGCGTACTGGAAGTCGTCGTCCACGAAGTAGAAGGACACCTCGTAGGCGAAGTCGACGCAGGGCTGGATGAGGACGTCGCCGGTGGCGAGCGCGCCCAGTTCCGCGGCGGGCACGATCCGCAGGCCGAGGGAGTCGGCGCCCAGCTTCGGCTTGACCACGTACCGTTCGGCGGCCGGCAGCACGGACAGGTCCGCGGCGCGGTCGACGGTCGGTATCACGGGGAACCCGGCGGCGGTCAGGTCGAGCAGGTACTGCTTGCCGGCCATGTCCGCCTTCCCGGTGAGCGGGTTGTAGACACGGGTGCCGGCGGCGAGCGCCCGGGCGCGGAAGGCGTCGTACTCCCGCTGGTGGCCGAGGACGGGCCCGCTGTTGCGCACCACGACGGCGTCGAAGCCGTCCATCAGGGCCGCCGCGTCCAGCGGATGACACAGCGCCAGGTCGAAGTGGGAACGCAGCCGTGAGGTCAGGTGGATGTCCTCGTCGCAGTAGCGGCGCCCGCGGGCCTGGTACGCCAGGTCGGTGACGTACAGCAGGCGGGGTCGTGCGGCGGGCATGGGGGTCTCCTGAGGGGCGGGGGCGGGGCCGGCGAGCGTTGGGGAAAGGCTACGTCGCAGGGTGCGGACCCCTTCGTCCGCCCCTCGGTGCCGAGGATGCGACACTCAGTACCCTCAGCCGACACTCGCACTGCACTCAGTGCCAGGAGAAGCGGATGGGTGCTACGTTCCCGTCCATGAGCTCCAGCAGCGCGGTGCCGGCCGCGAAGCCGCCGATCCGGGACGCCCTGGTGGCGGCGGCCTTCCGGCTCTTCCTCGAGCGCGGGTTCGAACAGACCACGGTGGACGACATCGTGGCCCTGGCCGGGGTCGGCCGGCGTTCGTTCTTCCGTTACTTCCCCTCCAAGGAGGACGTGGTCTTCCCCGACCACGAGGGCTGCCTGGCCGACATGACCGCCTTCCTCGCGGCGAGCGGCCCCGAGCACGAGCCGGTGCGGCGGGTGTGCGACGCGGCCCGGCTGGTGCTGCGGATGTACGCCGAGAACCCGGCCTTCTCCGTGCAGCGCTACCGCCTCACCCGCCAGGTGCCGGGGCTGCGCGCCTACGAGCTGTCGGTGGTGTGGCGCTACGAGCGGGCGCTCGCCGAGTACCTGCGCGGGCGGTTCGCGGGGCGGCCCGACGGGACGCTGCGCGCCGATGTGATCGCGGCGGCGGTGGTCGCCGCGCACAACAACGCCCTGCGTTCCTGGCTGCGGTCGGACGGCGTGGGCGACGCGGGCGCGGCCGTGGACCACGCGCTGGCGTATGTGCAGATGACATACGCGCGGCCGGCGGACGCCCCGGCCCTCTGGAGCGGCCCGGCCGGTGCCGAGCCGGGACCGGGCGGGGACGTGGTGGTGCTGGTCTCCCGCCGGGACGCCCCGCTGTGGCGGGTGGTGCAGGAGCTGGAGACGGTCCTCGACCGCCCCTGACCGGCCCCCTGGCGCGCGCGGGTGGCTGATTTTAGGGGTACGCAGTGCCTTTACGAGTGACACTCAGTGCCATACGCTGACGGCGTGCACGGTGGCACGCCGACCGTGCACACGTGTGCCCGGTCCGCCCCCGGGCACGCGGGTTTCCGGCCGAGCGCAGGGAGTGACCAGCGTGTACCACCACTCAGCAAGCACCTCGGGGCCGGCGGCCGGTTCCGCGACGGGTGTTCTCGACCCCGCCGCCGACTCCCGGGACGCCCTCCTCTTCCAGCGCTGCACCTGGTGCGGCACCGCGATGTACCACCGGCTGCTGTGTCCGGTGTGCCAGGGCAGCGAGCTGCGCACCGAGCGCAGCGAGGGGGTCGGCACGGTCCGCCACTCCACCGTGGTGCACCGCAACACCCCCGCGGCACGCAATGTGTCGCTGGTGGAGATGGCCGAGGGCTTCGTCGTCCGCGGCCGGGTCATGGGCCCGCCGGTCGGCATCCACAGCGGCGACCGGGTCCGGCTGTCCACCGCCAAGGACCCGGTGCGCGGTGAACCGGTCTTCCAGCTGGTGGACGAGCCGTACCGGGCCTGGACCTGACCGCCGTACGGATGTCTCGGCGGCTCCACGGCGCCGGGATCACGCCCCGTACCGCCACGGGACGTCCGGCCGCGAACACCTGACCGACGGCAAGCCCGACGGCGAACGCCAGCGCCCCGTCACGCGCGCCGGCCGCCCGGTCGCGTGGTGCGGGGCCCTGTGGCCCGGAGCCGTGATGTGATCCATCACCCGCCGCGCACAGGCAACCCACAGCCTCCGTCTTCCATCCTCCCCGGGCGAAGGGGCATCCGGGTCCCGCCCGGACGTCCGAGGTCGGGGTTCAAGGAGGAACAGTGGTCCGTGCCCGGCACATTGGGGTGGTGGCCGCCGCGTTGCTCGCGGTGGCCGGGGCATCCCCGGGGGTGGCGCTCGCCGACTCCCCACCAGGAGGCGTCGACGGGGTGTCGGCGGTCCGGGACGGCACGCCGCTGCCGCCGGGATGGCGGCTGGCCGGCGGCGGCTCGGCGCCGCAGCTGGTGTGGCGGTCCGACCGGCCGGTGCCGATGGGTGACGCGCGGGTCGAATTCCGGGCCGGAGGACGCCTGTTGGGCGTGCCACGGCCGGCGGCGGACGGCCACACCTTCCGACTGCCGCTCGGTGAACGGCGGTTGACGGAGCTGCGCGGAATCCTGCCGGGCGCGCGGCCGGGCGGGCTGGAGGTCTGGTCCGGCGGGCGGCGGCTGGACGCGCGGGAAGCGCGGGGCGCCGCGCCGGCGGTCCAGCCGCCCGCCCCGCTGCCGGCGAACGCCGTGGACCCGGGCAAGCCCGGCGGCTACCGCACCAGAACCGGCGAGTACGCGCTGAATCCGGTCCGGCTGCCCGGCTTCCCGGAGCCGGTGGAGATGCGCGCGGTGGTCGTCGCGCCGGTCGGCGCGTCCGGCAAGCGGCCCGTCGCGCTGTTCCTGCACGGCCGTCACGCCACGTGCTACAAGGGCCGCAGTGAGGTCACCGGCGACTGGCCCTGCAAGGCGGGCACCGAGCCGATACCGAGCCACCGCGGCTATCTGCGCGACCAGCGACTGCTCGCCTCCCAGGGCTATGTGACCGTGTCCATCGCCGCCAACGGCATCAACGGGCAGGACTACGCGGCCGAGGACGGCGGCGCGCAGGCCCGGTCGTCGCTGGTGCGGCTGCACCTGGCCCGGTGGGCCGACTGGGCCGAGAACCCCCGGACGGCGCCGCAGGCGGTCCGTGAGGCACCCCGCGCCGATCTGTCGAAGGTGCTGCTGGTCGGGCACTCCCGGGGCGGCGAGGGCGTCAACCGGGCCGCGCTGGACAGCCTGGCCCCGCCGCCCGCCGACCAGGACGGTTACCACGGGCGGGTGCGCTGGACCGTCCGGGGCACCGTTCTCATCGGCCCGACCGTCTTCGGGCAGAACCCGGTGCCGGACGTGCCGTCGGTGACCATCCTGCCGGGCTGCGACGGTGACGTCTCCGACCTCCAGGGCGAGGTGTACGTCGACGGCACACGCGCGGTCGGCAACGGCAGCGCGCTGCACAGCGCCGTGTATGTGATCGGCGCCAACCACAACTTCTTCAACTCGGAGTGGACGCCGGGCCAGGCGGCGGCGCCGGCCGAGGACGACTTCTACGACGAGCCGCGCCACCCCGACCCGGTGTGCGGCAAGCGGGCCGCGACCCGGCTGTCCGCCGACCGGCAGCACCGGGCCGGCAGCACGTACATCGCCGCCGCCGCACGGCTGTTCCTCGCCGGGGACGACCGGGTGCGGCCGCTGCTGGACGGCTCCGGCAAGCGGGCGCCGTCGGCGGACCCGGCGCGGGTGCTGAGTCACGCGGTGGGCGCCCGCCGGAGCGGCGGATTCCTGCCGGACGGCGGGGTGTCGGTGACCGGCGGCAAGCTGTGCGCCGCGGTGGACCCGAGCCCGGCCCGCGGCTGCCTGGCCGCGAACACCAAGGGGGCCTCGCCGCACTTCGCCCGGTGGGAGACCGACCGGGAGACCGGCCGGCAGGCGGTGGCGCTGCGCTGGACGCGCGCCGGCAGCCCCGCCCGGGTGACGCTCGGCAAGCCGGTGTCGCTGTCGGGTTCGACGGCGCTGACCCTGCGGGTGTTCGTACCGCCGAACACCCGGGGGACGCGCATGGACGTGTCGCTGACCGACACCTCCGGCAAGAAGGCCAAGCTCGGCGGCGTCACGCTGGACGGGCTGCCCGGCAGCGAGCGGACCGCCTCCTACTGGGCGCGGGAGGTCCGGGTGCCCCTGGCCGCGGCCGGCCGCGCCGGGCTGAAGCTGGGCTCGGTCAAGTCCCTCGAGCTGACGTCGCGTTCGGCTTCCGGGCGGGCCTGGCTGATGGACGCGTGGGGCTGGCGGGCCGGCACCCCCGCGGTGCGCGTGGAGGCGCTGCCGCGCGTGGACGTCGGCCGGACGACCGTGGCCGAGGGGGACTCGGGCACACGCACCTACCGGGTTCCGGTGCGGGTGTCGGGCCGGGGCGGCAGCGGCCAGGTCCGGGTGTACGTCGTCGACCCGGTCACCGGGCGGGCGACGGACCGGCTGGTGACGGTGCGTCCGGGCGGTCATGACGCGGATGTCCCGGTCGAGGTGCGGGGCAACACCCGCTACGGCACCGATGTGTCGCACGATGTGCTGGTCAAGGCGGTCCGCGGCGCGGTCGTCGGCTCCTACCGGGGCGGGCTCACCGTGCGCGACGACGACCCGGCGCCCACGATGACCCTCACGCCGGTCGCCGCGAAGGTGACCGAGGGGCAGTCGCTGAAGTGGCGGTTGACGCTGTCGGAGCCGGTGGACGTGGACATGGACGCCTGGTTCGGGCTCGCGCCGGCCACCGCTCCGGAGCTGTCCACCAAGGACGTCCCGGCGACCTGGCTGCGGGACCAGTCCGGGGAGAAGCCCGATCCCGAGCGACCGCTGTCCAAGGTGGCGGGGCTCTGGCTGTGGGCGGACATCCCGGCGGGCCGCACGAGCGTGGAGCTGACCGTGCCCACGGTCAAGGACGGGGTGCGGGAGTCCACCGAGTCGGTGCGGTTCCGGCAGCTCGACCCCGAGACCGGCAAGCCGCGCACCGGCGGCCTGGAGGCGACGGGATCGGTGCTCGACGCGTCGTAGCGCCTACGAGACCGGTGCCCGACGCGTCATGGGCCCTGCGCGACCGGTACCCGACGCGCCGTGGGACCGACGGACTCGGTCCACGGCGCACCGTAGGTCCGAAGGACCCGACGCACGGCGCCGCGCAGGTGGCCGCCTCCCGGGTGGCCCTCACTCGCCGAGGGTCACCCGGATGCCGACCGTGCCGTCCAGGCCGCGCCGCAGCCGGCTGCCCAGCAGGGTGAGGCGGCCGACGACGCCGTACTTGCGGGCGATGAGGCTCCGGTAGCGGGCGGTGGTGTCGGCGCCGGTGATCTCGGCGGTGGCGGGCAGCTGGTCGCCGGTGGGGTTGCCGCGCCGGTCGCAGGGGCCGACGAGGACATCGCGGCGGCGGCGGATCCGTTTGACCTTCCCGCTGTCGCCGGCGGTCCATACGCCGAGGGTGTCCCCGTCCCGGACCACCCAGACCGGGGTGGCCACGGGGGTGCCGTTCCGGCGGTAGCTGGTCAGCAGCAGGTAGGGGCCGGCGCCGAGCCGGGCGAGCCGTGTGGGATCCATGTGCGCAGTCTCCCGCCCGCCGGGCCCGGGGTCCAGACGGCGAAGATCGGCCGGGGCGCTAGATTGCGTCCCGCACGCTGTATCCCCCGTCAGAGGTCCCCCGTCCTCCAGGAGCTGACCCACGTGACCGACATCCCGGCAGCCGCCAACGGCGTGGCCGCCTCGCTGCGCGCCCGCATCAACACCGACCAGCCGCACACCGCCCGGATCTGGAACTACTGGCTCGGCGGCAAGGACAACTACGAGGTCGACCGGGAGGCCGGCGACCGGATCCGCCAACTGCACCCGGGCATCGGGGAGTACGCGCGCGCCGACCGGCTCTTCCTGGGCCGCGCGGTGCGCCATCTGGCCGGCGAGGTGGGCATCCGGCAGTTCCTGGACATCGGTACCGGGCTGCCCACGGCCGACAACACGCACGAGGTGGCGCAGCGCGTCGCGCCGGAGTCGCGGATCGTGTACGTGGACAACGACCCGCTGGTCCTCGCGCACGCGCGGGCCCTGCTGACCAGCACGCCCGAGGGCCGTACCGACTATCTGGACGAGGACCTGCGCAACGTCGACGCGATCGTGGAACACGCGTCGCGGACACTGGACTTCAGCCGGCCGGTGGCGCTGATCCTGCTCGGCGTGGTCATCTTCATCGGCGACGACGAGGACCCGTACGGCCTGGTACGGCAGTTGACGGACCGGCTGCCGGCGGGCAGCCATCTGGTGCTGTCGCACACCATCACCAGCCCGTCGATGCCGGACGTGGACGAGGCGGTGCGGTTCTGGAACGAGCACGGCACCCCGAAGCTCACCCAGCGCACGCCCGCCGATGTCGCCCGGTTCTTCGACGGCCTCGAGCTGCTGGAGCCGGGGCTGGTGTCCTGCTCGCGGTGGCGGCCGGAGCCCGCGGACGGGCCGGAGCCGGCGGAGGTCGCCATGTTCGGCGGGGTGGCCCGCAAGGACTGAGCCCGGCGGCCGCTGAACACCCGCGCGCCGGGCGCCGTATGGAGGAGCGGGCCCCCGCCCGGGCGGGGGCCTCGCGGTGTCCGCCCGGGCGTCGCGGGTCCGGCTTCGGGAGCCTTGCATGCGGCACGCACGACGACGGGTCGTCCGGCGGGTGACACGCCTGGCGGCGGCCTGCGGACTCCTCCTGGGAGGCACGATGGTCGCCCGGGCCGCCGGAGCGGACCAGCCCCCGGCCGCCGGGCCGGGGCGGCCCGGCGACACCGGTGCGGCGCTGGTGGCCCGGCTCGGCACCGCCCGTACGGCGGGCAGCTGGATCGGTGCCGACGGGCGCCCGGTGGTGGCGGTGACCGACGGCGCGGCGGCGCGGGCGGTACGCCGGGCCGGGGCCGGGGCGAAGACCGTCGCGCACAGCATGGACGAGCTGAAGTCGGCGACGGCGGCGCTGCGTTCGGCGCCGCGGGTGCCGGGCACGGCGTGGGCGGTGGACTACCGGACCAACCGGGTGGTGGTACGGGCCGACCGCACGGTGTCCGCCGGTGACTGGTCCCGGCTGGGCCGCGTCGCCCACCGGCTCGGGGGTTTCGTGCACATGGAGCGGACGAAGGGCGTCTTCACCACGCGGCTGAACGGCGCCCGGCCGATCCTGTCGGCCGGCGGGCGCTGCTCGGCGGGGTTCAACGTCACCGACGGCCGGTCCGACTTCGTCCTCACGGCCGGTCACTGCGGGCCCGCCGGGGCCGTCTGGTTCGCCGGCGACCTGGGCGGCCGGCCGCTCGGCACCACGGTCGACAGCGCGTTCCCGGGCAGCGACTTCTCGCTCGTGCGGTACTCCGGCGGCAGGGCGGGGGCGGGCGCCGACGTGGTGGCGGTCGGCGGCGGCAAGGGCGTGCGGATCACCGGGGCGGCCGATCCGGCGGTGGGGCAGCGGGTGTTCCGCAGCGGCAGCACCAGCGGGCTGCGCGACGGCCGGGTCACCGCGCTCGACGCGACCGTCAACTACCCGGAGGGGACGGTCACCGGACTCGTCGAGACCACGGTGTGCGCCGAACCGGGCGACAGCGGCGGCCCGCTGTTCGCCGAGGGCATCGCACTCGGTGTCACCTCGGGCGGCGACGGCGACTGCGCGACGGGCGGGACGACGTTCTTCCAGCCGGTGACCAAGGCGCTGTCGGCGCTGGGTGTCCGGCTGGTCCGGGCGGCCGGTGACACGGGCGGCGGTGCCCCGGCGGGCGCCTCCTCCCCCATGGTCTCCCCGGGCGCGGCGGCCCCGGGCACGGTCCGTGCCCTGCCGGCCCGGCTGACGGACGTCCGGAACGTCGGGCCGGGTCTGCTGGTCATCGCGGGCAGCCTGGTGGCGCTGGCCGCGACCCGGTACCTGCGGGCCGAGCGGGACCGCAGGGCGTACCGGCGGCGCTACTCGGCGACCTGGAGCTGACCGCGGGTACGGCGCGGGTGGATCAGGCGGTACGGCGCGGTGGGCGGGGGGGCGGTCAGGCGGCCCGGTGCGACCGCGGGGCCGCGGCGGCCCACTCCATCACGAGGCGCTGGTACTCCGCGCGCTGCTCGGTGGTCAGTGTCCCGCCCGACCGGCGCCACAGGGCCCGGATCTCCTCGTTGACCTCCGCGGCCGATCGCTCGGAGGCGGCTGCAACAGTGGTGGACATGCTGTGAAGCATATGCCGATCGAGGTGAAGGCGCTGTGAGTAAGTGCGAGCGATACGGACATTACGGACCGTGTCGCTCATCACGTCACTGCTCTTGACGCATAAAATCTCCCGTCGCGAAGGTGATCCATATGACTTTCTCCCTCGGCATCGTCGGCGCGGGGCAGTTCTCCGGCCGGTTCGCCGCGCTCTTCCACGCCCATCCCGGCGTACGGGACGTCCATGTCACCGATCTCCTGCCCGAGCGCGCCGAGCGCCTCGTCGCCGCGCACGGCCTCGCGGGCACGTTCCCGTCGTACGCGGCGATGCTGGAGTCACCGGCCGTCGACGCGGTCGCGGTCTTCACCCAGCGCTGGACCCACGGCCCGCTGGTCCTGCGGGGCCTGAACGCGGGCAAGCACGTGTTCTCGGCCGTCCCGATGGCGGTCACCGCCGAGGAGGTCGCCGCGATCGTCGCCGCCGTCCGGTCCACCGGGCTGACGTACATGATGGGCGAGACCAGCCACTACCACCCGGCGACCGTGTTCGCCCGCGCCCGGATCGCCGAGGGCGCCCTCGGCCGGGTGTTCTACGCCGAGGGCGACTACGTCCACGACATGGACCTGGGCTTCTACGACGCCTACCGGTACAGCGGCGGCGAGAACTGGCGGGCGACGGCCAGCTATCCCCCGCTGCTGTATCCGACGCACTCGGTGGGCGGGGTGCTCGGGGCCTGGCGGACGCACGCGGTGAGCGTGTCGGCGATCGGCGTCCGCGACGAGGGCGACGACGGCGTCTTCGACCGCTCGGTCAGCATGTTCGACAACGACGTGTCCAACGCCACCGCGCTGTTCGAGGTCGCGGGCGGCGGATCGTTCCGCACCAACGAGTTCCGGCGGGTCGGCTACCCCGCGTACCTGCGCGAGTCCCGGTTCCGGTTCTTCGGGACCGCGGCCAGCATGGAGCAGCTCGCCACGGTGGCCCTGTGGCAGGACCGCGGCGGCGTCGAGGACATCACCGAGCTTCTGGAGCCGAAGCGGGCCGTCGCGCCCGACGACCCGTCCCTGGCCGCTGTCGCGCCCGAGCTGCGCGCGGCCTTCACCTCGGGCTCGGCGCCGGTGCACGACCGGTCCCGGCTGCCCCGCGAGTTCGACCACCTGCCCAACGGGCACGAGGGCAGCCACCACTTCCTGGCGGACGACTTCGTCACCGCCGTGGCACAGCACACACTGCCGCCGGTGAACGCGTGGGTGGCCGCCCGCTACACCCTGCCGGGCATCGTCGCGCACGAGTCGGCACGGCAGGGCGGTGTACGGCTTCGGATCCCGGACTTCGGGGACGCCCCCGCGGCCTGACGGGACCGGCCCGGGCTCAGGTGCCCGGCTTGCGTCCGTAGACGAAGACGTCGTCGCCGTTCCGCAGCAGCGACCAGTACTTCTTGGCGTCCTTCTTCGTCATGTTGACGCAGCCGTGCGAGCCCGGCGGGTTCCACATGCTCAGGCCCACCGAGTGGAAGGCCTGGCCGCCGTCGAAGAACTGGCTGTAGGGCATCGGCACGTCGTAGAGGTTCGAGACGTGGTCGATGTCCCGCCAGTAGATCTTCTTCAGGCCGGTGCGGGTCTCGTAGCGGTCACGGCCGGTGCGCACCGGCACGGGGCCGTAGACCAGCTTCTTGCCGTCCTGGATCCAGCTGAGCTGGAGCGTGAGGTTCACACAGGCGACCCGGCCCTTGTTGACCGGGCACTTGCCGTCCTTGTTCGGCTTGTTGCCGACGGCCTTCTGCTTGTTCATCAGGTCCATCACGCCCCAGGTGACCGAACCGGCGTAGCCGATGGCCGGGGTGATGCCGTGCTTGGTCTGGAACGCCCGGATCGCCGTGCAGTCGGCGGCGGACTGCCTGCCGTCGACCGGCCGGCCCAGGAACTTCTCCACCTGCTTCTGGTACGGCCCGGTGCTCGTGCTACAGCTCGCGGCCTGGGCCGGTGCCGCGGTGACGGCGAGCGCGAGCGGTGCCACCAGCCCCGTCACGCCCAGCCCTACGACGCCTCGTCTGCGTATGCCCCCCATGGCGGCCTCTCTCCTTCCGGTTCCTGGTCTGCTCGCCCGGTCCTCCCGGGTGCTCCCCAGCTCGATTCCCGCGGTCTCGGACTACTAGACCCGGCCGGGGAGGGCATGGTTGTGGTTCCGGTCAGGCTGTGACGAAACGGTGAAGTTCAGACCGTATCGCACGCCCTGTGCGGTTCGTCCGCCCGGGTCGGGTCCCCGGGGGCCGCCGTGCGCGGCGGCCGGAGCCGGCGAGGCGGTGCCCGCTTGCACCGGTCCGGTTGCCGCGAAGCGGACCGGGCGGGAGTGGCCCGCGCGGCCTAGGGTGCGGCGCATGGACCGCACGCTCGCCGGTGACCTCGCCCGGCTTCCCGAACTGTTGCAGGCCGCCCGTGATGTCGCCGCCCGGGAGGTGGCGGGGCTGGCCGGGCGGCCGGTCGCCGCGTCCGGCCCGGCGCCGGGGCGGGCGCCGCTGCCGGCCGAGGGGGTGGGCGGCGAGGGCGCCCTCGCGTGTTTCGCCGAGCGGTGGGCGCCCGGCTTCTCCGGCTCCGCCGGCCCCCGCTACCTCGGTTTCGTCACCGGCGGGGCGACACCCGCGTCCCTCGCCGGGGACTGGCTGACGTCCGCGTTCGACCAGAACCTGTCGGGGGCGGGCGGTTCCCGGGCCGAGGAGCTGGAGCGGGAGACGGTGGCATGGCTGCGCGAGCTGTTCGGGCTGGGCCCGGAGCACAGCGGGGCGTTCGTGACGGGCGCGACCATGTCGAACACGGTCGGCCTGGCCATCGGCCGCGAGTGGGCGGGCGAACGGCTCGGCGTGGACGTCTCCCGGCAGGGGGCGGCGGCGCTGGGTCCGCTGGACGTGCTCTCGGGCAGCCCGCACTCCAGCGTCGCGAAGGCGATGTCGGTGCTGGGCCTCGGCCGGGACCGGCTGCGGCGGGTTTCGCTGCTGCCGGGCGGGCGGGAGGCGGTCGACGTGGCCGCGCTGGAGGCGGCGCTGGCCGAGCGGGCGGGCCGGCCGGTGATCGTGGTCGCGAACGCCGGCACCGTGAACACCGTCGACTTCGACGATCTGCGGGCGATCGCCGCGCTGAGGGAACGGTACGACTTCTGGCTGCACGTGGACGGGGCGTTCGGCGCGTTCGCCGCGCTCAGCCCCCGGTACGCGGCGCTGGTCGACGGGCTGGACGCGGCCGACTCGGTCTGCGTGGACCTGCACAAGTGGCTGAACGTGCCCTATGACGCGGCCGTTCAGTTCACCCGGCGCCGCGATCTGCAGGTGGCGGTGTTCCACAACGCCTCGCCGTATCTGGGACTGCCCGCGGGTGAACCGGAGTTCCTGCATCTGACCCCGGAGAACTCGCGCCGGCTGCGCGCCCTGCCGGCCTGGTTCTCGCTGGTGGCCTACGGCCGGACCGGGCACCGGGAGATCGTGGAGCGCAATGTGGCGCTGGCCCGCCGGCTCGGCGCGGGCATCGAGGCGCTGCCGGGCCTCAGCCTACTGGCCCCGGTACGGCTCAACGTCGTCTGCTTCACGCTCGCCGAGGACCCCTCCGAGGAACGGGTGGCGCGGCTGGCCCGGGCGGTCGCCGCGTCCGGGGAGGCGTTCGTGACGCCGACGGTGTACGACGGGGTGCCCGGGCTGCGCGCGGCGTTCAGCAACTGGCGGACCAGCGAGGCGGACACCGACCGGGTGCTGCGGGTCCTGGCCGCCTCGCTCTGACGTCTCGTCAGCTCCTGTGCGTGGCCGTGCGGAAGCGAGGCGGGCCCGGATTCACCGGCCCCGCCCGGGAGTTCACCGGTACCCGGTGACGTCTGCCGGTTTGCCCGCGTCCTGTACCTCGGTCAGGTACCGCCAGGCGTCCGGGCGGCTGCCGTCGAGGTCGGTGAAGCCGTACACCCGCGCCAGGCCGCCGCTGGAGAGGGACTGTCCGTTGAACCGGGCCACGTCCGGGTCGGCGGCCAGGGCCGCGACGGCCCGGCCGGTGAAGCGCGGGGTCTCGGAGATGGCGAAGTGCGGCTCGCGTGCCAGGGCGTCCCGCCAGTTCTCCTCGCGCACGCCGAACGCGTCGAGCATGATCTCCGAGCGCATCCAGCCCGGTGTCAGGGCCACCGCCGTCGCGCCGCGCGGCCCGAGTTCGTGCCCCAGGGCGAAGGCCATGCGCAGGACGGACGCCTTGGCGAGGTCGTAGAAGAAGTTCACGCGGTAGGTGTCGCGGTTGTACTCGGCGGTGCCGTCGGTGACCTCCACGACCAGGCCGCCGGGCCGGCGCAGCAGCAGCGGCAGCGCGTAGTGGCTGGTGACGGCGTGGGTCTCGACGGCGAGGCGGAGCAGCCGCAGCCCGTTGTCGAGGTCGTGCTCCCACACCGGGGCGTTCCACTCGAAGAGGTTCTCCCCGCCCCAGATGTCGTTGACGAGGACGTCGAGGCGGCCCTGTTCCCCCGCGATCCGGTCCACCAGGTGCCGTACTGCCGAGTGGTCGAGGTGGTCGGCCACCACGGCGATGCCCCGGCCGCCGGCCTCGGTGACGAGGTCGGCGGTGTCCTCGATGGTCTCGGGGCGGTGGTACTCCGAGCGGCGGGCGCGGGTGCTGCGGCCGGTGACGTACACGGTGGCGCCGGCCGCGCCGAGTTCCACGGCGATGCCCCGGCCCGCGCCCCTTGTCGCTCCGGCGACCAGCGCCACCTTGCCGTCCAGCGGTCCTGTCATGTCCTGCCTCCCGTGTGCCGTGCCTGCTGTGCCCTGCCACTCTCACGGGAATACCGGACATCTTCTGTCGGTGTTTCGGGGGCAACCGCGATCAGTGCCCGCGGTCGATCCACTCCTGGAGGTGCGGGGCCTCCGCGCCGATGGTGGTGGCGTCGCCGTGCCCGGTGAGGACCTTGGTCCCGGCCGGCAGGGTGAGGAGGCGGTCGCGGACGGAGTCGATGATGGTCGGGAAGTGGGAGAAGGAGCGTCCGGTCGCGCCGGGGCCGCCCTGGAAGAGGGTGTCGCCGGTGAACACGGTGCCGAGACCGGGGTCGTACAGGCAGACGGCGCCCGGGGCGTGTCCGGGGGTGTGCAGGACGGTGAGGTCGGCGCCGGCGGCCTCGATGACCTGGCCGTCGAGGAGGTGCCGGTCGGGTTCGCGGTCCGGGTGGGTCTGCCGCCACA
Source organism: Streptomyces eurythermus (assembly GCF_014649115.1). Taxonomy (GTDB): domain Bacteria; phylum Actinomycetota; class Actinomycetes; order Streptomycetales; family Streptomycetaceae; genus Streptomyces; species Streptomyces eurythermus. Next base: position 40,822 of record NZ_BMSK01000008.1, on the reverse strand, counting down.
GCGGCAGGTCGTCGGGGTGCAGCCAGATCGTGGCGCCGGTCAGGTCGGCGAGGCGCGGGGCCGCGTTGACGTGGTCGTTGTGGGCGTGCGTGCACACGATGGCGGTCAGCCGGCGGTCGCCGACGGCGCGGGCGATGGCCTCGGCGTCGTGGGCTGCGTCGATGACGATCACCTCCCGGTCGTCACCGACGAGCCACACGTTGTTCTCCACGTCCCAGGTGCCGCCGTCCAGGGTGAACTGGCCGCTGGTGACGAGGCGTTCGATCCGCGCGGTCATCACAGCACCACCACCGAACGCAGTACGTCGCCGTGGTGCATCCGCTCGAACGCCTGCTCCACCTGGTCGAGTTCCACGGTCTCGGTGACGAACGCGTCGAGCGGCAGGCGGCCTTGCAGGTGCAGGTCGATCAGCATCGGGAAGTCACGGCTGGGCAGGCAGTCGCCGTACCAGCTCGACTTCAGGGCGCCGCCGCGGCCGAAGACGTCCAGCAGGGGCAGTTCGAGCTTCATGTCGGGGGTGGGGACACCGACGAGGACGACGGTGCCGGCCAGGTCGCGGGCGTAGAAGGCCTGCCGGTAGGTCTCGGGGCGGCCGACGGCCTCGATGACGACGTCGGCGCCGAAGCCGCCGGTCAGCTCGCGGATCGCCTCGACCGGGTCGGTCTCCTTGGAGTTGACGGTGTGGGTGGCGCCCAGGGTGCGGGCCGTGGCCAGCTTGCGGTCGTCGATGTCCACGGCGATGACGCGGGCCGCGCCGGCCAGGTTCGCCCCGGCGATGGCCGCGCCGCCTACGCCGCCGCAGCCGATGACGGCGACCGAGTCGCCGCGGCCGACGTCGCCGGTGTTGATCGCGGCGCCGATGCCGGCCATCACCCCGCAGCCGAGGAGGCCCGCGACCGCCGGGGAGACGGCCGGGTCGACCTTGGTGCACTGGCCGGCCGCGACGAGCGTCTTCTCGGCGAAGGCGCCGATGCCGAGCGCCGGGGACAGTTCCTGGCCGGTGGCGGCGAGGGTCATCTTCTGCCGGGCGTTGTGGGTGTTGAAGCAGTACCAGGGCCGGCCGCGCAGACAGGCCCGGCACTGCCCGCACACCGCGCGCCAGTTGAGGATGACGAAGTCCCCGGGCGCGACATCGGTGACGCCCTCGCCGACCGACTCCACGACGCCGGCGGCCTCGTGGCCGAGCAGGAAGGGGAAGTCGTCGGAGATGCCGCCCTGCTTGTAGTGCAGATCGGTGTGGCAGACCCCGCAGGCCTGGACGCGTACGACGGCTTCGCCGGGTCCCGGGTCCGGCACCACGATCGTCTCGACCCGTACGGGCTCGTTCTTGCCCGGTGCGACAACGCCGCGTACTTCCTGCGCCATGGCCTGTCCCTTCATCGAATGCCTTCGCCGACGACCCTACGACGCGACCGGTCGGCAGCGGGAAGGATCACGTACATGATCGCGGATCTTTCCGGCCGCCGTCGGCCGCGGCGCGGGGCGGGGGTCAGCGCAGGCGGACGGGGACGGCGTTCACCAGGCCGAGCAGGGGTGCCGCCGGGGCGATGACCTGCTCCAGCTGGCGCAGCTGGTTCAGTTCGCGCAGGTGCTTCAGCTCCCCCACCTGCTGGCTGACCTTCGGCACCCGGTCGCGGTGCGGGGCCGGGAGGTCACCGGCGGTGAGCGAGTCCAGCGTGGAGAGCGCGGCGAGCTTTCCGACGACGGGGGCGCCGGTGCCCGCCGCGTCCGCCTGGGGTGCGGCGATGCCGGCGATCCCGGCGGCCAGACCGACGGCGGCGGCGATGCGACGTGTTGAGATCATGCCCTCAGCAACGGCCCGGTGCGCCGACCGGACACGGGTGGCGGGGCGGGCTCACCCGTGAGGCGGACCGCGGCGGCCGCGCTTGCCGGGGCCGCCGGGGCGGAGGAGTCTCGTCAGGGGGACCCGTGGCGGTCCGCTCACGGCGGGCCGCGGGCGCCTGAAGGAGGTCACCATGGGCAGCGCGACGGGCTCCGCTTTCGACGCCGGGACACTGCGCCGGGGCATAGAGGGCAACACCGGCAACACCCTTCTGTCGCTGTACGCGGACGACGCTCGGATCCGCATCGTCGACCGTGTCCACCAGCCCAGTCGTCCCACGGAGCTGCACGGCCGGGTCGAGATCGCCGAGTTGCTGGACGACGTCTACCGCCGCGACATGACGCACAAGCTGGAGCAGTGCGTGATCCAGGGCGACCACGCCGCCTACAGCGAGTCCTGCGAGTACGCGGACGGCACCCGGGTCCTGGCCGAGTCGATGCTCACCCTGCGGGACGGCAAGATCGCCGATCAGCTGATCGTCCAGGTGTGGGACGAGTAGGCCCGGCCCGGCGGCGGAGGAAAGGTGGTCCGAAGGTCGTACGCACGCTCGGTTACGCTGTACGCGGGCCGTGACTGGCGCTGAGGTGGAGAACCACCGGGGAGCGGCCCGTGAGGTCAGCCGCGCGCCTGGGCGAGAAGAGTCGATCCGCTCCAGGAGTGTGCAGCATGACCCAGACCCAGGCCGCCCGTCTGATGGACGGCACCGCGCTCGCCCGCCGCATCGTGGAGGACACCGCGCGGCGGGCCGCCGAGCTCACCGACCGCACCGGCACCGCGCCGTGTCTGGCGACCGTGCTGGTCGGCGAGGACCCGGCGTCGGTGACCTACGTCCGCATGAAGCAGAACCGCTGCCGCAAGGCCGGCATCACCTCCCGGCACGTCGCCCTCGCGGCCACCACCACGACGGACGAACTCGTCCGCACGCTGCGGGAGTTGTCGGCCGACCCGGGGGTGCACGGAATTCTGCTCCAGCACCCGGTGGGCGACCACATCGACGAGCGGGCCGCGTTCGAGGCGATCGCGCCGGAGAAGGACGTGGACGGTGTCACCTTCGCCTCGTTCGCCACGATGAGCTTCGGGCTGCCGGGCTTCGTCTCCTGCACGCCGGGCGGCATCGTGCGGCTGCTGGACGAGTACGGCGTCGACCCGGCCGGGAAGCGGGCCGTGGTGGTGGGCCGCAGCGCGATCCTCGGCAAGCCGGTGGGCATGCTGCTGCTGGCGCGGGACGCGACCGTGACGTACTGCCACTCGCGCACCCGGGACCTGTCGGCGGCGGTCCGCGAGGCCGACATCGTGGTGGCCGCGGTGGGCCGGCCGCGGCTGATCCGCGGGCAGGACATCAAGCCGGGCGCGGTCGTGATCGACGCGGGCTACAACCCGGGGAACGTGGGCGACGTCGACTTCGACTCGGCCGTGGAACGCGCCTCGCTGATCACGCCGGTACCGGGCGGGGTGGGCCCGATGACGATCGCCACACTGCTGGAACAGACGGTGACCGCGGCGGGCCGGCAGCTCGGCGTCTGAGTCCGCCGTCCCGGGACGCCGGCCACAGGCGCGCCGGGGACTTGAACGGGTGAGGGCCTCCTGGGTCCGGTGTGGATCGCGGCATCCACGACCGGTGCTCAGGAGGCCCTCGTGTCCCCACCACCGCGTTGCCGGTCCGGCCCCCGGCAGGCGCGGGCGGGGCATGTCGGGGCCGGCGGAGTCGAAGGAGGCGTGGTCGGGGCGCAACGTGCGACGGCGCATCCGGTGGCGGACGGCGTGACCCTTCACGCCCGTGCCGTGCACTCGAATGCAGGATGTGGTGGCCGAAAAGATCCGGAAGGATCGATGCCGCCCCGGCGAGACGACGACTCGGTGGTTCAGCGACCGTAACCGTCGTGGAATTCAGATCATCTGCGAAACGCGGGGCATTCACGGATTCGGTGGTCTAGGAGTGCCATGACGATGTCGGCTGGCGGTGTGCCGCACGCGAAAGGCCCTGTCGTCGCGGGTGACGCCGGGGTGACGTTCGACTTCCCCGCGTCCGGCCCGGCGGAGGAGGCGGCCCGCGGTGCGGTGGTGCGGGCCGCGAACCACCTGCTGGCCCGGCAGGACGCCGGGGGATGGTGGAAAGGCCGGTTCACGACGGACGTCGGTTATGACGCCCACGACCTCTTCCTGCGCCACTTGCTCGGAGTGCTGGACGAACGTCTGGCCAAGGCGAGCGCGCGATGGATCCGCTCGCAGCAGAGCGCGGACGGTTCCTGGCCCCTCGTCTTCGAGGGCGAGGGGCATCTGGGAACCACGGTCCAGGCGTACGTCGCTCTCCGGCTCGCCGGGGACGGCCCGGACGAGGAGCACATGCTCCGGTGCGCGGCGTGGGTACGCGAGCGGGGCGGTGCGGCGGCCGCCCAGCTGACGGCGCGGGTATGGCTCGCCCTGCTCGGCTGGTGGAGCTGGGACGATCTGCCCGAGGTCCCACCGGAGATCATCGCCCTGCCCAAGTGGGCGCCGCTGAACATCTACTCGTTCAGCTCCGTCATGCGCGTGGCGCTGGTGGCCATCAGCGTCATCAGCACACATCGCCCTGTGCGGCCGGCTCCCTTCGCCATCGACGAGCTCTTCGCTCCGCCCGGCAGCTCCGCGGGCGCGCCGGCACCGGACAACGGCCGGGAGAAGCTCTTCCGGCGTCTGAACGCCACGGTGCGCGTGTGCTCCAAGGGCATCCCCCGCCCGGTGCGCGAGGCCGCCGCGAACGCCTGCGTCCGCTGGCTCCTGGAGCGTCAGGAAGAGGACGGCAGCTGGGGGGCGTGCACCCCCATGACCACATGGGTCGTCCTCGCCCTGCACCTGCACGGCTACCCCTCGGACCATCCGGTGCTCAAGGCCGCCTGGGGCTTCCTGGAGGACTGCGGCGCGTGGCCGGAGGACGGCGTGCGGGCACTGCACACCGTCCACAGCCCGGTATGGGACACCTGCCTGTCCGCCACCGCGCTCCTCGACGCCGGCCTGGCGCCCGGTCATCCCGCGCTGGTCGAAGCCGCCGACTGGCTGCTCACCCGGCAGGCCGACCGGCCCGGCGACTGGGCCGCGCGGCGGCCCCGGCTGTCTCCCGGCGGCTGGGCCTTCCAGTTCCACAATCGAACCTACCCGGACAACGACGACACCAGCGAGGTGGCGCTCGCCCTGCACCGCGTGAACCACCCCGATCCGACCCGCGTCGACGACGCGCTGGCCAGGGCGGTGCGGTGGTGTCTCGGGATGCAGAGCCGCGACGGCGGATGGGCGGCCTTCGACGTGGACAACACCAGTACCCTCCCCGCCAAACTCCCGTTCTTCGACTTCGGTGAGTTCTGCACCGACCCGCCCACCGCGGACATCACCGCCCACGTGGTGGAGATGCTGGCCGCGCTGGGAAGGGCACACGACCCCCGTACCCGCCGTGCCGTCCGCTGGCTGCTCGGGCAGCAGGAGGCCAACGGCGCGTGGTACGGACGCTGGGGGGTGAACTACGTCTACGGCACGGGAAGTGTCCTTCCCGCTCTCGTCGCCGCCGGCGTTCCCCGCGGCCACGCCGCCGTCCGGCGCGCCGTCGCCTGGCTGACGTCGGTTCAGAACGCGGACGGCGGCTGGGGCGAGAGCTGGGAGTCGTACGCGGATCCGGCCCGCGCCGGCCGTGGCCCGTCCACCCCTTCACAGACCGCCTGGGCGCTGCTCGGACTGCTCGCGGCCGGAGAGCGCGACAGCACCGTGGTGCGGGACGGGGTGCGCTGGCTGACCGAGCGGCAGACGGAGGACGGCACCTGGGAGGAGCCGCAGTACACCGGGACACTCGTGCCCCGGGCCGTGGCCGCGCACTACGGGTACTACGGGCACGTCTTCCCCCTGATGGCGCTGGGCCGTTACGTCCGGCGCACGGGCGACGTATCGGTGGGCCGGCAACGGAACGAAGCGACGGAGCCGGACCGATGACCGGCCTCCCTCTGAAAGGCGCCCTTGCGATGACTGCTGAGACACTGGCGGTGGAGTCCGACTTCTTCGCGCCACGCACCGCGATCGACGATCTTCTGTTCGAGTTCCTGACGGAGAAGGCACGGACGGCTCCCGTGCCCGGCCAGTCGGCGCTCATCCTGGTGCTGCGCGACTTCATGTCCGGGGGGAAGCGGGTGCGTCCGCTGCTGTGCGTGACCGGATGGATCGCGGCAGGCGGACAGGGCGACATCACGCAGGCCGTCAGGCTGGCCGCGTCCATCGAGCTGGCCCACACCTGCGCGCTCATCCACGACGACATCATGGACGCGTCCGACAGCCGCCGCGGGCGCCCCACGGTCCACCGGGCGCTGGCCGACCGGCACCATGTGCCGCGGCTCGCGCAGCAGTACGGGACCGGCGGAGCGATCCTCCTCGGTGACCTCGCCCTGGTCTGGTCGGACGAGTTGCTGCACACCACGCCCATGCCCGACGCCCACCGGGCCAGGGTGCTGCGCTGCGTCGACCTGGCGCGCAGCGAACTGATCGCCGGCCAGCACCTGGACCTGCTGACCACCGGCAGACTCCACGCGAGTGTCGAGACGCTGCTGAGCGTCATCCGCTACAAGACCGCCAAGTACACCATCGAGCGCCCCCTCCAGGTGGGGGCGGCCCTCGCCGGTGCCGGTCCGGAGGTCATGAACGCCTGCAGCGCCTACGGGATCCCCCTCGGGGAGGCATTCCAGCTCAGGGACGACATCCTCGGGGTGTTCGGGGACCCGGACCGGACGGGCAAATCCCGCCTGGACGATCTGCGCGAGGGCAAGTGCACCAGCCTGGTCGTCCACGCGCTGCGGGCCTGCGGACCGGCGCAGGCCGACCGGCTGCACACGCTGATCGGCGACCCCGACCTCGGGGAGCAGGAAGCCGCGGAGATCTGCTCCATCCTCACCAGCACGGGAGCCCGGCGGGCGGTCGAGCGGATGATCGAGGAGAGGTACCGGCAGGCCCTGGACTCCCTGGCCCTGGCCCCCTTCCCGGCCCGCGCCGTCCGCACGCTGAGGGACGTCGCGGAGGCCGTCGTGCACCGCACGGCGTGACGCCGGACCGGCCGCCGGCCGGCACCAGGAGACGCCCCGGCCGCCCACCGGCCCGGCCCACCAGGGAGGTAGGGACCCACAGTGATGACCACGACCGCGCCCGCGGCGGTCCTCCAGACCGCCTGGCACGAAATCCGCTTGAGCTGGCTGTTCATCAGCGCCGACCGCTGGACCACCGTCTTCCCCGCCACCTGCTTCGTGACGGCGGCCGTCGTCCACGCCCGGCTGCCCCCGTCCGAAGCCGCGATCGCCCTGGTCTCCGGTGCGCTGTACTTCTGGCTGTTCGTCTACGAACACACCCTGGCCAACCAGCTCGTCGGCGTCGAGGAGGACCGCGTCAACAAGCCGTTCCGCCCGCTGGTCACCGGCCGGAGCAGCATCCGGGGTGCCCGGCTGCGCCTGAACGCCGTCCGGGTCCTGTTCCCCGTGTACGGGTACTGCCTGGGCGTCCTGGAGTGGGCCCTGATGTGGCAGATCCTCTCCCTGCTCCAGCACGAGTACCGCTGGGGCCGGCACTGGCTGGGCAGGAACCTCTACGCCGGCGTCGGAGTCGTCGCCCAGCTGGCCGCCGCCTGGGAGATGGTCACCGCCATGTCGCCGGACGCCTGGCGCTGGATCGTGACGCTCGCGATCACCGTGACGCTTCTGATGTCCGTCCAGGACCTCCGCGACATCACCGGCGACCGCGCGGTCCACCGCTCCACCATGCCGCTGGTCTTCGGCGAGCGGCCCACCCGGGTCTTCCTGTGCGCCGGCTTCGCCGTCGGTCCCCTGGCCATCCACCACTTCCTCATGGAGCCCGCAGGCCCCCACTGGTGGATCATCGCCACGGACGTCGTCCTGTGCGCTTGGAGCCTGCTGCTCTCCGTCCGGGTGCTGCTGGCGCGGGGCCGGGAACAGGACCAGCGCAGCTACCGCTTGGTGGAACAGTGGTACACCCTCGCCCTGGCCGCCTCCGTCTACACACTTCGCTGACGAAAGGCCCCGACGTGACCGCAGAGGCCGCGCAGCACGTGTGCCGGCAGCCGCGCCTGCGCATCAGTGGCGTCTGGAAGGCCTACGGCCGCAGACAGCTCCTGCGCGGTGCCGACCTCGACGTGCCCGCCGGGACACTGGTCGGTGTCGTCGGCGAGAACGGCGCCGGCAAGAGCACACTGCTCCGGATCGCCATGGGACACCTGGCGCCCGACCGGGGCACGGTGGAGCGCACCGGCAAGGCGGGGTACTGCCCGCAGCACGCCGTGCTGAACGACTCGTTCACCGTCATGCAGCACCTCCGCCTCTTCCAGGCGGCCTACCGGCTGCCGACCCTCGCACGAGCCCACGAGCTGATGGACCTCCTGGCGTTCACCGACTCCGGCCGGCAGCGCGCCGGGGAACTCAGCGGAGGCACACGGCAGAAGCTGAACCTCCTGCTCGCCCTCATGCACGATCCACAGCTCCTGGTGCTCGACGAGCCCTACCAGGGGTTCGACTGGGACACCCACCAGCGTTTCTGGTCGCTCGCCGCCCGGCTGCGCGACCAGGGCAGGTCGATCGTCGTGGTCTCGCACCTGCTGCACGATCTGCATCACTTCGACGCGGTCGGGCACCTGCGCGACGGCCGTCTGGACATGGAGAGAACCACCCGATGACGTACCGGCCCTCGGCCTACACCGAGATGCTGCGCTGCACTCTCCTCGGTCACCTGCGCAGCCGCATGGCAGTGCTCCTGGCGGTCGTCTTCATCCCCGCCTGGATCATGGTGGCGCGTCTGTGCGCGCCGGACCGGACGCTGCGGTTCTCCCTGGAGTCCGCGGGCACCGACGTCCTCGCGCCGGCGAACCATGTCAGTCAAGTGGTGAACGCCCTCGCCGCCGTCACCCTGGTCACGGGTTTCTCGATGTTCATGGAGACCTTCAAGGCCGGGGAGACGGACCGCCGACTGGTGCTGGCGGGCTACCCGAAGCTCCGGATGCTGCTCGCCAAGGTCACCGCGGTCGCCCTGGTCACCGCTCTCATCGCCGTGTACACCATGGCCGTGCTCGCCGTCTCGCTGCCGGTCGGCCGGCTGGGCCCGCTGGCCCTCGCGGTGTTCAGCGCCGGTCTCGCCTACGGCGGAATCGGTCTCCTGCTCGGCTCATTGGTACGCGGCGAGCTGGAGGGCTTCTTTCTCGTCATCATGCTCAGCCTGGTCGACACCGGTCTGCAGAACCCGGTCCTGAACGTCGCCGACCTCACCGGCCTGAGCGCGCTCCCCCTATACGGCGCGTGCCAGTTTGCGCTGGCCGCGGCCTTCACGTCCTCCACCCCCTGGTCCCACGGGCTGCTGTCGCTCGCCTGGTCCGCCGCGACCAGCGCCCTGGCCCTGCTCGCCTTCCATGTGCGCACCCGCCCGCACTGCCGGATCGCCCCCGAGATGCTTGCCGGAACACCGCACACATGACCACGGGCGGTGGAAGCCGGACGCCAACAGCCGGGACGTCGGCACGAGTTCGCCGACGCGCGCCGGGTGCCTCCACGCGCGCCCGGCACACGCGTACCGGACAATCGCGCCGACGCGCGGGCGCCTCGGGCACGGGAGCGGCCATACTGGCCGACGTGCGCGTTGCGATCATGACGGCGGGTTCCCGGGGCGACGCCGCCCCCTACACCGGGCTCGGGCACCGGCTGGCGCTGGCCGGGCACGAGGTCACGCTGGTCACCCACGGCCGCTTCGCACCGCTGGTGGCGGGGTCGGGGGTGCGGTTCCACACGCTGCCGGTGGATCCGCTGGCGGAACTCCGGTCACCGCGCGGCCGGGGCCTGCACCGCAGCGCCAGCGGGGCCGGAAAGCTGGTGCGGGTGGTGGATCTGGCGCGGCGCCTGGTGGGGCGGATGACCGAGGACCTGCTGGACGCGGCCCGGGACAGCGAGGTGCTGCTGCTGTCCGCCTCGGTGGCCCCGCTCGGCCACACGATCGCCGAGGGGCTGCGGCTGCCGAGCCTGGGCGTGTATCTCCAACCCCTTGCCGCCACCCGGGAGTTCGCCCCGCCGGTGCTCGGCGGCGGCTCCTGGGGCGGGCCGGTGAACCGGTTCGCCGGGCAGGGCGTGAGTCTGGCCGTGGAGCATGTCTTCTCCGGTGCCGTGCCGGCGCTGCGCGAGCGGCTCGGCCTGCCCCCGCTGGGCGCCACGGCGGCCCTACGGGCCCGGGAGCGGCGGCGCTGGCCGGTGCACCACGGTTTCAGCCCCCTGGTGGTGCCCCGGCCCGCCGACTGGCGGGCGGGACTGGAGGTGGGCGGCTACTGGTGGCCGTACGACACCGAGAACCGGCTTCCCGATGAGGTGGAGGAGTTCGTGGACGCGGGACCGCCGCCGGTCTTCGTCGGGCTGGGCAGCGCCACCGTGCCGGACGCCGGGCGGCTGAGTGCGCGGGTGGTGGCGGCGCTGCGGCGGGCCGGGCTGCGCGGGGTGATCCAGCGCGGCTGGGGCGGGCTCGCGGCCGACGGGGACGACATGCTGACCATCGGCGAGGTGCCGCACTCGCTGCTCTTTCCGAGGATGGCCGCCGTGGTCCATCACGCGGGCGCGGGCACCACGGCGGCGGGGCTGCGCGCCGGGGTGCCGGCGGTGCCGGTGCCGGTGCAGTTCGACGCGGGTTTCTGGTCCACCCGGCTGGTCGCGCTGGGGGTCGCCCCGGCCGTCGTACCGCTGCGCCGGCTGACCGTGGACGCGCTGGCCACGGCACTGGTACGGGCCACCCGGGACCCGGCGTACCGACGGCGCGCCGGGGCCCTGGGCGCCCGGGTCCGCGGCGAGGACGGCACCGCGCCGGTACTGACCGCCCTGGACCGGCTCGCCGGCTGACCCGGACCCACCGCCCTCGGCGCCGTACCCGGCCGTGCCCGACGGCACACCGGCACCTGGGCTTTCCGGCTCCCGGACGAGCACGATGCCGCCCGTTCCCGCCGACCGGGCCCGGAGCATGGGAGGAGCCGCCCCCTGGGCCCGGGCCACCCCGGGCGTCAGCCGGTGGTCAGCACCATGCGGAAGCGTGCCGCGCCGGCCAGCATCTTGTCGTACGCCTCCCCCGCCCGTTCCAGCGGCACCGTCTCGGTCATCGGGCGGATGCCGTGCAGGGCGCTGAAGGCCATGGTGTCCTCGATGTCCCGCGCGGTGCCGGAGGGGTGCCCGCGGACCACCCGGCCGCTCATGATCAGTTGCACCGGGCTGATGCCCAGCGGCTCGGGCGTGGCGCCGATGACGGTCAGTTCGCCGCGCGGGGCCAGGCCGTCCACGGTCGCGGTGATGGCCTCGGAGCTGCCGGCGGTGGCCAGGACGGCCTTCGCCCCGCCGAGGGCGGCCAGTGCCTCGGCCACCGGGGTCGATGCCCTGCTGTCGACGTAGTGGTGGGCGCCGAGCCGCTTGGCGAAATCGGCCTTCTCGGCGCCCCGCGCGATCGCCACGGTCTCGAAGCCCATCGCCACCGCGTACTGCACGCCGAGGTGGCCGAGGCCCCCGAGGCCGAGCACCGCGACCAGGTCGCCCGGCTCGGCCGGACCGCGCCGCAGCCCGTTGTACGTGGTCACGCCCGCGCAGGCCAGGGGCCCGGCGTCGGCCGCCGAGAGCGCGTCAGGGATCCTGGCCAGGGCGTCTACGGGTACGGTCGTCCGCTCGCCGAAGCCGCCGTCGTAGGCCCAGCCGGGGACCTTCAGGGCGGCGCACACGATGAAGTCGCCCCGGCGGCAGGACGGGCAGTGCCCGCAGGCGCCGCCGAACCAGCCGACGGCCACCCGGTCGCCGACGCTCCAGCCGCGCTCTTCGGTGCCCTCTCCCAGTTCCTCGATCCGCCCGGCGATCTCGTGCCCGGGGACCTCCGGGAAGGTCACGCCCGGCAGTCCGCCGCCGACGAACAGCGCGTCGCTGTGGCAGACCCCGCACGCCTCCACGGCGATCCGCACCTGACCGGGTCCCGGCGGCCGGATCTCCCGCTCGGCGAGTTCGAAGGTGCCGTTGGGTTCGGTCACCTGGGCGACGCGATAGGTACTCATGGCGCTCTCCGGGAATCGGGGCGACAGCCTTCATCCCCAGCAGACCAGCTCCGGGCGGATCACGCGCGCCGAGCCGGGCCGCGCCCCGCCGGCCTGCGCGGGTCACCGTCTCAGGGGGTTCCGGGGCGCCGGCCCTCCGGCCGGAGCGTGCCCGGCAGGCGGTAGTCGCGCGGCGCCGCCTCCCCGCGGGCCACGGCCGTGTCGGCCTCGGCGCGGATCAGGTCGACCCGGCGGGCGCGGCGGGCCGGCCGCTGCTCCTTCAGCCGGGGGCTGACCCGGATGATCTCCATGAAGGCGATGCGGCCGCGGCGCGGGTCGGAGGTGACGGCGCGGGCGCAGGCCCGGCAGAGGGCGGTGGCGCGCTCGGCCGGGGGCAGTCCGTCCGCGTCGGCGAGCGCGTCCGGGACGGCCCGGCGGGCGGCCTGGCCGAGTGCGGCGACCGTGGTGCCGCGGTAGCCGGGGGTGTCGCCGATCAGCCGCAGCGCCGCGTCGAGGAAGCGGCGGCGCCCCCCGGCCTGCCGTTCCTCGGCGGACCGGCCGCCGTAGCGTCCCGTCGGCGCCCTGAGCCTGCCGCCAACGTGTCCCCGTCCGTCGTCCCGCCGGTCGTCCGTGGTCGCTCACGGCCCTCAATCTTGTCGTGCACGCATCTTGTCGTAAGGGCCGCCCGCTCCTTACTTTTCAGTAAGTTCCCTGTGGATGCGGCCGTGTTCAGATCCCCGGACTCCCCCTGACTTCCCGAGGAAAGAGAGCCGTCATGGCTGCCTCCAGAACCAGGCACCTGTGCTCCGTGGCCGTCGCCCTCGCCCTGGCCGTCACCGGGCCGGCGGCCTCCGCCTCCGCGCGTTCCGCCGCCCCCGACGGCCTGCGCGAGGTGCTGTTCGTCGGCAACAACTGGGACGGCACCGCCGATGTCATCCGGTCCTCCGGCGACTACGCGAAGATCGGCCGGATCGACGTCGTCCCGGACAAGGACGCGCGGATGGCGGAGATCAACGCGGACCCGGTCAAGTGGATCTACTTCCAGGCGATCCGCAACAGCGTCGGCGAGGGGCACGACCAGTTCGCCGACGACATGTACTCCACCCCGGACGGCCGGTCGGTGGTGGTGTCCCGGCCGAGCTTCGCGGACGTGGTCTCCATCGACCTGACCGACGGGACGGTCAACTGGCGCTTCCCGGTGGCCGGTTACCGCGCCGACCACATGGCGGTCTCGCCGGACGGCACCCGCGTGGCGGTGTCCGCGTCCACCGCCGACACCGTGCATGTGCTGGACATCGCCACCGGCCGGCAGCTGGGGTCGTTCAAGACCGGCGACAAGCCGCACGAGAACGTCTTCAGCAAGGACGGCAAGTACATCTGGAACATGTCCATCGGCGACGTCAACACCGACCTGGACGGCCCGGGCTGGGACTGGACCAAGGGCGACCGGCACATCACGGTCGTGGACGCCACGACGTTCCGGCAGGTCAAGGTCATCGACATGCGGCAGCGGCTGGACGCGTTCGGGCTGAAGGACTTCTCCGACGCGGTCCGCCCGGCCGTGTTCTCCCCCGACGAGTCCAAGCTCTACTTCCAGGTGTCGTTCTTCAACGGCTTCCTCGAGTACGACGTCACCACCGACAAGATCACCCGGATGAAGACGCTGCCGAAGAACCCGGCGACCGGCGAGGACCGCACCACCTGGGTCAACGACTCACGCCACCACGGCATTTCGATGAATCCGGCGGGGACCGGGCTGTGCGTGGCGGGCACCATGGACGACTACGCGACCGTGGTGGACCGGGCCTCGCTCCAGGAGGGACCGCTGGTCCCTGCGGCCAAGCCGTACTGGGCGACGGTCAGCGGGGACGGCAAGGACTGTGTCGTCTCCGAGAGCGGCGCCGACCAGGTGACGGCGATCGACTTCGCCACCGGGCGGAAGGTGGCGTCGATCGCCGTCGGCGACCACCCGCAGCGTGTCCGGCTGGGCCATGTGCGGGCCGACTGGACCGGCCCCGGCGGCAGCTGACGCCCTCTCAGGCCGTGGTCTCCGGGGTGCCCCACTCACCCCGGAGGCCACCGGGGTGGCGAAGGCCCCACCTCGCACAAGGCCGTCGGCCGGGATCTCTCCCGGCCGACGGCCTTCCCGGTCAGCCTCCCGAGTGGTGGTGCAGCAAGAGCGGTTTGACGGCGGTTCCGCCGGTCGCGTCGGCGACCGCCTGGTTGATGTCGGCGAGGGGGTACGGGCGGATCAGCTTGTCCAGCGGGAACCGGCCCGCCATGAAGAAGTCCAGCAGCCGGGGGATGAGCAGGGCGGGAACGCTGTCTCCCTGGAGGATGCCCTTCACCGTGCGGCCCAGCATCTGGACCAGCCCGACGGACAGGTCCTGGCCGGTGCCGGCCGAGCCGACGATGCCGGCCGTGCCGCCGGTCGTGAGGGACTCGACGGCCGCCCGGGCGGTCTGCGGGAGGCCGACGGCGTCGAGAGCGAAGTCGACGCCGCCGCCGCTGAGTTCGACCACGGCGGCGGCCACCGCGTCCTGACCGCCGTCGAGGACGTCGGTGGCGCCGAGTTCGAGCGCCAGGTCGAGTCGGCCGCGGTGCAGGTCGACCGCGATGATCCGGGTGCAGCCGGCGATCCGGGCGGCCATCACGGCGGCCAGTCCGACCGGCCCGGCGCCGAACACCACGAGGCTGCTGCCGGGCGGTGCGGCGAACACCCCGAGCACGGCGCCCGCGCCGGTCTGCAGGCCGCACCCCAGCGGGCCGAGCAGCTCGAGCGGGGCGTCGGCGCGCACCTTCACCACGCTGCGCTGGTGGGCGACGACATGGTCGGCGAAGGAGGACTGGCCGAAGAAGTGCCCACTGATCTCGGCGCCCGCCGCGTCCCGGTAGGCGGTCGACCCGTCCGCCCGCCGGCCGCGCAGGTTGAGCGGCAGGAACGAGGCGCAGTGCATGGGGTGGCCGGTGAGGCACGGTCGGCACGAGCCGCAGCTCATCGGGGCCAGCACCACCGGGTCGCCCGGGGCGAGCGTGGTCACCGCCTCGCCCACGGCCTGGACCACGCCGCTGCCCTCATGGCCGAGCACGGCGGGCAGCCCGGGCGGGAGGATCTGGTCCAGGGCCAGCAGGTCGGTGTGGCACAGGCCGGTGGCAACCAGCCGGACCAGTACCTCATCGGCCCTGGGCGGCGCCAGCAGCACGTCCTCGACGGAGAACGGGCCGCCCTTGCTGCGGGCGACGGCGGCCTTGACGGAGAGCATGCGGTACTCCTCGGAGGTCGGACGGGACGGTGACAGGGGGTCCCGCGTCACCGGTCCCGTTCCGGTGACGCGGGCGGGTCCGGTCAGTCGCCGTCGGGGACGCTGCTGACCTTCCCGTCGGCGAAGCGCAGCCGGTGCTCGCCGGCGACGACCAGGTCGGCGAACGCGAACGGGGTGACGCCGGTGTCGGGTCCGACCACCCAGGCCTGGCCGGTCCTTCCGTCCCGGACGACCTCCTCCATCGCGTCGACCACCTGGTCCGGGGTGGCCACCGCGACGCCGGCGGCCCGCCAGGCGGCGAGGCGTTCGGCGACCAGCGGGGTGTCGACCGCACCCGGGCACAGGACATTGACGGTGATCCCGTCCCCGGCCAGCACGGGCCCCAGCGAGCGGACCAGGCCGACCACCGCGTGTTTGGAGGCCGAGTAGAACACCTCGGGCGACGGGCGGAGCCCGGTGGTGCTGGCGGTGACCACGATCGAGCCACCGCCGCGCTCGCGCAGTGCCGGCAGGGCCGCCTGCACCCCGTACACCACCGAGTCGACGTTGCTGGCGAACAGCCGCCGGTAGGCCTCGCCGTCGAACCCGTCGCCGATCGAACTCCCGGCCAGCACACCGGCGTTGAGCCAGACCACGTCCACGCCGCCGAACCGCTCGACGGCGGCGCGCACCAACTTCTCGTTGTCGGCCAGGTCGGACGTGTCCGTCGGCACGAACAGCGCACCGGTCTCCCGGGCGACGGCATCGCCGCGGGCCCGGTCGATGTCGGCCAGCACGACCCGGGCGCCCCGGGCGGTGAACCGCCGGGCGGCGGCGGAACCGATTCCGCCGCCCCCGCCGGTGATCAGCACGACCCGGCCCGCGAACCGCGCGGCGCCGGTCGTCTCCGGAAGTATCCCGCTCATGGGCCCGGTCAGGAGAGCTGGGTGGTGAAGAAGACCAGCTTGGCCTCGGCGGTCTTGCCCAGCTCCACCGGGCGCCACTGCCGGAACCCGGTGCGGCCGGCGTAGCGTCCGCTCACCCCGACGGCCGGGCAGTAGAGCCACTCCCCCGAGATCAGGTTCTCGAAGCGCGCCCAGGCTTCGACGTGCACGACGCCGTCGGTGAGCGCGATCTTCTCGTTGATGCAGGCGAGCAGGACGCCGTCGCTCTCCCGCCGGGTGACGATCCGGTAGGAGCCCTCGACGGTGCCGATCGCGGTGCCGGACGGGTCGCGCAGCTCCGACTCGTAGGTGCCGCTCTGGCCGGGCTTCGGCTCCTCGAAGTCGATGTCGTTGGCGAAGGTGGTCAGGTGCTCACTGAGGTTCTCGAACACGGACGAACTCCTTGTCTGTACACGGATGTCGGGGACGCGGATGTCGGGGGGGTCATGCCTTGCGGAAGACGTCCTTGACGAGGATCAGGCCGTCCTTCAGCGTGAAGAGGTCCACGCCACGGTCGATCACCTCGCCGTCGCCGTTGCGCAGCGTGAACTCGATGATCTGGCGGTCGCCGACCACCACCGCGGGCTCGAAGACCAGGCCGATCCCCTGGTCGGCGAGTTCCTCGCGCTTCTTGACCAGGTCGACCAGGAAGTCCCGGATCTGGTCCCGCCGGTAGGTGGTGCCGGGCTCGGGCCCCTCGGCCATGATCCAGACACCGTCCTCGGCGAAGCAGGCGACCGCCTCGTCGAAGGCGTCCCGGGCGCAGGCGTCGAAGAAGGCGGCGACCACGCCCTCGCCCACCGCTGCGGCGGTTCCCGTGTTGTCGGTCATGAGTGGTTCATCTCCCTTGGAGTCGTACGGAGTTGCCGCACCGGGCCGGTGCGGGGTTCAGGACATCCGGACCGGCAGGCTCGCCAGTCCGCGGAACTGGAGGCTGTGCCGCCACACCAGGTGCTCGGCCGGGACGGCCAGCTCCCAGCGCCGGAAGCGGCCGAGCAGCCGGCCGAACAGGACCTCCCCTTCGAGGCGGGCCAGCGGCGCGCCGATGCAGTGGTGGATGCCGTGGCCGAAGGAGAGGTGCTGGTTCTTCTTCCGGCCGACGTCCAGCGCGTGCGGCCGGTCGAAGACGGCCGGGTCCCGGTTGGCGGCGCAGAGCGAGACGAAGACGATCTCGTCCGCCGGGATGAGCGCCTCGCCGACCTGGACCGGCCGGGTGGTGTACCGGATGGTGGCGAGGTTCAACGGGCTTTCGTAGCGCAGGAGTTCCTCGACCGCGCCGGGGAGCAGGGCCGGGTCCTCGCGCAGTCGGCGGTGCTGGTCGGGGTGCTGGATCAGGGCGAGCACCCCGCTGCCGATCAGGTTGGCGGTCGTCTCGTAGCCGGCGTTCATCAGCAGGAAGAGGCTGGAGATCAGTTCGCCGCCGTCCAGCCGGTCACCGTCCTCCTCGGCCTCGATGAGCGCGCTCACCAGGTCGTCGGCGGGAGCGCGGCGCTTGGCGGCCACCACCGACTCCAGGTGGGCGTAGGACAGCTCGATCGCCTCCCGCTTCTCGGCGGCGCCGGCCTCGACGCTGGAGAGCACGCCGTTCCAGCGGCGCAGGTCCGCGAAGTCGGCCGCCGGGACGCCGAGCAGGGCGCCGATCACGTAGATCGGGAACGCCAGCGCGATCTGCTCCATCAGGTCGAACTCGGCGCCGGGCACGATCTCGTCGACGAGGTCGTCGGCGAGCTGTTCGATCCACGGCCGCATCCGCTCGACCCGGCGCATGGTGAACGCCTTGGAGACGATGCGGCGCAGCCGGGTGTGGTCCGGCGGATCGCTGAACAGCATGCTGCGCGGGTGGCCGCCGGTCGAGCCGTCGGGTTGCGGGGCGTGGCGCTCGATGATCCGCGGCAGGCCGAGCGCGTCCTTGGAGAGCGACGGGTCGGCCAGCAGCGCCCGGACGTCCTCGTGCCGGGTCACCACCCAGGCGTTGACCTCGGAGGCGAGGGTCTTCACCACGTGGCGGCCGACCGGCGCCTCGGTGCGCAGGACGTCGTAGGCGGGGTAGGGGTTCTGCAGGAAGGCCGGTCCGAAGACCGTCTCCGGCGCGGTGACGGCCGGGGAGTCGGCAGGGGTGGGTCCGCTGGTCATCGTGTCGCTTGCTCCCGTTCCGCTCCGGACAGCCAGGTCTCGACGGCATGGCCGGTCGAGGCTGCGGAGTCGCCGATGATGGTCAAGTGGTCGCCCGGCACGTCGATGGTTCGGTGCCGGTGGGGCCAGGACGCCAGGGGGGCCGGTCGGTCCTCCGGGGTTCCGGCGAGGGGGCTGGTCGCCCGGATGAGCAGGGTCGGGCTCGCCACCGGGGCCGGCCGCCAGCCGCGGAACAGCTCGAAGTGACGGCCCATGGCGCTCAACCCGGTGTCGGTGGTCAGTTCGACCACGTCGGCACGGTCGGCCAGGGCGCCGAAGATCGCCGACTCCAGGGCGGTGAGCCCCGCGCTGCCGGGCAGGTGGGTGTCGAGCAGGACCACGGCGGACGGCGCGCCGCCGTCCTCCGCGAGCGCCTCGGCCACGGCCTGCGCCAGCCAGCCTCCCGAGGAGTAGCCGAGCAGCGCGACCGGCCGGTCGCCGTGTTCGGCGCGTACGGCCGCCACCTGCTGCGCGACGAGTTCCGCGAGGGTGTCGGGCAGGGTCTCGCCGGGGGCGTAGCCGGACGGTGAGACCACGGTCAGCTCGCGCCGGCCCCGGAAGGGGGCGGCGAACCGGGCGTACTGGTAGGCGTGCGCGGGTGCGACCAGCGAGGGGAAGCAGACCAGCGGCACGTCGGCGGGGCCGGTGGCGAAACGGTCGCGGCGCGGGACGGCGGGCGGCCCGTCCGGCTGGTCCCGCAGGCCGGCGGCGGCGGCGAGCAGCCGCAGCCCCTCACCGGCCCGGCCGGCCAGGATCGCCTGCCGGAAGAGCGTGACCAGCGGGGAGCCGGCGGGCCCGGCCCCGGGTGGGGTGGCGGCAGGCCGGTCGGCCGGCGGGACCTGTACGACGGGCAGTTCGTCGACGGGCAGCGACTCGACGATCCGGGCGGCGAGGTAGGCGGCCAGCGCGACGGGAGTCGGGTGGTCGGTGATCGCGGACGGGGCGAGCCGGACCCCGGTCGCCTCGTGCAGCCGGTTGCGCAGCTCGGCCATGCCGAGGGAGGTCAGTCCGCGTTCGCTGAAAGCCTCGCCGGATCGGGTCATTTCCTCCGCCTCTCCCAGTACAGCGGCGAGCTGGCCGGTGACCAGCTCGGCCAGCAGATCGGTCCGGGCGGCCACCGGGGTCTCGCGCAGCCGTCGGCGCAGCGCTTCGGCCCCGGTCTCGGCCTCGTCCGGCTTCTCCTCGACGAGCGGGTCCGCCGTCGGCGCGGCGTCGGTCGTGGCGGGCGCCGACGGGGAGCGGGTCAGCGAGCGGGTCGCGGTCAGCCGGTGGACGCGGCCCTGGAACGGGTAGACGGGCAGGTCGACCCGGCGGCCGCCCTCGCACAGGCCGTCCAGTTCCACCGGCAGCCCGTGCACGTACAGCCGGCCGAGCGCGGCGGTCAGCGCGGCGCGGTCCGGACGGTCGGCGCGCAGCAGCGGGACGGCCCGCGCCGCGCCGGGGGCGACGAGGCAGTCCCGGGCCAGCGCGCTCAGCACGCCGTCCGGGCCGAGCTCGACGAAGGTGCGCGCGCCCTGCCGTTCCAGGGCGCGGACGCCATCGGCGAAGCGGACCGTGTGGCGGACGTGCCGCACCCAGTAGTCCGGGGTGGCCAGTTCGGCCGGGTCGGCCAGGTCTCCGGTCACATTGGAGACGAGGGGGAGGTCGGGCGCGCGGTAGGAGATCCGCTCGGCCTCGGCCCGGAACTCCGCCAGCATGTCGTCCATGCGCGGGGAGTGGAACGCGTGGCTGACCCGCAGCCGCTTGGTGCGCCGGCCCCGTTGCGCCAGTCGGGCGGCGAGTTCCAGGACGGCGTCCTCGTCGCCCGAGAGCACGGTGGCGGTGGGTCCGTTGACCGCGGCGACGGACACCTGCCCGGCCCGGTCCGCGATCAGCTCCGCGAGCTCCTGTTCGCCCGCCTCGACGGCCACCATCGCGCCGCCGGGCGGCAGTTGCTGCATCAGCCGGGCGCGGGCGGCGACCAGCGCCGCGGCGTCGTCCAGGTCGAAGACGCCCGCGGCGTGCGCGGCCGCCAGTTCGCCGACCGAGTGGCCGGCCACCAGGTCCGGCAGCACGCCCAGGGACCCGACCAGCCGGTGGAGGGAGACCTCCACGGCGAACAGCGCCGCCTGGGCGTAGCCGGTCCGGTCGAGCAGGCCGGCCTCGGTGGAGCCGGCCGGGGCGAGGACCACCTCCCGCAGCGGGTGGCCGAGCCGTGCTTCGAGTGCCGCGCAGGTCTCGTCGAAGGACGTGCGGAAGACCTCGAACGACTCGTACAACTCCCGTCCCATGCCCGGGCGTTGGCTTCCCTGACCGGTGAAGAGGAAGGCCACCGGAGCGGTCGGGGCCACCCGGCCGTCCAGCAGGCCGGCGGCCGGCCGGCCGGCTTCGAGGGCGGCGAGGCCGGCGGCCAGACCCGCCCGGTCCTCCGCGAGGAGCACCGCCCGGTGGGTCAGCGCGGCACGGCCGGTGGCCAGCGAGTGGCCGAGGTCGGCGAGGCTCTGCCCGGGGTGGGCGTCGAGGTGGCCGCGCAGCAGCCGGGCCTGGGCGCGCAGCGCCGCCGCGCTCCGGGCGGAGAGCGGGATCGGCACCGGCGACGACGGTGACGGCGACGGTCCGGCCGGGGCCTCGGCGGGCGCCGGATCGGGCGTGTGTTCGAGGATGACGTGGGCGTTGGTGCCGCTGATCCCGAACGCGGAGACCGCCGCCCGGCGCGGCCGGCCGGTGTCCGGCCAGGCGACCGGCTCGGTCAGCAGGGACACCGCGCCGGTGGACCAGTCCACGTGCGGGGAGGGCGCGTCCACGTGCAGTGTCCTCGGCAGCAGGCCGTGGCGCAGCGCCAGCACCATCTTGATCAGCCCGGCGAGTCCGGCGGCGGCCTGGGTGTGGCCGATGTTCGACTTCACCGAGCCGAGGTGGAGCGGGCGGTCGGCGGGACGGCCCTGCCCGTAGGTGGCGAGCAGCGCCTGGGCCTCGATCGGGTCGCCGAGCGTGGTGCCGGTGCCGTGCGCCTCGACCGCGTCGACCTCGTCGGGCGCCAGGCCCGCCGCCTCCAGCGCCGCTCCGATCACCCGCTGCTGGGCCGGCCCGTTGGGTGCGGTCAGGCCGTTCGAGGCGCCGTCCTGGTTGACCGCGGTGCCGCGCAGCACGGCGAGCACCGGGTGGCCGTTGCGGCGGGCGTCGGAGAGCCGTTCGAGCAGCAGCACGCCGGCCCCCTCGCCCCATCCGGTGCCGTCCGCGGCGGCCGCGAACGCCTTGCAGCGACCGTCCTCGGCGAGGCCGCGCTGGCGGCTGAAGTCCACGAAGACGCCCGGGCTGGACATCACCGTCGCCGCGCCGACCAGCGCCAGTGAGCACTCACCCGTGCGCAGCGAGTTGGCGGCGAGGTGCAGGGCCACCAGCCCGGAGGAGCAGGCGGTGTCCACGCTGAGCGCCGGGCCGTGCAGGCCGAGGGTGTAGGCGATCCGGCCGGAGAGCACGCTGGCCGCGTTGCCGGTGCCGAGGTAGCCGGCCAGCCCGTCCGGGATCCCGTCGACGAAGGACAGATAGTCCTGCCCGTTGGTGCCGATGAAGACCCCGGTGCGGCTCCCCCGCAGCGACAGCGGGTCGACGCCCGCGCGTTCCACGGCCCGCCAGGAGATCTCCAGCAGCAGCCGCTGCTGCGGGTCCATGGCCGCCGCCTCGCGCGCGCCGATGCCGAAGAAGGCCGCGTCGAAGCGGTCGGGGGCGTCGAGGAAGGCCCCGTGACGGGTGTAGCTGGTGCCGGGGTGGTCCGGGTCGGGGTGGTAGAGGGCCGTCAGGTCCCAGCCGCGGTCGGTGGGGAATCCGGTGACGGTGTCGCGCCCGGCCGCCAGCAGCTCCCAGAACTCGTCCGGGCCGGTGACGCCACCGGGGAAGCGGCAGTCCATCGAGACGATGGCGATCGGGTCCTCGGCGGTCCGGCCCTCCCCGTCCGGGAGGTCACGGCCGGGGGCCGGCACCGGGGCCGGCCGCAGCAGGGTGCGCAGGTGCGCGGCGAGGGCCTGCGGGGTGGGGTGGTCGAAGGCGAGGGTGGGCGGCAGGGCCACACCGAGGGCGCCGGCCAGCGCGTTGCGCAGTTCGACGGCGGTCAGCGAGTCGAGCCCGAGTGCGCGGAACGACGTGTCGGCCGCGAACGCCGACGTGTCCTGGTGGCCCAGCGCCTGTGCCGCCTTCTCCGTCACCAACTCACGCAGTGCGCGGTCGAGTTGGCCGGGCGGTAGATCGGCGAGCCGGGCCTGCGCGGGCGCCGGGGCGCCGGTGGCCGGGGCACCGGGGGCCGGTCGGGCCTCCGGCAGCTCGGCGAGCAGCGGCGGCGGGGGGCCTCCGGCGACCAGCCGCGCCCACCGGACGTCGGCGACGACGACGCCGGCCGCGCCACTGCCCACGGCCGTCCGCAGCGCGGCGAGGGCGGGCCGGGCCGCCATCGGCTCGACGGCGAGCCGGGCCAGCTTCTCCCGGACCCCCTCCCCCGCCGCCATCCCGGCCCCGGCCCACGGGCCCCAGGCGATCGAGGTGGCCGGCAGGCCGTTCCGCACCCGGTGCTCGGCCAGGGCGTCGAGGAAGGCGTTGGCCGCCGCGTAGTTGCCCTGCCCCGCGCTGCCCAGCGTGCCGGCGATCGAGGAGAACAGCACGAAGGCCGACAGCTCGGCGCCGAGGGTGAGCCGGTGCAGGTTGAGCGCGGCGACGGCCTTGGCCCGGGCCACCTCGGCGAGCCGGGCGGGGGTGAGCGCGGAGAGCACCCCGTCGTCCAGGACGCCGGCGGCGTGCACGACGGCGGTGAGCGGGGCGGGCAGCGTGTCCAGCAGCGCGGCGAGCGCCTCGCCGTCCGCCGCGTCGCAGGCCGCGACGGTCACCTCGGCGCCCAGCGCGGTCAGTTCGGCGGCGAGGTCCGCGGCTCCCGGCGCGTCCGGTCCCCTGCGGCTGGTGAGCACCAGGTGCCCGGCGCCCTCCCGGGCGAGCCAGCGGGCGACCTCGGCGCCGAGCGCGCCCGTGCCGCCGGCCACCAGGACGGTGCCGGACGGGCGCCACCCCGACGACGGGGCGGCGGGCCGGTAGCGGACCAGCCGGCGGACGTGGACGGCCGCGCGGCGGATCGCCGCCTGGTCCTCGCCACCCGGCCGGGCCGTGCCGGAGAGCACGGCGGCCAGCAGGGCGCCGGTGGTCCCGTCCGGCTCGGCCGGCAGGTCCACCAGCCCGCCCCAGCACTGTGGTTGCTCCAGCCGGGCCGCCTGGCCCAGGCCCCACACCGGGGCCTGGGCGAAGCCGGCCGGACCGTCGTGCGGGGTCGCCGCCACCGCCTCCCTGGTCGCCGTCCACACCGGGAGTCCGAGGCCCGGTGCGGCCTGGAGGACGGCGAGGGTGTCGGCGAGGCCGCGGGTGACCTCCGGGTGGCCGGGTTCCGGCCGCTCGTCGACACCCGCCAGGCAGAGCAGTCCGGCCGGTCGCGGCCCTTCGGCGAGGACGGCGCCCAGCCGGTCGGCCAGCGTCGCCCGCGCGCCCACCGGGACCACGACCGGCTCGACGTGCCCGCGCAGCGCCTCGACCACCGCTGTCGACCAGGCCTGCTCCCCGGGGGCGTCCGGGACGACGACCAGCCAGCGCCCGGGGACGACGGCCGGGACGGCGGGCAGACGCTGCCAGCGCGTACGGTAGAGCCACTGCGCGGCCTGCTCGTCCGCCCGGCGGGAGCGGTGCCAGGTGGAGAGCGCCGGCAGTGCGCGGCTCAGCGGAACGTCCTCGGTCACCCGCAGGGCGTCGGTGAGCCCGTCGAGGTCCCCCCGCTCGACCAGGCGCCAGAACTCGGCGTCGGCCGCGCCGGCACCGTCCGTCCCGTCGGCCCGCTCGGCCCCGGAGGCACCCTCGGCCTCCTCCGCCTCCGCGGGGAGCCAGTACCGGTCGGTGCGGAAGGTGTAGGTCGGCAGCTCCACCGGCGCGGGCCGGTCGTCGGGTCCGGCCTGGAGGAGCCCGGCCCAGTCGACCGGCGCTCCGGCGGTGAACAGTGCGGCGGCCGCGGCCAGCGCGGCGGCGCGCTCCGGGCGGCCGCGGCGCAGCAACGGGACGGCCAGCGGGGCACGCGGGCGCCCGGCGTCCGCGGAGCCCTTCGGGGAGCCGTCGGCAGCCTCCGGGGAGCCGGTGCGCCGCGCGGCCCCGAGGTGCTCGGCGGTCTCGGTGACCAGCGCCGAGAGCACACCGTCGGGACCTGCCTCCAGGCAGGTGTCGAAGCCGTCGGCGAGCAGGGTGGCGGCCACGTCCGCGAACCGCACCGGCGCGCAGACCTGCTCGGCCCAGTATGCGGACGAGCCCCAGGAGTCGCCGTCGCTCCACTGCCCGGTCACCGCGGCGACCCCGGGCAGCACCGGCGGCCGGGTCGCGACGGTGGCCAGCACCTCGGCGAAGGCGTCGAGCATCGGCCGCATCAGCGGCGAGTGGAAGGCGTGGCTGACGGTGAGCGCCTTGGTCCGGCAGCCGGCCTCGCGCGCCGCCCGGCCGACCGCCTCGACCGCCCGCGCGCGTCCCGAAACCACCACGGAGGACGGGCCGTTGACGGCGGCGATCGCCAACTCGCCGTCGACGCCGGGCGCCTGCTCGGCCACCCAGGCCGCCACTCGCTCCCGGTCGGCCTGGACGGCGAGCATCGCGCCGCCGGGCGGCAGCGCCTGCATCAGCCGGCCACGGGCGGCCACCACGGCGCAGGCGTCCGGCAGCGACCACACGCCCGCGACGTACGCGGCCGTCAGCTCACCGATCGAGTGGCCGGCCACGGCCGCCGGCCGGATGCCCCAGGACTCCGCCAGCCTGACCAGCGCGACCTGGACGGCGAACAGCGCCGGCTGGGTCAGGTCGGTCCGGTCCAGCGAGCGGCCGTCGGCGGCGGTCCCGGTGGTGATCGCCTCGCGCAGCGAGACCCCGAGCAGCGGGTCGAGTTCGGCGCAGACCTCGTCGAGCGCGGCCGCGAAGACCGGGTACGCCTCGGCCAGCTCGGCTCCCATGCCCGCCCGTTGCGAACCCTGCCCGGTGAAGAGGAAGGCCACCCCGCGCCCCGCCCCGGCCGGGCCGGTGGCGCGGACCACCGCCGGGTGCTCGGCGCCCGCCGCGACCGCCCGCAGCCCGGCCAGCAACTGCTCCGGGTCGCCGCCCAGCACCACGGCGCGGTCCTCCAGCGCCGCGCGGGTGGTCACCAGCGACCACGCGACGTCGACCGGGTCGGGCCCGGGCCCGGCGGCGAGGAACTCGGCCAGCCGACCGGCCTGGGTACGCAGTGCCTCCGCGCCCCGGGCGGAGACCACCCACGGCACCACGCCGCCGGCGGTCGCGCCTCGGGCCCGCCCGGACGGCTCCGGGGCCTCGCCGGGCGCCGGCTCCGGGGCCTGCTCCAGCACCACGTGGGCGTTGGTGCCGCTGATCCCGAACGCGGAGACGGCCGCCCGGCGCGGCCGGCCGGTCTCCGGCCAGGCCATCGGCTCGGTCAGCAGCTCGACACCGCCGGAGTCCCAGTCCACGTCCGGGGAGGGCGCGTCCACGTGCAGCGTCTTCGGCAGCAGACCGTGCCGCAGCGCCAGCACCATCTTGATCACACCGGCGACGCCGGCGGCGGCCTGGGTGTGGCCCAGGTTGGACTTCACCGAGCCCAGGCGCAGCGGCCGGCCGGACGGACGGTCCCGACCGTAGGTGGCGAGCAGGGCCTCGGCCTCGATCGGGTCGCCGAGCCTGGTGCCGGTGCCGTGCGCCTCCACCGCGTCCACGTCCAGCGGGGTCAGCCGCGCGTTGGCCAGCGCACGGCGGATCACCCGGCGCTGGGACGGCCCGTTGGGAGCCGTCAGGCCGTTCGACGCGCCGTCCTGGTTGACGGCGCTGCCGCGCACCACCGCCAGCACCCGGTGGCCGTTGCGCCGCGCGTCGGAGAGCCGTTCCAGCAGCACCAGGCCGACCCCCTCGGACCAGCCGGTGCCGTCCGCGGCGGCCGCGAAGGACTTGCACCGCCCGTCCGCGGACAGCCCCCGCTGCCGGGAGAACTCCAGGAACAGGGTCGGTGTGGACATCACGGTGACACCGCCGGCCATCGCGAGCGAGCACTCGCCGTTGCGCAGCGCCTGGGCGGCCAGGTGCAGGGCCACCAGCGAGGAGGAGCAGGCGGTGTCCACCGTGACCGCGGGGCCGACCAGGCCGAGGGCGTAGGAGACCCGGCCGGAGACCACGCTGTCCGCGCTGCCGCTGATCAGGTAGCCCTCCACCTCCTCGGGCACCTCGCCGTTGCGCAGCGCGTAGTTCTGGTACATCGCGCCGACGAAGACGCCGGTGTCGCTGCCGGACAGCGTGAGCGGGTCGATGCCCGCGCTCTCCGCGACCGTCCACGCCGTCTCCAGGAGCTGGCGCTGCTGCGGGTCCATGGCCAGCGCCTCGCGCGGCGAGATGCCGAAGAAGCCCGCGTCGAACTCCCCGGCCCGGTGGAGGAACCCGCCGGCCCGCGCGTAGGTGGTGCCGGGGTGGTCCGGGTCCGGGTGGTGGAGGTCGGCCGGCCAGCCCCGGTCCACCGGGAACTCCGACATCGCGTCGCCGCCCTCGGCGACCAGCCGCCAGAGGTCCTCCGGCGACCGGACCCCGCCCGGGTAGCGGCAGGCCATGCCGATGATCGCTATCGGCTCGTGCTCCCGGTCCTCCAGTTCGCGCACCCGCTGCCGGGACCTCTTGAGGTCCGCGGTGACCCGCCGCAGATACTCGACGACCTTGTCCTGCTCCGGCTCTGACACCTGTCGTTCCTCCCTGTGCTGCGTCGTGCGGTTCCGCGCCGTGTCCGGGCCTGTCACGGGGTGTCGAGCTCGGCGTCGATGATGTCGAACAGCTCGTCGACCGAGACGCTGGCGATCCGTTCGCGTTCCCCCGCCCGCTCGGGACCCGCCGCGGCCTCCCGCCACCGGTCGAGCAGTGCCTCCAGCCGGGCCGCGACCAGCCGGCCGTCCACCTCGGCCGCCGGTGCGGCGGCCAGCGCCGCCTCCAGCCGGTCCAGTTCCGCCGTCACGCTGCCGACCGGCTGCCGCTCCGTGTCGGGCAGCACCAGGCGCTCGGCGAGGTGGGCGGCGATCGCCGCGGCGGTCGGGTGGTCGAAGACCAGGCCCGGGGAGAGCCGGACGCCGCTCGACAGGGCCAGCCGGTTGCGCAGTTCGACCGCGGCCAGCGAGTCGAAGCCGAGGTCCGACAGCGCCCGGTCGGGCTGGATCCGCTGGATGCCGTCGTGTCCCAGCACGGCGGCGATCGTCTCCCGGACGGCGTCCAGCAGGAGCCGTTCGCGCTCGTCCCCGCCGACCCGGGCGAGCCGCTCCGGCAGCGAGTCGGCCCGCGACCCCGCGGCCTCCCGGCGACCGGCGGGCACCCGGACCAGGCCGCGCAGCACGGACGGCAGCGCGGCACCCTGGGAACGCAGCGCGCCCAGGTCCCAGCGGACCGCCGCCAGCAGCGGCTCGCCCTCGGCGAGGGCCCGGGCGAACAGCTCCATGCCGTCCTGGGCGGTCAGCGGCACCAGGCCGCCGCGTGCCAGCCGGCGCAGGTCCGACTCGGACAGGTGGCCCGTCATCGAGCTGGCGTCCGCCCACAGGCCCCACGCCAGGGAGGTCGCGGGCAGGCCCTCGGCGACCCGCCGGGCGGCGAGCGCGTCGAGGAAGGCGTTGGCCGCCGCGTAGTTGGCCTGGCCGACACCGCCGAGCACACCGCTCGCAGAGGAGTAGAGCACGAAGGCGGACAGCCCCAGGTCGCGGGTCAGCTCGTGCAGGTGCCAGGCCGCGTCCACCTTGGGCCGCAGCACCCCGGCCAGCTGCCCGGCGGTCATCTCGGTGATCAGGCTGTCGTCCAGCACACCCGCCGTGTGGACGACCGCGGTGAGCGGGTGCCCGGCCGGGACCGTGGCCAGGAGGGCCGCCAGCGCGGACCGGTCGGCCGCGTCACAGGCCGCGACGGTCACCTCGGCGCCGAGCCCGGTCAGTTCGGCGCGCAGTTCCTCGGCGCCCGCGGCCTTCGGGCCGCTGCGGCTCACCAGCAGCAGGTGCCGGACGCCGTGGACGGTCACCAGGTGCCGGGCCAGCAGGCTGCCCAGCACACCGGTGGCGCCGGTGACCAGGACGGTGCCGTCGGGGTCGAACGCACCGGGGCCGGCCTCGGCGGCGGCCGCGCGGACCAGCCTGGGCACCAGCACCTTGCCGTCGCGGACCACCACCTCGCTCTCCTCGCCGAACGGGACGGTGGTCAGCAGGGCGGCGTCCGCACCCCGCTCCAGGTCCACCAGGGCGAACCGGCCCGGGTGCTCCGACCGCGCCGACCGGACCAGGCCCCACGCGACGGCGGCCACCGGATCCCCGCCGTCCACGGCTCCCGCGCAGACCAGGACCAGCCGGGAGTCGGCGAACCGCTCGTCCGCCAGCCACCCCTGGACCAGGTCCAGGGTGTCCCGCGCGAGGGTGTGCGCGGAGTCCACCGGGTCCCCGGCCGGCGGCACCACCCGGGCCAGGACCACCGACGGCACGGCGGCACCCCCGTCGACGGCACTGCTCAGCGCGCCGAGGTCGGTGAAGACGCGGGCGGGCGACGGCTGTCGGCGCCAGGGCAGCGCCTCGCCGAGCACGGCCCAGTCGGCGGGGTCCGTCGGGGCGGCCGGGACGTCGACGGGCTGCCAGTCGAGCCGGAAGAGGCTGTCCGGTCCGCGACGCCCGGCCCACGAAGGCGCCGGGGAGAGCGACGGCGCCGACGACGGCGCGAGCCGGACCGCCTCGGCCGTGGCGACCACCGCGCCGTCCGGGTCGGTGAGGACCACCGAGACGGTGTCCGCAGCCTCCTCTGCCCGGTCGATCACGGCACGGACGGCGGTGGCGGCCCCGGCGTGAACCTGCACACCCGACCAGGCGACCGGCACCAGCGGCTCGCCCGCGCCCTGGGCAACCGCCCAGGACCGCAGCGCCGCGTCCAACAGGGCGGGGTGCAGAACGAACCCGCCCGCCTCGGCCACCTCGGCCTCGGCCCGGACCCGGTCCCCCTCCCGCCGCACCCGTCGCGGCGCGGGGAAGGCCGGGCCGTACTCGACGGCCTGGTCGGTGATCCGCTCCGCCACCGTCTCCTCGGCCAGTTCCTCGGCCGGCTCCTCGCCGGGGCTCCAGGGCGCCGGCTCGGCAATCCGCTGCTCGGCACTCCGCTGCTCGGCGTTCTCCTGCTCGGCGCCGACGGTCGCCGTCAGGTGCGTCGTCCACTCCTCGGCCTGGTCCTCGGCCTCGCCCCGGTCGGGGCGCGAACGGACGGTGACCGGCCGTCGGCCGTCCTCGGCCGCCGCACCGACGGCCACCTGCACCCGGAGCGCACCGTGTTCGGGCACGACGAGCGGCACCGCCTCGACGGCCTCCTCCACCCGGGCCACCCCTGCCTGGTCGCCGGCGGCGATCACCAGGTCGAGCAGGAGCGCCCCGGGCAGCACGACCGTCCCGCCGATGGCGTGGTCGGCGAGCCAGGGGTGGGTGGACAGGGTGATCCGACCGGTCAACACCAAACCGCCGTCCGGAAGTTCGACAGCAGCAGCGAGGAGAGGGTGCCCCGCCTCGGACAGACCCGCCGACGAGACATCACCGGCGGAGACCGGCTCCAGCCAGTAACGCTCGCGCTGGAACGGGTAGGTCGGCAGGGCAACGCGCCGGGGCTCGTGGGGAGCGAAGAGAGCGGGCCAGTCCACGTCCGCGCCGTGGACGAAACCGTGCGCCAGCGCGGTCACGGCCTGCCGGTACTCGCCACGGTCCTTACGCAACACCGGCACCGCGTTCTCCGTCAGAGCCGACAGGACACCGTCCGGGCCGAGTTCGATCCAGGCACCGGTGTCGGCGGCGCTGACCGCGTCGGCAAAGCGCACTGTGCGGATGACATGCTCGACCCAGTACTGAGGCTGGGACCACTCGTCCTCGACCGGGCGGCCGGTGACCGAGGAGACCGCCGCGAGCTGCGGGGCGTGGAAGGTCAGGCTCTCCACGACGGTGCGGAAGTCCTCCAGCATCGGCTCCATCAACGGGGAGTGGAAAGCATGACTCACCTCCAGCCGCTTCGTGCGCCGGCCCGGCAACCCCTCGATCACCTTCAGTACTTCGGCTTCGACGCCGGAAACGACCAGCGATGTAGGTGAGTTGACCGCCGCGATGCCCACACCGGCCGTCAGCAGCGGCACGACCTCGTCCTCCGCCGCCTCGACCGCGACCATCACCCCGCCCGCGGGCAGGGCGTCCATCAGCCCCGCGCGGGCACGCACCAGCCGGCACGCATCCACCAGATCCAGCACACCCGCCACATGAGCCGCCGCGATCTCACCCACCGAATGCCCCACCAGCACACCCGGACTCACACCCCACGACGACAGAAGTCGGAACTGCGCCACCTGCAACGCGAACAACGCCGGCTGCGCCAACCCCGTACGACCCAAACCCTCACCCGAGACCACGGCCTGCTCCACCGGCACACCCAGCCCGGCACACACCTCGTCGAAGGCAGCGCGGAACACCGGGAACGCCTCGTACAACTCCCGGCCCATCCCCACCCGCTGACCACCCTGGCCCGCGAACAACACACCCACACCACGAGCAGATCCACTCGCCACCACTGGAGCGGAAGAGACGAGCTCCTCCCAGTTCCCGCCGAGTAGTACCGCCCGGTGCGCGAACACCGACCGCGATGTCACCAGCGACCAGCCCACATCCACCGGATCACCGGTCACCGACGCCGCCTGGTCCAGCCGCGCCCGCAACGCCTCCTCCGACCGCGCCGACACCACCCACGGCACCACCGGCATCCCCACCCGGCCACCAGCAAGCTCAGTTACTGGAGCGGGATCGCCTTCCTCCACGATCACATGCGCGTTCGTCCCGCTGATCCCGAACGACGACACACCCGCCCGCCGAGGCCGCTCCCCCACAGACCACTCCCGGGCCTGCGAAAGCAGCTCCACCGCCCCCGCGTCCCAGTCCACATGCGAGGTCGGCTCATCCAGGTGCAATGACCGCGGCAGCACACCATGCCGCATCGCCATCACCATCTTGATGACACCCGCCATCCCCGCCGCGTGCTGGGTGTGCCCGATGTTCGACTTGATCGATCCCAGCCACAACGGCCGCTCGGCCGGCCGCCCTTGCCCGTACGTCGCCAGCAGTGCCTGCGCCTCGATCGGGTCCCCGAGCCTGGTCCCCGTGCCGTGTGCCTCCACCGCGTCGACCTCGTGCGCCGCGAGACCCGCCGACGCCAACGCCGCTCTAATCACCCGTTCCTGCGACGGACCGTTCGGCGCCGTCAACCCATTGCTGGCACCGTCCTGATTGACCGCACTGCCCCGCACCACCGCCAGCACCTGATGCCCATGACGCCGGGCATCCGAAAGACGCTCCAGCACCAGAACACCCGCACCCTCCGACCACCCCGCACCATCGGCCGCCGCCGAGAACGACTTGCACCGCCCGTCCGGCGACCCCACCCGCTGCCGCGAGAACTCCACGAACAGCGTCGGCGTGGACATCACGATCACGCCGCTGGCCAACGCCAGTGAGCACTCCCCGTTGCGCAGTGCCTGCGCCGCGAGGTGCAGGGCGACCAGCGAGGACGAGCAGGCCGTGTCGAGCGTCAGCGTCGGGCCGGTGAACCCGAAGGTGTAGGCGATGCGGCCGGAGGCGATGGCGCCCGCGCTGCCGGTCAGCAGGTAGCCCTCGAACTCGGGGGACCTGGCCAGCAGGGTCCCGTGGTCCTGGCCACTGATGCCGGCGAACACACCGGTCTCGCTGCCGCGCAGCGACTGCGGGTCGATGCCCGCGTGCTCGAAGGCCTCCCAGGCGGTCTCGAGCAGCAGCCGCTGCTGCGGGTCCATCGACAGCGCCTCGCGCGGCGAGACGCCGAAGAAGTCCGCGTCGAAGCGGTCCACGTCGTCCAGGAAGCCTCCTTCGACGGTGTACGTCTTCCCGGGGGCATCAGGGTCCGCGTCGTACAGTTCCTCGGCGCTCCAGCCGCGGTCGGCGGGGAAGGGCCCGATCGCGTCGACGCCGTCGCTGACCAGCCGCCACAGGTCGTCCGGCGAAGTGACGCCGCCGGGGAAGCGGCAGGCCATGCCGACGATGACCACCGGGTCGTCGTCGGTGGCGGCGGCCCGGGGCGTGCTCGGCACCGCCGTCAGGGCGGTCGCCGGGGCGTCGCCGAGCTCGCTGTCGAGGTGGGCGGCGAGTTCGGCCACGCTCGGGTAGTCGAAGACGAGGGTGGCCGACAGCCGCAGGCCGGTCGCGGTCTTGAGGCGGTTGCGCAGTTCGACCGCGGTCAGGGAGTCGAAGCCGAGTTCGGTGAAGGCCCGGTCCGGCTCGATCGCCGCGGTGTCGGGGTGTCCCAGCGCCTCGGCGACCTGGCCGCGGACCAGGTCGACCAGGGCCCGGGTCCGGTCGGCGGGGGACAGTCCGGCGAGTCGGCCGGCCAGCGAGGACGCGCTCTCGCCGCTGCCCGCCGTGCCGCGGCGCGCGACGGTCCGCACCAGGCCGCGCAGCAGGGCGGGCAGGCCGGTGCCGAGGCCGCGCAGGGCGGCCCGGTCGAGCCGGGTGGGCAGGGCCCAGGTGTGGTTCTCCCGCAGCACGGTGTCGAACAGCGCGAGGCCCTCTTCGTCGGTGAGCGGTCGCATGCCGGCCCGGGCGATCCGGCTGCGGTCGGTGTCGGTGAGCGCACCGGTGAGCTTCCCGGCGGACTCCCACAGGCCCCAGGCGATGGTGGTCACCGGCAGGCCGAGGCCGGCGCGGTGGGCGGCGAGCGCATCGAGGAAGGCGTTGGCCGCCGCGTAGTTGGCCTGGCCCGCGCCGCCGAAGGTGGCGGCGGCCGAGGAGTAGAGGACGAACGCGGTGAGGTCGAGGTCGCGGGTGAGTTCGTGCAGGTGCCAGGCCGCGTCGGCCTTCGGGCGCAGCACGGCCTGGTACCGCTCGGGGGTGAGCGTGGTGACCAGCCCGTCGTCCAGGATCCCGGCGGTGTGCACGACGGCGCGCAGCGGCCGGTCGGCGGGGACGGCGGCCAGCAGTGCGGCGAGCTCGGACCGGTCGGCGACGTCGCAGGCGGCGAGGGTGACCTCGGCGCCGAGTCCGGTCAGTTCGGCGCGCAGTTCCTCGGCGCCCGGGGCCTTCGGGCCGCTGCGACTGACCAGCAGCAGGTGGCGCACGCCATGCTCGCGTACCAGGTGACGGGCGAGCAGGGTGCCGAGCGCGCCGGTGGCGCCGGTGACCAGCACCGTGCCGGCGGGGTCGAACGGGCCGGGGCCGGCCTCGGCGGCGTCCGCGCGGGCCAGCCGGGGTACCAGGACGGCGCCGTCGCGGACCAGGACCTCCGGTTCGGCGACGGCCAGTGCGGCGGGCAGCGCGGCGACGTCGTCGGTGTCGATCAGCAGGAAGCGGTCGGGGTGCTCGGTACGGGCGGCCCGGACGAGGCCCCAGACGCTCGCGGCGGCCAGGTCGGTGCCGTCCACGGCGCCGCCGGTCACCACGGCGAGCCGGGAGCCGGACAGCCGTTCGTCGGCCAGCCAGGCGGACAGCAGCGCGGCGACGCGGGTGACCGCGAGGTGGGTGTCAGCGAGCCGGTCGCCGCGGCCTCCGTCGGCGGATCCGGCCGGCCCGGCGGGTTCGGCGTCTTCGGCGAGGTCGGTGAGGTCGGTGAGGTCGGTCAGGCTGGTGAGCACCAGCTCGGGCACGGGTGCGCCGCCGTCCAGGGCCTGCCGCAGCGCCCGCGGGTCCGGGTGGACGGGGCTGCCGGGGAAGGCCGGCGCCAGGCTCGCCGCCGCCAGCAGCAGGGGCCGCTCGGGCGACGGCCCGGTGGCCGGGGCCTCGCGCCAGTCGATCCGGAACAGGTCCTCGTGGACCCGCCCGGCGCCGCGCAGCGCCTCAGGGCTGACCTCACGCCAGGTGAGTGATTCGACGGTGGCGACGGGCGAGCCGTCGGTGTCGGCGAGCGCCAGGGCCACCGAGTCGGGCCCGGTCGGGGTGAGGCGGACCCGCAGCCGGGTGGCGCCGGAGGCGTGCACCTCGACGCCGTTCCAGGAGAACGGCAGCCCGCCGTGCCGCCCGTCGTCGACGACACCGCGCAGCAACGGGTGCAGGGCGGCGTCGAACAGGGCGGGGTGGAGGACGAACCGGGATGCCTCGGCGGCCTGTTCGGGGGCGAGCGCGACCTCGGCGAAGAGCTCGTCGGCCCGCCGCCAGACCGCGCGCAGCCCCTGGAACTGTGGCCCGTAGCCGTGGCCGAGAGCGGCCAGCCGGGCGTACACGCCGTCCAGGCCGACCTCGGTGGCCCCGGCCGGCGGCCACTCGCCCAACCGGGCGGGCGCCGCCGCGCCGGACGCCGTCCCACCGGGCCCGACCGCGCCGGTGGCGTGGCCGACCCACTCGGGGTCGAGCCCCTCGGCGGGCTCGGGCCGCGAGTAGACGGCGGCCTCTCGCCGGCCGTCCTCGTCGGCCGGTCCGATGACGACCTGGAGCTGCACCGCGCCCTGGGCCGGCAGCAGCAGCGGAGTGGTGAGGGTGAGCTCCTCGACGCGGCCGCAGCCCACCCGGTCGCCGGCGGTGGTGACGAGCTCCACCAGGCCGGTGCCCGGCAGCAGCACGGTGTCCATGACGGCGTGGTCGGCGAGCCACGGGTGGCTGCCGAGCGCCAGCCGTCCGGTCAGCACGACGCCCCCACCGGCCAGTTCGACCGCGGCGCCGAGCAGCGGATGACCGGCGACGCCGAGCCCGGCGGCCGTGACGTCGCCCACAGCCGCGTCGGAGCGCAGCCAGTAATCGGTGCGCTGGAAGGCGTACGTGGGCAGTTCCGCCGGCGGACGCGGACCGTCGAAGAGGGCCCGCCAGTCCACCGGCACGCCCCGCACATGGAGGGCGGCCGCGTTGTCGAGCAGCCGGCGCAGGCCGCCCTGGCCGCGGCGCAGCGTGCCGACCACCACGGCGTGATCGGCGCCCCGCGCCTCGGCCGTCTCGCTGATCGCCATGGTCAGCACCGGGTGCGGGCTGACCTCGACGAAGACGCCGTGCCCGGATTCCAGCAGCGCGGCGGTGCCCTCGGCGAAACGCACGGTGCCGCGCAGGTTGCGGTACCAGTACTCGGCGTCCATGCGGGCGGTGTCGATCCAGTCGCCGGTGACCGTCGACCAGAGCGGCGTATCGGCGGAGCGCGGGGCGAGGTCGTCCAGTTCGGCCAGCAGCCGGTCGCGGAGCGTTTCGACCTGGGCGGAGTGCGAGGCGTAGTCGATCGGCACCCGGCGGGCGCCGATCCCGTCGGCCGCCAGGTCGGCGAGCAGGCGCTCCAGCGCGGCGGCGGAACCGGCGACGACCACGGCCCGCGGGCCGTTGACGGCGGCCACCGAGAGCTCCTCGCCGTACCGGGCGATTCGCTGCTCGACCTCGGCGAGCGGCAGCGGCACCGAGACCAGGCCGCCTAGGCCGGCCAGCTCGGTCAGCAGGCGGCTGCGCAGGACCACCACGCGGGCCGCCTCCTCCAGCGACAGCGCGCCGACCGCGCAGGCGGCCGCGAGCTCGCCCTGGGAGTGCCCGATCACGGCGTCCGGGGTGACGCCGATCGCCCGCCAGGCCGCCGCCAGCGACACCATGACCGCGAAGAGGGCGGGCTGCACCACGTCGTCGCCCTCCAGCGCCGGCGCGTCCTCCGCTCCGGCCAGCAGGCCGAGGACGGACCAGCCGGTCAGCTCACCCAGCACCCGGTCGCACTCCGCCATCGAGGCGGCGAACGCCGGTGAGGTGGCGAGCAGTTCGTGCGCCATGCCGGCCCACTGGGAGCCCTGCCCGGGGAACACGAAGACGGTGGGGCCGGGCGCGGGGCCCGCGCCGACGACCGCCCCGGCCGAGCCCTCGGACACCTCGCGGGCCCCGGCGACGAGTTCCGCGCGGTCCGTGCCGAGCACCACCGCGCGGTGCTCGAAGGCGGCGCGGGCGGTCAGCAGTGACCAGCCCGCGTCGGCGACGTCTCCCACCGGGAACTCGGCGAGCCGGGCGGCCTGTTCGCGCAGGGCGGCGGCGCTGCGGGCGGAGAGCACCCAGGGCACCACGGCCGGCGGCGTACGGTCGGCCGCCTCGGCCGCCCCGGCCGGTTCCTCGTCCGGGGCCTGCTCGATGATCACGTGGGCGTTGGTGCCGCTGATGCCGAAGGAGGACACGGCCGCGCGCCGGGGGCGCTCGCCCGGCGTCCAGTCCTGCTCGCGGTCGAGCAGGCGGACGGTGCCACCCGTCCAGTCGACGTGCGGGGACGGCTCGTCGGCGTGCAGGGTCCGGGGCAGCACGCCGTTGCGCAGCGCCATGACCATCTTGATCACACCGGCGACGCCGGCGGCGGCCTGGGTGTGGCCGAGGTTGGACTTCACCGAGCCGAGGTACAGCGGCCGGTCTGCCGGGCGGTCCTGCCCGTAGGTGGCGAGCAGGGCCTCGGCCTCGATCGGGTCGCCGAGCCTGGTGCCGGTGCCGTGCGCCTCGACCACGTCCACGTCCCGGGTGGTCAGCCCGGCGTTGGCCAGCGCCTGGCGGATCACCCGCTGCTGGGCGGGCCCGTTGGGGGCGGTCAGGCCGTTCGAGGCACCGTCCTGGTTGACGGCGCTGCCGCGCACCACCGCGAGCACCCGGTGGCCGTTGCGCCGGGCGTCGGAGAGGCGCTCGACCAGCAGCAGGCCGGCCCCTTCGGACCAGCCGACGCCGTCGGCCGAGGCCGAGAAGGACTTGCACCGCCCGTCCGAGGAGAGGCCGCGCTGCCGGGAGAACTCGACGAAGACCGCCGGCGAGGACATCACCGTGACCCCGCCGGCCAGCGCCATCGAGCACTCGCCCGCCCGTAGCGCCCGGATCGCCAGGTGCAGCGCGACCAGGGAGGAGGAGCACGCGGTGTCCACGGTGACCGCCGGACCGGTCGTGCCCAGGTTGTAGGCGATCCGCCCGGAGGCGATGCTCGCCGCGCTGCCGTGGCCGAGGTAGCCCTCGAAACCCTCCGGGGCGGTGAGGAACCGGGAGCCGTAGTCGGCGTACATCACGCCGGTGAAGACGCCCAGCGGCTGCTCCCGCACGGAGAGCGGATCGATCCCGGCGTGTTCCAGGGTCTCCCAGGCGGTCTCCAGCAGCAGCCGCTGCTGGGCGTCCACACCGGTCGCCTCGCGCGGGCTCATGCCGAAGAACTCGGCGTCGAACTCGCCCGCGTCGTGCAGGAATCCGCCGTCCGTGCTGTACGTCTTCCCGGCCCGGTCCGGGTCCGGGTCGTACAGGTCCGACGGCCAGCCGCGGTTGACCGGGAACGGGGTGATCGCGTCGCCGCCGGCCGCCACCAGCTGCCAGAGGTCCTCCGGCGAGCGGACCCCGCCGGGGTACCGGCAGGCCATCCCGACGATCGCGATCGGCTCCTGGTCACGCTCCTCGAACTCCCGGATCCGGTGCTGGGCCTGGTACAGGTCCGCGGACACCTGCTTGAGGTAGTTCAGCAACTTCTCGTCGTTCGCCATCTCTTCCACCCCGATCGGTCCGGCAGTACAGCGGGCTTGCAGCGGTGCTCAGTTGAGGGAGATCCCGAGTTCTTTGCTCACGAAGTCGTAGACCTCGTCGGCGGAGGCGTCGGCCAGCCGCCCGGCGGCCCGGGCCGCCTCGGCGTCGCCCGTCCACGCGGAGAGCAGGGCGCCCAGCCGTTCCGCGGCCTCCGCGCGGGTCTCCGCGTCGAGCTCGGCGGTGGCGAGCTCGGCCTCCAGCTCGCCCAGGCGATCCAGTACGGGGTGTCCCTGGGACACCTCCGCGCACAGTTCGGCCCGCAGGTAGCCGGCCAGGGCGGTCGGCGTCGGGTAGTCGAAGGCCAGCGTCGCCGGCAGGCGCCGTCCGGCCAGGGCGGTGAGCCGGTTGCGCAGGTCCACCGCGGTCAGGGAGTCGAAGCCCAGCTCCGCGAAGGTCCGGTCCCGGTCGAGGCCGTCGGCTCCGGCATGACCGAGCACGACGGCGATCTCCCTCAGGACCGCCTCCTCGACCAGCCGTTCCCGGTCCTCCGGGGCGGTGCGCGCCAGCACCTCGACCAGGTTCTCGGCGGGCGCACCGGCCGTCCCGCCGGGCCGCCGGGCCGTGGCGACCAAGCCGCGCAGCACCGCGGGCAGCGCCTCGCCCTGGAGGCGCAGCGCCTTGGTGTCCAGCCGCATCGGCAGCAGCCACGGCCGGCCGGCGGCCAGGGCCGCGTCGAACAGGTCCAGGCCGGTGGCGTCGTCCAGCGCGACGACCCCGGCCCGGGCGAGCCGACGCAGGTCGGCGGTCGTCAGGCGGCCGGTGATGCCGCTCTCGCGCGCCCACAGGCCCCAGGAGAGGGCCTGCGCCGGGAGGCCGAGGGAGCGCCGGTGCAGCGCGAGCGCGTCGAGGTAGGCGTTGGCGGCCGCGTAGTTGCCCTGGCCGGGGGCGCCGAAGGTGGCCGCGACCGAGGAGAACAGCACGAACGCGGACAGCTCCAGGTCGCGGGTCAGCTCGTGCAGGTGCCAGGCGGACAGCGCCTTGGGCTCGAACACGCCGGCCGTCCTCCGCCGGTCCAGGGAGGCGATGACGCCGTCGTCGGCGACCCCGGCCAGGTGCAGCACGGCGGTCAGCGGGTGTGCGGCGGGCACCTCGGCCAAAAGCTCCGCCAGCTCCGTACGGTCCGTCACGTCGCAGGCCGCTATGTCGACCGCCTCGGCCCCCAACTCCTTGAGTTCGGTGACGAGTTCGGCAGCACCGGGAGCGTCCGGGCCACGCCGCCCGGCCAGCAGCAGCCGGCGCACCCCGTGCGTGCCCACCAAGTGCCGGGCGAGCAGGCGGCCCAGCGTGCCGGTACCGCCGGTGATCAGCGTCGTGCCCTCGGTCGGGAACGGGACGCGCGCGTCGCCGTCCTCGGCCGCCGCCCGCACCACCCGGGGCACCAGCGCGGTACCGGAGCGCAGGACGAGCTGCGGCTCGCCCGAGGCCACCGCGCCCGGCAGCAGCGGCCACGCGTCGTCCAGGTCGTCCACGTCCACCAGGACCAGCCGGTCGGGGTGCTCGGTCTGCGCCGACCTCAACAGGCCCAGCGCGGCGGCTCCGGAGAGGTCCGCCGGGTCCGGGCCGGCGGCGCCGGTGGTGACGACCACCAGCCGCGCCCGGGTGAACCGCTGGTCCGCCAGCCACTCCTGCACCAGTTCCAGGGCGCCGCCGACCACGGCGGACCCGTCGGCCGGGCCACCGGCCGCCAGGGGTGCCAGCACGACCGGTGGCAGCGGCTCACCGCTGTCGAGCCCGGCGCGCAGGACCGCCAGATCGGCGGCGTGTCCGGGGATCCCGGACCGGGGGGCGCCGAGCACCGTCCACGAGCCGGTGTCCTCGCCCTCGGGCAACTCGACCGGGTTCCAGGCGACTTCGTACAGCGACCGGTGGCCGGCGGACCGGACGGAACCGGCCTCCACCGCCCGCCAGGTCAGCGCGTCGATCCTCGCCACGGTCCGGCCGCCCTCGTCCACCATGTGCAGCGACACCGTGTCCGGGCCGACCGGCGCGATCCGCACCCGCACCCGCGTCGCACCCGTCGCGTAGACGCTCACCCCGCTCCAGGCGAACGGCAGTCCGGCCGGGCGCTCGTCGTCGACGACGCCGGGCAACAGCGGGTGCACGACGGCGTCCAGCAGGGCCGGATGAGCGACGAAGTCACCCGTCGCGCCGGGCTGCTGGGCCGGAAGCTCGACCGTCGCGACGATCGCCTCGCCCTCCTGCCAGAGCCGGCTCAGGCCCTGGAAGACCGGGCCGTAGGCGTAGCCGCGCTCGGCCAGTCCGTCGTAAAGGCCGGTCAGATCGCGCTCCACCGCGGCGTCGGCGGGCGGCCAGGCGAACCCGGGGCCGGGTGCCGCCTCGACGGCACTCAGTGAGCCCGCCACGTGCTGGGTCCACTCGGCGTCGTCCCCGTCGGAGGCCGGCCGCGAGTACACCGCCACGGCCCGACCGCCGTCCTCGCCCGGCGCCTCCACCACCACTTGGAGCTGGACGGCACCCGTGCGGGGCACCACCAGCGGCGCGGAGAGCACCAGGTCCTCGACCCTCGGGCACCCGGCACGCCGCCCGGCCGTCAGCGCCAGCTCCACGAACGCGGCGCCCGGCAGCAGGACCGAGCCCAGCACCGTGTGACCGGCGAGCCAGGGGTGGGTGGACAGGGCGATTCGGCCGGTCAACACCAGCCCCCCGTCCGGAAGTTCGACAGCAGCAGCGAGCAGAGGGTGACCCGCCTCGGACAGACCCGCCGAAGAGACATCACCGGCGGAGACCGGCTCCAGCCAGTAACGCTCACGCTGGAACGGGTAAGTCGGCAGAGCCACGCGCCGGGGCTCATAGGGGGCGAACAGAGCGGGCCAGTCCACGTCCGCGCCGTGGACGAAACCGTGCGCCAGCGCGGTCACGGCCTGCCGGTACTCGCCACGGTCCTTACGCAACACCGGCACCGCGTTCTCCGTCAGGGCCGACAGGACACCGTCCGGGCCGAGTTCGATCCAGGCACCGGTGTCGGCGGCGCTGACCGCGTCGGCAAAGCGCACTGTGCGGATGACATGCTCGACCCAGTA
>NZ_BMSK01000007.1:248524-424177 GCF_014649115.1 Streptomyces eurythermus | reverse complement strand
CGTGAAGGGAGCGAACGCCATCGACCCGTACGACGACCCGGACACGTTCGACGCGTAGACCAGGTGCTTGCCGTTGTACGTCACATTGGTGAAGTCCTTCAGCGAGACCCACCCGTTCGCCGGCTGCGCCAAGGCACCCGTCGATGACCACCGGTACGACGACGGAAGAGCACACGAGCCGTCGGTCGGCGGGGTTCCGGTGAGGCCGGTCCACTTCTGATTGCTGCCGCCGTTGCACGTCCAGAGCTCCACCGCCGTGCCGTTGGCCGTAGCGGCGCCCGTGACGTCCAGGCACAGCCCGGACTCCACGGCGACGACCGTGCCGTCGGAGTTCACCCGCCACTGCTGGTTCGTGCCGCCGTTGCAGGACCAGATCACCGGCCGCGTACCGGCCGTGGTGGCGTGCCCCGGAACGTCCAGGCACTTGGTGCCGTAGACGGTCAGCTGGTTGGCGTCCGTCAGCGTCCACTGCTGGTTCGTCCCGCCCGAGCAGTCATAGATCTGCAGGTTCGTGCCGTCCGTCTGACTGGCACCCGGCACATCGAGACACCGGTTCGAACCGACACCGCGCAGGGCGCCGGTGCCGGCCGCCTGAGCCGGGGTGGCCACGAGCAGCGCCGCCAGCGCGGCCAGTGCCGCGAACACCGCGGCGAGCACCGCGGACGGATGCCTGCGGCTGAGACTTCCTGGGGACATGGGCCCTCGCAATCCTTGGGCAAGCGGTTCGGGTCACCCTCCGCAGAGGTGACGGGTACATGACATATGCATTCGTGCGACACACTCCTTACGACTCGGGCGTCGCGGTGGACCCCGCCAGGTGTACCGCTGTGCGCGCGGAGCGATTCCGCCACGTTCGTCATCTCGAACGAATGTCGGAAGGTCGGGCACCGTGGATGATAGGGAACCCGTGAACGGCGTCAACACCTTCCGCATGATTCGGCACCAGCGCCGAAAAGTTCGCACCCCTCACGAAGGAACGCCGCAGCTCAGACCGTCCGAACGAGAAACGCAACGCCGTCGAGCGAACGTCCGACTCCCGACGCGCGCGGGGTCCGGGAAGTTCAGCGCGAACAGCACGCCGCGAGATCGCACCCATCGGAATGAGCTGTCAATCGACCCGCACTTCGGTGTTCTGGCAGGCGTGCAGCAACCAGCTCCCGTCCCCTTGCTTGGTCATGACGTAAAGCGGGGCGCCCTCCGTATTGCCCTCTGCCGAGTGGTAGACCTGCCGGACCTTGACGGCCACCACGTCGGGCCGCAGGAACTGCGTGTGCACTGCCTCGTAGGTGACCTCGCCGTCCCAGCTCGCGTGGGGCAGGACGGCGCGGGTGAACTCGGCGATCGCGTCCAGGCCGATGAGAACCTTGCCGTGGGCGGTCGTCCAGAGAGCGTCGGGATGGAAGAGCGCGAGGAACCCCTCGACGTCTTTGGCACGCTGAGTGCGCTCGACTGTGGCCACGACCTGTTCGATGGCCTTGATGTCCGCGGTTTCGGTGTTCACGCAGATCACCCTGTGACCTCAAGTCGGCTTGAGGTCAAGGGCCCCAGCCGTCGGGACCGCCGGCCAGGGAGCTCAGGCCGGTTCGGGTGCCGTGTCGTGGGTGGGCCGTCGGCCGGGCAGGACCAGGATCGCCGCCAGGGGCACCGCCGCCAGGGCCGCCCAGGGCAGCGCCGGGGGCAGCCCGAGGTCGAGGAGCGCGCCGGAGGCCGTGCTGCCGAGCAGGACCAGCAGGCCGGAGACGGAGGACAGGGCGCCGGTGTAGAGGCCGATGCGGCCGGGTTCGGCGAGGTCGGGCAGCCAGGCGCGGGCGACCGGCGCGACCAGCATCTGACCGGCGGTGAGCAGGACGACCAGGGCGGCGAGCGGGGCCAGTCCGGCCATACCGGTGAGGCCGGCCGGACGGGCCGCGGCGACGGCGGCGAATCCGGCGCCGGTCAGCAGCAGCCCGGCGGCCAGCGAACGGCGCGGGGTGAGCCGGCGGCCCGCCCAGCGGGTGACGGGCAGTTGGGCGCCCACCACCAGCAGGGAGGACAGCGCGAACAGCCAGGCGACCGGCGCCTGGGAGCCGTAGGCGCGCCGTACTTCGGCGGGCAGGGCGAGGTAGAGCTGGTTGTAGGCGAGCAGTTGGGCGCCGTAGCCGCAACAAAGGGCGAGGAAGCGGCGGTTGCGCAGCAGCGGCCCGAGTCCGCCGCGCACGGCGACGGGTTCGCGGCCGGGGATGTGCCGGGGCAGCAGGACGGCGTGCCCGGCGAGTACGGCGGTGAAGACGGCCGCGCCGGCCAGGCAGACCGTGCGGAAGTCGGCCGTCAGCAGCAGGGCGCCCAGCAGCGGGCCGGTGAAGGCGCCCGCCTGCCCGGCGACGGTGAACAGGGCCAGCACCCGGGCGCGCGGCCCGCCGCCGGCCTCCTCCCGCAGGACGGCCTGCCGGGCGACCTCCGACTCCACCGCCGGGGAGAACAGCGCGGCGGCACAGCCGATCAGCAGGACGGAGCCGATCACCGACCAGGTCCGTTCGGCGTAACCGAGCCAGGCGAACCCGGCGATGCGCAGCGCGCAGCCGGTGAGGACGACGGGCCGGACGCCGTACCGGTCGGCGAGGGCGCCGCCCACCACGAACAGCCCCTGCTGGCTGAAGGTGCGCAGCCCGAGGACGACCCCGACCAGCCAGCCGGCCATGCCGATCGCCGTGCCGAGGTGTTCGGCGAGGAACGGCAGTACGGCGAAGAAGCCGACGTTGAAGGCGAGTTGGGTGAGGATCAGCAGGCGCAGCAGCGGTGACAGCGGGGCCCGGTCGGTGCGCGGGGCGCCCGTCATGCGGCCGACTCCCGTGCGGTCGGGGCCGGCTGGGCGCGGCGGCGGCGCAGGGCGCCCGCGGAGGTCACCGCCAGCGCGCCGAGGACGGCGAGGACGGCGGCGGGGGCGAGGACGGCCCAGGGGGCGCGTTCGGCGTAGGGCTGGTTCTCGGCGAGCAGGCGGCCCCATTCGGGGGACGGCGGCTGGGCGCCGAGGCCGAGGAAGCCGAGCGCGGCGAGGGCGAGCGCGGTGCCGGGCAGCCGCAGCAGGGCGTGCCGGGTGACGGACGGGACGACGGCGGGCAGGAGTTCGTGGCGCAGCAGGTACCGGCGGCCGGCGCCGAGGGCCCGGGTGGCGGTGAGGTGGAGGGCGGCGCGTTCCTGGCGGAGCAGGGCGGAGGTGTGGGTGGCGAGCGGTGCCCAGGCGACGGCGGCGACGGCGAGCGCGGGGGTGGCCGGACCGCCCCCGGTGACGGCGGTGACCAGCAGCGCGGCGAGCACGGGCGGCACGGCGTTGACGGTGTCGGCGAGCGGCCCGGACAGCCGGGGCAGCAGGCCGAGCAGCAGTCCGGCGAGCAGGGTGCCGGCGCTGATCACGAGCGCGAGCAGCAGGGTGTCCAGGGCGCCGTGGGCGACCCGGGCGAGCAGGTCGCGGCCGAGCGCGTCGGTGCCGAACGGGTGGTTCCAGGAGGGGGGCTGGAGGCGGGCGGTGGTGCTCAGGGCGAGCGGGTCGCGGGGCAGGCCGGCCGCGAGGACCGCGAGCAGCGCCCCGCCGAGCAGCAGCGGCGGGGTGCGGCGGGCGGCCGGGGTGAGCCGGGGCGGGGCGGGCAGGGCGCCGTCGCGCAGGGCGGGGCCGGTGAGCAGCCGGACGGCGAGCCGGGCCGCGCCGGTGGCGAGCGCGGCGAGCAGCAGCAGGGCGAGGGTGCCGGCCTGGAGGACGGGCAGGTCCTGG
Organism: Streptomyces eurythermus; assembly: GCF_014649115.1. Taxonomy (GTDB): domain Bacteria; phylum Actinomycetota; class Actinomycetes; order Streptomycetales; family Streptomycetaceae; genus Streptomyces; species Streptomyces eurythermus. The sequence continues at coordinate 420,432 of NZ_BMSK01000007.1, read as the reverse complement.
GCGAGGGCGGCCTGGAGGGTGGTGCGGCCGATGCCGGGGATGTCGTAGAGCTGTTCCACGGCGACGGCGCCGCCGGTCATGCCGACGACGAACAGGGCGGCGTTGGGCAGCAGTCCGGGCAGGCAGCGGCGTACCGCCTGGCGGGCGATGCGGGCCCGGGGCAGTCCGCGCGCGGCGGCGGCGCGCGCCCAGGGTTCGGCGAAGGCGCCGGGCAGCTGGTCGTCGAGGAGCCGGCCGAGGACCGCTCCGGCGGGCAGGCCGAGGGCGAGCGCGGGCAGCACGGTGTACCGGGGCCCGTACCAGCCGAGGGCGGGCAGCCAGCCGAGCTGGACGCCGACGACGGTGGCGAGGACGGAGGCGGTGAGGAACTCCGGAAGCGTGGCGAGCATCGCGGAGCCGGTGCCGCCGGGCCGGGTCCGGCCGCCCCGGTACAGGGTGCGGGCGCAGACCGCGGCGGCGGTGCAGGCGGCCACCAGGAGGGCGACCGCCATGAGCAGCAGGGAGGCGCCGAGCGCCTGTGCGACGACGGGTCCGGCCTCGGCCCCGGAGATCCAGGACCGGCCCGCGTCGCCGCGCGGCAGCCCGCCGAGCCAGCGCCCGAGCAGGGTCAACGGCCCGGCGTCGAGGCCGAGTTGGTTGCGGATGGCGGCGAGTACGGCGGGGTCCGGGTCACGGTCCTGGGCGCGGGCCCTGAGGACGGTGAGCGCGGGGTCGGTGCGGCTGAGCCAGGGCAGCAGACCGATCCCGCACACCAGGGCGGAGGCGAGCGAGGCCCGCCACAGCACGGTCCGCACGGGTCAGCGCCGGGTGCCGGTGCCGATGAGGGTGCGCTCGTAGGGGTCGAGCAGCACGCCCTTGACGGAGCGGCCGACGCCGGTGATGACGCGCTGGTGGACCAGCGGTACGACGGAGTCGGTGCCGAGGACACGGGCCTCGGCGCGCAGTGCCGCGTCCTGCCGCTCGACGGTGTCGGCGGTGCGCTCGGCCTCGGCCACGGCGCGGTCGACGTCCTTGTCGCACAGCAGGGCCAGGTTGTAGTTGCCGGCGCAGGTGTAGTCGCCGGCGAGGATGGCGACCGGGTCGCCGGTGTCGACGAGGCTGTTGCGGGCGAGGACGAAGGCGTCGAACTTCCCGGCGAGGGCGTCGCTCTCCAGTCGCGCGTACTCGCGGACGACGAGTTCGACGCGGAAGCCGGCCTTCTCCAGCTGCTGTTTCAGCACCTGGGCGACCTCGGGGAGTTCGGGCCGGTTGTCGTAGGTGGCGAGGGTGATCCGGGTGCCGTCGGGCCGCTTCGGCACGGCCCTGCCGACCGGCGCGGGGTGGCGCCCCTCGGCCCAGCCGACGGCGGGGCCGTAGATGCCGGTGCCGCGGTCGGCGTGACCCTCGTAGACGTCCTCGGCGAGGGCGGAGGTGTCGACGGCGGCGCGGGCGGCGGCGCGCAGCCGCGCGTCCTCGAACGGCCCCGAGCGGTGGTTGAGCAGCAGGCTGGTGGTGCGGGTGGTGGCGGTCTCCCGGCGGGTGTCCGGCTGGAGCGTGGCGGCCTGGGCGACGGGGACGGCTTCGGCGATGTCCGTGTCCCCGCTGCGCAGGGCGTTGGTGCGGGCGGTGCCGTCGGGGACGAAGCGGACGTCGATGCCGGCGGCCTGGGCGCGGCCGCCCCAGTAGCCGTCGTAGCGGTCGAGGGTCGCGGAGGTGGCGCCGGTGACCTTCTTCAGGACGAAGGGGCCGGTGCCGGCGCCGGCCGGGTCGACGTGGTCCTTGTCCCGGTAGGCCTTGGCGGAGAGCACGGCGAGGCCGGGGCTGGACAGCCTCAGCGGCAGGATGGGGTCGGGCCGGCCGGTGCTGACGCGTATCCGGTGCCGGTCCAGGGCCTTGGCGGTGAGGGTCACTCCGGACAGGGCGGCCGGGGCGGGGCGGGCGTGGGCGGCCCGGTCGAGGGAGGCGGCCACGGCGTCGGCGGTGACCTCGGAGCCGTCGTGGAAGGTGGCCTCGCGCAGGGTGAACTGCCAGGTGCGGGCGTCCTGCCGGCGCCAGGAGGAGGCGAGGGCGGGGGCGGCGGCGCCGTTGCCGTCGAGCGCGGTGAGGCTCTCGGTGATGCCGAGCCGGCTCAGGATGGTGGCGTCGGCGCCGTACGGGGAGAGCCGTTCGGCGGGCGGGAAGGCGAGGGCGACACGGAGCCGCGAGCCGTCGGTGGGCTTGCCGTCGGCCTCGCCGGAGGAGGCGAAGCAGCCGGCGAGGAGGGGCGTGGCGAGCAGGGCGGCGAGCAGGCGGGAAGGGCGCGGGGCAGGCATGGTCCTCGGTTCGTGCTGGGGTGGGGGTGGCGTGCGGCTGGCTCCGGACGACGACAGATTACATGGAAATCATTTCCACTAAGCCGCCGCGTGCCCGGGGTCGCCCATCGCGCCTCCGGTCCGCTTCAGGGGGATCTCGAAGTGCACGACGCTCTGTCCGCCCCCGGCGTCCTCGCGCTCGTCGTGCACGACCGTGCCGAGCGAGCGCCAGAAGGGTTCGGCGCCGGGCACGGCGGGGTCGGTGTGCAGGTACACGGACCGGTAGCCGCCGTCCGCGGCGGCGAACTCCAGCAGCCGGGCCACGAGTTCGCGCGCGATACCCCGGCGCCGGTGGTCGGGACGCACGTACACGCGGCGCAGTTGCGCGGTCGTACCGGAGGGGTACCGCCCGGCCAGCCGGGGCGGGTTCGGCGGCGACTGCGGGCCGCGCGAGTCCAGGGCGCCGGTGCCGACGACCTGCCCGGCTCCGTCCACGGCGACGAGCAGGGTGTGCCGGGCGGGCGCGAGGTAATAGGCGGCCGGGTCCACGATGTCGGCGTGCCACCGGGGCACGTATCCGGTGCCGAAGTCGCGGTAGACGGTGTCGAGCATGACGGACCTCGCACTGTCGAGGTCGTCGGCGGTCGCGGGCCTCACGCTATACATACGCACTTGCACATCATATGCATTAAGTGCGAGGTCATGATCACGGGTCGCGGCCTCCGGCCCCCTGAGCGAGACGCCCTGACAGCGAGACGCCCTGACGGAGAGGCGGAGGCCGGGCAGGAGCCTTCGGAGCGGGTACGCGGGTCCGGCGGCGGCCGTCGAGCGGACCGGAGCCGGAGACCGGACCCGCGCAGCCGTCCGTGCCGGAAGCCGCGCGGGCAGGCTCCGAACCCTCGGTGCCCGCCCGCGCGGCCTGCGTCGCCCGCGGCTTACGGAGCGGTGCTCGTGGCCTGCTGGGGCTGCGGGCCGGGAGCGGCCTTCCTGCGGTCGGCGGCACCCGAGATGAGGGCGAGCACGAGACCGCCGGTCGCGAGGGCGGCTCCGACCCCGTTGGGTGACGAGTAGCCGTAGCCCTGGTCGATGGCGAGGCCGCCGAGGAAGGCGCCGAGGGCATTGGCCACGTTGAAGGCGGAGAGGTTCGCGGCGGCGGCGAGGGTGGGAGCCCCGGAAGCCTTGTCCAGGATGCGCATCTGGAGAGCCGGGACGTTCGCGAAGCCGAACATGCCGAGGAGGAACAGGGTGACAAGGGCGAGGACCTTGTCGTGGGCGGTGAAGACGAACAGGACCAGCACCACGGCCATCGAGCCGAGGAAGACGTAGATGCTGCGCATGAGGTGACGGCCGGCGAAGCGGCCGCTGAGCAGGTTGCCCGCGGTCATGCCGAGGCCGAAGACGACCATGATGGGGGTCATGGAGCCTTCGTCGAAGCCGGCGACCTTGGTCATCATGGGAGTGACGTAGGTGAACGAGGCGAAGACTCCGCCGAATCCGAGCATGGTCATGCCCATGGCGATCCAGACCTGCGGGCTCTTGAACGAGGCCAGTTCCTGGCGCAGGCCCACCTCGTCCGGTCGGCCCTCGTAGCGGACGAGGAGCAACACGCCCGCCATCGCGACGAGGCCGATACCGGCGATCGCCCAGAAAGTGACCCGCCAGCCGGCCTGCTGCCCGAGGAGGGTGCCGAGCGGCACACCGATGACATTGGCGAGGGTGAACCCTCCGAACATGACGGACATCGCCTTGGCCCGCTTCTCCGCGGGTACCAGGTCGGCGGCGACGACCGTGCCGACGCCGAAGAAGACACCCTGGGGGACGCCGGAGACCAGCCGGGCGGCCATGAGTGTCGTGTAGTCGGGGGCCAGGGCCGAGGCCACGTTGCCGACGACGAGCAGGCCGATGATGGTGAGCAAGGTGACCTTGCGGGCCCATCGGGTGGACAGCGCGGTCATCAGAGGCGCCCCGACGATGACGCCGATGGCGTAGCCGGTGATCAGGTTGCCGGCGGTCGGGATCGACACGTCGACACCGGTGGCCACGTCCGGGAGCAGGCCCATGATGGCGAACTCGGAGACGCCCACGGCGAACGCGGCGATGGCTAATGCGATGAGTGCGAGAGGCATGAGAGAGAGCGGTCTCTTTACGACGAAGGGACGGACAGGGGCAGGACTTCGGGTGGCGTCGGCTCGGTTCTCCGGCGGGGGGCTATGGCCACGACCAGGACCGCCGCGCCGACGAGGGCGCCCGAGATGACGAACATGGCTGTCTCGAATCCGCCTGTCGCGTCATGGATCCAGCCCGTCAGGTACGGAGCCGCGAATCCGGCGAGATTGCCGATGCTGTTCACCAGTGCGAGGCCCACGGCGGCCGCTGCCTCCGTCAGCCAGAGAGTAGGGATCTGCCAGAACGGTGGAATGGCGGAGTAGATGCCGACAGCGGCCACACTGAGGGCACCCACGATCAGGAAGACCGAGCCGAGGTGGAGGGCGACGCCGACTCCGAGCGCGCCGACCAGGCAGGGCAGGGCCACGTGCCAGGCACGCTCGCCGGTGCGGTCGGAGTGCCGGCTCCACAGCAGCATGGCGATGGTGGCGAAGGCGCAGGGGATCGCCGTGATCAGTCCGACCTCGAACGGCGAATAGTGCGTGCCGAAGCGCTGCTGGAGACCTTCGACGACTTTCGTGAGGAAGAAGCTGATGGCGTAGAAGCCGTAGATGATGCCGAAGAACACCGCGATGAGGCCCAGGACACGCGGGTTCTTGAGGACGTCGCGGCCTCGTACGTGAGCCTTGCTCGCGCGCGTGGCGGCCTTGTCCTCCTCGATGATGAGGGCCAGACGGTCCGCCTCGTCCGGGGTGAGCCAGTGCGCACCGGCGGGCCGGCTGGGGAGATATTTGATCACGACGAACGCGAGGGTGACCGCAGGGAGTCCTTCGACGAAGAACATCACACGCCACGGTTCGATGCCGCCGATCCGCACGTACTGGAGTATCAGCGCGGAGAGCGGCGCGCCCAGGACGGTCGCCAGCGGAACGGAGAGGAAGAAGAGAGAGAAGATCCGGGCGCGTTCACGGGCCGGGAACCAGTAGGTGAGGTAGAGCAGGATGCCGGGGAAGAAACCCGCTTCGGCCACGCCCAGCAGGAACCGGACGGCTGTGAAGCTCCTCTCGCCCTGCACGAAGGCCGTGCCGATGACCACCAGGCCCCAGCTGAGGATGATGCGGGTCAGCCACACGCGGGCACCCAGGCGATGCATCATCACATTGCTCGGTACTTCGAACAGGAAGTAGCCGATGAAGAAGATGCCGGCACCCAGGCCGTAGGCGGTCGAGGTCAGTGCCAGGTCGTTGCTCAGCGGGGTGGCCGCGAATCCCACGTTCACGCGGTCCACGTAGTTGACGAAGTTCAGCAGGATGAGGATCGGTACGAGTCGGACCGTCACCTTCCGGATGAGGGCGCGGTCTGCCGGGCTCCGTTGCGGGCCCGTGCCGGTTCTCTCGGTGCTCTGAACGGCCATTCTCTCTCCATGCTCGGAGCGGACGCGGCCCTATGCGCGGCATGGACCCCCGTTGGTAGCCAATCGCTCACATTACTACACTCCCACTGAACACCTGTCCAGTCGGAGTGCTAATTTTTAGGCATCTGGAGAATTGACGGGAGAACGCCGGCGGAGCCGGCCGGGCCGGGCCGTCGACGCGGCCGGGTGCGGGAACGACCGGGAGCGGTGGGCTTTGCGTTTTCGTTGCACGAGCGGGGCGAGAGGATGACCGGTCGCCCCCTGGAAGCCACTTGACACGTGATGCTGGTCAGACCAGCATCAGGACAGCAGATCCGCAGTGAACAGGGGGAGGGGCGGATGCTTGCGACCCTGGCCGAGTGGATAGCACTCGAGTATGTCGCCCGCCGCGCGGTCGCCGGCCCGACGGGAGTCCCCCTCCGCGATCGCGTCGAGAATCTTCTGGTGGCGGCTGACGTAGTCCCGCATCACGGTGCCGCGGTCCTCGGACTTCGTCAGAAGGTCTCCGATGAGGTGCTTCACCGCCGACCTGCAGCCACTGGAGCACATCGCGATCAGGCGGTTTCCGGAAGCCTCCGCGACCGCGTGATGGAAGGCGGCGTCGGCCTCGCCGAAGGCGACGGGGTCTCCGTCGATCAACTCCCTGAGGGCATCCTGCCGTTTGCGCATCTCGGCCAGGTGTTCCTCGGTGCGGTGGGCCGCCGCGAGCGAGGCGGCGGTGCTCTCCAGGAACACCCTGAACTGCACCAGGTCGTCGACCGCGTTGTGGAACCGGGAGGTCGAGAGCAGCGCACGACGGAACGGAGCCTCGCTCGGCTCCTGGATGCGCCAACCGCCGGTGGGGTCGTTGGGGTGCGCGCCGAGGAGCCCGTCGCCGACGAGTTCCTGGATCGCCTCTCGTACGGTCGCACGACTGACGCCGAGCCGTTTGGAGAGTTCCCGCTCCGACGGAAGGCGATCGTTCACCTTCAATTCCCCGCTGGCCAAAGCTCGTTCGATCTCCACGACGACCACGCGCGACGCACGGGTCCTGACGCTTGCGATCTTCGCGGTTCCACCTGTTTCGACCTTGTCGGAGCGAGGCATTCTGCTGATCCACCCTAGGGGCTGTCTTGGTGCCTGGCAAAGGCCCACTTGGCCGTCAGATCCCGCCCAGACTACGGGCATCAGCTCACGCCTGGAACATCTCCGGGCATTCCGCTTTCGTCGCGGTCTTCCGCGGCCGGGACGGCAGCGGCCACAGCAGCGAGGCCTCACCAGGCGTCTGCAAGCATATGTAAGGAGTCCACCATGGTACGTCCCCTGTCCGAAACGATCAACTTACCGGCACCGCCGCGGGGCGGGACCACGCCGGCCGGCCAGCACACGTCAGGGTCCGCGGCGCGGTCCGACCACTCGCGTGATCGCGTCGACGCACAGGACCGTTCGATCGTCTCCTTGCTCCTCCGCAATCCCAGGCTCAGCTGCGAATCCCTCAGCCGGGCGCTCAACATGACACCTCGTCAGGTCGACACGAGCATCGCCCGACTGGAGCGGATCGGTGCCCTTCGCGGCTGTCGGGCCGTGGTCTCCTCCGCGGTCTCCGACGTGGACCCGGGTGCCCGCGCCGGTGGGACCGGAACGTTCCTCGCCGTCACCACGGTGCGGTCCGCCGAGTTCACCGAGGCTGTCCAGAGCCTGGGGCACGGCGACAGCCTGACCGTGCACACGGTGGCCGGGCGGTGCAACGCCGTCATCCGGATCAGCGGATCCTGCGAGATCCGGTCCGACGTGACGCGGCTTCTGGACGACGGCCGCCCCCAAGGACAGCTGTCCGGGCGACTCGAAGTCGCCGTGGTCCAGAAGCGCTACGACAAGGTGCACGGCCCGCGGCACCACAGGGCGACGCCGACCGGCTCCCTGGCCCGGTAGGGACGGTTCCGCTCTCAGCCCGCGAGCCTCCGCAGCCGGCTCCCCACGGCCTCGGCGGGGTGGGCCGCCGCCTCGGCCCGGGCGGCGTCGAACGCCGGGCGGCCCCGCTCGTCCTCGGACACCCACTGTGCGGCAAAGGCGCCGCTTCGGATGTCGGCCAGCAACTCGTTCATGTGCTTGCGGACGGCCGCCCAGACGGGCCTGTCGGCCGTCCAGTAGTCCCCGTACTCGGCGGTGTCGGAGATGAACGTACGCATGCCCGCGATCCCGTGGTCGTGGATCAGGTCCACGACCAGTTTGAGTTCCTGGACACATTCGAAGTACGCGGACTCGGGCTGGTAGCCGGCGTCGACCAGGGTTTCGTAGGCGGTCTTGACCAGACCGGTGACCCCGCCCACGAGCACGGCCTGCTCGCCGAAGAGGTCCGTCTCGGTCTCCTCCGCGAAGGTGGTGGGCAGCAGACCGGCCTTGCCCCCGCCGATCGCGTCGCCGTAGGCGCGGGCGAGTGACCACGCGTCACCGGTGGCGTCCTGTTCCACCGCGACAAGGCAGGGAACACCGTGGCCCTCCGTGTAGGTCGATCGCACGGCGTGCCCGGGAGCCTTGGGTGCGACCATGGCCACGTCCACCCCTTCCGGAGCGGTGATGCGCCGGTAGTGCACGTTGAAGCCGTGCGCGAAGAGCAGCAAGGCACCCGGTCCGAGGGCGGGCCGTATCTCCTTCTCGTACAGGGCGGGTTGCGCGGTGTCGGGGACGAGCACGGCGACGAGGTCCGCACCCGCGACGGCCTCCGCCACCGTGCGTACCCGCAGTCCGTCCTCGGCGGCGCGGGACGCTCCGGCCGACCCCGGGCGTAAACCGATGACGACGTCGATGCCCGAGTCCCGAAGGTTCAGTGCCTGCGCCCTGCCCTGCGAGCCGTATCCGAGAACGGCGACGCGCCTGGTGCGCAGCGCCGCCCGGTCCGGCTCATTGACATCCAGCATGGGTGTACCTCTCCATTCCGTGGATCGTGCTCGTTTCCTACTCCGCCGCGGCGGCGGCCACCTGGCCTCTGAGGTACTCGATGACGTCGTCGGTGGTGGACGCGGGCGTGCCCCAGAGACTGCGCAGGACCTGGCACCGGCGCAGCTGCCGATGCAGGTCGCCGGACCAGCGCAGGCCGTCCGCGCCGAACAGCTGGACCGCCTCGGTGAGGACGGGGAGCGACTCGTGGCGCAGCAGGATCCGGGTGACCGCGGCGGTGTGTGCCTCCGGGGCGCCGGAACCGTCGTGCCGGGCGGCCGCGGCGTACACCATGGAACGGCTGAGCTCCACCGCGCAGAGCATGTCGGCGCACGTGTGGGCGACGGACTGGAAGGCGCCGATGGGACGGCCGAACTGTTCACGGCTGCGGGCCCGGTCGACGCAGGCGTCCAGGGTCCACTGCATGACGCCGAGGAGCTCCGCCGCGGCGAGGACCTGGCCCAGTGACACCAGGGCGCGTTCCGCGTCCCAGGACAACGCCTGATGTTCCGGGACCCCCACCTGGTCGAGGGTGACGGTGAGCAGCCGACGGTCCGGTTGGACGGTACGGGATGACGTGACCCGCACTCCACGACCGGCCAGCGGTACCGACACCAGGAAGCGCCGTCGGCGGTGGGCCGCGAGGACGAGGGCGTGGCCGGCGGTGGCGGTGTCCGGGGCGAGAACGCGGAAGGTGCCGTCGACGGCGAATGTGCCGGCGCCGCGCCGGATCTCCAGGGCGCCGTCAGTGCCCTGGCAGACCGCTGCCAGTACGTGGGGAGCGGACTCCAGGACGGGACGGAGCCCGGGGTGGCGAGCCGCGATCCAGGCGAGGGCGATGCGTTCGCCCGGGTGGAACGGGCCGCAGGAGGCTCCGGCCGCCTCGGCGATCAGGGCGGCACGCAGCAGGCTGTCGTCGTCGGGCACGGGCGCCGCGGCCCACAGGTCGTCGTAGAGCGAGTGCTCGGCCGAGGGGGCGGCATCGCGGAAGGTCTTGAGAGCGTGCTCGCGCAGGGCCACGAGGTCGGACCCCAGGGTGAAGTGCATGACGGACTCCTGGCGTCAGCAGGGGAGCTTGAGGACGTGCCGGGCGATGGTGGTGCGCTGGATGGCGTTGGTGCCGCCCTCGATCTCGTTCGCCATGGCGCGGTACATCTCCCGTCGCCAACCGGTGGAGACCCCGGTGGGATCGGGTTCGACGATCCCGTCCAGGTCCTGGGTCTCCATCCCGAAGCGGGCGATGTCGCTGGACAGGCGGGCCCACAGGAGCTTCTCGGTGGAGGCGATCTGGCCCGGCAGGCCGTCGTCCTCCATCTCCCCCATTTTGCGCCGGGCGAGGTGGCCGAGCGCCTCGAGGCGGGCGTGGAGCAAGGCCAAGGATCTCAGAACGCTGTCGTCCGGCAGCCCCGCGGCCGGCACACCCGGAGCGAACACGTCCCGGGTGAGCCCGTCGAAGGTCCGCTTGAGGGCCGCGATGCGGATGAGCGTCGCGCTGCCCCGGGCCAGCGTGAGACTGGTCATGACGGTGCGCCAGCCCTTGTTCTCCTCACCGACCAGGGCGTCGGCGGGGACCTCGACGTCGTCGAGGTGGAGGTCGCACTCCTCGGCGTCGCCGTAGAGCATGGGGATCGGCTCGATGGTGACGCCCGGGGAGCCGAGCGGCACGATGAAGCAGCTCAGCGTGCGATGGCGTTCGGCGGGGTCTCCGGTGCGGGCCAGGACCAGCGCGAAGTCGGCGAACTGGGCCCAGCTGGTCCAGCGCTTGTGACCGCTGATGCGGTAACCGTCTGCGGTCCGGGTGGCGACGGTGGTCACGGCGGCCAGGTCGGATCCGGCCGCCGGCTCGGAGAACCCCTGGCACCACACCTGAGAGCCGTCCATGATGCCCGGCAGGTAGCGCTCCCGCTGCTCGTGGCTGCCGCACCGCAGCAGGGTGGGTGCGACCAGTTCGACGCCGACCCAGTCGGCGATCGGCAGGGCGCGGGCGCGGGCCAGTTCCTCGCTCAGGATCAGGCCGTGCACCGGGGTGAGTCCGCGGCCGCCGTACTCGACGGGCCATTCGACGCCGATCCAGCCCCCGGTGGCCAGGGTGCGGTGCCACTTGCGGCGGACGGCGAAGCGCAGTGCCACCGAGGCCTGCTCCTCGAAGCCGGGCTCACGCCATTCCGGGCGTACGTGTGCGTCCAGCCAGGTTCGAAGCTCGTGCCGGAACCGAGCCTGGTCCGGGGTCTCCGTCACATTCATGAGAGCGGCCCTTCGTGTCCGTCACTGTTGTGGGAGGTCGGTCAACCGGCCTGCTTCTCCAGGGCCGCTCCGCAGTGGCCGCAGAACCGATGGCCGGCCGGCAGGCCGGTGGCGTCGCAGCTGCCGCAGGTCACTACGGGGGGCCCGTCGATGAACTCGGGCGAACGGTCCTCCACCGCGGCGGTACGCAGGGCCAGCCGGTCGGGCTCGCGCTTCTCGAGGAAGGAGCGCATGCCCTCGTACGCCTCGGGCGAGCCGCTGTGGATGCCGAGCCATTCGCCGGCGTGCGGGGCGGTGAGCGCCCAGATCATCTCCTTGGCGGAGTTCATCTGGACCTTCGCGTAGCGCAGGGCCTCCGGGAACTTGTCGGCGAGGCTGGCCGCCATCTCCGCGACCGCCGCGTCGAGCTGGTCGCGCGGTACGACCCGGTTGACCATGCCCCATTCCAGGGCCTGCCGGGCCGTGATCTTCTCGCACAGGAAGGCCGCCTCGCGGGCCCTGCGGTCGCCGACGAGCTGGGGAAGCCACTGGGTGACCCCGATGCCGGAGACGCTGCCGCGGGCCGGCTCGGCCTGCTGGATGACGACGTCGTCGGCGGCGATGGCGAGGTCGCATGCCATGTTGAGTTCGTTGCCGCCGCCCAGGACCAGGCCGTTGAGACGGGCGATGGTGGGCTTGCCGCACCGCATGATCGCCGTCTGCATGGCGATGAACTCGCGGATCCACTTGTTGTAGTCGCGCGGGCGCTGGCAGAGCTCCCAGTGCTCGCGCAGGTCGGCGCCGGAGCAGAAAGCCCGGTCACCGCTGCCGGTGAGGACGATGACGGCCACCGAGTCGTCCCGTTCGGCCAGCCGGAACGCTTCCTGGACCTCCTCGAAGAGCTCCAGGCAGAAGCTGTTGAGGGTGCGCTCCCGGTCGATGGTGACGGTCGCGGTCCAGCCTTCCCGCGTGTAGCGCAGGGAGTTGAACTTGGTGTCCCGGGCCTTCTCGCCCGTCAGGCCGGCAACTCTCGACATGAACACTCCCCTGCCTGGCACGCGCCAGAGTCGACAGAACAGTCTGACCGCAGAGTAACTATCTGTGCGGACAGTTGTCCAGTGGGAAGAGAGTTCAGGATACGTTCATCCATGATCGATCCGGCGGCGACCATGGAGGTATTACCGTGACACCCCCTTCTTCCGGACAATCGTCCGGAGAACAAGCCGTATCGTCGGCCCAGTTATCTGAGGATGGGTAAACGCATATACTTTTGTCCACCAACCACATCTGATATGTCACTACGGCAACCAGCCGACGAGGCGCCCGCACCCGCAGAGCGAGGACCATCCACCATGAAGACGCCCAGCGCTGACGCCGCCGCTCTCCGCGATACCCCTTCGCCCTACGTGCCGGACGAGACCGACCGCCGCATCATCGAACACCTGGTGAACAACGCGCGGCAGTCGGCCCGCGCCATCGCCCGCGAGATCTCCATGTCTCCCGGCGCCGTCTCGGAGCGGATCAGCCGGCTGGAGGCGGCCGGAGTGATCCTCGGTTACCACGCCGACATCGACGCGGCGGCGCTCGGTTTCGGCGTGGACGTACTCGTGGGGGCACTGGTCGACCAGCACAGCGGGATCGAGCAGACCGTGGACGCGTTGCTGGAGATCGAGGAAGTCCAGACGGTCTACCTCACCACCGGAGCCTGGGACCTGGTGATCGAGGTGCGCGTGCGTGACCACCCGCATCTGCGTGACGTCATGCTGGGGTCGATCCGCGCCGTGCCCAACCTCCAGCGCAGCGAAGCGATGATCATCCTGGAAAGCCACAGCGGCCAGACCAAGGCCTGACCGCCGGCACCCGCCGCGAACGCTCAGCGGGCGATCGGCCGCGCCGCCCGGAGCGTCCGCACCACGTTCCCGATCAGCCGCAGTCCGTGCCCGCCCTTCAGCGACATCAGCGACTCGGGGTGGAACTGCACTCCGCTCACCGGGAGTTCCCGGTGCCGCACGGCCATGACGACACCGTCCTCGGAGAGCGCTGTCACCTCCAAGCAATCCGGTACGTCCTCCGGCAGGACGTGCAGTGAGTGGTAGCGGCCCACGGGGAACCGGCCGGGCAGCCCCTCGAACAGGGGGTCGTCGGGCTTCCGCACGCGCAGTTCGGACGGCCGGCCGTGCACGGGCCGCGGCAACACCGACAGACGGCCGCCGAAGTACTCGACGATGCCCTGCATGCCCAGGCACACTCCGAACACGGGGATGCCGGCCACGGAACACTCGTGCACCGTCTGCGAGATCTTGAACTCCTCCGGCCGGCCCGGTCCGGGCGAGAGCACCACCGCGTCGGCATCCGCGAGGTAGCCCCGGTCGAAACCCCACCGGCGGGTGCTGGCGGCGCAGCCGGTCTGCCGGAAGTAGTCGGCCAGGGTGTTGACGAACGAGTCCTCGTGGTCGATCAGCAGCACCCGCAGCGCCGGCCCGTCCGGAGGCGGGGTGACGGCGTCGGCCGTGCCCCGGCCCGCCGGCCCGGCCACGACCACCTGGCCCGCTCCCGGCGGGGACGCCCCCGTCACGGCGCTGAGCACCGCCGACGCCTTCAGCCGCGTCTCGCGCTCCTCCGCCTCCGGATCACTGCCCAGCAGAAGCGTCGCGCCGACCCGCACCTCGGCCTCGCCCGCACTCAGGCGTGCCGCACGCAGCGTCAGGCCCGAGTCCAGCGTGCCGTCGAAGCGGAACACCCCGACCGCGCCGCCGTACCACCGGCGTGGCGAGCGCTCGTTGTCCTCGATGAACTGGGTCGCCACGTGCTTGGGGGCGCCGGTGACGGTGACCGCCCACATATGACTGAGGAAGGCGTCCCAGGCATCACAGTCCTCGCGCAGGACGCCGTGGACGTGGTCCACCGTGTGGATCAGCCGGCTGTAGACCTCCACCTGGCGCCGCCCGATGATCTCGACCGTGCCCGGGCGGCACACGCGCGATTTGTCGTTGCGGTCCACGTCCGTGCACATGGTCAGCTCCGCTTCCTCCTTCTCGGAGCCGAGCAGGTCCCGGATGCGTTCCGCGTCCTCCAGAGCGTCCGTGCCGCGGGCGGCGGTGCCGGAGATGGGGCAGGTCTCGACGCGGTCGCCGGTGACCCGTACGTACATCTCGGGTGAGGCGCCCACCAGCGACTCGCCGCGCCCGAGGTTGAAGAAGAACTGGTACGGCGCCGGATTGGCGGCCACGAGCCGGCGGTAGACCGTGCTGGGCCGGGCCTCGACCGGCCGGCTGATGGTCTGGCTCAGCACCACCTCGAAGAGTTCGCCGCGGCCGAAGGAGTCCAGCGAGCGACGGACCCCCTCCTGGTACTCGTTCTTGTCGTCGGTACCGGCCTCGCAACGGCTGCTGTCGACGAGTTCGGTGAAGGCCTCCCCCGCGGCGGTTCCGCGGAGATCGGTGCCCGACGGAGTGGAGCGACCGGAGTCGAAGGTGTACACCCGCTCGGTCAGCCGGTCCCGTTCGGCTCCGGCGGTCAGCAGGCGTCCCGGCAAGTACGCGACGATCTTGCGCAGGTCGTCGGGACGTTGCAGCCCCGGCGTGATCGGGTCGAGTTCGGCCAGGAGCTCGTACCCGAAGGCCGAGTACCACCCGAAATGATGGTCCTGGTCGGTCGCCAGGCCCGCCGAGGCCAGGCGCAGCGGTTCCAGCGAGGTCGGCCGGGTCGTGCGCATCTCCTCGGTGAGCTCCGGCCGGCCCCGCACGACCGTGCCGGTGAACACCGATCCGTCCGCGGACCAGGCCAGGTCCGCCACCGAGGGCGCGCCGGCCAGGACATCGAAGACGAAACGGGCCACCGGGCCGGCATCGGGGCGCAGCAGAGTGAACCGGAAGTCGTGCTGCAGCGCCTCGTACACGAGGAAGGGCTCCGTGAAACCCAGCCGCCACGGGGTGTAACGGCCGGGGTAGCTCATGGCGCTTTCCAGCAGCCCTCCCGGACGGCTGTCCAGGGAGTCCACCAGCATGTCCCAGTCCCCTGAGGAGGCAGCCCGGGTACGGCAGCGCACGGTGAGCGCGCCGCAATGCCAGTGGGTGTGGGTACTCGGATCGAGCATGGTCATGGCTGCTGCCTCATTCCCCGCTGCTGTGGTGTCCGGTCAATCGGTTCGTTCGGAGTAGTTCTTCGCGAGATCGAGGTAGGAACCGCAGGCCCGCTCGATGTAGTCCCGCTCGTCGTCGGTCAGCGGACGAAGCGCCCGGGCGGGGTTTCCCACCAGCAACATCCCGGGTTTGGGCGAGTAGTTGGGGCGTACGACGCTGCCGACCGCGACGAAGGTGTACGGGGGCAGGTCGGCGCCGTCCATCACCACCGAACCACTGCCGACGACACAGCGGTCGCCGATGGTGCAGCCGTGCAGGTGCACCTTGTGGCCGATGGTGACGTCCTCGCCGATGACGACCGGCCGGCCGTGCCATTGCGAGGTGTCGCAGTGGATGACCGTGCCGTCCTGGACGTTGCTGCGGGCGCCGATCCGGATCTCGTTCTGATCGGCTCGCAGAACCGCCTGGAACCAGATGCTGGCCTGGTCCTCCACGGTCACGGCGCCGATGAGGTCGGCACTCGGGGCCACGTAGGCAGTGGGGCTCACATCGGGTACGCGGCCCTGGTAGTGGTGGATCACCCTTCGTCCTCCTCCGACGGCCGGACACGCTCGGCCAGCAGCTCTTCCACCCGGCGGCGCAGGATCTTGCCGTTGGCGGCGCGCGGGAGCTCGGCGATGCCCAGGTCCGTGACCGGGACCAGCCTCTTGGGCACCTTGAAGGTGCTGAGCTTGGCCCGCAGAACGCGCAGCCAGTCCTGCGCGCGGGGCGGCGCGCCCTCCGCCAGGCCGTACACCAGGACCAGTTCGGAGCCCATCACCGGATCGGGCACATGACTCAGGACGGCCTCCTCGATGCCCTCCAACTCGGGTACGAGGTTCTCCACCTCGGAGGGGTAGACGTTCTCGCCGCCCACGAACAGCATGCTGTCGAGCCGTTCGACGATGAAGAGGTTGCCGCTGGAGTCCAGGTGGCCGATGTCCCCGGTACGCAACCAGCCGTCCCGGATCTGCCGAGCGGTCAGCTCCGGATCCTCGTGGTAGCGGGTGAGGAGGTTCTCGCCCCGGATCCATACCTCGCCGTTCTCGCCGGCCGGCTGGTCGGTGCCGTCCTCGGCGACGATCCGGATCCGGCAGATCGGCAGGGTGCGGCCGGCGCTGCCGAGCACTCGGCCAGGATCGTTCGGGGCTTCCACCGTCGCCACCGACGTCGTCTCGGTCAGCCCGTACACCTGGTGCACAGGGACCGAGAAGGCGGACTCGAAGCGGGCGATCAGCTCGCCGTCGAGACGCGAGCCGCCCGAGAGCATCCCCTTGAGGCCGGTCGGGACCGCGTCCTGGGGCCGTTCGGCCAGCAGGGCCATGTAGGCGTTGACGACGAGGGTCCAGGTGGGGGCGAACTTGGCGACGGTGGGCCAGAAGCGCAGCATCGCGACTTCGGAGCGGACAGCCGTCGTACGGCCGCCGGACCACAGCGGGGTCAGGGTGGTGAAGACCTGCCCGCTGTTGTGGAAGAGGGGACAGGCCGTCAGGAAGGTGTCCTCCTGACCGATGCCGAACCATCCACCGAGCGCGAAGGAGTCCGACAACAGGCTGCGGTGCGGGAGCACCACGCCCTTGGGAGGCCCGCTGGATCCGGAGGTGAAGACGATCTCGGCGTCACGGCCGGGGTCGGCGTCGGCGAGGTCCATCCGGGAGGAGAGCCGTCCGTCGCCGCCCAGGGCCAGGATCGACTCCATGAAGGCGCCCTGGTCCGCCACCGGCACGATGTGCGCGGGGTGGACACCGTCGGGGATGCGGGACGCGGCGGCCGCATCGTGGATCAGGATGTCGGGGGCGGTGCGCGCGAGGATGCCGCCGATCTCGCCCGCCCCCAGTTTCGGGTTGAGCGGAACCAGTACGCGGCGCCCGGCGAGGGTGCCGAGGAAGAGCAGTGCCGCCAGGGTGGAGTTGTGGAACAGCGTGGTCACGGTCGCGCCGCGGGGCACGCCGAGGCCCTCCAGATACGCGTCCAGGCCGGCGGCGAAGGCCTCCAGCCCACGGAAGGTGACGGGGGCGATGCCTCGTTCGGCCGGCTGGACGAAGACGCGGTCCCCGTGGTCGGCCGCGGCCACGGCGACCAGCTGCGCCATGTCGGCGGCACGCGCCCGGTGCGCCGCGCTCCACAGGGCCGGGGCTGATCCGGCCGAGGGCCCCAAGGTCACGAACCGGTCCTTGCCGCTACGATCGAACGGCTGATGGCCGCGGCGGTGGGAGCGGCGAAGAACTCCTCGACGAGTTCCACGTCGAAGCGGATCTCCAGGGCCGCCACGATCTGGGCGGCGAGCAGCGAGTCCACCCCGCAGTCGAGGAGGTTGTCCTCGGCACCGATGCGGGCTTCCTCCACCTTGCTGTTGATGATCTCCAGGACGGTCTGCTGGATCTGTTCCAGGGACTCGTGCGTCTGCTGCGGCATGTGGGCCTCCTTGCTGTGGGTGCGGTGCGGCGGTGCCGGACGGTCGGCGGACTCGGCGGGCCGGGCCGGGTCAGGCGGCCTTGACGCCGACGCGCAGGCTCTCGATGCCGGCGATGAAGTTGGACGGCACGCGCTTCACTTCCTCGCGCAGCTCTACTTCTCTGGTCTTGTTCAGGAACTCGTCGAAGAGGATCCGCATCTCGAGCCGCGCCAGATGGATGCCCAGGCAGATGTGCGGGCCGGCGATGAACCCGAGGTGCTTGTTGGGGCTGCGCGTGATGTCGAACCGGTAGGGAGCCTCGAAGACGTCCTCGTCCCGGTTGGCCGAGATGGTCCAGACGGTGACCGCGTCGCCCTTCCTGATCTTCTGACCGCGCACTTCGACATCGCGGGTGGCCTTGCGGATGAAGTGGATGGCCGGGGTCGTCCAACGGACGGTCTCCTCGACCATCCCGGGCAGCAGGGAGCGGTCCTCGCGCAGCAGCTCGGCCTGGTCCGGGTTCTGGATGAGGGCGAGGATGCCGCCGGAAGCGGCGTGCCGGGTGGTGGAGTTGCCGCCCTGCATGATGTTCAGGCAGTTGAGGATGGTCTCCTCGTCGGTCAGGGGCTTGTCGTCGAAGCGCAGCGAGGCCAGCATCTTGAGGTGACCGCTGCACTCGTCGGAGGCCAGCAGCCGCATCAGGTACTTCAGCAGCTCGTGGTTGGCCGCGTTGGCGCTGGTGTCGAAGTGGCCGCTGACCGGGCACGTGTTGGCGTTCGTCTCCTCCTGCGACCGGCGGCTGAGGTCGAACAGCTCGGGCCAGTCGCGCTCGGGGAAGCCGAGAAGGCCGAAGACCACCGCGGAGGTGACGCGGTCGGCGATCTCGGCGGCGAAGTCGAACTCCTCGCCCTGGGCGAGGGCGGCGTCGATGGTCCTCCGCGCGAACGTGCGGACCTGGTCCTCCATGCGCGCCATGGCGCGGCGGTTGTAGTGCTTGTTGAACTCCCGGCGCAGCACCTTGTGGTGGCCGGGGACGGAGAATTCCAGCATCTTTCCGGCGGCCGGGTCCCGGCGGTCACCACGGAAGGTGTCGAGGGTGACGCCGTACTCGGTGGTGAAGGTGCCGGGGTTCCTGTGCACCCGGGACTGGTCGTCGTGCTTCAGCAGGACCCAGTACCCCTGGGAACCCTCCTCCTCGTGGAAGAAGATCGGCTTCTCGCGGCGCAGGCGCTCGAAGACGGGATGCGGGTCCTGGGCGGCGTAGAAGCGCGGATCGGTGATGTCGATGTCATCGATGTGAGGCATGCTGAAATCTCCGCTGCTCGTGTGGGTGGTCGCCGAAGGAGATCCCCGGCCGCTGGACTGCCACCGGGCCGTTGTCAGTTGGCCCGGGCCGCGACCTCGGGCGGCAGCGGGCGGGACAGGCGGTGGTTGTCGAGCACGCGGAGCCGGCCGAGGTCGGCGGCGACGACCAGCAGGGCGTCGTCCGTGGCCTCGGTCAGGTCCTGGAACGAGTTCCTGTCGACCAACGCCGCGTAGTCCAGCTTCGCCGCGGTCGCCTCGACCGCCCGGGCGGCCGCGGCGGCGAGGGCGTCGGCCCCCCGCTCACCGGTGTCGTACAGGGCCTTCGCCGCACGGATCGCGTCGACGACACAGCCGGCCAGAGCGCGCTCCTCGGGGCTCATCAGCTTGTTGCGGGAGCTGAACGGCAGGCCGTCCTCCTCGCGGATGCTGGGGCAGGGGACGATCTCCGTGGGCCAGTTCAGGTCCTTGCTGACCTGCTTGACCAGTGCGAGCTGCTGGGCGTCCTTCTCACCGAAGTACCAGCGGTGCGGGACACAGAGCTGGAAGAGCTTGGTGCAGATGGTGGAGATGCCGCTGAGCATGTTCGGCATGCGGGCGGCCTCGTAGCGGCCCTCCAGGTCCGGAACGGTCACACGAGTGACATATCCCGGCGGGTAGACGGCCTCCCGGGAGG
The DNA here is from genome assembly GCF_014649115.1 of Streptomyces eurythermus. Classification (GTDB taxonomy): domain Bacteria; phylum Actinomycetota; class Actinomycetes; order Streptomycetales; family Streptomycetaceae; genus Streptomyces; species Streptomyces eurythermus. Next base: position 401,009 of record NZ_BMSK01000007.1, on the reverse strand, counting down.
GCACCAGCACGGCGTCGACGCCCTTGCCCTCCAGCTTCTCGAGGTCACCGGTGGGGTCGTACGGATAGGCATCGGCCTCCTCGGTGCCGCCGTTGAACATCAGCGGGTTCACGAAGACGCTGGACACCACGTAGTCGTTCTCGGCCCGGGCGCGGTCCACCAGGCTCAGGTGCCCGCGGTGGACCGCGCCGAGCGTGGCGAACAGCCCTATCTGCCGGCCGCTTTCACGGACCTTCAGGTTGTGATCGCGGAACTCGATCGGGTCGTTGAAGACCTTCATGTCGCTACCTCTCGGCTGGAGTCGGGCGCGGTGGGGCAAGCAGGCCAGAGGTGCCCGCCACCCCCGTCAACTTAACGGATGTTCAGTTGACGGACAAGACAGGAGACAATTGCTCACTGGATTGGAGTTTCTCAATCCTTACGTCCTGTCGCCCCTTGCGCTCACGTCAGTCGCCGGCGCCCTTGCGGTAGCGCACCGCCAGCGACTCGTAGACCCGGGACGGCCGGGTCAGCCCCTCGCGCTCCTCGGCCGTCAACTCCCGTACGACCTTCGCGGGGGCACCCACCGCCAGCACGCCCGGCGGAATAGAGGCGCCGGGCGGGACCAGCGCACCCGCGCCGAGTAGCGCGCCCGCACCGATCTCGGCACCGTCCAGCACGATGCTGCCGGAGCCGATCACCGCCCCGTCCCCGATCCGGCAGCCGTGCAGGACGGCCGCGTGACCGACCGTCACGTCATCGCCCAGGACCAGCGGGCTGCCGGGGTAGTCCGGCGGGTCGGCGTGCAACACGGCATTGTCCTGAATGTTGCTCCGTCGCCCGACGCGGATCCGGTTCTGGTCCGCGCGCAGCACCGCGCCGAACCAGACGGAACTGCCTTCGCCTATCGACACCGCGCCGACCAGCGTGGCGTTCTCGGCGACGTACACCCCCTCCGCCAACTGCGGCTCTTCACCTTCGAACGCGAGCACCATCGACCCTCCAGGGTGTGTTCTCAGCGGGAGATCCCGAAAGTCAGCGCATAGATCCAGCCAGCGAGATCGGACATTCGTGCACTGGTCGAACGATCAGCCGGACAGCCAAGCACTTGAAAGTAGCCCTTGGCGGGCGATCGTGGAAGAATGAAGCCCGCGACGCCCTGCTCAGCCATCCAGCCTCGCTGCCGCGCAACTCCGGGCACAACAGGTCGAGCTGACCACCCATGAAGCTCATCGCATCCGAGCCGGGGCGGGCCCATACGCCCTACGCCGTCGCTCGAGCCGCCCTGTCACAAAGCCGCAAGGAGAGCCCCCATGCCCACATTGAGGTCGAAGACCGTAACGCACGGACGCAACATGGCGGGCGCGCGTTCACTGTTGTACGCCTCCGGACTCAAGCCGCAGGACCTCGGCAAGCCGATCGTCGCCGTCGCCAACAGCTACACGCAGTTCGTCCCCGGGCACATCCACCTCCAAGAGGTCGGAACCATCGTCAACGACGCCGTCTGGGCGGCCGGCGGAGTGGCGCGCGAGTTCAACACCATCGCCGTGGACGACGGCATCGCCCAGGGCCACGGCGGCATGCTCTACTCCCTGCCCAGTCGCGAACTCATCGCCGACTCCGTGGAGTACATGGCCAACGCCCACTGCGCCGACGTCCTGGTGTGCATCTCCAACTGCGACAAGATCACCCCGGGCATGCTCCTGGCCGCGCTGCGGCTGAACATCCCGACCGTCTTCGTCTCCGGCGGCCCCATGGAGGCCGGCAAGCTGGCCGGCTCCGGCAACCGCCCGGACATGATCGGCATGGACCTGGTCACGGCGTTCTCCGCGGCCACCAATGACCAGTACTCCGACGAGGACGTCTCGGAGATCGAACAGTCCGCCTGCCCCACCTGCGGCTCCTGCTCCGGCATGTTCACCGCCAACTCCATGAACTGTCTGGTGGAGGCACTGGGTCTGGCCCTGCCGGGCAATGGTTCGGTCCTGGCCACTCACGCGGCGCGGCGCAAGCTCTTCGAGGAGACCGGACGCCTCGCCGTCGAGATCGGCAAGCGCTACTACGAGCAGGACGACGAAGGAGTCCTGCCGCGCAACATCGCCGACCGCAAGGCCTTCGAGAACGCCATGGCCCTCGACATCGCCATGGGCGGCTCCACCAACACGGTCCTCCACCTGCTGGCCGCCGCCCGCCAGGCCGAACTGGACTTCACCCTCCAGGACATCGACGCGCTCTCCCGCCAGGTCCCCAACCTGGCCAAGCTCGCTCCCAGCGGCCCGTTCCACATGGAGCACGTGCACCGGGCCGGTGGCATCCCCGCCTTCCTCGGTGAACTGCGCCGGGCAGGGCTGCTCCACGAGGACGCGCGGACCGTCCACAGCCCGACGCTCGGCGCGGCGCTGGACGCGTGGGACGTCCGCGGCACCGACCCGAGCCCCGAGGCGGTGGAGTTCTTCAAGGCCGCGCCGGGTGGTGTGCGCACCATCAAGCCGATGAGCCAGAGCAACCGGTTCGCCTCGCTGGACCTGGACGACGAGAAGGGCTGCATCCGCTCCGTCAAGCACGCCCACTCCCCCGAGGGCGGCCTGGCCGTGCTGTACGGCAACCTCGCCCCGCACGGGGGCATCGTCAAGACCGCGGGCGTCCCCGCCGGTATGGAGACCTTCGCCGGGCCGGCCCGCGTCTTCGAGAGCCAGGAGGAATGCGCGTCCGCCATCCTCAACAAGGAGATCAAGGCGGGCGACGTCATCGTCGTGCGGTACGAAGGCCCGCGCGGCGGACCCGGCATGCAGGAGATGCTGTACCCGACCAGCTACCTGCGCGGCCAGGGCCTGGACAAGAAGTGCGCCATCATCACCGACGGCCGGTTCTCGGGTGGATCCGCCGGTGTCTCGGTCGGCCACATCTCGCCCGAGGCCGCCGCGGGGGGCCCGATCGCCCTCATCGAGGAGGGCGACATCATCCGCATGGACATCGGGGCGCGCACGCTGGAACTCGATGTCCCGGACGAGGAACTGGCCGCCCGCCGGCAGCGGCTCGTGAACGGTGGCGGCTTCGTGCCGCGCGACCGCGACCGCCCGATCAGCGACGCCCTGCGGGTGTACGCCGCCTTCACCACCTCTGCCTCCGAGGGCGCGGTGCGCGACCTGGACCAGGCGACGATCACCTATAAGTGACACAAGCGCACGGACGGTCCCCGGGGCGCGCGGACGGCACCCCGGGGAGGCGTCAGGCGCCTCGATGAAGGAGCCCGGCCTATGGACATACGCAACTGTCTCGTCACCGGGGCAGGATCCGGCATCGGTGCCGCCGTGGCCGAACTCCTCTCCGGCCAGGGTCACCGCGTCGCCCTGGCCGGACGCCGGGAGGAACCGCTGCGCGAGCTCTCCGCCCGGTTGCCCGGCCCCAGCCTCGTCCTGCCGACGGACGTCACCCGCCCCGAGGACATCGAGTCGATGTTCGCGGCCTGCGAGGAGCGTTGGGGCCCGGTGGAGGTCCTGGTGCACAGCGCCGGCGCGGGGGACTCGGCCCGCCTCGAGAGCACCACCGACACCCTGTGGGACCGACAGCTGGAGCTGAACCTGACGGCCCCCTTCCGCTGTGTGCGGCGAGCGGTGCCGACGATGCGCAAGGCCGGGTTCGGCCGGATAGTGGTCGTCGCCTCCGTCGCGTCCAAGACCGGGGCCCCGTATGTGAGTGCCTACACCGCGGCCAAGCACGGGGTGCTCGGACTCGTCCGGTCCGCCGCCGCGGAGCTGGCCGATACCGGCGTCACCGTCAACGCCGTCTGCCCGGGGTATGTCGACACGCCCATGACGGACCGCTCCGTCGCCTCCATCGCCGCGCGCACCGGCCGGGACGCGGACGGCATCCGGGCGAAGCTGGCCGCGGCGCAGCCCATCGGGCGGCTGATCCTGCCCGGCGAGGTGGCGGCGGTCATCGGCCTCCTCGTCCAGGAGGGGGCCCTCAACGGGCAGTCCTTGGTGGTCGACGGGGGGAGCGTGCAGTCATGAGCGGCATGGAACGGATCAACCCGGGACACCTGGCCCCGGCCACCGGCTTCAGCCACGCGGTCCGTGTCACGGGCCCCGGACAGCTGATCTTCCTGGCCGGTCAGACCGCGCTCGACGCGGCCGGCCGTATCGTCGGCGATGACATCACCGCGCAGTTCGAGCAGGCTCTGGCCAATCTTCTGGCCGCCGCCCAGGCCGCCGGCGCCGGCCCCGGCGACCTGGCCAAATGCACGGTGTACGCCGTGGACGTGGCCGACTACCGCGCCCACGCGCGCGAGCTGGGCCTGATCTGGAAGCGGCTGGTGGGCTCCAGCTACCCGACGATGGCGGTCATCGGCGTCACCCGGCTGTGGGACGAAGAGGCGCTCATCGAATTGGAGGGTGTCGCCGTCCTCCTCTGAGACGCGGCCCGGACCGGTCCGGTTCGCCGACGGTGTGCCGAGTCGTCCCGGGGGCGGTCGCTTCCGTCCCGGGGCCGGTCACCGACGGCCGGTCGGCGGCTTGCGGCTGCCGGCCCGCAGCTGGACCGGCCATTCGACCGCCTCGGGCACCCCGCGCTCCGCTGCCGCGTGCAGCGTCCAGTACGGGTCGTACAGGTGCGGCCGTCCCAGGGCGCACAGGTCCGCTCGCCCGGCCAGCACAATGCTGTTGACGTCGTCGTCACTGCTGATCGCGCCCACGGTGACGGTCGCGACCCCCACCTCGTTGCGGATCCGGTCGGAGAACGGGGTCTGGTAACTGCGCCCGTAGGCGGGCCGGGCGTCGGGGGTGGTCTGGCCGGTGGACACATCGATGGCGTCCGCCCCGTGCCGGGCGAACGCCTCGGCGACGCGCACCGCCTCGTCATCTCCCAGCCCGCCCGTGACCCAGTCGGTCGCGGAGATCCGGACCGTCATCGGACGCTCCTCGGGCCACACCGCGCGGACCGCGTCGAAGACCTCCAGCGGGAAGCGGAGCCGGTTCTCCAGCGAGCCGCCGTAGGCGTCGGTGCGCCTGTTGGCCACGGGCGTGATGAAGCTGGAGAGCAGATAGCCGTGCCCGCAGTGCAGTTCGAGCAGGTCGAAGCCGGCCCGCTCGGCGGCCCGTGCCGCGGCGACGAACTGATCGCGGACCACCTCCATGTCCGCGCGGGTCATCTCCCTCGGTACCTGTCCGTGCGGCAGGTACGGCAGGGGGGACGGCGCGAGGAGCGGCCAGTTGCCGTCCGGGAGCGGCTCGTCGATGCCGTCCCACATCAGCCGGGTGGACCCCTTGCGGCCGGAGTGGCCGAGCTGGACGCCGATGCGCGCGCCGGTTCCCCGGACGAAGTCGACGATCCGCCGCCAGCCCGCCTCATGTGCCGGCTCGTAGAGCCCGGCGCAGCCGGGAGTGATGCGCCCTTCGGCCGAGACGCACACCATCTCCGTCATCACCAGTCCGGCCCCGCCCTGGGCCCGGCTGCCGTAGTGGACCAGATGGAAGTCGCCCACCAGGCCGTCGACCGCGGAATAGGTGTCCATCGAGGAGACCACGACACGGTTGCGCAGCTCCAGGCCGCGCAGGCGATAGGGAAGGAACATGGGAGGCCGGGGCCCGGTGCCTTCCGGGACGGTACCGCGGCGGATCTCCGACCCGACGAACCAGGCGTCGACCTCCGCGACGAAATCCGGGTCGCGCAGCCGAAGGTTGTCGTACGTGACCCGGCGGCTGCGGGTCAGCAGGTTGAAGGCGAACTGGAGCGGCTCCTGGCCCACGTACTGTTCGGGGTGCTCGAACCATTCGAGGCTGGCGCGGGCGCTGCGCTGCAGACTCTCCACCACCGGGCGGCGCTGCTGCTCGTAGGCGTCCAGGGCCGCCGGGACGTCCGCGAGCGGATCCGCGCAGCCGGCCAGCCGCTGGGCGAGGACGGCCGCGTCCTCCATGGCCAGCTTGGTCCCGGAGCCGATGGAGAAGTGCGCGGTGTGGGCCGCGTCGCCGAGCAGGACCGTACGGCCGTCGTGCCACCGCTCGTTGGTGATGGTGGTGAAGGCGGCCCACCTGCTGTGGTTCGTGAGAAGCCGGTACCCGGCCAGGGCACCGGCGAAGAGCCGCTCGCAGTCGGCCGTGGCCTCGGGACCGACCGGTTCGCCGTCCGCGCCCGGGGAGCCGTACCGGCGCCACACGGCATCCGGCATCTCGATGATGAACGTACTGCGGTCCTCGCTGTACGGGTAGGCGTGAGCCTGGCAGACGCCGTACTCGGTCTCGGCGATGAAGAACTTGAAGGACTTCAAGGGCAGATCGGTGCCGAACCAGATGTACTTGCAGTGGCGCTCCTCCGCCCGCTGTCCGAACCGTTCGGCGTGGCGTTGCCTGGTCCCTGAACGGGCACCGTCGGCGACGACCACCACGTCGTAGTCGGACAGCTCGGCCGGATCCGGCGCCGGGGTGCCGAACCGGAGGTCCACGCCGAGTTCACGGCAGCGCTCCTGAAGGATCGACAGGAGCTGATGGCGCCCCATCGCGGCGAAAGCGTGGCCGCCGGAGGTGACCACCTGGCCGCGGTAGTGGACGTCGATCGCGTCCCAGGTGACGAAGGAGCTCGCCATGCGCTCGTGGACGGTCCTGTCGCTCTGCGCGACCCCTTGCAGGGTCTCGTCCGAGAAGACCACGCCGAACCCGAAGGTGTCGTCGGCGGCATTGCGCTCCCACACGGTGATCCGGGCGGCCGGGTTCCGCTGCCGCATCAGGGCGGCGAAGTACAGACCGCCGGGCCCGGCTCCGATACAGGCGATGCGTATGGCTGACATTGCGGGACGGTGCTCCTCTCGGCGGGCCGCCGTGCGCGGCTCGGTGCGGCGCGCTTCAGACGCCCAGGTCGACCAGGTGCTCGTAGGCGAGTCCCAGGTCGGTGACGGCCACGGCCAGGTGGGCGAGGGCTGCCCGGGTGTTGGCCGCGGCGCATGGCTCCGACTGGGGGTCGGAGGCGAGGTCACGAAGGATGCGGTAGGCGTGCAGCAGCTCACGGTCGCGGAGCCGGAGGGGACGCCCGAGCAGGTCGGTGTCCGGCTCGCCGGTGAACGCCGCGGCCGGCGGCGCTGTGTGGTCGTCAGCGGACATGGGCCACCTCCAGTGCCGGCCGGTTGTCCACCAGCCGCTTGGCCTTGAGTTCGAAGCGGGGCAGCGAGCCGGGTTCGGCGCGCTCGACGTGGAAACGCAGCCCCTCGTGCGCGTGTGCCAGCTCCCGCGCGATGAGGTCGGCCAGATCGCGCCAGCCGCTCTCGTCCTCGTACGGGGCCAAGGGCTCGACGCGCAGCGTCACTTCGTCCCGGATGCCCTCCCGGTGGATGCGCAGCTGGAACTCCTCGACCCCGCCGGTGCCTCGCACGATCGCCTCGACGGCCCGCATGTAGACGTTGGTGCCGCGGACCACCTTCATGTCGTCGGCCCGGCCCTGCACCCCGCCCTCGTAGAGGTCGAAGACGCGGCCGCAGGGGCAGCGCGTGCCCGGCACCCGGACCACCAGGTCCGCGGTGCGGTACCGCAGGAGGGGCAACGAGGAACGGCCGAAGCTGGTGACGACGCGTTCGCCCAGCTCTCCGAATCCGACGGGCTCTCCGGTGGCGGGGTCGACGACCTCCTCCAGGAGGTGGTCCTCGATGATGTGGGCGCCTCCCGGCTGCTCCGCGCACTCGAACATGAAGATCGTCGAGATCTCGGTCATGCCCGCCGTGTCGAAGGCGCGGGCGCCCCAGGCCTCTTCGATGAGCCGTTTGGTCTCGGGGATGGACCCGGCCGGCTCGCCCGAGAGGATGAGGGTGTGCACCGGCGCGGCGCGCAGGTCGACTCCGAGCTGCTCCGCCTCCTGGGCCATGCGCAGGGCGTACGTCGGCGTCGACGCGACGACGGTGGCCTGGAAGTCGATGATCTGACGGACCCGGTTCTCGGTGCTCTGGGCGCCGCCCGGGACGACCAGCGCGCCGAGCTTCTCCAGACCGTAGTGGAGCCCCCAGAACCCGATGAAGGAGCCGTATCCGAAGGCCACGTACGCGGTGTCGGTGGAGCGGACGCCCGCCCCCCACAGGCCGTAGCACCACATCTCGGCGGCCCAGGACCAGTCCTTACGGCTGTCCAGGGCACGCAGTGGCATCCGGCCGCTGGTGCCGCTGGTGGTGTGCACGCGGATCGCCTGGTCGACGCCGATCGTGCCCAGCGTGCCGTACGGGGCGGCCTCGATCTGCGACGCCTGCCACTCCTCACGAGTGGTGAAGGGCAGGCGCCGGACATCGCTCAAGGTCTCCAGGTTCTCGGGCCGTAGTCCGGCCGCCTCGAACCGCGCGCGGTAGAAGGGACTGCGTTCGGCCGCCCACTGGGCTGTCCGGCGCAGTTTGGCGAGCTGAAGACGCTCCAGCTCTTCGCGAGCCAGAGCCTCTGTGCGAGGGTTCCAGTATCGAGTCATCAATTGGAACGCTAAGACACTCGTTTACTGAACACAAGGGCTCTAAGGGGTCAGGGTTTCATGACAACTGTCCAGTCAGGAGTTCGGGGTCCGGCTGGTGACGCAGGGCGCTTCCGACCTTCAGGACGAGCAGCCCGCCGCCGGACATCACCGCGCCGACCGTGACGAGGGCCCAACGGCTGTCGCCGAACAGGTCGGTCATCCAGCCCATCCAGTAGGAGCCCACGAACCCCGCGACATTGCCCAGGGTGTTGATGACCGCGATCCCGCTCGCGGCGGCGACACCAGCGAGGATCCCCGACGGCAGGGACCAGAAGGCCGGAAAGGCGGCCATGATCCCGATGGAACAGACGCACAGGCCGCCGTAGCCGAGCCAAGGGCTCTGGGTCACCAGGGCGGAGCCGGCCAGCACCACACCGCCGAGGACCATCGGCAGGGCCGTGTAGCCGGGGGTCTGGCCGCCCCGGTCGCATCGCCGGCCCCAGATCACCATGGCGGCCGCGCCCAGTGCGTAGGGCAGGGCGGTGAGCAGCGAGACACGCAGGTCGCTGTGGATGTCCAGGCTCTTCTTGATGATCTGCGGCATCCAGAATCCGAGGCCGTAGAGGCCGAAGGCCAGGGCGAAGTAGACGACCGACAGGCCGAGCACCCGCTTGTCGCCGAGGGATTGCCGGACCGTCATCTCACGGCCGCGCCTGACGGCCGACTCCTCGGCGGCGAGGGTGGAGGTGATCCAGGTGCGCTCGCCGGGCGTGAGCCAGGACGCTGCCGCGGGCCGGTCGGGCAGCAGCCACAGCAGCATGACACCCAGCACGACCGACGGCAGACCTTCGATGACGAAGAGCCACTGCCAGCCCTCCAGGCCGGCCAGGCCGTGCAGTTTGAGCAGCAGCCCGGAGAGCGGACTGCCGAGCGCGGAGGACAACGGTACGGCGATCATGAACTGGGCGGTCACGCGGGCGCGCTGGGCGGCGGGGAACCAGTAGGTCAGATAGAGGATCATGCCGGGGAAGAAGCCGGCTTCCGCGAGGCCCAGCAGCAGGCGCAACAGGTAGAAACTCTTCTCGCCCTGGATGAGCGCCCCGGCGGACGCGACCACCCCCCAGGTCACCATGATCCGGCACATCCAGATCCGGGCGCCGACCTTGTGCAGCATGAGGTTGCTGGGGACCTCGAGTGAGACGTAGCCGAGGAAGAGGAGGCCGGCCCCGAGGCCGTAGGCGCTGGCGGACAGGCCGATGCTCTCGTTCATCGTCAGTGCCGCGACGCTCAGGTTGGTGCGGTCGAGATAGGCGAAGAAATAGCACAGCACCATCACCGGGATGAGCCGCCGCCCGGCCTTCCTGAGTGCGCTCTCACCGACGGCTCTGTTCTCATCCATGCTGCCTCCTCTGGGACGCGGCGTCCCGGCCGCGGCCGAAGTCCCGGAGCAGGCAGATGTGCACGCGCCTCACCGTAGGACGCTTGCGCAAGGAATAGCCGTCACGCCTGCCCGAGTGATCGGCGTAGGCCGCAACATACCAGCCATTCGTCCACCCCTACACCCTCTTGTGTGACACTCATGGTGCCGGCCCGGTCGCCGGGAGGCGGCCCGTGCCCGGAGCTCCTCGCGAGAGCCGGCCTGCTCGGGTCCGGGAACACGGGCGTACGGCGGGACCCCCGGTCAGCCCTTCTGCTCGACCCGCACCCAGTCGATCTCGGCCCGCACTCCGCCGGAGGCGACCTTGTCGACACTGGACTGGGGCAGCCCCCAGTAGGGTGCGGTGACCTTGTTCCAGCCGGCCGGGTAGGCGCCGCCGAGGGCGAGGTTCAGGATGACGTACTGGTGGTGGCCGAAGACCCACTGGCCCCTTGTCGACTCCAGCTTGTTCCGGGTCGTCTCCTGGACCAGGCGGTCGTCCACGAAGAAGCGCAGTGCCGTCGGGGTCCATTCGACCGCGTAGGTGTGCCACTGGTCCGCGGTGCCGCCGCCGGGGTAGGTCTGGCGGGCGCCGATGTTGCCGTCCGCCGAGTAGCCGGGGCCGTGCAGGGCGGTGCTGGTCCAGTCCGGGTAGCCGATGTTCTCCATGATGTCGGTCTCGCCGGAGGCCGGCCAGGACACGGAGGGGTCGTCGACGTCGCTGCCGAGCAGCCAGAAGGCCGGCCAGAACCCGTCGCCGACCGGCAGCCTCATCCGGGCGCTGACCTTGCCGTAGGTGAAGTCGAAGTGGGTGTGGGTGTCGACGCGGCCGGAGGTGAAGTCGTAGGTCCCGCCGCCCGCCCGGGTGCAGCCCTTGCAGTACCCGGCCTTCAGCACCAGGCTGCCGTCGCGGGTGGCGATGGTGTCGGGTGAGTCGACGTACGCCTGGGACTCGCCGTTGACCGGGCCCATCTCGGTGCCGGTGCGCACCACCCGCCACTTGGAGCGGTCCAGGGCGGCGCCGGTGAAGTCGTCGAAGAAGGTGGTGCGGTAGCCGCCCGGCGGGTCGGCCGGGAGCGCCGGGTACGCGGCCGAGGCGCTGCCGCCCGTGCCCCAGACCTGGAACTCGTAGAGCGAGTAGCCGAACTGGGCGGTGGCGGGGGCCGGGTTGTAGAAGGAGCGGCGCTCCTTGCCGAGCATGCGGACGTAGCGGCCCGTCACAGGCGTGGGCAGCCGGACCGAGTCGTGCAGACCGGCCGCGTCGGACGGTGCCTTGACGTCGGCGCGGCGGGCGGCGATCTCGGCGGGCGAGGGTTCGAAGACCGTGCGCCAGGTGCGGTTGTCGTCGGACACCTGGAGGAGGTAGTCGACGGCGTAGGCCGACTCCCAGTAGAGGTCCACCGTGTCGATGGTGGACGGCGCGCCGAGGTCCACCGACACCCAGCGGTCCGCGTTCCAGTCGCTGGACCAGCGGCTGGCGTCGCCCTTGAGGCTCGCCGGCCAGCCGCCGTCGGTGAGGAACGCCGGTGAATGGGCCGCGTCCTGGTAGTAGTTCGCGTACGCCGGGTGGTTCAGGGCGAGGTTGGCGCGGGTGGTGGCGGCCGGGGCCGGTTCGCCGCCGTAGACCTTGAAGTTCCACAGCGAGTAGCCGTAGGGCGTGGCGCGTTCCAGGCCGCGCAGCCGGATGTAGCGGCCGGTGACCTCCTGGGGGTGGGTGTACGCGGTGACCGAGCCGCCGGTGCCGGCGGTCTCGGTGTAGAACGGCGTCCAGTCGGTGCCGTTCCTCGAGACCTCCAGGACGTAGCGCTTGCCGTAGGCGGCCTCCCAGTCGAGGGTGACGCGGTCGACCCGGAGCACGGCGCCGAGGTCGATACGGATCCAGGCGTCGTCGGCGAAATTGCTGGACCAGCGGGTGGCCGCGTCGCCGTCGAAGGCCAGGCCGGGGCCGGTGCCGGCGTTCTCGCTGCCGGAGGCGGTGACGGCGGCCGGGTTCAGTGCGTAGGCGGCGGCCGCCCGGTCGGTGTCCCAGCCGACGGCGGCCGGGGCGGCGACGGCGGGAGCGGGGGCGGCCAGCAGCGGCCCCGAGGACAGCAGGGCGGTGGCGGCGAGGGCGGCGAGCAGGGTTCGGGATCGCATGCGGCTCTCCTTGTGGGGTGGAGGTGCACTCCGTAAGTTTGTCGTGCGCATGACATATGTGGCGGTGCGCCGGTGGACACGGACTCCCCTGCCGTGTCCACCGGCCGTCCGGGCCGGGCTCAGGCGGCCCGGCGCCTCGGAGCGCTCGGCGTATCGGAGCGCTCGGCGGGTCAGGCCGCCCGGCGGGTCAGGCCGCGGTGGGCGCGGACGAGGTCCGCGTACCGGCGGCCGCTGCCCTTGATCGTGCGGACCTGGGTGCGGTAGTCGACGTGGACCAGCCCGAACCGCTTGTCGTAGCCGTACGCCCACTCGAAGTTGTCCAGCAGGGACCAGGCGAAGTAGCCGGCCAGCGGGGCTCCTCGGCGGACGGCGGCGGCGCAGGCCGCGAGGTGGCGCTCCAGGTAGTCCTGGCGTTCGGGGTCCGCCACGCTGCCGTCGGGGCGTACGACGTCCGGGAAGGCGGAGCCGTTCTCGGTGACGTACAGGGTGCGGGCGCCGTACTCCTCGGTGAGCCGGAGCAGCAGAGTCTCGATGCCCGAGGCGTCGATCTCCCAGTCCATGCCGGTGCGCGGGACGCCCTCGCGCCGGACGGAACGGGCGTACGGCGCCGGCCCCCCGGGGTCGTCGGCGACGTACTGCGGGAAGTAGTAGTTCAGGCCGAGCCAGTCGAGCGGGGTCGCGATGTCCGCCAAGTCGGCGTCCTTCAAGGGCAGTTCGACGCCGTAGGTGTCCACCATGTCGGCGGGGAAGCCGCGGCCGTGCACGGGGTCGAGCCACCAGCGGTTGACATGGCCGTCGAGCCGGCGGGCCGCCGCCACGTCCTCGGGGCGGTCGGTGGCCGGGTGCACGGTGGAGAGGTTGTTGACGATCCCGACCCGGGCGCCGGGGGCGGCGGCGCGGACCGCCTGGGTCGCCAGGCCGTGGCCGAGGAGCAGATGGCAGGAGGCGCGGACGGCGGCGGTCAGGTCCGTCCAGCCGGGCGCCATCGTGCCTTCCAGGTGACCGATCCAGGCCGAGCAGGAGGGCTCGTTGAGGGTGGTCCACAGGGTGACCCGGTCACCGAGGCGGCCGGCGACGACGGAGGCGTACTCGGCGAACGCCTGCGCGGTGTCGCGCTCCGGCCAGCCGCCGCGGTCCTGGAGCACCTGGGGCAGGTCCCAGTGGTAGAGGGTGACGGACGGGGTGATGCCCGCCTCCAGCAGCGCGTCCACCAACTCGTCGTAGAAGGCGAGGCCCTTGGCGTTGACCGGGCCGGTGCCGCCGGGGACCACCCGGGGCCAGGCCACGGAGAGCCGGTAGGCGTTGACGCCGAGCCGGCGCATCAGGCCGATGTCCTCGCGCCAACGGTGGTAGTGGTCGCAGGCGACATCGCCGTTGTCGTCGCCTGCGATCTTCCCCGGGGTGTGCGAGAAGGTGTCCCAGATCGAGGGCGAACGGCCGTCCTCGGCCACGGCTCCCTCGATCTGGTACGCCGCGGTGGCCGTGCCCCACAGGAAGTCGGGCGGGAAGGCGGCGAGGTCGATGGATTCGGACACGGAAGTCCCTTCGGGATCAGGGGTGGCGGTCACTTGACGGCGCCCGCCGTCAGGCCCGCGACGAGATAGCGCTGGAGCAGCAGGAACCCGGCCACCACGGGCACGCTGACGACCAGCGAGGCGGCCATGATCTGGTTCCAGTAGACGTCGTTGAGGGTGGAGTAGGCCTGGAGGCCGACGGCGAGGGTGCGGGTGGTGTCGTTGGTCATGACCGACGCGAAGAGCACCTCGCCCCACGCGGTCATGAAGGCGTAGACGGCGACCGCGACGATGCCGGGGCTCGCGGCCGGCACCACGATCCGCAGCAGCGCCTTCAGCGGGCCGCAGCCGTCCACCAGGGCCGCCTCGTCCAGGTCGCGCGGCACCGAGTCGAAGTAGCCGATCAGCATCCAGATGGAGAACGGCAGCGAGAAGGTGAGATAGGTCAGGATCAGCCCGCCGCGCGAGCCGAACAGGGCGATACCGGTGGCGTTGCCGATGTTGACGTAGAGCAGGAACAGCGGGAGCAGGAAGAGGATGCCGGGGAACATCTGCGTCGACAGCACGGTCACCGTGAAGACGCGTTTGCCGCGGAAGTCGTAACGGCTGACGGCGTAGGCCGCGAACACGGCGATGACGACCGAGCAGACGGTCGCCGCGCCCGCCACGATCAGCGAGTTCACGAAGTACCGCGCCAGCGGGACCGTCGACCAGATGTCGATGTACGGACGGACGGTCAGCCCGCTGGGCAGCCAGCGGAACTCGCCGGTGACGTCCGCGAGCGGCTTCAGCGAACTGGAGACCATCACGTACACCGGGACCAGCACGAACCCGGCGAGCAGGGTGAGGAAGATCCGCCGGAACCACAGGAAGGAGCGCGCCGGCGCCATGGGCGAGCGGGTGGATGTCACCGGGACGCGGGCGGGTGCGGCCGGCCGGCCGGCGGGGGTCGCCGGCGTGCGGGTGCTAGACATCGGCGGCCCTCCGTCCGCGCGAGGTGAGCAGCAGGTAGCCGCCCGTGACGACGAGCAGGAAGAGCAGCAGCAGGACGGACATGGCGGATCCGGTGCCGAAGTTCCAGGTGACGAAGGACGACTGGTAGATGTGGACGGAGACGAGGTCGGCGGCCTCGGGCGCGGACTTGCCGAACAGCACGTACGGCGTGTTGAAGTCGTTGAACGTCCACAGGAACAGCACCAGGACGAGGACCTGGTTGACGGGGCGCAGCGAGGGCAGGGTGATGCGGCGGATCCGCTGCCACGTCCCGGCGCCGTCCAGCGCGGCGGCCTCGTACAGCTCCTTGGGGATGTTCTGCAGCCCGGCGGTCACGATGAGGAAGGCGAACGGCCAGCCCTTCCACACCGAGACGGTCAGCAGGGCGTAGAAGCTGTTGTCGCCGATGAGCCAGAAGGAGGGCTTGTCGGTGAGGTGCAGCTGGTCGTGCAGGACGTGGTTCACCAGGCCGTTGTCGTGCTGGAACATGAACACCCAGGTGATGACCGCGGTGTAGACGGGCAGCGCGTACGGCACCAGGAACAGGGCGCGCAGCAGCCCGCGCCCGCGGAAGGTGTCCTGCATGAAGACCGCGGCGGCGGTGCCGATCAGCCAGCACAGGCCGACCGACAGCAGGGTGAAGCCGACGGTGACGAGGAAGGAGTGCAGCAGGGCCTCGCCCACGGGGGCGTCGAAGTCCACCGACACCTGGTAGTTGCCGAGGCCGGACCAGGGGGCGGTGCCCCAGTCGCGGATGTAGAACTGGGTCAGCTCCTTGAAGCTCATCACGACGCCGATGACCATCGGCACCAGGTGGACGAGGAGTTCGAGCAGCAGGGCGGGCAGGAGCAGCAGATACGGCAGCGAGAGGCGGCGCAGCCGTCCGGGACGGCGGGGTGCGCGCGCCGCCACCCCGGACGGGGCCTGGCGCACCGGCTCCTTGAAGGCGGTGGTCGTCATCGTCGGGCTCACGCCGCCGGCATCTGCTGCTGGGCCTTGCGCAGCTTGGCCTCGACCGAACCGGCGGTCACCGGCCGCCCGGCGGCGGCATCGGCGAACAGTTCCTTGACGGCCGTACCGACCGTCGTCTCGAACTGCGACTCGGACGGGACCTGCGGCAGCGCGGCGGCGCTGGTGGCCAGGGTGTTCTTCAGCACGGCGGTGTCCGGGGCGGCGAACGCGGGGTCCGCTTGCGCGGACTTGACCGGCGGGATGGCGCTGTAGGCCTTGTTGAGGATCTTCTGCTCCTCGTCGGACGTCATGAACTTCACGAACTCCTTGGCGCCGTCGAGGTTGTCGGTGTTCTTGAAGACGGCCATGTTGATGCCCATGACCGGCGAGTTGACCTGGGTGCCGGCGCCGGGCGCACCGGAGATCACCGGCACGGGCGCGATGCCGTAGGCGTCCTGGCTCATCCCCTGGGACTTGAGGTTGGCGGAGGCGGTCTGCCACAGCAGCATGGCCTGCTTGCCCTTGGCGAAGTCGCTGACGGACTGGTTCTGCGCGTACTCGGCGTCACCGGCCGGGATGACCTTGTCCTCGGCCATCAGACCGACGTAGCTCTTGACCGCGTCGACCACCTTGGGGTTGGTGAAGTCGGGCTTGCCGTCGGCGGTGAAGAAGTCGGCGCCGTGCTGCTTGGCGAAGACGAAGACGTGGTGGATGTTCTCCGACAGGTTCGAACCCTCGGCGCCCAGCGGGGACTTGCCCTTGGCCTTGATCTTCTTGCCGGCCTCGACCAGTTCGGCCCAGGTGGCCGGGGGCTTGGAGACACCGGCCTCGGCGAAGATCTTCTTGTTGTAGTAGAGGGCGTACGCCATCGAGTACAGCGGGACCGCGGCCGGGTCCTTGCCCTGGGCGCCGGTCGAGCCGAGCGCGGTCTCGGCGAACCGGTCGCGGCCGCCGATCGCGGCGAAGTTCTTCTCGTCCCAGGGCAGCAGGGCGCCGGTCGCCTGGAGGGAGGCGCTCCAGGTGTTGCCGATGTTCAGCACGTCCGGGCCCTGGCCCGACGTGGTGGCGGTCAGGATCCGGTTGAGCAGGTCCGACCAGGGCACGACCTCCAGCTCGACCTTGATCCCGGTCCGCTGCTCGAACTTGTCCAGCTCGGGCCGGAGTACCTTCTTGTCCGCCTCGATGCTGGCCCCCTGGTTGGACGCCCAGTACGTCAGCGTCTTCGGCGAGTCGTTGGACCCGCCCCCGGTGGCCGATCCGCCTCCGCAGGCCGTGGCCGCGAGGGCGAGTGACAGGGTGACGGCGCCTACGGCCGCGGCTCGGATGCTGCGCATGCGTCCCGGTGTCCCTTCGGGGGTTGCACTCATGACTTAATTTAGGACGTGAGTTAATCCTCCGGGAGGGCGATCGTCAAGGGATTCGACAGGTGATCGTCAGGGATCGCGGGCGCGGGGGCCCGGGCCGGGGCGGACGGGCGGGCCTACCGGCCGGGTGAGGCATCGGCACCCGGCGCTATGCCGACACCCAGCCCGCGCGACCAGGGCATCCAGTCCCGGACGCAATGCCGGCACCCGGCCCGGCAGGGTGTCGGCGCCGCCGGACCGGCGTCCGCCGGCCGGTCAGTTCTTGTGCGCTGTTTCCCGCGGGCCGGTCGGCTCTCCCCCGACCCCTGTCGTCGCTCCCTCCGCAACCCCGGCCCGCATGCCGGCCGACGTCCCGCCGGTGCGGCCCAGTTCGGGCAGGACGGTGAGCAGTCCCAGGGCGGCGAGGGCGGCGCCGAGCCAGAGCGGGGCGCGCAGGCTCCACAGGTCGATGGCGACGGCGCCGAGGGACGAGCCGAGGATGACGCCGAGCGTGATGAAGGAGGAGTGGACGGTGTTGACCAGCGGCCCGGCGTTGCCCGCGCGCTGCACCCGGGTGACCATCGCCGGGTTCATGGTGACGCCCACCAGACCGACGCCCAGCATGCAGATCACGGCGGGGGCGGGCACCCCGGCGAAGACCGCGAAGCCGGTCAGGAAGAGCAGGCTGAGCGCCAGGCCGATGGCGAGGACCGGCAGGGTGTACCGGTCGGCGAACCGCCCGACGACCGTGTTCCCGACGACGGTGGCGGCACCGTAGGCGATCAGCAGCAGCGGGACGGTGCCCGCGGAGAAGCCGGTGAGACCGGTGAGGATGGGGTTGAAGTAGCTGAAGGCGGAGAAGGTGGCGCCGATGATCAGCGTGCTGGTGGCCAGCGCCAGCCACAGACGGGGCCGGGCGAAGACACCGGCCTCGGCACGCAGGCCCCCGCTCGGGGCGGCGGCGAGGCGCGGTACGCCGACGGCGGTGGCCGCGGCGGCGGCCAGGGCGAGCGCCGAGACGGCCCAGAAGGCGGCGCGCCAGCCGAACCGTTCGCCGATCAGGGTGGACAGCGGGAGCCCGAGCAGGGTGCCGAGCATCAGCCCGTTCATGGCCACGGCGATGGCCCGTCCCCGGATCTCGGGCCGGGTGAGCCGGGCGCACAGCGAGATGGCGACGCCGAAGAAGGCCTGGGAGGCGACGCCGGTCACGATGCGGGCGACGAGCATGGTGCCGTAGCCTGTCGCGGTGGCGGCGAGTACGTTGCCGGCCAGGAACACGGCGAACAGCACCAGCAGGGCGGTGCGGGGCGGGAGTTTCATCACCGCCACGGTGAGCACCGGGCCGCCGAGGGCCATGGCGGCGGCGAACGCGGTGATGAGATAGCCGATCTGCGGGACGGTGGCATGCAGGCCGGCGGCCATCTGCGGCATCAGGCCGGCGACCGCGAACTCACTGGTCACCATGGCGAAGATGCCGAGCGCCAGGACGTAGACGGCACGGGGCACGGTGGTTACTCCTTCGGGTACGGACCCGCGCTGGATGGCGGGCAGCTCAGTTATGCACTGATCTGTCCAAAACAAGGACATGCGTGGGTCACGACAGGGAATTTTGGATAGATCAGTTCAAAAATAGGTCAGCAACAAGACCCACGACACGCCACGCCCCCACCGAACCAGCGGACGGGGCCCGGCAGCCGGCCGGGGTCAGGCAGTCAGCGCGTCGAGGGCGATCGCGACGATGGCGTCCAGCGTGGCGCGGTCGGCGCCGCCCTGGGCGGAAACACGCAGGCCCGCGATGGTGGCGTTGAGGAACCGGGCCAAGTCGCCCGCGTCCCGGGAGGAGGTGATGCTGCCGTCACGCCGGCCGGCCTCGACGACGGCACGCAGGGCGTCCAGCCGATGGGCCGTGTCACGCTCGAGCATCCCGGCCGCGACGGCGTCGCGTCCGGCGAGTTCGATGGTGGTGTTCACGCCGAGACAGCCCAGACTGCGACCGGTGGGCCGGTTCTCGGCGTCACCGTCGAGCACCCGGGCGAACAGGGCGCGGATCCGGTCGGCACCACTGAGCCCCGGATCCTCCAGCACGGCCAGCTGACCCGCGTTCATGGTGGTCATGTAGCGGTCCAGGACGCGCTGGAACAGGGCGCGCTTGCTCTTGAAGGTGTTGTAGATACTGCTGCGCCCCAGTCCGGTGGCGGCACACAGATCCTCGGTGGAGGTGGCCTCATACCCCTTCCGCCAGAAGGTCCGCATCGCCGCGTCCAGAGCCTGCTCTTCGTCGAACGTCCTCGGTCGGGCCATACCCGGAGCCTACGATTTTGGACCACCCATTGCAATACCGACCCGGCCTCTTGCTCACACGGCGGGTCACCCCACACCCAGACAAACAGAAAGACCCCAGATCGACTGGGGTCTCTGCTTGGAGGCTGATCAAAGTCCCCCCGTCACCACGCCCTGCGGCTCACCGTTGACCGTTACGGCCGGATCAGCCTCCACCGTCCGCAGGGACATGTCGATCGGTGCGGGCCGGGCGTTGGCTGATTCGGCTGCCGAGAGGTGTCGGACGTTGGAGGAGCCGTCGGCGAACGGGCGAACGGTGTGGGCCAAGAGGCGGGTCAGTTCATCGTCGAGGCCGTGCTGCAGTGGGGTGCCGTCAGGACCGAAGGAATCGATCTCGCGCTCGGCGAGCTGCTTGCCGGTGGCCGCGTGGGTGGCGGTGAAGCGCAGGATGCCGCTCTCGTTGTAGCGGAACTTGATCTCGATCTTGTTCCGGCGGATGTCCTGTTCGCGGTTCGGGAGGTCCACCTCGATGTTGGCCAGAGGGAAGGCACGGTCGCTGTCGGCCGGGTAGCCGACCTCGCCCTCGATCACCGGCACACGCACGGAGGAAGCGCCCGGAGTGTCCGGGTAGAAGTTGGCCGAACCCTCCGCCGGGAGGGTGGCGTTGCGCCGGATGATGGCGCGGAAGCCCTTCTGTTCGCCCGCGCTCACGGCCGTGCCCAGGTCGTAGCTGGTCACCAGAGAGAATTCGCTGTCGTCGCCGAGTTCGCCGTCGAGGGAGGCCGCGTAAATGGCTGCGCCGCGGGCGACGGCGGTCATGGGCCGGCACAGGCCGCTGTCGACGACGCGGTCATGGCCGATGAGCTCGCCCAAGGCATGACGCACCTGGGGAATCTGCGAGGTGCCCCCGATCATCAGGACGGAGTCGATGTCGTCCGGGGCAATGGCCAAGTCCTCCAAGGCCTGCTGTACCGCCTCCAGTGCGCGGGTGATGAGCGGGGTGATCACCTCGGTGTACTCGGCCGCGGTGATCCTCACCTCACGCTTCGAGATCGAGGGGGCGAGGCCGACCGGGAGGTCGAAGAAGAGCGCTCCGTCCATCGGCACGGACGACAGGGCGATCTTCGTCAGCTCGACAGACCGGCGCCACCGACGTCGTTCGGCCTTGGTCAGCCGCTCTGCGCTCAGACCGATCTTCTGCTGGATCAGCCGGGCCAGAGCGTTGTCGAACTCCAGGCCCCCGAGAGCGGTGATACCGCGCGAGGTCTGCTCCTCGAAGAGGCCGTCGTCGTATTCGAGGACCGTGACGTCGATGGTGCCCCCGCCCCAGTCGAAGACGAGGAAACGACCTGGGATCGGCACATCCCGGACGTACGAGATCGCGGCCGCGGTGGGCTCGTTGAGCAGGGCCCGGACCCTCACCCCGCCAAGTGCCGCCGCGGCACGGGTACGGTAGCGGGCACCGCCCGTGGCTTTGGCGGGGACGGTGACAACCGCGTCGGAGAGGTCCAGCAGCTGAGCCGAGACGCCTTCCTTCATCCTGCTGAAGAGAGCGGCGGCCGCGACCGTGCTGTGGAACTTCTCCGACCCCACCCAGACGTGGTGTTCCTCGAGCTGGGCGGCGACCTCGAGGCCGTCGGCGTCACCGTCCTTCTCGGCACCGGAGCGGGTGCCGAGCATGCGCTTCACGGCGTCGAGCGGCTCACTGGTACCCGTCTTCGCCTCCCAGCCGAAGCACAGGGTGCGCTGAAGGTCACGGACGGACAGCACGGAGGGGAAGAGCTGCTCGAACTCCGACATCTGCCACTGGGCGGGTACGTTGTCGCCGTCGACCGGCAACACTTCGGTGGTGTGCCCGTTCCAGTGAGCCACCACGGAGTTGCTGGTGCCGAAGTCGATACCGAAGGTCATCGCGTTCCCCTCTGCGTCACACCAAGTCGCTTGAGCGCAGCCGCACGCAGCGCCTGCCGGTAGGTCGGCGTTGCATCGGCGTCCTCCGCGGCGGCAGCGCTCGGCCCGGCGGTTTCCCCAGCAGGAGCTTCCTCCCCGGCAACGGCCCGCAGCCAGCCGCGTTCGACGAGCTTCCCGGACTCCTTGTCGACGTAGGCCGGCGCGACAAGCTCGAAGTCGAACGGGCCCCGCTGCATCACACCGGGAGGCTCCTCCACCACGTTGAACAGCGAGCGATCGCCTGCGTCGTCAACGATCTGCAAACCGGCTCTTGTCGCCTCATGGTGGATACGCGCGAACACTGCTGTCAGCTTCTTCGCCTCCAGGGCGTGCCGGTGCAGGACGGCCAGTTGGGCCAAGTGCATATGGCGCGTCCGGATGCTTTCCAGCACGCCCATGCGGACCGCTTCGGTGAACTGTGGAAGAACCCGACGCATCAGCTCGGCCCGGAAGGCAGCGACCAGATCGGCTTCGGTCTCCTTGCCGGCCAACGCAGCGCCCAGCCTGCCTGTCGCAGTCTCCAGCTCTCTTTCCACCACAGGCAGGAGCGTCTCGTTGACCGTCTTCATGATCCCAGCCGCATCCAAGGTTCCCGGAGCGAACCCCGGGACACCGCTGTCGGCGTTCCTCCAGGGTCTCGTCTCCGCGGCCTTGGCCTCGCCGAGGCTGCGTACGCTCCCGTCCCTCGATGCACGTTCCTGGTGCTGCTTTACGTCGCCACGGGGGCCAGAACCATCGTTGCCTTGACCGGCTCCGTTGCTCATGTGGTGCTGCTCTCTGGGTTTTCAAGGGCTGCGAGGTCTTCGGCAGCCAGGGAAAGGTGTTCTGTCGCCCTGGTGATTATTTCTCGGGCCGCCTCGGTGCGGGACCACGCGCGGTCGCTGTCCGTGGGCGGCTCGGTGAGCCTTGGCAGGGGCTCAGGCGGGAGTTCGAGTCGGTGGCTCGTGCCGACGGGGTCCGCCCAGCGGTGCGGGGCGAGCGGGACGGCGAATCGAGGCACTTCCTGCTGCTGCCGCTCGGCCTTCTCGATCATGTCCTTGGCCCGGTTGATCCGGGCACGGCCGCTGTCGTCGAGCTCCTTCCTCAGGGCTCGCCAGACCTTCTTCCAGTCCACCGCCCCGTCGGGGACACCGAGTACCAGGTAGGGGTTGAGCGGCTGGTCTCGTTCTCCACCGGACCGGTCCCCCAGGAAACCGTGATTCCTCCGCAACGTGGCCATGGTGCCTCCGCCGAGCTGTTCCCACACCGGGGGGCGGCCTTCCACATCCTGTTCCAGGAGCCTGAGGGACTCCGCGATCTCCTGGCCGGCGCGTAGATAGGCCTGGACGTTCTGAGCCTCCCAGCGCACCGGCTGCGAGTGGTGCCGGAGCCGCGCGGCCATGGTGAGCGCGGCTCTCCTGCGTTGTTCCGCCGTCTCCTCGTCCCCGTGAAGGAGGGCACGGTGCATCTGCCGCACGGCCCTGATCAGTGTTCGCACGCCGATCCAGCCGTTGTACCTCTTGTTGGTCGTGCTACGCACGCTGGAGTGGATCCGTTCCAGGAGAACCCACAGACGCTCGTCGGCGAGAAGGTCGTCCGGGGCCTCTCCGGTCCGCCGCACCTCGCGCAGCGCGTCGAGGAGCTTCTGCGTCGGCGGCAGGAGGTCGGTCCATTCCTCGGTGACGGCCCTGGCGTCGCCGGCCTGCAGCCTCACCAACAGGCGCCAGTCCTGCGGCCAGTCACGGCCGGGTTCCGTTCCCGGGCCGGCCTCCCGACGCTCTCGTTCCAGGGGCCAGGCGAGCAGGTCCATCTCCTCGTCGGTGAGTGACGCCGGGTCCAGGCGGGCGCGGAAGTAGGCGGCACGGGAGGTGCCGTCGCACTCGGGGACCGCCCCGATCCACTCCTCGTCGATGTAGTCGTCGAGAAGCGGCCGGGGAAGCTTCGCCAGGAGCGCCCGCTGGCGGGGAGCCGACAGGTCGGTCTCCATGAGGCGACGCTCGTCCTGGTAGATCTGCCACATGCTGCCCGGCTCCCCCAGGAGCGGCAGCGGCTTGTCCGCCAGCAGGGCACGAGCGCGGTCGGCGAACCGGCCGTGCAAGACGTCCAGCCCGTGGTCCTGCGCCATGACAAGCACGGAGACGCCGTCGACCGGGTCGTCCTTCCGGGACGCCGCGTCGACCACGGCCCGGGCCAGCTCCTGGGCGGAGAGCATTGCGGTCTCCGCCTTCGCCGCATCGGGCAGCACCGACGCGGCGAAGGCGCGGGCGCGCTCCCAGGCTTCCCTGCCGGCGAACCCTGCGGGGACCGGCTCGGGCAGGTCCGGTTCACGCTCTGGCCGTGCCTTCGGCCGAACAGCCGGAACAGGGCCACCGGTTGCCTGAACGACCCGCGGGCCTTCCCCGGCGGTCCGACTCTGGGCGCGGGCCTGACGGAGGGCGAGGCGGCGGGCGATCTCGCGCTGCCGTAGCTCCTCCAAGTGGGCCTGTTCTTCCTGGCCCGCTCCGAGCGGGATTCCTGACGTCATCAGAGATCCTCCGCGAAGGTGTGCACCTGCTCGATCACCGCGGCAGGGGTCCGGTCCAGGCTGTAGGAGTCGACGAACGCGATCCTGTCGGCGAGGCCTCCGGCACGAACCTCGTGGCGCAGAACCTGGAGCCGCTCGTTACCGCACTCGTCGGTGGCGGCCTCCAATGGATGCTTGACGGCGACCGCGACGGGCTCGCCGGTGAAATCCGAGGTGAAGAGCGCCACCGCTCCCGCGGCGGTCTCCTTCACACTGACGTTGGGTTCCTCGTCTGCCCAGCCCTTGAGCAGGACGGCGTGTTTCTCCGGTTCGATCCGCAGTTTCCGGCCGCGCAGGGCGTCGGTCAGGTCGCGGGCGAGCCGCCAGTCGTACAGCGGGTGGAGGCGCATGTTGGAGTAGTCGCGCAGGCAGGCGTAGCAGGAGCTGCGGCAGCTCTCCGCATGGTGATCGGCCTCCAGATCGTGCACGTACTGGTCGACCGCCTGGAGGAACTCCTCGATGTGCTCCCGCGAACCGAGGTGGGTGCTGAAGCCCGCGCCGTTGTCGAGGCTGTCCGCCAGGTAGGCCATCACGGGCGCGGCCACCGGGGCGTCCGACCCGTGGATGCCGCTGAGCAGTTCCTCCGGCTGCACGTCCAGGTGCGGGGCGGCGGCGCGCCGTAGCAGGGCCGCCAGTGAGTACCAGGCCGCGCGCCGGCCGTGATACGCCTCGGGGAAGCCGTCGACCTGCTGGGACTTCGAGATGTCGAAGCGTAGGCCTCTGCTTCTGTCGAGGGCGCCCTTGGCCCCCACGAAGAACATGTCCGTGTGCTGGGTGGCGCCGAGGGCGATCTCCAGGTCCGCTTCGGCCTTGGGATTGTCCAGAGCCAGGTATCCGCGCCAGGGTGCGTTGGACTTGACGAAACGGAAGAGCTTCCCGGCATTGGTGTTGACGATGTAGCGAGCGCCGCTGCCGGTGTGGACGACCATCCAGTCGTCGGCGGCACGGGGGATGCGCGGGGCGGTCTTCTCCAGGTCGGTGGCGGTCCTCGCGCTGGTGGCGTTGGAGCCGACTTCCCGGTAGCCGTCGTAATCCCGTGCTTCGCGGGCGGCCCGGAAGCCCGCGGGCTCCCGGAAGGGGACGGCCCTGTAGTACTTGCTCTCCGCACCGCAAGCGGGGCAGGTGCCGGCGCTGCCCGTCTCCTGGTCGACGGCGGCCTGCGGGTCCACATGGGAGCAGATCCGGCACATGGCGACCAGCTGTTCCGGTCCGAACGGGTCCTCGGCGGCTTGTACTCCGCGACCGCTCGGGACGAGGGAGACCACTCCGTTGGAGCGGAGCAGGCGGCCGTCCTGCGGGGTCTCACTGCCCGGTGCGAACTTGCTGAGGGCAACGGCCATGTCACGGTTGACGGAGTCGGCCGGCGGCCACGGGAAGGTCTTCTGCGGGATGCTCCGGTAGAGGAGGCGGGAGCGGGTCGGGAAACCGAACATGGGCAGGAGGCCCGCCTCCGCCAGACGCTGGCTGAGGTCGGAGTGGCCGACCGGCCGGGCCGCCACCTCATCGACCTGATCGAGTAGTTCGTCGACGGCGGCCACCGGATCGATGGAGGCGATGGTCTCCGGCGTTCCGGCCTGAAGGGCGGCGGCAGCGGCTCGGACACGGTCCGGGTGTCCGGCGATCCAACGGCGGACCGCACCACGGTGCGTCGGCCAGTCGGCGGCAAGGCCGAACTGCCCGTGCACGTTGGCCGTCATGTCCGGCCCCTTCCGGCGATCCTCCGGCTGCAGGGGCTCGAACGCCTGGCGCAGGACCTCTCCGAGCAGGACGCGCCGGAAGACGGAGACCATGCCGAGGACCAGGTAGGGCGGCGGAGTGGGGTCGTTGGTGATGGCTTCCGGGCGGGCGAAGTAGTGCTCGTCGTGACTCCGGCCGCGGCAGACGGTGAGGGCAACGGCCACCGGGCTGTTACGTCGCCCCGCCCGTCCCACCCGCTGCTGGTAGTTGAAGCGGGTGGGCGGCATGTTCGCCATGATCACGGTGTTGAGGGGGCCGATGTCCACACCGGCCTCCATCGTCGTCGTCACGGAGAGCAGTTCGAGGCCGTCCGCCTGCGGGACGTCGTTGTCGCCGAGGAAGACGTCCTGGAAGCGGCTCTGCCGGCGTTGGGCCTCCAGCCGGTCCGTCTGGCCGGTGAGTTCCGCCGTGCGCAGGGGGAAGTCACCGGTGCGGTGGGCAGCCTTCCACGCGTAGTAGTCGTCCTCCAGGACGCCGCTGTAGTGCTGGGGCGCGTCAGGCAGCGGGGTCAGGCACTTGGTGCACAGTCCCGCGCCCGGGTGAAGGTGCGGCCGGTGGCAGGAGCGGCAGGTCCAGGTCTTGTTCCCGCCGGGGCGGAGCGCCACCTTCTCGGGGTTGATGACGTATTCGACCACGGCGTCCCTCCAGACGCCGTGCACCTGGTCCGCGATCGTCTGCACATCGGTGCCCTGGCGTTCGGCGATCTGCTTCCAGAACCGCTTCAAAGGCGCGGGCGGCCTCTGAAGGGAGGCACGTATCCGGGTGAAGCGCCGCATCAGGCCGAGGATGCGCAGACTGGCACGTGCCACGGCCTGATCGCTGTCCGTGCCGATCTCCAGAGGCGAGCGGTCGTCGCGCAGGCAGAGCCAGCCGAGGCCGAGCGATTCGAAGTCGCGGCCGCCGCCGGAGAGGAGGCTTCCGATGGTCTCGAGGCGGAGGCGGGAGCGGATCCGGTTGAGCAGCTCCTCCTGTGCCTGGGTCTCCACCACCGCTGTTCGGTCACGCTCCCAGTTGTAGAGCGCGGTCCAGGGCTGCCCGGCCGAGGTCTGCTGGAGGGAGGCCGCGGGACCGGCGGGGTTGGTGCCGTATGCGAGCAGCATGCCTTCGAGGTCGGAGGCGAGGACGTCCAGCGAGGGCAGTTCGGAGAACTTCCGTTCCAGATCAGGCAGGAGTTCCCGCTCCGCGTCGAGGTCGTCGGAGAGGATCGCCTTCAGGCGCCCCCAGTCCGCCGGGTCGCGGTCCCGCAGCCGTGCCATGGCGGCACGGGCGGCCGCTCGGTCGACCGGCTCCCCGTCGTAGTGGGCCTTCACCAGTTGAAGGTCCCCGAACGGGTCGCCCTGTCTCTCGACGGCCCGGGCGCTGAGCAGACGGAGAAGATCCTGGTGGTGGCGCAGGGCGAGGCCGCTGGCGAGTTCGGAGGCGTCGTCGCGGCTGTCGGAGAAGGCGATCGCCTTGCGCTGACCGTCGGGAAGGTGGCCGAGGGCTTCCGTCACCAGCACCTGGTTGATCTTGTAGAAACCGGTGCGCATCCGCCGAACCGGTGCGTTGCGCAGCCGGTCGGGGGACTCCAGCGGGATGAAACGGCCGTCCCTGTCGTACCTGATCTCCCAGTCGTCGCCGCAGGCGGGGCAACGGGTGGGGAAGGCCTGGAGCAGGGCCGGATCGTAGGCCGGCTTCTTGCCCTCCTTGTCCAGGGGCACGGAGATGTGGAACGACCATCCGGTGTGCTGGACGTCCCGGTTCTCCAGACGGCCGGTGGCAGGCTGGTAGGCACTGCGACGGAACTCGAACCCGACCTGCGGCCCGCCGTCCGACAGGCCCGCGTGCCAGCCGGCCTCCTCGAGCCCGAGGCCCTTGGTGCGCGGCCAGTACACGACGTAGTTCGCCGCGGTGGGTGCGCCGCTGGCCTCGTCGGGGAGCAGGTCCAGGTCCGGGAAGTCGGTGTGGAGGGCACCGGTGAACCGGCGTCGCAGGGTGTCCTTGGGGCTGGCGTACCCGCCGAGCATGAGGTCGCCGCATGCCTGGCAGGACAGCAGTTCCAACACCCGGGCACCGCACGTGCAGCGAGAGGTGGGCTCGGCGAAGAGCCGGCCGATCCGGCGTTCGGGGCCGTGCTCCACCGGGATGTGGGGGCAGTTCGGGTCGGAACAGGCCCAGATGCCCTCGATGTTCCGGAAGAAGAAGTGGGCGCGGAGCTGAGGCAGTTCGGGGTCCTGCGCGGTTCCGAGTACGCGCAGCAGACCATGCAGCGCCTCCCGGCGCCGCTCCTCGGTGGCGTCCGGAAACAGGCTCTTCGCCAGTTCGGGGGCGGGCAGGGCACGCGGTGTGCCCCCCGGAGTGAGTGCGCGCTGGAGCGCCGGGCCGAGGCCCGTCTCCCGGGCCAGCTCGACGGCTCCGTCGTGGGTGACGGTGTCGGTCGCGGCCCGCACGAGGCGTGCGGTGTGTGCGGCGAGGTCGCCCCCGCCGCCGTGGATCTCCTTCGCCTTGCCGGGGATGATCACGCGCCGGGAGCGGGGCAGGGCGAAGAACCCGTCCAGGAACTCGTCGTCCCGGCCGGCTTCAAGGGAGGCGGAGGCGGCGAGCACACGGAGCTTCTCGGGGTTCTTGTCGAGGCCGAGGCGGTGGCGGAGGTTGCGCAGCAGGTAGGCCACCTCGGTGCCGGCCGTGCCGCGGTACATGTGGAGCTCGTCGAGGATCAGGGTGAGGCGGGCGTCGTCACTCCCCTCCAGCCACTTCCTCGTGGCGCTGAAGATGTGCTCCTCCTGCTTGCGGAGCAGCATGATGTTCAGCATCGAGTAGTTGGTGACCATGATGTCCGGCGGCGCGGCCTGCATGTCCCAGCGGGCGTGCATCTCCGCTCCGCCGAGGCGCGGGATGAAGGGCCGCAGCTCCTCCCCCAGCTTCGCGTCGGCTTTGCGCTGCCGCTCCTGCACCTCCCGCAGGTACTGCCGGAGACGGAAGCGCGCCGGCTCGGAGTCGCGGCTGCCGGAGACGGGGGTGGCCCCGGTGTAGCGGCCGAAGTAGAAGCGGTGTCCGTTGCGCTTGCGGTCGAGCCATGCGTGGGCCTCGCGGCTGTCCAGCGACTTGCGGAGCCGGACCAGTTGGTCGTCGGCGAGGGCGTTGGTGGGATAGAGGATCAGCACGCGCACGGCGGCGGGGTGCCCGTGCTCGTGCTGTCGGCTGGGCACGTGGTCACCGTCGTGCTGCCACCATTCCGGCTGCACCGCACGGGTGCCCTGCCAGTCGGCGGACTCGGCCACCAGGTCTGCGAGAACGGGTAGCAGGAAGGACTCCGTCTTGCCGGAACCAGTGCCCGCGGTGACCACGAAGTCCTTGCCCGCGCAGGCGGCGACCAGGGCGTCGTGCTGGTGCTGGTAGAGGCTCGTCACGCCGGCGGGGAGGGTGAAGCGGGCGAACTCGGCCGCGTCGGGGTGCGCCCCTGCCTGGGCGAAGGATTCCGCGATGCCGACACCCCGGGAGGCGTACCGCGGGCGCAGCTCGATCAACGGTTCGCGCCAGGCCCCGTTGTCCCGGTCCAGGAGATTGCGCCGTTCCTCCATGACGGAGCGGTCGTCGACGCTGAACGGGGTGTCGTAGTAGCGGAAGAGCGCGCTGCGCAGGTCGTCGAACGTGCCCATGACGTCCTGGACATCGGTGTCCGTCACCGTCGTCTGCTGTTCCACGCTCACTCGGTCCTCCCACCGGTGACTGCCACCGATCGCGGCATGATCTCCAGGTTCTGCCGCAGCGAGGCCGCGATCGCCTCGGCGAGCA
Organism: Streptomyces eurythermus; assembly: GCF_014649115.1. GTDB lineage: Bacteria > Actinomycetota > Actinomycetes > Streptomycetales > Streptomycetaceae > Streptomyces > Streptomyces eurythermus. The sequence continues at coordinate 371,981 of NZ_BMSK01000007.1, read as the reverse complement.
CCCTCGGCACGTTGTCGTACGCGCTGGTCTGCGCCTGCTTGCCCGTCGCGGGCGGGAAGCCGCTGCACAGCACGGCCGCGCGCTCGTGCAGGGCGGGCAGGGGCGCGTACCGGTCGACGAAGAGCCGGCCGACGCCGGCCCGGCCCTGGCCGGATTCCGGCCGCCAGCGCATCACGCCGGTGCGGTGGCGGGCGAGCTCCAGGTAGACGCCTGTCTCACGGTCCACCGCGTGGAAGACGCCATTGCGGCGGACCCGGGTCAGGCGTGCGTAGTCGGCTCCGCGCCACCGGTACAGGCCGTCCTCCTCGTCTCCCGCCACGGGGACGAACCGGCGCATGCGGGGTTCGTATCTCTCCAGCGTGTTGGCGGTGCTGCCGCCGGGCGGCGCGGATTCGGGGCCCGGTGTCGCCTGCGGAAGCAGCCTCATCAGCTCCAGGGCGGCGCAGGGCACGTAACGGAGCCCGAGGAACTCCGCGGTTTCCTCGAGGGCCCGGGGGTCCTCGTACTGGAGCAGGAGGGTGTCGGGAAGCGGTGCCTCACCGGTTTCCGGCGCGTGGGGGACAGTGATCAGCTCCATCCACTCCCGTGCCGCGTGCTCGACGCGCGTACTGATCCGCGCCGTGCGCGCGCCGGTCAGCAGCGCGAGGCCATCGGCGTGCGGCAGCCGGGTCAAAACCGGCGGGGCCGCCGACCAGCGGTCGGCGCGCAGGTCCACGTCGATGAAGCCGAGGGCGGCGGCCTTGCGTATCCAGTTCCAGTCGGCGTACTCCTTCAGCTCCAGCCCCCATGCCCGGGCCTGGCCGCGGACTCCGTCGCGCAGTGCCGACACCCTGCCGCTGCGGCTCTCGCTCAGCCAGCGCAGAAGGGTCCCGCCGAACTCGGCGTTGTTCATCGGTCCCGTCATCGGTTCACCTCCTTCGCTGCCAGCACGTACGCGCTCCACGAGGGCTCGTCGGACGCCTGCTGGGCGTTGAGAACGGCGCGGGCCCAGGCCCGCGGGTTGCCGCCGCTCTCCGGCTTCGGTGTTCCGGGGTTCACCGGACGTCCCCTCCAGCGTCCGCTCCGGCGCTCCAGGATCCAGCCGCCGATGCCGTGGAAGCCGGCCTCGAAGCGCCGCGAGGCGGGGGTGTCGGGGAGCCGTTCGGTCCACCAGTCCGGCTGCTCCGGGGCCTGAAGCGTCCACAGCCGCCCGTCGGCCGCCGCGAACAGCACCTCGTCCGCGTCCCGGCGGCACAACTCCACGACGGCTGGCGTCTCCTGGAGGGCGGCGCCCGTGCAGTCGGCGCCGGTGACGGCGGTCGTCAGGTCCCGCTCGTCGAGGAGGCAGGGCGAGGCCGAGGCCTTGCCGTCCGTGACGGTGAAGCCGCAGACCCTGGTCGTCTTCGGCTCGACGACGGCCTGGTCCGCGGTGGCGAAGCCGATCTCCGCGCCCGCGTAGCTCACCGTGTGGCGGCCCGGCTCCAGCCGGAGCACGGCCAGGGGGACAGGGCTGCCCGCGGCAATCGCCTTCCGGAGCCCGGGCCGCTCCTTGCCGTCGACCAGAAGGGTGCCCGTGCCCTCCGTGGTGTCCGGGAGGACCACCTGAGGCTCGCCTCCCCGCAGGTACAGGTGGGGATCGAGCGAGGGCGCCAGCTTCAGCCCGCCCTCGAGGCGTAGCTTGAACTGCACCGGGGGCTGAAGGAGGCCCACCGCGCCCTGGACCTCCTTCAGCGCCCGGCGCAGGGTCACCGCGTCAGCGAACGTGACGGGTTTGTGCAGGGACCAGCCCTGCGGTACCCACGCCAGTTTGCCGGTGTCGACACTCCGGCCCGTCGTCGCGGCCTTGTCCAGCAGCCGCTGCACGTCGCGCCGCGCGGTCGGGGCGGCGAGCACCACGTGTGCCTCTCCCGGGCGGAAGCCGTCGGTGCCGGTCCAGACGCCGAGTACGTCGTCCCGTGCGAGCACCAGGACGGAGGAGGCCGGGCGGCTGAGCACCAGGCCGTCCCCATCGCGGCGGATGCCCTTGGTGAGAGTGTCGGCGCTCGGGGAGGGCAGGCCCGTCACCTCGTAGTAGGCGGTGTCGCCGAGCTGTTCGAGGACGACGCCACCCTTGAGCTCGATCCGCTCCTTCTGCTCCGCGGAGCGGATGCGCGCCACCCAGCCGAGACGCCCCGCGTCCAGCCGCACCAGGAGTTCGGCACGGGTGACGCCGGTGGGCACCAGCTCGTCCGAACCGTCCCAGGAAGCCGCGTAGTTGCCGATCAGCTTTGCGAGGAAGGGACGGAACTCCTCTTCCCGCAGTGCGTTGCGGAAGTTCTTGGAGAAGTGCTGCTCCATGCCCCGGATCTCGATCTGGGCCAGCAGCGTCTCCCCCGGCAGGGGCCAGGTCGTGCCGTGTTCCCGCAGCGACCGGAAGAGTTTCGGCAGCAGGGACCGGTCCGCGCCGGTGAGAAGCGCCTGGGACTGGGCGAACCCGATCCTGCTGCGGTTGGAGGGCAGGTCGGCGGGGGCGGGAAGGGTGCACAGGCCCCGAGCACCCTGCTGGCTGTGCTGCCAGGAGGCCAGCACCTGCCACATACGGGACACGGGCTCGTAGTGGTGGCTCCCCAACAGGTTCTCGTCACCGGTCAACAGCTCGGAGAAGCGGGCGTGGTAGGCGGTGGCCCGGTGATTCCGGTCGTTCACCATTCGGGACGCGGCGATCACCGAGCAGGCCAGCAGCGGCAGGAAGGCGGGCGCGCCGTCCCTGTCGTGCTGCCGCCTGCGCCAGCGGTAGTCCTCCAGTGCGCTGTACGGTTCCGCGGTCCCCAACCGCAGGAACCTGCCCACACACCGGGCGAGGGGCTCCTCCAGGCCGTATCCGTGCCTGAGTTCCTGTTCCACGTCGTCGTCGACGTAGAACAGCGTGGGGTGGCCGGCGTGCTGCCGTCCGAAGAACTCCTCGGCCAGCACGTCCTGCCACAATTGGTAAGAATGATCCACTCTGTCCCCAAAAGAGATGTTCCAATGCCCTCTTCGTGAAATCCCCGGCATGGAACGGTCTTCCGCATCACGCCACCGATACCACAAACCCCCTGTGGCAATTGCAGGATCACCGCGATGCGTCCGTACCCGTCACGCCCCCACGCGACAGCTCGGCACATCAGTCAATGCAACCTACAGCCGAACGTTATCGGCGCAGGTGGCAGCAACGGCAGCGAAGGCCGTCCAATGGACTGCTGTTCGGGTGGCACTCTTCGGCCCCTCACTTCGGGTTGCGCTCCGAATCCACTTGTCCGGCAAGAGCGCAGGATCTGTGCCTCCTCCTTCCGGGCGGCTGTGGAAGAGACGCGGCCGGTGGCGCGACGCAGGGCGAGAGGGGCGAGGGCGTCGGCGGTCTCGCTGAGGTCATGTCCGATGTCGCCCTTCAGCCAGCGGACCTGGACGGGCTGGCGGTGGCGGTGGCGGTGGCGCACCAGACTGTCCAGCGGCGTCGGCCACGGCCACTACGGGGGTGTCGGGGAGGTCTGCGAGCCGGGCGTACCGGTCCGCGTCGGCCGGAATCTCCGCCGCCCGGTGTTCGCCGCCGCCCTCGTCCGTATCGGCGAAATCGGCGAGGGCGGAGGCCCGTTCACCTGGGAGAGCACGGCCGTCTGCAGGGCGGTGAAGTCGTCGGCGAGGCGACGGATCAGCTCGGTGTGCTCTGCGGTCTTCACGGTGTCCTCCCAGGAGGGTCGCGGGTGGGGTGAGCGGTGGCCGCACAAGGTGTGCGCTCGGGCGTGAGCGGGCCCGCGGTCCGGGCTACCGCACCTGGCCGGTGAAGATCGCCGTGCGGTACCAGCCGCTGCCGGAGGTGTCGGCCGGCGTGATCTCGATCTGGGCGCTTCCGGCCGTCTTGGGGAACTCGCAAGCCGCCTTCCAGGTCTGCGACTTGCCCGGCAACAGGTGCGTGTCCGGCGTGCCCCCGAAGCCCGCGTCCGTGTCGAAGATCTGGTCGGCGCCGTCCGGGCAGGAGAGGCTGACCATGCTCAGGTCGATCGCGGACTTGGAGCCGTTCCGCACGGTGACGGAGAAGGCCAGATAGGGCTTGCCGGACGGGCTGGCGTACTCGCCGGAGGTGCCCCGGCCGAAGCCGCTCAGGTGCGCCTCAACGCCGTTGTTCCACGTGGCGGTCTTGTCCAGTGCGACAGTGAAGTTGTCACCGGCGGAGTCGTCCTGAGTGTCCTGCGCGTCCCCGGTGCTCCGGGTGTCCTGCGAGGCGCTGACGGTGGCGTCCGGCGGCGCGGTGTCGGTCTGGTTGCCGCCGATGCCGGAGCAGGCGGACAGGGAGCAGCCGGCGAGGGTCGCCGCCACGGCGAGGACGATCCTGCGCGGGCGGGTCGGGGGCGCCGAGATCGGCGTGGTGAGTCCGGAGATGGTCGGGTAGCCCATGGGGTCACTCCTTGTGTCGATACGGAGGGGGAACTGACGGGTGCGAGAGGGAGAGGGCGCGACTGCCGGCGGAAGCGGAGCCGCCTCGCCGAGCCGAGCCCGGACCTGGCCCGGCGTCGCAGCCTGGACGTCACGGATACGGGTGCCGTGGGCTGCGACCGCAGGTGCGTTCGGTCCGGGGAGGGCGTTCGGCTGACAAGGCCCCGTTGTCGAAGAACCCGCGCGCGAACCCGCTCAGCTCCGCGCCCCACGGATCCTCCGTCCCAGCTCGCTGTGCGGGTCGAGGAGCGCACCCGCGACGCGGCCGGCGGAGTCCTTCACACCGCCGCTGAAGTTGAGCCGGCCCGTGGAGCCGACGCTGGCGCAGACGCCGTCCCAGTAGGCGGGTTCGCGCTCCCAGCGGACGTCGGCGAGCAGGCGCTCCACCGTCTCGTAGCTCATGACGTCGACGGGGGCGCACCAGGGGGTGGCGCGGTGCAGCAGGACGCCGAGCCCGGCCATGACGGCCGGCGCGGTGATCGCGTTGCGCCGGGCGAAGTCCGGGAAGCGGTCCCCGATCAGCCGGGACACCAGACGGACGACAACCCTCTCCACCTCGTCGGCGTCGGTGTGCGACGGCAGATCGCCCTCGTGGACGTTGGCCGCGGAGTACTCCACGCCCTTGCTGCCGAAGATGGTCGTGAGTATCAGCGCCCGCAGTGCGGACAGCGTCACGACCTCCTTGTCGGTCCTGGTGAGCTGACGCTTGCCCGCGTTGACCAGCTTGGCGAACGGCACCCGCTGCCCGTCCGACTCGACCTCGAGCCTCTCGCCGACGATGTGGGAGAGGCGGGTGGCGAGGTCGCGCTGGTCCATGGACATGGCCAGGTTCTTGGCCACGTCGACGCCCTTGACGTTACGGTCGTAGAAGATCTGCCGCGCGTCCGCCGGAGAGATCCCGAGGTAGAGCTCGAAGGGGATGCGGACCCCTCGGCCGAGTTCGGTGTAGGTCAGGCCGAAGGACTCCGGGTCCTGGTAGATGTCGTGCCAGGCGGTGGTCTGGGTCTCGCCGTCGATGGCGATCACCATGGCGTCCGCGGCGACGGTCAGCGTTCGCAGGCCCGAGCCGGGGATCAGCTCGTCGCTCATCGCGGCGATCTCACCCGCGTGCCAGAGCGTGATCGGGGGCGTGGACCAGGCGGAGCCGTGCTTGCCGAGGATGCCCGCGGCGATGTACTCGGCGTAGTCCGGGATGTTCTTGCCCTTCTGGGACTTCAGCGTCCGCTGCACGGTCGCGCGCAGCTCGGCACGGCGCCGGGCGTGACCGGACGCGGCCCTGAGGGCGCGCGGGTCCTCCTCCTGGCGCGGTGACGGCACGAGGCGTACCAGGGTCGCGAGGGACATGGTGCCGATGACCGCGTCCTCGCGGAACGGGATGACGGTGAGCGGGATTCCTTCCGGGACGCCGCTCGGCATGGTCAGACGCATGGGTCCCCCCTGGGAAGTGGTCGATCAGCCGCCGCCCGCCCCCGGAGGCGCCGCGTGCCACCGGTGCCCCACCGAGGCGGGGGCAGCACGAGGAACCGAGTGCTCAAGGACATGGCTGTGGCAATGCAGGTGACGCTTCACACCGCGGAGCAACGCTCACCGTCGGAAGCAATCAGATGTAAACACGACCGTGAAAGCATTGTCCAACAGCTTGTCTGAGTTGACGCCTGCTGTAGGGTGTGACCACGCCGACCATCAGAGCCAGGACCACACCCATGCCGCAGCCACCCGCACCATCCGCCCAGGTGACAGCCGCCGAGATCTCCCGCATCGCGGGTGTCACGCGCGCCACCGTCAGCAACTGGCGACGCCGGCACGACGACTTCCCCGCGCCCTCGGGCGGCACGGACAGCAGCCCGCTGTACGACCTGGAGGAGGTCCGCGCCTGGCTCGCCTCCCGCGGACAGCACACAGCGGCCACGCCCAGCGGTGAGCTGCGCACCACCCTGCGCCTGCGTGAGCGGGCCGACGCCGGCACGTCCGACCTGCTCCTGCTGGTCCTCGCGGCGGCCCGCCGCCCCGCCGACGACCTCACCGCTCTGCTCGCGCTGCCCGACGACGCCCTGGTGAAGCAGGCGAACGACGCGGCGGTCGAGGTCGCGGACGTGGTGCCGGACACGGACCCCGTCCGGTTCGCCGCCGCCGACACCACAGTTCTGCGTGCCCTGCTGCTCTGCGTCCGCGACGAGGGCGCGCAGACGGCGCTGGGCGTCCTGGCGGAGCGGGAACTGGAGGACAGCGCCGCCAGCGGCGCCTACCGGACCCCGCCCCCGCTCGCCGACCTGCTGGCCCGCCTGGTCCCGGGGTCCCCCGCCCGCGTCCTCGATCCCGCCTGCGGCAGCGGCACCCTGCTGACGGCCGCCGCCGCGCGTGGCGCGCGCGAGCTGTACGGACAGGACAGCCTGCCCGTCCAGGCGCGGCGCACCGCGGTCGGCCTGACCCTGACGGCCGGGGAGGGTGCGGACGTCACCGTACGCACGGGCGACAGTCTGCGTGCCGACGCCTTCCCGGACCTCACCGTCGACGCCGTGCTGTGCAACCCGCCCTACGGCGACCGGGACTGGGGCCACGACGAACTGGCCTACGACTCACGCTGGGCGTACGGATTCCCGCCCCGCGCCGAGTCCGAACTGGCCTGGGTCCAGCACGCGCTGGCCCACCTCGAACCGGGTGGCCACGCCGTGCTGCTCCTTCCGCCGGCCACGGCGTCCCGTTCCTCCGGCCGCCGCATCCGCGCCGAGCTGATCCGCAGCGGCGCGCTGCGCGCGGTGGCGTCCCTGCCACCGGGGGCGGCCATTCCGCTCCACATCGGCCTGCAGGTGTGGGTGCTGCAACGACCGGAGCCGACGCGGCCGACGTACCAGACGGTGCTCTTCGTCGACACGGTGGGCGAGCCGTCGGTGCCAGGGCGCGGCGGAACCCGTTCGGGCTCGGTGGACTGGGCGCGGGTGACGGAGCAGATCCTCTCCGCGTGGACGGCGTACGCCTCGGACCCGGACCGGTTCGAGGCTCTGGCCGGTGTGGCGCGGGCGGTGAGCGTGGTCGATCTGCTCGACGAGGTGGTCGACGTGACCCCGGCCCGGCAGGTACGTACCGCCCAAGCGGACATCGCCCCGCAGGCACTGGCCCGCGAGGCCGCGGCGGCCCGCGAGGGGCTGACGACGGCGGTGCGGACGGTGGCCGAGCTGGCCGGCACGACGGCGTGGGACGCCGCGGGGGCCTCGGCCCGCGACTGGCGCACGGCCACGGTGTCGGACCTGGCCCGGGGCGGGGCGCTGAAGGTGCTGCGTGCGGTTCCGGTCTCGCCGCGGGCGGCGGCCGCCGAGGCGGAGGACGCGGAGGAGGGAGCCGACGGCGGGGCGCATCGCCCTGTTCTCACGGGCGGTGACATCGCCGGCGGCACCGGACCGACAGGGCGGGCCTCGGACGCGCAGGCCGAGCAGATGCCGGAGATCGCCGAGGGTGACGTCCTGGTCCGCAACCTCGTCGGCGGCACCGGCCCCGTGGCCCGGGTCGCGTGCGAGGCGGAGGCCGGTGCCCTGCTGGGGGTCGGCGTCCACCTGTTCCGTCCGGACCCGGCGCGGCTGGACCCCTGGTTCCTCCTCGGTTTCCTCAGCTCCGAGGCCAACCTGGCCGGCGCCTCGACCGGCAGCTCCACACTCCACCTCACGCCGGGGCGACTGCGCGTACCGCTGCTGCCGCTGGAGGAGCAACGCCGGTACGGCGAGGTCTTCCGGCACGTGGAGGCGTTGCGTGAACAGGCGCGGCGTGCCAGGGACTTGGCCGAGGAGACGGCGCGGCTCGTGAGCGGGGGGCTCACGGGCGGACAGCTGGTACCGGAACCCGCCTAGGCTCTGGTACCACCCCCACTCCAGATGCGGACGGACGAGGGTCCACCATCCCCCTCCCCCGCACTCACAGTCATCCGTATCAGCCCCGGAAGGGAAGCGGAAGAAGTCTTGAACAGCAGCAAGCACACGGAGTTGGCGAACCACGCGTGGTCCGTCGCCGACCTCCTGCGGGGGGACTACAAGCAATCGGACTACGGCAAGGTCATCCTGCCGTTCACGGTGCTGCGGCGACTGGAGTGCGTGCTGGAACCGACCCGCGAGAAGGTCGCCGAGATCGCGGAACAGCACAAGGACAGCGACATCGACCCGGACCGCTTCCTGCGCCGGGCCTCGGGGCACTCCTTCTACAACCGGTCGAACCTGACCCTGAAGAAGATCGCGGCGGACCCGCAGAACGCGGCGAGGAACCTCGCGGTGTATGTGGGCGCGTTCTCCGACAACGCCCGCGGCGTTCTCGACCGTTTCGAGTTCGCCCAGCAGATCAAGCGGCTGGACGGCGCGGGCCTGCTCTACCAGGTCATCGGCAAGTTCACCGACCTGGACCTGCGTCCCGAGGCCGTGCCCAACCACAACATGGGCTACATCTTCGAGGAACTGATCCGCCGCTTCGCGGAGCAGTCCAACGAGACGGCCGGTGAGCACTTCACACCGCGTGAGGTCATCCAGCTGATGGTGCGGCTGCTCGTCGCCCCGGACGGCGACGCGCTCCAGCTCCCGGGCGCGGTGCGCACGGTCCTCGACCCGGCCTGCGGCACGGGCGGCATGCTCTCCGCGATGGACGACCTGATCACGGAGCTGAACCCGGACGCCACGGTGGAGGTGTACGGGCAGGAGCTGAACCCCGAATCGTGGGCGATCTGCCGGTCCGACCTCATGATCAAGGGGCAGGACCCGGAGAACATCGCCTTCGGCAACTCCTTCTCCGATGACGGCCACAAGCGCAAGACCTTCGACTACATGCTGGCCAACCCGCCGTTCGGCGTGGAGTGGAAGAAGGTCAAGGACGAGGTCGAGGCCGAGCACCGGCAGCTCGGTGACGCCGGACGCTTCGGCGCGGGCCTGCCGCGCATCAACGACGGCTCGCTGCTGTTCCTCCAGCACATGATCGACAAGATGAAGCCGGTGGACGTGGACGGCGGGGGCGGCTCGCGCATCGCGATCGTCTTCAACGGGTCACCGCTGTTCACGGGCGCGGCTGGCTCGGGTGAGTCGGAGATCCGCCGCTGGATCCTGGAGAACGACTGGCTGGAAGGCATCGTCGCCCTGCCGGACCAGCTCTTCTACAACACCGGCATCTCCACGTACTTCTGGATCCTCACCAACAGGAAGAACCCGGACCACAAGGGCAAGGTCGTCCTGCTGGATGCCCGCGACCAGTGGCAGAAGATGCGCAAGTCGCTGGGCGACAAGCGCAAGGAGCTGGGCAAGGAGCACATCGCCACGGTGGTCAAGCTGTACGGCGAGGCCCTGGCGGTGGCGGGTGACGCCGAGCACCCGCTGCACGGCAAGGTGAAGGTCTTCCGCAACGAGGACTTCGGCTACCAGCGGATCACGGTGGAACGTCCGCTGAAGCTGCGGTTCGAGATCACGGCGGAGACGCTGGCGGCGCTGGAGGCGTCCAAGGCCATCCAGAAGCTGCCGCAGGCTCCGGTCATGGCGGACGCCTTCAAGTCCCTGATGGGGACGAGTTGGGGTACGAAGCAGGAGGCATGGCTGGCGCTGAAGGACGCGGTCGTGCAGGCCGGCGGGACGTGGCCGACGGGGGCGCCGTTCAACAAGGCGCTGCGCGAGGTCATCGGCGTCCGGGACCCGGAGGGCGAGGTCCAGCTGGTCAAGGGTGAGCCGGAGCCGGACACGGAGCTGCGGGACCACGAGAACGTGCCGCTGGGTGAGGACGTCGAGGAGTATCTCGCGCGGGAAGTCCACCCGCACGTGCCGGACGCATGGATCGACCACAACAAGACGAAGATCGGGTACGAGATTCCGTTCACGCGGCATTTCTATGTGTATGAGCCGCCGCGGCCGTTGGCGGACATTGACGCGGAGCTGAAGGTGCTCGAGGCGGAGATTCATGAGCTTCTGGGGAAGGTCACGGAATGAGCAACGCCATTCGGTTGCGTCACCTGGCGCAGATCAACCCCGGCACTCCCGCCTTCGACGCGTTTCAGGACGACGACGAACTGACCTTCCTCCCCATGGAAGCCGTGTGGCCAGGCAGCCGTCTGGACATGTCACACCGCCGTACCAAGAAGGCAGTGTCGACCGGCTACACGCGTTTTCAGAACGGTGACGTTCTGATCCCAAAGATCACCCCGACTTTCGAGGCCGGCCGTGCGGTTCTGATTCAAGGACTGTACGGAGGTGTCGGTGCAGGGACCACCGAACTCCATGTGGTACGACCAGGCAAGGCGATCGATCCGCGGTTCCTTCTCTACGTCGTCAATACCCACAGCTTCCTGAAGCTTGGCGAGGCCGAAATGTACGGCGTGGCCGGCCAGCAGCGCGTACCGGACGATTTCCTGCGCGATCTGCTTGTGCCGCTTCCCTCACTGGAGCAGCAGCGCCGCATCGCGGATTTCCTCGATACCGAGACGGCACGCATCGATCGGATCAACACCAAGCGCCGCAAGCAGCTGGACTTGCTGGCCGAGCGTCGCACGGCTGCACTGGCCCAGTGCGTCTCGTCGGACGGTCCGGACTCGATTCAGCATCCCCTCGTGGGCACCGTGCCACACACTTGGCCGGTGTTGCCTCTACGTCGGGTCATTCCGGCAGTGAACGTCGGTGTCGTCGTCAACCCATCGACGTACTTCATGGAAGACGGAGTTCCTTTCATCCATGGATTCAACGTGCGATCCGGGTGGATCGATCCGCATGGCATGAAGTTTATGTCCCATGAAAGTAACGAGGAGCTCCGCCGATCACGCGTCCGCAGCGGTGACGTTCTGGTGGTCCGGGCCGGCTCCCCAGGTAGAGCCGCCGTGGTGACCGAGCAGTACGACGGAGCGAACTGTGCGTCTGTGCTGATCCTGCGGCGCGGTCGCGCCATGCTGCCGCAGTTCTTGTCAGCATTCATCAATTCGCCGGCGGGACGGGGCCAAGTTCAGGTGTCCCAGTACGGAGCTGCGCAGGAGGTTATCAGCGCAGCGCAGATGCTCTCCTTCGTGGCCCCTGTCCCGGACGTGTCCGAGCAGCAGTATCGCGTCGACCGGCTGAACGCAGTCCTCAACAGCCAAGACCAAGTTGTCAGCAAGCTTCAGCGTCAGGCTTTTTTGCTTGCCGAACGCCGCCAAGCCCTCATCACCGCCGCCGTGACCGGCCAGTTCGACGTATCCACCGCCGGCGGTCGCAACGTAACCGAAGGAGTCTCCGCATGAGCCCCGTGCACGACGAGTCGTCCTTCGGTACCGCCATCGTCGCCGCCCTCTGCGAGCGTGGCTGGCGGGAGGCGAACCCCGAGGACTACCAGGCCGACCTCGGGCTCGACACCAACGAGCTGTTCACCTTCATCGGCGCCACCCAGCCCGACGAGTGGGACGAACTGCTCACCGTGTACGGCGGCAACCCCAACGAGGCGCAGCGCGGGTTCGCGCAGCGCCTCGACCGGGCGATCGCCGACGACGGGCTGCTCCACGTCCTCCGTAACGGCGTGAAGGACCGTGGAGTCCATCTCCGCGTCGCTTACTTCAAGCCCAACCTCATCTCCGCGGACTCGGTCCTCGACGGCTACCGGGCCAACCGCCTCACCGTCGTCCGTGAGCTCCGTTACGCCACCAAACAGGCCGACTGGGGCCACGAGCTCGACCTCACCCTGTTCCTCAACGGCATCCCCGTCGCCACGGCCGAGTTGAAGAATCCGCTCACGGGTCAGGGCGTCGAGCAGGCCAAGGAGCAGTACCGGACCGACCGCGACCCGACCGAGCTGATCTTCACGCGCCGTGTGATCGCGAACTTCGCCGTCGACCCGGACCTCGTCTTCGTCACCACGCAACTCCGCGGCAAGAGCACCCGCTTCCTGCCGTTCAACACCGGCTCCAACGGCCCGGGCCAGCCCGGCGGCGCCGGCAACCCGGCCCCGACCGCACACGGCAAGTACGCCACGTCGTACCTCTGGGAAGAGGTCTGGCAGCGGGACAACTGGCTGGACCTCCTCCAGCGGTTCGTGCACCAGCAGAAGGAGAAGACGCCCGGCGGCGGCACCACCAAGACGACGATCTTCCCCCGCTTCCACCAGTGGGACGTCGTCCGTAAGCTCACCGCACACGCGTCCGTCCACGGCGCCGGCCAGAATTACCTGGTCATGGCCTCCGCCGGCTCCGGCAAGTCGAACACCATCGGCTGGCTCGCCCACCGCCTCAGCGACCTGCACGCCCGCCGGGATCCCGCCGTTCTGCGGCCCGACGCCCTCGCCGACGGCCGTATCAAGCCCGGAGAGCCGGTCTTCGACAAGGTCATCGTCATCACCGACCGCCGCGCGCTGGACGCCCAGCTCTCGGCGACCGTCGGCAGCTTCTCGCAGACCGACGGCCTGGTCGTGAAGATCGACGAGAAGCACGGGGCGAAGAGCGAGCAGCTGGCCCGCGCCCTCTCCCGGGACACCGGGAAGATCGTCACCGTCACCCTGCACTCGTTCCCCGCGCTGCTGGACTACATCAAGCGCAACCCCACCGAGATCAAGGGCACCCGCTTCGCGATCATCGTCGACGAGGCGCACTCCTCCCAGTCCGGCGACGCGGCCACCGCCGTGAAGTCGGCTCTGCGCGACCTCGGCCTGGACGCCGACTCGGACGACGAGGGCGCGACCACGGTCACCGTGGAGGACAAGCTGAAGGCGAAGGCGGTCGAACGCTCGCGCGCCTCCAACCTCTCCTACTTCGCCTTCACCGCCACTCCGAAGGCCAAGACGCTCGAACTCTTCGGCACGGAAGCGGTGGAGAACGGCAAGACCGTCTACCGCCCCTTCCACACGTACTCCATGCGTCAGGCCATCGAGGAGGGCTTCATCCTCGACCCGCTGCGCAACTACGTCACCTACAACACCTACTGGAAGCTCGCGAACCTCAACCGCGACGAGAAGGAGGTCGACCCCTCCAAGGCGAACAGCCTGCTCGCCCGGTTCGCGCTCATGCACGAGCACACGGTGTCCCAGCATGCCCAGGTGATCGTGGAGCACTTCGTCGCCCACACCCGCGGCCGGCTCGGTGGTCGGGCCAAGGCCATGGTGGTCACGGCGTCCCGCCAGTCCGCCGTGCAGATGGCCCGTGCCATCCGCAGCTACATCGCCGACCGCGAGTACGACAGGAAGTACCCGGATCTGGGCGTCCTGGTCGCCTTCTCCGGTTCCCTCACCATCGACGGCGAGGAGACCACCGAGAGCAAGGAGAACGGCGGTCTGCCCGAGAGCGGGCTGCCGAAGGCGTTCGCCTACACCCGCGCGGACGACAAGGCCGCGAAGGCCGGCGGCCGGGGCCAGCGGGAGTACCGGATCCTCGTCGTCGCCGAGAAGTACCAGACCGGCTTCGACCAGCCGCTCCTCACGACGATGTACGTCAACAAGACCCTGACCGGCATCGCCGCCGTGCAGACGCTCTCGCGCCTCAACCGTACCGCCGACCGCAAGTCGCAGGCCGACCTGGCCGTCCTGGACTTCGTCAACGAGGCGGAGGACATCCAGGACGCGTTCCGACCGTACTTCGAGGAGGCGCACACCCTCCCCTCCGACCCGAACCTGCTCTACACGGCCCAGAGCCGCGTCATGTCCGCACCGATCATCTCGGAGCAGGACATGGACGAGTTCGTCGCCGCGTACTTCGAGGCGCAGGAGAAGGCCGGCGGCTCCCAGGCCAAGTGGGAGAAGCTGCACGCCGAGCTGTACCGGCTCCTCTCCCCCGCCGTCACCCGCTTCAGCGCCCTCCTGGAGAGCGAGGAGGAGGACGACGTCGAGACGGCCGAGGAGTTCCGGGCCCACCTCAACGACTACGTGCGCAAGTACGGCTTCCTGGCGCAGATCGTCCCCTACCAGGACGCCGACCTGGAGCGGCTGTATCTGTACGGGCGTTACCTGCTCAACCGGCTGCCCCGCCTCGCGGACGGCGGCGTCGACATAGGCGAGGTCGACCTCAGCCACCTGCGCGTCGAGAAGACCGGCGAGTACGACAAGTCCCTCGTGTCCGAGGGGCCGGCCGAACTCAAGGGGTTCGGCGACGGGGTCGGCGGTGGGACGGAGGCCGAGAAGTCGCTGCTGTCGGAGCTGATCGAGAAGTTCAACGCGAAGTTCGGCACCGAGTTCACCGAGGAGGACGTCCTCCCGGCCTTCAACGCCACGAAGAAGGACCCGAAGGTGCGGGCCGCCGCCCTCGTCAACGACGAGGAGAACTTCGGCGTCGTCTTCGACAAGAAGTTCGAGGAGAACATGATGGACCACGTCTCCACGATCGACACGCTCGGCAAGCGGTACTTCGGGACGGACCGGAACTTCAAGTCCAACCTCGACCGCAGCGCCCGCCGCGCGGCCTGGCGGATGATCCGCAGGGAGGAAGGGCTGGACGACTTCTGACGCCGACCGGGGCACCCGCACACGCTCGGTGCGGGTGCCCCAGGACGCGCCCAGCCGCCCCAGCCTCGCCTGCCGATGAAGGCAGATCCCCGTCGGCTCGGCCGCCGGCCACGGCAAGACGGTCTCGGCCGAGTACACGGTGGCGCGATACGGCCCGACCGCCGCGCCCTCGTAGGACCCCGCTGGACGCAGTGATCCGTTTCCGGGGAGACTGACCGCATCCAAGGGGGCCCGGAGGAACGGGCGAGCGCGAGTGCAGGACGCGGGGCGGGGACAGGTGCCGGACAGATCGATCGCGGGCCGCTACGAGTTGCTGGAGCGGCTCGGAAATGGCGGCATGGGGGATGTGTGGCGGGGTTACGACGCGGTGCTCGACCGGCCCGTCGCCGTGAAGCGGATCCGGCCGCAGGCCGTCGCCGCCACGCCGCAGATGGCCGAGGAGTTCGAGCGGCGCTTCCGACGCGAGGCGCGCATCACCGCCCGTATCCAGCACCCCGGCGTGCCGCAGGTGTACGACGCCGTCCTGGACACCACCCACGAACACCTGTTCCTCGTCATGGAGCTGGTGGAGGGCATGCCCCTGACCCGGTACGTGCACGAGGAGCGGCCTCTCCCGGTCAGCTGGGCGGTGGCGGTGGCCGCGCAAGTCGCCACCGTGCTGTCGTACGCGCACGACGTGCCCGTGGTGCACCGCGACCTCAAGCCGTCCAACGTCCTGGTCGCGCGGGACGGCACGGTGAAGGTCCTCGACTTCGGCGTCGCGGCGATCCTGCAGACCGACGTCACCCGGCTGACGGCCTCCGGCCGGCCCATCGGCACGCACCAGTACATGTCGCCCGAGCAGGTGCGCGGCACCCGGGTCACCCCGCGCACCGACCTCTACGCACTCGGCTGTGTTCTCCACGAACTCCTCTGCGGCAAGCCGCTGTTCAGCGCGCACAGCGACTTCGAGCTGATGGACCAGCACGTCCGCGCCGCGCCCACCCCGCTGCGACGGCTGCGGGCCGACGTGCCGGAGGAGCTGGAGGCGCTGGTCCTGCATCTCCTCCGCAAGACCCCGGAGAGCCGGCCGGTGGATGTGCAGGAGGTGTACGAGCGGCTGATGCCCTTCCTGCCCGCGCCCGGTGAGTCCTCCGCCCTCGGGGAGGCCGGGCCGCCCGGTGCGCCCGATCCGACCGGGCTCTTCCGCCGCCCCTACGCGCCTCGCGCCCGGGCCGAGAGCCGTCCCCGTACCGCCCAGGACGCGGCGGCTCCCGGCCAGGTTGCCGAGCATGTGGTCTCGCCGCCCGAACGGGAACTGCTCCGGGCCCAGTTGCGAGAGGTCGACGAGCACTACATCGCGCTCATGGAGGAGGAGCGCTACACGCAGGCCGCCGAGGTCGCGGGCGAGATGATCGAGCCGCTGGCGCGGGCGTTGGGCACCGAGAACAAGGCTGTCCTGAGGTTGCGGCGCCACCGGGCGGTCAGCCGGCAACTGGCGGGCGACCACCGGGCGGCCCTGCCCGAGTTCGAGACGCTGGCCGAGGCGTACGGCCGCATCAACGGGCCGACCGACGAGGCCGCCCGCTACTGCCGCGCCCAGGCCGCCCGCTGCCGTGGCGAACTCGGCCAGGTGACGGAGGCGCTGGCGGAGCTGCGTGCGGTCCTGGAGGTGGAGCGGGCCGTCGAGAGCGATGTCAGCGACGCGGCCGTGGAGCTGCGCCGCGACATCGGCATGCTGCTGCTCGGCCAGGGCAACCCGCAGGAGGCCCGGGCCTGTCTGGAGACCCTGTACGAGGACGTCGTGCTCGTCCACGGCCCGCGCCACGACGTGGCCGTCGAGGCCGCGGAGGTCCTGGCCACGCTCCGCCGGGAACTCGACGGCGGGTGACCGGCGCGGCCCGGCCGGACCGCCGGTGACGAACGACCGAACGGCCCGCGGCAACGCCATGGGAGCCTAAAATCCCACCATGCCGCACCTCGCCCTCGACAAGGCCTTTTGCCAGCAGCTGGAGAAACTCGAGAAGCACGTCAGGAACGGCGTGTTCGACGCCTGGGAGAAGTTCGAGCGGCTCACCCTCGACCAGCTCTTCAAGGACCCGGGCCTGAAGCTGGAATCGCTCAAGGGCGCCAGGGACCGACAGATCCGGACCATCCGGATCACCCAGGGGTACCGTGGCGTGGTCCTCGCGCCCGAGACGGGCGACACCTTCGTGCTGCTGCGGGTCGGCCCGCACGACGAGGCCACCGAGTGGGCCGTGCGGCAGAAGGCGACCATCAACGCGGTCACCGGCGCCGTGGAGCTTCGAGAAATCGCCACCCTCGAGGAGCTGGCCCCCGCCTACGAGCGCATCGCGCCCGCCGAGGAACAACGGCTCTTCGCGAAGGTCTCCGACGGAGAGATGGCCGCGCTCGGCATCGACGCCACCACGCTCGCACAGGCACGCGTGCTGACCAGCCTGGAACAGCTCGACGTCTTCGGGCAGTTCTTCCCTCCCGACCAGTACAAGGTGCTGGAACACCTGGCACTCGGCGCGAGTGTCGAGCAGACGTGGCAGGAAGTCGTGGTGCCGGCGCTGGCCGGTGCGGCCTCACAGGAGCCCGTGGACACCACCGACTACGCGACCGCCATCGCGCACACCCGTACCCGGATCGCCGTCGTCACCGACGCGGACGAACTGCGCGACATCCTCGACAAGCCGTTCGCCGCCTGGCGGATATTCCTGCACCCGGCTCAGCACAAGGTCGCCTACCGTCCGTCGTACTCCGGCCCGGCGCAGGTCACCGGCGGGCCCGGCACCGGAAAGTCCGTCGTCGCCCTCCATCGGGTGCGGCATCTGCTGCGCCACCTGCGCGACGGCGACCGTATTCTCCTCACCACGTTCACCAACGCCCTCGTGGACTCCCTCAGCGAAGGGCTCTCGCTGCTCGTCGACGACCCCGACCTCCGGGACCGGGTCGACGTCATGACCGTCGACGCCTTCGCCGGGCGCGTGGTCAACACCTCGCGCCGGCCGCTCACCGGGTACGAGGCGATCACCCGGTGGGAGCGGGCGGCGCACGTCACCGGGTTCACCGGCACCCCGCAGTTCCTCGCCCAGGAGTACAAGCACGTCGTGCTCGCCCAGGACATCCGCGGTCAGGAGGAGTACGAGGTCTGCGAGCGCCGGGGCCGCGGCAGCGCGCTGCCGGTCTCCGCCCGTCCTCTGGTGTGGCGGACGATGGAAGAGTTCACCCGGCGGCTGGCCGAGGACGGGCTGCGCACTTATCTCGGCACCTGTGGGGAGGCCACCGACCTGCTGACCGAGCAGGGGCCTGCCTACAGGCATGTCGTCGTCGACGAGGCCCAGGACCTCCACCCGGCCCAGTGGCGGATGCTGCGCGCGGCCGCTCCGCGGCGCCCCGACGACCTGTTCATCGCGGGCGACCCGCATCAGCGGATCTACGACAACCGCGTGTCGCTGAGGTCCCTCGGCATCAACGTCGCCGGACGTTCGACCAAACTGCGCAAGAACTACCGCTCCACCCAGGAGATCCTGAGCTGGGCGACGGGACTTCTGCTCGGCCGCCCCTACGCGGAACTGGCCGACAGCGGACGGAACGACACGCTCATCGGATACAGCTCCGCCCTGCACGGCTCCCGGCCTCGCGTCCACGCCGCGGAGACGGAGGAGGCCGAACTCGACGCCTTGGTCGAGCAGGTGGGTGAGTGGGTTGACGCCGGCGCCGCGTACGGAGAGATCGGGGTCTGCGCACGGTTCAACAAGACTTGCGAGAAGGTCAAGCACCGCCTGACCAAGGCCGGGATCCCGGCCAGCCGGGTCCGGGCGGGAGCCGCCCGCACCGACGACGCGGTGAACGTCGGCACCATGCACACTTTCAAGGGCCTCGAGTACCGCTACACCGCGGTCGTCGGCGTCAACGACCGCGCCCTGCCGAATCCCTCGGCCGTCACGCCGGAAGAGGTCGACCGTCTCCAGCACGAGGCCGATCTCGCGGCCGAGCGCTGTCTGCTGTTCGTCGCCTGCACTCGGGCGAGGGACGGGCTGTATGTCTCGTGGGCCGGGCAGCCCAGCCGATTCCTGGTCGAGGCCGGCTGCGCGGTGGAGTAGCGGCTGCCAGTAACCACTCCATGCGGTTTGACACCGCTTTCACGCACATAGAAGGCTACATCTCGCTTGAGCCCTGGATGGGGCAGCGCAGCGAGGGACGCCGCGCGGCGAAGGGGTGGACGGGTGGCGGCTGGGGGGACGCGGTTTCGATCGCCTGCAATCACATCGGCGATGTCCGCGCCCGGAGCCTCTTCCGCCGCCGACAGCAGGCGAGAAGCCCGAGTAGGGGCACTGGCGGGAGGGGTGTGCGGTGGCTGACGAGAAGACACCTGACGGGGGAGCGGTCGAGAAGGCCGGGCGGTGGGTCGCCGATCTCGCGGAAAAGGTCATGGTGAACGGCATCGGACCGGTCACGGCATCGACGACGTGGGCCGAGGATCGCCTTGCCCGCCGGCAGGGAACCGGTTACCGGGCACCGGATGACGATGAGCGCCCTGCCCCGGAGGACATGCAGGACGACATTGACGCGGTCGTCGCGCGTCTCATCAAGGAGTCCGTGGCCGCAGCCGGAACCCAGGGGTTCGTCACCGGGCTCGGCGGTCTGATCACCGCGGGCGTGACGATCCCCGCGAACGTGGCCGCGTCCCTTGCCATCAACTTGCGGATGGCCGGCTCCATAGCGCACCTCCGAGGATGGGACATCCATGACCCACACGTGCGGACCGTCGTGATGATGCTCGCGATCGGGATGAGCGCACAGAACGTCCTGGCGGCTTTCGGCGTGAAGGTCGGCCAGAAGCTCGGCGAGCAGATGATCAAGAAGATTCCGATGGCCGTGCTCCATGCGATCAACAAGAAGGCCGGGTTCCACCTCGTCGCGAAGTACGGAAGCAAGCGCGCGGCGATCACGCTCGCCAAGGGGGTCCCGATCCTGGGAGGCATTGTCGGAGGGGCCGTGGACGCGGGAGCCACCGCCGTCATCGGACGGGCCACGGACAGAGCCTTGCGCGGCGACCTTCTGCGGACCGAGGAAGCGAAGTAACGAAGAAGCGAACCAGACGGACCAGCCGGCGACCGTGACTGCGCTGCCGCTCTGGCGGTGACCGGGGCCGGGCTTCCGAAGGAGCCGGCGATGCCCCGGAAGCCGTCACGCCGGCTCAACCGGTGGATCAACGATGCGCAGCCGCCTACGACAACGCAAGCGAGGGCCGCGACCTGACGGTCGCGGCCCTCGCTACAAGGAGTGTCCGAGGGGGGACTTGAACTCTCCACTCGGGCACCAGCCTATTAGTTAGCTGACCTGCGGATACGCCCTCTCTGGGCCCCCTTCGGGGGAGTGGGGGTTGGTCATGCTCACCTGCTGTTTCTGCCCGTTCCTGGCCGCTGTTGGTCATGCGTTGGTCACGTGTCCAACCCGCCTGAGCAACGGGAAGCCCCCGCCCATGCCAGCCACGCGAGAACGGTCACCAGACGGCTCACAGCCGGTCCAGACGAGACGGGGGAGCCGTCCACTCCCGCCCGCCCCCTCTGGCCCGGACGAACGCCGTGAGCCGCGCTTTGCGCTGCCCCGGCATCTCCGCCGGGTCTTCCCAATCGCGGATGATGTCCTGGAGTATGCCGATGCGTTCGCCATCCGTAACGGCCTTGCCGATCATGCGTTCGGTGACCACGGCGTACCTCCTTGGAACAGCGCCCGCACATCCCTTACCAGTTGGTCGGCCTGCGCCTCTACGGCCAAGCGGGGAGGGTCGATGTACGCCCAGTCACAGCGGCCCGGATGGTCACGGAAGATCGTGCAACCGGTGTCCGTCGGGGTTCCCTTTCGCTTGAGACAGACCTCAATGTCTTCAAGCCATTGCGTCGTCGCGCCGTCGAACCAGCAGAGGTACACATCAGTGCACGGTTCCAGGCTCGCCCCGGTGCGCAGGAAGGCCGCGTGATGGTCGTGCGGCACGTCTTCCAACTTGCACTGAAGGGTGACGCCCGACGCCCACTCGATCCGGGCGACAGGGGATGAGATCTCCGCTGCTGCCGACCGCACTTCGTCACTCAGAACGGCTTGTGCGATACAGCGGTACATCACGCCTCCTCTCGGCACCGACGGCACGGCCGGTCGACGCACAGTGCGTGCGGCGGAAGCTGGACCACGCCGGAGCGCACATCGCACCGCCCGCCGTATTCGTCCCACCAGCCGTCTGGGGAGTCCCTGTACGGTCCCGCAGGATCGTCCAAGAGACTGATTAGTTCGGGAGCCGGTAAGCCGCCACCCCGGCCGTTCGCGCGCTTCACCGGGGGCCTCACCACCTCCGCTCCCGCGTCAGCTCCGCGTACAGCCGTTCCTGCGCCTCCACCTTTCTGACCAACTCCGGTTTGGAGGCCGCTTCCAAGCGCTTGCGCAGTCCGTCCGCCCGCGCCCCGTACACCGCTTGCAGGAGCTGCACGGGGTAGTCGGAGAAGGTGACGTAGCGCGGAACGCCCTTGACCGTCTCCTTGAAGCACGGCCAGTTGTTGGGGAGGTAGTGCGCCGTCACGACTCGACACCCCCAGGCGGGCACTCGACGCACGCGTACGGCCGGCCGTTGGGTTCCTCGCCGGACGGCTTCACCCGCCGGACGACTTCAAGGCTGCCGAACGTTTTGTGACACCGGCGGCACTTCTCGCCTCGGGGCGCGTACGTCGTGTACTCGCTCTGCTGCGCGTCGGTGCTGGCTCTCGTCCGCTCGGGACTTTCCGATGGTCTGGCTGTAGCTTTGGGCACTGTCGTCAACCCCTTGCTGGTTGGTGACCACGCCCCGGACCGTCGCCACGGTCGCGGGGGTTCGCGCGTCCAGTCACCCATCACCCTTTCGCCCCTGGTGGCGCGTTCCTACTTCGTTCCAGGACCGTTAGACACGGAGTAGGTCTACCGTGTGAAGCGTGCCTAACGTCCCAGGGGGTACTCGTGAATGAAGCGTTACGACGCGCCATGCTGGCTGCTCGGATGACTGACCGTCAGCTAGCTGAGAGGTGCGGGGTCGACATCAAGACGGTCGGTCGATGGATCACCGAGGCGGGACGTGTCCCTCGTGCTCGACACCGGTGGGCCGTCTGTGAGGCACTGGGGGAGGATGAGGCGGTGCTATGGCCAGCAGCCGCAAAGAAGGCGATCAAGGTCGGGCCGGATCGCGAGATCGTTTCTGTCTACCCGTACCGATCAAGTTGCCCAGCTTCCCTATGGCGGTCATTGATCACCAAGGCTGAGCGAGAACTCACATTCGCCGGTTACACGAACTACTTCCTGTGGCTCGAACAGGCCCGATTCGGGACCGCGCTGCGACGCAAAGCGGCTCAGGGATGCCGCGTGCGTTTTCTGGTAGGCCACCCCGAAAGTGACCTCACTCGAACCCGTGAGCAGGATGAAGACGTAGCGCTCACCCTATCAACGCGTATCCGTGTGACACTTGCCGAGTTGGAAAAGATCAAGAGCCAGCCCGGCATTGACGCAAGGTTCAGCTCCGGGCATGCACACCTGTCCGTGTTCCGTTTTGATGACGACATGATCGTTACCCCCCTGCTAACTCATAGCGTTGGGCATGATGCGCCAACGCTGCATCTGCGTCGTTATCAGGATGACGGCGTGTTTGATCGATTCGCCACACACGTCGATGAGCTATGGAAACGGGGTACCCCGGTCTGGGATGAGGAGAGTAATGGGTAGGCGCGACTACGAGGACGATCCGAACGCCCCGGCTGCGAACAGCCTAGTTCCGGCTGCTTCCGCCGTGGTTGTCGACGACGCCGGGCGCATCTTGCTCCAGCGTCGGCGCGATAACGGCATGTGGGCTCTCCCTGGCGGCGCCATGCATCTAGGCGAGTCTCTACCGGACTGTGCGGTTCGGGAAACTCTCGAAGAGACTGGCTATGAGGTCGAGATCACCGGCATTGTCGGCACTTACACGGACCCCCGCCATGTCTTCGCATATGACGATGGAGAGGTCAGGCAAGAATTCTCCATCTGCTTCCTGGCTCGACCAGTTTCCGGAAAGCTGACAGTCTCTGAGGAATCCACAGAAGTGCGTTGGTTCGATCCCCCAGAAATCGATGCACTCCCGATGGTTAGCAGCATTCGAAAGCGTCTGAATGACTGGCGTAATGGCAATATACCGGTCATTCGTTAGCTGACATGATGCACGGCTCCCAAACGAAAGAAGCCCCGACCCAATTGAGTCGGGGCTTTCTTTGGTTGCTTAGAGCAGGGCGAGGAAGGGGTTCGTGTCCCCGAGCGATTCCGACCGCTTCGATTCGGGCGCAGGCGCCGGGGGCTGCTGGGGCTCCGGGCGGTAGGCGTCCAGGCTGACGACCGTTGCGCGGGCCTGCTCACGCTCCGCGCTGGCCGGCATCGGCTCCGCGACCGTTTCTGTCGACGCACCGTTTTCGGAACTATCACCGCGGACCGTGAAAACGGTGGCCGGCCGTCCCGTCTTCCCCGATCGTTCCACGGTCACGACGATTCCGGGCAGTTGCTTGACCTCTGCTGCGGTCGCTCCCACGTACGGGAGCACTTGGGAGGAAGTGGCCCGGCCTCCGTGCAGCTCGATCCGGGCTCGCACCTTGTCCTCAAGGGTGAGCGGCTGGCGCTTCACCTTCGGGGAGGTCGCTCCCTTGGTGATCCGTACGGCGTCCTGCACCGACCGGCGGACCAAGCTGAAGGCGGCGGACAGCATCTCTTCCGTGATGGTCTCCGAGCACTCGGACGCTGCCAGGCAGGCCGCGACCCTGAGCGTCTGCTCTGCCGTCCGCTCGATGAACACGGCCTGTCCTTCGGGCAGGGTCTCACCCAGGATGCGGGCGTACCGGCGAACCACCCGCCACAGCGGCCGGGCATCCTCCGCAAGCGTGATCACACGCGGCCGGGTCGTGGCCCACCCGTAAGCGTCGGCCAGCTCTCGCCCGTCCACCTCAGGCAGGCTCACCCGGTCATCGTCCAGCAGCGGGACCGATCCCAGCAGGAAGGGAAGGATGCGGTTGTACGAGCCTCCCGCCGCTTCCGACTCACCGACGTACTTGGACCAGTCAGAGGGCGTTACGTGACAGTGCAGAACCATTGCAGGGTCACGTACTTCCTGCGCCTCATCCTTGGTCGTGTTCCGCAGAGTCGACCCATCCCACGCGGTCCGCAGCTTGGTCGTGAACGACGCATCCCGCTTCACCCTGCGGAGCACTTCCGACCACTCTTCTTCGACCACGAGAGTCCGGACGTCGCGCCCGTGCTCGGTCTCGGCGGTCGCTTCCTGCTGCTCCCACAGGTGGTTCACCATGCTCGCCCCGGACGTGATGCCACTCGTTGTGTGAGTCGCCAGAAAACGGCCCAGAGCCTTGTCCAGGACGTGATGAGCGGCCCGCAGTGCGGTTCCCTTACCGCGCCCGGTACCGGCCACCAGAGCGGACCACAGCAGCACCGGCCGGGGACCACGGGAAGAGACCTTGACCGTCCCACCAATTGCGGCCGACCACATCGAGAGGGCGGCCACATACACCCCCAAGGGGTCCGCTTCAACGAAGGGAGCGATCCGGCGAACCGCGCGACCGATGGGACCGTACAGAACGGGGGTGCTCATGCTGCGTCCACTTCCTGGGGGTTGGTTTGGTTGCGGAGGGGCGTAACGGGGCGCCACCGCCCTCCGTCCTTGGTCTGAAAGTGAGGTTCCTTGGCTGTCTTTTGCAGCAGGGGAAGCGCGTCTCCCCCGTCCGCCGGAACGATCACCGAGTTACAGCGGCCCACCTTGTCCCACCGGACATGACGCCGGACGGCTTCAAGCGACAGAGGGTCACTGCTCACGATGCCGGTACGACGCTTGCCCTTTGGCGTTGTCCAGACGACCCAGGAACCAGGGGCGTAGACACGCCTGCATGGTTTGGAGTCCGCCCCGTATGCCTTGGCGTTCTTCCACACACTCAGGTCACGGGGCCGGGGGTGACGGCCGCAGTCGGCGGCCGTCACCGAGGGCGCGGCGCTTAGGCCGCTGCCGCTTTTCCCTCCGACTCATCCCGGTGCTCCCACGCATGCCTCACGTGCATCGGAATTCGGCCCTTTGTGGGTACGGCGTAGCCGTGCTCTCGGGCCCATGCCCGGACGGCACGGTTGCGTTCACGCTCGCTCATCCCGGAACGGTCGACCTTGGCAGGCTCCGGAAGGGGATCACCACCGACCAACTCACCCGCCCGAACAGCCGACTTGAAGCGTCCCGGTTCCCGCACGTCCATCACAGGGATGCCACGCTCGGAAGCGTCCCGCAGCTTGGTGGCGTTCCGGTCGCCACCCTCACCCAGGATCAACAGAACTGTGCTGTCATCGGCACGACCGACCACCTCATACCCCAGGTTGCGCACCGCTTCCCGCGCGTCATCCCACTCGTACCCAGGCACTTCACCAGCGATCATCACGGACGGCACCGGCTCAGGTCCGGACTCCACCACAGGCGCTTTCGGCTCCGGCTCCGGCTGCGGGACAGCTTCGACAACCGGCATGGGCTCGGGCTCAGCCTGCGTGGCCTCTCGCTCTGACGGAGCGCCCAACGCATCGCAGAGATAGCGCCCGAATGTGACGTCGTGTTCCAAGCACAGGTGCCAAGTGTCCTTGCCCAGCTTCAGTGATGAAGTGGCATCGACTTCAGAACCATCCTTGGCCAGATGCGCGTCGCAGTACAGCTTTTCCACGGGCACCAAAACCGTTTTACGCATGGCGCGGCATTCCTTCGTTAGTGCGGAAGTCTGAGTGAGGGTCCGGAGCGTTGCTCTACGGCTTCCCCGCTGACATCTATTCTTCCGCACCTCTATCACGGAATGATAACTAACAGATAACTTACACATTACTCTAATTCCATGAATACGGGGGGTAATGCATCATTAATTCTCTGTAGACCCCACCGGGGGTGCGACCCTCCGACCACGTTCGCCAATGAAATCCCCAAGCCCCAGCGGTCACGTCTGGCGGCACACGTGGCACTTCTTCGGTTGGTGCTTCAGTTTGTCGTCCCACGGCCTCACTTTTCCGGTCAGTTGCCAACCGGCGTGGATGGCGAACTCCTCGACACATTCCGAGCACTGGGGTTCATCCCAGGGGCATTCGAAACCCGCCCGGTGTACACCGTCATGGATTCCTGCGGCCCCGGCCTTGGCTGCTCGTCTGCTCACTCGTCACCCTCAAATGTCCATCCCAGCCGCTTCATGCCATCGGCGGTCAGACCGAGGGCGGTAGCCAGTTGCCGGTATTCCGTCAGGTGGTCGCGGGTGGCAGATCCGTCAAGGATCTTGCCGTAGTAGGTCAGCATGACGGCAAGAGTGGGCACGTAGGACTCATCCCAACGCGCGGCCTGGGGACTGTTCCACCATTGGTGCCACTGCTCGCTTTCGGCATCTGACCACTCCCTTACAGAAGGCAGCTCAGGAACCGGGAGGCCGTGATCATTCGGCAGCACATCCAGGCCCTTGTATCGGGAGTGTGGCGAGTTAGGGTTTCGCAATCTCGGCATGAATCCTCCGGGAAAAACGGACAGTCACGGCCGGCGAGGCCGTGTGATCGACGGGAGGTGAAAACAACGGGCCCCCGCGGAGTGCAGGGGCCCGAATAAATCCAGGGTTCAGGAAGTAGGCCAGGTAACGGCAGCCTTGACGATTCCCTTGGTGGGCTTGGACTCATCAAAGGTGTTGTCGGCCTTCTTGGTGTCCAGTTCCGGATAACGCACGATCTTGCCGCCGTACAGGTGCAGGGTGTCGATGTAGTCAGCCCGGTACTTCTCCGACTGTCCCTCACGGAAGCCGGTGAACTGACTGGCGTAGGTGGCGAACTCCGAGTGACCCGCCACGATGTCTACACCGGCAGGCATAGCCGTAGTGGTCAGGATGGTGAACCCGGCAAGGCGAGCAACGACACCATTGGCAGTCACGCCGCCTTCGCCGTATGCGGCAGCGTTAGCCACGGACGGATGCTCGATGAGGTACCGCTTCACGCGTGGCGAGACGACCACGTAACGGCCTGCCGGGATGTCGCTGGAGTCCAGCTCCAGCATCATGTCCAGGATCGCGCTGTAGAGGCTCTGAGGGATGTTCTCGGCCGTCGGCGTGATGGCCGGAAGCGCCGTCGCCCCGATGGCGATGATGTTGCCCATGAAGGCGTCAGCCTCACGGGCCAGGGCCCGGATCATCTGCTGGTTGATCGGCGAGTCAAGGCCGCCAGCCAACTGGACCCGTTCGGCATCTTCGACCAAAACCTGTAGATACTTCGCCTCGGTAATGGTGAGCTTCTGATCCACGGTTTCCGGCCGCTGGGCCGTCATCCCGTCAGCGATCGTGTAATCGCCCACGGTGGGCCGAAGAAGGCTGTTGATGTGGACCACATCGCCCTTCTGTCGGATCTCCCCTTCGTACTTGTTGTTGGACACGAACGGAGACGCCCAGACAAGAAGTGGGTCAAACTGCGTGAGAAGTTCCGCATCCCAAATCTCAGGGATGAAAGTGGTAGTGCCAGGCTGCTGGTAGGCAAGGCTCATATGTGCTCCTAGTTATCGCTTGCGAACGTCGAGAGAAATGCGGGGGTGTACTCGAAATGAGTTGCCTTCACGGTTGTGGCCAGCGCCCCCAAGAGGAGGGAGCGTCGGTTCCCTGGGCCTGAAAGGCGCTAGGACCTTGTCCATCGACTCAGCCGAAGGTTTGCCGTCTTCACCAAGCAGCTTGGAACCGTCCAGGTAATCGGTGAATCCATCGGGGAGGGTGATCCCTGCCTGGGCTGCGTAGCCCTTAAGTTCAGCCCGAGCCAGCTTCGCGGAATACTCCCGCTCAACCTGGGCTCGAACAGGGTCGGAAGGGTCGGCCGGCATGGCCTCGGTAATCTGTTCTACGTCGCTCACGGCGACCTCCTAACTAATGGTTCGGGAATTAGGCAGCCCGGTCGGTCTCTGCCTCACTCATAAGCGAAGCCACAGGGATTTGGAGATGCCTGGCGGCCGGGGCAAGCGTGCGAAGACTCGGGCACGTCTCACCGGACTCCCAGCGACGCACTGTGGATGGGGCTACGCGCATTCGCTCAGCCAGGGCCTCTACGGAAAGCCCCAGAGCCACACGGCGGGCAGCGAAGAAGTGACGATCAAACATTGATGACTCCATTCCAGTCATGCAGGAATGCGCGACGGCAGGCAAAAATAAAACCCCGGCCGCGTAGGCCGGGGTCAATCAAGTCCCGTGAGGTTGACTCTCACTAATGATGTATGTGTCCTGTCGCGCAAATCCGCCCGGATGGTGGGGGAAGTGAGACGGACGCCACAGGAGACCTACTCTCACTAATGATGTCGGTGTCAAAGCATCCGGTCTGGGACACTGCTGGCAGGAAGTGAGTTACAAATCACGCCGGGGACCGCGGGGACAAGTTGGCTCGGGTATGTACTCCCTCGCCAGGAGGTATGGGCTCCTCCTGTGTGTCGTTGGCAACCAGTTGCCTAACTCCACTCGCCTTGGCTGACTCAGGACTCCAAAGGTCCTGCATCTGAGAGGAAATGAGAGAGGGCCCCGGCGGAGGGGCCCCTACTCACTACTACCTACGCTCTATGAGCTACGTACTACCAACTACTAACTAAGTCCCCGGTTGAACGGGAAAATGGGAGCACTAGACGCCAAGGGCGATCCGACAAACCCCCGAGCCCCAGGGTGGTGCTGCGCTGAACGGGTCTGTGGGGTCAGGGCAGTCGCCTCCGAGGTGAGCCGGGCAGGCCTCGACGCTTCCCGTCTCGGAGGGTTCAGCCGGCCGTGACGCTCCGTTTTTCGGCGCTGCCTTCTTCCTCGGCTTGCTCGGCATGGTGTCGGCCACGGTGATGACCTCAGCATCCACGGAGTTCGCCAGCGCAGGGTAGATCTCCTCATCGTCCAGCAACTCCAGGGGCACCGACAGGCGGAGCTTCGCCGCCCGCCGCTGCTTGCCCTGCTGGGTGAAGAACCCGAACCGCGTCAGAACGTCCCGGCACCTCTTCCCCGGGTGGTCGTTTGTGTTGTAGCCCAGCTCATCCGCGATCGTCGTATCCCCGGTGAACATCAGGCCGGTACGGCCGTTCGTATGCCGAAGCTGGGCCAGGGCCCACAGCAGATGTTCACGCCCGAACTCGGATGCCTTTCGCGCCAGTAGGCCACCCGGCCCGAAGGCATCGAAAAGGGCTCGGGTCCACTCGGTCTTCACATCATGAGTCGCAGCGACCAGGCGACGCGGATAGACCTCGGTCACTCCGCTCCCTGCTCATCCAGCCAGCGATCCAGATCCGAAGGGCGGCACCGAAGTGACTGACCCACCTTGCGGAACGGGATCTGTTCGGCCCTCCAGTTCCCGTACACCCAAGAGCGGGGCTTGCTCAGGTAGTCGGCGACATCGTCAACGGTCATCAGCTTGAGCTTGGTCAACGCCTCTCCTTGCTGGCCGGTGGGCGGTGGGCTCCGCCCGTTCCTGTCCGGCCCTACTTTCAGATGTACGCCGCTCCACCCACCTTGTCAAACCTAGGTGTGTCCACCCGGGGTGGTATGGTGAGGGTGTGAGTGAATACATCGAGATCACGCAGGACGTAGGGCCGTGGCGAGTGCTCATGCGCTGGGCGGCCGACGCCGACCCGGCCAGCGGCCCTACGCGTGTGCTGATCACCCCGCATCCGGACGCCGATCCGGCTTCCACGCAGGGCGGCGTGTCGTCCACGGTGCTGCGGCAGGTCGACTTCAAGAAGGCGGGCGACCAGTTCCGCGCCGCCCGGCCGGCCGACCCTCAGCAGCAGGTCGCGCAGGACACAGAGGCGGAGGCTCTTCGGTGGCTGCTGGGCTCTGAGGGCATCTCGGATGCCTACCTGGCGTTCCTGGCCGAGTCCTACGTCCGGGCCGTTGCACGGGCCGTGCCCAACGTCACGGCGCACCTGGCCGAACTAACCCACAAGCGTCCCGAGACGATCCGAGGCCACCTCAAGGAGGCCCGCAAACGGGACCTGCTGACCACCGTTCCCGGCAAGGCCGGGGGGCAGCTCACTGCCAAGGCAAGGGAGATCACGACAGGCGAATACCTCGACAAGATCACCGATCACCTCATGGGCAACAACTAGAAGGGCAACCCACCCACGTGACAAAGCGCGGTAACGGGCTCGGGGGGACTCCGGTGGAGATCCCGCGCAAGGGCAGACCGAACACCTGGGGTGTGCGCACCCCGCTCCACTTCGACAAGGCGCAGGGCAAGAAGATCCGTTACTGGATCGGCCGGGACTACCCGACCAAGACCGCAGCAGAAAAGGCGCTGCGGGAGTGGCACAGCAACTACGAGGCGGGCAAGATCGCGGCCCGCTCTGACATGAAGCTGGGTGACTGGCTCGACAAGTGGCTGGCGAACCATCGGAAGGAGGGAACGACCGTGGCCGGGTACGAGACGAAGATCCGTCTGCACATCAAGCCGCACATCGGCAGCGTGAAGCTGTGCGAGGTCACCGACGACACACTTGATGATCTGTACCGGCTGCTGGAGACGGCTCCGTGCCCGACCAACAAGGGCAAGCCGCTCGGGGCCAAGAGCGTCCGGCACATACACAACATCCTCTCCGGCGCTCTCGGGGCCGCTGTGCCCAAGCTGATCCCGGCCAACCCGGCTGCAACGGCGCACCCGCCCACAGCCCGGCAGATACGGGCCCAGGAGCAGAAGTACCCGACCCTGGACGACGGCCAGACGGCCCGTTTCCTGGAAACCGTGTGGCAGCCGTGCGGTAACCGGGCCTGTGACAGCGGTCTGACCCATCACTGTCTTCGGGATGCTCCGCTGTGGACCGTCTACGCCGCTACCGGTGTGCGGCGCAGTGAGGCTCTGGGGATGAAGTGGTCTCTGATCCACTGGGATGAGGGAGCCATCGAACTGGGCTGGGTCGTGGTCGAGGAAGGCAACACCTACCGGCTGCGGAAGCTGACCAAGGACGGCGACGACAACGCGGTGATCTATGTGGATCAGTCCGTGATGAATGTCCTGAAGTGGCAGAAGCAGCGCCAGGACGCCGAGAGGGCGCGTCTCGGCTCCGCCTGGGTGGATCACGACCTGGTGTTCGCTCGGGACGGCTTCAAGCTCTACCGGGGCGAGGCAGGCGGCCCGCAAGACCCGGAGAAGGTGTCTGCTCGGTGGCGCACCCTGCGGAACCGTCTGCACCTGCCGGAGGACTTCCGGATTCACGACTGGAGGCACAGCAAGGTCACGAACGATCTGGAGGCCGGGGAGAACCCCGTAGAGGTCTCCGCCAACGTCCGGCACCACTCGCCGGGCTACACGATGGCCCGGTACGGCCACTCTCGTAAGGACGGAGCGCGCCGACTGGCCGCCTCCGGTGCTGGCCGACTCGGCCTGTCATCCCTGGTCTGACCTGGGGATACGCCAGGCTGTTGGTCACGTGGTTGGTCACGCCACAGTCCTGGAAAGCAGAAAACCCCTGATCAACAGGGGTCTCAGCTGGTGTCCGAGGGGGGACTTGAACCCCCACGCCCGATAAAGGGCACTAGCACCTCAAGCTAGCGCGTCTGCCATTCCGCCACCCGGACCAGGTGTCTGCCGCCTTGCGGGGCGTGTTCCCCGCGGCGACATGGACAACAATACCAAGGTTTCGGAGTGCGTTTCACCTGCGTATTCGCCGCGGGGCGACAGCCGGAGACGCTCCCACCTGCACGGCACGTCCGCCTCGCACGGTCGGTAAGAGCGAGTGCACGCTGCGTGACGGGCCGGAATCCGTCGAGCGTGGTGGCCGAAAGTGCCTGCGCCCCCTGGACACCGCTCGCCGGATGAGGGATAACGAGTCCATACAGTATTCGTCGACTGTATGCAATGTTCTGTATGCACCTCGGCAAGGGAGAGGACCTCGCCATGCCCCAATCCCAGGACGCCCACCCCGCCCCGGACCTGATCTCCGGCGGCCACCTCGTCGCCAAGGCGCTGAAGGCCGAAGGGGTCGACCGCGTCTACACCCTGTGCGGCGGCCACATCATCGACATCTACGACGGCTGCGTGGACGAGGGGATAGAGGTCGTCGACGTACGTCACGAGCAGGTCGCCGCGCACGCCGCCGACGGGTACGCCCGGATCACCGGCAAACCGGGCTGCGCCGTGGTCACCGCCGGCCCCGGCACGACCGACGCCGTCACCGGGGTCGCCAACGCCTTCCGCGCCGAGTCCCCGATGCTGCTGATCGGCGGCCAGGGTGCGCTCAGCCAGCACAGGATGGGGTCCCTCCAGGACCTGCCGCACGTCGACATGATGACGCCGATCACCAAGTTCGCGGCGACCGTGCCGGACACCACCCGCGCCGCGGACATGGTGTCGATGGCCTTCCGCGAGTGCTACCACGGCGCCCCCGGCCCCTCCTTCCTGGAGATCCCCCGGGACGTCCTGGACGCCAAGGTGCCCCGTGAGACGGCCCGGGTGCCACGGGCCGGCGCCTACCGGGCCTCCACCCGCTCGGCCGGCGACCCGGAGGCGGTCGAACGGCTCGCCGACCTGCTGGTGCACGCCCGCAAACCCGCCATCCTGCTGGGCAGCCAGGTGTGGACGACCCGCGGCACCGAGGCCGCCGTCGAGCTGGTGCGCACCCTGAACATCCCGGCGTACATGAACGGCGCCGGGCGCGGCACCCTGCCGCCCGGCGACCCGCACCACTTCCAGCTCTCCCGCCGGTACGCCTTCTCGCACGCCGACGTCATCGTGATCGTCGGCACCCCGTTCGACTTCCGCATGGGCTACGGCAGGCGCCTCTCCCCCACCGCCACGGTCGTGCAGATCGACCTCGACTACCGGACGGTGGGCAAGAACCGCGACATCGGCCTCGGGATCGTCGGCGACGCCGGACTGGTGCTGAGGGCCGTCACCCAGGCCGCGTCCGGGCGGACCGACGGCGGGGCCGTGCGGCGCAAGGAGTGGCTGGACGAGCTGCGCGCGGCCGAGCAGGCGGCCCTCGGCAAGCGGCTGCCGCAGCTCAGGTCCGACGCCTCGCCCATCCACCCGTACCGGCTGGTCAGCGAGATCAACGACTTCCTCACCGAGGACTCGGTCTACATCGGCGACGGCGGCGACATCGTCACCTTCTCCGGGCAGGTAGTCCAGCCCAAGTCGCCCGGCCACTGGATGGACCCGGGCCCGCTCGGCACCCTCGGCGTCGGCATCCCCTTCGTGCTCGCCGCCAAGCAGGCCCGCCCGGACAAGGAGGTGGTCGCGCTCTTCGGCGACGGCGCCTTCTCGCTGACCGGCTGGGACTTCGAGACCCTCGTCCGCTACGACCTCCCGTTCGTCGGCATCGTCGGCAACAACTCCTCCATGAACCAGATCCGTTACGGCCAGGCCGCCAAGTACGGCAAGGACCGCGAGCGGGTCGGCAACACCCTCGGCGACGTGCCGTACGACCAGTTCGCGCGGATCCTGGGCGGTTACGGCGAGGAGGTCCGCGACCCGGCCGACATCGGCCCCGCCCTGCGCCGGGCCCGCGAGTCCGGCAAGCCGTCGCTGATCAACGTCTGGGTCGACCCGGACGCGT
Source organism: Streptomyces eurythermus (assembly GCF_014649115.1). Classification (GTDB taxonomy): domain Bacteria; phylum Actinomycetota; class Actinomycetes; order Streptomycetales; family Streptomycetaceae; genus Streptomyces; species Streptomyces eurythermus. Next base: position 338,584 of record NZ_BMSK01000007.1, on the reverse strand, counting down.
ACGCCCCCGGAACCATGAACCAGACGATGTACAAGTGAGGTGAACGGCCATGACCGCCAAGGCTCTCGAGGGCATTCGCGTCCTCGACATGACCCACGTCCAGTCCGGGCCGTCCGCCACCCAGCTGCTGGCCTGGCTCGGCGCGGACGTCGTCAAGCTGGAGGCGCCGACCGGTGACATCACCCGCAGGCAGCTGCGGGACCTGCCGGACGCCGACTCGCTGTACTTCACGATGCTCAACTGCAACAAGCGCAGCATCACGCTGAACACCAAGACCGAGCGCGGCAAGGAGATCCTCACCGAGCTGATCCGCCGCTCGGACGTCATGGTCGAGAACTTCGGGCCGGGCGCCGTCGACCGGATGGGCTTCGGCTGGGAACGCGTCCGGGAGATCAACCCGCGGATCGTCTACGCCTCCATCAAGGGGTTCGGGGACGGCCCGTACACCCGGTTCAAGGCCTACGAGGTCGTCGCGCAGGCCATGGGCGGGTCGATGGCGACCACCGGTTTCGAGGACGGGCCGCCGCTGGCGACGGGGGCCCAGATCGGGGACTCGGGGACGGGGGTGCACGCCGTCGCCGGGATCCTCGCGGCCCTGTTCCAGCGGGAGCGCACCGGGCGCGGGCAGCGGGTCGACGTGGCCATGCAGCACGCCGTGCTCAATCTGTGCCGGGTGAAGCTGCGCGACCAGCAGCGGCTGGCGCACGGGCCGCTGGCCGAATACCCCAACGAGGACTTCGGCGAGGAGGTCCCCCGCTCGGGGAACGCCTCCGGCGGCGGGCAGCCGGGCTGGGCGGTCAAGTGCGCGCCGGGCGGCCCGAACGACTATGTGTACGTCATCGTGCAGCCCGTCGGCTGGCGGCCGATCACCGGGCTCATCGGCCGGCCCGAGCTCGCCGACGACCCCGAGTGGGCCACGCCGGAGGCCCGGCTGCCGAAGCTGAACAAGATGTTCCAGCTGATCGAGGAGTGGTCGGCCACGCTGCCCAAGTGGGAGGTGCTGGAGCGGCTGACCGCGCACGACATCCCGTGCGGGCCGATCCTGTCCACCAAGGAGATCATCGAGGACGCCTCGCTGGCCGCCGACGGCATGGTGGTCCGCGTCCCGCACCCCGAGCGCGGCGAGTTCGTCACCGTCGGCAGCCCGATCAAGCTCTCCGAGTCCCCCGTGGAGGTGACCGCCTCGCCCCTGCTCGGCGAGCACAACGAAGAGGTCTACGCCGGTGAACTGGGCCTCGGCGAGGAAGAGTTGCGGCTGCTGAAGTCGGACGGGGTGATCTGAGTGCGGGACGAGGAGCGGGTGGCCCGGGTGCGGGCGCTGCTGGAGTCGGTGCGGGCCGAGGGCCGTACCGCGCTGACCGCGCCCGAGGGCAGGGTGGTCGCCGACGCCTACGGGATCGCGGTGCCGGGCGAGGAACTGGCCAGGGACGTGGACGAGGCGGTGGCCGCGGCGGCTCGGCTGGGCGGGCCGGTGGTGCTGAAGATCGTCTCGCCGGACATCCTGCACAAGACCGAGGCCGGCGGGGTCGTCGTGGGGGTGGCGGGCGCGGACCGGGTGCGGGCCGCGTTCCACGAGATCGTCGGCAACGCGCGCGCCTACGACGCCGGGGCCCGTATCGAGGGCGTGCTGGTACAGGAGTTGCTGCCGGCGGGCCAGGAGGTCATCGTCGGCGCGGTCACCGATCCGGCCTTCGGGAAGGTGGTGGCGTTCGGGCTGGGCGGGGTGCTGGTGGAGGTGCTGAGGGATGTGACGTTCCGCCTCGCTCCGGTCTCCGCCGACGAGGCGTTGTCGATGCTCGACTCCATCCGGGCGGCCCAGGTCCTGCGCGGGGTGCGCGGCCGGCCCGGGGTGGACCGGTGGGCGGTGGCCGAGCAGATCCGGCGAGTGTCTCAACTGGTCGCGGACTTCCCCGAGATCGGGGAGGTGGACCTCAATCCGGTGATCGCCACGGACCGGGGCGCGGTCGCCGCCGACATCCGGATCATCCTCGCCGAGCAGCGGCCGGCCCCACGGCGGACGTACGGCCGCGAGGAGATCCTCGCCTCGATGCGCCGGCTGATGCGGCCGCACTCGATCGCCGTGATCGGTGCCTCCAACGAGCCCGGGAAGATCGGCAATTCGGTCCTGCGCAATCTCCTCGACGGCGGGTTCGCCGGTGACATCCACCCGGTGAATCCCCGGGCCGACGACATCCTGGGCCGCAAGGCGTACAAGAGCGTCGCCGACGTGCCCGGCGAGGTGGACGTTGCCGTCTTCGCCATCCCGGCCCGGTTCGTGGCCGCCGCGCTGGAGGAGGTGGGGCGGAAGGGCATCCCCAACGCCGTGCTCATCCCGTCCGGGTTCGCGGAGACCGGCGAACACGCGCTCCAGGCGGAGCTGGTGGAGATCGCCGAGCGGTACGGCGTACGCCTGCTCGGCCCGAACATCTACGGCTACTACTCCACCTGGCAGGACCTGTGCGCCACGTTCTGCACGCCGTACGACGTCAAGGGCCCGGTGGCGCTGACCTCGCAGTCCGGTGGCATCGGCATGGCCGTCCTCGGCTTCGCGCGCTCCACGCGGACGGGCGTCTCGGCGATCGTCGGCCTCGGCAACAAGGCCGACCTGGACGAGGACGACCTGCTGACCTGGTTCGGCGAGGATCCGCACACCGAGTGCGTCGCCATGCACCTGGAGGACCTCAAGGACGGGCGGGCGTTCGTGGCGGCGGCCCGCGAGGTCGTGCCGAGGAAGCCGGTGGTGGTGCTGAAGGCGGGCCGTACGGCGGCGGGCGCGCGGGCGGCCGGCTCGCACACCGGGGCGCTCGCGGGCGACGACGCGGTCTACGACGACATCCTCCGGCAGGCCGGGGTGATCCGGGCGCCGGGCCTGGAGGACCTGCTGGAGTACGCGCGCGCGTTGCCGGTCCTGCCCGCCCCGCAAGGCGACAACGTCGTCATCATCACCGGCGCGGGCGGCAGCGGGGTGCTGCTGTCGGACGCGGTGGCGGACAACGGGCTGTCGCTGATGGAGATCCCGCCCGACCTGGACGAGGCGTTCCGCCGGTTCATCCCGCCGTTCGGCGCGGCCGGCAACCCGGTCGACATCACCGGGGGCGAGCCGCCGGCGACGTACGAGGCGACGATCCGGCTGGGACTCGCGGACCCGCGCGTGCACGCGCTGGTGCTTGGCTACTGGCACACCATCGTCACCCCGCCGATGGTGTTCGCGGAGCTGACCGCGCGCGTGGTGGCCGAGTTCCGCGAACGCGGCGTCGAGAAGCCGGTGGTGGCCTCCCTCGCCGGTGACGTGGAGGTCGAGGAGGCCTGCCGGTACCTGTTCGAGCGGGGGGTCGTGGCGTATCCGTACACGACCGAGAAGCCGGTGGCCGTGCTCGGCGCCAAGTACCGGTGGGCGCGGGCGGCCGGCCTGCTGCCGGGCGGTTCATGAGGTGACCGGCCGGGGGCCCCGGCCCGGACGCCCCGGGCCGGGACCGCCGGCCGGCGCCACGGCACCAGGGGTGTGACCACCCTCCTGCCTCCTCTCCTCTTCCGTTCTTCCGTACGGCGCCGGGCACCGCCCCGTGCCCGGCGCACCGTCCGTCCTCCATCCGTTCCCCCCACCGGCGAGGAGCTGGCCTGACATGACGTCAGATCACATGAAGACACGGCGGACCCCGGCCGAACCGGACCGGCCGCACCACGCCTACCGCGAGGTGACCGACGCCCGCGGCCGGGTCTACCGCGTCGGCGAGACGGACCGGGACATCCTCGGTCACTCCCGCAGGCTCATGGTGTATCTCCCCTGGCTCTCCATGATGGCCATCAGTGTCTCGGAGTACGCCTACGGCTCCGCGGAGGACACCTTGTCCGCGGCCCACGGCTGGACCCAGAGCGACACGTTCTGGATCCTGAGCGTCTGGATCTTCTTCCAGGCGGGCATCGCGTTCCCGGCGGGCTGGCTGCGCGAGCGGGGCCTGCTCACGGCGCGCCGGGCGATGTACCTCGGCGCCGTGATGTGTCTGCTCGGCTTCCTGGCCCTGGCCCACCTGCGTGACGTCCTGCCGGCGATCGTGGGCTTCGGCGTCGTCGGCGGGGTCGGTTCCGGGCTGATCTACGCGACGTGCATCAACATGGTCGGCAAGTGGTTCCCGGAGCGGCGCGGGGCGAAGACCGGCTTCGTCAACGGGGGCTTCGCCTACGGCTCGCTGCCCTTCATCTTCATCTTCAACTACGCGTTCGACACCGGGGATTACGACCGGGTGCTCGACCTGATCGGCGTCTACGTGCTGATCGTGGTCGCGGTCTGCGCGTTCTTCTTCCAGGACCCGCCGAAGAACTGGTGGCCCGCCGACGTGGCCCCGCCGACGGACCCGGTGAACGGCGCGAACGCCACGAGCCTGGCCAAGAACCCGCCGGCGGTACGCCAGTTCACGCCCGCGGAGGCCGTGCGGACCGGGATGCTGCCGCTGATGTGGGTCATGGTCGTGATGACGGCCGGGGTGTCGATCTTCGGGATCTCCTTCCAGGTCGACTTCGCCAAGGAGGTCGGCTTCGGTCCCCTGGTCGCGGCCTCCTCGATGGGGGTCATGGCCGTCATCAACGGCATCGGCCGCGCGGTGGTGGGCTGGCTGTCGGACCTGTGGGGGCGCAGGACGACGCTGGTGTTCGTCATCGTGGTGCTGGGGCTCGCCCAGTTCGGCGTCATCTGGGCCGGCGAGGCGAAGAACCAGTGGCTGTTCCTGTTCTTCGCCTTCCTCTCCGGCTTCGGCGGCGGCGCGTTCTACCCCTTGTTCGCGGCGCTGACCCCGGACTACTTCGGCGAGAACTACAACGCCACCAACTACGGCCTGGTCTACAGCGGCAAGCTGATCAGCGGGCTGTTCGGCGGCGGCCTCGGCTCCATGGTGGTCGGCGCCTGGGGCTACGACGGCGCCTACGCGCTGGCCGGCGGTGTCTCGATGGTGGCGGCGGCGCTGGCCCTGCTGCTGCGGCAGCCGGGCCGGGGCGACACGGACCGGGTGCCGGCCCCGGCGCCGCGTCCGGCCACCTGACGGCCCGTTCGTTCGAACCGCCGTACTGTTTCCGGGCGTTCCCCCGTCCATGGCCGAACGGGGGGACGCCCGGCGGGTGTCGGTCAGGCGGTCTCGCGCTCGTGGTACGACCGCCGGGTGTGCTCGGTGTGTTCGCGCATCAGCCGGGTGGCGCGCTGCTCGTCCCGGGCGTCGATGGCGGCGATCAGTTCCCGGTGCTCGACCCACGACTGGCCGCCGCGCTGCCGGGCCACCGGGGTGTAGTACCAGCGGACCCGCCGGTCCACCTGGGCGGCGAGCCCGGCGAGGACCGTGTTGCCGGCCAGCTCCATCACCTTGCTGTGGAAGGCCGCGTTGAGGGCGACCGCGCGGTCCACGTCCTCGGCAGCCACGGCCCGCTCGCCCTCGGCGCACAGCTCCTCCAGGGCGGCGACGCCGGCGCTGTCCGCGTGCGCGGCGGCCAGCCGGGCCGCCTCCGCCTCCAGCAGGGTGCGGACCGTGAGCAGCTGGTCGGCCTCCTCCTCGGTCGGCTCGTGCACGAACGCGCCCTGGGCGGGCCGCAAATCGACCCAGCCCTCGGTGTTCAGCCGTTGCAGAGCCTCGCGCACGGGCTGCCGGGAGACGCCGAGGTGCCCGGCGAGCTCGCTCTCCACCAGGTGCTGTCCGGGCCGCAGGGCGCGGGTGGTGATGAGTTCCAGCAGCGCCTCGTACACGCGCTCGCGCAGCGGGCCCGGCCGCTCCAGCCTGGGCACCGCCCCGTGCGGCAGTCCGGTCGACAACATCGCGGTCCTCCTGGGCGGGTCTGACGCGTGGGCGATGGACGCTCAGTATCGATTGTCTTTCGTCTACAGTCTACGGTGCACAGGATCCCGTACGCAGGGCCGGAACGGGCATACGGAGCCCGCGGCCGGACCTCAGGGGCAGCGCACGACCTGACCGGCGTAGGACAGGTTGCCGCCGAACCCGAACAGCAGCACCGGGTCGCCGCTGCTCAGGGCGCCCTGTTCGATCAGCTTGGAGAAGGCGAGCGGGATGCTGGCGGCCGAGGTGTTGCCGGACTCGGTGACATCGCGGGCGATCACCGCGTTGACGGCACCGATCTTGTGGGCCAGCGGTTCGATGATCCGCAGATTGGCCTGGTGCAGGACGACCCCGGCGAGGTCCTCGGGTGCCACCCCGGCCTTCTCGCAGGCCTGGCGGGCGATGGCCGGCAGCCGGGTGGTGGCCCAGCGGTAGACGCTCTGGCCCTCCTGCGCGAAGCGGGGCGGGGTGCCCTCGATCCGCACGGCGTGCCCCATCTCCGGCACCGAGCCCCACAGCACCGGCCCGATGCCCGGTCCGGCCCCCGGAGGGCAGGCGGTCACGACGGCGGCGCCGGCCCCGTCGCCGACCAGGACGCAGGTGCTGCGGTCGGTCCAGTCGGTGACGTCGGACATCTTGTCGGCGCCGATGACCAGGGCGCGGGTGGCGGCGCCGGCCCGCAGGGTGTGGTCGGCGGTGGCGAGCGCGTGGGTGAACCCGGCACACACCACGTTGACGTCCAGCGCGGCGGGCCCGGGGATGCCGAGCCGGGCCGCGACCCGGGCGGCGGTGTTCGGGGAGCGGTCGATGGCGGTGGAGGTGGCGACGAGGACCAGGTCGATGTCGTCGGGGGTCAGCCCGGCCGCGGCGAGGGCCTTGGCGGCGGCGTGCGCGGCCAGCTCGTCCACGGGCTCGTCGGGACCGGCGATGCGCCGGGTGCGGATGCCCACGCGGCTGCGGATCCACTCGTCGCTGGTGTCGACCATGCCCGCCAGGTCGTCGTTGGTGAGCACCCGGGCGGGCTGGTAGTGGCCGATGGCGACGATGCGCGAGCCGTTCATTCGGGAATCCCCTCGTGGCCGTGGGTGGCGGGATCCACCAGTGTGGTCAGTGACCGGCCGGTACGACGGCAGGTGAGGCCACAGGAATCCGGTGCCGCAATTGTCGGCTCCCGTCAGACTGTCGGACGTCCACACAATCCGCGCCCACCGCGCCCACCTCGGGAACAGGCCCCCGCCCGGTGCCCCGCCCCCCATGTGCAGGACAATGAGACGGTCGGCGGCCAGCACGCACAGAACCGGGGCTGATCGGAACATGGGACGAGTCACGGAACGACGCAAGGTCCTGCGCATCCGGGACGGGGCGGTCTCCACCCGACCGGACACCCTCGTCGCGGAGGAACCCCTGGAGATCCGGCTGAACGGCAAGCCGCTGGCGATCACCATGCGGACCCCGGGCGACGACTTCGCGCTGGCGGCCGGCTTCCTGGTGAGCGAGGGCGTCCTGGCCACGGCGGCGGACCTGCGGAACATCGTCTACTGCGCGGGCGCCACGGCGGACGGCTCCAACACCTACAACGTGGTGGACGTGCACACCGCCCCCGGCGTCGCCCTCCCGGACTTCACCCTGGAGCGGAACGTCTACACCACCTCCTCCTGCGGCCTGTGCGGCAAGGCCAGCCTGGACGCCGTCCGCACGACCGCGCGCTGGCCCGTCGCCGACACTCCCCCGCTCCGGGTCACCCCCGAGCTGCTGGCGGCCCTTCCCGACCGGCTGCGGGCGGCCCAGCGGGTGTTCGACCGGACCGGGGGACTGCACGCGGCGGCCCTGTTCGACGAGGGCGGGGAGCTGCTGGACACCCGCGAGGACGTGGGCCGGCACAACGCGGTCGACAAGCTCGTGGGACGGGCGCTGCAGAGCGGCGCGCTGCCGCTGTCCCGGACGATCCTCATGGTCTCCGGCCGGGCCTCCTTCGAGCTGGCGCAGAAGGCCGTCATGGCGGGCATCCCGGTGCTCGCGGCCGTCTCGGCGCCGTCCTCGCTCGCGGTGGACCTGGCCGCGGAGACCGGCCTGACCCTGGTGGGCTTCCTGCGGGGCACCTCGATGAACGTGTACGCGGGCGAGCACCGCATCGCGCTACGGGAGCCGGCCGCCCAGGACTGACGGCAACGCCGGGCGGCGGCGTCAGCCCTCCACGACGGAGCCCCCGGAACCACCGCGACCACCCGAGCCGCCCGAGCCGCCCGAGCCGCCCGAGCCGCCTGAGCCACCGGACCCCCCGGAGCCGCCCGGGATGCCGGAGACCCCGGAGATACGGGCCAGCAGCTCCATGAACCGCTCCCGTTCGGCGGCCGACAACGGGGCGAGCAGCTCGTCGTTGGCCTCGCGCGCGGCCCTCTCGCAGCGGGCGAGGAGCCGGGCGCCGTCGTCCGTGAGGGTCACGGCGTTCTTGCGCCGGTCGCGGGGGTCGGGGGCGCGCTCGACCAGGCCCGCGGACTGGAGGTCGTTGAGGATGCCGACCACGTCCTTGGGGTCCAGGCTCACCCCGCGGCCGAGGTCCGCCTGGGCGACCGGGGCGAGGTCGCGGACGGCGGAGAGCACCACGTGGTGCCACATCTTCAGCCCCTCGGCCGCCAGGGCGTCGGCGACCAGGGCGCGGCCCCGGGCGGCGGCCCGGCCCAGCAGCCAGCTCGGCAGGGAACGGATCGCGGGCAGGGGTGCTTCGGCCATGACCGCAGCCTAACCGAAGAATCATTGGACTTCCCAACGAACCTCCCCTACCGTTGGCGCTCCCAATGAATTCATGGGTGTTCCCAACGAACGGTCCCCGGACCGACGGTGCCGGCGTGCCCGGCCCGAGGAGGTGTGCGATGCGTCGCGTCCGCTACGAGTCCGCCGGCGGCCCCCTGTTCCTGGAGGAGGCGCCCGTCCCGGAACCCGGCCCCGGCGAGCTGCTGGTGCGCTGCGCCGCCGTCGGCCTCACCCTGCCGATGGTCCGCAAGGTGGCCGAGGCCGCCGAGCCGGTGCCGCTGGGCGGGGAGGTCGCGGGCGAGGTGGTGGCGGCCGGCCCCGGCGTGTCCCGCTTCCGGACCGGCGACCGGGTGACCGGGCTGTGCTTCGGCCACGGCTACGCCGACTTCGCCGTGGTGCGCGAGGCCATGGCCTCACCGGTGCCGGACGACGCCGGCTTCGTCACCGCGATCGCGCTGGTGCGCAGCGGCCTGGTGGCCTACGGCGCGCTGGAGGCGGCACGGTTCGCGCCGGGCGAGTCGGTCCTCGTCACGGCGGCGGCGAGCGGTGTCGGGCACCTCGCGGTGCAGCTCGCCCGGGCGCGGGGCGCGGGCCGGGTGGTGGGGGCCGTCTCCGGCGCGGCGAAGGCGGACTTCGTCCGCTCCCTCGGCGCGGACGACTGCGTGCGGTACGACGACGACGGCTGGGGCGAGCCGGTCGACTGCGTCCTGGACGCCGTCGGCGGCGAGCTGCTCACCCCGGCCCTGGCCGCCCTCGCCCCGCACGGCCGCCTGGTCGCCTACAGCTCGGGCGGCGGCACGATCCAGGCGTACGACCTGCTGGTGGGCGCCAAGTCGGTGACCGGCTTCCAGATGGCGCTGATCGCCCGCGAGCGGCCGGAGCTGTACGAGCGGTGGCGGCGGGGGCTGTGGCGGCTGCACGCCGAGGGCGCCCTGAGGCCCGCCGTGCACGGGGAGTTCGCGCTGGAGGAGGCGGAGGCCGCGCATCGGGTGATCACCACGCGGGCCAACCTCGGCAAGGTCGTCCTGTGCCCGTGAGTGCACGCTTCTTGTGAGCCGCGCACCGCGCAACTACCGTCGTTCGGGCGCATGTTGGACATGGGATGTCCGGATGTCCGCTCATCCGGCCGACGAAGGGCAGGCCGCACCGTGCCGCCAGGTCTCCGCACCCGCCTCAGACCCGTACTCGCCCTGGCCCTCGCCGGGTTGCTCCTGCCGTTCCTGACCGCCGCGCCGGCTCACGCCCAACCCGCCGCGGCGGTCTCGGACTTCACGCAGCAAGTGTTGTTCAAGGCGGCCCAGGACCCCGGTTACGCCTGCTTCCGCATCCCCGCAGTGGTGCGCACGACCGACGGCACCCTGCTGGCGTTCGCCGAGGGCCGGGTGCTCAACTGCGGCGACGCCGCCGACATCGACATCGTGCTCAAGCGCTCCACGGACGGCGGGCGCACCTGGGGGCCGCTCCAGGTCGTCACCGAGGGCGCCGGCGACACCCACGGCAACCCGGCGCCGGTCGTGGACCGCGACACCGGCCGGATCTGGCTCGCGGAGACGTACAACACCGGCCGCGGCGACGGCGCCAGTTGCCGCGTCCCCTGCGACCGCACCCCGCACCTCCAGTTCAGCGACGACGACGGCGAGACCTGGTCCGCGCCGCGCGATCTGAGCCCCGAGATCCTGCCCGCCGACTGGAACTCCTGGTACGCCACCGGGCCCGTGCACGGCATCCAGCTGACCCGCGGCCGGTACGCGGGGCGCCTGGTCTTCGGCGTCAACACCGAGACCTGGGACGGCACCAGGGTCACCGCCAACCACGCGGCGCTGATCGTCAGCGACGACCACGGCGGCCACTGGCGGACCGGCGCCACCGACACCTGGCCCATCGCCGCCGACGGCACCTTCCGGCAGAAGCCCTCCGAACTCACCCTCGCCGAGCGCGCCGACGGCTCGGTCCTGGTCAGCGGGCGGGAACAGGACGGCACCGACCTCGGCCACCGCACCCAGGCCGTCAGCCGGGACGGCGGCACCGCCTTCACCGGCCCCTTCCGCGCCCTGCCGGACCTGTACACCCCGCAGGTGCAGGGCTCGATGCTGCGGCTCGGCGACCGCCTGCTGCTCGCCTGCCCCGGCGACCCCGACCGGCGCCGCACCATGATGATCCGCTCCTCCTACGACGGCGGGCGGACCTGGGACAGCGCGGACCGGGGCACGGTCGTCACCACGGACTGGTCCGGCTACTCGGACCTGGTGCGCATCGGCTCCACCACGGTCGGCCTGCTGTACGAGGGCGGGGCGGTGGACGCCCGGGACGAGATCCGCTTCGCCCGCTTCACCGAGGACTGGCTCGCCCCGCGCCGCGGCCCCGACCCGGTCACCCCCGACCTCGCCCGGCACGCCCGCCCGGCGGCGGTGCTCGGCGACCCGGAGCGCGTCGACGGCGTGTCGGGCGGCGCGCTGGAGTTCGACGGCACGGACGACGCGGTCCGGCTGCCGTACCGCGCCGGGCTCCCCCTCGGCACGAAGGACTTCACGGTGTCGCTGTGGTTCCGGTACTCGGCGACCGCCGGCGAGCAGCCGCTGCTGTGGATGGGCGGGATCGGCACCAGCCAGCCGCAGGTGTGGCTGCGCGGGGAACCCGCGAGCGACCGGGTGCGGGCGCTGATCACCGTACGGAACGGGGCCGGGGCGCCGCAGTCCGCGTCCGTGCAGACCCCGGCCGCCTACAACGACGGCCGGTGGCACCATGCCGTGCTCCGCCGGGGCGGCGGGCTGCTGTCGCTGTCCGTCGACGGCGCGGCGGTCACCACGGCGGACCGGCCGGGCTCGGTCAGCCGGAACTCGCCCTTCGGTGTGCACCTCGGTCAGCGCATGGACGGCCGCGCCTTCCTCACCGGCGCGCTGGACGAGGTCCGGGTGTGGGACCGGGCACTGGACGACGCGGAACTGGCGGACCCGGACGTGCCGCGGTCAGCGCAGGACACGGTTGTGTGGCTGCCCCTGGACCGGGTCCGCGGCTGACCCCTCGGGCGCGTCCCCCGGCTCGCGGGGCGCGTCCTCGGCCGCCTCCGGGTCGTGCGAGCGGCGCTTGGCGATGACCGCGCACACCATCAGCTGCATCTGGTGGAAGAGCATCAGCGGCAGGACGGCCAGGGATGCCTGGGCGCCGAACAGGACGCTCGCCATCGGCAGCCCGGAGGCGAGGGACTTCTTCGACCCGGCGAACTGCACGGCGATCCGGTCCGCCCGGCCGAAGCCGAGCGCCTTGGCGCCGTACCAGGTCAGGACCAGCATCACCGCCAGCAGGACGGCCTCCACACCGAGCAGCGCGGCCAGCCGCAGCGGGCTGACCTGGTGCCAGATCCCCTGGTTCATGCCCTCGCTGAACGCGGTGTAGACGACCAGCAGGATGGAGCCGCGGTCGACCAGGCCGAGGACCTTCTTGTGCCGGGTGACGAACGTGCCGATCCAGCGCCGCAGCAGCTGCCCGGCGAGGAACGGCACCAGCAGCTGGAGCACGATCTTCACCAGCGAGTCCGTGGAGAACCCGACCGCGTCGCCGCCGAGCAGCCCCGCCGCGAGCAGCGGGGTCAGGACGATGCCGGCGAGGGAGGAGAAGGACCCGGCGCAGATCGCCGCGGGCACGTTGCCGCGGGCGATGGAGGTGAACGCGATGGACGACTGGATGGTGGACGGCACCAGCGTCAGGAACAGCAGGCCCTGGTAGAGCGGCTGGGTCAGCAGGACCGGCACCAGGCCCCGGGCGGCCAGCCCGAACACCGGGAAGATGACGAAGGTGCAGATCAGCACGGTGAGGTGCAGCCGCCAGTGGCGCAGTCCGTCCAGCGCCTCACCGGTGGACAGCCGGGCGCCGTAGAGGAAGAAGAGGAAGGCGATGGCGGCCGTGGAGGCGCCCGAGGTCACGTCGGCGGCCGTGCCGCGCGCCGGGAGGAGGGCGGCGAGCCCCACCGTCCCGAGCAGCAGCACGATGTACGGGTCGATCGGCAGCCAACTGGGCCGGCGCAGGCGTGTCACGGTGCTCCGATTGCTCTGTGTCGTCTTGCTGTCGTCTTGCTCTGGGTCGTGCGTCCCGGGCCCGCAGGGCCCCCCTCCATCGTCCTCCCGCCGACGCCGATCGGGAATCCCGTATACCGCTCTGACTGTGATCGTGTTCCGTGATGGCCGCGCTAGGCTCGGGGTGTGTACGAGCCGACGCACCTGCGCACCTTCCTGGCGGTCGCCCAGACGCTGAGCTTCACCCAGGCCGCCCGGCGGCTGGGGCTGCGCCAGTCCACGGTGAGCCAGCATGTGCGGCGGCTGGAGGAGGCGGCCGGGCGGCAGCTGTTCGCCCGGGACACCCACTCGGTGGAGCTGACCGAGGACGGCGAGGCGATGCTCGGCTTCGCCCGCCGGATCCTGGAGGTGCACGAGCAGGCGACGGCGTTCTTCTCCGGTACGCGCGTGCGGGGCCGGCTGCGCTTCGGCGCCTCGGAGGACTTCGTGCTGACCCGGCTGCCGGAGATCCTGGAGGGCTTCCGCTACGACCATCCGGAGGTCGACCTGGAGCTGACGGTGGAGCTGTCCGGCACGCTGTACGAGCGGCTGGCCGCCGGGAAGCTCGACCTGGTGCTGGCCAAGCGGCGCCCCGAGGATCCGCGCGGCGCGCTGGTGTGGCGCGACGACCTGGTGTGGATCGGCGCCGAACGGCTGCGGCTGGAGGCGGACCGGCCGGTCCCGCTGATCGTCTATCCGCCGCCGGGCATCACCCGGGCCCGCGCCCTCGAGGTGCTGGAGCGGCAGGGCCGGCCGTGGCGGATCGTGTGCACGAGCGGCAGCCTCAACGGGCTGATCGCGGCGGCCCGGGCCGGTCTCGGGGTGATGGCGCACTCCCGGCGGCTGATCCCGCCGGGCCTGTTCCGGCTGCCCGACCGGGCGGGCCTGCCCGAGCTGGGCAAGGTCGACTTCGTCCTGGTGCACGGCCGCCGCCGGGGCCCGGCCGGGGACGCCGCCGACGCGCTGGCGGCGGCGGTGCTGGCGGGCGGCGAGCGGCTGCGGCGCAGCGGCGGCTGACCGGCGCGGCCGCCCGGGGCGTCACCGCGCCGGGCGGTAGGTGAGCTGCTTGCCCCCGCGCAGGATGCGCGTGACCTCCACGTGCCGCACCCCCAGGTGGCCGAGGGGCCCGTGCGGATCGGGCCGCCGTAATCGGCGCGTACAGATTCGGTGGAGATTACGGTACCGAAACTTACGGTGCCGTCGGTGTTGTGTCCGGCCCTTCCCCATGTGCGGGCATTTCCCCGCCGTCGTCCGGGCGGTACGCGTGGTTTGCCCGGCTTCCGGGCCCCTCCCGCGCACGGATCGTGTGAGGTAGCTTTCACCGCGCTGTTGCGGTGCGTGGACCAGCGCCACCGAGACGCGAGAAAACGGGGAGCGAGGTTGCGCGAGTTCACCAACCCTCCGCTGGTGTCGCCACCGCCGGCGGGCGGTCTGGCCGACGTCGTCTTCGAGCACGCCCGGACCGATCCGCGGCACATCGCGCTCGGCCGCAAGGACGCCACCGGGCAGTGGCGGGACGTGACCGCCGCCGAGTTCCGCGACGAGGTCATGGCCCTCGCCAAGGGCCTGCTGGCCGACGGCGTCCGCTTCGGCGACCGCGTCGCGATCATGGCCCGCACCCGCTACGAGTGGACCCTCTTCGACTTCGCCCTGTGGACCATCGGCGCCCAGGTCGTGCCCGTCTACCCCACCTCCTCGGCCGAGCAGTGCTTCTGGATGCTGCACGACGCCGAGGTGTCCGCGGCGGTCGTGGAGCACGAGGACCACGCGATGACCGTCGCCACCGTCATCGACCGGCTGCCGAACCTGCGCCGGCTGTGGCAGCTGGACGCCGGCTGTGTGCAGGAGCTGTACGACGCCGGGGCGCACCTGGACGACGAGGTGGTGCACCGGCACCGGCAGGCGGTCACCCCGGACTCGGTCGCCACCGTCATCTACACCTCCGGCACCACGGGCCGCCCCAAGGGCTGTCTGCTGTCCCACGGCAACTTCATGTGCGAGGCGGACACCGTGCTGCGGGGGTGGGAGCCGGTGTTCCACTCCAGGAAGGGCGACGAGGCGTCCACGCTGCTGTTCCTGCCGCTGGCGCACGTCTTCGGGCGGATGGTGGAGGTCGCCGCGATCCGCGGCCGGGTCCGGTTCGGGCACCAGCCGCAGCTGCACGCCGCCGCCCTGCTGCCCGACCTGGCCGCGTTCCGGCCGACGTTCATCCTCGCGGTGCCGTACATCTTCGAGAAGGTGTTCCACGCGGCCCGCCGCAAGGCCGAGCGGGAGGGCAGGTCGGGGCCGTTCGAGAAGGCCGTCGACGTCGCCGTGAAGTACGCGGAGGCGGTGGAGGCCAAGGCGTGGGGCACCGGGCCGGGCCCGTCGGCGGGGCTGCGGATGCAGCACCAGCTGTTCGACAAGCTGGTGTACGCCAAGGTCCGCGCCGCGATGGGCGGGCGGATCCGCAACGCGATGTCCGGCGGATCGGCGATGGACCGCCGGCTGGGGCTGTTCTTCGCGGGCGCGGGCGTGCAGATCTACGAGGGCTACGGGCTGACCGAGTCGACGGCCGCCGCGACCGCCAACCCGCCCGGGCGCACCCGCTACGGCACCGTGGGCCCGCCCGTCCCGGGCGTGACCGTGCACATCGCCGACGACGGGGAGATCTGGCTGCGCGGCGGCACCGTCTTCCAGGGCTATCTCCACAACCAGAAGGCGACCGACGAGACCCTGCACGACGGCTGGCTGGCCACCGGCGACCTGGGCGCGCTGGACGAGGACGGCTATCTGACCATCACCGGCCGCAAGAAGGAGATCCTGGTGACCTCCGGCGGCAAGAGCGTGTCGCCGGGCGTGCTGGAGGAGCGGGTCCGCGAGCATCCGCTGGTCAGCCAGTGCATCGTGGTCGGCAACGACCGCCCCTACATCGCCGCCCTGGTCACGCTGGACCGGGAGGCGGTCGAGCACTGGCTGCAGATGCGCGGCAAGCCGGGGATGACCGCGGCGGAGCTGGTGCGCGACGCGGAGCTGGAGGCGGAGGTGCGGCGCGCGGTGGTGGCCGCCAACACGCTGGTCTCGCAGGCGGAGTCGATCCGCACCTTCCGCATCCTGGCCCAGCCGTTCAGCGAGGAACACGGCCTGCTGACGCCGTCGTTGAAGCTGAAGCGGAAGGCGATCGAGAAGGCGTACGCGAACGAGGTGGAGGCGCTCTACCGCCTCTGACGCCCCGCCGCGCGGCCCCTTCGCGGGGCGGCGCCCGGGGGGACGCGCGCGGCCGGGAATTCACGGTGACGCGCGTGGCCAGGAATGCGGAACGGCCCGTGATCGTTGACCATGGGAGTAACACCTGTCGACAACCGAAGGACCAAGAGGCTCGTGAGCAGCAACGTCCCCCCGATCATCCTCAACAACGGCGTCGAGATGCCCCAGCTGGGATACGGCGTCTGGCAGGTGCCGGACGACGAGGCCGAGCGAGCCGTCGCCACGGCGCTCCAGGCCGGCTACCGCAGCATCGACACCGCCGCGATCTACGGCAACGAGGAGGGCACCGGCAAGGCCATCGCCGCCTCCGGCGTGCCCCGCGAGGAGATCTTCGTCACCACCAAGGTGTGGAACAGCGACCACGGCTACGACGCCACGCTGCGCGCCTTCGAGGCGTCGCTGGCGAAGCTGGGGCTCGACTACGTCGACCTGTACCTGATCCACTGGCCGCTGCCGTCCCGGGACGCGTACGTCGACACCTACAAGGCGTTCGAGAAGCTGTACGCGGACAAGCGGGTGCGTGCCATCGGTGTCTCCAACTTCCTGCCCGAGCACCTGCGGCGGCTGACCGAGGAGACCTCGGTCATTCCGGCGGTCAACCAGATCGAGCTCCACCCCCACCTCCAGCAGCGGAAGTCGCGCGAGGTCCACGGCGAGCTGGGCATCGCCACCGAGGCGTGGTCGCCGCTCGGCCAGGGCAAGGGCCTGCTGGAGGTGCCCGCGATCGTGGCGATCGCGCGCAAGCACGGACGCACCCCGGCCCAGGTCGTGCTGCGCTGGCACCTCCAGCTGGGCAACATCGTGATCCCGAAGTCCGTGACGCCGTCCCGGATCAAGGAGAACATCGCGGTGTTCGACTTCAGCCTGGACGACGAGGACCTCGCGGCGATCAGCGCGCTCAACGAGGACCGGCGGCTCGGCCCCGACCCGGCCACCTTCGACATGGCCTGATCACCATGGCCTGATCCCCGGCCTGCCCTGAGCACCGGCCCGGCGCGGCCCCGCGGCTCAGTCGAGGCGCACGTCGGCGTACACGACCTCGAACTCCTCGAGGCCGACCACGTCGACGTGCGCCTTGGCCGTCGCCTCGTGGCGCACGCCGGCCATGGCCGCCCGCGAGGCGGCCAGCGCGGCGCGGTCGGTGAACAGGGCGCCGGCCACGGCCCGGCCCCGCTCCCGGTCGAGCAGCAGGGTGGTCCGGCACAGCCCCGGCAGCGATTCGGCCCGCGGCACCACCGTGGCCCGGAAGGCGTTGACGACCAGGTCCGCGTCGCGCGGGTCGAACTCCAGCCGGGCGGCGCGCAGTCCGCCGCCCTGCCGGGGGTGCTCGATCTGGTGGAACACCGCGGCCTCGTAGTTGGCGACCGACACCGTGCCGGCGAAGGGCTCCAGCAGCGCCTCGCGCCGCTCGCGCATGATCTCGTCGCTGTTGTGCCGCGCCGCCTCGGACTCCCACCAGCTCACCGCGAGGAGTTTGCCGAGTTCGCGGTCCACGAAGATGCCCGCGCCCCGGTATCCCGGGCGTTCCTCCAGCAGGTCCCGCCCTCCGCTGTTCAGCGACCGCACGGCCCTGTCCAGCAGTGCGGGATCACCGGTCGCGTACACCGCGCGTACGAACATGAGACTCGCCTCCGCAAACGGCGACCGTGGAACGGCCGGACGTCCAGGACACATCCGACCCCACCAGTCTCTCCAGCGGCC
The DNA here is from genome assembly GCF_014649115.1 of Streptomyces eurythermus. Taxonomy (GTDB): domain Bacteria; phylum Actinomycetota; class Actinomycetes; order Streptomycetales; family Streptomycetaceae; genus Streptomyces; species Streptomyces eurythermus. Next base: position 321,024 of record NZ_BMSK01000007.1, on the reverse strand, counting down.
GCAATCACCGCAATGCGCACGGATTTCAGCCGTTCGCCACCCCGGGGTTGACGGGGACATGCCGTCGGGGCACGGTGTACCCCATCCGGAAGGAAACTTTCCTAACAGAAGGGTCCCGCCGTGCGTCTCCGAACCTTCACCCTCGCCGCGGCCTCCGGCACCGCCCTGCTCGCCGCCGGTCTCCTGCCCGCCGACGCCACCGCCGCCGCCCCCAGGTCCGCCCAGGAGGGCACGGTCAGCGCCGCCGACCTGCTCGCCAAGGTGACCTCCTGTTCGCAGATCTCCAGCGGCAAGTACCGGACCGACGAGGAGACCTCGGCCACGGTCCCCGTGTGCGGCAAGAACGGCGCGGTGTTCTGGAAGGCGGACATGGACATCGACTGCGACGGCCAGCGCACCACCAACTGCAACGAGAACCGCGACCCCTGGTTCCAGGCCGACACCGCCTTCCACCAGTCCGACGGCAAGCCGCTGAACGCGGAGACCCTGCCCTACGTCGTGGTGCCCAGCACCAGCGGCATCTGGAACTACTCGAACGCCGGGATCAAGGGCGGCGGTGTGGTCGCCGTCGTCTACAACAACAAGGTCGAGTACGCCGTCGTCGGCGACACCGGCCCCTCGCAGATCATCGGCGAGGCGTCGTACGCCACCGCCAAGGCGCTCGGCATCGACCCGGACCCCGAGACCGGCGGCGCGGACTCGGGGGTGACCTACATCCTGTTCAAGAACTCCCAGGTCTCCCCCATAGAGAGCCACAGCGCCGCGGTCACCCTCGGGGACCGGCTGGCCAAGCAGTTCCTCGCGAACAACTGACGCCGGTCGTCCGTCAGACGGGCTGGCCCACCGGACGGACGACCACGGTGTTGACATCCACCCCGGCCGGCTGCCGGATCGCCCAGACCACCGAGTCGGCGATCTGGTCCGCGGTCAGCAGATGCCCCGGGGGCAGGCTGCCGTAGCCGTCCCAGAAGGGCGTCTCCACCCGGCCGGGGGCCACCAGCGTGACCCCGACACCGAACTCCGTGACCTGCCGCCGGGTGTTCTCGGCGAGCCCCGTCACCGCCCACTTGGTGGCGCCGTAGAGGTTCCCGGGGCCGTGCACGAACCCGGCGACGCTGCCGATGAGGACGATCCGGCCCCGGGTCTCCTTCAGCGCGTCGACGGAGGCCCGGATGAGCAGGGCCGGGCCGAGCACGTTGGTGAGGACCATCTCGGCCCAGCCGGACGGGTCGCCGTCCGCCACGGTGTCATGGGTGGCGAACCCGGCGTTGGCGACGACGGTGTCCAGCCGGCCGTACGCCTTCAGCGTGCGGTCGACCGCCTGCTGGACGTCGGCGTGGTCCGCGGCGTCGCCGGCCACCGTCAGCAGCCCCTCGGGACGGCCGAGTCCGTCGGCGAAGTCCCGCAGCCGCCGCTCCCCGCGCCCGGTGACGGTCACCCGGTGCCCGGCGTCGAGGAGCTGCCGCGCCACGGCGGCGCCGATCCCGCTGCCGCCGCCGGTGATGAGCGCGACCGGAGAGTCGTTCGTGGTCATGTGTCTGGCCCCCTGCACATCGGTGAAGTGCCCGGAGTCCATCACTTGGAGAACACTTCAAGTCAAGTGCGGGTTCAGTCCTGGCGGACGGCGGTGTGCACGGTGTGGGCGCCGAGCACGAACACGTCCGGGCGTACGTGCACGCTCGCCGGGTCGGCGGGGTCCAGGAGCCGGTCGAGGGTGGCGCGGTCGTCGGCGTCCAGCGCCTCGCCGACGCCCTCGCGGACCCGGGACAGGTGCGCGGCGACATAGGCGCGGGCCCGGTCACCGGCCGGGGCGGGCAGGTCGAGCAGGAAGGTGCGGGTGCCGGTGTGCTTCAGGCCGGCCGCGGTCAGCAGGGCGGGCCAGTCCTCGGTCTCGGCGACGGAGCCCGGCAGTTCGACCCGCATCCGGGCGAACCACTCCTCCTCCAGCGCGTCGAGCCGGGCCTGGAGTCCGGGGCGGCCGATGCCGAGGTCCCGGGGCAGGAAGCGGGAGGGCAGCCCGCCCTCCAGCAGGGCCAGGGTGCCGCCGGGGGCCAGGTGGCCGGCGAACTCGGCGAGCGCGGCCCGCTGGTCGCCGAGGTGGTGCAGGCTGCGGCTGGCCCACAGCAGGTCGGCCGGGCGGTCCAGGCGGCCGAGGGCCTCGGGCAGTTCGCCGGCCAGGGTGTCGAAGCGGTCGCCGACGCCGAGCCGGGCGGCCCGGTCGCGGGCGCGTTCCAGCAGCGGGGCGCTGCCGTCGACGGCGACGACGCGGGCGGCGGGAAACGCCTCGGCGAACAGGCAGGAGACGACGCCGGGGCCGCTGCCCGCGTCCACGACGAGCCCGGGCCCGGTGACGTCCTGCCCGAGCCAGGCGATGGCCTCCCGGTAGAGGGGGGCGAACAGCTCCGCCTGCGACTGAAGCAGGTCGGCCAGTTCGTTCCAGTCGATGTCCGCGCCGTGCCCGTGGCCATGTCCGTGGCCGTGCCCGGCGTGGTGCCGGTGGTGCTGTTCGTGGTGTCCGTGTGCCATGGTGATCAGCCTCTCGTCCGGTTGCCGTCAGGGTGCGACGGCACACCGGCCGAGGGCCACTTCCGTTGCCGTTCCGGCAAACAGGGATGCCGAAACGGACCGCCGGGGCCCGGGGGTCGGGCGGGCCCCGGCGGAGTCACCGCGTTACGGCAGCGGCGGGTAGGCGTTCTTCATCAGCTGCTGGAACTGGGCGGAGAACCAGTGCCCGGCCAGCGGCGAGTTCGGCAGCGCGCCCGAGGGGTTGTTGCCGTTGCGCGCGTTGCCACCGTAGGTGGGGTCGCACATCTGGTCGAAGCCCTTGCCCTCGTCGTTGTCGATGGGGGCGCTGGCACCGTCGGACTGCCCCGGCGGCTTGGCCCACACGTAGGCGTCTATCCCGGCGGCGGGAGCGGCGGTCGGGCGTTCGCCGAGTCCGGCACCGCTCTGGTTGCACCAGTTGCCGACGTGGACGCGCCGGTCGATGCGGCCGCCGTTGACGTAGTTGTCGACCGAGGTCAGCGGGCCGGGGCCGGTGGGCCGGGCGGTGCCGCCCCAGCCGTTGCGGGAGGTGTCGATCAGCATGCCGATGTTGGAGCTGAACCCGGACGAGATCAGCTTGTCCCGCAGGCCCTGCGCGTACGACTGCTCGTCCACGTACTGGTTCCAGTCGACCCACTTCGACTGGCGGACGGTCTGGCCGTTCACGGTGTCGGTGACCTTGAAGTTGGGTTCCTTGGTCGGGCTGTAGTTGGCCGTGTTGACGATGAAGCCGGCCACGTCGCTCAGGCTGGCGCCGTTGGTCGTGGCGACCTTGTAGAACTCCTGGGCGGTCGGGCCGAGGTTGGTGTCCCAGCCGAGCCAGCCGTGGTGGCCGGCGTCGATGTAGTTGTATACGTTCGAGAGGTTGCCCAGCTTGTCCAGGGCGTAGCTCACGCCCTTCTCGTAGTTGCCGTTGGACTTCATGGTCACGCAGGCGTCGGTGGTGGTGTTGGTGCCGCCGGCGTTGGTGACCAGGTTGGGCAGCGAGTCGGGCTCGATGAGCGCGGAGATGCGCAGGCCCGCGTACTTGGAGTCGGCCAGGATCGAGGCGATGGCGTCGATGTACTGCGTCTTGTACTTGTCGATGTCCGTCGGGCCGAGTTCGCCGTTGGAGGCGAGGGCGGCGCAGTCCCGGCCGGGCAGGTCGTAGATGACCAGCTGGACGACCAGTTCGCCGGAGCCCTTCTGCTTGAGGGCCTCGTCCAGGTGGGCGCGCAGGCCCATGCCGCCGTTGACGCCGTTGATGGCCGCGATGCGGTCCAGCCAGACGAACGTGGGCTGGTTGGAGACGCGGCTGCCGCCCGGCTCGGCGGCGGCCAGCTTCGACCACTCCGGGTCCACGTACACCTTGGCGCCGGTGTACGGGTTGTCGACGCGGCCGGTGGTGCCTCCGCCGCCGTTGTCGCCCCCGCCGCCGTTGTCCCCGCCGCCGCCGTTGTCGCCGCCCCCGCCGCTGTCGACGTTGCAGGCGACCCCGTCGAGGGTGAACGTGGCGGGCACCGCGTTGGTGCCGGTGTAGCTGCCCTGGAACCCGAAGCTCACCGAACCGCCGGTGGCCAGCGAGCCGTTGTAGCTCTCGTTGGCGGCGGTGACCGCGTTGCCGCTCTGGCTGAGCTTGGCGTTCCAGCCGCTGGTGACCTTCTGGTCGCCGGCGTACGACCACTTCAGCGACCAACTGGACTTGGCGGGCGCGTTGTTGGTGATGGTCACGGCGGCCGTGAAGCCGGTGCTCCACTGGTTCTGCACCTTGTAGTCCACGGTGCAGGGGACGGCGGCGGCAGCGGCGGAGGCCGACTGCATGCCCAGTGCCGTCCCGGAGGCCCCGGCGACCAGCGCCAGGGCGGCGAGCAGTGATGTTCTGGTACGACTCATGAGTGCGGGTGTCCTTCGGTGTGATGTCGTGCCGTGTGGTGCCGTGTCGGGAACTGCGGGGTGACGGCGGGCGGGGGGTCGCGCGGCCCGGCGCCGTACGCGGTGGGTGTGCCGTCGTGGGCGTGGCGGTGGCGGGCGGCGGGGAGTCCGCCCGCCGGCTCGGCGGATTCGCGGGCGTTCCACTGCCCGGGGCCGTTCCGGAGACCCTTCGCCCACTGGCCGGTGGCGGCTGAAGGTGCGCAGAACGGGGGGTGGCGCATGAGCGAGTCCTCGCCGTGTGGTGTGCCCGGACGGACACGACGACTGATGGAAGCGCTCCCACTGGTGCGATGGAAGGTAGCGCCAACTGACCGGAAAGCACAGGGGGTTCGCTTTACTTTTTTACGTTCGGGTTCCCCGAATGTTTTTCGCAGTGTCCAGGTCTTGACCGTCCGTTACCTCGTCTTCACTATGGGAGCGCTCCCACTGGTTCAAGCCTTGACTTCTCCCCCGAGCCGCAGCCGCAAGGAGGAACCAGCACATGGATCCTGGACGCAGACGCACGACCGCGCGCCGGTTGTGGACCGCGGTGGCCGCCGCGTTCGCCCTGCCGCTGTCGATGCTCGCCACCGGCGCGGAGACCGCCCACGCGGCCGCCGTGCAGTGCAGTGTCGACTACAAGACCAACGACTGGGGCTCGGGCTTCACCGCCGACCTCACCCTCACCAACCGCGGTACGGACGCCATCAACGGATGGACGCTGACGTACGCCTACGCGGGCAACCAGAAGCTGAGCGGCGGCTGGAACGGGACCTGGTCCCAGTCCGGCCAGTCGGTCACCGTGAAGAACGCCTCCTACAACGGCACCATCGCCGCGGGCGCCGCCGTCTCCACCGGCGCCCAGTTCACCTACAGCGGCGCCAACACCGCTCCCACGTCCTTCGCCGTCAACGGCACCACCTGCGCCGGCGCCCACCAGCCCCCGGTGACCGTGCTGACCAGCCCGAGCCCGGGCGCGGTCTACTCCCAGGGGGACGCCGTCCCGCTCGCGGCGACCGCGGCGGCGGCCGACAACGCGACCATCAGCAAGGTGGAGTTCTACGACGACACCACGCTGCTGGGCACGGACACCAGCGCGCCCTACTCGCTCTCGGCCTCAAGTTTGACCGCGGGCAGTCATTCCCTGGTGGCGAAGGCGTACGACAGCCTGGGCGCGTCCGCCACCTCCACACCGGTGGGCATCACCGTGTCCTCCGGGCCCGCCGTGGTCGCCTCGCCGTCCCAACTGGGCGTCCAGCAGGGCAAGTCGGGCACGTTCTCGGTGAAGCTCTCCACGCAGCCGAGCGCGGACGTCACGGTGAGCACGACCCGCACGGACGGCAACACCGGCCTGTCCGTGACCGGTGGTTCCTCGCTGACCTTCACCCCGTCGAACTGGAACACCGCGCAGACCGTGACCATCACGGCCGACTCCTCCGGAACCGGCAGCGCGACCTTCACCGCGTCGGCCACCGGCCACACCAAGGCGACGGTCACGGTCACCGAGCTGCCCGCGGCCAAGGCGTACGACGCCCGCTTCCTGGACCTGTACGGGAAGATCACCAACCCGGCGAACGGCTACTTCTCCCCCGAGGGCATCCCGTACCACTCGGTGGAGACGCTGATCGTCGAGGCCCCGGACCACGGTCACGAGACCACCTCCGAGGCGTACAGCTATCTGCTGTGGCTGCAGGCGATGTACGGCAAGGTCACCGGCGACTGGTCGAAGTTCAACGGCGCCTGGGAGATCATGGAGAAGTACATGATCCCCACGCACGCCGACCAGCCGACGAACTCCTTCTACAACGCCTCCAAGCCGGCCACCTACGCGCCCGAGCTGGACACCCCGAACGAGTACCCGGCGAAGCTGGACACCTCGGTCTCGGTGGGCCCGGACCCGATCGCCGGTGAGCTGAAGAGCGCGTACAACTCGGACGACATCTACGGCATGCACTGGATCCAGGACGTGGACAACGTCTACGGCTACGGCAACGAGCCCGGCAAGTGCGAGGCCGGACCGACCGCCACCGGACCGTCGTACATCAACACCTTCCAGCGCGGCGTGCAGGAATCGGTCTGGGAGACGATCACGCAGCCGACCTGTGACGCCTTCAAGTACGGCGGCCGCAACGGCTATCTGGACCTGTTCACCGGCGACAGCTCCTACGCCAAGCAGTGGAAGTTCACCAACGCCCCGGACGCGGACGCCCGCGCGGTGCAGGCCGCCTACTGGGCGGATGTGTGGGCCAAGCAGCAGGGCAAGAGCGGTGACGTCTCCGCGACGGTCGCCAAGGCCGCCAAGATGGGCGACTACCTGCGCTACGCGATGTACGACAAGTACTTCAAGAAGATCGGCAACTGCACGAGCACGTCCTGCCCGGCCGGCACCGGCAAGGACGCCTCGCACTACCTGCTGTCCTGGTACTACGCCTGGGGCGGTGCCACCGACACCTCCGCCGGCTGGGCCTGGCGGATCGGCTCCAGCCATGTCCACGGCGGCTACCAGAACCCCCTGGCCGCCTACGCGCTCAGCTCCTTCGCCGACCTGAAGCCCAAGTCGGCCACCGGTGCGAGCGACTGGGGCAAGTCGCTCCAGCGGCAGCTGGAGTTCTACCAGTGGCTCCAGTCCTCCGAGGGCGGCATCGCGGGCGGTGCCACCAACAGCTGGGCCGGCCGCTACGCCTCCCCGCCCGCCGGCACCTCCACCTTCTACGGCATGGCCTACGACCCGGCGCCCGTCTACCACGACCCGCCGTCCAACCAGTGGTTCGGCTTCCAGGCGTGGTCGATGGAGCGGGTCGCCGAGTACTACCAGCAGACCGGGAACGCCCAGGCCAAGGCGATCCTCGACAAGTGGGTGAAGTGGGCGCTGTCCAAGACCACGATCAACCCGGACGGCACCTACCGCATCCCCTCCACCCTCCAGTGGTCGGGCCAGCCCGACACCTGGAACGCCACCAGCCCCGGCTCCAACAACGGGCTGCACGTCACCGTCGCCGACTACACCGACGACGTGGGCGTGGCCGCCGCCTACGCCAAGACGCTGACGTACTACGCCGCCAAGTCCGGTGACACGGCGGCCAAGTCCACGGCGAAGGCGCTGCTGGACGGCATGTGGAACAACTACCAGGACAGCCTCGGCATCGCCGTGCCCGAGACCCGGACCGACTACAGCCGGTTCAACGAGAAGGTGTACGTGCCGAGCGGCTGGAGCGGCACCATGCCCAACGGCGACGCGATCAACTCCTCGTCCACGTTCTCCTCGCTCCGCTCCTTCTACAAGAGCGACCCGAACTGGTCGAAGATCGAGGCCTACCTCAAGGGCGGCGCAGCGCCCGTGTTCACGTACCACCGGTTCTGGGCCGAGGCGGACATCGCCCTGGCCATGGGCTCGTACGCGGAACTGCTCGAATAGTCCCCGCCGGCACTCCGCGTACCCGGCCCCGCCACAGGACGGCGGGGCCACCCGGGCCGGGCGGCCCCCGACCGCACGGTCGGGCCGCCCGGCCCCCACGCACCGCCCCACCTCCGTGACCTTCTTGATACGACGTCAGGAAAGGTGTCCCCACCGTGCGCAGAACCCGCATCCTCGTGGCCGCGTTCTCGCTGGCCGCCGGACTGCTCGCCGGCACCCCGCCCGCACTGGCCGCCGCCTCCGCTCCGCCCCTCGCGGCGGACAGCTACACCTGGAAGAACGCCCGGATCGACGGCGGCGGTTTCGTCCCCGGGATCGTCTTCAACCGCACCGAGAAGAACCTGGCCTACGCCCGCACCGACATCGGCGGCGCCTACCGCTGGCAGCAGGCGACCAAGACCTGGACCCCGCTGCTGGACTCCGTGGGCTGGAACGAGTGGGGGCACACCGGAGTGGTGAGCCTCGCCTCCGACCCGGTCCAGCCGGACAAGGTGTACGCGGCCGTCGGGACGTACACCAACAGCTGGGATCCCACGGGCGGGGCCGTGCTGCGCTCCGCCGACCGGGGCGCGACCTGGCAGAAGACCGACCTGCCGTTCAAGCTGGGCGGCAACATGCCCGGCCGGGGCATGGGCGAGCGGCTGGCCGTCGACCCGAACCGGAACAGCGTGCTGTACCTGGGCGCGCCCAGCGGCAAGGGCCTGTGGCGGTCGACGGACTCCGGGGTGACCTGGTCGCAGGTGACGAGCTTCCCCAACCCCGGCGACTACCGGCAGGACCCGAGCGACACGAGCGGGTACGCGAGCGACATCCAGGGCATCGTCTGGGTCACCTTCGACGAGTCCACGGGCACCTCCGGGAGCGCGACCAAGACCCTCTACGTGGGCGTCGCCGACAAGGACAACGCGGTCTACCGCTCCACGGACGCGGGCGTCACCTGGACCCGGCTGGCGGGCCAGCCGACCGGGTACCTGGCGCACAAGGGCGTCCTGGACGCCGTGAACGGATACCTCTACCTCGCCTACAGCGACACGGGCGGCCCCTACGACGGCGGCAAGGGCCGGCTGTACCGCTACGCGACGGCGACCGGCGCCTGGACCGACATCAGCCCGGTCGCGGAGGCCGACACCTACTACGGTTTCAGCGGGCTGACCGTCGACCGGCAGCACCCGTCCACCCTCATGGCCACCGCGTACAGCTCCTGGTGGCCGGACACCCAGCTGTTCCGGTCCACCGACAGCGGCGCCACCTGGACGAAGGCGTGGGACTACACGTCGTACCCGAACCGCTCCGACCGCTACACCATGGACGTGTCCTCCTCGCCCTGGCTGACCTTCGGCGCGAACCCGTCACCGCCCGAACAGACGCCGAAACTGGGCTGGATGACGGAGGCGCTGGAGATCGACCCGTTCGACTCCGCCCGCATGATGTTCGGCACGGGCGCCACCATCTACGGCACCGAGGACCTCACGAAGTGGGACAGCGGCGGGCAGTTCAGCCTGAAGCCGATGGTGCGGGGCCTGGAGGAGACGGCGGTGAACGACCTGGCCGCGCCGCCCTCCGGCGGCGCCCGGCTGTTCAGCGCGCTCGGTGACATCGGCGGCTTCCGGCACACCGACCTGACCTCGGTCCCGTCCATGATGTACACCTCACCGACCTTCACCTCGACCACCAGCCTGGACTTCGCCGAGTCGAACCCGGACACGGTGGTCCGCGTCGGCGACCTGGACTCCGGGCCGCACATCGCGTTCTCCACGGACAACGGGGCCACCTGGTTCGCGGGCCAGGACCCTTCGGGTGTCTCGGGCGGCGGCACGGTGGCGGCGGCGGCGGACGGCAGCCGGTTCGTGTGGAGCCCGGCCGGCACCGGCGTGCGCCACACCACGGGCTTCGGGACCTCCTGGGCGGAGTCCGCCGGCATCCCGGCCGGCGCGATCGTCGAGTCCGACCGCGTCGACGCGAAGACCTTCTACGGCTTCAAGTCCGGGAAGTTCTATGTCAGTTCGGACGGCGGAGCGACCTTCACCGCCTCGCCGGCCACGGGCCTGCCGAGCGGGGACAGCGTGCGGTTCAAGGCGCTGCCCGGCGCCAAGGGCGATGTGTGGCTGGCGGGCGGGGCGGCGGACGGCGCGTACGGGCTGTGGCACTCCACCGACGGCGGCGCGAGCTTCACGAAGCTGCCGGGCGTGGAGCAGGCCGACACCGTCGGCTTCGGCAAGGCCGCCCCGGGCGCCTCGTACCAGACGCTCTACACCAGCGCGAGGATCGGCGGGGTGCGCGGCATCTTCCGCTCCACGGACAAGGGCGCCTCCTGGACCCGGATCAACGACGACGCCCACCAGTGGGGCTGGACCGGCGCGGCGATCACCGGTGACCCGCGGGTCTACGGCCGGGTGTACGTGTCGACGAACGGCCGCGGGGTCGTCTACGGCGACACCTCCGGCACCGGCGACACCGGCGGCGGCACCGACCCGGGGCCGGTGCCCACGGGCGCCTGTACCGTCAGCTACAAGATCACCAATCAGTGGGCCGACGGCTTCCAGGCCGACGTGACGCTGGCCAACACCGGCTCCTCGGCGTGGAACGGCTGGTCCCTCACCTGGTCCTTCGCCGACGGCCAGAAGATCACGCAGATGTGGAACGCCGGCTACACCCAGTCCGGTGCGACGGTCACGGCGAGGAACGTGAGCTGGAACGGCACGGTGGGGGCGGGCTCGTCGGTGGCCTTCGGCCTCACGGGAAGCCGGTCGGGTACGGCGAACAGCGGACCGGCGACGTTCAAGCTGGGCGACCGGACCTGTACGGTCGCCTGACGAGCGGCCCGGCGGGGGTGCCGGCCACGAGCGGCATCCCCGCCGGGTCCCCTACTTGACGGTGCCGGTGAAGATCGCCGCGTCCGATTCGAAGTCGGGGCTGACCTCGATCTGGATGAGCTTCTCCCCCTTGGGCAGTTCACAGCCCCACGGCACGTTCAGGGAGCGGCCCGGGAGCAGCTTGGTCTCCGGGCCGCCCTCCAGGCCGGCTTCGGAGTCGAAGACCGAGTCGCTGCTCTTGCCGTCCTTGCCGTAGGAGCAGTTGACGGTGAGCTGCGTGATGTCGAGGGCCTTCTTGCCGCCGTTCTTCACCTTCACGGTGAACTGGAGGTACGGCGTGTTCTCCGGCTCGGCGTACTCGCCGGTCACGGAGCGCTTGAAGTCGGAGAGGGCGACCTCGGTGGCCGGCTCGTAGACGGCGGTGTCGTCCAGGGCGTAGACGCCGTCCTCCTCCCCGCCGTCCTCGCTGTCCGTGGCTTCCTCGTCGTCGGCCGCCGCCGCGTCGTCGTCGGCGTCGGCGCCGTCCGCGCCCGCGGCGGCGGTCTCGGTGACGGTCACGGTGGGCGCCGGCTTGGCCTCGGCGTCTCCGCTGACCCCCACCGTGACCAGGGCCGAGACCGCGGCGGCGACGACGGCCGCCGCCACGGCGATGAGCGCGGTACGGGGCTTCCTCGGCGGTACGGGCGGCGGCGGGACCGGCGGTCCGTAGCCCGGCATGGGCGGTGGTGTGAAGTCGGTGCTCATGGGCCCCCCTGGGACGTGCCGTGTGATCTTCGCATGATCCCCTCTCGAAGCGGAATGTGAAAACTCCGTGATGGAATCGTGTCCGGGGGCCTGGTAGCGCCGTCACCACGGCTCAGGGCGAGGCGGGCGCCGCTTTCCGGAACGCGCGCACGCCGAAGAGCGGGTCGGCGCGCGGACGGTCCTGGTCGGGGAGCGCGGCCAGCCGGGCGGCGAACTCCTCGGTGCGCGGCTCGCCGGGCGGCAGCAGGGTGAACCAGCCCCGGCGCAGGTCGGCGATGGTCCGGCGGGGGCTGCGGCCCTGCCCGGGGCTGCGGAAGGAGCCGTGCCCGGCGGGCCGCAGCCCGTGCCGGGCGGCCTCGGCGGTGACGGCGGCGGGGGCGTCGGCCGCGGGCCGGCGCGGGCGGTCGGCGAGGACCGCGTCGATGTCACTGCCGACGTTGTGCGCGGCGGCCTTGTCGACGGTGGTGACGTACACCCCGCCGGGCCGCAGCACCCGGGCACACTCGGCGACGACCGCGCGCAGGTCCGCGGGGTCGTCCAGCAGGTGCAGCAGCCAGATGGTCGTGACGGCGTCGAACGTGCCGTCGGAGAAGGGCAGTCGGCGGCTGTCGGCCCGGACGACCGCGCCGGGCAGCCGGGCCGCCGCCCGGCGGAGCATCGCGGGGGTGAGGTCGGCGCCGGTCACCCGCAGCCCGGGGCGCGCGGCGGCGAGCCGCCGGGTGACGATCCCGGTGCCGCAGGCGACGTCGAGGAGGCGTCCGGGCCCGGGGGGTATCAGGCCGAGGACGGTGCGTGCGGCGGCCTCGGCCCGGGCCTCGCCGCCGCGCAGGGCGTCGTAGCCCTCGGCTTCCTTCTCGTAATCGAGCACATCGCTCAGTGTGCCCCGTGGCCTGGGGCGATGTCCTCCACCCTGCGGGCCAGTTCGAAGTCCTTGGCGGTGAGGGCGCCGCCCGCGCTGTGGGTGTTCACGCCGAGGGCCACGGAGTCGTAGCCGAGGGTCAGGTCGGAGTGGTGGTCCAGCTCGTCCTGGATGCCGGCGATGTGCACCACCAGCGCGGCGGCCGCGAAGTGCGAGCCGAGCCGGTAGGTCCGGGTGAGCCGCCCGTCCCGCACCGACCAGCCGGGCAAGTCGGCCAGGCGGTCCTCGATCTCCTGCTGCGACAGCGGTGCTACGGCCATGACCGTTCGCTCCTTTCCATGCGGGGGGGGGTGCGCCACCCAGCCTGCCACGGCCGGGGTACGGACGGCGGACCGACGTGTGCCGGGCCTCGACTAGGGTCACGGGTATGTCGGTTGCCGCCTCCGCCCGCCCCGTCTCCCCCGCCGCCGGCCCCGGTGTCGGCCCGTTGCTGCGCGCCTGGCGCGAGCGGCGCCGCGTCTCCCAGCTGGAGCTGGCGCTGCGGGCGGGCTCCTCGGCGCGGCACATCAGCTTCATCGAGACCGGGCGGTCCCGGCCGAGCGAGGAGATGGTGCTGCGGCTGGCGGAGCGGCTCCAGGTGCCGGTGCGCGAGCGCAACGCCCTGCTGCTGGCGGCCGGTTACGCCCCGCGCTATGCGGAGACCCCGCTGGACGCTCCGGCGCTGGAGGGCTTGCGGGACGGGCTGGAGCGGCTCATCCGGGGCTATGAGCCCTACCCCGCGCTGGTGGTCGACGCCGGGTACACGGTCGTCGCCGCCAACCGGGGCGTCGAGATGCTGCTGGCGGGGGTGCCGGAGAAGCTGCTGTCGCCGGCGCCGAACGCCATGCGGCTGACGCTGCACCCGGAGGGGCTGGCGCCGCGCATCCTGAATCTGCGTCAGTGGCGCGGGCATCTGCTGGCCCAGATGGAGCGGGAGATCGCCCTGCACCGCTCGGACCGGCTGCGGGCGCTGTACGAGGAGGTGGCGGCCTATCCGGTGCCCGAGGAGGAGCCGGATGCCGAACCGGTGGAGCCGGTCCCGTACTTCGCGCTGCCGCTGCGGGTGGAGCACGCCGGACGGATCCTGTCGTTCGTGTCCTCGATCTCCACGTTCAACACGCCGATGGACATCACGGTCGCCGAACTCGCCGTCGAGACCCTCCTGCCGGCGGACCGGGCCACCGCCGACCATCTGCGCGCGCTCGCCGGCTGACCGGCCCCGGCGCCTCGGCATCACCCGCCGTTCACCCGGCGGAGCCGGTCTTCGGGCGTGCGAGGGGCCCGGATGTGATCGGATAGGGGTACCGGGAACCCGGCAACCGCGATCCTCGCGAAAGGAAGCAACGTGGCAACCACGCGCACCGCGCACACCGTCTGGGAAGGCGAGCTGACCTCGGGCAGCGGCACCGTCACCTTCGACTCCTCCGGCATCGGCGAGCAGCCGGTGTCGTGGCCCTCGCGCGCCGAGCAGGCCAATGGCAAGACCAGCCCCGAGGAGCTGATCGCCGCCGCCCACTCCAGCTGCTTCTCCATGGCCCTCTCGCACGGTCTGACCGGCGCGGGCACCCCGCCCACCCGGCTGGAGACCAAGGCCGACGTCACCTTCCAGCCGGGCACGGGCATCACCGGCATCCACCTCACCGTGCGCGGCGAGGTGCCGGGTCTGGACGAGCAGGGCTTCGTCTCGGCGGCCGAGGACGCCAAGAAGAACTGCCCGGTCAGCCAGGCCCTGGCCGGTACGACGATCACCCTGACGGCCGAGCTGGCCTGACGCCCGCACGGCCCGGCGGTGCCGCGCCCCGGCCGGCGGGGCGCGGCACCGCTGTGTCCGGGCGCTCAGCCGCCCAGCCGCTCCCAGCCCCGCCGCTCCGGACGCGGGCCGAGCCGGCGGGGGTCCCGGGTGCGGTAGACCACGTACGGCCGGAACAGGTACTGCACCGGCGCGCTGAACATGTGCACCAGCCGGCTGTACGGCACGAACGCGATCAGCACCATGCCCACCACCGCGTGCGCCTGGTACAGCACCGGCACGCCCGTCATCAGCCCCGTCTCCGGCCGGAGGGTGAACAGACCACGCGCCCAGGGGGCGATGGTGCTCCGGTAGTCGTACCCGTTGCCGCCGGTGTGCGTCAGCTTGGCGACCATGCCCAGCACGATCGCGCCGAGCAGCAGCAGGTACATCGCCTTGTCGTTGGCCGTGGTGGCCCGGAAGACGGGGGCGCGGGTGCGGCGGCGGTAGACGAGCAGTCCGACCCCGGCGACCGTCAGCACGCCGGCCGCCGTCCCGCCGTACAGCGACATCAGGTGGTAGGCGTGCTCGTCCACGCCGAACGTCTCCGTCCAGGACACCGGCACGAACAGCCCCACCAGGTGTCCCGCCAGCACGAACAGGATGCCGTAGTGGAAGACCGGGGAGGCGATGTTCAGCAGCCGTGACTCGTACACCTGCGAGGAGCGGGTGGTCCAGCCGTACTTGTCGTAGCGGTAGCGCCAGACGAGGCCGGCCACCAGCAGGGCGAGGGCGACGTAGGGCAGGGCGCCCCACAGCAGGACGGTCATCGGCGTGCTCCGGGGTGGGAGGCGGGCAGGGCGGCGCAGACCGCGTCCAGGACGCCCGCGTACGGGGTGCCGCAGCCGGCCAGCCGGGTGCGCAACTGCTCCAGGCCGCTACGGTGCTCCGTCAGCAGGCCGGTCTCGCCGGTCCGCGCGGTGAACTCCAGCACGGCCGGCAGGAAGTCGGGCAGCTCCTCGCCGCTGAACTCCAGGCCGTGGCGGCGGTAGACGTCCTTGAAGCGCACCAGGGACATCCCGCGCCGCCGGGTGTCGCCGTCGTGCCACCAGCTCAGGTACAGGCTGTGCCGGTTCTTGAGGTCGAAGACCTCCACGTAGTGCGCGGCCAGGTCCAGCAGCGGGGTGACGGCCGCGTGGTCGGTGAACTCCCGCAGCTGCGGGGCGGCTTCGCGCAGCAGCGGCAGCCGGGCGATGAGGTCGTCGTCCGGGTAGGTCAGGCACAGGGCCGCCGCCTGGTAGAGCACCGCGTCCGAGGGCATCAGGCCTCCTCCGCGTCGTCCGAGGTCTGGCGTCTGCGCAGCAGGTGGAAGTTCTCCACCGACACCAGCGGGAGCCGTCTGCGGCCGGAGTCCCGGCCGAACGGCCCGTCGCCGCCCATGCCGGGTCCGCCCGGGTGGTCGAGGCTGCACCCGGCGGGCACCGCCGACTCCTCCAGCCGGCGGGCGTCCCCGACGGCGGCGGTCGGGATGACGTACCGCTCCTCGTACTTGGCGATGGCCAGCAGCCGGTACAGGGCCTCGATGTCGGCCGGGCGCATACCGGCCGCCGACGCGGTCTCAGGGTCCGGTGTCTCACCGAGGTTGAGGGCGCGCATGTGGGAGCGCATCGCGGCGAGCTTCTCCAGCGAGGCCCGTACCGGCCCGGTGTCGCCCGCCGTGAACATCTCCGCCAGGTACTCCAGCGGGATGCGCAGGGTGTCGATGGCGCCGAACAGGTTGCCCGCGTCCTCCCCGTCGTGCCCGGTGGCGGACAGCGCGTCCACCACCGGCGACAGCGGCGGGATGTACCAGACCATCGGCATCGTCCGGTACTCGGGATGCAGCGGCAGCGCCACCCGGTACCGGCTGACCAGCGCGTGCACGGGCGAGCGGCGGGCCGCCTCGGTCCACTCGCGGGGGATGCCGGCGTCCTCGCAGGCGCGCAGCACCTTGGGGTCGTCCGGGTCGAGGAACACGCCCAACTGGGCCTCGTACAGGTCCTTGTCGTCCGGTACGGAGGCGGCGGCGGTCACCTTGTCGGCGTCGTACAGCAGGACCCCGAGGTAGCGCAGCCGGCCCACGCAGGTCTCCGAGCACACCGTCGGCAGGCCGACCTCGATCCGCGGGTAGCACAGGGTGCACTTCTCGGCCTTGCCGGTGGCGTGGTTGAAGTACACCTTCTTGTACGGGCATCCGGTCACGCACATCCGCCAGCCCCGGCAGTGGTCCTGGTCGACCAGGACGATGCCGTCCTCGGCCCGCTTGTACATCGCCCCGGACGGGCAGGAGGCCACGCACGAGGGGTTCAGGCAGTGCTCGCAGATCCGCGGCAGATAGAACATGAACGTCTGCTCGTAGGCGAACCGCACCTTGTCGGACGCCTCTTGGCGCAGGCGTTCCACCATCGGGTCCAGGTCGCCGTAGGCGGGGGCGCCGCCGAGGTTGTCGTCCCAGTTCGAGGACCACTCGATCTTCATCGGCTCCCCGGTGATCGACGACACCGGCCGGGCCACCGGGTAGTCGTCGCCGAGCGGGGCGTCGGTGAGGTTGCGGTACTCGTACGTCCAGGGTTCGTAGTAGTCCTTGATCTCCGGGAGCCGGGGGTTGGAGAAGATCCCGGCGAGCTTCCTGAACCGGCCGCCGGCCTTGAGGGTGAGCGCGCCGCGCCGGTTCAGCTCCCAGCCGCCGCGCCACTTCTCCTGGTCCTCGTAGCGGCGCGGATAGCCCTGCCCGGGGCGGGTCTCCACGTTGTTGAACCAGACGTACTCCATGCCGCGCCGGTTGGTCCACGCCTGTTTGCAGGTGACCGAACAGGTGTGGCAGCCGATGCACTTGTCGAGGTTCATCACCATCGCGATCTGGGCCATCGGACGCATCAGTACTCGACCTCCTGGCCGCGGCGGCGGATGACCGTGACCTCGTCGCGCTGGTTGCCCGTCGGGCCCAGGTAGTTGAACGCCCAGGACAACTGCGCGTATCCGCCGATCAGATGGGACGGCTTGAGCAGCAGCCGGGTCAGGGAGTTGTGGATGCCGCCGCGCATCCCGGTGGTCTCCGTCTTCGGGACGCTCACCGTGCGCTCCTGCGCGTGGTGCAGGTAGACGGTGCCGGGCGGCATACGGTGCGAGACGATCGCGCGGGCCACGACCACGCCGTTGCGGTTGACCGCCTCCACCCAGTCGTTGTCCCCGGCCCCGATCGCGTCGGCGTCCTGCGGGGACATCCAGATGGTCTGCCCGCCCCGGGAGAGGGCCAGCATGAACAGGTTGTCCTGGTACTCGGAGTGGATCGACCACTTGTTGTGCGGGGTGAGGTAACGCACCGTCACCTCCCGCTGTCCGTCCGCTCCGAGGCGTGGTTCGCCGAACAGCCGGTGCATGTCCAGCGGCGGCCGGTACACCGGCAGGGCCTCGCCGAGTTCGTGCATCCAGTCGTGGTCGAGGAAGAAGTGCTGTCGGCCGGTGAGGGTGTGCCAGGGTTTGGCGTGCTCGGTGTTGAGCGTGAAGGCCGTGTAGCGCCGGCCGCCGGACTCGCTGCCCGACCACTCCGGCGAGGTGATCACCGGCACGGGCGCCGCCTGGGTGTCGGCGTACGTGACCCGTTTGCCCTCGTGCTCGGCGGCGAGATGGGCCATCGGCCGCCCGGTGCGCCGCTCCAGCGTGCGGAAACCCTCGGTGGCCAGGCGCCCGTTGGTGGTGCCGGACAGGGCGAGGATGGTGTTCGCCGCCTTCACGGCCGTGTCCAGCGACGGCCGCCCCTGGTAGCCGGTGCCGTTGGACTTCCGCAGCTGGGAGACCTCCACGTCCGGGCGCAGGGCGATCCCCTTGACGGCGAGGCCGGCTTTCTCCACCAGCGGGCCGAGGGAGGTGAACTTGGCGGCGACCGCGGTGTAGTCGCGCTCCACGACGGTCAGGTTCGGCAGGGTCCTGCCGGGTACGGGATCGCACTCGCCGCGCCTCCAGTCCCGCACCACCCCGCCGGGCTGGGCGCACTCGGCCGGAGTGTCGTGCTGGAGCGGGCTCGCCACCAGGTCCTTGCGGACCCCCAGATGGTCCACGGCCAGCTCGCTGAGCTTCTGGGCGAGCGCCTTGAAGGTGTCGAAGTCGGTGCGGGCCTGCCAGGGCGGGTCCACGGCCGGGGTGAACGCGTGCACGAAGGGGTGCATGTCGGTGGAGGACAGGTCGTGCTTCTCGTACCAGGTCGCGGCCGGCAGCACCACGTCCGACAGCAGCGTGGAGGAGGTGTGCCGGAAGTCCAGCGACAGCAGCAGGTCGAGCTTGCCCTCCGGTGCCGGCTCCCGCCAGGTCACGTCCCTCGGCCGCTCGCCGGGCGCGGCCTGCTCGGCGCGCAGCGAGGAGTGGGTGCCCAGCAGGTGCCGGGTGAAGTACTCGGCGCCCTTGGCCGAGGAGCCCAGCAGATTGGCCCGCCACAGGGTCAGCACGCGCGGCCAGTTCTCCGGGGCGTCCGGGTCCTCGCAGGCGAACCTCAGGGTGCCGGCGCGCAGCGCGGCCACCGCCTTCGCCACCGGGTCGCCGCTCTCCTCGCCCAGGTCGAGCGGGTTGCGGTCGAAGGTGGGGTACGACGGCATCCAGCCCGCGCGGGCGGACAGCGCCAGGCAGTCCGCGGCAGTCATCCCGGCGAACCGGCCCTCGCCGAGCGGGGAGGCGAGCACATCGGCACCGAAACGGTCGTAGCGCCACTGGTCGGTGTGCAGGTACCAGTACCCGGTGCCGATCGCCTGCCGGGGCGGGCGGGACCAGTCGGAGGCGGCGGCCAGCGTCGCCCAGCCGGTCACCGGGCGGCACTTCTCCTGGCCCACGTAGTGCGCCCAGCCGCCGCCGTTGCGGCCCTGGCAGCCGGTGAGCTTCAGCAGGGCCAGGAAGGCGCGGTAGATCGTCTCGGAGTGGAACCAGTGGTTGGTGCCCGCCCCCATGATGATCATGCAGCGGCCCCGGGAGCGCTCGGCGGTCCGCGCGAACTCCCGCGCGATGCGCACGCACTGGGCGGCCGGGACGGAGGTGTGCGTCTCCTGCCAGGCGGGGGTGGCCGGGGTACGGTCGTCGTCGTAGGAGGCGGGCCAGTCGCCGGGCATCCCGGGGCGGGCCACCCCGTACTGGGCCAGCAGCAGGTCGTAGACGGTCGTCACCAGCGGGCCGTCCGCGCCGCCCAGCCGGGTGGCCGGCACGCTGCGCCGCAGCACCTCGCCCCGCCCCTGCCCGTGTGTCCCGCCCTCGGTGTCGAACCGGGGCAGCAGCACCTCCACCGGCACCGCGACCTCGCTGCCGTACAGGCTCAACACGGGCCGGATCTCCCCCAGTTCGAGGTTCCAGCGGCCCTCGCCCGACTCGGTCCAGCGAAAGCCCAGGGAGCCGTTCGGCACCACCGCGCGGCCGGTCGTCTCGTCCAGGACGGCCGTCTTCCACTCCGCGCCCTCCCCGTCCCGGCCGATGTCGGTGGCGCGCAGGAACTTCGCCGGCACCCACGCCCCGTCCCGCTCGGCGAGCGTCACCAGGAACGGCAGGTCGGTGAACTTCCGTACGTAGTCGGTGAAGAACGGCGTCTGCCGGTCGACGAAGAACTCCTTGAGGATCACATGGCCCATCGCCAGGGCCAGCGCGCCGTCCGTGCCCGGGTGCGGGTGCAGCCAGGCGTCGGCGAACTTCGTGGCGTCCGCGTAGTCGGGTGAGACCACCACCACCTTCTGGCCCCGGTACCGCGCCTCCGCCATCCAGTGCGCGTCCGGGGTGCGGGTCACCGGGACATTGGACCCCCACATGATCAGGTAGGCGGCGTCCCACCAGTCGCCGGACTCCGGTACGTCCGTCTGGTCGCCGAAGACCTGCGGGGAGGCCACCGGGAGGTCGGCGTACCAGTCGTAGAACGACAGCATGGACGCGCCGATCAGCGAGTGGTAGCGGGCGCCGGCCGCGTGCGACACCATCGACATCGCCGGGATCGGGGAGAACCCGGCGATCCGGTCGGGGCCGTAGGTCTTGATGGTGTGCACCTGCGCGGCGGCGACCAGTTCCACCGCTTCCTCCCAGCGCGCCCGCACCAGGCCGCCCTTGCCGCGCGCCCGCTGGTAACGGCGCCGCCGCTCGGGGTCGTTCTGGATGTCCGCCCAGGCCAGCACCGGGTCCCCCAGCCGCCGTTTCGCCTCCCGGTACATCTGGAGCAGCACGCCCCGGACATAGGGGTAGCGGACCCGGGTGGGCGAGTAGGTGTACCAGGAGAACGCGGCGCCGCGCGGGCAGCCGCGCGGCTCGTACTCGGGCCGGTCCGGGCCCACCGAGGGATAGTCCGTCTCCTGGGTCTCCCAGGTGATGATCCCGTCCTTGACGTACACCTTCCACCGGCAGGAGCCGGTGCAGTTCACGCCGTGGGTGGAGTGCACCACCTTGTCGTGGCTCCACCGGTCCCGGTAGAAGGCGTCCGCCTGCCGGCCGCCGGTCAGGGTGACGCTGTGCAGGTCGGGCGCGGGTGTGCCGGGCCGGAAGAAGCGGCCCGCGGACAGCAGGGCCGCGCCGGGCTCCCTGGGCGGTCTCCGCGTGTCGGTCACATGCGCTCCCTCGGTTCGCCCCCGTACTCAGAACCTAGGGGGAGGCCCGGCGGGGCACCCGTCCGGGGACCCGTACGGGTCACGCCGGAGGGGGGCGGGGGCGGGTCACACGCTCTCGCGGTACTCCCGCAGCAGCTTCAGGGTGCGCCGGGCGGACGCGGCGCGGGCCGTCATGTGGTCCAGCACCTCCAGGTGCGCGGCCACCTCGCGGCGCGCGTCCAGATAGAGCGCGCCGGTCAGGTACTCGGTGAACACCATGTCCGGCAGCTCCGGCTCGGCGAACCGGAACAGCGTGAACGGCGCGTACGTCCCCGGGTGCGGGCCCGCGGCGAACTCGGCGATCTGGAGCGTGACCCGGTCCCGCTCGGCGTACTCCAGCAGCCGGTCCAGCTGGTCCCGCAGTACCTTCGGGTCGGTGCTCACCGGGCGCCTGAGCACCGTCTCGTCCATGATCACCCACAGGTGGGGCGGGTCCTTCCGGTCCAGCAGCCGCTGCCGTTCCATGCGCAGCGACACATGCCGGTCGACCGTCTCCGGGGAGGTGTGCCCGACGGTGCCCGCCTCCATCACCGCCCGCGCGTAGTCCTCGGTCTGGAGCAGGCCGGGCACGAAGTGCGGCTCGTAGGAGCGGATGATCCGGGCGGCGCCCTCCAGGCTGACGTACAGGCTGAACCAGTCCGGCAGCACGTCGTGGAACCGCTGCCACCAGCCCGGCTGGTTCGCCTCCTCGGCCAGCCGGACGAAGGCGTCGGCCTCCTCGTCCGGCACCCCGTAGGTGGTCAGCAGCACCTGCACGTAGGGGATCTTCAGCGAGACCTCGGCCGTCTCCATCCGCCGTACGGTCGCCGACGCCACCCTGAGGACCTGGGCGGCCTCGTCGCGGCTGAGGCCCGCGGCCTCCCGCAGCTCCTGCAACCGCTTGCCGAGCACCACCTGGCCCACGGTGGGCGCAGCCCGCCGCTCACTCACAGCCACGCCTCCCCTACGTGCCGATGAACGCGGGCAGCAGTCTGTCATGCGATCGCGCTCTCGCACATATGGCCTAGCCGATGAGGCACCGGGACGGGCGCGACCGTGGCCGGATCGCGACGGGTCCGCCGGGCCGTCGTCAGGCGGCTTTTTCCGCCTCCTCTTCCTCCGCTTCCTCCTCGGCGGCGGGCGTCAGCGGTACCTGGGGGCCGTTCAGCTCGTCCAGCCAGCGGCGCAGGATGCGGTGGATCCGCTCGGCGCCGACCGGCTCCGTCCCGTCGGCGGCCGGCGGGGAGAGGTCCACCGGGGAGAGCAGGAACGGGCGGGACTGGGCGCCGCCGAGACCGCCGTGCGAGCCGATCTGCTCCTCGAACGCGAGGACCTCGCCGTCGGCGGGGTCGTAGGCGGAGTTGACCATGATGTCGGCGGTGTGCGGGAAGGAGTGGGTGCGGCGGACCGCGTCGGCGGCGCCGGGGCCGAAGCGGGCCAGCGGGCCGGGCTCCTCGTCCAGCCGGTCCAGCGGGATCTCGGCGCCGTACGCGCCCAGCACCACACCGCCGTGCCGCTCGCTGCGCACCAGCAGGAAGCCGATGCCGGGGTGGTTGGCGAGGGTGGTGAGCAGGGCCGGGTGGCGGGCGTCGATCTCCTCCTTGGTCATCCGGTGCGGGACGTCCGGGAAGGAGACCAGGCCGAGGTTGCCGGAGGCCAGCACGACGGGCTCGCGGCGGCGGGCCGGGCGGTGGCGCCCGCCCTTCTCCTCCACCGGGCGGCGCAGGGCGGCGCGCACGGCGGCGCGGGCCTCGGCGCCGCTGTGCGTCTGCTCGGCCCGGCGCGGCACGGGCAGCCCGCAGCCGGCCCGGACCAGGTCGCCGAGGGTGAGGCCGTAGCGGGCGCGGAACGTCTCCCCGGGGCTCTGCCCGTGGTCGGACAGCACGACGATCCGGTACGGGCGCGGGGCGTGCTCGGCGACGCGCTCCAGCAGGGCCAGGCAGCGGTCGAGGCGCCGGAGGACCTGCTCGGCGTCGCGGCCGCACGGGCCGGAGTGGTGGGCCACCTCGTCGTAGGCGACGAGGTCGGCGTAGACGACGGTGCGGCCGGCGAGCATGTCGCCCATGACCGCGGCGACGACGACGTCCCGTTCGACGACGGTGGCGAAGGCACGGACCAGCGGGTACAGACCGCCCCGGCCGACCCGCGGGCGCTGCCGCCCCAGCCGGGCCCGGGTGGACTGGCCGATCTCGCGGGCCACCTCGGCGACGAAGGACAGGGCGGTGCGGACGGCGTTCGCGGGGTCGGAGAAGTAGGCGAAGTAGCCGGCCCGGGAGCGGTTGTCGCGGCCGCGGCGGCGGGTGGCGATGGACAGCACCAGGGCCTGTTCGCCGGCGCCGCCGCTGAAGAGATTGCCGCGGCTGGCGCCGTCGACGGCGAGCAGTCCGTCGTCACGGGTGCGCAGGGCGGCGCGGCGCTGGAGCTCGGCCGCGCTGGTCGGCCGGTTGGAGACCATCACCTCGCCGCGGTCCTTCTCGTACCAGCGGAAGGCCGGCACGTCGAAGGTGCTGCCGTGCAGGATGCCGAGCTGACTGGCACCGGTCTGACTGGACCAGTCTGTGCGCCACGGGGTGAGGCGGTGGGTGGGGGCGCGGGTGGGGAGGGGGGTGGTGGGCTCGTGGGCGAGGGGGGTGGTCGGTCCCTGGGCCGGGAGGGCGGCGGCCGCCTGTGTTCGGGGGGAGCGGCCGGGGGCGGCGGCCTGTGCTTGGGCGGAGCGGCCGGGGGCGGCTGCCGGACGCGGGCCGTCTGCGGCCGGTCGTATCCCTTCGGCTGCCGGACACGAGCCCTCGCCGGCCGGCCGTGTGCCGTCGGTTTCCGGTCCCCGGCCGTCACCGGCGGGCCGCCCGTCTTCCGTGCCCGGTCGTATCCCGTCGGCTGCCGGACACGAGCCCTCGCCGGCCGGGCCGCGCGAGCCGTCGCAGACCGCGCCCCGCGAGCCGTCGCCGGTCAAACCCCGTGCGCCGTCGTCGGCCGGGCGGGTGCCGTCCGTGCCCGGTCGTATCCCGTCGGCTGCCGGTCGCCCGCCGTCCCGGCCCGCTCGCGTTCCGTCGGCTGCCGGTCGTATGCCGTGTGCGGCCGGTGCCGCTTCCTCGTCCGACGCCAGCCAGCGGGCGACCGTCGGCATCAGGCCCTTGCGGACCGCGTCCGTGAGGACGTCGTGGCCCACGCCGTCCAGCTGGACGCAGACCAGGCCGGGGGTCGTGGGGCAGGGCGGGTGGCCCCGGCGGCCGCGGGTGGCGAGGCGGTGCAGCCGGCGGCGGTATGCCTCGTCGTCGCGCACCGCGAGGGCCGCGCCGGTCGCGGAGGCGACGGCGGACATCACCGCGGCCACGATGACCGCGGTCTCGGGCGCGGCCTCGCCCCGGCCGGAGGGGTTGACGCGCAGGGCGAGCAGCAGCAGGGAGCCGTTGAGGAAGAAGACCAGCAGGCCGAGGACCAGCGCCGGCACGAGCAGCAGCAGCCGGACCAGCAGCGGCCAGACCACGGCCGACAGGACGCCGAAGGCTCCCGCCCCGCAGGCGGCGGCCAAGGCGATGGTGGTGACGCTGTCGCCGTCGGCGGACTGGAGCCGGAAGTCGGGCAGGAGCCCGGCGAGGACCAGCATGGTGACGGTGGAGACCGCCCATACGGCGACGCTGCGCCCGACCTGACTGGCGATCCGCCGCCACCGCATGCCCCGCACGCCGTACACCTCACAACCCGGCCCTTCCCGCCCTTCGGGCCGGGAGGACCTCCTCACGCTCCAAGCGGGCCGGTCGGGCCCGGCTCCACCTTGTCACACGGGGCGCCGGCGGCCCGGACGGACCGGGGTCACCGGCCGTCGTAGCCGGCCGTCGGCATGGACAGGCGGCGGTGCACCCGGGCCTTCATCTGCGCGTCGTACGACGGCTCGGCGCGCCCCACCGTCTCCACGCGCACGCCCCGGCGCGCGCACTCGGCGGTGAACTCCTCCACCGACGACAGGGCCCGGCGCAGCACCCGGAGGCTGGGCGCGACGAACACGTCCACCCCGGGGCGCACCCCCTCCCACAGCGCGCAGTGATCGAAACGCAGGCCGCCGACGAGAAGTTCCCGGGCGATGACGTAGCCGCGCTCGGCGGCCCAGCGGGCGCACATGGCGTGCTGGCTCCGGGAGTCCACCAGGAAGGGGTCGGCCTCCAGCTCCTCCAGGGGCGTCAGGCTCGCGATGGCGGTGACCCGCACCGGCGTCAGCATGCCGAAAACCCCTCGCGGCTGTCTCATGGCGTCCCCTCACCTCCCGTTTTCGCCGCCGACCCTACTCCTGCCCGTAGGCTTCGGGGAGTCGCGCGAAGGAGGCGAAAGAAGGTGCCGGTGGAGATCACCTGGTGGGGTCACGCCACCTGCGTGGTGGAGGACACGAACATCCGGGTGCTCACCGATCCCCTGTTCGCCCGCCGACTGGCGCACCTGCGCCGCCGCCGGGGCGCGGTGCCGCCCGCCGCGGCCCGCCGCGCCGACCTCGCTCTGGTCTCGCATCTGCACGCCGACCATCTGCACCTGCCCTCGCTGGCCTGCCTCGCCCCGGGCACGCGCCTGCTCGTGCCCCGGGGCGCACCACGGGCGGTACCCGGCTTGCGCCGGCTACGGCAGCTGCGGATCACCGAGGTGGCGCCCGGCGATGAGATACGGGTGGGCGAGGTGCTGGTCCGGGTGGTGCCGGCGCTGCACGACGGGCGGCGGCTGCCGGTGGGCCCGCGCCGCTCCCCCGCGCTGGGGTACGTCGTGGAGGGCGAGGCGCGGACCTACTTCGCCGGCGACACGGGGCTGTTCGACGAGATGGCCGAGCGGGTCGGGCCGGTGGACGCGGCGCTGCTGCCGGTGGGCGGCTGGGGCCCGTATCTCGGGGAGGGGCACCTGGACGCGGGGCGGGCGGCGCGGGCGCTGGCCCGGCTGGCGCCGCGGGTCGCGGTGCCGGTGCACTACGGGACGTACTGGCCGATCGGCATGGACGCGGTGCGCCCGCACGAGTTCCACGCGCCGGGGGACGAGTTCGTACGGCTGGCGGCGGTGGCCGCGCCGGGGGTGGCGGTGCACAAGCTGGCGCACGGCGAGAGTGTGCGGCTGGAGGTCGCGCGGTGACCTGGCTCGCCGCCGCGTCGGCCACCGTGACACCCGAGTCCACGCAGCAGGCGGTGGGCTATCCGTCGTTGTTCCTGCTGGTGCTGATCGGGGCGCTGGTGCCGGTGGTGCCGACGGGCGCGCTGGTGAGTTCGGCGGCGGTGGTCGCGTTCCATCAGAGGGCGCCGTACTCGCCGGCGCTGGTGTTCGTGACGGCGTCGCTGGCCGCGTTCCTGGGGGACGCGGCGCTGTACTGGCTGGGCCGGCGCGGGATGCGGTCCAGGAGCGGGTCGCGGTGGCTGGCGGCGATCCGGGCCCGGGCGCCGGAGGAGCGGCTGGCCCAGGCGCGGGAGAAGCTGGCCGGGCACGGGACCGCCGTGCTGGTGCTGTCCCGGCTCGTCCCGGCGGGGCGGATACCGGTGATGCTGGCGTGCCTGATGGCCGAGTGGCCGCTGCGCAGGTTCGCGCGGGGGAATCTGCCGGCGTGTCTGGCCTGGGCGGCCACGTATCAGGTGATCGGCATCGTGGGGGGTTCGCTGTTCGAGGAGCCGTGGGAGGGGGTGGTGCTGGCGGTGGTGCTGACGGTCCTGCTCAGCGCGGTGCCCGGCGTGTGGCGGCGGGTGCGGGCCGCCGCCGGATGAGGTCTCCGCAGGGGGGTCTGTCTCAGCTCAGCACTCTGGAAGCGCCGACCGGGAGGTCCCACAGGTCATCGCGTTCCAGCCCCGCCTTCTCCCAGGCGGCCCTCACCCGGGTGAGCGGTTCCAGGACCGGTTCCGCCGAGAGGATGAACGTGCCCCAGTGCATGGGGGCCATACGGCGGGCGCCGAGGTCCAGGGTGGCCTGGACCGCCTCCTCGGGGTCGCAGTGGACGTCGCTGAGCCACCAGCGGGGGTCGTAGGCGCCGATGGGCATCAGGGCCAGGTCGATGCCGGGGTAGCGGCGGCCGATGCGGGAGAACCAGTGGCCGTAGCCGGTGTCGCCGGCGAAGTAGAGGCGCTGTCCGTCGGGAGCGGTGAGGACCCAGCCACCCCACAGGCTCCGGCAGGTGTCGGTGAGGGTGCGCTTGGACCAGTGGTGGGCGGGGACGAAGTCGAAGCGGGTGCCGGACAGTTCGGCGCCCTCCCACCAGTCCAGCTCGGTGACGCGGGTGAACCGGCGGCGGCGGAACCAGCCGCCGAGGCCCGCGGGCGCGAAGACCGGGGTGTCGCGCGGGAGCCGGCGCAGGGTGGGGGCGTCCAGGTGGTCGTAGTGGTTGTGGCTGATGACGACGGCGTCGACGGGGGGCAGGGCCTCCCAGGGCACGCCCACGGGGGTGACGCGGGCCGGGGTGCCGAGGATGCGGCGGGACCAGACCGGGTCGGTGAGGACGGTCAGCCCGCCGATCCGGACGACCCAGCTGGCGTGTCCCGCCCAGCTGACGGCCAGGGTGCGGCTGTCGACACGGGGCAGCGGGCCCGGTTCATACGGCAGCCGGGGGATGTCGGCGAGGCCGTCGGGGCCGGGGCGCACGGCGCCTTCGCGGGCGAAGCGGGCGAGGCCCTTCAGGCCGGGCAGGGGCGCGGTCAGCCGGTCGTGGAAGGTGCGCGGCCAGACCCGGTGTTCGCCCAGCGGGCGGGGCTCGGCCAGCGGGGGGAAGGGCGCGGCGAGGGGGTCCGGCGCACCGGGTGCCGTGGTCGTCACGGCCGGGCCGGGCTCATGCGTCTGCTGCGTCATCGAGGAGGCTCCCATCGCTGAGCGTCGTCGCGGAGATCGTCGAAGGCCGACCTCAAGGAGACCAACGCGCGTTGCACGTGTGGCAGTTCCAGCGGTGCGGGTGACACGAGGCTTTCGGTGCGCTCCTCGTCCGTGCCGCCCAGCAGGGGTCCGGTGGCGAGCCGTACGCGCAGCGCCCCGAGGTCGTCGCCGAAGCGGTGGCCGCCGGGCGCGGGCATGCCGAGCCGGGCGGTCAGGAGGTCCTCCAGTTCCTGGGCGTCCCCGGCCCCTCGGGCCGCCAGCGGCTCGCGCAGCGGCGCGAGGTCGGCGTACAGGTGACGGCCGGCCTGCGGGGGCCGGGCGAGTGCGCCGGCGGCGACCACGGCGGCGTACGCGGCGGCGGCCACGCGCGCGTGCAGCCGGACGGTGGCCTCCCTGCGTTCGGTGACGGGCGGCGGCTCGTCGAGGGCGTAGCAGGCCGCCGCGGCGACCGGTACGGCGAGCCGCGCGCCGAGGGCGGTGAGCACGTCGAGCACGCGCGCGTGCAGCCGCCGTCCGGCTCCGGTGGCCGGGAAGCGCGCGACGGCGGCGGGCCATCCGGCGGGCAGCAGGGCACCGGCCAGGTCGGTGACGACGGTGACGTCGTCGGGCCACATCTCGGCCGGGCTGAGCAGGACGGTCTCGTGCGGTGCGTGCAGGGTGTCGCGCCAGGTCTCGTCGCTGACCAGGTGGAGGCCCTCGGCGGTGGCGGCCTCGACGGTCTCGTGCAGCAGTTCGGGCGGGGCGACGGTGGCGGTGGGGTCGTCGGCGACGGACAGCACCAGCAGCCGGGGGTCGCCGCCCTCGGCGCGGACCCGGCGCACGGTCTCCAGCAGGGCGTACGGGTCGGGGACGCCGCCGCCCTCGGCGGGGGTCGGCACATGGAACACGGGCCGGCCGAGAAGCCGTGCGTACGGCGCCCACCAGGCGGCGCAGGGGCGGGGTACGAGGATGTCGGCGCCCTCCCCGGCCAGCGCGGCGGTGATGGCGAGCAGCAGCGCGGGGGCGCCAGGGCCCGCGGCGATCCGGTCGGGGACGCAGGACAGCCCGCGCCGGGTCCAGTAGCCGCAGGCCGCCTCCAGCAGGGCGGGGGCACCGCCGACGGGCTGCGCGTCGGCACGGCCCGCCGCGGCGGCGACCACGGCGGACAACTCGGGCAGCACGGGCAGACCATCGCCGGGCAGCGGCGGGCCGTAGCGGACGGGACCGTGGTCCTCACGGGGGCGGGCGGGGTTGTGACCGTTCCGGCGGGGGGCGGGGCCGTGGCCGTGCCGACGGTCGGCCGGATTCTGGTCCTCACCGCGGTGGGCGGGGTCGTGGCTGTCCCGGTGATGGTCGGGGCCGCGGCCCTCACTGCGGGGAACGGGGTCCTCTTCACCCCCGCGGGGGGCGGGATCTGGGCTCACCTCGCGGTGGGCGGGACCTGGGCTCACTTCGCGGGGGACGGAGCCGCCGTGCTCACCGCGGGGAGCGGCACCCTGGGCTTCGCCTCGGGGGGCCGGGCCGTGGCCGTCCCGGTGATGGTCGGGGCCGTGGTCCTCACTGCGGGGAACGGGGCCCTCTTCACCTCCGCGGTGGGCGGCACCCTGGGTCTCGCCGCGGTGGGCGGGGCCGTGGCCGTCCCGGTGGTCTCGCTCCGGGTCCGTGCGCCGCATGTCCGCCTCCGCGAGTCCGTGGTGCCGTTGTACCGCCCGCCCGGGCCGTGCGTTCCCCGGGGCCGCCCTCCCGCCTGATGACCGCCGGTCCGTGTTCCTCGTCCGTGTCGTCCGGGTCCCTCGTGCCGGGTCCGTTCTTGCCGTGACCGTGCGTTTCGGGTCCGGGGGCCGCGGGGCGGATGGTGCCGGTGGGGCGGCGCCGGTGCCCTCGCGACGGCGTGTACCCGGCGTACGGCTGTCCATGGGCGGTCGCCGCTGTTGCCGGGGTCACATTTCGGCGGACCGGCCCGCCGCGAGTCGCGAGCGGCCGTACAGCCGGTAGCCGGCTCCCGCGCAGGCGGCGGCGATCAGGGCGGCGCCGGCGGCGAGCGCGGGGACCGAGTCCTCGAAGGTGCCGCCCGCCCCGGCGTCCACGCCGTACTGGACACCGGCCGGGCGGCAGCCGTCGGCGTCGGGGGCCGTACGGCAGGCGTGGCCGTCGTCGGAGCAGGCCGCGTCGCGGGATTCCCCGCACGGGTGACCGTCCTCCGCGCAGGAATCCCCACCCGAGCACTCCCGCCCGCCACCGTCCGGCCCACCACCGTCCGGGCTTCCGCCGTCCCGGCCGCCACCGTCCCGACCTCCCCCATCGGGCCCGCCCGTCTCCTGGCCTCCGCCGACCTGCCCGGCCCCCTCCCGTCCGCCCGCGTCCTCTCCCCCGCCGACCTGCCCGGCCCCCTCCCGTCCGCCCGCGTCCTCTCCCCCGCCGACCTGCCCGGCCCCCTCCCACCCCGAGCCGTCCCACCCCGTACCGGCCGGCCCGGTCGCCTCCTTCTCCGTGCCCTCCACGGCTCCGGCGTCCGGCGCGCCGTCCAGGCCGCTCGCGTCGGGGACGCCGGCCCCGTCCGGACCGGCCTGCTCGCGCCCGCCGGCTCCGGGGGAAGCGTCCTCGCACGCCGGGCCGGCCCCGGTCCCGTCACCGGGGGCTATGGGCGCGGCCCCCAAGGCGCCCGGCAACGGAACCGGAACCGGTACCGGCGCCGGCACGGGACCGGCGACCGGGTCGCATGACGCCGGGAGCGGTACCGGGGCCGCGGCGGACGCGGCGGGCCCGGTCAGGGCGAGCACGGCACCGGCGGCGAAGGCGACGGACAGGGCGGCGCGGGCGGTGCGGCGCATGGGCGGGGCTCCTCGCGGGGTGCGGCGGGCGGTCGGACGGCCGTACGCCGGCGCTCCGGCACCACGGCGACGCGTGCGGCACCCGGCCACGGGGGACGGTCGTACCGCGGCGACGCCGTGCGGCGCCCCGGCCACGGGGGCACGGTCGGTGTGCCCTCGCTGCCATGACAGCCCGCGCGGCGCCGTACCGCGCGCGGCCGGAGCCCATTCGCGCGACACGCGGGGCCGCGCGGGTGACGGCCACCGGGACGCACGGGACGACACTGGGCGCTCCCCGCCCCGTGGCGCGCCATACACGGCCGACCGCCTCCCGGCACACACCCGACCAACCCGGCCATGCTCCGGCACACACCCGACCAACTCGACCGCACCCCGGCAGGCGGCGGACCCACTCGGCGGCATCCCCTGTCCCGCGCACGCACGCGACCCGGCCGCCTGTCGGCGTCCGGACGCACAACGCCCTTGCCGGCGCGCGCCCCCGCCGTCAGTGGGCGCCCCGCCCGCCCCGCGTGACACCCGCCCGCCCGGCTCCCCCACCCCACCCCGGAGGTTTTCCGTCCTCCGCGCAGGTCACTCGGTACGAGCTGACCGGATCGTCCGCTTCGCTCTCCACCGGGAGGTCTGTCCATGAGCACCAAGGTCTCGGACCACATCCTCGAACGCCTGCGCGCTTGGGGCGTGGAGGAGGTTTTCGGCTATCCGGGCGACGGCATCAACGGACTGCTCGCCGCCTGGGGCCGCGCCGAGAACCAGCCGCGGTTCGTCCAGTCCCGGCACGAGGAGATGTCCGCCTTCGAGGCGGTCGGGTACGCGAAGTTCAGCGGACGCCTCGGGGTATGCGCGGCGACCTCCGGACCCGGCGCCATCCACCTGCTCAACGGCCTCTACGACGCGAAGCTGGACCACGTACCCGTGCTGGCCATCGTCGGCCAGACCAACCGGACCGCGATGGGCGGCTCCTACCAGCAGGAAGTCGACCTGCACACGCTGTACAAGGACGTCGCCTCGGAGTTCGTGGAGACGGTGACGGTGCCCGAGCAGCTGCCGAACGTCCTGGACCGGGCGATCCGTACCGCGTACGCCCGGCGCTGCCCGACCGCGCTGATCATTCCGGGCGATGTGCAGGAGCTGGACTACTCGCCGCCCACGCACGCGTTCAAGATGGTGCCGTCCAGCCTGGGGATGAGCGACTTCACGGCGACCCCGACCGACGACGCGCTGCGCCGGGCGGCGGACGTGCTGAACGCGGGCGAGAAGGTGGCCGTGCTGGTCGGCCAGGGCGCGGCGGGGGCGGTCGCGGAGGTCCGCGAGGTCGCCGAGCTGCTCGGTGCGGGCGTGGCGAAGGCGCTGCTCGGCAAGGACGTGCTCAGTGACGAGCTGCCGTATGTGACGGGCCCGATCGGGCTGCTCGGCAGCCGGCCGTCGTACGAGCTGATGCGGGACTGCGACACGCTGCTGACCATCGGCTCGTCGTTCCCGTACACGCAGTTCATGCCGGAGTTCGGCAAGGCGCGCGCGGTGCAGATCGACATCGACGCGCACATGATCGGCATGCGCTACCCGTACGAGGTGAACCTGGTCGGCGACGCGCAGGCCACGCTGCGCCGGCTGATCCCGCTGCTGAAGGCGGAGGGGCGCAGCCGCAAGTGGCACGACACGGTGTGCGCGAACGTGAAGCGCTGGCACCAGACGATGGAGCGGCGGGCCGCGGTGGCGGCCGACCCGATCAACCCCGAGTACGTGGCCCGGTCGCTGGACGCGCTGCTGCCGGACAACGCGATCCTGACCTCGGACTCCGGTTCGGTCGCCAACTGGTACGCGCGGCACATCACGATGCGGCCGGGCATGCGCGGTTCGCTGTCCGGGACGCTGGCGACGATGGGCCCGGGCGTGCCGTACGCGATCGGGGCGAAGTTCGCGCACCCGGACCGCCCGGTGTTCGCGCTGGTCGGCGACGGCGCGATGCAGATGAACGGGCTGGCGGAGATGATCACGGCGGCCAAGTACCGGGACCTGTGGTCGGATCCGCGGCTGGTGGTGGCCGTGTGGAACAACCAGGACCTGAACCAGGTGACCTGGGAGATGCGGGCCATGGAGGGCGCCCCCTCGTTCCTGCCGTCGCAGTCGATCCCGGATGTGCAGTACGCGGCGTTCGCCCGTTCGCTCGGGCTGACCGGCATCCGGGTGGAGAAGCCGGAGGACGTGGAGGCGGCCTGGCGGGCCGGGCTGGAGGCGGACGGGCCGGCGGTGCTGGAGTTCCTCACCGACCCCGCCGTGCCGCCGATCCCGCCGCACGCCAGCTGGGAGCAGATGGAGGCGACGGCCGCGTCGATCCTGAAGGGCGACGCCGACCGGGGTTCGGTGATCAAGCAGGGCCTGAAGGCGAAGGTGCAGGAGTTCCTGCCCGGCCGGACCAAACAGTGACCGCGACGCAGGGACCGCACGTGCGGGACGAGTCCCGTGCCGGACGCGAAAGCCCGTGTCGGACGTGCCGCACCGGGTACGCGGTGCGGACCTTCGACCCTTGGAGGGAGATATGCAGCGAGGCAGTGACCGGCTGAACGTCCACCGGGACGACGAGATGAAGCACGAGCTGAAGGGGCTGCTGCGGTCCGGCCATCCCACGCGCGTGGAGGAGTGGCACGACCCGGAGCCGGCCGCGGACGACGACCCGGAGGTCTGGAGCGGCCCGGTGGGCGGCCTCGGGTCCCCGGCGTCCCTGGAGCGGACCCGGCTGGAGCTGGCCCGGCACCTGAGCCGGCACGCCTTCCCCGCGAAGCCGGGCGAGCTGGCCCGGGCGCTGCGCCGGAGCAACGCGCCCGGCACACTGATCGACGCCGTCGCCGGTCTGCCCCACCAGGACCGGTACGAGAACCTGCAACAGCTGGCCGAGGCGCTGGTGGAGGGCGCATGAGGCAGGGGGCGCCCTGGCCGGCTCCCCGCGCCGCGGGCCAGGCGGCCGAGATCGCGCGGGGCGCGACGGTCGACGTCGGCGAGGTCACGACGCGGTTCCTGCTGTACGGGCTGCTGCCCGGCTGGTTCGTGCCGGGGCTCGCCGACTGGGCGATGCACCGGCGCACCCGGATCGAGGACACGTCGGGGACGAAGGAATCCCTGATCCACTCCCTGATGATGGCGGAGGTGGGCCTGCCCATCGCGCTCACCCTGCGCTACGAGGTCAATCCCCTGCTGCTGGCCGTGCAGCTGGGCGCGGCGGCGGTGCACGAGGCCACCGCGCTGTGGGACGTGCGGACAGCGGAGGACAGCGACCGCGAGGTCAAGCCGGTCGAGCAGCACATCCACAGCTTTCTGGAGTCGCTGCCGTTCGGCGGGCTGGTCTCCCTGATGTGCCTGCACTCCGACCAGGTGCGGTCGTTGCTGCGGGGCGGGCGCGGGGACCCGGACGCCTGGCGGCTGCTGCCGCGCCGGCGCCCGCTGTCGCCGGGCTATCTGGCGGGCATCGGGGTCGCGATCGGCGCGTGTGTGCTGCTGCCGTACGGCGAGGAGCTGCTGCGCTGCCGGCGGGCGGCCAGGGGAAGGAAGCGGCGCGCCCGGGCCCACAGGGCGGCGCTGCGGAAACTGAAAGGAGCTTGAGACATCATGCGTATCGCGTTTCTGGTGGCACCCGAGGGCGTCGAGCAGGTCGAGCTGACCGAGCCGTGGAAGGCCGCCTCGGACGCCGGGCACGAACCGGTGCTCGTGTCGACACAGCCGGGGAGGATCCAGGCGTTCAACCATCTGGACAAGGCGGACACCTTCCCCGTGGACGAGGTGGTGGAGCGGACGTCGGCCGGGGCATTCGGCGGTCTGGTGCTGCCGGGCGGGGTCGCCAACCCGGACTTCCTGCGGATGGACGAGAAGGCCGTCGCGTTCGTGAAGGACTTCTTCGACCAGGGCCGGCCGGTCGCCGCGATCTGCCACGCGCCGTGGACGCTGGTGGAGGCCGATGTGGTGCGCGGCCGGGTGCTGACGTCCTGGCCGAGCCTCGCGACCGACATCCGCAACGCCGGCGGCACCTGGGTGGACGAACAGGTCAAGATCTGCGACCACGGCTCCAACCAGCTCGTGACCAGCCGTAAGCCGGACGATCTGAAGGCGTTCTGCGACGCGTTCCTGCACGTGTTCGCCGGGGAGCCCGGCTGACCGCACCGCCACCACCCGTGTGCCACGGGGCCGGCCCGCTTCCGGGCCGGCCCCGTTTGTTGTGCCTCGCGTCCCGTCAGGTGCCGGAGGCGTCCGGGGTCGCCGCCTCGCCGCAGCCGCGCTCCCGGGCGCCCTCGCGGGTGCGGCCCGCGCTCACCAGGCGGCGGGGGTTGCGCCGCAGATACTCGCCCTCCAGCTGCGCCATCCGCTCGTTATGGGCCCGCAGTGCGTCGTTCGAGCCGTACAGCAGGGTGTCGTGGCGCGTGCGGTGGATCGTCTCCAGCTCCTTCATGAGCTGCTGGTCGTCCAGCCGGCTGGGGTCGACTCCGGTCATGGTGGTGCCCCGCTCGTCGTGTTCGTTCATGGGGTACGGGTACCCGCCCGGCATGCACTGCCCCCGAGTGATTTCCGGGAGGAATCCATGGAGCTCGCGTTCCTGAATCCACTGTACGAACATCCGGGGTCCTGGGCCTCCGCATACGTCGACCTGTCACAGCACGAGGAGGACATGCACACCCGGCGCAGGCTGACGGCCGAGGCGGTGGCCCGGCAGCTGCGGGAGCAGGGCGCCGACGAGGCCACCTGCCGGGCGGTGCACGACGCGGTGGCGGCCCTCGAGCGCAGCACCGAGCCGTACGGGCGGGCCGTGTTCGCCCGGGACGGCGAGGTGGTGCTCCAGGTGCCGCTGACCCAGGCCCCGCCGCAGGGCCTGGTGCGCTGGGGCACACTGCCGCACGTCACCCCGCTGCTGGACCTGGCCGGCGAGGACCCGGTGTCGCTGGTGGCGTACATCGACCGCACCGGGGCCGACTTCGAGCTGCGCAGCGCGGTGCTGCGGGAGGAGGCCGGGCATGTGACGGGCAGCCGGCAGTGGCCGATGCACCGGGCGAAGGCGACCGACTGGTCCGAGCGGCACTTCCAGCTGAAGGTGGAGGACACCTGGGAGCACAACGCGCGGGAGATCGCCGAGGCGCTCGCGGCCTGCCAGGCCGAGACCGGTGCCGATCTGCTGATCCTGTGCGGGGAGCAACGCGAGTGCCGGTCGGTGCACGAGCGGTTGCCGGCGCATCTGCGGGACCGGGCCGTGGAGACCGAGCACGGCGTGGGCAGCCGGCTGCTGCCGCGCGAGGTGGCGGAGATCCGGGCCCGGCATGTGCGGGAACGGATCCTGGCCGAGGTGGACCGCTACCGGTCCGCCCGGACGCCCGACGAGGAGCGGCGGGCGGCGGCCGTCGAGGGCGTGCCCGGGCTGATCGAGGCGGCCCGCGAGCACCGGCTGGCCGAGCTGCTGATCCTCCCGGACGGGCCGGACACCGGGCGCGAGGTGTGGGTCGGCGAGGACCCGGCCCAGCTGGCGGAGCGCCGTACGGAGCTGAGGGACCTCGGCGAACAGCAGGCCTGGCCGGCCCGCGCCGACGACGCGCTGGTACGGGCGGCCGTGGTGACGGACGCGCCGGTCTTCTCGCTGGCGCCGGTGCTGGCGGACACCGGCGAGGAGGTCCCGGCGGGCGGCATGGGCGCGCTGCTGCGCTGGCGGTAGCGGCCCGGTGTCAGGGGCGCGGGTCGGCGATAGCGGCCCGGTGTCAGGGGCGCGGGCCCGGGGTCACCGGGCCCGCTCGACGCGGCGTTCGTCCCAGACCGGTTCGGGGGTCTCGCGGACCCGGCCGTCGCTGCCGAAGACCAGGAAGCGGTCGAAGGAGCGGGCGAACCAGCGGTCGTGGGTGACCGCGAGGACCGTGCCCTCGAACGCCTCCAGTCCCTCCTGGAGGGCCTCGGCGGACTCCAGGTCGAGGTTGTCGGTGGGCTCGTCCAGCAACAGGGCGGTGGCGCCGGCCAATTCGAGCAGCAGGATCTGGAAGCGGGCCTGCTGCCCGCCGGAGAGCCGGTCGAAGCTCTGCTCGGCCTGCCGGGTGAGTTCGTAGCGGCGCAGCCGGGACATGGCCGCGCCCCGGTCCTGGGCGTGCTCCTTCCAGAGGATGTCGAGCAGGGTGCGGCCCTGGAGCGCGGGCTGGGCGTGGGTCTGCGCGAAGTGGCCGGGGACGACCCGGGCGCCCAGTTTCCACTCGCCCGTGTGCGCGACGTCCTCGCCGGCCAGCAGCCGCAGGAAGTGGGACTTGCCGGAGCCGTTGGAGCCGAGGACGGCGACCCGCTCGCCGTAGAAGACCTCCAGGTCGAACGGTTTCATCAGGCCGGTCAGTTCCAGCCCCGCGCAGGTGACGGCCCGTACGCCGGTACGGCCGCCCTTCAGCCGCATGGTGATCTCCTGCTCGCGGGGCGGCTCCGGCGGCGGGCCGGCCTCCTCGAACTTGCGCAGGCGGGTCTGGGCGGCGGCGTACCGGGAGGCCATCTCGTGGCTGACGGCGGCCGCCTGACGCAGGTTCAGCACCAGCTTCTTCAGCTGGGCGTGCTTCTCGTCCCAGCGGCGGCGCAACTCCTCGAAGCGGGCGAAGCGTTCGCGGCGGGCCTCGTGGTAGGTGGCGAAGCCGCCGCCGTGCACCCAGGCGTCGGCGCCGGCCGGGCCCGGCTCCACGGAGACGATCTTCTCGGCGGCGCGGGCGAGGAGTTCGCGGTCGTGGGAGACGAACAGGACGGTCTTCCGGGTCTCCTTGAGCTGCTGCTCCAGCCAGCGCTTGCCGGGCACGTCGAGGTAGTTGTCCGGCTCGTCCAGCAGCAGGACCTCGTCGGTGCCGCGCAGCAGCGCCTCCAGCACCAGCCGCTTCTGCTCGCCGCCGGAGAGGGTGCGCACCTCACGCCACTGGGCGCGCTCGTAGGGCACGCCGAGGGCCGCGGTGGTGCACATGTCCCACAGGGTCTCGGCCTCGTAGCCGCGCGCCTCGGCCCAGTCGGCGAGGGCTTGCGCGTAACCGAGCTGGGCGGCCTCGTCGTCGACGGTCATCAGGGCGTGCTCGGCGGCGTCGACGGCCTTCGCGGCTTCCCGGATCCGGGGCGGGGCGACGGAGACCAGCAGGTCCCGTACGGTCGTCTCGTCGCGTACGGAGCCGACGAACTGGCGCATCACGCCGAGGCCGCCGGTGACGGTGACGGTGCCGCCGTGCGGTTTCAGCTCGCCGGAGATCAGCCGCAGCAGCGTGGTCTTGCCCGCGCCGTTCGGTCCGACCAGGGCGACGACGGCGCCCTCTCCGACCCGGAAGGAGACATCGCCCAGCAGCGCCCTTCCGTCGGGGAGGTAGTACTCCAGGTGCGCGGCTTCCAGATGTCCCATGGGGAGGCATTCTGCGCGGCGCCCGGGCGCGAGGGCAAACGGGTATCGGGCGGCCACGGGTGTTCCGGCCGCCGCCGCGTCACCTCAGGGCCTCCCCCGTCGGGCCGCCCTCGTCGGCCGGTGTCACCGCGGCGCCCTCCCAGGACAGGGCCTTCCACCCATCGGACGGGGTGCCCTCCAGGACGATCACGCCGGTGTTCTCCAGGGGGCGGGCCGCGGCGAAGGCCACGTCGACGTTGGCGGCGCGGGCGGCGGTCCACACCCGGATCGCGGCGCCGTGGCTGATCATGGCGACGGTCCGGGCCCCGCTCGCCGCGGCCTCGGCCACCACGGCGTCGTACCGGCCCAGTGCCGCCGCGCCGCTCTCCCCGCCGGGCATCCGCAGCGCGGTGTCCCCGGACGCCCACGCGAACGCCGTGCGCATGTACCGACGGCCCTCCGGGGTGTGCCCGGGCAGCAGTTCCAGATCGCCGGCGGACAGCTCGCGGATGCCGTCCCGCACGAGCACCTCCAGGCCCCGGGCGGCGGCCAGCGGGGCGGCCGTCTGCTGGGTGCGGACCAGCGTGGAGGCGTACAGGGCGTCGATGTCCTCCCCGGCGAGCGCCCCGGGCAGCGCGGCGGCCTGTGCCCGGCCGAGCGGGGTCAGCCCCGGGCCGGGCACGGCGGTGTCCAGCAGGCCGTCCACGTTGGACGGGGTCTGGCC
Source organism: Streptomyces eurythermus (assembly GCF_014649115.1). Classification (GTDB taxonomy): domain Bacteria; phylum Actinomycetota; class Actinomycetes; order Streptomycetales; family Streptomycetaceae; genus Streptomyces; species Streptomyces eurythermus. The sequence continues at coordinate 282,682 of NZ_BMSK01000007.1, read as the reverse complement.
GTGCCGTACGAGCAGCAGCCGCATCCGGTTCACCTCGCGCGCGTACACAGGAAACGGGCCCTTCAGGGTAACCGCATCCCATGAGCCCTGACCTGGACCTGACCGCCCCCGCGTCGGCCGCCGCCCGCGCCCGGCTGCGCACGCTGCTCGACCTCGACGGCCGGCTGTTCGAGGCCGCCGCCGCCTGGCACTGGCCCGGCGCCGAGCGGGTGCTGCCCCGGCTGAGCCGGGCGGCGAACCACGGCGTGCTGTGGTTCGCGTCGGCCGCCGCGCTGGCCGCGAGCCGCACGCCCCGCTCCCGCGCCGCGGCGGCGCGGGGCCTGGCCTCGCTCGGCCTGGCCTCGCTGACGATCAACACCCTCGGCAAGCGCTCGGTGCGCCGGGCCCGGCCGGTGCTGGACCCGGTGCCGCTGGTGCGGCGGCTGTCGCGGCAGCCGATCACCACGTCCTTCCCGTCCGGGCACGCGGCCTCGGCGGCGGCCTTCGCGACCGGGGTGGCGCTGGAGTCGCCGGCGTGGGGCTCGGCGGTGGCGCCGGTGGCGTTCTCGGTGGCGATGTCCCGGGTCTACACCGGGGTGCACTTCCCGAGCGACGTGCTGGCCGGGGCGGCGCTCGGCGCGGGCGCCGCCTTCGTGGTACGGCGGCTGGTGCCGCCGCGCGCCCGGGTGCGGCTGCCCGCCCGGTCCCGGGCCGAGGTGCCCGCGCTGCCCGAGGGCGAGGGGCTGGTGCTGGTCGCCAACCGGGCGGCGGGGACGGCGGACCGGGTCGGGGCGCTGCACGACGCGCTGCCGGAGGCGGAGGTCGTCGAGTGCGCGCCGGAGGATGTCGGGGAAGAGCTGGAGAAGGCGGCGGCGCGGGCCCGGGTGCTCGGGGTGTGCGGCGGCGACGGCACGGTGAACGCGGCGGCCCGGGTGGCGCTGCGGCACGGTCTGCCGCTCGCGGTGCTGCCGGGCGGCACCCTCAACCACTTCGCCGCCGACCTGGGCGTGACGGACGAGCGTCTGCTGGCCCACGCGGTCCGGCACGGCGAGGCGGTCCGGGTGGACGCGGGCCGGTTCGCCGCCGGGGACCAGGAGGGCCTGTTCCTGAACACGCTGAGCCTCGGCGTGTACCCGGAGCTGGTGCGGGTCAGGGAGCGCTGGTCGCACCGGATCGGCGGCTGGCCGGCCGGGGTGCTCGGTGCGCTGCGCGTGCTGCGGGCCGGCGAGCATCCGCTGGAGGTGGAGGTGGGCGGTGAGCCGCGCCCGCTGTGGCTGCTGTTCGTCGGCAACGGGGTCTACCACCGCATGGGTCTCACGCCGGGCCGCCGGACCGATCTGGCGGACGGGCTGCTGGACGTGCGGGTGGTGCACGGGGGCCGCAGGCCCGCGCTGCGGCTGTTCGCGGCGGCCGTGGCGGGGCCGCTGACGAGGTCGCCGGCACACTCGGCGGTGCAGGTGAACCGGCTGCGGCTGACCGGTGTCGCCCCGGGCACCCCGCTCGCCTACGACGGGGAGGTCACGTCGGTGTCGGGCGAGGTGACGCTGGAGAAGCTGCCGGAGGCGCTGACGGTCTACCGCCCGCTGGACACCACCGCCTGACTTCGCCGCCTGATCACCCGTCAGTCCATATAGCGATACGCGGGTCTCATCATTCGGCATGCGCGCGTACGGTGGGGACGTACCGGCGGACGGGTACGGCCCGTCCGCCACGAGGGGAAGGGGTACGGCCATGCCGGAGGCACGGGAGACCGCCGTCTACACGCACGGGCACCACGAGTCGGTGCTGCGCTCGCACACCTGGCGGACCGCCGCCAACTCCGCGGCCTATCTGCTCGGCTCCCTGAAGCCCCACATGAAGGTCCTGGACATCGGCTGCGGACCGGGCACCATCACCGCCGACCTGGCGGAACTGGTCCCCGACGGCCATGTCACCGGCGTCGACCGGGTGCCCGGCGTGCTGGAGCGGGCCCGGGCCACCGCCGCCGGCCGGGGGCTGGCCAACGTCGACTTCGCGGTGGCCGACATCCACGCCCTGGACTACCCGGACGACACCTTCTGCGTGGTCCACGCCCACCAGGTGCTCCAGCACGTGGGGGACCCGGTGCGGGCGCTGCGCGAGATGCGCCGGGTGACGAAGCCGGGCGGGTTCATCGCCGTACGCGACGCGGACTACGCGGCGATGACCTGGTACCCGGCGGTGCCGGGGCTGGACGACTGGCTGGACCTGTACGAGCGGGTGGCCCGGGCCAACGGGGGCGAGCCCGACGCCGGGCGCCGGCTGAAGGCGTGGGCGCTGGCCGCCGGACTGACCGACGTCACCGCCACCACCAGCACCTGGACCTTCGCCACCGCCGAGGAGCGGGCCTGGTGGAGCGGGCTGTGGGCCGACCGCACCCTGGCCTCCGCGTACGCCGGCCAGGCGGTCCAGGGCGGTCATGCCACTTCGGAGCGGCTGCGGGCGGTGTCCGAGGCGTGGCGGGAATGGGGCCGGTGCGAGGACGGCTGGTTCGCCGTTCTGCACGGGGAGATTCTGTGCCGTAAAGAAGCCTGATCCGCGGATTTATGGAAACCAGATCTGCAGGAGGTTTCACACTATGGTTCCCATTCTGCTGGTGCTGCTTCTGGCCGTTGTTCTTTTCGGCGCCGGATTCGCGGTGAAGATACTCTGGTGGATCGCCCTGGCGGTGCTGGTCCTCTGGCTGCTGGGTTTCGTGGCCCGCGGCACGACGGCCGGCGGCGGCAGGGGGCGCTGGTACCGGTGGTGACATGACGCCCCGGCCGGTTTCCTAGTCGCGGGGCAGCAGCGGTCCGAGCGGCCCGAGGTCCAGGTTCAGGTCCTCGGGCCGCAGTCCGTAGCGGTCGCGCAGCTCGGCCATGCGTTCCTCCAGGAGCATCAGGGTGAGCCCGATCCGCTCCTCCTGCTCCTCGGTCAGCTCGCCGGTGTCGAAGCGGCGCACGGCCTGCCGCTCCATGAGCTGGCGCAGCAGTTCCACCACGGTCAGCACGAGTTTCACCAGGTCGCGCTCGACCGTGTCGGGTTCCAGGTCGAGCCGGTTGCGCGCGGTCACAGGACCTCCTCGGACGGCTCGGCGGGCCCGGCGGGCAGGAGCCGGGGCTCGAAGGGCGAGGGCACCGCCGCGTTGACGGAGCTGATCAGCGCGTTCAGGTCGATGCGGACCAGGTCGACGTCCGCGATCCGCAGGGTGATGTCCCCGGTGATGACGACTCCGCCGGCCAGCAGCCGGTCGAGCAGGTCGACGAGCGCGATCTCGCGCCGTTCGACAACGGTCACGACACTTCCTCCCCCGCGTCCGCGACGCCTGCGCCGTCTCCGGTGCCCGCGGTGTTCCCGGTGTCTCCTGTGAACGAATAAGCGGCCCACGGGCCGGTCAGTTCCACCCGGAATCCGGGCTCCTCGTCCTTCGTGTGGTCCACCAGTTCCACGAATTCCTCGGAATGGGCCCGGGGTACCAGATAGGCCGCGTTGAGCACATTCAGCCCCGACTCCCGGGAGAGCGCGGAATTCTGCGGAGGGTGCAGCCGGAAATCCTCGGCGCGTGCCGAAAGGCGTTCGTGCAGCGCGTGGGCGAACCGCTCGGCGCGCTGCCAGGTCTCCTCCTTCGCCTGACCGCGCGCGCGTCGCTGCCGCAGATAGTCGCGGCCGCTCGCGGGCTTCTCCGGGGCGGCGGGCGCCGACCCGGCCGGCTCGTCGGCCGCCTCCTCGGCGTACACCTTCACACCCCACTCCACCCGGCCGTCGAGCCGGTCGAGCAGGGCCCGGAAGTGGTCCTCGCGGGCCTCGATCATGACGCGTACGGCGCTGTCGTCCCGGAAGACGGTGGCGAGCCGCAGCGGCAGCGGGGTGGTGACCGTGGTGAGCGCGTCGACCACGCCCTGGTGGGCCCGGGCGGTCGCGGCGAGCCAGTCCAGGTCCTCCAGGTGGGCCTTGAGGGCCTCCTCGCCGAAGTCGGCCTCCGGGACCGTACTGACCACGGCGACCAGCCCGTGGTGGTGGAGCAGGCCGGCCGGGGCGCCCGCGACGCCCGTCAGCTCGGCCTGCAACGGCGTCCCGAAGGGACGGCAGACGGCGTACACGTACCGCAGTCCGGTCATGGGGCCTCCTTCGGGGCGCGGCCCGGCTCCAGTTCCTCCAGCCGGGCGAGCCGTTCACGCAGCTCGGCGTTCTCCCGGGCCAGCTCGTCGCGGCGGGCCCGGGAGGACAGGGCGGGATCGCTCTCCCACCAGTCGATCCCCATCTCCTTGGCCTTGTCCACCGAGGCGACGATCAGGCGCAGCTTGACGGTGAGCAGTTCGATGTCGAGCAGGTTGATCCTGATGTCGCCCGCGATGACGACACCCTTGTCGAGCACCCGTTCGAGGATGTCGGCGAGGTTGGCCCCCGATGCCTGTCCGTACGGTTCGGGCAGGCGGCCCGGTGTCGTCATCGACCACCCCCGCGCCCGGTGTGCCCGGGTTCCTCTTCCTCGTACTCGTCGTACTCGTCGTAGGCGCCCTCTTCGCCCTCTTCGGGCTCCTCGTCCTCTTCGGGCTCCTCGGGCTCCTCGTCCTCCTCCTCGTACCCGGCCTCGTAGGGCTCCTCTTCCTCTTCCTCTTCCCCTTCCTGTTCCTCGTCCTCGTACCCGGCCTCGGGCTCCCGGGCCTCGTCCGCGGACTCCTCGGGCTCCTCGCCCTCCTCCCCGGACTCCCGGTCCCGCTCCTCCTCGGCCACGGCGTCCTCGTGGCTGCGCACCACCTCGCCGTCGCGGATCTCGCCGCGCCAGGCGTCCTCCGCCTCTCCCTTGAGGGTGATGAAACGGGCGAAGTTCTTCAGGTCCAGCCTGGCCCGGCGGCCCTGGGCACGCCAGATGTTGCCGGTCTTCTCGAACAGGCCGGTCGGGTAGTACTCCATGACCAGCAGCACCCGGGTGAGGTTCTCCTCCAGCCGGTGGAAGGAGACCACGCCCTTGGTGGTGCCCTTGGCGCCCTCGGAGGACCACTGGATGCGGTAGTCGGGTATCTGCTCGGTCGTCTGCGCCTTCCAGCTGCGGGAGGACCAGAAGATCTTCGCCTGCCAGTCGGAGTGGGTGTCGTCGGAGCGGCTCGCGCTCTTGACGCCCTTGGCGAAGGTGCTGAAGCTCTGGTACTGCGTCCACTGGTCGTACGCGGTGCGCAGCGGCACGCCGACGTCGACGGACTCCATGATGACGGTGGGCTTCCTGCCCGCGCCGCCCTTCTTGCCCTTGCTGCCGCCGAGGCTTCTGACCGCGTCCACCACGCTGTCCTTGGCGCGGGAGGCGCCCAGCTCCAGCGCGGAACGCAGCGGGCCCTTGCCCTCGGCCAGCTTGCGGCCGCCTTCCAGGGCCAGCTTGGCGAAGCCCGGGCTGTTGCCCTCGGCGATGTCGTTGAGCCGGACGGTGGTCTCGCCGAGCTTGCGGCCGGCACCGGCCAGCAGCCGCTCGGCCTGCGCCGTCAGATAGGCACGGGCCTCCTCCTTGAGCCGGTCGGCGGCCTCGCTGTGGGCGAGGTCGGTCAGCGGGCCCGAGGCCTTGGAGGCCGTGGAGCGGAGGGTCTCGGTCATCGGTCATCGCCGCCCTTCGAGTGCCGGCCGGCGGCGCCGCGGGCGGCCTGCCCGGCCCCGGCCGTGCGCTTCGCCGCCGCCTTCCCGGCCGCGCCGGTCTTCCTGGTCGCTCCCTTGCCGGCGGAGGACAGAGGCTTCTTGCCCGGCTTCCGCCCGGGAGCCTTCTTCTGGGGGGCCTTCCGCTCGGCGGACCCCTTCTCCGAGGCCCCTTCCTCTTCGGCGGACCCCTTCTCCGGGGCCTCTTCTTTCTCGGCGGACCCCTTGTCCGGGCCCTCTTCCCCTTCGGCGGCCTCCTCGCCGGAGCCGCCGGACAACTGGTCGCGCACCTGGTCGGTGCGGCTGTGCAGCCGGTCGGCGAGCGAACTCATCCGCCGCTCGACCATCGCACCGGTGGCCGCCTTGCCGACGCCCCGCAGATCCTGGCGCAGCTGGTCCCCGATCTCCTGGAACTGCGGGTTGCTCTTCAGCTGCTGGTTCACCAGGTCCGCGAGCGTCTTCGGGCTGAGGTTGAGCTTCTTGCCGGCCACCAGGGAGCCGACCGCGAGCGCCATCTTCAGCTTCTTCGTGCGGCCCAGCAGATATCCGGCCCCTACGGCGAGGCCCAGTGCCGTTCGGTTCATCGTCCCGTCCCGTCGCCTGTCGTGTCGCCGGAGTGCAGTGCCGTCTCCAGCCGGTCGAGCAGTTCGTCCTCGCGCCGGTCGAACTCCTCCTCGGTGATCTCGCCCGCCTCCAGCTGCTCTTCGAGGCGGGCGAGCTCGGCCCGTACGGTGGCGGGGTCGTAGTAGATCCGTTCCGCCTCGCGGAGCACCTGCCTGACGGCCCAGCCGGCGCCGCGCACGGGGGCGAACGGCAGCATCAGGACTTCGCCGATCAGTCCCACGGTGTTCTCCTTCCGTCGGGCCGGGAGCGCTAGCGCGCGCCGGCGTCCGCGCCGGTCGTGGTGCCGGCGGGCTGGGCCGGGCCGGGGTCGACGAAGCTGTACGGCGGCAGCGGCCCGTGGACACGCAGGTCCAGGTGGGGGTGGCTCTGGCGGACCTCCTCCACGGAGGCCAGGAAGCGCTCGGCCGAGTCGCGTGGCACGAGGTACGACACGTTCAGCAGCCAGCCGGTGGACTCGGGGCCCACGCTGACCGCGGTCGCGGCCGGTGCCAGCAGGTCCCGTACCTGTTCGGCGTCGTCGGACTCCTTGGCCTTGACCAGATGGGCGACCAGTTCCCCGAGGCGGATCTTGTCGTCGTAGCTGCCTCCGCCGGCGCGGCGGTTGGCCTCGGCGAGAGCGCGTGCCTCGGTGTTCTCGGCCATCACCAGGTGCAGCACGGCCTCCTCGACATGGGTGGCCTTGACGTTGTACTCGACCTTGCCGTCCAGCTCCCGCAGCCGCTCGGCGTAGTGGTCCGCCCGCTCGGTGAGCACCTGGACCACCGCGTCGTCGTCCGTGGCGACGCTGCCGAACCGCATGGGCAGCACACAGCCGCCGGCCCCGGCCTCGGCGAGTACGTTCTGGTGCGCGAGCAGGTCGCGGCGCTTGGGGCGCAGGTCCTCGGGTGCGTCGCTGACCACGGCGGCCAGGTCACCGGCCGTGAGGACGCGCACCGGGCGGGCGGGCTCCCCCACCCCGGTCATGCCCTCGGGCAGCGCCGGGTGCGACCGGGAGGTGATGCCGTAGACGTAGGTGCTCACTCCTGCTCCTCCTTACTGCGCGACGGAGCCTTGCGGGCACGCGGCCGGGACTCGGTCTCCCCTTCCTGACGGGCCTGGTTGAAGGCGTCGGATATGGTCTGGGCGGCACCGGACAGCGCGCCCTTGGACTTGCCCCGGGCGCCCTTCTCGGTGACCTCGCCGACGATCTCGGGCAGACCGGGGCTCTTGCGCGGACCCGCCTCCAGGTCCAGGCGGTTGCACGCCTCGGCGAAGCGCAGATAGGTGTCGACGCTGGCCACGACGACGCGTACATCGATCTTCAGGATCTCGATCCCGACCAGGGAGACGCGGACGAACGCGTCGATCACGAGCCCCCTGTCGAGAACGAGCTCGAGCACGTCGTAGAGGCCGCTGCTGCCGCCTCCGCCTCCGGTCTGCTGTGCCGGAACAACAGTCATGCCGGCGATTCCTCCTCGTGCCTAGTAGGTGCACGGTACGGACGGTCAGGGCGCGCGCGGTGGGCTCAGCGGCCCCCGCGGGCGTCGGCCCTGCCGCGTTCGTAACGGCGGACGCGCCGGTATCCGGTCAGCTGCCCCTCGGGGTCCAGCTCGACCTGGTAGCTCGCCATCAGGCTCATGGTGTCGGGCACCCGGGCGAGTTCCAGCACCTCGACCTCGACGGACCAGCCGTCCTCGGTCTGCTCGAAGGAGGAGACCGTCTCGGGGACGAGCCCGGTGAGTTCGGTGAGCTGGGCGCGCGCCTGGCGCAGTACCTCCATGGGGGTCGGCCGGCGGCCGTCCGCGTCGTTCTGGTTCCGTTCGTTCCGCACGGAGTCGTGCGTGCCGTGCGTATCGTTCGTGTCGTGCGAGTTCTGTGATTCCCGTGAACTCTGTGTATTCGGTGTGCTGTTTGTGTTCGACATGGCCACCTCTTCCCTGCGTGTGGCCGTTCCTCCCTTGGCCAAACCTCAGGAGCGCATGTCGTCGAGGCGGCGCCGGGCCGGGCCGAGGGAGCGGCCCCGCCGCGGCAGGCCGGCCCACGGCTCGGTACGGGCCTGCTCGACGGCGCCGGCGAGGGTCCACCGGCGGGCGCCGAGCCCCGGATCGTCCACCTGCTTCCAGGCTAGGTCCTGTCGCCGGACTCCCGCCGTCCGCGCGGCGCCGCGGCTCATCGCACGACCGCCTCCTCGACCAGCAGCCGGGCCGCCGCCGCGATGCCCACGGAGTCGATGCCGGCCGCGTGCAGCTGCTCGTCCGGGGCGGCCGAGCCCGGCATGGTGCGCACCGCCAGCCGGACCAGCCGGGGGGCCGGCCGGCCGTCGCCGAACACCTCCGCGACGGCGTCCCCGAGGCCGCCCTCCGGGTGGTGGTCCTCCACCGTGAGCAGGCAGCCGGTCTCCTCGGCGGCCCGGCGCAGGGTGGCGGCGTCGACGGGCTTGACCGAGTACAGGTCGACGACCCGTACCTCGATGCCCTCCTCGGCGAGCCGGTCGGCGGCCGTCAGCGCCTCGGGCACGGTGACCCCGGCCGCGACGATCGTCAGCCGGTCGGCGTCGCCGGAGCGCAGCGTCTTGCTGCCGCCGACCGGGAACTCCTCGTCCGGGCCGTAGATCACCGGCGTCTTGCCGCGGGAGGTGCGCAGGTAGCGGATGCCGTCCAGCCCGGCCATGGCCGCGACCAGCCGGGCCGTCTGGTTGGCGTCGCACGGGTAGAGCACCGTGGAGCCGTGCACGGACCGGAACATCGCCAGGTCCTCCAGGCCCATCTGGGAGGGCCCGTCCTGGCCGATGGCGACACCGGCGTGCGAGCCGACCAGGTTGATCCCGGAGCCGCTGATGGAGGCCATGCGCACGAAGTCGTGGGCGCGGGTGAGGAACGCGGCGAACGTGGCGGCGTACGGCACCCAGCCCCGTGTGGCCATGCCGACCGCGCTGGCGACGAGCTGCTGCTCGGCGATGTAGCACTCGAAGTAGCGGTCGGGGTGTTCCTTGGCGAACTCCTCGGTGCGGGTGGAGTCGCCGACCTCGCCGTCCAGGGCGACGACGTCGCCGCGCGCGGTGCCGAGCGCGGCCAGGGCCTTGCCGAAGGCGTCCCGGGTGGCGGCCTCCTCGCCCACCTCGTAGTGCGGCAGCCGGACCGCCTCGGTGGTGAGGGAGCGCAGCGCGGCGGCGACCTGCGGTTCGCTCACCCGGACCCGCAGATCACGCTGCCCGCCGAGTTCGGCGATGGCCTCCTCGGCCTCGGGCAGCGGCTTGCCGTGCAGCCCCTCGCGGTCCTCCACGGCGGCCACGCCCTTGCCCTTGAGGGTGCGGGCGAGGATCACGGTGGGCTGCCCGACGGTGGACAGCGCCTCCCCGTAGGCCCGGTCGATCTTGTCGACGTCGTGCCCGTCGATCTCGATGGTGTGCCAGTCGAAGGCCTGGAAGCGGCGGGCGTAGGCGTCCAGGTCGTGGCCGTGCCGGGTGGGGCCGCGCTGGCCGAGCCGGTTGACGTCCACGATGACGACGAGGTTGTCCAGGTTCTCGTAGCCCGCGTGTTCGGCGGCCTCCCACACCGAGCCCTCCGCCAGCTCGCTGTCGCCGCACAGCACCCACACCCGGTAGCCGGTGCGGTCCAGCCGCTTCCCGGCGAGCGCGATGCCGACGCCGACCGGCAGGCCCTGGCCGAGCGAGCCGGTGGCCGTCTCCACCCAGGGCAGCCTGCGGGGCGTCGGGTGGCCCTCCAGCCGGCTGCCGAGCTTGCGGAAGGTGACCAGTTCGCCGTCCTCGATGGCGCCGGCCGCCTTGTACGCGGCGTACAGCAGCGGGGAGGCGTGTCCCTTGGACAGCACGAAGCGGTCGTTGGCGGGGTGTTCGGGGCGCTCGAAGTCGTAGCGGAGGTGGTTGGCGAGCAGGACGGCCAGCAGATCGGCGGCGGACATCGAGGACGTGGGGTGTCCCGATCCGGCGGCGGCGGACGCCCGCACGCTGTCCACGCGCAACTGCTGGCCGAGTTCGGCGAGTTCTTCGTTGTTCATGAGTCTCCTCGGTCTCCTTACGGGTCTGCTGGGGGCCGGCTCCGGTCCGTCCGCGGATTCAGCCGGCCGTCTCGGGGCCGTCGGCGGAGCCCGCCGTCTCCGGGCTGTCGGGGTGCGGGGCGGGGGCGGGGTGGCCGTCCGGCCGGATACCGCGGCTGCCGTGGGTCATGGGTTCGTCCTCCCCGGCGCCCTCCGCCCGTTCGTGTTCGTCATGTCCGTCGTGCCCGTGGTCTTCGTCGTGTCCGTGGTCTCCGTCGTGTCCGTGGCGTCCGTCGTGTGTGCCCGGCGTGCCGGGTTCCCCCGGGCCGCCCGGTACACGGGCCAGCTCCGGCGAGGCCGTCTCCAGCGGCACCGACCAGGCCCGCACCAGGCCCAGCTGTACGCCCTGGCGCGGGAGTACGGCGTCCAGGAGCCAGTCGGCGGCGACCCGGACGCGGTTGCCGGGCAGCGCGGCCAGGTGGTGGCCGCGGGTCACCGCGCCGGCCACCGGACCGGACAGCGGGATGCCGAACGGGTTGGCGGCGGCCCGGGCCCCGCCGAGGTCGACGGCGAACCCCCGGTCGCGGTGCCGGTAGGGGCGCCGGCGCCGGCCGAGCCCGAGCGAGCCGGCCAGGTTCTCCGCGGCCACCCGGCCCTGCCGCCAGGCGTGCTGGGCCGTCATGGCCGTGAACTCGCCCGGCCGGCCGGGGTCGGGCACGGCGGCGGCGTCCCCGCAGGCGAACACCTCGGGCCGGCCGGGCAGCCGCAGATACGGGTCGACGATCAGCCGCCCGCGCTCCAGCGGCTGCCCGAGGGCCTCCACCAGCGGATCGGGCCGTACGCCCACGCACCACACCAGGGTCCGGGACGCGAGGAACTCCCCGTCGGTGAGCAGCACCCCGTCCCGGGTGGCCTCCCGCACCGACGTGCCCGTGCGCACCTCGACCCCGCGCGCCCCGAGCACCCGCTCGGCGGTACGGGACAGCCGCTCGTCCAGCTCCGGCAGCACCCGCGGCGCCAGGTCCAGCAGGACCCAGCGGGGGCGCCGGCCGGCGGGCGGCGGCTGTCTGCGCGCCAGCCGGTCGGTGAGCAGCTGGGACTGGGCGGCCACCTCGGTGCCGGTGTAGCCCGCCCCGACCACCACGAAGGTGCAGCGGGCGGCGGCGGCCCGCGGGGTACCGGAGGCGGCCAGCTCCATCTGCCGGGTGACGTGGTCGCGCAGGTAGAGCGCCTCGGGCAGCCCGCGGAAGCCGTGCGCGTGCTCGGCGACGCCGGGGACGGGCAGCAGCTTGTTGACGCTGCCCACGGCCAGCACCAGCCGCTCGTAGCCGACCCGGCCCGTGGCGCCCTCGGGGTCGCGGTAGCGCACGGACTGCCCGTCCAGGTCGACCTCCTCGGCCTCGCCGAGGACGAGCCGCACCCCGCGCAGCGTGCCGGGCAGCGACACGGTGACCCGGCGGGCCTCCAGGACACCGGCGGCGACCTGGGGCAGCAGCGGCAGGTACAGGAAGTAGTCGGTCGGGTTGACGAGCGTGATGTCCGCGCGGTTCCGGGTGAGCCGGACCAGCGTGCGGGCGGCCCGGTACCCGGCGAAACCGGCGCCGACGATCACGACGCGGGGTCGGCTCACGGTGCGCCTCCGGCGGTGCGGCTGGTCCGAGGTCTTCCGCGTAACCGGGGCCGGGACGGCCAAACGCCGGGCGGGTCACCGCCTCGCCGTCCGGGGCGCCCCGGCGATCCGGCCGGGCACCCGGCCGCCCGCGCGTCCCCGCCCGCACCGGTGCCCGTGCCCCCGCCCGGCGGCGTTTCGCGCGGGCGCGCCCGGTTACCCGGCCCCACCAGGACCGGCGTCAGCCCCGCGGAGGTTTCCCCATGCCCGAGTACGGCTATTTCCTGGCGGCCGAGGAACACGACCCCGCGGCCCTGATCGAGCAGGCCCGGATGGCCGAGCAGGCCGGGTTCCAGGCGCTGTGGATCTCCGACCACTACCACCCGTGGAACGACGAGCAGGGCCAGAGCGCGTTCGTGTGGTCGGTGATCGGGGCGCTGTCGCAGGCGGTGTCGCTGCCCGTCGAGACGGCCGTGACCTGTCCGACCGTACGGATCCACCCGGCGGTGCTCGCCCAGGCCGCGGCGACCAGCGCGGTGCTGACCGAGGGCCGCTTCCGGCTCGGCGTGGGCACCGGTGAGGCGCTCAACGAGCACATCCTCGGCGACCGCTGGCCCCCGGCGCCGGTGCGGCTGGAGATGCTGGAGGAAGCCGTCGAGGTGATGCGCCGGCTGTTCACCGGCGAGGAGGTCAGCCACCACGGCAAGCACTACACGGTGGAGAACGCCCGCCTCTACACCGTCCCGGACGAGCCCGTCCCGATCGACGTCTCCGCCTTCGGCCCCAAGGCGCTCTCGCTGGCCTCCCGGGTGGGCGACGGCTTCATCACGATGACGCCGGACCAGGAGACGGTCACCCGGTTCCGCGAGGGCGGCGGCGGGACGAAGCCGGTCAGCGGCGGCACGAAGGTCTGCTACGGCACCGACCGGGACGCGTGCGTCCGTACGGTGCACCGGCTCTGGTACAACGAGCTGCTGCCCGGCGAGATGGGGCAGGTGCTGCCCTCGCCCCGGCACTTCGAGCAGCTGCACGAGCTGGTCACCGAGGACATGGTGCGGGAGAAGGTCGTGTGCGGGGACGACGCCGAGCAGCACGTGAGCACGTTGCGGGCGTTCGCCGACGCCGGGTTCGACCGGGTGTACGTGAACCAGATCGGCCCGGACCAGCGGGGGTTCTTCGACTTCTACCGGACGAAGGTGCTGCCGCAGCTCGCCGGGTGAGCGGTGTCAGGCCCTGTGGTGCGGGACGTCCGGCGGGTTCTGGGGCATCGGCGGGTAGGGCATGCCCAGGCCCGTCGGCGGGGCCCCCGGGGCGGCGCCGCCCACGACACGGTGCGGGGGGTGCGGGGCGTGCCGGCCGTGGGCCGCGCCGCGCAGGACGTACGCCACCGCGCCCAGCAGCGCCGCGGTGAGCAGGGCCGCGGCCCAGCCGGGCAGCCCGGACGCCAGGGCCAGGCCCACCGCGAGGGCCACCGCGCCGCCCGCGTACAGGGCGACGGCGCCCGAGGCCGCGTACAGCAGGGCGGTGCGGCGCTGCCTGCGGGACTGCTCGCGCAGTTCGTCGCGTACCGTCTCGCGGGCCACCTGGGCCAGTTCCTCGACCAGGTGCCGGTCCAGATGATGTTCCAGGTGTTCCGAACGGTTGTTCATACCCTGCGGGTACCCGTCCCTCACAGCGGGTAACGCGGGGGCCGTGCACGCCACGGGCGGTCCCAACTAGGCTCGTCCGTATGGAGATTCTGGGCGCTTCGCTGCGCATCTGCGTCGACGACCTCGATACCGCGATCCCCTTCTACGAGCAGCTGACCGGCGGCAGGGCGCTGCGCTTCACGCGCGGCGGGGTCGAGGTCGCCGCGGTCGGTTCGTTCCTGCTGATGAGCGGCCCCGAGGAGGAGCTGGAGATCCTGCGCAAGGTGGCGGCGACGATCGCGGTGAAGGACGTGGAGGAGGCCCACCGGCTGCTGACCGGGCTGGGCGCGAGGGTCGTCGCGGGGCCGGTGCCGACGCCGGTGGGCCGCAATCTGCTGGCGGTGCACCCGGACGGGTCGGTCTTCGAGTACGTGGACCAGCAGCGCGGCTGAGCCGGTTCAGCCGCGCATCTCGGTGGTCAGGGCCCAGCGTTCGTGGTCGCGCCAGGCGCCGTCGACGTGGATCATGGCGGGCGAGAAGCCTTCCAGGCGGAACCCGGCGCCCCGGGCGAGGGCGATGGAGGCGGCGTTGCCCGGCTGGACGTTGATCTCCAGCCGGTGCAGGCCCAGCGGCCCGAACGCGTACCCGATCACCAGCTCCAGGCCCTCGCGCATCAGGCCCCGCCCGGCCGCGTGCGCGAAGGCGCCGTACCCGAGGGCGCCGCACTGGAAGCCGCCCCGCACGATGTTGTTGATGTTGATGAAGCCGGCGATGTCCCCGCCGTCCCGCTCGCACACCAGGAAACCGGCCCGGGCCGGGTCGTCGATCAGCCGGCCGGCGTAGTCGGCGTACGCCTCGTCGGTGTCCGGCGGGAACAGCCAGGGCCGGTGCAGGTCCTTGCTCTCCCGCGCCCGGGCGGTGAACTCGGGACCGTCTTCCAGGGTGAAGGGCCGGACGGCCACGCGGGGGCCTTCGGCGAGGTACCGGGACGGGGGATGCGCCATCGGCCCAGCGTACGGCGTCAGCGCAGGGCCGGCTCGTCCAGGGTGAGCGTGCCCGCCTCCGTGTCCAGGGTGGCGGCCACCCCGAGCGGAACCGTCAACGCCCCCTCGCAGTGGCCGAATCCGACGTCCTCGGCGACCGGGATCCCGAGCCCGCCGAGCCGGTCGGCGAACAGGGCCCGCAGCTCCTCCTGGCCGGCGCAGTCCTCCCAGGAGCCGAGCAGCACCCCGCGCGCCCCGTCCAGCCAGCCGGCGCGCAGCAGCTGGGTGAGGCAGCGGTCCAGCCGGTAGGCCGGCTCGCCGACGTCCTCCAGGCACAGCAGTCCGCCGCGCGCCGAGGGCCGGGCGTGCGGGGTGCCGAGTTCCGCGGCGAGCAGGGACAGGCAGCCGCCGAGGGTGACGCCCCGGGCCCGGCCGGGGACGAGGGCGGTGCCGCCGAAGGCGAGGGTGCGGACGGTCTCGGGCGCGAACAGGGTGGCCCGCAGGTGCTCCTGGCCTCGCTGGTTCTTGATGAAGTCGGCACCGGCCGCCACCGGCCCGTGCAGGGTGACCAGCCCCAGCCGGGCGGCGATGGCCTCGTGCAGCGCGGTGACGTCGCTGAAGCCGATGAACAGCTTGGGTCCGGCCGCGCGCAGGGCGTCCCAGTCGAGCAGGTCGATCATGCGCTGGGCGCCGTAGCCGCCGCGGGCGCACAGCACCGCGTCCACGGCCGGGTCGCACCAGGCGTTCTGGAAGTCGGCGGCACGGTCGGCGTCGGTGCCGGCGAGATAGCCGAACCCGGGGTGCCGGTCCAGGGTGTGGGGGCCGGCCACCGGGTCGAGGTCCCAGCCGCGCAGCACGTCCAGGCCCGCCTGGAGGCGTTCCTCGGGTACCGGCCCGCTGGTGGCGACTACGGCGACCCGGGCGCCCGGGGCCAGCCGGTGCGGGCGGACGAGTTCCTTCACGGGGACAACTCCAGCTTCGGCGCGGGCGGCGTCGGGTCCAGCCCGAACACCTGGGTGTACAGCGACAGTTCCGCCTCCAGGGCGCGGATCATGGTATCGGCCCGGCGGAATCCGTGACCCTCGCCCTCGAACGTGAGGTAGGCGTGCGGTACGCCCCGGCCGGCGGTCCGGGCGAGCAGGCGTTCGCACTGGGCGGGCGGGCAGATGACGTCGTCCAGGCCCTGGAGCAGCAGGAACGGCACGGTGAGCCGGTCGGCGTGGGTGATCGGGGAGCGTTCGGCGTACCGGGCGGGGACCTCGGCGAGCGGACCGAT
The DNA here is from genome assembly GCF_014649115.1 of Streptomyces eurythermus. Classification (GTDB taxonomy): domain Bacteria; phylum Actinomycetota; class Actinomycetes; order Streptomycetales; family Streptomycetaceae; genus Streptomyces; species Streptomyces eurythermus. The sequence continues at coordinate 266,992 of NZ_BMSK01000007.1, read as the reverse complement.
CAGCGACTCCAGGTAGCGGGACTCGAAGTCGTGGGTCTCGCCGGGGCCCCAGGCAGTGAGGTCGAGCACCGGGTAGCGGATCGTGCCACAGGCGTAGACGTCGGTGGTGGTCAGGGAGGCGGCGGCGGTCCAGCCGCCGGCGCTGCCGCCCCGGACGGCCAGCCGGGCGGGGTCGGCGGTGCCCTCGGCGGCGAGGGCGCGGGCGACGGCCGCGCAGTCCTCGACGTCCACCACGCCCCACCCCTCGCGCAGCCGCTCCCGGTAGGCGCGGCCGTATCCGGTGGAGCCGCCGTAGTTCACCTCGGCGACGCCGATGCCCCGGGAGGTGAAGTAGGCGATCGTCAGGTCCAGCACGAGCGGGCTGCGGCTGGTGGGGCCGCCGTGCGCCCAGATCACGTACGGCGGCCGTTCACCGTCGGGCGCCGTCCGCGCCGGGTGGCGCGGCGGATACACGTGGGCGTGCACCTCGCGGCCGTCGGGCCCGGCGAAGGTGCGCACCTCGGGCCGCGGGTAGTAGGCGGGGTCGACGGGGTCGCGGTGGCGGGCGCCGGCCACCCGGGCGCGACCGGTGACCGTGTCCAGCTCGACCACCTCGTACCCGGTGTGCGGGCCGGCGCCGACGGTGACGACGCGCTGGCCGTGGACGGCGAGGGTGGGGGCGCACTCGGTCCAGGGTCCGGCGGCCTCGACGATCTCGCCGGTCTCCGGGTCCAGTATCCCGAGCGCGGCCGGTCCGCGTCCGTGCAGGACCGCCAGCAGACCGTTGTCCAGCGGCGCGAACCAGCTCAGCCCGGGCTGCCACAGCGGCCCGCCGAACTCCTCCTCGCGGGCGCACAGCAGGGTGCCGTCCCGGTAGAGCTGCCACCAGCCGCTGCGGTCGCTCGCGTACAGCAGGCGGCCGTCCGGGGCCCACTCGGCCTGGCAGACGGACTCGTCCGGGCCCCCGGCGACCGTGCGGACGCCGGTCAGCCGGCCGTCGCCGGTCACGTCGGCGACCAGCAGTTCGGTGCCGTCCCAGGGCATCCGCGGATGGTCCCAGCCGATCCACGCGGCCCGCCGGCCGTCGGGCGAGAGCCGGGCACCGGTGACGAACCGGTGCCGGGGCGCGGTGAGTTCGCGTACGGCGGCGCGGTCGGCGGCGGCCGAGCCGTCCAGCGGTACGGCGGCCAGCACCCGCCGTACGTCGTCCGGCCCGTCCCCGGTGTGCTCCTCCAGCACGCACCACACCTCGCCGCGGGCGAGGTCCACCCGGGGCTCGGCCCACCGCAGACCGCCGCCCACCGGGGACACGGGGGTGAGCGGAACGGGCTCGCCGCCGGGCTCGCAGCGGTACAGCCGCTGGTCGGCGAAGTGCGCGAACACGAACAGCGGCCGGCCGTCGGCCACCACCCCGGTCCAGGGCCGGCCGCCGTACTCGACGACCCGGCTGCGGACGTTCCACGGCGCGGGCAGCACCGTCTCCTCGACGCCGTCGGCGCGCCGCCGGACCAGGGCCCGCCGGCCGCCCTCGGCGGGCCGGGGCTCGGTCCACCAGATCTCGTCGCCGACGAACCCCACCCAGTCCGGGTGGCCGTCGTGCGCGGCGGCGAGCGCGGCGGTCACGGGCGAGGGCCAGGATCCGTACGGCGCGGTGCGCGTCTGCTCCCCCATCGGCTAGGCCGCCCTCAGGAAGCGGTCCAGGACGCGGACGCCGAAGCGCAGCGCCTCGACGGGCACGCGCTCGTCCACGCCGTGGAACAGCGCCGGGTAGTCGAAGCCGGCGGGCACCCTCAGCGGGACGAACCCGTAGCCGGTGATGCCGAGCCGGGAGAACTGCTTGGCGTCCGTGCCGCCGGCCATGCAGTACGGCACGACGTGCCCGCCGGGCGCGAACTCCTCGACGGCGGCCCGCATTCCGGCGAACAGCGGGGAGTCCACCGGTGCCTCGAGCGCCACTTCGCGGTGCGCGAACTCCCAGTGGACGTCCGGTCCGGTGAGCCGGTCAAGGGTGGCGGCGAACTCCTCCTCGGTGCCGGGCAGATAGCGGCCGTCGACATGGGCGACCGCCTCCCCGGGGATGACGTTCAGCTTGTAACCGGCGTCCAGCATCGTGGGGTTGGCGCTGTTGCGGACGGTCGCCTCGACCAGTCCCGCGGCGGGGCCGAGCTTCTCCAGCAGCCGGTCCACGTCGGTGCGTCCGGCCTCGATGCCGTACAGCGCGGCGAGCGCGTCGAGGGCGGCCCGCACGGTGGGGGTGAGGCGCGTCGGCCACTCGTGTTCGCCGATGCGGGTGACGGCGGCGGCCAGCCGGGTCACCGCGTTCTCCCGGTTGACCTTGGAACCGTGCCCGGCCCGGCCGCGCGCGGTGAGCTTCAGCCAGGCGGTGCCCCGCTCCCCCGCCGCGATCGGGTAGATCTCCCGGCCGGAGCCGTCGTGGAAGGTGAAGCCGCCTCCCTCGCTGACGCCTTCCGTGCAGCCCTCGAAGAGCTCGGGGTGCCTGCCCGCGAGGAAACCGGAGCCGTCCTCGGCACTGGCCTCCTCGTCGGCGGTGAAGGCGATGACCAGGTCCCGGCGGGGCCGTACGCCCTGCCGGGCCCAGGAGCGGACCACCGCGAGGATCATCGCGTCCATGTTCTTCATGTCGACGGCGCCCCGCCCCCACACCATCCCGTCCCGGATCTCCCCGGAGAACGGCGGCACGCTCCAGTCGGCGGGCTCGGCGGGTACGACGTCCAGGTGGCCGTGGACCAGCAGCGCGTCGGCGGACGGGTCGGTGCCCTCGATCCGGGCCACCACATTGGTGCGGCCCGGGGTGCGCTCCAGCATCAGGGGCTCCAGGCCGGCCCCGGCCAGCCGTTCGGCGGCGTACTCGGCGGCCGGCCGCTCCCGGCAGTCGCCGCCGCCCCGGTTGGTGGTGTCGATACGGATCAGGCCGGAGGTGAACTCCACGACCTCGTCGAGTGCCTGCGGGTCAGCCATACTGCTCCTCCACGGCGGCGGAGGCGATCGTGGTGACCGCCTTGAACGTCCTGATGCCCTCGTACATGGTGGCGCTGGTGTACGCCACCTTCCGCTCGCCGGTCCGCGCCACGCCGGGGACGACGGTGACGGCCTGGGCGAGGTGCTCGGCGTCGAACTCGACGGCGACCGTGAACGGCCCGGCCTCGGCGGGTTCGTGACGGACCGCCAGCCGGGCGGCGTCCTTGGCGGCGGCGCGGATGTCGGCGGCGGTCCGGGCCGGGGTCCGGCACACGGCCGCGTACCGGGACACATGGTCCTTGACGGCCACCTTCGGTGCCTCGGGCGCGTACCCGAGGGCGTCCTCGCAGGCCACGTCGTCACCGGTGACGAGGACGACCGGGACGCCGTACTCGGCGACGACGTGGGCGTTGAGCAGACCCTCGCTGGCGCGGACGCCGTTCAGCCACACCCCGGTGATCTGGTTGGCGAGGTAGGTGTGGGCGAGGACGCCCTCCATGCCGGCGCCGGCGTGGTAGCCGACGAAGGCGATGCCGTCGACGTCGCCGTGCTGGACGCCCTCCACCATCGACAGCGCCTTGTGCCGGCCGGTGAGCATCTCCACCCGCTCGTCGAGCCGTTCCAGCAGCAGGTTGCGCATGGTCCAGTGGGCCTCGTTGACCAGCACCCGGTCGGCGCCGCCGTCGAAGAAGCCCTCCGCGGCGGCGTTCACGTCCGAGGTGAACATCGAACGGCACCGCTCCCACTGCGGCGTCCCCGGCAGCACGTCGGCGGGCCAGGTGACGCCCGTGGCCCCCTCCATGTCGGCACTGATGAGGATCTTCATGCCGTGTCACGTTACGCGCCGGGCCGCCCCCTGGCCACGACCCGGCGGGGAACGCGGTGCCCGAGTCCGGTCAGGCCCGGGCGAGGACGAACCAGCGGGCCGGCAGGTCGATGCGGGTGCCGTCGGAGAGGTACTCGGTCTGCGGCAGGGCGGTCTCGCCGTCGGCCAGGACGGTGAGGCCGGCCTCGGCGAGCAGGCGCGGGATCTCCTCGTCGGGGGCAGCGGCGGGCTTGAGGCCGTGGTGGAAGACGCGGCGGAGCTTGGGCGGCGGGCCCGCCGGACCGGCGGCGGCGCGGCTGAGGACATCCCGGGAGGCGGAGGTCAGCTCGACCACGAAGGCACGGCCCTCGGTGCCGATGATCTCGGCGACGGCGGCGGCCACCGCGGGGCGCGCGGCCGGTTCGCTCTGGTGGATGACGGCCCGCATGTAGACGTGGCTGTCGCCGAGCCGCCGGTGCAGCGCGCGGACGGCGCCGGTGTCGGTGAGGTCGAGCTGCTGGAACTCCACGGGGGCGTCGCCCGCGGCGCGGCGGGCGTGTTCGACGGCCGCGTGCGAGAGGTCGACGCCCACGGCACGGGCGAACCGGGTGGCCAGATAGCGGGTCTGGGTGCCGTTGCCGCAGCCGAGGTCGACGATCGTACGGCCCGGGTCGGCGTGCGGCAGGAGGAGTTCGCTGTGCGGTGCGGCGCTCAGCGCGGGATCGCAGTCCCATATCGCCTCCCCCCGGGCACCGGAGGTCTCGCTCCAGTAGCTCTCCCACGCGTCGCGATAGGTGTCCGATATGTTCATGCGGTCTCCCCACGGGTCGGTTCCGTGATCGGGATATCGCGGCGGACCGGCGCGGGGCAAGGGTCGCGCGGCACGGTTCCCCGGCGGGGTGCGGCCCGGCGGGTCAGCGGCCGGGGGTGAGGGCCTGTTCGAACCAGACGGTCTTGCGGTGCCCGGTGGCGCTGGCGCCCCACTCCCGGGCCAGCCGGCTGACCACGCGCAGTCCGCGGCCGGACTCGTCCTCGGGGCCGGTGCTGAGCAGGGCGGGCAGGGCGGGTTCATCGTCGGTGACCTCGAACAGCAGCGCGTCGGTGCGTACGATCCGCAGGCCGATCCGGTCGCTCCCGGCGTGCAGCACGGCGTTGGTGACGACCTCGCTGACCAGCAGTTCGGCGGTCTCCACGGCCTGCGGCAGGCCCCAGTCCAGCAGTTGCCCGCGCACCAGGCGGCGGGCCCGGGGCACCTCGGCCGGTACGGGCTCCAGCCGCCACTCGGCGACGTGGTCGTCCGGGATGCCGTTGAGGCGCGCCATGAGCAGGGCGACGTCGTCCTTGCGTCCGCCGCGGGTGTTCAGCGCGCGGATGATGGTGTCGCAGGCGTCGTCCATCGAGGCGGCGGGGTGGGCGGCGGACTCGCAGAGCGCGGCCAGGCCCTCGCCGATGTCGGAGCCGCGCACCTCGACCAGGCCGTCCGTGCACAGCACCAGCCGGTCGCCGGGCGCCACCCTGACCCGGACGGCCTCGAACGGGACGCCGCCGACGCCGATCGGGGCTCCGGTGGGCAGGTCGAGGAGCCTGCTGCCGCCGTCCTCGGCGCGCACCAGCACGGGCGGGATGTGGCCGGCGTTGGCGAGGGTCAGCTCGCCGCGGATCGGGTCGTAGACCGCGTACAGGCAGGTGGCGAGGTAGGTGTCGCCGAGCCGGCGGGCCAGGTCGTCCAGGTTGCGCAGGAGCTGGGCGGGTGGGGTCTCCATGGCGGCCATGGTCTGCACGGCGGTGCGCAACTGGCCCATCATCGCGGCCGAGTTCAGCCCGTGGCCCATGACGTCGCCGACCACCAGGGCGGTGCGGGAGCCGGGCAGTTTGATGGTGTCGAACCAGTCGCCGCCGATCCTGCCGAGCCGGGTGCCGGGCAGATAGCGGGTGGCGACGTCACAGCCGGCCATCCGCGGGGTGATCTGCGGCAGCATGCTGTCCTGGAGGGTGTCGGCGACGTTCTCCTGGTACGTGTACATGCGCGCGTTGTCCAGCACGAGGCCCGCGCGGGCGGCGAGTTCGGCGCCGGTGGTGCGGTCCATGTCGTCGAACTGCGGCCGGTCGGGGCGGCGCATCAGCACCATGAAGCCGAGGACGACATTGCGTGCCTTGAGCGGGACGATCAGCAGCGACCGGCCGCGGATGAGCGGCCTGAGGTCGCGCTTCTCGAACTCGCCGGAGATCCGCTCGGACAGCTCGTCGGTGACCCGTGGGACGAGCACGGGCTCGCCGGTGACCATGCACTTGTAGAAGGGGGTGTGCTCGGGGAAGGCGAAGGCCTCGCCGACGGGCACGGTGTCGTCCCAGCGGCCGGGTTCGTCGTTGTGCTCGACCCAGACGCGGAACATCACGGTGCTGGCGTCCGGCGGGCCGTCCGGGAAGCCCTCGCCGGCCAGTACCGCGGCGCGCAGGTGGGTGCCGGCGAAGTCCGCGAACCGGGGTACGGCGGCGCTGGTGACCTCGCGGATGGTCTCGCCGAGGTCCAGGGAGGAGCCGATGCGGGAGCTGACCTCGTTCAGGAACTCCAGCCGCTCGCGGACGGCGGCGTACTCCAGGTCCTGCTCGGCGCCGGCCGGGACCGCGGCGGCCACGGGCCGGTGCCCGGCCGCCACGGGCCCGGGCACGGCTTCGGCGGTCCTGCGGCCGGGGCGGCGGGGCACGCCCCAGTACGGGGTCACGGGCACCCGTTCGTACTGGCTGAACTCCAGGATGGGGTAGCCGAGTTCGAGGACCTGGGAGACGATGCGGGCGCTCAGGCCCGGGCCCATGTTGGGCAGGATGTCGGGCAGGCGCCGTTCGAGGTCCTCGGCGGCGGGCAGTTCGGTGTGGCGGGCGAAGCCGGGCGTGATGCGTTCGGCGGTCGCGTCGTCGTGGCCGCGTTCGGCGCGCAGCCGGGTGGCGTCGGCGACGAGCACCAGCAGCCGGGACGGGTCCGGGCCGACCAGCGGGTAGGCCCACCACAGCACGTCGATCCGGTCCTCGGCGCCGGGACCCTCCGGGTGCGGGCAGAGCCGGGCGCAGCCGGCCTGGGGAAAGCCGTTCTGCCCGTCGAGGGATGCCTCGAGGTCGGGGCCGGATCCGTCGTACGACGCGGGACCGCCGTGCGGGTCGTCCGTGTCGTCGTGGAGGGCGCCGGAGACGGGCAGCAGATCGGCCGCGGGCCGGCCCACGGCCTCCTCCCGGCCGATGCCGAACAAACGCCGCGCACCGCTGCTCCAGTGGGACACCAGACCGGCGCGGTCGACGACGACCACGGCCAGCGGGACACGGCCCGCCGCGGTGTCGCCGACGCCGCGCCCGGCGGGCGCGTCCCGCTCGTTGCCACGGTCCATGGCCCAGGCCCTTTCTCCCCACGGCTGTCCGCAAAACGATCTGTGCCGCCCGCCACTACGGTAAGGCGGCCGCCGGTCGCGATGTGTGGCAATCCTGGAATTGGGTGCACCGGATGCACCGGCGCACGGCCCGGCGCGCTGCGTGCGCCCCCCGGTCAGTCCTCGTGCCCCAACTGGAGGTCGCGCTCGGTGCGTCCGCCCCCCGCGACCTGGAGCACGGTGGCGACCGGCGGGTAGCCCGCGGCGATGACGGTGTACTCGCCGGAGGAGAGGTCCACGAACCGGAACGTTCCGTCGGCTCCGGTGGTCAGGGTGTCGACGACGTTGCCGGCGGCGTCGAGCAGGGTCACCCGGGCCTCCTCCACGGGGCGTCCGCCGCCGGCCCGGACGGTGCCGCGCAGTACGGCGCCGCCCGCGAGCTCGACGTCCTGCCGGGTCTCGCGGGAGGCCTGCACGGTGACCGGGAGCGCGGCGGGCCGGAAGGCGGGGGCGCTGGCGGCGAGGGTGTACTCGCCGGCCACCAGCTCGGTGATGACGTAGCCGCCCTCGCGGCCGCTGCGGGTGGTGGCGACGACCTCGCCGTGCACGTTGGTGAGGGTGACGGTGGCGTCCCGGACGGGGCTGCCGTCGGCGGTGAGCACGCTGCCGGCCAGGCGTCCGGCGCCGCCGAGGACGACGTCGAGTTCGACGGGGCGTTCGCCGACGGTGACGGAGACGGCCTGCGGCTGGTGTCCGCCGGCGGCGGCGATCAGCACGTAGGAGCCGGGGCCGGGCGTGCCGAGCGCGTACCGCCCGTCCTCGCCGCTGGCGCCCCGGCCGACCTGCTGCCCGGCGATGTCGATGAGGGTGAGCGCCGCGCGGGGCACCACGGTGCCGTCGGGGTGCTGCACCGTGCCGCACACGGGGATCCCGGCGGTGAACGGCGAACGGGCGTGCGGGAGCGGGACGTTCACCGGCGCGGTCTCCTGGTCGGTGGCGGGGGCGTGGTGGGACACCAGGGGTTTCTCCTTGAGGAAGCAGGCGATGAGCAGACCGAGGGCGAGCACCGGGACGAGGTAGAGGAAGACCCGGGGCATCGCGTCGGCGTAGGCGCGGATGTAGGCGTCGCGCAGGGCCGGGGGCAGCGCGTGGACGAGCTGCGGGGTGATCGAGTCGGCGGCGGGCAGGCGGGTGCCCGTGCCTGGGGGCAGCTCGGCGCGGAGCGCGGAGGTGAGCCGCTGGGCGAAGAGGGTGCCGAAGACGGCGGCGCCGACGCTGCCGCCGATCTGCCGGAAGTAGTTGTTGGCGCTGGTGGCGCTGCCGAGGTCGGCGGGGCGTACGGAGTTCTGCACGGCGAGGACGAGCACGGGCATGACCAGGCCGATGCCGGTGCCGAGGACGGCCATCCAGATGCTGTAGTGCAGCCGGGGCGTGTCGGTCTGGAGCCGGGACAGCAGCCACATGCCGACGACGGAGACGGCGCTGCCGAGCACGGGGTAGATCCGGTAGCGGCCGGTGTGGCTGATGAGGTGGCCGCCGATGATGGAGGCGCCGACGATCCCGGCCATCATGGGCAGCATCAGCAGTCCGGACTCGGTGGCGCTGGCCCCGTCGACCATCTGCAGGAAGGTCGGCAGATAGCTGGCGGCGCCGAACAGGGCGACGCCGATGACCAGGCCGACCAGGCCGCTGACGGTGAACACGGAGTCGCGGAACAGCCGGAGCGGGATGAGGGGTTCGGCGGCGAGGTGCTCGGCGAGCAGGAAGAGGACGGTGCTGACGAGGGCGCCGGCGCCGAGGAGGAGGATGAGCCGGGAGTCCCAGGCGTACTCGGTGCCGCCCCAGCTGGTGAGCAGCACCAGGCAGGTGGAGGCGGCGGCGAGCAGGATGGCGCCGGGCACGTCGAGCCGGGCCCGCACGGGCGGCCGGGGCAGTTTCAGCACGACGGTGACGACCGCGAAGGTGACCAGGCCGAAGGGGACGTTGACGTAGAAGCACCAGCGCCAGGAGAGGTGGTCGGTGAAGTAGCCGCCGAGCAGCGGGCCGGCGACGGAGGCGAGGCCGAAGACGGCGCCGATCAGTCCCATGTACCGGCCGCGTTCCCGGGGCGGCACGATGTCGGCGATGATGGCCTGCACGCCGATCATGAGGCCGCCCGCGCCGACGCCCTGGAGCGCGCGGTAGAGGACCAGCTGGTCCATGCTGCCGGCCCGGCCGGCGAGCGCGGAGCCGACGACGAAGACGGCGATGGCGAACTGGAAGACGCCCTTGCGGCCGACGAGGTCGCCGAGCTTGCCGTACAGGGGCAGGCCGATGGTGGAGGTGAGCAGGTAGGCGGTGATGGCCCAGGACATCTTGTCCAGGCCGTGCAGTTCGCCGACGACCTTGGGCAGGGCGGTGGCGACGATCATCTGGTCCAGGGCCGCCAGCAGCAGCGCCAGCATCAGCCCGGAGAACACCAGCCGGACCCGGCGGGGCGTCAGCGGCACGGCGGGCGCGGGGGGCGGCGGCGCGGTCGCGGACGTCTCGCCGGCCGCCGGTGCCACGTCCGGCTCCTGCTGCGCCAGTGTCGTCCCGCCCACGGACCGCTCCCCTCGTTGCGCCTCGCGCGTTTCCCGCGTGAGGCGACAACGGGGACCGGTTGCCTGAGGTTACGGCTCCGCCCGGCCCGGACCGGAGATCCACTCGAACCGGTGAAGGGGCCGACCGGAGGTCAACGCCCTTGCACCGGTGGGTGGTTGGGCTACTTCTCGACCTCGGCGGCGAGGTTGGCGAGCAGGGCGTCGTAGATCCGGCCGAGACCCTTGGGCGCGAAGGTCCGCTCGAAGAAGCCGCCGATGCCGCCGGCGCCCTGCCAGGTGGTGGTGACGACCACGCGGGAGCGGCTCTCGCCGGCCGGGGTGACGCGCCAGGTGGTGACCATGGAGGAGTTGCGGTCCTTCTCGACGAGCTCGCCGTCGGTGGGCTCGGTCACCTCGAGCAGGCAGTCGCGCACCCGCTTGCTGGTGGCCTGGAGCTTCCAGTGGACGAGGGTGCCCTCGCCGTCGCCGCCCTCGCGCACCTCGTACTCGCTGAAGTGTTCGGGCAGCAGCTTCTGCCGGGTGCCGCGGTAGTCGGCGAGGGCGTCGAACACCTTCTCCGCGTCCGCCGCGACGACCCGCTCGGTAGTGGCCTCGACCTGCGCCATTGCGTTCCTCCAGGACCTGTCTTCCGGTACGGGGCAAGCCAACCACCCCGGTACCCGGCGGCCCAAATCGGGGTCCCGGCGATCATGGGAACACATGTTCTATTCTGTGCCCAGTGCTACCGAGGAGGCGTCATGCGCTGGGACAACCTCACCGAGGACGGCGACCACGGCCGGGCCGCCGACACCGCGCTGTTCGGCGCGGACGCCGTGACCACCCGGACGTTCGACACGCCCGAGTTCCGCGGGATCACCTTCCACGAGGTGCGGGCGCGCTCGGTGCTCAACCGGGTGCCGGGCGCCTCGCGCATGCCGTTCGAGTGGACGGTCAATCCCTACCGGGGCTGCTCGCACGCGTGCGTGTACTGCTTCGCCCGCGCCACCCACGGCTATCTGGACCTGGACACGGGCATCGGCTTCGACACCCAGATCGTGGTCAAGGTCAACGCCCCCGAGGTGCTGCGCCGCCAGCTCGGCTCGCGCCGCTGGCGGGGCGAGCACGTGGCGATGGGCACGAACGTCGACTGCTACCAGCGCGCCGAGGGCCGCTACCGGCTGATGCCGGGCATCATCTCCGCGCTCACCGACCACGCGAACCCGTTCTCGATCCTCACCAAGGGCACCCTGATCCTGCGCGACCTGCCGCTGCTGGTCCGCGCGGCCGGGGTGACGGACGTGGGCGTGTCCGTCTCCGTCGGCTTCCTGGACACCGAGCTGTGGCGCACGGTGGAACCGGGCACGCCCGCGCCCGAGCGCCGGCTGGAGGTCGTCCGCGCCTTCGGCGAGCACGGCATCGGCTGCGGGGTGCTGATGGCGCCGGTGATCCCGTTCCTGAGCGACGACCCCGAGCGGCTGCGGGAGACCGTGCGGGCGATCGCGGCGGCCGGGGCGGTCTCCGTCACCCCGCTGGTGCTGCATCTGCGCCCGGGCGCCCGGGAGTGGTTCATGACCTGGCTCGGCCGCCACCACCCGCACCTGGTGCCCCGCTACGAGCGGCTGTACGCGGAGGGCGCCTACGCGCCGAGGTGGTACCAGCGCCGCATCACCCGTCAGGTGCACGAGCTGGCCGAGGAGTACGGCATCGGGCCCGCCCGCTCCGGGCGGGCCCGCCGGATCCGCCCGGCCGCACCCGCGCCCGCGCCGGCCCCCGGCCCGGCGGAACCGGTGCAGCTCAGCCTGATGTGAGCGGGCCGGGGCGCGTTCAGGGGCATCCCGCGGCCCGATCGGGTCAAGTATCGCGAAGCCGGGTTCTCCGAAGCCCCGGCGCCGGGACGATCCGGGCGGAACCGTGCCGCACGGTCCGCCGCGTCCCCGCGTCCCGGGAGGACCCGTATGAGAACACGCGCAGCCGCGCTGGGCGCGGTCGCCGCCGTGGTGGCGGGCTCGCTCACCGCCGCCCCCGCCCGGGCGGCCACCGCCCCCGCGCCCGTCTGGACGGCGTGCGCCACCCACGACCACCCCACGCTCCAGTGCGCCTCGGTGCGGGTGCCGCTGGACCACGCCGACCCGGCGGGCCGGCGGATCACGCTCGCCCTGACCCGCGTCCCGCACACCGCCCGGACCTCCGAGGGCCCGCTGCTGGTCAACCCCGGCGGCCCCGGCGGCAGCGGGCTGGAGCTGGCCGGGTTCGTCGCCTCGGCGCTGCCGAGGAGCGTGGCGGCCCGCTACGACGTCATCGGCTTCGACCCGCGCGGGGTCGGCCGCAGCACGCCCGCCCTGACCTGTGCGCCCGGCCACTTCGCCGCCCCCCGCCCGGACTCCGTCCCGGCCACCCCCGCGCTGGAGCGGGCGAACCTCGACCGCGCGCGCTCCTTCGCCGAGGCCTGCGGCCGCAGGTACGCGGACGTGCTGCCGTACCTGGACACGGTGAGCGCGGCCCGGGACCTGGAGGTGGTCCGCCGGGCCCTCGGCGCGCCCCGGATCAGCTACTTCGGCTACTCCTACGGCACCTATCTGGGCGCGGTGTACGCGAAGCTGTATCCCGGGCGGGTGCACCGGCTGGTGCTGGACTCGATCGTCGACCCGGCCGGCGTCTGGTACGAGGACAACCTCGCCCAGGACCACGCCTTCGACGACCGCCACCGCGCGCTGATGGCCTGGATCGCCCGGCACGACGCGCACTACGGGCTCGGCACGGCCCCCGCGCGGATCGAGGCCCGCTGGTACGCGATGCGGGCGGCGCTGGCGCGCGGGCCCGCCGGGGGCCGGGTGGGCGCGGCGGAGCTGGAGGACACCTTCACGCCCGGCGGCTACTACGACGGCTACTGGCCGCACCTCGCCGAGGCGTTCGCGGCCTACGCGCACCGGGGGGACACCGGGCCGCTGCTGGCCGCGTACGACAGGCTCGCCGCCGTGGACGCCGAGGGCGACAACGGCTACAGCGTCTACACGGCGGTGCAGTGCCGGGACGCCCCCTGGCCGCGCGACTGGCACCGGTGGCGGGCGGACACCTGGGCGGCGCACGCGAAGGCGCCGGTGATGGCCTGGAACAACGCCTGGTACAACGCGCCGTGCGCGTTCTGGCCGGTGGCTCCGCTGCGGCCGGTGGACATCGCGGGGGACGCGCTGCCGCCCGCGCTGCTCTTCCAGGCGACCGGCGACGCGGCCACCCCGTACGCCGGCGGGGTCGCGGTGCACCGGCTGCTGGCCCGCTCCAGCCTGGTGGTCGAGCAGGGCGGCGGCAACCACGGCATCACGCTGAGCGGCAACGCCTGCCTGGACCGGTATCTGGCCGCGTATCTGGCCGACGGCACGGTGCCGCGCGGCACGGGCCCGGCCGACGCGGTCTGCCCCAGGTCGCCGGAGCCCGAGCCGCTGTCGGCGAAGTCGGCGGCGGTCTCCCGGGGTGCGGTCCTGCACGGCCTGCTGGGTGTCCGCCGGTAGCGCGGAGGAGCGCCGAAATTCCCGGCCGTCACCCGGTGTCCGCCCCTAGGGTTCCGTCATGGACGAGCCGTATACACGCATCCGCCCGATGACCCTCGCCGACTGCGACCGCGTCTCGGAGATCCGCGTGCGCGGCTGGCAGCACGCCTACCGGGCGCTCGTGCCGCAGCCGTATCTGGACCGGCTCGACGTGGCGGCGGACGCCGAGCGGCGGCGGGAGCGGTTCGCGCGCGGCGACGGAGAAGTGGTGAACCTGGTCGCCGAGCGGGACGGCCGGGTGCTCGGGTGGGCGGCGGTCGGGCCGTACCGCGACGGGGAGACGCGCACGGCGGACGCCGAGCTGTACGCGATCTACGTCGATCCGGCCCACCTCGGGCGCGGAATCGGACAGGCGCTGCTGGCCGCGGCGGCCGGGCGGTGCCCGGCCGGCGCGCGCCTGCTGCTGTGGGTGCTCAAGGGCAACGCGCCCGCGCGCCGCTTCTACGAGCGCGCCGGGTTCCGGGCCGACGGCGCGGAGGAGCCCTTCGAGGCGGACGGCGTGCCCGTGCCCGAGGTGCGGTACGTGCTCGGCCCGGCCGTTTGACCGGGCGTCAGGCGGGCCGCTGCTGCGGGAGCCGGGCCAGCGCGCGCACCGCCGCCTCGGCGAGCGCGGGGTGCGCCAGCGCCTCGTTCAGCACCCGCCGGGCGCGGTCGTCGCCGAGCGTGCCCAGGCCCTCCACACAGGCGAGGGCGACCTTCCGGTAGGGGTCGTGCGGGCCGAGCCGCCGCTCCAGGGTGGTGATCAGCGCGGGCACGGCCTCCGGGGCGCGCAGGGCGACCAGGAGACGTACCGGGTGCAGGGCGTAGGCGACGCGCAGTTCGTTGGTGGCGAGGGCGGCGGCGGCCCGGGCGGTGCGGGGGTCGCCGAGGCGGGCGAGGGCGTGCGCGGCGGAGGCGCAGCGCGGCGGGTCGCGGTGGTTCAGCAGCAGCACCAGGGCCTCGAAGGCGCGCCGGTCGCCCGCCCGGCCGAGCCGGAAGGCGGCCAGTTCCCTGGCCCACAGGGGCTGTCCGGGGGCGGTGAGCACCTCGGCGAGTTCGTCGTGGTCCCCGGTGGCGAGCAGGCGGTCGAACGCGGCCGTGCCGCCCGACTCCTGCCGTAAGCGTTCCGTGAGCGAGCGCTCCTCTTCGTCCACGAGGTCCAGCGTAGGCGGGTCGCGGCGGACGGGGGAGACACCTCACACGGAAGGATTGCCCCGAGGGGCTGGCGCGCTCGTTACCCGCCGGTTAAGCTCAGACGAGCGAGTACCCCTCGCACTCCGCTGGCGACGGTCTGGTGACGCGGCCGTCGCGAGCGAGCTTTTCCGTCGGTTCGGTACGCCGTACGTACCGCGGTACGACCCGGCTTCGGGACAGAGCCGGTCGGATCCCCCGCCGTGTGCGGGCGTGGACGCGCCCGTGGCCCGGCGGCGCTCACCGGGCGTGTGCGCTCGCAGCCCGGCAACACCCGCGTTTCTCCGGCTCCGTGGTGCGCTCCGGCGCACCCGGCGCTCCCTTCCGCTCCGTGGTGCGCCCTCCGCCGGCGCATCCGGCGCGCTCCTCGTCGTCACCCTCATTCCTGGAGTCCCGCGATGGCCACTCCCCTGTCCGACACCCCTCTGTCCCCGTCGTCCCCGCTGAAGAAGGTCGCCGTCGTCGGCCTCGGCACCATGGGCACCGGCATCGCCGAGGTCCTGGCGAAGGCCGGCCGCGAGGTGATCGGCATCGATGTCGGCGAGGACCAGGCGGCCCGGGCGCTCGCCGCCCTGGAGGCCGCCACCGCCCACGCCGTGCGGCGCGGCCGGCTCACCGACGAGGAGCGCGCCGGGATGCTGGCCCGGGTGCGCACCGCCACCGACCTCACCGCGGCGGCCGACGCGGACCTGGTCATCGAGGTGGCCCCGGAGTCGTACGAGATCAAGCAGCAGATCCTGGGCGAGCTGGACGGCATCGTCCGTCCCGACACCATCCTGGCGACCGGCACCAACGCGCTGTCGGTGACCCGGCTGGCGGCCGGCTCGGCGCGCCCCGAGCGGGTGCTCGGCCTGCACTTCTTCAACCCGGCGCCGGCCATGAAGCTGGTGGAGGTGGTCTCCTCGGTGCTCACCGCGCCGCAGGCCGTCGCCGCCGTCACCGCCCTGGCGATCGAGCTGGGCAAGGAGCCGGTGGCCGTCGGCGACCGCCCCGGCTTCGTCGCGGACGGGCTGCTGTTCGGCTATCTGAACCAGGCCGCGGCCATGTACGAGGCGAAGTACGCCTCCCGCGAGGACATCGACGCGGCGATGCGGCTCGGCTGCGGGCTGCCGATGGGCCCGCTCGCCCTGCTGGACCTGATCGGTGTCGACACCGCGCGGACGGTCCTGGAGGCCATGTACGCCGAGTCCCGGGACCGGCTGCACGCGCCCGCCCCCATCCTGGGGCAGCTCAGCGAGGCGGGCCTGACCGGCCGCAAGGCCGGGCGCGGCTTCTACACCTACGCGGCGCCGGGCAGCGCGACGGTCGTCCCGGACGCGCTGACCCCGGCGGCCGGGGAGGGCCGGGCCGGGGGCCGGCCGGTGCGCTCCGTGGGCGTGGCCGGCTCGGGCACCATGGCGTCCGGCATCGCCGAGGTCTTCGCCAAGGCCGGCTACGACGTGGTCCTCGCCGCCCGCAGCGAGGAGAAGGCGCAGGCGGCCAAGGCGCGCGTCGGCAAGTCGCTGGCCCGCTCCGTCGACAAGGGCCGGCTGACCGCCGAGGCCGCCGCCGAGACCCTGGGGCGGATCGTCCCGGCGGGCTCCTACGACGCCTTCGCCGAGGTGGACCTGGCGGTGGAGGCGGTCGCGGAGGACCTGGACGTCAAGCGGCAGCTGTTCGCGGCGCTGGACAAGGTGTGCAAGCCGGGCGCGGTCCTGGCCACCACCACCTCCTCGCTGCCGGTGGTCGCCTGCGCCCGCGCCACCTCGCGCCCGCAGGACGTGATCGGGATGCACTTCTTCAACCCGGCCCCGGCGATGAAGCTGGTCGAGGTGGTCCGCACGGTGCTGACGGCCGACGACGTCCACGCGACCGTGCGCGAGGTCTGCGGCCGGATCAAGAAGCACGCGGTGGACTGCGGCGACCGGGCCGGGTTCATCGTCAACGCGCTGCTGTTCCCGTACCTCAACAACGCGGTCAAGATGGTGCAGGAGCACTACGCGTCCCTGGACGACATCGACGCGGCGATGAAGCTGGGCGGCGGCTACCCGATGGGCCCGTTCGAACTGCTGGACGTGGTCGGCCTGGACGTCTCGCTGGCCATCGAGAAGGTGCTGCACCGCGAGTTCCGCGAGCCCGGTCTCGCCCCGGCGCCGCTGCTGGAGCACCTGGTGGCCGCGGGCTGCCTCGGCCGCAAGACCGGCCGCGGCTTCCGCGAGTATGCCCGCCGCTGACGGCGCCGGCGACTGGTTCCGGACGGAGCCGGACTGGGGCGGGCTGCTCGACCCGGCCGCCGCTCCCCCGCCCCCGGCGGGCGGGGGACCTCCCGGACCTGCGCATCAACGTGCGCACATGCAGTACGTTCGGGTCATGTCCCAGCCCGCCAAGTCCTCACGTACACCAGCTACGCCCGACGCGCCGGAAAGTGCCGCAGGCAGTCGCGCCGCCGCCCAGCGGCTCAAAATGCGCCGGGAACTGGCGGCAGCAGCCATGGAGCTGTTCGCGACCAAGGGGTACGAGGCCACCACCGTCGACGAGATCGCCGCCGCGGCCGGGGTCGCCCGGCGCACCTTCTTCCGCCACTTCCGCTCCAAGGAAGAGGCCATCTTCCCGGACCACGACGACACGCTGGTCCGCGCCGAGGCGGTGCTCAACGCCGCCCCCGCGCACGAGCACCCGCTCGACACCGTGTGCCGGGGCATCAAAGAGGTCATGAGGATGTACGCCGCCGCGCCGGAGATCTCGGTGGCCCGCTACAAGCTCACGCGCGAGGTGCCCACCCTGCGCGAGGCCGAGATCGCCTCCGTGGCCCGCTACGAGCGCCTGTTCACCCGGTATCTGCTCGGCCACTTCGACGAGCACGCGCACGCCGACGACGCCAACGACGACCCGCTGCTGGCGGAGGTCGCCGCCTCGGCCGTGGTCACCGCGCACAACCACGTGCTCAGACGCTGGCTGCGGGCGGGCGGCCAGGGGGACGTGGAGGCCCAGCTCGACCACGCGTTCGCGATCGTCCGCCGGACCTTCGGCACCGGCATCGGCGCCGGCCGGGAGAGCACGCCGCGCACCCCGGCGGCCGCCTCCGGCGCCCAGGGCGAGGTCCTGGTGACGGTGGCCCGCACCGACGCCCCGCTCGACGAGGTGATGCGCACCATCGAACAGGCGCTGAAGGAACGGTCGTAGCGGAGCGGCCGGAAAACAACGGCCGTAACCGGCCGGACCGCGACAGACGGGCAGTGAGTGGCACTGAGTGCCGCCCACTGCCCGTTTCGCTTGCCGAGCGTTGATCGATCATCGCTCATCTGTTACGTAAAGATTTCATCTGAGAGCAATTTCTGGCACTCAGTGCCTTGTCACCTGTCACGGCGTGTCATACGTTGGGGGTGTCCGGGCGGCCGGCGAGCAGCGATCACCCGCTCGCCGGCTGTCCCCGAGGGCTCATGGCCCGCGCGCCCGGACGCCTGCGTCACAGGCACCCTCCCGCGCCACAAAGCGCTGCCGAAGCACCACCCCGCCGAACCGACGGCACCCCCTTCCCACACCCTCAGCAGCACGCATCCCAGCACCGACGAACCCTCAGGCGCCCCTCCCTCAGGGCGCTCACCGCCGGAGGCAACACCGTGACCGTGAAGGACATCCTGGACGCGATCCAGTCGCAGGACGCCACGTCCGCCGACTTCGCCGCCCTGCCGCTGCCCGAGTCGTACCGCGCGATCACCGTCCACAAGGACGAGACGGAGATGTTCGCGGGCCTTGAGACCCGCGACAAGGACCCGCGCAAGTCGATCCACCTGGACGAGGTGCCGGTGCCCGAACTGGGCCCCGGCGAGGCCCTGGTGGCCGTGATGGCCTCCTCGGTCAACTACAACTCGGTGTGGACCTCGATCTTCGAGCCGGTGTCGACGTTCGCCTTCCTGGAGCGCTACGGCAGGCTGTCGCCGCTGACCAAGCGCCATGACCTGCCGTACCACATCATCGGTTCCGACCTCGCGGGTGTGGTGCTGCGCACCGGCCCCGGCGTGAACGCCTGGCAGCCCGGTGACGAGGTCGTCGCGCACTGCCTGAGCGTGGAGCTGGAGTCGCCCGACGGCCAC
>NZ_BMSK01000007.1:0-248374 GCF_014649115.1 Streptomyces eurythermus | reverse complement strand
ACGAACCAGCTGATGCCGAAGCCGAAGCACCTCACCTGGGAGGAGGCCGCGGCCCCGGGCCTGGTGAACTCCACCGCCTACCGCCAGCTGGTCTCCCGCAACGGTGCCGCGATGAAGCAGGGCGACAACGTCCTGATCTGGGGTGCGAGCGGCGGACTCGGCAGTTACGCCACGCAGTTCGCGCTCGCCGGCGGCGCCAACCCGATCTGCGTCGTCTCCTCGCCCCAGAAGGCGGAGATCTGCCGGAAGATGGGCGCCACGGCGATCATCGACCGCAGCGCCGAGGGCTACAGGTTCTGGAAGGACGAGCACACCCAGGACCCCAAGGAGTGGAAGCGCTTCGGCAAGCGCATCCGCGAACTCACCGGCGGCGAGGACATCGACATCGTCTTCGAGCACCCCGGCCGCGAGACCTTCGGCGCCTCGGTCTACGTCACCCGCAAGGGCGGCACCATCACCACCTGCGCCTCGACCTCGGGCTACATGCACGAGTACGACAACCGCTACCTGTGGATGTCCCTGAAGCGGATCATCGGCTCGCACTTCGCCAACTACCGCGAGGCCTACGAGGCCAACCGCCTCATCGCCAAGGGCAAGATCCACCCCACCCTGTCGAAGACGTACTCCCTGGAGGACACCGGCCAGGCCGCCTACGACGTCCACCGCAACCTGCACCAGGGCAAGGTCGGCGTCCTGTGCCTGGCGCCCGAGGAAGGCCTCGGCGTGCGCGATCCGGAGCTGCGCGACCAGCACATCGACGCCATCAACCGCTTCCGGAACGTCTGAGACACCCGAGGTCATAGATGACTGAGCGTCAGAAGGACCGGCCGTGGCTGATGCGCACGTACGCCGGCCACTCCACGGCACAGGCGTCCAACGAGCTGTACCGGCGCAATCTCGCCAAGGGCCAGACCGGTCTGTCGGTGGCGTTCGACCTGCCCACCCAGACCGGCTACGACCCCGACCACATCCTCGCCCGCGGCGAGGTCGGCCGGGTGGGCGTGCCCGTCGCGCACCTGGGCGACATGCGCCGGCTGTTCCAGGACATCCCGCTGGAGCAGATGAACACCTCGATGACGATCAACGCCACCGCCATGTGGCTGCTGGCGCTCTACCAGGTCGTCGCCGAGGAGCAGGGCGCGGACATCACCCGGCTCCAGGGCACGACCCAGAACGACATTGTCAAGGAGTACCTGTCCCGGGGCACCCATGTGTTCCCGCCGGGGCCCTCCCTCCGGCTGACGACGGACATGATCGCGTACACGGTCTCCCACATCCCGAAGTGGAACCCGATCAACATCTGCAGCTACCACCTCCAGGAGGCGGGAGCCACGCCGGTGCAGGAGATCGCGTACGCGATGTCCACCGCGATCGCCGTCCTGGACGCCGTGCGCGACTCCGGCCAGGTGCCGCCGGAGCGCATGGGCGACGTGGTGGCGCGGATCTCCTTCTTCGTGAACGCGGGCGTCCGCTTCATCGAGGAGATGTGCAAGATGCGGGCGTTCGGCCGCATCTGGGACAAGGTCACCCGCGAGCGGTACGGCATCGAGGACCCGAAGCAGCGCCGCTTCCGCTACGGCGTCCAGGTCAACTCCCTCGGGCTGACCGAGGCGCAGCCGGAGAACAACGTCCAGCGGATCGTGCTGGAGATGCTGGCGGTGACCCTGTCGAAGGACGCCCGCGCGCGTGCCGTGCAGCTGCCCGCCTGGAACGAGGCCCTGGGCCTGCCCCGCCCCTGGGACCAGCAGTGGAGCCTGCGCATCCAGCAGGTGCTCGCCTACGAGAGCGATCTGCTGGAGTACGACGACATCTTCGAGGGCTCGAAGGTGGTCGAGGCGAAGGTGGGCCGGCTGGTCGCGGACGCCCTCGCCGAGATGGACCGTATCCAGGAGATGGGCGGCGCCATGGCCGCCGTGGAGTCCGGCTACCTGAAGTCGCAGCTGGTCGCCGCGCACGCCGAGCGCCGGGCCCGGATCGAGTCCGGCGAGGAGAAGATCGTCGGCGTCAACATCTTCGAGGGCACCGAGCCGAACCCGCTCACGGCCGACCTGGACACCGCGATCCAGACGGTGGACCCGGCGGTCGAGGCCCGGGTCGTCGAGGCCCTGCGCCACTGGCGGGACACCCGCTACCAGCCGCCGTTCAACCACCCGCGCCCGTGCAAGGCGCTGGAGCGGCTGAAGGAGGCCGCCAAGGGCACCGAGAACCTGATGGAGGCCACCCTGGAGTGCGCCCGCGCCGGGGTGACCACCGGCGAGTGGGCCGCCGCCCTGCGCGAGGTGTTCGGCGAGTACCGGGCGCCCACCGGGGTGTCCTCCGCGCCGGTGGCCGTCCCCGCCGAGGCCGGTTCGGCGCTCGCCGACGTGCGCGCCCGGGTCGAGGCCACCGCCCGTGAGCTGGGCGTCGGCAAACTGCGGTTCCTGGTGGGCAAGCCCGGCCTGGACGGGCACTCCAACGGCGCCGAGCAGATCGCCGTGCGCGCCCGGGACGCCGGCTTCGAGGTGGTCTACCAGGGGATCAGGCTCACCCCGGAGCAGATCGTGGACGCGGCCCTCGCCGAGGACGTCCACGCGGTCGGCCTGTCGATCCTGTCCGGCTCGCACGCCCAGCTGGTCCCGGACGTGCTCGGGCGGCTGCGTGTGGCCGGTGCCACAGATATACCCGTGATCGCGGGTGGCATCATCCCCAGCGGTGACGCCGAACAGCTCAGGGCCGCCGGAGTGGCCGCGGTGTTCACCCCGAAGGACTTCGACATCACCGGGATCATCGGCCGCATCGTGGACGAGATCCGGAAAGCGAACAAGCTCGACCCCCTGGAGGTCCCCGCATGACAACGGTCAACCGCCTTCGTCCCCGGCGCTCCTGCCTGGCCGTACCGGGCAGCAACCCGCGCTTCCTGGAGAAGGCGCAGGGCCTCCCGGCGGACCAGGTCTTCCTGGACCTGGAGGACGCGTGCGCGCCGCTCGCCAAGCCCGAGGCGCGGCACACCATCGTCAAGTTCCTCAACGAGGGCGACTGGACGGGCAAGACCCGGGTGGTCCGGGTCAACGACTGGACGACCGAGTGGACCTACCGGGACGTGGTCACGGTGGTCGAGGGCGCCGGTCCCAACCTGGACTGCATCATGCTGCCCAAGGTGCAGAACGCCCAGCAGGTGGTGGCGCTGGACCTGCTGCTGACCCAGATCGAGAAGACGATGGGCTTCGAGGTCGGCCGGATCGGCATCGAGGCGCAGATCGAGAACGCGGCCGGTCTGAACAACGTCAACGAGATCGCGCAGGCCTCGCCGCGGATCGAGACGATCATCTTCGGCCCCGCCGACTTCATGGCGTCGATCAACATGAAGTCGCTCGTCGTGGGCGAGCAGCCGCCCGGCTACCCGGCGGACGCCTACCACTACATCCTGATGAAGATCCTGATGGCCGCCCGCGCCAACGACCTCCAGGCGATCGACGGCCCCTACCTCCAGATCCGCAACGTCGACGGCTTCCGCGAGGTGGCCGGCCGGGCCGCCGCGCTCGGCTTCGACGGCAAGTGGGTGCTGCACCCGGGCCAGGTCGACGCCGCCAACGAGGTGTTCTCGCCCTCCCAGGAGGACTACGACCACGCCGAGCTGATCCTGGACGCGTACGAGTACTACACCTCCGAGGCGGGCGGCAAGAAGGGCTCCGCGATGCTCGGGGACGAGATGATCGACGAGGCCAGCCGCAAGATGGCCCTGGTCGTCGCGGGCAAGGGGCGCGCCGCCGGGATGCGGCGCACCAGCACCTTCGAGATCCCGGAGGCGTGAGCGCGATGCAGTTCGGACGCACCTACGAGGAGTTCGAGGTCGGCGCGGTGTACAAGCACTGGCCGGGCAAGACGGTCACGGAGTACGACGACCACCTGTTCTGTCTGCTCACCATGAACCACCACCCGCTCCACATGGACGCCAACTACGCCGAGCGGACGACCGACTTCGGCAAGAACGTGGTGGTCGGGAACTACGTGTACTCCCTGCTGCTCGGCATGTCCGTCCCGGACGTCTCCGGCAAGGCCATCGCCAACCTGGAGATCGAGTCGCTCAGGCACGTGGCGCCGACCTTCCACGGCGACACGATCTACGGCGAGACGACCGTGCTGGACAAGTGGCCCTCGAAGTCGAAGAACGACCGCGGGATCGTGCACGTCGAGACCAAGGGCTACAAGCAGGACGGCACCCTGGTGTGCGTCTTCCGCCGCAAGGTGATGGTGCCCACCGAGACGTACATCAAGGAGCGCGGCGGCGAGCAGCCGGGCCGCCCCGAGCCGAAGCAGCAGGAGAAGTAAGCCATGGCCCGTCTCGCCCAGACCGCCGGTCTGACCGACGTCCAGCAGGAGATCCTCTCGACGGTCCGTGACTTTGTCGACAAGGAGATCATCCCCGTCGCGACGGAGCTGGAGCACCGCGACGAGTACCCGCAAGCGATCGTGGACGGCCTCAAGGAACTCGGCCTGTTCGGTCTGATGATCCCCGAGGAGTACGGAGGCCTGGGCGAGTCGCTGCTCACCTACGCGCTGTGCGTGGAGGAGATCGCCCGTGGCTGGATGTCGGTGTCCGGCATCATCAACACCCACTTCATCGTCGCGTACATGCTCAAGCAGCACGGGACGCAGGAGCAGAAGGACCACTTCCTGCCGAGGATGGCGGCCGGCGAGATCCGGGGCGCCTTCTCGATGTCGGAGCCGGGCCTGGGCTCGGATGTGTCGGCGATCACGTCCAAGGCGGTCCGGGACGGCGACGAGTACGTCCTGACCGGCCAGAAGATGTGGCTGACGAACGGCGGCACCTCCTCGCTCGTGGCCGTGCTGGTCCGCAGTGACGAAGGACACCCCGAGGGCACCGCCCCGCACAGGTCGATGACCACCTTCCTGGTCGAGAAGGAGCCGGGCTTCGGCGAGGTCCGCCCCGGCCTGACCATCCCCGGCAAGATCGAGAAGATGGGCTACAAGGGCGTCGACACCACCGAGCTGATCATGGACGGCCTGCGCGTTCCGGCCGACCGGGTGCTCGGCGGGGTCACCGGCCGAGGTTTTTACCAAATGATGGACGGCGTGGAGGTCGGCCGGGTCAACGTGGCGGCGCGCGGCTGCGGCGTCGCCCAGCGCGCCTTCGAGCTGGGCGTCCGGTACGCCCAGCAACGTCACACTTTCGGCAAGCCGATCGCCCAGCACCAGGCCATTCAGTTCAAGCTGGCGGAGATGGCCACCAAGGTCGAGGCCGCGCATGCGATGATGGTCAACGCGGCCCGCAAAAAGGACTCCGGGGAGCGAAACGACCTGGAGGCCGGCATGGCGAAGTACCTGGCCTCCGAGTACTGCAAGGAGGTCGTGGAGGACGCCTTCCGGATCCACGGCGGCTACGGCTTCTCCAAGGAGTACGAGATCGAGCGCCTGTACCGGGAGGCTCCGATGCTGCTCATCGGTGAAGGTACCGCCGAGATCCAGAAAATGATCATCGGCCGCAGACTGCTCGAAGAGTATCGATTCCAGGGCTGATTGTCCGGTTACGGGGTGTTTTCTTCGAGAAGAAGATCACACCCCGTAGGCGTTCTTCAGCCGCCGACTCGGCTTCCTGGCTTGCCCAGTTGTGGGCCGCGCCCGGTACGATCCGGGAAAGCCGCCGTCCCCCGTCAGAGCGCGGCATCATCCGCTACGAAGGTCATCCATGCCCCACTCCTCTGCACACCGCGACAGCCTGGTAGGCGCACGCCTCGCGCGCGGAGCATCGCCGTGGCTCCTCCCGACCGTCGCCACCGCAGCCGTCAGCCTGGTCCGGGCCCGCCGCTCCGGCGCGGCCAGGGCCGTCGCCGTGCCCGCCACCGCGCTCGCCGCGGGCATGCTGTGGTTCTTCCGCGACCCCGAGCGCGAGATCGCCGAGGGCCGGGTCATCTCGCCCGCCGACGGCGTGGTGCAGAGCATCATGCCGTGGAAGGACGGGCGCACCCGCGTCGCGATCTTCATGAGCCCGCTCAACGTCCACGTCAACCGCGCGCCCCTCGCGGGCACCGTGACGTCCGTCGAGCACATCCCCGGCGGCTTTGTTCCGGCTTTCAACAAGGAGAGCGAGAACAACGAGCGCGTAGTCTGGCATTTCGACACCGAACTCGGCGACATCGAGATGATCCAGATCGCCGGCGCGGTGGCCCGTCGCATCGTGCCCTACGTCCCCGAGGGCACGAAGGTCGAGCAGGGCGACCGTATCGGTCTGATCCGCTTCGGCTCGCGTGTCGACCTCTACCTGCCCGAGGGCGTGGAGGTCGCGGTCGAGGTCGGACAGAAGACCGTGGCTGGGGTGACTCGCATTGACCGTGATTGATCCGGAGACCCAGGCGGGCTGGGTGCCCGAGGCCGACGAGGTGGACGAAGAGGAGGAGATGCCCCTCTCTCTGCGGCTGTCGATAGCGGACACGCTCACGCTGGGCAACGCCACGTGCGGCTTCATGGCGGTGTACTTCACCACCACCGGCATCCTGATCCCGCACCTCACCGGCAGCCAGGAGTCCGGTATGGCCCGCCACAGCGCGGCCACGGCGGTCATCCTGATGCTCTGCGCGGCGGTCTTCGACCTGTTCGACGGGCTCGTGGCGCGCAAGCTGCGCTCGTCGCCGATGGGCGCGGAGCTGGACAACCTGTCGGACCTGATCAGCTTCGGCCTCGCGCCCGCGTACTTCGTGCTCGTCTACGGCATGGTCGCCGACGACGCGCACCAGCGGGTGGCGGCGGTGGGCGCGATCGTGGTGCTGCTGGCCGTGGTGCTCAGACTGGCCCGGTTCAGCTGCGTGACGATGAAGGACGGCATGTTCCAGGGCATGCCCTCGCCGTTCGGCGCGCTGACCGTCGTCTCCATCGTGCTGCTGGAGCTGCCGTTCGTGGCGACGCTGCTGGCGATCCTGGGGACGGCGTGGCTGATGGTGAGCCGGGTGGAGTACCCGAAGCCGCGGGGCCGGCTGGCCGGGGCGATGCTCTGCTGGATCGTGCTGTCGATGGGGCTGCTGGCCGCGTGGGCCTTCGACGCGCCGAGCGGTCAGCTGCTGCTGCAGACGGGCTGCGCGCTGCAGCTCGTGATGGGCGCGGTGATTCCGCTGTTCGCCACGGCGCGGCGGGTGAACAACTTCCGCGACAACCGGCGTGAGGCGCGGGCAGCGCAGTTGCCGTAGCGGCGCTTTTGACGAGGGGCCCCCTACCCGGGTCGGGTAGGGGGCCCCTCGCTTGTGCCCGGCCCCTGGGGGCTCCGCCCCCAGACCCCCGTCTTTGCCCACCCGCCCACCCGTCTCGGTAAGCCGAAACGCGCCCACACGGCTACCGCCGCGGCGGGGACGAGGGCTCGGGCCGCAACGGGGCGAGGGCTCGGGTCGTGGTCCGGTCGGTCGCCTCTCGGCCTGCCGAGACGGGTGGTGGGTGGGCAAAGGCCGGCCTCGGTCGGGGTGAGTGGGCTCGCCGTGGGGTGGGCGGTCGCCTCTCCGCCTGCCGAGGCGGGTGGTGGGTGGGCGAAGGGCCGGGGGGCTGGGGGCGGAGCCCCCAGGAGGTCGGCCCGAGCCGGCCTCGGTCGGGGTGAGTGGACCCGCCGTGGGGTGGGCGGTCGCCTCTCCGCCTGCCGAGTCGGGTGGTGGGTGGGCGAAGGCCGGGGGGCTGGGGGCGGAGCCCCCAGGGGGTCAGCCCAAGTGGGCCTCGGCCAGGCGGACGGCGAGCCGCTCCAGGATCGGGCCGGCGTCCGCGATGCACTTGGCGACGTCCGGCTCGACCGAGGTCAGGGGGTACGCCTCCGAGATACCGGCCCGCCGCAACGCCTCCTCCGGCAGGGCGAGCCGGCCGCACACCGCCACCACGGGCTTGCCCGCGGCCCGCGCCGCCGCGGCCACCCCGGCCGGCGCCTTCCCGTGCAGCGTCTGCTCGTCCAGCGAGCCCTCGCCGGTGATCACCAGGGACGCCCGTTCCAGGGCGGGTGCGAAGCCCAGGACGTCCAGCATGACCTCGATGCCGGCGCGGAACCGGGCGCCCAGGAGCAGCGCCCCGTAGCCGATGCCGCCCGCCGCGCCCGCGCCGGGGGCCGCCGCGTACTCGGCGGCCCGCGGGCCCACCTCGGCCTCCAGCACCTTCGCGAAGTGGGCCAGCGCCGCGTCCAGCGTCTCCACGTCGTCCGGCGAGGCCCCCTTCTGCGGGCCGTAGACGGCGGGCGCGCCCTTCGGCCCGGTCAGCGGGTTGTCGACGTCGCTGGCCAGCACCAGCTCGACCGAGGACAGCCGCGGGTCCAGGCCGGAGAGGTCGGCGCGGGCCAGGCCGGCCAGTCCGCCGCCGCCCGGGGCCACCGGCTCGCCCGTCTCGGTGAGGAACCGCGCGCCCAGCGCGGACAGCATGCCCGCGCCGCCGTCCGTCGTGGCGCTGCCGCCGACGCCGAACACGATGGTCCGCGCGCCCGCGTCCAGCGCGGCCCGCAGCAGCTCCCCGGAGCCGTACGTGGAGGCCGTCAGGGGCGCGAAGACCCCGGCCGGCAGCCGTTGCAGACCGCTCGCCTCGGCCATCTCCACGACCGCGGTGCCGTCGCGCAGCGCGAACGCGGCCGTCACCTCCTCGCCGAGCGGCCCCGCCACCCGGACCTCGCGGCGTTCGAAGCCGGCCGCGACCGCCGCGTCCACGGTCCCGTCGCCGCCGTCGGCCACGGGCAGCGCCTCGACCGCCAGGTCCGGCACGACCCGGCGCAGCCCGGCCGTCACCCGCTCGGCGACCTGCACGGCCGTCAGCGAGCCCTTGAACTTGTCCGCGGCGATGAGCACCCGACGGGTCTCGTTCACTGCAGCGTCCGCCACCTTGTCTTCCCCTTGCTCTCCGGGCCCCGCGCACGGCGGGGCCAGTCGCGCCGCTGTGACGATAACCGCAGGACACCCCCGCCGTCATGCCCCGCCCGAACCCTGGAAGGCCGCGCGGAGCGGGCGGAAGTGGGTACCCCGCTGCCATGAGCACCCAGCGCACCGCCCCGGACCTCGCCGACCGGCTGCACGGCGGCTGGCTCGGCCGGATCGCGGGCAACATGCTCGGCAAGCCGGTCGAGCAGGGCGAGGTGTGGACCCGCGACCGGATCGACCGCTATCTGCGCCGGGCCGCCGCCCTGCCGCTGACCGACTATCTGCCCGAGCCGGCCGACCCGGCGGAGGCCGCCGCGCTGCGCCCGGAGTGGCGGTGCTGTGTGCGCGGCCGGATCGACGGCAGCTGCCGGGACGACGACGTGGACTACGCGATCCTCGGCCTGCACCTGCTGGAGACCCACGGGTTCGGTTTCAGCACCGAGCAGGTCGGCGATCTGTGGCTGCTCAGACTGCCGTACCTGCAGACGTTCACGGCGGAGCGGGCCGCGTACCGGAACCTGGCGAGCGGGCTGAAACCGCCGCTGACGGCGACGTACGACAACCCGTACCAGGAGTGGATCGGCGCGCTGATCCGCGCCGACGTCTTCGGCTGGACCTGCCCCGGCGATCCCGTCCGGGCCGCCCATCTGGCCCGCCGGGACGCGGTGCTCTCGCACACCGGCAACGGTGTCTACGGTGCCATGTGGGCCGCCGCGCTGATCGCGGCCTCCTTCACCGCCCCGACCGTCCGGGACGCGCTGGAGACCGCGCTCGGGGTCGTACCGGCGGGCAGCCGCCTGGCCCGGACGGTACGGCGGGTGGCGAGCCTGCACGAGGCCCGGCTGCCCTGGGAGCAGACCCTGGCCACGGTGGCCGAGGAGACCGCCGGGCTCGGCTGGATCCACACCGTCCCCAACGCCGCGGTCCTCACCGCCGGGCTGCTGTACGGCGAGGGCGACTTCACCCGGACCCTCGCGCTGACCGTGCGCGGCGGCCTGGACACCGACTCCAACGGGGCGACGGCCGGCTCGGTGGCCGGGGTGCGCACCGGGGCGCGGGCCATTCCGGCGCAGTGGCGGGAGCCGCTGCGGGACACGGTGCGCAGCGCGGTGTTCGGTTTCGACGGCGTACGGATCAGTGCGCTGGCCGAACGCACCCTGCGCCTGGCGACGACGGGTTCGTAGGGCGGGGTGGCTGGTTACCCTGTCCCGATGACCACCACTGCTGACTTCGCCGCGTACATCGCGGGTCTGCCCCGGGTCCTCGCCGGGGCCGCCGCGCTCTTCCGGGACGCCGGGGGCCGGGTGCTGCTCGTGGAGCCCAACTACCGCGAGGGCTGGGCGCTGCCGGGCGGGACCATCGAGTCGGACACCGGGGAGACGCCGCGCCAGGGCGCCCGCCGGGAGACGCTGGAGGAGATCGGGCTGGACCGCCCGCTGGGCCGGCTGCTCGCGGTGGACTGGGTGCACGGTGTGGGCCGGCCGCCGCTGGTGGCGTACCTGTACGACGGCGGTGTGCTCACCGGGGCCGAGCTGGAGTCCATCCGGCTCCAGGAGGAGGAGCTGCTGTCCTGGCGCCTGGTGGGCCGCGAGGAGCTGACGGGGTATCTGCCGGACGCGCTGGGCCGCCGGGTGCTGACCGCCCTGGACGTGCTGGCGGAGGGCGGCGGCACGGCAGAGCTGGAGAACGGCCGTCGGGTGGCCTGACCGGCGGTTCGGCCCGCCGGCCGGCACCCAGCCCTCCGCCCGGCGCTCGGCCCTCCGGCCGGCGTTCAGCCCTCCTGGTCGCGGGGCCGGGCGTCCACCTCGCGCAGCGCCTCGTCCCGGGCGGCGGCCCGGGCCTCGGTGCGGTGCCCGCGCTCGATGTAGTCCCGGACCACGAGTTCCACGGCGTCCTGCGGGCTGCCCACCCCCGCGAGCACCATGACCTCCACGACGAGCTGGGCGTCGAGCGAGACAGTCACCTTGGCCATGCGGGGACGCTAGCACCGGAGTTCCGCGTTCCGGGAGCCTTCCGCCGGGCCCGCCCCGCTTATCCGTTCGCGGCGGCCCGCGGGTGCGCCCTACCCTCGGGGGCATGGCCAAGCCTCTCGTCGCCCTGCTCAGCGGGGCCGGTATCTCCACCGACTCCGGCATCCCCGACTACCGCGGGCCGAACGGGCTGTGGCGGCGCGATCCGGAGGCCGAGAAGCTGGTCACGTACGAGTACTACATGGCGGACGCGGAGATCCGGCGCCGGTCCTGGCTGATGCGGCGCGACAGCGGCGCGCTCGGGGCCCGGCCGAACGCGGCGCACCGGGCCGTCGCCGGACTGGAGCGGTCCGGGGTCCCGGTCCGGGTCCTCACCCAGAACGTGGACGGGCTGCACCAGCTCGCCGGCCTGCCCGCCCGCAAGGTCCTCGAACTGCACGGCAGCGCCCGCGCGGTGGTCTGCACCCGGTGCCACGTCCGGGGGCCGATGGAGGACGCGCTGGCCCGGGTGGCGGCGGGCGAGCCGGACCCGCCGTGCCTGGAGTGCGGCGGCATCCTGAAGCCGGCGACGGTGATGTTCGGCGAGCGGCTGGATCCCGTGGTCCTCGGCGAGGCCGCGGCCATCGCCAAGGCCTGCCAGGTGTTCATCGCCGTCGGCAGCAGCCTCCAGGTGCAGCCCGCCGCCGGGCTGGCCGGGGTCGCCGCCGACCACGGCGCCCGGCTCGTCGTCGTCAACGCCGAGCCGACGCCGTACGACGACCGGGCCGACGAGGTGATCCGCGAACCGATCGGCACCGCGCTGCCCGCCCTGCTGGCCCGGCTGGCGGCGGAGGGCGGCGCGTAGGGCCCGGGCGGGCGGTCAGAACAGGGCCGTTCCGCGTTCGAAGTCCAGCAGGCGGCGCTTGCGGTCCAGGCCGCCGCCGTAGCCGGTGAGGTCGCCGCCCGCGCCGATCACCCGGTGGCAGGGCACGATGATGCCCACGGGGTTCCTGCCGTTGGCGAGGCCGACGGCGCGGGAGGCCTTCGGATTGCCGAGGGCGTCGGCGAGCCGGCCGTAGGAGCGGGTCTCGCCGTACGGGATGCGGGTGAGCTGTTCCCAGACCCGGCGCTGGAACGGGGTGCCGTGCAGCCGGAGTGGCACGGTGAACTCCTTCAGCTCGCCCGCGAAGTAGGCCGCGAGCTGTTCCCCTGCCTCGGCGAACGGGGTGTCGTCGGGGGTGCCGAAGGTCTCCTCGGGCGGGCGGTGGCGCTGGCCGGCCATGTACAGGCCGCACAGCACGCCGTCGTCGGCGACGAGGGTGAGCGGGCCGTAGGGGCTGTCGATGACGGTGTGCTGCTTCATGGCGGGGTCCTCGTACGGGTGCTCGGGTGCGGTGTCCGGGTGGCGGGGCCTGGTCCCAGGGTGGGTCCGGGAGTCTTACGCGGGCAGGAAGTTGACCGGATGGCTGTCGGTCGCCCACAGGTACTGCACCGCGTACGCCCGCCAGGGCCGCCAGCCCTCCGCGCGGGCGGTGAGCGCGGGCGGGCTGGACGGCAGGCCCAGTTTCCCGGCGGCGCGCCGGATGCCGAGGTCGGTCGGGAGGAACGCGTCGGGGTCGCCGAGGGCGCGCATGGCGATGACGTCGGCCGTCCACGGCCCGATGCCGGGCAGCGCGAGCAGCCGGGCGCGGGCCTCGGCCCAGTCGGTGTCCACGCCCAGGCGCACCCCGCCGTCGGCGAGCAGCCGGACCAGGGTGGTGAAGGTGGTGCGCCGGGTGCGGGGCATGGCCAGGGACTCGGGGTCCACGGAGGCCAGCGCCTCGGCCGAGGGGAAGAGGTGGGTGAGGCCGCCCTCGGGGTCGTCCAGGGGTTTGCCGTGCGCGGTGACCAGGCGGGCCGCGTGGGTGCGGGCGGCGGCGGTGGACACCTGCTGGCCGAGCACGGCGCGGACGGCGAACTCGGCCTCGTCGACCGTGCGCGGCACCCGGCGGCCCGGGCCGCTCTCGACCAGCGGGGCGAGCAGCGGATCGGCGCACAGCCGCTCGTCGACGGCGACCGGGTCGGCGTCCAGGTCGAGCAGGCGGCGGCAGCGGCTGATGGCCACGGTCAGGTCGCGCAGGTCGCTCAGGGTGAGCCGGCAGGCGATGTGGTCGGGGCGGGGGGTGAGGGCGGCGATGCCGTGGCCGTAGGGCAGCCGCAGCGTGCGGCGGTAGGCGCCGTCCCGCCACTCCTCCACGCCGGGTACGGCGGTGGCGGCGAGGTGGCCGAAGAGGTTGGACGGGTTGAGCGGGGCGCGGAACGGCAGCCGCAGGGTGAGCACGCCGGGGGTGCCGGCGCCGCTCGCGGGCACCCGGGCGCGCAGCTCGCTCGGGGACAGGGCGAAGACCTCGCGGACGGTGTCGTTGAACGAACGGACCGAGGAGAAACCGGCCGCGAACGCGATCTCGGCCATGGGCAGCGCGGTGGTCTCGATGAGCAGCCGAGCCGTCTGGGCGCGCTGGGCGCGGGCGAGCGCGAGGGGGCCGGCGCCCAGTTCGGCGAGCAGTTGCCGCTCCACCTGGCGGGTGCTGTAGCCGAGCCGGGCGGCGAGTCCGGGGACGCCCTCGCGGTCGACGACGCCGTCGGCGATCAGCCGCATGGCGCGGGCGACCAGGTCGGCGCGCAGGTTCCACTCCGGGGAGCCGGGGCTGGTGTCGGGGCGGCAGCGTTTGCAGGCCCGGAACCCGGCCTGCTGGCAGGCGGCGGCGCTCGGGTAGAACGTCATGTTCTCCGGCTTGGGCGGCACGACCGGGCAGCTCGGGCGGCAGTAGATGCGGGTGGTCAGGACGGCCGTGAAGAACCATCCGTCGAACCGCGCGTCCTTGGAGCGCACCGCGCGTACGCAGTGCTCCCGGTCGAGGTGAGTGCCTGTTCGCATGCCTTCAGCATCGAACACCTCCCGCCCCGTGTGCTGGCGGGAAACCGACATCAACCTGCGCCGACCCGGATCTTCACCGGTTCACGTCCATGCGGGGGCGGGGGCGTGCTGCCGCCGGAAGCCGTCGATCCACTCGGCGGTGGCGCGCAGTCCGCCGAAGGTGTAGAAGTGCACCTTCACCACGCCGTGCCGGGCGGGGTCGTAGCGTTCGGCCAGCGCGTGCAGGAAGCGGTCCGGGCCGGTGGTGCCCATGAGGTTGGTCAGCGAGAACCCGTACTTGCGGGCGACGGAGGCGCTGGTGCCGACGCCGAACCGGGTGGCGTAGCCCAGCAGCCGGCGCACCCCGGCGGGTCCGGGGACGCCGACCCGGACGGGCAGGCGCACGCCCCGGGCACGCAGGGCCTCAAGCCAGGCGAGGACCGGGTCCGCGTCGAAGCCGAACTGGGTGATGACGTCGCCGCCGAAGCGGTCCGCGTCCAGGGCGGCCGCCTTGTCGGTGAGCGCCGTCCACAGGGCCCGGTCGGTGATGCCGGGGTGGCCTTCCGGGTAGCCGGCGATACCGACGTGCCGGACGCCGTGGCGGCGCAGCAGCCCGGTGCGCAGGACGGCGAGGGCGTCCTCGAAGGGGCCCTCGGGCCGGGCGGGGTCGCCGCCGACGACGAACACGTTCTCGGCGGTGCCGTCGGCCGCCAGCCCGGCGAGGAACTCCTCCAGCGCGGGCCGGGAGGGCAGGCGGCGGGCGGAGATGTGCGGTACGGGGACGAAGCCGAGCCGCTTGACCGCGCGGGCCGCCGTCAGCCGGGTCTCGGTGTCCTCGCCGGCCAGGAAGGTGATGTTGATCCGGGTGCCCGGCGGGATGCCGTCGCGCGCCTCTTCCAGCCGGGGCACGTCCTTGCCGGTCATCTCCAGGGAGAAGTCGTCCAGCAGAGCGGGGTTCATCGTGCTTCTCGGCTTTCGTACGGCTGTTCCCGGACCCGACGATGATGTCACGCGCTCCGCCGGGGCCCGCGGGCAGGGCGTGGGCGTCCCCCGGCGGCCGGGGCCGCGCGGCGCCCGTCGGACGGGGGCCGCGCGGTACGGGCCGGGGTGCCGTCAGGCGGCGGGCGGCTGGACGGACTGGCTGTGCCGGAAGACGTTCCGCGGGTCCCACTTCGCCTTGACGCGCTGCAGGCGCGGGTAGTTGTCCTTGTAGTAGAGGGTGTGCCAGGGGGTGGACGAGGTGTTGAACCGGGGGTCGCCGAGGTCGATGTCGGGGTAGTTGACGTAGCAGCCGTCGGTCACCTCGTTGGGCACCGGGACGCCGCCGGTGTCCGCGTAGACCTCGCGGTAGCAGTCGCGGGCCCAGGAGATGTACCGGTCGTCGTCGGCGGGGTCGTTCCAGAAGACCTGCCAGAGCATCTTGAACGCGGCGTCGCGGTGGGGTGCGGCGGTCGCGGCGGGGTCCACCGCGTTGATCCGGCCGCCGTACGACGTCAGCTGCACGCTGATGTCCGGGTTGTCGATGTCGTCGCGGGTGAGGTGCTTGTACAGCGCGTCCAGGTGGCTGTCGGGGAAGGCGGCCCGCATGAACGAGGACTTGTACTCGGCGCGCAGCGTGGGGTCGTTGAGGACGCTGTTGGTGGTGCCGAGCATCCGTACCGCCTGGAGCCAGGGCAGCCGGCGGGGGGCCGCGAACTGGGGCAGGGCGGGCAGGTCGCCCATGTGCCGGGTGAGCGCGCCGTGTTCGGCGCCGATGCCGTAGCCGATGTGCTTGAGGTAGTCGGCGAGGATCTGCTCCGCGTCCGGCGCGGTGGCGTCGACCAGGGCGAGCAGGCCGACCTGTCCGGCGGAGCGGTGGTTGAGCACCAGCTGGCTGATGAGCGCGCGGTGCGGGTCGTCGGGTCCGCGGTGGGCGACGTGCCACTCGGCGTAGTTGCGCGCCAGTTGGCAGAACTCCTGCCTGCTCAGCTCGCTCCACGCCCAGCCGACCGCGCTGACCAGCAGCTGCGCGGGCGGCTTCGGCAGCAGTGCGCCGGGGTCGCGGCCCGTGGCGTCCGGGGAGCGGAACCAGTAGCGGGTGACGATGCCGAAGTTGCCGCCCCCGCCGCCGGTGTGGGCCCACCACAGGTCGCGGCGGGGGTCGTCCGCCTCGCGGGTGGCGACCACCGCGCGGGCCCTGCCCCGGGCGTCGACCACGACCACCTCCACGGCGTAGAGGTGGTCGACGACCAGGCCGTGCAGGCGGCACAGCGGTCCCCAGGCGCCGCCGCTGACGTGGCCGCCCATGGCGACCGAGTAGCAGAACCCGGTGGGGACGACGACGCCCCACTCGGGGTAGAGGGTCTGGTAGGTACGGAGGTTGGTGGCGCCGGACTCGACGGCGACGGCGCCGCGCCGCTCGTCGTGGTACACCGCGCTCATGCCCGACATGTCCACGATCATCTGGACGTCGGGGTGGTGCACGAAGTCCTCGTAGCAGTGTCCGCTGGAACGGACGCTGATCCGCTTGCCCTGGTCGACGGCCTGCTGGACGGCCGCGACCACCTCGTCGGTGGACCGTACGAGCCGTATGGACTCGGGCCGGGCCTGGTAACGCTGGTTGAGCCCGCTCACCAGATCGGCGTACTGCCGGTCGCCCCGTGTCACGGTGCGGCCGGCCGGGTGGCGGGTGGTGTGTTCGGTCATGTGTGTGTCACACCTTCACGCGGATCCTCGGGTGTCCTGTGGGGAACACCCGTGTGTGGAACTGCCGAATCGCTGTGATCCCCCGTGCGGCACATCGGTGTCCCGGCGCTTCGCGGCCGGGACACCCGGCACAGGATCGCGTCGTGGGTGCTCGTGAGGTGGTGCTCCGGTGCGGTGGGTACCGTCAGCCGGTCCGCAGCGGCGGGATCACCTCACGGGCGACTCGTTCGAACTCCTCCAGATGCGCCTCCCCAGGCCAGTCGAGGACGAATTCGGAGACACCGGCGGCGAGGAACCGCTCGAAGATCTCCTCGTAGGTGTGCCGTCCGGTCCGTGGGTCCCACGGGCCGAAGACGGTGTACGAGCGCCGCACGCTCGCGGGGTCCCGGCCGGCGGCCTCGGCGAGCCGGTCGAGCCGTTCGTTCTGCTCGGCGGTGATGGCGAGCACCTCGGTGTCGCTCGCGCCGGGCGGGCCGTGGGTGTTCCACGCGTCGGCGAGTTCGGCGGCGACCCGGACGAGGGTCGGCGACTGGCCGCCGACGGTGATCGGCAGCCGCGGGCGCTGCGCGGAACCGGGCACGGTCACCACGTCCTTCACCCACAGCCGCGTGCCCCGGTGGCTGAAGACGCCGCCGCGCAGCACGCCGTCGACGATCGCGACGTAGTCCGCGAACCGTTCGGCCCGCTCCTTCGGGGACCAGGGTTCCTGCCCCACGCTGTAGTGGTCCCACGGGAAGATCCCGGCCCCGACGCCCAGTTCGAAGCGGCCGCCCGACAGGTGGTCGAGGGCGATCGCCTGCTTGGCGAGCTGGGCGGGAGGGCGCAGGATCTGGTTGGCGACCAGCGTGCCGAGCCGGACGCGGCGGGTCACCACGGCGGCGGTGGCCAGCACCGACCAGCTGTCGAACCAGGGCCGACGCGCGTCCCGCAGGTCGGCGCTGTGGTCGGGCAGGAAGACCTGGTCGAAGCCGAGGTCCTCCAGCAGGCGCAGGCGTTCGGCGAGGACCGGGAAGGGCTGGTCCGGGTAGAGCATCACGCCGAACCGGCGCACGGGCCGCGCGGGCCGGGCCGGGGGCGGGGCGCCGGGGGCGGGCCGTCGTGCCGCGCCGTGCGCGGTGTCCGGTGGTTCCGGGGGCGGGGTGCCGAGGGGCCCCCGCGGTTCCGGTGGTGCGGTGTCCAGTGGTGCCTCCACGCTGAGTTCCGAAGCTGTGCGGCGGTCGGGCCGCCTCCGGCGGGCCACGGCCCCGGCTCACCGTACGAGGACGGGTGCGGGCCGGGGGTCCGGCACGGGCCGCCATCCCTCGTCCGGGTGCCCGTACCTCCAGCGCGGTCCGTCGCGGACCAGGTCGGCGAGGGCGGCCAGCAGCCGGTCGACGTGTTCGGCGGTGCTGCCGAGGCCGACACTGGCCCGCAGGGCCCGGTCGGGCTGGTGGCCGTCGGCGTCCCGCAGCAGGGCGCGGACCGCCGGGTGGGCGCAGAAGGCGCCGTCGCGCAGGCCGATGCCGTATTCGGCGGACAGCGCGGTCGCCACCAGCCGCTGGTCCGCCGGTTCGCCGCCGCAGCGGCCGACGCTGAACGCGACCACGCCGAGCCGGGGATGTCCGCCGGGCCACAGGCTGAGCACCCGTACCCCGGGGATACGGGCCAGCCCCTCGCGCAGCCGGGTGGTCAGCTCCTCCTCGTGGCGGGTCACGGCGGGCCAGCCGGCGCCGGCCAGCGACCGGCCAGCGACCGCCATGGCGTGCGCGCCCACCAGGTTCGGGGACCCGCCCTCGTGCCGGTGCGGCAGGGCGGACCAGGTGACGGCCGTCCGGTCGTCCTGCTCGGCCACCGCGGCGGTGGCTCCGCCGCCGGCCAGATACGGGTCGGCGGCGGCCGGCCAGTCGACGGCGCCCACCAGGGCGCCCGCGCCGAACGGCGCGTACATCTTGTGCCCGGACAGCGCCGCCCAGTCCACGCCCCAGCCGGCCAGGTCCAGCGGCCGGTGCCCGGCGAGCTGGGCGGCGTCGAGCACGGTACGCGCGCCCCGCGCGGCGGCCACCTCGGCCAGCTCCGCCACCGGCCACAGCTCACCGGTCACGTTGGAGGCGCCGGTGATCACCACCAGCTTCGGTCCGCCGGGGGCGTCGGCGAGCGCCTTCGCCAGCACGGCGGGCGCCTCGGCCGGGGTGTCCGGCGTCGCCAGCCGGTGCACCCGGTGCCCGCGCCAGGCCAGCAGCGCGGCGTGGTGCTCGGTGGAGAACCGGAACACCGCCGTCGGCTCGGGCAGGCAGCGGCCCAGCAGGTTGAGCGCGTCGGTGGTGTTGCGGGTGAAGACCACCGTGGCGTCCGGCGGGGCCGCGGTGAAGCGCCGTACCTCCTGCCGGGCCCGCTCGTAGACGCGGGTGGCGACCTGGGAGACGAACCCCGTGCCGCGGTGCACGCCGCTGTACCAGGGCAGCAGCTCGTCCACCGCGTCCCGCACGGCGACCAGGCTGGGGGTGCTCGCGGCGTGGTCGAGACCGGCGTACGGCACCCACTCGCCGGTCACCAGCGGCACCTTGAGCCCGGCGCCGACGACGGCGGGCAGTCCGTCGCCGACGTGTCCGGGCCGGGCCGCGGCCACGGGGATCACTGCGCGCTCCATCCACCGTCCATGACCAGCACCGAGCCGGTGAAGAAGGCCGCCTCGTCGCCCGCCAGGTAGGCCACGGCCGAGGCCGCCTCCTCGGGGCTGCCGATGCGGCCGAGGGGATGCAGGCTCGTGAACATGTCCGCCATCTCCCGGCTGTCGCCCACGGAGGCGCGGTACATCGGCGTGTCCACGGTCGCCAGCGCGAGCGCGTTGACCCGGATGTTGTGGCGGGCGTACTCCAGCGCGGCGGCCTTGGTCAGGCCGACCACCCCGTGCTTGCCGGCCACGTAGGAGCTGATTCCGGCGCCGAAGCCGACCACGCCGAGCTGGGAGGCGTTGTTGACGATCGAGCCGCCGCCGCGCCGGCGCATGGCCGGCAGTTCGTGCCGCATGGACAGGAAGACGCTGGTGAGGACGAGGGTGATGTCCTCGGCCCACGCCTCGGGTTTCTGCTCTTCGAGCAGGCCCGTGGAGCCGAGGGCCCCGGCGTTGTTGAAGGCGATGTCCAGCCCGCCGAAGTGCCGCTCGGCGGCCCGCACGGCGGCGGCGAGGTCCTCGTCCACCGTCACGTCGGTGCGCACGGCGAGGGCGGCGCCGCCGGCGGCGGTGATCTCCCCGGCCACCCGGTCGAGTTCGCTCTCGCGCCGGGCCGCCAGCACCACGCTCGCCCCCTGGGCGGCCAGGGCCTTGGCGGCGGCCTCGCCGATGCCCGAGCTGGCGCCCGTCACCAGGGCGACCTTGCCGTGCAGCCGGCCGGGTGCGGGGCGGGCGCCGGTGGAGCGGTTCGTGTCACGTTCGGTCATCAGGTGATGAGCCGGCCCGGACGGGCCGGCCCTGCCCCCTTCGGGTTGTCGGTGGATCGGTGGGCAAGTGCCGGGCGGGGCGGGTGTCAGGCCGGGCCGTCGCCCCGTTCGACCGGCACCCCGACCAGCGAGCCGTACTCCGCCCAGGAGCCGTCGTAGTTGCGCACGTCGGGCCGGTCCAGCAGTTCCCGCAGGACGAACCAGGTGTGCGCGGAGCGGGCGCCGACCCAGCAGTAGGTGATGACGCCGCGCCCGGGTGCCGCCGCGGCGTAGGCGCGTCGCAGCTCCTCGTCGGAGCGGAACGTGCCGTCGGCGTTGACGGCGGTGTCCCAGGGGAGGTTGACCGCGCCGGGGACGTGACCGGGGCGCTGCGCCACCTCGTGCGGGTTGTTGCCGGGGGCGAACGCCTCGCCCGCGAAGCCGGGGGCGAAGGTGCGGCCCGTGTACTCCTCGGGCGAGCGCACGTCGAGGAGGGTGTGGGTGCCGATGGCGGCGAGCACGTCGTCGCGCAGGGCCCGTACCGACGGGTCGGGACCCGCGGCGCGGTACGGGGCCGGCGGGCGGCGCACCGGTTCGGCGGTCAGGGGCCGGCCCTCCGCCTCCCACTTGGCGCGCCCGCCGTCGAGCAGCCGCACGGACCGGTGGCCGTACAGGGTGAAGTACCAGTACGCCAGCGCGGCCAGCAGGTTGGCGTTGGCGGAGTACAGGACGACGGTGTCGTCGTCGGCGATGCCCTTGGCCCGCATCAGCTCCTCGAACGCCTCCCGGCCGATGACACCGAGCCGCACATCGTCCTGGAACTCGCTCCAGTTGATGAAGACGGCGCCCGGCGGATGGCCCTTGCGGTAGTCGGTGTCGTCGTTCGCGGTCTCGACGAACACCGTCCCGCCGGTGCCGAGGCGGCGCTCGGCCCAGTCGCCGGTGACCAGGGCGGACTCACGGCTCATGGTTCCCCCTCGTGAGGTGTCGGCCGGGTGTTCCCCGGCGGGGCCTGCCCGGCCCCGCGCGGGACGGGGCCGGGTGCGGTGCGAACGGCGGGGCCGTCCTGCCCGGCCGGGAGCGCGCGCTCCGCCGGGCGGAGGGTCAGGCCGGCGAGGTCTCCGTCGTCGTGCCCTCCACGCCGGTGCCGGCCGTGGCGCGGTCCCGGTACCAGGCGTAGCAGCTGAGCAGGATGCCGAGGACGGTGACCGCGGCGGCGGCGAGGTAGACCGGCTTCAGGCCGGGGCCGTCGATGATGCGGCCGCCGAGCCAGCCGGCCAGGGCGGCGGCGATCTGGTAGGCGGAGGCGTTCACCGCGATCGCCAGGGTCGGCGCCGAACTGGCGGTGGTCAGGACGCGGGTCTGCATGCCGGGGATGACGGAGAAGCCGAGCGCGCCGATCACGAACACCATGACCGCGCTGGCGACGGTGCTGCCGCTGACCGCCCACATGACCACCAGGCCCGCGGTGAGCAGCCCGAGCAGGCCGACCTGCGACGGCATCAGCGCGCGGTCGGACAGCCAGCCGCCGGCGAAGTTGCCGACCGCCGCGCCCACGCCGTAGACCAGGAGCAGCACCGCGACCGCGCCCTCGGCGAAGCCGCTGACGTCGGTGAGCAGCGGGGCGAAGTAGGTGAAGACCATCAGCAGGCCCATGTTGGCGACGGCGGTGATGAGGATGGCGAGCTGCACGCTGCGGTCGCGGAAGACGCGCAGCTCCGCCACCGCGGAGCCGCCGGACGTCGCGCTCTCCACGGCCGGGACCAGCGGCAGCACCAGCAGCAGACCGGCGAGGCAGACCACGGTGATGGTGCCGAAGGTCGCCCGCCACCCGAAGTGGTTGCCGATGAAGGTGCCGATGGGCGCGCCCAGCATCATGGACAGGTTCATCCCGAAGACCAGCTTGGAGACGGTGGACGCCTGCTTGCCCTCGGGCGCGGTGGACGCGGCGATGACGATGGCGTTGGCGAAGAAGGTGGCGGTGACCAGGGCCGTCACCACGCGGGCCACGAACAGCACGGAGTAGACGGGGGCCAGCGCCGAGGCGAGGTTGCCGACGACGACCACCGCAAGCAGGGCCACGATGAGCGGCTTGCGCGCGTAGCGGGCGGTGAGCGCGGTCATGACCGGACCGCCGAGGATCATTCCGATGGCGTACGCCGTGACCAGCAGTCCGGCGGCGGGGATCGACACGTCGAGGTCACCGGCGACATCCGGCAGGATGCCGGCGATCACGAATTCACCGGTGGTGATGCCGAACACGCACAGCATCAGGGAAAGGAGCTTCAACGACATGGTGTCTCTTCTGTCGGGATGGATATGTCTGTCGCCCCGCCGTGGGGTGCCCGGCCGGGGCGGTTACGGGGCGGGCGGCGGGCCCGCGTACCGGTAGGCGTACGTCGAGCCCAGGGCGATGATGTGGTCCAGGTCGGGGCCGCCCACGTCCTCGGTGGGCAGCGTCAGCGTCTTGGCGTGCGGTATCTCCGCCTCGAGGAACAGGTCGAACTGCGGCCTGCGGTCCGGCTGCGGCGTGGAGTGGATGGTGAGGAAGCGGGCGTCGTCGGAGGTCGTCACGAAGCCGTGCGGGACCGTCCGCGGGACGATCATGGTGGTGCCCGCCTCGGCGACGTGCTCCTCCCCGTCGCAGATCATGCGCAGGGTCCCGTCCAGGACGATGAAGACCTCGTCCTCGTAGTCGTGGATGTGCAGCGGGGTGTTGTACCCGCGGTTTCCGGTGTGCTGGACGACCGTGAAGCTGTTCCGGGTCGCGGAACCGGGCACGCGTACCTGCGCCAGGCCGCCGAGCAGCCACACCGCGGTCTGCTCCGACTCGGGTATGAGGCGGCCCTTCTCGTCGTGGACCATGTCCGGGAAGGTCATCGTGCTCCCTTGTGTGCCGAATGGTGAGCTGTGTCTTGGTCGGTTCGCTCCGGTGCCCGCCGGTTCCGCTCATCCGGCGGGTGCGGGCACGGTCCCCTCGCAGTCGGCGACGAAGGCGGTCACGCCCTCGGGGCTGGAGAGCGTGCGCCACATCGCGACGGGATCGCCGAAACGGCTGACGAAGGCGTCGGCGATCCGCCGGTCCGCCGCCGCCCGGCCGAGCAGTCCGGCCACGTGCGGCGCCGGGGGCCGCAGGAAGGCGTTGCTCCACTCCACGACGTGCCGGGCGTGCTCCCACAGCCGTGCCGAGGCGGCGCGGCAGAACGCCTCGTCGTAGGGGGCCGTGGCG
Source organism: Streptomyces eurythermus (assembly GCF_014649115.1). Classification (GTDB taxonomy): domain Bacteria; phylum Actinomycetota; class Actinomycetes; order Streptomycetales; family Streptomycetaceae; genus Streptomyces; species Streptomyces eurythermus. Next base: position 225,358 of record NZ_BMSK01000007.1, on the reverse strand, counting down.
CCGGCGAGGAGGTCCGCCAGCGCGAAGGCGGTGTGCGAGCCGAGGTTGGCGCCCTGGGCGGTGAGCGGGTCGTTCGTGATCCAGGCGTCCCCGATGGCCAGGGCGCAGGTGCCGTCGTCCAGCCGTGCCCAGCCCCGGCGGACCACCGGGGTGATCGCCCCCTGGGCCAGTTCGCCGGGCCCGGTCAGGGCGAACGCGCGGGTGTCGAGGCGTTCCCGCAAGCCGGGGGCGTACTCGGCGACCAGGTCGAGGACCCGCCGCCGGAATCCGGCGGGGTCGGCGTCGGCGTCGAGGTGGCAGACGGCTTCCAGGGGGCCGCCCGGTACGGCCTCGAAGGCGAGGACGTCCGCCCGCCCGGCCGGCGAGAAGAACGGCAGCCGCAGGATCTCGCCGGCGCCGGGCAGGAAGTGGATGTCGAGGGAGTGCGGCACCTCCTCGGTGATGCCGTGGTAGATCCCGGCGCACAGGACGCGCTGCGGCGTGGTGTACGGCGAGCGGTCGGGGTCGGCCGGGAACAGCCGCCGTACCGAGCGGCTGCCGTTGGCGACGACCAGGAGGTCGTGGCGGGCCGCCAGGTCCTCCACCGCGTGGTCGCCGGTGACCAGTTCGCCGCCGCGGTCGACGTACGCGGTCAGCAGGTGCGGCAGGTAGATCCGGAAGTCCACGACGCTGGAGGGCGGCCGGAGGGCTGCGAGGAACCGCAGCGGCGGCTCCCCTTCCCCGGGGTGCGCGGTGACCGCCCAGTGCCGGACCTGGGCGTCGGCGAAGTCCCAGTCGAAGACGCCGAGTTCGCGCTCGCGTTGCTGGGTACGGCCGAACCGGGCGGGGAAGTTGCGCGGCCGTCCGGTGCGCAGGCCGTCGATGTCGTGCTCCGAGTACACGGTGACTGGCATGTCCAACTGCTGGAGGCGCAGCGCCAGTTGCAGTCCGGAGATGCCGGAGCCGACGACGCCGATGCTCATGCGGGCACCTCCGCGGAGTTCGCCCCGGAGCGCAGCCGGCCGGTGAACCAGCCCACGGACCGCACGGTGAATCCGGCGGCCTCGGGGGAGGCGAGGGCGGAGGCGGGGATCAGCATGGGGTGCCGCATGCCGGCGTCGAGCAGTTCGCCGATCCGCTTCAGCACGGTCTCCCGGCTGCCGACCAGGACCTGGTCGGCGACCACCTCGTCGGGGACGGCCGCCAGGGCCTGTTCGACCTCCTGCCTGGTCAGCAGGTGCGGCAGCAGTTCCACCAGGCCCCGGTAGTGCTCCCCGAAGGGGTGGGCGGCGCCGTGGCGGCGCCAGGCCCGGGCGCCGGCGTGCAGCGCCAGGAAGCGGATCGGGGTGGCCCGCAGCAGCGCGTGCGCGGCCGCGTCGGTCTCCGCGACCACGATCGGGACCCCGCCGGCGGGCAGCACCGCGTCGGGGTCCCGGCCGGCGTCCGCGGCGGCGGCGCGCACCACGGCCAGCCGCCGAGCGTACTCGTCGGGGCTCATCAGCTCCGAGGGCAGCCACCCGTCGGCATAGCGGCCGGCCAGGGTCAGCATCCGCCGGTGGTTGGCGCCGAGCCAGATCAGCGGCGCCCGGCCCGCGGGCGCGGGCAGGCCCATGATCGCCCGGTCCAGGGTGAAGTACCGGCCCTGGAAGTCGTGCGGCCCCTCGCCGGAGAGCAGCAGCCGCAGCACGCGCAGCGCCTCCTCCACCCGGCCCACCTGGTCGTCGTGCGGCACCCCGAACGGCACCAGGTTCTCCAGCGCTCCCGCGCCGATGCCCAGCACCGGCGCCCGTTCGGTGAGCTGGGCGAGGGTCAGTGCCGTCTGGGCCAGGACGGCGGGGTGCCGGCGGTGCGGGTCGGTGACGCCGACGGCGAGCCGTACCGGCCCGGCCTGCGGGGCGAGGTTGCCGAGGACCGTGGCGAAGTCCAGGCAGCGGTCGGGGGTCGGCAGGTCCGCGGCCAGGTGACCGAAACCGGTGTCCCAGGCCTGCCGGGGAAAGACGTTGATGAGGTGGTCGAAGACGAGGAAGGTGTCCGCACCCGCCTGCCGGGCGACCTGGAGCAGCTGCCGGCCGCCCTCGATCCGCCCGACCGCGTCCCAGACCAGGCCGACTCGCACGTTCATACCGCGCTCCTCACTGACTGTGCCTGTGCGATGAACTCCTCGGTGCCGCGCTCGGTGCCGACGGCCCGCCACATGGCGGCCGGGTCGTCGAGCCGGGCGACGAAGGCGTCCGCCACCCGCTGGTCGGCCGCGGCGGCGGTCAGCAGGGTGCCCATCCGGGGCGGGGGCGGGCCGATGAACTGGTTGGTCCAGTCCACGACGGGCCGGGCCGTCTCCCACAGCCGGTCCGACACCGTCCGGCAGAACGTCTCGTCGTACGCCCCGCCGTGCTCCCGCAGGGCGTCCGCCAGCTGGAAGGCCAGCCGGGAGCCGAGGTTGGCGCCCTGGGCGGTGAGCGGGTCGTTGGTGATCCAGGCGTCCCCGATCGCCAGCGCGTACCGGTCGTCGGCGAGCCGCGCCCAGCCGTGCCGCACCATCGGCAGCACGGCCCCGCGGAGCATGTCCACGGGGCGGGTCAGGGCGAACTCCCGCTCGTCTATCCGGGCGTGCAGCGTGGGCGCGTGCGCGGCGATCAGGTGCAGCAGTTCCTTGGTGAAGCGCCCGGGGTCGCCCTGGTCGTCGTGGTCGGTGAGCGCGCTCAGCGGGCCGCCGGGCACCGCCTCGACCAGCACCGCCGTCACCTGCCCGGCGAAGGAGTGGTATGTCGGGGCGTGGATCTCGCCGGCGCCGGGCAGCATGTGCATCGTCATGCCCGGCGGGTCGGGCGGCCGGACGCCGTGGAAGAGCCCGCCGGCGAGGTGGCGCGGGGCCTGCTGGTAGGGCGAGCGGGCCGGGTCGCGCGGGAACGTGTCCGCCAGCCCGCCCCGGCCGGCCGCGACCACCACGAGGTCGTGCCGTTCGGCGAGCCGGGCGAGGCCGGCCCGGTCGGGCACCTTCCGCAGGACCGTGTCCCCGCCGCGCCGCTGGTACTCCTCCAGCAGCGCGGCGAGGTACATCCGGAAGTCGACCGAGCTGGCCGGCCGGGGCAGTTCGGCGCGGAACGACGGTCCGCCGGGTGCTTCGACGGACAGGTGCATCCAGGCGTTGTCGTACGCGCCGGACGCCCATTCGGTCAGGCCGAGTGCCCTCTCCCGTTCCCGGGTGGAGTGGAACCGGGTGACGAAGTTCGACGGCGGCCCGCTGCGGATGCCGTCCGGGTCCTGAGCCGTGTACAGGGTGGCGTCGATACCGGACTGCCGCAGTCCGAGGGCCAGGTGCAGGCCGGAGATGCCGGTGCCCACGATGCCGATACTCATGCGCTAGCTCCACCTGTGCTGGGAACGGTTGCCTCGTGCGGGACGCCGCCGGGCGGGGTCAGATGACCTCGACCCGTTGCAGATGCCGGGAGGTCGGCCCGGTGAAGGCGTTGCGTCCGTGGACCAGCGCGAAGTTGTCGGCGATGACGATGTCGCCCTTGCGCCAGTCGTGGGCGTAGCAGTACTCGGGGCGGTGCAGCCGCTCGGCGAGGGAGGCGACGAACGCGTCCGCCTCCGGCTCGTCGACGCCGTCCACCCGTACGGAGACCGGGTTCTTGTAGCGGTCCGGGTCCAGCGGTTCGGCGAATCGCAGCACGGGCACGCCGGTCGCGGGGTGCTGGGCGACGAGCCGTTCGGTGACCTCGCCGCCGTAGTGCACCATCTTCTCGGTGGTGTAGGTGATGCTGATCCGCTCCCAGCGCCGGCGCTCCTCGGCGTCGGCGTCCCGGTAGACGGCCGTGGTGTCGGAGAAGACGGTCTCGCCGCCGGCGCCCGGTGTGGCGTCCAGGCACTGGAAGAAGAAGTAGCGCGGGTCGGCCTCCACGAAGGCGCCGTCCCAGTGGAAGGGCACGTCACCGCTGGCGAACAGGTAGTTGCGCGGGTTGTCCTCGACGACGAGGTCGATCACCTCCCCCGGTTCCCACTTCAGCACCTCGCCCCACCGGCGGCAGTAGTCGGCGAACTCCTGGGTGCCCATGAGCCGGAATCCGCGCAGCACGAGCACCCGGGACTCCTCCGTCCAGCGCGCCAGGGTGTCCACGGGGATGTCACCGACCGGTGCGTCCCCGCCCGGGGCCTCGATCACCCGGCCGAAGGGGCGCAGCGGGATGTGCTCCAGCGTCCCGAGGGCAGGCGTCGACATCGTCATGTCGTGGTGTTCCTTTCTGGATGTGCGTCCACGCGGCGCGCTCCGGCGCCGCGGCCGGGCACCGCCTCAGGCGGTCACGGAGAGGTGAGGGGCCACGAAATGGCTGGGCCGGCCGTTGCGCCAGACGACGGAGCCGTGCACCTTCTCGGCGTCCCACCGCCGGACCAGGTACCGGTTGACGCCGTCGTCCAGGACCACTCCGTGCCAGGGGGTCAGCCAGCCGTCCTTGGTGCGCAGCAGCCTCAGCCCGAGCTTCTCCGAGTCCGGTGCCTGGGGGTGTATCGACAGCCGTACCGCCTGCGGGAACTTCTCGGCGACGACCCGGCTCCAGGCGTTGGAGCGGAGAATGGTCTGGTACGCCGTCTCCTTGGAGTCCTTGCGCAGCTGGCTGCGGGTGGCCTGGTCGCCGCGCCGCGCCACGGCGTCCTCGAACATGAACCGGTGGATGCCGTTGAACAGCGCCTGGGTGGTGCGGTCGTTGCGCACCTTCTCGCGCAGCTCGGCCAGGGGAGCGCAGTAGTTCTCCTCCAGGAGGCGGCGCAGCTTGGGGTAGTCGGTGGTGCAGAAGGCGTCGTCGAGGCCGTAGAGGTCGAGGGAGGAGAAGCCCGATTCCTCGATCATCTCCGCCAGGGCCTGCCGGTACGCGGTCACGGCGTGGTCCGTGACGCCGACGACGTCACCGAAGACGTGTCCGTCGGAGCAGATGGTGATCCGGGCGCCCGGCTCGTAGAAGTGCCCGATGTAGTCGCACAGCGACTGGAGGAAGCCGAGCGCGAGGTGCTCCCCGAGGTCGGGCAGCGCGCCGAGCACCTTGCTGCGGTTCGGCGATTTCGCGGGAAACGCCGGGATCACGAAGTGGATCGGCGCACGGCGTTCGACGAAGCGCTCGATGCGCTCCCGGTGGACGTCGGCACAGCCCGCGCCCGCCGCGGTGTCCGTGCCGTCCTCGCCGCCCGGCGGGTCCTGCGGGTCGCCGGCCGCGAGTGTCTCGTCGATCCGCCGGTAACGGTCAAGCAGTCCCATTAATCTCTGCGATACCGTCCCGGAGAACGAAGCCCCCGTTATGTTTTCGTTCAACACTCCTCCATCGCACAGGCGCGTATGGACGCGAAATCGGACTCGCGCTGTTCGGGCAGGACGGATTGCGGACGAAACACTGATCGAATTCTCACTTCACCGCTCCTGGGTTGGCGTCCGCGTATTCGCGGATCCACGTCCGGATGGTGCTCGACGAGGGTCGACGGTCCGGCCCGCCAGGACCTGCCTGCCATGGTCAACGACCATGGCGCTACGGATCCATCTGCCTCCGAACCGACGAACACTCCTGCGCAACTGCCAAGCGCCCTGCGTGCGCGGGCGATCCGGCCAGGCTGAAATGAAAAGCCGTGACGATAGCTTTCGGCCAACGCCGTCTCGCACGGCTGGAATCCCCCGCTGGCACGTCTAAGCGCCAACAGCTTCCCGTGAATGCGAGGAGCCATGCAATCGTCCATCGATTAGCATGCGTGATGGATCACAGACCCGTTCCGCTCGGATGGGAGGCACCGGCGATGCTGGTCACGGACGACCCTGCCGTTCATCAACTGCGGTCGCTGCTGACACTGGCCGAGGAGCTGCACTTCGGCCGCGCCGCCGCTCGGCTGTACCTGACCCAGCCCGCCCTGAGCCAGCAGATCCGGACCCTCGAACGCCGCCTCGGCGTCCAGCTGTTCGCCCGTACCAGCCGCAAGGTGGAGCTGACGCCGCTGGGCCAGGCGCTGCTCCCGCTGGTACGGAACGTGGTGGGCGCCGCGGACGAACTCCGGCACGCCGCCCGGCATCCCGCGGACGGCAAGGACGGGCTGACCCTGCGGGTGGGGCTCACCGACTGCGCCGCGACGCTGGCGGCGACCCGCCGGGTGATCGCCGCCCTGACCACCCTGTACCCCCGCCTCGAGATCGACTTCCGGGTGCTGGACCTGGTGGAGCAGGCTACGGCCCTGTCGGTCGGGAAGGTCGACGCGGCCTTCGCCTATCTGCCGGTTCCGGGCGGGTTGGCCACCGAGCCGCTCACCACGGAGCCGCGTGTGGTGTGCCTGTCCGCCACCGACCCGCTCGCCCGGCGTGGCACGCTGCGGCTGGCGGACCTCGCCGAGCGGCCGATGGTCAGCCTGGCCCAGGAGGTGTCCCCCGTCGAGCGGTGCTTCTGGGCCGTGGACCCCCGGCCGGACGGCACCCGCGTGCGCTACACCGACCACCATGTGAGCCGGGTCGAATCGCTGCTGTCGGCCGTCTCCTTCGACGGCGCGATCGCCTTTCTGCCGGCCGTGGCGGCGGAGCTCTTCCCCCGGCCCGACATCCTCTACCGCACCGTGGCGGACCTGGAACCGTGTGCCTTCGGCGTGGTGTGGCCCGAGCGCGACGGGGAAAACTGCGCCGGCATCACCGCGCTGGCGGACGTCTGCCGGCGCCTGCGCGACCAGGGCGGTCTGCCGTCGGGCACGATGCGCCGGCCGGACGAGGAGCCGCCACCGGCGCCCCGGGGCTGACCGGCCACCGGCCCGGGGCGCGCACGGCCCGGCCCGCCTGCCGTCGCGGGCGCGGTCCCGCTGGCGAAGGAGCCGCCAACAGCGCCCAGGCTGGCCGCCTGCCGTTCGGAGCGCGGTTCCGGTCCGCCTGCCGTTCGGCGCACGGTCCCGGTCGTGAAGGAGTCGCCGACGGTGACCAGGCTGGTCGCCTGCCGTCCCGCCCACGACCCCGGCCCGCCTGCCTACGGTCCCGCACGGCCTCGGCCCCCTGCCGTTCGGCGCGCGGCCCCGTCCCACCTGCCTGCCGTCCCGCCTGCCGCCCCGGTCCGTCTACCGTCCCACGCACGGCCCCGGCCCACCTGCCGTTCGGCGCACGGCCCCGGTCGTGAAGGAGTCGCCGACGGTGACCAGGCTGGTCGCCCACCGTCCCACCCGCGACCCCGGCCCGCCTGTCTACGGTCCCGCACAGCTCCGGCCCCCCTGCCGTTCGGCGCGCGGCCCCGGCCCACCTGCCTGCCGTCCCGCCTGCGGCCCCGGTCCGTCTGCCTACGGTCCCGCACGGCCCCGGCCCCCCTGCCGCCCGGCGCACGGTCCCGTCCCACCTGCCTGCCGTCCCGCCTGCGGCCCCGGCCCGTCTACCGTCCCACGCACGGCCCCGGCCCACCTGCCGCCCGGCGCACGGCCCCGGTCCGCCTGCCGCCCGGCGCACGGTCCCCCTGCCTACCGTCCCCCGCGCGGCCCCGGTCCGTCTACCGTCCGCCCAACTGCCGGGCGAACGCCTCGTACGCGTGGGTGTCGAAGAGGACGAACCGCGCCTCTTCCACGGTGGTCGGGGTGGTGCGTACCGCCTCCACCGCGATGCGGGCCGCGTCCGCCATCGGCCAGCGGTAGACGCCGGTGGAGATGGCGGGGAACGCGACCGTGCGGGCGCCGAGTTCGCCGGCGACGCGCAGGGACTCGCGGTAGCAGGAGGCCAGGAGGTCCGAGCGGTCCTCGGCCGGTGACCAGACGGGGCCCACCGTGTGGATCACCCAGCGGGCGTCCAGGTCGCCCGCCGTGGTGGCGACCGCCTGGCCGGTGGGCAGGCCCTTGCCGTACCGGGAGGCGCGCAGCGCGCGGCACTCCGCCAGGATGGCGGGGCCACCGCGGCGGTGGATCGCGCCGTCCACTCCCCCGCCGCCCAGGAGCGAGGAGTTGGCCGCGTTGACGAGGGCGTCGGCGTGCTGCCGGGTGATGTCGCCCTGGACGAGGGTGATGCTGGTCATGTCGGTCGCACCTTTCCGGGCAACTCCGGCTCGTCTCGCGTCGGTTCAGCTCTGCCTCAGTCTCCGCCAGACCGCTTTCGCCGCGTTGTGGCCGGACATGCCGTGCACTCCGGGTCCCGGCGGTGTGGCCGAGGAGCAGAGGAACACGGCCGGGTGCGGGGTGTGGTATGGGAAGAGGGACAGCTTGGGACGCAGCAGGAGCTGGAGTCCGGAGGCCGCGCCGCAGGCGATGTCCCCGCCGACGTAGTTGGCGTTGCGGGCGGCCATCTCGGCGGGCCCGGCCGTCGCGCGGGCGAGCACCCGGTCGCGGAAACCGGGCGCGAAGCGCTCCAGCTGGCGTTCTATGGCCTCGGTGAGGTCCCCGGACCAGCCGTTCGGGACATGGCCGTACGCCCAGAAGACATGTTTGCCCTCGGGGGCCCGGGTGGGGTCGGCCACGCTCGGCTGCACGGTGATCATGAAGGGCCGCTCGGGGGCGCGTCCCTCGCGGGAGGCGGCGCGCAGGGCGGTGCCGATCTCGGCCTGGCTCGCGCCGATCTGGACGGTGCCGGCGATGCGGGCCTCGGGCGCGGTCCACGGCACCGGGCCGTCCAGCGCGTAGTCGATCTTGAAGACGCTGGGGCCGTAGCGGTAGTTCGCGTAGTAGTCGCCGAGGCCGGCGATGCGGGCGAGCGCGGCGGGCGAGGTGTCGAAGACGTACGCGCGCGCGGGCGGCAGGTCGTCCAGGCGCTTGACCTCGAAGTCGGTGTGCACCGCACCGCCGAGGTCCCTCAGATACGCGGCCAGGGCGTCGGAGACGGCCTGGGAGCCGCCGCGGGCCACCGGCCAGCCGCGGGCGTGCGCGGACAGGGCGAAGACCAGCCCGATGGCGCTGGTGGCGAGGCCGCCCAGCGGTGCCATCACATGGGCGACGAGGCCGGCGAAGAGGGTTTTGACCCGGTCGTCCTTGAACCGGCGCATCAGCCAGGTGGACGGCGGCAGGCCGGCCAGGCCGAAGCGGGCGAGGGTGACCGGGTCGCGGGGCAGCGCGGTCAGCGGCAGGGACATGAAGTCCTGGACGAGGGTGTCCCAGCGGGCGAGCAGGGGCTCGACCAGTCTGCGGTACGTGCCCGCGTCGCGCGGTCCGAAGGAGGCGGCGGTCTCGGCCACCGAGCGGGACAGCACGGCCGCGGTGCCGTCCGGGAACGGGTGGGCCATGGGCAGCGGAGCGTGCAGCCACTCCAGGCCGTACCGGTCGAGCGGGAGGGCGCGGAACGCCGGGGAGTTGACGCCGAGGGGGTGGGCGGCCGAGCACGGGTCGTGCCGGAAGCCGGGCAGCGTCAGCTCCTCCGTGCGGGCGCCACCGCCCACCGTGGACTTCGCCTCGAACAGGGCCACGGAGAAACCGCGGCGGGCCAGCTCCACCGCGGCGGTCAGTCCGTTCGGCCCCGCACCCACCACTACCGCATCGAGCATCGACGGCACCTTCGGACCCCTTCGTCAGCCGATGGCCATTCGGGATCAGGATATGCCGGGGCACTGACACTCCCCCGGTCCGGGTGGCCCCGGGCGGTCAGGTGGCGGTGCGCAGCACACCGGCCACCCGGCGGGCGGTGGCGGCGTCCCGCGCGGCGGTGAACGGCAGGGCGTTGCCGCCGGTGACGCGGAACGGCTCGCCGGTGAGGGTGAGGTGCGTGCCGCCGGCCTCCTCGACCAGGAGCAGTCCGGCGGCGTGGTCCCAGGCGGCCTCCCAGGAGAACGCGACGGCGTCCAGCTCGCCCCGGGCGATCGCGAGGTACTCCAGGCCCGCGGAGCCGCACGCGCGCGGGGCGAGGCCGTCGGTCCACAGGGCGCGCAGCGCGCGCTTCTGTTCGTCGGTGGTGTAGTCCGGGTGGGAGGTGGCGACCACGAGGTCCCGGCCGGGCTCGGGCGGGCCGGCGAACAGCCGCTCGCCGTCGAGGAAGGCGCCCTGGCCGCGGATGGCGGTGGCGAACCGGTCGCGCGCGGCGGCGTAGGTCCAGGAGGCGACCACGGTGCCGCGGTGGGCGAGGGCCACCAGGGTGCAGAAGCCGTCGTCGCCGTGGACGAACTGACGGGTGCCGTCGACCGGGTCGACGATCCAGACCGGGGTGTCGCCCCGGAGGGCCTCGTAGACCGCCGGGTCGGCGTGCACGGCCTCCTCCCCGACCACCACGGAGCCGGGCAGCAGCGCGCCGAGGTCCTCGGTCAGCCGCAGCTCGGCGAGCCGGTCGGCGTCCGTCACCAGGTCGTGCGGGCCGCTCTTCTGGTCCACCTCGTGGGCGGCGAGGCGGCGGAAGCGGGGCAGGATCTCGGCCGCGGCGGCCTTGCGGACCGCCTCCTCCACGTCGGCCGAGCGGCGGGCGAGAAACTCCTCGATGGTTTCCGTCTCTTCGATCATGCCCCCCATCAGACCACGCCCCACTGACAGCCCCGGGCCCCCGGGTGCCCACGGGGTGGAACCGGCGTGAACAGCGGGGGCCCGCGGGAGCTGCCGTCACGAGGCCCCCCGCCGTCGGCGTGGGGCCCTGAAGCGTCGCAGACGTGGGCCCTACGGAGCCGTCCGCTCGGGGCCCGTCCGGACCGTCGGCGCGGGCCCCGGGGACCGTCGGTCCCAGCCCCGGCAGGGCGTCAGCGGCCGACCGCGTAGCCCTGCATTCCGCGCGGGTTCGCCGCTGCCGAGAGGATGCCGGTCTCCGGGTCCCGGGCCACCGCGCACAGGCGGCCCTCGGACCAGGCGGGCCCGACGGTGACGTCATGGCCGCGCCGCCGCAGCTCCTCGATCACACCGGGGTCCGTGCGGGACTCCACGGTCACGCTGCCGGGGCTGCGGCGGCGCGGGTGGAAGGAGCCGGGAAAGCTGTCGTTGTGCCAGTTGGGGGCGTCGATGGCGCCCTGGAGGTCGAGGCCGCCGCGGACGGGGGCGCCCAGGGCGGCGGCCAGGAAGAAGTGCAGCTGCCACTGGTCCTGCTGGTCCCCGCCGGGCGTGCCGAACGCCAGGACCGGTACCCCGTCGCGCAGCGCGAGGGAGGGGGTGAGGGTGGTGCGGGGGCGGCGGCCGGGGGTGAGGGTGCCCGGCAGGCCCTCCTCCAGCCAGGTCATCTGCAGCCGGGTGCCGAGCGGGAAGCCGAGTTCGGGGACCACGGGGTTGGACTGGAGCCAGCCCCCGCTGGGCGTGGCCGCGATCATGTTGCCCCAGCGGTCGACGACGTCCAGGTGGCAGGTGTCGCCCCGGGTCGAGCCGTCGGCGGCCACCTGGGCCTCACCGGCCGTATGGGCCTCCCCGGTGACCTGGGCCTCTCCGGTGGCCTCCGCGAAGGTGGGCGCGCCGGGCAGCGGGGCGACGGTCGGTTCGCCGGCGCCCATCGGGTCGAAGCCGGGCCGCGCGCCCGCCGCCACGCGCGCGTGCGCCAGTGCGGGCAGCCTGGGGAGCCGTCCGCCGGGGCTGCCGGGACGCAGGTCGTAGGAGGCCCTCGCGCCGATCAGGGCCCGCCGCCCGGCGTTGTAGGCGTCCGACAGCAGGTCGTCGAGCGGCACCTCGGCGGCGTCGCCGTACCAGGCCTCGCGGTCGGCCATGGCGAGCTTGCAGCCCTCGATCAGCAGGTGGACGTAGTCGGCGGAGCCCGGGGCGGGCAGCTCGGGCGGGAGCAGGGCGAGCTGCTGGAGCAGCACCGGCCCCTGGCTCCAGGGGCCGGCCTTGCACACGGTCCAGCCGTTCCAGTCGTACGTCACCGGGGTCTCGTAGTGGGCGGACCAGCCGGCCAGGTCGGCCTCGGTGAGGGTGCCGGTGTGCCGTTCGCCGCTGGTGTCCATGGTGGGCCGCCGGGACTGCCGTACCAGGGCCTCGGCGATGAAGCCGGAGCGCCACACCTCGCGCGCGGCGTCGATCCGTGCCTCCCGGTCGCCCGCGTGCGCGGTCTCGGCCAGCAGCCGCTTCCAGGTGGCGGCGAGCGCGGGGTTGCGCAGCAGCGTGCCGGGCCGGGGCGGCCGGCCGCCGGGCAGGTACACCTCGGCCGACGTCGTCCACTCGGTCTCGAACAGCCGCCGTACGCTCGCCACGGTCGCGCCGACGTTCTCCACGGGCGCGTGCCCGTGCTCGGCGTAGCCGATGGCGTACTTCAGCACGTCGTCCAGGGTCTTGGTGCCGTGGTCGCGCAGCAGGAGCAGCCAGGCGTCGAAGGCGCCGGGCACGGCGGCGGCGAGCGGTCCGGTGCCGGGTACGAGGTCCAGTCCGAGGTCCCGGTAGTGGGCCGGGGTGGCGCCGGCCGGGGCCACGCCCTGTCCGCACAGCACGCGCACGGCGCCGCCCGCCGGGGCGAGCAGCATCGGGACCTCGCCGGCCGGCCCGTTCAGGTGCGGTTCCACGACGTGCAGCACGAACGCGCCGGCCACGGCCGCGTCGAAGGCGTTGCCGCCGTCCTCCAGCACCGCCATCGCCGACTGGGAGGCCAGCCAGTGCGTGGAGGAGACCATCCCGAAGGTGCCTTGAAGGGTCGGTCGGGTCGTGAACCGCATCTCTCACCTCGGTGTGCGCGTCGGCCGGCTGCCCGGGTACAGCTGTCGTGACCGGAAGCTGCCCCGCCGCACGGCCGGCTACGCGGTCCGGGCGCGGTCCGCGCCGCATCCCTTCACCCGTGGCCACCACTGCCTCGAGCAGTTTCAGCAACCTGCTGTCCGCGGCATCCCGAACGGCACCCGCACCGATGCCGTCACCGGGGACGTGCGGACCGTCTCGCGGGAACACTCCGGACGGGCCGGACGTTGATCCCCGGCGACAGGAACGAAAGGCCAAGGCAGTGCACGGTGAGTACAAGGTTCCCGGCGGCAAGCTCGTCGTCGTGGACGTGGACGTCGAGGACGGCGTGCTGCGGCACGTGCGCGTGGCGGGCGACTTCTTCCTGGAGCCGGACGAGGCGCTGGACGCGGTGAACGGTGCCCTGGAGGGCGCTCCCGCGGACACCGAAGCGGCGGGGCTGGCCGCGCGTATCGACGCGGCGCTTCCGGCGGGGACCGTGATGTACGGCCTGACCTCGGAGGGCGTGGGGATCGCGGTGCGCCGGGCGCTCGCGCGCGCCACGGACTGGACCGACTACGACTGGCAGCTGATCCACGAGGCCCCGCAGCCGCCGGCCCTGCACATGGCGCTGGACGAGGTGCTGACCGCCGAGGTGGCCGCGGGCCGCCGGCCGCCGACGCTGCGGGTGTGGGAGTGGGGCTCCCCGGCGGTGATCATCGGCAGCTTCCAGTCGCTGCGCAACGAGGTCGACCCGGAGGGCGCCGCCCGGCACGGCGTCGAGGTGGTGCGGCGGATCTCCGGCGGCGGCGCGATGTTCGTCGAGCCCGGCAACACGATCACCTACTCGCTGTCGGTGCCCGACTCCCTCGTGCAGGGCCTGTCCTTCCAGGACAGCTACGCCTATCTGGACGACTGGGTGCTGGGCGCCCTCGGGGACCTGGGCATCCGGGCCTGGTACCAGCCGCTGAACGACATCGCCACCGACCAGGGCAAGATCGCGGGCGCGGCGCAGAAGCGGATGGTCGGGCCCGGCGGGGGCCCGGGTGCCGTGCTGCACCACGTGACGATGTCGTACGACATCGACGCCGACAAGATGGTCGAGGTGCTGCGGATCGGGCGGGAGAAGCTGTCCGACAAGGGCACGAAGAGCGCGAAGAAGCGGGTCGATCCGCTGCGCCGGCAGACGGGGCTGCCGCGCGAGGCCGTCATCGAGCGGATGATCGAGTCCTTCCGCGCGCGCTACGGCCTGGCCGACGGCGAGGTCACCGACGAGGAGCTGGCCCGGGCGGAGGAACTGGTCCGCACGAAGTTCGGTTCCCCGGAGTGGACGGCGCGCGTGCCGTGACTCCGGCGGTCGCGAGCCCCGGAGGGGGCGCAAGCGGGGCACATCACGGGTAAACCAGTACGTCATGACCGTGGCCCGTGACCGGGTGGGTACGCACCGCGCCGGCACTTCCGCGCCACAGGCAGTCATGTGACACTGTCGTACCCCGTCCGCCCCGCGGACCCCTCCACCCCTCTCCCCCACGAGAAGTGTGCCCGTGCGTCCCCTCCCCCTGCCGCTCACCCTCACCGCGCGTCTGTCACCGGTCGCGGTGCTCGCCTGCGCCGGCTGGCTGCTGTCCTCCGGCCCCGCCGCCCCGCCCGCCGCCGGGCACCAGACGGCCCGCACCTCGCCCGCCGGAACCTCCGCCACGACACCGTCCGCCACCGCGGCGGCACCCACGTACACCACCGCGCCCGCCCCCTGCCCCGCCGTCCCCGCCGCCACCCTGAAGTCCCTGGTGCCCGGCGCCGGGCCGGCCGGCAAGGAGATCCCCTCCACGGACACCAAGCTGCGCCGCACCTGCTCCTGGAACGCGCTCCACGGCTACGACTACCGCTGGCTCGACGTGTCGTTCGAGATCGGCGAGTCGGACCAGGAGGCGGAGAAGGAGTACGAGCAGCGGGTCGCGGAGAAGAGCGGCGGCGGGGCCGTGCCGGGGCTCGGCGACACCGCGTACTCCGTCGTCGGCCTCACCACGGAGGACAAGCAGCAGACCCGCGAGGGCGTGGTGCTGGTCCGCGCCGCCAACGCCCTCGTCGTCGTCACCTACAGCGGCAGCGACTTCGAGACCCGCGAGGCGCCGGCCACGGACGAGATCAACAAGGGCGCCATCAAGGCGGCGAAGTCCGCGGTGGCCGCGCTGGGCGACGGCCGGGGCTGAACCCGCGGCCGAGCCCCGCCGGCCGCCACCGCTCAGTCCGCCGGCTCCTCCTGGACCCCGCGGACCTCGAAGCCGGCCCTGGGGCCCAGTTCGATCCGGTCGCCGTTGCGCAGGCGGACGGCCCGGCCGGGCACCAGGACGCGGTCGTTGACCCGGGTGCCGTTGGTGGCGCCCCGCGCGACCTCGGTCACCCAGGCCGCGCCCTCGGCGGTGTGCACGACGGTGGCGTGCCGGGCCGACACCGTCTCCTCGTCCGCCAGGAGCGCCGACGCCTCGGGGGCCCAGTCGCCGCTGCGGCCCAGCCGCACCTCCCCGCCGCGCGGTACGTCGAGATGGCCGCCGCCGGCCCGGAACACCAGCCGCAGCACCCCGCCGGCCAGCCGCTGGGGACGGGGACCCGCGCCCAGCACGGTGAGACAGCTCGGACATCGGTCCGTACCGGCCGGGACGACCGTGGCGCAGCGCGGGCACCGCTCGCCGAGGCGCGGGGACGGGGGCGGGGGCGGGGTGTCGGGGAGCGTGACGCCGTCCACGGGCTGCCAGTCGTCGTCATCCCAGACGCTTTCCTCCGTCAACGGCGTCTCCCTTCCGCACGACGACCTTGGTGTCCACCCGTCCGCTCTCGGCCTCGCGCACCTCGGTCACCACGACGGTGGTGCCCGGTCCGAGGTCGGACGCGGCGAACAGCTCCCGGGCCAGCGGGTTGATCAGATGGGTCTCCAGCACCATGCCGATGCCCCGGCCGCCGTTCCACTTGTCCCGGGTGCAGTACTCCAGCAGTTCCCGCCGGGCCTTGTCCTCGATCCTGAGGACCAGCCGGTGCCCGTGGGCCAGCTGCCGCTGGATGTTGCGGACCTGGAGGTCGAAGATCCGCTCGGCGACGTCGTCGGAGATGAAGTCGAAGACGACGACGTTGCCGCCGATCCGGTTCATCAGCTCCGGCCGGCCGATGACCTGCTCGAAGTGCTTCTTGACGTTGTCCCGGACGGTGGCCTCCAGCTCCTTGTACGGCGTGCCGGGCGCCACGATCCACTCGCGTTCCCCGGTCTCCGGATCGGTGCGCTGCACACCGAGGTTGGAGGTGAAGATGAGCACGCACTCGCTGAAGTAGGTGGTGACGCCCTGCCCGTCGGTGAGCCGGCCGTCCTCCAGCACCTGGAGGAACTTGTCGAGGATGCCCTTGTCGGCCTTCTCGATCTCGTCGAAGAGGATGACGCGGAAGGGGTTCTCCCGTACGGCGGAGGTCAGTTCGCCGCCCGCCTCGTAGCCGACGTAGCCCGGGGGCGCCCCGACGAGCCGGTCCGCGGAGTGCGCGGCCGAGAACTCGCTCATGTCGAACCGGAGATACGCCTGGTCGCTGTCGAACAGCACGGAGGCCACGGCCTTCGCCAGTTCCGTCTTTCCGGTGCCGGTCGGGCCGGCGAAGAACAGCACACCGCGCGGCCGGTGCCCGGGGCTGGTGGCCTGTGCCCCGGACAGCCCCAGCGCGGCACGCTTGAGGATGTCCAGGGTCCGTGCCACGGCCGCCTCCTGGCCCAGGACCCGGCGGGGGATGGACCGTTCGTCCTCCGGGTCCTCGCCGCGCAGGATCCGCTGCCGGATCTCGTCGCGGCCCCAGGGGTTCTTCTCCACGCCCAGCCGGTAGATCCGTACGGCGTCGGGCATGGCGGCGAACGGCAGACCGCGGGAGCGGGCGAGCCGCACGCTCTCCTCCATGGCCCGCAGGCTCATCCCGGTCGCCGCGCGGGCGAAGGCGCCGACCGCGCGGGAGGTCTCGCCGGCGTCCGTGCCGCCGGACTCGGCGTCGTCGTCGCGGGTGCCGTGTCCGGGGTACCGCTCGTAGACCTGGTGCAGGAGGCGGGCCATCGTGGTGCGTTCGTCCGCGTCCGGCTCGGGGACGGCGATGGCGCGGATCCGCTCGCTGCCGGAGAGCAGCCAGGCGGGGACGTCCCGCTCGCCCTCGGCGAGCCAGATCACCGGATTGAACAGGCCGGGGCCCTGCGGCACGCCGCCGGGGCCGGCCCGGGGCGGCAACGGCCGTGCCTCGTGGGCGAGTTTGAGGCAGGCGAGGAAGAAGTCCCGTTCGTCGGGGCTCGGCCGGGCGGGGTCGGTGAGCAGCCGGGAGGCGTGGTCGATCACCAGGGCGACCCGCAGCGGCGGCAGCCGGCGGCCGTCGCGCGGCGCCTCGGTCCGCTGCCGCGCCCATCCGTCGGTGATGTTCCGCAGCTGATCGAGCACGGCCTGGCGGCGCGGCGCCGTCTGGCCGGGGAAGTCCCCGGCTCCATGCAGGAGTTCGGCCACGGCCGCCTGGACGTCGCCCGCCCCGGCCTGGGCCACGCCGAAGCCGCTGACCTGGTCGCACACCACCAGCGCCTCGTACCCCCGCTGCCGCAGCGGGTTCCACAGCACGTCGAGCAGCGGGTGGAACCGGTCCCGGCCGCGCCGGCGCACCAGGTGCAGATCACGGATGTTGCCGTGCAGGACGTACTGCGCGTGCACCCCGAGTGTTCCGGTCAGCTCCTCCACGAAGGGCGGCAGCCGGTCTTCCTTGGACAGGTCCATCGTTCCTCCCCGATGCGCGCTGTCGCGGGCCGCGCGCCGGCCATGGCCGCGGCGGTGGGCTCAAGGCGCCCCGCCGGTGGTGCGTGCCCCCGGAGTCAGCCCGGACGGCGGTTCCCGCCGTCCGCGTGGCGCTGCTTCTGAGGCCGCGGCATCACGTCCGAGTACGTGTCCGCGAGCTTTTCCACCTCGTCGGTCAGCTCGTCGAGCGTCAGGGCGTTCTCCCCCTGCACCCCGGGCAGTGCCCCTTGGGTGTGTTCGACCGTGAACTCCACTTCCAGGCCGAGTGCTTCGGTGATCCCTTGCAGTTCGGTGAGGTGCGTCCGGGTCTCGGCGCAGCGTTCGTCGTCCAGGGCGCGCTGCTGCGGTGTCCGCTCGCCCGGACCGTCCCGGTACATGGTCGCCACGCTCAGCCGGCCGTCGAGCACGGTGGCCCGGAGCCAGTGCCCGGGGGCCCAGCCCGGCGGTGTCCAGTCGAGTCGTAGCTCCTGTCCCGCGCCCCGGCCCAGTCCGGCCCGGCCGCCGACCCTCCTGGTCAGCTCGGCGACGGCGTCGGTGCACCGCTCCTGGACGTAGAGGGCCGCCAGGGCACGCTCCCGTTCGGTGACCCGGCGTTCGACCAGCTCCCGTTCGGCCGGGCTGAGCGGGACGCCGTCGTCCAGGGTGCGCCGCAGCAGGGCCACGGCGTCCGGTGCCGGGGTGAGGTCCTCGGCGCCCTCGGGGGTCTCGTAGACGAGGAAGTCGTGGTGCAGGGCGGCGCGTTCCTGCGCCTCGCGCATCTCGCGCGCCTGCCGGTTGGCGTCGCGGACGAACTTGCGTGCCTCGGTGAGGTGGATACGGGACCGGCGGGGGTCCTCGGCGGCACGGCGTACGGCGTCCCGGACGGCCTGCGCGGCGAGGTCGGCCGCCTCGGGGGCGGCGTACGGGTCGAGTGCGCCGAGGATCCGCGCCCCGGTGCGGCGTACCTCCCGGACGTCGGAGGGCGGTTCCGGGCGCTCGTCGGGCGCGTGGGGCGGCCCGCCCGCCTCGGCTTCGGCGGTGCGTCCTTCGGAGAAGCGGCGCAGCGCGTGCTCGCGGCTCTCGCGCAGGGCGAGCTGCCAGTCGTCGTCGTGGTCCTCGTCCAGCCGGCACCGGGCGGCGAGGCGCCGCTGTTCCCACGCGGCCTGTGTCTTCTCCGCGCTGTGCAGGGCCTCTTCGGCGCGGGCCAGTTCCTGCCGCAGGTCGGCGAGCCGGGCGCCGACGGGGGTCAGCGGCGGCGGTACGTCGGGGTGGGGCGGGGGGCCGGGCGGGCCGCCGAGGGCCCGGGCGCGCGCCACCCGGGCCAGCAGGGCGTGGCGGCGGGCGTTGACCCGTACGGCGGCGAAGGCGGCGGCCTCCCACTGCTCGGCGGCCGTGGCCGCGATCCGCTGCCGCCGTTCCAGGCAGCGCTGTTCCTCGGCGGCCCGGACCGCCCCGGCGGCCAGCAGCCGGGTGCCGAGCAGGGCGGCGCGTCCGACGAGCAGGACGCCGCTGAGCGAGCCGAGCACCTGGAGCGCCGCGTCCGCGGCCTGGTGGGCGGCGTGTCCGGCGGCGTCGGTGAGATGGCCGGCCGCCTGCCCGGCGGCGTCGGTGAGGTGGCCCGAGGCCTGCCCGGCCGCGTCGTGCAGGTGGAGCATGCCGGTGTGCGGCAGCGCCTGGGCGTCCAGGGGCGGCGGGGGCGGCGGGAAGTGCACGGCGGGTGCCACCATGTGGATGTCGGGCAGGGCGTAACCCGAGCTCATGCCGGTTCTCCTGTCGAGTCGGTCGTCGTCCGGGTCCGCCACGGCCGGCCGGCGCGGTTCGCCTCCTGGCGGGCCCGGAGACCGCGCCGTCGGCGCCGCCAGGTCCGGCAGCGGTGGACGCTCCACACGACGACGGCGCCGGCCGAGGCGAGCGGCCACAGCCAGGGCGCGGCGGCGATGGCGTAGAACCCGAGGAACACGGCGAGGACGAGCAGCGCCGCCCCGGCCCAGCGGCCGGCCCGGGTGCGGGCCAGCCGGCCGGGGCGGTCCGCGCCGCGGATCAGCAGGCCGGCCAGCGAGCGGTGGGGATGGTAGAAGGGTGGCCCGATATAAACGGCGGTCCACAGTTCCGCCGTGAAGACGACCGCGGCGGCGGGCAGCGCCTGAAGCCAGGCCGTGACGACCGCTTCCTGGGAGGCGCGGCCCAGGACGTCCGCGAGGCCGATGACGAAGGTCCAGGGGGCGGTGGCGGCGATGCCGCCGAACAGCGCCCAGCCGAGGGTGGGCAGGCGGTCCATCCGCCGCAGTACGGCGGTGAGTCCGTCCTGGTCGGCGGCGAGCAGCAGTTCCCGTTCCTCCTGGACGCGCCGGGCCCTGCGCCGCTGTGCCTCCTGCCCGGCCCGGGCGCCGAGCCGGACGGCGGCGACGAGGCGGGGGTCGTCGTCCTGCGCGGCGAGCAGCGCGTCGAACCAGGGCACGGGTTCGGGCAGTTCGGCGCGCAGGCGCAGCAGCAGTCCGGTGAGCAGGCGCCGGGTGCGGTCCGGTTCGCGGGCCAGTTGCAGCAGCCAGGCGTCCACGGCGGCCGTGTGGCGCAGGGCCGCCCGGTCCTGGCGGTCCCGGGCGATCTCCCGGACGGTGGGCTCCCACCGGGCGCGCAGGCGGGCCCAGGCGGTGGCCGTGTCGTCCAGTCCCTGGCCGCCGGGCCGCCGGGCGAGTTCGGTCATGACGCCGGGGTGGTCCGCCAGGTGCCGCAGCAGCGTGACCGCGTCGGCGTTTCCGTCCCGGGCGCCCTGGCACAGCCGGCGCATGGCCGGCGCGTCCAGCCGGGCCCCGTGCCAGGTGACGTCGAGGCCGGGGCCGAGCCAGTTCAGCAGCCGGGCGAGGGTCTCGGGGGCCGGCGGCCGGGCCAGTTCCCCGCTCAGCTCGTCGAGCCGGGCCAGTTCCTCCTCGCCGCGCCCGCCGAGGGTGCGGAACTGCTCCAGCCACTCGGTCAGCCGGGCCCGGTCGGCGTCGTCGGAAAGCATGCGGGCCGCGGAGACGTGGTTCTGGTCCAGGTGCAGGGCGAGCGACTCGGTCCCGGTGAACTCCTGGCCCATGAACGGGAAGGGGCGGATCGCCGGGCGCGTGGGGTCGTCGGCGAAGATCCGGCCGCCGGTGCGCGGGTGGACGTAGGGTTCCCGGCCGTCCAGCCAGTCCCGTACCTGCGGTGCCTGCCAGCGGTGTTCGGGGGCCCGGGTGAGCAGGCCCTCGCAGAGCAGCCGGGTCCCGCGGTGGGCGATCCCGGAGACGTCGGGGTCGTGGGTGGCGATCTCCGCGAGGACGTCCTCGTCCCGGCGGAACTCGATGGGGTGCCGGCCCAGGGCGAGCTGGGCGACGACCATGCCGAGCGACCACCAGTCGCCGGCCTCGGAGACGGTCTGCCGGAGCAGTCCGGCCTCCGGTGCGAGGTAGAGGGGCTTGCCGCGCCAGTCGGTCCGGGGTTCCAGCTCCTCGTCGGGCCGGTGGACGGCGGCGCCGAAGTCCACGAGGACGAGGTCGGCCGTGTCGCCGCGGCGGGTCTGCACCATGATGTTGTCCGGGGTGATGTCCCGGTGGACGACGCCGCGCCGGTGCAGCGCGGTGACGGCGTCGTGCAGCTGGCCCACCAGGTCCCGTACGGCGTCGGGGGGCAGGCCCTCGGGGTGGTCCCGGTGGTACCTCTCCAGGGTCTCCTCGCCGTGCGACCAGTACAGGTGCCAGGGGTGGCCGTGCGCCTCGCCGGTCTCCAGGAGCCGTTCCAGGTGGGGGGCCGGGAGGGCGCCGAGTTCCCGCAGCTCGTGTTCGACGGCCGGGTCCGGGGCGTGCAGCCGGTGGTACCACTTGAGGACCAGGGGTATCTCCGCCGGGCCGTGCCGGGCCGTCAGGTCGCGGACGCGCAGGACGACGGCCTCGGCGGGCCGCCGCGCGGCGGAGAGCACGGCGACGAGCGGGAAGCGGTCCGCCAGGTCGCGGGGCACCTCGGCGAGGACCGGGCGGGTCTCGGTGAGGCGGGCGTCGGTGAAGCCCCCGTCGGCGGGGTCGACGAATCGGGTGGGCGGCGTGGTCGTCATCGTGCGGCCTTCCGGGAGACGCCCCGGGTGCGCCGGGGGGCGGTGGTGCGGTGCGGGGGCCGCGGGGGGACCAGGACATCCCGGCCCCGGGCGGGTGACAGGGGGTTTCCCGGATCTTCAGCGGATCCCCGCCCGGGGCTACCATGCGCAGCATGCACCCCCTGCCCTCGCACGAGAGCCTCGTGGCCGAACTCAGGGAACTGAGGCGGCGCGGCCTGCCCGGGCTGCGCCACTGCACCAGGGACGCGCTGCGCCAGGCGGCGGTCGCGGCGGGGCTGTGCGCCGGACCGGAGGACGAACAGACCGGCATCGAGGAGCTGTTGGGCGCGGCGGTACGGCGGCTGGCCGGCGGGCGTCCGGTGCGGGACGACGACTCCAGCGATCCGCTGGCCCGCGCCGCCGCGCACTCGTTCGGGATCTTCCCGGCGCGCCGGGGGGTGCCCGGCACCGACCGGCGCAAGGCCGCGGCGGCCGTCTACGGCGTGACCACCGAGCGGTTCCGCAAGAGCCAGGAGCACGATGTCGTCGCCGAACTGGCGGCGGCGGTGCTGACCGTCGCCCGCCAGGCGTCGGGCCAACCGTCGGATGCCGTACGGGAGCCGGCCGGGGACTCCGTGGTGCGCGCGGTGCCCGCGGTGGCCCGTCCGGCGCGCCCGGGCGCCGGGATCACCGTGCGGGTGTGCCCGATCGAGGACGTGCGGGACGTGGACATCCTGGTGTCCTCGGAGAACACCTACCTGGAGATGTCCAAGACGTTCCGCCCCACGGTCTCCGGCGCGCTGCGCCGGGCCGCCGCCCTGCGGGACGCCCAGGGCGAGATCGTGGACGACGTGCTGTCCCGGGAACTGGGCGTGTGGCTGCGGACGCACGGCAGGACGGGCATGCCGGTGCGGCCGGGCACGGTCGTCGCCACCTCCTCCGGCGCCCTGGCCGCCCAGGGGGTACGGCGCATCCACCACGCGGCGATCGCCACCCCGGTCGGGGACGGCGACCGCTATCACGTGTCCCCCGCCGTGCTCGGCGAGGCGGTGCGCAGGTCCTTCGAACTTGCCCGCCACGAAAGCGAGTTCCTCTCTCTGCCGATGTCCTCGATCTGTTTTCCGCTGCTGGGTTCCGGCCGGGGCGGACTGCCCGTGGAGACGGTGGCCCGGCGGCTGCTCGACGCGGTCCGCGAGGAGCTGCGCCGGGATCCGTCCTGGTCGGTGCTGCTGGTCACCCCGGAGGAGAGCCACGCCCGGCTGCTCACGGCCGCCAGCTCCGGTCCGTGAGGGCCACCCCGTCCTGCCTCAACCGTCTTTCCAGCGCGGTGAGTTCGCCGCGCAGGGGGACGCCGTAGAGGCGCAGCGCGCCGTCCGGGCCGGCCGCGGGCTGCAAGCGGGGACCGGGGGATTCCCGGGTGAGGTACGGGGCGTAGCGGGCGGCGCCGAGCGGGGTCAGCGGGTGGATCCGCTGGTTGGCCGAGCCGCGCCAGGCCAGCCGGGTGGGTTCGGCCACCCGGAACCGGCCGGTGATCACGGCGTCCGCGCCGCCGAGGGCGCGGCGCCGGCCGGGCGTCAGCTCCCCGGGCTCGTACCCCGTGTACACCAGCAGGTCGGGCGGGCGGGGCCCGGCGCTCCCCTCGTGCCGCCGGGCCCCGTCGCGCAGCCGTGCCGCGCCGGTGAGGAGTGCGGCGAGCGCCTCCGCCTGCTGCAGGGGCTCGCCCCCGCTGACCGTGAGGCCGTCCGCGCCGTCGGCGAGCGCCCGGCGCCACAGCCCGAGCACCTCGGCGACCGTGGCGAACTCTCCCTCCGCCGGGTCCCAGGTGTGCCGGGACATGCAGCCGGCGCAGGCCAGCGAGCAGCCCTGGAACCAGACGCCGAGCCGTTTTCCCGGGCCGAGCGTTTCCAACGGGTAGTGCGTCCCGTCGAGGCGTAATTCCACGGCTTCTCCTCCTCGTACCGGCTTGGAGTATCCAGCGGTCCGGGGGGCGCCCGCAATTGCCGGAAGCCCCCTCGTCCGGCTCTCCGCCGGGCGGGATCCGGTTGTTTTCCGGAACCCCGGCGAGAATGATCGGTTTTCCGCGAACGGCCGGTCCCGCCAAGGGTTTTGCTCCGCTAGCCTCTCCCCATCGCGGCGCCTTCCCACCCGGACCGCCCGCGACGAATGGGGGATATTCGAAAATGATCAGCAAGACTCGAATAAACGTCCGGGTCCGACGACTGAATGCCGGGTTGCTGTCCTCCGCGCGCGCCCGGTGGCACGGCCGCAGGGACGCGGCCGGGCTGCGGGAATTCCCGCGGAAAGCGACACCGGGTCAGCAGCCGGCCGATGCCACCGCCGGCCTCCCGCCCTACATCCTGGGCCTGCACGCCCAGGTACGGCGCGGCACCGCGCGGCTGCGCTCCCGCACCCTGCGGGCGCACCGCGCCCTGCGCGTCCGGATCGAGGCGGAGTCGGTCCGGGTGGTGAACCAGTACCAGGTGCGCGGCGAGCCGGCGCCGGCCGCGCTCGCCCGGTTCGGGCGGATGGTCGGCGAGTGGCGCTCGGCCGCCGCCGAATGCCGCCAGCAGGCCCAGCAACTCGCCGACGAGGCCAACCAGTTGATCGCCTGCTACTGGGACGCCGCGTGGGCCGGCGGCCAGGCGGCCGGCCTGGCCGCCGGTGCGCGGCCCGCCGACTGGCTGCCCGGCGAGATCACCCTGGACCGCACCTGGGACCACATCGACGACAGCCTGCTCACCGACCGCTGGTACGCCGGGGGCAACGCCGCCGCCGCGTCGGCCGTGGCGCGGGCGCTGCACATCCTCGACCACCAGGCGGCGTACGACGGCGCCCCGAGCGGTGCCGGCCAGGGATGACCCCGCCCGCTCCGCTCCCCGTCCGCCGCCCCACCGCTCCCCGTCTCCCAGGAAGGCCAGGGAACGTCATCGTGCATCACTCGGCCAGGACCGGTCACCGGTCCACCGTCCGCGCCACCCGCCGGCTCGCCGTCGTCGTCCCGCTGGTGTGCGCGCTGTCCGCCCTCGTGTCCTGCACCAAGCAGGAGGAGGCCCTCACCACACCCTGCGGGGTGGTGGTCGACGGCTCCGGGTCCGCCGCCGCGGTGAAGGAGGGATTCGACTCGGAGGCCAAACTCAAGGACAGCCTCGTGGAGTTCCTCACCGACCAGAAGTGCGGAACCGTCGACTTCGCCCCCATCACCCGTTCCTCGCGCAGCTCCTCCTGCCGGCAGCGCCAGGTCGACCTCGACCCGCCGCACGACGCCAACACCGACCAGAAGGCACAGCGGGCCGGCGCCCGGCGGGACGCGGCCCTCGCCGCGCTCGCCGAGCTCAAGTGCGCCCGTACCCAGAACGGTTCGGACGTGTGGGGCGCGCTGGCCCGCATCGGGGAGACCGTCTCCGGTGACGGGCCGGCGCCCAAGCTGCTCGTCGTCAGCGACTTCCAGCAGGCCGACCCGGAGTTCTTCCTCTCCCGCCAGGACCTGTCCACCGAGTCCCGGCGGGCGAAGGTCATCGACTCCCTCGTCGAGAAGCGGGGACTGCCCGGCATCAAGGGAATGGACGTCTTCCCGGTCGGGCTCGGCATGCAGTACAAGGCGAAACCCAGCGAGGCCGACGACTTCGAATCGTTCTGGACGGAAGCGCTCGAAGGGAGGGCCAAGGCTCATGTCGACTCCCGTTACCGGCGCTGACGGGCCGCGGCCGCGCCGCCTGCGGATGCCCTTCCCCAGGCGGCCCGCACCGGGCACCGCCCGGCGCCGGCCGGACCACGCCCGGCGGGCCCCCCGCCCGCCCCTGGTCCTGGACGCCAGGGACCAGGGCACGCTGCTGAAGGACGCCGGCCGGCACGGACGGCAGGCCGGCCGGAAGAAGACGCTGGACCCCTGGCTGCTGCACGGCGACGATCCACTGCCCTACTTCGTCAAGCTGGCCGGGCTGCGCGACGCCATGGTCCACCGCGTCGAGGAGGAGCTGCACGGGCGGGAGGAGGAGGCCCGGCTCCAGGACGCCCAAGCCGCCGCCGACATGACCACGGGCGAGGCCCGGACCCTGCTGCTGGACAGGCGGCTGCGGGAGGCCGACCAGGCCGTCCGGACCGCCCTGGACCAGCTCGACCTGCTCGCGCTGCGCTCCTCGCGCTGGCTGCGCTTCCGGGACCGGCTGCGCGAACGGGTGGAGGAACGCTGGCTGCGCGCCCGCTTCGGGGACGCGGCGGGACCCGCCCCGGCCGCCACCGCGCCCCCGGACGACGGCACCGGGCCGGTGCCCGGCAAGGAGGAGGGCGCGGACCCGGGCGACGACTGGCAGTCGGTGTCCACGGCGGCCACCGCACCGGACGGCACCGTGTCCACCGCGCTCGGGGAGGACTACCGGTCCGCCCTGCGGGAGACCGGCGTCCAGGGGTCGGCCGACCGCTGGGAGGGACTGCTGACCCGCCCCGGCCTGCCCCGCTGGCTGACCCTGGCCCTGCTGGCCGCCATCATGGCCGTCGAGGTGCCCGTCTACTGGGTCGCCTACCAGCCCTTCCACGGGGTCGGCAGCACCGGCGGCGACCTGATGTCCGGCACGCTCGCCGTCTCGTCCGCCGTCGTCATGCTGATCGTGCCGCACCTGGCGGGGCACATGCTGCGGTGGCGCTCGGCGACCGGGGCGCCGCGCGGCGGATGGCTGCCGTCCCTGACCCTGCTCGGTGTCTGGGGCGCGCTGACCTGGCTGCTCGGCACGCTGCGCGCCAGGTTCGTGACGCAGCACGACACTCCGGCGGGGGCCACGGGCGACAGCGCCGGCTTCCGCGGGCTCGGCGGTTCGGGGGCCGGCACCACCACCCTGGTGGACCGGCTGCACCTGACCACCCAGACGGTGACCTGGCTGTTCTGCGCGCTGCTGCTGCTCTCGGGCGGTGTCGGGTTCCTGCTCGGCCTGTTCCGGGAACACCCGTTCCTCGACGCCTTCCGCACGGCGGTCGAGCGGCGGGAGGACCTGCAACGGCAGCGCGACGAGAGCCTGGCCGCCACCGAGCGGGCGCGGGCCGCGCGGGAGACGGCCCAGGCCCGGCAGGACGACCGCCGGGAGGCGGCGCGGGAGCGGATCGCCGCGACCCGCGAGCTGTACGAGGCCGCCGCCGCCGAGTTCCTCCAGGGAGTGGTGACGGCTTCGAAGGATCCCGCCGTCAGCGAGGCGGCGATGCGCCGGTCCGACCGCCGGCCGCTGCTGCCCGGCCCGGCGCCGCTCGGCTGACCCGCCGGAGACTCCGTACGCCGTTGCCCCGGCCTCCTTCACGGGAGGCCGGGGCAACGGCGTACGGGGGGCCGCGCTCACTCCTCCGGGACGGAGACGACCGCGCGCAGGGGTGCCAGCAGCCGGTTGACCTCGCGCACGTCCTCGGGGGACGCGAGCCGCAGGCACTCCTGGGGCCGGGTGTCGAGGGGCGCGGACGGACAGCGGTCCTCGAACAGCTGGAGCGCCGTGCGCGGCCGGCACCGCTTGGACGTCCACCACAGCCCCTGCGCATCGACGCACCGCTCGCGGATCAACCGCACCCAGTACCGGGTGCCGGCGTACTCCTCGGTGTCGATCAGCCAGTGGTCCTGCCAGACCGCGGCCAGCCCCTCGGCCGTCGTCAGGTCCACGAGGGACAGCTCCGCCGTGGTGCGGAACGCCGACAGGACGTACCGGGACGCCTGCGCCCAGGGGATCAGACGCACCCCGTCACCGTTGAACTCGACCGAGCGCAGCAGGACTTCACAGAGCGCGGTGACCGGGTCCAGGGCGGCGTAGAGGTGGCGGTAGGGGTCCTTCTCGGTGGGGTCGAAGCGGTTGCCCTTGAAGTACTCGTGGGCGATCTTCGGGTTGAACTCGGTGGCCGCGTACTGCTCCTCGTGGCACCGCCACAGCACCGTGCCCGCGGGCAGCCTGTGCCACACCGGCTCCATCGGGACGCCTTCCGGCGGGATCTGGTCCGGCATCAGGCAGCCCCCACCAGTTCGGCGGCGGCGCGTTCCAGCGCGTCGTCCGGCACCACGCCGAGCAGTTCGGCGGGGACCCCGCCCAGCCACCGGTTGCCGCCCAGCCACCAGTCGGCGGCTCCCCACGGGTCGCGGTCCGCGCGCAGCAGTACGTTGATCCGGCGGACGACCGGCAAGGGTTCGGCCGTACCGGGCCTGAACTGGAAGCGGGGGTAACGGAAGCCGTCGTCCGGGTCGCGCAGCCGGATCAGACCGGCGGCGGGGTCGTCCGGCCCACCGGGGAGCGGGGCGGATCCGGCTTCGTCGCGCGCGGTGCGCTCATGGCGCCCGGCTTCGGCGGAGGCCCGGTCGTCGTTCTCGGTCGGGGCTTCGCGCCCGGCCCCGGCGAGGGCCGTGTGCTCGGCCTCGGTCAGGGCGGGGGCGGCCAGGAGGCGGCGGCGGGCCGCGCGGAGCAGTTCGGCGGGGTCGGGCGGCGGAGCGCCGAGGACACCGATCACCGCGTCGATCGTGGCGAGGCGGGGCAGTTCGCGGGGACCGGCGGCGTAGCGGTGGCCGCCGAGCGCCTCGGCCACCGGGTGACCGGGCGGCAGCGCGGACAGCGCGCGCTTGAGCCGGCGTACGGCACGGGCGACGGCGGCCGGGTTGCCGGCGGCCGTCTCCTCGCGCAACTCGCGCAGCGCGTCGGACAGTTCGCGGTGGTCGTCCGCCTCCAGCGCGGTGGTGACGGTGGTCCAGTGGTGCTCCAGGAGCCTCAGCAGGTCCTCGGAGGTCATACGGGCTCTCCCTCCCGCTGCCGGGCGGCGGGTGCCGCCGGTGCCGGGTTGCCGTGGTGGACGAAGGCAGCCCAGGTGTCGGGCCGGTCACGGAAGTCCTCCGCCAGCCGCCCGGCCGATATGCGGCTCAGCGCCGGGACGGGCGGGCGCTCGTCCGGCGGGGTGAGCATCCAGCGCTGGGCGGCGCGCAGCGCGTCCGGGGGTGCGAGTCCCCGGCTGAGGGCGTCGTGCAGGACGAGCATCATCAGCTCGGACCGCTTGTCGTCGACCTTCCACCGGGAGCCGATGGCGTCGGCGGCCAGCCGGTGCACCAGCACCGAGGTGACGGTCAGGGCCTCGTCGTGGTCGCGGGTGGTCAGGTCGGTCTCGCAGCCCCCGCACACCACCAGGGGCCCGGCGGACCGGAAGGCGTCGCCCTCGGCGGGCGTCTCCAGCAGGGTGCTCAGCGTGAGACGGGCGGTCCTGGCCGGCTCGTCCGCCTCGTCCGGGTCGGCCAGGAGCAGGGCGGACCGGGTGGGGTCCGTACCGGCCAGCCCGTGACAGGCGAGGTGGACCAGGGAGGCGGGGGCGGCGGCCCGGCCGCCGAGCAGCGCCAGGACGGTCTCCGGGGTGGCGGGGTCCTCGTGCGGGCGGTGCACCACGGCGTCGCGGTAGAGCACGGCGGCCAGGGTGTCGATCTCCTCCTCGGCCCACTCCAGGTCGTCCCCGCCGTGGAAGACCAGGGCGGGCCGGCCGGTGAGCGGCATCCGCCGCCGGGCCGCGGCCCGCAGGAACTCCCGACCGGAGGCCGCGTGAGTGAGCACACCAACCTCACAGGCCCGCACCGGCCGCGGCCTGCCGGCGGCAGGCACCTCGGGGCCGGGCTTCCCTGGGCCGGGCTTCCCGGAACCGGCGGGCTCCCCGGGACCGGGCGCCCCAGAGCCGACCACCCCGGGACCAGGCCCCTCAGGGCCGGACACCCCGGAACCGGCACGCTCACCAGTGCCAACGGGCACCCCAGAGCCGGGCTTCCCAGAGCCGACCACCTCAGGGCCGACCACCTCAGGGCCGGGCACACCAGAGCCGACCCCCTCGGGACCAGGCCCCTCAGGGCCGGACACCCTGGAACCGGCAGGCTCACCAGTGCCAACGGGCACCCCAGAGCCGACCGCCTCAGGGCCGGGCACGCCGGAACCGGCGGGCTCCCCGTGGCCGACGGGCTCCCCGGTGCCGGGCACCCCGGAACCGGGCACCTCACAGCCGGACACCCCGGAACCGGCGGGCTCCCCATGGCCGACGGGCGACCCAGAACCGGCGGGTGGCCCGAGCAGGGCCGCCTGCCACGGCACCACTCCCAGTTCCCCGCAGGGCACCAGCACAAGCCGCACGGCACCGGGCCGCGTACCACCACCCGCAGCCGTACCCGCACCCGAGTCAGCGCCCGCACCCGCAGGGGCCGCGAACACATCCGCCCCGGCGTCGGCCCGGTCCGCCGCGCCGAGGTGGGCCAGCGCGGGCCCGAGCACCTCCCCGGCCCACGCGCACATGCCGTCCAGAGCCCGCAGCCAGCGCCGCTCGGCACGCTCCCGCTCCTCCTTGCCGACCGCCCCGACCACCCCGCCGACCTCCTCCTCGGCCGTGGTCTCCAGCCGCTGCCGGTCCGCTCCGGCCGCCAGGTACTCCGCGACGGGCCGGCGGCCGGCCGGGGTCAGGGCGGGCAGGGGCAGCGCCTCGGCGGGGCCCTCGCGGGGCACGATCAGTACCGCGCCGTCCGGGTCGTCGACGCCCGGGACCAGGTACAGCAGCGCGTCCGCGTCCGTCGCCCGCAGCCCGGCGCGCAGGTCGTCCACCGAGGGCAGCACCGGCTCCAGTTCGGCCCCGCCCCGCCCGCGCAGCAGCTCCAGCGAGCGGCGCCGCACATCGCCGGGAAGTCCGGGACTGCCCGCGCCGAGGCCGGCCAGCACCTCCATCGGGGAGCCGCCCGAGCGGCCGCCGGGGGTGCCGGAGGCCACGTCGGCGGAGAGTTCCCACAGGGAGCGGTCGGCGCCGCGGTCCTGGGCGGGGTCGGCGGCGGCCCGCCAGCGCTCGGCCAGTTCGCTCTCGCCGAGCGCGGCCAGCCGGTCGGCGACGCCCGCGGACACGGCCGCCGCCCCGAGCACCAGGGAACGGCCGGCCTCCAGGCAGGAGATCGCGTCCTCCGTACGCCCGGCGCGCAGCGCCCAGAAGGCGGCGGCGCGGCCCCGGTCGGCCGCCGCGCGGGCGATCCGCAGGCCGCGGCCGACGCCCTGCTGGAGCAGGACGTCGTCGGCGGAGTACCGCAGCGAGGTACGGGCGAAGCCGAGGGCGGCCGTCAGGTCCTCGTCGGCGCCCGGCCCGCCCGCCCGCAGCCGGGCACGTTTGGCGTACAGCGCGGCCAGGTCCCAGGTGAGGCCGGCGCCGCCCGGCATGCCGTCGGGCAGGTCGGCCACACCCTGGGTCAGCTCGCCGATCGCCTCGTCCAGCGCCCCGGCGTCCCCGGTGAATATGTGCAGGGTGTCCAGGGCGGCCGCGATGGCGCCGCGTGTCCTCGGCCGCAGGCCGCCGACGAACTCGGTGCCGGCCAGCGCGGCCCGGGCGCGCCGGACACCCTCGGCGATGCGGCTCGGATCCGACTCGGCGATCGCCGTCAGGGTGAGCAGCGGGGCCCAGGTCATGTCGAGCAGGCTGCGCAGGACGGGCATGTCCACCGCTGTCTCCACGGCCCGCCGCATGTGGTGCACGGCCGCCCTCAGGTGTGCGGTCCGGTCCGCGCCCGAGGAGTCGAGGACGACGATGCCGAGGTAGGCGATGCCGAGGGCCATGCCGATGTGGAGGCCGGTCCATTCCTCGGCGGCGGCGTAGACCTCGTCGACCTCCAGTTCGCACAGCGCGTCGATGACGTCCCAGACGGTCCCGACGTCGCCCCGGTCCAGGGCGGAGGTCAGCCGCGCCGTGAGCCGCATCGCCTCCCCGCACACGCGCAGGTTGGCGGCGGCCGTGCTGGCGGGGTCGCCCTCCCACCGCTGGGTCTCGAACAGCTCCAGGGCCAGGTCCTCGTCCTCCAGGCTGCCGCCGTTCATGGCGGCTCCGAAGAGCATGACGGGGACGATGTTGGTGAGCCACGAGCCGTTGGGGTCGCTGTCCAATTCGCCCTCGGCCCACGCTTCGTGCACCAGCCTGAGCGCCTCCCTGAAGCCCGTGACGTCGCCGGAGTACATGGCGCGGGCAGCGTGGAGGAAGGCGCCGACCATCCGGGACGGCAGCGGTGTACGGCCGTCCTCCCGGCCGGTGCCGGGGTGTTCTCCGGTCAGTTCGGCGAGGAGTCCGGGCATGTTCCCCGGGCCGACGAGTCCGGGTGACATCGCCTCGGCCAGGGCCAGGAACTCGGTGATGGCTCCGCGGGTGGCCACGGCCGTGCCGGCGCCCCCGGTCGCCGGCTCCGCGGGGCCCGGGGACCTGGCGAGGGACTGCTCCAGTTCGCCCAGGAGCAGCGTCAGCAGGGTGCCCAGCGAACCCGGTATCTCTCCGCCCGTGAGACCGGCGAGCACGCTGCGTGCCTCGCGGACGAACGCACCGGTGTCGCCGGCCGTCATCGCGTCGGTCATCGCGAGGAGCCCCTCCGCCCTGGCGCGCAGTTCGGGGGTCATCCGGTGGTGCTCGCGTTCCAGCAGCAGCCGCCAGAGCAGCGCGGTGTCCTCCACGATGCCCGGCCCGCCGTGGGCTAGCGGGGTGCCCAGCTCCATGAGGCGCATGAGCCGGTCGACGTTCCAGTGCGGCTCGGAGAGGACGGAGGTGTCACGATTGAGCCTTACCAGCCGGAACGCGGTGAGCGCCACGAGTCCCCGGTAGGCGGCCTCCTGCTCCTGCGGGCCGAGCAGGGGCGAGGTGCGGGCCTGGTCCAGCAGGGCCAGCGCGCGCTCCCGGTCGGCCGGGTCGCCGTCCAGCACGAACCGCAGGGCCCGGCACCGGCCGAGCCGTGCGGCCACCGCCGCGACCGTCGCGCCGTCCTCTCCGGCCGCCTCCAACTCGGCCAGCAGTGACTCCAGTTCGCCGGTCAGCACGTCGAGTTCCGGTCCTCGTATCCCGGTGTGGGTCTCCGGTTCGAGCGGTACGGACACCTGGTCGGTGCGGGCGAGCGCGGCGGCGGCGCGGCCGGCCGCGGACATGGTCACGGCGTCACTCATGTGCATCCCCTCCGCCGCCATGGTGCCCGCTTCCGTGGTCCGGCAGCCGGGTCCTGGCGCGCCCCAGGGGCATCCTGCCGGACAACGCCCGGCTACCGGCCGGTTTCCGCCCGCTCCGCCCGGGGCCGGGCGCTCAGTCCGCCGCCGGTCGTGGTGGCGCGAGCCGGGTCAGCGCGAGGTACACCACCAGGGAGGTGCCGAGGCCCACCGCCCAGCCGTAGTCGGCGAGCGGGGACAGCGCCGGGATGGGGCGGCCGTCGGTCAGCGGGGTGAAGTCGGCGCCGCCGACGGCGAGGACGCCGCCCGCGAGGAAGGCGAGGACCGCCCGCGGGTTCCAGCCGCCGTGGTACCAGTACCGGCCGCCCGCGCGGTAGAGGGCGGCGAGGTCCAGGCGGGTGCGGCGCAGCAGCCAGTAGTCGGCGACGAGGATGCCCGCGACGGTGCCGAGCAGTCCGCCGACCAGGCCGAGCCAGGTGAAGATGTAGCCGCGCGGGTCGGAGTACAGCTTCCACGGCAGGATCAGCACCGCGAGGACGGCGGTGATCAGGGCGCCGGTGCGGAAACTCACCCTGCCGGGCGCGACGTTGGAGAAGTCGAACGCCGGGGAGACCAGGTTGGCGGCGATGTTCACGGACAGTGTGGCGACGAGGACGGTCACGAGCGCGTACAGCAGTCCGGCCGCGTTGTCCGTCTTCGCCGCGAGCCGCACCGGGTCCCAGACCGGCTCGCCGTAGACGGCCTGGGAGCCGGAGGTCACCAGTACGGACAGGAACGCGAACAGGGTCATGGTGGTCGGCAGGCCGAGCGCCTGTCCCCAGGTCTGGGCGCGCTGGCTCTTTCCGTAGCGGGTGAAGTCGGGGATGTTCAGCGACAGCGTGGACCAGAAGCCGATCATGCCCATGAGGGAGGGCCAGAACAGCTTCCAGAAGGCGCCGCCCCAGCCGAGCCGGGAGGGCTGGCCGAAGAGCGGGCCGAGCCCGCCGGCCCGGTCGCTCATCCACCACAGCATCACGAACGCGCCGACGAGGACGAAGGGCGCCGCCCAGTTCTCGAAGCGGCGGATGGTCTCCATGCCCCGCAGGATGATCGCGACCTGGAGGGCCCAGAAGAGCGCGAAGGACAGCCACATGGTCCAGGCGTGGCCGCCGATGTGCGCGGCGTCCGTCCAGCCGGTGCCGATCAGCTTCCCGGCGAGGAAGTAGATCGCCTCGCCGCCGATCCAGGTCTGGATGCCGAACCAGCCGCACGCCACCAACGCCCGTACGACGGCGGGCAGGTTGGCGCCGCGCACGCCGAAGGAGGCGCGGGCGAACACCGGGAACGGGATGCCGTACTTGGGGCCCGCGTGCCCGGTCAGCAGCATCGGGGCCAGCACGATCAGGTTGGCGAGGGCGATGGTGAACACCGCCTGCCGCCAGTCCATGCCGACCGCGATCAGCCCGGAGGCGAGGGTCCAGGAGGCGGTGTTGTGGGCCATGCCGACCCACAGGGCCGAGAAGGTGTACGTCGTCCAGGTGCGCCGGGCGGCGGGCACCGGGAGCAGGTCGTCGTTGGCGTACGGCCCGCTGGGCGGCGGGGTGCCGGGCGCGAGTTCCACGCGTCCGTCGGGGAGGGTGATCTGGCCGGGTATCGGTACGGCCGTGGGGGCGGTGTCGGTCATGGGCCGGCCTCTCGTCGTCGGGCGGATGAAAGCGGCCGTGCGGGCGCCGGCCCCCTCCCCCCGGCGGCGGGGGCAGGGGCGACCAGGACAGCGAAATGGACGGTAGGGCCTATGAGTTGACGGCGGGGATGATGCGGCTGCCGTAGACGTCGATGGTCGTCTCCTGCGCGTCGTGCATGTCGTACACCGCGAACTGGTCGACGCCCAGGGCGCGCAGCGCGGTCAGCTTCTCGATGTGCCGTTCGGCGGGGCCGATGACACAGAACCGGTCCACGATCTCGTCGGGCACGAACGCGGTGTCGGGGTTGCCGCTGCGCCCGTGGTGGGCGTAGTCGTAGCCCTGCCGGGCCTTGATGTAGTCGGTGAGTTCCGCGGGGACGTCGGCGGAGCCCTCGCCGTACCGGGAGACGAGGTCGGCGACGTGGTTGCCGACCATGCCGCCGAACCAGCGGCACTGCTCGCGGGCGTGGGCGAGGGCCGCGGGCGAGTCGTCCTCGGTGACATAGGCCGGGGCGGCGACGCAGATCGTCACCTCGGACGGGTCGCGGCCGGCGGCCGCCGCCGCGTCCCTGACCGCCTTCACCATGTACTCGGTCAGGTACAGGTCGGCGAGCTGGAGGATGAACCCGTCGGCCTCCTCGCCGGCCATCTTCAGGGCCTTCGGGCCGTACGCGGCCATCCAGACGGGGACTTCGGCGCCTTCCTTGATCCACGGAATGCGGATCCGGGTGCCGCCGAGGTCGGCCTCCTCGCCCCGGCCGAGGGCGCGGATGACCTTCATGGCCTCGCTGATCCGGGCCAGGGTGTTGGGTCTGCGCCCGGCGACGCGCATCGCGGAGTCGCCGCGGCCGATGCCGCAGACGGTGCGGTTGCCGAACATGTCGTTGAGGGTGGCGAAGGTGGAGGCGGTGACCTCCCAGGTGCGGGTGCCCGGGTTGGTGACCATCGGGCCCACCGTCAGCCGCTCGGTGTTCGCCAGGATCTGGCTGTAGATCACGAACGGTTCCTGCCAGAGCACGGCGGAGTCGAAGGTCCAGCCGTAGCGGAAGCCGTTGTGCTCGGCCCGTCGCATCAGGGCGACGACGCGGGAGGCGGGCGGGTCGGTCTGCAGGACGAGTCCGAAATCCATGGTCGCCACTCCTAGTTCAGGTACTGACAGGTGGAGCGCGGGGTGAAGACCCCGTGCCCGGCGCGGCCGGTGTACTCCCGCTCGACGATGACGGGTTCGCCGCGCGAGAGCACCGTCTCGACGCGGCCGGTGACCCGCTTGCCCTCGTACGCCGAGTAGTCGACGTTCATGTGGTGGGTCTCGGCGGACATCACCTGTTCGGCGTGCGGGTCGTAGATGACGATGTCCGCGTCGGCGCCCGGGGCGATGGTGCCCTTCTTCGGGTACAGACCGAACATGCGGGCCGGGGTGGCGCAGGCGATCTCGATCCAGCGGCGGCGCGAGATACGGCCGTCCACGACGGCCTGGTGGAGCAGGTCCATGCGGTTCTCGACGCCCGGAAGGCCGTTGGGGATCTTGGAGAAGTCGCCCCGCCCCAGCTCCTTCTGGCCGGTGAAGCAGAAGGGGCAGTGGTCGGTGGAGACCACCTGGAGGTCGTTCGTCCGCAGCGCCCGCCAGAGACTCGCCTGGTGTTCGCGGGGCCTGAGCGGGGTGCTGCACACGTACTTCGCGCCCTCGAAGTCCGGTTCGGCGAGGTTGTCGGCGGACAGGAACAGGTACTGCGGGCAGGTCTCGCCGAAGACGTTCAGCCCCTCGTCGCGCGCCCGGGCCAGCTCCGCGACCGCCTCCGTCGCCGAGACGTGGACGACGTACAGCGGGGCCCCGGCGACCTGTGCGAGCCGGATCGCGCGATGGGTGGCCTCGGCCTCCAGCAGCGCCTTGCGGACCTCGCCGTGATAGCGGGGGTCGGTCTCGCCCCGGGCCAGCGCCTGCTGGACCAGCACGTCGATGGCGATGCCGTTCTCGGCGTGCATCATGATCAGCCCGCCGTTCTCGGCGGAGCGCTGCATGGCGCGCAGGATCTGACCGTCATCGGAGTAGAAGACGCCCGGGTATGCCATGAACTGCTTGAACGAGGTCACCCCCTCTTCGATCAGCAGGTCCATTTCCTTGAGCGTCTCGTCGTTCACATCGGAGACGATCATGTGGAAGGCGTAGTCGATCGCGCAGTTGCCCTCGGCCTTGGCGTGCCAGGCGTCCAGGCCCTCGCGCAGGGTGTGGCCGACGCTCTGCACCGCGAAGTCCACGATGGTGGTCGTGCCGCCCCAGGCCGCGGCCCGGGTGCCGGTTTCGAAGGTGTCGGAGGCGTGGGTGCCGCCGAACGGCAGCTCCATGTGGGTGTGCGCGTCGACTCCGCCCGGGATGACGTACTTCCCGGTGGCGTCGATCACGCGGTCCGCGGTCCAGCTCTGCGAGTGGGGCGTGGCCAGGGCGGCGATGCGGCCGTCCTCGACGAGGACGTCGGCGTGGATCTCGTCGGACGCGGTGATGACGAGACCGTGGCGGATGACGGTACGGCTGCTCATGCTGCTCCTCGGTCACTCGGCTCGGGTCAGGGCGCCGTCAGCGGCTGGTACGCCCCCGGTGCGCGGTCGCGGTAGAACTGCCAGCGGGAGCGGACCTCGTGGAGCTTCGCCAGGTCCAGGTCGCGGACGACCAGTTCGGGCTTGGTGTCGCTCGCGACCTCGCCGACGAAGCGGGCCTCGGGGTCCACGAAGTACGTGGTGCCGTAGAAGTCGTTGTCGCCCAGGTCCTCCGTGCCGACCCGGTT
Organism: Streptomyces eurythermus; assembly: GCF_014649115.1. Lineage (GTDB taxonomy): Bacteria > Actinomycetota > Actinomycetes > Streptomycetales > Streptomycetaceae > Streptomyces > Streptomyces eurythermus. The sequence goes on along the minus strand of NZ_BMSK01000007.1, from coordinate 188,693 downwards.
GATCGCGCCGACGAAGTACTCGTTGGCGACGGCCGCCGCCGGCTGCTCCAGCTGCCACAGATAGCGGGAGAGGCCGCGCGAGGTGGCCGACGGGTTGAAGACGATCTCGGCACCGGCCAGGCCCAGCGCCCGCCAGCCCTCCGGGAAGTGGCGGTCGTAGCAGATGTAGACGCCGATCCGGCCGGCCGCGGTGTCGAAGACGGGCCAGCCGCTGTTGCCCGGACGGAAGTAGAACTTCTCCCAGAATCCGTTCACCTGGGGGATGTGGGTCTTGCGGTACTTGCCGAGGTAGGAGCCGTCCGCGTCGATCACGGCGGCGGTGTTGTACAGCACGCCCGGCTGCTCCTCCTCGTACATGGGCAGCACGAGGACGATGCCCAGCTCCTCGGCGAGGGCCTGGAAGCGGCGCACCGTCGGGCCCTCGGGGATCCGCTCGGCGTACGCGTAGAACGCCGCGTCCTGCACCTGGCAGAAGTAGGGGCCGTAGAACAGCTCCTGGAAGCAGAGGACGTGGGCGCCCTGGGCGGCTGCGTCGCGCGCCGCCCGCTCGTGGGCCTGGATCATGGACTCCTTGTCGCCGGTCCAGGACGTCTGGAAGAGGGCGGCACGGATCACTCGGCTCATCGGGACCTCCGGTAGCTCGGTGTGCGACGAGCCTAGGAAGCGCGGGCGGCCGGTTCGACGGGCAGCGTGTCACGTCCGCGGCGGGTCGGCGTGCCACCGTGTCACGCCCGGACGGGCCCATGTTTCACCGCCGTTGTCGCAGGTGGTCGCATGTTTCACCCCTGTTGCGCGTCATGCGCGAGGAGCGCGATGTGGACCGAGGCCGCCTGTTCGAAGTCGTCCAGGTCGACGCCGAGACGGGCCTGGACGGCCTCCAGGCGGCGGTAGAGGGCCGGCCGGGAGACATGGTGGAGCCGGGCGGTGCGGGACTTGTTGCGGCCCGTGGCCAGATAGGTCCGCAGCACGTTCAGCAGCTCCGGATCGGTGTCGCCGAGCAGCCCGTCCAGCTCCCGCTCGGCGAACGACTGCATCCGCGGATCGTCCCGCAACAGCCGTACCAGCCCGCGCAGATGGACGTCCCGGAGCCGTACGACGGCCGGCAGCTCCCGGGCGGCCGGGGATCCGGCGGCGTCGGCGACGTGCCGGGCCTCGCGCAGCCCCTCGGGCACCTCCTCCCAGGCGGTGCGGGCAGCGGCGGCGGCCACCACCACCGGCGGCCCGGCCCGCAGCCGGGCGGCGAAGTGCGCGGTGAGCGCCTCGGCGTCCTGGTCGCGGGCGAGGCTGAGCAGCACGGCGACGGCCCCGCCGGTGAGGCCGGCGACCAGGCCGGGCAGCCCCAGCAGCCGCAGCACCCGGTCGATCCGGTCCGGGTCGCAGTCCTGGACGACGAGCGGCACGAACGTGCGCCGGCCCACCGGCAGTCCCGCCGCCCGGGCCCGGGGCAGCAGCTGCCGGGCCGGTACGGCGCCGGAGAGCAGGTCGGTGAGCAGGCTCCGCGCGGACTGTTCCGCCCAGCTGTCCGTGGCGGCGCCGGCGAGCAGCCGGTGCAGCACCAGGGCCTCGGCGGCCCGGTCGGCGAGCAGCCGTCCGGTGGCCGGCTCGCCCCGGTAGCCGCACAGCAGCAGCCGGCCCCAGCGCTCGCCGCGCCCGCGCAGCTCGGCCCGGATCCAGCCGTCGCCGGCGGTGCCTCCCCCAGTGCCTGAACGGCCTGGGCGGTGCCCCCATGCCTGGCGGGCGATCCGCTCCCAGTCGCGCAGCACGTCGTCCACCGCGGACCGCTCCCCCGCCGTGCCGAGGACGCGGTGGGCGAGGTTGGTGACGACGACCGGGCAGCCGCTGTGCACGGCGACCTCGTCCAGGAGCCGCTGGAGCGGGGCGCCGGCGGTGATCAGGGCGGTGAGTCCGGTGCGGACGGTCTCCGAGAGGCTGACGGCGGCGAACTTGTGCCTCACCAGCCGGGACTGGACCTCTTCGGTCAGCTCGGCGAAGGGAAAGGGCCGGTGCAGCACGACCATCGGCAGCCCGCACCTTTCGGCGGCCCGGCGCATGGCCTCGGGCGGCGCCGGGAAGGCCCGGCCGAGGCCGAGCACGACGGCGGCGGCCTCCGCCCGGTGCAGCGACCGGATGTACTCGGCCTGCCCGGCCTCGTCACCGGCCAGCAGGACACCGGTGGTGAGCACCATCTCGCCGCCGCTGAGCATCACCCCGACATCGGCGGCCTCGGCGACGTGCACCCAGCGCACCGGCCGGTCCAGCCGGTCGGCGCCGGCCACCACCTCGGGTTCCCCGGCGAGCACCCGCTCCAGGGTGAGCACCCGGCGGACGGACAGGGCGGGTTCCCAGCCGTGCCGGGACTCCGAGGCGGTGGTCATGGCCGTACCCCCGTTCTCTCGTGCGGGACGGGCTCCTGCGCGGGCCGTCGGTGCGGGCTCCTGCGGGCGTCGTCGGTGCGGGCTCCCGCGCGGGTCGTCAGTACAGGCTCCTGAGCGCGTTCTCCAGGATCGCCGCGCCCTCCTCGGCCTCGGCGACGGTGAGGGTGAGCGGCGGGGCGATCCGCAGGGCGCTGCTGTCGTGTCCGCCGCCCTTGCCGAGGAGCAGTCCGCCCTGGCGGGCCGCCTCCAGCACGGCGGCGGCCTGCGGGTCGGCCTCGTCCGTGCCCGGCTTGACCAGCTCGATGCCGATCATCAGCCCGCGCCCGCGCACCTCGCGCACCCCGGGCAGCCCGGCGGTGGCCGCCCGGAGCCGTTCGATGAGCAGTCCGCCGACCCGCCGGGCGTTGCCCTGGAGGTCGTGTTCGAGGAGGTAGGTGAGGTTGGCCAGGCCCGCGGCCATGGTGATCTGGGTGCCGCCGAACGTGGAGATGCTGTTCGCGTCCAGGCAGTTCATGATCTCGGCGCGGGCGACGACCCCGCCGATGGACATGCCGTTGCCGATGCCCTTGGCGAAGGTGACGATGTCCGGCGGGCCGCTGCGGGCGTGTGCCTGCCAGCCCCAGAAGTGGTCGCCGGTGCGGCCCCAGCCGGTCTGCACCTCGTCGGCGATCCACAGGATGCCCTGGGCGGCGAGGACCTCGCGGAAGGCCGCGAACAGCCCGTCGGGCGGCGAGGTGAACCCGCCGACGCCCTGGACCGGTTCGGCGATCAGCGCGGCCGGGGCCCGGGTGTGGCCGAGGACGTCCTTCAGGTCGGCCACGCAGGCGTCGATGAACGCGCGGTCGTCGAGGTGGGCGAACGGGCCCCGGCTGCGCACGCCGCCGTGCACGTACAGGGTCTGGACCGGGGACAGCGAGGTCGGGGACCAGCCGCGGTTGCCGGTGATGCCGACCGCGGTGAAGGAGCGGCCGTGGTAGCTGTTGCGCATGGCCAGGACGGTGTTGCTGCGCCGGTGGGCGGTGGCGAGCAGCAGGGCGGTGTCGTTGGCCTCGGTGCCGGAGGCGGTGAAGAACACCCGGGCGTTCGGGATGCCGCTCAACCGGGCGATGCGTTCGGCGAGTTCGACCATCGGCCGGTTGAGGTAGAGGGTGGAGGAGTGGACGATCCGGCCGGCCTGCTCGGTGACCGCCTTGGTCACCTCGGGCAGGGCGTGCGCGGTCATCGTGGTGAGGATGCCGCCGAAGAAGTCCAGGTATCTGCGGCCGGCGGAGTCCCACACGTGCCGGCCCTCGCCGTGGGTGATCTCGATCGGGTCGTCGTAGTAGAGGGCGAGCCAGTCGGGCATGACGGCGCGGTGGCGGGAGTAGAGGTCGGTCACGGCCGCACCAGCCCTTCGTAGGCGTCGGGGCGGCGGTCGCGGTAGAAGGCCCACTGCCGCCGTACGTCCTCGATGAGCCCGAAGTCCAGGTCGCGCACGAGGAGTTCCTCGTTCTTGTCGCTCGCGACCTCGCCGACGAACTGTCCGCGCGGGTCGACGAAGTACGACGTGCCGTAGAAGTCGTTGTCGCCGTACTCCTCCTGTCCGACCCGGTTGATGGCGGCGACGAAGTACTCGTTGGCGACGGCCGCGGCGGGCTGTTCGAGCTGCCAGAGGTGGGCGGACAGGCCCCGGTGGGTGGCGGACGGGTTGTATACCAACTGGGCTCCGTTCAGTCCCAGTTGGCGCCACCCTTCCGGGAAGTGGCGGTCGTAGCAGATGTAGACGCCGACCTTGCCCACGGCGGTGTCGAAGACGGGCCAGCCCAGGTTGCCGGGTTTGAAGTAGTACTTCTCCCAGAAGCCCTCGACCTGCGGGATGTGGTGCTTGCGGTACTTGCCGAGGTAGCTGCCGTCGGCGTCGATCACGGCGGCGGTGTTGTAGTAGAAGCCGGACTGCTCGACCTCGAAGACCGGGACGACGAGCACCATGCCGGTCTCGCGGGCGAGGTCCCGCATGCGGCGCACGGTGGGGCCGTCCGGCACGGGCTCGGCCCAGCGGTAGTGTTCCGGCTCCTGGACCTGGCAGAAGTAGGGGGCGTTGAAGACCTCCTGGAAGCCGAGGATCCGCGCGCCCCGGCGGGCCGCCTCGCGGGCGTGCTCCTCGTGTTTCGCCACCATGGTCCCGGTGTCGCCGGTCCAGGTGGCCTGGACCAGAGCGGCGCGGACGACGTTGGCCATGAGCTGCTCCTTCGACACGACGTCAGAGCCTCTACGCCCGTAGAGCAGGCGGTAGAGGGACGAACGTAAGCCTCCGGGCGGCCCTTGCCAAGACCATCGTCGTCAAAGCGCGGAGTCGATCACGTTTCACACTCCGGTGGCGGAGCCGGCCACCGGGGGGGCGAGCGGGCGGCTCAGACGGGCACCAGGGCGCACCGCGCCACCAGCTCGTCCATGGACAGGCCGAGGACCTCCGCGAGCGCGGCCACGGTGAAGAACGCCGGTGTCGGCGCCCGCCCCGTCTCGATCTTGCGGAGCGTCTCGGCGGACACGCCCGCCGCGGCGGCGACGTCCGCCATGCTCCGGTCGCCGCGCGCCTCGCGCAGCAGCCGCCCGAGCCGCTCGCCGCGGTCGCGCTCTTCGGGAGTGAGGGGGGTACGCACCATGCCCCCATTCTGCCCCCGGTCGCCCCTTTCCCGGCCCGGCCGGGCGTCACCCAATTAAAATACCGGTATAGTAATTGGCATGGTGGAACTGAAGACCGAGAAGTCGATCGACGCGATGCACGCGGCCGGCCAGGTGGTCGCCCGCGCCCTGACGGCCGCGCGGGAGGCCGCGCGCGTCGGCGTCACACTGCTGGAGCTGGACGAGGTGGCCCGGGAGGTGCTGCGCGAGGCGGGCGCGACCTCGCCGTTCCTCGGCTACCGCCCCTCCTTCGCCCCGACCCCCTTCCCCGCGGTGATCTGCGCCTCGGTGAACGACGCGATCGTGCACGGCATCCCGACGGACTACCGGCTCCGCGACGGCGACCTGCTCTCCGTCGACTGCGGCGCCGAGCTGGACGGCTGGGCCAGCGACTCGGCGATCAGCTTCGTGGTGGGCCGCCCCCGCCCGGCGGACCTGCGGCTGATCGAGACCGCCGAGCGGGCGCTGGCCGCGGGCATCGCGGCGGCCGTCGTGGGCAACCGCATCGGGGACATCGCGCACGCCGTCGGCCGGGCCTGCCGCACGGCCGGCTACGGCATCCCGCAGGGCTTCGGCGGCCATGGCGTGGGCCGTCGTATGCACGAGGACCCCGAGGTCCCGAACGAGGGCCGCCCGGGCCGCGGCCTGCCGCTGCGGGCCGGCATGGTCCTCGCCATCGAGCCCATGCTGATCGCGAGCGGCGCGGACGGCTACCACGAGGCCCCCGACGGCTGGACCCTGCGCACCGACGACGGCTCCCGCGCGGCCCACGTCGAGCACACGGTGGCCATCACGGAAGAGGGCCCCCGCATCCTCACGGCACGCTAGACGCCCCGAAGGGGCGCGGGGAACTGCGCGACCAGCCACAACGCACCGCAAGCCGCCATCCGGGCCGGCACCCACCTCCCCCGTAGGCGGACATGCCCGACGAAACGGATCGTGTCATCGTGGGCATGAGCGGCTCCCACCCGGTTACCCGGCGGAGCCAGTCGTCAGCGAAGGAAACGCAACGCCATGACCAACGGCTACCCTCCTGACCCCTTCGGTGATTTCCTGGCCCGCTTCTTCAGCGGAGCCGGCGGCGGCGCGCCACGCCACATCGACATCGGCCGCCTGCTCAGCCAGCCGGCCCGGGAGCTGGTCAGAGGAGCCGCGCAGTACGCCGCCGAGCACGGCAGCCGGGATCTGGACACCCAGCACCTGCTGCGCGCGGCCGTGTCGGCGGAGCCCACCCGGAGCCTGCTGAGCCGGGCGGGCGCGGACCCGGACTCGCTCGCCTCGGAGATCGACGACCGGGCGGGTCCGGTACAGCACCCGCCGGGCGAGGGCCCGCCCCCGACCGCGCTGTCCCTGACCCCGGCCGTCAAGCGGGCCCTGCTGGACGCGCACGACATGGCGCGGGCCAGCGGCGCCGGGTACATCGGCCCGGAGCACGTGCTCAGCGCGCTGGCCTCGAACCCGGACTCGGCGGCCGGGCACATCCTGCACGCGGCCCGGTTCCAGCCGCGCACCATGCCGCCGGAGGCCCCGGAGGGCACGCAGCCCCGCCCGGAGCGGCAGCGGCCCACCGGCACGCCCACCCTGGACAAGTACGGCCGTGATCTGACCGAGCTGGCCCGGCAGGGCCGGATCGACCCGGTGATCGGCCGGGACAGCGAGATCGAGCAGACCATCGAGGTGCTGTCCCGGCGCGGCAAGAACAACCCGGTGCTGATCGGTGACGCGGGCGTCGGCAAGACGGCGATCGTCGAGGGGCTGGCGGAGCGCATCGCCGACGGGGACGTGCCGGACGTGCTGGCCGGGCGCCGGGTCATCGCCCTGGACCTGACCGGGGTGGTGGCCGGCACCCGCTACCGGGGCGACTTCGAGGAGCGCCTGAACAACATCGTGGAGGAGATCCGCGCCCACTCCGGCCGGCTGATCGTCTTCATCGACGAGCTGCACACCGTCGTCGGCGCCGGATCCGGCGGTGACAGCGGCGGGATGGACGCCGGGAACATCCTCAAGCCCGCCCTCGCCCGGGGCGAGCTGCACATCGTGGGCGCGACCACGCTGGAGGAGTTCCGCCGGATCGAGAAGGACGCGGCGCTGGCCCGCCGGTTCCAGCCGATCCTGGTGCCGGAGCCGACGGTGGAGGACACGATCGGGATCCTGCGCGGGCTGCGCGACCGGTACGAGGCCCACCACCAGGTCCGCTACACCGACGAGGCGCTGGTGGCCGCCGTGGAGCTGTCGGACCGCTACCTCACCGACCGGCGGCTGCCGGACAAGGCGATCGACCTGATCGACCAGGCCGGCGCCCGGGTCCGGCTCGGCGCCGGCACGAAGGGCACGGACGTACGCGCCATGGAGCGCGAGGTGGAACAGCTGGCCCGGGACAAGGACCAGGCGGTCGCGGACGAGGACTACGAGCAGGCCAAGCAGTTGCGCGACCGGATCACCGAGCTGACCGGGCGGATCGCGGCGGCCAGCGAGGACGGGAAGGCCGACGAGGGGCAGCTGGAGGTCACGGCGGAGGCCATCGCCGAGGTGGTGTCCCGGCAGACCGGCATCCCGGTGAGCCGGCTGACCGAGGAGGAGAAGGAGCGGCTGCTCGGCCTGGAGGAGCACCTGCACCAGCGGGTGGTCGGCCAGGAGGAGGCGGTCGCCGTGGTCTCGGAGGCGGTGCTGCGCTCCCGGGCGGGGCTCGCCAGCCCCAACCGGCCGATCGGCAGCTTCCTCTTCCTCGGCCCGACCGGCGTCGGCAAGACCGAGCTGGCCCGGGCGCTGGCGGAGGCCCTGTTCGGCAGCGAGGACCGGATGGTCCGGCTCGACATGAGCGAGTACCAGGAGCGGCACACCGTCTCCCGGCTGGTGGGCGCCCCGCCCGGCTACGTCGGCCACGAGGAGGCCGGACAGCTCACCGAGGTGGTGCGCCGGCACCCGTACTCGCTGCTCCTGCTGGACGAGGTGGAGAAGGCGCACCCGGACGTCTTCAACATCCTGCTCCAGGTGCTGGACGACGGCCGGCTCACCGACTCTCAGGGCCGGACGGTGGACTTCAGCAACACGGTCATCGTGATGACCAGCAACCTGGGCTCCGAGGCGATCACCCGGGGAGGGGCCGGGATCGGCTTCGGCCCCGGTGGCACGGAGGCCGACGAGGAGGCACGGCGGGAACGGGTCCTGCGGCCGCTGCGGGAGCACTTCCGGCCGGAGTTCCTCAACCGGATCGACGAGATCGTGGTCTTCCGGCAGCTCACGAACGACCAGCTGCGGCGGATCACCGATCTGCTGCTGGAGAGCACCCGGCGGCTGCTGGAGGGGCAGGGCGTGTCGGTGGAGTTCACGCGCGCGGCCGTGGACTGGCTGGCCGAGCGCGGCTACCAGCCCGAGTACGGCGCCCGGCCGCTGCGCCGCACCATCCAGCGCGAGGTGGACAACCAGCTGTCCCGGCTGCTGCTGAACGGCACGGTCTCCGAGGGCGGCCGGGTCACGGTGGACGTCAGGGACGGGCGGCTGGACTTCCGCACCGATCGGGCGGCCCCGCCCGCCCCGGAGGACCGGCCGCCCGCTCCGGAGTTGTGACCCGGCCGGCCGCCGGAGTCGTGACGCACGGGTCCGGCGGCCGGAGGACTCCGGAGGACTACTTCGCCGGGCGCACCACCATCGCCGAGCCGCCGCCGCGCCGTACCTTCTCGGCGGCGGCCAGCCACCTGCCGTCCGGCAGGCGCTGCACGCCGGTGGCGGCGCCGATCTCGGGGATGGGGGTGAACGAGTGCCCGATGGCCTCCAGACGGTGCCTCAGCTCGCTGTCGTACAGCCCTGGTTCCAGCTCGGTCCGCGCCGCGTTGCGCTGGCTGGCGCGCGGTGCGGCGATGGCGTCGACCAGCGGCAGACGCCGGTCGAGGAACCCGGTCAGGGTCTGCAGCACGGTGGTGATGATGGTGGCGCCGCCGGGGGAACCGACCGCCACGACGGGCCGGCCCTGGCGGTCCAGCACGATCGTCGGGGCGACCGAGGAGCGCGGGCGCTTGCCCGGGCCGGGCAGGTTGGGATCGTGGACGGCCGGATTGGCGGGGGCGAAGGAGAAGTCGGTCAGCTCGTTGTTGAGCAGGAAGCCCCGGCCGGGAACGGTGATGCCGCTGCCGCCGGTCTGCTCGATGGTGAGCGTGTAGGCGACGACGTTGCCCCACTTGTCGGCCACGGTCAGATGGGTGGTGTTCTCGCCCTCGTAGGTCGTCGGGGCCGCGGTGCCGCCCTTGCCGCAGGGTGCGGGCCGGCGCGGGTCGCCCGGGGCGAGCGGACTGGTGAGGACGGCGTCGTCCTTGACGAGGCAGGCGCGGGAGTCGGCGTACCGCTGGGACAGCAGCTGCCGGGTCGGTACGTCCTCGAAGGCCGGGTCGCCGACCCAGCGCCCGCGGTCGGCGAAGGCGACGCGGCTCGCCTCGATGAGGCGGTGCAGATACCGGACCTGGTCCGCCTTCGACAGGTCGGTCCGCTCCAGGATGTTGAGGGCCTCGCCGACGGTGGTGCCGCCGGAGGAGGACGGGGCGATGGAGTACACGTCCAGACCGCGGTACGAGGTCCTGGTCGGGGCCTGGAGCCCCGCGCGGTAGACCGCGAAGTCCTTCTCGGCGAGCTTGCCGGGGCGGGCGTTCCAGCCGGAGGCGGGGTCCACGGGCGGGTGTTCGACGGCCTTGACGATGTCGTCGCCTATGTCCCCGCGGTAGACGGCGGCCGTGCCCTCGCGGCCCAGCTGTTCGTAGGTGCGGGCCAGTTCGGGGTTCTTCAGGGTGGAGCCGACGACGGGGAGCCGGCCACCCGGCAGGAACAGCTTCACGGTGTCGGGGAAGTAGCGGAACCGGGTCTCGTTGGCCGCGGTCTGCGCCCGGAAGGTGTCGTCCACCGTGAAGCCGTCGCGGGCTATTCGCTCGGCCGGTTTCAGGACCGTACGCAGCTTCTCGCTGCCCCACTCCTCCAGGGCCTTCTGCCAGGTGGCGGGGGTGCCCGGGGTGCCGACGCTCAGCCCGCTGGTGACGGCCTCGGCGAACGGGAGCGGTTTGCCGTTCTCGGTGAACAGGCCGGAGTCCGCGGCGAGCGGCGCGGTCTCGCGGCCGTCGATGCTGTGGACCGTACGGGTCTTCGCGTCGTAGTAGACGAAGTAGCCGCCCCCGCCGATGCCCGAGGAGTAGGGCTCGGTGACGCCGAGCGCGGCGGCCGTGGCGACGGCCGCGTCCACCGCGTTGCCGCCGCGCCTGAGGATCTCGATGCCGGCGGCGGAGGCGTCCGCGTCGACGCTGGCGACGGCTCCTCCGTAACCGACGGCCACGGGTGTCTTGGTGGCCGTCTCTGTCGCCGGCGCGGCGGGGGGCGCCGCCGCCCCCACCGACACCATGGCGGCCGTGACCGCCAGAACCGCCAGTTTCCGCTTGTCTGGGCGACCCATGCGTACCTCCCGTCGGGACAGTCCGCGCAGCGTAACCAGAACGGTGCTGTACCGACAGTACGCCGGGGTGCCCCGCCCCACCATGCCGGATGTCGAACACGCGTACGGCACGGGCGTGGTCGGGCCGGTGGCGGATGTCACACCGCCGAGCACAACCCGTCCGGCGCGCAGCTGACCTTCTCCCCGCTGCGGGGACGACCCGTCACAGGTGTCCGTCCCGCTCCGCGAGCAGTGATCTCCGGCTGCCGCCGGACGAGCCTGGCCCGTTGAACTGCCGCCCCCCTCAGGGTTCCGGGGCCATGGGGGGCTCCCCACCGGGCAGCAGCGCCCCAGGGCCGGCCGGGGCGTGAGCCACCGCCTCGGTCTTGGGGCTGCGCTGCTCACGGCGGGACACCCAGCCGGCGAACCACGAGAGCAGCATGCACATCCCGATGTAGATCGGCGAGATCACCATCACTACGGGGATGAACGGCAAATCGTAGTCGAGGTTGGAGGCGATGAGTTTCCCGGCATGGAGAAACTCCTCGTAGGTGATGAGGAAGCCGAGGGAGGTGTCCTTCAGCGCGACCACCAACTGGCTGATGATGGCGGGCAGCATGGCGCGCACCGCCTGCGGCACGAGGACGTGCGTCATGACCTGCGTCTTGCGCATGCCGAGCGCGAACGCGGCCTCCCGCTGGCCGCGTTCGACGGCGTGCACGCCGGAGCGGAAGACCTCGGCGAGGACCGAGCCGTTGTAGAGGGTGAGCCCGGCGACCAGCGCGGGCAGCGGCTGCACCTTCAGCGCCACGAAGATGAAGAAGATCATCACCAGCACGGGCATGGCCCGGAAGAACTCCACGACGAGCGTGGCGAGCGCGCGCACCGGCCGGTGGTCCGAGAGCCGGCCGGTGGCCAGCACCCCGCCGAGGGCCAGGGAGAGGACGGCCGCGATCGCGAACGCCTTCAGGGTGTTGCCGAGGCCGCGCAGCAACAGCAGCTGGATGCCCTGGTACTCGAAGGGCAGCCACTTGGTGGCGGTGAACTGGCCGGTGTGGAACAGCAGGTAGAGGATCCAGGCGAGCAGCGCGAGGAGGACGGCGGTGGACAGGACGCCGTAGAGGGCGTGGCGCCGCCGGGTGCGGGGGCCCGGGACGTCGTAGAGCGCGGGGGCGGCGGTCATCGGGCGACTCCCCACCTGCGCTCCAGCGCGTGGAACAGGGCGCTGATGGCGAGCGTGATGATCAGGTAGCCGACGGCGATCCAGACGAACGTCCAGACGATGTTGTAGCCGAGTTCGTTGAGCGTCTTGTACGTGCCGAGCAGTTCGGTGACGCTGAAGGCGCCCGCGATCGCGGAGTTCTTGGCGAGCGCGATGAGGGTGGAGCCGACGGGCGGGATCACGGACCGGAACGCCTGGGGCAGCACGACCAGGGACAGGGCCTGCCCGAAGGTCATGCCGAGGCTGCGGGCCGCCTCGCCCTGCCCCCGGGGCACGGTGTTGATGCCGGAGCGCAGCGCCTCGCAGATGAAGGCGGAGGTGTAGCAGCCGAGGGCGAGCACCGCGAACACCTTGAAGGGCAGGACGAGTCCGAACCGGGGCAGTCCGAGCAGCACCGCGAAGAACAGCAGGGTGAGCGGGGTGTTGCGCAGCACGGTGACCCACGCGGTGCCGAAGATCCGCAGGGAGCCGACGGGCGCGACCCGGAAGGACGCCATCAGGAAGCCCAGCGCGAGGGCCAGCAGGGAGGCGTAGACGGTCAGTTCGAGGGTGCCGAGAAAACCGGCGCCGTAGGCCGAGAAGTTGTCTGTCAGTACGTTCATGCCGTCCTCGCTCGGCCCGCCGGGTAGCGGTCGATGGCGGGCGGGTGGGGTGCGGGCACGCCGGACAGGCCGAGCGTGGCGTCGTACGCCTTCTTCCAGTCGCCGTTCTTCTCGCGGGCCGCGAGGGCGTCGTCGAGGGCGAGGCGCAGGGCGTCGTCGCCGTGCGGGACGCCGATGCCGTAGGGCTCCTTGGAGAACGGCTTTCCGGCGAGCTTCAGTTCGTCCGGGACCTTGGCCGCGTAGCCGATGAGGATGGCGTCGTCGGTGGTGACCGCGTCGACCTGGTAGGTGAGGAGGTTGTCCACGCAGACGGAGTAGGTGTCGTAGGCGACCAGGACCGCTTTCGGGTAGTCGGCCTTGATGCGCTGGTACGGCGTGGAGCCGGCGGCCGAGCAGACGCGTTTGCCGGCGAGGTCCTTCGGGCCGTGGATGGTGTTCTCGTCCTTGCGCACCAGCAGCGACTGGCCGGCCATGTAGTAGGGGCCGGCGAAGCCCACGAGTTTCTTGCGGTTGGGGTTGATGGTGTAGGTGCCCACGTAGTAGTCGATCTGGCCGTTCTGCAGGGCGGTCTCGCGGTTGGCGGAGGCGATGGTGCGGAACCGGATGCTCTTCGGCGCGAGGCCCAGCGAGGCGGACATCATCCTGGCGATCTCGATGTCGAAGCCGGAGTAGGTGCCGGTGGCCGGGTCCTTCTCGCCGAGGTAGGGCTGGTCCTCCTTGACGCCGACGACGAAGTGGCCGCGCCGCTTGGCCCGGGTCCAGGTCCGGGAGGCGGGCAGGCGGACGTCCCGGGCCACCTGGTAGTGCGGGAGTCTCCCGGCGGCCGGTCCCTTGCCGGGCGGGCTGCCCTCCCTGCCGCAGGCGGCGGCCAGCAGCACGAGCAGCGCGCACAGGGCGCGGGGCACACGGGTGGTACGGCACATGGGTCGCGGTCCCCCGGTCAGTGCTTGAGGATCTTGGAGAGAAAGTCCTTGGCGCGGTCGCTGCGCGGGTCGGTGAAGAACTCGTCCGGGCTGCGGTCCTCCACGATCCGGCCGTCGGCCATGAAGACGACGCGGTTGGCGGAGGCACGGGCGAAGCCCATCTCGTGGGTGACGACGACCATGGTCATGCCCTCCCGGGCGAGCTGCCGCATGACCTCCAGCACCTCGTTGATCATCTCGGGGTCGAGGGCGGAGGTGGGCTCGTCGAAGAGCATCGCCTTGGGTTCCATGGCGAGCGCGCGGGCGATGGCGACGCGCTGCTGCTGGCCGCCGGAGAGCTGGGCGGGGTACTTGTCGGCCTGGTTCAGCAGGCCGACCCGGTCCAGGAGTTCGCGGGAGCGCCGGTCGGCCTCCTGCCGGCCCCGGCCGCGCACCTTGACCTGGGCGAGGGAGACGTTCTGCAGGACGGTCCTGTGCGCGAAGAGGTTGAAGGACTGGAAGACCATGCCGACCTCGGCGCGCAGCCGGGCGAGGGCCTTGCCCTCCGCGGGCAGCGGCCGGCCGTCGAGGGTGATGGTGCCGGACTCGATGGTCTCCAGCCGGTTGATCGTCCTGCACAGCGTCGACTTGCCCGAGCCGGACGGGCCGATGACCACGACCACCTCCCCCTTGCCGACCGTGAGGTCGATGTCCCTCAGGACATGCAGCTCTCCGTAGTACTTGTTGACGTTGCGCAGTTCGATCAACGGATCGACGGCCATCCGCAGCCCCACTCGCTCTCGGCTGTGTCGTGGTTGCCGCAACCTATCCAGCCGGCCGTGCGGCCGGGGCACGACACGCATCCTCAGGGCATTAGCCGTATTTACGTCAGCGGGCGGCCGGGGGTGGGGCCAGTGGCGGAGGGCGGGGTCAGTCCTCGGCGATCTCGGCGTACAGCTGGGACAGCTCGGGGACCCCGGTCGCGGCCCACTCCTGCCCGGCCGGCACCACCTCCACCGTCCGGCCGGAGGCGAGCCGTACGACGGGTTCGCCGTCCGAGCGGATCCGCCAGGCCGCGCCGGGCACCGTGCGCACCACGACCGTGCCCAGGTACAGCCCGGCGTCATGGCCGAGCCAGGGCAGGATCTCGGGGTCGTCGCGCCAGCGCGGGTCCATCTGGTCCAGGGCCTCCAGGGAGGCCGGGGTGTCGTCGAGGCGGACACCTCCCCGGGCCGCCTGCGCGCGCAGCAGATCGCACTCGGACAGCAGCGCGGCGACCGCCTCGGGGTCGGCGGGCGGCGCCGCCTCACCGTTCTTGTCGTGCCGGGGGCCCAGGAACGGAAGACGCATGCCCCCAGCGTGGCATCACACGTCCAGGTCGACCACCACCGGCGCGTGGTCGGAGGCACCCTTGCCCTTGCGCTCCTCGCGGTCGACGTAGGCGTCCTTCACGGCCTTGGCGAACGGCTCGTTGCCGTAGACCAGGTCGATGCGCATGCCGCGGTTCTTCGGGAAGCACAGCTGGCGGTAGTCCCAGTACGTGAAGGGCCGGTCGTACTTCAGCGGGCGCGGCACGATGTCGTCCAGGCCCGTCTCGCGCAGGGCGGCGAGCGCGGCGCGCTCGGCGGGGGTGACGTGGGTGGAGCCCTCGAACGCCGTCACGTCGTGGACGTCGTCGTCGGTCGGCGCCACGTTGTAGTCCCCCAGGACCGCGAACGGGCGGCTGCCCCGCGCGTCGCCGTACACGGCCGCCTTCAGGGCCTCGAACCACTGGAGCTTGTAGGCGTAGTGCGGGTGCCCCACCTCGCGGCCGTTGGGCACGTACACCGACCAGACGCGGACCGGGCCGCAGGTCGCCGAGATGGCGCGCGGCTCGGTCACGCCGTCGTAGCCGGGGTCTCCGGGCAGGCCCTTGACCACGTCCTCGATGCCGACGCGGGAGAGCACCGCCACGCCGTTCCACCGGCCGGTCGCGTGGACCGCCGATTCGTAGCCCAGCTCGCGCAGCTGGTCGAACGGGAACTGCTCCTCGGCGATCTTGGCCTCCTGGAGGCAGAGCACGTCGGTGCCGCTGCTCTCCAGCCAGGCCAGCAGCCGGGGCAGGCGGGCGGTGATCGAGTTCACGTTCCAGGTGGCGATGCGCATGCCTCACAACCTACCCGGAGCCTGTGACAACGGGCTCAGACCTCCGCCGCCGCCCCGGGCACCAGCCGCTGGTGGTCGGTGCCGCCCAGCCGGCCGAGGTGGCCGCCGTAGATCGGCACGGCGAGGTCGGTGAGCAGGGCGTCGTGGACGTCGTAGGCGCGCCGCGGGGCGACCTCGCGGACGTAGTCGATCACCTCGGAGATCTTGTTCCAGGGGGCCATCACCGGCACCAGCAGCGTCTCCACCGGGTGGTCGGGGACGGTGAGGGCGTCGCCGGGGTGGAAGACCGCGCCGCCGTCGATCAGGTAGCCGACGTTGGTGACGCGCGGCAGGTCGGGGTGGATCACCGCGTGCAGCTCGCCGTGCACCTGGACGTCGAAGCCGGCGGCGGTGAAGGTGTCGCCGTGGCCGACGGTGTGCACCCGGCCCGGGAAGGCGGCCGTGATCCGCTCCGCGACGGACTTCAGCGTCCAGATCTCGGCGGCCGGGTTGTTCTCCATGGCGGCCCGCAGCCGGAACTCGTCGAAGTGGTCCGGGTGCTCGTGCGTGATCAGGACGGCGTCCGCGCCGAGCGCCGCGTCCTCCTCCGAGAAGGCGCCCGGGTCGATGACGAGCGTGCGGCCCTCCTTGTCGAGGCGGACGCAGGCGTGGGACTTCTTCGTGAGCTTCATGTCTCCCATCTTCACGCCCGCGCCCGCCGCGCACGGCACTACTCGGCGGGTGTGGTCTCCTCGCGGATGACCCGCTGGGCGACCCGGAACGCGCTGTTCGCGGCCGGCACCCCGCAGTAGACGGCGGTCTGCAGCAGCACCTCGGCGATCTCGGCGGGGGTCAGCCCGCTGCGCAGGGCCGCCCGGGTGTGGGCGGCCAGCTCCTCCAGGTGGCCGCCGGCGACCAGCGCGCTCAGCGTGACGCAGCTGCGGGTACGGCGGTCCAGGCCCGGCCGGTCCCAGATCTCGCCCCAGGCGTAGCGGGTGATGAAGTCCTGGAAGTCCCCGGAGAACTCGTCGGCGTCCGCCAGCGTCCGGTCCACGTGCGCGTCGCCGAGCACCTCGCGGCGGATCTTCAGCCCGGTCTCGTACCGGTCGGGCGCTCCGTCGGCCTGGGCCGGTACGGCGGCCGGGGCGATCTCGCCGACCGGCGCGGCCTGCGCCGGCACCACGGGGGCGGGCGCCGGGACGGCGGGCGCGACGGCGGCCGGCAGAGCGGTCTGCCCGGTGTCGAAGGGCTGCTGCCAGGCGGTGGAGAAGTGGTGGACGAGCAGGTCGGTGACGGCGGCGGGCTGCTCGACCGGCACCAGATGGGAGGCGCCGGGCACGACCGCGAGCCGGGCGTCGGGGATGCCGGCGACCAGGGTACGGGCCTCCGCCGGGCCGGTGACCTGGTCGTCGGAGCCGACCAGCACCAGCGTCGGCACACCCACCCTGCCGAGCTCGGGCCGTACGTCGAAGGAGGCCAGCGCCTCGCAGGCGGCGATGTAGCAGCCCGGGTCGGTGGTACGGACCATCTGCACGGCCCACTCGGTGATCGCGGGCTGCGCGGCGGCGAACCCGCCGGTGAACCAGCGGTCGGGCGCGGTCCGGGCGATCGGGTCGAGCCCATTGGTACGGACCACCACCCCGCGCTGCCGGAACTCGTCCGCGGTGCCGAACCGGGGGGAGGCCGCGACCAGCGCGAGCGAGGCGAGGCGCTCGGGGTTGCGCAGGGCCAGCTCGATGCCGACGGCGCCGCCGAGCGCGCAGCCCGCGTAGCCGAAGCGCTGCACGCCGAGCGCGTCCAGGGTGGCCAGCAGCCGGGCGGCGAGGTCGGCGACGGAGCCGGCGGGGTGCGCGGGGGCGCCGCCGTGCCCCGGCAGGTCGAACCGGAGCACCCGCCACTGCTTGGCCAGCTCCGGCACCTGGCGGTCCCACATGTGCCAGGTGGTGCCCAGTGAGGGACCCAGAATCAGTACGGGAGCCTCTTCCGGCCCGTCGAAGCGGTATTGCAGGGTGTTCGGTGGTGTCTCACTCACGCCCCAGACCTTCTCACGTCTCACGACCGCCCCTGTAACGGAGGTGACGACTGCACAGGTCCGGCCAGGTGGCTGAGCTCCCGGGCCGCGTTCGCCTGCCGGTCGGCGTTCAAGCGGGGCCCGGGGCCTCGGCTTCCCAGCGGTCAGTGCTGGGGGTGCGGACGCGCGTGGAACAGGGGGCGCCGCCCGGAGGCCGTGCCGGCGGCCAGACGGCCGAGCTCGGCGCGTGTGCTGACGGCACGGACCACTTCGGTCAGGCCGACGACGATGGCCATGATGCCTGCCACCAGGGTGAGTGTCGTGATGGAGGCGAACGGCATGACGATCATCACGATGCCGGCCATGGTGCCGATGATGCCGAAGGCCACGTGCCAGCCACGGCCTGGCATGGTCTCGTCGGAGGCCGCCGCGACCGTCTCCAAGGTGCCCCGGAGCAGCCAGCCGAAGCCGATCCACAGGGCGAGCAGGAAGACCGACTCGAGCGGACCCCGGAGACAGACCAGTCCCAGCAGGACGGAGGCCGCGCCGCTGATGAAGTGCAGCACGCGAAGATGCCGGGGGACGTGGGTGCCGAAGGCGGCGGCGAGCTGGAAGACACCGGTGGCCAGCAGGTAGACGCCGAAGAGCACGCCGACGACGCGGAGCGTCTCGCCCGGCCAGACCAGGGCGATGACGCCCAGGGCGATGGTGGCGAGGCCCATGGTGAGCAGGATCTGCCAGCCCGCGTTCGCGAGGGCGGCGATGCCCTGGGCCGCGGGCCCCTCCCGTGGCTCGGTGCCGCGTGACGGAACGGGGCCGGGGGAAACGGAAGGAGATGTCATGGCACCTGCCTCCTTCTGTGAGCAGCGTGGCACGTCACCACAGGTCCATCGTCACCCGATCGGCCTCATGACGCCCGGTGGAAGCGGGTCTCCCGGCCCTGACGGCAGTCGACGCACACCCCGCGGCCCCGGGACCGCTGGTCAGTCGCGGATGCCGTCGATGTCGACGAGGACATGCCGTGGGCCCCGGAAGATCTGGTTGTGCCGGTACGGCGGCGGGTCCTCGACCAGCCGGGGATTCCGTACCCGGCGGACGAACTCACCGACCGCGATCTGGACCTCCAGACGCGCGAGCGGCGCACCGAAGCAGAAGTGGATGCCCTGGCTGAACCCGAGGTGTTCGTTGTCCCGGCGTTCGAGGTCGAGCCGGTCGGGGTCGGTGAACCGTTCCGGGTCACGGTTCGCCGACCCGTACACCAGGAAGATCGGTGCGCCCGCCGGGATGGTGGTGCCGGCGATGTCGATGTCCTCCACGGCGGAACGGGTGTGCCAGAACTGCACCGACGACTCGAACCGCAGCAGTTCCTCCACCGCGGGCACGATCAGCTCGGGCCGGCGGCGCAGCTTCTCCAGCGCGTCGGGGTGCCGCAGCAGGGTGAGGACGCTGTGGGCGATGAGGTTGACCGTGGTTTCGTGCCCCGCGAAGATCAGGAGCAGGGCGTTGCTGGCGAGGACGCCCTTGGGCATCCGCCCTTCCGGGCCGTTGTCGTTCGCCATCGCGGAGAGCATGCCCGGGCCGGGTTGCCGGGCGTACCGGTCGAGCAACGCGTCCGCGAACCGTGCGAACTCCTGTACGGCCTGGCGCCCTCCGGCACGTCGGCTGCGGATCTCTTCGGAGGCTGCCTCGGGGCCGAAGTCCAGGGCGTCCAGGGCTGTTTCGACCCAGTGGTGGAAGCGCGGCTCGTCCTCCATCGGCACGCCCAGGACCTTGCAGATCACCGTCACCGGCAGGGGGTAGGCGAAGTCGTCGACGGCGTCGATCCGGTTCTTGCCCTTCATACCGTCCAGGAGGCCGTCGACGATGCGGCGGATGTCGGGCTCCAGGTCGGAGATCAGGTGGGGCGCATGGGGCGGGCCGACGAAGTGCGGCATCATCATCCGGCGGTCCCGGTCGTGCTCGGGCGGATCGCAGGTGATGATGTTCGGCTCGGTCAGCACCTCCCTGATCGGCTCGGCCGCCTGCTCCTCCGAGCCCTCCGCCTGGGCCGCGGCCGGGGCGGGGCGCTTTCGTGGATCCGAACTGACCCGGGGGTCGTGCAGCAGCGTGACGATCTCCCGGTAGGTGCTCACGACGTAGGTCCCGTCCGGCTGGCGCGCCACCGGTGTCTTGCGGAGTTCCTCGTAGAAGGGATACGGGTTGGCGCGGTTGGCGTAGCGGAGGGCCTGTTGCCAGGGGGTTTCCTCGACCACGGGGCTCCCCTCCTTCCTCCTGTCGGTGCGGTCCGCTTGCGGGCCGGGGCCGTCGGGCCGGGTCAGTGGCGCCGGGGCCGGAACTCCGCCGTCCGCTCGCTCGGGGCATGGCCGGTCAGGACGACGTCGGGAATCGCCGTCGGGACCCTCGGGTCCGGGAACTCGGCCGGCATCGGCTCGGTGTCGGCCGGCTGGTCCCAGCCCGACGGCGGAGGCGGGAACGGACCGGACCGCTCGATCAGCCGGGCGTAGTACTCCAGCCACTTGCCGTGGTCGAAGGTCACGGCGGCGACGATGCGGCCCCGGCGCCCGTAGGCGGCGGCGAACCGCCGGTCCTCGACGGAGCCCTGGGTGAAGACGATCTCGTCACCGAAGGGAGGCACGCCGACGGACTTGATGTTGACGCCGAACTGCCCGGACCAGAAGCCGGGCAGCAGCAGATGCGGCCGGTAGTGGGGCTCGAGGTTCACCATGTTGTGCGCTGTGACCTCGGCGCCGAAAACAGCGTTGTCCCAGTGCTCCATGGCGAGGAACTGGTACTCGTACAGCACGTGCGGTGCCCGCGCCACATCGCCTGCCACGAAGACGCTGTCGGTGACCACGCCGTTGATGTCGAAGGCCCGTCCACCGGCGTCGCACCCCACGCCCCAGAAACCTGCCGCCAGCCCGGAGCCCTCCAGCCACTCCACGTTGCGGATCGAACCCAGCGAGGCCACCACCACGTCGGCGTCGACGACCGTTCCGTCGGACAGACACGCACGCCGCACGTGCCCGCCGGAGTCGCCCTCCAGTGACGACACGCCCAGGCCGCAGCGCAGGTCCACGCCGTGATCGCGCTGCAACCGGGCGGCGATCCCCCCGATCACCCCGCCGAGCGCGCCGACCAGCGGCGCCGAACCCCGCTCGACGACGGTCACCGGGATGTCGAGCTCCCGGCACACGGAGGCCACTTCCGAGCCGATGAACCCGGCGCCGATGACCACGACCCGGGACGGCGACTCGGAGAACTCCTTCTGCAACCGTGCGGCGTCGTCGCGCGAGCGAATCGTGTGGACGCCCTCCAGTGCGGCCTCGTCCGGGTTCGGCCACTGCCGCGCGCGGGTGCCCGTGGCGATCAGCAACCGGTCGTACGGCACCTCCTCACCGTCGGCCAGCCGCACCCGCTTGGTGACCCGGTCCAGCCCGACGGCGGCCACCCCGAGGCGCCAGTCCGCATCCACTTCCCGCATACGGGGCAGCTTGGTGTGGTCTGCCGGCACCCAGCCCTTGAGCACCTGCTTGGACAGCGGCGGACGGTCGTAGGGCTCGTACGGTTCGTCCCCGATGATGGTCAGGGAACCGGTGAAGCCCTCCCCGCGCAGCGTCTCCGCCGCCCGGAGCCCGGCCAGGGAGGCCCCCACGATGACGATCCGGCCGCTGGCCCGGAACTCGCGCACCAGCTCCGCGACCGTCGCCCTCAGGGTCATGACGTCGTACTCCCCTCCGCGCCGTCCAAGCGGTCGATCATGATCGCCTGCACCGGGCAGGCCGCGGCTGCCCGCTCGACCCGCAGGCGTCGCTCGTCATCGGGATTCGGCTCATAGGTGAGCGCTTCCTGACCGTTCAACCTGAAGACCTCGTGCGCCAGATACACGCACTGCGCGTATCCCTGGCACCGGTTCAGGTCCACGACGATTCGCATGGGCGGACTCCCTCGGGCAGACGAGCTTCTCGGGGCGGAAGGCGCTCCGGGACGCGCGGTGGTCTCCGCCGTAGCCATGGCCGTCCCCATCGTCTTTCGCGGGTCCCGTCAGGAAGGCGCGAGGTGGATGGCCGTCGCCGGGCTCGGCAAGCGGGGTGCGGCGCGGTCCTCAGGTGTCACCGCAACCAGGATCGGGGAAGACCGGCGGCTGTGACCGGGCGGCCGGCAAGCCTATGGGCGAAAGGCACACGGCGCGTCGTGGACTGCGGCCTTCGCTCGAAAAGCCTAGTCCCGCCCGCGCTGCACGGCATGTCGAGCGAGGGACGGCAGAAGCGACCGGCGCTCTGATCCACCGTTACGTGCCCCGCCGTCGGCCCCCGTGCGGCCTTCCTCCGTCAGACCAACCTCCGCAGGGTGCGACGGAGCAGACTGCGGGCCGAGCGCAGTGCGGGGCGGCCCGCTGCGGGAGGGACGGTGCCGGGCCGGATCAGTGGCGACTCGGACATGGCATGCCTGCGTCCAGCGATCTCCAGTGCGCACGTGGGGGCATCCTCGGCGCTCCCACGGCTGTGGAGAGCGACGGCGAAGGGCTTCGGCGGGTCACCCGGCAGCTCGGCGGTGAGTACGATCGCGGACGGGCGGTGCCGGGTCGGGATCCGCTGATACCCGACCACCTTGCCGTCCACGAGCAGCTCTGTCTCCCGTGCGGCGTGGCGGGTCTGAACCGTCACCGAGTGACCGTCCACTTCGAGGTGGAAGCGGTGGGCGCGGGACACGGACCCCCAACGAGGCCACATGGTCGACATCCCCCCGTCCCGGCGACGCCTCGCCCGGCTGGCCCGCATCGAACGGCTCGACCCGGTGCACGACCACGGCGAGATCTACCGCATCAGCACCGGTCTGGAGTTCCCCTGGGAATACCTGCGGGCGCTGGAACTGGCGAATCTGCGTACCTTCGCCGCGCCCTCCGTCAGCGGCCTGCTCGCGGCCACCGGGCAGTACGCGCGCGCTCCCCGGCGGCGGTACGAGAGCACTCTGGTCCTGATGGGCGCTCTGGCACATCGGCCGGCGCATCGGGATCAGCGACATCCCCGGCGACATCGCCGGCATGGAGGCATTCGCGGAAGACTACGAACGCCGGTGCTTCCGTCGGCACCCGGCCAATCACGCCGTGGCCGAGCAGGCCATGAGCGTGTTCTACGACCGGCTCCCCGTCCCGCGCGGCCCGCCGCACGCCAGCTGGTCATCAGTCTGCTCGACGACCGCGCCCGTAGCGCGCTGGGATACGACGCCCCGGCCCGGAGCGTCCGCCGGGCCGCCCGTGACGCCCTTCTGCTGCGCCGTCAGGTGCAACGACGACTGCCCCCGCGCCGACGCTCGTACTACGACCACCCGCCGCGGTTGCACGCCTACCCTGGCGACCTGCACGACTACGTCCTCGCCGACTTCGCCGTCCCGCACCCCACGCCCGTCCCCCCGCCCTGGCGCAGGGCCGCGCCCGGACGACCGTAGGTACCTCCTCATCGCATCGGCATCGTCCCCGCCTCGCCACCGCCTTCAGTCGGCGTCGGTCGCGAGTGCCGTGCGGGCCACGACCACGAATTCCTTCATCGCCGTACGGACCTCCGCCAGGAAGTCGCCGCCGATGCGGGCAGGGCGCTCCTCGTCGTCCACCAGCCCGGACAGGTCCGCGGCCAGGGCATCGCCATGGAGCTTGACGAGTGCCTTCACCACCTCGTTCGCCACGTCGCTCACCGCCTGCGGCCCTTCCAGGTCCACTTCGGCCAGCAGGCGCATAAGAGCCGGGAGATGTTCGTCCAGAGCGAGGCCGAGCGGCCCGAGGGCGACCTCTCCCGTGTCCTCGTCCACGAGATCCAGCACGGCCTGCACGGCTTCACGGCTGCCGGTCAGGAAGTCGCGGTACACCTTCCGTCGCGGTTCCCGCAGGGCCAGTCTGGCGTTGCTCCGGAGCTGGACCTTCGTCTGCCGGTAGGTGAGCAACGCGGCCAGTGAGGCGACGGAGCCGGTGATGCCGGCGCCGAGCACCGCCGCGAGTCCTGAATCCATGCGCTCATCATGCTTACGCCGCCCGCTCCGGAAGGCGGCGGGGTCGGCGGGAGGTCACGCGAGCAGCAGATGCCCGTGGTCGGCCGGCACCGCACGCGCCTCGGGCACGTCCTCATACGCCTGGAGCCGGCGCAGGACCGTCCGGGCTCGGTCCGCCGTGCGCTCCGAGGACAGATCGCCGGACGCCTCGATGACGCGGCGAGCTTCCTCGGCGGCCCGCTCGGGCTCGTTGGCGTCCGCCAGCGCGACCGCCAGCCACGACCGGTACAGCGCCATTTCCCGGGCGTGCGTGGCGTCGTAGCGCCCGAGCACGTCCTGGAGCAGCGGCACGGCTCGCAGCGGCCGACGCAATTCGGTGAACACCCTGGCGTCCATGACCTCCAGCTCTTCGCGGTTCACCCAGTACGCCCACGAGGGCGCCGGAGCGCCGTCCGTGGCGTCGAGAGCGGCGTGCGCCTCCCCCAGTGCGCGAAGGGCCGGTTGTGTCTCCGCGGCTCGCGTGCGCGCCCACGCGAGCCGGTCCAGGAACAGCGCGCGTCGCGGCCGGGGCGGCCGGACCGGCCTCCGCCACGGCCGCTTCCGCCAACTCCAGTCCCTGCCGCTCCCGGCCACTGTTCGACAAGTGGTAGCCGAGGCTGCCCACGAGTTGTGCCAAGAGCACCGCGTCCCCGGCCTGCCGGGCGGCGGAGATGCCGAGCCGGTAGGCGCGCTCCGCGTGGTGTCCGCGTCCGGCGTCCGAGGCGATCCACCCGGCGATCTGCCCCAGTTCCCCGATCTGCACCAGCAGGCGGCGCCCCGTGTCTTCGGAGTGTTCGGACTCCCGGTGGAGCCGGACGGCTGCGCGCAGTTCCCGGAAGGCGGGGGCGATCAGGTCGCCGCCGGACAGCACGTCGTCCGCGAGCCGGAGACCGTGCACCCGCGCCGCCAGGCAGTCCACGGCCTCCGCACCGATCCGGCGACCGCGACGCGCCTCCGACGGCTTCCGCATCTCCTCGGCGGGCAGTAGGTCCGCCAGGGACATCACGACCCCGGGAAGGACGGCCTGGGCGTCCCCCTGGCATACGCGGCGGCCTGCTCCAACTCGTGCAACGGCACCCCGAGTACCTGAGCGGAGACGGGGAGCCACACGTCCGGGATGCGTTCGCCGCGCTCCCATCGGGAGACTTCGTTGCGGGTGATCGACTGGGCACCGGACACGGCGCACAGCGCGGCGGCGAACTGCCGTTGCGAGCGGCCCGAGTTCCGCCGCAGACCGGCGAGGTAGGCGCCGAAACGGCGGCGACGTTCGGTGTTGTCGCTCATGTCGGTTCCCTTCCGCATCCAGTGTGGCCCCTCCGCGGCCCCCTCGTTGGCTCCTCCGCGTGATCACGTCTCCCCGATTACCTGTACGCGCAGCGCCCCGGCGACCGTGCGACCGGCCCCGGGGCTTGGCCGATCCGAGAGAGCAGACCGACATGCCAGAAGCTACAACGCGGGCTCGCGGTACGGGTCACCCCGGGTACAGCGAGACTCTGCCGCGCGAGCCCGAGAGCGCCGCCCGGGCCCGACACCTGGTCCGCGCGGTACTGAGCGCCTGGAACCTGTCGGACTTGGCCGACGACGGTGCCCTGATCGTCTCCGAGTCGGTGACCAACGCGGTTCGGCACACCCGGCGGGACTCCATCCGGGTCGTCGTCGACCGCCCCGACCGGGGGCGTGTGCGCATCGGTGTCGTGGACTTTTCGAAGGCCAGGCCGGAGCGCGAGGTGCCGGGCCTCGATGACGAAGGCGGGCGCGGTCTCGCGCTGGTGGGAGAGCTGGCCGAGGACTGGGGCACCGATCCGCTGCCGTGGGGGAAACGGGTGTGGGAGGAACTGCGCGGAAAGACACGCTCGCCGCGGCTCGCAGCCATCCGGAACGGCAGAGGCGCGCGAATGTTTCGACGGTCCAAGCGAATCCTGCGAGGGGGATTGACGGGGATCCACCACCCCCCGATCATCCAGGTTGCCGGTAAGCCGACCGGCGTTCGCTATACCGAACGTCTCGAACCTGCTCCACGCACGGCACCTCCACGTAACGCCCACCCGCAACGGCCGAGCCGCAAGGAGTACGCCCATGGTTCCGTCATGGCCGCACCAACCACTGTCCCGTCGCCGCGTGTTGACGGCGGCCACCGGTCTGGCCGCCGGTGCCGCCCTCCCGCTGGGCGGGGCGGCCTCCGTCGCCGCCGCCTCCTCCGCCGCCACCTACACCAACCCGGTCATCTGGCAGGACTTCGCGGACATCGACGTCATCCGCGTCGGTGACACCTACTACGCCTCGGCCTCGACCATGCACTACTCGCCGGGCGCGCCCGTCCTGCGCTCGTACGACCTGGTGAACTGGGAGATCGCCGGCCACTCGGTGCCCGCCCTCGACTTCGGCGCCAAGTACGACCTGAACGGCGGCCGCGGCTACGTCCGCGGCATCTGGGCGTCGTCGCTGGCCTACCGGCCGAGCAACAGGACCTTCTACTGGCTCGGCCAGATCGACTTCGCCAAGACGTACGTCTACACGGCCACCGCCGCCGAGGGGCCGTGGAGCCGGCTCACGACGATCGGCACGGCCTACTACGACGCGGGACTGCTCGTCGACACCGACGACACCCTGTACGTGGCGTACGGGAACACCACCATCAACGTGGCCCAGCTGTCGCCCGACGGCCGCACCCAGGTCCGTACGCAGCAGGTGTTCACCACACCGTCGAGCGTCGGCACCCTCGAGGGCTCCCGCTTCTACAAGATCAACGGCCAGTACTACATCTTCCTGACCCGGCCCGCGAACGGTCAGTACATCCTGAAGTCGTCCGGCGGCCCCTTCGGCCCGTACACCATGCGGCAGGTCCTGCTCGACCTGCGCGGGCCGATCCCCGGCGGCGGCGTCCCGCACCAGGGCGGGCTGGTGCAGACCCAGAACGGCGCCTGGTACTACCTGGCCTTCATCGACGCCTACCCCGGCGGCCGGATGCCCGCGCTGGCGCCGGTCACCTGGACCTCGGACGGCTGGCCCGTCGTCCAACTGGTCAACGGCGCCTGGGGCACCACCTATCCCAGCCCGGCCGTCCCCGCTCCGCCCCGCCCGGTCACCCCCATGACCGGCGTCGACACCTTCAACAGCACCGCTCTCTCACCGAGATGGGAGTGGAACCACAACCCGGACAACACCAAGTGGTCGGCCGGCAACGGCCTCACGCTGCGGACGGCGACCGTCACCAACGACCTCTACTGGGCCCGCAACACCCTCACTCACCGCATCCAGGGCCCCACCTCCACGGCCACGGTCGAACTCGACCACTCCGCGATGCGGGACGGCGACCGCGCCGGACTCGCGCTGCTGCGTGACTCCTCCGCGTGGATCGGCCTCAAGCGCGACGGCGGCGTCACCCGGATCGCGATGGTCGGCGGACTGACCATGGACACCAACTGGAACACCACCGGCACCGGCACCGAACTCGCGAGCGCGCCCGTCTCCGGAAGCCGGATCTGGCTGCGCGCGAGCGCCGACATCCGCCCCGGCGCGCCACGCCCCGGCACCTTCTCGTACAGCACCGACGGCACGACCTTCACCCGCCTCGGGCCGGACTTCACGATGGGCAACGACTGGCGGTTCTTCATGGGGTACCGGTTCGCGCTCTTCAACCACGCCACGCAGGCACTCGGCGGCGCCGTCCGCGTCACGCGGTTCGAGCTGTCCACGCCCTGACCGGCCCCCGTTGGCGGGACGGGCCCGTCAGGCGCTCGCGCGGACGACCAGACGGGTGGGCAGGATCAGCGGAGTGGGGTCCTGCCCACCCACGAGCGCGACGAGCATGCGCGCCATCTCCCGGCCGAGCGCCGTGACGGGCTGATGGACGGTGGTGAGGGGCGGATCGGCGACCCGTGCCACGGCGAGGTCGTCGAAGCCGACCACCGCGACCTCGGCGGGGACCGGCCGTCCGGCCTCGCGCAGCGTGCGCAGCGCCCCCACCGCCATGTTGTCGTTGGCCGCGAACACCCCGTCGAGGTCGCCGTGTTCCGCCAGCAGCGCCGCCATGGCGGCGGCCCCGCCGGCCTCGGTGAAGTCGGCCTCCCGGGGCGGCAGGGGGTCGAGACCGGCGCCCAGCATGGCGTCCCGGTAGCCGCGGTACCGGGCGCGCCCGGCCTCGGTGTCCAGCCGCCCGCAGATCGTGGCGACGCGCCCGCGGCCGCGGGAGAGGAGGTACTCGGTCGCCTCGCGAGCCCCGCCGGTGTTGTCGGCGTCCACGTACCACCGGGGCGTGGCGCCGACCGGGCGGCCGCCGAACACGACGGGCATCTCGGCCCGCTCGGCCAGCTCGGCCAGCGGGTCGCCCTCGCGCAGCGCCATCAGCATGGCACCGTCGGCGCCCTTGCCGCGCAGGAGTTCCGCCACCCGCTCGCGGCCCCGCGGGGAGGCGGCCAGGCACAGCATCAGGTGCAGGCCGGCCTCCTCCAGGGCGGCCGACGCCCCCACGATCACCTGGGCGAAGAACGGATCCGCGAAGATCGACGGGTCCTCTCCCGAGATGACCAGGGCGGCGGCTCCCGTCTGCCGGGTCGCCAGGGCGCGCGCGGTCGGATTGGGGACGTAACCGAGTTGCCGTACGGCCCGTTCGACGGCCTCGCGCTTGGCGCGGCTGACGTGCGGGGCGTTGTTGAGCGCGCGGGAGGCCACGGAGCGGGAGACACCGGCGCGTTCGGCCACCTCGTCGAGCGTCGGCTGCCGACGCGGCGCACCCTCTGCCATCACTCTTCGGCCTTTCGCTGCGGAGGCGTCCGGGCCCGGGGACCGGGAGCGCCGAACGGGACTGGAACCGCTTCCAGTTCCAGGGCTCCGGGGCGTGGGACACGTCCAGGGCTCCAGGACCTGGAACACGTCGAGGACTCTAGAGCCTGGGACCCCTCCCGTGAAGGGCCGGGAACGGCTGTGAACTGCGGTAACCGCGGCGACCCTTGACAGCTCCGGCGGCCCGCAACACGATTACCCACCACACCCCGTAGGCCGCACGGTGCTGTGGGACCGCTTCCAATGGGAGCGCTCCCAACGGGGTGACGTACCACCGCACTTCCTCAGCGCGTCGCACGTCCGGGACGAGGGCGTGCGCGCTTCCCTGCCAGGAAACCGAGGTACCGTCCATGCGCCGCAGAATCCGCGCCCTGGTGGCAGGCCTGTTCGCTCTGCCGCTGGCGCTCGCCGTCGCCCCGTCCGCCCACGCGGCCGACCCGACCACCATGACCAGCGGGTTCTACACGGACCCCGACTCCAGCGCGAAGCGGTGGGTCGCCGCCAACCCCGGCGACGGCCGGGCCCCCGCGATCAACTCCGCGATCGCGAACACCCCGATGGCCCGCTGGTTCGGCTCCTGGAGCGGCAGCATCGGCACCGCCGCGGGGGCGTACGCGGGGGCCGCGGACGCCCAGGACAAACTGCCCCTCCTCGTCGCCTACAACATCTACAACCGCGACTACTGCGGCGGGCACTCCGCCGGCGGTGCCTCCTCGGCGTCCGCCTACGCCACCTGGATCTCCCAGTTCGCCGGCGGCATCGCCGGCCGCCCCGCCGTCGTCCTCCTCGAACCGGACTCCCTCGGGGACTACGGCTGCATGACGCAGGCGCAGATCGCCGAGCGCCAGTCCATGCTCACCGGCGCCCTGACCCAGTTCAGCCGCCAGGCCCCCAACACCTGGGTCTACCTGGACGCCGGCAACCCGGGCTGGGCGAGCGCGGCGACCATGGCCCAGCGCCTCAACGACGCCGGCCTCCGCCAGGCCCACGGCTTCTCGCTCAACATCTCCAACTACTTCACCACGGCCGAGAACACCGCCTACGGCAACGCCGTCAACAGCGAACTGAGCCGCCGTTACGGGTACACCAAGCCGTTCGTCGTGGACACCAGCCGCAACGGCAACGGCTCCAACGGCCAGTGGTGCAACCCCTCGGGCCGCCGCATCGGCACCCCGACCCAGCTGGGCGGAGGCGCCGAGATGCTCCTGTGGGTCAAGGCCCCGGGCGAGTCCGACGGCAACTGCGGCGTCGGGACCGGCTCCTCGGCCGGGCAGTTCCTCCCCGAGGTCGCCTACAAGATGATCTACGGCTACTGATCCGGCCCGCCGCCTCCCCCACCCACCCATCGACCAGGAGCAGTCATGACAGCACGCAGCCTGAGACGCGGCACGGCCGCCGTCCTCGCCGCGCTCGCCGCCTGCGCCGCGCTCACCGCCACGCCGGCGGAGGCGGCACCGGCCCGGGGCGGACTCACCCCGGCCACGCGGTTCTACGCGGACCCGCACGGCAAGGCCGCCGAGCAGGCCCTCGTGGACCTCCGCAACGGCGACCTGCGGAACGCCGCGAACATGGCCAGGCTCGCGAGCTGGCCGCAGGCCACGTGGTTCACCGAGGGCACGCCCGAAGAGGTACGGGGCAAGGTGGGCACACTGGTCCGCCGGGCCGGCGCCGCGCACCGGACGCCCGTGCTGGTCGCGTACAACGTCCCGGGCCGGGACTGCTCCCAGTACTCCAGCGGCGGAGCCGCCTCCTCCGCCGCCTACCGGAAGTGGATCGACGCCTTCGCCGCCGGCATCGGCGACCGCGCCGCGGTGGTCGTCGTGGAACCCGACGGCCTGGCCCTGCTCCCCCGGGACTGCGGGCCGGCCACCGACCCGACCGGTGAGCTCACGGCCACGCGCGTCGCCGACCTCGCCTACGCCGTCAAGACCCTGAAGGCCAGGCCGCGTACCGCCGTCTACCTGGACGCCGGCAACGTCCAGTGGCGGGCCGTCGGCGACATGGCCCAGCGGCTGCTGGACGCCGGGGTCCGCCAGGGTGACGGCTTCTCGCTGAACGTGTCCAACATGCACCCCACCGACCACAACGCCCGGTACGGCACCTGGGTCGCCAAGTGCATGTGGTTCGCCACCGAGGGCCCCGAATGGGCTCGCGGCCACGCCGACTGGTGCGCCGGCCAGTACTACTCGTCCGCCGCCCCGAACGACGGCACCCCCGGCAACAGCGTCTCCTCCACCGACCCCGCCACCTGGCGGTGGACCGACGCCTGGTTCGACCAGAACGCGGGCACGCCGCCGGCCGACGAGCTGAGCCACTTCGTGATCGACACCAGCCGCAACGGCCGCGGTGCCTGGACTCCGGAGCCGGGCAAGTACAGCGGCGACCCGGAGCCCTGGTGCAACGCGCCCGGCCGGGGCCTCGGCCCGCGCCCCACCGCCGACACCGGCGTCCCACTCGCCGACGCCTACCTGTGGATCAAGGTCCCCGGCGAGTCCGACGGCAGCTGCACGCGCGGCACCGGCGGCACGGTCGACCCCGAGTACGGCATCGTCGACCCGCCCGCCGGCGCCTGGTGGCCCGACCAGGCCCACGCCCTGGCCCGCAACGCGGTACCGCGTCTGACGTTCAACCGCTGAGCGGAGCCCCGGCCGGGGGCCGGGGCTCCCCGGGTCCGGCCGGGGCGGAGCGGGCACGCCGCTCGGTCCCGGCCGGCACGTCACCGCGGAGCAGGCGGCCGGCCGGGGCGTGGGTGTGCTCGCCCGGTCCCGGCCGGCGGGCCTCCGCCTCGCCCCTGCCCGGTGCGGCCGTGATCCGGCGACGCGGGAACGCGCCGGCCGCCTCAGTCCGCGGCCTTCTCCCACACCGACACGTGCCGGCGGCTCTCGCTGGTGAACGGCTCCCGCGTCCACCCGTCCCACCGCGCCCGCGGCCGCGTCCCGGCCAGCCGGGCCATGAGGTCCAGCTCGGCGGGCCAGACGTAGCGGAACGGGATGGCCAGGTATTCGCCGCGGCCGTCCCGGACGGTGACGTGGTGCGAGCTGACGAACTGGCCCGCCACGTCGTACAGGTCGAACCCGAGCCGCCCCTCGCCCACCCGGAACGGCACGGCGTTCTGCCCGGGCGGCAGCCGCCGCAGGTCGGGCACGCCCACCTCCACGACGAAACAGCCGCCGGGCTCCAGATGGCGGGCGGCGTTGCGGAAGCAGTCCACCTGGGCGTCCTGCGAGGTCAGATTCATGATCGTGTTGTAGACGAGGTAGACGACCGAGAAGGTCCCCTCGACCTGGGCGGTCGCGAAGTCCCCGATGGTGACTCCGATCCCGTCCCCGCCGGGCTTGGCCCGCAGCCGGTCGACCATCGCCCGGGACATGTCGATGCCGTGCACCTCGACGCCACGCGCCGCGAGCGGCAGGGCGATCCGCCCGGTCCCGATCCCGAACTCCAGCGCCCGCCCGCCGTCCCCGGCCAGCTCCGCCAGCAGATCCACGGCGGGCCCCACGACCCGCGGATCGAACATCTCCGCCGACGACTCGTCGTACGACGCCGCGACGGACTCCCCGAAGTACCCGTCCTCATCGAGCATGCGCCGACTGTACGACGGCCACCCGGGCCGAAGCCCGGGATTTTCCGGCGCGGCCGGCACCGGTGCGCATCCTGGGCCGCGTTCCCGGTGGCGGCGGGCAGGTCCCGGCGTCCGGGGCCGTGACGCCCGGCTCACGGGAGGATCCGGGCCTCCACTCCCGCGATCCGTCCGGCCGCGTCGAAGGTGACCTCGGCCGCCGTGCCGCCGGGCAGTTCGGCGACGATCCGGTCGCCCTCCGTACGGTGCGGGACGCCGTGGTGGTCGAAGTACCCGCCGACGACGTGCCGGGCCGAATGCCCGATCAGCCGCGCGCCGTCGAGCAGCGTCCGCGGCAGGGCGACCGCGTCCAGGGCGGCGCGCGGCACCCGGGCGTCGTCGGGCAGGAAGTACACCTGGGTTTCCGGCCCGGCCGGGGCGCCTATGTACCCGGGTGCTCCGGCCACCCCCATGCCGGTGAAGGCGAGTGTCTCGGCGGCCCGGCGCGGATCCGGGAAACCCGACAAGTCCAGCACCTCCTCGGTCAGTTCGGTGATACCGTGCGCCCGCCCGTACCGTTCGACGGCCGCGGACGAGGAGACCACCTCCGTGCCCCGCAGCCCCGGGTTCGCCCAGCCCCACATCCAGGACTGCTCCGAGGTGTCGTACGTGCCCAGCACCCCCACGCGCAGCTCCAGGTCCCCCTGCCGGTACCGGCATGCCGCCAGGTCGGCGGTCCAGGGCCCCTCGGGCAGGAACGCGGTCAGAGTCCGCAACTGGACGGCGCCCCATGCAGCATGCCGCTCGGCCTCGCGGAGGAAGGCATCACTGAATTCACTGGCCATGGCCCAACTCTATG
This sequence comes from Streptomyces eurythermus, assembly GCF_014649115.1. Classification (GTDB taxonomy): domain Bacteria; phylum Actinomycetota; class Actinomycetes; order Streptomycetales; family Streptomycetaceae; genus Streptomyces; species Streptomyces eurythermus. The sequence continues at coordinate 156,171 of NZ_BMSK01000007.1, read as the reverse complement.
AGCCGAAGATCAGGTGACCATGCGAACCCTGAGAGAGCAGGGACCCTCACATCGGACGGATCCAGCCAAATGGGGGCGCCCGAAGCCGAGTTCAGCGACAATACAAACCGGGGGTTCGGTTTACAAGACGAGTTCCAGCGTTGGACAATCGAAGCCCCAGAAGGCCGCACGCACTCGGAACACCCATGTGAACTGCGCTTTCACTGGAAGAGGCGGGGCATACGACGGACGAAGCGCCGCCGACGCTCGACAGCATGGGCATGCCAGGATGCGGCGGCAAGCTGGATATCCGTCCTGTTACGACTGACCGTCACCAAGTGATCATCGAACGGAGTTACGGTGGATATGCTGCGAAACGGGTCCGCCGCATGAGGCAAGTGAGGGCCGAAGAGACCCGCAACGCCCTGCTTCTGGCCGCGGCCCAGATATTCGACCGCGACGGCTACGAGGGCACCACGCTGGCGACGGTCAGCGACCGCGCGGCGGTGAGCAAGGGTGCGCTCTCGTTCCACTTCAGCAGCAAGTCGGCGCTCGCGGACGCCGTGCAGTACGTGGCGTGCGAGCGCTCCGGCGCCGAGCTGAAGGCCCTGGACGATCCCGGGGTCCCGGCCCTGCGGGCGCTGGGCGGCATGGTGCGCGGGCTGGCCGGCCGGCTGGCGACCGACCCGCTGACCCGGGCCGGGCTCAGGCTGGCCCGGGAGCGCGGACCGTCCCTGGGAGCGGCCATGGACTGCCGGCTCGCCTGGCGCGCGGTGCTCCGGCAGACGGTGCTGCGCGCCCAGGAGGAGGGGAGCCTGCGGTCCGGCGCCGGCGTGGAGTCCGTCGTGGACCTGGCGCTGGCCCTCGCGCTCCATCAGGAGGCGGTTCCCGCGGACCGCGACCGGGAGGCCTGGCTGACCGACGCCTGGGAACTGCTGCTCCCCGCGCTGGCCTCGCCGGCCTTCGCCGACCGGCTCACGCCGACCTCTTCTTGACGCGGGAGGCCGCTGGTCGCGGCCAAGGTTGACAAGGGGTGAAACGACAGCCGGTCGTCATCGGGTGGACGTCCACGCCGATGGCGACCGGCAAGGAGCCCGTACATCCGCCGGCCCACATCGGAGACCGGAGCCGGCCGGTACGCACCCGGCCCGTGACCCGGCGACTCCGGCCGGCCGAGCCGCGCTCACCGGTTCCGCCGGCAGGGCATTGACGCACCCGGCGCGGAAACCCTGGCCCACTCGACGCGGGAGTCTTGGCACACCCCGTGCGGGAGCCCTTGCCGGTCCGGCCCGGTGGGGGTCAGCTCGCCGGTTCCGCCACCAGCGCCGCCGCGTCCTCCGCGCGCATCTCGGCGAGCACCCGGGTCCCGCGGTCCGGTCCGAAGTCGAGCTGCGCGAAGATCGCGGGCATCGCGACGCTGGGCAGCGTGTAGGCGAAGATGGAGGAGATGCGCTCTTCCAGGTCCTGCCACCCTGACGTCACCTCCGAGACTATCTGGGCGCCGACCCAGGAGCTGACCAGGAAGCGGCCCAGTTCCTCGGGCGCCACGTGCGGATAGACCTCGCCGTGTTCCTTGGCCGCGAGGACCATGGAGGCGAACCGCAGCGCCCACGCCTCCCAGGGGCCCCCGTCGGTCAGTTCCTGGAGCTGCGGCTCCATCGCCAGCTTGGCGCCGGCCCGCAGCATGATCTCCTGCGGCAGCCGGCAGGCCAGCGCCATGGCCTCGTCGACGAGTTCCTGGAGCTTGTAGGTGCGCGGCGGATACCCCTGTTCCGTCACCTGCTCGGCGAAGATGCCCTGGACCAACTGCTCCTTGGAAGCGAAGTGGAAGTAAAGAGCCCCTCGCGTGACCTGGGCCCTGTCGAGAATCTGCGCGATGCTGGCACCGTGGTAGCCGTGCTGCGCGAAGACCTCCGCCGCCGCGTTCAGGATCGCGCCACGGGTTCGGATCGCGCGCAACTGCTGTGCCATGTGTTCGTCCTCTCGTCCGCGCCACGCCACCCCCTCCGAGCTGACGCGGATGCCTGATCCCGGCCTGCGGGGTGCGGGCCGGGAGACAAAAGAAACCAGATGATTGGTACTTTACCAATCCGTGAAGCCGGGCCGCCCTTGGCCGAACGCCGCGACTCACCAGGCTCCGGCGCCGCCGTCCACCGCCATGGTGGCACCGGTGACGAAGCTGGCCTGGTCGCTGCAGAGCCACACCGCGACCTGGGCCACCTCCTCCGGATCGGCCACTCTCCCCTGCGGATTACGGCGGCGCATGCGCTCCTCGGCCGCCGGGTCACGGGCGAAGACGCCCTCGGACATCTCCGTCCGGGTCAGCCCGGTGGCGAGCGCGTTCACCCGGATACCGTGCCCCGCGTACTGGGCCGCGGCCGACTTGGTCAGGCCGAGCACGGCGTGTTTGGCGGCCACATAGGGCGCCCCCTGCGAGGTCGCGCGGACCCCGGCGATGCTGCTGTTGTTGACGATCGCGCCGCCCGTCCCGTGCGCGAGCATGGCCCTGATCTCGTGTTTCATGCAGAGCCAGACGCCACGGACGTTCACGTCGAGCACCGCGTCGTAGTCGGCGTCGTCCGTCTCGTGCAGCAGGGCCGGTTCGGTCGTCGTACCGGCGTTGTTGAACGCGGCGTCGAGCCTGCCGTACCGGTCGACGGCGAGCCGTACCGCCCGCTCCACGTCCTCGGCGCTGGTCACATCGCCGTCGGCGCAGGCGACTTCGGTGCCCTTGTCCCGCAACTCGGCCGCCAGCTCCTCCAGTCGGCGCAGCCGGCGGGCCATCAGCACCAGTTTGGCACCGTTGCGCGCGCCCACCCGGGCCGCCGCCGCGCCGATGCCGCTGCTCGCCCCGGTGACCAGCAGGACCTTGCCGGCGAGCAGTCCGCCTTCCGATGTCACTCCACCGCCTTTCCGGGCGCGCCGGCCCAGAGGGTACCGGCCCGCGCCTCCGCGTCGATCGTACGCAACAGCGCGTCGTCGATCTCGTCGAGCGAGCCGACGACATGACGCGCGCCGGTCTCGGCCATGAGCTGTCGCTGGTAGCCGTGCTCGAAGTCGCTGGGGTGTCCGATGAACGGGGCGCCCAGCTCGCGGGCCGCCTCGGCGACCCGGGCCACGTCGTCCACGAACAGCACCTCGTCGCAGGCGAGTCCGGCGTGGTCGACGGCGATCTCGTACAGGCCGGGACGGATGTCGTTGGTGCACACGTACCGGGGCTCGTCGAACAGGTCGGTCAGGTGGCCCAGGTAGCGCTCGAAGTGGGAGGCGTCGAGTCCGCCGTAGCAGACGGTCCGCAGCCCCAGGGCGCGGATTCTGCGCAGCAGTTCCGCCGCGCCGTCGAGGACGCGGACCGGGTGGTCCGCGAGGTAGCGCGCCCGGTCCTCGAAGTAGACGGCGATCGTCTCCATCGGGGAGGTCCGCATGCCGCACACCTCCGCGAGGATCTTGCCCGCGACCGCCTGCGGCTGGGAGAAGATCCGGCGCTCCAGGTCGGCGGAGTAGGTGCCGCCCCGGCTCGTGACGAAGTGGTGGATGACGGGACTGAACGTGTCGTTCAGCAGGACTCCGTCGATGTTGAGCGCGACCATGCGGAGCTTCTCGAGCTGCTCGGTCATGGATTCATCTCTCCTCCCGCGATCCGCCGGCGCTTCGCGTGGACAGCGAATCGAGTAAACCTGACGACCGGTTGAGATCTTCACACGGGTGCCGTCGATAGTCCATGGATCATGTTCCGGCGTCTCGGGTCCCGGGACCCGGCGTTCCACACACAGTGTCCTGCTCGTCACACCGGTGGGTCACCCTCGACCGGCCCCGAGTAGGCTGGCCGGACCCGGTTCCGGGCGTCCGCACGGACGCGCGGAGCGGGCCGGACTGCCGTGCGCGGAAGTCCGGGATCGGCTGCAATCTCCAAGGGAGCGTGCAGAGTTGACTGCGAAGGCAACGCGTGCGCACGGGGCCGTCCGCCCTCGTCCGCCGGGCTCGGCGGCGCGTTGTCCGACGCGGTCACGCCCGCCCGGGCACGCCCGGCGGCCACCTGCCGGAACGGACCGGAAAGGCTGGAAAAAAAACCGGTCAGTCCGTACAGTGGCGCCCGTCGTTCACCGCTCAGCTCAAACCGCGCTCCACGCAATCCCGTTCACGGCTTGACCTGCGTTCCGGCAGCACTCCGTCCTCGACTGCCCAGGGGGAGAGGCAAGATGACCACGTTTGCGCCCATCGACAGTATGATCACGGACTTCCAGGCCGCCCTGCCCACCACACCCGTCGGACTGGCCACATTGACGACAACCGTCCCCAAGGAGTACGTCCACCGCTCGGTGGTCACCGAAGTCTTCCTCACCGGCTGGCGCCAGACGGACCCGGACACCTGCACGGTCACGGCCCAGTGGCCGCGCGCCCACACCTTCTACGGACCCGCCGGCGGCTTCCACGACCCGCTGCTGTTCAGCGAGACACTGCGGCAGACGGTGCCACTGCTGTCCCACGCGGTCTTCGGCGCGCCCATGGACCACAAGCAGATATGGCGTGACCTGCACGTCGCCCTGGACCCGGCCGCGCTGCGCGCCGGGCTCACCCCGGCCGACGTGGAACTGAGCATCCGCTGCGAGGACGTCGAGCGGCGGGCCGGTGTGCTGCGCGGGATGCGGATGGAGGTGACCGCCACCCGCGAGGGGCAGCAGCTCGGCACGGCGTCGACCTCGTTCAGTTCGCACAGCAGGGCGCTGTACCGGCGGCTGCGCGGGGCCTACGCGGACGCCGAGCGGGCCATGGCGGCGGCCGTCGAACTGCCGGCGTCGCTCCAGCCCGGGCTCGTCGGCCGGGACCGCCCGCAGGACGTGGTGCTCTCGCCCCGCGCCGCCGACGGCCGCTGGCAGCTGCGGGTGAACACCCTGCACCCGATCATCTTCGACCACCCGAACGACCATGCTCCCGGCATGCTGCTCCTGGAGGCGGCCCGCCAGGCGGCCCAGCACCACCTCGGCCCTGAGCCGGTCCTCGCCACGGGCCTGGACGCGGCCTTCCACCGGTACGCGGAGCTGGACGCCCCCGCGTGGGTCGCGGCCGAGACAGCCGCCGACGGCCGCGTCCGCGTGACCGTCGAGCAGCACGACGCGCTCGTCTTCGAGTGCGCGGTGAAGACACACCCGGCCACGGCCTGACCACGACGTACCGGGCGCGGTGCGGCGGGGCGGCCGGAGCGTCGATGTGGTCGGCTTCCTGCAGGCGGAGGTACGAGGTGGCCGGGCGGCCTGGTCAGGAGCCGTCCGGCACACCGGAATCCGAAGCCGCCCGACAGATCCGGGACAGGGGGTGCCCCGGCTGACGGCGGACGGCCGGCGCCGAGGATGCTCCGCCGGACCGGCCTCGGGGACGACCCGACGGGCCGGGGACAGGGCCTGGCGGCCGGTCTCGACGGGCGGCCCGGTAGGCCGGAGTCAGCAACGACCCGGCGGGCCGGTGGCCGGGGACGGGGGTCGTTGGACTGGTCGCCGGGCGGGAGGCCCGGGGCAAGGGCCGTCCGGCGGGCTGGAGTCGGCGACAACGCGACAGACCGAGCGCAGGGTCTGGCGATCGGCCGCCGGGCGACCATGGCCAGCAGCCGCCGGGCGAGCCGGAGTCAGCAGCAGCCCGGCCGGTCGGGGCGTTGGGCTGATCTTCGGGGGCCCGGAGTCACGAACGACCCGGCAGGCCGGGCACAGGGCCTTACGGCCGTCGCCGAGCAGCCAAGGCCAACGGACCTCCGGCGGGCCAGAGTCAGGAACGCCCCGGAAATCCGGGGCCGTTGGGATGGTCCTCGGGCAAGGCGGGATCACGGACAACCCCGCAGACCGGGCACACGGCCTTACGGCTCGCCGCCGAGCAACCAGGGCCAACGGGCCTCCAGCGGGCCGAAGACAGGAACAACCCCGGCAGGCAGGAGGCGTAGGGCTGATCTCTGCCGCAGACCGGAGCCACGAACAACCCCGCAGACCGGGCACAGGGCCTTGCGGCTCGCCGCCGAGCAACCAGGATCAACAACCTCCGGCGGGCCGAAGACAGGAACAACCCCGGCAGGCAGGCAGGCACACACGGCCTTGCGGCTCGTCGCCGGGCGGACGGAGTCGACAGACCTCCGGCGGGCGGTAGCCAGGAAGGGCTCGGCAGGCCGGAGGTGTCGGGCTGGGTATGGGCGAGGTGGGGTCAGAGGTGGTCGGGTAGGGCGAGGCCGGTCAGGGCGCCCACCGGGTCGGAGTCCGGGGTGCCCCGGGGCCACCAGTCCTCCCGGCCCGGCTCCGACTCGTAGGCGTACCACAGTCCGTCGCGGCCCAGCCGCAGCTGGACATGGCCGCGCGGATGGGTGAGGCGGTTGCGCCAGGGGCGGAACGCCGGCAGGTCGGCGGCGAGCAGCAGCGGACGGGCCCGGTCGAAACGGCCGGCCGGCGGGTCCCACGGCTCCTCCAGGACGGCCAGCCCCGCCTCCCCACCCTGCCGCCAGGCCGCGACGGCTCGCGCGAGATCGGCCGGCGTACGGCCGGTGGCGTCGGCGAGGGTGGCGTACAACGCGCGGGTCGCCGCGGTCAGTCCGGAACCGGGACGGGCCGCGGCCAGGCGCACCGCGTCCTGCCACAGGGACAGTTCACCGACCGGATCACGCCCGGTGGCGAGCAGCGCGTGGGCGCGCGCGGCGGCGTCGGTCGCCAGCTGGTCCAGCGCGAAGGGATCCGGGCCGCCGGGTGCCGAGGGGTACACAGGGGGCTGCTCGGGGTGCGGAGGAACCGGCAACGGCTGCGGCAGGGGCGGGAGTTGGCGGGGAGCCAGGGCGTCGACGGCCCGGACGCCCGGCAGGGTCCGCGGCTGCCGTTCGCTCGCGGCGCGGGCCGCGCGGGCCGCGCTGCGCCGGGACAACGCGTCGAGCAGCTCCTTCTCGCCCCGGCCGCGCAGCAGGAGGAGGACGAAGGGATCGGCGTCGAGCAGCCGGGCCGTCTGGTAGCACAGGGCGGCGGCGTGCTTGCAGGGGTGACCGGAATCCGGGCAGCTACAGCGCGGAACGAGGTCGCCGGGGCCGGGCAGCAACGGCACACCGCAGTCGGCGAGCGACTGGGGCAGCTCCTTGTCGAGCAGCGCCGCGATATGCCCCGGCCGGTCGGCGGCGGCGTCCAGGAACCGCTCCCAGTCCGCGTCCTCCAGGGTCCGTACCCGTACCTGCGCCCGGTACGGCCGGGGCCGGCTGCCCCGTACGTACGCCAGCACCAGCCCCGGAGTGACGGTGATGGCGTCCACTTGCCCTTGGTCCGCGTAACCCCGGCCGCGCGCCAGCCGCTTGGCGTCCAGCGCGCCCCGCTCCAGCGCACCGACCCAGGCGTTGCCCCACCAGGTTCCGGCGAACGCTTCCCCGGCGCCGCCACCCTCCCGGGCGGGGAACGCCGGGAAGGTACGGCGGAGTTCACCGTCACGGTGGGGAGTTCCCATCCCCATGGTCCCGGCCCCGAAGTGCGACCGCGCCACCGCGCCCGCCGTCGGCCCGATCTCCGCGGAACGGCCGGTCTCCGCCGCATTGCCGGTCTCCGCCGAGGGGCCGGCTTCCGCGCGGCGGCTGGTCCCCGCCGAGGGGCCGACGCCCGCCGAGCGGCCTGTTCCCGCCAAACGGCCAGTCTCGGCCGAGGTCGGACGACCACCTTCCACCAAACGGCCCGTTCCCGTCGCACGGCCCCCCTCCGCCGCACGGGGCCTCTCCGCCGCGCGTCCCCCCTCCGCCGCACGACCTGTCTCCCCCGGCTCCGGCGTCACCGGGGCCGGCTCGGCGGGCGGGGCGGCGGCGGGAGCGGTGCCCTCCGGGGCGCCCTCAGCGGTGCCCTCCGAGGCGCCGTCGGCGGTGTCCTCCGGGGCGCCCTCGGCGGTGTCGGTCCACGAGGGCATCCGGAAGGCGGTCGCCAGGTAATGCCGCATGTCGTGTACGGCCTTGGCCCGGGCGGTGCCCGCCCCCTGCCCGGAGCGGGACGAGGTGTCCGGCGCGGCGGACCGGGCCGGCCCGGTCGCCCACCGCTCGCGCGGCGACCCGGCGGCCTCCGCCTCCGCGCGCGCCGCTTCCCGCCGCGCCGCCCGCAGCGCCTCCCGGGCGACATCACCGGGACGCCGGCCGACGGCACCTCCGGTACGCGCACCGGAACCGGCATCGTCCGGCTCGGGCTCGGCTCCCCGTACCAGGTCGCCACCGTCCGGCGCGTCCGTGGGCACGGAGGAAGCGGCGCTCCCGGGTCCGGTCTCCCCCGGACCCGTCCCCGCACGCTCCCCGTCGACCGTGCCCTCGACCGAATCGACGGCGCTCTCCCCTTCCACCGAACCCCGTGCCGCCGTGCCCTCCCGTTCGGTGTGCGCCCGTTGGCGGGCCTCCCGGAGGGCGCGGCGGGCCGCGTCGGCGGGGTGGGGGCGGCCGGGGGGCGTCATGGCGTCCTCCGCAGGGAGACGAGGTCGGACAGTTCGCGGTCCGTCAGCTCGGTCAGGGCCGCCTCGCCGGAGCCGAGGATGGCGTCGGCCAGCGCGCGCTTGGCGGCGAGCATCTCGGCGATGCGGTCCTCCACCGTGCCCTCGGTGACCAGTCGGTGGACCTGGACGGGCTGGGTCTGGCCGATGCGGTAGGCGCGGTCGGTCGCCTGTTCCTCGACCGCCGGGTTCCACCAGCGGTCGAAGTGGACGACATGGCCGGCGCGGGTGAGGTTCAGGCCGGTGCCGGCGGCCTTCAGGGACAGCACGAGAACGGGGGTCTCGCCGCTCTGGAAGCGGTCGACCATGCGCTCCCGCTCCGCGACCGGGGTGCCGCCGTGCAGCAGGTCGACCGGGATCGCGCGGGCGGACAGATGGGCGGTGAGCAGCCGGGCCATGCCGACGTACTGGGTGAAGACGAGAGCCGAGCCGTCCTCGGCGAGGAGGGTGTCCAGCAGCTCGTCGAGCAGGGCGAGCTTGCCGGAGCGGGCGGCCGTCCGCTCGGGGTCCGGCCGCTCCTTCAGATACAGCGCCGGGTGGTCGCAGATCTGCTTGAGCGCGCCCAGCATCTTCAGTACCAGGCCCCGCCGTGCCATGCCCTCGGCGGTCTCGATGGCCAGCATCGATTCGCGCACCACCGCCTCGTACAGCGCGGCCTGTTCCCGGGTGAGCGGCACCGGGTGGTCGGTCTCGGTCTTGGGCGGCAGCTCCGGCACGATGCCCGGGTCGGACTTCTTGCGGCGCAGGAGGAAGGGCCGGACCAGCCGGGACAGGCGCTCGGCCGCCTCCGTGTCCTCGCCGCTCTCCACCGCGCGGGCGTGCCGGGCGCGGAAGGACTTCAGCGGGCCGAGCAGTCCGGGGGTGGTCCAGTCGAGCAGGGCCCACAGTTCGGAGAGGTTGTTCTCCACGGGGGTGCCGGTGAGCGCCACGCGCGCGGGGGCCGGGATGGTGCGCAGCGCCTTGGCGGTGGCCGAGTACGGGTTCTTCACGTGCTGCGCCTCGTCGGCGACGACCATGCCCCAGGGCTGTGCGGCGAGGTGGGCGGCGGCGGAGCGCATCGTGCCGTAGGTGGTAAGGACGAAGCCGCCGTCGACGCCGTCCAGGGTGCGGTCCTGGCCGTGGAAGCGGCGGACCGGGACGCCGGGCGCGAACCGGGTGATCTCCCGCTGCCAGTTGCCGAGGAGGGAGGCGGGGCAGACCACGAGGGTCGGTTCGGTGCGGGCCCGTTTCAGGTGCAGGGCGATGAGGGTGACGGTCTTGCCGAGGCCCATGTCGTCGGCGAGGCAGCCGCCGAGGCCGAGGGAGGTCATCAGGTCGAGCCAGGCCAGTCCGCGCAGCTGGTAGTCGCGCAGGGTGGCGTTCAGGCCGGGGGGTGGGGTGGCGGGGCGCAGCCCGGCGGTGAGCCGGTCGCGGAGGGCGGCCAGCGCGCCGACGGGGACTGCCTCGACGGTCTCGCCGTCCACCTCGGCGGTGCCGGTGAGGGCGACGGACAGCGCGTCGACCGGGTCGAGCAGGCCCAGTTCCCGTTTGCGGGCCTTGCGGACCAGCGCGGGGTCGACCAGCACCCACCGGTCGCGGAGCCGAACGACCGGGCGGTGGGCCTCGGCGAGGGCGTCCATCTCGGCCTCGCTGAGGGCTTCCCCGCCGAGCGCCAGCTGCCAGCGGAAGCCGAGCAGCTCGGCGCTGTCGAAGAAGCCGGTGCCGTCGGTGGCGGAGCCGGGGGCGGGGCGGATCACGGCGGTGGCGGTCAGGTCGCGGGCGAGGTCCCGGGGCCAGTGCACGGCGACCCCGGCGGCGGCCAGGCGGCTCGCCGCGACGCCGAGCAGGTCGTTCAGCTCGTCCTCGGACAGGGCGAGGACGTCGGGCACGTCCTGCTCGGCGAGGCGGTCCAGCGGCGGCCACACCCGGGCGGCGCGCCGGACCGCGAGGGCGGCGTCCACGCGTGCGCGGGGCCCGAACGCCGGGTCGGCGTCCCCGGCCCACAGGGCGGCCGCGTCGGCCACCAGGGTGGGGTCGGCGAGGCTGTGGACCTGTACGACGGCGGCTCCGGCGGCGCGGGCGCCCTCGCTCGTGCCGGAGTCGAAGACGTCGTACGCCGACAGGTCCAGGCGCAGCGAGACGCGGACGCCCGCGTCCATCCCGGCGGCGACCTCGGCCGCCCACTCCTGGGCGGCGGGCAGGCTCTGGGGTGCCCGGGCGGCGAAGGGCCGGCCGGAGGCGTGGGGGGCGGCGGGGGTGCGCGGCAGGGTGTCGGCGACCGCGTCGAGGAAGGAGCGGACGAGGGCCTCGGGCTCGGGCAGCCGCAGCGCGCCGGGACCGGGGAGGGGCACGGCGTGGCCCTCGGGGGGCAGGGCGGCGGCGATCGCGCGCAGGTGGGCGAGATCGTCGCGCTCCAGCGGGCCGGCCCGCCAGGCGTCGTGGCCGGCCGGGGTCAGGCCGGGCAGCAGCCGGCCGCGGGCGACGAGCCGCAGCGCGTGCAGGGCGGCGGCGCCCCAGGCGGCGGTGGCCGGGTGGGCGGCCGGGTCGTGCCGGGCGCGCACCAGCGGCGGCAGGGCCGCGGCGAGCGGCAGGGTCAGCGCGGGCACCCGGTGGCGGCGCGCCCCGGCGCCGTGCCGGCGGACGACCGTGAGCTCCTCGGCCGCGCCCTCGGGGGCCGGGGGCAGCGGGTCGCCCGCGGGGTCCCAGAAGGCGAGGCGGCCGTCGCGGGGCAGGGGGGCGGGCAGGTAGACGCACGCGAGGCGCGCCCAGGCCGGGTGCCCGGTCCGCGTCTCCCGGGGACCCTCCGTGTGCTCGGCCACCGCGGCCGCTTCGCTCGTCATCCGTCCTGCCACCTCCCGCCCGTGTGTCGCACCAGTCGTCCTCGACTCTACGGGCGGGGTCTGACAATCGGCTCCGGAGCCCGGACGGGGCCCCTGGTCAGGGGACCGTGCGGGAGACGACGTACACCATCGGGAGCCGGGGGTCGGACAGGTTGACGACCACGTCCTGGGTGGGTGCGGGGTTCTTCTGCTCGTGGGTCAGCCCCCACCAGGGGCCGCGCCCGCCGAAGGTCCAGCCGCTGACCTCGCGGTCGCGCTCGCCGATCGTGATCTCGTCCTTCCGCAGCTGCTCGCGGCGTACGCCCATGGCCCCCAGGAAGCTGTCGAGGCCGGCGGGGTTGGTGCGGAACTGGACGTAGAGGCGGCTGGTCTTCCAGTTGTTCGTCTCGTAGTAGGCGACGTCCTCGGCGGGGTGCGGGACGGACACCTGGTAGAGGCGGCGCTGCACCTTGGACGGCCAGCCCGCGGTGAGGCCGGTCGCGGAGTACTTGGCCTCCTTGTCCTTGCCGCTGTCGCGGCTCTGGTTGGCCGAGATCACCAGATAGCCGGCCGGTACGCCGATGAGCAGGACGATGATCAGCAGGGTGAGGGCCCGGCGCCGGGCCTTGTGCCGGGGGACCTCGGCGGGCCGGGCCGGCCGTGGTGGCGGACCGGCCTGGTGGGGCAGCGAGGGCGTCATGCGGTGTCCCGGTCGCGGCGGGCCTGGGCGTAGCGCTCGTAACGCTCGTAGCGCTCCACCCGGCGCCGCTTGGCCCGGCGGAACCGGCGCGCGACCAGCCGGGCCAGGTCGGCGGCGCCCACCATGCCCGCCTCGGGGCCGAGCTGGGCGCGGGTGATGCGGGCCTCGGGGCGGTAGCCGCGCCCGGTGAGGTGGCGCTTGAAGGCGTCCCGGGCCGGGCCGATGAGCAGGTCGTCGGCGGCCGAGACGCCGCCGCCGATGACGAAGCAGGACGGGTCGAGGGCCGCCGCCAGGTTGGCGATGCCGACGCCGAGCCACTGGCCGATGTCCTGGAGCAGTTCCACGCACATCGCGTCGCCCTGGCGGGCCAGCTCGGTGATCATCGGGCCGGTGATGTCGCCGATGTTGCCCTTGACGTGCTCGATGATGCCGTAGGCCACCGGGGAGTCGGCGACGGCCAGCTCCTTGGCCTCGCGGACGAGCGCGTTGCCGGAGCTGTACTGCTCCCAGCAGCCGCGGTTGCCGCACGGGCAGCGGTGGCCGCCGGGCACGACCTGCATGTGGCCGAACTCTCCGGCGACGCCGAACTTGCCGCGCTTGACCTGGCCGTCCTCCAGGATGGCGCCGCCGATGCCGGTGCCGAGGGTGATCATCACCAGGTGGTCCTCGCCGTGGCCGGCGCCGAAGCGCCACTCCGCCCAGGCGGCGGTGTTGGCGTCGTTGTCCACGAGGACCGGCACGGACAGCCGGCTGGCGAGGCGGTCGCGCAGCGGTTCGTTGCGCCAGGACAGGTGCGGGGCGAACAGGACGCGGTTGCGGTCGGCGTCGACCCAGCCGGCGGCGCCGATGCCGACCGCGTGCACGTCGTGCCGGTCGGAGAGGTCCAGGACCAGCTCCACGATGGTGTCCTCGACGACCTTCGGGCTCTTGGACTTGTCCGGGGTCTCCGTGCGGAGCTTCTCCAGGATGTTGCCGTCGGCGTCGACGACGCCCGCCATGACCTTGGTGCCGCCGATGTCGATACCGACCGTGGGCACACGGGGGGCGGTCAGGTGGGACCGGCGCTCCCTGGTGCCGACGGTGCGCAGGACGGGGGCTCGGCGGGAGCCGATGGGGGCGGTGAGGTCGCGGTAGGTGCTCATCGTTGGTCGATTCTGCCGCACGCTCACGCCGGGTGCCGTACGGGGCGGGGAGGGAGGGGGCGCGTCCTTCAGTCTCGTTGCAGTTCGTGGCGCAGGGCGTCCAGGTCGGAGCCGCCGGCCATCTGCTGGGTCAGTTCGTCCAGGGTGATCTCGTCCCGTGTGTAATTGCCCACCATCGTGCCCCTCCTCAGGAGCACGAATCTGTCGCCTACGAGATACGCGTGATGCGGGTTGTGGGTGATCAGAACAACACCCAGGCCCTCGTCGCGTGCCGCGGCCACATATTTCAGGACCACACCGGACTGCTTGACGCCCAGGGCGGCCGTCGGTTCGTCCAGGACGAGGACCTTCGCGCCGAAGTGGACCGCACGGGCGATCGCCACGCACTGGCGTTCGCCGCCGGAGAGGGTGCCGATGGGCTGGTCGACGTCCCTGAGGTCGATGCCCATGCGCAGCAGCGCCTCGCGGGTGGTGCGGCGCATGAGGTCGATGTCCATGCGCTTGAAGGGGCCGACGCCCTTGCGGGGCTCGGAGCCGAGGAAGAAGTTGCGCCAGACCGGCATCAGGGGGACGACGGCCAGGTCCTGGTAGACCGTGGCGATGCCCCGGTCCAGGGCCTCGCGCGGGGAGGAGAGGGTGGTCTCCTCGCCCTCGATGCGCAGGGTGCCGCCGTCGTGCCGGTGCAGGCCCGCGATCATCTTGATCAGGGTCGACTTGCCCGCGCCGTTGTCGCCGAGGACGCAGGTAATCTCGCCCGCGTGGACCTCGAGGGAGACGCCCTCCAGGGCGCGGACGGTGCCGTAGTGCTTGCTGACGTCGGTCAGTTCGACGAGGGTCATGCGGTCGCCTCCGCGCGCTTGCGGACCCAGGCGTTGAGCAGGGTCGCGAGGAGCAGCATCGCTCCGAGGAAGAACTTGAACCAGTCGGGGTTCCACTCGGCGAAGACGATGCCCTTGCTGGTCATGCCGAACAGCAGCGCGCCCACGGCCGAGCCGACGGCGCTGCCGTAGCCGCCGGTGATCAGGCAGCCGCCGATGACGGCCGCGATGATGTAGATCAGTTCGTTGCCGACGCCCTCGCCGGACTGGACGGCGTCGAAGGAGAAGAGCAGGTGCTGGCCGGAGACCCAGGCGCCGAACGCGACACCCATGTAGAGGGCGATCTTGGTGCGGGCCACGGGGACGCCGACCGCGCGGGCCGCGTCCGCGTTGCCGCCGACGGCGAAGATCCAGTTGCCGGTGCGGGTGCGCAGCAGGATCCAGGAGGCGACGGCGACCATGCCGAGCCACCACAGGATGGTGACCTTCACGTCGACACCGCCGACGGTGAGCGTGGAGGCGAAGACGGCGTGGGCGCTGGAGAAGCCCTCCATGTCGCCGATGGTCTTGGTGGAGACCGTGCCGTCGATCAGCTTGGTGAAGCCCAGGTTCATGCCGGTCAGCATCAGGAAGGTGCCCAGCGTGATGATGAAGCTGGGCAGCTTGGTGCGGGTGAGCATGAAGCCGTTGAAGGCGCCGACGGCCAGGGTGACCAGCAGCGACACGCCGACGCCGACCCAGGTGTTCGCCGTCATCTGGTAGCTGAACATCGAGGAGATCAGCGCGGACGACGTCACCATGACGCCCGCCGAGAGGTCGAACTCGCCGCCGATCATCAGCAGCGCGACGGGTACGGCCATGATGCCGATGGTCGACGAGGCGTACAGCACCGTGCTGAGGCTGGTGGCACGCAGGAAACCGTCGGCGACGAAGGCGAAGAAGAGGAAGACGGCCAGGGCGCCGACGACCGAGCCGAGCTCCGGGCGGGCGAGCAGCTTGCGCAGCGGGGAGGCGGGCAGCAGCCGTTCGTCGAGCGGCTTGTGATCGGTGACCGTGCTCATCGGGTACCCCGATCGGTGTACTCGGCCAGCTCGGCGGCCTGCTCCTTGGTGACGATCTGCGGGCCGGTCAGCACCGGCTTGCCGCCGCCGAGGACGTCGGCGTTGTACTTGTACAGCCACAGCAGGTCGACGGCCTCGTAGCCCTGGAGGTACGGCTGCTGGTCCACGGCGAAGCCGAGGGTGCCGTCCTTGAGCGCCGCCGCGACCTTGGGGTTGAGGTCGAAGGTGTCGATCTCGGCCTTGCTGCCCGCGTCGGTCCTGGCCTTCACGGCGGTGTCGGCGAAGGGCGCGCCGAGGGTGACGACGGAGTCGATCGACCTGTCCGCCTGGAGCTTGGCCCCGATGGCGGACTGCACGTCGGGCATGTTGGTGCCGTTGACGTAGAGCTTGCCCAGGGTGCCGCGGAAGGTCTTGGCGACGCCGTCGCAGCGCTGCTCGTGGCCGACGTTGCCCTGCTCGTGCAGCACGCACAGGGCCTTCTTCTTGCCGCGCTTGTTCAGCTCCTCGCCGACGGCCTCGCCGGCGATGGTCTCGTCCTGGCCGATGTGGGTGAGGGCGCCGAAGGCCTTGGACTCCTCGGAGCCGGAGTTCACCGTGATCACCGGGATGCCGGCCTTCTCGGCGCGGGCCACGGCGGCCTTCATGGCGTCCGGCTTGGCGAGGGTGACGATGATGCCGTCGACCTTCTTGTCCACGGCCGCGTCCACCAGCTGGGCCTGCTGCTGGGCCTCGTCGTCGTGGGAGTACAGGAAGTTGATGTTGTCCTTGACGGCGGCCTGCTTGGCGCCGCTCTGGACGATGTCCCAGAAGGTGTCGCCGTCCCCCGAGTGGGTGATCATCGCGAAGGTCCAGCGCGGGGTGTTCACCGCCGCCCTGCCCTGGGCGGCGGCGGCCTTGCGGGCGTCCTCCGCCCGCTTTCCTCCGGTGCTGCTGCACGCCGCGAGGGACACGGAGAGTGCCCCCGCCAGCGCTATGCCTACCCAGGTCCGAAACCGTGCCACGAGGCCGTGCCCTTCTTGCCGCTTCTGCTCTGCTCCGACGTACGTCTGCTGCTCTGCCGCGACGCACATAAGGGGCGGGCGACCTCACCGTGGGCGCGTCCCGGCGGCGATTTCACCTGCCCCAAACACTTCAGTATCGGACATGCCGGCCGTGCATGGCACGACCGGGGACCGGGGAACGGTCGCTTTGTCCGGACATCTCATCGAATACCGGGGCCCGGTCAGGACCGCACCAGCAGCTGGAACTCGAAGGAATAGCGGCTCGGGCGGTAGGTGTGGTCGCCGAGTTCCACCGCGCGCCCGGTGTCGTCGTAGGTGGTGCGCCGCATGGTCAGCAGCGGGGCGCCCTCCGGCTCGGTCAGCCGCTCGGCCTCGGTGGCGGTGGCGCCCCGGGCGCCGATGGCCTGGCGGGCGCTGTGCAGGGTGATTCCGGCGGACCGCATCAGCCGGTACAGGCCGGTGGCCTCCAGCCGGTCGGTGTCCAGGTCGAGCAGGCCCGTCGGCAGGTGGTTGATCAGGTAGGCCATGGGTTCGCCGTGGGCGAGGCGGAGCCGTTCGACGCGGTGCACGTCACCGCCCTCGGGGACGCCGAGCGCGGCGGCGACCTCGGCGGGGGCCGGTACGACCGTGTTGACCAGCACCCGGGTGGCGGGGCGCTGCCCGGCCGCCTCCAGGTCGTCGTAGAGGCTGCTCAGTTCCAGCGGGCGCTTGACCTGGCTGTGCACGACCTGGGTGCCCACGCCCCGGCGCCGGACCAGGAGCCCCTTGTCGACGAGGGCCTGGATCGCCTGGCGGACGGTCGGCCGGGACAGTCCGAGCCGCGCGGCCAGCTCGATCTCGTTGCCCAGCAGGCTGCCCGGGGTGAGACTGCCGTGCTCGATGGCGGACTCGAGCTGCCGCGAGAGCTGGAAGTACAACGGCACCGGCGAGCTACGGTCCACGCGGAGGTCGAGCGCCACGGTCGGGCCCACATCTGGTTTCGGCACGGGGCCGAGCGTAGTCCGGTGCCTGGTTGACGGGAAGTCGTGTAGTCAGGTTGTCCGGACATATTGGGGGCCGGTAGGTTCCGGCGGCGATTTCCCGCGACCGGTTCAGCCGGCGCCCTGGAAACCGTCGGCGCCGACGCCTCCCTCCTCGTCGCCGTCCAGCAGCCCCGCGTCGTAGACCAGCAGCGCGATCTGCACCCGGTTGTCGAGGCCGAGCTTGGCGAGGACGCGGGAGACGTGGGCCTTGACGGTGGCCACGCTGAGGAACAGCTCCGCGGCGATCCGCGCGTTGGCAAGCCCGCGCCCGACGGCGACGGCGACCTCGCGCTCCCGGTCGCCCAGGACGGCCAGCCGTTCGCGTGCCCGGGTCCGCCGGGCGTCGGCGGCGGTGCCGGCCGCGTGCCGCATCAACTGCCGGGTGACCGCGGGCGACAGCACCGGGTCGCCCGCGGCGACCCGGCGCACGGCGTCGACGATCTCGGCGGGCGGGGTGTCCTTCAGCACGAAGCCGGCGGCGCCGGCGCGCATCGCGTGCAGCACCTGTTCGTCGGCGTGGAAGGTGGTGAGCACCACGACCTGCGGCGCGTCCGGCCGCGCGCGCAGCCGCCGGGTCGCGGTGATCCCGTCCACCGCCGGCATCCGGATGTCCATGAGGACGACGTCCGGCCGGGTCCGCCGCACCAGTTCCTCGGCCTCCGCGCCGTCGGCGGCCTCCCCGACGACCTCGATGTCCCCGGCCCCGCCGATCATCAGCGCCAGACCGGCGCGTACCAAGGGGTCGTCGTCCACGAGGAGCAGTCTGATCGGCGTCGCAGTCATGGGGTTACGTAATCACGGCCGGCGGCGCGGGACGGCGGATCCCCGAGACGACTGCGGCCCGGACGAAGTCCCGAGGCGAGCCCGGCCCGGGGAGGAGCCCCGGAGCGACCCGGGCCCGGGACGGAACCCCGGAGCGACCCCGTACCGGGACGGATTCCCGAGGCGCCCACGACCCGGGACGGCGGATCCCCGAGACGACTGCGGCCCTGACGAAGTCCCGAGGCGAGCCCGGCCCGGGCAGGAGCCCCGGAGCGACCCAGGCCCGGGACGGAACCCCGGAGCGACCCCGTACCGGGACGGATTCCCGAGGCGCCCACGACCCGGCACGGCGGATCCCCGAGGCGCCCGCAGTATGGGGCGGAGACTTCGAAGCGACCCCGGCCCGGGGCGGATCCCCGAAGCATCCCCAGCCCGGGAGGGCTGATCCCCAGGACGCCCGCGACCGGGCGGTTCCCCGGAGCGTCGCCGGCCCGGAGCGGCGAATCCCCGACGGCACCCGCAACCAGGAGCGAACCTCCCCAAAGCGTCCCCGGGCCCGGACAACGGATCCCCGAAGCACCCCCAGCCCGGACGGCGAATCCCCAAGACGCCCGCAACCGAGACGTATCCCCGAACCGCCGCCGACCCAGAGCAACGAATCCACGACGGCACCCGCACCCCGAAGCGAACGCCCAAAAGTGTGCCCGGCCCCCGGTCGGGGGATCCCCGAAGCGCCTGCGGCCCCGGACAGCGGATCCCCGAGACGCCCCCAGCCCCGGACGGCGGATCCAGGTGCCCGCACCCCGAAGTGGATCCCCGAAGCACCCCAGGCCCGAGACGGCCGATCCCTCGGTCCCCCTTACCCCCGCGGCCACGGCAGCCACCCCCGGACCTCGAAGCCTCCGTCGGGCCGCGGGGCGTGCCGGAGTCGGCCGCCGGCCAGGGTGGCGCGTTCCGTGAGGCCGATCAGGCCCTGGCCGGAGCCGGGGACGGGCGGGACCTCGGCGGGCGGTGCCGGATTGGCGACGGTGATCGTCAGGCCGTCGCCGGGGGCACCGGTCAGGCGGACGGTGACCTCGGTGCCGGGGGCGTGCTTGCGGGCGTTGGTCAGGGCCTCCTGTGCGATGCGGTAGGCGGTGCGGCCGACGGAGGCGGGGACGGCGGCCGGGTCGGCGACGCGATGGTCCAGGGTGACCTTCATCCCGGCCTCACGGCACTCGGCGACCAGGGCGTCCAGCGCGGCCAGCGTCGGCTGGGGCCGCCCGCCGGAGGGCTCCTCTCCGTCGCCGGCCCGCAGCACGCCGATGATCTCCCGCAGGTCCTGCAACGCCTCGTGCGCGCTCTCCCGGATCACCCCGGCGGCCCGCGCGATCTCCTCGCGGGACGCGTCCGGCCGGAACTCCAGGGCGCCCGCGTGCACGCTGAGCAGGGTGAGCCGGTGGGCGAGCACGTCGTGCATCTCGCGGGCGATGGCCTCGCGGGCCAGCCGCTGCGCCTGCTCGGCGCGCAGCCGGGCCTCGGTCTCCGCCCGGTGCGCCCGGTCCCTGAGGCTCAGCATCAGCATCCGCTTGGAGCGGACGAACATGCCCCAGCCGATGATCGACACGGTGAGCAGCGTGATGAACACGAGAACACCGGTGTAGGACAGGTCGGGGTCGGGCCGCACCCAGTACACCAGCGGCACCAGCGCGAGGCCGGCGCCGCCGATCCAGGCGACGTACCGGAAGGGCCGGTGCACGGCGAGCGTGAACAGGGCGACCATGGCGGCGCCGCCCGAGCAGTTGGACAGCAGGCCGACCAGGAACATCGCGACGGCGAGCCCGACCGGCCACCGGCGGCGCAGCCAGACGGCGGCGCAGGACAGGGCGCCCAGCACCTGGTCGAGCGTGGCGAGGGAGCGCGGCAGGCCGGTCTCCTCGGGCAGGGACCGCGCCGCCGCAAGGCCGATGAGGACGGCCAGGAGGAAGCAGGAGAAGTCGACGACCCAGTCCCGCGCGGTGCGCCGGGGCCGTCGTCCGGAGGACCCGGCGTCCGGGTCCAGCTCATGGATCAGCGTGGACGGGAACAGCCACCGGCGTCCCGTGAACCCACCCGGCGCCCGCGTCCGCTCGTCGTCGCTCACGGTCGGCAAATCTATGCGGGGCCGGGGCTCTGCCGCCGCCCCGGACCGGGGATCAGCGACCGTACGACCGGCGGCACCGACCGAAGTCGCACCTCCGGAGAACTTTCGGCGCGGTCCGCCGCCGCGGAACGGGGGCTTTCGGCGGTGCTCGCTCGCCGCGCGGCCGATGCGCGGGAAGCCGCCGCCGGGCGAGAGTCGCCGGGTGAAGCAGCTACTGGAACTTCTCGGATTCATCGCGTTGGTGCAGGGGGTCATGGGCCTGGTGCACGAGTTCACCGACTGGCGGGTGGGCCTGGTGCAGCGCCTCGGCTTCCTCGACGGCTACGAGGTCTACGCGAGCGTGGCGCTCGTGGTGCTGGCGCTCGCCCTGTTCGCCGCGGCGGACAGCCGGAAGCGGCCGTAGGTTAACCCCCGGGAAAATCATCGGACGTACCGGCGAACACTCTGTGATTGACATTGACATGCCATGTTCTACGCGCGTCATGATGAGGCCATGAGATTCCCCCCACGCGCGACGCGCATCGGTGCAGCGGCCGCCCTCCTGTCCGCCCTCCTCGTGGGCGGCACCGTCACGGCCACCACGGCGGACGCCTCGGCGGCCTCGGTCGGCAGCGTCTGTTACGGCAGCCTGCCCGCCCAGGCGTACGACACCCTGGAACTGATCGACCAGGGCGGCCCGTATCCGTACTCCCAGGACGGGAGCGTCTTCCAGAACCGGGAAGGCGTCCTGCCCAGCCACACGGCCGGCTACTACCACGAGTACACCGTGATCACTCCGGGCTCCTCCACCCGCGGTGCCCGGCGCATCGTCACCGGTCAGAAGTACCGGGAGGACTACTACACGGCGGACCACTACGCCTCGTTCGACCTGATCGACTACGGCTGCTGAGCCCCTCCCCCACGGGGCCGGCCCGAGGAACGGCGCGACACCCCGGGGCCCGGCCCGCCGCGGCTGGGCCCCGGGGGGAGTGAGACTCAGCCGGCGTGGGTGGAGAACAGTCCGCCGGTCGGGCCCTGCTTGTCGCCGCCCTGGGCCTTCTTCAGGGCGTTGGCCAGGCCCTCGATGGTGAGGGACTGCAGGATCACCCGGCCGTTGCCCTCCAGGGTCGCCAGGGACAGGCCCTCGCCGCCGAAGACGGCGTTCATGATCCCCTGGCGGTTGAGGCCGCCGACGCGCTGGACGCCGTACTGGATGCCCTCCTCGAAGGCGACCACACAGCCGGTGTCGACCTCGATCCGGCCGCCGAAGTCCGCCGGGTTCAGGTCGATGAAGTTGCCCGCGCCGGCGATGATCACCGTGCCGTGCCCGGTGAACTTCTCCAGGACGAAGCCCTCGCCGCCGCTCATGCCGGTGCGCCCGCCCGCGAAGGCGATGCCGAACTCGACGCTGGACTCGGCGGCCACGAAGGCGTCCTTCTCGGCGAACCACGCGCGCGTGCCGTCCAGCTCCAGCGCGCGCATCTCCCCGGGGAGCACGCCCGCGAAGCCGACCGTGCCCTCGCCGCCCTGGGCGGTGAAGTACTGGAAGGCCAGCGACTCACCGGCGAGCATGCGCTGCCCGACCTGCATGGCGGTGCCCATGGCCTGGCGCAGCAGCCCGCCCATGCCGCCGGAGCCGCCCTGCTGCTGTCCGCCGCCGCCCGACGGGCCGGACAACCGGGTCTCCATGGTCACGTTCGCCGTCTTGAACAGGAACTTCCCGGCCTCGCAGTACACGGTCTGGCCGGGACGCAGGTTGACGACCGCCATCTGCATGGCGTTGCCGACGATCTCTTGCTGAAGGGTCACGTCAGAAAGAACGTGTCAGGTGGACGGAAGAGTTCCGGACCGGCGGTAGGCGGGCCCCCATGGGTGACGCGGGGGCGCCCCGGTGCTGTCCGGCCGGGGCGCCCCACGCGCGCGTGAGCGGGGATCAGCCGCCCAGCTCCTGGTGACGGGCGGCCAGGCCGCTCGCGCCGCGCTCGGTCAGCGAGCCGAACAGGCGCAGCCGGGAGATGCCGCCGTCGGGGAAGATGTCGATCCGCGCGTGCGTGCCGACCGCCGCCTCGGGCAGGACGAAGCGGTGGTTGGTGTCGGGCTGGAGGCGGGTGCGCGGCAGGACCTCGGTCCACTCGCCGTCCTCGCCGTCACGGACGGACACCGACGCCCAGCCGGCGCTGTTGCCCTTCAGGTAGGCGGTGTCGATCTCGACGGCGCGGATCGCGGACTGGGCCACGAGCCGGTAGCGGATCCAGTCGTTGCCCTGGTCGCGGCGGCGGCGGGTCTCCCAGCCGTCGTCCATCTTGCGCGAGCGGCCCGGCTGGATGGTGTTGGTGGCCGGCGAGTAGAAGAGGTTGGAGGCGTCCTCGACCTGGCCGCCGTTCTCCAGCGCGACCACGTCGAAGGTGCCGAGGGCCGCCAGCCACTCGGGGTCCGGGACGACCTCGCCGTACACCCGCAGGCGGGCGATGCCGCCGTCGGGGTGCTGGTTGATCCGCAGGTGGGTGAAGCGCTGCTCGGCGGTGACCTCGAAGCCGTTGGCCGCGTGGCCGCCGACCGGGGTGCGCGGGACGAGGGTGGTCCACTTCACGTCGTCGCCGAGCAGTTCCCCGGGTGACGGCGAGCCGGGGACGCAGGCGCCCTCGACGGAGACGGCCTGCGGGTAGTTGCCGCGGAAGTGAGCGGTGTCGATCACGATGCCGCGGATCACCCCGGGCGCGCCGAGGCGGACCAGCGCCCAGTCGTGGTCCTCGGCGGTGGGCCAGGGGTGCTCGGCGGAGACACCGCGGCGGCGGCGGGTCTCCCAGCCGTCCATGATCTTGCCC
Source organism: Streptomyces eurythermus (assembly GCF_014649115.1). Taxonomy (GTDB): domain Bacteria; phylum Actinomycetota; class Actinomycetes; order Streptomycetales; family Streptomycetaceae; genus Streptomyces; species Streptomyces eurythermus. Next base: position 133,499 of record NZ_BMSK01000007.1, on the reverse strand, counting down.
TTGTGGCCGAAGTGCCCGGGGTCGAACTCGGCCCGCTCGGGCACCAGCAGGTTCTCCCGCTGGGCGAAGAACTCGTCGTTGGCGGCGATGACACCGGCGCCGAGCTGCCGGTCGGCGAGGTTGGCGTACTGGGTGAAGGGGAAGTCGGCGGTGCGGTAGTCCGCGTACGGGTCGCCGCCTCCGTAGGGGTTCGCGTCGCCGGTGAAGCTGGGTATCGCCGTCACGGTGATCAGTTCTTCCTTTCGGGGCTCGGTGGGTGGGATTCAGCGGGTCCGGCTGAGCAGCGTCCCCTTCGGTTCGGTGAACTCGCCGTCGGCGACGATGCGTTCGCCGCGCAGCCAGGTGGACTTGACGACGCCGTACAGGGTCCTGCCGGCGTAGGCGGTGACCCGGTTGCGGTGCTGGAGGCCGGCCGGGTCGACGGTGAAGGTCTCGTCGGGGGCGAGGACGGCGAAGTCGGCGTCGCGGCCGGCCTCGATGGCCCCCTTCTGGGTCAGGCCGACCAGCTCCGCGGTCCGCGCGGACATCCAGCGGACGACGTCCTCCAGGGTGTGGCCGCGCTTGCGGGCCTCGGTCCACACCGCCGGCAGGCTCACCTGGAGGCCGGCGATGCCGCCCCAGGCGGTGGCGAAGTCGTCGGTCTTCAGGTCGGCGGTGGAGGGCGAGTGGTCGGTGACCACGCAGTCGATGGTGCCGTCGGCCAGCGCCTCCCACAGCAGGTCCTGGTTGGCGGACTCGCGGATGGGCGGGCAGCACTTGAACTCGCTGGCGCCGTCCGGGACTTCCTCGGCGGTCAGGGTGAGGTAGTGCGGGCAGGTCTCCACCGTCACGCGTACGCCCTCGGCGCGGGCGGCGCGGATCAGCGGCAGGGCGTCGCAGGAGGACAGGTGCAGCACGTGCACGCGGGCGTTCAGGCGCCGGGCCTGCGCGATGAGGTTCGCGATGGCGGTGTCCTCGGCGTCGCGCGGGCGGGAGGCGAGGAAGTCGGCGTACTTCGGGCCGCCGTGCTGCGGGGCGCTCTCCAGGTGGTGCGGGTCCTCGGCGTGCACGATGAGCAGCCCGTCGAACCCGGCCGTCTCGGCCATCGACTGGGCGAGCTGGTCCTGGTCGAGGTGCGGGAACTCGTCCACGCCGGACGGGGAGAGGAAGCACTTGAAGCCGAAGACGCCGGCGTCGTGCAGCGGGCGCAGGTCCTTGACGTTGTCGGGCAGGGCGCCGCCCCAGAAGCCGACGTCGATGTGCGCCTTGTCCCGGGCCACGTCCTGCTTGATCCGCAGGTGCTCGACCGTGGTGGTGGGCGGCAGGGAGTTGAGCGGCATGTCGATCAGGGTGGTGATGCCGCCGGCCGCCGCCGCGCGGGTGGCGGTCCAGAAGCCCTCCCACTCGGTGCGGCCCGGGTCGTTGACGTGCACATGGGTGTCGACCAGGCCGGGCAGCAGCACGTGGTCGCCGACGTCCTCCAGCCGGGCCGCGGCCGGAATCTCGGCGTCGTACGGCAGGACGGCCGTGATCTTCCCGCCGGACACGGTGACCGTGGCGGCCCGCGTGCCCTCCGGAGTGATCACCCGCGTCGAGCGCAGCACCAGTTCAGCGTCGGACACCCGAACCCCTCTCTATACCGCCGTTATTCACACCCAGGAAACGGGATTTACACCCACGTAACGGACTTCAACGTTCTGTTGAAGGAGTCTTCACTTCCCCTACTCCGCCGTCAAGAGGCACCCTTCGAGGTGGCACGCGAGGCATACCCACTCTGGACGTTTCCACAAAGCGGAATTAGAATTCCAACAAGCAGAACGTAGCTACGTACAAGCGGGGAGTCAACCGACTGCCGGGTAGGCTTCTGCTCTCCCGCCAGTCCCGAAAGGAACGCGCCGTGCCGACGTCCAGCGCCAGCACCACCGACTCCGCCAAGCCCTCCGCCGCAGGCGGGGTGCAGTCCCTGGAGCGCGCCTTCGACCTGCTCGAGCGGATGGCGGACGCGGGCGGCGAGGTGGGCCTGAGCGAACTGTCCGCGGCCAGCGGCCTGCCGCTGCCCACCATCCACCGCCTGATGCGCACGCTGGTCGCCTGCGGCTATGTGCGCCAGCAGGCCAACCGGCGCTACGCGCTCGGCCCCCGCCTGATCCGCCTCGGCGAGTCCGCCTCCCGGCTGCTCGGCACCTGGGCCAGGCCGTACCTGGCCCGACTGGTGGAGGAGACCGGCGAGACGGCCAACATGGCGCTGCTCGACGGCGACGAGATCGTGTACGTCGCCCAGGTGCCGTCGAAGCACTCGATGCGGATGTTCACCGAGGTGGGCCGGCGGGTCCTGCCGCACTCCACCGGCGTCGGCAAGGCGCTGCTCGCCGGGGTCCCGGACGACGAGGTGCGCGCGCTGCTGACCCGCACCGGCATGCCCGCGGCCACCGACAAGACCATCACCACGCCGGAGGGCTTCCTCGCGGCGCTGGAGGAGGTACGGCAGCTGGGGTACGCCGTGGACGACAACGAGCAGGAGATCGGGGTCCGCTGCCTCGCGGTGTCCGTGCCCGACTCCCCCACGGCGGCGGCCATCTCCATCTCGGGGCCGGCCGGACGGGTCACGGAGACGGCCACGGAGAAGATCGTGCCGGTGCTCCAGCAGATCGCCCGCGAACTCTCCGCGGCCCTGGCCAGCCAGAACCAGGGCTGAGCGACTCGGCGCCGGAGAGGCCGTCCGGCCGCCGCCCCACGTCTGCTGAGTAGCCGTACTCATGCGCCCGGCCCGCCCTCGCGGGCAGGGTGGCGGGCATGGATCTCCCCGTCGCCCCGCCGGCCTTCGACGCCACCGGCGACGCCGGGCCGCACCGGCACGCCGACCGGGGTGCCGACATCGGTGCCGGCTGCGGGCTGGTGTTCCTGGAACTGGCCGCCCTGGTCGTGATCTTCGGCCTGTGGTGGTTCTCCGGGTTCGACCTCGACCCGGCATCGACCGTCACGGCCGACCCCCTGTGGAACTACCTGATCGCCGCCGGCGTGGTCGGGGCGGTCGCCCTCGTGGCGGCCGTGATCGCCGCGCGGGCCGGGGCCGTCGTGACCGTGGTCGCCCAAGGCCTCATGGCCACCGTGGTCTGCCTGCTCATCGCCGGCGGTGCCGCGGGGCAGTCCCACGAGGACCAGCGGTGCCGTGAGATCCCGGCGGCACCGGGCTGCCGGAACGGCCGCTGACCCGGATCCGGGACGCCCTCGCACCGCATCCCGGCCGACGCGCGACCGCCCCGGCCCCGGACCGCGATGCGCCTGGCACCGACGCCTGGCCAGGCCCCGGCCGACACCTGGTCACACTCCAGCCAAGGTCCGATCACGACCCGGCCGACACCTGGTCGCGCCCCTGCCGAAGTCCGGCCACGACCGGACTGACGCCCGGCCGCCACCCGGCGATGCCCCATGACGACCCCACCGAAGCCCGGCCACATCCCCGTCGGCGGCCGGCTAGGCCCGCGGCGGCTCGCCGAACAGATCCACGGCGGCGCGTACCTGGGACAGCCCCCGGGCCAGCGCGCTCATCGAGCCGATCGCGCCGGCGACCAGCAGCAGGGAGGCGCGCAGCCGCGGGATCTCCGGGACGCCTCCGGCGGCCATCGCGGCCAGGGCCGCCAGCTCGTCCTCGGCTATCGCCCGGTCGGGGAAGTCCGCCGGTAACGCCGCGAGCTGGCGGCGCAGCCGGGACACGGCGGTACGCAATTCCGCCACTCTCGGGTCCTCGTCGATGCCGGTCACCGGCCTCTGCCCCAAGCTCCGCAACACAGCCCTCCCCGTCGGCACGCCCTTGTGCGCGGGCCAGTAAACGCCACCTCCGGGCCCCGGCGCCACAGCGCGGACCGAAATTCAGCCCAACGGAACCGGCACCGCGCACGCGGCCGGTTTCCGTCGACGCCGGCTCCGGTGGCGCGGCCGGATTCCATCGCCGCCGGACCTCGGCACCGCGGCCGGTCGCCGTCGCCGCCGGGTATGCAGGAGCCATGACGGAGAACCGGGAACTTCACGGGGAGATCGCGGGGCTGCTGCTCGCCGCCGGCGGCGGCCGACGGCTCGGCGGGCGCCCCAAGGCACTGCTGACGCACCGGGGGCGGCCCCTGGTCGAGCACGCGGTGGAGGTGCTGCGCGCGGCCGGGTGCGGACGGATCCATGTGGTGCTGGGCGCGGCGGCGGACGAGGTGCGGGCCCGCGCCGCACTGGACGGCTGTGTGCTGGTGGACAACCCGGACTGGACCGAGGGCATGGGCTCCTCGCTGCGCGCGGGACTGGCCTCGCTCGCCGGCACGGGGATGCGCGCGGCGCTGGCGGGCCTGGTCGACCAGCCGGGCATCGGACCGGCCGCGGCGGCCCGGGTGCTGGGTGCCTACCGGGACGAGCGGTCGCTGGTCTCGGCCGCCTACGACGGGGTACGCGGCCATCCGGTGCTGTTCGGGGCGGCGCACTGGGCGGGCATCGCCGAGGCGGCCACCGGCGACCGCGGGGCCCGGGCCTATCTCCTGGCGCACCGGGCGGAGCTGCGGCTCGTGGAGTGCGGGGATGTGGCCGAGGCGTACGACATCGACACCGAGGCGGACCTGAGCCACCTTGAGTGAACGGGGTGGCACCCAGCGCCACCTTCGCTCGACTCAGAGAATCTCGACATCAACAGACCATTGAAGTTCCACGATGAGGAAACTACTATCCACTGTTCAGAAGCGTCCGACCGCACAGTGGGCGCTGTCTGTCCTATTCGTGCCACTTGGCACCCGGTGCCACCGCTGAAGGAAGTGACAGCTCATGTCCGCACCAGCGCCGTCCCCGCTGGCCATCGTCGACGCCGAGCCCCTGCCCCGGCAGGAGGAGGTCCTCACCGACGCGGCGCTCGCCTTCGTGGCGGAGCTGCACCGGCGGTTCACCCCGCGCCGTGACGAACTCCTCGCCCGCCGGGCCGAGCGCCGCGCCGAGATCGCCCGCACCTCCACCCTCGACTTCCTGCCGGAGACGGCCGCCATCCGCGCGGACGACTCCTGGAAGGTCGCCCCGGCCCCGGCCGCGCTGAACGACCGGCGCGTCGAGATCACCGGACCCACCGACCGGAAGATGACCATCAACGCGCTCAACTCGGGCGCGCGGGTCTGGCTCGCCGACTTCGAGGACGCCTCCGCGCCCACCTGGGAGAACGTCGTCCTCGGCCAGCTCAACCTGATCGACGCCTACACCCGGAACATCGACTTCACCGACGAGCGCACCGGCAAGTCGTACGCGCTGCGGCCGAACGAGGAGCTGGCGACCGTCGTCATGCGCCCGCGCGGCTGGCACCTGACCGAGCGGCACCTCGTCGACGCCGACGGCACGCCGGTCCCCGGTGCCCTCGTCGACTTCGGGCTGTACTTCTTCCACAACGCCCAGCGGCTGCTCGACCTCGGCAAGGGCCCGTACTTCTACCTGCCCAAGACCGAGTCGCACCTCGAAGCCCGGCTGTGGAACGAGGTGTTCGTCTTCGCCCAGGACTACGTCGGCATCCCGCAGGGCACCATCCGCGCCACCGTCCTGATCGAGACGATCACGGCGGCGTACGAGATGGAGGAGATCCTCTACGAACTGCGCGACCACGCCTCCGGGCTGAACGCCGGCCGCTGGGACTACCTGTTCTCCATCGTGAAGAACTTCCGTGACGGCGGCGCCAGGTTCGTCCTCCCGGACCGCAACGCGGTCACGATGACGGCCCCGTTCATGCGGGCGTACACCGAACTCCTGGTCCGCACCTGCCACAAGCGCGGCGCGCACGCCATCGGCGGCATGGCGGCCTTCATCCCGTCCCGCAAGGACCCGGAGGTCAACAAGGTGGCCTTCGAGAAGGTCCGCGCCGACAAGGACCGCGAGGCGAACGACGGTTTCGACGGCTCCTGGGTCGCCCACCCCGACCTGGTGCCCATCGCCATGGAGTCCTTCGACAAGGTCCTCGGCGACAAGCCCAACCAGAAGGACCGGCTGCGCGAGGACGTGCGCGTGGCGGCGGCCGACCTGATCGCCATCGACTCGCTCGACGCCAAGCCGACGTACGAGGGCCTGGTCAACGCCGTCCAGGTCGGCATCCGTTACATCGAGGCCTGGCTGCGCGGGCTCGGCGCCGTCGCCATCTTCAACCTGATGGAGGACGCGGCCACCGCCGAGATCTCCCGCTCGCAGATCTGGCAGTGGATCAACGCCGGGGTCGAGTTCGCGGGCGGCGAGAAGGCCACCCCGGAGCTGGCCCGCAAGGTCGCCGCCGAGGAACTCGACGCCATCCGCAAGGAGATCGGCGAGGAGGCCTTCGCGGCCGGCCACTGGCAGGAGGCGCACGACCTGCTGCTCCAGGTGTCCCTGGACGAGGACTACGCCGACTTCCTCACCCTGCCGGCGTACGAGCGGCTGCGCGGCTGACCGTCACCGCCACGAGTGGGCCCGGGGGCTTCCCCCCGGGCCCTTCGCCGTGTCCCGGCTCACCCCAGGTGCGCCGACCAGTCCTGCTCCGCCGCCGGCTTGCCGTGCAGGTCGGGGACGCGCTTCAGCCAGTCCGGGCGGCCCGCCTGGGTGCGGGCCGCGCGGGCGGCCTCCTCGGCGGCCAGCTGCTCGCGGCTCGGGAAGTCGGTGGGCAGCCACTCGGCCGAGAGCCGCACCCGGTCCAGCAGATAGCCGACGTAGGCGTCCCGGACGTCGTCGGGCGTGGCGAACCCGGCGTCCTCGGCGAGCCAGGCGTCCGGCACCTCGGCGACGATCCCGCGCAGCAGCTCCTCGGTCACCCGGGGCGCCAGCTCGGCGTCGGCGGCGCGCACATCGGGGCCGTAGTGGCCGAGGGCGTGATGCCGGAAGTCGTACCGGCGGCCCGGGGTCGTGGTGTCCCAGCGGTGGTGGAAGACGAGGGCGGCGCCGTGGTCGATGAGCCACAGCCGGGCCGGCGCGGTGCCGAGCGTGGGCCAGACCATCAGGTTGGAGCTGTGGACCGTACGGTCGACGTTGACGGTCAGCGCGTCCAGCCAGACGATCCGGCCGGCCTCCAGCGGGTCCACCGCGAAAGTCCGGGCGATCTCCGGGGTGAAGTCCCGGGCCCCCGGCAGATAGTCCATGCCGAGGTTCACCCCCGCGCTGGCGCCGTGCAGGTCCCGCACCTCCTGATGCGGCTCGGCGGCGGCGATGGCCGGGTCGAAGTGCACGAGCACCAGCTCCGGGAAGCGCAGACCGAGCGCCCGGGCGAGTTCCCCGACGATGACCTCGGCGACCAGCGCCTTGTGCCCCTGCGCGGACCCGGTGAACTTCACGACGTACGTACCGAGGTCATCGGCCTCGACGACCCCGGGGACGGAGCCACCCGAGCGCAAGGGTTCGATGTAGCGGGTAGCGGCGACTTCTCTCAACACTTTCGAAGGCTCCCCACTCGCTGGCCTCGCATTCCATGGTCCGGTCCAAGGCGCTGCAGTCCGTGCATATGTCCACGATGAGCCCTGGGGAGAATCTGGGGAGTTTCAACCGGCACGCTCATGTCCCCTCCTCCCCAGCAGTCCATCGATCGCCGCGGGCCCTCGGCTCCGGCCCCAAGGCACGAAGTGAGCATAGTAACCAAGCGTGACGGCCGGGGAGGAACCCCGAGCCATCGTGCCGGCCTCACTACGGACTCCTCCGCCTCGAGCTGGTCCGACCCGGCTTCATCACTTCCGAGATCGCCGAACGGTACGGAGTGAACCCACACCTTGACCAAGGTCTGGGCGCGGCCTCCGCCTGGCCGACCCCGGCCGGGAAACTCGGCCAGTGAGGCAGTACTCCGCGTAGGACATCGCGACTTCGTCCGCAGCGCCGTCAAATGCCAGGCCGCTGTCCTCGAACCAGAACACCCGAACACCGCCCACCGCCCGCCAACCGGCATCGCGGCCTCGGTGTCGAGCGCGATCAGCAGGTGCGACTTGCCGGTGCCGGAGTCACCGATGAGGCAGAGTGGCTCACCCTTCTTGGCCCACTCGAGGTGGCGAGCGTATTGACGGTAACCGGGTCGATGTTGGGGTTGGCGTCGAAGTCGAACGCCCGCGGGCTCCTGTCGCGGGGGAGGGGAGCGGCCTTGATCCTGCGTTCGGAGCGTAGGCGGCCCGGTCGTCGCACGCCACCGCCGCCGCACGACCGCGCCACCAGGCCGACACCGCAGGACGACACCTCCACGTCATCGCCCTGGCCGCCGGCCAGGCCCTGCTCCGCGCGGTCCCGCCCGGAGTCCTGCGCCCGGACGCCGCCTCCCGCTCCGACCGGCCCGAGCCCACGCTCGAGCGGCCCGCCCAAGAACTGCTCCAGGACGTCATCGAGGCCCGCACCGTCGGCGAGGTCTCCGAGGCGCGCTCACCGCCGCACGGCCCGGCTACGATGCCGGGCCCCTGGTCCGGCTGGAACGCCTCCTCGACACCGCGGCCCGCTTCTCCTACGCCCTGCCACACCGTCCGCGGCCGGCAGATCGGCGCCCGGCTCGCCGCCCTCGGCCGCCAACTGGCCTTCCTCACCCAGGAAGTCCACGACGCTGCCGAAGACCTCGGTGCGACCGTCGCCGTCCTGCCCCCACACAGCACTCCGGCACCGCCCCGTCCAGCCGTGAGCACCGAACCTCCCACATCACCGGCCCGCAGCACGGCCACCACCCGCCGAGCGTAGGCCCGACTGCGCGACGGCGAACTCTCCCTCCGTCTCCGCGGGCCGGGTTCGCCCGCCGGCTCGCCGTACGAGACTGCACCGACTACTGGAAGGCCGCCCCACAGCAACGACACCGCCTCCAAGGAAGAGTGGCTCGCCGCCAAGCGCGCCGAGGAACAGCGTGCCGCCGCCGACGGGGCCACCCAGTTCGGCGTGCCTCCGCTGGAAGGACCCGACCGCGCCCTTGCCTTTAGACGAACGCTCCCGCCACCAGCTCATGACCGCAGCCCACACCGCCCTCGTCATCGAGAATGCACGGGACGAGGCGACTGGGCGGTACTGGAAGAGAAGGCCCGCACCATTACCCGCGCCGGATGGTGCCGGATATCAGCATCAGCGTTTATTCGCAGCGCCCTGGAACGCCTTGCCAGACGTGAACTTCACCGCGTCGATGAGTTCTTGCTTTCCGATGACCCTCTTCCTCCTTGATCACCAGTCATTCGGAACACGCGTCTCCCCTTTCACGCCTCCCGCCAATCGGACCGCCGCAACGTTCACCCCTGCGAGCGAGCGTTTTCCCACCATGCCGGATCTGCATCTACTCGCGTGGAGCGTCAGTGTTGAAGTGCGTTGACTGCTGAAGTTGCACCCGGATGGACGCCAGGGGAAGCTTGGGAAGTCGGCGCCATGCCAAGGAAACACAAGGCGTGCTTGGGCTGCCGACCGGACCAGTGCAGGTCGTGCACGAGGCATCGCGCCGCTAGTTCTACAGTCAAGAAACTCCAATCCTGAAGAGAGGTGGGGAGTTATGGTGAGTGCCCTCAAGCGTCACGGCATGTGGCCATCATGGCGGCCTCGCTGGCGGTGAGCGGAATTTCCGCTCCGTCCGCCGCGGCGGACGGAGGAGTACTGGTCCGCAACCAGCGCAGCGAAAAGTGTCTCGAAGTCAGCACTGGCTCGCTTGCCCAGGGGACGAAAGCCGTGCAGTGGTCTTGCACGGGCAACCAGCACCAACTGTGGCGAGTAAACGACCTGAACAACGGCTACGTTCAACTTCAGGTAGAACACAGTGGGCAGTGCCTGGAAGTCGACAATGCCAGCCTCGCGCCCGGCGCCGGGGTTCTGCAGTGGCCCTGCCACGGCGGGGTCCACCAACAATGGAAGAAGATTGCCGTGGGCAGCCGCTTCCAGTTCAAGGCCAGGCACAGCAGCCAGTGTCTCGAGGTCGACCAGGCTACCGGCGGCCTCTCGAACGGCGACAGGGTCCTACAGTGGCCCTGCCACGGCGGCTCCCAGCAGCGGTGGCGTCTGGGCTGAGTGTGGTGCGGGGAGGCTGCCCCGACAAGTGATCGTTCAAGAATCTTGAACGGCGAGGACCCCGGCAGGTGTCGCCGGGGTCCTCGCGTCGGTGCTGTCGGACGTCGGTGCCGACGGTTCACGTAAGTCCCCGGCGCCACCCGTCAGCGGCAGTGTCACACCGTGCTTCGCCGGATCACTGACTTCGGCTCGGAGCTTCCTGCCGATCAGCGTGGCCACCCGAGCGGCAGTCCGCACCTGCTCCTCCACCCATCCATGCGCAGCCGGCCCCTGCTCGAGACACGGCGAAGGCCAAGCGTCACAAGGGCGGTTGTTCGTCGGTCATCCGGCGGTCCCGGACCTCTGCCGGAACGGCGTACCGCGCCGACGCCGGAAGGGGTGCGGCTCCCGCCTGTTCTCCACTCGTCGGTCGGCCGGACTTCGCCAGAGAGCCTGCGGCAGCCTCAGTGAATGGCAATACTGGCCGGCGGGAGCGGCAACGGGGGTGCGATGACAGCGAACACGGTGCGGCGACGGACTGGCATCGCCGCCGCGGCCGTCTCCGTATGCGGCGCGGCAGTGGGAACGGTCCTCGCTGTCACCATGCCGGTGCACGACCTTTCCACGGCTCTGGTCCGGCTGGCGCTCTGGCTGGCGCTCGCCGCGTCGGCCTGGCGATTCGCCGCACTGGCCGCCGCCCGCCTCGGACCGGCAAGGCCCCCTACCGCGTCCACCTCGGCCAAGGCGAGAAAGCGACACCTACGCGCCAACGGCCTGCTGGCGACCTGCCTGTTCGCCCAGTTGCTCCTGATCGTCGCGGGTGCCGCCCGCGACGACCTGGCTGTGGAGGCGGGGGCAGGCGGGCTGATGCTCGCCCTTGTCTCCTTCGCGACATGGCATGCCATCCGCATCGGCGTCACCTACGGCAACGGATTCACCCCGTCCGACAGCTTCCGCACCGTCGGGGCGTTCGCGCTGACCGGGTTGTGCGGCGTCTGGTTGACCGTCCGCGGTGCCGCGCGGGGCCCCCTCTGGCTGGCCTGGCTGGTGGGCGTCTTGTCGGTGCTGCTGGCGGCGCTGTTCTGGCTGCTCGACGATCGCAATGCGTCGGAAGCCGAGAGGGCGAACTTCCTCATGTTCGCCTCCACCGCCGCGGCGGGCGTCCTCGGCGTGGTGATCGATGCCTTCGCCCGGGACGTCAACGTCCCCGTGCCGGTGCTGCTCGGCTCGGTCCCGGCCCTGCTGCTCTCGGCCGCCGTGACCGGTGTCCTGTGGAGGCTGCGCGGACGGCCCCTGGACACGGGTCCGCCGGGAGCGCAGCTCGCGGGGCTCGTCGTACCGCTGGGGAGTGTCCTCTGGGCCGCCTGGAAGTGGTGGGAGTGGGACGATGCCACGCTGATCGTGTGGGTGCGCGTCAGCGGGCTCGTGGTGTCGGCCGCGCTCCTGCTCGTCCTCCAGACGGTTGTCCTGGGCTGGCTGGACACCACGCTCGCTCCGAGCCGGGTCGCGACGCTTGTGCGCGCGGTGCGCGATACGGCACAACGCGTGGCGGACGAGCGTGACGACATCGCCAGGTCCACGTACCGGTTCCCCGACGCCCACGCGTACGAAAGGGAGCGCGCGTACCGCGAGCGCGAGGTCCGGGAACGGGAACGCCGGTTCCTCGACCAGCAGCTGGGCCACGCCAAGCTGATCCCGGCCCACGGCGGCGGTACCACCCTCCGCCATCTGCTCAGCCACCCCTTGCTGTCGCCGGGAGTCGCGGCCGTCCACCGGGACACCACGCTGCGCACCGGCCTCGCCATCGACAAGATGTGGCCCCGGGTGGAAGTCATCGCCCCGCCCGCCATCCGGCAGCGCGTCCGCCGCTCGGAACGCAGGGTGCTGATCTGGCGGCTCATCGCGGCCAGTGCCCTGTGCACGGCGGCCGTCTGGGCCGTGGTCGCCTACCTCACCGCCACCCACTCGGGGCGCGCGGATGATGCCCTCGACCCGGCACTCCTCGCCGTGCTCGTCGGCGTCGGGCCGTTGCCGCCGGCCGTGTTCGCCGTGGTACAGGCCCGCCGACAACTCATCGAGAGCACCATGGCCAAGGCGCAGGCAGTCGACGTCCTGCGCTACGACCTCGCCCGCACCATGCAGCTGGAACTCCCCGAGGACACGCACAGCATGATCCTTCTGGCCCATGCCCTGAGCGGTGACCGCCTCCCTGACTCCCCTCCTGTGCGTCTGCGCCACCGGCGCACGGTCGCCGAACCGGGTGGGCGGCCGGCCACCGACCCGACGGACCTGGACAGGTTGCGCCGCGACATCCGGGAAGAGGTGCGGAGGGAGGTCCGCTCGGCCCTCCGCGACGCCTCTGAGACCCTGCTCCCGCGCAGCCCGGCCCCGGTCACGCTCCAGGAGGAGCACCTGTCCCGGCTCGCCCGCGACACCGCCGAGCCGATCGGCAACCGTCTGAAGGACCAGCTCACCGAACTCGTTCAGAGCCTGAGGCGGGAGATGGGCGCCGTCGTCCGCACCTCGCTCGACGAGACCGTGACCGGTCCGCCGCTGACGAACTTCCTCGGATATTTGGCCATCGAGCCCGACCGGCGCGCGGAGAACACCGAACCGCCCTTGCGCGCCGAGCGCGGCACGCTCAAAGCCACCGCGGGCGGCCGGATCAGCCTGATGCTCTCCGTCGTACGCGACCGGCGCGCCCAGAACACGGCCGCCCTTGTCGCCGCCGGCGCGGGGAAGGAGTTCTTCGTCTACGAGCCGATCCGTATCGAGGGCGGCCAAGAGGCCGGCAGCGTGCCGTTCGAAGCCATGGTGGACAGCTCAACCCTCACCCCGCTCCCTCAGCGCAAGAGCCTCAGTGTCGCCCACGAGGTGCAGACGCCCTTCGGTTTCCGGTTACCCGAACAGCCCGGCACCCACGAGGTGTGGTTCCAGCTCTACCAGGCCGGCCGTCTCATCCAGGTCACCGCTCTCAGAATCGAGGCGGAGGCCGCACCGGAACCGCCGGCAGCGTCCGAGACATCGGGTACCCGAGGCAAGGACGCACCCGGCAGATGAGACAGGCGTACCCGCCCGACGTCACCGTGCGCGTGATGACGACCAGTGAGGCCACCACCCTGGGTTTCCGCGCACGCCGACCTGACGTACCGCCCCTGTCCCTCACCCTTGTCGGCAGCGACGCCCTGACCCGGGTCCGCCACGAGCTGGACCTGGGGCTGACCCGCCTCAAGGACGAACTGCCGTCCCTTGCCGTCGAGGACGGCAAGGACCTCGACCGGGTGTTCCAGTGCCTGCACGGTCTCGGCCGCACCCTGCTGTTCGTCCTCTTCGGCGCCCGGCAGACCGTCCTGAGGGACCTCCAGGCGTTTTGGCGACAGGCGATTCCGTTCGCCCGGAACCCCACCCTGCCGCCGCCGCTCGTGGAATGCGTCGGGCCCCGGGACAGCTTCTTGCCACTGGAGTTCCTGCCCCTGCTCGGCATCGCCCCTGGGCCGCCCGTCGAGGACCGCACGGCCTTCATCACCGCATGCGGCACGCTCGTGGGTTTCTCCTGCGTCGTACGCCGCGCCATGCTCCCCGCCCCGATCCGCGGCGGCACCGGAGCCACCGCTTTACACACCGGACCGCAGGGCCGACTCCCGGCCCGCTACTTCTACGACGAGCACCTCTCGGGGGCCAGGGCGGAACTCGCCTGGTTCACCGGGGCCGCGCATGCCCACGTCGACCTGGAGGGCCCCTACCCGCACGCGGCGGAAGGCGGGCCCAGTCTCGCCGAGCAGATCTTCGACCCCCGGCTCCTCCTCGACGGCGGGCGCCGTGCCCTGCCCGACCAACTCCAACACTTCGCCTGCCACTGCTACACCCGATCCGGCGACCCCCTCGCCGCGGAGATCGAACTGAGCGGCGCCGGACACCACTCCCGCACCACCCTGCGCAGCCTCGGAGCCGACTTGGTCAGCCTCGGCATCAGCCACGACGAGCGTGACTTCGAACTGCCGCTGGTGACGATGAACGCCTGCGGCTCGGGCCGGATGCGCGCCCAGGACGCGCCGTCCTTCCCGTACCTCTTCCTCATGAACGGCAACCGCGGGTTCATCGGCACAGAGACAGAGATCCCCGACGATGTCGCTGCGGCCTTCTCCCAAGCCCTCTACGAACGCTTCCTCATCCGGCGCCTCCCCCTCGGCCGGGCGCTGCTGGAAAGCCGTCGGCACCTGCTGCACACCCTGGCCAACCCGCTCGGTCTGAGCTACGCCGCCTACGCCGACCCCGACCTGCATATCCGCCCGACTCCCGAGGAGCAACCCCGTGACCCTGCCCCAGCAGACCACTACTGAGCACACCACCGCCGACCCGGAGCCCGTCGGAACGATCAGCGTCCTCGGCCTGGAGGACACCGACCAGAACCGCACCGACCGGCTGTCCCTGCGGCGCCTGGACGAATGGCGGGTGGCCAGGACGGAGATCCCCGCCGCGCAACTGCAGGCCCGTTTGCACGACTTCGTCGCGACCATGCGGGACGTGCTGGCCTCGCTGCCGCAGGGGGCCGGGGAGTTCCGGCTCAACGAGGTGACCTTCAGCGCCGAGATCAGCGCGAAGGGCACGGTCTCCCTGCTGGGCTCCGGCGGTGAACTGTCCGGCCAGGCGGGCATCACCTTCACCTTTACCCGCCCATAGGGTTCCGGGCCGCGCGGGACACGGCCGGCCTGCCCACCACGAACGGCCGCCCGCAGCGGGTGATCGGCACCAGGAACTGCGCCAGGGCATCGCCGAGCACGGTGTGACATCGGTCAGGACTCCTCAAGGGTTCGGCGGCATCCACGACGGCTGGTCATGGCCGTCGAAACGGTTTGCCCTTCCAACGGTTCCGTCACCTCCTGGCAGTGCGCGTGTTCCCGGGCGCGCCGGTCACCGGACCGCTGGACGTATCCCGCCAGGGCGGCACCGGCCAGGGTGCCGAGCACGGCCACGACGCTGGACCACCGGACAACGGGCAACACGGTGGCACGACGGAGCCCTGCACGTCGGCGCAGGTCACCGCCGTGCAGGGCTCCGTGATGCGTATGTCCGTCTCTCCTGGAGGGAGGACTCCCCCGCCCCGTACGCCGGCTATCCGACCGGTCTCAGCGCCCGCGCGAGCGCGTCGACGGTCACGCCGACGATCGCCCGCAGTTGCTCCGGGCTCGCCCCGGCCCTGCCCATCACCGCGAGAGACTGGTTCACGGCCGCTACGTGTACGGCGAAGTCCTCGGCGTCCTCGTCGGACATTCCGCCGGCCTTCAGCGCCGCGCGCAGGCGCGGGCGCTGGAGGCCGAACAACTCTTTGACGTGCTCTGCGACCCTCGGGCTCAGCGCCGGACTCGCCATGACCGACTGGGCCATCAGGCATCCATCGGGCACGGCGGGATCGGCGATGCGCCCCAGGGTGACGTCGAAGAACGCACGGACGGCGGCGACGGGGTCCTCGGCCGCGCACGAGAGGGCGGCGTCGTACTTGTCGCCGTAGCGCGTGGCGTAGCGATCCAGGCAGCGAAGGAAGAGCGCGTCCTTGTCGCCGAGCGAGGAGTAGATCGAGCTGCGGTTCAGGCCGGTCGCCCGGGACAGGTCGTCGAGCGAGGTGTCGGCGTAGCCGGAGCGCCAGAACTGGATCATCGCGGCGTCGAGCACCGTGTCCATGTCGAACTGCTTCTTGCCTGCCATGCGTCCCATCCTCCCATCTTGAACTGATCAGTTCAAGACGTGCTAGCGTCGAAGCACGGTCCACCCGCCTCGATGGAGGATTCCCATGACCAACCCCGTCCCCGCCCTGCCCCTGCACGACCTGGCCGGATTCACGCACCGCTGGGTCGACGCCGACGGCGTCCGCCTGCACGCCGTCGAAGGCGGTCGGCCGGACGGACCGGCCGTCGTCCTGCTCACCGGGTTCCCTCAGACGTGGTGGGCCTGGCGAAAGGTCATGCCCGCTCTCGCCGATCGGTTCCGGGTCATAGCGATCGACCGGCCGGGCCAAGGCAATTCGGAGCATCCGGAGCTCAGCTACGACACGCACACGGTCGCCGCGCACATCCAGGCCGCCGTGAGCGCTCTCGGCGTGGGGGACTACTGGCTCGCCGGGCACGACATCGGTGCCTGGGTCGCCTTCTCCCTCGCCCTGAACCACGAGAGCCGACTGCGCGGGGTCGCGCTGCTCGACGCCGGGATTCCCGGTATCACCATGCCGGAAGCGATCCCCCTCGACCCGGCTCTGGCGTTCAAGACCTGGCACTTCGCGTTCCATGTGGTGCCCGGCCTTCCCGAGACGCTGATAGCGGGCCGTGAGCGGGAGTACGTCAGCTGGTTCCTGAAGACCAAGTCCCTCGCGCCCGACGCGTTCGAGGAAGCGGAGCTCGAACACTACGGCGCGGCCCTCGCCGTCGACGGCGGCCTGCGCGCCGGCCTCGCCTGCTACCGCGACGCCGCCGAGTCCGCGCGCAAGAACCGCGCGGCACTCGAGCAACGGCGACCGACCGTGCCCGTCCTCGGAATCTCCAGCAGCCACGGCTCGATCCCGGACATGGCGGCCTCCATCAGCCCGTGGGCCGAGAACGTGACCGGCGTCATCGTGCCCGACGCCGGTCACTACATCCCCGAGGAGCAGCCCGAGGCCGTCGCCGCCGCCCTCACCGACTTCTTCAGCGGCCGATAGCGCGGAGAATCTGGCGACGGTCGCCGCGGCGGCGGCCCGCTCACCGAACGCCGGGCCCGCGCTCGCCCAGGGCCACGAGATCTACGTCGTCACCGGCGCCGTCGGCGGAGTCGGCCCCTACGAGCACGACGTACAGCCATGATCCGGGCCGGCGCGGTGCCGGTGACGTGGGCGCAGGTGTCGCTGGAGGTACGCCGGGACCAGGAGACGCAGACGTACGGCGCCGTCACCGACGTGGTCAAGAAGCACGGCGGCGTCTATGGCCCCGGCCTGCTCTGCACGCAGACCTTCACCGGTGCGCACGCCGCCGTCCACCGACTCTCGAAGGCCGCGGCGCGACGTGGCAGCAGCCATGAGGGCGTCCTGACCGCGCCTGAAAGGCCGGGACCGTACCTCGGGGTACGGTCCCGGCCTCTTCGGCGCCGAGGCCGCCGGTCAGGCGGCTTTGCGCTCCCTCAGCCAGCTGAGCACGTCGGGGGTCACCGGGTCGGTGATGTCGGCGAACTCGTCGTGCTTGGTGAGGTACTTGGCGACGTACGGGCACACCGGCACGATCCGCTTGCCCTGGGCGCGCACGTCGGCGAGGGCCTGTCCGACGAGCTGTGCGGCCAGGCCGCGGCCGGCGAAGGCGTCGTCGATCTCGGTGTGGTAGAAGACGCGCTGCTCGCCGCGGTCGCGGAAGGCGGTGAGACCGGCACGCTCGCCGGCGACCAGGATCTCGTAGCGGTGCCGGTCGTCTCTTCGTTCGACGGTGGGTTCGGTGGCGGGCTCGGTCATCGGATGTCCTTTCGGGGGCGGCGGGTTCAGCGCGGCGGATTGCTGCGCGGCCGGATGGTGGCGTTCGGCAGGGCGGGGGCGGGCAGCCGGTCGGCGACGCAGCCCTCGACGGCGCCGAACCGGTCGGAGGCGTCCTCCCATTCCCGCCGGGCCAGGACGATGTCGTCGTGACTGCGCCCGACGAAGTTCCACCACATGACGATCTCCTCCTCGAAGGGGGTGCCGCCGAGCAGGACGGTCCGGGCCGGGCCGGAGGACTCGTTGCGCAGTGTCAGAGTGCGCCGGCCGGGGCGCACGTACCCGAGTTGCGCCGGGCGCAGCACGGTTCCGGCCAGCCGGACGTCCCCGTGGTCCACGAGGAGCCCGTGTTCGAAGGAGGGGTCCACGGCGAGGGTGACCGAGGCGTGCGGCGCGAGGGCGATCTCGGCGCCCAGGAGGGGGGTGTAGGCCGGCACCGGCGAGACGGACCCGGCCAGCGCCCCGAGGAACACCCTGATCTCGGCGCCGTCGGTCCGCACGGGCTCGGGCACGTAGTGCCGGAAGTCGCGGGCGGTGTGGCGGTGTTCGTCCGGCAGCGCCACCCACAGCTGGACGCCGTGCAGGACGGAGGTCCGCTCGGTGGAGAACTCCGAGTGGCTGATGCCGTGTCCGCCGGTCATGAGGTTCAGCTCCCCCGGCCGGACGAGGGCGTGGCTGCCGAGGCTGTCGCGGTGCTCGATCTCCCCGCTGAACAGCCAGCTCACCGTCTGGAGCCCGGTGTGCGGGTGCGGGGGAACGCGCATGCCTCCGGTGCGGGCGACGTCGTCGGGGCCGTAGTGGTCGGCGAAGCACCAGGCGCCGATCAGGGTCCGGGACCGCTGCGGCAGCGTACGCCGTACGGTCATGGCGCGCGGTCCGCCCAGGGGCACGTCGCGCGGGGTGAGGATCTCGACCTCGCCGTCCGTCCGCCCGCCGTCCCGCCCCGCTTCGCCGTGGCTCTCCATGGCCTCCGCTTCCGTCCTGCTCATCGAGTTCCGCCTTCCACCCATGATAGTTTCACATTCAACAACTTCCTCGTCAACACCGACGCCGTCCGGAGGAATTCCGAGTTGACCAGCATCGCACCGGGATCCGCGCCCCGGCGGATCTACATCGACAAGCAGAGCCCCGCCGCCTACGACGCCCTGGTCCGCACCTCGGAGGCGGTCCGCAAGGTCGCCGCCGAGGCGGGACTCGACCGGTCCCTGGTGGAACTGGTCAATCTGCGCGTGTCCCAGATCAACGGCTGCGCCTACTGCCTGCACGTCCACACCCGCGCCGCCCTGCGCGCCGGCGAGACGACACCGCGCCTGGGAGTGCTGGCCGCCTGGCGGGACACGGAACTGTTCACGCCCGCGGAACGCGCGGCACTCGCCCTGGCCGAGGCGACCACCGCGCCGGCCGACACAGCCGCACAGGAGACGGCGTACGCGGCCGCCCGCGCGGTGCTCACCGACGACCAGATCTCCGCGGTGATCTGGGTGGCGGTCACCATCAACGCGTTCAACCGGGTCTCGATCATGAGCAGGCATCCGGTGCGGCCCGAGCGGTGAGGCGGACGCCGTGGGCCGGGCGGTCACCGGACGACGCCACCGCGCGACGGCGCCGCGCCGAGCCCTCCGCGCACGGCCACCGCACCGGCAGCGCCCGGCCCCCCACCGCGCCGGGCCGAGCACAGCCCGGGCGACCACCCGCAGCGCGGCGACGGTCGCCCGGGACCGGGTCGGACTGCTCGTCGTCTCGGATCCCGCGCTTCCGGGCGCCGCCGAGACCGCGTGGCGGACGGCCGTGGACCTGCACGACATAGTCCTGGGCCCGGCGGACGGCGGCCGGTTCGCGCCCGAGGTGGAGGCGGCGCTGGAGACGGCCCGGGAGCGGTGCCGCGACGCCCACACCGCGCTCCGCATCGCGGGCTCCGCGTACGTACACGCTCGTTGAGAGGGTGCCGGCGGCAGGGCCCGCCTTCGTCTCACCGCGCGCCGCGTCCGCCGGCGTGGTCTTCGGGCGCGCGCTCGCTCCGTCGCGGTGGCGGCGAGCAGGCTCCGGCCCGTCCTGTCGGTGGAGGCCGATCCGGGCGAGGGACGGCTTCCCGAGACACCCCATGAGTTCGCCGGGACCGCCCAGCGGATACGCGCGGCGAACCGGGTCGGCGGGACGGTGCCCCACCGGGACCGCGCCCGCGGCGAGCGGGGTGGGCGGACGGGCGGCCGCCTCGTAGTCGGGCCCGTGACGGTCAGCCCGCCGTCAGCACTTCGACACCGTCCGCCGTGAGCTGTTCGACCACCGGGTCGTGCGGGGCCGCGTCCGTGATGAGTCCGCTGACCTCTTCCCAGGGCAGGACGCGGTACCGGGAGGCGGTGCCGATCTTCTCGGAGGAGGCGAGGACGTAGGTGTCCGCGGCCCGTGCCGCGAGGGCGCGTTTCATCGCGGCGTCCTCGGCGTCGCCGGTGGTGAGTCCCGCTTCGGGGTGCACGCCGGTGACGCCGAGGAGGAAGAGGTCGGCGGAGACGTTCTGCGCGGCCTCGACGGCGGCCGCGCCGCAGGTGACCGCCGAGTGCTTGAACAGGCGGCCGCCGAGTACGAAGACCTCGGCTCGCGGATGGTCGAGCAGCGCGGCGGCGATCGTCGGGCTGTGGGTGATCACCGTGCAGGCCAGCTCCTTCGGAAGCGCATGGACGACGGCCAGGGCGGTGGTACCTCCGTCGAGGATCACCACGCCGCCGGGCCGCACCAGACCGGCGGCCACCGAGGCGACCTTCCGTTTGCCGTCCGGAGCCACCGCCTGCCGGGCACCGTAGTCCGCCACCGCCGGTGAAACGGGAAGCGCGCCGCCGTAGACCCGCTGGCACAACCCCTCGCCGGCCAGGTCGCGCAGGTCGCGCCGCACGGTGTCCTCGGAAATCCGCAGCTCGGCGGCCACGTCCTTGGCGACGATCTTGCCTTCGCGGGCGAGCAGGCCCAGCAGGTGGTCACGCCGTTCAGCAGCCAGCATCCGCATTCTCTCCTGTTCTTGCACGTTTCTGCATGTACTGTAGCGCCCATGTCCGACAAGCCCATGCTCATCCTCATCGCCGGGCCCTATCGCTCCGGCACCGACGGCGATCCGCGGGCCATGGCCGCCAACCTCGCACGGCTCGAAGCGGCCGCATGGCCCGTCTTCGCCGCCGGCCACCTTCCCGTCATCGGGGAATGGATCGCCCTGCCCGTTCTGCGCTCGGCCGGCGCGGGCCCCACCGATCCCCTCGCCGACGAGGTGCTGTACCCGGCCGCCGAACGCCTGCTGGCCCGCTGCGACGCCGTGCTGCGCCTGCCCGGCGACTCCCGGGGAGCCGACCAGGACGTCGCCACGGCACGCCGCCGCGGCCTGCCCGTCTACTACGACATCGCGCGGATCCCGCCCCTGAACCGGCAGGGGGACGCATGACACCCCGGCCCGGCGTGGACATCCCCGACCACCGCGGCCGCATCGGCCTCGACCAGGCGGGACGCGATCTGCGCCGCAACCCGGACGTCGTCGTCCGCGACGTCGAACTCACCTCTCAGGGCTGGCACGTCCTGCGACGCACCACGTTCGACTACCGCCGCCGCGACGGACGCTGGGAAAGGCAGGCACGCGAGACATACGACCGCGGCAACGGCGCGGTCGTCCTGCCCTACGACACCGCACGCGAACGCGTCCTGCTCACCCGCCAGTTCCGCTACCCGGCCTACGTGAACGACCACCCCGACGGCATGCTCGTCGAAGCCGCCGCGGGGCTGCTCGACGCGGACGATCCGCCCGCCGCCATCCGCCGCGAGGCGGCCGAGGAACTCGGCGTCACCCTCGGCCGGCTCACCCACGTCCTCGACGCCTATATGAGCCCCGGCTCCGTCACCGAGCGTCTCCACTTCTTCGCCGCCCCCTACTCCCCCGGCGACCGGACCGGAACCGGCGGCGGAATCGAGGAGGAGGGCGAGGACATCGAGGTCCTCGAACTGCCCTTCTCCGAGGCTCTCGCCATGACCCGCGACGGACGCATCACCGACGGCAAGACCATCATGCTCCTGCAATGGGCGGCCCTGGACGGCCCTTTCGCCGGGGGACAGCCCTACCCGCAAGCAGGTGGCTGACGGTATCCCCGACCCGTACCCTGAGCGAAAATACTGGGCCCGGTTCAGTCGTCACCCGACAACCGGGAGTCTTCCGTGTACGAGCAGGCGTGTGGAGCAGACGGGGCACGTTCGTCCGGGCGGGGTGGCCGTGGGCGCGGCGGGCGCAGGTCGCGGGTCACTGCCGTAGGGGCGCTGGTGACGGCGGCGATCGCCGCCGGCCTCACCCTGCCGGCGTCGGCCGCGGGCACCGGGGACGCGTCGGCCGCGCGCGGCGGACACACAGCCACGCAGGCGGCCTTGGACTCGGTGGTGCGGGAAGGGCCGCCCGGGGGTATCGCCCTCGCCGAGCTGGGGCGTACCACCTGGGCCGGGCGTGCAGGAACGGCGGATCCGGCGACCGACCGGAAGCCGCGCACCGACGACCGCTTCCGGATCGGTTCGATCACCAAGACGTTCGTGGCCACGGTGATGCTCCAGCTGGAGGCCGAAGGAAAACTCAGCCTGGACGACACCGTGGACGACTGGCTGCCGGGTCTGGTGGCGGGGAACGGCAACGACGGCAGCAAGATCCGACTGGTGCGGCTCCTCAACCACACCAGCGGTATCTACAGCTACACCGACGACGATACCTTCAAGAGGAAGGAGTTCGGCACCGACTTCCTCCGGCACCGCTACGACACCTGGACGCCCCGCCGGATCGTGCGGCTCGCCCTGTCCCACCGGCCCGTCTTCGCCCCCGGCGACGGCTGGAGCTACTCCGACACCAACTACGTCATCGCCTCCATGGTGATCCAGAAGGCCACCGGCCACACCTACGCCCACGAGATCGAGCACCGTGTCCTGCGCCCCCTGCGCCTGGACTCCACCAGTGTGCCGGGTACCAGCGCCCTCCTCCCGGGGCCGAGCGGGCGCGCCCACTCGAAGCTCACCGGGGAACTCGCCGGACCCGGGGAGCCGAACGGCACGATCTACGACGTCACCGAGCTGAACCCCTCCTTCGCGGGCGCCGCCGGAGAGATGATCTCCGACAACCGCGACCTCAACCGGTTCTACCGGGCCCTGTTCTCCGGCCGGCTGCTTCGGAAGCCTCAGCTGGAGAAGATGATGACGACCGTATCGATCGAGAACGTGCCGAACTTCTCCTACGGCCTGGGACTGATGAAGATGACGTTGTCCTGCGGCACCGAGGTGTGGGGTCACAACGGCGGTATCCAGGGCTCCATCTCGGAGACCATGGCGACGGCCGACGGCGATCACGTGCTGTCGCTGAACTTCAACGGCGACTGGAACGTCCACGAACAGCGGGTCGTCGATGCCGAGTTCTGCTAGGGGGTCGGGGACGGTCCACCAGGGCCGCCGTGCGGCAAGCTCTGCCAGATGGTGGCAAGCGATGCGAGTTGGGTCAGCACGAATACCACAGCGGTAAGGGGCATCTGATAGATGTACACGATCAAACTCGCTCTGGAGGGCCAGTAGCGCCGCTCGCTCGTGAATGTCTGTACATCCATGACCAGGCCGGTGCATGTCATCACCGACGTGAAGGTGGCAATAACCACAAACGTACCCCGCGCCTCTTGACCGATGAGCTCACCGAGCATCCAGTGGACACAGACGGGGATCGAGAAAACGATGGCCACGCAAAACGCCTTCGCCGGCCCGTACCGGACTGGGAGACTCCGCCACAGCGCTCCCATGAAGAAAGCCGCACCCATCCAGGTCACATGCCAACCGAGAATAATGTAAACCATGGCGATGAACCCGCCGGGGTACACCAGGGTCCCCGCCCAAGAGCCGCTGCTGACCATGGCAAGCCAGTACATCACCCCCGTTCCGGGAAGGCCGACGACGCAGGCGATCATCGCGCTCCTGCGAGCGTTCTCCCACCATGTGGCCATGGGACCGCAAGCGAAGGCGACATCGACGAGCCTCACCCCTTCGGGAAGAAACCGGTCCATATGATCGATTTCCCGCTCGATCGCCTCTCGAGCCCCGGTTGACTCGGCAGGGTTTCCAATGCCTGGATGGTGGAGGCAGTCCTGAAGTTCCCGATAACGCCGGACCACGCGCAGCAAGGCCGGTCGGTCGGCCATGGAAATCACTTGACCCAACGGACGGTTCCCGATCACAGGCTGCGCCAGCACGGCCTTTCTCTCCCCCAAGGAAATCAGCATCCTGGCCAAGAGGAAACCTAGAAAGATAGTGACGAAGGAACCATTGACCCCGAAGTAGACTCCTCCCCCTGGTAGCACGACCAAGGTGAAGAAGACCGCGAGGAAGAGCTGCTCCGAGGCGGTAGGCGTGAACGAACCGGCATCTTTCCGCTCGGCACGGCACACGTAAAGGGTTGCCGCAGGGACCAGTGCGATCAGGGCAAGAGAGGCCGTGCTCCACAGGTCCGGCAACACAAGGCCCGGAAAGTCACGCCACCAGTCATCGAGTTGCTCCCACAACTGGTTCTTGTAGGTCGGCCGTCCAATTTCGGCAAGCCAACTGATCCGATCCCAAAAGCGCCGGAATACCAGGTACGCCCACAGGACAGTCAAGCCCGAAAGGACGGAGGAAAAAGACACGACCAGCCACGACGGCAGCGACCCACCGATCATCCACAGAACTCGTCGAACCGACGAAATCCCGCCCATATAAAAAACGAAAAATACAGCCACCCACGCGAGCGGTTTTACCCACAATACGTCATTCTCACTCACGTGCAGCGGCGCACAGTCTGCCACTTCGCAGCCGAGCGATATCCCGGCGACAACAACGACCACAGAACACGCGATCACCATCAGGGGCTTCTGAAGCTTCCCGAAAACACACAAAGCGATCCCGAGAAACAACAGCGAAAACAAGGAAAGAGTCTTCGCGTATTCGTCGTACTGCAGGAATCCGAGGACGTTGTCTCCCATGTAGACGAGCAACCCCAGCCCCATCGACAAGAGTGCCCAGGAGCGCAGTACACCGAGTGCCTTTCGCTCGTCGTCGTCGGGACGCCGTGCGAGGCCCTGCCGGAGTTTCCTTCCTGCGAAGAGCAGGAGACCTCCGGCCAGGACATAGACTGCCGCAGAGGATCCGCTGAACAGTCCGACAGATTCCCAAGGCTGCCCCGGTGACAGCGTCTTCGCATCCCATTGCTGCGCCGTCGGCGGGCGGAAACGCACCGCGAATTCATCCGGTTTCCTGTTCTGCCACTTCAGTAGGGTGCCGTCCTTACCGGAGGCGGATTCCGGCTCGACAGACAAAGCCCGGGGACCGCCCGTCCGGACTTCAACGTTCTTCCACGTTGCCTTCGAGAGACTCTTCGGGGGATCCAAGCAAACGGTCCAGACGTCTGCATTCGATAGCAGCACCCAGGGGCCGATCTGGAGCTTGCCAAGCCACTGCACCGAGACCACGGCCTCGTAGTGAACCTTCACCTTCTTCCCGTCGGAGTCGACTGTGAGCGGGTTGGGTCGCGTCTCAGTGAAGTCAAGCGGTGCGTGCTTCTCTCCCAACAGGCAGCGAAGCGCCTTACGGTACTCGGGTTCGCGAGTGTCCCGCAGCAGATTCGGAGCGTGTTTCCAGCTCGCCGGAATCCAGATCTCCATAACGCTTTTGACATTGCTGTAGTCCACGCCCCGGTGATCGAATTCCACCTTTGCGGTGACTTTGACGCCGCGAACCTGTTCCAGACCGCAGGTGTCCGCCTCACCCGCTTCCGCCGACGACATACCCGTGCCCGCCGGCATGGCGAAGACGGCCAGCGTCAGGAACAGCAGGAGCAGCGGCTTGGAAAGTGTGCGACGGGTCACCGCCCCAGGATCTCCCTGCGGAGTCATCGACCTCGCGGTGGCGCAGCGGACGTAGGCAGGTCCACTCCGACAGCCGATGCGCCGGGCGACACGGTGGCGGCCGGCTTCAGTCGCCCAGCAGCGGGTTGGGCAGGGGCAGGTAGCGGGCGTCCGCGCCGTCCGCCGCCGTCCAGCGCAGCAGCAGGTTGGTCTTGCCCGGCAGGGTCGGCGCGGTGAGCAGGGCGGGGATCTCGGGCAGGTCGTGCCGGGCGAGTTCGCGGCGGACGGCGGGCCACGGGTCGTAGCCGGGATGGTGGTCGGCGAGGGCGCCGGCGATCTCGGTGAGGTGGTTGACGACCAGGCAGTACACCAGTCGTTCCCAGCCCGACGCGCGGCTCACGTCCGGCAGCAGCTTGGCGCCCTCGGCGTCCCGGAACAGGGCCTGCACGGGTGTGCCGGCCGCGTCCACGGCGACCAGGGTGTTCTGCAGATGGGCCTCCAGGACCACCCCGTGGGTGCCGAACGCGGTCAGGGCGGGCGGCACGACCTGCCGCAGATACGCCTCCCACCACCCGGCCGGGTCGCCCGTGGCGGCCAGCGGGCTGTCCTCGAAGCCCTCGGCGAGGCCCGCCGCGAGCAATGGGGTGGCGCCCGGCAGGAGGTGGCCGCGCAGCCCGTCGCGGACCAGTACGGCCAGTTCCTCGAAGGCGAAGGCGGCGGTGCGGTAGCCGCGGTCGCTCAGCCAGGCCGCAGGCGGGCCCAGCGCCGCGAAGGCACGCCCGGCGGCGGTGTCGGTACGGCGCAGCCGGCGCAGGTCGTGGCGCCACAGCCGGCGGATGTCGTTGGTGATGCGTACGTCCAGGCTGAACTTCAGGAACAGGTCGCGGCGGGGCTCGTACACCGTGCGGACGGCGGCCGTCGGCCAGACCGGGAACGCGGTGGTGCCGAGCCGCAGCAGCCGGCCGTCGGCGAAGGCGGGGGCGAGTTCGCGGGCGGCCAGGTCGAGCTGCCAGGGGTGGGCGGGCAGCAGCCGGTAGCCGGGCGGGGCGGTGCCGAGGGCGTCCAGGGCCGCGGTGTCCCCCTCCTCCGCCACCTGGTCCTCGCGGACGCCGAGCAGCGCCAGCGGAAAACGGGCGTGCGCCTCGGGGGCGTACGGCAGCCAGGACGCGACCGGGCCGCCGCCGCGCGCCTTGGGGGCCGGGTGGTAGGGGTGGCCGGTGAGCAGGGACTGCTCGGAGCGCAGATACGGGTCCGCGGGGGGCGTGGCCCGGGCGCGGGCGGTGAGCAGGGCGGCGACGGCGTCCCGGCTGTCGATCATCTCGGCGGGCAGGTCGCCGCCGGGCAGCCCGGTGTGCCGGCGCAGCACCTCCGCGACCAGTTTCACCAGTTCCGGGTGGCCGATCCGGTGCCAGGCGCCGGCCGCGTACAGCTCGGGGTCGGCGGGCCGGCGCCCGGCGCGCACCCGCAGCAGCCGGCCGTCCGGCAGCCGGTACGCCCGGCGGTCACCAGCATCCGCCGGCCGGTGCGCCATGCGATCTGTGGCGTCCGGCAGCCGGTGCGCAGTGCGGTCACCGGCCTCCGGGAGCGGCACGGCCACCTCCCGCAGCAGGCAGTTGAGCAGGGGCGCTGCCGCGTACGCGTCGGCCAGGCGGCCGGCCTCGCCGGTGGGGGGTGTGAGGTCCACGCGTTCCATTCGTCCGTCGTCCAGGGGCCCACGGTCGTCCCGGCGCACGCGGAGCGCGTCGGCGGGAAGCCGGGGACGATCAGTATGGCTGCCGTGCCCGGCGCTCCCCACCCCTGCCGCGCGCGGGGTACCCCGGCACTGCCGTACCCGGCCGGTCCCGCGACAACCGTCCGGCCACACCCGGCACCGCCGTACCCGGCCACGCCCGACACCGCCGTACCCGACCGCTCCCACCACCACCGTCTCCGACGCGCCCGGCCCGCCGTACCCGACGGGTTCCGGCACTGCCGTACCCGGTGGTCCCCGACAATCGTGCCGTGCCCCGCCTACCCCAGGAGCCGATCGTGCACCCTGCTCCCGCCACCGACTCCGTGTTCGCCGAGGAACTGGCCGCCGTCCGGCCGGAACTGCTGCCCGGTTACGCGGCGGAGCTGCCCGGTGCGCGGGCCGCCGTGCTGACCCGGCTGTGGCGGGCGCTGGCGTACGAGCCGCTGCCGTTCGTCGCCGGCCGGGAGTCCGGGGCGCACGGGCTCACGGTGCGCCTGACCGACGGGCGGCGGCTGCGCGGGCCGCACGCGGACCCGTACGCCACCGCCGGGTACGTCACCGCCGTACACCTGGACCGGGAGCGGTACGACGATCCGGCGCGGCTGATGGACGCCCTCGGGGGGCCGGGCGCGGCCGGGTTCGTGGCGGAGCTGGCGCACAGCGTGGCGTCGCTGGCGCTGTCCCGGGCCGGCGCGGAGCGGCGGGAGGAACGGGGGAACGAGTGGCCCCCGGCCGAGGGCGGGGGAAGGGACTGGGAGTGGGAGCGGCGGGTGACCGACGGGCACCCGTTCCACCCGGGCTGCCGGTCCCGGCCCGGTTTCTCGGTGGCGGAGCAGCTGGCGTACGGCCCGGAGCACGGTCCGGTGGTGGAGCTGGGCACGGTGCCGGTACCGGCGGCCGACTGCCTGGTGTCCGGGCGATGGCCCGCCGAACTCCTGGACGGTGGGCGGCTGTTGCTGCCGGTGCACCCCTGGCAGGCGGCGCATGTGCTCAAGCGGTCGTACGACGTGTGGGGTCCGGCCCGGCCGCTGATGTCCCTGCGTACGCTGGCGCTGCCGGGCGGCCCGCATGTGAAGACGGCGCTGAGCGCCCGGCTGACGTCGTCGGTGCGGGACATCTCCGCGTACTCGGTGCGGGCGGCGGCGCCGCTGTCCGCCTTCGGCGAGGAGCTGGTGGCGCACACCGGCGGGCTGCTGCACCTGACCCGCACGCTCGGGGCGGTCACCGCGCACTCCCCCGATCTGGCCGCGCTGCTGCGTGAGTCGCCGGAGACGTACGCGGGGCCGGGTGAACGGGTGGTGCCGGTGGCCGCGCTCGCCACCACGCCGCTGCCCGGCCGTCCCGGCTGGCTGGCGGAGTTCGCCCGGCTGGCGCTCACGGTGGGCCTGCGGCTGCTGGATCTCGGCGTGGCGCTGGAGGCCCACGGCCAGAACCTCCTGGTGGTGCTGGCGGCGGACGGCACTCCGCTGCGGCTGGTCTACCGGGATCTGGCCGACATCCGCGTCAGCCCCGCCCGGCTGTCCCGGCACGGCATCACCCCGCCCGCCCTCACCGGCCGGCTGATCACCGACGACCCGACCGTCCTGCGCCGCAAGCTCTTCGGCTCCCTGCTGTGCGGTGCCCTGGCCGGCACGGCGGGCTCCGCCCGGACCCTGGCCACCGCCCTGGAGGCAGCCCTCCCCGGCCTCCCGCCCACCCCGGACCTGCCCGCCCTGCGCGAGGCTCCGCTCCCCGCGAAGGCGCTGACACTGATGCGCCTGTCCCCCACCGGTACGGGGGACCTCTGGACGGAACTGCCGCAACCGCGATCGGTGCCGCGCTGAGTACGTGCCGGGCCGGGCGGTTGGTGCGGCCGGGCGAGTCCGCCGCCCGGGGCGCCGCCCCACCGGGCGCCACCCACGCGAGCACCTCCTACGCGAGCATCGCCTACGCGAGCGCCTCGGGCACGGCCTGGTACCGGCCGGCCCGGGCCTGCCCGCTCCGCTCGCCCCCCCCGCGCCCACCGTCCGCCCCCACCCGGCGTTTTGGAGTCCGGCGTGTCTGATCAATAGGATCCGGCGATGATCAGAAGACAACGGCTGGCGGTGGGAGTCTGTGCTCTGTTCGCCGCCCTGACCGCCGGGATCGCGTTCCCCTCCGGCGCGGTCGCCGACGAGACGGAGCAGGACGCTCCGAAGGTCGAACTCGTGCTGGACGTCAGTGGTTCCATGCGGACCCGGGACATCGACGGCGGCACCCGGATGGCCGCGGCGAAGCAGGCGTTCAACGAGGTGCTGGACGCGACGCCCGAGGAGGTCCGGCTCGGTATCCGCACGCTCGGCGCCAACTACCGCGGCAACGACCGCAAGGAGGGCTGCAAGGACACCGCGCAGCTGTACCCGGTGGGCCCGCTGGACCGGACCGACGCGAAGACGGCCGTGGCCACGCTGTCGCCCACCGGCTGGACCCCGATCGGGCCCGCGCTGCTGAAGGCGGCGGACGATCTGAACGGCGGCAACGGCACCCGCCGTATCGTGCTGATCAGTGACGGCGAGGACACCTGCCAGCCGCTCGACCCGTGCGAGGTGGCCCGGGAGATAGCGGCCAAGGGCATCGGCCTGACCATCGACACCCTCGGCCTGGTGCCCGACGCCAAGACCCGCGCCCAGCTCAGCTGCATCGCGGACGCCACCGGCGGTACCTACACCGACGTGCGGCACAAGGAGGAACTGAGCGACCGGGTCGGCCAGTTGGTGGACCGGGCGGCGGATCCGGTGGTGACCCCGGTCGCCACCGAGGGCGCCGACCGGTGCGAGAAGGCCCCCGTCCTGAAGTCCGGTCTCTACACCGACCGCGAGGAGTTCGGGCAGCAGCGCTGGTACAAGGTGGACGTCGAGCCCGGCCAGGAGCTGCGCGCCTCGGTGAGCGTGGCGGACGACCGGACCGTCAACCCCCACTACGGGGTGCTGCTGCGGGCGGTGACCGTGCACGGCCGGGAGATCGTGCGCGGCGAGGCCGCGGGCACCGGCCGTACGGATGTCATCTCCACCGGTCTGCGCTACCCGAAGCAGGACAGCGACGACGACTCGGCGCCCGCGGAGACGGTGTGTCTCCAGGTCACCCAGTCCTTCTCGGCGGCCTCGGGCGTGAAGACCACGCCGGGTCTGCCGCTGGAGCTGACCGTCGACGTGGTGGACGGCCCCTCGGGCCACCGCGATGTGGCCGCCTTCGGTCTCGGCCGTGGCTGGTGGCTGCTCGGTGCCCTGGTGCTGGCCGGCTTCCTCGCGGGTCTGCTGTGGGGCTGGCTGTCGCGCTGGCGGGTCTCGGTCTGGAGGACGAACTGATGCGGATCACACGAGTGCTGGGCGCCGCGCTGCTGGCGCTGGGGCTGGCCGCGGGGCCGGCCGCCGCGGACTCCTCGCCCTCGCCGAGCGCCTCGGCCGACGACGACGCGCCCACCCAGGCGGGCACCTCGTTCCGTACGGCGGCGGAGATCGAGCAGGGCGAGCGGGCCACCGCCTCCGGCTCCACCGGCGACTACCTGTACTGGTCCTTCCCGGCGGACACCGGGCAGCGCCCCACCGTCAAGGCGACGGTGAAGCTCCCGGCCAGGCACGGCGCCGAGACCTGGCAGCTCGATGTGTACGACGGGCTGCGGCGCCGCCAGGCATGCCAGTACGGCGCCCAGTCGCGCACCGCCGCGTCCGACGCCGGCTCCGTCGAACTTGCCTGTGTGCTGCGAACGGTGCGCGGCTGGTCGGAGCCGTGGGCCAACGACCCGCTGCCGGGCACGTACTACATCCGGCTGACGGTGGTGGACCTCGCCGACTCCGACCTCGGCCAGCCGGTCGGCGCCGAAGTGCGCGTCGACTCCAAGGACATCGGCGGCGCGGCGGCGGTCGACGGCTCGCTGGGCAAGCCGCTCGTCCCGGGTATCGCCGTCAAGTCCGGTGAGGAGAAGGACGGTTCGAAGGAGGCCGTGCTGTCCAGCTTCGGCCGTGACGGCTGGTCGTCCGGCTGGTGGTCGGACCGCTGGGTGTGGACCGGCATCGGCGGTGTGCTGGCCGCGCTGGCCGGCATCGGCGGCTACGCGCTGACGCGCGGGTCGGGCCGGCCGTCCCGGGTGCCACCGGGCGCCTGATCCGTACGATCCCCGAGATACCGTGAAGGCCCGCCGCTCCGGCGGGCCTTCGTCTTTGCCGCGCCGGGCGGCAGCACCCTTGATCACTCCGGCCGCCACACCGGGCCGCGGCGCCCTTGATCACTCCGGCCGCCACCACCGGGCCGCGGCGCCCTTTGCCACTCCGGCCGCCGCTCCCCGCGTCACGCCTCGCGCAGTGCCTTGGCGAGTGTGCCCTCGCCGGTCACCGTCACCCGCCCGTCCCGGACCGCGTCCGGCAGGGCCAGTTCGCCGCGGGCGACGGCCTCGCAGGTCACCGCGTCCATCACCAGGCGGGCGTCGGCCGGACCGGGGGCGGGCCCGTCGCCGTAGACCGGTCCCTCCTCGGCGCCGACGTGGAGGTGGAACTCCCCTTCCTCCAGGCACACTTCGAGGACACCCTCGCCCTCCAACGCGCGCAGCAGCGGCAACGCGAACCAGTGCGCCCGCACGGCGTCGGTGGGCCTGCGCTCGCCCAGTTCCCGCGCGCCCCAGCTACCGAGCGCCTGGAGGACCGGCAACAACTCGCGGCCACGGGGAGTGAGTTCGTACACGTACGCGGCGCCCGGCGGGGGCAGCCGGCGCCGGGTGGTCAGACCGTCGCGTTCCATCTCCTTCAACCGTGAGGCGAGTACGTCCGTGCTCACGCCGGGCAGGTCCGCGTGCAGGTCCGTGTAGCGGCGGGGACCGGCGAGCAGCTCCCGGACGATCAGCAGGGTCCAGCGGTCGCCGACCAGATCGAGGGCGCGGGCCGCGGAACAGTACTGGTCGTAGCTTCGGCGAGGTGACATGCGACGCAGTGTAGACGCGTTGTTGGACTTTCCAAGCTCTCACTTGGTAAAACCAAGCAACACGAGTTTCCGGAGGGGCCCATGGAGTTCCGGCAGTCCAACAAGCTCAGCGAGGTGTGCTACGAGATCCGCGGCCCGGTGATCGAGCACGCCAACGCGCTGGAGGAGGCGGGGCACAGCGTGCTGCGCCTGAACACCGGCAACCCCGCGGCCTTCGGCTTCGAGGCGCCGGAGGAGATCCTCCAGGACATGATCCGGATGCTGCCGCGGGCGCACGGCTACACCGACTCCCGGGGCGTCCTCTCCGCCCGCCGCGCGGTCGCCCAGCGCTACCAGACCCTGGGCCTGGACGTCGACGTGGACGACGTCTTCCTGGGCAACGGCGTCTCGGAACTGGTCTCCATGGCCGTCCAGGCGCTGGTGGAGGACGGCGACGAGATCCTCGTCCCGGCGCCGGACTTCCCGCTGTGGACGGCCGCCACCACGCTGGCCGGCGGCAAGGCCGTGCACTACCTGTGCGACGAACAAGCCGACTGGAACCCCGACCTGGCCGACATGGCCGCGAAGATCACCGACCGCACCAAGGCCGTGGTCATCATCAACCCCAACAACCCGACGGGCGCGGTCTATCCGAAGGAGATCGTCGAGGGCATCCTCGATCTCGCCCGCCGGCACGGCCTGATGGTGTTCGCCGACGAGATCTACGACCAGATCCTGTACGACGACGCCGTGCACCACTCGGCCGCCGCGCTCGCCCCCGACCTGGTCGTCCTCACCTTCTGCGGGCTGTCCAAGACCTACCGGGTGGCGGGCTTCCGCTCCGGCTGGCTGGTCGTCACCGGTCCCAAGCAGCACGCCAAGGACTACCTGGAGGGCCTGACCATGCTGGCCTCCATGCGGCTGTGCGCCAACGCGCCCGCGCAGTACGCCATCCAGGCCGCGCTCGGCGGACGCCAGTCCATCCGCGAACTGACCCGGCCCGGCGGCCGGTTGCACGAGCAGCGGACCGTGGCCTGGGAGAAGCTCAACGAGATCCCCGGCGTGTCCTGCGTCAAGCCCAAGGGCGCGCTGTACGCCTTCCCGCGCATCGATCCCAAGGTGCACCCGATCCACGACGACGAGAAGTTCGTCCTGGACCTGCTGCTGCGGGAGAAGATCCAGGTGGTCCAGGGCACCGGCTTCAACTGGCCCGCGCCCGACCACTTCCGCATCCTGACCCTGCCGTACGCGGAGGACCTGGAGGCGGCCATCGGCCGGATCGGCAGGTTCCTCGCCGGGTACCGGCAGTAGAAAGCCGGTCGGAAAGCCGGACAGAACGCCGGTCGGGGCGGGAAGTTGGCCCGTTTCGCTCGCTTGTGCGAAGATCACCGCGCATGATCGGGGGACTTCCGCGACGAGCCCTCGGTGCGCGCCCGACCAGCGCGGCACCGCGGCACACCGCACCGCCGCGCCCCGGTCCGCTCCATCGACCAGGGGGAAGCAGCAGTGTTCTCGTACCGAAACCCGGACTCCTGCGGGCATCCGGACCCGCCCGGAAGACCCTCCGCGCGTGGCTGGCGCCGGGTGGTCGTCGCCCTGCTCTGCGCGGTGCCGGCCGTGGTCGCGGTACCGGCCGCGCACGCCGGGGCGCCCGCGCCGGCCGCCGGGCAGGAGGCGCGGCAGGCGGCGCGTTTCTGGACCGCCGAGCGCATGGCCGCCGCCCGGCCGCTCGACGCGCTGCGGCACGCCCCGACGACACCGTCGGCCGCGACGGCCGCGGCGGCCCGGCCGAAGGGCACCCTGTTCCAGGGCACCCGGCTGGTCGGCACGTTCTTCGGCTCCGACGGGCCGCGCGGCACCACCTGGCACTGCACCGGCAGCGTCATCGACACCAAGGCCCGGAACATCGTGCTCACCGCGGCCCACTGCGCGCGGAGCATGACGGGCGACTACATCTTCGTCCCGAAGTTCGTGAAGGGCGCGGCCCCGGACCGGCAGCCGTACGGCATCTTCCACATCAAGCGCATCTTCACGGACCCGCGGTACGTGCCCGACCGGGGCTCGTCCACCACCAAGAAGGCCGCCTCCGACCTGGACACCGCGTTCGCCCGGGTCTCGGCCAACCAGTGGGGCAAGTCCCTCCAGGACGCGGTGGGCGGCGGACTGACCTTCACCCGGCCCGCCGGCTACACCCACCGGGGCGTCACCGTCGTCGGCTACCCCTCCCACCGGCACAACAGCGCCGGACGCGCGGTCAAGTGCACGGTTCCCACCAGCCAGTTGCGCGGGTACCGGCAGCTGTCGATGACCTGCGGCGGCTACTACGGCGGGGTGTCCGGCAGCCCGTGGATCACCGACTACAAGGACGACGCCCGCACCGGCCACGTCATCGGCAACCTCGGCGGCTACAACGGCGGCGGCAACGACGCCAACGTGGACTACATCAGCTACGCCACCGCGTTCGGCGCCGACGCCGCGAACCTCCTCGCCCGCGCCGTCGCCGATCAGGCCCCGCCCGCCGACCTGCCTCCGTACCGGGGCCTGAGCGGCAGCCTGCCGGGCGGCGCCGGGCGCTGGCGCAAGGCCGCGTTCACGGCGTCGGGCGAGTACACCGGTGACCGGCACGGCGATCTGCTGGTGGTGTGGTCCGACGGCGGAGTCACCCTGTACCCGGGCGACGGCAAGGGCGGGTTCGGGGCCGAGAAGCGACTGCGGCCGGCCAACTCCACCTGGACCCACGCCCGTACGGTGGCCGGCGGCGCCTTCGCCGGTGCCCGGCGGGCGGGGCTGCTGGTGCGCTGGTCCGACGGCGAGGTCACCCTCTACCCGCAGCCCGGCCCCTCGGGCCTCGGCCGGGAGGTCCGGATGGCGGCGCCCGGCTCCACGTGGAAGAACGCCGCCCAGTTCACCGCCGGGGCGTTCCGGGACGACGGGGGCACCGGCCTGCTGGTCCGCTGGGCCGACGGCGGGCTCTCCCTGTATCCGCAGGTGGGCACCGGCGGCCTCGGCACCGGCACCCGGCTCCTGCCCGCGGACGGCACCTGGACCAAGGCGGCCCTGCTGACCGGCGGCGACTTCGGCGGTACGGCCGTCGGGGACCTGCTGGTGCGCTGGGCGGACGGCGCGCTCGACACCTACGCCGGCACCTCGGCCGCGGGACCCGGCACCAAGACCCGTCTGCGCGGCCCGAACAGCCTGTGGCAGCGGGCCCGGGTGCTGACCGCCGGCGCCTTCCGCCACGACGGCCCGGCCGACGACCTCGTCGTGTGCTGGTCCGACGGGGAGGTCACGCTGTACGCCGACACCGGTACCAAGGCCCTCGGCACCGAGTACACGCTGGTCCACCCCGGCACCTGACCGCACCACGGCACTTCCAGGGGGAACGATGCCCGCCACCACCCGACCGGCCGACGGCCTCGCCGCGCTCACGGCCGGCCTCACGCTCATGGCCGGCCTGACGCTGACGGCCTGCGACACGACCACGACCGCCACACCGGACGCCACCACGACCACAACACCGGACGCCACCGCGCAGCCCTGCCGGACCGCCGCGCTGACCTGGACGCTTTCGCTGCTCGACGGCGACAGCGCCGGCAACGGCGACGGGCGGGGAGACGACCGGTCCGGGGCGCGTCTCACCGCCGTCAACAAGGGCTCCGGGGCCTGCCTGTTCGCGGGGTACCCGGGCCTCGAGATCCACAACGGCAAGGCGGACGGCATCGAAGGCGCCGGTGCCGGACGGCCCTCGCCCGTCGCCCTGCCCGGCCACGCCGCCGTCACCGTGGACCTGCGCTACACCCGCCGCGGCACGCCGGGCGCCGGCACCTGGTGCGTGCGGCAGCACGAGGCCGCCGTCACGGCGCCGCACGACACGGTCGTCCCGGTCACGGACGCGCACGGGAAGGCGGCCGTGCTCGACGCGTGCGGGGAGACCATCGCCATGGCCCCGCCGCGCCGGGCGGGGGCCGGAACCTGACGGCGACGGGGCACCGGGGAACGCCGTCTGGCGCAGTCCGTCCTGCGGGCGGCGGCGGCCCTGTGACACCGTGCCGTCATGGGTGACCTCTTTCTCGTGCGGCACGGGGAGACCGAGTGGTCGCGGTCCGGGCGGCACACCGGCCGGACCGACGTACCGCTCACCGAGCGCGGGCGGGACGAGGCGCGCCGGCTGGTCCCGCTGATCCGCTCGCACCGGATCGGGGCGGCCTTCGTCAGCCCCCTCCAGCGGGCGCGGGAGACCGCCGAGCTGATCGGGGTCCCGGACGCGCGGGTCGACGCCGACCTGTGCGAGTGGGACTACGGCGGGTACGAGGGCGTGACCACGCCGGAGATCCAGCGGAGCCGGCCGGGCTGGTTCCTGTTCACCGACGGGGTCGCACCCGGCCCCCCGGACCGTCCGGGCGAGAGTCCCGAGCAGGTCGGGGAGCGCGCCGACCGGATGCTGGCCAAGGCCGACGCCGCGCTCGCCAACACCGAGGGGGTCGTCGTGCTGATCGCGCACGGCCACTTCCTCCGCGTCCTCACCGCCCGCCGCCTGGGCCTGTCGCCCCGGCACGGCGCCCTCTTCCAGCTCGCGACGGGAGCGCTGTGCCGCCTCGGCACGGAACACGGCCGGCCCGTGGTGGCGGGCTGGAACATCCGGCCCCCGGAGTAGCGGCGGGCGTAAGGGGACGGGGGCACGGTCCCGGCGCGTCTCGGGTCGTGAAGGGGTGCGTCGGACGGCGCGCGGATACCGGCCCGGTGACGGGCGGGGGCGGCCGGCCCGGTGCCCCCGGCGACGAAGGGCCGCGTGCCGGGCGACGATCCCGCGACCCCAGCCACGAAGGAGCAGGTCCCGGGCGACGATCCCACGACCCCCAGTCACGAAGGAGCAGGTCCCGGGCGACGATCCCGCGACCCCGGGCGACGAAGCGGCACGTCCCGGGCGACGGTCCGACGCCCCCGGCGACGAAGCGACAAGCCCCGGGCGCCGAAGAGGCATCCCGAATGACGCCCCCGCGCGCCACCGGCCACGCCAGCCGGGCCGGCGTACCGCGCACCGGCCGTTGAAAGAGCACGTCCCGGACGACGAGCCGACGACCCCCGGGCGACGAACGGACACGTCCCCGGAAACGATCCCGCGCCCCCAGCGACCAAGCGGCAAGCCCCGGGCCCCGAAGAAGCGTCCCGAATGACATCCCCGCGCGCCACCGGCCACGCCAGCCGGGACGGCGTACCGCGCACCGGCCGTTGAAAGAGCACGTCCCGGACGACGAGCCGACGACCCCCGGGCGACAAAGCGGCACGACCCCGGCGACGACCCCGCACCCCCAGCCACCAAGCGGCAAGCCCCGAGCGCCGAAGAAGCGTCCCGAATGACGCCCCCCGCGCACCACCGGCCACGCCAGCCGGGACCGCGTACGGCGCAGCGGTCGTTGTCAGACCCCGCCCGTACTCTTCGACTGGGGCCGTACGACGGGCCCGGGCGGCCGTCCGTGCGGCGGGCCGCCCAGTCAGCGGTGTCGGAAAGGAGCAGCCCGTGACCCGACCGCCGACCGCCGCGCAGCGGCGGGTGATCGAGGCCGCCGATCCGGTCACCGGCCGGCTGCGCGGTACGCCGGCCCAGCTCGCGGCGCTGGTGAAGCGGGGCCTGGCCTTCCGGCACCCCCGGCCGCCGCACGACCACTTCCTCACCCCGGCCGGCCATCGCGTCCGGGAGGCGATACCCGAGCCGCGGGCGGAGTCCGCGCCGGACGCGGGGGTGTTCACGGCCCGGGTCGGCGGCGAGGAGGAGCCGCCGGTGTCCGGACCGGCCCGGCTCCGGGAGGTGCACAGCGCCTGGCAGGGGCTGCTGGAGCTGCGCAGGATGACGAATCCGGACGGCGCCGTGGACCGGCCGTGCGGCTGGGAGCGGACGCATCTGGTGCGGGCCGCCGCGCTGGCGCTGGAGGCGGCCGGGCACTGCCCGGCGGGCGGGGACACGGACGGGTACCGGGTCCGGGCGACCCCGCAGCCGGAGGCGGTCGCGGTGTACGCGCCGGACGCCGCGGCGCTGGCGGCCTGCGCGGCGACGCTCCAGGAGGCCGGCTGGCAGGCGGGCGAGTACACCGAGCCCAGGACGAGAGCCCGCTTTCTGCTGGCCTCGCCGCGCCGGGTGTGACCGGCGTGTCAAGATCGGTCGATCACAGAACCGAACGACCGCAGCACGTACACGAGAAGGGCACGCAGTGGCCGAACCGTTTTCCGTCCGGGTGACCGTCCGCGGCTACGAGACCGACACCCAGGGACATCTCAACCAGTCCGTGTACCTCAACTACGCCGAGCACGCCCGCTGGTCGTTGCTCCAGGCCGCCGGGATCAGCCAGGCCCGACTGGTGGGCCAGGGCGTGGGCCCGGTGGCCCTGGAGACGACCATCGGTTTCCGGCGGGAGCTGCTCGCCGGCGACGAGGTCGACGTGACGTGCGCCTTCGAGTGGGGCGACGGCAAGACGTTCCGGATCCGGCAGGAGATACGCAAGACCGACGGCACGCTCGCGGCCGAGATCACCGCCGTGGGCGGCATCATGAACCTCACCGAGCGCAAGCTGGTCGCCGACCCGCGCGCGGTGCTCAAGGAACTGGCGACGGATCCCGGCGCGTTCGGCCTGTAGGCCCCGGCACGGAAGGGGGCCGGGGATGACGGTGTCCCCGTCTCCCCCGGCCGGGTCGGCGCCGGTGCCGGTGGCGGCCCGGCGCCCGGTGTCAGCGGACGGCGGCGATCTCCTCCCCCGCCTCCATGGGATGGGTGACGTCCTGGGCCTCACGGCCCTTGCCGAGGTGGTTGAAGAGGAGGTTGAGCACCACGGCCGTGACACAGCCGGTGGAGATGCCCGAGTCCAGGACGATCTTCGCGGTCTCCGGGAAGGAGTGGTAGAACTCCGGCGCGGTGATCGGGATGATGCCGACCGCCAGGGACACGGCCACGATCAGCACATTGTTGTCCTTGTCCAGGCCGGCCCGGACCAGGGTCTGGATGCCGCTCGCGGCGACCGAGCCGAACAGCACGATGCCGGCGCCGCCGAGGACCGGCCGGGGCACGACCGCGATGAGCGAGGCGGCCATGGGACACAGACCCATCAGGACCAGGAAGCCGCCGCCGGTCGCGACGACGTACCTGCTGCGGATCCGGGTCATCGCGACCAGCCCGATGTTCTGGGCGAAGGCGCTGCACATGAAGCCGTTGAACAGCGGGCTGAGCGCGGAGCCGAGGGTGTCGGCGCGCAGGCCGGCCGCGATGGTCTTCTCGTCGGCGGGCCGTTCCACGATCTCGCCGAGGGCCAGCATGTCGGCGGTCGACTCGGTCATCGAGACCACCATGACCACGCACAGGGAGAGGATCGCGGCGAGCTGGAACTGGGGGGCGCCGAAGTGGAACGGGGTGGGGAAGCCGACCACGTCGGCGTCGGCGACCGGCCCGAAGTCCGTGACGCCGAACGGGATCGCGACGAGCGTGCCGACGACCAGGCCGATCAGCACGGCGATCTGCTTGACGAAGCCCCGGGTGAAGCGGCGCAGCAGCAGGACGATCAGCAGGGTGAGGCCGGCCAGGGTGAGGTAGGTGGTCGAACCGTAGTCCTCGGCCTGGGGATTGGGGCCCTGGGCCCAGCCGAAGGCGACGGGGAGCAGGGAGACGCCGATCAGGGTGATGACGGAGCCGGTGACGACCGGCGGGAAAAAGCGGATCGCCTTGCTGAAGAAGGGGGCGGCGACGAAGCCGAGGAGGCCGGCGACGATGACCGCGCCGAAGATGATCGGCAGGGCGTCGGACTTGTCCTCGGTGGCGGCGACGACCGCGGTCATGGGGGCGACACCGGCGAAGGTGACGCCGTTGACGAAGGGCAGCCGGGCGCCGATCTTCCAGAAGCCGAGCGTCTGGAGGAAGGTGGCGAGGCCGGCGGTGAACAGACAGGCGCCGGTGAGAAAGGTCAGCTCGGTCGCGCTGAGGCCGATGGCCGCGCCGACGATGAGCGGTGGTGCGACGACACCGGCGTACATGGCGGCCACGTGCTGCAGTCCGCTGGTCGCCATTTTCAGGGCGGGGAGTTTCTCGTCTACGGGATGGGCGGCCACGGCGGCTCCTCCGGGCGGGTGACACGTCATCGTCGACGTGGGTTTCATGGAGGTGGTGCGGGGTCGTGCGGGACCCTCGCAGGGGGTGGCGAAATGAGCGGTGACGAGTCTGTGGGGGTGTGAAGCGGCGTGGGGGTGTGGGGGTGTGTCGAGCGTGACGGGAGTGGTGGGGTGGACCGTCCCCGGGGGCGTGCGTCCACACGCGCCCCGGAGACGGCATCACCGTGGATCCCGCTCGGATCCACGGGTCCCGGCCGGGAGCCGTCCCTCCCGGCCGGAGTCTTGGGGTGGGCGCCGCTCAGTCCTGAGCGGCGATCCGGGCCAGGCGCCGGGCCTCCTCGCGGGTGCTGACGGCGATGTCGTCCTCGTCGGCGGTCAGCAGGCGGCCGTCCGCCACGATCTGCCGGCCGTTGACGAACGACGCGGTGACCGGGGCGGGCGCGCCGAAGACCAGCGCGGTCACCGGGTCGGTGATGGAGGCGTGGGCGAGGGTGTCCATCTTCCACAGCACCACGTCGGCCAGCTTGCCGGGCTCCAGCGAGCCGGTCTGCGCGGCCCGGCCGAGGACCTGGGCGCCGCCGTAGGTGCCGAGGCGCAGCGCCTGACGGGCGTTCAGCGCGTGCTCGCGGTGGGCGCCGAGCCGGTTGATCAGCAGGGCGTTGCGCAGCTCGGTGTGGAGTTCGCCGGACTCGTTGGAGGCGGTGCCGTCG
Source organism: Streptomyces eurythermus (assembly GCF_014649115.1). GTDB lineage: Bacteria > Actinomycetota > Actinomycetes > Streptomycetales > Streptomycetaceae > Streptomyces > Streptomyces eurythermus. The sequence goes on along the minus strand of NZ_BMSK01000007.1, from coordinate 92,798 downwards.
ACGCCCAGGCCGACCGGGACGCCGGCCTTCAGCATGTCGGGGACGCGGGCGATGCCGGCGGCGAGGCGGGCGTTGGACGAGGGGCAGTGGGCGACACCGGTCCTCGTGCGGGCGAAGGCCTGGATGTCGGAGTCGTTCATGTGGACGCAGTGCGCCATCCACACGTCCTCACCGAGCCAGCCGGTGGACTCGAAGTAGTCGGTGGGGCCCATGCCGAACAGCTCGTGGCAGAACTTCTCCTCCTCCACCGTCTCCGAGCCGTGGGTGTGCAGCCGCACCCCCAGCCGGCGCGCCGACTCCGCCGCCTGGCGCAGCAGTTCGGTGGAGACCGAGAACGGGGAGCAGGGGGCGACCGCCACCTGGGTCATGGCGTCGAAGGAGGCGTCGTGGTAGCGCTCGACGGTCTCCTCGGTAGCCCGGAGCGCGTCGTCGAGCGTCTCCACGGCGAAGTCCGGGGGCAGCCCGCCGTCCCGCTCGCCGCGGTCCATCGAGCCGCGGGCCAGCGTGAAGCGCACCCCCATCTCGGCGGCGGCCCGGATGATCGAGCCGGACAGGTCGCCGGAGCCGCGCGGGTGGACGTAGTGGTGGTCCATGGCGGTGGTGACACCGCCCCGGGCCATCATGGCGAGGGATCCCCGCGCCGCCGCGTACGTCATCCGCTCGTCGATCCGCGCCCAGACCGGGTAGAGCGCGACCAGCCAGTCGAACAGGTTGTGGTCGGTGGCCAGGCCCCTGGTGATCCACTGGTAGAAGTGGTGGTGGGTGTTGACCAGGCCGGGGGTGGCCAGGTGGCCGCGCCCGTCGATCCGGCGCACCACGTTCTCCAGTGCCTTGGGAGCGTCGCCCGCGCCGACCGCCTCGATCCGGTTGCCGGCGAGGACGAGGTGTCCGCAGGCGTACTCGGTGTCACCCGCGTCCACGGTCGCGATCGCGCAGTTCTCGATGACGACGCGCTGGGCTGCCGATGGTGCCATCTGCTTCCTTGTCGTTCGGTGGCGGCCCGTGGACCAGAAGGGGTTCACGGGGTGGGCACGGCAGGACCCTAGGAGGATTCGAGTGCCGGGGCCGCCTGTCGGCGCCGGGTGCCGAGATGGTGGAAGAACAGGTTCAGCAGGACGGCGACGAGCGCGCCGGCGCTGATGCCGGAGCCGAGCACGGTCTGCGCCCACGCCGGGAAGTCGGCGTAGAAGGTCGGCGCGGCCAGCGGGATGATGCCGGCGCCGAGTGCCACCGCGACCAGGATGATGTTGGAGCTGTCGTCCAGGCCCGCCTCGGAGAGCGTCCGGATGCCGCTGACGGCGATGGAGCCGAAGAGGACGATGCCCGCGCCGCCGAGCACCGGCATGGGGACCAGGGAGACGACCGCGCCGAGGACCGGGAAGGCGCCGAGGACGATCAGGCTGCCGCCGGCGACGGCGACGACGTACCGGCTGCGCACCCGGGTGAGCGAGACGACACCGACGTTCTGGGCGAAGGCGGAGGTGGGAAAGCCGCCGAAGACGGGCCCGATCAGGGTGGCGAGGCCGTCGGTGCGCAGGCCGCGGGTGATGGTCTTCGCGTCGGCGCGGCGGTCGCAGATCTCGCCGAGGGCGAGCATGCCGGCGCTGGACTCGGTCATCAGCACCAGCATCACGATGCACAGCGAGAGGATCGCGGCGGGCTGGTACTCCGGGGCGCCGAAGGCGAACGGGGTGGGCAGCGCGGCCACGGGCGCGGACTTGATGCCGCTGAAGTCGGCCATGCCGAAGGGGATCGCGGCCAGGGTGCCGATGAGCAGTCCGAACAGCAGGGCGACCTGTTTGACGAAGCCCGTGCCGAAGCGCTGGATCAGCAGGATGACGGCGAGGGTGAATCCGGCGAGCGCCAGATGGCGCATGTCGCCGAAGTCGGCGGCGGTCTTGTCGCCGCCTTGGGCCCAGCTCACCGGGACGGGCATCAGCGTGACGCCGATCAGGGTGATGACCACGCCGGTGACCAGGGGCGGGAAGAAGCGCAGCAGCCGGCCGAAGAACGGTCCGAGTGCCAGGCAGAAGGCGCCGGCCACCATCACCGCGCCGTAGATCGCGGGGAGTTGGTGTCCGTTGCCGTTGGTCTCGGCGATCGCGAGGATGGGGGCGATGCCGGCCGAGGAGGCGGCGTTGACGAAGGGCAGCCGGTTGCCGACGAAGCCCTTGACGCCGATGGTCTGGAGGATGGTCGCGATGCCCGCGATGAGCAGGCTCGCGGCGATGAGCCGGGTACGGGCCCCGATGTCGAGCCCGCAGGCCTGACCGATGATGAGCGGAGGAGTGACAACGCCTGCGTACATCGCGGCGATGTGCTGGAGCGCGGCGGGGACGAGCCGCGTGGGGTGGAGCTTCTCGTCCACCGGGTGCACGGACGTGACGGCGTCCATCATGTGCACCGGCGGGGTGGAACACGGGGCTTTCGCCGGCCCCTTTGCAGGCTGTGCCATTTTGTTCCCTCCGGTGTAGCGCGCCCCCGGCCCGTCAGGCCGGGCCGGGGGCGGGCGTCCCGCGTCAGAGGTTGGTCATGTCGACCGGGATACGGGCCTCACAGCCGTCCCGCAGGATGGTGGCCTCGATGAGGCCGTAGGGGCGGTCGGCGGCGAAGTAGACCTCGTTGTCGTTCTTGAGTCCGAACGGCTCCAGGTCCACGAGGAAGTGGTGCTTGTTGGGCAGCGAGAAGCGGACCTCGTCGATCTCGCTGCGGTTGTTGATGATGCGCGAGCCCATCTGGTACATGGTCTGCTGGAGCGAGAGCGAGTAGGTCTCGGCGAAGGCGTGGAGCATGTGCTTCTTGACCTGCTCGTAGGACTTCTCCCAGTTGGGCATCTTCTGCGCGTCGTCGGTCCAGTTGAACCGCCAGCGGCCGGCGACCTGGGTGGCGAGGATACGGTCGTACGCCTCCTGGAGGGTGGTGTACTTGTCCTTGACGTAGCCCCAGAACTCGGAGTTGGTCGAGTTCATCACGACCAGGTCCTTCAGACCGGAGATGACCTCCCACTTCTCACCGTCGTAGGTGATCTGGGTGAGGCGGACCTCCTGGCCCTTGCGGACGAAGGAGTGCTTGACGTCGTCCGCGCCGATGAACTTGCTGTTGGCGTCCGAGGTCTCGATCCGCTCCCAGGCGTACTCCTCGATGCGGATGCGCGCCCGGTGGATCGGCTCCTGGCTGGTGACGAAGTGCCGGGCGAGGTGGATGCCGAACTGCTCGGCCGACTCGATGCCGTATTCCTTGGCGAACGCGTACACCGTGTTCTTGGTGGTGTCGGTCGGCAGGACGTTGGCGTTGGAGCCGGAGTAGTGGACCTCTTCCATGTCGCCGCTCAGCGCGATGGATACGTTGAGGTCCTTGATGTGATGGGTGGCGCCGTCCCGCGTGATCTTGACGACTCGGTTCTCGGCCTTGCCGTACTGGTTCTGTCCCAGGATGGTCGGCATGTAGCTAGCTCCCTCGGTAAACGGAGTAGCCGAACGGGTTGAGCAGCAGCGGTACGTGGTAGTGCTCCCCGGGGACCACGGCGAAGGTGATCGCCACCTCGGGGAAGAACGCGGCACCGCTGTCCCGATTCGCGGGGGCGTCCTGCTGCGCATCGGCTTGCTTCTTCGCAGAATTTTCGAAGTACGGCTCGACGGCGAAGTCCAGCCGCACGTGGGTGGTCCCTTCCGGCAGGGCCGGCAGGTCCTTGCACCGGCCGTCGGCGTCGGTCGCCGAGCCGCCGAGCGCCTGCCAGTCCGCCTCGCGCCCGGAGCGGGCGGAGAGGTGGACGGCGACGCCCTCGGCGGGGCGGCCGATCGATGTGTCCAGGATGTGCGTGGACACGGAGGCGGTGGTGCTGGTGCTCATGGTGTCAGGCGTCCTCTTCGACGAGTCGGGCCAGTCGGATGCGGTTGATCTTGCCCAGCTCGGTGCGGACGATCTCCCGCTCCTGCTCGGGCGAGTTGCCGATCCGCTCCTTGACCGCGTCGCGCATCTGCTCGCCGGTCCGGCCGGTGGCGCAGATGAGGAAGACATGCCCGAACTTCTCCTGGTAGGCCAGGTTGAGTTCGAGCATCTCCGCCTTGAGCTCCTCGGAGGCACCGGCCATGCCGCGCTGTTCGCGGGCGGAGGTCGGGTCGCCGGGCTTGGGCCGCCCGATCGGCGGGTGTCCGGCCATCGCCTCCGCCAGGTCCGCGGGGGTCAGCTCGGCCATGGCGGCGTCGCTCGCGGTGTAGAGGTCCTCCGGGGTGGCGTACGGGCGGGCGGCGAGCAGTCGCCGGGCCCACTCGGTGGAGGCGCACGCCTCGAGGAGGGCCGCGAGGGCCTCGCGCTCCTCCAGGTCGTTGAACCGGGACAGGCCCGGGGGCGTGGAAGTGGTAGTCACGGGAGCCTCCGTGGCCGCTTCGGGCCGTTGTGCTGAACGGGCTGCGGATAGCTAACGCCCTCGGAAACACCACGTCAACACTTTGTTGAAAATTCCGCGTAACAAGCCGGGTTGGGGACCGAACGGCCCTTGCGCCCGCACTCCCGCCCCGGTCAGAGCCCCTTCTCGCGGTTGAGGTAGTTGTAGACCGTGAAGCGGCTGACGCCCAGCGCGCTCGCCACGGTCTCCACCCCGTGCCGCACGGCGAACGCGCCGCGCGCCTCCAGGATCCGGACGACCTCCTGCTTGGCCTTGCGGTCCAGATCGGCCAGCGGCCGGCCCTCCTTGCGCTCCATGGCGGCCAGGATGTGGTCGAGGGAGTCGGCGAGCTGGGGCAGGCGTACGGCGACGACGTCGGCGCCCTCCCAGGCGAGGACGACATCCTCGGGGCCGGCCTCGTCGGGCGGGAGCATCGTCCCGCCCATGGCGTCGACCAGCGGCTTCACCGCCGCGATGAAGGGCTCGTCCCCGGTCACCTATCACCCTCCCGAGCCTCGTCGCCGATCACGTTGACCTGGAGCGAGACCCGGGTGGCACCGGCCTGGAGGGCCTTGCGCAGCAGGGCGTCCACCGCGCCGAGCACGCGGTCGGCGCCGCCCTCGGCGGTGTTGCCGAAGGGCCCGACGTCCACGGCGTCCAGCTCGGCGGTCTCGATGACCTCGCGCGCCACCAGGGCGTGCGCGGGCGCTTCGTCCAGGTCGAAGGGCTCGGTCGTGAACTCCACTCTCAATCGCACGCGCCCAACCTAACGCGCGAGGCGGCCGCGGAGGGCGGCTCTTGCGGAGGCCCCTTGACAAGCGGCGACACACGACGGCAATCTTCCATTACGCAGAAACGAACTTCCGTAATACGGAAACTCGACCAACGGAAGGGAGCGCGGCCCGAATGCCAGGTTTCGAGTGGAGCACCGCCGCAGACCAGCGCTTCAACGTCAACCTGTCGATCCTCTTCACGGAACTCCCGCTCCTGGAGCGCCCCGCGGCCGCCGCCGCGGCGGGCTTCACCGCGGTCGAGCTGTGGTGGCCCTGGATCGACTCCCCCACTCCGGCCCGGTCCGAGCTGGACGCCCTGAAGAAGGCGATCGAGGACGCGGGGGTCCGTCTCACGGGCCTGAACTTCTACGCCGGTCAGCTGCCGGGCCCCGACCGCGGCGCCCTGTCGCTGCCGGGCGAGGAGTCGGAGAAGTTCCGCGCCAACATCGACGTGGCCGCCGACTTCGCGGCCTCCCTCGGCTGCACGGCGCTCAACGCGCTGTACGGCAACCGCGTCGAGGGCGTGGACCCGGCCGAGCAGGACGCGCTCGCCCTGGAGAACCTCGCCCTCGCGGCCCGGGCGGCCGACCGGATCGGCGCCGTCCTGCTGATCGAGGCGCTGAACAAGCCCGAGTCGCCGCTGTACCCGCTGGTGTCGGCGCCGGCCGCGGTGGAGGTCGTCGACAAGGTGAACGCGACGACGGGTCTCGGGAACGCCAAGTTCCTGATGGACCTGTACCACCTGTCCATGAACGGCGAGGACCTGCCCGCGGTCATCGACGCCTACGCGGCGAAGACCGGGCACGTGCAGATCGCCGACAACCCCGGCCGCGGCGCCCCCGGCACCGGCTCGCTCCCCCTCGAGGAGCTGCTCGGCCGGCTGAGGAAGGCCGGTTACGACGGCTGGGTCGGCCTGGAGTACAAGCCGGGCGACCGTCCGAGCGCCGAGGCGTTCGACTGGCTCCCGCGCGAGGCCCGCGCGGCCCGCTGAGCCGTCCGGCTCCTGCACACCAGCCGCCCTTCACAGACGTACGCGCAGCAAGAGAGGCACCCTCAACCATGAGCAACCTTCCCAAGATCGCCTGGATCGGCCTCGGCATCATGGGCTCCCCCATGTCCGAGAACCTGATCAAGGCGGGCTACCAGGTCACCGGCTACACCCTGGAGAAGGAGAAGCTGGACCGCCTGGCCGCCGCCGGTGGCACCGCGGCCGGCTCCATCGCCGAGGCCGTGCGCGACGCCGACGTGGTCATCACGATGGTGCCCGCCTCCCCGCAGGTCGAGGCCATCGCCTACGGCCCCGAAGGCATCCTGGAGAACGCCAGGTCCGGCGCCCTGCTGATCGACATGTCCTCGATCACCCCGCAGACCTCCGTGGACCTGGCCAAGGCCGCCAAGGACAAGGGCATCCGGGTGCTGGACGCCCCCGTGTCCGGCGGCGAGGCCGGCGCCATCGAGGCGGTGCTGTCCATCATGGTCGGCGGCGAGCGGGCCGACTTCGACGAGGCCAAGCCGATCTTCGAGGCGCTCGGCAAGACCATCGTGCTGTGCGGTCCGCACGGCTCGGGCCAGACGGTGAAGGCCGCCAACCAGCTGATCGTCGCCGTGAACATCCAGGCGTGCGCCGAGGCCGTGGTCTTCCTGGAGAAGTCGGGCGTGGACCTCGCGGCCGCCCTGGACGTCCTCAACGGCGGCCTGGCCGGCTCCACCGTGCTGACGCGGAAGAAGGACAACTTCCTCAACCGCGACTTCAAGCCCGGCTTCCGCATCGACCTGCACCACAAGGACATGGGGATCGTCACCGACGCCGCCCGCAACGTCGGCGCGGCCCTCCCGGTCGGCGCCGTGGTCGCCCAGCTGGTCGCCAGCCTGCGCGCCCAGGGCGACGGCGGCCTGGACCACTCGGCCCTGCTGCGGGCCGTCGAGCGCCTCTCCGGCGCCCAGGTCTGACGACCCCTCGCACTTCCGGACCGCGGCGCCGCTGACACCTGTCCTGTCGCGCCCAGGCGGCGCCGCGGTCCGGAATCGGCTTCAACAAAGTGTTGACGCTCAGATCGCCCCACTTCTAGGCTCCACAAAGCGGAAACAGTTTTCCGCTGACACCCGCACGGAAGGTCCACGATGTCGAAGCGCGTGCTCACGACAGAGTCCGGCGCACCGGTCGCCGACAACCAGAATTCCGCCTCCGCCGGCGTCGGCGGCCCGCTCCTGATCCAGGACCAGCACCTCCTGGAGAAGCTCGCGCGCTTCAACCGCGAGCGGATCCCGGAGCGTGTCGTGCATGCCCGCGGCTCCGGCGCGTACGGCCACTTCGAGGTGACCGACGACGTCACCGGCTACACCCACGCCGACTTCCTCGGCGAGATCGGCAAGCGCACCGAGGTCTTCGTGCGCTTCTCCACCGTCGCCGACAACCTCGGCGGCGCCGACGCGGTCCGCGACCCGCGCGGCTTCGCGGTGAAGTTCTACACCGAAGAGGGCAACTACGACCTCGTCGGCAACAACACCCCGGTGTTCTTCATCAAGGACCCGCTGAAGTTCCCCGACTTCATCCACTCGCAGAAGCGGGACCCGTTCACCGGCAAGCAGGAGCCCGACAACGTCTGGGACTTCTGGGCGCACGCCCCCGAGGCCACGCACCAGGTGACCTGGCTCATGGGCGACCGCGGCATCCCGGCGTCGTACCGCCACATGAACGGGTACGGCTCGCACACCTACCAGTGGACGAACGCCAAGGGCGAGGGCTTCTTCGTCAAGTACCACTTCAAGACCAACCAGGGCATCCGCTGCCTGTCCACCGAGCAGGCGCAGGAGCTGGCGGGCAAGGACCCCAACTCGCACCAGACCGACCTGCTCCAGGCGATCGAGCGCGGTGTGCACCCGTCCTGGACGCTGTACGTCCAGATCATGCCGGCGGCCGAGGCGGCGGACTACCGCTTCAACCCGTTCGACCTGACCAAGGTCTGGCCGCACAAGGACTACCCGCTCCAGCGTGTGGGCCGCCTGGTCCTCGACCGCAACCCGGACAACGTGTTCGCCGAGGTCGAGCAGGCCGCGTTCTCCCCGAACAACTTCGTGCCCGGCATCGGTCCGTCCCCGGACAAGATGCTCCAGGGCCGGCTGTTCGCCTACGCCGACGCCCACCGCTACCGCCTCGGTGTCAACCACACCCTGCTCGCGGTGAACGCCCCCAAGGCGGTCCCGGGCGGTGCCCAGAACTACGGCCGCGACGGCTTCATGGCGGTCAACGGCCAGGGCCGGCACGCCAAGAACTACGAGCCGAACTCCTACGACGGCCCGGTGGAGACCGGCCGCCCGCTGTCCGCCCCGCTGGCGGTGACCGGACACACCGGCAACCACGCCGCCCCGGCGCACACCAAGGACGACGACTTCTTCCAGGCGGGCGAGCTGTACCGGCTGATGTCCGAGGAGGAGAAGTCCCGTCTGGTCGCGAACATCGCCGGCGGCCTCTCGCAGGTCTCCCGCGACGACGTGATCGAGAAGAACCTGGCCCACTTCCACGCCGCCGACCCCGAGTACGGCAAGCGCGTGGAGGAGGCGGTCCGCGCCCTGCGCGAGGACTGAGTCCCAAGACTGCGTCCGGGACGTGACGGGGAGGTCGTGCCCCGGACGCGAAGACCCCGCCGCCCCGGGTGATCCGGATGAGGGGTGATCACCCGGTGCGGCGGGCAGGGCGAGGACCGCGGTGGCGTGCGAGCCAGTGCGGTGGTGAAGGAGACCCGGGCCCCCTTCTCGACCAGAGGGAAGGGACGTCCGCCTCCGTCGTGGCCACCGCGGTCCCAGCCCCACCTCCGGCATCACCGCGGAGGTACCCGAGCTCCGTCCGGCGGCGCGAACGATCTGTCGCGCCCAGCCTCGCGCCGTCGGACGGCCACCATACGGTGCGCGAAAGCGCCCCCTCCGGTTGGGAGGGGGCGCTTTCGCGCTGTCCGCGACCGGGTCCCCGGCGTGCGCGTGCCCGGCATCCGCAGCACGCTGAAGGCATGGGCAACCCGACACAGCACCCGCACATCGTGGTCCACTCCCCCGCCCTGGACGGCTCCCGGCGAGTCACCGAGGGGGACGTGACGCTGGGGATCGCCTCGCACCTGGACGACGTCGTGGAGATCCTCCGGCTGGCCGACCTCGATCGGATCGAGGTGGAGGAGAGCGACCTGATCGAATGGCAGGGCGGCGGCCCGGACGACTGGCCCGGACTGGGCGAGTACGACTTCTGACGGCCCCGCCTGCGGCAGGGGTCGTAGCCCGGCTACGCAACCCTCAAATCAAGCTCTGAACAGGGCGGATGAGGCTTCGGCGGCCGCTTCGGGCGGGCAGGCTACGACAGACGGGGCCCGCCGGCACGGGGGTGGCGGGCCCCGTACGGGGGGTGTCTCACGGACCGTACGGCGCCGGTTCCCGCCGCGCCGGACCGGTGCGCGGTCGCGCTGCCACGGGGGGAGCGCGACCGCTGCGCCGTGCCAGTCGCCGTGCTCGCACCGCACCCGGCGGGGCGGTCGGGGCGGGCCGGTCCGGCACGCCGCGCAAGACCGCGACCGGCCATGGGGCGCGCCGATACGGCACCCGTCGGAGCAGGCGGTCCTCGCCGGCCCGTACCCGCCGGCCCCTGCGCACCGCCCGCGCGGGCCGTGGTGTACCGGTCCCTCGCCGGCCGCGGGCCCGGCCGACGGCCGAGGGCTGGCGCGCCCGCTCGCCGCCCCGGCGCGCCCGGGCGGCCCGGCCCGCGCTGACGGCGCCGTGCGAGCGGGGCCGTTGTCCCAGGTCCCGACGGCGCGGTGAGCGGGCGCCGGCCGTCCTGGTGCCGGACTTCGCCCGCCCGGCCCGTTCACCGGCCGCCTCCCGTCCGTCGCCGCGGGTACTCGGCGGGTACGGCACGCCGTGGGACGGCTGGGACGGTGGCGGCGGGGCCGGGCACGACCACGGCGGTGGGTCCGGGGGCCGCGGATCCGGCCGAGGGCATGCCGAAGGGGCGGCCCGTCCCCCCGGGCGGGCCGCCCCTGGCTTGTCTCAGGCTGTCGGGCCTGTCAGAGCTGTCAGACCTTCAGCGTCTTGATCGAGGTCGGCGCGTGGCCGGGCTCGGTGGCCAGGTCCTCGAACTCGGAGATGTCGCTGATGTCCATGGTGCGGCTCATCGAGATGTTGGTGATCCGCTCCAGGATCGCCTCCACGACGACCGGCACCTGGTACTCGGCGGCGAGCTTCTTGGCCTGCTCGAAGGCGGCGCCCAGCTGGTCCGGCTCGGTGACCCGGATGGCCTTGCAGCCGAGCCCCTCGGCGACCTTGACGTGGTCCACGCCGTAGACGCCGAGCTCCGGGGTGTTGATGTTCTCGAACTCCAGGTTGACCTGGAAGTTGATGTCCAGGCCGATCTGCGCCTGACGGATCAGGCCCAGGTAGGCGTTGTTCACCAGGACGTGCACGTAGGGGATCTTGTGCTGGGCGGCGACCGCCAGCTCCTCGATCAGGAACTGGAAGTCGTAGTCGCCGGAGAGCGCGACGACCGGGGAGTCCGGGTCGGCCTTGGCGACGCCGATCGCGGCCGGGATGGTCCAGCCGAGCGGGCCGGCCTGGCCGCAGTTGATCCAGTGGCGCGGCTTGTAGACGTGCAGCATCTGCGCGCCGGCGATCTGGGACAGGCCGATGGTGGTGACGTACCGGGTCTCCGGTCCGAAGGCCTTGTTCATCTCCTCGTACACGCGCTGCGGCTTCATCGGCACGTTGTCGAAGTGCGTACGGCGCAGCAGGGTGGCCTTGCGCTCCTGGGTGGAGGCCACCCAGGCGCCGCGGTCGGGCAGCCGGCCGGCCGCCTTCAGCTCCTTGGCCACCTCGACGAACAGTTCCAGGGCGGCCTTGGCGTCGGAGACGACGCCGTAGTCCGGCGGGAAGATCTTGCCGATCTGGGTGGGCTCGATGTCGACGTGGACGAACTTGCGGCCCTGGCGGTAGACGTCGAGCTTGTAGCCGGTGTGGCGGTTGGCCCAGCGGTTGCCGATGCCGAGGACGAAGTCGGACTCCAGGAAGTTGGCGTTGCCGTAGCGGTGCGAGGTCTGCACACCGACCATGCCGGCGTTCAGCTCGTGGTCGTCGGGCAGCGCGCCCCAGCCCATCAGGGTGGGGATGACCGGGGTCTGGGTCAGCTCGGCGAACTCCACCAGGAGGTCGGCGGCGTCGGCGCCGATGATGCCGCCGCCGGCCACGATGACCGGGCGCTCCGACTCCAGAAGAAAGGTGATGGCCTTCTCGATCTGGGCGCGGGTGGCGGTGGGCTTGTAGACCGGCAGCGGCTCGTAGGTCTCCGGGTCGAACTCGATCTCGGTGAGCTGGACGTCGATCGGCAGGTCGATCAGGACCGGGCCGGGACGGCCGGAGCGCATCAGGTGGAAGGCCTGCTGGAAGACGCCGGGGACCTGCGCGGCCTCCAGGACGGTCACCGCCATCTTGGTGACCGGCTTGGCGATCGAGGCGATGTCGACGGCCTGGAAGTCCTCCTTGTGGATGACGCTGGTCGGCGCCTGGCCCGTGATGCACAGGATCGGGATGGAGTCGCCGATGGCGGAGTACAGGCCGGTGATCATGTCGGTGCCGGCCGGTCCGGAGGTGCCGATGCACACGCCGATGTTGCCCGGCTTGGTACGGGTGTAGCCCTCGGCCATGTGCGAGGCGCCCTCGACATGGCGGGCGAGGGTGTGGTGGATGCCGCCGCCCTCCTTGAGGGCCTTGTAGAACGGGTTGATCGCCGCGCCCGGCACACCGAAGGCGTCGGTGACGCCCTCGCGCTTGAGGATCTCAACTGCCGCGCGGGCAGCGGTCATACGAGCCATCGAGTACTCCTGCTTCGGCCTCTCGGATGCGTACTCCCGTCGCGCCCCGCGGTGAGCACAGTCTCCCGATTGTCAATCTCCGCAATCTTTTCCGTATTGCGGAATATAACTTCTACTATCTGGAAGCAATGTAAGCGGGTGGGCGAAGGTCGTCAAGAGCGGTCCAGCCCCCGGAAAGCACGGAAGGGCCGCCCGTGCGACACGGGCGGCCCCGAGGAAGGGTGCGTCGAGCAGCGGCCGGACGGGCGTCTCAGAGCGTCGGCAGGCCCAGCGCGATGATGGTGGACGACAGCCCTTGCCAGGTGCGTACGTCCCAGCCGGTGAGTTGCTGCCAGCGCTGGAGGCGGTACTTCACGGTGTTCGGATGCACGTGCAGGACGCGGGCGGTCGCGGAGAGCGAGAAACCGTTCTCGGCGAACCTGAGCACCGTCTCCGCCAGGTCGGGGTGTTGCCGCGCGACCTGGCGGCACGGCTCCAGCAGCACCGCGAAGCGTTGCGCGGTGGGCGCCAGGGTGGCGAGCAGCCAGTGGTCGGCGAAGTACTTCACCTGGCCCGGATCCGCCAGGGGCAGCGCCGCCCGCGCGTCCGCCATGCTCATCGCGGCGCCGGGGAGCCCGGTCCGCGGCAGGCCGATGCCGAAGCTCGCCCCGGGGTTCTGCCGCCGGGCCGCTTCGACCACGGCCCGCGGCGGGATGTCCTGGACCAGGGTGATCATGAGGTTGCCGCGCGTCGCGCAGCGCAGCGTGCCCGGCCACCGGTGGTGCCGCAGCTCCATCATGCGCTCGTCGGGCCAGTCCTCGGCCGGTGAGCACAGCGCCTGGAACTCGCCGGCCGGGTCGAAGGTGAGGGCGGCGGCCAGCTGCTCCAGGTCGACGCCCGCGGGCGCGGCGGTGACAAGGCCGTCGAGGAACTGGTGGGTCAGCCGCAGCAGCGTGGCATCGGCGGCGCGGACGGCGGCACCGTACGCCTCGGCGGCCGCGCTGCTCGAATGCTGCACCCACGTCCAGACCATCCCGACGATCGAGACGAGCTGCGCGCCGGCCCGGGGGTCGTGCGACCGGGCGCGGGCGAGCAGCACGTTCCACATCTCGCGATAGCCGACGTGGTAGGCCTCGACCAGCGCGTGCAGCGGCAGGCCGGTGGCGGCGCGTTCGGCTCCGAGCGCGTGCGCGGCGTCGATCTCCTCCCGGGTGGGCGAGCGGCGGGCGGCCACCCCGGTCAGCAGTCCCTGGTAGTGACGGGTGACGTCACGTTCCTGCTGCTCGCGGTCCACGATCCGATAGCTCGGTATCTCGAGCCGTATGCGGTCGACGATCTTCGGGATCACCGTGGGCAGTTCCGCGGCGAGTGATTCACAGAGTTCGACGACGGGCTGCCACGCCTCGGCGGTGTCGGCCTGCGCCCCGGCCCCCTCGGTCACGGGCTCCACCATGGCCCCTTCCGATGTGGATTCCGTAGTGATCCTTCTCGCGAACGTATGGCAGCCGCGCTGCGACCATGCATCGACGATAGGCGATCTAGAACGCGCTTGCCGCTTCTTTGTGGACTTCGCAAAGACAACGGCTGGAAGTTCTCAGATTCGGTTCTGGTCCCGCGGAGCGGTCCTCGGCAGGCTGGACAGCGGGCGCCGCGGGACCTGGTCCCCAGCGACGGTACGAAAGCATCTGGGTGCACTGGAGGACGCGTGGAGACTCCGATGGAGTTCGGTCATGAATCGGTCGTGATACGACGCGGGCGGCGAAGCGGGCTGCCGATCGTCGTCGCAGTGCACTCCACCGCTCTCGGCCGTGCGGTCGGCGGCTGCCGGATGTGGGCGTACGACAGCTGGGAGGACGGTCTGCGCGACGCGCTGCGCCTGTCGGAGGGCATGACGCGCAAGTGCGCCGCCGCCGGACTGCCCAACGGCGGCGGCAAGACGGTCGTGGTCCTTCCTCCCGGGCGGCGCGTCACCGCGGACGAACGGCGCGCGGCGCTGCACGACGTCGGCGACATCGTGGCGGAGCTCGGCGGCTCCTACGTGACCGGCCCCGACGCGGGCACCGGACCGGCCGACATGGCGGTCATCGGCGAACGGACCGAGTACGTGTTCTGCCGGCCGGAGTCCGCCGGCGGGAGCGGTGACCCCTCGCCGTTCACGGCCCTCGGCGTCGTCGCCGCGCTGCGCTCGACCTGTCTGGCGCTGTTCGGCTCACCGGCCCTGGCGGGCAGGAGATTCGCGGTGATCGGCCTGGGACACGTCGGGGAGCAGATCGCCCGGCAGCTGGCGGAAGCGGGAGCCGACCTGGTCCTGAGCGATGTCGACCCGGCGAAGCGCTCGCTCGGCGCGGAACTGGGCGCGGTGTTCACCGAACCCGACGCGGCGGCCACCGCCGAGGTGGACGTACTCGTCCCCGCCGCGCTCGGCGGCCTGCTGACCCGGGATCTGGTGGCGCGGCTGCGCTGCCGCGCGGTGGCGGGCGCGGCCAACAACCAGCTGGCCGACCCCGGCGTGGCGGAGTTGCTGCGGGAGCGCGACATCCTCTGGGCCCCCGACTACATCGCCAACGCCGGCGGTGTCGTCAACGCGGTCGCGCGCGAAGTCCTCGGCGACGGACCGGAGAAGGCGGTCCAGCGCATCGAGTCCATCACCGACACCCTGACCGGCCTGTTCGAGACGGCCGCGCGCAGGGGGATCACGACGGCGCGGGCCGCCGACGACCTCGCCCGCCGGCGGCTGGCCGCGCCGGTCCCCACCGCACCGGGGCCGGCGTGAACCCCCGGGTCTACGTGCTGGCGCTGGCCACCTTCACCGTCGGCACCGAGGGCTATGTCATCGCCGGTGTGCTGCCGGCGGTCGCGCACTCCATGCACGTGTCCGTCTCGGTGTGCGGACAGCTGGTCACGGTCTTCGCGCTGGTCTACGCCCTGGCCGGGCCGCCGCTGATCGGCGCGTTCCGGAGGGTGCCGCCGAAGCCGGTGCTGATCGGGGCCATGCTGGCCTTCGCGCTCAGCAACGCCCTCGCGGCGGGCGCGCCCGACTATGCCGTGCTCGCCCTGGCGCGGGTGCTGGCCGCGGCGAGCGCGGCCCTGCTCGTCGCGCCGGCGGCCGCGGCGGCAGCCGCGCTCAGCCGTCCGCAGGACATGCCGAAAGCGATCGCGGTCACCGCCACCGGCAACGCGCTGGCGCTCACTCTGGGCGCGCCGATCGGCACCTTGATCGGCGGACTGCTCGGCTGGCGGGGCACGTTCCTGTTCGTCACGGCGCTGGCGCTGACGACCGCGCTGATGCTGGCGGTCCTGCTGCCGACGGTGCCGGTGGCTCCGGCCGGCAGCGGCCGGGCCGAACTGCTGCGCAGCCCGGCCGTCCGGTGGAGCCTGCTGACCACCTTCGGGGTCTTCCTCGCCGCGTACTGCACCTACACGTATCTCGCGCCGATCGTCGAGCGGGCGACCGGGATGGGGAGCCAGGGTGTCGCGGCGCTGATGATCGTCTTCGGTGCGGGAGCCTTCCTGGCCGGGCGCGCGATCGGCAGGATCCTCGTCAAGGTGCCGGTGGCGCGGGTGCTGCGGGTGGCTCTCACGCTGATGGCGCTGCTCCTCGCGACCGTCGCCGTCGGCGCGGCCACGCATCCCCGCGCCGTGGCGGAGATCGTCGCGTTCCCGGTGCTGTTCTGCCTGGGTGCCTTCTGGTGCTGCGGTGGAGTCGCCCAGCAGACCCGGATCGCCGCCCTGGCTCCCTCGCAGCGGTCCCAGGCGCTGGGGCTGCACTTCTCCGTGCAGTTCCTGGGTGTCGCCGTCGGCGGCGCCGTCGGCGGCCTCGCCCTGTCGACGGGGGGACCGGTGGCCGTTCCGGTCCTGTCCGCGCTGGTCGCCTGCGTATCACTGCTCTCCGTGCGGCGGACCGTCCCCGAGACGGCCGACTCGGCGGATCGCGTGGTGCCCGCGCCGCTCCCGCGATGACGCCTTTCTGACCGAACCCCTTGTCCGTTCTGCGGACAAGGGGTTCTGTTATTCGCGCAGGGTATGACGTCGCCGCCCTTCACACCCCGTCAATATGTGACTGTTCAGGACAAAAGAGACTCGATCCTCTTTCACGCATTTCGCGCCGTCAAGACGGGCCGTGGAAAAGTTCGTGGAATCCACAGGAAGCCGAGCGTCAGATTCGCAAGAATTGCAATCGGCGATTCAGTATTGCCTGCTCAGCGCACATCGGGTGTGCACTGAAACATAGATTTAATCTTCATCTTTTGCCGTGTCACAGAATGCGACCGTTGCCGAGCCGCCCGAGGGGACTGTAAGTTCGAGTCGAGCGAGCCGCACTTGCCAATGGAGTGTGTCAGCCGCAGGTCAGAGCGTTCTGGGGGATCTCTCGGCCTAATCCCCACGTCTGATTTCGGTCACTTCAAAGCGTTTGGAGAGCTGCCATGCATGTGTTGCGTGATGCTCGGCTGGATCACGTCGAGTTCTATGTCGAAGACGCTGACGCGACCGCCCAGGATCTCGTGTCCAAATACGCCTTCCAGATAGCGGGAACGTCGAGCGAGAGCATCCGGTCCCACCGCTCGATCGCGTTGAGGCAAGGGGACAGCGTCCTCCTGCTCACCCAGGGGCTGACCGAGAGTTCCCCGGTGTCCGCATGGGTCCGCGCCCATGGTGACGGCGTGGCCAGCATCTGGCTGCGCACGCCGTCGGTCCGTGCGGCCTTCGAGGAGGCCGTCGCCAACGGTGCCCAAGCCGTGCTCGAGCCGGTCGAGCGCGCCGGTGTGCTGGTCGCCGGCTTCGGCGCGTTCGGCGACGTCCGGCACGGTCTGGTCGAGCGCCCGGACGACGCCGAGCCCGGGCAGCTGCCGCCGGGCATCGTGCCGGCACCGGAGTCCGCGCCGCAGGCGCCCGTGGAGTTCGGCGTCCTCGACCACTTCGCCTACCTCGTCGGCGCCGGCGACCTGAGCAACGCGGTGAAGTTCTACGAATCCGTCCTGGGTTTCTCGGTGATCTTCGAGGACCGGACCATGGTCGGCGGTCAGGGCATGGACTCCAAGGTCGTGCGCAACGCCGCGGGCGACATCACGTTCACCATCGTGGAGTCCGCCGCGAAGCCCGGACAGGCCATGGACTTCATCGCGGAGTTCGTGCAGAAGAACGCCGGGCCCGGGATCGAGCACATCGCGTTCGGCTGCGCGGACATCGTGACGGCCGTCCAGAACCTGCGCGGGCGCGGGGTGCGATTCCTCGACACTCCGGGCGCCTACTACGACATGCTGCCCGACCGCCTCGGCGGTGTGAAGCGCCACGAGGTCGAGCAGCTGCGCGAACTGGGCATCCTCGCCGACCGGGACCACGGCGGCGAGCTGTTCCAGATCTTCACCTACTCGACGCATCCGCGGAAGACCTTCTTCTTCGAGGTGATCGAGCGGTTCGGTGCCGAGACCTTCGGCAAGGGCAACGTCAAGGCGTTGTTCGAGGCCAGGAAGGCGGAACGGGACCAGCGGGAGGAGCGGTGACGGACGTGGTGGAGGCCGGGCAACCGAGCCCGCCGCACTCCGTGGCCGATTTCGCCGACGCGGCCCGCGCCGTGACACCGCCCGGCGCCTGGGACTTCGTCTCCGGCGGCAGCGGTGCCGAACTGAGCGTGGCGGCGAACCGGCGCGCCTTCGACAACCTGTACGTGGCCCCGCGGATGCTGCGGGACGTGTCGCACGTGTCGACCGCGTCCCGCCTGGTCGGCACCGAGGCGAGCCTGCCGGTGGCCATCGCGCCGATGGCCTACCACGGGCTGGTCCACCCGCACAGCGAGTCGGCCACCGCACGCGCGGCGAAGACGGCGGGCGTGCCCTTCACCGTGGCGATGCTCAGCGGGACACCGGTGGAACGCATCGCCGAGTCGGGTGCCGACCTGTGGTTCCAGCTGTACTGGCTGCGGGACCGGGGCGCCACCGCCGAACTGGTCGGCCGGGCCGAGGCCGCGGGCTGCCAGGCGCTCATGCTCACCGTCGACGTGCCCCGGCTGGGCCGTCGCCTCAAAGACCACCGCAACGGCTTCGCGCTGCCGCCCGACGTCTACGCCGCCCACTTGCGCGGCGAGGCCGCGACCGGAGCGCAACGGGCCTCGGGCGCGGGCTCGGCCGTCGCCACACACACCACCGAGATGTTCGACCCCTCACTGGCGTGGGGCGACATCGAGTGGCTGCGGGCGCGCACCCGGCTGCCGCTCGTCGTGAAGGGCATCCTGACGCGCGAGGACGCCGTCAGGGCGGTGCGCTCCGGCGTGGACGCGCTGGTGGTCTCCAACCACGGCGGGCGTCAGCTCGACGGAGCCGTGCCCGCGCTCACGGTGCTGCCGGAGATCCGGGACGCCGTCGGCGACACGGTGGAACTGCTCGTCGACGGCGGTATCCGCTCGGGCACGGACGTACTCAAGGCCCTGGCGCGCGGCGCCGACGGCGTCCTGCTGGGGCGGCCGGTCCTCTACGGGCTCGCCGTCGGCGGCGAGTCGGGCGTCGAGGCGGTGCTGTCGCTGCTGCGCGAGGAACTGGAGACGGATCTCGCCCTGTCCGGCTGCCGTACCGTCGGCGAGGCCGCCCACCTGAAAACCTACGAATCGAACGCTTCCAGCAGTACGGGGACTGCATCATGGTGAAGCAGGACGTCATCAAGACGCTCGGTCCGTCGGGGACGGACGCGCACGCGGAGGCCCTCCGCATCGGGGGCGAGAACATCGAACTCTTCCCCTCCTTCCGTGCCGCCATCGACAACTGTGAGACACACGGCGGCAAGGCGCTGGTCGCCGCCGGCTATCTGGACATGCGCGACGGAGCGGTGGTCGACTCCTGGGTCGACCTTCATTTCAGCAAGCTGCGGTCGATGACGATGGTCGGGGTCTGGGAGTCACCGACCAAGCCCATGTGCGTCGCGGTCCACTCGGACTTCTCCGGCGGACTGGCGGACATCCGCACGGCGGCGGCACACCCGGCCACCCTGCAGTTCGTGCGCGAGCACATGCCGGCCGGCGTGGAGGTCTCGACGGTGCGGGCGAAGCCGGAGGCCGCGCGGCTGGTGAGCGAGCAGGTCGTCGATGCCTGCATCGGATCGGTGGACGTCGTCGAGTCCATCGAGAACCTGAAGATCTTGAAGAAATTGGAGGCGTCGATGGTGTGGTGCCTGTATGAGCATCGCTGACGTCGCCGCGGACGCACGGGTCCGGATCGGGTCCCTGCGGGTCGCGCGCGCGTTCCGGGATTTCGTGGAGCTGGAGGCCCTCCCCGGCACCGGCGTGGCCGCCGGGGAGTTCTGGGCGGGGTTCGAGCGGCTGATCGCCGACCTCGCGCCGCGCGATCGCGCGTTGCTGGCCCGCCGCCGCGAACTGCAGGACAGCCTGGACGCCTGGCACACCGAGCACCGCGGCGAGGACTTCGACGCGGACGCGTACCGCCGGTATCTGACCGAGATCGGCTACCTGGCCGCGACGCCCGAGCCGTTCACCGTGGACACCGCCGGAACGGACGCGGAGATCACTCGGATCGCCGGCCCGCAGCTGCTGGTGCCGGTGGTGGACGAGGACTTCGCGATCGAGGGGGTCAATGCCCGGTGGGGGTCGCTGTACCGCGCCCTGTACGACACCGACGTGATCCCCCCGGGAGACGCCGCCGAACGCCGCAAGGCCGTCATCGACTTCGCGCGCGGCCTCCTCGACGTGATGGCGCCGCTCGACAAGGGCTCGCACGCGGATGCGACGGGTTATCAGGTCGTGGACGGCGTACTGCGCGTGGAGTTGTCCGACGGCACGTCCGGCACACTGGCCCCCACGGCGCGGCTGGCCGGATTCCGCGGTGATCCCGCGCGGCCGTCGGCCGTGCTGATCGAACATCACCACCTGCACGTGGAGATCGAGTTCGACCCGGACGGCGAGTTCGGCCGGCTCGACGCGGCCGGCATCCAGGACGTGGTCCCCGAATCCGGGATCACCACGATCATGGACTTCGAGGACTGTGTCGCCGCCGTGGACGTCACGGACAAGATCGAGGTCCACCGCGCCTGGTTGCGTCTGATGCGCGGCAGCTACACGGCGCCGGACGGCGGCGGCATGAACCCCGACCGCCGGTACACCGCCCCGGACGGCGGCCACCTGTCGCTCCCCGGGCGGGCCCTGCTGTTCGCCCGGATCGTGGGGCCGCTGATGACCACGGACGCGATCCTCGACCCCGAGGGCGCCGAGGTGCCCGAGGTCATCGTGGACGCCGTGATCACCACCCTCGCGGCGCTGCACGACCTGCGGGGCGACACCTCCCGGGTGAACTCCCGGGCCGGCGCGGTGTATCTGGCGGTGCCGAAACTGCACGGGCCGGACGAGTTCGCCTTCGTCGACGAGCTGTTCGGCCGCGTGGAGTGCCTGCTCGGGCTCCCGGAGCACACGGTGAAACTGGGGCTGCTGGACGAGGAGCGGCGCACCACCGTCAACCTGGCGGCGTGCCTGAAGGCGGTCCGGCATCGGGTCGTCTCCACCAACAACGGCCTGCTCGACCGGACCGGCGACGAGATCCGCACCTCGATGGCGGCCGGGCCCGTGGTGCGCAAGGCCGCCATGAGGACCCAGACCTGGCAGCAGGCGTACGAGCGGTGGCACGTCGACACCTGCCTCGCCGCCGGCCTTCAGGACCGCGGTCTGATCGGGCTGGGCATGTGGCCCACGCCCGGCCGGATGCGCGACCTGTTCGAGTCCAAGAGCGGCCAGCTCTCCCTGGGCGCGGGGATGACCTGGGTGCCGACCGCCGTCGCCGCGACGCTGCACGCCGTGCACTACCACCAGGTGGACATCGCGGGCGTGCAGCGCGAGATCGCGGCGGCCGGACCGCGCCACTCTTTGGAGGAGCTCCTGCGTCCGCCGGTCGCCGGAACCGTCACTGATCTGCGGACGGAGCTGGACGCCCACTGCTACACCGTCCTCGGCTACGCGGTGCGCTGGATCGAGCGCGCCGTCGCCAGTTCCCCGATGCCCGCCCTCGACGGTGTCGTCGTCCTCGAGGACCGCGCCACCCTGCGGATGTCGACCCAGATGCTGGCGAACTGGCTGCTCCACGACGTGATCACCGCACAGGACGTGGACGACGGCCTGCGCCGGACGGCGGCGGTCCTGGACGACCGCCTCCGCGACGAGCCGGGCTACCGGCCGCTGCTGTCCGCGGGGGAATCCTCCCTCGCGTGGCAGGCGGCCCGCGAACTGATCACGCGGGGTGCGACGGCGCCGAACGGCTACACCGAACCGGTGCTGTACCGGTTCCGCCGCGCGCACAAGGCCCGGACGGCGTGATGCGGTCGAACCGGGAACGAGAACGGTCGAACCGACGGGAACGAGAAAGGGAGACCTCGTGCACGCGATAGTGGTGACCGAGCCCGGCGGCCCGGACGCGCTGCGGTACCGCCGGATGCCGGACCCGGTCGCCGGGCCGGGTGAGGTGCTGGTGCGGACCAGGGCGATCGGTGTGAACTACCGCGACGTCTACGTGCGCAGGGGGGAGTATCCCGCCGAACTGCCCATTCCGGGCCTCGAAGGAGCGGGCGAGGTCGTGGCGGTGGGCGAGGGGGCCGAGGTCGCCGTCGGGGACCGGGTGGCCTGGGCGTACGGCAGGTCCAGCTACGCCGAGCTCGTGGCCGTCCCCGCCGACCAGTGCGTGCCGGTGCCCGACGGGATCGACTGGCAGGTCGCCGGTGGCGCGCTGTTGCAGGGCATGACCGCGCACTACCTCCTGGAGTCGGTGTACCGGCCGGCGCCGGAGGAGCCGGTCCTGATCCACGCGGGGGCCGGCGGTATGGGCCAGCTCCTGGTGCAATGGGCCGCGGCGCGCGGCGCCAAGGTGATCACCACCGTGTCCACCGACGAGAAGGAGAAGCTCGCCCGGGAGGCCGGGGCCTGGCACGTGCTGCGTTACGGCGACGATCTCGCCGGTCAGGTCCGGGAACTGACGGACGGGGAGGGTGTCCACGCCGTCTACGACGGTGTCGGCGCGGCCACCTTCGAGGCGAGCCTCGCCTCGCTCCGGCCGCGCGGCACCCTCGCGCTGTTCGGATCCGCGAGCGGCCGGGTGCCCCCGTTCGATCTGCAACGTCTGGCCGAACTGGGTTCGCTGCTGGTGACCCGGCCGGTGCTGCCGCACTTCGTCCGGACCCGCGCCGAGGTGCTGTGGCGCGCGAACGAGGTCTTCGGCGCGCTGTCCGGCAACGTACTGCGCGTACGGTTCGGCGGTACCTACGCCCTGTCCGAGGCGGAGCAGGCCCACCGGGCGATCGAGTCCCGCGCCACGACCGGTTCCCTCGTGCTGCTGCCGGACTGACGCCCCGCACGGGCCCGCCGTGTTCGTACCGCACGGCCCCGCGCACACGCTCACCGCCCCCGCACACGGCGGCCTTGGTCACCTCGGCCGCCGTGTGCGGGGGCCGCGCGGTCAGCGGAAGTCCTCCTCGCGGTACTCGTCGGACGAGCCCTCGGCCGTGGCCTCGCGCAGCTCGATCCGGCGGATCTTGCCGGAGACGGTCTTGGGCAGGGTGCCGAACTCCAGCCGGCGGATGCGCTTGTAGGGGGCGAGCACCTCACGGGAGTGCTCGAAGAGGACCTTCGCGGTGCCGGGCCCGGGCTCCCAGCCCTCGGCGAGCACGACGTACGCCTTGGGCACGGCGAGCCGCAGCTCGTCCGGGGCGGGCACCACCGCGGCCTCGGCCACCGCCTCGTGCTCCAGCAGCGCGCTCTCCAGTTCGAACGGACTCACCTTGTAGTCGGAGGACTTGAACACGTCGTCGCTGCGCCCGATGTAGGTGAGGTAGCCCTCCTCGTCCCGGGTCGCGATGTCCCCGGTGCGGTAGTAGCCGCCCGCCATGGCCTCGGCCGTGCGGTCCGGGTCGCCGTGGTAGCCGGTCATCAGGCCGGCCGGGCGCTCGGCCAGGTCGAGGGCGATCTCCCCCTCGGTGACACCCGGCTCGCCGGAGACCGGGTCCAGCAGGACCACCCGGTAGCCGGGGCTCGGCCGGCCCATGGAACCGGTCTTCAGCGGCTGGCCGGGGGTGTTGGCGACCTGCACGGCGGTCTCGGTCTGGCCGAACCCGTCCCGGATGGTCACCCCCCAGGCGCGCCGGACCTGTTCGATGACCTCGGGGTTGAGCGGTTCGCCGGCGGCCACGGCCTCGCGGGGCGGGTTCGCCAGCCGGGTGAGGTCGGCCTGGATGAGCATCCGCCACACCGTCGGCGGGGCGCAGAAGGTGGTGACGCCGGCGCGGTCCATCTCGGCCATCAGCCGGCCGGCGTCGAAGCGGGTGTAGTTGACGACGAAGACGGTCGCCTCCGCGTTCCACGGGGCGAACAGGTTGGACCAGGCGTGCTTGGCCCAGCCGGGCGAGGAGATGTTCAGGTGGACGTCGCCGGGCTCGAGCCCGATCCAGTACATGGTGGACAGATGGCCGATCGGGTACGAGGTGTGGGTGTGCTCGACCAGTTTGGGGCGGGCGGTCGTGCCCGAGGTGAAGTAGAGCATCAGCGGGTCGTCGGCCAGGGTCGGGCCGTCCGGGACGAAGTCGGCGGGGGCCGCGTAGGCGTCCTCGTACGGCTCCCAGCCCTCCTCGGGCAGGCCGCCGACGCTGATCCGGGTGTAGCCGCCGGGCACGTCGGCGAACTTGGCGGTGTCCTCCGCCCGGACGATGGCGTGCCGCACCCGGCCCCGCTCCACCCGGTCACTCAGATCGGCGGGGCCGAGCAGCGGGGTGGCCGGGATGACGACCGCGCGCAGCTTCATCGCGGCCAGCGCGGTCTCCCACAGCTCGGCCTGGTTGCCGAGCATGACGAGGATCCGGTCCTCGGGGGCGACCCCGCGTTCGCGCAGCCACCGGGCGACCCGGTTGGAGCGCGCGGACAGCTCGGCGAAGGACAGCCGGGTCTCGGTGCCGTCCTCCTCGACGATGTGCAGCGCCGTGCGGTCGTTGCCCTCGGCGATGACGTCGAACCAGTCCAGCGCCCAGTTGAAGTGCCGGGGCCGGGGCCAGCGGAAGCCCTCGTAGGCGGTGGTGTAGTCCTCGCGGTGTGCCAGCAGGAAGTCCCTGGCTTCGCGGAACGTCTCGGTCGCCGTCATCCACGTCCTCCTCGGTACCGGACCATTGCCGGGCGGCTCCCCGGCATCGTCTAATCCGTGATGCGGGTCTCACTACCCCCGAACGGGGTCGCCCGCACCGAAGGAGCGTCAAGGTGGCAGCAGAGGCCGTGGCGGCGGGGACACGCGGCGCGCCGGCCCCGCCGCGGCGCGCCACAGGGCAGCCGCCCGTCGCCTTCGACGGCCTCGTGGAGCCCGGCCGGCCGCGCCTCGGCGTCAGCGAGCCGAGCGCCCCGGCCACGGCGGCGCCGCGCTCGCTCACGGTGACCTCCGGCCCCGGGCCGGGCGGCACGGCGGGGGCGCCGGCCCGGTCGTACGCGGTGCCGGACTGCGCGCGGTCGCGGCGGGTCAGCCATGCGTACGACGCCCCGGTGGCCGCCGAGGCCATCCACGCGGTGCTCGCGGTGCCGGTGGTGATGCGGCGCCGGGTGCGCGGGGTGCGCGGGGTGCTCCACGGCGCGCCGCGCCCGGCCCGGCCGCTCGGCGACCGTACGCCGGACGCGGCGATGGCGGTGGCGCGTGACGTGAAGCAGGCGCCGGTGGTGGGGAACGAGGCGCGGAAGCCGCCCGCCCTGGCCCGGCCGGAGCCCGGGGCGGTCGCTCGGGGAACCGACCGGGAACAGAGGCGCGGGGCGCTCCACGGCGCACCGCGCTCGCCCCGGCCGCTCGGCGACCAGCCGCCGGACACGGCGACGACGGCGGCGGTGGCGCGCGACGTGGAACAGGCGCCGGTGGTGGGGAACGAGGTACGGGAGCCGCCCGCCAGGGCCCGGCCGGAGCCCGGCGCGGTCACTCGGGGCGCCGACCGGGAACGAAGGCGCGGAGCGCTCCACGGCGCACCGCGCTCGCCCCGGCCGCTCGGCGACCAGCCGCCGGACACGGCGACGGCGGCGGTGGCGGTGGCGATGGCGGCGGCGCACGACGTGGAACAGGCGCCGGTGGTGGGGAACGACGCGCGGAAGCCGCCCGCCAGGGCCCGGCCGCAGCCCGGGGCGGTCGGTCAGGGTGCCGGCCGGGAACAGGGGTGCGGGGCGCACGCGGTGGTGCGGGCGCCGGTGCCCCGGATCGCCGGCCGGGGACCGCGGGCCGAACCGCTCGCCGGGTACGGACGGCCGACCGCGCCGCCACGAGCCGGGGGCGGGCCGCCGACCGCACCGCCACGAGCCGGGGGCGTGACCCTGGCGTGGCGCGAACCGGACGTGCTGTCCTGGGTGACGGCGGGAGCCGGGCGGCCGGGCACCGGCCCCGAGGCGGTCAGGAGTTGTCCGCGTCCGGCGCCGCGGAAGCCGGGCGTCCGCACACGAGGGGAGGCGGTGAGCGCGACCCGGCGGGTGGGACCGTGGCCCGAAGACGGTTGGGAAACCTGCCCATTCATCCGGCGTCGCTTTGAATTTCCCTCTGCTTGACCGTTTGTTATTTCCCTCACCACGGCTTCCGTCCGAATTTCAGGGATCGTTGCCTAGAATTTGGCCCGGACACGACACAGGAGGGGAGCGGTGACCGTGCGACGGGACTTCCAGGAGTCTGCCAGGTGCCGCCCCGACCTGGTCATCGGCCGCGAAGAGCTGTTCGCCGGCGCCCGTGAGCAACTCGCCTCGGGCGGCAGTGTGCTGCTCCACGGCCCCGCCGGAATAGGGAAATCCACCGTCCTGCGGGCATTGGCCGAGGAATACGGTGCCACCGCGCGCACGGTCTTGCGGTGCTCGGCGACGGAGTCCGAATCCCATCTGCCGTTCCTCGCCCTCGCCGATCTGCTCGGCCTGGTCCTGGACGAGGTCTCCCCCCGGATGCCCGCCGCCCAGCGCACCGCCCTGGAGTCGGCGCTCACCGGCCGCGGCGAGTCCAGCCTCCAGCGCGACGGCCTCGCGCTGCGCCTGGCGGTGCTCTCCGCGCTGCGCGCGCTCGCCGCCGACGGCCCGGTGCTGGTCGTCGCCGACGATCTGCAGTGGCTGGACCCGGCCAGCGCCGAACTCCTCGGCTTCGCCGCCCGGCGCCTGGAGGGCACCCCGGTGCAACTGCTGTGCGCGGTACGCACGGAGGGCCAGGAGAGCCAGGAGTACGACCGTCAGCTGCGCGCCTGTCCGCCGGGCACCCTCGCCGTCCGGCTCGGCCCGCTCACCCGCGCCCAGGTCGCCCAGCTGCTCGACCACCGCGGCCACGGCGGCCTGCCCCGCTCGACGGTGCGCGAGATCCACCGCACCAGCGGCGGCAACCCGCTGTTCGCCCTGGAACTGGGCCGTGCCCTCGCCGACAGCCCCACCCCGCCCCGGCCCGGCGAGCCGCTGCCCGTGCCGACCTCGCTGCGCGCCCTGGTGCTCAGCCGCCTGGACATGCTCTCGGTGGAGGCCCGCCGCACCCTGCTGGTGGCCAGCGCCGGCGCCCGCCCCACCCCGGCGCTGCTGCGCGCGGCCGGCCGGGAGAACGCCGAGGCCGAGTGCGCCCAGGCCGCCGAACTCGGGCTGCTGGCCACCGAGCCCGACGCCCCCGCCGTACGGTTCGCGCACCCGCTGATCTCCGCGGCGCTGTACGCGGAGGCGCCCGCGCACGAGCGGCGGGCGGCGCACGCGGCGCTGTCCACCGCCGCCTCCGACCCGATAGAGCGGGCCCGGCACCTGGCCCTGGCCACCACCGGCACGGACCCGGAGGTGGCCGCCCGGCTCGCCGAGGCCGCCGCCCTCGCCCGGGACCGCGGGGCGCCCTCGGTCGCCGCCCAGCTCGGGCTGCTCGCCGCGCGGCGCACCCCCGCCGACGGCAGCCCGGGCCCGGAGGAGCGCCGGCTCGCCGCCGCAGAGGACGCGATCACCGCCGGGGAGGTCGACCTGGCCCGGGACATCGCCCGGGAGGTGCTCACCCGGGCGAGTGTGCCCGCCGAGCGGGTACGGGCCTGGATCATCGTCATCGACACCGCCGGCCACACCATGACCGAGGTCGACGCCGTCTTCCCGCAGGCCCTCGCCGACGCCGGGGACGACCCCCGGCTGCTGGCCCTGGTGCACTACCAGCTGGCCTGGCGGGCGCTGATCGTGGAGGGCGACTTCACCGAGGCCCGGCAGGCCGCCGCGCACGCCGCCGAGCTGGCCGCGCGCGGCCAGGACCGGCGCACCGAGCTGCTCGCCCTGGCCTTCCAGGCGCAGACCGAGACCCTGATGGGCCATCCGGAGGCACCGCGCACCATCAAACGGGCGCTGCGCGAGCCCCAGGATCCCCGGGTGGCCTGCCATCACAACGGCGCGGGCAGCGCCCGGTTCCGCTGGCTGGTGATGGGCGACCAGCTGGCCGAGGCCCGGACCACCGTCACCGCGCTGCTGCGCGAGGTCCGCCGGCGCGGCTCGGTGGAGAGCGAGGTGCACTTCCTGCGCGGCCTCGCCGAGACCGAGCTGCGCGCCGGGCACTGCGGGCGCGCCCTGGACCTGGCCCGCGACAGCCTGCGGCTGGCCAGGGACTCGGGCATCGGCGAGACCGCCTCGGCGATGCTCACCTCGCTCGCGGAGGCCTCCGGCGGCGATGTCGACCGGGCGCTGGCGCTCGCCCGGGAGGCGGTGCAGCACGCCGAGGAGGACGGCGACCAGATGTACCTCTCCCGGGCGCTGGGCGCCCTCGGGTACGCCCAGCTGGTGGCCGGGGACCCGGCGGGCACGGTGCGCTCGCTGCGCCGGGTGCGCAGCCTGGAGCTGGGGCTCGGCATCACCGACCCGGCCCGGGGCCGCTGGCAGGGGGATCTGGCGGAGGCGCTGGTCCGTACCGGTGAGGCGGCCGAGGCGCAGGACGTCATCGACGTGAGCCGGGAGCACGCGCTCCGGCTCGGCCGGGAGAGCGTGCTCGCCGTGCTGGACCGGTCCGAGGCGCTGGTGCGTGCCGCCCGGGGCGACCGGGAGGCCGCCGTCGCCCAGCTGACGTCCGCTCAGGACCGGCTCGGCAAGCTCGGCTACGGCCTGGAGGAGGCGCGGGCCGCGTTCGCGCTGGCCCGGCTGCGCGGCCGGGGCCCCGGCGCGGCGGCCTTCGACGAGGCCGCCCGGATGTTCCGGCGCTGCCGGGCGCTGCCCTGGCTGCGCCAGGTGGAGGACGCGCTCGCCGCCCCCGAGCCGGAACCGGTGCCGGACCGGCCGGAGGCGCCGGCCGCGCTGGAGGTGCTGGCGGCGATGGAGCGTCAGGTCGCCGCGCTGGTCATGGAGGGGGCCACCAACCGGGAGATCGCGGCCCGGCTGTTCATCAGCGTGAAGACGGTGGAGGCGACCCTGACCCGGGTCTACCGCAAACTGGGGATCCGGTCGCGGGTCGACATCGTCCGATTGGCGGCGGCTCGACGGGCGCGCTGAGCACGGCCCTAGTTAACTGAACCGGACCGAGGGTTTTCCCTCACCCAGCCCCTTAGGGGGTTCCCTCATTGGGAGCCGTGGGTTCCGGGTCCTAGCGTAAAGGGCGTGCCGCTCGCCCGGGCACACGGGGTCGGTCCTGCGACCTCCCCGTGCACACCGCCCACCGACACCCGCGCGACCCCCCACCGGTGCAACCCCCACTGAGGAGACTCATGTTCGGGCCCAGACGTGTGAGAAAGACCGCCGCGACCCTGGTGGCCACCGCCGCCGCCGCGGCGACCGCGCTGCTCGCCTCCCCCACCGCGAGCGCCGCACCCCAGCCCATCGTCGGCGGTACGACCACCACGACGACCTCGTACCCGTTCATGATGCAGATCACGGACGCGTCCCAGAACCAGTTCTGCGGCGGCACCCTGGTGTCACCCACCAAGGTCGTCACCGCCGCGCACTGTATGGTCGGCGAGACCACGAGCAGCGTCCGCGTGGTCGGGGGCCGGACCTACCTCAACGGCACCAACGGCACGGTGAGCCGGGTCAGCAGGATCTGGATCAACCCGGGTTACACGGACGCCACCAACGGCGACGACGTGGCCGTGCTGACCTTGTCGACGTCGATGCCGTACACCACGGCCAAGTACGTCTCCTCCTCGCAGACGAGCGTCTACGCGGCCGGCACCTCGGCCCGCATCCTCGGCTGGGGGACCACCTCGGAGAACGGCAGCTCCTCCAACCAGCTGCGGACCGCGACCGTGCCGATCGTGTCCGATTCCAGCTGCCGTTCCTCCTACGGGTCGGACTTCGTCCAGTCCGACATGGTGTGCGCCGGATACTCCTCCGGCGGCGTGGACACCTGCCAGGGCGACAGCGGCGGTCCCCTGCTCATCGGGGGCGTCCTGGCAGGGATCACTTCCTGGGGCGAGGGGTGCGCGGAGGCCGGTTACCCGGGTGTCTACACCCGGCTGACCACCTTCTCGGACCTGGTGACCGCGCAGGTCAACTCGTAACCCGGAAGACTTCCCGAGTACCCCTCGGGGATGTGCCGGGGGGCGTTGCGGGCCACCACGAGCGGCCCGCAACGCCCCCTTTCCAATGCCCGCCCTCCTGTCCCGTGCCGGGCCGCTACGTCCGGTCGCACACCGACGGCAGCCAGGTCAGGTCCCGGGTGCCGCTGAGGGTGTCCAGGGAGCCCAGCAGCCGGTCCAAGCGGTCGGGGTGGGCGAGGAATTCGACGGCCGCCTCGGCGAACGCGTCGCGCACCGCGGGCGGCATGGCGTCGGAGGCGTCGAAGCAGTGCGCCGCCTTCCCGTCGCGCAGGACGCGGGCGAGGGAGCGGTGCCAGGCGGATCCTGAGCCGTCGGCGGCGGGCGGCAGACCGGCGTGCACGGAGAAGCCGGACTCCCCCTCGTTCCAGGCCCGTTGGGCGTCGGCCGAGGCCAGGTAGCGGATCAGCTTCCGGGCCTGCGGGGTGTCGTGCAGCAGGGCGACGAGGTCCCCGGAGACCTCCCAGGCGCGCGGGGCGGTCCCGAGGAGCAGCTCGGCGGAGGAGACGTAGCGGCCGTCGGTCTGCCGCCAGGCGGGCCGGCCGCGGATGAACGACGCCTGGTGCTCCAGCGTGCAGCCGCGCGGGCGGGCGGCGACCGGATCCGACGCCGACTGGTACGGGGTCTTCAGGGCCCGCCGGACCAGGCCCGCGTCGCCGCCGGCGCCGATCAGGTCGCGCCAGGCCGTCCAGGCGGACCTCACCTGCGGGGACCGCCAGGACAGGTCGCCGCTCGCCCAGCGTTCGTAGACGGCGGGGCCGTGGCGCTGGAGCAGGATGTCCTCGATCCAGTCGGTGCCGGGCCAGCCGCTCGTGGCGCCGGAGCCCATGCCGAGGCACCACGCGGCCGGCCGGCGCACGGCGTCCCGCAACTCCCGTTCGCCGAGGCCGGCCGGGTACCAGACGATGCTCTTCAGGTCGGCCTTCAGCGGGAACCAGTACACGTGCCCGTCCGCCAGCGGGGTGGCCCAGGACGGGCCGAAGTCCTCGCGGCGCACCAGGTTCTCCAGTGGCACGAGGTGCTTCTGCCGGGCGTACTCGGCGAGTTCGCCGGGACCGGTGAGCACCACCACGTCGGGCGGTGTGCCGGCCTCGACATCGGCGCCGAGCACCTGGCTCTCGGCGTTGCTGCCCTGGTAGTCGACGCGGATGCGGTACTCGCGCTCGAAGGGTTCGACGACCGCCTCGCGGAAGTGGCGCTCGTCGCCGCCGGTCCAGTTGGCCAGCAGGGTGACGGACGGCTCGTTCCCGAGGGCGCGTACGCCCACCACGGCCACCGCCGCCAGGACGGCCAGGCAGCTCACCACCACGGTGACCACGCGGGCCGGACGGCGGGAGCGGCGGGGCCCGGGGCCGGGGGCGGCCGTCGCCGGGCCGCCGGGGTGCGCGCTCACCGGGGCCTGAACCGGTAGTCGTCGATGTGCCGCCTGAGGCCCGTCTCGGCCAGTGCCATCAGCAAGGCGCCTCCTATCAGGATCCACACCGCCGCCGCCGCGCGGAAGCCGGTGCCGGCCAGGTACGAGGCGGTGTGCCGCCCCGCGTCGGGGATGAGCCGCCCGGACAGCGGGCGGTCGAGCAGGGTACGGGTGTCGGTCATCCCCGCCTGCGTCCACACGGTGAACAGCGCGGTGACGGCGACACCGGCGAGCGACAGCAGCCCGGCGGCGATGAGGTGCCGGTTGTAGCGGCGCCGGAAGCGGCGGCGCAGGAAGCGCTGGGTCTCCAGCAGCGCCGCGGTCAGGGCGAGGGCGAGCAGCAGGGTGACGCTCCAGGCGAGCCACAGCAGCGGGCCGAAGGAGGTCTGCCGGTGCACGGCGGCGCGCTGCTGCCGTTGCAGGGCCTTCAGCCGGTCCTGTATGCCGGAGCCCTTCTCCGTCAGCACGCTGGTGGCGTAGCTGAGGTACGCCTCGCGCAAGACGCTTCCATCCGGCTGGAGTTGGGACCGCTGAACCTTGTCGGCGTAGACGGTGATCAGACCGGCCACCGTCTGCAGGGCCTGCCGGCCCCCGGGCCCGCCGAGGTCGTCGTCGGCCGCGGCGGCGGCGAGGCTCTGCACGGCGACCGAGATCTGCTTCTGGAAGTCGCTCGTCGGGGCGGGCTGGGCGGCGTCCCGCTGGGCCTGGCCGAGCGCGTACAGCGCGGTGTCCAGGGACAGCACGGCCGGGGCGGTGGAGGTGCGCAGCGGGTCCGCGTCGTCGTGCACGCCCTGGTACGACACGAACAGCGACAGGGTGAGCAGGGCCGACAGGGCGAGCAGCAGGCGGTGCCGGAGGGCCAGGTCGCGCGCGGTGGTGCTGCCGCCGTCGGGGGGCCGGGTGCCGGTTCCGGTGAGCCGGGAGACGAGCCGGGCGAGTGTCCTGGGCCATCGGCCGGGCGTACGGCGGTCGGTGCGGCGGGTCGACAACTCCGGGGAGCGGGGCGCCTGTTGGTGCTGCGGGGACGGTGCGAACGGTGGATGGCCGGGTGAGCCGGCGCCCGCGCCCGCGCCGGGTGTCCCCGCGTTTCCGGGGTTCATGCCGACGCCCCTCTCAGCAGCCGCCCGCAGTCGCCTCCGCAGTAGACGGAGTCGGCCGGGCCGAGCCAGCGGCACTCCGGGCACTCGATCAGCCCGTCGGGCCGGACGGGCAGGGCGGGACCGGCGGCGCCCGGACGGGGCACGGCACCGGCACCGGCGGCCCGTACGGCACCCGGCCCCGGCGATCCGGGCGTTCCGGCCCGGTCCGCGCCCATGCCGCCCGGCGCCGCGTGGTCCGGCGCCGCGTAGTCCGGCGCCGCGTAGTCCGGGCTCCGGTCGGCAGGGTCCGCGTCGGCCGGACCTTCCCCGCCCGGCCCCGACCCGGCAAGGCTCGCGTCAACCAGCCCCGCACCGCCGGAACCCGCACCGCCGGAACCCGCACCGGCCGGTGCCGCCCCACCCGGCCCCACCCCGTCCGGGACCACACCACCCCGGCCCGCACCACCCGACCCCACGCCGTCCGGGGCCACACCACCCCGGCCCGCACCCGGAACCGCACCACCCGAAACCGCACCACCCCCGCCCGTACCGCCGCCACCCACCCCGGTCACGGCCGCCCCGCCGCCGTCACGGCTCCCGGGGTCACCGGATTCCGGCGCCACCGGCCGCCCCACCGCCCTCCCCGCCGGGCCCGCCGTCCCGGACACCCCTGCCGCCTGCCCCCTCTCCCCCGCCGTGCCCCCACGCCCCGCGCCCGCACCCGCAGGCCCCCTCCGGCCCTCCCCCGAGGGCGGCTCCGGAGGTGTCGTCAGGGCGCTGGAGAGGATGAGGTGCTGCCAGTCGACGTCCTTCAGGCCGGGGCGGACGCGGCCGGTGCCGGGGGCGGACTCGATGAGGCGGAGCGCGCCGAGCAGTTGGGCGTCGCCCAGCTCGGCGGCGAGGGCGAGGGCGCGGGCGAGTTCGCGGTCCGCCGTCTCCCGGCCGTCCGCGCCGCGCAGCCAGGCCCGGTACGCCTGGGCGACGGCGGCGCTCGCCCGCTGGTACAGCTCGTGCCGGCGGACCCCGGGATGCTGCCGGGAGGCGTCGAGCGGATCGTCGGTCCAGCGCACCAGGATGGGCCGGGGCGGCGGCAGCCGCAGCGGGCGCCGTACGCCGGGTACGACGATCTCCACGGCGGCCAGCTGGAGTTCCTCGCCGCTCTCCCGGCCGGCGGGGTCGGCGGTCAGGACGACCTGGAAGTGCCGTACCTCGTCGCCCCAGGCCCGGGTGACGTACTCCGCGGCGCGTCCGCCGGGGCCGGCCGGGACGGGTCGCAGCTCCTGTTCGTTCGGCACGACCTGCTTCACCTGGCGGATCACCGTGCCGGGGGTGGTCGGGGTGAGCCGGATGCGCAGTTCGGGCACCGCCGTGCCGAGCAGCCCGGCGATCAGTTCCTCGTAGGCGGCGGTGAGTTCGGACTCCCGGCGGACGGCGCGGGCGCGGCCGTGCAGCCGCCGGGTGATGGCCAGCAGCAGTTCGGCGTCCCAGTCGTCGCCGATGCCCCAGGCGTCGCAGACGAACTGGCCCGCGCAGGCGTCGAGGACGGTCT
Organism: Streptomyces eurythermus; assembly: GCF_014649115.1. Classification (GTDB taxonomy): domain Bacteria; phylum Actinomycetota; class Actinomycetes; order Streptomycetales; family Streptomycetaceae; genus Streptomyces; species Streptomyces eurythermus. The sequence goes on along the minus strand of NZ_BMSK01000007.1, from coordinate 59,297 downwards.
CCAGCGGCCGGCGGGAGCGGTGGTCGTGCTCGTTGCGGCCGTCGGTGAGCAGCAGGACGTGTTTGACGGGTGCGGGCTGGTCCTTGAGCAGCCGCCGGGCGAGGTCGAGCCAGGCGCCGATGGCGGTGCCGCCGTCCGCGTCCAGGAGGCGGACCGCGCGTTCGGCGGCCTCGCGTTCGCCGGGCCGGGCGACGGCGAGCACCTGGCGGCCGGGGCCGGGGTGGACCACGGTGGCGTCGAACCGTCCGGCGAGGACGGCGAAGGCGGTGCCGAAGGGCAGCATCCGGACGGCGGCGACGGTGGCGTCCTTGGCCGCGTGGAGTTTCGCCGGGGGGTGGAGCATCGAGCGGGAGGTGTCGACGATCAGCACCTCGGCGAGGGCGGAGCCGGTGCCGGGGGCGGGGGTGGCGTGCGGCGCGCCGGACGGGCCGCGGACCCCGATCTCCAGGATGGCGTGCATCTCGCGTTCGCGGTGGGGCCCGGCCGGGTCGGGCAGGGCGGGCAGTTCCGTCCGCTGGCCGACCTCCAGCGTCACCTCGGTCTCCTCGGCCACGGTCATCGCTGTCTCTCCCGGAGCTGGTGGGTGGGTCAGAAGGTGGTCATCGGCCGGACGGCGTGGGCCAGGTCGAGCAGCCGGCCGTGTTCCCCGGCGGTGCGGGCCTGCGCGGCGAGCTGCCGGAAGGACTGCTCCAGCCGGGTGCGCAGCCCGTCCTCGTCGCCGTCGCCCAGGAGGTCCCCGGCGGGGAAGTCCGGCCCCCAGCCCTGGCCGGGGCGGCTGTGCAGGGCGTTCTCGCGGACCTCGGCGACCAGCCGGGCCCGGGACTCGCCGTCGGCGGCGCCGCCGTCCAGGCGCAGTTCGGGCAGGCGCCGGGCGGCGTCGCGCAGGTCGGCCGGGGTGGGCGGGGTGGCGCCCAGGATGCCGGCGCGGATGCGGACGGCCGCCACGCGGGCGGCGTCGTGGTGCCGGGAGGTGGCGGGGACCTCGTCGAGGACGTGTACGGCGGCGTCCCGGTCGCCGGCCGCGAGGTGGCCGCGGGCCAGGCCGAACGCGGCGGCGGTGTGCGCGAAGTCCCGTCTCCAGACGGCCTCGTAGTACCGCATGGCGCGGGCCGGGCGGGTGCCGGCGGTGTGTTCGGCGCAGTAGCCGAGGGCGAGCTTGGGCACGTACTCGCCGGGCAGCGCCTGGTGGACGGCGTCGAAGCGGGCGCCGGCCAGCTCGACCTCGCCCTTGCTGAGGTGCAGTACGCCGTGGTGCCAGGCGATGCGCCAGTCGTGGGCGGCGGCGCGTTCGCCGAGCTGGGTCTCGGCCTCGGCGAGCCAGCTCTCCGCCGCTCGCTGCTCGCCCTTGCGCAGGTAGGCGCGGCACAGCCACAGCGCGGTCTCGGGGGTGCCGAGGCGGGATTCTCGGGGCCACTGCCGGGCGACCCGGTCGGGGGCGTCGGGCGGGAAGGAGTCGAGCAGCAGGGCGGCGCCGTCCTCGGGGTCGGGGACGGGTTCGGGCAGGGCGCCGGCCACCTCGGCGGGGTGGGGCGGGGAGACGTCCAGGGCTGCGGGCCGGTCGCCGGTGCGGCGGGTCCAGTGGCCGAGGGCGGGGATCGCGCCGAGTCCGGCGTCGAGGCCGGCGCCCGAGGGGCGGAACAGGGTGGAGCTCTCGGGGAGTTGTTCGCCGAACCGGAGCGCGCGGAACTCGCGCAGCACCTCCCAGAGCTGGCGGGACATCTCGGCGGCGGAGCGGAACCGGGCGCGGGGTTCGGCGTGGGTGGCGCGGGCGATGACGCGGCGGAAGGAGTCGGAGGCGAGGCCGGGGGCGGGTTCGGTGCCGCGGGCCAGGGCCTGGAGGGTCATGCCGACGGTGTAGAGGTCGCTGTCGACCTGCCAGCCGCGGCGGTCGATCTCCTCCTTGGGCGGGGCGAAGCCGGGCGTGTAGACGTAGGCGGAGGCGCGGTCGCCGATGGCGCGGACGGCGCCGAGGTCGACGACCTTGACTGCCCGGCCGAAGTGGATGACGTTGGCGGGCTTCATGTCGCAGTAGAGCAGGCCGCGTTCGTGCATGTACTGGAGGGCGCCGAGGATCTTGCAGCCGTAGGTGAGGACGTGGTCGAGGCGGGGGCGGCCGTGGAAGATCCGTTCGATGTCGTCGGCGTCCATGAGCTGTTGCAGGGAGCGGCCGCCGATGTAGTCCATGACGAGGTAGCCGGTGGCGGGATGACCGGCGCTCTGGTGTTCGGCGTAGGTGACGATGCGGACGATGTCGGGGTGGTGCAGGGCGGTGAGGGAGCGGCGTTCCTCGACGGCGGTGTGGCGGGCGAGGACGTCGTGGACGTTGATCTGGCCCTTGAGGACGACGCGGTGGCCGTCGGCGCGGGTGTCCTCGGCGAGGTAGATCCAGCCGAGGCCGCCGTGGGCGAGGCAGCCGAGCACCTTGTAGTGGTCGGCGACGATGTCGCCGGGGGCGAGCTGGGGCAGCAGCGAGTAGGGCGTGCCGCAGCGGGGGCAGCGGCCGGTGGCGCGGCCGGGCTGGCCGCCGTAGCCGACGCCGATGGTCATGGTGCAGCCGCCGGCGCCGCAGCGGCGGCCCCCGGTGGGCGGGCGGGGGTCGGTGAGGAGGACGTCGTCGGGGGCGGGGACCTCGGGCAGGACCACCAGTCCGTGCTGGTCGAGTTCGCCGAGTCCGGCGACGGCGTGCACGGCCGCCGGTCCGGGCGGCTCCTCGGCGGCGGCCGCGTCCGGGGGCCGTGCGGGCGGTCCCGTACGGGGGCCTGGGCGCGGTTCCGTACGGGGCCCGGGGTGGGGTGCGGTGCGGGGTTCGGCGTGCCGGTGGCCGCAGGTGTCGCAGTAGCCGGTCGCCATGATGCGGCCCGTGCAGCCGGGCCGGACGCACGAGGTCACGACGCGCCCTCCTCCTCCGGTGCGGTGGTGGAGCAGAAGCCGACGAACCGTTCGACGGCGGTCTCGGCCCGCTCGATGTCGCAGGGGGTCTGCCGCAGCAGTGACAGCGCCTCCTCGTAGAGCCGGTACGCCGTCATGACCCGGTCGCCGTGTGCGGCGGCCCGCTGCCGGCACAGCGGCCATTCGGCGCCGACGCGGCCGAGGAGTTCGGCGCGGCGGCGCAGCCGGGCGTCGAGCAGGCCGATGGCGTTCTCCAGGCGCCGGCGGCGGCGGGCGACGGCGTCCTCGAAGGTGAACAGCAGGGCGGCGGCGGTGGGGTCGCGCTCGGGGTCGGGGGTGTGGGCGACCCAGGCGCGCAGCATCCGGGTGCGCCGTACGCCGGCCTCGGCCCGGTCCAGCAGCGGGCGGGTGCCGGGGCCGGGCAGGACGCGGTCCCGTCGGGTGTCGAGGGCCGGGCCCAAGTCCTCGGTGATGCGGTCGAGTTCGCTGCGCAGCCGGGCCCAGCGGTCGCGCAGCGGGCGGTGGACGAGCAGTTCGGCGGCGCGGTCGGCGCGCTCGCCGGGGGTGCGGAAGGCCAGCAGCAGCCGGGCGCCCTGCCGGGCGAGCCGGTCCAGCAGCGCGAGCAGGGTGTCGGGTTCGGCCGCCTCGTCGACGCCGGCCAGCACGGCGGCGAGCGGACGGCGCAGGGTGCCGAGACGTTCCGGGCGGGGGTCGTCGCGGATGCCGAGGCGTTCGGCGATCCGGTCCATGACCTGGGCGGTGGTCAGTTCCTCGACGTCCAGGGCGAGGTCGTGGGCGCCGGCGGGCGGCACGGTCTCGGGCGGGTCGTGGCTGACGGCGCTGGTGTTGCGGTGGGTGCGCAGTTCGCGGTCGGCGAGGGTGACGGCGCGCTGGAGGGTGAAGGCGCGGTCGCCGCCGGCGGGGACGACGGTGACGAGCACCGGCCAGCCCTCGCCGCGGAACCAGGAGGCGAGTTCGGTGCCGAAGGGCACGTCGAGCCGGCCGGCGGCGGGGCCGGTGCCGGTGCGCAGCCGGGGGTCGACGGCTTCGGCGCCGTCGGTCCAGGCGGCGACCTGGGGCAGGTGGCTGAGGATGGTCTCGGTGGGGCTCATGTAGCTGAACGCGGAGCCCGGTCCCTCGTCGACGCTGAGGACGATGCCGATGACCTGGTCGGTGGCGTGGTCCACGACTCCGCCGCCGCTGAAGCCTGGTGCGGCCAGTTCGCCTGGGGTGAGGGGGCGCAGTTGGACCTGGCTGTCCCGGCCGCGGGCGGCGACCAGGGTGGCGCCGTGCCAGCGCCCGCCGTCGTCGCCGTCCGGGAAGCCGTACATGCTGACGGGTCCGTGCGGGGCGGCGAGGCGGTAGAGCCGGGTGGTGTGTTCGGGGGGCAGGGGCGGTGCCAGGCGCAGCAGGGCGAGGTCGCCGCTGCGGTCGCCGAAGGTGTCCTCGCGCTGGGGCACGTGCTCGTCGGGGCGGACGGTGGCGGTGACGGGGCCGAGGCCGGGCACGCCGACCAGGCGGACGGTGTAGTGGTGGCCGGGCCGGACGACATGGCCGGCGGTGAGGACCCGTTCGGGCGCGAGGAGCACCCCCGCACCGAGGACCCGCCCGTCCGGCGTCTCGATGCGCGCGATCCAGGCGGGTGTCCGTAACCGTGCCGTGCCGACTCGCTCCCCCGTGCGCGTCATGGTCCTTGAGGTTACTCGGAGTACCCGTCCGGTACTACTGGTGTGCACGGGGACTTTGCCCGGTTTCACCCAACAGGTTCGAACAGTTGCACTATACACGCAGTGTATAGTCCCGGCATGCCACTCTTGACCGACACGACCGTCACGCCGCAGCACGCGCCCAGGAAGATGCAGGGAACGGGCCGGAGGTTGCGCCGCCGGGCCCTCGCCTGCGCGGCGGCCGCGGCCGGCCTGACGCTGACCCTGGCCGGCTGCGCCCAGGTCGACACGACCGCCCCGAGCACCGTCCGCGCCGAGGCGGCACACGGCGCGCCGGCCAAGTTCGGCAGCGTCGACTGCCGCAAGGCCAAGTGCATCGCGCTCACCTTCGACGCCGGGCCCAGCGAGAACTCGGCGCGGCTGCTCGACATCCTGAAGGAGAAGAAGGTCCCGGCCACCTTCTTCCTGCTCGGCAAGCGGCACATCGAGAAGTACCCGGAGCTGGTCAAGCGGATGGCGGCGGAGGGCCACGAGGTCGCCAGCCACACCTGGGACCACAAGATCCTCACCAAGATATCGGACAAGGAGATACGTGAGGAGCTGAACCGGCCCAACGAGGCGATCGAGAAGCTCACCGGGCACAAGCCGACCCTGATGCGCCCGCCGCAGGGCCGCACCGACTCCAACGTGCACGAGATCTGCAAGGAGCTGGGCCTGGCGGAGGTGCTGTGGAGCGTGACCGCCAAGGACTACACGACCGACGACTCGGCGCTCATCACCAAGCGCGTCCTGGACCAGTCGTCCCGGGACGGCATCATCCTGCTGCACGACATCTACCCCGGGACCGTGCCGGCCGTGCCCGGCGTCATCGACGGGCTGAAGCAGCGCGGCTACGTCTTCGTGACGGTCCCCCAACTGCTGGCCCCCGGCAAGGCGGAGCCCGGCAAGGTGTACCGCCCGTAGCTCCCGCGGCGGACGCGCCCCGGCACGACGGACCGGCGGTGCCTACGATCGTGCCGTGCCCCCTTTCTCCCTCACGCGTACGGTGCCCCTCCCGCCGGACGAGGCATGGCGCCGGCTCACCGAGTGGCCGCGCCACGCCGGTGCCGTCCCGCTGACCCGCATCAGGGTGCTCACGCCCCCGCCGACTCGCGCGGGCACACGGTTCGTCGCCCGGTCCGGGCTCGGCCCGTTCGCCGTGGACGACGTGATGGAGGTGACGCGCTGGCGCCCGCCGGCCGGTGAGGAGGGCGGGCTGTGCCGGCTGGAGAAGCGGGGGCGGGTGGTCCTGGGCTGGGCGGAGATCGAGGTCCGGCCCGGCCCCGGGGGCGGCAGCCGGGTGGTGTGGCGGGAGGAACTGCGGGTCGCCCTCCTGCCGCGGGTCTTCGACGGAGCCCTGGAACGCGCGTCCCGCCTGCTGTTCGGCCGCGCGGCGGACCGGCTGCTGGAACGCCCCTGAGCGGGCCGCCTGTCGTACACATCTGACGCCGCACGCCCCGCCCTCCGAACGCTCCTCGGGCGACGGACGTGTGCCTCGGGAGCCGTCGAAGCGGACCCGGAAGGCTCCGCCGCGGTCGTTCCCCGGCCATCCACACGGCCACGCGCACTGGCCGAACGAGACCGCACGCCCGAATCGGTACGACCAGGCCGCCGTCGACACCACCGCACGGCGGACCGGCCGCCGAAACGCCCTGAACTGAGCTGCCTACCGCACACGCCCCACGCCGCACACCCCGACCTCCGGACGGCCCTCGGGCGACGGACGCACACCCCGGACGCCGTCGAAGCGGACCCGGGCGCGCACTGGCCGAACGAGACCGCACGCCCGGATCGGTACGACCAGGCCGCCGTCGACACCACCGCACGGCGGACCAGCTGCCGAAACGCCCTGAACCAGGCTGCCTGCCGCACACGCCCCACGCCGCACACCCCGGACGCCGTCGAAGCGGACCCGGAAGGCCCGGCCTCGTGGCCTTGGCGATCCGCGCGGCCGTCGCCGCCTCCCCTTGGCGGCGACGGCCGGCGCGGTCGCGCACACCGGTCCGGGCGGGACCGTCCGCCCGGACCGGTGTGACGAGGACGCCCTTGACGCCGCCGGTCGGGCCGACGGCCAGGGCATCCTCGTCGCCGTGCCGGGAGCGCTTCCGGACGGATGTGCCCGTCCGTGGCGCCTGCCGGCACGGCTCGTTCACGGCGCCCCCACGCACCCCGGGGGCGTGAAGGTCAGTGGACTCCCAGCCAGCCCTCGATGGGGTTGAGGGCGAAGTAGACGAGGAACACCACCGTCAGACCCCACATGAAGGCCCCGATCTCGCGCGCCTTGCCCTGGGCCACCTTGATGGCGACGTAGGAGATGACGCCCGCGGCGACACCGGTGGTGATGGTGTACGTGAACGGCATCAGCACGACGGTCAGGAAGACCGGGATGGCGGTGGCGCGGTCGGCCCAGTCCACGTGCCGGGCGTTCATCATCATCATGGCGCCGATGACGACCAGGGCGGCGGAGGCGACCTCCTGCGGCACGATCGCGGTGACCGGGGTGAAGAACAGGCAGGCCGCGAAGAACAGGCCGGTGACGACCGAGGCGAGCCCGGTGCGGGCGCCCTCGCCGACACCGGTGGCCGACTCCACGAACACCGTCTGGCCGGAACCGCCCGCCACACCGCCGATGGCACCGCCGGCGCCGTCGATGAACAGCGCCTTGGACAGGCCCGGCATCCGCCCCTTGTCGTCGGCGAGGTCGGCCTCGGTGCCGACGCCGATGATGGTGGCCATCGCGTCGAAGAAGCCGGCCAGCACCAGGGTGAAGACGATCATCCCGACGGTCATCGCGCCGACCTCGCCCCAGCCGCCGAACTCGACGTCGCCGAAGAGCGAGAAGTCGGGCATGGAGACCGCGCTGCCGTGCAGCTCGGGCGTGCCGTTGGCCCACTGCCCGGGGTCGATGACACCGGCGGTGTTCAGGATCAGGGCGACGACGGTGCCGCTGACGATGCCGATGAGAATGGCGCCGGGGAAGTTCCGGGCCTGGAGCATGAAGATCAGCAGCAGGGTGCCGGCGAACAACAGGACCGGCCAGCCGGTGAGTTCACCGGCTGGGCCGAGGGTGACGGGGCCGCCCTTGCCCTGGTGGACGAAGCCGGCCTTGTAGAAACCGATGAACGCGATGAACAGGCCGATGCCCATCGTGATGCCGTGCTTGAGCGCGAGCGGAATCGCGTTCATGATCATTTCGCGCAGGCCGGTGACGACGAGCAGCATGATGATCACGCCGTACATCACACACATGCCCATGGCCTGCGGCCAGGTCATCTCGGGGGCGACCTGGGTGGACAGGACACCGGAGACGGACAGGCCGGCGGCGAGGGCGAGCGGCACCTTGCCGACGAAGCCCATGAGCAGTGTGGTGAGGGCCGCCGCGAACGCCGTCGCGGTGATCAGCGCCTTCTGGCCGAGCGTGTCCCCCGCCGCGTCCTTGCCGGACAGGATGAGCGGGTTGAGCAGGAGGATGTACGCCATCGCCATGAAGGTGGTGATGCCGCCGCGCACTTCCCGGGCGACCGTGGATCCTCTTCTGGATATGTGGAAGTACCGGTCGAGCCAGGACCGGCCTGCGGGGACGCGGCTGCCTTCGCCCGCGTCCTCGGCGGCGGTCCTGGGCTCCACTGACTGGTGGGTCATGGGCCAACTCCCAAGGTTCATAGGGACACCCGCACGCGCCTGTGCGGCACGGGATTTGGGATGAGTCGACCCGGGGGACGGCCCGAGACGAACAGTGGGGCCGGGGGGACGGATCCCCCCGGAAAAGCACCGGTCGCGGCCCCTGCGGGCTACACGGTTCCCGTGCGGTGCTCGGGACGTACCGGCGTTCGGTCGAGTTGGAGACCCGTCGCGTCCCGGATCGCCGCGAGGACGGCCGGGGCGGACGACAGGGTCGGGGCCTCGCCGGCGCCGCGCACCCCGTACGGGGCGTGCTCGTCGGCGAGTTCGAGCACGTCGACCGGCATGGCCGGCGTGTCGAGGATGGTGGGGATCAGAGGGTCCGGGCCGCGCGCGTTGCGCTCGACGCCCGTACGGGACGCGTCGACGGGGATCAGCCGCGTCCCGCGGGCCGCCGACGCCACCTCGACCTCGGCGCCGGCCGCGAGGAGGGCGGGGTGGACGTCGCCGGCCGGCGAGGCCGTGCCGAGGTTGCCGCCGAAGCCGCCGCGGTCGCGGATCCGCGGGGAGGCGACCGGGTGCGAGGCGAGCGCGGGGCCCGGCGGCTCGGCACGGAGACTCCGCGTGATCGCGCGGTACGGGACACGGGCGCACGGTCGCACGCTCTGCCCGCCGGGCTCCCACTCGTAGAGTTCGCCGACGCAGTTCAGGTCGAGCGGGTACTCGGGCCGCCGGTGGCCGAAGTCGATCTCGACCATGACATCGGTGCCGCCCGCGATCGGCACAGCGGTGGGGTGCTCGGCCTTCGCGGCGAGCGCCTCCTCCCGGCTGGCGGGGCGAAGGAAGTCCATGACCGGCTCTCTTCTTCGTCTCGTGAGTCGTGCGGATCGAGCCAATCCGTGTGCGGCGGGCGCGGCTCGTTCATGTGCTGTTCACGCGGAGTGGACTCAGTAGACCGCCCGGTACTCCGGCCCGGTCAGTCACCGAAACCATGAAGGAGTTGGCTGGCCAGGGCAGGCATCTTGTAGATTCGTATGAACGGAGGCCACCGGTAACCTCTCCGATTTCCTGGGGAAACGCGGGAAACAGCGCGGAGCACCGCGCCACGCCTCCCCGGGCGTCCGGTTCCGGGTGCCCCGGGACGGCCCCGGGCCCACCTCCCAAGATCCATCGTAGGTTTCGAGACAAAGAACGGCGGCGACGAGATGCGGCTGCGCGCACTGCTGGACACCGATGCGCTGGGCCTGCGGCTGCTCGGCGGCGAGGACGAGCTGGACCGCGCGGTACGCGGGGTCATGACCACCGACCTGCGCGACCCGAGCCGCTACCTCTCCGGCGGCGAGCTGGTGCTGACGGGCCTGGCCTGGCGCAGGGACGCCGCGGACTCCGACCCCTTCGTCCGCATCCTGGCCCAGGCCGGGGTGGCGGCCCTCGCGGCCGGCGAGGCGGAGCTGGGCGATGTGCCGGAGGACCTGGTGCTGGCCTGCGCCCGGCACCGGCTGCCGCTGTTCGCGGTGCACGAGTCGGTGGCGTTCGCCACGATCACCGAGCACGTGGTCCGGCAGGTCTCCGGCGAGCGGGCCGGGGACCTGGCCGCGGTGGTGGACCGGCACCGGCGGATGATGACCTCGGGCCCGGCGGGCGGCGGCCCGGACGTGGTCCTGGACCTGCTCGGCTCCGACCTGGACCTGCGCGCCTGGGTGCTCTCCCCCACCGGCCGGCTGATCGCCGGCTCCAAGGTGGCGGGCCCGGCGCTGCCCGCCGAGACCTGCACCCGGCTGGCCGCCGAGCACCTGGCGGCCAGCCGCACCGGCCGCCGCGGCCCGCACCGGGTCCAGCTGTCCGGCACCACCTACTCCCTGTTCCCCATCCGCTCCTCCGGCCGCTCCCCGCAGGCCGCCCGCGACGTGCGGGAGACGGTCCTGTCGGACTGGCTGCTGGCCGTGGAGGCGGACGCGGGCGACTGGCCCGGGGAGCGGCTGGACCTGCTCCAGGGCGTCACCCAGCTGATCGCCGTCGAACGCGACCGCAGGGACGCGGCCCGCACGGTCCGGCGCCGGCTCGCCCAGGAGGTGCTGGAGCTGGTGCAGACCGGCGCCGCGCCCGCCGAGATAGCCGCCCGGCTCCGGGTGGCGGCGCCGGTGCTGCTGCCCGGGCTCGGCGCGGCCCCGCACTGGCAGGTCGTGGTGGCCCGCGTGGAGTGGGAGGGCGGCCGGCAGGTCGACGGCGGCCAGGTCGCCCAGTCCCTGCTGGAGGAGGTGCTGGTCGACCCGCTGGCGACCGGCCCGGAGCCCTCCGACCGGATCGCCGTCGCGCACACCGGGGACGAGGCGGTCGCCCTGGTCCCGCTGCCCTCGGTCACCGCCGAACACGACGGCTCGGAGGCCGGGCTGCTCGCCGACTCCCTGCTCCAGGCGGTGCGCGAGCCGCTGTCGGCGGGCCTGGACGACGACGGCCGGCTCACCCTCGGCGTCAGCGCGGCCGTGCACTCGGCGGAGGGCCTGCGCGGCGCCCTGGAGGAGGCCCGGCACGCCCGCCGGGTCGCCGCCGCCCGCACCGGCCGGGTCTGCGCGGCCGGCCACCAGGAACTGGCCAGCCATGTGCTGCTGCTCCCCTTCGTCCCGGACGACGTCCGCCGCGCCTTCACCGCGCGGCTGCTGGACCCGCTGAAGGACTACGACCGGCGGCACCGGGCCGAGCTGATCCCGACCCTGGAGGCGTTCCTGGACTGCGACGGCTCCTGGACCCGCTGTGCCACCCGGCTCCACCTGCACGTCAACACGCTGCGCTACCGGGTCGGGCGGATCGAGCAGTTGACGGGGCGGGACCTGTCCCGGCTGGAGGACAAGCTGGACTTCTTCCTCGCCCTGCGCATGAGCTGAGGCCGGCGGGGGGCGCGCGGCGGCCGGCCCGGCCCCGCCCGCGTCCCCCTACTTTGTGAAATTTTTCACCCATCCTCTTGGCCGGGCCCGGCGATTGGTGCTGGAATGCCGCCACCACTCAACAGCTCGATGGCGTGCATGGGGAGGGCAACGTGGCGCATACCGCCATGTCTGGTGATGGAACGACCGATGACGATCCTGTCCAGACCGCGGTATGGCGGCTGCGCAGCCGGGCCTGCTGGGCCGACGCGGCGGCCCTGCTGCCGGCCGACCGGGCCGCCCCGGCCCTGCAACGGGCCGCGCTGCTGGTCGAACGGTGTCTGTACACCGAGCGGGGCTGGGCGGAGGCGGAGGACGCGCTGCGCACGGCGGAGGCGCTGGCGCACACCGACGAGGAGCGGGGGGCTGCCGCCTGCGAGCGGGGCCAGCTCGCCTACACGGCCACGCTGCACGGCGTCCGGGACCGCGCGGACGAGGCGCGGGCCGCGCTGGGCCGGGCGGCGGCGCTGCTCCCTCCGGGATCGCGGGGGCGGGCGCTGCTGGACTTCCGCCGGGGGCTGGTCGCCGAGAACCTGGCCCGCTCCCCGCAGGCGGCCCGCGCCGCGTACCGCCGGGCGCACGCGGCGGCGGGGGCGCACGCCGACGCGCTGCTGCTGTCGTTCACCTGGCGGCATCTGGCCGGACTCGCCCTGCGGGACGGGGAGTTGACCGACGCGCGGCACGGCTTCGCCGAGTCCCTGCGGATCCGGGAGGAGCTGGGTTATCTGGTGGGCACGGCGCCGGCGCTGGTGTCCCTGGCGGACACCGAGGAGGAACCGGAGGCGTCCCGGCTGCGGGAGGAGGCCCGGCGGCTGTTCCGGCTCCTGGGCGGCGTCCCGACGTGGCTGGCACGCCAACTGGCGCCGCCGGCGCCGGGGGTGGCCACGGCGTAGGGCGGCCGACGGGGCGGGGGCGGGGTGATCGGGGTGCGTTGCCGGGCGCCGGTGCGTGGGGCTTGCCCGCGCGGTTCCCCGCGCCCCTTTCGGGGCACGTCGGCGGCGACGTCCCAGGGGCGCGGGGAACTGGGGGAACTGCGCGACCGGCCACGACGGACCCGCACCCGGCAGACGGCCCGCGGCCCGGCGTCATAGCCCGCGGCCCGCCGCCGAAGCCGCGCCCCGCCGCCGTAGCCCGCACCCCGCCGTCATAGCCTGCGCCCCGCCGTCGTCGCCCCGCACCCCGGCGTCATAGCCCCGCACTCCGCCGCCGAAGCCCGCGGCCCGGCGTCATAGCCCGCACCCCGCCGTCATAGCCTGCGCCCCGCCGTCGTCGCCCCGCACCCCGCCGTCATAGCCTGCGCCCCGCCGTCGTCGCCCCGCACCCCGGCGTCATAGCCTGCGCCCCGCCGTCGTCGCCCCGCACCCCGGCGTCATAGCCCCGCACTCCGCCGCCGAAGCCCGCGGCCCGGCGTCATAGTCCGCGCCCCGCCGTCATGGCCTGCGGCCCGCCGCCGAAGCCGCGCCCCGCCGTCGTAGCCGCGCCTCGCCGTCGTAGCCCGCACCCCGCCGTCGTAGCCCGCACCCCGCCGCCGTAGCCGCCGCCCGGCGGGCCACCCGGCGTAGGCTCAGCTCACGCCGGCGAAATGCCGGCGCACCAGCCCCCGCACAGCCTCCACGTCCCCGGCCGCCAACGCGTCCAGCAGGGCCATGTGTTCGGCCGCGTCGGCGACCAGGGCGGCCCTGCCCCGCCGGACCGGGGGCCACTGCGCCCGCCGGTGCAGGTCCTCGGCGATCCGGACCAGCTGCTCGTTGCCCGCGAGGGCGAGCAGCGCCCCGTGGAAGGCGCGGTCGGACTCGGCGTAGTCCGCCGGGCAGCCCGTGGCCGCCGCCCGCACCGTCTCCTGCGCGAGCGGCCGCAGCCCGGCCCACCGCTCGGCCGGCACCGTACGGGCGAGCCGTACCATCACCGGCACCTCGATGAGCGCGCGCACCTCCGCCAGCTCGGCCAGCTCCCGCGCCCCGCGCTCGACCACCCGGAAGCCGCGGTTGGGCACGACCTCGACGGCGCCCTCCAGCGCGAGCTGCTGCATGGCCTCCCGTACCGGCGTGGCCGAGACGCCGAAGCGCTCCCCGAGCACCGGCGCCGAGTACACCTCGCCCGGCCGCAGGTCGCCGGTGACGAGCGCGGTGCGCAGCGCGTCCAGGATCTGCCCGCGCACCGAGGAGCGCTGGACCGGAACCGGCCGCACGGCGGGGGCGGGCCCGCCCGCGGCCGTGACCGGCCGGCCCGGGGAGCCCTGCACGCCCTGCTTCACGGGTCCTCCTGGCGGCTTGTCGGTACTTGGGGTCATTGACGACGGGTTGTCGGTTGTCCGTCAAGCACCTTAGGCGCACCGGGCGGCAGTTCAAACTCCGCCATATCTGAGTAAGGTAAGGCTTACCTGTACAGCTCGGTCCGCGCCCGCGGACGCGTCCAAGGATCGGTGGTTCCGCCATGCCCGCTGCGGCCTCGCCGCTCACCGCCGCCTACGACCGCCTCGGCGCGGCCTTTCCGGGGCTGACCGTGACCGAGCTGGGCCCGGGCGACCCGGGGCCCGGCGGCCCCGGCTGGGTCGGCGCCGCGGAGCTCGCGGCGGGCGGCGCGGCGCTGGACGCCTTCCTGGCCTGGGACGCGGCGCAGGTGGAGCGGGACTACGGCCACCCGGCCCGCCCGGACGTCGTCGCGAGCTTCGGCCTGCACCGCTATGCCTGGGCCGCCTGTCTGCTGATCACCGTCCCGTGGTTCTGGCACCGCCGGGTGCCCCGGCTGCCCGTGACCCACGTCCGCTACGACCGCGCGGCCGGCCGGATGGCCGTACGCCGCCCGGTGTCCGTCGCCTGTCTGCCGGGCGATCCCGCCGCCGCGCTGCCCGGCACGGTCGTCGTACCGGACGAGGAGGCGCTGCGGGCCGAGGTGCGCGCGGCCGTGGCCGAGCATCTGGAGCCGGTGCTCGCGGCCTTCGGGCCCCGGATGCGGCGGCGCGGGCGCGCGCTGTGGGGCATGGCGACGGACGAGGCCGTGGAGGGGCTGTGGTACGTCGCCGGGCTGGCCGGTGCCGAGGAGGCGGACCGGGCCGTACGGGAACTGGAGCTGCTGCTGCCGGGGACGACCCCGCCGTACGCCGGCTCGGCCGGGTTCCGGACGCTGACCGCCCCGGACGGCACCCGGCTGCCCACCCGGGACCGGGCGAGCTGCTGCATGTTCTACACCGTTCGCCCGCAGGACACCTGTGTGACGTGTCCGCGCACCCGGGACGGCGAGAGGATCGCCAGGCTCACCGCGGCCACGGCGGGTTGAGGAATCGTTCCGGCTGGGCACAACCGCCCCACCCGTCGCGGAAACTTCTCCCACGACCACCCGTACGGGTAGTCTGTTCGAACTCAACTCCCGCCCCTCAAGCGGCAGTTCGAGCAGAACGCCGCCCTGGGCATCCCTCGCGCACTCCCTTGGCGGCCTCTTGCCCCGAAACCCCCTGAGGGCCGTCGGGAATGGGCCACTATGGCGGGCGTCACGCCCTATCCCCATGCAAGGGACCCTGATGAGACTGACCGACATATCGCTGAACTGGCTGCTTCCGGGCGCCGTCCTGCTCCTGGGCATGCTGGTGGCAGTGGCGGTGCTCGCGCGCGGCAAGCGCTCCTCCGGGGAGGACGCGGGCGCGGACGACTCCTGGGAGCGCAGCGAGGAGCGCCGACGGCGCAAGGAGGCCCTCTACGGCACGGCCTCCTACGTGCTGCTGTTCTGCTGTGCGGCGGTGGCGGCGGCCCTGTCCTTCCACGGCCTGGTCGGCTTCGGCGAACAGAACCTCGGGCTGAGCGGCGGCTGGCAGTACCTGGTGCCGTTCGGGCTGGACGGTGCGGCGATGTTCTGCTCCGTCCTCGCCGTGCGCGAGGCGAGCCACGGTGACGCCGCCCTCGGCTCCCGGCTGCTCGTGTGGCTGTTCGCCGCGGCCGCGGCCTGGTTCAACTGGGTGCACGCGCCCCGCGGCGCGGGCCACGCCGGCGCCCCGCAGTTCTTCTCCGGCATGTCCCTGTCGGCCGCCGTGCTGTTCGACCGGGCGCTGAAGCAGACCCGCCGGGCCGCGCTGCGCGAGCAGGGCCTGGTGCCGCGCCCGCTGCCGCAGATCCGGATCGTGCGCTGGGTGCGGGCGCCCCGCGAGACCTACCGGGCCTGGTCGCTGATGCTCCTGGAGGGCGTGCGCAGCCTGGACGAGGCGGTCGAGGAGGTCCGCGAGGACAAGCGGCAGAAGGAGGAGGCCCGGCGGCGCAGGCGCGACCAGCAGCGCGTGGAGCGGGCCCGGCTGAAGGCGATCAGCCGGGGCCGGCCCGGCTTCACCGGCCGGGGCACCGGCCGGCAGGCCGAGGTGCAGCCGGTGGAGCGCGGTTCCGCCCCGGCGGCGACCGCGGAGCCCGCCATATCCACCCCGGAGCCGCTGCCCGTACGCGCTCGTCCCTCTCTCCAGCCGGTCCGCGGCGCCACTGAACCGCTGACCGTCGACCTCACGGCCGAGGACGACACCATGGCCCTGCCCCGGCTGGACTCCCTGGAGCGCAAGCTCAAGGACCTGGAACAGCAACTCGGCTGACCACCGGCCGGGGACACCGGGCCGGGGTGTGCCCGCTCCGGCCTACGGGGCCGGGGTGTCACCGCTCCGGCCCCGCCCCGCCGTGTCACCGGATCACGCCGCCTCGGCGCCCAGTTCGAACCACACCGACTTGCCCACCCCGTGCGGCCGTACGCCCCAGGCGTCGGCCAGGGACTCGACCAGCACCAGGCCCCGGCCGTGGGTGTCGTCGTCCGTGTCCGGGGTGTGCCGCTCGGGTCTGCGGGCCACGAAGTCCCGTACCTCCACGCGCAGTCCGTCCGGTTCCAGCACGGCCGTCAGGACGGCGTCGTGGTCGGTGTGGACGATCGCGTTGGTGACGAGTTCGCTGGTGAGCAGTTCGGCTATCTCCGAGCGGCCCGGTCTGCCCCAGTGCCGCAGCAGTTCGCGCAGCGCCCGGCGGGCCTCCGGTACCGCTCGGAGGTCCGCCCGGCCCAGCCTGCGCCGAAGCCGTCGCGCGTCGTCGGTGATGGTGTCCGTCTGGTCCCCCGCTGTCGCCGAGTAGGCCTCGACGGTCATCGGACCGCCCCCTCGTGCCTGCCTCTTCATGACCCCCGCCCGCACGCCGCCGGTCCCTGCCCCTCCTGGTCGAACACGTTCACGGGGGATGCTTGCCCAGCGGACACCGGGGCAGTCCTGACCTATGCCCGATGACCGGCGGTTCGGCCATATCCGCACAGGGTCCCGGCCGCCCGGGGCACCGCTCCGCCGCCACGCACCGGACGCCACGGACGCCGCAGGACGCCACCGAGACCCCGGGACGGCGGCCGGGCCCCGTCCGGCACCCGTGGCCGGTACGCCGTCACACCCGGTGAAACTGGCCGAAATGTGCTCCCCCGTCGGGGCACTTACGGGCGTGGCACGTTCCGCAGGTTGGAGCGGGCCATCTGGAGCATCCGGCCGACCCCGCCGTCCAGCACGATCTTGGAGGCGGACAGCGCGAATCCGGTGACCATCTCGGCGCTGATCTTCGGGGGGATGGACAGGGCGTTGGGGTCGGTGACGATGTCCACCAGGGCCGGTCCCTTGTGCTTGAAGGCCTCCTTGAGCGCCCCGGCGAGCTGCTTGGGCTTCTCCACCCGCACGCCGTGGGCACCGCAGGCCCGGGCCACGGCGGCGAAGTCCGGGTTGGTGTTGGCGGTGCCGTACGAGGGCAGGCCCGCGACGAGCATCTCCAACTCGACCATGCCGAGCGAGGAGTTGTTGAACAGCACCACCTTCACCGGCAGGTCGTACTGCACGAGCGTGAGGAAGTCGCCCATCAGCATGGAGAAACCGCCGTCCCCGGACATCGCCACCACCTGCCGGCGCCGGTCGGTGAACTGGGCGCCGATCGCCATCGGCAGCGCGTTCGCCATGGACCCGTGGGAGAACGAGCCGATGATCCGGCGGCGGCCGTTGGGCGTGATGTAGCGGGCGGCCCAGACGTTGCACATCCCGGTGTCGACGGTGAACACCGCGTCGTCGTCGGCGACTTCGTCCAGTACGGCGGCCACGTACTCGGGGTGGATCGGGATGTGCTTGTCGACCTTGCGGGTGTAGGCCTTGACCACACCCTCCAGCGCGTCGGCGTGTTTCCTCAGCATCCGGTCGAGGAAGCGCCGGTCCGTCTTCTCCTTCACCCGCGGGATCAGGCACCGCAGCGTCTCGCGTACGTCGCCCCAGACGGCGAGGTCGAGCCGGGAGCGGCGGCCGAGCACCTCGGGCCGCACGTCGACCTGGGCGATGCGCACGTCGTCGGGCAGGAAGGCGTTGTACGGGAAGTCGGTGCCGAGCAGGATCAGCAGGTCGCACTCGTGGGTGGCCTCGTAGGCGGCGCCGTAGCCGAGCAGTCCGCTCATCCCGACGTCGAAGGGGTTGTCGTACTGGATGTACTCCTTGCCCCTGAGCGCGTGGCCCACCGGTGACTTGATCTTGCCGGCGAACTCCATGACCTCGGCGTGCGCGCCGGCCGTGCCGCTGCCGCAGAACAGGGTGACCTTGCCGGCCGCGTCGATCATCTCCGCCAGCCGGTCGATCTCGGCGTCCCCGGGCCGCACGGTGGGCCGGGAGGTGACGAGCGCGCTCTGCGCCGCCTTCTCCGGGGCGGGCTCGGCGGCGATGTCCCCGGGCAGCGACACCACGCTCACCCCCTGCTGCCCCACCGCGTGCTGGATGGCGGTCTGCAGCAGCCGGGGCATCTGCTTCGGGCTGGAGATCAGCTCGCTGTAGTGGCTGCACTCCTGGAACAGCCGGTCCGGGTGGGTCTCCTGGAAGTAGCCGAGGCCGATCTCGCTGGAGGGGATGTGGGAGGCGAGCGCGAGCACCGGGGCCATGGAGCGGTGGGCGTCGTACAGGCCGTTGATCAGATGCAGGTTGCCGGGGCCGCAGGAGCCGGCGCAGGCGGCGAGCTTGCCGGTGATCTGGGCCTCGGCGCCGGCGGCGAAGGCGGCGGTCTCCTCGTGGCGTACGTGGATCCAGTCGATGGCGGCGTTGCGGCGGACGGCGTCCACGACCGGGTTGAGGCTGTCGCCGACGACACCGTAGAGGCGGCGCACGCCCGCGCGGACGAGGATGTCGACGAACTGCTCGGCGACGTTCTGTTTGGCCATGGCTCGCTTGTGCCCCTTCGCTCCCGGAATACGGCCCTGCCGTTTCCATCAATCCACAGGGGCCGGGGTTACGCCTCCCACACGGCCGCCGCCGTACGGTCGTCGGCGTATCCCTTCACCCGTACCCGGGCGTCGGCGAGGAAGGCGGCGAGGCCGGGCGGGGTGCCGCCGGACCAGCGGCGGGCCAGGCGGGCGCGCAGGGCCTCCGCCTCGCGCAGCGGGTCGGCCAGGCCCGCCGTGCACAGCACCAGCACATCACCCGGGCGGGCTACCGAGGCACGGAACCGGAACGGCTCGCGGGGCGGCCGGGGGTCGGGCGGACCCGGCCGGGGGGAGCCGGGGTCCGGGGCCGTCCGGTCGTCGCCGGGCGGGGCGCCGGGGGCGGTGGTGTCGGCCGTCAGACGCGGCTCGATGTCCTGCCAGGCGCCGTCCCGCAGCCGGAACAGCCCGCCGTCGCCGACCCCGAAGAAGACCCTGATACGGCAGTCCGGGTCGGCGGGCAGCAGCAGACACCTGAGGCCGGCCGCGGGCGCGTCGGTGGCGGCGCCCGCCCGGAGCCCGCCCAGGGCGCGGTCGGCGAGCCGGTGCAGACCGGACCTCAGGTCGCCGCGCCGGGCCGCCCGGATGTCCTGGGCGAGCCGCTGGTGGCTGCGGCCCACCGCCCGCGCGATCCCCCGGCACGCCTCGGCCGCCGCCAGGTGCGCGCCGGGCACGGCCCGGGCGCCGGTCGCCATCGCGACCAGGACCAGCGCCTGGTCCCCGGCCCCGAAGCGCGCGGTGAGCAGCGCGTCCCGGCGGGGCTCGCCCCGGTAGCGCGCCGAGTCCCCGCGCTGCGACACGGCCCGCAGCGTGCACGCCCCGTACCGGGCGCCGTCCAGCACGGTGTCCGGGACCAGGCCGTCCAGCGCGTCCGGGTCGGCGCGCGGGAGCGCGGTGGGCTCGGGGTCGTAGGTGGGCGG
The DNA here is from genome assembly GCF_014649115.1 of Streptomyces eurythermus. GTDB lineage: Bacteria > Actinomycetota > Actinomycetes > Streptomycetales > Streptomycetaceae > Streptomyces > Streptomyces eurythermus. The sequence goes on along the minus strand of NZ_BMSK01000007.1, from coordinate 40,028 downwards.
GCCGGAGCCGACGTAGTCCGGGAGGTCCGCGGGGGCGACGGGGTGGTCCGGGGGCGGCGGTCCGGTCCGCTCCGGTTCCGGGGGCGGGGACGGCGACGGCTCCGGCGGCCTTGGCCGTTCCGTCACCGCGTTCCGTGCCGAGGCGAACCGGTCGTCCAGGGAGTCGGGCGCCTGCACGGGGCCCGTGTCCGGTGTGGTGCCGTCGTACAACTCCCCCCACCAGTCGTCGTCTTGACGAGCGGGACGCGCACCCTGCTGGCTCATGCCCCTGATTGTCACCACAAGGGCCGCGGAAAAACCGGGCACCGGGAAATTCCGGCACACCCGCCCCCCGCTTCGCCCGGCTCGTCGGATGAGGTATCGAACCGCCTTACGAGTCAAGGCTGTTGGCCACCGGGCGGTCCCACCCCCCACGGGAGGACCGCCCGGTGGCGTCCGGGATGGCCCGGCCCCGGATCCCCTACCACGCGCTCGCACACGTCCGGGGCCGGGCCACCGCGGCAGCCGGGTTCCCCGGTATCGCGCCCGTGAACCAGGTGAACCGCCGTGCGTTCCGCGGCTGCTGTCACCTTGGCAGACGCGCCGTCACCGCGACGATGATGTCCGGCGGCGGGTTTGCGCCGTGGCCGTTTTCCGCCACGCCGCTTTCGTTTGCGCCGGGTGGACGCACAGGGAGGAACGCGGGGCGATGCTGGCAGCGATAGGCCTGGACGAGACGCACGAGGCTGCCTACCGGGCGCTGGTGTCCGTGGGCGCGGCCGACGTGGCCGGTCTGGCGCGGCGTCTGACGCTGGCCGAGCAGGACGCCGAGCGGGCGCTGCGCCGGCTGGAACGGCACGGCCTGGCGGCCCAGTCCCCGGCCCGGCCGGGCCGCTGGGTCGCGGCGCCGCCCGGGGTGGCCCTGGCCGCCCTGCTCACCCAGCGGCGGCACGAGCTGGAGCAGGCGGAGCTGACGGCGGCGCTGCTCGCGGAGGAGTACCGGGCGACGGCGGCGGAACCGGCGGTGCACGACCTGGTGGAGGTGGTGACCGGGGCCTCGGCGGTCACCCAGCGCTTCCTCCAGCTCCAACTCGGGGCGACGGAGGAGGTGTGCGCGCTGGTGACCGGCGACCCGATGGTGGTGTCCGGGATGGAGAACGAGGCGGAGGAGCAGGCGGCCGGGCGCGGGGTGCGCTACCGGGTGGTGGTGGAGCGCGCGGTGCTGGACCGGCCGCACGGGCTGACCGAGCTGCGGGCGGCGCTCGGCCGGGACGAGCGGGTCCGGGTGGTGGACCGGGTGCCGACGAAGCTGGTGGTGGCCGACCGTTCGCTCGCGCTGGTGCCGCTGACCTCGAAGTCCGCCGAACCGGCCGCGCTGGTGGTGCACGCCAGCGGGCTGCTGGAGCTGCTCGCCGGGCTGTTCGAGTCGGTGTGGCGGGACGCGCTGCCGCTGCGGCTGGGCGCCGAGGGGGTGACCGAGGAGCCGCCGGGCGGGCCCGACGCCACCGATCTGGAGGTGCTCTCGCTGCTGCTGGCGGGGCTGACCGACGCGAGCGTGGCCAAACAGCTCGACGTGGGGCTGCGGACCGTACAGCGCCGGGTGCGGCGGCTGATGGAGCTGGCGGGGGTGAGCACCCGGATGCAACTGGGCTGGCACGCCCGGGAACGGGGCTGGGTGTCCCGTGGGGAACGCCACTGACGCGGGACCGCCCCCGGTCGTGACCGGCGGTGCCTGCCGGCGTCCCCCCGTGGATCGTGCGTCCCGTCGTGCGTCGTGAATACTGTGCCGACCGTCGTCACGCTGGGGAGAACATGACCGTCACCGCGTACTTGAGACCCGCCCTCGCCACCCTGCTCCTGGCCTCGGTCACCGCCTGCGGCGCGTCCTCGGTGCCGGACGGCCCGGCGAGCACCTCGACCGGTCCGGCGAGCGCCGGGACGCATCGCCCGGCGAGCGCCCGGCCGGTCACCGCCACCATGCCCGACGTCATCGGCGGCAACGCCGGGCGGGCGTACGAACAGATGGGCTCCACACTGGAGATGACCTTCGAGGACGCGAGCGGGCGGGGCCGCCGGGTGGACGACCTCGCGGCGTGGCGGATCTGCACCTCCCGGCCGGGGCCGAACCAGCAGATCACCGGTTACCCGGTGGTGTTCGGCGTGGTGAGGGCCTCGGAGAAGTGCGGGGAAACGGCGACGGAGTGACGAGGCCGGGTCAAGGCGTGGCGGACGGTGTCGGCCACGGCGGCCATGCCGGCGTCGTTGAAGTGCAGGTGGTCGCCGGGGTCGTAGGCGGGCCGGATGCGCGTGGGGTCGGCCGGGTCGCGGACGGCGGCGTCCGCGTCGGCCACGGCGTCGAAGGCACCGCCGGTGCGGATGAAGGCGTTCACCCGCAGCCGTACCTCCTCGCCGGCCGGGGTCCAGGCGGGGTAGCCGCCGTACGGGGTGAGGGTGACGCCGACGACCGGGATGCCGCGGGCGTGGGCGCGGGCCACCAGGACGCGGTAGGCGTCGGCGTAGGCGGCGGGGTCGTACGCCTGCGGGGTGCCCTTGATGTCGTTGATGCCCTCGAAGACGACCAGGGCCCGCACCCCGGCCCGGTCCAGGGCGTCGGCGTCCAGGCGGGCGAGGGCGCTCGGTCCGGTGCCGTCGCGCAGCAGGCGGTTGCCGGCGACACCGGCGTTCAGGACACCGAGCCGGTGTCCGCGCAGCCGCTGGGCGAGCCGGTCGGGCCAGCGGCGGTTGGTGTCGGGGGTGGAGCCGTTGCCGTCGGTGAGCGAGTCCCCGAACGCGACGACGCTGCCGGCGGCGGGCCCGCGGACGTCGACACCGGTGACGTAGTACCAGCGGCTGGTGGTCAGCGTGTACGCGGTGCCGTCCTCGTCGGCGGCCCGGCCGGCGCCCGCCGGGGCCAGGTAGCTGGTCTGGAGGGCGGTGCGGTGGTAGGTGGCGGGTCCGGAGTCCTCCGGGGTGTACACGGTGACGAGCAGGTCGGCCGCGGACGGCACGGGCAGCGGCACCGCGTCGCTGACGGTGTCCGCGCCCGGCGGGACGGTCACCTCGGGGGCGCCGTGGAAGGTGGCGGTGCGCAGGGTGCCGGGCAGGGCGGCGGGGCCGGCCGCGCGCCGCAGCGCGACGGTGACGGCGTCGAGGCGGAGCGGCCGGGTACCGAGCCGGTTGCTGAGCCGGACCCGGACGGCCGTGCCGCCGACGCTGAGGTGGACGACGTTGCGGAAGGCGGCGCCGGGCAGCGCGGCGGCGGTGCCGGAGGGTGCCGTCTCCCAGCTGCCGGTCCAGGACGGCGGGGCCGGCTGGGCGGCGGCCGGTGTCATGAGGGCCGCCGGCAGCAGCGGAAGGAGGACCGCGAGAACCCGTACGACCTTGGCCATGTGTGCCCGCCCTTCAAGGACGCCGATCGAGGACGCCCTTCGCAGCGAAGGTGCCACAACCGTGGCCGACACGCCGTCCGCCGCCCCGACATCCACCCGTTCGGCGTAATGGAGAGCCCGGCGCGTTCATGATTCGTTCAGCGTGCTCGCCGCCCGGTCCGGTTACCTTTGGGGCCACGACCGGATGGGTGTTCGACGCTTGCGGCGCCCTGCCGCCGGTGTCCTGGGAGGGGAGAACGAGGCGATGGCGGTGTGCAAGAGGTGCGGGGAGCGGAAGCGGCGTCGGCCTCGGTCGTGTTCCCGGTGCGACTCCGGGTGGGACCGGGCGGACACGACCGCGGACGTCGCCGACCTCGCGGTGAACACGGGGGTGCTGGGGTGGGTCGGGCGAGGCATCGCGGGCGTGGCGCGTCTGGTGGTGCGTGCACTGGACTGACCGGACGCCGGACCGTGTCCGGCGCGGGGGAACAGGAGCCCGGTCCGGTCGGACCGGGTCCGGCGGAGTGACGCCGGTGCCCGCGTACGGGCCGGGTTCCCGTGACAGGACGGTCAGTTGCCCGCCGGCCGCAACCCGTGAAGGAGCAGTTCGATCAGCCTTCGGGGGTCGTAGCGGGTGGGGTCGCTGTCGTGGCCGATGCAGAGGTTGCCGATGCCGCGCATGAGTTCGTAGGGCTGTATGCCGGGCCTGATGTCGCCCGCGGCGACGGCGGCGTCGAGCAGTTGGGCGCAGACGGGCAACAGCCGGTCCAGGAAGTGCGTGTGCAGCGTGGCGAAACGGTCGCTGTCGGACTGGAGGGCGTCGGCGAGTCCGTGCTTGGTGACCAGGAAGTCGGTGAAGAGGCCGACCCACTGGCGCAGCGCGTCGAACGGGGAGGCGGCATCGGCCAGCAGCTTCGGGCCGGCCTCGGCGCAGGCCTCGATCTGGTGGTGATAGACGGCGGTGACGAGGTCCGCCCGGGTGGGGAAGTGGCGGTAGAGCGTCCCCAGCCCGACACCCGCCCGGGCGGCGATCTGACGGATCGGCGCGTCGATCCCCGAGACCACGAACACCTCAGCGGCGGCGTCGAGCAGCGCCTGCTGGTTGCGCAGCGCGTCTGCTCGCTTGCTGTGGGCGGACCCTCCTCCGGCCGGGCCTGCTGCGGGCACCACGTTCTCCTTCCGGCGGCCATTGACGAAACGGATCAGCGTTCCATATTTTAATCGGAACAACGATCCGCTTTCAGGTTAGCTGACTGCGGGCGCTCCGCCATCCCCGCCGCCGGACTCGGACGGCGGCGGGGCCATCGAAGGGCATGCTCCTCATGAGTGCACCTGCTTATACGACCGACACCCTCCACTCGCCCACCCCTGTCCTCTCGGTCAGCCCGGTGGTGCTGCCGGCCCCCGGCCGCGCCATGGACCTCCAGGTACGTGTCTCCGCGCCGGTGACCGGGAGCGAGCTGCCGGTCATCCTCCTCTCGCACGGTCTCGGCTTCTCCAACAACCTCTCCTCGCTGAACGGCTACGCCCCGCTCGCGAACTTCTGGGCCGCACGTGGCTTCGTCGTCATCCAGCCCACCCACCTGGACTCCAGGACGCTGAACCTGGAACCCGACGCCCCCGGCGCCGTCCCCCACTGGCGCACCCGGGCCGAGGACATGACGCGCGTCCTCGACCAGCTCCACCTGATCGAGGACGCCGTCCCGCAGCTCGCCGGCCGCCTGGACCGCAGCCGGGTCGCCGTCGCAGGGCACTCCATGGGCGGGCACACCGCGAGCCTGCTGCTCGGCGCCCGGCTCACCGATCCCCACGACGGAACCACGGTGAACCTGGCCGATTCCCGGATCAAGGCGGGTGTCCTGCTCGCCGCGCCCGGCCGGGGCGGCGACGCCCTCACCGAGTTCGCCGCCGAGAACTACTCCTTCTTCCTGACCACCGACTTCTCCACGATGACGACGCCCGCGCTCGTGGTCGCCGGAGACAAGGACGCCTCCGCCTTCCTGACGGTCAGCGGCCCGGACTGGCACACCGACCCCTACGTCCTCTCCCCCGGCCCCAAGTCCCTGCTCACCCTGTTCGACGCGGAACACGGGCTCGGAGGGATCTCCGGATACGACGTCGCCGAAACCACGGACGAGAACCCCGAGCGGGTCGCCGCCGTCGCCACGCTCGCCTGGGCCTACCTGCGCGGCGAGCTCTACCCCGGGGACTCCGCCTGGCAGACGGCCCGCGAAGCGCTGACGGCCGGCCCCAACCCGTTCGGACGGGTCGAATCCAAGTAGGGCCGTCGCCCGGCTCCGCCCGCTTGGCCGTGGCCGTCCGGGGCGGGTGGGGGGTCATCGCCACCGGACCCGGCCCTCCTCCCGGAGCCGCCGGACGAGCCGAGCCACTGGGGCAAGCCGTGACAAGCCGTTGAACGCCCGGTCGTTCACGCTCCGGGCGCGGGCCGGACCGTGATGCCGTTCCGCTCGAGCAGGGCCGCGGTGACTCCGTCGCCTGCCGTCAGCCGTCCGGTGAACGAGCCGTCGTGGACCGTGCCGCGGCCGCACGAGGGGCTGCGCGGCATCAGCAGGGCCTCCCGGCAGCCGCCGCGCCGGGCCGCCGCGAGCGCGAGGCGGGCTCCGGCGACGAACTCCGCCGTCACGTCACGGCCCATGTCGTCGACCACGCGTGCCACGCCGTCGAGCACGGCGTGCCCGTCGCCGCCGACCAGCTCGGCGGGGCGCCTCGGGGTCGTGAGGCCACCCGCGGTCTCCGGGCAGAAGGAGACCGGGTCACGGCCGGCGACCAGGGCCTCGACCTCCGGGGACGCCTTGTGCCGACCGTCGAATCGACACGGCACCCCGCGCAGACACGCACTCACCAGGACTGTTTCCATGTCAGGAGGCTAGCCCCGACCCACGCGAGGGGCTGTTCCCCCCTCTAGTCCGCGGGACCGGACGGCGTGCCCCGCGGGTGTGCGGGCGTCCCGGGGTGGAGGGCGCCCTCCAGGGTGAGCAGGCGGAGTTTGCGTTCGAGTCCGCCCGCGTACCCGGTCAGCGTGCCGTTCGCGCCGATCACCCGGTGGCAGGGGCGCAGGATGAGCAGCGGGTTGGCGCCGATCGCCCCGCCGACGGCGCGCACGGCGACGCGGGCCGCGCCGATCCGGGCGGCGATCTCCCCGTAGGTGACGGTGGTGCCGTAGGGCACCTCGTCCAGCGCGGCCCACACCGCCCGCCGGAACTCGGTGCCGGAGGCCCGCAGCGGCAGCCGGAACTCGGTCCGCTCGCCGGCGAAGTACGCGGCGAGCTGCTCGGCGGCGGCCCGGAACGGGCCGGGGTCGGCCCGCCAGTCGTCGCGCACGCTCCGCCCGCCCTTCTGCCCGGGCACGGACAGCGAGGTGAGCGCGCCGTCCGCGTCCGCGGTGAGCAGCAGCGGCCCGACGGGGGCGTCCAGGTGGGTGTAGTACACGGTGGTCATCGGACCGGTGTTCCTCGCTTCGTGGGTGATGGGGTCGGTGCTTCCCGGTGGGCCCGGCACTCAGGGGATCGGCTCCCCCGCCACCCGCAGGTGCCGGACGGCGTACGACCGCCAGGGCCGCCAGGTGTCGGGGAGGCCGGCGCCGGGCGGGGCGACGTCGGGGTCGCCGAGGGCGCGGACGCGGAGGGTCGCGACGGTGTCCGGGTCCATGCCGGGCAGGGCGAGCAGGGCCTCCTCGGCGGTGTGCCGGTCGGCGCCCGGGTCGAGCCGTACGGTGCCGTCGGCGAGGGCGGCGGCGAGCGCGCCCAGGGGGCCGCCGGGCTCGGCCTCGGCGAGGACGGCGGGCTCGGGGAAGAGGTGGGTGAGGCCGCCGTGCGGCGCGTCGAGCGGTTTGCCGTACCGGCGTACCAGTTCCCCGGCGCCTCCGGCGCCGGCCAGGGCGCGCACGGCGGGCTCCAGTGGGTCCACGGCGCCGGGCGAGCGCAGCCCGGGGCGGGCGGCGACGAGCGGGGCGAGCCGGGGGTCGGCGCCGAGCCGTTCGTCGACCGCGTACGGGTCGGCGTCGAGGTCGAACAGCCGGCGCAGTCGCTGCACGGCGGTGGTGAGGTCCCTGGGGTCGGTGAGGCGCAGCCGGGCGTCGAGCCAGCCGCCCGGGTGGGTTCCGCCGCGGGACCGGGTGCCGTGGACGCGTTCCCGGACGGCGGCGATCCCGGTGCCGTAGGGCAGCCGCAGGGTGCGCCGGTAGGTGCGGGCGCCGGGCGCGCCGGTCACCTCCTCGACGCCGGGGACGGCCTCCCGGGCGAGCTGGTCGAAGACGGCCGCCGCCTGGTAGGGGCCGCGGTGGGCGAGCCGGAGCGGGATGCCCGTGCCGGGGGTGGCCCGGCGGGCGGCCCGGTCCCCGCCGGCGGCGGCCCGCAGCTCGGTCGGGGTCGCGGCGTAGACCTCGCGGATGGTGTCGTTGAACTGGCGGAGGCTGTTGAAACCGGACGCGAAAGCGATCTCGGTCACCGGCAGTCCGGTGGTCTGGAGCAGCACGCGCGCGGTGTGCGCGCGCTGGGTCCGGGCGAGCGCCACGGGTCCGGCCCCCAGTTCGGCGGTGAGCTGGCGCTGCACCTGCCGGGCGCTGTAGCCGAGCCGCGCGGCGAGCCCGGCGACGCCCTCGCGGTCCACGACGCCGTCGGCGATCAGGCGCATGGCCCGGCCGGTGACGTCCGCGCGGACGTTCCACTCGGCCGAGCCGGGCACGGCGTCCGGCCGGCACCGCCGGCAGGCCCGGAAACCGGAGCGCTGCGCGGCGGCGGCCGTCGCGAAGAACCGTACGTTGTGCCGTTTCGGCGGCACGGCCGGGCAGCTGGGACGGCAGTAGATGCCGGTGGTCTCGACGGCGAAGAAGAACACTCCGTCGAACCGCGCGTCCCGGCTGCGTACCGCCTCGTACCTGCTGTCTTCGTCCTTCACGTGTCCCAGTGTGGGCCGCACGGGAGGGACGGGGCCAGCGGGAATCGGACACCTAGCTCCAGCGGCCGCGCTTGGCCTCCATCGCCGCCCTGCCCTCGGCGCCCTTCCGCTTCCAGTCCCGGCGGAGTTCCGCGCGGACCCGGGCGTCGGTCTTGGCGGCGATCCACTGGTTCTCCCGCATCAGCTTGCGGTAGCTGTCCAGCCGGCGCTCGGGAAGACGGCCGTCGGCCACGGCGGCGCGCACCGCGCACCCCGGCTCGCTCTCGTGGGCGCAGTCGTGGAACCGGCACCCCTCGGCGAGCTCCTCGATCTCGGCGAAGACCTGTCCGACGCCGCCCTCCGCGTCGTAGAGGCCGACACCGCGCAGCCCGGGGGTGTCGATGAGGACCCCGCCGGTGGGCAGAGGGAGCAGGTTGCGGGTGGTGGTGGTGTGCCGGCCCTTGCCGTCGACGTCCCGGGCGGCCTGTACGTCCATGACGTCCGCGCCGACGAGCGCGTTGGCGAGGGTGGACTTGCCGGCGCCGGACTGGCCGAGCAGCACGCTCGTACCGGAGCCGACGAGTGCCACGAGCACGTCGAGCCCGTCGCCGTGCAGGGCGCTGACGCCGATCACGGGCACGCCGGGCGCGCTCGTCTCCACGTCCCGCACCAGGTGGGCGAGGGTGACCGGGTCGGGCACGAGGTCGGCCTTGGTGAGGACGACGACGGGCTGGGCGCCGGACTCCCAGGCGAGGGCGAGGAACCGTTCGACGCGGCCGAGGTCGAGTTCCACGGCGAGGGACACGGCGACGACGGCGTGGTCGACATTGGCGGCGAGGATCTGTCCCTCGGACCGCTTGGAGGAGGTGGAGCGGACGAAGGCGGTGCGGCGGGGCAGGTAGGCGCGGGCGTAGCGCGGGTCGCCGTCGGGGTCGACGGCGACCCAGTCCCCGGTGCACACGACCTTCATCGGGTCGCGGGGCACGACGTACTCGGTGTCGGCCCGGACGGTGCCGGCCGCGGTGACGACGTCACACTGGCCCCGGTCGACCCGCACGACCCGGCCGGGCACCAGCCCGTCGGCCTCGTACGGGGCGAACGCGGCGGCCCAGTCCTCGTCCCAGCCGTAGGGAGCGAGCGCGGAGAACACAGCAGAGGTGGAAGACAACGGGAGAGACCCTTCACAAGGGCGGCCCCGGACACACGCGCACGACGCGCGGTGGGTTCAGCCGGTGGCCACGGAGGTGGACTTGAGGAGTTCCTGGATGAGGGCAGCGCCCAGCACAGTGACAGCCATCGGTCGACACCTCCTCGTTCTCACTCGTCGTTCGCACGCCACCTCGGCGTGTGGCCCAACTCTAGCCCGCGGCCGGGGCCGTGCGTCAAAGGATTTTCTCCCGGCTCCTCAACTCGCCGCGGACGCCGCCCCGTCGAGTCGCTCACCGTCCGGTTCGTCCGCGGGCAGGCTGTCCATGAAGGAGCTGACGGAGAACACGGCGCGGCCGGGTCCGGGCGGGCCGTAGCCGGGCGGGGAGGACAGGCCGAAGTCGTCCATGGTCTGCCGGTAGGCCTCCAGCAGGCGGATGTGGTACTCCAGCGGCGCGCCCTGCGGGTTGGCCTTGCCGAGCGGGGTGGTGGGCTCCGGGCACCAGGTGGTGAAGCGGGGCGTGATGCCGTGGGACATGAAGAAGCGCAGGCCCTCGGTGGTGGAGGCGATGGCCTCGTCCACGGTGGTGAAGCCGAAGGGCTCGGCCATCTCCACGCCCGCCACGAAGTTCGGGATGACGTTGCGCGCGCCGAAGACCTCGGCGGAGTCCAGGATGCGGCGGTGCCACTCGTCCCGGCCGACGTAGCGCTCCTTGCCGGGGCAGTACAGCTCGAACAGCCGGCGGTCCCACACCTCGAAGTTGGGGTGGTAGATCTGCACGCCGTAGTCCTTGAACCGCTGTACGTCCGCCTTGGGCAGCGCTTGGGCGACGACCTTGCCGATCCAGCGGCCCGGGAAGCGCTCCTCGATGGCCTTGGCGTAGTGGCCGTAGAAGTCGGCCTCGTCCCGGCCCGCGACCTTGGACGTGATCGCGCCGCCGGTGAGGGTGTAGGCGGTGGACGCCTTCTGGGTGTCGTACCGGTCGATGATCTCCAGGGCCTCGAGGACCTCCTCGACGTCCTTGACCCCGGTGTACGGCCGCCCGGCCGCCTTGTGCTGGCGCCAGTTGTGGTTGATGTCGCAGTACTGGCACTCCTCCTTGGCGCCGAAGTACTGGCAGACCCGGAAGACGGTGAGATAGATCAGGTAGCCCCACTGGATGGTCGGTGCGACCTCCATCACGGACTTCCCGTTGGACAGGGTGTGCCGGTAGTACTCGGGCATCGGCGGGACGCCGACGTCGGCGATGCGCGTGCCGTCGAGGTAGAGCCCGAGCAGCCCCTCCTCGTCGGCGGCGACCCGGTACGGCGAGGTGGGGTTCACCCGTACGGAGACGACGGTGCGCCGCAGGTCGTACGGGCCGCCGGTGAGGATGATCTCCTCCGGGGGCCGGCGCAGCGCGGCCTCGCCCAGCTCGGGCAGGGTGCCGTGGTCGAAGGAGAAGATGAAGTAGGACTTCGGCTTGACGTCCCCGGCCGCCTCGTTGGCGGTATCGCTCAGGGCGGACTTGTCGAAGGCGACACCGCCCCGCAGCAGGTCCTCTTTGAAGACGGCTTCCCGCGGGACGTGCGGGAACCGCTGCATCAGATCCTCGACCAGCGCGGTACGACTGCCCATTCGTCTTTCTCCTCCCGGTTCAGGCGTACGGATCACACCGTATGCCCCCGCCCGGACGTCAGCCGTGCCGGGTCCCCGCCCGGCGCGCGATGCGGTCGGGTACGGCGGTGCCGGGCGGCAGTCCGGGCCGGGTACGGGGGCGCCCCAGGCCCCGGTCAGCGGCCGGACGCCGGCCCACAGGCCGAGCGCGGCGTCGGGGCCGTCGCCGTCGTCGGGGGCGCCGGTGCGGATCTTGACGGACGCCTCTTCGAGGGAGAGGGCGAGGACGGTGGTGGCGGCGGGTTCCCTGCGGTTCGGGCGGCGGGCGCAGGACCACTGTCCGGGGGTGGCGTGCCCGGTGAGCCGGCGCAGCCCCTCCAGCTTCTTCCCGGGGTCGGTGACCTTGCGCGCGTCGCCGTGGATCATGGCGCTGCGGTGGTTCACCCCGTGCTCGAACACGGAGCGGGCGAGGACCAGCCCGTCGACGTGGGTGACGGTCACGCAGACCGGGAGGCCGCCCGCCGTGCCGGGTCCCCGCCCGGCGCGCACTGTGTTCGGGGACCACGGTGCCGGGCGGCAGTGCCGGGTTCGGGTACGCGGGCGCCCCAGAGCGGATTCCCCCGCACCTTGCCGAACGGACGACGGGACTCGTTGCCGCCGTCGGTGTTCAGGCCGTGCGTTCCAGTACCGTCTCGTCGACCCTGTGCCGCAGTGCCTCGCCGGACGACAGCCGCTCGGCCTCCTCCACCATCGCCCGGCCGAGGCGGGCCACCTCGTTGCCCAGCGAGCCCGCCAGGTGCGGGGTGACGAAGGCGTTCGGCAGGTCGTACAGCGCGGAGCCGGCGGGCAGCGGCTCGGGGTCGGTCACGTCCAGGACGGCGCTCAGCCGTCCGGAGCGCAGGTGCGCGATCAGCGCCTCGTGGTCGACCAGGGCACCGCGCGCGGTGTTGATCAGCACGGCTCCGTCGCGCATCAGGCCGAGCCGGCGGGCGTCGATCAGCCGGTGGGTCTCGGCGGTCCGCGGCGCGTGCAGGCTGACGATGTCGCAGGTGCGCAGCAGGTCGTCCAGCGGCAGCAGCCGTACGCCGAGCCGGGCGGCCTCGGCGGCGTCCACGTACGGGTCGGCGAGCGTGACGTCGAGGTCGTGCGGGCGGAGCAGCTCGATCAGGCGGCGGCCGACCCGGGAGGCGCCGACGACGCCGACGCGGCGGCCGTGGTTGCCGATGCCGGGGAGGATGCCGTCGTAGGGGAAGGCGCGCCGGGCGCGCGTCTCGTCGCGGAGGGCGAAGACGTCCTTGCCGGCGAGCAGGATCATGGCCAGGGTGTACTCGGCGACGGGCAGGGCGTTGGCCTCGGCGGCCGAGGAGACGGTGATGCCCCGCCGCCACACCTCGGGGGTGGTGAACCCCTTGACCGAGCCGGCCGCGTGCAGCACGGCCCGCAGGCGGGGGGCCGCGTCCAGGACGTCCGGGTCCAGGCGGGGGCAGCCCCAGCCGGTGATGAGGATCTCGGTCCGGGCGAGCGCTTCCCGTACCCGGGGCTCGGTGAAGTCCTCGGCGACCAGGGCGGGATCGACGTCCACGCACGCCCGCAGCCGCTCCAGCAGCTTCGGCGGGAACACCTCCGGCACGTTCCGGGCTGTCATGGCGAACAGGGCGCGGGGCCGCTCGGTCAAGGAAAGGGCCTCCCGGCTCGGTGACGCACGGACAGCAACCGTTCTCTACGGTAGGTCCCGGCCGATGAGAGGGTCAATGGATCACGACTTGCGGGAGACAGGATGACGGACGTGACGGAGACGGTCACCAACTGGGCGCGCAGCGTCACCTACACGGTCAAGGAGTTCCACCGCCCGCGGTCGGTACAGGAGCTGCGGGCGGTGGTGGTGGGCAGCCCGAAGGTGCGGGTCCTGGGCAGCGGGCACTCCTTCAACCGGATCGCCGACCCCGGCGAGGAGGGGGTGCTGGTGTCGATCGCCGGTCTGCCGCCGGTGATCGACGTGGACACCGCGGCCCGTACGGTCCGGGTGTCCGGGGGCGTCCGGTACGCCGAACTCGCCCAGGCGGTGCACGCCCGGGGGCTCGCCCTGCCCAACATGGCCTCGCTGCCGCACATCTCGGTGGCGGGCTCGGTGGCGACCGGCACCCATGGCTCCGGGGTGCACAACGCTCCCCTCGCGGTGGCCGTGCGGGAGGTGGAGCTGCTCACCGCCGACGGCTCGACGGTCACGACAGGCCGCGGGGACGCCCGCTTCGACGGCGCCGTGACCTCGCTCGGCGCCCTCGGTGTGGTCACCGCCCTCACCCTGGACCTGGAACCGGCCTACGAGGTCGAGCAGCACGTGTTCACCGATCTGCCGCTGGAGGGGCTGGACTTCGAGGCGGTGGCGGGGTCGGCGTACAGCGTGAGCCTGTTCACCGACTGGCGGCGGCCGGGCTTCAGGCAGGTGTGGGTCAAGCGCCGGACCGATCAGCCGGCGGTGGACTTCCCGTGGGCGGAGCCGGCGACCGAGGCGCTGCATCCGGTGCCGGGGATGCCCGCCGCCAACTGCACGCGTCAGTTGGGGGTGCCGGGGCCCTGGCACGAGCGACTGCCGCACTTCCGGGCCGAGTTCACGCCCAGCAACGGCGAGGAGATCCAGTCGGAGTACCTGCTGCCGCGCGTGGCCGCGCTGGACGCGCTGCACGCGGTGGACGCCATCCGGGAGACGGTCGCCGGGGTGCTCCAGATCTGTGAGGTGCGCACGATCGCCGCCGACGCGCAGTGGCTCAGCCCCGCCCACGCCCGGGACTCGGTCGCGCTGCACTTCACCTGGGTGCGCGACGAGCCGGCGGTGCTGCCGGTGGTGCGCCGGCTGGAGGAGGCACTGGCCCCGTTCGATCCGCGCCCGCACTGGGGAAAGGTCTTCGGCATCCCGGCGGCGGACCTCCGCGACCGGTACGCCCGGCTCGCCGACTTCCGCGCGCTGGCCCGCGCGCTGGACCCGGCGGGTACGTTCACCAACGGCTTCGTGCGGGATCTCCTCGGGGAGTGACGGCAACGGTGGGTCGGCCAGGCACGGCGACCGGCCGACCCACGGTGGGGAAGGACCGGCCCGCCACGGCGACGGGCCAACCCGCCGTGCGGAAGGACCGGTCTGCCACGCCGACCTGCACGGGCGGACCGCCGCACTTCCTCCACCCCCTTTCCTAACCCCTTGTCGAACCCGATACCCAGCCCATAGCCTGGCGCCGCGCCGGTGTCATGCCGCCTGGGCCGGGCCGGACGGGAAGAGAGGGGCCGCCGCGTGAAGCGCACATCGCGCGACATCCGCACCGCGAACCGCTACGAGGTGCTGCGCCAGATCATCGCCGAGTCCCCCACCTCCCGGCAGGAGCTGGCCGCCGCCACCGGGCTGAGCCTGGCCACGGTGGCCACACTCGTCGGCGAGCTGCTGGACCTCCGCATGATCACGGAGGTGGGTTTCGAGGACTCGGCCGGCGGCCGTCCCCGGGGGCTGGTCGCCGTCAACGCGTCGGGCGGCGCGCTGATCGGCGTGGACATCGCGGAGACGTACGTCCATGTCGAGCTGTTCGACCTGGCGCTGAACGTGCTGGCCCGGGCCGACGAGGACATGCGGCCCGGGGAGAGCCGGCCCGAGCAGGTGGTGGGGCATGTCGCCGCCGCGGTCGGCTCGGTGGTCGCCCAGGCGGGCGTCGAGGCGGCCCGGGTGCTCGGCGTCGGGGTCAGCGTGCCGGGCCAGGTGGACCGGGACTCGGGGGTCGCCGAGTACGCGCCCAACTGGGACTGGCACGACGTGCCGTTGCTCGATCTGCTCGCCGAACACATCGCCTATCCGCTCTACTTGGACAATCCGTTGCGTGCCTGCGCGGTGGCCGAGCTGTGGTTCGGGGCGGCGCGGGGCCGCGGGGACGCCGTGGTGGTCAACCTCGGCACCGGGGTCGGAGCCGGGCTCGCGCTCGGCGGCGGGCTGCACAGAGGGGTCAGCAACAGCGCCGGCGAGTGGGGGCACACCACGCTCGTCCTGGACGGCCGGCCCTGCCACTGCGGCAACCACGGCTGTGTCGAGACGTACGTCGGGGCGCCCGGCATCATGCGGAACCTGAGCGAACTCGACCCCGGTTCCGCGCTGTTGTGCCCCCAGGACCAGACGGCCACCATCGACGCGCTGGCCCGCGCGGTCGCCGGGCAGGACCCGGTGGCGCTCAAGGTGGTCCAGGACACCGCCCGATACCTCGGCGCGGGCATCGCCGACCTGATCAATCTGCTCAATCCCGAAGTGGTCGTGCTCAGCAGCTGGGTGGCCGCCCGGCTGGGCGAGCCGCTGCTCGACGAGGTCCGCCGGGCGGTCGCCCGGCACGCGCTGCGCCGGCCGCTGGCCGCCACCGAGATCGTCCTCTCCCCGATCCCCACCGACCCGGTGTCCCTCGGCGCGGCCACGTTCGCCCTGGAGGGGGCGCTGCAATCGGTCGGGCAGCGGACGGTGCGGCGCCCGCGGGCGGGCAGCCGTACGGCACCGCCGGCCTGACACGCCCGTACCGCAAGATCTCATCTCCCTTTCGCCGTAAGCCCGTTCGCGATCCCGAACGGCGGGCAACAACTCGTACGCACTTCGTCCAACCCCTTGCCGAAGCCTTAGGCGAAGGTTAGCGTCCCGCACCACACCCCCTTCGGCCCTCGGGCACCGGGCGTGCGAGCCGCAGCCGCACTCGACCAGACAAGGACGTCAGCATGTCGGCACACAGCAGCACCTGGGACCGTCGATCGATACTCCGGGCCGCCGCGGGCCTGGCCGCCGCCGGTGCGCTCGGCGCGTGCGGCGGCAACAACGGCCGTGGCGGCGGCTCTGGTTCGGGCAAGCGGCTGGTGCAGTACTTCCACGCCTACGGCGAACCGGGCACCGAGCAGGCGATCAAGCGCTACGCGAAGGCGTACTCCAAGGCGGACGTGACCACGCAGTGGATCACCGGCTCCAACTTCGAGAGCAAGCTCTTCGCGTCCCTGCTCACCGACCAGGCGCCGGACCTGTTCGAGTTCCACCCGCAGATCCAGCTCGTCAGAAGCGGCCAGGTCGCGGACCTGACCGATCTCATCGCACCGGTCGAGGACGACTTCGACCGGGCCGACATCCAGTCGCACACGGTGGACGGCAAGGTCTACGGCGTGCGGATGATCGACGACCCGCAGTTCTTCTTCTACCGCAAGTCGATGCTCCAGAAGGCGGGCGTCGAGCCGCCGCGGACGCTGGACGAACTGGTGGAGGCCGCCGCCAGGCTCACCACGAGCAAGGTCAAGGGCCTGTTCCTCGGCAACGATCTGCACGCGGTGATCAACCCGCTGTTCTGGTCGGCCGGCGAGGACACCCTGAACGAGAAGAACGAGATCGCCTATCACACGGACGCCGTGGTCGCGGGCCTGAGGACGATGCGGAAACTGTTCACCAGCGGCCATCTGCTGCTGGACGCCCCGGCCGACTTCTGGGACCCGTCGGCGCTGAGCCAGGGCCTGTGCGCCATCCAGTTCTGCGGGATGTGGGCCATGCCGCAGTTCCAGCAGACCCTCGGCGACGACCTCGGCATCATGCCGTTCCCGAAGGTCGGTGACGCGGGCCGGCCGTCCGTCTACAACGGCGGCTGGTCGATGTTCGTCAACGCCAAGGGGAAGAACGTCGACGCGGCCAAGGAGTACGTCAAGTGGCTGTGGCTCGACCAGAAGCAGTACCAGGAGGACTGGGCGACGTCGTACGGCTTCCACATCCCGCCGCGCACCTCCATCGCCCGGTCGACCGGCAAGCTGGGGTCGGGACTGCCGGCGGAGGGCGTGCGGCTCTTCAACGAGTACGGGCACTTCGACAACATCGGCTGGACCCAGGCGATGATCACCGCGACGGAGGACCTCTTCGCCGACTGCGTCCGCAAGGGCGGTGACCCCGAGGCCGCGCTCGACCGGTGCGACAAGACGGTGAACGCCGAGCTGAAGAAGCTGTTCGGATAGGCCGCCGGACGGATCCCGAGATGTCGACCACCACCACGCGCGCGGGGACCGCCCGCGCCACCGAGGCCCGGCCCCGGCGGCTGCGCGGCAGCCGCGCCCTCAACTTCTGGCTCTTCACCGGCCCGTTCCTGCTGGGGCTCGCCGTCTTCGTCTACGTCCCGGTCGGCTGGAGCCTCTACCTCAGCTTCTTCGAGGCCCGCTTCACGGTGACGCCCAGCGAGTTCGTGGGGCTGGGCAACTACCGGGAGATCCTGTCCGACAGCGGGTTCATGGGCTCGCTCGGCACCTTCACCGTGTTCGCCGCCTTCATCGTGCCCACCACCTGGGCGCTCTCCCTGGGCCTGGCGCTGCTGGTGAACCGGCTGCGGTTCATGCGGGCGTTCTACCGTTCGGTGTTCTTCCTGCCGACCGCGTGCAGCTATGTCGCCGCCTCGCTGATCTGGAGGATGTCCCTCTTCAACGGCGTGCGCTTCGGTCTGGCCAACACCGTCCTCGGCCTGTTCGGCGTGGACGACACCGCCTGGCTCGCCAGCCCGGACCCGCCCTGGTACTGGCTGGTCATCATCACCGCGCGGCTGTGGCTCCAGTCCGGCTTCTACATGATCCTGTTCCTGGCCGCCCTCCAGAACATCCCGCGGGAGCTGTACGAGGCGGCCGCCATCGACGGGGCCAAGCCCGGCTGGCAGACCTTCCGGCACATCACGCTGCCGCAGCTGCGGGCCACTTCGACGGCCGTGGTCCTGCTGCTGCTCGTGGCCGCCTACCAGGCCTTCGACGAGTTCTTCAACCTGCTGTCCAAGACCACCTGGGGCCGTCCACCGCTGGTCGAGCTGTACTACACCGCGCTCGGCCAGGACCAGAACTACGGCAAGGGCAGCGCGGGAGCCGTGGTGCTGACCGTGCTGATCTGCGTCGTCACCCTGTTCCAGGGCAGGATCATGGGCTTCGGCAGGGGGGAGCAGTCCAAGTGACCACCACCGCACCCGAGTCCCGCGGCCGCGCCCGGCGCGGCGGCCTGATGGGCTCCACCGGGCTGTACCTCGCGACCAGTGTCGCCGCGCTGCTCTTCCTCGTCCCGTTCTATCTGCTGGTGCGCAACGCGCTGTCCACCGACCCGGAGATCACCGGCGAGGACTGGAAGTTCTTCCCGAGCCACATCCAGTGGGGCAACATCACCGAGCCGTTCGACGACCCGACGGTGGACTTCGGCCGGTCGATGTGGAACTCGCTGGTCGTCGGCGTCCTGCACACGGCCGGCACGCTGGTCGTGTGCTCGCCGGCCGGTTACGCCCTCGCCCGCATCCCCTACCGGCACGCCAACAAGGTCTTCTACGCCGTCCTGGTGACCCTGATGGTCCCGGCCGCGGTCACCTTCGTGCCGAGTTTCGTGCTGGTGTCGTCACTCGGCTGGGTGGACAGCTACCGGGGTCTGATCATCCCGGGCCTGTTCAGCGGTTTCACCTGCTTCCTGTTCCGGCAGTACTTCCTCGGGTTCCCCAAGGAGCTGGAGGAGGCGGCGCGCGTGGACGGGCTCGGCCACTGGGGCGCGTACTGGCGTGTCGTGGTGCCGAACTCGCTGAACTTCTTCGCGGCGATCGCCACGATCACCTTCATCAGCGGCTGGAACGCCTTCCTGTGGCCGCTGGTCATCGGCCAGGACCCGAGCGCCTGGACCGTGCAGGTCGCGCTCTCGTCGTACATGACCAACCAGACCGTCAACTACCACCTGATCTTCATGGCGACCGCCATCTCGATCCTGCCCCTGCTGTTCGTGTTCCTCTTCCTCCAGCGCTGGCTGGTGCAGGGGATCGCGCAGACCGGCATCAAGGGCTGAGCTAGGAGACCCATGTCCGTGACCACGACCACCGGGTACGTCGAGGACGTCTCGCCGGGCTCCGGGACGCTGCCGCCCCGCGCCTGGTACGCGTCCTCCGACGCCCCGTCCCTGTCCCTCAACGGCACCTGGCGCTTCCGGCTGTCGGAGACGGCCGACGCCGAGGACGACTCCTTCGCGGCGCGCGAATACGACGCCAGTGACTGGGCGGAGGTCTCGGTACCCGGCCACTGGGTGCTCCAGGGGCACGGCTCCCCGGCCTACACCAACCACCTCTATCCGTTCCCGGTCGACCCGCCCCGGGTGCCGACCGAGAACCCGACCGGCGACCACCTGCGCGTGTTCGACCTGCCCGACGGCTGGCCGGCGGACGGTGGCGCGGTGCTCCGCTTCGACGGCGTGGAGTCCTGCGCCCGGGTCTGGCTGAACGGCACCGAACTCGGCGGGTTCAAGGGCTCCCGGCTGCCGCACGAGTTCGCGGTCGGGCCGTTGCTGAGGCCGGCCGGCAATGTGCTGGCCGTGCGGGTGCACCAGTGGTCGGCGGGCTCGTACCTGGAGGACCAGGACCAGTGGTGGCTGCCGGGCATCTTCCGGGACGTCACCCTGCTGCACCGCCCGGCGGGCCACGTCCTCGACTTCTTCGTGCACGCCTCCTACGACCACACCACCGGCACGGGCACGCTGCGGGTCGACTCCGACACGGACGGCCGGGTGACCGTGCCGGAGCTGGGCGTCGACGTGCCCACCGGGGAGCCGGTGACGCTGCCGGTGGAGCCGTGGTCGGCGGAGACGCCCCGGCTGTACGAGGGGGTGCTGGCCACCGGGGGCGAGCGGGTGCCGCTGCGGATCGGCTTCCGCACGGTGGAGCTGTCGGACGGGCTGATCAAGGTCAACGGGACGGCGGTCCTGTTCAAGGGCGTCAACCGGCACGAGTGGCACCCCGGGAAGGGCCGGGCGCTGGACCTCGCGACCATGCGCGAGGACGTGCTGCTGATGAAGCGGCACAACATCAACGCGGTCCGCACCTCCCACTATCCCCCGCACCCGGCCTTCCTCGACCTGTGCGACGAGTTCGGGCTGTGGGTGATCGACGAGTGCGACCTGGAGACGCACGGCTTCACCGAACAGGGCTGGCGGGACAACCCCGTCGACGACGACCGGTGGACGCCAGCCCTGCTGGACCGGGCGGCCCGGATGGTGGAGCGGGACAAGAACCATCCGTCGGTCGTGGTGTGGTCGCTGGGCAACGAGGCCGGCACCGGTCGGGGCCTGACCGCGATGGCCGAGTGGATCCGCGGCCGTGACACCTCCCGGCTGCTGCACTACGAGGGCGACGCCGACTGCCGTGACACGGACGTGTACTCACGGATGTACGCGAGCCACGCCGAGGTGGAGCGGATCGGCCGGGGCCTGGACGGCGGACCGCGCCGGCGCCGCGAACTGCCGTTCATCCTGTGCGAGTACGCCCACGCCATGGGCAACGGCCCCGGCGGACTCGCCGACTACCAGCGGCTGTTCCGCTCCTACGACCGGCTCCAGGGCGGCTTCGTCTGGGAGTGGATCGACCACGGCATCGCCCATCCCGGGCTGGGGTACGCCTACGGCGGCGACTTCGGCGAGGAGCTGCACGACGGCAACTTCGTCTGCGACGGCCTGCTGTTCCCGGACCGGCGGCCGTCCCCGGGACTGATCGAGTACAAGAAGGTGATCGAGCCCGTCACCCTCACCGGCGACGGCACGGCCGGCACCGTCCGCGTCACCAACGGCCACGACTTCGCGGACCTCTCGGCGCTGGCGTTCTCCTGGTCGTACGAGGTCGAGGGCGAACCGGTGGCGGAGGGCACGCTGCCGGTGCCCGCGCTGGCTCCCGGCGAGTCCGCCGAGGTCGAGCTGCCCGCCGTACCGGCCGGGGCACCGTCCGGCGAGGCGCTGTGGACCGTCCGGGCGCGGCTCGCCTCTGCCACCGCGTGGGCGCCGGCGGGTCATGTCGTCGCCTGGGGGCAGATCCCGGTGACGGAGCGCCGGGTGCCGTCCGTCGCCGCGAGCGCCCGGCCGGTGCCGGGCGACGGGGTGATCGTCCTGGGCCCGGCCACGTTCGACGCCCGGACCGGTGCGGTGCGGACGGTCGGCGGGGTGCCGGTGACGGGTCTGCGGCTGGACGTGTGGCGGGCCACCACCGACAACGACGACGGCGCGGCCTGGCAGAGCGACCTGCGCTACGGGCCGCTGTGGCGGAAGCTGGGCCTGCACCGTATGCGGCACCGCCTGGACGCCGTGGAGGCGGGCGAGGACACCCTGACCATCCGTACCCGGGTGGCGCCGGCCGCCCGGGAGACGGGGCTCGCGACGGTGTACCGGTGGACGTCGGACGGCGACCGGCTCCGGCTGACGGTGTCCACCGTCCCGGACGGCGACTGGACCGTCCCGCTGCCCCGCCTCGGCATCCGCTTCGGCCTGCGGGCCGCCGACCGGGTGCGGTGGTACGGCGGCGGACCGGGCGAGGCGTATCCGGACACCCGGGCGGCGGCGCTGACCGGCCGCTGGGAGGCGGCCGTCGACGGCCTCCAGACGCCGTACGTCCGCCCGCAGGAGAACGGCGCCCGGATCGACGTGCGCTGGGCGGAACTGGGCGGTCTGCGGATCGAGGGCGACCCGGTGTTCTTCCTGACCGCCCGCCGCTGGACCACCGAGCAGCTGGACGCCGCCGCCCACCGCACCGACCTGGTGCCCGGCGACACGGTCTGGGTGAACCTCGACCACGGGCAGCACGGCATCGGCTCCCAGTCCTGCGGCCCGGGCCCGCTGCCCCAGTACCACCTGCGGGCCGAACCGGCGGAGTTCTCGTTCGTCTTCTCGGCGACAGACAGCGTTTTCTGAACTCCCCTGTCGTGACGGCCGAGTTGACGTGAACATGGGTCTTATGCGACCCATGGGACGACTTCTCGGCGCTCTCGCCGCCGGCCTGCTGGCCGTGTCCGGGCTCACCGCCTCCGCGGGCACGGCACAGGCCGCCGGCTCAGGGAGCTTCAGTGTCCTGACGTACAACGTGGCCGGGCTGCCGGAGGGCCTCAGCTCCAGCCATCCGGCGGCCAACACCCCGCTGATCTCACCCAGGCTGGCGGACTACGGCATCGTCAACGTCCAGGAGGACTTCAACTACCACGCGGCGCTCTACGCGGGCGACCACCACCCCTACCGCACGGCCACGAGCGGCGGCGCGGGCTTCGGCGACGGACTCAACACCCTGTCCGCCTATCCGCTGGAGGACTTCGAGCGGGTGAGGTGGAACGACTGCACCGGCACCAACTGCCTCACCCCCAAGGGCTTCACCCTGGCCCGGGTGCGGCTCGCCGAGGGCGTGTACGTGGACCTGTACAACCTGCACCCCAACGCCGA
Source organism: Streptomyces eurythermus (assembly GCF_014649115.1). Taxonomy (GTDB): domain Bacteria; phylum Actinomycetota; class Actinomycetes; order Streptomycetales; family Streptomycetaceae; genus Streptomyces; species Streptomyces eurythermus. The sequence continues at coordinate 17,821 of NZ_BMSK01000007.1, read as the reverse complement.
CGACAGCGCCGACGCCCTGGCCGCCCGGCGGGCCAACATCGCCCAGCTGTCGGCCTTCGTCCGGGCCAACTCGGCGGGCAACGCGGTGATCGTGATGGGCGACACCAACACCCGCTACACCCGCGCCGGCGACAACATCCGCACGCTCGTCGACGAGGGCGGCCTGACCGACGCCTGGGTACGGCTGGTCAAGGGCGGTACGGCCCCCGCGCAGGGCGCCGATCCGCTGCTGTGCCCGGCGTCCGCGCCGCCCGACGACTGCGAGGTGGTCGACAAGGTGCTCTACCGGAGCGGCCCCCTGCTCTCCCTGACCGCGACGCGCTACCACGACGAGTGGGCCACGTTCCTGGACCCGGCCGGCGGCAACCTCTCCGACCACTTCCCGCACACCGTCGACTTCGCCTACACGCCGAACCCCGCGCTCCGCGCGAGCGACTTCTTCGGCGGCCCGCACGGCACGGCCTTCAACGACGCCGCCGGCCTGCCGGCCACGCCCGCCCCGCGCACCCTCACCCTGCGCGGCGGCGCCCGCCTGGACGCCGTGTCCCTCACCCACGACGGCGGCACGGTCCTCGGCCATGGCGGCACCGGCGGCACGGCCGCCTCGCTCACCCTCGCCGCCGGAGAACACCTCACCTCCGTGCGGCTCACCGAGGGCCAGAAGGACGGCCGTACCCGGATCTTCTCGGCCGCCTTCAGCACCGACCGGGGCCGCACGCTCGCCGCGGGCACCCCGACCACCGACGGCACCACCCTCACCGCCCCGGCCGGCCGGCAGATCGTGGGATTCACCGGCCGCTCCGGCGACGAGATCGACAAGCTGGGGGTGCTGTACGCGCCGATTCCCTGATGCACCGGTTTCCTAGATGCCCTAGGCTGCACCCTAGGAACTCAAGGGAGGTGGCCATGGTCCGGGCGGGACTCACCGTCGAACGGCTGGTGGAGGCGGCGGCGGAGCTGGCGGACGAGGCCGGGTTCGACCGGCTCAGCGTCTCGGCGCTGGCCCGCCGCTTCGGCGTCAAGGACGCGAGCCTGTACTCGCACGTGCGCAATCTCCAGGACCTGCGCACCCGGCTCGCGCTGTACGCGGGCGGCGAGCTGATCGACCGGATCGCGGCGGCCGTGGCCGGCCGGGCGGGCAAGGAGGCGCTGACGGCGTTCGCCGGCGCCTACCGCGACTACGCCCTGGAGCACCCCGGCCGGTACGCGGCCACCCAGATCCGGATCGACCAGGCCCTGATCGCGGACTCCGCCGCGCTGCGCCGCACCGCCGAGATCACCTACGGCATGCTGCGCGGCTACGGCCTTCAGGAGCCGGACCTGACGGACGCGGTGCGCCTGCTGCGCAGCACGTTCCACGGCTACTGCGTCCTGGAGGGCGCGGGCGGCTTCGGCGCCGACCGGGACGTACGGGCCTCCTGGGACAAGGCGGTCGACGCCCTGCACCTGGCCCTCACCCACTGGCCCCGGGAGGGGAAGAGCGATGACTGACACGCCGTACCACGACATCACGGGCCGCGGCCCGGTGCTGCTGCTCCTGCCGGGCGGGGCCGGGCATCCGATGGGCCTCGGGCCGCTCACCGAGCGGCTGGCCACACGGTTCACCGTGGTCACCTACGATCCGCTGGGCCTCGCGCACGGCAGGCTCGGCCGGCCTATTCCCGAACAGTCGGTCACGGACTGGAGCGAGGGCGCGCGGCGGGTGCTGGACGCGGTGGCGCCGGCGGGCGAACCGGCGTATGTGTTCGGCACCAGCTCGGGCGGCATCGCGGCCCTGGACCTGCTCGCCCGCCACCCGGGACGGACGGCGCACGTGGTCGCGCACGAGCCGCCGTGCGTGACGGTCCTGCCGGACGGGGCCACGCGGCGGGCGGAGCTGATCGAGCAGCTGGAGGGGACCGGACGGCTGCCCGCCGAGGGCGAGTCGGCGACCCCGATGGGCGTCTTCCTCGCCCGTGTCCTGCGCCCGTTCACCGCGTACGCGCCCGCCGCCGCCCCGCCCCCGGGCCGGCTCACCCTCGCCGCCGGCACCGACTCGCGCGGTCAGCTCCTGTACCGCACGGCCGAAGCCCTCGCCGGGCGGCTGGGCGGTGCGTTCGCCGAGTTCCCGGGCGGGCATCTCGGCACGCTGGATCACCCGGTGGAGTTCGCGGACCGGCTCGCCGAGACGCTGCGGTCGAACGCCCGGACGTCGGCGTAGGAGGGGGTCGGGCCGCCCGGGGCGCGTCCGGCCGCGATGTCGGCCACCGCGTCCACGGCCGCGCCGAGCGCCCTGCGGTACAGCAGCGAGCCGAGGCTGACCCGGCGCACGCCGAGGTCGGCGAGGCGGGCGAGCGAGGGTCCGGCGGGCGAGTACAGGACGTTGAGGGGGGCCTCGGTGTGCCGGACGAGGGCGGCGATGCGCTCCGGGTCGGTCACGCCGGGCACGAACACCCCGTCGGCGCCGGCGGCTTGGTAGGCGTCGAGCCGGCGCAGGGTGTCCCGCTCGTCCCCGTCGCCCGACCAGTGGGTGTCGGTACGGGCGTTGACGAACATCCCCGGCACGGCCGCCTTCACCGCCGCGATCTTCGCCGCGTGCCGGGCGGCCGGGCCGAGGCCGTCCTCCAGGTTGATGCCGACGGCCCCGACGGCCCACAACTCGGTGGCGAGCCGGGCGACTTCGTCCGGGTCTTCGCTGAAACCCGCCTCGGCGTCCACGGAGAGCAGGTACGGCTCGGAGCCGAGCGTCAGGGCGAGCCGGACGGTCTGCTCCCGGGTCGCGCCCGCCCCGTCGGGCAGTCCGGCGCCCGCCGCCACCGCCAGGCTGGTGGTGCCGATCGCGGCGAAACCCCGGGCGGCGAGGGCGGCGGCCGAGGCGTGGTCCCAGGCGTTGGGCAGTAACAGCGGCTCTCCCGGGCGGTGGTGGAGGCCGGCGAAGGAGACGGGGGCGTGCTCTGTGGTCATACGACCACGCTAGGCCCCGAACGGTTCGGCGCCCGCCGAAGCGACCGTCCGCCCGCTCACTCGGGCGCCACCGACCACTTCGCGCCCTCGGCCGTGAACCGGAAGACGGCGGCCGGCCCGCCGGGCCAACTCACCCGCACCTCGCGCGCGTCCTCCCCCACCGCCACGGACACCAGTCCGGACAGCGGCCGCGGTGCCGCCTCCCCGGTGAGCCGGGCGAGCGCCACGAAGAGCGCGGGGCCGCCGTCCGCCCCGGTGGCCCCGGTCAGCTCCGCCGACAGGCCGTGGACCGGAACGAGTTCGGCGCTCACCCCGTCCTGGTCCGGCCAGCCCGTCACCCGGACCGGCGTCCCGGGCGCCGCGCCCGCCACCAGATGGGCGCGTACCTCCACGGCTCCGCGCACCACCACCAGGCTGGTGACACCGGTCCCGTCGCCCGTGGTGTGCCGGGAGGCGATCCAGCCCTCGCCCGTGCCGAGCGGCTCGATGCCCGTACGGCTCGGATCGCCGCCGACGATCACGCTGTTGTCGTACGACGGCTCGGGCGCGGTGGCGGTGGAGTAGGCGAGCCGGGTGTAGCAGGGGTCGTACCGGACGTCCTCGCTGCCGTGGTTGTGCAGCCGGACCAGCCCGTCCGAAGCGGTGGACTGGAGCAGCCAGTTGGGGACGGGCACCGGGCGGGCCGCGTCGGCGCGTTCGGCGGGGGCCGCCTCCTCCGGCGCCGTCCACACCTCGTGGCCGGGCGGCAGCAGCAGGCCGAGGAAGCCCTTGCTCGCCCAGTACGGCGAGGCGGGACCGGAGTAGCTCTGCACCAGGGAGGTGTCGGGGGCGAGCCAGCCGAGCGGCAGCAGGCCCCGCTCGTCGACCGCGCCGCCGTCCAGGAAGTACCGCAGGGCACCGGAGGCCAGGCGCCGGGTCTGGCCCGGGGGCAGCGGGGTGTGCCCGGTGAGCGCGCCCAGCCAGAGCGGGGCGGCGGTGGCGAACCGGTAGGTCAGGGAGCGGCCCTGGCGCAGCGGGGCGCCGTCGCCGCCGAACAGGTGGGCGTAGTCGGCGAGATGGCGGGAGAGCCGGCGGCCGTAGCGGTCGAGGAGGGCGGTGTCGCCCGCGAGCCAGGCGTGCAGGACCGGGTAGAGGTGCAGGGCCCAGCCGTTGTAGTAGTCGAACTTCCGGCCGTCGCCGTCGGTGTACCAGCCGTCTCCCTCGTACCAGGTCTCGATCCGCTCCAGGCCCCGGTCGATCGCGGCGCGGGCCGCCTCCTCCCGGTACCCGATCTCTGCGAGGAAGCCGCCGACGGTGACCGGGAACAGTTCCCAGTTGCACGGCCAGGGCTCGGCGGTGAGGGCGTCCGCCAGCCAGTCGGCGGTGCGCCGGCGCACGGGGTCGGCCAGCCGGTCCCACAGCAGCGGCCGGGTCAGCCGCAGGGCGAGCGCGATCGAGGCGGCCTCGACCAGCGGCTGGCTGCGGTCGGTGATCCGGGGCCAGACCCGGCCGGGCCCGGTGGCGAGGCCGTCGGCGTACCGGCCGAGGGCGGTCTCGTCGCGGCGGAACGCGGCCAGCAGCAGGGTGCGGGCGTAGCCTTCGAGGCCGTCGGAGAGGCGGCCGGAGTGGCTCACGTGGTCGCCGGGGAGGTGGTAGAGGGCGCGGTCGGGGCTCGCGTACGGCTCGACGGCGGCGAGGAGCCGGTCGGCGGCGGCCTCCCAGTGGGCGCGGGTGTAGCCGGTGTACGGGCTCGACTCGCGGTCGTCGGCGGGGAGTTCGATCACGGCGGTGGCTGTCCTTCCTCGGCGGGAACCCGGGACGCCCCGGTTCCGGTCGGGGCGTCCCGGGGGCCTGTCACACCCGTACCCTGCCCTCGGGGACCAGGTGCCGGGCGAGCAGTTCGTCGCGGACCAGGCCCGCGAAGACGGTGGCGCCGTGCACGGAGGTGTGCGTGTTGTCGCGCTTCTCGTTGTACAGGTACAGCGCCTTGGATGCCTCCGGGCCGAGGGACTCCACCAGGGCCTTGGTCCTGGCGGTGAGGTCGATCAGCGGGACGTCCCCGGCGGCGGCGACCGCGCGGATGACGGCCGGGTGGTCGACGCCGAGGCCGTTGACGAGCAGGGCGGTGCCGTTGTCCAGGGTGCCGTCGGCGTTGAACCAGCGGCGCACGACGGGTGTGACGAGCACGGGTTCGCCGCCCCGGTCCCGGATGCCGGCGACCATGGTCTCCAGGTTGGCTCGGTAGGTGGCCTCGTCGGTGGTCTTGTCGTTGTGGGCGAGCTGGACGAGGACGAGGTCGCCGGGGCGGATCAGCGGCTGGACGGCGGCCCACAGCCGTGGGTCCCGGAGGTAGGTGACCGTGCTCTCGCCGGAGTCGGCGTGGTTGGCGACGGACAGGCCCTTGCGCAGGTACTGCGGGAGCTGCTGGCCCCAGCCGGAGTAGGGGTCGGCGGGCTGGTCGCAGACCGTGGAGTCGCCGATGAGGAGGATCCGGCGGTCATGCCGGGCGGCCGGGGTGACCCGGATGGCGTCGAGGGCGGGCGCGGAACCGCCGAGTGCCAGGTCCAGGCCGGGGGTTCCGTCGGGGCCGGTCGGTTCGCCCTCGGGGGTGCGGACGTCGACGGTGAAGCTGCGGGTGACGTGTTCGCCGGCCGGGACCGCGGTCTCCGGCAGCAGGGTGCGGCGGGTCTCGCCGGTGACGCGGGTGGCGGAGGCCGTGGCGGCGCCGAGCCGGACGGTCACGTCGTAGGTGCCCGGCGGGACGTCGAAGTGGCAGGCGGTGGCGGTGCAGTGCTCGATGCCGGGCGGCCGTTCGCCGTGGGCCCGGGCCGGGGTCGCCGTCAGGGCCGTGCCGAGGGCGAGGGCGGTCAGGGTGGCGCCGCGCAGGGCGGTGAAACGTCTCACTGAGGGCCTCCTCGGCGGTCGGCAAGGTCCGGCGGCTGGACCGTACCGCTCCCGACAAGCGCTTTCTAGACCTGAGCCGGAATTCGCGCGATCACTGACCCGAGACGCGTGAAACCCCTTTCGCGAAAACGATTCAACTGTCACCCTGCCAGTCACCCGCACACCCGGACCTCCGAAGGAGGCACCCCCATGTCCGGATCCCCCGCCGACGCGGTCACGCGTCGCGCCTTCGTCGCCGGCACCGCGGCCGTCGCCGGCTCGGCCGCCCTCGCCGGCCCGCTCGCCGGTGCCGCCGTCGCCGCCGGCTTCGGCTGGCGCGACGACGGGACGAACTACGTCGTCGACACCGGCGCGGCCCTGGTCTTCAAGGTCTCCAAGTCCACCGGCGACCTGACCTCGCTGGTCTACAGGGGCACCGAGTACCAGGGCTACGGCGGCAAGAACTCGCACATCGAGTCCGGTCTCGGCAGCTCCACGGTGACCCTGGCCCAGTCCGGCTCCACCATCCTGATCTCCGTCACCCACGGCACGCTGCGCCACTACTACGCGGCCCGCAGCGGCGAGAACCACATCTACCTGTGGACCGACAAGGCCGACTCCTCGGTCAGCGCGACCCGCTTCATCCTGCGCGTCAGGGCGGGCCTGTTCCTCAACGACCAGCCCGACTCCTACACCTACACGACCAGCACCATCGAGGCGTCGGACGTCTTCGCCAAGCCCGACGGGCAGACCCGGTCCAAGCACTACTCCAAGGTGCGGGTCGTCGACTACGACTACACCGGCTGGTCCGCCGGCGGCGTCGGCCTGTGGATCGTGCGCAGCAACCACGAGAAGGCCTCCGGCGGCCCCTTCTACCGCTCGCTGCTGCGCCACCAGAGCGCCGACGGCGGCGGGCTGTACGAGATCCTGTACTACGGGGAGAACCAGACGGAGGCCGAGCGCTACGGGCTCCAGGGGCCGTACGTCATCGCGTTCACCGACGGCGGGGCGCCCCCGGCCGCCCTGTACCCCGGCACGCTGACCACCCCGTGGGCCGACTCCCTCGGCATCGCCGGCTACGTACCGGACAGCGGCCGGGGCCGTGTCGCCGGGGTCGGCATCGCCGGGCGGGACACGGCGTACCCGTACACCGTGGGCCTGGCCAATCCCTCGGCCCAGTACTGGGCTCCGGCGCGCGCCTCGGACGGGTACTTCTCGGTCTCCCGCGTGCTGCCCGGCACGTACACGCTGACGGTCTACAAGGGCGAACTGGCCGTCCACAGCGCCCAGGTGACCGTCATGGCGGGCACGACGACCACGCTGAACACGCTCACCATTCCCTCGTCCAACGACCCGTCCCGGGCGAGCGCGATCTGGCGGATCGGGGACTGGGACGGCACCCCGGGCGGGTTCAAGAACGCGGACCTGATGACGTACGCCCATCCGTCCGACGTGCGGGCCGCGCCCTGGACCGGGAACGTGGTGATCGGCAGCGGCACCGAGACGTCCGGCTTCCCCTGCTATCTGTGGAAGGGCGTCAACAGCGGCCTGCTCGTCTACTTCCGGCTCACCTCCGCGCAGGCCGCCGCCGCGCACACCCTGCGGATCGGCGTGACGACGGCCTACGCCAACGGCCGGCCGCAGATCACGGTCAACGACACCTGGACCTCGGCGATCCCCTCCCCGCCCGCCCAGCCGGCCACCCGCTCCCTGACGGTGGGCTCGTACCGGGGCAACAACCACACCTTCACCTACAGCGTGCCGGCCGCCGCCTGGCGCACGGACACCGGCCAGTACAACGTGCTGCGGATCGACGTGGTGAGCGGTTCGGGGACGACCGGCTACCTCAGCGCCGGTACGGCCGTCGACGCCATCGACCTCCTCGCCTGACGATTCGTCAGTTACCGCGTGTCCACTGCTGGTTGGCCGCACCGTTGCACGCGTAGGTGATGATCGCGGCCGAGTCGGCGGTGGACCCGCCGGAGACGTCCAGGCACTCCCCGCTCGCGCGGGACGTGAGGGTGACGTACGAGCCGGACGCGGCGAGCGACCACTGCTGGGCGGTGGCGCCGGTGCAGTTCTCCTGGGTGACACCGCTCGCGTTCTCCTGGAGGCACAGGGAACTGTCCCGGCCCACCAGCGCCCGGTAGCCGTTTCCCAGGTCCTTGAACCACCACTTCTGGTTGGTGCCGCCGTTGCAGCCGTACTGGCTGATCGCCACGCCCTGCCACAGCGACCGGCTCGGCACGTCGGCGCACTTGGAACTGTGCCGGGCGATCAGCGTGTTGTAGGCCGCGGCGGTGCCGGTGACGGTGCCGGCCGTGGTGTCGACGGTGATCTCCGGGTACCAGGACATGGTCATCGAGGTGGCGGTGGGGAACGCCAGCGGCAGCCACACGTAGCGGGAGTCGTTCACCGTCCCGCCGAAGGAGTTGCCCCAGCAGTCCCCCAGGTAGAGGTACGAGGTACCCGAAGTGCCCTGCACGGGAAGGACGTAGGCGGTCTGGGATCCGTAGGCGGTGGAGTCGCCGACGGCCTTCCAGGACGTCCAGGGACCGGTGAGGGAGGTGGCGGTCGCGTACTGCTGCTGGTTGGGGTTCCAGCCGGTGGCGCCCGAGGTGAGCATGAAGTACACGCCGCCGCGCTTGAACAGGGCCGGTGCCTCGCGGTGACCGCCGGGCCAGGGGTTGGCGACCAGGCCGGCGATGCCCGTGTAGTCGGCGGTGAGCCGGTAGATGTGCAGGTCGTAGTTCTCGTTGGCGGCCGAGACCAGGTAGGCGGTGCCGTCGGTGTCGACGTAGGTGGTCAGGTCGCGGGACATGTACTGGCCGAGCGGGCGGAAGCTGCCCCGGTAGGTGTAGGTCCCGTCGACCGTGTCGGAGACGGCGACGGCGGCACGGGCCTCGCCGTAGTCGGTGCCGTTCTCCTTGTGCATCCACATCACGAACTTGCCGGTGGCCGCGTTGTAGACGACCTTGGGGCGTTCGATGTAGGCGGTGGACAGTTCGGCGGCGGACGACCGGGTGAGGACGCGGGCGCGGAACTCCCAGTTCCTCAGGTCGGTGGAGCGGTAGGCGTCCACGGACCGGAAGGTGTTGTCGCTGTTGCGGTCCTCGCCGAACCAGTAGTAATAGCCGCCGACTTTGATCACCCCGCCGCCGTGGGCGTGCACCGGGTTGCCCGAAGTGTCGGTGAACTGAATGCCGTTGGCAATGGTCGCCGGTGCCGCCTGGGCGGGTCCGGCGGTCGCCAGGGCGGCGGCGAGGGCGCAGCACAGGGCGAGCAGGACGGCGTACGCGCGTCTCATCTCACGCCCCTTCCCGCACGGTGTCGGCCACGGGGACGCCGAAGTCCGGGGTGCCGTCCGGCTTCCAGCCGAGCTTCTGGATCCGGGTGTGCCGGTTGGGGTCGTGCAGCGGGTCGCCGGTGATCTCCTTGTACTGGCGGGCGTGGTAGACGAGGACGTCGGTACGGCCGTCCTCGGCGACGGTGAAGCAGTTGTGCCCGGGGCCGTACTGCCGCGTGGTGTCGTCGCTGGTGAACACCGGGACGGGCGACTTGGTCCAGCTGCGCGCGTCCAGCAGGTCGGCGTGGTCGTCGGCGGTCAGCAGGCCCACGCAGTAGTGCCAGTCGGTGGCGCTGGCCGAGTAGGTGAGGAAGATCCGGCCGTTGCGCTTGAGGACGTACGGGCCCTCGTTGACCTTGTAGCCGACGCACTCCCAGTCGTACTCCGGTGTGGACAGGCGCACCTGGGGACCGGTGAGGGTCCACGGGTTCGCCATCTCCGAGATCCACAGGGCCGTGTTGTTGTCCATGCCGGGCTCGTGCTGGGCCCAGACCAGGTAGCGGGTGCCACGGTGCTGGAAGGTGGTGGCGTCCAGGGAGAAGGTCTCCCAGGCGGTCCTGATCTGACCCCGCTCCACCCAAGTCCCCTTGAACGGATCGGGGCTGGCGTTCTCCAGCACCCAGATGCGGATGGCCCACACGTCCTCGGCGGGGGCCGAGGCGAAGTAGATGTACCACTTGCCGCCGATCCGGTGCAGTTCCGGCGCCCATATGTGGGCGCCCATCGGACCGGTCGCGTGCGCCCGCCAGATCACCGACTCGGCGGCCGTGGACAGCCCGTTCAGGGTGCGGGCGCGGCGCAGGACGATGCGGTCGTACTCGGGGACGGTCGCCGTGAAGTAGTAGCGGCCGTCGGTGTGGCGGGTGATGTGCGGGTCGGCGCGCTGGAGGACGAGGGGGTTCACGTACGGGGTCGCCTCCGGGCGCTTCTCCGGGTGCGGCTTCGGGGCGGTCGCCCGCGCGGGGGCCGCCTGGGCGAGGCCGGGCGTGACGGCCAGGGCGCCGGCGGCGAGCGCGGCGCCCTTGAGCACCGTTCTGCGGCCGGGGATGTCGGGCAGGTCGTGGTCGCGGCTCATGCGGACTGCCTCTCGGTCGTTCGACATTTCGTACTGCATCTGTGATCCCGAACGCCGAAAAGGTACGGGCGGGCAACGGGAGGGTCAATGGGGCGGGCGCCGGGTCCCCCGGTCCGGTCCCGCCCCGCTTCGACTAGCGTCGTGACCATGACCAGCGACACCTCCCCCAGCCTCGCCGACGCCCTCGCCGCCGGGACGGTCGTGCTCGACGGCGGCATGTCCAACCAGCTGGAGTCGGCCGGGCACGACCTGAGCGACGAGCTGTGGTCGGCGCGGCTGCTCGCCGAGCGGCCCGAGGCGGTCACCGAGGCCCACCTCGCCTACTTCCGCGCAGGCGCGAGCGTGGCGATCACAGCCAGCTACCAGGCCACCTTCGAGGGCTTCGGCAAGCGGGGCATCGCCCGGGCGGAGGCCGCGCGGCTGCTCGCCCTCAGCGTGGACCTGGCCCGCACGGCGGCCCGGCAGGCAGCGGACGCGGGTGTGCGGCGCCCGCTGTGGGTTGCGGCCTCGGTCGGGCCGTACGGGGCGATGCTCGCGGACGGCTCCGAATACCGGGGCCGGTACGGGCTCGGCGTGGCCGAGCTGGAGCGGTTCCACCGGCCCCGGATCGAGACGCTGGCCGCCGCCGCGCCGGACGTGCTGGCCCTGGAGACCGTGCCGGACACCGACGAGGCCGCCGCACTGCTGCGGGCGGTACGGGGACTGGGGGTGCCGGCCTGGCTGTCGTACACGGTCGACGGGCGGCGGACCCGTGCCGGCCAGCCCCTGGAGGAGGCGTTCGCGCTCGCCGCCGACGCGGAGGAGGTGATCGCGGTCGGCGTCAACTGCTGCGCGCCCGGGGACGTGGGGCCCGCCGTGGAGATCGCGGCGCGCGTCACCGGCAAACCGGTCGTGGTCTACCCCAACAGCGGCGAGGGCTGGGACGCCGGCGCCCGCGCCTGGCGGGGCGGGACGACGTTCGGCACGACCCAGGTCTCGGCATGGCGCGAGGCGGGGGCGCGGCTGATCGGCGGATGCTGCCGGGTGGGGCCGGAAAGCATCGGGGAGATCGCGCGGACACTGGACGCGGTCTGAGCGCAATCCCCTGCCGGGAGGATGCGGAGGGGCCAGGAGCGTCGCCGCCGATGAGCCCCCACCGACACGCGAGGCCAGGCGGGGGCGCGGCTGATCGGCCCGGAGGCATCGGGGGGATCGCGCGGACACTGGACGCGGCCTGAGCGCAGTCCCCCCGCCGAGGGCACACGGAGGCACCAGCAACGGCGCCGCCGATGAACCCCCACCGACACACCAGGCCAGGCGGGGGCGCGGCCGATCGGCCCGGAGGCATCGGGAGGATCGCGCGGACACTGGACGCGACCTGAACGCAGCCCCCCGCCGAGGGCACGCGGAGGAGCCAGGAGCGGCGTCGGGAGGAGCACCCATCGGCACGCGAGTCGGCACGGGGGCGTGGCTGATCGGCCCGGAGAGCATCGAAGAGATCGCGCGGACACCGGACGCGGTCTGAGCGCAGTCCCCCGTCGGGGGAACGCGGGGGCATCGGTGCCGTCCGGTGGTGCGCTGATCGGCGCGTGGGGTGAGGCCGAGCGCCCGGGCGGCGCCCCCGGGTCGAACAGCGACACCGAGCGCCGATGACGTTGCGTGTCCGATCCCGTACGATCGGTGCCTATCTATCCGGCGTGTCCGGCGACAACCCGGGCCCGCCCCGGCCGAAGCTCCGGCCGCCCGGACCCTCCCACCGGGCGGCCGGCTCGTTCCGTGCCTGCCTGGCCGGGCCCCGTCGTCAGCGGCGCAGCGGGCCCACCGAGCGGCGGAGCCGGCGCATGGCGGAGGCGAGTTCGGCGCCCGGGGCGCGCGGGACGGAGTGGCGCGGGGGCTCCGGGGCGGCGGACGCGGTGGCCCACAGGGCGACCTCCGCGTCCCGTGGGCCGAGGGCGACGCACGGTCCGCCGTCGTCGAAGATCCGCACCGGGTGGGTGGCGTCCCAGGCCGCCCAGCCGGGGTCCCCGGTCGTCGCGAACCGCACCCACGCTGCGTGCATGGCGTCGCACAGCTCCTGCGGCGCGCCCTCACCGGCCAGCTTCCTGGACTCGGGCACGCCCCCGGTGTCGAAGACGAACCCCAGTTCCAGGGCGTGGCAGGCACCGAGGCCGGGCAGCCGGGACGGCCACGCGAACTCGTACAGGTAACTGGTGCCGGGCCGGGCGTCGGCGAGCCGGTGCAGCGGCACCCGCAGCAGGTGGTCGGTGACCATCTGGCCGACGATCTCGGCGGTTCCGGCGTCGGGGTGCAGGGCCCGGTAGCCACGCGGGATGTCGTGGCCGGCGTGGCAGCGGGCCATGGCCCCGGCCAGGGCGACCGCGCCGAGCCGGTCGACGCGCTCCAGCAGCCCGCCGGGCACCAGCCACAGCCGGTACTCGTCCCGGGTCCAGCCCATCAGCAGTTCGGCGTCCCGGGCGGCGGTGCCCTCTGCCAGCGCCTTCAGCGGGTCGCGAGGCACGAGGTCGCCGTCCACCACGATGCCGAACGCGGGACCGCCGAGCACCGGGCTGCCGAGCCGGCCGACCTCGGCCTGGGTGCGCAGCAGCAGACCGCGGTCGACGGCGGCGAACGCCTCGGCGGTGGCCGGTATCCTCAACCGGGCCGCCATCCGGCGCACCACGCGCCGTACCTTGTCGCGGTCGGAGACCTCGGGCGGTCCGCTCTGCAGCACCGCCCGCCGGATCAGGCCCCGCGTCCGGGGCGCGGCCAGCAGGGCGCCCGTGCTGATGGCGCCGGCCGACTGTCCGCACAGGGTGATCCGGTCGGGGTCGCCGCCGAAGGCCGCGATCGTCTCGTACACCCAGACCAGAGCGGCGAGCTGGTCGCGCAGGCCGGGGTTCGGGGGCGCGTCGGGGAACAGTCCGTACCCCTCCACGCCGAGCCGGTAGTTGACCGAGACGCAGACGACCCCGTCGCGCGCGAAGGTGCCGCCGTCGTAGACCGGCACGGCCGAGGAACCCCTGGTCAGCGCGCCGCCGTGCAGCCAGACCAGCACCGGGAGCCGGGCGCCGGGTCCGGGCTCGGGGGTCCATACGTTGAGGTTGAGACAGTCGTCGCCGGGGATGTCCGGGTCGGACAGGTACTGGGCGAACGCCTCGGAGTACGGCGGTTTCGGCGCGGTCGGCCCGAAGGCAGCGGCGTCCCGGACCCCGTCCCAGGGCTCGGGCGGCCGGGGCGGGCGGAACCGCAGCGGGCCGAAGGGCGGGGCGGCGTACGGGATCCCCCGGAAGACCGCGACACCCCGCTCGTACCGGCCGCGTACGGCCCCGTAGGGGGTCGTGACCACGGGTCCCGCCTGGTCTGCCGCCATCGCCGCCAGCCCTTCGCCACGCGGCCGCACCGCTCACCGGTGCGGACACCGTTCACATCAGAGCACCACACCACGCGAACGTATTCCTGTGCACCCAACCGCCGCACGGCCGTCCGGGGGACGCCCGCTACGCGCCGGCTCCCGGCGCGGAGGCCCGCTCGGCGGTGTCCCGGCGGGTGATGGCCTCGGCCACCTCGCCGATGGCGGTGCGGACGAGGGTGCCGTAACCGTCCTCCGGGAGACCCGAGGCGTGCCGCCGGGCCGCGGTGATGTGTGCGGCGGCGGCGTCGAAGGAACCGAGCCGGCGGTGGAGGTCGGCGAGGTTGAGGTGCAGGGACGGGCGGAAGCCGGAGAGGCGGAGGCCCTCGTGGTGGGCGCGCAGGCGCTGTTCGGTCAGCGCGTCGGCGGCGTCGAGGGCGCGGATGTCCCAGGCCAGGGCTTCGGCGGGGTCGTCGTAGAGGTCGGCCAGGTGGTGGGCGAGGGTGCAGCGGTGCAGCGGGTCGCCGGTGACGCCGATCGCGGACCAGAGGTCCAGGAGTGCCCGGCGGGCGGCGGCGGGGTCACCGGCCCGGCCCTGGGCGACGGCCCGGCCGATGGCCTCCATGACCGGGTCGGGGGTGGCGGGGGCGGGGGCGGTGGTCATCGCGTGGTGTCCTTGTCGGTCAGGCGGAGTGGTCGTGCCGGACGGGCATGGCCAGGGTGGTGAGGTCGCCGCGGTCGGCGGAGCGGATGGTGACGGGCAGGCCGGGGCCGCGCAGGTCGAGCAGTACGTCGGGGCCGACAGCCGTGCTGACGGCCGGGTAGAGCGTGGTCAGCTCGAAGGAGACCCTGAGCTCCGGCCCGGTGACGGTGGCCGGCAGCGCCGCGCCGGGGCCGGGGTCGCCGGCCGCCCGGACGTGCAGGCCGTGCCGGGTCGCCCGCAGCGTGCTGCGCTCCCCGGAGTGGTCCTCCAGCGCGCGCAGCAGCGGCTCCTTCGCGACCGTCACCCGGGTACCGGCATCGGGGAGCGAGGCGAGCATCAGCCGGTGGTCGGGGAACTCCGCCCCGAGCAGCCGGCAGTGCCGGTCCACGCGGTCCGCGCCGCGCAGCCGGATCGTGTGCGGTGTCGCTTCGACGCGCAGCAGGGGACTGCGGCGGATGTGGGTGAGCGCGGTGCGCAGGTCGTCGCCGTCGACCGTGGCGGCCCAGTGGGTGGTCGCGGGTTCGGCGGGGACCAGGGTGCGGATCGAGAGCCGGTAGCGGTCGGTCGCGGTCAGGGTGACCGCTTCCGGGGTCGCCTCCATGCGCAGCCCGCCGAGCACCGGCATCCGCGGGTCCTGGGCGGTCGCGGTCAGGACCTGCTCGATGGCGTCGGCCAGCACCGGTCCCTTCAGCGCGGCGAGGGGCAGGCTCGGCGCGCCGGTGAGCGAGGACTTGATCACGGCGGCCTCGCGCCGCACCGCTTCCGCGTCCGCGAGGGCCTTCGCCACGTGCGCGTCGATCAGCCGGGCCGCGTCCCCGGGCCTGGCGTCGAGGACCGCCTCGGCGGTGGCGAGAGGCATGCCGATCTCCCGGAGCCGGCGGAGTCCGGCGGCCCGGGCCACCTGGTCGGCGCGGTAGTAGCGGTAGCCCGTGACCGGGTCCACCTCGGCGGGGGGCAACAGCCCGGAGTCGGCGTAGAACCGCAGCGCGCTGGCGGTCAGTCCACTGCGCCGGGCGAAGATCCCGATCGGCATCAGCTCAGAGTTGGGCACGGCGTCATCGTGGGGCTTCAACCCACTCGAAGGTCAACAGACGTAGGACGGCGGGCGCCGCTTGGGTCGAGGGGCGGGGGTCGGGGGTGGCCCCGGTTCGGGCGGCGGGCGCCGGGAGTGACCCGGGTTTCGGGTCCGTATGGCCAGGGGTGCCGAAGTCGTCCTCCCTACCCTCCCGTGAATTCCTCTGTCTCCCGTCGTGTTGAGGCGCAGCTTTACGCCCGCCGAGGCGTGCGCCGAGCGGTAACCGGCGATCCGGCTGGTACGGCGGGTGAGCACGGCCCCGCCGGCGGTCCGCCCCACGGTGTACGGGCCCGTAACCGCCCAGCGGCCAACCGCGTGATGTCCGGGCCCGGTTCGGCTGCCGGGCGGTGACCCCGCCCCCGCGGCGGTCGTTGGCCGGGCATGAACCACAGCACGCGTATCGCCGCGCCCCTCGCCGTGGCCGCGGTCGTCCTGGCCGCCGCCTACGGCACGGCCCATGCCGCCCGGCACACCCTGGCCCCCGCACAGCAGCGCGCCACCGTGACGTCCCCCGCGGTCTCCGCCGGGACCTCTCCGGCGAACTCGTCCGCGGTCTCGCCCGCCGACGAGCACGACCCCAAGGAGGACGTCGAACTCGACGAGAACGGCCGCCCCGACGTCGGAGAGGACTGAGCCCCGGCGGAGTTCGTCACGCGTGACGGCCGGTCACCTCCCTCGGGGGGTGCCCGGCCGTCGCTCGTGTTCCGTTGTGTTCCGTTGTTCTCCCGGTTCCCGGGTCCCCGGGTCCCGCGCGCCCCTCAGTCCTCCTCGTCCTGGTCCGGCCCGGCGAGGAGGGCCTCCACCACGTCCACGGCGCTGCCGTCGTGGTCGCTGCCGGCGGTGCCGCTGCCGTTCTGGAGATTGGCCGTGCGATCGACTTCGAGCCAGGAGTCGGCCTCGGAGTTGTCGATCACGGTGATCAGGCTCTCGGACGCCACGGCCGGGGCGGCACCCGCCCCGAGGAGGGCGGCGACGGCCGCCGCGGCCATACCGAGCCCGGACACGGCACGGGTCACACGCCCACGCCCTCGGGGACGAGCCGTTCACGGGCGATGTTGCGCTCCAGCAGGCTGGTGGATGCCTTCACGCCGACGCCGCTCGCGGGATCGACCTCCGGCAGCCGTCCGTCGGCCGCCTTCAGACCGGCGAGCGCGGAGTCCATCGCCTCGTGAGCGGCGAACAGGCACGGGGTGCTGTAGATGGCGACGTCCACGCCGAGGTCGGAGAGTTCACCGAGGGACAGCCGGGGCGACTTGCCGCCGGCGATCTGGTTGAACAGCAGCGGCTTGTCCCCGACGACCTTGCGGATCCGCTTGATCCACTCGACGCTGCGCACCCCGTCGACCAGCACCACATCGGCGTCGGTGGCGGCCAGCCGCTCGGCGCGGTGCAGGATGTCGTGCTCGTCCGTGGCGTCCGTACGGGCGACGACGACCAGGTCCTTGCGGGTCTCCAGGACCTTGTTCAGCTTCTCCAGGTACTCGTCCAGGGGCAGTACCTGCTTGCCGTCGGCGTGGCCGCAGCGGCGGGGCCGCTTCTGGTCCTCCAGGATCACCCCGGAGGCGCCGATGCGCTCGAGCCCCTCCACGACGTGGCAGGCGACCTCGGGGTCGACGTACCCGTCGTCGATGTCCACCAGCAGGTGGTGGTGCGGGAAGGCGCCCCGCAGGCGCTGGACGAAGGCCACCATGTCGGGCCAGGCGATGAATCCGATGTCCGGCAGGCCGTAGTACGAGGCCGCGAAGCCGAAGCCCGAGACGAACATCCCGTCGTAGTGCTTGGCCGCGATCGACGCCGAGTACATGTCGTACACGCCGATCAGCGGTGTGGTCCCGGGCCCGGCGATGGACTCGCGCAGCTTCTTACCGTAAGACAAGGTCCGGCTCCTTCTGTGGGTGGGTGACGCGGGCAGGATGGGTCACGCGTCTCGACGCCCTTTGCCAAGACAAGAGCATCTCTAGGTAGACACATGACCATCCCTCTACGCGAGCTTTAGTCACCCCAATGGAGGAACCGGTTCACCGAAGAAACGTTATTTGGTGGCTCCGGACGCCCAGAGGAGTCCGCCGTTCAGGTGAGCCAGGAAGTCCGGGTCGCGGTACGCGCCCGAGGCATGGCCAAGGGATGTGTAAAACATTCGCCCGCCTGCCGGGCCCCGCTCGCGGCACCAGGCCAGCGGATGGTCCGCGCCCATCCCGCCGCCGTCGTACGACCCCTCGTCCGCGCGCAGCAGCACCCGCGCCGGGCCGTCCGGGACGCGGTCGAAGTCGTACCACTCGTCGGTGAACTCCCACGCCGGCGGCAGATGCCGGGTGGCGGGATGGCCGGGGTCGGCGACGAGGGCCAGCCCCGGCTGGTAGGCGGGGTGCCGAGTGAAGCGGGCGCCTAGGTGTACTGACCCGTGAGGTTGGGGACGCGGCTGGCGGGTGGTTGCCCTTTCAGCGCGGTGTGTCCGCGGTGGTGATTGTAGGTGTGCAGCCACTGCGGGA
>NZ_BMSK01000006.1:39366-451368 GCF_014649115.1 Streptomyces eurythermus | reverse complement strand
GGCGGAGCCGAGGGTGTCGTCCGCGGCGGTGGCGGTGTGCGACAGGGCCGTGACCATCGACGCGGCGAGCAGCGCGGTGGTGACCGCCCCGGCCGCCCGCCGGGACAGCGAACTAGACAGGAGCATGCCATCTCCTCAATCGAAAGTTTCGTTGCTTTGATCGAATGTGACGGGCACATTACGAACCGAATCATCGGTGGTCAACGGTCCGGGACGACTCTTCGCAGAGTCGGTTGAAGATCGACCCGTGTTGACCGGACGGGGAGTTGCACTTCGGCGGGAGTGGTTGACGTCACCCTCCACTGCCCCTAACGTGACGCGGCACGTTCCCGAAAGACCTCCGAATGTTTCGATACGGGAGCCGACGACATGATCCGAAAAAGGCCGAGACTACGGCCACTGCTGACAGCCGTGCTCGCGGTCCTGGCGCCGCTGCTGGCCATGCTGACCCTGTCCGCGCCTGCCGCCCACGCGGCCTCCCTGACGGAGGTCACCGGCTTCGGCGCCAACCCGAGCAACCTGCGCATGTACGTCTACCGCCCGGACAGCGCGCCGGCCCGCCCCGCGGTCCTGGTGGCCGTGCACTACTGCACCGGTTCCGGTCCGGCCTTCTACTCCGGCACCGAGTTCGCCTCGCTGGCCGACCGGTACGGCTTCGTCGTGATCTACCCTTCGGTGACCCGTAGCGGCGGCTGCTTCGACGTCTCCTCGCCGCAGGCGCTCAAGCGCGGCGGCGGCAGCGACCCGGTCGGCATCGTGTCGATGGTCACCTACGCCGAACAGCACTACGGCGCCGACCCGAACCGCGTCTACGTCACCGGCGCCTCGTCGGGCGCGATGATGACCAACGTCCTGCTCGGCGACTACCCCGACGTCTTCAAGGCCGGAGCCGCCTTCTCCGGCGTGCCCTTCGGCTGCTTCGCCACGACCGACGGCTCCGGCTGGAACAGCGCCTGCGCCAACGGAACCGTGACCAAGACCGCCCAGCAGTGGGGCGACCTGGTCCGCGGCGCCTACCCGGGGTACAGCGGACCCCGGCCCCGGATGCAGCTGTGGCACGGCACCGAGGACACCACGCTGCGCTACCCGAACTTCGGCGAAGAGATCAAGCAGTGGACCAATGTCCTCGGCGTGAGCCAGACGCCCGCGTCCACCGACCACCCCCAGTCCAACTGGACCCGCACCCGCTACGGCGGCACCGGCACCCAGGCCCCCGTCGAGGCCATCAGCATCCAGGGCGTCGGGCACACCCTGCCGGCCGCGGGCATGGCCGCACGCGCCATCTCCTTCTTCGGACTGGACTCCGGGACCACCCAGCCGCCGACCGAACCGCCCACCCCGCCGGCCGGCGCCTGCAAGGTGACGTACTCGACCAGCACATGGAACTCCGGGCTGACGGCCGCGATCACCGTGACCAACACCGGCACCGAGCCGGTCGACGGATGGGCGCTGACGTTCACCCTGCCGGCCGGACAGTCCATCACCTCCGGCTGGAACGCCCAGTTCTCGCCTTCCAGCGGCACCGTGACCGCGCGGAACGCCGCCTACAACGCCTCCCTGGCCCCGGGTGCCTCGACCACCCTCGGCTTCCAGGCCACACACACCGGCGACACCTCCGCCCCGGCGTCCTTCAGTCTCAACGGCGCGACCTGCGCCACGAGTTGACCGACCGCCACGGCCGGAGCGGCGGGTGACACACCTGTCGGTCACCCCCGCGTGCCCGGACCGTCCTCCTGTCAGGGGGCGGTCCGGGCTCCATCAGATGTGTACCGAGCGCGCGCCCGTGTTCCCCGCCTCAGTCGTCCGCACCGCGGAGCACCGCGTCGAACCCGGCCGGCACCGGCTCCGGCACGGCGTGGCAGACCTCGGTCCCGTCGGTGTCGTACGACAGGGGCACGGTCATGAGGGTGTCCAGCGCCGCGCGGGCGGCCTGGAGATCGGCCACCGCCCGGTCGATGCGCTCGCGCTCCCGCTGAAGGCCGGAAAGCGTGCCGGAGCAGGCCGGCGCCAGCACTTGGCCGTCGTCCACCATGCACGGCAGCAGGGCGGCGATCGTTCGCGTGAAAAGGCCCGCCCCCAGCAGCGTACGGATGTTGTGCACCGTACGGACGTCGTCCTCCTGGTATTCGCGGTATCCGCTGGGACGGCGTACGGGGTGCAGCAGTCCCTGTTCCTCGTAGTAGCGCAGAAGGCGCACGCTGACGTCGGTCCGGCGGGACAGCTCTCCGATGCGCATGTGTCGCTCACCACACAGTTCCGGTTTGACTCTCACATCAATGTCAGACCCCAACCTAATCGGCATGACGACACACCACTCGACTGAACCGCAGCACAAGCCCGTCACCTTGCTGGGACTCGGCCCCATGGGCAGGGCTCTGGCCGAGACCCTGCTGAAGAAGGGCCACCCGCTCACCGTCTGGAACCGCAGCCCCGAGAAGGCGGACGGCCTCGTGGCCAGGGGCGCCCGGCGCGCGCGGACGGTGGCCGAGGCGGTCACCGCGAGCCCGCTCACCCTCGTGTGTCTCACGGACTACGACACGATGCACAAGGTCCTGGAGCCGGCCGCCGAGGCGCTCGCCGGCCGCGCCGTGGTCAACCTCAACTCCGGTACGCCCGCCGAGGCGCGGGCGGCCGTCCAGTGGTCGGCGGACCGGGGTGTGGACTATCTCGACGGTGCCGTCATGGTGCCGCCGCCGATGGTGGGGCAGCCGGGCGCGGTGTTCCTCTACAGCGGTTCGCAGGCTGTCTTCGAGCAGCACTCGGAGGCGCTGACGAGCCTCGGCGACCCGCGCTACCTGGGAGACGACCCCGGCCTGGCGGTGCTCTACAACACCGCCCTGCTCGACATGATGTACGCCACCCTGAACGGCTGGCTGCACGCCACCGCCCTGGTCGGCTCGGCGAACGTGCCGGCCCGGGAATTCGCGGAGTTGGCGCTGGGCTGGTTCATGCCGGTCGTGGTCGACTACACGGCCCTGGCCGGCCGGGCGCCCGACCTGGACGCCGGCCACTATCCGGGCACCCTCTCCACGCTGGAGATGAACCTCAACGCGCTGGACCACATCACCCGCACCAGCGAGGAGCAGGGTGTCCACTCCGACCATCCGCGGCTGATGAAGGAGATCGCCGAGCGCGCCATCGCGGAGGGCCACGGCGGGGAAAGCTATCTGGCCGTCCACGAGCTGTTCAAGAAGGCGACCCCGCCGAAGGAGGGGACCTCGGCCCCACGCCCCTGACGCTCGTGCCGCCGTCGCGGTGGGCGGGGCTTGACCTGCGCGGAGGCCCCGTGAGCAGCGTGCTCTCCACGTGGTCACCGCCGCGTCCACCGGGCCGGCCACCCGTCACACCATCAGGCCACCTGCGCGCGATCAGCCTCCGCGGGCACCGCAATCACTCGTAGAGTCGGCCCAGTTGGCGGGAAGGAGAGGCACGATGTTCCACGACATGACCGAACTGGCGCGTATCGCCCGCGTGTTGGAGGAGGCGCACGCCCTGCTGGAGGGCGAGCACAAACGTCTGGAGCGGCAGTACGGACCGACACCGTACGACGCCGTCGCGGGCAGCCCCGCGCAGACGCTGCGCGGTATCTCGGACCTGTCCGGGGCCATGGCCACGGCGCTCAAGCAGTTCGCCCTGGCCGTGGGCTACTCCGTCCTCGGCCTGGACGAGCGGGCCGACCGCATGCTCAGGGTGGCCCGGATGAAGCCCGTGGCCTTCCCGTCCGGCGCGGACCGCATGGCGCGTCCGCTCGGCGAGGACACCGTACGGGCCATGGAACTGGTCCGGGACCTCGGCTTCTTCCCCGTGGAGACCGCGATCGCGACCGACGTGGCCCTCGCTGCCCCGCAGGCGACGTATCCGCCGGCCGACTGGAACGCGTACGAACGCGAGCGGCGCGACCGGTCGGAACGGCAGTGACCGTCCGCCCCGTCCGTGGCCGCGCCCACTCCTGGGCCTTGGGACGGGGAGCGGGAAGGAGACCGCTTGTGCCGGGGAGCCGGGCCGAGCGGGCTTCACCGGCTTCCGGTGGGATCAGCGGGGCTCCAACGGGTCGGCCCGGCCGAGCAGTTCCGCGAGCGGGACGCCGGTCCGCGCCGCGATGACACGGCGGGCGCGCACCTGAGCGCGGGTACGGGGGCGGAACTTCGGCTCCCGTCCGCAACCGCACGGCTCGAAGCCCTCGTAGCGCAGTCCGGCGCCCAGCACCGCCGCGACGACCGACCACGCCTTCCGATCGCTGCGGCGGGGTGTCGCGAAGTCATGGCCGGCACACAGCAACGGCGCGGCGCAGCGCGGGCACGTGTGTCCGGCGTCGCGGGGATGCCGTTTGAAGCCGATCCGGCACGACACGCACGCGTAGTGCAGCTTGTAGTGGACGAAGGCGTAGGTGCACATGGCCCCACACCGTAGCGGCGACTGCGTCCGGAGGCGCGGGGCACAGTGGCGCGGCGGCCTCGGTCAGGCTGCCGTCCCGCGCTGCCGCCTGATGGGTTCTCCCACCCGGTGCAGGTGGGTCAGGGCCTCGCGGTAGGAGTGGATCAGACCGGTCTCGTGGTACGGCACGCCGATCTCCGCGCAGTACGCGCGCACGATGACCTGGGCGCGGCGCAGATGCGGGGTGGGCATGCCCGGGAACAGGTGGTGCTCGATCTGGTAGTTGAGCCCGCCGAGCAGCACATCGGTGAGCCGGCCACCGCGGACGTTGCGGGAGGTGAGGACCTGGCGGCGCAGGAAGTCGGGCCGCTCGTCGCCGCTGAGTGTGGGCATGCCCTTGTGGTTCGGGGCGAAGGTGCAGCCGAGGTAGACACCGAAGAGGCACTGGTGCACGGCGAGGAACGCGACCGCCTTGCCGGGCGGGAGGACCAGGAACAGCGCCGAGAGGTAGGCGGTGATGTGCAGCAGGAGCAGTCCCGCCTCCAGCGTGCGGTGCTTCATGGACGGCGAGCGCAGCGCCCGTACGCTCGCGACGTGCAGGTTGAAGCCCTCCAGCGTCAGCAGCGGGAAGAACAGCCATGCCTGGTGGCCGCCGATGAGACGGGCCAGACCCCGGCTGTGGCGTGCCTGGGCGGTGGACCACACCAGGATGTCCGGGGCGACGTCCGGGTCCAGTTCCTCGTGGTTGGGGTTGGCGTGGTGGCGGGTGTGCTTGTTCATCCACCAGCCGTAGCTCATGCCGATCCCCAGGTTGCCGAAGAGCCGGCCCCATGTCCGGCTCGGCCGGTCGCGCCGGAACACCTGACGGTGTGCCAGGTCGTGTGCCGCCAGGGCGGTCTGGCCGTACATGAGGGCGAGGAACGCGGCTACGGCTAGCTGCCACCAGCTGTCACCCAGCGCGAGGAAGGCGCCCCAGCCCGCCGCCGTCAGCGCGACGACCAGTCCGAGCCGTACCGCGTAGTAGCCGGGGCGGCGCCGCATCAGTCCCGCCTCGGTGATACGGCGGGACAGCCGGGAGAAGTCGCTTCCGGCTCCGGGGGCTGGGGAAGGCTCGGCGGGGGCCGTGATCAGGGCCGCGGCCTGCGGGGAAAACGTCATGCCACCGAGTCTCCGCGCGCCCGTCCCCGCGGGACAGCCAGCCAGGTACCGTTTCGGGCCGGGGGATTTCCCCAGGGCAGCAGGGGTGGTTCCACCCCTCCACCCCTCCTGACCTGCGCCTCTCGAGGAGAGCGTGCCGAGCCGCTCGCCCACGGGGGCGGTCAGGAACGCTGCTCGAGGTACTCCTCGACGCCCGGCCCAGGGACGCGACGCGCACCGTCGCGGGTCCGGCGGGTGGCGGTGCTGCGGGGAGCCGGCCGGTGTCCGGGCGGCGGGGCGTGCGGCCGGGCACCTACGCGGCGGAGCGAAGAACTCCTCAGCGGGCCAAGGCCGGAAGCGGGGCGGACGGGCTGACGGGCGGGCTCAGCCGGTCGGCTCCCGGTGGTACGGGTACGGCGGCGAACACGGCGTCCTGCCGAGCCTGGAGCTTCTTCTTCCGGGCCGGGGTGGTGGAGGGCAGGCGCTGCTCCTCGTACAGCAGGTGGGTGACCTCCTGAGCGTGCTTGCTGGCGGGGGTGTGGAACTGGATCTCGAAGAGCTGCCCGGAACGCGGGGCGCGCCAACCGGTGTTGAGACCCTTGTAGCCACTGGTCCGGCCCCAGGTGTTGGACCACTTGGTGGTGTCGTTGCCCCAGGCGGACAGGACGGCGGACGCGGTGGTGACGCCGTCGGTGTAGGCGCCGTCCGGCCACTGGAGGGTGTAGCGGACGGCGTCGCTCAGCCTTGCCAGGGCCGTGTCCACGTTGTGCTCGGGGTGTTCCTTGAGGGACGTGGCGACCTTCCGCTTGAGGGAGTCGGGCGACTTGAGGCGGTGCTCGAAGCCGACCAGCTCCGCGCCCGACGCGAGGGCGGCGGCACGCACGTCCACGGTGATCGACCGCTCGGCCTCCTTCGTCCGGTCGACGTAAGCGTCCACCTTCGCGTTGTCGGCGGCGTTCAGCGTGAGCCCGCCCTCCCCCTTCCAACCGCCGGCGTCGCCGGGGGCCGCGGTCGCCGCCGGTCCGGCACCGAGGGCCAGCGCGGTGGCGAGCGCCGCCGTGAGCAGGCCCCGGCCGATGGTGGGGGTGATGGTCGTGCTGTTCGTCATGGACTGTGCCTTCACCTTGCTGAGTTGACCTTGTGCAAGACACAACCGGCCCGGCGTCCCGACGGTTACTGTCGTGGCCCGAACGCGCAGGACAGGGCGAGACCCTCAACCACGGTGACCGTCCGCACCGCCAGCCTCGGCGTCCTGCGCTGCCACGCCCCGCGCCCCTGGCCACGGCCTCTTCACCGCTGGAGCACACCATGCCGGACATCGAGACGGAGAACCGCGACACCTGGACCGCGTACGGCAGGCACCAGCTCGCCAGGGGCGTCGAGCCGCCCGAGCTGGACCGGTGGGCCTGGGACGTCCCGGGGGCCGGCCCCGGCCTCGAGGTCTTCGGCGACGTGAAGGGGCTGCGCGTACTCGACCTGGGCAGCGGGCTCGGACGGCACGCCGCCCTCATGGCCGCTCTCGGCGCGAGGGTCACCGCCGTCGACTCCTCGCCGGCCCAGCACCAGCGCGCCGCCGCCCGCTACCCCGCAACTTCAGGACTGCGTCTGGTGTGCGCCGACGCCGTGAGCCACCTGCGCGATGCCGAGCCGTACGACCTGATCTACTCGGTCAGCGGCATGCCCTTCACGGACCCGCGCCGGCTCCTTCCCGCGCTCGCCAACGGGCTCAAGCCCGGTGGGCGTCTCCTCTTCAGCGCGCTGCACACCAACTCCGGCGGCGTCGGCCCCGCGGCCACCGTGGCCGCGCGGCCCGAGGTCCTGCGGCCGCCCGGCACCGAGCGGGAACACCTGGTCCACATGTGGGTCCTCGCGCCGGCGACCTGGGAGGCCCTCCTCACCGAGCACGGACTCGTCCTGGAGGCGGTCACCACGCTCGACGCCCCGCAGCCGGGCAACGCCGCCTCGTACCGGCTGTACGCCGCCCGCCGGCCGGAGCGGGTGCCCAGCCGTCCTCGTACGAGCGCGCCACCGCCGCCCAACGCCGCGGTGGGAGTAGGCGTGATCGTGCACGGTCCGGACGGAGTGCTGCTGGGCCTGCACCAACGCGGCACCTGGGAGCTGGCGGGCGGGAAACCGGAGCCCGGCGAGACGTTCGCCGAGGTGGCCGCGCGGGAACTCGCCGAGGAAGCCGGTCTCGTGACGGATCCCGGCGATGTGCGGCTGCTGGGCACACTCCTGGACCGGGTGGGCGACGTCGTGCGGGTGACGGTGCCCGCCGTGGTCCATCGCTGGTCCGGCACCCCGCGGCAGCGCGAGGAGACCATCCGCGCCTGGCGGTTCTGGCCCCTGGACGCACTCCCCGGGCCCCTCTTCGTACCGAGCGCCCAGTGCCTGACGGCCTGGGACCCTGGTCTCCCGCTCGACCACCCGCCCGCCTCGTTCCACCCCTACGACGGCACCCGGCGTGGGTGAGCGTCATCGCGTGGCGCGTACCCGGCCCACTCACCTCGTCGGCGTGAAGTCGGGCAGGGTGAGGGCCGAGTGGGCCGGGTGGCCCTTCGTGGGAGGTCTGCTGCCGGGGTTGCGCAGCATGTCGTTGCGCCGCTCCAGGGCTCGGGCCGTGGTGGGGAAGAGCGGGGCGTCGCCCACCCAGCGCGACCCTGCCGCCGGACCAGCGGGGCATGCGGATCTGGCCGTCCGCCTCGCGCAGGGTGGCGAGCATGCCAGGGACCTCCCGTTCCGCGTCGGCGAAGACCTCGGTGAGCAGGTCCCGTTGGGCTCGCGGGTTCCGGAATGCGTCGTACGGCGGTCGCGGGCGGGCGAAGTTCGGGAAGGCGTGCACGTCGTCGTTGTCCCCCACGGCGTGGAGTGCGGCGGCCCTGCCCGGGACGTTCCACATCACGGTCTCGTGGGAGAGCTCGAAGGTGTTGCGCATGGTGAACGCCGGGTGCTCCGGGCAGTGGCCTGACGTACGTCGGCGCGGTGTTCCGGTCGGGAGCCCCGGCCACCGCGTCGGTGAGGGGTGCCGGGCCGGCCGCGACGAGGAGCGCGGCGGGGGCCAGGGTGCTGGGAGAGCCTCTCAGTCACTGGGGCCGTGGCATGCGGGGCGTGGGTGACGCCGAGGCGGCCGAGCGCCGTGTTCGCTGCGGCAGGGAGCGAGCGGACGGCGGCGGAGTCGGGCGAGGCCGGGCTCCGCCGCCGGGAGTCCCGCACCCGCTCCCCGGAGGGTCGGGCCGGGACGGGAGCGGTGGGCTCAGCGCCTGACGAACACCGCGGCCGACGCTGTCGCGCTCGTGTGCAGATCGTCGCCCGGCCAGCTGACGGTGTAGGTCACCTCGCGCCGGGTGCGTGGCAGGTCGTCGATGGTGAAGGTGCCGTCGGCGGCGACGGTGACCGACGACAGGGTGCCGGTGCCGAGCCGGTCCGTGCGCTTCACGGTGAGCGTGGCCCGCTCGGGCAGGGCCTTGCCCTGTGCGGCGAACGTGCCGGTGAGGTGGACGCCCCCGCTCATGGTGGCCTCTTCCGGCCCGGCCAGCGTGATCGAGGCGGGCGCCTTGCCGACCGTCACGGTGTGGGTGACATCGGTGGCGGGGCGGTGGGTGAGGTCACCGAGGAACGACACCCGGTACGTGGCCGCGCCGACCAGGTCGGGCTCGTCCAGGACGGTGAAGGTGCCGTCCTCCTTGACGGTCGCCGTGCCGAGCTGGTGGGCGCCGTTCGCGTCCTGGCGCACGGCGGTCACCTTCAGCGGCTGGGCGGGAGCGGGCCCGTCCCACTCCAGCCGGCCGCGCACCGACAGCGGCTCCCCCGCGACGGCTCCGGCGGGGCTGTGGGCGAGGTCGCCGGTGAAACGGGTGTCGTACTGGACGGCCGGCGGCTGGATGACGTGCAGCCAGTACTCCTGGCCGGTGCCGCCCCGGGTGACCGCGAAGAGCCGCGAGCCGTCCTGGGACCAGGCCAGCCCCCGCGGGGCGACGCCGTTCCCGTCGAGGCTGCCCTCGAAGGCGAACTCCAGCGGCGGCGTGCCGTCGGCCGGGTCGGCGCTCTGCACCAGCAGGTCGGGCGTGCTGCCGCCGGCCTGGGCGCCCCGGGCGATGTACCTGCCGTCGCCGCTGAAGGCGACCGCGGTGGACGTCGCGCCGGCGGGCAGCGCCGAGTACTGGCCGGACGCGTCCGACAGGTCGCCGGCGTTCAGCAGCCGGGTGCCGGCGGCGGCGTCGGCCACGGCCACCTTGGTGCCGTCCGGGCTCGCCGCCATGTCCTGCAGGTCGAGGGCGCCCTTGCCGTCGCTGTCCGCGAACCGTCGGGAGGCGTCCCGTACCGGGGTGGCGCCGCTGGCGTCGAACGAGGCGAGGAACGGGTTCGCGGCACCGCTCTCCTTGGGCTGGCCCATGAGGAGACGGTTCTGCCCGCGGGCCCCCGGGGCCAGCTGGAGCCGGCCGATGTCGTTCCAGCCGGTCGGGTTGACCGCGCCGTCGGCGAGCATGTTCAGGGCCGTGGAGGCCGTGGCGCACTGGTAGCTCTGATAGACGTAGGCGCTCGTGCTCCACACGGTGTTCCCGGCGAAGACGAGTTGCCGGCCGCAGTTGTCATAGGCGGCGTTGTACGCGCCGTTCGGCTGGAGCGTGCCGGTGTCGTAGGTGATGACGCGGCCGCGCTCGCCCACGTACAGCGTCGCGGCATCCTCGCTGAGCGCCACGCCCGAGATCCCGAACTCGCGCTGGATCGTGCCGACCCGCCGGCCCTCGAAGTCGTAGACCAGCACCGTGCCGTCGGAGTTGGTGTCGCGCTGGTCGGCGATGTAGACGCGCTGGTGCACCGAGTCGACGGCCAGGCCCGAGTACGTCCCGATCGGCAGCTTGGCCACGGCGTCGGAGGCCGCGGCGTGGGCCGCGGGCGCGGCGGCGACGGTCAGTCCGGTCCCGGCGAGCACGGCGGCGAGGAATGTGGCCGCGAGACGTCCGGATCGCTGTGCTGTATTCAACTGTGCCCCCCACAGGCTGAGTCGAGCACCTCACCGGTGTCGGTGAGACGCCTGTGAAGTCCATGAAACAGGTGTGAAGATCACTGGGGCAAGGGGGCGCGCCCGACCGGTCCCGGAGCCGCCGGTCAACTCCCCAGCGGCTCCGCCGTGTCGGGCGGCATCTCGCCGGACGCCTCCGGTGGCGCGGGCACCGCGCACCGCCGCGCGGCCGGCGGACGCGGGCGCCCGCCGCGACCGGACACTCCCCCGGCGCGCGGGAGCCGGTGTCGTGACGGACGGCGTCACCACGAACCGCCAGCCGGATCCTCGGCGGACGGCCGCCTCGACGGTGGCAAGGCCCTCAGCGGGTGGCCGCCTCGACGGTGGCGAGGTCCTCGCCGGTGAGTTCCGCGACGCGGTGCGCCGGCACACCGGCCGCCAGGGCACGGGCGAGCAGGGCGTCGCGGCCGTCGGTGCAGGAGCGGTAGCCCAGCAGTTCCTCCTCCAGCCGCGCCCGGTCCGGCGGGGCGGTGTGGTGGCGCAGCCGGCTCAGCTCCTCGTCGCCGAGCGGCACGGACAGCCGCTCGGCGTCCTCGGGGATGGCCGCCGTCTCCTCGGGCGGCACCAGCCGGAGGTCCGGGGAGGTTTCGGTGACCCCCTGGGCCTGGAGCCAGGCGCGTACCGCGGGTGTCTCCAGGAAGGCCAGGTCACCGACAGCCGTCGGCGGCACGCCGGGCGCGGCCATCGCATCGGACTTCAGCACGAGACAGGCGTCGTCGGTCATCGTCTGCTCCTCCCGTCGGAAGACTTGTCGGCACGGCACCCCGTATACCCGCGATCGGCGCGCTTGGTCATCCCGGCGCGGACCTGGTCGCAGGCCCGGACATGGTCCAGTCCGCCGCCGGGCGCCCTGTACTGCGGCAGGGCGCTTCCGTTCGACAAATTGGTCTAGTCCCTTTTTGGTCCAGACCATTGACCCGCCTCTGTGGGGGCGCTATCCAGTAGTCGGCAACTCCCTCCCCGCGCAAGAACTTTGGCCACCTCCTCCACACACCGGGACAGACATGAGACTCGTGCGTTCCTTCCGCGCGGCCCTCGCCGCGGCCGTCACCACGGCGGCCGCGGCGGGCCTCGCCCTCGCGGGAACCGGCACCGCCGAAGCCGCGACCCCCCTGCCGAACCACGTCTTCGCCCCCTACTTCGAGGCCTGGACCGGCGAGAGCCCCGCCGCCCTGTCCGCCCAGTCGGGCGCCAAGCACCTGACGATGGCGTTCCTCCAGACCGCCACCAAGGGCTCCTGCACGCCGTACTGGAACGGCGACACGAGCATGCCGATCGCCGCCTCGACCTTCGGCGCCGACATCAAGACGATCCAGGCGAACGGGGGTGACGTCATCCCCTCGTTCGGGGGGTACACGGCCGACACCACCGGCACCGAGATCGCCGACAGCTGCACCGACGTCCAGCAGATCGCCGCCGCGTACGAGAAGGTCATCACCACCTACGACATCTCGCGGCTCGACATGGACATCGAGGTGGACTCCCTCGACAACGCCGCCGGCATCGACCGCCGCAACAAGGCCATCAAGCTGGTCCAGGACTGGGCGGCGGCCAACGGACGCAAGGTGGAGATCTCCTACACCCTGCCGACCACCACGCACGGCCCCGCGGAGAACGGCGAGGCCCTGCTGCGCAACGCGGTGAAGAACGGCACCCGGGTCGACGTCGTGAACCTCATGACGTTCGACTACTACGACAACCAGCCCCACGACATGGCGAAGGACACCCAGACCGCCGCCCAGGGCCTGTACGACCTGCTCGCCGAGCTGTATCCGGCCAAGACCCCGGCCCAGTTGTGGAACATGGTCGGTGTCACCGAGATGCCGGGCGTCGACGACTTCGGCAAGGCGGAGACGTTCACCCTGGCCAACGCCCGTACCGTGTACGACTGGGCGGTCGCCAAGGGCATCAACACCCTGTCCTTCTGGGCGTTGCAGCGGGACAACGGCGGCTGCCCGGGCGGGGGCGCCGCGGACAACTGCTCGGGCATCGAGCAGAACACGTGGGACTTCACGCGCATCTTCGCTCCGTTCACCGGCGGTGGCGTGCCCAACCCGGCCAACGACTTCTCCGTGGCGCTCAGCCCGGCCTCCGGGTCGGTGACGGCCGGCCAGTCCGCGACGGCCACGGTGAAGACGGCCGTGACGAAGGGCGAGGCGCAGGACGTGAAGCTGAGCGTCAGCGGCGCTCCGGCGGGTGTCACCGCCTCCCTCAGCCCCTCCTCGGTCACCGCGGGCGGCTCCTCCACGCTCACCCTGGCCACCACCTCGGCCGCGGCATCGGGCACGTACACGGTCACCGTGACCGGCGCGGGTGCCTCGGGCAGCCACTCGGCGACCTACTCGCTGACCGTCACCGGCGGCTCCGGGAACCAGTGCACGGCCGCCCCGTGGGCCAAGGACGCGGTGTACACCGGCGGACAGCAGGTCTCGTACAAGGGCCACATCTGGAAGGCCAAGTGGTGGACGACGGGCGAGGAGCCCGGCACCACCGGTCAGTGGGGCGTCTGGCAGGACCTCGGCGCCTGCTGAACCGCGCCGTACCGCCCGGGTGCGCCCGGACGGTACGGCAACGGCACGTCCGGTCAGCCGGGACCGCCTGCGGGCCGGTCCCGGTACCGGGCGCCGGTGAACCGGCCCCCGTGGTCGTCCGGCCCCCGTGGTCGTCCGGCCCCCGTGGTCGTCCGGCGCCCGTGGGCCGTGGACCGTCCAGGATGTGTGCCGAACCGCCTGATCCGCCCCTCGGGACAACGGGGCGGCCGAGGTGGTCGCCGCCGCCTGGGCGGCCCGTTTGCGGCAGGCGCGCCGGGGGACCCAGCGTCTCATGACGACAACACCACCTCGCCCGACGCGGCGGGACATGGTTCCGCGGCTCCTGGACGGTGTCGAACGGCTGCCGCGCGGTGACGCGGTGATCGACGCGCTCAGCCGGGGCGTGCGGGCCCTGCCGCTGCGCGGCGGCCGGGACCTGCTGCACGGCAGGTGGCTGGGCCACCCGGTGCACCCGCTGCTGGTGCAGGTGCCGGTCGGCAGCTGGCTGTCCGCCGCGGTGCTGGACCTGCGCCCCGGCCGGGCGCGGGAAGCGGGCTCGCTGATCGCCGTCGGGCTGGCCGGAGCCGTCCCGGCGGCGCTGGCCGGAGCCGTCGACTGGGCGGAGCTGCACCGCCGCCAGCAGCGCGTCGGCCTGGTGCACGCGCTGGCCAACACAGTGGCCGTCGGACTGTACGCCGCCTCGCTCGCCTGCCGTGTCAAGGGCCGTACGAAGGCCGGCCGCGGCCTCGGCTTCCTGGGGCTGACGGCAGTGGCGGCCGGCGGCGTACTGGGCGGCCACCTCGCCTACCGGCAGGCCGCCGGCGTCAACCACGCGGAAGCAGTCCCGCAGGTCGTCCCGGCGGGCTGGCACCGGATCGGGTCCGTGGCCGAATTCCCGGCCGGCCGGGCGGCACGGCGCGCCGTGGACGACGTCCCGGTCCTGGTGGTCCGCGAAGCCGACGGGACCTTTTACGCGCTGGCCGAGCGGTGCAGCCATCTCGCGGGACCGCTGTCCGAAGGCGCCCTTGAGGACGGCTGCGTCCGGTGCCCCTGGCACGGCAGCGTCTTCCGCCTGGCGGACGGCTGGAACGTACAAGGCCCGGCCACTTCTCCCCAGCCCGTCTTCGACACACGCGTCGTCGACGGCCACCTCGAGGTGCGCCTGCGGGAGCCGGGCCCGGCGGAGGACGACACGGCGCAGTGAGCTGGCCCCCGCACTCGGCGGCAGGCGCAGCTCAGCGGCGGCCCGCCCTCGACCCCCGGTACGCCGCGCGGCGTACGGCGGCGAGCGCGGGGCCGGGGGTGAAGCCCCGGGCGTCATGCTCGTAGATGTCGAAGCCCGCGCTCTCCTCCGGCCCGGCCGGCAGAGCGGAGCGTACGGTGAGCACGGCGAACGGCCGCCAGAAACGGCCGGCTTCCCCGGCGCACAGGTCGAAGACGAGCGGTCCGGCGGCCAGCGCCCGTACCAGGCTCGCCGGGTCGCCGTGCACCGGGGCCTGCCCGGACCGGCGGGGGAAGGCGGCCAGGGCACAGGAGCGACCGCCCACCCGGTAGGGCAGGAGGCTGGAGTACGGCCCGCCCAGCGCGTCGGCGCGGGGCCGCGGCAGGTGCCGGCCCAGGCGGCCCCGGCCGCTGCTCGTCAGCAGCAGATCGAGGGCCCGGCCGGGACCGTCGGCCCGGTCCACCCGTACGGCCAGGCCCAGCGCGTCGGGCAGGCGCCGGGGCAGCCCGGCCGCCCGGGACAGCCGCACGGTGGCGGTGAACCGGCCCGGCCCGTCCAGCCACGGCGCGCCCCAGTATCCACCGCCGTCCGGTACCTCCACTTCGCCCGCGCACATCAGCCCGTGCGGATGCAGGGCGGGCGCCCCGCGCAGCCGGGCCAGCCGCCGGAAAGCCGCCTCGACCCCTCGGACCTGCCATGACGCCGCCGGCTCACGGACCGGCGGGGCCTGCGCACCTCTCGGCATGGTCGATCCCGTCCTCGTGGTCGCTGTCCCTGGGCCCGCCCCCGGCGGGCCCGCCGCCGCCCGGCGCACCGGGTACCCCGGCGGCCGGTTCCCCTCACGTGAGGCGCCGGACCTCCCCGTACGTCGTGCGGAGTGCCGGCGTCCGGCTCGCCGTGCCGGGGCGGCGTGTCGCGGGTGCGCGACGGGGGGAGGTTTTGTGCGGTGGGGGTGAAGCGGGTTAGCCTGCGGCGTATTTCTCATCATGCAGATCCGTGAAGTGCGGAAATGCACAGCGTTGGGGCCCTTGCGGGCCGCAGGGGTGTTCGGGTCCTCACCGCCGAGGGCCCATGGGGAGCGGGACGAGGTTGCGCATGACCAGCGACAAGTCCGAGACGGTCGACGCCGCGCCGGGCAACCAGGAGCTGCGGCAGCTCCTGGCGGGCCTGACCGCCGTGCGGGACGGCGACTTCGGGACGCGCCTTCCGGAAGACGCCCATGGACTCATGGGTGACATCGCGACCGTGTTCAACGGCATGGTCGACCAGTTGTCCGTGTTCACCTCCGAGGTCACACGGGTGGCCCGGGAAGTGGGCACCGAGGGGACGCTCGGCGGGCAGGCGGAGGTACCCGGGGTCTCCGGGACCTGGGCCGACCTGACCGACTCGGTCAACGCCATGGCCGGGAACCTCACCACCCAGGTCCGTGACATCGCCCAGGTCGCCACGGCGGTGGCCAAGGGCGACCTGTCGCAGAAGATCGACGTGCCCGCGCGCGGCGAGATCCTCCAGCTGAAGAACACCGTCAACACGATGGTGGACCAGCTCTCCGCGTTCGCCGACGAGGTCACCCGCGTCGCCCGCGAGGTCGGCACCGAAGGACGCCTCGGCGGCCAGGCGAAGGTGCCGGGGGTCGCCGGTGTGTGGCGGGACCTGACCGACTCGGTCAACTTCATGGCGGGCAACCTCACCAGCCAGGTCCGCAACGTCGCCCAGGTGACGACGGCGGTGGCCAAGGGCGACCTCTCCCAGAAGATCACCGTCGACGCCCGCGGCGAGATCCTGGAACTGAAGAACACCATCAACACGATGGTCGACCAGCTCTCCGCCTTCGCCGACGAGGTCACCCGCGTCGCCCGCGAGGTCGGCACCGAAGGACGCCTCGGCGGCCAGGCCGACGTCAAGGGCGTCAAGGGCACGTGGCGGGACCTGACCGACTCGGTCAACTTCATGGCGGGCAACCTCACCAGCCAGGTCCGCAACGTCGCCCAGGTGGCGACCGCGGTGGCCAAGGGCGACCTCTCCCAGAAGATCACCGTCGACGCCCGCGGCGAGATCCTGGAACTGAAGAACACCATCAACACGATGGTCGACCAGCTCTCCGCCTTCGCCGACGAGGTCACCCGCGTCGCCCGCGAGGTCGGCACCGAAGGGCGCCTCGGCGGCCAGGCCGACGTCAAGGGCGTCTCGGGCACGTGGAAGGCCCTCACCGACAATGTGAACGTGATGGCGTCGAACCTGACCGGTCAGGTGCGCTCCATCGCCCAGGTCGCCACCGCCGTCGCCCGCGGCGACCTGTCCCGCAAGATCACGGTCGAGGCCAAGGGCGAGGTCGCCGCGCTGGCGGACGTGATCAACACGATGGTCGACACGCTCTCCGCGTTCGCCGACGAGGTCACCCGCGTCGCCCGCGAGGTCGGCACCGAAGGACGCCTCGGCGGCCAGGCCCATGTGCCGAACGTGGCGGGCACCTGGAAGGACCTCACCGACAACGTCAACTCCATGGCGAACAACCTGACCGGCCAGGTCCGCAACATCGCGCTGGTGACGACCGCGGTGGCCAAGGGCGACCTGTCGAAGAAGATCGACGTGGACGCCCGCGGCGAGATCCTGGAGCTGAAGACGACCATCAACACGATGGTGGACCAGCTCTCCGCGTTCGCCGACGAGGTCACCCGCGTCGCCCGCGAGGTCGGCACCGAAGGACGCCTCGGCGGACAGGCCGAGGTGGAGGGCGTCTCGGGCACCTGGAAGCGACTCACGGAGAACGTCAACGAGCTGGCCGGCAACCTGACCCGTCAGGTACGGGCGATCGGCGCGGTCGCCAGCGCCGTGGCCGAGGGCGACCTGACCCGCTCGATCACGGTGGAGGCCTCCGGCGAGGTCGCCGAGCTCAAGGACAACATCAACTCCATGGTGGAGTCGCTGCGCGAGACCACCCGGGCCAACCAGGAGCAGGACTGGCTCAAGACCAACCTGGCGCGCATCTCCGGCCTGATGCAGGGGCACCGGGAGCTGCCGGTGGTGGCCGAGCTGATCATGGAGGAGCTGACGCCGCTGGTGGCGGCCCAGTACGGCGCCTTCTACCTCTCCGAGGACGGCGAGAGCGGCCCGGAGCTGCGGCTCGTCGGCTCGTACGGCAGGCCCGACGACGACCAGCGGCCCGACCGCTTCCCCGTGGGGCGCTCGCTGGTCGGCCAGGCCGCCCGCAGCCGCCGCACCATCACCGTCGACGCGCTGCCGCCGGGCTACGTCACCATCTCCTCCGGGCTCGGCCGGACCGTCCCGACCGCGCTGATCCTCCTGCCGATCCTGTTCGAGGACCAGGTCCTCGGTGTCATCGAGCTGGCGTCGGTCACCGCCTTCACCCCGATCCACCGGGACTTCCTGGAGCAGCTGCGCGAGACGCTCGGCGTGAACCTCAACACGATCGTGGCGAACGCCCGCACCGACGAGCTGCTGGAGGAGTCGCAGCGGCTGACCGCCGAACTCCAGGCCCGCTCGGCCGAGTTGCAGTCCCAGCAGGAGGAACTGCAGCGCTCCAACGCCGAGCTGGAGGAGAAGGCCACCCTGCTCGCCTCGCAGAACCGTGACATCGAGGCGAAGAACCTGCAGATCGAGCAGGCCCGGCAGGAACTGGAGGCCCGCGCCCAGCAGTTGTCGCTGGCCTCGAAGTACAAGTCGGAGTTCCTGGCCAACATGAGCCACGAGCTGCGCACCCCGCTGAACAGCCTGCTGATCCTGGCCCAGTTGCTGGCCCAGAACCCGTCGCGCAACCTGACCCCGAAGCAGGTCGAGTACGCCGGGATCATCCACTCGGCGGGCAGCGACCTGCTCCAGCTGATCAACGACATCCTCGACCTGTCGAAGGTCGAGGCCGGCAAGATGGACGTCACCCCGGAGCGGGTGCCGCTGCGCCAGCTGATCGACTACGTGGAGGCCACCTTCCGGCCGATGACGTCCCAGAAGGGACTGGAGTTCGCCGTCAGCACCGCGCCGGGCGCGCCCGCCGACCTGCTGACCGACGACTCCCGGCTGCGGCAGATCCTGCGCAACCTGCTCTCCAACGCGGTGAAGTTCACCGAGCAGGGCCGCGTGGAGCTGTCCATCGAGCCGGCGGCGGACGGGGAGGTCCCGGACGGTGTCGTACGGGGCGGTGCCGTCGTGGCGTTCCGGGTACGGGACACCGGCATCGGCATCCCGGAGCAGCACCTGGAGACGATCTTCGGGGCGTTCCAGCAGGCGGACGGCACCACGAGCCGCAAGTACGGCGGGACGGGCCTCGGTCTGTCCATCACCCGGGAGATCGCGCATCTGCTCGGCGGCGCCGTCGCGGTGGACAGCGCTCCCGGCCGGGGCAGCACGTTCACGCTGTTCCTGCCGGTGGCCCGCCCGGACTTCGAGCAGTTGCTCGGCAGCGGCCGGCGCGCGCCGAAGGAACCGGCCGAGCTGGGCCCGGCCGCCACGGCCGCCCAGGACAGCGCCGCACCGCAGTCCTCCCCCGCCCGGCAGCGGCCGCGCCGGCTGCTCGTGGTGGAGGAGCGGCCGCGCGGGCTGCTGACCCTGGTCGCCGAGAGCGTGGTCGCGGAAGTGGCCCGGCACAGCCCGGACGACGGCTCCCCGCTGCCCGCCGTGGAGGTCATCACCGCCGTGGGGGCGCAGGAGGCGGCCGGCGCGCTGGCCGCCGAACCGTGCCACTGCGTCGTACTGGACCTGGACATGCCCGACGGGGAGGCGGGCCGGTTCCTGCGGGCCCTGCAGGGCGACTCGGGGCTGGCGGGCGTACCGGTGCTGGTCCACAGCGGCCGACGGCCGGAGGTGGCCCGGGACGAGGCGCTGCGCTCGCTCCGGGACAACGGGGCGCTGGAGTTCCTGTCCAGCCTGGACGAGCTGCGCGAGCGCATCGCGCTGCACCTGTCGGCCGAGGAGCCCGGGGACGTGCTGTCCCTGGTCCGGGCCGAGGACCGGCAGGACCTCGCCCCGCCGGTGGACGACAGCTTCCTGGGCCGCACGGTCCTGGTCGTCGACGACGACGCGCGGAACCTGTTCGCGCTGAGCGGGATCCTGGAGATGTACGGATTCCGGGTGCTGCACGCGGAGAACGGGCGCAAGGGCATCGACACGCTGCTCGGCAACCCGGACATCGCGATGGTGCTGATGGACGTGATGATGCCGGAGATGGACGGCTACACGGCGACCGCCGAGATCCGCAAGCTGCCGCAGTACGCCGACCTGCCGATCATCGCCGTCACCGCCAAGGCGATGCCCGGCGACCGGGAGAAGTCCCTGGCCTCGGGCGCGAGCGACTACGTCACCAAGCCCGTCGACACCCACGACCTCATGGCCTGCGTCCGGCGCTGGCTGTCCGCGTGAGCGCGCGAGCGCGCTTCGGCCGAGGAGCAGCACTGTCGTGAGCACGACCGATCAGTCACATGAGCCCGAGGGCATCGTCGCGGGCGCGGAGCCGTCCGTGCTCGCCGGACGGCCGGCGGCCGGCGACCCGGTGCCGTCGGACCCGGCCGGGGCCTCCCCCACGTCTCCCGTCGGCAGGCTCGCCGCCACCGTGGAGCGGCTGCGCCGTGAGGTACGCGCCGCGCACGCGGAGGCGGAGGGCAGGGCGCTGATCGAGCTGGCCAAGGGCATCCTGGTGGAGCGGCTGGGCTGCGGTCCGGCGCAGGCCGCCCGGCAGCTCGCCGAGCTGACCGAGCAGGCCGGGACGACCCCGCTGGAGTTCGCGGTGGAGGTCATCAACCAGGCCGCCCGCGACCGGATGTCGGAGATCACCACCACCTTCCTGGCCGCCGCCACGGCCGCCGAGGAGCGGGAGGCCGCGGCCGTACGGCTGCGGGCGGCCGAGAGCGGGGCGCTGGCCGCGGACGACACCCAGGCCGTCGCCGACTCCCTGCTGGAGCACGCGCTGCGCCCGCTCGGCGCGGTGGCCGTGGCCGTCTGGGCCGCGGGTGCCGACGGCTCGCTGACTCTCACCGGCAGCGCCGGGTTCTCCCCGGCGGAGGCCACCCGATGGCGTTATGTGCCGCCGGAGGTGGCGACGGTGGCGCGCCGGGGCCTGACCGAGCGCACCGGTCAGTGGTTCGGCTCCCTCGCCGAGACCGGGCTGCCCACCATCGGCCGGCACCTGCACCCGGACGGCGGGCGGGTGGCGGTGCCCGCCGGTACCGGGGGCCGGATCCACGGAGTGCTGGAGATCGCCTGGCCGGGCCCGCTGGAACCCCAGCCGGCGGGGGTCGTCCGGCAGGTGGAGGCCCTCGCCGAGCTGTGCGCGCACACCCTGGAGACGTACACACCGCGCCGGGACGCCGGGCAGGAGCCCCGTGTCCTGCCCGACACCGCCGAGTTGATGGACCTGGCGGACGGGCTGCACGATCCCGCCCTGGTCCTGGTGCCGTACCTCGACGACTCCGGGCAGCTGGTCGACTTCCGCATCCAGCACATCAACAACCACTTCCTGGATCCGGCGGGCCGGCCGCGGGCGGTGGTCAACGGGGCGCTGCTGCTGGAGGCGTACCCGATGGCCGCGGGCAAGAGCGAGCTGTTCCAGCGGGTGGAGCGGGTGTACGCCACGGGCGAGCCGTTCCGGGCCCGCCGCATGCAGCTGACCTCGCTGGTCGACCAGGTGTCGCTGTCGGCGGTCGCGGACATCAGCATCAGCCGGCACGGCAACAGCGTGCTGCTGATCTGGCGCATCGAGGACGAGACGGCGCGGCTGGCGAGTCTGCTCCAGCACGCCCAGCGCCTCGGCCGTATCGGCGGGTTCGAGGAGAACCTGCTCACGGGTGAGATCACCTGGAACGACCAGCTGTTCCACCTCTACGGCCGGCCCCCGACGAGCACGCCCGTGCCGTTGGAGGAGCTGCCCGCGTACGCGCACCCCGACGACTCCGTGCCCCTCGGCCGGTTCCTGCGCACGCTGCTGCACCACCGCCGGCCCGCCTCGGCGGCCTTCCGGCTGCAGCGGCCCGACGGCGTGACCCGGCACATCCGCGTGGTCGCCGAACCGGTGCTGGACACCGACGGCCGGCTGTTCGTCGTACGGGGCGCCTACCAGGACATCTCCGCACAGCACTGGACGGAGGTGGCGCTCGCCGCGACCCGGGACCAGCTCGCCCACACCGAGCAGCAGGCCGCCGAACGCAACCGGCTGACCCTGCAGTTGCAGCACGCCATCATGCCGCCGACCCGGGCGCCGCTGACGGTGCCGGGTCTGGAGGTCGCGGTGCGCTACCGCCCGGCGGAGACCGAGCACCTGGTGGGCGGCGACTGGTACGACGCCGTGGTGCTGCCGTCCGGGCTGGTCCTGATGTGCGTGGGCGATGTCGCCGGCCATGGCATCGAGGCGGCCACCAGCATGGTCGTCCTGCGCAACGCGCTGCGCGGTCTCGCCGTGACCGGTGCCGGGCCGGGCCAGTTGCTGTCGTGGCTGAACATCGTGGCGCACCATCTGACCGGCGCGGTCACCGCCACGGCGGTCTGCGCGCTGTACGACCCCG
Source organism: Streptomyces eurythermus (assembly GCF_014649115.1). Lineage (GTDB taxonomy): Bacteria > Actinomycetota > Actinomycetes > Streptomycetales > Streptomycetaceae > Streptomyces > Streptomyces eurythermus. The sequence continues at coordinate 429,573 of NZ_BMSK01000006.1, read as the reverse complement.
ACCGGCACACCCTGCGCTGGGCGCGGGCGGGCCACCTGCCACCGGTTCTGGTCCGCGGTTCGGAGGCGGCGCCGTTGCCGCTGGTCAAGGGCCTGCTGCTGGGCGCGGTACCGGACGCCGTCTACGAGGAGGCCGAGCTGGAGTTCGCGCCGGAGGACACGCTGCTGCTGTACACCGACGGCCTGATCGAGCGCCGGGACCGCTCCGTGGAGGAGTCCCTGGCCCACCTGCTGACCACGGCCCGCTCGGCCCCGAAGACCCTGGACCAGCAACTGGACGGCCTGCTCACCTACAGCAGGTCGGACACGGACGACGACACCTGCATCGTGGGCATCCGGGTGGTGTAGCGCTGCCGGGGGCGAACCACGGCGTCCTGTCCGTCCGCGGTCCCGCGCCGGGGTGGGGCCGGGGCGCGGGGCCGGGGACGGCCGGGCGGCCGGTGGGTCAGCCGCCGATGCCCGAGTCCTGCGCGGCGGCGACGATGGCCGCCGCGTCCTCCGGCAGCAGGTATCCGGCGTCGACGGACGTCCGCGCGGCCGTGCGCACCTTGTCCACGTAGTCGGTGTGGGTCGGGTAGAGCCGGCTGAGCACCGGTTCGGGGGTGGGCGGGAAGTTCGGGTCGGACGGGTCGCCGTCGTTGTGCCGGTCCCAGGCGTCGGTGTCGCCGTTCCACGGGTCACGGGCGCCGTACAGGCCGCAGAAGACACCGCTGCCGGTGGTGTCGCGCGCACCGGTGAGGGTACGGGTGGGCACCGTGACGTCCGGCAGGCGGACCCCGCCGGTGGCCAGGCCGGTGGCCGGGTCGCGCAGGACGGTGCTCAGCGGCTGCCCGCTCGGCGGCCGCGCGCCGCCTCGCGCCCAGTCGGCCAGGTGGCGCAGCGCCGCGTTCATCGCCCAGTGGCCGGGCCCGTCGTTGAAGGGGGCCGAACCGGCGGCGCAGTCGGCCGACGGCGCGGCCTCGCCCGCCGACTTGCGCACGGTGGCCTCGCCCGCGTCGTAGGCCCACTGGTCGCCGTGCGCGGTGCCGGCCAGCTCCCAGTGCACGACGCCGTCGGTGTCCGGCTGCCGTGCGATCGCGGCGCCCGGCACGTCGGTCTCGGTGAGCACGACGAACGTGGGCACCGGCAGGTCGGTCCGGATCCGGGACGGGTTCGGCATCCGCAGGGTGTCGGCGAGCACGCCGCTGATCGGCGCGGCGATCGCGCTGTTGCTGTGCACCATGAAGCCGTCGTAGACCCCGGACACCGGCTGGACGGCGTTGGCGTACGTCGTCATGAAGCCCGCCGACTGGGACTCGCCGTCGGCGAGCAGCGTCCGGACCGGGAGCCCGCCGAGCGGGTCGGGCCCGTCCGGGGTGCGCAGCGCCTGGCCCGCCTGGGAGAAGATGTCGTAGGCGAAGGCGTCACCGGGGTGGACCAGGCTGCCGTACCGCGCCGGGTCCCAGCCCTTCAGGCCCTTGATCTCGCCCAGCCCGCCGTTGACGCCGACGGCCTGCGCCGAGACGCCCACCCAGGCGTAGCCCTGGCGCAGCAGTTCGTCCCGTTCGAACCAGTAGTCCGGGGAGAGGTCGAGCTGGCCGCTGACGTTGAGCCATTCCACGACCACCGTGCCGTTGAACTTCGCCGGGTCGACGGGGCGGCGCACCAGCAGGCGGCTCTTGTACGGGGCGGTGGCGGACGCGCGGACGTTCCACCGGCCGTCCGAGGTCCACAGGCCGGACTTGGCGTACGACGTGGCGGTGCCCGAGATGAAGTACTCACTCTCGGTGTAGCCGAACGAGCCGAGGTCCTCCGCCGCGGCGAGGAACGGGAAGCCGTGGCCGCCGGCGGGCGGGACGGTGACGGTGGGGCTCGCGGCCCCGGCGGCGGAGGCCGCGGCCGCGGTGGCCGGCGGAGTGCCGAGGAGGCCGCCGCACAGCAGCGTCCCCAGCAGGATGGCGGTGACGGACCGCCGGGATGGTCGGGCGAGCATGCGCACGGTTGCCTCCGTGAATGCGGGTTCCCAAGGGGCTGAGACCGCAGTTTCGAGGAACGGTGGCGGGCTGCCATCGGTGAATCCACCGGTGTTCCAAGGGCGGTGACCGGTCGGCTGGTTCAGGTCAATCACCCCGATCTCCTTGACGGTTGATTGACCATCTCTTTACTTTCGAGTCTTCGGTAAAGGCAGCGCGGCCGCTCGTGGACCCGGTGTCGTACGACGAGGTGACCCGCGAGGCGGTCCGGAAGAACAGGAGACCCGATGGTCAGCACGCCCGGCCCGCCGGTCGCAGCGCACCCGTTCGACGCCGTCGTCGTAGGCGCCGGGCTTTCCGGCCTCTACCAGCTCCACCGGCTGCGGCGGCTCGGCCTGTCGACGGTGGTCCTGGAAGCCGGTGACGACATCGGCGGCACCTGGTACTGGAACCGCTATCCCGGAGCCCGCTGCGACATCGAGAGCATGTCCTACTCCTATTCCTTCTCCCCGGAACTGGACCAGGAGTGGGAGTGGAGCGAGCGTTACGCCTCCCAGCCGGAGATCCTGCGCTACATCCACCACGTCGCCGACCGTTTCGGCCTGCGCGGGGACGTCATCCTGCGCACCCGGGTCACCCGCGCCGTGTACGACCAGGACAGTCACCTCTGGCGGCTCTCCACGGACACCGGACGGACCGTCACCGCGCGGTTCGTCATCCTGGCGACGGGCTGCATGTCGGTCCCCAAGGATCCCGGGATACCCGGCGCCGACAGCTTCGCGGGCGCCGTCCACCACACTGCCCGGTGGCCGCGCGAGGACATCTCCTTCGCCGGCAAGCGGGTCGCCGTGATCGGTACCGGGTGCTCAGGCGTCCAGGCCATCCCCGTCATCGCCGACGAGGCGGCTTCCCTCACCGTCTTCCAGCGCACCCCGGCCTACGTGCTGCCGGCGCACAACCGCCCGCTGCCGTCCGCGGAGACCGCACGGTTCAAGGCCCGCTACCCCGAGTTCCGGCGCGCCCAGCGGCTGTCCCGGGGCGGAACCGTCTTCGAACCGCCCACCCGGTCGGCCCTGGAGGCGGACGAGACCGAACGCACGGCCGCCTACGAAGCCGCCTGGAACACGGGCTTCCTGAACGGACTGCTGCGCACCTACACCGACATCCTGACCGACGAGAAGGCCAACGAGACCGTGGCGGAGTTCGTCCGTGCCAAGATCCGGTCGATCGTCACCGACCCCGCGACGGCCGAACTGCTCTCCCCGCGCACCTACCCGTTCGCGACCAAGCGCCCCTGCCTGGGCACCGATTACTACGCCACCTACAACCGGCCGCACGTGACGCTGGTCGACCTGCGCACGACCCCGATCGAGACGATCACCCCCCGGGGCATCCGGACCTCGGACGGGGAGCACGCCCTGGACGTGATCGTCTTCGCCACCGGCTTCGACGCCCTGACCGGCTCCCAGCTCGCCATCGACATCGTGGGCAAGGGCGGCGTGACCCTCCGGGACAGGTGGGCGCAGGGTCCCCGGAGCCATCTGGGACTCGTCTCGGCCGGCTTCCCCAACCTCTTCACCGTCCTGGGGCCGCTCAGCCCGTCCGTGCTCACCAACATCGCGGTGTCCCTGGAACAGCAGGTCGAGTGGATCACCGACTGCATCGCCCACCTGCGGCGCAACGGCGTCACGGAGATCGACGCCCTCCCGGACGCGGAGGCGGACTGGGGCGTCCACGTGGCCGGGGTCGCCGACCGTACGCTCTATCCGGCGGTGGACTCCTGGTACACGGGAGCGAACGTCCCGGGCAAACCCCGGGTGTTCCTCGCCTACGCGGGCGGGCTCGACCGGTACCGGGAGGAGTGCGACGCCGTCGCCCGCGACGGCTACACCGGCTTCGCCCTCTCTTCCCGCCCCTGAGGGCAACGGCCGTTGCCACGGCGGCGCGCCTGACCCGTTCGGCCGACGGCGCATCCGTCAGGTGCGGCGGAGCGGGAAGGGAGACGGGTGCACGGCACCGGCCACCGCATCCAGGGAGCACCATGCAGACGTTCCTGCCCGACTCCGACTTCCGGCGCTCCGCCCTGCTCCTGGACCGCCGCCGCCTGGGCAAGCAGCGGGTCGAGGCGCTCCAGGTCCTGCGCGGGCTGACCGTGCCCGGCTACGGCTGGCGCAGGCACCCGGCCGTGCGGATGTGGAGCGGCTACGAGGAGGCCCTGGTCCGCTACGGGCTGGAGATCTGCCGGGTGTGGCGGGAACAGGGACACCAGGACAGCTGCGCCGCCTCACTGGTCGCCGACTACGCCGGCACCCATCCCGGCGCTCACGTACGCGACCAGGCCGCGCTCGCCCGCGCGGGGGAACTGCCGCCATGGCTCGGCGACGCCGCCTTCCACCGCAGCCACCAGTCCGCGCTCGTCCGCAAGGACCCGGAGACCTACGCGGACCTCTTCCCCGGCGTCCCCGACGACCTCCCCTACGTGTGGCCGTCCTCCGACCGCGGGGCCGACGGGACGGCCGGCATCCCGCCGGGCCCGTCGGCGCCGTAGTGGCTTGCCGGAGTGGGCGGTTCCCACCGGGGCGTCCGGCGGGCCCACGAGAGCGGGGCGCGCCGCGGGACTTCGGTCTTCTACGGGCGGGTCGGCGCGAGCCCGCGACCGGTGTGTGTCCGGCAGTAGTCGTCGCGGACCGTCCGGTAGCCGGGGATGCGGACAGCGCTCAGCAGTCGCGCCCATCGCGCGGCGTTCGTCTCGATCCCGCGGGCGACGCGGTCACGGGCGGCCTGGTCGGGGGCGTCGACGAGTTGCCGGGCGTGCTCCCACGCCTGGGCGCGCCAGGATCGGAACAGTTCCCGGCCGGTGAGGCCGGCGATGGGGTTCCAGCGGTCGTCGGCGAGGGCGACGAGCAGGTCGTAGCGGTCGGCGACGTCCTGGACGGCGGGGCCGTAGGCACGGTCCAGGACCGCCTGGAAGCGGTCGTAGTCGGGCTTGCGCGTGCCCCCTCCGGGACGGGTGAGTCCGAGGGCGGCGAGGACGTACGGCATGTCGCGCTGGATGTGCGCGTTGGCTCCCAGGAGCACGTCCTGCCCGGCGTTGACATCGGCGGTGCGCGCCGCCGCGAACGCCGCGTGCCAGGCGGCCGGTACGGGGCGTCCCGCGCGGTCGGCCTCGTAGGCGTCGAGATACAGGTTGACGAAGCCGGTGTTGAGGCTGCCGGCGAGCCAGGACGGCTCGTCGAACGGTTCGCCGTGGGCGACCGCCGTCTCCAGCGAGCGCTCGAGGTGGACGTAGATGGCGGGGAAGGGGGCGCGGTGGTCGCAGCCCAGCCGGTCCCGGATCCCCTCCAGGGTGCGGCGCGCGTCCTGCACACACCGGATGACCGGCCCCTGGCACACCAGGGGCCCGGCCGTGACCGGGACCGGCGTGGCGGCGGAGGCGGTGCCGCCGCTCAGGGCGATGACGGCCGCCATGGCGACGGCCGTCCACGTACGGATTCCGCGCGGCCGACGGCCCATGGCTCGTCCCTCCCCGTACTGCCGGACGGTGGATGTGTCGCCTGCTGGAACGAGACCGAGGGACGCGAGGTTACGGCCGGCAAGGACGGAGGGGAGCCGACAGCCGGCCCCGCGCGTGCGGGAACCACGCGGCGGGGGAAGGCGCGTCCTGGTGCGGCGGCACGATGGGCGGCGCCTGGGACGGACTGCTGACGCTGCTGGCCCCGGCGGCCCGACGGCGGAGGCCGGCGCGGCTGTTGTCGTCCGAGTCCGCCGGAAGGGACTACTTACGCTTACCGCGCCTGCCGTACCGGATGTCCTGCGACCCACCGTCGGAACGCCGGGGGCCGGGCTCCGCCGGCTGCTTTCCCTGAGGTCAGGCGCGGGCCGCTGCCGCGTTGCACGCCCCCCGAGCGACCCCGGGATCCGTCACGTCTGCCTCCAGCATCATCCGCACGCAGTTGGCGATGGGGGTGGCCCCGCCCTTGGCGCCCTCGTAGCACGCCTTGATGCGGACGTCCGTCAGCCGGTAGTTGTGATCGCGCAGATAGTCGTAGCAGCTCTGGACGCTCTGGACGTTCCGCACCGCCGCGTCGGCCGGGGCCGCGGACGCGATGGAGAAGCCGATCAGGGCCGTCCCGGTGAGGGCTGCCGCGGACAGCATGGAGGTCAAGCGCTTCATGTCATCTCCTGGTCGGGTGTCGCGATGCGCTTCAACGCAAGCCTTCCGTATGGGCGGTATGGCCGGTTGATTCCTTCAGTGCAGCAGCCGTCGACGTCGGCGGCAAGCGCTTCGCGACATCCGGCACCGGGTTGGGCGTGCCGCCGTCGGGACGACGCCGCGCAGGCACCCGGTCAGATCACTCCGAGGAGTCCGTAACCGCCGAGGTGAGTGTTCTCTTTCTGCGGGAAGCCGACGGACGCGGCGGTGATCATGCGGCTGCCCTTGGCGGTGGGGCCGCCGGTGCCGCCGGGGAGGACCCAGACCGCGCCGGTGGAGAAGTTCTCCTCGGCCGCGCTGATGAGGAGTTCGGGCTTGCCGTCCTTGTTGATGTCACCGACGGCCACGGTGCTGCCGAACGCGTCCTCGGACTCATCGGCGTCAGGGATGTTCGCGGTGTTCTGGGTGAAGGCGTAGGCGCCACCGCCCAGGGCCCCCGTCCGGCGGCCGGGGATGACCGTCACCTGCCCGGCGTTCCGCCTGCCCGTGTCCTCCAGCGGCGCGCCGACCACGATGTCCGCCAGCCCGTCCCGGTTCAGATCGGCCACCGTGAGGGCGCCGCCGAATTCGTCGTACTTCTCGCTCGCGCCGGGGACACCGGGCGTGTCCTGGGTCAGTTGCACGGGTTTCGCGTCCCGCGCGATGCCGTGCGCCGAGCCGTACCACAGCAGTACCCGGCCGCCGAGCGCGCCGTCGGCTCCCGTCTTGTCCGGCTCGTCCGGGTCTCCGACGACGAGATCGGCGTATCCGTCGCCGTTGACGTCCCCGGTGGCCGCGATCAGGCCGTTGCCCTTCTGCTGCTCACCCCCGATGACGGGGTCGATGTACACCGACCCGCCGCTCAGTTCGCTCAGCCGGACGGTGACGACCACCTCCTCGGGGAAGCCCCCTCGGTTGAAATCACCCAGCGCGACGCTTCCGACGCTGGCCGTCTCCCGGTTCTCCAGGGCTCGGCCGTAGGTGCCCTTGCTGCTGAACGGCCCGGTGAAGCTCATCGCCCCCTCGTACCCGGCGACGAGCACCTCTGTCCTCTCGCCCGGGCCGCTGCTCAGCGCGGCCACGTCGAGGCCGTAGTAGCTGCCCGCGGTGGTCGCCGGCAGGTCGGTGCCGGAGGTCAGCCCCTTCTTGCCGCCCCACAGGACCGTCACCATGCCGGCGTCCCTGCCCCTCGGGGTGTCCTCGTAGGGGGTGGAGACCACCAGGTCCGCGTAGCCGTCCCGGTTCAGGTCGGCCGTCGCGGTGGCGGCACCGAACCCGTCGTCCGTCTCCGCCGCGCCCGGCACCCCCGCGGTGTTCTGCGTGATGGTCGCCCGCCGGGACGTCGACAGCCCCGACTTCGAGCCGTAGAGCACGACCACGGCGCCGGCTCCCGCCTTACCGGCGACGTTCGCCCCGGGCGCGGGCAACACGGCGTCGCGGTAACCATCGCCGTTGAAATCTCCGGGCACCGCCCCGTGCACGGCCGCCGCGGGCGTGGCCGACAGCAGCGGAGCGCCCATGACGGCGGCGATCAGGAGCGCCCCCGATCTCCAACCGCCGCGCCAGTGATATCTGTTCACCATGAACCGGATCCCCTCCCACACGGCGCACCTGGCGTGCGCCGCAGTCAGGGCATCGTAGGGCCCACGCGCGTAGCGGCCCGCAACGGCCCCCGGCCGGCGCCGTCCATCCAGCGGAGCCTCATTCGTTCCGGATGTGCCGGGCCTCGGCCACGAGTTCGGCAGGCAGCGCGGGACCGGCACACGCGTGGTCGATCAGCAGGTTCCGGTACGAGTCGTTCGGTATTTCCCGGGCCAGTTCGACGAGTTCGCGCAGATCGGTGACCGAGCCGGTCAGCCGTGCACGGTAGGCGGCCCCGGCCGCGCGCAGGGAGAGCTCAGCCGGCTCGTGCCGCAGGCCCTGATCGACCAGCCGGACCGCGGAGGTGAAGTCGCCCCGCTCCGCATGCACATCGGCCAGATCGAGACAGAGCGACCAGTTGGCCGGTTCCAGGGCGAGAGCGCGCTCGAACGCCGCCACGGTCTGCTGATAGTCACCCACCTTGCGCCACGTGCCCGCTCGCACGACTTCCGTCAGCATGATCCGTTCGACGGAGTCCGCCTGGTCGCACAGGGCGAACGAGGCATCGGTGAGACCGCATGCCCGCAGCAGGATCGCCATCTTGGCCAACGCCTCCGGCAACGGCTCGCGGGCAGACACCACGTCGACGGCTTGGAACCAGGGCCGAAAGCGTTCCCGCATGGTTTCGGTGTCCAGATCATGGCCGTAGTCCATCGTCCGCATCGCGGCCTCGGCCAGCGCGTCGGCACTCACCGCACCGAGGAATCGTTCGTCGCTGAACCAGGGGGCGTCGGCCCAGGCGATGTCGGGTCGCACACCCGTGACCGATCCCATCGCCAGCGCCGCGCCGTCCATGTCGCCCCGAAGGAAGTTGACGTACGACTGCGCCAGTACGGTCCTCAAGGAGCCGGCCCCCTGGACGGCCTCGGCCAGCTCCGACGGCTTGTCCCTCCACAACTCGGCAAGAGCCGCGTACGGTTCGGGGTTCTCAGGTGCGGAGGCCATGGCACCCGCCAGATAATGCACGGCTGCCGACGGACTGCCCCCGCAGTGCGCCATCACCCGATGCGCTCGGGCATCGCTCACGCCCGGACACTTCAGAGGTCGCACTTCTGACCTATATACAGAAAGAAGCGGACTGGACACGAAAGGTAGTCACATTCCGGTCCTGCCCGGCTTGTTCGTGCGGAAGGATTGTCCTTGCCCTTCATGGCACCGGGCCGCACCAGGCCCCCGTAGCGGCTTCCCGTGGGCCGCTGGAAGGAGGAACGAAATGGACGACCAGGAAGTGACGGGTGAGGAGTACGAGTCCCCGATGATGGTGGAACTCGGGGAGTTCGCCGAGCTGACGAACGGCATCGGTTCCCGGACCTGGGACAGCATCTGGCTGTGGGACTGAGGCCCTGGCCGTGCCGGACACGCACGAGCCGGGCGGTGAGGGCGAGTTCGTCATCCTTCCCGATCGCGACGGCGTCCCCTCCCCCACCGCCCCGGGCACCGGGGTCCTGGCCACTCATCCGTCGGGACGGCCGCTGATCGTCGGCGCGCTCCACGGTGACCGGCTCCTGGTGAGCCGTACCCCTGCGGGAACCGTCGCGGTGCTGGGCTTCTGCCCGGTGGACCGGCGCCTGCTGGAGAGCCGCCTGGCCGGCTCACGGACGCCGGCGGACATGCAGCGGGCCGCGTCGGGGCTCCCCGGCAGCCATCATGTCGTCGTCTCGTCCGGCGGAACGGTCCGCGCCTGGGGCACGTTGGCCCACACCCGACGGCTCTTCCACGACACGAGGTCGCGGGCGGCGAATCGCGCGGACCTCCTGGCCGCCGGCGCCACCGCGCTGGACGAGACCGCACTGGCCCTGCGGCTCCTCCTCCCCGGCGTGCCGCACCCCCTGTCGGAGACGACCGTGTGGCAGGGCGTCCGATCGCTGCCCGGGGACCACTTCCTCGAACTGACCCCGGACGGCAGGACACGCACCGGGCGGCGATGGACCCCGCCCCACCCCGAGTTGACGCGGGCCCAGGCCGCCGTCCTGCTGTGTGAGGCTCTCTCCACCGCCGTGCACGCCCGAGTCGAGACGGGCGGCCCGGTCGTCAGCTGCGACCTGTCCGGCGGACTCGACTCCACCCCGGTCGCCTATCTGGCGTGGCAGCGGGCGACCCGGCTCGTCGCCCTCACCCTCACCGGTCTCACCAGTGAGGACGACGACACGGCAGCGGCGGTGCGGGCCGCTGGTCACATGCCGGGAGCCGACCACAGGCTGATCGGCGCGGACGGACTGCCCCATGCCCTGGAAGGGCTCTTCGACACCCGCCCCCGCCATGACGAGCCGTTCCAGGGCCTGCAGAGCGCGCGCTTCCTGGAACTGGCGCGCCTCGCCCGGTCGGCGGGCTCCCGGCTGCATCTGACGGGCCACGGCGGTGACGAGGTCCTGACAGCGCCGCCGTCCTATGTGCACACGCTGATCCGGCAACACCCCTTGTCGGCCCTCAACCACCTGTCCGGGCAGAGGGGGTTGCGGCGGTGGTCGGTGCGGCAGACCTGGCAGCTGGTCGGCGACCGCCGCTCGTACGGGGCCTGGCTGGCGCACAGCGCCCGGCACCTGCGTTCGCCGATGCCCGGCCAGTGGCGCGTTCCCCCGCCGCTCTGGCACCAGGCCCTGCGGCTCCCTCCGTGGATCACCGCGCCGGCCGCACAGGCGGTCGCGGACGCCCTGTCCGACGCGGCCCGCCATGCCCGGCCGCTGGCCGAGACCCGTACCCAGCACCTGGCCCTGGAGAACATCAGGACGTCCGGCCGGATCGCCCGGCTGGTCGGCCAGCTGACGGCCGAGGCGGGTGTGCGGACCGCCGCGCCCTACCTCGACGACCGTGTGGTGGAGATCTGCCTGGCGACCCGCCCCGAGGAACGCTCCAGTCCCTGGGAGTTCAAACCGCTCCTGCGGGAGGCCCTGGCCCGGACCGTGCCCCACGGAATGCTCCAGCGTTCCACGAAGAACGACATGGCCGAGGACGTCCACACCGGCCTGCGCGGTCAGCGTCGGAGGCTCGCGGCGCTGTGCGACGACTCGCGGCTGGCCCGGATGGGACTGATCGACGCCGGGGAACTGCGACAGGCGTGCCTGGCCCCGCAGCGGCCGGGTCCCCTGCCGGCCGCCCTCATCCTGACGCTGAACTGCGAATCCTGGCTGCGTGGCCGTGTGTCGCCCACGCCTCGCGGCACCGTGACCGGCGGTCCCGGCCCATGACACACCTACCGGAGGAACAACGTGAGGAAAGCGAGAGGTGCGGCCCTGGCGCGGCCCGGTGATCAGCCGCCCCTGACCCCGGGACGGCATCTGTGCGCGGTACTGGCCGTCGGCGCGGCACGCCTCCTGACACGCCGGCCGCCCCACGACGTGCGGCGCGTGCTGACCCGCTTGGCCAAGGGAGCGAGACCGGCGACCTACGGCGAGGCGGAGGCCGCGCGAGCGGCGGTGCTCAGGGTGAGCGTCATGTGCGCCGGTGACGGCTGTCTCCAGCGGTCCGTGGCCATCGCCCTGCTGTGCCGTGCGCGGGGCGCGTGGCCGACGTGGCGGGTCGGGGTCCGTACGATGCCTTTCCGCGCGCACGCCTGGGTGGAGGCGGAGGGGACCGCGGTCGGGGAAAGCACGGACACCACCCTGTGGCGGCCGCTGATCACGGTCGAAAGCCGCTCCGGGGCCGGGGAAGGCCGTTGATGACACGCAGAGCACGACTGCACCCGCACGTGACGACCGTCGCGACCGACGACGGGCTGGTCCTGCTGGACGAGCGCGGCGGACGGTACTGGCAGCTGAACACCACCGCGGCGGCGATCCTGGAGCACCTCGCGCGGGGGTCGGACCCCCGCACGACCGCGGAGCATCTGGTGTCCCGTTACGGCATCGGACGCGAACAGGCGGAATCCGACGTCCGCACCTTCCTCGAACGACTCCGCTCCGCCGGCCTCCTGGACTCCGCCCCGGACACCGGCCGGCCCACCGGATAACGGCGCCCCGGGCCGAGCCCCCAAGCCCGGCCGGCCTCATTCAGCGGGCCACTCGTCACCTCGTACCCGGGCATGAAGATGCTCGTCGTGCCACCCGTCCGCGTGCAGGAGGGCACGACGCATAGTGCCTTCCAAGGCGAAGCCGGTCCTCGTGGCCACCCGGCAGGACGCCGGGTTGGCCACGGAGTGGGTGAGGCGCAGCCGGTGCAGGCCCAGGTCGTCCATGGCCCACCGGCTGAGACGCACGACGGCGTCGGTCATGACGCCGCCGCCACGGCCGGCCGGCAGCAGCCAGTACAGGATCTCGGCGCTTCCGCCCCGGAGATCGACGTCCCCCCAACCGATCAACCCCATGGGTCGCTCACCAGGGCGCGCGATGGCCCAGATCGCCGCCTGCTCGGACGTCCATCGCTCATGCCAGCGTGCGATCCTCGCTCGGGCGTCCTGAAGGGAGACGTCACGCCCCGGCCGGCTCCACTGCTGAATGTCCGGATCGAGACTGGCATCCACGAGGGTCTGGGCATCGTCTTGCCGCCATGGACGCAGTTCCACATCCCCTGCGAGCCGGAACACGGGTTGTCCGCCCCGGCTCATCCGGCCCGCGGGCACCACGGCAGGTGTCGAAGAGATCATCGGGGCATCATGCCACCGGGGACCTGTCGCTCAGCGGCCCTCCGGGGACCGCCCGTTGGCGAGGGGGGCGTGGGGGCCGGGGGAAGGGTGGACGGGAAGGCGGGGTCGGGGAAGATGGGCGGGTCAAGGGTTTTTGTCAGTGAGGAGTGTCCGCGCAGATGGCTGCCTCCGTCTCCGGTCCGAAGCCGCCGACGATCGCGGATGTCGCTCGCGTCGCCGGGGTTTCGCGTACGACCGTGTCCCATGCGCTCAATGGGCTCGGCAAGGTCGACCCCCGGACGAGGGAGCGCATCCGGCAGGTCGCGGCCGATCTCGGTTACCGGCCCAACCTCCGGGCACAGCGGCTGCGGCGCGGGCAGGCGAAGGTGATCGCGCTCGCCTCCTCGATGCCGTTCGCGGTGGCGGGCGGGCCGTCCCGGCTCGGGTTCTACATGGAGGTCGCGGCGGCCGCCGCGGAGCGCGCCCTGCTGCACGACTACGCGCTCGTGCTCGTACCGCCCGTGCAATCGGGCTCGGCGCTGTACTCCGTCGACATCGACGGGGCCATCGTGGTCGAGCCGGACGTCGAGGACGCGGCGGCGGCCCAGCTGCGTGAGCGCGGGCTGCCGTACGTGGCGCTCGGCCGGCCGGTGTCGCCCGAGGAGGACACCCCGTACGTCGATCTGCGCGGCCGGCTGGTCGCGGAGCTGCTGCTGCGGCACCTGCGCGAGCAGGGCGCCGTCCGGCCGGCGCTGATCGTGGGCGCCGGTGCGCGGCACTCGTCCGTGGACGCGATCGCCGCGTACGAGCGGCTCGCCGAGGAGTACGGCTGGACACCGATCCTGGCGCGGGCCGCCGAGTCCGGCGGAGAGCGGGCGGGATACGAGCGGTGCGCCGCCCTGCTCGCCGAGCATCCCGGCATCGACGCGGTCTGCGCGCTGGTGGATGCCTTCGCGGTGGGTGCGGTCCGGGCGATCCGGGACAGCGGGCGGTCCGTACCGGACGACGTCATGGTGGTGACCCGCTACGACGGCCTGCGTGCCCGCACCTGCGAACCGCCGCTCACGGCGGTCGATCTGCACCTGGACCGGGCGGCGTCCGACGCGGTGGAGCTGCTGCTGGGGCGGCTGCGCGGGGACACCGCCGTACCGTCGGTGGCGGTGCCCCCCGAACCGCGGGTGATCGCCCGGGCGTCGTCCGTCCGGGCCGCCCGGACCTGAAGCCCGGACCGGTCCGGGGCGCCGTCAGGCCCCGAGCACCAGGACGAGCCCGGAGACCAGTGCGAAGACGAGGACGAACAGGCGCATCCTGCGTGCGTCCAGCCGGTGGTGCACCAGCCGGCTGAGCCACGCGCCGGCGGCGGTCGCCGGCAGCAGCAGGGCGGCCTGGCCGAGCTCCGCCGCCTGCGCCTTCCCGGTTCCGAACAGCAGCGCCAGGGAGGCGACTTCGCCGACGAGGAAGCACGCGGCGACGGTGGAGCGCAGTTCGGCGGGCGGCCGGTGCTGGTAGACCAGCGCGAGCGGAGGCCCGCCGACACCGGTCGCGGTCTCCGTCAGTCCGGTCACCGCGCCCGCTCCGACGTAGGCGGCCCGGCCGGGGGTGAACACGGGCGCGGCCAGGCTCACGACGGCCGCGAGCACGGTGGAGACGCCCACGAACACACCGAGGCCGCGTTCGGGGACCATCCAGAGCACCGCCAGCCCGGCCGGGGTGGCGGCGAGCCTCGCCCCGGTGATCCAGCCCGCGCCGCGCAGATCGAGCGATGCCCTCTCGCGCCAGGCGACGTACAGGTTGAGCGGGATCATCGACGCCAGGACGAAGACCGGGACCAGGTGGGGATCGAGCATCCCGGCCACCGGCGCGACGATGAGTGCGAAGCCGAGCCCGCTGCTGCCCTGGACGAACGCGGCCACGGCCACCGTGAGGGCGAGGACCGTGAGCGTCTGGACCGTCACCGCGCCGCCCCCCGCGCCCGGCGCAGTGCCCGCGCCTCGGTGGAGGTGCGGTGCGCCCGGGTGATGTCCGCCTTGCCGACGGTGGCACGGGCCAGTTCCGCGGCGCGCCGCACCAGCGCGGCCCCGTCCCAGTCGGCCGGCCGGCCGTGCCACACGCGCAGCCGCCCGGCGACGAAGACGGCCGTGATCTGGTCCCGGTTGCCGCGCCGTACCAGCTCCCAGGGCAGGTCCCAGGAGAGGGCCAGCTCCGGGGTGCCGATGTCGACGAGGAGGAAGTCCGCCGCCAGGCCCCGGGCGACGGTGCCGGTGCGGGCGCCGAGGCCGACGGCGTCGGCGCCTCCCCGGGTGGCGGTCTCCAGCCATGTCCAGCCGGCGCCGCAGGAGGAGTCGCCGGTGCTCAGCCCGTACGCCAGCCGCTGGGCGAACTCGGCGGCCTCCGCGAGCCGGAAGCCGTCGCCGCGGGTGCCGTCGGTGCCGAGGCCGAAGCGGATGCCTCGCTCGGCCATGGCGGTCGCGGGCGCCACCGCGTTGCCCTTCCACGCGCTGGCGACGGGGTTGTAGCTGACGGCGGTGCCCGTGTCGGCGAGGAGGGTCAGCTCGTGCGGGGTGAGGAGCGCGGCGTGCGCGGCGAGCAGCTGGGGGCCGAGCGCGCCGATGCGGTGCAGGTGCTCCAGGGGCCGCAGTCCGTGCCGTACCAGGGAGCGTTCCACGCCGGCCAGGTGCTCGTTCACATGGATCTGTACGACCGCGCCGGACTCGGCGGCCAGGCGGGCGGTGGCGCGCAGGGTGCGTTCGGTGGCCGCCTCGGGGATGGAGAGGGCGAGGGAGGCGTGGACGAGCGGGTCGCCGGCGTAACGGGCGAGGTGCTTCTCCGCGCTCCGCAGCACGGCCGGGTCCTCCGCCGGGGCACCGCCGCCGCTCTTCTCGTCGTTCGCGTCGTTCGCGTCGTCGCAGACGAGTCCCAGTACGCAGCGGATCCCGGCGTCGCGCGCGGCCGACGCCACCACGTCGACGTCCACGCCGGCGCGGGTGCCGGCGTCGGCGACGGTGGTGAAGCCCCCGCGCAGTGCTTCGAGGGCGGCCAGCTTGGCCGCGGTGTAGGCCGACTCCTCGTCCAGCGCGCCTTCCAGCGGCACCCACACCCGGCGGAAGATCTCCGAGGGTTCCCCGAAGGCGAGCGCGGCGCCGAAGCTCTGGGTGAGGTGGTGGTGGGCGTCGACGAAGCCGGGCATCAGCAGCCGGCCGGGCAGTCGCACGGCCCGCGATCTCGGATGGGCGCGCTCCAGTTCGTCCGCCGGTCCGACGGCCTCGAAGCAGCCGTCGTCGATCACGACGGCAAGGTCGTCGACGGGGCCTTCCGGCAGCAGGACCACGTCCGGTACGAGGAGGAGCGGACCGGGGCCGGTGAGGAGTTCGCGCTCGGGCTGGTTCATCGGTCGCCTTCCGTGCGTACGACGGTCAGCCGGGCGGCGATGCCCGGCCTGATGTGGTGGAAGAGGATGTTGAGGACGGCGGCGACGAACGCGCCGACCGCGACGCCGCTGTCCAGGAGGATGCGGACGCTCGGCGGGAAGTGGCCGTACACGCCGGGCACGAGGATCGGCAGCAGCCCCAGCGCCAGGGCGACCGCGCAGATGAAGGTGCTGGTGTGCCGGTCGAGGTCGGAGCGGCCGAGCGTCTGGATGCCGAGCACGGTGACGACGGCGAAGACGACCATGGCGGTGCCGCCGACGACCGCGGACGGGATGACGCTGATCGCGCGGGTGACGGGGGCGAGGAAACCGATGACGACGAGGACGACGCCGGCCGCGGCGGTGACGAACCGGCTGCGGACGCCGGTGACGCGGACGATCCCGATGTTCTCCCCGCTGGTGACCATGAGCGGCAGTCCGAAGAACGCGCCGAGGAGTGAGGTGAGCGCGTCACCGCGGACGGTCTTCGGCACGTCGGTGCGACGGTCGATCTTCTTGCCGACGGCCTCGGCGTTGATGACCGTCTGGCCGGTGGCCTCCGCCATGGAGGCCAGGCTGTAGAGCAGCAGCGGCAGCGCGGCGACGAGATGGAACACGGGTGAGCCGAAGGGCGCCGGCCGCGGCAGGCTGACCAGCCCGCCGCCGCCGGCACCGCTCGCGTCGATCGCGCCGGTCACGGCGGCGAGCGCGGCACCGGCTAGCAGGCCGAGCATCACGGCGAGCTGCCGCAGGACGCCGGTGAAGAGCAGGTGGAAGACGACGGTGAACCCGATCGTCGCCATGCCGAGACCGAGGTTGACGGGGTCGGCGAAGCCGGGCGTGCCGGGTTGTCCGGTGACGAGCACCGCGCCGACCTTCACCAGGTTGACCCCGACGATGACGATCATGGTGCCGATGACGAGGGCGGGGAAGAACCTGAGCAGCCGGGTGAAGACCGGCAGGACGACGAGGGAGAACAGCGCCGTCAGGATCACCGAGCCGGTGGCGGTGGGCAGGCCGTGCTGTTCGGCGATCGCGAGGAAGAGGATGAGCGGCGCGCCGCCCGGCAGCATCATGAACGGCAGCCGCGGCCCGACCTTCCACGGTCCTAGCGACTGGATCAGCGATCCGATGCCGGACAGTACGAAGGCCGCGGAGAGCAGGTCGACGGTCAGCTCGCTGCCGAGCCGGAGGGTGGCGCTCATCAGGAAGATCGCCGAGATGGGGGTGGCGGCCATGACCAGGACGTGCTGGATGCCGAAGAGCAGGATCCGGCCCAGAGGTCGCGCCTCGTCCACGGGGTGGGTCCCGGGCCGGGTGGCGTCACCGGCCGAGGAGCGGGTGACGTCACCGGCCGAGGAGTGGCGGTCGTCACCGGCCGGGCAGCCGGTTTGGTCGGCGCCGGCGTCCACGGGAGGGTGGGCGCCGGGGGGATGGGCATCGGTGGGATCGGTAACCGGGGTCATGGCGGGGGCCGGGGCTGGGGTCCGGCCGGGGGCGGGCGGTTGGCCGACGCCGGGACGGCGGCTCTGGCGGGGACTGGACACGTTCGGGCTCCGTTCGGTCGTACGACACGCTCGGATTTCAGCCGCGATCCGGCCCCGGACGGTGAGCCAAATCGATTTGGCCATCGATTCGGCCGTCAGTATGTGAGCCCGTCGATCCGCCGTCAAGGGTGGCCGCACCGGCCGACTCGCCCCGGCGACGCCGCAGTTCGGCCGGCGTCAGCCGCCGGGGCGGCACAGCGAAGCGGCTCCTGCCTCGGCAGGAGCCGCTTCGCTGTCGAGCCGGCCTTCGCCTGGACGGCCCGAAGCCGCCAGGAGGCCCGCGCCGGCTCGTCCGTCCGGCCGGCTCCGGCTATCCGCCTCGGGAAGCGTCCGGCCCGGGACGCCCCCGGCACCTGGTTTTGGAACGGTCGGTCAGGAAGGCCGGGGTCCCGCGGCGCGCCGGAGCCGGTTGGCGATCGCGAGTCCCAGTCCCTCCTCCGCCGGCAGGGACGCCACGATGAGGTCGCACCCCCGCTGGTCGAGCTCGCGCAGGAGCCCGTACAGCCCGCGCGCGTAGTCGGCCATCGAATCGGGGACGGTCTCCACGACGTGCGTCTTCACCGAGGCACCGGCGAACGGGGCGGGAAGCAGGACACCCACCCGGTGTCCCAGCTCCTGCGCCTGCTCCGCCTCGGCGACGACCTTCTCCGGCTCGACGAGGACGACCCGCGCCCGCGGCGCGTAGTGCGACGGGTGCTGGCCGGGCACCCGGACCTGGCTCGTGGCGGGGACGGCGACCGGGCGCCCCAGCACCGCTTCGAGGTCCTCACGGGTCACTCCGCCGGGCCGGAGGATGGCCGGGACCTCGCCCGTGGCGTCGACGATGGTCGACTCGACGCCGACCTCGCAGGGGCCGCCGTCGAGCACGAAGTCGACGCCCTCACCGAGCTCCGCGCGGACGTGGTGCGCCGTGGTGGGGCTGACCGAGCCGAAGCGGTTGGCGGACGGAGCCGTGACACCGCCGCCGAAGGCCGCCAGCAGCGCGAGTGCCACCGGGTGGTCGGGCACGCGCACGGCCACCGTCTCCAGGCCGCCGGTCGCTTCCAGGGGCACCCGCCGGCCGCGCCGCAGGACCAGGGTGAGGGGACCCGGCCAGAAGTGCTCGGCCAGCAGGCGCGCCGTCGCGGGCACCTCTTCGACCCACTCGTCCAGATGTTCCGCGCCACCGATGTGGACGATCAGCGGGTGGGTGGGCGGGCGCCCCTTGACCTGGAAGATGCGCGAGACGGCGGCGGGGTCTTCGGCGTTGGCGCCCAGACCGTAGACGGTCTCCGTCGGGAGGGCCACCAGGCCCCCGGCGCGCAGCACCTCGGCCGCCTTCTCGATGTCACTGGTTGTTGCCTTCACGCCGGCAATTCTCTCACCGCTCCGCCGGGCCCCGGCCGACGGCACCGCGCGACCCCCTGTCTCGGCATGTCCGGGTCACGCGGGGCCTGCGGCTCCGCCGGGGCGGTCTCCGTGCGGAGCGAGTACTCAGAAGGGCTTGGTCGGCAGGTACTTGCCGTCCAGGGTGATGACCGCGCGCTCGCCGCCCTCGGGGTCGGCGACCTTCTTCACGTCCAGCTTGAAGTTGATCGCGGAGATGATGCCGTCACCGAACTGCTCGTGGACGAGTGCCTTCAGGGTGGTGCCGTAGACCTGGAGCATCTCGTAGAAGCGGTAGATCGTCGGGTCGGTGGGGATGCCGCCGGGGATGGAGCCGCGGGTGGGGATGGTCTGCAGGAGCATCACCGCCTCCTCGTCCAGGTCCAGCAGCTTCGCGACGGCCTTGGCCGGCTCTTCCGGCAGGGCGTGCTGGCCGAGCAGGGCGGCGGTGGTGAAGGCCACCGACAGACCCGAGGCCTCGGCGATCCGCTCCCAGGACAGGTTCTTGCGCGTCTTGGCCTCGACCGCCTTCACGGCGAGGGCCTGACGGGCGGCGGGGTCGAACTGGGCGTGCACCATGGGAATCACATTCCTTACGGGTTCGTCGCGGGGAGTCCGCGAGAAGGGGAGGTCAGGACGCCAGGGCGGTCGGGTGACCGGTGGGGGTGAGGACGTCGACACGGCCGGTGGGGATGTCGTAGACCCAGCCGTGCGGGGTGAGCGTCCGCTGCGCCAGGGCGCGGGCGACCGAGGGGTGGGTGGCCAGGTCGGCCAGTTGCGCGAGCACGTTGTGCCGTACCAGCGCGTCGACGTCGCCGGCCCGGGTCGCACGGGCCTGGGAGGCGTCGGCATGCCGCAGCCGGCCGGCGACCGCCTGGGTGCCGGACAGGTCGTGGCGCCGGGCGAGGGCGGTCATCGCGCCGCACGCCGAACGACCGCACACCACGACGTCCCGGACACCCAGGACCGCGACGGCGTACTCGACGTACTCGACGCTCGCCGCGACCCCGTCCGGACAGGGGCCGTGGGCGGAGGTTGCCGGCGGTGCGGACGACGAACAGCTCGCCCGGTTCACTGCCGGTGATCAGCTCCGGGACGACACGGGCGTCCGAGCAGCTGATGAACAGGGTGTGCGGGCTGTGCTGACCGGCCAAGCGGGCGAAGAGGCCCCTCCTCGGCCGGGAAGACGTCCCGCTGGAACCGCGCGACGCCCTCGGCGAGATCATGCACGGGGTCACTTCCCTTCGCCTCGGGTCACTCCCTCGGACGGGATCGCCGCCCCTGTCGGGCTGGCGCATCCCACCCTGCACGACCGGCAGCTATAGCGTCCAAGACTTGCTGGACCTAGCCCCTATAGTCGTCACCTATAGTCGCGGTATGGCCCTGGAACTGCGTCATCTGCGCTATCTGCTCGCCGTGGTGGAGAACGGCACCTTCACCCGCGCCGCCGAAGAGCTGCACGTCTCCCAGCCCACGCTCTCCCAGCAGATCAAGCAGCTCGAGCGGTTGCTGGGTGCGCAGCTGCTGGACCGCACCGGCCGTAGCGTGCGCCTGACGGACGCCGGCGAGGCGTACGCCCACCACGCCCGCCGTGCCCTGCGCGACCTCGCCGCCGCCGAGCGGGCCGTCCACGACGTGCGGGACCTCACCCGCGGCCATCTGCGCCTCGCCGTCACCCCCACCTTCACCGCGTACCTCACCGGCCCGCTCGCCGCCGAGCTCCACAGCCGCCACCCCGGCATCACCCTGACCCTGCGGGAGATGACCCAGGACCGCATCGAGGCCGGTCTGCTCGCCGACGAGATCGACCTCGGCATCGCCTTCACCGGAACCCACCTGCCCGGCATCACCGCCACCGAACTGTTCACCGAGGCCCTCACCCTGGTCACCAGCGCCCGTCATGGCGCCGACGATCACCGCGCACTGCCCGTGGAGAACCTCACCCGGATGCAACTGGCCCTGCTCACCGGCGACTTCGCCACCCGTACCCACATCGACGACTACTTCGCCCGGCACGGCATCAGCCCCCGCACGGCGGTGGAGGCCAACTCCATCCAGGCCCTCACCGCGATCGTCCAGCGCACCACGCTGGCCACCGTCCTCCCCGACGCCATCGCCCACGACCACCCCCACCTCACCCTCGTCCCCCTCGACCCGCCCCTGCCGGTGCGCACCGTCGCGCTCCTCACCCGCACCGACGCCTACCAGAGCGCCGCCGCGCGCGCCTTCACCGACCTCACCCACGATCTCGTCCGCACGCGCGGGTGAGGTCCATGGCCGACGGGGTGATTCCGGCGGGTGTCGGGGCGGGGTCACCGGGCCTGGTCACGGGTGGTGGCCGGGGGTGCTTTCCAGGATGGCGGCGTTTCATGCGCCGGCCCGCGGATTCCCTCCTTTCGTGTGCACGCGCCCGGCTTTCCGCGCCGGGGCGGCAGGGGCGTGCCGATAGTGGTCGGGCCGCAGGGCCGGGATCCGCCGGCGTCCGCCGGGCGGCTCTTCAACGCTCCCGACAGCCCTTCGGTCATCCGCCGAACCGCTCTTCCGTCGTAAGGGGACACACCATGCCCACCACCGAGGCGAACGACCGCGTCCAGCTCGTCTTCTCCCTGTTCGACGCCGACGGCAACGGCGTCCTCGAAGCGGACGACTTCGAGCTGATGGGCACGCGGGTCATCGCGGCGGTGCCCGAGGCCGGCGACAGCGCGAAGAGCAGGCTGCTCGACGCCTTCCGCGGCTACTGGCAGACACTCCTCCAGGAACTGGACGCCGACGGTGACGGGCGCGTGAGCCCCGAGGAGTTCGCCGCGGTCGTGCTCGACCCGGAGCGGTTCGACGCCACGGTCGACGAGTTCGCGGACGCCCTCGCCACCATCGGCGACCCGGACGGTGACGGCCTCGTCGAACGCGCGCACTTCACCGCCCTGATGACGGCCATCGGATTCCAGCGCCCCAACATCGACGCCCTGTTCGACGCCTTCCAGCCCGTCGACGGCGACCGCGTCCCCGTGACCACCTGGGCGGACGGCATCCGGGACTACTACCGCCCGGAGAAGTCCGGCATCCCCGGCGACCACCTCACCGCGGGCACCGTCCGATGAGCCTCCCCCAAGTCGCCGCGCCCGCAGGGGAACCGGGCACCGTGCGGCCCGTTGTCGGACTGGCGGTGGGCCGGGGCACCGGGCCCGAGGTCGCGGACGTCTTCGAGCGGGTGCTCGGCGCGTTGACCGCCGGGCTTCCGCACGGCGTGGCGATCGAGCGCTCCCCCCGCCTCTACCACTCGTACCGGTCGCTGCGCGCCGAAGGGGACGTGGCCAGGATCCAGGCGCTGACCGCCGAGGACGCGGACCACTACGAGCGGTTCTGCCGCACCCTGGCCGCGCGGGGCGTCCGGGCGGTCTTCCGCACCGCCGTCAACGCCCAGTCGCTCTACCTTGTCCGGCAGCGGCTGCGCTCCGTGAAGGTCGATCTCCTCACCGGCGCCGGCCGCTCGCTGCTGCTGGTGCGGGACCAGGCCCAGGGGTTCTACACCGGGGACAACCGGCACACGCAGGGCGAGGTCACCCGCACCATGACCTTCAGCCGGGAGATCACCGAGGCCGTGGTCACGTACGCCCTGCGCCGGGCCCGGCGCGAGTGGCCGGACGGACCGCCCGACCGCATCGTCATGGCCTACAAGTTCCACCTGCTGGACGGCGCCCTCGACGCCTGGGTGGCCGGACTCGCGGACCGGCTCGGCATACGCGTCGACCTGTTCCAGCCGGACACGGTCAACCGCGATCTGATCACCCACGGGCTGCCCGAGCGGGCGCTGATCGTCGCCGGGAACGAGTGGGCCGACATCATGCACGTCGTGCTGCTCGACCGGTTCGGTTCCGGCCGGCAGGAGAGCCGGTGCACCGAGAACGTCTGCCTCGATCCCGGGCTGTCCGGCCTGGTCGAGTACCAGACGGTCCACGGATCCGCCGACGACCTGGCGGGCCGGGACCTCGTCAACCCGGTCGCGACGATCCGCGCCGCGGCGCTCGTCGCGGAACGCCACGCCGGATGCCCCGGAGCGGTACGGGCCACCGAGCAGGCCCTGCGCGCCCTGGACGAGCGGGGCGTACGCACCCCGGACCTCGGCGGGCGGCACTCCACCAGCGCCGTGGTCGACGCCCTGCTCTCCCTGCTCGACGCCTCCCGAACCGGCGGGGCCCCGAGAGGCGACGTCCTGGTCGGCGGGTCATGACCAGCGCGGAACCGGACAGGACGGCCCTGCTGGTCGTGGACCTGCAGAACGACTTCTGCGCCGGCCCGGCGGCCCTGGCCCGCTTCGGCAAGGACATGGCCGTGATGGAACGGGCCGTCGCCGGCTGTGTCCGGGCGGTGGCCCGGGCGCGCGAGACGGGCGTGGAGGTGCTCTTCGTACGCTTCGTCGGCGACCCCGAACACCAGGGCCCCGGCTGGCGGTTGCGGGACCGTACGCTCGGCAAGCGGCCCAAGTGCCTGGAGGGCTCATGGGGCGCGCGGTTCCACGCCGTCGTCCCGGCCCCGGGCGAGCGGGTGTTCACCAAACGCGCCTGCTTCGACGCCTTCCTGTCCGACGGCTTCGAGGAGTACCTCGGCGCGCGGGGCGTGAGCCATGTGGTCCTCGCCGGGCTGTACGCGGACGTGTGCGTGGACACCACCGCCCGCACGGCGTTCCAGAAGGGCTTCCACGTGACCGTCCTGACGGACTGCACGGCCGCGCTGCACCTGCCGTACGACGCGGTGCTGAGGTTCATGCGGCTCGTCTACGGCGCCCGGACCATCACCGCGGACGACCCCCGGGCGTGGACCGCACCGGTGTACCGGGCCGAGGAGGAGACGTCCGCGCGGCCGCCGGAGTGAACCCCGCCGTCGCGGCGGGTGTGGGCCGCACGGCCCTGCTGGTGGCCGCGGCCCGGGCCATCGAGACCCATCGTCCCGACGCCCTGGCCCAAGATCCGTTCGCGGAGCACTTCGTGCGCGCAGCGCCGGCCTCGGCCGGCTGGCCGGTCCGCCCGGAACAGGTGCCCGCCGGCGAGGCCGACCCGCTGTGGGGCCGGCTCGGGCGGTACTTCGGCCTGCGCACCCGCGTCCTGGACGACCACCTGCTCCGCGCGGCGCGCCAGGGCGTGCGGCAGGTGGTCCTGCTGGGGGCGGGCCTGGACTGCCGGGCGTTCCGGCTCGACTGGCCGCCGGGCTGTGTGGTCCACGAGGTGGACACCGCCGGGATGCTGACGTTCAAACAAGCGGTGCTCGACCGGGTCGGCGCCGTCCCCACGGCCCGGCGCCGGGTCCTGGCGGCCGATCTCCGGCTCGACTGGTCCGAGGCTCTGCGGGCGGCGGGTTTCCACGCCGCCGCGCCCACCGCGTGGCTCGCCGAGGGGCTGCTGCTCTACCTCCCGGCGGCGGCCGAGCGCCGCCTCGTGGACACGATCGACCGGCTGAGCGCCCCGGGCAGTTCCCTGGCCTACGAGGTGAAACCGGGCGTCGAGGCACCGCGGGTACGGGCCAGTCCGGTCTACGCCGCCGCCCGGCAGCGGGCCGGCATCGACCTGCTCGCCCTGTTCGACGGCGGGCCACGTCCCGACACGGCGGGCGACCTCACCGCGCGCGGCTGGACGGTGACCGCCCGCACGCCGTTCGACTTCACCGCCGTACACGGCCGTGGCCCCCGCCCCGAACCGGACGACGCCTTGGCGGCCAACCGCTGGTGCTTCGCCACCCGTCCCCCACTCCCGCCCGGCCCGGGAACTCGGTAACGGGCGGGCGCGTGGCCGGAATTGGATTGCTGCCGGAAGTCGGCTGTCCTAGGGTGAGGACACTTCGACGAGAAGCTCCCCCGGAAATACGCCGCAGAGCGGGAGCGTCCCACCTCCCCGAGGTGCCGGAGGGGCGGCAGTTGTCTTTGTCGACCCTTCCTTCCTTTCGGAGGCTCCTTCATGAACGTCGGTATCGGCCTGCCCATCGGCGACCCCACCACTCTGCTCACCTGGGCCCGGCGCGCCGACGCCGGTCCTTTCAGCACGCTCGGCCTGCTCGACCGGCTCGTCTACCACAACCCCGAGCCCCTGGTGGCCCTCGCCGTTCTCGCGGGCGCGACCTCCCGCGTCCGGATCCAGACCGAGGTGCTCCTCGCCCCGCTGCGGGACACCGCCCTCCTGGCCAAGCAGGCCGCCACGCTGGACCGGATGACCGGTGGCCGCCTGGTCCTCGGCCTCGGCATCGGCGGCCGGGACGACGATCACCAGGTCACCGGCATCGACAAGCGCACCCGGGGCCGGCGCCTGGACGAACAGATGGCGGTGCTGCGCCGCCTGTGGTCCGGCCGGCCGTACGGCGACGGGGCCGGCCCGATCGGCCCCGCTCCCGCCCGGCCCGGCGGCCCCGAGGTGCTGTTCGGCGGCTTCCAGCCCCCCGCGCTGGAACGCGTCGCACGCTGGGGCGACGGCTTCCTCTCCGCCGCGGCACCGGCCTGGGCGGGCGGCATGTTCGAGACCGTCCGCGCGTTCTGGAAGGAGTACGGCCGCGACGGCGAACCCCGCATGGTCGCACAGGTCAATGTCGCGCTCGGCCCCGACGAGGTCGTCGCCGACGCCCGGGCCGCCATGCACGCCTACTACACCTTCACCGGCATGGCCGACCGCATGGTCGCCGGGCTGCTCACCACACCCTCCGAGATCCGCGCCGCGATCACCGCCTTCGGCGACCTGGGCGCCGACGAGGTCATGCTCTACTGCTACGGCCTCGACCCCGACCAGGTGGACCGCCTCGCCGACGTCGTCTGAGGGCCTGGGACATGCACAGGACCACCACGCGGCCGACCTTGAGAGCACGCCCGGCCGGGGAACCGGCCGGTGCGGCTGCCGTGTGGCGCCGATAGCCTGCGCGGATGGAAGAGCGTACGGGGCGAGTCATCGCGACGGTCGTCGGCGCGGCGGTGGGCGACGCGCTGGGAGCCCCTTTCGAGTTCGGTCCCCCGGGTGCGTTCTCCGCCCGGTTCCCGGAGCCGGGGTGCGGTGGAGAGATGTGCGGAGGCGGCGGCTGGGAGCCGGGCGAAGCCACGGACGACACGCAGATGGCCGTACTTGTCGCGGAGTCACTCCTGCGGCAGGGCGGACTGGACCTGCCCGACATCTTCGCCCGTTTCCAGCGGTGGGCCGCGGCCGACCCCAAAGACATCGGGCTGCAGACCGAGGACGTGCTGACGAACGGCATGCCGTGGGATCTGGCCGCCGCGCTTCACTTCCGGGTCAACCGGCGGGCGGCCGGCAACGGCGCGTTGATGAGGGCCTCGACCTCCGCGGTCTGCTTCGCGCGTGCTGGTCGGGCGGCCACGATGGATGCCGCCCGGCGTATCGCCGCCCTTACCCATGGCGACCGCGCCGCCTGGGAAGGCACCGCCATATTCCACGAACTCGTCCGCCTCGCGCTGGAGGGTGCCGACCCGCTCGCCGCCCTTCCCGGTGTGCTGGCCGCCGTTCATCCCGACCACCGCCGGCGATACGGCGTCGTTCTCGCCGCCGACTGGCATCCCGAGCGGGCCACCGAGTTCAACGGCGCGGTCTGGCCCTGCCTGGGCACGGCGGTCTGGGCCCTGCGCACCACGGCCACCTTCGAGGACGCCCTGCGCGCGGCCGTCGACGTCGGCGGGGACACGGACACCGTCGCCGCGGTCACCGGAGGGCTCGCGGGCGCGTATTACGGATGGGAAGCGATTCCCGCGCGCTGGACCGAGCCCTTGCACGTACCCCTGCCGGGGTTCGACGGGCGGGTGCTGCGATCGGCGGATCTCATCGAACTCGCACAGCGCCTCGGGACCGGCCTGAAGTGACGCGCGAGCGGTGGCTTGGGCGCACCCCTCGTCGTACAGGCCATGCCTCCCGCCGCAAGCCCGGCGGCCACGGTGTGTTCCGTGGCCGCCGAGTGTGTGTTCCGCGTCGCGCGGGGACGGTCAGGCGAGGGACGCGTCCAGGGTGATCTCCTTGATGCCGGAGAGGGCCATGGTGACCGGGCAGTTGGTCTTCGCGGTCTCGGCGGCCTCGCGGAAGTCCTCCTCCGAGATGCCGGGGACGGTCGCGCGGACCGTGAGGGCCAGCCGGGTCAGGCCCGCGCCGAGTTCGAAGGTGACCTCCGCCTTGGTGTCCACGGACTCCAGGGTGTGGCCCTTGCTCTCCAGCGTGTGGGTGAGGGACATGTTGTAGCAGGCGCACTGGGCCGCCGCGATCAGCTCCTCGGGGCTGGTCCGGCCGGCCGGCTCCTCGGCGCGGCTCGGCCAGCTCACCTCGTGGGTGGCGGCGTTGGAGGAGACGAGGGTGACCGTGCCCCGGCCGTCCTGGAGGGTGCCTTCCCAGTGGGAACCGGCGGTACGGATGACTGCCATGGTGAACCTTTCGCTATGGGTTGTGCGAGTGGAGACGGGGGGCGTGGAGCGCCCCCGGCGGACGCCGGACGCCTGTCGTCCGGCGTCCTCAGGCGGCGACGCGTTCCTGTTCCGTCAGTGACAGGCGGCGTGCCGACAGGGCGATGAGCACGACGGCCGCGCCCAGCAACACCGCGGCATTGGGTACCACGTCCGCCAGGCCGTCCCCGGCGCCGAGGACGCCGGACAGGCCGTCCACCGCCCAGTACTGGGGGGTGACGTAGGCGACCGCCTGGGTCCAGCCGGGCAGGGAGTCCACCGGCAGGAAGGCGCCGCCGATCACCCCGCCCACGATGCCGACCAGGTTGGTCAGCGCGCTGATCTGCTGGCTGGACCCGCAGTGGGCGACCAGGAACAGGGCGATCGCCATGATGACGGCCACCACCGCGACGATCATGAGCACGAGCCCGGCCACGGAGCCGCGCAGGTGCAGATCCAGGACGAGCCAGCCGAAGGCGAGCATCAGCAGGATCTGGAGCGTGGAGACCGCGGCGTAGGGCGCGGTCTTGCCCAGCAGCACCTCCGCGGAACGGGCGGACGAGGCCCGCAGCCGCTGCCAGGTACCCCAACCGCGTTCCAGGAAGAAGCCGTTGCCCATGAAGCCGGTCATGAAGAAGGCGAACATGACGGTGAAGCCGGGCACGGCGAAGTCGGCGCCGCTCATGGAGGCACCCGCGTCGAAGCTCTCGCGGACCACCGGGGCGAGCCCGTCCGCCATGATGCCCATCATCACCGCGGGGGTGACGATCAGGAGCATGACGACGGCCTGGTCCTTCCAGAGCATGCGCCACTCGTTGCCGCCGATGACGGCCAGCCGGTCGAGCCGCATCACGCCACCTCCTCGACGAGCCCCGCCGGTTCCTCCCCGGTCAGGGCCCAGAACGCGGTCTCCAGGGAGGCCGGCAGCACGTTGACGGACTTCAGTTCGGGGGCGCCGGCGCCGGTGTCGAGCCGGGCCAGCAGGGCGGGCAGTTCGGCCGCCGGGTCGGAGACCTCGTGCCGCTGCCGGGTGCCGTCGCCGAAGGCGAACTCGACGGCGGACTTGGCGTGCCGGGCGATGGTCTCGGCGACGGTGCCGTCGGCGAGCACCCGGCCCCGGTGGATGATCACGACCCGGTCGCAGATGCTCTCCACCTCGGCGAGGTAGTGACTGGAGAACAGCACCGCGGCGCCGCTGTCCCGCGCCGCCCGGACCACCAGCTCCAGCATGTGGGTGCGGGTGCGGACGTCGAGGCCGACGGTGGCCTCGTCCAGGAGCAGCAGGCGGGGGCGGGCCATGAGGGCGACCGCGACATGGGCGCGGCGCGCCTCGCCGCCGGAGAGGACGCCCGCGAGCCGTCCGGCCTGCTCGGTCAGGCCCAGGAGGCCGATCAGCTCGTCCGCCCGCGCGTCGGCGTCGTGGCGGCTCGCCCCGGTGAGCCGGCCGAAGAACCGCAGGTTCTCCCGCACGGTCAGCCTCGGGTACAGGGCGGTGTCCTGGGCGGCGAACCCGATGTGGGCGCGGGCCCGCTCCGGGTGCGCGCGCACGTCGTGGCCGTCCACCGTGACGGTGCCCGAGTCGGGTGTGACCAGGCCGACGATCGTCTCCAGTGTGGTCGATTTCCCGGCGCCGTTGACTCCCAGCAGCCCTACGATCTCACCGGCCGCCACATGGAAGGACACACCGTCGACGGCGGTCACCTCGCCGTAGCGCTTGACTAAGTCGATGACTTCGAGCACTTCACTCCTCTCGCACACGGACCCGATGTCACTTCGAGCGCCTGCCGCCACCCGGTCGTCCGCCCCGTTCACACGGCGGCGGATCCCTGGCGGTGGAGCGTCACCAGTTCGCCGCGCTCGTACAGGTCGGCGCACCCGGAACGCCGGAGCTTGCCGCTGGACGTTCTCGGCAGCGTGCGCATGCGGACGAGGAGCACATCGGCGGGGGCGATGCCGAACTCCCGCACGATCAGCGCCGTCACCTCGCGGGCGAGGGCCCGGTGGTCCTCGGGGGACGCGGGGCGTACCTCCTGGGCGACGACCAGTTCCTCGCCCTCCGCGGTGCGCGCCCCGAAGGCCGCGCACTCGCCCTCGTGGGCGCCGGGCAGGGTGCGCACGACGCGTTCCACGTCCAGGGCGTTGAGGTTGCGGCCGCGGGCGATCACCACGTCCTTCAGCCGCCCGGTGACGTACAGTTCGCCGTCGTGCAGGAAGCCGAGGTCGCCGGTGCGCAGGGCACCGCCGGGGAACGCCGCCGCGGTGGCCTCGGGGTCGTCCAGGTACCCCAGCGCCACGCTGCGCCCCGACACCTGGATCTCACCGATCACGTCGGAGCCGACGGTCGTTCCGTGCTCGTCCACGATGCTCACTTCCTGATTGCCGGCAGGCGTGCCACACGATACTGCGGTCACCACCGGGCCGTCAGAGGTACTCCCGGTCGGCCGGACGGGGCCGCGTACGCCGTCCGGGCGGCGCACGGTGAGGGTGCGCAGCGGCTGTCCGTCCGGTACCGCCGTGACGGTGAGCGTGTTCTCGGCCAGGCCGTACCCCACGCGCACCGCGCGGTCGTGCAGACCGTGGGGGGCGAGCAGTTTCTGGAACGCCTCGACCGTCTCGGGCACGACGGGGTCGGAGCCGACGACGACGGTGCGCAGGCCGGACAGGTCCAGGCCGTCGAGGTGTTCGGCGGGTTCGGCGGCGAAGCGCCGGTTGAACAGGGCGAGGCCGAAGTTGGGCGATCCGGTGACCGTGGCGGCGTTCCGCTGTGCCGCGCGCAGCCAGCCCAGCGGGGAGCGGATGAACGCCTGAGGGGGCATCAGCACCAGGCTGCCGCCGGACAGCAGCGAGCTGAGCAGGCCGCCGATCAGGCCGAAGTCGTGGTAGAGCGGCAGCCAGGAGCAGAAGGGCCGGCCGGGGCCGAGGCCGAACCGCTCGGCGAACACGGCGGTGTTGTCGAGCACTCCGGCGTGGGTGACCTGGACGCCCTTGGGGACGCGGGTGCTGCCGGAGGTGAACTGGAGCAGGGCGACCGGGCCCGCCGCCTCGGGTGCGTCGGGCCGGTCGGGGACCGGTTCGGGCCGGTCCGGGACGAGCGGCAGGAACGGGTGCGCGGCGGCGCCGTCGAGCGCGCCGGCGAACTCGCGGTCGGTCAGGCCGAGCCGGGAGGCGCAGCGTTCGGTGACGCCGCGCACGTGCTCCTGGTAGGCGGCGCCCTGGCGGCGGCCCATCGGCGGGGCGACCATGGCCGGGGTCATTCCGGCCAGCAGGGTGCCGAAGAACGCGGCGACGGCGGCGAGGCCGGAGTCGAACACCAGCGGCACCCGGTCGCCGGGCCGGGCGCCGGCCTCGCGCAGCAGCCGGCCGGCTCCGGCCGCGTGCCCGGCCAGTTCGGCGAGGGTGACGGTGCGGTCGCCGTCGGGTTCCACCAGGGTGAGGAAGGGGTGGTCGGGCCGGTCGTGGACCGCGTCGAGGAATGCCTCGGCGAGGGTGGGTTCGCGGCTCATCGGGCGCCTCCCCGGGCCCCGGCCGCCGTGTGGGTGAAGAAGCCGCGCCCGGCCTTGCGGCCGGTCTCGCCGCGCTCCACCATCCCCACCAGCAGGTCGCAGGGGGTGAACTTGGGGTCGCCGGTGTGTTCGCGCAGGACGTGCAGGGTGTCCACGATGACGTCCCAGCCGATGAGGTCGCCGGTCTCCAGCGGGCCCATGGGGTGGCCGAAGCAGTCCCGGAAGATCCGGTCGACGGTCCGGGCGTCCGCGGTGCCCTCCTGGACGACCTGGGCGGCCTCGTTGCAGGTGAGCATGAGCACCCGGTTGGTGACGAAGCCGGGGCCGTCGGCGACGTGGATGCCCTTCTTGCCGGTCATCTCCAGCAGCCGCTCCGCCTGGCGCAGGGCCACCTCGCCGGTCCTGGGGCCGCGGACGACCTCCACGGTGTCCTTCAGCGGGGCGGGGTTCATGAAGTGCATGCCCAGGACCTGTCCGGGGCGGCGGGTGCGGTCGGCCAGGCGGTCGACGGGGATCGCCGAGGTGTTGGTGGCGAACACCGTGTCCTCGGGGCAGGCCTTGTCGAGCTGTTCGAAGATGCGTTCCTTGACGTCCGTGCGCTCGGGGCCGCACTCCACGACGAACCACGCGGTGTCCAGGTCGCCGTAGTCGGTGGTCCACCGGATGAGTGCCGCCGGGTCCGTCCCGGGGGCCGGCGCCGTACCGCCCCCGGAGCCGCGCAGCAGGCGGCTCAGCCGCAGTCCGTCCGCGACGCGGCGGCGCGCGCCGTCCAGGGCCTCCCGGCCGGGGTCGACCACCACCACGGGGTGGCCCGCCTGGGCGACGCACTGGGCTATCCCGGCGCCCATGACCCCGGCGCCGACGATCCCCACGGGCCGCTGGGTTTCCTGGCTCACTGTCCTCCTCCAACCGTCCTGGATCCTGCGCTGCCTGTGCCGCCGTGCCCGGTCGTCTCCCGTTCGCGCGCGCGGTGCGCGGCGAGCCGCTCGGCCAGGGCGGCGCGGTGCTCGGTGAGCATCGTGAAGTGGTCGCCCGGCACCTCCACCACGGTCAGCCGGCCGCGCACCCGCTCGCGCAGCGCCGCCAGTCCCTGGTCCGTCAGTCGTCCGCCGGTGGCGCGTACGGCCGTCAGGTCGCCGGGGTAGTCGGGCACCTCCCAGGCGGCGAAGGCCGCGTCGTTGGCGCGCAGGACGCGCAGCAGCCGCCGTACCTCCGGGTGGCCGGTGCCGGGTGGCAGCGCCCCGAGGTCGCGGGCCGTGGCGACGGCCTTCTCCAGGGGGGTGCCCGGCAGGCGGGCGTGCAGTTCCCGGGCGGTGTCCGGCGGGGTGAACGGGGCCAGCAGACCGGCCAGCAGTGCGGCGTCGTCGTCCGAGTGGCGGGGCACGGTGGCGGTCAGGTCGGTGTCGAGCAGCAGGACGGGTGCGACCCGCTCGCCCGCCTCAAGGAGCCGCACGCCCATCTCGTAGGCGATGGCGCCGCCGAAGGACCAGCCCGCGAGGTGGTAGGGGCCGGTGGGCTGGATCTCGCGTATCCCGGCGAGGTAGCGCTCGGCCATCGCCGCCACGGTGCGGTCGGGTTCCGTGTGCTCGGCGAGGCCGTGGGACTGCACGCCCCACAGCGGGCGGTCCCCGGCGAGCGCGTCGGCGAGTGGCTGGTAGACGAGGACGTTGCCGCCGGAGGGGTGGACGCAGAACAGCGGTTCGCCGTCGCCCCGCTCGCGGATGGGTACGAGGCAGCGGGGGGCGGCCGGGTCCGGGCCGGAGCGCAGCAGGGCGGCCAGGTCGCGGACCGTGGGGTGCTCGAAGAGGGTGGCGAGCGGCAGGGTGCGGCCGGTCAGTTCCCGGACGCGGCTCATCAGCCGGACGGCGAGCAGGGAGTGGCCGCCGGACTCGAAGAACCCGTCGTCCACGCCGATCCCGCCGTGTCCCAGCACGGTCCGGAACAGGGCGAGCAGGTCCGCTTCCAGGGCGTCGGCGGGTGTGGCCGCCGGGGGGCCGGCGGGGGCGGGCGCTCCTTCGCCGGCGAGTTCACGGCCGAGGGCCAACAGCCGCCGGCGGTCGGCCTTGCCGTGCGGGGTCAGCGGCAGCGCGGGCAGCAGGGTGAGCGCGGCGGGCACCATGTAGGGCGGCAGCCGGTCGGCGAGCCGGGCGCGCAGTTCCTCGCCGGTGCCGGCCGGATCGGCGCCGGGTACGGCGAAGGCGCGCAGCACGCCGCCGTCGGTGTCCGTGTCCAGCACCACGGCGGCGTCCTTGGCGCCGCAGGCCCGCAGCGCCTCCTCGATCTCCTCCAGTTCGATGCGGTAGCCGCGGTGCTTGACCTGGTTGTCGGCGCGGCCGACGAAGGCCAGCGATCCGTCGGACCGGCGGCGTACGAGGTCTCCGGTGCGGTAGGCGCGCTCGGTGGTGCCGGGCACGGTGACGAACCGGCGCTCGGTCAGCTCGGGCCGGCCGAGGTAGCCCCGGGCCACCTGGGCGCCGCCGATGTACAGCTCGCCGGGGACGCCGGGCGGCACGGGGCGGCCCTGTTCGTCGAGCACCCACAGCCGGGTGCCGGGCAGCGGGTGCCCGATGGCGGGGCGGGAGCCGTCGGGCACGCAGTCGCCCATGGTGACGCAGACGGTGGCCTCGGTCGGCCCGTAGGCGTTGACGACCCGGCACCGGCCCGCCCAGCGGCGTACCAGCTCGGGCGGCACCGGTTCGCCGCCGAGCACCATGAGCCGCAGCGCGGGCGGGTCGGCGTCCTCGGGCAGGGAGGCGGCGACGGACGGCGGCAGCATCACGGTGTGCACCCGGTGCCGGGTCATGGCCGCGGCCAGGTCGTCGCCCACGAGTACGGTGCGGTGGTCGGGCACGCAGAGGACGGCGCCGGCGGCGAGGGCGGTGAAGACCTCCCAGATCCAGGCGTCGAAGGTGGGCGCGGCGAACTGCAGGACGCGTTCGCCGGGCCGCAGTTCCCACTCCTCGCGGGTGGCGCGCACCAGGGTGGCCGCGCCGCGGTGCTCGACCAGTACGCCCTTGGGCCGTCCGGTGGAGCCGGAGGTGAAGATGACGTAGGCCGGGTCGCCGGGCGCGGCCGGGTCCGCCGGGGGCTCCGCGGTCCGCGGCGGCCGCCCGGCGAGGTGGACGACGGGTCCGGTCCAGGACGGTGGTGCCTCGCCGTCGGTGATCAGGGCGCGCGGGCGGGCGTCGGTGAGCATGGCGGCGGTTCGGGTGTCCGGCTGGCGCGGGTCGAGCGGCAGGTGGACGGCGCCGAGCCGGAGGACGCCGAGCGCCGCCGCGACCATGTGCGCCGAGCGGGGCAGGCGTACGGCGACGATGTCACCGGGTGCGACTCCGGCGGCGGCCAGCCGGGCGGCGGTGTCGGCCGACCACAGGTCGAGGTCGCCGTAGGTGAAGGTGGCCTCGTCCAGCGCCACGGCGGGCGCGTCGGGGGTACGCCGCGCCTGGTCGAGGACGAGGGCGTGCAGGGTGGTGTCGGGCGCGCCGGACAGGGGCGGGGTGTACAGGGGGGCGGCGGACGTCCCGTCCGTCAGCGGGAGTGCCAGGGCCTCGCCCTCGGGGTCGGCGGCCACCGCGCGCAGCAGGGCCAGGAAGGCGTCACCGATGGCGGCGGCGGTCTCCCGGTCGAAGAGCTGCGTGCTGTACTCCAGGCCGACCGGCAGGTCGTCGTGCCCGTCCCGCTCCCACACGCAGAAGGTCAGGTCGAACTTGGCGGTGCCGGGCGCCAGTCCGTTGTGGACGATGGTGCGGTCCTCGGCCTCGAAGGAGCTGAGTTCCAGCCCCGGCATCCGGCCCTGGACGACGGGGATGGTCTGGTGCAGCAGGACCACGTCGAACAGCGGGTTGCGGCTCAGGTCCCGCGCCGGTGCGACCGCCTCGACGACCTTCTCGAAGGGCACCTCGGCGTGTTCCATGGCGTCGAGCACCACCCGGCGGGCCTCGCGCAGCACCTCGGTGAACCGCTGGCCGTCGGCCAGCCGGGTACGCAGGGCCACGGTGTTGTTGAAGAAGCCGATCAGGCCCCGGGTCTCGGGCCGGTCGCGGCCGGCGGTCGGGGAGCCCACGACGATGTCGCGTCCGCCGGTGAGCCGGGCGAGCAGCACGTCGAGCGCGGTGAGCAGCACCATGAACAGGGTGGCCCGCTCCCGTCTGCCGGTCTCGCGCAGCGCCGCGGCGACCGGTGCGGGGATGGTGAAGGTGTGCAGGCCGCCGCCGAAGTCCTTGCGGCGCGGGCGGGGCCGGTCGGCGGGCAGGTCGAGCACGGGCGCGTCGCGCAGCACCGTGCGCCAGTGGTCGAGTTCCCGGCGCAGTACGTCCCCGGTCAGCCACTGGCGCTGCCAGTGCGCGTAGTCGGTGTAGCGCACCGGCAGCGGGTCGAGGCGCGGGGCGCGGCGCTCGACGCGCGCGGTGTAGAACTCGGTGAGTTCCCGGTCGAGGATGCCCGGGCTCCAGCCGTCGTCCACGGCGTGGTGGACGTTGAGGCACAGCACGTGGTCCTGGGGTCCGTAGGTGACGATCAGGGCGCGTGTCAGCGGGCCGTGTTCCAGGTCGAACGGGGCGGTGGCCTCCTCCTCGACCAGGCGGCGGGCGGCGGCGAGCGGATCGGGTTCGCCGCGGACGTCCACGAACCGGCCGAGGCCGGGCAGCGACGGCGCGATGCGCAGTTCGGGACGGCCGTCACGGGCCGGGAGATACGACCGCATGATCTCGTGCCGCTCCACCAGGTCGTGCAGGGCCCCGCGCAGCGCCTCGACGTCGAGGGTGCCGTGCAGGTGGACGCGGGTGGGGATGTTGTACAGCGGGCTGCCGGGTTCCAACTGCTGGTGGTACCAGAGGCGTTCCTGGCCGAAGGACAGCACCGTGGCGTCGGTGCGGGTGATGGGGGGCGGGGCGGTGGGGGCGCCGACGGGGGCGAGGTGTGGTTGGGGCTGGGGTTGCGGCTGCTGTGGCTCTTGGGGCTCCTGTGGCTCTGTGCCGGTGGTGTGCGGCGGCAAGGCGGTGGGCCGGTGCCGCGTGGGCTCCGTCCTCGGCAGTCCCGCGCGGTCGGCGACGTACGCGGCGAGGTCGGCCAGGGTGGGGTGGTCGTAGAGGTCGATGAGCTTCAGCGTGACGCCGAACTCGCGGTCGAGGGCGCTGATCACCTCCAGGGCGGTGATGGAGTTGCCGCCGAGCTCGAAGTAGTCGTCACCGTCGGCGACTTCCCCGGCGTGCAGGGCGTCGGTCCAGGCCCGGCGGACCCGGTCGACGACGCTCTCGCCGTCGGGCGCGGGGGCGTAGGCGGAGACGGAAGGGCCCACGGGCACGGGAGCTTCGGCGGGCGTGGCCGGGGACGGGGCGGGCTGTTCCGGCGCGGGGGCGGGCCGGAGCGCGGGCGACGCCTCCGGCCGGGGGGCCGCGCCCGGCCACAGCTCCTCCCAGCGCAGGTACTCGCCCTCCGGCCGGACCCAGCAGCGCTCCTCCTGGAACGGGTAGCCGGGCAGCGGGGTGCGCCGGGCGCCCTCGGGCCGGGGCCAGTCGATGTCCACGCCGAGCGCGTACAGCTCGGCGACCGCGCGGGCCACGGCGTCCGGTCCGCTGCCCACGGTGACGAGTGCGGCGCCGGGACGCTCGGCGAGCCGGGCGGTGACGGCGCGGGCCAGCTCGCCGTCCTCGCCCAGGGCGACGAAGACCGGCGGTCGCTCCGCCGTGAACAGCGGGTCCAGCGCGGCCCGTAGGCGCTCGCCGTCCGGGGCCGGGCCGATCCCGTCCGCCGCGGCCAGCGCGGCGCCGGCCTCCTCCCGGGTCGCTTCGCCGTCGATCACCCGGGCGGCCCAGCGCCCGACGCCGGAACTGAGCAGGCTCGTCACGGTGATGCCGTATCCGGACAGCCGGCGGTGGGCGTCGAGCTGCCGGTCCAGCACGCGGGCCGCCGTCCCCTCCGGCGTGCGCTCCTGCTCGGGTACGTCCTGAGCGGGGTCCGCGACGGTGATGTCCCGGGAGAGCAGCAGATGGACGCCGTCGCGGGCCGGTGCCGGAGCGGCGCCCGCGCCCTGGCCCTGCCGGGTGCGCAGCGCCGCGAGGGCCAGGGCACCCGCGAGTTCCTCGGTGGTCCGGGCGACCAGGCCGACCCGGTGGTCGTGGTGGTCGCGGCCCGTGGTGAGGGTGAGGACGGTGCCGGCGAGCGGAGGACGGGTGGTGTCCAGGGCGGCGGCCAGGCGCTCGCAGGTCTCGGCCAGCGTGCGCGGGTTCCGGGCGGACACCCCAACGGCCAGGGGCGCGTCCAGGTGGGTGCGCGCCCCCCTCTCCTCCGCCGGTCGCGAGGGCGCCGCCGGTCTCGGGGGCGGGGCCTGCTCGATGACCAGGTGGGCGTTGGACCCCACGAGGCTGAAGGAGCTGATCCCGGCGCGGCGCGGCCGGCCGTCCGGCTCGGTCCACGTCCGGGCCCGGGTGACCACCTCCACACCGTGCTCGGCGGGGTCCTGCCCCTGGGGCGGGGCCGTGTAGTGCAGGGACGGGTACAGCTCGCCGTGACGGACCGACAGCAGTGCCTTGACGAGTCCAGCGATGCCCGCGGCGTGGTCGAGGTGGCCGATGTTGGTCTTCACCGAGCCGATCGGCAGCGGTGCTCCCGGCGCCTGGCCGCGGGCCAGCGCGATCCCGCGCAGCTCGACGGCGTCGCCGAGCCGGGTGCCCGAACCGTGGGCCTCCAGGTATCCGGCGTCGCCCGGCTCCAGGCCCGCCCGGCGCCAGGCGCGGCGGATCACCTCGGCCTGGGCGGCCGGGGACGGGGTGCCCATGGCTCCGGTGCGCGGGCCGTTGTGGGCGACGGCGCCGCCCTTGACGACGGCGTAGACGTGGTCGCCGTCGCGCAGCGCCCGTTCCAGCGTGGTGAGCAGCAGGACGGCGCCGCCTTCGCCGTCGCCCGTACCGTCGGCGGAGGCGTCGAAGGCGCGGCAGCGGGCGTCCGGGGAGAGGATCTCGGGGAAGTGCGCGTGGGCGTCGCGCGGCTCGTGCAGCACCTTCAGGCTGACCCCGCCGGCCAGCGCGTACTCCGCCTCCCCGTCGGCCAGTTCGCGGCAGGCCTGGAGGACGGCGACCAGGGAGCCGTTGCAGCCGGTGTCCATCGCGTACGACGGCCCGGTCAGGCCGAGCACCTGGGAGACGCGTCCGGGCAGGCCCGCGGGCAGGTTGCCGAGCAGGCTGAGCGTGTCGGGCCGGGGCACCAGCCGGAAGTAGTCGGCGCGCGGGGCGCTGAGGACGACGGCGGTCGGGGTGCCGCGCAGCGACGCGGGGCTGTGCCCGGCGTCCTCCATGGCGTGCCAGGCGAGCTGGAGGGCGAGGCGGTGCTGCGGGTCGAGCACTTCGGCCTCGCGCCGGGAGAGCCCGAAGAACCGGTGGTCGAAGGTGTCGACGCGGTCCAGGTGGGCGAGTTCCGCGTAGTCGCGGTGCGGGTCGATGCCGCTGGTGCGGATCCGCTCCGGGGACAGCGGCCGGACGCTGTCGTGGCCCCGGCGCAGGTTGTCCCGGAAGGCGTCCAGGGTGGGCGCGTCGGGGAAGCGGACGGCGACCCCGATGATCGCGACGTCGTTCATGGCTGCGACGGTCTCCTTGCGGGTCGTCTGGGGACCCGGGGCACGGCCCCGGGTCGTGGCTCCGGTCGGGGGCGCGGGGTCCGGCCACCTGGCCGAGGGCCCGGACGGGAAGCCGGGATCGGGCGGGGATGCGGGAACGGGCGGGCGTACGGGATCGGGCTGGGGTGCGAGACCGGGCTGGGGTGCGAGACCGGGCAGGCGTACGAGATCGGGCTGGGGTGCGAGACCGGGCAGGCGTACGAGATCGGGCGGCGATGCGGAGTCCAGGTGCCCGGCCGTGGGACCGGGCGCGGGCGCGGGGCCGGGGCGCCCGGCTCGCGCGGGAGGCCGGTCCGTCACAGCTCCACCCTCCGCGACCCGGCACCATCCGATCCCGCACCGTCCGGCCCGGCCGGTGTCGTGCGTGCTCGCCGCTCCACCGCCTCGGCCTGGGCCGCCACCGTGGTCAGGTCGAACAGCTCGGCCAGCCGCAGCGCCCCCGGCCAACGGCTCTCCAACCGTTCGTACAGGGCGACGAGTTTGAGGGAGTCACCGCCGGAGGCGAAGAAGTCGGCGTCGGTCCCCGGGCCGGGACGGCCCAGTACCTCGGCCCACAGGGCGGCGACGGCGCGCTGGGCGTCGGTGCGCGGCGGGCCGTCGCCCGGTGCGGGGCGCCGTACCGCCGGCTCGGGCAGGGCGGCGAAGTCGGTCTTGCCGTTCCGGGTGAGCGGGATCCGGTCCAGGGCGACCACGGCGGCGGGCACCATCGCCTGCGGGAGCCGGGCGCGCAGATGGGCGAGCAGCTCGGCCTCGTCGCAGCCGGCGGGGACCGCGTAGGCGATCAGTTCGGTGATGCCGGCGGGCCCGGTCCGCGGGGCGACGACGGCCTGCCGTACCCATGGGTGCTCCTCCAGGGCCCGCTCCACCTGGGCGGGCTCCACCCGGGCGCCGCGCACCTTCACCTGGCGGTCGAGGCGGCCGAGGAACTCCAGTACCCCGTCGGTGCGGCGCCGGGCCAGGTCCCCGGTGCGGTAGGCACGTCCGCCGGCGGCGGGGGCGTCGGTGAACCGCTCCCGGGTCAGTTCCGGCTGTCCCAGGTAGCCGCGGGCGACGCCGGTGCCGCCGATCCACAGCTCGCCGGGCACGCCCGGCGGGCAGGGGCGGCCCCGCTCGTCGAGGACCTGGACGACCGCGCCGGCGACGGGCCGGCCGATGGGCACCGCGGCCTGTTCCGGGTCGGGGCCGGCGTGGTGGGTGGCGTACACGGTGGCCTCGGTGGGCCCGTACAGGTTGTGCACCCGGGCGTCGGTGGCGCGGGCCAACTCCCGTACCAGCGGCCCGGTGAGGGGTTCGCCGGCCAGGATCAGGGCGCGCAGGCCGCGCAGCCCGGCGGCGGTGTCGCGGTCGGCGAGCAGCAGCCGGGCGGCCGAGGGCGTGACCTGGAGGTGGGTGGGCGCGAAGCGGCGCAGTTCGGCGGCGAGTCCCGGGCGCCCGACGCCGGCGGCGGACACCGCCACCGTGGCACCCCGGGTGAGCGGCCACAGGAGTTCCGCCAGGCACACGTCGAAGGTGACGCTGGAGGTGGCGAGCCAGGTGTCGCCGGGGCCGATGGGGTCCACCTCGTCCATCACGGCCATCAGTCCGGCGAGCGACCGGTGTTCGATCATCACGCCCTTGGGCCGTCCGGTGGAGCCGGAGGTGTACAGCACGTAGGCGAGGTGGCCGGGTTCCGGCACCGCGATCGGCTCCGGTGTCCCGGGCGGCGGCTCCTCGGCGTCCAGCAGGAGCGTACGCAGGCCGTCCCGGGGCAGTGCGGGCCGCGCGTCGGTGGTGGTGACGGCGAGCCGGGCGCCGCTGTCGGCGCACACCCGCGCCAGGTGGGCGGGCGGGTGGCCGGGGTCGACGGGGACGAAGGCCGATCCGGAGGCGAGTACGGCGAGCAGGGCGACGGGCAGGTCGGCGGAGCGCGGTACGGCGACGACGACGGGCCGTTCGGGGCCCGCGCCGAGTGCCCGGAGCCGGGCGGCCAGCCGGCGCACGCGCTCCGTCAGTCGCGCGTAGGTCACCCGGGTGCCGCCGCAGGCGACCGCGACGGCGTCCGGGGTGCGCCGGGCCCAGTGCGCGATCTGTCCGGTGACCGGCGGCTGCGCTGCCACGCAGGTGCCGGTGGCGAGCCTTGCCGTCTCGCGTTCCTCCTCGGGGGTGAGCAGGGGCAGCTCGGCGAGCGGGCGGTCGGGGGCGGCGAGCGCGGCGGTGAGCAGGGTGCGGAAGTGGCCGAGCAGCCGCTCGACCCGGTCGGGGTCGAACAGGGCGGTGCGGTACTCCACCGACAGGGCGGCGTCGTCGGCGTCCTCGGTGAAGTAGTACGACAGGTCGTAGCGCGCGGTGGGGAACGGCGGGCGCAGTTCGCGCACGGCCGGCCCGGTGTCGTCCGCGCGGGGGCCGCCGGCGCGCTCGTGGCCGACCAGCACCCGGAACAGCGGGGTGTCCGCGCCCCGGGGCACGTCGGCGGCCCGCACGATCTCGTCGAACGGCAGGTCGCCGTGGGCGACGGCGTCGGCCACGGCCCGTCCGGTGCGCCGCAGCGCCTCCCGGAAGGTCGTCTCCCCCGGCAGGTCGACGCGTACGGGCACGGTGTTCACCAGCATGCCGACGACCTCGGCGAGCGCGGGGTCGTCGCGCCGGGAGACGGGCATGCCGACGCACACGTCCCGCTGTCCGGTGAGGCGGTGCAGCAGCGCGCAGACGGCGGCGAGCAGCCCGGTGGCGCTGCCGACACCCTCCGCGCGGCACAGTGCGCGCAGGGCGGCGAGCCGGGCGCCGCCGAGCGCGGTGTGGCGGACGGCCCCTTCGTGGTCCGGGGCCGCGGGCCGCTCCCGGTCGGTGGGCAGCGCGAGCGGGCTGAGGCCGGCCAGCGCGCTCTTCCAGTGCGCCAGCAGCCGTTCGCGCTCCGGGACGAGCCGCTCCTCCTGCCAGGCGGCCCAGTCCGCGAACCCGGGACCGTCCGGGGGCGGGGCGGCCGGCTCGCCGCGCCGCACCCGGGCGTACTCGTCGAGCAGCCCGTCGACGAGGACGGCGACGGAGGCGCCGTCGCAGACGGTGTGGTGGACGGTGAGCACCAGCACGTGCCGGTCCGCGCCGGTGCGCAGCAGCAGCGCCCGCAGCAGCGGGGGCCGGGCCAGCACGAAGGGCCGCCGGAACTCCCGCTCGGCGCGCGCCAGCGCCCGGGCGGTGGGGCCGGGGCGGCCGCCGGAATCCTCGTCAGCCAGAGCGGCGGGGCCGGGATCACCTCCGAGGTCCTCGTCAGCCAGAGCGGTCGGACCGAGGCCACCGCCGAGGTCCTCGTAGGCCAGTTCGGCGCGCACCTGGTCCGGGCCGAGGACGACCTGGAGCAGACGGCCGTCCTGGCGCAGCAGGCCGGTGCGCAGGGCCTCGTGCCGGGCCACCAGCCGGGTGAGGGCGGCGGCGAGCGCTTCCCGGTCCACGGGCCCGGTGAGCTCCAGCACGCACGGCACCGCGTAGAGGGCGCGCTCGGGGTCGAGTTGCTCCTCGAACCACAGCCGTTCCTGGGCGGAGGTGGCGGGCAGCACCTCGGCGGCCGCCTCCCGGGCGGGTGCGGAGTCCACGGGGCTCACCTGTCCTCTGCCGCCAGTACGGTGCCGTCGGCGCCGATCCTGACGGTGGTACGGGCCGCCGTGCGGCGCGTTGGGACCGTCGTCGGCGCCGCCCGGCCGGACTGTTCCAGCAGCCGGGCGACGGCGGCCACGGTCGGCTGCCGGAACACCTCGGACAGGGCGAGCGCGGCGCCGTGCCGCCGCCGCAGGGTGGCCACCATGCGGGTGAGCAGCAGGGAGTGTCCGCCGCGTTCGAAGAAGTCGTCGTCGGCGCCGATGTCGTCCGTCTCCAGCAGTTCGCGCCACACGGCGGCGACGGACCGCTCCGCGTCGGTGCGCGGGGCGGTCCGGGTGCCGCCCGCGCCGGCGGCGGCCAGGGGCACCCGGGCCAGGGCCGCGAGGTCGGGCTTGCCGTTGGGGGTGAGCGGCAGGGTGTCGACGACGGCGTAGTGGCCGGGGCAGGCGGGTTCCGGCAGGGCACGGCGGGCGATCGCCGCGGCCTGCCGCGGGTCGGGGTCGGCGCCCGGTTCGCGCACGAGGTAGGCCACCAGGCCCTCGGCGGCTCCGCGCGGGTCGGCGACCACCAGGGCCCGGCGCACGCCCGGGGTGGCGGCCAGCACCGTTTCCACCTCCTGCGGTTCCACCCGCAGCCCGCGCACCTGGAGCTGGCGGTCCACCCGGCCGAGGAGCACCAGGTCGCCGCTGTCGAGGAGCACCGCCCGGTCACCGGTGCGGTACATCCGTTCGCCGGGCGCTCCGGCGACGGTGTCGGGCAGGTAGCGCCGGGCGGTCTCGTCGGGCCGGCCCAGGTATCCGGCGGTCACGCCCGCGCCGGCCACCCACAGTTCGCCGGGGGTGCCCCGCGGCACCGGACGCAGGTCCTCGCCGAGCACATACAGGCGGGTGTTGCGCAGCGGGCGGCCGATGGGCACCTGCTGTTCGTCGGTCCGGCCGGCCGGGTCGCCGGTGAACAGGGCGCTGTCCACGGTGGCCTCGGCCAGGCCGTAGGAGTTGGCGAGGACGGCGTCCGGGGCCATGCGGCGCAGCAGGCGGCGGTGGGCGCCGGCCGGCCAGGCGTCGGAGCCGACGGCGAGGGCGCGCAGGAACGACAGGTCGGCGTCCTGTTCCTCCAGGTGTTCGAGCAGTCCCTGGAGGACGACGGGCACGAACTCGGCGAAGCCGATCCGGTTCTCCCGCAGCAGCCGCAGCAGTGCGGGCGGGTCGAGCAGCGCGTCCTGCGGGCAGAGCACCAGGCAGGCCCCGGAGCACAGCGCGCGCACCAGGTCGGCGTGGAAGACGTCGAAGGACGAGCCGGCCATCTGCAGGTGGGCGCGGACCTGGTCGAGGTGGTAGGCGGCGCTCCAGGCGCGGAAGTTGTTCAGCAGCGCGCGGTGGGTGACGGCGACGCCCTTGGGCCGTCCGGTCGAGCCGGAGGTGAACACGACGTAGGCGGTGCGGTCCGCCTCCTCGCCGGGCGGACCGGGCAGATGGTCACCGGTGCCGCCGATGCGGTCGGTGTCGCTGGTGCCATCGGCGCCGTCGGTGTCGCCGGTGCGGTCGGTGTCCCTGGGTGGCGGTGCCGCGGGGAGGAAGCGGGCCGCGTCGGCGAGTTCCGGTACGAGGCCCGGGTCGCCGACGACGAGCCGGCAGCCGGACTCGGTGAGCATGGCCCGCAGTCGTTCGGCCGGGTAGCGCGGGTCGAGGGTGAGATGGGCGCCGCCCGCCTTCCACACCGCGAGGGCGGCCGTGACCAGGCTCGCGGACTTCGGCAGGAGCAGGCCGACCACGGTGCCGGGGCGTACGCCCTCCCGGCGCAGGGTGTGGGCGAGTGCCTGTGCGCGGGTGTCGAGTGCGCCGTAGGTCAGCTCCTCGTGCCCGTCGCGGACGGCGGGGTCGTCCGGGTGCCTGGCGGCGTGGTCCTCGACGAGCCGGTGGGCGGCGAGGTCGTCCAGGGGTTCGGCCGGCCCGGTCAGGACCGAGGGCGGCGCGGCGGACGCGGCGGCGGGCAGGGTGGCGGCGAGGGGCTGGTCCGGGTCCCGGGCCCAGGCGCCGAGCAGCCGGGCGTAGTCGGCGGCGAACTCCTCGGCCCAGTGGCGGCTGAAGCGCGAGGCCTCGTACTCCAGCGCGCACAGCACCCGTTCGCCGCGGTCCTCGACGGTGAGGGTGAGGTCGAACTTGGCCTCCTCGCCGGCCGCCTCGACGGTGTTGAGGGACACCGGCCGGCCGTCGAGCGAGGACACGGTGACCCCGGGCAGATCGAGCAGGTCGATGGGCAGGCTGTGCATGTCGAACATGACCTGGAACAGGGGGTTGCGTCCGGGCACCCGGGGCGGGTTGACGGCGCGCACGATCTCGCTGAACGGCTCCTGGTGGTCGCGCACGCCCAGTACCGCGGCCCGGACGCGGTCGACGGTCTGGCGCACGGTGGGTGTGCCCGACAGGTCGGCGCGGACCACGGCGGTGTTCACGAACAGCCCGATGAGCTGCTGGTAGGCGTGGGTGACGCGGCCGGTCACGGGCGTGCCGGCCACCAGGTCGGCGCCGGCGCCGCGGGCCCGCAGCAGGGCGAGGAATCCGGCGAGGAGCGTGGTGTAGAGGGTGTTGCCCTCGCCGACGGAGAACTCCTTCAGCCGGGCGACGAGGTCGGTCGGCAGGTCGAAGCCGTGGGTGCCGGCGTGCGGGGCGGCGCCGTCGGTGTCGCCGGGCAGGTCGATGCGCGGTGGTGCCCCCTCCAGGTAGCGCTGCCACCAGGCCAGACGGGACCTGCGCAGCACCGAGCCGCGGCGCTGGGCCCGGGCGAAGGCGTCGTAGCCCTCCTCCAGGCGGGGCAGCGCGGCCAGGGGGTCGGTGCCCTCGCGGTGCGCGCGGTAGGCGGTGGTCAGCTCGCGCAGCAGTACGGCCGTGGACCAGGCGTCGAAGGCGATGTGGTGCATCGCCAGCAGCAGGACGTGCTCGTCGTCGGCGGTGCGCAGCAGCCGGGCCCG
Source organism: Streptomyces eurythermus (assembly GCF_014649115.1). Taxonomy (GTDB): domain Bacteria; phylum Actinomycetota; class Actinomycetes; order Streptomycetales; family Streptomycetaceae; genus Streptomyces; species Streptomyces eurythermus. The sequence goes on along the minus strand of NZ_BMSK01000006.1, from coordinate 384,859 downwards.
CAGCGGCAGGCCCGCGCCGAGGTCGAACGGGGTGTGGCGGTCCTCCTCGGCGGCGGCCCGGACCGCCTGCTCGCGGTCCGCGCGGTCACGCAGGTCGGTGACGGGCAGCGGGAAGGGGGCGGGCGGGGGCATGGTCTCGGCGACGGGTTCGCCGTCCGGGCCTTCCGCGTAGCGGGTGCGCAGCGGGTGGTGGCGGGTGACGACGGCGGCGAACGCGGCCTGGAGGGCGGGCGGGTCCAGCGGTCCGCGCAGGCGCAGCCCGCAGGAGAGCAGGTAGCCCGAGGAGTCCTCGGCCAGCTGGTACAGGAACCACAGTCTGCGTTCACCGTCGGACAGTTCGCGCCGGCCGCCGGCGGTCGCGGCGCCGCCCGGCTCCGGTTCCGCCCGGCCGGTGCCGTCCGCGCGCAGTTGCTCGGCGATGCCCTCGGCCGCCTCGGCGACGGTCTCGCGGTCGAGCAGCAGCCATGGGTCGAGGCGTGCGCCCAGGCGTTTTTCCAGCCGGGCGGCGAGTTCCAGGGCCCGCAGCGAGTCCAGGCCGAGGCCCACCAGGGTGTCGTCGTCGCCGATCTCGTCGTCCGCGCGGCCGACGGCCTCGGCCACGGTGCGGCGCACCAGCTCGGTCAGCTCGGCGGTGTCGATCTCGCTCACGTGGTGCTCCCCTCCCCTTCCTCGGTGCCGGCCGGGCCCGCCGGGTCCGTGTCCTCGTCGATGATCCGCACGTGCGGGGAGCCGGCCTCGCCGCGGTCCGGGCGGTGTTCGAGCAGCATCCGGTCGCCGTCACGCACGACCGGGACGAAGCCGGCGAAGCCGAGCGTGACGAGCGTGATCCGGTTGTGCGCGGTGGAGACGAACTCGGCGCGCGGCACCCGGCCGGCGGCGCGGGCCCGCTCCACGATGTGTCCGATCAGGACCCGGCCCATGCCCCGGGAGAGCACGCGGCAGGACATGAGCAGCAGCCGCAGCCGCTGTTCGCCGTCCAGCAGGTCGCTGACGGCCAGCCCGATGGTGCCGTAGGAGCCGAACCGGTCGGTGAGCCGGGCGACCAGCACCTCGTGCCGGGGTGAGGCGGCGAGGTCCCGCAGTTCCTCCAGGGAGAAGGTCAGGCCCGTGCTGTTGAGCTGGTGGGTGCGCACCGTCAGTTCGTGGGCGCGCTCCAGGTCGCCGGGGCGGGCGCGGCGCACGGTCAGGGTCAGCCTGAGGGAGGCGAGGAACTCCGCCGGGGAGCCGCTCGTGGACTCCTCGGCGGCCCTGCGGCGCTGCTCGGCCTGGTACATGGCGCGGCGCTGGCGGGACTCGGGGGTGACGAACGGCGGCCGGAAGTCGTCCAGGTCGGGCAGGACGCCCACCTGGTCGGCCGGGTAGCAGCGCACCGTGGGGTGGGCCGCGGCGACCTCGCCGCGTTCGAAGGCATCGTTGTCGATGAAGGCGAGGGTGTCGATGCCGATGCCGAGGGTCTCGGCCACGGCGGCCACGGCGTCGGATTTCGCGCCCCAGCCGATCTCCAGGGCGACGAAGCGGTCCGCCAGACCGCATTCCTTCAGCCAGCGTTCGGCGACGTCGCGCTCGCCCCGGCTGGCCACCGCGTGCAGGATGCCGCGGCTGTCGAGGGTGTCCAGGGTGCGCAGGGCGGCGGCGAACGGCCTGGGCCGGTCGCCTTCGAGCACCACCCCGTCCCACAGGGTGTCGTCCAGGTCCCACACCAGGCATTTGACGGTGGGAAGGCCAACGGCCGCGGTCATCTGCGTCCTTCCGGTTCGGTGGCGCGGGGCGGCCCCGGGCGGACGGCCCGGGGCGCGGGCCGTCGTACCGGCGGGTCCCCGTGCTCAGTCGGGCAGCCGCTCCACGAGCGCGGTGCACCAGGCGGCGACGGGGCTGCTGTTCATCACCAGCACCTTGCCGCCGGCGGGCACGGACGGAGCCAGGCTCTCCAGGTTCATCAGCACGTCCGCCGGGCCGAGATGGCCGTGGCCGGCCAGGTTGTCGCGGCAGACGTCGGCGATCTTCAGTCCCAGGGCGTCCTGCCAGAAGGCGAACGCGCCCATGGACAGGTTCTGCATGACCACGGCGGCCAGTTCGTCCTGTGTGGTCGCGCACCGCCGCAGCAGTTCGGCGTTGAGGTCTCGCAGCCGGTTGCGGCTTTCGATGGCGAGCTGGAAGGAGTACGCGTTCTCGTCCGCGCACTCCTCGGCCCACCGCTCGGGCGGCAGCTCGCGGTAGCGGATGCGGAACAGATCGGCGTAGCGGCCGTCGCTGCGCAGCTCCTGGCCGAGCAGCCGGTAACGGGCGGTCCGGCCGGCCGCGGGGCGCGGGGCTCGGCCGGCGGTGTCGTCGCCGGGGGTGTACGGGCCACCACTCCCCCTGGTGTACGGGGTACCGCCCACGACGGACGGGCCACTCCCGTTGGTGTACGGGGCGGCTCCGACGGTGTCACCGTCCGAGGGGTACGGCGCACCGCCGCCGGTGGCGCCGCCCGCGATGGACAGCGCGCCGCCGCTGTCGTCGTCGCCCGTGGTGAGCAGGAAAGCGGCGCCGCAGTCGCCCAGGACCGTCATCGGCGGGCGGTACCGGGCGGTGGCCGCGGCCCGCACGCCCATCGCGACGAGGATGCGCCCGGGTCCGCCCCGGCCGCGCAGCAGCGCGGCGCCGATCTCGATGGCGGCGCTGCTGGACACACACCCCAGGTCGCCGACGCCGAGGGTCAGCGCGCGGGTGGCGCCGATCCGGTGCTGGAGCCGGGTGGCCTCGGAGGCCATGAGGTATTCCGGGGCCCGGCCCTGCACGAGCAGCAGCCCGTCCAGGTCGGCGGGGTCGGTGCCGGAGTCGGCGAGCGCGCCCAGCGCGGCGCGCTCGGCGAGGTCGGTCTCGGTCAGTCCGCCGGCGACGCGCACCCGGTCGATGCCGAGCGCGAGCAACTGCCGGTCGCGTGCCTCGGGCAGGGTGGCCCGCTCGGGCAGGTCGGTGACGGCCAGGGTGTGTTCGGGGTGCCAGAAGTGGACGGGCCCGATGCGTATCCCGGCCCGCGTGCCGGCGTACGCGCTCATCGTGCCGCCTCGTTCCCGGCCGGGTTCCGCCCGGGGGCGGTCCGGGCCCGGCGTCCGCCCAGGACGTGCTCGGCGACCCGCAGCAGGGCCACCTCGTCGGCGCCCTCGATGATCTGCATGACCTTGGCGTCCCGGAAGAACCGCTGGGCCAGGCTGTCGGGTGCGCATCCGGCGGCGCCCTGGAGCTGCACCGCGTCCTGGCTGACCAAGGCCGCCGCGCGGGCGGCGGCGTATTTCGCGGCGAACGTCGCCGAGGCCGCGTCCGGGGCGCGGTGGTCGCGCAGCCGGGCCGCCCGCTCGGCCAGCGCCCGGGCCGATTCCGCGGCCAGGTGCATCTCGGCGATCTTCGCCCGGACCAGCTCGTGTTCAGCGAGCGCGACACCGTTCTGACGGCGGGTCAGCACATGGCCGGCGGCCTCGTCGAGGCACGCGCCCGCCATGCCGACGCATCCCCAGGCGACCGTGAACCTGCCGTGGTCCAGTGCCGTGCCGATCACGTGGGAGAGGCCGAACCCCGGTGGCGCGACCAGGTTTCCGGCCGGCACCTCCACGTCCCGGAGCCGGATGTGCGCGATCCGGGCGCCGCGCAGCCCGAGCTGGCCGGAGACCGGTTCCCGTTCCACTCCGGGGCGGTCGGTCTCAACCAGGACGGCGGTCGGGCGGTCGCCGTCGCGGCCCAGGACCAGCAGGACGTCGGCCCACTCGCCGTAGGTCACCCAGAGCTTGTGTCCGCTGATCCGCAGCCGGTCGCCGTCGCGCTCGATGGTGGTCCGGACGGCGTTCAGGTCGCTTCCCGCGTCCGCCTCGGTGACGGCGAGGCCCGCGATCCGCTCGCCCGAGGCCAGGGCGGGCAGCCAGGTGTGCCGCTGTTCCTCGGTGCCCCAGCGCAGCACGGCGGCGGCCACCATGGTCTGCACGGTGAGCAGGCTGCGCAGCGAGGTGCACACGGCGCCGAGCGCGGCGGTCAGTTCGCCGAGCTGGAGTGCGGAGCGGGCGGAGCCGCCGTAGCCGGCGGGCAGGTCGGCGCCGAGGAGACCGGCCTTGGCCATCCGCTCCGCCATGTCCCGGGGCGGTCCTCCGGCCGTGTCCCACTCCGCCGCGGCCTGCCGGATCCCTTCGGTGAAGTCGTTCGGTTCGGTGCGGGGCAGGCGCTCGGTCACCGCCCGCCCCCGCCCGGGGCCGCGGCGGCGGCCCCCGGTGTGCCACCCTGTTCACGGGAAGAACGTTTCGCCAGGACGAAGTCGACAATCCTGGTCACCGACCGGAAGTTGTCCAGATCGAGGTCTTCCACCTCGACCGCTATCCCATACTGACCTTCGAGGAAGGCGACGAGTTCCAGAGCGCCCAGCGAGTTGAGATAACCCCCGGCGAAAAGATCGTCGTCCGGGCCGCGGACACTCTCTCGTGCGACAGTTTCGAGAAACTGCAACAGATCCCGCTCGATCACGGCTGCGGAAGACGGCATAACCGATCACCCCCGTATCTCGACCAGAGACGGCGGCACTGTAACAACCGTGATCGGGCGCCACAACGTCCCCTGCCGACCACCGGGTTCTTTCGGCCAGGCGTGACTGGTCGCCAACTCGCTTGGGAATGGCGGTGTTTGATGGTGTGGTCGATGTCCGTGGCCGGAGGCGTGCGGCCGCTCGGCCTGCAACGCCGTGGCCGACGGCCCCGAGACCGGCGGACCTTGGAGGAGTGGCACACAACGTGGCTCAGAACGTTCGCCGCTGGATGACCGATGACGTACTTGCGGTCCGTGAACTCGCCCGTTCCTTCTTCACCGACGAGGCCGTGCCCCGGCGGGCCGAATGGGAGCGCCGGGGCGGTGTGGAGAAGGACTTCTGGCGCAAGGCGGGCTCACTGGGCCTGCTCGGCGCCTCCGTGGCCGAGCGGTACGGGGGCGGTGGCGGGACCCTCGCCCACGATCTGGTGATCTTCCAGGAGCAGGTGCGGGTGGGCGAGCACGGTTTCGGGAACTCCATGCACAGCGGGGTGGTGGCCCAGTACATCGAGCAGTACGGCACTCCGGAGCAGAAGCTCCGCTGGCTGCCCGGGATGTGCTCGGGCGACCTGGTCGGCGCACTGGCCCTCACCGAGCCCGACGCCGGGTCCGATCTGCGCGGGATCCGCACGACGGCGGTGCGCGGGGACGACGGCTACCGGGTCGACGGCAGCAAGATGTTCATCACCAACGGCTCCAGTGCCGATCTGATCGTCACCGCGGTCCGCACCGACCCGGGCGCCGGGACCCGCGGCATGTCGCTGCTGGTGGTGGAGGCCGATCGCACCCCCGGGCTGCGGCGGGGCCGGCGGCTGGCCAAACTCGGCCAGCACACCTCCGACACCGCGCCGCTGTACTTCCAGGACGCGCTGGTGCCGGCGGAGAACCTGCTCGGCCGGGAGGGCGCCGGATTCCTCATGCTCATGCGGCAGTTGCCGCGCGAACGGCTGATCATCGCGGCCGAGGCGGTGGCGGCGGCACGGCGCGCGGTGGACGTGACGCTGGACCGGGCCCGGGAGGCCGGGCTCTTCGCACAGCAGCACGTCCGCTTCGAGATCGCCCGCTGCGCGACGCAGGCGCGGGTGGCCGAGTCCTTCCTCGACGACTGCGTGGAGCAGGCACTGAACGGGGAGCTGGACACGGCGACGGCGTCGATGGCGAAGATCTGGTGCACGGAGACGACGGGCCACATCATCGACCGCTGCCTGGACGCCCTCGGGGAAACCGCCGCACACGACCCGGAGTTCCCGCTCGTGCGGATGCGTGACGATCTGCGGGTGCAGCGGATCTACGGAGGGACGAACGAGGTCATGCTGGAGATGGTGGCGAGTTCCTTGTGACCGGAGGACGGCGAACGGCGCGAGCGCCCGGGTGGTCTTCGTCGCCCCGGGCAGACGGAAGGTGGCGGGGGACGCCTCGACCGCGTACGCGTCCCCTTCGAGGTGACGAGGAACGACCTGACCGACGCCGCCGACGACCACGTGCGGAAGCGATCGACCGGCCCTCTGCCACCACCGGGCCGCGGTCGAGGCGGACGGCACCGCCGCGGCCGTCCCACGGCCGACGGCGGACCGGTCCGACAGCTGGTCACCGTTCGCCCTTGCCCGCCCGCCCATCAGGCACCGACCCGCCCGCTCCCCCGTCGCCCCGACCCCCTCGGCCGTAGAACCACAGTTCCCGCCGCCGGCCGCTGCGCCAACGCCGTCAGTGGTCGTCCTTGGCTCCGGGTGGCCTTCCCGCGCCGTGGAATGGTCTTGTCGCCGAGCGCGGCCTTCGATGAGTCATGAAGATCAAAGGCTCTGACAAGCGCGTCCCGGATCCAATGCAGGACAGGCCGTGTCCCACTGTGCCGGCACGCCGGGCACGGCTTCGGTGAGCGTGGCGGCCCGGCCCCGGTCGGTGTACTCGCCGGGCTCGCGGACACGGGCGAGCACTCGCCGTACCCCTTGTTCGCCTCCGCCGTGCGTCACCTCCTGCCGGCACCAGGCCCTCCTGTGCCGTCCCCGGCCGAGTACCCGGCAGTCCGGCACATGTGCCACTCGAGACGGCGGGCACAGGGGAAGGCCCGCTTACCCGTGGATCTGGGCACTCGGGAAGGGGGCGAGCACACGGCACGACCGGCGATCACGGAGGAGGCACACGGTGGTGGAGGCAGGGCGCACCAGGAGTGCCGACCAGCGGTCCCCTGGACCGGGGGACACCGCGCTGGCGGGGGCACTGGCCGCCATCGGCGCGGCGGCGTACGTAGTGGACGACAAGGGGTGCATCATCGCGGTCAACGCACGCGCCGAACGACTGCTGGCCCGGCCGGCCGAGGAGATGGTCGGGCGGGACGCGCACGATCTGCTGCACCGCGACGCCCACGGCCAGCCGATGCCGACCAGCAGATGCAGCATGCGGCAGGCGTTCCACGCCAGCAATCCGGCGCAGGCGGCAGGGGACTGGTTCTCGCGAGGCGACGACTCCCTGCTGCCGGTCTCATGGCTGATCACCCCCTACGACATCCAGGGCTCGGAAGCCGCCACCCTCGTCGTCTTCCACACCGACCGGCAACCGGCGGACGACCGGCAACACCCCGGGCCCGTCCCGCGGCCGCAGCCGCTGACAGAGCTCGAGCGTCTGGCCCTGCTGGCAGAGACCACCACACAGCTGACCTCCACCCTGGATGTCCAAGAGGCCCTGCGCCGGCTCGTGGGGCTTGTCGTACCTCGGCTGGCGGACTGGGTGATCATCGACCTGATCACAGAGGGTGACGAGGTATGGCGCAACACCGTGGCCCATGCCGACGGCCATACCCTGAAACGCCACGAGGAACTCGAAGGGCCCATGCCCCCGGTGCCGGAGCAATCGCCCATGCCCTTGTCCAGAGCACTGCGCGGAGTGGCCTCCACCGTGGCCGGCCCCGAGACCTACCGGCGGACTCCGGATTCCGGCATCGCGGTCGAACAGCGGCGCCTGTTCGAGGCGACCGGCATCCGCTCCGCCGCCATCGTCCCCCTCCGCAGTGCCCGGGAGGTTCTGGGGGCCCTCACGCTGGGCCGCGCCGACCAGACGGGCGACTTCACCACCGCGGACCTCCCTCTGATCGAGGACATCGCACGCCGCGCCGCGCTCGCCGTGGACAACGCTCGCCTCTACCAGCGTCAGCGCAAGGTCGCCGAGACCATGCAGAACCACCTGCTGCCCCGGCTGCCCAGCCTGGGCGGGCCGCAGATGATCGCCCGCTACCTGCCCGCACCCGACGCCTCCCAGGTCGGCGGCGACTGGTACGACGCCTTCCGCCTGTCCGACAATGCCACCGCCCTGACCATCGGGGACGTCGTAGGCCACGACCTGGAAGCCGCCGCCGGCATGGCCCAGGTACGCAACATGCTCCGCGCCTACGCCTGGTCCCGGAAAGATCCGCCCAGCCGTGTCGTCGAGCGGCTCGACGAGGCCGTCACACACATCACCAACGTGCCCATGGCCACCATGATCTTCGCCCGCCTCGACACCACCGGCAACGGCCACTGGGAATTGTGCTGGACCAACGCCGGCCACCCACCGCCCCTGCTCATCACCCGAAACGGCCTCACCCACTACCTCACCGACGGCCACGGCATCCTCCTGGGCACCGGAGTCCGCGAATCCCGCCCCGACGCCACCCTCGTGCTACCCCCCGGATCCACCCTCCTGCTGTACACCGACGGCCTCATCGAATCAGCCGGTCACTCCCTGGACGAGGGCCTGGGGCGGCTGCGCCAGCACGCCGCCGCTCTTGCCCACCGCCCCTTGGCGGCCTTCACCGACCACCTCCTGCGCCGGGTCCGTCCCGAAGACAACGACGACGACGTCGCCCTCCTCGCTCTGCGCACCCCGCTCGAACCCACCGCGAGATGACTGGAGGGGGCCCGAAGCCGGACGGGCGCTTGTGCGGTTGACGCCTCCCCGACGGGTCCGGGACGGCCCGGAAGCCGGGGCCGGCTTCCGGGCCTCCCTTGCCCTGGTGCTCAGTACCAGTACCAGCGGCGGGCGGGCTTGTTGCTGAAGATGCGTCGCATCGATGCGGCCATGACTGCTCACCTCCCTTCCCTGTCGTGTCCGGTTCCCCCGTGGCGTGGGGTGCGGTGGAGGACGAACGGTCGCGGAACATTGCCTTCGGAGACGACCGCGCGGGTGTCGCCGCCGGTGACGGTCAGGCGGGCGTCACGGATGAGCGCGGTCAGCGACTCGGTCAGCAGCGCCTGCGCCACCGCGGCACCGGCACAGATGTAGGGGCCCGCGCCGAACGGTACGTAGGAGCCGTGTTCGCCGGGCTCCGCCCAGCGTTCGGGCCGGAACTCCTCGGGGGCGGTCCACCGGCCCTCCTCGTGGTGCATCAGGTACGGGCAGGCGGAGAGGAGGTCGCCGGGCCGGAAGGCGACGCCACCCAGTTCGACGGCGTGCGGGACGGTGCGGCCGAGCAGCCAAGGTACCGGGCGGTGCCGGAGCGCCTCCCGTACGACCTGGTCGGCGGGCCAGGGCCACGGCTCGTCCGAGGTGTGGCGCAGGCAGCCCAGCAGCACCGACCATGCCAGCGAGGCGCTGATGGGCACCACGATCGCCCGGTACATCAGCCAGTGCAGCTCGGCCAGCGTCCGGTCGGTCACCTCGGCGGGAGGGCAGACGCCGAGCAGGGCGTCCAGCACATCACGGGGGTCGTCGGCGGGGTGTTGCCGGCGGTGTCGCACCTCCTCGGTCAGGGCGGCGAGCAGCCGGGCCCGCGGGAACTCCGCCCGCGCTCGCTGCCAGGCCCGCGGTGCGTGGAACACCACTCCCCCGTGCATCGCCCGATCGGTCAACCCGCTTGTCCTGACCGGGCTTTGGGGGTGCAGCAGCAGATCGGCCAGGCATCGGTGCACCAGCGCGTTGCCGGCGGCGGGCCAGCGGCTGACCGCCGGGAGCGCGGTCACCGCCAAGGTCAGCTCGGCGCGGTATCGCGGCAGGCCCGCGCGCAGGAAGTTCCGTACCGCGTGGCCGACTTCGACCTGCGCGTCTCGCGTGGGCAGCAGTTCGTTGAAGAATCCCGACTTTCCCGTGTGGTATTCCGGGCTGCGCAGCAGCGTCTGCGCCAGATCCGCGTCCCTGACGCAATAGCCGCCGTGGGGAAGCCGGAACACGTCCGTCTCGCTGCGGCGACGGAGGATGTCGATGTACTTCAGGGGATCTCGCCGGAACCGGCGCTTTTCTCCGATTCTCATCGAGTCGTCTCCTCGGCGAGTCTCTCGGCGGGGACACCGGGCTTGTCCGAGCTGTCCCTCTGTCGGGCCAATCCCCGCCCTGATGTGCGGAAAACCGACATGACGCGACTATCACCCATGAGAGGTAAAGAGCATATAGATTGACAAATGGGGGCTACTCGCCGGCCCTGTCCGGAACACGGGCGCCCGCCCCCCTGCCCGCCCCCGGCGCGAACGGCACCCACTGGCCGTTCACTTGACACACGGACGCCTTCGAAACTTTCGCCAGCCATTCGACCGGCCACACCCCGGACGGCTGGTCAGACTCTTCACTCGACAGGCCACACAGGCGCTGCACACACCTTGACCCGGCTTGGCGGCTGACCATACATTCCCTCCCACCATTCGTCATCATGACGGCCATTCACATATGTGACAGTCACCGGATGAGGTCAGCGTGCTGAAGGGCATTCTCTTCTTTCCCGTCACCCCGTTCACGGAAGATGGTTCGATAGACACGGCGAAACTTTCGGACCATCTCAGAGCGGGGATCGAGTCCGGAGCCGGTGGTGTCTTCGCCGCCTGCGGGACCGGGGAGTTCCACGCGCTGGACCTGGCGGAGTTCGCCTCCGTGGTGCGCACGGCGGTGCGCGTGGCGGCCGGCCGGGTGCCCGTGTTCGCGGGCGCCGGCGGGCCGTTGCCCCTGGCCCGGCAGTACGCGCGGGCCGCCGAGGAGGCCGGTGCCGACGGACTGCTGCTGATGCCGCCGTACCTGGTCGCGGGGCCACCCGCCGGGCTGGTCGCCTATGTGCGCGAGGTCGTCGCCGCCTGCTCCCTGCCGGTGATCGTCTACCAGCGCGGCACCGCCAGGTTCGACGTCCCGGCGGCCGTCGAAGTGGCCCGCCTGCCACGGGTGGTGGGCCTGAAGGACGGCACCGGCGACCTGGAGCTGCTCGCCCGGATCGTGACCGCCGTCCGGGCGGACCCGGCCACCGGCGGACGGGAGTTCCAGTTCTTCAACGGGATGCCCACCGCCGAGGGGACCCAACTCGCCTACCGCGGCATCGGCGTGGACCTGTATTCGTCGGCGGTGTTCTGCTTCGCCCCCGAGACGGCTCTCGCCTTCCACCGCGCCCTCGCCACCGGCGACGACGAGCTGGTCCAGCGGCTGCTGGCCGGCTTCTTCCACCCGCTCATCGCGCTGCGCGAACGCGTGCCCGGCTATGCGGTGGCCCTGGTCAAGGCGGCCGTCCGGCTGCGCGGTCTCGACGTGGGAGGCGTGCGCCCACCGCTGACCGATCCGACGCCCGGGCATCTCGCCGAACTGGAGGGGATCATCGCGAGGGGGGCGGCGATCCGATGAGCGAGGCCCTGCGGATCAGCCGCGTCGACATCACTCCGGTGGCGTTCAAGGACCCCGCCCTGCTCAACGCCGTCGGCGTCCACGAACCCTACGCACTGCGCGCCGTGATCGAGGTGACGACGGATCAGGGCATCACCGGTCTGGGCGAGACCTACGCCGACGAGGGTCACCTGCGCCGGCTGCGCTCGGCGGCCGGCGCCCTCACCGGCATGGACGTCCACGCCCTCGGTGCGATGCGCCGCCGGATCGCCGAGCTGATCGGCGACGACCGGGGCGGTGACGGCCACGGCCTGACCGGCATGATCACCACCAGCAGCACGGTCGACCGGGTCTTCTCCCCGTTCGAGGTGGCCTGCCTGGACATCCAGGGCCGTGCCGCCGGCCGCCCCGTCAGCGATCTGCTCGGCGGTGCCGTCCGAGACGAAGTCCCGTTCAGTGCCTACCTGTTCTACAAGTGGGCCGCGCATCCCGGACACGAGCCCGACGAGTGGGGACCCGCCCTGGATCCGGACGGCATCGTGGCGCAGGCGCGGCGCATGGTGGAGCGGTTCGGCTTCGGGGCGATCAAGCTCAAGGGCGGTGTGATGCCGCCCGAGCAGGAGGTGGAGGCGGTTCTCGCGCTCCGCCGGGCGTTTCCCGGCATCCCACTGCGTCTGGACCCCAACGCCGCCTGGACCGTGGAGACTTCACTGAAGGTGGCCCGCCGGCTGGAAGGCGTCCTGGAGTACCTGGAGGACCCGACCCCCGGCCAGGAGGGCATGGCCCGGGTCGCCCGGGAGGCCCCGATGCCGCTGGCCACCAACATGTGCGTGGTCGCCTTCGACGAACTGCCCTCCGCGGTGCGCGACGACGCGGTCGGGGTCGTCCTGTCCGACCACCACTACTGGGGCGGCCTGCACCGCTCCAAGCTGCTCGCCGGGATCTGCGCCACCTTCGGCATGGGGCTGTCCATGCACTCCAACTCCCATCTCGGCATCAGTCTGGCCGCGATGACACACCTGGCCGCCGCCACCGAGAACCTCACGTACGCCTGCGACACGCACTGGCCGTGGAAGGACCCGGCGGAGGACGTGATCGTCCCGGGCATGCTCGGCTTCCGCGCCGGCGCGGTCGCCGTCCCCCGCTCCCCCGGCCTCGGCGTGGAACTGGACCGGGACGCGCTGGCCCGGCTGCACGAGCAGTACCTGCGCTGCGGCCTGCGCAACCGGGACGACACCGGGTACATGCGCCGACTGGACCCGTCGTACGAGAAGAAGTCACCGCGCTGGTGACCCCCGGCGGACCCCGGCCCGTCCCGCCCGGTCCGCCTCGACGTCCGTACGCCTGCCCGCCGTTCGCGACGTCCGTACGCCTGCCCGCCGTTCACGACAAGAAGGTCCTCCCATGCACTGGCTCGACTGGGCCGCCGTAGGCGCCTACTTCCTGGTGATGCTCCTGATCGGCCTGTGGTCGCACCGGCGCGTCGACGACGTGTCCGACTACTTCACCGGCGGCGGACGGATGCCCTGGTGGCTGACCGGCATCTCGCACCACATGTCCGGCTACAGCGCCGCCGTCTTCGTCGCGTACGCCGCGGTCGCCTACGACTACGGCATCACCGTCTACGTCTGGGCCTTCCTGCCGCTCGCCCTGGGCACCGGTGTCGGCGCCTGGCTCTTCGCGCCCCGGTGGAACCGGCTGCGCGAGCGCTACCAGGTCGCCTCCCCGCTGGAGTACCTGGTGCGCCGCTACAACCTGCCCACCCAGCAGGCGCTGGCGTGGAGCGGCGCCCTGCTCAAGGTCTTCGACGTGGCCGCCAAGTGGGCGTCGGTGGCCGTGCTGCTGAAGGTCTTCACCGGTATGTCGATGACCAACGGAATCCTGCTGACCGGCGTCGTCACCCTGCTGTACTGCACGGTCGGCGGGCTGTGGGCGGACGCGCTCACCGAGTTCGGGCAGTTCGTCATCCAGGGCGTGGCCGCGCTGTCGATGATGTGGGTCGTCCTCGACCGGCTCGGCGGCGTCTCCGGCCTCGGCACCCTCTGGCACCGGCTGCCGGCCGGGCACACCGACCCCCTCGTCGGCCCGTACACGGCGGGCTTCCTGACCGCGTACGTCGTCGTGAAGCTCTTCGAGTACAACGGCGGCATGTGGAACCTGGCCCAGCGGTACATGGCCACCGACTCCCCGCGCTCCGCCCGCCGTTCGGCCGGGCTGTCGGCGGCCCTCTACCTGGTGTGGCCGGCCGTACTGCTGCTGCCGGCGGTCGCCGCGCCGGTGCTCATGCCGCACATCGCCGACCCGCAGCAGACGTACGCCCTGATGGCACGGTCGTATCTGCCCGTGGGCCTGGTGGGGCTGACCCTGGCGGGCATGTTCTCGCACACCATGGCCATGGCCTCCTCGGACGCGAACGCCATCTCGGCGGTGGTCACCCGGGACATCCTGCCCGCCGTCCTGCCCGGCTTCCGCGAGGTGAGCACCGCGCGCGGTCTGCGGGCGGCGCGGGTGGTCACGGTCGCCTTCATCACCGTCTCCATGGTCGTGGCCATCGAGGCCGACCACTTCGGCGGAGTCCTCGGCATCATCGTCGGCATGGTCGCGGCCGTCATGGGCCCGATCTCCATTCCGATGCTGCTCGGGCTGCTGCCCGCGTTCCGCCGCTGCGGCCCCCGGGCGGCCCTCACGTCGTGGGCGCTCGGTCTCGGCGGCTACTTCTTCGTCAAGTACGGCCTGGACGACGCCTCGCAGACCACGGTGGTCGTCACCCCGCTGGTCACCTCGCTCGTCGTCTACACGGGCCTCGGCCTGTTCCTGCCCGAACCGGACGCGGAGGCGGACGCCGTGGTGGCGGCGGTCTCCGGCCCGGAACCCGGATCCGGCACGGCCGCACACGCCGTGGCGAAGCGGGCCTGACACCCACCAGCCCCAGCAACCAGACCAGTCGGAGGAACCTCTCTCATGAAGCGAGCAGCGTCATTCGTGGCCGCCGCCGCGGCGATCGCCGCCACGGTGGGCCTCTCCCCTCACGCGTCGTCCGGCGCGGACGGCCCGCGAAGCGCTGGAGCCGCTCCCGCGCGGCCCGCGGCCGTGACGACCGGGAGCGGGCAGTGGACGGACACCTGGGCGTCCATGCCCCAGCTGACCGAGCCGGGCAACATGCCCCCGGCACCGTTCACCCAGAGCGACCGCGTGTTCGACAACGCCACCCTGCGGCAGACCGTGCACGTCGGGCCGGGCGGCAAGCGCATACGGCTGCGCCTGTCCAACGCCTTCGGCGGCGCCGACCTGCCCGTCACCGCCGTCTCCGTCGCCCGCCCGGCCGACGGCAGGGCGGGCGTCGGCGCGATCGTGCCGGGCAGCTCCCGGCGGGTGACCTTCGGCGGACAGCCGGGCTTCGACATCCCGCAGGGCGCACAGGCCGTCAGTGATCCGCTGGACTTCGACGTGGCGCCGGGCAGCAACCTCACCGTGACGCTGTACCTCGCACACGGCCAGGCCTCCACCGCCATCACCTCGCACCCCGGATCCCGCACGACGTCCCACCTGCTCGCCGGCGACCACCTGGACGACGCGGACCTGCCCGGCGCCACGGCCGTCGACCACTGGTACTTCCTGAACGGGCTGGAGGTGTGGTCGCGGCGGACCGCCTCCGCCACCGTCGTCCTCGGCGACTCGCTCAGCGACGGCCGCGGATCCACGACCAACGGCAACGACCGCTGGCCGGACCGGCTGCGGTCACGGCTGGCGTCCCGCCCCGGCACGGCGGACATCGCTGTCATCAACGAGGCGGCGGGCGGCAACCGCGTCCTGCGGGACGGGCTGGGCCCGAACGCCCTGGCCCGGCTGGACCGTGACGTCCTCTCCCGGAGCGGCGCCGACCGGCTCATCGTCTTCGAGGGCGTCAACGACATCGGCACCGCCGGCACCTCCCCGGCGGACGCGCGGCGGATCGCGGACGAACTCATCGGCGCCTACCGGCAGATCGTCACCCGTGCCCACGCGCAGGGCATCGAGGTCTACGGCGCCACCCTCACCCCCTTCGGCGGCAACGGCTACGACGATCCGGCCGGCGCCCACGAGTCGGCCCGGCAGCAGGTCAACCAGTGGATCCGCACCGGCGGCGGGTTCGACGCCGTCATCGACTTCGACCGCGCGGTCCGCGACCCGGACGCCCCCGGCCGACTGCGGCCGGCCTACGACACCGGTGACCACCTCCACCTCAACCCGGCCGGGTACCAGGCCCTGGCCGACGCCGTCCCGTTCGCCCTGTTCCACCGGTGAGCGACGCCTGACGACGCGCCACGGACACGGACGGCCGGTCCCCCGGGGACGGAGGGGACCGGCCGTCGCCTCGGCGGCACGCCCACGCCCACGCCCTCAGGGCCTGCCGCAGGCCGGAGCGGCGGGGCCGGAGGCGATGGCGGGGCGGGCCTCTTGCAGGGTGGCACCGGCCGGGTCCACGGTCCCGGCCAGGGCGGTGGCCGTCAGCGGTGCGGGGCGGTGGCGGGGCGGTCGGTCCGGGCGCATGGGACCTCCGAGGACCGAGGAGGCGGGCGGAAGGGTATGGGAGCGCTCCCATGCTAGGAACGCGTCGCGGCACCCACAATGAGCGGGACGGAGATTTTCCGGCCAATGTGGCGGATAAGCGAAACTTTCGCCTGGTGGAGATCCGTGCGGCGGCACAAGGCGGCCGTGCCACCGGGCGGGTGGCACGGCCGGAGTGCGGGTGTCGCGTGACGGGCGTCAGGCCCAGGGGGAGGTGACGACCCAGCTCGTGTCGTCGGCCCAGGCGGTGGCGCTGTCCCAGGCGTGGGAGCCGCCGTGGCTCGCGACATAGGCGCCGTACTCGTAGTGGCGCACGAAGTCGCCGGGATAGTTGGCGGACCGGAGGGACACGCCCTGGCCGTTGTGGCTCGGCTGTGGGCAGAACGTGGCGTCCAGCCTGGCCAGCGCGCTGCTGTCGATGGTGTCGACGCGCAGCCGGAAGTCGTAGTGGCGCAGGTACTGCCCCGGCTTGTCGGCGGACTCGAAGGAGACGCACGAGGCGTCGCCCAGGCCGGCGCGCACGATCCAGGTCGCGGCGGCCTTGTCGGCGGACGGACTGGACGAGGAGACCGCGCCGATGGCGGCGTTGTTGTCGGCCGTGTTGTGCCGGAGGTAGTCGGCGGTGCAGCAGGAGGTGGTGGCCCGCAGCGAGACCCTGGAACCCACGGCGGGCGCGCCCGCCGGAGGGGAGGCGGCGTACCCGGCCGCGTTGATGTTGGCCTGTACGGCGTTCCCGGTGGCGTCGGACGGGTAGCCGGACGTCATCACGCCCTCGTAGAAGGTCCCGGCGGAACTGTTGCTGTTGTCACCGCCGATGCCGAGGATGATGGCCCCTTCCTTCTTCATCGGGTTGTAGCCCGAGGCGTTGGGGCGCGGTCCGTCGTAGTAGGTGGTCAGGCCGCCCGACTGGGCGTTGCCGGCCCGGATCGCCCAGTGGTTGGGGCCGCCCTTGACGACGGCGGTGAGGAACCGGTGGGCGACGCTGGGGTCGTTGGCGTTGTAGCCGCGGTTGACCCCGGAGAACAGGCCGTTCTCGAGGTCGGCCATGACCCAGGGGCCGTTGCCGGTGCCGTAGCCCCAGGCCTTGCTGTTGCCGAAGTAGATGGTCTCCATCGTGCCGTTGCCGTTGTCCCGGCTGTTGGTCTCGGCGTTGCCGTAGTCGAAGCAGCAACCGCTGTTGTAGTGGCTGCCGTCGAGGAGCGCGTACATGCCTTCCGGCTGGTCCCCGGTCGCGATCCCGTTGGTGTTGTTGTTCCGGTAGCCGGTGCCGGGGGCGATGAAGACGCCGTACGCCTTGTGGCCGCCGACGGTGACCGGTGCGGCGGACGCCTCGGCGAGGTTGTCGTAGCCGCCGGCGGCGGGGCCCTGGAAGCCGCCGGGGGGCGCCTGGGTGAGGTGGTTGCCGCGGCCGGACTGGTCGTAGATGACGGTGATCAGGCAGCTCGTGCCCGCGCAGAAGGAGTCCTGCGCGGCGGCGTCGGCGTAGCCGCCCGCGCCGAGCGCGCCGATGTCCCGCGTGGCGCCGTCGGAGGCGCGTTTGACCTGGTAGAGACGGCCGCTGTACGCGGAGTACAGGGCGCGGGTGGTGCTGTGCGCCGCCGCGCAGGGGGTGCCGCCGGCCGCGTACAGGTCACAGGGCAGCGAGCCGGCGGTCACGGCGTCGCCCTCGGCGGAGGCGCGGCCGCCGAGCAGGGCCGTGGCCAGGGCCAGCACGAGGGCCAGCAGGGCGAGCGGCCTGGCCCGCCCGGAGCGGGCCGGTGTCACAGACATGAGCGGTCTCCTGGGGGAGTCGGGGGCCGGCGGCGTCCCACCACCGGCACATGGACCAGTTAGTCATGCGCATGACAACAACATCCGGCAAGCTTGGTTCGATATTTCGGATATTGATCGCACCAGCGGACAAGGTCTGATGATAGGAAGCACCCGAAGAGTGTCAACAGATCGCGCACGTCCGATACTTCGACCACCGGAACCGGAGGTCAGCGGCGACCTCGATCACCCGGGGCGTCCGGACCGGAGGCGCACAGTTCGGCGACCAGGTCGCGCGCGTACCGCTCGTCCGTTCCCGGGACCGAGAACACGACCCGGAAATAGAGGGGGGCGACCACCCGGTCGAGTACCCGCTCCAGCGGGGGCGCCCCCTCGCCGCGCTCGGCGGCGGCGTCCAGCGGCACCCGGAAGCGAGCGCTGACCCGCTCCAGGCAGGCGCGCAGACCGGCCCGGCGCTCATCCACGTCCGGCGCCACGTCCGCGCGGAAGAACGCCACACCGCCCGGCCGGGACAGGTCCTCGAGCGTCCAGACCGCCACCCGCTCCAGGTCCTTGCGGAGATCACCGACCAGCTCGGGCGCCTCCTCGTCCTGACGCCGGTCGGCGACGTCCGCGAGGAGGGCGGAGGCCGTGCCCCAACGGCGGTACACGGAACTGGGATTGACACCGGCGCGGCGCGCCACCGCGGGGATGGTCACCTTGTCGGCGCCGACTTCGTGGACGAGTTCCACCACCGCGCGGTGGACGGCGGTACGCACCCGGGCACTTCTGCCTCCGGGACGGATGTCTTTGCTTTTGGCGGGCACCCTCCCAGCTTAAAGCAAAGAGTTGTGCTTTAGCCAGCGGGCCGCCTACGCTGACTAACGCAAAGATCGCTGCTTTAGCCACTCTTCCGTGGAGGAACCATGCCCCCGTACGAGGACCCGTACCAGGCCGCGCACCAGCTCGGCACGCGGTTCCACGCCTTCCTCGCCGCCGGTGACTGGGACGGCATCCGGTCCCTGCTCACCGACGACGCGACCTGGACGCTGCCCGGCGACAACACCATCTCCGGTACGGCCGTGGGCGCCGACGCCGTCGTGGAACGCGCCCGGAAGATCGCTTCCTACGGTCTCGACTTCCGGCTGCTGCACATCCTGGTCAGCCGGGAGAACATGGCGCTGTCCCTGCACAACACCGCCCGGCGGGGCGATCTCCGGCTGGACGAACACCTCTCCACCGTCTGCCGTCTGCGTGACGGCCGGATCGCGAGCATCGAGACCTACCTCTCGGACGTGCCCGGCATGAACGCCTTCTTCGTCTGACGACGCCGGCCCGGGGAAACCGGCCTGCCGTCGGTGCGGCTCAGCCGAGGAAGAACCGGGCCAGGGCGCGGGCCACGGCGGGGGCGTCGTTCTCCATCGGGATGTGACCCGCGCCGGGGATCCGGACCAGGGTGCTGTGCGGGATCTCCGTGACGAACCGCTCGGCGTAGGCGATCGGCTGGAACCGGTCCTCCTCGCCCCACACCAGCAGCTTCGGCGCGGTCGACGCCGTGAGCGCCGGGAGCGCGGTCAGGGTGTGGCGGTTGTCCGCGGCGGCGGCCAGGCACAGCCACGAGCGGGCGGTGCGGGGGTCGGTCCACGGCTGAAGGTACTCGGTGATCTCGGCCTCCTCGGCCGGGCGGCCCAGCGCGGCCGTGAGGGCGGTCCGGCGCGAGTCCAGCAGCTCCTGCGGGGTGACGGCCGCCCGTACGGCCGGATCGCGGAACCGGGCCACGGCCGGGACCGGCCAGGAGTCGTAGCTCACCGAGTTCACCAGTGCCATCCGCTCCACCTCCGCGCCCTCACCCGCGAGCAGGTGCTGGGCGACGGCGCCACCGATGTCGTGCCCCGCCACCCGCAGCGGCCCGGGCAGCGCGAGGGCGGCGGCGAACCGGACGACCCAGGAGGCCAGGGCCGGCACCGCGGCGGTCTCCACCGTCAGCTCGCCGGCCGAGCGTCCCAGGCCGGGCAGGTCGACGGCGATCGGCCGCAGGCCGGCGGCGGCCAGGTCCCCGAGCACCGGCAGCCAGACCCGGCTCCAGTAGGTGCCGTGCAGGAGCAGGACGGCCGGGGCGTCTTCGCCGCCGGCGGTCAGGTAGGAGGCGGGCAGGCCGTCGACCTCGACGGCGGCGCGGCGGACCGCGGTGGGCGCGGTGGTCATGGCGGGACTCCTGACGACGATCGGTCGGGGGGATGTCGATGTCTGACGTCTGACGTCGGATGCCGACACCCTTCTGCCATGCCGTACCGGCGGGCAAATAATGGTGGCGTTATGCGCGCATGCCCGTCCCGGCATGATCGCTGGTGACCGGCCGACACCTCTGGGGAAGTGTGATGCGTCTCTCACAACTGCGCGTCCTGCTGGCCGTGGTGGACCACGGCGGTTTCACCGCGGCGGCGGAACGGATGGGGATCTCCCAGCCCGCGGTCAGCCGTGCGGTCGCCTCCCTGGAGAGCGAACTCGGAACCCGGCTGGTCGTCCGGGGCCGTGACGGCGTCCGGCTGACCGAGCCCGGCCGGCGCGCGGTCGCGCACGCGCGCGAGGCGGTGCGCCACTTCGACCTGGTGCGCACCGAAGTGGCGGCGGCCACCGGCGAGGTGACGGGTGAACTGCGGCTGGCCTCGCTGCCGACCGCCACGGGCGCCCTGCTGGCGCCCCGGATCGCGGAGTTCACCGACCGCCACCCGCGGGTGCGGGTCCGGCTGCTGGAGGGTTTCGACCGGGACGTACGGGCCTGGCTGGAGCGGGGGGCCGTCGAGGCCGGGGTGGTGACGCTGCCGGCCCCGGGACTGGACGTGGTGGGACTGGGCTCGGACGAGATGGTGGCTCTGCTTCCGGCGGGCCATCCCCTGGCGGACGCCCCGGCCGTACCGGTGTCCGCCCTGGCGAAGGAGCCGTTCATCCTCTCCACCGGCGGCTGCCGCCCCCTGGTCCGGCACGCGGCCCGGGAAGCGGGGGTCGAACTGGACATCGCCTTCGAGGCGGCCGAACTGTCGGCGATCGTCACGATGGTGGGCAGCGGACTCGGTGTCAGCATCGCGCCGACGCTCGGCCGAGGGGCGTGGCAGAACACCGAGGGTGCCGTCGTGGCCCGCCCGCTGCACCCTCCTCTGCACCGGACGCTGGCACTGGCCTTCTCCCCCGCCGGCCCGGAGGCGGGGGACCTCTCCCCGGCGGCGCGGGCGTTCCGGCGACTGGTACGGCCCCACGCGGAACCGGGACCTGCCCGGCCGGCCCCGGTGTAAAGAAGACCATCCGGCGGTTCCGGACAAAGCGCCTACAGTGGACGTGGCCCTTCCCCGCCCACGGCCCCTCCCCTACTGTTCGGCAGACGCGCATGACGTACCACCCCGCAGACCCCGGCGACGACGGTCTCGACGCCTTGTTCGGCCTCGACGCGCTGGACACCGCCCCGGGGGCACCCGGGCGCGGCGGCACGGGACCCGGCCCGGACGACCGCCCGCCGTTCCGCGAGTCCGCCGCGGCCCGTCGTCTGCTGCCCGTCCGGACGGTCTACGCGGAACCGGCCGCCGCGTCCTCCGCGCGCGGCCGCCAGATCCTCGCCCGCTTCCCGGACGCCGAGCTGATCGAGGTGGAATCCCACTGGCGCATCCCGGGACTGCACGGCAACGAGGGCAACGTCGAGCGCTGGGTGCGGGTCAAGGGGGAGACACTGGTCCTGGGCGAGCGGAAGACCCTGGCCACACGGCCCAACGGACGGTCCGCCGACTGGATCGCCCCCGGCCCCTCCAACGGGTGCGCCATGGCCTGCGCCTACTGCTACGTCCCGCGCCGCAAGGGATACGCCAACCCCGTCACCGTCTTCACCAACATCGACGCCATCATCGCCCACCTGGCCCGGCACATCGCCCGCCAGGGGCGCAAGCCGGAACCCAACCAGTGCGACGAGTCGGCCTGGGTGTACGACATCGGGGAGAACGGCGACTGCTCGGTGGACGCGCTGATCAGCGACAACACCGCGGATCTGGTGCGCGCCTTCCGCGGCTGGCCCACCGCGAAGGCGTCCTTCGCCACCAAGTTCGTCAACCCCGACCTGCTGGCGCTCGACCCCCGGAGCCGCACCCGGATCCGTTTCTCGGTGATGCCCGCCGCGGACTCGCGGCTGCTGGACCTACGGACATCGCCGGTGGGCGACCGGATCGCCGCCGCGGCGGATTTCCTGGACGCCGGCTACGAGGTCCACTTCAACCTCTCCCCCGTGGTCCTGCGCCCCGGCTGGGAGGAAGCCTGGAGCGAGGTGCTCCGGCAGCTGGACGACGTCCTGCCCGGCCGGGTCAAACGGCAGGCCGCCGCCGAGGTCATCCTGCTCACCCACAACCGGGACCTGCACCAGGTCAACCTGGGCTGGCACCCCCGGGCCGAGGAACTGCTGTGGCGGCCGGAGCTGCAACAGGACAAGCGCTCGCAGAACGGCGCGCTGAACGTCCGCTACGGCGACCAGGTCAAGGCACGGGCCGTACGCACCCTGCGCGGCCTGATCGCGGCCCACGCACCCTGGCTGCGCATCCGGTACGCCTTCTGACCCCCGGCCCGGTCCGGCGCCCACCGACAGCCGGCCCTCGGTCCCACGGGGACGGCGGTGAACAGGACGATGCAGACGCGCAAGGGTGTCAGCCCCTTCCGGTGGCACGCCCGTGGGACGGCGGTGCCGCGCGCTCGGCGGTGCGCACGATGTTGCGGGCCATGCCGCCGAAGACGACCGCGTGCCAGGGCGAGACGCTCCACCAGTACAGGTGGCCGAGGAGGCCGTGGGGGTGGAACAGCGCCCGCTGCCGGTACCGCACCGGTCCGCCGTCGTCGCCGTCCACGCTCATCTCCAGCCAGGCCAGACCGGGCAGCCGCATCTCGGCGCGCAGCCGCAGCAGCCGGCCGTGCGCGATCTCCTCGACCCGCCAGAAGTCCAGGGAGTCGCCGGTCCTGAGGTGCCGGGCGTCACGGCGGCCCCGGCGCAGCCCGACACCGCCCACCAGCCGGTCGAGCCAGCCGCGCACCGCCCACGCCAGGGGGAAGGAGTACCAGCCGTGCTCACCGCCGATGCCCTCGACGACCTCCCACAACGCCTCCCGCGAGACATCCGCGTCGCGTTCGCGCACATCGGTGTAGAGGCTGCCGCCCGCCCAGTCGGGGTCGGTGGGCAGCGGGTCGCTGGGCGCGCCCGGCACGGAGGCCGACGACCACCGGGTGGTGACCTGGGCGTCGCGGATGCGCTGGAGGGCCAGCCGGACGGCGCGGTCGAAACCGATCGGGTGTCCCGGCGGGCTGGGCACGTACCGCTCGATGTCGTTCTCGCGGCACACCACCTCGTGGCGCAGGGACTCGGTCAGGGGGCGGGCGATCGAGGCCGGGACCGGCGTCACCAGGCCCACCCAGTAGCTGGACAGCCGGGGGGTGAGGACGGGAACGGGCAGGATCAGCCGTCGGGGCAGCTCCGCCACCGAGGCGTAGCGTCGCATCATGTCGAGGTACGTCAGCACCTCCGGACCGCCGATGTCGAAGGCACGGTTCACCTCGCGCGGCAGGCGGGTGCAGCCGGTGAGCAGGCGGAGGACGTCCCGCACGGCGACGGGCTGGATCCGGGTGTGCACCCAGCGCGGGGTGACCATCACCGGCAGCCGTTCGGTGAGGTAGCGCAGCATCTCGAAGCTCGCGGAGCCCGAGCCGATGATCACGGCGGCGCGGAGCACGGCCGTGGGGACGCCGGAGGCGAGCAGGATCCGGCCGACCTCGGCGCGGGAGCGCAGGTGCGGGGACAGCTCGTGTTCGGGCACGGACCCGGGGGTGAGGCCGCCCAGGTAGACGAGCCGGCCGACGCCGGCCCGGCGGGCCTGCGCGCCGAAGATCCGGGCCGCCGCGCGGTCGGTCTCCTCGAACCCGCGGCCGGTGCCGAGGGCGTGCACGAGGTAGTAGGCCACGTCCACGCCGTCCATCGCCCGGGCCACGGACTCGGCGTCGGTCACATCACCCCGGAGGATCTCCGCGCGGCCGGCCCATGGGTGGTCGCGCAGCTTCTCCGGGGTGCGGACCAGGCAGCGCACCCGGTGTCCGGCGTCGAGCAGCTCCGGCACCAGCCGGCCTCCGATGTAGCCCGTGGCCCCGGTCACCAGGCAGGTCAGGCCGTCACCCGCCGCGTCTCCGGCCGCTGTCGTGTCGTCGCTCATGGCCGCTCCGTCCGTCTCCGCCCGGCGGGCAAGCCGCCGTCGCGGCGCCCGCCACCCGTCTCTACCGTGCGCCCATACGGCCGGAAGCGCCCGGGCGCGGGCTGATCGGGTGAGGGGGCGGTCCGTACGGGCCGAGGCGTGGAGGCCGGTGCCCACGGGCCGGTGCACGTGGGCGCGCGCACCACGCTGCTGCGTACGCCGTATCTCCGTGGACTCCCTGGAAGCGGCCGGCGGCCGGGGGGCTGACGGCCTGGTCGCCGCCGGCAGTCCCCCGCTCTCCCGGTCGTGCTACAGCAGCGCCGCCGCCTGGGTCAGGAGTTTGTCGTAGATCTCCGGGCGGTCCTCGTCGATGACCGGATAGCCGACGCCGAAACCGCCGTTGACCCAGTGGGCCGTGATGCCCGGGTTGGCGCTGTCCGTGCCGTCGTGGAGGAACAGGTGCGGGCTGCAGTCGACCCGGCCGTCGCGGGCCGACTCGTACTGGGCCATGATCGCCGGCCGGGCGGTGCCGCTGTCGAAGGCCTCGGCCAGCGCCGCCACGTCCACCGCGCCGGTCTCCGCGGCGACGTCGAGGATGACATGGCGCTGGGAGACGCACCGGTTCTCGGCCCAGAAGGCCCGGCGCAGGGCGCGGTCCAGCTGCTCGCTGGCGTGCCAGCCCTGTGCCTTGGCCGCGTGCACCGCCTCCAGCGCCGGCAGCGTGGTCACCGGGTAGGTCCAGTCCGGTCCCTGCCACAGCCGCCAGCCGGCCTCGGGCTCCAGCGCGCCGAGCACGGAGATCTCCGAATCCACTCCGGGGCGGGCGTTGACCTCCTGGTTGAACAGCTCCAGCGGGAAGGCCCGCAGATCGAACCAGAGCCGTCCCTCCAGGCCGAGGCGGCGCCGGGTCTCGTGCAGCCGGTGCACGGCGACGTGGGCGAAGGAGCAGTTGAGGTCGGTGTAGACGGCGATGGTGTCGGGCGCGGCGGGCAGCCGGGGATCGGACTGCCCGTCCGGGCCGGTGGTCGCAGGGGTCATGGAGTCTCCTCGATGCGGATCAGCCCCCACCAGCCCTCGCTGAGGCCCCAGTGGAGATTGCCGGTGCGGTAGACGTGATCTCCCGGGTGCTGGGCGCGGAAACGCACCGTCCGGGTGCTGCCGGAGCCCAGCGCGCCGATCGTGGACACATACCGGCCGAGGCCGGTCTCGGAAGCGTCCCACACCTGCCCGTGCACGGTGAAGCACTGGTTGCGCATCCGGTGGGAGGCGACGGCCAGGTGGACGGCCACCTGGTCGCCGGGCCGGCAGGTGAGCAGCGGGGTGGGCGGGTGGGGGTCGGCGAGCACCGGGTCCAGCGGGTGCAGGGCCGCGGTGCGGTAGTTGTACGCCTTCTGGCCGGCGTCGTCGGGGCTGTCGGAGAACAGGTCGGTGACCGGCTGGGTGAGGTCTCCGTCGTGGTAGAGCCGCAGGCCGTCCTGGGCGAGCAGGACGAGTTCGCGGACCGGTTCGGCGTCCGGGCGGCGCACCACGGCCCGCTCGCCGGTCCACCGCTCCCGTCCGGTGTCCGGGTCGTACGGGGTGGCGTCGGCCTCCTCCACCACCAGCACCCCGGCCAGTCCGCGCCGCGGGTGCGAGATGACGTCCGCGTGGGAGCGCAGCAGCACCACGCCGGGCTCGGCGGCGTACCAGCGGTAGGTGCGGGCGGCCCCGGGCTTGACGGTGGAGTCGGAGTTGCGGCCGACGTGGGCGCCGTCGTCGGTGCGGACGTCGAAGTCGAGCAGGGTGGGGTGCAGGGAGACCCGGCCGGAGACGGTCCGGGCCCCGGGGTCCGCCTCGTTCATGAGGGCCGGGTCCAGCGGGCTCGCGGGCGGCGGCCCGTCCAGCTCGTTGATGAGGGTGACCTCCACCCATTCACCGGCCCGGCAGCGCAGGACCAGCGGGCCCTCCTCCGGGCCGCCGTCCCCGTCGGCGGTGAGGACCAGCCCGTACGGGTCGGTGCGCAGCGCGCTGTACGCGACGACCTGGGCGCGGGCGCGTACGGTGTGCCGGCGCACCCGGCGGCGGGCCGGCAGCTGCGGGATGCCGGTGGTGCGGCCGGGCAGCGGCGGCAGGTCGGCCTGCCGGCGGTCGTGCAGCCGCAGCAGGCCCCAGCAGCCCAGCCACAGGTCGTTGCCCGCGCTGAAGGACCACAGGTGGTCGCCGGGGACCATGGTCGGGGCGAGGGCCAGCTCGGCGACGTTCGAGATGCCCAGCGTCTGCTGGTTGCGCCAGGCGGTGTCGGCGCGGCGGGGCCACTCGCGCCAGCGGGCGCCGGAGACGGTGAAGCTGTGCTGGAGGTCGTGGGAGCCCTGCAGGATGTGCAGGCGCAGGTCCTCCCCGGCGTAGCCGCGCAGCAGCGGGGTGCCGGGGTCGCCGTGGACGGCGCTGGAGAACCAGTGGGCCGGGTCCCCGACGCGCTCGGACAGCGGTTCGCTGCGGTAGTTGACGCCCATCGCGCCCTGGTCGTCCGGGGCTCCGGGCGCCGGCGGCGGGTTGACGGGCTCGCCGTGGTCGCCGTGTCCGTGCCTGACCATGGGCACGAAGTCGCCGATGGCCAGGACCATTTCGCGGTGTGCCGTGCCGTCGGCCTTCTTGATCACGGCCTGGGTGCCGCGCCGCAGTTCCTTGCCGTGGTCGTGGGGCGAGACCCAGACCGCGCCCTCGGGTTCGGCCATGAGGGCTCCGAACAGGCCGTGGCGCTGGCGGTAGTTGGCGAGCAGGTGGTCGTGGAAGAAGACGGTGCCGAACTCCTCGTCCACGTACCAGCGGTAGGTCCAGGAGTTGTACTGGCCGTGGGCCTCCTCGCCCTGGTCGGCGGTGGTGGTGGCGGACAGGTAGTTCCAGCCGACCGCGGAGCCGTCGGAGATCAGCGGGTCGTACTTGACCAGGTGGGTGTGGAGTCCGCACTCCGGCTGGAACGGCAGGTGCGGGTCGAACGCCGACTCCTCCTGCGGTCCGGTCGGCAGCGCGTTGGTCAGGGTGAGTTCGAGGACCTCTCCCTTGTTGGCCCGGATGACCAGCGGTTCGAGGGTGCGCTCGCCCCGTGCGAGCTGCCGCTTGAACTCCTCGAGGCCGCCGGCCTCCTCGATCTCCTCGGCGAGGACGTAGAAGTGGGCGTTGTGGTCGTGCCAGGTCACGGCGTGCTTGTCGGTGGGGTCGCCGTGGTAGTAGAGGGTGCCGTTGGTGACCACCAGGTGGTAGCGGCGCACCGGGGCGTCCGGTGGGGCGATCTTGGTGAAGGCCTCGCCGGGCTGGGGGTCGTCCACGAAGGCGGCGGCTTCCAGGGGGGTGGGCTCGCGGCCCATGCCGGGCGGCTGCAGCGGGGTCCGCGGCGGCCGGGGGTTCTTCTGCGGGAAGGTGGCGGACTGGGCGAGGAAGCCGGGGAAGCCGGGCCGTTCGGGCGTGGGCGCCGGCGGGGCCGGGCGGTGCGGCAGCGGGACCAGCGGCTGTACGGTGCGGCCGTCGGGGTAGCTGCCGGTGCCGTCCTGGAGGGTGTCGAAGATCCGGAACAGCCCCCACATGCCCATATGGAAGTGGACGTACATGTGGCAGTGCCAGATGGAGTCGCCGACCGCGCCCTGCCGGGAGCCGAGGCCGCCGATCAGTTCGAGGGTCATGGCCTCCTGCGGGCCGATGCTGACGGAGTCCACGATGGGCGCGTTCTCGTCGCCCGGCCGCAGCCGCCACTGGTGCAGGTGGGTGTGGAAGACATGGGTGTCGCGCATACCGCCGTGCACCAGCCGGATGACGGTGGGGTCGCCGGAGTAGCCGCGCAGGACCGGGGTGGAGGGGTCGCCGAACAGCCAGGAGCTGTGGTGTGCCTCCTCGCCGATCACCGCGTCGCGCACCGGGTCGATACGGCCCTCCTCGAGGAGCTTCTGGTAGCGGTACATCCGCCATTCCATGGGCTCGATGCGGTGGTTGACCGGAAGCATCGCGTTGTTGAGCGGGGTCAGGTCGTCCACGGTGTCCGAAGTGTCCGGGCGGGCGGCCGGCCAGCCGGTGGCCGTCCGCGCGCCGGCCCCGGTGTGCCCGCCGCCGTGTCCCCCGTCCTCGCCGTGTCCCCCGCCGTGGCCGTGACCGGGCATCGGCGGCGGCACCGCCGGGTTGTCGTTGCTCGGGTACTCCATCATGAAGACCACGAACTCGCGGAAGCTGCGGTCCGGCAGATGGACGTCCGCGTACAGGCCGGTGGCCAGCGGCGCTCCGGTCTCCGGGTCGGTCCAGGTCGCCTCGGGCGCCTCGACCACGACCGCGCCGACCATGCCGTGGCTCTGGGTGCCCTCGCCGCGGGCGTCGGACATGTCCCCGAAGTGGAAGACCCCTTCGTGCTCGCAGACCCATTCGTAGACGCGGGTGCCGCCCGGGGGCACGCTGCTGTCCGGGTTGGCGCCCGCGGCGAGTCCGTCCATGGTGCGCACGTCGTAGCGGACACCCTGGAGTGTGATGCCGGCGGGGCGCGGCAGCTCGTTGGTCAGCCGGACCCGCAGCCGTTCACCGCGCCGGACCCGCAGGACGAGCGGTCGGGCGAGCGGGTGCGGGCCGGGCACCAGCTCGGGCTGGGCCAGATAGCTGGGGAACGGCTGCGGCCAGGAGGCCGCCACCTCCCTCAGTTCCGGCGCGTCGGAGGCGAGGGCGTACAGGGCGCCGTTGCGGTCGTGGTCGCCGAACTCGTTGTACGCGATGGGCACGTTGAGCGCGACCACGTCGTACGTCCGCACCGGACGTCCGTCCCCGTGCTGCTCGGCCGGTGCCGCTGTGCTGGTCATGTCTTGGTGAACTCCCCCGTGTGTCATGGTCATTCGGGCAGGTCGGTGGCGGGGCCGGTGCTGTGGGCGAACCGGTCCACGACCCGGGAGCCGGACAGGATCCGGCCCTGCCAGCCGTAGGTCTGGCCGAAGGGGCTGCCGTCCCGGCCGCTCCGGCGGCTGAAGGTCATGGCGATCCGGTCGCCGCGCCGCACCCGCACCGGCCGTTCGACGGGCAGATAGCAGTGTTTCCAGCTGTCGGAGGTGGTGCGTCCCGCGATGTCGTCGCCGGAGATGTCGAGCGCCACCGTGTCCGACAGCCGGGCGGTGAAGTAGCCCTTGAACCCGGTGAACACGCCGTCCCGCTGCACGGTGAACGCCAGCGGCACGTCGTACGAGACCGGGGTGCGGCCCGGTCCGGTCCGTTCGTGTCCCGGCTCGTAGCGCCGCAGCAGGCCCGGTGCGCTCAGGTGGCCGGAGACCGGGAGGATCACGTCGTAGTACAGGGAATACGGGTCCCGGGCGCCGCGGGCGGCCAGCAGGGCGGCGAAGGCGCTCGGTCCGCCCGCGTCCTCGGGTCCGGGGCCGGTCAGCTGCGCGTGCGCGGACTCGGCGGTCACCGGAACCAGGAAGGTGTCCACCAGGCGGGGCAGCATGGTGCCGCCGGGGCGCAGGAAGCGTTCCCGGGCGTCGTCGAGGATCGCGGAGAAGTTCTCGTTGTCGCCGAGGTTGCCCATGATCTCGGAGATGACGATGTCGGCCCGCTCGGGCAGCTCCAGGTCGAAGGAGAGGCCCGCGAGCGGGATGAAGCGGTCGGCGAACCCGGCCTCGGCGAGCCGCTCGGCGGCGGTGGCCAGGACGTTCTCGTTCAGGTCGATCCCGTAGACCCGGGTCGCCCCGGCCTCCAGGGCCCAACGGGCCAGGATGCCGGTGCCGGTGCCCAGGTCGAGGACCGTGTCCCCGGGGCGTACCGCCTCGCTGACGGCCGCCCGGTAGGCCGCCATGCGCAGTTCGTCGCCGAGCATCAGTTCGTGGAATTCCTCGCCCCAGTCCATGAGTTGCTCGGAGGCGGGCAGCCAGACCTGCTCGGCGCGGTAGTAGCCGGGCCAGAGGCCGCCCCGGTGCACGGCCAGCGCCTCCTCGGCGGGGCCGCCCACCGGGCAGCCGGTGGTCAGGTCGAAGCTGCTGTGGTGCAGCGGGCAAGTGATGCGCAGGGTGCGGGCGTTGACCTGGCCGTGGACGAGTCGGCCCTTGCGGTGCGGGCAGGCGGCGTCGGTCACGAACTCCCGGCCGGCCACCCGGACGCGCAGCCGGTCGCCGGGCAGTTCCTCCAGGGCCGGCTCCTCGGCTCCGGTGCGGCCCGTCATGCCGTCACCCCGCCGGCCGACTCCCTCGCCCGTGCCACGGCCGCGTCGAAGGCGCCGCCGATCAGCCGGGAGAGCAGTCGGGCACCGGTCCACAGCCGGGTCGGGTCGAGACCGTAGGCGGCTTCGTACTCCTTGATGGCCAACTGCATCTCCCGCATGTGGAAGGTGTCGATGTGCAGGTGTTCGGTGTAGTAGCGGCCGTGTCGGATGCCGAGCCGCGCGCAGGCCCGCGCCTGGTGGGTGAAGGCGTCCGGTATGGATGCCTCCAGGTAGGCCAGGGCGCCCAGGAAGTACTCGACGTGCGGGGCGCGTTGGGTGAGCCAGTAGAAGACGTTGAGGAACTGGAAGGTCTCGTCCCCGGTGGTGTCCAGGAAGTGTTCCGGCTCCTGGGGCAGGCCGAGTTCGGCGAGGAGCAGCCGGTACAGCTGGGAGTGGGCCTGCTGGAGGTTGCCGCAGCCGAACTCGTCGATGAGGACCCGCATCACGGCCATCTGGGCCTTGATCGGCAGCCGGGGCACGGCGGGGAAGAAGTTCTGCGCCTCGGTCAGCCCGTCGAGCGCGAACTCCCTTACCACGTGAGTGAATTCCTCGCGGGTAGCCTGTTCGGCCAGGTATTCGCCGGCCGGGTTGCCCGCGCGTTCCCGGGCCAGCAGCCCGGACAGCCGGCGCTGCCAGTCGGCCCGGTCGGCTACCGGTGCGGTGGCCGCCTCGACGGCCCGCACGAGCGGGAGGATCCAGTCCCGTTCGATCTCCTCGACCCGGGCGAGCAGCCGGGAGTCGAGCGGTGTGCGGTTGAGCCGGAACAGTTCTCGGTGGACCGACTCGCCGCCGGAGGCCGGGGCGGGCCAGGAGGGCACGGCCGGGCGAGCCGCCGGGGGACCCGGTACGACTGGGGCCTCGGTGTTCATTCGCCCACCTCCGCGGTCTCCACGGTCCTGTCGGTCTCCAGTACGCCGCGGTGGTACAGCGCGGTCTTGATCCGCCGGTACCAGTCGTCCCGCTCCAGGCCGTAGCGTGCGCAGGCGTCGGCGAGGCGGGCGGCCGGATCGGTGAGCCGGCCGGCGAACAGGTCGGCGCACAGCGCCGGTTCGGCGTTGGCGAGCGCGACCACGTATCCGTCGACGGGCCCGGACTCCAGCAGCAGGTGTTCCAGCCCGGCGAGGATCCGCGCCCCGGGCCGGGCCCGGACCAGCCGCCGGGTGAAGTCCGCGCTGCCCGAGGAGTCCTTGACGGCCACCACCGAGGGCAGTTCGCAGATCCGCAGCAGGGTGTCGAAGTCGGCGGCGTTCCCCGCGACCTCGGTGCCGTGGTAGACGACGACCGGCAGGCCGCCGCGCTCGCCGAGTTCGGTGAAGTGGCGGCGGATCTCGTCCTGGGTGATCCCCGGGCCGTACGGGGTGGTGGCGACCAGTGCCTGGGCGCCGAGGTCCACCGCGACCCGGGCCCGCTCCAGCACCCGTTCCGTGGTGGGCCGCAGGATGCCGGCGAGGACGGGCAGGCCGCCGGCGTGTTTCACGGTCGCCGTGAGCATGTCCTCCCACTGCCGGTCGCTGAGCCGGCGTCCTTCGCCGGTGCTGAGGTTGGGCAGCAGGGCGTCGGCATGGGGTCGGACGGTGTCCAGCAGCCGGGCGACCCCGCTCTCGGAGACCTCACCGGTCTCCGAGAGCGGCGTCACCAGGGCCGCGATCACTCCCTGGTACATCTCGGGCTCCCTCAGGTACGGTCCCGCGCCGCGGCCCGGTCCGGTGCCGGTATGCCCAGCCGGTCCGGGGGCAGGCGCAGGGCGAGCGATGCGCGGTAGAGCCGCTCCAGCGGCTCGGGGAAGGCGGGCTCGGGCGCGCCGGCGGGCCGGGCGGCCACGGCGCGCACGGGGAGTCCCCCGAAGGCGGCCCCGCGGGGGCCGACGGTGTGCAGCAGCCCCTTGCGGTTGACGACCATGGCGATCAACAGCCGGTCGATGAAGGGCAGTTGGCCGGGCAGGGCGGGGTCGGACAGGGCCAGGCCGACGTCCGCCCGGTCGTACCCTTCCCGGCTGATGTCCATGACCGTGTGGAGCTGGTCCATGAACGGGTAGTAGAGGTCCTGGAGTTCTCGTGAGTAGCTCCAGATGACGTCGTCGCAGCGGCCCACCTGTTCCAGGTTCATGACCACACGGGTGTCGAGCCGTTCCACGAAGAACGCCTTGCAGGCGACGCGCAGGCCGTCGTCCTGGCTGTGCATGCCGAGGAACAGCGCCGCGTCGACGAAGACCTCACGGTCCGGTGCGGCGGGGGTGTCAGCGGGCATAGCGGTCCAGCACCTTCCGCAGCCGCTGCATCGCGCCGGCGAACATCTCCGGCTCGCGGGCCAGGGCCATGCGGACATAGGGCTCGCCGCGGCCGGGCTGGCTCCAGTAGAAGTACCGCCCGGGCAACACGTACACGCCCTCCGCGCGCAGCTCCCGCTGGAGTTCGCTCGCGGTCAGCTCGGGGTGGGTGATCCGCGCCCAGGCGACGCTGGTCTTGGCGACCGGTTCCTGGTAGTCGAGGATCGTGCCGCGCAGCGCCTCCCGGACGGCGGCCCGGTTGGTGTCGAGCACCTCGCGGACCGAGGCCAGACCGTCCTCGCGGGAGTTCTCCACGTACTGGGTCAGCATATTGAGCACGAACGGCGAGACGTTCAGCAGCACGCTGGTGTGCAGGTTGTAGATGTCGTCCTTGATGTCCTCGCTGGCCGTGAGCATGGCGGCCTTGGCGTCCTGCACCGGCCAGGTCTTTCCGGTGTCCTCGATCGCCAGGTAGCTCACCCCGGACTCCTCCAGCAGCTCGTAGACGTCGAACCGGGCGAGTTCGGGGTCGTAGAGGGTGAACGAGGCGAAGCAGAAGTCGATGACCAGCAGTTTGTTGTGGTCCTTGCAGAACCGGACGACCTCTTCCAGCCCCTTGCGGCCGTGCCGCATGAGCGTGAAGCCGGTGGGGTTGTTGGGGTCGACGAGGAACAGCGCGTCGGTGCGGACCCGGCGCTTGAGTTCGGTGTAGATGCGGTCGGGGTCGTGCAGCGCCGACTCCTCGACGGGGTACAGCGGCACGCCCATGTTCGACAGGACGTCGTGCAGGTTGTCGAAGCACGGCTCGACCAGGGTGACGGCGGCGCGCCGCTGCTTGAGGTACATCGCCACGACCATGGTGGAGATGGAAGCGGCGTACGACAGGAGCGTCTTGTTCCTGGCCAGGGCGGTGGGCTGGCGGTGGAGGCGGAAGAACGCCTCGGTGAAGCGCTGCTCGTAGGTGGCCTGGAGGCCCTCCTCCGCCTCGTACCACAGCTGGGGAAGGCGGCCGACGATCTCGTGCTGGGCGGCGGACTGGCGCTGGTGGGTGTGGGCGTCGGCGAGGTTGAACTCGGTGCGCAGGGCCTGGATCTCATGCTGTGTCAGATCGAGCAGCCGTAGGTCGTGCGCGGTGCTCACAGTGGTGCCGGCGTGCATGGTCATGGTTCCTCCAGTCGTACGGCGTACGAGTGCGGGCACGAGCGGGCCCGTCCCGGCGTGCGGGAGACCCGGCTCGTGTTTCAGAGGACTTGTGCGGGCCGTGGCCCAGGGCACACGGAGAACCGTCGCGGTCGGACGGTGGGAAGGGTGCTCCTACGGAAGGAGGCCAGAGTGCTCGTCGCCGGCTACGACGTGAGTTCGGAAACGAGTTCCAGACATGTATACCCCCGTATACGGACTTCGTCCGGTAGGTGACTGTGCCACAGTCGGCGGCGGCGGGACAAGCGACTCACCGTCACAAAGGACCGCCTTTTGACAGGCCGCGCACCGGCTTCCCGGCGTGCGCTCTGCGGTGCGCGATGCCGGGCACGGGTCAGGCGCCGTGCCGTCGGCACGGCGTGGGAAAACGGTGTCTACGGGTGCCTTCACGCCGATGCGCAGGTGGGCAACGGCGGCCGGTTCCACCGGCGTTCGGCGGCATGGCGGGGCTTGCCGTCCTCCTGCTCCGCGAGTGCGGCGGGAAACGCCCAGCCGTCCGGCGGACCGTCGGCGGCCGAGCGGGCGCACGGTCAGGACGGGGAGGCGCGCGGGAGCACGCGGGCGCATGAGGGGCGGGCGGGTATGCGGCTGCGGAGCGTACGTGACGCGTGTGGCACATATGGCACACGGCACACCGACACGCACAAGAGCACGCGCGCCGGCATGTCGTGGCACGGTGGCACGCATCGCACGTGTCGCCGCATGCCGGACGGGCCCCGGTGCGCAGGCCGGCACACCGGGGCCCCTCAGGACGGGAGGTCAGGCCTCCTTGATCGCCTCCAGGTCCAGCGACAGCTCGATCTCCTTGGAGACGAGGATGCCGCCGGAGTCCAGGACCATGTTCCAGGTCAGGCCCCAGTCCTCTCGGTTGATCTTGCCGTGGGCGGAGAAGACCGTGCGGTCGTTGCCCCAGGGGTCGCGCGCGTAGCCCAGGTAGTCCACCTCCAGGGTCACCGGGCGGGTGACGTCCTTGATGGTCAGGTCGCCGGCGAGGGTGCCGCGCTTGCCGTCCCAGGTGACCGCGGTGGAGACGAAGGTGGCCTTGGGGTGTTTCTCCGTGTCGAAGAAGTCCGCGGAGCGCAGGTGGTCGTCGCGCGTCCGGTCGCCGCTGTCCACGCTGGTCATGTCGATGACGGCGGTGACCTTGCTGTCCTCCGGGCGCTCGCCGATCTCGACCGTGGCGTCCACGCCGGTGAACCGGCCGCGCACCTTGGTCAGCATGAAGTGCCGTCCGACGAAGCCGACTTCGGCGTGTCCGGGGTCGATCTTCCAGGTGCCGGCCGCGGGCAGTTCCACCCCGTCGACGGTACGGGTCGGTGACGTGGTCATGTGGTCGGTCCTCCGATCAGGCGCCGGACTCGGTCGGCAGGCCGGCCCCGACCCAGTCGTCCTTGCCCTCGCCGTATTCCCTGACGTTGACGTATCCCAGCTCCGCCAGCCGCTGGGCCGCGATGCCGGAGTTGGGGCACGGCTCGTTGGCGCAGTAGACGACGACCTCCGCCTCCTTGTCGGGCAGCAGGCCGGGAGCCAGCTGGTCGACCTGGTCGTGCGGCAGGTTGAGCGCGCCGGGCAGGTGCTTGTCGTTGTAGTACTGGGCGGGCAGGGCCTCGACGACCGTCACCAGCCCTTCCTCGATCTTCTTCTTCAGCTCGTCACGCGTGATCCGCTGGACCATGTACGCCTCCCGTTTTCGAAGCGGAAATCAGTGCGTCTGCACACACCTTAATCCGTGCGTGCGCACGCAAGCAAGTCTGGATACACTCTTCTCGTGAACGAAGGTGAGCACCGAGTCGAGGCGTGGCGAGCGCTGCTGCTGGCCCACAACTCCGCCGTGCGGGCGATCGAGAGCGACGTCCAGCGCAACGGCCGTATCCCGCTGACCTGGTACGACGTACTTCTGGAGCTACGTGCGGGGGGCGAGCGGGGCCTGCGCATGCAGGAAGTCGCCGAGCGTGTGGTCCTCAGCCGGACCCGGGTCAGCCGGCTGGTGGACGAGATGGCCCGGCTCGGCCTGGTGACAAAGCGGCCCGATCCCACGGACAAGCGGGTGACCTGGGCGGTGATCACCGAGGACGGCCTGGCCGCGCTGCGCGAGACGGCGCCGGTCTACCTGCGCGGCATCTGGGAGCACTTCGCCCGGCATCTGAGCGACGACGAGGCCGACGTGATCGCGAAGGCACTGCTGCGCGTGGCTCAGGCGCACACCGACATCAGCGTGTCCTGAAGCGTGTGACCGCCTGCGTCGGACCGGTGGGGACGCGGACAAGGGCCCGCCGCCGACACGGGTGGCCGCCCCCGGCAGGCCGGGCCGTCGTCCGTGAGTCGGGGGTCGGGTGATCGCGCAGACGGCCGGGGGGTCAGCGCGGCAGTGTCCAGGCCGGTGTCCAGGTCCCGGCGGCGTCGTGGCCGCTCGCTCTGGCGGCGAGGTGGGCGCGGAGCGTGTCCAGCGCCGGGTGGGGGTTGTCGCGGTGCCAGAGGAGGGAGTGCGGGTAGACGGGCGTCGGGCCGGTCACCGGGATGCGGCGCAGTCCGTGGCCGGCGGGCCAGACGAGGCGCGTGTGCGCGCCCATGAAGGTGGCCAGGGCCGGGGTGTCGGCGACGGTGTCGAGGAGGGCGTCGGAGCCGAAGTTGGGGCCGGTCGCCTCGATGGTGAGCCCGAACTCGGCCACGAGGTCGTCGTAGTAGGCGGCCCACTCGGTGCCTGGGACGACGCCGGGCATCCAGATGCGGTGCCCGGCGAGCCGTTCGAGGGGCACGGACCGGGCGCCCGCCAGGGCATGGGCGGGGCCGGTGAGGAGCTGGAGCGGCTCGTCGAGCACCCGCGCGGACTCGATGTCCTCGGGGAGGGGCCGGCCGGGCGCGGCCACGGCGCGGAAGGAGGCGTCGATCTCGCCGGTCCGCAGCGCGGTGACGGCCGCCTCGATGTCGAACAGCCACACCACGTCGAGCTCGATCCCGGGGTGCGCGTGGTGGAAGTCGCGCATCAGGCCGGACGGCGCGGAGCGCGAGGCGATCACGTCGACGCGCAGCGGACGGCGGCCGGTGCGCACGGAGGTGACCGCGCGCTCGGCGATGCGCAGCAGCTCGCGCGCGTGCGGGAGGAAGGCCTGCCCGTCGATGGTGAGTTCGGCACCGCGCGGGGTGCGGGTGAACAGCCGCACCCCGAGGTCGCGCTCGAGCGCGGCGATGCGCTTGGAGACGGCCTGCTGGGTGAGCGACAGCTCGGCGGCGGCCCCCTGGAACTGCCCCGCCTCGGCGGCGACGACGAAGGTCCGGACGGTTTCGAGGTCCATGCCGACACCCTATGACCACAACCGTTGGTTGTGGTGTGGGGCTCCGCGGTTGTTTGATCCCCGGGCCCCACCCTCGCTTTGATGCCACTGGTCGCGGAGCGGTTGTACGGATGCGAGGGGACGCGGGTATGGAGAGCGGACACCGGCCGGGGCATGTGCCCGGCCCTCGGCTGGGGCGGCGGTTCGGGTGGCTCTGGGCCGCGTACGGGACCAGCGCGATCGGTACCTGGCTCGCCTTCGGCGCGTTCCCGCTGATCGCCATCCAGGTGCTGGACGCGGGCCCGGCCCAGGTCGCCGCGCTGTCCTCCGTGGGGGCCGCGGTGGGCGCGGCCGTGGCGGTGCCGCTCGGTCCGTGGGTGGAGTTCCGCCGCAAGCGGCCGGTGCTGATCGGGATGGACCTGGCGCGGTGCGCGGCGCTGCTGACGGTCCCGGTGGCGTTCGCGTTCGGAGCCCTCACCTTTCCTCAGCTCCTGCTGGTCGCGGTCGTCGTCGCGGCGGCCGACATCACCTTCCGCACCGCTTCGGGCGCGTACCTGAAGACGCTGCTGCCCGGCGAGGGCCTGCTCGTCGCCAACGCCCGGTTCGAGTCCACGGCCTGGACGGCCACGATCGTGGGGCCGCCACTGGGCGGCGCGGCGATCGCGTTCCTCGGGCCGGTGGCGACGGTGCTGGCCGACGCGGTCAGCTATCTGCTCTCGGCGCTCGGCATCCGCGCGATGGGCGGACACGAGCCGCGGCCGGAGCGCCGGCGGGCCGCGCGCATGCGGGCCGGGGACCTGCTCGACGGCTGGCGGTACATCCTCTCCGACGCGGCGCTGCGCCCCTTGTTCTTCAACACCGCCCTGTTCAACGGCCTGGTGATGGCCGCCGAGCCGCTGCTGGCCGTCCTGATGCTGGGCCGGTTCGGGTTCGCGCCGTGGCAGTACGGCCTCGCCTTCGCCGTGCCCTCCCTCGCCGGGCTGGCCGGCTCACGGCTGGCCCGGCCGCTCGTCACCCGGTTCGGGCAGCTCCGGGTTCTGGTGGTCTCCGGTGCCCTGCGCGCGCTGTGGCCCGTGGGCCTGGCCTTCCTGGGGCCCGGCACCGGAGGGCTGCTGCTGGTGATGGGCGTGGAGCTGGGGCTCATCTTCTGCTGCGGGGTGTTCAACCCGGTCTACGCCACCTACCGCCTGGAGCGCACCGCGCCCGACCGGGTCGCCCGCACACTGTCCGCCTGGACCGTGACGGTCAAGTCCTCGACCGCGCTGCTGACCGCCGTCTGGGGCGTGCTGGGCGGCCTGCTCGGCCCGCGTACGGCCATCGGCCTGGCCGGCGTGCTGGTCCTGGCGACCCCGCTGCTCCTCCCCCTCCGTACGACGGCACCCCTCTCCGAACCGGACCCCTCTCCGAGCCGCGCCTGAACCTCCGGTCTTCCGGCATGCCGGACGCGGCCGCCGTCGCCGTCCGGGCCGTCGACCACCGTCCGGCTCGCTAGAGTGCGTGGGTCATGGGTGGGAAACGGGTCGGCCTGCGGGAGCTCTCCCGCCGCGCGGTGCGGAAGGAGATCGCCGAAGCCGCCACCGCGCTGTTCCTGGAGCGCGGCTTCGAGGCGACGACCGTCGACGACATCGCGGCGGCCGTGGGGATGTCCCAGCGCAGTGTCTTCCGCTATTTCGCCACCAAGGAGGAGATCGTCCTCGGCCACTTCGGTCTCGTCCTGGACGACATGCTCGCCGCCCTGCGCGCTCGCCCGGCCGGCGAGCCGGTGTGGACCTCCCTGCGCCGGGTGCTCGATGTGCCGGCGGCCCGCCCGGAGGTGCCGGGGCACCAGCACCGGGTGGCGCCGGTGCACCGGATGGTCTTCGAGACGCCCGTGCTGCTCGCCGGCTATCTCCAGAAGCTGCACCGGACGCAGGAGGCCGTCGTCACCGAGCTGATCGAGCGGGCCGCCTCGACCGGTGCCCCCTACGCCCCCGACGACCCGGCACCCCGTGCCCTGACGGCCGCGGCGTTCGGTTGCCTGCTCGCCGCTCAGCACTCCTGGTCCGCCTCGGACGGGAAGGGCTCGTTCGCCGACGCCCTGGACCGGGCCATGGCAACGGTGGGGCCCCGTGTCTGAGGGGCGTGCCCGCGGCAGGCGGCCCCGGCGCCCTCACCGAGGTGAGCCGCTTGCGCCGGCCGCCCGGTCCCGGCGGTCCGCGGAAGCGGTGCCCGCTTCCCGTACGCGGACGGAACCCTCGTCGCCACCCCCGCGCAGCCGGTCGAAGACCTGATCCCCTCGCTGCTCGCCGCCTCCGGCGCCCTCGGCACCGGCTGGTACGGAGCCCTCGCCACCGAGGCCGGCCCCGGCAAGACCGTCGCCGTCGTCGCCGGCGAAGCGGCAGCCGACCGCGCCGGTCACCGGCCTGGCGGGGGACGGTGCGGAGCTACCAGGGCAGCTCGCCGCCGTCCTCCTGGAACGTGCCGGTGGGGCCGTCCTTGCCGAGGGTGGCCATGCGTACGACGACTTCGGCGCTCTCTTCCACGGGTCGCCCGCCCGGGAAGTCCGCGGTGAAGTCGGTGGCGGTGAAGCCGGGTTCGACGGCGTTGACCTTGAAGCCCGGCAGTGCCTTGGCGTATTGGACGGTGAGCATGGACACGGCCGCCTTGCTCGCCCCGTAGACGATGAAGGCGTAGTGCGACTGGCGGCGCTCGGGGTTGGTGACCGCCCAGAACGAGCCGAGTGCGCTGGAGACGTTCACCACGACCGGGTTGTCCGACGCCCGCAGCAGCGGGAGCGCGGCCTGGGTGACCCGGACGACGCCGACGACGTTGGTCTCGAACACGGTGTGCGCGCTCTGGGCGGTGACCCCGTCGGTGCCGAGGGTGTGGTCCGCGATGCCGGCGTTGTTGACGAGGACGTCGAGGCGGCCCTCGCGCTCCTCGATCAGCCGCATGGCTGCCTGGACCGATGCGTCGTCGGTGACGTCGAGGCGTACGAACCGGGCGCCCAGCTCGGCCGCCGCGGCCTGCCCGCGCTCCACGCTGCGTGCCCCGATGTAGACGGTGTGCCCTTCCTTGATCAGCCGACGGGCGGTCTCGCGTCCGATTCCCTTGTTCGCTCCGGTGACGAGTGTCACGGTCGTGTCGGTTGTCACGGTCATGTCGGTTGCTTCCTCTCGTCGCTGAACCAGCTCGGGGTCGATCCTTCGCCCCGGCACGGCAGCGGGACAGGGCCCTCGTGATCCTGGGGGTGACAGGACCAGGCACGTGTCCGAGGATCCGCCTACGCTCGCTGCATGACCCGCCACACGAACATGCTCGGCGAGTACCTGCGCGCCCGCCGCGAACTCGTCACGCCGGAGAGTGTCGGTCTGCCGCAGCTCGGTGTCCGCCGCGTTCCCGGTCTGCGCCGCGAGGAGGTCGCGATGCTCGCCGGTATCAGTGCCGACTATTACCTGCGCCTGGAACAGGGCCGCGACCGCAACCCTTCCGTCCAGGTGCTCGAGGCGCTCGCCCGGGTGCTGCGGCTCGATGACGCGGGGACCGCCTATCTGCTCGGACTGGGCTCCGACAGTCCCCGCCGCGGCCGCCGCCGGCCCCGCAAGGAGGTCGTGCCCGCCGGGATCCGGGGGCTCCTGGACTCGCTGACGCAGCCGGCGTTCGTCGAAGGCCGCTACTTCGACGTACTGGCGGCGAACCCGCTGGCGACGGCGCTCTCGCCCCGGCTGGTGGCCGGCCGCAACCGGCTGCGGGACGTGTTCCTCGATCCGGCCGAGCGGTCCCTCTACCCCGCTTGGGAGGAGGCCACCGGCAGTCTGGTAGCCGGGTTCCGCGAGTCGGTCGGCACGGACACCGACGATCCTCGGTTCATCGAGCTGGTGGGCGAACTCTCCCTCACGAGCGACCGGTTCCGCCGGCTGTGGGCACGCCATGACGTGCACGCCCGCGAGGGCGCGTCCGTCACGCTCGACCATCCGCACGTCGGCGCAATCACGCTGAACCGGGAGAAGCTCCTGGTCTCCGGATCGCCCGGTCTGCTCCTCGTCCTCTACCACGCCGACCGCGACAGCGACAACGACGAGAAGCTCCGTCTGCTGGCCTCCTACCAGGCCGCTCCCCGCACCCGGACATCCGCGGACTCCCCCGTCACCTAGCACTCAGGGCTTCACCCGGGGCGGGATACGGTTGACGGCCGGGAGGTGACTTCCGGCCGTCAACCCTCATGGACAACCGCTTCGGGAGCCTCTCCTCATGTCACCTGGCCGCACGTCGGACACCGCACTCCCACCTTCCCTGGCCGGGGCACCACGTGCGGCGCCGACTCCCTCGTTACGCACGGCTGTCGTGTGGCTGCTGCCGATGCTGTGGACGTGCGCCTTCGGCCTGTGGGGGCTGTCGCGGCAGGACAGTGTGTGGCGGGACGAGGCCGCGACCTGGCAGGTGGCCCAGCGCTCGACGGCGGAGATATGGCCCCTGTTGGCGAACATCGACGTGGTCCATGGGCTCTATTACCTGCTGATGCACGTGCTGTTCACGTGTTTCGGCCCCGGCACCACGACCCTGCGGCTGCCATCGGTGCTGGCCACAGCGGTCGCGGCGGCTTGCGTGGCCGTCATCGGCCGCCGACTGGCGGGCAGGTGGGCGGGCCTGGCCGGCGGCATGGCGTTCGGGCTGCTGCCGGCCGTGCAGTTCCATCTCCAGGAGGGCCGGTCGTACGCACTGGTGGCGGCCGGCGCGGCGATCTCCACCCTGCTCCTCACCACCGTCCTCCAAAGACCCGCCCGGACACACCATTGGGCTGCCTACGGCACCACTGTCCTCCTCACCGGCCTGCTGAACTGGCTCTCGCTCATGATCCTCGCGGCGCATCTGGCCACCTTGCTCTGGACCCGGGCCGAGCGCGCGGTCCTTGCCCGCTGGGCGGTGGCGGCCGGGTGTGCCACAGCCGGAGTGCTGCCGCTGATCCTGTTCAGCCGGGGCCAGTCCGGGCAGGTGGCCTGGATCCCGCCACTGTCCTGGCACATGCTGATCGGCCCGGCGGTTCTCCTGGCGATCGGCGGCGCCGGCGCGCTGCCGGACCGGCCGCGGGCAGGCCGTCCATCGGCGGCGGCCGTAGGGCTGCCGCTGCTCGCGGTGCCCCAACTCGGCCTCGCCTCCCTGTCCTTGATCCAGCCGATCTTCCTGGACCGCTACATCCTCTACAGCATGCTGGGGCTGGCGCTCCTGATCGGTACGGCCGTCGGCGCGGCGATACGGGCCGCCAGGCCCCGCTTCCCGAGGGCGTCGAGGTGGATCCTCCCCGTCACGCTCGCCGTGGCCGTGCCGGCCCTGCTGCCGCAGTCACTGGCCAAGCGGTCCCCGGCGAGCAGAGTGGACGACGTCCTGGCGGTCGCCTCGGACATACGGCACCTGAAGCGGCCCGGGGACGCGGTTCTCTTCGTACCCGCAGACCGCAGGGACACCAAGTCCGTCACCCCGGACGCCTTCGCGGGCCTGCGGGACATAGCGCTGGCGGAGTCCCCGGAGAGGTCCGGCACTCTCAAAGGTGTCGAGACCGAACCGGAGCGCATACGCGCCGCGCTCCTCGCCGAACAGCGAGTCCTCCTGGTGACGGACGCGGCTCCGGCGGCCCGCCCGGTGGCAGCCGCCCGGGAGAGGACGAAGACCGCCGTCCTGCACCGGTACTTCGTTCCGGTGGCCGACAAGCAGACCCGCGGCCGCAGGGTGATCGTGTACGAACGCCGGTCAGCGCATCGCTGACAACTCGTGGGCCGGAGCCGCCCGTTCACGGAGGGCACGGAGGAACATCGTCACGTGCGGGCGGTCACGGCGGCGCTACGGTCACCGCGCCGGCGGGCGCCCCGTCAGCTGTCGTCGCTCCCCTCGTCCGGGAGCCCCAGGGTGACGGTGAGGGTACCCGGGGAGAAGGCGTCGAAGGAGTGCTTCCAGCTGCGGTCCGGTCCGGGTCGACGAGGGTGACGTTCTGCGGAATCGCAATGGGTATCGTGCGCAGTCTGCCCAGCGCCTCGTCGACAGTCCGGCAGGTCTCCAGCAGATGGCGCAGCACCAGGGGGAGGGCGAATCCCCGTCCGTGGACGTACCGCCCGCCGAAGGTGAGCGACACCGCGAGGCCCGCGTCGTTCATGCCGTCCAGCAGCCCCCACCCGGCCTCCCGCATGCCGATCACGGGGCGCAGGAGGTGGGAGGAGACGATGGTGCCTTCGCAGTGTTCGGGAGCCTAGTCGTAGTTCCTGAGCAGGGTGCCGTCGCGGCCGATCTGGGTGCGGCCGGAGAAGAACGGCCGCACCGCTGCCATGGTGAGAAGAGTTCCGGCCTCGGGTGAGGGCAGTTGGCCGGCGAGCCGGTCGAGTGCCGGGACGAGTTCGGGCATGTGCTCCTCGAAGAGCCGCCGGGCACGGGCCGCACCTCGGGAGTCCTCCCCTCCTCGGTCAGCCAGTCCGCCGCGCCCGCCATGGCCGGCCGGACCCGCTCGGCCCATCGCCCGTCGCCACCGTCACCGATCTCCAGGGCATGGAAAGTCTTGACGTACTGGGTCATGAGGCAGGACTCAACCCTGTTCCCCGTCCTTGTTTCCAGACCCGGTCATGTGCCTGCGGAAGAGGACGGCCGCGTCCAGCAGGCACAGCGCGGACACCAGGGCGGCGAAGACTTGCACGGCCGTCAGCAGACCGGTGGTCGTGGCCAGGAGGCCGACGCCGATGACGGGGACGCCCACGCCGAGGTAGACGACGACGTAGAAGCTGGAGAGTACGTCCGCGTGCCTGCCCTGGGGGGCGGCCCGGTTGATCTCGGTGACGGCGCCGAGAAAGGCCAGTCCCTGCCCGGCGCCGCCGACGACGGTGGCTGCCAGCAGCAGCGGCAGGGAGGAGAGACCACCGGCCGCGGCCAGCAGCACCAGGCCCGCGGCCAGCACGACCAGGCCGGTGAGCTGGATGCCGAGTGCCCGGCGCCCCGCCGCCGCGATCTGGGCGAGTACGGAGCAGGCGAGCATCAGTGTGACGGCGCCGCCGGCCAGGGCGAGGTTGTCGCTGCCGGAGAGTTTCGTGACGTAGGTCGGCACCAGGCTCAGGAAGAGGCCGGTCACGGAGAAGGCGAGGAAGCTCGCCGTGCCGCTGGAGAGGAACAGCCCGCGCATCGACGCCGGGACGGTGGGGCGGCGCGGGCGCCAGCGGGTGGTGGGACGGGTGACGGGAAGGGTGACCATGGTGATGGCCGCGGGGACCAGCAGCACGATCTCCAGGGCGTAGGGCAGGACGTAGGGCCAGGGGGCGTACTCGGCGAGCAGGCCCGCGATCAGGGGGCCCGCCCCCAGCCCGCCGACGGAGGCGACCGTGGACACCAGCGCGGCCCGGCCCCGGTCGCCACGGGGTTCCAGCTCGGTCAGTGCCGCGGTGAGCGCGCCGGAGGCGGCACCCACGGCGAGGCCCTGGAGCAGGCGGGCGGCGAAGAGCCGGCCGACGCCGTCGGCGAGCGCGAAGGCGAGCGAGCCGAGGGCGGCCAGTACCACGGCCGGCAGGAGTACGGCGCGGCGCCCCACGGAGTCGGACAGCGGGCCGGCGATCAGTAAGGAGGGGATCAGCGAGGCCACGTACACCGCGAAGATCAGCGTGACCACGAGCGGGGAGAAGCCGAACTCCCGCTCGTAGCCTCGGTACAGGGGCGTGGGCAGGTTGGTGCCGGTGAGCAGGCAGAAGAGCGTATAGGCGGTGGCCCAGAAGCGGGCCGGGCTCCGCGGGGCGGTCTTGGGTTCCGCAGG
This sequence comes from Streptomyces eurythermus, assembly GCF_014649115.1. Taxonomy (GTDB): domain Bacteria; phylum Actinomycetota; class Actinomycetes; order Streptomycetales; family Streptomycetaceae; genus Streptomyces; species Streptomyces eurythermus. The sequence continues at coordinate 340,587 of NZ_BMSK01000006.1, read as the reverse complement.
GGTTGTCATGCCTTGCGTGGTCATCTCGTGGTCCTCGGGTGCGTCGTCGTGGTGCGTCGGCCAGGCGTTCGTGACCGGCGGTCAGTCAAACAAATGACCGACGGTCAGTCAACGGAAGGGAACCGACCGGCGGTCAGATATATTGGGCAGCCCCTACAGGGCTCCACGACACCGCGTGAACGGAGGTGGGCATGCCGGCGACGACGCGGAGGAAGCGAGTCACCAAGAGCCCCGACGACCGCAGGGACGACATCCTGCGCGCAGGGCAACGCGTGTTCGGCACAACGGGCTTCGAACGCGCCACCATCTCCGAACTCGCGGACGCGGCCGAGATCGGCAAGGGCACCTTCTACCTGTACTTCGAGTCCAAGGACCACCTGCTCGGCGCGCTGTGGGAGCGCTATGTCGACGCCATCGTCTCCACCGCGCAGGAGATCCTGGACGAGAGCGACGACTGGTGGCCCACCATCGACCGGGTGATGAGCGCCCTCGTCCGGCACGCCATCGCGAACGCCGAGCTGCACCGGATCGTCTACGGCTCGGCCAACGCCAAGGCCCTGGAGCTGTGCCGGCAGGCCAACCAGCGGGTCATCGACCTGATGTGCGCGTTCGTCGAAGAGGGCACGGACGCCGGGGCGTTCCGGGCCGGCGACACCCGCGTGGCGTTCCGCATGGCCTACCACGCGTCCGACGGCCTGCTGGACGACCTCATCGGCCAGGAGGACGACAGGACCGGCCTCGACGAGCGCCGGGTGACCGCCATGGTGCTCGAACTGGTCCACCGCGCCCTGGGCGACCACACGTACACGCCGGCGCTGACCCACGGCTGAACCCGGCTGTCACAGCCGCTGGTCGACATCACCGCCACCCTGTGCTCGCCGCTCCCGGTGAGGCCTCTCTTGTCGGATGACGCCGGCCCGACGCCGTACTGGAACACCGACGTCGCCCGGCACTCGGGCATCCTCCGCGCGGTTCCCGATGGTCGCGGGGACGCGCTGGACGTCGGCTGCGGGGACGGTCCGCCGGCGCGGAAGCCGACCGGGCGGGCCGAGCGGGTCACGGGGATCGGCACATCGGCCCGGATGATCGCCCACGCGCGTGAGCTCTCCGCCGACGACCCGCGACTCACCTTCGTCGAGGGCGACTTCCTGGCCGCTGATCTGCCGGACGAGGGGTACGACTCCATCCGCTCGGTGACCGCGATTCCTCACATGGGCTTCGAGGCCGCCCTGGTCCGGATGCGCGAGTTGCTGCGGCCCGGCGGCACGCTGGTGGTGGTCGGTCCGGCCCGCGAGAAGGGCCCCGCGGAGTGGGCGGCGACGATCGCGGCCGCCCCGGTCGTACGGACCGCGAAGGTGCTGCGCCGGGCGCGCGAGCCGGAGGGCATGCCGGTCGCCGTCCCCGGATGAGCCACGGACAGGCGCGGGCCGCGGCACGACGGCTGTTGCCCGGTGTGCGTCGTCACCGGCATGTGCTCCGTCGGTACCCGCCGACTTGGCGGAAGCCCGGTCACGGAGAAACGTGGCGTCACGTCATGTCGTCGGTGCGGCCGAAGCGGTGGGCCGTGCAGAGAAGGGCGGTGATCGCGGTCAGCAGGAGGACGCCCGCCTCCAGGGCCGGCGGTGGCTGCCATGTGCCCCAGTGGACGCCGGCGGCCGTGGTGGGGCCCGCGGTGCGGCGCAGGAGGTCGGTGGCGTAGGCGAGCGGGTTGAGGGCGGCCGCGGTGGTCACCCAGGAGGGCAGGGTGGACAGGGGGACGAGTGCGCCCGATCCGAAGAGCAGGGGGGCGCTGGTCAGCGCCAGGAGCGTGCTGAAGGTCTCGGGCCGCCGCGTGTGTACGGCCGGTACGAGGGCGAGCGCGGTCACCGTGAAGGCGGCCAGGGCCAGTTCCGCGAGGAGGCCGGCGAGCGGCAGGGGCCGGTAGGGCAGTCCGCCGGCCGGTGCCAGGGCGAGCAGGACCGCGCCCTGGGCCGTGGCCGTGGCACAGCCGCCGAGGCAGATCCCGCACAGCAGGCTCGACCGGCGGGCGGGGGTGACGAGCAGCTCGCGGATGGTGCCGTTGTACCGGTCGGTGATCAGACGGATGCCCACGCTGATGGCCGGCGCCTGGATGGCCATGAGCAGGATGCCGGGATAGAGGAAGGCACGGTACTGGCCGCCGACGGCGCTGTCGGGGACGAGTGCGGACAGGCCGCCACCGAAGGCGAGCAGGAACAGCAGGGGCTGCAGGAGCATCAGCACGGTGTTCGTGGGGTTGGCGGCCAGCCGTAGCCAGTCGCGCGTGATGAGTGCGTGGACGGCGCGCAGTTCCTGACGCACGCCGTCCTCCCCGGTGTGGCTCACCCTGGACGGGACGCGTGCCGTCGTCATGGGGTGCCGCTCTCGGGCTCGAAGGGGCGGCCGGTGTGGTGGAAGAAGACGTCGTCCAGCGTCGGCACGGTGGCGGTGGCCCTATGGATGTGGATGCCGTGTGCGCCGAGGGTGGCGCACAGCCTGGGCAGCCACTCGGCGCTGTCGGTCACCGGCACGGTGACCTCCTCGCAGCCGTCGAAGGCGGTGCGGCCGTGATCGGTTCTGAGCAGCGCGGCGGCCCGCCGGTTGTCGCTGGTGCGCAGTCGTACGGTCTCCTGCCCGAGGGCGGATTTCAGGCCAGCGGGCGTGCCGTGGGCGACGATGCGGCCGTGGTCGATGATGGCGAGCCGGTCGCAGTACTCGGCCTCCTCCAGGTAGTGCGTGGTGACGAAGACGGTGATGCGCTCGTCCTCCCGCAGTCGGCGCAGGTGCTGCCACAGCCGGGCGCGGGCGGGCGGGTCGAGTCCGGCGGTCGGTTCGTCCAGGAAGAGCACGCGGGGCTCGTGCAGCAGGGCGCGGGCGATGTCGAGGCGGCGGCGCATGCCGCCGGAGAGGGTGCGCACCCGTGCGTGCCGGTGCTCGGCGAGCCGGGCGGCGCTCAGCACCTGGCCGGTGCGGGAGCGGGCGTCGGAGCGGGACAGACCGTGCAGGCGCGCGTGCAGTTGCAGGCTCTGGGCGCAGGTCAGGTCGGGCTCCAGGGCGCTGTGCTGGAAGAGGACGCCGACGCGGCGCCGCACCAGGTGGGACTCGGTGAGCACGTTCGCCCCGGCGACCCAGGCGTCTCCCGCGCTGGGCCTCTTCAGCGCGCACAGCATGGACACGGTGGTGGACTTTCCCGCGCCGTTGGGGCCGAGGAAGGCGAACATCTCGCCGGTCGCGACGGTCAGGTCCACGCCCCGTACGGCGTCCTGGCCGCCGGGGTAGGTCTTGGTCAGTCCCCGGGTGTGGACCGCGTACGGCAGGGCACGCCGGGTTCCCCGGCCGCCGGCGGCGGTGTCCGTGGTGGGGCTCGGCCGTCCGGTCATGAGCGGTTCCCGGTGAGCGGCAGGGGCGGGACGGTGATGACGGGCGTGTAGCCGCGTTCGTGTGCCGGTTCGCCCACGGGTTCGGAGCCGACGGCGACCCAGGCGTGGGCGCGGAAGGGTTCGGTGCGCACGCCGGTGCACCAGGTGGGCCAGGTTCCCCATGCCCGGCACAACAGGGCGGTGGCCAGGGAGCGTTGCAGGCAGCTGCGGTCGGCGGCGCAGCGCGGGCTGACGGTGATGACGGCCTGCCGGGCCGCGGCGGCCTGCTGCCGGGTGGCGGGGACGGCTCCGCGGCGCAGCAGGTGCAGCACGGCGCGGATGCGGCGCGGTCCGGCGCCGGCCAGCGGGCGGGCGGCGGCCACGGCCAGCAGGGCGAGCAGGCGGCGCGGCGGCGGGACGACGGACGGTTGTGGTGCTCCGATGAGGTCGGTCATGGTGAACGCTCCTGGTGCGGTGGCGAGAGTGTCTTTCTCGGGCGTCCTCCGGGCTCCCGGACCTCCTCCGGGCCTCCCGGTGTTCGGGCGGCGGGATGACGGCGGGCGGTTCAGTCACGCAGCAGTCCGGCCCGCCGCAGGGCTTCCACGAGGCGCGCGACGTCCTCGCCGGCCCGCCCGCCGGCCTGCGGATAGCGTTCCGTCAGGGCCGCCGCGGCGTCCTCGGCGGTGGCGCCCCGCAGCAGCAGGCGGAGGACGAGCGCGCCCGTGGGGTTCAACTGCCGGTATTTCCCGGTGCGTTCGTCCAGCAGGACCATGGCACCGCCGTCGGTGTCGACCGCGGTCACGTACGCGGCCAGCGAGAGGGACATCAACACGCTCCTTCCATCGCCGCCCCCCTGTTCACCGCGCTGTCGCGGCCGGCGGGTACGGCACCGGGGCCGGACCGTCGTCCAGCGAGCGGAGCCACACCTCGCAGCCCAACGTGTGAAGCAGCGGGTCGAGTTCGGCGGCGTCGGCGTTGTGGTGCAGGGTGCGGCGCAGCCGTTCGGCGTCGATCAGCCCGGCTTCGGCCAACCGCGAGTCCTCGGTCAGGGCCAGCAGCTCCCCGCGGTGGCGGCGCAGCCCGTGGTAGAAGTCGGCGTCGTACGGGCCCTTGTCCGGGCGGGCCAGGATGTGCGCGGGCACGATGCCGGACAGGGCGGCGCCCAGCAGCGGTTTGTACGTACCCGGCCGTACGGCTTCCAGCGGGCGGACCGACAGGGCGGCGGTGACGACCGCGTCGTCGGTGTAGGGCAGGGCCAGGTCCGGGCCGGTCAGCGTCTGGTTCAGTACGCGGATCGTGTTGCCGCCCTCACGGACCTGTTGCAGCGCGCAGTGCACGGACCGCTGGGGCGCGAGCGGTTCGGGGCTGCCGGCCGCCGCGGTGCGCAGCGCGTCCGTGATCATCGCCACCGCCTCGGGGGTGGCCCAGCCCGGTGCGCGGGGTTCGGGCTGCCAGCCGAGCATGCCCGTGAGGCCCGACGGCGGCGGGAGGGTCACGTGGTCGGCGGCGTCCAGCAGCCATCGCCGGTAGGAGGTCCGTCCGAGGACGCCGCGGGCCACCGAGAGGTGGCCGGCGCGCCATTGGTGGCGTTGCCGGCTCAGCAGCTGCCATGCCTGCCACGGCCGGGTGGCGGCCAGGTCCTGGAGGTGGCAGGGGAACGGTGTGAACATCTCGTCGCCGCCGCCACCGCTCAGATGGAGCCGGGAGCCGTGCTCCCCGGCCCGCCGCAGCAGGTCGGTCTGTTTGGCGAAGTCCCTCACCCAGGCACAGGGTTCCTCGCTGGGCAGCCGTAGTCCTCCGACGCCGGCGAACCAGTCGGGTGACTCCTCGCCGGTCAGCACCAGGTGGGTGGCCGACGGCAGTGCCTCGCGGGCGCGCGCGGCCCAGATGGCGTCGTCGTTGTCCGGGTCCCGTCCCTCCCAGTGCACGGTGACCAGCCGGTCCGTCTCCCGGGCGGCCAGGAAGCACAGGCTCGTCGAGTCCAGTCCTCCGGAGAGATCGGCGCTGACCGTGCCGCCACCGGCCGTACAGGTGCCGACCGCGTCCGTCAGTGCCGTACGCACCTCGGCTGCGGCCTCCGCCAGGGACAGGTGCGGTTCGGGGGGACGCCACCAGCGGGCCCCGGGCCCGCGGCGCCCGTCGCGCTCCCAGACCAACGCCTCGTGCGGGGGTACGGCGCGTACGTTCCGCCAGTAGGTGCGGTCGGCGAGGACCGTGGAGGCCACCGACGGGTGAAGAAGCCGCACGGCGAGCGCCCCGAGGTCGGGGTCCGCGCCCGACAGGGCGGCCAGCACATCGGCGCGGCCGGCCGCCACCGGTACGCCGTCGATGTGTGCGGTGAAGACGCGGCACACGGCCGACGCCGTACCGCGCGCCCACACCCGTCCGCCCACCGAGGCCAGCACATGGAAGCTGCCCGCCAGGCCCGTCACGGCCCGTTCCGCCTCCGCGGGACGGCGCACCCGCCCGATCCGCCGCCGTAGCGTCCCGGCCCGCGCGGTGCTCCGGCCCAGCACCACGATCCGGGTCTCCCCCGCCCGGGCCGACACCTCCTGCCGGGCGTCCCAACGGCCCACCAGCCAGGGCCGTCCCGAGGCGTGCGACACGCGGCGCACGCCTTCCCGGCCCAGCCGGTCCGCGACAGCGGCGGCGGCCGGGGAATCGGGCAGCATCACCCACCAGTCGTCCACGGCACTCCTTCTCCTCACGGGCGGGTCGGGCGGCCCCGCGCCCGGTGGGCGCCCGCGTCGCGCGCGCCCACCGGGTTCACAGCACCGGGCTCACTCGCCGTAGGGGTACAGCCAGTACGGCGGGAGACCGCCGTCGCGGCGGTACCCGAACGGCCAGCCGAGGGTGACCTCGGCGAAGTCGCCGGCCTCGCTCAGCGTCGGCGCCTCGTAGACCTCCTCGCGGTTCTCCATGTCTGTCACCTCCTTCCGTGCACCTCGAGCCGAAGGGGTGTGGATCGGCGCCCCGTCCGCCGGCATGCGGGCGCCGGTCCCGCAACGGTGATGACCGGACCGGCGTGGGATAACCGGCCGAACCGCGTAAACACACCGCACGAATGAAGGTGCAGCACAACCCTGACAACACCGCACCACTCACCACGGAACGTGCCTACGCCTCGCCCTTCGCGTGCCCGCGCACATCACCGGCCGCCCCGTACCACGCGCGCGGGCGGGTTCCCGCACAGGCCATGGCGCCCCGCGGGCCGGTCCGCAGCCGCCCCGCTCCGCCTCTCAGTCCCGCAGGAGCGCGGCCACCAGGCGCGTCATGGCGGGCCGCGGGTCGGGGGTGCCCGGCCAGCTCGTCATCAGCAGGTGGTGCGCGGTGCCGACCAGGGCGAGGGCCACGGTGTGCGGGTCGACGGCCTCCGCGAGCCGGCCGAGCTTCTGTTCGCCGGCCAGATAGCCGGTGACGGCCTCCTGGATCGCGGCGAAGCCGGGCGCCCCGCCTTCCAGCGCCTCGCGGATGCGCCGGGCCGCCGCGGGCCGGGTCAGGGCGAGGCCGGAGAGCGCGGGGCCGCCGGAGTCGAACAGCGCGAGGACGACGGCGTCGAGGTTCCGCGCCACCGTGCCCTGCCCGACGAGTCCCGACAGTGCCCGCGCCTTCGCCGCCGTCCGCGCGAACCGGTCGAGGCAGAGTTCGGCCACGAAATCGTCGAGGCCCGCGAAGTGCGCGTGCAGCAGCCCCTTGGCGCAGCCCGCCTCGGTGGTGACGGCCCGGCTGGTGAGCGCGCCGGGGCCGCCCTTGTCCACGACGCGCTCGGCAGCCGCGAACAGCCGCTCGCGCACGTCCGGCGTCGCCACTCCCCGCGGTGACATGGGCCGCTCTCCCGTTCCGGCTCAGACGACACAACTCACCGGATAGTACTGGGCATTGCCAGTTTGGGCACCTGCCCATACTGTTTGGGCGCACGCCCATTCTCGTCGTCGTCCCTGGAGGCACCCGTGCCGGAATCCGTGCCGGACATCGTCAACACCGGTCAGTCGCAGGCGTGGAACGGCCCCGAAGGCGCCCACTGGGCCCGCCACCAGGACCGCTGGAACGCCGTGAACGGAGGTTTCGACCAGCCGTTGCTCGACGCCGCGGGAATCACCGGGGGGCACCGGATCCTCGATGTCGGCTGCGGCTCCGGGCAGACCACGCGCCGCGCCGCGCGCCGGGCGCCCCGGGGGCGCGCTCTGGGCCTCGACCTGTCCGCCCCGATGCTGGCCGAGGCACGGACCCGCGCGGAGGACCAAGGCATCGGCAACGTCTCCTTCGTACAGGGCGACGCGCAGGTGTACCCCCTCGAGGAGGGCGCGTTCGACGCGGCGATCAGCCGCTACGGGGTGATGTTCTTCACCGACCCGACCGTGGCCTTCGGCAATGTCCGCCGGGCGCTGTGCCCCGGCGGCCGGCTGGCGTTCGTCTGCCCGGCCGACGCGGCGGACAACGGCTGGGTGACGGCGATCGCGAGCCTGCGCGGCCTGCTGCCGGTCGGCGACTTCGGGACGCCCGGGCTGCCGGGCATGTTCTCCCTGGCCGCTCCCGACCGCATCCGGGACATCCTCACCGCGGCCGGATTCACCGCCGTCACCGTCGACCGGGTCCAGGCCCACGGAGTGTGGGGACACGGCGCCGAGGACGCGGCGGAGTTCCTGTGGGGCACGGGCCCCGGCCGCCACCTGCTGGAACAGGCCGACGCGCGCACACGCGAGCGCGCCCGCCGCGCCCTGACGGACCAGTTGCGCGGCCACCTGGCGTCGGACGGAACGGTACGCCTGCTCAGTACGTCGTGGCTGGTCACGGCGGACCGCGCGCGCTGACCCGTGCCCGGGCATGCGCCCTGGTCCGGCGGCGGCCGAGCGGGCCGGCCCGGTTCAGGCCGGCTGCAGCAGCAGGGCGCAGATGTCGTTCGGGAGCTGCTCCAGTGCCGACTCCAGCGTGCCGGGTGAGACGTGGTCGCGTACGACGGTGGTGACGGCGGCGGCCATCTTCGGCACGTCCTCTGCGTCGACCTTGGCTTCCTGGACGAAGCGGTTCACGTAGCCGTCGATGTCGTACTTGATGGGCACGGAACTCGGCGTCCAGCCGTCGTAGTAGGCGCCGCGCAGCAGTTCGGGGAGTTGTGCGGCGAGGTGGGCCGACACCTCCACGGTGAGCCGGTCCCGGAGGGTGTGCAGCCATGTGCGCAGGACCCGGTGGGCGAGATGGCGGTCGTCCGTTCCCAGGGCTTCCGCGACCGCCTTGAGCCAGATGTTCGCGCTGTGGATGGCGTGCTCGAAGTCGGATGAGCGGGTGGTGGGCATCGTCTTGTCTTCCAATCCGTTCGCCTTGGCATGGAGGGGCGGGAAGCGTGGCTTCCGCCTCTCCCCGTGCGGGTTCCATGCCCCGGTGGACGAAACCGGCTGTCCACCCGCCGGATCGGGCGCCGTGCCGCCTGCTCGGGGACCGTGCCCACCGGGTCAGGAACCGTGCCCGCCCGCTCGGGGACCGCGCCGTCGGACAGGAGACCGCGCCGTCTGCTCGGGGAGCGTGCCGGACCCGCCGGGTGCGGCACGCTCCTCGGCTCAACGCTTGTCCGGGCGGGCGACGCCGATGGTGAGACCCATGGCGGCCAGTCCGAGCGCCATGGTGACGACGCCGATCAGGACGTTGTTCCAGATGACGCCGGCCCGCGCGCCGTGCGAGGCGGTGACCACCCAGGGCGAGATCAGGAGCCAGACGCCCAGGGGTACCAGCGCCCAGGCCAGACGGAACATCCGCTCGGGCACGAGGGCCAGGCCGAGACCGATCAGGCCGATGGTGATGCCGACGATCAGGTTGTTGGCGGTGATGTTCCGCAGGCCCGCGAAGTGGACGGCCCACGGTGAGATCGCGGCGTAGAGACCGGTCAGAAGGATCAGCCCTTCGAGGGCGATCGCCTTGCCGGTGGAGGCGGTGCGTTCGAGCCGCTCCCGCATCTCCGCCATCTCGGGATGTCCGGTCATGCCGGTGGAGTACTGCGGATACGACATGGGCGTCGTCCCCTCTCCAGCATTGAGGCTTATGTGCTTTTTATCCGAATTCCCCCACTCGGGTGAGCGAAGCAACACCCACCGGCCCCATGATGTGATTCACATCACATCACGCTGCGCGCAGCCACTCCCCGGTCTCCGTGGATACCGCCGTGACCTCGCGTTTCGGGGCGCGACGCGGCGGGGACCCGGTGGTGCACCCCGCGAAGGGAGGCGAGCCGTGCCCGACACCGAACAGGCCCGCATTCGGGAAGCGGCCCTGCCACTGACCGATCCGGGCTCCCTGGACCCCCTGCTGGACCGCATCGGCGACGCCCGCTACGTCCTGCTGGGCGAGGCGTCCCATGGCACCGCCGACTACTACCGGCTCCGTGACGTGCTGACCCGTCGGCTGATCGAGGAGAAGGGGTTCTCCTTCGTCGCCGTGGAGGGCGACTGGCCCGACTGCCACGCCGTGCACTGCTCGGTGGTCGCGGCCCCGGGCGCGCCCGAGGACCCCGGCGAGGTACTCGCGGGCTTCGACCGCTGGCCGACGTGGATGTGGGGCAACACCGAGGTCGCGGCCTTCACCCGGTGGCTGCGCCGGCACAACCAGGGGCTGCCTCCCGAGCGGCGCGTCGGTTTCTTCGGGCTGGACGTCTACAGCCTGTGGGAGTCGCTGCACGCCGTCCTCGCCCATCTCCGCGAGCACGACCCCGAGCGGGTGCGGCCCGCCCTGGACGCGTACCGCTGCCTCGAGCCGTACGCCGAGGACCCGCATTCGTATGCGCTGGCCACACGGTATGTCCCCCAAGGATGTGAGCGGGAGGTGATCTCCCTGCTCACGGAGGCACGGGACAGGGCCGCGCGGGCGGCCTCCCCGGACGGTTCGCTCACGGAGTTCGCCGCCCGCCAGAACGCCGAGGTGCTGGCCGGCGCCGAGCGCTACTACCGGGCCACCCTGGACAGCGGCCCGGACTCCTGGAACATCCGCGACCGGCACATGGCCGACACGCTGGACCGGCTGATGGAGCACTACGGCTCCGGCGCCAAGGCGGTGGTGTGGGAACACAACACCCATGTCGGGGACGCCCGCGCCACGGACATGGCCGACATCGGCGAGATCAACGTCGGTCAGCTGGTCCGCGAACGGCACATGGGCGCGGGCGTGGCACTGGTCGGCTTCGGCTCGTACACCGGCACGGTGGTCGCCGCCGACGCCTGGGGCGACGTGCCCCGGGTCATGGAGGTGCCGCCCGCGCGCACCGGCAGCCTGGAGGACCTGTTGCACACGGCGCTGCCCGGCGAGCGGGCCCTCTTCGTCTTCCCCCCTGTCCAGTTCCAGCGGCCGCCCGCCACCGGCCGGCGCGCGTGGTTCCACGAGGAGCGCGGCCATCGGGCCATCGGGGTGGTCTACCAGCCGGAGTACGAACGCATGGGCAACTACGTCCCCACCGTCCTGGCCGAGCGCTACGACGCCTTCTGCTATCTCGACCACACCCGGGCCGTCACCCCGTTGCGCCCGACGGCCGCGGCGCGCCCCGAGACGGAGACCTGGCCCGTCGGGGTGTGAGGCCGACGGGACCTCGAGACGGCGCTCACGCGTCGTGCCGGTTCTCGTACCGGCCGTTTCCCAGGCATGCCGAAGGAACCAGTCCGAGGAGGGCACCGTGAAGCTGGCGGAATTTCTGGCCGAGGTCCGCGATCGAGGGGAGTACCGCAGCCAGGAGGAGGCCGAGCACATCAGTACGTCGGTGCTGCGGGTGCTCGCCACGCGGATCACGCCGGAGGAGGCGGACGACCTGGCGGCACAGCTGCCCGCGCCACTGGACGACGTCCTGCACACCCACCCGCGGCAGCCGGAGGCGCTCGGGCGTGAGGAGTTCCTGCGGCGCGTGGCCGAGCAGACCGGCGCCCGGCCCCGGACCGCCGAGTGGGACGCCGGCGCCGTCCTGTCCACCGTCGCGGACGCGGTGCCGGGCGGAGAGGTCGACGACCTGCTGTCGCAGTTGCCGACCGGCTACGCGGAACTGTTCGGCAGGCCGGGCCTGACCTGACCACGCGCGGGGTCTCACCGGCTCCTGCCGGAGCCGGCGGAATTACCATGTTCACGGGCCCTGTTCCCCCTTCCGTGACAGACCCCGCGCGGGCATACCTCCGCACACCACGCGAAATCCCGCCGTCCACGGGTGGACGCCATGAAAATCGAACTCATTCAACGGGCCGCCGACGTGCTGTTCGACGTCCCGGACGACATGCACCAAGAGATCATCATGCTCATCACGGCCGTCTCCGAGGACCGGCGGGCCCAGGTCCCGGATCTTGCCGCGGTCTTCGGTGAATGGTGCTGGCTGGTGTACACCGTCCATGACGACGTGGTCGAGGTACTGGACGTCGGCTGCGCCGGGTGACCGCGGCCGGCTGGAGAAGTCCGGCGCGCGCGGGCCGGCGGGTGTGCTCAGGAGGCCGACGCGCGTGCGAGGACGTCCGTGACGAGGGGGCCTCGGCCGGTCCGGGTGCCGGGGGTGAGGGGGAGGCCGCTCTCGGGGGTGAAGCGGAGGTCGGTCCCGGCGCCGGTGGGGGTGAAATCGTAGGTCCAGGTACGCCACTCGTCGGTCGCGGTGACGATGGCCCTGGGGTGCCTGTCGGCCTGGACGCCGAACATCCTTGCCGCGTTCGTGGGGCCGCCGTGGTCCGGGTCGGCGCCGAGGGTGCCGGCGCGGGCGCGGAAGGTGACGCGGACCGGGCGGCCGGGGGTGGTGGCGAGGCGGGTGCCGATGCCGAGGAACCCGGGAGCGGCGCACAGGCCCACGGCGTGCGAGCCGTTGTCCAGGCCCGCGAGACGCCCGTGGCAGGCGTACACGCCGTGGTTCGTCCAGCCCGGGAAGTAGGCGGGAGCGTTGCCCCGGGCGCGCGGTTCCGCCTCGGAGAGCGAGGGGGTCCGAAGGTGCGGGTTGGGGTTGAGGATGGGACCGCCTCCGGGGGCGGGCAGCCGTGCGTGGAGCGCGTCCCGCCAGACGGCCGCCATCTTGGCGTACCCCTGGTCGCACGGGTGGACGAGGTCGGACAGATCGTCGCCGCCGTGCGGGGAGGCGTGCAACGCGGGGGCCATGTCGACGAAGAAGACCCGGCCGCGGCGCCCGGGCTCCTCGGCGATCTCGCGCACCCGCCGGTTGTAGTCGTCGATGTGTGCCTGCCACTCGGGCAGCCGGGACGGAATGATCGAGGCGAGCAGGATGCCGGCGGTCGGGGCCAGGCGCAGCAGGGTGTCCACGAAGGTGCGCAGGAGGCCGGGGGCGGCCGTGTGGTCGGGGCCGTACATGTTGTTCGTGCCGACGTGCACGAGCAGCCAGTCCGGCCGGGCGGCCGGAACCCACCGCGGCAGCAAGGAGGTCAGCGCCTCGATGGTGATGCCGCAGACGGCGGCGTAGCCGGGGTCTCCCTGCGGCTGGAAGGCGTTGACACAGGGGCCGACGAAGCAGGCGTCGTGGCCCAGGCGGTGCAGGTGGCCGAGGAGTTCGTCGCGGTATCCGGCGGCCCCGGTGCTGTTCGGACCGGCGGTGATCGAGTCCCCCAGCGGCATGATCCGCACCGGGCGGGGCGGGGCGTCCGCGACTCCCCCGCCGAGCGTCCCGTCCTTCACCGCGCCGGTGTGCCGTGCGGTGATCTGCCGGTGTACGGGACGGGATCGCATGACCTCTCCCAACGTGAGCCTGAACCATACGGTCGCGAATGGCACCGGACACCCGGGGAGATGCCCGCCGACGGCACGGGTTCCCCGTCTGCGGACGGTGGTTCACACAGAAGAAGGACCATCCGGCACGAGGCGTCGGCCCCCGTGACACATCCACGGGGGCCGGCCACGACGCGGTGAGGCCGGGGCCGACGGAGGTCCCGTCTGACGCGTCGACGCCGCAGCGGGGACGGCCGCCGGCCGTCACTCGGTGTGCAGGACGCGGGCGATGGTCTGCCGGGCCGCCGCACGCGCCGGCAGCACCGCACCCAGGGCGGCGATCACCACCCCGGCCAGCACCAGCAACGTCATCAAGCCCGGGTGCCACACGTCCAGCATCCGTGCGGGGAAGGTGAGTTGGGCCGCGTGCTCGGTGATCGGGATCACCACGTGGTACGCGGCGACTCCGAGCGGCAGTCCCAGGATCCCGCCGACCAGCCCTAGTCCGGCCATGGACGCCACCATCATCACCGTGACCTGGCGTGGCGTCATGCCGATGGACTTGAGCATCCCGAGGTCGCGCCGGCGCTCCCGTGTGTTGAGTACGACGGTGTTGAACACGCCCATCGCCGCGACCAGCGTCAGCATCAGGGTCAATGCGGAGGCGGAGCTGATGACGGTCACGGCGTCCGTGTTCAGCATGGTGTTCTTTGTCGGGTAGAGCCCTGGGTCGGCGGCTTGCACCGCCTTCTTGTAGGCGTTGAAGTCGGCGCCGCGGGTGAGGTGCACCCAGTACTGGTTGGCCTGCGCCTCCGGTGCCAAAGCGGTCACCGTCGACCAATCCGCGCGCATCCAGTCCTCCGGGCCGGCCAGGATCTCTCCGACCAGGGTCACGCGCTCCTGACGGCCGTCCGCCCCGGTCAGGGTGAAGGAGTCGCCGAGCCGTAGGCCCTGTTTGGCGAGGAATCTGCCGGAGGCCACCACTTCGCCGGGCCCACTCATCCAGCGGCCCCGTGCCAGGTTGTCCGGGAGAGCGGACCGTCCCCCGCGCACGCCCTCGATCGCCACTCCTTCGCTCCGGCCGAGGATCCGTACGTTGATGAAGCCGACTGCGGCCACGTCTGCGACATGCGGCAGAGAGCGCAGGAGATTCTGCGTCGCGGCGTCGTTGTGACGCGGGGCGGTCTGGTCGAACCTGGGCTGTCCTCGCCAGACGGTCGACTGTGCCGTGCCGTAGTCCTGTTCCGCGCGGCCGTAGGCAACCATGGTGGCCGACAGGCCGGTGGCGAAGGTCACCGTGGCCACGCCGAGCACGACCGAGGCGACGGTGAGCAAGGCCCGTCCGGGCCGGGCGAAGGGCAGGCCCAGGCCCAGAGTCACCGGGCGCGGCAGCCGCACCCCGCTCAACCACCGCTGAACCGCCGGTCCCCGTCCACCGTGCGGTGCGCTGCCCGCGCTGATGGCGCGTGCCGCGGAGAGCCGGTGTGCGCGCAGGGCCGGGATCAGCGCGGCCAGCAGTACCGTCAGGGGCATGCCGAGTGCGGCGGTCACATACGCCCAGGAGCTGATCGTCGGGTGCACGGTCGCGGTGCCGAGCTGCGCGCCCTGGAAGACCTGGTGCAGCAGCGGCGGCGCGAGAACCCCGCCCAGGGCCGTGCCGGCCAGCGCGCCCGCTGTGGCGGGGACGCAGACCATCACCAGGTAGACCGCGACGACCTGTCGGGGTGTGAAGCCCAGGGACTTGAGTACACCGATGTGCCGGAAGCCGGAGACGACGGCGCCGCTGACCACGTTGCCCACGATCAGGACGGCCACCAGCAGGCCGAGGATCCCGAAGGCCAGGAGGAACGGCACGTAGGCGTTGGGGCTGGCCGCCACCTGCGCCTTCAAGGTCAGGTACGACTGATGCGCGACCAGCGATCCGAACGGCAGACCCGCGCTCACCGCTGAGAGGCCCTCGCTGATCTCGCGGGCTGTCGCGGCCCGGTCGAACCGGTAGAGCATCTGGTACGTCGTGGGGTGCAGGGCCGTGATCTGCTGCGGGGAGACCCATGCCTGCGCGGTGCCGCTCACACTGGAGGCGAGGCCCACCACGGTCAGGGGCCGCTGCCCGGACAGCCGGATCCGCTTGCCGAGCGGCGAGTGCGGCCCGTTGCCCATCCCGGGCGCGTCCGGCAACGCCAGCACGATCTGGCCCGGACCGGTGGCCCAATGCCCGGCGAACAGGTCCAGTCGGTCGACGTCGCCACCGGGATCCGGCCGCCCGACGACCGTCAGGGGGCCGGGTGCCATCCCGGGCATCTGGGACGCCGCGCTTTCCGGCATGTCGATCACGGCTTGCGAAAACGGCCCGGCCGCAGCCCGTACACCCGGACGCTTCACGGTCCGCTCCAGCTCCGCGCCGGAAACCTTCGTCGCGTCGAAGGTGGCGACGACGTGCGCGCCGTGCACCTGACCGAACAGCCGGTCGAAGGGACCGGACGCGACGTCGAGCAGACCGAGGGCGACCACCAGGGCCGTACTGGAAACGAGGACCACTGCCGCGATCACGGAAGTCTGCAACCGGCGCCGGCGCACGGCCGCGCGGGAGGCCCGCCACACCGCGCTCACGCCGACCGCTCCAGGGCCCGCTCGCCGGTGATCCGGCCGTCCGCCATCAGCACCAGGCGGCCGGCACAGCGGGTGGCCAGTGTCTGGTCGTGCGTCACCAACAGCAGAGTCTGGCCCAGTTCGTTGAGATCGATGAGCAGGTCCATCACCTGTTCGCCCGCGTGGCTGTCCAGCGCGCCGGTCGGCTCGTCCGCCAGCAACAGCGCGGGCCGGTTCATCAGTGCGCGGGCCACCGCCGCGCGCTGGCGCTCGCCGCCACTGAGCGCGGCGGGGTAGACGTTCCTGCGGTCGGCGATGCCGAGTTCGTCCAGCAGTTCCAGCGCCCGGCGCCGGGCCTGACGGGTGGGCGTTCCGGTGAGCTGGGCGGCCAGGGCGACGTTGTCGATCGTGGGCAGGTCGTCGATGAGGTTGAAGAACTGGAAGATCATGCCGATCCGGCGGCGCCGGAAGAGCGCCAGCCCGGTCTCGTTCATCGCGCCCAGGTCCTCGCCGTGCACACACACCTGGCCTGCGCTCGGCCGGTCAAGGCCGGCGATCATGTTGAGCAGGGTCGACTTGCCGCAGCCGGACGGTCCCATCACCGCGACCGCCTCCCCGGCGCCGATCTCCAGCGACACCCCGTTCAGGGCGACGGTGTCGCCGTACTCCTTGCGCAGGCCGCTCACCCGGACGACGCCCTGCTCGTGCACGGCGGCCGGACCGGGGCCCGGAGCCGTGCCGCTGATGTCTTCGGTGGTCATGACAGGGACGGTAGGCGGCGTGGGCAGCCCCGAGCGTCAGCCCCCGGAGGTATCCGGCGGCGACGGTCATACCGGCGATGTACGGGGTGGCCCCGGAGAAGGACGCCCGCTCCTCGGCCGGCTGGCACGATGGACGACGTGTGGAGATCGGAGACGGGCCTGCTGCTCATCGCCCTGGCGACCGTGAGCCTGGCGGCGACCGGGGGCGCCACCCTGCTGCTGGCGCGCGCTCGCCGCCGCTACCGCAAGCTTCTGGAGGACCGGCGCTGGCTGCTGGAGCGCGAGCGGGAGACTGCCGCCCGCACGGCGGTGACGGCCGAACGTGCCCGTATAGCACGGGAGTTGCACGACATCGTCAGCCACAAGGTCAGCCTGATGGTCGTGCAGGCGACCGCGGCCCGCGAGGTGCTCGCCGCCCTGCCGGACGCGGCGGAGACCGCGTTGCAAGCCGTGGAGCGTGCCGGACGCGATGCGATGACCGAACTGCGGCATCTGCTGGGCCTGTTGGCACCGTCGCCGGACGGCGACGACGACCGGGCCGGACGCGACGGCGAGGGCGACCCCTCCGCACTCGCCCCCCAGCCGAGCCTGAGCCAACTGGGCACCCTGGTCGACCGGATCGCCTTCGCCGGTCTCCCGGTCGAGGTGCGCATCTCCGGAGAGCCGCGCCCGTTGCCGCCCGGCATCGACGTCACCGCCTACCGGGTCGTGCAGGAGGCGCTGACCAACGCGCTCAAGTACGGCGACGGCGGCACGGCGACCGTGATGGTGCGCTATGCCGACCACGGTCTGCGGGTCGAGGTGCTCAACAGCGGGCCGAGCGTGCTGTCCGCCGGCTCCGCGGGCACGGGAGCCCGATCCGGCCCCCAGCGCCAAAACGACGGAGCCGGGCACGGCCTGATCGGTCTGCGCGAGCGCGTCGCCGTCTACGGAGGCCACTTCGACGCCCGACGCCGCGTCGGTGGCGGGTACCGTGTCCGCGCACGCATCCCCCTGGAGCGCCCGTGACCCAGCCCGCTGCCGACCGCCGCACCCCACAGGCCCCGAACCGGACCCCGAACACCCAGGAGCCAGGACCGAACCCGAGCAAGGAAACCGTCGCCCCGCGAGTCCTCATCGCCGACGACGAGGAACTCATCCGAACCGGCTTCCGACTCATCCTCGCCTCGCGCGGCATCGAGGTCATCGGCGAGGCCGCGGACGGCGTACAGGCCGTCACGGAAGCCGAGCGGCTACGCCCGGACGTCCTCCTGATGGACATCCGCATGCCCAGACTGGACGGCCTGGAAGCCGCCAAGCGCGTCCTGCGGCAACTCCCGGGCTGTCGGGTGCTCATGCTCACCACGTTCGACCTCGACCGCTACGTCTACGCGGCGCTCGCCGCCGGGGCGAGCGGATTCCTGCTCAAGGACGTCACCGCCGCCCATCTCGCCGCGGCGGTGCGGCTGGTGAACACGGGTGACGCGCTGCTCGCCCCCTCGATCACCCGCCGTCTGGTCGAGCGCTACGCGACCACCCTCGTGGCCGGCCGAGCCGAGGCGGTTCACCGCCCCGCCACTGCGGCGACCGTGGACCGCACACCCCCGCTGCACCGCGACCTCGCTCCGCTGACACCCCGCGAACGCGAAGTGCTGGCCCTCATGGGCCGGGGCCTGTCGAACACCGAACTCGCCGACGCCCTCACCCTCAGCGAGGCCACCGTGAAGACCCACGTCGCCCGGATCTTCGCCAAGCTCACACTCCGCGACCGCGCCCAAGCCGTCGTCCTCGCCTACGAGACGGGCCTGGTGACCCCGGGCAGCTCCACCGCCGATCGGCCACGGGCCTCACCCGACGTCGAGCCAGTCCTCGAAGAAGAGTGAGACCTGGAACAGCGCATCATCGAAGACCGACGGACACCGGAGCCCTACGGTCCGGAAGGCCGGCCGGAGGCGAGGCGGCCGGCCGGTGCGCCATGACCGCGCCCGACGCGCGGTCGCGGCGGACGCGTCAGAGGGTCGTGCAGGCAGTGCCGTTGAGGGTGAACGCGGTGGGTGAGGTGTTGGTGGTCGACTTGCCGCCGGTGAAGCCGACCGTGACCGAGCCGCCTGCGGGGACCGTGGACGTGTACGACGCGGCGGCGACCGTCACCGAGGCGCCGTTCTGGGCCGGGGTGCCGCCCCACATGTTGCTGATGGTCTGGCCGCTCGGAAAGCTGAAGCCCAGCGTCCAGCCGCTGATGGCGGCGGTGCCGGTGTTGCCGATGGTGATCTCGCCCTGGAAGCCGCCGGGCCATTCACCGGTGACACGGTAGCGCACGGAGCAGCCGGCGCCCGGAGTGCCGGTGCCCTTCTCCGTCTTGACGGTGACCGTCGCGGACCGGGGCGAGCGGTTCCCGGCGGCGTCCTTGGCGTAGACCGCGAACGTGTACGTGGTGTCGGCGGTCAGGGCGGAGACGGTGACCGTGGTGGTCGTGGTGGAGGCGGCCGTGGTCTCCGTGGTGCCGTTGAGGCGGACCACGTCGTAGCCGGCGATGCCAACGTTGTCAGTGGCCGCGGGCCAGGTCAGGGTGACCGAGGTGGCCGAGACGCCGGATGCGGTGGGGGTGCCCGGTGCGGTCGGGGCCTGGGTGTCGGGGGCGGTGCCGCCGAAGACCGTTGCCTCGCGCGAGGTCGCGGCGATGCCGTTGGCGCCCTGGAAGACGCGCCGGCCCCAGGAGCTGAGCCGGGCCGGGTCGAAGTCGGTCACGAGGTCGAGGACCGGGTCGGTGTTGCCGCTCCAGGACCAGGCCAGGTAGCCGAGGCGGAGCTGCTCGGCGGTGGCCATCATGGTGTCCTCGTCGGGATCGCCGTACTGGTCGGCCGGTCCGCCGAACTCGCCGATGACGAGGGGGAGTTTCGCGGTGACGAAGGCGTTGAGGTAGTCGGTGATCTCCTGCGCGGTGTCGAAGACGCTGTACATGTGGATCGAGAACAGGAGGTTGCCTGTGGTGTCGGCGTCGTAGACGGTGCGGGCGTTGGCGCGCATGACGCCCTGCCAGTCCTGGCCCCAGTTGGGCGCGTCCACCATGAGCGTGTGCTGGAAGCCCGCCGCGCGGAGCTTCTTGACCGCGGCGATGGTGGGCTCGGTCCAGCCGGCCGGGTTCGTGTTGCCCCACGGCTCGTTGCCGATGTTGATGATGACGTAGTCCTCTTGGCCGGCCAGGACGTCCTTGAGGCTGATCCAGTAGTCGGCGGCGTGGTCGAGGGTGCCGGCGGCGGAGTCCTCTCCGTAGCCGGTGGTGTCGTGCACCTCCAGGACGCAGATCAGGCGGTTGGCCTTGCAGTTCTGGATGACGGCCGCGACGTCCTGCGGGCTGTTGCGGGACCAGCGGTGGCCGTCGGAGAGGACGACGCGCACGGTGTTGGCCCCGAGGGCCTTGACGTCGGCCAGCGACTGGGTCTCGCCCGGGTACCAGGTGTGCGCGTGGTTGACGCCGCGCATCACGAAGTCGTTGCCGTTGCCTTCGAGGAGGCGGCCGTTGCCGATGTGCAGCCCGGGCGCGGCGGCGGCCGGCCGGGAAACGGCGTGCGCGGGGGCCGGGGAGAGGGCGAGCATGCCCAGCACGGTGACCACGGCGGCCAGCAATACGGCGACCGGGTTCCTCGGTGTCGTACTTGTCGTTGTTCTCACTGCGACTCCATGAGTGGGTGAACAAGTAGGCCGAAACATGTGGGAGCGCTCCCATACAGCCAGTTACGACAGGTGCACGTCAAGAGATCGGGCAGGAAAGGGCTTTCCCGGCAAGCCGACAAGTGGCCTCAGTTCATTGCGCGGCCGTTCTCCAAGGCCCCCGTTTCCGGTGCCGCGGTGATCGCGACGTGCGCCCGGGCGCGGCCCCACCGGTCCAGCAGTCTGCCCATGCGTTTGGCGGTGTGCAGGGTGATGCTCCGCTCGCCGATCCGCAGCCCGGGGTGGCGGTGCAGGATGCGTTCCTCCAGGGTGAGACAGTCGGCGGGCGAGCGCAGCCACACGGACAGCAGCAGGTTCTCCGGCCCGGTGACCGACGCGCACAGCCGGGTTTCCGGCAGCCCCGCCAGCGCGTGTGCCACGGTTTCGGTGCCGGGCCCCGGGACGGCGATACGGAACGTGGCGATGACGGGCCAGCCGGCCAGTTGCTGGGTGAGGTCGCACCGGAAGTACACCTCCCCGCCCGCGATCATGCGTGCCAGCCGCCGGCGTACGGTCGTCTCGCTCAGTCCGCACTCCCGGGCCAGCTCGGCATGGCCGCGGCGGGCGTCGGCGCCGAGCGCGCGCAGGAGCCTGCGGTCGCCCTCGTGCGGTCCGCCGCCGGGCCGTGGGCGCGTCCGGCTGTCGCCGCCGGTGAGATGGGTGCGCTGGCGTTCGTTGAGCGTGTGCACCAGCCACCCGCTGCCCTCGCGGTACACCCGGGTGCAGATGCTCAGCCGCACCGAGCGCACCCCGTCCAGCCGCCCCAGCCGCCCGGTGACGAAGTCGTCCAGGGACGGCAGGTCGTACGCTGCCACGCCCAGGAACAACGAGTGGTCGCCCGTGGTGCGTTCCACGCTGAACACCGGTCCCCAGCGGCACAGTTCGGTGGTCAGCGCGTCGAGTGCACCGGGGGCGCAGGCGAGATCGACGTAACCGACGACCGAGGCGTGCCGCGCCGGGTAGGCCGTCATCCAGGCCAGGCCGCCGCCGGTGAGCCGCCGCCAGCGGCGCGCGGCGGTGGTGGCGTCGAGGCCGATGACGGAGCCGATCCGCGCCCAGGTGGCGCGCGGCCGCAGTTGGAGGGCCTCGACCAGGGCGAGGTCGGTCTCGTCGAGTCCCTCGGGGGTGTCGGGGAGGGTGGTGTGTGTGGGTGGCACGGGTCTCATCCTGTCAGCGCGGAGGGCCCGGCTGAAGACCCCTTCCGCATAACCGGGTTGGCGGATTCGAGCGCGAAGTCCCCTCAGATGCCGGAATCCTGCGATTGCGCGGTGCGAAGCGGCGGACGGTGCAGGGTGTCCGCCAAGCGTCGCCTCGCACGGCGGGAGGACCCCTTGCTCAGAACCACCCGGACCACCGCGGTCCTGCTGTTCACCGCCTGGGCCGTCGACTACATCGACCGGCAGGTGATCAATCTGGCGCTGCCGTCGATCGGCGGCACCTTCGGTCTCGGTCACGCGGAGCGGGGCGTGATCCTCTCCTCGTTCTTCGTCACCTACGCGCTGACGCAGATTCCCGCCGGCCTGGTCGCCGCGCGCTTCGGCGGTGCGCGGGTGGTGTGCGCGGCCCTCGTCCTGTGGTCGGTCTTCACCGGACTGACCGCCGTCGCCTGGTCGTTCGCCGCGCTCGTGGTCTTCCGCTGTCTCTTCGGTGTGGCCCAGGGCCTGTTCCCCGCCGCGGCCGTCGACACCCTCAGCCGGCGCAGCGTGCCCGAGCAGCGGCTGACCGCCAACGGCTGGATCCAGAGTTCCAACGCGGTCGGCGGGCTGCTGGCCGCCGTACTGGGCGGGCTGCTGCTGGCCCACTGGGACTGGCGGGTGATGTTCGCGGCCGTGTCCGTGCTGGGCCTGCTGGTGGTGGTCGCGATCCGGCGTGCTCTGCCCGGACCGCTGCCCGCCGGACAGACCGGCCCTCCGCTGCGGCAGCCGAAGGGGGCCGCGACCGCCCTGCTGAGGTCGCCGGCCGTCTGGGGCTTCGCGGTGATGTTCCTCGCCTACGACGTCGTCGTGTGGGGGCTCAACAGCTGGAGCGCTTCCTTCCTGATGGAGGAACGCGGTCTGGCCGTGGCCGACGCGGGGCTGGTGTCCCTGGCGCCGACCCTGCTCGCGGCGGTCGCCGCCGTCATCGGGGGCCGGCTGAGCGACAGGTTCGAGGGGCGCCCCCGGCGGATCGTCGTCCCGGCCATGTGCGTGGCGGCCGGCCTGCTCGTCCTGCTGCCGCTCACCACCACACCGGCCCAGTTCGTGGTGGTCGGCACGCTCGTCAGCGGGGCCGTCGGCCTGTGTTACATGCCGTGCTTCTCGGTGCCCCTGCGCAGCCTCCCGCCGGGCCTGACGGGAACGGCCTCGGGAATCATCCTCTTCGGCGGCCAGTTGTCCGGCATCATCGTGCCGACCCTGTTCGGTCACATCGTCGACGCCTTCTCGTACCGCACCGCGTTCTGGTCGTTGCTCGTGGGTCCCGTGCTCGCCGTCGCCGCCGTGCTCCGGGTGCCCCAGACCTCTCCCCGTTTCCTGGCGCGTCTGCGCGCCGTCGTCACCGACACCCCGAAGGAGGACGACAGTGATACGTCCGCTGCCGCCCACTCCGCCTGAGACCGGCCTGAGCCATGGCCTCGCGGCTCGCCTCCCGCACTGGGAGGAGGTGTACCGCGATCTGCACGCCCATCCCGAACTCGCCTTCCAGGAGCGCCGTACCGCCGCCGCCGCCGTCCGGGAACTGGCGGACATCGGCGGGTGGGAGACCACCGAGCGGGTCGGCCGGACCGGTGTGGTGTCCGTCCTGCGCAACGGCGCCGGGCCGGTGGTCTGGCTGCGGGCGGACATGGACGCCCTGCCCGTGCGGGAGGAGACCGGGCTCCCGTACGCCTCCGTCGAGCCGGGGCTGATGCACGCCTGCGGCCATGACGTGCACGTCGCCGCCCTGCTGGGGGTCTGCCGGCAGCTCGCCGCGCACCCCGGCGCCTGGAGCGGGACCGCGGTGGCCGTCTTCCAGCCCGCCGAGGAGGTGGGCCATGGCGCGCAGGCCATGCTGGACGACGGTGTCCTCGACCGTTTCCCCCGGCCCGAGGTGGTGCTGGGCCAGCATGTGGGCCCGCTGCCCGCCGGTGTGGTGACGACCAGGCCCGGTCCCCTCATGGCGGCGGCCGACAGCCTCCGGGTCACCCTGTACGGCGCGGGCGCGCACGCCTCCGCCCCCCATCTCGCCGTGGATCCGATCGTGATGGCGGCGTCCGTGGTGCTGCGCCTGCAGACCCTGTCCGCCCGCCTGGCGCCGCTGTCCCCGTCACCGCTCCTCACGGTCGGGGCCCTGCACTCCGGGACCGTGCCGAACGTCATCCCGCACACCGCCGAACTGCTGTGCAGCCTCAGGACGTTCGACGCGCAGACCCGCGAGCGGATGCTGGCCGACATCCGGCGCGTCATCGACGCGGAGGCCGACGCCCAGGGCGCCACCCGTGCGCCGGACATCACGACGTACGACTCCTTCCCCCTGACGGTCAACGACCCGGCCGCCACCGAGCGCGTCCTGGCGGCCGTGGGCGACGCGGGTGCCCTGGGGCACACGCTGCCCGCTCCGCTCCCGGCCAGCGAGGACTTCGGCCGGTTCGCCGCGGCGGCCGGGTGCCCGTCGGTGTTCTTCCACTTCGGCGGCGCGGATCCTGGGGACTTCGACGAGGCGGCCGTGGCCGCGCTGGAACGCGGTACGCTCCCGCCGGGCACGGCCACGAACCACTCCCCGCACTACGCGCCCTCCGACCGGCACGCCGTCGCCGCCGGGATACGCCACCTCCTGGCCGCCGCCGCGTCCTGGCTGTCCCCCCGGCCCGGGGGGAGGGCCTGATGAAGTGCTGGAAGCCCGTTCTCCTCGCCACCGCGCTCGCCCTGTCGGGGACCGCCCCCGCGGCCGCCGCGCCGAGCGGCGCCCCGCTGCCGGCGGTGCCCGCCTGCGCCTGGGAACCGCTGGGTTACCAGACGTCCAACGTCGCCTACCCGGACACCAACGCCCGGTACTGGCTGCTGCGTCACACCGTACGCAAGGGGCTGGCCATCCGGCTCGACGGCCGCTTCCCGGACGCCCGTTACGCCTCGGTCGCCTCCTACGACGCCCACCGCGGCAGCTTCACCGCTCCGGACGGAACCCCGTCGGCGCTGACCGACCACCGGCTTCTCGCGGACCGGGGCAGCGGCAACCCGTACCGCGAACCCGCCCGTCCCGGCGGCAAGTTCACCGTCACGGTCACGGACACGCCCGCGGGCCGGCCCAACGCCCTGCCGCTCGCCCCCGCGGGAACCCCGGAAGGCGCCGAGGGAACCGTCGTCTACCGGATCTACCTGCCGCACGGGAAGTTCCGCCTGCCGAAGGTCACCTTCGTCCAGGACGGGCACCGCGTCCGGGTGGGGACGTGCGCGGGCGCCCTGTCCCCCGGCGCTCCGGCCGTCGGCGCGCCCTCCGGGACAGCATCCTCCGGGACAGCGTCCTCCGGGACCGTGTCCTCGGCCGGGGAGGGCACCCCGGCCCGGCCGGTCTTCTCCCGGTCGGGCGGTGCCGGTCTCTACCCCAACCCGGACAACGCGTATCTGAGCGCCGGCTTCGACGCGCCGCCCGCCGGACAGGTCCTCGTCGTCCGCGGCAAGGCGCCCACCGCGACCGCCGGGGACCGCGCCCGGCCCTGGCCCGCCGGAAGTGCCCAGGTCCGGTACTGGTCGATGTGCGACAACCTGTGGTGGGGGCCGGGCGAGGTGGTCGCCAACCCGCTGCCCGGCGGCGGGGTGGACCCCGGCTGCCGCGCGGACCTCGACACCCGTCTCTCCCCTGCCGGCACCTACACCTATGCCGTCGGTACGGAGGAACAGCGGGCGGCCGTCGAGCGCGTGCCCGGGGTCACCTTCCTGCCGCTGTCCTCGGTCACACCGACCGCCCGGCACCTGCTGATCCTGCGGAACATGGTGGCCGCGCCGGGCTTCGCCGAGGCGATCCAGCGGGTTCCGGCGGGGAGCGACGCGGCCCGCACCGCCGAGGTGATGGGCGCGTACCACCCCAAGGCGGCCTATTGCGGCCTGGGTGTGCTCGCCGCGTCGGGGCCGGAGGCATGCCTGGGAACCTGACGTGGTGGGGAACGTCGAGTTTTCGCAGGTCAGTTACAACCTTTCGGCCGGGTCGGCCGTCCAAGAGGAGTCCGGTGTGGATCACCGCGCCGGGTTTCACTTCTTTCCGATGTGGGAGATGCCATGAGTTCTGTCTCCGTCGGCCGTGTGCTGCGTCGCGGCGCATGTGCCGGAGCCGTGGGGGCGTTGCTGGTCGCCGGTCTCGGCAGCGGGGTCGCCTTCGCCGATGAGGCGCAGACCGACCGCCTGTGGATCCAGGCGCCGTACGAGCAGGCGGTCACCGCGGGTGCGGACGGCGCTGCCGGCGAATACCGGTCGCTGGCGCTCGGTCTGTACCACGACAACTCCAACTTCACCGTGTCCGACGGCCGGTTGACCGTCGACGTCTCGGGGCTGGCCGGAGCCGTCGACGTGGCCTGGCCCGCCAACTGCGCGCCGAACCACGCCGGTACGGTCGCCGTGTGCGACACCGGGGACGTGCCCACCGATTACACCCCGCAGGTCGAGCTGCGGGTGCGGGCCGCCGCCGGCGCCGGTGCGGTACAGGGCGCGATCGAGTACTCGGCGGAGGCCACCGGGCCCGACGGCAAGATGGTCGCCCCGGGTGCGGAGACCTTCGTCACCGTCGGCTCCGGCCCGAACCTGGGTGTCAAGGCCCTGCAGAGCGTGCGGGACGTGGCGCCCGGGACCACCCTCACGGTGCCGTTCTCCGTCACCAACACCGGTGACCAGGCGGCCCACGGCTTCAGCGTGAAGCTGTGGGCGACCTACGGCCTCGACGTCGCCACCCGTTACCCCCAGTGCACCTACACGGGGCCGGACACCGACGACAACGAGTACACGCCCATGACGTACGTGACGTGCTCCTTCGACACCGAGATAGCGCCCGGCGCCACGGTGGAGCTGCCGGAGCCGCTGCGGCTCGCCGTGACCGGCCACGCGCTGTACGAGCGGTTCGACTACGAGGTGCAGCCCGGCGGCGGCGCCACCGACCTCGACGTCTCGGACAACGGCCAGGCCTGGAGCATCACCGCCCGCAACACCGCCGACTTCGCGGTGCACGGCACCCGGGTGAGCGGCCAGGCCGGGGACACCGTCACCGCCGCCTTCCGCTTCACCAACGGGGGCCCGGCCTGGGTCGGCAATGTCAGCTCCGGCGACCCGGTCGCCGTGATCGACTTCTACCTCCCGGAGGGCACCACCGCCACGTCCGTGCCGGACACCTGCAACGCCGCCGGGTCGTCCCACTACGCCTGCACCCTGCCGATGTGGGCCAAGCCCGACCTGGACGTCAGCTTCCCGTTCCAGCTGCGCGTCGACCGGGTCGTCCCCGACGCGACGGGCCGCGTCGTGGCCCGGCCCGAGTACGGCACGTCGTTCGCCTTCGACCCGGACAGCGGGAACAACTCCGCGACGGTGACCCTCAACCCGTCCGCCTGACGGCGATGAGCGGGGCAGGCCGCCGGCCTGCCCCGCTCCCGGGTCCCGCTTCCCGTGACCGCTATGCCTCGGCGCGGGTGAGCACGGCCTCGTCGACCGGCGGCTGCCGCACCGGGGAGGGTGAGGGCCGGGCGGCGTGGACGCGGTCGAGCAGGGCCGCCGGGTCCGGGTGGGCCTGGAGAGCGGTGAGCAGCAGCCGCCACAGGTTGTGCAGGTGCTGCTCGATGTGCTCGCGGCCGTCCAGGGCGTCGGAGACGGTGTGGAGGCCGAAGAACGCGCAGACCACGCTGTGCGCGGCGGGCACCGGATCGACGCCGGCGGCGAGTTCGCCGTTGGCGCGTGCCTCGGCGAGGAGTTCGGTGACGACCTCGATCCAGTCGACGAAGGGCGTGGGCAGTGGAGCGGCGATGGCCTTGCGTTCCATCCACAGGCGTGAGCCGGCCCGTACGACGACGTCGTCCCGGAAGGCGCGGGCGACGGTGAAGCTCAGCGCCACCAGTTTCTCCAGGGCCGGGCGGCCGGTGGAGCGATGGTGTTCGATCATGCGCGGCCAGGACGCGAAGTGCTCCTCGACCACGGCGAGGGCCAGTTTCTCCTTGCTGGCGTAATGGAAATAGATGGCGCCGCTGGTGCGCCCGGAAAGTGCGCTGATATCGCTGATGCTGGTCCCGGCATAACCCCGTTCGTCGAACAATTGTGCCGCGGTTTCCAGCAGAGCCCGCCGTGTCAGATTCGCTCGCACGCGTCGCAACCTTTTTCCGAGGTTCTCGTACCTCTTCCTGCCGCTAGGCAATGTAGTACCCGAGCCCGCCCGGACTGTCGAGTCGGTGTGCGGAACGCGCCGAACTGCGGTCTGCTGGGGGAATGGACGCTCGAATCCGTGGCACCGTCGAAGAGCCGCGGGACCTGAGCTGGTCCCGCACGGTCCCCCGGGAACTGGTCCACCGGGCGTCCGTGGCGGAGGTTCTGCTCACCGACGTACTGCGCGTCGACGCGACGCGTTTCGTGGCGGCCGCCTGCTGGTCGCGGTCGCATCCCACCTTTCCGGTCGACGGCCATGCCGTACATCATCCGCTGATGGTGGTGGAGACATTACGGCAGCTGGGTATTTTCATCCCTTTGCGCTACCTCGGCGTTCCGGTGGACACCCGCATGCTGATCACCGACGTCTTCTTCACCACGGAACCCGGAGCACAGCCCCAGGCCTCCCACGGCGCCACCCAGGTCACCTGCCGGGTACGGGTCACCGGGCTGCGCACCGGTTCCGACGGGGCCACCGCCGGACTGCGGCTGCACGCGGAGTTCCTGGCCGGCGGCAAGGTGTTCGCGAGGGCCGGCGGCGGTGCCCGGTTCCTCTCCCCCGAACGGTATGCCGCCTTGCGCGGGCCGCGCGCGGGCACCTGCCAGCCCCCGGCGTCGGCCGGGCTGCTCCGGCCCGACCCGGCACGGCTCGGTGTGGCCCATGCCCGGGACGTGGTCATCGGTTGCGCCGACGACCCCGGACACGCCGGGTCCGGCGGCGGCGGCCGGTGCCGCCGGGACCGGTGGGACCCGAAGGAGGTGCTGGTGGACGCGGCCGACCCCTGGCATCCCTTCTTCTTCGACCACGCCACCGACCACGTGCCCGGGATGGTGCTGCTGGAGGCGGCGCGCCAGGCCGCCGCACTCGCGAGCGACGGAGCCCTGTCCCGGCCCACGGGTGTCCGGCTGACGGCGCTGCGCTTCACCGAGTTCTCGCCGCCCGCGCGGATCGTGTGCGTGCCGCACCACCGCACCTGCGTCTTCCGGTTCCAGCAGGACAGAGAGTGCCCGGCTTTCGGCGTTCTGCACTACCAATCACCCTTGCGAGCGTAACTTGACGTCACCGCTTGACTGCCATGTGTGACCAAATCTAGCGTAACGATCGTTATGTTCCCTGGTGGGACTAGTCCGTACGGGCGTCAACGGCCGACCGTACGACCTCCGGCCCCGCCCGGAACCCTGCGCCGCCCCGCGCACACGGGTGGCCCGTCGGCGCCGCTCACACCCCCGCGGTGAGAGGACGTCACGCCCCGGTCTGCGCTCTCGCGGCCCATCCGAACGGAAAGCACACAGATGACGCTTCATCGCATCCTTTCCTGGACACCGGCGGCCGTCGTCTTCGACTGCGACGGCACGCTGCTGGACACCGAACGACACTGGGAGACCGCCCGCCGGCGGGTTCTCGACGACGTGGGCCTCTCCCCGGCCGCGGGCTTCGCGGAACGGGCCAAGGGCCTGCACTACACCGAGTGCGGGCAGCTCATGGCCGACGAGGGAGGCCGTCCCGAACTGGGAGGGGACCTCGCCGACCGGCTGCTCCGGCACTTCCGCGCCCTGGTCTGCGACCACCCGGTGATCATGCCGGGCGCCCGCGACCTGGTGCGGGCGGCGGCCGCCTTCGCCCCGTTGGCCGTCGCCAGCAACTGCCCCCGTGACGTGGTCGAACCCGGTCTGGAAGAGGCCGGGCTGCTCCGTCACTTCCGCGCCGTGGTGGTGCCCGAGGGCACGATCCGGCCCAAGCCCGACCCGGACGTCTATCTGACGGCCGCCCAGCGCTGCGGCGCCGATCCGGCCGACACGATGGCGGTCGAGGACACGCACTGCGGGATCCTCGCCGCGGTCCGGGCCGGACTGACGGTGCTCGGCGCCGGGCCTTGGCCCGGCGAGGAGACCGCCGCCCTGACCGACCTGTGGGTCGAGACGCTCGAGGATCCGCGGATCATCC
Organism: Streptomyces eurythermus; assembly: GCF_014649115.1. GTDB lineage: Bacteria > Actinomycetota > Actinomycetes > Streptomycetales > Streptomycetaceae > Streptomyces > Streptomyces eurythermus. The sequence continues at coordinate 311,246 of NZ_BMSK01000006.1, read as the reverse complement.
GCTGGGCCACCGAGCGGACACCGCTGCGGACCTCACCGCCCAAGCCCGCCGCGGCTCCGTCACCGACCGGTTCCGGGCTTCAGCAGGCCACGGCTCCGTGACCGCCGTCCCACGGCGGGCGAACGGTGGGCCGGGTCCGTCCCCGGGAGGCGGGTCGCCGCTCGTTCAGTCCGGGCGCCGCGGCGCCGGGCCCGTCACGAACGGCGGCAGTACGGTGACCACGCCGTCGGCCGAGGAGAGCAGCAGGCCGACGCCCACCGCACCGGGGTCCGGCACTCCCCTGCCCCGCTCGCCGACGTAGCTGGCCCGGCCACGGCGCGCACGCAGACGTGCCGTCAAGCGCACCCCCTCCCATGCGGCGCGCGACGCATGGGCGAGGGCCACCCGGCTTCCGGCCTGCTCCGGACACACGCGCAGCGCCTCGCACGCCGGATACAGGGCGTCCACGAGGGTCTTGTCCCCCGGCCGCGCCTCGCCGACCCGCTGTACGGCGGCGAGCCCGCCGGTGAGACCGGCCCGCAGCGCGGCCACGTCCAGGACCGGGCCGACCGCCGCCAGCGCCAGTTCCGTCAGCAGCAGCCCGAACAGCGGGCCGCTGGTGCCGCCGACCCCGTCCAGGAAGACGGTCGCCACCGTCCGCAGCGGTCCGCCGGCCCGCACGGTGGCAGCCGGTGACACCGCCCCCGCCTGGTCCAGTGCGCGCACGGACGCGTCGAGTCCCGAACGGAGATTCGTACCGAAGTCGCCGTCGCCCACCCGCTGGTCGAGCGCGGTGAGCTGGGCCTCGGTGGCCCGGACGGAGGCGGCGAACCTCCGCATCCAGCCTTCGGTGAAGGCCGCGTCCGCGGCAGGGGCGTCCGTCCACGTCGTGCTCGCGACAGCACTGTCCGGGGATGCCGCGTCGTCCTGCGCCGAGTAGTGCTCCAGCATGGTGCCACCTCCTGCCCGCCCTTGGTCACCGGGGCCATGAGGGCGTGTGCGCGGGCGCGTCGAACCATTTGACCGTCTCCGGGTCCGCCCGCATCAGCGTGAGCGAGAAGCCGCGCATGTCCAGCGCGGTCACGAAGTCGCCCACGAGGACGCGTTCGAGGACGAGTCCCCACCGGTCCAGGCGCGTCGCGAGTTCCCGCGCCACGCCGTACAACTCCAGACGCGTCACCCCGCCGAGCCCGTTGACCAGGGCGATGACCGAGTCACCGGCGGCCGGGTCCAGCGCGGCGAGCAGTTCCTCCGTCATCCGGGTGACCAGCTCGTCCAGGGCCGGCCGGGATTCCGTGCGGCGGGCCCGCTCGCCGTGGATGCCGACCCCCCACTCGAGGTCCCCCTCGGCCAGGTCGAAGGCGGAACGCCCCGTGGCCGGTGTGCGATGTGCGGCCGAGGCGACCGCGAGGCTACGGCAGCGGCTCACCAACTCGGTGCCGAAATCGGCGAGTTCGCGCAACCCGAGGCCGGTGTCCGCGGCGGCCCCGAGGACCTTCTCCACCAGTACGGCGGCCCCGGTTCCCCGACGGCCCGTGGCCGACTCGGGTGAGTCCGACGCCAGATCGTCGTCGATCAGCACACGGGCGCAGTCGATGCCCTCATGGGCGAGCCGCTCGGCCGCGATGCCGAAGTTGATGCGGTCCCCCGTGTAGTTCTTCACCAGGTGCAGCACGCCCGCGCCGCGCGACACGGCGCGGGAGGCGTCGAACACCTGGCGGTTGTGCGGGGAGGCCATCAACTGGCCGGGGCACACGGCGTCCAGCATGCCCGCGCCGAGGAAGCCGAGGTGCAGCGGTTCGTGTCCGGAGCCGCCGCCCGACACGATCGCCACGCGGCGGCCGGGGGCGGGGTGCCGGGCCCGGAAGAAACCGGCCGCCTCGTCGTGGACGACGAGGTCGGCGTGGACTCGGGCGAACCCGGCCAGTGCGTCGGGGACCATTCGGTCGAGCGAATTCGTGAAGTACACCACTGGCCGGCCTCCCAGACGTCCTCGGCCTCGCAGCGCCCCGGAACGGGAAGCGGGAGGCCGGAAACCACGGTGGGTCGATCGGAGGCACGTCATCCACGGACGCACAACCCGAGATGCTGCCTCGTGTGTCTCCGGGTCTCACCTGCCTTACGGCGGTCCGCCTCGCGGCTGTCGCCCTCGGATCCGTCTTTCCGGCCATGCTGCGGCTCCCCGGCCGCGACGGCAAGTCGAGCCCGGCCGCGACGGCCGCCGGGCATACTGGAGGCGCTCGGTGGATGCCTCATGCCCGCAGGCTCCCGACGGTCTCCCGCGGGGGCGGGCGGGCGAAGCGCGGGGAGGCCGGGTCGTCCGCGTCGAACCGGAGCGGCGGCATTCGGCCCGGCGTGACCGGCGTGAATCTCTTGCCTCGATGTCGAGCACCCTGGTGGTATCCGGTGCATGACTCTGACGCTGCTGGGCGACGACCGCCATGTCGCGCCACCGCCAGTGTGATCACGCCCGTCGACAACCCCACCCTGTCCCGCTGGATCCGCCGCGAAGGCATGGCCGAACGGTGAACGCCGGACATCCGCCGTACCCTGGAGGTCACTTGACGGAGCCGCCGGTGATGCCTGCGGCGATGTACTTCTGCGCGAGGACGAGCAGGATCGCGGCGGGCACCGCGGACAGCACGGACGCGGCCATCACCGAGCCCCAGTCGCCCACGTGCGCGCCGATGTACTGGTAGATGCCCAGCGTGACCGGCTTGACGTCGTCGGTGGTGTTGAGGGTGAGCGCGAACATGAAGTCGCTCCACGAGAACAGGAAGGCGAACAGGCCCGAGGTGATCAGGGAGTTGCGGCTCATCGGCAGCACCACCCGCAGGAAGGTGCGCAGCCGTCCCGCCCCGTCCATCTCCGCCGCCTCGATCACCTCGCCGGGTATGGACTGCATGAACGACCGCATCAGCACGATGGAGAAGGGGATGCCCAGGGAGGCGTCCGCGAGCATCAGCCCGAAGTAGGAGTTGACCAGGCCCAGATCGACGTACGAGGTGTACAGGGCGTTGGCGATGACGATGCCGGGCACCATCTGGGTGATCAGGGTGCCGAACACGATGGCGCGTGTGCCGCGCAGCCGGAAACGGGCCAGCCCGTAGGCGGCCGGGGCCGCGATCGCCAGGCAGATGACGACCGCGCCGAGCGAGACCAGCAGCGAGGTCAGCAGATGCCCGCCCTGGTCGTCGAGCGCCTTGGAGAAACCGGACAGGTCCAGGCGGTGCGGTACCGGACCGACCTCCAGCAGCCCGGCCTCGGGCTGGAGCGCGGTGTCGAGCATCCAGTACAGCGGGAACAGCATCACGGCCAGGACCAGCACCCCGGCCACGGTGGAGCCCCAACGGCGCCGGCTCGCTCGCGGTTTGACGTTCTCGGCGGCCATCGCAGGTCACTTCCCCTCGGTGCGGTTGGCCCGCAGGTAGAACACCGCGAAGACCGCGGAGATCAGGATCAGTACGTTGCCGACGACGGCGCCGGCCCCGAAGTCCAGCCGTACGAAGGAGTTCTGGTAGGTGAGCGTGCCCAGGGTCTGGGTGGCGTCGGCGGGGCCGCCGTCGGTGAGGGCGAGGATCAGGTCGAGGATCTTGACCGTCGACATGAAGCCCAGGACGAGGACGACCGTGATGACGGGACGGAGCGTCGGCAGGGTGACGGACCGGAAGGTCCGCCAGGCGGTGGCGCCGTCCAGGGCGGCGGCCTCGTACAGCTCGCGGGGCACCTCCTGGAGACCGCCGTACAGGATGACCATGTTGAACGGGATCCCGATCCATATGTTGACCAGGATGACCGAGAGCAGGGCCATGTGCGGACTGGTCAGCCATGGAGTGTGTCCGTCCAGGCCGACGGCGTCCAGGAAGGAGTTCAGTACACCCGTGTCCTGGTCCAGGATGCGTCGCCACACGATGCCGGAGACCACCATGGGCACCAGCCAGGGCAGCAGGATCAGCGACCGCAGGACGCCGTTCAGCGGGAACCTGCGGGTGAAGAAGACGGCGAGGGCGAGGCCCGCGCAGAACTGGCCGAGCAGCGAGCCCGCGGTGAAGACGAGCGTGTGCCACAGGGCCTTGCCGAACAGGGCGTCCCGGAAGACCGCCGACCAGTTGTCGAACCCGTTGAGGGGCGCCTCGCCGGTGAAGAACGTCTTCGGCGTGTAGTGCTGGAAGCTCATCACGACGTTGCGGACGAGCGGGTAGCCGAAGAACAGCAGCATGAACAGCACGGCGGGGGCGACGAACCCCCACTGGGCGAGGGGTCGCCGGGAGCGCGGCCGGGCGGCGGCCGGTACGCCGGCCGCGGGCGCCGCGCCGCGCGCGGTGACGGTGGGCGTGGTCATCTGCGCGTACCTCAGTTCCCGTTCGTGGCCCGCTGCTGGGCACGCTGGAGGGCGGCCTGGCTGGACTGGCCGGTCAGGGCGGCCTGGAAGGCGCTCTGCAGGGCGAGCGACACGGCCGGCCAGCCGGCGCCGAGCCGGGCCGTACGGGACCGGGCCGCGGCCACCTGGTCGGCCAGCGCGTCCAGTTGGGGCACCTGCCCGCGCCAGACGGCGGCGGCCTTCTCGTCGGCCGGGACCATCCAGCTGTTGCGCGCGTAGGTCAGCTGCTCGCGCTCGCTCGTCAGGCAGCCGACGATCTTCGCCGCCATCCGCTCCCGCCGCTCGTCGCCGGTGTCCGGGACGGTGAGCACGGCACCGCCCAGCGGGGCGACGGACTTCGCGCCGGGCTTGGGCACGGGGATCCGGGCGATGCCCCAGTGCAGTGACTTCTTGGTGTTCAGGGTCTCGACCTGCCACGGGCCGTTGATCATCATCGCCGCGTTGCCCGCCATGAACTGGTCGTTGACGTCGGCCTGGGTCCAGCCCACCGTCGACTTCGACAGCGAGCCGTCCTTCAGCAGGCTCTTCCAGTAGTCCAGGGCCTCGACGACCCTCGGCCCGTCGAGGCGGGTCTCGTCGCCGCCGTTGGACCACATGAACGGCGTGAACTGGAAGACGCCGTCCTCGGCGCCGCCCGCGCTGAGCGCGATGCCGTAGCGCTTGCCCCGGGTCAGCTCGCGCGCGGTCTCGCGCAGCTCCGCCCAGGTGGTGGGCACTTTCAGGCCCGCCTGGCCGAGGAGGTCCTTGTTGTAGAAGAGCGCGAGGGTGTTCACCGACCGGGCGGCTCCGTAGTACGTCCCCCGGTAGGAACCGAAGTTGACGATGCCGCGCGGCACGCCGTCGGTGTCCAGTCCGAGCGTCCTGAGGTCGGTCAGCCCGCCGGCCTCGGCGAACACCGGCATCTCCGAGGCGTCGAACTGCACGATGTCCGGCAGCGACTTCGAGGAGGCCATGCGCAGCGCCTTGGTCATCACCTGGGCCGCCGGGACGCTCTGCTGCTCGACGGTGACGCCGAGCCGCTCGCCGCACCGGGCCATCGCCTCGGCGTCCCAGCGGTGGTACGTCTCGTCGGTCGAGGAGTTCAGCACGGTGTAGACGGAGCCGTCGCGCTGCCGGCCGCAGCCGGTCAGTGCCGCCCCGGCGAGCAGGGCGCAGACGACGGCGAGAGGTATCACGGCCCTGCGGGAGCGTCTATTGAAGCGCTTCGACATGTACGGCCCTTGCTGTCGTACCGTCCGGCAACGGCGCCGGACGCCTTTGTTTATGGTGATGACTAATACGCCATGCACGGGCCGTCGCGCCAGACCCGAGCACATCCCCGTTCCCCCGCGCCTCCGGTGACGAGCGTCGGGAAATCCGTAATCGCCCCTGTTCAGAAGGGATTTATCGGCGCCGGGACCTGCCCGGCCGGGAGGTGTTCTGTGTACGATCGAATCGCCGGGCGGCGCCTCCGCGCCCTACTCGAACCACTCCAGCTCCCCCGAGGAAGAACATGAAGTTCACCAACGGCTTCTGGCGCGTCCGCGACGGCGTGCAGATCTCCTACGCGGTGCAGCCGCGTGATGTGCGTCTGTCATCGAAGCGCTTCACCGCCTATGCGGCCGTACAGAACGTGGCGCGGAGAGGGGACACGCTCAACGCGCCGCTGCTCACGGTCGACTGCTTCTCCCCCGCCGAGGGCGTCATCGGTGTGCGGGTCACCCACCACGCCGGCAAGCGCCGCCCCGGCCCGGACTTCGCCCTGGGCGAGGAGCCGGACGGCGCGGGCGAGGTGCGCCGGGAGGGCACGGTCACGGAGCTGACCAGCGGTCCGCTGACCCTCCGCCTGGACGAGGCGGCCCCGTGGGCCCTGGCGTTCCTCGGCGCGGACGGCCGGGAGCTGACCCGGGCGGGCGCCAAGGGCACCGCCTTCGCGATCACCGACGACGGCGCCCACCATGTCCTGGCCCAGCTCGCCCTCGGCGTGGGCGAGCAGGTCTACGGCCTCGGCGAGCGCTTCACGCCGTTCGTGAAGAACGGCCAGGTGGTGGACATCTGGCAGGCGGACGGCGGCACCAGCAGCGAACAGGCCTACAAGAACATCCCGTTCTACCTCTCCTCACGCGGCTACGGCGTGTTCGTCAACCACCCCGGCAAGGTCTCGTTCGAGGTCGGCTCGGAGTCCGTCGGCCAGGTGCAGTTCAGCGTCGAGGAGCAGAGCATCGAGTACTACGTGATCGCCGGTCCCACCCCGAAGGAGGTGCTCGCCCGCTACACCGCCCTGACCGGCCGTCCGGCGCTGCCGCCCGCCTGGTCCTTCGGCCTGTGGCTGACCACGTCGTTCACCACCGACTACGACGAGGCGACCGTGATGTCCTTCGTCGACGGCATGGCCGAGCGCGGCATCCCGCTGTCGGTCTTCCACTTCGACTGCTTCTGGATGCGCGAGTACCAGTGGTGCGACTTCCAGTGGGACCCGGCCGTCTTCCCCGACCCGGAGGGCATGCTGGCCCGGCTGAAGGAGAAGGGCCTGCGGGTCAGCGCGTGGATCAACCCGTACATCGCGCAGAAGTCCCCGCTCTTCGAGGAGGCGGCGGCCCTCGGCCACCTGGTGCGCCGGCCGGACGGCGACGTCTGGCAGTGGGACCTGTGGCAGGCCGGCATGGGTCTGGTCGACTTCACCAGCCCCGACGCCCGCGCCTGGTTCCAGGCCAAGCTGAAGGCGCTGCTCGACCAGGGCGTGGACTGTTTCAAGACCGACTTCGGCGAGCGCGTTCCCACCGATGTCGTCTGGCACGACGGCTCCGACCCGGAGCGGATGCACAACTACTACACCCACCTGTACAACCGGACGGTCTTCGAACTCCTGCTGAAGGAGCGGGGCGAGGGCGAGGCCGTCCTCTTCGCCCGCTCGGCGACCGCGGGCGGGCAGCAGTACCCGGTGCACTGGGGCGGCGACTGCTGGGCGTCCTTCGAGGCCATGGCGGAGTCCCTGCGCGGCGGGCTGTCCCTGTCGCTGAGCGGCTTCGGCTTCTGGAGTCATGACATCGGCGGCTTCGAGGGCACCCCCGACCCGTCGGTGTTCAAGCGCTGGCTCGCCTTCGGCCTGCTCTCCTCGCACAGCCGCCTGCACGGCTCCACGTCGTACCGGGTGCCGTGGAACTTCGGCGAGGAGGCCGTGGCGGTCGCCCGGCGGTTCACGCTGCTCAAGCACCGTCTCATGCCCTATCTGTACGGCGCCGCGGCCGAGGCCCACCGCACCGGCGTGCCGGTGATGCGCCCGATGCTCCTGGAGTTCCCGCACGACCCGGCGTGCCGCCCGCTGGACCGCCAGTACATGCTGGGCCCCGATCTGCTGGTCGCCCCGGTGTTCACGGAGGACGGCGAGGTGGAGGTCTACCTGCCCGGGGGCACCTGGACGCACCTGCTGTCCGGCGAGCGGGTCACCGGACCGGCCTGGCGCACCGAGCGGCACGACTACGACAGCCTGCCGCTGTACGTCCGTGAGGGCGCCGTCCTGCCGCTGGCCGCCGACGACAGCCGCCCCGACGGCGACTGGCTGGACACCCCCACCCTGCTCGTCCACCCCACGGGGGAGCCGGACTTCACCGCCGAGGTCACGGTCCCCGATCTGTCGGGCACCCCCGCCGCCACCTTCACCGTCCGCCGCGACGGCACCGGGCTGCGGGTCACCGCGCGCGGCACCGGCCGGCCCTTCACCGTGCGCGTCGCGGGCGGCGGCGCGAGCGCGACCGGCACGGGCGAGGTGGCCGTCCCCCTGGACTGAGCGCCCGGTTGCCGGCTCCCCCGGGAAAAGCGCGGGAAGGGCACGCGGTGCCCGGCTAGTCTGTCGCGGCAGGCAGGCCGGGCAGCAGTACAGGGGAACGCGATGACCGCCGTCTCGAGGAACACCACGAAGCGCATCACGGCACCCGTCGTCACCGACCGGCTGGTGCTGCGGCTGTTCACACCCGCCGACGCGGAGGACCGGTACTCCTACCAGTGCCTGCCGGAGGTGGCGCGCTACCTGTACCGTCCGCCGCTCACCCGCGAGGGCTGTGCCGAGTCCATCGCGGCCCGGGCCCGGGGCACCGACTGGCGGGCGGACGGCGACACGCTGCTGCTGGCCGTGTGCCGGAAGGAGGAGCCCGGTGTCGTCGGCGAGGTGGTCCTCACCCTCACCAGCGCGCACGCGCGGCAGGCCGAGATCGGCTGGGTCTTCGACCCCCGCCACGCCGGGCGGGGTTACGCCACCGAGGCGGCGGGCGCGCTGCTCTCGGTGGCCTTCGGGCAGTTGGACGCCCACCGGGTCTTCGCCCGGCTCGACGCCCTCAACACGGCGTCGGCGCGGGTGTGCGAGCGTCTCGGTATGCGCCGCGAGGCCCATCTGGTCGAGAGCGACCTGGACGGGGACCGCTGGGGCAGCGAGTACGTCTACGCGCTGCTCGCCCGGGAGTGGAAGGACTGAATCCCGGCCGGGCCGGGCGGCTCAGCCCGTCGCCGTGTCCGCGGCCAGCGCGTCGCGGAGCCAGGCGTCGGCCGCGCCGAGGGTGAGGCCGGGGATCAGTGCCCCCGCCAGGTGCCAGTAGCGGTGCATCACCGGGTGGTCCGCCGCGGCGAGGCGGGCCGCCAAGGCCTGGCGGAAGACAGGGGTGTCGCGGGTGCCGGCGGCCCGTGCGTAGGCGGCGGTGTAGCAGTCCAGGGCCTCGCCCGGGCCCGGGGCGCGGCCGGCCCGTACGGCGGCCTCCACCAGCTGGTGTGCCTCGTACAGGCCGTCGTAGAGCAGGTCCGGGTGTGTCTCGGTGACGGGCCGGTGGCCGGTCAGGCAGTGATCGGTGGCGGCCGTGGCCAGCGCGTGCACCCGGGCGAAGGCGAGGACCTGGTCCGGGGTGGGGTCGGCGGGCGGCTGGGGAACGGCCGCCTCGGTGATCGCGGTGCGGAGCCGGGCGGACAGCCGGGCGGGCAGCAGCCGGCGCCAGTAGTGGGCGATCGCGGAGGTGTCGGGCGGGACGCTGACCGCTCCGATCAGCTCGAGGCGCTCCGCCAACCGCCCCGGTTCGCACTCCTGTAGTGCCCGCAGCGCGGCCTCCCGCCAGCGCAGGGCGGCGAGTTGGCCGCCGATGTCGTCCAACCGCCGTGCCACCACGGCTTCCAGGCCGTCGCCGGGTTCCGGACCGTCACCGGATTCCAGGACCCGCTTGATCTCGGGAACGGGCACGTCGAGGGCGCGCAGCGACCGGATCGTCCGCAGCCGGGCCAGGGCGTCCGGCCCGTAGCGCCGGTGGCCGCCGCTGCTGCGGGCCGCTTCGGGCAGCAGGCCCTGGTCGGAGTAGAAGCGGATGGTCTTGACCGTGGTGCGGGCCCGCGCGGCCAGATCGCCGATGCTCAGGGTGCCGTCCGGTGACACAGGTTGAACCTCCCTCAGGGGGAGTTCCTACGTTACCCGCGACGACCTACTTGTCTGGAGGCGCTGATGTCTGCGTTTGTGCTGGTCTCCGGTCCGTTCACCGACGGGCGGATCTGGGACGCGGTGGTGGGCCGGCTGCGGCACAAGGGTGCCGGGGCGTATCCGGTGTCGCTGGACCTGCGGCCGGAGGCGGACCTGGAGACCCATGTCGAGGACGTGGTCCGGCTGATCGACTCCCTCGATGTGCCGCGGGTCGTGCTGGTCGGTCACGACTACGCCATCCACCCGGTACTGGGCGCGGCCGACCTGCGGCCGGGGCGGGTGGCCCGCGTCGTGTACCTGGACGCCGGGCTGCCGCAGCACGGTGACCCGGCCCTGGACCTCGTACCGGACCCCGAGGTGCATCGGCTGCTGGGGGCCGGTGACGACCCGCGGCCCGTCCCGCCGCCCGGGCCACGGGACTGGCAGCGCTGGGGCAGCACCGAGGGCCTCACGGCGGACCAGCTGGAGTTCCTGAGCACCCTGGCCGTCGCCCAGCCGCCGCGCACGCTGACCCAGCCGCTGCGGCTGACCGGCGCGGCGGCGGACGTGCCGGTCAGCGCGGTCCTGTGCACGGCCGGAGGGACGACCATCGAGGGGATCCAGGAGCTGGTGCGCGTCGGCCCGCCGCAGCTGCGGAAGCTCGCCGACCCGCGGGTGGGCTTCTTCGAGCTGGCCACCGGCCACTGGCCGATGCTGTCCAGTCCGCGGGAGCTGACCGAGGTGCTGTGCCGTGCCGCCGCGGACGAGGGTCACAGGCTGACCCCGCCCGAGGGCGATCCCGCCTTCCTGCGTCCGTTCCTGCTGGACGTCCCGGAGCGGCCACGGGTGCGGACCGGCCACGTGGACCTGCACCTGCCGGAACCGGGGGAAGCCGACGCGCCCCGGCCGGCGGTGCTGTTCGTGCACGGCGGCCCGCTGTCGCCGGACGTCGTCCCGGCGCCCCGCGACTGGCCGTTCTACCTCGGCTACGCCCGCTTCGCGGCGAGCCTGGGCGCGGTGGGCGCCGTCGTGGAGCACCGCCTGCACGGCCTCACCGCCTATCCGCGGGCCGCGGACGATGTGACCGGGGCCGTCGAGCTGCTGCGGGCCGACCCGCGCGTGGACCCGGAGCGCATCGCCCTGTGGTTCTTCTCGGGCGCCGGGCTGCTCGTCACCGACTGGCTCACCGCCCCGCCGAAGTGGCTGCGCTGCGTCGCCCTGACCTATCCCGTCCTCGCCCCGCTGCCCGGCTGGGATGCCGTCTCCCCGCGCTTCCGCCCGGCCGAGGCGCTCCGGGCCGACGGGGCTCAGCCGCCGCCGCTCCTGCTCACCCGGGCGGGCCTGGAGACCCCGCAGATCGCCGTCACGGTCGAACGGTTCCTGGGCGCGGCCGAGGAGTCCGGGGCCCCGGTCGAGATCATCGACGTACCGCACGGCGGCCACGGCTTCGAGGTGCACGGCCCGACGGAGGAGTCCCGGGGGGCGGTCATCCGCGCCATGGGTACGGTGCTCTCCCACCTGGGGGTCTGACGCCGAAGGGTCCCGCTCACGGTGCCGGGCGCCGCCGGCTCTTCGGGGGTGTACTAGCGTTCCTCCGGCTTCGGATCCGGTGAAAGGAACATGGTGCAGGTTCAGGTGCGCGGGCGGGCCGCCCGCCGGTGGGTCGCGTTCGGGTTGATCGCGTTCGGATCGCTGTTCTTCGTCATCGGGGTGGTCCTGGCGGGGATGTCGGTCTCGTTCCTGACGGACGCGGAGCGCGCCAGCGGCACGGTGGTGGCCCTGGAGTGGCGGACCGACCACGGCGGCACCTCACGCAGGAACCGGGGGGACGACCGGCCCGCGGCGTATCCGGTGGTCGAGTTCACATCGCGGGACGGGACGCGGACGACCTTCCAGGACTCCACGGGTTCCAATCCGCCGGCCTACGAGAAGGGCGAGCGGGTCGAGGTGCTGTACCGCGCCGGCTCCCCCGAGGACGCGCGGATCGACGGCTTCGCCTCGCTGTGGCTGCTGCCGCTGATCTTCGGCGGGCTGGGGCTGCTGGTCGCGGGGGCCGGGACGGTCGTCGCGATCGTGACGCGGAGGCGTTCGACGGTCGTGCGCTGACCGCGGCGACCGCCAGGGTCGGTGGTCCGGCCGGCGGCGGTCGTCGTCGCCGTGGTCCCGGTGCCGACCCCGGGCTCGTGCGTCCGGTGCCGCGCCATGGCTCACACCGGTTCGGGCTGCGGCTCCGGTCGGGGCGCCGGCACGGGCTTCGGTTCCCACCGGGAGGTGGTCCTCAGGTAGCCGTAGATCACCGAGAGCATCGCGAGAATCACCAGCGGCCCGAACAGCCAGGGAAGCCGGGCCATCTCCATGGGCAGATAGCGGTACGCCAGCAGGAGCGCCACGAAGACCGTCGTGCCGTGGGCGACCAGGCGTGTACCCGACCGGTCCCAGCCCCGTGCCTGCGAGCGCAGCGCGCCCTCGATCGTGAGCGTGAACACCACGCCGGCCACGATGTCGGCGCCGTAGTGGTAGCCGAATCCCAGGGTCGCGGCGAGCGTGGCGACCAGCCAGAAGGCGCCTCCGTACCGCAGGATTCGCGGGCCCTTGCGGGAGTGGATGAAAATGGCGGTGGCCCAGGCCGTGTGCAGGCTGGGCATGCAATTGCGGGGGGTGATCCCGTCGTACAGCATCGGGTGCGGTGTGGTGATCGGCGTCGGTGTGTGCGGCCACAGGTTGGCCGCCGCCCACTCCAGACCGCCGGTGCCGGAGGCGCCCGGGCCGTAGGCGAAGATCGGTCCGACCACGGGGAAGATCATGTAGATGCCCGGGCCGAGCAGGCCGATCACCAGGAAGGTGCGCACCAGGTGGTGGCGCGGGAAGCGGCGCTCGGTCGCCACGTTGCGCAGCTGGTACAGGGCGACGACGACCGCGGCCACGGCGAGCTGCGCGTAGACGTAGTCGAGCAGGTGCGTGCCGACCGGGCCGCTGGCGTTCACCAAGCGGCCGACCAGCCACGACGGGTTGCCCAGCGCGTGGTCGGCGGTCGCCACGTACTGATCGAGCACGGTCGGCCGGCTCTTCGACGTGATGAGCAGCCAGGTGTCGCCGGTCTTGCGGCCGGCCATGAGCAGCAGGCCCAGTGCGACGCCCTTGAGCAGAAGGGCGCGCTCCTGTCCCGTGCGGCGGGTGACGGCGATGACCGCGCAGCCCAGGAGCACCCAGAACGCGCCGTTGCCGAAGGGGTGGCCCTCGTCGAAGTCGTAGTGGTAGCCGGACGCCCATCGCACCAGCAGGAACACGACGTCGATGCCGACCGCGACACCGGCGGCGACGAGCCGTTGCCGCCAGGTGAGCACCACCATCATCAGGCCCATGCTGGCGTACAGCAGGAATCCGGATTTGGGTGGATAGATCAGCTCTCGCGCCTCGGTGGCGAGCGGTCCCCGCAGACCGTAGTGCTGTGCGGTGATCTCCAGTGCGACCAGGAAACCGAGAGTCGCCACAGCCGCCGCGGCCCAGAAGATCACCCGTGGTCGGCGCCACAGGGGGGCCTCGGTTCCGCCCTTTATTCGGGTACGTACCCGTGTTGGTATAGGTATCAATTCTCTGGCCGATTTGTTAGGTTTTGTCTATTTAGGTGATTATCCGCGCCGGATAGCACGGTTTTCTGTGAATGACGAGCGTTGGGTGCGCTCGTCATGAGTTCGATCATGTTAGCCGAGTGGTGCGGCCGGGGTTTGCCTCTTACAGGCCGTCTTCCGCTTTTCTCGCGAGGGTGATCTCCGTGCTTCCTGCCGGCCAGAGGGGAGGCGACCTGTTCGCGTACGCACGGCGATAGCGTGGTGCCATGGACCACGAGGTGACCGATACCGACACCGCCGTGGTGATGGGCAGCGGCGATGTGCCGGTGCTGTCCACCCCGCGACTGATCGCGTGGCTGGAGGCGGCGACCGTGCGGGCCGCCGCGCCGTTCACCGGGGCCGGCCAGACGACCGTGGGGACCGCCATTCGCGTCAGGCACCTGCGCGCCTCCCGCGTGGGTGCGCGGGTGCGGGTGAACGCCGAGCCGCCGTCGGTGGACGGCCGGCGCCTCACCTTCCCGGTCCGGGCCGTCGACGACTCCGGCCGGCTCGTCGCGACCGGCGAGATCGACCGGGCCGTCGTCGACCGCGAACGGTTCCTCTCGGGGTTGACCGCACGGAAAGAGGATCACTGAAGGGGGATACGGAACCCGGCCTTGACCTCAAGGGCACTTGAGGTACGAGGGTCGTGCTTCATGACGACACGCTTGCAGGACCTCCAGCACCCTTCCGCCGGCACGACATTGATGAGCGAGTGGCTCACCGGGACCGCCGAGCGGTCCCGCACGGCCGCCGACGCCCTGCTCCACGAGTGGGCGGCGGCACCGGCGCCCTCCGGGCGGCTGGCGCAGCACGTCTTCCTCTCCCTGGACGGCACCGGCCTCTTCTTCTACGCGCAGTGGACCAGCGACGAGGAGCACCTGGCCTGGGCCCGCGCCCGGCGCACCGAGGTCGTCAGCCGCGTCGACGCGCTGGTGCCCGGCATCGAGCGTCCCGGGCTGGTCCGCACGCGCCTCGCCCGCAGTGTCGTCCACGACGCGCGGCGGCCGGCCGGCCTCATCACCGTGCGCACGGTGGTAGCCGGCGACGTGGAGACCGCGACCGCCCCGGCACCGGGCCTGCTCGCGGCGCACCTCCATGTGACGTCCGACGGTGAGCGGACCGTCGTCGTCACGGAATGGGCCGACGCCGCCTCCCAGGAAGCCGCCGCGGGAGGCGAGGCGGGCGTCAAGCGCTACACGCATGCCCACTCGTTCGTCGACCACGCCGGGCCACGGACCTGACGCGTCCGGTCAGCGCTCGTGCGTCCAGGCGAGCGTGATGCGCAGGTCGCCGATCCGCCAGCCCGCCGGCGTCCGTACGGTGGTGCAGGACACGCGCAGGCCGCTGGTGCGGTGGGGCGGTTCGCCGTCCCGGTAGAAGTACACGAGCTGGTTCGCGGTGGCCTCCGCCCGGTCACCGTCCACCCGCACCAGCACGTCTCCGTGGACGTGCTGGGTGTTCTCCCCCTCCACCCGGCTGCGCCTCAGGTGAGCGGTCACCTCGTCGAGGCCGTGCAGCTCGGCGCGCGGTGAACGCACCGTGATGTCGTGGTGGTAGACCGTGGATATGTCCCCGTGACGGCCTTCGTCCAGCAGACGGGCCAGGCGGGCGAGCAGTTCGGCGATCTCGACGCGATCGGCGGTCGGGGCAGCGGTGGGCATGGCGCCTCCTTGGATGGCCTCGCCAATGTTGGTGTGACCAACACTAGCCACAAGTGTTGGTCACGCCAACATGGTTAGAGTGGTCACCATGGAAGAGATCCCCGAGCGCCTGACGGAGCGGCCGAGCTGGCTGATCACCCAACTGGCCGTGCACGCCCGCAAGCTGGTGTTCGACGGATTCACCTCCGTCGGGGCGCGCGGGTACCACTACCGCATCCTGGCGGCCCTGCACGAGTACGGGCCCGCGAGCCAGGCGGAGTTGGGGCGTCGGTGCCGCATCGACCGCAGTGATGTGGTGGCGGCCGTCAACGAACTGGTCGCGCAGGGCTTCGTCGACCGGACGCCGGACCCGGACCACGGGCGGCGCAACAAAGTGACCCTCACCGGCGCCGGCGCCCGGCAGTTGCGCCGCATGGACAAGGTGCTCGACCAGGTGCAGGACGATCTGCTCGGACCGCTGCCAGCGGAGGACCGGCAGACCCTGACCCGCCTGCTCACCCACGTCCTCGCCCGGCACGAACCGCGCTGACGGCCCGGGCGCGCCACGGCCGGGACCGCCGGCGCGCCGCTCTTGTTCAGAACCGCCGGCGGAGGGTGGTCCCCGCCCCGCCGCATTCCAGGCGTCCGCCGGCCGGCGTAGAGCCGACGGAGCCTAGGCGGCGCAGGTGAGGGCGTCGGGGATCAGGGCGAAGGTCCGCTCGATGAGGTCCGTCAGGCCGTCGCGGCCCCCCTGGCCGCCCTGAGCCGTCCAGCGCAGGCACGCCGTGCGCCAGGAGGCGACGAAGATCTCCACGGTGAGCCGCAGACACGTGTCATCCACGCCGGCGCCGGAGCGGCCGGCCAGTGTCTCGACCATGGCCCGGGTGGTGTCCTGGCAGTACCCCAGGCTGTGCGACTGCAGCACGGGAACGGACTCCGACAGCTCACGGGTGGCCAGGAACCGGCGTTCCCAGTCCGGGTCCATGTCCTCCAGGGTGGCGTTCAGGGCCGCCCGGAGCGCTTCGAGAAGCGGGCCGTCCAACCTCGCGACGGCCACGCGGTCCAGATACGCCGACCACAGGTCGCTGTCGGCGGCGAGCGCGACGTCCTCCTTGGACCGGTAGTTCCGGAAGAAGGTCCGCTTGGACACCTCCACCGCGTCGCACAGGTCGTCGAGCGTGGTGGCGTCATAGCCGCGTTCGGTGAACAGACGGAGCGCGGTCTCGGCCAGGGCTCGGCGCGTGCGCAGCTTCTTCCGTTCCCGTAGCGGCAGTTCGCGCAGATCGTCACTCACGGCATGAGCCTACCACCCGGACGCGGTTGCCCTTTGACAGCTAATGCCACTCAGTGGCACTGTCGCCCAAGTGGCCATTCGGTGCCACTTCTTGCCCGTCTCCTGAAGGAGCCCTCCGTCGTGACTACCGTTTCCACGGGCCGCTCACGTCCGGCGATCACGCTGGCCGTGGTCTTACTCGCCTTCGCCACCGTGCCGATGTCCATCTCCGGAGCGGCCGTCGCACTGCCCGGCATCGGTGAGGACCTGCACACCGCGGGCGCGCCCCTGCAATGGGTCATGAACGCCTACAACCTGACGTTCGCCTCGTTCATGCTGGTCGCCGGGTCCGCGGCCGACCTGGTCGGGCGCCGGCGGGCCTTCGCGACGGGGTCGGCGGTGTTCGCCGCCGGTTCGCTCGCCGCGGCGGTCGCACCCGGTGTCGTCCTGCTGGACCTCGCCCGCGCCCTGTCGGGAATCGGCGCGGCCGGGGTGTTCGCCAGCGGTGGCGCGATCCTGGCCACGGCCTTCGACGGTGCCGCCCGCACCCGCGCCTTCGCGGCCCTCGGCAGTGCCGCCGGCGTCGGGCTGGCGGTGGGGCCGACCCTGTCCGGCTGGCTGGTCGGCACGCTCGGCTGGCGCGCCACGTTCGGACTGCACGCGGCCCTGCTCGCCGTGGCGTTGACGGGCGTCGGCTTCGTCGCCGAGTCCCGCGCCCCGCACCGTCCCCGGCTGGACGCGACGGGCGCGCTGGTGTTCGTCGCGGGCCTCGGCCTGCTCGTCCTGGGCGCGGTCCAGGGCCCGCAATGGGGCTGGACGAGCCCCGGCGTGGCGGCGCTGCTCGCCGGCGGCGCGGGTCTGCTGGTGCTGTTCGTCGTCCTCCAGTCGCGTTCCGCGGCCCCCGTCCTCGATCTGACGCTGGTGCGCAACCGCCGCTTCTTCGCGTTGTGCATGGTGCCCGTGGTGTCGACGTTCGGCTTCGTGACGCTGCTGACGTACCTGCCCACCTATCTCGTGGGGGCGAGCGGCTTCTCCGCCCAACGCGCGGGAACGGTCCTGCTGTTGATGACCGCGCCGGTGCTGCTGGCCCCGCCGCTGTCCGGGGGCCTGGTCAACCGGGGCGTGTCCCCCCGTACGCTGATCACGTTGTCCTTGCTGATGTTCGCCGGCGGGAACGCGTGGCTCACCGTGATCAGCCCCGGCGGTTCCCTCGCCGCGATCGCCGGCCCGCTGCTGATGACCGGGCTGGGCGCGGGGGTGTCGTTCGGCGTGGGCGACGGTGCGGCGATGAGCCTCGTCGAGCCCAAACAGGCGGGTATGGCCACCGGGTTCCTCAACACCATGCGCATCGGCAGCGAGGCCATCGTCATCGCCGTGTACGGCGCGGTCCTGGTCAGTCTCATCGAAACCCGCGTCGGATCACGGGAACTGGCGGCGAGGGTGGCCGCGGGCGACGTGTCCGGCGGTGGCCCGGCCGTGCTGGCCGACGGCTTCACCCACGCCCTGCGCCTCGCCCTGTACGGAACGGCCGCGGTGTGCGCGATCGGCGCGGTGGCCATCTTCGCCGCACTGGCCCCGCCGCGCCGGACCACCGCGGCACCCCTCCCTCCCGAGCCCGCCCGGCAGCCCACGAAGGCGGCCTGACCGGCCCCGGAGAGACATTGCCGGGATCGGCCCGCACCCACCCGAAGTCCTTCGGAGCGGTGCGGGCCGCTCCGCGTCACACCAGGGCGAATCGCGCTCGGGTCGGTGGTGGCCACGGGGAACACCGGTCTGGGCCCGCTCAACTCGCCCTGCCGATAGGCTGCCTGATCATGATGCGTGCCTGGTTGCTGCCCCTCCTGTTCGTCGGCTGTGGCTCGCTCGTCGCGGCTGTGCGGGCCGTGGACGGGTCCGCCGGAGCGGGTGTCGCGGTGTGGCTGGTGTTCGCGCTGCTCGCGGTCACGCACTCCCCGCTGGTGTTTCCGCGGCCGGTCGGCGCGGTGGAGGCGCGGGAGCGCGGTGCGGTCGACGGCCGGCCGATCGTCTACTGGCGGGCGGGGTGCAAGTACTGCCTGCGTCTGCGGTTCCGGCTGGGCCGGGACGCCCGTCGGCTGCACTGGGTCGACATCTGGCGCGATCCGGCGGGCGCGGCGGCGGTGCGGGCCGTCAACGGTGGTGCCGAGACCGTGCCGACCGTGGTGGTGGCGGGCCGGCCGTACGTCAACCCCGACCCACGATGGGTGCGCGCCCAGCTCTGATCGGCACGCGTGGTGCTGCCGGCCGGCAGCGGTGTGACTACGCCGGGCAGTGGTGTGAGTACGCCGGCAGCAGGGCGAGTACGTCGTGCGGCCGCCGGTCTCGGTCAGGCCGGTGACCCGCCGGAAGCAGGCGCCCGGCAGCCGGCCTTCACAGGATCAGTGCGATCGCGGCGCCGATGCCTCCCAGTACCAGGGCGACACCCGCTTCGGGCCAGCCGCCGCTGCGCCAGGGGAAGAAGCGGTCGAGAGCCAGCCGGCCCGGGCCGGTCGCGGCCACGGTCAGGGCGACGACGGCGATGGCCACGTTGTACTCGACGCCGCCGTCCGCGTCCCACAGGCCGTTCGCCCAGGTCACCGTCGCCATCGCGTTGATCATCACTCCGATCAGCGCGGCGGCCGCGAGCGGGGTGAGAAGTCCGACGGCCAGACCGAGGCCGCCGAGGAACTCGGAGAGGCCGGCGATCACCGCGAACACCTTCCCCGGGTGATAGCCGAGGCCGGCGAATCCCTTGCCGGTGGCCGTCAGTCCCGGTCCACCGAAAAGGCCGAACAGTTTCTGGGCGCCGTGGGCCGCCATGAGGAGCCCGAAGGTCAGTCTGAGGAGGAGAAGCCCCCAGTCACCGGCGGTCACCCCGGGTGCGAGGGTCCGCCGTGCGGCTGTCTGCGTGGCAGTCGAGGACCGGTCCGTGTCGCGCTTGGTCATCTGAGTGCTCCGGTACGGACGCACGAGCAGGAGTTGTCGCATGCCGGCCCGGTCAGGCGCCGGCTCACCGGTAGGCGGTACGGCCCGCGCCGCGGTCGCAGCGGTGAACCGCCCCTATCGATCCTACGCAAGAAAGAGGGAACCGACCCTGGGCAGAATTGCCCCGGGAGAACAGGCCGTCGTCATGACCGTGATCGTATTTGTCCCGTACGGCACATGGTCCGATCACTCGCGATCAACGCACCTGCCATTGCGGCATCTTGTCCGATCATCCGCATGATGCCCGCCAGGGGTACGCGCCTCACCTCTGTCAGTGATCTTCGCCGTCATCGGACCTCGTTCCGGCGTGGAACGCGTACCTTTTGCCAGGTGATCGCAGTCCTTTTCCCCGGGCGAGGCGCCCATCAGTCCGGTTCGGGCACGGAATTCCCCGGACGACATCCGGAGCTCGCCCACCGCGCCCGGCGGGAAGGGTACGGCTGCTCCGGCCGTCCCGCCCGGGCTTTCGACCGGGTACCGCGGCTCCTCGCCGAGCGGGTCGGCTGACCGGATCCACCGGAACCGATCCGCCCCACGGGACCCGACCCACCAACCGAACCCACCCGACCCGCCCACCGCCCGGATCCGCCCGGCCCGATCCGCCGAAACCGAATCCGCCCGGCGCATTCCACCGGACCGGAGGCCGCCCGGCCCGATCCGCCGAAACCGAATCCGCCCGGCCCGCTCCACCGGCCCGGAACCGCTTGGCCCGCTCCACCGACTCCTGTCCCCGCCCCTCTCCCCGTCTGGACGACGCCATGTCCCTGCCGCGTACCGGTCCGCCCTCGCCCGCCGTCGCCGCCGAGCCCAGATCCCGGCGCTGCCGCCCCGGTGCCGTGCTCGTCGTCGAGTCCGTGGCCGTCTTCATGGTCATGCTCGACAACCTCGCGATGAACAACGCGCTGCCGGACATCGGCAGGGACCTGGCCGTGGGCGTCGGCGGCCTGGAGTGGGTCGTGGCCTCGTACACGCTGGTCCTGGCGGCCTTCCTGCTGCCGGGCAGCATCGTCGGGGAGCGGCTCGGGCGGCGCCGGCTGTTCCTCGCGGGACTGGCCGCGTTCACCCTGGGGTCGCTGCTCGGGGCCACGGCGGACAGCTGGGCGACGCTCGTCACCGGCCGGGTCGTCCAGGGCGCGGGAGGCGCGGCGCTGCTGCCGTCCAGCGCGGCACTGCTGCGACAGGTCTTCCCCGAGGACGCCTCCCGGGCCCGGGCGCTGGGGCTGCGCGGTGCCGCGTCCGGCCTGGGGCTCGCCCTGGGCCCGGTGATCGGCGGTCCGCTCGTGGAGCGGTTCGGCTGGCAGAGCGTGCTGTTCATCAACGTGCCGATCGGCGTGGGCCTGCTGCTGTTCGGCGCGTTCTTCCTGCCGTACGCGCCGCCGTGCCGCAGCCGTCCCTGGGACCTGCCCGGACAGGCGCTGGCGGCCGTCGGTGTCGGCGGGCTGATCTTCGCGCTCATCCAGGGTCCGTCGGAGGGCTGGACCGACCCGGCCGTCCTCGCCGGGTTCACCGCGGCCGGGCTGGCGCTGCCCGCCCTGCTGGCCGTGGAGGCGCGCGCCGCCGAGCCGATGATCGATCTGTCCTTCTTCCGCGACCGGCTCTGCGCGGTGGCCGCGCTGGCCGGTTTCTCCACGAGCCTGGCCCTGTTCGGAGCGATCTTCTTCCTGTCGCTGTACCTCCAGTACATCCTCGGCTGGTCGCCGGCCGGCGCCGGCCTCGTCTTCCTGCTGGCGTCCGCGTTCATCGTGGTCACCGGCCCCGTCGCGGGCAGGCTGTCCGCGCGCCGGGGCGCCTTCCGGCCGCTGCTGATCGGCGTCACGCTGTGCCCGCTCGCGCTGGCGGGGCTCGCCGGGTACGGGGAGCACGCGCGCTACGCCCAGTACTGCTGGGTCCTGCCGGTCATCGGGGTGTGCGTGAGCCTGACCTTCGTACCGGTCAACGTCATCGTCGTGCAGCGGGTACGCGGACCACGGGCCGGCATGGCCACCGCGATCGCCGAGACGCTGCGCGAACTCGGCGGTGTGACCGGCGTGGCGGCGCTCGGGGCGGTGCTCAACTCCCGGATGCGGGAGTCGTTCCTGCGCCAGGCGGAGGCCGTCCTCCCGGCGGACCAGGCGACCGCGCTGGCCGACCGTGCCCTGGCCCACGGGCCGGCGGCGGCGCTCGCCGGTCCGGGCGCCGGTGCGGTGCGCCGCTGGTTCCATGCCGCGTTCCTCGACGGTCTGCACGCGGCGCTGTACACGGGGGCCGCGGGCACGGCCGTGGTGGCGGTGTGCACCTACCTGATGGTCCGCACGCCGACGACGGCGCCGGCCGACGAGCCGGGCGGGCTGGTACGGCCGACGGCGTAGCCCGCGCGGGCACGGGGCCGAACGCTCCCGCAGGCTGGGAAGCGGAGAGGGGCGGACGGCCCTGTGTGGCCCTCTGCGGCCGACGGCGCAACCCGTGCGGGCACGAACCCGGGCGCTCCCGCACGATGGGAAGCGGAGCGAGACGGACGAGCCGCACGGCCCCGATGACACCCTGCGCGGCCCCACGACGCAAGCCGCACGGGCACGACGCCCGACGCTCCCGCACGATGGAAGCGGAGGGAGGCGGACGTGGCGAGCGCCCCGGATGTGACCCTGTGCGATCTGTGGTCCCGGCTGCCCGGCGGGGCCCGCTCGGAGTCGCTGCGCCGTGCCGCCGAGGCGGACTGGTGGGTTCTCGACGCGCTGCCGGGCCGGTGGGAGGCGCTGCGCCCGCTGGTCTTCGCCGCGGTGGACTACCAGCGGTTCGGCGAGCTGGCGGCGGGCGTGCTGCGGTGCGCGCTCCTCGCCTGCCGGCGCCGGGCCGGGACCGCCGGCGAGCTGTGCCGGGCGCTGGACGACCACCGTGAGCCGCGGCTCCTGGACCCGGCGCAGCGGCTGTCCGACCCCGCGCTGCTGCGCATGGCCCGCCCCGACGCGCTGGTGGCCGGGGGCAGGCCCTGGTTCGTGGAACTGAACGCCGGCCCCAACATCTACGGCGTTCCGGGCCTGGAGCGACGGAGTGCCGCCTTCGCCCGCGACTGGCCGGACGGCACGCCGGCCGAGGAGCCGCCGTCGACCCTGCGCGCCAGAGCGCTGGCCCTCGCCGGAGCGGTACCGGCGCCGGTGCCGGACGGCGGGCGCCGCCGGGTGCTGGTGCCGACCTGGCGGGCGACCTCGGGCATCGCGGCGAAGCTGGGCGACGCCGGCGCGCTGCGCCGCTATCTGCGGCCGGCCGCGCAGGCCGCGGAGGCGGTGGGGCTGGAGGTGACGGTCGCGGATCTGTCCGAGGTGCGCGGTGGCGCCGACGGACTGTGGGTGGGCGGGGACCGCGTCGATGTGCTCTTCAATCAGTTCGCCGGTTCCGTGGTGGCGGACACGGCGGCCCTCGGGGTGCTGGGCGAGGCGGTACGGGCCCGGAGCGTGCGGTTGTTCGTGCCGGAAGCGGCGTGTCTGCTCAGCGCCAAGCAGGTGCTGGCCTGGATGCACGAGGATCTGGACCTGTACACGCCCTCCGACCGGGCGCTGGTCCTGGGGCATGTGCCGTGGACGGCGTGGCTGGGCCCCGGGCAATCCGCCGAACGGCGCCGGCACGTCCTGGCGCGCGCCGCGCGGGAGCGGGCCGGTCTCGTCGTCAAACCGTCGCGCGGCCACGGCGGTACGGGCTTCGTCGCCGGCGCCGAGGTCTCCGCAGGTGACTGGGTCGACCTGCTGGCGCGGCGGTCCCTCGAGGAGACGCTGGTCCTGCAGCGCCGGATCGTGCCGGACACCACGTGGATGCGCTTCCGGAGCGTCGACGGCGCGCGGGAGACGGCCCGGGTGCCGTTCGTCGTCTCCCCGTTCCTGCTCAACGGCCGTACGGCGGGCGCCTACATCCGTCACGCGAGCCCCGGGACGGCCCCCGGTGCGCCGGTGAACACCGCGGCGGGAGCGGTCTCCAGCACGGTGCTGCTGCTCCCGGGCCCGTGACGCCGGTCACCCGGGGACGGGGATCTTGCCGACCGGTCCCTTCTCCCGGCATAGTGAGTTTGAAAATCCAACTCACAGGGAGGGTGTCGGATGCGCGAGTCACATGCCACGGAGGGAGCCGGGCGGCCGAAACTGCCCGCGAAGCTCGCCGGCCATCCGTCCGTCCGGGCCGTCCTCGCGCGCCGTGACTCCGAAGCGGCGGACGGGCCCCCGCCGGTGATCGACGCGGAGTGGCTGCGGGAGCTGTGTCTCGCCGCCGGTGCCGACGACGCGGCCGCGGTGAGCCTCGACCACCCGGACCTCGCCGGGGAACGCGAGCACGCGCTGGCCGCCCTGCCGGGCACCCGCACCCTCGTCTCGCTCGTGGTGCGGATGAACCGCGACAACTACCGCTCGCCCGCCCGCAGCGTGGCGAACCAGGAGTTCCACCAGGCCGACGAGCAGATCAACCACGCCGCCCGGGCGGTCACCCGGGCCCTGCAGGACGCCGGCTACCGCGCGCTGAACCCGTCGGCCGGCTTCCCGCAGGAGATGGAACGGTTTCCGGGCCGTCTGTGGGTGGTGGCGCACAAGACGGTCGCCGTGGCGGCGGGCCTCGGTGTGATGGGGCTGCACCGCAACGTCATACACCCGAAGTTCGGCACCTTCGTCCTGCTGGCCACCGTGCTGGTGGACGCGGAGGTGAGCGCGTACGGGCAGCCCCTGGACCACAACCCCTGCATCGACTGCAAGTTGTGTGTCGCCGCCTGCCCCATCGGCGCCCTCACGAAGGACGGCGACTTCGACTTCCTTGCCTGCGCCACGCACAACTACCGGGAGTTCATGAGCGGGTTCACCGACTGGGTGCAGACGGTGGCGGACAGCGCGGACGCCGCCGACTTCCGCTCCCGCGTCACCGATCCCGAGAACGCGTCGATGTGGCAGAGCCTGGCGTTCAAGCCGAACTACAAGTCCGGTTACTGCGTGGCCGTATGCCCTGCCGGGGAGGACGTCCTCGGCCCCTACCTCGACGACCGCAAGGGGTTCATGGACACGGTGCTGCGCCCGCTCCAGGAGAAGACCGAGACCCTGTACGTCCTGCCGGACTCCGACGCGCGGCGGTACGCGGAGCGCCGCTTCCCGCACAAGCCCGTCAAGGAGGTCACCGGCGGCTGGCGGCCCCGCCCCCGGGAGTCCTGAAGTCGCCTCACGGACCCTCGTGACGGACCCCGTCACGAAGCCCCCCGTTCAAGCGCCGTCTGGGTGCCGCAGGCCGGTGCCGGTCCCGTGAACGGTCTCCCCTAGGGTGGGAAAGCCCCCGGCCGGGGTGGTGTCAGGGCCACCACCGACACGCACCCCAGGCCCATCCCGCGCCGCCGCACGGCCCCGTAGCGTCCCCGTGCATGACGCTCTCCACCAGTGCCCTGCCCCTCGTGAAGGGGCGGCGCGGCCTCTTGGTCTACCTCGGTGTCGCCTACCTCGGCATGTGGGCGGCCATGTCACCGCTGCTGCTCGGCGGTTACCACCGCGGCGACGCACGGGAGGAGACCGGTGCGCTGCAGGAGGTGTGCATCGCCGCCGCGATGCTCACACCCGCCCTCGCCGCGATCCTCGTCGTCCGCCGGATCGAGCGCGGCGGCCGGGTCCGGGACGCGCTCGCCCTGCGGTGGCCGAGACCGTGGGGGCGTACCGCGCGGGCCTGCATGGTGGCCTTCGCCGTGCCCTGCGGGCTCACCGCGGCCGCCCTCGCCCTGGGCACCCTGGCCGGCCGCTACCCGTTCGGCGGCGTGCACTGGAGCGGGCTCGGCGGCTGGGCGGCCGGGGCCGTGCCGGGCATGCTGGTGTGGCTCCCGCTGTTCTTCGGCGAGGAACTGGGCTGGCAGGGGTATCTCTTCCCACGGCTCGCGGGGGACGGCGGCCGCCGGAGCCTGGTGCGGGCGTACGCGGTCACCGGCGCGGCCTTCGCCCTGTGGCATCTGCCCACGCTGCTGATGGGCGGCCAGTACCCGGGCCGGCCCTGGTATGTGTCGGTGCCCGCCATGCTGGTGAGCTGCGTCCTCATCCTGCCGGTCTTCACATGGCTGCGGCTGCGGTCGGGGTCGGTGGTGCCGGCCGTCATCGGGCACGCGTTCGTGAGCTCGATGAGTGTCGGCATGGTCAAGGAGTTCGCCGATCCCACGGCGGCCCTCGATCCGCTGCACATGGGCTTGACCGGCTGGCCCGGCTGGATCGTCACCGGCACGTTCGTCGCGTTCCTGGCGCTGACCGGCCGCCTCCGTCCCTCGTTCCACGCGAGCGGCCGTACCGGCGAACTCCCCGCGGGCCACGTGGATCCCCGTTCCGAGCAGACCGCCCGCTCCCGCTGACGCGGCGGCTCGTACCCTGTTCCCGTGTCGTCCTCCCGTATGCGTCGTGTCGCCGTCCTGGTGCTGGAGGGTGCCAAGCCGCTCGATGTCGGCATTCCCGCCCAGGTGTTCACGACCCGGGCGAGCATGCCGTACGAGGTGCGGGTGTGCGGTGCCGCGCCCGGTCTGGTGACCGGCGGTGACGGCCTGTCGTACCACGTCGCCCACGGCCTCGAGGCGCTGGAGTGGGCCGAGACCGTCTTCATCCCCGGTTACCGGTTCCCGGACCGGGAAGACCCGCCGGCCGCCGTGGTCGAGGCGCTGCTCGCCGCCCACGCCCGGGGCGCGCGGCTCGCCGCCATCTCGACGGGCGCCTTCGCGCTCGCCGCCACGGGTCTGCTCGACGGCAGGCGTGCCACGACCCACTGGCACTACACCCGGGCGCTCAGGGCGAGGCATCCGCTGGTCCGGGTCGACGAGAACGTCCTCTTCGTCGACGAGGGCAGCGTGCTGACGTCGGCCGGCGCCGCCTCGGGCATCGACCTGTGCCTGCACATCCTGCGGGGGGACCTCGGGGTGGCCGCGTCGAACCACGCGGCCCGGCGCCTGGTCGCGGCCCCCTACCGCAGCGGCGGTCAGGCGCAGTACGTGCCGCGCAGCCTGCCCGAGCCGCTCGGCGAGCGGTTCGCCGCCACCCGCGAGTGGGCGCTGCACCGGCTCGGCGAACCCCTCACCCTCAAGGCGCTCGCCCGGCACGCGGCGGTCTCGCCGCGCACCCTCTCCCGGCGCTTCGTCGAGGACACGGGGTACACACCGATGCAGTGGGTCATGCGGGCCCGCGTCGATCTGGCCCGTGAGCTGCTGGAGCGTACGGAACGCAGCGTCGAACAGATCGCCGCCGAGGTCGGTCTCGGCACCGGCACGAACCTGCGCACCCACTTCCAGCGCATCCTCGGCACCACCCCGACCGAGTACCGGCGCACCTTCGTCCGGCGGGACCAGCCTGGACCATCGTGAGGTGATCGACGCGATAGCCTCACGATGATCCAGGAGAAGCCGACTCGGCCGGTGCGGCCGCACGGTCCGGATGATCCTCACGGCCCTCTGCCGCCCGCTGTGTCGGGACGGCTCCGTGGTGTCGGATCAGCTGAACACCGCCAGTGGCTGCACGTCGAGCACCGCGTCCTCCGAGACCCAGCCGATGACCACGCCCAGGCACACCCGGGGCCTCTTGTCGCCCTGTTCCAGACGCAGTCCCTCCTTGCGGCAGCGCAGGCGTACCCGGGCGACCGAGGGGGGATCCCCGTAGGGCGCGGTGAAGACCTCATGTCCGTCGGACGATGCGGTGGCGTCGCGCGTGAAGGAACCCCTGAGCAGGACGAAACGACCGCTGATGTCGCTCAGGCGCAGCGTTGTGCTGTCGGACCGGCCGGTGAGTGCGAGGCGCAGCGCCGCGTCGCGGTCCACGGTTCGCTGCCTCAGGTCTGCCGTGACGACGGCGTTGCTGCGGGAGAGCCCGTCGATCAGGACCTGGACCACGGAGATGGGTTCGTGGGTGTCGATGTACTTGGTGATGACCTCACTGCTCTGCCGTACGTCCGCCTTCGAGGTGAGGGAGGACAACATCGGCACAGTGAACTCCGCGCCCTTGGACCTGCTCACACGGTGCTCCACTTCCTGGCGCAGGGCCTCCGCGTAGCGGTTGAGCTGGTAGACGTCCATGATGCTGCGGTCGTCGAGGTAGATGCACATGGTGTCACCGACCACATGCTGTGACGGATCACCACGGTGTCCCCGTCGGCGAAGCAGCAGGATCACCATGCACACCAGAGACACCGCGGTCACCAGCCATACGGCCATCTCGTAACGGTTGATGTCCCACCACAGGCCGTCGGAGAAGACGGGCACCGAGGTCACCGCCCTTCGCTCGGCGACGTGGTGTGGCCATGGACGTGCGAGGGACACGGGCCTCCCTTGATCTTGGTGATCATGGCCTCCAGCACCGAGAGATCCGGCAGGGTCACCTTCGTCCTGTCCACCGTGTCCTCCTGAGGGGCGGGAACGCCCTGACTGCGCAGATAGTCCCTCAGCTCGTGGCCGTCCTCGGACGAGTGGAGCTGGTAACCGAGTTCCGTCTCCCGGCGGAGCAGTTCCGGGTCACCCTCCAGCAGCTCGCCGAGACGGTCCGCCTGGTGGTTCAGGGCGATGTAATGCGGCTCCGACAGCAGTTGTGTCTTCGGGTAGAGCAACACCCGTTGCGTGTCCACATGACCGTGCGCCGCCCGGTAGGCCGTCTGATAGGTGAGGAACTGGTGCTCGTAGAGAACCGCGACGGGAGACTGACGGCTGCCGTTGGAACTGACGTAGGAGGAGTACAGGCCGTCACTCGGGGCGCCCTGGCCGCCGAATACCTGCTTCATGGCGGGTGCGAGTGAGGGAACCGTCTGTTTCGACAGCACACTGTCGTTGTTCAGGGTGAAGGCGGCGAGGCTGAGATAGCTGTCCGCCGAGTTGGACTCACAGATGTCCGAGGTCTGGGCGAGGATCTTGTTGTCGTTGCGGTAACCGTACTTCTGCACGTTCAGGGAGTTCCACTTGGTGTTGCGCAGCTCCAGGAAGCGCGCCATGTCGACGGTGTAGTACAACTGCGGGCCGGCAGGCACCTTCTCGGGCTCGGCCGCGTGTATCGCGGTCAGTGCCTTCGCGTAGGGCGCGAAGGTGGCGAGGACCAGGGGACTGTCGAAGGGGTGGAAGTCCTTGCTGTAGAGGCCTTCTTCCTGCCGCCTGACGTAGATCAGGTCGGCAGCGGGCTGGCCCGAGGGAAACACGAAGTCGAGACCGTTGAGGCTGCCGGTCGCCACCTCTCGCGAACCCGCGCTCGTGATCTCCACCTTCAGACCGTTCTTGCGCAGGATCCTGACGATCTGGGGGTCTTTGAAGAGGTCACCGACGGACGCCAGACGGCCCCGCAACGTCGTGACGCTCTCGAAGGGCAGCAACAGCTTTCCCGCGTGTTGCAGCTGATGGAGACCCGCGCCCGCCAGGACGAGGGCCATCAGAAAGGGCAGGGCGCGGACCAATCGCCGGCGCCGGGTTCGCATGCGCGGGACTCGTGGGCTGAGGACGGGTTCCTCCATCGGGCCCGAGGGACCCGGCGGTAAGTTCGTGTCCGGTTCCGGTGTCGTGCCGCTCATCCGTCCCTCCTGGTGTGGGCATGCCGGCTCGGTCTCCTCATGCCGGGGTTCCTGGGTTCGCCAAGGGCTGCTCCGCGACTCCGGAGGCCGCCGGCCTCCACCTCGAGTCCCGGGACGACGCGGGCCGAACCGCCGCCCGATGACGCATACCTCAACGGTTGTCGCCTGGGGAGCTTCTTCGTCTTCGGCAGGTCTGCCTCGCCGATCTCCCGCCAGTACTCGACGCGGTGGAGCCGGGCGGGGTGTTCACCCGGACCGCGACGGTGATCCTCCGGAAGTCCACGCGCCCACCCCCGTGAGGTGCGCGGACAGCGGGTCGGTGGTCCCAAGCCGGGTAGCCGTAGCCCTGGATGACGTACTTGGTGTGGTTTTTCCGGTTTCCCGGGCGCATGCGGGTCCATCGGTGTGACGGCGTCCGGCACGGCCGGTTCGGCCGGCAGCAGCTCCCGGCCGGGGGCGAGCGGATCGGTCGCGAACGCGGGTGCCTCTGTCTGCTCGCGGGTGGCGGGACCGTGTTCCCGCGGGGTGACGGAATCGGTCACGGCCGCTCCTTCGTGCTGTGTGCGAAACGGCGGATGACGACCCCGGCGCCCGGGTGCGCATGGCCGGTTTCGCTGTTCGGCGCCCGCCGCACACCAGGTTCCGGGCCTGGCGGTTGTTGCGCAGGCCCGTGCCTCGGCGTGAAACAAACGTCCGCGGGCGCAATGGTGGCTGGGCCCGTGTCCGGCTCAGGCGGAGAGCTTCCGCTCCGCCGCCGTGGCACCGGTTCCACGCGGCGGCTGCACTCACGTGGACACGCCGCCGGACGCGCCGGGAAGGCGTGTCAGGTGCGGCACGGATCGGTGTAGGGACGTTCGCGTACGTAGTCCCGCCATTGCGCCGGGGTGAGCAGACCGGCGGTGCTGGTGCAGATCCGCCGGACGGCCGGACCCAGCCCGAGGGGCGTGAACTCCACCAGTCCGTCCGGCCCCGCTGTCGCCAGGAGCCGTCCGTCCGGGCGGTACGCGGCCGTCTCTATCGCCGTGGTGTGCCCCGCGGTGAGCGCCTTGCCCCAGGGTTCCGGTCGCGCGGAGTCGGACAGGTCCCACAGCAGGACGCTGCGGTCCTCACCGGTGGAGGCCAGCGTGCGGCCGTCCACGCTGAAGCCCACCCAGCTGACCCGGCCGGTGTGACCGGTCAGTGCTCTGCCGTGGGCCGAGGCGTGCGCGGGCGTGCCGACGTTCCACAGGCGAACGTCGTGGCCGACGCCGGCGGTGGCCAGCAGCCGTCCGTCGGGGCTGAAGGCCCCCCACAGCGTGCCCCCCGTGTCACCGGTCCGGATGTCCGGCAGCCGCCCGGAACGGGCAGGGTCGCGAATGTCCCACAGGCGGACCTTGTCGTCCTCGCTCGTACTGGCCAGAGTGCGGCCGTCCGGGCTGATCCCCGCCCAGTGGACGCGGCTGATGTGGCCGGTGAGCGGGCTGCCCAGGGCAGCGGGATGTGCGGGGTCGGCGACGTTCCACAACCGGAGGGTGTAGCGGGGGCCGCCGGTGACCAGTACACGGCCGTCGGGGGTGAAGGCCAGTACGCCGTCGCCCAGGTCCTTCCCGGCGGCGCGGATCCTGCCCGTCCGTCGGGGGTCGGACGGTGCGGAGACGTCCCACAGCCACACGTCACCGTCCTCGTCGGTGTTCGCCAGTAACCGGCCTCGCGGCTGGAACACCGCCCGCACGGCGCGGTGCCTGCCCGGCAACTCACTCAGTTGTCTGCCTCGTACCGGATCGCGGACGTCCCACAGTCGTATCCGTCCGGCGCTCGTGCTCGCCAGGGTTCGGCCGTCGGCGCTGAACGCGATGCTGGTGACGTTGCCGAGGTGACCGGCGAGGACGGCGTGCGGCAGGTGCCACAGCCGTACGGTGTGGTCGTCGCTCACGCTGGCCAGCGACCGCCCGTCGGGGCTGAACGTCAGCCAGTCGACGAATCCGGTGTGGCCGATCAACGGCTGTCCGAGGGCGCCCGGATGCCGTGGGTCGGAGACGTCCCAGAGCCGGATCGCATGGTCCGCGCCGGCCGTGGCGAGGGTCCGCCCGTCCGGCGAGAAGGCCACCGCGAGCAGCGTGTCCGTGTGTCCGGTCAGTGGCTGACCCAGTGGTTCGGCGTGCGCCGGGTCGGACACGTCCCACAGGCGCACCTTGTAGTCGTTGCCCACGCTGGCCATGATCTTGCTGTCACGGCGGAAAGCGACCGCGTAGACGACGTCCGGGTTGCGCAGTGGCTCGCGCCACAGCCGCGGGTGGGCCGGATCGGTGACGTTCCAGAGGCGGATCGTGTGGTCGTGGCTGGGGGCCGCCACCGTCCGGCTGTCCGGGCTGAAAGCGGCCGAGGAGACGGCGTCGCCGGCCCCGGCGAGCGGCCTGCCCAGCACCGCCGCGTGCGCCGGGTCGGAGACGTCCCACAACCGTACGGTGCCGTCGTGGCCGGCGGTGGCCAGGGTGCGCCCGTCTCGGCTGAAGGACACGGAGAACACGAAGTCGGTGTGACCGGTCAACGGCCTGCCGAGCGCCTTCGGGTGCCGCGGGTCGCGGACGTCCCACAGCCGTGCCGTACGGTCCCGGCTCGCGCTGGCCAGGGTGTGACCGTCCGGGGAGAACTGCAGCCAGTACACCCAGTCGGTGTGCCCGGTCAGCGGTCTGCCCAGCGGTACGGGACGGGTGGGGTCGGCCAGGCTCCACAGCCGGATGGTGCGGTCACCGGAGCCTGTCGCCAGGGTCCGCCCGTCCGGCGAGAACGCCACCGCGTACACCGCCTGGGAATGGCCGTTCAGCGCGGAGGACAGGGCGATGTTCTGTGTGTCCAGCAGGCCCGCTTCGGCTACGCGACCCGGCCGCAGGCGGTGCGCCGCGAGGTACATCCGCGCCGCCAGCGATGGATCGGTCGCGGCCAGTTGCCCCGCCCCGGCCAGCACCTCCGCTGCCACTGCGCGGTCACGGCCGGCGCGGGCGAGCGAGCGCTGCTGGAAGGCGATGACCGCCGCCGTCGACGCGACCAGGAGGAGGGCGGACACCGCGGCCAGCAGGGCCCGGATGCGCCGGGCGGTGCGCGCGGCCGCCCGGCGTTCCTGCTCCCGGACGGCGATGCTGGCGTTGAGGAACGCCTCTTCGGCCGGGGTGAGGTCTTCCCGGTGCCCCGCGAGGGCTTCCTCGGCCGTGGCGAGGCGGGTGCCGCGGTAGAGGGCGCCGGTGTCCTGGTCGAGCGCGTCCCAGACGCGGGCGGCCTCGGTGAGCTGGCGGTGGACCCGGAGCCGTTCGCGGGCGTCGTCGATCCATGACTGCAGCCTCGGCCATGCGGTGATCAGCGCTTCGTGGGCCAGGTGCACCGTGTCGCCGTCCAGTGTGATCAACCGCGCGCGCACCAGTTGTTCCAGGACGGCGCCCGGCCCGGTGTGCCGGCCGGTGGCGCTCAGTGCCTGCAGTTCGGCAAGTCCGGCCGGACGGCTGGTGTCCTGCGCTCCTTCGCCGGGCGTGATGAGCCGCAGCAGGATGCGCCGGGCGGTTTCAGCCTGGTCCGGCGCGAGGCGGGTGTACAGCTCTTCCGCGGTGCGGGTGAGGGCGCCGTGGACCCCTCCGGCGGCCTCGTAGGCGGCCAGGGTGAGGGTGCGGCCCCTGCGACGGCGCCAGGTCTCCAGCAGGGCGTGGGACATCAACGGCAGTCCGCCGGGTTCCTCGGCGACGTCCTCGACGATCCTCGCCGTCAACACGCGTTCGACGATCAGACCCGCGGCGGTTGCGGGTTTGACGATCGCCTCGCGCAGTTCGGCCGGTCCC
Source organism: Streptomyces eurythermus (assembly GCF_014649115.1). Classification (GTDB taxonomy): domain Bacteria; phylum Actinomycetota; class Actinomycetes; order Streptomycetales; family Streptomycetaceae; genus Streptomyces; species Streptomyces eurythermus. The sequence goes on along the minus strand of NZ_BMSK01000006.1, from coordinate 278,678 downwards.
ATGGGGCCCAGGAGGAAAGTGGCCTCGGTGAGGGCGGCGGCGAGCGGGCGGTGGTCGGCGCAGCGGCCGAGGAAGTCCGCCCGTACCGCGATCACCACCCGCAGTCTGCTCTCCGGCTCGACCGCGCTCACCAGCAGATCGAGGAAGGAAGCCCGCTCGGTCGGGTCCGAACAGAGAGTGAAGAGTTCCTCGAACTGGTCGACGACGACCACCGTGTCGCCGGGTTCTTCACGTGCCGTCAGGGCACGGGAGTGGGTGGATGCCGGGCGCGGGCCCGGGGTGAGGATCCGCAGGCCCGCCAGCCGGTACCCCGACGGCTGCTCCGCCTGGAGGGACGGCAGGAGCCCTGCGCGCAACAGGGAGGACTTGCCGCTGCCCGACGCCCCGGCCACCGCTACCAGGCGGCAGCCCCACACCCGCTCGGTGAGCCGGGCCACGAAGTGGTCGCGCCCGAAGAACAGGTGCCGGTCGCGGGGTTCGAAGCGGGCCAGTCCGCGGTACGGGGCGTCCGTGTCATCGGTGCCCGGCTCGGCGGCCGTGTCACGGGCAACGGCCCGCCAGCGCGGCTCCCACTCCCCCGGATCCCCACCGCACGCTCGCACGAAGGCCAAGACCACTTCGAGGGTCGGAAGCTGGCCGCCGGCGGCCGCCCTCGACAAAGTGGCGGCCGAATAACCCGTGCGCTGCGCCATGGCGCGGTAGGTCAGGCCTCCGGCCTCCTGGCGCAGCTTTCGCAAGTCGAACGCGAGACGCTGGACCGGCCCGGCCGCCGGATCCAGCGGTCCCTCACGACGCCCCATCCCATCCCCCGCGGTCGTCGCCGACACGGCGGGTCAACAGTGGCACCGTCGTCACCACGATCGCATCCCGTCCGTGCGTGTTTCGGCCGATCCGGCCCTCGCTCCGACCGGGCGCCGGCATTTGTTACAGGGGCGCCGCGGGGCTGCGCAACAACGGCACGGAGCAGCAGATTGGCACGGACGACAGCCGGCGGGGCGACGTGACCGTGGCCATTGCCGATCACGGAGCGGCTGTCCCCGTATGGGGGCACAGGGCCGGACGGCGCCCTTGCCGGTCGCTGGTCGTCGCAGAGGTGAAGCCCCCGGCTGAGGCACAGCGCGCGGCCGAGCGAAAGGACTCCTGAATGACGCTTCTTTTTCGAACTACCGGACGCTTACGTAATCCCGGAGACCTTCCCGGAGTCTCCCGCCGAGTCAGACGCGGTGTGCGGACGGGGACGCTCGGCGCGCTGGCCGCGGTGACCGTTGCGGTGTCCCTGTGGGCCTCTCCCGTGCGGGCATCGGCGTCTGCGGTGGCGACGGCCCAGGAGACGCAGCCACGGCGTGCCGCGGACGGTCTCGTACGAGGACTCGACGTCAGCGCGTACCAGGAGAGCGTGGACTGGTCCGCGGTCGCCGCCGACGGAGCGGCCTTCGCCTACGTGAAGGCGACTGAGAGCACCACCTACATCAGTTCCCGCTTCTCCCAGCAGTACGACGGTGCGGCGGCGGTCGGCCTGATCCGCGGCGCGTATCACTTCGCCAGACCCGACAAGTCCTCCGGCAGCGCCCAGGCCGACTACTTCGTCGACCACGGGGGCGGTTGGAAGCCCGACGGCCGGACCCTGCCAGGCGTCCTCGACGTGGAACCCACCCCGGGCCTGCCGTCCTGCTATGGGCTCGACACCACCGCGACCGTCCAGTGGATCGCCTCGTTCGACAAGGAATACCGACGTCGCACCGGCCGCCATCCGGTGATCAACACGAACACGGCATGGTGGTCGCAGTGCACCGGTGACTCCACCGCCTTCGCCGCCACCAACCTTCTCTGGATCGGCAGTTACACCGGCACTCCGCACCCCCTGCCCCACGGCTGGAACACCTACGCCTTCTGGCAGACCGCCGACTCGGGCACGTTTCCCGGCGATCAGGACCTGTTCAACGGCACCACACAGGATCTGCGCGACCTCGCCGCCAACGGCACCTGCACACCTCCACCGCCGCCACCGGCCAGAGCCTGGCCGGTCGTGCAGCAGGGCTACAACGGCCGCCAGGTGATCACCATTCAGTACCTGCTGAACGCACGCGGGGCGTCGTTGTCCGTGGACGGCTCCTTCGGACCGGCCACCCACGACGCCGTCGTCGCCTTCCAGACCCGCAACCAGCTCACCCCCGACGGCATCGTGGGCGCGAAAAGCTGGCAGGCGCTCGTCGTGACCGTCGCCGAAGGCGCTCACGGGCCGGCCGTCAGCGCGGTGCAGGCCGAGCTGAGAGCCCATGGGGCATCGCTGTCCGTGGACGGCTCCTTCGGACCGGCCACCCACGACGCCGTCGTCGCCTTCCAGACCCGCAACCGGCTCATCCCCGACGGCATCGTGGGCCCCGGCACCTGGCTGGCGCTGGTCAACTGACCGCGTCAACCCGGCGTGGGGGAACACAGGAATCCCCGAGACAGGACACCGGTCGTCAGGGGTACGCCGGCCGGTGCACCTCACCACAAGATCGAGGACATCCGCTTGCACCAGCGCCGCCCGGCTCCTGGCCGTCCGAACAGAACCGAACCGAACCGGAAAGCAACGGCCTGGACCCCGCCAGTACGACCTGCGCCAACGACGCCCGCACAGTGGCCGAGGGCAGCGACCCGATCACGGCGATGGAGCTGCGTTACAGCCCCTCATGCCGCGCTGCCTGGGGCACGCTTCGTGATCAGCGCCCCACGCTCGCCTCGGCCCCGGGTTCGTCCATCCGGGGCCGCCGGCCGTGCCGCCTCCGGCTCCGGCTCCGGCTCCGGCTCCGGCTCCGGCTCCGGCTCCGGCTCCCAACGAACACCGCCCCGGCGGTTGCGGGGAAGGAGAGCACCGGGATGGTGCGGGGCACGAAGGCGGTTGCGTCGGTGGCGAGCAGCGGCTTTCGCGAGGCGGACCGTTCGGGGGTCCGCCTCAGGGCGCGTACAGGTGGCACGCGACGCCCCCCGCGATCAGCCGCGGTTCCTCGTGGTGGCAGCGGTCGAAGGCCCGCGAGCAGCGCGGGTGAAAGGGGCAGCCGCCCGGTGGGTCGGCAGGGTCGGGTACGTCTCCGGGGAGTTCGGCGGGCAGCGTGCCGGACCCGTCCGGCCGGGGTACGGCGGCCAGCAGTGCCCGGGTGTAGGGGTGCCGTGGGTCGTCCCAGACCTCGGCGACCGGACCGGTCTCCACGATCCGCCCGAGGTACATCACCGCGATCTGGTCGCAGATCAGCCGTACGACGGACAGGTCGTGGCTGATGAACAGCAGCCCGGCGCCCGACTCGATGGCCAACGACCGCATCAGCATGGCCACTTCGAGCTGAGCGGAGGCGTCGAGGGCGGAGATCGGTTCGTCTCCGACGAGCAGCCGGGGGCGGGCCCCGAGCGCGCGGGCGATGGCGATGCGCTGCCGTTGGCCGTCGGAGAACTCCCGCGGGTACCGCTCGGCGGCGCCCGCCGGCAGCCCGACGCGTCTCAGGAGATCTTCCGGAGTGGTGCCCTGTGCCGCCTCGCCGCGCTCGGCGGCGGTGCGGATGCCGTCGGCGAGCTGCGTGCCCACCCGGCGGCGGGGGTTGAGGGAGCCGGACGGGTCCTGGAAGACCATCTGGACGCCGGTGAGGGCCGGGTCGCGACGGCGCATCCGCAGAGGGCGCACCGGTGTGCCGTCGTAGGTGATCCGGCCCGCCACCGGCCGGGTGAGGCCGCAGACCGCGCGGGCCAGGGTGGACTTGCCGCAGCCCGACTCGCCGACGAGTCCGACGGCCTCCCCCGCCCGTACCCGGAGGCTGACCCCGGCGACGGCACGGACGGGCGGCGCCCCCGGCCGGTGGTACTGGACGACGAGGTCGTCGACCGAGAGGAGGCAGGTCATACGGTGTGCCTTCCGAACGCCGGCCTGTCCCGGGCCGACGTCTTCGTCCGCATCGGCCTGGGCCACCAGGGCGGTGAACACCCGCTCCCGGGTGCCGTACACGGCCCACATCCGCAGCCGGTTGTAGACGCCCCGCCAGTTGCCGGGCTTCTCCGGCAGATCGCGTCGAACACCTCACGGTGGTCCCCGCCAGCGGCCACCCCGCTTCGGCGTCCGGTCCGGGAGCAACGCGGCCTGGCCTGCTGCGGCGGGTATGTCGTGCCGGTCCGGGTACGGTGCGGAGGGTGAACCGTCAGCAGCTGGAGTACTTCCTCGCGGTCGCCGAGCACGGCAGCCTCGGTCACGCGGCGGTGGCCGCCGGGGTGAGCCAGCCGTCGCTGTCGCAGGCTCTCGGCACCCTGGAGAAGGAGATGGGCGCGGCGCTGGTCCGCCGGGTGCGGCGGGGCGCCGTCCTGACGCCGGCGGGGCGCGTGTTCGTGCCCCACGCGCGGCTGCTGCTGCGTGAGCTGCGCAGGACGGGTGAGGTGACCGGCGGACCGGCCGGGGAGCTGGACCTGGTCACCACGCCGGTGTTGGCCGTCGATCCCTGCGCCCCGCTCCTCGGGCGGTTCCGCGGGCTGCACCCCGAGGTGCGGGTGCGCGTCCAGGTCACCGACCGCGACACGGAAGTGCCCGGAATGCTGGCGGACGGCCGGGCCGAGGTGGGCCTGGTCTATCTGCCCCTCGACACGGACGGCATCGTGGTGCGTCCGCTGGCCGAGCACGAGATCATGGCCGTCTTCCCGCCCGACGGACCGCCCCCGCCCGACCCGTTGCCGGTCCGGTGGCTGGCCGGCCGGGAAACGGTGGGCGTCACCGGTCACAGCCGCCGGCGCGCGCTGGTCGGTGACCATCTGACGGCCCACGGGGTGCGGCTGCGGGTCACGGTGGAGGTGGCACACCGGGAGATGGTGGTTCCCCTGGTGCTGGCCGGGGCGGGCATGTCCTTCCTCGCCGGGACGGCGGCGCGGTGGGCCGCCGGGCAGGGCGCGCGGGTCCGCCGGCTCGATCCGCCCCTGCGCCAGCGGTACGGGCTGGCGTATGTGCCCGGCCGGCTGTCCCCGGCCGCGCGGGCGCTGGCCGGCCTGGCGGTGGCACCGGACGGCGGAGGGCGCGTGGGTGGTGGGTCCTTTGCCGGGTGAACCGGGCCGGGGCGCGCCGTTCACCGGTCTTCGGCAGGCCGAGTACTTCCTGGCCGTGGTCGACAGCGGCGGCATCACCGCGGCGGCGCGCCGGCTGCACGTGGCGCAGCCGTCCCTGTCACAGACCGTACGGGCGATCGAACGGCAGGCGGGCGCCGAGCTGTTCGAGCGGACGCCGCGCGGTGTCGTCCCCACCCCGGCGGGCCGGGCCCTGGTGGAGCCGGCCCGGCGGCTGCTGGCGGCGCGCCGGGCGGCCGGCCGCGCGGTCTCGGACGTGGCGTCGCTGCGCGCCGGGCGCCTGGAACTGGTGGCGCACGCCTCGGTGGCGGCCGACCCGCTGGCGCGGGCGGTGGGCGGGTTCCGCCGGGCCCACCCGGGGGTCGGCGTGCTGGTGGAGGACGCGCCCGACGACGACGAGCTGGTGTACGCGCTCGCCGACGGGCGCCATGAACTGGCGGTGGTCTCACTGCCGTTGCCGTCGTCCCCCGATCTGGTGACGGAGGAGCTGGGGCACCACGACATCTGGCTGGCCATGGCTCCGGGCACCGCCATCGCACCGGGACCGGTGTCGCCGGCCCAGGTGAGCGCCATGCCGCTGGTGGCGGTCCTGCACGGCGGCTCCGCCCGGCACGCGATCCGCCGGGCCCTCGCCGACGCCGGACGGGAGGAAGGCACCGGGCACGAGGTAGGCACCGGGCATCAGCAGAGCACCGGGCACGAGCGGGACGCGGGGCGCGAGCAGGACGTGGGGCACGAGCAGGACGTGGGGCACGACAGCCGGGAGCCGGCTCAGGCGGTGCGCTCCTGGGCCGGTGTCGTCACCCCGCGTCTGGGTTCCGTCATCCCGCTGGTGCTGACCGGTGCGGGAGCGGCTCTGGTGGACCGCTGGTACGCCGAGCGCATCGCGGAGCAGGGCGGGGTCGTACGCCCCCTCGGCCCGCCCGTGCGCGCCCCGTTCGGGGTCGCACGCCGCCGCGAACCCCTCTCCCCGGCCTGCCGGGTGTTCCTGGAGATCCTGCGGGAGACATGCGCGGCACGATCCGCCGAGGGTCCGGGTCCGGGAGCGTAAGCCGGAACGTGCGTACGACTCCCCCGTACGACGCCCCGTACGACGCCCCGTACTCCTCCCCCGGTACGCCTCTCCCTCACCGCCCCACGTCGGCCGTGCCGGTCACCTCGGCCACCTGCTCGGGGGTGTAGCCGATCTCGGCCAGGACGGACGCGGTGTCCTCCCCGAGTTCCGGGCAGGGCCGCCGTACCCCGGAGGGCGAGCCGGAGTAGCGGACGGGGTCGCCGATCACCCGGTAGGCACCGACGTGCGGGTGCTGCTGCACGTCGAGCATGTGCCCGTCGGCCCAGTAGGGGTGCTCGCCGGCGTGGTCGAGGTTCATGACCGGGGCGAACGGGATGGAGTGCCGCGAGCAGAAGGCCTCCCACTCCGCGGTGGTGTGTCCGTCGGTGTACCGGGCGAGCAGCTCGTACAGCTCGCCGATCTTCGACTGGAAGTTCTCGGGGGTGAAGCCGTCCAGTGCCTCGGGGTGCCCGACGAAGGTGAAGAAGGCCTCGGCGTCACGGTAGTTGTACGGCAGGACGCAGGCGTAGCCGTCCTTGGTCGGGAACGCCGCGTGCCCCGGTTCCAGGGAGCGCGGGAAGCCGACGGGGCCGGCCGGGGGCTCGTACGCCTGGCCGCCGATGTGCTCGACCAGGGTGAAGGCGAACATCGTGTCCGCCATCGGCACCTCGACGTGCTGGCCCTTGCCGGTGCGTTCCCGGCCCAGCAGGGCGGCGAGCACGGCGTAGGCGATGGTCATGCCGCAGACCTTGTCGGCCATGGCCGTGGGTACGTAGTAGGGCTGGCCGGTGACCCGCCGCATCAGGTCGACCATGCCGGAGGCGGCCTGGATGACCTCGTCGTAGGCGGCGTAGTCGGCGGCCGGCGAGTCGGAGCGGAAGCCCTGGGCGTTGCAGTAGACCAGGCGCGGGTTGCTCTCGGCGAGGTCCTCGTAGGTGAGGCCGAGCTTGCGCAGGGCCCGTGGGCGCATGTTGGTGATCAGCGCGTCGGCCGTGCCGATGAGGGCGAGCGCGGCCTGCTTGCCCTCGGGCGTCTTCAGGTCCAGGCGGACGCTGCGCTTGTTGCGGTTGATGTTGAGTGCCAGCGCCCCGATGGTGTCGGCGTCCCGCCGGTGCACATGACGCATCACGTCACCGGTGGGCGACTCGATCTTGATGACGTCGGCGCCGAGGTCGCCGAGGATCTGGCAGGCGTAGGGCCCCATGATGACGCTGGCCAGGTCGATGACGCGCAGGCCGTCGAGGGGGCGGGTGCCGGTTGCCGGGGTGGGGTGGCTCATGAACGTCTCATCCCCTTGTGGAGTGACGCATCCCGGTGCGGGATGGTGCAGGTGGGAGGTTGCGGTGAGGTGGGGGCGCGCGGCCGGGTACGGGCGATGGGGTCAAGAGCCCAGGGCTGGGGCGCGGGGCTCGGGGCCGGGGCTCAGACGAAGGCGCTGATACCGGTGGCCGCCCGGCCGACGATGAGGGAGTTCATGTCGCGGGTGCCCTCGTACGAGTAGAGCGCCTCGGCGTCGGCGAAGAAGCGGGCCGCCTTGTACTCCAGCAGGATGCCGTTGCCGCCGAACACCTCGCGGGCCCAGGCGACGGTCTCGCGCATCCGGGTGGTGCAGAACATCTTGGCCATGGCCGCCTGGGCCTCGCTCAGCGCGTCCTCGGCGTGCAGCTGGGCCATCCGCACCGCCATCGTCTGGGAGGCGGTGATGTTGCCGAGCATCCGGGACAGCAGGTCCTGGATGAGCTGGAAGCTCGCGATCGGCTTGCCGAACTGCTCGCGCTCCACCGCGTAGGCGCGGGCAGCCTCGTAGGCGCCGATCGAGCAGCCGATGGCCTGCCAGGCCACACCGCCGCGGGTGACCTTGAGGACGCGTGCGGTGTCGCGGAAGGAGTCGGCCCGCTGGAGGCGGTTCTCCTCCGGGACCCGGACGTCGTCCAGGACGATGTGGGCGTTCTGCACACCGCGCAGGGCGATCTTGCCCTCCAGCTTGCGGGCGGTGAAGCCCGGGGTGCCCTTCTCCACGACGAAGCCCTTGACCTGCCCGTCCGCCTCGTCGCGCGCCCAGATCACCACCAGGTCGGCGAACGTGCCGTTGCCGATCCAGCGCTTCTCCCCGTTGAGCACCCAGTCGCCGCCGTCCCGGCGGGCCGTGGTGAGCAGTCCACGGGCCGTACCGGAACCCACCAGCGGCTCGGTCAGACCGAACGCGCCGATCTTGCGCCACTCGACCATCTGCGGCAGCCAGCGCTGTCGCTGCTCCTCGGAGCCGCACTCACGGATGGAGCCCATGCCCAGCCCGCTGTGCACGCCGTAGAAGGTGGCGAACGAAGGGTCGACGCGGGCCATCTCCATGCTGATGAGGCCGCTCAGCAGCGGGCTGCGCGCGGTGATCCCGGGGGCGTCGCCGGGAATGCCGGTGATGCCGAGGTCGCGGATCGCGTCCACCAGGTTCAGCGGCGACTCGGCACGGGCCCACAGCTCGCCGGCGGTCGGTTCCACCTTGTCGGCGAGGAAGGAACGGATGCGTTCCAGCGTCTGCCGTTCCTCTGGTTCGAGCAGGTCCTTGATCCGGAAGAAGTCGCCCTCGACGGCGAACGGATCCACCTTCTTGTGCTGCGTGGCCATGATCGCCCTTCCGTGTCGGAGAAACATGCGGGGCACCGGGCCGTCCCGGGTTCCCCGGGTACCTGGGCGGGTGAGTCCTCACTCGCGCCTCGGTCCGCCGCCGATTGGCTTCTCTTCCAGTGCACGCCCGGCCGGCCCATAGGTCAAAGACGAAAAAACGACCAGGCTCCAAGGAGATACCAATGGCTGGCCCGCGCCGCGCGCCCTGCTCCATATGCCCGCAGAATGGGATGAAATGTCCGGCGAACCAGCGGAGGCGGCTCGGTGATGCGCGACAGCGCCGAGGACGGCGAGGGGCCTATCGAGGAGCGGCCGGAGCTGTACGACGAGGACCCGGCCGGCCTTGAGGACGAGGTCTACGAGGACGCGGCCGGCCCTGAGGACGAGGTCTCCGAGGAGACGGCCGACGCGGACGACGAGGTCCACGGCGACATGGCCGGCCCGGCCGGGGAGCCCCACGGCCGGAGGAGGGCGGCCGGCGCGGATCCCGATGTCTTCCTCGACGTCCCGGTGCTCAAGGTGGACCAGATCGATCTGGACGTGGAGGATCTGCGGGCGCACGTCTCGCTCCAGGCCGAGGTGCTGGACCTGCTGAGGCTGAACGTGGGCGCCGATGTGGCACTGGGCCGGGTACATCTGGGCATCTCGGGGGTGGAGGCCCAGGCCCGGCTGGAGGTGCGGCTCGACAACGTGGCGACGATCATCAACCGGGTGCTCACCACGCTCGACCGCAATCCGCAGCTCCTCGAGGAGCTGGCCCGCGGGGTGGGGTCCGCCGTGCGGGACGTCGGGAGCGGGGCGCGGCAGGCCGTCGGCGAGCTGGGGACGGGTGCGAGCAGGGCGGTCGGCGACCTCGGCAGCGGAGCCGCGTCGGCCGTGCGCGACGTGGGCCGAGGCGCCGGCCGAGGGGTCGAGGGCGTGGCCCGTGGCGCCGGCCAGGCGGTGGAGGGGGTGGGCCGTGGCGCAGGGCGGGCGGTCGAAGGGGTCGGGCGGGGTGCCGGCTCGGCCGTGGAAGGGGTGGGCCGTGGCGCCGGCTCGGCGGTGGAGGGGGTCGGGCGGGGTGCCGCGGGTGCCGTCCGGGATGTGGGCCGCGAGGCCGGGGGCACTGTGGCGGGTGCCGCGAGCGAGGTGACCGGGGCGGTCGAGGACGTACCCGACGCCGTCGCGGAAGCATCGGATGCCGTCGAGGACGTGGCGGGCGTAGCGGACGTTGTCGAGGACGTGCCGGGCGCCGCGCGTGGTGCCGTACGCAGGACCGCGGCTCCCGGAGGAGCCCGGGCGCGTGGGCCCGGTGGTGAGGTGCGGGATCCGGCCGTCCCCGGTCGTGGCGGCACCCGCGCGCGCCGAGTACGCGGCGAGGACGGGAAGGTGCCGCCTCGTCCCGTGCGTCGCCGTGCCCCGAGGGAGCGGGACGAGCCGCCCTGAACGGCCGGCGCCCCGGCGCCGGACGCCGCGCGCCCGCCCTGGGACATCGCGTTCCGGGCGACCGTCCGCGCCGATCGCCTTCGCTTCGTGGAGGGGCCGCGGACAGCGGTCCGCTTCCCCGGCACCGGGAAGCGGACATCGACGTCCCGCAGCGAGCGCACGAACGTTCCCGGCGAAGTCGTCGCCGGGAAGGAGTACCGGGACGCCCTGATCGTCTACCGCCTCGCGACCCGGCTCACCGGGCAGCCGGAAGACGGCCGGGACGACGAGGACGGTGCGGGCGCGTGAACGCTCGGCCGAGAGTCACATCTTGACGCGGCGCAACTCGATGTCCCGGTTGACGAAAAGGTGCACATACCCGCAGTGCCAGCAGATCAGCCCCGTCGCGGTCTCGTCCGCCCAGGCCAGTTTCATGAATTCCATGCCGGTGCTGTTGAGCTTCACGCCTCGCTCGCGGAAGAGCTCTCCCCGGCAGACCTGACAGGTGATCCTCATGTCGCCCAGCCAGGCGTGCACCGCCTTCGCCATATCCGCCCTCCCTGTACGTTCGCGCCCGGAGCAGGGCGGTGTGACGCAAGCACCGTGCCGTACGCGGCTGTTCGGTGCCGGGATGAACAACACCACACTTCCGGCCGGGATTGGCGGCAATTGAGCGAGATCTGAGGAAATGCGCCGAGCGTGCGGCGCGAATCGATGTCCCGGTTGGCGAAAGGTACGCGAACCATCCGCCGCCCCGCGCGCCGGCAAACCGGGGGGCCGGGACGGGCGGACACGGCCGGCCCATCGCCTGGCGCGATCCTTGCGAACCATGGCGCTCGCGCCGTCGGCACGGGCGGACGCGGCGATCCACGATGGTGGCGAACGGAAAGGAGAGCACTCATGACCCGCATAGCCATCAACGGATTCGGCCGCATCGGACGCAACGTGCTGCGCGCGCTGCTCGAACGCGACACCGCTCTGGAGGTCGTCGCCGTCAACGACCTCACGGAGCCCGCCGTCCTGGCGCGGCTGCTCGCCTACGACACGACGGCCGGCCGGCTGGGCCGGCCGGTGAGCGCCGACGGGGACACGCTCGTCGTCGACGGCCGGCGCATCAAGGTGCTGGCCGAGCGGGAGCCGGCGCGGTTGCCGTGGGCCGAACTCGGGGTGGACATCGTCCTGGAGTCGACCGGCCGTTTCACCTCGGCCAAGGCGGCCCGCGCGCACCTGGACGCGGGCGCGCGGAAGGTACTCGTCAGCGCCCCGTCGGACGGCGCCGATGTCACCCTCGCGTACGGGGTCAACACCGAGGCGTACGACGCGTCCCTGCACACGATCGTCTCGAACGCCTCCTGCACGACGAACGCGCTCGCGCCGCTGGCCTCGGTACTGGACGAACTCGCGGGCATCGAGCACGGGTTCATGACGACGGTGCACGCCTACACCCAGGAGCAGAACCTCCAGGACGGCCCGCACCGCGACGCCCGCCGTGCGCGTGCCGCCGCCGTGAACATCGTGCCGACCACCACGGGTGCCGCCAAGGCGATCGGACTGGTGCTGCCGAATCTGGACGGCAAGCTGTCGGGTGACTCGATCCGCGTGCCGGTTCCGGTGGGTTCGATCGTGGAGCTGAACACCACCGTCGGCCGGGAGGTGTCGCGGGACGAGGTGCTGGCGGCCTACCGCGCGGCCGCCGAGGGGCCGCTCGCCGGCATTCTCGAATACTCGGAGGACCCGCTCGTGTCGTCCGACATCACGGGCAATCCGGCCTCGTCCGTCTTCGACTCGGCCCTCACCCGCGTGGACGGCCGCCATGTCAAGGTGGTCGCCTGGTACGACAACGAGTGGGGCTTCTCGAACCGCGTGCTCGACACGCTCGGCCTGCTCGCCGCGAACTGACCCCGCCGCGAGGGCCGTACGGTTGCGGCGCCCCGGACTCCCGTGCGGGGCCGGGGCGCCGCCGTGCCCGGTCAGCCGGGCAGGTCACCGGTGTAACGGTAGATGTTCCCGGCGGAGTTGACTCCCCACACCGTGCCGTCCGCGCCCACCCCGATGTCCGACAGCCCACCGGGAATCTGCACCCACGGACTCGCGTCGTTGTTGGTGTAGTGGTAGATGTTCCCCGCCGAGTTCACACCCCACACCGTGGTGCGGGAGCCGGAGGCGATCGCCTTCAGTCCGCCGCTGATCTGCTTCCAGTGGCCGGACTCCTGGTCACCGGTGTAACGGTAGATGTTCCCCGCCGAGTTGACCCCCCACACCGTGCCGTCCGCACCCGCCCCGATGTCCGACAGCCCACCGGGAATCTGCACCCACGGACTCGCGTCGTTGTTCGTGTAGTGGTAGATGTTCCCCGCCGAGTTCACACCCCACACGTTCGTACGCGAACCCACCGCGATCCGCGTCAACCCACCACTGATCTGCTTCCAGTGACCGGACTCCTGGTCACCGGTGTAACGGTAGATGTTCCCCGCCGAGTTGACCCCCCACACCGTGCCGTCCGCACCCGCCCCGATGTCCGACAGCCCACCGGGAATCTGCACCCACGGACTCGCGTCGTTGTTCGTGTAGCGGTAGATGTTCCCCGCCGAGTTCACACCCCACACGTTCGTACGCGAACCCACCGCGATCCGCGTCAACCCACCGCTGATCTGCTTCCAGTCGGCCATCCGCCGACTCCCTTCGCTCGGGAAGCGCTGCCCTCGCATCCTGTCCGGGCAGAACGGTTCACCATGTAAAGCGAATTAAAGAATGATCTTCCATATTGTCTTGAAGGGTACGTTTCCCGCCGTGGCCGCCGCCCCCGACTGGCCCGTATCCATGCCCCGGCAGATCGAAGTGACGCGAACCGGTGTCATCCGTACAGGTGATCCGGGTGCAAGAAATTGACACTCACGTAAGATCATCCGCTCTATAGACTCCGCGAATGACCAGCGATCCTCTCCGGCTCACCGTCCTGGGCTCCGCGACGCCCCACGCAACCGTCGACAATCCGTGCTCCGGCTACCTGGTGTCGCATGGCGCCACCCGCCTCTGGGTGGACGCGGGCAGCGGGACGCTGGCGCAGTTGCAGCGGCACGTCCGGCTCGACGAGGTGGACGCGATCTGGATCTCGCACCTGCACGCCGATCACAGCGCGGATCTGCTCACCACGTACTACGCGGTGCTGTTCGCGAACGTCCGGTTCGACGCGCCCATCCCCCTGTACGGGCCGCCGGGCATCGCCGACCGGCTGGCCCGCTTCCTGACCAACACCTCGACGCGCAGCCCCGTCGAATCCGCCTTCGCCGTCCACGAGTTGGATGACGGGCATCAGGCGAGCGTCGGCGGTCTCACGCTGACCACCCGGGCGGTGGAACACGGCATCCCGGCCTTCGCCGTGCGCGTCGAGGCCGAGGGCCGGTCGCTGGTCTACTCCGGGGACACCGCTCCGTGCGCGAACCTCACGCGACTGGCCGAGGGATGCGACGCGCTGCTGTGCGAGGCCGACAGCAGCCGGGCCCCGGCCGACGGCCCCCAGGTGCACCACACCCCCGAGGACACCGGCGACACGGCGGAGGCGGCCGGGGCGCGCCGGTTGCTGGTCACCCACGTCGGCCCGGCCCTCACCCCGGCCGAAGCGGTACGCCGCGCCTCGGCCCGGTTCCGCGGCCCCGTCGACTACGCCGCCCCCGGCACCACCTTCTCGATCGCCTAGTCAGGCCTGCCGCGGCCGATGGACCGGGGCGTGAGGGCGAGCCGACAGACGCGGCCGGGCGCTCGCACGGTCCGTCCCGCGCCGCGCGCACGTCTCACGCGCCGGTGACTCCGTCGATCCGCTCGCGAATGAGGTCCGCGTGACCGTTGTGACGCGCGTACTCCTCGATCATGTGCACCAGGATCCAGCGCAGGGAGACTCCCCGGTCACCGGCGTGACCGGCCTCCCGCTCGGGCAGCCGGCCGGAGTCGTCCAGCGCCGCTCCGGCGATCACCGCACGCCCCCGGGCAACCTCCCCCCGCCAGACGGCCATCGCCTCGTCGAGTCCTCGTTCCGGGTCAAGGGCGAAGCCGTCCGGGTTGCTTCCCCCGAAGACCGGCGGCACGTCCCGACCGGCGAACACCCTTTGGAACCAGTTGCGTTCCACCTCGGCCATGTGCTGCACGAGGCCGAGCAGCGTCATCGGCGACGGTGGCACCGCGGCAAGGCGTAACCGTTCGTCCGGCAGGCCGGAACACTTCAGCGCGAGCGTCGCGCGGTGGAAGTCCAGCCACGCTCCCAGCATGGCGCGCTCGTCGGCGTGCGCGGGCGGGACGGGCCGTCCATCGGGTGTCGTCTTCATGTGCCCACCGTGGCAGTGGTCGCCAAGGCCCACGACCGTCTTCGCCGACGACGAACACGCGGGATACGTCCGGCCTCCGGCTCGGTCGGCGGTGGTGTCCTTACGACCGCGCGTCGCCCGGAGCGGCGGCCTCCAGGTCGGTGATGGTGCCCGACATGATCGTGCGCACGTGCTGGGTGATGTGCTCCGCGGGCCAGTCCCACCAGGCCACCGCCAGCAGCCGGGCGATCTCCTCGTCGGAGTAGCGGGTGCGGATGAGGCGGGCCGGGTTGCCGCCGACGATGCCGTAGTCGGGTACGTCGGCGGTGACCACGGAACCGGAGCCGATGATCGCGCCGTGTCCGATCCGTACGCCCGGCATCACCGTCGTACCGTGGCCGAACCAGACGTCGTTGCCGACGACGGTGTCTCCCCGGTTCGGCAGGCCGGTGAGCAGGTCGAAATGGTCGGCCCAGGAGCCGCCCATGGTGGGGAACGGAAAGGTGGAAGGGCCGTCCATACGGTGGTTGGCGCCGTTCATGATGAACCGCACCCCCGTCCCCAGCGCACAGAATTTACCGATGATCAGCTTTTCCGGTCCGTAGTGGTAGAGCACGTTGCGGGTCTCGAACGCGGTGGGGTCGTCCGGGTCGTCGTAGTACGAGTACTCCCCGACCTCGATCAGCGGGGACTTCACCAGCGGCTTGAGCAGCACCACGCGAGGCTGATCGGGCATGGGGTGCAGGACGGTCGGATCGGCGGGTACGGGCATGGCGGATCCCTCGGTGGTTGAGAAGCGGTGACGAACCGGTCCATGATCGCGTCGGTGCGCCGTCCCGGCCCACCTGTTTTCGGCCCCGTCGTCGTCCCAGCTCACGGGAGTGGTCGAGGGACTCGGGCGGCGTCGGCGGCCCGGATCGTGCGGTGGTCGTCACCGGCGGCGCCGGTGTGACTCGAGCGCGTCGGACGGGCTGTCACCGCGCGCGACATACCTCCCGCGCACTCCTGTTGATCATATGACCAATTCGCTTCCGCGCTTCGGAACGCATGCGACGTGGACATCACAGGAGTGGATTGCCCTTCCCGGTGAGGAGGTCGCATGGTACGGGTCGAGCGGTTACTGGCCGACTGCCTGGACGACGTACGTGCCGAGCCTCTGGGCACCGTCCCCCTCGCGGCCGAGGACCCCGGATACGCGGCGGCCCGACGGACGTTCCTGACGGCCGGACTCGAAGCCCTGCGCGCCCACGCCCCCGAGGCCGGCTGGGTCCAGCTCAACCTGGCCATCACGCCGCCACCGTACCGCCGACTCGCCACGACAGCCCGTGAGTTGCTCGGCACCGGACAGGCCCGCGACTTCTTCTTCATGCACAAACCCCCGGGGCTGCGCGTGCGGTTCCTAGCGGCGGAGCCGTCCCGGGCACCGGAACTGCGCGCCGACCTGCTGCGCCGGCTGACGCCGGAGCGGACCGGGGACGCAGGGACACCGCCCGTGGCCGGTGTGTACGAGCCGGAGACCTACCTCTTCGGCGGACCGCGCTCCATGCCCTGGGTGCACGAGCTGTTCACCGCGGACTCCCGGGCCTGGCTGGACGTGCACACCGCCGTGGCCGGTGACCCGGCTCCGGTCGGCTGGCGGGTGTCCCTGGCCTTGCTGCGCGCCGTGTTCGACGGGCTGGGCATCGTCGGCTGGGAGCACCGGGGGGTCTGGCAGGTCGTACGGGAGGAGACCGGCCGGCGGTTGCCGGGCGGCCTCGGCGAGCCGGACCTGCGCCGGGCCGCCGCCGGGATCCGCGCCTACTGGGAGCAGAGCCCCGAGGACCGGCTCCAGGCCCTGCCCAAGGCCTGGCGGGACGTCCTCGGTGAGCATCTGGTGGCGGTGGGGCGGGCCGCGGAGCGCTGGCACAGCCACTACTTCGCCTCCGGCGAGGCCACGGTCGGTCCGCGCCGGGCCGCCGCCCACCACGTGATCTTCCACTGGAACCGGGGCGCGCTCTCCACCGCACGCCAGTGCCTGCTCACCGAGGCACTCGCCGCCGACGGCCGGGAGGAGGCGGACTGAGCATGGAACACACACCGGCACAAGCGGCCCAGCCCGCCGACAGGCGGGACAGGCAGGAGAGGCAGGACGGGCAGGACAGGCACGCGAGGCCCGACAGCCACGACACGGCACCCGGCACCACGGCCCAACCCACGCCCACACCCGGCACGGCACCCGGCACCCCAGCCGTACCGGCCCGCGCTTGCGGCACCCCGCCCGGGGCCGCCCCCGTACCGGCTCAAGCCACCGAACCCGCCGACACGCGCGACACCCTGCTCGGGGGCACGGCGCTGCTGCGGCTGGGCGGCATGCCCGGCGCCGCCTGGACGGCCGGCGCCGCAGAGCACCTCTTCGAGGGTGCCGCCCGGCACGCCGACACCACCGAGCGGCTCGCCGCGCAGGCCCGGGCGCTGGCCGACCGGCTGGGTGCCGAGGTCGTACCCCACCCGTCGCTGGCGTCCGCCGACCGGGGCGCCGTACTGGCGCTGCGGCGGCGGCTGCACTCGGGTACGGCACCGGGGGCGCCTGACTGCGTGCTGCTGGAGCGCTCGGCCGCCGTGCCCGCCGACCTCGCCGGGCAGGCCCGCGCCCTGCTGCGCGGCGCCGAGGCGGCAAAGGCGGCACTGACCCGGCTGCGGCAGGAGGTGACGGCCGAGCAGCAGCGGGTCGCCGAGCAGGCGTGGCGCACGGCGTGCTCCAGCCCGGTGATGCGCGCGTTCCTGGACAGCACCGCTCCCGCGCTCGCCGACGACATCGAACGGCGGCTCGCCGACGGCCAGTCGTGGTCCGGCAAGCAGTTGCGCAAACGTGCCGCCTATCTGTGGCGCGTCGTGGGCCGGGCCGCGGTGAAGACGACGCCGCGCGGCTGGGCGGGCCAGATCGCCGCGCTCCCGGTGACCGACGGCCCGGACGACGGCTGTCCGCCGCTGCTCGCGCCCGGTACCCCCCTCGGTGCCCTCGCCGCGATCGCCGTGGAGAACGTGCACCTGCTGCGGGCCGGCTCCGCCCTCGCGGATCTGCGCACCGCCGACCCCGCGACCCTGCTCGCGCCGACGCCCCTGCACTTCGCCGAACCGTCCGCCCCCGCTCCCGGCGACCCGCCCGGACAGGTGCGCTGTTACGTCGTGGACCCCCGTGAACCCGGGCGGCTCCGGCAGATCGTGCTGCGCCGCACCCGCGTGCTGGAAAGCGTCCTGGCCCTGCTCGCCGACGGCCCGCGCACGCTCGGCGAACTGGACCGCGTGCTGCCGCCGCTGAGCGCCCCGCCCGGCCGGCCGGCCGTGGCCCCCGCGGTACTGCGCGGGTTCCTCCAGCACCTGCACGGGCTGGGGGTCGTACAGATCTGCCGGGCGCCCCGGCAGCACTGCTCCGGCTGGGTGCCGGTGGAGACGGTCGGCGCCACCGGCGCGCTGCCGCCGGCGCCCGCGGGCGGCGGGGCGGACGCCTGGTTCCTCGACTCCTATCGCCGGCTCGGCGCCGACGCCGCCGTGCCCGCGGCAGCCGCCGCACGCGTCCGGCGCGGCCTGCGGATCGCGGCCCGGCTCGCCGCCCTCCGGGAGGCCGACCGGCCGGCGGAGCCGCCGGAGCGACAGCCCTGGTTCGCCGGGCTGACCGAACAGGCGCGCCCCATCAGCGAGATCCTCGCCGACCGGCTGAGCGCCGACGAACCGCCGCCCGTCCGCCGCTACACGGGCTGGCACCCCGCCCACGACCCCGCCGGCGGCTACGCCCGGCTGCTGGCCCGCCTGGACGCCGCCGCCCGCTCCGGCACGGCCTGCGTGGACGTGGACGACGCGCTCCTGGACGAGCTGGGCGCACCGCCCGGCGGTGCCACGCTGCCGCCCTGGCCGGTCGACTGTCTGCTGCGCCCGCTGCCCCCCGCCGCCGACGGCGGCCCGGTGGCCGTGCTGGAGACCGCCTCGTCCGCCGGGGTGCTCGACGCCCGGTTCGCCGACGGACTGCGCACCCTGCACGGCGGCTACGGCAACAGCGACGCCTACCGCGCCTTCCTCGCCGCCGTCGAGGAGCGCGCCGGGGTCCGCTTCGTCGACCTGCTCGTGCCGCCGCTCGCCGAGCGGTCCGCCAACGCCGTGCGCCGTCCGGTGACGACCCGCTGGTGGACCGGCGACCCTGACCCCACGCCGTACTACGGCTCGCCCGGCGGGCACGCGCGCTACCTCCCGCTGGACCGCATCAGCCTGCGGCGCGCCCACGGCCGGATCGTCGCCGAGGCGGACGGGCGGCGCATCGTCCCCGTGTACCAGGCCACCCGCTCCCCCGCCCCGCCCTACGACACCCTCGTGCGGCTGCTGCTCGCGGCGAGCCATCCGGCCGCCTCCTATCTGGTGCGGCTGGACGCGCTGGACGCGGCGCTGCCCGACCGGGCCCGGCTGCCCCGGCTCACCGCGGGCGGCGACCTCGTCCTCGCCCCGGCGACCTGGCGCGTCGACCGAGGCAAGCTGTGGGAGCCCGGTGACGACCTGCTCACCAAGGTCCGGGTCCTCGCCCTGCTGCGCCGGTCCGCCGGTCTGCCCCGGCACGCGTTCGTGCGCACAGCCCCCGGCGCGAAGCCCGTCCCGGTGGACCTCGCCTCGCTGACGGCCCTCCAGCTGATCGAGCGGCTGTGTGCCCGGGAGGCGGGCACCGCGCTGCTGGTGGAGGAGATGCTGCCGGCCCCCGAAGACCTGTTGTTGCGTGACCCGCTGCACGGTGGCGCGAGCGTCGCCGCGCAGCTCCTGCTCCGGCTCCCCCACGACCGATGCGCCGGCCGGCTCGCCGAGGCCGCCGCCGACGCCCTGGTCCACGGCGGCCGGCACGACGTCCCCGGCCCGCCCGCCAGGCGGCCCGCCGGGGCGGCCAACACCCGATGAGTGAAAGGGGAAGTCCCATGCCCGCACACGAAATCACCGAACTCGACACCCTGATCAGCGACCTCGAGGAGCGGATCACCGACGAGGAGCTGCCGACGGCATCCGTGTACACCCAGGGATGCAGCGGCCTGTGCACCATCGTCATCTGTGCCACGGTCGTCATCTGTGGATGACGACCCCCAGGAGCCGCCCGCCCGTGCGGGCGGCTCCGCCCCGTCCGCGACGACGTCTGGAGGACGATGCCGCACGACACGGCAGTACCGGCCGCCCCGCCGGACGAGGACGTCCACGGCCTCGCCGTCCGTTACCTGCTGGAGTGGGCCGAGGCGCCCGACCGGGGCGGACACCTCTGCGACCCCGGGATCCCGGTGCTGGCCCACCTGGTCGCGGACGACCGGGCGGCGCCCGCCGCCGTCGCCGTGTGGTCCCGCACGGCCGGCCGCGGGCCGTCCCACCCCACCCTGTACGACGGGGGCCTGGCCGGCACGCTCGTCGGTCTGCGCCTGGGCGCCCGGGTGCACCCCGGGCTGGGGGCCGCGGCGGACCGGCTCGGCGCCCACCTCGCCGGGCGCCCGCCCGGGTACCGCACCCGCGAGGTCGCGTTTCCCGACTACGACCTGATCTCCGGTCCCTCGGGCCTGCTGCTCACGCTGTGCGCGATAGAACCGGCGCTGCCCGTGCCGCGACCGCTCGCCGCGCATCTGGCGCTGCTGTGCGACGAGGAGGAGCTGGGGCGGCTGCGCGCGGGCCAGTACACGGACCACCCGCTGCTGGGCTGGATGCAGGGCCGCGTCAACACCGGTATGGGGCACGGCGTCGCCGGGCTCGTCACCGCGCTCACCGCGGCGCTGCGCCGCACCGGGCCGGACGCGGATCCGGCCGGCGATCTCGCCGAGGCGCTCGGCCGGGCCACTCGCTGGCTGGTCCGCCAGGCGTACGACGACGAGCGGGGCATCCGCACCTGGCCCGGCGCCGGTCTCGCCGAGCCGCCCTCCGCCGAGGCCAACCCCCGCCAGGCGTGGTGCTACGGCACGCCGGGGGTCGCCTGGGCCCTGTGGGACGCCGCCGACGCCCTTGGGGACCGGGCCGCCGCCGACTGGGCCGCGACCGCCTTCACCACGCTCGCCGAGCACTACGACGAGACGTTCCACCTCTTCGGCGACGCCCCCGGCGACCGGCTCGGGCTGTGCCACGGGGCCGCGGGCGTGCTGGCGGTCGCCGACGCCTTCGACCGCCACGCCCGGCTGCCGGCGGCGAGCGCGTTGAAGGACCGGCTCGCCGTTCATCTGACGGCCCGGCTGGCCGCCCGGCCGCTCGCCGAGTGGCCCGCGGACCTCCTCACCGGCCTGCCGGGGGCGCTGGCCGCGCTGCTGACCGCCGCCCACGGGGCACCACGTGGCTGGCTCCCCTGCCTGGGGCTGCGCTGACGTGGCCGGTACGGGCCGCGCCGCTCCGCGCTCCCCGGCCGGCGCTCCGTCTCTTCGCGGTGAGGTCCCGCCACCCGGCGGGGGTGGTCCGGCCACCTGCCGGATGGTTCGACCGGTGCTGCTGCCTGGAGTGTGGTGACGGGCGAGCACCCCCTGCTCGACGGGCACCTCCTGCTCACCGGGCCGGTGAGGTGCCGCTCCGTGCGGAGAAGGAGGCGGATGGCGGATGGTGACCGTGCGATTGACGATGCTGTGCGCGACCGCCACACCGGGCGGGCCGGACCGGGTCCTCGAGAACGAGAGCGTGGTCACCGCCGTGCGGGCGGCCCTGCCGCCGTACGCGCGGGCCCTGCGGGCGCCCTCGGCCCGCTGTGCGCGGATCGCCGGGGCCCTGGCGGTCGAGGCCACCCCGGAGGAGACCCTGCGGGATCTGGACTACGGCGCGTGGGACGGCCGCCCGCTGCGGGACATCGCGGCCAAGGACCCGCACGGGCTGTCCGCCTGGCTGACGGACCCCGAGGCCGCACCGCACGGCGGCGAGTCGGTCGCCCGGCTCTGCGACCGTACGGCGGCCTGGCTGACGGCGCTGCCCGGCGGCCCGGTGCTGCTCGCGATCACCGAGGCCGCGGTCATCCGGGCCGCGCTGGTCCATGCCCTGGCCGTGCCCGCCCGCGCCTTCTGGCAGCTGCGGGTGCCGTCGCTGTCGACGGTGACGCTGACGCTGCGCGAGGGCCACTGGACGGCCCGGCTCACACCGCCCCCGGTACCGCGGCGGCTGCCGCCGACGGCCGGGGAGAGCGCCCCCGGCACCCTGCCCGCCGTCCGGGAACGGCTCTGCCTCGCCGGACGGCCGTGACCTGACCGCCGCGCGGCCACCGTGCCAGGACACCGGACGGCAGCCCCGTACCGGCACGGCAGCAGGCCCGCGAAGAGGAACGGGACGCCCCCGGCGGCGCGGTCGCGCCCGGCGTGGTACGAATCGGACACAGTACTCCCACACAGGCTGGAGCACACGTGATCCGGGTACTGGTGGTCGACGACGAAGCCCTGATCCGCACGGGCTTCCAGCGCATTCTGGACGCGGCCGACGGCATCGAGGTCGTGGGGGCGGTCTCCGGCGGTCAGGCCCTGCGGGTGGTACGGGAGACGCGTCCCGATGTGGTCCTGCTGGACATCCGCATGCCGGACGTGGACGGGCTGACCGTGCTGAGCGACATCCGCCGGCTGCCGGAGCCTCCGGTGGTGGCCATGCTGACCACGTTCGACATGGACGAGTACGTGGAGACGGCGCTGCGCTCCGGCGCCGCCGGCTTCCTGCTGAAGGACACCGACCCCGAGGCGCTGCCGCCGGCGGTGCAGAGCCTGGCCCGTGGTGGCACGGTGCTGTCGCCCAAGGTCACGCGCACGGTGGTGGACGGCTATCTGAACGCGGGAGCGCAGGAGCGCCCGCCCAAGGCTCTGGAACGGCTGACCGAGCGTGAACGCGAGGTGCTCGTGCTGATCGCCGAGGGCCTGTCGAACACCGACATCGCGGCCCGGATGCACCTGAGCACCGGCACCGTGAAGGACCATGTCAGCGCGATCCTGACCAAGCTGGAGGTCAGCGGCCGGGTCCAGGCCGCCCTCCTCGCCCAGCGGGCCGGACTCCTCGCGGAGGGCACGGGATGACCCGCCGGCCGTCCCCGCTGCTCGTGGACGGCGTGGCCGTGGCCATGGCGCTCCTCGACGTGTGGGCGCACTGGGACATCGACGAGCCGGTGCGGATGGCCTGCGCGCTGGCCGCCGCGGTCGCCCTGCTGCTGCGCCGGCCGCAACCGCTGCTCACCTTCCTGCTCACGCTGCCCGCGGTCCTGCTGTCCGACGCGGTGTTCGCCTGCCTGGCCGCGCTGTACACGCTCGCCTCGCTCAGCCGTCCCCGGGCGCTGCTGGTGGTGTGCGCCCTGGCGTTCGCGGTCAGCGACACGACGTCGCTGCCGTCGCCGGAGCTGGATCTGACGCGTACCCCGACGCTGATCGCACTCGGTTACAGCGCCGCCACGGCGGCGGCGGCCGTCTTCCTGGGGCAGCTGGTGCGGACCCGTCGCGATCTGTCGCTGAGGCTGGCGGAGATCTCGGAGGCGCGTGACCACCAGCAGCTGCTGACCGCCCAGGCCGTCCTCGCCAAGGAGCGCGCGCAGCTGGCACGGGAGATGCACGATGTCGTCTCCCACCAGGTCAGTCTGATCGCCGTACGCGCCGGGGCGCTGCAGGTGGGCGCGGGCGACCCGGACACCAGGGAGGCCGCGGCGACGATCCGCCGGCTGAGCGTGCAGACGCTGGACGAACTGCGCCACATGGTCGGTGTCCTGCGGGCCTCCAGCGGTCACCCCACGGAGCTCACCCCGCAGCCGGCGCTCAGCGACATCCAGCGGCTGGCCGACAACTGCGGCATCAGGACCGAGTTGCGCATGGCCCTGCCCGACGGTCTTCCGCCGACCGTTCAGCGCGCGGTCTACCGCACGGTCCAGGAGGCGCTGACCAACACCCGCAAGCACGCTCCGGGGGCGACCGCGCACATCGATCTGAGCCATGCCGACGGAGCCGTCCGGGTCCGGGTCACCAACACGGCGCCGACCCAGCCGCCGCTGCCCCTGCCCGGGGCGCACCACGGTCTGCTGGGTCTGCGCCAGCGCGCCGAACTCCTCGGCGGCACCATGACGTCGGGCCCCACCAGTGACGGCGGCTATGAGCTGTGCGTCGTGCTGCCGGCCCAGGACACGAGGTGAGCGCACGCGTCGGGGGGTTCAGGTCGCGGCGACGAGTGTGTTGTCGCCGCTGCGGCCGGCGAGGTAGTCCTCGATGTTGGACACGGTGGTGCGGACGATCTGGCCGACGGCGTCCTCGGTGAAGTACGCCTGGTGCGAGGTCAGCAGGACATTGCTGAAGGTCATCAGCCGGGCCAGGCGTTCGTCGGTCATCACCTCCAGCGACTTGTCGAGGAAGAAGACACCGGCCTCCTCCTCGTACACGTCGAGGCCGACGCCGGTCAGCCGTCCGGCGCGCAGGGTCGCCAGCAGGGCGTCGGTGTCCACCAGACCGCCGCGGCTGGAGTTGACCAGGATGGCGTCGTCCTTCATCAGGCCCAGGGCGTCGGCGTCGACGAGGTGATGGGTCTCCGGGAGCAGCGGCACGTGCAGGCTGACCAGGTCGGCCTCGGCGAAGAGCCGCTCGCGTGGGACGTACTCCATGCCGAGGGCGAGGCAGTCGGGATTCTCCGTGATGTCCCAGCCCAGCAGCCGCATCCCGAATCCGTGGGCGATCGCGGCGAACGCGGACCCGATCTTCCCGGTGCCCACCACACCGGCCGTCCGGCCGCGCAGGTCGCGGCCCATCAGGCCGTCGAGCCGGAAGTCGAATTCGCGGGTGCGGTGCGCGGCGCGGACGATCCGGCGGTTGACCGCCAGGGCCAGGGTCCAGGCGAACTCTGCGACCGAGTACGGCGAGTAGGACGAGACACGGGCGACCGTGACGCCGAGTTCCCGGGCGGCGGTGAGGTCGATGTTGTTGTAGCCGGTGGACCGTTGGGCGATCATCCGGGTGCCGCCCGCGGCCAGGGTGCGCAGCACGCCGGCGTCCAGCGTGTCGTTGACGCCGCTGAGCACGATCTCGTGGCCGGCGGTCGTCAGGGCGGTGTCCCCGTCCAGGAAAAGCCGCAGGCAGCGCAGCTCGTGGCGCCCGGCGAACGCCTTGTCGAACGCGGCCCTGAGCAGAGGTTCCTCGTCGGAGAGAACACCGTACGCGACGATCTCCACGTGCACTCCTTCCGTCGGATCACCCTGCGGCAGGCCGCCTCGCCGGGCCCGGCGCCCCGGGGCGCTCATGTGGTGTGTACGAGCTGGATCAGGTTCCCGCAGGTGTCGTCCAGGACGGCGGTGGTGACCGTGCCCGTCTCCAGCGGCTCCTGGGTGAACCGCACGCCCAGCCGGCGCAGCCGGTCGAACTCGGCCCGTACGTCGTCCACGGCGAACGAGGCGGCCGGGATGCCGTCCTGGACCAGCGCGGTCTTGTACGGCCGCACCGCCGGGTGACCGGAGGGCTCCAGCAGCAGTTCGGTGCCGTGGGGGTCTTCCGGCGAGACCACGGTCAGCCAGCGGTCCTCGCCCATCGGGACGTCGTGTTTCTTCACGAAGCCCAGCACCTCGGTGTAGAAGCGCAGGGCCTTGTCCTGGTCGTCGACGAACACGTTGGTCAGGTGGATTTTCATGGGGTTCTCTCCGGTGGGGCGGTGGGGCGGTGGGACGACGTGGTCTTGGGCCCATCGTCCGCCATGGACGCGGGTCACGCAGGCGCCGGTCCGCATCATCGTGAACACGCATGGGCACCCTCCCCACTGGATCGACTACACAGCGTGACCATTTCGGGTCACGCCGGCCCGAAAAGGACTGACCTTGGTTCCCATGCGTCTCGCCGCTGCCCTCAGCGGTCCCGTCCTTGCTTCTCGCGCAGTTGCGGCGGGAGTACGTCCCCGCGGTGATCGCCTTCGAGGCATGCCGGCGCGCCCCGCAGTAGGCGCGGCAGGGGGGACGTCACCCGGGCGGAGCCGCGCGGAAAACCGGGCGCGGCTCCGGCCGCGGCTGTGCCAGGCTGGCGGACCGTACCGAACCGGTTCGACACAGGAGCCTGCCATGACGGTGCCGTCCCGCCTGCTGCCGCTGCTGGAGCAGTTCGACTTCGCGTACCGGCGTCTCGCCGACCGTATGACAGGGCCCCTCGTGGACAGCGGCGACGGAGCGGACACCCCGGTCGGTCCGATGACGGACGACGAGTACTTCTGGGAGCCGGTGCCGGGCTGCTGGTCGGTGCGGCGGCGCGAGGACGGGCCGGGGCCGCGCGCCACGTCCCTGGCGGGCGCGGGTGACTGGGGACGCGACGCCGCCGCCTACCCGCACCCCTGGCCGCCGCCCTTCACCACCATCGCGTGGCGCCTGAGCCACCTCGGCGAGATGCTGACCCTGCGCGCCGACCACACCGTCGGCGACCGGCGGCTCACCCGGGACGACTACCGGGTCGGCGGGGACGCGGCGACCGCGACAGCCGCCTTCGGCAGCGGCGCCGAGGCCTGGCGGAAGGCACTGCTCAGCGCCGACGACACCGCGCTCGACACGGTCGGGTACTGCGCCTATCCGCACGGCGGCGATCCGGAAGAGCCGTTCCTCGACGTCGTGTGGTGGGTCAACCAGGAACTGCTGCACCACGGGGCCGAGATCGCCCTGCTGCGCGACCTCTATCAGGCCCGCGCCCGGACCGACGCCCGCTGAGGACGCCCGCAGGAGAGCGCGCCGTGGTCCGCGGGTGGGTGGGCACGGGGGCCGAAGGGCCCCGGCGGGCGGGCCGGGCGGCCCGTGGTCGTGGGGGCTGGAGCGGCCCAGGCTGGGGGCAGACCACACGAAGGGAGCCGGTGTGATGACCTCCGCCACGACCATGAACGCGGCACTCCCCGCCGAGCACCGCGCACGGCTGATGCGGACCGCCAGTGAGGTGTCCTTCGCCGCCGGGACCCGGCTGTTCGAGGAGGGCCGGCGTGCCGACCGGCTGTGGATCGTCCGCACCGGCACGGTCGCCCTCGACCTCCACGTGCCCGGCCGGCGTCCCGCCGTCGTCGCCTCCCTGGGACACGGTGAGCTCGTCGGCTGGTCCTGGTACCACCCGCCGTACCTCTGGCACCTGGGCGCCGAGGCGATCAGTCCGGTGCGCGCGTGGGAGTTCGACGGCGGGACGGTCCGGGCCATGTGCGCCGAGGACCCGGAGTTCGGCCGCGCGATCGCGGGCTGGGTGGGCCGGGTGCTCGTCGAGCGGCTGCTCGCCTGCCGCGTCCGGCTGCTCGACCTGTACGCCCCCTACGGCAGCGGAAGCCTGGTCTGACCGCGCGGCGCCGTGCGAAGGGTGCTCACTCCTCGTGCTCGCCGCCGCGCGGCGGAGGTGACTTCCCGGCTGGCACAGTTCCGTCGTCCCGGGCAGCGTGGAGAGTACCGACAACGACTGCTGGTGAGGTGGCCATGCAACCCCCTGAACCGAAGGCCCGCGTGGTCGCGGGCGTGGACGGCTCCCCGACGTCGTACGCGGCGCTGCGCTGGGCGGCGCGGTACGCGGAGATGGTCGGCGGTTTCGTGGAGGCCGTGTGCGCCTGGGACACCCCGTCGGCCATCGGCTGGACCGGGCCCGCGATCGACCCCGAGTTCGACCTCGAGCAGGCTCAGGAGCGGTTCGCGGAGGAATTGCGCGCGGTCTTCCCGGACAAGCGGCCCCCCGGTATGCGCGAGATCCTGGTGGAGGGCGACCCCTCGGACGTGCTGATCGCGGCCTCGGAGGGGGCGGAGATCCTCGTCGTGGGCCGCCGGGGGCGGGGCGGCTTCGCCCGCGCGATCCTGGGCTCCGTGAGCCTGCGCTGTGCCCAGCACGCGGCCTGCCCGGTGGTCGTCGTCCGGGAGGACCAGGTTCGGCCCCGCTGATCCCGGCTGATCCGGACCGGGGGCCGTCGGCTACCAGGTGTCGATGCGGCGGCCGGTCAGCGCGCTCATCCCGATCCGCACCCACACATCGCGTTCCCCGCCGGCCCAGGGCGCGCTGTAGGCCCGCTCGGCGAGATGGCGTACGGCGTCGGGGTCGGTCACCTGTTCGGCGGTGCCGTGCACGACGACGCTCCACCCCTGGCTGAGCGCGTCGTCCAGGCGGTCGACCTCGAAGGCCACCTCCCGGTCGAGTCCTTGGAGGGAGACCGTCCCGGCCTGCGTCCTGAAGACGATGGTGTCGTCGATGACGCTGTAGTTGACGGGGACGACGACCGGGGCGGCCTCGGTGGACACCGCGATCCTGCCCACACCGTGCGTCGACAGCAGCCGGCGGCAGTCCTCCTCGCCCAGCTCGGTGAAGCGGGGTGCCCGGGCGGCCTGCCCGAGGCCGGCCGGCAGGTCGACGTGTCCGCCGCCGAGCTCCGTGGCGCTGGTGCGCAGGGCGCCGGCGAGACGGAGCAGCGTGCCGGCTTCCGGCGCGGCGGTGCTGTGCTTCTCCAGGTGTTCGATGTAGGCCGGGGCCATGGCCGCGCGGAACGCCAGCTCCTCGACGGTGAGGCCCAGTTCCCTGCGGCGCTGTTCGATGCGGCGCCCGAGGTCGCCCTGCGGCAGCCGCCCCGGTGGTCTCTCTTCGGCCATGGTTCCTCATTCCTCGGGATTCCTCGGGCTGCGAACCGTCGCCCCGTATGTCCACCATGACCGATGCCACCGGGCCGGGCCCGGCCAAACGGCCTCCGGCCCCGGCGGGCTACGGCCGTTCGGGCCCCGCGCTGCTCCGCTCGGGCGACCCCGGACGACGGCCGCCGTCCGGCACCGGGCCCCGGTCGCACACGGCCCGGGGCGCTACTCCCGCAGGGGCGCGTGCCAGACCAGCCGGGTTCCCCCGCCCTCCGGGCAGCCGAGTTCCAGGTCCCCGCCGAGGCTCCGGGCGCGTTCCGCCATGTTGCGCAGGCCGCTGCGACGGCCGTCGGGCGGGATGCCGACGCCGTTGTCGGTGACCGTGAGCCGTACCTCGGTGCCGTCGGTCTCCAGGGCCACGTCGGCGCGGTCGGCGTGGGCGTGCCGGGCGATGTTGGCGAGGGACTCGGACAGGACGGCCACGACGTGGTCGGCGGTCTCCCTGGGCACATGGGTGTCGAGCAGGCCCTCCATCCGGACGCTGGGCGCGAATCCCAGCACCGGTGTCGCCTCGCCGGCCACGCGTACCGCGCGGGCGCGCAGCCCGGGTGTCTCGTCGCGGTCGTCGGCGCGCAGGCCGAAGATGGCCGACCTGATGATCTTGATGGTCTCGTCGAGGTCGTCCACGGCCCGGCGCACCCGCTCGGCGGCCTGGGGGTGCTGGATGAACCGGTCCGCGCTCTGCAGCGTCATGCCCGTGGCGAACAGCCGCTGGATGGCCAGGTCGTGCAGGTCCCGGGCGATCCGGTCACGGTCCTCCAGCAGTGCGATCTGCTCGGCGTCCCGGCGGCGCTCGGCGAGTTCCATGGCGACGGCGGCCTGCGCGGCGAATCCCCGCAGCAGTTCCGTCTCCTTGTCGGAGAAGTCCCCCGCGCCCGTCTCGCGGGCCAGCAGGACCACGCCCCGGACCCGGTCCTCCCGGCCGATCGGGACGGCGACGGCCGGGCCCAGTCCGGCGAACCGTGGCGGGCCCGCCGTGACCCGCTCGTCGCGTGCCACGTCCGGGCTGGTCACGGGGGCGCCCAGGGCGAAGGCCCGGCCGGTGAGGGTGCCCTCCACGGGCAGCACGAGGCCGCGGTGGGCGTCGGCCTGCCGGCCGATGGCCAGCTCCACCGCGAGCGCGTCGGCGTCCTGCACGGGGGTCGCCACGGCGGCGAGCGCCGAGCCGCTGATGTCCCGCGCCCGCTCGGCGATCAGCGCCAGCGCCTCGGGCTGGTCCGCGCCGGACATCAGGCTGCTGCTGACCTCCGCGGTGGCCGCGAGCCAGCGCTCCCGCAGCCGGGACTCCTCGTACAGCCGGGCGTTGTCGATCGCCACGCCCGCCGCCACGGCCAGCGCGGACACCAGCGACTCGTCGTCCTCGTCGAATCGCAGCCCGCCGCGTTTCTCGGTGAGGTAGAGGTTGCCGAAGACGCGGTCGCGGGCGCGGATGGGTACGCCGAGGAAGGTGTTCATCGGCGGGTGGTTGGGCGGGAAGCCGTACGACGCCGGGTGCTCGGAGAGTTTGTCGAGCCGCAGCGGCTCCGGGTGGCGGATCAGTTCGCCGAGGATGCCGTGGCCCTCGGGGTAGGGGCCGATGCGGGCGATGTCCGCCGCGTCGACGCCGTAGGTGATGAACGCCGAGAGCCGTGTGCCGCCGGTGCCGATCACGCCGAGCGCCGCGTACTCGGCTTCGGCCAGGACCGCCGCCGCCTCCACGATGCCGCGCAGCACCTGCTCCAGGTCCAGCTCGCGGCCGACGGAGACCACGGCCTCCAGCAGGGTGTGCACCTTGTTCTGGGTGCCGCGGGCGGCGTCCAGGCGGGCCTGCAACTCCTCCAGCAGCTCGTCCAGTCTCAGCTGCGGCAGCCGTACGACGCGTGCCGCACCAGTGCCCTCGGAGCCCTCCACCGCCGTTCCTCCCCGAACTCTCGCCCCGCGCGCGGCCGCCTCGTCCGGGATCACCGTAGCGGCCGGGGCCGGGCGGGCGTGGCCCGGGGTCGGGCGGTACGCCGGCGGCAGCGGTTTCCGGACGCGCGGGCAGGGCCTATCGGCCCTACCCCCCGCGGTCGCCCGCGTCCACGATGGCCTGGTGCTTCATGACGTCGACTTCCACGCGCTCGGCAGACAGGCCTGCCTGCGCCTGCTGGGCCGGGTGCGGGTCGGCCGGATCGTGTACACCAGGCGGGCGCTGCCGGCCGTGCTGCCGGTCAACTTCCGCTTGGACGCGGACTCCTCCGTTGTGCTGCGGACGTCGGCGGGCTCGGACCTGGTGCGCGCGGTCGACGGTGCCGTGGTCGCCTTCGAGGCCGACGAGTTCGACGCGGCGGCCCGCAGCGGCTGGAGTGTGGTCGTCACCGGCCGGGCCGTCCTGGTGACGGACCCGGCCGAGCGGGAGCGCCTCGCGCGGCGCGGCCCGGACTCCTGGTTGCCCCTGCGGGACGGGGTGTTCGTCCGTATCGCGCCGGACTTGGTCACCGGCCGCCGGCTGTCGGGGATGTGACCGGCCGGGCACCGCCCGGGGCCGCGAGCCGTCGGCCTATGACCGGTGTCCGTCGGCGCGCGGGCGGCTCCGGACCTGGGTGGCGATGACGGCCGCCTGGACCCGGCGTTCGACCCCGAGCTTGGCGAGCAGGCGCGAGATGTGGTTCTTCACCGTCTTCTCGGCCAGGAACAGCCGCCGGCCGATCTGCCGGTTGGTGAGTCCCTCTCCGATGAGGGCCAGGATCTCCCGCTCCCGCTCGGTCAGTCCGGGCAGGGCGTCCGGTCCGGCCTCCTCCTCCCGCCCGTCCCGCAGTCTGCTCAGGAGCCGGGTGGTGGCGCTGGGGTCCAGCAGCGACTGCCCGCCGGCCACCGTGCGCACGGCGGAGACCAGGTCCGAGCCCCGGATCTGCTTGAGGACGTACCCGGACGCGCCCGCCATGATCGAGTCCAGCAGCGCCTCCTCGTCGTCGAACGAGGTCAGCATCAGACAGGCCAGCTCCGGCAGGTGCGAGCGCAGTTCCCGGCAGACGGTCACCCCGTCGCCGTCCGGCAGGCGGACGTCGAGGACGGCCACGTCGGGGCGCAGCGCGGGGACGCGCGCCAGGGCCTGTGCGACGGTGGACGCCTCGCCGGCCACCGTGATGTCCGGCTCGTCGTCCAGCAGGTCGCGCACCCCGCGCCGGACCACCTCGTGGTCGTCGAGGAGGAAGACCCGGATCGGGTTGCCGGGTCCGGTCTGCGCGCGCTCCGCCATGGTAACTCCCTGTCACATACGTGGTTCTCCTCGCCGATCCTGGTCCCTTCCGGGACCGGGGAACAGGGCCGTCCGGCCCTTTCGCGCGCGGTCCCGCTCATCCTCCCAGGGTCAGCTCGCGTTCCGCGACGTCCCGGAAGCCGTGCGGCGGGCGGCCGGTGGCTCACGGGACGGCCGGTGACCTCGATGACGACGGCGGCGATGCCGTAGGCGTCGACGAACCCGCCCCGGCCGTTTCCGGCGGCGGTGTGGATCACGCCGTGCTCACGGATGCTCGGGGCGTGCGTGGGGGCGCCGGTGAAGTTCTGCATGAACCAGGAGGGGCGCGGTACGGCCCACTGGTCGAACAGCTCGGGCAGGGCCTGGCGCCCGGTCCCCACGCCCGGCCCGCCCGCGGGGATGGCCGAGGAGCTGAGCGGCACGGTGCGGCGCACGCCGTGCTTCGTCGGCGCCGACCGGGGCTTGGGCCGGGCGGACCGCGCGCTCGCGCAGCGCGGGCTGCGGCTCTCGCACGCCTGGGTGCTGGAGCAGTTCCGCGGCGCCGGGTTGCGGGTGGCGCACGAGCACGGCGGGCCTGGGGCATGCGGACGGTGGTCCTCAAGCGGGCGTCGTGACCGCGCCCCGTACCGCGTCCAGGAGGTCGCTCTGGTAGTGGGCGATGCCGTCCCGGAGCACCAGCGGGGTGCGCGGGAGGCTGCCGAAGTCGGTGAAGGGGTCGCCGTCGACGACGGTCAGATCCGCGATCTTTCCCGGCTCGACGGTGCCCAGATCGTCCTCGACGCCGAACAGCCGCGCGGGGGCGGCGGTGGCGCACAGCAGGGCCTGGGCCGGGCTGAAGCCGTGGGCGTGCAGGGCGCGCAGGGCCAGGTGGAGCGAGAGGCCGGCCGGGACCAGGGGCGCGTCCGTGCCCACCGCGAGCAGGGCGCCCTCGGCGGCGAGGCGGCGGTAGGCGGCCATCTCGGTGGCGAGGGCCCGCCGTTGCTCGTCGGTGGGCGGTGTGCGGGCGCGTTCACGGACGGTGGTGACGTCCCAGGGCGGCATGAGGGTGGGCACCCGGGGGTCGTCGGCCAGGGCGGGGTCGGCGCCCAGCAGGGCCTGCGCGGTGAACGGGGTGGCGATCAGGGCGAAGCGGCCGTCGGCGTACTGCTGGACGAGGTCCTGGTGGATGTGGCCGGTGGGGGTGGTGGCGTGGCCGTAGGGCAGGCGCTGGGTGGCCTGCAGATGGGTGGTGAGGTCCTGTCCGGCGGCCCGGCCCGGTGCGCACAGGTGGCTGCCGCTGGGCACCCCGAGCCGGTGGGCGGCGTCGGCCGCCTGCGCCATGACCTGCCCGGAGGCGCGGACGTAGGTCTTGACGAAGTCGACCTTCAGGGCGGTGGCCCGCTCCAGGGTGCGCCGCACCCCGGCGGCGGTGCGGTGGGCGCGGCCCATGGCGTACGCGGTGCGGGCGCCGTCGATGAGTTCGGCGCAGGCCAGCAGGCGCGGGCCGGTGCTGTGCCCGGAGGCGAGGGACTCGCGCAGCCGGACCGCCTCGTACAGGGACGCGCCCATGCAGGCCATGGTGGTGATGCCGTAGGCGAGTGCGGTGAGGCTGTGCCGGGCGCCGTAGGTGGCGCTGTAGGGGTGGGTGTGGCTGTCGAACAGGCCGGGCAGAACGGTGTGCCGCGAGGCGTCCACGGTGCGGTGTCCCGGGCGGCGCGGGCGGTGGGGTTCGACCGCGGTGATCCGGCGGCCGTCGGTGAGGATGTCGACGTCCCGGCGCGGGGCGGTGCCGGTGCCGTCCCACAACTGCCCGGCGTGGACGCGCAGTCGCCCCCGGTCGCCGGCCGGGCGGTGGGTGAGCGGCACGGACAGCGTACGGGGCCCGGACCGGGCCGGGTCCAGGAGACGGAGCCGGCCCGAGGACAGGTAGAGCAAGGTGTTCGTCTCGCGCGCCCAGGTGGGGTGGTCGGCCGGTTCGCCGGTGAGCCGGCGGGCGGGACCGGTCGGGGTGCCGTCACCGGTGACGGGCAGCAGCCAGAGCATCGACTCCGCGACCAGCGCCAGCCAGCGGCCGTCGGGCGACCACGCGGGGCCGGCGGCGGCGCGGTCGGACAGGGACTGGTGCGCGGCGGGCAGGTGCCGCCGCTCGGTGCCGGTGCGGGTGTCGAGGACCCGGATCAGGTGGTAGCCCTCGCGGAAGCGGTGGTTGAGCCGGTTGCGGTCGCAGAAGGCCACGTACCGTCCGTCCGGTGACCAGGTCGGGGCGCCGGGCGGACCGTCGGCGGCCAGCGGCCGGGCCAGCACCCGCTCCGCGCCGGTGGCGAGGTCGCGCAGCAGCAGGTTGCCCCGGGTGTCCTGGCAGGCGAGGCGGGTGCCGTCCGGGGACGGCGCCGGATACAGCCGGCCCGGTCCGGTTACCGGCTCGTCGTGCCCGCTGTCCAGGTGGAGCCGGCGTACGGCCGTCAACCCGTCCCGGTCGGTGCAGTACAGCAGGCTCCGCCCGTCCGGCGCCCAGGCGGGCATCTGCACATGATGGACGGCGGCGGCCTGGAGCACCTTGCGGGGCGTCCCGCCGACGGGCAGCACCCACAGGGCGTTCAGCGCCACGAAGGCCACGCTGCCGCCGTCGGGCGCGAGGGCGGGCAGATGGATGCCGCGCACCGGTCCCGCCGCCTCCGGGGAGAGCGGCCTGGGGCGCCGCCGAGGTCGCGGCACCGGCATCCGGGCGGTGAACGGGATGTCCCGCACCGAGCCGGGTGCGCCGAGGGTACGGAGGCGGAGCCGGCCGTCGGCGACGTACAGGAGCCGGTCGTCGCCGAGCCAGCACGGCGGTGCCGCCGCCAGGTCCTCGCCCTCGGTCACCGCCCGGCCGTCCACCAGGAGCGTGGCCCGCGCGGCCGGCAGGGACGGGGAGCCCGTGGTGCCGGACAGGTGTAGGCAGGCGATCCGGCCCGAGGGCGACACCGACGGGCACAGCAGCCGGCCCTCCCCCACCCTGTGGAGCACCTCCCCGGGTCCTCCGCCGGTGGGTACGCGGACCAGCGCCAGGCCGCCGTCGCTGCCGCCGTCGGGCGTGTGGGCGGCGCGGACACACACCACCGAGCGTCCGTCCGGCCACCAGACCGGGTCGCTGTCCTCGTAGGCGCCGCCGGTCAGCCGCTCGGCCCCGCCGCCGTCCGCGTCCGTCGTCCACAGTCCGAACGAGGCACCGGTCACCGGGTCCCCACCGCGCTCGGACGCGAAGACCAGCCGGCCGCCGTCGGGTGACCAGGCCACGCCCCGGTCGTCCCAGGGGCCGTCGGTGACCTGGCGCAGCCCGCTGCCGTCGGTGCGCAGCGTCCACAGGTGGAAGCCGCCGCCCCGGTAGCCGCCCACCGCCAGCCGTCCGCCGTCGGGGGACAGGACCGGGCGGGTCGCCTCCAGGTCCCAGTCGGTGATCCGTACCGCCTCCCCGCCCTCCGGCGGCACCCGCCACAGGACGCCTTGCACCTCGGCGATCAGCACGGACCCATCGCGGGAAGAGGTCACCGATCCACCGGTCACCTCGCGGTAAAGCAGAGTTCGCCGCCCTGCGGCGGCGGACGCGGCCATGGCCGGGGCCGCTGCCGGGACCGCGACCGCCGTCAGCCCGGCGGCGGACGCCCGCAGCAGGTCCCGGCGGCCGACCCGGCCGTGATCCGTCGTCATCGCTCTCCTCACCGGCTCACCGAGCGGCCGTCCCCAGCGCACCGACACGGTCGGCGGGCGGCACGGCCGGGTCCATGGTGGCGGGTACCTGGGCCGCATGCGGGACGGCGCGCGGGACTTCGGGGCCGGCCGGCGGATCGCGGTGCGTCGTCGTACGGGTGGCACGAGCCGCGCCCAGGCGGAACCCCCGGCACCCTCGCGGAGCCGCGCCCTCGCCGACCGCCCGCACCTTCGCCGCCCACCCGCGCCCGCGCGCGGTGCGCCCGCGCCCTGGGCATGCGCCCCGCCCTGCCCGTAGGTCCCCGCCTTGCCAGCGCACCCCGTCCCGCCCGTACGCCTCCGCCCTGCCAGTGCGCCCCGCCTTGTCCGCGCCCGGCGCCTCAGGCGTCCAGAGGCTGCCACGCCGGGCCGTCGCCGCCGCGCCGGACCCGGCCGAACACCACGTCGGCGAAGTGGACGCCGAAGCCGATCGTGCCGGGCTCCGCCAGCTCGGCGACAAGACGCCGGCGGTGGTCGGCGGCCCGGACGGGGTCGTGGTCGTAGACACAGGACCATTCGGGGTGGTCCACCTGGATCGGTGAGTGCAGGGAGTCGCCGAAGGCTATGAGCCGGCTTCCGCCGCCGGTGATGACGTACTCCGCGTGCCCGGCCGTGTGGCCGGCGGTGATCCGGACCCGCACGCCGGGGAAGATCTCCTGTCCGTCGGTCACCGTGCGCACGCGCGGTGCCAGCGCCGTCACGATCTCCTCGGAGAGGCCGCCGGCCGTCTCCGGCAGGTCACGCGCGGCCCATTCCGGTGCCGGTACGAGGTGGTCGGCGTGGGCGAACGCGAGCCGGCCGGTGCCCGGAGCGGGGTGGACGGCCCAGCCGACGTGGTCCGGGTGCAGGTGACTGAAGGCCACGGCCTCGATCTCCTCGGGAGCACGGCCCAGCTCGGCCAGGCTGTCCAGCAGCGCGCCGCCGTACAGCGCGCCGTTCGGGGTGTCCGGGACGGCCGGCAGGGACCGGGGGCCGAATCCCGTGTCGATCAGCAGCGCGCGGTCGCCCTGTTCCACCAGAAGGCCGCCGATGCTCGCCACGAGACACCCGGAGGCGTCCAGATACTCCGGGTGCGCGGTCCAGGTCTCCTCGGTGGTGTCCGGCAGCCAGGCGCGGGGCCTGCCCTGCACGGCTCCGTCCGGGACGAAGGACACCTTCGTGTCGCCCAGCCGGACCGAGCGGATGCCCGCGGGCCGTCGCAGCCGGTCGTCCTGGGCGAGTGCGGAGTGGGCCACCATGCGCTTCGTCTCCCTCTTCTTCGTTCCCCGGCCTCGGCCGTGGGCGCAGGACCTCGATGCCGGTCACCGTCATGTCTCCCGGTGGGCACAACACCACGATAAGCATCAAGCTAGAAACATTCAAGCTCTAAATATCCGAGCTTGATGGACTTGCTAGGATGGGACCCATGACGACGCCCCCGGAACCGCAGACCAGCGCCGAACGTCAGCTGTGCGGTCTGGTGAACGGACTGGCGCAGCAGATCGCCGAGCACGTACGGGAGAGGGCCGCCGCCCTGGGCCTCACCGCCGCCCAGGCGACCGCGCTGCGCGAGATGACCGGCCCGATGACCATGCGCGAGCTCGCCGAGCGCATGAGTTGCGAGCCCTCCAACGCCACCTTCGTCGTCGACAAGCTGGAGAAGCAGGGCCTGGTCGAGCGGTGCCCGCACCCGACCGACCGCCGCGCCAAGCAGCTCCTGCTCACCGCCGAGGGCGCGGCGTTGCGCGACCGGCTCCTCGGGCTCCTCGCCCAGGACTCACCGCTGGCCGGTCTCAGCCCACAGCAGCAAAGCACCCTTCAGGGCCTGCTGGAGCAAGCCATCACCCGGTCCTAGCGGATGACCCTACGGAGGCTGCGCACCGACGGCCGTCCGGAGGACACGCATCCGAAACCAACGCCCCACCAGGGGTTTCCACGCGATTCAACAACGGGTGATGGGCTGACGCCCGTTGACGCCCGTCCGTCCCGGACGGGATGCCCCAAGGAGTCGCTTTCATGCACAGACCGTCCCGCCGTCACCTCACCCTCGCCACCGCGCTGCTGGCGTCCACCACCGCCGCAGCCGTCGCCTTCACCACCGGCGCCGGCGCGACCGACACCAAGCAGCAGGCCGAGGACGCCATCAAGGGCGGCAAGGCGAAGAACGTCATCCTGCTGATCGGTGACGGCATGGGGGACTCGGAGATCACGCTCGCCCGTGACTACACCGTCGGTGCCAACGGCCGCCTGAACATGGACAAGTTCCCGCTGACCGGCGAGTACACCACGTACGCCGTGCACAAGGACGGCACCCCTGACTACGTCACCGACTCCGCCGCGAGCGGCAGCGGCTGGGCCACCGGTGTGAAGACGGTCAACGGCCGCATCTCCAAGACACCGGGCTCCGACAAGGCCGTCCGCACGATCCTGGAACTGGCTCAGAAGAATGGTTACGCCACCGGAAGCGTCACCACGGCCGAGCTGACCGACGCCACCCCGGCCGTGCTCGCCTCCCACGTCACCGACCGCTCCTGCCAGGGCCCGGCCGACATGGCCAAGTGCCCCGTCGACACGATCGCTGCGGGCGGCCCGGGCTCGATCGCCGAGCAGTCCGTCAACCACAAGGTGGACGTCCTCTTCGGCGGCGGCAAGCAGCGCTTCGACCAGAAGGTCACCGACGGCAGGTACAAGGGTCTGACCGTCACCGAGCAGGCGAAGAAGCTCGGCTATCAGGTCGTCACCGACGACGCCTCGATGAAGTCCGCGAAGCCGGGCAAGCCCGTCCTCGGCCTGTTCGCCTCCGGGAACGTGCCGGTCGAGTGGACCGGCAGGCCGGCCGCCGTCGGCGGCACCGACCCGCAGCGCTGCGTCACCTCCAACCCGAACCGGCCGTCCACCACGCCGAGCCTGGCGGACTCCGCCACCAAGGCGATCCAGTTGCTGGAGGCCAAGCAGCGCCAGAAGCACTCCAATAAGGGCTTCTTCCTGCAGATCGAGGGCGCCTCCATCGACAAGCAGGACCACGCCGCCGACCCCTGCGGCCAGATCGGTGAGACGGCCGCCTTCGACCGCGCGGTGAAGGTCGCCCGCGCCTACGCGGCCCAGCACCCGGACACTCTCGTCGTCACCACCGCCGACCACGGCCACACCAGCCAGATCGTCCCGCTGGAGGCCACCCCGCCCGGCCTGTCCGCCACCCTGGTGACCAACGAGGGCCAGCAGCTGAAGGTCAACTACTCGACCAACACCCCGGGCCAGTCCCAGGAGCACACCGGCACCGAGGTGCGCATCGCCGCACAGGGCCCGCTGGCCTACCGGGTGCTCGGCGTCACCAACCAGACCGACCTGTTCACCACCCTCCGCGAGGCCCTGCGCCTGAGCTGAGTGCCCTGACGGGAAACCGAGTGCCCTGAAAGGGAATAGGGGAAGGGGAGACCGAGCCACCGGTCTCCCCTTCCCTTTTCCCTTGTTCACGTTTTCCCTTCTTCACGCCCCCTCGACCGGCCGCGTGACCCGTTCTGTTGGTTGCGCAAGTTTGCGACTATGAGACGCGCCGCCCCTCGCCGCGCCGCGCCGCGACGGGTGGCGGACCTACTGTCGGCGAGCCTTCCGGACCTGGGGGATGGATGACGGACAGTGCCCCGCTCGGGCTTGAACTCGGCGGTGTGTTCGAGCGCGTACTCGACCAGGCCATAAGCCTCGGGCAGGTCGTGGAGGCGATGGAGCGGTGCGGGAGCCTCGTCGACCGCGCGGAGCTGCGTACGAGGGCGCTCGGGGCGATAAACGCGATCGCCGCGTTCGCCGACATCGAGTACCGCGAGTATCTGGCGGCCGTGACCGCGAGTTCGGGCCGGAGGAGGGGCCGACGGGCCTTCCATGACCCCGCACCGCCGTCCTGCGATCCAGGCGTGCCACCGTATGGCGCCCTGCCGTTGTCCCGCGAGCCCCGGCTGCGGACCCGTTCCGCCGGGCCGCCGTCCTCGACGTCCTCGACGTCCGCGAGGCTCGTCCTGGCCTCGCTGGGACTGGTGCTGCTGCTCTCCGGGTACGGCATGTGGTCCTCCGGTGCTCTGCCCCGCGCCGGCGAGAGCGTGCTCACGGTCTGCCTGCTGCTGGGCGTGCCGGCCGTCGGGGTGGCGATCGGTCACCTGGTCCGGCGGTCCCGGCCGGCGGCAGGCGACCGCCCTGTCGGCTCCGGCGCGGCGGCGGTCCCCTCGGACACCGTGGCCCGGGCCCGGCAGGCCTGGGAACTGGCCCTGCTGGAGCGGGGGGTGGTGCCCTTCCTCCTCGGCCGCCTCGAAGAGGCACGCCTGGGACAGCGCCGGGATCGCGCGGGACGCTGACGGGCCGGGCCCGGGAGACCCTGACAGCACACGACGACCGGAGCCCGGCAGCACACGATGACCGGTGACCTGGCGGTGCGCGATGACCGGTGACCCCGCGGCGCGTGATGGCCGGTGACCCGGCCCTTACGATGGGCGGGCCCGTGGGCGCCGGTCGCCCACGGGCCGGAATCGGAGAGGATCAGGAGAGGACAGGGGAACTGTGACGGACCGCGCCGGTGGCCTGGAGGACCCGCCCGCCGAGGTGCTGGCGGCCGCGGCCGCCGCGTTCGGGCTGCTCGCCTCGACCGCCCGACTGCACCTGATGTGGGCCCTGTCCCAGGGCGAGAGCGATGTGACCGGCCTCGCCGACCGGGTGGGCGGCGCGCTGCCCGCCGTCAGCCAGCACCTGACCAAGCTGAAGCTGGCCGGACTCGTCGGCTCCCGCCGGGAGGGCCGGCGGCAGGTCTACTACATCGACGACCCCGACGTGGTCACACTCGTACGGGTGATGGTCACGCATCTGACCGGGCCTTCCCGGTACGGCTCCGGCCGGGCGCGCGGGCTACGCGGAACCGGTGCGTGAGGCCACCGCGGCCTCCGGTCGGGACGCTGCGGGCCCGGCTCCCGGCGCCACCGCGCGGGCGGGCCGGAACCGACAAGTCGACGGAGCCCGTGCCGAGGAGCGTCCGGGGCCCGGCGTGCTGGAGGTGCTGCGCGCGCTGGAGACCGGTCCGCGCGGCCTGACGGAGGCGGAGGCCGGGCGGCGGCTGGCCCGGTTCGGCGACAACGTGCTCCCGGCCCGGCGGGAGGTTTCCTGGGCGCGGTTGTGCGTGCGCAGCCTGCGGGATCCGTTCACCGCGGTGCTGGCGTGCCTGGGGCTGGTGTCGGCGGCCGTTCTCGCCTGGGGCACGGCCTCGGTGATCCTCCTCCTGGTCGCGGTGAGCTGTGTCCTGCGGGCGACCGGGGAGCACCGGGCGGACCGGTCCACGGCCCGGCTGCGTGAGCTGGTCGCCACTACCGCCACCGTGTCGCGCCGCCCGCGGGAGGACGCGGCGCCGGTGAGCCGGGAGGTTCCGGTGGACGAGCTGGTCCCGGGGGATGTCGTCCGCCTGGGCCCGGGCGACCTGGTGCCGGCGGACGTACGCCTGCTGCGGGCCAGTGGGCTGACGGTGCACGAGTCGGCGCTGACGGGCGAGTCGGCGGCCGTCGCCAAGCACGCGGACGATCTTCCGGGCGGGACGGGGAGCGGGGTGTTCGAGCGGTCCCCGTACTGCTTCCTGGGCAGCAGTGTCGCCACCGGCAGCGCCACCGCGGTCGTCACCGCGACCGGGGCGCGCACCCGGTTCGCCGCCGCCCAGGACGGCCCGGCCGGCCGGCGGGGGGCCGGTGCCTTCGACCGGTCCGTGCACGGCATCTCGTGGATCCTGATCCGGTTCATGCTGCTCACCCCGCCGCTCGTGCTCATGGCCAACGCGGCGCTGCGCGGACGGGGCCTGGAGACGCTGCCGTTCGCCGTCGCGGTGGCGGTGGGGCTGACGCCCGAGATGCTGCCGGTCCTGGTCACCGTCTGTCTGGCCCGCGGGGCGTCGCGGCTGGCCCGCACCCGGGGCGTGATCGTCAAGCGGCTGCCCGCCCTGCACGACATCGGTGCGATGGATGTGCTGTGCCTGGACAAGACCGGCACCCTCACCCAGGACCGGCCGGTCGTCGACCGGTCGTTCGGCGCGGACGGCCGGGACGATCCCGACGTGCTGCGCTGGGCCGCCGCCAACGCGTGGTGGACGCTCCAGCTCGCCGACCTGCCCCGGCCCGACGCTCTGGACGAGGCGCTCCTGGAAGCGGATACGGACGCGCCGATGGCCTACGACGGAGTGGCCGCCGTTCCCTTCGACCCGGTCCGCCGGCTCGCCACCGCCGTGATCCGCACCCCGGGCCGGCTCGGCACGCACACGCTCGTCGTCAAGGGGGATGTCCACTCCGTCCTGGAGCGCTGCGCCCTGGACGAGGCGCAGCGCGAGCGGTACCGGGCCCTCGCCGCCCGCGCGGCCGACGAGGGTCTGCGGGTCCTGGCCGTCGCCACCGCCGAGCGCCCGGCCCGCGCCCGTGACTACACCCCGGCCGACGAACGCGGCCTCGCCTTCCGCGGCCTGGTCACCCTGCGGGACGCCCTCGCGCCCACCGCCGCCGACGCGCTGCGGGACCTGATGGACGGCGGCGTGACCGTCAAGGTGCTCACCGGCGACCACCCGGGCACCGCCCTGCGCGCCTGCCGCGACCTCGGTGTCCCCGTCCCGGCGGACGGTGTGCTCACCGCCGGCCGCGTCGACACCCTCACCGACGCCGAACTGTCCGACCTGGTCCGCCGTACGACCGTCTTCGCCCGCTGCACGCCGGAACACAAGGCCCGGATCACCCAGGCGCTGCGCGCGGGCGGACACACGGTCGGCTTTCTCGGGGACGGCGTCAACGACCTGCCCGCCCTGCGCACCGCCGATGTCGGCCTCGCCCCGCGCGAGGCCGCCGACGTGGCCCGGGAGGGTGCCGACGTGGTGCTCGCCGGGAAGGACCTCACCGCGATCGCCCACGCCATCGCCGCCGGCCGGCACGCGGGCGGCAACATCGCCACGTATCTGCGCGTCACGCTGTCCTCCAACCTCGGCAACGTGGTGGCGATGCTCTCCGCCGGCCTGCTGCTGCCGTTCCTGCCCATGCTCCCCGCGCAGGTGCTGGCCCAGAACCTGTGCTTCGACGCGGCCCAGCTCGCCTTCGCCCACGACCGGCCGCATCCGTCGGTACTGCGCCGGCCCGCCGTGCTGCGCCCTGGGGCCCTGCTGCGCTTCCTCACCGGCTTCGGGCTGCTCAACGCCATCGCCGACCTGGCCACCTTCGGCGTGCTCGCGCTCGTCCCGGACGCGGGGAGCGGGGACGACGAGACGCTCTTCCACTCCGGCTGGTTCACCGAGAACCTGCTCACCCAGGCGCTGGTCATGTTCCTGCTCCGGGGTGACCGGGGCGGCGGCCGGGGCCGTCGTCCCGGGCCGGTGTCCTGGGCGGCGCTCGCCCTGGCCGTCATCGGGCTGGCCGTGCCGCCCTCGCCCGTCGGCCCGGTGCTCGGCCTGACCGCCCTGCCACCCGTCTACTACCTCCCGCTCACCGCGGTGCTGTTGCCGTACGCGGTGGGGCTTGCGGTGCTGAGGCGGCGCCTGGACACCTGACGCACGGCGCGCTCGGGTTCAGGACTGTGCCACGGTCTGCCCGGCCTGCTCCACCAGACGGGCCAGCTCCATCCGGGAGCGGACGCCGAGGGCGGCGAAGACGTTGCGCAGGTGGTAGTCGACGGTGCGGGTGCTGACCGACAGGCTGAGGGCCACCTCCCGGTTGGTGAGTCCCATTGCGACGCCCCGGGCGATGCGCAGCTGCTGCGGGGTCAGCCGCGCCAGTCCGTCCGGCCGGACCACGTCCCCGGGCGCGCCCGCGGCCGGTCCGTCCGCGCCGAGCACACCGGCGGACCCCGTCACCCCGGCCACCCCTGCCACCCCGTTCGCCCGGAGTTCCGCCGCCGCCTGCTGGGCCCACGGGCCGGCGCCGCAGCGCTCGAAGCCGAGCAGCGCGGACCGCAGATGGGTACGTGCCTCGCTCAGCCGGCGGCGTCGGCGCAGCCACTTGCCATAGAGCAGTTCGGTGCGGGCGCGTTCGAAGTCCCCGGCGCCCTCCGCGTGCCGCCGCAGCGCCTGCCGGTACAGCGCGTCGGCGGCCTCGGGCGGTGCCAGCAGGGCGCGGCAGCGCAGGAGCTGGGCGGGGGCCTGCGGGTCGGCGTCGCACGCCGCCCAGAGCGCGAAGTCCTCGACCGCGTCCCCGGCGCCCTCCGGCTGCCGGGCGAGCGCGCATGCCTCCACGTAGCACGGTACGGCGAGCATCCAGACGGCGAAGTGGCCGCGCCCCGAGCCGGGCCGCACCAGGGGCGCGAGCCGTTCGGCGGCCTCGCGGGGCCGGCCGTGCCCCAGGTCGGCGCGGGCCAGCGCCCACTGGGCCAGTGCGGCGGCCTGGGCCAGCCCGTGCCGGCGGGCGGTGCTCATGGCCGCGGTCGCGTGCTCGGCGACGGTGTGTCCCTCACCGGCGATGGAGGCGGCCAGAGCGAGTACGGCGTGGTGGTGGGCGGCCGTGTTGCGCAGCCCGGCGCGGTAGGCGCTGCGCAGCCCCTCCTCGGCGTGTGCCCGGGCCAGCGCGTGCCGTCCGGCGCGGAGTTCGCCGTAGGCGAGGTACTCCAGGGCGCGTGTCTCGTGCAGGGCGGACCCGTGGGTACGGGCCACCGCGAGTGCCCGGGCACCGGACCGGCGGGCGGCGGCGGTGTCGCCGAGCAGCAGGGCCGCCGAGGCCGCCCGCAGCAGTTCCTCCGGGTCGTCCGCCGTCCACGCGCGGTCCACGACCCGCCGCAGGGGGGCCGCGGCCAGGTCGAACCGCCCTTGCAGGACCGCGCGCATGCCCGCACGGTGGTCCCGCAGGACCGCCACGGCGCCGGGCCCCCGCCCGCCCGCGAGCGCACCGGCGGCCAGGGGCATACTCCCGGGTACCACCTGACCCACGAGACCGGGACCGGGGGCCTCCGGCATGCCGGGGCCCTGCTCATGCCCGGGTGGGCCGACGGGCAAGGACGGTACTTGGTCCAGGGGACCGGGGGCCTCTGCCATGCCGCGGCCCCGCTCGTCCCGGGATGGACCGGCGGGCATGGGCGATACCTGTTCCGGAGGGCCGGGGGTCTCCGCCATACCGGGGCCTCGCTCGTCCTCGGGTGGACCGGCGGACACGGGAGGAACCTCGCCCACGGAACCGACGGCCTCCGGAATGCCACGGCCCCGCCCATCCCCGGCCGGACCAGCGGACACGGGCCGAACCTCGCTCACAGAACCGGGAGCCTCCACCGCGCCACGGCCCCGCCCATCCCCGGGTGAGCCGGCGGACACGGGCGGAACCTGGCCCGCGCGACCGGTGCCAAGCGCCTCCCCCGCGCCTGGCACCCGCTCGGTCACGGCCCGGTCGGGGGACGGGGGCGTGGCCCCGGGCAGTGACCGGCCCGTGAGAGCGGGGCCGGGGGCCTTCCCCGCGCGGTGGACCCCGGTCCACCAGCGGCCCTGTGTCAGGGCGCGCAGGCAGGCGGCGACGTCTCCCGCCGACCAGGCGGCGTCCGCGGCGGCCAGGGCGGCTTCGGCGGACCGTTCGGGGTCGTGCGGAGCGGACAGGGCCGCGGCGAGCAGCAGGGTCTCGCGGGCGTCGTCGACCGGGCCGTCCCAGCGCAGCGCGGTGCCGCGCAGCAGTTCGGCACGCGCGCGTACCG
This sequence comes from Streptomyces eurythermus, assembly GCF_014649115.1. Lineage (GTDB taxonomy): Bacteria > Actinomycetota > Actinomycetes > Streptomycetales > Streptomycetaceae > Streptomyces > Streptomyces eurythermus. Next base: position 234,105 of record NZ_BMSK01000006.1, on the reverse strand, counting down.
GTGCGGGCGCCGGTCGGCAGCGGGCCGTGTCGAGCAGTCGCAGCGCCCGGGCCGACCGACCGGCGAGCAGGGCCTGTTCGGCGGCGGCCGTGTACCACGGGACGTGCTCGACGCCGTCCGGGGCGAGTTCGGCGGCGCGGGTGTACGCAGTACAGCGCTGCGCGGGCGTGGCCGCCGACGCCGGGTCCGCCGCGACGGACGCGAGGGCGGCCGCGAGCGCCGGGGCGGGAGCCGTGACGGCCCAGGAGCGGTGCAGCAGCGCCGGGAGGCCGCGTGCGTCGGGCAGCGCGCCGGCCAGCGCCTCGTGGGCCGCACGGCGCCGCTCGGCCGACGCGCCGGCGTACACCGCCCGGCACAGCACCGTACTGCGGAAGCCCAGCCGCCCCTCGGCGGCGAACAGCGCCTCTGGCGGCGCGATGTCGCCCGGCGGGAACCGGTCGTCGCCGATGCCGTCGGGAACGAGGTCCCCGCCGGGGTGTGCGGCGGGAAGCGGAACGGGGCCATGACCGGGCACGCGACCACCATGGGCGCGCGCCTCCGGCAGGGCATCGAGACCGTGACCCGGCACGGCCCCACCCCCGGCATCCGACTCCGACAAAAAACCGGGATCCCGGCTCGGTAGCGTCCCACCGTCAGGGCGCGGCCCCAGCTGAAGCGGGAGACCACGGCCCGGCCAGGAGCCGCTCTCGATGCCTGGACGCACGGGTGCGTGCGCGCGTGGAGGCGCGAGGGGATCGGCGGCGAGCCGGGCCGCCGCGCGTCGTACGACGTCGGTCCCGGCGGTCGGCTCCCCCGAGATTTGCACGGCCGCCGCGGTCACGAGCAGCAGGTCCCGCTGGGCCGGCGGCAGTCCGGTGAGGTGGCGGTCCGCCGACGCGGCGAGGGTCTCGGCCGCGACAAGGGGGCACGGCAGCGGAGCGATGCCGCCGAGCTGGGCCGGAGTCAGGCGGTGCAGCACGCCGAGCAGCAGGGCGGGGTTGCCTTCGGCGGCGGCGGTGATCTCCTCGCGTACCCGGGGGTCGAGCGCGCCCGGCGCGGCCTCGTCCAGCAGGGCGGCGGCGTCCGGCGCGGACAGCGGCGCGAGGCGGAGCAGCGGCAGGCCGGCGAACTCCGGGTCCACGGGCCGGAAGCCGGCCACGGTGAGCACCAGGGCGAGCCCACCGCCGGGGCGGAGCCGGGCGGCCAGCCGGCCGAGGGCGGCCCGGGAGGCGGTGTCCCACCGGTCGGCGTCGTCGACACAGAGCAGGACCGTCCCGGACGCCGCGGTCGCCCGCAGCGCGCCGGCCAGGTCGCGCACCGGTCCCGCGGCATCGGCCTCGGGCACCCCGGCGGCCCGGCACAGCGCCCGCAGTCCGTCCAGCGGCTGCCGGAACGGCTCGGGGCGGGCGGGTACGACCACGGCGGGCCCGGCGTCGAACGCGCGGGCGGCCCGGGCGAGGACGGTCGAGCGACCGCTGCCGGGCTCACCGGTCAGGACGTACGCGCCGCCCTCGCGCAGCCGCTCCCCCAGCGTCGCGACCGGATCCGGCCGGTGCCGCGCCGCACCGGGTCCCAGAGTCGTCTGTCCGCTCATTCCCGAAACCTTACTGACGCGTAAGGACGCGCGGAAGGCATACGTCCGGGCCCCTCCGCTCCGTCGCGGCGGCGCCGTGCCGGGGCTACTGGAAGCCGGAGGCGGGACGGCACGACGCCGGGCGGCGACCGCCACGAGCAACGGTCGCCGCCGGGGCCCGGCGGGTCGGTCAGGAGGTGTGCGGGCAGTTGCCCCGGTACTCCTCGATGGTCAGGCTCGGCCGTGGCAGCGGGCAGAGGAACTGCTCGTAGCGGGTGTCGTTGTCGATGAACCGCTTCAGCCACGAGATGCTGTACTTCGCGATCGTCGTGTTCGAGGTGTTGGGCGTGAAGTGGGTCGCGGCGTTCAGCTCCAGGTACGCCCGGTCGAGGGAGCTGGGGAGGGTGGTGTAGAAGGGCTCGGCGTGGGTGGCGACGGGGGCGATCGTGTCACCGTCGGCGCCGAAGATCAGGGTGGGGGTCTTGATCTCGGGCCAGGTCTTGTCGAGGTTCCACGGGGTCAGCGGGATCGCCGCCTGGAGCGAGGGGCGCGTCTTGGCCGCCTCCAGGCTGCCGCCGCCGCCCATCGAGTGGCCCATGACGCCGAGACGGCTGGAGTCGATGCGGTTCCGTACGGAGCTGCTGCCGGTGAGGTAGTCGAGCGCCGCGAGCAGCTGGTTGCCCCGGGAGTCGGGCTGGTCCAGCGTCGTCAGGGTGTCGATGGTGAAGACCACGAACCCCTGGGAGGCCAGCCGGGGGCCGAGCCAGGCGATGGAGGACTGGGTGCCGGTGTAGCCGGGTGAGACGGCCACCGCGCCGAAGGTGCCGTCGGTGGTGCTGGTCGGGTAGTAGATGGTGCCCCCGCCGAAGCCGGAGACGGCGAGCCGGGAGACGCTGGTCTCCGCGACGGCGTACGGGCCGCGGGGCGCCTCGATGCTGGATTCGGTGGGCGCCGGACCGCGCTCGTAGGGGTTGTCGGCACCGTGGGCCGCCGGTCCGCCGAGCGTGGTCAGGCCGACGACGGCGGTGACCGCCGCGGCGAGGGTCGCGAGCCGTCCGGCACGACGGGTGGGGCGGGGGCGGGGGGCCGGTGCCGTGGTGCTGGTGCGCGGGTGCTGCACGACGAGTCGTCCTCTCTGTCGTGGCGAGCCGCCCGTCCGGCCCGGATGGCACGCGTGAGCGCGCCGGCCGACGGGCTCCGCCAGTGGGGTGAGCAGTGCCACTGTCGGCGTCGCGCGGCACGACCGGACCGGCAATGTCACCGGTCTTGTGCGGGGATCCGCCGCTGGAGGCGCGTCCCGGCTCGGGGTGAGAGCGGTGGCGACGGCCGTGACTCCGGCCACCGGAGCCACCGGCGTCCCGCACACCGGAGTCGCCTGGGAGGCGTACGGCGGGTCAGCTCTCCCCGGACCGCCGCCCGCCGGGCGTGAACGTGACCGGAAGCCGTGCCAAGCCGCGCAGGCCGCCGGGCCGCCAGGTCAGTTCGGCCGGCGGCACCGCCAGCGCCAGGTCCGGAAGCCGGCGCAGCACCGCGCCGATGGCGATCTGGCCCTCCAGCCGGGCGAGCGGCGCCCCCAGGCAGTAGTGGATGCCGTGCCCGAAGGCCAGGTGGCCGCTGTCACCGCGGGTGATGTCCAGCCTGTCGGGGTCGGTGAACCGGGCCGGGTCGCGGTCGGCGATCGCCGACGCGATCACCACGGTGGCCCCACGGGGAAGGGTCACGCCCGCGATCTCGACGTTCTCACGGGCGAACCGGACGATCCCCGGGTTGACCGGTCCGTCGTAGCGGAGGAACTCCTCGACGGCGTCGGGCAGCAGCTCCGGGCGCTCCCGCAGCAGCGACAGCTGCCCGGGGTGGGCGAGCAGCGCGGCGATGCCCCCGCTGATCAGGTTGACCGTCGTGACGTACCCGGCCACCAGCAGCAGGAAGGTCATGGCGATCAGCTCGTCCTGGCTGAGCCGCTGTTCCTCGTCGTGGGCGCTGATCAGCGCGCTGAGGAGGTCGTCGCCGGGCCGGGCGCGCTTGGTCTCCAGGTGCTTGGTCACATAGGCGTGCATCCGTTGCCACGCCTCGCCGACGACGGCCGGGTCGGGCATGGTCTCGTCGCGTACGAGCATGGCGTCGGTCCACCGCTGGAAGTCCTGCCGGTCGTCGCCGGGCACGCCGAGCAGTTCGCCGATGACGGTGACCGGCAGCGGCAGCGCGAACTCCGCCACGAGGTCGGCCCGGCCGGCCGGTGCCACCGCGTCGAGCAGCCGGTCGGTGATCTCCTGGACACGGGGGCGCAGCCCGGCGACCCGGCGTGCGGTGAACGCCTTCGAGACCAGGCGGCGCAGCCGGGTGTGGTCCGGCGGGTCGGAGCGCAGCATGGTGCTCATCATCGACTCGCGCTCGAACTCGGGCAGTTGCGCGATGAGGCGAGGGTCCGAGGCGTCGCGGACATCGCTGCTCAGCCCGGGGTCGGAGAGAGCGGCGAGTCCGTCCTCGTAGCGGGTGATCAGCCAGGCCTCCAGACCGCCGGCGATCATCGCGCGCCGGACCGGGCCCTCCTCGCGCAGCCGCCGGTAGAGCGGGAAGGGGTCCGCCAGGAAGGCCGGGTCGGAGTAGGGAAGAAGGACAGGCTGCTGACTCATCGTGCCTCCCGGGCCGAGGTCGACCGCACATGCCGCTTTGTCGGCACCAGGGAGACATACCCGATATGAGCGCCACGGCAACGGCCGTTCCCCGCCCGCCGTCCGGAACACGCCGTCACACGGCCGAGGGTCGCCGGAGGGCTGCCGGGGCACTGTCCGCCAGGGCTGCCGGGGCACTCCCCGTAGGACTGTCGAAAGACCGTCGAAGGACTGTCACGGGGGCTTCCCTTCCGACCGCCGGAAGGGTAGGTTCCGGCTACCCCGCGCCGGCGCCGCGAGGCGCTCGGCCCGCCCGTCCCGGGCGGCGGGCCGCGCGGGGGCCAGTCGTCCGTCCGCTCTCGTCCGCCGCCTCACCCGGAGTGCGCCACGTCACCACGGGCGCGTCACGTCCACCACGAGCGCGCCACGCCGACAGGAGCGCAGCACGTCACGGGAAACGCGCCCGTCACCAGGTGTGCGCCACGTCCACCACGAGCTGGTCGGGCAGCTGGATCACCCGGAACGGCAGGCGGGCGCGGACGCCGAGACCGATCTGCGTCTCCCCCTCGAAACTGGCGGAGAACCGGGTGTCCCTGAAGGTGCTGTACCCGCTGACGTCCACGCCCGGAAGGGGCTGGCCGGCCCGCCCGGGGTACGCGGGTGTGCCGCTCGCCGGGTCGTAGGCGGGCGCGCCCACCCGGACGTCGAGCACGGCGCCGCCGCCGACCGGGATGTAGTCCCCGCTGGCCAGCTGGTAGAGCCGGTCGACGTAACGCACCGAGTAGCCGAGGGTGCCGCCGCCGGGCACATCGAAGACCAGGCGGTCGAAGCAGTCGTGCCGGCCGGCCCTGACGGTCTTCAGCGGCACGGCGCCCGCCGCGGCACCACCCTTGTCGCCGCTGCCCCAGCCGGTCGGACAGGCCGTGGCGCCGGTGGTGGCCGCCGTCGCGGTGCCCGCCGCGGCCGTCACCATCCCCAGCCCGGTTCCCGCCAGAACGAGCGCCGCTGCCGCCGCCGCTGTTCGTCGCATGATGTTGCCCCCTTGATCGAATGTCACGCCATTACGGAGTGAGACCCATGGGTCCGATGGAGGGTTGCCCACCGCTGCCGGTACCCGTGTTGCGAGGTCATGAACAACCCTCATCTTTCCCTGGACTCCTCGACGGCCCGCTCCTAAGGTCGCGGCGGCGCGACCACCCGACGCACACACCCCGAGGAGCCCCATGTCCCGCAGGACGCCCGGCCGGGCCCTGGCCTTCGCCCTGGCCCTGGCCGCAGGCATCGCCCTCGCCGCGCCTTCCCCCGCGTCGGCCGACCCGATCCCCAGGGCGCCCGGGCACCGCCTGGCCGACGCCTACACCGGCGCCCCGGCGGCGGCGCGGCCACTGCCCGGCACCCAGCCGCCCCAGCACCCCTACCTCGCGCCGAACGGCCGGTCCGGTATGCACGCGGACGGCTGGGGCAGCGCGACCTCCCCGTGGTCCGGTCCGCTCGGCGCAAACCCGCGGGCCGACAGCGAGCGGATGGCGGTGCTGGGCGGGGAGTGCGCCACCGTCACCTTCGACCGGGCGGGGCGGATCGTCACCGTGTGCGGAACGTTCACCGGGTTCCTGGTCAAGCTGCTCGACCCGCGCTCCCTGGCCACGCTGGCCGAGTACGAGCTGCCCCAACGCCCGTCCACCGTGGAGGCGATCACCCGGCTCGACTTCTCCCGGATCTTCAAGGACACCTCGGGCGGGGCCTATTCGTACCTGGACGACGAGGACCGGCTGGTGCTCGCGGACTCCCGGCAGCACATCGTCCGCCTCGCCCACCGGCAACGGGCGGACGGCGGCTGGGAGTTCACCGTCACCGACGACTGGGACCTGGGTGATCAGGTGCCCCACGACTGCGCCACCTGGGCCGACCCGTACCCCGACGGAAGCTGTGACCCGGTCACCTCCATCATGCCGGACTGGCAGGGCCGGATCTGGTGGGTCACCCGGCAGGGCCGGGTCGGCACCGTCGACCCCGCCACCGGGACCATCCGTTCCGTCCGGCTGGACGGTGAGGAGATCCAGAACTCCTTCTCCGTCGCCGCCGACGGCGTGTCCATCGTCTCCGACCACGCGCTGTACGAGTTCACCGCGGCGGCGGACGGCACCCCCGCCGTGGTGTGGCGGCAGACCTACGACCGGGGCACCGGCACCAAGCCCGGCTCGGTGAACCAGGGTTCGGGCACCACGCCGGACATCTTCGGCGATGGCGGCCGGTACGTGGCGATCACCGACAACGCCGACGACCGGATGCACGTCCTGGTCTACCGGCGCGACGCGGACGTGCCCGCCGGCCGGCGACTGGTGTGCGAGGTCCCGGTCTTCGCCCCCGGTGCGTCCACGACCGACAACTCCCTGATCAGCTGGGGCGACAGCCTGGTGGTCGAGAACAACTACGGTTACGAGAACGTCTCGTCCCTCACCTTCGGGCGGAGCGTCGTCGGCGGGGTCACCCGGATCGACGTCCGCCCGGACGGCAGCGGTTGCGAGACCGTGTGGGAGAGCGACGAGCGGTCGCCGTCCGTCGTGCCCAAACTGTCCACCGGCAACGGGCTGATCTACCTCTACACCAAGGATCCCAACAGCCTGGGCGTGGACGCCTGGTACCTGACCGCCGTCGACTTCCGCACCGGTCGGACCCGTTGGAAGCAGCTCGTGGGCACCGGCGTCGGATACGACAACAACTGGGCGCCGATCACCGTGGGTCCGGACGGCACCGCCTACATCGGGGTGTTCAACGGCCTGGCCGCCGTACGCGACGAGGGCTGACCCTCCGGCGCCGGTCCGGCACGGTCCGCCGTGCGCGACGACGGGTGCGGATCCGGCGCCCCCTTCGCAAGTTCTTCGGCAGATCGTCTTGTCAGGGGCGTGCGCCTGTCTCTACAGTCCCACCAGACCGACGATGGGAGCGCTCCCACTCCCTGTGCTCGCCGCCCCTCCCTCCTCCCCGGAGAGGACCCGCATGCGACTGTCACCGCACCACGACGGTGCCGCCAGGCGCCTTCCGTCCGCCCGCCGCCGGGTGACGGCGGCCGTGGCCCTGTGCGTGGCGGGCCTGGTCCTCTCCGGGCCCGCCACGGCCGTCCCGGAGCGGGCCGCCGCCGCGCCGGCCGCCGGGCTCCCCTATCAGGACGCCTCGCTGCCCGTTCCGGACCGGGTGAACGACCTGCTGTCCCGGATGACGCTGGACGACAAGCTCGGCCAGATGACGCAGATCGAGAAGGACTCCCTCCTCCCGCAGTCCGACCTCGCCGCGTACCGGATCGGGTCCGTGCTGTCCGGGGGCGACTCCACGGTCAGCCCCAACAACGCCCAGACCTGGGCGGACACCTACGACTCGCTCCAGCGCACCGCGCTGACCACACCGCTCGGCATCCCCATGATCTACGGGATCGACGCCGTGCACGGGCACAACGCGGTGCGCGGGGCCACGCTCTACCCGCACAACATCGGGCTCGGCGCCACGCGCGACCCCGCCCTCGTCCAGCGGATCGGCCGCGCGGTCGCCGAGGAGATCTCGGGCACCGGCATCGACTGGGACTTCGCCCCGTGCCTGTGCGTCGCCCGCGACGACCGGTGGGGCCGCACCTACGAGTCGTACGGCGAGAGTCCCGAACTGCCGTCCGCCATGACGACGTTCGTCACCGGCCTCCAAGGCGACACCCTGGGCGCGGCCCCGGCATCGGTGCTGGCCACCGCCAAGCACTACCTCGGTGACGGCGGCACCACCGCGGGCGTGGACCAGGGCGACACCGAGCTGTCCGAGGCCGAGTTGCGGGCGATCCATCTGCCGCCGTTCAAGGAGGCGGTGCGCCGCGGGGCCGGCTCCGTGATGCTGTCGTACAGCAGGTGGAACGGCGTCCGCTCGCACGCCAACAAGTACCTGGTCACCGATGTGCTCAAGGGCGAGCTGGGGTTCACCGGGTTCGTCGTGTCCGACTGGGCCGCGGTCGACCAGCTCGACGGGCAGAGCGGTTTCACCGGCGCCGAGATCTCCACGGCCGTCAACGCGGGCGTCGACATGGTGATGGTCCCGCACGACTACAAGAAGTTCCTCGGTCTGCTGCGCGGCGAGGTGACCGCGGGCCGGATCCCGCAGGCCCGGATCGACGACGCCAACCGCCGCGTCCTGACCAAGAAGTTCCAGCTGGGCCTGTTCGATCACCCGCTGACCGACCGGTCGTTCACCGGCACGGTCGGCTCGGCGGCGCACCGGTCGCTGGCCCGGCAGGCGGTGCGGGAGTCCCAGGTGCTGCTGAAGAACGACGGCGGGGTGCTGCCGCTGGCGAAGTCGGCCAGGCTGTTCGTCGCCGGCAAGTCCGCCGACGACATCGGCAACCAGAGCGGCGGCTGGACCGTGGGCTGGCAGGGGCGCGGTGGTCCCGTCACCGACGGCACCACCGTGCTCCAGGGCATCCGCGCCGCCGTCACCGACCCCTCGCGCGTCACCTACGACCGGTACGGCAACGGCATCGACTCCCGTTACACCGCCGCCGTCGCCGTCGTCGGAGAGACCCCGTACGCCGAGGGCCGGGGCGACCGGCCGGACGGCTTGGGACTGGATCAGGAGGACCTGGGGACCCTCGCCCGGCTGAAGGCGAGCGGGGTGCCGGTCGTCGTGGTGCTGGTCTCCGGCCGGCCGCTCGACGTCACCGCTCAACTGCCCGATTGGAAGGCGCTGTTGGCTGCCTGGCTGCCCGGCACCGAGGGCGCGGGCGTCGCCGACGTCCTGTTCGGCGACCACGCCCCCACCGGCAAGCTGCCGATGAGCTGGATGCGCGGCGCCTCGCAGGAGCCCGTGAACGACGGCGACGGCAAGACCCCGCTGTTCCCGTACGGGTACGGGCTGACCTACGACGACGCCCCCGAACCGACCCCGACTCCGGCTCCCACGCCGACCCCGACTCCGTCCCCGGGAGCGTGCACGGCAACCTTCCGCACCACCTCCTCCTGGCAGGGCGGTCACCAGGCCGAGGTCACCGTGGAGAACACCGGCTCCGGGGCGCTGACGGGCTGGTCGGTCGACTGGGATCTGGCCGGGGCCACCGTGACCAGCCTGTGGAACGGCACCCTGACCACGGCCCAGGGCCGGGCGACCGTCCGCAACGCCGCCTTCAACGGCGCCCTCTCCCCCGGCGCCAGGGCCACGTTCGGTTTCACCGCGACCGGCACCGCGGGCACGCCGTCCCCGCACTGCGCCGGCACCTGACCACCGGCCACCTGGCGCCTGACGCCGGTACGGCAGCCCCGTCCGGCGCGGCACCGGCCGGCTCCCCTCGTCCTCGCCCGCCCGGGTGGCACCGACCCCGGGCGGGCGGGGCTCCCAGCCCGCCGCGGCCGGCCGGGTCAGCGCAGGATCCGCAGCAGGCGCGGTGGGTGTGCCGCGGGTTCGGGCAGGCGCAGCGGCATCCGGCCGGGGGTGATGCTGCCGAGCACGGTGGCACGGCGGGCTCCGGTGCCCGAGGGCAGGGCTCCTGGCAGGCCGTGGGCGGTGAGGAACCCCAGGACGGCGAAGGCCAGGGCCTCTTTGGCGGCCGACGGCAGGCCGAGGTCGTCGCTGGGGCCGAGCGGCACGCCCGGGAGTTCCTCGGCGAGCATGCGCATCAGCACCGGGTTGCGGGTGCCGCCGCCGGAGACGACGAGCCGGGTGACGCCGTGGGCGCGGCAGGCGTCCGCCACGGTGACGGCGGTCAGCCGGGTCAGGGTGGCCAGGACGTCGGCGGCGGTCGGCACGGGCACGGTGTCGAGGGCGCGCCGCAGATAGGGCAGGTGGAAGTGTTCCTTGCCGGTGGTCTTCGGGGCGGGTCTGCGGTAGTAGGGGTCGGCCAGCAGGACGCGCAGCAGTTTTGGGCTGACCTGTCCGGCACCGGCCCGGCGGCCGTCCTCGTCGTAGGCGGCGGCGCCGTCGGTGAAATGGTGCACGGCCGCGTCCAGCAGGGCGTTGGCGGGGCCGGTGTCGAAGGCGAGCGGCTCGGCGCCGGGTGCGAGGACGGTGATGTTGGCGATGCCGCCGAGGTTGAGCGCGGCGGGGGTGCCGGGCAGTCCGGACAGCAGCAGGGTGTCGGTCAGGGCGACCAGGGGGGCGCCCTGACCGCCGGCGGCGACGTCCCTGCTGCGCAGGTCGGACACGACGGGAAGGCCGGTCGCCTCGGCGATCCAGGCGGGCTGGCCGAGCTGGAGGGTGCCGCGGACCGTGCCGTCCTCGACCCAGTGGTGCATGGTCTGGCCGTGCGAGACCACGAGGTCGGCGGTGCCGGCGCACAGGTCGCGCAGGGCCCGGCCGGCGGCGCCGGCGAAGGCCTGGCCGATGCCGGTGTCCAGGGCGCAGACGGCCCGGGTGGTGGTGGGGGCGGGGGGCAGGGCGGCGGCGATGCGGTCCCGCAGCGCGTCCGGGTAGGGGACGGAGAGGTGTCCGAGGGGCCGTAGGAGCAGGGCGTCACCGTCCAGCGCGAGGTCCGCCGCGGCGGCCTCGATGGCGTCGTGCGAGGTGCCCGACATCAGGCCGATCACGCGCACGGCGCCTCCTTCCGGCCGGGGTCACGCCGGGCGGGCGGGGACGGCTGCGATTGCGGCTGGTGCACGGCCCCTCCGGGGTTGTCGCGGTTACCGGTCGCCGGGCCGACCGCCCGTCCGGTCACTCGGGGGCGACGGTGGCCGCCGTACGCTCGGTGCCGCCCTCGTCCAGCGGGGCCTGGGCGCTCGTCGGTGCCCGGTGCAGCAGGCTGCTCAGCCCGCCCACGGCCAGCGTGACGGCCACGCCGAGGGGGACGAGCCACTGTGCGGCGATGGCGGTGGGTACGGTGCCGCCGCCCGCGCTGACGTCGATCTTGACGCCGCGCACGATGTACGTCATGACGCCGACCGTCACCAGGAACGCGATCACGGCGTCGGTCTCGTTCGCCCGCCGGACCAGCCGGCCGAGGAGGAACGCGCCGAGGAGCGCGCCGTAGGTGTATCCGGCGATGGTCAGCCCGGTGAGGTAGACGTTGCCGGTACTGGCGCTGAAGGCGCAGGCGAACACGGCCATCAGCACCGCCCACACCAGGGTCATCAGCCGGGCGAGCCGGAGCAGGAACTCCTCGGTGGGCGCGCTCCGGAAGAAGCTGTGGATGATGTCGGCGACGGTCGAGTTCGACATGGAGTTCAGCGCGGAGGACAGCGAGCCCATGGCCGCGCCGAGGATGCCGGCCACGAGCAGGCCGGAGACCACCACGGGCAGTCCGTGCAGGATGAAGTCCGGGTAGAGGTTGTCGGAGCTGGTCAGTCCCAGCTCCTGGAAGGACTTGCCCTGGTTGTAGGACCACAGCAGCGCGCCGACGAGGGAGAACGCGGCGAACTGGAGGGTGACGAAGACACCGGAGGCGATCATGGCCTTCTGGCCGTCGCGCAGTGAGCGGGTGGCCAGGACGCGCTGGACGATCAGCTGGTCCGAGCCGTGGCTGGCCATCGCGAAGATGGCGCCGCCGACGATCGCGGTGGGCAGGGCGAACGGGCTGGTGAGGATGTGCGCCAGGGCGAAGTCGGTGTCGAAGAGCCGGAACCGGCCCGCGTGCAGGGCGCGCTGGACGCCGTCACCGCCGACATGGGCGGCGAGCACGCCGATGGCGAACAGGGCACCGCCCAGGTACAGGCCCATCTGGATGGCGTCCGTCCAGATGACCGCCCGGATGCCGCCGAGGTAGGTGTAGACGACGGTGATCGCCGTGAGCACGAGGATGATGACGCGGTAGCCGGCGTGCACGCCGAACTCGTCGAGCAGCAGCTTGATCGGGATGGCGGAGGCGAACAGCCGGACGCCCTCGGCGAGCAGCCGGGTGAAGACGAACGTCACCGAGGCGAGCCCCTGCACCTTGAGTCCGAACCGGTTGCCCAGGTACTGGTAGGCGCTGACGAAGCCGCCCCGTTTGTACAGGGGGATGAGTACGGTCGCCACGACGACGCGTCCGATGACGTAGCCGAGGGCCAGTTCGACGTTGCCGAAGCCCTGGCCGGTGTAGGCGCCGCCCGGCAGGCTGATGACGGTGAGCACGCTGGTCTCGGTGGCCACCACGGAGAAGGAGACGGTCCACCAGGGCATGTGTCCTTCACCGACGAAGTAGTCCTTCGCCGTCTTCTGCCGTCCGGCCAGGCGCAGTCCGATCACGGCGATCGCCACGAGGTAGACGACGACCACCAACAGGTCGAGCTGACGCACACTCACGGAAGGAAAGTTTCCTTCGCAAACGCATTCATGCGATGAAAAGTAGTTTCAGCGGTCCCCCTCGTCAACAACCCGCCCGGTCCGCGATTCAGCGGAGCACGAGCGTGGTGGCGAGGGCCGGGCCGAGGGCGCCGCCCAGGAGATAGGCGAGCTGGAACAGGCCGATGGCGGCGGGGCGTTGGCGGTCGGGGACGGCGGTGGCGGCGATCACGGACTGGGTGGCGTTGGCGGCGGTGGCCGCGAAGACGGCCAGGCCGATCGCCGCGAGCAGCACGACCGCGCCGGGGGCGAGGGCGGCCGCGGCGGCGGCGAGCGTCCCGGCCGCGAGCAGGATCACCCGTACCGTGCGGCGGCGCAGCCTCGCGGAGACGGCCGCGAAGCCGAGGGTGAGCAAGGATCCGGTGATCATGGCGGCCATCTGGCCCACGGCCACCGAGGTCGCCGGGCGGCCCGCCCGGTCGGCGAGCGTCTGGGGCACCGCGAACAGCAGCGTGAAGTAGGACCCGGACAGGGTCAGGGCGATCAGGACCGAGCCGCGGAAGTGTCCGGAGCGCAGCGCGGCGGCGGGGACGTAGCCGTCCGGGCGGCGCCGGATGTGCGGGACCAGCAGCGCGGCGGCGACGGCCGCCACGGCCAGGGCGGGCAGCGGGTGGTACGGCAGCAGCACCAGTCCGCCGGACAGCACGGCCAGCAGCAGCGCGCCCCGGGCGTCGAAGCGGTCCCCGGCGGGTGGCGGTGCCGGTGTGGTGCGGCGGCCGACCGCGGGGACGGCCAGGAGGGTGACCGCCAGGAGGGACAGCGCCGCGCGCCAGGAGACCGTCTCGGTGAGACGCTCGCCGAGCAGCGGTCCCACGGCGCCGAGGATTCCGGTACCGGCGCTGATCGCGCCCATGCGGCGGGCGGTGCCGGCCAGGTTCATGGCGATGGCCGTCATGCCCGCCCCGCCCGCCGCCTGCACGGCGCGTCCGGCCAGGAGGAGCGGGAGCCACGGGGATACGGCCATCAGCACGGTGCCGGCGGTGACGCAGGCGGCTGCGAGCCACAGCGCGGGCCGGGTGCCGCGCCGCCGCAGCAGCGTCGCGAACAGCGGTGTCGCGACCGCCAGGGCCAGCGCGTACACGGTGACCAGCCAGGAGGCGGTGGCCGCCGGAATCCCGAGGGAGCGGCCGAGATCGCCGAGGATCAGAACGGCCGCGTTGCCGGCGGCGGCCACCGGGGCGGCGAGCAACGCCAGCCAGAGGACGGGGACTTGACGGGCGGACGGAGGCACGGCGGAGGGGGCGCGCGTGGCGGCCGCCCCGGACGGGTCGGACATGGCTCTTCCGGAGGGTGAGGGTGCGGTTGGCCGCCGCCCCGAAAGGGCTCGCGGGGCGACGCTTCGACCCTGCGCCATCACGCTCGTCGATGGAAATGCTTTGTGTGCATTCGTAGTATGCGCCGCATGGATGAGCTGCGCCGTATCGACCTCAACCAGCTCCTGACGCTGCACGCCCTGCTGGTGGAGAAGCACGTCACGCGGGCCGCCCTGCGGCTGAACAAGAGCCAGCCGGCCGTCAGCCACGCCCTGGCCCAGCTGCGCACGCGGTTCGGTGATCCCCTGCTGGTGCGGCACGGCGGCCGTATGGTCCTGACGGCCCGTGCGCAGGCGCTGGCGCGGCCTCTGGAGGAGGCGCTGACCCGCCTGAACGGGCTGCTGAGCGCACCGGACTTCGATCCCTCGCGCGCCCGCGGCCGCTTCCGGCTCTGCCTGTCGGACTACGCCTCACGGATCGTGCTGCCGCCGTTGGTGCGGCACATCCGCGAGCGGGCGCCGGGCCTGGACCTGGCGATCAGCCAGGCGAGCCGGGAGGCGATGGCGGCCCGGCTCACGGACGGCGAACTGGATCTGGCGCTGGGGGTGTTCCCGCATCCGCCCGAGGACATCCAGGTCCAGGATCTGTTCGAGGAGGAGTTCGTCAGCCTGGCGGACAAGGCCGTACTGCCGGAGAAGGGGGGCCTGTCGCTGGCGGAGTGGCTGGAGCGGCCGCACATCATGCTGGCCATGCGGCCCGACGCGCACGACGAGATCGAGACGGCACTCGCGGCGCGCGGGCTGCGCCGGCGCCTCGCCGTGACCCTGCCCCACTGGAGCGCGGCCGTGGACCTGCTCGCGGGCACCGATCTGGTGCTGACCGTGGCCGGCCGGGCCGTCGGCCCGCTGCGCCGGCACCGGACGCTGCGGAGGTTCACCCCGCCGCTGGAGCTCCCCCGCTTCGCCTACCAGCAGGCGTGGCACGCCCGGCGGGCGGACGACCCGGCACACCGTTGGCTGCGCGAGGCCGTGCTGACGTGCGGCCGGCCCGACGGCGGCTGAGCGATCGTGCCGACGTGCGGCGCCGGCCGGATGAGTGCTGAGCGGTCGAGCAGACGACTGCGGCCGACCGGATGAGGCTGACAGTCGGACAGACGACGGCGACCGACCAGGTGACGACTGCCCGGTCGTGTTGACGTGTCGTCAACCAGGCGCCCGCCGACCGGAGGTCACCCGTTTCCCCGCGGGCGGACGGGGCAGTGTCCGGAGCAGCCGACCGTCAGCCCTGAGGGAGCCCGTATGCCGTACTACGACCTCGGCAGTCACGGCCGGCCCGTGACGACCTCGTCCGCCGAGGCGCAGACCTGGTTCGATCGCGGGCTGAACTGGACGTACGCCTTCAACCACGAGGAGGCCGTGCGCTGTTTCGAGGCCGCCGGCGCGGCGGACCCCGGCTGCGCCATGGCCGACTGGGGCCTGGCCTACGCGCTCGGCCCCAACTACAACAAGCCCTGGGACGCCTTCGACGAACGGGATCTGGGCCGGACGGTGGAACGCGCGCACGCCGCCGTACGGCGCGCGCACCAGAAGGCGGCCGGCGCCACACCGGTCGAGCAGGCCCTCATCGAGGCGTTGGGGGCCCGTTACCCGCGCGCCCGGATCCCGGACGCCGAGGAGGGCCCGGTGTGGAACGCCGCCTACGCCGACAGCATGCGGGCCGTGCACCGGCTGGCGCCCGACGATGCCGACGTGGCCGCCCTGTACGCCGACGCCCTGATGAGCCTGACGCCCTGGCAGCTGTGGGACATCCGCGCGGGCAAGCCGGCGCCGGGCTCGCGCACCACCGAGGCCGGGGAGGTGCTGGAGCGGGCGCTGGCCACCGAGGCGGGGTCGCGGCACCCGGGTCTGCTGCACCTGTACATCCACCTGATGGAGATGTCCCCCACCCCCGAGGCCGCGCTGCCCGCGGGCGACCGGCTGCGGGACCTGATGCCGGACGCGGGCCATCTCCGGCACATGCCGTCCCACATCGAGGTGCTCTGCGGCGACTACCGCCGGGTCGTCTCCGACAACACCGCGGCGATCGCGGCCGACGAGAAGTTCCTCGCCCGCTCCGGGGCACTGAACTTCTACACCCTGTACCGCTGCCACAACCTGCACTTCAAGATCTACGGCGCGATGCTCCTCGGCCGATTCCAGGACGCGATCGAGACGGCGGAGCGGCTCGAAGCGGCGGTGCCCGAGGAACTGTTGCGGGTGGACAGCCCGCCGATGGCGGACTGGCTGGAGGGCTTCCTCGCGATGCGGGTGCACGTGCTCGTCCGCTTCGGCCGCTGGCACGACATCCTGCGCCTGCCGATGCCCGCCGACGCGCGCCTGTACTGCGTGACCACGGCCATGCTTCGGTACGCGCGCGGGGTCGCGCTCTCCGCCCTGGGCCGCACCGGCGAGGCCGCGGCGGAACGCGAGCTGTTCCGCGAGGCCGCCGCCCGGGTCCCCGAAACGCGGACGCTGTTCAACAACACCTGCACGGACATCCTGGCGATCGCCGCGCACATGCTCGACGGGGAACTGGAGTACCGCGAGGGCCGGTACGACACGGCGTTCGAGGCGCTGCGCCGGTCCATCGAGCTGAGCGACGGCCTGGCGTACGACGAGCCGTGGGGGTGGATGCAGCCGGCCCGGCACGCGTACGGCGCGCTGCTCCTCGAACAGGGCCGGATCGCGCAGGCCGAGGCCGTCTACCGCGCCGACCTCGGGCTGGACGACACACTGCCGCGCCCGCTCCAGCACCCGAACAACGTCTGGGCGCTGCACGGCCTGCACGAGTGCCTCGTACGGCTCGGCAAGGAGGGGGAGGCCCGGATCGTGACCCGGCAGCTGAAGCTCGCCACCGCGCTGGCGGACGTACCGGTCGAGGCGTCCTGCTACTGCCGGCTCGAGACCACCGCGCTCCGCGCACCCCGGCAGGACTGCTGCGCCGGCTGAACACCGGCCCCGGCGACCGGTGCCGGGCCGGACCCCGCGTCGAGTTGACCGTGGCCGGACATCTACGCTCGGTGCCCGAGGGGCCGGCGATCGCGCCGGACGGGGTCCGAGCGGAAGGTGTGCGGTGCGCACGGGGTGGATCAGGCTGTGGCGGGGCGTGGCATGGGGCGGGATCGGGCTGAGCCTGTACGCGGGCTGGCTGACGGTCGACGACGCACGGGACCGTTCCGCGAGCGAACGCGCCATCGCCGAGGCGTGCGACCGGCTGGTGTCCGGGGCCGCGGTGATGGACCTGCACGGCGGCACCGTCCGGGCGAAGACCAGCGCCGACCGGATCGACACCCACGGGTTGCGGGGTTCCTGCACCGTCTACCAGGCGTCCGGGTCGGGCCGGACCAGGGGTCTGTTCTCGCTGGCGGTGCGGACCGGTGGCAAGAGGGAGCCGTTGAACCGGATCGGCGCCGGCTTGGAGCCCTTCGCCCTCCGCACCCCCGACCGCACTGACAAGACGGACCTCACCGCCGTCGCCGACCGGCGCCCCGAGCCCCGGCCGCTGGGCGACGGCACCCTGGGCTGGTACGGCAACTGGTACACCACCGTCCGGGCCGAGTGCGGGCCCGGCAGCAGTCCGACCGCTCCCCCGCTGCTGCACATCACGGCCAGCGCCGACTACGACGACGACGTTTCCGGGGCGGACCGGGCACGGCTGGCCCGCATCGCCCGCTCGGCCACCGAGACCCTCACCCACCGGATCGGCTGCCGCACCCGGCTGCCCGCCCTGCCCGGCGGGGAGCCCGCGCCCGTGCCGACCGTCCTGCGTCCCGCCCGGTCGGCCGGCGGTTCCTGCGCCTGGTTCGCCGGGTACCTCCGGCGCTCGGACCACGGTCCGCTGCCCGACCGGGCCCTGTCGGTGCCGGTCCGGGACACGTATCCGCTGGAGAGCTGCCTGCTGGCGGTCAGCCCCGGCCAGGTGCGCCACACCGCCGGCGGCCTGCCCGAGGACAAGCGCGACTACGCCGACAGCGCGGTCACCCACTCGCCCTGGTGGCTGCGCACCGTCACCTACACCGGCGCCGAGGCCCGCGCGACGGGGTACGAGTCCCTCGACGGGGAGGACATCGTCATCAAGCCGGGGACGGCGGGGCAGACGAACAACGTCTGGTGGGCCTCCTCCGTGTGCGGGGGCAAGCCCGCGCTGCACACGCTCAGCAGCAGCTACTCCTATGACAACGTGCTCGGTTCCCGGGCGGTGGCGGCCTTGTTCCGGGCGTACGTCGACGACGTCGCCGGGCGCCGGGGCTGCACCCATGTGACGTTCCCGGACGCGGCGGACTCCGGCGACCGGTGAGGGTCAGCGCGGCGCGTCCGTACGGGCCCGCCGCCAGGCGGCCTCGCGCAGCAGCCGCAGTCCGTTGAGGCCGACGAGGACGGTGGATCCCTCGTGACCGGCGACGCCGAGCGGCAACGGCAGGTCGCCGGCCAGGTCCCAGACCACCAGTCCGGTGATGAAGACACCGGCGACGACGAGGTTCTGGACGACCAGGGAGCGGGCCCGGCGGGACAGTGAGATCACGGCGGGCACGGTCGCGAGCTCGTCACGGACCACGATCGCGTCCGCGGTCTCCAGGGCCAGGTCCGAGCCCGCCCGGCCCATGGCGACGCCGGTGTGCGCGGCGGCCAGCGCGGGTGCGTCGTTGACGCCGTCGCCGACCACCATCACCTTGCGGCCGGCGGCCTCCAGTTCCCTGACCGCGCGCACCTTGTCCTCGGGCAGCAGTCCGGCCCGGACCTCGTCGATGCCGGCCTCGGCGGCGAGGCGGGCGGCGGCGCGCGGGTTGTCGCCGGTCAGCAGCGCGGGCGCGGTGCCGGTGAGGGAGGCCAGGGCGCCGACGGTGCGGGCCGCGTCCGGGCGGAGCCGGTCGGTGATGCCGAGCAGGCCCGCCGGGCCGCCGTCCACGGTGACCAGTACGGCCGTCCGGCCGCTCTCCTCCAGTTCGGCGGCGATGACCGCCGCCTGGGCGGCCCGCGCTCCGGTGGCCGCGCTCGGCAGCCGCGCCGGTGCGCCGACCGCGACCGTCCGCCCGTCCACGGTGGCGGTCACGCCGACCCCGGGGGTGGCGGCGAAGCCGTCCGCCGCCGGCAGGGCCGTCCCCCGCTCCCGTGCCGCGTCCACGACGGCCCGCGCCAGCGGATGCTCGCTCGGGCGCTCGGCGGCCGCCGCGAGGCGCAGCAGTCCGTCCGCGTCGACGCCGGAGCCGGTCAGCGGCCGTACGTCGGTGACGCGCGGGGTTCCCTCGGTGAGGGTGCCGGTCTTGTCGAACGCCACCGCGTCCACCTGCCCCAGCCGCTCCATCACCACGGCCGACTTGACGAGGACCCCGTGCCGTCCGGCGTTGGCGATGGCCGACAGCAGCGGCGGCATGGTGGCCAGCACCACCGCGCACGGCGAGGCGACGATCATGAAGGTCATGGCCCGCAGCAGTGCGCCGGCGAGGTCGTCGCCGAGGGCGAGGGGGACGAGGAAGACCGCGAGGGTCGCCGCCACCATGCCCAGCGAGTAGCGCTGTTCGACCTTCTCGATGAACAGCTGTGTCGGCGCCTTGGTCTCGGACGCCTCCTCGACCATGCGCACGATGCGGGCGATGACCGTGTCGGACGCGTCCCGCTCGACCCGGACGCGCAGGGCGCCGGTGCCGTTGAGGGTTCCGGCGAAGACCTCGTCGCCCTGCTCCTTGGTCACCGGGAGCGGCTCGCCGGTGATGGTGGCCTGGTCGACGTCGCTGCGCCCGTGGAGCACCCGGCCGTCGGCGCCCACGCGTTCCCCGGGCCGTACGAGGACGATGTCGCCGACGGCCAGGTCCGTGACGGCGACCGTCTCCTCGGTCTCGCCGGCGCCCAGGCGGGTGGCCGTGGCGGGCGCGAGGTCGAGCAGTCCGCGTACGGAGTCGGCGGTGCGGGCGGTGGCCAGGGCCTCCAGCGCTCCGGAGGTGGTGAAGATGACGATCAGCAGCGCGCCGTCCATGACCTGCCCGATCGCCGCCGCCCCGAGCGCGGCCACGACCATCAGCAGGTCGACGTCGAGGCTCTTCTCCCGCAGGGCGCACAGGCCCGCCCAGCCGGGCTCCCAGCCGCCGGCCGCGTAGGTGAGCGCGTACAGCGGGCCCCAGGTCCAGGCCGGGGCGCCGGTCAGGTGCAGGGGCAGCGCGAGCAGGAAGCAGACGGTGGCCGTGGCCGCCCAGCGGGCCTCGGGCAGGGACAGGAAGGGGGTACGGCGGCGGGTGGGGTCCCCGCCGCGCGGGGGTGCCGCGCGGTCGGCCGGGGCCGGGGCGAGTGCGGAGGTCATCGGGGAAGTCCTTCACGACGGCATGACGGAGCAGCGGGCAGCGCGGGGCGGTGCCGCTCCCCCACCGTACAGGATCAAATGAAGACCTATTCATGTATTCGCGTCGGGCCGGGGATGTCTCCGTAGGATGGGGGCATGGGCCACGGAGTTGACGCCAAGACCACCGCCACCGCGCGCCAGCGCCTGGAGACCGTGGGCGCCGCCGATGTGGCCGCCACCCTCCAGGCCCTGGCGACGCCCTCCCGGCTGCGGATCCTGGCCCGGCTCCAGGAAGGCCCGTGCGCGGCGACCGAGCTGGCCGAGGCCGTCGGCATGGAACAGTCCGCCTGCTCCCACCAGCTGCGCCTGCTGCGCAACCTCGGCCTGGTCGCCGGGGAACGCCGGGGCCGCTCGGTCATCTACGCGCTCTACGACAACCATGTGGCCGAGCTCCTCGAACAGGCCCTCTACCACGTCGAACACCTCCGCCTGGGCCTGCGCGACACCGCACCGACGGCGGTCGCCGCCGCTCGCTGAACGGACGGGCCGGGCCCCCGCGAGTGCCCGCAGCCGGAAAACCACTCGTGGCCGACCGCGGCCGTGCGACATGCTGCCCGCGTGATCGATCGTGAGGACGCGGTGCGCATCGTCCGGGAGGAGCTGGATCGCCAGGACCGGAGGTGGTCCGCTGTCGTCCCGGACTGGCCCCCGGCGACGGTGACGCGTGTCGAGGAACACGAGCTGGTGTGGATCGTCTACTGGAACTCCGAGGAGTTCGTACGCACCGGCAACCCAAGTGCCATGCTGGTCGGCAACGGTCCCTATCTCATCGACCGCGTCGACGGTGGACTGCACCAGATCGGAGTCGTCTCGGCGCGCGGCGGGGACTGGGAGGCCGACTACCGGGCCCGTGTCCGGGGGGAGCCCGCACGGACCCCCGTGGGCGACCTCCACGACGAGATACGCGAAGTCGCCGCCGCCCACGGGCGGGTACGCGCGTCCCGCACGCTGCGCCGAAGGCTGCCGGAGCTGTCCCCGGCGCAGTCGCTCGAGTACGTGGGGGCGTTGCTGGACGGCGGTGCCCCGGGCCATCTGGTGGCGGTCGCCGTCGAGCGACTCGTGCCGCCCGTCAACCCGGTGCTCACCGCACGGACCGTCCGCCCGGGACACCCCCGGCCGGCCGACGCGACGCACGAGGAGTGACGTGTCGCCGAGCCCGCATCCGGCACCGGGGCCCGGGCGTCAGCCGCCGGCAAGGGGGACGAGCTTGATGAAGACCAGGTCCGGGTCGGCGGTGAGGTCCACGGCCTCGTCCAGGTCCTCCACCTGGCGGTCGCCGGCCAGCACGAAGAACCCGTTGGCCAGGAACGCCCGCTCGGCGATGTCGGCCTGGCGCTCCCAGTCGATGCGACGGGGCTCGCGCAGCCGGTAGCCGTTCGGCTCGGTCTCGGCGTCGTCGGGGCGGACCAGACCGTTGAAGCGGGCGCCGGGACGGGCGTTGTACCGGAGGACCTCCTCGCGCACCCGCAGCCGTATCAGCTCCCGCACGGTCATCCGTTCCGGCAGCCCGGCGACCTCCCACTCGGTGACCGGCCGGCCCGTCGCGGTCTCGTCCCGGAAGGTGACGGTGGTCATCAGCCACCCCGCTTGATCTGCGCGAGGACGGACTCGTCGGTGATCCCGGCGTCGGCGGCCAGCAGGAACGCCTTGCTCAGGATCAGGGACAGCCGTTCGTCCTCGAACGGCAGGAAGACCCGGCCCGGGCCCTTGCCGCGCGCCGGGACGATGCACAGATAGGCATCGTCCGGTGCCATCAGGACGTTGGCCGAACCCAGGTGGATGCGGTACGTGCGCAGGTCCCCGCGCACGGTCAGGAAGCGGCCGTCGAGCGCGCACCGGCCGGCGATCCTCAGGCGCGGCAGGATCCGGGCCAGTGCCTCCCGCCGGACCTCGGCGCTCGCCGTCAGCTCGCCGAAGCCGGCGGTCCGCCAGTACGCGGTATAGCGGTCCTGGCCCCGGTCGGCCCAGTCGGGGTCGGCCGCGATCGAGGTCACGCCCACGAACAGGTCGACGTCCCGCATCGCCTCGCTGAAGACCAGCGGGGGCACCTCGTCCAGGGGTGTCTCCCGCCAGCGCCGGCCGTCCCGGCGCTCGAAGCGGACCTGGTCCGTCGCGGCGTACTCCGGGGCGTGACCGGGGTAGTCGTGCGGCGCGGGCTCGTGGTGGAAGCAGGCCCGCCACGCGCCGTCGCCGAACTCGGCCCGCGCCCGGCCGTCGTGGCCGCCGTCGTACGGGCCGAGGAAGTTCGCCTGCCAGCCGCGCTCCTTGAACAGGGCGTAGAGCTGCCGGTAGTGGACGATGTGGGCGGCGAACCGGTTCGAGTAGCCGCCCGTCCCCCGCTCCGCCGGAGTGAGCAGGTAGATCTCCCGGAAGGCCTGCTTGAAGGGCTGTCGCAGCCGCGCGGCGACGAGCCGTTCCCGCCATTCCCTGATCTCGTCGGCCGAGGACCGGACCGGGTGCCACAGCCGGACGCGCTCGGGCCGGCCGGGCGGCCCGGCCGTGGGTGCCACCGCCCGCCACTCGCCGTCCGCGCCCCGGAACTCCCAGATGAGGCCGCGGACGAGGGCCCCGGTGACCGGGTGGTCCCGGTAGTGGCGGCACCACTCGTCGTACGGCCATTCCCGCCCGGACGACATCAGCGCCTCCACCCGGGCCCGCTCCCCCGACAGCGTCGCCCGCACCTCCTTGGCCAGGGCTTTCAGCTCGCCGAGCGCGTCGGGGAAGCCGTCCTTCAGCGCCGCCGGCGCGGTACGGGAGGTCGTGCCGTCGGGGCGGGTGTAGGTGAGCCGTACGGTCGCCGCTTCCTCGATCGCCACCCGTATCCGGTGTCCGCCCACCTGTCGCTCCAGCGAACCGTCCGGGGCCAGGCCGTGGTCCGGGACGCTCCGCTCGACGAGCTGCTCGGGGGTGATGCCCTGTTTGCCGGCCGCCGTCGTCAGCGCCGTGTCGAGTTGCTTGCGCAGCGCCCGGTGCCGGATACGGGTCCGCAGCCGCCACAGCGCCTCCAGGGAGCTGGGGTCGCCGGTCTCGGCGAGCGCGTTGATGGCCGCGCCCGCGAGTTTGAGGTCTTCCATCACGTCGTCCTGAACACCGCCGCCGCGCAGCGCCAGCGTCGCGAGGTGCGCCACCGCGGCCGGGCCGCCGGTCAGCGCGGCGGCCCAGACGATGCCGCGCGCGAGGTCCGTGTCACGGTCGTGGACGACGTAGTGGTGGTGGACGTCGGCGGAGAGCCAGCCGTGGCCCGCGCCGTGCCGCCTGCTGCACATCGGGGCGTCCTCGGCCAGCGTCCGCAGCACCTCGGACACGAGGGCGCGCGCCCGCGCCGCGTCCAGGAGTTCCAGACACGTCCGCCGCCACCGCTGGGTGGGGCGCGGTCCCTGAAGGCTCGCCAAGTGTCCGGCCAGCCGGACGAGTTCGGGAGTCGGGTCGGTCTTCGCCCGGTGGCTGAGCGGGGCCGCCCAGGGGGCGTCGGCAGGGACCAGTCCCTCGGGCAGGCGGGCCTCGTCCGTGCGGGCGAGAAGCGTGCGCAGGCGCTGGGCGAGCGAGGTGCGCCTGCGTGCCTCCATGGTGATGTCCCTGAGCCGTGCGTGCGCCTCGCCCAGCCAGGGCAGGACCGCCCGGCGGCCGTCGGCGTCGAGCCGGTCGGCGGCGTCCAGCGCCAGCTCCAGCGCACGCGCGCCCCAGAAGCCCATGTCCCGCTCGGTGGCCCGCAGGAGCAGTACCGCGACCTCGTCCGGCGTCCAGCCACGCGCCCGGGCCATGAGGGGCTCCAGTTCGGCGTCGTACTCCCACCAGCCCGTACGATCCCGACGGGCGGCCAGCATCAGGCACAGGGCCGCCGCCCTGGCCTCCTCGTCCGCGCAGGCCGCGAGCCGCCTGTCCAACTCGGCATGCGTCGCAGCGCCCGCCGCTCTGGACCGCCGGTACTGGTGTCCCGTGGCCTGCCAGAACTCGGTCCGCTGACGTTCCAGCGCGTCGACGAGCCAGCGGACCCGGTCGAGCGCGGCGAACCGCACGCCGTCCAGGGAGTCGTCCCTGCGGACATCGGTGATCAAGGCGTCGTAGAGCATGGCGGGATGATGACAGGGGGCACTGACAACGCACTCCTACCGGCGCCGCGGGGCAGGCGCCCGGCCCGCGGATCGCGCCTCTATAGCGCCGCTATGGGCGGACGTGCTGGGCTGGGGCGATCACACCAACAGGAGGGTGAATCCGGTGTCGGATCGACGTAGAAGGCGCGCGCTCGCGACAGTGCTGGGCTCGGTGTCGGTGATGGTGGCGGGGCTGGTGACGTTACCCGCGGGCCAGGCCGGTGCGGCGGCAGCGGCCTGCACATGGCAGAAGACGGTGTGGGACCTGCCCGCCGGTGCGGACGTGGGCACGCTCGACGGTTACGACGGCGACCGCTGGGCCGTCGGCATCACCGGCAACCGGGCGTGGATGGGCGAAGGCATCACCAACGCACGGGGCACGCTGTGGGACAACGGGAAGGTCGCGCTGCGGGTCTCCGGTGAGATCCCGCACCTCAACGACGTGAACGCGTCCGGGTCGGTCGTCGGCGACACCATCGTCGGCAACGAGTTCGTCGGGATCACCGTCGACCACGACGGCACGACCCACCAACTGCCGGGCGACCCCGCGTGGGACAACTACTCCGCCGATCTCGTCAGCGACAACGGCGACATCGTCGGCACGGCCACCGTCGATCTGAAGTTCCGGGTGGTGGTGTGGCCGGCCGGGGCGCCGGGCACCTACCGGGTGCTGCCCACCCCGGATGTCACCTACCTGCACCTCCAGGACGTCGACAGCCAGGGCAGGATCATCGCCCAGAGCGACTCGAGCGTCGGCGGACTGGTCTGGGACACCGACGGCCAGTGGCGCAAGCTCGCGCCGAACGGCACCCCGTGGGCCATCCGGGACGGCCGTGTCGTCGGCGGCCTGAACGACACGAGCGCCGCGGCCGAGTGGACCGCGCGCGGCGGGCTCGTCCGCACCATCGCGGGCGGCGCCGTCAACGCCACGGCCGTCGGCGGCAACGGTACGGTCGGCGGCCACCGGTTCGTGAACTCCCAGCGACGGCCGGTGCTTTGGCGCGACGGTGCGGTCAGCGACCCGCTGTCCACCGTCGCCTCCGGGTTCGTCCTGGACTGGCTGAGCAACGACGAACGGACACTGGTCGGTGTGGAATCCCGCCGGCCGGTCGCGTACGACTGCGGCTGACCGGCACCTGTCCGCGGCGGCGGGTGTCGTCCGGG
Organism: Streptomyces eurythermus; assembly: GCF_014649115.1. Lineage (GTDB taxonomy): Bacteria > Actinomycetota > Actinomycetes > Streptomycetales > Streptomycetaceae > Streptomyces > Streptomyces eurythermus. Next base: position 208,790 of record NZ_BMSK01000006.1, on the reverse strand, counting down.
CCGGCGGCCGTCCGGCCCGGACTTCGCGTGTCTTACCAGCAGGGCCCGGTGGCACGCCGGTCGAGCGTGATCATCCCGATCATCGCTCCGCCGAGATCGACCACGAAGACGCCGGGGCGCCGCCCGGGAACCTCGGGCACCACGCGCTCGAGCTCGGCACGCGGCCAGGGGCCACTGAGGCAACTCATCGCACGCCCGGTCCCCCAGCGGACGGACCGTCAGCGGGTCGGCTGGAAGAGGAAGGCCCCGTAGCCGAACTCCTCCTCGACCCAGTGCCGCCGGCAGCGCATTCCGTGTTCGCCGACCGCGCGCACGAGGTCGTCCACCGTGAACTTGCGGATCACGTCGTGGAGGAGCGTCTCGCCCGCGTCGAAGTCCACCGCGAGCCCCAGCCCGGGCAGGGTCACCCGCTGCCGGCGCAGACTGCGGAGGCCGCCGCGCACTTCGCGCCGTGCCACGTCGTAGGTGAGTTCCGGCTCGAAGGCGTCGGCGTCGAAGTCCGCGCCGTAGCGGCGGTTGAGGTGCGAAAGAGTGTTCAGGGCGAACATCCGGCGGACGGGACGCGGCCCGGTGTATCCGGCCGCGTAGGCGCGCCGCACCACCTCGACGGGTTCGTTCAGGTCCACGCAGATCAGCAGGTGGTCGTTCGGGGCGCAGCCGGCACGGACGGCGCGCAGGAACCGCGTCTGCTCGGGTTCGGACAGGTTGCCGAGGGTGTTGCCGAGGAGCGTCAGGAGGCGGCTGCCCGAGCCGTTGGCGTCGCCTCTGGTCGCGGCGCTGTGCGCGACCCGTTCCGCCCGGTCCAGCCACTCCAGGGCCGCCAGGAAGTCGCCGTGCACGGCGGTGACCCGGGTTCCCGGCCAGCGCCGCCGGATGCGGCCGGCGGCCTCCCGCATCGGCTCGGGGCTGACGTCCACGCCCGTGTACGCCCGCGCCAGGCCGTGCCTGTCCATCGCCGCGAGCAGGATCTCGGACTTGAGGGCACTGCCCGCCCCGAGGTCCACCAGCTCGGCCGGCTCCGCCAGGCCGACCAGGTCGTCGCCGTGTTCGGTGAGCAGCCGCCGCTCGGCCCGGGGCGGGTAGTACTCGGGCAGCCGGGTGATCTCCTCGAAGAGGTGCGAACCGGTCTCGTCGTAGCCGAAGAGCGACGGAATCCTGCGGTGCCGGACGGGAGCGGTGAGCCCGGCCCGGAGTCCCTCCTTCGGCGTACCGGACAGGCCATCGGCCGCCCACGGCAGCGCGACCTCCGTGACCGGTGCCGAAACGCGTGACTCGGTCATCCCGTTCTCCTCGTCGGCGAGCCCTCACCGAAGCACATCACCAAAATGGAACACACCTTGCGAAAGGTACATCAAGGAGGAATCGGGAGCGCGTCGGCGGCCGGACGAAGCCGGACGGGGGTCATGCGGTGCCGTCCGGACCGTCACGTCGACGGGTGGACCGCGCCGATGGGCCGTTCAGCGCACGTCACATCCGTTCCTTCGGTAATCGCACCGACAGGGGGTAGGCGGCAGGAGTGACCACTCCCTCCCCACCGACCACCGACGGCTCACCGCGGAACGGGACCACCGCGCTCGACAAGGCGCTGACGACCCCTCTGCTGTACTTCTTCATCCTCGGCGACGTGCTGGGCGCCGGCGTCTACGTCCTCGTCGGCCAGATCGCCGCGGAATCGGGCGGTGCCGTGTGGTTGCCCCTGCTCCTCGCCCTGCTGCTGTCGCTCCTGACCGCCGCCTCGTACGCGGAACTCGCCACGAAATACCCCCGGGCAGGCGGTGCCTCCCATTACGCCACCCTCGCGTACGGGCCGTTCACCGGCTTCCTCGCCGGGTACTGCATGCTCGCCGCGGGCATCGTGTCCGTCGCCGCGCTGGCGCGGGGCTTCGCCGGTGACTATCTGACCGCCTTCGTCAGCCTGCCCGTGGTGCTGGTGGCTGCCGTCTTCCTGTGCTGCCTGGCCCTGCTGAACGCCCGTGGCATCAGCGAGTCCACCCGCGCCAACGTGGCGGCGACGGTCATCGAGGTCGGCGGCCTCCTCCTCGTCGTCGGACTCGGGGCCTGGCTGTGGCTGCGCGGCGACGGGGACCCCGGCCGGCTCCTCCGGCTCGGCACCGCCGACACCGGGGCCGCCGCCGGCGTCCTGAGCGCAACGGTGCTCTCGTACTACTCCTTCGTCGGCTTCGAGACCTCCGTCAACGTCGCCGAGGAGACCCGCGACCCGCGTCGCTCCTATCCTCGCGCCCTCTTCGGCGCTCTGGTGACGGCGGGTGCCGTCTACGTCCTCGTCGGAGTCGTCGCCTCGGCCGCCGTCCCCACCGGGACACTGGCCCGCTCCAGTGGTCCGCTGCTGGAAGTGGTGAAGGAGGCGGGCGGGGTGCCGCCGAAGCTGTTCAGCGCCATCGCCCTGGTCGCCGTCGCCAACGGTGCGCTGCTCACCGGCATCATGAGTTCCCGGCTGGCCTACGGCATGGCGCGGGACGGCCTCCTCCCCCGCTTCCTGACCCGGGTGCTTCCCCGGCGGCGCACTCCGTGGGCGTCGATCGCGGCCACGACCGCCCTGTCCTTCCTGCTGGCGCTCACCGGAGACGTGGCGACCCTCGCCTCCACCCTGGTGCTGCTGCTCCTCGTGGTGTTCTTCCTCGTCAACACCGCCGTCCTGGTCCAGCGGCGCGACCGCCCGGCGCACCCCCACTTCCGGGCGTACACCGGTGTCCCCGTCCTGGGAGCGGTCTCCTGCGTGGTGCTGGCCACGCGGGTCGAGGCCGAGGTCTGGGCGCGCGGGCTGATCGTCATCGCGGTCGGCGTGGCCCTGGGAACCGTGGCCGCCCTGCACCGCCGCCGGGCCTCGTCCTGAGCGGCGAACCCCCGCCGCCGGCGTCCGCTGCCGGAGCCGGCCGTACCGCCCGCCCCGCCCCCGCTGGGGACGGGGCGGGCGGGCTGGTTCAGACGCCGGCGATCGACTGGATCCAGGAGCGGTACGCCGTCACGTTGGTGTACGCCGTGTTCGTCTGGCGGTCGCTGGTCGAGGCGACGCCGACCTGGACGCCGTTCGCCATCATCGGACCGCCGGAGTCACCGCCGGCGGTGATCCCGTTGCCCCGGTAGGCGCAGATCGCGGAGCCGCCGTAGGCGTCGGTGCAGCCACTGGACACGGTGACGCTGGCGACCTTCAGGTAGCGGGACTGGCAGTTGATCTCCGAGCCGCACTGGGAGGTGGCGCCCCAGCCGTACACCTGCACGCTCTGGCCGACCCGCACCGTGCCGGGCTGTCCGAGGGAGGCGTAGGTCGTGGACACGGAGCGGTCGAGGCGGACGAGCGCCAGGTCCGCGCTGTGGGTGTAGGTCTGGACCCCGTTGGCGACCGTGCCGCCGCTGTACTGGTCCAGGCTGCCCACGCGGAAGGACAGCGAGCCGCCGGACACGCAGTGCTTCGCGGTGAGCACCCAGGTCGGGGCGATGATCGTCGCCGTACAGGTCTCCTGGCCGTTCGAGTACAGCCGGGCGGCCCAGGGGCCGCTCGTGGCGTACCCGCCGCCGATGATGGGCTGGGAACCCCTGGCGGTGACGGGGGCCGCCGTCGGCGCGGCGGAGGCCGTGGGGGCGAACAGCGCGAGGACGGAGACCGCCGCCGCGGCGAGAGCGGGCGCAAGCCTTGAAATACGCAAGGTTCCTCGATCCGGAGGGCGCCTGGAGAAGCGCACATGTGTGGGGTGGACGGCCTCGCGGGCCGTGTCCATGGAGATGCGCCGCCACAAGACGGCGTTTACGGCATGGACATGACCTAGCTTTCGGGAAGGAGCCGTGACCCGGGTACTAGCACTTCGCCATAACCTCGCGTTATGCCCGGCGTACCGGCGGCGCCTGCGTCGCGAGCGGCCGAACTCGATGTCGGATTCCCGCAGGCACCGGCGGCCCCGATCGCGCAGCCTGAACACATGACACCCTTGACCCATCAGCCGCTTGCCATCGCTCCCCACGTCCTCGACGAGCTCCGCGAACGCGACGACGCCGGGGCGGTTCCCCGTTCCTACGTGTACGACATGGACGGAGCGCCGTTGCGCTGCTGTCTGCGCCGCAGCCGTGCAGGTGAGCGGATCTCACTGGTGTCGTACGCCCCGTTGCGCCGTTGGGCGGTGGAGGCGGGCGCCGACCCGGGGGCCTACGACGAGGTGGGCCCGGTGTTCATCCACGCCGGCACCTGCCCGGGCCCGGATCCGGAGTCCGGGTATCCGTTCGCCGAGACCGGCGCCCAGCGCGTCTTCCGCCGCTACAACGCCGAAGGCTGGATCAGCGGAGGCACGCTCGTACAGCTGCCGGCCGACCCCGTCCGGGCACAGACCGTCGTGGAACAGGCCCTGCACACCGCCTTCAGCGACCCCCAAGTCGCCCTCGTACACGTACGGGCGGTGGAGTACGGCTGCTTCCAGTACGAGGTCCGCAGGCCCTGACCGGGGAACGGATCCGAGGTCCGCAGGCCCTGGGCAGGGCACGGATCCGCGGGGACGCGGGGACGCGGAACGCGGTCAGGGCGGCCCCGGACGGCGGTCACGCCTCGGCGGGACGGGCGCCCACTACGTCTGCGTCACCCCTGACGGCCGGTTCGCGGTCACCGGGGACGGCGACGGCACGGTGCGGGTGTGGGACCTGCGGGCGTCCGCCGGCTCGGCGCGGGGTCCGGCGCCGGGATGCCGCGGGCCGTGCACGCGGTGCCCGGGGGCGACTTCGTCCTCACCACCGCGTCCCCATCGCACCCGTGCCCCTCCAGCCGGCCGGCACAGCGACCTGTCACCACGTCCCACAAGCGCAGCATGTGGGCCGTGCCGGACCGGGACCTGACGGAGCAACGCCAAGCGGTAGATCCGGATGAACACACCGGGGCCACGTGCCTCGCCGGAGCCGGCCCCCGCCAAGCCTGCCCGGCCCCGCTCGGCCCCCCGTCAGCCGGGGGTGACGCACTCCCTCCGGCCCGCGCCGGACACCGGCAGGAAACAGAGGCGCAGGGTGGATCTGGCGGGGGCGCCGATCATCTCGGTGAAGCGGTAGACACCGGTGTCCGACGCGTTCTCGATGACGGTCCGGCGCGAGCGGGCGCCAGGGGCCGAGAGCTCGATCGCGTCCCCGACCCTCGCATGCCAGATCCGGCCCCACGCGGCGGCGCACACCGTGCTGTACCGGATCTCCATATGGGCGCCGGTGGCGGTGCGATGCTCCGGCCCGAGCGAGTCCGCCCGGCCGGGCAGTCCGCAGAACATGCGGTCGGGATCCTTCCCCTCACACGTCCTGCCCTGGCATCCCGGAACGGGATCCAGCGCGGGAAGCGCCGCCCTCGCCGGATGCCCGGTGCCCGGGCTCAGCACCGACAGCACCACGATCAGCACCCCGGTCATCGCCGCGGCCACCACCGCCAGGCCCGCCCCCACGACGAGCTGGTACTCGCGCCGAGCCCTGCCGACGGCACCCGTGCCGGCGCCCGCCGAGGCCGGGGGCGCCGCGGGTACGGGCGGTACGGTGGGGCGGGTGGACCGGGCCCGCCCGCTCCACTCGGCGTCCGCCAGCTCCCAGAGCGCGAGCAGCCGCGCGGAGGGCTCTCCCGCCATCGCGCACAGCGCCTCGACGGCCTGCCGGGGTACCGGCTTCTTCCCGTTGAGGTAACGCTCCCAGGACGACCTGCTGTAGGGGGTGCGCTCCGCCAGCCCCGTCAGGCTCAGACCGGTACGTGCTCTGACGGCACGAAGACCCTCGGTCAACGCCGCGCACTCCGGTGCGAGGGCGGTCATCGGCGCGGCACCCGCCGGGTGTGCGGGCCCACGGCGCCGTCCGCCGGCAGCCCGGGCGGCTTCCGCCGGGGCGTCGCCGCCGCGTCGGTCCGCGGCCCGTGGACGCACGGGTCCGTCTTGAGGTGGCGTCGTCGTGAGCGCACGACGAGCTGCCGCTCTCTCCGTTCCGGCGGATCCGGTAGTTCCCTCCAACGCGCCATGCTTCCCCCATACGCGCCACGGATCTTCCGGGGCTTTCGCCTCGGTACCGTTCCGTTGATACACCTTGCCCGGTCCGCGAACCGCCGCCCGCGGGCGCCGACCGCGCTATCCGGCCATGCCCCGGGCGGACAGGCATCCCACGGGTGCCGGCTCCGTCCGGCATCCGGGCAGATCAGCGGTGCGGAACGCGGCACGGTGTCCCCGGAGGCCGACGTCACCGGCCCGGATCCGAATGGCCGACAACCCTCGCGCCGCAAGCCCGTCGGCCGTCCGTCCCTCTGCACCCGAGCACTTGGTGACGCTCGGCGGAGGTGACATGGAGGACGAAGAACGCCGGCGCGGAAACACCCCCGTGGTTCCCGCGCCGGAGTAGTCCCCCGCTGGTGCGCCGTCCGTGTTCGACACCGTGAGCATGTCTGTCCGGGAACCACGTCGACAACAACGTTCAGGCGTGACGCAATGTCCCTGTTCACGAAGGTATCGGCGGGCGGGGGAAGGTACCGTGCAACGCATCGTGCTGACCATGGAGGATCTGGTCCGGACCCGGATCGTGGAACTCGGGCCGATGGCCGAGACACAGTTGAGTCTGCAGATGCTGCAGAGTCGGCACGACCGCGTGCTCTTCGACGCTTGGCGCAGACGCACGGGTCCTCGGGTGCCCCATGACACGCGTGAGGCGGCGCGCTTTCTCGCCAACCCCAGTGGTTTCATCGCCGACTTGTACACCTCTCTGGGGCCGGTGGCATCGATGGAGGATGGACGGGATCGCCTGCTGGGTGCGCCGCCCGGTGTATTGCGCAGTGAGCTGACGCCCCCGGAGGGTGCCGAGCGATGCAGACCCCGATGGCTGGCCGACCCCGGGCGGCGCGGCGGCGGACTGGGCCGGCTGGCGGATGCGTTGAGTGAGTACCACGATGCCGCTCTGGCCCCCTACTGGCACCGCATCCGACAGCACGTCCGTGCCCATGTCAGCCTGATGGGTACGCTCATGGCGACCAGCGGCATCGGTGCCGCTCTCAAGGCCCTGGCCCCCGCGGTGCGTTGGGATCCGCCCACGCTGCAGGTACCCAAGTACAGACCGGGCAGGGTGGTGGACATTCACCTCAACGGTCGCGGCCTGGTTCTCGCCCCCGCTTTGTTCTGCGGCCCGCTGCCGTTGTTGTTCACACCGGCCGGCGACGGGGAAAGCATCCTGATCTATCCGATTCCCCGCAGCCCCTCCGTCGTGCGCGGCATATGGTCGCCCGGCGACGCGGCCGGCACCCATAAAGCGCTCGCCGCCCTTCTCGGTGTCACACGCGCCGCTGTCCTGGCCGCTTGCGCGGATGGCGCGACCACCACCGAGATCGCTCGCCGCCTGGACATCTCACCACCCGGCGTCAGCCAGCACACCGGTGTCCTGCGTCAGGCGGGCCTGATCACGAGTACGCGCCACCGCAACACCATGCACCACAGCCTGACCTCGCAGGGCCACGCACTCCTCGACGACACACTGCGGACGCCCTGAGGTTGCCGGTCACTCCCGTACACACGGCTGCTGCGGGGCGGGGGCCCGGCTCACGGGGGCGAAGCGGCCGAGCAGCGCGGTGAGGAGGACCGCTGTCAGGGTTCCGGCGACGACGCCGCTGCCGAGGATCGTACGGGCCCACTCGGGGAACCCCGCGTACAGGTCCGGGCTGAGCAACGGCAGCAGTCCCGTCGTGAGCGCGAGCGCGGCCGTCAGGTTGCCCGTGCCCGGGCCGGACAGGTCGGCTCGGCGGAGCATCTCGACGCCCATGACGGCGATGACGGCGTAGACGACGAGTGCCGAGCCGCCCACGACGGCCTCGGGTATGCCGGCCAGCGCCCGGGACACGGGCGTGGCCAGGCCGGCGACGACCAGGAGTACACCTGCCCCGGCGGTCACGAAACGGCTGCGGACCCCGGTGAGCCGGCCGATGCCGATGTTCTCGGCGCTGGTGATCATCAGGGATGTGCCGAACAGTCCGCCGGCCAGGGAGACGAGGGCGTCGGCGCGGGCGACACGCGGAACGTCCCGTTCGGGAGCGGGGGTCCGGCCCACGGTCTCGCTGTTGAGCACGGTCTGCCCGGTGATCTCGGCCAGCGTGGTGAGGCTGAAGACGAGCAGCGGAAGGGCGGCCACGAGGTCGAAGCGCGGTGCGCCGAAGGGCAGGAAAGCGGGCAGCGCGAAGCCCGTGCCGGCCGCGGGGGCGAAGGCGCCGAGGCCGGTCGTCACCGCCACGACGGTTCCGGCCGCCATCCCGATGAGGACGGAGGTCTGCCGCCAGACACCGCGCAGGAGCACGTACGCGACGACGGTCGCCGCGACCGTGAGCGCGGCCAGGAGTACCGCGCGCGGCTCGCCCCTGCCGTCCGGACCGGTGACGAGCCGGGCGGCGACGCGGATCATCGCGATCCCGATGAGCAGGACGGTCACGCCCATGACCAGGGGCGGGAAGAGCCGTACGACACGGGTGTACAGGGGCAGTACGGCGAGCAGCAGCGCTGCCGCCAGGAGGACGGAACCGGTGGCGGTCGGCGCGCCGTGTTCCTGGGCGATCTGGAGGAACAGCGCCGTCGCGGCACCGCCGGGCAGCATGACGAACGGCAGCCTGCCGCCGATCCGCCATACTCCGAGGGACTGGAGCAGGGCGCCCGCGCCGCACAGCAGCAGGACGGCGCTCAGCAGCGAGGCCGTCGTGCCGGGCGGCATCCGCAGGGTGCCGGCGACGAGGAAGACGGTGGAGACGGGGGCGGCGATCATCGCCAGGACGTGCTGGACAGCCAGCGGTACGAGCCGCCGCAACGGCACCCGCGCGTCGACGGCTTCGGCGGAGCGGGGGGCGGCCGGGGCCGGGGTGGTCGTCATGCCGTCGCGTCCAGCCACGGGATGCCGGCCGCCGTGTAACGGTAGGCGCGGAAGACGGCGTTGGGCTCGGACGGGAAGAGGCCCCGGACCTCGCTCTCCTGGTAGCCAGCGAAGTACGGGACGACGTACTCCCAGCACAGGTAGCCGTCCTTCGTCACCTCGAACAACCGCCCGGACGGAGAGTCGGTCACGAGCGTGTTGCCGTTCGGCAGGCGCTGCGCGGAGCCCATGAAGGGCGCGAAGAAGAACTCGCGGGCCGGGTCGTGGTACTCCCACACGATGTCTCCGTCCGCCCGGTCGATCTCGATGACGCGGGAGTACGGCACGTCGTGGCCGGGCCGGAAGACGCCGTTGTCGAAGACCAGCAGCCTGCCGTCGTCCAGTTCGGTGGGCGCGTGCTGCTGGCTGACCGTGCCGGGGCGGCTGCGCCAGAGGATCTCGCCGGTCTCGCGGCTGATGACGACGACGGCCGAAACGCTGCGCAGGCTGGCGAGGATGTTGCCGTCCCGCAGGGGCGTGACACTGTTGACGAGGGGCCAGTGTTCCCGGGCGTACGCCTCGTGCAGCGGGAAGGACGCGGGGTCGAGGTGCTCGGCGGCGCGCCAGGACCACAGGAGTTCACCGTCCGGGCCGACCTCCTTGATGGTGTCCGCCCAGACGACGCCGCCCGCGGCCTCGGTGCCGGGCACTCCGCCCCGTACGGCCGCCGCCTGGGCGCCGGTCAGGGGCTCCAGGGCCGTGTAGAGTATCCGGCCGTCGTCGAGGTGGTGGGCGTCGTGGTGCTGGAGGGGGTCGCGGTGCTCCCGCAGTACCGTTCCGTCGGGTGCCGCGCGGAGCATGACGCCGCCCCGGTACTTGTGCCACATCGGGAAGAGGGCCTTCTCCCCCGGCAGCACCCCGTTGTAGGCGAGGGTTCCGTCGGCCAGGAGGCGGGCGTGGCGGCCGGGCCGGTAGGGGAGGTCCCAGCGGTGGACGGTGCGGCCGTGGATGTCGATGAGGTAGACCTCGCCGGTGCCGGTGAGCGGTGCGTAGAGGGTGTAGCCGTCGCACACGGCCGTCTCGTCGAGGGCGATGAGGCCGGTGGGACGCCGGCGGCGTGAGTTCTGGTCGATCGGGGGCACGTCGGAACTCCTCGATTCTTCAAATTTTCTTTGACGACATCAATCGACTTTGACGGTAGAGAGGTTGTGTGACGGGCGTGTGTCGGCAGTACGAAACCGCCTGCGGCCTTTCGGCGTGCGCCGCGTAAGGTGCCGTCAGGCACCGTCGGCCAGGGAGAACGGCGCCGCGGGGCGGGAAGGGACGGGACGACCATGGAGGCCGGGAACACACCTCGGGTGGGTGCTGCCGTACGCCGTCGCCGCCGGGCACTCGACCTGACGCTCGCGGAGGTGGCGCGGCGCAGCGGGCTGTCCTCCCCGTTCCTGAGCCAGATCGAGAACGACCGGGCGCGCCCCAGCATGCGTTCGTTGCAGCGGATCGCGGACGCCCTCGGCACCACGGCGGTACAGCTCCTCGCGGCCTCGGACGAGACCCGCACGGTCGACGTGGTGCGCGCGGGCGACGACAGCGGCCTCGACCGGGAGGCACGCGTCCGGCCGGTGGTGCGCGGCCGCCATCAGCTGCACGCGCTGGAGTTCGTCGGCGAGCACGAGGCGGACCGCGAATTCCGGCACCGCAACGACGAGTTGATGTACGTGGCGGACGGCTCGGTGGAGGTGGAGGCCGAGGGGCGGATCCACCGGCTGGGGCGCGGGGACACGCTGCTGCTGTCCGGCGGCGTCCGGCACCGCTGGCGCTCCACCGAACCGGGCGCGCGGGTCCTGGTGGTCGCTGTCGGCGACCACGTGGAGGTGGTCGAGCCCTGACGGGTGACACGGTACGCCGGTGCCGGTCCGGCGCGGGTGGTTCAGGCCCTCGACAGGCCGCCGAGCGGCCCGCGGGTACGGCGCCGCGTCGTCACGTCACCGCCGGCCTCCCGGTTCACTTCTCCCCCGGTATCCCGAAGGAGCGGGAGGCGCTGGCGCGCAGCCGTTCCCTCAGTGACCGCTCCGTGTTGCTCACGTGCAGCAGCGCGGTGGCCTGACCGAGGACGGTGTCACGGGCGGAGAGGGCCCGGAAGATCGCTTCGTGTTCGGCCAGGGTCCGGGCCGCGGCCTGGTCGTCCACGAGACCACGCCAGATGCGGGCCCGCAGGGTGCGGCCGGATATCCCTTCCAGGATCGTGAGGAGCGTCTCGTTCCCGGTGGCCGAGATCACGGCGCGGTGGAAGGCGGCGTCATGTGCGGTGAGTCGCTCGATGTCGTCACGCGCTTGGCGCATGGCATCCAAATGGCCCTCCACTTCCGCCAGTTGGTCGTCCGAGATCCGGGTGGCGGCGAGTGCGGTGGCGACCGGTTCGAGCAGACGCCGTACCTCCATGAGGTCTCGCAGGGCGGCGGCGTCGCCCTGCAGCAGTTCCACCGCTCCGCCGAGTCCCTCCAGTAGGAGGCTCGGCTGCAGGCTGGTCACGTACGTGCCGTCGCCCCGCCGGACTTCCAGGACCCGAGCGACGGCGAGTGCCTTGACCGCTTCGCGGGCGAGGTTGCGGGACAGGCCCAGCTGGGCGGCCAGGTCCGGCTCGGGCGGCAGCTTCGAGCCGGGTGGCAGCACGCCGGTGCGGATGAGCTCCCGGATCCGCTCGATGGCCCGGTCCGTCAAGGACACCGCGCCCCCCTCTCCCGGGAGTTCGCGGCGGACCCGGTCCCCGGTTCGTCGCGTACGTCAGGCACGGGCGGACCAGACCGGGCCGTCGGGGTAGGTGTACTCCTTCAAGGACTCCGGGCGCATCTGTGCGCCGAGTCCGGGCCGGAGGGGCGCGAGGTAGTGGCCGTCGGCGATGCGCACCGGGTCGACGAAGTGCTCGTGGAGGTGGTCGACGTACTCGATGACCCGGTCCTCGGTCGTGCCGGAGACCGCGATGTAGTCGAACATCGCGAGGTGCTGCACCATCTCGCACAGGCCGACGCCGCCGGCGTGCGGGCAGACCGGCACCCCGAACCTGGCGGCGAGCAGCAGGATCGCGATGTTCTCGTTGACGCCGCCGACCCGGGCGGAGTCGATCTGCACGATGTCGACGGCGCCCGCCTGGAGCAGTTGCTTGAACACGACCCGGTTGGCGATGTGTTCACCGGTGGCGACCTTGACGGGGCGGACGGCCTCGCGTACGGCGGCGTGGCCGAGGATGTCGTCCGGGGAGGTCGGTTCCTCGATCCAGTACGGCCGGTACGGGGCCAGGGCGCGCGTCCAGTCGATCGCCGCCTGAACGTCCCAGCGCTGGTTGGCGTCCACGGCGATGCGGACGGCGTCACCGACCGTCGCACGTGCGGTGCGCATGCGTCGTACGTCGTCCTCCAGGGACGCGCCGACCTTCAGCTTGATCTGGGTGAAGCCTTCGGCGACGGCCTCCCGCGCCAGGCGGGCCAGCTTCTCGTCGGAGTAGCCGAGCCAGCCGGGGGTCGTGGTGTAGGCGGGGTAGCCGCGCTCGAGGAGGCGCGCGACGCGTTCCCGGCGGCCCGGTTCGGCGGCCCGCAGGATCCGCAGTGCCTCTTGGGGGGTGAGCGCGTCGCTGAGCCAGCGGAAGTCGACCTGCGCGACCAGTTCTTCGGGCGACATCTCGCCGAGGAAGCGCCAGACGGGCTTGCCGGCGCGCTTGGCCGCGAGGTCCCAGGCGGCGTTGACGACCGCGCCGGTCGCCATGTGTATGGCGCCCTTCTCCGGTCCCAGCCAGCGCAGTTGGGGGTCGTGGACGAGGCGGCGGGCGAACGCGCCCAGGTTGCCGCAGACTTCGGCCACGGACAGGCCGACCACGTACGGGGCGAGGGCCGCGATGGCGGCGGCCTGGACGTCGTTGCCGCGGCCGGTGGTGAAGGCCAGCGCGTGCCCCTCCAGCCCGTCGGGGGCGTCGGTGCGCAGCACGGCGTAGGCGGCCGAGTAGTCGGGTTCGGGGTTCATCGCGTCCGACCCGTCGAGGTGTTCGGACGTCGGGAAGCGGATATCGTGGACGTCCAGGGCGATGATGCGGGCGGATTCCGCGGGCGGAGGGGCGGCGGAGGACATGGCGACTCCTGGAAGAGCGGGGAAACAGGGCCCGGCGGCAAACGGGGGACGGCTTGCGGGAGTTGTGCCGCCTCGCGGGCGGTCGCGGTTGCGGCTGCGGCCGGGCCGCTTCATTCCTGTGCCTGGCCGCCCGTGATGCGTGAGATGGTCAGCGCGACCAGGATGATCAGTCCGTTGAGCGCTCCGATCCACTGGGCGGGGACGCCGGCCAGGGTGAGTACGTTCTGGATCATGAAGAGCAGCAGGATGCCGCTGAACGCACCGAACATCGTCCCCTTGCCGCCGTTGAGGCTGATCCCGCCGATCACGGCGGCGGCGAAGACGGTGAAGATGTAGCCGTCACCCTGGGCGGAGGCTACCGAGGCCAGGCGTCCCGAGAGCAGCAGCCCGGCAAGGGCGGCCAGCACGCCGCCGGTGACGATGACGATCCACAGCACCCGGTCGGTACGGATGCCGGCGGCCTTGGCGGCGTCGACGTTGCCGCCGATGGCGTACAGCGAGCGGCCGAAGCCGGTCCAGCCGAGGACGACGACGGCGACGGCGAACAGGACGAGGCAGATCCAGATGGAGGCGGGCACCCCGCCCCACTGGGCGGTCCCCAGGTACAGCATCGACTGCGGCAACTGGAAGAAGGTCTGGCCGCCGGAGATGCCGGTGAGGACGCCCCGCAGCACGATCAGCATGCCGAGGGTGACGATGAAGCCGTTGAGCCCGAAGCGGATGATCAGCAGGGCGTTGACCGCGCCGGCCAGGGCCCCGACGGCGAGGGTGACGGGGACGGCCCAGGCGCCGGGCAGCAGGCCGAGACCGTGTCCCGCGCCCGCCGGCACCACCAGCCAGGCCGCGACACCGGGGGCCAGGCCCATGGTGGACTCCAGTGACAGGTCCATCTTCTTGACGATCAGGACCATCGTCTGGGCCAGGACCAGCAGGGCCGTCTCGGACATGGTCTGCAGGACGTTGATCAGGTTGTCCGCGCGCAGGAACACCGGATTGACGATCTGGCCGACGATCGCGATGATCACGATCGCGGGGACGAGGGCCAGGTCGCGCAGCCGGGCGAGGGGCACCCGGCCGCCGAGGAGCCCCTTCCGCCGGGCGGTGGGCCTCCCGGGGGCGGACGGGTCCGCGAGGACGGTGTCAGGCATCGAGGTCCACTCCCTCCATCGCGGCCACCAGATCGTGGTCGTGCCAGCCGCGGGCTGTCTGCGAGGTCACACGGCCCTGGAACATCACCAGGATCCGGTCGCACACGCGCAGGTCGTCGAGTTCGTCGGAGGCGATGAGCACTCCCGTGCCGGTGCCCGCGGTCTCCTCGACCTTGCCGAGGAGGAACTCCTTGGAGCGCACGTCCACGCCCGCGGTCGGATTGATCAGGACCAGCAGCCGGGGGTCGTCGGCGAGGGCGCGGGCCATGACGACCTTCTGCTGGTTGCCCCCGGAGAGGGCGGAGACGGGCACTTCGGGACCGGGCGTTTTGATCGACAGGTTCTCGATCAGGGTCCTCGCCAGCCGGTCCCGGCGGGCGCGGCTGAGAAACCCGTGGCGTCCGAGCCGCTCGGGCACGGACAGCGTGGCGTTGTCCGCGATCGACATGTCCGGCACGAACCCCTGGTGGTGCCGGTCCTGCGGGACGAATCCGGCACCGGCCGCGAGCGCGGCCGGCACACTGCCGGGCCGTGGCCGCCGCCCGGCGATCTCCACGGTGCCGGACGCGGCCGCGCGCAGTCCTACGACGGTCTCGGCGACCTCCGTGCGGCCGCTGCCGGCGGCCCCCGCGAGCCCGACGATCTCGCCGGCGGCCACCTGGAAGGTGACGTCGTCGTAGTTCTCCCCGGTCAGGCCCCGCACACTCAGCGCGGCGACCGCGTCGGCGTCGGCGGTGCTCGCCCGTTCCGCGTGCCGGTCCGCGGCCGCCTCGCCGGTCATGGCGGCGACGAGTTCGGCGCGCGGGAGGTCCTCGACGGGCGCGGTCAGGACGTGGCGGGCGTCCCGGTAGACCGTCACCATGTCGCAGATGTCGTAGATCTCCTCCAAGTGGTGGCTGATGAAGAGGAACGTGACGCCCTGGCGTTGCAGGTCGCGGATCCGCTCGAAGAGCCGGTTGATCGCCGCGCCGTCGAGCCGGGCGGTGGGTTCGTCCAGGATGATGAACCGGGCACCGAAGGACAGGGCCCGCGCGATCTCGACGAACTGCCGTTGCTCGACGTTCAGTTCGCCGGCCGGGGCCTGCGGGTCCACGTCCACGGACCAGGCCGCCAGCAGATCCCGCGCGCGGCGGCGCACCGCCTGCCAGCGGATCAGCCCGCCTGGGCCGTGGTCGTGCCGGTTGAGGAAGAGGTTCTCGGCGACGGCCAGCGTGGGAATGATCGTCGGATTCTGGTAGACGCAGGCGACGCGCCGCCGCCACGCGTCGCGGTCCGTGAGCCGGGGGGCCGGGGTGCCGTCGAAGGCGACCGTCCCCTCGTCCGGGGCCCGCAGCCCGGTGAGGACGGACACCAGGGTCGACTTGCCGGCTCCGTTGCGGCCGACGAGCGCGTGGGTCTCGCCGGCCCGGATGGTGATCCGGGCGCCGTTCAGGGCCACCGTCGGACCGAATCGCTTCACGATGCCGACTGCCTCGACGACGGGTGGGTCCGTCGGTGCCCGCCCGCCGGCCGACGGGGCGGGCACGGGGTCGGCCGCTCGCTTTCCCTCGCTCATCTCAGCCGCCTTGTGTCCGTGTGCTGGTGCAGGACCTCGGGTCCGTCATCGGACGTGGTTGCCCCACAGGGAGGTGTCGTCGCTCCTGACGCTGGGGACGCCGCCGTAGGTGCCGCCGTCGGCGGTGACGAGCGGGGCGGAGAGCTGGTCCTCCAGCAGGCCCTCGCGCACCTGGACGATGGTGCTGTCGTGGTCGGTCCTCCCGGGCCGGAACGTCTTCCCGTCGACCGCGGCCTTCAGGTAGTACAGGGCGTACTTGGCGTAGAGGTCGGCCGGCTGGGAGACCGTGGCGTCGATCCTGCCCGCGGCGATGGACGCGAGTTCCTCGGGGATGCCGTCGTTGGAGACGACGTAGACGTGCCTCTTGTCCCGCGGCCCGGTCAACAGGCCCTTCTGTTTGAGGACTTGCAGGGTGCCGGACAGGGCGAAGCTGGACTGCATGTAGACGCCCTTGATGTCCGGGTGCGCGGTCAGGTCGGTCTGGAGCTTCTGCGCGGCCACGGCACCGTCCCAGCCGGTGGCCTCCCCGAACACCTTGATGTCCGGGTAGCGGGTCTTCATGCACGCGTGGAACGCCTCCGTGCGGTCACGGCCGTTGATGGAGTCCAGGCCGCCCTGCAACATGACGACCTTCCCCTTGCCTCCGAGCCGGGTGCCGAGGTACTTGCACGCCTTCTCGCCGTACGCGCGGTTGTCGGCACGGACCACCATGAAGACCTTGCCGCTGTCCGGCCGGGTGTCGACGGTGACGACCGGGATCTTCCTCGCCTCCAGCTGCGCCAGCGTCGGCGCGATCGCGGCGGTGTCCTGAGGGGCCATGGCGATGCCCTTGACGCCCTGGCTGATGAACGTCTGCGCGTCGGCGGCGAGTTTGGCGACGTCGTTCTGTGAGTTGGTGGTCTTGAGGCCGAGGCCCAGCTGCCCCGCGTACGTCGGCGTGTACCTGATGTACGAGTTCCAGAAGTCGGTGTCGGAACGCGGGTAGTCGACACCGACCAACGGCCCGTCGCCCGACGCGGTGGCGGAGTCGCCACAGGCGTTGAGCAGCGTCAGTACGGACACGGCGGAGAGGGTGGAGCAGAGCACGAGTCTGAGTCTCATGGGCGCTTCTCCTTGCGCTGGTCCCGGAACGGAAGAGGGTTCGTTCGCCTGGACGGCATGCGTTCGCCACCACCCGGAGACATGGGATGTATGTATAGGACCGGCTGCGGCAGCTGTCCATGGGCTGGACATACATGGCTCGAAAACCCCAGATCCGCGCGCTGTTCCGGATCGAGCGCCGAAGCCGGGGCATCCGATCCATCCCATCAATCGTGAGGAACAGCGGCCCCGGTGCGGAGGGTGCCAGTGGCGCGAAGGAGACCCATACATCTGATCTACGCACGCGCACTCCTCGCGTTTTGCCATGTGCGGGTCATTGACCGGACAGTGGGGCGCCCCTAACGTCAGATGTCTCGCGCGTCGCGGTTTCCGTGTCCGATCCGGAGGTTCCCATGCCAGCGTCTCCCCACAGCCGTCGCGTGTTCCTCACGGTGCTCGGCGCCACCGGAGCGTCCCTCGGCCTGGCGGGCCGCGCCGAAGCGCTGGGCGACGCCCCGACCGGCGTCAGCATCCCCGGCCCCGCCGGCTACTCCCCCGACTGGGCGTCGGTGGACCAGCACCCGCCCGCCGCGGAGTGGTTCCAGGACGCGAAGTTCGGCATCTACTTCCACTGGGGAACCTTCAGCGTCCCGGCGTACGACAACGAGTGGTACCCGCGCAACATGTACATCGGCGGCTCGCGCGCCAACACCCACCACACGAGCGTCTACGGTGAGCCGAACACGTGGCCGTACCACAACTTCATCGACGGTGCCCGGGACAAGGCCGGCAACTTCGTGCAGTTCGCGCCCAGGCTGAAGTCGGCCGGCGGAAACTTCGACCCCGACGAGTGGGCCCAGCTGTTCGCCGACGCGGGCGCCAGGTTCGCCGGGCCGGTCGCCGAGCACCACGACGGCTTCTCGATGTGGAACAGCGGTGTCAACGAGTGGAATTCGGTGGCCAGAGGCCCCCGGCTGGACCTCCTCCGGCTGCACGCCGACGCGATCCGCGCCAAGGGCTTGAAGCTGATGGTGGCCATGCACCACGCCTACAACTTCACCGGTTTCTACGACAACGTCCCCGCGCAGTCCACCACCACGCTGAAGAAACTGTACGGACAGCTCGGCGCCGCCGCCGAGAACCAACTGTGGTACGACAAGCTCAAGGAGATCATCGACGGGTACCAGCCGGACATCCTGTGGCAGGACTTCAACCTCTCCCGGGTGGACGAGGCACAGCGGCTCAAGTTCCTGTCCTACTACTACAACCGCGCCGTCGCCTGGGACAAGGAGGTCGTCGCCACCTACAAGGACGGCTTGAACAACAGGGGCGAGGTATACGACTTCGAACGCGGCGGCCCGGCCGACATCCAGTCCCCGTACTGGCTGACCGACGACAGCGTCTCCAGCTCCAGCTGGTGCTACACGGCCGGCATCGGCTACTACTCGCTGCCCGCCATGCTGCACTCGCTGATCGACCGGGTGAGCAAGAACGGCACCATGGTGCTCAACATCGCCCCGACCGCCGACGGCACCATCCCCAGCGGACAGCGCGGCATCCTGCTGGGCATCGGCGACTACCTGAAGCGTTTCGGCGAGTCCGTCTACGCCACCCGCGCCTGGACCGTCTACGGCGAAGGCCCGACGAAGATGGGCGGCGGCTCCTTCGTCACTCCGCGACCCGGTACCAGCGCCGACATCCGCTTCACCCGTGACAAGGCGAACACGGTCCTCTACGCGACCGTGCTGGGCTGGCCCGGCAGCACCCTCACCATCGGCACCCTGGCCGCCGGCCGGATCAACCTGGGCACACTCGCCTCGGTCCAGCTGCTCGGTCCCGGCGCCGGCACCTACACCAGCCTGCCCGGCCGCACCCAGGACGGCTCGGGACTGCACATCGCCATGCCGTCATCGAGCGCGCCGTTCACCGCCCCGGCGTACGTGGTGAAGCTGACCTTCTCCGGGCCGATCCCCGCACTGGGCGCGGCCGACCTCCCCACCACGTGGGCCAGGATCAGCAATGTCACCAGCGGCCTGACCCTGGACGGCGGCGGCAACGTCGCCTCCGGCTCGGTGCTCAAGTCGTGGAGCTTCGACGGCAGCACCAACCTCCAATGGCAGCTGGTCGGCCTGGGCAGTGGCTGGTACCGCATCGTCAACCGGACCAACGGCATGGCCGCCGACAGCTGGGGCAACAGCGCCAACGGCGCGGACGCCCGCCAGGCGCCCTGGAACGGGGGCGTCAACCAGCAGTGGCGGCTGGTGGACATGGGTGCCGGCCGCTACCAGATCGTCAACCGCGGCACGGGTACGGCCCTGGACGGCCGCGGCGCTGTCGCGTCCGGTTCCACGGTGGGCCTGTGGGCGCCGGACAGCAGCACGAACCTCCAGTGGACCATCACCGCCGTCTGATCCGACCGAGTGTCGCCCGTCCCAGCGGGTGGGCGGCACCCGCCACCACTGCGGACGCGGGCGCGTGTGCCTTACCCCAGGCCGTAGACCCGCGAGGCGGTGCCGCCGAAAACCTGCACCGTCTCGTCGGCCGTGCAGCCGGACAGCAGTTCCTCCGCGGTGGCGAACACGCGCGCGTAGTCCGCGGCGAGCAAGCAGACCGGCCAGTCGGAGCCGACCATCAACCGGCCGGGTCCGAACGCCTCCAGCGCGACGTCCGCGTAGGGCCGCAGGTCGTCCACCGTCCATGTCGCCCAGTCGCCCTCGGTGACCAGGCCGGACAGCTTCGCCACCACGTTGGGCCGCTCCGCCAGCGCGCCGATCCGGTCGGCCCACGGGCGCAACGACCCGCCCGCCACGTCGGGTTTGGACAGGTGGTCGAGAACGAAGAGCAGGTCGGGGACCGCTCGTACCGCCTCCAGTGCCGCGGGCATCTGGTGCGGCAGGGTGAGCAGGTCGTAGACCAGCCCGGCGTCGCGCACCGCGCGCAGCCCGGCGAGGACATCGGGCCGCACCAGCCACCGAGGGTCCGGTTCGCCCTGCACCAGATGGCGCACCCCGACCAGGAAGCGCCCGCCGGGCCCCGACCGCAGCCCGGCCAGGACGTCGGCGACGTCCGGTGCGGTGAGGTCCACCCAGCCGACGACCCCGGTGATCAGGGGCGAGCCCGCCGCCAGCGCCAGGAACTCCGCCGTCTCCTCGAGGTCGGGCAGTACTTGGACCAGCACCGTGCGCCCCACTCCGGCCGAGGTGGCCGCCGCGCGCAGGTCGGCTTCGGTGAAGCGGCGCCGGATCGGCGTCATCTCCTCGCCGGCCAGCCACTCGTGGGGACGTGTGGCCGGGTTCCACAGGTGGTGGTGCGCGTCGATCCGGAGTGGACGGTGGGCGGGAGACGGAGACGCGTTCATCGGGCAGTCCTTCCGCTTCGGGTCCGCCCGCAGCGCTGCGCTCGGCGGGCTCCGGCCAGGGTAAGCGGGCGCCGGCCGGGCCGGTGTTCCTCAACTCCGCCCGGAACGAGGGCTGTTCCGCCGCGCACGGCATCGACCTGTTCATCGTGCCCGGCAGCGCTCCCGCCGGCCCCTACATCTGACGTCACCTCTGGAACCTCCGCTGATCTCCGCGCCATAGGTGCCGGACGGCAATCGACCGCCCGGGACGGCACTCGCCCCGTTGATAGGGTCTCCCCGGTCCGCGGGTTGAACAGGGGGGCGCCGACCCCACGACCGCCCATGGACAACCACGCTCGCACCGCCCACTACCGAAGGTATGATGTCTTGCTCCCGCCGCGCTCCGAGGGGTTTACGTGGCACTGACCGACGAGGCGATCGCGAAGATCCGGTCCCTGATCCAGTCCGGTGAACTGCCGCCCGGTGCGCGCCTGCCACCCGAACCCCAGCTGGCCGCCCAGATGGGCTTGTCCCGCAGTGGCGTGCGGGAGGCGGTGAAGGTCCTGGAGTCGGCCCGCGTGCTCGACGTGCGCCGCGGTGACGGCACATACGTCACCAGTCTCGCCCCGCGCCTGCTGCTGGAGGGGCTCGGCGTGGCCGTGGAACTGCTGCGCGACGACACCCTGCTGGAAGTCATGGAGGTCCGCCGTCTGCTGGAACCGATGGCGACGGGCCTGGCCGCGGTCCGGATGCGCGAGGAGGACCTGGACGCCCTGGGCAAGATCCTGGAGGACATGCGCGCTGCCCGGGACGACGCCGAACTGCTGATCCGGTACGACACGGCCTTCCACCGCACCGTCATCGCCGCCACCGGGAACGAGACGCTGACCTCGCTGCTGGAGGGGCTGTCCAGCCGGACCATCCGGGCCAGGGTGTGGCGCGGTCTGATCGAAGGCAACGCCTCGCACGTCACCCTCGCCGAGCACGAGGCCATCTACAACGCCCTGTGCGCCCGCGACCAGTTGCTCGCACAGTCCACCGCCATGCTGCACGTCAACACCTCGGAAGTGTGGCTGCGCACGGTACTGGCCCACTCCTCGGAACCGGACAACGGGTAGGGTCCGGCCCGCCTGCGGGTCGCGCGGGACTCGGCCGCGATGGGCCTGCCGGCCGTGCACCAGGAGCAATCCCGGCCGCGTGGACGGCGTGCCCCGGATCCACACCAATCACCGCAGGACCGATTGACGCAGTGACATGACCATGCAACGCTGCGTGGGAGCGCTCCCACTCCTGTCCCGTCCAGCCCAGGAGCAGCCCATGGCCTCCCCCTCCCCCACCGTCCTGCGTCGTTGTCGCGTGGCGGCCGTCAGCCTGGTGACGGCGCTGGCCCTCGCCGGCACACTGACCGACGCCACCGGAGCCGCGGGGTTCACGCGTACCGGAGCGGCGCCCACCGTTGCCCTCGCCGACTCCCCGGTCCGGGTCAACCAGGTCGGGTACCTCCCGGACGGCCCGAAGCGCGCCACCGTCGTCAGCTCGTCGGCTCAGCCGCTGGCGTGGCAGCTGGTCGACGCCTCCGGCCGGACCGTCGCCTCCGGCTCCACGGCTGCGCGCGGCACCGACGCGGCGTCCGGCGACTCCACCCATCTGGCCGACTTCACGTCGTACAAGGGCACCGGCAAGGGCTTCCGCCTGGTGGTGGACGGGCAGAGCAGTCCGGCGTTCGACATCCGTGCCGGCCTCTACAGCCCCCTGTTCTCCGACTCGATGTCCTTCTTCTACCAGCAGCGCAGCGGCACTCCGATCGAGCCCTCCCTCGCCGGGGCGGCCTACGCGCGGCCGGCCGGGCACCTGGGCGTGGCCCCCAACACGGGTGACACGCAGGTGCCCTGCCAGGCCGGTGTCTGCGACTACTCCCTCGACGTCCGCGGCGGCTGGTACGACGCCGGCGACCAGGGCAAGTACGTGGTGAACGGCGGCATTTCCACCTGGCTGCTGGTCAACTCCTACGACCGTGCGGCGCGCGCCGGCACGGCCAAGGCCCTCGGTGACTCCACACTCCGGGTCCCCGAGCGGGGCAACCGCGTGCCCGATGTGCTCGACGAGGCCCGCTGGGAGCTGGAGTTCCTGCTGCGCATGCAGGTGCCGGACGGGCGGCCGTACGCCGGCATGGCCTTCCACAAGATCCACGATGCCAACTGGACGGCGCTGCCCACCCGTCCCGAACAGGATCCGCAGCCGCGCGAACTGCACCGGCCCTCCACGGCGGCCACCCTCAACCTCGCGGCGACGGCCGCGCAGTGCGCGCGGGTGTACGCCCCGTTCGACCGGGCGTTCGCGGCGCGCTGCCTGACCGCCGCACGCAAGGCCTGGGCCGCCGCCGAGGCCAACCCCGGCATGATCGCGCCGGACTCCGACAGCACGGGCGGCGGCGCGTACGGCGACGGGCAGGTGAGCGACGAGTTCTACTGGGCGGCGGGCGAACTGTACGCGACCACCGGGGAGAGGACGTACCGCGACGCCGTCACCTCCTCTTCCTGGCACACGTCCCCGGACGCGTTCACCTCCTTCGGCTTCGGGTGGGCCGAGACCGCGGCCCTCGGCCGTCTCACCCTCGCCACCGTGCCGAACCGGTTGCCGGCCCCGGATGTGGCCCGGCTGCGCGCCTCCGTCGTCTCCGCCGCCGACGGCTATCTCACCACCTTGAGCAGCCAGGGCTATCCGGCCACGATTCCCGCGTCGGCGTACGTCTGGGGCTCCAACAGCCAGGTCGCGAACAACGCCCTCGTCATGGGGGTCGCCTATGACCTGACCCGGCAACGGCGTTACCGTGACGGCGCCGTCGAGGCGATGGACTACCTGCTGGGCCGCAATGCGCTCGGGACGTCCTACGTCACCGGCTACGGCACCCGGTACTCCCACAACCAGCACCACCGGTTCTGGGCGCACCAGTACGACGCCTCGCTGCCCAACCCGCCTGCGGGCTCCCTGGCGGGCGGACCCAACAGCGCCCTTCAGGACCCCGTGGCCGAGGAGCGGTTGCCCGGCTGCAGCCCGGCGGCCTGCTACGTGGACGACATCGGCTCGTACTCGACCAACGAGGTCGCCATCAACTGGAACGCTCCCCTGGCCTGGCTGGCCGCCTTCGCCGCCGAGCACCGGCACGACTCCTGAGCACGCGCCGTCGGTTCGCACCGTGGGGGTACGGCCCGCCGCCCAGGTCGACGCTCACGTACGCCTGGGCGGCGGTCAGGAGGACCCTTCCGCGGACACTCCCTACCCGTGGAAGGCCGCGACCTCTTCGAGCGCGGCCCGCTCGGTCGTGACGTGGTTCACGGGCGCGGCCTCGTCGGCGTACCCGAAGGAAATGCCCACGAGCAACTTCCCTGTGGTGACCGAGAGTTCGGCGCGTACCGTGTCGGCGTAGAAGCTCAGCAGCCCCTGCGGGCAGCTCGCCACGCCGTACGCGGTCATCGCCAGGAGCAGCGTCTGCATGTAGGCGCCGGCGTCGGCGGCCAGCCGGGGCCCGCCGTCCCCGGTGACGAACAGGAACGCGGCGTGGGGCGCGCCGTAGAAGCGCAGGCTCTGCGCGTCGTAGGCCGCTCGCGCCTCGTGATCGTCGGGGCCGATGCCCAGCGCTCCGTACAGTCGGGCGCCGAACGCCGCCCGGCGCGCCTGGTGCACCTGTGCGTACATGTCCTCGGAGTACGGGAAGTCGACCGAGGTGCGGTGTGCGGCGTGGGCCGCCTGCAAGGCGTCCGCGAGGCGCTCGCGCGCGGCGCCGCTGACCACCTCCACCCGCCACGGCTGCGCGTTGGAGTTGGACGGCGCGGCGCCGGCCAGCGAGAAGATCGCGCGCAGCGTGTCCTCGGGCACCGCGTCCGGGCGGAACGCGCGGGTCGCGTGACGGCCGCGTATCAGCTTCTCCGCGCAGCCGCTCAGCTGGGTGGGGACCAACAGGCTCATGGGGCACTCCTCGACAGCATGATGTAAACGTGACCGTTTACTTTGTGGATGCCACGGGACCCTAGCAGACGCCGCCCGGCGAGGTAAACGGAGACGTATACTTGGTGCATGAGTGCGACGACTACGGCCTCCGGGGGGCGCGGGCGTGGCGGGCGGGAGCGCATCCTGGCCGCCGCCGCCCGGCTGTTCGCGGTCCAGGGGATCAACGCGACCGGCATGGAGCAGGTCGCCGAGGCGGCACCGGTGTCCAAGCGGACGCTCTACGCGCACTTCCGGACCAAGAGCGACCTGGTGATCGCCCACCTCCAGGACCTCGCCTCGTCGGGGGCGACCCTGGAGAGCGTGCTGACCCGCGAGGACATCCCGCCGCGGGAGCGGATCCTCGGGCTGTTCGACCAGCCCTCGCCGGAGGCGGAAACGGTGCGCGGGTGCCCGTTCATCGATGCCGCGGCGGAGTTCCCCGACCCGGACAGCACGGTCCACTCCTACGCCCGCGAGCAGAAACTACGCATGGTGGGGCTGGTCACCGCGCTGGTGACGGAACTGGGCTGCCGTGAACCGGCCACCCTCGCCGAACAGTTGGTCACCCTCGCGGACGGGGCGGCCAGCCGGGCCATGGTGCTGGGGGACCCGGACTACGGCCGGCACGCACGGGCGGCAGCGGAGACCCTTCTCGCCCACTCCCTCGCCGGGTGACCCAGCGGCCTCCGGCCGCAGGCCCTTCCGCTTGTTCGTAAAACGGCGCGCGGCCCGGCGGTGCCGGCCGGGCCGGTCACCCCGGGCCCGGAAGCGCGCCCGGGGCGCTCGGTGGCGGGGACGCGGGTACGGGCGGTCAGCCGGTCGTGGCGGGGGGTGCACCGAGGGGGGAGCGGTACCGGTCCAGGATGCCCTCGACGGTCCTCATCAGCCGGTTGTCCGCCTGGTCGATGCTTCCGTTCTGCGTGCTGACCTGCGCGCCTTCGAGTACGAAGGTGATCTCGGCCGCGGCCTGCCGAGGGTCGGTCAGCCCGGCCTCGGCGCACATGCCGACCAGTCTGCGGGTCTGGCGGGCCTTGTGCTCCTCGATCACCTGCCGTGCGGGGTGGGAGCGGTCGGGCAGTTCGGCGAGGGAGTTGATGAACGGGCAGCCCCGGTGCGAGATGGCCGGCAGCCCTTCGGCGATGAAGCGGGCCAGGCCGAGGATCTGCTCCCTGGGCCGGCCCGGGTGTTCGGCCTCGGCCCGGTCGAAGGCCGCCTGGTAGTCGGCGGCGACGATCCGCAGCCACTCCGCGACCAAGGCGTCCTTGGTCTCGAAGTGCCGGTAGATCGCCATTTTGGTGGTCTCGGCCCTCTCGGCGATCGCCTGGACGCTCACCCGCCGGATTCCCTCGCTCTGGAAGAGCTCTTCCGCCGCGTCGAGGATGCGCTCACGAGGTGGCAGTTTGGCCACCCTGCCCGGCCTTCTGGCGGTCGCTTCCATGACTACTCCGTGACGTCCGGTCCGGCTGTCGGGCCCCGCGCCCACCGCTACGGTACCAGCCCGTTCCATGCGATACCGTTCGGTCTCATCCAAGACCCATCGGTATCGTTCTGCCCTGCTGGGAGTGACAGTGAGGATTTCCGAGTACGTGAGCTTCGACGCGGTCGGGCTCGCGGAGCTGATGGCCAAGGGCGAGGTGCCCCCCGCCGAAGTGGAGACAGCCGCGCGGGAGGCCGCACAGGCGGTCAATCCGCGGATCAACGCCATCGTGGAGACATGGCCGGCCGACGACGTGCCCGACCCTGGCAGCGCACCGCTGGCCGGGGTGCCTTTCCTGATCAAGGACATCGGAGTCGCCATGGCCGGCAGGCGCATGGAGTTGGGCAGCCGCCTCGCGGCCGGCAATGTCGCGCGCGCCGACTCCTCCCTGATGACGCGCTTCCGCCGGGCCGGCCTCGTGACGTTCGGGCGTACCGCGACACCGGAGATGGCCTACAGCATCACGACGGAACCACTGCTGTACGGCGCGGCCCGCAACCCGTGGGACCGGGAGCGGAGCGCGGGGGGATCCAGCGGGGGCGCGGGCGCGGCTGTCGCCGCCGGGGTGGTCCCGATCGCACACGGCACCGACGCCGCCGGCTCACTGCGCATCCCGGCCGCCTACAACGGCCTGTTCGGACTGAAGCCCACCCGTGGCCGGGTCTCCATGGGCCCCGACTTCGACGAGGTCTTCAACGGCCTGGCCGTGCACGGAAGCCTCAGCCGCACCGTACGCGACAGTGCCGCACTGCTCGACCGGATCAGCGGCCCGGAACCGGGCGACCCCTACTCCGCGCGGCAACCGTCCCGGCCGTACGCGGAGGAAGTCACCCGCCCTCCGGGCTCGCTGCGGATCGGTGTGCTCCCGCAGGCGTGGGGCGGCCGCCGCACCACCCCGCCCGTGGCCGACGCCCTCTCCCGCACCGTGCGCCTGCTCGAATCCCTCGGCCACCGGGTGGAGGAGGCGGAGGCCGGCCTCGGGGCCCACTGGGAGGAGTTCGTCCTGGCCAACGCCCGTCTGATGGCGGCGAACCTGACGGCCCAGATCGACGAACTGGCCACCGCCTTCGGCCGGCCGGTCGACTCCTCCACCCTCGAAGCGCCCACCCTCGCCGGCTACCACTACGGGCAGCGGGTCAGCGGCGCCCAGTTCGTCACCGCCCTCACCATCCGGAACCGGGTCGCCCGAAGCCTGGCACGGTCCTTCGACGTCCACGACATCCTGCTCACCCCCACTCTGCCGGAACCGCCCGTCCCCCTGGGCACCTACGCCGAGGGAGCGGAGGCGCTGGACGGCCTCGGCTGGATCGAGCGCCTCAACGACCGCTCACCCTTCACCATGGCGTTCAACGTGGCGGGCACGCCCGCCATGTCCGTACCCGTGACGGCCGACGCCGAGACGGGGCTCCCGATCGGTATGCAGTTCGCCGCGGGTCACGGACTCGAGGGCCGCCTCTTCCGCCTCGCCGGCCAACTGGAACAGGCGAGCCCCTGGTCGGGCCGCACCCCCACGGTGTGGGCGGCAAGTCCCACCCGGCCCTGAGAAGCGCCCCTGAAGCGCCGGGAGCCCATGGGCGAGGATCGTCCACCGCGAGACGGGGAGCAACACGTCGCGCATGCCACCCCGGGCTTCTGGCACCCCGGGCGGCGGGCGGTTGACCGTCGATTTAACTGCAACTAGCTTGGTTTCAGTTAGCCATGGGCGGTGACGGGAGCAGGAGTTGACGGGGCTCAGCAGCCGGAGCGCGGTCGCGGTGCACGCGCTCGCGATGCTGGCGCACCGGCGCGGAGGCGCGCTGACCTCCGCGGAGATCGCGGACAGCCTGGACAGCAATCCAGTCCTCGTGCGGCGCGTCCTCGGGCGCTTGCGAGACGCCGACCTGGTGCGGTCCGCCGAGGGCCGGGGCGGCGGCTGGTCCCTGGCCCGCGACCCTCGGGACATCACGCTCCAGGACGCGTACGCCGCCGTCGAGGACGGCCGGATCTTCTCGCGGCACACCCGTCCGCCCAGCACGGCGTGCGAGATCGGACGCCATATCGGCGACCTGCTCGACGCCGAGTTCCGATACGCGGAGCGAGCTCTGGAGCGAGAACTCGGCCGGACGACGATCGCCGGCCTGCTGCGGCGGATACTGGCCCGCGACAGCGAGGCGAAGGATCACTGATCGAGCGGTGACGCACACACGTGTGTCACGACGCATGACTCGGCCTGCGCGCCAAGAGGAGAGCGATGCCTCAGGAATCCGGAACGACCGTGAATGCCGGGGCTCGCGGCCCCGCGATCCACGACCTCGTGATCAGGCGCGCACATGTCTTCGACGGCCACCAGGCGCTCGCCGGCCTGTACGACATCGCCATCGACGGTGAGGAGATCGCGTCCGTCTCGGCCGAGCCACTCAGGGGCAGACGAGAGGTGGACGCGGCCGAAGGGTGGGTGATGCCGGGACTGATCGACACGCACATTCACCTCTACGACGTGCACGCGGTCTCCGGTCCGGACTCGATGCGGGCCTTCGAGGAGCACGAACTCCCCGGAAAGCTCGGGCTGTTCCTCGACCACGGGATCACCACCGTCAAGTCGGTGGGCGATCCGACGGACGGAATCCTGGACACGCGGTCCAAAATCGCCGCGGGCGCCCTCAGAGGCCCGCGACTGCTGGCGACCGGCTGCGGCATCACCGGACGCGACGGGCATCCCGCCGTCACGGTCTTCGGCGACAACCCGTGGGCGCGCGAACGTTTCACGGGAGAGGTCGACAGCGTGCGGCAGATCCGCGACCTGGTGCACCACCTCGCCGACCGCGAGGTGGACGCGATCAAACTCCTGTCGGAAGGCGCGTGCGCGCACTCCGGCGGACCGGGGTACCTCTGGCGGAATCCCGTCTTCCCGGACGGTGTCGAGCTGATACGACTCCCCGTCGAGCTTCTGCGCGCGGGGATCGAGGCCGGTCACGAGCGGGGTCTTCGGGTGACCGTCCACACCACCCAGCAGGCCGCGGCCCGGGAGGCGATCGAGGCGGGGGCGGACGGTCTGGAGCACGGTGTCACCGTCGAGCCCCTCACCGACCACTCGCTCATCGACCTGATGCTGGAACGCGGTATCACCTACACGCCCACGCTCTGGATCGACGACGCCCACCCGGACGCCCGTGGCAACCTCAAGAAGGTCGCCGAGGCCGGCGTGCACATCGCGCTGGGCAGCGACACCTTCAGCGGTCGGGGCCTGTTCGGGGCCAACACGCTGGAGGAGGCCGAACTCATGGTGGCGGCCGGGATGACGCCCGCGCAGGTGCTGGCCGCGGGCACCAGCGGCGCCTCGCGGCAGTGCGTCCGCCCCGACCTCGGCGCGGTGGCCCCCGGCAAGCGCGCCGACCTGCTCGTACTGAACTCCGATCCCACTGCGGACATCGGCAGCGTCCGTGACCTCGGCATGGTGATCCTGAACGGCGAACTCACCGTCGGCAAACGCGACCTTGACCTTTGAGCCCGGGCCTCGAACGGCGTCCCGTGCGTGATCACCCCGGTCGCGGAATCGCTCAGGCTTCCGGGGGGCCGCTCTCGTTCGGCCGCCACAGCCAGCGCAGAGCGTCCGGCAACAGGACACCGCCGTGGTTCGGGCTGTGTCCTCCGTCCCCCAGGACAAGACGGAAGTCGTAGCCCGCTTCAGCGAGGGCGGCCGCCACGCGCAGGTTCTCGGCCAGCCAGTTCCGCCGTGGCTCGTTCCAGCGCAGGTCGCGGTGGCCGCCTTGCGCTACCACGCGGCGGTGAAGGCACAGTTGCCGCGTTGCGGTTCTTACGGTTCTCCGCACCGGGGAAGACACCGGGATCGACGAACACGCCGATGGTCACGGGGATGTCGCCGCGATGAACGAGGTTGTCCAGGACGATCGCGCCGCGCACCTCCCCCGCGGGGTCCAGGTACCACCATCCGTCCTGGAACACCACCAAGGACGCCGGTTCCGCCGGGTCGTACCGTGCGGGCACGTGCACCCAGAACTTCCGGACGGTTCCCGGGTAGACCTCACTGTCACTCGTACGGGTGGTGTTCGGCCGGTGTGGGGCGCGCGTGGGTGTCGATGTCGGCGCACAGCGTGGTGTCCGTTCCCGGCGGCGGGCCGGTCCGGCATTCCCTCGGCGACCTGTCGAAAGGAGACCTTTCGAGATCACTCGCGTCTCTCCACCCGCGCGGGAAATTCCATGTTTGAGAAGCCCGGTGTCCGCTTTGCGGAGTTCTGAAGATCCGCACGGACAGCGCACGTTGATGGACGTCGCGAAGTGGGCGCTGCTAGCATCCCACCGCACCGATGATTCAGCGTTCCACCGATGATTCAGTTCCCTCGATGAGTGATTCATCGATGTTCGGCGAGGATTGACCACCCTCCCTCATTCGACTCCATTCCTTTCAGGGCTCAGTCAGACGAAGTACGGGGGGCTCCGTTGACTCATGTCTCTCTCGTGTCCTCTTTTCTCCGGCACGGGTACGTCCGTGTGAGAAACGCGCTCGACCTCAGCCCCGGATCGCGACTCCAGGTATTTTTCGAGACCACGCTCCGCAGGGAGGGGCTCACCGTGGACGGACGGCTCACGGTGCCGCCCGGTGTCACCTCGCTGCCCCCGACCCGCGTCGCCGACCTCGCCGACGTGGCGCCCACACTCTGGGCGGCCGTGTGCGCCCTGCTCGGCGGAGCCGGCCGGATCAAGCGGCCGGCCCGGCTCGGCAACGCCCTGATCTGCAACTTCCGTACCACCGGGCTGGCCGACAGCTGGCACGTGGACGGTGACTTCTTCGTGCACCATCCGGACAGTCCCGAACAGGCGCTCCTGCTGTTCGTGCTGTGGACCGACGTGGAGGAGGGCGAAGGCGCCACGCTCGCGGCCCCCTCGGCCACCGCCGGCATTCTCCGGCACCTGGCCCGCCATCCGGCCGGGCTGACCAGCGCGCACATTCCCGCCCGGGACTTCGTCGGGGACCCGGGGCGGCACCTCTCCCTGACCGGAAAGGCGGGTGACGCCTGGATCCTGCACCCACTGACCGCTCATCAGTCGGCACCCAATCCCCGAGGCCGGCCCCGGTTCATCTCCAATCCGGTCGTGGCACTCGAATCACCGATGAACCTCGCCGACGGACCGGCCCCGAAAAGTCCGCTCGAAGAATTGACCCGCCGTCTCCTCGGGCGGCCCTGGACCCCGCACGCGGACGCGGTGCGGCACACCTTCGTCCCCGGACGCATCGGCCGCTGGGACGGCGAGGGAACCTACACCGACCGCTCCTCCGTGCCTTCGCCGTGAAGTCACGAAGTCACGAAGTCACGAGATCACGAAGGCGTGAAAGCCGTGGAAGCCGTGACGACGCAGAAAAGATGACGTCGTAAAAACCGTGACGTCGTAAAACCGTGAAGGCCGGACCATTTCCCGGAACGGGACGAGGTGAGCCCATGCACCCACGCAATCCCGCACCCCCGCCCGATACTCCCCATACCCCCGATACCCCCGATACCCCCGCCACAGCCGATGCCCCGGACACCGCCCCCTCCTCACCCCGCGTCCTGCTGGTCAACCCGCCGCTGTGGAACCCGTACGCGCCTCATCTCGCCGTACCCCTCCTGCTGGCCGTGCTGCGCCGCCACGGGGTGGCCGCCCGCGCGCTCGACCTGTCCGCCGAGACGATGCGCCACCTGCTCAGCCGGGAGGGGGCCGGCGAGTACGCGGCCCACCGGTCGGAGACGTTGACCGGCCGGGCCCTCGACCAGTTCGAGGCGGCGCGGTCCGCCGTGGACCGCGCGGCGGCGTTCCTGCGCTCGCCGGCCTCCGTGGAGGACATCGACGGCCACCGGGCCGCCACCGCCGTGTGCCATGCCGTCCTCGACGGCATGGCCGCCCTCACCCCCGGTTCCCGGCTGAGCTTCGACCGGTTCGACCTGCGCCACCGCCCCGTCTCCAGCGCGCAGGTGATGCGCGCGGTCACCGACCCCGTGCACAACCCGTACCTGCACGTCTTCGAACGCGTCCTGGTGCCCCGGCTGCGCGCGCTGCCGGACCTCGAAGTGGTCGGGCTGTCGGTGTCCGCCGACTCCCAGCTCATCGCCGCGCTGACGGCCGCACGGCTGGTCCGGCGCGAGCGGCCCGGCGCGCACATCACCCTCGGCGGCAACTTCGTCACCCGGATCGCCGACCGGCTGCGGCCGGGGCACCCGTTCTTCACGCTGGTGGACTCCCTCGTGTGCTACGAGGGCGAGGAGTCGGTCGTGGCCCTCGTGGACCGGCTGCTCGCGGGCCGGACCCCGCACGGTGTCCCCGGCATCGTCGTACCCGACGGTGACGCCCTGCACCGCTGCCCGCCCGTGACCGCCTCGCTCGGCGAGCTGCCCGTGCCCGACTTCACCGACCACCCGCTGACCGACAGCTACCTCGCGCCCGGACCCGTCCTGCCGGTCATCGCCTCCCGCAGCTGCGCCTGGAAGTGCGCGTTCTGCGCGATCCCCTTCGCCTCGGACGCGTTCCGGATGCGCGCCCCTGAGGCGGTCGTCGCGGAGCTGGACGAGCTGCACCGGCGCCACGGCATCCGGCACTTCCAGTTCGTGGACGAGATCCTGACCGTCCGCAGCATGCGCGGCCTGGCCCGCGGGCTGGCCGGCCGCGACTACCGCTGGTACGGCGAGACCCGCTTCTCCCCCACCATCGACCGCCGTCTGACCGACGCGCTGTACGCGGCCGGCTGCCGCCGGCTGGACCTGGGGCTGGAGTCGTACAACCAGGACGTCCTCGACCGTATGCGCAAGGACATCAAGGCGTCCTGGATCGCGCCCAATCTGGACGCGCTGCTCGCGTCCGGCATCAGCGTCCACCTCTTCGGGATCGCCGGGTTCCCCGGCGAGGCGCGCTGGCAGACGGCCCGCACCGTGGAGTTCGCGGCCGCGACCCTCGCCCGGTCGCGGGAGCGGTACGGCGTGCCGGACAGCACCTTCGGCATCGGCCCGTTCGTCCTGGACGCGCTGTCCCCGGTGGCCGCCGCCCCGGAGGAGTACCAGGTGCGCCTGGAGCCCCCGGGCCCGGGCGAGGACCTCCAGATGGCGCTGCGTTACGACTACGTCGGCCCCTTTCCGCAGCCGCGCGGCGCGGAGGACCGGGACATCGCCGCCCGGGCGGACCGCGTCCTGAGCGGCTCCCCCGACTCCGCGGACCGCCCCGCCGAGGAGGTCGTCTTCCTGCGGGCGGACTCCCGCCGGGGCCACCGGGCCGCCCCGCCCCGAGTGCCCTGCCCGGGGACCCGCTGGGACCACATGGCGCTGCGGCCCGCCGGCGGCTGGGTCATCCGGCTGCGCGACGGCGACCGGACCCTCCTCTACGAACCCCGGGAAGGAGCCCTCTTCAGCCTGCCGAGCAGACTGCTGGACGCGCTGCCCGGGCGCGCCGTGGACGTCTGCCGGGACCAGGCCGAACACAGGCTGCTGCGGGCCGCGCTGCACCACCGGTGCTTGGAAGCCGCCGGCCCGGACGCCCGGTCGCTGACCTCGGCGGCCCAGCTGACCGGTGACCTCCTGCTGCGTCTCGCGCCGGGCGCCCGCCTCGTCCACGAGGGCACCGACACCCTCCTGACCTCCTGGATCACCGGGCAGCGCCTGCGCCTGTCCGCCTCCGGGGCCGCCGCCGCCCGGCTCCTCGCCGACGCGAGCGCAGGCGCCGGCGCGGGCAAGGGCGCCGACACCGCCGAAGACGTCGGCTGCGACAGCGACGGCCTGCGGTGGGCCGAGCTGGCCGCGCGTTGCGCCCCGGGATCCGTACCGCGGCTGCGCGCCTTCGTGTGGCGGCTGCTGATCGCCCGGTTCCTGTCCGTGGAGACCCCGGACAGGTCAGCGCACCGAGTAGCCGGAAGGAGGTGAACCCATGGCAGAGGAGCAGACGGACACCGCCGCGGCGGAGGTCGAGTTCGAGGACGACGGTTTCTTCGAGCCCACGATCGAGGAGGCCATCATGGCCTCCGGCCTGCACAAGCAGTTCGTCGTGGACTGATCCGCCCGCAGGGGCCGGGTCCGGTGCACCGGGGCCAAGCCGGTGCACCGGACCCGCGCCACCCCTCATCATCGCGCACCATTCGCACGACGTCACTCGCACCGCCGGACGGCACGGAGGGACCCCCGGATGACGCCAAGCCCCGCACCCCTGTCGCTGACGCCGGTCGTGCGCACCGCGCCGGCGGCCACCGTCGCCGTGGTCTCGCTGCCCTTCTTCACCCCCTTCGCGACCTGTTACCCGGCCGTGCTCATCACCCGGCGGCTGCGGCAGCTCGGCTGCCGGGCCCGGTTCCTGCCGGCGCACATGGAGTTCTACGCCTTCGCGCGCGGCCGGGGCCTGCCGGAGAGCGCGTACAAGCTGTTCACCAACCGGCACTTCGCCTCCGACGTCGCCCTGCTGCCCCTGTGGTCGCCGCCGGCCCCCGCCCACCGGGCCGAACGCGCCGAGCTGTCCCGGACCGAGATCCTCGCCGGCGCCGAGGACGAGACGCGGCTGCGGGAGCTGTTCGACGCGTATCTGGACCGGCTGGCCGAACGCCTGGTGGGCACCGAGGTGCTGTGCCTGACCAGCACCCACTTCCAGTTGCTGCCCAGCCTGCTGCTGGCCCGCCGCGCGGCCCGCGCCGCCCGGGCCAGGGGTGTGCCCCGGCCGCGCGTGGTCCTCGGGGGGTACTTCGGCTCCTCGCAGGTGGCCCGGGACGTCCTCGACCGGCACGAGGAGGTGGACGTGGTGGTGTACGGGGAGGCCGAGGACGTCCTCGGCGACGCCGTGCACCACGCCCTTCAGGGGCGGCGCCGGCTCGTGGCCGGCCGGGCGCACACCTTCAAGGACGGGTACGCCGAGCAGTCCGCCCTCGTCGCGGCCGGGACGCGCCGGCCCTGGCTGCGCGACCGGCTGGTGGTGAGCCTGGAGCTGTCCCGCGGCTGTTACTGGGACCGCTGCGACTTCTGCAACTTCAACGACGCCTACGACGCCCGGTTCAAGATGCACGACCCGGCCCGGGTACTGGCCGAGATGGCCCACCTGGCCCGGACGTACGGGCAGCGCCGCTTCCAGTTCCTCGACACGGCGCTGCCCCCGCGTCTGACCCAGGCGCTGGACGCCTCCGGGGAGCGGCACGACTACCGCGTCTTCTGCGAGATACGGCCCGACTTCGGCCGGGAACGGCTGCGGCAGCTGGCCCGGCTCGGCCGGGTGACCGTACAGCTCGGCATCGAGACCCTGCTGGAGGACCATCTGGCGCTGATGGACAAGCGGCAGAGCGTCGAGGAGGGCGTCCGGATGCTCCGCGCGGCCCGCTCGCTGGGCATGCGCAGCGTGTGGGGCGTGATGATCGGCCATCCCAAGGAGACACCGGACCACCGCCGGCGCCTGCTCGCGGAGATCCGCGCACACCGCCGGGCGGGCCTGCCCGCGCCCAAGTACCTGACCGAGTGCGAGCTGCGCCCCGGCAGCGGGCTGTGGGACGAACGGGCCGCGCTCGGGCTGAGCGTGGAGTTTCCGTGGCGGATGTTCGACAGCCTCCTCAGTCCGCGGGAACACGCCTGCTCCCTGATCCCGAGCCGGGTGCGGGGCATGCCCTTCGAGGAGCCCGGCTACCGGGCCGACCGGCGGGCCATCAGCGAGGAACTCACCGCCTGGCAGCGCGAGCAGGGCATGGAGGCCGGTCTCGATGCCTGACCGCACGCACCCGGCCGTCCGGGCCCGCTTCCTCGGCACGACCGTGGACTTCCACTGCGCGCACCCCCGCGACGCCGGCCACCTGCGCTACTACCTCGACGACCACCTCGTACCGGAACAGACCTGCGAGGAGGCCGGGTTGAGCGTGCGGCTGGAAGCGGACGGGGACGGCTGCCTCACCGCCGCCCTCGGCACGGCGACACCCAAGCGCGTCTGGTGGCGCACGCCGGGCAGGCCCTGGCTGCTGTACGAGGAGTGGGGCGTCCAGGCCCGGTTGCCCTCGCCGGTGCCGCCCTTCGGCCTGCCGCCGCTGCGCGACCGGGTGCGCCTGCGGCACGGTGCCGCCCTGGCCGCCCCGGACGACGAGGGCCGGGCGCTGGCGGTCACCGGGGCCAGCGGCACCGGGAAGTCGGTCGTCGTCGCCCATCTGCTGCGCCTCGGCTGGCGGTTCGTCTCCGACGACCTGCTGGTGCTGGACCGCCGTACCAGGGGACGGCTGTACTACTACGGCCGGCCCGTCGGCGTCCGCGCGCGCAGCCTGCCGCTGCTGCCGTGGCTCGACGCCTCGCTGCTGGCCGGCGCGCCGTGTGTGCCCACCCGTTGGGGCAGCACCTGGATGGTGCGCCCGCAGCGACTCGGCCGCTGCGCCCCGCCGGACCGGCCGTACCGGCTGTCCTGGCGCCTGGATCTGGCCCGCGGCGACCGCTTCACCGCGCGCGCCGACGGGCCCGTCACGCGCGTCGCCTGGGACCCGCACCGGCACCTGGCGCCCCTGCTGGAGACGTGCGAACAGCTGACCGCGGGAGGGAACCGCCATGCCGGGTGACCCGGGCGCCGAGCGCGTCCTCGACTTCTTCGGCACCGTGGTCCGGGTGCGGTGCACGCCCGCGGACGCCGTGGACCTGGACTTCTTCTTCGGACCGCACCGGGCCCGGGACGGGGCGCGGCCCCGGTACCGGGTGGACCTGTCCGCCGGCGAGGGCGGGTTCCTGCGCTCGCTGCTGGCCAAGGACGACGTACCGAAGTCCTTCCGGCTGTCCGCGGAGCCCGGCGGCGACCTCGTCGAGGAGCGCCGCTTCACCCGCTGGTCCTCGGTGCCGTCACCGCTGCCGCCGTTCCGGGTCCTGCGGGACACGGTCGCCGCGGCGCAGGCCACGGTGCTGGTGCGCGCGGGCCGCTGCGTGGCCTTCCTCGGCGCACCGCACAGCGGCAAGACCAGCCTCGGCCTGGTGCTCCTCGCGCGCGGCTGGGCCCTGGCCTCGGACCAGTTGCTGGTGGTCGAGCGCGCCACCGGCGCGGCCCGGCCGTATCTCACGCCGGCTGGGGTGCGCGGCCGTACGCTGGCCGCGATGCGCGAGGGCGCCCTGGCCGGGCTGGAACAGCGCCGCTCCTTCTGCACGGTGAGCGGTGAGGTGGTGCTCGCCCGGCCGGAGGGCCTGGGCGCGGTCGTGCCCGTCGGGCGACGGCTGCGGCCGGTGCGCCTGGTCGCCGTGCGGCGCACCGGCACGTCCGCCCCGCCGGTGCTGGAGCCGGGCGGGCCGGTGCCACGGGTGTGGCCGGCCGGGGCCTGGTCGTGGCTGGAGGGCACGCTCGCGACCGACCGAGCACGAAGCCTGCTGACGCTGCCCGCCGAGGGCGGCGAGGAGGCGGGCGCGGACCTTGTGGAGGAGTACTTCGGTGCCTAGCCTGACCGTCGATCACGTCACCAAGCGTTACCGCACGGGGACGGAGGCCCTCATCGACGTCTCCTTCGCCGTGGAACCCGGCACCCTGCTGGCCGTGGTGGGCCACAACGGCGCGGGGAAGTCGACGCTGCTGAACATCGTCTCGGGGCTGATCCGCCCCACCTCCGGCACGGTCACCACCGGCATCGGGCGCGGCCGGATCATGTGGGCGCCCCAGCGGACCATGGTCGACTGGTCGTTGACGGTGCGCCAGAACATCGAGCTGGTGGCGCGGCTGACGGGCACGCCGGTCGCCGCCGTGGACCGGGTGCTGGAACTGCTGGACCTGGACAAGGTCCGCTCCCGGCAGGCCGAGTACATCTCGGGCGGGCAGTTGCAGCGCGTACAGATCGGACGGGCGCTGGTGGCCGACGCGGCCGTCTACGTACTGGACGAGCCGACGGCCGGTCTCGATCCGGCGGCCGGTGAGCTGGTGATGGAGCATCTGCGTGGCCGCGCCGCCGCGGGCAGTACGGTGCTGGTCTCCTCGCACGACCTGGACGCCGTCGAGCGGACCGCCTCCGACCTGGTCCTGCTGGACGAGGGCAGGCTGCGCGCCCATCTGCCCGTCGCGGAGTTCGTCCGCCGGGCCGGGGCCACGATGGAGGTGAACGTCGTGTTCGCCGAGCCGATGCCGGACGGCATGCCGGAACGGCTCGCCCGCGCACTGCCGGCGGAGTGGGCCCTGACGACGGCGGCGGACCGCGCGGGGCTGTCGGTGCGGGTGCCGCTGGCCACGGGGCTGCGCCCGGTCCTCGCCTGGCTGCCCTCCGAGCTGCGGGTGCAGGACCTCAGCGCCGAGAAGCAGTCCCTGCGCGATGTCTATCTCGCCCGTTACGCCGAACGCACGCCCGAGACCGAGACCGAGACCGAGACTGTGACGGTGCAGCAGTGAAGACCTCCCTGACGCTGGCCCGCTTCCACCTGCTCAGCGTGTGGAACTGGCGGACCAGCCACCTCAGCCGGGTCATCGAGGCCCCCGCCTACTTCCTCTTCATGGTCACCGGCCTGGACACCCTGGTGGCCGGTACCCGGGTCGACGGCATGGCCTACGACGACTTCGCGTACGCGGGCGTCCTCGTGGTGATCGCCGTACGCGCCCTGTTCTGGTGCATGGGCGACGTCGCCAACGACCGCAAGTGGGGCGTGTACGCGGTCGCCCGGACCACGGACGTGTCCTTCCCGCAGTACGTCGGCTCGATCCTGGCGGCGAACACCGTGGTCGCGACCGTGCAGATCGCGGCCATCTGCGTCCTCAAGCAGCTGCTGGGGCGCGGCAGTCCGGTCCAGGACCTGAGAATGGCGGGGCTGGCGGTCCTGGTGTGTCTGCTGACCGTGCTGACCGGATGCGCGCTGGGGTTCGGGATCAACAGCTACAGCAAGCGCGACCTGATGACGTCCCTGTTCAGCCTGCCGCTGGTCATGACGGCCCCGCTGTTCTACTCCCTGGACGGGCTGCCGCTGTTCATGCGGGCCCTGGCCGCGGTGAACCCGTTCACATACTGCGTACTGCTGGTCCGCTCCCCCGCCGCGGACAGCTTCCCCACCCAGGCGATCACGGGCTGCCTCGCCGCCGCGCTGCTGGTCCTGGGCGGCCTGTACCTGGCCGCCGGACGGCACGAACTCGCCTCCAACGAGCAGGGCTGACGCGGGGTGTACGCGTATGGGGAGCGTCGTCCGTCCGGTGTGCCGGAGCCGGTGGCGGTGCACGGGCTGCTGGTCGTCGGGGCGGCCGGCTACTGGTGGCAGGACGCGGAGAGCGGGGCCCGGCTGCTGCGCGGGGACGCTTCCGGGGTGAGCGAGGTCGCCTTGCCCGAGGGGCCCGACGGCCTCACGGTCCTCGCCGTCCACCCGGCCGAGGCCGGATCCGCCCCCGTCCCGCACGGCCGACCCGGTGCCGTCCCGCACGGCGGGCCCGCCGCCGTCCTGTACGGCCGTCCCGGCGGCGACTACGGCTATCTCACCGAGGCCGGCGCGCCGGACCGCGTGCTCGCCCGCC
The DNA here is from genome assembly GCF_014649115.1 of Streptomyces eurythermus. Lineage (GTDB taxonomy): Bacteria > Actinomycetota > Actinomycetes > Streptomycetales > Streptomycetaceae > Streptomyces > Streptomyces eurythermus. Next base: position 169,845 of record NZ_BMSK01000006.1, on the reverse strand, counting down.
GTCCCGCCCTGGTCCGGCTGCCCCACGTGCCGTCGGCGACCGGCGGGCCGGCCGGGCCGGGCTTCCTCTACACCGGTTTCCCGCCGGACGCCCGTCTGGAGGATCCCCCGGTGGACGGGATCAGGGTCGCGCTGCACCGCACCGGTGAACCCTTCGCGCACGACCGGCCGGTGCCGCTCGGCGACGCCCCGGACGCCCTGGTCACCCTGGAGCCGACGGCCGACCCGGACGCCGTGCTCGTGAAGTCGACGGCACGCGGTGTGACGGCCCACCGGCTGCTGCGCCTCGCCCCCGGATCCGGCCGCCCCACCGTCACCGAACTGCCGGCGGCGTCCTCCCCGCGCACCCGCCTGGTCCTCGGAGCGCACCGCTGGTGGCGCGGCGAGGCGCTGGGCACGCCCCGCGCCGTCCTGTACGCCCTTCCGCCCGGCGCGACGCATCCGTCCGCCGGGGAACCGGTCGCCTTCCCGGACGGGACGGCACCGGCCTGGTTCTGGGGCACACGACAGGGGGTGGTCGTCCGTGCCGTGGTCGCGGGCGGGACCGAGGCCCTGTACCGGATCGACGGCGACAGCCCCGAGCCGCGCCTTCTCGCCCAGGGCGCGCCCGGGGACTCGTTCCCGGAGGTCACCGCCGCGCCCGACGCCGGCTGCGCCCTGTGGCTGAGGGTCGGCCGCCGGCCCGACGGCGGCACCGCCGGCCACGTCGAGCAGCTTCTGGACGGTACGCCGGCCCCGCGCACCCTCCGCGTGCTTCCCTGGCCGGCGTCCGCGCCCGGAACCACCCGGTTCTGCGCGGCGGGCGACGGCCACCGGCTCCCGGTGCGGGTGTCCGGCACCGCGGGGCCCGTCCTGCTGCTGGAGCACGGCGGGCTCACCGCCCTCGCCAACGCCCCGCTGGAACGCGCCCTGGAGGACCTGGCCCGCGCGGGACGGCTCACCCTGGCCCGGGCGGTGACCCGGTCGCTGGTCCCCGCCCATCGGGTGCCGGCCGGCGAGCGCGGGTACAACGACCTGCTGCACGCCGCCCGGTACCTGCGCGAGCACACCGGGCCCGGCCGGCCCCTGTTCGTCCTCGGGCACAGCATGGGCGCGGTCGGCGCCGCGCGCGCGGTCCTGCTGGAGCCCGGTTTGTTCGACGGCTGGATCCTGCGCTTCCCGGTCACCGACCTGGTCGGTTTCCCCTCGCTCGGCATCGGCCGGTATTGGACGGCCCTGCTCGGCGACCCGTCCCGCCCCGAGCAGCGCGCCGCCCTCGCCGCGCTGTCGCCGCTCCACCTGCCGCTGCCCGCCGGTCCGCTGCCGCCGGTGCTGATCCAGACCGGCACCCATGACACCCGGGCCGACGCCCGGCACGGCCGGCGCCTCGCCGAACGGCTGCGCGGCCGGGCGGCGGTGACCCTCAGCGGCTATCCGGTCGGCCATGTGGAGCGGTTCTGCCAGGCCGCCTCGCGCCGGGCCGTGGCCGAGGTGACGGCGTTCGTCCTGGACCGCGCCGCCCCTGGCCACGACCACGCCGTCTCCGCGCGCGACAGCGCCTGCGTCCACGACGGCACCCCCGTGCGCGAGGGCACCTCGGGCGCGCACGATCCCGCCGCCGTCGCCCGTGACCCCGAAGGAGCCTCGCCATGACCGTCACCGGCATCGACAACGCCTCCCTCATCGTCGTCGACGACGTCTACGCAGACTTCGAGCGTGCCCGGGCCGCCGCGCTGTCCCGCGCGTTCACCCCGCGCACGGACAGCGCCTTCGCCTACCGCACCGCGTCGGCGCCGCGCTGGATGGAGGAGGAGGCCATCGGCCGGATCTGCGAGGTGCTGGGTCCCGGCAGCCGGGCGGAACTGATCGCCAACCATCTGCACATGTCGACGGCGATGGACTGGAAGGTCAACCTGCACCGCGGCGCCCGGATCCACATCGACGAGGCCCGCTGGGCGGGCGTGCTCTATCTGAACACGGCGGAGCAGTGCCGCGGCGGCACCTCCCTCTACGCCCACCGCCGCACCGGAGTGCGTCACTTCTCCGAACTGCGCGGCCGTCCGGACGCCCAGGAGATCCTCGCCGACGGCGGTGACATCACCCGGTGGCAGGAGCTGCTCTCCCTGGCGATGGTGCCGAACCGGCTCGTGCTGTTCGACCCCGGCCAGTTCCACCAGGCCCAGGAGTACTTCGGCGACAGCAAGGCCACCGCCCGGCTGATCCACAACTTCTTCTTCCGGCACATCCCGGCACACTTCGACCCCGGCCGGGGAAAGACCGCGACGGACCGGGCCCCGGCAGACGGCTCGCCCTGATCGGGTCCTCCCTGTGAGTGACCCACCCACGTCAGGCCGGCGCCGCACCGCGTACTCGTCCGGATGAACGCACGCGTGGTCACACCGGCTCTCCGCTCACTCCTCCGACGGGCGGGGGCCCGCTGCCATGCCCGGCCGCGCGGTGCCCGTGGCCGCGCGGAGCCGCCGGCGGCTGCCCGGCGGGCTCACCGGACGCCGGCTTCCGTGTCGCTACGATCTGCGCCGCTGTATGCCGATGCGTCCATGCGTGCCGAGGCATGCCCGGCCGGCCTGCCGTATGCCGTCCATGCACCGGTGCGGATGCCGGCTGACCCACCCTGACGACCACTGGGGGACACGGACATGCGTGAGCAAGAGGGCCGGGCGCCGGAGCGGGCGCCGGGGGCGCGGTTGGCGCTGTTGCTGCGCCGCTGGTGGCAGGAGGCCGGGAGCGCACCCGGCGGTGCCCGGCCGACACAGCAGGCGCTGGCCGCGAGACTGGGCATCGACCAGACCACGCTGTCGCGCTACCTCAATCCGAAGCACCCCTTGAACGCTCCTCTGCGGGTGGTGGAGGCCCTGCACGCCCAGTTGCGGGCCCCGGCGGCGGAGCTGGAACCGGCCAGGGCGCTGTGCCGGGCCGCGCTGGAGGAGAGCGGCCGCCAACGGCCGGCCGGCGGCAGGACCGCGACCGGACTCGTGGAACAGCCCGGATCCCACCCCGGAGCCGACGATTCCATCGGCACCGCCGTCACCGGTGCCGGTGACGCGGTACGGGCGGGCCGGTCCGGCGCGTGGGGCCGGTCCCGCTCCCGCCGGCTGCTCCCGGTGCTGCTCGCGTCGGCGGTCGTGCTGTCCTTCGTCGCCGGGATCGCCGTACACGCACTGGTCGCCCCGGTGCGCGGGCTTCCGGCCGACGGCGTTCCCGGTGCGTTCCGCGTGAGCGAGTCGCCGTACGAGTGGCCGCTGCTGCGGATGAAGAAGGAGGACCAGTACACCCGTGCCCGCGCGTTACAGCACCTGCTCAACGCGCACGGCTACAAGGTGAGGACGGACGGCTTCTTCGGTGCGGAGACCCGGGACGCCGTCATGGACTTCCAGAGGAAGCACCATCTGGTGTCCGACGGCAAGGCGGGCCGGGACACCTGGCCGGAGCTGGTGAAGACCGTCGGGCCCGGCTCCTCGGGGCACATGGTCCTGGCCGTGCAGGAACTCCTGGACAACGTGGGCCAGGGCGGCACGGTGGTGTCGGGGCAGTACACCGCGGTGACCGCCGACGACCTGAGGTTCTTCCAGCGCACCCACCACCTGCCCGTCACCGGCAGGGCGGACCCGGACACCTGGCTGGCCCTGCTGGTGCGGCAGCGTCCTCCCGCCGGCGCCCCGGCGTATCAGAGGCCCACGGGCATGCCGCCGTCCGCGTCCGCGTGAGAAGCGGCGGCACAGGGCCGACCGCATGACGTTCCGACCCGCACTCCCGCAGGCATGACTGCACGTCATAGGCGCCCTGTTCGCCGATGCCCGGACGCGGCATGGATGTGCCTGGGCAAGCGGCCGGCATCGGCTTCCGCCGTCCGGCTCCTCCGGCCATGCTGCTGCCGCGACCGGCGTTCCGGCCGTCCCGCCCCCGTCGGCGGCGACGCGCCCCCGAGACGCGTTCCGGTCCGGCTTCCACGACCTCTCTCACCTGGAGGAGCAGCCATGTCCGCTGTCCGCAAGACCCTCACGTCCGCCCTGTCGGCCGCCGTTCTGGCCGGCGGCCTGGCCGTGGCCGCCGCCGGCCCGGCGAGCGCGGCCACGTGCCCCTCGGCGGCCGCGCCGGTGATCGACGGGGCGAGGGCCTCCTGGACCCTGCGCTGTTCGGGCAACAACGTGACGGTGTCCGGCTGGGTGGAGGACACCCGGGCCGACATGAAGTGCGCCGTGGTCCGCGTCAACGCCGGCAACGGCGGCTACGAGAAGAAGTCCGCCTGTGGCTCCGGGGTCCGGGAGTACTTCTCGTACACCTTCGGCGGGACGAAGTCCGCGCAGGTCCGGCTGGCCATCGCCTGACCCGGCAACCGGAGGGGCGGGTCGCGGCGCCCGCCCCCGGCCCCCCTGCCGCACCCGCACGCGCACGGCCGGAAGAGGGCGTGCGGAAAGAAGACAGGTACACACATGAGCAGCAACGTACGGCGCGTACGCGGCATCACGGCCGCCGTGGCGGTGGCGGCCGCCCTCACCGCGGTGCCGGCCCTCGCCCCGGCCGCCACCGCCCACGGACCCGCGAGAACCGCGACCGTGGCGGCGGGGCCGGCGACCACCCTGGTGTTCGACAAGAACCCGGACTCGCCCGCCCACTCGAAACTCTCCGTCTACGAGGGAGACAGGCTCCAGGCCACCTACCGCGCCGGGTCGGGCACCGGCGTCAAGGACGACTGCGTCCGCGCCGAAGGCTGGATGCCGAACGGGAACTGGAGGATCAGGCTCAAGGATCCCTTCTACGACGGCCGTCTCATCAAGGGGTACGCCGTCCATCTGGAGGACATGAAGTGTTCCCGGGGCACCCTGACGCGCACGGAGATGTTCATCCACTCCGAGATGAACCGTGACGGCGGCCAGGGGAGCACCGAGAGCCGCCGGTGGGACGGCGACGGGGACTACAAGTCCAACGGCTGCGTGAAGCTGCGTCCGGCGGACATCAAGAAGATGTTCCGCCTGCTCAACCGCATCGGATGGCCGACCCACCTGCGCGTGGTCTCCTGACACCGGCTCGGCCCTTCGGCCAGGCCGGCCGCACCGGGACGGCACGGCGCGGTGTTCCTTACCTCCCTGGTAATCGCCGCGCCGTGCCGCTCGCGGCTACGTTCGGGGCGTCGTCCCGCACGGGGACGCGAACGATCCGGAAAAAGGAACTCGTCGTGCCCGCTTACGGCTTCGCGCATCTCCGCACCCGTCGTCATCACCCCGACGTCCTGGAGTACTTGGAGCGCATCCAAGGCACCCTCGACCCCTTCCACGGACGCTTCGTCATCCACGGTCCGCCGGCCGAGGTGGGGGAGGGTGCCTGGCCCGGCAGCATGGTGCTGATCGAGTTCCCGGACCTGACCACGGCCCGTGCCTGGTACGTCTCCCCCGCGTACCAGGAGATCCTTCGGCTGCGGACCGACCACATCGAGGGGGACGTGCTGCTGATCGAGGGGGTGGGACCTCGTTACGACCCGCGCGAGCGGTCGGCGAAACTGCGGGCGGAGGCCGGGAGTCCGGATGTCGACGCCGAGGACTGATCCGACGGGCCGGCGACAGCCGGGCGCGGTCAGTTCTCGCCGGCGTCCCGGGCCACGCGCTCCAGTCGCCGGTGGTGGCTCTCCCACCAAGCCTGGTCCGTTGCCGGCAGGTTGTCCTGGCCTCGCGCGTACCCCGCGGATCCGTCGATGAGTTCGCGCACGATGTCGGCGTGGCCCGCATGGCGCTGGGTGTCGCAGACCACGCGCACCATGACGTGGTGGAGGGTCACCTCCCGCCGCTCCTCGGGCCACCACGGGACGTGACCGGTCGCGTCGAGTGCCAGCGTCGCGATCGTGCCGTCCGAGTGCTCCCACGCCTGGCGGTACAGCCCCACGATCTCTTCCCGTGACTCCTGCTCGGTGGCCCACATGTCCGCGTTGGGTTCCGCCTCCTGTGTGTACCACCAGGGCGGCGGCTCCTGGTCGAAGAACGGGCGTCCGAAGGTGTCGCCGAAGTACGCCAGTTCCACGCCGGCGACATGTTTGACCAGCCCCAGCAGGTTGGTTCCGGTGGGGGTCAGCGGACGGCGGACGGCGTACTCCGAGAGCCCGTCGAGCTTCCACAGCAGCGCGTCCCGCGCCTCTTGCAGGTATCGGAGAAGGTCCGCTTTCGGGTTCGTCTCGATCATGCCGGGCAGTCTTCCACCCGCCACTGACAACCGGGCCCGCCAGTGGCCACCGGCGGTGTACTCAGCCCGTCGGCAGCCTGGCCACGGCTGTGCCGATCTCACGGTCGACGAGTGCCGGTGTGCCACGCAGGAGCACCGTGATGTTCCCCTCGCGGACCGCCACGGTCTTGGTGAAGTCGTTCGGGCCGGTGAACGACGTGAGCTGCTCCAGGCAGGCGCGGCTCTCGTCGCCGAGCCGGGGAGCGGGCACCTGTGACACGGTCATGTCTATGGTGAGCGAGGGTGAGGTGAGGGTGTAGCGGCGGCACCCCGTGTAGGCGTCGAAGAACTCCCGGAGCCTGGCGGAGAGAGCGGCGGGCCGGTCGCTGTGCAGTTCCTCGGTCAGCTCGTGTCGGGTGGAGGGGGAGACGAAGCGGGTCGCCGCCTCGCCCGCGAGGTCCTTGAGCGGCCGCTCGCGCGCCCACCGCTCCAGGGAACGGCATCCCTTCACGGAAGCGGTGGGTTCGCCGGGCGAAGGGGAGGGCACCGCCTGGCGGGCGTGGTCCTCGCCCAGGTCCCCGGCGGTGAGGAGAAGCGCCCGGAGCCGGGTGTCCGACAGGGCTGGAGGCCGCGCGGGGGTCACTTGCGTACCCGTCGGTCCGGCCTGTCCCGCACCGGCGCGCGTCGCGCAGCCGGCCAGCAGTGACCCGCCCATCACGGCGGCCACGGCCCGGCCCGCCGCCCGTCCGCCTGAGCAGCCCATGGCTGTGCCCCTCCCCCTTCGCCGGGGGACCACGATACGGGCCGCGCTGCCCTTGGTCACCGGTGGTTCGGGGCGAGCACTCCCGCCACGAGCCGCCGGGCGTAGGAGGCGTCGAGCCCGTCCGGACGGAAGAGGATGCGGTACATCAGGGGGGCCACGACGTGGTCGATGACCGTCTCGGTCTCGGGGGTGTGCTCGCCGCGTTCGGCGGCCCGGGTGAGGATGACGTCGATCTGCGCGGCGGCGTAGTCGGAGCACCGGCCGGCGTTGCCGCCGTCCGGGTCGCCGAGCAGCGCGTCACGGATGTAGGCGCGGCCGGCGGGGGCGGCCATGTCGTCGAGGAACTGCTCGGCCCAGCCGGTCAGGTCGGACGACAGGGTGCCGTGGTCCTCGGGCTCGGTGTCGGGCCGCAGCCGCTCCACCGCGACGTCCGACAGCAGCTCTTGCAGGTCCCCCCAGCGGCGGTAGATCGTCGAAGGCGTCACGCCCGCGCGCTGGGCGACCAGCGGAACCGTCAGGGCGTCCCGGCCCAGCTCCGCCGCGAGTTCGCGTACGGCGGCGTGCACGGACGCCTGGATCCGGGCGCTGCGCCCGCCGGGACGCACCATCTGCCTGCTCATGGAAACCAGCTTAAAGCTCATCCATTGCTTCTAGCCGGGCGGCCTGTCTCCGTTCGGCATCGGGGTTTCAGACCGCCGGTGCGAGTGCGGGTGCGGGCCGGGTCTGCTGGTAGGCGTGGCCGGCCCGCAGGAGGACGCTCTCTCCGAGCGGTCGCCCGAGCAGTTGCATGCCGATCGGCAGACCCGCCGTGTCGAGGGCGACCGGCACGGTCAGGGAGGGCACTCCGGTGATGTTGGCGGGGGACGACAGGCGTACGTAGGCGTCGGAGACGCTTTCCACGGTGCCGTCGGCCCAGGTGATCGTCTCCTGGCCGGCTTTGACCGCGGTCGCCGGGACGGTGGGGGCGGCGATCAGGTCGACCTCCCGCAGCATGTGCGCCCACTCCCGCCGCATGAGGGTGCGGGAGCGCTGGGCCCGCAGGTAGTCCCCCGCGGGCATCAGTTCGCCGGCCTCGAGGAGTACGCGGACGTCGGCCTGGTACAGCTCGGGGACCGTGCGCAGGGTGCTCTCGTGGTAGGCGGTGGCCTCGGGCACCATCAGGCCCCACTGGGTGGCCTGGATGTAGCGGGTCATGGGGATCTCGACGTCCACGAGCCGTGCGCCGAGGGCGGCGAGCTGGTCGATCGCGCCCCGGACGGCGGCTTCCACCTCCGCGTCCACGTGCTCGAAGTAGTAGTTGCGGGGCACGCCGACGCGCAGCCCCGTGAGGTCCGTGCCGACGCCCGGCCCATAGTCGGTGGCGGGGGCGGTCAGGGAGGCGGGGTCGCGGGGGTCGGGGCCGGCGAGGGCGGCGAGGACCAGGGCGGCGTCCTCGACGGTGCGGGTGATCGGGCCGACGTGGTCCAGTGACCAGGACAGCGAGGTGACGCCGTGGCGGGGGACGAGGCCGTAGGTCGGCTTCAGGCCGACCACCCCGTTCAGCGCGGCGGGCACCCGGATCGACCCGCCGGTGTCGGTGCCGAGGCCGAAGGTGGCGGTGCCCGCGGCGACGGCCACGGCGGATCCTCCGCTGGAGCCGCCCGCGACCCGGCCGGTGTCCCAGGCGTTGCCGGTCTGCGGGGTGGTCAGGCCGTAGGCGAACTCGTGGGTGTGGGTCTTGCCGACCAGGAGCGCGCCGGCCGCCGACAGCCGGGCGGCGACCGTGCTGTCGGCCCGCGCGGTGTGGCCGGCCCTGACCCGGGAGCTGGCCGTGGTCGGCACGCCCGCGACGTCGATCAGGTCCTTCAGCGCCATCGGAATGCCGTGCAGCGGACCGCGGTGCCGGCCGGCCGCGATCTCGCCCTCGGCTTCGCGCGCGGCCCGGCGAGTGTGTTCGGCGGCGACGGCGACGTAGGCCTGAAGGTGCGGCTCCACCCGCTCGACGCGCCGGAGGACGGAGTCCGCCAGTTCGACGGGGGACAGCTTCCGGGTCCGGATGGCTTCGGCCGCGACGCTCAGCGGAAGTTCATACGGCTGCATCATGCGTCTCCTGTTCCGCGCGGTAGGCGAGGGCGGGCGGGGTGTCCCCGAAGTCCAGCTCCCGCAGGACCGCGACGACGGAGTGGATGTGGTCGGCGGTGGCCGCCACCACGGCGTGCCGGTCGGCTGGCAGCGGGAGCCCGGCGCGGGCGGCCCAGCGGGCCGCCTCCGCTGGGGTGAGTTCGGCGGAGGACATGGGCGTTCTCCCTGGGGGCGCGGTCTGAGGTGGTGCGGGCTGGTCCGAGTGGTTTCGTACGGCAGGAGCCGCGGAGCAGCCCCGACACCAAAAGCTAAATGTTTGCGTTAGCTGGACTCTAGGGCCTACGGTTCCTTAACGCAAACACATTGCGTTTAGCCGCGTCCGCGCTGAGTCCCGGACCAGGCGCCCGCCCACCCACAACCGCACGCCATTCCCTAGGAAAACGACCGATCATGAGCACTCCCCCGGCCACCGGCCCGACCGCCGTCCCCTCCTGGACCGTGGGCGACCTCCTCGTCCACCGCGTCGACGAGGTTCTCCTGCCGCCCGCGACCGGACCGTGGCTGCTGCCCGGTGCCACCCCGGACCTCGTCGCCGGGCAGGACTGGCTGCGCCCGCACTTCGCGGACGACGCGGGGGTCCTGCGCCTGGACAGTCACAGCTTCGCGTTCACCGTCGGCGGCCGGCGCGTCCTGGTGGACACCGGCATCGGCAACGGCAAGGAGCGGGCCAATCCCGCGTGGCACGACCTGGACACCGACTACCTCGAGCGCCTCACCGCCGCCGGGTTCCCCCCGGACTCGGTGGACCTGGTGATCCTCACCCACCTGCACGCCGACCACGTCGGCTGGAACACGCGGAAGGTGAACGGCGAGTGGGTCCCCACCTTCCCCAACGCCCGCCACCTCACCTCCCGCACCGAGCGGGAGTTCTGGGCCGGGTACGCCATGGACGAGCCGCGCAGGCAGATGTTCCGCGACTCCGTGATCCCGGTGGAGCGGGCGGGGCTGCTCGACCTCGTCGACGTGCCCGCCGAGGGCGCCCGGATCGTCCCGGGCCTGCGTCTGATCCCCACCCCCGGGCACACCCCGGGTCATCTCTCCGTCGAACTGACCAGCCGCGGGCAGACGGCCCTCATCACCGGCGACTGCGTCCACCACCCGGTCCAGCTCGCCCACCCCGCCGTCGGCGCCTGCGTCGACATCGACCCCGAGCGGTCCGAGGCGACGCGCCGCTCACTGCTCGGCGCGCTCGCCGGCACCGGGACCCTCGTCCTGGGCACCCACTTCGCACCGCCCACCGCCGGCCGGGTCGTCCCCCAGGGAGGCGCCTACCGGCTCGCGCCGGTCCCGGCCGGCGCGAGCCGGCTCCACGCCGGCGGATGACCCGACCCGGGCGTGGGGGGGGCGCAGAGCCGTCAGAGCGGGTTGAGGCGGGCCTTGAGCAGGCAGAACTCATTGCCCTCGGGGTCGGCGAGGACGTGCCAGGACTCCTCGCCGGTCTGGCCGATGTCGGCCGGACGCGCCCCGAGCTTCAGGAGGCGTTCGAGTTCGGCGTCCTGATCGCGGTCGGTGGCGTTGACGTCGATGTGCAGCCGGGACTTGCCCGGCTCCGGCTCGTCCCTGCGGCTGAGGAAGAGCGTCGGCTGCGCACCGCCGAACCCTTCGCGCGGCCCGATCTCGATGCTGCCGTCCTCCTCACGACCGAGCACCACGAAATCCAGGACCTCGCACCAGAACCGGGCCAGCACCTCCGGTTCGCGGCAGCCCAGCACCAGCTCACCGATACGACATGCCATCGACCAAACCTACTCTCAGCGTGGGAACTGCCGGGCGGCCGCGCACAGCTCTCGGCCTCCCCGCAGCGGGAACACGGTCGAGACCGTATCGGGCGAGGCGAGCAGGCGCTAAGGGTTTTGGGAAAAGCTCCACGCCCCACCAGGTGGGCCGGCCGCCGGGGTGTCACCAGCCGATCGGGCGGACTTCCCAGACGGTCGTCCTGCGGGGCGGCCGTCGCCGCGTGGGCCGTCTCCTTCGCGGTGTCGGCGGCTGTCGTCGCCTTCTCGCGGAACCTGCCCGCCGAGTCGCTCCAACTGCTGGGCAAGCTCGCCGCGTTGCAGAGCCTGGGCGAGGAAGAGGCGGCCCGGCTGCTCAAGGGCGAGCCGTTGTCCGACGTGACCGGCCTGGCGAGCCGGCTGGGCGCGGCGGGCGGGGCGGCGGGGGCGCCGCTCGCGGGGCCGAGCGGTCTCCTGGCCGGGGCCTCCGGCGCGGCCGGTGCGGCGGGAAGTGCCGTGGACCTCGCCACGGCACTGTCCGGTCTGCCCGGCCAGGTCGCCCGGCTCCAGGAGACCCTCACCTCGCTCACGAAGGCCCTCGAGTCCCTGCAGAACCTGTCCGCCGCCGCCGGCCAGACGGCCGGCCAGGCCACCGGCGGCGGTGCGCAGTCCGGCGGCAGCGGTGGCGGGAACGCGAAGAAGACCCCCTGAACCGGCGCGGTGCTGCCCAAGGGGGGCGGCTACGGCCCTGTGCACCGGCGGCCGTAGCCGGTGCACAGGGCCCGGTACCGGAGCCTCAGCGGTCGGCCAGTGCGCGGTCCAGCAGGGGAAGCAGGCGGTCCCAGTGGCGGCGCAGTCCGGAGGGGCTGAAGGCGTCGGTGTCGGACATGGTGAAGCCGTGGACGGTGCCGGGGTAGATCTCGGAGGTGTAGCCGACCCCCGCGGCATCCAGGGCCTGGTCGAGCTCGCCGAGGGCCTCGGGGGTCATGTCTCCTTCGGCGTGGCCGAAGTGCACCTGGGCGGTAAGCCCGGACAGGAGGCGGGGGCCGTCGGCGCCCACGGGGGCGTGGAACGCGGCGACGGCGGCCACCTGGCCGGGGTGGGCCGCGGCGGTGCGCACCGCCAGCAGGCCGCCTATGCAGTAACCGGTCACCGCGACCGGTCCGGGCCGGGCCTCCGGACGGCCGGTGAGGAATTCCAGGTAGGAGCCGGCGTCGCGCAGAGCACGTTCGGCGGTGTGCGCCTCGATCAGAGGCATCAGCCGGGCGAAGACCTGCGGCCGGGCCTCTTCTCCGATGTGCTCGGGCAGTTCGATCACCGGCGACGGGCCGTGCCGGTAGAAGATGTTGGGGACGAGCACGTAGTACCCGTGCCCGGCCAGTCGGCGGGCCAGCGCCCGCAGCGCGGGCCGGATGCCGAAGCCGTCCGGGTACATCAGCACCGCCGGGTGCCGTTCCCCTTGGTCGGGGAAGGCGGCGAAGGCGTCGGCGTGGCCGTCGGCGGTGGGGATCCGCAGTGTTTCGGTGGGCATGAACTCTCCTGTCGTGGCTGATCTGTCGAACCTGTGATCAACACGACGGAGGCGGAGCGCGCGCGGCGGCGCGAGACCTTCGGCCGGACGGTGGGCCCTCACCGGCCCGTACGGCGCTCAGGAGGGCACCGGGTCACCGATCCGTGTGTGGCGCGATGCCGTCCCGGTATTCATTCCCGACACAGTAGTGCACCGAACGGGCCCACGTCGCCGCGTGCTCAGGGTGCCGGGCGTTCGATGCGCAGTACGTGCTGGTCGTGGCGGAAGGTGTACGTACCGTCCTCGTTGTCGAAGTGCCGTCGTACGTATGCCTCGACCGCCTCCCGGGTCGGGGAGGGGGCTTCGGGGACGCTGAGGAGGAAGTCGGCGACCATGAGGGTCTCCTCCAGGCTGCGGCCGTGGTAGCGGGCGGGTACGACGTCCAGCTCGGTGCGGCCGACCAGGCCGGGTGGGAGGGCGGCCAGTTCGCGGACGAGTTCCCGCACGTCGAAATGGCGGCCGGTGAAGTGACGCACCATGCGCATGCAGGCGTTGTCGGGATTCTGCAGCAGCACGAGCAGGACGCCGCCCGGCGCCACCCACTCCATGACGCGGGCCGTCGTCACCGCCCACTGCGCACGGGGGATGTAGTACAGCACGTGGGACAGCAGGGCCAGGTCGGCCCGCGCGTCCACCCGGGCCTCGCCGACCGGTTCGGCCACCACCTCCGCCCGCGGGCACGCCCGCGCCAGCGCGCGCCGCATGGGCTCGCTCGGCTCGACGCACACGACGCGCTCGAAGTACGGGGCGAGATACCGGGTCGTCGTGCCCTGGGCGGCGCCGATGTCCAGGAGCGTCCGCCGGGCGGGCAGCCGGTCCACCACCCGGCGCAGGTACGCGTGGGTGGTGGTCTTCTCGTCCGTCCCGGAGAGGAACATGTCGAACGCCTCTCGATAGGCGTCGTCGTCCGTCCCCGCGATGCGCGCCCGCGTGGCCTTGCCCAGCTCCACTTCCCACACTCCCTCCACGGCGGCGGCATGCCCCGCCCGGCACACCACCGGTGTCCTTCGGCGACGCCACAGTGGCACGACAGGGGTGTCCGTCCGGCGGGAAACACGCCTTCGGGTACGTGGCGGACGGGCGCACCGGAGCGGACGCGGAAGGCGCGGCGTACGCCCCCTTCGCGGAACGGACTCCGTCAGCCCCGGGGGGAGCGATGCCGGTGGGCGGGAGGGTCCGGTCAGTAGCCGACGGAGAACGTGGCGTCGGCCCGGTCCGTGGTGGTCGTGACCGGGTCGATCCGCAGGGCGTAGTCGTAGTGCCTGATGTACCGGGTCGGGTAGTTGTGCGAGCGGAAGGACGCCCAGGAGGGGTCGGCCAGGCCCGGAACCCGGTGGAAGGTGGCGTCCTGGGCGAAGGCGGAGCTGCCGTCATTGACGTCCAGGCGCAGCTGGTAGTCGTAGTGCCGCAGGTGACGGGTGGGGTGGCTGACGGACTGGAAGGACACGCCGGAGGGGTCGGCCAGGCCGGGTACGAGCTTCCACTGGGAGTCGGTGTACGGGTCGAAGGGGTAGGTGTCGATCCGCGCGGTGTAGTCGGCGTGGCGTACGTAACGGGCGGGCTGGTTGTAGGACTTGAGCCGATTCCAGGCGGGAGTGCCCCAGCGGGCCACGAGGTTGCCGTACTCGGCGGAGGTGATGGGGGCGATGGTGCAGTGCTTGGCGTTGACCGGGTGGGTGTAGAGCCGCTGGTCGACCGGGGTCCAGGTGCCGGCGGCGAGGTCGGTCGTCTGCCAGGCGTAGAGGACGCCGTTGGGCGTGTAGGTGTCGCCCCACAAAGTTGTTTACCTCCGCAGGACAAATCGCCTACGCATGGGGCGATTCGGGCTTAACGATCTCATCCACGAGGCTCAGCACATCGCTGAGGCGCGTACGGAGTCGCTCGATGATCAGGATGAGCCCGTCCGCCTGAAGTTGCGCCAGATCTTCCGCACGAGCGTATTCGAGGTCACGGCGGGCGTAGTCGATACGAGCGAACTGAAGGTCGGTGAGGGGCCCCGAGAGGAAGCGGGACTGCTCATCGGTCATGCGTAGCCACCTGCTTGACGTGCGAATTCACGGTTGATGTAACGCTCAATAGTTGACATGTGGATACCTATTCTCAATAGGTCAAGGATCACGTCACTCGAACGCATGTTTTATGGCTCACAGGGTTGCGCAGTGGCCGAAACGTGTGCTCGGAATGTACCAAGCATGGTACAGACAATGATCAAGAACTTGACCAGCGTGTATCCGTGCCATCTGATCCCCTGCCCGACTGGGTACTCACCCGCCGCCGGGTCATCGGGGACGCCATCCGTGCCGCTCGTGGCTCTCGCAAGCTGTCGCAAGAGAAGTTGGGCGAGTTGACGGGCCTCGACCGCAAGACGATCAACCGGATCGAGCAAGGCGCCCACTCCGCGTTACTGGATCATCTGCTGCTCATCGCCGACGCCCTCGGCGTCCCGCTGGCCGACCTCGTTCGCTGACGAGACGTCCGGGCCGGCCGAGCCAAGCTCTTCGCGTAAGCCACGTGAGCGGCCGCCCCCGACGGGGGACGGAGACGGCCGCCCGGCTCCAGCGCTTACCCTCTGGCCCCCGCCCGAGGTGCTGCGCTGGAGGTCTGGCCGTGCCCGGCGCGGTCGGCGCCGCTGCCGGACACGGGTCTGTGAGAGGTCCGGATGGCCTCGGCTTCCTCGTCCACCAGGGCGTCAAGGTCGGTGACGGGGGTCACTTGCTCCAAGGTGATGATGAGGTGGGTGGCGAGGACCCAACGGATACGCCTGGTGTCGCTGAACGGGACACGGCACAGCTTCTTAGCCGCCAGTTCCTCCAGGGTGTGCGGGTGGAAGAGTGAGCCGGCCACGCCCCAGACCGGCGTGTACCCGACGAGCGCCGCCGCCCAGCCGCGGTCGCGTAGCGGCGGGCACTCCCGGACGGCGAGGCGGGCACAGACCGCGTGCACGGGCGGCGACATCGTCTGCTCCCCCTCCGCGATGGGCCGACCGCCAGCCGAGCCGGCCAGGAAGAGGGTGCGCTCGTCCGTCCGGGTCCCGATCGTGGGCCCGCCGCAGACCTGGCACAGCAGGCGGCTCATCGCTTGCCGCCCCCGCAGGGGGTGGACGAGCTTGAAGTCTGGCCGGCCGCCCCGCACGGCTGGCATGCGCACCCAGGGCACGCCGTAGTGCCGATCGATGTGGGCGACCTCGTCTCGGAAACCCAGACCCCGTCCGCCGCAGCCCTCGATGACGGTGACCGGCTGGGGCGGGGCGACCTCCTTGGTCCAGGAGGTGATAAACGGGACGGGGGTGCCGTTCCAGTAGCGGACGGGGCGGATGGGGCTGATGGCGGTCACGTGACGATCGCCCTTCTGCTCAGGCACCGAAGGTGCACGTACCCCAAGTTGAAGCCGTCGCTCCCCTCCCAGCGCACGGGCGCGACCAGCTCCGTCGCCAGCAGCGGGGCGGGGCAAGAGAGGCAGACGGGCTTCTTGTCGATCGGGGGCATTGTCCGTTCGTGCTGGAGGCGCCGCCCGTGGCCGACGTAGCAGGTCTGGTGCTGCCGGCAGGGGGTGCAGGCGGAGAAGTGACCGTGCCAGTCGTACCAGGTGATGTACCAGGCGAGCCGGGCCGCGTAGCAGCGCGTGCAGGCCCGGCGCGGAAGCGCGGCCGACGGTTCCAGCTCCACTGCGGTGGCGTCCGCACGACCGGCGCACCAGACGCATGCCTTGCCGGCGCGGGCCGCCTCGGGTAGCCAGCGAGGCAGGTCGTACCAGGAGACGAGCTGGTGCAGTCTCGCCAGTTCCTCGGGGATCTGTACGGTCATCGGCGCAGCTCCATCAGGAGGTTGTGCAGCGCGCGGCGCGTCTCGCACAGCTTGGTGGGGCCCGTGCACTCGGTGCACTGGTCTGGGTGGGTATCGCGGGCTGTTCGTACGGCGGCCTTGGTACAGCGTCGGCAGGCGCGGGGGTACCAGTTGAAGCCGTTGTTGGTGTGCACTCTGAGGTCGATGGCTGTCTCGATGGTCAGCCGCTCGCCACCCCAGACGCACTCGGCGCCTCGCGTCCGGGCCTCGGACAGCAGCTCCAGGCGGGGCAGCACGATGTGCGGCACCAGCGCGGCGGGGATCTCCATCAGGCGCGCGCTCGGAACCGGCATCTCAGGCATCCGTGGGCACCTCCAGGTCGGCCCAGACGTACTTCTCCCGGGGCAATCGAGTGCAGCCCCATGCCCTCGTCACGGCATCCACCAGGGCCAGGCCGCGCCCGCCGCTGGCGAGAGGCTTCGCGGGCTGGAGAGCGGGCCAGAGGTCAGGGTGCTTGTCGATGACGATGACCCGGACCGCGCTTGACGGCATCCGGCGCACGATGATCCGGACGGTCGGCGTCTCCGTGTGCTGAACCGCGTTGGTCACCAGCTCGGTCACGACCATCGCGGCGTCGTCCAGCACGCTGACCAGGCCCCAGTCCTTGAGGACGTCGACCACGAAGTGCCTCGCGTCCGGCGCGGCACACAGCTGCCGGGGCAGTACGCGGACCTGCGGCAGCCCAGGAGCAGAGGTCACCGGGCCAGCTCCTCGCCAACGCGCGCCGATGATGCGTCCGCAAGCGCCGCGGCGAGTGCGGCCGGGCTAGTCAGCCAGCCGTCGTCGCCGGGGCAGATCCGCCAGTGTGGCCCCGGCCCATCCGTGCGGCGGTCCGGGGGCAGCGGTACCGTCTCGCCGTCGGACAGCGGGCAGGTGTTCTCTACGTCCCACGTGGCCGCCGCACCGAGGGGGAGGAAGAAGTACACCGCGGTCTGCGCCGGGTCCTCGACGACAGCGCCGGCACGCGTGCCCAAGATCGTCACGGCTGCGAGGCCGAGCTGTCGGGGGACGCGGACAACGTCCCGCTCAGCGGCGTCAACAGTTGGGGCTGCGGGCATCTGGGCTCCTCAGCGGCTGGTGTGGTCTGTCACACACCAGGGTGGTCCCCCGATTTCACAAATCCGAGGACTCAGAGAGGTCGCTTCCACGCCGCAAACAGGACTTTCATTGGGCTCTACGGGTGACTGCTGGCCAACATGAGGTCGTGGCGCGACACTTGGCGCAGCGCACGACGATGGAGGTGCAGCAGTGGCACGGTCCGCAGGTAACACCCGCTTGAAGTCCGCCCGCCTCGCGGCTGGATACCACTCCCAGCAGGCCCTCGCGGACGCGCTCGGCGTCGGCGTGCGGCAGGTCCGCCGGTGGGAATCCGACCACCCGCCCATGCCGCAGCCCGAGGCGGCCCAGGCTCTCACACGTCTCCTCGGCCAGGACCTCGAATCGCTCGGATTCACTCCGCCCGCTGGCACGCCAGCCGGTCACCCCAGGCGGACGGGGCTCGCAACGACTGCGGCCGCCGTTGGTCTTGCCGCTGTTCCCACGCAGGCCCTCGCCATGCAGCCGGCCACCGCCGCCGAGGATTACGAGGCCGTCACCCGCTCGCACCGACGGCTGTACTGGTCTGTCGCGCCAGCCACCTTGCACCCGGCCGCTGTTGCACACGCCACACTCGGCTGCGCACTGCTGCCGGAGACCGCGGGCGAGACGAAGCGACGGATCGCTGCGGCCCTCGCCGAAGACCTCCTGCTGGCCGGCCGAATCGAGTTCTTCGATCTGCGGGAGGCAGAACGGGCCGAGCAGACGCTGCTGCGTGCTCTCCAGGCCGCTGGCGAGGCCGATGACGCACTCCTCGGTGCGGCCGTGTTGGCGCACATGGCGTTTATCCCGGGCTGGGACGGTCGCAGGGAAGCCGCAGTGGAGCGGATGGTGGCCGCGCGAACGTACGCACGCCGCGGCCCGGCCTCGGCCGAGCTGCTCGCCTGGCTGGACGCGGTGGAGGCCGAGTGCGAGACCCGGTGCGGGCACACCCGTACCGCGTTGCACCTGATCGGGCACGCCGAGGATGTCCTCGCCGCGGGCAGCGAACACGAGTCCCCGGAGTGGCTGGACTGGTTCTCCTCGGCCCGGCTGGCGGCCTTCAAGGGCAACACCCAGTTGAAGGCCGGGCACCTGCCGCAGGCCCGGACCACCCTCCTCGGTGTCCTCGATGCGCTCGCCCCGACCGAGGAGAAGCAGCGCACCGTCATCCTCGGCGACCTTGCCGCCGTCGAGGTCGCGGCGGGCGACCCGGAGGCCGCGTGTGGGTACGCGCTGCGCGCACTCGACCAGCTGGAGCGCACCTGGTACGCGATGGGCATGGACCGGGTGCGCGAGGTGCGGCGCGCGCTGGCGCCGCACCAGCACGAGCGGTGCGTGCGGGAGCTGGACGACCGGCTGTACGGCTGGACGACGACGGTCAGCGCCCTTGCTCGTTGAACTGCGCAATCCGTCCAGACAGTTCGAGGAGGCTCTCGACCCGGAACGTCGGGAGCTTCTCCGCTTCCTCGGTCCGCCACTGGATCGTTGCCCACGGGCCGCGGTGCACGAGCGCGGTGTGCATGCCGGCCGCGGCGGCGGGGCGGATGTCGTTGTCGACACGGTCGCCTACGTACAGCATCTCGTCCACCTCGGCCGGGACGACCTCGGCGACGCGATCGAAAAACGCCTGGTCCGGCTTGCTCGCTCCCCAGTCGTCGCTGGTGCCGATCAGGTCGACGTCGTTGGCGAACAGGGTGCGCAGGATGTGGCCGGCGCGGACGGTCTGGTTGCCGGCGATGCCCAGCCACAGGCCATCGGCGCGGAGCGCGGCGAGCGCGTCCCGGACGTCCGGGTAGAGGTCGTCCTCGCCGAAGGTCTCCGGCTTGCCCGCGGCGGCGCGCTTCTCCCGCTCCTCGTACAGGTCGAAGCCGGGCCGGAACTCCTGGAACACCTCGCGGTAGTCGCGGCCCTGGGCGATGACGGCGCCGAACATCGCGGCGAAGGTATGGCGAGGGACCTGGAGCCAGTCGGCCCAGGTGCCGTACTCGGTCGTCTCGTCTACGAGGCACTCGCCGACGTCAAAGATCACTGCGCGAATCATGCGGGCAGGGTACCGGGCACGACGAAAGGGCCCCCACCGCCCGAAGGCGATGGGGGCCATCTCAGACTCCAGTCCGGTTGTACTCCTCGACCAAGGGGTGCGGCGGCTCCGGCTCGATCCCTGCCTGCTCCATCTGCCGGCGCCACCGATCCGCGCTCCACGAGAACGCGCGCAGGATCGACTCCAGCCGTGACTGCCGCGTCCTCAGCTCGCCGTTCTCCTTGTCCACCCGCTCCACCGTCGCCTGCAACACGGCCAGGTCCGCGGCCCTCTGCGCCGGGGCCGCCTGAGCCTGCGCCGCCGCAGCGGTCGCCTCCGCCGTCGCGGCCGCCGCCGACCGCGTGGCGCGCGCCGCGAACCAGCCCGCGATCACCATGCCGACCGTGCCGAACGCGGCCACCAGTCCAGCCCACAGGGTCACGGCTCCCGCCCTTTCCGGGCTGAGCGCGGCACGTGGGGGACCGAGTGCTCGGGCACCGTGCTCGCCCACACGATGACCCCGACGTGCGAGGTCAGGTACCAGATTGCGACGTAGATGCCGCGGGAGTAAGTGCCGCTGGCGACGGCGGCCGTGTAGGCGATTGCCCACACGGTGGGGGGAATGAGGGCTGCGACGAAACCCGCCCAGTCACGGCCGACCCGCAGGAACGCTGACGTGGTGGTGATGATGCCGCAGGTGATCCACAACCATGCCCAGTGGTGGAGGCTGGCCCAGTGCGTCAGCAGGCGCAGGCCTTCGGGGGCGGGCGGGTCGATGAGGAACCCGGCGCCCCAGGCAGTTTTCCCGACGCCCAAGATCAGGAGGAAGTGGCCGCGGCGGCCCAGCCGTCTACGGACCTGCCGGACCGCCCGGCACGGCACTAGGCCGCCTTGATGGGGCTGGACTGCTCCAGCGGCGTGGTCGCGCGCGGCGGTGTCACGATGAACCGCTCGACGACGGCCAGGAGCGCGGCGATGGTCGCCATCCACAGCGCCTGCCGGTCTGCGGACCAGTCGAGACCCAGGCCCACGAAGAGAGACATCACGGCCTGCGCTGTCTGGAGGATGGCGGCGGCCCAGGCGCCGTTGCGGGCGACGATCGCGATGATGATGGCGACGACGCCGGCGGCGATGGCGTTGATGGCGGTCTGTACGCCGTCGGACACGTCGAGTTCGTAGCCGATGAGCTTGACGCCGGCCGCGATGAGTCCGAGCACCAGGGCGGGTTCTCTACCGAAGACCATTCGGGGGTCCTTCCTAGACGGGCTGCGCCAGCTGGCGGCAGCCGATAACTGTGCCCGCGGAGTTGCGGACCTCGCGGTAGGGGACGAGCAGGTCGTCGCGGCGCGGGGCCAAGGCGAGCGCGACGGGCAAGGACACGACGCAGGACACGCTCGTGCGCTGCGGCGGGATGCCCTGGACGTAGCCGTAGGAGACGAGTTCGACCCGGACGCCGTCCCGGTACTCGGTACTGAGCGGCAGCGTGTCGAGGCGGGCCGGCGTCGGCTCGGGGTCGATGACGCGGAGCAGGCCGGGCTCCAGGTCGTCGATGCCGTCGGGCCGGTCCGGGCTGTAGAGGCGGATCGGGTGCGGCGTCAGGTTCAGGATCACGCCAGCAGCAGCTTCCAGGTGAGCGGGCCCGGGTAGCCGTCGGCGTCGCCCGCCAACTCCTTGCGGGAGCGCTGGAAGTCGGCGACGTTCCGGCGGGTGTGCTCCGTGAAGCGCGGTCCGGGCTGGTAGCCGTTGCCGTCGTGGTGCCGGGTAAACCCCTTCCGGATCAGCGCCCGGTCCAGGCGGACGACGGCCGGGTTGGCCTCGCCGAGCACGAACGCCGCCCGGCCCGGATACGGGGCTGCGGTCGTGGTGGGCGTGGTCGAGGAGCCGGGCAGGTAGCCGAGCAGCTGCTGCAGCGTCACCGCGCCGGGCACACCGTCGGCGTCCTGATGCGGCGCCGTCCCCGTGTACCCGAGCGACTGCTGGAAGTCCGAGTAGTTCAGGGTGTCGGCGTCGCTCCACGTCGGGCCCGGGCCGACGGAGTAGTGCCGGCCGAAGCCGCGCGCGACGAGGGCCTCGCCGACCTTGGTGACGTGCGACCCGGTCGCCCCGTAGCCGTACGTCAGGCCGTTGATCGTGACCTGGTAGCGGGCGATCTCCGCCCCGCCGGACGTGCCACCGCCGGACGGGGTGGTGCCGTCCGGTCGGTGCGCGCCCGCCTGCACCCAGGCGTACAGCGGCTCGCCCGGGCACTGGGTGGCGTAGCCGTCGCGATGCCCGAGGACCTCGCTGCCAGCGGCGCCGTCCGTGCGCATCCACTCGATGGCGTCGACCAGGCCGTCGAGCTGTGCGGGGGTGGGCTGGACGTGGCCGGAGGAGCCGAGCATCGCGCACACCGCGTAGTCCTTGGCGTTGAGCGTCTGGTTGCCGTTCGCGCCGGTCTTGCGGTGCACGCCGCGGCCCTCGAAGACGTAGCCGTGCGGGCAGACAACGGCGTTGTAGGCGATGTCGCTGTAGTCCTCGGTGGTGTTGGCCAGGTGGGCGGCCTGGATGTCGCGCATGTGGCCGGCGCAGGCGCTGTGCGCGTCCGGGTCCGCGAGCGACTTGGGGACGTAGTCGCCCTCGTAGTGGATCTTCACGCCCTGGGTGCTGGCGATGTAGACCAGGTCGTACCGGGACGGCTGCGCGCCCCACTGCGCGCGGGTGACGAGTTTCATCGGGTGCTCTCCCGGCCGGTGTTGGAGGCGGTGGCGGGATGGACTTCTGTGGCCATGAGGCCCTCCAGACATGAAGAAGGCCCCGCACCGGACGGCGCGGGGCAGGAGCGTGGGTGGGCAGAGGGTCAGGCGGCGGCCTCGTAGTTGCCCCAGACGCGGATGGCGTCCCCGCTGGCCCACGTCCACGGGGTGATGGCGTCGATCAGGCCACCTGAGGTGACGGCCACCGCGTCGACGCGGCCCGTGGACACCTCCAGCTCGATCGTCGTCGTGGTCGTCAGGCGGGGCCGGATACCGAGGCGGCCACCCGTACCGGCCGCGGAGACGTCGTGCGCTTCGCCCTGGCCGACGATGCCGCTCGTCGCGGCCGCGGTGACCGGCATGGAGAAGCGCCAGTTGTCCGATGCTCCGCCGCCGCCGAAGGACGTCGCCGTGCCGAAGACGATCTCCATCCGGTAGTAGACGGTGAGCGCGGACTGCGCGTACCGGGCGGTGACCGTCGCGTTGTTGAGCGCAGGCAGGTTCGCGCCGGTCGAGGTCGTCCACACGGGCGTCCAGTCCTGCCACGTCGGGCTGATGGACAGCAGCCGGTTGGCCGTGATGACCATGCCGGGCTGCCACGGCTCGTACGCCACTCGGTCCTCCTAGAGTGCGACTCGGGTCGGGTAGGCGAGCCGCAGGTCCGTACCGGCCGCCTGGGGCTTCACGACGCCGTTGACGGATCGGGCCACCGTGAACGTCTGCGGGCTGGTGCTGCCGGTGATGCCGGTGACGGTCATCACCTCACCACCCACCCTGATCAGGAACGGCGTCTCGAACCGCCACACGGGCCCGGCCGTCACCGCCACCGACAGCGACGTCGCCGACTCGTTCACCGCGGCCGCCAGTTCGCTGCCGTCGGTGTCGACGATCCCGTACGCGGTGTCACCGACCACGCCCACCTGCCACGGGCCGGCCGGTGCGCACACCAGGTCGATCTCCCATGTCCGTACGCCGATCCGTTCCGTGTAGCCCTGGACCAGGAGGTCAACCGGGCCGGGGGGCAGGTAGGCGGGCAGGTCGGTGATGCGGATCAGGTCGCCCTCGGACAGGTCGAGGATCGCGGGGATCAGCGACGGCATCCGATGCAGGCGCAGCGTGATCGTCGGGTAGCGGGCCTCGTCCCAGGTGCCCAGGTGCAGCAGCCACCAGGCCATCGGCTCGGTCTGCTCGTCCGAGTACAGGTTCAGCGTGATTGAGTCGTCGTAGCGGCCGATGCCCGCGGGCGGGTCCTGCGTGGACAGGGCGCCCTCGGTGAGTTCCGCCCGCGCCGAGGAGCCCCCGTCCCGCTCGACGGTGACGTCGTTGCGTACGTCGGTGTCGTCCTCGACGGGCTCCAGCGCGCCGAGCGCCCGCGACGTGTACGGGATCGTGAGCACGGGCTGTTGGTTGTACAGGCTCGTCCGGGTCCGGTAGCGCAGCCCGAGCCGCTCGCGGTCCTCGACCAGGATCCCGCCGTCCGCGGCCGCGCACTGCTCCATCACCTCCAGCAGCGTCGCCAGCCGCTGCGGTCCCATCCGCGCGGTCTCGCCGTGGGTGCCGGTCACCGTGACGGGGAGGTTCTCCTCGACGGCCAGGCGGAGGAGGCGGGTTGCCGCAGTCTCCCCGGCGAACCCGTCGTCGGCGCTGGCGTAGATAGTGACGCCTGCGGACACGGCCGCCGGGGGTGGCGTGCCGCCGACGTCGAAAACGCCGAGGTGGCCGATCGACATGCCCTCGAAGTTGGATCCCCAGGACCCCTTGACGCCGGTGACCCGCCCCGGGCTGCCGGTGTACACCGTCCGGGCGTACCACCAGGTGTTCGCGACGACGTCCAGCCAGCCGACGGTGACGTACGTCTGCGATCCGGTGGTCGCCGAGAAGATCTGCAACCTGTTCCAGCGGCCGGTGAAGGCGGCGAGGGCGGCCGGGGTCGTCACGGTGAAGAACGCGACCGAGGTGCCGTCGCTGTCGAGGACCTGCACCTTGATCCCGGCGGTGGAGACGCGGCACACCGCCTGCGTCACACCGCCGGCGCCCGGGGCGAGGGTGACGCTCAGGAGGGTCTGCTCGACGACGGGCAGCGCGTCCAGCTTGTACACCATTTCGACGTGCCAGCCGCCGGACTGGGCGCCGGTCACCCGGCCGTCGAGTGTGGCGATGGGGCCGAGGACGGGCAACGTGCCGGACCCGGAGGGGTGGTCGTCGCTGCCGAACGTGAACCCGGTGACCTTCAGCGGCTGTCCGCCGACGGTCGCGGACGAGGCCTGGGTGGACAGCTCGCCGTCCTCCATCGGCCAGTACGCCAGCGGACGTCCGGACGGGATCCGGCGCCGCAGCGTGCTGGACAAGGGCTTCTTGCCCTGATTGAGGCGGCGCAGGATGCCCGCGCCCTCCCCGGAGACCGTGATGAGGTGACCGCCGTTGCTCCACTTGGCGGGCCAGTCCGAATACTCGCCGACGAACCGCACGCGCCGGTTGGTGATGGCGGCGCCGCCGGACAGCGTCCACGTCAGGCCGGTGGCGTCCACGAAGGAGGTGGCACCGCTGGTCTGGGCGGTGAAGTCCACCGAGGCGACCAAGGGGCCGTTGATGCCGTTGCGGACCTGCACGGCGTAGACGCTCCCCACGGGCAACGTCCGGTCCAGGCCCTCGATGTCCCCCACGGTGAGCGGAGCCGTCGACGCGAAAATACTGCCGGCCGGTGTGGTGACCGGTGCCCCCAGCTGGCTCCAGGGGCCGGTGATGGACGGCGCCGTGTAGTAGGTGACGATGCCGGTCGCGTTGTCCCGGGTGACGCGCAATGCGAGCCGCCCCGACGGGGGCAGTGACAGCGGGACCGTCGAGGCGTAGGCGTTGGCCGCGCCGCCATCGAGGCTCGCCCGCAGCTCCAGGCCTCCTGTGCTGCTCACGCTCAGCTGCCAGGATCGCTGGTTCCCGATCGGCGCGTACTTGCCGAACAGCTCCACCTCGCTGCCCGGCTGCCAGTTGAGCAGGGCCAGCTCGATCCGCGCGTCCAGGTTCCCCGCCAGGTTCAGGGCGGGCGTGGTGGGTGTGGTGGCGCGGGCGGTGGGCGCGTCGTCGGGCAACACCAGCCGCTGCTGGCCAGCCTGGACGGACACCCGCATCGGCGTGTTGCGGCCGATCTTCCCGTAGTACGGCGACCTCGGGTTCCGCGGCGAGAACAGACCGTCCGGGGAACGCAGGGTGAGGGAGCAGGAGGCCGGGTCGACCTCCTGCCCCTCACCCGTACGCCCGCGGGTGTGGGTGATGATGTCCCGGGTCATCGCGTACGGCGTGACGTCGGTCCACACCCCGCCGATCTGGAACTCCGTCCGGACGTTCAGCGGGTCCTCAGGGAATGCCATCAGCCACTCCTCCTTCCAGCGAGCACCAGGTCGACGTCGCCGCCGCCCTTCTTCCGGATCCCGCGCCGCACCCGCTCGATCAAGTAGTTGTCCTCGGCCTGACCGGAGGAACGCAGCTCCAGCACGACCCGCTGAGACGCGGCTGCGCGGGCGCGCCCGCCCGCCATGTCCCACGAGCCCGGCGCCGGCGTCTCCACCAGGCTGGCCATGCTGCGGTTCACGGCCGCGCGGCCGCCCTCGATGCCCTGCCGCAGGCCCTCCGCCGTGTACGCGCCGACCTGCGCCATCACCCGCGACGGGCTCTTGATCCCGAGCGCACTGCGGATGGACTTGGACATCGACTTGGCGATGACCAGCATCATCTTCTCGAGGGCCTTCTGCTGTGACTGCAGGCCCTTCACCAGGCCCTGCGCGGCGTGAATGCCGGCCCCGTACATGGCGTCGCCGGCACTGGCACCGGCCTGCTCGGCGGACTTGACGAGCGCCGCCTGGGTGGCGTTGATCTCCTTGATCTGCCCGGCGCCCGCGTTCGCCAGAGCGGCCGCCGCCGAACCACCCTGCGTGACACCGGCCTGCGCGATCTGCGCGATCAGGTCACTGCGGACGCCCTTCTTCCGCAGCTTCGCCAGGTTCTTCGCGAACGCGGCGGCGGCGGCCTGGTCCTCCTTCAGACCGATCAGGATCGACTGGGCCGACTGAGGGCCGCCGCCGGTGTCCTGCTTGGTGATGTCGGCCTCGCCCAGGACGCCGCTCTTGACGTTCGCCGCGAGCTTGTCCCGGTCCTTGATCAGCGTGTCCAGCCTCTTCTGGGCGTCCTTCAGCCGGTTGCTGATCCGGTCCCGCTGCGAAGCCAGTGCGCTCAGCTTCTTGTTGTCGAAGCTGATCAACGCCAGGGCTCGGGAGCGTTTCGAGCCCCGCTTCATGCTGTCGGAGACGATGTCGGCCAGCTTGGCGGAAGCGGCCTGGACCTGCTTCGACGACCCGGTCAGACCGTCGATCAGACCCCGGGCGATCCAACGGCCCTGCGCCTTGGTGACCTTCGAGGGGCTCGCGATGCCCAGCGCCTTCGCGATCGGGCCCGGAATCATGCTCCTCGCCCAGCTGATCAGCTGCGACTTGATCCAGCCGCCCATGGAGCGAATGCCGTTCCACAGGCCCTGCACCACGTTGACACCCTTGGACACCAGCAGCCCGGACAGCGAGCCGATGCCCGCCGAGATCCGACCCGGCAGGCCGGACACCCAGGAGATGAAGCCGATCGCCTTCGCGACCGAGGCCGCCTTGAAGCTGTTCCAGGCCGCGTTCGCCCGGCCGGTCACAGCGGAGCCCATGCCGGAGATCGCCGCACTCGCCCGCCCGGGCAGCCCAGACAGCCAGGTGAGAAGCGATGTCAGCTTGGCCACCGCGTAGTCCTTGGCCTGCCCGAAGAAGCCGGACACCATCCCTGGGATCGTGCCCAGGAACGAGATCGCGGCTAGGACGCCGTCCTTCGCGGACGACACCTTGGCCACGACCCAGTCCCACGCGGCGAGCGTGCCAGCCTTGATCTGATCCCAGTAGGCGATCACCAGGACCACCAGGCCGGCGATGGCCATAGCCACCCAGCCGACCGGGCCCAGGCCGATGATCCAGGCGTACGCCATCTGCGTGCCCGCCAGCAGGGCAGCAGCGCCGATCGCGGCGAACGCGGCGCCGATCACGATGCCGGCCGCGGTGAATTCGGTCTTGTGGTCGCTGATGAACGTGAACATGCTCTGCATCGCCGGGACCACGTTGGTGCCCAGGAAGTCGACCACGTTCTGCTGCAGCGTGTTCTTGAACGCGGTGACCTTCGAGGCGGCGTTGTCACGCATGCCGTCGCCCAGCCGGTCTGCCGCGCCCTTCGCACCATCCATCGCAGCGGAGGCCTTGGTGACGTCCAGCGCGAACAAAGCTGCACCCAAGTCCTCCCCCGGGCCGCCGAACAGCGTGGACACGATCTGTTTGGCCTGCTGGCTGTTCGGGCCGAGTTCGCGCAGCCGGTCGAGGACCTTGCCCAGAGCCTCCTCGCCGCGCTTGCCGCCGGCCGCGACGTCGTCGCCGGTCTGCTTCGCGTTCAAGCCGAGGGACTTGAAGGCGTCCTTCACCGCGTCGCTACCCGAGGTGGCCAGGAGCCCGAACTCTTTGAACGCGTCCGCGATCTTGTCGGTGTCCTTCGTCCAGCCGCCCTGGATGGCCTGCTTGATCAGGCCGAGCGCGGTCTGCCCGGAAAGCCCGGCAGCTTTGAAAATGGGCCCGTACTCGGTGAACGTCTCGACCAGGTCCTCACTGGCCGGGCCGAGCCCGGTCATTCCGGCCGTCAGCATGTCGAAGGCCTGCCGGCCGTCCTTGGCCATGCCGTTCTTCAGCATGCTGCCCGCGGCCTGCGCCGCCATGGTCACATCGACGTCGAACGCTGTGGCGAGGTCGGCGGCGTTCGTGGCCAGGGACTTGATCTGCGCGTTCGTCGCGTCGGGCGGCAGCAGACCGGTCGAGGCGATCGCGCGGATCGCGTCCGCGCCCTCCTGAAAGTCCGAGACGATGGCGTCCTTGAACAGCTGCCCGGCGATCTGCCCATACCGCTTAGCCTCGGCGCCCGTCGCGCCGAGCTGGGCGCCGAGCTTGGCCGTGATCTGCCCCTGCTCCATCGCCTGCCCGAAGGCGTCGATGAGGAAGGCGCCGGCCGCTGCGCCGACGCCGAGCGCCACGGTCTTCAGCCGCGACAGCCCGGACTCGGCCTGGTCCACGGCGTCGTCCGCGCCGTCCGCCGCACCATCGGCGAGCCCGTCACCGAGCGTCTCACCGGCCTGTTGGCCGCCGCGCCGCGCCGCCGCCTCCGCCTCAAGGGCCGCGGCCCGGACAGCGTCGACGAGTTCGCCGCGCATGTTGCGCCACTGGCCATCGGCGCCCCTGACGAAGCCCTCGCCGAGGTCATGCCCGGCCTGCTGCCCGGCGTCCTCGGCGGTCTGCCCGAGCCGTTCGGCGGTGCGCCGCATAGCCTGCTCGGTACGGCGCAGAGCCGGGTCCACCGAGCGGTCGTCGATCGTGATGATGCCGTTCAGCTCGCCGACGGTCAGGGCCACGGCCGCTCACCTCCTGCGGGGTCGGGGCTGTTCGGGAGGCGGAGCGAAGTGCCGTTGCAGCCGGGTGTCAGCGCTGAGCAGGCCGTAGATGCGGGCCTGGAGCCAGCGCCAGGAGCGGCGCCGGAGGATGCCGGACTCCACGTCGATGCCGTACTCGGAGTGGAGGTCGGCCTCGATGAGCGGCCACAGCGACAGCAAGTTGTGCCAGCTCAGGTCTGGCGCCGCGCCGCCGCTCGGCTTCTGCTTCGGCGCCGGGATGCCGCCCTCGTACCACTCGTAGAGGCCGGTGACGGGGTCGTACTCGCCGTGGCCGACACCGAGGAGCCGCGCGACGCCTGCCGACGGGTCTCCCTGTTCGGTGCTTTTCCCGGCTGCTGCCCCGTCCGCCAGAACTGGAGCGCGGTCTCGCGGTCGGTGGTGACCCAGAACATCGCCGTCAGGGCGACGTGCTTGAACGGGCCCCACTTCACCTCGCGCATCAGCGGCTCGTACGCCTCGCCGAGGCACATGCGGTAGAGGTTCAGCTCTTCCTGGTCATCGAGGACCGGCGTGCCCGGTGCCTTCCCGCCGGCCGCGAGCCGGGCCGCCAGCGAGGTGATGCGCTCGATCTTGATGCCGTCCTCGGCGGACGGGTCCTCGATCCGGTACACGCGGGTCTGCCCGTCGCGGCCCCGCACGGGCAGCTCAAGGAAGTCCTCGAGGAAGTTGTCGAGCGCCTCGAAGTCGTTGACGTTGCTCATCAGCCCACCGGGTTCGTGATGAGCAGGAGCGGGCCGTCGCCGGTGAGGGTCAGCTCCACCTGGTCCAAGGCCGTGTACTCGCCGCCGGACGGCTTCCAGGTGACCAGGGCGGTGCCCTCGTACGCCTCCGGGAGCCCGTTGCGGTCGTAGTAGCGCAGGTGCACCTGGGAGGCGCTGCCGAACGCGAACGCGGCGGCGCGCAGGGCCTCGTGGGTGGGGTGGTAGACCTTGACCTGGTCGTTGATGCGGCGGTTGATCGTGACGCCGAGTTCCCAGGCTTGCCCCGTCTTCGTGTTGCCCGCCCAGCCGTCGCTGTCGTAGTCCGAGGAGTCCTCGATGTTCGGGTCGGCCGACGGCTCGAAGGACGTCACGCCCGGCACGAGCTGCCAGTCGCTGCCGTCCTTGGCCGCGGACATGTCGATCTCCAGCCGCCAGCGGCGGGCGAGTGCGGTCACCGGGGTGGGAGTGGACATTGCGGTCCTCCTAGTCGTTCAGGTGAGACCCGGACCGCACGGTCCGGAAGTAGTAGTTGCTGGTCAGCTCCATGCGGCCGTGGGCGTCCTGGCCGATCCACGCCTGCGACTGCCGCCACGACAGGGCGACGTGGACGCCTCCGGCCTGGTAGTGCTGCCGGTTGTGCAGCGCGTCGAACACGGCGTCGGCAAGGTCATCGACCGCGTCCGGATCCCGCCCGGCGCGCATGCGGACCTGCACGCCGGTGATGGCGTCCTCCAGGTCGCTGTCCTCGACCGGGTAGGCGGTCAGGCCGATGGCCCGGTCGGGCTGGTCCGGCATGACGGCGCGGAAGATGCCGGTGTCCTGCTCGCCGATCACGCTGTCCGGCCGGAAGATGCCGATGCCGGCCTCCTGAAGAAGCGCGGCAACGCCGTCGAGGAGGCTGCTGGTGTAGCCGCTCACCGCAGCGCCCGCCTGAGCTGGGCGGCGATGAGCGCAGCAACCTCAGGGCGGGCCGCGTTCAGCGAGTTCTCCAGGTACTTCGCGGTCCTGCCCGGCGCATGCCGCCACGTCAGCTCCTCGTGCTGGCGCACCGCGTACGGAGTGTCGTAGCTGACCATGGCGGTCAGCGACGAGGGGTCTACGCTCGCCGTCCCGGACCGCTGAAGGGCCGCCTCGTCCAGCGGTACCACCTGGTCCGCCTCGCCCAGGACGTGCTCGGCGGCGAGGAACAAACCGCGGGCGGCGCCCTCACGGAGCACCCGTGCCGCGGGCCCGGCGTTGAAGCGGAGTCGGAAGCTCTGCGGCACGACGGCCTCCTATTCGAGTTGGATCTCCACGTGGTCCGGGGTAGGCAGGCCGCCGCCGTCGCGGTTCAGGAGGGTGATGACCCGGGTGACGCGGCCGGAGGGCAGGGTCACGCGGGACTGAGGCGGCACGGTCGTACCCGGCGCCGCGTAGGCGGTAGAGGACGAGGTGACCTCGTCGCCGCCCGGAGAGCGGACGGTGCGTGTCTGCTCGTCCAGGAAGCACCGCACGTCCTGCGGCGGGCCGTAGACGGGGCCTTTGCTGGACGTGCCGCGGTACGGCTCGACGCGGATGCGGTGGCGCAGCAGCCACCCCGGGATGCGGCTCACCAGCCCACCCCCACCGCACCCACCGCGAGCTTGTCGTACAGGCCCGGGGCGCGCAGTTCGTCCCACACCTGGGGGGCGATCTGCCGGGCGGCGGAGTCCTCCCCGGTGACGGCGGTCACCGGCCTGCCGAGGCTGACGCTGCCGATGCTGACGTTGCCGTAGCCCACCCCGGCCGCGCCCATGCTGTCACCGACCTCGCCCCACCACGCGACCTGTGCGCACACCGCGCGGGCGATCGCCGCCGCGACGTCGGGGTCGCTCGGCAGGCCGGCGGTGTCGACGTCGTAGCGGCAGTACGCCAAAACCCTGGCGTCGAGCATCCGGGAGGCGTCCGCGAGGAGCCGCGCGGCGTCGAGCGGTGGGGCGTCGTGCAGGTAGTCGGCGAGCTGGGTGGTGGTGGCGTACACCCGCACCCCCGGGCCCGCGGGCGCGCCCGGGGTGGGGGCGACGGACACCAGCTGGTGCTCGACGCTCGCGCCGGTGCCGGTCACCGTCCACGTCAGCCGCCACACCCCGGCCAGCGTGTACAGGACGGGGGCCGTCCAGGTGGCGCCGCCGTCGCCGCTGGTCGCCACCGGGGTGGTGATGGAGCCGTCCGGGGCGGTGACCGCCAGCGCGGCCAGTGTGTCGGCCCCGTGGGGGGTGACGGTCAGGGTGGCCGTCACCTGATCACCTACGCCAACTGGCATGCAGCTCACTCCCCTTGGTCGTGGTGCTCAGGGTGGACGTGGCCCGGGTCTCTGCTGCCGTGGCCGCCTGTGAGGTGGTGGCGGTGAGGTCGGCGGCGGGCCGGGTCGCCGGGGTCAGCACCGGCGTGGGCCCGTGGCCGGGCGGGGCGCCGAATGCCCGGCACGCCACCGCGGCAGGCAGTCGGGCTTGGGCCCGCCGGACGGGTCTGCCGGCG
Source organism: Streptomyces eurythermus (assembly GCF_014649115.1). GTDB lineage: Bacteria > Actinomycetota > Actinomycetes > Streptomycetales > Streptomycetaceae > Streptomyces > Streptomyces eurythermus. The sequence goes on along the minus strand of NZ_BMSK01000006.1, from coordinate 138,160 downwards.
CCGGTGGAGACGGTGCCGCCGAGAACGGCCCCGCGGTGAGTCGGCCGCGCCCCGGCCGAGCTGGTGCGGGCGCCGCCCACGGCCGCGCCCGTGCCGCGCCGGGCCGGACCGCCGCGGCTCGCACTGCGGGCGCCGAGGACACCGAGACCCGCAGCGGTCCGGGCAGTCCGGGCGGTGCCGGAGGTGGCCGGTCCCGCGGGCCCCCGTGCCGCCCCGGCACGAGCGGCTGCTCCGGTCCCTGCTGTGCCGGCCGTGCCTCGGCAGGTGCCCGTGCCGTACCGGATCGTCCGCCCAACGCCCGCAGTCCCGGCCGCGCTGGCGGTCCGGGCAGTGCCCATATTGGTGCGGGTGCCCGCGCCCGTGCTCGCGGCCGCGGCGAGGGTGCGGCCGCTGGCGCGGTCGGCGCTGGTGGCCGTGCCGCTGCCTGCGGCGCACAGCACCACCCGCCCGGTCCCGGCGCGGGCGGCCGTGCCGACGCCGACGCAGGACGGCCCGGCGACGAGTTGCCCGCTGCCGTACCGGATGGTGTTGCCGCTGCCCGCCGTGGCGGCCGCGGTGATGCTCGTTGCCTGGTGGGTGGCTGCGGAGGCGGCCCGGACGGTGCCGTAGCCGCCGGCGGCGGTACGAGCCGCGGTATGCCGCTGGCCGCTCCCGGCGGCGTCGGCGGTGGCCGCGGCCGCTCCCGTGCTCGCGCCGGCGCGTACGGCCGTGCCGGTGCCCGTGGTGTGGGCGGCCCCGGTGAGGTGGCCTGTGGCGTAGCGGACGGTGCGCCCGGCACCCGCAGTGGCGGCGGCGGCCGGGGTGAGGGCCTGGTGGACGGTCGCAGTCGTGGCTGTGGCGGTGCTGTCCGCGCCGGCGGGGGTACGCCCGCCGGCGCGGTGCCGGCCGGACGCGGCAGCTGAGGCCGCAGCTGCTGCTCCCTCGAGCGCGCTCGTGCCCGCGGTGGTGCGTGTGCTCGCGCCTGCGGTGCGCGGGGCGCCGCACAGACGACCGGTGCCGTGCCGGACCGGGCGGCTGGTGCCGCTGGTCGTGGCCGCGAATTCCGTGCGGCCTGTGGCGTCGGGCGGGAGGGCGACGAGGATCGGCACCTGGTCACCCCCTGCCGGATCAGCTGACGGCGGCCCAGATGTTGTTGGCGTCCGCAGTGAACGACCCCAGGGTCACGCTCGCCGGGAGGGACGTCTGCGACGGGCCGAACCGACAGAACCGGTAGCCGCCCGAGCTCAAGTTGGCGTTGCCCGGGGTGAAGTTGCCGAGAGTCGACCCACAGGCGAAGGTCGGCGACGTCGTCCCGGCGAACAGCAGCGCCACGTAGTACCGGCCCGCGGCCGCCGCGTAAGACGAGGTCAGCGCCATGGCCTTGTGCCCTGCGCTCGCCCAGCTTGTCGACATGTCGGCCGTGACGGCGCGGCGGGTGCCGGAGGAGTCGTACAGCCCGGCGAGGCACTGCCCGGAGGTGAGCCCCGATCCGGCCGCGCCGAGGAGGGCGTGCACGGTGCTGATGGTGGCGGCCTGCCGCAGCTGCAGGCCCACCAGGTAGATGTACCCGGCGGTCAGCGTGGTGCCGGTCGTGCTCGAGCAGGCCGGGTCGAAGGTCCACGCGGTGAGCCCGTGATCGGACGGCAGCCACTCGCTCGGGTAGGCGGGTGTGCCGTGGGTGTGGTCGCCGCGCGAGTAGGTGGAGGAGCTGCCCGCGGATGCCGTCTGCCCGAAGCTGCTGGCGGCGGTGACCGTGCCGGACGGGGTGCCGCCGGAGGGCGGGGTCTGCCACGTCGCGGCGGTGCCGGACGTGGCGGTGGGGACCTGGCCGACGGTGGGGGTGCCGGTGACCGCGATGCCGTTGATCCGGGCGACGACGGGATTCGGGTAGGTGCCGGACAGGTCGCCGCCCGCGCTGCCGGTGGGGGTGCGGGAGTTGCTCAGGCGGGCGTCGTCACCGGCGGCGACGGTGCCCGTCGTGGTGCCCACGTTCAGGGTGGCGGCGCCGCCCAGCCCGAGGTTGTCCCGCGCCGTACTCGGGCTGGCCAGATCGGACAGGTTCGCCGACCTCTGCAGCGTCCCCGTCTCCAGGGCCGCGACCCGGGCCGCCGTCCCGGCCGGAGCCAGCCGGAACCGGGGCCCAGCGCCCTGGGACACCCACAGGTCCCCGCTGTACCCGTCCGGCCCCAGGAACGCCGGCACCAGACCCGCGCTCGTGGACACCAGCGCGCCGAGCGGGGTCCCGTTGGTGTCCTGCAGGTCGGTTACCGGCGAGCCGCCACTGGCCGCCTGCCACACCGTCAGCGTCGCCCCGCCCACGAGCGCCGCGACCGGCCGGTCCACCCCGCCCGTGTCGGTGACGGTGGCCGCGCCGACCGTCCAGTCCGCCGGCGCGCCCCCGTAGGTCAGCCTGGCCACCGCCCACCCCCCATCACAGTGCGGTCATGTCCAGCGTCAGCCCGCCGTCGGCGGTGATGAGCTGGCCGTCGCTGCCGTACGTCTCCGGCACGACCGTCTGCCACCACAGGTGACCGCCGGAGGTGAGGTCGATGGCCGCGCCGCCGGACGTCGCCGCCAGCTGGAAGGTGTTCGTGGCGGCGCCGACCACGTAGTAGACGGTGCCCTCAGTCAGGCCGCCCGGCAGCGCCTCATCCATCAGGTCGTACACCAGCACCCGGGCCCCGTTCGCGAGGCCGTGTCCCGTGCTGGTGAGGGTGTTGCCGGTCACGTCCGCCGTGGCGACCGCGTGCCGGACACCGTTCAGGGGCGCCCAGCCCAGGAAGGAGCCGCCGGTGGGGGCGGTCCAGTAGCCGTACGCGGCCACCGTCGCCCCGCCCGGCACGTCATGCGTCATCTGCCCGGACGAGTTGACCACGCCCGCCGACGGGGCGCCCCAGATGACGGCCTGCCGGGCGTAGGAGCCACCCGACAGCTCGGCGCTGCCCGAGGTGTTGGGGATGGCGGAGTGGAGGCTGATGTGGGTGATGGCGCCCGTGAGGCCGCCGGACAGGGCCGCTGCACGGCCGAGGTCAGTCAGAGGCATGGCCCTCTCCTGTCGGTGATGGCGCACACGCCGGGGCGACCGAGCGGGCCCGGCGTGCCCCGTGTGTGCGTCAGGTGCTGGCTACGCGGACGCGCCGACAATGCAGATGTCGTACGACACCGTGCTGCCGCCGCCGGAGTTGGCGATGCGGAAGACGTCGCCGGTGGACGAGGTCACGCCGTACGTCGTGGCGTCCGCAGGGCCGGCGATCGCCGCGAGGACCGCGCCCGGCCGCAGTGTGACGGTGCCGGTGGCGTTCAACAGCGTCGCCCACGCGTTCGAGGTGGCGTTGCCAACCACGACGTTGTTGCTGTTCGCGGTCGAGGCGGCGATGAACAGGCCCTTGATCCGGGCGAAGGTGATCGTGCTGCCGAAGGCGTCGAGGAGGACGCCCGCCAGGTCGAGGTCGTCGGTGCCGGACGCGGCGATCGTCCGCCGCGCCTGGAACACCCGGTCGGCCTTCCCCGCGCCGGTGCCGGAAGCGAGCGTCACCGCCCGGGACAGGCCCGCGGGGATCCGCGCCGTACCGAGCCCGGACGAGCCGGTCAGCTCCGTGAACGCGCTGACCGCGAGCGTGCTGGAGAGCGCCATCAGCTACCGCCCCCGTACCGCGCCACCAGCTCGTCCTTCGTCATGCCGTCGATCGTGGCCTCCTCGTTGGAGTCCTTCGCCTGCGACCGGGCGTACGCCTGCCATTCCGCCTTCGACGCGCCCCGCGTCGGCCGACCGGCCGCCTTCCCCTCCTCGAGGGAGGCCTCGGTCGACAGCTCCTGCCCGGGCGGGGTCGGCGCCTCCGGGGAGACGACCTGCCGGCCGTGCGGGTTGGCCACCCCCGCGTTCGTCGGCAGCCCGGCGTCCGTGGCGCGCGGTTCGACCGCGCCGTCTCGCAGCGTGCCGCTCTCCACCGTGGCGATGCCGCGCGGGTCGACGGGCTCGAACGGCTCGGCCGGGCCCGCAGTCGGTTCGGAGCCGTCCACGCCGTAGCCGCGCCGACGGAAGTACGCCAGCGCCGCGGCTGCCTCCGGGTGGTCGCCGTCCACGGTGGCCTTGCCCCTGCTGAAGTTCACGCCGGCGACCTCGCCGGAGAACTGCGGCTCGGGGGCCGTGATCTGGTACGTCGTCATGGTGCTCCTCCTCAGCTGACCTTGACGTTGCGGAACACGCCGCACGCCTTCGTGTTGCGGAGCACCGCGGCGACGGGCCCCATCTCCACCTCGCCGCGCTTGACCGCGCCGGGCTGGGTGAAGTCGGGCATGAACGTCTGCACGAGCGGCTGGCCCGCGACCGAGGCGCCATGGAAGGCGTCCAGGCCGAAGCTGACGGCGTACAGGTCCGTCAGGCCCGTGACGTTGCCGCCCGCCCCGGCACCGTCGGGGTCACGGGTCTCGATCGGGATGATCGGGGCCGTGCCGGTGTGGTTGTCGCCGAGGTCGACGAGGGTCCACGGACCGTACGACTCGACCTGTCGGCCGAGGTCGTCCTTCGTGGCGGTGTACAGGCCCGCCCACCGGGCGAGCGCGCGCACGCGGGTGATGGACACGGTGTTGCCGAGGATGGCCTTGACGCCAGGCGGGAGGGCGCCGGCCGTGCCCTGGTCGCCACCTCCGGTCTGCGAGGGGACGATCCGCGACAGGAAGCTGTCGAGGTGGTCGAGGGCGGCCATCGCCTTCTGCTGGTCGGTGATGGTGCCCGGGGACCAGTCGGCGTAACCGACGGTGACGCCGTTGGCCGCAGGCAGGTACTCGGTCGGCTGCCCGACAAGAATCTTGTCGAGGCCGTCGAAGCCGTCTGCGTCCACGGCGGTGTCGCCGTTGACCAGCTCCTCCTGAAAGCGCGAGCGGATGCTGGTCAGCTTCTGCTGCATCTGGAACATGATCTCGTTGGTCGCGGCCGGGCCGAGCTTCGCCAGGATGCGGTCGACCTGGAACGCGCCGCCGAGCGGCTTGAGGTCGACGGTGTACCGCTGACGGGTCGCCTCGGTCGGGCTGTACTCGGTGTTCACCGCGCGGAAGTCCGCGCCGCTCGCCGAGACGAGGCGCGTGTAACCGTAGGTGAGGGTTGCGCCGCCGGTGCCGGGGGTGACGGTGTCGTCGAACACCATCTGGTCCAGCAGCCACGAGTAGCGGCGCAGGTTGTCGATGACCGCGTAGTCCACGTCGGCCTGCGTGTTGAGCTGCGCCTGAGCGAGCGTCACGGGCATGAATTACTCCCTGATGGTCAGGTCTGGTAGTGGCCGCGGATCGCGCCAGCGAGTCCGCCCGCGGCCCGCTGCTTGGTGGCGCCCTCGCCGGTGCCGCCGGAGAGGTCGCCGCCGCTCTTGCCGGCGGAAGCGGTCGCCGCGAAGGCGGGGTTGTTCTTCACGGCGTCCTTGATGGCCTGGTCGAGGGCGGCCTGGAAGCCCTTGTCGGAGGGGTCGAGGCTGGAGATCGCGCTGATGAAGGAGCGGGAGTCGAGCAGCGCGCCGGCCTTCGCCTGGAGCTTGTCGGCGCGGGCCCATACGGCCAGCTCGACGTCCTTCGCGCGGATCACCGACTCCTTCTGGGAGAGCGCGGTGTCCTTCTGAGCGATGGCCTCGGCCAGCTTCGCCGGGTCCGGCGGGGTGTCGTCCTTGACGAACCCCAGGGCCTTTCCGAGCTGCTGGGTGAGGGCCTTGACCGCGTCGTCTGCGGCCTGCTTCTTGGCGTCGGTGCGGGCCTTGCCGGCGTCGCGGCGGGCGTCGGCGAGTTCCTTCTCCAGCCGTTTGACCGTGGCCGCGAGGTCGTCGTCCTTGCCCTGGCCGCTGTCCTTCCCGGAGCTGGAGCCGCCGTCGCCGGAGCCCTGACCGGCGTCACTGCCGGACCCACCTCCGCTTCCGTTGCTGTCGCCCGCGCCGTCCCCGCCACCGTCACCGGTCCCGCCGGCGCCGTTGTCGGATCCGGAGCCGCCGTCGCCCCCGCCGCCGTCCGCGTACAGGACAGGGGAGAAAGGGCCGTGGCCGTACGGGTGCGACCAGCCGGTGCCCGCGGCGATCAGCCGGGGCAGAGTCCTCTTCCGCATTGCGCCCTCCAGGGCAGGTGTCGCCCGCGCCTGGCGGGCCCGTGGAATCGGGGCCGCGCCTGGCGGTCCCGGGTGTGCTGGTGGCCCGCTCCTGGCGGGCCTGGTGCTGCCGCTCCGGGCCGCGCCTGGCGGCCGGAAGTCTGTGTCAGCGCGCGGTGGCGAGCTGCTCGCGGTGGCTCTTGCGGGGCAGCCCGGTCTCAGCGACCAGCGTGCGGATACGGCCCTGGTACTCGCGGACCTTCGCGTTCGCCCGCTTCCGCGCGTCCTCGTCGACCGCTCCGGCCGCACGCCGCTTCCATGCCCGCACCTGCCGCTCCAGGTAGCGCTGCTGCTGCGTCTGCTCGTACGTCGCCCGCGACGGCGGCTTCGGCCGAGGCCGGGTAACGCCGGGCAGGTAGATCGCGATCGAGTGCCGGCAGTTCGGATGCATCAGCCCGGCCGCGCGCGCCTCCGGCAAACTGCCGGCGACACGGACCTCGACCATGCGCCCGTCCTCGGTGGCGTGCTCCACCGTGATGGTGTCCGCGCCGCCCGCGCCGTCCCGGGTCAGGATCGTCCCCTCCCACGGCTTGCAGCGCGAACACTCCTCGGGGGCGTCGCTCACGAGGACCAGATCCACGCCAGCGGCGGCGAGCCGGTCCGTGTGCGCTTGCACGGCCGCGCGCCCGACAGCGGAGCGAGTGGCCATCTCCGTGTAGGAGGTGAGGTTCCACGGGCGGCCGGTTCGGTCCACGAACCCGGTCACCCCGCGGTCCGCGAACTTCGCCAGTGCCCGCGCAGCTGCGTCCCTGCGGGTCGTCGCCCCCAGCAGAGGTGCCGACGATGCCTCCGCGATCACCTGGCGGTACACGTCCATGCCCGTACGGAGAATCCGCATGTGCGTGGCGCCGGTCTCCTGCACCAGTGCTGCGGCCAGCCGGTCCACCGCCTGGGTGCCTGCCGGGATCGCCTTTACCGTCGGGGCGAGCGCCCCCAGCTCGGCCACGGCCGCCTGGGACCCGCGGTCGTACGCCTGCGCCACCGCCTCGTATATCGCCGGGACCGCTGATGCCTGAAGCGCGGCGATGATGTCCTCGATCGCCGTACGGAGGTGGCCGATCGAGGCGAGCTTCATCTGCGCCCACAGCGGCGAGTCCAGGCCCTCGGCGAGCGCCGTGGTGACCTTCTCGATCAGCGCCAGCTCGGCCTGCTCGTACAACGTGGAGACGGCGGACGCCAGATCCTCGGCCATGTCGGGACTGACCGGCATGAGGCACCCCCGCTACTGCTCGGTCTCCGCCTCGGCGTCGGCCGGCGGCTGCTCGTCGGGCTGCTGCTCATCGAGGGCTGGCCGGTCCGCGCCCAGCGTGAGCGGGTCCTCGACCAGGCGGCCGGACTCCTTCAAGATCCGGTCCACCTCCTCGCGCTGCGCCCGCTCATCCCAGTCCGGATGGATCAGCGCGACCCGGACCTCGGTCGATGCCGCCTCGGCTTGGTTGAGGAGGTTCGCGGTCTCGGCGAGGGTCTTGATGTCGTCCTGGACCGAGTCCTGCCAGGCCACGTCCGGGCGCTCCACCTCGACCCCGGACACTCCCTTGAACATGCCGCTGGCCTCCAGGATGAGGAGGGTCTCCACGATGTCTGCGATGCCGGTCGCCGCCAACTCGGCCTTGCGCGCGCGGGTGCTCATGCTTCGCGCGGTGCGGGCCTTGATCTCCGTGGCCGTCGTCGCCGTCCCAGACGAGTCGTCACCGAAGGTGTTCCCGGAGTAGCCCGCGTTGCGGATGACCTTGCCCACCAGCTCCTCGATCGTGGCCCGGTGCTCCTCGTGCCGAATCATGAACTGGTTCAGGGTGATCGGCTGATCCGAGGTGGGCGGCACGTTCATCGGGGCGTAGACCTCGCGGTCCTCCCACACCGCGCCCATCCCGGGGCCAGCGCTGTTGAGGTAGCCGGCCGGGACGATGATCCGGCTCTTGGCCAGCCTGATGTCCCGCATCCACGAGGTGTAGGTCTCATCGATCGCCGACAGGAACGTCTCGGCGCCCTGGTAGTCCGACGTGCCGAGCCCGGCGGCGCCGGGGATGTCCCGCCAGTCCGGCGCCACCATCGTGTTCGGGATGTAGGAGACCGCGAGCCGCTTCTCCATCCCCGCCGGCAGCTGACGCACCGGCAGGAAGTCCATCGTCTCCTCGAACGCCTCCAGCGGCAGCGGCTTGCCGAGGTGCTCCTCGGTGCCGTCGTACACGCCGTGCAGGATCAGGCCGGGCTCGTGGCGCTCCAGGTGCCGTACGACGCGCTGGCCGTCGGCGACGAGGACCGTCCAGAAGGTCACGCTGCGCAGGATGTCGCCGTGCGCGAAGGTTGGGGCGGCGCCGTCGGCGTGCACCATGCTGATCCACGGGCCGGGCCGAAGCGCGTCGTCCCACACGATCCGCAGGTACGCGCCACCGAGCGCTGAGCACGTCTCCCCGGAGGCGATCAGCGTGCGCTTCATGCCCAGGTCCATCAGCGCTTCGAGACGCTTCTGAGTGCCCGGGTTCTCGACCTTTAGGGTGGGCGGCTCGCTGTAGAGGAGGTCGCTGCTGGTGCGGGCGATGTCCCGGGCGAGCGGCATGTGGAGGTTGGCGCGCTTCTCGCCGAGGGGTGTCGGCTCGCCCCAGAACCAGCGGGAGACGCGGCCAACGACGCCGCCGCGGTACTGCGACGGTCGGTTCTGCGGGCCGAACCGGGCCTGGTCGCGGTGCCGGTTACGGTAGCGGTAGGCGAGCCGGTCCGGGTTCGCGGAGAACCAGGCGGCCCAGTCGGCCATGTCTGCCTGGATCGCGGGGTGGATCGGCGGCCAGGGCTGGTTCTTCTCAGGGAGCGGCACCGTCCACCTCCTCGACGTCGTCGCTGTTGGGGTGCTCCAGGATGTCGACGGCAGTGCGGAAGAACGCGGCCGTCGCTCGGCGGATCGTGTCCTCGGTGACCGGGCCGTCCTCTTCGGTGAGGGTGATCGTGCCCCACTGCGCCTCGGTGGCACCGACGCGGACGGCGACGGGCAGGGTGATCTCGGTGGGCATCAGGCGGCCACCTCCAGGGATGCTCCGGGCAGCAGGTGCCGCCACTCGGTCACCGAGCTGTGCAGCCCGTATCGCAGACCGTCAACGCTGTGGTCATCAATTTTCAGCGGCTGGTCGATGCCCTTCTCGGCAGCCTTCGAGTCCCATACGTACGCTGGCAGTTCCTCCAGCAGGCCCGTGCACGAGCGGTGGATCGACAGCAGGTCCGCGCCGAACGCCGTGGACACAGTCCGGATGCCGTCCGTCACCGCGTTGTCCGCCCGGGCCACGCCAGGAACCCCGTCCGCCCACAGCTGCGTCATGAAGCTGGCCGCGCTCGGGTCCACGAAAATCCAGCTCGGCTGGACGCCCTTCTGCCCACGGTGCTCGTACGACGACAGCCACCGGCGGACACCGGCGCTGTACTGCGCGTCCGTCAGCTGCCGCTTCGCCACCCGGGAGTCGTGCCGGTACTCACTGGCCACGTACAGCCGGTTGTCCGCGCCGATCCCGACCAGGAGAGCCGCGAACGGGTTGACGGTGCCGTAGTCGATGCCGACCGCCATCCACCGGGAGATCTCCGGGACCAGGTCCACGACGTGCCGGGCCTCATCGAACGCGTCGTAGATGACGCCCTCCGCCAGGCACCACTCGCCGAGGATGTACCGCCGGTAGAACAGACCCTTGTGCGACCGCTTCAGCGAGTCGACGTACGAGGCCGGCAGGGTCGGGTTGTCGTCCAGGACGAAGCTGAAGCGGTGCAGGTCCAGCGCGTCCGGGTCCTGCGTCTCCACGACCGTGCCGTCCCTGCGCAGGTGGAGCCGGGCCCTGTTCAGGTACTGCGTCTTCAGCCAGTGGTTCGGGCCCTCAGGGTTGGTGGTCGCGTACCACTGCGCCCCCTCTACGGAGAGCCGGGTCTCCAGCATCCGGAAGAAGCTCTCCGGGTAGGTCGTCAGCTCGTCGCAGTACGCGCCCGCCAGGGTCAGGCCCTTGATCTTGTCGGCGGCACGCTCGTCGTTCGCGCCGGCCACGTAGATCGTGCGGCCGAAGATGACGACTTCGCCAGCGCCCGCGCGGTAGTCGCAGCGCTTCTTGCCGATCATCTGCACGATGACGTCGATGATGTTCCGCTTCAGCGTCCGTTCGGTCTTGCCGACCATGAGCAGGGCGCCGGGCGGGCCGGTACGGATGTACCGCAGCCACACCATGATCGAGCTGATCGTTTTACCCGACCGGACCGCGCCTTCCCAGAGGTTTCCGCGTGCGGCCGCGAGCTGGGTCGCGCGCAGGGCCTTGCCAGCGAGGGGAGTGAACACGGCCGCCGCCCCCTCACTGCTGGTCCGGCATCATCCCCCTCAACCAGGCGTCCACGGCAGCCAGCCCCTCCAGGTCCTCGCGGTCCGGCGGAACGAGCTTCAGGCTCTTCTCGATCGCGAGCCCTGCGGCTGCCATCAGCGCCTTTTGCGCGTCGGCCGGCGGCTCGTCCAGCACGCGGGAGGCGTACGAGTTGTCGCTGCCGCCGAAGTTGAAGACGCGGTACCTCTGCCAGAGCCGTTCGGTGAGCTTCTCGGCGTCAGTCTGGAGCGCCTCCGCGAGGATGACCCGACGCTCTTCCAGGTCGGCCTTCCGCGCGCGGGTGGCTTCCTCGGTCATCGTTCGGTCGAAGTCCAGCCCCAACTCGGCGGCGATGACGGACACGGTCCGGGGGCCGCGGCCCATCTCGCGGGCGATGGCGTTGCGGCCGAGGCCTTGAGCGTGCAGGCGCCGGACCTCGTTGTAGTCGGCCTCGGTGACGGGCCGCTGGTCCTTGCGGAGGCCGTTCTTGCGGGGCGGGTTGGGCATGGGCGCCTCCTCCCGAGCATGCAGAGGGCCCGGCCGCTGAGCGAGGGGGCGGCCGGGCCGGTCAGTGAGGTGCGGTCAGCTCTTCGCCGGGCAGGAGCGGCCGGCGACGGGCTCGAATTTGGACTCGCCATCCTTCAGCCCGGTCGTGGCTGCGCCGATGTTGCCGGCGGCGTACTGGCCGTTGGCGAGGCGGTTGTCGACGGAGCTGGTGCCGCCGGTCGAGCAGTTGATCTCTACGAAGTAGCCCGCGTTCCCGTCGGCGTCCTTGATGACGTCGTCGAAGACGGCACGCAGCCTGGTCTCCGAGGTCACTTCGACGGTGATCTTCCGCTGGTTGCCGCTGGTGTCGCGGTGCACGACCTTGTAGGCCGGCGCGCTGGGCTTGGTGTCGTCGTCGCTGCTGGAGGAGCAGGCGGTGAGACTGAGGAGCGCGGTGGCGATGAGGCCGACGGCGGTGATGCGGGTGTTCATGTCCCCCCTAGGACAGTGTGGCTGAGGGGCCATGATGCCGGATCTGGTGCGTCTGTTTCCGGGCATGCCAGATCTGCGGCCCATGGTGGGGCATGATCGACCGGAACGTCAAGCGGGGTTGAGGTTCAGGGAGTGGCGACTCGCCACTCGTCCTCCTCCAGCACCATCGCGGCGCCGCACCGCGTGCACAGGCCGTGGCGGCGCGCCTCGTGGAAGCCGGTTGTCTCCACGGGCTCGTGCTCGATGCAGGTCCCGGTGCGCCGCATGGCGATGACGAGCGCGGCAGCGCTGCCCGGCTCCGGGGGGATGCCGAGGAGGTCGTGTTCGATGACGGCGATCCGGGTGGCATTCGCGCGCGGGGGTGCGGGTGCGACGGGCGGGCGGCGGCGCGGCCAGAACTTCACGGGCTGATTCTCTCGCGTGTAGGCCCCGCCGTCACGGTAGAGGACGGCGGGGCCTACACAGAGCAGGGCTGAAGGTCAGCTCTCCGGCTCTCCGATCCGGATCACCACGGCGGTCGCGTCATCCCGGTAGCCGCTCCCGCGCCCGCGCGCCTCAGCCACCAGCCTGTCGGCGAGGGCCTGCGGGTCGGTCTCCAGCGTGCGCACCACGGTCTCCAGCACGCGCGGAGGGACCTGGTCGTGGACGCCGTCGGAGGTGAGGATGACCAGCGGATCGTCCACGGTCACGGTGTAGACGGTCCCGACGGTCGCCCGGGACAGGCTCGTCCTCAGCCAGTTGTCGTGGTCGCGGGCGACCTCCACCGGAACACCGTTCGCACGGAGTTGCTGGCCCACGGTGTGGTCGTCGGTGTACCGGGTCAGCGTGATGCCGTCCCAGCCGTACGCCCGGCAGTCCCCGGTCCAGGACACGACAGCCCCAACCTCGTGGACGCGGACCCGGGCGGTCACGGCGACCGCGTCGGCCTCGTCCGGGTGGGCGGTCGACTCCGCGATGAGTTCGCCGGCGGTGAGGAGGCCGGCGAGCGGGCCGCGCCGGGCGGTGATACGGGCGGCAGTCTCGGCGAGCAGCGGTGCGGTGGCGGAGGTGCGGGGCCCGTGACCGATGCCGTCCACCACGGCGGCCCCTACGGTGCCGTCGGCGAGGCGGTAGACCCGGCAGGCGTCGGCGTTGTCCTTGGCGGTGCCCTCGCGGGTGGCGTGGCCGGTGGTGATCATCGGGTCGTCTTCCCTTTCGGGGTGCCGGGCACGGGCTTGGTCGGCGCCTTGAACCAGCCGCCGCGTGACGCCTGGTACACCGGCCCGTTGGCCCGCTCCTCGGGTGTCAACTTGGCACGCAGTTCGGCTTGGGGGATCGATCGGCGGAAGGCCATGATGGCGGTCCTGTCTCTTCGTGGGATGGGACCGGGGCGGCCGGGTCGCCTGGCAGCAGTCGGCCGCCCCGGGGTCTGGTGGGTCAGGCGCCGCGCTGGCGGCGCATCTCGGCGGTGATGTCCTGCTCGGTGGCTCCGAGGTTGTAGGCGCGGGCCATCGCCCGCGTCACCTGCTTCGGATCGGTGAGGCAGTCCGGGCCGCCGTGCGCGAGCACCTCGCGGGCGGCCTCCTCGATCGCGGCCTGCTTGTCCATGACGGGTCTCTCCTCCGGTAGATGGCGGGTAGACGGAGCGGTAGATGGCGGTAGATGGCGCGGTAGACGTGCAGGTCAGGCAGCGGTAGACGGGGCGGTAGACGCCTCCGGGGCCGAGAGCGGGGAGGGGGTCTCGAGGTCCCTCCGGCGCACTCCCCACGTCGGCACGCCGGCCACCTTCACGCCGCGGTCAACGGGCACCTCCAGAGCCACCAACCGGGCGCGCAGATCGGGCACCTTCCAGCCGGCCGTCAGGGCAGCCGTCTGGGGGTGCTTCTGGAGGTGGGCGAGGACGGTCCGCAGGTGCACCCCGGACCCGCCGTCCATGAGGGTAAGCAGGAGGGTGCGGACGGCCTCCCGATCGAGCGCTGGGGCGGCCTCCGAGGCGCCCTCCTCGTCGGCGTCGTCGGCCGCCTGCTCGGATGGGGCCCCGGCCCGCCAGGCGGCGACCACCCACGCGCCGGCGAGCAGGCACATCAGGGTTGGGACTCTGCGGAACAGCCACCACAGCCCGTACAGAAGTGCACCAATCGCAACGAGACGGAGCCAGCAGCCGAGCGCGGCCTTCCACCCGGTGAGGTCGTGCCGTCGGCCGCGCGCGACCCACACGGTGGTGCCCTGGGTGAGACGGCGTGCGAGGGCGGCGGATCCTGTGGTGAGGCGGATGACGACGCGGGCCAGGCGGGCGAGCCGGTGCATCACAGCAGCCCGGAACTCTGCGCCGCGTCGACCACCGCTTGGCCAACGCCGTTGAGTGCGGCGGGGAGCCAGAAGAGTGCGCCAGCGACACCGGCTGTGAGGGTCAGGACGCTGCCGACGATGACCCCGCCGATAATGCGCCGCTTGTCCTTTTTACCGGCGTCCTTGTAGGCGAGGACGGTGAGGTACGCGATGACGATGACCACGCCGGCGCCGGTCGCGCCGAGGCCGACGAGCTGGCCGGAGGTCAGTCCGCTCGCGGATGAGGTGCCGGTCGCCGCGTCGCCGGCGCGTGCTCCTGCGCGGTTGGCGACGGGTGCCGCGTGAGTGTGGAGCCAGCCGAGGATGCCGCCAGGGCACGCGGCGGCGCAGGCCGCGGCGCCGAATCCCTTCCCGAAGGGAGCCAAGAGTTTCATCTCCCGGCTGCCCTTCCACCAGGGCCGCAGGTTCGCGATCAAGATGAGGACGGCGGCGAGAAGGCCGCTAACGGTGAGGGTGGTGGTGCTGGTCATCGGTGTACTCCGGTGAGCAGGGTGAGCGCGTCGTACCAGTCGAGGACGCCGGGGGCGCCGAGCAGGGCGGTGACGAGGAGGGCTCTGGGTACGGCCCGGCCGGTGCGCCGGTCCAGGACCCAGGCGGCGGCGATCGCGACCCCGGCGATGATGTAGGCGGCGAGGATGCCGGCCTCGGTGCGGGCCTGGTGGAGCGTGTGGGCCCAGACGCCGACCAGGCTCCGGCCGCCGACCCACGGCACGAGGGCGGCGAGCAGCGCAACGACCATCCGCCAGGTGACCAGTGCGTCCCACAGCCGCTCCCACAGGCGCGGCGGCTGCTCTTCCTCGGCCGGGACGAGGACGATCTCGTGCACGTGGTGGTGGACGACGACCTCGGCGGGCGGCGGAGGCGGCGGTACGGCCGGGGGCGGGCTGGCGAGGACGGGCGGGGGCGGCGGCGTGCGCCACGGTGGTGCCTCGCCCGGCTCGGGCGGCCTCGGGGGCAGCGGGGCGCCGGCGGGGATGACGCGGGTCGGGGTGACGGGACGGCGGGGCTCCGGGATGGACACGGTGGGCTCCTGGTGGTGGCCGAGGGGGCGGGCGCCGAGGCGGCGGAGGTAGTGGCGGGCGCGCAGCTCGTCACCGCCGGGGGACGGCTGCGCGCCCATCAGGCGCCGACCTTGAGGGCGCGGAGGTAGCGGTCGACGCTGCTCTGCGGAACGTCCTTGCCGGTGGCCTTCCGGACGGTCCGGAGGACTGCTTCCGGCTCCCGGATTCCGGAGTCCCAGGCGTTCCGGACGGCTTCCTGCGTGGTCACGCGGCCGGACCGGATCGGGCTGACCGTGGCTTCCGGACTCTCCGGGGCACCTTCCGGACCTCCGGAGGGCTCCGGATCCGCGGATCCGTTCTCCTCCGCGGCTCCGGCGAGGCTGCGCTGCTCGGCCTCCACGAGGGCCTGGCCGCGCTGGAGTTCGCGCCGGATCGGGATCATGGCGAGCTGCCCGTCGACTGCGGCGCGGCGCTTCGCCACCCACTGCTGGGTGAGCGGGTCGAGGGGCCGGGCGTGGACGCGCATGGCGATGGTCCAGCCGCCCTTGGCGAGCGCGGAGACGAGCGCGCCGACGGCGCCGACTGCCCACTGGTCGGTGACGAGGTAGCCGTCGGCGAAGACCGCGCCCATCGAGATGAGCAGGGCGACGTGGCCGACGCGGCGGGGCAGCGCGGCACGGTCGGGGTCGTAGCGCAGCAGCCACTCGACGCCCATGCACATGATCCATGCGGCGTCGAAGGCGACTGCGGCCCCGTAGGCGATGACCGCGACGACGGACATGGCCAGGAGGGTGCCGATGGAGGCGGTGGTCCAGGTGAGGGAGACGGTGACGAGGAGGCCGGCGCCGAGGGTGACGGCTGTGCGGATGAGCTGGTCCCAGTCGCGGGGCGGTGCGGGGACCTCGATCGTCTCGTGGTCGAGAACCAGCTCGGTCTCGCCGTCGACCGTGTGCGGGACGAGGCGGGTCCGCTCGATGGTGCGGGTCTTCACGGTGCTCCTCCGGAGCGGGAGGGGTGCCGGCCCCCGCGGACGGGGTTGGGTTGGGGTGCGGGGGCCGGCGGTCTGGTGGGTCAGTGGAGGTGACGGCCGAGGTAGATGGCGCCGAGGATCAGCGGCCAGGCCATCGCGAAGAGGTAGAGGGCGCGCATCATGCGCTGTCCTTCCAGCCGAGGCGCTCGCGGATGTCGGCGGCCTGGGCGTAGTCCTGCTGGCACGCGGCGGGGGTAGCGGGCTCGGCGAGGATCTGGCTGGGCTGGGGGGTCAGGTCCGGCTGCTCGGGCTCCTGCTCGCTCATGCGGCGACCGCCGCGGT
This sequence comes from Streptomyces eurythermus, assembly GCF_014649115.1. Classification (GTDB taxonomy): domain Bacteria; phylum Actinomycetota; class Actinomycetes; order Streptomycetales; family Streptomycetaceae; genus Streptomyces; species Streptomyces eurythermus. The sequence goes on along the minus strand of NZ_BMSK01000006.1, from coordinate 122,125 downwards.
GTGCGCGGCGCGGGCGTCGGCCGCGATGGCGACGCGCTCGGCGACGTCGACCGTCATCCACGTCCGGACGCTGATCGCGGCCGGGTTGATGTGGAGGGCGTCGCCGGAGATGAGGTCACCGAGCGGTTCGACGGCGGCCCGCGGGCTGGGCTGCGGGTGGGCGGTGCGGATACCGTGTTCCACGGTCGTTTCTCCTGGTCGCTCAGGGGATCGGCTGGCCCCGGCCGGGCTCTCACACACCGACCGGGGCCGTTCCATTGGTGCCGTTCCACACTGGCAGAACTTATGGACATTGTCCAGAAGTTCGGGAAGGATGTAGCCGTGCCCGAGAACCCTGGAAGCGAGGGGAGCCGCTTGATCACCTTGAAGCAGATCGAGCAGGAGCACGGGGTCAGCCGGTCGGCGTTGCACACGTACCGGCGCAGCGCCTCCTTCCCTCAGCCGGTCCCGGTCGAGGGCTCCACGAAGATCCAGTACCGCGCCGATGAGGTGGCCGCGTGGTTCGAAGCGAACCCGCCTCAGCAGGGCAAGCGGACAGACCTCGCTCGTCACAACGAAGGAGTGCCAGTGGAGGCGACCAGACTTGCGGTCCCACCGAACGAGGCCCTGGAGGCGGCCCGCGAGTTCGTGCAGTGGCTACGCGCCCAGTTCACCGAGGACGAGCGGATCGCCCGCGCCGCTGACGACTCGCTCGGCAAGGTGAACATGGACTGGGAGTACCGGCCGGACGACGAACTGGGGGGCAAAGTCGTGTCCGCGCGTGGCTACGACCTCATCTACGACGTGCCGGCCGGTATCGGTGCGCACGTCGCGGAGTACGACCCGCGCCGGGCGCTGCGCGAGCTGGAAGCCAAGCGGGGAATCCTCGACCTGTACGCCACCGCCGTGGAGGACCGGGTGGCCTTGCGGGCCCGGATGCGCGAGGCACTCCACACGGACCCCGACGAGTTCGGCCGTCTTCATCGGCAGGAGTCCGAGTTGATGCGGGTCGCCGAGCAACTCGATCCGGTAGTTCGTCTGCTCGGTCTTCCGTACGTCGACCGGCCCGGCTACCGCGAGGAGTGGCGGCCGTAGCCGCACCCCGTCGGCCCCCGTCTCGCGCGCCGAGGCGGGGGCTTCGTCACGCCCGGCCTAAGATCCACTCCGTGGACCTACCCGATGATCTGATCGCGCTGGAGCGCGCCGCCGAGGAGCAGCGCGCGAAGCTGGACGGCCTGGACGGGGCCGAGTACGAGGCGCAGCTCCGGGCGTGGCGCGAGGCGTCGGCAGCGGCGCTGGCGGCGATCGCCGACCACGCCGCGGCGAACGGGCAGTCGCGGTACGACGTGGAGATGGCGGTGAAGCTGGCGGTCCGGCACGCGGAGGATGACCCGGCCGGGTGACCGCGCGGGCCCGGTGCGGCCCGGGTTCAGCGGGTTGAGATGCGGTACTCCCCGACCCTCGGCATCGCGTTGAAGAAGTCGGCCAGCCTCGCGCCGGCCTCGGCCGCCGTGGGCTGCGACACGGTCGGCGGCTGGGGCTTGTGCCGGTCCAGCTGCCGGCGGGCGCGAGCGGGGTTCGGGTACGGGCGGTGAGCCATGACGCTCAGGATGGCAGACGGTCACGGCTCCTCGGGCCAGCTCGTCAACAGCTCGCCAGCGTCCTCGTCGGTGAGGGTGATGCGGGCGCCGGGGTGGCCCCAGGCGCCGATCCACTGAGACAGCTTCCGTCGGGCGGTCGACTCGTTGTTCCACCAGCCGTGCTGTACCGGCCGGCCACCACTGGTCAGCAGGAGGTGGTACCGCGCGGGGCTCGGCTTGCTCGTCACGGCCACCATCCTATTATCGAACACGTGAACGACTTGCCACCTGACCTGCCCCGACTCCGCACCCTGGAGACGTGGCTCGCCGTGAGCCTCGACCGGGTCCGGCAGCAGATCGCGGCGGTCGAGCGGCAGGAGCAGGAGCGGCAGCATGGCGAGCATGCCCGGCCGCCGACGCCCGACTGGGTGATGGAGCTGGGGATCGGCCGGGACTCGCTTCCGGTCTACGTCCACGAAGGCGGGTGCTGGTCAACCGGGAAACGGGCGCGCGGGGTGTCCCGGGACGCCGCGCTCCGGGCCCTGGTCGAGGGAGTGCCCGCCTGCCCGCACTGCCGGCCTGACAGCGCGCTCGGCTACCTGGACGGGTGAGGCACCAGCGCCCTCTCGGTCCCCGTCGGGCGCCCAGGAAGGTCTCACGAAATCCGATCCGTGAATTTCTGGAGTCCGGTGGCCGCCAGCTCACATACTCGGGCCATGACCACTCTGAAGATCGCCATTCAGCTGGCCGAACATGACGACGTCCCGCGCGCCTCTGGCCCGGGCACCGTCATCCACGCCTACGACACCGAGGACCACCGCTTCCCGTACCACGACGGCATCGAGGCGGCGTACACCGTGAAGCCGGACATCGGCTGGGGCGTCGTGCTTCAGCAGCGTCAGCCGGTCTGCTCCGTCTGCAAAGCGGGGCACGAGCAGGCCGCATGAGGAATCCGCCCGCCGAGAGTATCGGTGGGCGGCATGGTGGTGCGGACCGAACGTCTGGACGCAGTGAGACGCCGGGCGTACGGTCGGCTGCACACCGGGAGGGGGCACCTCCGCGACGGCCCGCCGATCCTGAGGGACGGCGGGCCGCGTGCTGCTCAGGGCATGAGTGCCGGCTCGCTTGCCTCAGGAAGTCACCGCCACCCACGCGACGACGGCGAGGCTGGCGAAGATCAGCGCCCACCCCGTCAACCGGAACGCGAGTCGTCGCCGGTCCCGAGCCTCCTCGCGCCTCGTGCGTCCGCGCCGTGCCTCCTGCTCCTCGATGCGCTGCCGCAGCGTGAACTGTCGGACGTCGCGGATGCCGAGCAGGGCGCGCGTGCGCCAACGGATGCGGAGCCAGAGCAGCTTCATGCTGCGATCACCCCGCCCTCGGTCCAGACTGCCCCGCAGCCGGTGCAGTGCGCGACCGGCACCCGGCCTTCCCCACCATGTACGTCGATCAGGCCGCCGCAGTCGTGCCGCTGTTCCAGGGTCCGGCGCTGCGCGGCGATGTCGAGGGCGCGCTCCAGGCGCTCGGCGGCGCCGGCCGCGACCGCGCTGATCCGCCGCTCCTCGGCCTCGGTGATCGGGCGGCACGGGCCCGGCGCGCGCTTGACACGGGCCAGCAGCCACAGCGCGGCGTACGACGCGGTCCGGCGGCCGGTGTACCGCCAGCGGCGCGGGTCCCGCTGGTCGGCGAGCGCCAGCTGCGCGCGGCGGCGCCGGTCGGCAGCGGCGATGTCGGCGTCCCGCTGGCTGGCGTACGGAGCGGTGGCCGTACGTCGGGCGGCCGGCGCGGTGATCGGTGCGCGCTGCGCGGCGTGGGCGATGTCGTCGGCGCAGGCGACGAGTGCGGCCTCGATGACGCGCATGGTGTCGAGGATGTGCAGCCGGACGGGGACGGGGCGGTCGCCGAGCTGGAGCGGGTCGCGCTCCTGGCTGCGGAGGTGGGCGGCGTGAGCGCGGTCGTAGCCAAACTCATCGCGGTCGGCGGCGTCGAGCCGAGCAAGGTAGCCCTTCAACCCCAATCCGAAGGCGCCGACGGTGACGGGCTGGCCGGCGGCGTCGGCGAGGTCGGCCCAGTGCAGGGCGATGGTGCGGAGGTGGGTGGCGGCGGTGCTCATCGTGGAGGCTCCTGTGGTGCTGCGGGGCGGTACGGTGATCAGCACCGAGGGGGCGCGCCGGGTCTGGGGAGATCGTGGGCGCGCCCCTGTCGCGTGGTCAGCGGCGCCTGGTCCAGCCGGACACGGGCGGCCGGGCGCCGACCGCGTTCACGTAGTCGATGACGTCGCGGATCTGGTCGGCTTCCGCGTCGCGGCCATCGAGCGTGAGGTCGGCCATGCGGGCCCAGAGGGCCTGATCGGTGTGCTCGGTGATCTCGCCGGTGGCGTAGAGGCGGCTGATGGGGCCGCCGTCGCGGTGGTGGCGGAGGATGTAGCGGACCTGGACGTCCTTCATGAGTGCTCCCTGCTGTGCTGCTGGTGGGTGGTGTGGTGTTCGCGCTGCTCGCGCAGGTCCCGCAGGGCCTGGTGCAGCTTCTGGTCGAGGACGGCACGCCGGGCCTCGCGGCGGGCGGCGCGGGTCTCGGTGACGTGGCTGGCGAGGTACCAGCCACCGATCTGCACGACCAGGACGAAGGCGAGCTGCCAGAGCGGCACGGTCACCCCCAGTACGAGCACAGCAGCCACTGCGCCCGTTCCTGCGTCGGCTGGAGTCCGAGGGCGTCCAGTGCGGCGCGCAGCCTCTCGTCCCAGCCCCCGGCGTCGGGGCGCTGCGCAAGGTCGAGCGGGTCGAGGGCCTCGACGTCGCCGCGCTTGACGGTGGTGACGTGCGCGGCCAGGACGTACATCGGGCAGGACTCTGAGCAGTACGTCTCAACGACGAGGCCGAGCCGGGCCTTCGCCGCCCGCTTGCGCTCGAAGTAGCCCTCGCGTCCGTCCTCCCATGTCTCGGTGAACTGGGCGATCCGGGTGAGGAGGTGGCGCTCGGCGGCCGTGGCGAAGTCGTCCTCCTCGTCCCACCAGGGGAGGGGCGGGAGTTCGCCGTACTCGCCGAGGCCTTCGAGCTTCCAGCCCTCGCCGCCGAGGTCGTAGCCGTAGGCGAGGATCGCGTCTGTGGCCTGTCCCATGGTCAGCTCTCCTTCGAGAGCTCGGCCGTGTGCTCGGCGATGTGCGTGTACTTCTCCTCGGTGGTGTGGCCGTCCCACAGGGCCCGTACGTCCAGGGCGTCGACGCGCTCGACGTGGGTGACCAGGTCGGCGTCCCGGGGCGCGATGTGCCACGAGCACTGCCGGCCGCCGATGGTGAGGTAGACGATCTGCCAGCCGGGCTCGTCCACGTCCGGGGCGTCGGTGATGACCGCGCCGTTGGTGAGGGCGGCGAGGAGGGCGACGAGGTGCGCCCGCTCGCGGTACGCGCCGTCGCGTTCCTGCTCGGCGATGTACCGGGCCTCGCCGACGTCGCGGAGTTCGCGCTCGCGCTGCTGGGCGATGGCCTCCCAGTCGACGGGCGCCGGCTGCTCGCCGAGCTTGCCGTCGATGTACGCGCGGCCGACGGCGGCGGCCAGGCGCTGCTCCACGGTCCCGGCGGCCCGCTCGGCGGTACCTCCGTCGAGGATCTCGATGGCCGAGGCGAGGCCGGTGAGCATGCCGGAGAGGAAGACCTGGGCGGGCGCTGCGGCGGGCTCGCCGAGGTGCCGCTTCATCTCGTCGGCGAGGGCCGTGATGTGGGTCCGGGTGCGCTGGTCGGTAGCTGGCATGGTCACTGCTCCTGGGTTTGGTCGGCGGGCGGGAGGATCGCGTTGTGCAGCTCGGCAAGGCGGGCGTCCCACCAGCGGGCCGTGGAGGTGCCGAGCGGCGGGGGGCCGACGGCGCGCCAGCGCTCGTACAGGGCGATCACGCGCTGCACGTCGGCGTCGGCCGCCCGGGCGAGGCCGGCAGTGATCCGGGCGCCGGGCCGGATGACGGCCAGCGCCGCGTCGGCGTCGCTGCTGTAGCAGACGCGGTCGTCCGGATGTGCTTCTGCCCACGGGTGTCCGGGGTTGTTGCGCTCGTAGATCGCGGCGGCGATCAGGTCGCGCAGCGGGGACTCGGCGGGCGTGGTCGCTTCGGTTGACTGCTCGTCGGGCTGCGGCACGTAGTTCACGCCCCGCCAGTTGATGACCACGCCGTCGTTGCTGACGAAGACGCGCGGGCCGAGGACGGTCACGTCTCCGTCCTGGTGCGGGTATTGCTGCTGGTCGGTCACTTCTTCCTCCGTGCTGCGCGCGCGGCCGCGCGGCGGGTCTCGCGGTTCGGTCGGGGGTCGGGGGCGTCGTCGTCCACCAGCTGCTCGTCGCGGACCAGGCGGTGGGTCCAGGTGATGCCCGGGGCGGGCGTGTGCTCGCCCCGGGGTGTGCTGCTGGGCCCGGTCACTGCTGGTCGGCCCCGTTGAGCCGGGCCTGGATCCACTGGGCGTCGGACTCGGCAACGTGCGCTCCGCCGGCGCGCTCGACGTACAGGCGGATCGGCTGACCGTCGCCGTCCCGCTCGGGCCCGACGTACGCGCCCCACGGCTGTGAGCCCTGATCGGCTGGCGTGTGCCCGTCGGGGCAGTGCGGGCACTCGCCCGCGGGCGCCGGTGCGGGATCGTCCCAGACGATGCGGGTGTGGCCGCCGTGCCCGTGGACGGCTTCGGCGTCCGCCAGGCTGCCCCAGTGGACGGTGGAGGGCCGTTCTCCGCGCCACCGGATCGACACCGTGCCGTCCGGCCACATGACGCCGTCGGCCACGGTCCCCTTGCCGGAGACGCCGGTGATGTCGATGTCGCGCTGGAGGTGGAAGCGGCGGGGTTCGCTCATCGAGGGCTCCTTCGGTTGCGGATGGTGGTGGTGAGGGAGGTGATGCCGGCGGCGAGGAGGCAGAGGCAGCCGACGCCGCCGCAGGCGAGGGCCGCGAGCACGAGCGCGCCGGGCGCCGTGGGGAGGCTCACGAGACTGCCCCGTCCCGCCGCGCCGCCGGACTGCGGCTGTCGAGGTCCGCGACGATGGCCTGGCACACGGCGGCGATCTGGATGACCTCGGCCCTCAGCTTCGCCATGTCCCGTTCGGCACCGGCCTCGTACGCTTCCTCGAGGAGGATCGTCATCCAGCAGATCTGGTCGGGGTCCGTGTTGGTCTCTCGCATGGCCTGGGCCAGCTGCTCGAACAGGTGCTGGTTGCTGGGGCCGCGCAGGATCGGGTGGCGCTGGTCGCCCCACTTCGCCAGTTGGCGCTGGCGTTCGGCGTCGACCTCTTCGGCGAAGTTGCGCATGCCGGGCGTGGTGAAGAGCGCGGGGTAGCTCACGTGGTCTGGTCCTTCCGGGTGTGGGTGGTGCGCCGTGGGAGGTAGAGCCAGTGGGCGCAGAGGATGGCCGCGCTGCTGGCGACGAGTACGACGTACGCGACGACGGCGGTCACAGGTACGCCCCGGTGAGCGGGATGGTGGTCATGGTGTAGAGCTGGCGGAGGGTCGCGCGCTGGCCGCAGAGGTCGGAGCTGGGCCGGGTGCGGCGCAGCCGACGGCGGCGGGTGAGTGCGCACCGGCAGCTGTCGGGCTGGGAGTTCGGCGCGTCGGCGGGGAGGAAGTGGCCGCGGGGGCACCGGGGGCGGGTCACAGCTGCCCTCCGTCCCAGCGCGCCATGAGCTGTCGGGCCTGGTCGACGTAGCGCTCGCGGTCGGGGGTCGGCAGCTGGTCGTACGGCGGCGTGCCTCCGGCGAGGCCGGCGCCGCCGGCGAGGAGGCGGGCGAGGGCCTCGACGGTGAGGCCGGCCGGGCGCTGTGCGGCGGGGCCGTCAGCCTGGGGCTGCTCGCCAGCCAGCCGACGCACCAGGTCCGCCGCGCTGTTCCACGTCGCCACGGTGGCGGCCGGACCGTCCTCGTGCAGGATGTCGCTGTCGTTGTACTCGCCGGTGAGGTGGTTCGCCCGCTCGCGCAACGCCATCTCGGCCATCCGCAGCACCTCGGCGCGCACTACGGCCCGGTTGGCGGGCAGGTCGGGCGGGAGCACCTCCCGACCGACGTACGCGGCGACGCGCACGGTGATGGTGGCGGCGAGGTCGGCGATGCCAGCCGGGGTGCCGAGGGTGAGCGGGGTCTCGCGCAGGGCGCCGGTGACTACGCGAACCAGCGGGGCCAGTTCGGTGAGGTCAGGTTCGGCGGTGGTGGCGCGGTCGGTCATGGTCGCTCCAGGTAGGTAGGGTCGGGGTGGCGCGGCCGCCCGGAACTCGACTCCGGGCGGCCGTCGTCGTGCGGGGCCGGCTCACGCGGGGAAGGGCGCCGGGTCGAAGGGGCGGCGGGGGCGCCACTCGTGCTGGCAGTCGTCGTTCGCGCAGCAGGCCCGGATGCGACCGGTGGCGTCGGCGTTGTCGGCCGTGAGGGTCGGGGGCTTCTGCTGCGGATCGGCGGGGCGGATGGTGCCGCTCTCGTCGATGACGGCGTGCCCCCAGTCGAGGTGGCCGGTCACGTCCTCGGCGATGGTCGCCGGGTAGCGGCAGCGGGGGCAGGTGAGGATGCGCTCGGTCATGCAAGTCTCCAGGGGTGCGTCGGTAGCGGTGCGCGGGTCAGGCGCCGGACGACTGCTGGGCGGCGCGCCAGGCATCCACGACCGCCCGCGGCACCCGGCCGACCGCCGGGCAGGCCACGCCGTTCGCCGCCGCCCACGCCCGCACCTCGGCCGCCGGGTAGTCGACCGGCTTCCGGGCCTTCTTCGGCTTGGCCGGCTCCAACTCGTCCTTCCGCGCCCGGATCTCCGCCAGGCGCTGCGCCAACTGCTCTTCCTCGCTGGTGAGCGCGCGCAGCTCCTGGTCCGCGGCGTACCGCGCCCGGAGCCCGGCGAGCGCGATCCGGGCGCGGGCGGCCTGGTCCTGGATCTCGGGGTCGTCGTGCTGGTCGCCCCAGGCCAGCAGCTGGCCGACCGGCAGGCGCTCGGGGTCCGTGTCGGCGGCCGGCGGGCGCGCGGTCTGGGTGGCGGTCATGGGCTCAGTGGCTCCTTCGTCGTCGGTGAGGCGGAGGGTGTTGTGGCGAGCGGCGTCGGGGCCGCCCTGGCGGTCGATCTCGTCCAGCAGGCGGCGGAGAGCGGCGATGGTCACTGGCTCGTCTCGGCTGCGGCCCACGCGTCCACCGCGCGCCGCACGCTGTCGGCTTGGTGCCAGTACGGGGCGTGTCCCTGCGGCAGCGACTCACCGGCCAGCAGCGCTCGGACCACGGTGACGACCGCGGCCGGGTCGGTGTACCGGCCCAGCGTCGGCAGGATCTCCGGCTCGCGCTCCAGGCGGCCGTCCCGCTCACGGCGCGCCCACTGCCACCGCTCGGCCGGGTGCTCCCACAGCAACACCACCCCGTACGGCGCCACGCCGGTGTCCACCGCCGGGTGGCCGCCATCCCACTCCAGGACCGCGGTCAGCATCACGGCGACCCCGGCCAGGTCGTCATCGCGGTACCGGTCCAGCTCGTTGTCCTCCGTCCAGCACTCGGTGGGCTCCAGGCCGGCGGCGGTGAGGGCGTCGGTGACGGCGGTGATGTACGGGTCGTGCGGGAGTTCGTGGCTCATGACGGTGTCCTTCTGTCGGGTGGTCGGTGGTCATGTCGCGCGGGGACCGGTGGAACCGGATTGGCGCGCGGTGGGTCAGGCGTTCGGGTGCTGTCCGCCTGCTGCCTGCAAGGCGTCGGTCAGGGCCTGGACTCGGCCGCCGAGGCTGATCTCGTTGGCCGTCGTCATCTGGCTGCGGGTCCAGTCGGCCAGGGGTTCGATGGCGTGGGCGGCTGAGGTTGCTGCGGTGTCCGACTGGAAGGCGGCGAGGGCGGGGCCGTCGTGGTGGGCGAGGATCCAGCGGTACGTCGAGTTCGGGCTGACGTCGGTGGGCACCTCGTAGATGTGCAGGCCGGGTACGGGCTCGGTGACGGTCACGGTGCGGGGGCCGTTGGAGGTGGTGATGGTCGTGGTGGTCATGGGTGTGCCTTTCGTGGTGGGTGGCGGGGTGGGGCTAGCTGGCGATGGGGAGGGCCTGTGTGCCCGCTGTGGCGCCGTTCGGGCTGCTGGTGGCCGGGGAGGCTGCGGCTGGCACATGCGTCCGTCCAGCGACCGTGGGTGCCCTGCGTGGTCGTGTCTCGAAGTCCACGCCGCCCCAGACGCCGTGTCGTTCGCCGACGGCCAAGGCCTGCTTCATGCACGGGAGCAGCAGGGGGCAGGTGTGGCACTGGCGGGCGGCGTAGGCGCGTTCGGTGGGGTCGGGGCTGAACCAGAGGTCTGGGGCGGTGCGGCAGGGCAGGAGAAGGATGGTCATGCGCTGTGCCTCTCCTGGTTGGTGGTGGCGAGGTACTGGGCGCAGCCCGTGCAGAGACCGGTGGCGCCGTAGGGCAGCGGGATGGAGCACTCGGCGCAGCGGGCGAGGGGCGGGCGGGCGAGGATCTCGGCGACGCGGTCTGGGTCGTCTTCGGCGGCGCGTTCGCGCTGCGGGGCTGCACCCTTCGAGGACTCGTCTTCACTCGGCTCGCCCGCGCGCGTCTGTGGCTGAGGTTCAAGGCCAGCCAGAGTGTGGTCGGGGAGTGGGTCCCTACCGAAGGTAGGGAGGTACTGGTAGACCCCCGCCACGGACGCTGTCCGGACCGCGTCCACTGACGCTTTCCGGGGGCGTCCATGGACGCTGTCCAGGGTCTCCAGGGCGGGTTCGGAACCCCCGCCACGGACGCTGTCCGGAGAGCGTCCGTCGTCGCTGTCCGACCGGTTTCCCACAGCGTCCGTGGACGCGGTCCGGGGGTTTTCCACAGCGTCCACGGACGCTCTCCGGGCCATCTCCGCCTCCACCGCGGCGATCGCCTCAGCGGTCTCGGCCGCCTTCTTCCGCGCGTACGCCTTGCGCTGCCGGGTCTCGGTCAGGTGGTGGATGTGCGCGGCCCAGTCGACACCGCCAGCCCGAGGCATGAGCAGCTGGTAGACGCTGGAGGCGTTCGGCCGGCGCTTGCGGGTGAGGACGCCGACACCCATGAGCACCTTCACGGAGCGGGTGACGGTCTCCTGCGAGCAGCCGCACAGCGTCGCGAGGGTGTCCCGGGCGGGGAACGAGTTGGAGCCGTCGGCGTCCGCGTACGTCGCGATCCACACCCCGACCGTGACGACGCGTGCCACCTCAGGGATACGCCGGCCAACGCGCAAGACCTCGGCCCGGAGGGCGTTGATCCACGCGTTGCGGACGCTCTGCACGCGGTCGTCTGTGCTCAACTCGCTGCTTCTTTCAGGTGCGGTGCGGAATCGATCCGGCACGGTCCGGACGATCCGGGGCGGCCCGCTGGAGACCGCCCCGGCAGGGGACGGCTAGCGGACGTACTCGTCGCGGCGGAGCTGCTCCTGGCGCCGCTTGTGCGCGCGGAGTTCGTCCTCGGTGGGCTTGCTGGCCGTGACGTCGAGGAGGGCGGCGTCCGGGCGCTGCGGGCCCTCGCCGACCTCGTCCAGCGTTCCGTCGATCTGCCGGCCCCTCCACATCGCCCTTTTGGCGTCGGCCAGGGCGGCGGCGTCCTCGTCGGACCGGGCGACCTCGCAGGAGGTGATGCGGACCTTGACCTCCGGGTCCTTGTCCTCCTGTTCCGCATGGCCCGTGTACGACTTGGAGGTGATCTCCACGATGGCGAAGACCGTGCGGCCGGGCTTCTCGAAGAGGCCGCGGCGCTGCTCGCGGCTGAGGCTGACCTCGATGGCGCCGGCGGCGGAGTCGAGCTTGACGCTGGGGACGTCGGCGGGGCTGAGTTTGGGCATGTGCTGGCCTTTCTGGATCTGTGGGGCGGACTGGGGTGTGGGGTCAGGAGTCGCCCGCGATGGCGCGGAGCTGCGCAATGCCCTGCGCGCCGCTGCGGACGAGAGAAATGGCGGCGGCGTACTCGGGAAAGGCGGCGGCGAGGCGCTCGGCGTTCGCCGTGCCGGCCGAGGTCCAGGCGTCCAGCAACTTGGTGGGGAAGGTGCTGGGCGGCCAGCCGCCGAGCCGCTCCTGGAAGAGGACGTGCGCGGCCGCGTCGGCGGAGATCTCGGGCTTCTTCTGGCTCATGTGTTCTGTCCGTTCAGGCGGTAGGCGGCCTCGGCTTCGGCGGCCTGTATGGCGAGGGCTTCCTCCGCGCAGACCTTGTGCGCGGGCTTCATCCGGGAGTCCCGGGTGTGCGCGGGGAAGCCGCAGTAGCGGCAGGGAAGGGGCCGGTCGGACCAGTGCGAGGAGTCGCGCCAGTCGAGGAGCTGGCCCGGGGTGTACTCGGGCTCGGGCGGCGGGTCGCGGCGCCGCCGACGGGCGGTCACTGGCCGGTCCCGAAGATCGCCGCGTACAGCCTGTCAGCCCTGCGGTTCCGTGCGCGGTCGGCCCGATCGGCATGGTGCCCGGGCTTCACACAGCCGTCACGGTCGCAGGACGGCAGGGCGTACCCCTCGGGGTCCCGGCCCTTGGCGATGCGGTACGCGAGCTTGTAGGCGCTGTGGCAGCGACCGCCATGGATGAGGTACGGGGCACCTTTGCTGTTGCGGGAGCCGGTCCACAGGAGGTGGCCATCGTTCGTCGGCTGGGTACGCCGCCAGAACAGGTCCTCGGGCGTGGCGGCGGCCTTGTACCCGCTCTTCGCCTTGGGCAGGCCGAGTACCGTGCGCGCAGCCGCGACCTTCTTCGCGTCCACGTTCAGCTGACGAGCGATGGCGCTGTTGGAGTGGCCGGCGTGAAGCAACTCGGCGATGTCGTCGCGGACCTTCATCGGGCTACCGCCGGTGTCCCCGGCCACTGCACGCCGTCCAGCGCGCGGGAGTGCGACGGAGGGACGTCGGCGAGCGGGTAGCCCAGCCAGTGCAGACCCATCGCGTGCAGCACGTACGCGTCGGCCTGGTCGTACCGGCCACGGCCCTCACACGGGACGCCGTACCGCTCGCAGACGGCGTCGCGGACCAGTCCCTTGACCTCCGCCGCGGTCAACTTTCGGCCGGTCTCCGGGTGCTTGTGCCGGGCCCGCCCGGTCGCGTAGATCGTGCGGGAGTCCGGGTTGACGACTGCGCACGGGATGCCCCGCCTCCAGAGGTCGCAGCGGATCGCCCACCGGGCCGCTGACAGTTCGTCGTGTCCGACCTGCTTTGCTGTCGAGTAGGCGGCGCCCTCGATGACCACGAAGTCCGCGCGGCGGTAGAACGAGGCGGCGGCTTCCACGAGGTAGACAAGGCGTTCCTCGGCGCGGCGGTCGCCGGTGCGGATCAGGTCCGTCCAGCCGGTGCCAGCGACGCCGGACAGGACGAGGGCGATGTCCAGGCCGATGACGGTGGGCCGGGGCCCGGCCGCCGCGAGGGCGGCCGGGGCCTCGGTGGGGAGGTCGAAGAGCGTCGTCACGATGCCTCTTCTCGGATGTGCGCGGGGAGCGGCAGGTCGAGGCTGGGGTTGCGGCAGTCGAGGCAGACCAGCTCGCGCGTCACCCGGGTCCGGGCGTGGACCGTGATCCGGCCCTCCGTCGTGCACAGGGCGGCCGTCTTCTCCAGGGCCTCGACGGCCTCCACCGACACGAGGACCGGTGTGCCGGCCCGGCGGCGGCCGGTCGACCCGGGCCACGTGCGGGCGATGGCGACGGAGACGACTCCGACCGCGGTGATGGCGGCGCCGAGGGCCGCAGCCACGGCGCTCATGACGCCACCCGCCGGCCGCCGTCCTCGCGGTGGCTCTGCCAGTGCCGGCCCGCGATGACCGCGGCGGTGTTGAGGCCCAGCGCGTCGTCCAGGCGCTGCTGGAGGTGGTCCGCGCGCTGCTGCTCTGCATCCCGGGCGGCGAGGAGCCGGGCGCCGACCTTCAGCAGCCGGGCCACCCGCCGCTCCAGGGCGGCGGCGCGGTCAGTGATGTGCCGGTCCCGGGTGTACAGGCGGCGGTTCGCGGCGTCGGCCTCGGCGAGCTGCCGCAGCAGCTGCCGCCGGGTGTAGACCGCGGTGGCCGCGTCGTCCTCGGCGAGGTCGGCGCGGCGCCGCTGCCGGGCGATCTCGGCTTCGGCTGCGGCGAGTTCGATGCGGAGCCGTCGGGTGGTGGTCAGTCCGAACATCACGCCTCACCGCCCGCGCGCTGCGCCGGGATCAGCGGCCACGAGCCGTCGATCACCTTGTTGGGGTCGCCGCCCTGCTCCGGGGTGGCCCGGGTGCGGAACCACTGCTGGAGGCTGGCCTGCTGGGCGGCGCGCCAGGCCTGCTGGGCGGTGAAGAGCTGGGCCGGGCTCATGGTGCTGAGGTGCGGGTACCGCTCGAACTGTGCTTCCGCGATGAGGAGTGCGGCGAGCGCGTCGGCCTCGGCGGTGTGCCAGTTCTCCAGCTGCACGCCGTACCGTTCGGCGGTGGGCTTCAGCTTCCGCTGGCCGCTGCCCTTCACGTACTTGTCGACCTGCTTGTCGATGACGTGCGGGTCCAGCAGGGGCAGCGGGTGCAGGCCCACGCGCTCCTCGACGGTCGGCAGCCCGTGGCGGACGAGGTCGTGGTGGAGGATCGACCAGTCGAAGCTGTGGTTGAAGGCGACGACGGGCATGCCCCACTCGATGGCCCTGACCAGGTTGGTGGCGATCTCGTCCAGCGCCGTCTTCGGGTCCTGGCCCGCGGCCTGGACCATGGCGTCGGTGATGCCGTGCACCTCGGACGCCTCCGGGGGGATCGGGACGCCGGGGTTGATCAGCCAGGAGAAGATGCGGTCCTCCCGGCCGCCGCCGCGGACGATGAACGCGGCGGTGACGATGCGGTCGGTCAGCGGGTCCGGGCCCGTGGTCTCGGTGTCCCAGGCGGCCCTGCGGACGGTGGCGAAGGAGGTCACTCGGCACCCCCAGCTGCACGCTCCTTGCCGATGCGGACGACCATGTCGCCGATCGGCTCCTCGTCGCCGACCTCGTTGGTCACCAACGCCCGCAGCTGGTTCGCCTGCTTCAGCTCGAAGTGGATCTGCCGCAGTCGCCCGGCGCTGGTACCCGGGTTGCAGATCTCGTCCAGGTACGACGCGGCCGAACGGACGGATGCCTCACCGCGGTCGATGGTGCTGTGCCCGGGGTCCGGGTCACCGGTGGGCACCAGGCCCGCGTTCAACAGCAGCACCCGCAGCGCCACCGACTGTGCCTTGGCGGTGCCCTTGTCACCGGAGTCAAGCGCCTCGCCCTGAGACTGGGCGACGAGGACGTCCCCGCGAGGGCCGACGATGTGCCACGTCACGGTCACGGTGCACTCGCGGGTTGCCTTGCCCTTGGCCGTCTTCGTGTCACGGTAGGTGGCGTCGACCTTGTGCGGGATGACGCTGACGCCATGCCGCATCGTGACCGGGGCGAATGCCTGCACCGTGGCGTCGACGCCACGGAAGTTGTAGCGGGAGTAGCCGTCGTTGTACTGCTCGGTCTTACCGATGGCGCGGATGTCCTTGCGGACCCTGATCCAGGCGATGTGGACGGGCACCAGTTCCGGGTCGTCGTCGCCGTGCTCGTAGCCGGCCATAGGGTCCGGGACCGCGGCGAAGTCCTCGGCGGGGCGAGGCTCCTCGCCCGGGACCGGGGCCGGGCCCGCGCCGGTGCGGCCGGCGGCAGCGGCGGCCCGCTCAGCGATCGTGGTCATGCGGCGTGCTCCTCACGGACAGAGCGGGGGATGCTGATCTGGCGGTACGTGCGGTCCTCGACGCAGTCCGCGTAGGCCTCGGGCCAGCGCTCGGCGAGCCGCTTCGTGTCGGTCCACTCCTTGGAGCGCTCGTCCAGAGACACGTACGGCTTGTCCAGAACCACGGCGGCCTCGGCGCCACCGAGCCCGGCGAGAATGCGCGCCTTCGCGGCCTTCTTCCGCCGCTCCGCGGCCACGACCTCCTGATGCGCGTCGAGGTACTCCTCGACGGCCTCCTGGGTTTCGACATCCCGGGTCAGGTCCACGACCCCGGCACGGTCCGGGTACAGGCGGCCGTACAGGTCGAGGAGGACATCCGGGTCCGCGTCAGCCGCGAGGACCGGCGGCCGCCGCTCGGTGATCTGCTGCCAGGCCCGCTCGCCCGCGGCGCGGAGGTCGGCGACGAGCTGGGCGTGGTCGGCGACACGGATGACGAACTGCCGGTAGTCGTTGCCGCCGATCAGGACCGCGGCGTGCATGTGGTCGTAGCCGCACGTGTCGGCCTGCCACAGCGTCTGCACCAGGACGTCGTCGGCGACGCCCTTGCGAAACTGGCCGGCCTTCATCTTGTCGCGGCACTTGATCTCGACCGCGCACTTCTCGCGGCCGTCGGCGAGCGGGCACTCCAGGACGCGACGGTCCAGGGTGCACATCTGCCAAGGCCGGTCGACGTTGGCGACGAGGCCGACACGGCGGACGACGGAGCGGTTGCGGCGGGCCCACTCGCGGGCGACGGTCTCCTCGTTGAGTCGGCCCCAGAGGGCCGGTTCGGAGTCGTCGGTCTCCAGCGGGAGGCCGCCGGTCTTGTCGTGGTAGACGGAGAGGGCGTTGCCGTAGCGGCTGATGCCGAGGATGGCGGCGATGTCGCTGGAGCCGATGCCGGAGCGGCGGGCCTGAAGCCAGACATCGCGGTCGGCGTCGGCGGGGAGGATGAGGCGGCCGGTGGGGGTGACCCGGCGGCCGGCGGCCGGGGCCTGAGCCCCGGCCTGCACGGTGGTCATCATCAGGCAGCACCCGCCTTCTTCTTCGGCTTCCACACGCCCGCCACCTCGGCCCACGCGCGGTAGTCCTCCAGCGGCATGCCGCCCTCGTCGGTGGAGTTGTCGTTGAGCGCCGTCGCGGCGGCGTTCGCGAGAAGCGCGTGGCCGATGGCCGCGAGCAGCACCTCGTTGGTGCCCTCCTCGATGACGAGGGCGCCGTGGCTGTTCTTGCTGCCCTTCAGGAGCCGCTCGGCCTCGCGGTAGTGCTCGGGTCCGGTGCTCATGCGGCCATACCGCCTTCCGTGGTCGTGAAGACGCTGGTGACGGTGGCGGCCCACAGCTGGCGGCGCAGCGCCTCCGCGGGCGTCCCGGCGAACGCGTCGCCGTACGCCTTCTCCTGGCGGGCGGCGATCTCCCGCGCGGTGTCCGGGCCCACCCGGACCTCCCCGCGCTCGATCTGACCGAGGACCCGCTCGTGGTCCTGCATCGGGGTCAGCGGGCTGCTCATCGGCGGCTGTCCTTCCGGGGTGATCGTGGGGTGGTAGATGCGGCGGCCGTCGATGTCGACGGCGGTGAGGTGCCCGTGCCGGGCGAAGGCCCGCAGGTCCTTCCGCGTCGTGTTGCGGCCGGTCGTCGGCCACGGCGAGCCGGTCATCATCTGCTCAGCGAGCTGGGTGGTGACCGGCCGGCCGTAGGCCCTTATGGCGGCGAGGAGCCAGCCGCGGCGGGTGATCGTGTCGCTCATCAGCGGGCGTCCTTCCTGCGCAGCACGTAGTGCCGGTTGTCGGGGTCGTCCACGAGCACGAGGTGACCGGCTCGGTGGAGGGCGTCGAGGTCGCGGCGAGCGGTGCCGCGCTGGACCACGCCGGGGTCGGTGACCTTGTAGAGCGACAGCACGCGGCTGGTGGTCCAGGGACCGCCGTGGGTGCGGATGGCGTCGCGCAGACGCTCCTGCCGGACGGTGAGCCCGGGGGTGGCATCGGCCGCCGGGCGGCGGCTGCTCTTCCCCTCGGCCATCGACCGCAACGTGCGGGCGGACTCGCGGACCAACTCCGCCGAG
Source organism: Streptomyces eurythermus (assembly GCF_014649115.1). Lineage (GTDB taxonomy): Bacteria > Actinomycetota > Actinomycetes > Streptomycetales > Streptomycetaceae > Streptomyces > Streptomyces eurythermus. The sequence continues at coordinate 104,918 of NZ_BMSK01000006.1, read as the reverse complement.
CGGGGGCCGATGCCGGACGCCGGTCCGTAGTGGGCGGCGACGCGGGCCTCGACCTCGTCAGCGATGAGGTCCAGCTCGACGGCGCCCTCGCGCAGCACCTCGGTGCGCACCAGCGAGTAGAGCCGCTCCACTCGGGCGTCGGTCTGCTCCGGCGGCGTCCAAGCGTCGGCCAGCAGGCGGACGTACTTCCGGAGTTCGTCGCGGGCGGTCACTCGTCGGCCCCCTCGTCGTACTCGGAGGCGACCTCCAGCGGTGTCACCACGTAGCCGGTGCGCCAGGTCCGCCCGCGGTCGAAGCCACGCGGAGTGACATGCGCGAACAGCTCCTGCTCGCCGTCCTCCGGCTTGTCGACGGTGTCCTCGTCCTCAGACCACCAGAGCGACACCTTCGTGCTCTCGTCGTACTCACGGAGCATCTCGGTCACGCAGTGCTTCCGGGCCTCGGCGGCCGTGGTGTAGAGGCCCATCACGATCGAGTCGTGCGACGCCCGATAGACCCGGCCCCGGGCGGCCTCCAGCGCGGCGACCCGGTTCAGCAGCCACTCGACCGCCGGCGCCACCCGCTCGTGGATCTCCACCTCCGCAGGGACACGTCGCGCCCCGCCGGCCGGGGACAGCAGACCCCGCACAGCCAGCAGGTCGGACTCGGCCGCCGCGAGCCGCGCACGGCGCCGCTCGTCCTGGGTCCCCAGCTCGGCGATCCGGGCCCGCGCCTCCCGACGACCGCGCTTCGCGGACTCCAGCGCCACCCGCAGCCGCTCGTACGCCAGCTCCTCGCCAGCCACTTGCCCGCGCAGCCGCTCGTTCTCCGCGAGCAGCCGACGCGCCACCGGATGCTGACGCGCCTGGTCCTGCTCCCACGCCACGTACATCTCGTCGTGGTTCACGTCGTCCCGCAGCCACGCCATCACCGCGGCCCGCGAAGCAGCCGACACCGGGTCCGACACCGTGCCGCGCCGCACGTAGCACTCCTCCGCCGAGTCCACCACGCTCGGCCACGGCCGGTCCTTCAGGACGTGGTACATCTCCTCGTCCAGCAGCCAGACGGCGCGCCCCACCTCGGGGATCTGCACGTACACCTGCGTCTGCCGCTCGGCCGGGTGCACGATGTCGTACGAGCCGAGCATCACGCGGACGGTGATCGAATCGCTCATGCCGCCACCGCCGGCGCCTCGTCGGCAGCCTGCGGCGTGGTCGCCTGCTCCGCCGTGAGCGGCACATTGTGCCCGGACAGCTCGACCCTGATCCCGCGGAACACGGTCTTGGCGTCCAGCCACACGTACTCGTCCGACGTCGCGTGCAGCGACACGTCCGCCCCGGGGATGTTCAGGGCCTCGCGCCACAGCTCGAACGCCTGCGGCGTCTCGAACTGGAGGCCCATCCAGGCCGGGCTGAAGTACGGCTGGTGGATCTGGATGTACCCGCCGGGCAACGCGCCCAGCATCTCGGTCAGCGCGACCAGTGCCTCGGCCGCGGCCCGCTGCTCGCTGATCGGGCGCAACGACCGGGTACTGGCCTGCGCGTTCGGTTCGGTAACGTGGGTGCCCATCGGGGCCTCTCTTTCGGATCTTGTAGGGGCGCCGGTCGTTGGGTCGCCAGGCCGGTCAAAGCGGGCGGCCCTTCGGCGCATCAAGGGGTCAGGCGGCGCGGGCCGCCAGCGGCGGGTTGAGCGTGTGGTGGCCGGGGCGGGTCATGATCCGCCGCAGCTTTTCGACCACCTCGTCGCTGGGCTCCGGGGCCTCGGCGACGCGCTCGTGGATGTGGGCGATGACGTCGTCGCCGAGGAGTGCGCGGCGCTCTTCGCGGGTCACGCGGCGGCTCCGGCGGGCTGGTTCTCCGAGTCATCGACCGGGTCCATGAGGGTGCGAATGTCCTGGTCATATGCCGTGGACAGTCGAAGCGCCGAGTTCAGGTCAGGTTGTGCGGTCCCGTCGACGTATCGATAAACGGACGAGATACTCACGCCTGTGCGCTTGGCGATGGCGTAGGGCGTCTTGTCACCGTGCTGGGCGGCGACGGCCCGGAGCTTGGCGACGTTGAGTCGGTACACGTGAGTGCCCCTCCCCCCGCAGGTAGCGAGGTAGTTTCCCTGTCGAGGGAAACTCAACCACACAGATTCCCTCTCTAGCAAGGGAATGTGCGCACGCGGGAAGGCGGGATTTAGGGACGAACGTGCGTTCGAAAGACGTCCGGCCAGGATCGATGCAGGTCAGTGGCCGGATGACCACTTTCCCCAGGGAGGGAATCCGTGACTATTCCCTCTCCAGGGAAGTAAAGTTTGGGGACATGACGGAAGCCACCCCCCACGGACGCGTGCAGAAGTTCTGCGCGCTGGTCCTCCCCGCGCTCGAGGTAGCCGGCTACGCCGGTTACGGATCGCAGCAGCGCCTTGTAGCCGACACCGGCATGAACAAGAGCACCGTCTCGCGTCTGCTCAAAGGCGAGCAGATTCCCCACGTCAAGTTCTTCCCCGCCCTGGCCAAGGCTGCGGGGCTCGATCCCGTTGAGTTGCTCGTCGCGGCAGAGATCCTGCCGCCTGAGTACCTGGAGTCCCAACAGACACTGTCAGAAACTAAACAATCACAGGTAGGCTCTCAGTCGATCACTCCGGAGGAGGCGGCTGAACGGCTGGGCATCCGTGACGACGTAGGGCGGTTCATCTTCCTAGCCGCAGTCGACAAGCTCATGCCCCCTCAGGCTGAGGACGACGAGGCCGGCACCTCCGGAGGCACGGCCGCACAGATGTAACCCGGGGGTGCGCATTGGAGTTCACGGCCACCAGCAAGGCCATCACAACAACGGCCGCAGGGATCCTCATCTCAGGGTTCGCCATCATCATCAGCAGCGTGCCCGGCGACAACGTGGCAGGCGCCGTCGGCGGAGCCTGCCTCATCATGGTCGCCCTGACCGTCATCATCTGCGTACTAGTCAGGCACTGGGTAGTCAACACCGACGCTGAGCGGCGCATCCTGAGCGCCGCTCAGCGCGAAGCTCAGGCCGAGCGCACCAGGTACATAGCAGCGCAGGCCGCCCTTGAGAACGAACAAGGGCGTCTCAACCAGGACATGGCCGCCGAACGCTCCCGCATCGCCCGCCTACTCATCGCCGAACGGCAAAAAATGGCCGCCGAGTTCGAGGAGCAGCGCGCGCAGTTGGCCGCGGAAGCCTTCAGGACAGGCGTTGAGATGGAACGATCCGGCTCCCTCAGGAGGGAAGCACCGCCTACCGCCAACCTCATACCGTTCCCGAAGCAGGGCCAGCCAGCACCACAAGCGGCTGAGCGCGAGCGGTCCCGCGAGCACGGAGAGGCTGCTCCCTGAACCCAGGCTCGCCCACGAACGCGAGACGGATCCGGGTGAAGTCGGGCTTCGTGGAACCGCGCTTCGTGGCCTTGTACAGGCGCACGGTCACCACATTCCGGATGACCTCTCGCTTCTGCTCCAAGGTCAGTGCCGGCACCTCCGGCTCCGTATCAGTGGCCGGCCGGCCGTTCCACACAGCATCTGGATCTGGGGAATCCAACAGGCCAAGCACCAAAGGCGACACACCAGTAAGGCCACGCATCTTCGCCCGCTCGGCCTCTAGTTTGGGCCCGAGACTCTGCTCAAGCCGCGCCAAGGAACCGGCGGACAGCATCGGACGACCCGTCTGCTCGTCGAATTTCTCCGCCAGTTGGCGAGCCTCCCGCAACTGCTCTTCGTAACCGTTGATCAAACGCTGGGCGGCAGCCAAGTTCTCGGCGATGTCCTCGCCTTTCGGGACGAGCGCGGCCCGCGCTGCTGCCTTGTTGCTGAACCACGCAATGACGTGCTCTTCGACGTAGGCGTTCACGGCATCCTCAGCCATGGAGACGTCCCGAGCTGCATCGCACGCCAAGCCGGGGCCCGTGTTCTGCCTAGGTTGGGCGGAGAGTAGCGCGTGATCGCCGCACTCCCCGCACAGCCCGATGTAGGTCAGTAGGTGTGACACCTCCGTACCCCGCTGCGGTCGGCGCGCGGGGTCTGTCAACTTCGCCGTCACACGGTTGAACATGGCCCGACCTTGTGGCGTTTCCAGCCCCTTGATCGGCTCCCAGGTCCCCTTGCGGTAGACACCGTTGTGAAGCCGCTCGCCGAGGTACGCCCGATTCTTCAGCATGATTCTGACCGTACGAGAGCTCCATTTTGATCCGTCCGGGCGGGCCGCGTCCGGATGCGAATTGAGCCACCGAAGGAGGGAGCGCACCGAGTGGCCTGAGTCGATGTGCTGGAACGCCTTGAGAACGACCGGGCCTTGGACTGGATGCTCGTACTGGCGGATGCAACGCGACCGGCCACCCACCACCGCGTACTCACGGGCGTACCCAAACGGCAACCGCCCGTGCGGCTTGCCGGCCTCAGCCTCCAGCGTGGTGGTTCGCGCGTTGCGGGCTTGCATCGCGTCGGCTTCGTCCTCAGCGTCAACAGCGTGCATGGCCGTCGCCTTGCGGTCGTCCCTGCGGCTGAGGTCGTAGACCTGGTCGTTGTAGCAGAGCAGTGTCCCGGTGGTCATGCAGGCGTTGCGAAGACGGACGTACGCCTCCAAGTCGCGGTAGTAGCGGGAGGCTTCGTAGGCAACGACGATGCGGCGGACACCTTCAGGAGCGGGGCTGCTGATGATGGTGGCGAGCAGGTCTTCGAAGTCGCCGCGGGCCTTCTTCGCGTGGCGACTCGCGGAGACATCGGAGTCCTTGAACTCGTGGATGATGGGCCAGCCGTGGCGGTGGCACAGGTCGCGACCGGTAGCTAGCTGGTCGTCAACGGAATCCCTGGCGCCCGTCTGGCCAGCGAAGACGTTGTCGCTGTTACGGCCATAGAGGTACGCCTCGAAGCGGACGTCGGGGATGACGAGGTGGAGGTACTCAGGCGCATAGGGCATGGATCGATGCTACTGACTCCTGTGTACCTAAGCGACGTTGTCGCCCCACAGGTGCCAGGTGGGGGTGGTGAGGGACCTGACCAGGGTCGGAGCCTCGGTGCCGCCGTGGGCGACCGGTGTGCCGAACGGCACGAAGCTGCCCGGGTTCAGTGAGGTGGACCGGGCGCCGACCAGGCCGCCGGCGCGACTGCTTTTGAAGTAGAGGTAGTTGACGCCGTTCACGCCGACCGCCATGTCGCCGTCGATGACGTCGTAGCCGGGGTCGAAGAACACCTGGGGCGCGGAGACGGTCCGGAAGTCGGTGGTGTAGTTGACCATCAGGACGTTGTGGCCGCTGGAGTTCACGGCCGAGTACAGGAGGGCGTACTGGCCGCGGCCCGCGTCCCAGAAGGCTTCCGGGGCCCAGCTGTGGGTCGCCATGTCGTGCAGTCGGGGGCGGCGGTAGCCGGTGAAGGTGCGCAGGTCGGTGGAGTCCCACACGTGGATGTACTGGCTGTTGTAGCCCCAGTCGGTGCCTTTGAGGTCGGTGGCCAGGACGACGAACGTGCCGTCCCGCTTGCGCATGATGAACGGGTCGCGCAGCCCGCCGGCCCCTTCGGTGGGGGTGACGACCGGGTTGTTCTGGTTGAGCGGCATCCAGTTCAGCGCGTCCGTGCTGACGGCCAGGTGCAGGCCGTAGTCGGTGCCGAGGCCCTGTGGTGACTCGGTGAAGTACCCCATCACATACGCCGAGTCGGCGGCGTGGGCGGGCCGGGCGCCCAGGGAGAGGTCGGCGGCCAGGGCGAGCGAGGTGGCCGCGGCGGCCCCCAGGAAGAGTCTGCGGGAGGGCATGGGGCGGGCGGGCGTGGTGGGCTGCATCGGCGCTCCGGGCTCGTACGGGGGTGCGGGACATGGCGGACACGTGGGGTTCGGAAGCCGGCTCGGCAACTCCGCTATGTGCGATATATCGAACCTGGTTCGGGAGACCGGTCAGACCGTAAGGCGTCGCTCAAGACGCGTCAATGGTCGCGACGGACCCGGGTGTGCGGCGCGGCGATCCGCCTCCCTCCGGGCCGGCGCAAGGCTCCCAACCGGCCTGGCACGGCGGCCGATTACCCGTGTCGATGACATTGACGGCCCGTCGGGCGCCCAACTATGTTCTCGACGAATTGGCGAACGGTGTTCGATATCACGGACATTGGCGGTGCGCGCCGCGCGTCCCCCACCAGCACGGGCTCTCACCGAAAGGGTGTGTCCATGTCCTCCTCCGTCAGCAGACGACGTCTCCTCCAGCTCGCCGGGGTCACCGCGGCGGCGTCCGCCGTGGGCCCCGTCCTCGGCGGCTCCGCCGCGCACGCGGTCGTACCCCCCGCCCGGTCCGACATCGGAGCCCAGGCCCTCCCCTTCGAGCTCGGCCAGGTCAGGCTGACCGCGAGCAGATGGCTGGACAACCAGAACCGGACCCTGAGCTATCTGCGGTTCGTCGACGTCGACCGGCTGCTGTACAACTTCCGCGCCAACCACCGTCTGTCCACCAACGGCGCGGCCGCCACCGGCGGCTGGGAGGCCCCCGACTTCCCCTTCCGCAGCCATGTCCAGGGCCATTTCCTCACCGCGTGGGCACAGGCGTACGCGGTGACCGGGGACGGCGTCTGCCGGGACAAGGCCCTGTACATGGTGGCGGAGCTGGCCAAGTGCCAGGCCAACAACGGCGCCGCCGGGTTCGGCGCGGGGTACCTTTCCGGCTATCCCGAGTCCGACTTCACCGCTCTGGAGGCGCGCACGCTGTCCAACGGGAACGTGCCGTACTACACCATCCACAAGACGCTGACCGGTCTGCTGGACGTGTGGCGGTACATCGGCAGCACGCAGGCCCGTGATGTGCTGCTGGCCCTGGCGGGCTGGGTCGACCGGCGCACCGGCCGGCTGAGCACCGCGCAGCTCCAGGCCATGCTGGGCACGGAGTTCGGCGGTATGAACGCCGTCCTGACCGACCTGTACCAGCAGACCGGCGACGCGCGATGGCTGGCCGTCGCCCAGCGGTTCGACCACGCCGCGGTGTTCGACCCGCTGGCGGCGGGCGAGGACCGGCTGGCCGGGCTGCACGCCAACACCCAGGTGCCCAAGTGGATCGGGGCCGTCCGCGAGTACAAGGCCACGGGCACCACCCGTTACCGGGACATCGCCACCAACGCCTGGAACTTCTGCGTCCACGCCCACACCTACGCCATCGGCGGCAACAGCCAGGCGGAGCACTTCCGCGCCCCGGACGCCATCGCCGCCTACCTGCGGCAGGACACCTGCGAGAGCTGCAACACCGTCAACATGCTCACGCTCACGCGGGAGTTGTTCGCGCTGACCCCGGACCGGGCCGAGCTGTTCGACTTCTACGAGCAGGCGTGGCTGAACCAGATGATCGGCCAGCAGAACCCCGCCGACCCGCACGGCCACGTCACCTACTTCACCCCGCTCAACCCCGGCGGCCGGCGGGGCGTGGGGCCGACCTGGGGCGGCGGCACCTGGAGCACCGACTACACCACCTTCTGGTGCTGCCAGGGCACGGGCCTGGAGATGCACACCCGGCTGATGGACTCCGTGTACTTCCACGCCGGCACCACCCTGACCGTGAACCTGTTCGTGCCCTCGGTGCTCACCTGGACACAGCGCGGCATCACCGTCACCCAGACCACGTCGTACCCGGCGAGCGACACCACGACCCTGCGGGTCACCGGCGACGTCGGCGGAACCTGGACGATGCGCGTCCGCATCCCCGGCTGGACCACCGGAGCCACCGTCAGTGTCAACGGCGTCGTACAGAACATCGCCACGACCCCCGGCGGTTACGCGGCCCTGACCCGCGCCTGGACGTCCGGCGACACCGTGACCGTCCGCCTGCCCATGCGCACCGTGCTGCGCCCTGCCAACGACAACCCCGGTGTCGTCGCGGTCACTTACGGACCGGTCGTGCTGGCCGGCGACTACGGTGACACCGCGCTCGGCTCCCTGCCCGCCCTGGACGCCTCCTCGATCAGGCGGACCAGTTCCACCGCGCTCGCCTTCACCGCCACGGCGAACGGCTCCCCCGTCGGCCTGGGCCCGTTCCACGACGCGCACGGCCACAACTACACCGTCTACTGGAAGACCGGGGGTGTGGCGTCCGTCCGGCTCGCCAACGCGGCAAGCGGCCTGGTGCTGGGCGTCCAGGACATGTCCACCGCCGACGGCGGCCGTGCGCTGCAATGGAGCGACTCGGGCACCGCCGACCACGACTGGGAGATGGTCCCCGACGGTGACGCCGTCCGCTTCCGCAATGTGCACAGCGGCAAGGTGCTCGGCGTACGGGACATGTCGACGGCCGACGGCGCCGCCGTGCTGCAGTGGTCGGACAACGGCACCGCCGACCACCGGTGGATCCTGACCGACCAGGGCGACGGCACCTTCAAGATCCGCAACGCGCACAGCGGGAAACTGCTCGGCATCGAGAACAACTCCACCGCGATGGGCGCCTTCGCGGTGCAGGCCCCGGACGACGGCACGGCCGACAACCGGTGGCGCGTCGTACGGTGACGGGCACGGGACGACCGCCGGTGAGCGGCCCCGGCCGCCGGGATCACGCGGTGGGCGCGGGGCCGAGGCAGCCATGCGCGCCGGGCATGGGTGTGACGCCGAAGTCATTTCATCCGGCTCCGGGTTGTCATTAGCCTCGACGGCGTGAACGAAACCATCAACAGCACAGGGACGGCCCGGCAGGACCGCGCGATCACCGTCCTGGGCGGTCCGACGGCCGTCATCGACCTGGGCGGGCTGCGCATCGTCAGCGACCCGGCCTTCGACGCGGCGGGCCCCCAGGGGTACCTCACCAAGACCGCCGGTCCGGCCGCCGGCGAAGACGTGGTGGGGCCGGTCGACCTCGTCCTGGTCAGCCACGAAGCCCACCCGGACAACCTCGACGAGCGGGGCCGCGCGTTCGCGAAGTCCGCTCCGCTGGTGCTGACCGGGCCGCTGTCCGCGCGGCGGCTCGGCTCACCGGCCGTCGGCCTCGCCCCGTGGACCGCCCACTCCGTGCCCCGCCCGGACGGCGCCGGCGATCTGACCGTGCTGGCGGTCCCCGCCGTCCACGGCCCCGAGGACGCCGAGCGGGATGCCGACGGCAACGTCAACTGCGAGGTCATCGGGTTCGTGCTGTCCGGACAGGAGCTTCCCACCGTGTACGTCAGCGGTGACAACGCCTCGCTCCGCACGGTCGTGGAGATCTCCCGCCGGGTGCCGGACATCGACGCCGCCGTCCTGCACGCGGGAGCGGCCCGGGTACCGGCGAGGTTCGACGGGCGGCCCCTGACCCTGGACGGCCACCGGGCCGCCGCCGCGGCGGCCGTCCTGGGCGCGGACGTCGTCGTACCGGCGCACTACGACGGCTGGGCCCACTTCTCCGAGGGCCTGCCGGAGATCGAGCTGGCCTTCCACGAGGCCGGTCTCTCCGCACTGCTCCGGGTCGCGCCCCATGGCACCTGGCTGCCGCTCGTCCCCTGACCCCGGCCGCCGAACCGGCCTGGAACCACAGGCCGGTACCGGTGTGCCAACCCTCCGCCAGCGGTGCAGGGGGATCTCGAAGTGCACGGTGCCGACGCCCGGACCGTGCTCCCCCGTGGTGCGCGCGTCGAACACCTCCTTCGCGATGCCGCGCCAGAAGTCCTCCGCGCCCTCCACGTCGACGTTGGTGTGGAGATAGATGCTGTCGTAACCGGGGGTCTCGGCGACGAAGTCGCACGCCTGCCGCACCAGCGTCCGCGCCAGTCCGTGACGGCGGTGCCGGGGGCAGACGTAGACGCGGACGAGCTGGGCGGTGGTGGCCGGCGGGTAGCGTTCGGCGAGCCGGCGGGGGTGCGGCGGATGGGCCGGGTCCCGCCGACCGTATCAGCCGCGCGGCCCTGCCCAGCCTGATCGAGCGCCGCGGCTCGATCGTCAACGTCTCGTCCGTCTCCGCCCGGATGCCCGGCACCGGCCCGGCCGCCTACGGCGCGGCCAAGGCGGCCCTCAACGCACTGGGCAAGTCGCTGGCCGAGGAGTTCGGTCCCCAGGGCGTGCGCGTGAACACCGTCTCCCCCGGAGTGACCCGCACCTCCGTCTGGGACGACCCCGACGGTTTCGGCGCCAAGGTGGCGGCCGGGGCCGGCGCGGAGCACGCGGCCTTCCTCGAGCGGGTCCCGGACGCCTTCGGCATCACCACCGGCCGGATCACCGAACCCGAAGAGGTGGCGGCTCTGATCGTGTTCCTGCTCTCCGGCGCGGCCGGCAACATCACCGGCGCCGACTACGTCATCAACGGCGGCATGGTCAAGACCGTCTGACCCATCCCCTTGGACGCTCACGAGACCCGGACCACGCGCATGTCGCCGCGCTCGTACACCGCGCAGGTCACGTCCTTCTCCGGGGGCGTGGGGCATGAGGGGCGCGGGTCGAGCGGCTTGCGGACGCCGAGGGCCACGTAGCCGTCCCGGCGGGCGGAGTGGTACTCGACGCTGAAGGAGGCGGAGTCGGCCCGGGCGCGGGTCACTCGCACACCGGGGGGCGTGTCGGTCGTGTACAGGAGTTCCTGGTGCTCCCGGTACCGCGCGACCTCCGCCGTGTGCCGGCGCTGCCGCGCCCGGCCCGGGCCGATGAAGGCTCCGTAGGCCACCGCCGCGGCGAGGGCGGCCGTCGCGCCGAGCCGCACCCATCGGTTCGGCACGAAGAACGCGGCGGCCACCGCGTACGGTACTCCGGTCAGCGCGACGCGGATGTCCGCGCTTCCCAGGGAGACGCCCTCGTCGTAGGCGGCCGGACCCGCCAGGACGCCGAGTGTGCCGAGGACGAAGGCCGGGTCGCCCAGCCGAGCCGCTTGGGCGCGGAGGCGCACAGCGGCACCACGGTCCGCACCGGTGCGGCCGCCGCGAACAGCAGGACCAGCGACAACGTCACGCCCACTGCCGGGGCCGGCACCAGCGCACTGTTCCCGGCGGCCCAGGGTCAGGCCGCGGCCGGGAGCGCGTAGCGCACGCCGGTCAGTTCCTCCGACAGTTCCCACAGCCGGGCGGCGGTGGCCGGGTCGGCGGCCCGGGGCGCCAGCTCCACCCGCTTCGGCGCGCCCCGCAGTTCGCCCATGCCGTCCGGTCCGTACAGCTCGCCGCCGCGCACCTCCTCGGCGGTGGCCGCGTACAGCTGGGGCAGGGCCCCCCGGTCCGGGGTCTGGGCGAGCGGCAGCAGCAGACGGCCGAAGAGGAACTTCACCAAGCCGACCGGGGCGGCCGTCTGCAGCCCGGTGGCCGTGTAGCCGGGGTGGGCGAGCACGCTGCGGACCGGGCTGCCGGCCGCGCTCAGCCGCCGGTGGAGTTCCCGGCCGAACACGGCGTTGGCGAGCTTGGACTGGTTGTAGTACGCCATCGGCGAGTACGTGCGCTCACCCGTCGGATCGTCGAAGAAGATCCTGCCCATGCGGTGGTTGGCGGAGGTCACCGTGACCACGCGGGGGTCCTCGCCCCGGGCCAGCAGGTCGAGCAGCAGGCCGGTGAGGGCGAAGTGGCCGAGGTGGTTGGCGGCGAACTGGACTTCCTGGCCCTGGGCGGTGAGCGTCCTGGGCGGCGCCATCAGGCCGGCGTTGTTGACGAGCACGTCGGGACGCACGCCGTCGGCGCGCAGCCGGTCGGCGAACGCGCGGACCGAGTCCGGGTCGGACAGGTCCAGCCGCCGCACCTCCAGCCGGGCCCCGGACCCTTCGGCCGTCACCTGCGCGACCGCTCGCCGCCCCTTCTCCTCGTCACGGACGGCGAGGATCACCTGGGCGCCCTTGCGCGCGAGTGCCCGGGTGGTCGCCAGACCGAGGCCGCTGTTCGCGCCCGTCACGACGAACACCCGCCCCTCCTGGTCCGGAATCCGGTCGGCGGTCCAGCTCTTCTGACTCGTCATACGGCTCACCGTGCCCCATGTGTCACCGAGTGTCAAGCATGACACTGTGAGCCAGAGGAGGCACGAAGGATACGATGGAGGGATGACATCCCGTCCCGCGGAAACCCTGGCCCAGCGCAAGCGGCAGCTCGTCGCCGACGAGTTGACCCAGGCGGCGCTGGGACTGCTGGCGCGCGGCGGGTTCGACGCGGTCACGGTGGACGAGATCGCCGCCGCCGCGGGGGTGTCCAAGCGGACCTTCTTCCGGTACTTCGCCTCCAAGGAGGACGTGGTCGTCCAGTTCCTGACCGGGCTGGGCGCGGCCATGCGGGAGGAACTGGCGAGCCGTCCGGCGTCGGAACCGCCGTCCACCGCCCTGCGGCACACGGTGTGGCGGTCCATCGACGCCTGCGCGGGTCAGACCGAACGGACCCTGCGTGTCGTGCAGTTGATCCTCGGAACCCCTGCACTGCTCGCCCGCTTCCTCGAACGCCAGGCCCAGTGGCGCGAGGAGCTCGCGGCCGTGGTGGCCGAACGCCTCGGCCTCGATCCGGCGACGGAGCTGTACCCGCGCCTGGCCGCGGGGATGGCGCTGACCGCCTTCCACACGGTGCTGCAACAGTGGAGCGAGAGCGACGGCACGAAGGATCCCGCCGTACTGACCGACGGATGCTTCACGGTCATCGCGCCGGCGCTGGACGCCGTGGCAGGCGAGTAGGCCGTCACAGCCGTGCCGCACACGGACGGGCCGCCGGGCGCGCGGCGGCAGGGCCGGGGGATCAGACGATGCGTGCGCGCGAGTGGGTACGGGCTGAGGCGACGTACGCTCTCAAGTCAGGCGGGAACACGGGTACGGGCGAGGTACGCGCGCCGAGGACGTGTCCGCAGGAGAGGTCGGGCCCGGACCACCGGTCGCCGCGTGCGGCCGCCGGTGGTCCGGGCCTGGCGCAGGTGCCCCTCGGACGCTCAGGCGGGTATGTCCGCCCCGGCGCCCGCCGTCTCGATGCCCGCCGTTTCGGGGGCGGGTTCGGGTACCGCCTTCGCGGGGGCCCAGGCCGCGCGTCGTCCGGCGAGCCGGCAGGCGGCACAGCCCGCGTGGCCCTGCCGGGCGGACCGGTCCCGCACACCCAGGGGGTGCTGGTCGGCCGGCCGTACCCCGGGCGGCTTGCCCCAGCCGGCGAGGTGGAGGACCCAGGTGACGACCACCGCCGCCGCCGTGAGGGCCAGGCCCAGCCAGATTCCCGGGCGCCAGCCGCAGACGCCGAGACCGACGACCGCGGTGCCCATGGTCGCCACGGCGCAGCCGGCCCATCCTGCCACCGTGTGGCCTTCGTCGTGATGTCCGCTCACGTGCCCCCTCCTCGCCACCACCGGAACCGGCACGTTCGGTTCTTGACCGGCCCCGGCACCACTCGCCCCGAACGACTTGGCGAGCAGGGAATCTATCCGGGGGTCAAGGGGGCCGCAATGGAGGCTGCGGCATGGGTATCTGACACTACATCAGCTCGTACTGGCGACCGGGCCGGCGGCGGCTGCTCGGGCGGCTCGCTCTATCCTCGCGCGATGGGCTTCCCAGTGGGCCGCGTCCTGCTGGGGAGCCGCCGAGGGGACTGTGGTACCTGTCGACCCGTCCAGTTGCTCACGCAGGATGTCGGCGTGCCCGGCGTGCCGGCTGGTCTCGGTGAGCATGTGGACCAGGATGTTGAACAGCGTCACGCGGGGGCGGGGCCACCAGGGCACATGGCCCGGGGAGTCGAGGGAAAGCGTGTCGATCGTGGCGTCCGAGTGCTGCCACACGCGGCGGTAACGGCCGGTGATCTCCTCACGCGTCTCGTGCTCGGTGACCCACAGGTCGGTGCCGCGCTCCCCCAGGTCGTCCCATCGGGGCAGCGGCTCGGGAAACGGCCGGTCGAAGACCTCCCCGAAGTACCGGGACTCCCAGACCGACAGGTGCTTGACCAGACCGAGAAGGTTGGTCCCCGTCGAGGTCAGGGGGCGGCGCACGTCGTACTCGCCGAGTCCGTCGAGCTTGCGGAGCATCACCTCCCGCGCCAGGCGCAGATCATTGTGCAGGTATTCCTTCGCGGCATCACCGGTCACGAGGCACGAGCCTGGCATGCGCCGCCGGCGCGATCAACCGTCGTGGAAAGTCCGGGGCCGGAGCTGGAGGACGTGGACCGGCGTCAGGTCGTCCTCGCCGAGAGGCTTCGCCGATTCCCGCGTGCGGAGCATATGTTGGGCGGGAATTCTGCGTTCCGTGGGTCTGTGGGGCCGTTGCTTCCGCTGTGGGGCTCGAGGCCCGTGCCGACGGGTCGTACCGGAAACAGCGAAGCACCGGGGAGCCGGATACATGTCCTACGCCGACTACCAGTACGAGATCTACCTCGACGGGCTGCGCGGAGAGGTGCCCAGCCTGCCGATGACCTACGCGGACCTCGAAGCACGGGCCCAGGCGGCGATGTCGCCGTCGGTGCGCTCGTACGTGGCCGGCGGCGCCGGCGACGAGCACACCCAGCGGGCGAACGTCACCGCGTTCGAGGGGTGGGGACTCGTGCCGCGGATGATGGTGAGCCCCACCCGACGCGACCTGTCGGTGGACCTGTTCGGCATGCGGCTGGCCACGCCGCTGTTCATGGCGCCGGTCGGGGTGATCGGGCTGTGCGCCCAGGACGGCCACGGCGATCTCGCCGCCGCGCGGGCCGCCGCCCGTACCGGCGTGCCCATGGTCGCCTCCACCCTCACGGTCGACCCGATGGAGGAGGTGGCCCCCGAGTTCGGCGACACCCCGGGCTTCTTCCAGCTCTACACGCCCACCGACCGGGAGGTGGCCGAGAGCCTGGTGCGCCGGGCGGAGGCCGCCGGGTTCCGGGGCATCGTGGTCACCCTCGACACCTGGATCCCCGGGTGGCGACCGCGCGATCTGGCGGCCGCCAACTTCCCCCAGCTACGCGGTCACTGCCTGGCCAACTACTTATCCGACCCGGTGTTCCGCTCCCGGCTCGCCAAGTCCCCCGAGGACGATCCGGCGGCCGCCGTCATGCACTGGGTGCGGCTCTTCGGCAACCCGCTCACCTGGGCCGACCTGCCCTGGCTGCGGTCGATGACCGATCTGCCGCTGATTCTCAAGGGAATCTGCCACCCCGACGACGTCCGCCGCGCGAAGGACGGCGGTGTGGACGGCGTCTACTGTTCCAACCACGGTGGCCGACAGGCCAATGGCGGCCTGCCCGCGCTCGACGCCCTGCCCGCCGTGGTCGAGGCCGCCGACGGCTTGCCCGTGCTGTTCGACTCCGGGGTGCGTACCGGCGCCGACGTCGTCAAGGCCATCGCCCTGGGCGCCACGGCCGTGGGCATCGGCCGCCCGTGCGCCTACGGCGCGGCCCTCGGCGGCACCGACGGCATCGTCCACGTCCTGCGCGCCTTGCTCGCCGAGACCGACCTCCTCATGGCCGTCGACGGCTATCCCACCCTCGCCGATCTCACGCCGGAGGCCCTGCGCCGCGTCCGCTGACCGATCGCACCGGCCGCGTGCGCGGGGGCCGTCGCCCACTCCGGGCCACGCCCTCGGGGCGGTGGTGAGGCGGCAGAGGTGTGCGCCGCGCATCGAATCGTGGCGGCAGTGGCAGCCTGCCATCATGACCGCGTGTCCGGCCCCGAGCCGGCGGAACTCCAAGGAGTGCGAAACCCTATGAGCATCCCCGAAGGACCCCTTCCCTCGGACTCACCGCCATGGGACGACATCGGCCGCCTGGCCGCGCTCTTCACCAGCCTGGACACCGAGCGCGGGATGACGCCGGAGCAGCAGTGGACGCTGCAAGCGCTCAAGATCTCCGAGGAGGCCGGCGAGACCGCGCAGGCGGTGATCGGCGCCTGGGGCACCAACCCCAGAAAAGGCCGGAGCCACACATGGCGGCAGGTGCAGGAGGAAGTCGCGGACACCGCGATCACCAGCCTGGTGTCGCTGTACCGGATGCTGGGCGAGGAGGCGCCCGCGTTCTTCGCCGCCGTACTGGCCGAGAAGTCCGCGAAGTACCTCGCGTTCGAAGCGGCCGGAGACCAGCGGCACCGGGCGCCGTGCGCTCCGTCGGCGGACCAACGGGAAGGAAACTGACGGGAATCGGCAGGGAGGGCCGCCATCGTGCCGCGGCGATCCGGCACCGGGAAAATCAGGTGCCGCGCGACACCGGGGCGTCCATAATCCACGCGTGGCCACCATGAGCGTCGACGGGGCGGAACGCCGCCCGTCCCCCCGGTCCTCCTTGACGGCACTGGCCGGACGCGGCTTCGGCGCGATCCCGCCAACCGCCCTGGTGCTGCTCGGTGTAGTCAGCGTTCAGGTGGGCTCGGCCCTGGCCAAGCACCTGTTCGACGCGGTGGGCAGCTTCGGAACGGTCGCGTTGCGCCTGTTCTTCGCGGCGGCGGTGCTGATGCTGCTGTGGCGGCCGTCGCTGCGCCTCCCTCGCCGCACCTGGGCGGTGGTACTCGGCTACGGCGTGACGCTCGGCCTGATGAACCTGTGCTTCTACCTGGCGCTGGCCCGCGTTCCCCTGGGGATCGCGGTCACCACCGAGTTCCTCGGACCACTGGCGGTGGCGCTGGCCGGGTCCAGGCGCTGGCTGGACGCGCTGTGGGCCCTGCTCGCGGCGGGCGGTGTGGTCCTGCTGATGGAGGGAGGCGGCGACCTCGATCTCGTCGGTCTGCTGTTCGCCCTCGCGGCGGGAACGTGCTGGGGCCTGTACATCCTGGTCGGCGCGGCGCTGGGCCGCCACACCACGGAGGGCCACGGCCTGGCTCTGGGCATGGCCGTCGCGGCCCTGGTGGCCGTGCCGTTCGGCGTGGCCGACAGCGGAACGGCGCTGGCACGGCCCTGGATCCTGGCAGCGGGCCTCGGTGTGGCACTGCTGTCGTCGGTGATCCCGTACTCGCTCGACCTGGAAGCACTCCGCAAGGTCCCGCCGCATGTGTTCGGGATCCTGATGAGCCTGGAACCGGCGATGGCGGCCCTCATCGGCCTGGTCGTCCTCCAGGAGTCGCTGCACTGGACGCAGTGGATCGCGGTGCTGTGCGTGGTGGCCGCCTCGGCGGGCGCCACCCGCGGCGCGCGGCCCGACGACACCTAGGCGGTTTCGTTTGGATCAGCGGGCGGACCACAGGAAGATGCCTGCGATGTGGAGTCCGGCCAGGTAGATGGTGGCTGTCTTCTCATAGCGGGTGGCGATGCCGCGCCACTGCTTGAGGCGGTTGATGCACCGCTCGACGGTATTGCGCTGCTTGTAGGCCTCACGGTCGAAGGCTGGCGGTCTGCCGCCCCGGCTGCCTCGCCGCAGCCGGTGGTCACGCTGATCCGCCGGGGTCGGGATCACTGCCCGAATGCCGCGTTTGCGCAGGTGGCTGCGGATCGCGCGGGAGGAATAGGCCTTGTCCGCCAGGACCATGTCCGGCCTGGTGCGAGGGCGTCCGCGCCGGCGGGGAACACGCAGGTGGGCCATGACGTCGGTGAAGGCCGGTGCATCGCCTGCCTGTCCGGCGGTGAGAACGAACGCGAGGGGCCGGCAGCGGGCATCGGCGGCCAAGTGGATCTTGGTCGTCAGCCCACCGCGGGACCGGCCGATGGCGTGGTCGGCCGGTTCGCCGGCCGGGGCCCCTTTTTGCGGGCCCCCGCCGCGTGCTGGTGAGCTCGCACGATCGTGGAGTCGACGGACACGGCCCAGCCGAGGTCTTCATCGGCGTCGGCCTGGGCCATCAGGGTGGTGAACACCCGCTCCCAGGTGCCGTCGACGGCCCACATCCGCAGCCGGTTGTAGACGCCTCGCCAGTTGCCGTACTTCTCCGGCAAGTGGACCCACTGCGTTCCGGTCTGGAACTTGAAGGCGATGGCGTCGATCACCTCACGGTGGTCCCGCCACCGACCACCCCGCTTCGGCGTGCGGTCCGGGAGCAACGGCTCGATCCGCGCCCACTGCGCATCTGTTAACGGCACACCCGGACCCAACGACCAACCGATCCAAACGAAACTGCCTAGGGCTGCGGAAGTGGGCCGTCGACGGCACGTGGGAGAAGGTCTTCACCGCGCTGCTTGCCCAGTCCGGCGCCGAGGCCGCTGGGCGTCACACAAGCGGTCGACGCTGCCCTGGACGCGGAACCCCCGAGCCGACTGCGGCAGGAACCGGCCCCGCTGAGCCAGGAGGCGCAGGGTTCCCACCGCTGCTTCCGCGGGGCCGGTGTAGTACACACGTACCCCGTGGGGCGTTTGACACGCCGCATGCGCCCGGTCGTCGGGCAGGGCGGGCCCTCTCGCACGACGCGGGGTCCGGCCGTCACCGGCCGGACCCCGTCGTTCACTGTGAACCGCGCTTCTCGCGCCGTGCGCCGGTACCTACCAGCGGTACCAGCGTCCCTTGCGGCCCGTACTGTCCGCGGACCGCACGACGAAGCCCAGGAGCCACAGCACCAGCACGATCACCGCGATCCACCAGAGCGCCTTCAGCGCGAAACCCGCGCCGAAGAGGATCAGGGCCAGCAGAAGAACCAGAAGCAGGGGAACCATCGTTATCAACCTCCTGGCCACCGGATGCCCTTACCTCACCACTACAAGCACACAGAAAGCGAGTTAACTTCACGCGTGGACGGGGCATACGCACGCCGCGCGCGGTTCCCCCTTCCGGGCAGTCGCCGCACCACAGCGGCACCCTGCCGATCACGCGGTCGCGGATCCGCGATTCGGGTTTGCCTGCGCCGTGCGGGGTCATACGCCAGCCGGAACGACTTGCCGAGACGGAAGAAGGGTTGACCATGACCGCCAGTGAGAAGGCGCGGGCCAAGGCCGAGCAGGCCGTCGGCAAGATCGCGCAGGCGGCCGGACGGGCCATCGGAAACAACAAGCTGGTCGCCAAGGGCGGCGCCGCCGAGGCCGTGGGAAAGGCCCGCGAGAACAAGGAGTCGCTCAAGGAGACCGGTCGCCGCTGACCGGCTCCCCACGCCGTGTCGGCAGGCCGGATCCCTGGTCTGCCGACACGGTGTTGTCGTCCGGCGGAGACGCCGGACGCGGCATGACGGCCCGTCCGGTGACTTCGGTGGTCACCCGGAAACCCTGACACCGGCGCGGGGCCGCCGGGCACGGCACGTCGGTCCAGCGCCGCAGGCGTACCGACGGCCTTCTTGCCGTGAACGGCCGGGTGTCGTCGGCATCGTCACAGGCCGCGGAGCCTCCTCCGCATCAGTTCCTCCGTGCCGCGTGTCCGGTACGGAATCGGGGCATCCGGAGGACAGGAAGGAGGGGCTGCCGGATGACCGCTTCCCGTCCGTTCGTGCCCCGATGGGCGACGACGGTGACCGCCTCGGGACCGGCGCGAGTACTGCTGTTCGCCGCAGCCGAACCGCACGTTCGAGGTCGTCGTCGACCCGGAGAAGGCCGCCGAGTGCCCGCCGGACGCCCCGCACGGCACCCGCACCCTGTACGCCGACGAGCCCGCTGCATTCCCCCCGGATCCGAGGGGGTGCGCAACTCTCCAGATGACGACCGCCGGCACGAGCCGCCGGCCCCGCGGACAACCACCTTACGACGCAGGGTCCTTGACGACTGGAGGACCGAATGACCCGCCTCGCCTCGTCCTCACGCGCGGCCTCTCGCGGCCGCGCGCCCCGAACGAGTCCCCTTGCCAGGTTCGGCCTGCGGGGCCGGACCAGGTCGGAGGCACATGTTCCTGAGGTCACCGACAGAAATCCGCTGACGAAGGCGACCGGGAACGGCGGACTGTTCCCGAGGGTGTGGGCACGGCGGTGGGGCGGCCGTGCCCGGGGCACGAGGGCGGGCAGGGCGGGCGACGCCCGTGCGGCCTCCGCGGCGAGGGCCGTCGAGGAAACGACGGCCCGCCGCTCCCGCCGTCGGCACGTGCTCCCGTGGCCGGTACGGGCATTGGCGATGCTCTGCGCCTTCGTCTTCATGGTCGCCTTCGCCGCCGTACTGGCCAAGATCACCCTGGAGCCGTCCCCGGCCTCGGCTTCCCTGGCGCACAGCAATCTGCACCCCGGCCGCTCCCTCAAAGCCTATCTGGACCAGCCTGACCTGCGGGACGCCGTCAAGCAGATAGGGGGCAACCTCCTGCTGGGCGTGCCGTTCGGGATACTGCTGCCGGTGCTCGCCCCGGGGGCCCGGGGGTTCTGGCGGGTGATGCTGTCGACCGCCACGGTGATGCTGCTGGTCGAGATGGCCCAGGGTTCCCTGGTCACCGGACGGGTCTTCGACGTGGACGATGTCATCCTCAACACCTCCGGGGCATTGGCCGGTTACCTGCTGCTGGGCCGCAGGCTCGGACGGGTGCACGATCGCCGCGAGGGCACGTGACGCGAACGGCGGTCCTTGCGGGCGTCCACGACCAGCTTCCCGGTGGGAACGGCGTGCGAGGGCTCCGCCACGGGTCGGCTGCCGGTCAGGCGCCCGGCGGGGTGGGGCGCAGGGCGAGGAGGGCGATGTCGTCGGTGCTACCGGCGCCGAGGCTGAGGACCAGTTCGTCGCAGAAGACGTCGAGGGGTGCCTGGGCGAGGGCGGCGGTGTGCCGGCGCAGCCGGCCCAAGGCATCGCTGAGGGATTCTCCCGGGCGTTCGATCAGGCCGTCGGTGAACATGAGCAGGGTGGAGTGGGCCGGCAGCGGGTCGCGGGCGGTGGTTCTGGGAAGGGTGCTGTCCACGCCGATCAGGAGACCCGAGGCGGATTCCAGGTAGTGGGTGTCGCCGTCGGGACACGTCAGGATCAGAGGGAGGTGGCCGGCGGATGAGTGGTGCACTTCCCATGGGCCGTTCTCGGGGCCTTTGACGACGGCGTAGGCGCAGGTCGCGGTGGAGTGCGGGTACAGGGTGAGGGTCGCGAGGTCGAGGCGGCGCAGTACCTCCGCGGGCCGGTCCTGGCAGTCGACGGCGATGCCGCGGAGCATGTTGCGCAGTTGGCTCATCGTCACGGCGGCGTTCAGATCATGCCCGGACACGTCTCCGATGACCAAGGCGGTGTCGCCGTCGGGCAGGGTGAAGGCGTCGAACCAGTCGCCGCCGACCTGGGCGGTGGTACTGGACGGGGCGTAGCGGGCGGTGATCTCCATGGACGGGATGTGCGGGAGGCGGGGCAGAAGGGAACGTTGAAGCTGCTCGGCCGCGTTGCGGGTGTGCTGGTGCAGGCGGGCGTTGTCGACGCTCAGCGAGATGCCTTTCACAAGGTCGGCGACGAGGAGCGCGTCCTGTTCGGTGAAGGGGTCGTCGTGGCCGGTACGTACGACGATCAGGGCGCCCAGCACCTCGCGCCGGGCCCGCAGCGGCGCCATGATCGTGCTGCCGGCGTCCAGCTGCTCGAACAGCCTCAGCTGCCGGGCGTCCAGGGCGCTTTCCGCCTGGTCCGGTGAGGGGATGTCGGTGATCAGCAGGGGTCCCGCGCCATTCAGTACCCGGGCCAGCGGTCCTCGCGCGTTCTCGGACACCGGGGGCAGCCTGCCGAGGTCCACCCCGGCGCTCAGTGCCCGAGGCTCGCGGTGGACGACGCAGACCCGCTCGACGTCCCCGTGCTCGCCGAGCAGGTCGACCACGCACCAGGCGGCCATCTGCCGGGTGAGGACGTGGCACACCCGGCGCAGTCCCTCGCGCAAGTCGAGTGTGCTCGACAGCGCACTGGTGGTGTCGGCCAGCAGGCTCAACCGCTCCCAGGACCGTGTCGCCTTTTCACCACCGCCCCGCGGCGCCGCTGCCGCGCCGGTATGCGGCCGCACCGAGGGCCCGGCACCGGGACGCGACACCGGCCGGTCCTCCCCGGGAGCCGTCGCTCTGGGCATGAACTGGCCGATCCGTACCGTGCGGCCGTCCACCGCCTCCTGACTGCGGACGTGCAGACGCACCGGGACCAGGCTGCCGTCGCGGTGCAACGCCGGCAGGGGGATGGACCGGCCCATGATGCGGGACCGGCCGGTCAGCCGCAGCGCGGTGAACCCGGCGCGATGCCGCTCGCGCAGATGCGCGGGGATCAGCACGGTCAGCGGTCTGCCGATCAGTTCGTCCGTCTGCCATCCCAGCAGGTCGGCCAGAGCGGCGTTGGCCGCGATGATCCGGCCGTCGTCGTCGGCGGCGACCGTCGGGACATTGCTGTCCTCCACGTCGCCGGCGTCCCACGGCGCCAGTTCGACGGAGGTCGCGTCCGGTACACCGGGCAGCAGTGTCCAGGCGGTGGGCGGTCCTCCGGAGAGTTGGGTGACCAGCTGGTCGAGCACCCATTCGTAGTGGCTCCGCACGTGCGGCGGAGCCGGGAGGGTGAGCAGGGACCCCAGCTGTGCCGCCGCGTCGCCTTGTTCGAAGACGTGCCGCAACGTGTCCACGGCGGGCGCGGCGTCCAACGGGAACGCGATGTCCAGGGTCACCGTGGCGCCGCTGGTGACCGTCTCCTCCAGTGCGGATGTCATGCACGCGCTGATCACGTTGGCCACATCGTTGGCGACGAGCAGCTCGGGGCCCGACACTCCGGTATGTTCCTCGACGCGTGTGGTCGACATCAGTTCGCGCAGCATCTCGTCACCGTGCTGCTGTGCCGCGCGGAACAGGATGTACGGCATGTCGATCAGCGTCACGGTCGCGGTCCGCCCGCACATGGGCACGGACTCCCACCCGGACGTCGGCGGCACCGGGGCCTTGGGCCACAGCTCGAACCAGACCGTCTTGCGGCCCTCCCCGACGTGTGCCCCGTGGCTGGAGGCCAGCTCCTCGACCACGGCAAGGCCCCGCCCCGTACCGGCATACGGCCTGGACTCCCGCGGCACGAGCGGACGATCCGGCCGTCCGTCGCCGACTCGCACCCGCACTTGTCCCTCGTGCGACCAGATCCGCACCTCCACATCGGTTCGCGCGTGCAGCACCGCGTTGGTCACCAGCTCGCTGGTCAGCAACTCGGCGGTGTCCACCACCTCCTGCGCGACACCGCGCAACGCCGACCGCACGAACCGCCGGGCCAGCGGCGCACTGCGCGTCTCCGGAGGAAAACGCCGGGAGAGGACTCCGGATGGACTAGAGCTGTTCATAGCACCATCAATCCCTCTGAGGTGCGGAAATCTAACTTGTCCGTACGGTGTGATCCAGCGGTGCGGGAACGTCTCCCGCCTTGGACCGGGTCGGCACCTCGGGCGGGTGACCACCGGGCCGAAGGAACACCTGACCCGCATCCCGCCACGACGCGCACGCAACCCGCACATCACAGCCGACGCAACGGCGGACGAAGAAGCCGGCCGCCCACGCCCCGCCGCACAGATCAAAGCGTCCGCGAGACCGATGACCACGAGGGCCGGCGCCTGCTGCGGACTGTCCGCAGAGGCACCGGGTCGGTGGTGACCTGGCGGCGGGCCCGGATGGTGCTGCTGTCCGCGCAGGCGCTCCACCAGAGGCACATGGGCGGGCGGCCCGGGACGTTCACGCCGCCCGAGCACGGCCTGCGATCGCCGACGGCGAGGTCATGCCGGAGGAGGGTGAGCATGAAATCGCCCTCTGTCCGGGCGAGTTACGCTCCTCGACCTCCGGCCTCACCCTGGGCGGCAGTGGGCCGAGCACGGTGGGCCGGCACAAGGACCCCGACTGTGTCACCGGCCGCGTCGATCCCCACTTCGTCCGCCGCTCGTTCAGGGCAGGCGGGCGTGTTCGGCTCGGGTGGCGGCGATCCGCTCACGCGCGAGCGTACGGGCCCGCTTGGTGTCGCCGCCGGTGAGTCGGGCGAGGATCGTCGCGAGCGGCCTGATCTGGCCCCAGCCGCCCCAGTGACCCTCGGGTATCTCGGTGGGGAACACCCAGATCCGGCTGGCGTCACGCGGCCAGGCGCCGTTCTCCGCGTCGAGGATCGCCTCGGTGACCTCGGCGATGACGCTCGCGCGCTTCCGCTCGTCGAGCTGGCCCTCGGGGACGGACGGGACGACCTTGTAGCGAGGCGCGTCCGCGGGTTCTCCGCCGACGTATACGCCGGCCGGTCGGTGCAGCCAGAGCCAGGAGACGGAACGGCTCACCGGGTCGGCGGGGTCGAATCCCTCGTTGCGGACGAGGATCTCGGTGATGCGGTTCAGCAGCGCCGCCTCGGCGTCCGGCTGGAGCGCGCCGTCGGGAATGTACACGTCGAGCATGGGCATGGTCGCTCTCCTTCGTGAGTTTAGTTCTTCAACTCAGGTCGGAGCCTATGAGGGCTGAGTTCAGCTTGTAAACCCAGAGGGGTACACTCGCCCCATGGAGACGCGGCGAATCGACCCGGTGAACTGCTCGGTGGCGCGCGCCCTCTCGGTGGTGGGAGAGCGCTGGTCGTTGCTGATCGTGCGTGAAGCGCTGGACGGCGCGCGCCGGTTCGGAGAGTTCCACTCCCGCCTCGGGATCGCCAGAAATCTCCTGGCGACCCGGCTCGAGACCTTGGTGACCGCGGGAGTGATGCGTCGCGTGCCCTATCAGGAGCCCGGGGACCGGCAGCGCTTCGCCTACGAGCTCACCGAGCAGGGCCGGGCGTTGCGGCCCACGCTCGTGGCGCTCCTGGAATGGGGTGACACGTACCTCGCCGACCCGCAGGGTCCGTCGGTCATCGTCCGGCATCGCCCCGTCGACGACGCGGGTTCCTGCGACGAGCCGGTCAAGGTCGTCCTCGAGTGCGCTGCGGGGCACAGCCACCTCGCCCCGGAAGACGTCTGCCGCACACCCGGGCCGGGCGCGCGCTTCCTGGAAATCTCCTGAGACAAGGACGTCAGGTAGTACACGCCCGTGGCGAGGGTGGTGTCCTGCGGGGCGCCCGCTGTCCGGCCGGGTCCCGGTGCAGGGCGGCGAAATCATCGTCAGTGGCGCGGTCCTCCGGGCCTGTTGCCGTGGCGCAGCTGGATCCTGGTGTCGCCGATCTCCACTGCCGGGCCGTTGCGCCGCCTGCTGCCGGGGATGTACGCGTTGGGATCGACGCTGGGGCCGCACGAGCCGGCCGTCGTGTGCCGGGCGGGCGGAGCCGGAGGTGCCGCCGCCGCACCGGCCGGAGTGGTGAGCAGCAGGGCTGCGGCGACCACCGCCACCGTGGTCCCGGACGTGGTGCAAAGAGGCATGAGGGCCGACGTGCCCCGGGCCCGAGCCGATGCTTTCCTCTTGGTCATCACGGTACCTTCCCGTTGCGTCCGTACGTTCCGTGGACGAGGGGGGGACCAGCGGTCGGGTGTGACGTGACTTCGCTGCCCACCGCCCTTGTGCCCGACCGCGGATGATCCCGGTGTACCAGATGGCGCCGGGCCCATCGCCGGCCCGGGCGGAGGGTGCGACGACGCCGGCCGTGGCCACACTGGCGGCCAAGGTGGCCGGCGCGGCAGCCAGGCGGGCAATCACCCGGCGACTCCAGGTCACCGTCATGCGCGTGCGCTTGCGTCCGACGGGCGCACACACCACCCAGGGCCGAGCACCGTCCGGACCCGCCCGCCGTCAGCCCTCCCGGCCCGTATCCGCCGGCAGCCCACCGTGCTCACGGCCGCTAACAGACCCTGTGGTAGGGAACGTCCGCCACATACACCCGCCATTCCGCGCGGGACAGCCCGCCTCCGGCGCGGCGGCACACCGTCTCGGCCACGCGGTCCGGGTCGAGGGTGACGCGCTGAAGCGGCACGTGTTCGCCCGCGACGTGCAGGCCGCCGCCGTCGTCGGTGAAGGCGAGGGCGAGGACGCGGTCGCCGGCCGTGGGCAGGTCGGTGCCCAGCCGGCGGCGGGAGTCGACGTCCCACAGCCGTACGGTGCCCTGCGCCCCGGCCGCGGCCAGCACGCTGCCGTCCGGGGAGAACACCAGCGCGGTCGTCTCCTCCTGTTCACCCGTGGCGCCCCTGAAGTAGCCGCCGGGCAGCGTGCCCAGCGAGGTGGCCCGCTCGACGTCCCACACCGTGATGCCGCCGTCGATGTCCGCGAAGGCGGCGCGCTTGCCGTCGGGGCTCAGGACACTCGCACAGGCGCAGTCCATCGTCTTCCGTGGCCGGCCGTGGCCGTCGGCCGGCAGCAGGGTTCCGTCGCTCATCAACAGGACAGCGCCGTCGTAGGACATGGAGATGACGGAGTCCCCGGCACCGTCGTCGTCCTGCCCGCTCGCCGAGTCCCGGGAGCGGATGTCCCCGGTCTTCCGGCCGCTGCCGGCGTCCCACACGGTCACCGTCGCGTCGTCGATGCCGGTGGTCAGCAGTGACCGGCCGTCCGGGCTGAGCACCCACCCGGCCAAGGGCATGTCGTCGTCGTAGGGCTTCAGTTCGGTGAGCTTCCGGTTGCGGACGGTGTCCCACACGGTGATGCGCGTCGGCCCCATCGGGTCGGCCGGGCCCGAACCGAAGGCGAGGCGTCGGCCGTCGGCGCTGAGGAACAGCGCCGTCCCGCCGCCCTCGCTCATGGCGTCGGACTCCGCGGGCACCCCGGGAACGCTGATCGTGTACCGCGGCCGGCCGGTCCGCCCGTCGTGGATCCGCAGCCGGGCCGGGCCCTTGCCGCCGCTGTCCAGAACGGCCAGGACCGAGCCGTCGGCACTCAGGGCCGCCGCGGCGGCGGGGCGCGTGCTCCAGTGCGGCGACAGGGCGCTGCCGATGTCGACACCGTGGACGACGGTCACCCCGTCCGCACCGGCGGCGGTGTAGCGCAGGACGCGGGCGGTGGTGTCGATGCGGACGTCGTCCGGCTGGATGTCGGTCAGCGGGTAGCGGACCACGGGCGCTTGGGGGTGGTCGAGCCGCCACAGCAGGAGGTCGTTGCCGCCCACCCCGGCCAGGAGTGTGCCGTCCGCGCTGAACACGTAGCTCAGCGGCGCCACTTGAGCGAGCCGGGGCGGTTGGCTTCCGGTCCGGACGGTGACCCGCCGTATCCCCGTCGTGTCCGTCGTCGTCAGGGTGCGGCCGTCGGGCGAGAACTGAAGCCTGGCCTCCGGTCCGCAGGCGAACCGCTTGCGCCAGCCCGTGTCGGCACGGCGCCGGGCCGGGATGTCCCAGACCCTGACGCCGCCCTGCACACACATCGCGACCAGCCGGTTGTCGGGGCTGATGTCGCCGCCGCCGGCCGTCTCCAGCGCCTTGGCGGTGTGGGTGAACAGGCGGTGCCCGCTGTCGGTGTCCCACACCTCCAGGCGGTTGCCGGTGAGGAAGAGGTAGGCGTGCCCGCTGGAGCTGAAGCCGAACTCCGCCCGGGTGCCGCTCGCCGCGCCGACCAGTGCGCCGCCCTCCCCGCCGGCATCCTCGGGGTCTCCTTCCGGCGGCTCTTCCAGCGCGCCGGAGCCGTCGTCGTCGGGCCCCAGGACCGGGCCGTGGTACCGGCCGGTGCGGGTGTCCCACATGCGGACGCGCAGGCCGTCCTCGCCGGCCGGCACGGACACGTAACGCCCGTCGGGGCTCAGGTCGCCCATGGCGAGGTCCTCCATGCCGGCGGGCAGCCGTCTGCTGTCGGTCACCCGGTGCGTCACCAGGTCCCGGCGGACGAACCTGCCGTCGCCCAGGCCGAAGAGGGTCCGCCCGTCCG
Source organism: Streptomyces eurythermus (assembly GCF_014649115.1). GTDB lineage: Bacteria > Actinomycetota > Actinomycetes > Streptomycetales > Streptomycetaceae > Streptomyces > Streptomyces eurythermus. The sequence goes on along the minus strand of NZ_BMSK01000006.1, from coordinate 77,628 downwards.
GACTGAGCAGCTGGGTGTCCGTGGGGCCGGGCACGGTGAACGTGGGCAGGTCGCGCTGGGCGAGTGCGCCGATGAGGGCGGACCGGGTCTCCGGGGTCCGGCTGAGCCGCCAGGCCGCGACCCCGAGCCGCAGCGCCGTCCCCGGGTCGGTGGTGCGCAGACCGTCGGCGGCGGTGGCCGCGCGGCGGGCGGTGGCGGCCAGGTGCCGGCGTTCGTTCGTACGGTGCTGCTGCCAGGCCACGGCACCGGCCACCAGGGCGAGCACCAGCAGTACGGACACCGACCCGGTCAGCCCGCGCAGCCGTCTGCGTTCGCGGGAGTGCGCTGCCGTGCTGGCGTGGAGGAACTCCCGTTCCCCGGCGCTCAGTTCACGGTTCCGGTCGGCGGGGTCGAATGCCTCGACGGCCTCGGCCAGCCGGGTGCCCCGGTACAACGCGCCCGGGTCGCGGCCCAGTTCCCGCCATGATTCGGCGGCCTCGGTGAGCCGGCGCAGTACCCGCAGCCGGTGCCGGTCGTCCTCGATCCAGCCCCACAGCCGTGGCCAGGCGGTGATCAGTGCCTCGTGCGCGAGATGCACGGTCTCCCCGTCCAGGGTGATCAGCCGGGCGCGGGCCAGGCGTTCGAGGACCGTGTCGACGGTGCCGGCCGAGTGCGGGCCGGTGGCGCGCAGTTCGGCGCGCCGCACCGGCCGGCAGGTGTCGGCGGTGCCCTCGCCGGGCGTGATCAGGCGCAGCAGCACCCGTCGTACGAGGTCGGCCTGGCCGCTGGACAGCCCGGCGTACAGGTCTTCCGCCGTCTGGGCGATGGCGCCGCGCACTCCGCCGGCCGCCTCGTAGGCGCGCAGGGTCAGGGTGCGGCCGGAGCGGCGCCGCCAGGTCTCCAGCAGCGCGTGCGACAGCAGGGGCAGGCCGCCGGGCTCGCCGGCCACCTCCTCCACCAACTGCGCGGTCAGCGCCCGTTCGACGGTGAGGCCGCGCGCCATGGCCGGCCTGACCACGGCCTCGCGCAGTTCCTCGCGGCCCATGGCCGGCACCGGCACCGCGGCGTCCCGCAGCACTCGGGCCAGTTCGGGGTGTTCCAGGCAGCGGCCGTAGAAGTCGGCGCGCACGCCCAGGACCACGCGCAGCCGGCTGCCCGGCTCCCGGGCCGCGAGCAGCGCCTCGATGAAGCGGGCGCGTTCCCGCGGGTCCGGGCACAGCGTGAAGACCTCTTCGAACTGGTCGACCACGACCAGGGTGTCGCCGGTTTCCCCGGCGGGCCGCAGCTTGTCCGCGTGGGAGCGCGCCGGGTGCGGGCCGGGGGTGAGGACGCGGATCGCGGCGAGGGGTGTGCCGGCGTCGGCCGTCCCGCGCAGCCGGGGTATCAGCCCGGCGCGCAGCAGGGAGGACTTGCCGCTGCCCGACGGCCCGAGCACCACCGCGCACCGGTGCCCGCGCACCAGTTCCGTCAGGTCCGCCACGAGCTGGTCGCGGCCGAAGAAGACGGCCGCGTCGCCCGGCTCGAACCGGGCCAGCCCCCGGTACGGGGAGTCCCGGGCGTCCTGGTCCCCGGGGGGCAGGGCGGCCAGTTCGTCGGCGGCGGCCTGCCGGCGCTTCTCCCACGCGTCCGGGTCCCCGCCGCACGCCGTGACGTACGCCCGTGTCACCTCCGCCGACGGCAGCCGCTCGCCCGCCGCCGCCTGGGACAGCGCCGCCGCCGAATACGGGGTGCGCTGTGCCATGGAGCGGTACGTCGGACCGCCGGCCTCCGTCCGCAGGGCCCGTAACTCCACCGCGAACCGCTGGACCGGTCCCGCCTCCGGATCGATCGGGTTCTCCGGACGTCCCATCTCCCCTGTCCCCCCTTGTCCCCCTCCACCGCATCGGCGCCCTCCCCTTGCGCCGCGCTCCCAAGGTAGGGCCCGTCCCGTACGGCGGCCAGGCGGCGCGTCGGCGCGCGCACATTGATTACCTGCGCGGACAGGGGCTGCTAACCAACTCCGCGGCGACTGGAATCGGTGTCCGGCGGCACCGCTGCGGCACACCGCACAGCGCCGGCCGGCCGTACGCCGGACCGTCCGCGCCGCCCTCGATCCGCACATCTCGCACACGAAGGAGCGCTCATGACCGAGCCCGTGGAAACGCCGCCCTATCCGGTGGGCGGTGCGGGGATCTTCGACGTCGACCCCGACCAGGCCGGCGTCAGCCAGAACCCCGATGACGCGGTGACCGGAGACATCCAGTCCCTTCCCGAAGACGTGGAGTTCTGACATGGGCAACGTTCAGGGCATGCTCGCCGCCGCCCGCAAGCTGCTGGGCACCACCGAGCACCCGCCCGGTTCCAACCGCAACCTGATCACCAAGTGGTACGGCTTCACCGGCCCGTGGTGCGACATGGCCGTCAGCTACGCCGCCGCCCACTCCGACAACCTCCAGGCGGTCGGCGGCAAGTTCGCCCTCACCACCGCCCACGCCCGCGCCTTCCAGAAGAAGGGCCGCTGGCACTACGGCATCGGCGGGATCCGCCCGGGCGACATCGTCTTCTTCGACTGGTCCGGCTCCCGCTCCATCGGTGCCATCGACCACGTCGGCATCGTCGAGGCGGTGCACTCCAACCGCACCATCACCACCTTGGAGGGCAACACCTCCAACGCCTTCCGCCGCAGGCGGCGCAGCTCCGCCTGCATAGTGGGCTACGGCCGCCCCGCCTACAAGGGGGGCAGCGCGCCGTTGCCGTCCGGGGACGGCATCCTGCGGCTGGGCTCGAAGGGGCAGGCCGTCAAGACCCTGCAGAAGAACCTCAACACCGTGCAGAAGGCCGGGCTCACCGCGGACGGCCAGTTCGGGCCGGCCACGCAGAAGGCGGTGAAGACCTTCCAGACCAACCACCACCTGAAGGCGGACGGCGAGTACGGTCCGCAGTCGGCGGCGATGATGAAGGCCGCGCTGGCCGGGAAGAAGGCGCCGATCCGCCCGAAGGCCCTCGTCGCCGCTCCGGCGGTGCTGGAGGTCGACGGGGTCTTCGGCCCGGCGACCTGCGCGGCGCTCCAGCGCGCCCTCAACAGCCGTGACAAGGCGGGCCTGGAGGTCGACGGGGCGTTCGGCCCGCTCACCATCGCCGCGCTCCAGCGCCATCTGAAGGTCACGGCGGACGGCATCGTGGGGCCCAAGACGGTCAGCGCCCTGCAGAACCGCCTGGCCACGCCGGCGGGCGGCGAGTGGGACGCGGAGACCACCCGCGCCCTGCAGAAGGCCCTGAACGCCGGCTCGTTCTGACCGGCCGGCACGCGGACCGGAGGGCCGCCACGGGGGACGGCCTTCCGGTACCGCGCGGTGGGGACGGGCATCGCCCGTCCCCTTCCGTCTGCCCCCACCCCGCCTCTTCCCTCACGGACCAGGAGAACCTCTCCCCTCACGGACCAGGAGAACCGCAGATGAGCACCTCCCAGGACACCTCCGGTACGGCCGCGGCGGCGGCCTACAAGGTGGCGATCACCGAACAGCGCACCGGCCGGATCCTGCTCTTCGACCGCGACGCCCAGTGGACCGACGCCAATGTCCGATGGAGCTTCAGCACGGGCAACGCCCCCGGCTGGGACCATCCCTTCGAGATCCGCTTCCGGGACACCCGGCGCTACGGCATGATCGCGCTGATGACGTTCGGCCGGCCCGGCGAGGGCCGGGCCGCGATCGTCAACGTGACCTCGAAGGCGCACCTGACCCGGGCCGACCTGCTGTGGTCGGCGCGCATCACCAGCTACCCGCACTGCATCGAGCGCGTGCCCGACGCCGGCACGGTCGTGGTCGCGGGGTCACGGGACCGGCTGCACGTCTTCGGGCCGTCCAGCAGTGACCCGGCGACCCTGAAGGAGGTGCAGACCCTCGAGTTCACCAAGGCCCACGCCGTTCTGTGGGACGACCAGAACAAGCTGCTGTGGGTGACCGGCGGCACCGTCGTGCGCAGCTACCGCGTGACCGGTTCGATGCGTGACTCCCGGCTGGTCAAGCACGGACCGGACATCAAGATCGCCGGCAACGGCCACGATCTCCAGCCGGACTACAGCCGGCCCGGCACCCTGCTGGTCGCCGACAGCCGCCACGTCTACTCCCTCCACAAGGCGACCCGCGCCCTCACCACCGTCGTCTCGCTGCCCCACCCCAAGTCCTACGTACGCCACGCGAACGGTCAGGCCATGTGGACCACAGACCCCAATGCGGAGGATTCCGTGTGGGGCGGCCCCACCGTCCACTTCTCCGCGGGCGGCGACCGCACCCGCCCCGGCGCCCAGATCTACAAGGCGCGGCTGTACACGACGCAGTTCCACTGAGCCCGGCCGGGGGCCGCAAGGCCGGCTCCCGGAAGGCGCGTCGGCAGCGCGGGCGCGCCCAGGCCGGCACTGCGCGGCCATCGGCGGATCTCTCGATGCCCGCTTCCGGGACTCCCCGCCACATTGACAATACATACGGTCGACCGCACTCTTTGGTTATGACTACGACCCTCACCGAGGAGACCGATCCCTTCTGCCTCGCCACGCTCGACGCCGCGGCGATGCTGTTCGACGCCCCCTGGCAGCGGTACGCCGTGATCGGGGACAGCCTCTCGGCAGGGACCGGGGACAAGAGCGTCGGCTACGGCGACCAGGGCTGGTCCGATCGCGTCGCGCACATCCTGCGGCAGGTGCGGCCCGCGCTGGCCTACCTGAACACGGCGGTGAACGGCGCGACGACGGCCGCCACCCTCGCCCATCAGGCCGACGCGATGCGGGAGTTCGCCCCGGACCTGCTGCACCTCCCCTGCGGCGCCAACGATCTCCTGCGCCGCGCACCGGATTTCGGGGAGATCGAGCGGAACCTGCGCACGCTGTACGACCTGGCGGCGGCCACGGGTGCGCTGCTGACGACCTTCACCCTGGGGCGCTCCTACGTCGTGCCGGTCTTCCCCGACTGGACGGAGCGCGTGCTCTCCCTCAACGACCTCGTCCGCGCCCTCGCCGGCGAGTACGGCGCGGTGGTCGTCGACATGTGGGACCACCCCGTCAACTCCCGGGAGAACCTGCTGAGCGCGGACCGCGTCCACTTCTCCACGTCGGGCCAGGCCGTCATGGCCGGCGAGATGGTCCGGGCGCTGGCCGCCGCCCTGGCGCACCGCACGCCCTGAAGGCCCGTTCACGCCGCGCGCCCGCACCCGAGTACGATCGACCGTATGGACACTGGGGCACGTACGTTCGCCACGCGGGCGGACACGGTGTCGGTCACCGACAAACGCCTGCTCAAAGGGGCGCGGACGCGTGAGGCCGCGCTGCGCCGCGCGGTCGACATCGCCTCGGTCGACGGACTGGACGACGTGAGCTTCGGCCGTCTCGCGACCGATACGGGCATGAGCAAGGCGGGCATCCAGACCCTCTTCAGGTCCAAGGAGGTGCTCCAGCTCGCGACCGTCGAGTACGCGCGCGACATGTTCATCGACGCGGTCGTCCGCCCGGCACGCGACGCGACTCCCGGAGCCGCCCGGCTGCGCTCCCTGATCGAGCACTGGATCGAGTACGCGAGGGCACCGCTGTTCGAGGGCGGCTGCTTCCGCGTCGCGAACATGGCCCGATTCGACAGCAGGCCCGGACCGGTCCGCGACACCCTCCTTCGCCATCAGCGGGAATGGCTCGACACCATCGGGGCGGAACTGCGGACCGCCGTCGAGTCCCACGAGATCGCGGAGCTCGACATCGACCTCGCGGTCTTCCAGATCGATTCCGTGCTCTGCGCGGCCAACACGGCCCTGCGACTGGGAGACGGGGATGTCGTCGCCAAGGTCCGCCGCACCGTGGAAGACCTCCTGAAGGCGGTCTGAGCGTTCCTCGCGCCGGGCCGTACGCGACAACGGGTCGGCGCCTCGGGGGAATCGCTCACCCAAGGCGCCGGCCCTCCCACCCCGTGCCGTCACCGCTTCGCCGGCGGCGCCTTCGGCAGGAGGAACACCAGCAGGGCCGCGAGCGCCGCGACGGCGCAGGCCGTCAGGGACGTCAGCGCGAACGCGTGCCCCGCCGCGTGCACCCGGTCCCCCGAGGCGGCACCGGCATGGAAGGTGTGGAAGAACACCGCCCCGACGACCGCCACGCCCAGCGCGGCACCGACCTGCTGAGCCGTGGACAGCGATCCGGAGGCCATCCCCGCGGTCTGCGGATCGATCCGCGCCAGGACCGTATTGAGCAGCGGGGTGATCAGCAAGCCGCCCCCCACGCTCTGCAGCATCAGGGTCGGGATGACGAGCAGGGGCGTCAGCCGCGGCCCGGACAGCAGGACCACGGCGGTCGTCAGATAGCCGGCCGAGAGGACGACCGCACCCATCTCCAGCACGCGGCGGCCGTACTTGGGCACGAGCCGCCCGGCGATCAGACCGCAGACGAAGAAGGTCACCGCCGCCGGCGCGTAGACCAGCCCCGCGCCGAGGGCCGACATGCCCAGCCCTTCCTGCATCGAGACGGACAGCGCCAGATAGTACGAGGTCAGCAGCGCGTACACGGCGAGGACCAGGACGATGCCGAGCGAGAACGAGCGCTGGGCGAAGAGTGACAGCTTGACCAGCGGCTCACCACCGCGCCGGTCGACCGCTCGCTCCAGCGCGACGAAGAGCGCGAACGCCAGGGCGCTCGCCGCGAAGCAGGCCCATGTCCACCAGGGCCAACCCGCGTCCCGGCCCTGGATGAGCGGGTAGGTGAGCAGCAGCAGGGCCGCGCTGAGGACCAGGACACCGGGCACGTCGAGCTTGCGGGTCCGCTCCGCCCGCGACTCCGGTACGTGCGCGAGGGCCAGCAGAATGGTGGCGATGCCGATGGGGATGTTCACCCAGAACACCGAGCGCCAGCCGGAGCCGAAGAGATCCGCGCCGATCAGGAGGCCGCCGACCACCTGACCGCTGACCGAGGCCATCCCCATGACGACCCCGAGGACGCCGAAGACACGGTGCCGGCTTCGCGCCGGGACGGTCAGCGTGATGACGGTGAAGACCTGTGGCACCATCAGGGCCGCGCCGAGGCCCTGGACGATGCGGGCGCCGATGAGCATGCCCGGACCGCCGGCCACGGCACAGGCGAGGGACGAGACCGTGAAGACCGCCGTCCCGATGACGAAGACGCGTCTGCGCCCGTAGAGGTCCGCGAGCCGGCCTCCGGTGATCAGGACGACGGCGTAGCTCAACTGGTAGCCCGCGAGGACCCATTGCAGCTCGCTCGCGGTCGCCCTGAGTTCGGTCCGGATGGCCGGACCGGCCACGACGACGATGAACGAGTCCAGGATCGCCATGAACATTCCGATCATGACGGTCGACAGCGTGACCCAGGGCACCGCGTCCTCTGGACCCGGCCGCGCGCCGGGCGCGGTCTTGATGGTGGGGCTGGCATTCGACACGTGGGGCATCCCTTTCGCGGCAGGGCGCAACTGGCTCAGCGACTCCGAGCCCCACAAAGAATACGTACGACCGCATGCTTACTTCAATCGGTTTCTCAGTGATCACCCCCCGCCCGGCAGCCGTCCCCCGTCTCGGGCGCCCCTCCGTCAAGTGCCGCCGGGCCGAGGAGCGTCGTGATGACCGACCGGAGATATTTCTCCAGCTTGGCGTCCGGTGCCGACTGGAGCGCCGGGGGGCGGATCTCCGTGAGGACGAGGCTGGTGCCGAGCATCCAGGCCGCCAGGAGCTCCGCCCTCAACTCGGCGTCGGGACCGCCGAGGCGGGCCGCCAGACGGGTGGAGAACACCTCGCTGAAATCCGCCCGCAGCCGCGCGACCGCCTCGCTCTTGCCGGAGGACCGCAGTACCGAGAGCACCGGGTGGGTGAACTCCCCGTCCTTCGGCGCCCCCAGGAGCATGGCGCAGAGCCAGTCGGGTATCGCCTCCACCGGCTCCTGCAGCAGGGGTTCGAATATCTTGCCGGCGCCCGTCACATCGTTGAACAGCGCTTCCTTCGAGCCGAAGTAGCGGTAGACGAGAGCCGCGTCCACACCCACGTCACCCGCGATGTCGCGCACGCTGGTGCCCTCGTATCCGTACTTGCCGAACCGGAAGGCCGCGGCGGTCCTGAGCGCCGCGCGCGTGGCCGTCGCCGAACGCCTCCGGGCGGGCCGGTCGGCCACCGCTTCCGACGCCTCGCCGTTCTGTACTCCCGTCACGTCACCAAACCTCCATCGTCAGGCGGCCCGCCCGCCAACGGCCCATGTTCCAGCCTGTGGCTGCTGGCTCAAAGTCACCGATCGTTGTCATCAAACGTTGACTTGTGTTCGCTCCGCATGCCATACCTGGAACGGGTCAACGATTGATGACTTCAGTTCCTCTCTGTCCCAGGGCCGTACGACGGAGTCGGCCCGTTCCAGGTCGCCCGCACGACGCGGCGGCGTGCGCCCTTCCCGCGCGCCGCCGAGGCCGTCCCACGGGCCCCATCGACCGGAAATGGTGATCTTCTGTGCCTGCTCAACGCGTCGCCGTGGTCGGTACCGGTTACGTCGGACTGACCACCGGTGCCTGTCTCGCCTCCCTCGGCCATGCGGTGGTGTGCGCGGACGCCGACCCCCAAAAGGTGGAACGGCTGCGCGCGGCCCGGGTGGACATCCTGGAGCCCGGCCTGCCCGAGACCGTCCGGGACGCCCTGGAGGCGGGCCGGCTGGAGTTCACCGAGGACACCGCGGCAGCCGTCGCTCAGGCCGAGGTGGTCTTCCTGTGCCTGCCCACCCCCATGGGCGCGGGCGGCGCCGCCGATCTCGCCGCCGTGGAGGCCGTCGCGGAGCAGATACGTGACGTACTGCCGCCCGGCTGTGTGGTCGTCAACAAGTCGACCGTGCCGGTGGGTACCAGCGAGCGCGTCGCCGCACTGCTCGGGCGGGCGGACGTGTCCGTCGTGAGCAACCCCGAGTTCCTGCGCGAGGGACGCGCCGTCCACGACTTCCTGCACCCCGACCGGATCGTGATCGGCGCCGCCCGGCGGGACGCCGCCCGGCGGGTGGCCGACCTGTACGCCGCGCTGGACGCGCCGCTGGTGCTCACCGACCCGGCGAGCGCCGAACTGACCAAGTACGCGGCGAACTTCTTCCTCGCGATGAAACTGTCCTTCGCCAACAACCTCGCCACCGCCTGCGAGCGGTTCGGCGCCGACATCGGCGATGTCACGGAGGGCATCGGCCGGGACCCGCGCATCGGCTCCTCCTTCCTGCTGCCCGGCCCCGGCTGGGGCGGCTCCTGCCTGCCGAAGGACACCCACGCCCTGCTCACCGTGTGCGAGCAGGCCGGGGTCGACTTCCCGCTGCTGCGCGCCACGATCGACACCAACGTCACCCATCAGCGCCGGCTCGTCGAGCGGATCGCCGCCGCGTGCGGGCGCGGCCCGGACGGCTCGCTGCACGGCGTACGGCTCGCCCTGTACGGGCTGACGTTCAAGGCCGGCACCTCCGACCTGCGCGACTCGCCCGCACTCGCCGTCGCCCGGCTGCTGCGCGAGCGGGGCGCCGAACTCACCGCATACGACCCGGCGTTGTGCGAGGAGCAGCCCGACCTGAGCGATCTGGCCGAGCTCGCCGACGACCCGGTGCGGGCGGCGGAGGGGGCCGCGGCCTGCATCGTCCTCACCGAGTGGCCACAGCTGCGCGACCTCGACTGGGCGGCGATCGCCGCGCGCATGACGGGCCACGAGGTCCATGACTTCCGCAACCTGCTGGACCCGGACCGGCTCGCCCGGGCCGGACTGAGCTGGCAGGGCATCGGACGCGCGAGCGCACCGGCGCCGGTGGCATGAGCCGGGAGCGGACGAACCGCGCTGTGGCCGTCCGCGCCTGACGCGCCGCTCGACACCGCGTACGCCGAAACCGAGCGCCGCACGCCGCTCAGCCACGTCTGCCGCTCCGTCCGGGTCTCCCGCGTGCTCCGGCCGACCCCGGCTCCCTTCGCCTGCCACCGCCGAAACTCCACGAGAGAAAGGCCCACCCCCCATGCGAGTCCTGTGCACCACGCTCGGCAGTCCCTCGCACGGGCGTGCTCAACTGCCCCTGCTGCGCGCCCTCTCCAAAGCCGGGCATCAGGTCCTGGTGGTCACCACCGAGGCCCTGGCCCCCGTGTTCCACGGCGACGACGTGGAAGTCCGCGCCGTCTTACCGCAGTTCGACCCCGTCGCCATGCTCGGCCCGCACCTCGCCGAACTCCAGGACAGCGCCGGGCTGTCCCTGTCCTCGCCGGTACTGCCGCGCCTGCTGATGCGGGCCCTGGCCGGGCCGAGCGTCAAGCAGCACCTGGACATCCTCGCCCCCGTCACCCGGGAGTTCCGGCCCGATCTGGTCCTGCGGGACGGCATGGACATGGCCGCGGTGCTCATCGCCGAGCAACTGGGCGTGCCGCAGCTGCCGACACCCTCCGGGTTCTCCAACACCATCGAGCCCGAAGAGGTACTGCCCCGGCTCAACGAACGGCGCCGGGAGCTGGGCCTGCCCGAGCGGGACGATCCGCTGTCCCTCGTGGCACACGGCCGTGTCGACTACGTACCGCCCTCCCACTCCTTCTGCCGGCACCTGCCGCCGGCCCTGGCGTACCGGCAGACGGTGGACGTCGAACGGCACCAGGTGCTGCCCGGGTGGGTCGTCGAACTGCCCACGGACCGGCCCCTGGTGTACGCGGCGATCGGCACCGCCCTGCCGGTGGTGCGCGAGCAGATGGGGGCCGGGGCCAACCCGTTGCCGGTGGAACTCCCCGACGTCGCCGAGAGCCTGGAGGCGATCCTGGGCGCGGCGGCCGAGCTGGACGACTGCACTGTGATCGTGTCGACCTCCGGGGTTCCGGTGGACACCGAGGGGCTGCCCGGGCACGTCCGCGTCACCGAGCGGGTGCCGCAGCCGCTGCTGCTGGAGTCGGTGGACCTGTTCCTCACCCACGGCGGCTTCAACAGCGTCCGCGAGGCCCTGCGCACCGGCACTCCGCTCGCGGTGCTGCCGCACTTCGGGGATCAGCACATCAACGCGGAGCGCGTGGTGGAGCTGGGGCTGGGCGGACACATCACCGACCGCAGCGTGCGCGGCATCGCCGGCATGTGCCGGACGCTGCTCGCCGACCCGGCGCCCAGGGCGCGGATGCGGGCGGCCCGGCTGGCGATGCTGACGCTGCCCGACATCGAGCAGGCGGTCGCCGACCTGGAGGCGATCGCCGGGTAGCTCCCCGGGTCACAGCGCACGGGGGCCGCTCCCACGGCACGGGCGCGGCCCCCGACACCTCTCCCCCGGCACCCACTCCTCTAGGACGATGTGTGACCTCCTCCGAAACCCAACGGCAGAACGCGGCCGGGGACGCGCCCGTACGGCTCGGCCACCGGCAGATCACCACGGTGATGTCCGGACTGGTACTGGGCATGTTCCTGGGGGCGCTGGACCAGACGGTGGTCGCGTCCGCGCTGCGGACCATCGCCGACGACCTGCACGGGCTGACGGCCCAGGCCTGGGCGACCACCGCGTACCTCATCACCGCCACCCTCGCGACCCCGCTGTACGGCAAGCTCTCCGACATCCACGGCCGGCGGCCCGTGTACCTCGCCGCGATCGGCCTGTTCACGGCCGGCTCGCTGCTGTGCGGCTGCGCCACGTCCATCTACGAACTGGCGGCGTTCCGGGCCGTGCAGGGGCTCGGTGGCGGCGGGCTGATGTCGTTGGCCATGACGATCGTCGCCGACATCACCACCCCGCGCGAACGGGGCCGCTACCAGGGCTACTTCATGGCCGTGTTCGGCGGCGCCAGCATCGTGGGCCCACTGGCGGGCGGGGCCCTCGCGGACCGGGAGACGCTGCTGGGCATCGACGGCTGGCGCTGGATCTTCCTGCTCAACGTGCCGCTCGCGGCCGTGGCGGCCGTGGCGATCGTCCGCGTCCTGCGGTTCCCGCACCGGCGGGTGCGGCACCGGCTCGACTACCGCGGGGCCCTTGCGCTGGCCGTGGGGATCGTGCCGCTGCTGACCGTCGCCGAGCAGGGCCGCACCTGGGGCTGGGGCTCGCCCCCGGCGCTGCTGATGTACGCCGTCGGCACGCTGGGACTCGTCGCCTTCGTCGTGGTGGAGCGCCGGATGGGCGCGGCCGCGCTGCTGCCACCCCGACTGTTCCGCATCCGTGCCTTCCGGCTGGGTGTCGGGCTGCACTTCGTCGTCGGCATCGGCATGTTCGGCGCGATGACGACCCTGCCGCTCTATCTCCAGCTCGTCCGCGGCATGAGCCCCATGGAGGCGGGGCTCGCCACCCTTCCCACGGTCGCCGCGAACCTCGCCGTGACGTTGCTGGTGGGCCGGCTGATCGCGCGCACCGGGCGCTTCAAGGTCCATCTCGTCGCCGGCATCGGCTCGTTCACCGCCGCGATGCTCGTGTTCGCGACCCTGCGCGTGGACAGCCCGCTGTGGCAGGCGGCCCTCGGCATGGCCCTGATGGGCGCGGGGCTCGGCGCGTCGATGCAGACGCTCACCACGCTCGCGCAGGCCGAGGTGCCCCGTACGGACATGGGCGCGGCGACGGCGTCGGTCAACTTCTTCCGTTCCAACGGCGGCACGGTGGGCACCGCGGCCTTCCTGTCCATCCTGTTCTCCACGGCGGGCGGCCGCATCGCCGAGCGGCTGGCCGAGGCCCGCCGCGACCCGGCCTACCGCCGTCTGCTCACCCAGCCGGACAACGCCCACGCCCTGACGGGTGTGCTGCGTCCCGGCGGCGGTGTCGACCTGGAGGACTCGGCTTTCCTGCGGTCTCTCGACCGGGGCGCGGCGCTGCCGTTCCTGGAGGGCTACATCGCCTCGATGCGGCTCGTCTTCCTCGCCGGTGCGGCGGTGGCCCTGGTCGCCTTCCTGATAGCGGCCTGGCGGGTGCCGAACCTGACGCTCGCCGACGAGTGACCCCTCTGCCCCGAGGCCGCGGCGCTCAGCCGGGGGTGGTCCGGAACCGGCGCCGGTAGTCGGTGGGTGTGGTGTCGAGCCGGCGCCGGAAGGCTCTGACCAGGGTGTCGACGGTGCCGAACCCGCAGGCGGTCGCGACGCGTTCGAGGGTGGCGTCGGTGGTCTCCAGCTGGTTGCGGGCCCGTTCGACACGCACCGATTCGATGTAGGCGTGCGGTGTCATGCCCAGCTCGTTCTTGAAGATCCGGGTGAGCTGCCGCTCGCTGACGTGGGCGTGCTCGGCGAGCTGCGCGACGGTGAGCGGTTCGGTGATGTGGCGCAGGATGTAGTGCCGGAGCACCTCGATGCGCCGGGTCGCGGCGACCTGTTCCAGCGGGACGCTGAACTGGCTCTGCCCGCCCGGCCGTTTCAGGTACATCACCAGTTGCCGGGCGACGCGCAGCGCGACGGCCTCGCCGAGGTCCTCGGCGATGAGCGCGAGTGACAGGTCGAGGCAGGCGCTGATGCCCGCGCCGGTCCATACGTTGCCCTCGCGGATGAAGATGGGATCGGAGTCGACCTCGATCGCGGGATGGTCGGCGGCGAGTTGCTGGGCGGTCGACCAGTGGGTGGTGGCGCGCTTGCCGTCGAGGAGTCCGGACGCGGCGAGGATGTGGGCCCCGACGCAGACGGAGGTGACCCTCCGGGTCCGGGGAGCGAGCTGTCTGACCCGTTCCACCACGGCCGGATCGACCAGCGCGTGCACGCGCCGGTGTCCGTCGACCTCGACCGCGCCCGGCACGACCAGCGTGTCGATGCTCCGTCGCGTCAGCTCGTCGAAGGTGACGTCGGGCAGGATCCGGACCCCGGCGGCGGTGACGGTGGGGTCCATGGTCTCGGCGGCGAGGACCACGCGGTAGCCCGCCGCGTCCTCCGTCTCGCGCCGGGCGAGGGAGAACACCTCCGGTGGTCCCGTGACATCGAGCAGGTCGACGCCTTCGAACAGGACGATGACGATCAGTCGTTCAACGGTGTGCACGAGCTCCCCCAGCCGGCAACGTCGATGTCTGTTTCTGCATGCTAGATGACATTGCCGACGCGTGTGCCGGGCCGTAGCGTCATAGGCGCAGGTCAACGCACCCAACACGCTGGCCTTCACCGCATCTTCCCCCTATTGGACCTCTTCCCACACTCGATCCCCCCGCCCTGAACTCCCCCCACGCCCCCCACCTGAACTCCCCCCACGCCTTTCCCCCCAACCCCACGGAACACCGAACTCACTATGGAAAGACGGGGCATGGCAACTCGTAGAGGATTTCTGGGTACCGTTTCGGCAGCAGGGGCAGCCACCTTCCTCACCCAGACGCAGGCGGCCACCAGCGCGTCGGCCGCACCGGCGGCGACCGACGAGAAGGCGGCTCGGGACGCGATCCGCAACGTCAACGCCGGGATGCGCGCCAACTACGCGTCCCTCAAGGCCGAGCTGGTCAAGCACCTCAGCCCGGTCATCGTCGTCCAGAACAACGCGGTCGGCGGACGCTTCACTCTCATCAACAACGGAGTCCAGGTCGAGACCGTCGACCCGGTCCCGGAGTACTTCGAACTGGCCAAGTCCATCGCGCACGTTCCGCTGGGCATCTACTCGGTGATCGCCGCCTACCTCAGCGACCAGGTGCCGAACATCCCCAACGCGGACCGCATCGACCCGCACGACCTGGACATGGTCGCGTTCAAGACCCCGGGCGACAAGGGCTGGATCACTCCGCTGAACAGCTTCCGGACCACGCTGAACTCGGCGTACACGAAGCTGCCCACCGCGAACCTCCCGCTGGATCTGGAGAACTCCTGCACCACGATCCTGTCGGAGGCCATGAAGTTCATCGACACCATCGTCAAGGCGCAGTCCTTCGACATGGTCGCGTACAACCGGTTCGCCGCGACCGTCTACCCGTCGATCCGCGTCAACATGACCTTCGCCGCCACCGCGCAGATCACCGGCATCGAGACGCTGATGAAGCGGTGGCGCACGCTGCTCGGTGAGGCGGCGTGGAGCGACCTGTACGTCACGGTGCTGTCGATCTGGACGACGTCCGATCTCAACCAGGCGTCCATCATCATCCGCCGCACCATGAACCAGGCGAAGGTGGACACCCACCTGATCGACCTGCCCACCGTGGAGACCCCCTCGGACCCGATCGCCGTGGCCCTGGACAACCTGGCCCGCATCGTCCAGGACAACGTCGCGGCCGAGATGGTGTTCAACACCGACCTCAAGGTCGCCGACGCCCTCAAGGGCAAGGAGGACCTGCTGTCGGACGAGATCCTCAAGCAGGTCGGCGGAACGGCTCCGGCCGCGAAGACCGCCGCCTTCGGCGCGGCGGCGGCCGCCGCGACCTGCCCCATCACCGGGCACACCGCGTCCGTCTGACCCCCGGACCGCCCTGCCGGCCCTGACCGGCGGGGCCCGGGACAAGCCGGACCGTGACCCGCCCGTGCCGCCTGCCAAGGGCTCCAGCCCTCGGGAGGCGGCACGGCTCGTCGGTTTCCGCCCGGGCACCCACGTGTCGTCTCCCGCCGACCACCACACCGAGGCCGGGGACGCGGCGGAACCTCCGGCACGCCAGGAGGACGTCACACCGGCCGCCCCACGCGGCCCCGGCCGTGACCGGGGCACTCACCGTCGTCGCGCGGCCGGCCGCCTCCACCCCCGCTCCGCGACACAAGGCCTGGTGAGCGTGTGCCGGTGTGGCGCCCGGTGTCGTGTACGGTTCGGGGCGGCTGCCCTGCGGTGATCAACGGATGACCACCGGTTCCGGCGGTCGGGTGCGGACGTCCCGGGGTGAAGGAGGTGTACGGCGGTGGACGAGGCGAAGCGGCGCGGAGACGACTCCGCCGGGGCTCCCGCGGAGCGGACGGCGCGGGTGCGCAACCCCCGCGGGCAGGGCGAACGGCTGCGTGAGGAGATCCTGCGCGCCGCCGGGGGCCTGCTGGAGCAGGTGGGCAGCGAGGACGCCCTCTCGCTGCGGGCGGTGGCCCGGGAGGTCGGCATCGCCACCCCGAGCATCTACCGGCACTTCGCCGACAAGACCGAGCTGGTGTGGGCGGTGCTGGCGGAGCACTACGAGCGGCTGGCCGCGCTGATGGCCGAGGCCGACGCCTCCGCGCCCGCGGACGACCCGCTGGAACGGCTGCGGCACCAGTTGCGCGCGTACTGCCGTTTCGCGGTGGCCAACCCGGCCAGGTACCGCCTGATGTGCGAGACCTGGCAGACCCCGGTGGACGAGGAGCGGCTGCACGGTCACCCGGCCGGACTGCTCCTGCGCGGGCTCCACGAGGCGCTCACCCACTGCGAGGAGGCCGGCTGGCGGGTACGCGGCACCCGCGCGGAAGCGCCGTACCTGCTGTGGTGCGCCCTGCACGGCCGGGTCGCGCTGTGGCAGGTCATGCCGCGCCGCAAGGACACCGCCCGGCTGAACCGCTTCGTGGACGAACTGCTCGGCCTGCTGCTGGAACGCTGACGCGTCCTCGGTTCCCTCTTCTCACCTTCACCCGGCGCCCGTTCCCCCGCTCCCCTCCCTTCTGACTGCCGCCGGCATGCGTCCGGTCCCTTCGGGTTGCCGTCGGCGTCGCACCCGAAGCGCCCCTCCACCACATCACCCGATTTCCTTCACCTCTCCTGCGGCCCAGGCCGCCCTCCACCCTAAGGAAACGGTCGTAAGCTAACAGGTGTTAGTCGAAGGTCTTCCCCCACAAGGAGTGGCATGACCACCACCGCACCGCTTCCGCCGCTGCCTGCCCGGCCGCCGTCCGGGTGCCCCTTCGATCCGCCCGAGGGTCTTACCCGACTGCGCCTGGAAGAGCCCCTGTCCAAGGTCGCCCTGGACGACGGCGGCTGGGCTTGGCTCGCCACCCGCTACGCGGACGTCCGGGCGATCCTCGGTGACACGCGCTTCAGCTCCGACACCTCCGCCCCCGGCTACCCGGTCAGCGGCATGACCGGCGGCAGCCCGCGTCCCGGCGCCACCCGGGGCTTCATCCGCATGGACCCGCCGGAGCACACCCGGCTGCGCCGCATGGTCACCCGGGACTTCATGGTCAAGCGGGTGGAGGCGCTGCGCCCCACCCTGCAGCGGCTCACCGACGAACTGTGCGACGCGATGGAGCGCGTGGACCGTTCCGAGCACCCCGTCGACCTGGTCCAGGCACTGGCGCTGCCGCTGCCCTCGCTGGCCATCAGCCTGCTGCTGGGCGTGCCCTACGAGGACCACGACACCTTCCAGCGGCTCACCGGTACCCTGCTCTCCCGTGACCTCACCGAAGAGCAGCGCGAACCCGCCCGCGCCGAACTCCTCGCCTACATCGACCAGTTGGTGAACGCCAAGAAGGCCGAGCCGGGCGACGACATCATCAGCCGGCTCGTCACCGAGCAGTACGCGCGGGGCGAGCTGACCCACGAGGACCTCGTGGCGTTCGCCGTGCTGCTGCTGGTCGCCGGGCACGAGACGACGGCCAACATGATCGGCCTGAGCGCCCTGTCCCTCATGCTCGACCAGGAGACCGCCGGCCGGCTGCGCGAGGACCCCTCCCTGGTCCGCGGCGCCGTGGAGGAACTGCTGCGTTTCCACAGCATCATCCGCAACGGCCCCCGGCGCGCGGCCCTCGCGGACGTCGAGGTCGGCGGACAGCTCATCCGCCGCGGGGAAGGCGTCATCGTCGCCGTGCCCTCCGCCAACCGCGACGAGGACACCTTCCCCGACGCCGACCGGCTCGACATCCGCCGCCCCAACGCCCAGCACCACGTGGCCTTCGGTTACGGCATCCACCAGTGCCTCGGCCAGGCGCTGGCCCGCGCCGAGCTCCAGGTCGTGATCACCACGCTGCTGCGCCGCTTCCCGGGCATGCGCCCCGCCGTACCGGTCGAGGAGATCCCCTTCCGCACGGACATGGTGATCTACGGCTGCCACGCCCTCCCGGTCACCTGGTGACCCGTCGCCCCCTGACCGACCCCACCCCACCCCTGGAGGAATCCTGATGCAGATCACCATCGACGAGGCGAAGTGCTGCGGCGCCGGCCAGTGCGTGCTGGTCGCCCCCGAGGTCTTCGACCAGCGTGACGAGGACGGCATCGTCGTCCTGCTGGACGCCACCCCGGACGCCGGTCTGCACGCCGCCGTGCGCGAGGCCGCCACCATCTGTCCCGCCGCGGCCATCCAGGTGCGGGAATGAGCGCCCCGGGCACCCCCCGCCCGCGTATCGCCGTCGTCGGCGCGGCGGCGGCCGGGCTGGCCGCCGCCGAGGGGCTGCGCCGCCTGGGCTGGGACGGGGAGATCACCCTCATCGGCGACGAACCCCACCCGCCCTACGACCGGCCGCCGCTGTCCAAGCACGTCCTGTCCGGCGCCTGGGAGCCCGAGCGCACCGCGCTGCGGGACGCCGACCGGCTGGCGGAGCTCGACCTGGACCTGAGGCTGGGCACCCGTGCCGTCGCCTACGACCCGGCGCGGCGCGCGCTCACGCTCGGCGACGCCGGGCGGACCGTGCTGCGCTGCGCCGGTGTCATCGCCGCCACCGGTGTCGTGCCCCGCACCCTGCCCGGCGGCGACGCGGTCGAGGGGGTGCACGTGCTGCGCACCCTGGACGACGCGCTCGCCCTGCGCCGGCGCCTCGCCACGCCCGGCCGGCGGCTGGCCGTGGTCGGTGGTGGCGTGCTCGGCGCCGAGGCCGCCGCCGTGGCGCGTGCCCTCGGCCACCAGGTCACGCTCATCGGCACCGAGGACACGGTGATGGGGCGGGTGCTGGGCCCGGAGGTCGGCCGGCTCCTCGCCGACGTCCACCGCGCCCACGGGGTGACCCTGCGCTCGGGGCAGGCGGTCACCGGCATCCGCGCCGAGGCCGGACGGGCGACCGGTGCCGTGCTCGCCGACGGCACGGTGGTGGAGGCCGACGACGTGCTGCTGGCCGTCGGCTCCGTCCCGGCCGTCGGCTGGCTGCGCGGCCCCGGCGCCGAGGCGGCGGGCCTGGACCTGTCGGACGGGCTGCGCTGCGACGAGTTCTGCGCCGCGGCCCCCGGGCTCTACGGCGCCGGTGACGTCGCCCGCTGGTACCACCCCGGCCTGGGCCGGGAACTGCGGATCGAGCACCGGATGAACGCCAGCGAGCAGGGCCTCGCCGCCGCCCGCAACCTCCTGGCCGAGCTGGACCCGGAACGCTTCGGCGAGCGGCGCCCGTTCACCCCGGTGCCGTACTTCTGGTCCGATCAGTACGACCTGAAGCTCCAGGCCCACGGTGTACTGGCCGGTGCCGACCGGATCGAGGTCCGTACCCTGGGCAAGGACCCGCTGCGGCTGGCCGCGCTGTACGGCACCGCCGGCCGGGCCACCGGAATCCTGACGATCGGCCTGCCGCCGCGTCAGACCCGGTCCCTGCGCGCCCTGATCGCCACGCCTGCCCCCTGGCCGGAGGCGATCTCCGGGCTGACGGAGACGGTGGAGGCCTGACCGGGCCCGCCCGGGGCAGGACGGCTGTCCCCTGCCCCGGACGGGCCGAACCCTCAACCGCCGGAGCAGACCGCGCCGTTGAGACGGAAGACCGTCGGGTCCGGGTTCGGGCCGTCGTTGGCGCCGACGAATCCGAAGGAGGCCGTCGACGCCCCGTCCGGGGCCAGCGGCCCGGCACCCTCGGGGGCGGTCACCCGTACATGGGAGCCGGTCTGGTGGAACGTGGCGTTCCAGCCGGAGGACACCGACTGGCCTCCGGTCGGCCAGTCCCAGTCCACGGTCCAGCCGGTGATCGGCGTGTCCGACAGGTTGCGGACGGTGACCGTGGCGACGAAGCCGTTGCCCCAGCCGGAGTCACGGTGGTATGTCACCGCGCAGGTGGCGTTCGACGGGGTGCCGGTGGTGAAGGTCAGCGGGGAGGACGGGGCGGAGAGCCGTCCCGAGGCGTCGGCCGCGAGCACGTTGACCGTGTGGCTGCTGCCCGGGGGCAGGTTGCGCAGGGTCACGGAGGTGCCGGTGGTCTCGCCGACCAGACGGGTGTACGTGCCGTCGCGCTCCTGGACCAGGTAGCGGGCCGCGCCCGTTGCACCCGCCCACGACAGGCGTGCGGTGGTGTCGGTCACCGCTTCCAGCCTCGGGGTGCCCGGGGTTCCCGCGGCGGAGGCGCCGGGCCCGGTGCCGGTGCGTGGGTCGAGCGTGACCGTGAGCAGCGCGTACGGTGGCACGGTGACCTGGGACGCGGTCGCCGCCCCGGCGCCGGCCTCGGTGATGTCGCTGTCACCGCGCGCGTAGCGGTGCACCACGGGTGTGCCGGCGGACGGGGTGAAGCCCGCGTAGTCCAGGTCTACGGTGTGTGCGGCGTCCGGGTCCTTGTTGACGAGCAGGACGCTCAGGCGGCCGTCGCGACGGAGCACGGCGTGCGCCGAGACGTCCTGCGCGGAGGACTGGGCGGCGACCATGGTGTCGCCCGCGGTGCCCAGTTCGCTGGTCATCTTCATGCCGTAGTAGGGGTGGAACGGCGTGTTCGGCGCCGGCTCGCAGACGTCGCCGGTGCAGGCGCCGCTGGAGAGCATCCCCATGTCGCCGTAGTCGGTCTCGCCGTCGACGGTGGTGATCTGGCCGGCGCCGTTGTGGGTGTCCCACCAGTCGACGTTGAACACGCCGTTCTCCAGTGCCGTCATGAAGGCGTCGGCGGCGAACAGGCCGTTGGGGCGGGCGGTCAGCCGGGCGCCGCCGGTGTTGGTGTTGATCTCGGTGAGGGCGATGCCGATGCGCGGCGAGTCCGCGCCCGCGTACCGGTCGAGCTGGGCGCGCACCTCCCGCAGCTCACCGGGCAGCCGGGCCAGCCGGGCCATGGCGTCCTGGGCGGTGGTGTCGGACCCGCCCGCGTACCAGTGGACACTCACGAAGTCGATCACGTCGGTGACTTCGGCGAGCACGGTGTTGTTCCAGTCGCCGGGATCGCCCTCGCCGACCACGCCGTCCGGCCACTCGCCCGGCGAGGTGAGGACCGCGCCGATCTTGACCGTCGGGTCGACGGCCTTCATGGCCTCGGCGTACGCGCGGACCTGGCGGGCGTACTCCCGGGGGCTCTTGTCGGCGTGGTCGTCGTGCTCCCAGCCGCTGCCGTAATGGCCGTTGCCGTAGATCTCGTTGCCGATCTCCCAGTACTTCGCGCCATAGTTCTTGGTGATGTTCGCGTACCTGACCCAGCCGGCGGCCTCCTCGGGCGTTCCGGAGCCGTAGTTGGCGATCAGGACGGGCTGTGCGCCGGTGGCGCGGACGGTGCCCATGAAGGCGTCGAAGCCGGTGCCGGGGGCGACGTATCCGCCGGGCGCCGTGTGCGTCTCCCAGTGGTAGATGTCCGCGTACGAGCCGCCGGGGTAGCGCATCATCCCGACGTCGGCCGCCTTCATCAGGCGGGTGACCTCGGGGTCGTTCATGTGCGAGTCCCAGATGGCGGTGTTGACGCCCCGGGCGGTGTCGGACAGCCGGCCCAGGGCCGCCTGGGCGTTGACCCGGACGTCCACGTCCCCGACGGCCGCCGTCCGCGGAGCCCCGGGCGCGACACCGGCCAGCGGGGTCAGCAGGGCGAGCGCGGCGGCCAGCACGAACGCGCCGCGCGCGAGGGCGCCAGGGCCCCCGGCGCCGGCCGGCCGGCCGGGTCTGTGCAGTGGTGGCATGGGGTCCTCCCTCATGGGTCCGGCGGCACGGCGGATGCCGGACAGGACCGCCGGACAGGCGAAGTGCCGGCGCGGCAGCAGGACGTTCCGCGCCGGTGACAGGGGAAACGGAGCGGGCGGAGCGATGGTGCGCGTGCGGGGCGGTACGGGGCGGCCGGATCCCATCTATGGGAGCGCTCCCATGATGGGAGCGGTGTGACGCCGTGTCAACGCCTGTACAGGAGGGAGGATCGGGACCCGCAATACGCGGTGCGCACCGTACGCCTGCCCTGCCCGGCCGAGCCGGGAAAGGGCAGGTGTCCGGTGCGCGGTGGGCGGTCCGGCTCAGTTCGAGTGCGGCCGGCCGTCCCGCACCCAGGTCATCACCACGAGAGCCGCGGTGATGTACATCAGGACGCTGAAGGTGCTGACGGATTCAACGTACTGCTCGTGACCCTGTGCGCGCAGTTCCAGCGCGAGGGAGCCGAGCGCGGTGCCGAGCGCCGCGGTGGCGACGGACATGGCGACGAACGGACCCTTCGTCATGGGTACTTCCTCCAGACCGCGAGAATGTTGACCGGGATCGAGGCTACCCGCACCACGAAGTCACCTTTCACCACACGCGAATTGGGGGCTGCCACAGCTCGCCCACGAGCCCGTTAGGGTGACCCCGTGACCGACGAGACCGTGGACAGACCGAACCGCTTCCGGGCCGAGGCGGCAGCCCGGGGACTGCCGCCGCAGGAGGTGGAGGAGTGGATACGTACCGCCCTGCCGGCGGTGTACATGGCCGAGGGCGGTGACGGTCCCCTCGGGGCCCGGGCCGGCGGCGACCCCCTGCTGCCGCACGGTGCGCCGAAGCCGTCCGATCCCTTCGTGGCCTCCGTCGACCTCGCGGCCCTCCCGCCGGGCGCCGCCGGCCTTCCCCTCCCCGCCGACGGCCACCTGCTCTTCTTCGCCGACAGCGAGGTGAGCATCGAGGGGCAGGCGCCCGGCGCGGTGATGTACGTACCCGCCGGGACCCCGACGGCCCCGAGTCCCCTCGAACACAGCTGGCGCAAGCCGTACCGGGCGTGTGAACTCCGTACGGCCTGGCATCAGTTGAGCGATCAGATGCCGGAGAGCTTCGCCGTCGACAGATGGGGCGACCTCGCCGACGACGAGCAGTTCGAACTCGCCGACGAACTGAGCGACGCCTGGGCACACGTCGGCGGCCACCGGCCTCGCTGGTCCTTGCAGATCGGCGGTCATCCGGTGTCGCCCCAGAACGACCCCGTCCACTACGCGCGCGATCCCGGGGAGGCGGACCCCCCGGCCGACGGAGAGGGCGCCGGCGACTGGGCTCTCCTGGCCACCTGGAGGTTCGGCGACGACGTCACGGAACTGGACTCCGGCGTGGCCCACTGGGTGATCCGGCGCGGGGACCTGGCGGCCCGGCGCTTCGACCGGGTCCACCGCTACATCGAAATGGCCTGAACGGCGCCGGGTGAGGGCGGCCGGCTCCCCGAGGGGCGCCGGCCGTCCTCGCCGCCCCGGCCGATCACGCCGGCCCGGTCCGTACCGTCATCTGGACGGCCCGCTGCTCGGTACGGGTGCCGGGTGCCCCCGCTTCCCCTCCCCCGGCCGGCTCGCCCCGGCCTGCCCGCGGGTGAGAGGCGGCGGTGGACCGGCGCGAGGCTCCCCCGCCGCCGCCCGTGGCCCGGGTGCCGGCCGGCTCAGCGCAGCAGCAGGTCGCGGATCGCGCCCGCGATCTCGTCGGGCGCCTCCTCCGCCATGAAGTGCCCCGCGCCGGTCAGCCGGTGGTCCAGGTCCGGCGCCCACGCGCGCCAGACGGCGGCGGCGTCGTAGCCCAGTTGCGTGCCCCAGTCCTGCTGGACGACCGTCACGGGCATGGCCAGCTGGGAGCCTGCGTCCCGGTCCGCCTGGTCGTGTGTGACGTCGATGCCCGCCGAGGCCCGGTAGTCCGCGACGATCGACGGCACGGCCGCGGCGCTCGCCCGCAGGTACTCGGCCCGGACCGGTTCCGGCAGGGCGGCCGGGTCGGCGGCCCAGGCGTCGAGGAAGGAGCCGAAGTAGGCGTCCGCGCTGTTGGCGATCATCGTCTCCGGCAGCCCCGGCGGCTGCGCCATGAGGAACAGGTGGTAGCCGACCGCCGCCCGTACGCCGTGCAGCACGTCCCACATGTCCAGCGTCGGCACCACATCCAGGATGCCCAGGTGGGTGAGGGTCTCGGGGTGGTCCAGCCCCGCCCGGAAGGCGACCAGGGCACCCCGGTCGTGGCCGGCCAGGGCGAAGCGCTCGTGGCCGAGCGCCGCCGCCAGGGCGACGACGTCCGCGGCCATGGTGCGCTTGGAGTACACCTCGGGGCCGGTGGCGGCCGGCTTGTCGCTGGCGCCGTAGCCGCGCAGGTCGGGACAGATCACCGTGTGCTCGCCGGCGAGCCGCTCGGCGACGTGCCGCCACATCAGGTGGGTCTGGGGAAAGCCGTGCAGCAGCACGACCGGGCTGCCGCTGCCGCCGACGGCGGCGGCCAGCTCCACTCCGTCCGTGCCGGGCAGGCGGACGTGGTCGAAACCGGGAATCGTGAGCGTCATGAAAGGCCCTTTGCTCGAGGTCGGGGGACTGACCGGACCAGCGTGGGCGAGGGCGATCAGCAGCCGATCAGTACGCTTCGACACCGCCGGCCCGCGGCACGGAGGATGGAGGGCATGCGAATCGACGTGCTCGGTGCCGTGCGGGCCCTCCGCGATGACGGCACCCCGGTTGACCTGGGCGGACCCCGCCATCGCGAGGTGCTCGCCCGGCTCGTCGCCGCCGGGGGACGGATGGTCTCCACCGACACCCTCGTGGACGACCTGTGGGCCGAGCCACCGGTGCGCGCCGTGGGTGCGCTGCGTACGTTCGTCGCCGCGCTGCGCCGGGCCATCGAGCCCGACCGGCCGCCCCGCACCCCGCCGCGCGTACTCGTCACGGAGGGCCCCGGCTACGCGCTGCGCCTGCCGCGCGCCCAGGTGGACGCCCACCGGTTCGAGGACGCCCTGGCCCGCGCCCGGCGGACCCCCGATGCGCTGGCCGACCTCGACGCGGCCCTCGCGGCCTGGCGCGGCCCGGCCTACGCCGACGTGACCGGCTCCCTGTGGGCGCGGCGCGAGCGGGCCCGGCTGGAGGAGCTGCGGCTGGAGGGGCTGGAACTGCGCGCCCGCCTCCTCCTCGACTCCGGTTCGGGGGCCGAGCTCGTCGCCGAACTGGGCGCGCACGTCACCGAACACCCCTGGCGCGAGCCGGCCTGGGGACTGCTGGCCCGCGCGCTGCACCGGGCGGGCCGTCAGGCGGACGCGCTGGCCACCCTCCGCCGGGCCCGCACGATGCTCGTGGAGCAGCTCGGGCTGGACCCCGGTGCCGACCTCCAGCGCCTGGAGGCGGACATCCTCCAGGGAGCCACGACGCTCCAGCCCGCGCGTACCGTGTGGACCGCCGGGGTACGGCTCGGGCCGCGCACCACCGTGGAACTGGCGCGCACCCTGGCCCTGGCGGGCGGCGACGCCCTCGTCCACTCGCGGCGCGACCGCCTCGCCGCAGTCCAGGCGGCGGAGCGCACCGGAGACATCGCCCTGACCGCCCGGGTCATCGGCGCCTACGACGTGCCCGCCCTGTGGAGCCGGGCGGACGACCCCGAGCAGTCCCGTGCCGTCGTCGCGGCGGCCGAGCGTACGCTCACCGCGCTCGGCGCCGACGGCCCCGCCGAACTGCGCGCCCGCCTGCTGGCCACCGTCGCGGTCGAGAGCCGCAGCGCCGATCTGTCCGGCACCGAACGGGAGCGCGCCGGGCGGGCGGCGCGCGAGGCCGAGGCGCTGGCCCGGGAACTGGGCGATCCCGCGCTGCTGGTGTTCGCCCTCAACGGTGTGTTCCTCCAGTCCTTCACCCGCCCCGGGCTCGCGGCGGCGCGGGATGCGACCGGCGCCGAGATCCTGGGCCTGGCCACCCGGCACGAGCTGCCGAACTTCGCCGTGCTGGGCCTGCTCATCCGCCTGCAGTCCGCCTCCGCCATGGGCGACCTCGATGCCGCGACCGCACACGCCCGGGCCGCCGAGCGGCTCGCCGTCAGCACCGAGGCCTCTCTGGTCCCCGTCCTGACCGGCTGGTTCCGGGCCCGGGCCACGGCCGCCCGCAGCGCGGAACCCGGTGGGCCGACCGCCGCCACGGCCGCGGCGCGGTACCGCGCCGCGGAGGACGCCCTCGCCGGGACGGCGAGCATGCCGGGGCTGCACCGGGGCCTGTTCGCCCTCGCCCTCCTGGGCCTGCGCCTGCTGCACGGCCGTCCCGCGCCCACCGATCCCGCCCTCGACTGGGGTCCGTACCGTCCCTGGGCGCAGCCCTTGGTACTGCTCGCCCGGGACCGGGTCGAGGAGGCCCGTGCCGCCCTGTCCGCGGCGCCCGAACCACCTTTCGATCACATGCAGGAGGCACTGTGGTGCCTGACCGCTCACGCCGCCGCCCGCCTCGGCGAGCCCTTGATCGCCGCCCGCGCCGCGACGGCCCTGCGCCCCGCCCGCGCCGAACACGCGGGCGGCGGGAGCGGAATGCTGACGCTGGGCCCGGTGGCGCGCTACCTGACAGAGGCGGAGGCATGCGCCGACCGGGGCTGACCCACGACGCCCACGCACCCGATCTCCGCGCCATGGGCAGCCCCGGTCACTCCGTGAGCCTCTCGCATGTTTCGGCGGTCAGGCGGTCGGCGGTGTCGAGTGTGGTGGTGAGGGTGCGCGCAGTCGTGCCGAGGGCGGAGAACAGGTTGTGTGCCCGCTCGGCGAAGTGGTCAGGGGCGATGGCGAGTTGTCCGGCGGCGCGTACCGCTCCCTTCTCGTTGAGGACCCAGCGGCGGGCGTGGGCGTGGAGGGCGTGTACGAGGAGTCCGACCGCGCGGAAGAGACAGCCGGCGACGAAGAAGGCGTCACCGCGGGCTGCCCCCTTGCGGGCGCCGGCCAGGATGAACGGTGCCTCCCAGCGGGCGTTGCCGATGAGCGCCTCGCGCAGTGGCTCGGGGTAGTGGCGCGTCTGCTCCCGCAGGGCACGCAGCTCACCGCCGGGGTCGGCGAGGACGCGGCCGAGGGCCACCTCACCGGCGTAGGAGTGGGAGTACACACCCAGGGGGTGGCCGGGCTGGGCGCCGATCTCGAACCGCCCGGCGCGGCACTGCCGCCAGACGCGGTGCACCCGGTCCAGGTCCCGGTAGATCCAGTCGACTCGGTGGCCGTCGATGGTCAGCCAGGCGCCGCCGTCCACCCATGGCCCCCAGCCGCCCGGCTCGGTCACCTCCACCGGCCCGCCGGTCAGCTCGGCCGCGAGCAGGCGCAGGGCGGCGGTGTCGAGCGGCGGCCGGTAGTACAGGCCCAGGTCGAAGTCGGAGTCGGGGCCATGGGTGCCGCTCGCCCGGCTGCCGCCCAGGCACACCCCGACGACGCCGCCGACACCGGCCAGCCGGTCCGCGATCTCCGTCAAGCGCTCCACGCTTCTCAGTCTGCGGGGGCGGATCACCCTGCGCGACCGAATTACCCGGCCGGGGAGGAGTGCTCCCGCAGGGCCTTGGCGATCAGGTCGTGGATGAGGTGTTCGCCGGGGGCCCGGTTCTCCTTGAGGACGGGAAGGTCGTCGGGGCCGACCCAGCGGTAGGCGGTGTGTTTCGGCCACTCCAGGGCGGGGCGGGCGAGATCGCCGTGGACCTCGACGAGGTAGTCGGCCTCGTGCCGCGGTCCGGCCCCGTCGTCACCGGTCCAGGTGGTGATCCCGAGCAGGCGCCGGACGCGGCGCAGGCACCAGCCGGTCTCCTCCTCGATCTCGCGGGCGAGGGTGTCCAGCAGCGACTCGCCGGGCTCGACGTGCCCGCCGACGATGTCCCAGCAGTCGGGGAAGAGCCGCCGGTGGGGACCGCGTCTCTGGGCGAAGGCCCGGCCGTCCCGGTCGAGGACGACCGCACCGACCGTCCACGCCTCGTCAGGGGCGGGAACGGGGAACTCGACGTCGTCGTCCACGGTCACTCGGTGCTCGTCGTCCTCCACGCCCACGTGGTGCTCGTCATCCGGCATGCCCTCACCTTACGGCCGCCTCAGGGCCGTGTCCGGCCGTCGGCCCGGCCGGCGGTGATGCCCGCGAGGATGAGGTCGATGCCCGCGAGGAACTCCGCCCGGTCGTCGTGTTCGCGCAGTTGTCCGGCGACGTCGCGGGTGAACGGGTACTGGTCGGGGTCCAGTTCCCGCCACGCGGCCGCCACGGCGTCGAGGAACGCGGCCCGGTCCGTGTTCGCCCGGGCCGCCAGCGTGTTGGCGGCGTTCTGGCCCGCCACGCCGAGGATGTAGCTCAACAGCGCGGACGCCGCGGTGAACTGGGCGGCTTCGGGCACCCGCAACGCCTGGACCTGGCGCCCGATGCGCTCGAAGACCCGCAGCATCGGTGACTTCCCCGGCGTGCGGGGAAGCCGGGCGAGCGTGGCGCCGACCCACGGGTGGGCGTCGATCGCGTCGAACACCCCGAGCGCGAGCGCGCGGATCGCCTCCTGCGGCGTCTTGCCGGTGTCGTCGCCGGCGAGGGTGGGGGCGATGACGGCGTCTATGGCGGCGAGGAGGAGTTCGGTCTTGCCCGTGACGTGCCAGTAGATCGCTCCGGGGCCGGTCGCGAGGCGCTCGGCCAGTGCGCGGAACGTGAGACCGCCCTCGCCGACGGTGTCGAGGAGTTCGACCGCGGCGGTGACGATGCGCTTCCGGGAGAGTGGTTCCTGCCGTCGCTCCGGACGACTCTTCCTGCTTGCCATGTCTTCAGTCTAGGCGCACTGGAACACCATTCCAGCTTGACAAGGCATGGAACGCCGTTCCAGTCTGAGCCTTCTGGAACAGCGTTCCAGTCGGCCTGTGGGGCATCGCTCGAGCGGTGCTCCGCCGATCCGCCGGGCGTCCGCCCGACGGTCCGCGATCCGGAGGGAAACACCCATGACCACTCCTGTCACGATCATCGGAGCGGGACTCGGCGGACTCACGCTCGCCCGCGTCCTCCACGTGCACGGCATCCCGGCGACGGTCTACGAGGCGGAGTCCTCACCGACGGCCCGCACCCAGGGCGGCCTGCTCGACATCCACGACCACAACGGGCAGCTCGCCCTCAAGGCCGCCGGGCTGCACGAGGAGTTCCTCGGCGTCATCCACCAGGGCGCCGAAGCCTCCCGGGTCCTCGACAAGAAGGGGAAGGTCCTGCTGGACGAGCCGGACGACGGTACCGGCGAGCGCCCGGAGGTGCCCCGCGGCGAGCTGCGGCGCATCCTGCTCGACTCGCTGCCCGCCGGTACGGTCCGGTGGGGGCGCAAGGTCACGTCGGTACGGGCCCTCGGCGACGGCCGGCACGAGGTGACGTTCGCGGACGGGGCCACCGTGACGGCCGGCCTGCTCGTCGGCGCGGACGGAGCATGGTCGCGGGTCCGTCCACTGCTGTCCGAGGCCACGCCCGAGTACGTCGGAACGTGCCTGCTCGAGACCTACTTGTACGACAGCGACACCCGCCATCCGGCCGCCGCCCGGGCCGTGGGCGACGGCTCGCTCTTCGCGCTCGCCCCCGGCAGGGGCATCTCCGCGCACCGCGAGCCGGACGGCGTCCTGCACACCTACGTGACGCTCCGCAAGCCGCGGGAGTGGCTGGACTCCCTCGACTTCCGCGACACCGCGGGCGTCACCGCCCGTATCGCCGCCGAGTTCCACGACTGGGCCCCGGAACTCACCTCCCTGATCACGGACGGAGAGACTCCGCCGGTGCCGCGCCCCCTCCACGCCCTGCCGACCGGACACCGCTGGGACCGGGTGCCCGGCGTCACGCTGCTCGGCGACGCCGCCCACCTGATGCACCCGTCCGGCGAGGGAGCCAACCTCGCCATGTACGACGGCGCCGAACTCGGCAACGCCCTCGCCGCGCACCCGCACGACACCGAGGCGGCACTCGCCTCGTACGAGGAGGCCCTCTTCCCCCGCAGCGCCACCGCTGCCACCATGGCTGTCCGCATCCACGACCTGCTCCTGGACGACAACGCCCCGTACAGCCTTGTCGACTTCTTCACCGGCCACGGGCAGCGGGCCGAGTGAACCACCGGTGCTCCGGCCGGAGGGCTGCGGGTGGCGGATCATCCGGTGCCGCGACAGCCCGCAGTCGAACACCGGGGCGTCCACGGGTGTGCCGGACGCACGGCTCCGGGCCGGCGGCACGACACCCTGCGTCAGGGCCGGGGCACGCCGCTTCTCGACCAGCCCCGCGCCTCCCCCTCGTCGATGAGGCGCCGCCCGGCCAGCCACAGCGAGGAGGACGCCTCCCCGATCACGGCCTTGCGGGCGCGGACGTCGTCCGCGGTGATGCCCGGGGTACGCCATGTGCCGCCACGGGCCATCCAGTTGAGCAGGAGCGGCTGGAGCCGGTCCATCGCCTTGGCGAACTTCGCCTCGGGGGTGCGGCGTTCCTCGAACTCGTCCCACAGGGAGCGCATCCGCCGGGCCTGGTCCGGTGGCAGCAGGCCGAACAGCTCGTCGGCCGCGGCGGCTTCACGCTCCTGCTGACCGGTGCCCGCGGCACTGTCGTACAGCGGGGTGTCGCCGGCGTAGATCTCCACCAGATCGTGCAGCAGGACGAGCTGGACGGTGTGCCCGACGTCGATGGGCCGGTCGGAGTGTTCGGCGAGGATCACCACCATCATCGCCAGGTGCCACGAATGCTCCGCGTCGTTCTCGCGCCGGTCCGCGGCGGCCAGGGGGGACTGCCGGAGGATGGTCTTGAGCTGATCCACCTCCACCAGGAAGGTGAGTTGGGCGCGCAGTCTTTCATCGAGGTCGTCGGGGAAGGGTGTCTTCTCCGCGAGCAGGCTTCGCCGTTCATCGCTCATGCGCTCATCGTGACACGAGGCCTCCGGCACGCACCGAACCACGGCGGGGGTGTGCGACCCCGGTCAGTCGCGGGCGACGGACTCCGCCTCGGCGGTGTACAGGTGGGCCGGGTCGAAGCGCATGCCCGTGAACTGGCCCGCGAGTTCGAGGGACAGCACGCCGTGCAGCCGGGTCCAGAAGGTGAGGGCGCGCCGGAGGGCGGACGGGGGTGCCGGGTGCCGGCCGGCCCAGTCCCGGTGGGCGTGCAGATGTTCCTCCAGGGGTGACGCCGGCTCGTCGGGGACCTGTCCGGCGGTGCAGGCGTCGAGGATGACGGCCATGATCTCCGAGGCGATCCGGGTGGTGTCGTCGGGCGCCTGGTAGCCGGGGACCGGAGTGCCGTAGACGAGGAAGTAGCGCTGGGGGTCGGCCAGGGCCCACTCGCGCAGGGCGTGCGCGAGGTCCCGGAGGTCGGGGCCGGCCTCGGCGCGGGCGCGGAAGGTGTCGGCCAGGCTGCGGTAGGCGTCCCTGATCAGTTCGGTGATCAGCTCGTCGCGGCCGGCGAAGTAGCGGTACAGGGCCGGTCCGCTCATGCCCATCCGCTTGGCGATGGCGTTGAGGGAGAGCGCGGAGGCCCCCGCGGACGCGATCTGCTCCCAGGCGTGCTTCTTGATCTCCTCGCGCACCTGGGCGCGGTAGCGCTCCCTGGGCGTGCTCGCCTCCGGCTTGCTCACGGCCGTCTCCCCGCTCTCTCGGCACCGATGGTTAGAAGGTATCACCAACGCTATTGACCGTCGCCATGGGAAGGAGGACACCCCGGCGCCCCGGCGGCCCCGCCGCGAAGCCGCCCGCGCCTCTGGACGGGGCGGCCCGCCGAAGCCGCACGCGCTGCCGTCGCGAGGCGGCCGGCAGGGCCGGCGAGGTCCGTCCGTCACTCGTCCGGCCCCGTATCACGGCCCTCCGACGGGCGCGCGTACCCCGTCCGGCCGAGGCTTCCTTACGACACGACTGAAAAGGACGTAGGTGAGGGTGGTGGCGATGGCGATGCGTACGCGGGCGTTGGCGTCGGAGTTCCTCGGGACTCTGCTTCTGGTCTTCTTCGCCGTGGGCTGCGCGGTGCTCGGGGTCGAGTTCATCGGCACCCTGGGGATCGCGCTGGCCTTCGGCTTCGTGCTGCTCGCCCTCGCCTACGCGCTCGGGCCGATCTCCGGGTGCCACGTCAATCCGGCGGTGACCCTGGGCATGCTGTGCGCCCGCCGCATCGACGTGGCCACCGCGATCGGCTACTGGGTCGCGCAGTTCGTCGGCGGTATCGCCGGGGCGGCCCTGCTCTTCCTGCTCACCAAGCAGGTGCCCGGCGTCCAGACCGACGGTGCCTTCGGCAGCAACGGCTACGGGGACCGGTCCGCGGTGCACATCAATACCGGCGGCGCGTTCCTCGCCGAGGTCGTCCTCACCTTCCTCCTCGTGTTCGTGGTGCTCGGGGTGACGCACCGGGTCGCGGTCGTCGGCTTCGACGGCCTGCCCATCGGCATCGCCCTCGCCGTCATCCACCTCCTCGGCATCCCGCTGACCGGCACGTCGGTCAATCCGGCGCGCAGCCTCGGCCCGGCCCTGTTCGCCGGTGGTTCCGCGCTGTCGCAGCTGTGGCTGTTCATCGTCGCGCCACTGGTCGGCGGTCTGCTCGCGGCGCTCGTCCATCACGTGACGCACCCGGCGGGCGAGGAGCGCACGATCGCCGACGACGTGGCGGCGGCCTGAGGACCCGTCAGCCGAGCGGCTCCGCGGCCATTGCGGCGAACTCGCCGGGGGTGGCGAGGCGGACGCCGAGGGACTCGGCCTGCGCATGCTTGGAGCCGCTCCCTCGCCCGCGACGACCGGGCCGGTGTCCTTCGAGACGCTGCCCGACGACTTGCCGCCGGCGCGCTCGATCAGCTCGTTCATCCGGCTGCGGGAGAGGTCCGCGAGAGGGCCGGTCATCGCGCCGGTGACCACGACCTTCATCTGGGCCGACGGGCCCGCGGCCCCGTCGCCCCCGTCTCTTCCCCTTCCGGGGCGGGCGGAGCGGGCCCGCGACGCGCGTACCGGCGGGCGTGTGGACGCCGCGCCCGGCCGCGCGGTCGATGAGCGCGCTGTGCACCGCCTCGGTCTGCTCCGTGGTGAGTGCCTCGCCGGTGCCGGGCAGCGGCAGCAGTCCGTAGGCGAACGTCATCTCGACCGTGTACGCGCGGTCCTTGGCGCGCGGGGTGCCCGCCGCCGCGTCGCGCGGCTTGGCGAAGGGTGCGCCGCCTTGCCCGGTGCGCACCCGCCGCCCCCCGTCGAAGCGCGCATCGCGCTGACCCGCGTAGCCCCTGTGTGCCCTATGTGACCGCCGGCATGTGAAGGCCTTGCGCTTCCGACGAGTCCACCGCCTTTGGGGGTGCCCAGCACCTGGTCCTACGCGGCCGGGGCCGCCAGGCGGAAGCCCACACCGATCGCTTCGAGATCCGGCTCGTAGGCGCCGTGCCTGCGGGCGCAGCGGGCGAGGTCGCGGTCGTGGCGGAAGGCGCCGCCTCGGGTGACGTGCGGGTCGAACGCCCACCCCTCGGTGTTCGGTACGTCGGCGGGCGCGCCGGGGTAAGGGGCGTACCGGGTGGAGGTCCACTCGTCGGCGTTGCCCGCCATGTCCAGCACCCCGAACGGGCTGGCACCCTCGGGGAACGAGCCCACGGGTGTCGTGGTGCCGATGCCGAGGTCCACCAGATTGGCCAGGCCGGTGCGGTACTCGTCGCCCCAGGGGAACTCACGGTCGTCGTCCCCCCGTGCCGCGCGCTCCCACTCGTCCTCGGTGGGCAGCCGTACCGCGAGGCCGCCGAGCCGCTCCCCGAGCCACCGGCAGTAGGCCGTCGCCGCCTCCCAGGCGACCCCGATGACCGGATGGTCCGTCGGCCCCTGGGGGACCGGTCGCCCCGTGGCCGCCGCGAAGCATGCCCACTGGCCCACCGTGACCGGGGTGCGGGCGATCCGGAACGCCGGGACGTGGATCTCCGCGCGCGGGGCTTCCTTCAGGTACCACTCCATCGGCACACCCGTGTCCGCGTAACGGCGGGCCACCACCGCCACCTCGTCGACCGGCGTTCCCCGGCGCACCACCCCGGCCGGGATGTCGACCCAGTCCACTTGCTCCACCTGCACGGCTCCTCCTCGGCTCGAGCGGACGGATCTCATGATCACCCCCTTGGGCGGGGCGTCCATCGGCCGATGGACCTGCCGCGACAGGGACTTTGGAACGAGGACGCCGGTCCCGGGCCCTAGCCCCTCGCTCAGCGGGCACAGCAGTTCGGCGCTCAGCGGTTCAACGTTCAGTGGTTGGCGGTTCAAGAGGGGTCTGTCGTCCCGTACGCGGTACCGGATACCTGCCAGCCACTGCCGTCACACTCATCGGAGGCCCTGATGCAGCGCGTCCAGAACCTCGCACGCTGGGTCGCAGCCGGCGCCCTGGTCTCTTCCCTTTCCGTCGCCGTCCCGGCCGCGGCCGCCCCCGGCTCACCTGCCTGCGATCACGTCACCCTGACCTGGGCAGGTGGTACGGCCAAGCAGGGCGGCGGCAGCGACCGGCAGGAGACGGCCCGCGTCCAGGTGAAGAACACCGGGGACCGTGCCTGCTCCCTGCTCGGCGCGCCGTCGGTCGAGCTCACCACGGACGGCGTGCCGGAAACGCTGCTCCAACAGCGGGGAGGGGCCAGCCTGGATCTCGCTCCCGGCAAGACCGCGACGTTCACCATCACCTTCCTCGGCGACACCGGGAAGAACGGGAACGAGATCATCCGTCCCGACCAGGCCGTGGTCACCCTGCCCGGCGGTACCGTGAAGACCCTCACGTGGCGTTGGGGCAGCGTCACCCGGCAGGAGGCCGCCAGCCGCCCGGGCAACTACGTCAGCCCGGTCACCTGACCCGGCCCGTACCGCTCGGCGAGCCGGGTCCCGGGAGACCGTGGTGCCACCCCGCTCCCCCGCGTCCCTGCCCTTACTGTTGCCATACGGTTCCTACGCGGATCACATGAGCCCGCCCACCGAACAGCGCCACTCGTGCGACCCGCCTCGGGTTACTCGGCGAACGGCTGCTCACAGGCCGGTCGGTACCGTCCGCAGGTAGGCACCCAGCCGGGCGATGGCCGACGGGTTGCGGGGGCTCTCGACCAGGTCGGCGTAGTCGAGGGAGACGATCCTGCGGTGCTTGACGGCGGAGACGTTCCGCAGCGGGGCGTAGGAGAGCAGGAACTCCTTCTTCCGCTCGGCACTGACATCGCCGTAGTCGCAGATGACGATGACCTCCGGGTCACGCTGCACGACGGTCTCCCAGCCGACCACGGCCCACGAGTCCGCCAGATCGTGCATGACGTTGACACCGCCGGCCTCGGTGATGATCTGTTCCGGGGCGGCGTAACGGCCGGAGGTGAAAGGGGCGTCCCGGCCGCTGTCGTAGAGGAAGACCGAGGGACGGGCGGCCTCCTGGGGCGCCTCGGCCCGCACCTGTGCGATCTGCCTTTTGAAGTCGGCGATGAGCGCGGCCGCACGCTTCTCGACGCCGAAGAGCCTGCCCAGATTGGTGAGGTCGGCGTACAGGGCGTCCAGCGGTGGCATGATGCCGCGGGAGGACTTCGAACGGCCGTTGTGGCAGGACTCGGTGAGGATGTACGACGGGATGCCGAGCTTCTCCAGGGCGTCGGGGGTGAAGCCGCCGTCCTCTCGGAAGCCGTAGTTCCAGCCGGCGAAGACGAGGTCGGCCCGGGCATCGAGGACGATCTCCTTGGTGAGCTGGTCCTTGGACAGCCATGTCGTCTTCTCGTAGCCGTCCTTCCACGGCACACCGCGCAGGTCTCCCTTTTCATCGGGCATGGCGAAGCCGGCCATGCGGTCCTCCAGGCCCAGGGCGAACATCAGCTCCGTGATGCCGACGTCATTGGTGACGACCCGCTCGGGGACCTTGTCGTACGTCACCCGGCGACCGCAGTTGGTCAGGGTGACCGACGCCGAGGACTTCGCGTCCCGGGAGGACTCCACCGTGGCGCCGCATCCGGTTGCGGTCACGGCGAGACAGAGGGTGGCGGCGAGGAACCGCTTGCGCATGGGCGTCCTTCAGGTGGTGGGCGGAAGCAGGTCGAAGAGCAACTGGCGGGCGCCCGTCGCGGGATGACGCACGGTGTGGGCACGGACGCCGAACACCTTCGCCAGCAGCGGGGGTTCGAGGATGTCGTGGGGTGGCCCGGAGGCGACGATCCGGCCACCGTCGAGGACGTACAGGACATCGCAGTGGGCTGCCGCCAGGTTGAGGTCGTGGAGGGCGGCCAGTACGGTCAGGCCGCTGCCGCGGACCAGGGACAGGACGTCCAACTGGTGGGCGATGTCGAGGTGGTTGGTGGGTTCGTCGAGAATCAGGACGCGGGGCTGCTGGGCGAGGGCGCGGGCGAGGAGGACGCGTTGCTTCTCGCCGCCCGACAGGCCGAGGAACCCGCGGTCGGCGAGGTGGTCGACGCCGGTGCGTTCCATCGCCCGGGTGCAGATCTCCCGGTCCGAGGCGGCCGTGCGGCCCTGGTGCGGCAGCCGTCCCATGGCGACCACCTCGGTGACGGTGAAGTCGAACTCGGCCGAGGATTCCTGCGGCAGCGCGGCCAGTACCCGGGCGGCGGCCCGGGGGTCCATGGCGTGCAGGTCACCGCCGTCCAGGCGTACCACTCCCCCGGACGGCCGCAGGGCCCGGTAGAGGGAGCGCAACAGGGTCGTCTTGCCGCTGCCGTTGGGGCCGACGAGTCCGACGAACGCCCCGCTGCCCACGGTGAGGTCGACGTGTTCGACCAGGCGGGTTCCGGCGGTCTCGATCGTGACGTCGTCGATGTCGAGTCGCATGCTCAGCGCCCTCCGAACGCGTAGCCGCCCCGCCGCATCAGCAGCAGGAACGCGGGCACGCCGACCACCGCGGTGATCACTCCGACCGGCAGCTCGGCCGGGGCGAGAACCAGCCGGGACAGCACGTCGGCCCACACCAGCAGTACGGCCCCGGCGAGCGGGGCGACGGCCAGCACACGCCGGTGGTCGGCGCCGACCAGCATCCGTGCGACGTGCGGCACCATCAGCCCGACGAATCCGATGGCACCGCTGACCGCCACCACCGTCCCGGTCACGGCCGCGGTGACGACGAACAACTCCCGGCGCAGCCGGGCCGGCCCCACGCCCAGGGCGGCCGCGGTCTCGTCTCCCATGGCGAGCGCGTTGAGCGCCTCGGCCCGTCGGCGCAGCCAGGCCCATCCGGCCGCCACGGTGACGGCGGCGAGCGGCACCTGGGCCCACGTGGCGCCGCCCAGGCTGCCGAGCAGCCACATCATCGCCGACCTGGCCGCCTCGCCCCGGGCCGCGCCGAACACCATGACGGTGGTGACAGCCTGGAAGCCGTACGCCAGTGCCGTGCCGGTCAGGATCAGCCGCAGCGGTGTCAGGCCCTGCGGGGAGCGGGCCACGGCGTACACGAGCGCCATGGCCGCGAGTGCCGACACGAAGGCCGAGGCCGACAGCGCCCAGACCCCGAGCCCGGCGAACGCGCCGAGGAGGATCACGGCGTTGGCGCCCACCGCCGCGCCCGAGGAGATGCCGAGGACGAACGGGTCGGCCAGCGCGTTGCGCACCAGGGCCTGCACGGCGACACCTACGGCCGCGAGACCCGCTCCGACCGTGGCGCCGATCAGCACCCGTGGCAGCCGGATCTCCCAGACGATGGTGTAGGCGGCCGCGTCGCCCGCGCGTACGGTGCCGCCGGTGAGCCCGGCCCACAGGAAGCGCGGCACCTCCGCCCAGCCGACCCCGGCGGCGCCCAGCGCCACACCGCCGACGAGCGACACAAGGAGCAACAGCAGCAGGGACAGACTGAGCGGCAGCACGGGGATGCGGCTGGGGGCCGTCCTTCGGCGCACGGGTGGGCCGTCCTTCACACGGGCCGCCTGCTGAACGTCGAGCAGGAGCAGCCCGCGCGGCCGTACCCGGCCGGGCGATCCTCTCTCGCAGTCCACGGCGAGCAGTCAACGGGTCGACACGCCCCCGCAGGCGATCGGGCTCGCACGGCACCCCTGAATCGCGGTGCCGTGCACACCGTTGCGGGTCAGCGCCGGACTCTCACCGGACTTCCCCCACGGGAGGCGAGGCAAGCCTAACAAACAGCCTCCGCCGCCACGTTCGCGGAGCACCGACCGGGCACCCGGAGTGGGAGGGGCAGGGGGCAGGACAGCCGACGCGGATCGGTGCAGCGGTTGGTGAGGTGGCCGAGGTAGTCGTCGGCGGTGGTGCAGGGCCGGTCCTGGGCGCCGTGGCGGTGCGGTCCGAGGTGTCCGTCGGGGTGGACGCGCACGGTGGTCGTGGCCCCCCGCGGTCTGCCGGCCGGCCGGGCCGCCTGGCGGGGGCCGCCGGCGTGGGGGCAGGGGGCGCGCTCTTCCAGGAGCAACCGGTCGGATCCGTGGCCCGGACAGGGCGGCGACGGGGCGGATCAGCACTCGGCCGATCAGCCAAGACCCTGGTGGTCGCGGGCCGGCAGGGCGGTACCGGCGCCGCCAGTCCGCCCTGCCCAGCACTGGCACTGGCACTGGCACTGGCACTGGCACTGGCATCCGCGATCACGATGCGGGCGATGGCTGTTATGACGTGGATTCGGCCGGCGGTGCCCGGTGTGCGCGTGATCGCGGATTCGGCGGACACCTCGGCGGGTGGCAGTGCGGGCTTGATGCCGGTTCCGGACGGCCGCAGGGGTCGGCCGCCCGGAACCGGAGCTGCCGGTGTCAGCCGCCCAGGAGGCGGTTGACCCACGCGCGGCGGGTGTTCAGCATCGCCTGTCCCAGGGCGCTGTCGGGTGCGACG
>NZ_BMSK01000006.1:0-39227 GCF_014649115.1 Streptomyces eurythermus | reverse complement strand
GCACTCGCGTAGGCCACGTCCTCGTCCCGGAACACTTCGGCCGATCCACAGTCGATGAAAGCGGGCGGCAGCCCGGTCAGGTCGGTCGCCCGGGCAGGCGCGGCATAGACGGAGACGTCGTCGGTGCCGCGACGCTCACCCAGCAGCGCCGTCCACCCCGTCCGGTTGCTCTGACGGTCCCACACACCGACCCCGTCGAACTGTCCGCTCGAGACGGTCCGATCACGATCGTCGAGCATCGGGTAGATGAGCACCTGACCGATCAGCCGCGGCCCCTTGCGG
Organism: Streptomyces eurythermus; assembly: GCF_014649115.1. Taxonomy (GTDB): domain Bacteria; phylum Actinomycetota; class Actinomycetes; order Streptomycetales; family Streptomycetaceae; genus Streptomyces; species Streptomyces eurythermus. The sequence goes on along the minus strand of NZ_BMSK01000006.1, from coordinate 38,945 downwards.
TCGCGGGCCAGCAAGGCGGTACCGGCCGCCAGTCCGCCCCCGGCGCTGGCGCCCGCGATCATGATGCGGGCCGGGTCGATGCCGAGTTCGGCTGCGTGATCGGCCATCCACAGCAGACCCGCGTAGCAGTCCTCGACCGGGTAGGGATCCGGGAACTCCGGCGCAAGGCGGTACTCGACGGTCACCAGCACGGCGCCGTTGTCCACGACCCAGGGGATGACGTGCTGGATTCCGGCGAAGCGGTCGCCGGTCACCATGCCGCCGCCGTGGGTGTGGTAGATCCCCGGGCCCAGGTGCTGGTGGCCCTTGGGGGTGATGACACTGACGAGGATGTCATCGCCCTGGTGGCCGGCGATCGTCACGTCGCGGACGGTCACGCCCATCGCGTCGAAGTCCTCGCCGGTCAGCTGGTACGGCGGGTTGGCGCGGACCATCGGGATCATCTCCGCGGTGAACGTCAGTGGCCCTAGTTCGGCCATCTGGCCGAGCGTGTTCTCCAGCTCCGGGTCGAAGGGCGGGCGGGGCAGGGACGACATCGTCATGAGTTACTCCTTTGCTTGGGTCAGGCGACTGGCGCACTCCCGGTGAAGAGGGACCGCAGGCGAGGGGCGGGCCGCGCGGAGCGATCACGGCGCCGGTGCCCGGGCTGCTATCAGGGCCGTGGCGACCTCCTCCGGGCCGGGTGGGTGCGGTAGGGGTGAGCAGGGCGATGCGGGGGCGGCCGTCGGCGGCTTCGGCCTGGCCGGCGGCGTCGGGGGCTTTCGTGAGTCGGGTCCTGACAGGCGCACGTACTTCTCGGCCCGGAGACGTCCGCACTGTGCGATCCGACGGCCCAGGAGGCTGCTCCGACGTGCCTCCTCGGATCACGTCGGCAGGATGGCCGCTGCCCCGGCCCGGACGACCGCGCGGACGGCCTCGGGTTCCGGGACGAACGGCGGGCGGCTGCACACGGCCCGCAGCGGCTTGCTGCCGCGGCCCGCTCAGGCCGTCACCGGGTTCGTGCCCCCGGACAGCATCCGAGCGGTCGCATCCGGGCCGTGGCGTCCGTCGAACGCCTCGTAGGCGTCCTCGGTCTCGGCGTGCGTACGGCGGACCGGATCCCCCCGCTCGCGGTGGGTGCCGATGACGAACCGACCGTCCCGGACGGCTTCGACGACCTGTTCGCCCACTCGGTCGGGATCGGCGCCCGCGGCGAGTACCGCGTGGTCGGCTTCGGCGTCCTCACGGTTCAGCTGCCGTCCGAGCAGCCTGGCCTCGGCTTCCCCGGCGGTGAAGTTGATGCGGGTGGCGACGGTCCCCGGGATGAGCGGGGAGACGCCGACGTCGCTGTCCGCCAGTTCCTCGCGCGGCACCATCGTGAAGCCCACCCCGGCGAACTTCGACGCGGTGCAGGCTCCCACGTCGGCCATCGGCACCAGCCCGGAGACCGAGGCGGTGTTGAGGATGTGCGCTCGCGTGCCGCGGCTCTTCAACCGGGGCGGGAATGTCGACGCGCCGATGAACTGGCCGTCGGTGTTCACCCCGAGCCCCCACCGCCAGACCTCGAGCGGCGTCTCCTCGATCGGGCCGCCGCCGTTCCCGCCGGCAACGCTGCACAGGAGCGAGACCGGCCCGGGCGCTTCCCCGGCCCGGTCGGCCGCGGTCGCCCAGCTCTTCTCGTCGCGCACGTCGGGCCGTACGGCCGCCACGGTGCCGCCCGCGTCCGTCAGCTCCTGCGCGGCCTCGGCGAGCCGACCTTCGTCGACATCGGCCGGCGCTGCCTTCGCGCCGGCGGCGACGAGCGCCCGCGCGATGCCGAGGCCGATCCCGGACGCCGCGCCCATGACGAATGCCGCTGCGCCATCCGGCCAGTCCATGATGTGCTCCTTCACCCTGTCCACCGCTCACATTCCCCCCGTCCACCGCTCGCATCCCTCCGGTGAGCTGTCTCCATGCTGGACAGTGGACGCCGGAGCCGGGCACCGCCGTTCGCCGCAGATGTCGGCCGATCAGCCCGCCGTTCGAGCACGCCGTCGTGGTGCGAGGGGCCCTGCACCGCCCGATGGACGGCCGGGCCCAGCGGGCTGCGGCCGTCCGAGCGGCCGGACCACAGCCGGTACGGCTGACGGCTGCCTTGCCGGACACACAGCAGGCTCCTGACCGCGCAAACGGCGACCAGGAACTCTCGAACCAGCCGCGTCCGGCGGTCGGCCCGAGCATCAGCGCACGCGACGATGACAGCCGGACAATCCGACCGCGCGGCGGGCGCGCACACAGTCGGCCAGTCCGATGCCCATGACCGCAACGCGGCGCTCGGGCCGCGCAATACGCGGACGCAGGAGAAGCACCTGCGGTGCGCGCCGGCCCCGCAACGGTGACCGGCGGTCCCGGCCCATCAGGAAGAAGGAGCAGAACAATGAAGGCAGCACGGTTCCACGGCAAACACGATGCCGTCCTCGTCACTGTCGAATACCGGCTCGCGCCCGAACACCCCGACCTCGGGAACTCGGGGTGGACCCCGACAGACTGATCCTCGCCGGGCAGAGCGCCGGCGGCGGCCTTGCCGCGGGCACCGCCCTGTTGGCCCGCGACCGCAAGGGGCCGCGGCTGATCGGTCAGGTGCTCATCTACCCGATGCTCGACGATCGTGATCGGACCGTCTCGAGCGGACAGTTCGACGGGGTCGGTGTGTGGGACCGTCAGAGCAACCGGACGGGGTGGACGGCGCTGCTGGGTGAGCGTCGCGGCACCGACGACGTCTCCGTCTACGCCGCGCCTGCCCGGGCGACCGACCTGACCGGGCTGCCGCCCGCTTTCATCGACTGTGGATCGGCCGAAGTGTTCCGGGACGAGGACGTGGCCTACGCGAGTGCCCTGTGGGCAGCCGGCGTCCAGGCCGAACTCCACGTCTGGCCCGGCGGCTTCCACGGCTTCGACCTGACCGCGCCCCACACGGCTCTCGCGCACGCCATGACGGCCGCACGCAACAACTGGGTGGCCCGTATCCTGGGCTCCTGAGACGGCGACGCCGTCTCGCGGCGCCGGACTGCGCAGGCACCTTGCCCGGTGCCGCGGTCTTTCTTTCCCGGACGGCCGCCAACGCCACGCTGCCAGGACGTGTGAACCAGCGATGGCCTCGAACCGCTCGACCGACCCGAAGCCCGGTATCCCCTGCGTGCGGCATCGAGTTGGTCTTCTGGTGCGGCTGGCGATGTGGGAGGTCAGCCGGCAGGTCGCGGGCCATGGCCCCCGCTGAACACCCGCCGTACGCGCCTGACGGGCGTGTTCCTACAGCCGCCGGGCACCAGCGCGGGTCTGGGCGATCCAGGCCACCAAGCCGTCCGCGGTTCTTGGCGTGCGCCCGGTGGTCCGGTGAGGTGACCGAGTGAGGTCGCCGCTGCGGCCGTCGTGGCGCCGACGGCCGCAGCGGCGAGGACGGCGAGAGGAGTGCGATCGCCGGGGGACGCGCGTGTGCCTGTGCTTGATGTGTCAGGCATGCAGGACGACCTTTCCGGCGACGGTGCCGGACTCGGCCAGCCGCATCGCCTCGGCGACCTGGGTGAGGGGCAGTTCGGCGGCGATCCTGGCAGTGATCTCACCCCGGCGAAGAGCTTCGAACACCTCGGTGAGGTCGTTGCGCAGCCGGGCCCGGAAGCGGTCGCGGTTCAGGGCGCGGCCGGCCCAGACGTTGTAGAAGTAGGCGTGGCGGCGGTTGGGCAGCGTGTTCCACAGCCAGACCCGGGCCAGCAGCTTGAGGACGGGCCACTGCTTGGAGCCTTCGTCGTCGCGGGTGGAGGCGCTGCCGTAGGAGACGAGCGTGCCGCCGGGGGCGAGCAGGCTCCAGGAGTCGGTGATGCCGCGGCCGCCGACGTGGTCGAACACGGCGTCCACGCCGCGCGGGGCGAGTTCCCGGACACGGGCGGGGATGTGCTCGGTGCGGTAGTCGATCGGGGTCACCCCCTGTTCCCGCAGGGCGGCGTGGTGACGTGCGGAGGCGGTCCCGATCACCTGCGCACCGGCGGCCCGGGCGAGCTGGACCAGGACGGATCCCACACCCCCGTTGGCGCCGTGCACCAGAACGGTCTGGCCGGCGCGCACCCGGGCCTTGCGGTGCAGCATCTGCCAGGCCGTGATGCCGTTGATCACCACGGTCTCCGCTTCCGCGGCGCCTATTCCGTCCGGGACGGGCACCAGGTCGGCGGCGTCGAGCATCACGTGGCTGGCCCATCCGCCGACCTTCAGCAGCGCGGCCACCCGTGTGCCGACCAGGCCCGCGTCGACGCCCTCACCGGTCGTCGTCACCCTGCCGACCAGGTCGTAGCCGGGGACGAACGGAAAGGGCGGCTGGTCGTAATAGCGACCGCGGCGCATCTGCTGCTCCGCGAAGGAGACACCGGTGGCTTCCATACGGACCACGACCTGGCCCGGACCGGCGGTCGGAACGGCTCCGTGCCGCACCTCGAGCCCCTCCGGCTCGACCCTGCCCGGCAGCACGACCTCGACCATCGTTTCCGCGTTCGTTTCGGCGTTCATGAGGACCTCCCTCGACCACCAGCTCTGTTAGTGGCTGGCACTTTCGTTAGAAGTTATAACTCCAACAGCGAGTGACGGTCAAGAACATTCGTAATAGGGTCTAACCACTAACCCCCTGCGGCACCTGACGCGGTGAGGGGCGCCCATGGCGATCACGCTGGGGCCGCAGACGGCGTGAGAGGGCGCGGCCGGTCGCGGGCCAGGGCCGCCAAGGGGTCATCGGACAGCCGGTCGTGATCGCCGACGCCCGCGGCCGAACCCGCTCAGCGGCCGACGGTGGTATCCGCCCCGCCCGGGGCCGGCCGTCGGCCCGGCGCGCCGTCGTCGTCCAGGTCCTCCAGGAAGCCGCCGAGGATGTCGGTCACCTCGTCCAGCGTGCGGGCGCTGAAGAGGACCGGCTGGTAGCCGCGGATGTCGTAGGGGGTGGCGAGCATGGCGCCGATGTCCAGCGGCCGGACGTCGGCCGCGGACAGCCGGCCGATCTCGCCGTAGGACGACAGCAGGGCCGCGCCGTACGCCTTGGGGACCCCGCCCTCGTCGAGGACGCCGTACTCCAGGGTGAACCAGTACACGTCGCTGATCATCTGCAACACGTCCGCGCGCTCCACCCGCATCGCCGCCTTCCCGATCAGGCGGTAGATCCGGGCGAACGCGGGCGAGGCGAGGTGGATCCCGTGGCCGAAGACGTCGTGGATGACGTCGGGCTCGGGAGTGAACAGCGGTACGGCGGGGTGCCGGACGAACTGCACCGCGTGGAAGTAGCCGTCCGCCATCGATCCCAGGAACCGTTTGTTCTCGACCACTCCCCCGGCAAGGGTGAAGTCGAACCCCGTCAGCCGCCGCAGGCGGGCACCGACCTCGGCGTGCTGCGGGATGCGGTCCGCGGGGATCGGGGCCTGCTCCCTGGCCTCGAGGGCGGCACGGCACGCGTGCTCGCCCTGGGCCGACCACAGCGCCCGGTGGACGGTGCGCCAGGTTCTCTCCTCGTCCTCGGTGTAGTCCACGGGCGGGGACGGGTCGCCCACCCGGTGGCCTCGGGCCCGTGAGGCGATCTCCCGGCGCCGGAGCAGATAGTCCGGATCGCTCAGGCCGGGGTGCTCGCCGGCCTCGCCCAGTCGGCCGTCGGCCGCGACGGGCGTTCGCACCTGGATGCCGCTCATCAACCGATCATTCCTTCCCGGTCCCGGTCGGTCGGGCGGTACTCGTGGCAGCGGACGCGTGTCCCGGCCGGCACCGGACCGGCAGACGGCACAGCGTCCGTACCGGCGGACGGCTCGGTGACCGGGTCGAAGCGCACAGCGCCGGGACGGCGGTTTCGGGGTGTGGACCTGCGCGGTCACCCCGGGTGCCGCCTGAGGCGTCTCGGTTCGCGTGGCCGCCGCCTCTCACGGCGGCCGGGGCCGCGGGCCCGGACCGGCCGGCGACGAGTCCCCCGGACCGACTGTTCAGCTAGCTCACTCGTTCGAGTGCATCGAGCGTGGCGCACGCCTTCCGTGGACAGTCTCCTCTCGGCACGACCGTTCGGCCACCGGCGCGGGGTGGCGGTTCGGCGTGGTGGTCCTGCCGTCACCGTGGGTGTGGGTCAGCAGGGGGGTACGCCGACGCGGGAGGGCCACGCCCGTGCGGGAGGACGGCGCCCGCGCGGTGGAGTCGGCCGCTCGGCGCCACCCGTCCGCCTACGGCGCCAAGCCCCCGGCTCACCGCCGTACCCTCCCGGACCGCGCCGCTCCGGCGGACCGGGGCGCAACCGGACGCACCGGAGACCCACCTCTCGGGCGGGGCGCGACCGGACGCACCGGAGACCCACCTCGCGGATGGGGCGCGGCCGGACCGGCCGGGGCCCACCATGTCGGCGCCGCGCGCGGTCCGGGGCCGCGGGCCAGGCGGCCTTGCCATTGACGTGCGGGTCAGGGTTTAGCGTGTGCGCGCTCGACCGGCCGGAGCCACCGCGCTCCCGGCCACCGGACGCGTCGGCACGCCCGCACGAACCGTCCCGCTCCCCTCGTCCGCCACTCCCCCAGGAGGTCACGCATGACGTCGGTCCCCCAGCGGATCAGCCGTGAGGTACGGCTCGCCGCCACGCCCGAGGGGCTGCCCACGCCCGCCGACTTCGCCCTCGCCGAGGTCCCGGTGGGTGCCCCGGCGCCCGGTCAAGTCCTCGTCCGCAACCGGCAGTTCCTGGTCTACGGCGGACTGCGCACCCTGCTCGGCGGGGCGGCGAAGGACACTCCGGTGCCCGTGCTGAGCCCGGGAGACACGCTGTACGGGCCGGCCGTCGGCGAGGTCGTCCTCGCTCCGCCGGACAGCCCGCTGCGCCCGGGCGACACGGTGACGCACCTGCTCGGCTGGCGTGAGTACGCCCTCGTACCCGAGGCGGAGTGCGCCAGGGTCGACCCGGCGCTGCCCGACCCGGTAGCCCGGCTCGCCTCCGGCTCCGCCGCGTACGGGGCGCTGACCCGGGTCGCCGGTGTGCGCGAGGGAGATGTCGTCCTGGTCACCGGGGCCGCCGGCGGGGTGGGTTCGCTGGCGGGGCAGATCGCCCGGCTGCTGGGCGCCGCCCGGGTGATCGGCACCACCGGCTCACCGGAGAAGGCAGAACGTCTCGTCGCCGAGCTGGGCTACGACACGGTGCTGACCGCCGGGTCCTGGCGCGAGAGGGGCGGCTCGGGGAACTCCCGGGAGGCGTACCGGGCCTTCGCCGGTCAGCTCGCCGAGGCCGCGCCGGACGGCATCGACGTACTCCTCGACACCGTGGGCGGCCCCCAACTCGGCGCCGCGGTGGACGCCGCCCGGCGGGGCGCCCGGTTCGTCCTGGTCGGGGCGTTGTCCGGGCAGTTGGCCGCAGCCGGTCCGGGCGCCGCGGCCCCGGCGGAGATCGACACGTTCCGGCTGATCGTCAAGGGTGTGTCGGTGCGGGGGTACCTCGGCACCGACCATCCCGGCGTGGAGGCCGAGTGGACCGCGCGGTTCGCCGACTGGCTGCGGTCCGGCCGGATCCGTCTCCCCCTCACACGGATCGCGGGCATCGATCGGGGTCCCCGGGCGTTGCGGGAACTGATCGAGGGCAAGCGATTCGGCACGGTCGTCGTGGAGTTGCCGGAACATGACTGACGACCGCTGCCCCGGACTGCGGGAGGTACGCATCGTGCGGATCGGTGACGCGGCGGCGGCCGTGGGGACGACGCCCAGGGCGCTGCGTTTCTACGAACAGCGCGGCCTGCTGCCGCCACCGCCGCGCACGAGGTCGGGGCAGCGGGACTACGGCCCCCGGGAACTCGCCGTGCTCCGTGTCATCCGGGAATTGCTCGCCCTCGGGCTCACCGTCGAGGATCTGCGGGGCATCGCCGGCCGGCTCCCCCTGCTCGCCGTCCACCCGGCGCCGCGGTGCGGGGCCACGGCGCCGGACAGGGGCGGGCCGGGAGTCGTCGGGGAGGCGGTGGTGGAGCGGCGGATCGCCGCGCTCGACGCGGAGATCGAGCGGCTCACCCGGCTGCGGGACGGGCTGCGGGCGGGCCTGTCCGCACGGCACGGCGGTGACGCCCCCACCCCCCGCCGCACGACGGCCGAGTCGGGCCTGTCCGCACGGCACGGCGATGACCGACCGCGGCGCTCGATGGCCGGGTGAAGCAGGGCGGTCGTCGAGAAGGTACGGAGCGGGCGGGGCGGACTCACGGGGTGCGGGTCGTCGCCCACAGCAGCAGGGCGGCGCAGCTGAAGGCCGCTCCGAGAGCGGACACCCCGGTCCATCCCGCCGCCGCGTACGCCAGTGAGGAGCCGGTGGCGCCGAGGGCGCTGCCGGCCGAGTAGAAGATCATGTAGCCGCCGATGATCCTGCTTCCCGCGTCCGGGCGCACCGCGTGGATGAGGGTCTGGTTGGTGACGTGCACGGCCTGGACGGCGAAGTCCAGCAGGACCGTTCCGGCGGCGAGCGCCCACAGCGACTGCCGGGTGAACGCCAGCGGGAGCCACGACAGGGCGAGCAGGACCAGCGCGGTGCCGGTGGTGCGCTGCGCGAGCCCGCGGTCGTTCCAGCGGCCGGCGACGCCCGCGGCCAGCGCGCCGGCCGCCCCGGCGAGCCCGAACGCGCCGATCGCGGTGTGCGACAGCGACCACGGGGGGCTGCTGAGGGGCTGGACGACGCTGCTCCACAGGGTGCTGAAGGCGGCGAAGACGAGGAGCGCCAGCGCCCCGCGCACCCGGAGCAGGCGATTGCGGGCGAACAGGGCGACGGTGGACGCGAGCAGGTGCCGGTACGGAAGCCGGGCCGACGGCGGCGGGCCGGCCGGCAGGGCGCGGCGCAGCAGCACGGCGAGGGTGGCGGTGACGGCGGCCGAGAAGAGGTAGACGGACCGCCATCCGGCCAGGTCGGCCAGGACGCCCGCCACCGTGCGGGCCAGCAGGATGCCGGTGATCACCCCGCTGGTGACCGCTCCGACGACCCGTCCCCGGAAGGCCGGAGCGGCGAGGTGGGCCGCCGCGGCGACCATGGTCTGGGCGACGACGGCGAGCGCGCCGACCATCGCGAGGGCGGCGAGCAGCACGGCGGTCCCGGGTGCCAGGGCGACCGCCAGCAGAGCGGCGGCGAGCAGGCCGAGCTGGAGCGTGATCAGCCTCCGGCGGTCGGCCAGGTCACCGAGCGGAACGAGCAGGAACAGGCCCGCCGCGTAGCCGGCTTGGGTGACGGTGACGATGGCGCCGAGCAGGCCGGAACCGAGCGAGAACCGCTCGCCGAGGGTGACCAGCAGGGGCTGGGCGAAGTAGACGTTGGCCACCGCGCTGCCGCAGGCGATGGCGAAGAGCCGGACCAAGCGCGCGGGTGGCGGTCCGGTCGGCGCGAGCGCGGTGTTGCGGGCCGTCCGTCCGCTGGTCGTGGAGCAGTCACTCGGCATACGGCACCCTCCCCATGGTGGTTGCAAGTTGCTACCTGACGGACTCTAGGGCGCGCTGGTAGCATGTTGCAACCAGGAGTGAAGGAGGGGAGCCCGATGGTCGCCCGCACCCGGCTCGACGCCGACCCCTGCCCCGTCGCCCGGTCGATCGACGCCATCGGCGACTGGTGGTCGCTGCTGATCGTGCGTGACGCCTTCGACGGCAGCCGCCGCTTCGGCCAGTTCCAGCGCAGCCTGGGGATCGCCAAGAACATCCTCACCACCCGGCTGCGCGCGCTGGAACGGGCCGGCGTGATGGAGACCGTACCGGCCTCCGACGGCAGCCCCTACCAGGAGTACGTGCTCACGGAGAAGGGCCTCGCCCTCTTCCCCGTGATCGTCGCGCTGCGCCAGTGGGGCGAGTCCCACTGCTTCGCCCCCGGGGAAGCGCACTCGCGGCTCCTCGACCGGCGCGACAGGCGCCCGCTGAGCCCGCTGGAGATCCGCTCCGGCGACGGACGCCCGATCGGCCCGGAGGAGACGGTCGTCGAAAAGCTCGGCCCCGCCGACGGCACCCGTTAGCGGACCGGCCCCGCCCGCGAGGCGGGTTGCACCGGCCGGCCCGCGGGAGTTCCCTGAACGTACCGGCGGCGCGGCGGAACCACGGCCGCGCGAACCGGCCGGCCCAAGGCCGCACACCGCCTCGGGCGCGGACGAGCGAAGGGCGTGTGACAGCGGTGCGAGACGCGCGGGACACGGAGTCCGACGAGCCGGCGGCCCTCGGCGGGGCCGGGCCGCCGGACGTGCTCGCGGTGGCGTCGACTCCCCGCACGGCGGTGGCGTGGCTGCCGCCGCCCCGGCTCTGGCCGCCGATCCAGGACATCCGCTGGGAGCACGATCCGCAGGTACGGCGGTGGCCGCCGCATGTGAACGTGCTGTTCGGGTTCGTGCCGGAGGAGGAGTTCGGGCGGGCCGTGCCGCTGCTCGGCGCCGCGGCGGCGCGCACCCCGGCGTTCACGGCACGGCTGTCCGGTGTGCGTTTCTTCCGGCATCGGCACCACGCCACGGTCTGGCTCGATCCGGCCGCCGCCGGTCCGGCACCGTGGGCGCGCCTGTACCGGGAGTTGGAGCCGTCGTTCCCGCTGTGCCGCGGGCGTGGCGGGGGCTTCACCCCGCATCTGTCGCTCGGCCGCACCCGGGACCCCCGGCGCCTGGCCGCCGAGTGCGCCGTGCGGCTCGGTGCGCTGTCGGCGACGGTCGGGGAGCTGGTCGTCCTTTCCCGGCGCGGTGAGGGTCCCATGCGGCCCCGGGCCGTGATCACGCTGGGCACGGGCGAGGTCCGCCGGCCGGCGGAGGATCTGAACTGTCCCGGGTACGACTGAGGGTGCGCGCGGACGGCCGGAGCAGGACGTTCGGCCCGGGCGCGTACGGCGGGCGCGGGCGGTGGGCTCGCCGGAGGTCTGGCGCCGGGCGACGCGGGCGGGGGTGGAGGGGGCGACCGCCGCCGGCCCGGGGCGCGGGCCCGGCACGGCGCTCACCTTGCGGACGTGGGGCGGCGGCCCGGCGCGGCGTTCACCTCGCACACGTAGACCAGCACGCGGTCGTGAGGCCGGGAACCGGCGCGGCACGGCCGGCCGGGGCCGTACCGGCAGCCGCACACCCGCGGGTGCCTCGGTCCCCGGTACGGCCCGGTGCTGATCGGTCACGCCGGCCGCTCCCTCACCTCCCGTGGGTCTTCGTGGCCGGTCTCGCGGCCGCGTGACCGAAGTGGCACGGGAGGTGGGGCGGGAGGGCCGGTGCCGGCTCGGTCAGTTCAGCGGCGCGGGGGCCGGGGTGCCGTAGAAGGTGACCGCCGGCCAGCCACGGGACGCCAGGAACTTGTTGATCGCGTCGGCGATCTCCTGCGGGGTGACGGAGTAGGCCGCCGGCGTCTCGGCGTTGGCGATGCTGAACTTGATCTCCAGCTCGGAGGGCGTGTCCGGGCCGATGTTCCGCTGCGACCGGCCGCCGAAGAGCGTCCCCTCGGGGAAGGTGGCCGCCGTGCTCGCCGACTGGGCCTGGACTGCCTGGGCGGGCTGGGCTGCCTGGGCGGGCGACGCCGAGGCCGTACCTGCGATCACCGCGCCGGCGGCGGCCGTCCCCGAGTACCCGATCAGGGACCGCCTCGAAATGCTGCTCATAACTCCCCCTCGTTTTCCTGGCCTTCGGGTGTTTCCCGAGGCCACCGCTTGATCGTAAACGCATGCGAGGCCGACGGGGGCAGAATGATCCCGTCCGTTTCACGGCGGTCCGGGGCCCGGGTGCGACCGGTCGTCGCCGCGCACCCCGGACCGGCCGGGCGCGTACGTTCACCGTGGCCGGCGTTCAGGCGGAGACGTCCCGTCGGGCCGTGCCCCACTCCCACATGCCGCGCAACACCGGTTCCAGCGCGCGGCCGGGGCCGGTCAGCTCGTAGCGGACCCGGGGCGGCCAACCGGGGATCCGGTGGCGTTCGATGACACCCGCCCTGGTCAGCTGGACCAGCCGGTCCGAGAGGACCTTGTCCGAGAGGGCGGGCAGGGCGGCGGACAGCTCCGTGTAGGTGGCCTGGCCGCGGCGCAGGAACTCGCGGAGCACCAGCGGGGTCCACCGGCCGCCCAGGGCGGCGAGGGTGATGTCGACGGGGCAGCGCGGCTCGTCACCGGGCGGCACGAGGGCGTCGTCCGGGCAGTCCGCCAGCGGGCCGTCCCGGTCGGGTGTCCGCCGGTGTCCAACCGTTTGGTGAGTCACGAGGGCACCTCCTAGCGTCGGTCGTGAACAGGCCACCCATAACGCGCTGTACAGGGGCATCATGCGTATTCATCATCTCAACTGCGGTTCCATGCGGGAGATTCCACCGCTGTACGAGGAGTCCTCCGGGGCGGGTGCCGTGGACCGGGCACGGCCCCTGGTCTGCCATTGCCTGCTCATCGAGACGGACGCGGACGGGCTGGTCCTGGTGGAGACCGGCCTCGGCACCGCCGATCTCGCGGATCCGGAGCGGTCGTTGGGGGCGGGCTGGGTGGCGTACGCGCGGCCCGCGCTGGACCCGGAGGAGACCGCGCTGCGCCAGGTCGTACGGCTCGGGTACGCGGCGGCGGACGTGCGGCACATCGTGCTCACCCACCTGCACCGCGACCACACGGGAGGGCTGCCGGACTTCCCGCACGCGCGCGTACACGTGCACCCCGGCGAGTACCGGGCCGTCGGCGATCCCGCGGCAGCGCACCACCGGCACAGCCTGGACCGCTTCATGCCGGCGCACCGGGCACACGGTCCGCTGCTGACTCCCGCGCCGGTGGCGGAGCGCGCGGAGTGGTTCGGTTTCCCGGGCGTGGCGCGACCGGAGGGACTGTCGTGCGAGCTGCTGCTGGTGCCGTTGCCCGGTCACTCGGCGGGACACGCGGGCGTGGCCGTGCGCGACGGCGACGGACGGTGGCTGCTGCACGCGGGGGACGCGTACATGTACCACGGGGAGCTCGACGCCGACCCGCCGTTCGCCCACCCCGTCCTCGAACCGGTCCAGCACGGCGCGCAGACCGACGCGGCGGCGCGCGTCACGACCCGCGACCGCCTCCGTTCCCTCAAGCGCGCCCACGCCGACGAGGTCACGGTCTTCAGCGCACACGACCCCTGGGAGTTCGCCCGCCTCGCCGCCCGGTGACCGGTACGCGCTCGGCCTCGCCCGCCGGCGCGCCGCACGGCCCGGCGGCGGAATTCCCGGCCGGATCCGGCCGGCCGAGGCAGGGCGGCAGCGGGGCCGGAAGTCACTGTGTGAGGCTGTAGAAGCCCATCGGCGAGTTGGGCCGGAATCCGATCCTGGGGTACACCGGTGCCCCTGCCGCCGTCGCGTGCAGGGTGGCGCGGGTCAGGCCGGTGGCGCGGGCGCCCTCGTACAGGGCCTTGCGCGTCACCGCCTCGCCGTAGCCCCGGCGTTCCCACTCCGGCGCCGTGGCGACGAGTACGACGAACAGCCGGCCGTCGGCCTCCACCGTCGCGGCGCAGGTCACCGGGACGCCGTCGCGCAGGCCGAGGTAGGCGTGCGCCTGCTTCTTCCACAGGGTGGAGCCGAGGAGTCCGTCGCGGCCGTCCTCCAGCGGGAAGCCGTAGGCGCGCGAGTTCAGGTCGGCGTACGCCCGGAGGTGGTCGTCGGTGGTCACGCGGGCGAACGTCAGCTCCGGGTGGGCCGGTTCGGGGATCGGGAGGAAGTCTCCCGCCATGCCGGTGCCGGGGAAGGCGTACTCCAGCCCCGCCTTCTCCGCCTCCGCCCGGACCCGGGCGCGGGCTTCGGCGCCGAGGAGGTCCTCGAAGAGCCACAGGAACCCGGGGTGCCGCTTCGCGCGCATGATGTCGGCCGCCTGGCGCAGGCGTTCCCCGACCAGCGCCGCGTCCGCGTCGACCTCGGTCAGCGTGACGCAGTTCCAGAAGGCGAACCGGCAGTCGGCCCAGCGGACGGCGATGCCCGGCAGGTCGCGCACATCGGCGCCCGGATCACGGTCGAGCACCATGGCGCGCCAGACCAGGGCGAGTTGCTCCATCGATTCGATCGACTCCGTGCGGTCCGTCATCCGGGCTCCTCGGGGGGTGGAGTTGAGCGGCAAGCCCACCCAGTAATACGCCACTCGGCCGTGTGTGTCGCGCATCCGCGGCACGGGTGGGTCATGCCGCGAGGGCGCGTGCCGGGCCGGCGGCCCCGGTGTGCGCCCGCGCCCGGTGGAGGGCCTGGCGGATGGACGTCGCCGGCACGTCGATGCCGACGCGTTCCCCGGCGTAGGCGCGGACCAGCGCGGGCATGCGGAACCGGCCGGGTCCGGGTTCGGTCAGCAGGTGGGCCGCGCACAGCGCGTCGAGGTGACTCCGTACGGCCTGTTCGCACTCCCCGGCGAGTGCCACGGCCAGGGCGGTGTCGGTGCGGTCCAGCGGGTGGAGGGCCAGGAGCCGTAGCAACTTCCGGGCGCCAGACGTCAGTTGGGCGTCGGAGGCCGCGATCGCCGCGCGGACGCCCTCCTCCAGGGCGAGCGGGACGACCGTCTCGCGGTGGTAGTCGGCGAGGGTCCATCCGGTGTGCTGCCGCATGTGCCGGCCGATGAGGGTCAGGGCCAGCGGGAGGTGTCCCAGGTCGGCGGCGATCCGCCGGAGGGCGGCGGTGTCCGCGGCGAGGGGATCGGCGCCCGCCGTCCGCCGCAGGAGTGCCACCGAGGCATCGGGGGCCAGGGGTTCGACGGTGAGGCGGACGGCGCCGGGCAGCGCGCGCGTCTTGCGGCGGCTGGTGACCAGTGCGGGGCAGGCAGGGTCCCCGGGGAGCAGGGGTCGCACCTGCTCGGTGTCCACCGCGTCGTCCAGGACCACCAACGCGCCGGTGCGAACAAGGAGTTGCCGGTAGAGGGCGGCGCGGGCGGCGACGCCGTGGGGGATGCGGTCGCCGGTGACGCCGAGCAGCCGCAGGAAGGTGTCCAGCACGGCGGCGGGGTCGGCGGCCGGGCAGGCCGGCGCGGAGCCGCGCAGGCGGGCGAAGAGCACGGGTGCGCCGGCGGGGCTCCGGGCGGCGACACGGCGGGCCACGTGCAGGGCCAGCGAGGTCTTGCCGGCGCCGGCGGCGCCTTCCAGCACCACCACGCGCGGCCGCCCCGCGGCCGTGAGGGCGGCCTCGGCGGCGGACGCGGCCCGGGTCCGGCCGAGCAGCGGGGACGGCCCGGCGGGCAGCCGGTCGCAGGCGCGGACGCGGGCAGCCGCCTCGGCCTGTCCGAGGACCGTACGCAGCGCCTGCCGCCACAGGGCGACGGTCGCTTCGTCGCCGCCCGCGAGGGCCCGTACGACGGCCAGCAGCAGGTCGGGGTTGGGCCGGCGGCGGCCCGGCAGGAAGCAGTTGCCGATGGTCGAGCGGGCCGGCCACTCGGTGCGCGGGCGGCCCGCGCGGCGCCAGTCCTGGTGCACACGGCGGGTGATCTCGGTGATCGAGGGGCCGCCCGCCCATGCCTTCAGCAGCCGCAGCTCGCCGATGAAGTCGTCCATCGTGCGGGCCTTGCCCGGATCCAGTACCTGCGGCACGACCATCCTCCCCCGTGGGACACCTGGGCCACGAACAATAACTTGGAACGCCCGTTTCAAGTTAGGGGCCGGAGGAAGCCAACTGTCAAGCACGGTTCATTGATTGGCGTCGACGAATCGCCCGGACGTCCGGCTCAGACGGCGGGTGACCGGCCGATCGAGTCCAGTGCGGAGGTGACGGTCGCGCGCAGGGCGCGGGCGTCGGCTCCGGCGCGGGAGCGCAGGTTCACTCCGTGGGCGAGCAGGGCCAGCACGTCGGCGGTGGGCCCGGGGTCGACGCCCGGGGCCAGTTGTCCGCGCTCCTCGGCCGCGACGAGCGCGGCGCGCAGCGCGTCCCGCAGGTCCTGGTGGTGCCGTTCGAGCAGGGCGCGCACCTCGAAGTCGCCGTACTCGGCGCCGGCCTGGGCGTTGACGGCCATGCACCCCCAGCCGGCGTGCTCGCCGGAGCAACGGGCCGCTATCAGGCCGTCGAAGAAGTCGGCGACGGCGGGCAGCCCACGGCCGTCCTCCGCCAGCCGGCGGTACTTGGGCCCGGAGCGCAGTTCCACATAGCGTTTCAGCGCGGCGAGGTACAGCTCCCGCTTGCCGCCGAAGGTGGCGTACAGACTGGAGCGGTTCAGGCCGGTGGCGGTGACGATGTCCTGGATCCCGGTCGTGGCCATGCCCTGGCGCCAGAACAGGCGCAGCGCGGTGTCCAGAGCCGCGTCCGGGTCGAAGTGCTTGATGTCCGGCATGCCCCACCCGCCATCCTGGAATCGTGGTTCCAGGATACTGCGGGGCCGGGTACGGCGAACGCCGCCGTCCCGGCGGGACTCGGCGGCGTCCAGGATCGTCCACGATGTGCCGGACCGGCACGGCTCGGGGCACATGCTGCGGGGCATGTACCGCATACCCGCGCTGTGGCCCACGGCCTACGGGCCCCGGGTCCGCCCGCTCCCTCGCCTGCTCGCCCGTACGGCCGTCCGGCTGACCGACTTCGTCCGCGCGCTCGCTGTCGCGGACCACCGGCCGTTCACCACGCTATGAGCATCCGGTTCCGCCGTGCCCGCTCGCCCGGCGTTCCTCCCCGGGAGGGCGTCAGACGTACTCCGCCCGGTAGCGGGCCACGATGCTCTGGGCCTTCGCGACATCGGCCGCGTACTGCGCCGCCTCGGGGGCGGGCACGCCCTCCTCCGCGGGGACGCCCAGCTCGGTGAAGAAGCGCTCGAAGCCGGCGGGCGTGAAGATGATGAGCATCTTGCAGGGCTCGTCGCCGACGTTCTTGAACGCGTGGACCTTGCCCTTGGGCACGAAGACGAACGCACCGGCCCCGACGATCTGCTTCCGCTTCTCGTTGGAGATCTCCAGCTCGCCCTCGATGAGGTAGAAGGCCTCGTCGCTGTCGTGGTGGATGTGGAGCGGCGGGCCGCCGCCCGGCGGCACCATGGCCTCGATCAGGCCGAGCGAGCCGTTCGTGTTCTCCTTGTCCGCCTTGATCGTGTAGTGGTCCCCGAACACCCAGCGCGCCGGTCCTGCTTTCGGCGGGATGTGGACGATGCCCTCGAATTCCTCGAAGCTCAAGGTTTTCCCTTCTCCACGGGTGTACGCGTGCTCCCTCAACTCCACAGGGCGGCGGGCTTCGTGGGCATCACGTGTTCACGGGGTCTCGCGGCGGGTTTCCCTCGCCGTCCCGGCGGCCGCCAGGGCGGTCGTACGCACGCGCCGGCTCCGCCCGGCGCGAAAAAAACCAGGTGAACACGTGATGGCGCGGGCGGCGGTTACGCCCATCGTGGTGCGTGCGCGGCGCGTGCGACGTGCGCGTGCACGCAGGTAGCGACGATGGGATGAGAGACATGACTGATCGCTTCACCGGCAAGGTGGCGCTCGTCACCGGTGGCGGATCCGGGATCGGCCGCGCCACCGCCGTGGCCTTCGCCCGCGAGGGTGCCACCGTGGTGGTCGCCGGACGCACCTCCGACCGGCTGGTCGAGACGGTCGAGCTGATCGAGAAGGACGGCGGCACGGCGAGCTGGGCGACCGCCGACATCGCCGTGGAGGCAGATGTCGAGGCGCTGGTCAGGACGGTCGTGGAACGGCACGGCGGCCTGGACATCGCGGTCAACAACGCCGGATACCTGCCCGAGCCGGCCGGGCTCGCCGAGCTCGCCGAGGACGTCTTCGAGCAGACGCTGCAGATCAACCTGCTGGGGACGTGGCGGTCGATGAAGCACGAGATCCGCCACATGCGGGCCCACGGCGGCGGTGTCATCGTCAACGTGGGCTCCGTGGTCGGCGCGCATCTGACGATCCCGGGGGCCGGCGCCTACGGGGCGAGCAAGGCGGCGATCGCGGCGCTCGGGCGGAGCGCGGCGCGTGAGTACGCCGCCGACGGGATCAGGGTGAACACGCTCAGCCCGTCCTCGATGGACACTCCCATGTCACTGCTGGAGAACGAGACGCCTCAGGAGCGCGTGGAGCGCGCCAAGGGCATGTTCCCGCTCGGCCGGATCGGTTCCCTGGAGGAGGGTGCGGCCGCGGTGCTGTACCTGGCCTCGCCGGAGTCGGGCTTCGCCCTCGGCCACGACCTGGTGATCGACGGCGGCATCACGGCCTGACCGCCGCCGGGAGATTCCGGGCATGACCGTGCCCCGGTCCGTCGGCGGGGGAGGCAACGGGCCGGGGCACGGCGCTTTTCGGGTACGCCCGCGGTCAGCTCAAGCGGCTCGGCTGACCAGGGGCACCGGGCGGGGGAAGGGACAGGGGCTTCGGAGCCTGAGGAACAGGGGCTTCGGAGCCTGGGGGCTTCTGGCGCCACGGGTTCCGAGGACCGCGGACCCCGAAGGGCTGAGGCTTCCCGGGCGGGAGCGCGAGGGCCGGGACTTCGGGCGCCGGGGCCGGGGCTTCGGGCGCGACGGACGGGGTTTCGGGCGTGTGGGCCGGGGACCGAGGGCCGAGCGCTTGGGCGGTCGGCATCCGGGGGCGTCGTACCGGGTCACACGGGGGTTTCGGTCCGCTCCTGGCCCTGGGGCGCGCCGCTGCCGCCACCCGCGACCACGCTGCCCTTGACCGGGCGGGAGCGGTACTGGAGGTGGCCCGCCCACAGGGTCCCGAGGAGACCGGCGGCGGCGAGCGCCGCTCCGACCCAGGCCACCGAGGCGAAGCCGAACCCGGCGTTGATGGTCATGCCGCCCAGGGCCGGCGCGAGCGTGTTGCCGACGTTGAAGGCCGAGGTGTTGGTGGCGCCGACCAGGGTCGGCGCGCCGGGTGCGACGACGAACACCCGGGACTGCAGGATCGGGTTGGTGACGTATCCCGCCATACCGAGGACGAAGATCAGGACCACGGTGACGACGGTGTTCTCCGCCAGGACGGCGAGCAGCGCCGACGTCACGGCGAGGACGCCGGTGCCGAGCGCGAGCGTGCGGATCGGGTACGCCTCCGCGGTCCTGCCGCCGATGACCATGCCGAGCAGGCCGCCGACGCCGAACAGCGCCAGCAGCACGGGCACCCAGCCGTCGGCCAGTCCGGTGACGTCGGTGAGCAGGGAGGCGAGGTAGCTGAAGGTGACGATGACGGCGCCGAAGGAGAACGCCGTCACCGCGTACGAGAGCCACAGCTGCGGCCGGGCCATCGCCCGCAGTTCGGCGCGGACGGTACGCGTCTCCTCCGCGGATCCCCGCCCGCCGGGAATGGCGAACACCGAGCAGGCGAGGCTGACGAGGGTGAGCAGGGCCACGCCCCAGAAGGCCGCGCGCCAGCCGGCGAACTGGCTGAGCACCGTGCCCGCGGGAACGCCGATGATGGTGGCGAGGGTGAGTCCGCTGGCGACGACCGCGACCGCCTTGCCCTTGGCGTTCGCCGGGACGAGGGCGACGGCGGTGGCCACGGCGACACCCCAGAAGCCCGCGTAGGCGAGGGCGCTGATGACACGCGTGGCGAACAGGACTCCGTAGCCCGGGGCGAGGGCGCCGACGATGTGCGCGGCGATGAAGGCGGCCTGCAGGGCGACCAGGGCGGTGCGGCGGGGCCACTTGAGCGTGGCGACCGCGAGGAGCGGCGCCCCGACGACCATGCCTATGGCGAACGCCGAGATCAGCAGCCCGGCATCGGGGATGGAGACACCCAGGTCATCGGCCAGATTGGGGAGCAGTCCGGAGAGCATGAACTCCGATGTGCCTTGGGTGAAGATTCCCAAGCCGAGGATATAGACGGCAAGGGGCATGGAATGCCTCCAAATGCGGGGATGCGGACCGGTGTTGCGTCCGGTCGAGAGCGGAAGGGCGTCCTCGGCAGCGACGCTAGCACATTACGGAGCGACTGCTTCAAAACTCGGGAACGATGAGACGCTCCCGAAGTGGCAGCTCAGTTGCGCCAGTTGTCAGGAGCGTTCAGCCGCCACAGCAGCAGCGCCGTGTAGGCCCGCTGCCGCTGCGCGGGGTCGCTCAGCGACGTGCCCAGGGCACGCTCGGCCCTCGCCACCCGGTGGGCGACGGAACTGTGGTGCAGACACAGGAGCTTGGCCGCCTCCCGCAGCGACCGGGTGCGGCAGACGGTCTCCAGGGTCGCCAGCATCTGCGCCCCGTCCGGCTCGGCTTCCAGGCGGGCGAGCGCCGCCACGTCCGGGTGCGCGAGCGCCGCGTCCCGGGGTATGTCGGCCAGAAGGGCCTCGGCCCCGAGCTCCGCCGCGTCCGCCAGCCGCGGCCAGGTCGGGCCCAGTCCCGCGAACCGCGCGGCGCGCCGGGCCGCGGCCCACGACTCCGGCAGCCGCTCGGGGGCGACCGCCGGGCCCAGGCCGACGGCCACGCCGCGGGGCACCGGGGCCGGGCGCCGGGCGGCGCCGGCCGCGGGCAGCAGGAGGACGCCGACCGTGGGCCACAGCACCGCCTGGGGCGCCGGACCGCCCGCCCGTGTCGGCGGCGCGAGCAGGCCCGCGGCGCAGGCGCGCAACGCATCGGGCAGGGCGGCGGGTTCGGCGACGACCACGGCGGCGGCCCGCATCGGGCCGGCCAGGGCAAGCCCGAGCAGGTACAGCGCGCGGGACCGCTGGGCCTCGGGCATCGCGGACGACAGCACCGCCTGGACGAGCGCCGGGTCCCCGAGTCCGCCCGGCCGCCACAGGTCGTCGTACGGCCCGGGAACGGCCGGCCCATCGGGCACCGGACCCACCTCGGTGCCGGCCTCCCAGTCCCATGGGGGATCTGCGAGGTCCCATGCGGGATCGGCGACGCGTTCGGACGCCGGACCGGCCGCCAGGCCCCACACGGCGTCCACGGGGAATCCGGCGGGGGCGCCGGCAGGCGGCCCGGCTGGGAGTCCGACAGATGGGCCGGCGGAAAGCCCGGCGGAGAGCTCTGCGGACGGCCCGGCGGAGGTCCCCCCAGACGGTCCGGCGGCAAGCCTGGCAGAAAGCCCGGCAGGCGACTCCGGCGGATGGCACTGACCCGCAGCGGGACCCGCCGGACACCCGTGGCCGGAAACGGAACCCGCCGGACAACCCCGACCGCCGGACGGCCCCGCCGGACGACCGTGACCGGCAGAGGGCCTCAGCCCGTACCCCTGACCGGCAGCGGGGTCCGGAGCCGCGCAGGAGCCCGGAGCCGCGCAGGGACCCGGCAGCGGGCCTTGCCCGGAGGCCGTGGCGGAGGCCGGCGGCGAGTTCCGGCCAGGTTCCGCCGCGGAGCGCCCGGCGGACGGCTGCGATGGGTTCGGCATCAGTTCGTACACCCGCGCAGGCTAGATCCGGGGCCCGCGCCGGCACCCTCCCCGCGGGACACTCCGTCAGGTCGGCACACCAATCGGCGGTCCGGGCGCCCCAAGTCGCGACAGATGTCGGCGGCGAACTCCCTTGCCCGCAGGACACGATGACCCCATGAGTGACGCCACCAGCAAAGACGCCACGCCCGCCCCCACCCGTATGACGCTCCGCCCCGATCTGGCCCCGCTCGTCGGGGAGATCCCCTACCTCGATGTCGCCCGGCCGGAAGTCGCCCGCCGCACCCTCAAGGACCTCGAGGCCCAGTGGGAGCCGGCCGACACGAGTGCCCTCACGGTCACCGAGCGGCTCATCCCCGGCCCCGAGGGGGCGCCTGACGTCACCGTACGCATCTACACCCCCAAGACGGCCGGTCCGCACGGCGGCCTGCTGTGGATCCACGGCGGCGGCTTCGTGATGGGCAGCCTGGAGACCGAGCACAACCAGTGCGTGTGGTTCGCCTCGCGCGCGAACGTCGTCGTGGTGAGCGTCCAGTACCGGCTGGCGCCCGAGAACCCCTTCCCCGCGGGCGCGGAGGACTGCTACGCGGCCCTGCGGTGGCTGGACGCCCACACCGAGGAGCTGGGGGTCGACCCCGCGCGCCTGGGTGTCGCGGGCTGCAGCGCGGGCGGTGCCCTCGCCGCCTCCGTCGCCCTGATGGCACGTGACCGCAAGGGCCCCGGCCTCGTCCTCCAGCTGCTCACCTACCCCGTGACCGACGACCGCATGGACACTCCGTCCGCGCGGAGCTTCCACGACACCCCCGTCTGGTCCACGCCCCAGTCCGAGGCGATGTGGCGCCATTACCTCGGCGAAGGGCACGAGGGGCGGGAGACCTCGCCGTACGCGGCGCCGAACCGCGCCGACGACCTCGGCGGACTCCCCGCCGCGCACATCGTGACGGCCCAGTACGACCCGCTGCGCGACGAGGGCCTGGGTTACGGCCGGCGGCTGCTGGAGGCGGGCGTCCCCGTCACGCTCCACCAGTGGGCCGGTGCCTTCCACATCTTCGACTCCTTCGGCACCGAGTCCGGTCAGCGGTCGATCGACGAGCAAGTGCTCGCGGTCAAGGAGGCGTTGGGCGGCTGACCGATCCGCCTAGACTCGCCTTCCGTCAGTTCCCCCGTTTTCCTCGCTCCAAGGAGGAGTCCCATGTCCGACGCATCCGGTGCCCCGCAGCGCGTCCGCGTCACCGCCGATCCCGACTGGTACGCCCCCGCCGGGATCGCGCTCGGCATCCGCGTCGGCGACTTCGTGTTCACCTCGGGGCAGGGACCGATCGACGAGAACGGCGCGACGGTCGGCAAGGGCGACTTCGAGGCCCAGGCCCGGCAGGCGCTGGCCAACCTGGCCCTCGTGTTGAAGAACGCCGGTTCCGGTCTCGACCAGGTCGTCAAGGCGACCGTGTTCGTCACCGACATCGCCCGGCACCAGGAGGCCTTCGCGCGGCTCAGGGCCGAGTACTTCGTCCCGCACACGTTCGCCGAGTCCTTCGTCCAGGTCGCCTCCCTCGCCGATCCCGACTGGCTGATCGAGATCGAGGCCGTCGCGGTGGCCGGATGATCCGGCCCCGAGTTTCCGTGCGCTCGCTCCAAAATACGTAGAATGCGGGTATGGCCAGGCCAAGGAAGTTCGACGAGACGCACGCCCTCACCGCCGCCATGGAAACCTTCTGGCGGCGGGGGTACGAGGCCACCTCGACCCGGAACCTCTCCGACTCGACCGGCCTCGGTCAGTCGAGCCTGTACAACACCTTCGGTGACAAGCGGGAGTTGTACCTGCGGGCCCTGCGCCACTACTACGAGACGCACACCGCCGAGCAGACCGCGCTCCTTGACCGGCCCGGCCCGGTCAAGGAGCGGCTGCGGGACCTGATGGTCCACGCCGTCGACACCGACCTGGCGGACCCCGAGGCCTCCGGGTGCTTCACCATCAACGCGTCGGTGGAGAAAGCCGATTCGGACGACGAGGTCCGCGAGGAGGTCCGCCGGCACTTCACCACGGTGGAGCGGGCGCTGACCGAGACCATCGCGCGGGGGCAGCGTTCCGGCGAGATCTCCCCGGAGCGGAGCGCCGGGACGCTCGCCCGCCAGATCCTCAGCACGTACTACGGACTGCGCGTGCTCGCCCGCATCCAGAAGGACAGGGACGCCCTGCTCGGCATCGTGGAAAGCACCGTCTCCGCCCTCTGACCGGCGCCCGCGCCGGACCGCCCTCCCGGCGGGGGCACGCGGGAGCCCTCCCCGCACCCGTGGGCACTTCGGGGGGCTCTCAGCCGCGAGAAGGCTCCGGTGCCCGCTCGCGGACGGCGTCGGCCGGCAGGCCGTCAGACGATCAGGACGCGGCGCCCGCGCGTGTGACCGGCCTGGCTGTCGATGTGCGCCGCCGCGGCCTCGGCGAGCGGGTACGACTTCTCGACGGGGATGTGGAGCCTGCCGCGCGAGAGGAGACGGACGGTCTCGGCGAGCGCGTCCGGGACGCTGCCCGCCACACCGGAGAACCGGACACCGTACTCCGGCGCGCCCAGGTCGGCGATGGAGACCACCCTTTGCGGATCCCCGGTCAGCTCGACGAGTTCGCGGATCACACCGGAGCCGGCCAGGTCGAGAGCGGCGTCGACGCGGCCGAGCCGCCGCACCCGCTCGGCCCAGCCCTCGCCGTACGTCGTGGCGAGGGCGCCCAGGCCGCGCAGATAGTCCTGGTTCGCGGCGCCGGCCGTGCCGATCACCGTGATGCCCCGGTCGCGGGCGATCTGCAGCACCGCCGATCCGACTCCCCCGGACGCGCCGCTGACCAGCAGCGTCTGGCCGGCCCGGACACCGGTTTCGCCGATGACGCGCAGGGCGGTCTCCATCACGGAGGGGTATCCGGCCGCCTCCTCGAACGTCAGCCCCTCGGGCATCCGGGCCCAGGCCGACAGCACGGCGAACTCGGCGTAGGTGCTCGAACCCTCGCCGAACACCCGGTCGCCGACCTCGACCCCTTCGACGCCCTCGCCGACCTCGTCCACCACCCCGGCGGCGTCCAGGCCGAGTCCGGAAGGCAACTCGATCGGATGGGTCCCCTGGAACTGGCCTTCCCGGACGCGCCAGTCGAAGGGGTTCACGCCCGCCGCCCGTACGGCGACGCGTATGCGGCCGGGGCCCGCGTGGGGCTCGTCGGCGTCGATGAGGTGCAGAACGTCGGGACCGCCGAACTCGGCGAAGCTCACCTTTTTCATGGCGGTGACCGTAGCACTAACGGTTAGCCTTTTGAAACCGTTACACCTTCGTATTTGGTAGCGTTGCGCCATGACCGCGCCGACCGGACGCCGTGAACGCAAGAAGGCCGCGACCCGCCAGAAGATCGCCGACGCCGCCCTGCGGCTCTTCCTGGAACGCGGGTACGAGGCGGTGGGCATCCGTGACGTGGCCGCCGAGGCGGACGTGGCCGTGACCACGCTGTTCGCCCACTTCCCCTCGAAAGAGGCCCTGGTGTTCGGCCACGATCAGGATTTCGAGCGGCGCCTCACCGAGGCGGTCACCGACCGGGCGCCGGGCGAGCCGCTCATCCCCGCGCTGCGCCGCGAGGTCCAGGCCTTGGTGCGCCACTGCACGGGGGACGGCTCCGCCCCGATCTGGCGCCTGATCGACGCGTCGCAGACCTTGCTGGACTACGAGAAGTCGATGCGGCTGCGCCATGCGGAGTCGCTCGCGGCGGCCATCGCCGCCGATCTCGGTCTGCCGCCGGCCACGACGGCGTGCCGGACCATCGCGAGGTTCGTGATCGACGCCTACTCGCTGGCCCGGGAGGCGGCCGACCCGGAGGCCGCACTGGACGAGATCTTCCGGATGATCGAGGCGGCCTGGGCCGCCGCCCGCCCTTCGGCGGACCCCGTCGGCACGACGGAGCCGTGAACCGGAGGACACCGGCCGGCGTCTCGTGCCGGGTACGGCGGTGCCGCCTTACGACGCGGGCCCTTCCACGCGCGGCGGTCGCGTGCCGGGGTCTTCCACGACATCAGCAGGGCGCCGAGCGTCTCGGCCGGCCGCGCGCCCCGGCCGGGCCGGAGGCCCCGCAGGACGTTCAGGACCCGGCCGCCGCCCGGCTCGCCCTCGACGCCCCGGGCTCCACGACCGCCGTACGCCCCGCCTGCCGCGGCGAGGACCGGGAAGGCGCACACCGGCCGGCCTCCGCCGGCATCCCGGTGTGCGCCGCGAGCGTGGTCCGCGGGGCGGGGCTCAGGCTCCCGCGAGCCGGGGGAACAGCGCCAGCGCGTTGGTGCGGCCGATGGCCGTGCGCTGCTGGTCGTTCCAGCCCGGGAAGCGGGTGAAGCCCTCGACGTTCTCGGTGGTGTGGGAGGCCGGCATGAACGGGTAGTCGCTGCCGAAGAGGATCTTGTCGGGGGCGGCCAGCTCGGTCAGCGCGGGCAGCGCGAACGAGGTGGCGGACATGGCGATGTCGTAGTAGATGCCGCGCAGTTGGCCGATCACGTCGGCGGGGGCGCGGTCGGTGAGGTACTTGCCGATGGTCGGCCCGTAGGTGAGGCGCTGGGCGAGGAAGGGCAGGGTGCCGCCCGCGTGGGAGACGATGAGCTTGAGGTGCGGAAGGCGTCCGAGCACCCCGTTGAAGAGCAGGCTGACCACGGTACGGGTGGTCTCGAAGGTGAACTCGTACAGCGACGGCGGCAGATCGAAGGTCGCCAGGTCCTTGGCGGGCGGTGTGCCCGGGTGGACGTGCACCGGCAGTCCCCGCTCGGCGATCTCCGCGAGCAGCGGCTCGAACTCGGGATCGCCGAGGTAACGGTTTCCGTAGCTGGTCAGCAGCCCGACCCCGTCCAGCCCCAGTTCGTCGATGGCGTAGGCAAGTTCGTCCTTGGCGGCGGCGACGTCGGGGAGCGGGAGGATGGCGAAGGCACCGAAGCGGTCGGGGTGGGCGGCCACGATCTGGGCGAAGAACTCGTTGACCTGACGGGCCAGCCGGCGGGCCTCGTCGCCTTCGGCGAAGGTGACCCCGGGGGCGGTGATGGACAGCACGGCGGCGGCGATGGAGTGACGGTCCATCACGTCGAGGCTGGCCTCGGCGCTCCAGGTGGGGTAGTCGACACCGGGGATGGCGACACGGTCGCCCAGCGCCTTGGCGTAGGCCGGCGGGATCGCGTGGTGGTGGACGTCGATGAGACCGGTCGGCTGTTGCGTCATGATGGGTGTCTCCGTGGATCGGTGGAACGTCAGGAGTGCTCGTGGGCGTCGGCCGAGGGCGGGACGGAGGCCAGCTCGATGCCGAACACGGTGCGGTAGGCGGCCAGCAACGCGGTGTCGTCGGCGAGGTGTTCCTTGCTCTTCTCCCCGCCCGTGGTCCGGGTGAGGGTGCGCCCGGCCAGCGTGACGCGGCCCTCCGCGGTGGGCAGGGTGCACACCTGCCGGGCGAGGAACGGTGAGTCCTCGCTGCTGCGCAGCCACCAGGTCATGGCGGCGAAGTCGGCCAGCTCGCGCGGGCGTTGCTCCACGCGGTACTGGAGTTCGCCCTCACGCAGCAGGTCCAGGTCGCCGTGGTCCGCCTCGACCAGCCGGAAGGTGCCCTGCGGGTCGGCCTGTTCGCCCCGCTCGGCCAGGCGCAGCGGGTGCCGGAAGGCGTTTCCGTAGCCCACGTCGGCCAGGTACGGCCCGTCGCCGTCGTCGGTCAGGACGCGCAGGGCCATGTGCCCGAGCGGCGGGGTGAAGCCGTCGTCCTCCATGACCCGGGCGGCCAGGGGTGCGACATCGAACCCGAGGCTGCGCAGCAACTCGTGGAACGCGCCGTTGAGTTCGTAGCAGCAGCCGCCGCGGTTGCGGCCGATGATCTTTTCCAGGGCGGGGGCGCCGAGGCCGATGGGCGGGCTGGGCCTGCCGTACGCGAAGTCGATGTTCTCGAACGGGACGCTGAGCACATGCCGCTCGTGCAGATGGGCCAGGGCCTTGGCGTCGGCACGTTCGGGCCGCTTGGCGCCGATGCGCTCCAGATAGGCGTCGACGGTCGCTGAGTCGAGCATCAGAGCCGCTCCTGTGCACGGTAGGAGATGCTGCGCGGTGGCGCGGTACGCAAAGGGATGTCCTCTCGACAGGTGGGTGCATCCGCATTCCAGCGGACCCGGACGGATCCCGCATCACGTGTCTGCGGGATGCCCCGACGTGAACCCCGGCCGACCGCGCGGGGCGGCCCCGCGCCGGACACGGCGCGTTTTTTAGATCAGCTGAATCAAAAAACGTGTATCGTCCACTGCGTAGTCAACGTCCGTGCGTTCCGCCCGACTTGAAAGGCTCCGCAATGCTGTCAGCCACGCGCTACCGGAAGGCGGCCCGCTGATGCCCGTCGCCGTCTTCGTCCTCGGCTTCGCGATCTTCTGTCTCAACACGACGGAGGTCATGGTGGCCGGACTGCTCCCGTCCCTCTCGGACGGACTCGACGTCTCGATCACCGCCGCGGGCAACCTGGTCACCGTCTTCGCCCTCGGCATGGTCTTCGGCGGCCCGCTGCTGACGCTGCTGCTCATGCGGGCCCCCCGCAAGACGGCGCTGGTCCTGATGATGGTGCTGTTCCTGGCGGGACAGACCCTCGGCGCCCTGGCCACCGCCTACTGGGCCATGGTGATCGCCCGCGTCGTCACGGCCCTGGCCACCGCGGCCTTCTTCGGGCTCGCCGCCTCGGTGTGCGCCAACCTGGTCTCCCCGGACAGGACCGGCCGCGCGCTGGCCATCGTCTTCGGCGGCTTCATGGTGGCCAACGTCTTCGGCCTGCCCCTCGCGACCTTCATCGACCAGCTCATGGGGTGGCGGGCCGCCTTCTGGGCCGTGGACATCCTCGTCGCGCTGTGCCTCGCGCTCGTCCTGTTCACCATCAAGCGCGCCCCCGCCCCACGAGGCCTGGACGTCCGCTCGGAACTGTCGGTCTTCCGCAGCGGCCGGCTCTGGGGTGCCTTCGCCACCAACGCCCTGCTGATCGGCGGGGTGTTCGCCACCTTCGCCTATCTCTCCCCGGTGCTGACCAAGGTGGCGGGCTTCTCCGAGGGCATCGTCCCGTTGCTGTTCGTGCTGTACGGCGTGGGTACCGTCATCGGCAACATCGTCCTCGGGCGTCTGGCCGACGCGCACACGCTGCGCGTCCTGTGGCTGGGCGGTGCGGTCCTGGCCGTGCTGCTGGGTCTGTACGCGCTCGTGGCGAGCGGCCAGGCCCTCAGTCTCGTCGCGCTGTTCCTGCTGGGCTTCACCGGGCTGCCGCTCAACCCGGCCATGGCCTCGCGCGTCATGCGCCTGTCCAACAGCGGCGCCCTGATCAACACCATGAACACGGCGGCCGTCTGCGCGGGCATCACCGTCGGTACCTGGCTGGCCGGCGTGGGCATCGACGCCTTCGGGTACCGCGCCCCGATGTGGGCCGGCGCGCTGCTCGCGCTCGGCGCGCTGGCCACCCTTCTGCTCGCGCGGATCACCGACCGGCATCACGTCGAGCACGGCCGCCCCGCCCCCGCCCCGGCGGACCTGGAGTCCGCGGCGAGTGCCTGATCACGTACCACCCACGGCGGCGGGGGGCCGGGGCTATGACGCCGCGGCCCCCCGCCCCGCCGGTCGTCGCGCCGCGGCCTGCCCCCCTCGAGTTTTTGCGCGACCGATCCAATACGGCTAGGTTGCTTTCATGGGGAGGCCCAGGAAGTTCGACGAGACGCGCGCCCTCACCGCGGTCATGCACACGTTCTGGCAGCGTGGGTACGAGGCGACCTCCACCCGCGACCTGGCCGAATCCACCGGCATGGGCCTGTCGAGCCTGTCCAACGCCTTCGGCGACAAGCGCCAGTTGTACCTGCGCGCGCTGCGCCGCTACTACGAGACGAACACCGCCGTGCAGACAGAGCTGCTGCGCCGGCCCGGCCCGGTCAAGGACCGCGTTCGCGCCCTGATGACGCAGGCGATCGACATCGACCTCGCGAACCCGCCCTCCTCGGGCTGCCTCATCATGAACGCCTCGATGGAGATGGCCAACACCGACCCCGAGGTGGCGCAGGAGGTGCGGCGCCACTTCACCACCGTCGAAGAAGCGGTGCGCTCCGCGCTCGCCGAAGGGCAGGACAGCGGAGAGATCACCCGGGACCAGGATGCCGGCACGCTGGCCCACCACGTCCTCTCCGCCTATTACGGGCTGCGCGTGCTCGCGCGCGTGCGGCCCGACCGTACGGCCCTGACGAACGTGGTGGAGACCTTGCTGGCCAAGCTGTGACCCGCCGTGCCCCGCGGGCGGGCCGGTCCGGGCGCCGGAACCGGAACCTGACGGACTGACCGTCGCGGCGTTGCCGCCCCCGGGTCCGCCGGAAAGAGTCTTCCGGTGACCTACACCATCGCAGCCGACCGGTACACCCGCCCGAACTCCCCCGCCACCCCCACGGGTGGCCTCTCCCGGCGCACGGCCGCGGTCCACCCCGGCTGGGCGAGCCTGACCCCCGCCGAGCTGCGGGTGGCCCGCCTGGTGGCCGAGGGACTGACCAACCGCGCCGTGGCCCAGCGTCTGTGCATCTCCCCGCACACGGTCGACAGCCATCTGCGGCACGCCTTCGCCAAGCTGGGCATCTCCAGCCGCGTCGCCCTGGCCCGGCTCACTCTGATCCACGACCACATCAGGGCGGACGAACCGGCCGACCGCTAGCCCCTGCCGTCCAGCCCCTGTGGTCCCCGGCAGCCCCGGGCCTTCCGGGCGGCGTGCGCGACGAGGCGCCCGCCGACGCACCCGGAAGGCATCCGGCCATCGGCACGGTTTCCTCAACTCACCTTACTCCAGGGGTAGTTGAGAGGGACCGGGCTCGACCCCACCCCCTTCCCCGTACGTGACAGACTACGCGTCGCGGCGTTGCCGAACCGCACACACGTCCCGGACAGTGGTGTCCACAGCGGGGCGCTCCCGAGACACACGCCGGCGCCCCACCCCCACCATCCCGGCCTCAGCGCCGTACACGAGCCGCTGCCGGATGAAACACCGGGCGGTGAACCGGGCCGGTGCCCGTGTGCCCTGTGTTGTTTCGCGAACGATCACGCCCACCATCAGCCGGAGACGCTCCGGCGCGCTCTGCCGAGGGAAACTGATGATCGACGTTGAGTCCCACCTCCGGTCCCTGCCCGCTCTCCAGCAGCCCGACTGGTCCGACCACCCCGACCTCGCCGGCGTCCGCACCCACCTGGCCCGCATGCCCGCCCTGGTGGACCTGGAGTCGGTACGCCGTCTGCACGCGCTGCTGGCCGAGGCCGCCGCGGGACACCTCCAGGTGGTCCAGTCCGGCGACTGCGCCGAGGACCCCGCCGAGGCCACCCCCGAGGACGTCGCCCGCAAGACCGCGCTGCTGGACATGCTCGCGGGGACGATGAAGCTCGCCTCCGGCAAGCCGGTCCTGCGGGTCGGCCGGATCGCCGGCCAGTTCGGCAAGCCCCGCTCCAACCCGACCGAGACCGTGCACGGGGTCGAACTGCCCGTCTACCGCGGCCACATGGTCAACCGCCCCGAGCCGGACGCCGAGCTGCGCCGCCCCGACCCGGGTCATCTGCTCACCGGCTACCGCGCCGCCAGCGACACCATGCACTACCTGGGCTGGCTCGGCTCGGCGGGGCGCCGCCCGGAGTTCGGCGCTCCGGTGTGGACCAGCCACGAGGCGCTGCTGCTCGACTACGAACTGCCCCTGCTGCGGCGGGAGCCCGACGGCACACTGCTGCTGACCTCCACCCACTGGCCGTGGGTGGGCGAGCGCACCCGCCGGCCGGACGGCGCGCACATCGCGCTGCTGGCCGCCGTGTCCAACCCGGTGGCCGTCAAGGTCGGGCCGAGCATGACGCCCGAGGACGTCCTGGCCCTGTGCGAGAAGCTGGACCCCCACCACCGCCCGGGCCGGCTCACGCTGATCTCGCGCATGGGCGCCCAGAACGCGGCCGAGAAGCTGCCGGCGCTGGTCGAGGCGGTCGCCCGTGAGGGCCATCCGGTGCTGTGGCTGTCGGACCCGATGCACGGCAACACCGTCACCGGCCCCGAGGGCCTGAAGACCCGCCTGGTCAAGACCGTGGTGCAGGAGATCCGCGCGTTCCAGGAGGCGGTCCGCGCGAACGGCGGCGTCGCGGCCGGCCTGCACCTGGAGACGACGCCCGAGGCGGTCACCGAGTGCGTCTCGCACGACATCAGCCTGGAGCGCATCGGCGACAAGTACCTCAGCTTCTGCGACCCGCGCCTGAACCCGCGCCAGGCCGTCGAGGCGGCCTCGGCCTGGCGGGGCTGAACCCCGCTCCGCCCACCGTTTCCCACCGACACCCATCACGTACGGAGGTTCGGACCGTGCAAGAAACCCTCGCCCTGGTGACCGGGGCGGCCGGCGGCATCGGAGAGGCCGTGACCCGGCTGCTGGCCGAGCAGGGCACCACGGTGGCGGCCGTGGACCGCGACGCCGAACGGCTGGCCGAGACGGCCGCCCTGCTGCGCAAGGAGGGCCTCGCGGTGACCGAGTTCGCCGCCGACGTCACCTCCAGCAGTGCCGTGGAGCGGCTCGTGGAGGAGGTCGAGACCCGGCTCGGGCCCGTGCACCAGCTGGTCAACGCCGCGGGTGTGCTCCGCCTCGGCCCGGCGCACACCCTGACCGACGAGGACTGGACCGCCACCCTCTCCGTCAACGCCACCGGTGTGTTCCACATGTCGCGGGCCGTGGTCGCCCGCATGATCCGGCGCCGCGCCGGCGCCGTGGTCACCGTGGCCTCGAACGCGGCCGGCACGGCCCGCGCCGAGATGGCGGCCTACGCGGCGTCCAAGGCCGCCGCCACCGCGTTCACCAAGTGCCTGGGCCTCGAAGTGGCGTCGTACGGCATCCGCTGCAACGTGGTGGCCCCCGGCTCCACCGACACCCCGATGCTGCGCGGCATGCACACCGCCGAGACCGCCGCCCAGGCCTCCGTGGCGGGCCGCCCGGACCAGTACCGGGTGGGCATCCCGCTGGGCAAGGTCGCCCTGCCCGAGGACATCGCCCGGGCCGTCGCGTTCCTGCTCTCCGACGACGCGGGCCACATCACGATGCACGAACTGACCGTGGACGGCGGAGCCACCCTCGGTGTCTGACGACGAAAGGAACCACCGTACGATGCCCGGCCTTCCCCCTGTCGAGCCCTACCCCATGCCCACCGCCGAGGAGTTGCCGGAGAACACCGTCGACTGGCGGGTGGACCCGCGGCGCGCGGTGCTGCTGCTGCACGACATGCAGGAGTACTTCCTCAAGCCGTTCCCCCGCGACACCGCCCTCGGCCGGGACCTGGTGGACAACACCGCGCGTCTGCGCACGGCCTGCAAGGCGCTGGGCGTGCCCGTCGCCTACACCGCGCAGCCCGGCAGCATGACCCCGGAACAGCGCGGCCTGCTCGCGGACTTCTGGGGGCCGGGCATGCGGGCCACGCCCGAGCACCGCAAGGTGGTCTCCCCGCTGGAGCCGGACGACGGCGACTGGACCTTCACCAAGTGGCGCTACAGCGCCTTCTTCAAGTCCGACCTGCTGGAGCGGATGCGCGCCGGCGGGCGTGACCAGCTGATCGTCTGCGGCGTGTACGCACACGTGGGCGTGCTGATGACCGCGGTGGAGGCGTACACGAACGACATCCAGACGTTCCTGGTGGCCGACGCGGTCGCCGACTTCTCCGCCCACTACCACCGGCTGGCCCTCACCTACGCCGCCGAGCGGGCCGCGAAGGTCGTGACGTCCCAGGCGGTAGTGACCGAACTCGACGCGGCCACCGCGGCGGCCCGCTGACGGCCTTCGCCGGCGAAAGGAACCACACCATGGCAAGAACCGGGGACGCACAGCGCCTGCTGGCGCGCATCCTCGACGGGTCGGCGGGGGCGTTCGCGCTGCTGCGCCGTCCCGAGGCGGCGGGACCGGACACCCTGGAGCTGCTGACCGGCGCGGTGACGCGGGCCGAGACGCTCGCCGACCTGGAGCTTCAGGAGTCGGCGGGCACCGGCGCCCACCAGGAGCTGCTGGCGCTCATCCCCTACCGGCAGCTGTCCGAACGCGGTTTCGCCGCCCCCGACGACGGCACCCCGCTGCTGGCGATGCGCATCGACGAGCAGGCCTCGCTGCCGCTGCGCCAGACGCTCGCGCTGCTGCCCGACCATCCGGTGAAGATGACCGAGGAGCGCTTCGACGTCGACGACGACGCCTACGCCGAGACCGTGCGCCGGGTCGTCGCCGACGAGATCGGCACCGGCGAGGGCGCCAACTTCGTGATGAAGCGGTCCTTCACCGCTCTGCTGCCCGACTTCGACAGCGCCGACGCCCTGTCGTTCTTCCGCCGGCTGGTGGAGCGGGAAGCGGGCGCGTACTGGACCTTCCTGATCCACACCGGCGAGCGCACGCTGGTGGGCGCCACGCCCGAACGGCACATCAGCGTCCACGACGGCAACGCCGTGATGAACCCCATCAGCGGCACCTACCGCTACCCGCCCTCCGGCCCCGATCTGAACGGTGTGCTGGACTTCCTCGCCGACGAGAAGGAAGCCGACGAGCTGTACATGGTCGTCGACGAGGAACTGAAGATGATGGGCCGGATCTGCCCCGGGGGCGGCCGCGTGCGGGGCCCGTACCTGAAGGAGATGGCGCGCCTCGCGCACACCGAGTACTTCATCGAGGGCCGCACCGAGCGCGATGTGCGCGACATCCTGCGCGAGACCCTGTTCGCGCCGACGGTGACCGGCTCCCCGCTGGAGAGCGCGGCCCGGGTCATCAGCCGCTACGAGCCGCAGGGACGCGGCTACTACAGCGGTGTGGCCGCCTTGATCGGCCGCGACGCGGCCGGCGGGCGCACGCTGGACTCCTCGATCCTGATCCGCACCGCCGACATCGACGCGGACGGACGGATGCGCATCGGGGTGGGGGCGACCCTCGTACGCCACTCCGACCCCGCCTCCGAGGTACAGGAGACGCGCGCCAAGGCCGCGGGCCTGCTGGCCGCGCTCGGGGACGCCGAGCCCACCCGGTACGGTTCCCATCCGGCGGTGCGCGAGGCGCTGGACTCCCGCAACGACGGCATCGCCCGGTTCTGGCTCCAGGAGCCGGCCGGACCGGGTGGATCCGGCGGGCCGCTGGCCGGGCGCAAGGTGCTGATCGTCGACGCCGAGGACACCTTCACGGAGATGATCGCCCATCAGATCCGTTCGCTGGGCTGCGAGGTGGTGGTGCGGCGCTTCGACGAGCCGTACGACTTCGACGCGCACGACCTGGTGGTGATGGGCCCGGGGCCGGGCGACCCGCGGGAGGCGGCGCACCCGAAGATCGCCCATCTGCGGGCGGCGGTGGCCCAACTCCTGGAGGAGAAGCGGCCGTTCCTCGCGGTGTGCCTGAGCCATCAGGTGCTGAGCATGCTGCTCGGCCTGGACCTGCTGCGCCGCCCGGCGCCCAACCAGGGCGCCCAGCACGTGATCGACTTCTTCGGCCGCACCGAGCGGGTCGGTTTCTACAACACCTTCGCCGCCCACAGCGACTCCGGCCGCTTCGCGCACCCGGAGTACGGAACGGTCGAGGTGAGCCGGGACGCGGCGACGGGCGAGGTGCACGCGCTGCGCGCCCGGGGCTTCGCCTCGATGCAGTTCCACGCCGAGTCCGTGCTGACCGTGGACGGGCCGCGCATCATCGGCTCGCTCCTGGCGGAGGTGGCCGGCACATGCACGCGGTGATCGTCTGGTGGGACCTGAGCCGCTCCCGGCAGACCATCGGGTCCCTGCGCGACTTCCTCCGCGACGAGGCGGTGGACCGCTTCTCCCGGACGCCCGGACTGCGGCTGAAGTTCTGGATCGCGGACGAGGCCACCGACCGGTGGGGGGCGGTGCTGCTGTGGGAGTCGCGCGAGGCGGCCACGGCTCCCCTGCCGAACCGGGCCGCGGAGCTGATCGGTTACCCGCCCACCGAGCGGCACGCCTTCGACGTGGAGGCCACCGTGGAGGGGGACTTCGCCCTCGCCGCGCTCTCCGGCCGGGGCCTGGCGCTCACCCGGGCCGCCGGCTGACCGGCCTCGGCTCCGCACATTCACAAGGCCGCACACAGCACCCGGGCCGGGACCTCCCGCTCAGGCGCCGGCACGGCCGGCCCACGAGGACGGTCCCCGGAACCCGCCCGTCCCGCCGGGTCTTCCCCCCTCCCCGGCGGCGGGCGGGAACCTCCCGTCGCCGCGGGACCCGTGACCGGGCCCCGCGGCGACGCGGGAGCGGGCTCGTACGGTACGGCTCCTCCGGGTGCCTCCGTGCGGCAAGGCCCTGTCGGGCCTCCGCCCCGCGAGTCTCCCGGCCCCTACGCCCCGACGCGTGTGACCCGGGCCCTGCGAGCCTCCTCCCGCGCGCGTGGCCCGAACCCCGCGAGCCCTTCCCCCGACAGCACGGCCGGACCCCCGTGCCCGCCCTGCCCCGTCGTGGCTCGATGTCCCTCGATCCGAAAGGCAGCACCCCATGACAGGACCCGCGGCCATCCTGATCGGCATGCCCGGCGTGGGCAAGACCTCCGTCGGGCGGGAACTGGCCGGGCTGCTGGGTGTCTCGTTCCGTGACACCGACGAGGACGTGACCCGGCTCGCGGGCCGGCCCGCACCCGAGGTGCTGCGGGAGAAGGGCGAGCCGGCCTTCCGTCTCCTCGAACACCAGGCGGTCGCCGCGGCCGTGGCCGAGCACGACGGTGTGCTCGCGCTGGGCGGCGGCGCGGTCCTGCACGAAGGCACCCGGGCCCGGCTGCTCGGGTGCCGTGTGGTGCACCTGTGGGCCGGCCTGGACACGCTGGCGTGCCGGGTCCTGGCCGACGGCGACCGGCCCCTGCTCGACGGGGACCCCCGGGCCGGGCTCGCGCTGCTGATGCGTGCCCGGCTGCCCCTGTACCGGCGGCTCGCGGTGGTGTCGGTGCGTGCCGAGGACCGCGGTCCGGGCGAGATCGCCGAAGAGATCGCCGCCCTGCTCGCCTCCGCCGCCCCGTGACCGTACGGCACCCCGCGCGCCGTGTTCCTCCGTGCCGTCGCAGACCATCAGCGCCGCTCCTGACGCCGGCCGCACTCGACAAAGGACAGCCATGACCACCGTCCCCGCGCCGCCCGAGGCGCTGTACGCCCGTGTTCCCGGCTCGAAGTCACTGACCAACAGAGCGCTCCTGCTCGCCGCCGCGGCGGAGGGGACCAGTGTGCTCACCGCTCCGCTGATCAGCGACGACACCATGGCCTTCCGTCAGGCGCTCGGCGAACTGGGCGTGCGGATCCGGTCGTCGGACGACGACGGCGCCTGGCAGGTGACCGGGCTGGGCCGCGGCCCGCGCGGCACCGGCCGTATCTGGTGCGCGGACGCGGGCACCGCCGCGCGGTTCCTGCCACCGCTGGCCGCCGCCGGCCACGGTGACTTCGTCTTCACCGGCAGCGACCAGCTCACCGCCCGCCCCGTGGCACCGCTCGCCGACGCCCTGCGCCGCCTGGGTGCCGAGGTGGACACCGGTCCGGACGGCACCCTGCCGCTGCGGGTGCGCGCCGAGGGGCTGGACGGCGGCGAGCTGGAGGTCGACGGCAGCCTCAGCAGCCAGTTCCTGAGCGGGCTGCTGATGGCGGCCCCGCTGCTGCGCGGCGGTCTGCTGCTCAAGGTGCGCGAACTGGTCAGCCGTCCCTACGTCGACATGACCATCGCGCTGATGCGGCACTTCGGCGCCGGCGTGGCCGAGGACACCCCGGGCGCCTTCGCCGTGCGACCCACCGGCTACCGGGCCGCCGACCTGCGGATCGAGCCGGACGCCTCCACCGCCTCGTACTTCCTCGCCGCCGCGGCCGTCACCGGGAGCACGGTGACCGTCCCCGGTCTGGGACACGGCAGCCTCCAGGGCGATGTGCGGTTCGCCGAGGTGCTGGAGCGGGCCGGGGCCCGGGTGCGGCGCACTGAGGACGCCGTCACGGTCACCGGAACCGGCACGCTCAGGGGCGGTTTCGCCGTCGACATGGGCGAGATCTCCGACACGTTCATGACGCTGGCGGCGATCGCCCCGCTGGCCGACGCGCCCCTGACCATCCACGGCATCGGCCACGCCCGGCTCAAGGAGTCGGACCGGATCGAGGCGGTCGCCCGGAACCTGCGCGCGCTGGGCGTGCGCACCGACACCGGCCGGGACTGGATCACCGTGCACCCCGGCAACGCCTCGCCCGCGCGGATCGCCTGTCACCGTGACCATCGCATCGCCATGGCGTTCTCGGTGCTGAATCTGCGCACGGGGAACCTCACGCTCGACGACCCCGGCTGTGTCGCCAAGACCTTCCCCGGATTCCACGAGGAGTTCCACCGGCTCTTCCCCGGGCATCCGCTGCCGGCCGGCCCGGCCCGCGCCTCCGCCTGATCCACAGAACAGCAACGCGTTTGAAAGTGAAGGGATTTGAGGATCGGAATGACACACATACTGATCGCCGGGGGCGGCATCGGCGGGCTGGCCACGGCCGTGTCCCTGGCCCGCAACGGGCATCGGGTCACCGTGCTGGAACGCCGTGACACCTTCGCCGAGATCGGTGCCGGCATCCAGCTCGGGCCCAACGCCTTCCGCGCCCTGGACCGCCTGGGCGTGGGCGAGGGCGTGCGCGAGCAGGCCGTGTTCACCGACGAACTGTGCTTCATGGACGGCACCACCGGCGAGAAGGTCGCCGGCATGGAGCTGACCCGGGACTACCGCGACCGGTTCGGCAACCCCTACGCCGTGGTGCACCGCGGCGACCTCTACCAGCCGCTGCTGACCGCCTGCCAGGGGCTGGACGCCGTGGAACTCGTCCCCGCCGCCTCGGTGGAGCGCTACGAGCAGAGCGCCACGGGCGTCACGGCGTACACCACCGACGGACGGGCCTTCCACGGCGCGGCGCTGATCGGCGCGGACGGCATCCGCTCCACGGTGCGCGCCCAGATGCTGGGCGACGGCGAACCCCGGGTGTCGGGACACACCATCTACCGGTCGGTGATACCGATCGAGAGGGTGCCCGAGGAACTGCGCTGGAACACGGTCACCCTCTGGGCCGGCCCCAAGTGGCACTTCGTGCACTACATCATCGGCGGCGGCCGGTACCTCAATCTCGCCGTCACCCGCGACAACGGCGCCACGGTGCCGGTGGCCGGACGCGAGGCCGACCGCGCCCATGTGCTCGGCCAGTTCCCCGGCATCGGCACGACCGCCCGGCGGCTGCTCGAACTCGGGGAGGGGTGGCGCGAATGGGTGCTGTGCGACCGTGACCCCGTCCCGGGCTGGACCGAGGGGCGGGTCGCGCTGCTCGGTGACGCCGCGCACCCCATGTTGCAGTACGCGGCCCAGGGTGCCTGCCAGGCCCTGGAGGACGCGGTGGTGCTCGGCGAGGTGACCGAGACCGCGCGGGAGGACGAGCTGGTGCAGCGCCTGGAGAAGTACAACGCCCTGCGCCGGGAACGCGCGGGACGGACCCAGCTCATCGCCCGCCGCATGGGCAGCGAGCTGTACCACCCGGCGGGCGAGCGGGCGAAGGAGCGCAACGCGATGCTCTCCGCCCTGTCTCAGCGGGACATGTACGAGAAGGTCTCCTGGCTGCACGGCGACCGGGCCTTCACCGACAGCGGCACCGGAGGAGAACGTTGAGCACGCTGCGCTGGCTGACCGCGGGAGAATCACACGGCCCCGCGCTCGTGGCCACGCTGGAGGGTCTTCCCGCCGGCGTGCCGATCACCACGGAGATGGTGGCGGACCACCTGGCGCGGCGGCGGCTCGGCTATGGCCGTGGTGCGCGGATGAAGTT
>NZ_BMSK01000005.1:411599-483931 GCF_014649115.1 Streptomyces eurythermus | reverse complement strand
GCTCTCGCGTTTCCCTTTCCGGCGGTTCCGACTCTATCAGATCCTTTCGGCGTCTGATCCCCGGTCAGCGGGGTTTGTCTTCGCGGCTGTTGGGCCGTTCCGACATCTCAAACCTTAGCGGATCCGCCCGGCGATTCCCAATCGGGGCGCCGGACCCGTATTCGAATTGAATTCGGGCACGCCGAAATCAACCCGTACGGGAGATCGTGCTGGTG
Organism: Streptomyces eurythermus; assembly: GCF_014649115.1. GTDB lineage: Bacteria > Actinomycetota > Actinomycetes > Streptomycetales > Streptomycetaceae > Streptomyces > Streptomyces eurythermus. Next base: position 483,716 of record NZ_BMSK01000005.1, on the reverse strand, counting down.
GTGTGAGGGTGCCGCTCGAGGCGGCGGAGTGCTGTCGAGGAACCGTTACGGCTCCGCGGCAACCCGAAGAACCTTACGGATCGGCCAGGGGTGTGTCAACACTCCCTGTCAAGATCTTTTCTTCGGTCCCGGGCCCGGCCTCAGTCCAGGTCGGTGAGCCGGCCGCCGGCGTCCGGCTGCGCGTGCTCCACCCGGCGCAGGAGCCGGGTCAGGACCTCGCCGAGCACCGCACGCTCCGTAGGGGTGAGGTCCTGGAGCAGGTCCTCCTCGAAGACCGTCGCCAGGCGCATGGCCTCCAGCCACTTCTCGCGGCCCTCGGGGGTGAGCTCCACGATGACGCGCACCCGGTTGGACTCGTCCCGCTCCCGGGTCACCAGGCCCTCGGCCACCATGCGGTCGATCCGGTGGGTCATCGCGGCCGGGGTGAGGCCGAGCCGCTTGGCCAGGTCGCTCGGGCCCATGCGGTAGGGGGCGCCGGAGAGGACCAGCGCCTTGAGGACCTCCCACTCGGCGTTGCTGATGCCGAGGGCGGCGGTCTGGCGGCCGTACGCGACGTTCATCCGGCGGTTCAGGCGGGACAGCGCCGACACGATCTTCTCGACCTGGGGATCCAGGTCCTGGAACTCGCGCTGGTAGGCGGCGATCTGTTCTTCGAGTGTCGGCTCCGTGACGCCGCTGGTGTCGGCCATGGCCGCAGTATCGCACGCGACCCCTTTGCCTTGAAGTCCTTCACTGTGTACTCTTTAGCTTCGAACTTTAGCTTTGAAGTCTTCAGGTCTAACTAGTGAGAGAGGTGAACGTGACCAGGGCGATGGGCGCAGCGATGCGCCGGATCCACGTGGGCAACGCACTCAGCGCGTTCGGGCTCGGCTTCACCGTCCCCTACCTGTACGTCTATGTGGCGCAGGTACGGGGGCTGGGAGCCATGACGGCGGGGCTCGTGCTCGCCGTCTTCGCCGTGGCCGCGCTGATCGTCCTGCCGTTCGCCGGCCGGGCGATCGTGCGGCGCGGCCCGCTGCCGGTCCTCCTCGCCGCCCTGGTCCTCGCCGCTCTGGGCGCGCTGAGCCTCGGTCTGGCGGGCGGTGCCGCGACCGTGCTGCTGTCCGCCGCCGCGCTCGGTGCCGGGCAGGCCGTGATGCAGCCGGCGCTGGCGACGATGATCGTGGACTGCTCCTCGGCGGACACCCGCTCGCGCGCGTTCGCGATGCAGTTCTTCCTGCAGAACCTGGGGCTCGGCATCGGCGGCCTCATCGGCGGTCATCTGGTCGACACCACGCGCGTGTCCTCGTTCACGCTGCTGTTCGCGATCGAGGCGCTGATGTTCCTGCTGCTGGTCGCGGTGATGGCGACCGTGCGCATGCCGCAATCGCCCCGGATGGCGGACGCCCCGGCGCGGTCGGCCAAGGGCGGCTGGAAGCAGCTGCTCGGGAACCGGGCGATGGTGCAGCTGTGCGTGCTGGGCTTCGTGCTCTTCTTCGCCTGCTACGGCCAGTTCGAATCGGGTCTGAGCGCCTACGGCGTGGAGGCGGCCGGGATATCCACGTCCGCGCTGGGAACGGCGCTGGCCGCGAACACGCTGATGATCGTGATCGCCCAGTTCGCCGTGCTGCGGCTCGTGGAGCGGCGCCGGCGGTCCCGGGTCATCGCCGCGGTCGGCCTGATCTGGGCCGTCGCATGGCTGGCCGCCGGGTACGCGGGGCTGGGACACGGCAGCCAGGAGATGGCCACGGCCGCCTTCGTGTCGACGTACGCGCTGTTCGGGCTGGGTGAGGCGATGCTGTCGCCGACGGTCGCGCCGCTGGTCGCCGATCTGGCGCCGGAAGGGCTGGCCGGTCAGTACAACTCGGCGTTCGCGCTGGTCAAGCAGCTGGCGCTGGCGGTCGGTCCGGCGGTGGGCGGTCCCTTGGGCGCCTCCCTGCACGCGCCGTACATCGTGACGTTTCTGCTGTTCTCGCTGTCGGTCACCGTGCTGGCCCTGCGGCTGGGGCGGCGCCTCACCGCGGTGCAGGACCGGCCGTGGACGGGGCGGGAGAGCCGGGTGGTCAGCCGGGGCCAGGCGGCTGCGGAGCCGGTGGCGGCCGAGGCGTAGGACCGTGCCCCGCGGGGGCGCGGGGAACCGCGCGACCTGCCACGGAGCACCCGCGCCCGGCAGCGGGCCCCCACCCCCGCGGCGCTCATCCCTTCGGCAGGACGAACTCGCACCAGACCGCCTTGCCGCCGCCCGGTGTGCGGCGGCAGCCCCAGCTGGAGGCGATCGTCGCCACGATGGCGATGCCCCGGCCGGACTCGTCGGCCGGCTCCGCGCGCCGTCGGCGCGGCAGGTGGTCGTCGCCGTCCGTGACCTCGATGATCAGGCGGCGGTCGGTGCGGCGCAGGCGCAGCCGCATGGGCGGGATGCCGTGCTGGAGGGAGTTGGCGACCAGCTCGCTCGTGGCGAGGACGCCGAGATCGTGCAGCTCGGCGGGGAAGCGCCAGCTGGTCAGCACCCCGGAGGCGAACGCCCGGGCGCGGGGTGCCGCCTCGACGCCGCCGAGGAGTTCCAGGGCCGCGTTGCGGAAGAGATCGCCGTCGGGTCCCGTACGCGCGGGGTGCTGGAGGACGAGGACGGCCACGTCGTCGTCGTGGTCGGCGGTGACGCCGGCCGAGCGGACCAGACGGTCACAGACGACCTGCGGGGTGCCGGTGGCGCCGGCGAGGGCGCCTTCGAGCGCGGCGATGCTCTCGTCCAGGTCGGCGTCCCGGCGTTCCACCAGGCCGTCGGTGTAGAGGACGGCCGTGGCGCCGGGGCCGAGGGCGATGCAGCCGGAGGAGTGAATCCAGCCGCCGGTGCCGAGCGGCGGGCCGGTGGGTTCGTCGGCGCGGGCGACCACGCCGTTCTCGTCGCGGACCAGGATCGGCAGATGGCCGGCCGACGCGTACACCAGGCTGCCCTCGTTCGGGTCGTGGATGGCGTAGACGCAGGTGGCGATCTGGTTGGGGTCGATCTCGGCGGCGAGGCCGTCGAGCAGCTGGAGCACCTCGTGCGGGGGCAGGTCGAGGCGGGCGTAGGCGCGGACGGCCGTGCGGAGCTGGCCCATGACGGCGGCGGCCCGCACCCCCCGGCCCATGACGTCGCCGATGACGAGGGCGGTCCGGCCGCCGCCGAGGGTGATCACGTCGTACCAGTCCCCGCCGACCGCGGCCTCGGTGCCGCCGGGCTGGTAGGTGGCGGCGATGCGCAGGTCGTCGGGCTGTTCCAGTTCCTGCGGGAGCAGGGAGCGCTGGAGGGTGACGGCCGTCTCGCGCTGGCGGCGCTCGCTGGCGCGCAGGCGTTCGGCGGCCTCGGCGTGGTCGGTGACGTCGGTGGCGAAGACGAGGACGCCCGCGTCGCGGTCGCCGTCCTCGGTGACGGGGGTGCAGGTGAAGGTGTACGAGCGGCCGTCGACGGCCTTGCGGGACTTCAGGGTGCGGGGTCTGCCGCTGCGCAGCACCTGGTCGAGCAGCGGGAGCAGGCCCAGTTCGGCGAGTTCGGGCAGGGCGTCACGGGCGGGGACGCCGGTGGGGCGGGTGCCGAAGGCCGTGGTGTAGGCGTCGTTGACGTAGCCGATGCGGTGGTCGGGGCCGTGGACGAGGGCGACGAGGGCCGGGACGCGGTCCAGGACGTCACGCGCGGGCAGTACGTCGACGGCGGGCGCCGGGGACGCGTCGGCGGACCGTTCGGCGCGGGCCGCGGGCACGGAGCCGTCGCCCCGCCGGTCCGGGGAGACCGCCGACTCGGTCCGCGCGGCGGCGCGACGCTGCGTTCCGGGGAGCCGGGCGCTCCAGCGCGTGAAGTTCACTGTGGGAAAAGCCTCGTGGGTGCTGTGGGCGGGCGGGGGGCCAGTCCGGGGACGTGGGCAGTCTGGCAGGGGGGCGGACCACGGCGACAACCGTCAGACGCCTCGGCGGTGCGCGGAGTTCCCGGGTCCGGTCAGGACTACCCCTTCGGGTCGTCGGAGGGGCTGTGGGGGGGCTTTCCCCCGGCCGCCAGTTCGAACTCCGCGCGAGGATGTTCGAGCGAGCCGAGCGAGACGATCTCCCGTTTGAACAGCCCGGCGAGGGTCCATTCGGCGAGCACCCGGGCCTTGCGGTTGACGGTGGGCACCCGGCTGAGGTGGTACGCGCGGTGCATGAACCAGGCCGGGTAGCCCTTCAGTTTCCGGCCGTAGACCTGGGCGACGCCCTTGTGCAGGCCGAGGGAGGCGACGGAGCCGGCGTACCGGTGGGCGTACGTCTCCAGGGGCTCGCCGCGCAGCGCGTGCGCGATGTTGTCGCCGAGCACCCTGGCCTGGCGGACCGCGTGCTGGGCGTTGGGCGCGGTCTCGGTGCCGGGTTCGGCGGCGGTCACGTCGGGGACGGCGGCGGCGTCGCCCGCGGCCCAGGCGTGCTCGGCGCCGTCGACGGTGAGCTGGGCGGTGCAGCGCAGCCGGCCGCGGTCGGTGCGCGGCAGGCCGGAGGCGGCGATCAGCGGGTGCGGTTTGACGCCGGCCGTCCACACGAGCGTGCGGGTCGGGAAGCGCTGGCCGTCGCTGAGGACGGCGACCCGGTCGGCACAGGACTCCAGACGGGTGTCCAGCAGTACCTGGATGTTGCGGCGGCGCAGCTGGGTGACGGTGTAGCGGCCCATCTCCGGGCCGACCTCCGGCAGGATCCGGTCGGTGGCCTCCACGAGGATCCACTTCATGTCCTCGGGGCGGAGGTTGTGGTAGTAGCGGGCGGTGTAGCGGGCCATGTCCTCCAGTTCGCCGAGGGCCTCGACGCCCGCGTAGCCGCCGCCGACGAAGACGAAGGTGAGGGCGGCGTCGCGGAGCGCGGGGTCGCGGGTGGAGGAGGCGATGTCCATCTGCTCGATGACGTGGTTGCGCAGGCCGATGGCCTCTTCGACGGTCTTGAAGCCGATGCCGTACTCGGCGAGGCCGGGGACGGGCAGGGTGCGGGAGACCGAGCCGGGGGCGAGCACCAGTTCGTCGTAGCCGAGCAGTTCGGCGGAGCCGCCCCGGTCGGCGGTGGCGAGGGTGCTGACGGCGGCCGTGCGCACCGCGTGGTCGATGGAGGTCACCTCGCCGACGACGACGTGGCACCGGTGCAGGACGCGGCGCAGCGGTACGACGACGTGGCGCGGGGAGATCGAGCCCGCGGCGGCCTCGGGAAGGAACGGCTGGTACGTCATGTAGGGGTCGGGGGTGACGACCGTGATCTCGGCCTCGCCCCTGTTCAGCTCGGCCTTCAGCTTCCGCTGGAGGCGCAGGGCCGTGTACATCCCGACGTAGCCGCCGCCGACAACCAGAATGCGCGCACGTTCCTTCACCATCCCATGACGCACCCGGCGCTGGTGTTTGTCCACAGGCCCGGCAATTTGTGTGACCGGCGGCCGGGTGGGCGCGGGGCCGGCCGGTGCGCCCGTACGGGAGGAAACGGGGCAGGTCAGCGGGGGCGGGCGAGTGGGTGGGAAGGGAGAGAATCGGGACGTACACGCCCCGTACTCCGATCGGGGGGCGCACTGTACGGAACCTCCCCCTTCTGAATTGACTGCCTCTCAACTATGTTCGTGTGTCGACGGAGTGTAGGGAATGTGGTCGAACGGGCCCGCGACGGGCGGATCCGGTCGGAACCGATACCCGTTCCGCGCGCTTCGCAGCCAGTGGCGGGGAGAGTCTCCGGGGGGAGACGTCATTACCGGGGGAAACACATGCATGTTCAGGACACGCATTGGGCATCGGCCACCGCCATCGCGCCCGGTGGCAGAGCGATGAGTACGGCGGCGGGTGCGGGACGCGCGGACGGGGCGCGGACGACTCCGCTGCGGGTCGACGCGCAGCGCAATCTGGAGCACGTGCTGCGCGCGGCGCGTGAGGTGTTCGGCGAGCTGGGGTACGGCGCGCCGATGGAGGACGTGGCACGGCGCGCCCGGGTCGGGGTCGGCACGGTGTACCGGCGCTTTCCCAGCAAGGACGTGCTGGTCCGGCGGATCGCCGAGGAGGAGACCGCGCGGCTGACCGAGCAGGCGCGGGCCGCGCTCGGGCAGGAGGACGAGCCGTGGTCGGCGCTGTCGCGGTTCCTGCGGACCTCGGTGGCGTCGGGGGCGGGGCGGTTGCTGCCGCCGCAGGTGCTGCGGGTCGGCTCCGCCGGGTCGGACGGGGCGGGGGTGGCGGACGCGGACGGTGCGTCGGCTGCGTCCGGTGCGTCCGGTGCCTCGGGTGAGGACGCTCGGGTGCCTCAGCAGCGGGTGCAGCCGGGGAACGGTGAGCTGCGGCTGGTGCCGGACGAGGCATCGCTGGCGGCGGACGATGCCGGGGCCGGGGCGTTGCTCGAGGTGGTCGGGCAGTTGGTGGAGCGGGCTCGGGCGGCGGGTGAGCTGCGGGCGGATGTGTCGGTGGGGGATGTGCTGCTGGTGATCGCCACGGCGGCGCCGTCCCTGCCGGATGCTGCGCAGCAGGCGGCGGCTTCGGCTCGGTTGCTGGACATCCTGCTGGAGGGGCTTCGGTCCCGGCCGGCGTCGGTGTAGGCGCGCCTCGGCTTCGCCTTCGGCGGATTTCTGTTCCCACCCGCACCACCTGTGCGGCTATCGCGGTCGGGTGCGGGTGGCCCTCGTGCGACGCGTCCGCCGTCGGCGGCTGCGGGGGTTTGGGCGGCGGATGCGGGGGCGGCGCTGCCGGGGGCAGGGGGCGGTGCCGGGGTCGGCTGCCAGGGGGCGCTGCCGGGGGCGAGGGTAGTGCCGGGAGCCGGGGGTGGCGGCAAGCCGCCGGGCCGTTGCCGGGTGGGCCTGAAACAGCGGCTCGTCGGACGGCGCTGCCTGGTCGCTGCAGCGCGGCGGCCCGCCGGGCGGTACGGCCCGGTCGCCCTGGCTCGGTGGCCCGCCGGGCAGTACTGCCAGAGAGCCGTGGCACAGCAGACCCCTGGGCGGTCCCGCGGTGGCCGTGACTCGGCGGCCCGCCGGGCAGTGCCGCCGAAAAGTCCTCGTAGGGGAACCCCGGTGTGTTCGGGGGGTGTTCGGGGCAGCCTCGGGAAGTGCGCTCGGATGGGTGGATGGGTTGCGCGGGGGCACTTGGCGGGGTGCGGTGTGGCAGTCTGAGCCGGTGTCGGGTTGGGCTGGGTGGGTGTCGGGGGCTTTCCGCGATGAGCGCTGACGGGTGGGACGGGTCACGCGGGGACGACGGGGACGCGGAGACGCGCGGGCCGGCCTCGCCGTACGTACCCAGCCAGGGCGGACCCCGTGCGCGCGGGGACGGCGGCGTGCCCGCTCAGCGGGACGGGAGCGTGCTGCCGCCGCCCTGGGAGGCGCCGGCCGCCGACGGCGAGCTGATCGGCCGGATGCGGGCCGGCGACGACTCCGCCTACGAGGAGCTGTACCGGCGGCACGCCGACGCGGTACGCCGGTACGCGCGGACCTGCTGCCGGGACGGCCACACCGCCGACGACCTCACCGCCGAGGTGTTCGCCCGGATGCTCCAGGCGGTGCGCGGCGGCGCCGGGCCCGAGCACGCCGTACGGGCCTATCTGCTGACCTCCGTTCGACGGGTCGCCGCGCACTGGGCCAAGTCCGCCCGGCGCGAGCAGCTCGTCGACGACTTCGCCGTCTTCGCCCAGCAGGCCGCACGCGCCGCCGAGGCGTCCGACGCCGGCGAACTCGATCTGGGTGCCGACGTACGCGCCCTGCACGAGGCCGAGCAGTCCCTGGCCATGCGGGCCTTCCGTTCCCTGCCCGAGCGCTGGCAGGCCGTGCTGTGGCACACCGAGGTGGAGGACGAGTCCCCGAGCCAGGTGGCCGTCCTGTTCGGGCTGGACGCCAACGGCACCCGGGTGCTCGCCAGCCGCGCCCGGGAAGGGCTGAAGCAGGCCTACCTCCAGGCCCACGTCAGCACCGCCCTCACCGCCGGCGGGGAGTGCGCCCGCTACGCCGACCAGCTCGGCACCTACGCCCGCCGCAAGCTGCGCGTCCGGGCCGAGCGGGGACTGCGCAAGCACCTCGCGGAGTGCGCCCGGTGCCGGCTGGCCGCCGCGCAGATCGAGGAGGTCGCGGGCGGCATCCCGGCGGTCGTCCCGGTCGCGGTGATCGGCTGGTTCGGGGCCGCCGGATACGCCAAGGCGCTCGGGATCGTGGCCGGGGGCGCCGGGGCCGGGGCCGCGGGGGCCGCCGCCGCGGCCACCGGTTCGTCCGCCGGGGCGGGTGGCGCGGGCGGGGCCGCTGCCGCCGAGGGGCTCGGTGCGCCGGTGAAGGCCGGCATCGTGGCGGGCGTGGTGGCGGTGGCCGTCGCCACGGTCGCGCTGGCCCTGGTGAACGACGACCGGCCGGTGAAGGAGGCCGCCGCCAGGCCGTCGCCGTCCGCACCGGCCGTACGCTCCGAACCGCCGACGCCCGCGCCCGCTCCCCCGAAGCCCCGGCCCGAGCCCTCGTTCCCGGAGCCGGTGGCCGTCGCCCCCGCACCGCCGGCCACCCCCACACCGGCCCCGAGGCCCACTCCGACCCCGTCGCCGAAACCCAAGCCCAAGCCCACGCCCACGCCGGCCCCCGTCCCCCCGCCGAAGCCGACGCCTACGCCGACGCCGAAACCCAGGCCGACCCCGACCCCGGCCCCCACCCCGCCGCCCGCGCCGACCGTCTACGAGCTGAGCGCCCTGCGCTTCGACGTCTCCGGTGACGGCACCGAGCCCGAGATCCGGCTGGGCGGGAGCAGCTGGGTGTGGCAGCGGTACGGCATGTCGATCGGCGGCAGGACGTACGCGCGCGGGGTCACCGTCCACGGCGAGTCCTCCGTCACCATCGACCTCAACCGGCAGTGCAGCGCGTACGACGCGTGGGCCGGCGTGGACGACATGACCCTCGGGCTCGGCAAGGTCTCGTTCTCCGTCTACGCCGACGGGGTCCCGTTGTGGCGGTCCGGCGTGGTCAAGGGCCGTGGCCCGGCCGTTCCCGTCCATGTGGACCTCGCCGGGCGCAGGACCGTACGGCTGGTGGTGGAGCCGCACGACCACGGCCTGGGCCGGGTGGCGTCGGCGGACTGGGCGGAGTCCCGGTTCACCTGCCGGTAGCCCCGTCGCCCACCCCGCTCACCCGCCGGTCGTACGGCTCGACTCCGTCGCCGCGTCCAGTTCCCGCAGTACGTCCGCCTCGTCGAGGCAGGCGCCCCGGGCGCACTCGGCGGCATAACGCTCGGGGCCCAGGGCCGCGCGGGCGCCGGCGTGCACGCGGGCGGCCTCGCCGCGCTCCGGCTCGGGACGCGGGACGCCGTCGCGCCAGCTGTCCGCGGCGCTGAACAGCCGTACGGCGGCCGGCAGATCGCCGTACCGGCCCAGCAGACAGGCCGCCGCGTCCGCCAGGCCGGAGGTGACCGCCTCGGCGCACCGGTGGTCCACGGCCTCGCGCAGGGCCTTCGCCAGCACCCGCAGGCCCTGGGCCAGGCCCGACTCGTCGGCGACGACGAACCCCTCGACCACCCGCTGGGCCGCGACGAACTGCGGGGGCGCGGTGCTGCCGTCGCCGACCAGCGCGCAGGAGGCCCGGTGCAGTTCGCGGGCGCGGCCGACGTCCCCGTCCGTGAGGGCGATGTGGGCGCGCAGCAGCAGGACGAAGGCCCGGGACTCCGGCACCGCGTACCGCTCGGCGGCCGACTCCGCCTCGTCCAGGGCGGCCAGCGCGCCGTCCCGGTCGCCGGAGCGGTAGTGGATCTCGGCGAGCCGGGCGATCAGGAACGGCGCCTCGGCGTCCGCGCCGACCTCGTAGGCGAGGCGCAGCGCCTCCTGGTACTCGGCGCGTGCCTCGTCGAACCGGCCGCGTGCCATGGCCGCCTCGCCGGCCGCGCCGCACACCTGGGCCAGCATCCAGCGGTCGCCGACGCGCCGGCCGAGGTGCCGCAGCTCGGCCAGGTCCTCGTCGACGCCCTGGAGGTTGCCCGAGGTGTCGACGGTCACGTGGGCGCGGTACATCAGGGCGACGGCCAGTTCCCAGTCGCCCCCGTACCGGCGGGCGTTGGCGACGGACGCCGAGAGGTTCGGCCGGACGTCGGCCGGGCCGCCCAGGTAGTACGTGGTCAGCGGCCAGAGGATGCCGGGGAACCGGGCGGCCTGGGGGCCGCCGCGCTCGTAGGCGCGCCGCACGCCCGCGACGTACTCCGGGGCCCGCTCGTCGCTCGCGAGGTGGTCGGCGTTCGACTCGGCGGTCAGGAACAGGTCGAGCATGCGCAGGTCGGTCCGCAGCTCGTTCAGCGGGTGCCGGGCCTGGCCGTCGGGGTCGGCGAGGAAGGCGCCCACCGGGTCGGCGGACGCCACCCGGGCCATCAGCTCACCGGGCGCGGCGTCCGCGGGCAGGGTGTCCAGGGCGGCGCCCAGGCGGAGCACCAGCCGTACCCAGGACACCGCCTCCTGGCGGTGGCTGCGCAGCCACCAGAACCAGCCGATGGCCAGCACCAGGGCGCCGGCCTCGGCCTCGTCGCCCGCGCGGACCGCGCGGTCCAGGGCCGCGCGGATGTTGTCCAGCTCGGTCTCCAGACGGGAGAACCAGGGCAGCTGGGCCCCCGACCGCAGCTGCGGCCCGGCCTCCTCCACCAGCGAGCGCACCCAGGCGCGGTGGCGTCGCTCGGCCGCCGCGCGCACCGCGGGGAGCTCGGCCGCGCGCTCGGTGGCGTACTCGTGGATGGTCTCCAGCATGCGGTAGCGCATGCCGGTGCCGTCCGGGTCGCGGGGGGCGGCGACCACCAGGGACTTGTCGACCAGGGCGCCGAGCAGGTCCGCGGCGGGGCCGGTGCACACGGCCTCGGCCGCCGCGAGGTCCCAGCCGCCGGCGAACACCGACACCTCGCGCAGGACCGTCCGCTCCCGCTCGTCCAGCAGGTCCCAGGACCAGTCGACGACCGCGCGCAGCGTCTGCTGGCGGGGCAGGGCGGTGCGGCTCCCGGAGGTGAGCAGGCGGAAGCGGTCGTCCAGGCGGTCGGCGATCTGCCGCGGGGTCAGCAGCCGGAGCCGGGCGGCGGCCAGCTCGATGGCGAGCGGCAGCCCGTCCAGGCGGCGGCAGATCTCCGCGACGGCCTCGGTGTCGCCGAGCACCGCGTCGGCGTCGGGGCGGACGGCCCGCGCGCGCTCGGCGAAGAGGCGGTGCGCCTGCTCCGGGACGAGGGGCTCGACCGGGCGCACCGACTCTCCGGGCACGCCCAGGGGTTCCCGGCTGGTGGCGAGGATCGTGAGCCCCGGGCACCGGGTGAGGAGGGTCTCGGCGAGGGCGGCCGCCGCGCCGATGACGTGTTCGCAGTTGTCGAGGACCAGGAGCAGGCCGCGCGGGGCGCAGTACTCGACCAGCAGGGCCGTGGGGTCCTGCGGCAGGCCCAGCTCGTTGGTCAGCAGCACCGTCTCGCGCAAGCCCAGCGCGCTGACCACCGCGCCGGGGACCGCCTCCGGCCGGTCGAGCGGGGCCAGCTCGACCAGCCAGGCCGAGGGGTGGGCCGCGGCGGCCTCCTCGGCGAGGCGGGTCTTCCCGGAGCCGCCCGGTCCGGTGAGCGTCACCAGGCGGGCCCGGTGCAGGTCGGAGCGGATGGCCTCCAGTTCCGGTCCCCGTCCGACGAAGGAGGTCAGCCGGGGGCGGAGGTTCCCGGTGCGCCGGGGCGGGTGGGCGGGGGCGACGGGCGCGGCGGCGGGCTGCTCCGGGGTGGCGGAGCCCTCCTGCCGCAGCAGCTCCGCGTGCAGGTTCCGCAGTTCCCGGCCGGGGTCGGTGCCGAGGGTGTCGGCGAGGGTCCGGCGGGCGGACTCGTAGGCGGCGAGGGCGTCGGCGGTGCGGCCCGTGTCGCGCAGGGCGCGGATGAGCAGGACGCGCAGCGGCTCGTCGTAGGGGTGGGCGGCGGTCAGTTCCCGCAGCTCCGGTACGACCTCCTGGGCGCGGCCGAGGTCGAGGGCGGCGGCGGCACGGGCGCGGGCCGCCTCCAGGCGCAGGGCCTCGGGGCGGGTGGCGGCGGTGCGGTCGGGCAGGTCGGCGAGGGCCGGGCCGTACCAGAGGGACAGGGCCTCGGTGAGGGTGCGGTGGGCGGTGGCCGGGTCGCCGGCGGCGAGGGCGGCGGTGCCGGCGTGGGTGAGCCGCTCGAAGACGTACAGGTCGACGTCCTGCGGGCCGGCTTCGAGGCGGTAGCCGCCCGCCGTGGAGGCGACGGTGTCCCGGCCGAGGGTGCGGCGGAGCCGGCCGACGAGGGCCTGGAGGGCGGCGGGCGCGTCCTGGGGCTGGTCGTCCGCCCAGATCTCGTCGACGAGGGTCTCGGGTGTGGCGGTACGGCCGGGCCGCAGGGCCAGGGCGGCGAGCAGCGTCCGCAGCCGGCGGCCGCCGATGGGTACGGCAGTGCCCTGGTCGTCCGCCGCTTGGGTCACGCCCAGGATTCTGTACCGCATCCGGCCATTGTGGCGGGGGGCTCGGGGGCGGGGCACGGGGGTTCGGGCGCCGGGGGTGTCACCAGGGTCCGGAACGGGCGCGGTGGCCGGGCGGGGGCGCCTGACCGCGTCGGCGGGGTGCCGGGGAACCGCGCGACCGGCCCACGGCCGGCCGCGGTCGACGAGGCCCGGTGGGCCCCCGCCGCTCACGCCCCCGGCGCCAGCGCCCCCCGCCTCGGCCGGATCCCCGAAGGGACCGCGCGGGAGCGGGACGGTGTGCCCGTCCAGCACGTGCCGCGGCGGGCGAGCAGGCGCCGTAGCCACAGTTCGAGCGAGACCAGGTCGGCGAGGCCGTCCAGCGGCAGGGGTTCGCCCGCCGCCCCGCCGCGCAGGGCCGCGCGGACGACGCGGGCCTCCACCAGCCCGGCGTCGGCGAGCAGTGGTGTGGCGAACAGGTCCAGCAGGGGGTCGGCGGCGGCCCGCAGCCCCGCGCGCGCCGCCGCGACCGTGGGTGCGTGGGAGGGAGCGCCCCAGCCGGCCGGGAGGCCGGTGACGCCGGCGCCCTCCAGGACCGTGCGCAGGACGGCGGCGCGGGCGCCGGGCCGGACGCGCAGGGCCTCGGGGAGGTCACGGCAGGCGCGGACCACCTGGTTGTCGAGGAACGGCGCGTGCAGCCGCTGGGAGCGGATCTCCGCGGCCTGCTCCAGCACGCGGAGGTCGGCGGCGTGCCGGGCGAGCGCCGCCCGCGCGCGATAGTCGCCGGGCCGCTGGACGCCGGTGCCGGAGCGGTCGGCCTCCGCCTGGAGCAGAACCGATACTTCGGCCAGTGCCTCGCCCGTCAGCCACCGCGCGGCGGGACCGGGCCCGGCCCAGCTCAGCGCGGCGAGGGAGGCGTCGGCCGCCCCCTGGGGCTCGTCGAAGCGGCGCCGCATCAGCCGCTCGGCGAGTTCCTCCAGGCCCGCCCGGTAGGGGGTGCGGGCCAGGCGCCGGGCCGCGCCGTACACGCGGGCGGGGACGAACACCGAGCCGTCGGCGCGGGCCAGCGCGGCGACCGGCCGGACCAGGTGGCGCCGCCGGCGGTCCATCAGGAGGTCGGCGAGCCGGGCGGGGTGGGCGTCCAGGACCTGGCGGGCGCCGTGGCCGGTGAAGTGGTCGGCGCTGCCGGCGGCGAGCCGCGCCCGGTGCCGGGCCGCCTGGACCAGGCAGGGGCCGGGTTCGTCGGTCAGGGGGCCGTCCAGGTCGGCGTACGGCAGGGTCTCCTGGCCGCCGGTGACCACGACGTGGTGCAGGCGGGGGCCCGCGGCCAGGGCCGCCGCGCGTTCGAGTTCGGCCTCGCGGCCGGGTACGGCCAGGTCGTTGAAGGTGACGGCGAGGAGGCGCTCGCCGGCGCCGGTGCGGTGGCCGAGGAGCGTGCCGGGCCGGCCGGGCAGTCCGGCGGCCAGCAGGGCGAGGGTGCCGGAGGCGGGCCCGCCGGACAGGTCGGCGCCGACGCCGGGGACTGGCATCCCGCGCGCGGCGCGCCGCTCGGCCGGTCCCATGCCGGGCACCGGCCCGGGGTCCAGGTCGGGTACGTGCCGGGGGGCGGCGAGCCGGGTGCGGACCGCCTCCACCAGGGCGTCCCGTACGGCGTCCACGGCGCGGTCGGGGTCGGCGGGGGGCGCGGCCACGGCGAGGGAGGCGACCGGTTCGTAGCCGGCGATCTCGCGCGCTCCGGCGCGCAGCACCAGGGCGTGCCCCGGCGGAACGCGTCGTACGCCGTCGTAGGGGGTGGTGTCGCGCAGCGCGGCCGGCACGTCCGGGGCGGCGAGCAGGGCGGCGAGGTGGGTGAAGTCGAGGTTGGCCTCGACCAGGTCGGCGAGGGGCAGGGCGGCGGTGGCGTAGGCCGTGCCGCCCTCCCAGGGGGTGTGGAAGACCGGCCGGGCGCCCGCGAGGTCGCCGCACACGGTGATGCGGCGGCCGGCCTGGACGACGGCGGTGTAGCTGCCGGACCAGGTGGTCAGATGGCGCACCGCGCCCCCGCGCGCGGTGAACAGGCCGCGCCGCAGTTCCTCGTCGGTGGCGCCGCAGATGCCGAGGACGGCGATCCGGTGCTCGGGGTCGGCGTGCACCACGCGCACCTCGTCGGGGCGCCAGTCGCCGACCGCCCACAGGGGGTCCGGGTCGCCCCACAGGAGCTGGGAGCCGACCGGTTGCAGGGTTTCGCCGTCGTATCCGACGGCCCCCGCGGAGCCGGTCCCGGCGGCGCCCGCGGCGGTGCTGCTCCACCCCACCAACCACCGCATCGACGCCTCCACAGGCTGTGGACCACCAGTGCACCGTACGAACCGGCCCCCATGCTGCCATGAAGAACAGGCCGGGGAGGCGCGGCGTGGCCGCCTCGCACCGGGGGATGTACGCGGTGCGGCAAGGGGAGTTGACGGGTGGCGGGCGGGTGCGGCGGAGGCGGCGCCCCACGGGGGCGATGCGAATGCGCCCCTAATGCGCTCCCCCAAATCCCCTTTCGCGCCCTCAAGTTGCATGGTCACGAAGGAAATCCACCGCACGATCGGGGGATTATTTTCAGCCAAATCCTTGATGGGGCGCCGGAATCGAGCACTCTCCGTACAGGCCTGCGGAGCGCCAGGGGGCTTACTCGTACGCACGGTCCGGGAGGCGGACGACGCCTCCCGGACCGGTCCGCCACCCGCGGGGATGAAGGCGGCGGTGTCCCCCAGCCCACTGGATCCAGTACAGCGGGCCGACCCACGCACGGCCCATGGAACCGCTCCCCGGATGGCCGGAGAAGAGCGCACGGGCGGGCGCACGGCCACACGGGCGGGGGCACGTCGCGACAGCCCGTGCACGGTGCGTACAGGGCCGCGCCCACCCACCGACCACAATCCCGCCATCCGGAACATTGCCCCTTAACGCTTGGGATGCGGCGAACTACGCTGGGTTTACGAATGCCGCACGGTTATGCCAGCGCGGCAGCCGTCTGTGTCGAGGGGTGGCGCATGTCCAGGGAGCAACGCGGGCCGAACGAAAAGCTCGGCGCCGTTCTCGCCCTCGCGGGAATCAGCAACGCCGGACTCGCCCGGCGCGTCAACGACCTTGGCGCCCAGCGCGGTCTGACGCTTCGCTACGACAAGACGTCCGTGGCGCGCTGGGTGTCGAAGGGCATGGTGCCGCAGGGTGCGGCGCCGCATCTGATCGCCGCCGCCATCGGCCAGAAGCTCGGCCGCCCGGTCCCGCTGCACGAGATCGGCCTGGCGGACGCGGATCCCGCGCCGGAGGTGGGCCTCGCCTTCCCCCGGGACGTGGCACAGGCGGTGAAGTCGGCGACCGAGCTGTACCGCCTCGACCTGGCCGGCCGCCGGGCCGGCTCCGGCGGCATCTGGCAGTCCCTCGCCGGATCGTTCGCGGTGAGCGCATACGCAACGCCCGCCTCGCGCTGGCTGATAACCCCCGCCGACAGTTCGGTCGCGCGGGAGGCGAGCGCCGCCGAGGGCTCCGGCCCGCCGCTCAAAGTCGGCCACAGCGATGTGCGCAAGCTCAGGGAGGCCGCCGAGGACGCCCGGCGCTGGGACTCCAAGTACGGCGGCGGGGACTGGCGTTCGTCGATGGTGCCGGAGTGCCTGCGGGTGGAGGCGGCACCGCTGCTGCTCGGCTCGTACTCCGACGAGGTGGGCCGCGCCCTGTTCGGCGCCTCCGCCGAACTCACCCGGCTCGCGGGCTGGATGGCCTTCGACACCGGGCAGCAGGAGGCCGCGCAGCGGTACTACATCCAGGCGCTGCGCCTCGCGCGCGCGGCGGCCGACGTCCCCCTCGGGGGGTATGTGCTGGCCTCCATGTCGTTGCAGGCCACCTACCGGGGCTTCGGCGACGAGGGGGTGGACCTCGCGCAGGCGGCGCTGGAGCGCAACCGGGGGCTGGCCACCGCCCGCACCATGAGTTTCTTCCGGCTGGTCGAGGCGCGGGCACACGCGCGCGCGGGCGACGCGCAGGCGGCGGGCGCGGCGCTGAAGGCGGCGGAGGGCTGGCTGGAGCGGTCCCGCCCCGGCGACAACGACCCCTCCTGGCTGGGTTTCTACGGATACGACCGGTTCGCGGCGGACGCCGCCGAGTGCTACCGCGATCTCAAGGCGCCCCGTCAGGTGCGGAGGTTCACCGAGCAGGCGCTGTCGAAGCCGACGGAGGAGTTCGTGCGGTCGCACGGGCTGCGCCTGGTCGTCTCCGCCGTCGCCGAACTCGAGTCGGGGAACCTCGACGCGGCGTGCGAGCAGGGGGTGCGGGCCGTGGAGGTGGCGGGGCGGATCTCGTCCGCGCGGACCACCGAGTACGTGAAGGACCTCCTGCACCGGCTGGAGCCGTACGGGGACGAGCCGCGGGTGGTGGAGCTGCGCGAGCGGGCCCGGCCGCTGCTGATGGCACCGGCGTAGGACCGCACCGCCTCCGCGTCTGCCGGCGGACGCCGCGGGCCGGGCGTTTGAAGCCGCTGTCAGTGGCGCAGTGCACTATCGGGAGTGGAGGTGGTGCTCGGTGCTGGGCGGGGCGTACGACTGTGATGTGCTCGTGGTCGGCGGGGGGATCGTCGGGCTTTCGACGGCGTACGCGATCACGCGGGCGGCGCCGGGCACCCGCGTGACGGTGCTGGAGAAGGAGGACGGGCCCGCCCGGCACCAGACGGGACGCAACAGCGGGGTCATCCACAGCGGGATCTACTACCGCCCGGGCTCCCTCAAGGCGCGGTACGCGGTGCGGGGCGCCGCCGAGATGGTGAAGTTCTGCGCCGAGTACGGCATCGCGCACGCCGTCACCGGGAAGCTGATCGTCGCCACCGAGCGCGCCGAGCTGCCACGGCTGCACGCGCTCGTGCAGCGCGGCCGGGAGAACGGCATCCCGGTTCGCGAGCTGGGACCGGCGCAGATCGCCGAGTACGAACCGGAGGTGCGCGGCCTGGCCGCCATACACGTCGGCACCACCGGCGTGTGCGACTACGCGGCCGTGGCGCGGGAGCTGGCCCGGGCCTCCGGCGCGGAGATCCGGTACGGCGCGAAGGTGGTCCGGGTGGACCGGCGGCCGGAGCGGGGCGTGGCCGTGCTCACCGCGGCCGGAGCCGTCGTCCGCGCCCGGGTGCTGGTCAACTGCGCCGGGCTGCGCTGCGACGAGGTGGCGCGGCTGACCGGGGACGAGCCGGGGGTGCGGATCGTGCCGTTCCGCGGGGAGTACTACGAGCTGGCCCGGCCCGAGCTGGTGCGGGGACTGGTGTATCCGGTGCCGGACCCGGCGTTCCCGTTCCTCGGGGTGCATCTGACCCGCGGTGTCGACGGCGGCGTGCACATCGGCCCCAACGCGGTCCCGGCGCTGGCCCGCGAGGGGTACGGCTGGGGGGTCGTACGGCCCCGGGAGCTGGCCGGGACCCTGGCCTGGCCCGGCTCGTGGGCGATCGCCCGGCGGCACTGGCGGTACGGCGCGGGCGAGCTGCGCCGCTCGGTGTCCAAGGGGGCGTTCCTGGAGGCGGTGCGCAGACTGCTGCCCGGCGTGGACGCCGGGGACCTGGTGCCGGCCCCGGCCGGGGTGCGGGCGCAGGCGGTGCTGCGGGACGGGACGCTGGTGGACGACTTCCTGATCCGGGAGGGGGCGCGGGCGGTGCACGTGCTGAACGCGCCCTCGCCCGCGGCCACCGCCTCGCTGCCCATCGGCCGCGAGATCGGACGCCGGGCGCTGGCCATGCTCCGGACACCGGACTGACCGGCCCGCGGCCGCGGGCCGCGGGACCGGATCCACAGGAACCGGACCCGTAAAATTGGGCTCACTGTGTCTGACTCCCTGAACTCCCCCGCCGCCCCGCCCGCCCCCGGTGACCCCGCCCGGCACACCCGGGCCAAGGGCGAACCGCGCTTCCCGGACGGGCCCAAGGCGGACCCCGCCGGTTCGCACTTCGAGCGGCGGATCCGGAGCTTCCAGCCACGGCGCAGCCGGGTGACGGCCGGGCAGGCGGACGCCTTGCAGCGGCTGTGGCCCAAGTGGGGGCTGGACATCGACGGGCAGCGGGTGATCGACCTGGCCGAGCTGTTCGGGAACGACCGTCCCGTGGTCCTGGAGATCGGGTTCGGGATGGGCGAGGCCACCGCGCGGATGGCCGCCGGCGACCCGGACACCAACATCCTGGCCGTCGACGTGCACACCCCGGGCCAGGGCAACCTGCTGGGCCTCGCCGCCCGGGGCGGCCTCACCAACGTCCGGGTGGGCAACGGCGACGCGATCATCCTGCTGCGGGAGATGCTCCGCCCGGACTCGCTGGACGGGCTGCGCGTCTACTTCCCCGACCCCTGGCCCAAGAAGCGGCACCACAAGCGGCGGCTCATCCAGCCCGAGTTCCTGACGCTCGCCGCGACCCGGCTGAGGCCCGGCGCGCTGCTGCACTGCGCCACGGACTGGGAGCCGTACGCCGAGCAGATGCTGGACGTGCTCACCGCGCACCCCGACTTCGAGAACACCCAGCCGGACGGCGGTTTCGCGCCGCGTCCGGAGTTCCGGCCGCTGACCCGTTTCGAGGGACAGGGACTGGACAAGGGACACGTCGTGAACGATCTGCTGTTCCGACGCGTACCGCACCGCCAGGACGGATAGCCGACCGGACGGCCCGGACCACTCGACGTCCGGGCCGATAATCCGCTCAGCCCCTCGTCCCGTCACCGTTAGGGTCGATGCCGTGGCCACCAGTCCTCCGTTCCCGACCCGTCCTCCGAGCCCCGGCGACGGAGGACTCCGCCACCCGCACTGGTGGCAGCGCAGGTGGGTGCGGTACGGGGCGCCGAGCACGCTGCTGGCGCTGTCCGGGCTGGTCATCCTCGCGCTCGTGCGGCGGCAGACCGGCACGGACGGGTTCCTCGTCGGGCTCGGGCTGGCCGTGCTGCCGGTGCCCTGGCTGCTCGCCGCGTTCCGGTGGCTGGACCGGGTGGAGCCGGGCCCCTGGCGGAACCTGGTGTTCTCCTTCGCCTGGGGGGCCTGCGCGGCGGCGCTGATAGCCATCGTGGCCAACAGCTTCGCCACCGAGTGGATCGCGACCTCCACCGCCGACCCGGCGAGCGCCGACACCCTCGGCGCCACGGTGATAGCGCCGGTCGTGGAGGAGTCCGCGAAGGCCGCCGCCGTGCTGCTGGTCTTCCTCTTCCGCAGACGCGACTTCACCGGGATCGTGGACGGCGTGGTGATAGCGGGGACCACCGCCACCGGGTTCGCGTTCACCGAGAACATCCTCTACCTCGGTACGGCCTTCGGGACCGACCAGCTCACCGGCGACCGGGGCATCGCCTCCGTGACCGCCGCCACGTTCTTCGTGCGCATCGTCATGTCCCCGTTCGCGCACCCCCTGTTCACCGTCCTGACCGGCATCGGCTTCGGCATCGCCGCGCTGTCCGCCGAGCGCCGGCCGGTGCGGCGGATCCTGCTGCCGGTGTGCGGGCTGCTGCTCGCGATGGGCATGCACGCCTTCTGGAACGGCTCGGCCACCTTCGGGCAGTACGGGTTCTTCGCCGTCTACGGCGGTTTCATGGTGCCCGTGTTCGGGCTGGTGACCTGGCTCGCGGTCTGGACCCGGCAGCGGGAGCTGCGCGCCGTGCGCGCGGAGCTGCCGGCGTATGTGCTGGCCGGGTGGCTGGGGCCGGGCGAGCCGTTCGCGCTCGGGTCGATGCGGGCGCGCCGGATGGCCCGGGACTACGCCCGGCACCACCACGGCCGCCCGGCGGCCCGGGAGGTGGCCCGCTACGAGGGGTACGCCACCTCGCTCGCCTTCCTGCGCCGGCGCGGGCGCACGGGCAGGGCCGGGGCGGACTTCGCCGTACGGGAGCGGGAGCTGCTGGCGGAGCTGTGGCGGCGCCGGCACGTGGCCCGGCCGGCGCTGGAGTACGCGAGCCGGGCCGCCGCCCCGGCCCCGGTGTACGGGCCGGCGGCGCCGTACGGATACCCGGCGGTGGCGTACTCCCCTTACAACCCGTACCGGACCTGACACCCCGTACCGGCCCTGACCGCGGGGGCCACCGTGAGCCGTACTAGGCGGAGGCCGCCGTCAGCTTCGCGACCTCCGTGTCCGTCAGCTTCAGCTCCGCCACGCCGAGCAGCGCCGGAAGCTGCTCCGGGGTGCGGGCGGAGGCGATCGGGGCGGTGACCGTCGGCTGGGCGGCCAGCCAGGCCAGGGCGACCGTGGCGACCGGGGCCTCGTGGGCGGCGGCGACCTCGTCCAGGGCCGCCAGGACCTTCTGGCCGCGCTCGGAGGCCACGTAGTCCTGCACCCGGTCGGCGCGGGCGCTGTCCACCGTCGCGCCGGGCCGGTACTTGCCGGTCAGGAAGCCCGAGGCGAGCGCGAAGTACGGGACGGCGGACAGGCCCTCGGCGGCGACGAGTTCCTGGAGCGGGCCCTCGTAGGTGTCGCGGGAGACCAGGTTGTAGTGCGGCTGGACGGCGACGTAGCGGGCCAGGCCCTCGCGGTCGGAGAACTCCAGGGACGCGCGCAGGCGCTCGGCGCCGATGTTGGAGGCGGCGATGTGCCGGACCTTGCCCGCCTTCACCAGCTCGTCCAGCGCGCCGATGATCTCCTCGACCGGCACCTCGGGCTGGTCGAAGTGGGTGTAGTAGAGGTCGATGTAGTCGGTGCCCAGGCGGCGCAGCGAGGCGTCGGCGGCGGCCTTGATGTTCGCGGCGGACAGGCCCTGGAACTCGGGGTGCTGGCTGACCTTGGTGGCGACGACCACGTCCGAGCGGTTGCCGCGGGCCTTGAGCCACGCGCCGAGGATGGTCTCGGACTCGCCGCCCTTGTTGCCCTCGGCCCAGGCCGAGTACACGTCGGCGGTGTCGACGAAGTTGCCACCGGCCGCGGTGTAGGCGTCGAGGACGGCGAAGGAGGTCTGCTCGTCGGCCGTCCAGCCGAAGACGTTGCCGCCCAGGGCGAGCGGGAAGACCTCGAGGTCGGAGGAGCCGAGTTTACGAAGTGACGTCATACGTCGTGTCAACGCCGGCGGAGGGCGATCGCATCCCGCCGCCGGCGCCGATTTCCGGACCTTTTGGAAGGGGCCGTCAGGGGGTGAGGCCCTTGTCGCGCAGCCACGCCATCGGGTCGATGCCGGTGGGCGCGCCGCCGGGGTGGACCTCCAGGTGCAGGTGCGGGCCGGTGACGTTGCCGGTGGCGCCGACGCGGCCGATGACCTCGCCGGTGGCGACCTTCTGGCCGGCCGTGACGTTGATCGAGGACTGGTGGCAGAACCACAGCTCGGTGCCGTCGTCCAGGGTCAGGATGGTGCGGTAGCCGTAGGCGCCGGCCCAGCCCGCCTCGGTGATCGTGCCGCTGTGCACGGCCTTGATCAGGGTGCCGGTGGGGGCGGCGAAGTCCAGTCCGGTGTGGTGGCCGGAGGACCACATGGAGCCGGCCTGCCCGAACGTCGAGGTGATCGTGTAGGCGGAGGTGGGCAGCGCGTACTGCCTGGCCAGCTCGGCCAGCCGCTTCTCCTCGGCCGCCCGCTTCGCCTCGGCCTTCGCCTTCTCGGCCGCGGCCTCCGCCTTCTCCTTGGCGGCGGCGGCCTCGGCGGCGGCCTGCTGCTCGGCCTGGGCGGCGGCCTCGGCGGTCTGCTTCTCGGCGGCGGCGAGCGCGGCCGCGGCGGCCTTGCTGTCGGCCTGGCCCTGCTGCTGCTCGGCCTGCGCCATGATCCGGTTGCGCAGCACCTCGCCCGCGTCGGCGCTGTCCCGGTTCGCGTCGGAGGCCACGGCGACGGTGCTGAGCGTGGTGGTGGCGGCCTCGGCGGTCCGGTCGTCGCCGGAGCCGTCCTGGAAGAGGGAGCCGACCGAGGGCAGGTCCGGCATGGAGATGGAGACCGGCGGCTTGCCGGTGTTGGCGCTGGCCATGCCGCCCGCGCCGACCGCGGCCATGACGCCGACGCCGAGGACGGTGGAGCTGCGCGCGAAGCCGCCGCGCTGCTTGGCGACCCGGTGCCGGCCGCGGACCGGGGCGACGGAGTCCTCGGTGGGGTTCCACTCCTCCCACGGGCCCTCGTCGGCGCGGTAGGCGCCGTAGCCGAAGGTCTCGGGCTCGGTGTCGCGCTGTGCCGGTATGGACGGGGCTTCGGGGCCAGGCCGGTTGGACGCCACGCGGGCGTACTCCTTTCCTTCCTCCGCCTACCGGGTTAGCTGACGGGTTCGGAGCAGGAAGGTCTCCTACGCGCGTATATCCGGTCGTGGACTCGCGTGAGTACACGGCGGTATCCGCGTGATTCACCCCAAAGTGGTGGTTCCCCGGTTCCCTCGCGGGATTCGGCGCGTGCGCACGGAGCCGTCTCTTGTGACGGCTGGGACGACCGCGCTGCGTTATCGAACGTTAATAGACCTGACAGTGACTTTCCAAGCCGGTCCCCTTGATCATTAACGTTTTTACCGGTGGAGTTATCAGCAACTATCCCGCCAGAACGGGCAATTTGACCGGCACTCAGAAGCGGTCAGCAGTCACTCACGATTTTGATGGTGACTCAGTTGTTATGCGAGCGCGCTCACCCGATCACCCTGTGTGACACCCGCGACCACTCGTCGGCGAGGCCCGCCGAGGGGCCCGCCGAGGGGCCCGCGGAAACCGGTGTGCGAAGCATCCCGCACATGGCGTACACTGGAGTCACAACGACGCGGGGTGGAGCAGCTCGGTAGCTCGCTGGGCTCATAACCCAGAGGTCGCAGGTTCAAATCCTGTCCCCGCTACTGAAGGCCCAGGGCCCGGAATCCCAAGGATTCCGGGCCCTGGGTGTATCCGCCCCCAGAGCGGTTCACCCGGGGCGGTCCTCAGCCCGGCAGATGGGCGTTCGGCGCCTTCGCCAGATCCTCCAGCTCCGGCAGGACGACGACCCGCGCTCCCGCCGCCGTCAGCACGCCCGTACCGTCGGCCGCCTCGACGAACGTGTCCGGCTCCCGCCAGGCGGTGACCACCCGGCGCACCCCGGCCCGCAGGATCAGCTCGGCACAGGGCGCCGGCCGGGAGGCGCGGCGGGCGCACGGCTCCAGGCTGGAGTAGACCGTGGCGCCGGGCAGCCGCGGGTCGGCCGGGTCGGTCTTCGCCAGCGCCGCCTCCTCCGCGTGCACCACCGGGTCGTCGCCCTCGCGCGAATACCCCCGGGCCAGTTCCGTGCCGTCGGCGGCGACCACGACCGCGCCCACGCTGAACGCCGTCCGGGACGGCGGGCACAGGGCCGCCAGTTCGCAGGCGGTGCGCAGCCAGTGGCGGTCGGCGGCGGTGGCGTCCGCACCGGAGCCGGGAGCCGTGGGCGCGTACCGCATGAGGACGACGTCCTCGATCCGGCGGGTCTCCAGCAGGCGCAGGCGTCCGCCCTGGTAGGCGCCCGGCCCGAACAGCCGCGGGGCCGCCGGATCGCCGACGAACAGCGGGGCGAGGACCAGCTGGAGTTCGTCGGCCAGGCCCTGCTGGAGCAGCTGGGTGTGGACCGTGCCGCCGCCCTCGACCATCAGCCGCCGCACCCCGCGCACGTCGTGCAGGTGCTCCAGCAGGGCCCGCCAGTCCAGGGCGGGGCCGAGCGGGACGACATCGGCGGTGTTCCCGAGGAGGCGCGCGGCCCGTACGGCGCCCCGGTCGGTGGCGAAGACGAGCTTGCCGCCACCGGTGTGCCAGAAGTGCGCCGCCGGGTCGAGGTCGCCGGAGCCGGTGACGGTGACCTTCAGCGGGTACTCGGGGCGGCCCGCCGCGCGCCGGGCCGCGCGCCGCTCGGCCGAGTTGACCAGCAGGCGGGGGTTGTCGGCGCGGATCGTGCCGGCGCCGACCAGGATGGCGTCGACCGAGGCCCGTACCCCGTCGACCCGGTCGAAGTCGGCCGGGCCGGACAGCAGCAGCCGCTCGGGGCCGGTGTCGTCCAGGTAGCCGTCGAGGGAGACGGCGGCGGACAGCAGCACGTACGGCAGGGGCATCGGCGCTCTTTCCTGTGGAGGCGGGCGGGGCGGGGGCTGCGGACGGCTTGGTTCAAGTTTTAAACAAACCTACACTGGCGGCATGACGACCCGCTGGCTCACGCCCGAGGAGCAGCGCGCCTGGCGCGCCTACATCGCCGCCTCCCGCCTTCTGGAGGACGCGATCGACCGGCAGCTCCAGCAGGTGGGCGGCATGCCGCACCTGTTCTACTCGGTACTGGCCGGCCTCTCCGACGCCCCCGGCCGGCGGCTGCGCATGACCGACCTCGCCGAGGCGCTGAAGATCACCCGCAGCCGGCTGACGTACGTGGTGAACCGGCTGGAGCGGGACGGCCTGGTGCGCCGGGAGAACTGTGCCGCCGACAGGCGCGCCTCGCTCGCGGTGCTGACGGACGAGGGGATGGCCGTACTGGAGCGTACGGCGCCCGGGCACGTCGAGACCGTCCGTTCGCTGCTGTTCGACCGGCTCACCGAGGAGCAGGTGGGGCAGCTGGAGGAGATCTGCGCGGGGATCGCTCAGGGCTTGCAGGGCGAGGGGGCCGGGGCGGGGGCGGACGACGTCCCCTGGCGGCGCCGGTCGTCCTGCTCCTGACCTCGGCGAGGTCAATTGCTTTAACTTTTAAGCATGGGATAGGGTCCCTGCGTACCACTGCTTCAAATCTGAAGCACATGCTCCGGAGGGATCCGCATGCCCGACATCCCCACCGCCACCCCCCGCGCCCGAGTCCGGGTACCGCTGCGGTTCGCCGACGGCTACGGCGCCGACGCGGAACTCGTCACCTTCCACGGCCTCGCCGACGGCCGGGAGCACCTCGCCGTCGTCCTGGGCGACCCGGGCCCCGTCCCGCTGGTGCGGCTGCACTCCGAGTGCCTGACCGGGGACGTCTTCGGCTCGGCCCGCTGCGACTGCGGACCGCAGCTGCGCGAGGCGGTCGAGCGCATCACCGACCGCGGCGGGATCCTGCTGTACCTCCGCCAGGAGGGCCGGGGCATCGGCCTCTACAACAAGCTCGACGCGTACGCCCTCCAGGACGACGGGCTCGACACCTACGCGGCGAACGCCGCCCTCGGCCTGCCGGAGGACGCCCGCGACTACACGGCCGCCGCCCAGATGCTCACCGCCCTCGGCGTCACGGAGCTGGACCTGCTGTCCAACAACCCCGACAAGGCGGACCAGTTGCGCGCGCTGGGCATCGCCGTCCGGGACCGCGTGCCCACCGGCGTCTTCACCACCGCCCACAACATCCACTACCTGCGCGCCAAGGCCCTCCAGACCCGGCACACCCTGCCGCTGGCCGAACTCACGGAGCTGACGGCGGGCTGAACGGACAGCCGGGCTCAGCCCTGTCGCCCGGCCGGGAGGCGGAGCGCGGCCGGTACCGCGAGGACGAGCAGCGCCGCCGCCACGGCGTAGGTGAGCCGGAAGCCGGCCGGGTCCGGGCCGGCCGCCCCGAGCAGCACGGACAGCAGGGCCGTCCCGACCGACGCGGCCAGCTGGGCGTTGATGCTCAGCGCGGTGCTCGCCCCGGCCAGCCGGTCCGCGGGCAGCTCACGGCTCGCGGTGGTCATCGCCGGCATCAGCGTCATCCCGGCGCCCACGCCCATCACCACGCCCGCGACGACGATCCGCCACGGCGCGGCCCCGGGCGTCCCGGTCTGCCAGGCCAGCAGGGCCATGCCGAGGGCGCCCACCGCGCACCCCGCCGCGATCAGCAGGCGCGGGGCGACCCGGTCGACCCGCCGCGCCGCGATCTGCATCGTCGTACCGACGACGAGCCCGACCGGCGCGCCGAGCAGCCCGGCCGCCGTGGCGCTCAGGCCCCGCTCCTGCTGCCAGTACAGCGGGCCGAGCAGCATCGAGCCGAAGTAACCGCAGGTGAACGGGGCGAGCGTGGCGACGCCGGCGGCGAAGGTACGGTCCCGCAGCAGCCGCAGGTCCAGCAGCGGCGCGCGGACGGTGAGCGCCCGCCGTACGAAGGCCGCGGCGAGCACCGCGCCGGCGAGCGTCGGCAGCAGCGCGCCGGGGGCCGTGAAGTCCCCGCGCTCGCCGCCGCGCGAGAGGCCGTACAGGAGCAGGGCCAGGCCGGGCGAGAGCATCAGCAGACCGGGGAGGTCGAGCCGGGGCCGGCCGGTGCCGGGGGCGCGCGGGGCGTCCTTCGGCAGCAGGCGGGCCGCGAGGAACAGGGCCAGGGCGCCGACGGGCAGGTTGATCAGGAAGATCCACTGCCAGGAGGCGGCGTCGACCAGCCATCCGCCGAGCACCGGACCGGCGACCGGGCCGACCAGGATCGGCAGCCCCAGCAGGGCCATCGCGCGGCCGAGCCGGGCCCGGTCGGCGACCCGCATGCCCATCGCCATGCCGACCGGCTGGAGCAGTCCGCCGCCCAGCCCCTGCACCGCGCGGAACGCGATCAGGCTGGTCGCGTCCCAGGCGCAGGCGGCGAGCAGCGAGCCCAGCGTGAACAGGGCGAGCGCGAGCACGTAAGTGCTCTTGGCCCCGATCCGGGCCATCGCCCAGGCGGCGACCGGGATGACGGCGGCGAGCGCGAGCGTGTACGCGGTCGCGGTCCACTGGATGGTTTCCAGCGGGGCCCCGAAGGACTCCGACAGTCGGCGCAGCGCAACGTTGACGATCGTCATGTCGAGCACGGACATGACGGTGCCGAGGACCACGACGATGACGACGCGGTAGAGGGCGGTGGGCGGTGCGGCCGGCGCCTCGGTGCGGGCCGGGCCGGACTTCGCGGGGCGCACGGTACTCATCCGTCCGCCGCCCCTCAGGCCGCGTAGGGGTGCTCGGCGCGCGCGGCGCGCAGCGCCCGGCCCCACCAGGCGAGCCGGCCCAGCATGCCCTTGGCGGCGCCCGCGCACACCTCGGCGTCGCGCGGGGTCCCGTCCGCGCCGAGCCCGGACCAGGGGCCGTGCAGGCTGACCGAGTCGCGCACGGTCACGGCGTGCAGTTCGGCGAAGACCAGCCGGAGCTGCTCGACCGCGCGCAGGCCGCCGCCGAGACCGCCGTACGACACGAATCCGACCGGCTTGGCCTGCCATTCGCGTGAGTGCCAGTCCAGGAGGTTCTTCAGGGCGGCCGGGAAGCTGTGGTTGTACTCGGGCGTGACGACCACGAACGCGTCGGCGGCGGCGAGCCGCGGCGAGACCTCGCGCAGCGCGGCGGCGGCCCCGGGTCCGGGCGTACCGCCCCAGCCCGGCAGCACCAGCGGCAGGTCCACCTCGGCGAGGTCGATCACGTCGTAGGCGAGGTCCGGGCCGGCCTCGGCGGCGGTGGCGAGGAACCAGTCGGCGACCGCGCGGCCCTGACGTCCCTCCCGCACGCTGCCGACGATCACGGCGACGCGGAGCGGTGAGTCCTCGGCGGCGCGGGCCCCGGTGACGGAATCGGTGACGGACATGACTGTCCCCCCTCTGAGCGATGCGGTGGCGGGCGACCGCGTCCGGCGAGCGCCCCGCCATCAAAGTACAACGGTCGTTGTAAAAATTACAACGACCGTTGTACTTCGGTTAGGGTGGGCCGGACACGCGGGAGCCAGGGAGGCACGGATGGGCGGGACGGACGAGGCCCGGCGGGAGCGGGCGGAGGGCGAGGTGTCGCCGCGCAAGCTGCGCAAGCGGCAGGACATCGCGAGCGCCGCCTGCGCGGTCTTCGGCCGGGAGGGCTACGCGCGCGCCTCGGTCGACGCGCTCGCCGCCGCGGCCGGGGTCTCCACGCGCACGCTCTACAACCACTTCCCCGGCGGCAAGGCACAGCTCTTCCAGGCGGTCGTCACCTGGACGTCGAGCGAGGTCCGGGACGCCCAACTGGCCCGCCTGCGCGCCGCGCTGGACCCCGAGCGCCCGCCGCGCCCCGAGGACCTCGAACGCGACCTCGTCTCACTGGCCCGGGGGCTCATCCGGCTCATGGCCGACTACGCGTACCACTTCGCGCTGGTCCGCCACATCCACGCGGAGGCCGACCACGTGCCGCCGGAGGTCCTCACGGCCTGGCACGAGGCCGGACCGGCACCGGTCGGCCGCGCGCTCACCGACGCGCTGGCCCGCCTGGAGGACGCCGGCCTGCTCGACCTGCACGGCGACGCGCCCCTGGCGGCGGGCCACTTCATGGCCCTGATCTCCCACACGATCGTCCAGTTCACCCACTACGGGGTACTGCCCCTGCCCCCCGCGGAACAGGACCGCCTGATCACGGGCGGGGTGTCGGCGTTCCTCCGGGCGTACCGGGCGGGGTGACCGGGGGCGGACGGCCTCGTCCACCGGCCGGGCGTGCCGCTGGCCGGCGGGGTGCGGGTCGTCCGAGCCGGGAGTCAGACCGCCTGGGTGTGCGGGACGGTCAGGGCGTCCTCCCGGGCCGCGGCCCGGACCGGGCACACCGCGGACAGCCGTGACACGCGCCGCCCCCCGCCGAGCACACCGCCGTCCGGACCGATCAGGAGCGCCGAGCGGGACAGGACCCGCGAGGCGAGCCGGGCGCCCCGCAGCGAGGGGTCCTCGGCCAGGGCGGCGGCCAGCGAGGCCACGGCCGCCCGGGTACGGCGAACCAGACACGGCTCGGCATGGACGGCCCACACGGGCAGCCGCGCGGCTGCCGTCACGAGCGCGTCGAACGACGGCAACCCGCAGTCCGCCACCACCAGCACAGCCCGCCACGACTCCCCCTCCCGGGCGCGCAGGAGGGCCGGCAACCGGTGCTGTGGGGCGAGCAGGGCGAGGACGTCACCGGTGCCCCCACCGGTCCGCACGGCGAGCCCCGTCGCCCGTGCCCGCGCGGCGAACAGCCCGGCCAGTCCGGTGCTGTCCCGGTCGTCGTCGTACGCCACCGTCAGCGCCCTCGCGGCGAGGGCGAGCGCGGCGTCGGCCAGCGCGCGGGCGAGGTGGGTTTCGTCGGGCCCCCAGCTCAGCGCGGGCGCGCGGCCGGGGAGCAGCGGCAGCAGACAGGGCAGTCCGGCCTGCCTGTAGACCTCCAGCGCGCCGTCGGCGACCGACGGGTCGGCGTGGCCGACGACCGCCGTGAAGTCGCCGGCCACCACGGTGTGCGCGACACCGGGTGACTCGTGGAAGACCTGCCAGTCGGCCGTTCCCGGGGCGCCGCCACGGAGCCGGTCCACCTCGGCGAGGAGGACGGTGCCCGCGGCCGTTCGCGGCCCGGTGAGCGGGGCGACGACGGCGACGGCCGGTACGGACACGGCGGTCAGCCCCAGATGAGGGAGTCGGAGCCGGCGGCGACGGCCGTGGTGTCCGCCGCCGGCGCACCTGCGACGCAGGCGCCGCCCGCGAGCAGGGCGGCGAAGGCGACGGCGGAGGCGACACGCCGGAACCGACGCCGGAGCCGAGGCCGGACGGACGCGGCGGACAGGACGGACGCGGCGGACGGAGCGGGCATGGCGAACCTCCGGGATCGGGGTGGGCTGGGGGTGCGGTGTGCGAGTACGCGGTGTGCCGTCAGCATGTGCCGGAACGGTCACCCACCGCCATGTCTCCGCTGGTTCCGGGACCGGCCATGGCCAGGCCCGGACGGCTCGCCCGGCTCCCGCCGCGTCCGTATGCCGGACCTTGTCTGGCCAGCTGAGCAGGGACGTTCCTAGGATCCACTGGGCACCCGGCCCGGGGGCGGTCGCGCCGAGGGACGACATGGAGGGGCCCGATGGATGTGAAGGAGCGTGCGCAGGAGCTCTATCGCATTGCGTTGGAGGATGCGAACTGGCACCCCGAGAGCGTGATCGGCGAGCGCGGCTGGAGCGACGCGGAGTTCGCCGACACCCTCCAACTCCTCAACAGACTACGGCTGTTCGTGCCATCCCCGGACAGCGGGAACGGATGGACGGCGCTGTCTCCCGACACCGCGCTGCGCAATCTCCTCGTGGAGGAGGAGCAGCACACGGCCGGGCTGCTCAGCTCCGTGCAGCGTACGCGCTCCGCGCTGACGCGGATCCTCACGGACTTCCAGCCGGTGTACGCACGGGAGTTGCTCCCGGTGCGGATGGAGGTGGTGATCGGTGCCGCGAACGTCTCGGCGGCGCTGGAGGACGTGTCCCGGCGTGTCGAGGAGGAGGTGCTGTCGCTGCACCCCGGACGCGCGCTGCCCGCTCGGATGGTCGAGTCGGGCCTGGAGCGGGACCTCGCGGTGATCGGGCGCGGGGTGCGCATGCGCACGATCCACCTGGGCTCCGCGGCGGCCGTGCCGCACATGGCGTCCTACCTGCGCCGGCTGAGCGCGGCCGGGGCGCAGGTGCGCACCGCGCACACGCTGCCGCTGCGGCTGATCGTCGTGGACAGCTCGACCGCGCTGGTACCGGCGCCGCCGTCGGCCATCGGTGAGATCACTGCGGTGATCCTCCGGGGAGAGACGCTGGTCGGAGTGTTCCGGGAGATCTTCGAGCACTGCTGGGCGGCGGCGAACGTGCTGACCGACGCGGCGGCCGGGCCGGACGGCGCGTGGCGCCCCGAGGGACGCCACCTGGAACTGCTGCGGATGCTCGCGGGCGGACTCACCGACGAGGCCATGGCCCGCAAGCTCGGCGTCTCCGAACGCACGATCCGCCGCCTCGTCTCCGAGCTGACCGAACGCCTCGGTGCCGCCAGCCGCTTCCAGGCCGGGGCCTGTGCCGTCCGGCTCGGCTGGCTGGA
Source organism: Streptomyces eurythermus (assembly GCF_014649115.1). GTDB lineage: Bacteria > Actinomycetota > Actinomycetes > Streptomycetales > Streptomycetaceae > Streptomyces > Streptomyces eurythermus. The sequence goes on along the minus strand of NZ_BMSK01000005.1, from coordinate 452,786 downwards.
CGCCTGATCCCACACCGCGGCCTCAGGGCCTGTCCGGCGGATCCTGTCCCGGACGCGAAGGCCCGGCCCCCCTCTCCCACTGCCTCAAGGGCGTGCGGGGGCACCCCCATCGCCCCCGCTCACCCGCGCTGGTGAGGCGCCGTCACTGTCCGCGACCTGCTCCGCCGGACGGGCCCCAGCACCCGTGGCCTCGGCTCCCGTCCCTGTGACCGCCATCTCCGTGGCGTTCGCGGCTCCCGTTTCCCGGTCCGCCACCGACCTCCCCCACGCCGTGCCGGCGAGCACCAGGACAGCGCCGAGCAAGCCCAGCCAGCCGGGCCGGTCCCCGCCGACGGCGATGCCGACCGCCGCGGCCCACACCGGCTCGGTGCCGAGCAGCAGGCTCACCCGGGACGGAGAGGTACGGCGCACCGCCCACATCTGCACGAAGAACGCGAACAGGGTGCAGAACGCGGACAGATAGATCAGCCCGAGCCAGTCCCCGGCGCCGAAGCCGGCCGCGGCCGCCCAGGGCGAGGCACCGGTGCCCGGCAGCGCCACCAGCGCGGCGAACACGACGACCGCCCCGCCCAGCTGGACGGTGGTCAGCGACAGCGCGTCCGCTCCGCGTACCGACGCCATCCTGGACATGGCCAGGACATGCACGGTACGGACGACGGCGGCGCCCAGCATCAGCAGGTCGCCGCCGGTCGGGGCGCTGAAACCGGCGCCCTGGGTGAGCAGCGCCACGCCGAGCACCGACAGCCCGGCGGCTGCCATGAAGGCGCCCGGCAGCCGGGTGCCGCGCACCCGGCTCTCGGCCAGCGGAGTGAACACCATGGTGAGGCTGATGATCAGCCCGGCGTTGGTCGCCGAGGTGTGCACCACGCCGTACGTCTCCAGCAGGAAGATCCCGGCGAGGATCAGTCCCAGCAGTCCGGCCCCACGCAGTTGCACGGCGGTCAGACCGCGCAGCCGCCGCCAGCCCGCGGCGACCAGCACCGGCAGCGCCACGGCGAACCGCAGCACCAGCACGGCCAGCACGGTCCGTTCCGTGGTGACACCCTTGGCGGCCAGATAGCTGGAGCCCCACACCACCGCGACCAGCAGGACGGGAAGATCGGTCAGCCTGCCGCTGCGGGCCGCGGTGACGGTCATGGGCACTCCTCTACGGAACTGGGGACGACGGTGCTGCGAAGACGGTGCTGCGAAAGGGGCGGGCGCCCGGCGCGCCGGGGGGTCGGCCCTCAGCGCGCCGTGTACGCGATCACCAGGACGTCACGGTGTGCGGGCAGCGCGGGATCCACCGGGTGCACCGGGGTCACCGAGTGCAGCGTGCGACGGTCGTCGCCCAGCAGCAGGTCACCGGGCTCGGACAGCGTAGTCGTCAGCAGGTGGGCGCCCGAGTCGGCGTACACCCCGCTCTCGCCGCCGACGACGTTGGTGCGGCCGATCAGCAGCGAGGTGATGAAGGTGACCCCGTCGCGGTGCCGGCCCTCGGGAGCGGGCTGGCCCACCTGTCCGTCGGCGGCGCTGATCCGGTACGGGTGCAGCTTGACGTTCCAGCGCCGGGCGCCTTCCGTGTCCCGGCCGAGGGCGGAACCGAAGATCCGGCCGAGCGTGACGAGCACCGAGCGCAGCAGCGGGTCGCCCACGAACGACGCCGTCAGCGGGTCGAAGATCCGCTCGACGCCGCCGTTGAGCGGGTTGACGTCGGTCTCCTGCCGGTACGGCTCGTGCGGCAGCAGCGTCAGCTCCCCCGCGGCCGGATCCAGGTCGAACTGGCCGTAGCGGCGGAAGCGGTAGGTGCCGCCGTCGGCCATGTAGGTGTCCAGGGTCAGCTCGTCCCAGTGCGCGGCGAACCGCGCCCAGTCGGAGGCGTCGACACCGAGCAGCGAGGACAGCGCGGCCGACGGCATCAGATGCCCGCCGGGCCCGGACAGGGCGGCGACGGCGTCGAGGGCGGCGGGGTGGGCGAGGGCGGTGGTCATGGGTGCAACTCCGTACGTCGTGAAACCGGGTGAGGTCAGGCGGTCGCGGGAAGCAGCGCGGGGACGGCGGGAGCGTCGAACGGCGCCGACTCGGCGGCGATCGCCAGCTCCTCCCACTCCTCCCGGTCCCGCAGGTACAGCGGCCGGCCGGCGGTGATGGACCGGGTGTCGGCACCGCCCGTGTGCAGCCGCCAGGTGACGCTGCCGCTGGTCCGGGACGCGCAGGCGTCGATGAACGACTGGGCGGCCAGCCGCAGTTCGCCGAACCACCGGCCCTCCAGCGCCTCGCGCACCCACAGCTGCTCCAGGTGCCGCTTCTCCAGGACGAGTCCGGCATCCAGGCAGGCGCTCTCGATGTGCCGGTAGGTGCTCAGCAGCAGCCAGGCGGCCGGCATCTCGCGGATCTCCAGGACCTTCTCGCCGTGGTCCAGGTGCTCCAGGCCCGAGTAGCGGCCCAGCCCGTAGGCACCCACGCGCCGGTTGAGCAGCTCGATCAGCTCGGTGAGCGGCAGCCGGGCCCCGTCCAGTGCGACTGGGCGGCCGTTCTCGACGGTGACGGTGAGCAGTTCGGTGGCCCCCGGCGCGGCGGTGGGCCGGCTCCACGCGTACATCTCCTCCGGCACCTCGTGCCGTTCGGGATCGTCGAGGATGCCCGACTCGAACTCACGGCACCACAGGTTGGAGTCGCCGCTCACGATCCGTCCGGCCAGCAGGTCGACCCCGGCGGCGCGCAGGGCATTCAGCTTGTCCTCACGGGTGACGGGGTCGAGGTCGTACGGGCTGCCGTACGCGCCCTCGTACCCCAGGAGCGCCAGCGCTCCGTTGAGCCGGCGCAGGGTGTTCTGCGAGCGGTTGGCGGTGTGCAGGACGGCCTGTGCGCCCAGCGAGCGGGCCAGCCGCACCGCGGTCTCCGCGATGAGCGGACGGCTGAGCGTGGAGCTGACGGGGTGGATGCCGAGGTACACGGCCTGCGCGGCGATGGCCGGTGCGACGAAACGGTCAGCGAACTCCGCGCGTCGGTCGAGCAGGTGGAGCCGTGCGCCGAGCGCCTCGGCCACCAGGCGTTTGTAGGGGCCGGATTCGTCCTCGCCGATGTCCACGCTCACGGCGTGCACCTCGCGCAGCCCCATCCGGCGCAGGCGCAGCAGCAGATAGGAGCTGTCCAGCCCGCCGCTGAACAGGGTCACGACCGGTCGGTCGGGGTCCAGGTCCGCGAGCTGGCCGAAGGAACGGACGAGCCGGGACGGTGCGGTGTTCGCAGCCTCTGTTGTGGTCACGGGGAGCAGACTTCTGCCCGGCGGCGCCTGGCACAACGCTTTCCCGACGACCGCGCCCGGCCATGACCGGACCCGGACGCCACACGCGGCGGGCTCCGGTGAGTGGCCGCCGGCAAGCCCTGACGCGTCGGCGGTCGGCGTGCCCCGCCCGCCACTGCTGATCCCGCCCTTCGCCCGGCGCGGACAGCGCCGGCCCGTACGGCCGTCCGGGGGGACCGCCGTTCCGATGGCGATGTCGGGGCGGCTCGCGCCGGCACCGGGACGACCCGCCGAAGGTGCTGGGGCCCCCGACCCGGCCGGGGGCCGTTGCGCGTTCCGCACGGGAGTCTGGTTCTCGGGCCGGCAAGCGATCTCGAAGGCGGGTAAAACGCCAGAACCCCAGCTCAGTCACGCGCTGAGCTGGGGTCCTTCCCGTAGGCCCTGTGGGACTCGAACCCACAACCAATGGATTAAAAGTCCACTGCTCTGCCAATTGAGCTAAGGGCCCGGGCGATGTTGCTTGTCCGAGCATAGCCGGACGGGGCCGTGTCGCCGATCGGGTATCGGGGACACGGCCGCGTCGCGGGGGGACGGGGCGAGCGCGTTGGTCACTTTTCGGCCGGTGTGGGGGACGGCCGGCGGGCCAGGAACCAGTGGCGGGCCGACGCCAGCCACCAGGCCGTGGCGAAGCCGAGGACGGCCAGGACGGCGACCGGGGCGTAGTTGAAGGTCTTCCAGGTGACCGGGGAGACCTGCGGCAGCATGAACAGGACCGTGATCGCCAGCACCCAGGTCACCGAGACCACCCCGATCGCCCCGGACCAGCGGCCCAGGTGCCAGGGGCCGCGTTCGAACGCGGCGCCCTTGCGGACCCGCAGGAAGGTCGGGATGACGTAGGCGATGTACAGGCCGATGACCGCGATCGACGTCACCGCCGCGTAGGCCGTCGTGTTGATCAGGTAGGGCAGGCCGAGGGCCAGCGCGCCGAGCGCGGCCAGCCAGACCGCCGCCACGGGGGTGCGGGTACGCGGACCGACCGTGCGCCAGACACGGGAGAACGGCAGCGCGCCGTCCCGCGAAAAGGCGTAGATCATACGGCTGTTGGCGGTGACGGAGGCCATGCCGCAGAACAGCTGGGCGCCGATCACCACCAGCAGGAGCAGCTTGCCGGCGGTGGCCCCGAGGGCGTCCAGGAGGATCTGGGCGGGCGGTGCGCCGGTGGGAGAGGCGAGTTCCGCGTCGTAGGACTGGATGGCGAAGGTGAAGCCCAGCAGGAGCACGAAGCCGGCGATCCAGGACGTCCAGATCGAGCGGACGATGCCCTTCGGGCCCGCCGTGGCGGCGTCCCGGGTCTCCTCGGTCATGTGGGCGGAGGCGTCGTAGCCGGTGAAGGTGTACTGGGCCATCAGCAGCCCCAGCAGGACCACGTACGGGCCGCTGCCCCAGCCCGTCTCGTTGACGAAGCGGGTGAAGACGAAGGACGCCGGCTGGTGGTGGTCGGGGACCAGCGCCAGCGCGCCGGTGATCAGCGCGACCCCGAGGACGTGCCACCACACGCTCACCGCGTTCAGGAACGCCACGATCCGGACGCCGAACGTGTTCAGCAGACCGTGCAGGACGAGGATCGCCGCGAACAGCGCCACCGTGCGGCCCGGGGTCACCTCGAAACCGGTCTGGAGGTTCAGGTAGGCGCCCAGGAAGGAGGCCGCGCCGAAGTCGATGCCCGCGGTCACCGCCACCTGGCCCAGGACGTTGAACCAGCCCGTGAACCACGCCCAGGCCGCCGCCGACCGCGCGGGCGCCAGCCGGTGGGCCCAGAAGTACAGGCCCGCCGAGGTCGGGTACGCCGAGCAGATCTCGGCCATCGACAGGCCCACGGACAGCGTCATCAGGCCGACCGCGACCCAGCCCCAGGTGATCACGGCGGGGCCGCCCGTGGTCATGCCGAAGAGGTACAGGGTCAGACAACCGGAGAGGACCGAGATGATCGTGAAGGAGACGGCGTAGTTCGAGAACGCCGACATCCGGCGGGCGAGGACCTGGGTGTAGCCGAGCTGGGCCAGCCGCTCCTCGTCCGACGGGCCGGGCGCCGCCCGCTGTCCGGTCACACGCGCGTCGTCTGCCATGTCCCCAGCAATTCCCTGCCCGCTGTTGTGATATGCGCCACTCGGCAGGGACGAGGAAGGGCCCGTACGACCGGAGTCGTACGGGCCCTTGTGTCAGCTCACTCGGTGTCAGCCGTTGCGCTTCCAGCGCGGCTTGTCCTCGCGGCGGCCGAAGGAGCCGCCGGTGCCGCGGTGGTCGTCACGACGGCCGTAGGGGCGGTCGTGGCCGCCGGAGCGGAAGCCCGGACGGTCGTCACGGCGGTCGCGGTTGAACGGACGGTCGCTGCCCCGGTGCCCGCCACGGTCGTCACGGCGGAAGCCCGGACGGTCGTCGCGGCGCTCGAAGCCACGGCCACCCCGGTCGTCACGACGCTCGAACCCACGGCCGCCACGGTCGTCACGACGCTCGAAACCACGGTCCCGGTCGAAGGGACGGCGCTCGCCCCGGTCGTCCCGACGGTCGTCGCGACGCTCGAAGCCACGGCCACCCCGGTCGTCACGACGCTCGAAACCACGGTCGCGGTCCCGGTCGCGGTCGAACGAACGGCGGTCGCCCCGGTCGTCACGGCGGTCGTCGCGACGGTCGTCCCGGCGCTCGAAACCGCGCCGCTCCCGGCGCTCGTACGGTGCCGCCGCCGGGCGCTCCTCGCGCTCGGTCTCGCGCTCCGCCGGCTCCTCGGCCACGGCGAGCTGCTCCGCGGCCGTCGCCTGGGCCTCGGCCACCGCCGTCTCCGGGTCCTCGCCGCGCTCGCGGGCGACCCGGGCCACCAGCCGGTCGGCCTCCTCGCGCAGCTCGGTGGCGCGGCGCTGGGCGCGCTCCAGCTGCTTGGTGAGCTGGGCGACCTCGCGCTCGGCCTGCTGGGCGGCGTTGGCGGCGGACTCGGCCTGGACCTCGGTCATGGAGCGGGCGCCGGTGATCTCGGCGACCTCCGGGTCGAAGGCGGCGCCGCCCTGGATGATGTGGCGGGCCGCGTCGACGCCGGCGTCCTCCATGAGGCGGAAGATCTGGCGCCGCTGGTGCGGCAGGGAGAGCGAGACGACCGTGCCGGTACGGCCCGCGCGGGCGGTACGGCCGGCCCGGTGCAGGTAGTCCTTGTGGTCGCCGGCCGGGTCCACGTTCAGGACCAGGTCGATGCCGTCGACGTGGATGCCGCGGGCGGCGACGTCGGTGGCGACGAGCACGTTCACGTACCCGTCCTTGAAGTCCGCCAGGGTCCGCGTGCGGGCGCCCTGGGTCATGCCGCCGTGCAGCGCGTCGGCCTTCACCCCGGCGTCGCGCAGCTGCTCGGCGACGCGGTCGGCGCCCAGCTGGGTGCGGACGAAGATGATCGTGCGGCCCTTGCGGGAGGCGATCGCGGCGGTGACCGGCGCCTTGTCCTTGGGCTTCACGATGAGGATGTGGTGCGACATGGTCGTCACCGCGCCCTGGGCCGCGTCCACCTCGTGGAGGACGGGCTCGGTCAGGTAGCGGTCGACCAGGGTCTTGATCTCGTTCTCCATCGTGGCGGAGAAGAGCATGCGCTGGCCGCCGGCCGGGACCTGGTCGAGCAGCTCGGTGACCTCGGGCAGGAAGCCCAGGTCGGACATCTGGTCGGCCTCGTCGAGGACGGCGATCCGCACGTCCTCCAGGGAGCAGGCGCCGCGGTTGATGATGTCGCGCAGCCGGCCCGGGGTGGCGACCAGGATGTCCACGCCGCGCTCGAGGGCGTAGATCTGGTTGCCCATGGACGTGCCGCCGCAGACGACCTTCATCTTCAGGCCGAGGACGTCGCCGTAGGGCTGGAGGGCGTCGGCGACCTGCATGGCCAGTTCGCGGGTCGGGGTGAGGATGACGGCGCGGGGCCGCTTCTTCTCGGTGCGGCCCTCGGCCAGCAGGGCCAGGGTCGGCAGACCGAAGGAGAGGGTCTTGCCGGAGCCGGTGCGGCCACGGCCGAGGATGTCCTTGCCGGCCAGGGCGTCCGGGATGGTCGCGGCCTGGATCGGGAAGGGGGTCGTCACGCCGTTCTGCGCGAGCTTGCGCACGATGCCCTCGGGGAGGCCGAGGTCGGCGAAGGTGGTCTGGGGGGTGGTGTCAGCGGCCTCGGGGGCCTCGGTGACCTCGTTCGTCACGTCGAGTTCGTTCTCGTTCTCGGACATGACGATCTGGTCGGTACTGGACACGGACATGCGAATGCGAAACCTTCCGGAGTCTCGTCGGCACGCGCCCGTCAACTCCGTGATTCGCTCACGACCGCCTCGATGCGGTCCGCCACGGCAAAGGAGAGTACGCGCCACACGGCGCGCTCTGTGGTGGCGCCGGGCAAATGGGATCAAACGATCTACCACCATACGCACCTACCCCCCGTGAAGGCAAACCGAGTGGTGTAGACGCACGTCACAGCGGTTCGCCCGGTACCGGCGGAGCGGAAGGCGTCACACCGCCACGCCCGCCGCGGGCGCCGGTTCCCGCTGGACCAGCTGCGGCCCGGTCTCCTCGTGCGCCGACGAGGACGGCTCGGCCGACGGCGGCTCCGTGGCGGGCGGCGGCTCGGTGGTGGCCGGCGGCGGGGGCGGGGCGGAGCTGGCCGGGGGCGTGGGCGGCGCCTTGGTGGGCGCCGGGCCGCCGGGCGCGCCGGTCCCTCCCGGCTCCTCCGGCTCGCCGCGCTTCCCCGGTTTCCCCGGCTTGTCCGGTGCGCCCGAGGCGCTGCCCTTGCCCGACGGGGTGGGCGACGCCGGGCCGGACTCCCCCGGCTTCGCCCTGCCGCCGTGACCGTGTTCGCCGCCACCGGTCCCGCCCGCCTCGACGGGTCCGCCCACGCCCTGTGCCGGGCCGCCGTCGGGTGCCTCGCCGGCGGGCTGCCCCGCCGAGTGGGAGGGGCGGGCCCGGCCCGCGCCGTCGCCCACGTTCACACAGCCGGCGGCGGCGGTGACGGCCAGTGCCGTGGCGGCCAGACGGACGGGTACGGACAAGGGGCGCACGGCGGCCACCTCCGGGGGCGGGGGACGGAAGTCAACCTCCCCAACTCCCGCCGCCCGCAAGAGGACACGCGCACGCCCCGGGCGCACGGCGGCACCCGCCGCCCCACGTTCACCCGCGCCGGGCGCCCCGCGCTCCGCCGGCCACCCGGCGCGGCGCGCGGCTCACCCGTACCCGAGGGCGTGCAGCCGGTCGTCGTCGATGCCGAAGTGGTGGGCGATCTCGTGCACCACCGTCACCTCGGTCTCCGCGATCACGTCCTCGCGGCTGGCGCACATCCTGAGCGTCGGCCCGCGGTAGACGGTGATCCGGTCCGGCAGGACACCCGCGTACCACTCGCCGCGCTCGGTCAGCGGTGTCCCCTCGTAGAGCCCGAGCAGCTCGGGATCGTCGGCGGGCGGTTCGTCCTCCACGAACACCGCGACGTTGTCCATCAGCCGCGTCAGCTCCGGCGGGATCCGGTCCAGCGCCTCGGCGACCAGTTCCTCGAACTCCTCGCGCGTCATCTCCAGCACAGTGCCATTGTCCGGGAACCCGGCCGCATATCCACCCCTTGACGTGGGCATACGGCATCAATAGCCCGCGTCCCCGTCGCAGCCCCGAGCAGCATGCCGAACCGGACACCGCCCCGCGTACGCCCCCGACCCCTCCCCCGTCTCGAACTCGCCGCCCGCCCCCGCCCCTGGGCGCACGCCCTCGGCCTGGCCGCGGTCGTGCTGGCCGGTGCCTGGCTCGGCCTGCTGGTCGTCGGCGCCGTCCGGGTCCCGGTCGGCCCGGTGGACACGACGATGGCGCTGCGGCCCTCCCTCACCGGCGGCACGCGGATCGACGTGTCCCCGCTGGGCGCGCTCTCCCTGGACAGCCATGCGGCCCCGCTGCGCCTGGACGTGAACGTCGACCGGCTGGACCCACCCCGCTCCCAGGCGCTGGTCGACCACCCGGAGCGGATCTCCGGGCTCCAGGACGAGATCGTCCGGGGCGTCGAGCACGGCACCCGGGACCTGGCCCTGCGCTCCTGCGTCGCCGTGGTCCTCGGGGCCACCGCACTCGGTCTCGCCGTCTACCGCCGGCCGCGCCGGGCCCTGGCGGCCGGCGGGCTGGCCCTGGCGCTGCTGGCCGCCTCGGGCGCGTCGGCGTACGCCACCTGGAACCCGAAGTCGGTCCTGGAGCCGAGGTTCTCCGGACTGCTCTCCTCGGCGCCGTCCGTGGTCGGCAACGCCCGCAGCATCGTCACGGAGTTCGACGTCTACCAGCACGAGCTGGCGCGCCTGGTGACGAACGTGACGAAGCTGTACGACGCCACGTCCACCCTTCCGGCCTACCGCCCGGACCCGACCACCATCCGGGTCCTGCATGTGTCGGACATCCACCTCAACCCGGCGAGCTGGAAGATCATCGGCTCGCTCGTGAAGCAGTACCAGGTGAACGTGATCGTGGACTCCGGGGACACGATGGATCACGGCACCGCGGCGGAGAACGGCTTCCTGGACCCGGTCCGGGACCTGGGCGTGCCGTATGTGTGGGTGCGCGGCAACCACGACTCCCGGACCACCCAGCGCTATCTGGAGCGCATGCGCAACGTGCGCGTGCTGGACGACGGCCGGGCCGTGACGGTGGGCGGCCTGCGGTTCGCGGGCATGGGGGATCCGCAGTTCACCCCCGACCGCTCGGCGGCGCCCGGCGGCGAGGCGGCCGAGCGTCTGGCGGGCGCCCGGCTGGCCAGCGCCCTGCGCGACCAGCAGGCGGCCGGGACGCCGGTGGACGTGGCGGTGGCGCACGAGCCGACGGCCGCCAAGGAGACCGACGGCCAGGTGCCGCTGGTGCTCTGCGGGCATCTGCACCACGAGGGGACGCAGATGCTGCCGTACGGCACCCGGCTGCGGCGGGAGGGCTCCACCGGCGGCAGCGGGCTGCGGGCGGTGGAGCGCGAGCACCCCGCCCCGATCCAGGCATCGATCCTCTACTTCGACCGGGACAGCCGCCGGCTCCAGGCGTGGGACGCGATCGAACTCGGGGGGCTGGGCCTGACGACGGCCGAGGTCAGCCGCCATCTGGTGGACGAGAACCAGCCCGGCGCCACCGCTCCCTCAAGCTCCCCCTCGCACGCCTCTCCCAGCACCTCTCCGTAAACCGTTTTGGCGATACCCCTCGCCATCCCATATGCTTCTCACGTCCCCGACGCGCTGAGAAGCGCCCAGGCGGGCCGATAGCCCTCATCGTCTAGCGGCCTAGGACGCCGCCCTTTCAAGGCGGTAGCACGGGTTCGAATCCCGTTGGGGGCACGCATTACCGTGTGCGACACTGTTGCACACAACGCTTGGTCCTGTGGAGCAGTTTGGAGTGCTCGCCACCCTGTCAAGGTGGAGGCCGCGGGTTCAAATCCCGTCAGGACCGCTGGTGTTTCACGTGAAACACCGTGGCTGGGTAGCTCAGTTGGTACGAGCGTCCGCCTGAAAAGCGGAAGGTCGCCGGTTCGACCCCGGCCCCAGCCACAACCGCCCTGACCAGGGCAGAGCCCCTCCCCGTTCACGGAGAGGGGCTCTTTCGTACCCGCCATGCCCGACCCGCCATGCCCCCGGTACGCCCATGGAGCCCGCCACGGTGAAGGCCTTACCGAGCATTGATCCCACGCTGCCGCCCGACCGGTTTCCCGAGCGGGTCTGGTACACCTCGTACGGCTCCAACACCCACCTGGACCGGCTCGCCGCCTACATCAAGGGCGGGCGTCCGCCCGGTGCGGGCAGGGAGTACCCGGGGTGCCGCGACCCCGCCATGCCGGCCCGGTCGGTCCCGGTGGAGCTGACCGGCGCGATGTACTTCGCCACCGAGTCCGCCGTCTGGGGCGGTGGGCGCGCCTTCTACGACCCGGATGCGGACGGCCGGGTGCTGGCCAGGGCGCATCTGGTGACGAGCGGGCAGTTCGCCGACATCGCGGCGCAGGAGATGTACCGATTGCCGGCCGGGGACCTGGACCTCGTGGAGGTGCTCACCCGCGGGCGCGCCGTCCTCGGTGACGGGCGCTACGAAACCCTCGTCTGCGCCGGACAGGTGGACGGCCTGCCGGTGCTCACGTTCACCGCGCCGTGGGGGATGAACGACGTGCCGTGGCTCGCGCCCTCCGCCGCCTACGTCCGCTTCCTGGCCGCGGGGCTGCTCTCGGCCGGGGCGTGGGACACCGAGGCGGTCGCCTCCTACGTCGCCTCCTGCCCGGGCGCCGAAGGCCACTGGTCGCCCCGTGCCGTCGCCGCGCTCCTGGACGACGGCACGGACGGGCACCGGCCGCCCGGAAGGCCCTGACCCGGGCCGGCCGGCGTCCCGCCGTGACCGCCTTGGCACCGCGCCCGCCCGGCGCTACGTTCGGCCTCGTCGCGCGTGGTGCGCGGGAACGGGGGGAGAGAACATGAGCCGGAACGAGGACAGAGCCGGACGGGACACCGACCTGGAGAAGATCCGGGCCCGGTACGGGCTGTTCGCGGTCATCGTCAGCAATCTCGCGATCGCCACGGTCGCGATCGTGGGCGTCTGGCAGCTCGACGGGGACAAGGGAGTGATCATCGGCATCCTCACCGCCGCGTTCACCGCCGTGAGCAGCCTGACCACGGCCTACCTGGGCATCAAGGCGGTCTCCAACACCGCCCAGGCGATCGCGCTGGGCGACGGCGCGGCCCGCAGGAACCCCGAAGCCACCCCGGCGGCCCCGCCCGCCCAGGGCGCCTCCTAAGCCCCGCCGTCCTCCCGCGCGGCCGGCCCGACCGGGCGCCCGCCCGGGTGGCGGTGGCGCCAGATCAGGAAGACCGCGCAGGAGACCGCGGCCCAGCCCGCCAGCACCAGGAACGGGAACGCGTGCTGGTGGCCCCGGAAGTACACGGCGGTGTGCTGGGCGTTCACCGAGGCGCCGGGCGGCAGCCAGCGGCCGATCGTGCCGAGCAGGGACGGCAGCAGCGGCCAGGAGACGGCGCCGCCGGACGACGGGTTGCCCAGCAGCACCATCAGGCCCCAGGTCGGCAGCATGGCCCACCGGCCGAACAGGGTGTTGAACATCGTGAACACCATGCCGGAGGTGAACATCGTGTAGGCGAGGATGGCCCACGACTCGACGAACGGCAGCCGCACCGCGCCCAGCCACCAGTCGGTCACCGCGGCGATCGTGAACCCGCCGAGCACGGAGTAGGCGACGGTGTAGGCGATCCGCTCCAGCGGGTTCAGCTCCCGCGCGTGCACGCTGAGCTGGATGGCGCCGACGAAGCCGATGATCACGGCGGCGAGGGTGATGTAGAAGATGGCCAGCCCGCGCGGGTCGCCCGGCTGCAAGGGCTTGAGGTCACGGACCGCCACGGTGGTCCCGGTGGCCTTGCCGACCTGCCGCGCCGCCTGACCGAGCACCTGGGCGACCGTCGCGCCGGACGCCCCGGACACGTCCAGGGTGATCGTCCGGCCGCCGGCGGGCGCGTCCAGCACCGCGAACACCTTCTGCTCGTCCACGGCCCGTACCGCGTCGTCCCGGCTGTCGTACGGGTGCAGCCGCATCGAGGCGTCCAGCGCCTCCTCCATGCCGTCGATGAACCGCCGGGCGGCAGGTTCGTCATAGTGGCCGGTGACCGCCGTGGGGATGCCGTGCGGGGTCGGGTTGGCCATGGCGTACGTGTACGAACCGGCGAAGAGGCCGGCCGCGGCGGCGAGGATGAGGACGAGGACCGTGGCGGGAAGGAAGGGGGACTCCCGGAACGCCACCCAGCGTTGCGAATCGGGCATAACGGTTACTTTGGCATCCCGTCGGGGGAGGTGCCTCCCGATGAACCGGCCCGTACACCGGCCCCCGTCAAATCGTTCGCGTGTTTTTCGCCCCGGGTGAGATCCTGGATCGCGTATGTCTACGCATCCTGCCCCCGCCCTCGGCACCCTCGCCCCCCGTCTGACCGAGTTGTCGCTGCGCGACGCGCACCGGCTCGGGCGGCGGCTGGAGGGCGCGCGCAAGATCCGCAAGCCGGAGGCCCGCGCCGCCGTCATCGCCGAGATCGAGACCGAGATCGACCGCGCCGCGCAGCGGATGGCCGAACGCCGCTCGCGCGTGCCTGCCGTCACCTACCCCGAGCAGCTGCCGGTCAGCCAGAAGAAGGACGCGATCGCGGACGCCATCCGCGACCACCAGGTCGTGATCGTGGCCGGTGAGACCGGCTCCGGCAAGACCACGCAGATCCCCAAGATCTGCATGGAGCTGGGCCGGGGCGTGCGCGGCATGATCGGGCACACCCAGCCGCGCCGGATCGCCGCCCGGACGGTCGCCGAGCGGGTCGCGGAGGAGCTGAGGACCCCGCTCGGCGAGGCCGTCGGCTGGAAGGTCCGCTTCACCGACCAGGTGAACCCGGACGCCACCTTCGTCAAGCTGATGACGGACGGCATCCTGCTCGCCGAGATCCAGACCGACCGCGAGCTGCGCGCCTACGACACGATCATCATCGACGAGGCCCACGAGCGGTCCCTCAACATCGACTTCCTGCTGGGCTACCTGGCCCAGCTGCTGCCCAGGCGCCCGGACCTGAAGGTCGTCATCACCTCGGCGACCATCGACCCCGAGCGCTTCTCCCGGCACTTCGGCGACGCCCCGATCATCGAGGTGAGCGGGCGGACGTACCCCGTGGAGGTGCGCTACCGGCCGCTGCTGGAGGAGGAGTCCGAGGACGCCGACCGCGACCAGATCACCGCCATCACCGACGCCGTCGAGGAGCTGATGGCCGAGGGACCGGGCGACATCCTGGTCTTCCTCTCCGGCGAGCGGGAGATCCGGGACACGGCGGACGCGCTGGAGAAGAAGAAGTACCGGTTCACCGAGGTCCTGCCGCTGTACGCCCGGCTGTCCCACGCCGAGCAGCACCGCGTCTTCCAGCAGCACACCGGACGCAGGATCGTCCTGGCCACCAACGTGGCCGAGACCTCCCTCACCGTCCCGGGCATCAAGTACGTCATCGACCCCGGCTTCGCCCGGATCAGCCGCTACAGCCACCGCACCAAGGTCCAGCGGCTGCCCATCGAGCCGATCAGCCAGGCCAGCGCCAACCAGCGCAAGGGCCGCTGCGGCCGTACGTCCGACGGCATCTGCATCCGGCTGTACTCCGAGGAGGACTTCCTCGCCCGCCCGGAGTTCACGGACGCCGAGATCCTGCGGACGAACCTCGCCTCCGTCATCCTCCAGATGACCGCGGCCGGCCTCGGCGACATCGAGAAGTTCCCCTTCATCGACCCGCCGGACCACCGCAACATCCGCGACGGCGTGCAGCTGCTCCAGGAGCTGGGCGCGCTGGACCCGGCCCAGAAGGACCCCCGCAAGCGGCTCACGGACACCGGCCGCAAGCTGGCCCAGCTGCCGGTCGACCCGCGGCTGGCCCGGATGGTCCTGGAGGCCGACAAGAACGGCTGCGTCCGCGAGGTCATGGTGATCGCCGCCGCGCTGTCCATCCAGGACCCGCGCGAGCGCCCGGCCGACAAGCAGGCCCAGGCCGACCAGCAGCACGCCCGCTTCAAGGACGAGACCAGCGACTTCCTCGCCTATCTGAACCTGTGGCGTTACATCCGCGAACAGCAGAAGGAGCGCGGCTCCAGCTCCTTCCGGCGGATGTGCAAGCAGGAGTACCTGAACTTCCTGCGCATCCGCGAATGGCAGGACATCTACACCCAGCTGCGCACGGTCGCCAAGCAGATGGGCATCCACCTCAACGAGGACGACGCCCCGGCCGACCGGGTCCATGTCTCCCTCCTGGCCGGCCTGCTGTCCCACATCGGGATGAAGGACGTCAAGGACGGCAACAAGAACGAGTACCTGGGCGCCCGCAACGCCAAGTTCGCGATCTTCCCGGGCTCGGCGCTGTTCAGGAAGCAGCCCAAGTTCGTGATGTCCGCCGAGCTGGTGGAGACGTCCAGGCTCTGGGCCCGGGTCAACGCCAAGATCGAGCCGGAGTGGGTCGAACCCCTCGCCGGGCACCTGCTGAAGCGGACGTACAGCGAACCGCACTGGGAGAAGGACCAGGCGGCCGTGATGGCGTACGAGAAGGTCACGCTGTACGGCGTGCCGATCGTCGCACAGCGGAAGGTGAACTACGGCCGGATCGACCCCGAGGTCTCCCGCGAGCTGTTCATCCGCAATGCGCTGGTGGAGGGCGACTGGCGCACGCACCACAAGTTCTTCGCCGACAACCGCAAGCTGCTCAGCGAGGTCGAGGAGCTGGAACACCGCGCCCGGCGCCGGGACATCGTGGTCGACGACGACACGCTCTTCGACTTCTACGACCAGCGGGTGCCCGAACACGTCGTGTCCGGCGCGCACTTCGACTCCTGGTGGAAGCACAAGCGGCACGAGCAGCCGGACTTCCTGGACTTCGAGCGGGAGATGCTCATCCGGGAGTCGGCGGAGGCGGTCACCAAGGCCGACTACCCGGACACCTGGCGCCAGGGCAACCTGAAGTTCAGGGTCACCTACCAGTTCGAGCCGGGCGCGGACGCCGACGGCGTGACGGTGCACATCCCGCTCCAGGTGCTCAACCAGGTCACGGACGAGGGCTTCGACTGGCAGATCCCGGGCCTGCGCGAGGAGGTGGTGACGGAGCTGATCCGCTCGCTGCCCAAGCCGATCCGCCGCAACTACGTGCCGGCGCCGAACTACGCCAAGGCGTTCCTGGAGCGGGCGGTGCCCCTCCAGGAGCCGCTGACCGTCACCATGGCCCGCGAGCTGAAGCGGATGGTCGGCGTGCCCTTCGAGGCGGACGACTTCGACTGGTCGAGGGTCCCCGACCATTTGAAGATCACGTTCCGGATCGTCGACGAGCGGCGTCGCAAACTCGCCGAGGACAAGGACCTCGAGGCGCTGAAGCTCCGGCTGAAGCCGAAGGCACGCAAGGCCCTGTCCCAGGCCGCGGCGGCGACCGCCTCCCGCGAGGGTGGCGAGTCCCTGGAGCGCAAGGGCCTCACCGACTGGACGATCGGCACCCTCAACCGGGTCTTCGAGACCCGCCGGGCCGGGCAGCCGGTGCGGGCGTACCCGGCGCTGGTGGACGACGGCGACACGGTCTCGGTGCGGCTCTTCGACACCGAGGCGGAGCAGGCGGAGGCCATGTGGAAGGGCACCCGCCGGCTGATCCTGCGCAACATCCCGGTGAACCCGGCGAAGTTCGCGTCCGCGAAGCTGACGAACCAGCAGAAGCTGGCCCTGTCCGCGAATCCGCACGGCTCCATCCAGGCCCTGTTCGACGACTGCGCGATGGCGGCGGCGGACAAACTGATCGCGGACTTCGGCGGCCCGGTGTGGGACGAGGAGTCGTACCGGAAGCTGTACGACAAGGTGCGCGCGGAGATCGTGGACACCACGGTCCGCACGGTCGCCCAGGTGCAGCAGGTGCTGGCCGCCTGGCAGGCCTGTGAACGGCGCCTGAAGGCCGTACGCAGCCCCGCGCTGCTCGCCAACCTGACGGACGTCCGCAAGCAGCTGGACGCCCTCGTGAAGCCCGGCTTCGTCACCTGGGCGGGCATACGGCGCCTGCCCGACCTGATGCGCTATCTGGTGGCCGCCGACCGGCGCCTGCAGCAGATGCCGACGAACGTGCAGCGGGACACCACGCGCATGGAGAAGGTGCACGAGATGCAGGACGAGTACGCCTGGCTGCTGGAACAGCTCCCGCAGGGCCGCCCGGTGCCGCAGCAGGTGCTGGACATCCGCTGGATGATCGAGGAGCTGCGGGTCAGCTATTTCGCCCACGCGCTGGGCACGGCGTACCCGGTCTCGGACAAGCGGATCGTGAAGGCGATCGACGCGGCGGCCCCGTAGCGCCCCGGGCACGGAGGGTGAGTTCGACCGGAGCCCTCACCCTCCTGTACAGTCCTTCTCGCAGCGCAACGCACGAACAAGCGCCGCGAGCAAGGTCCTGTGGAGCAGTTTGGAGTGCTCGCCACCCTGTCAAGGTGGAGGCCGCGGGTTCAAATCCCGTCAGGACCGCATAAGAGAAGGGCCCCCGCGAGGGGGCCCTTTCGCTTTTGCCCGTCGGCGTGCGCTTCTGCCGTGTCGGCGTGCGGCCTTGACGGCGTGTCATTCCGCCGGTACCCAGGGAGCAGGGCCCGTTCCTCCTGTGCGGCCCCTGGAGGTGGCGTATGGCGGCGTCGGTCAGGCACGAGACGCGGGCGCTTCTGAGGGCCCACCTGTCGGCCGCCTCGTCCTACCGGCATCTGACCCGCCACTGTCCCGTCTGCCACCACCTGCTGCGGCTGGCGATGGCCGCCGGCCCGCGGGGCCGGGAGGGCGAGCGGGAGACCGCCGAGGGCGAGGGGCGCCGCCGCGGGTGACCCCGCCGGGCCCAACACCCGTACAGACGTGGGAATCTGGAACCGGAGCTTCCCTTTAACCCATGCGGACCGCGAGCGGCAAGCGCCCCGCAGTGTGACGGGAGTCACCGCACGAGTTTGGGAAACAGGGGAACTTACCCCCTCCCTACAACGGGTCAATTTAATATGTGCAATTGCACTCGGCCCCGACCTCGCGCACAGCCGTTCCGACAGGCCTCCCCAGAGTCCGACAAGGACGCTCACCAGCGCCGTCCCCGGCCCCGGCCCGCGCACAAAAAAGATCGCGCTGGACCCGGCGGAGTCCAGCGCGATCGACGACGCACCCTGTGCCGTATGCCTACGGCGTTCTCATCGGCTTGGGCGTGGGCCTGTTGGGGCAGGACCCGCGTCGCTTGGAGCTAGGGTTTCGGGCGCCTCGGACAGTTGGGGGACCGTCCGTCTTGCCCGGTTATGCGGTTGTTCAGGCCTCGCTGCGCTGCTGCGGGATGCCCGCCAGCAGCGCCCGGACCTCCGCCTCGCGGTAGCGGCGGTGCCCACCGAGCGTGCGGATGGACGTGAGCTTGCCGGCCTTCGCCCACCGCGTGACCGTCTTGGGGTCGACGCGGAACATGGTGGCGACCTCAGCGGGGGTCAGCAGCGGCTCGGCATCAGGGGTGCGAGCGGTCATGAGCGGCCTCCTCGGGAGAACCGAACCTTCTCGGTTCTTTCCTCTAAATTCTGCACCTTGACCCGCGTTGCCCGAAATGGCGGACGCGAGTCGAGTCGGTTATAGGACGAACGGCTTGTCCTCGGCACTACAACTACACCATCTGTCCAGCCGCGTCGGCCAAACCGATGGAATTGCCCTCCCAGGTGTTCATCAGCGACGGAAGCCGATGGACCATGCCATAGCGGACAGTCACTCCACTGTGACGATCAGTCACAGTGGCGTTCAGGAGTCACCGGACCCCCCAAAGCGTGCAATGCTGAGATTCCGGCCATAGTGGAGCATAGTTGGACGGACGGAGCCCTCCCCGGACTCCTTGTCCTATTTTGGCACGAGGGGTGGCATCCAGGGCAAGGGCCTTGTAAGTGCAGTCCATCACCCTTGGGACAAAAGTCCAGATCGAGTCCAACGTCCCGTCAGATGGTCAAGCGAGGTAGAACGTACGTCTTCCGGTGCCGGTTTGACTGTGACGCACGCCACTCAGTTCGCGGAACGCAGGTCCCTGACCGCCCGCCAGCGCTCCACCAGCCGCCCGTACGCCTCCCCGGCGGCCACCTCGTCCCCCCGACGCAGCGCCTCGATGCCGGTCGCGACGTCCGCCGCCGAGTGGTCGTCCTCCAGCTCGCCCGCCGGCAGCACGTGCACCAGCCCGCCGTAGTCCAGCTCCACCAGCGAGCGCGGGTGGAACTCCTCCAGCCAGCGGCCGACGTCCACCACACCGTCGACCAGCGGCCCCTCCTCGACGGTGTCCCGCAGGGTGCGCAGCGCCCGTGCCACCCGGCGCCGGGCCTGCACCATCGGCGTGCGGTAGCGCAGCACCGGCGGCACGTCGGCGGTCCCCTTGTCGTACCGCCGCTCCTCGTCCGCGACCAGCACGAACCAGTTCAGCGGCACCTGCCAGGTCGCCGTGCGGATCCACGGGCGGGCGTCGGGGTTGCGGGCGAGCCAGCGCTCGTAGTCCTGGGCCGCCTGCCGGCGCACCAGGGGCGGCAGCACCGCGTCCAGCACCGGCGGGGGCAGCTCCTCCGCGAGGTCGTCCAGGGCCTGCCAGCCGCGCAGCCGGGTCCGCCAGGGGCACACACAGACGACCCCGTCGACCTCCAGCACGAAGGCGTCGCCGCTCTCGTGCACCGGCACCGCGATCGGCGGGGTAGCCACCAAGTCCGCCAGGGAGCGCCGCAGTTCGTCCTGGTAGGAGGGGCGGTCGGGGCGGCGGGCGTAGCGCGCCCAGTGGCCGCGCTCCGGCTCCGGGAAGGCGCCCAGCGGCTCGTACACACGCAGATACGCGGCATAGGGGACGACCACGGAGGACACCTTGGGCACGCCTGCTCCCTCCCCATCGGGCCCGGCTCGAAACCACTGCAAATCGTGCCACGGACATGCGTGCGCGGCGGGCCCGGGAGAGTGATCCTGAACACTGAGCGGATGGTGACGGGGCCGAGGCTCTACGCTCATGCCACGGCTCCCCGCCACCCGTACGGGGACCCACCCCACTCGCCGCTAGTACACAGGAGTCACCACAGTGACCGACGTAACCGGCGCGCCTGCCGATGTCCTGCACACCCTGTTCCACTCGGACCAGGGCGGCCATGAGCAGGTCGTGCTCTGCCAGGACCGCGCCAGCGGCCTCAAGGCCGTGATCGCCATCCACTCCACCGCCCTGGGCCCCGCCCTCGGCGGCACGCGCTTCTACCCGTACGCGAACGAGGCCGAGGCCGTCGCCGACGCACTGAACCTCGCGCGCGGGATGTCGTACAAGAACGCCATGGCCGGTCTGGACCACGGCGGCGGCAAGGCCGTGATCATCGGCGACCCGGAGCGCGACAAGACCGAGGACCTGCTGCTCGCCTACGGGCGCATGGTCGCCTCCCTCGGCGGGCGCTACGTCACCGCCTGCGATGTCGGCACCTACGTCGCGGACATGGACGTCGTGGCCCGCGAGTGCCGCTGGACCACCGGCCGCTCCCCCGAGAACGGCGGGGCCGGCGACTCCTCGGTGCTCACCGCCTTCGGCGTCTACCAGGGCATGCGCGCCTCCGCCCAGCACCTGTGGGGCGACCCCTCGCTGCGCGGCCGCAAGATCGGCGTCGCCGGCGTCGGCAAGGTCGGCCACCACCTGGTGCGGCACCTGCGGGACGAGGGCGCCGAGGTCGTGATCACCGATGTGCGCGAGGACGCCGTCCGGCGGATCCTCGACGAGCACCCCGAGGGCGTGACGGCCGTCGCCGGCACCGAGGCGCTGATCCGGGTCGAGGGCCTCGACATCTACGCGCCGTGCGCGCTCGGCGGCGCGCTGAACGACCTCACCGTGCCGGTGCTCACCGCCAAGGTGGTGTGCGGCGCGGCCAACAACCAGCTCGCCCACCCGGGCGTGGAGAAGGACCTCGCCGACCGCGGGATCCTCTACGCGCCGGACTACGTGGTGAACGCCGGCGGGGTCATCCAGGTGGCCGACGAGCTGCACGGGTTCGACTTCGACCGGTGCAAGGAGAAGGCGTCGAAGATCTTCGACACCACGCTGGCCATATTCGCACGTGCGAAGGAAGACGGGATTCCGCCGGCCGCCGCGGCCGACCGGATCGCCGAGCAGCGGATGGCCGACGCCCGCGTGGGCCGCACCGCGCGCTAGCGGTTTCGCACACATGAGCGGTACCCGTCGGCGGGAACTTCGAGAGAACTCTCACTTCCCCCGGCGGGTCGTTCCCCGATAAGTGGTTAAAATCGCCACTGACCAGCGAGGACGGGGCGCCTCGAAGGTCCTGTGCACACGCGCGTGCTGCGGGCGACGTACCGTATGGGCGCGGGCTCAGGTACCGTGGAAGCCCTACGGACCGGCCTCTCCACGGAGAGTCCGTTCCAGAACATGAACGCGTGTCAGACTCTGGGGCCGTCGAGCCCCGTCGTTGAGGGGGTCGAGCCATGGGGCGCGGCCGGGCCAAGGCCAAGCAGACGAAGGTCGCCCGCCAGCTGAAGTACAACAGCGGTGGGACGGACCTCTCACGCCTGGCCGAGGAGCTGGGCGCATCGACGTCGAACCAGTCGCCGAACGGCGACCGTTTCGAGGACGATGAGCACGACGACGACCTGTATGCACGGTACGCCGACCTCTATGAGGACGACGACGACGAGGACGAAGGTCCTCAGCAGCACCGTCGCGGCGCGTAACGCTTGCAGCGGGCTTCACCGCACTTTCCCGGTCCGGGGCCGTAGCACCGGACCGGGTTTTGTGCTGCCGTGGCGAGGCCGGGGCCCCGCCTCCCGGCCTTACGCGTAGTCACCGATCAGTTCGGCGCCCGACGTCTTCTCGCCGCGCTCGGTGATCTCGCCGGCCACCCAGGCGTCGACACCGCGGTCGGCCAGGGTCGCGAGGGCCACCTCGGCCGACTCCTGCGGGACGATCGCCATCATGCCGACGCCCATGTTGAGGGTCTTCTCCAGCTCCAGGCGCTCGACGCTGCCGGTCTTCTGGACCAGGTCGAAGATCGCGCCGGGGGTCCAGGTGGAGCGGTCGACCACCGCGTGCAGCCCGTCCGGGATCACCCGGGCCAGGTTCGCCGCGAGCCCGCCGCCGGTGATGTGGCTGAAGGCGTGCACCTCGGCGGTGCGGGTGAGGGCCAGACAGTCCAGCGAGTAGATCTTCGTCGGCTCCAGCAGCTCCTCGCCGAGGCTGCGGCCCAGCTCCGCGATCTCCGACTCCAGGGACAGCCCGGCGCGGTCCAGCAGGACGTGCCGGACCAGGGAGTACCCGTTCGAGTGAAGCCCGGAGGACGCCATCGCGATCACCGCGTCACCCGTGCGGATGCGATCGGCGCCCAGCAGCCGGTCGGCCTCCACAACGCCCGTACCGGCCCCGGCGACGTCGAAGTCGTCCTCGCCCAGCAGACCCGGGTGTTCGGCCGTCTCGCCGCCCACCAGGGCGCAGCCGGCCAGCACGCAGCCCTCCGCGATGCCCTTGACGATGGCCGCGACCCGCTCGGGGTGGACCTTGCCGACGCAGATGTAGTCGGTCATGAACAGCGGCTCGGCACCGCACACCACGATGTCGTCCATGACCATGGCGACCAGGTCGTGGCCGATGGTGTCGTAGACGCCCATGCGGCGGGCGATGTCGACCTTCGTGCCGACGCCGTCCGTGGCGGAGGCCAGCAGGGGGCGTTCGTAGCGCTTGAGGGCGGAGGCGTCGAAGAGCCCGGCGAAGCCGCCGAGGCCGCCCAGCACCTCGGGGCGCCGGGTCTTCTTCACCCATTCCTTCATGAGCTCGACGGCGCGGTCGCCCGCCTCGATGTCGACGCCCGCCGCTGCGTAGCTGGCACCAGTTGTCTCAGACATGGCTGTGAGAGCTTTCGTGTCGTACTGCGGGGGGTGTTACGGGCGGCGGATCGCGTCGGCCGCGGCCGTGGCGGCGGGACCGGCGGCCAGCTCGGTCTCCAGCAGCTGCTTGCCGAGCAGCTCCGGGTCCGGCAGCTCCATCGGGTACTCGCCGTCGAAGCAGGCGCGGCACAGGTTCGGCTTGGCGATCGTGGTCGCCTCGATCATGCCGTCGAGGGAGATGTAGGCGAGGGAGTCGGCGCCGAGGCTGGTGCCGATCTCCTCGATGCTCATGCCGTTGGCGATCAGCTCCGCGCGGGTGGCGAAGTCGATGCCGAAGAAGCAGGGCCACTTCACGGGCGGCGAGGAGATCCGGATGTGGACCTCGGCGGCGCCCGCCTCGCGGAGCATGCGGACCAGGGCGCGCTGGGTGTTGCCGCGCACGATCGAGTCGTCGACGACGACCAGGCGCTTGCCCTTGATGACTTCCTTCAGCGGGTTCAGCTTCAGCCTGATGCCCAGCTGGCGGATGGTCTGCGAGGGCTGGATGAAGGTCCGGCCGACGTAGGCGTTCTTGACCAGGCCGGCACCGAAGGGGATGCCGGATGCCTCCGCGTAGCCGATGGCGGCCGGGGTGCCGGACTCCGGGGTCGCTATGACCAGGTCGGCCTCGACCGGGGCTTCCTTGGCCAGCCGGCGGCCCATCTCCACCCGGGAGAGGTACACGTTGCGGCCGGCGATGTCGGTGTCCGGGCGGGCCAGGTACACATACTCGAAGACACAGCCCTTGGGCTTCGCTTCCGCGAATCGCGAGCTGCGCAGGCCGTTCTCGTCGATGGCGACGAACTCGCCCGGCTCGATCTCGCGCACGAAGCTGGCGCCGGTGATGTCCAGGGCGGCGGTCTCGGAGGCGACCACCCAGCCGCGCTCCAGGCGGCCGAGGACCAGCGGGCGGATGCCCTGCGGGTCACGGGCGGCGTAGAGGGTGTGCTCGTCCATGAAGACGAGCGAGAAGGCACCGCGCGCCTTCGGGAGCACCGCGTGGGCGGCTTCCTCGACGGTGAGCGGCTTGCCGTCCTCGTCGACCTGGGCGGCCAGCAGGGCCGTCAGCAGGTCGGTGTCGTTGGTGGCCGCGACCCGGGTGGAGCGGCTGTTGTTGTCGTTGGGCAGGGCGGCGACCATCTCGGCGAGCTGCGCCGTGTTGACCAGGTTGCCGTTGTGACCGAGCGCGATGGAGCCGTGCGCGGTGGCACGGAACGTCGGCTGGGCGTTCTCCCACACGGAGGCGCCGGTGGTCGAGTAGCGGGCGTGTCCGACCGCGATGTGACCCTGGAGCGAACCGAGCGAGGTTTCGTCGAAGACCTGGGAGACCAGGCCCATGTCCTTGAAGACGAGGATCTGGGAGCCATTGCTGACCGCGATTCCCGCGGATTCCTGACCCCGGTGCTGGAGGGCGTAGAGCCCGAAGTACGTGAGCTTTGCGACCTCTTCACCCGGAGCCCAGACGCCGAAGACGCCGCAAGCGTCCTGGGGGCCCTTTTCGCCGGGAAGCAGATCGTGATTGAGTCGACCGTCACCACGTGGCACGCCACCGAGTGTAGGCGAGGTCGTCCACTGGTCCGAATTGGGGATACGTGCCCTCCACCGGCCCGGCCACCCCGATCAGGTTGGCGGTTTTCGCGTTTCCGCAGGTCATCCCGTATGCGGCGACGAGTCGGCGGATCCCGGGCCCGGCCACTGTCAGGCGATTACGAACGATTCGCCGCCGCGATGAGTGAGGTGTCGCACATCATTCGGGAGTGCCACGGGTGAGGTGCACGCGGTCTCCGTGACCGGTGGTGAGGGTGAGTTCGCCGTGTTCGGCCGCGCCGGTGAGGGTCTGGCCGTCGAGCGCCTTGGCGAGCGCCCGCTCGAAGCTCATCCGGTCGGGGTCACAGGCCATCTTGGTGGTGCGCAGCGCCCCGAAGGTGATCCGGTCCCCGTGCACGCCGACGCGGGCGCTGAACCGGTTGCAGCCGAGGTTCCCGGCCGCGCTGCCGTCGGTGCCGATCCGCAGGTGCGGGGAGCCGGTGGCGGGAGCGGTGAGGTCCTCACCGCCGACGGTGACCCGTTCGACCCGCCACTCCACCCCGGTCACCGGTTCGCTCGCGCCCATGGCAGCACTGTCCGCCTTCCCGGCGGCACAGGCCACCACCAGGGGGATCGCCGCCGCACCGAGCCACTGCTTGTGCCGTTTCATACCGTTTCGACGCACCCGGAGGGTTGTCGGTTCCGCTATCCGAGCAGCGGCAGCAGCCCTCCGAGGTCGGCCCGCTCCCCGCTGGCGCTGACCTGCGCCGCGGCCACGGCGTCCGTCCAGGACAGCCGGCCGGTGGCGAGCCGGATCCAGGTCAGCGGGTCGGTCTCCACGACGTTGGGCGGGGTGCCGCGGGTGTGCCGGGGCCCTTCCACGCACTGCACGACGGCGTACGGCGGCACGCGCACCTCGGTGGAGCCGCCGGGCGCCTTGACGGCCAGCGCGTCGGCGAGCAGCCGGGTGGCGGCGGCCAGGGCCTGCCGGTCGTACGGCACGGCGAGGTCCGGGACGGCGGCGTTCAGGTCGTCGGTGTGGGTGACGAGTTCGACGGTAGAGGTGACGAGGTAGTCGTCCAGCCGCATGGCGCCCACGCTGGTCTCCAGCAGCCGGCCGGCGGGGTGCCCGGCCAGCAGGGCGCGCAGACCGTCCTCGGCCTCGGCGAGGTAGGCGTCGAGGTCCGGGCGCTCCACGGCGAGCCGGCGCGTGCCGTCGTCGATGGGGGCCGAGTCGGCGGCCGCCGCGAAGACCCAGTCGGCCGGCTGGGCGTCCTGCTTCGGCGGCGCCGGCCGGGCGGCGGCCCGCAGCACGGCGGTGACGCCCATGCCGATGTGTGCGACCAGCTCCCGCACGGTCCACTCCCCGAGCCGGGTGGGCAGCCCGAGCCGCTCCTCGTCCAGCCCGCGCACGGCCTCCCGCACATGACCGAGCTGAGCGAGCACGGCGGCCCGGGTCTTGGCGGGGTCGTAACTACGCGCACGTTTCCTGGCTGTCGGCATGGGGCGAGCCTATGCGGGTCTCTGCCGTCGATCACTCGTGCGGGTGGCCGACGTCGGAACCCGCCTCGGCGAGGCCGGGACCGGACAACACTGGCCTGCGCCTGGAAGGGGGTGGAACATGACGGTTATGGCCGAGCGCACGTCTCAGATGTCGGTGCAGGAGTTCGAGAAGATCGCCTCCACCGCTCCCGAGACCGTCACGTTGGAGTTCATCAACGGACGGATCGGAGTCAAGAAGGTGGCCGGCGAGTGGGCCGACCCGGCCGGTGTGCTGATGGCCGTCGAGGTCACCTCGTACGACTCGGACACCGACCGGCGGGACCGGCACGAGAAGCCGACCGCGTACGGTCAGGCGGGGATCCCG
Organism: Streptomyces eurythermus; assembly: GCF_014649115.1. Lineage (GTDB taxonomy): Bacteria > Actinomycetota > Actinomycetes > Streptomycetales > Streptomycetaceae > Streptomyces > Streptomyces eurythermus. Next base: position 426,725 of record NZ_BMSK01000005.1, on the reverse strand, counting down.
CTCTACCTCCTGATCGACCGGGACTCCTGCACGCTCACCGTGCACAGCGGGCCGGATCGGCGGATCGGCGGCTACCGCGACGTCCACACCTCGAAGTTCGGCGAGAAGGTGGCCCTGCCCGGCCCGATGGGCATCGAGCTGGACACGGAGATCCTCGAGAACTACGTGCGCTGAGCCGACGGGGTCCCGCCCGGACGCGCTCGTCCGGGCGGGACCCTTCCGACGGACGGCCGCTTACGCCAGCAGCGCCGGGATCGTCTCCTCGTGGGCCTTGCGGAGTTCCTCCAGGCTGAGGGAGAACTCGCCCTGGATCTCCACCGTGTCGCCGTCCACCACGCCGATGCGGGTGGCCGGCAGACCGCGGGCACCGCACATGTCGGTGAAGCGGATCTCCTCCGAGCGCGGGACGGCGACGATGGCGCGGCCGGCCGACTCCGAGAGGAGGAAGGTGAAGGCGTCCAGGCCGTCGGGGACGACCAGGCGGGCGCCGATGCCGCCGAGCAGCGCGGACTCCACGACCGCCTGGATCAGACCGCCGTCGGACAGGTCGTGCGCGGAGTCGATCATGCCGTCGCGGGAGGCGGAGATCAGGATCTCGGCCAGCAGCCGCTCCCGCTCCAGGTCCACCGCCGGGGGCAGGCCGCCGAGGTGGTCGTGGACCACCTGGGACCAGGCCGAGCCGCCGAACTCCTCGCGGGTGTCGCCGAGGAGGTAGATCAGCTGGCCCTCCTCCTGGAAGGCGACCGGGGTGCGGCGGGCCACGTCGTCGATCACGCCGAGGACGGCCACGACCGGGGTCGGGTGGATCGCCGCCTCGCCGGTCTGGTTGTACAGCGAGACGTTGCCGCCGGTCACCGGGGTACCCAGTTGCTGACATCCGTCGGCGAGACCGCGTACCGCCTCGGCGAACTGCCACATCACGGCCGGGTCCTCGGGCGAGCCGAAGTTCAGGCAGTCGGAGACGGCCAGCGGCTTGGCGCCCGTGGTGGCCACGTTCCGGTAGGCCTCGGCGAGGGCCAGCTGCGCGCCCGTGTACGGGTCGAGCTTGGCATAGCGGCCGTTGCCGTCCGTCGCGATCGCGACGCCGAGACCGCTCTCCTCGTCGACGCGGATCATGCCGGAGTCCTCCGGCTGCGCCAGCACGGTGTTGCCCTGCACGAAGTGGTCGTACTGCTGCGTGATCCACTTCTTCGACGCCTGGTTCGGCGACGCCACCAGCTTCAGGACCTGGTCCTTCAGCTCCTCGCTCGTCTCCGGGCGGGGCAGCTTGTTCGCGTCGTCGGCCTGGAGGGCGTCCTGCCAGTCGGGGCGGGCGTACGGGCGCTCGTAGACCGGGCCGTCGTGCGCGACCGTGCGCGGGTCGACGTCCACGATCTTCTCGCCGTGCCAGAAGATCTCCAGCCGGTCGCCGTCGGTCACCTCACCGATGACGGTGGCGATGACGTCCCACTTCTCGCAGATCTCCAGGAAGCGGCCGACCTTCTCGGGCTCCACGACCGCGCACATGCGCTCCTGCGACTCGCTCATGAGGATCTCCTCAGGAGACAGGGTCGAGTCGCGCAGCGGCACGTCGTCCAGCGTCACGCGCATGCCGCCGGAGCCGTTGGACGCCAGCTCGCTCGTCGCGCAGGACAGGCCCGCCGCGCCGAGGTCCTGGATGCCGACGACCAGCTTCTCCTTGAACGCCTCCAGGGTGCACTCGATGAGGAGCTTCTCCTGGAAGGGGTCGCCGACCTGGACGGCGGGGCGCTTGGAGGGCTTGGCGTCGTCGAAGGTCTCGGAGGCGAGGATGGACGCGCCGCCGATGCCGTCGCCGCCGGTCCGGGCGCCGTAGAGGATGACCTTGTTGCCCGCGCCGGAGGCCTTGGCGAGGTGGATGTCCTCGTGCCGCATCACACCGATGGCACCGGCGTTGACCAGCGGGTTGCCCTGGTAGCAGGCGTCGAAGACGACCTCGCCGCCGATGTTGGGCAGGCCCAGGCAGTTGCCGTAGCCGCCGATGCCCGCGACCACGCCCGGCAGGACGCGCTTGGTGTCGGGGTGGTCGGCGGCGCCGAAGCGCAGCGGGTCCACGACCGCGACCGGGCGGGCGCCCATCGCGATGATGTCGCGGACGATGCCGCCGACACCGGTGGCCGCGCCCTGGTAGGGCTCGACGTACGACGGGTGGTTGTGCGACTCGACCTTGAAGGTCACGGCGTAACCCTGGCCGACGTCGACCACGCCCGCGTTCTCGCCGATGCCGACGAGCAGCGCGTCCGACTGGGGCGCCTTCTCGCCGAACTGGCGCAGGTGGACCTTGGAGGACTTGTACGAGCAGTGCTCGGACCACATGACCGAGTACATGGCGAGTTCGGCGCCGGTCGGGCGGCGGCCGAGGATCTCCACCACCCGCTCGTACTCGTCCTTCTTCAGGCCGAGTTCGGCCCAGGGCAGCTCGACGTCGGGGGTCGCGGCCGCGTGCTCGACCGTGTCCAGAGGCGTCCGGCTCATGCGTTGACCAGCTTCTTGAGGATCGAGGTGAAGAACGGGAGCCCGTCGGTACGGCCGGTACCGATCAGCGGCTCGACGGCGTGCTCGGGGTGCGGCATGAGGCCGACGACGTTCCCGGCCTCGTTGGTGATGCCGGCGATGTCCCGCAGCGAGCCGTTCGGATTGAAGTCCAAGTAACGGAAGACGACCCGGCCCTCCGCCTCCAGCTTGTCGAGCGTGTACTCGTCGGCGACGTACCGGCCGTCCATGTTCTTCAGCGGGATGTGGATCTCCTGCCCGGCGCGGTAGTCGCCGGTCCAGGCCGTCTCCGCGTTCTCCACCCGCAGCTTCTGGTCGCGGCAGATGAAGTGGAGGTGGTCGTTGCCGAGCATCGCGCCCGGGAGGAGGTGGGCCTCGGTGAGGACCTGGAAGCCGTTGCAGATGCCGAGGACCGGCAGCCCGGCCTTCGCCTGCTCGATCACGGTGTCCATCACCGGCGAGAACCGGGAGATGGCCCCGGCCCGCAGATAGTCGCCGTAGGAGAAGCCGCCGGGCAGCACCACGGCGTCGACCTGCTTGAGGTCCTTGTCCTTGTGCCACAGGGCGACCGGTTCGGCGCCCGCGAGGCGGATCGCGCGCTGGGTGTCCCGGTCGTCCAGGCTGCCCGGGAAAGTGACGACGCCAATACGAGCGGTCACTTGGCCGCCTCCGCGACTTCGTCGACGCGGACCGTGAAGTCCTCGATCACGGTGTTGGCGAGGAAGGATTCCGCAAGATCGCGGATGCGGGCGAGGGCGGCCTCGTCGACCGGCCCGTCAACTTCCAGTTCGAAACGCTTTCCCTGACGTACGTCCGAGATCCCTTCGAATCCCAGGCGGGGCAGCGCACGCTGGACCGCCTGGCCCTGGGGGTCGAGGATCTCCGGCTTGAGCATGACGTCGACTACGACGCGTGCCACTGGCACTCCCGGTGTGTGGTGCTGAGCAGGTTCCTTCAGACTACCCGCACAAAATTTCTACGCGGGTAGAGTTGGAGGAAAGTACGTGAGGCGCATCACGATCGGGTGTCGAAGCCACGTACCCGCGAAAAGTTCTGGGAAAGTTCCACAGTCGCCCGCCCGCCCCCTATTGCGCCCGGACACGCGGACGGATTTAGTCGGGCTTCACATTTCATTGCCGGGCACTGTACAAATGAATTGGCAATAGCCGATACTCGGCACGTCATCGGCGTTGAGCTGTAACGACGTGCCGCACGAAGGGACCGATATTCGTGGCGCAAAAGGTCGTGGTCACTCTCTTTGACGACATCGACGGCTCGGAAGCGGCGGAAACGATCGCCTTCGGACTCGACGGCAAGTCGTACGAGATCGACCTGAACGAAACCAACGCCAAGAAACTGCGCAAGGCGCTCGCGCCGTACGTCGAGGCCGGCCGCAAGCGGTCGCGGTCCGGCAAGGCGTACAAGCAGACGGAGGTCGCCCCCGACCCGGCGGCCGTCCGCGCCTGGGCCCAGGCCAACAAGATGGACGTCCCGGCCCGGGGACGCATCCCGAAGAAGGTCTACGAGGCGTTCACCGCCGCGCAGTGAGCCCGCGAAGGGGCGGCTCCCAGGGTCCGTCAGCGGGCCCTGGAAGCCGTACACTTGGGACAAACGGGACCGGGAGGGAGCCGACTTGCGCTACCCCCCCGATGATCGGCTAATGTCTGGGTCACGCCGAGGGGCGAGGCCGACAGGCCGGATCCCGAGGACACGCGGGTGTAGTTCAGTAGCAGAACATCCCCCTTCCAGGGGGAAGGCGCAGTGTGCGATTCCTGTCACCCGCTCCGCACCGCCGACACGACCACTGTGGTGGATCAGGTAGGCTGGTGCTCGCACCGGTCGGTGAGAGCCGATCGGGAGCAGTGCGGACGTAGCTCAGTTGGTAGAGCGCAACCTTGCCAAGGTTGAGGTCGCGAGTTCGAGCCTCGTCGTCCGCTCGGGAATGAGACCCCGGTCCACTGGACCGGGGTCTTTTCGTGCTCCGGCCCGGTGCTGACATTTGTCATGCGCGGCGATGACATCGCGCACTGCCGACGCGGGTGCGGCCCGCGGACGCTGGTGTCATGAACATCGACGGACACGAGCACGTGATCGAGGTCACCGACCTCAGGCGTGTCTACGGGGGCGGGTTCGAAGCCGTACGCGGAATCGGGTTCTCCGTGGCGCGCGGGGAGATCTTCGCCCTGCTCGGCACCAACGGCGCCGGGAAGACCTCGACGGTCGAACTGCTGGAGGGGCTGGCCGAACCGGCGGGCGGCCGGATCCGGGTGCTCGGCCACGACCCCTACCGCGAGCGGGCCGCCGTACGGCCCCGCACCGGCGTGATGCTCCAGGAAGGCGGCTTCCCCGCCGAACTGACCGTCGCGGAGACCGCCCGGATGTGGGCCGGCTGCACCACCGGGGCCCGGCCGGAGGCCGAGGTGCTGGAACGGGTGGGGCTCGCGGACAAGCACGGCGTACGGGTCAAGCAGCTCTCCGGCGGGGAGCGCCGCCGCCTCGACCTGGCCCTGGCGCTGCTCGGCGACCCGGAGGTGCTCTTCCTCGACGAGCCGACCACCGGACTCGACGCCGAGGGCCGCCGGGACACCTGGGCGCTGGTGCGCGAACTGCGCGACCAGGGCACCACCGTGCTGCTCACCACGCACTACCTGGAGGAGGCCGAGGACCTGGCCGACCGGCTCGCCATCCTGCACGAGGGCCGGATCGCCGCCTCCGGCACACCGGCCGAGGTCACCGCCGGCCGCCCCTCCCGGATGTCCTTCGAACTTCCCCCCGGCTACTTCCCCGGCGATCTGCCGCCGCTCGCCGCCCTCGGCGTCCTGGACCACGAGTACGACGGCCGGACCGTCCGGCTGCGCACCCGCGAACTCCAGCGGACCGCCACCGCCGTCCTCACCTGGGCCGAGCGGGCCGGGGTCGAACTGGGCGCGCTGGACGTGCGCTCGGCCTCCCTGGAGGAGGCGTTCCTCGGGATCGCCGGTAAGCGGGAGGAGGTGGCGGCGGCATGAGCACGCCCCTCACCGCGCCCACCGTGCGCCGGCTGCGGGCGCTGGCCCGGGCCGAACTGACCCTGCTCGGCCGCAACCGCGGGGTCGTCGTCACCGCGCTCCTGGTGCCGCTCCTGCTGCCGTTCAGCATGCGGCCGGCCCTGGACCACGTGGACCTGGAGAAGCAGGGCATCAGCATCGGCTCCGCCATGCTCACCGCCGGGATCGGCTTCTCGTTCCTCTTCGCCGTCTACAGCGCGCTCGTCAACGCCTACGTGGCCCGCCGCGAGGAACTCGTCCTGAAGCGGCTGCGCACCGGCGAACCGACCGACACCGAGATCCTCGTCGGCACCGCCCTGCCCACCCTGACCGTGGGCCTCGCGCAGTCCCTGGTGCTGTGCGCCGGATGCGCGGCGCTGCTGGACGCCGGGGCCCCCGAGGCGCCGTACCTGACCCTGCTGGGGCTGGTGGCCGGGCTGGTGCTGAGCGCCGCGCTGGCCGCCCTCACCGCCACCGTCACCCGGACCGTGGAGAGCGGTCAGGTCACCGCGCTGCCCTTGGTGTTCGGTTCGATGCTCGGCTCGGGGATCATGGTGCCCACCGAGGTCATGCCGGAACCGCTCGCCTCCGTCTGCGAGCTGCTCCCGCTGTCCCCCGCCATCCGGCTCGTCCGGGGCGGCTGGACCGGCCAGTTGAGCGCCTACGAGGCACTGGGCGCGCTCGCGACCGCGCTGGCCTGGACCGTGGTGGCGGTGGTCGCTGTCCGGCGGTGGTTCCGGTGGGAGCCCCGGCGCTGAGGAACGGGGGCGTGTGGTGGGGCCGATACGGCGGTGGCAGCAACGGCACTGGCGGGAGCGCGGCAAGGCGGACCGGGTGGAGCTGTACACGGTGGTCACCTGGTACGTCACCACCTGGTTCTTCATCCTGAGCTGGCTGATGCTGCCGCTGACCCCCTCACTCGTCCACGGCCGGCCCGCGACCCTCCTCCTCGGCGTCCCGCTGATGCTGGTGGCCGCCGCGCAGTGCGCCGCCGCGAACCGGCTCACCCGGCCCGCCCTCGACCACTATCTGGGGCGTTCCCGGCTGCCGGCCGGCGCCCACCGCGTCCCGGCCGTCCTGCTGGGCCTCGCCGTGGCGCTGATCGTGGCCCTCGCCGCCGTACGCGGAGCCGACCGGCCGACGCTCCGGCTGGCACTCGGCGCCACCCTGCTGCCGTACGGGATGCTCTACGGCCTCACCGTCCCGGTGCGGGTGTACCTGCGGCACGCGGCGGTGCTCACGGCACTGCTCATGGCCGTCGTGGGGGTCGCCGACCGGTCCGTCGCCGGGCTGGTGGGAACCGCCGCGGTCACCGCCTTCATGGCGGTGTTCGCGCTGCTCGCCTACCGGTGCGGCTCCTGGACCCTGTCCGTGCTGTGGGAGGCGGAGCGCGCCCGCGAGACGGAGGCCCGGCTCGCGGTCGCCGAGGAGCGGCTGCGGTTCGGCCGGGACCTGCACGACGTCGTGGGCCGGAACCTGTCGGTGATCTCCCTCAAGAGCGAGCTGGCCGTGCAACTGGCCCGGCGCGGGCGGCCGGAGGCGGTGGAGCAGATGATCGAGGTGCAGCGGATCGCGCAGGAGACCCAGCGGGAGGTGCGGGCCGTCGTGCGCGGCTACCGGGAGGCCGACCTCGCCGCCGAACTCGCCGGGGCCCAGGGCGTGCTGGCGGCGGCCGGGATCGACTGCCAGGTCCGCGCGGAGACCGGCGGACTGCCCGCCGAGGTGCGGTCCGCGCTCGGCTGGGTGGTGCGCGAGGCGGCCACCAACGTGCTGCGGCACGGGGACGCGAGCCGGTGTCAGGTGGGGCTGACGGTGCGTGAGGGGCGGGCGGTGCTGACGGTGGAGAACGACGGAGCCGTGTCGGCCGACGGCAGCGGCAGTGGCTCGGGACTGGCCGGACTGCGGGAACGGCTGGCCGCCGTGGGCGGGACCTTGGAGGCGGGCCACGCCGGCCCGGACCGGGACCGGTTCCGGCTGGTCGCGGACATACCCCTGACCACTGTGAGAGGAGTCACCTCGTGAGCGCACCGGTACGGCTGTTGCTGGCCGACGACGAGCATCTGATCCGGGGCGCCCTGGCCGCGCTGCTGTCCCTGGAGGTCGACCTGATGGTCGTCGCGGAGGCGGCGAGCGGGCCCGAGGCGCTGGCCATGGCACGGGCGCACGCCCCCGACGTGGCCGTCCTGGATCTGCAGATGCCGGGCGCCGACGGTGTGAAGGTCGCCACATCCCTGCGCACCGAACTGCCCGGCTGCCGGGTGCTGATCGTCACCGGGCACGGCCGCCCCGGACATCTGAAACGGGCCCTCGCGGCCGGTGTGCGCGGGTTCGTCCCGAAGACCGTCAGCGCCCAGCGGCTCGCCGAGATCATCCGGACCGTGCACGCGGGAAACCGTTACGTCGACCCCGAGTTGGCCGCCGACGCGATCTCCGCCGGAGACTCCCCGCTGACCGCGCGGGAGGCCGAGGTGCTGGAGCTGGCCGCCGACGGGGCGCCGGTCGCGGAGATCGCCGAGCGGGCCGCGCTGTCGCCGGGGACCGTGCGGAACTACCTCTCCTCGGCCGTCACCAAACTCGGCGCCGAGAACCGGCATGCGGCGGTGCGTCTCGCACGGGAGCGAGGTTGGGTATAGTTGCTCTCGCGCCACGGCGCAACGCGGACGTAGCTCAGTTGGTAGAGCGCAACCTTGCCAAGGTTGAGGTCGCGAGTTCGAGCCTCGTCGTCCGCTCCATGCAGAAGCCCCCGGTTCCCACCGGGGGCTTCTTCCGTACCCCCGGCTTCCGCCGGGGGTATCCGGGCTACGACCAGGGGGTGCCGGTCAGCCGCTCGTACGCCTCCACGTACTTCTGCCGGGTCGCGGCCACGACCTCCTCGGGCAGCGGCGGCGGGGGCTGCTCGCTCCGGCGGTCCCAGCCGGACGCCGGCGAGGTCAGCCAGTCGCGCACGAACTGCTTGTCGTACGACGGCTGGGCGCGGCCCGGCTGCCAGGTGTCGGCCGGCCAGAAGCGGGAGCTGTCCGGGGTGAGGACCTCGTCGGCGAGGACGAGCGTGTCGCCGTCGAAGCCGAACTCGAACTTGGTGTCGGCCAGGATGATCCCCCGGTCCTTCGCGATGTCCCGGGCCCGGGAGTACACGGCGAGCGTGGCCTGGCGCAGCTGGGCGGCGGTCTCCGCGCCGACCTGGCGGGCCACCTCCTCGTAGGAGACGTTCTCGTCGTGCTCGCCGACCTCGGCCTTGGTGGCCGGGGTGAAGATCGGGGCGGGCAGCTCGGAGCCGTCGACGAGGCCCTCGGGGAGGGCGAGCCCGCAGACCGTACGGGACTGCTGGTACTCGGCGAGGCCGGAGCCGGTGAGGTAGCCGCGGGCCACGCACTCCACCGGGACCATCCTCAGGGACTTGCACACCAGCGTCCGGCCCGCCCAGTCGGCCGGGGCGCCCTCGGGCAGCTCGGTGCCGATGACGTGGTTCTCGGCGAGGTCGCGGAGCTGGTCGAACCACCACAGGGAGAGCTGGGTGAGGACCCGGCCCTTGTCGGGGATCTCGGTGGGCAGCACCCAGTCGTAGGCGGACATGCGGTCGCTGGCGACCATCACGAGGTCGCCCGCCTCGTTCTGGTACAGGTCGCGCACCTTTCCGGTGTGCAGGTGCACCAGGCCCGGAACCTGGATCGGCTCGGGCTTTTCTACGAATCCGGACACGGTTCCTCCCCGTGGCTCTGTCCAATGCCCCGATTCTCCCGTACGGGGCCGGACGGGCGCGCCCGGGGGTCAGTCGCGTTTGCAGATGCGGTCCAGCAGGTTCGCCGTGGCCCGCTGGATCCGGGCGTCCACGTGGCCGGGGCGGTCCAGGGCCGGGGACCAGGCGAAGGTCCCGGAGGCGAACACCCAGGCGCCGGAGGGGGCGCGGTAGAGGGATGTCTCCTGGTGCCGGCGGACGCCGTCGGCGTCGGTGTAGGGGGAGTGGGCGAGCAGGATCCGCTCGTCGTGCTCGGGCAGCGCGGTGCGCGGGAAGTAGCGGTCCGCCTCGCCGGCGACCAGGCCCTTGATCTCGTCGCCCTCGTGCGCGCCGGTCGCCTCCCACAGCCAGTGGCCGCCGTTGCGGACGATCAGCGGGTGCGGCTCGGGCACCTGGCCCGCGTACTGGATGCCGATCAGTTCCTGTTCCGGCCGGTCGATCTCGCGCCAGAGCACCGGCCGCCCCGGGCCCTTGCGCTTGCGGCAGGTCAGCAGCCGGTCCGGGACACCGGACGGGGACGGCGCCAGCTCCACCTGCCAGTACATGGTGTTGGCGGAGAGGAAGACCAGCGAGGTGCCCCGGTCCCGGGCATCCTCGACGGCCCGGCGCATCGGCGCCGACCAGTACTCGTCGTGGCCCGGGAAGACCAGGCCCCGGTAGCGGGTGGGGTCGATCCGGCCGGCGTGCAGGTCGCGGGCGTCGGCGTAGGCGAGGTCGTAGCCGTAGCGCTCGGCCCAGCGGATGAAGTCGTAGGCGTGGCCGACGTGCAGGGGCAGGCCCGCGCCCGCGTACGGCCGGTCGAAGGAGATGGTGGTGGCGGCGTCGGCCTCGCCGAGGAGGCGGCCGTCCTCGTCCCAGGCGTGGTAGAGGCTGGCGCCGGTGTGGCCGTCCTCCGGGTAGAGGTTGTACGCCTGCCAGGTCACGTCGGGCAGCAGCAGGAGCAGATCGGCGGGGTGGCTGTCGCGGACCGTGAAGGGCACGTGGGAGCGGTAGCCGTCGTGCGTGGTCAGGACGGCCACATAGGCGCCGATGCTCCAGTAGGAGGGCACCTGGAGGCGCCAGGACAGCCACCAGTGGTGGCAGGAGACCGTGCGGTCGGCGGTCAGCGGCGGGGGCTGGACGATGCCGGAGAGCCGGGGGCTGGTGGTGATCTTCGCCGCGCCGTCGCCGCCGTAGTGGCCGATGCGGTAGATGTCCACGACGAACTCCTGCGGCGGGTCGACCGTGATGTGGAAGTCGATCGCCTCGCCGGGCGCGACCGCGCCGGTGGAGGTGAAGCCCTTGATCTGGAGGCGCACGTCGTCGGCGGAGCGGGGCCCGGGGGAGGAGGCGCGTGCGGCCGTGGCACGGCGGCCGGTCCCCCCGGACACCTGCGGGCAGGCGTCGACGTACCAGGGCATCACCTTGCCGAAGTCGTCGATGTACGGCTCACTGCCACGCAGCCAGGGCACCGGGCCCTGGCCGAAGGGGTCAGTGACGCCATGCGCGAGCGCTCCGGACTCCCAGCGGCGAATGCGGTCCGAGGCCATGGACGCTCCCCTCCCTCATCCCCCCGTGTCTGGGCTCGCTGTGCGGTGGCTCCGCCGTGTTCGGCCGCGCTGTCGTATGTCGCGCGCCCTTGCCAAAGGCGTGGTCGGTCCCAGCACATCACATTACGCACGGGGCCGGTCACTACTCGTTGCGAATTGACCTGAAGTGGAAGTCGCCTTTCCGTTACGGGAGCGGCCTGCGGGGGTACGGCGCCGACGCCCCTGAGCTGGGCGCCGACGGCCGCGCGGTGACGCCTTGGCTTACGGCCTTCGCCGCGGCGTCACACCAGTCGTACGGGCTTCTCGGGGCGTATGCCGAAGGCGGTCAGCCAGTCGCGCAGCGGGCCCGGGTCCCCGTCCTCGATCAGGGTGAGCACCTTGGGCGCGAGATCGGCGGCCCGTTCGCCGCCCAGCAGCAGGGAGGGGCCGTCCAGCCAGTCCAGGGCGGGGACCGCGCCCGCGGTGTCGACGGCCGCGCAGCACACCATCGCCGTGACGTGGTCGGCGAGCAGCTCACGGGCCGTGCGGTGGGGCTGGAGCGGGAAGGGCGGCAGGCCGTAGTCACCGGGGGCCCAGGCCACGCTGTCGGGGCTCTGGTGGGCGGTGGCGGCGCCTGTACGGGCCCGTTGGGTGCGGGCCTCCTCGCGGGCCAGCTCGGCGGTGAGACGGGCGGCCAGGGCGACGCTGCGGTCGGTGCCGGGCTCCGCCTCGGCCTCGCCGTCGGCGTCCATGTCACGCCCACCCACACCACCCGCGCGAGTGACGTCGTCGGACGGTGGTGGCCCCTGCGGGGAGTACCCGCCGTCGTCGGAGGCTCGGGGGGCGGGGGCCTGCCGGAGGGGCTCGTGCGGGTGGGCGGGCCCGGCCGGGGCCGGGCCGGCGGTGGTGAGGTGGTCCAGGACCCGGGCCAGGGTGGGGCCGCCCGGATCGGGGGTGCCGGAGTGGCGGGAGGGGCGGACGCCCAGCGCGTCGAGGGCGCGGTGCAGGCGGGCCGCGTCGACGCGCCAGGTGCGGTCCACGACCTCCTCCGGATACGCCTGCCAGTCCACCGGCGCCCAGTCGGAGCACGGCGTCGCGGGGCCGCCGTGGAAGAGGCGGGCGGCGAGCAGGGACGCGGCCTCGTCCACCGCGCCGGGCTCCTCCAGCAGATCGCAGGCCGGGCGCTCGCCGAGCCGGGAGGTGAAGCCCTCGGCCAGCCGGTCGCGGCGGGACAGCTCGGTGAGCGCCGCCACCACGCCCGCGTCCAGCCGGGACGGCCACCGGCCCATGCGCCAGGCGGGCAGCGCGACCCTGGTCAGCAGCCGGTCCCAGCCGGCGTAGGCGAGTCCGACCTGTTCCTGGGCGACGATCCGCAGGCCGTAGTCGACCGCCTGCGCGCGCTCGGCCGCCGCCGCCGCGACCCCGCGCTCCATCTGCGTCGCGTGCTCCCGGCAGCCGCGCAGCAGCAGCCGGGCCACCCAGCCGACGGCCGCGCACAGCCCGCGGACCGGCGGCCGGCGGCCCGGTGCGGAGGCGACGGCCACGGCCGCGTCCAGCCCGCGCACGAAGCGGCGGGCGGCCGCTATGTCCGGGTGCGCCGAGGGCCCCGTACCCGCGACGACCGGGGCGAGGACCGCGCGCAGCTCGCCCACGCGCATCCACCACAGGAAGGGCGAGCCGATGACGAGGACCGGCGGGGTCGGGGTCCGGGGGCGGGCCGGGCGCGCCGACCCGCCGGATGCCGGGCGTGGCGGCGGGCCGTGCGCCGAGTGCGCCCGGTCCTCCAGCCAGCTGTCGCAGTCCGGGGTGAGCGCTATGGCCGACGGGGCCGGAACCTCCAGGCGGTCGGCCAGGTCGCGCACCATCCGGTACAGATCGGGGGCGGACTCCTCCGGGACCGGCACCGTGGGGCTGGTGGCGGGGCGGGCCCGGGCCACGACCAGGCCGACCCCGGCCGCGGCCAGCAGCACCAGCACCGCCGGCACGCCCACGGCCCAGCGGGCGGCGTCCCAGCCCCGGCCGACGAGATGGCCGGTGGAGGCGCCGGTCAGCAGGATCACCGCGGCGCCCGCGGGCAGCACCGCCACGGCCAGCGCCCGGCTCCGGACCCGCAGCACGGCGAGGGCCCGGGAGCGCGCGGCCTGCGCGCCCGCCTCCACACCGATTCCGGTCACGTGCCGATCTCGCCCCCTCCCTGCCGCTCGCGTGCTGTCCTGGTGTTGCCCACTCCCCCACTGTGGCACCCGCCACTGACATCGCAATGCCGGTGGGCCAAGTGCCGGAACGCTTGCGCGGCACCCTAGTTGGGGCCTGGTCCCCCGTCAGCCGGATAGCCGATTGCTCACTCGATGGAATGGCTTTGGTCAGAGCTGGGTGACAGACAGCAAAGATCAGGCCCCGGATTATGGATCCGGGGCCTGGGTGGCATACGTGCAGGTCAGAAGGTTACGGGCTCAGTCGCCCGGGGACTGCGCCGCCTTCGCCGCGATGTCGGTACGGTGCTGCGAGCCGTCAAGGCCGATCCGGCCCACCGCCCGGTAGGCCCGCTCGCGCGCCTCGGCCAGGTCCTTGCCGGTGGCCGTGACGGACAGCACGCGTCCGCCGGCGCTGACGACCGCGTCGCCCTGCCGGGTCGTACCGGCGTGCAGCACGTACGCGTGCGGGGCGTCCTCGGCGGCCACCGCGTCCAGCCCGGTGATCGGGTCGCCGGTGCGGGGGGTGCCGGGGTAGTTGTGCGAGGCGACGACGACGGTGACGGCCGCGTCCTCGCTCCAGCGCAGCGGCGCCAGATCGGCCAGGTGCCCGGTGGCGGCGGCCATCAGCACGCCGGCCAGCGGCGTCTTCAGGCGGGCCAGCACGACCTGGGTCTCGGGGTCGCCGAAGCGGGCGTTGAACTCGATGACCCGGACCCCGCGCGAGGTGATCGCGAGGCCGGCGTAGAGCAGCCCGGAGAAGGGCGTGCCGCGGCGGTGCATCTCGTCCACCGTCGGCTGGAGCACGGTCTGCAGCACCTCGTCGACCAGCTTCGGGTCGGCCCACGGCAGCGGCGAGTACGCGCCCATGCCGCCGGTGTTGGGGCCCTCGTCGCCGTCCAGGGCGCGCTTGAAGTCCTGGGCGGGCTGGAGCGGTACGACCGTCTCGCCGTCGGTGATGGCGAAGAGGGACACCTCGGGGCCGTCCAGGAACTCCTCGATCACCACCCGGTCGCATCCGGCGGCGTGCGCCTTGGCGGCCTCGATGTCGGAGGTGACGACCACGCCCTTGCCGGCGGCGAGACCGTCGTCCTTGACGACGTAGGGGGCACCGAAGGCGTCCAGGGCCTCGGCGACCTCCTCGGCGCTGGTGCAGACGTAGGAGCGGGCGGTCGGCACCCCGGCCGCCGCCATGACGTCCTTGGCGAAGGCCTTGGACCCCTCGATCCGGGCGGCCTCCCCGGAGGGGCCGAACACCGGGATGCCGGCCGCGCGGACGGCGTCGGCCACACCGGCGACCAGCGGGGCCTCCGGGCCGACGACGACCAGCTCGGCACCGAGGCGGGTGGCCAGTCCGGCCACGGCGGCACCGTCGAGCGCGTCGACCTGGTGCAGCTCGGCCACCTCGGCGATGCCGGCGTTGCCGGGGGCGCAGTACAGCGCGGTGACGTCGGGGTCGAGGGACAGGGAGCGGCACAGGGCGTGTTCGCGGGCGCCGCCGCCGATGACGAGGACCTTCACGGGGGTCAGCCTAATGGCAAGGTCACCGAAGCCCGGGTCCCGGGTTTGTCGGAGCTTTCTCCAAAGGGGGTGGGGAGGGGGTTGGGGGTGGGGTCTGGGAGAGCGGCGACCGGGGGCTCGGGGGGGGCTGGGGGCCGGGTGGGTCCCTGGGGCCAAGTGGGCTTGGTGGACCGGGGGCCGGGTGGGCTCGGCGGGCCGGGGCCGGGTGGAACCGGTCAGCCGGGGACTGGGTGAGCCTGGTGGACCGGGGGCCGGGTGGGCTCGGCAGGCCGGGAACCCGGGAACCGGGTGGCTCAGTGGTCCGGAGCCGGGAGCCGGCGCGGCCGGGGCCCGCTGGAGTGGTGGGCGCCGTGAGGGCGGACCGGGCGGAGGCGGTGAGCCGGAGACCGGCCGGCCAGCGGCCCGGGACCAGGTGGACTCGGTGGCCCCGGGGCCGGATCGACTCGGCGGGCCGGGGCCGGGTGGAACCGGTCAGCCGGGGACTGGGTGAGCCTGGTGGACCGGGGGCCGGGTGGGCTCGGCAGGCCGGGAACCCGGGAACCGGGTGGCTCAGTGGTCCGGAGCCGGGAGCCAGCGCGGCCGGGGCCCGCTGGAGTGGTGGGCGCCGTGAGGGCGGACCGGGCGGAGGTGGC
>NZ_BMSK01000005.1:0-411589 GCF_014649115.1 Streptomyces eurythermus | reverse complement strand
AGACCGGCCGGCCAGCGGCCCGGGACCAGGTGGACTCGGTGGCCCCGGGGCCGGATCGACTCGGCGGGCCGGGGCCGGGTGGAACCGGTCAGCCGGGGACTGGGGGGGCCTGGTGGGCCAGGTCCGAGACCCGGTGGCCCGAGGCCGGGTGACCCGAGGCGGGTGGAAGCGGTGGCCCGGGAAGGGCGGGTGGCTCGGTGGGCCGGGGGCCGGTGCGTCGTAGGGCCCGCGGGCCCTATGGCCGGGGCCGGAAACCCCGTGAGTCCGATGGCCGGGCTGGCCCCGGGGGCTGTCCGGCCACCGGTGGGCTACTCGTTGGTGAACTCCTCCACCACCGTCGCGCCCAGCTCGCGCACGATCAGTTCGTGGCCGGAGAGGGCCGACTCGTCCAGATCCGGGTCGTCGTCCTCGGGGATGTCGTCCTCGGGTGCGACGGGCGGCGGCTCGGGGGCGGCGGCCGACTGGGGCGCCGGTGCGGGCGCGGCCGGAGCGCTGTTCCGGGTGGCGGCGGGAGCCTGCGCGGCAGCCTGGGGAGCCGCCGGGCGGGGCGCGGCGGGAGCGCCGTAGCCACCGCCGGGAGCGCTGCCGTAGCCACCGGCGGGTGCGCCGCCGTAGCCGGACGCGCCGACCGGGGCCTGCGGGGCACCGCCGCCGGACGGGTCGACGACCGCCTCGATCTTCCACTGCACGTTGAACTGCTCGGCCAGCGCCTGCCGCAGCACGTCCTCGCTGCCGCTGCTCGCGAAGTTGTCACGGGCACCGACGTTGACGAAGCCGAGCTGGAGGGTGGTGCCGTCGAAGCCGGTCACCTGGGCGTTCTGGCTGAGCAGGATCCAGGTGAAGCGGCGGCGGTTCTTGACGGCCTCCAGGATGTTCGGCCAGAGCGCGCGGGGGTCGAGGCCGCCGGTGGGGGCGGGCGCCGGAGCCTGCGGCGCGGGGGCGGGAGCAGGCGGGCGGCCCGGCTGCTGCTGGGGCTGCTGCGGCTGGCCCGCGTTCTGTCCCTGACCTGCCCGCCCGCTCGCCGGAGCGGCGGCGGTGGGCCAGCCACCGGGACGCCGGCCGCTGCCGGCGGGGGTCGCGGTGGGCCAGGCACCGGTGGCGGGGGCGGCCGGGGGCTGAGCCGTGGGCGCTGGGGCTGCCGCTGCTGCAGGGGCCGCCGGGACCGGGGCTTCCGGGGCGGCGGGGGCCGGGGCAGGGGCAGGGGCGGGCGAAGGCGCCGCTGCGGCAGGGGCGGCAGCCTCGGCCGGACCACTGGGGGCCACCGGGTCACCGGCACCACCCGCGCCCCGGACAGCCGCGCGGGCCGCGGCGGGCCCTCCACCGGGCGGCACCGACAACGCACCGGCACCGACACCCGCACCCGCACCCGCACCGATGCCCGCGCCCAGGCCGGCCCCCGCCGCAGCCGTGCCGCCGTGGGTCTCGGGGCCCGGGACGTAGCCCATGGCAGGCATGCCGCCCCCGCCCGAGAAGCCGATACCGCGCTCCAGGCGGTCGAGGCGGGCCATGACGGACCGTTCGTCGCCGTAGGCGGCGGGGAGCATGACGCGGGCGCAGATCAGTTCCAGCTGGAGGCGGGGCGAGGTGGCGCCGCGCATCTCGGTCAGGCCCTCGTTGACCAGGTCGGCGGCGCGGCTCAGCTCGGCGGCGCCGAACGTCTCGGCCTGGGCCTGCATCCGCTCCAGCACGTCGGCCGGGGCGTCGAGGAGGCCCTTCTCCACTGCGTCC
This sequence comes from Streptomyces eurythermus, assembly GCF_014649115.1. Lineage (GTDB taxonomy): Bacteria > Actinomycetota > Actinomycetes > Streptomycetales > Streptomycetaceae > Streptomyces > Streptomyces eurythermus. The sequence goes on along the minus strand of NZ_BMSK01000005.1, from coordinate 409,861 downwards.
GGCACGGCGGCGAGGATCACCAGGTCCCGCAACCGCTCCAGCAGGTCGGCGACGAAGCGGCGCGGGTCGTTGCCGCCCTCGATGACCCGGTCCACGACCTCGAAGGCGGCGGCCCCGTCACCGGTGGCGAAGGCCTCCACGACGGAGTCGAGCAGGGAGCCGTCGGTGTAGCCGAGGAGGGAGGTCGCCATGGCATACGTCACACCGTCCTCGCCGGCGCCGGCGAGGAGCTGGTCCATGACGGACATGGAGTCACGCACGGAACCGGCGCCGGCGCGCACGACGAGCGGCAGCACGCCGTCCTCGACCGGGATGTTCTCCTTCTGGCACACCTCGCCGAGGTACTCGCGCAGGGTGCCCGGGGGGACGAGCCGGAACGGGTAGTGGTGGGTCCGCGACCGGATGGTGCCGATGACCTTCTCGGGCTCGGTGGTCGCGAAGATGAACTTCAGGTGCTCCGGCGGCTCCTCGACGACCTTCAGCAGCGCGTTGAAGCCGGCCGACGTGACCATGTGGGCCTCGTCGATGATGTAGATCTTGTAGCGGCTGCTCGCGGGGCCGAAGAATGCCTTCTCGCGCAGCTCACGGGCGTCGTCCACACCACCGTGAGAGGCCGCGTCGATCTCGATGACGTCGATGGACCCGGGTCCGTTCCGGGCGAGGTCGCGGCACGACTGGCACTCCCCGCAGGGGGTCGGCGTGGGACCTTGCTCACAGTTCAGACAGCGGGCGAGGATGCGCGCGCTGGTCGTCTTGCCGCATCCGCGGGGGCCGCTGAACAGGTACGCGTGATTGACCCGGTTGTTCCGCAGCGCCTGCTGCAGCGGGTCGGTGACATGCTCCTGCCCGATGACCTCCGCAAAGGTCTCCGGGCGGTAGCGGCGGTACAGCGCGAGAGACGACACGCATACGAGGTTAATGGGGCGCACTGACAACGGGCCCCGCCCGCGGATCCGGACCCCGGTCCTGGCCCTGACCCCGGGAACGCAAGCGCCCCCCACGCACCCGCCAGAGCCGACCTACCCTTGCTGCCTTCCGGCCCTGGGGGAGTTCAGTCAGATAGCGCCGCGTGAGGGGCTGTGCCCCACAGTACCCGATGCCGGCGCCCGGACCGAACCCGATCGCCCCGTCCTCCGCACCCGGGGACGGCCTGCGGGAACGGGTTCGCGAGCACTCCCCTCGGTCATGTAATGTTCTCGGCGGAGGATTCGCCTAGAGGCCTAGGGCGCACGCTTGGAAAGCGTGTTGGGGGCAACCCCTCACGAGTTCGAATCTCGTATCCTCCGCCAGTGCCTCACCGGGCACGTTGTCGAAGGGCCCCACCGTTCGCGGTGGGGCCCTTCGTCGTCGCGTGGTCTCAGTTACGCGGGGCAGACAGCCGTGGATCTCCACGGACAGACTTCGGCTGCTCTCTGCCGACGATCAGGTCACCGGGATCGTGATCGCCGACCGCACCGAGATCAAGATCCTCCTGAGCGACCAACATGAGGCTTTGCGGCAACGTGCGGGCCACACCAGCCGGAACCGGCTCTTTGAACCGCAAGAACTGAGCACACAGGCACCGCCCCGTACAGGAACCGGCGGCCGGTGGTCGGAGAGCCCCCTCGACCACCGGCCGCGCTCCGCCGTCCCGTCAGACGGCCCCACGTAGGTCAGATCGCGAGACCGCCAGGCAGAGTCGCGTCGAGGTAGTCCTGCACCGGCTCGAACAGTCCGTACGGCACGTACTGCGGGATCTCGCCATGGGCGACCCAGGCCAGTTCGGCCAGCTCCTCGGTGTCCGCGACGTGGGCCGTTCCACCCAGCACCTCGCACGCCGTGTACGACATCAGTCGGCCCGTCTTCGGGTGGACACGCTCGCCGAGTAGCTTCACGGCCGCCACGGACAGCCCGGTCTCCTCCTGGGTTTCCCGCACAGCGGCGTCCTCGCGGGCCTCGCCAGGCTCGACCTCGCCGGCCGGGAACTGCCAAGAGAGCTGTCCCTCGCTGACTCGGCGGCGGACCATGAGCACGCGCCCCTCGTGGACGATGATGGCGGCGGCGATGCCCGGGCGCTCGTCCGTGTTCTGGTTCGTCACGTCTGCTCCTCCAGGGCGGCCAGGATGGGTGGGAAGATCGTATCGACGGGGATGAAGCGGGGCACCGCGTTTCTGGGGACCCACATGACGTCGATGTTCTCGGCCGCGTCGCTGTTGGTGGCCTCGCCGGCCAGGTACTCGCAGAGGAAGTACTCGCACAGCACACCGGTCACGGGGTGGAGGCGGTTCCCGAGGTCCTGCCGGACCGCGCAGTGGACACCGGTCTCGTCCAAGGTCTCCCGCACGGTGGTGGTCTCCGCCTTGCCACCTGGCTTGATGACGCCGGCCGGGAACTGCCACGTGATCCCAGCAGCGTCGTCGTCCCGCCGGCACACCAGGAGGACATCGCTGTCGCGGACGACCACTGCGATGGCCACCCGCAGCGCCTGCGCGCCTGGAGGCGTCGAGTCCGCCGGCACCCGTTCCTTCGCCAGCAGGAGCGCGAAGCGCTGTCGCGCAGCCGTAGAAGCCCGCTCGTAGGCCGTGTCGAGGAGTTGCTGCATTTCCCTGCGAGGGACGACGGACGCATCGGAGTGCCAAGCCGCCACCGTCCTCACTGAGATGCCCAGCTGAGCGGCGAACTGTTCGTTGCCGAGCCGTAGGGCGGATTGCAGCAGGCAGGCGTACCGGCCACTCCAGCGCTCGATCACGTCCACAAGACTGCTCCCTCGTCGCTGCCCTGGTGCAGTAATCCGCGCGCCGAAAGTGCACTCCCACTGCACTGGCACTTCATGGTCACGCGAGAAGAGCTCCGGAAGAATCGGAGTCACCAGGGGCCAAGGAGCCACCCGCCAAAGGCCCAGTCCCCGGAAGACATATGAGAGGCGCGAAAGCGCCAGACGACCACAGGGAGATTCTAGGTGCGTACCCCCAGCGGATAGTGGCGAAAGAAAAGTTGGCCGAATCGGGACTCTCGATGGACTGATCGGCTGCACCCTGGCCGACGTTCGCCCGTCCGGGGCATTGCCCGCACGCCCAAACCGTCCTGCCAGCGCCGGTAACCTCAGCAAATGACGGCTGATCGTCCGTCATGTTCGGTTGTTAGCAAGGCGAAAGGGAGTCAATGGCCGAGGTTCAGGCACACACTGTCGAGCGCACGCTCGTCCTGCTCAAGCCCGATGCGCTAGCGCGTGGCCTGGCAGGAAGGATCATCACTCGATTCGAGGATGCCGCGTTGAAGATCGTCGGCACGAAGATGAAGTGGATGGACGAGGAGTTCACCCGCAAGCACTATTTCGATCTTGAAGAGCGGCTGGGTTCGGAGGTCTACAACCTCACGGCGACGTTCATGCAGCAGGGGCCGGTCATCGCCCTGGTGCTGGAGGGCTTCGACGCCATCGCCACCGTCCGCAAGATCGTCGGCAGCACGTACCCGAACCAGGCTCCGGCCGGCACGGTGCGGGGAGACTTCTCGCACTACAGCGCGGCGGCCAGCATCGCCTCGGGCAAGGCGGTCGCGAACCTCGTGCACGCCTCCGGCAACGCGGAGGAGGCCAAGCAGGAGGTGGAGCTGTGGTTCGACAAGGACGAGCTGCAGGACTACAAGACGCTGGCCGAGATCTACACGTACTAGCAGCGGGTCACCGCGTCACCGAGGGGACGCCGGGGCGTTGATCAGCACTGGGGCACGACCGTTTGAACCGAGAGGGCACCATGACCAACCAGACCCGCCTGGCCTCCACCGACGAGCTGGAGTCGATCTTCCAGCGTGAGCTGGCGACCGACCGGTGGGCCGCCACCGAGACCGCGTACGCCTTGGCCGTGCGCCACCGCGACCTGGGCGACTGGCCCGCGTCGCACGAATGGGTGCAGCAGTGCCTGCGTCTGCTGGAGGGCTTCCCCAGCGAGACGGAGGAGCAGGTCGCCACCGGCCGCACGTCGGTGGGAGGCGTTCAGCTGCCGACCTACCTGCACTCGGGAGTCGTCGAGGAGCGCTTCGGCACCCTCGGCTGACCCCCATCGATCCACCGGGGTGATGCGGCCGGCGCCCGCATCGGCCGCATCACCCCGCGCTCGACCACCATCCCCATAACGTTCGCCCGACCGGACAGCCCCCGCACAGCAGGGTCCGGCTGGCTTCGCCATGCCTGAAACGAGGAGGCAGCAGCCCCGTGGCCGTCGAGATCGAGATGCGCGCCCGCTTCACCAAGGAGGTCCACGACCAGCTCGTCACCCGCCTGAAAGCGGATGGGGAGGACCTGGGACCCGACGACAAGCACATCTACTTCTATGTGCTCCCCGACCAGCTCCTGAAGGTCACCAACAACACCACCGCCAGCACCGCCAAGATCACCCTGAAGGGGAGCAAGATCGGCCAGGGTGCAGCCTTCGCGGAGACCGAGTTCGCCATCGCCCCCGCCGACGTTCCCGCCGCGGTGAAGGTGTTCAACGCCCTCGGGTTCGAGACGGCGATGCACGAGGCGTTCAACTTCCGTCACAACTTCCGCCTCGACGACGTCGAGATCGCGGTCAAGTGGAGTGAGGCGTGGGGTTACCACGCCGAGTTCGAGGTTTTGCTGGAGGACGGCGCCTCGGACGCCGCCCGCGCCGAGGCCGAGGCCAAGATCACAGACGTCGCCACGGCACTCGGCGTGAGCCTGATGACGGAGCAGGAGCTGGCCGACTTCACCGCCGCCTTCGAGGCGGCCGAGAAGGAGCGCAAGGAGCGCAAGCAGCAGGCAGCGCCGATCCGGTAAGGAACATCACCGCGGAGACCACCAAGGGGGGCACGAGTGAGCACGACCCCGTTGACCGCAAGTCTGACTGACCTTGCTGCCCGAGGGCAGCTTCCCATCCACCAGCACATGGACCACGCCACCATCGCGTGGATCAGCGACAACAGGCCCGACCTCCCGCCGGATACGCGGCTGGTCTTGCGCCCGCAGTCGAAGGAGCTGCTCGCGCACGGCGGTCTGCCCACCCGGTGGTGGGCAGACTCCCGCCTGTACACCTCGCTCCATGGCGTCCGGCACGCCATGAGGACGGCGGCGCTCGCCGCAGTCCTCGCCGAGGCGAACGACCTCGACGACGCCGACGCCGCCACGGCCATCCTCGCCGCCGCCGTACACGACTGCCAGCGGTGCCACGACCAGGACGACCGCGGACATGGCGCCCGCGCGGCCATCTGGCTCGCCGCGAACGCCGGCACCGTCTGGGGCCACTTCGGTCTCGCCGCCACACCCCGGCGGATCGTGCAGGCGGCCACCGCTGTCCGACTGCACGACATTCCGTACGAGGCGTTCACCGCGGATGACAAGTCCGACCACGCCCGGGCCGAGCACATCACCGACGTGGTCAAGGCCGCCGACGCCCTGGACCGCTACCGCCTGCCGAAGCTGAAGTGGTGGCCGGACGCCCGGTACGTCCGCGAGCCCGCCTTCGACCGGTTGCGCGGCCTCGCCTTCGACCTGGTCTTGGTCTCGGAGCGGGCCTACCTCGCCGGGGCCGGCGGCACCGCTGCCGTCCGCTATGCGCTCGCCGAGAAGGGCCTGGTCTGACCATGGACTTCCTCGACGCCTACCACCTGTGGGCCGACGCCCACGCCTTCTTCGACTCCACTCTCATCCCCAGCCCCGCCGACCACAGCAACCCGCTCGCCACCCAAGCCGCAGGCTGGGACCGACGTCTCGCCGAGGAGACCCCGAACGGCCACCTGCTGCGGCAGAATGCCCTCTTCGAGGCCCTGAGCGGAAACGGCAAGCTGCACCTTCTGCACGTCACCCACGCCCTGGAGGAGATCAGCCGGCAGGGAGTGCTCTACCCGTCGGGCGGCTGCCTCGTCGGAAGCATCTACTGCGCGCCGCTCACCGCGACCGACCAGGGCTTCCGCATGCACAACCTCGGCGCCTACGTCCTGACCAAGGAAGCACCGACCTTCCTGGCCAAACTCGGCGTCACCGAACGCGTCCCCACCCCGCTGATCTTCGAGATCGACACTCCGCCGCAGGCGTATCGCGGTCTCGCCGGCGTGGACTACCTGCGGCTGGGCCTCATCCACCTGCAGATCTACAGCCACCTCGAATACCTGCTGAGCAAGAACGAACGACACCAGCTACGCGAGACCGTCGTCAGCCGGGTCAAGAACTCGGCCGCGTTCCTCGCCGCCACTGCCGCCGTCGCCTACCAGGGCACCCAGGTCGACGCCGTGCCGTTCCTCAAGCTGCTCGACGAGACGATCCCCCGACTGCCGATCCTCGGCTACCTGTACTTCGAAGCGGTCGCCGAGTACCTGATGCTCCACTCGACCTCGCACCACACCCGGAGCCTGGCCGAGCTCGGTGAGCTGAACAACTGGCTGTACAAGGAGATGCTGTTCGCCTCCTTCCCCGCCATGGCTGGCAAGTTCGACCTCGCGAGGTTCAGGCCTTGCCCCAAGCAGCTGGCCGCACTCATCCACCGAGTCGATTCGACCATCGACACCAGCCACGCGAGCGCGTACCTGGTCGAGCGGATCAGCTACCTCGTCGCCGCCCGCCTCTTCGCGCCCGGCGAGGCCCCCGAAGCCTGGCACCACACGCGCTGGGAATTCGACTCCCTCGCCACCCAGTTCGGGCCGCTCCTCGGCCACCTCATCCACCGAGAACTGCGCACCTTCGGCCGCTACCCCGACTTCTACTTCTACTTCGACCAGCACAAGGCACTGCAAGTCTGGAACTACTGGAACCACATGGACATCATCGCCCCGTTCAACGGCACGATGCCCAAGGGCGAGATCGGCATCAACCCGGCCTACCCCAACCTCGACTACCGCGTCTGGCGTGCCGAGCAGGACGACACGGGCCGCCTCCACCCGGCCGAGGAGCTCTCGCTGACCATCACCCCGCGCCTCGTGGACATCAAGTACACCCTCATGCGCAACAACCAGTGGACCGCTCCCGCGCCCAGCGCCGCCTGATCACCCCCGCCACCATTCGCGGCCCACCCCGCCCTGAGCAACCTCACACGCAGGAGATCCGTGATGCGTCCCTCCGGCATGCCCTCCGTCGACCTCCTCGGCGAACAGATCGCCTCCGTCCTCGCCGACCCCGCCACCACCCACGGCCTTGCCCGCACCCTCCGGGCCGCCGCCAAGGAGATCGACGTCCACCGCTACCACCACACCAGCCGGCGCTCCTGGCCCAACGGCCGCATCGACGACAAACCCGCCAAGGTCCAGATCGGCGGCGGAGCCCACCGGATCGACGGCTTCTTCAACATCGACCTCGTCCCGCCGGCCGACCTCCTTTGGGACATCCGCGAAGGCATCCCCCTCCAGGACAACAGCACCGAGGAGATCTTCTCCGAGCACTTCCTGGAGCACATCGACTACCCGCGCTCGGCCAAGCACTACGTCCGCGAGGCACACCGCGTCATCGTTCCAGGCGGACGGATCATCACCGGCGTCCCCGACGCCGCCTTCGCCTTGAGCCAGTACCCCGGCCCCCTGGACGCCACCGACGAGACGATCGAGCGCTGGTACGCCAAGCGCGACTGCCGTGGCGACATCAACACGCGGCTGGACCTTGTGAACCTCGTCTTCCGTGACCAGGACGACGACCCCACGTACACCCCGCACCTGTGGGCGTATGACCACGAGAAGCTCGTCCAGCTCTTCACCGTGGCCGGCTTCACCACCGTCGAACCCTGGACCTTCGACCCCACTCTGGCCAACCCGCGTCGCCGCTGGGGCAGCGTCTACGTCGTCGCTACAAAGTAGCCCTCAAGCAGCCCGCGGGGCCGGGACACCCCGTCCCTAGCCGCCCCGGCCCCGCGGGCACCACTCACGCCACGGCGCCCCGCATCCGCCCGGCCACGCCGCCGAGGGAGCCACCCGCATGAACCAGGTCCCCCCGTCCACCAGCGAACTGAACCTCGCCGCCACCCCCAACGCCGTCGCGTGGGCCCGACGTCACACAGCCGACATCCTCCAGCGCTGGCGCTTCCGTGACGAGGGGATCGAAGTCGCCCGACTCCTCGTCTCGGAGCTGGCTATTAACGCGATCCAGCACGCACGCCCTACGAAGACGCCTGAAGCTGCCGCTCATTCCGCCAGCATCGGCACGATCGTGCTCATGCTCAGGCCCACCGATGGCGGCATCATCCTCGCGGTCAGTGACCCCGACCCGCGACCGCCAGCACCTCGTGCCAGTGACGCCAGCGCCACCGGGAGCCGCGGACTCGTCCTCATCCAGACCATGGCCAACCGCTGGGGCTACTCCCCACGCAGCCACACCCCGGGAAGATCGTCTGGGCAGAGGTTCCCGCTCGTCCCAGCAGCGCCCTGGGAGAGCCAGGTCTGCGCGGCCGACAGGTCGCTCCGATGCTCATCGGGCGAGTCCTGACCGGCCTGCGCGAGCTGTAGTCGAGCTGATCAATTCGGGAAACAGGCGTACGAGCAGCGCCACCGACTTCGTTCGCTCGGACTGCCGGAGGAGGGGCAGCCACTGGCCTCGTACACCGAACTTGACTGCGCTGGCCGGGTGTTGCCGTGACAGTATGCTGCCCCGGTTATGGCGCGGAGGGCAGCTCGTCGCCCTGAACCTCGAACGGTGTAAGGGGACTCTATGCAGCAGCTGTACGTCGTCGGCTTCGAGGTAGGCGTGGCGGGTGAGGGCGGCGCCCCAGCCGCCTTCGAGCGACTCCTGTCACATATGGAAGAGCACCTAGACCCAGGATCGACCGGGTTGTCAGCCACGGATCTCATGGTCGACAGCGGCCAGATCACGGTCCCTGGACACGGCCCTGGCAGGCCCGACCAGCATGTGACCTGGACCCCTGTCGCTGTCAGCAACGACGTGCGGGCCTTGCGGATGGAAATCGAACAGGACCTGCCTCGAGGCGGCCGGTTCGTATGCCAGCTGACTGCGTCCCAATACGACGAGAAGACGCGCTTCCGTGTCGCAATGGGGCGGAAGAGTGGTGGCGTGCTCGCGCCAGCGACAGTGGAAGACCTGAAGCCGCCTCGCGCGCTCAACGGAATCATGGCTGACCCCGAACTCCACCGCTCGGAGGGATCCGACAAGATCGCCGCAGCCGCGACGCCGGTTCTTGCCGCTCAGGTTCCCGCAGTGCTGGAGCGCCTGGGCAGCCCACAGAGGCGGCTTCCCGTCCTCGCCGTCTCATCAATCCGCATGATGGGGCCTTCTGATGCTTTCGCGCGCAAAGCCGCACGCCGTCTTGCAGGTCTAGCCCATGTGGTGGTGATTTCGGGTTGGCTGGCCTTCGATTCCTTCAACACAAGCGTGGACCGAAGCCTGCTCCCCAGGGACGGTGCGCGGCTGTACTGGCCCACGCTGGAAGCCCGCAATCCATGGTGGGGATCGAACGAACTCTGCGGCGACCATGAGGCGCTCCTGCGCACGATGATGCGACTCCTCGCCCCTCTCAGCGTTGTCGCACGAGGCAGGGACCGCCACTGGGACGCAGTCCGCTCAGCCGAGACGAACTCCATTCTCGAGAGCCTGGCAGGGGAAGCCGAGACCGGACAGATCGTGCTCCTGAAGGCGAAGCTGGCGGAGGAGCGGAGTCAGACCCTCAAGCTTCTCGAAGAAAACGAGGTCCTGGAGAGCAAGGTCGGCAGACTGGAGATCGACGTTGCGAACCTGGAGGCTCGCCTCGACGCCGAGGCGGTGCCTTTGCCTGCAGAGCCGGCTGAGGTGGCAGCACAGCACCTGGCCTCCGTCAGCCGCGACTTCTCCAGTGACTGGGACCGGTGGACCCAGGAATCCGGGGGAGCTCTCGTCTTCACACCAAACGCGAAGACGCAGTGGCGCAAATGTTCGTACAAGGACTTCGAGCGTATGAGGGAGGCACTGGACTCGCTGGCCGCTCTCGCCAAGGCGTGGAAGGGGAAGAAGAGCAGGGTCGGTGAATCCTTGGTCTCCTGGATCGGCAACCAAACGGCCTTGACCTATGCGCCTGAAGACGAACCACTGCGGATAAAGGGACTGCACGAGTTCAGCTTCGATGGGAAGACCTGGGATCGGCAGCCCCACATCAAGCTCGATGACCACACCAGCAAGGATCGGGTGGGCCGAATCTACTTCGCCATCGACGGCGAGGCATATCGCTGGATCGTCGACCACGTCGGGCTCAAGTTGTACGGCCTGTCCTGACCCGTTCGACTGCGGAGCCATAACGGCGGGGACCGTCAGTAGAGGCCGAAGGGCTCAGCTGGTCTCAGCTCTGGTCTCCTTCGCCCCCGTCCGGGCCCGTCCGGGCGGGGGCACCCCGAACGCTTCGCCGCAGGTCAGGACGGGGACGGCCCGCGCCGCACCCCCGTACGAACGCTTGGAAAGCGTGTTGGGGGCAACCCCTCACGAGTTCGAATCTCGTATCCTCCGCCAGTGCCTCACCGGGCACGTTGTCGAAGGGCCCCACCGTTCGCGGTGGGGCCCTTCGACGTGCGCCGGTCGGGACGGGGCACTCACCGCCTCATCCGTACCGGTGCCGACACCGTCACCTGGTCCAGGGCCGAGACGCGGACCGTCGCCTTCAGGGTCCAGGTGCCGGGGAGGGGGAGGGTGAAGGCGTCGGTGGCCCAGTAGCCGCCGCGGTCCGTGACGCGGGTGTCCAGGGGGCCCACGCGCCGGTCCGGGAGCGTGAGGGTGACGCGGAGTTCCGGGACCGCGGAGAGGCCGCCGTCGGGGCCGTAGACCACCGCCTGGACGGAGTTCCGGCCCACCCGGCCGGGGTCCAGGGTGATCTGGACCTTGCCGTGCCCGCCGGGGGTGCCGGTGTCGAAGGGGAGCGTGGTGACGGAGGCGGCGGGGATGCCCGTCTCCGGGGCGGTCACGGCCCGGGCGGACTCCGTCGCCGCGCGGCCGGGGGCGGTGCCGGTCAGCAGGGTGGTCAGGGCCAGGACGACCGTGGCGACGGCCGCCTCCGCGAGCACGGAGCGGCGCAGGGCGCGTGGGTGCGGAACCGCGGGCGCCTCGGTCAGGCGGGTGGTCCAGGCGCGGGAGCAGGCCGCCGCGAGGAGCAGTACGACGACCGCCGCCAGTTTGGCCAGCAGGGTCCGCCCGTACGCGGTACCGGTCAGCGCCTGCCAGGAGCCGAGGCCGCGCCAGGACTGGTAGGTACCGGTCAGCACCAGGACCGTCACCGAGGCGGTCGCCAGGCGGGAGAAGCGGATGGGGACGGAGACGGGCAGGCCGTCCGGTGCCGGGACGTGCCGCAGCGTCCACAGCAGCGCGGCCAGGCCGCCGAGCCAGGCCGCCATCGCCAGCAGGTGCAGGGTGGCCGAGACGATCGCCACCGGGACCTGGATGCCGGCCGCCGCGTGGCCGGAGGCCGGCCAGGTCAGGGACAGGGCGACGGCGAGGACCGCGCCCACCGCCAGGGTGGTGCGGCGCGGAAGGAGGACGCGGCGCCGGCGCAGCAGGGCCGCACCCGCCGCCACCAGGAGCAGCAGCCCGATGCGGGCCAGGAGCAGCAGGCCGGGGCGGGTCGTCGCCGTGCGGGCGAGGGCGGAAGCGGTGAGGGCGGTCGCCGGGGAGGTGCCCTGCTCGTACGGCGCCCGCAGGAGGTAGCCGGCGGCCGTGGCGGCGAGCAGCGTGCCGACGGCGGCCAGGGCGGGGGCACGCAGGTGGGCCGCCGTGGCCGGGCGGCAGTACGCCACGAACGCGGCTGCGCCCAGGAGCAGGGCCAGGGACAGGTAGGCGAGGTGGCGCGCGACCGTGTACAGGGCGGTGGTGGCGGGGTCCTCCGCCGGGGGCGGGGCCGGCGGGGCCGCCGTGCGCTCGCCCACCGAGAAGGTGAGGGCGCCGGACACCGGGTGGCTGTCGGCCGACACCACCCGCCAGGCCACGGTGTACGTGCCCGGGGCGAGGCGGGCGGGCAGGGTGACCCGGGCGGTGTCGGAGCGGCCGGGGGCGTGGTCGGCGGGGGCGGTGCGGACGCGGTGGTTGCCGGGGTCGTAGATCCGGAAGGAGTCGGCCGGCAGCCCGACCGACTCGCTGAAGCGCAGGGTCACGTGCCGGGGTGCGGTATGCAGGACGGTCCCGTCGGCGGGGTCCGCCGCCCGCAGCACGGCGTGCGCGGAAGCGGGGGCGGCCGCGGCCAGGAGCACACCCAGGAGCACACCCAGTAGGAGGACGAGGAGGACGGGGAGCCGGAGACTGGCCGGCGCCGGGTGGCCGGGGCAGCGGGGGCCCGACGGCAAGCGCCCGGGGAACCCGGGCACGGCGGACCGGCGCGCCGGGTGGGCGGGCCGGTGGGCCTCGGCCCGCCGGGCGCGTCGTCGTGGTGTCGCCTCTGCGCCGCGCCCCACGCCCGGCCTCCGTCCGTCGCCTCGTGTGCCCGCGTCCCCTGACAGGGCCCCGGGATACGTACGGAGGGAACGGCCGGTGTGCTCACCAGGTCGGGCGGGACGTCACCCCGCCGTCCACCACCAGGTCGTGGCCGGTGATCCAGGAGGCGAGCGGGGAGGCGAGGAAGGCGCAGGCGTCGGCCACGTCCTGGGGGCGGCCGAGGCGGCCGGCCGGGGCGGCGGCGAGCCAGCGGCGTACGCCGTCCGGCCAGGACTCGGTCAGGCCGGGCCGGTCGATCAGCCCGGGCGAGACCGTGTTGACGCGGATGCCGTCGGGGCCGTACTCCAGGGCCGCCGCGCGGGCGTGCATGACCACCGCCGCCTTGGCCGCGCCGTAGTGGGCGTGGCCGGGGGCCGGGTGGGCGGCCTCGATGGAGGCGATGTGGGTGATGGTGCCGCCGCCGTGGGCGCGCATATGGGCGGCGGCGGCCTGGGTGCAGGCGAAGACGCTGGTGAGGTTGGTGTCGACGACCGTGCGCCAGTCCTCGGCCGTCAGCTCTGGAAGCGGCTGGACGGGCTGGACGGCCGCGTTGTTGACGAGCGCGGTCAGGTGCCCGTCGGACCAGGCCGTCGTGTCCTCGACCAGGCGGCGGCAGGCGGTCTCGTCCGTGAGGTCGGCCTGGAGCACGACCGCCCTGCCGCCCGCCGCCCGGACGCGGTCGGCCACCTCGGTGGCGGCGGCGAGCGCCGTACGGCAGTGCACGGCGACGGCCGCGCCGTGCTCCGCGAAGCGCAGGGCGATGGCGCGGCCGATGCCGCCGCCCGCGCCGGTCACCAGCGCGGTCTGTCCGTCCAGCAGGCGTGCGGGGGGAGACGGGGTCATGGGCGGCACAGTTCCGTGATCAGGGGTGCCTCGGCCGGGTAACGCGCCGTGAGGTCGGCCGGGTTCCCGTGTTCGTAGTCCTCGTAGGTGAATCCGGGGGCCATCGTGCAGCCGAAGAACGTCCACGCGCCGCCCGGCACCACCCGCGCGCCCATCCAGGTGCGGGCCGGCACGGTCAGCTGGAGGTGCTGGCCGGAGCCGGGGTCCGGGCCGAGGACGGGCCTGCCGGTGGCGCCGTCGGGGGCGAGGAGCAGCAGCTGGAGCGGGTCGCCGAGGTAGAAGTGCCAGACCTCGTCGAAGGGCAGCCGGTGCAGGGCGGAGAAGTCGTCGGCGGTGAGCAGGGCCACGATGGCCGACCCCTCGGGGCGGCCGTCCGGGCGCTGGGGCCCGGCCCAGGTGCGCCGGAACAGGCCGCCTTCGCGGGGGAGGGGTTCGAGGCCGTAGCGGGCGGTCAGCTCTTCGGGCGTCGTCACCCGGGGAAGGCTACCGCCCGCTCCAGGAAGGCGAGTTGGGCGTGCTTCTCGGGCAGGTACACCTCGGGCAGGTCGACCTCGGGCAGGACGACGGCCGGGCCGCGGGTGAAGCCCTGGCGTTCGAAGCGGGCGATGGCCTTGGTGTTGCGCACGTCCGGGTCGATCACGATCCGCGGCCGGTCCAGGACCCGCAGCACGTAGGTCGCGATCGCTTCCACCAGGCCGGACGTCCAGCCGGGGTGCGGGCCGTCGGGACCGGCGGGGGCGAGGAGGAGGTGGACGCCGAGGTCGCCGGGGCGGACGTCGTAGCACTCGCCGACCCGGTCGGCGGACGGCTCGTAGGTCTGGAAGAGCGCGGCCGGTTCGCCGTCCTTGGTGACCAGGTGGGCGTGGTGGGTGTCGAGGGTGGCCATGTGGGCGTAGATCTCGGCGACCTGGTGGCTGGTCAGGCCGTTCATGCCCCAGAACACGGCGCGTTCGTCGCTCACCCAGGAGTGGATCAGCTCCGCGTCGCCCTCCGGGTCGACGGGTCGGATACGGACGGTGCCGAAGCCGTCGATGTGCTGGACGTGCAGGTCGGTCATCGGGTTCCTCGGGGTGTCGGGGATGGTCCGCTCGGGGGTGAGCCGGGTCCAGTCGGTGACGACCGGGGCGAGTTCGCCCCGGAGCCACAGCGGGAGCTGGTCGTGGTGGTGGGGGCTGCCGGGTACGCCGTCGGCGCCGAAGGGCACCACCCAGCGGCTGCCCTCGCGGTCGGCCAGGTCCCAGACGTAGCGGGCGGCCGGACCACGGGCGGCGCGGTCGGTGACGCCGGGGACGGCCGAGGTGCACAGCACGCAGTCGTGGTCGCCGCCGAGACCGGGTTCGGCGGCGTCGGCGGCCGGCTGCCCGGGCAGCGCCCGCCAGGGGGCCAGCCGGTGGGTGGCGGCCCAGGGGCGGGCCGGCGGTGCGGCGGCGACCTCCTCCAGGGCGTCACGGACGGCGGCCGTGCGGTCGATGTCGTACAGCTCCTTGGCGTCCAGGAGGTGTTCGAGGGCGTGGCCGACGCGGGGTACGAGGGCCAGCCAGGGCAGCAGGACCTCCGGGTAGGCCGGGGGTTCGGCGAGCGGGGCGAAGACCGGGTGCTCGGCGAGCCGGCGTACGACCGCGTGGCGCAGCGCCGCGAACGCCGCCGCGTCGGTGCTGTCCGCGTCCATCCGGCGGTCCCAGTCGAGCAGGCGGTCGCGGAGGGCCGCGGCGGCGGGGCTCAGGCCGGTGAGGGCGGTGAGGCGCTCCAGCAGCGGGGCGGCGGAGCCCAGGTGGGTGTCGGTGTGGATGGCGGCCATGTCGTCGGCCGTCCAGGTACGGCGGGTGTCGAGCAGGGCGCCGATCCGGGCGGCGCGGTGGGGCGGGGCGAACTCGACGCCGAGGGGGGTGGCGAGGCCGCGGGCGTTGGCCATCACGGCGATGCCGTCGGTGGTGGGCGGGTCGGCGTACGGCGTCCGGTGCGTGCCGAGCCAGTCGTGGCCGGGGAGCCAGGCCGGTACCGGGTGGTGGCGGTTGGCCTCGGCGCGCAGCGGGACCTTTCCGGCGACGCGGTGCAGGGTGCCGCCGGCGGTGTCGGCGGCCTGGACCACGTTGACCGGCTCGGTCCAGGCGTCCAGGGCACGGTCGACGTCGGCGACGGTGCGGGCGCGGAGGAGGGGGAGGAGGGCGCCGAAGCCGAGGTCCTCGGTGACGCGGGGCGGGTAGCGCAGGGCGAGCGCCTCGGCTTCGCCGTCGGCTTGGGGTTCGTACGGCGGCTCCTCCCCCGGTCCGGCCGAGTCACGCGCGGAACCCACCGCCCCGCACCCGGAATCCTGCGGGCCACGCCCGGAACCAGCCGACCCCGCAACGGTGATCGCGTCCAGTCCCTCCGGCCCGCCGGCTATCACCGGCCCCCGGGGCGTCTCGACGAGCTCTATCTCCAGGGGTGGTCCGGACGCGATGTGGACGGTCTCCGTGTGGCGGGTGGCGCGTTGCCAGGTGCCGTCCGGGCCGAGGGCCTCGATGCCCGCGCCGGTGCGGCGGAGCCGCTCGCGGTAGAGGTCCTGGTAGTCGGCCATGGCGTTGGTGATCGCCCAGGCGACCGTGCCGGTGTGACCGAAGTGCGGGATGCCGGGCACGCCGGGCACGGCCAGGCCGACGACGTCGAACTCGGGGCAGGCCAGGCGGATCTGCTGGTAGACGCCGGGGTCCTCGATGAACCGGTGCGGGTCGCCGGCCAGCAGCGCCCGCCCGGTGGCGGTGCGTTCGCCGGTGACCAGCCAGCCGTTGCTGCCCGCCGTGCCCGTCCCGTCGGTGGCGAACAGGCCGACGGCCTCCGGGCCGAGGTGCCGTATCGCCCGCTCGCGCCAGAGCTTGGCGGGGAACCCGGCGAACAGGATGTGCGTGCCGAGCCAGACCGCGAGCGGCGTCCAGGGCCGCCAGCGGCCCGGGGTCAGCCCGGTGCGGGCGAACTCGGGGGCGCGGCGGGCGCCTTCGGCCAGGCCCTCGTTGACACCGGCGACGTACGCCCGTACCCAGTCCGCCGTCTCGGTGTCCCGGCGTTCCAGCGCGGTGAAGCAGCGCCGGGCGGTGTCCGCCAGCCGGGCCCGGCGGGCGAAGACGTCCCAGGACAGGGCGTCGGCGCCGAGGAAGGACGCGGACGTGCCCTGCGCCCGGTGCCGTTCGACCTCGAGTTGCCAGGCCCGGTCGTGCGCGGTGACCAGGCCCTGGGCGCGGGCGAGTTCGCGGGTGCCGGACGCGCGCAGGTGGGGGACGCCCCAGGCGTCGCGGTGGATCTCGATGGCCACGAGGGACCCCCTCGGAGATTTTAGGTTAGCCTTGCCTAAGTATTTTCTGTGGCGGAATCGTACGCGAACGATGGAGGGGGCATGGGACAGGGGCGGGGCTGGGAAGGCGCGGTCCTACGACTGCTGCGCGCCAAGGACTTCGTACTGACCGTCCTCGGGACCGAGGACGTGACCCCGCACTACCGGCGGCTCCGGCTGAGCGACGGCGGACTGCTCGCCGCGACCGGCGTCCACCCGACGATGTGGGTCCGGCTGTGGTTCACCGACCAGGGCCGGCCGCACCAGCGGGCCTACACCCTGGTCGACCCCGACCCGGCCACCGGCACCTTCGGCCTCGAATTCGCCCTGCACGAGGGCGTGGCCTCCGACTGGGCCCGGACCGCGCGGCCCGGCGACACCGTCGAGGCGACCGTCCAGGGCACCGGCTTCCAGGACCCCGACCCCGCCCCCTCCCACCTCGTCGCGATCGGCGACGCGGCCTCGCTGCCCGCCGTCAACTCCCTCCTCGGCGCCCTGGGTCCGGCCCCGGCGACCGTCTGGTTCGAGGGCGACCCGGCGGGGCTGCCCTGCCGGGCCGAGCCCGGCCGGCACGAGATCCGGCCGGTACCCCGCCGGGACGCGGGCGCCCACCTGGTGGAACGGGTCCGCGCCGAGCTGCCCGCCGTCCTCGCCGGCACCCCGCACCCGTACGTCTGGATCGCCTGCGACACCGCCACCACCCGAACCCTCGCGACCTACGTGCGCAAGGAACTGGGCGTGCCGAAACAGCGGGTGCACGCGCTCGGGTACTGGCGCGCCCAGCCCGCGCCCCGGGGAACGGACTGAGCGGGCGGGGCGGGCGGGGGCGCGGGATCATCGACGCATGGACGTCACCCTGCACCTCGCCCAGGACCCCGCGGCCGACGCGCTGCTCGGGCGCTCCCCGCTCGCCGCGCTGACCGGGATGCTGCTGGACCAGCAGATCCCGATGGAGTGGGCGTTCAAGGGCCCCCGGACCATCGCCGACCGGCTCGGCACCGAGGACCTGGACGCCCACGAGATCGCCGCGATGGACCCGGAGGCCTTCGCCGCACTGCTCTCCGACAAGCCCGCGGTGCACCGCTACCCGGGCTCGATGGCCAAGCGCGTCCAGCAGTTGTGCCAGTACCTCGTCGAGCACTACGACGGGGACGCGGAGGCCATCTGGCGGGACGCCGGCAGCGGGCCGGAGCTGCTGCGCCGGCTCCAGGAGCTGCCGGGGTTCGGCAAGCAGAAGGCGCAGATCTTCCTGGCCCTGCTCGGCAAGCGGCTCGGGGTCACCCCCGAGGGCTGGCGGGAGGCCGCCGGCGCCTACGGCGAACCCGGCTCCTTCCGGTCCGTCGCCGACATCACCGGCCCGGAGTCGCTGGCCAAGGTGCGTGCCCACAAGCAGGAGATGAAGGCGGCGGCCAAGGCGGCGAAGAAGTAGCGGACCCGCCTCCCCCGTCCGGCCCACCCCGGTGGCCGCCGGCCCCCGCCCGCTCCCAGCATGAGGCATGACCGAGGCACCGAGCGGCGGCCCAGCCGGGGACCGTGAGTACGACGACCGGCACGTCCACGCGGCGGAACCGGCCCGGGGGCACCCGGCGGCGGAACCGGCCCGCGGCCACCCGGAACCGGAACCGCCGTTCGAGGGCCCGCTGCACGCCCTGTCCCGGGCCGCCTGGCAGACCGTCCTGCTCACCGGGATCGGCTCCCTGGTGCTCGGCGTCCTGGTGCTGGTCTGGCCGGGCGCCTCCCTGCTCGCCGCCGGCGTCCTCTTCGGCCTGTACCTGCTCTACACCGGTGTCTTCCAGCTGGTCTCCGCCTTCGGCACCCACCAGGCGACCTCGCTGCGGGTGCTGGCCTTCATCAGCGGCGCGCTGTCGATCCTGCTCGGCCTGCTCTGCTTCCGCGGGCCCACGCGGTCGCTGCTGCTGCTCGCCCTGTGGATCGGCATCGGCTGGCTGTTCCGGGGGATCACCCAGTTCCTGGCCGCCGTGCACGATCCCCGGATGCCCGCCCGGGGCTGGCAGATCTTCCTCGGGATCCTCACCTTCGTCGCCGGTGTCGTGCTCATCGACTCGCCCTTCGAGTCGGTCGCGGTGCTCACCCTCGTCGGCGGGATCTGGCTGGTCGCGGTGGGCGTCGGGGAGATCCTCACCGCGCTGCGCATGCGCGGCCGGGCACGCCGGGTGCCCCGGACGCTGTGAACCCCGGTCCCCCGGTACCGCGACCCGGTCCCCCGGCACCCCGGCCCGGGGCTACCGTCTCCGCCCTCTCCGCCGGGCCGTGCCGAACAGGGACCGGGTGATCTCCCGGCCCAACTGGGTGCCGACCGAGCGGGCCAGCGATCTGAACACACCGCTGTTCACCACCTGTTCGACCAGCGACGGCTCTTCCCCGGGCCGCTGCCGGGCCGTCGGTGCCGGAGCCGGTGCCGTTTCCGGGGGCCGGGCCGCGCTCAGCCTCTCGTACGCCGACTCCCGGTCCACAGCCTGTGCATAACGTCCGTGGAGCGGCGAGCGGCGGACCGCCTCGTCCAGCCCGGCGGTGTCCACCGGGCCCATCAGGGACTGAGGGGCGCGCAGCCGGGTGGCGGCGACCGGGGTGGGCGCGCCGGTCTCGCCCAGCACGGTCACCACGGCCTCGCCGGTGCCCAGCCCGGTGAGCAGTTCCTCCAGGTCGTACGCCGATTCCGGGAAGGTCCGCACGGTCGCCCGCAGGGCCTTGTGGTCGTCCGGGGTGAAGGCGCGCAGCGCGTGCTGGATCCGGTTGCCGAGCTGGGCGAGGACGTCGCCGGGCACGTCCTTCGGGGTCTGGGTGACGAAGAAGACGCCGACGCCCTTGGAGCGGATCAGCCGCACGGTCTGGGTGACGGACTCCAGGAACGCCTTGGAGGCGTCGTCGAACAGCAGATGCGCCTCGTCGAAGAAGAAGACCAGTTTCGGCCGGTCCACGTCACCGGCCTCGGGCAGGTCGTGGAAGAGGTCGGCGAGCAGCCACATCAGGAAGGTGGAGAACAGCAGCGGCTTGTCCTGGACGGCGGGCAGCTCCAAGACCGAGACGATCCCCCGGCCGTCCGGCGCCGTGCGCAGCAGATCGGCCGTGTCGAACTCCGGCTCGCCGAAGAAGTCCGCCATGCCCTGCGCCTCGAACGCGGTCAGTGAGCGCAGGATCACCCCGGCGGTGGCGGAGGACAGCCCGCCGACGGTCTTCAGCTCGGCCCTTCCCTCCTCGGAGGTGAGGAAGGCGGTGACCGCGCGCAGGTCCTTGAGGTCGACCAGCTCCAGGCCCTTGGTGTCGGCGTAGTGGAAGATCAGGGCGAGGGACTGCTCCTGGGTGCGGTTCAGGCCGAGCACCTTGGCCAGCAGCAGCGGGCCGAAGCTGGTGACGGCGGCCCGTACCGGAATGCCGTGGCCGAGGCCGCCGAGCGCGTAGAACTCCGCGGGGCAGCCGGCCGGGGTCCACTCCTGGCCGACGTCGCCGGCCCGTCGCCGCACCCGGTCGCCGTCCTGTCCGGGCCGGGCGATGCCGGACAGGTCGCCCTTGACGTCCGCGAGGAACACCGGCACGCCCCGCGCCGACAGCTGCTCGGCGATCAGCTGGAGGGTCTTGGTCTTGCCGGTGCCGGTGGCGCCCGCGACCAGGCCGTGCCGGTTGAGCACGGACAGCGGGACGCGGACCGGCGCGCCGGGAAGGCACCGCCCGTCCCACAGGAGGGCGCCGAGGTCGAGCGCGGGGCCGGTGAAGGCGTAACCGGAGGCGATCCGGCGGGCCGGTTCGGGCAGTGCGGCGGCCTGTGGGGCGCCGGCGGGCGGCACGGACTCGCTGTCACTCATCTCCGGCCCCTGTTCCCCTGGCGACCCGTATGACCGTTTGGTCCGTCTTTCACCTGTCTTTGAACCGTCTTTTCAAGCGTCCCACCGGGCCGCCATGGCTGCGCCCGGAACGTCTGGGCCGGTAGGCTTTCCGTGTGATCTTCAAGCGCATCGGAAACGGCCGGCCGTACCCCGACCACGGCCGGGAGAGCACCCGGCAGTGGGCGGACGTCGCGCCGCGCCCGGTCCGCCTCGATCAGCTCGTCACCACCAAGCAGCAGCTCGATCTGGAGACCCTGCTCGCGGAGGACTCGACGTTCTACGGCGACCTCTTCGCGCACGTCGTGAAGTGGCAGGGCGACCTCTATCTGGAGGACGGGCTGCACCGCGCCGTCCGCGCCGCCCTCCAGCAGCGCCAGGTGCTGCACGCACGCGTGCTCGAACTCGACTGACCCGGCACGACACGGCCGTTGACCCTTTCGGGTTCCGCTGAGCCCGCTCGGCTGATCATCTGATAGGCATCGCCGCCCGGGCGCACTACGCTGCGTTCATGAGCATGCTGACTCCCCCCGGCATGGGCGGCCAGTACCGGATCACGGGGGACAAGTACCCCCGCATGCGTCCGTCCCGCCGGCGCGGCAGGCTCGTGGCCGCGGCGGTGGCCTCCGCCGCCGTGCTCGGCCTGCTCGGCTGGGGCACCGTGCAGCTCATCGACGTCTTCACCGGCGGCAGCGGCGGCACCACGGCGGCCGGCCGTGCGGCGGACTGCCGCGCCAGGACCGCCGCCGGGACCGGCCAGGCCCCCGCGGCCCGGGCGGAGTCCCTGCCCGCGCCCGGCCGGATCACCGTGAACGTCTACAACGCCACCCCGCGCAGCGGGCTCGCCAAGAAGACCGCGGAGGAGCTGCGCCGGCGCGGCTTCAGGATCGGCAAGGTGGGCAACGCGGCCAAGGAGTACGACAAGAAGGTGAAGGGTCCGGGCCTGCTCCTCGGCTCCCCCGCCGCCCAGGACACCTCGCTGCGGGTGCTCGCCACCCAGCTGTCCGGCGCGTCCCCGCGCGCCGACGCCCGCGAGGGCGCCGACGTGGACCTGATCATCGGCGACGCCTTCAAGACCCTGACCCGCCAGCAGACGGCCGACAAGGCGGTGACGACGCTGACGGCGCCGGGCACCACGGCGCCCGCGAAGAAGACCTGCTGATCAGCGCGCCCCGGAAGGGGCGCGGGGAACGGCGCGATCGACCGCGGCGCGCCCCCTCGCGAACCGGACCCCGAAGGAACTACTCGGCGGACCCGTACAGCCGGTCCCCGGCGTCCCCGAGCCCCGGCACGATGTACCCCTGCTCGTTGAGGTGGTCGTCGACGGCCGCGGTGACCACGGTCACCGGCGTGCCCGCCAGCTCGCGCTCCACCACGGCGACCCCCTCGGGGGAGGCCAGCAGCACCACGGCCGTCACATCGTCCGCACCGCGCTTGATCAGCTCCCGGATCGCCGCGACCAGGGTGCCGCCCGTGGCCAGCATCGGGTCCAGCACGTACACCTGGCGGCCCGACAGGTCCTCCGGCATGCGCGAGGCGTACGTGGACGCCTCCAGCGTCTCCTCGTTGCGGATCATGCCCAGGAAGCCCACCTCGGCGGTCGGCAGCAGCCGGACCATGCCGTCCAGCATGCCGAGGCCGGCCCGCAGGATCGGCACCACCAGCGGACGGGGGCGGGCCAGCTTCACACCCGTGGTGCGGGCGACCGGTGTCTGGATGTCGACGGCCTCGGTGCGCACGTCCCGCGTGGCCTCGTAGGCGAGCAGGGTGACCAGCTCGTCGGCGAGCCGCCGGAAGGTCGCGGAGTCGGTGCGCTGGTCGCGCAGCGTGGTGAGCTTGTGAGCGACCAGGGGGTGGTCGACGACATGGAGACGCATGCTCCTAACGGTACCTGCGCCTCCGGCCGCCCTCACGCTGGCGTCAAACCGGCCGTCCGGGGGAAAGCGGTAAGGACGGAGTGGGGTGGTGTGACGTGTCCGACCTGCCTGACCAGCCCGAGAAACCCGAGCCCGACGCCGAGCGCCGCAGGCGGCGCGCCCGGTTCCTGCGCGATCTCGCCGAGGCCCGGGAACTGCGCGCCCGGGTCCGGCCCCGGCGCACCAAGGCCGCCCGGCTGCGCCAGGCGCTGCGGATGCGCACGTTCCGCTGGTAGTCCCGCGGGGCCGTGACCGGCCCGGACGAGCGGCGCCCGCACCGGTGTTGGACAGGTGGCCGTGCGTGGGCCCGGGGAAAAGCCGCGTACGATCCGCAGGTGGCCGCAATGAGTGCGCTGCTGAGCCGATCACGGATCCGCGATCGAAACAGCCAGACACAGGGAGCCGAAGACGTCCCCTGAACGCCTTGTTTCTGCCACGATTCCGAGTGGGTGGGGCTCGGAGCCCAGCTCTTCCCGCCCACGTACCTCCGCCGGGGGGACCCCCAACCGGCACGCCTATGACCAGTGGGAGAGTCACGGTGTACTTCGCCGCACTGCTCGCGCGCACCGAAGACGGGTGGGAAGCGAGCGACACAGAGCTCGACGATGTGGAGACCCTGTCGGATCTGGCCGACCTGGCCCGGGAAGCCTCTCCCGACGAGGACACGGTGCTCGTCCTGATCGAACAGGAGGACTCCTGGTTCGGTGTCGTCCGCGTGGACGGTGAGGACGACCCTCGCATCTACGTCTCGGACGCCGCCGCCGCCCGCCGCAGCGCCTACGGCGAGCTGCTGCTCACCGACGAACTGCTCGGCCGGGAGCCCGGCGCCGACGACGGCCCGGACCTGGACGCCCTCGACCTCGACGGCACCGAGGACGGCGAGTCCGAGGACGACGACGAGGAGGTGGTCGGCGCCGCCGACGCGGTGACGCACAGCCCGGTGGGCGACAGCGGCATCCTCGACGACCTGGGCATCAGCGAGAAGGAGCTGCGTTCCCTGGACGCGAACGACGCGCTGAACACGATCGCCGAGGCGCTGGGCGCCTCGGAGGTGCTGGAGACCGTCCGCTGACCACGGCACGGAATCCGCAGGACACCCCGGACCCGGTACGGAGCCCCGAGGGCACCCCGGACCCGGTTCGGGACCGCTGGCGGGCGGCGATGCGGCTCGCCCTGGACCAGGCCGGCCTGGCCGTCCGGGGCGGCGACGTCCCCGTCGGCGCCGTCGTGCTGTCCCCGGACGGTACGACGGTGCTCGGCGCCGGGCACAACGAGCGTGAGGCCACCGGCGATCCCACGGCCCACGCGGAGATCCTCGCCATCCGGCGGGCCGCGGCCACCCTGAACGAGGCGGCGGGCGCCGGAGGGCGGGCACGCGAGTGGCGGCTGACCGGCTGCACGCTCGTGGTGACCCTGGAACCGTGCACGATGTGCGCCGGCGCGCTCGTCCAGTCCCGGGTGGACCGGGTGGTCTACGGCGCCCGGGACGACAAGGCGGGCGCCGCCGGGTCCCTGTGGGACGTGATGCGCGACCGCCGGCTCAACCACCGTCCGGAGGTGATCGAGGGCGTCCTCGCGGCGGAGTGCGCCCGGCCGCTCACGGAGTTCTTCCGGGACCGCTGAACGGGAGCACCGGGCCGCCGCCGGATATCGATTTCGAACCATGCCGCCCTGTGCTGTAGGGTCTCCCTCGGTAGCGTGTCCGAGCGGCCGAAGGAGCTCGCCTCGAAAGCGAGTGTGGCGCAAGTCACCGAGGGTTCAAATCCCTCCGCTACCGCTCTTCGAAAGGCCCCGCCGCAAGGCGGGGCCTTTCGCGTGTTCCGGATCACAACGGGCGGGCGCCCGCGGGCCGTCGGCCCGGCGCGCGCGGCCCGGAGGTTACACTCGCGGCCGGCGACAGGGGGCCTCGGGGCCCGGTACAGGGGAGGCCGTGGTGGCGGTGAACGTCAAGAAGATCGCCGTGTACGTACTGGTGGTCTTCGCGTTGTACGTGATCATCACGGACCCGGCCAAGGCGGCCGACTACGTCCAGATAGGCTTCGAAGGCATATCGGACGCGGCCGGGGCCATCGGGGACTTCATGACCTGGGCCGCCAACGGAGGAAAGAGCTGAGGTACCCCCATGATCCGTCATCTGGTCCTCTTCAAGCTCAACGAAGGCGTCGAGCGCGACGATCCGCGGGTCGTCGCGGGTGTCGAGGCCTTCCGCGCCCTCGGCGGACAGATCGAGGAGGTGCGGTTCTGGGAGTGCGCCTGGAACATCAGCGACCGGCCCATCGCCTATGACTTCGCGATCAACTCGGCCGTCGACGACGCCGACGCCCTCAAGCGCTATCTGGAGCACCCCGCCCACCAGGCGGCCGGCGCACAGTGGCGCGAGTTCGCCACCTGGGTGATCGCCGACTACGAGTTCTGATCCCCGAGGCCCCCCGAAAGCCCCCCGCCGGCCGTGTCCGGCGGGGGGCTTTCGCATGGCCGCGCACCCGTCAACTTGTCGGTGTCCGGCGACAACACGGCGTTATCGGGTGCTTGCACACAGTGCACATGTCTTGTGATGCTATGACCGCTTTTGACGGATGATTGACGGATGAAGAGGTGGCGTTGACCGTGTCGGCCAGTACTGCGCCCCCTCAGGACGAGGCGGCGTCCCCGACCCCGTCGGCCCCCGAAAAGCGGCGCGGCGCGGACACCCGCGCCCTGACCCAGGTGCTCTTCACCGAACTGAAGCAGCTGACCCCCGGCACGCCGGAGCACAACCGGGTGCGCGGGGCGCTGATCGAGGCGAACCTCCCGCTCGTACGCTACGCCGCCGCCCGTTTCCGCTCCCGCAACGAGCCGATGGAGGACGTCATCCAGGTCGGCACCATCGGCCTGATCAACGCCATCGACCGGTTCGACCCGGACCGGGGCGTGCAGTTCCCGACCTTCGCGATGCCCACCGTGGTCGGCGAGATCAAGCGCTACTTCCGCGACAACGTCCGCACCGTCCACGTCCCGCGCCGGCTGCACGAGCTGTGGGTGCAGGTCAACAGCGCGACCGAGGACCTGACCACGCTCTACGGCCGCTCGCCGAGCACCGCCGAGATCGCCGAGCGGCTGCGGATCAGCGAGGAGGAGGTGCTCAGCTGCATCGAGGCGGGGCGCTCCTACCACGCCACCTCCCTGGAGGCCGCCCAGGAGGGCGACGGACTGCCCGGCCTGCTGGACCGGATCGGCTACGAGGACCCGGCCCTGGACGGCGTCGAACATCGCGACCTGGTCCGCCACCTCCTCGTCCAGCTCCCCGAACGGGAACAGCGCATCCTGCTGCTGCGCTACTACAGCAATCTGACGCAGTCCCAGATCAGCGCCGAACTCGGCGTCTCCCAGATGCATGTCTCCCGGCTGCTCGCGCGCAGCTTCCAGCGGCTGCGCTCCGCGAACCGCATCGACGCGTAACCCCCGAACGGTACGCGAACTCCCCCGCGCCGGAACCGGAGCACGCCGGGTGTTCGTCTGGTGCATGACGGGCGCACGGAAGCACGGCACCGACGGTGCTGCATCGCAAACCCGATCGATCGGTAACCGGCGCGAGCGAATCGCTCACCAGGGCGGATGCCGACAGACACGGGCCGAAATGCCGTCAGACCCCTTCTCTCCAGCGGCGATTCGCCCATCGCATGTCGACATGTCGGTACAGAGCGTTGCCGACATGTGACATTCTGCGGGAAGCGCGTTTGCCGTGGCTCCGGCTCCGGTATTCAGGTGAAGGCTGCGTTGCTCGTAGACGGCGCCGCCGCGACCGTCCCGCGACCCAAAGGGGGTGGCATGTCCGCAGACCAGGGCAGCTCGAAGGTGCTGACGCCGACGAAGAGCGAGGCAGCGCCCAAGGAGCTCGACGCTCTCGACGTCCTCGACGGCTTCGAGGGTGTCACGGCCCTCGACGCCGTGCCTTCCCTCGACGCAGTGCCGGCCCTCGACACCGTGCCGGCCCAGGCCGTCGACCCGTCCGCCGAAACGCTCCCGGCCCCGCAGGCGGCGGCGAACATCGACACCCGCACCCTGTCCCGGTCGCTGTTCCTGCGCCTGGCCGCGCTCGAGCAGGACAGCCCCGAGCGGGCGTACGTCCGGGACACCCTGATCGAGCTGAACCTCCCGCTGGTCCGGTACGCGGCGGCCCGCTTCCGCTCCCGCAACGAGCCGATGGAGGACATCGTCCAGGTCGGCACCATCGGCCTGATCAAGGCGATCGACCGGTTCGACTGCGAGCGGGGCGTGGAGTTCCCGACGTTCGCGATGCCCACCGTGGTCGGCGAGATCAAGCGCTTCTTCCGGGACACCTCGTGGTCCGTGCGGGTGCCGCGGCGCCTCCAGGAGCTGCGCCTGGCCCTGACCAAGGCCAGCGACGAGCTGTCCCAGAAGCTGGACCGCTCGCCCACGGTCACCGAACTGGCCGCCGTGCTCGGCGTCTCCGAGGAGGACGTGGTCGACGGCCTCGCGGTCGGCAACGCCTACACCGCCTCCTCCCTCGACTCCCCGGCCCCCGAGGACGACGGCGGCGAGGGCTCGCTGGCCGACCGGCTCGGCTACGAGGACACGGCGCTGGAGGGCGTGGAGTACCGCGAGTCCCTCAAGCCCCTGCTGGCCAAACTCCCGCCCCGGGAGCGCCGGATCATCATGCTGCGCTTCTTCGCCAACATGACGCAGTCGCAGATCGGCGAGGAGGTCGGCATCTCCCAGATGCATGTCTCCCGGCTGCTCACCCGGACGCTGGCCCAGCTGCGCGAGGGCCTGATCTCGGACTGAGGTCCGCCACCCGCTTTCCATCTGACGTCTCGTCAGACACCATGTGCGGATGCTGCGTACCGGGGTACCGCACACGACGGCATGGACACGCGGCCGCCGGGGCGCCGTCACGGCGGCTTCGGCGGCCGTCGTCGTCCTGGGCGCGGTGGTGGCCGCGTGCGGGGGAGGCGGCCCGGGCGGCGGTTACACCGCGGTCGGCGCGGGCCGGGGCGGTCCGACGGCCGTGGCGCCGACGGAGCCGGTGACGCTGGTGCCGCTGGACGGGCCCGCGGCGGGCGGGGCGAGCGGAGGGGAGGCCCCGCACGCGAGCGGCCCGGCGGCGCGCACGCGAGGCCCGGCCGGTCACACGAGCGCCGGTACCCCGGCACCCCGGGGCACGGCGAGCACGCACGGCGCGACCCCCGGCGCCCCCGGGAGGAGCGGCGGACAGGACGCCCGTACGACGGCACCGGCGGTCTCGGTGCCCCCGGCCGCCACGCCCTCGCCGGACGCCCCGGCCGGCGGCCCGGCGCCCGGTCCCACGACGCCCGCCGCGCTGTCCTGGGGGGAGCCGGTGACCGAGGGCACCGACCGGCGCTGGTGCCAGGAGGTGACCGTCACCTTCCACAACTCCGGTGGTACGGCGGTGCGTTCTGGCTCGGTGAGGTTCGGGACGCACATCATCGGCGCGCTCGGTGTGGACTGGGGGACGGTGGAGTCGACCGTTCCGCTGCCGGTGCCGCTCGCCGCGGGCGCGCGGCGGAGCCCGGCGTGGACGGTGTGCGTGGACGCGTGGCGGGTGCCGCTCGGGATGCGCGTCGAGACGCGCGAGGTCTCGGTCGACTGGGACTGAGCCCTTACGGGCCGGCCCCTACTTCAGCGCCAGCCAGGCGACGCCGGCCACCACGACGAGCGCCACGATGACGCCGACGATCACACCGAGCCGGGGGCCGGAGGAGGCCGCCTGCCGCTGCCCCTGTCGCCCCTGGGGCGCCTCGTCGACGAAGGCGCGGAACATCTGGGTGCTGCCTGCGGGGTCGTAATTGCCCTGGGGGCCCTGGGTGTTAGCCATGCCCCGAGACCCTAGCGAATCCAGGTGAGCGGCCCAAGTGCGGGGCCTTCGGGACAGACGGGGGCACCCCACCCGCACTCACCTGCACATTTACGTTAGCAATACTTGCCTTTGCCAAGTTTTTGCAGCGGCCACCCTCATGATTGTTTGCCTTCAGCAACCAAACAGTCCTATGGTTGCCCCAAGCAACGAATACGGGAGGTGTGATGGCCGAGCGGGCGCAGTTTGAAGAGCTGGCGCGTCAGCTCAGTGCCGTCGGAGCCGTGAAACGGGACATGGGGCGGATCCTGCCGCCCGACTGCCCGGCAGGCTCGGCCGCCGTGCTGACCCTGCTCGGCCGCCACGGCGACATGCGCATGAGCAAGCTCGCGGAACTGCTCGCCGTGGACATGTCGGTCACCAGCCGGCATGTCGCGCACGTGGCCGCACGCGGCTGGATCGAGCGGCTCCCGGACCCGGCGGACAAACGGTCGCGCATCCTGCGCCTGACCCCGGAGGGTCTGGACCAGCTCGACGAGCTGTCCCGGCGGACCACGCATCTGCTCGCCGAGCGGCTGGCGGACTGGACCGACGACGAGGTCGGCCAGCTGATCCGGCTGATGACGCGGCTGCGTGACTCGTTCGGCGACTGCCGGTCCGCCCCGGTCCGGCTCCCCGCCCCCGTAGTCGATGAGACCACCCGTACACCCGCAAGCACGTAAGAAAAGGAAGCCCATGGCAACGACCACACCAGCCGGTGTGCGGGCTCACGCCAAGCACGGGGGAGGCCAAGGCGACGCCCCGATGACGCACCGG
This sequence comes from Streptomyces eurythermus, assembly GCF_014649115.1. Lineage (GTDB taxonomy): Bacteria > Actinomycetota > Actinomycetes > Streptomycetales > Streptomycetaceae > Streptomyces > Streptomyces eurythermus. The sequence goes on along the minus strand of NZ_BMSK01000005.1, from coordinate 380,982 downwards.
CAGATCATGGAGGCCCTGTCCGGGCTGCTGCTCGGCATGTTCGTGGCGATCCTGTCGTCCACGATCGTCTCCAACGCCCTGCCGGAGATCATCGGGGACCTCGGCGGCGGCCAGTCCGCCTACACCTGGGTGGTCACGGCCGCCCTGCTGTCGATGACCGCGGCCACTCCCCTGTGGGGCAAGCTCGCCGACCTGTACAGCAAGAAGGCTCTCGTCCAGATAGCCCTCATCATCTACGTCGTCGCCTCCATGGCGGCCGGCCTGTCGCAGAACCCCGGCATGCTCATCACCTTCCGGGTGTTCCAGGGCATCGGCGTCGGCGGTCTGTCCGCCCTGGCCCAGATCGTCATGGCCGCGATGATCTCCCCGCGCGAGCGCGGCCGGTACTCCGGCTACCTCGGCGCCACCTTCGCCGTCGCCACCGTCGGCGGCCCGCTGCTCGGCGGTGTCATCACCGACACCTCCTGGCTGGGCTGGCGCTGGTGCTTCTACGTCGGTGTGCCCTTCGCGATCCTCGCGCTGATCGTGCTGCAGAAGACCCTGCACCTGCCCGTGGTCAAGCGCCAGGTCAAGGTCGACTGGGGCGGCGCGACCCTGATCGCCGCCGCCGTCTCCCTGCTGCTGGTCTGGGTCACCTTCGCCGGTGACAAGTACGACTGGCTGTCCTGGCAGACCTACGCGATGGTCGGCGGCTCGATCGTCCTCGGCGCGCTGTTCGTGCTCGCGGAGTCCAAGGCGAGCGAGCCGATCATCCCGCTGCGTCTGTTCAAGAACCGCACGATCACGCTGGCCTCGCTCGCCTCGCTGTTCGTCGGTATCGCGATGTTCACCGGCACCGTGTTCTTCAGCCAGTACTTCCAGCTGGCGCGCGACAAGTCCCCGACCATGTCGGGCGTCATGACCATCCCGATGATCGGCGGTCTGTTCGTCTCCTCGACCGTCTCGGGTCAGTTCATCACCCGCACCGGCCGCTGGAAGGCGTGGCTGGTCAGCGGTGGCGTGCTGGTCACGGCCGGGCTGATGCTGCTCGGCGGCATCCGGTACGACACGGACTACTGGAAGATGGCCGTCTTCATGGCCCTGCTGGGTCTCGGCATCGGCATGATGATGCAGAACCTGGTGCTCGCCACGCAGAACCAGGTGGCGCCCTCCGACCTCGGCTCGGCCAGCTCCACGGTCACCTTCTTCCGCTCCCTCGGCGGTGCGGTCGGCGTCTCCGCGCTCGGTGCCGTGATGTCCCGCCGGATCACCCACTACGTCAAGGACGGCGTCGCCGCGCTGGACCCGAAGTCCCAGGCCGCGCTGGCCGGCAGCTCCGGCTCGACCGACAGCATCCCGGACATGGACAAGCTCCCGGCGCCCATCCGGACGCTGATGGAGAGCGCCTACGGCCACGGCATCGCCGACGTCTTCTTCATCGCCGGCTGCCTCGCCGCCGTCGCCTTCCTGATCACGCTGTTCATCAAGGAGGTCCCGCTGAAGACCAAGGGCGCGCTCGCGCAGTCCGCCGACGGCGACACCCCGGCCCAGGCCGAGGCCCCGGCCGCCGCCCAGGCCGCCCAGGCCCCGGTCCCGGCCGCGGTCGCCCAGACCGCCCCGGCCGCGTCCGACGGCACCGCCGCCGACACCCGGCCCATGGCGGCCGTCGCCACGATCGCCGAGCCCGGCGCGGGCCACGGCGGCACCCCGGTGCACGGCTTCGTCCGCGGCGCCGAGAGCGCCCCGGTCCCGCAGGCCGCGGTCACCCTGATCTCGCTGTCCGGCCGCCAGCTGGGCCGCTCGGTCGCCCAGGCCGACGGTTCCTACGCGCTCGACGCCCCCGGCACCGGCAGCTACGTCCTGATCGCCTCCGCCGACGGCTACCAGCCGCAGGCCTCCACCATCGTGGTGGGCGAGGAGCCGGTGGCGTACGACATCCTGCTCAGCGGCACCAGCGGGCTGACCGGTGTGGTCCGGGCCGCCGGGAGCGCGCTGCCGGTCAAGGACGCCATGGTGATCGTCACCGATGTGCGCGGTGACCTGCTGGCCACCGCCGCCACCGGCGAGCAGGGCGACTTCGCCCTCGCCGACCTGGTGCCCGGCACGGTGACCGTCGCGGTCAACGCGAGCGGCTACCGGCCGCGGGCCCTGCCGGTCGAGGTCGGCGCCACCGGCGTCACCCGGATCGAGGTCGACCTGGACGCCGGTGCCCGGCTCCAGGGTGTCGTCCGGGCCCCGCACGGCCCGCTGGCCGACGCCCGGGTCACCCTGGTCGACCAGGCGGGCAACGTGGTCGGCACCGCCACCACCGGCGCGGACGGCGCGTACGCCTTCACCGACCTGGACGGCGGCGAGTACACCGTCATCGCGACCGGCTACCCGCCGGTGGCCACCGCGCTGACCGTGACCGGCCCCGGCGTGGACGGCCACGACATCGAACTCGCCCACCCCGGCGAGTAGGCACCCCCCGGCCCGTGGCGGCGCGCGCCCTGAGCGGAGGGCGCGCCCGCCGCGGGCCGGTCTCGTACGAGCAATTTTTGAGCCTTTTTCAGGGAGAAACGGGATGGGACTGACCGCGAAGATCCGTACGCGGGACGGGTGGGCCGTGTCGCACGCGGTCGTCACGGTGACCGACATGACCGGTACGCAGGTGCTGCGCGCCGAGGCGGATCACGAGGGAGCCGTACGGGACACCACCGAGCTGGCCCCGGGGGCGTACACCGTGATCGTGACGGCCGTCGGCTACGCGCCCGCGGCCTCCTCCGCGATCGTCACCGCGAGCGGCCGGGCCGAGGTCGGCACGGTCACGCTGGCCCGGCAGGGCGGCACCGAGCTGCCGCCGCCCGGCCCCTGGACCATCGACCCGGCGCACTCCTCCGTCGCCGCGGTCGCCCAGCACCTGGGCATCTCCAGCGTGCACGGCCGGTTCACGGAGTTCGGCGGCACCATCGAGATCGCCCCGGACGACATCGCCAAGTCCCGGGTGGAGGCGGTGATCCGGGCGGCCTCCGTCGACACCGGCAACGGCATGCGCGACACCCACCTGCGCTCCGCGGACTTCCTGGACGTCGAACGGCACCCGGAGATCACCTACCGTTCGACGGGCCTGACCCAGGCCGGCTCCGACCGCTGGACCGTGCACGGCGAACTGTCCCTGCACGGCGTCGTACGACCGGTGGACCTGGACCTCGCCTACCTGGGCACCGGCGCCGACCCCTGGGGCGGCACCCGCGCCGCGTTCCGGGCCACCGCGGAACTGCGCCGCGAGGACTTCGCGATGAACTACAACCAGGTCCTCCAGGCGGGCATCGCCGCCATCGGCACCACCCTGAAGGTGGAGCTGGACATCCAGGCCGTGCAGGGCGACTCGCTCCCCCAGGCCTAGGCACAGCAGGGTCAGCCACGGGGGCACCCGCTGCCCCTAGGCTGCCCCCATGGCACCGAACATCGCTACCAACACCCGCGTACCGCTGGACGAGCTGCTGGACTTCGTACGGCCCCGGCACCGGGCCCTGCTGATCACCCGCCGGTCCGACGGCTCCCCGCAGGCGTCCCCGCTGACCTGCGGGGTGGACGACTCCGGGCGGATCGTGGTCTCCACCTACCCGGAGCGGGCCAAGACGCGCAACGCCAAGCGGGACGAGCGGGTCAGCCTCGTCGTCCTCAGCGACGACTGGAACGGTCCCTGGGTGCAGATCGACGGCACGGCCGAGGTCGTCGACGCGCCGGACTCCGTCGAGCCCCTGGTCGAGTACTACCGCAACATCGCCGGCGAGCACCCCGACTGGGACGAGTACCGGCAGGCCATGATCAAGCAGGGAAAATCCATCATCCGGGTGACCCCGGAGCGATGGGGTCCGGTGGCGACCGGCGGGTTCCCGGCGCGGCTGGTCCAAGAGGACTAGTCAGCCCCGGGCGACCATCGCCTCGATGCCCGCGATCAGCAGGTCCAGCGCGAAGGTGAAGTCGCGGTCCAGCATCTCCGCCACCGTGTCGCCGCCGCGCGCCGCCATGATGTCCTTGGACTCCCCGATGATCTCGGCGGTCCCGGGGACCTCGTCCACCAGGGCCATGGCCTGCTCGAAGTACTCCTCCGGGGACAGCCCGGTGTCCGCGACCCGGGTCATGAAGTGGCTCTCGATCGTGCCGTAGCCGTACACGAACTGGAAGACGGCCGAGATCGCCCCGGTCACCCCGTGCGCGGGCAGCCCCGCCCGGCGGACGACCCGCTGCACCGCGCGGGAGAACGCGAGCGACTTCGGGCCGATGTTGAGGTAGCGCCCGGCCAGCGGCGACAGCCAGGGGTGGCGCACCAGCAGCTGCCGGTAGGCGGTGGCCATCCCCCGCAGCTGCTCGCGCCAGTCCTCGCCGGTGTCGTCCGGGTCGGGCAGCCTCAGCTCGGCGTAGACCGCGTCCAAGGCGAGTTCGAGCAGGTCGTCCTTGGTGTCGACGTACCAGTACAGGGACATCGCGGTGACGTTCAGCTCGGCGGCCAGCCGGCGCATGGAGAACTTGGCGAGCCCCTCGGCGTCCAGCAGCCGCACCGACGTCTCGGTGATCCGCTCCCGGTCGAGCCCGGACGGCTGCCCACCGCGTCCCCCGCGCCGGACCTCGCGCTCCCGCCAGACGCTGTCCCGCGCCGACCGCCCTGCCGCCTTCGCCACCGGCGCACCTTCCTCGAACTCGGATCGCTTGCCAAGATGCTAGGACCGCGGCCGCCCCGAAGGGACGCGGGGAACCCCGCGATCAGCCCCGACGCACCCGCGGCCGCACGCCCGGAGCCTCCCCCGGGCCGTCAGGCGGACACCCGCTCCGCCCGCCGCAGCAGGCCCGCCGCCACGAACCCGCCGACCAGCACGGCGACGGCTCCCACCAGCTGCCCCGTGCCCAGCCCGGCGGACAGCGACTCGCCCGACGCCACGGAGGAGCTGAGCACGGCACCGAGGACGGCGACACCGAGACCGTTGCCGAACTCGGCCAGCGTGCCGTTGATGCCGGCGCCCACCCCCGCCTTCTCCGGCGGGATGGCGCTCATGATGGCGTGCGCCATCGCCGGGTTCGCCACCGCGCACCCCGCGCCGATCAGCAGCAGCCCGAGCAGCGTCCCCGCGTAGCCGCCGGAGTCCACCTCCGCTATGGACACCAGGCCCGCGGACATGCACACCATCCCCAGCGCGATCGACGCCGGCGTGCCCAGCCGCGCCGACCACTTCGCGGACAGCCCGCTGAAGTTGAGCACCACGACCGTCAGCGCCAGCGGAGCGGTCCGCAGACCGGCCTCCAGCGGCTCGTAGCCGAGGACGAACTGGAGGTGCTGGGTCAGCAGGAACAGCGCGCCGCCCATGCCGAACACGATGAGCACGGCCCCGGCGACCGCGCCGGTGAACCGCCGGTCCCGGAAGAAGTGGATGTCGAGCATCGGATCCTCGGTCCGGTTCTCCCACCAGGCGAAGGCGCCCAGCACCAGCACCGCGACGGCCGCCGTGACCAGCACCCGCGCCGACGTCCAGCCGTGGCCGGGCCCGGAGATGATCGCGTAGACGAGCGAGGCCATGCCGATGGTGGACAGCACCGCGCCGATCAGGTCCGGGCGGTCGCCGCGCGGGTTCTTGGACTCGGGCACGAGGACGACCACCGCGACCACGGCCAGCGCCGCGACCGGCAGGTTGATCAGGAAGATGGCGCCCCACCAGAAGTGGTCGAGCACGAAGCCGCCGATCAGCGGGCCGCCGGCGAACCCGAGCGCGTTGACCGCGCTCCAGATGCCGATCGCCTTCGGCTGCTCCTCGGGCGCGAAGATCTGCATCGCCACGGCCAGCGTGGTGGTCATCAGCAGCGCGCCGCCGATGCCCATGCCGGCCCGCGCGGCGATCAGCTGGCCGGTGCTGCCGGCCAGTCCGGCCACCAGCGAACCGGCGCCGAACAGGACGAGCCCGGTGATCAGCATCTTCTTGCGGCCGTAGCGGTCGGCGGCGCTGCCCGCGGTGAGCAGCAGGCCGGACTGGACCAGGGAGTACGCGTTGATCATCCACTGGATGTCGGAGGTCGTCGCGTGCAGCTCGCGGGTGAGCGAGGGGATGGCCACGTTCAGGACGGTGTTGTCGAGCAGCACGGTGAGCTGCGCGAGACAGATGACGCCGAGAATCAGCCAGCGCTGGGGATGGCCTTGCGAGGTGGACATGCCGTACACCGTATAGCCACGCCTATACGGTGTACAACACAATTTCCGGTCGGCCTCCGGACTCAGTCGCCCGCCTTCCGCGTCAGGTCGTAGAACGTCGCCGAGCCCACCGTCACCTTCGTGAACGTGCTCTGCACCCAGGAGCTGATCTCGGAGGCGGTGCTGTCGCCACCGCCCATGCCGCCGCCCGCGATGAAGTAGTGGATCCTGCCGTCCTCGACGTACTTCTTGAACCGGGCGAGCGTCGGGGACGGGTCGGTGCCGTTGAAGCCGCCGATCGCCATGACCGCCTCGCCCGTGGCCAGCTGGTAGCTCGCCGCGTTCTGCGAACCGATGGAGGCGGCCACCCAGGTGTAGTCACCGGCGTCCTTCTCCAGCAGCCTCCTGGCCTCGGCCGGCACGCTCGCGCCGTTCAGCAGGCCGCCGGCGCCGCCCATGCCGCCCATGCCGCCCTCGCGGGTCCGGCCGCCGCCGGGGAAGCCGTTGCCGTTCGGCTGGTTTCCAGTCGGTTGGTTGCTGTTCGGCTGGTTCTGAGCGTTGCCGTTCGGCTGGTTCTGGCCCGGTGTGCCGCCGGGGAAGCCGCCGCCCGGGAAGCCATTGCCGTTCGGCTGGCCCTGCCGGCCCTGGCCGGGCATGCCCTCCCAGGTGCGGCGACCGCCGGGGCCTCCGGGGCCGCCGCCCCGCCCGCCCATCATGCTCGCGCCCGCCGGACCGGCCGTGACGATCGAACCGGTGTGGCCCTGCCGGACGGTGCTGAGGGTGTACGCGGCCGGTCCGGCCAGCGCGGTGACGAGGCCCACGGCCGCCGTCGCGAGGGCGAGCCGCCGGGTCAGCCGGCCGGCGAAGACCAGGCCGAGCGCCGCGGTCAGCCCGCCGACCAGGACCAGCCACCGCAGCCAGGGCAGGTAGTCGGGGGTGCGGTGGAGCAGGACGTAGCCCCAGGCCGCCGCCGCGACGAGGGACGCGGCGAGCGTGACGGCCGCCCACCCCTCGCGCCGCCGCTCCCACAGCAGCCCGGCGCCCATGCCGGTCACGGCCGCGAGGTAGGGGGCGAGGGCCACCGTGTAGTACTGGTGGAAGATGCCCGCCATGTAGCTGAACACCACCATGGTCGTCAGCAGCGAGCCGCCCCAGACCAGGAACGAGGCACGGGTGACCGAGGTCCGGCGGGCCCGGCGCGTGGCCACCAGGCCGGCGGCGAGCAGGATCAGCGCGGTGGGCAGCAGCCAGGAGATCTGGCCGCCGGTCTCGGAGTCGAACATCCGGTCCCAGCCGGTCTCGCCCCACATTCCGCCGCCGCGCGGGCCGCCACCGCCGCCGACGCTGCCGGTCTCCTCGCCGTTCAGCCGGCCGAGGCCGTTGTAGCCGAAGGTCAGCTCCAGGAAGCTGTTGTGCTGCGAGCCGCCGATGTACGGGCGGGAGGACGCCGGCCACAGCTCGACGACCGCGACCCACCAGCCGCCCGAGACGACCAGCGCCAGCGTCGCCGCGGCCAGCTGGGCGAAGCGCTTCCTCAGCGGCACCGGGGCGCACACCGCGTAGACGACCGCCAGCGCCGGCAGGATCAGGAACGCCTGGAGCGTCTTGGCGAGGAACGCGAGACCGACCGCGGCCCCGGCCCACACCAGCCACTTGGTCCGGCCGTCCTCCAGGGCGCGTACGACGAGGTAGCAGGCCACCGACATCAGCAGGGCCAGCAGCGCGTCCGGGTTGTTGAAGCGGAACATCAGCGCGGCGACCGGGGTGAGCGCCAGCACCGTACCCGCGACCAGGCCGGCCACCGGGCTGAACCGGCGGCGCACGGCCGCGTACACGACGGCGACGGTCGCCACGCCCATCAGCACCTCGGGCGCCAGGATCGCCCAGGAGTTCAGGCCGAAGACGCGCACCGACAGCGCCATCGGCCACAGCGCGGCCGGCGGCTTGTCGACGGTGATGGCGTTGCCCGCGTCCAGCGAGCCGAAGAAGAACGCCTTCCAGGACGTGCTGCCCGCCTGGACGGCCGCCGAGTAGAAGGAGTTGGCGTAGCCGGAGGCGCCGAGGCCGTACAGGTAGAGCAGGAGGGTGGCGGCCAGCAGGACCAGCAGGGCCGGGCGCGCCCAGCGGGGGTCCTCGGGCCGGCCGCGCCACAGCCGCCGTACGAACGGCTGCCCCGGCCCGGCGGCCGGCTCCCCCGCGGTCGTGGCGCCGGGCGCGGTCGTCGGCGGGGCGTCATGGGTGGTCATCGGGTGTCCCCCGGGTCGGTGGAGCACGGGCGCGCCGGCCGCGGCCGCGCGGTGGCGTCCGTGGCCTCGGCGGCGTGCGGGTGGGCGGTGGCCTCGGTGATGGCCTCGGCGGCGTGGAGGCGGGTGGTGGCCTGGTGCGGCCACGCGTACGGAGACGGGGACGGCGCGGTGGCCGTCGGGGGCGGGGCGGGCTCCGTCCGGTCCGGGAAGACCCAGGCGCGGAAGAGCAGGAACCGCAGCACGGTCGCCGCGAGGTTGGCGGCGATGAGCACCGCCAGTTCGGTGGAGTGCGCCGGGCTGTCGCCGGCCGCGTTCAGGGCGGCGAGCGAGCCGCTGGTCAGGACGAGGCCGATACCGAAGACGACCAGCCCCTGCGCCTGGTGCCGGACCGCGCCGCCCCGGCCGCGCACCCCGAAGGTGAGCCGGCGGTTGGCGGCCGTGTTGGCGACGGCGGAGACCAGCAGCGCGAGCGCGTTGGCGGTCTGCGGGCCGACGGCCTGCCGGAAGGCGCTGTACAGCACCAGGTAGAAGAGCGTGGACAGACCGCCGACCACGCAGAAGCCGACGAGCTGGCGGGCCAGGCCGTGCGGCACGCCGGTCAGCTCGCGGTCGCGCGGATCGTCGCCGAAGGGCCGGACCAGCCGGTCCAGCGGCAGCGAACCGGTGGCCAGGGCCTTGCCGACCCGCCACACGCCCTTGAGGTCCTCGGCGGCCGTCCTGACGATGTGCACGGTGGAGTCGGGGTCGTCGACCCAGTCGACCGGCACCTCGTGGATCCTCAGGCCCGCCCGCTCGGCCAGCACCAGCAGCTCGGTGTCGAAGAACCAGCCGGTGTCCTCCACCAGCGGCAGCAGCACCTGGGCCACGTCCCGGCGGATCGCCTTGAAGCCGCACTGCGCGTCCGAGAAGCGGGCCTGGAGCGAACCGCGCAGGATCAGGTTGTAGGCCCGGCTGACGAACTCCCGCTTGGGGCCGCGTACGACCCGGGAGGCGCGGGCCAGCCGGGAGCCGATCGCCAGGTCCGAGTGGCCGGAGATGAGCGGCGCCACCAGCGGCAGCAGGGCGTTGAGGTCGGTGGAAAGGTCGACGTCCATGTACGCGAGGACCGGCGCGTCGGAGGCCGACCACACGGTCCGCAGCGCCCGTCCCCGGCCCTTCAGCTCCAGCCGTACGGTGCCCACCTCGGGAATCTCGGCCGCCAGCCGCGCCGCCACCAGGGGGGTGGTGTCCGTGGAGGCGTTGTCCGCGATCGTGATGCGGAACGCGTACGGGAAGGTGCGCGCGAGGTGCTCGTGCAGCCGGCGCACACAGGGCGGGAGGTCCTTCTCCTCGTTGTAGACGGGGATCACTACGTCCAGGACAGGCGTACCGGCGTCTCCGGCCGGGAGGTGCTCCCGCGCCGGCAGGGTGCCGGGAGAAGAGTCGGTTCGCATGGCACCGACTCTCCTCAGGCCCCCTGTCGCGCCGATGTGCCGGCGCTGTGCTGCGGCTGTGAGTGCGGTGACGGGGGTGTTGCCGCGGGTGCTCCCGGGGCGATGCGGGGCCGGCGCGCTTCCGGCACCGGGGCGGTCGGAAACGGGAGCGCTTCCGGCACAGGGCCTGCGGCGGCCGGGGTGGTCAGGGCGGGCAGGTACAGGGTGAACACCGTGCGGCCGGGCCCGCTGTCCACGGTCACGGTGCCCCCGTGCGCGGCGGCCACGGCCTGCACGATGGCGAGCCCGAGGCCCGTGGACCCGGTGGCGCGGGTTCGCGCGGAGTCGCCCCGGGCGAACCGCTCGAAGACGTGCGGCAGCAGCCCGGCCGGGATGCCCGGACCGTCGTCCTCCACGTCCATGCACGTCCACGGCCCGTGCCGGCGCACCCGCGCGGTGACGGTCGTACCGGGCGGGGTGTGCTTGCGGGCGTTGCCCAGCAGGTTGACCAGCACCTGCTGGATCCGGGCCGGGTCCGCCGAGACCGGCGCCGGGGCGTCGGGCAGGTCGAGCCGCCAGGTGTGGTCCGGGCCCGCCGCGCGGGAGTCGCTGACGGTGTCGACGACCAGCGGGACCAGATCGGTGTGCTCCCACTGGAGCGGACGGCCGGCGTCGAGCCGGGCGAGCAGCAGCAGGTCCTCCACGAGCAGGGTCATCCGCCCGGCCTCGGACTCGATCCGCCCGAGGGCGTGCCGGGTGTCGGGCCCGATCTCCTCGTGCCCGCGCCGGGTGAGTTCGGCGTATCCGCGGATGGAGGCGAGCGGGGTGCGCAGTTCATGGCTGGCGTCCGCCACGAACTGGCGTACCCGTGTCTCGCTCCGCTGCCGGGCGTGCAGGGCGCCGTGGACGTGGTCGAGCATCCGGTTGAGCGCGGCGCCGACCCGGCCGACCTCCGTGTGCGGGTCGCACTCCGCCTCCGGGACCCGTTCGCTCAGGTTCACCTCGCCGGTGTGCAAGGGCAGTTCGGAGACCCGGGTGGCGGTGGCGGCGACCCTGCGCAGGGGGCGGGTGGCGAGGCCGACGAGCACGTAGCCGGCGATGGCGGCGGCGACGAGTCCGGCGGCGGTGACGCAGACTTCGACCAGGATCAGGGTGTTGATGTTGCTGTCGGTCTCCCTGGTGGGGATGCCGACGTAGTAGCCGCTCCGGTACTGGACCCGGTAGGTGCCGAGCCCCGGCAGCCGCGCGGTGTGCGTCCTGTCGTCACGGGCGACCTCGCCGAGTGCGCTCTTCTGGGCGTCGGTGAGGTCCTTGGCGGTCATGTCGAACGTGGACGCGGACTTCTCGCCGACCTTGCCGTAGGCGACGGCACCGCCGGCGACCACGGCCGCGAACGTGCCACTGGGCTGCGGACCGTGCCTGACGAACTCGCCGAGATCGGCCGGCGTGCGGCGCGGCTGCCGGCCTCCCTGGCCGGGCAGGCCGAGGCCCGTGTCCGGGCCCGGCGGCGCGAAGGCGCCCGACGCCCGTGCCGTGGCCTCCCGCAGCTGCTCGTCCAGCTGGCCGTACAGATGCGAGCGCAGCGCCAACGTGGTCACCGTGCCGATCACCGCGCACACCACCGCGATCAGCGTCACGGACGCGACGACGAGCCGTGTCCGCAGGGTGCGCGGCTGACCCGCCCGGCGCCGCCGGGGACCGGGCCGCCGCCGCCCGCTCACGACGCGGCGGGCTTGATCAGATAACCGGCTCCCCGCCGGGTGTGGATCATCGGCTCGCGGCCGGCGTCGATCTTCCGCCGCAGGTAGGAGATGTACAGCTCCACGACATTGGCCTGGCCGCCGAAGTCGTACGACCACACGCGGTCCAGGATCTGCGCCTTGCTGAGCACCCGCCGGGGGTTGCGCATGAGGAAGCGCAGCAGCTCGAACTCGGTGGCGGTGAGGTGGATGGACTCACCGCCCCGGAAGACCTCGTGACTGTCCTCGTCCAGGGTCAGGTCGCCCACGACGAGCACGGAGTCGGACCGCCGGTCGGTGGCGCCCGACCTGCGGATCAGCCCGCGCAGCCGGGCGACGACCTCCTCCAGGCTGAACGGCTTGGTGACGTAGTCGTCGCCGCCGGCGGTGAGCCCGGCGATACGGTCCTCCACCGCGTCCTTGGCGGTGAGGAACAGCACGGGCACGTCCGGCAGTTCGCGCCGCAGCCGCCCGAGCACGGACAGGCCGTCCATGTCCGGGAGCATCATGTCGAGCACGACGGCGTCGGGCCGGAACTCGCGAGCCGCCTGGACTGCCCCCTGTCCGTCGCCCGCGCTCCTGATCTGCCAGCCCTCGTAGCGCAGGGCCATGCTCAGCAGTTCGGTGATCGACAGCTCGTCGTCCACCACAAGCACCCGGACGGGGCTCCCGTCCGGCCTCAGCAGTTCGGTGCGCCCCTGGGGCGAGGTCGTGGTCATGCCGGTCACCCTGTCGGGGCGCTCTGAGAAGACGCTTTCCAGAGTCTGTGATTTCTCTGAGAAACACCCGAGGGACCGTCAGCAACCGGCCGGAGCCGGGGGCCGGATACCGGCGGCGCCCCGCCGTTCAGAACAGTCCGTCGGGCTCCCTGCCGAACTCCCGGACGGGGAAAGCGCATCCGTCCACCGCCGGTCCGGCCGGCACCAGCTCCCACCCCGACATCAGCCGGGTGTCCAGGACGACGGCTCCACGCCCGCCGACGGCCAGATGGAGATCGGGGCCGGCGGCCGCGACCAGCTCCCCGCCCACGCTCCCGCCCGGCACCAGCTCCAGCACCTCACCGAACGCCTCCGGGGCCGCCGTGAGCCCGAACACCCCCGTGTGGTCCACGACATGGCAGGGCTCGGGCCGCAGCGACTCCGGCCACCCGGCGAGCGCGACGGCCCGCGCGTGCAGCTCCCGCACCTCGGCGGCGCGCTCCGCTTCCGTGCCCGGCAGCGCCGACCGCACCGCCCGCTTCTCGGTGTACGGAACCCGGTCCGGCACACGCAGCGCGGCCCGCAGCAGCTCCTCGGCACGCCGCGCGGCCATCAGCGGACCGGTGCCGAGCCAGCTGAAACAGACGGCGCCCTGTTCGAGCAGCCGGGCCGGTCCCCGCTCCACGGCGGTGATGCCGGCCTTCACCATGCCCGGCCCGAACCAGGCCAGGTAGACCCGGTACGGCCGGGGGTCGTCCGCGACCGTGTCGGCGGCGACCGAGTGGGCCCGGTCCAGCCGCGCGCACTCCTCGCACCGGCCGCCCGTACTCCGCCCTGGCACCACGGCCCGCACCGGACACTCGTTCCCCCGCGCCCCGGCACACGCCCGCACACCCCCCTCCGGCACGGCGAAGGCCACCCGCTTCCCCCACGTCAGCGCACTACGCCGCCCACCGCTCCACACCAGCTCCGGGCCGTCCACCGACCAACGGATCCCCGAACATCTCCAGACCTGTGCCATCCCTGGCGAGGGTAAGGGGTGGGTCGGACACCCTGGGCACCTGGCGAGCCGGGCAATTTGCGCCTCAGCCACGCTCCCGAAGACAGACCGACGATCTACGAGGCCGGCACGGCCCTGAGCTGACAGCAGCCCTTCTGAACCGGTTGCCGTCGAACACTGCCATCAAGGCAAAACCCAGAAGCCCCGTGGATCTCTCCACGGGGCTTCCGGTCTGCTGTGCACTCGGCAGGATTCGAACCTGCAACCTTCTGATCCGTAGCTCTATGTAGATCGGTCGGTGAGGGTCATACCGGCTGTGCTACGGCTCTGTGAGGACATGAGCGGGCGGGTACGGTCGCTGCGGTTGCTGTACTGCGCTGCTGTACGCCGAGGTTCGGTGACCGGCTGATACTGAGCGCCCTCGGACGGCCCGGCCACCGGCGCGAGGTCGCGCCGCTTGGGCTCAGATTCTCCTCAGATCACCCATTGAGTCGCAGGAGCCGACCGTACCGTCGGGACATGACGGCATGGTGGATGGCCTTGATTCAGTTCGGATCAAGCGGCGCGCTGGGAGCTACCGGCGTTGTCGTCGGTCAACGCGTCCTTGCTCGCCGAGAGGACACGCGCTGGGTACGCGAGACCCAGAGGGAAGATCAGCGTTGGGAGCGTGAGGATCGACACCGATGGGCTAGTGAGAGGCAGAGGGTGTTCACCGAGTACCTCGGCCTGGTCAGCGCATGGCGCCCTTACGTAAGGCACCTCCGTTATTCCCCAGGCGTCCCCGACGTGCCGGCGCCAGACGCGCGAGCGTTCACCCATGATGCGGAAAGACTGATTGCTGAGATGGAGCTACTGGGTTCACGAGAGGTAGCCGTGGCCGCCAGGGCGGTGTGGATGTGGTTCGGTGCCTCCAGCGTCTGCCTGCCGGAGCAATCGCGCTCAGACGAGAACAAGAACAGCTTCACTCGCGGACTTGAAGACGCCTACCAAGATCTCTTGACAGCTATGCGTACCGATCTCGGCATTTCGGGCATCCTCCTACCGACCCGCACCGGTGTCGCGTTCGCGTCTGCGTCCCCGTGATCCACGAGGGACGGGTTCGAGCGACCACTCTCGCCGGATCAGCTTGAGGGTTGCTACAAGCCTCCCTCACGATCAGCTTCCACCTTCGAATGAACCTCGTACGCGGTGTGGCTCTCTGGCACCTGGACCCGCTAGGGTAGAGGGAGCAAGCAAGGGCCACCTAAGTGGTCGCGGGGAGAACGCTTGGTCTGCTGCCAGACCCTTCCGAATCTTCGGTTGAAGCGCCCCGGACCTCTTAGGTGGCCCTTCGTGCTGCGTCAGAGACCTTCTCTGGGCCACCAAGGCAGGGACGTGAAGGTAGCCTCGTTACCGAGGATCTTGAAGCCGTAATTTCGGCTAACCCCGTGGCTGCTGCGGCGTATCTGATGACGTATCGCGAGCAGATGAGCGGGCTCGTAACCGCCGTAGCTGTCGGCCCGTATGGCTGCGCTGAGCATTCCAGCGTATTGATCGGCGGCCTGAAGGCCGTCCCATTTTGCCTGGTCCTCAAACGTCGGCTGGCCTCGCAGGAGACGCCATGGCACCCATCCAGGCCCCTGTTGCGTCTTGATGCGAAAATAGTCGCAGGTGGTTCGGTGGTCGAAGCCTCGCACATGCCCGAACTTCACTACGATGTCGCGGGCTCCTCCTGGCCAGCCGCCAGCAGCAAGCAACAACCTCTCAAGGGTCATGCCAGCGGCGAAGTTGTAAAAGATCACCTGGTCACGTCGCATCCCTGCGTGTGCCGGTATCGCTGCCTTCTCAACGACCACATATACGATTTTGATGCCTGGCAGTTGAGAGAGCGTCGTGGCTACATACTGCCGCCTGGGGTATACCTTCACGTGATCTTTCCAGTGAAGAGCCTTACCTGGGGGCACTTTGAGATCACGCCGGAGCTGAGACATCGCGGCACGCATTGCTGCTTCCTGCTCGTCCGCGATGAGCACAGCAGCGAAGGAAAAGTACGGAGATGCCGATGCAGATATTCCGCGGTCGCCAGTCTCATCTACGTATGCCCTAACAAGCCGACGTATGGGCATCTCACTCCCTCCGCCTACAATATGACGTGTCGTTGACGGCAAGCTACACCACGAACATCACCAGCCACCACTACATGTGGTGGCTTTTTTTTGATCCAACCACTAGATGTAGTGGTTGGAGGTATCGGGGTGTGCTCTCACGCTCGGTCAGCCACCACCTCACCCAGCTCCCATCCCGTCCGCCGTCGACCCACACACCGTGGAGCGGGCGTGGTTCATGGCGTCCAGGTGGAGCGCGCCACTGTACGAACGACCTGGACGCCATGGGCCACGCCTGCTCGGCTCTGCCTGGGTCGATGGTGGACGGGATGGGAGCCAACCCCGCGCCACCACCACGGGCCCGCAGTCGGGAACGGCGCCCCCTCCATCCCGGTGCCGGCCGATCCCCCGCCGGAGGCATCGTTCTGACCGTGGCCGCTACCGGTGGCACTCACCTCGTGGCCTTCGGCTCGCTGCTATGCGCGTGGCCCGGACACCGGCCGGGCTGGAGCGGGGCAGAGACAGGAGCGCAGGCCCGGCCGGGGGCCGGGCCGCGCGCGGTGAGCGGAGCGAGCCCCCTTGAACCAGTAGAGAAAGTTGTAACTCACTCTTCAGGGCGGGGCGTGAAGTCGTGCGCGCATGCCGGGAGTTCGGTGCCCTGGCGGTGCGCGAGGGGCAGGAAGAACGCCGGCCGGATGGTCCAGGTGATGCGGGTGCCGGCGTGGGTCAGGGACACGGTGCAGGGCTCGGCCCGCAGCAGGGCTCGTCGGGTGTCGATGCGGCCGTCGTACATCCACTCCCACGCTGCGCTGGAGGCGTCCGCGTCCAGTGCCGGGGAGATCGTTTCGAGGGCGACCGCTACCCAACGGTCCGCTTGTGTAGCGGAGTAGGCGTCGAACGATGCCACCAGTGCCGGCGGGCCCTGATCGGTCAGGCTCTCCGTCCAGCACTCGCACCAGAAACCCCACCGGGGCAGCTTCATCAGCATCGCCGGCCTCCCAGCCGTGCGTCGGCGTACAGCTCGGCGGTGACCGTGTGACCCTGGTCGGTGTCGTGGACGACGACCCGGTGGGCGATGAGGCTGACCATGCCCAGTCCCCGGCCTCGCTCGGCCTCGTGGTCCTGGTGCTCGACCTTCGGGGCCGTGGCCGCGCCACCGTCATCCGTGACCGAGACCGCGACCACCTGGGCCGAGACCGCGACGGCCAGGTGGAAGCTGCCGGGCTCCCAGCCGCTGGCCGTGTGGCGGATCGCGTTGGTGCTCAGCTCGCTCACGATCAGCTCGGCGTCGTCGGCCAGAGGGGAGTCGCGCAGGATGTCGCGGGCCCAGCGGCGGGCCCGGCTCACTTCTTCCGGGAATCCTGGGCAACTCAGCCCCCAGACCCGGGTTGTACTCGTATACTCGTGCATACAAGTTCCTTCGTGCTGGTAGGCCGCCATGTGCAGCGGGTTCGGACTAGACGAGTTTCACGCCGTCGTGGGCGCGAACGGCCGGCGGGGTCGTAGCGTCGAGTGCGTCAAGCACACGTATCGCGTACGCCTCGTCGGCAAGCTCGGTGACCTCTTCGCGGGTGGCCCAGCGCAGTGCGCGGGTCTCGTCACCGGTGGTGGGCACACCGTCGGCGGCTTCGCAGCGGAAGACCAGCGAGACGATCAGGCCCTTCATGTTCTTGTAGACGCCGGTCAGGGTCGCCGGAAGGGCGATCTTGATGCCGGTCTCTTCGAGGACTTCGCGCTGGAGAGCTTCCGGGATGGTCTCCTCGCGTTCGAGGACACCGCCCGGCGGCTCCCAGTGACCGTTGTCGCGGCGCTGGATCAGGAGGGCCCGGCCTTGGTCGTCCACGACGACCCCGGCGACGCTCACGGAGTGCGGGCGTTCAGTGCTCACGTTCCTCGGCCCTCTCGGCTGGCTAGGCTCTCCACCGTAGCAACAGCACTCGCCCACTCGTCTAGATACCTAAAGGAGTACTCACGTGAGCCCTCTTTCTTCGGGCCTCCTCGGTGATCTCGACCCCACGAGCGATCGTGCGGTCTTCCGGCAGATCGCCGACCAGCTGCGCGAGGCCATCGACCGTGGGCGATTCCGCGAAGGCGAGAAGCTGCCCTCCGAAGCCGACCTCGTGGACCACTTCGGGGTGTCCCGGATGACAGTCCGCAACGCCTTCTCCATCCTCCAGGGCGAGGGCCTGGTCCACGCCGAGCACGGCAGGGGAGTCTTCGTACGGCCACGACCGCCCGTCAGGCGACTCGCCTCCGACCGCTTCGCCCGCCGTCACCGGGAACAAGGCAAGTCCGCGTTCATCGTGGAGGCCGACGCGGCCGGCGGCCACCCCCAGGTCGACAGCCTGGAGGTCAAGGAGGAGAAGGCCAGCCAGGACATCTCCACCCGCCTCGGCTCCGTGCGCCGTGTGCTGGCCCGACGGCGCCGGTACCTGCTCGACGGGCGGCCGGTCGAGTTCGCCACCTCTTACCTCCCGCTCGACATCGCCCGCGGAACCCCCATCGCCGAACCCAACCCCGGCCCCGGCGGCATCTACGCCCGCCTGGAAGAGCTGGGCCACCGCCTCGACCACTTCGACGAGGAGATCCGCGCCCGGATGCCCTCGCCCGCTGAGGTCAAGACGCTGCGGCTGGCCGCCGGTGTCCCGGTCATCCATCTCATCCGGACTGCCTTCGACACCGAGGGGCGGGCCGTGGAGGTCTGCGACACGGTGATGGCGGCGGACGCCTACGTCCTCTCGTACCAGCTTCCGGCGACCTGATCGTCACGATTTGCGGTGGTGCGCGGGGGCGTTCTCCCGAACTCGTACACCCCAACACGCTTACTCGTATAGACGAGTGGGCGAGTTGTATGGCAAGGTGATTCCGCGATCCCGATCAAGGGGTTCGCAGGACCCATCTTGTATAGACGAGTAGATAGGAGTGTGCCTTGCGCACCATCCGCGTGGAGACCTCCGGCGCCACGATCCTCCTCACCGAGGCCCCCGAACCGAAGGTCCGCGACCGGCAGACCGGCGAGATCGCCAAGGACGCCAACAGCGGTGAGGCGCTGATGACCATCGGCGTCGTCTACATCGAGGACGGCGAGTCCTCGCTCATCAAGGTCACCGTCCCGGAGGGCGGCATCTCCGAGGGGCTGACGCTGGGGGCACCGGTCTCGCTGCCGGGCCTGGTCGCCCGGCCGTGGGAGTCCGTCTTCAACGGCCAGCAGCGCCACGGCATCGCCTACCGCGCCGCCGCCGTCACCCCCGCCGCCTTCCCGGCCGTCACCGGGGCCGCTGCCTGATGTCCGACCTGACGACGCTTCTGGAAGTGGGTGGTCCTGTCGCCGCGCTCGGCGGCGGGGCCGCCTACGCCCGGGCCAAGCACCCGGCGGCGTACTGGTCCACGGTCGGCCTCCCGGTGTCCACGGTCCGGCTGCTCGGCACGTACGGCTCGGTAATGGAGGCATGCGGCCTGACCGTGGCGCCGTCCCGGCTCCGGATGCTCGCGGCCAAGGCCATGACCCGGCGTGAGGTGCGGCCCGTACCGCCTCGCCGGGGCCTGCTCCGACCCACCACGACCGGGCTGCGGATACGCCTCCGCCTGGCCCCTGGCCAGGAACCCGCCGACTTCGCCGCCTCCGCCGAACGGCTGCGGCACGCCTGGGGCGTCCACGCCGTCTACGTCACCCCGGTCAAGCCGGGTGTCATCGAGCTGCGGCTCGTCGGCTACGACGTCTTACGGCGGGTCCGCATGCCGCGCAAGATCGCGGACGGCTTCCTCAAAGTGCCGGTCGCCCTGCGCGAGGACGCCACGCCGTTCGTACGCGACTACCGCACCATCCCCCACCAGCTCACCCTCGGCGCCACCCTGTCCGGCAAGTCCATGTACCTGCGCCACCTCATCGCCGGCCTCGCCCCTCAGCCCGTCGCCCTGGTCGGCATCGACTGCAAGCGGGGCGTCGAACTGGCCCCCTTCGCACCTCGGCTCTCCGCGCTGGCCACCGACCCGGAACAGGCGGCCGAACTGCTGCCCGTGCTGGTCAAGGAAATGGAGGACCGATACGACCTGATCAAGGCCCGGCAGGGCATCGCCCCCGGCACCCCGGACGAGGAGATCACCTCTGACATCTGGGGCCTGCCGGAGCACGAGCGCCCCGTGCCCGTCGTGCTGTTCGTGGACGAGGTGGCCGAACTCTTCCTCGTGGCCACGAAGAAGGACGAGGAACGCCGGGACGAGATGGTCACCCAGCTCATCCGGCTCGCCCAGCTCGGCCGCGCCGCCGGCATGTACCTGGAGGTCTGCGGGCAGCGCTTCGGCGCCGAACTCGGCAAAGGCGCCACCATGCTCCGCGCCCAGCTCACCGGCCGCGTCTGCCACCGCGTCAACGACGAAGCCTCCGCAAAGATGGCCCTCGGCGACATCGCCCCCGAAGCGGTCATGGCCGCCTGCTCCATCGCACCCGAACGGCCCGGCCTCGCCGTGGCGGGCGACACCTCCGGCGGCTGGTCCCGCATCCGCACGCCCTACCTCTCCCTCACCGACGCGGCCGAGACCTGCCGCGCGTCGGCCGGACTGGTACCCGACCTGCCCGCGCTGGAGCCCTTCCGCCCCGACGTGCCGGAACGTCCGGTCGAGCACGCGGCCCCGGCCGTCCTGCCCCACCCGGTAACCGACTGACCTACCCCCGCCCGACTCCGGAAGGAGCCGCATCATGCGCGCCCACCTGGCCCGCGTCGACGCGGTACTCGTCCAGGCGCTCATCGCCGCCGCGCTGTCCTTCGCCCACCTGCACGATGTCGCCGTGGCGGCCGGGCAGGACGGATGGAAAGCGTGGGCCTATCCCATCTCCGTCGATCTGTTGCTCGTGGCCGCCTGGCGTCGACTGCGCTCCGGCAACGGCAAGGCCGCGGCCTGGTGCTGGTTCGTCATCGCCCTCGCCGCCTCCCTCGGCGCCAACGTCGCCACCGCCGGCCTCCTCGACCTCGGCAACGTTCCCGCCTGGCTGCGCATCCTCGTCGCGGGCTGGCCCGCCATCGCCTTCCTCGGCGGGACCCTCCTCGCCCACTCCGCGCCCAAGCCGGAACCCGAGACGGAAGTCATCGAGGACCAGGTGGACGAGCCCGAAACCGCCCCCGAACAACCCTCCACCGAGACATCGGCGCGACCGACACCCGTCCCGGTCCCGTCCGCCCTGGTCGACCACGCCCGCAAGGTCGCCGCCGAGCACCACGCCCGTACCGGTGCCCCCATCGACACCCCGACCCTCCGCGCCCGCCTCGGCGTCCCCGCACCGATGGCCGAAGCCATCGCCGCCCACCTCTGAGAGGAGACCGCGTGTCCGCCAACCGCAGCTTCCGCAACGTCACCCGCATCGGCCCCGTCCAGGTCGGCACCTCCTACGACAACCGGGGCCGCGAGAAGCACACCGCCGCCTGCACCGCCCCGCGCTGCGGCTTCTCCGCCGACTACGACAGCCGCGCCGCCGCCGAACTGGCCGCCCGCACCCACCGCTGCCCCGTCCGCTGAAAGGACCCGGACCACCGTGACCGTCAGCCTGCCGCTCGTCCTCATCCTCGGGTTCTTCGCCTGGGGAGCGATCAAGTTCCTCGGCGTCCGCCCCTGGATCGTCGTCCTCATCGCGCTGTTCGGTTTCTGGCTCTCGCACACCTTCCTCGCCCCCGCCATCGAGTCCGGCACCCGGTCCGGCGTCGGCGTCGTAAACGGCTCACATGACTAGACGAGTAGATAAGGAAGGTCAAGCTGTGTTCCTGCCCAAGTACCCGGAGAACCCGACCCCGCCGTCCGCCCACACCCACGCGCCGGCCGACCCGGCGCCCGCCCGACGCGGCCTCGCGTCCCTTCCCGTCGATCAGAAGACGGTCCTGGCCCTGCTCGTCGGCGGAGTCGTCCTCACCGCGCTCCTGGCCGCCGTCGCCGTCACGGCCATCTCCGTGGCCGTCGCCACCGTCGTCCTGCGCTCCCTGCTCCGCGAGCAGCACCGGCGCTGACCCGTCCGACCGCACCCGGGACGGCCGCGACACGGCCAAGCATCCGGCCGCCCCGGGCCCATCACCCCTGACCGATCCAGTCAGAAGGAGACCGCCATCTTCACCCGCACCACCCCGCCCCCGCTCCCGGAACTCGCGAGGCTGGCCGAAAACGGCAACCTGCCGGGCATCCTGCGGCAGCTCTCCGGGCTCGGCGGCTGTACCCACCCGATCCGCCTCGACGGCCACCGCACCGAGTACGACATCGACACCACCACCGGAGAGATCGGCCGCGTCCTCCAGCACCTCGACTCGACCACCCTCCCGGCCGGCCAACTCCTCGTCCGCTGCAACAACCGCCGCACCACCCGCTGCCCGGCCTGCGCCGAGGTCTACCGCCGCGACACCTTCCACCTGATCACCGCCGGACTGCGCGGCGGCAAAGGCACCCCGGAACACGTCGCCGCACACCCCCGCGTCTTCGCCACCTTCACCGCCCCCGGCTTCGGCCCGGTCCACAACCGCCGCACCGACGGCCGCCCCTGCCGCTGCGGCACCCACCACAACCAGGACGACACCACACTCGGCACCCCACTCGACCCGGACACCTACGACTACGAGGCGGCCGTGCTCTGGAACGCCCACGCCGGACAGCTCTGGCGCCGCTTCTCCATCCACCTCCGCCGGGAGGTCGCCAAGCGCGCGGGCCTGTCACAGCGCCGGTTCCGCGACCACGCCCGCGTGTCCTTCGCCAAGGTCGCCGAGTACCAGAAGCGTGGAGCCGTCCACTTCCACGCGGTCATCCGCCTCGACGGCCCCAGCGGCGCCGACACCCCGCCCCCGCCCTGGGCCACCGCCGAACTCCTCACCGACGCCATCCACGCGGCAGCCGCCAAGGCGCGCGTCGACGGCCCGGTCATCGACGGCCGCGCCCACACCTTCACCTTCGGCCGCCAGCTCGACGTACGCACCATCCGCTCCGCCGACTTCAACGACGGCCAGGAGCTGACCGAGCGTGCCGTGGCCGCGTACATCGCCAAGTACGCCACCAAGGGCGCCGAGACCGCGACGGGCGCCCTCGACCGGCCGCTCAAGTTCGCCGCCGAACTCGCCCAGCTCGACATCAGCGACCACGCCCGCCGCCTCATCCGCACCGCCTGGACCCTCGGCGCCCGCAAGGATCTGGAACACCTCCGCCTGCGCGCCTGGGCCCACATGCTCGGATTCCGCGGCCACTTCTCCACCAAGTCCCGCAGCTACTCCACCACCCTCGGTGCCCTCCGCGACGCCCGCGCCGAATGGCGCCGCGCCCAAGCAGCAACCGACGAACGCCCGACCGACACGACGTACGTCCTCGCCCACTGGGTCTTCGCCGGCACCGGCCTGTCCGACACCGAAGCCTGGCTTGCCGCATCCCTCGAACCCGCTCCCGGAACGGAAGGAGAGCCCACCGCATGACCACGGTGACCATCACCCGTAAGTGGCACACCACGGCCGAAGTCGCCGAGATGCTCGGCTTCGGTCTCTCCAAGACCAAGGCGCTCATCCTGAGCGGTGAGATCCGGTCCGTGAAGATCGGCCGCAACCGCCGGATCCTCCCGGCCTGGGTGGACGAGTACGTGGCCCGCTGCGCCTCCGAGGCCGAGGAGTGGGCGGCATGAGCGGAAAGCGCGCGAACGGCGAGGGCTCCATCTACCCGTACAAGAACGGCTTTGCGGCCTACGTCTGGGTCACGACCCCGGAGGGTGACCGCAAGCGGAAGTACGTGTACGGCAAGACGCGCGAGGAGACCCACGAGAAGTGGATCAAACTCCACAGCGAAGCCAGCAAAGGCCCTGTGCTGACCCGGCACCGCACGGTACAGGCGTTCCTCGCCTACTGGCTTGAGTCGATCGTGAAGCCCAACCTGGCCCCGCTGTCGTACGTGTCCTACGAGGGCTCGGTGCGGCTCTACATCAACCCGCACCTGGGCGGGAAGCGGCTCGACAAGTTGACCGTCCGGGACGTCCGGGAGTGGCTGACCAAGCTGGCCGGTATCTGCCAGTGCTGCGCCCAGGGCAAGGATGCCAAGCGAGCCAAGGCACGGCAGCGGTGTTGCGCCGTCGGGGAGTGCTGCGAAGCGTTCCCGTCCCGGCGCGTCATCCAGGCCGCCCGTGACGCCCTCCGTGCTGCCCTGACCCACGCCGTCACCGAAGAGGAGATCGGCAAGAACGTCGCCTCCCTGGTGAAGGTCCCCAAACCGCGCCGCCGCCGGATCAAGCCCTGGTCGGTCGCCGAGGCGGGCCGGTTCCTCGCCGACTGCGCCGCGCGGGACGATCACCTCTTCGCGGCCTGGATGCTCGTGCTCTGTCTCGGCCTGCGCCGGGGCGAGGTCCTGGGGCTCACCTGGAAGTCGGTGGACTTCGACGCGGGTGAGATCTACGTGGATCATCAGATCCAGCGGGCCGGGCGGCAGATCCTCCACCGGGAAACCAAGACCGAGGAGTCGGACGACTTCCTTCCCCTCCCGGCGCTGTGCCTCAAGGCCCTCCGCATGCGGCGGGCTCAGCAGAGCGGTGACCGGAAGGCGGCCGGTGAGCTGTGGCAGGACACGCGCGAGCTGGTCTTCACCACGAAGTACGGGACGCCGATCGAGCCGGGGAACCTCACCCGGATGTTCGCGCTGCGGGCTCGCCGCGCCGGCGTCCGCGTCATCCCGCTCCGGAACACCCGCCACACGTGCAGCTCGCTCCTCGTCGCCCTGAAGGTGCACCCGAAGGTCGCCCAGCGGATCCTGCGGCACTCCCAGATCGCCATGACGATGGAGGTCTACGCCGAAGCCAGTGAGGAAGAGGTGCGGGCCGCACTCGGCAAGCTGTCCGATGCGATGGGCGGCGCCGGCTGACGCGGTTGCTGTACTTCGCTGCTGTACGCCCCTGAAACGCAAGAGGCCCCGGAGTAATCCGGGGCCTCTCACCTGTGTGCACTCGGCAGGATTCGAACCTGCAACCTTCTGATCCGTAGTCAGATGCTCTATCCGTTAAGCTACGAGTGCTTGTTCTTTTGTTTTGCCTTCGCTCCCGGTCCTTTCGGCCCGCTCGCGGCGACAGGAAGAACATTACATGACTGCCGCCGTCATGTGAAATCCGATCCCCACACCCCCTCTGACCTGCGGAAACGCCCGCAGACCAGGATTGGGGCGAGGGAGACCCGGGGAACGACGAAGCCCCGGTCCTGGGGACCGGGGCTTCGGTGGGAGCGGAGGCGGAGGGATTTGAACCCTCGATGGGCTTTAAGGCCCAAACCGCATTAGCAGTGCGGCGCCATAGACCGGACTAGGCGACGCCTCCAGCACAACCGCTCACGCGAGCGCGCGAATGGTGCGTGCAGATGATGACACAGGCGAGTGCCCTGTCACCAATCGCCCCCCACGGTACTAGGCAGGCGGGCCGCAGGGCAAAGGGCTTCCCGCCGACGCGGCGAAACGTCCCGGCCGGTCCGGCGTTGACAGGGCATGGTCTCTGCTCTGCCGGTCCCGCCGGCCCCGTCGGTCACCGCACGGTGCCGCCACCGCGTCCTGGCGTCCCTCGCCGTCGCCGCCTGCCTCCTCCCCCTCGCCGCCGTACCCGCCGCCGCGGCCGGCGCCATGCCACCGCCGGTGCGGCCCGAGGACCGCGCGTCCGGCGCCATGCCGCCCCCCGTCCGGCCCGAGGACCGGGGTGATCACCTCACCGTCGTGGTCCGGCACGCCGGTGCCGGGCGGGACGGGAGGTACGACGTGTACTGCCACCCCGAGGCGGGCCGGCACCCGGACACCGTCGGGGCCTGCCGGGTGCTCGACGAGAACACGCGGTGGGGGCGGGACCCCTTCGCGCCGGTCGCCCCCGGCACCGTCTGCACCATGGTCCACGGCGGCCCGGCCACCGCCCGGATCACCGGCACCTGGGCCGGACGCCCGGTCGACGCCACGTACGACCGCGGGGACGGGTGCCGGATCGCGCGGTGGGACCGCATGGTGCCCCTGCTGCCGCGGATCGGCGGCCCCGCCCGGACCGAAGCGCCGACCGGCGGGTCCTCCCAGGCCGAACCACCGACCGGAGTCCCCGCCCAGACCGAACCACCGGCCGGCACGACCGCCCAGGCCGAACCACCGGCCGGCGGCCCCGTCCGGATCGAGCCGCACACCAGCGTGTCGGCCTGATCCCCGCCGCAAAACAACGGCCCCGCCCACGCCGACCCACCGACCAAGGACCCCATCCAGGCCGCACCACCGACCAAGGACCTCGTCCAGGCCGAGCCAGGGACCCGCGGCCCTCTCCGGGCCGAGCCGGAGATCGCGGGTCCGGTCGGCCCGGCCCGGCCCCGGACGTGGGTGTGACGTGCGGGTTCGACGGGGGCGCCGGTTCCGTAAAGGAGCCGGGAAGGTCTCGCGGAGCCGGGGTATCGGTCATGCGTTCGCCGTCACTTCCTCGTGGGACCTCGCCGCCATCCGGCGCCGCGAGGACGACCCGTGCCCTTAGACTCCCTCGCGTGACACGTCGCGGGCGCCTTGGCAAGATGGCCCGAGCGGTCGGCAAGGTGCGGTAACAGGGAGGAAGGCGTCTCGTGAGCAGCAGGCCATCCCGAGGCGCTGCTCGCCTCGCAGCCATACTCGACGCGCTGCCGGACGCGTTGGTCCTGGTCAACGCCAACGGAACCGTCGTCAACGCCAACACCATCGCGCTGGAGGCCTTCGAGACGCCCGGCACGGCCCTCGTCGGCCGTGGGCTGCTCGATCTGCTGCCGCAGTTCGACTCACGGCTCATCCCCGGCTCGATGCGGCGGCCCGACCACATGGCCCCGCAGGGCCGTACCAAGCCCACCCGGATGGTCGCGCGGCGCACCGACGGGACCGAGTTCCCGGTCGAGGTCACCAGCGCGAACCTGGAGAACGGGCAGCAGGCGTACGACGGTTACGGCTACACCGGTGACGAGCTGCTGATGATCGTGGTCCGGGATCTGTCCGGGACCGTCGACACCGAGGCGGAGCTGGCCCGCTCGCAGCGGCAGACCGAGATGATCCTGCGGGCGGCCGCGGAAGGTGTCGTGGGCACCGACACCGACGGGCGGATCGTGCTGGTCAACCCGGCCGCCGCCCAGATACTGGGGTACCGGGCCGGTGAGCTGGGCGGCAAGGAGCTGCACGCCCTCGTGCTGCACTCCCGCGCCGACGGCTCGCCCTTCCCGTACGAGGAGTCGCCGCTCGCCGACACCCTGCGCTCCGGCCGCAAGCACCGGGTGCGCGGCCAGGTGCTGTGGTCCAAGGGCGACCAGAAGGTGCCGGTCGATCTGACCACCGCGCCGGTACGCGACGGTGACCAGCTCGTCGGCGCCGTGATGACCTTCACCGACCGCCGGCCGTACGACGCCGTGGTCGAGGAGAAGGCCGCGCTGGAGAAGGCGCACGCCGAGGAGCTCGAGCGGCTCTCCGAGGAGCACGCCTCCGACCTGACCGCGCTGCGCCAGCAGCATGTCGCCGAGCTCGAGGAGCTGCGCGAGAAGCACGCGGAGGAGCTGGCGGCCGGCGAGGAGCGGTACGCGGCGCTGGGCGAGCGGGAGAAGGACCGGTACGAGGCCCTCGCCGGGCGGCACGAGCAGTTGCTGACCCTGCTCGGGCAGTCGCTGCGCGGGCCGCTGGACGAGCTGCGGCGCGAGCTGTCCGCGCTGGCGGCCGACGACGCCGGCCAGCTGTGGCCCGAGGCCAACCAGGTCCTGCACCACCTGTCCGCCGGCTACTCCCGGATCACCACCCTCATCGACAACGTCCTCGGCTACCAGCGGCTGGACGCGGGCACCGAGGACATCACCCGTACGAAGGTGATGCTGGACGCCGTCGTCGCCGCCGGTGTGGACGGGGCCGTGGAGCTGATCGGGCCGGGGCGGGTGCAGTTCGCCGTGCACGCGCCACCCATCGAGGCCGAGGTCGACCCGCGGCGGCTCGCCGTCGCGCTCGCGCACCTCGTCGCGGACGTCGCCGGGGTCGACGCCACCGGCAACACGCCCGTATCGGCGGGCGGTTACCTGGACAACACCGTCGTGGTCGCCGCCGCCCAGCGGGGCGAGGTCGCGCGGATCGAGGTACGCGGGCCGTACGCCGGGGGAGACCCGGTGCACGAGCCGGTCGTGCGCGGGATCGTGCGCGCCCACGGGGGCGTGCTCCAGACGCACGAGGTGCCGGGCATGAGCGGCAGCGCCTATGTCCTCGAAGTGCCCCTCGGGGGCGGGGCGGGCGCGATCGCGCCGCAGGTCCCGGGTGCCATCGGCGCGCAGCTCCCGGACGCCGTCGGCGCGCGCATCGCGGGCGCCGTGGCCGGCGGTCCGCTGCCCGATGCCGTGGCCGGCGGTCCGCTGCCGGACGCCGTCGCCGGTGCGCCGCTGCCGGACGCCGTGGTCGGCGGACCGCTGCCGGACGCCGGTGAGGTCTCCGGCGACGATGCCGGCGCGGCCGAGCCGGGTGGCGGGGGCGGTCGGCGGCGGGCCCGGCGGTCCTCCACGGACGCCTTCCTGGAGAGCGACCTGGCCGGTGCCGGTGACACCGGTGAGATCGGGGCACCGGCCCCGACCGGCCGGCGCCGGCGGCGGGCCTCCGCGCCCGCCGGGGAGACCGGCGTGGTTCCGGCCGAGGGCGCGGAGAGCGCGTCCGGCGGGACCGGACGGCGCCGCGCCCGGCCGGCCGACGGCGTGGGCGCCGGTACGGACGCCGGTGCCGGTGAGAACAGGGGCGCGGGCGACGGCGTGGCCGAAGGGGCCGTCGTGACCTCGGCCGAGCAGAGCGCGGGGGCCGCCGCCTCGGGTACGGGCCTGGGCGGCACCGTGCCGCCGCAGGGCGTGCCCTCGGGTACGGGTCGGCGGGCCCGCCACGAGGTGGACGCCGCACCGCAGGCCGCCCTGCCGCCCGCCCTTCCCGCGGCGCAAGCCGGGACGGGAGCCGGTGACGCGGTGGCGCCGGGCGCGCGGGCCGTTCCCGTCCAGGGCGGTCCGGTGGTTCCGGCCCAGGGTGGTCAGGCAGGTGACGCCCACGGAGGCGAGGCCGTCGCCGCCGAGGGCGCGCAGCCGGGCGGGCGGCGCCGACGAGCGCTGGCCGCCGCGGCGGAACGTGCCGCGGCGCAGGAGGCGAGCGGCCCGCGTACGGTGTTCGCCCTGCCCCCGGCCGACGCCGACCGGTCCCCCGAGACCCCTGAGCCCCAGGGGGCCGACGAGGGTGAAGGGACCCACGAGACTTCGGCCCCGGTGAGTGGTACGCCTCCGGTCCCGGGCGCGGGTACGGCCGTACCCGCGGCTCCCGGTGCCGACGCGAGTGCTGCCGTACCGGTGGCTCCCGGTGCCGGTGTGCCCGCCGACCCGAGCCCGGGTGGAGCGGCCATGACCCCGGACGCCGGTGTGCCCACGGCCCCGGTCGCCGGTGCGCCCGTCGCTCCGGGTGCCGGGATCGCCGAGGGCGGCCGGCCGCACGTTCCCGGTGCCGGCCCGCTGCCCGGCCAGGCGCAGGCACCCGGTCAGGCGCCGCTGCCCGGTCAGGTGCAGCTGCCCGCCCAGATGCCGGTGTCCGTCGAGGGGCCGGCGGGGGTCGACGGGCGGCACGACGCCGTACCGCTCGACCAGACCGAGGACCACACCCCGCCGCAGCCGCACCCGACCAGCGCGCCGACCGGCCGTCGGCGCCGGGCCGTGGCGCAGCCCGCCGAGGCCGCCCAGGCGGTGGCTCCGGGGGCCGTACCCGGCCAGGTGTCGCAGGGGACCGCCGCCGTACCGCCGCTTCCCGGCCAGCACACCCCCGCGCCCGGCGTTCCGGCGCAGGGCGCGGCCGCGCAGGGCACGATCGGGCAGGGCATCCCCCTCCAGGGCGGTCCCGTGGCTCCCGGCGCCCAGTCCGGTGCCGCCGTACCCGCCCAGGGCACGCCCGGACAGCCCACGCCCGCCCCGGCGGCGCCCGCCCCCACGGCACCCACCCCGGCCACGCCGCCCCAGGGCACGCCCGCCCACGGCATGCCCGTCCAGACCACGCCCGCCCAGGGCACACCCGTGTCGGGCGCACCCGTCCAGGGTGCCGCCGGGCAGCCCACGCCCGCGCGGGCGCCGCAGTCGCCGGCCGCCGCGCAGCCGGGCACCCCGCCCGCCGGTACCCCGGTGGCGGGCCCGGGCCCGCTGCCGTTGCCCGCCGAGACCGCGCCCGGTCAGGTGCCGGGCGCCCAGCCCGTGCCGGTGCCGCCCGTCGGCGGCCCCACGGCCGGCGTCCCGCCGCAGTGGCCGGGTGCCGGCGACACCGCGGGCGCGGGAACCCCGCTCCCGGCTCAGGACCCCACGCCCCCCGTCCCGGCGACACCCGCCACACCCGCTCAGGGCACCCCGGTCCCCGGCACGCCTGCCGCTCCCCCCACCGCCCCTGGTGGTCGACCGCCGCGGGCCGCACAGCCGTTGCCCGCCGAGGCCGCGGGTGGCGGACCGGTCGACCCGGACTCCACCCAGGGGCGGTCGATCTCCGTGCGGACGCTCGGGCAGGGCGTGCCGTTCGCCCGGCAGGCCGCGCAGGTGCAGCAGCCGACGGCGACCCCGCCGCCGCACGCGCCCGGCGGTTCCGGCCGCCGCCGCAAGCTGGGCACGCCCCCGGACCCGGCCAGCCGCCAGGAGGCCCGGCCGGAGCAGGGGGCCCGGCCGCACCCGGCGTCCGAGCCGATGCCCGGTCACCCGGCACCCGTCGGCCGGCCCCCGGCGCCGCAGCCCTCGCCGGCCGGTCAGCCGCCCATGCCGGGGCGGCCGGCCCCGGGCACCGAGGGAGCCGGGCGGTCGTACGCCATCGGCGCGCCGGGACCCGACGCCGCCGAGGGACCGGAGCCGCTGGACGGTCCGGGCGGGGCCGTGGAGGTGGCGGACACCCCGCGCCCGCAGCCGCTGGACGACGAGCTCCCCCCGGAGCCGCTGGACAACCCGCGCCGGCTGCTGGTGTGGCCCGCGCCGGACGTGACGACCCAGCAGGCGCTCAGCGACCGTGGTTACCGGCCGGTCATCGTGCACTCGCGCGAGGAGGTCGACGCGCAGATCGCGGCCTTCCCCGCCGCGCTCTTCGTGGACCCGCTGACCGGGCCCATCACCCGGACGGCCCTGCAGTCGCTGCGTCAGGCCGCCGTGGCGGCCGAGGTGCCGGTGCTGGTCACGGCCGGGCTCGGCCAGGCGTCGCGCGAGGCGGCGTACGGCGCCGATCCCGCCGTACTGCTGAAGGCGCTGGCGCCCCGGGACAGCGAGCAGCATCCGCCGCGGGTGCTGCTCATCGAGGAGCACCCG
This sequence comes from Streptomyces eurythermus, assembly GCF_014649115.1. GTDB lineage: Bacteria > Actinomycetota > Actinomycetes > Streptomycetales > Streptomycetaceae > Streptomyces > Streptomyces eurythermus. The sequence continues at coordinate 350,395 of NZ_BMSK01000005.1, read as the reverse complement.
GAGATCGCGCTGGCGCTGACCACGACGCTGGAGCGGCGCGGGATGCAGGTGGCGCGGGCCGCGAGCGACAACGACGCGGTGACGCTGGCGGGGCAGTTCCGGCCGAACCTGGTGGTGATGGACCTGATGCAGGTGCACCGCCGGCGGGCCGGGATCGTGGACTGGCTGCGTGCCAACGGGCAGCTCAACCGCACCCCGCTGGTCGTCTACACCGCCGCCGTCGACCAGGCCGACCGGCCCCGGCTGGCGTCCGGCGAGACCGTGCTCTTCCTCGCCGAGCGGTCCACCAGCACCGAGGTGCAGAGCAGGATCGTCGACCTGCTGGCCCGGATCGGCACCAACTAGGGTCCGCCGGCCGAACGGCACCGCCCACAGCCCCGGCCCGGCCACGACCGTACGCCGCGCGCCGGTCCCGCCCGGAAGGCCGGACGGACGTCGCGCGCCGGCCCGAAAGCGGTCGGCCCCGGACTAGCGCGCCACCAGCCTGCGGGCCGCCTCCTTGACGGAGGCCCGCAGGCGGTCCCGGTCGCCGTCCCCCGTGCCCGCGAGGATGCGCCGCATCTGCGGGACCGCGGAGATCCAGTTCGTCAGCGAGATCAGCAGGATCAGCAGGTCACCGGCCGGGATGGTGTCCGTGATGACCCCCCGTTCCTGGCCGTCCCGGACCTGGGCGACCTTGCGGGCGTAGTGGTCCTGGCGGGCCTCCTCGTCGGGCAGTTCGGCGGTGCCGTACTCGATGCCCTCCCAGAAGAGCAGGCGCAGCAGCTCGGGGTGGGTGGCGTGGTAGTCGAGGAGGCGGTCCACCCAGCCGTCGATGTCGTCGGGGTCGACGGGCACGGCCGCGGCCAGGTCCACCATGCATCGGCCGAGGACCTGGGTGAACAGCTCCGCCTTGTTGCCGAAGTAGGCGTAGATCAGCTGCTTGTTGGCCTTGGCCGCGGCGGCGATGCGGTCGATGCGGGCGCCCGCGATGCCGTGCCGGGAGAACTCGGCGACCGCCGCCTCGAAGATCCGGGCCTTGGTGGCCTCGGGGTCCCTCACTGTTGCCATGGGGACAGGGTAGGCGCCCACGAGTCGGTAACCAACTATTTGGTTGACGGGAATGAGGACGCCGGTGCACGCTGTTGACGTCTGTCAACCAACCAGTTAGTTGTGTGAGCCGGCTCTAAGGAGAAGCTCCCCGCCATGCCGTCAGCCACCACCACCCACCAGGCATCGCCCGTCCGCGGACCCGCCGCTGAGCGACCGGCCTCCGGCACCCTCTTCCTCCTGCTCATCGCCGTATGCACCGCCGTCACGGCCGCCAACATCTACCTCGCGGCCCCGCTGCTCCCGCTGATCTCCCACGACTTCGGCACCACCCCGTCCGCCGTCGCCTGGATCGCCTCGGTGGCCCAGCTCGGTTACGCCGCCGGCCTGCTCTTCTTCGCTCCGCTCGGCGACCGCGTCAACCGTCGGCCGCTCGTCGCCTGGCTCTCCGTCGCCACCACGGTGGCGCTGCTCGCCGCGGCCGTGGCACCGGGCACCGCGGCCCTGGCCGCCGCCGTCTTCGTCGCCGCCGCGGCGACCGTCATCCCCCAGTTGCTGGTCCCGCTGGTGGCCGCCCGCGCCCCCGCCGACCGGCGGGCCCGGCACGTCGCCGCCGTCATCGCCGGGCTGTTCACCGGCATCGTCGCGGCCCGGGTGCTCGGCGGTCTCGCCGGGCAGGGCCTCGGCTGGCGCTGGGTGTTCGCCGGATCCGCCGTCCTCACCCTCGCCCTGGGGCTGGCCACCGCGCTGGCCCTGCCGTCCGACCGGCCGGCCCGGCAGGGCGGGCTGTTCTCCGGCTTGGCCGAGCTGCCGGGGCTGCTGCGCCGCTCCCCCGAGCTGCGGCGGTCCTGCGTCCGGCAGGCGGGGATGTTCGGCGCCTGGAGCGCCCTGTGGACCTCGCTGTCCCTGCTGCTGACCGGGCCGGCGTACGACCTGTCCACCGCGACCGCCGGGCTCTTCGGCCTCTTCGGGCTCACCGCCAGCGTGGTGGCGCCGCTGGCGGGCGGCCTGGTGGACCGGTTCGGTGCCGCGCGGGTCGTCGGCACCGCGTTCGTACTGGCCGCCGTCGCCGTACCGCTGTTCTGGCTCGGCGGGCACGTGCTGCCGGCGCTGTTCGCCGCCGCGATCGCGATCCACGCGGCCCTGGTCGCCTCCCATGTGGCCAACCAGACCGTGGCCCTCACCACGACCACCGCACCGGCCACCGCCAACACGGCCTACGTCGTCTCGGGCTTCGCCGGCGGCGCGCTCGCCTCGGCCGCCGCGGGCCCCGCCTTCGGGCACTGGGGCTGGGCCGGGGTGTGCGCGGTGGCGGGTGTGTGGCTGGCGCTGGGCTGGGCGACGACGATACGGACCGGCCGGCGCTGACGCCGGCACCGGCGGCCGGGGCCGGAACCCACCACGTGTGGGCTCCGGCCCCGGCCTCGTTCAGCGACAGGAGAGGTCGGGCACGTACCCGCGACCGTCACGGCCAAAGCGCCCGTACCGCCGTCACAGGCGGGTGACCTCCAGTTCCCCCTCCGCGTACTGCCGGCGCAGCACCTTCTTGTCGAACTTGCCCACACTCGTCTTCGGCACCGACTCGACGGTGGTCCAGCGCTCGGGCAGCTGCCAGCGGGCGATCCGGACCTCCTCCGCGAGGAAGGTGCGCAGGGCCTGGAAGTCGGCGCTCGCGCCGGGCCGCAGGACGACCGTGGCCAGCGGGCGCTCGCCCCACTTGTCGTCGGGTACGGCGACCACGGCGGCCTCGGCGACGTCCGGGTGGGACATCAGCGCGTTCTCCAGCTCGACCGAGGAGATCCACTCGCCGCCGGACTTGATGACGTCCTTGGCGCGGTCGGTGAGGGTGAGGTAGCCGTCGGGGGAGATGGTGCCGACGTCCCCGGTCTTCAGCCAGCCGTCCGCGCTGAACTTGTCGCCGGGGCGCAGGGGTTCGGCGTCGGGGCCGTTGTAGTAGGCGCCCGCGATCCAGGCGCCGCGTACCTCCAGCTCGCCGGCCGACTCGCCGTCCCACGGCAGGTGTGCGCCGTCGGGGCCGGTGAGGCGGGCCTCGACGCCCGCCGGGAAGCGGCCCTGGGTGACGCGGTAGCGGAACTCCTCGTCGGTGCCGACCGCGTGGGCCGGCGGGCGGGCCACCGTGCCCAGCGGGGAGGTCTCCGTCATGCCCCAGGCGTGGCAGACCCGCATCCCCAGCTTGTCGAAGGCCGCCATCAGGGACGGCGGGCAGGCGGCGCCGCCGATGGTGACCTGGGTGAGGGAGGAGACGTCCCGCGGCCGCGCGGTGAGTTCGCCGAGCAGGCCCTGCCAGATGGTCGGGACGGCCGCCGCGTGGGTGGGCCGCTCGGACTCGATCATCCCGGCGAGCGGGGCCGGCTGGAGGAAACGGTCCGGCATCAGCATGTTGACGCCGGTCATGAAGGTGGCGTGCGGCAGCCCCCACGCGTTCACATGGAACTGCGGGACGACCACCAGGGAGGTGTCCTGGTCGGTCAGGCCCATCGACTGGGCCATGTTGACCTGCATGGAGTGCAGGTAGACGGAACGGTGGCTGTAGACCACGCCCTTGGGGTCGCCGGTCGTGCCGGAGGTGTAGCACATGGCGGCGGCCTGGCGTTCGTCCAGCTCGGGCCAGTCGTAGTGGTCGGGCCGGCCGGCGATCAGCTCCTCGTACTCGTGCACCCGGGCGGTGGCGCCCGCCAGCGGGGCGCGGTCGCCGGGGCCGGAGACGACGATGTGCTCGACCGTCGGCAGGTGGGGAAGCAGCGGCGCGAGGAGCGGGATCAGCGAGCCGTTGACGATGACGGCCTTGTCGGCCGCGTGGTTGATGATCCACACCAGCTGCTCGGCGGGCAGCCGCAGATTGAGCGTGTGCAGCACCGCGCCCATGGACGGCACGGCGAAGTACGCCTCGACGTGCTCGGCGTTGTTCCACATGAGCGTGCCGACCCGGTCGTCGCCCCTGACGCCCAGCTCGTCCCGCAGGGCATGGGCCAGCCGGGCGGCGCGCGCCCCGATCTCGGCGAAGGTGCGCCGGTGCGGCTCGGGCTCCCCGGTCCAGGTGGTCACCCGTGACGATCCGTGGACCGTCGACCCGTGGGTCAGGATCCTGGAGATCAGCAGCGGTACGTCCTGCATGGTGCTCAGCACGGAGTCCTCCCGGGCGACATTGCCTACGCGGTGGTAGAGGTTGCGCTGATTCTGCGCGCATACCACGCGGTATGTCACTAGGGGGTGCGTCACGCTCCGGTCACCGTGAACGGAGTTCGCCGGCGGGGCGGGCGGTCACCGCGGGCGGGCGGGAGGCCCTAGCGGGCCGGGGCCAGCTCCGGGTCCTCGCGCAGCTTGCCCAGGGCCCGGGAGACCGCCGACTTCACCGTGCCCACCGACACCCCGAGCAGCTCGGCGGTCTGAGCCTCGCTCAGGTCCTCGTAGTACCTGAGGACGACCATGGCCCGCTGGCGCGCCGGCAGCCGCAGGACCGCCCGCCACATCGCGTCGCGCAGCGCCTGCCGCTCGGCCGGGTCCTCGCCCACGGGCAGCGGCTCGGGCTCGGGCAGTTCCTCGCAGGCGAACTCGTCCACCCGGCGCTTGCGCCACTGGGAGGTACGGGTGTTCACGAGCGCCCGGCGCACATAGCCGTCCAGCGCCCGGTGGTCCTCGATCCGCTCCCACGCGACATAGGTCTTGGCCAGCGCGGTCTGCAGCAGGTCCTCGGCGTCGTTGGGGTTCGCGGTCAGCGAGCGCGCGGTGCGCAGCAGGACGGGCTGGCGGGCCCGCACGTACGCCGCGAACGTCGGGTAGAGAGGAGTCTGCCGCCTGGGTGCGGCGGCGGCCGAGGCGCTGGTGCAGACGGGTGTGGTCATGCCTCCACGCTAGGAGCGGGGACCCCGCCCGGGTATCGGCCGCAGGTCCTGAAGGCGGGTCCCCCTCAGGTTGTAGGGGTAGGGCTGCCTCCACCTCCTGAAGGTGGAGCACGGGTCCGTCCCGTCTGCGGGTACGACCCTGAGGAACCGCCGGAAGCGCCCCTGAGGACTCACCCGTCCGCCGTCAGGACCAGCCCTGATGTCGGTACCCCGGTGCCGGCCGTCACCAGGGTCCGCGAGGCCCCCGGCACCTGGTTCACGGCCGTGCCCCGCAGCTGCCGTACCGCCTCCGCGATGCCGTTCATGCCGTGCAGGTACGCCTCCCCGAGCTGGCCCCCATGGGTGTTCAGCGGCAGCCGCCGCTCGGCCACGAAGTCCGCCGCCCGCCCCCGGCCGCAGAACCCGAACTCCTCCAGCTGCATCAGCACGAAGGGGGTGAAGTGGTCGTACAGGATCGCCACGTCGATGTCGTCCGGGCCGAGACCGGAGGTGCGCCACAGCTGGCGGGCCACCGCGCTCATCTCCGGCAGGCCGGTCGGATCGTCCCGGTAGAAGCTCGTCATCTGCTCCTGCGCCCGGCCCGCGCCCTGGGCCGCCGCGGCGATCACGGCGGGCGGGTGCGGCAGGTCCCGGGCCCGCTCCAGGGAGGTGACGACCACCGCCTGCCCGCCGTCGGTCTCCTGGCAGCAGTCCAGCAGCCGCAGCGGCTCGGCGATCCAGCGGGAGGCGGCGTGGTCGGCGAGCGTGATCGGGCGGCCGTGGAAGTACGCGGCCGGGTTGGTCGCCGCGTACGCCCGGTCCACCACGGCCACCTGCCCGAACACCTCGGGGGTCAGACCATGGGCGTGCAGGTAGCGCCGGGCCGCCATCGCCACCCAGGAGGCCGGGGTGAGCAGCCCGAACGGCAGCGTCCAGCCGAGCGCCGCGCCCTCCGCCGACGGCTCCCGGTGCCGTACGCCCGCGCCGAACCGGCGGCCCGACCGCTCGTTGAACGCGCGGTAGCAGACCACCACCTCCGCCAGGCCCGTCGCCACCGCGAGCGCCGCCTGCTGGACGGTGGCGCAGGCCGCGCCGCCGCCGTAGTGCACCCGGGAGAAGAAGGACAGCTCGCCCATCCCGCAGGCCTGGGCCACGGTGATCTCCGGGCTGGTGTCCATGGTGAAGGTCACCAGCCCGTCCACGTCCGCCGGGGTGAGGCCCGCGTCGTCGAGCGCGGCCCGCACCGCCTCCACCGCCAGGCGCAGTTCGCTGCGGCCGGAGTCCTTGGAGAACTCGGTGGCCCCTATGCCGGCGATCGCGGCCCGGCCGCCGAGGGTGTCGCGGGTGCGCAGGCTCATGGCGTGGCCTCCGGGTTCGCGCCCGGGACCGTGACCGTCACCGTGCCCGTCACATGGTCGCCGAGCCCGTTGGCCCCTACGACCCGTACGACCGCCGTATCACCGTCGACCTCCTCGACGGTTCCGGTCAGCACCATCGTGTCCCCCGGGTAGTTGGGCGCCCCCAGCCTGATGGCGACCTTGCGGAGCACCGCCTTGGGGCCGAAGTGGTCGGTGACGTACCGGCCGACCAGGCCGTTCGTCGTCAGGATGTTCATGAAGACGTCCGGCGCGCCCTTGCGCCGGGCCAGTTCCGGGTCGTGGTGCACGTCCTGGTAGTCCCGGGAGGCGATCGCCCCGGCCACGATCAGGGTGCGGGTCACCGGGATCTCCAGCGGCTCCAGCCGCTCGCCCGCCCTCACCGCTCCACCGCCGTGACCGAGGACAGGGCCTGGAACACCGGCAGAGTCAGCTCCTCGTCGACGCGCCGGAACCCGGCCCGCACCGGCAGCCCGATGCGCACCTCGTCGTACGGCACCCCGACCACGTTGCCCACCATCCGCACGCCCTCGGCGAGTTCGACCAGGGCGACCGCGTACGGGGGGTCGAAGCCCGGGGCGGGCGGGTGGTGCACGACGACGTACGAGTAGACCGTGCCCTCGCCGCTCGCCTCCACGGTGTCCCAGCCGAGGCCGCCGCAGGCGTTGCAGCCGGGCAGCCAGGGGTGGCGCAGGGTCCCGCAGGCCGTACAGCGCTGGATGAGCAGCCGGCGCTCGGCCACGCCCTGCCAGAAACCGGCGTTGTCCCGGTTGATCACCGGGCGGGGACGAAGGGGCTTCGAGGGCGCGGGCTCTTGGCGGCGCCGGGACTCGGGCTCTTGGTGGCGCCGGGGCTCGTGGAGCTCGGGCCCTCGACGCTGCTGTCGGGGCTCGTGGGGCCGGTGTGGTGCCGGGGCGTACTTGAGGACGCGGAAGCGGTGGACGCCCGCCGGTTCCCCGGCCACCCGGACCTCCGTACGGGTCGTGATGAAGTAGCCCGTCCCCAGCCGGGTCGTCTTGCGGCCGGAGACCTCCTCGATCACCGTGTCGAACGTGACCTCGTCCCCCGGGCGCAGCGGCCGCGGGTACTCCTGCTCGCAGTCGGTGGCCACCACGGCGGTGCAGCCCGCCGCGTCCAGCAGGCCGAGGAGTTCCTCGTACGCCCCGGTACGGCCCGGGTGCCCGCTCAGGCCGCCCATCGTCCAGACCTGGAGCATGGTGGGCGGGGCGATGGCGTCCGGGCCGGTGTAGGCGGGGTGGGTGTCGCCCAGCGCCTCGCACCAGTGCCGGATCATCGGCGCGTTCACCGGGTCCTTGCCGGCACCGGCGACGGCGGCCGGCCGTCCCACGAACTTCCTGAGCCGCTCGCCCAGCTCGTCACGCGCCTGCTCGTCGCTCACCGCCACCCCCAGGACTCCCGATGACGGTTTCTGACTGTCCGTCAGATAATCGGGCCTGTCAAGGTGGCCGGACACGACTGCGCGGCGGCGCCGAAGCACCGCCGCGCGGTCGTGTCACGACCCTGAAGCACACCTCACGAGGCCCCTCCCCACGAAGGACCTCAGCCGAGGCTCACCCCCACAGATCCACCCCCATGCACAGTCATCCCCTACCGGTTCACCCCCTACGGACTCACCCCCACAGGGGAGTGAAGTTGACGGACGCGTTGCGGTTGCCCTGCTGGACGCCGGCCCACGCGGAGCGATTGACCTGCGCGGTATTGCTCTGGTTCGAGGCGCCGGCGCCGGCCGCGTTCTGGTTCGTGGTGGTCGAGTTCCCGCTGTTGTCGTCACCGACCCCGCTGCCGAGCACCGCCGCCACTCCGGCGTTCGAGCCGTCGTCCGCTAAGGCGCCGTCGTCCGCCGCCGCGACACCGGCGAAGAGGGCGGCCGCGAGCGGCAAGGCGGAGACGGCGGCGAGAACGCGGGCGGTGCGGATGCTTGCCATGTGTTCCTCCAGAACCGAGCACTGAGCGGCCCGAGGGCCGAAAGTGTGTGAACCGCTGCTCGTGTCGGGGCGGTTGGCCGGCCGCCTCGACGATCGTGGACGACGTCGCGCAACCAGAGTTGCCCAGCGGCTCCCCGGCGAACCACTCCGGAAGCCATGATTCGCACTCAAGCGTGATGACAAGTCGATAAACCCCTATCGGCGTCTTTAGCCGCTTCTTCTCCGAGAGGGGGCTGATACGACCTTCCACCCATCAAGCGACACAAGGGATGAATCGTTCCGGCACAGCTCCACGCCCCCCCATCACCCACCGGCGCGTAACCGATACCGACCCTTCCCTTCCTCGAACACATGTACGACCATGGAGCCATGGCCACCACCGACCGGCAGGCCACGGCACTGGCCCTCGCCCACGCCCTGTCCGCCGCCGAGCGCGGCCTGGCCGTCATCCCCCTGTCCCGGACGAAACTCCCGGCCCTGCGCTCACCCCACCGCGACGAACCGGCACCGGCCGGACGGCCCTGCCACGGCGCCTGCGGCCGTCCCGGGCACGGCGTGTACGACGCCACCACCGACCCCGGACGGGTCCGCGCCCTGTTCGCCGCCGCGCCCTGGGCCACCGGCTACGGCATCGCCTGCGGACTGCCGCCGCACCACCTGATCGGCGTCGACCTGGACACCAAGTCCGGCACGGACTCCGCCGCCGCCCTGCGCGAACTGGCCCTGCGCCACCTGTTCACGATCCCGGAGACGGTCGTCGTACTCACCCCCAGCGGGGGCCGCCACCTGTGGCTGACCGGCCCGCCGGACACCGTGGTCCCCAACTCGGCCGGCCGGCTCGCCCCCGGCATCGACATCCGGGGCGCCGGCGGCTACCTGGTGGGCCCCGGCTCCCGCACCGACCACGGCGTCTACACCGTGGCCCCCGGCACGGCCCAGCTGCCCCCGGCCCCCTGCCCACCGGCCCTGCTCCGCCTCCTGGTGCCCCCTCCCCGGCCCCGCCACCCGGCGCCGACCACCCCCGGGGACCAGGGGCACGGCCTGGTCCACTTCGTCCTCACCGCGCACGAGGGCCAGCGCAACACGCGCCTGTTCTGGGCGGCCTGCCGTGCCTACGAGAACGGGATCGGCCCCGCCCTGGCGGACGCCCTGACCGAGGCGGCCCGGACGACCGGCCTGCCGGAGCGCGAGGCCCGCGCCACGATCACGTCGGCGGCCCGGATGACCGGGCACCAAGCCCACTGAACGGATCCCCGGACCACCGACCGGACCCGAACCGAGAGCCGGGAACCGGGAACCGGGCGGCTGGGCAGGCGAGCGGGCGCAAACCCTCTTACGATCCGAACGTGACGGACATACCGGATGAACTGATCAGGCTGGAACGCACCGCCGAGGAGGAACGCGCCCGCCTGGCGGGCCTGACCGGCGAGGCGTACGACGAGCAGCGGCGCCGCTTCTGCGCGGCCTCGGACGCGGTGCACGAGGCGATCACCGCCCGGGCCGAGGCAACCGGAACCGACCCCCACGAGGTCGAACAGGCGGTACGCCGCGCGCTACGACAGGCCCAGGAGGATCCGGCGGTGGAGTAGTCCGCCCGCACCACGGCAACGACGACTTTCAAGACCGTTCCCCCGCGCCGCGCTTCTCGGCGGGTGCCCACGGCGTGTCCGCCCGGAAGCGCCTCCGGAAAACCGTACCGGGGATCCTGTTGCTCGTGGCCCGTGTGGGGATCCTCTGGTACCTGCAGGACCGCCTCTCACCTCAACTCAGAAGGGGCGCCCCTAGATCAAGGAGCGCCCCTTCCGGCTGCATAACTAGAACCTCTGCGGAGGCGGTGGGATTTGAACCCACGGTGACATCGCTGCCACGACGGTTTTCAAGACCGTTCCCTTCGGCCGCTCGGGCACGCCTCCCCGCGCCGGCGGAGGCCGACGGCGCGGGTACAGATTACCGGCCCGTCGGCCGTGGCGGGCGGCCCCGTCAGCTGTCGCCCTCGCGCGCGCCCAGGGTCAGGTCCGCCGTGTGCTCCTGGCCGCCCCGCTTGTAGGTGATCGTGACCTTGTCGCCGGGCTGGTGGGTCCAGATCTCGCCGATCAGGGTGGGCCCGCTGTCGATCACGTGGTCGCCGAGCTTGGTGATGACGTCACCGGGCTTCAGACCGGCCTTGTCCGCCGGGCCGCCGGACTCCACCGCCGCAGCGCCGCCCGTGCCCTGATCGGTGATCTTCGCGCCGTCCGAGGAGTCCTCCAGGGAGACGGACGCGCCGATCTTGGCGTACACCGGCTTGCCGGTCTTGATCAGCTGCTGGGCGACGTACTTCGCCTGGTTGATCGGGATGGCGAAGCCCAGGCCGATCGATCCGGACTGACCGGAGCCGAAGCCGCCGCTGCCCGTGGACTGGATCGCGGAGTTGATGCCGATGACCGCCCCGGAGGCGTCCAGCAGCGGGCCGCCGGAGTTGCCCGGGTTGATGGACGCGTCGGTCTGCAGGGCGCTCATGTAGGACGCCTTGCTGGTGGAGCTGCCGTCGCTGGAGGCCACCGGACGGTCCTTGGCGCTGATGATGCCCGTCGTCACCGTGTTGGACAGGCCGAAGGGCGCGCCGATGGCGATGGTCTCGTCACCGACGGCCACCTTGTCGGAGTCGCCGAGGGCGAGCGGCCGCAGATCGGAGGGGGCGTTCTTGAGCTTGATGACCGCGACGTCGTAGCCCTGGGCATGGCCGACGACCTCGGCGTCGTACTTCTTCCCGCTCGGGAAGGTGGCCGTGAGCCGGCCGCCGTCCACCGCCTCCGCGACCACGTGGTTGTTGGTGACGATGTGGCCCTGGGTGTCGAAGACGAATCCGGTGCCGGTACCGCCCTCGCCGTCGCTGCTCTCGGCCTGGATCGTCACCGTGCTGGGCAGCGCCTTGGCGGCCACGTTGGCGATCGTGCCCGGCGCGCGCTTGACCTGCGTGGCGCTGTCGGGGGCGGAGACCGTGGTGGAGCCGCGGTCGTCCCGGTCCTTGGCCAGGGTGTAGCCGAGGCCGCCGCCCAGACCGCCCGCGACCAGCGCGGCCACCAGGACCGCCGCCACCAGGCCGCCGCGTCCGCTGCGCGGCTTGGGCGCGGGCTGCTGCCAGGAAGCTCCCCAGCCCGCGCCCGGACCCCCGGCGCCCGGACCCGCGGCGTCGCCGCCGTAGGACGGACCGCCACCGCCGTAAGCGGCTCCGTCGCCATAGGAGCCGTAGGAGGGGGTGGCCTGGGGCGGGGGCGGCCAGGAGCCGTCGGATGCCGGACCGGCCGGGGCCGTGCCCTGGCCCACCGAAGCCGTGCCCTGGCCCGCCGGAGCCGCCGGGTGCTCCTGGGGCACGGGCGGGTGGGGCGCCCCCTGGGCGTTCCCCTCGGGCGCGGCGCCCTGCGGGGAAGCGTCGGGAGAGGCCACCGGCACGGGAGGTGCGGACGGCGCCGGGGGTACCGCGTTGCCCTCGTTCTCGGTGCTCACAGCTCTTCTCCTCGGTCCACGCCTGTTGTCGTCGGTCGCACTGGTCTTGCGGTCAGCTTTTCCCACGGGCCGTCAGAGCACCATAAGCCGTGGCTGTGGGTCCGGCGGTCCTCTTTATATAGGATCTGTTGGGGCATTCACCGTAAAAGTTATATAAGTGATCAGCGCAGCGCTCGTTCGCCGTCTGAACGTCTCCATCCCGCCCCGTCTGCCCGGCGACGATGGCACCATGACGCGGTGACCCACGCACCACAGCGCTCCATCCAGGTCGTCGCCCACCGGGGCGCCTCCGAAGACGCCCCCGAGCACACCCTCGCCGCCTACCGGAAGGCCATCGAGGACGGCGCCGACGCCCTGGAGTGCGACGTACGGCTGACCGCGGACGGCCATCTGGTCTGCGTCCACGACCGACGGGTGAACCGTACCTCCAACGGCCGCGGCGCGGTCTCCGCGCTGGAACTGGCCGACCTGGCCGCGCTCGACTTCGGCTCCTGGAAGACGCGCGAGGCCTGGCATGGGCGGGACGAGGAGCCCGACTGGGAGCACCGGCCGGAGGACCGCGAGGCCACCTCCGTCCTCACCCTGGAGCGGCTGCTGGAGCTGGTCGCGGACGCCGGCCGCCGGGTGGAGCTCGCCATCGAGACCAAGCACCCCACGCGCTGGGCGGGCCAGGTCGAGGAGCGGCTGCTGACCCTGCTGAACCGTTTCGGCCTCGCCGCGCCGGCCTCCGCCGCCGAGTCACCGGTCCGGATCATGAGCTTCTCGGCCCGTTCGCTGCACCGCGTGCGCGCGGCGGCGCCGACCCTGCCGACGGTCTATCTGATGCAGTTCGTCTCGCCCCGGCTGCGCGACGGCCGGCTCCCCGCGGGCGTGGGCATCGCGGGGCCCTCGATCCGCATCCTGCGCAACCACCCCGCCTACGTGGAGCGGCTGCGGCAGGCCGGCCACCAGGTCCACGTGTGGACCGTGAACGAGCCCGAGGACGTCGACCTCTGCGTCGAGCTGGGCGTCGACGCCATCATCACCAACCGCCCGCGCGCGGTGCTCCACCGGCTGGGCCGCTGAACGGCCGGCCGCACCGGCCGGCTCCGGTCACGGGGAGTGCACCGGCGCGTTCGACGCGTGTGCGACCGTGCCGAATGCGTCACCGGAAGAGGACTGGCCGGTTTCCGGTACAGGCCAAGAGGGCATCCACACCGTGGCGTGGGGCGAAGGAGGTCTCGGGGGTGGCGTTGGTGATGGCACAGGAAGTGCCCACGTCGTCGAGCATGGCCGTACCCCATGGCCCTGCGGGCGTGGGGGAGGCGCGGCACCGGATGCGGGCGCAGCTGCGCAGCGGGGGCGTGGCGGAGTCGGTCATCGACGACGCCGTACTGATCCTTTCGGAGCTGTTGAGCAATGCCTGCCGGCACGGGCGCCCCCTGGGGGACGCGCCGGCCGGGGACGGTGACGTCCGCGCCGCTTGGCGGGTCGACGCGCGCGGGCGGCTCCTCGTGGAGGTCACGGACGGCGGCGGCCCGACCCGCCCGGCCCCGGCGACACCGTCGGTGACCGCGCACGGCGGGCGCGGACTGAACATCATCACGGCCCTCGCCGACGACTGGGGCGTCCGGGACGACGTCGAGGGCGAGGTGACGGTCTGGGTGCTGGTCCACGGGGACGTCCACGATCCCGATGCGGGCCACCCCCATGACGCGTTCGCTACGCGCGTCACCCGGCCCAGGACAGGCAGCACACCGCTCCCCGACCTGGCGGCGCTACCAGGCGTGGCGGTGGCCTCCGAGGCGGCGCGGCCCGGTGCGGCGGCGGCCCCGGCAGCGGCCCTGTCGGGTGCGGCGGCCGGTGAGGTGCCGCTGCCTCACCTGCCCGCCGCGAACGGCACGTTGCCGAACGGACCCGCCCCGGACGCGCCGCGCACGGGCATATCGGAGGCGGCCCTGTCGGGGATACCGGACACGACGCTGACGGGCGTACCGGACACGAGGCTTACGGGCATGACCAACCCGGACACGCCCTTGTCCGGCCTGACCGCCCCTGGCCTGTCCCTGCCGGACCTGTCCGGCCTGGACTTCGCCGACGCGTTCGAGGACTTGGACTGACCGCGACCGACACGGCACGGGCCGCCGGTGACGCCGGCAGTCCCCGGCGAGCGAAGTCGGGCACAGGCGCACCCGGGTACGCGTCCACCGGCTGACATCGGCGGGCATCGACGGGCATCGACGGCGCGGACAGGAACCGCCGTACCTCGACCGGCTGTTCCCTGTTCCCCCCTCCCAGCGGTCGAGCGCCCGTACGTTGTCCACAGGTTCCCGTCGGTCAGGGTCCGAACGGCTAGGCTCCCGACGTACGAGAAGAGCCGTAACCGGGAGACACCCACCATGGCCAAGAAGCGCCCCCAGACGAAGGCCAAGCCGCAGCTGATCGACGGGGAGATCCCGGTTGTCGGCGCTCGCGAACCCTGCCCCTGCGGCAGCGGCCGGCGCTACAAGGCCTGCCACGGCCGGGCCGCCGCGCACGCCGCGACCGAGCTGGTGCACCGCCCGTTCGAGGGACTGCCCGGCGAGTGCGACTGGGTCGCGCTGCGCGAGCTGGTCCCGGCCGCGACGGCCGAACTGACCCTGCGGGACGGCCTGCCCGAGGGCGTCCCGTCGGTCACGCTCGCCACGGTGCTGCCGATGGCCTGGCCCGCGCTGCGCCGGGACGACGGCTCGGTCCTGCTCGGCCTGCAGAACGACACGGCGTCCGGCGACATCAGCCGCGACCTCGCCGACACCCTGCTGCGCGCCCTGGAGGCCGAGCCGGGCACCCCGGTGCAGGGCCGCCGCGCCCCCGCCGAAGGCCCGCGGCTGCAGGACCTGCTGGACCCGGAGGGGGCTTTCCGGCCGGTCGTGCACAGCGGCTTCGAGTTCTGGGTGCCGGACGCGGAGAACGCCACCCCGGAGGTGGCCGCCTCCCTGGAGCGGGCCAACGCCGCAGCGATCCCGACCGTGCGGCTGTCCGGCGTGGACGCCGCCTACTGGTGCGAGACCCCGGAGAAGAACCACCTGCGCTGGGTCATGCCGCACCCGGAGGAGCAGCTTCTGGACGCTCTCGCGCGGCTGCACGCGGCAGGCCGTTCCAGCCTCGGCGAGGGCACCCGGCTCGTGGGCTCCTTCCGTGCTCACGGCCTCACCGTGCCGGTCTGGGACCTGCCGAGCGGAATCTCGGCCAAGGACGTGGAGCAGCCGGCCGCCGAGTTCGCCGAGCGTCTCGCCGCCGCCCTCGCCGTGGCGGAACCGCTCACTCCGGAGGAGCGCCGGGCCCGGGGCGGACTGACCAACCGGCAGGTCACGCTCAGCTGACGCGCCGTACGCGGGGAGGCACGGCCGGCCGGCCGGCGGGCCGTGCCACCGGACCGCGCGGAGGGTGACTCGTGTCACAACTCGGCGCTTCTTCCGGAAAATCGGTGTCCGAATCGGCAAGACCGAATTTGCGAACCGCCGATCTCTTGTTACCGTTCCTGTAGCCCGGTTGCTGGTGCATCCCCCGTCGCCAGCAACCGGGCCTTTCCATGCCCGCGGCCACGCCCCCCGGACGTACCCGCACCGGTGTACGGAGCCGGGCGGAGCGTCAATTGCCCGGGAAGCCTCAGGTGTTGCTGCCGGAGCGGAGCAGCAGCGCGCCGTTCCCGCCCCGCTCGGCGAACTCGGTGACGGCCGTGTAGGCGTCCGGCCGGCCCCGAAGGTGTTCGCGCGGTGTCTCACAGGTCGCGGGCTCGTCGCCGGTCCCGGTGGCGCAGCGGGTCTGGACGGCCCGGCCGCCCGGTCCCATCAGGCTCAGCAGCGAATCCAGCGCTCTGCCGGTGGCGTTGCGGTAGTAGGTGCGCGCCCAGGTGTCCTCGCCCTGCGTCAGCACACAGGTCTGGGCCTCGATGCCGTCCGGCGAGGTGAGCGCCGGGCCGCAGCGGGCGGCGGTGGCGAGCCCGATGCCGAGCAGGAAGGGGGAGCGGCGGGCGCCGTGCGCGCCGGTCTTGGCGTCGGCCCGGACAGCGGTCGGTGCGGCGGTCCGGCCGGCCTCGCCCACCTGTCCCGCGGATGCCACGGTCAGCGGCAGCGCGGCCGCGGCCGCCACGACGGCCCCGAGGGCGAGCAGCAGCCGCGGCCGGCGCGGGCGCTGCCCGCGGTGGCGGGGCTGTGGGGCGCGGTGGCCACCGGAATGACGCAGCATGTCCGGAAGATAACGAGCGGGCGGGCCCCGCCCGCCCCGGCAGCGCCCGACACCCCTACAACTCCGGCGCGCTCACACCCGTACGAGTGAGGGCGTCGACCACGGCGTCCACCACGGCCTCCACATCGGGCACCCAGGGCGCGGCCGAGCCGGGCAGCGGGGCGCGCTCCCAGCGGACGGCGCCCTGGCCGGTCTCGGACGGGGGCAGGGCGATATAGCCGCCTTCGCCGTGGAAGCGCAGGGAGCCGGGGACGAAGTCCTTGGCGTAGAGCAGTTCGCCGAGCTGTTCCATGGAGTACGGCTTCACCAGCAGCGCCCAGCGGGTGGGCGAGGCGACCACCGGGCCGAGCCGCATGCCGCGCCGGTCGAGCAGGGCGAGGGCGCGGGAGGCGGCGAGGGCCGGCAGGCTGACCGCGCAGGGCGCCCGGCCCCCGGTCGCCAGGATGACCGGAGCGCTCGGCCGGTTGGTCCACCACCAGCGCACCATGCGCGCGTCGGTGGTGGCGGCGAGCAGTCCGGGGTCGAAGGGGTGGGCGCCGGGGACCGTGCACTCCGGGTCGGGGCAGGCGCAGCGGGCCCGCCCCTGCGGGTCCGGCGCCACACCGGGGAGTACCGGCCACTGCCATTCCGTCGCGAAGGTCAGGGCCGCGCCGAGCTGCTCGGGCTTCCCGCCGTTCCGCCTGGACAGGAGCCTGCGTCGCCTTCCGAGGATCTCGCGCATGAGCGCTCGTTCCTTTCCGTTGCACCGCTGGCAACACCGTGGGCTTCATCACACCATGTGTCGATCACTTCACTGTGCGTACCTGATGGCGCATCACACCCCGCGCACGGCATGGGAACCCCGAGGGGGGTCGAGCGTGGGCCGCGTCCGCGTCCATAGTGCGTCTATCAAAAGCACGGCCGCGGCGTGGGGTGGCGAAGTCTGGCGTTTTGCGTCGCGCGTGTTTCTCTCCGCCTCCGCCACGGGAGGATGGGGCTCGGTCGTCGGTGGCTATGACGCCCGGGTCCGTCGCCAGGTTCCGGGTGGCCCCCAACCACCCCTGGCCTTCTCCGAGTACGTACCCATCACGACCGTTGTGACGCTCCGTGGAGCGGGGCCAGTCGACCGCAATGAACCGATACCTAAGGCAGTTTTCAGCCAACTTGCCGGTAAGGCAAGGGGTTCGGGCAAAACCTCTCGGGTCCCTTGGACACCAGGAATCCCCGCAGGACAATGCTGGACATCCCATCACGAGTGCGTGTACATGTGGAGACACTGCTAGCGGCGCAGAATGACATGGGGGTTTGCGATGCTTTCCAGCAATACGCGCCGGTCTGGAAGCCGGACACCATGAACGCCCCGCACCCTCCGAAAGTGGCTGGAATCGATTCAACAGTTCCCACTCCCGCCCACACTGCGACGCCCGTCCCGCCAGCCCCCGGCGCCCCTTGTGTCCCGGGCACCGCCGCCGTCCCCGCTCCCCACTCGCCCGCCCCCGGCACCCTGCTCCAGGACCGGCTGGCCGGCTGGGTCTCCGATCTGACGACCCTCCACGAACTCACCGAGCGCCTCTCGCGCACCAGCGCGCTCGATGCCGCCCTGCACGAGCTGCTGCGCGCCGGAGCCGCCCTGGTCGGCGCCCGCCGCGGCCTGGTCGCCCTGGATCCCGCCGACGGCCTCGGCCCCCGCACCAGCCTGGGCCTGGGCCTGGGCCGCGCCGACCTCGGCCACATGGAGACCGTGCCGCGCGGCTCACTGCCGTACGACACCGGCGGCACCGCCGAGCTGGTCCACCCCGACCTGCTCGCCGAGGAGGGCCTCGACCCGCGCCACCGCGAGGTGGCCGCCCGCCTCGGCTACGCCGCCAGCTACGCCCTGCCCCTCGCCACCGACTCCGCCGGCCGCCTCGGCGCCGCCGTGTGGTTCTACGACGAACCGGCCGAGCCGGACGGGCGCCGCCGCCATCTCGCCGGGCTGTACGTCCGGCACGCCACCGAGCACCTGGCCCGGCTGCTGGAAGTGGAACGCACGCGCGCGTGCGTGGCGACCCTCACCGACGGGCTGCTGCCCTCCCGGCTGCCCCGGGTGCCCGGCGTGCAGCTCGCCGCCCGGCACCGCACGGGCGCGCGCGGCGGCGGCGACTGGTACGACGCCCTGCCGCTGCCGGACGCCGCGCTCGGCCTGTCCGTCGGCTCGGTCACCGGCTCCGGGCCCGGCGCGGTGGCCGCGATGGGCCGGCTGCGCGCCTCCCTGCGCGCGTACGCCGTGATGGAGGGCGAGGACCCGGTCGCCGTCCTGTCCGACCTGGAGCTGCTGCTGCGGCTGACCGAGCCCGCCCGCTCGGCCACCGCCCTGTTCGCCTACTGCGAGCCCGCGCTGCGCCGGATCACCCTGGCCGGCGCCGGGCACAGCCCGCCGCTGCTGATCGGCGAGCGGCGCACCGAGTTCGCCGAGACCTCCGTCTCCGCGCCGCTGGGCATGCTCGCCTGCTGGGAGGCGCCCAGCGCCGAGGTGCGGACGGAGCCCGGGGAGACGGTCCTGCTCTACACCGACGGGCTGCTGCACCGTACCGGCGACCCGATGGACCGCGCCTTCGCCCGGCTGCACGCCGCCGCCGCGGGCGTCCCGCGCGCGCTGCGGCACGACCCGGGGGCCGTCGCCGACCACGTCCTGCGCACGGTCCTGCCGGACGGCCTGGACGCGGCCGACAGCGAGGAGGACGTGGTCCTGCTGGCGGCCCGCTTCGACTGACGGTCCCGGCGGCGGTCCGGGCGACGGTTCCGGCCGACCGGTATGACCGGGCATAACAGGTCATCCGCCCCCGCCCGCTCCCGGTACGACCGTACGATGATGGAGGCCCCGCTCGGCCACAAGCAGGAGCGCACGGGCCCCGGGGGAGATCACTGGCGTATCGAGGAGGATCACGTGTCCGACGAGCTCAACCCGGCTGTGCCCGACTCCGCTACCGCGGAGGGCCCGGAGACCGAGCCCGAGGAGCCGGTCAAGCAGCGGAAGAACGGCCTGTACCCGGGCGTCTCCGACGAGCTGGCCGAAAACATGAAGTCCGGCTGGGCCGACACGGAGCTGCGTGACCTGGAGCCCGTCGAGCAGGCCGCGCACACCGCGCGCCGCCGCGCCGCGCTCTCCGCCCGCTTCCCGGGCGAGCGCCTGGTCGTCCCGGCGGGCAACCTCAAGACCCGCTCGAACGACACCGAGTACCCCTTCCGCGCCTCCGTCGAGTACGCGTACCTCACCGGCAACCAGACCGAGGACGGCGTCCTGGTCCTGGAGCCCAAGGGCGACGGCCACGAGGCGACGATCTACCTCCTGCCCCGCTCGAACCGGGAGAACGGCGAGTTCTGGCTCTCCGGCCAGGGCGAGCTATGGGTCGGCCGCCGGCACTCCCTCGCCGAGTCCGAGGCGCTCTACGGCATCCCGGCCGCCGATGTGCGCGAGCTGGCCGACAAGCTCCGCGAGGCCACCGGCCCGGTCCGCGTGGTGCGCGGTTACGACGCCGGCATCGAGGCGGCCCTGACCGACAAGGTCACCGCCGAGCGCGACGAGGAGCTGCGCGTCTTCCTCTCCGAGATGCGCCTGGTCAAGGACCAGTTCGAGATCGGCGAGCTGCAGAAGGCCGTCGACTCCACCGTGCGCGGCTTCGAGGACGTCGTGAAGGTCCTCGACAAGGCCGAGGCGACCTCCGAGCGCTACATCGAGGGCACCTTCTTCCTCCGCGCGCGCGTGGAGGGCAACGACGTCGGCTACGGCTCCATCTGCGCGGCCGGCCCGCACGCCTGCACCCTGCACTGGGTCCGCAACGACGGCCCGGTCCGCTCCGGCGACCTGCTCCTGCTGGACGCCGGCGTGGAGACGCACACCCTGTACACCGCCGACGTCACGCGCACGCTGCCCGTCAACGGCACCTACAGCGAGATCCAGAAGAAGATCTACGACGCCGTGTACGACGCCCAGGAGGCCGGGATCGCGGCCGTCAAGCCGGGCGCCAAGTACCGCGACTTCCACGACGCGGCCCAGCGCGTGCTGGCCGAGCGGCTCGTCGAGTGGGGCCTGGTCGAGGGCCCGGTCGAGCGCGTCCTGGAGCTGGGCCTCCAGCGCCGCTGGACCCTGCACGGCACCGGGCACATGCTCGGCATGGACGTCCACGACTGCGCCGCCGCGCGGACCGAGACCTACGTGGACGGCACGCTCGAGCCGGGCATGGTGCTCACCGTCGAGCCGGGTCTGTACTTCCAGGCCGACGACCTGACCGTGCCCGAGGAGTACCGGGGCATCGGCGTCCGCATCGAGGACGACATCCTCGTGACCGAGGACGGCAACCGGAACCTCTCCGCGGGGCTGCCGCGCCGCTCGGACGAGGTCGAGGCGTGGATGGCCACACTGAAGGGCTGATCCGATGACGAAGGACCCCTCGCGCTCACGCGGTGAGCAGCGAGGGGTCCTTCGTCCATTTCAGGATCTTGTCGAAGCTGACCACCGTCCCGCCCAGACCGGGCTTCGCCCCGATGTGGAGGTGGTCGGTCAGCTCCTGGATCAGGCACAGGCCGCGTCCGTGCTCGGCGTCCGCCCGGGCCGGCTCGAGGTCCTGGGCGGGGGGCAGACCGGGCCCGGAATCGGCCACCTCGATACGGCACTTCTCCCCGTCGAGGTACGCCGTCACCCGGTAGGCCTGCGAGGCACCGGGCGCGGTGTCCCCACCGTGCTCGACCGCGTTCGCGCAGGCCTCGGTGAGGGCCAGCGACAGGTCGTAGGAGATGTCCGGGTCGACGCCCGCCGTCTCCATCGTGCCGATCAGCAGCCGTCGCGCGAGCGGCACGCTCGCGGCCTCGCGCCGCAGATGGAGTGACCACCAGATGCTCATGCTCCAGCCTCCTGGCCGCGGCTCGACATACCGTTACGTATTGCCGCGCGTGGGCGGCCATAAGCACTCCGTCGGCATGACCGGGCCCATATGGCCGATGCGCCGGGGCCGGAATCGGTGTATGGGCGGGTCGAACCGGTGATCGGGGGCGGCTCGGCCGACCTGCCGTAGGCAGTGGACAGGGGCAGTGGGATGATGAGCCCGCCATGACTGCCCCCCACCCGCGCACGGCGCGTCCCGGAGCCGGGCTCCGGTTCCTGCGGGCCGCGGTGTTCGCCGCGGCCTGCGTCGCGCTGGCCGCGGGCGGGCACACCCTGGCCTCCTGCGCGGGCGTGCCGCTGTGGACGCTCGGCGCGGGCTTCCTCGGCTGTCTGCTGCTCGTGGCCCCGCTCACCGGGCGGGCCCGCTCGCTGCCGGGCATCGCCGCGCTGCTCGCCCTCGGCCAGACCGTGCTGCACACGCTGTTCGGGCTGGGCCAGCACGGGGCGATGGCCGCGCCGACGGCGGCGATGACCGCCGGGTCCACCGGCTCGACGCTGAGCGACCGCGCGCTGGTGGAACAGGCCACCCGGCTCCTGTGCGGGTCGACCCCGTCGTCCCTCACCCCCGGGCACGCCTACCGGCTGCTGCTCGACGCCCGGCTGATCGACCGCTCGGGCCGGCCGACGCCGGCCCTGGGCACCCTGGAGCACGCCCACGACGCCGCGGGCGCCTCGGCCGGTCTGCTCCCCTCGCTGCCGATGCTGCTCGGCCATGTACTCGCGGCCGTGGCCGCCGGCTGGCTGCTGCGCCGCGGCGACCTGGCCGTGCTGCGGCTGATCGAACTGTCCGCGCACGGAGCGCACGGAGTCGCCGAGACCGCGCTCATACGGTCCCTGCGCGCCGCATTCACGCTGGTGCGCGCCCTGTGCGCCGGGCTGCTGCCCGACGCCTGGACCGGCCCGCGCGGCCACCGCACCGACCGGGACGACACCCCGGCCCCGCACACCGCCGTACTCCAGCACACGGTGATCCGGCGCGGCCCGCCCGCCGCCGCCTTCCTCCTCGCCGCCTGACACGACGCGACGACCACCGCGACCGGATCCGAGAGAGCCGGCCGGGAGGCGCCGCCGTCGTGCGGCACGCGCGCGTGCACACCGGTACCGGCCCCGAGTGGCAGGGCCGCGCGCACGCGTACTCCCGATCACCTACGCATCTCACCCGGAGTGGAGTACTCCCTGCCATGAAGGCTTCTCGTATCGCCGCCGCCACCGTCGCCGCCGGCTCGGCCGTCCTCGCCCTGTCCGTCCCCGCCTTCGCGCACGTCACCGTGCAGCCGGAGGGCACCGCGGCCAAGGGCGGCTACGCGGTCGTGGACGTCAAGGTCCCGAACGAGCGCGACGACGCCTCGACCACCAAGGTCGAGATCAGCCTGCCGGCCGACCAGCCGATCGCCTCGGTCATGCCGCAGCCGGTGCCCGGCTGGAAGGCCACCGTCACCAAGTCCAAGCTGGCCAAGCCGCTGACCATGCACGGCGAGAAGATCGACGAGGCCGTCAGCAAGGTCACCTGGACCGCCGACGGCAAGGGCATCGAGCCCGGCTTCTTCCAGAAGTTCCCGCTCTCCCTGGGCGCCCTGCCCGAGAACACCGACCAGCTGGTGTTCAAGGCCCTGCAGACCTACTCCGACAAGGAGGTGGTCCGCTGGATCGAGGTCCCGCAGGAGGGCCAGGACGAGCCGGAGAACCCGGCCCCGGTGCTGAAGCTGGCCGCCGCCGACGAGGACGAGCACGGCTCGGCGAGCGCCTCGAACGCCCTCACCAAGCCCGGCAAGACCGAGAACACGACCGCCGCGGACTCCGGTGACGGCACCGACACCACCGCGCGCGTGCTCGGCGTGGCCGGCATCGTCATCGGCATCGCGGGCGTGGCCTTCGGCGTCTTCGCGGGTCGCCGCCGC
Source organism: Streptomyces eurythermus (assembly GCF_014649115.1). Classification (GTDB taxonomy): domain Bacteria; phylum Actinomycetota; class Actinomycetes; order Streptomycetales; family Streptomycetaceae; genus Streptomyces; species Streptomyces eurythermus. The sequence goes on along the minus strand of NZ_BMSK01000005.1, from coordinate 327,712 downwards.
ACCGCCGCCTGATCCTCGTTCCACAGCGCGTACCGGGCGTCGCGCGGGGCCGTCCCCGCGCGGCCTCGCGCGACCCCGGTGCGCGCCGGAGTTCACACATCTGGGACATTTTCCTATGCGCAAGAAGACGTTCGCCGCGGCGGCGCTGCTCGCCGCCGCCACCCTCACCCTCTCCGCCTGCGGCAGCGGGAACGACGACAACGCACCGATCGCCGTGGTCTCGGGGGGCACCGAATCGAACCGGCCCGCCACCGTCCTCGACCAGCCGTTCGACAAGCCGGCCCTGGTCCTCACCGACACCCACGGCAAGAAGTACGACCTCCGCGAGGAGACCAAGGGCCACCCGACCCTCGTGTACTTCGGCTACACCCACTGCCCGGACATCTGCCCGGCCACGATGAGCAACATCGCCGTCGCCAAGAAGGCGCTGCCCAAGGCCGAGCAGGACGCCCTGAAGGTCGTGTTCGTCACCACCGACCCCGACCGCGACACCCCCGCCGAGCTGGGCAAGTGGCTCAAGGGCATCGACCCCGCGTTCATCGGCCTGACCGGCGACTTCGCCAAGGTCCAGGCCGGTGCCCGGTCCCTCGGCATCGCCGTGGAGCCGACCAAGAAGGACAAGAACGGCAAGCTCGTCTCCATGCACGGAACCCAGGTCGTCGCCTTCTCCCCGAAGACCGACGCCGGTTACGTCCTCTACGGCGAGAACGCCTCGGCCGACGACTACACCAGGGACCTGCCCAAGCTCGTCAAGGGAGCCAACCCGTGAGGCGCCGGGCCGTCCTGACCGCGGGCGCGCTCGCCGCCGCGCTGGCCCTCACCGGCTGCTCGGAGTCCGCGGCGGACTCGGGCTCCAAGACGGCGGAGCTGTCCGTCAGCTCTCCCTACATGCCCCAGCCCGTCTCCGCCGACATGGCCGCCGGATTCCTGACGATCACCAACAAGGGCGGGGCCGGCGACGAGCTGACGTCGGTCAGCAGCGATGTCGCCGGGCAGGTCACCATGCACAGCACGTCCGGCGGGGCCATGGCGGAGGAGTCCTCCTTCCGCATACCGGCGCACGGCCGGCTGGTGTTCCGCAGCGGGGGCAACCACCTGATGTTCGAGCAGCTGAAGCGTGCGCCGAAGCAGGGCCAGACGGTCAGCGTGAAGCTCACCTTCGCCAAGTCCGGGCCGCTCACCGTCGAGATGCCGGTGAAGCCCGCGACGTACAACCCGTCGACCGGCCACTGAGGGAGGGACCACCGTGAACCGGACCACCGCCCCCCGCCCGCGGACCCTGCTGCTGCTCCTGCTCGCCGTCACCGGCGTGCTGCTGGCGGGCGCCTCACCCGCCTCCGCCCACGCGGCGCTGACCGGCAGCGACCCCGCGCAGGGGGTGGTGGCCGGCACGGCGCCCACCCAGGTGACGCTCACCTTCTCCGAGAAGGTGGCCATGGGCGACGACTCCGTGCGCGTCCTCGACCCCCGGGGCAAGCCGGTGCAGACGGGCAGCCCCGTGGGCGTGAGCGGGACGACGTATGCCGTGAAGCTCAAGAGCGGTCTGGCCAAGGGCACCTACACCGTCACCTACCAGGTCGTCTCCGCGGACAGCCACCCCGTCGCCGGCGCCTACACGTTTTCCGTCGGCGCGCCCTCGCAGACCGTCGTGACCGGCACCGCGCCGGCCGCGGGCGGCGGAGTCGTGGGGGGGCTCTACGCGTTCGGCCGGTACGTGTCGTACGCCGGTTTCATCGTGCTCGTCGGCGGCGCGGCCTTCGTGCTCGCGTGCTGGCAGCGCGGCGCGGGCGTACGGGCCGTGCAGCGGCTCGTCGTCGGCGGCTGGATCGCGCTGACCGCGGCCACCCTGTGGCTGCTGCTCCTGCGCGGCTCGTACACCTCCTCCGGGAGGTTCGCCGACGTCTTCGACCTCGACCTGCTCGGCCAGGTGCTCCAGACCAAGACCGGGGCCGCGCTGGTCTCCCGGCTGCTGCTGCTCGCCGCCGCCGCGCTGTTCGTCGCCGTCCTCTTCGGCACCTACACCCGGCGCGAGGACGTCACCGAGAAGCGCGATCTGACCTTCGGGCTCGCGGTCGGCGGAGTGGTCGTCGCGGCCGGGCTCGCCACCAGCTGGGCCATGGCCGAGCACGCCTCCACCGGGCTCCAGCCGGGCCTCGCCATGCCGGTGGACGTCGTCCATCTGCTGGCCGTCGCCGCCTGGCTGGGCGGGCTCACCGCCCTGCTGACCGCGCTGTACCGGGCGCCCGCCGAGCACCCGGTCGAGGCCGCCGCCGTCCGGCGCTTCTCCCGGCTGGCCTTCGGCTCGGTCCTCGCGCTCGTCGTCACCGGCGTCTACCAGTCCTGGCGGCAGCTCGGCTCCTGGTCGGCGTTCACCGACACCCGCTACGGGCAGCTGCTGCTGGCCAAGATCGCCCTGGTGGCGGTGCTGGTCGGCATCGCGGGCCTGTCCCGCCGGTGGACGGGACGGCTCACCGACCGGAGCGCGGACGCGGAGCGGGAGCGGACGGAGCTGGTCCCGGCCGACGTCGCCGGCCAGGAGCCGACGGATCCGGTCGCGGCCGCCGGCACCCGGAAGGATCCGGTCCCGGACGGTGACGCCGAGCCGGAGCGGACGGAGCTGGTCCCGGCCGCCGACGCCGGACAGCCGGCCCCGGCCCGGGAAGAGCGCGGCACGCCCGCCGGCGTCCGAGCGCAGGTCCCGGCCGCCACGACGACCGGTGGCGGCGGCGCAGGCAAGAAGGCCGACGAACCCACCGGGGGCGGCGGCGCGGACGGGAAGCCCGGCGGCTTTACCGGGGGCGGCGGCACGGACGGGAAGGCCGGAGACCCCCGTGACGCCCGGCGGGCCGCCCAGCTCGCCCGGCAGCGCGCGGCCGTCGACGCCGCTCGGCGCAAGCGGCTGCGCGACGCCGACGAGAACCGCTTCGGACTGCGCCGCTCGGTGCTCGCCGAGGCCGGTGTCGCCCTGGTGCTGCTCGCCGTCACCACCGCGCTGACCCAGACCGAGCCGGGCCGCACCGAGCAGGAGGCCAAGGCGGCCACCTCGTCCCCGGCCGGCTCCGGCACCTCGGCCGCCTCGGGCGCGCTCACCCTGGACATGCCGTTCGACACCGGCGGCACCGACGGCAAGGGCGTCGTCCGCGTCGACCTCGACCCCGCGCAGGTGGGCGGCAACACGATGCACGTCTACGTCCAGCGGCCCAACGGCCGGGCCTTCGACGTCCCGGAGGTGAAGATCTCCTTCACCCTGGAGGCGCAGAAGATCGGCCCGCTCCCGGTGAACCCGGACCACATCACCACCGGCCACTGGTCGGCGAACGGGGTGCAGCTCCCCGTGGCCGGCAACTGGAAGATCGCCGTCACGGTCCGCACCTCCGACATCGATCAGGCCACCGTCTCCAAGAACGCGCAGATCGGCTGAACCGCACCATGCCCGACCAGTCCCTCTCCCAGGTCCGTACCCCCGACACGTCGGCGGCGGAGCCGGGGGCCCGCCCGAGCGGTGTCTCCCGGCGTGCTCTGCTCGGCACCGCCGGCGCCACCGGGCTCGTGCTCGGCGCGGCCGGCGGGGCCGTGGGCTATGCCGCCGCGCCCGCCGGGGCCACCCCGCTGACCGCGCTCGGTGCCGGCCGGGCGATGTTTCACGGGAAACATCAGCCCGGCATCGCCGAGGGCCTCCAGGCACGCGGCCATCTCGTCGCGTTCGACCTGGCGCCGGGCGCGGGCCGCAAGGAGGCGGCGGCCCTGCTGCGCCGCTGGTCGGCCACGGCCGAGCGGCTGATGGCGGGCGAGCCCGCCCCGCACGACGACACCGACGTGGCCCGGGACGCGGGGCCGTCCTCGCTGACCGTCACCTTCGGCTTCGGCCACAGTTTCTTCGACCGGACCGGTCTGCGGAAGCAGCGGCCGGCCGCGCTGGACCCGCTGCCGGACTTCTCCTCCGACCGGCTCGACAAGGCCCGCAGCGACGGCGACCTGTGGGTGCAGATCGGGGCGGACGACGCCCTGGTGGCCTTCCACGCGCTGCGCGCGATCCAGAAGGACGCGGGGGCGGCCGCCCGGGTGCGCTGGCAGATGAACGGCTTCAACCGCAGCCCGGGGGCCACCGCGCACCCCATGACGGCCCGCAACCTCATGGGCCAGCTCGACGGCACCGGCAATCCGAAGCCGTCGGACGCCGACTTCGACAAGCGGATCTTCGTGCCCGCCTCCGGCGAGCCGGCGTGGATGGCGAACGGCTCCTACGCCGTCGTCCGCCGCATCCGCATGCTCCTGGACGACTGGGAGAAGCTGTCGACCACGGCCCAGGAGCAGGTCATCGGGCGGCGCAAGGCCGACGGGGCGCCGCTGTCCGGCGGTACCGAGACGACCCCGATGGACCTGGAGAAGGCCGACGCCAAGGGCGACTACCTGGTCCCGCTCAACGCGCACGCCCGGATCACCCGGCCCGACCGCAACGGCGGCGCGGCCATGCTGCGGCGGCCCTTCTCCTACCACGACGGCATCGACGCGGACGGCACCCCGGACGCCGGTCTGCTCTTCATCTGCTGGCAGGCCGATCCGCTGCGGGGCTTCGTCCCGGTGCAGCGCAAGCTCGACCGGGGCGACGCGCTGTCCCCGTTCATCCGGCACGAGGCGAGCGGACTGTTCGCGGTGCCGGGCGGGGCGGCGAGGGGCGAGTACGTGGGTCAGCGGCTGCTGGAGGGATGACCGCGGCGGTTCGGGGGACGAACCGTGGGCCGCTCGAGGGACGAGCCATAGGCCGCTCGAGGGACGAACCCGGGGCCGCTTGGTGGACGAACCGGGTTCAAACCACCCGGCCGAGTGGTATTCCCGAGACACCCGCGACGGGCCCCTCCGCGGCCATTAGGGTGAGGACCATGCCAGCGAGCTATGCCTATCTCGGCCCGGAGGGCACCTTCACGGAGGTCGCCCTGCGCACGCTTCCGGAGGCGGCCACCCGGGAGCTGATCCCGTACGTGTCGGTGCAGTCGGCGCTGGACGCGGTCCGGGCCGGCGAGGCCGAGGCCGCGTTCGTACCGATCGAGAACTCCGTCGAGGGCGGCATCACCACCACCCTGGACGAGCTGGTCGCGGGCGAACCGCTGATGATCTACCGCGAGGTGCTGCTGTCGATCACCTTCGCGCTGCTGGTCCGGCCCGGCACGAAGCTCGCGGACATCAAGACGGTCTCCGCCCATCCGGCGGCCCAGCCGCAGGTGCGCAACTGGATGCGCGCCCACCTCCCGGACGCGGTCTGGGAGTCGGCCGCCTCGAACGCGGACGCCGCCCGCCTGGTCCAGGAGGGCCGCTACGACGCGGCTTTCGCGGGCGAGTTCGCCGCCGCCCGGTACGGCCTGGAGGCGCTGGAGACCGGCATTCACGACGCGGAGAACGCGCAGACCCGGTTCGTGCTGGTCGGCCGCCCGGCCCGGCCCGCCGCGCCCACCGGCGCCGACAAGACCTCGGTGGTGCTGTGGCAGCGGGACGACCATCCCGGCGCGCTGCGCGACCTGCTCGGCGAGTTCGCCTCGCGCGGCATCAACCTGATGCTGCTCCAGTCCCGGCCGACCGGCGCGGGCATCGGCAACTACTGCTTCTGCATCGACGCCGAGGGTCACATCGCCGACCGGCGGGTGGCGGAGGCGCTGATGGGACTGCGGCGGATCTGCCTCCAGGTGCGTTTCCTCGGTTCCTATCCGCAGGCGAACAGGACACCGGACGAGGCCCGGCCGACCCTGCCGGGGACGTCGGACGAGGAGTTCATGGCGGCGGCGGACTGGGTGGCGCGCTGCCAGGACGGCCGCTTCTGACCGGTCATACGGCCTGACGAACGTTATCCACAGAAGTTATCCACAGGTGCCCTTCTCGACCTGGGGACAAGTCGACAGGGGACGGGTACAGGGTCGACAAATCGCCCTACGGGAGCCGACCCATGCCACCGCTCCCCGACCCACCCTTCGTCCACCTGTTTCCGTTGGTTCATCTTTCAGGGCGACCGTTTTCCACCCGAAAGTGGGCGTCGACGACGTTTGGGCCGGGAATTCTTCGGCCTGGCGAGACTTTCCGCAGTGATCAATTCCTGAGTCCACAGATCTTCCACACAGCCTGTGGATAACTTTCGAGAGGGTGTGGATCTCTGTGGACAACCAGCTCGCCAAATCCCGTTCTCCACAAGGGAATCGGGTCAACCGGACACCCGCGGCCTGCCCCGTCCCAGGGAGTGAGACACTTTCGCCTTGACCCGAGGCACCCCGGAGGGAACACCTCCGGCAATTACCGCATAACGGAACGTAAGCCGTGAATGCGAACTCACCGTAATAGTGATTCGTGAGCCGAGACCCGGCACCGGTAGCCTTGGCCTCGTGATTGACCTTCGCCTGCTTCGTGAGGACCCCGACCGTGTGCGCGCGTCCCAGCGCGCCCGTGGAGAGGACGTCGCGCTCGTCGACTCCCTCCTGTCTGCCGACGAGCGGCGCAGGTCCTCCGGCGTCCGCTTCGACGAGCTGCGCGCCGAGCAGAAGCAGCTCGGCAAGCTGATCCCCAAGGCCGCCGGCGAGGAGAAGGCCGAACTCCTCAAGCGCGCCGAGCAGCTGAAGGCCGACGTCAAGGCCGCCGACGCCGAGCGCGACGCGGCCGACGCCGAGACCCAGGAACTGCTGCTCCGGCTCGGCAACCTCGTCCACCCCGACGTGCCCGTCGGCGGCGAGGAGGACTTCGTCACGCTGGAGACGCACGGCACGATCCGCGACTTCGCCGCCGAGGGCTTCGAGCCCAAGGACCACCTGGAGCTGGGCCAGCTGCTCGGCGCGATCGACGTCGAGCGCGGCGCCAAGGTCTCCGGCTCCCGCTTCTACTTCCTCACCGGCGTCGGCGCCCTGCTGGAGCTGGCCCTGGTGAACGCGGCGATCGCGCAGGCGACCGCGGCCGGCTTCACCCCGATGCTGACCCCGGCGCTGGTGCGCCCGCAGTCCATGGCCGGCACCGGCTTCCTCGGCCAGGCCGCCCAGGACGTCTACCACCTCGACAAGGACGACCTGTACCTGGTCGGCACCTCCGAGGTCCCGCTGGCGGCCTACCACATGGACGAGATCATCGACGCCGACCGGCTGCCGCTGCGCTACGCGGGCTTCTCCCCGTGCTTCCGCCGCGAGGCCGGCTCGCACGGCAAGGACACCCGGGGCATCTTCCGCGTGCACCAGTTCGACAAGGTCGAGATGTTCTCGTACGTCGCTCCCGAGGACTCCCAGGCCGAGCACCAGCGCCTGCTGGAGTGGGAGAAGCAGTGGCTGACCTCGCTGGAGCTGCCGTTCCGCGTCATCGACGTCGCCTCCGCCGACCTCGGCTCCTCGGCCGCCCGCAAGTTCGACTGTGAGGCGTGGATCCCGACCCAGGGCAAGTACCGCGAGCTGACCTCGACCTCGGACTGCACCGAGTTCCAGTCCCGCCGGCTGTCCATCCGGGTCCGCGACGGCAAGCAGGTCAAGCCGCTGGCCACGCTCAACGGCACGCTGTGCGCCGTTCCGCGCACCATCGTGGCGATCCTGGAGAACCACCAGCAGGCCGACGGCTCCGTCCGGGTCCCCGAGGTGCTGCGCCCGTACCTGGGCGGCCGCGAGGTCCTGGAGCCGGTGTCCCGGTGAGCTTCCCGTACGGGCTCATCGCCACCGACCTCGACGGAACGCTGCTGCGCTCCGACGAGTCGATCTCGCAGCGCACCCGTGACGCGCTCGCCGCGGCCACCGCGGCGGGCGCGGCCCACATCGTCGTCACCGGCCGCGCGGTCCCCTGGACCCGGCACGTCCTGGACGACCTCGGCTACGACGGTCTCGCCGTCTGCGGCCAGGGCGCCCAGGTGTACGACGCCGGCGCGCACCGCCTGCTGACCTCGGTCACCCTGGACCGGCAGCTGGCGGGCGTGGCCCTGGCCAAGATCGAGGCCGAGGTCGGGCCGCTGTATCTGGCGGCCAGCCGGGACGGCCTGGACGGCGAGGTCCTGGTCGGCGAGGGCTACACGGTCACGGGCCGGCTGCCCGGCACCCCGTTCACGGACGTCTCCGACCTGTGGGCGGCGCCGCTGAACAAGATCTACATACAGCACCCGACACTGGGTGACGACGAGCTGGCGGCGGCGGCCCGGCAGGCGGCCGGCGGCTTCGTCACGGTGGCCATGGCGGGCGCGGGCATCGTGGAGCTGCTCCCGCTCGGCCTGTCCAAGGCCACGGGACTGTCGCTGGCGGCCCGCCGCCTGGGCCTGAAGGCGGCCGACACGATCGCCTTCGGCGACATGCCCAACGACATCCCGATGTTCGCCTGGGCGTCCCGGGGCGTGGCCATGGCCAACGCCCACGCGGAGCTGAAGGCGGTGGCCGACGAGATCACGGCCTCCCACGAGGAGGACGGCATCGCGGTGGTCCTGGAACGCCTGCTGGCGTAGCCCGCCGAGCAGCGACGCGAAGAGGCAGCGCTGTCGCGGCAGAGCCCCAGTGGCAATGTCTCGCGGAGGATGCACGGATCGAACGTGCGCGGGCTTTCCAGCCCGACCACGGCTTAGCAAGCCGGTGCCTTGCCACTCGGCCAATCCTCCGGGTGGGCGGCCTCACGCGAGCATGGCGCTCGCGTGCTCGAAGCGGCCGCCCCGGGCGGTTCCCTGGCTCTACGGAGAGATGGTGGACTACTCCGGAGCCGGCCTCGGGCCGCCCTGACGGGAGCCGGGCGTACTGCCGTGCATGGACATCGCCCACCTCCACTCCCGGTTCATGTCGCCGGGACGATCCCGGCGGACGGTGCACGACCACTGTGCCCCGCCGCCGAATCGGACGCCACCGAATAAAAGGCGCGTGGAGAAGGGGCGCCCAGGAGGCGGCCCCGGCTTCCTCACTCCTCGCCGGCGAGCGTCAGCGACCGCAGCTTCTGACCGGCGTACCAGGTGGCCAGGACGGTGACCGCCACCAGCAGCACGGTGGCCGTCGGCAGGCCCACGTCGGAGGTCACCAGCGGTCCGTCGGCGATCTTGTGGGCGACGGCCAGCGACCACTGCTGGACGCTCAGGGTGCGCGCGCCCGGCACCAGGGTGCCGAACAGCGCCTCCCAGACCAGGGCGTAGACGAGCCCGAACACCACCGCGTGCCGGGAGACCGTGCCCAGCAGCAGGAACAGCGCCGAGTAGGCGATGGAGGAGACCAGCGCGGCGACCGTGTAGGCGACGGCGACCTGCTGGCCGTTGCCGTTCAGGATCAGGCCCGCGATCAGCGTCGGCACGGCCGAGAAGACCATGGTCACGGCGATGGCGACGATGAGCTTGGTGACGATGATCGTGGGCCGTTTCAGCGGCTTGGACAGCAGATAGACCACGGAGCCGTCGTCGATCTCCGGGCCGATCGCGCCCGTGCCCGCGATCACGCCGATGATCGGGACCATGGTGGCGAGCGCGAAGCCGCCGAGGACGTCGGAGGCGGTCTGGTCGTCGGCCCCGGTCAGGGCGCGCACGGCCACGGAGATCACGATCAGCAGCAGCGGCAGCGCGCCGAGGATGAGGGCCCGGCGACGGCCGAGCAGCGCCCGGTAGGTGAGCCGGGCGACGGTGGGGTCGTACATCTTCGGCCTCCTACGCCGCGACCAGATACGAGAAGACGGACTCCAGGGACTCGTCGGACGGCGAGACCGTGAGGAGCCGGATGCCGTGGTCTCTGGCGACCTTCGGCAGCAGGGCGGTGAAGCGGCCGAAGTCGACGGCCTGGATGCGCAGCGCGCCCTCGGCGTGGTCGACCTCGATGCCGGCCGTGGAGGGATCGGCGATCAGCGCGGCCGCGAGGGCCCGGTCGTCGCTGGAGCGCACCAGGTAGCGGTGCGGTCGGTCCGTCATCAGACGGCGGATCCGGCGGAAGTCGCCGCTGGCCGCGTGCCGTCCGGCGACGACGACCTCGATGTGCCGGGCGAGCTGCTCGACCTCTTCGAGGATGTGCGAGGAGAACAGCACCGTACGGCCCTCGTCGCCCATCCTGCGCAGCAGGTCCATCAGCTGCATGCGCTGGCGCGGGTCCATGCCGTTGAACGGCTCGTCCAGCAGGAGCAGTGACGGGTCGTGCACCAGGGCGCTCGCCATCTTCACGCGCTGCCGCATGCCCTTGGAGTACGTGGCGATCTTCCGGTCCTGCGCGTACTCCATCTCCACCGTGGCCAGGGCGCGCTGGGCGGCCCTGGCGTCGAGGCCGTGCAGCTCGGCGTTGGCGAGGACGAACTCGCGGCCGGTGAGGAAGTCGTACATCGCCTCCCGTTCGGGGACGATGCCGATGTGCCGGTAGATGGCCTCGTTGCGCCACACCGGCTGCCCGTCGAGGGTGACGGTGCCGGTGGAGGGGGCGAGGAAGCCGCCCATCATGTTGATCAGGGTGGACTTTCCGGCGCCGTTGGGCCCGAGCAGTCCGGTGACCCCGGGGCCGATGGTCATGGTGATGTCGTTGACGGCGACCACGTTGCCGAACCAGCGGGAGACGTGGTCGATCTTCAGGGTGGTCACAGTCCCACCTTGCGGTAGCGGCGGATGAGGAGGCCGTAGCAGGCGGCGATCAGGCCCAGCACGAACAGGACGTGGACCACGCCCTGGCCGCCGGAGGGACCGGTGCCGCCCGGATAGGCGGAGCTGCCGCCGAGGAACGCGGACTGCACGCCGTCGATCAGCGTGACCGGCGAGAACAGCCCGATCCACGGCACGGCGGAGCTGCTGCCCTGGGTGTCGGCGATGGCCTGGAGGGTGGAGACCGCCCCGTAGGAGATGGTCAGTACGGCGATCACGGCGGCGATGCCGAAGCCTCGGCGCGGGGTGAAGGCGGCGATGACCAGGCCGATGCCGGCGAAGAGCAACGAGAGGAGAGCCACGGAGACCAGTCCCTGGGCGAATTCCTTGGTCTGATGAGCGAAGTCCATCTTGGACAGCAGCGCGCCCACGTACATCACCAGCAGCGGGGCGCCGGTGAGGATGAAGAGCGCCGAGGCGAGCGCCGCGAACTTCGCGCGGACGTAGTCGGCGGTCTCGATGGGCCGCGAGAAGTACAGCGGCACGGTCTTGAAGCGCAGGTCGCGGGAGACCGCCTGGGGTGCCTGCGAGGCGACGTACAGGCTGATCACGGCCTGGGTGACGATCGCGTACCGGGTGTAGGACACCGGCAGTTCGTGCGCCTTGGTGACGACGGCGACGGCCACCATGATGGCGGCCGGCACGCACATCACCGCGAACAGCAGCATCGGCAGCACCTTGGACTTCACCGAGCGGCCGAGGCCGTAGGCGCCGCGCAGGGACTGCGAGTACAGCGAGCGGCGGGCGTAGGAACGGCCGAGGCGGGGGCCGTCGTAGCCGCGGTAGCCGATGTCGTGGATGCGGCTCTGGTCGCCGGTGGGCATTGCCGGGGGATGCTCAACCGCCATGGCCGACGGCCTCCTTGCGCTGTTCGTCACCGCTGGTGAAGACCTCGGAGATGTGGTGCCGGCGCTGTTCCATGCGCACCAGGCCGAGGCCGAGGTCGGCGACCACGTCGCGGACCAGGTCGTACGTGTCCTCGCCGGTGGCGGTCAGCAGCAGGATGTGCCCGGCTCCGGGCAGTCCGCCGGCCTCCGCGTGGGTGGCGACACCGCGCGCGTGCAGCGCCTCGCGGAGCGCGCGGGTGCCGTCGGGGTGTGCGTCGCTGTCGGTGACCTCGATCGCGAGGGTGGTCGTGGTCTGGGTGAAGTCGGTGGTGGAGCTGGAGCGCAGCAGCTTGCCGCCGTCGATGACGACGACGTGGTCACAGGTGCGCTCCAGCTCGCCCAGCAGGTGGGAGGTGACCAGGACCGAGATGCCGAAGTCGCTGTGGATGCGGCGGATCAGGCCGAGCATCTCGTCCCGGCCGACCGGGTCGAGTCCGTTGGTCGGCTCGTCCAGGAAGACCAGTCTCGGGTCGTGCACCAGGGCCTGGGCGAGCTTCACGCGCTGCTTCATGCCGGTCGAATAGCCGCCGATGGGGCGGTAGCGCTCCTCGTACAGCCCCACGTGGCGCAGGGTGTCGGCGGTGCGCTCACGCGCGGCGGCGGGCGGCAGGCCGGACATGCGGGCCATGTGGACGACGAACTCGGTGGCCGAGACGTCCGGCGGGAGGCAGTCGTGCTCCGGCATGTACCCGACGCGCTCGCGGATGGCGGCGCCCTTGGCGGCGACGTCGAGGCCGAGCACCTCGGCCCGGCCCTCCGTGGCGGGGGACAGCCCCAGCAGGATCTTGATCAGGGTGGACTTGCCGGCGCCGTTGGCCCCGACGAGTCCGGTCACACCGGGCCCGATGTCCACGGACAGCCGGTCGAGCGCGGTCACCCGGGGGAACCGCTTGCTCAGGCTTTCGGTCGCGATCACAGTCACGCCTTCGACGGTAGTGATCCGGACCACGTTCGTCGTCAGACCTCAGAGCCGTTTCCTCGTCCGCCCCAGGTATTACGGGACCCTGAGGGTCACCCACCCAGGGGAAGCCCGGGCGCGGCGGACGGCCGTCGTCCGCGGCCCTTGATCCCGCCTATTGACGCCACCTCTAACAAGTGCCAGATTCGCCTGTGTCAAGTTACGGACGCGTAGCGCGCTCGACGGGACGGGGCGGCATGACGACGGCAGTGAGCAGCGAAACCCCCGCGGACCTGCGGGGATTCAAACGGGTGCAGCGCCTGGCCTACGAATGCGCGGAGGCCGTCGCGGCCCGGCTCGAACCGGGCGTGACGGAGCGCGAGGCGGCGCGGATGCAGCGGGAGTGGCTGCGCGAGCGCGGGGTGCGGGACTGGTTCCACCTCCCCTTCGCCTGGTTCGGCGACCGCACGGCCTTCGCGAACTTCCGCATCCCGCTCCAGTTCTTCCCCACCGACCGCGCCCTGGAGCCGGGGATGCCGTTCATCCTGGACCTGGCGCCGGTGTACGAGGGCTACCCGGCCGACGTCGGCTACTCCGGCTCGCTGGGCGTGAACCCGGTGCAGGACCGGCTGATGGCCGACCTGGAGGCGCACCGGGAGCTGATCCTGCGCGAGGTGCGCGAGCGGCGCCCGCTGCGGGAGATCTACCAGGACGTGGACCGGCTGATGGTCCGCCAGGGTTACGCCAACCGGCACCGCGCCTACCCCTTCGGGGTGATCGCCCACAAGGTGGACCGGGTACGGCGGCGCCGCTGGTCGCCGCATCTGTTCGGCTTCGGCACGCAGTCCCTGAAGGGCCTGGCCTCCGACGCGCTGCACGGCCACCGCGAGGGCTGGTCTCCGCTGTGGTCTCCGTACCGCTTCTCGGACCACCCGCCGCGACCGGGCCTGTGGGCGGTCGAACCGCACCTCGGCTTCCGGGGCACGGGCGCGAAGTTCGAGGAGATCCTGGTGGTCACCGACTCCCGGGACGCCGAGGAGAGCGCGTTCTGGCTGGACGACGATCTGCCGCACGTGCGGCGCTGGGCGGAGGAGAAATGACCTTGAAGGGTGCGCGCGAGCGCCGGGTGCGTACCGGCGGGGTCGACCTGTGCGTGGTCGAGCTGGGCGACCCGGCCCAGCCGACCGTCGTCCTGGTGCACGGCTACCCGGACAGCAAGGAGGTCTGGTCGGAGGTGGCCGTACGGCTGGCCGACCGCTTCCACGTGGTGCTGTACGACGTCCGGGGCCACGGCCGCTCCACCGCGCCGAAGCCCCTGCGCGGCGGCTTCACCCTCGCCAAGCTCACCGACGACTTCCTGGCCGTCGTGGACGCGGTCAGCCCGGACCGGCCGGTGCACCTCGTCGGGCACGACTGGGGCTCGGTGCAGTCCTGGGAGTTCGTCACCGTCGGCCGCACGGAGGGCCGTATCGCGTCGTTCACCTCGATCTCGGGGCCGTCCCTCGATCACTTCGGGCACTGGATCGACGCGCGCGTGAAGCGTCCGACGCCCCGGCGGGTGGGCCAGCTCCTCGGCCAGGGCGCCAAGTCCTGGTACGTCTACCTGCTGCACACCCCGGCCCTGCCCGAACTGGCCTGGCGCGGCCCGCTCGGCAAGCGCTGGCCCGGGATCCTGGAGCGGGCCGAGCGGGTCCCGGCCGGCGACTACCCGACCGGCTCCCTCCCCTCGGACGCCGCGCACGGCGCCTGGCTCTACCGGGACAACGTCCGCGCCCGGCTGCGCCGGCCCCGCCCGGACGCCTACGCCCACGCGCCCGTACAGCTCATCACCCCCCAGGAGGACGTGTTCCTCTCCGAGCGGCTGTACGACGACCTGGACCGGTGGGTGCCCCGGCTGACCCGCCGCACGCTGCCCGCCGGGCACTGGGTGCCGCGCACCCGCCCCGATCAGCTGTCGGCGTGGATCGAGGAGTTCGTCGTGTCCGTGGAAGGCGGCCGGCCCGTCCCGCGCCCCACCGGCCGGCACGCCGAACGGTTCGCCGGGCAGCTGGTGCTGATCACGGGCGCGGGCAGCGGCATCGGACGGGCCACGGCGTTCGCCTTCGCGGAGGCCGGGGCGCGGGTGATCGCCGTCGACCGGGACGCCGAGTCCGCGGCCCGCACCGCGGAGCTGTGCCGGCTGGTCGGCGCGCCCGAGGCATGGGCCGAGCCGGCCGACGTCTCCGACGAGCAGGCCATGGAGAAGCTCGCGGAGAAGGTCCACCGTGCCTACGGCGTACTGGACGTGCTGGTCAACAACGCGGGCATCGGCCTGTCGGGCTCGTTCTTCACCACGACGACCGACGACTGGCGCTCGGTGCTGGACGTGAACCTGTGGGGCGTCATCCACGGCTGCCGGCTCTTCGGGGCCCGCATGGCCGAGCGCGGGCAGGGCGGCCACATCGTCAACACGGCCTCGGCGGCGGCCTACCAGCCCTCGCGCATGCTGCCGGCCTACAGCACCTCCAAGGCGGCCGTGCTGATGCTCTCCGAGTGCCTGCGCGCGGAGCTGGCGCCGAAGGGGATCGGGGTCACGGCGGTCTGCCCGGGCATCGTCAACACCGGCATCACGGCCACGGCCCGGTTCACCGGCGTCGACGAGGCCGAACAGCGCCGTCGCCGGCAGCGGTCCGCCCGCCTCTACGGCCTGCGGAACTATCCGCCGGAGAAGGTGGCGGACGCGATCCTGGACGCGGTCGCCCGGGACAGGCCGGTGGCTCCGGTGACCCCGGAGGCCAAGGGCGCCCATCTGCTGTCCCGGTTCGCGCCGGGGCTGCTGCGGAGGATCGCGCGGGTGGAGCCGAGGCTGTGAGGGCGGGGGACGGGCGCCCGCGGGCGTCACGTCCCCTCCGGTTGTCCACAGTTTCGTCAATTCGCCTGTGGATAACCCCACTTCGTTGTGGATCAAACCTCCGGCCGGGAAAACCCGGGTGATCTGCGTCTCCCTCCGGCGGGTCCATGAGGTGCCCGCGCACGGTGACCGTTTCGTTCGATGCCGACGGGCCCGCTTACGCTCGGACCCATGAGTCTGCGTCTGAGCACCGTGATCCTTCCGTACCGCCGCTGGCACGAAGGCACCCGTTCGGCGTGGGTGCGCGCCGAGCAGCTCGGCTTCCACACGGCGTACACCTACGACCATCTGACCTGGCGCAGCTTCCGTGACGGCCCTTGGTTCGGTGCCGTCCCGACCCTGACGGCCGCCGCCGCGGTCACCGACCGGCTGCGCCTGGGCACGCTGGTCACCTCGCCGAACTTCCGCCACCCGGTGACCCTCGCCAAGGAGCTGATCTCCCTGGACGACATCTCCGGCGGCCGGATCACCCTGGGCATCGGCGCGGGCGGCACCGGTTTCGACGCGACGGCCCTCGGCCAGGAGCCCTGGACCCCGCGGGAGCGCGCGGACCGGTTCGCCGAGTTCGTCTCCCTCCTCGACCGGCTGCTCACCGAGGACACGGTGACCTACGAGGGGCGTTTCTACTCGGCCCACGAGGCCCGGAACATCCCGGGCTGTGTGCAGCGGCCCCGGCTGCCGTTCGCCGTGGCGGCCACCGGCCCGCGCGGTATGAAGCTCGCCGCGCGGTACGGCCGGGCGTGGGTGACCACCGGCGACCCGAAGCTGTACGAGACCGGTACGCCGGAGCAGTCCGTCGAGGCCCTGCGCGGCCAGATCGGCAGGCTGGCCGAGGCGTGCGAGGCCGCCGGGCGGGACGTGACCGGACTGGACAAGGTCCTGCTCACCGGCTTCACCCCGGACCGCGCCCGGCCTCTGTCGTCCCTGGACGCCTTCGTGGACTTCGCCGGCCGCCACCGCGAGCTGGGCTTCACCGAGATCGTGATCCACTGGCCCGTCCCGGACTCGGTCTTCGCGACGGACGAGAAGGTCTTCGAGCAGATCGCCATGGAGGCGCTCGCCCAGCTGGACTGACCGGGGCTCCCGCTGCGGGACGTCGTCTGTGTCTCATCTGTGCGCAGTACCGCACGGCCGTGCGGACGCCTGCGCGAGAATGGCCGGGTGACCTCAGCGACCAGACAGCACGGGACCCCTGCCGCCGCCCTGCCGGCGCGGCTGATCGCCACCGACCTCGACGGCACTCTGCTGCGCGACGACAAGTCGGTCTCCGCGCGGACCGTCGCCGCGCTGGCCGCCGCCGAGGAGGCCGGGATCGAGGTCTTCTTCGTCACCGGCCGGCCCGCCCGCTGGATGGACGTGGTCAGCGACCACGTCCACGGCCACGGCCTGGCGATCTGCGGCAACGGCGCCGCCGTGGTCGACCTGCATGGCGGTCCCGGAGCCCACCGGTTCGTGAAGGTCCGCGAGCTGGCCCGGGAGAACGCCCTGGCCGCCGCACGACTGCTGCGCGAGGCGGCCCCCGGCACGGTGTTCGCGGTCGAGCAGACCTACGGCTTCCACCAGGAGCCGGACTATCCCAAGCTGCACATGGAGATACCGGACGCCGTGCTGCCCGCCGAGGAGCTGCTCGCCCCCGACGGCCCGGCCGCCGGCCAGCCCGTCCTCAAGATCCTCGCCTACCATCCCTCCCTCGACCCCGACGCCTTCCTCACGCTGGCCCGGCTGACGGTCGGCGGCCACGCCAATGTCACCCGCTCCAGCCCCAGCGCCCTGCTGGAACTGAGCGGCCCCGGCGTGTCCAAGGCCAGCACCCTCGCCCTGTGCTGCGCCGAGCGCGGCATCTCGCACGAGGAGGTCGTGGCCTTCGGGGACATGCCCAACGACGTCGAGATGCTGACCTGGGCCGGGCAGTCGTACGCGATGGGCAACGCCCACCCGGACGCCATCGCCGCCGCGTCGGGCCGTACCGTCGCCAACAACGACGACGGCGTGGCGGTGGTGATCGAACAGCTCCTCGCCGACCGCGGGTAGCCGACGCCCCACCGCCCCTCGCCGCCCGCCCCGTCCGGGACGGCACGCCTCAGCACACTCCCGCCAGCGCCTCCGCCTCGGACTCCCGCACGGCCATCTCGCGCAGCGGGCCGTCCTCGGCCAGCAGCCGCCGGTACGGCCCGCGCTGCACCACCCGGCCCGCGTCGAGCACGATCACCTCGTCCACCGCGTCGAGCCCCGCCAGCCGGTGGGTGATCAGCAGCGTGGTACGGCCCTCGGTCGCGGCCAGCAGATCGGCGGTCAGCGCGTCCGCCGTCGCCAGGTCCAGATGCTCCGCGGGCTCGTCCAGGACCAGCACCGGGAAGCCGGCCAGCAGCGCCCGGGCCAGCGCCAGCCGCTGCCGCTGCCCGCCGGACAGCCGGGCCCCGTGCTCGCCGACGAGCGTGTCCAGACCGTCGGGCAGCGACTGGACCCAGTCCAGCAGCCGGGCCCGGGCCAGCGCCGCGCGCAGCTCCGCCTCGGACGCGTCCTTCCTGGCCAGCAGCAGGTTCTCGCGCACCGAGCTGTCGAAGAGGTGCGCGTCCTGCGCGCACAGCCCGACGAGCCGCCGTACGTCGTCCCCCGCCACCGCGCACGCGTCCACCCCGGCGAGCGTGTACGAGCCCGCCCGCGGGTCCAGGAACCGCAGCAGCACCTGCGCGAGGGTCGTCTTGCCCGAACCGGAGGCCCCCACCACCGCGATCCGGCGCCCCCGCTCCAGCGTCAGGTCAAGCCCGGCCAGCGCCTCCCCCCGCTGTCCCTCGTACCGGGCGGCCACGCCCTTGAGGACCACCGGGAACGGTGTGACGGGCGCCGGCCGGGGCCGCTCCGGCTCGCGTACGGGCTCGGCGGCGTCCAGGATCTCGTACACCCGCTCCGCGCTGCGCCGCACCCGCTGCCGGTGCCGCACGGCGAGCGGCAGCCCCAGGACGGCCTCGAAGGCGGCCAGCGGGGTCAGTACGACCACGGCCATGGCCACTCCGCCCAGCCGGCCGGCCGCCACCGCCTGGGCGCCGAACAGCGCGGTGGCCGTGACGGTCAGCCCGGAGACCAGCGCGGTGAGGCCGTCCCCGAGTCCGGTGACGGCGGCGGCGCGCGCGGCGATCCCGGTGAGGGTGCGATCCGCTCGCCGGGCCGCGTCCGTACGGGCCGGCAGCGCGCCGGCGACGGTCAGCTCCGCGGTGCCGGTGAGCAGGTCGGTCACCCGGGTGGCGAGGACGCCACGGGCGGGCGCCAGCCGCCGCTCGGTCCGCCGGGCCACGGCCGCGGTCAGCAGGGGCACGCCGGCGCCCGCCGCCAGCAGACCCGCCGCGAGGACGGCGCCGGCCTCGGGCAGCAGCCAGGCCGTGAAGCCGACGGAGGCGGCGGAGACGGCGACGGCGACTCCGGCGGGCAGCAGCCAGCGCAGCCAGTAGTCCTGGAAGGCGTCCACATCCGCGACCAGCCGGGTGAGCAGATCGCCGCGCCGGGTGCCGCGCAGCCCCGCGGGGGCGAGGCGTTCCAGGCGCCGGTACACCGCCACCCGGGTGTCGGCCAGCATCCGCAGGACGGCGTCGTGCGAGACCAGCCGCTCGGCATAGCGGAAGACGGCCCGCCCGATACCGAAGGCACGGGTCGCGGTCACGGCCACCATCAGATACAGCACCGGTGGCTGCTGCGAGGCCCGCGAGATGAGCCAGCCGGAGGTCGCCATCAGTCCGACGGCACTCCCCAGCGCCAGACTCCCCAGCACCAGGGCCCCGGCCAGCCGCCCCCGGGCCCCGCCGCCCAGGGCGCGAACCCGCGCCAGGACACTCCGCCCCCGCGGACCGGCACCGCCGTCCATCGGTTCGTCCTCCGGCCCACCGAGCCGATCTCCCCCAAGCCCGCCCTCCGGCAGCCCGAGCGACGACTCCGCCGGTCCGTCCTCCGGACCACCGAGTGGGCGAGGACGGGAGTCCAGGAGCCGGAGCCCCCTGGGAGTCCGGCCATCCACCGAGGACTTCGCGATATCCGCACCATCCAGCCGTACGACCCTGTCGGCCACCCCCAGCAACGCGGGCCGGTGCACGACCAGAAGCACGGTCCGCCCGGCGGCCAGCCTCCGCACCGCCGCCACGACGTCCCCCTCGGTCACACCGTCCAGCGCGGCCGTCGGCTCGTCCAGCAACAGCACGGGCCGGTCCGCGAGAAACGCCCGGGCCAGCGCGAGCCGCTGCCGCTGCCCCGCCGACAGCCCGGCCCCGTCCTCTCCGAGCACGGTGTCGACCCCGTCCGGCAGCGCCGCCACGAACTCCCACGCGCCCGCGTCCCGCAGCGCCCGCCGCACGGCACCGTCATCGGCCCCGGGCCGGGCCAGCCGCACGTTCTCCGCGATGGTCCCGGCGTACAGGTGCGGCCGCTGGGGCACCCATGCGATCCGCGACCGCCACTCCTCCAGGTCCAGGCCGGCGAGATCGGCTCCCCCGACCCGCACCCGCCCCCCGGTGGGCCGTACGAATCCCAGCAACACGCTCAGCAGCGTCGACTTGCCCGCCCCGCTCGGTCCGACCAGCGCCACGGTCTCACCGGGTTCCACACGGAACGACACCCCGGTCACCGCGTCCGACGAGCGCCCGGGATAGCGGACGCTGACATCCTCGAAGGCCACGGTGCCCGCCGGCACCGCGCCCGTGCCCGACACCGGGACCGGCGTCTCCAGCACGGAGAAGATCTCCTCCGCGGCGGCAAGCCCCTCCGCCGCCGCGTGGTACTGCGTCCCCACCTGCCGCAGCGGCAGATACGCCTCGGGCGCCAGCACCAGGATCACCAGCCCGGTGTACAGGTCCATGTCCCCGTGGACGAGCCGCATCCCGATCGTCACGGCGACCAGCGCGACGGACAGCGTGGCCAGCAGCTCCAGCGCGAAGGAGGAGAGAAAGGCGATCCGCAGGGTGCGCAGCGTGGCCTGCCGGTACTCCCCGGTGATCCGCCGGATGGACTCGGCCTGGGCCTTGGCCCGGCCGAACACCTTCAGCGTCGGCAGCCCCGCGACCACGTCCAGGAAGTGGCCGGACAGCCGGGACAGCAGCCGCCACTGACGGTCCATCCGGGACTGGGTCGCCCAGCCGATCAGCATCATGAACAGCGGAATCAGCGGCAGGGTGCCGACGATGATCGCCGCCGACACCCAGTCCTCCGTGACGATCCGGGCCAGCACCGCCACCGGCACGACCACGGCCAGCCCCAGCTGCGGGAGATAGCGCGAGAAGTAGTCGTCCAGGGCGTCGACCCCGCGCGTGGCCAGGGTCACGAGCGAGCCGGTCCGCTGCCCGCTCAGCCATCCCGGGCCGAGCGCCGCCGCCCGGTCCAGCAGCCGCCCGCGCAGCTCCGACTTCACCGCCGCGCCGGCCCGGTGCGCCGCGAGTTCGGTGAGCCACGCGACCAACGACCGCCCGACCGCCACGGCCGCCAACAGCAGCAGGGGAGTGCGCAGGCCGGCCGCCGACTGACCGTGCTGGAACGCGCCGACGACGATCTCGGCGACGAGCATCGCCTGAGCGATGACCAGCCCGGCTCCCACGGCCCCCAGGCCGACGACGGCCACGAGGAAGAGACGGGTGGCACGGGCGTACCGCAGTAGGCGTGGGTCGATTGGTTTCACGTGAAACATGCCCTTCGGTCCAGAGGGTGTGTTTCACGTGAAACACACCCCCGGCGGACTCAGTGAGCGGCGTCGGGAGCGATGTGCTGCGTCCCGATCCGCTTGCGGAACACCCAGTAGGTCCAGCCCTGGTAGAGCACGACGAGCGGGGTGGCGATCGCCGCCAGCCACGTCATGATCTTGAGGGTGTAGGGGCTCGACGAGGCGTTGGTGACCGTCAGGCTCCAGTCCCCGTTCAGGGTGGACGGCATGACGTTCGGGAAGAGCGAGAGGAAGAGCACCGCCACGGCGGCCACGATGGTGACCCCGGACAGCGCGAACGCCCAGCCCTCCCGTCCGGCCTGATTGGCCACCAGCGCGGCGACCAGGGCGGCGACGGCCACGATCACGGCGACCAGGCTCTTGCCGTCACCGCTGTCGGCCTGTGTCCACAGCAGGAAGGCCAGCGCCACGAGGGTCGCCACCAGGCCGACCCGCCGGGCCAGCTTCCGCGCCCGCACCCGGATGTCGCCGACGGTCTTGAGCGCGGTGAAGACCGCCCCGTGGAAGGTGAACAGCGTGAGCGTCACCAGGCCGCCGAGCAGGGCGTAGGGGTTGAGCAGATCCCAGACGTCGCCGACATACTCGAAGTGCTGGTCGATCTTCACGCCCCGCACGATGTTCCCGAAGGCCACGCCCCACAGGAACGCCGGAAGGAGCGAGCACCAGAAGATCGCCGTCTCCCAGTTGCGCTGCCAGTTCTCCTCGGGCCGCTTGACCCGGTACTCGAAGGCGACGCCCCGGACGATCAGGCAGACCAGGATGAGCAGCAGCGGCAGGTAGAAGCCGGAGAAGAGGGTGGCGTACCACTCGGGGAAGGCGGCGAAGGTCGCGCCGCCCGCGGTGAGCAGCCACACCTCGTTGCCGTCCCAGACCGGGCCGATGGTGTTGATCAGCACCCGGCGCTCGGCTCGGTCCCGGGCCAGCAGCTTGGTGAGGACACCGACTCCGAAGTCGAAGCCCTCCAGGAAGAAGTAGCCGGTCCACAGGACGGCGATCAGGACGAACCAGACGTCGTGAAGTTCCATGACTGTTCCCCCGGCCTAGTACGAGAAGGCCATCGGCTTGTCGGCGTCACGGGTGTCGCCGCCGATCTTCGTGGGCGGGTTGAGGTCGGCCTCGGTGAGTTCGGGCGGGCCGGCCTTGACGTACTTCGCGAGCAGCTTGACCTCGATCACGGCGAGGATCGCGTACAGCGCGGTGAACACGGCCATCGAGGTGATGACCTCGCCCTGGGAGACACCGGGGGAGACCGCGTCCCGGGTCTGCAGGACGCCGTAGACGACCCACGGCTGGCGGCCCATCTCGGTGAAGATCCAGCCCCAGGAGTTGGCGATCAGCGGGAAGGCCATCGTCCAGGTCGCGATGCGCCAGTACCAAGGGGTGAGCTTCGGACCGAGCGCCTGCTTCTTGAACAGCACCAGGTGCGGCACCTCGTCCTCACCGACCCTGAGGTGCTGCGGCAGCATGAACTTCTTGCGGGTCAGCCAGAGTCCGGCCAGCCCGATGGCGAAGGAGGCCATGCCGAAGCCGATCATCCAGCGGAAGCCCCAGAAGGCCACCGGGATGTTGGGCCGGTAGTCGCCGGGCCCGAACTTCTGCTGCTCGGACTTGTTGACGTCGTTGATGCCGGGGACGTACGAGGTGAAGTTGTCGTCGGCGAGGAAGGAGAGCAGGCCCGGGATCTCGATGGCCACGCTGTTGTGACCCTTCTCCACGTCGCCGTAGGCGAAGATCGAGAACGGCGCGGGCTTCTGGCCGTCCCACAGCGCCTCGGCGGCGGCCATCTTCATCGGCTGCTGCTTGAACATCACCTTGCCGAGGGTGTCGCCGCTGATCGCGGTGAGCAGACCGGCGATGACCACGGTGATCAGACCGAGCCGCAGCGAGGTCTTCATCGCGCGGATGTGCTTCTTGCGGGCCAGGTGGTAGGCGGATATGCCCACCATGAAGGCGCCGCCGGTCAGGAAGGCCGCAGAGAGCGTGTGGAAGGCCTGGGTGAGGGCGGTGTTCTGGGTCAGCACGGCCCAGAAGTCGGTCAGCTCGGCCCGGCCCCTCGCCTTGTCGATCTTGTAGCCGACCGGGTGCTGCATCCAGGAGTTGGCCGCGAGGATGAAGTACGCCGACAGGATCGTGCCGATCGAGACCATCCAGATGCAGGCCAGGTGGATCTTCTTCGGGAGCTTGTCCCAGCCGAAGATCCACAGGCCGATGAACGTGGACTCGAAGAAGAACGCGATGAGCGCCTCGAAGGCGAGCGGGGCGCCGAAGATGTCACCGACGAAGCGCGAGTAGTCCGACCAGTTCATGCCGAACTGGAACTCCTGCACGATGCCGGTGACCACGCCCATGGCGATGTTGATCAGGAAGAGCTTGCCCCAGAACTTGGTCGCTCTGAGGTACTTCTCCTTCTCCGTGCGCACCCAGGCCGTCTGCAGCCCGGCCGTGAGCGCGGCCAGGGAGATCGTCAACGGAACGAACAGGAAGTGGTAGACGGTGGTGATGCCGAACTGCCAGCGCGCCAGTGTCTCCGGCGCCAAAGCCAGGTCCACGTCGTCACTCTCCTTACTACGGCGTGGTCAGCGGCGGTTTGCCCCTGTTTGTTGCCCTCATACAGGAGCAAACGGGACGCGCTTGTGAACGCGTTCACATTCACAAGCCATTATGACGCACTGATTTTCGGCCGAACCAGGGGGGTCCCCCCTATCGCCGTGGCGTCAAGACCTTGGCAGTGACTTCAACATCTTGTTGAATTGCGCGCCATGCAGATACGCATTTCCTGGCCCGCGGGCAGCATCACCGCGAGCCTCGACGCAAGCACCCCGACCGTGCAGGCCCTCGCCAAGGCACTGCCCCTCGCCTCGACCGCGAGTACATGGGGTGAGGAGGTGTATTTCGACACAGGCGTCTCTGTTTCACGTGAAACGGACGCCCGTCAGGTCGTGGAGCCGGGCACGGTCGCCTTCTGGACGGAGGGCAACGCCCTCGCCCTCCCCTACGGACCCACGCCGATCTCGCACGACGGGGAGTGCCGCCTCGCGAGCCCGTGCAACATCCTCGGCAGCCTGGACGGGGACGCCGGCCTCCTGGCGACCGTACGAGCCGGCGACCCCATCCGTCTGGAACTGATCGAGGACTGATCCCGCCACGGGATCACAGTCCCTCACGGCGTTCCCGCGCCACCGGGGAGCCACAGCTCCCACGGCACCGGGCGCCACCGCCGAGTCACCGCTCCTTGGGGAACGCCTCCGCCACCTTCAGGAAGATGTCGTTCGCCTCGGCCTCGCCGACCGTCACGCGCACACCCTCGCCCGGGAACGGCCGGACCACCACCCCGTGCTCCTCGCAGGCCTGCGCGAACGCGACGGTGCGCTCCCCCAGCCGCAGCCACACGAAGTTGGCCTGCGTCTCCGGGACCGTCCAGCCCTGGCCCCGCAGCGCGTCGACCACGCGCGTGCGCTCACACACCAGCGAGCCGACCCGGCCCAGCAGCTCGTCCTCGGCCCGCAGCGAGGCGATCGCCGCCTCCTGTGCCAGCTGGCTCACCCCGAACGGCACCGCCGTCTTGCGCAGGGCCGCCGCCACCGGCTCATGGGCGATCGCGAAACCGATCCGCAGCCCGGCCAGCCCGTAGGCCTTGGAGAAGGTCCGCAGCACACAGACATTGGGCCGCTCCCGGTACAGCTCCACACCGTCGGGCACCTCGGGGTCGCGGATGAACTCCCGGTAGGCCTCGTCCAGCACCACCAGCACATCCCCGGGCACCCGGTCGAGGAACCGTTCCAGCTCGGCCCGTCGCACCACCGTGCCGGTCGGGTTGTTGGGGTTGCACACGAAGATCAGCCGCGTCCGGTCGGTGATCGCGTCCGCCATCGCGTCCAGGTCGTGCACATCGCCCGGCGTCAGCGGCACCTGGACCGACCGGGCGCCGCTGATCTGCGTGATGATCGGGTACGCCTCGAACGACCGCCAGGCGTAGATCACCTCGTCGCCGGGACCGCTGGTGGCCTGGATCAGCTGCTGGGCGACCCCCACCGAGCCGGTCCCGGTCGCCAGGTGGGACAGCGGCACACCGAAGCGGTCGGACAGCTCGTTCATCAGCCCGGCGCCGGACATGTCCGGGTAGCGGTTGATGTCGCAGGCCGCGGCGGTCACGGTCTCCAGCACGCCCGGCAGCGGCGGGTACGGGTTCTCGTTGGAGGACAGCTTGTAGGCGACCGGGCCGCCGGCCGCGGCCGGCTTGCCCGGCTTGTAGGTGGGGATACCCTCCAGCTCGGCGCGCAGCTTGGGGCTTGTCTCGCTCACCGCAGTCCTCCTCGCGATCACCGGCGGACCGTCGACGCGCCGGCTTCCAATACTCATCACCATAAGAGGATTCGGCCCGGCTGAGTACAGGCCCGGCACTGCCGGACCCATGACCCCGGGCCCCGGGGAAGGCGCCGATCATGCGGCTCGGCCGGCATCGGGGGCGTCACCGCACGAAGGCGTGTGTTTCGGGGGGCGCGCCGTACATATATCTACGCGCCGGTGGCTTGCGCCCTGGCGCGCGTCGCCCGTGCAGGTGAGTTGAGACCTCTTCGAAACATCGGACGCTTGGCAGGTCCGTGCGCCTCGGCACATCGCGTCTTACCCTGTAACCCGACAACCGCCTTTGTTTCTAAGGCACTTGACGCCATATGGCCATGCAGAAACGTGCCTCCCAAGGTGGGCATATGCGGCCGCACCACCCCGCCGCATGAGCCCTACTATCGGCTCGCCATGACAGCAGCAGGGAAGCACCAGGTGAGCCGCGCGGAAACCTCACGTCGAGGCAGTCGGCCGGGCCGGGCGGGCATCAGAGACGTCGCCGCCGCCGCCGGGGTCTCCATCACGACCGTGTCCGACGCCCTCAACGGCAAGGGCCGGCTCCCGGATGCCACCCGGCGCCACGTCCGCGAGGTCGCCGACCGACTCGGGTACCGGCCCTCGGCCGCCGCCCGGACCCTCCGTACGGGCAAGTCGGGCCTGATCGGCCTGACCGTGACGACCTACGGGGATGAACCTTTCACCTTCACGGAGTTCGCGTACTTCGCGGAGATGGCCCGGGCCGCCACCTCGGCCGCGCTCGCCCGCGGCTACGCCCTGGTCATCCTGCCCGCGACCTCCCGCCACGACGTCTGGTCCAACGTGGCCCTGGACGGCACGGTCGTCATCGACCCCTCCGACCAGGATCCGGTGGTCAGCGAGCTCGTCCGGCAGGGACTGCCGGTCGTCTCCGACGGCCGCCCGGCCGGCTCCCTCCCCGTCACCGCCTGGGTCGACAACGACCACGAGGCCGCCGTACTCGGCATCCTCGACCATCTCGCCGACGCCGGCGCCCGCCGCATCGGCCTGCTCACGGGCACCTCGACGGACACCTACACCCATCTGTCCACCACCGCGTACCTGCGCTGGTGCGAACGGGTCGGCCAGGACCCGGTCTACGAGGCGTACCCGGCGCACGACCCGTGCGCGGGCGCCGTCGCCGCCGACCGGCTGCTCGCCCGCCCCGACCGGCCCGACGCGGTCTACGGGCTGTTCGACCCCAACGGCACCGATCTGCTCGCCGCCGCCCGCCGCTACGGCCTGCGCGTCCCCGACGACCTGCTGCTGGTGTGCTGCAGCGAGTCGACCATGTACGCCAGCACCGAGCCGCCCGTCACCACGCTGTCGCTGAAGCCACGCCGCATCGGCACCGCCGTCGTCCAGCTGCTCATCGACGCGATCGAGGGCGTCGAGTCCGAGCAGCCGGTCGAGCAGGTGATACCGACCGAGCTGATCGTGCGTACCTCCTCCCAGCGGCGGTCCCCGCGCACGACGGTCAGCCCGCCACGCACCCCGGACGACCGGTAGCGCCCCGGGACGTCCCGGGGCGGCACGGCGGACGCGACACGGGGCGCGTCCGGTGCGGCGCGAGAACCGGTCGGCCGGGGGACCAATCGGCCCACAGCCGGTCGAACATCTGCCCAAACAGGGCGAAAGCCGCGGTGAACCGGAGTCTTGTTCCGATTCACCACCCCTGGGTCATCACACGGCGCGACGCGCATTCCTATGATGGGCCCCACGACACCGCGGACCGCTGCGACCAGGCAGTCCGAAGCGGTGCAGATGCGGCGCGATGGTGGAGGGGTCTGATGACTCAGGGGGCCGGTCAGGGACCCGAGGCGGAGCGGACGGCGACGCTGCGCGACTTCCGGGTACCCGCGTACGTACACGAGACCGGTCCGTACGCCGGCGGCACCCACCCCGGCAACGCCGTCCCGGCCGGCGACGAGGCGTACCCCGAGGGCTACACCCCCACCCAGCGCGACCTGCCGGTCATCAACCGCGGTGACACCCTCCAGCTCCCCGTCGAGCCGGTCCCCGCCCCGCCGGCCCCGCAGCCCGCGACCGGGCCCGGACCGCTCTACGTCGTCGGCGACGTCCACGGCTACCTGGACGAGCTGGTGGCCGCCCTGCAGGAGCAGGGCCTGATCGACGCCTCGGGCCAGTGGTGCGCCGGCACCACCCGGCTGTGGTTCCTCGGTGACTTCACCGACCGCGGCCCGGACGGCATCGGTGTCATCGACCTGGTCATGCGGCTGTCCGCCGAGGCCGCCGCGGCAGGCGGTTACTGCAAGGCCCTCATGGGCAACCACGAACTGCTGCTGCTCGGCGCCAAACGGTTCGGCGACACGCCCGTCAACTCCGGAGCGGGCACCGCCACCTTCCAGGCGGCCTGGCTGCTCAACGGCGGCCAGAAGACCGACATGGACCGCCTCCAGGACCACCATCTGCAGTGGATGGCCCGCCTCGACGCCGTGGAGGTGGTCGACGGCTATCTGCTCATCCACTCCGACACCACCGCCTACCTCGACTACGGCGACTCCATCGAGGCGGTCAACGACACCGTCCGCGAGACCCTGACCCGTAACGACGCCGACGAGGTCTGGGACCTGTTCCGCAAGTTCACCAAGCGCTTCTCCTTCCGCGACGAGGGCGGCGCCGACGCCGTGCGCACCCTCCTCGACACGTACGGCGGCACCCGCGTCGTTCACGGGCACAGCCCCATCCCCTACCTCCTCGGCGAGGTCGGCTCCGAGGACGGCGAGGAGGGCACCGGCCCGGTCGTCGAGGGGCCGCACGTCTACGCCGACGGGCTCGCCATCGCCATGGACGGCGGAGTGACCATGGCCGGAAAGCTGCTGGTCCAGCAACTGCCGCTGAACGACTGAGCGTTCCCCGGCCAGGCGTCCCCGGGACCGCGTACGCGCAGGCCGGAGGGCAATTTCCGGCAATCCCCTGTCATCGCGCGCCATCACGGCTCTACCATCGGCTTGTCCGTAGCAGGCTCCCCTCCGTTTTTGCCCGACGGCAGCCGACGCGCGAGCCCCAAGCCCTACGGAGCATCGGGGGATGCAGATGAACAGCCTTCCGCAGCACCTGAAGAGCGAGGACATCCGGGAATTCGAGCGGCTGCTCGACGAGGCGCTCCGCACCGCACCGCACCGACCGGATCCGGCCGCCGGCGGCAGACCGCTGACCACCGCTCAACTGCGCACCATGGCACTGGACGCGTCCGCCCTGATCACAGCGGTCGCGGCGGCCGAGTACCGGCGCTACGCCGAACTCCGCGACACACCGCGCCACCCGGCGCTGTCCGCCCCGGCGGCCACCGGCGACTCCGCTGCCGCGTCCTCTGGTCCGACCGCGCCGGACACGGGCGCCCCGCCCGACGAGGCGGCCGAGGACACCGGCGCGGGCGCCGCCGCGGTCCTCGCCGTGCTGGCGCCCGTCCTCTCCGGGACGGCCGCGGCGATCTTCCTGCTCGTCGGCTACGTCCTGCGGGCGTTGAGCTCCGGGCAGACCCTCGCCCGCACCCTGCTCGCCACCGGCTGGGTGTTCGGCGCGCTGACCGCGGCGACGGCCCTGGTCGCCGCCGCCGGACTGCTGCTCGCCGCCCTGCGCAACCGTGCCCCGGCGAACGCCCGGGCCCTGGACAGGGCGGACGAGGCGGAGTTGGAGCGGGCCAGAGAGGCCTGGCGGGACGCCCTGCTGGAGCGGGGCATCCTGCCCTTCCTCCGGGAGGCACTGGCCGAGGCAGGCCCGGCCGGCGCACAGCACCCGGTCCCGTCCGCACCGAGCGGCCGCATCCCGCGTCTGGGCTACGACCGGCCCGGCTTCAGCAGCCCGGGCGACGGCGCGGCGCCGGGCCGCCCGCGCTTCACCAGCCCCGACTACACGAGCCCGGACTTCGGCGGCCCGGAACACCGCCCCGAGTAGTCCGGCCGCGTACCGGCGTGACCCGGCCGGACACCGGGCGACCCGGTCGCGCACCGCGCACGGCCGAGCCGGCGCGGTGCGCTCACGGTGGGCCGGTTCAGTCGGCGATGGGCAGGTACACCCGGTTGCCGGCCGCCGCGAACTCCTGCGACTTCTGGGCCATGCCCGCCTCGATCTCGGCCCGGTTGCCGCCGTGCTCCCGCCGGATGTCCTGCGAGATCTTCATGCTGCAGAACTTCGGACCGCACATGGAACAGAAGTGGGCCGTCTTGGCGGGCTCGGCCGGCAGGGTCTCGTCGTGGAACTCCCGTGCCGTGTCGGGGTCCAGGGCGAGGTTGAACTGGTCCTCCCACCGGAACTCGAAACGGGCGTCGGACAGCGCGTCGTCCCACTCCTGCGCCCCGGGGTGCCCCTTGGCGAGGTCCGCCGCGTGCGCGGCGATCTTGTAGGTGATGACGCCGGTCTTGACGTCGTCCCGGTTGGGCAGGCCCAGGTGCTCCTTGGGCGTGACGTAGCAGAGCATCGCCGTGCCCCACCAGGCGATCATCGCGGCACCGATGCCGGAGGTGATGTGGTCGTACGCCGGCGCGACGTCCGTGGTCAGCGGGCCGAGCGTATAGAACGGAGCCTCATCACAGATCTCCTGCTGAAGGTCGATGTTCTCCTTGATCTTGTGCATCGGGACGTGCCCGGGGCCCTCGATCATCGTCTGTACGCCGAAGCGCCTGGCGATCCGGTTGAGTTCCCCGAGCGTCCGCAACTCCGCGAACTGCGCCTCGTCGTTGGCATCGGCGATGGAACCGGGCCGCAGGCCGTCACCCAGCGAGTACGTGACGTCGTAGGCGGCGAGGATCTCGCACAGCTCCTCGAAGTTCTCGTACAGGAACGATTCCTTGTGGTGCGCCAGGCACCACGCGGCCATGATGGAGCCACCGCGCGAGACGATGCCGGTCTTGCGGTTGGCGGTGAGCGGGACGTACGGCAGCCGGACGCCCGCGTGGACGGTCATGTAGTCCACGCCCTGCTCGGCCTGTTCGATGACGGTGTCCTTGTAGATCTCCCAGGTCAGTTCCTCGGCCTTGCCGTCGACCTTCTCCAGCGCCTGGTAGAGCGGCACGGTGCCGATCGGGACGGGGGAGTTGCGCAGCACCCACTCGCGGGTGGTGTGGATGTTGCGGCCGGTGGACAAGTCCATGACCGTGTCGGCGCCCCAGCGGGTCGCCCAGGTCATCTTCTCGACCTCTTCCTCGATGGAGGAGGTCACCGCCGAGTTGCCGATGTTGGCGTTCACCTTCACCAGGAACCGCTTGCCGATGATCATCGGCTCGATCTCCGGGTGGTTGACGTTGGCCGGCAGCACGGCCCGGCCCGCCGCGATCTCCTCGCGGACCACCTCGGGCGACACGTTCTCCCGGAGGGCCACGAACTCCATCTCCGGGGTGATCTCGCCCCTGCGGGCGTACGCGAGCTGCGTCACCGCCTGGCCGTCGCGCCCCCGCCGTGGCTGGCGCGGGCGGCCGGGGAAGACCGCGTCCAGGTTGCGCAGCCCGCCACGCGGCGAGGTGTGCTTGATCCCGTCGTCCTCGGGACGGACGGGCCGGCCCGCGTACTCCTCGGTGTCGCCGCGGGCAATGATCCAGTTCTCCCGCAGCGGCGGCAGGCCCCTGCGGACGTCCGTTTCGACGAGTGGATCGGTGTACGGGCCCGATGTGTCGTACAGCGTGACCGACTGCCCGTTGGTGAGATGCACCTGACGGACCGGCACCCGGAGGTCGGGGCGCGAACCCTCGACATACGCCTTGTGCCAGCCGATGGACTTCCCGGCCTCCGTGGACTTCTCGTCCTGGGCGGAGGCAGGCGTGCGTGCGTCCTTGTTGGTCATGAGACCTACTCCCTACGCCGGCATTACCCGGTAACAGGTTCGGCGGTCGACGCAGCGGTTTCCGTCGGCCGACATTCCCCGCGGAACATCGCTCGTTCCACGTGAAACATCGCATCCACGGAGGTCAGCGCCCTCTCAGCCCGGTGCTCCGAGCTCCCGCGTGTGCAAAAGGTGCCTCCACGCTAGCGCCATGTATGGCGCGGTGAACAGTGGGCCCCCCTGCGTTCTTGGGATGATCGGGCAGTGACCAGCATGGAGCAGTACCCCTACCAGCCTCCCGAACCGCACCGCCGAGACGCCGCGGAGCAGGGCACCGGGCACGGTCACCAGGCCGCCAAGACCGGCGGCCATGGCGCCGCTTCCGGGCAGGGACACGCGCACGGTCACAGCCACAGCCACAGCCCCGCCGCTCCCGTCTCCCAGCATCTGCGCAAGGTCATCGCGGCGATCCTGGTCCCCTTCACCGCGGCGGTCCTGGTCGGCCTCGTGGTGCTCTGGCCCGGACAGGCCCCGGCCCACAAGCGGACCGGCGTCGGCTTCGACCGGCAGACCCAGCAGGCCACGGTCACCCGGATCGTGGAGCTGAGCTGCGCGTCGGCGAACGCCTCCGGGGTGCCCCCGACCGGTGACACCTCCACGGCCGAGGGCAGTTCGGCGCAGCAGCAGGCCGACGGCACCTGCAAGAAGGCCACCATCCGGGTCGACACCGGCAAGGACAAGGGCCGTACCTTCACCGAGATCGTGCAGCCGGACCAGTCGCGCCAGCTCCACCAGGACGAGAAGGTCGTCGTCGCCTACGAGCCCTCGGCGCCGAAGGAGCTGCAGTACGCGGTGACCGATGTGAACCGGAAGTTCCCCATGACGCTGCTCGCGGGGATCTTCGCGGTGGCCGTGGTGCTGGTGGGCCGGCTGCGCGGTGTCATGGCGCTGGTCGCGCTGGCCGTCAGCTTCCTGGTGCTGACGCTGTTCATCCTGCCGGCGATCCTCGAGGGGTCGAACCCGCTGCTGGTGGCCGTGGTCGGATCGAGCGCCATCATGCTGATCGCCCTGTATCTGTGTCACGGGCTGTCGGCCCGTACCTCGGTGGCGGTGCTCGGCACGCTGATATCGCTGGCGCTGATCGGTGTGCTCGGCTCGCTGTTCATCGGGTGGGCCGCGCTGACCGGCAACACGGACGACAACACCGGTCTGATCCACGGCCTGTATCCGTCGATCGACATGAGCGGTCTGCTGCTGGCCGGGGTCATCATCGGTTCGCTCGGCGTCCTGGACGATGTGACGGTGACCCAGACCTCGGCCGTCTGGGAGCTGCACGAGGCCAACCCGTCGATGGGCTGGCGCGGGCTGTACCGGGCGGGGATCCGGATCGGCCGCGACCACATCGCGTCCGTGGTCAACACCCTGGTGCTCGCCTACGCCGGTGCCGCGCTGCCGTTGCTGCTGTTGTTCTCGATCGCGCAGAGCAGCGTCGGGACCGTGGCCAACAGCGAGCTGGTGGCCGAGGAGATCGTGCGCACGCTGGTGGGCTCGATCGGCCTGGTCGCCTCGGTGCCGGTCACCACGGCGCTGGCCGCGCTGGTGGTGTCGGCCGACCGGGCCGCCCCGGACGCCGGGACGGTCGGGGCATCCGCCGGGGCCCGGCCCGCGCCGGCGCGCGGGGGCCGGGGGCGGCGCCGGAAGCGGTGAGTGCCGGCGATCCTGGCGCCGCGATGAGCGTCGCCCGGTCCGGCAGCGTGGTGGGCGCCGCCGAGACCGGTACTCGTCGCGCAGAAGCGTTCCTGCGGCGCGGCGCGCGGGACCGGCGGAGCGCCCCCTCGCCGTAGCGCTTCAGCCGGCGCTCTGCTCCTCGGCCAGGATGCGGTCCAGGGCCTCGTCCAGATGCGCGTCGAAATCGGCCAGGGCGCCCTCCTGGCCGAGCGGCACCAGCTTGTCCGTGCGGTCGAGGAAGGCCACGAGCGGGGGTGCCGACGAGCGGAAGAGGGCGTGGTCCCCGCCGACCTGAAGGCGGATCAGCACCTCGCCCAGCACCTCGGAATCGGCGGGGGAGATGCGCACGTCGCCCTCCCCGCACGGACGGCCGACCCCGTCGACCAGCAGCTCGCGCCCGAAGGCCCAGGTCACCGGCGCGTCGCCGGGCAGATGAAAGGTGAGCCGTACGGCATAGGGATCACTGGTCTCGTAGCGCAACTCCACCGGGATGCGGAAGGAGAGCTCCTCCGACACGAGAAAGCTCATCATGACTTCTGCCTGTACGGACTCGCGCATTGACTACCCCGTCATATGACGTCGACTGGCCGGGATCGATCCCTCTGACCGTGCTCAAATCTAGCTGAACGTACACAGTGGATTACAAGGAGTGAGTTTTCAGATACTGATAGAGAGCGTGAGCGTGCCCAGGTGACGCCCGATCTCCGTCTGCAGCCGACGGGCGGCGGGCAGCAGCCGGTCCGCCTGGTGGGCGGGGAGCGAGAGGGCCATCGTGGCCGCGGTGGCGCCGACCGTGATGGGGACCGCCGCGCAGACCGTCCCGACGGCGTACTCCTGGCGCTCCACCGTCGGCTCCATCCGGCGGGTCCGGGCCAGCCGCCGGAGCAGCGCGTCGTCGTCCCGCACGGTGTACGGCGTGAGGGGCCGGACGGGGTAGCGCGCGAGATGGTCGCGCCGCGCCTCCTCGTCGAGCTGGGAGAGCAGGCACTGCCCGATGGCGTGGGCATGGCCGGTCTCGCGGAAGTCCGCCCATTCCTCGACCGCCGGTGCCTGCCGGGAGGCGGAGACGCACATGACCTCGATCTCGCCGTCCCGGTACAACGCGTAATAGATCGGCACACCGATGGAATCGCGCCAGTGCGCGAGCGTGTCCGCCACCATGCTGCGACGTTTCTGCTGCGCTCCGCCGCGGGCCAGGCGCTCGGCGGCGTCACCGAGGAAGAACAGCCCCTTGTCCCGGTGCAGATAGCCCTCGTGCACCAGGGTGCGCAGCAGGTGGTAGGTGGTGGGCAGGGCGAGCCCGGTCTCGCGGGCGAGTTGTTTGGCGGGGGCGCCGTAGGTGTGCGAGGCGACGGTCTCCAGCAGGCGCATGGCGCGCTGGACGGAGCCGATGAGCGTGGCGGCGGGCACGGGCGCGGCCGCGGGGCGCGGTGCCGGCCGGCCCGCGGAGGACGGTGGCCCGCAGACATCCGCGGCGGGCGGCGGACCGGGGCTGTCCGCCGCGGGCGCGGAGCCCTGGCCGGGGACGAGCGGGGACGGCGATCGCTGGAGAGGGGGTGCGCAGGGGCGCGGTGCGACGGCGGGTGCGGGGGGTGCTGCCGGTGCGGTGTCGACGATGGCCAAGGGGGTCACTCCCGAAGCGCGAGGGGGAGCCCGTGCGAGAGGACGTGCACGGGAGGTGTCGCCGCCCACGGAGCCGGAGCCTGTGGGGGGTTCCGGACTTTAACCGTCCGCAACCGCGCCGGAACCGCTCCGGACCGAAACTTCCCTCCCCCGAGGGAACCGCCCCCGTCACCGCTGACCGATGACCGGGTGTCTCACCACCCGCTGCGCGACGAGGAGTTGCCGGTGAACTTCCGCACGATGTAGATCAGGCCGCCGACCAGGGCGACGAAGATCAGCGCCTTGAACAGCAGGCCGATCACGAACCCGATCACGCTCGCTATCAGACCGCCGAACACGACCAGGGCGATGACCGGCACCGCGACCCACTTCACCCACCACGGCAGCCCCGCGAAGATCTCTCGCATCGCCTCGTCCTTTGCGCTCTCGTGCGTTGTCTGTGGTACGCACTCGATGCTAGGGCCGCGAAGGGGCCGAGCGGGGGCCCGGCACCCCTCGTCCTGCCCTGATCCGTCCCCTAGGGGCTCCGGGGAACCCGGCTCACGCCTCGGGCGGAGAGAACACGACGAGCACCCTGAGGTCCTCGCTGATGTGGTGGAACTTGTGCGGGACGCCGGCGGGCACGTACACGACGCTGCCCCGCGCCACCTGCGTCGTCTCCAGGCCGACCGTGAGCGAGGCCCGGCCGCTGACCACGAAGTACACCTCGTCCTGGTGGTGCGGCTTCTGCGGGTCCTGCTCGCCCGCGTCCAGGGCGTACAGGCCGACCGACATGTTCCGCTCGCGCAGGAACTGCAGGTAGGCGCCGTCGTTGGCGGCGCGCTCCGCCTCCAGGTCATCCAGCCGGAATGCCTTCATCGCCGCTGCCGTCCTCGCTTCACTGCTCGCCGTCGCCCTGCTCCTCGCGGTCCCCGCCCGCCGCTGTCCGGCCGGGTTCCGCCTGGTCTGCCACGATCAGACACATGAGGAATTTCCTAGTCAAGACGATCGCCAACGCGGGTGCACTGGCGGTCTCGGTATGGGCGCTCGACAAGATCACCCTGACCGGTGACAGCACCGCCAAGAAGGCCGGCACGCTGATCGCCGTCGCGTTGATCTTCGGCTTGGTCAACTGGCTGGTCAAGCCGATCGTGAAGGTACTCACCTTCCCGCTGTTCATCCTGACCCTCGGGCTGATCACCCTGGTCGTGAACGCGCTGATGCTGCTGCTGACCTCCTGGGTGTGCGGCAAGCTCGACCTCAGCTTCCATGTGGAGGGCTTCTGGACGGCCGTGCTCGGCGGCCTGATCGTCTCCGTCGTCTCCTGGGCGCTGCACGTCGTCCTGCCCGACGAGGACTGAGCGCGCCATGACCTACCGCGTCTGTTTCGTGTGCACCGGCAACATCTGCCGCTCCCCGATGGCCGAATCCGTCTTCCGCGCGCGCGTGGCGGAGGCCGGTCTGGAGGATCTGGTGGTGGTCGACAGCGCCGGCACCGGGGGCTGGCACGAGGGGGAGCCGGCCGACCCGCGCACCGTCTCGGTCCTGGAGGAACACGGCTACGACAGCGAGCACACGGCCCGCCAGTTCCTGCCGTCGTGGTTCTCCCGGCTGGACCTGGTGATAGCCCTCGACACCGGCCATCTCCGGGCCCTGCGCCGCCTCGCGCCCACCGAGGAGGACGCCCGCAAGATCCGCCTGCTGCGTTCCTACGATCCCGCTGCCGGCCCCGACCTCGACGTACCGGACCCGTACTACGGGGGCCGGGACGGCTTCGAGGAGTGCCTTGAGATGGTGGAGGCGGCGAGCAGCGGGCTGCTCGCCGCCGTACAGGACGAACTGGAAGGACGGGCCGCATGAGCGAGGGCACGAAGGGCGAGGGCCGCACGGGCGACGGCACGCGCGCGGTACGGGCGGGACTGCCCGAGCCGGTCAAGCACGAGCCGACCCTGCCCGGCCCGGTGTTCGCGGCGCACTTCCACCTGCCCGGCGAGGTGACGGGACCGTACTCGTACGGCCGTGACGACAATCCGACCTGGACCCTGCTGGAGCGGGCCATAGGCGAGCTGGAGGCACCGGGGCGGGAGGACGTCGAGACGCTGGTGTTCGCCTCCGGCATGGCGGCGATCTCCTCCGTGCTGTTCTCGCAGCTGCGCGCCGGCGACGCGGTCGTGCTGCCCTCCGACGGCTACCAGGTGCTGCCGCTGGTCCGCGCCCAGCTGGAGGCCTACGGCATCGAGGTGCGCACCGCGCCGACCGGCGGCGACGCCCAGCTGGAGCTGCTGGACGGGGCGCGGCTGCTGTGGATCGAGTCCCCGTCGAACCCCGGGCTCGACGTCTGCGACATCCGGCGGCTGGCCGATGCGGCACACGCGCGTGGCGCGCTGGTCGCCGTGGACAACACTCTCGCCACCCCGCTCGGGCAGCGCCCGCTGGAGCTGGGCGCCGACTTCTCCGTGGCCAGCGGCACCAAGCAGCTCACCGGTCACGGTGATGTCCTGCTGGGCTACGTGGCCGGCGGCGACGCCGAGGCGATGGCCGCCGTGCGCCGCTGGCGCAAGATCGTCGGCGCGATCTCCGGGCCCATGGAGGCATGGCTCGCGCACCGGTCCATCGCCACGCTCCAGCTGCGCGTCGACCGGCAGAACGCCACCGCCCTGGCGGTCGCCGAGGCGCTGCGGCAGCGGCCGGAGGTCTCCGGTCTGCGCTACCCGGGTCTGCCCGACGACCCCTCGCACCCGGTCGCGGCACGGCAGATGCGGCGCTACGGCTGTGTCGTGTCCTTCACGCTGCCCACGCGCGCGCGTGCCGAGCGTTTTCTCGCGGCCCTGCGCCTGGTGGAGGACGCGACGAGCTTCGGCGGGGTGCGGTCCACGGCCGAGCGCCGTCGCCGCTGGGGCGGGGACGACGTCCCGGAGGGCTTCATCCGGATGTCCGTCGGCGCGGAGGACCCGGAGGACCTGGTGGCCGACGTTCTGCGCGCCCTGGACGAGTCCGCCGAGTAGTCCCTTCCGCAGTGGCCGGCCGCCGTTCCGGGACGGTCCGAGCCTCCCCCCCCTCGTGGCTCGGACCGTCTGCGGCCCGGGCGGAAAGACCGCTCGGACAAGGCTAGTTGACTCTGCGTCAGTGTCCAATCACGGTAGCGACAGGGACGTATCGACATATTTATAGTTGGTGCCTGCCTGGCGGCCGGCGGAAGGGCGAGGAGGGCAGGGACAGGGAGGGCACGCCATGGATCTGGCCTTGCTGCGGACCTTTGTCACCGTGCACAGGGCTGGTTCCTTCACTCGCGCCGCCGCTCTGCTCGGCCTGTCCCAGCCGGCCGTCACCTCGCAGATCCGCACGCTGGAGCGCCAGCTCGGCAGGCCGCTCTTCCTCCGCCAGGCGCGGGGGGTGACCCCTACGACCATCGGTGACGAACTCGCCCACCGGGCAGCGCCCCATCTCGACGCCTTGGTGGAGATAGCGGAGGGCGGGCTGGACGACGACCCCTCGTCCCGGACGCTGTACCTGGCCGGCCCTGCGGAGTTCACCACCGAACGCGTGCTGCCCGCTCTCACCGGGCTGACCGGCGACAACGGCCAGGGCTTGACGTTACGCGTCTCCTTCGGCACGGCCGAGGAGACGCTGGAGGGGCTGGCCTGCGGCCGGCACGACCTGGCCATCAGCACGACCCGGCCGCGCGGTGCCCTGCTGTCGGCCACTCCGTTGTGTGACGAGGAGCATGTGCTGGTCGCGGCCCCGCGCTGGGCGGAGCGGATCGGCACGGACACCGTGCGGCTGAAGGGTGCGCCGGCCCTGGAAGACCTGCCCGTGGTCGAGGTCCACGAGTCGCTGCCGTTCGTCTCGCGCTACTGGGCTTCCGTCTTCGACTGCGCCCCGGCCGCCACGGGCACGGTGATCGTCCCGGATCTGCGGGCGGTGCTCTCCTGTGCGAGCGCCGGCGTCGGGCTGGCGGTGCTGCCCCGCTATCTGTGCGCGCGTGCGCTGGAACAGGGCACGGTCGTCACCCTGCTCGACCCGGTGGTGCCGCCGTTGCGCACGTACTTCCTGGTGGTGCGGACCGGGACACTCGCCCTGCCCCATGTCGCGCGGGCCCACGAGTGGCTCCAGCGTGCGGCCACGGCCTGGTGCTGAGGCCGTCCCGGGCGGGATGCACGCACAGCGGTCGGCTCGTGGCGCTTTGCGATGTTTCACGTGGAACCAGCGGGGCCACATTTCTCCCATGACCGTCCGACCCGTGGTCAAGCGCACCGCCCGTGCCGTTCTCCTGGACGGTGACGACCTGATCCTGATCAAGCGCACCAAACCCGGCGTCGATCCCTACTGGGTCACTCCCGGTGGCGGGGTCGAACCCGGGGACTCGACCGTCGTGGACGCCCTGCACCGGGAGGTGTACGAGGAACTCGGCGCCAAGATCACCGATGTGGTGCCGTGTTTCGTGGACACGGTGGAGCACATCGGTGAGGACGGCGGCGCGACCGGTGTGAAGGTGCAGCACTTCTTCGTCTGCCGGCTGGAGTCCATGGACCCGGCCCTGCGGCACGGCCCCGAGGTGGAGGAGCCGGCCGGTGAGTACGAGATCGTCCGCGTCCCGTTCACCCGCGTCGGCATCGCCTCCGTCCACCTCGTCCCGCTGTCCCTGCGCCACTACCTGGACGGGAACATCGAGGGAGTACGGGCCATGCACGCCCCCGACCTCGGGTGAGCGGGGTCAGCGAACAGGAGCGCGGCTCCGTGTGCCGGCAACGGACTCTTGGGCCTACTGTGCCGGTCCGACCAGTTCATAGGCTTCCCACAGGTCCAGGCCCGAGTAGGTGTGGGTGGCGAGGCCGGCCACGTGGGCGTCTGCGTTGACCGCCACGGACACCGGCACGGCGGCGAACAGCTCCTTGTCCGACGCCGAGTCGCCGTACGCCACGCAGTCGGCGCGGGTCACGCCGAATTCCGCGCAGAGCCGTTCCGCGATGACCACCTTGGCGGCGGCGTTGAGCGCCCCGGACGGGTCGACGGGCTCGGTGAACGGAACGGCCGGGAAACGGGAGCCATGGGCCGCGTGAGCACCCCAGTCCAGGAGGCGTTCCACGAAGAAGGAAGGCGAGAGGGACACCACCGCGCAGTATTCGCCCGCGCTCCTGATCTGTGCCCAGACCT
This sequence comes from Streptomyces eurythermus, assembly GCF_014649115.1. Classification (GTDB taxonomy): domain Bacteria; phylum Actinomycetota; class Actinomycetes; order Streptomycetales; family Streptomycetaceae; genus Streptomyces; species Streptomyces eurythermus. The sequence goes on along the minus strand of NZ_BMSK01000005.1, from coordinate 288,144 downwards.
CGCGGATCCGGGACAGCCAGGGAGCCGCCTCGAACGCGGCCCGCACATGCGCCTCGGTCAGGCCGGCCCACAGGTCGTACACCTGCGCGGCATACTCCGGCGGTCCGATCCGCCCGTCCGCGATCGCCCGTTCCAGGGCCACCGTCTCACTCTCCAGGCCCAACTGGCGCGATATCTCCAGCGGAGCGGTGGTCCCGTGCAGCAACGTTCCGTCCATGTCGAACAGATGAAGTCTGGTCATGACGCCGAGGCTATGAGGCCGTGCGATGTTTCACGTGAAACACCGCACAGCTGTCCGATGGTTGTACGGATGACCATGAGATGGCCAAAAGCACGTGCGTCTGCATCGAAACAGGTGGACGGCAGGGGCGCCGTTCGGACAGCCTGACCTGCGTGCCAACTCCTTCCCTCACCCATCTGCCCATCCGCCGTCTGACGCTTCGCGATCTCACCGCCTGCGCCGACCTGTCCGAAGACCGGGGGTGGCCACGCGAGGAACACAAGTGGGGCTTCCTCCTCACCGCCGGGAAGGGATACGGCATCGACGACCCCGAGGGCGGTCTGGTCGCCGCCTGCGTCGTCACGGAGTACGGCGGGTGGGGGCGACCGGATCTCGGCGCCATCGGCATGGTCCTGGTGGCCGAGCGCCATGCCCGTCAAGGGGTCGGCCGCCGTTTGATGCGGCACGTCGTCTCGGTCATGGGGACGACCCCGCTGACCCTGCACGCCACCCCCCACGGCCGACCCCTCTACGAGGAGCTGGGCTTCAAGGTGACGGGCCGGGCCGAGATGCTGAGGGGCCGCTTCACTCACGGCGGCCCGGAGTCCGCGGTCGTCACGCGTGCCGCCACCGCGGAGGACCTCCCGGCGATCGTGCGCCTCGACGAGGAGGTGTTCGGCGCCGACCGCACGCCTCTCATCACCCGGCTGCCCGCCTTCGCCGATCAGTTGCGGGTCGCCGAGGAGGCCGGCCGGCTCATCGGCTACACCGCCGCGTGGCCCAACATGGACACCCATGTCGTCGGTCCGCTGATCGCCCGGGACACGGAGACCGCCAAGGCGCTCATCGCCTCGCTGGCGGCCCGTACCGAGCGCCCGTTGCGCACCGACATCGACGTGCGCCACGAGGAGCTGCTGGCCTGGGCGAAGGAACGGGGTATGGCTTCGGTGGCCTTCAACTCGGTGATGACCTATGGCATCCCGGACCTGCCCGGGGACTGGACCCGGCGGTTCGCACCCCTGACCGTCGCCGCGGGCTGATCCGCGTACGGATGTGCGCCGGCCCCGTCGCCCGGAGGCGGCGGGGCCGGCGCCATGCGGTCGGCTACCGGGTCAGGCGAGCGCCGCAACGGCCGCGGTGGCGAACCCGTGGTCCTGCTCCGGTGCGCCACCGCCGACACCGATGGCGCCGATCAGCCGGCCGTCCCGGCGGACGGGGACACCGCCCGCGATGAACAGCAGGGGCCGGTCGAGAGCGGTGGGCAGGGTGTGGAAGAGGCCGCCGGGCCGGACGGCGTCGACGAGGTCGGCGGTGGGCGCGTTCAGCTGGAGGGCCGTGTATGCCTTGCGGGTGCTGGTCTCGCCGGAGATCAGCACGGCCCGGTCGTCCCGGCGGAAGGCGAGGAGATGGCCACCCGCGTCCAGGACGGTGACGCTGACGGCGACTCCGGCGTCCTCTGCCGCCCGGCGGGCCCTGGCGACGAGCAGCTCGGCGTCCTCGATGGTGAGCGGGGCGACGGCGGTGGTGCTCATGGAGCTGTCTCCTTGGATGGTGCTTGGGGTTGTGCTTGCCGTACCGGGACGAAGGCCCGGTACGGACGACTGTGGGGTTATGGAGAGTGAGACGTCCGGAGTGCGGGCGGCTCAGTGGTGGACGGCGGTCCCCCGCTCGGCCGGCGTGCCGGAGGCGACCACGGTGTCGTGCGTACCGTCCCGCCGCTCCAGGGCGGCCGAGAGGAAGGCGAGGAGCAGCGCGGCAGCGGCGAGGGCGGCCCCGACCCAGTTGGGGGACGCGTAGCCGAAGCCGGCCGCGATCACGACACCGCCGAGCCAGGCGGACAGGGCGTTGCCCAGGTTGAAGGCGCCGATGTTCACGGCGGACGCGAGCGTCGGGGCGCCGTGCGCCTGGTCGAGAACGCGCTTCTGCAGCGGCGGCACGGTGGCGAAGCCCAGGGCACCGATCAGCGCGATGGTCACCGCCGCCGCGATCTTGTTGTGGGCGGTGAGCGTGAAGAGCGCCAGGACGACGGCCAGGGCACCCAGGGAGATGTACAGCATCGGCATCAGGGCGCGGTCGGCGAACTTGCCGCCGACGAGGTTGCCGCCGACCATGCCGAGGCCGAACAGGACCAGCAGCCAGGTGACCGATCCGTCGGAGAAGCCGGCGATGTGGGTCATCATCGGCGCGATGTAGGTGATGGCCGCGAAGACACCGCCGAAGCCGAGGACGGTCATCGCCATGGCGAGCAACACCTGGGCGTTCTTGAAGGCGGCCAGCTCGTGGCGCAGCCGCACGCCCTGCGGGCGGGGCAGCTCGGGAACGAGCTTGGCTATGCCGGCGAGCCCGACGACCCCGAGCGCGGCGACGATGCCGAAGGTGACGCGCCAGCCGACGCTCTGCCCGATGAGCGTGCCCAGCGGCACACCGACGACATTGGCGACGGTCAGGCCGGTGAACATCAAGGCGATGGCTCCGGCCTTCTTGTCCGGTGCGACCAGTTCGGCCGCGACAACCGAGCCGATGCCGAAGAAGGCGCCGTGTGCGAGGGAGGCGATCACGCGTCCGAGGAGCATGACCGCGAAGACCGGGGCCACCGCGGAGAGCAGGTTGCCGGCGATGAAGAGGCCCATCAGCAGCATCAGCATGCGCTTGCGCGGGACCTTGGTGCCGAGCACGGTCATGATCGGGGCCCCGATGACCACGCCGAGGGCGTAACCGGTCACGAGCAGGCCCGCCGTGGGGATGGAGACCCCGAAGTCGCTCGCGACCTCGGGCAGCAAGCCCATGATCACGAACTCGGTCGTTCCGATTCCGAAGGCCCCGATCGCGAGGGCCAGAAGCGCGAGAGGCATGTGGGGGTACACCTTCCCAAACGATTGCAGGAGCACTTAGCGTGCGTCCACAATAGTTGCAGACGCTGGCTAAATGCAAACGCTGACAATTGCGGAGGTGCTCTACCCTTGTGGGAGCCGCTCCTGGACGGAGGAAACGCCAATGACAGCGACGGACCCCGCGCTCACCGCCCTCGCTCAGGGCTGGTGTGCCCTTTCGGCACTGCACGGAAGGATCGAGGCGCACATCGAACGCGCCTTGCAGGCCAAGCACGATCTGAGCGTGCGCGAGTACTCACTGCTGGACGTGCTCAGCAGGCAGCACGCCGGCGAGGGCGGACATCTGCAGATGAAGCAGGTCGCCGACGCGGTCGTACTCAGCCAGAGCGCCACCACCCGCCTGGTGAGCCGGCTGGAGGACCGCGGCCTGCTGGAGCGCTACCTGTGCCCCACCGACCGGCGAGGCATCTACACCAACGTCACCGAGGCGGGCCTGCGCCTGCTGGAAGAGGCGCGGCCCACCAATGACGCCGCCCTGCGTGAGGCCCTGGACGATGCCGCGAGGATTCCCGAACTGGCCCCGCTGGTCCGGGTGGTGGAGTCGCTGAGCGTGCCCGCATAGGGTGCGCGCATGGGAGATCTCGAGATACGCGCCGCGACCGCCGACGACCTACCGGCGATCGTGGCGATGCTCGCCGATGATCCGCTCGGCGCCCAGCGCGAGTCACCGGACGACCTGACGCCCTACCGGACAGCGCTGGCGCGCCTGGTCGCCGATCCGAACCAGCACCTCGTCGTCGCCGTGCGCGAAGGCCGCGTCATCGGCACCCTGCAACTCACGATCATCCCCGGTCTCTCGCACCGGGGAGCCACCCGCGCCCTCATCGAGGCCGTGCGCATCCACGCCGACGAACGGGGCAGCGGGCTGGGCAGCAAGCTGATCGAGTGGGCGATCGGCACCTCCCGGCGGCTCGGCTGCCGGATGGTGCAGCTGACGTCCGACAAGACACGCACCGACGCCCACCGCTTCTACGAACGGCTGGGTTTCACAGCCTCGCACGAGGGTTTCAAACTGCGGCTCTGACCGTGCTCGGGTGCGCCGCAACGGCCAAAGGGGTGTGTTTCACGTGAAACACACCCCTGGCCGGCCGGGGATCAGCCGATGCCCCGCCACCCCTGTGCGTCCACGCCCCCGGGCACCGCGGCCTCGGGGTCGTACGGCTGCCGAGTGAACACGAACGAGCCGAGATCGAGATGGCTCACGGACCCGTCCGGGCGCCGCACGGGCCGCAGCAGTTCACCGGCGTAGTAGCCCTCTAGCCCGGTCCAGGTACCGTCCCCGTTCGCGCGGAAGCGGGCCCTGCGGCCTCCCCCGGTCAGCGGCGCGAGCCGGAGCAGCCCGTCGGCGGTCGCGCGCAGACCGAAGGCGTGCGTCCCCCAGTACCACTGCCCCACCAGCTCCAGCACCGCCGGATCGACCTCGCGCAGCGGCCGCCAGGGCTCGGGGATGCGGGGCTCCGCCTCGGCGACGATCCGCACCAGGTCCGCCGCCACGACACCCGGCGGCGGACCGCTGGTGCAGTTGGTGAGCACCACCGCGGCGACATCGTCCGCCACGCTGATGGTGAGACTCGCCAGGAAACCCGGCAGCGACCCGGAGTGCCCGACGAGCAACCGGCCGCCCCGGTGCTGGATCTGCAGCCCGAGACCGTACGTGATCCCGTCCGCCACGTCCGCGCTCTCGGCCGGTGCCGCGGGCCTCCGCATCTCCGCCACCGACTCCGCGCCGAGGACCCGGTCGTCTCCCCGGGTCAGAAACGCGGCGAATCGCGCCAGGTCCCCGGTGGTCGACCAGAGCTGACCGGCCGGCGCCATCCGGCCCAGGTCCTCCAGCGGCTCGGGCAGCATCGCGTCGGCCCACGGGTGCACGGCCCAGCCGCCCGCGTGCGGGGCCTGCGGTCGCGTACTCGTCCGGTGCAGGCCCAGGGGCTCCAGGATCTCCTCGCGCAGCACCTCTTCCCACGGGGCGCCGCGCACCTCCTCCACCAGGGCGCCGAGCAGGGTGTAGCCCGGATTGGAGTAGTGGTGCCGCCGTCCGGCGGGATGCAGCAGGGGCTGCTCGCCCAGCACATCGCTCAGCTCGGGCCGCAGAGAGCCGGGCGTGCGCTCCCACCAGGGCGCGGGTGACTCGGCCGCCAGCCCCGCCGTGTGGGCGAGCAGCTCCGCGATGGTCGCCTCCCCCACGCCGGTGCCCGGCAGATGCTTCTCCAGCGGATCACCGAGGTCGAGCAGGCCCTCGTCGCGCAGCCGCAGCACCAGCACGGCGGTGAAGGTCTTGGTGATGGACCCGATCCGGTACTGCACTGTCTCGTCCGGTCCGTGTCCGTCCACCGAGGTCCGCGCCCCGTGCCACACCGCCCGCCCGTCCCGTACGACGGCGGCCACCAGCGACGGAGTCCGTCCCTCGGCCTGCGCGACGGCGATCCGGTGCAGCAGCGCGCGCCGGGTGCCCGGCAGCAGCGATTCCTGATGTGTCGTCATGCGCCCAGTCCACCCCGTGCCGACGGCGGCCGTCGAATCCGTTTGTCCGCGCCCAGGCCGCCGTGGCGCCGCTTGCCGCCGTACGGCTTCTCGCGTTCGCGGGGCCCTCAGTCCAGGCAGAACTCGTTGCCCTCGATGTCCTGCATCACGATGCACGAATCATGGCCGTCGTACAGCAGTCGCTGGCGTACCGCCCCCAGCGGGACCAGTCGCGCGCACTCGGCCTCGAGCGCGGCCAGGCGCTCCTCACCGACGAGCCCGGTGCCGACCCGCACGCACAGATGCACCCGGTTCTTGACGACCTTTCCCTCGGGGACGCGCTGGAAGAACAGGCGCGGACCCACGCCGGAGGGATCGACGCAGGCGAACCGCGAACCCTGGTCCTCCGGTGGCAGTGAGCGGTTGAACTCGTCCCAGCTGGTGACCCCCTCCGGCGGCGGGGGCACGACATACCCCAGCACCTCGCACCAGAAACGGGCGAGCCGCTCCGGTTCCGCGCAGTCGAAGGTGACCTGGAACTGCTTGATCGACACCATCGGCACACCATAGTGGCGCGCACTGTGCACGGGAACCCTGGAGCGCCGTCGCCGCCCGGGCCGAGGATTCGTGCAGGTTCTCCGCTTCGTTGTCATGCGGAAAGGCTGTGACGTGCGGTTTCTCTGGCTGGCTCAGGGCTCGGCCAGGGCGGTCTGTCTCACGGCCGTGTCATTTCCTCTGAGGCGATGCGGGGCCGACGGCATCCCGCCGGCCCCGACGGATCACCGTTCGTGATGGTCCGTCTTCGTGATCCCGAAGGCGGCCATGTTGTCGTCCTCAGTGGCCCATCGGTGGAAGCCGGCCTTCTCGAGCACGCGGACGGAAGCCGGGTTCGAGAGCTTCACGTTGGCGAACACCGTGTGGACGCCGGGGGCGGTGAGGGCGAACTCGGCGAGGGCCCGGGTGGCCTCGGGGGCGTAGCCCCGGCCGCGGCGGGAGGCCACGATGCCGTATCCGATTTCGAGGATTCCCTCGCTGGGCGGCCAGAACAGGCCGATGGAGCCCACGACCAGGCCGCTACAGCGCTCGATGATCAGACGGTGGCCGTGCTCGCCGAGCCAGTCGGGGAACTGGCCGAAGAGGCCCGCGACGACGCGGTCGCCTTCGGCGGGGAAGTCGTCCGCCCAGTGAGCCGACCTGGTGCCGTCGAGGACCGCGGCGGCCTCGACCATGGTCCAGGACCGGAGAATGAGGCGGTCGGTGGTCAGCTGAACGCGGGCTGGTGAAGAAGAGGAAGTCACGTGTCATTCCTGGTTCGTCGGAACGACCGGACCGCGCTCTGCTAACGCGCGGGCCGGGAAAGGGCATGCTGAAGACGGCCGACGGCAGCCATATTCATCAATCTCCCTGTCCCGTGATCACGCGCCTCTCGCGCCGGCGAGACGGTAGCAACCCCTCACCGGCCCGGGCAAAGCGTTTTTGGTCGGGATCAGTAAGGGCTTCGCGGGGTCGGTCCCACCCATTTCGCACGTCAGGAGGACATCAGGTCTGGGCCATGTCCACGAAGCGGGAGTAGTGGCCCTGGAAGGCGACCGTGATGGTGGCCGTGGGGCCGTTTCGGTGCTTGGCGACGATCAGGTCCGCCTCGCCAGCGCGCGGGGACTCCTTCTCGTAGGCGTCCTCGCGGTGCAGCAGGATGACCATGTCGGCGTCCTGCTCGATGGAGCCGGACTCACGCAGGTCGGAGACCATCGGCTTCTTGTCGGTGCGCTGCTCGGGACCACGGTTGAGCTGCGAGAGCGCGATGACCGGGATCTCCAGCTCCTTGGCGAGCAGCTTGAGGTTACGGGACATGTCCGAGACCTCCTGCTGACGGCTCTCGGCGCGCTTGGAGCCGCCGGACTGCATCAGCTGGAGGTAGTCGATGACGACGAGCTTCAGGTCGTTGCGCTGCTTCAGGCGCCGGCACTTGGCCCGGATCTCCATCATCGACAGGTTCGGGGAGTCGTCGATGTAGAGCGGCGCGGCCGACACGTCCGGCATCCGGCGGGCGAGCCGCGTCCAGTCTTCGTCCGTCATCGTGCCGGACCGCATGTGGTGCAGGGCGACCCGGGCCTCGGCGGACAGCAGACGCATCGCGATCTCGTTGCGGCCCATTTCGAGCGAGAAGATCACGCTCGGCAGGTTGTGCTTGATGGACGCGGCCCGGGCGAAGTCCAGCGCGAGCGTCGACTTGCCCATGGCGGGACGGGCGGCGATGACGATCATCTGCCCGGGGTGGAGGCCGTTCGTGAGGGAGTCGAAGTCGGTGAACCCGGTGGGCACGCCCGTCATCTCGCCGCTGCGCGAGCCGATCGCCTCGATCTCGTCGAGGGCGCCCTCCATGATGTCGCCGAGCGGGAGGTAGTCCTCGCTGGTGCGCTGTTCGGTGACGGCGTAGATCTCGGCCTGCGCGCGGTTGACGATCTCGTCCACGTCGCCATCGGCCGCGTACCCCATCTGTGTGATGCGCGTACCGGCTTCGACCAGGCGGCGCAGGACGGCCCGCTCGTGGACGATCTCCGCGTAGTACTCGGCGTTGGCCGCCGTCGGAACGGTCTGGACGAGAGTGTGCAGATACGCGGCCCCGCCGACCTTGTTGATCTCGCCGCGCTTGGTCAGCTCGGCGGCGATGGTGATCGGGTCCGCCGGCTCGCCCTTGGCGTAGACGTCCAGGATGGCCTGGTAGATCGTCTCGTGCGCGGGCTTGTAGAAGTCGTGGCCCTTGAGGATCTCCACGACGTCGGCGATGGCGTCCTTGGACAGCAGCATGCCGCCCAGCACGGACTGCTCGGCGTCCAGGTCCTGCGGCGGCACCCGCTCGAAGGCGGAGGCCCCGCCGTCCCAGGCGCCGGACTCCCGGCCCCGGTCGTGCTGCTCGTCCCGGCCCCGGCCGCCGTCACCCCGCCGGCGGGAGGCCGGCAGACGATCGCTGGGTCCGCTGTCGGCCCACGGATCGTCCAAGGGCTCGGAAATGCTCACCGAGCCACCTCCTCCCGTCCGCACGGCGGACCTCGCCGTGGCCTCTTTTGTACGGCACGACACTGACAAATCGAGAAGCCCGACTCCGGTTCTCGCGCGTCGGATTTGTGACGGTTCCCGGGCCGGAAGAGGGTCACTCGCCGGGCCGTGGGAAGGAGCGGGCGCCGCACCACGGTAGGCCCGTCGGCACCGTCAGCCAATCTGGTTATCCACAGGCCATGTGGACGACGGGCCCGATGCTGTGGAGAACTCGCCGAAACCTGTGCACGACCCGGTGGACAGCCCTGTGAACAAGCCCTCGATCTTCCCGGCACCGCGTCCCTGACCTGCACTTTTGCGATCCACCGGCTGTGCAGAAGAAAAACTTCCCCACTCGGGCCAAGATCGCTTCGAACGGTGCCCGAAACGACACGGCCCGAGACGAAAGGTAAGGAGCACCGGGCGGTTGCATCACTTACCTGTGGACGATTAGATTGATGCGCATGACAGAGGCTCCAGACATACCCCAGGCCACCCGTCGGCGGCACGACCGAGAAATCGTCGCGCTGGCCGTCCCGGCCTTCGGCGCCCTCGTCGCCGAGCCTCTTTTCGTCATGGCCGACAGTGCGATCGTCGGCCATCTCGGGACCGCCCAACTGGCCGGTCTCGGCGTCGCCTCGGCGCTCCTGACCACCGCCGTGAGCGTGTTCGTCTTCCTCGCCTACGCCACCACCGCCGCGGTGGCCCGTCGAATGGGCGCCGGCGATCTTCCGGCGGCGCTCCGGCAGGGCATGGACGGCATCTGGCTGGCGCTGCTGCTCGGCATCGCCGTCATCGCCGTCTTCCTGCCACTGGCCCCCGGTATCGTCGACCTCTTCGGTGCCTCGTCCACCGCGGCCCCCTACGCCACCACCTATCTGCGCATCTCGGCGCTGGGCATCCCGCCGATGCTCATCGTCCTGGCCGCGACCGGGGTACTGCGCGGCCTGCACGACACCAGGACCCCGCTCCACGTCGCCATCGCCGGCTTCGTCACCAACGCCGCCCTCAACGCCGTACTCGTCTATGGCGCCGGACTCGGCATCGCCGGCTCGGCCTGGGGCACGGTCATCGCGCAGTGCGGCATGGCCGCCGTCTATCTGACGGTGGTCGTCCGCGGGGCCCGTCGGCACGGTGCCTCCCTCCGGCCCGACGCGGCCGGGATCCGTGCCTCGGCCCAGGCCGGCGTTCCCCTCCTGGTCCGCACGCTGTCCCTGCGGGCGATGACCATGATCGCCACGGCGGTCGCGGCCCGCCTCGGGGACGCCGACATCGCCGCGCACCAGATCATCCTCTCCCTCTGGAGCCTGCTGGCCTTCGCGCTCGACGCGATAGCGATCGCGGGGCAGGCCATCATCGGCCGCTATCTCGGCGCGGACGACGCCCAGGGGGCCCGCCAGGCCTGTCGGCGCATGGTCCAGTGGGGCATCGCGACCGGTGTCGTCCTGGGCGTGCTCGTGGTGGTCACGCGGCCGCTCTTCCTGCCGCTGTTCACCGGCGACTCCGGGGTGAAGGACGCCGCGCTGCCGGCCCTGCTGCTCGTGGCGCTCGCGCAGCCCGTCTGCGGGATCGTCTTCGTCCTGGACGGAGTCCTGATGGGCGCGGGAGACGGCCCCTATCTGGCCTGGGCCATGGTCGTCACGCTGGCCGTATTCGCCCCGGTGGCCCTGCTGGTGCCCACGCTCGGCGGCGGGCTCACCGCTGTCTGGGCGGCTATGGCCCTGATGATGGTGGTCCGCATGCTGACGCTGTGGCTGCGCACCCGCTCGGGCCGCTGGATCGTGACGGGCGCGACCCGCTGACTGCTCTGCGCTGCTTCCGGCCGCCCGCCCGTTTCACGTGAAACATGCCGCGGTGACCACCCCCGGCCCGGGACGCACGGTCATGCGAAAGGGCCGCACCCTTCACGGATGCGGCCCCTCTCAACGGCTCAAGCGAGCGTTGCGATCACGCGGCGATCAGGCCGCGACGACCTCGATGTTGACCTTGGCGGCAACCTCGGGGTGCAGACGCACGGACGTCTCGTGGGCGCCCAGGGTCTTGATCGGAGCGCCGAGCTCGATGCGGCGCTTGTCGACCTCGGGGCCACCGGAAGCCTTGATCGCGGACGCGATGTCGGCCGGGGTGACGGAACCGAAGAGACGGCCGGAGTCGCCGGAGCGGACGGCCAGGCGGACCTTGACGCCCTCGAGCTGGGCCTTCACCTGGTTGGCCTGCTCGATGGTCTGGATCTCGTGGATCTTACGGGCGCGGCGGATCTGCTCGACGTCCTTCTCGCCACCCTTGGTCCAGCGGATAGCGAACTTCCGCGGGATCAGGTAGTTGCGAGCGTAACCGTCCTTGACGTCGACGACGTCGCCCGCGGCGCCGAGGCCGGAGACCTCGTGGGTGAGGATGATCTTCATGAGTCGGTCACCCTTCCCTTATCGCGCGGTGGAGGTGTAGGGCAGCAGCGCCATCTCACGGCTGTTCTTGACGGCCGTGGCGACGTCACGCTGGTGCTGCGTGCAGTTGCCGGTCACGCGGCGGGCACGGATCTTGCCGCGGTCGGAAATGAACTTCCGCAGCATGTTCGTGTCCTTGTAGTCCACGTACGTGACCTTGTCCTTGCAGAAAGCGCAGACCTTCTTCTTCGGCTTGCGCACAGGCGGCTTCGCCATGGTGTTCTCCTGTGTGATCAAGAAGTGGGGGTACGACCCGCCCTCGGCCCGGACCGGCCCGGAAGGCCTGGCCCGAAGGCTTAGAAGGGGGGTTCGTCCGAGTAGCCGCCACCGCCGCCGGAGCCGCCGCCCCAGCCGCCGCCACCCTGGTTGCCACCGGCGGGAGCGCCGGTCGCCCACGGGTCGTCGGCCGGAGCGCCGCCCTGACCGCCACCGGGGCCACCGCCCCAGCCGCCGCCCTGGCCGCCACCGCCGCCGTAACCGCCCTGGCCACCGCGGGCACCGCCACCGGCGGTCTTGGTGACCTTGGCCGTGGCGTTGCGCAGGCTGGGGCCGACCTCGTCGACGTCCAGCTCGTAGACCGTGCGCTTGACGCCCTCGCGGTCCTCGTAGGACCGCTGCTTCAGCCGGCCCTGCACGATGACGCGCATGCCTCGCTGGAGCGACTCGGCGACGTTCTCCGCCGCTTGGCGCCAGACCGAGCAGGTCAGGAAGAGGCTCTCGCCGTCCTTCCACTCGTTCGTCTGGCGGTCGAAGGTGCGGGGAGTGGACGCGACGCGGAACTTCGCGACCGCCGCACCGGACGGGGTGAAGCGCAGCTCGGGGTCGTCGACAAGATTGCCGATGACCGTGATGACGGTCTCGCCTGCCATGGGGGAACCTCTCGGCGGGTTTGCTGCTCTGGCTGCTTGGTTGCTGCTACTCGAATCCCGGGATCAGCTGAGCGCGGGGCTCAGTGGGTCTCGGGACGGAGGACCTTGGTCCGGAGGACCGACTCGTTCAGGTTCATCTGGCGGTCGAGCTCCTTGACGACCGCAGGCTCGGCCTGCAGGTCGATGACCGAGTAGATGCCCTCGGGCTTCTTCTTGATCTCGTAGGCGAGACGACGACGGCCCCAGGTGTCGACCTTCTCAACCTTGCCGCCGCCGTCACGGACGACGGACAGGAAGTTCTCGATCAGCGGGGAGACAGCGCGCTCCTCGAGATCGGGGTCGAGGATGACCATCACCTCGTAGTGACGCATGTGGAACCCACCTCCTTTGGACTCAGCGGCCACGGTCGTTCCGTGGCAGGAGGGTTGTTATGCGTACGCAACGGTATCGGCCGCCACTGACAATCGGGTTCCCTCGGGGGGAGCCGGTCGGTGTGACCTGTACAGGTCTGGGCAGACACCAGTGCAGACGGTACAGACTACCCGCACACCCGCTTCCGGTTGAAATCCGGCCGCCGGGCCGGACAATCTGTACACAACGGGTGTGTACGGCGCTACGATGCGCCGCCTTCCGCTGGAGGTGCCCATGGCACAGGCATTGCAACCCAACACCGCCGGTTCCCTCTTCGCCTCGGACGGCAAGCCTCATCCTCTGCAGGACGCCCTGATGGCGGTGACGCTCGTCCTGGGCGTGCTGTCCTTCATCACCGCCTTCTTCCACAGCCTCCACCTACTGACCTCGTGGGCGGGCCTGGTCGCGCTGGGCACCGGCGTGTACGGACAGTGGGTCTCGGTGACCACGCGGCAGCGGTTCGGCCTCATCCTCGGGCTCGGTGCCGCAGGGGTCGGCTTCCTGATCGGCATGGCGCACGGTGGTCTGTTCGGCGGTGTCGTCGGCTGACTCCCCGGCTCGAGGCCATATGCCCAGTCGGGGCGCTCGCGAGGCGCAGTAGGCTTCGGCGCGAGAGCCGGAGCCCCTGAACCCATGGGGACACACCAGCCCGAGGAGCGCCCCGAATGAGCCTGACCCTGAGGACCATCAGTCGCGAGCAGCATCTGGCCTTCATCCAGAGCCTGCCGGCGGCGAGCCACATGCAGGTCCCGGCCTGGGCCGATGTCAAGGCGGAGTGGCGCTCGGAGAACCTCGGCTGGTTCGACAAGAGCGGTCACCTGGTCGGCGTCGGTCTGGTCCTCTACCGCCAGCTGCCCAAGATCAAGCGTTACCTCGCGTACCTCCCCGAGGGCCCGGTCATCAACTGGTACGCGCCGAACCTGGACGAGTGGATCCAGCCGATGCTGGCGCACCTGAAGCAGCAGGGTGCCTTCTCCGTGAAGATGGGCCCGCCGGTGATCATCCGCCGCTGGAACGCCGACACGATCAAGCGGGGTATCCAGGACCCGGACGTCAAGCGGCTGCGTGACCTGCAGGCCGACTACATCGAGCCGCGCGCCTTCGAGGTGTCCGACAAGCTGCGCCGCATGGGCTGGCAGCAGGGCGAGGACGGCGGCGCCGGCTTCGGCGACGTGCAGCCCCGCTACGTCTACCAGGTGCCGTTGGCCAACCGTTCCCTGGAAGAGGTCCACAAGAACTTCAACCAGCTGTGGCGCCGCAACATCAAGAAGGCGGAGAAGGCGGGCGTCGAGGTCGTCCAGGGCGGCTACCAGGACCTGCCCGAGTGGCAGCGGCTGTACGAGATCACGGCCGTCCGCGACCGGTTCCGGCCGCGCCCGCTGTCGTACTTCCAGCGCATGTGGACCGCCCTCAACACCGAGGACCCCAACCGCATGCGGCTGTACTTCGCGCGCCACAACGGCGTGAACCTCTCCGCGGCGACGATGCTGATCGTCGGCGGGCACGTCTGGTACTCCTACGGCGCCTCGGACAACATCGGCCGCGAGGTCCGGCCGTCGAACGCGATGCAGTGGCGGATGCTGCGCGACGCCTACGCGATGGGCGCCACCGTCTACGACCTGCGCGGTATCTCCGACTCCCTGGACGAGACCGACCACCTCTTCGGCCTGATCCAGTTCAAGGTGGGCACCGGCGGACAGGCCGCCGAGTACCTCGGCGAATGGGACTTCCCGCTGAACAAGCTGCTCCACAAGGCGCTCGACATCTACATGTCGCGCCGCTGAGCCGCCGGCGTTTGATTCCATAGCCTTCACAGCTTTTCCCTCTCTGATCCACCCAGCCACGAGAAAGGTCCCGGGTCCGGCCATGGCGCTCACGCTCTACGTCGACACCGCGCGCTGGCGGGCGCACCACAAGCACGTGCAGGAGCAGTTCCCAGGGCTCGTCCCGGTCTGCAAGGGCAACGGCTACGGCTTCGGGCACGAACGGCTGTCGGAGGAGGCCACACGGCTCGGCGCCGATCTGCTCGCGGTCGGCACCACCTACGAGGCCGCGCGCATCAAGGACTTCTTCGGCGGTGACCTGCTGGTGCTGACGCCGTACCGGCGCGGCGAGGAGCCCGTCCCGCTGCCCGACCGGGTGATCCGCTCGGTGTCGTCCGTCGACGGCGTCTACGGCCTCGTGGGCGCCCGTGTCGTCATCGAGGTGATGTCCTCGATGAAGCGGCACGGCGTCAGCGAGCAGGACCTGCCGCAGCTGCACCAGGCCATAGAGAACGTCCGGCTGGAGGGCTTCGCCATCCACCTGCCGCTGGACCGCACCGACGGCTCGGACGCCGTCGAGGAGGTCATCGGCTGGATGGACCGGCTGCGCGCGGCCCGGCTGCCGCTGCACACGATGTTCGTCAGCCACCTCAAGGCGGAGGAGCTGATCCGCCTCCAGCAGCAGTTCCCGCAGACCCGGTTCCGCGCCCGTATCGGCACGCGGCTGTGGCTGGGGGACCACGACGCCACCGAGTACCGCGGCGCGGTCCTGGACGTCACACGCGTGGCGAAGGGCGACCGGTTCGGCTACCGGCAGCAGAAGGCGGCCTCCGACGGCTACCTGGTGGTCGTGGCGGGCGGTACGTCGCACGGGGTGGGCCTGGAGGCCCCGAAGGCCCTGCACGGCGTCATGCCGCGGGCCAAGGGCGTCGCCCGGGCCGGTCTGGCCACGGTCAACCGGAATCTGTCCCCGTTCGTCTGGGGCGGCAAGCAGCGCTGGTTCGCCGAGCCGCCGCACATGCAGGTGTCGATCCTGTTCGTGCCCTCGGACGCCCCCGAGCCGCATGTGGGCGACGAGCTGGTGGCCCACCTGCGGCACACCACGACCCAGTTCGACCGCATCGTGGACCGCTGAGGCAGGTCACGACAGCGGGAAGGCCGTACCCGGAGTCCCGGGTACGGCCTTCCGTGTGTCCGCGCCACCGACGGGGCGCCCGGTGCTCTCAGAGCGGGCGGTCGTCGGGGGAGGGTGCGCCGGGACGGCCCCAGTCCACCGGCGGCGCCCCGAACCGGGCGTCCTGCCCCGACGGACCGGCCGCCGCGGCCCCGAGCGCGAAGGCGTCCGGCGCCCCGTCGAGCACCCCGCCCGAGGGATCGTCGTCCCCGGACCGGCGCACCACGTCCCGCTCCGGCATGAGGATGTCCCGTACGACGACGGCACACAGGTACAGCGTGCCCAGCAGGTGCACCACGATCACCCAGTGGTAGCCCTGCGTCGGCAGTCCCTTGTGGGCGTCTCCGCTGGTCGTGTAGGCGAGGTACATCCAGATGCCCAGGAAGTACGCCACCTCGCACGCCTGCCAGATCAGGAAGTCCCGCCACTTGGGCCGGGCGAGGACCGCCAGCGGCACCAGCCACAGGACGTACTGCGGCGAGTAGACCTTGTTGGTGAGGACGAAGGCGGCCACCATCAGGAAGGCGAGCTGGGCGAAGCGCGGCCGGCGCGGGGCGGTGAACGTCAGCGCGGCGATGCCGAGGAAGCACAGCACCACCAGCACGGTGGCCGCGTTGTTGATGAAGCCGGTGGTGGGCGGGTCGCTGGAGTTCTGCGCCCAGATCAGCCAGAAGGAGCCGAAGTCGACACCGCGCTCCTTGCTGAAGGTGTAGAACTTCGCCCAGCCCTCGCGGATGTGGAAGCCCGAGGAGTCATGGGTGAGCATCACCGGCAGGTTCACCACGAGCCAGGCACCCACCGCGCCCGCCAGGGCCTGGAAGAACGCGCGCCACTTCCCGGCCCGCCAGCACAGCACCAGCAACGGTCCGAGCAACAGGAAGGGATACAGCTTGGCGGCCGTGGCGAGGCCCAGCAGGACACCGAAGGCGAGGGCCCGGCCCCGCGACCACATCAGCATCGCGGCGGCCGTCAGCGCCACGGCGAGCAGGTCCCAGTTGATGGTCGCGGTCAGGGCGAAGGCGGGCGCCAGGGCGACCAGCAGGGCGTCCCAGGGGCGCCGGCGGTGGGTACGGGCCACGGTGACGGCGATGACGGCGGCGCACGCCATCAGCATCCCGGCGTTGACGAACCAGTACCACCGCTCCTGGTGCTGGATTGAGCCGCTGTGCGGGGTCAGCCAGGAGGCCACCTCCATGAACACGCCGGTGAGCACCGGGTATTCGAGGTAGTCCATGTCGCCGGGAAGCTTGTCGAAGTACGGCACGAGATCGTCGGCGAATCCGCGGCCCTGGTAGAGGTGCGGGATGTCCGAGTAGCAGGCGTGGGTGTACTGGCTGCTCGCGCCGAAGAACCAGGCGTCGTGGTAGCAGGGCGCCTTCTGGACCAGGCCGAGGGCGAACATGCCGATGGCCACGAGCGCCACGATCCGCACCGGGGTCCACCAGGAGAACCCGGGCAGGGCGCGCCGTCCCAGGGGGCCGCCGATCAGCTCACTGCCGGCGGCGGCGACCTCGTCCTCCCTGGTCGGCGGCACCTGTTCTGCCGCGGCGGACCGCACGGGCCCGGGCTCGTGCTGGCTCGCGGACGTCGTCTCTGCACTGGGCATGGGGCACATCCTGCCGTACCCGTCCCGGAAGCCGTACCCGTCCAGGAATACGCCGAGGGCCGCCGCACCTCGTGGGTGCGACGGCCCCTGTTTCACGTGAAACGCTCCGGGCGGGTCCTTCCGCGCCGGCCGGCCGGAACCGGGCTAGCCCTCCTGGCCCGCGAACCAGCCTCCGCCGTCGCTGCCGTTGCCGTTGCCATTGCCATTGCCCCGGCTGGTTCCGGGTCCGGTGGTCTCCGTGCCGGTGGGCGTCGGGAAGGTGCCTCCGTCGGTACCTCCGGTGTCCGTGCCTCCGATGCCGTTGCCGCCACCGTCGGCGCCGCCGTTGCCGTTGCCGTTGTCACCGCAGTTGTCGCCCCATCCGAAGCCGCAGGTCTCGCTCGCCGAGGGGGTCGGCGTGGGCGTCGTCTTGCTGGGAGTGGGGGTCGGCGTGGCGCTCGGGGACCGGCTCGGGGTGGGGGTGAAGCTCGGGGTCGGCGAGGGGGCCCCCGCCTGGTTCTGGACCGTGCCGATGGGGGTGGCCTTCGGGAAGCCCGGGTCGTTCTGGCCCTTGAGCGCCGCCTTCATGTAATCGGTCCACACCTGCGTCGGGATGTCACCACCGTGGATGGAGTCCGTGTTCGCGGTGCCGTTCATGGACAGCAGCCTGTGGTCCTTGGGGTTCTCACGGAACATCGCCACCGAGGTCGACAGCTGCTGGGTGTAGCCGACGAACCAGGCCGACTTGTTCTCGTCGGTGGTACCGGTCTTGCCCGCCGCCGTACGGCCGAGAGCGAGGGCCTTCGTGGCGGTGCCGTTCTGGATGACGTTCTCCAGGACGTCCGTGACGTTGTTGGCGATGTTGGGGTCCATCGCCTCCTTGGGGGCGGGCTTCGGCTTGACGAAGCTGGGCGCGTCGGTGCCGTTGTACTTGACGGCCGTCACGGAGTACGGCTCCGTCTGCTGACCGGATGCGGCGAAGGTCGCGTAGGCGTCGGCCATGCGGATCGCGCTGGGCGTGGACGTACCGATGGCGAAGGACGGGTTGAGGTCCTGCGACATGCTCTGCGGCAGGATGCCGGCCGCCTTGGCGACGTCACGCACCTTGGACATCCCCACGTCGACACCGAGCTGCACGAAGGGTGTGTTGACGGACTGCTCCATCGCCTTGCGCAGGGTGATGTAACCCCAGGGATGGTCGCTCTCGTTCTCCTGGAAGAAGTAGGAGTTGTCCTTGTTGAGGTAATACGTCCCGTCCGGCTTGCGGACCTTGAGATGGTCGTCGCCGTTGTACTTGCTCAGCGGGGACACGCCCTGTCCGCCGGACTTGTACGTGCCGTACTCCATGGCCGCGGCGAGCACGAAGGGCTTCCAGGTCGAACCCACGGGGACACCGGAGGTGTCCGCGTTGTTGGTGAAGTGCCCCTTCTCGTAGCCGTCACCGCCGTACAGCGCCACGATCGCGCCGTCCTTGGGCTTCACCGAGGCCGCGCCGAACTGGACGTACTTGTCCAGCTCCCGGTGCTCCGGGTCGAGCTTCTCCGCCTGCACGCTCTTCACGGCCTTGGCCAGCGCGCTGACCTTGTCCTTCTCGAAGGTCGTGTAGATCTGGTAGCCGCCCCGGTCGAACTGCGCCTCCGTGATGTCGGAGTGGGCGAGGACGTACTTCTTCGCCGTGTCGACCAGGTAGCTGACCTGACCGGTCATGCCCCTGGTCGCCTTGCGGCCGTCGGGCTTGGGGTACTGGGCGATGGCTTCCTTGTACTCGGCGTCGCTGAGGTGCTTGTCCTTGTGCATCTCGCCGAGGATCCACGCCCAGCGCTCCTTGGAGCGCTTCTCGTTGGCCTGCGGGGTCGCCGTCTTGTCGAGGTCCTGGTTGCCCGCGGGGTCGTAGTACGTCGGGCCCTTGAGCAGCGCGGCCAGGACGGCGCACTCGCTCGGCTTGAGGTCGACGGCGTTCTTGCCGTAGTAGGTCTGCGCCGCGGCCTGGATGCCGTACGCGCCCCGCCCGAAGTACGAGGTGTTCAGATAGCCCTGGAGAATCTGGTTCTTGTCGAGCTTCGTGCCCACCTTTATGGAGATGAACATCTCCTTGAACTTGCGGGTGACCGTCTGCTCCTGGCTCAGGTACGTGTTCTTCACGTACTGCTGGGTGATCGTCGAGCCACCCTGCGTCTGGCCGCCCCGGGCCATGTTGGCCATGGCGCGCGCGATGCCCATGGGGTCGACGCCGGAGTCCTGGTAGAAGGACTTGTTCTCGGCGGAGATGACCGCGTACCGCATCGCCTCGGGGATCTGGTCGATGCTGACGTTCTGCCGGTTGACCCCGGTGCCCGTGGCCACCATCTGGGTGCCGTCGGACCAGTAGTAGACGTTGTTCTGCGACTTCGCCGCGTCGTTCTCGTTAGGGATCGACACCATCGCGTAGCCGACGCCGATCATCACCACCAGACCGCCGACGAAGCCGACGAACAGCCCGCTGACGAGCTTCCAGGACGGCACCCAGCGCCGCCAGCCGCCCTTGCCTGCCCGGGGGTAGTCGATGAACCGCTTCTTGCCGGGTGCCGTCGTCGCACGGCCCCTGCCGCGCCCGGGGCCCGTGGTGTCGGTCCCTCTGCGCCGGCTGCCTCTCTGCGCCGCACGGCGCGCCTCGGCCCGGCCGCCGTAGGGGCGCTCCTCTCCCCCCGGGCCGGCGGAGTCCGGCTCATGGGAGCGGAGTCCATAGGAGTCGGCAGGAGACCCGGTGGCGCCTCGCGGTGCCGCACGGCGGCCGGAGGACGAGCCGGACTGGCCGCGTCGGGCCGCGGCACGTCCGCCTCCCTGCGGCTGCGGCGGTTTGCGACGGTGCTCGCTCATCGAACGATTACTCCTCGGGCAGGCGCACCCGTGCGCGCCTGGAACGGCGGCTGGTTTCCGGTCCCCCCGGAGTACGGATGTGGTCGGTTCCGCATTCACCCGTACTGCACCGGGGACGAGGACGCTCCCCAGGCGTCACGCGGTTCCCGGTGGTGTCCATGCCGCACAGACTACGCAGCACCAAAACCCACCGAGCCCCGAAGTTCACCCCAAAACAGGCAACTTGCCTCCTACGAATCGGTGATGTGATCCCGTTCACCGCCGTCCCCCTTGTCGCATGTGACGGGCCGTTCTATCGTCGTGATGTATCGAACCGATACATCAGCGCGAGATAAGGCGCTGACAGGCACTGCGAGACCTGCGGGACCACCCCGCGGGCCGGGAGGAGGCGACGATGAGCCGGCGCTCCGGCATCCTCGAGTTCGCCGTGCTCGGCCTGCTGCGGGAGTCCCCGATGCACGGCTATGAGCTGCGCAAACGGCTGAACACCTCGCTGGGTGTGTTCCGTGCGTTCAGCTACGGGACGCTCTATCCCTGTCTCAAGACGCTGGTCGCCAACGGCTGGCTGATCGAGGAGCCCGGGAACACCCATGACGACGCCCTCGCCGCTCCCCTCGCCGGACGCCGCGCCAAGATCGTTTACCGGCTGACGGCGGAAGGCAAGGAACACTTCGAGGAGCTGCTCTCGCAGACCGGCCCCGACGCCTACGAGGACGAACACTTCGCCGCGCGGTTCGCCTTCTTCGGGCAGACCTCGCGCGATGTGCGCATGCGCGTCCTGGAGGGCCGGCGCAGCCGCCTGGAGGAGCGCCTGGAGAAGATGCGCGCCTCACTGGCGCGCACCCGGGAGCGCCTCGACGACTACACGCTCGAGCTCCAGCGCCACGGGATGGAGTCCGTGGAGCGCGAAGTGCGCTGGCTGAACGAGCTCATCGAGAGCGAGCGGGCCGGGCGGGACCTGAGGGGTTCCGCGTCCGGGGGGCCCGCTCAGCAGGACACCACCAATGGAACGACGGGCGGCCTGCCCCGTCGCGGGGAGGCCCCCCGCACGGATACGCCCGACGACACCGCCACGTGAGACCCAGTCAGGGCCTCACTCGTACACACAGGGAGCAACCGGAATGGGTTCGGTTCGCGTAGCCATCGTCGGCGTGGGCAACTGCGCCGCGTCGCTGGTGCAGGGAGTCGAGTACTACAAGGACGCCGACCCGGCGTCCAAGGTCCCCGGCCTGATGCACGTGCAGTTCGGTGACTACCACGTGCGCGACGTCGAGTTCGTCGCGGCGTTCGACGTCGACGCCAAGAAGGTCGGTCTGGACCTGGCGGACGCCATCGGCGCCTCCGAGAACAACACCATCAAGATCTGCGACGTGCCCAGCACCGGTGTCACGGTCCAGCGCGGCCACACCCTCGACGGCCTCGGCAAGTACTACCGCGAGACCATCGAGGAGTCCGCCGAGGAGCCGGTCGACGTCGTCCAGGTCCTGAAGGACAAGCAGGTCGACGTCCTGGTCTGCTACCTGCCCGTGGGCTCCGAGGACGCGGCGAAGTTCTACGCCCAGTGCGCCATCGACGCCAAGGTCGCCTTCGTCAACGCCCTCCCGGTCTTCATCGCCGGCACCAAGGAGTGGGCGGACAAGTTCACCGAGGCGGGCGTCCCGATCGTCGGTGACGACATCAAGTCCCAGGTCGGCGCGACCATCACGCACCGTGTCATGGCGAAGCTGTTCGAGGACCGCGGTGTCATCCTCGACCGCACGATGCAGCTGAACGTCGGCGGCAACATGGACTTCAAGAACATGCTCGAGCGCGAGCGCCTGGAGTCCAAGAAGATCTCCAAGACGCAGGCCGTCACCTCCCAGATCCCCGACCGGGACCTCGGCGAGAAGAACGTCCACATCGGCCCGTCCGACTACGTGGCCTGGCTGGACGACCGCAAGTGGGCCTACGTCCGCCTCGAGGGCCGCGCCTTCGGTGACGTCCCGCTGAACCTGGAGTACAAGCTGGAGGTCTGGGACTCCCCGAACTCCGCCGGTGTCATCATCGACGCCCTGCGCGCCGCGAAGATCGCCAAGGACCGCGGCATCGGCGGCCCGATCCTGTCGGCCTCCTCGTACTTCATGAAGTCCCCGCCGGTCCAGTACTTCGACGACGAGGCCCGCGAGAACGTCGAGAAGTTCATCCGCGGCGAGGTCGAGCGCTGAGGCGCTGAGGACCGCTCGCACGAAACGCTCCTGCCAGGGCTGTGAAGGTCCCCGGGTCACGTGACCCGGGGACCTTCCGCTCATGTGAGGCTGTCGCCCATGCCCGTCGTACGTGACCTGCGCCTGCTGTGGAGCCTGCGGCGTTTCCGGCACCTGCTGTACGTCCGCCTTCTGTCCCAGGGCGCCGACGGGGTCTACCAGGTCGCGCTCGCCGCATACGTCGTCTTCTCCCCGGAGAGGCAGGCCTCGGCGGCCGCCATCGCCTCTGCCATGGCCGTCCTGCTGCTCCCCTACTCCCTGGTCGGCCCCTTCGCCGGTGTCCTGCTGGACCGCTGGCGACGCCGGCAGGTCTTCGTGTACGGCAATCTGCTGCGGGCCCTGCTGGCGGCGGCCACCGCCGTGCTGATCACGAGCGGCGCTCCCGACTGGCTCTTCTACGTCTCCGCGCTGTGTGTCACGGCCGTCAACCGCTTCGTCCTGGCCGGGCTCTCCGCCGCGCTGCCCCGGGTCGTCGACGCCGAGCGCCTGGTGTTGGCCAACTCGCTCTCCCCGACGGCCGGCACCCTGGCCGCGACCGCCGGAGGGGGTCTGGCCTTCGCGGTCCGGATGGTGGCGGCGGACTCCGACGCGGCGGTGGTCCTGTGCGGGGCCCTGCTGTATCTGAGCGCGAGCCTCGCGTCCCTGCGCCTGCCCCCCGGCCTCCTCGGCCCCGACCGGCGCCCGGCCCGCCCCCGTATCGGCACGGCACTCGCCGGGACCGCGCGCGAGCTGCCGGCGGCCATCCGGCACCTGACGGCGCCCCGGCGCCGCGAGGCGGCGTGGGCGCTGGCCGCGATGACGCTGATGCGCTTCTGCTACGGGGCGCTCCTCGTCCTGCTGCTCATGCTCTGCCGCCATGCCCTGGCCGGCTCCCCCGAGGAAGGGCTACGGCTGCTGGGGGTGGCGCTGGCGCTGTCCGGCGCCGGGTTCTTCGCGGCGGCCGTGGTGACGCCCTGGACGGCGGGACGGCTCGGCCCCCGCCGCTGGATCGTGGCGTGCTCCGGGGCGGCCATGGTGCTGGAGCCGGCACTGGGGCTTCCGTTCGCCACCGGGCCGCTCATGGTCGCCGCCTTCGTCCTGGGGCTGATCACCCAGGGAGCCAAGATCGCCACGGACACGATCGTCCAGGCGTGTGTGGAGGACGGCTTCCGCGGCCGCGTCTTCTCCGTGTACGACGTCCTCTTCAACGTCGCCTTCGTCGGTGCGGCGGGGGTGGCCGCGCTGATGCTGCCACCGGATGGCCGCTCGACGCCGCTGGTGATGCTCGTCGCCCTCATCTACGGCGTGATCGCCGTGACCCTGGTCCGCTTCGGGCGGCGGTGAGCCGACGAGCCGACCGGAATCCGGCAGGACAGAACGAGGGCCGATGTTTCACGTGAAACATCGGCCCTCGTTGTCGCCGTCCCGGAGGGGTGTTTCACGTGAAACACCCCTCCGGGACCCGGCTCAGCTCTGCGCGGCCCACCACTCCTTCAGGGCCGCCACCGCGGCAGCGTGATCCATGGGTCCGTGCTCCAGGCGCAGCTCCAGCATGTGCTTGTACGCCTTGCCGACGGCCGGGCCGGGGCCGACCCCGAGGATCTCCATGATCTGGTTGCCGTCGAGGTCGGGACGGATGGCGTCCAGCTCCTCCTGCTCCTTCAGCTGGGCGATCCGCCTCTCCAGGCCGTCGTAGGCCCGGGAGAGCGCCGCCGCCTTGCGCTTGTTGCGCGTGGTGCAGTCGGAGCGGGTCAGCTTGTGCAGACGGTCCAGCAGCGGGCCCGCGTCACGGACGTAGCGGCGGACCGCCGAGTCCGTCCATTCCCCGGTGCCGTAGCCGTGGAACCGCAGGTGGAGTTCGACCAACCGGGAGACGTCCTTGACCAGCTCGTTGGAGTACTTCAGGGCGGTCATGCGCTTCTTGGTCATCTTGGCGCCGACCACCTCGTGGTGGTGGAAGGAGACCCGGCCGTCCTGCTCGAAGCGGCGGGTGCGCGGCTTGCCGATGTCGTGCAGCAGCGCGGCCAGCCGGAGAGTGAGGTCGGGACCGTCCTCCTCCAGAGCGATCGCCTGCTCCAGGACGATCAGCGTGTGCTCGTAGACGTCCTTGTGCCGGTGGTGCTCGTCGCTCTCCAGACGCAGCGCCGGCAGCTCGGGCAGGACGTACTCGGCGAGCCCGGTGTCGACCAGCAGCGTCAGCCCCTTGCGCGGGTGCGCGGACAGCAGGAGCTTGTTCAGCTCGTCCCGGACCCGCTCCGCCGAGACGATCTCGATCCGACCGGCCATCTCCGTCATCGCGGTGACGACCTCGGGGGCCACCGTGAAGTCCAGCTGGGCGGCGAAACGGGCGGCCCGCATCATGCGCAGGGGATCGTCCGAGAAGGACTCCTCGGGCGTGCCCGGGGTGCTCAGCACACGGGCCGCGAGGTCCTCCAGGCCGCCGTGCGGATCGATGAAGGTCTTCTCGGGCAGTGCCACGGCCATCGCGTTGACCGTGAAGTCGCGGCGGACCAGGTCCTCCTCGATGGAGTCGCCGTACGACACCTCCGGCTTGCGCGAGGTGCGGTCGTACGCCTCCGACCGGTAGGTGGTGATCTCGATCTGGTAACCGCCCTTGTGCGCGCCGACCGTGCCGAAGGCGATCCCCACCTCCCATACGGCGTCCGCCCATGGCCGGACGATCTTCAGTACGTCCTCGGGGCGAGCGTCGGTGGTGAAGTCCAGGTCGTTGCCGAGCCGGCCGAGCAGCGCGTCCCGGACCGATCCGCCGACCAGGGCGAGCGAGAACCCGGCCTCCTGGAAACGGCGGGCGAGGTCGTCGGCGACGGGCGCCACCCGCAGCAGCTCGGCGACCGCGCGCTGCTGCGCCTGGCTCAGGGCAGAGGGAGTGTCTTCGTTGGGGTTCGGCACAACAGAAGAGGGTACGTGCCCCGCGCGCCCGAAGGCGGCCCGGCCGGAGACGGTCATCGGCGTGCGCCCGCGCCGGAGCACCCCGCCGGGGCGATGGGACAGCCCCTTGCATATCCACCGCAAGCGCAGCTCTCGCGGCGTACGGCCGCTCTCCCCTCGATACTGGATATAGGGGACGCGCCGCGACTGCTCGCCGATCTTGTGAAGGAGACCGCGGCACTTCCCTTCAGCGCGCATCGTTACCATGCGTGGACGCACATTCCGACGACCACTGACGACGAGGGACGGGCGAGCGCGTGGCCGAGGCGGCTGACTTCCAGGGGACCAGTGCCTCACCTGCCCGCCGGTGGCTGCGGCGCGCCGGAGCACTGCTCACCGGGGCGCCACTGCTGGCCGGTCTGCTCCAGCTGCCCGTCGCCGCGCCCGCGCAGGCCGCCTCCTCGGACTCGGTGTCCGTCTCCCTGGACTCGCTCACCCCCAGTGCCCCCACGGACGGCGACACGCTGACCGTGTCCGGCACGGTGACCAACAACGGCAAGCAGGCCGTCACCGACGCCCATGTGGGCCTTCGGGTCGGCCCCCAGCTGACCACCCGCTCGGACATCGATTCCGTCGCCCGGCACTCCGACGATCCGCAGGGCGGCACCGCCTCCGAGGTCGGCGACAAGTACGAGGAGAAGTTCGACAAGCTCGCCCCGGGCGTCGCCCAGCACTTCAGCATCTCCGTCCCCGTCGACAAGCTCGGCCTGGACGACGACGGGGTCTACGAGTTCGGGGTCGCCCTCTCCGGCGAGACCTCCGCCCGGCCCTGGCCGCGGGTGCTCGGCATCCAGCGGACCTTCCTGCCGTGGCAGCCGTCGGACGCCGGCACCAAGACCAGGACCACGGTCCTGTGGCCGCTGCTGTCCACGGTCCACATGACGGCCAAGACCGGCGCGGGCGACCTCCAGACGCCGGAGTTCCTGAACGACGACCTGGCGAAGGAGCTGGCGCCCGGCGGCCGGCTCGCCCAGATGGTGGACCTGGGCAAGGATCTCGACGTCACCTGGGTGATCGACCCGGACCTGCTGGCCTCGGTCGACGCGATGGCCGTGGGCAACTACCGGCTCCAGGCCGCCGACGGCACCAGCACGCCCGGTCCGCGCGAGCACCAGGCGCTCGCCAAGCAGTGGCTGGCCGCCCTGCAGAAGGCGGTGGCCGGCAAGGAGGTCGTCGCCCTGCCCTTCGCCGACCCCGACCTGGCCTCCCTCGCGCACAACGGCACCAGCGTCACCGGCTCGCTCAGCCACCTCAAGGACGCCACCGACGTCGCCGCGACCACCGTCAAGACCGTGCTCCACGTCACCCCGACCACCGACTTCGCCTGGCCGGTCGACGGCGCCGTGGACCGGTCGATCATGAAGGTCGCGACCTCCGCCGGGGCCGACCGGGTGATCGCCCGCAGCGACAGCCTCCAGGAGACCGCCGGGCTGCCGTACACGCCGTCCGCCGCCCGCCCGGTCGGCGGGGGCACCACGGCCGTGGTCGCCGACAGCCGGCTGTCCACGGTGTTCGAGGGCGATCTGACGAAGGCGGGCGCGTCCACCCTGGCCGTGCAGCGGTTCCTGGCCCAGAGCCTGGAAGTGAACTCGCAGACCGACAAGCAGCGCAGCATCCTCGTCGCCCCGCAGCGCATGCCCACGGCGAGCCAGGCACAGGCCATGGCGGCGGCCGTGAAGGCGCTCCAGGGCGGCACCTGGACCCAGCCCCAGGACCTCACCGCGACCGCCAAGGACAAGCCCGACCCGGCCGCCACCACCCGCATCCCCCCGGCGTCCGCCTACCCCGCCTCGCTGCGCAGGCAGGACCTGCCGCGCACCGCCTTCGAGCAGATCGCCCGCACCCAGGCCAAGCTCGACAACTTCCGTGTGATCCTCAGCGACCAGTCCCGCGTCGTCACCCCGTTCGGACGGGCCATAAACCGGGACATGTCCACGTCCTGGCGGGGCCACCGGGGCGCGGCGGAAGGGTACCGGGACGGCGTGGAGGCATGGCTCGACGAGCTGGCCGACCAGGTCAAGCTGATCGACAAGTCCGAGACCAAGCTCTCGGGCCGCAGCGCCACCATCCCGGTCACGGTCCAGAACAACCTGGTCCAGCCCGTCGGCCACCTGGTGCTGCGCCTGGAGTCGACCATGCCGACCCGTCTGGAGATCGGCGGCAAGGCCTACTACGAACAGCCTGTGGAGATCTCCGGCGGGCACAGCCAGTCGGTGAAGTTCACCACCTCGGCCAACGCCAACGGCCGCGTCGCGGTCATCGCCCAGCTGTACACCGAGGACGGCCGCAAATACGGCGAACCCGTGACCTTCGACGTGAAGGTCACGGAGGTCACCCCCACGGTGATGCTGGTCATCGGCGGTGGCGTCCTGCTCCTCGTCCTCGCCGGCTTCCGGATGTACACCCAGCGCAAGCGCGCCGCGGCCCGGCAGCCCGAGGACGACGGCCCCGGCACGGCGGCGAAGGACCCGGACGAGCCCGGGAACCCCGGGGCACCCGAGGGCCGTCTCCCCCAGGAGTCCGACTCCGGCTCCGGGGCAGACGACCCGGAGCAGCCGAGTGACCCTGCGCCGGACACCGCACCGGAAAGCGCCGACCCGTCCGGGACGGGTGAGAGAGTGGACCGTTGAGCGATGTCGTGGCCGGTGGGCCCGGGACGATGAGGTGGGGTAAGCATGAACGCGCCGTACGACGGTGACCGCGGCCAGGGCGCGGCCGGCTCGGGCTACCCCGAGCCGCCGCCCGAGCCCGGCCAGGTGCCGCCGCAGCACGCGGCGGACATGTATCTCCAGGACGCCTACGAGCAGGACCCCTACCGGGCGCACGACCTGGCCGCCCAGGACCCGGTCGCCGAGGCGCTCTACGACCGTGCCGCGCACCCGCCACCACCCCCGGGCTCGTACGAAGGCCAGCAGCCGCTGTACGCACCGCCCGCCCAGTCGCCCTACGCGCCCGACCCCCGCGTGTGGGCACAGCCGCCCGCGCCCGAGCCGGGCGCCGCCGCCACCCAGTACCTGCCATACGGCGAGGACCCGCGCACGACCCAGTTCGTGGGCGTGGACGACCTGGTCACGCACTCCGGCGAGGAGTACCACGAGCCGGACGCCTTCGCGCACCTCTTCAAGGACCAGCAGCACAGCGGCGGACACGCGCCGATGGATCCCCCGGCCGCCTCCGGCCAGTACCCGCAGCAGTACGGGCAGAGCCTCCAGCAGGGTCACGCGTACGCCGGCGGATACCCGGCCGGTCCCTCCGCGCCCGGATATCCGGCGCAGTCCGTGGATCCCGCGCCGGCCGTCGCGGCGGACCCGGGCCAGCCGGAGGTCCCCGCGTCGGGTGACACCCCCGCCGGTGCCGTGGCTCCGGTGGCGCCGGTGGCTCCCGCGAAGAAGGGCGGGAAGGCCGCCGGGCTGCTGAAGTCCAGCGCCGTGATGGCGGCGGGCACGATGGTCTCCCGCCTGACCGGTTTCATCCGCTCCGCGCTGATCGCCGCCGCGCTCGGCCTCGGCTTCCTCGCCGACTCCTTCCAGGTGGCGTACCAGCTGCCGACCATGATCTACATCCTCACCGTCGGCGGCGGCCTGAACTCCGTGTTCGTGCCCCAGCTCGTGCGCTCCATGAAGGAGGACGAGGACGGCGGCGAGGCCTTCGCCAACCGGCTGCTGACCCTGGTGATGGTCGCGCTGGCCGCGCTCACCGGGCTCGCGATGTTCGCCGCGCCGCTGCTGGTGCGGCTGCTGGCCAACCCCGTGGCCAGCGACCCCGCGGCCAACGAGGTCGCGGTCACCTTCACCCGCTACTTCCTGCCCTCGATCTTCTTCATGGGCATCCACGTGGTGATGGGGCAGATCCTCAACGCGCGCGGGAAGTTCGGCGCGATGATGTGGACCCCGGTCCTGAACAACATCGTCATCATCGTGACGCTCGGCATGTTCATCTGGGTCTACGGCACCGCCGCCAACTCCCACATGGACGTCACCACCATCCCGCCGGAGGGCCAGCGGCTGCTCGGCGTCGGTGTGCTGCTCGGCCTGGTCGTCCAGGCCCTGGCGATGATCCCCTACCTGCGCGAGACCGGCTTCCGGATCCGGCCGCGCTTCGACTGGAAGGGTCACGGCCTGGGCAAGGCCGCGATGCTCGCCAAGTGGACGGTCCTGTTCGTCCTCGCCAACCAGGCGGGCGCCATGGTCGTGACCCAGCTGTCGACCGCCGCCGGCGCGGACTCCGGCGTCAAGGGCACCGGCTTCGCCGCCTACGCCAACGCCCAGCTGATCTGGGGCCTGCCGCAGGCGATCATCACCGTGTCCCTGATGGCCGCGCTGCTGCCGCGGATCTCGCGCTCGGCCTCCGAGAACGACACGGGCGCCGTCCGCGACGACATCTCCCAGGGCCTGCGCACCACCGCCGTCGCCATCGTGCCCATCGCCTTCGGGTTCGTCTCGCTCGGCGTCCCGATGTGCACGCTGATCTTCGGCTCCGCCGGCACGGGCGCGGCCACCAACATGGGTTACATGCTGATGGCCTTCGGCCTCGGCCTGATCCCCTACTCCGTGCAGTACGTCGTTCTGCGTGCCTTCTACGCCTACGAGGACACCCGCACCCCCTTCTACAACACGGTCATCGTGGCCGCCGTCAACGCCGGCGTGTCGGCCCTGTGCTACTTCGTGCTGCCGACGCGCTGGGCGGTCGCGGGCATGGCCGCCGCCTACGGTCTCGCCTACGCCATCGGGGTGGGCATCGCCTGGCGCCGGCTGCGCAAGCGGCTGGGCGGGGATCTGGACGGGGCCCGGGTGCTGCGTACGTACGCGCGCCTGGGCATCGCCTCGGTGCCGGCCGCCCTGCTCAGCGGCGCGGCCTGCTACGGCGTCGGACACACTCTGGGCCTGGGCGTCGTCGGCTCCTTCGCCGCGCTGATCGCCGGCGGTGCCGTCCTGTTCGGCGTCTTCTTCGTCGCCGCCCGGCGGATGCGCATCGAGGAACTCAACTCGCTCGTCGGAATGGTGCGGGGACGTCTGGGGCGCTGAGGCGAGGGTAGGCGCACAACCATCGTCCGCCGCCGCGTGTCGTGCATAGCGGCGGACTGTGGGCACAATTGGTTTCGGCGTCGGACAGCGTGCAACGGATGGGGAGGCAGGGACGACGGTGGCGGAACGGAGCACAGCTGCCGTCGACGTGGCAGACAACAGCGGTGAGCAACCGCTGACCGCGAAGGCGGACCAGTCCACGGCCGACGGGGTGGCCAATGACCCGGAGCGGGACACGGACAGCGACGAGGCGCAGGGGAGCGGCGGCACCGAGGGCCCCGGACGGAAGGCCTCCGCGCCGGAGTTGCACAGCGGTCACAAGCTCGCCCGGCGCTACCGGCTGGAGGAGTGCGTCACCCGTCTGGACGGGTTCAGCAGCTGGCGTGCGGTCGACGAGAAGCTCCGCCGGGCCGTCGGCGTCCACGTCCTGCCCGCGGACCACGCCCGGGCCCGCTCCGTCCTCGCCGCCGCCCGTTCCTCCGCGCTCCTCGGCGACCCCCGCTTCGTCCAGGTCCTCGACGCCGTCGAGGAGAACGACCTCGTCTACGTCGTCCACGAGTGGCTGCCCGACGCCACCGAGCTGTCCACCCTCCTCACCGGCGGTCCGCTGGAACCGCACGACGCCTACCAGATGGTCAGTCAGGTCGCCGCGGCCATGGCAGCAGCGCACCGGGAAGGCCTCGCCCATCTGCGGCTGAACCCGAACGCCGTCCTGCGCACCTCCACCGGCCAGTGGCGCATCCGCGGCCTCGCCGTGAACGCGGCGCTGCGCGGCATCAGCTCCGCCACCCCGCAACGCGCCGACACCGAGGCGATCGGTGCCCTGCTGTACGCCGCGCTGACCCAGCGCTGGCCGTACGAGAACGACGCCTATGGCCTGGCCGGCCTGCCCAAGGACATCGGTCTCATCCCCCCGGACCAGGTGCGGGCCGGTGTGCACCGCGGGCTGTCCGAGCTGTCCATGCGCGCCCTGGTCAACGACGGCGCCACCGCGTCCCGGCACGAGGCGCCGTGCACCACGCCGGAGGAGCTGGTGAAGGCGATCGGCGAGATGCCGCGCATCCGCCCGCCCGAGCCCGCGTTCACGGCGCCGCCGGACTACCAGCGCACGACCTACCAGCAGGGCAGCTACGGCCGCCCGGCCGCGCACGCCGGTGCCACCCAGCCCATCGTGCCCCCGCCGCCCCCGTTGCAGAGCCGCACCGGCAAGGCCCTGAAGTGGGCGGTGTCGGCCCTGCTCATCGCCGCGCTGGGCCTGGGCAGCTGGCAGCTGGCGGACGCCCTGATGAACAGCGGCGACAAGCCGGACGACACCAACAAGAGCCAGACCACGGACGGCGGCGGCAAGAACGCCGTGAAGCCGAAGCCGGTTCCGATAAAGATCCAGAACGGCCAGGAGTTCGTCGCCAAGGGTGGCGCCCAGAGCCCCGGCAACGTCCCCAACACCTACGACGGTGACGCGTCGACGTACTGGAAGACCAAGAGCTTCAACGAAGGCCCCACGATCGCGCCGTACAAGCCGGGCGTCGGCATCGTGTACGACCTCGGCTCGGCCAAGCAGGTCAGCACGGCCACCCTCGATCTGCGCTACGGCGGCGACCACACGACGGTCGAGCTGTACGCCACGGACTCGCTGACCCCGGCCTCGTTGGACTCCATGACGAAAATCGGCAGCGCGACGACCACGGGCACCACCGCCACGGTGAAGGTGGCCAAGCAGGTCAAGACGCAGTACGTCCTCGTCTGGCTGACGGCCGTACCGAATTCGGGCTACGACTCCACCCTGTACTCCCGTGCGGGTTACAAGCAGGCCATCGGCGAAGTGAAGTTCACAGGCTGACGTCTCACCCCGACCGGAGGAGGCAGATGGCGGAGGGCGCCGGATACGACGGAGTGGGCGACCGGGACCTGCTCGCCCGCCATGTGGACGGCGACCCGGAGGCCTTCGGCGAGATCGTACGACGGCACCGGGACCGGCTCTGGGCCGTGGCCCTGCGGACGCTGGGGGACCGTGAAGAGGCGGCGGACGCCGTTCAGGACGCCTTGGTGTCGGCCTACCGGGCCGCCCACACCTTCCGGGGCCAGTCGGCCGTCACGACCTGGCTGCACCGGATCACGGTGAACGCCTGCCTGGACCGGGCGCGCAAGGCCGCCTCCCGCAAAACGGCTCCGGTGGACGACACCGAGCGGCTGGAGCAGTTGCTGGAGCCGCACGAGTCCGCCTCGGCGCCGGCCGAGCGGAAGGACGTACACCGTCAGCTCCTCGAAGCGCTCGGCACCCTTCCGCCGGAACAGCGCGCCGCTCTGGTCCTGGTGGACATGCAGGGGTATCCCGTGGCCGAGGCCGCGCGGATCCTGGATGTGCCGACGGGGACGGTGAAGAGCCGGTGCGCCCGGGGCCGGGCCAGACTGCTGCCCCTGCTCACGCACCTGCGGCCCGAACGCGCCGGAGGCCCACGGCCGGGCGGTACCGGGGACGCGAAGGAAAACGACCCGGGACGGAACCGGCGGCCAGGGCCGTCCGTCCCACCGGCGACAGGGTCACCGAGCGGACGTTCCCAGGACGCGGGACCGAGCGATTCAGCCGTAGTGAAGGGCGGAGGTGGACGGGTGTGACATCGACGACGGACACGACCGGGCACCCGGACGTCACGGAGATCTCCGAC
The DNA here is from genome assembly GCF_014649115.1 of Streptomyces eurythermus. Taxonomy (GTDB): domain Bacteria; phylum Actinomycetota; class Actinomycetes; order Streptomycetales; family Streptomycetaceae; genus Streptomyces; species Streptomyces eurythermus. Next base: position 255,574 of record NZ_BMSK01000005.1, on the reverse strand, counting down.
CTCACCGAGGGCCTGCTCACACCCGACCGGGACAGGGACGTGCGGCGCCACCTGGACGGATGCGCCTCCTGCGCGGATGTGTACGCCTCGCTGGAGGAGATCCGGGGCCTGCTCGGCTCCATGCCGGAGCCGGAACGCATGCCTGATGACATCGCCGTACGCCTGGACGCCGCCCTCGCCGCCGAGGCCGCGCGGAACGCCGGTGCGCAGGACGCGCGCGATGCCGGTGCCGAACGCGCGCGCAATGTCGGTGCCGAGGACGCCACGGGTCATGTTTCACGTGAAACATCGCTCGCCGCGGACCCCCGCGCCGAGCGTCCAGCGGATCAATTCGCCGACCGCCCCTCAGGGCGCCCCCGTGCCGCGACCGGGCCGGGGCGCAAGGGAACCGGGCGCGGCCGGCGACGCGGCCGGATCGCTCTTGGCACCGTTCTCACGGCCGCGGTCCTGGGCGCCGGAAGCCTGCTCGTGACGTCCCTGTCCGGCACCTCCGACCATCCGTCGGCCCATGGCACACCGACCGCCTCGGCCGGCACCTTCTCCGGCGACAGCCTGGAGAACCAGGTCCATTCCCTTCTCACCGCCGAGAAGAAGCTGCCACACGGTGGTGACAGGCCCCGGCAGCGCCCGGACGACGGGACTCGGTCCTTCGGGTCCACTGAGGGACCCAACACTTTGATCCAGACCGCTGTCCCGGTCCCCGACTGTGTCCGGCAGACGCTCCGGCAGAGCGCCGACGTGCTCGCGGCCAAGACGGGAACGTACGCGGGCAGGTCGGCCTATCTCGTCGTGGTGGCCGACGACCGTGACAACGCGCGGGTCATGGCCTACGTGGTCGACGCGTCCTGCGTACAGCACCAGCCCTCGTCGGCCGGCAGGGTCCTGCTGAAGCAGTCCCTCGCTCGTCCCTAGGCCGGTGGACCACTCCTTCGGGCGCCCCGGGGCAGGCGTGTGCCCGGACACACCGGGAATGCACGCCCCGTAGGATCCGTTGGGTGGGGTGAGAGTCCCGAAAGGGGCTCCCGCCGGTCGACTGACGCAGACCAGAGACGAGGAATCAAGCCGTGAGCGATGTCCGTAACGTGATCATCATCGGCTCCGGGCCCGCAGGCTACACGGCGGCGCTGTACACCGCCCGTGCATCGCTGAAGCCCCTGGTGTTCGAAGGCGCCGTCACCGCGGGCGGTGCGCTGATGAACACCACCGAGGTGGAGAACTTCCCGGGCTTCCGCGACGGCATCATGGGGCCGGACCTCATGGACAACATGCGCGCCCAGGCCGAACGCTTCGGTGCCGAACTCGTTCCGGACGACATCGTCGCCGTCGATCTGACCGGTGAGATCAAGACCGTCACCGACACCGCGGGCACCGTCCACCGGGCGAAGGCCGTCATCGTCACCACCGGCTCCCAGCACCGCAAGCTGGGCCTGCCGAACGAGGACATGCTGTCGGGCCGTGGTGTCTCCTGGTGCGCCACCTGTGACGGGTTCTTCTTCAAGGAGCACGACATCGCCGTGATCGGCGGCGGCGACACCGCGATGGAGGAGGCCACGTTCCTCTCGCGGTTCGCCAAGTCGGTCACGATCGTCCACCGCCGGGACACCCTGCGCGCCTCCAAGGCGATGCAGGAGCGTGCCTTCGGCGACCCGAAGATCAAGTTCGTCTGGGACAGCGAGGTCGCCGAGATCCAGGGCGACCAGAAGCTCTCCGGTCTGAAGCTGCGGAACGTCAAGACCGGCGAGCTGTCCGAGCTGCCCGTGACGGGCCTGTTCATCGCCATCGGTCACGACCCGCGCACCGAGCTGTTCAAGGGCCAGCTGGACCTGGACGAGGAGGGCTACCTGAAGGTCGCCTCGCCGTCCACCCGTACCAACGTGACCGGTGTGTTCGCCGCCGGTGACGTGGTCGACCACACCTACCGCCAGGCGATCACCGCGGCCGGTACCGGCTGCGCCGCCGCTCTGGACGCCGAGCGGTACCTCGCCGCCCTCGCGGACGAGGACCAGGCGGAGCCCGAGAAGACGACTGTCTGACCTTCCCCTTTCCCCGCCCCACCGCGTAACCGAGGTAAGGAGCCCACTGTGGCCGGCAACGTGAAGACTGTGACCGACGCGACCTTCGAGGAGGAGGTCCTCAAGAGCGACAAGCCCGTTCTGGTGGACTTCTGGGCCGAGTGGTGCGGTCCGTGCCGCATGATCGCCCCGTCCCTGGAGGCGATCGCGGCCGAGCACGGTGACAAGATCCAGATCGTCAAGCTCAACATCGACGAGAACCCGAACACGGCCGCCAAGTACGGCGTCATGTCCATCCCCACCCTGAACGTGTACCAGGGCGGCGATGTCGCCAAGACGATCGTGGGCGCCAAGCCGAAGGCGGCGCTCCTGCGCGACCTGGACGAGTTCATCACGAAGTGATGTTTCACGTGAAACACGATGGGGCCGTCCCGGTTGGGTCGGCCCCATCGGCGTTATAGGGGGCGCTACAGCGGCCTCTCGCTACAGCGGCCTCAGCGCGGGTTCCTTCTGGACCGCTCCCAGAAGCCGGTCGAGTGCCATCTCCACGTCTTCCTTCCAGGAGAGCGTGGACCGCAGCTCCAGCCGCAGCCGCGGATGGGCGGGATGCTGCCGGACCGTCTTGAAGCCCACGGCCAGCAGATGGTCGGCGGGCAGCAGACAGGCGGGCTGCTCCCAGCGGGCGTCCCCGAACGCCTCGACCGCCTTGAAGCCCCGGCGCAGCAGATCCTTGGCCACCGTCTGCACCAGCACCCGGCCCAGGCCCTGCCCCTGATAGCCAGGCAGGACGGAGCCGGTGATCAATTGCACGGCGTCCGGCGAGACCGGGCTCGTGGGGAAGGCCGTCGACCGCGGCACATAGGCCGGCGGGGCGTAGAGCACGAAACCCGCCGGGACGTCGTCGACGTAGACCACCCGTCCGCACGATCCCCAGTCCAGCAGGACGGCGGAGATCCAGGCTTCCTTCTCCAGCGCGGTGGTGCCCGCCGCCACCGCCGCCTCGCCGCTGACGGGGTCAAGCTCCCAGAAGACACAGGAGCGACAGCGATGGGGAAGATCCTGAAGGTTGTCCAGCGTGAGCGGCACGAGCCGACGCCCCATGAAGGCTGATCCTCGCTTCCTTCGCCCGCCGCATCGCGAGCGGCTGTCAGCTGCTGACCGGTGGATATGCCCTAGCTGATCGCATCGTATCCACGATCCGATTCACTCGATACCGTGCCAAAGCAAAGAGCGGGCCGTGTTCCGGTACACACCGGACACGGCCCGCTCCACTGCCCCGAAAGGCACGAACGATCGGGAATCAGTCCTGCGTCTCGTCGCCGTCGCCGTCCTGAAGGCTCTTCTGGAGGGCCAGCCTCTCACCCGGGGCGAGCGTGCTGAGGATCCTTTCGAGATCCTCGGCGGAGGCGAACTCTACGGTGATCTTGCCCTTCTTCTGCCCCAGCTCGACCTTCACCCGGGTCTCGAACCGGTCCGAGAGCCGGGTGGCCAGCTCGTTCAGCGCCGGGGAAGGCACGGAACCGGCCCGGGGACCCCGGGAGCGCGAGGCCTTCTGAGGCCGTGAGCCCATCAGGGTCACGATCTCTTCCACGGACCGCACCGACAGACCCTCGGCGACGATCCGGTGGGCCAGCCGGTCCTGTTCCTCGGAGTCCTCCACGGCCAGCAGCGCCCGGGCGTGACCGGCCGAGAGCACCCCGGCGGCCACCCGCTTCTGGACGGTCGGCGACAGCTTCAGCAGACGCAGCGTGTTGGAGACCTGCGGGCGGGAGCGCCCGATCCGGTCGGCCAGCTGGTCGTGGGTGCAGTTGAAGTCCTTCAGCAGCTGGTCGTAGGCAGCGGCCTCTTCGATCGGGTTCAGCTGCGCACGGTGCAGGTTCTCCAGCAGTGCGTCCAGGAGGAGCTTCTCGTCCTCCGTGGCCCGCACGATGGCCGGGATAGCCTGGAGACCGGCCTCACGGCACGCGCGCCAGCGGCGCTCGCCCATGATCAGCTCATACCGGCCGGGCCCCAGCTGCCGCACCACGACGGGCTGCAGAAGGCCGACCTCCTTGATGGAGGTGACCAGCTCCTGAAGCGCGTCCTCGTCGAAGATCTCGCGCGGCTGGCGCGGGTTCGGTGTGATGGCGTCCAGGGGGATCTCGGCGAAGTGGGCGCCCACCGGGGCTGCCGGCACCTCGACGGCGGGGCTCGCCGGAACCGCCTCGATGTCCTGTGCGGCGGGCGGCAGCGTGGCCACCTTGGCCGCGGCCACTCCGCGGTCACCGGTCAGCACCGGGACGGCCGCGGGGGAGGCGGAGCCTCCACCCCCCAGCGCCGCGGAGGCCGGCGTCCTCTCGGTCGGGGCAGCAGGGATCAGTGCGCCGAGACCACGGCCCAGACCCCTCCGTCGCTCACTCACTGAATCCCCTCCACCATGCTCTGGTCTTTCTGGGCGCCGATGTGGGCCTGGCTCGCGTCATAGCTGATGCCGACGCCCCTCAGCGCGATTTCCCGGGCCGCCTCAAGGTACGACAGCGCGCCGCTCGATCCTGGATCGTAGGTCAGCACCGTCTGCCCGTAACTCGGTGCCTCGGAGATACGGACCGAGCGGGGAATGCTCGTCCGCAGCACCTCGTCACCGAAGTGGCTGCGCACCTCTTCCGCGACCTGGGAGGCGAGACGCGTCCGGCCGTCATACATGGTGAGCAGGATGGTCGACACATGCAGGGTGGGGTTGAGGTGCCCCCGCACCAAGTCGACGTTGCGCAGGAGCTGGCCGAGGCCCTCCAGCGCGTAGTACTCGCACTGGATCGGGATCAGCACCTCGGCGCCCGCGACGAGCGCGTTGACCGTCAACAGGCCCAGCGAGGGCGGGCAGTCGATGAGGATGTAGTCCAACGGCTGCTCGTACGCCTGGATGGCCCGTTGCAGCCGGCTCTCCCGGGCCACCAGGGACACCAGCTCGATCTCCGCACCGGCGAGATCGATGGTGGCCGGGGCGCAGAAGAGGCCCTCGACATCGATGACGGGCTGGACCACCTCGGCAAGAGGCTTGCTCTCCACCAACACGTCGTAGATGGAAGGCACTTCGGCGTGGTGGTCGATCCCGAGGGCGGTGGACGCGTTGCCCTGCGGGTCGAGGTCGATCACCAGGACCCGGCCACCATGCAGAGCCAGCGAGGCGGCAAGGTTGACGGTCGTCGTTGTCTTGCCCACGCCGCCCTTCTGGTTGGCGACCACGATGACTCGGGTCTGCTCCGGTCGCGGCAGGCCTGCGCCGGCGCGGCCGAGAGCCTCCACCGCCAGTTGGGCCGCTCGACCGATGGGAGTGTCGTCCATCGGGGGCGGTGTTTCACGTGAAACATCCGCTCCCATCGACTCGGTACGGGGACCGGGGACCGGATCGGTCATCGGTCCCGCGATGTTGGCGTCGGACCGCAAGGATTCACTCTCCTCGACTTCAGGCTCGCGATGAACAGAGCCTCCCATGTCTTCGGGGTCGTGAACCAGTGAGGCCTGGCCATCTGTGGAGAAATCCACCTCTGTGGACAACTCCGTGCCCCTGAAGAGGGACGAAGCCTCCGGAAAGCGGGGCGGAATCTCCGGGGAGCGGGGCGAAGCCTCCGAAGAGCGGGACAGGACCTCCGGGGAAACGGGATCCTCTCCGAGAGCACCGAGGGGCTTCCGGTCGCGCGGTTCGGCCGCAGCGCGGCCACGACTGATGATGCCGTGCAGCAGTGAGCGACGTTTCACGTGAAACACGATGCACAGCCGCTGCGACCGGACCTTTGCGACACTCCGGCTCGCCCGGGTTCGGCAGCTTGTGTGGAGTACGTTCCGTCGTCAGGACGGGTCAGCGTCGGCCGGCCCTGCGGCCCACCGACGCCCACCCGTCCTCCGACTCACCGGCGTCGCCGGGCCCGACCGGTGCGGGCGGCCTTGGCTCGCTTGGCGGCGAAGCGCACACCGCCCGGGCTCTCCCCGACCTCGACCCGCACCACGGTGGACATCGGGTCCACCACGCCCTCACCCACATGCAGGATGGACGTCTCCACCGCCCCGAGCTTGCTCAGCGCGGTGGCCGCCGCCTTCAGCTCCTCCTCGGCGGTGTCCCCCTTGAGCGCGAGCATCTCGCCGTACGGGCGCAGCAGCGGGATGCCCCAGGTGGCCAGGCGGTCCAGCGGGGCCACGGCCCGTGCCGTCACCACATGGACCGGCGGCAGCTTGCCCATGACCTCCTCGGCCCGGCCGCGCACCACGGTGACATGGTCCAGGCCGAGCAGTTCGACGACCTCGGTGAGGAAGTTGGTGCGCCGCAGCAGGGGTTCCAGCAGGGTGATGTTGAGGTCGTCGCGGACCAGGGCCAGCGGGATGCCCGGCAGCCCCGCACCGGAGCCGACGTCGCAGACAGTCACCCCCTCCGGAACGGCCTCGGAGAGCACCGCACAGTTCAGCAGGTGCCGCTCCCACAGGCGGGGCACTTCCCGCGGACCGATCAGACCGCGCTGTACGCCTGCCTCGGCGAGCAGCTCCGCATAGCGGACCGCATCGGCGAAGCGCTCACCAAACACTTCCCGCGCCTGCTCGGGCGCGGGGGGAAGCTCCGCTGCCTCCGTCACGGGGACCGTCCTTCCGTACAGCGCCGGCGCTTCGCGCACCGGCCACCAGAACTACCAGGCTGACAAAGTTCGGCCCCGCCTGCTCAACAGACGGGGCCGGTGGAACGGGGGCCGATCAGGCGGGCAGCACGACGACGAAGCGCTGCGGCTCCTCGCCCTCGGACTCGCTGCGCAGCCCCGCGGCCTTGACCGCGTCGTGCACGACCTTGCGCTCGAACGGGGTCATCGGCTTGAGCTTCACGGGCTCGCCGGTGCTCTTGACCTCGGCGGCGGCCTTGGCGCCCAGCTCGGACAGCTCGGAGCGTTTCTTGGCGCGGTAGCCCGCGATGTCCAGCATCAGCCGGCTGCGGTCACCGGTTTCCCGGTGCACGGCCAGCCGCGTCAGCTCCTGCAGTGCCTCCAGCACCTCGCCGTCCCTGCCGACCAGCTTCTGCAGGTCACGGCTGCCGGTGTCGCTGATGATCGACACGGAGGCGCGGTCGGCCTCGACGTCCATGTCGATGTCGCCGTCGAGGTCGGCGATGTCCAGCAGACCCTCCAGGTAGTCCGCCGCGATCTCACCCTCCTGCTCCAGGCGGGTGAGGGTGTCTGCACCCTCGGCAGCGGCGGAGGTGGTGCCTTCCGTCACGGGATGGGCTCCTTCTTACTTCTTGGACGGGGACTTGGGCCGCTGCGGGCCACCCTTGCGCTGGCCGGACTGGGCCTTGCTGCGGGTGCCGGAGCCGGACTTCTGGGGCTGCTTGGCAGCCGCGGGCTTGGCGTCCTGCGGTGCGTCGGACTTCTCCAGCGACGGGGAGTCACCCGTCTTGGCCGCGCCGGACTGACGCTGGGACTTGCTCTGGCGCTTGGGCTGCTGGCGCCGGGCGGCGGCGGCCGTGTCGGTACCGGCGGCAGCGCCGTCCTCGGTCTGTGCCGCGGCCTGGGCCACACTCTTCGTCACGGTGCCGTCGGCCTGGGCGGCGAGACCGGCCTTGTTGAGCGCGTTGACGAACTTGCGCTCGAACTCGTTGCGGTCACGGCCCTTGGCGACGATCGCCTTCACGATGGCCTTCTCGCTGCGCCGACGGATCTTGCCGTGCTGCGTGACGTGCTTGGTCAGGCGCTCCAGGTAGGCGGCCTGGGCCTTGGAACCCGGGGTCGGGTTGTTGTGGATGACGTACATCTGCTGGCCCATGGTCCACACGTTCGTGGTCAGCCAGTAGATGAGGACACCGACCGGGAAGTTCACACCGAGGACGGCGAACATGATCGGGAAGACGTACATCAGCATCTTCTGCTGCTGCATGAACGGCGTCTTCACGGTGGTGTCGACGTTCTTCGTCATCAGCTGGCGCTGCGTGTAGAACTGCGACGCCGACATCAGCACGATCATGATCGCGGTCACGATGCGGACGTCGGTCAGCGAGGCGTGCAGGGCGCTGACCTGGCTGTCGCTGCTGAAGAACTTGGCGGCCAGCGGGGCGCCGAAGATGTGCGCGTTCCGCGCGCTCTCGAGCAGGCCGGCGTCGATGACACCGATCTTCTTGCCCGACGCGATGGCGGCGAGCACGTGGTACAGGGCGAAGAAGAACGGGGACTGCGCCAGGATGGGAAGGCACGAGGAGAGCGGGTTGGTGCCCGACTCCTTGTACAGCTTCATCATCTCTTCGGACTGACGCTGCCGGTCGTTCTTGTAGCGCTCCTGGATCTTCTTCATCTCCGGCTGGAGCGTCTGCATCGCGCGGGTCGCCTTGATCTGCTTCACGAAGAGCGGGATCAGGCAGATGCGGATCAGGATCACCAGCGACACGATGGACAGGCCCCAGGCCCACCCGGTGTCAGGTCCGAAGATCGCCCCGTACACCTTGTGGAACTGGACGATGACCCAGGAGACGGGCCAGGTGATGAAACTGAAAAGGCTGGCAATCGTGTCCACTAATCATGCTCCTTGGGCATGGGACGAGGTCTCTGCGGCCGGGCTCGAAGGAGACTCCGTTGGTGGCTTCGCTTCGGTGGCCGTTTCGGCGGCGGAGGACCCGCCCCTGCGTGCGCGCCAGGCGTCGCGCAGCATTTCGTGCCACCGCGGACGCTTACGCGGCGGAACATGGTCCACGCCGCCCGGCGACCACGGATTGCACCGGAGGATGCGCCAGGCGGTCAGTGCGGTCCCTTTGACGGCACCGTGCCGGTCGATGGCCGTGTAGCCGTAATGGGAGCACGACGGGTAGTACTTGCATACCGGCCCCAGCAGCGGACTGATCGTCCACTGGTACAGCTTGATCAGAGCCAGCAGCGGGTACTTCATCGCGCGCCCCCTCCCAGTAGCCGCTGAAGGGCGGCGTCCAGGTCTCGGGCCAGCTGTGCGTGGTCTGCGTCGCCCGCTCCGGGCAGCGCTCGTACGACTACCAGGCTACCGGGGGGGAACAGGCCGACTCGGTCACGCATCAGGTGGCGCAGTCTGCGCTTCACTTTGTTGCGCACGACCGCGCCACCCACGGCCTTGCTGACGACGAAACCCGCACGCGTCGGGGGAGCGCTCTCCCCAGGCGCGTGCGGGTCCGTGGCACCGCTTCGAAGGTGGACGACGAGCGTCGGGCGGCCTGCCCGGCGCCCTCGTCGTACCGCGGTCGCGAAGTCCTCGCGCCGCCTCAGCCGGTTCTCGGTGGGCAGCACGATGTCATGACCTGACCGGGATCAGGCGGACAGACGGGCGCGACCCTTGCTACGGCGGGACGCGAGAATCGCGCGGCCGGCACGGGTGCGCATACGCAGCCGGAAGCCGTGGGTCTTCGCGCGACGACGGTTGTTCGGCTGGAAGGTGCGCTTGCTCACTCGGGGGCTCCAGAAAATCGGTAGTGGCGGGGTGCCGTCCTGGCTGTCACCGTGCGCCCACGAGTAGCTCGCGTCACGCCCGAGTGCACCGCTTCCCGATCACCTGACGTGACCTGTGCCCATCGGAGGCAGGCGGCAGCAGCCATCGACAACTCGACCTGGTTACGGTACGCGGGGCCGGGCCGTCCGGTCAAACCGAGGGCTGCCGAGAGACACTGTCCACAGGCTGGGGACAACAACTTGAACCGCACCCGCCGCGCTGACTACCGTGGCTGGACTCCGATTCGTTCCCTTATCCCCGCCCGACCCGATTTTCATCCCGACCCGTCCCCGAACCACACGTTCGTGGGACCTGTGAGAGAGCGTGCCCTGTGGCTGACGTACCTGCCGATCTTGCCGCAGTGTGGCCGCGAGTACTGGAACAGCTGCTCGGGGAGGGCCGCGGTCAGGGTGTGGAGACCAAGGACGAGCACTGGATCCGGCGCTGCCAGCCGCTCGCGCTGGTCGCCGACACCGCCCTTCTCGCCGTGCCGAACGAATTCGCGAAGGGCGTTCTGGAGGGTCGTCTGGCGCCCGTCGTCAGCGAGACCCTGAGCCGGGAGTGCGGCCGTCCCATCCGGATCGCGATCACCGTGGACGACTCCGCGGGCGAGCCCCCGGCGCCTCCCGTCCAGCAACCGGCGAACCCGCGCTACGAGGAGCCGGAGCTGCCCTCGGGGCCGTACGAGGGCTACGGCCGGTCCCGTGGCGGTGAGCAGCCGGGCGGCGAGCAGCACTCCGAGCAGCTCCCGGGCGCCCGCCCCGACCAGCTCCCCACGGTCCGCCCGGTCTACCCGTCCGAGTACCAGCGGCCCGAGCCCGGCGCCTGGCCGCGCCACGGGCAGGACGACTACGCCTGGCAGCAGCCCCGGCTCGGCTTCCCCGAGCGGGACCCGTACGCCTCGCCGTCCTCCCAGGACGGCTACGGCTCGGGCGGGGACGCGTACGGCGCGCCGTCCCAGGACTACCGCCCGCAGGGCACGGACCGGCCGCCGTACCAGCAGCAGCGCGGCGACTACGACTCCGCGCGGGGCGAGTACGACCCGTCCCGGACCGAGTACGACCAGCGCGATCCGGTCCGCCGTGAGCTGCCCGATCCGGCGGCGCACCGCGGCGGCCCCGGCCGTCCGGACGGGCCCTCCACCGGCGCCCCCGGCCCGCTGGCCGCGCAGCCGGCGCCCGCGAGCGGCCCCGGCGAGCCGACCGCGCGGCTGAACCCCAAGTACCTGTTCGACACGTTCGTGATCGGCGCCTCCAACCGCTTCGCGCACGCGGCGGCGGTCGCGGTCGCCGAGGCGCCGGCGAAGGCGTACAACCCGCTGTTCATCTACGGCGAGTCCGGGCTCGGCAAGACCCATCTGCTGCACGCCATCGGGCACTACGCGCGCAGTCTGTACCCGGGCACGCGGGTGCGGTACGTCAGCTCGGAGGAGTTCACCAACGAGTTCATCAACTCCATCCGTGACGGCAAGGGCGACAGCTTCCGCAAGCGCTACCGCGAGATGGACATCCTGCTCGTCGACGACATCCAGTTCCTCGCGGACAAGGAGTCGACGCAGGAGGAGTTCTTCCACACCTTCAACACGCTCCACAACGCCAACAAGCAGATCGTGCTCTCCAGCGACCGGCCGCCCAAGCAGCTGGTCACGCTGGAGGACCGGCTCCGCAACCGTTTCGAGTGGGGCCTGATCACCGACGTCCAGCCGCCCGAGCTGGAGACGCGGATCGCGATCCTGCGCAAGAAGGCGGTCCAGGAGCAGCTGAACGCGCCGCCGGAGGTGCTGGAGTTCATCGCCTCCCGGATCTCGCGGAACATCCGTGAGCTGGAGGGCGCGCTGATCCGGGTGACGGCGTTCGCGTCGCTCAACCGGCAGCCGGTGGACCTGGGCCTGACCGAGATCGTCCTGAAGGACCTCATCCCCGGCGGCGAGGACAGCGCGCCGGAGATCACCGCGACGGCGATCATGGCGGCCACCGCGGACTACTTCGGGCTGACGGTGGAGGACCTGTGCGGCACCTCGCGCGGGCGCGCGCTGGTGACCGCGCGGCAGATCGCGATGTACCTGTGCCGCGAGCTGACGGATCTGTCGCTGCCGAAGATCGGCGCGCAGTTCGGCGGCCGGGACCACACGACCGTGATGCACGCCGACCGGAAGATCCGCGCGCTGATGGCCGAGCGGCGCTCGATCTACAACCAGGTCACCGAGCTGACCAACCGCATCAAGAACGGCTGAGCCGGCCGTACGCGGGCGCGGAGGGCGTCCCGGGGCACACACCGCCTCCGGGGCGCCCTCCGGCGTTTCCGGCGTCCCGGGGCCCACGGAGGCCCCCGGCGGGCTCCGACGGCCTCCGGCGGGTTCCGACGGGCTCCCAGGCCGAGGGAGTCCCGGCGCGCGGCGGCACCCGAACGCGGCCCGCCGCATCCCACGCGGCGCCCGACGCGCCGAGCCAGGCCCCTGCCTCGGCCCTCAGGCCGCCTTCCAGCACCCCTCGAACCGCCCTCAGCGCCCCTCCGACCGCCCTCCAACGACCTCGACAAGCGTCCGGAGCACCCGATGCGGCCCCGCGAGCCGTTTCCTCCCCGTCATCCCTTGTTCGATTACCTGCCTGGTTACGGCCTTCCTCCACAGATTCGGCGACTTTCTTCCGTCCACAGACTGGGGACTGCGAAGTTGTCCCGAACTGCGTCCACAGGGAGGCTGGCCCCAGGGCATCCACCCAGCTCACGGGCCTGTGGAATCGTGGACGAACGATCTCCACAGACTGTGGATAACTACCTCGCCCCCAGGCCGGGCGTCGCGTTTTCCACCGGTACCCCACAGGCTGGGGGCGGTTGTCCCCAGCAAACCCGGGCTTCTCCACATGGCTGTCCACTGTTCGGCAACCCGACGCCCCCGCTCACCGCGTCGAGTGAAAGGCGTCACAGGAAGCTGCCGGATTGGGTTGTGGGAAACCTGGGTATTCCTGGGGACACAGCTGGGGAGAACTGCCCTCAGCCTGTGGGCGGTGTGTGCAGAACTTTCCGTTCTCCACAGAGGGCCCAGGTTGTCCACTGCCTCCACCCACAGGGGCGGTGGATAAAAAACCCGCGCTGAGCTGGGCAAACGTGGTTATCCACCGTATCCACAGGCCCTACTACTACTCCCGACTAGAGAGAGCTCGGCAATCGTTTTGAAGCGGGGGCTGTGCACAACTCGCCCTCTCGCGCCCGGCTGCCGCTCGGACCGACTTGACCCCGACGGGCACCTACTGTCAGTGCCGTGCGTCAGACTGGTCCCCGGTGTCCTTCCCGTCCCAGGGGGCGGTGACACCGAGTCGGAGGACTCAGTAGCAACAGCAGGAGGCGGCTTACGGTGAAGATCCGGGTGGAACGCGACGTACTCGCGGAGGCAGTGGCCTGGGCGGCACGCAGCCTCCCGGCCCGTCCGCCGGCGCCTGTCCTCGCCGGCCTGCTGCTCAAGGCCGAGGACGGCCAGCTGAGTCTGTCGAGCTTCGACTACGAGGTCTCCGCGCGGGTGAACGTCGAGGCGGAGGTCGAGGAGGAGGGCACCGTCCTGGTCTCCGGCCGGCTGCTCGCCGACATCTCCCGCGCCCTCCCCAACCGGCCGGTGGAGATTTCCACAGACGGTGTACGGGCGACCGTGGTCTGCGGCACCTCCCGGTTCACCCTCCACACCCTGCCTGTGGAGGAGTACCCGGCCCTGCCGCAGATGCCGAACGCGACCGGCACCGTCCCCGGCGAGGTCTTCGCCGCGGCCGTCTCCCAGGTGGCCATCGCCGCCGGGCGTGACGACACGCTGCCGGTGCTCACCGGTGTGCGCATCGAGATCGAGGGCGACACGGTCACCCTGGCCTCCACCGACCGCTACCGCTTCGCGGTCCGCGAGTTCCTGTGGAAGCCGGAGAACCCCGACGCCTCCGCCGTCGCCCTGGTCCCGGCCAAGACGCTGCTGGACACCGCCAAGTCGCTCGGTGCCGGGGACAGCGTCACGCTGGCGCTGGCCGGTGCCGGTGCCGGCGAGGGCCTGATCGGTTTCGAGGGCGCCGGGCGGCGTACGACCACGCGTCTGCTGGAGGGTGACCTGCCCAAGTACCGCACGCTGTTCCCGACCGAGTTCAACTCCGTCGCCGTGATCGAGACCGCGCCGTTCGTGGAGGCGGTCAAGCGCGTGGCCCTGGTCGCCGAGCGGAACACCCCGGTGCGGCTGAGCTTCGAGCAGGGCGTGCTGATCCTGGAGGCCGGGTCCAGCGACGACGCACAGGCTGTGGAAAGGGTCGACGCCCAGCTGGAGGGCGACGACATCTCGATCGCCTTCAACCCGACGTTCCTGCTGGACGGCCTGAGCGCGATCGACTCGCCGGTGGCGCAGCTGTCGTTCACCACGTCCACGAAGCCGGCGCTGCTCAGCGGGAAGCCGGCGGTGGACGCGGAGGCCGACGACGCGTACAAGTACCTGATCATGCCGGTCCGGCTCAGCGGCTGACGTTTTCCACAGGTGTGCACGGTGCCGGGCGTCCCTGTGGATGCCCGGCAGCGTGACCGGGAGGTGCGGCGGACTCCGCTCACTGGTGCCCCCACGAACCCCTCCGGGACTACGTTTCCGCAGGTCAGCGCGGGTCTCGCATGAGCGCGTATGCCCACAGCTGTGCGTGAGCGTCCGGGTTTAGGCTCGGCTCGGCACCTCGGTGCCTCTCACGCCACACAGCGACCTAAGGAACACAACTGATGGAGCTCGGTCTCGTCGGCCTCGGCAAGATGGGCGGCAACATGCGCGAGCGGATCCGCCGCGCGGGCCACACCGTCATCGGGTACGACCGCAACGCGGACGTCGCGGATGTCCACAGCCTGGAAGAGCTTGTGGGCAAGCTCAGCGGCCCGCGCGTGGTCTGGGTGATGGTCCCGGCGGGCGAGCCCACCCAGTCGACTGTCGACCGCCTCGCCGAGCTGCTGGAGCCCGGCGACGTGGTCGTGGACGGCGGGAACTCCCGCTGGACCGACGACGAGCGGCACGCCGAGGAGCTGGCCGCCAAGGGCATAGGCTTCGTCGACTGCGGTGTCTCCGGCGGCGTGTGGGGCCTGGAGAACGGGTACGCGCTGATGTACGGCGGCGACGCGGAGAACGTCGCCAAGGTGCAGCCGATCTTCGACGCCCTGAAGCCGGAGGGCGACTTCGGCTCGGTGCACGCGGGCAAGGTCGGCGCGGGCCACTTCGCGAAGATGGTCCACAACGGCATCGAGTACGCCATGATGCAGGCCTACGCCGAGGGCTGGGAGCTGCTGGAGAAGGTCGACTCCGTGGAGAACGTCCGCGAGGTCTTCCGCTCCTGGCAGGAGGGCACGGTCATCCGGTCCTGGCTGCTGGACCTCGCGGTCAACGCCCTCGACGAGGACGAGCACCTGGACGCCCTGCGCGGTTACGCACAGGACTCCGGCGAGGGACGCTGGACGGTGGAGGCGGCGATCGACAACGCCGTGCCGCTGCCGGCGATCACCGCCTCGCTGTTCGCGCGGTTCGCCTCCCGGCAGGAGGACTCGCCGCAGATGAAGATGATCGCCGCGCTGCGCAACCAGTTCGGCGGTCACGCCGTAGAGAAGAAGTAAGCCGCAGCACAAGCAGGGAGGTCGGCGGGACGACCATGCACGTCACGCATCTTTCGCTGGCCGACTTCCGCTCGTACGCCCGGGCCGAGGTCCCGCTCGACCCGGGCGTCACCGCCTTCGTCGGCCCCAACGGGCAGGGCAAGACCAACCTGGTGGAGGCGGTCGGATACCTGGCCACGCTCGGCAGCCACCGGGTCGCCTCCGACGCGCCGCTGGTGCGCATGGGCGCCGAGCGGGCGATCGTGCGGGCGCAGGTCCGCCAGGGCGACCGGCAGCAGCTGATCGAGCTGGAGCTGAACCCGGGCAGGGCCAACCGCGCCCGTATCAACCGGTCCTCGCAGGTCAGACCGCGGGACGTGCTGGGGATCGTACGGACCGTGCTGTTCGCGCCCGAGGACCTCGCGCTCGTCAAGGGTGACCCGGGTGAGCGGCGGCGGTTCCTCGACGAGCTGGTCACCGCGCGGTCCCCGCGGATGGCGGGTGTGCGCTCCGACTACGAGCGGGTGCTCAAGCAGCGCAACACCCTGCTGAAGTCGGCCGCGCTCGCGCGCCGGCACGGTGGACGGTCCATGGACATGTCCACGCTCGACGTCTGGGACCAGCACTTGGCGCGGGCGGGCGCCGAGGTGCTCGTCCAGCGGCTCGACCTCGTCGCGGCCCTCCAGCCGCTGGCCGACAAGGCATACGAACAGCTGGCCCCCGGCGGCGGTCCGGTGGCGCTGGAGTACAAGCCGTCGGCGCCGGGCGAGGCCCACACCCGCGAGGAGCTGTACGAGCAGCTGATGGCGGCCCTCGCCGAGGCGCGCAAGCAGGAGATCGAGCGGGGCGTCACCCTGGTCGGTCCGCACCGGGACGACCTGGTGCTGAAACTCGGGCAGCTGCCCGCCAAGGGCTACGCCTCGCACGGCGAGTCCTGGTCCTACGCCCTCGCCCTCCGGCTGGCCTCCTACGACCTGCTGCGCGCGGAGGGCAACGAGCCGGTGCTGATCCTGGACGACGTCTTCGCGGAACTGGACGCCCGCCGCCGGGAACGGCTGGCGGAACTGGTCGCCCCCGGCGAACAGGTGCTGGTCACCGCCGCCGTGGACGACGACGTACCCCATGTGCTGGCCGGCGCCCGGTACGCGGTGGCCGGCGGGACGGTGGAGCGCGTATGAACCCCGAGGACCCCGCACGGAACACCCCGGAAGCCCCGGGCGCCCCGAGGGCGGCGAACGCCAAGGAGCCCTCCGGTGTCGACCTCGCGCGCGTGGCGTTGCGCGCCGCGAAGGAGCAGGCACGCGCGCGTGGGGACGCGGCACGGCAGAAGAAGCAGGCCCGGCGCGGCGGCGGCCTGCGCTCCGGTGCCCGCGCCGACGGACGCGACCCGCAGAAGCTGGGGGCGGCGATCAGCCGGCTGATCACCGAGCGCGGCTGGGAGACGCCCGCCGCGGTGGGCGGGGTGATGGGCCGCTGGCCGCAGATCGTCGGCGAGGACCTGGCCAAGCACTGTGTGCCGCAGCGGTACGACGAGGACGAGCGGGTGCTGGTCGTGGCCTGCGACTCCACGGCCTGGGCGACCCAGCTGCGGCACCTCGCGCCCGCGCTGGTGGCCCGGCTCAACCAGGATCTGGGCCAGGGCAGCGTACGGATGATCAAGGTGCTCAACCCGGGCGGCCCCGCCCGCCGCTACGGCCCGCTGCGGGCGCCGGGCAGCACCGGTCCCGGCGATACCTACGGGTGACGTACCTCACGTCCGTGAGGGTGCGCGGGAAGGCCGTCGTAGCCGTACGAGGCGGTGGGGACCGGGTCCGGATCGTCCCCGGATCGCCCGCCGGCGGCCTTCTGACCCGCCAGTAGCCACGGGTTGACGACGCGAAGCGCTGAGTGCCGCTGTGAGCCCCTTGGAGCCCCCATCCGTATATCGGGACCCGGCCGAGACCGGTTCAGGGCGGCACATGGGAGCTGAGGTGCCCGCAAACCCCCATCGATGTCAGTGCTACCGGTAGACTGGAAGACAATCCCGCCCCAACGTGGGGACCGCCCGGGAAAAGCTGAGCAACGCTGATCAAGGCTTACCAACGCAACATGCCGCAGCCGCTCCGGCAACCTGCCGACGAGCCCGGCTCGTGCTGTGCCAGAAAGGGCGCTTCGTGGCCGATTCCGGCAACCCCAACGAGAACATCCCGTCCACCGACGCCGGCGTGAACGGCGAGGCCACCGAGTCCGGCGCGGCCTCAGCCTCGTACGACGCCAGTGCCATCACCGTGCTCGAAGGGCTGGACGCGGTCCGCAAGCGGCCCGGCATGTACATCGGCTCCACGGGCGAGCGCGGTCTGCACCACCTGGTGTACGAGGTCGTCGACAACTCGGTCGACGAGGCGCTGGCCGGCTACGCGGACACCATCGACGTGACGATCCTCGCCGACGGCGGTGTGCGCGTCGTCGACAACGGCCGTGGCATCCCGGTGGGCATCGTGCCCTCCGAGGGCAAGCCGGCCCTCGAGGTCGTGCTGACCGTGCTGCACGCGGGCGGCAAGTTCGGCGGCGGCGGCTACGCCGTCTCCGGCGGTCTGCACGGCGTGGGCGTGTCCGTGGTGAACGCGCTGTCCACGAAGGTCGCCGTCGAGGTCAGGACGGACGGCCACCGCTGGACGCAGGACTACAAGATGGGCGTGCCGACGGCCCCGCTGGTCAAGCACGAGGCGACCGAGGAGACCGGCACGTCGGTCACCTTCTGGGCCGACCCGGAGATCTTCGAGACCACCGAGTACTCCTTCGAGACGCTGTCCCGGCGTTTCCAGGAGATGGCGTTCCTCAACAAGGGCCTGACGATCCGGCTCACCGACGAGCGCGAGTCGGCCAAGGCCACCAGCGGCGCGGACGAGGCGGGTGCCGACGAGAAGGCCGAGGTCAAGACCGTCACGTACCACTACGAGGGCGGCATCGTCGACTTCGTGAAGTACCTCAACTCCCGCAAGGGGGACGCGGTGCACCCGACGGTCGTCTCGCTGGAGGCCGAGGACAAGGACAAGAGCCTGTCCCTCGAGGTCGCCATGCAGTGGAACAGCGGCTACAGCGAGGGCGTGTACTCCTTCGCGAACATCATCCACACCCACGAGGGCGGCACCCACGAAGAGGGCTTCCGCGCGGCGCTGACGAGCCTGATCAACAAGTACGCGCGCGACAAGAAGCTGCTGCGCGAGAAGGACGACAACCTCACCGGTGACGACATCCGTGAGGGTCTGACCGCGATCATCTCGGTCAAGCTGAGCGAGCCGCAGTTCGAGGGCCAGACGAAGACCAAGCTGGGCAACACGGAGGCCAAGACCTTCGTGCAGAAGGCGGTCTACGAACACCTCAACGACTGGCTGGACCGCAACCCGGTCGAGGCCGCGGACATCGTCCGCAAGGGCATCCAGGCGGCCACCGCGCGCGTGGCGGCCCGCAAGGCGCGCGACCTGACCCGTCGCAAGGGCCTGCTGGAGACGGCGTCGCTGCCGGGCAAGCTGGCCGACTGCCAGTCCAACGACCCGGCCAAGTGCGAGATCTTCATCGTCGAGGGTGACTCCGCCGGCGGCTCGGCCAAGTCCGGCCGGAACCCGCAGTACCAGGCGATCCTCCCGATCCGCGGCAAGATCCTGAACGTGGAGAAGGCGCGGATCGACAAGATCCTGCAGAACCAGGAGATCCAGGCGCTGATCTCGGCCTTCGGCACGGGTGTGCACGAGGACTTCGACATCGAGAAGCTCCGCTATCACAAGATCATCCTGATGGCGGACGCCGACGTCGACGGCCAGCACATCAGCACCCTGCTGCTGACCTTCCTGTTCCGCTTCATGCGGCCGCTGGTCGAGGCCGGGCACGTGTACCTGTCCCGCCCGCCGCTGTACAAGATCAAGTGGGGCCGGGACGACGTGGAGTACGCCTACTCGGACCGCGAGCGCGACGCGCTGATCGAGATGGGCCGCCAGCGCGGCAAGCGGGTCCGCGAGGACTCCATCCAGCGCTTCAAGGGTCTCGGCGAGATGAACGCCGAGGAGCTGCGCGTGACCACCATGGACCAGGAGCACCGGGTCCTCGGCCAGGTCACCCTGGACGACGCCGCCCAGGCCGACGACCTGTTCTCGGTCCTCATGGGCGAGGACGTGGAGGCCCGCCGCCAGTTCATCCAGCGCAACGCCAAGGACGTCCGCTTCCTCGACATCTGAGTCGGTCTCAGCTGACCGCACCAGGAAGGATCTTCACCAGCAATGGCCGACGAGAACACTCCCGTCACCCCGGAAGAGGGCGGCGAACTCGCGATGCGTGTCGAGCCCGTCGGGCTCGAGACGGAGATGCAGCGCTCGTACCTCGACTACGCGATGTCCGTCATCGTCTCCCGCGCGCTGCCGGACGTCCGGGACGGTCTCAAGCCCGTCCACCGCCGTGTGCTCTACGCGATGTACGACGGCGGCTACCGCCCCGAGCGCGGCTTCTACAAGTGCGCCCGTGTCGTCGGCGACGTCATGGGCAACTACCACCCGCACGGCGACTCCTCCATCTACGACGCCCTGGTGCGCCTCGCCCAGCCGTGGTCGATGCGGATGCCGCTGGTGGACTCCAACGGCAACTTCGGCTCCCCGGGCAACGACCCGGCGGCGGCCATGCGCTACACCGAGTGCAAGATGGCGCCGCTGTCGATGGAGATGGTCCGGGACATCGACGAGGAGACCGTCGACTTCACGGACAACTACGACGGCCGCTCCCAGGAGCCGACCGTCCTGCCGGCCCGCTTCCCGAACCTGCTGATCAACGGCTCGGCCGGTATCGCGGTCGGCATGGCCACCAACATCCCGCCGCACAACCTGCGCGAGGTCGCGGCCGGCGCCCAGTGGTACCTGGAGAACCCCGAGGTCTCCCACGAGGAACTGCTGGACGCGCTCATGGAGCGCATCAAGGGCCCGGACTTCCCGACCGGCGCCCTGGTCGTGGGCCGCAAGGGCATCGAGGAGGCGTACCGCACCGGGCGCGGCTCCATCACGATGCGCGCGGTGGTCGAGGTCGAGGAGATCCAGGGCCGTCAGTGCCTGGTGGTCACCGAGCTGCCGTACCAGGTGAACCCGGACAACCTGGCGCAGAAGATCGCCGACCTGGTGAAGGACGGCAAGATCGGCGGCATCGCGGACGTCCGTGACGAGACATCGTCCCGTACCGGTCAGCGCCTGGTGATCGTCCTGAAGCGGGACGCGGTCGCCAAGGTCGTGCTGAACAACCTGTACAAGCACACCGACCTGCAGACGAACTTCGGCGCCAACATGCTGGCGCTGGTGGACGGCGTGCCGCGCACGCTCTCGCTGGACGCGTTCATCCGGCACTGGGTGACGCACCAGATCGAGGTCATCGTCCGCCGGACCAGGTTCCGGCTGCGCAAGGCCGAGGAGCGGGCGCACATCCTGCGCGGCCTGCTGAAGGCGCTGGACGCCATCGACGAGGTCATCGCGCTGATCCGGCGCAGCGAGACGGTCGAGATCGCGCGCGGCGGCCTGATGGACCTGCTGGAGATCGACGAGATCCAGGCCAACGCGATCCTGGAGATGCAGCTGCGGCGCCTGGCGGCCCTGGAGCGGCAGAAGATCGTCCAGGAGCACGACGAGCTCCAGGCGAAGATCAACGAGTACAACCAGATCCTGGCCTCGCCGGTCCGCCAGCGCGGGATCGTCAGCGAGGAGCTGGCCGCGATCGTCGAGAAGTACGGCGACGACCGCCAGACCAAGCTGATCCCGTACGAGGGCGACATGTCCATCGAGGACCTGATCGCCGAGGAGGACATCGTCGTCACCGTCACGCGCGGCGGCTACGTCAAGCGGACGAAGACGGACGACTACCGGGCGCAGAAGCGCGGCGGCAAGGGCGTGCGCGGCACGAAGCTGAAGGAAGACGACATCGTCGACCACTTCTTCGTCTCCACCACGCACCACTGGCTGCTGTTCTTCACCAACAAGGGCCGGGTGTACCGGGCCAAGGCGTACGAGCTGCCCGAGGCCGGCCGGGACGCGCGCGGCCAGCACGTGGCCAACCTGCTGGCCTTCCAGCCGGACGAGGCGATCGCGGAGATCCTGGCGATCCGGGACTACGAGGCGGCGCCGTACCTGGTCCTCGCGACCAAGTCCGGTCTGGTCAAGAAGACGCCACTGAAGGATTACGATTCGCCCCGCTCCGGCGGTGTCATCGCGATCAACCTGCGCGAGCGCGAGGACGGCAGCGACGACGAGCTGATCGGTGCCGAGCTGGTCTCCGCCGAGGACGACCTGCTGCTGATCAGCAAGAAGGCGCAGTCGATCCGGTTCACCGCTTCGGACGAGTCCCTCCGCCCGATGGGCCGCGCCACCTCCGGTGTCAAGGGCATGAGTTTCCGTGAGGGCGACGAGCTTCTCTCGATGAATGTCGTCCGACCCGGTACGTTCGTGTTCACTGCCACCGACGGTGGGTACGCGAAGCGGACCGCCGTCGACGAGTACCGCGTCCAGGGCCGCGGCGGCCTCGGCATCAAGGCCGCCAAGATCGTGGAGGACCGTGGTTCGCTCGTCGGCGCGCTGATTGTCGAGGAGCACGACGAGATCCTCGCGATCACCCTCTCCGGCGGTGTGATTCGTACGCGAGTCAGCGAGGTCAGGGAGACGGGCCGTGACACCATGGGCGTCCAACTGATCAACCTGGGCAAGCGCGATGCCGTGGTCGGTATCGCACGTAACGCCGAGGCCGGGCGCGAGGCGGAGGAAGTCGACGGCGACGTGGCCGTGGACGAGACCGCCGAGGATGCCGCGACCACCGGCACGGACGAGGGTGAGGCACCCTCGGCCGAGTAGCACGAGGAGTGAGTCATCGTGAGCGGAGCCACGGGCGCCGGATCGGCCGGTACCTCCACGGGTACGGAAACGGACGGCGGCGGCCGTGGCTCCGCCGCGCGTGCGGCAAGTGCGAGCGACCCGCACACGACCGACCTGAATCCGGTGAAGGGGTCCCAGGCGGACTCCTCCCGTACGTCTGGATCCCAAGGGGGAACGGTGACGGACACCCGAGGCCCGGCCGGCGAGGCACGGGCGGCGTCGCCGCTGCCCGGTGAGCGGCACCCGGAGCAGCCCGCGGTTCCGTACCACCCGCCGCAGGCCTATCCGGCGCAGGGCGCGGTGCGCAAGCCGCGCACGGGGATGCGGCCGACGGCTCCGCGCACCCGTAAGGCGCGGCTGCGGGTGGCCAAGGCCGACCCGTGGTCGGTGATGAAGGTCAGCTTCCTGCTCTCCATCGCGTTCGGCATCTGCACGATCGTCGCCTCGGCGGTGCTGTGGATGGTGATGGACGCGATGGGTGTGTTCTCGACGGTCGGCGGCACGATCTCGGAGGCGACCGGCTCCAACGAGGCCAACGGCTTCGACCTCCAGGCGTTCCTGTCCCTTCCGCACGTCCTGACGTTCACGTCGGTCATCGCGGTCATCGACGTGGTCCTGGCGACCGCCCTGGCGACGCTCGGCGCGTTCATCTACAACCTCTCCGCGGGCTTCGTGGGGGGCATCGAGCTGACCCTCGCGGAGGACGAGTGAGGCCGGCGGCGTCCTGACGGTCCCCGACAACCGATTTTGGGACTGACGGTGTCGTGCGCTAATCTTCAGGAGTCAGCGCGCGGGACACACACCGCAAGGCGCGGCGGGGCTATAGCTCAGTTGGTTAGAGCGCATCCCTGATAAGGATGAGGCCACAGGTTCAAATCCTGTTAGCCCCACCAGCGAGAAGACCCCCGGTCCATTGGGCCGGGGGTCTTTTGACACCCATGCTTGACACCAACGGCGGCGGTCAGCCGCGGCCCATGGCGTTCAGGTCGTTCGTACAGGGGCGCGCTCCCCCTGGACGCCTGAACCACCCCTCAGGCTGCGCCGTAGCGGTTGCGATGAAGCATGCGGTGACTAGCGTGGGTAACGAGACGTCTGACACGGCGGCATACGCGATCCGTCAGATTCTCTTCATAGGGGAAGCGGCCGCAGCGCAGTCGGCGAGGCCCACGCTGCGGGGCTGCGACAGGGAGATGCTCCCCACACGTACGCGGCCGATCGAAGACCGCGCCACACCATTTCATGGCGGCCGCGAACAGCCGCACGCGTCTGACCGCGTGCGGGCCGATCAAGAAACAGGAAGTGTATCGATCATGCGCGCACGACGTCTGAAGTACCTCTTTGCCGTTTCGGCGGCAGGCGTTCTCGTGTCCGGCGGTGCCGCGATCGGCACGGCCGGGATTGCGGTCGCGTCCACTCCGACTCACGCTCCTCAGGTCTCCGTCGGCTACCACAGCGATGACGGAGACGACGACGGAGGCGACTACTACGACGGTGGCGACGATTACGACGATGGCGGCGACTCCGGAGACTGATCCGACCCAACATGAACGGCGTGCGGCGGCTGGCACCAGCGGCTGACACCGTGACCCACCGGAACAGCGTCTATGGCGCCACCGCCCCGGCCGTTCGCTTCGTCATCGGCTGCCTCGGCCACCCCCGGACGTCGACCTCGGGGGTCTACTTCTACGAGGAGCGCCACCGGGCGCCGTTCTGAGAAGGGTGATGTCCCCACCACATGAAAGACCCGACCGCTGGCGACGGGGGATGCACCAGCGATCGGGCTATGGCCAAGGGTAACAAGGTTGTGGGTTGTGTGGGGCCAAGTCCAGGGGAAATCAGGCAGGTTGGCCGATCATCGACCGCACGGAGGGTCGTAGGAGAGGCGCGGGAGGTACTCCTGCCAGCGCTGCTTCGTCAGGACGCCCCGGGTGACCGAACAGATGTGGCGGATCGCCGTGTCCGCGTCCAGGTTCCACAGGCGGACCGTGTCGGTGCCGCTGGAGACGCCGAGGACGTGACTGCTGGGGCTGAAGGAGAGGAAGTGGCCGGTCTTGGCGTTGGGGCTCATGGACTGGCCGATCGGGGTCGCCCGGGCCGGGTCGGTGATGTTCCACAGGCGGACCGTGTTGTCGTTGCCGCCGCTGGCCAGGGTGTGGCCGACCGTGCTGAAGGTCAGGGACGTCACCGCCTCGGTGTGGCCGGTCAGCGGCCTGCCGAGCGGCTCGGCGCGCGCCGGGTCGGTGATGTTCCACAGGCGGACCGTGTCGTCGTCGCTGCCGCTGGCGAGGGTGTCCCCGTCGGGGCTGAAGGCGAGCGCGTTCACCGGGCCCGCGTGCTCGGCCAGCGGGGAGCGCAGGGGGACGGTGCGCGTGGGGTCGGTGACGTCCCACAGCCGGATCTCGCTGTCCGCGCTGCCGCTGGCCAGGGTGTGCCCGTCGGGGCTGAAGGCGAGCGCGTTGACATAGCCCCGGTGGCCGGTGAGCGGTCTGCCGAGCGGTACGGCGTGCGCGGGGTCGGTGACGTTCCACAGCTGGATGGTGCGGTCGTCGTAGGCGGTGGCCAGGGTGCGCCCGTCCGGGCTGTAGGCCAGCGCGTCCGGTCCCATGAAGCGGGTCCGCAGGGCCAGCGGCGGGCCCGCGGCGACCGGGCGGGCGGGGTCGGAGACGTCCCACAGGTGCACCGTGCGGGCCCCGGTGAGGACGGCCAGGACCCGGCCGTCGGGCGAGAACACCATGGAGCGCTGGTCGCCGTCGGCCCGCATGAACGGCTCGCCCAGCAGTACGGGCCGGCCGGGCCGGGTCACGTTCCACAGCCGTAGCCGGCCGTCGCGGGCGGCGGTGGCCAGCACCCGGCCGTCCGGCCGGAACGCCCCGCTGCGGCCGACCATGTCGGAGGTCGGGACCGACCACAGCCGCACCTTGCCGTCCCCGCTGCCGGTGGCGAGGGTACGGCCGTCGGGGCGGAACCCCAGGGCGTACATCTCCCCGCTGCTGCCCGCGAGCGGCTCGCCGACCTGGGACGGCGATGTGGGGTCGCCGACGTTCCACAGGCTGGCCGTGCTGTCCGCGCTCGCGGCGGCCAGTCGGCCCCCGTCCGGGCTGAACGCCACCGACCAGATCGGCCCGGTGTGCCCGGTCAGCGGGGAGCCGAGCGCCGTCGCGCGCCCGGGCCGGCGTACGTCCCACAGCCGGATGGTGTCGTCCGCGCTGCCGCTGGCCAGGGTGCGCCCGTCGGGGGCGAAGGCCACCGAGTGCACCAGGTCCGTGTGCCCGCGCAGGGTCTTCAGCGGCTCCGGCCGACGCGGGTCGGTCACGTTCCACAGGCGGATCGAGTTGTCGTCGCCGCCGGTGGCGAGGGTGTGCCCGTCCGGGGAGAAGGTCACGCAGCGCACCGCGGCGGTGTGTCCGCGCAGGGTCTGGAGCGGCTGCGGCCGGCGCGGGTCGGCCATGTTCCACAGCCGTACCGTGTGGTCCTCCCCGGCCGAGGCCAGGGTGCGGCCGTCCGGGCTGAACGCCACCAGGTAGATCGTGCCCCCGTGGCCGGTGAGCGGCTCGCCGAGCGGCACGGGGTGCGCGGGGTCGGCGACGTTCCACAGCCGGATCGTGCCGTCGTCGCCGGCCGAGGCCAGGGTGCGGCCGTCCGGGCTGAACACGGCGCTGCTCACCCAGCTGGCGTGGCCGGTGAGCGGCTTGCCGAGCGGTGCCGGGCGGTTCGGGTCGGCGACGTTCCACAGCCGGACCGTGCGGTCGTAGCTGGCCGTGGCCAGGGTGCGGCCGTCCGGGCTGAAGGAGGTGAGGTAGACCGCGCCGGTGTGCCCGGACAGCGGGGTGGCCAGCGGCGCGTTCACGATCGACAGCAGGCGGCTGTACGTGCCCTCGTCACCGGGGCGCAACTGGTGCGCGACCAGGTCCAGCTGGGCGGCCAGCGACGGGTCGGTGTGCTGGACCCGGTCGGCCTCGGCGAGGACCTGCTCGAACACGGCGTCGTCGCGCTGCTTCCAGGCGATCACGGCGGAACCGGCGGCCAGCACGGCCAGCACCACCAGCGCCGCCACCGCGGCCCGGCTCAGCCACACCGTCCGCTTGCGCAGCCGCACCGAGGCGGCCAGGAACTCCATCGCGCTGCGGGTCAGATAGGTGTCCCCGGCCGACCGGGCCCAGCTGCGGGCCTGCTCCAGCCGGGACCCCCGGTACAGCAGCGAGCTGTCCCGGCCCGAGTCCTCCCAGGCCCGGCCGTCCTCCTCCAGCCGCTGGCGCAGCAGATGGTCGCCGCGGCCCTCGTCGATCCAGTGCCGCAGCCGGGGCCAGGCGTGCAGCAGCGCCTCGTGGGTGATCTCCACGGTGTCCGCGTCCAGCGTCACCAGCCGGGCCCGCACCAGGGCCTCCAGCGACTCCTCCGTCTTGCCGGGGTCCGCCGACTCCTCGGCCAGTTGCCGCCGGGTGCCGCGCCGCCGCGTGGCCTGGGTGTCCTCGCCGAGCCGGACCAGCCGCAGCAGCAGCAGGCGGGCGGCGGTCCGGGCCGCCGGGTCCAGGCCGGACCAGGCCCGTTCGGCGGTCGCCGCGACCGCGCCCTGGATGCCGCCGGCCGCGCGGTAGCCGGCCAGCGTCAGCTTTCCGGCCTTGCGGCGCTGCCAGGTGGCCAGCAGGGCGTGCGACAGCAGGGGGAGCACGCCCGCGTCGTGCGCCCCGCGCGGGCCGTCGGCGCTCACCTCGCGCACGATCAGCTCGGTGAGCCCCGGCTCCAGTTCCAGGCCCACCGCCTTGGCCGGCCCGGTCACCGCCTCGCGCAGCTCGGTGCTGGTCAGCGGGCCGAGCACCATGTGCCGGTGCTGGAGCGCGTCGGCCAGGTCCGGATAGCCGAGGCACTGCTCGTAGAAGTCGGCCCGTATGCCGAGGACGACCCGGACGGGCGCGGGGTCCGCGGAGCCGGCCGGCGGGGTGCAGGCGGCGTGCAGGAACTGGATGAAGGAGCGCCGGTCCGCCTCGTCGGCGCAGAGGGTGAACGCCTCCTCGAACTGGTCCACGATGACGACCGGCCGGGTACCGGGGGCGAACGCCCGGCGGGCCCAGGCCGCGACCGCCGCGCGCACGGCCCGGGTGACGTAGGGAGCGTCGCTGCCCGGCAGCGCCGGGTTCCGCGCCGCCTCCCGCTCGGCCCGCCGTGCCTCGGCGGCGACGGCGGCCAGTTCGGGGATCCGGCGGACCAGCTCGCCCAGCGGATCGGCGCCGGGGACGAGCTGGAGGATGGGGTCGGGGGGTTCCGGGGGATCAGGGGGCCCTGAGGGATCGGAGGGTTCGCTGGGTTCTCCGGTGATCCGTGTGACTGGTGTGACTGGAGCGTCCGATGGGGTCGAGGCCGTGCCGTCGTGCAGGGCGCCGTCCCGGATCGCGGGGACGAGGCCGGCGTTGAGCAGGGACGACTTCCCCGCGCCCGAGGCGCCGACCAGCATGACCAGGCCGCCGGACCGCTCGGCCGCGCGGATCTGGGCGACGAGGGCCTTCGTACTGCGCTCCCGGCCGAAGAACCACCGGGCGTCCTCGCGCCGGTACGGGGCCAGTCCCCGGTACGGGCACACGCCCCCGGGGACCGGGGGCGCCTGGGCCGGGGGCCGCCGGTTCTCCTCCGCGGGCGGCGCGGCCCGGTCGCCGGCCGGACCGGTCAGGGCCAGCTCCCACAGCCGCTGCCAGTGGGCGAGGTCGTACAGGCCGGCCGAGACGGGAGTGGGGCGCAGCCGCCGGGCCTCCGGGATCAGGATGTGGAGGACCGCCGCGAGGGCCGCGAACTGGGCTGGTACGTTCCGGGCCCGCCGCCAGTCGCTGATCCGCTGCGCGGACACCCGTACGGGCCGGCCGCGCTCGTCGACCCGCTGGAGCCGTACGACCGCCTGGGCGACGCTTTTAAGGGGAGGATTTCCGGCCTCCTTGTAGAGCAGCGCGAGCCGCTCGGCGAAGGCTGTGCGTGCCCCTGAGTCGGAACTCAAGGTTCCACCCCTTACTTCCCCCGCGTGTCGGACGTCCGGACCGGAAAACTCACCCTATACGTCTGACCTGCGGTTAAGGGGTGGATCGAGGTCCGGAACCTCCTCGTCGGCGACGACAAATGGCAGGATCCGAACCCGGTAGCGGACTCGTCACACACCGTCCGGACAGGCCACCGGCCCGGTGCTCGGAGAGACAGCCCATGGCGCCGAATGTTCTCGGTCAAATTCGGCCACCCTGTGTCGCGCCCGGGCGGATGAGCCCGCGAGCGCCCCGGAAACCGTCCTCGCACTTCGACCCGCGCCGCGCCGACATGGCGTGGGTCGACGTTCTCGCACCGTTCGGCACCGGTCCCCGCGAGGGGAGGGACCGGTGCCGGGCGGGCGGGAATCGGAATCAGTCAATCCATACGGTGGGCCCGGCCATCGGGCCGGGCCGCTCGGTCGATGATCGGGTCCGGTCGGTCCAGCCGGCCCGCCGCGCGGGCCGTGGCCACGGCGTGCCGCTCGGCCTTCTCCACGGCGGCGTTCAGGGACGCGTCCCGCCCCCGCGCGGTGCCGCCGGCCGCGGCCGCCGCGGACATGGTCGCCGCGAGCGCCGCGCGCAGGGCAGCGGCGGCGGCCGGGCCGGCCTCCCGGCTCGCGGCCACTCGCGCGGCCGACTGCGCGGCCAGGGCGGCCGCGGCGGCGTTGCGGGCGCAGCGGGCGTCCGCCGCCGGGTCCGGGACCGTCTCCGCCAGGGCCGTCTCCGCCAAGGCCGTCTCCGTCGGGGCGGTTTCCACCGGAGCGGTCTTCGCCAGGGCGGCGAGCGACCGCGCCGTCAGCCGTAGCGCGTTGGCGGCCCGGCCGGCCGCGTCCGTCGGCACGATCTCGGCCGCGTCCGGGCCGACGCCGGCGTACCGGCAGGCGCCGGCCGCCCGGTCGTAGGCGCTGCGGGCCCGGCCGCCGTGGACCCGGCGCGGCTCCTCGGCCCGCGGGTCCGCTCCGGCCGCCGCCGCTTCCCGTCCGCTCGTCCTCCGGCCTCCCACTCCCGGGACTTCCGCGACGACACCGTGCGCCCGGGCGCGGGCCGGCGGGAGGCGTCACACGGCCTGGAAATCTGACGGTACGTCAGTTACGGTCGCCTCGCCGGCCGTTCCCGAAGGGGTGAGTGCCCATGCAGAAGCAGCGTCCCCGGTGCCCTCGACCGCCCGGCGAGCCGCGCTGGGTCGCGATGTTCCGGGGTCCCGACGGGGTCACCTGGACGGTGGGCGCGCAGTCCCCCTACCGGGAACCGGTGCTGTACGCCGTCGGCGACATGACCCGGACCCTGCGCGCGCGGGGCGACGAGGTGACGGTCGCGCTCTGGGGGCCCGAGAACGGCGCCTGGCACCTGTTCGACGCCCCGTCCGCCCCGTCCGCCGCGACCGGCGACCCCGCGCCGGAGCCGTCCGCTCCGCCCGTTCCGCCGGAACCGGCCCGGCTGGCCGAGCGCATGACGGACCGCCGGCACCAGGTGCTGCTGGCCGGGCTGGACCGGGCGGGCCTGTACGACCTCGGTCCGGAGGACGCCGAGGCGGTCCGTGTCCTGGCCGACCGGCTCGACGAGCCCACCGTCCGCCGGGTCGCCCACTGGCTGGCCACCGCGGGCGGGCGGCCGTAGGTCCCCCCTGGCGGGTTGGGAGGGCGGTCCGGCGGGCAGTGACCTTCCGAAGGTCCCTGCCGACGGCTGGAGGACGTATGGAGGTCTCCGTCGACCGCGCCCTGTGCTACGGCTCGGCCGAGTGCGCGCACCGGGCACCGGACGTGTTCGCGTTCGAGGACGGCTACGGCGTGGTGCGCCCCGGAGGCGTCCGGGCGGTCGGGGACCCGCGGATACGGGAGGCGGTCCTGGAGGCGGCCGAGAAGTGCCCCTCGCAGGCCGTCGTGCTGCGGGAACAGGGCGCCGCGCCGGGGGAAGCGGCTGCCGCGCCGGAGCAGCGCGGGCGGCCGGCCACCAGTCGCTAGCCGGCCGCCGGAGGCGTGGGTGCCGTCGGCGGGTAGGTCCAGCCGAGGCCGGCGAGCGCGCGGGCCCGGGCCTCGGCGACCGCCGTACGGGCCGTCCGCTCGGCGGGGTCGACATGGGCCGCCTGGCCCGTGACCTGCCCGTCCCACTTGCGGTACAGCAGACCGGCCTGGGCCGAGAACCAGCCGCGGCTCACCGCGTCCAGCGCCAGCAGCAGCCCGGTGTCCTCGGAGGCCGGCAGCGCCATCCAGCCGCCCAGCGCGAGCAGCAGCTCACGTCGTACGCACAGGGTCGCCGGATGGACCGGCAGGCGGAAGTCGTTCCGCTTCCAGTGGCCGAGGACGGTGCCGCGCTCCAGCGGACCGTCGTCGGGGTCGCCGGGGAAGCCGGCCGTGGTGCCGTCGGGCAGCAGGTCCAGCACGCGGGAGGTCGCCCAGCCGACGGCGGGACGCGCCTCCAGCACGGCCAGGTCGCGGGCGAGCGCGCCCGGGGTGAGCCGGTCGTCGGCGTCCAGCACCTTGACGTAGGCGCCCCGGGCGCGGGACAGCGCGATCGTCCGGGCCACGCCGGGACCGCCCGGCCGGCCCTGGCGGAAGGACACCCGCGCGTCGTCCGGGACGTACGGGCGGACCTGGTCCGTCGTCCCGTCCTCCTGTACGACCCACTCCCACTCCCAGCCGGCGGGCAGCCGCTGCGCGCACAGGGACGCGTACGCGTCCGGCAGGAACCGGGCGGACGGGCCGTGGACAGCGGTGACTACGGTGACGCGCCGGCTCACGGCAGCGCTCACCACCTTTCCGTGCGGTGGGGGCCTGTTGTCGCTGCCAGCATGGCGTACGACGGGTCCGGGCACCCGGCGGGTCCCGGAAACAGCGCGAGACCCCCGGCCGGGGCGGCCGGGGGTCTTCCGTGTCGACTGGTGCGTACGCAAGTCGCCTTGTTGTCGAGACGTTGCGGTACTGCTGCGGGCGGGGGCTCAGCAGTCGAGCGCCGCCGGGGCGTGGTCGGGGCTCTGTGCCTCCGCCTCGGCCCGGGTCCGGGGCCGGGTCTGCTGCTGGAGTTCCGTCTCGCTCTGCTGGGTCTCGGTCAGCGGCCGGTGCCGGCAGCTGGGGGCCTTTCCGTGGGCCTCGGCCCGGATCCGCTGCTTCATCGTGGGGGGCAGGGCCCTGGCGCGGGACCAGGCCCAGGGATGTGTGACCGGGATCGTCGGGAGCGTGCGGTGCGCGGTGCCGGTGTCGGCGCTCTCGGTCCAGGGTCCAGCCGGGGCGGCGGTGGCGGTGGCGGCGCCGGCGGAGACGAGGCCGAGCGCCGTGCACAGCGCGAGGAAGGCGGTGACGATGGCGGTCCACATCTTCATGACCTTGGTCCGGGCCATGATCCCCTCACTTTCGGGTTGGGCGATTTGCGTACTTTGTTCATGATGTGTATGAGGGTCGCGATGTGGTGGACCGACGCCCGTGGCGCGTCGATGTTCCGATGAACACCACTCGGATGGACGCAAGGAGGGAGAAAGCCCTCTAAAAGGCGATGAGTGCGGCCGAAGAGGGAGCAAATTAACGGTCCGTGGGGGCCTGGTCACGCTCCGGTCGGCCCCGCGTGTGACCCCGCCTACTGCGCCGCCGGGTGCGGGAGTTGGGCGCCGACGCAGGTCACCGACCGATATCGGGCGGTGTGTATAGTCGGGCGCCAGAGGTCCCCTACGTCAAGGAAAGACGAGGTCGCGCGGTGAAGAAGCTGCTCCTGGTCGCACTGGCCGCCATCGGCGGGCTCCTCGTGTACCGCCAGATCCAGGCGGATCGCGCCGAGCAGGACCTGTGGACGGAGGCGACTGACTCCGTGCCCACGGGTTCGTGAGTCCCCCTGTCGAAGCGATAACCCGATCTGTACAGACCCCGGTCGCCCGAGCGGCCGGGGTTCTGCGTTGTCGGGGGGCGTTCCGGGTTGCGGGGGCGCGCGGGCCGGGGTAGCCGGAACGGGACGTGCTCCCGCGGGGGCCGGACGTTTCGGACGGGTGTACGCGTTGCCCGGATGGCGCAGGGCCGGCCGGGGCAGGATGGAGCCCGCGACGCGGTGCGGTGGTCCGACGACTGGGGGTGTGGCGCGTGCGGGGCCGAGGGGGTACGGCGTGGGGGCGCGGAGGCGCCGCCCGGTGCGCGGTGGTGGTGTTACTGCTGGGGCTGTGGTCCCTCGTCGGTCCGGCGGCCGGCGCGCGCGCCGAGGGGGCCGGGCCGCCGGCCGTCGCGCGGGCCGGGGATGCCTACGCCTTCACGCCCGGCGCCCGTACCGTCGTGGGCGCGCCGGACACCGCGAGCGCCGTTCCGCTGGACGCCCACCACACCTACCGCAGCTCCCTCCCCCGCGCGGCGAGGCTGTACTACCGCCTCCGGCTCACCGCCGCGGAGACCGCGTACGTCCCCGTCACCGCCGTACCGCCCCCCGACGCCGCCGTCTCCGCCACCGACGGCATCCGCGTCTCGCTGCGGAACGCGAACGGCACCTCCTGCTCCTACGCCTCCGCGCGCTTCGGCGCCGGGATCAGCCCGCGCCCGGTCACGGCCCTCGGGCAGCGCGAGACCGGCAAGGCGCTGTGCCGGGGCAGCGGCACGTACTACCTGCTCGTCGAGCGTCTCGACACCGGGCGCCCGGACGAGAGGGCCGAACCCGGGCCGTGGGACCTGGAGATCGCGCCCGCGACGGAACCGGGCCTGGCCCGGGCCGGCTCCACGACCCCGCCGCGCTGGGACTCGGCCAGTCCCGAGCCCCCCTCCGGCCGGCCCCGCGAACGTTCCGGCGGCACCGGGTTCGCGACCGCGCGAACCGTGGGCCAGGGCGTCTGGCGGACGGAGCTCGCACCCGGCGCGACCCGGTTCTACAAGGTCCCGGTGGACTGGGGCCGACGGCTGCACGCCTCCGCCGAGCTGGGCGGCGCCCAGGGCCACGGCTACGTCGGCGGTGCCCTGTCCCTCTCCCTCTACAACCCCGTGCGCGGCACCGTGGACGACACCTCCGCCGGCTACACCGGCACCGCCAAGCCCACCGCGCTCGCCCCGCTGCCGCCGGTGGAGTACGCCAACCGGTACGCCGTACCGGCAGGGGTGACCTCCGTACGGTTCGCCGGTGACTACTACCTCGTCGTGCACCTCAGCACCCGGCTGGCCGAGCCGTTCGGGCGGGGGCCGTACGAGGTGACCCTGCGGGTGCGGGTGGACGGGCGGGCGCACGAAGGTCCCGCGTACGACGGCGGACCCGTGCCGGAGGACGTCTTCACGATCAGCGACGCGGACCGTGCCGCCGCGCTGGCCGGGGGCCTCGGGGACGCGGTCGCCGGGGAGGCCGCCGGGGGGCGGGAGGCCGGTGCCGGTGACGGGGCGATGCGGCTGGTCGCCGTCGGGGGGATCGGCTCGGGGACCGCGCTGCTGCTGGTCCTCGGCGGCTGGACGGTGGCGGCCCGGAGGGCGCACGCGCGGGCCCGGTGACGCCTGGAACCGGTGACGGTGGGCCTCTCGGCGGTGGGCCCGGTGACGGCGGGACCGGGGCCGGGTCAGAGCCGGGCCAGGGCCCAGAAGCCCACCGCGTAGCAGACGAGCGCCAGCAGCAGGAGGGGGATCACGGCCTTCGCGGGCGGCCCCGGACGCCGGAGCGCCCGCCGCGCCCGGTGCCGCCGGCCGGGCGCGGGCGAGGGTGCCGGGAGCGGCGGGGTCGCGGGTGCCGGGTGCGGGGCGCGGGCGGTGTAGGCGGCGGTGGTGGTGTCGACGGGCGGGGCCGGCAGGGGGTCCGGCATCGGCAGGGGGGCCGGCATCGGTCCCGGCGCCTGGATCGGGGGCGTGTGCGGGGGCGGAGGTGCGGGGGTGGGCGTGGACGGGAGGGCGTGGGGGCCGGGGATCGGGTCCAGGGGGTGCGGGGGCGGGGGGAGACGGAAGCTTCCGGTGTCCGACAGGGAACCGGTGGGGGAGGAGGCGCCGGGATCCGTGCCGGTACGGGCGTCCGTACTCCCGCCTGGTCCCGTACCCGTGTCCCCCGTGCCCGTACCGGTGTAGGGGTCCTCTTGCTGGGCTGTGCCGGAGGGCGGGACCGGGGGGCCGTCGGGGAGCAGCTCCAAGGCGATGCCGGGGGCCTGGCGGAGGGGGCCCTCGGGGCCGAAACCGGGGGGCAGGGGCCCGAGTTGGTCGAAGATCTCGATGAGCTCGTCGTCGATGCCGGGCTCCGGCAGGAGTTCCGCGGCGGCGGCGAGTGCCTTGCGCGCCCCCGTGGCCGTACGGAAACGGTCCGCTGGATCGGGCTGGAGCAACGAGGCGACGACCTGCCAGAGGGGTTCCGGGATGCCCTTGGGCGGGCCGGGCGTGCCGTGCTCGAGGAAGTACCGCACGAGCGCCTTGGTGTCCGGCTTGGCGCCCTCGAGGAGATAGAGGGCGACCAGTCCCACGGCGAACAGGTCGGCCGGGAAGTCCGGTTCGGCGCCCTGCATCTGTTCGGGGGCGAGGTAACCGGGCGTGCCCACCACGAGGTTGGTCTCGGTCAGCCGGGGTTCGCCGAGCCGCATGGCGATGCCGAAGTCGGACAGCCTGAGCCGGGGACGGCCGGTGCCGGTGGCCTCGAGGAGCACGTTGGCGGGCTTGATGTCCCGGTGGACGACGTCCTCGGCGTGGACGGCGGCGAGGCCGGACAGTAACTGGTCGAGCAGTGTGCACACGAAGGCGGGCGGGAGGGGGCCGTAGTCGCCGACCAGGTGGACCAGGGAGCCGCCGGTGACCAGGTCCATGGTGAACAGCACCTTGTCGTCGTCGGCGGCCCAGCTGGCCGGGGCGAGGACGTGCGGATGGTCGATGCGCATCCCCTGCTCGCGGACGAAGCGGAGCAGGGAGTGGGCGTCGCGCTGCTGGAGGACCTTGGCGGCCACGTAACGCCGCCGGCGGTGGTCCCAGGCCCGCCATACGGCGCCCACGCCACCGCGTCCGATCGGGTCGGCCAGCTCGTACCGGCCGGCGAAGACCTCACCCATGCAGCCGCCGCTCCTCCTCGTGGCCCTGTGCGCCCCCGCTGGTGATCCCGTACCCCGTACCCCGTGCCTCGTGTCCTGGCCGGCCCGCCCCCCGGTGCGCCGGCCCGTGGGTCAGCTCTGGTGGGACTGGTAGTGCGCGACGGCGTCCGCGGTGCGGCCGGCGCCGTAGACGCGGAGGAACTCGGCGAGTTCGGGGTGGCTCGGCGCGAGGGCGTCGGCGGCGTCGATGATGTCTCCGGCGGCGGCCACCGAACGGAGCAGCGACTGGATCTCCCGGACCACGCGCTTGACCGTGGGCGCGCCCGAGCTGCCGGTGGTCTGGGTGGTGTTGCTGAGCACGGAGCCCCCCTGTGACTTCTTGATCTCCTCCATGCGCTCGGTCGCCTCGGCGGCGCTGACGCTGCCGTCCGCGACCTGGGAGGCCAACTCCTGGAGCAGCTGGACACGCTGGACGACGGCGGGGTTGCCGATCTTGGCGCGCTGGCCGCTCATCAGCTGGGAGAGCATCGGAGCGGACAGGCCGAGGACCGCCGCGAGCCGTGCCTGGTTCAGCCCGAGATCGTCGATGAGCTTACGGAAGAGCGCCCCCAGCGGCTCCCCGTACCAGTTCCGCTGCAGCTCCCGCGCTCTGGCGGTGGCTTCCTGCTGTGCGGCGTCCATTGCGTCTCCCCATCGCTTCCCCTGAAAACCGCGGTTCGCTGTAGCGAACCACGTCGAGCATCTTACGGAGAGTGGTCATCCGCGGGGACCCCCAATCTTTTTGCGGGATACGGGGGGTGACCCGGTACTCTGGTCTGCGGCACCCGCCGGATCCTGATCCTTCCGGCCGGCCGCTGCCTTTACGGGGCCTTAGCTCAGTTGGTAGAGCGCCGTCTTTGCATGGCGGATGTCAGGGGTTCGACTCCCCTAGGCTCCACTTCCCAAAACCCCCTCTCACCTGCGGAAACGCTGGTGTGAGGGGGTCTTTGTCTCCCGGGGGCGGCGACCGGTGCGGGGCGCGTGGCCGGGCCCTATGATCACCGGTCCATGGACGAACCAGGCAGGGACGAACCAGGCAGGAACGAACCCGGCAGGGACGAACTGCTCGCCGCCGCTGTCCGGCTGCGTGGGCAGGGGGATCCCGGGCAGGCCCGGGTGCGGCTGCTGGAGCTGGCCGACCGGTACCCCGACGACCCCGAGGTGGCCTACCAGACCGCCTGGGCGCACGACGTGCTCGGTCTGGAGGCCGAGGCCGTTGCCTTCTACGAGCGCGCGGTGCGGGGCGGCGGGCTGTCGGCGGAGGACCGGCGCGGTGCCCTGCTGGGGCTCGGCAGCACCTACCGCGTGCTCGGCCGGTACCCGGAGGCGGTGGACACGCTGCGCCGGGCCGTGGCGGAGTTCCCCGGCGACGGGGCCCTGCGGACCTTCCTCGCCATGGCCCTGTACAACACGGGCCGGCACGAGGAGGCCATGTGCCTGACGCTCACCCTGCTCGCCGCCACCAGCGAGGACCCCGGTGTACGGCGGTACCGGCGGGCCATCGAGGAGTACGCGCGCGACCTGGACGCCACCGTCTGAGCGGCCCGGGGCTACCGGCGGACGTCCTCCAGCGCCGGCGTCGCCTCGTCGAGGGCCTCCTCGGGGGTCAGGCGGGTGCCGGCGGTGAAGGAGCGGGTGAAGGCCGCGTCGCCCAGGGTGGCGCGGGCCGCCCGCTCGATACGGTCCACGTCGGTGCGCTCGGCCGGGGGCAGCGGCGCGCCCACGCTGCGCCGGGCCGCGTCGGCCGCGCCGAGCAGCAGGGCCGCGCAGGCCGCCGCGGACGGGGTGCCCCGCAGGGCCGCCGCGCCGGCCAGGCCCTCCAGGGACAGCGCGAGCGCCCGCGGCTCGTCTATCGCGCGGGCCACGTCCAGGCCGCGCAGATGGTGTGCCGCGGCCGTGCCCGCGTCGCCGCGCAGTTCGGCGACGAAGCCCAGCTCGGCCAGCACCAGATGGTCGCCGGCCTGTGAGGACACATCGGCGTAGCCCTCGCGCAGATGCCGCAGGTGCGCCTCGGCGGCGTCCAGGTCGCCGGCGCGGCGGGCGCCGAGCGCGAGGCCCATCTCGGCGTGGATCTCGCCGTATTTGTAGCCCTGTTCGGCGGCGCTGCGCCGGGCCTGTTCGTGCAGGTCGCGGGCGCGGTCCCAGTCGTGGGCCAGCAGCGCCAGGCGGCCCAGGCCGGACAGCCGGGCCGACACCTCGGCCGCGAGGCCCAGTTCGCGGGCGATCCGCAGCCCCTCGTACTGGCGGCTGACCGCCTCCTCGTACTCGCCCTTGATCTCCGCGAGCGCCGCCAGCGGTGACACCGTCTGGAGTTCGCCCCAGCGATCGCCCAGTTCGCGGAAGAGCGCGGCGCTGCGCCGGCCGTCGCGGCCCAGCCCGGCGAGGTCGCCGCGGACCAGCGCGAGCGTGGCCCGCAGACCGAGCGCGGCGGCGGTGCCCCACTGGTCGTCCGCGGCGGTGAACAGCGTCAGCGCCCGGTCGTTCAGCTCCCCGCTGTCGGCCACCGCGCCCGCGCTGAACAGGCCGTAC
The DNA here is from genome assembly GCF_014649115.1 of Streptomyces eurythermus. GTDB lineage: Bacteria > Actinomycetota > Actinomycetes > Streptomycetales > Streptomycetaceae > Streptomyces > Streptomyces eurythermus. The sequence continues at coordinate 218,154 of NZ_BMSK01000005.1, read as the reverse complement.
GCGCACAGCCACAGCGACCGGGCCCGCCGTACCGGGTCGGGCCCGGCGGTGCCGTCGGCGGCGAGGGTGGTGTCGTCGGGGAGGGCGGTGGCCGGGTCGCGGTCTCCGGTGAGCAGGGCGAACGCGGCGTGCAGCAGAGCCAGTTCCCGGCGGTCGGCGGCCGTCGTGGTGTCCAGCACCGCGCGCAGGCTGCGGCGGGCCTGGGCGAGCCGGCCGCGCAGCAGCCACCACCAGGCCAGCGCGGTGGCCAGCCGTGCCGCCTGGGCCGGGTCCCCGGCGGCGGCCCGGCGCACGGCCTCGTCCAGGGCGGAGCGCAGATTGCCGGACTCGGCGTCCAGCCGGGCCAGCCAGGACCGCTGCCCGGGGCCGCGCAGCTCGGGTTCGGCGCGTTCGGCGAGCGCGAGGTAGTGGCGCAGATGCCGGTCGCGTACGGCGGCGAGGTCCTCCAGCTCGTGCAGCCGCTCGGTGGCGTACGCGGCGACGGACTCCAGAAGCCGGTAGCGCGGGCCGGTGGGCCCGGCCACGACCACCACCAGGGACCGGTCGACCAGCCGCGTCACCAGGTCGGGCACCTCGGCGGAGGCGACCCCGTCGCCCGCGCACACCGCCTCGGCCGCCTTCAGGTCGCAGCCGTCGCTGAACGCGGCCAGCCGGCGCAGCACGATGCGCTCCGGCGCGCTGAGCAGCTCCCAGCTCCAGTCGATCACCGCGCGCAGGGTCTGCTGGCGCTCGGGCGCGCCGCGCCGCCCCGAGGTGAGCAGCTGGAACCGGTCGCCGAGCCGGGCCGCCAGCTCGCGCACGCCCAGCGCGCGGACCCGGGTCGCCGCCAGTTCCAGGGCGAGCGGGATGCCGTCCAGACGGCGGCAGATCTCGGTGACGGCGGCGCGCTCGGCGTCGTCGCAGGCGTCGGGGGCGAGCGAGAAGCCGGGGGCCGCGGCGGCGGCACGCTGGGTGAACAGCCGTACCGCGTCGTCCGTGGGCAGCGGCTCGACCAGGAACACCTCCTCGCCCGGCAGGCCCAGCGGCTCCTGGCTGGTGGCCAGCACGCGCAGACCGGGCGCGGTGCGCAGGAGCAGGGCGGTGAGGTCGGCGGCGGCGTCCACGACGTGCTCGCAGTTGTCGAGGACGAGCAGGGTGCGGCGGTCGCGCAGGACGGCGGCGAGGTGGTGCGCGGGGGACCGGGTGCCGGTGCCGGAGACGGGTACGGCGGAGGGCGCGTGGTCACTGATGCCGAGGGACGCGGCGACGACCTGGGCGAGATCGGCGACGGCCCCGCCGCGGACGCCGGAGAACTCCACGAACCAGGCGCCGTCGGGGAGTCCGGAGGCGTCGGTGAGGAGCGCGTCGGCCGCCGCCACCGCCAGCCGTGTCTTGCCCACGCCGCCGGGGCCGGTGAGGGTCACCAGGCGGGCGGCGCCGAGGAGTCCGGTCACCCGGTCGAGCGCGTCGCGGCGGCCGATGAGGGGGGTGAGGGACGCGGGCAGGTTGGAGGGGGCGGGCGCCGGGGGCGCGGCGGGTTCCGGGGGCGCGGCGGGCGCCTCGGGCTGCCTGGGAGCGGCGTCGGCGGGGCGCGGCGCGACCGTGAGCGCGGGGTCCTGGCGGAGCACCGCCTGGTGCAGCGCGGCGAGTTCGGGGCTCGGTTCGACCCCCAGGTCGGCCACCAGCCGGGCGCGCAGGTCCTCGTAAGCCGCGAGGGCCTCGCTCTGCCGGCCGGCCGCGTACAGCGCCCGTATCTGCAGCGCGCGCAGCCGTTCCCGCAGCGGGTGCCGGGCCACCAGGTCGGCCAGCTCCCCGGCGAGGAGCACGTGTTCGCCGGCCGCCAGGCGGGCCTCGGCCTGCTCCTCCAGCACCGACAGCCGCTGGTCGGTCAGGCGCTGTGCCGCCGCGCGCGCGAACTCCTGGTCGGCGAAGTCGGCGTAGGCCGGTCCGCGCCACAGTCCGAGGGCCTCGGTGAGCAGCGCGGCCCGGTCGTCCGGGGCCTCGACGGCACGGGCCCGGTCCACCAGGTCGCGGAACCGTACGGCGTCCACCTCGTCGGTGTCGTCCAGCCGCAGCCGGTAACCGGCCGGCTGGAGCTGGACCCGGTCCCGGCCCAGCACCCGGCGCAGCTGGGAGACCTTCGCCTGGAGGGCGCCGACGGGCCGGCCCGGCGGTCGGTCGCCCCACAGGTCGTCGATCAGCCGGTCCGCGGAGACCGGTCCGCCGTCGTGGGCGAGCAGGTCGGCGAGCAGCGCCCGGACCTTCGCCTCGGGAACCCTGACGGCCACCCCCTCGTCGTCCCACACCGTCAGTGGGCCGAGCACCCCAAACCGCATGTGCGTCACTGTACGTCACGGTGCCGATCCGGTGGGGTGTTCGCCTGACCGCGCGCCGCCCACCAGCGGTTTTGCCGATCACCGGGGCTCCTGGCCGCCGGCCGTGAGCCGTACGTCAGCCCGTCCGGGGTGGCCATGAGCCGGCCGTAAGCCGTCCCGAAGGTTTCCCGAAGCGCCCGGGCGCAAGGTCGTTTCCACCGAGCCGTTGTGGCAGGTGCGGCGCAGGAAGAGGAAGCAGCATGACCAAGTACGCGGGCCGGACGGCCGTAGTCGTCTCAGAGGCCACCGCCATCGGACTGGCCGTGGCCAAGCGTCTGGTGGAGGGCGGCGCCCACGTCGTGCTGACCGCCCGCACCGCGAAGGAGCGGGACCGGCTGGGCGGGGAACTGGGCTCCGCCGCCCGGGTCGTCGCGCCTTCCGACGTGACCGCCTGCCTGAGGCCCGGCGGTGTCGTCGACCTGCTGTTCGCGGATGTCGTGGCCACCGCCCGGCCGCTGCTGCCGCGGCTCAGGGACGGTGGCGCGGTCGTGCTGATGACCCCGGCGCCCTCGCCCGCCGCCGTGCACGCGCTGGCCGACGAGCTGGTCTCCCGGGGCATCCGCGTCAACGCCGTGGCGCCGGGCTGTATCGAGGCGCCGGGCGGCGACGGGGTGCCCCTGCCGCCCCTGGGCCGTCTCGGCGCCGCCGAGGAGGTGGCCCGGGCCGCGCTCTTCCTGGCCACCGACGCCACGTTCACCACCGGGGCCCGCCTGCCGGTCGACGGAGGTCTGACCCGGCCATGACGACATACCGGACCTGGCCGACGTACCGGACCCGGCCGACGGACCGGAGACCGCGCCCGGAGGTCCCGGCGGTCCCGGCCATGACGGCCTCCCGGAGGGCCCGGCGGAACCGGCGGTCCCGGCCATGACGGCGTATCGGCGGACCCGGCCGACGAGCCCCCGGCCGCCCGGTGCGCCCGGCTCCCCGGCCCCACCCCGAGCGTTCACCCACTCCGTCCCCGAACCCCTGGAGCACATTCCATGAGCACCACACCCGATACCGCGGCCGGTTCGCCCGTGCGGACCGGCGCCGAGGCGAGCCCGGCGGGCGCCGGCGAGCAGCAGAAGCTGCCCATGTTCGCCCTGCTGGCCCTCGCGACCGCCGTGTTCATCACGAGCCTCACCGAGACCCTGCCCGCCGGTCTGCTCCCGTCCATGAGCGACGACCTGAACGTGAGCGAGTCCGCGACCGGGCAGACGGTCACCATCTACGCCCTCGGCACCGCGCTGACCGCGATCCCGCTGACCGCGGCGACCGCCGGCTGGCGCCGCAAGCGGCTGCTGCTGACCTCCATGGCCGGCTTCGCCGTCGCCAACACCGTCACCGCGCTGTCGTCCCTGTACGGGCTGACGATGGTGGCGCGCTTCGTCGCCGGTGTCGCGGCGGGCCTGGCCTGGGCGCTGCTCGCCGGGTACGCGCGCCGGCTGGCCCCGGTGCCGTTGCAGGGCCGGGCCATCGCGGTGGCGATGGCGGGCATCCCCGTCGCCCTCTCCCTCGGCGTGCCCGCCGGCACGTTCCTCGGCAAGGTGACCGACTGGCGCGTGGCCTTCCTCGCGATGACCGCGCTCACCGTCCTCCTGCTGGCGTGGATCGCCGCCGCCGTACCGGACTACCCGGGCCAGGAGCGCGGCGAGCGGCCGAAGATGCTGCACGCCCTGAAGGTCCCCGGCGTGGTGCCGGTGCTGTTCGTGACGCTGGTCTTCGTCCTGGCGCACACCATCATCTACGCCTACATCGCCACCTTCCTCGACGACCTCGGCATGGGCGGCAACACCGACCTGGTGCTGCTGGTGTTCGGCATCGCCTCGCTGGCCAGCATCTGGATCGTCGGCGCGCAGATCCACCACCGGCTGCGCGTGCTGACGGTCGCCAGCTCGCTGCTGGTCGCGGTGTCCGCCGCGGTGCTGGCGGTGCTCGCCGACCAGACCGCGTTCGTCTACCTCGCGGCCGTGCTGTGGGGCCTGGGCTGGGGCGGGGTGCCGACCCTGCTGCAGACCGCGGCCGGTGACGCGGGCGGCGAGAAGGCGGCCGACGCGGCCCAGGCCATGCTGGTGACGCTGTGGAACGTCGCCATGGCGGGCGGCGGTGTCATCGGCGGTGTGCTGCTCGACCTGACCGGCAGCGACTCGCTGCCGTGGAGCGTGCTGCTGCTGATGCTGCCGGTGATCGCCGTCGTCGTCCTCGCCCGCGGCCACGGCTTCCCCGCCAAGCGCCCGGTGGCGTAGGCGCGGTGTACGGCGGCGGGGACGGCCGGCTCTCCCCGCCGTACCGCCGTACCGGCCTCCCTCCCGGCCCACCGCCACTCTCCCCCTTGTTCACCCCCCTTGTTCACCCGCCTTGTTCACCACCCTTGTCATCACCGGACTGTGGAGCCATGACCGAAGAGACTGGACCGACCGAGACCGCCGAGACGCCGAAGCCGGCGCAGCAGCTGCTGCACCACGTCGAGTTCGGCTCCGGTACGCCCGTGGTGCTGCTGCACGGCTACACCATCGACCACCGGCTCCTGCTGCCGCTGGAACCCGTGTTCGCCGCGCGCCGCGGCTGGCGGCGGCTCTACGTCGACCTGCCCGGCTCCGGGCGCTCGCCCCGGCTGTCCGGGCCGGTCACGGCGGAGGCCATGGGCGAGGCGGTGCTGCGGTTCGTGGACAAGGTGGTCGGTGACGAGCCGTTCGCGGTCGTGGGCATCTCCTACGGCGGCCAGCTCGCCCGCCATCTGATCGCCGAGCGCGGCCCGCAGGTGCTGGGTGCCGCGTTGATCGCCCCGCTGGTCAAGCCGGGCGGGGAGCGGACGCTGCCCGAGCGGCAGGTGCTGGCCCGGGACGAGGCGTTACTGGCCGCGCTCGACCCGGCCGACCGCGAGGTGTTCACGAGCATCGCGCTGTACCAGGACGACGCGGGATGGAACGCCTTCCGCGACCATGTGCTGCCCGGCTTCCGCGCCCATCACCGCGAGGACGCCGCCGAACTGCTCAAGGCGTACCTGCTCCGGCAGGCCCCGGAGTCCCGCTTCGAGGCGCACGAGGGCACGCACCTGGTGGTGACCGGACGTCAGGATCACATGGTCGGCTGGCGGGACCAGCTGGAGCTGCTCGACCACTATCCGCACGCCACCTACGCGGTGGTCGACGGCGCCGGGCACAACGTCCATCTCGACCAGCCGGACACCGTGCACGGGCTGCTGGGCAACTGGCTCGACACCCTGGCGGCACAGCGCGACTGATCAGACGCCGCGCCGGCCTCCCGAGCGGACCGCCGAAGGTATCCCCCGGCCTTCGGCGGTCATCGGCGTGCCCGCACTCAAAGTTTTGTTCATAAAGTTTTGACACGTTCTCGATCTTGGGCAGACGGGCCTATCAGTATTGGGTCAACCGGCATTTTCCGACCCCTGCCCACGGTCCTCCACACCCGTCACTCCACCGCGTTTGCCCAGGTCGGCACGGGAAGTAGCGAAGTACCGTACGGGCGACGGACAGAATTGTGCACCGGAGGGTATTTTGTGGCCCGGGCACATGCACGATGCACCGGCCTCAGTCTGAGCGTTACGAAATACGAGGGGACGTAGCGTTTATGTCGTCGAGTGAGACGCGCATGGCAACGAGCGACGGTCCGCGTATCCAGAGCTTTGTGGAGGACATATTCAGATCACTTCACCGAGTGGAGCAGCACCGCTGGGCCCGGGCCTATCTGTGGGCCCTGCTCCAGGGCTCCGGTAAGAAGACACCGCGGCGGATGGCCCAGGAGGACTTTTTACCCGCCGCGGCGCTGCGCGGGCTGCACCAGTTCATCAACGCCAGCTCCTGGGACTGGCGTCCGGTGCGCCGCGTACTGGCCCGGCGGGTGGCCGCGACGGCGTCGCCCTACGCCTGGACGGTCGCCGAGCTGGTCATCCCGAAGAACGGCGAGCACTCGGTGGGCGTGCACCGCCGGGTGGACCCGGCGACCCGGCAGACCGTCAACTGCCAGCGCGCGCTCGGCCTGTTCCTGGCCGGCGCCCAGGGAGCCTTCCCGGTCGACTGGAGCCTGGTGCTCAGCGGCCCCTGGGACGGCGACCCGGAGCGCCGGCGGCGGGCCCGGATACCCGAGGGGGAGAAGGAGCGCCCGGTCGGTGCCTACGTCCTCGACTACGCCGCGGACGCGGTCACGCTGCCGCACGTCGCCGGGCTGCCCTGGGTGCTGGACCTGACCCGGTGCGACGACGCCGCCGGAGTGCTCGTCGGGCTGGCCCGGGAGCGGCTGGACGTGCTGGCCGAGGTCGATCCCGGCCAGGTCGTGCTCGTCGGCCGGCACACGCCGACCGTGCGCACGGTCGGCGGACTGATGGGCGTACGGCACGCCCGGCAGCCGCACGTGATGATGCGGCAGGCCCCGGACGGCCGCACCAAGGCCGTGACGATCCACACCTACACCGGCACCGTCCGGCTGCCGCAGCTGGCGGGCGCCGACGGCGGCTCGCGCGCCTACCGGATCCTGGAGCGGCCCGCCCTGGACGGCCGGCTGCCCGCCCGGTACTGGCTCACCAGCCTCACCGACCGGCCGGTGGACGAGGTGCTGTCCCTGGTGCGGGGCCGTACCGCCGCCCTGTCGGCCGTGTCCGTCCTGCAGAACCGTCTCGGCGTCCTGGACTTCGAGGGCCGCTCCTTCCCGGGCTGGCACCACCACATGACGATGGCCTCGGCCGCGTACGCCTACCAGTACCTCGACGACGCCCCGGAGCACCCCCTGGCCCCGCCGCCGGCCGCCCGCGCGGCCGAGCCGAGCGGGGCCGGTGCGAGCTGACGTGAGCGAGGGAGCGGAGGCAAGCGATGAAGAGGGGACGGCAGGGGTGACGAACGTACTCGTGGTGGAACGGGACGCCGCCGCGGCCGAGGTGACCGAGCGCGATCTGCGCAGACAGGGCTACACCACGCGGAGCGTGCACACCGGGGCGCGGGCACTGCGCACCTACCACGACGCGGACCTGGTGCTGCTCTCGCTGGATCTGCCGGACATGGACGGGCTGGAGGTGTGCCGGTCGGTGCGCAGCGACGGAGACATCCCGCTGATCGCGGTGACCGACGACGACGACGAACTGGAGCGGGTCCTCGCGCTGCGCGCCGGGGCGGACGACTGTGTGGTGAAGACCTGGGGGTTCCGGGAGATAGGGGCGCGCATAGAGGCCGTGATGCGCCGGGCGCACCGCGAACGCGCCCCTGAGAAGACGATTTCCCTGCGCCCCCTGCATATCGATCCGCGGACCCGGGAGGTACGGCTGCACGACCGGCTGGTGCCCGTCACCTCGAAGGAATTCGAGCTGCTGTACGTGCTGGCGCGGAATTCCGAGACGGTGGTGTCGCGAAAGGAACTCATGGCGAAGGTGTGGGGCAGCAACTGGGCCTGCACCAGTCGCACCATCGACACCCATGTGAGCAGTCTGCGGTCGAAACTCGGCTCCAGCCGGTGGATCACCACCGTACGGGGCGTGGGCTACCGGATGGGGTACGGCGACTGCCGCGCCGCCGAGCGCCCGGAGGCCTCCGAGCTGTCCGAGGCGTCGTAGGCCGGCGGGCCGGACGGTCACCGGGCCGTGCGAGGACGGGCCCCGGGCGCACGCCGACCGGCGCGCGCCCGGGGCCCCGCCGTGCCGCTCAGACCGCCGCCGGCGTCAGCCGGCGCAGCAGCGGGTGGGCCTCGGCGACGTCCCCGCCGGCCAGGGTCCGCCCGGCCCACCACGCCGAGGCCAGGTTGGACGTCAGCAGGGTGCGGCCGGGCTCGCGCCGGGCCAGCTCGTCGAGTGCCGCGAGGGTGCCCATGCCCGTGCCGGTGAACAGCAGGGCGGTGTCCGCGGGCAGGTCGGCCGCCGCCAGCCGCTCCCGTATGCGCGCGGTCGTGACCTGGTACGGGTCGTGGTGCGGCTCCTCGCCGGGCGTCTCGCGCGCCGGGACCGACACGATCCCGTCGACGGTGAGGCCGGCCTCCTCCCAGAAGGCGCGCGAGGTGTCGGTGAGCCAGGGCTGGTAGGGCGAGACGAGGGTCAGCCGGCGCACCCCCAGGGCCGCGCAGGTGGCGAGGATCGCCTGGGTGGAGGACCACACGGGGTAGCCCGTGTGGTCGGACAGCTCGGCGCAGAAGGCGCGGTCGCCGTCCGGGCCGAGCAGGTAGTGGGAGGCGCTGCACGCCACCACGGCCCCGTCCAGCCGCATGCCGCCGAAGCGGCCGAGGGTCTCGGGCAGGACCCGGTTGTAGGTCTCCAGCATGTCCTTCAGGCCGGCCCCGGGCGTGGTGGGGAAGCGGGCCGTGTACACGTTCACCCGGCTGCCCAGCAGCGTGGCGAACTCCGGTTCGGCGGTCGGGTTCTCCGGCGGGACGACAAGCCCCAGCCGAGGCAGTGAGAGAAGGTCCATGCACCGCACGGTAGGCGCCGCACGCGTGCCCGGACGCCGTATTCCGCCGTCTCTTGCGTACGCCGACACCCTTCTTGCAGACCTTGTACTTCTTGACATTCCCTGACACTTTTCCACGGCCTTCTGACGCGGAATTCGTTGCCTTGCCGCCCCTGTGGCGCGGAAGCTGTTGGGCAGCGCCAGCCGCAATCGTTCCCCGGATTGCGGTTCACCGAACTCGTCCGGAACGCAGGCGATACACCCCGCTCCGGAACAAGGAGTGAACTGAAATGGCAGCGGAAAACCACGAGAAACTCACCGACCCGCCCCTGATATCCGACGCCACCCTGCGCGACTCCGCGCACATGGCGGGCGTCGAGTTCGGCCCGAAGGACGCGGCGGCCATCGCCGGCCTGCTGGTGCGCACCGGCGTCGAGCTGGTCGAGGTGGGCATGGTCTCCGGCCCGGGCTCCAAGGACGCGCCGCTGATCGAGGCCGTGCACGAGGCCGTGGGCCCCGAGCGCAGCATGACGCTGCTCGTAGTGCGCGACCGCCAGCAGGTGGCCCGGGCCCTCGACGAGGCCGAGCGGCTGGGCGTGCGCCACATCATGTACTCCATCCCCACCTCGGAGCAGCACGCCACCCTCAAGCTGGGCACGCCCAGCGCCAAGCTCCTGCACGCGGTGGCCCGTTCGGCGATCTCGCAGGCCAAGGAGCGCGGCTTCCACGTCACCTTCAGCGGCGAGGACGGCGCCCGCACCCCCCGGGAGCGGCTCGTCCCGTACGTCACGAACGGCTTCGAGGCCGGGGCCGACCGGTTCCGGCTCGCCGAGACCGTCGCCTACCTCACGCCCTGGCAGATGGAGGCGAAGATCGCGGACCTCACCGCGATCGACGGCTCCGAGATCGAGATCCACTCGCACAACATGCTGGGCATGGCGGTCGCCAACTCGCTCGCCGCCGTCCGGGCCGGCGCCCGCTGGATCTCCGCGACCGTCGGCGGCATCGGCGAGCGCGGCGGCAACGCCCCGCTGGCCGAACTGCTCACCTCGCTGCGGGTCGTGCACGGCGACACCCGCTTCGACCTCACCCACCTCACCGAGCTGTCCCGGCTCGCGCTGAAGGGCGCCGGGCTCGGCACCGCCTTCCAGTCCGGCCCGACCACCCCGCACGCCTTCGCCTACGAGCTGCCCGGCCAGCTGAGCAACCCGGAGGCGTACGAGACCCTGCCGGCCGAACTCGTCGGCGGCACCCGTGAACTCCGGGTGCGCACCCGGCTGACCCCGGCCCTCGTGAAGTGGGCGCTGACCGACTCCGGGGTCGAGGTCGACATCGACGCCTTCACCGCCTGGCTGACCGAGCGCCAGATCGCGGCCGGGGGCCCGGTCCTGGACCGGGACGCGGTCCGCAAGGCCGCCGTCGACTTCCAGGCCGCCTGAACCACCCCTTCCCCTCCATCCCTTCTCCCGGAAACGGAGTCCACCATGACCACCGCCACCCTCTCCGGCGCCTGCCCCGAGTGCGAGACCGACCTGACCGTGCCGCCGGTCGTCCAGGGCGAGACCCTGTCCTGCCCCGAGTGCATGCTCACGCTGCGGGTCGAGGGCGTCTCCGACGGGCGGCTGACCCTGGAGACGGTCGAGGTCCAGCTGCGCGACTGGGGCCAGTGATGGGCAGCAAGGTCGCCGTCGTCGCCGACCGGATCGCCTGGGAGGAGCGCGAGCTGATCCAGCGGGCCGGTGCCTTCGGGCTCACGGTCGACTGGGTCAACGACGAGTCCCTGTGCCTCGGCGATCCGGCCGCCCCCTCCGTGCGGGACTACGACGTCCTGCTCGTCCGCAGCCGCAGCTACACCCGCGGCGGCCTCGTCGCGAGCCTCGCCGAGGCCGCCGGGGCCCGCACCGTCAACACCGCCCGGGCGATCCACGCCTGCGAGAACAAGGCGGCGCTGCGCACCGTGCTGCGCGCCGCGGGCGTCCCGGTGCCGGACTTCCGGCTGGTGCTGTCCCGCAAGGACTTCACCCAGGCCCTGGCCGAGCTGGACACCCCCGTCGTCCTCAAGCCGGTCTTCGGCGGCATGGGCAAGCGGGTCACCCTGATCCGGCACACCGACACCGCCCAGTCCGTCTACGACTACGTCGAGGACCTCGGCCACGCCTTCGAGCAGGCCTGCCTGGTGGAGCCGTACATCGGCGGCGGCACCTCGGTGCGCTGCCTGGTCGTCGGGGGCGAGCTGGTGGGCGCCGCCGAGTTCGCCAGCGGCGGTACCGACTGGCGCAACAACGCCGCCCTCGGCAACGACAGCCGCGCCCTCGCCCACGACCCCGACATCGTGAAGATCACCGAAGCGGTGTCGGCCGAGCTGGGGCCCGGCATCTACGGCATCGACCTGTTCCGCACCGAGGACGGCTACGTCGTCAACGAGGTCAACCACGCCCCCGGCTTCCGGGCCGTGGCCACGGCCACCGGCGCCGACGTCCCCTCGGCCATCGCCCGCTACGTGCAGGAGCTGCTCGCATGATCCGCGCAGGAGTCGTCGGCGCCTCCGGGCTGGCCGGCGGCGATCTCATCCGACTGATCACCCAGCACCCCGACCTGGAGCTGACCTTCCTCGGCGGCTCCTCCAACATCGGCAAGCGCCCCGCCGAACTGCACCCCGGTCTGCGCATCGACACCGGACTGACCGTGCAGCCGGTCACCGACGACATCGCCGGCCAGGTCGACGTGCTGCTGCTGGCCACCCCCGCCCCGGTCTCCGCCGAGCTGGCCGCGCGGTTCGCCGACCGGGTCCCGGCCGTCGTCGACCTCAGCGGCGCCTTCCGCATCCGCACCCCCGAACGGCACGCCCGCTGGTACCCCAAGGTCGAACGCGGCACCGACCTGGCCGACCGGTTCGTCTACGGCGTACCGGAGCTGATCGGCGACCAGCTGGCCGACGCGGCGCTGATCTCGCTGCCGGGCTGCTACGCCACCGCCATCACCCTGGGCCTGGCCCCGCTCACCCTCGGCCTCGGCCTGGACCTGAAGACCGTGGTCGTGGACGGCAAGAGCGGCTCCAGCGGCGGCGGCCTGCACCTGCGCACCGCCGACCTGCACCCCTTCCGCAACGGCGCCATCGCCCCGTACGCGCCCACCGGACACCGGCACGCCGCCGAGGTCAGCGACTTCCTGGAGCGCAGCAAGCCCGGCTCGGTCGGTTCGCTGAGCATGTCGGCGTACGGCGTCTCGCACGTACGCGGGCTGCTCACCAGCAGCTACGTCTTCACCGACGGCGAGATCGACCAGCGCACCCTGCAACGGGCGTACCTGCGCTTCTACAAGGAGCACCGGTTCGTACGGGTACGGCGGCACACCGAGACCCTGATCCCGGTGCCCGACCCGCAGGCCGTCCTCGGCTCCAACTACTGCGACGTGACGGCCATGTACGACGAGGAGGGCGGCCGGATCGTCGTCCTCGCCGCGCTGGACAACCTGGTCAAGGGCGCGGCGGGCCAGGCCGTCCAGGCGGTCAACCTCCGGTTCGGACTGCCCGAGGAGACGGGCCTGACGATGCACCCGGTGATGCCCGCATGAGCAGCGCACAGCAGCCCGTGAACGCCCCGGACGCCCTCGCCGCCCCGGCCGTCGTCAAGCTCGGCGGCAGCGCGGTCGACGACCTCGACGGGTCCTGGTGGGACGACCTGGCCCGGCTGGGCCACGAGCGTCCGCTGGTCCTGGTGCACGGCTGGTCCAAGCCGCTGAAGAAGCTCAGTGCCCGCTACCGCGAACCGTCCGCGATCCTGCGCGACCGGTACGGCAACCAGAGCCGCTGGACCACGCCCGAGGTCATCGAGGACATCAAGACCGTCAGCGCCCGGCTCGGCGAGGAGGTGCTCCAGCGGCTGCGCGAGCGCGGACTGGACGCCGAACGGCTCCTCGGCAGCGACGGACTGCTCGCCGCGGGCCGGGCCGAACGCTGGTGGTGGCGGGACAAGCAGCTGGTCGAGCTGGAGAACCTGGTCGGCCCGGTCACCGACGCCGACCCGGCCCAGCTGAAGGACCTTCAGCCCGGCCGGGCCCGGCTCGTCACCCCGCTGGCCCGCAACCCCGAGGGTCGCGAGGTCAACACCGACGCCGACCGGGCCGCCGCCGCCCTCGCCGGGGCCGTCGGCGCACCGGACCTGGTGCTCGTCACCGACGTCAGCCATCTGCTGATCGACGGCGAGCCGGTGCGCGAGATCGGCGCCGAGGCCGCCGCCGCGTTCCGCGACAAGGGCGCCACCGGCGGCATGCGCAAGAAGCTGCGGGCGGCCGGCGAGGCCCTGGAACGCGGGGTGGACCGGGTCGTCATCGGCAGCGCGCCGGTCTCCGACCTGCTCGCCGCCCGCACCGGCACCGTCATCACGCGAACGTGAGGAGGACGCACGTGGCGCAGCCCCGTGTCCTGGTCGTCAACAACGGAACACTGTCCCTGCCCCAGCTGCGCCGCCGCTTCGAGGAGCTGGGCTCGGCCACCGACGCGGTCGACGCGGTGTCCGTCCCCGCCCGGCTCGACGGCCGCTACCAGGCCATCGTGCTGAGCGGCACGAAGGTGCGGGCCTTCGACCAGGAGCACTACAAGCCGCTCATCGACCTGGTCATGACCAGCGACGTGCCCGTCTTCGGCATCTGCGGCGGCATGCAGATCCTCGCCGTCGCGGCCGGCGGCACGCTCGCCGAGGGCCCGCAGCGGGTCGGCGGCTACGAGGTCCAGGTCGACAAGGAAGAACCGCTGTTCACCTACGTCAAGCCGACCGTGACGGTGTTCCACCGGCACACCCTGTACCTCCAGCAGGCCCCGGCCGGCTACCGCTCCATCGGCCGCTCCGAGCACGCGCCCGTGGAGTTCCTGCGCTCCGACGACGGCCGCGTCCACGGCTCCCAGGCCCACCTGGAGTTCCGCAGCGACGGCCGGGAGATCCTGCGCGGCTTCACCCAGCTCTACCAGTAGACCCGCTCAACGATCGAGGAGTTGGCAGTTGCCATGAGTTTCACGGAAGACAGCCAGGAGCCCGCGTTCGTCACCCACCTGAACGGCAGCGGCGGCGCGATCAAGGGCTGGGTGGTCGTCGACACCCTCGTCGACGGCCTGGCCATGGGCGGCGTGCGGATGACCCCGAACGTCACCGAGGAGGAAGTGCGCGGCCTCGCCCGCGACATGACCGACAAGTTCACCCTGGCGGGCCTGCGCATCGGCGGCGCCAAGGGCGGCATCGTCTCCGACGGGAGCGACCGCGAGGAGACCTTCCGCACCTTCGGCCGCACCGTCAAGCCCCTGCTGCACGGCGGCATCCACCTCGGCATCGACATGGGCGTCACCCCCGCCGACCGGGCCGTGTTCTTCGCCGAGGCCGGCTACGACCCGCGCTACCGGCTGGGCGCCCCGGACATGCCCGTCGACTGGCGCACCTACTACGAGCCGCTCATCGACGTCACCGGGCACGGCGTCGGCGTCGCCGCGCTGACCGCGCTGGAGTCGCGCGGCCGCAGCGAGGCCGCCCGCGTCGTGGTGCAGGGCTTCGGCGCCGTGGGCCGCGCGGTCGCCCGGTTCCTCCAGGAGCGCGGTCATGTCGTCGTGGCCGTCGCCGACGTCCAGGGCACCATCAGCGCCGACCGGCTTCCGGTGGAGGAACTCGTCGCCATCACCGACGAGTTCGGCCGGATCGACCGCTCCCGGCTGCCGCAGCACGTCACCACCTCCGCCGAGCCGGACGCCTGGCTCGACGTCGACGCCGACGTGCTGGTCCTCGCCGCCCAGAAGCACGCGCTGAACGCCGCCAACGTCCACCGGCTGCGCGCCGCCCTGGTCGTCGAGGGCGCCAACCTCGCCTCCGACGCCGAGGCCCGGGAGAAGGCCCGCGCGGCCGGCGCCACGCTGGTGCCGGGGGTCATCGCCAACATCGGCGGGGCCGGCGCCGCCGCCCTGGCCGTCACCCGCGTCGTCCCCTTCGAGCTGGCCGCCGACGCCCGCAAGGCGTGGGTCTTCGACTGGATCGGCGACCGGGTACGGGAGAACACCCGGGCCCTGCTGGAGATCGCGGCCGACCGGGCGGGCGACCCGCTGCCCGAGCTGCTCGCCACCCGCCGCAAGGAGCTGCTGCGATGACCGCCCCGGCCGAGACCCGGCGCCCGGCCGTCACGTCCGAGGACGCCGCCGAGTACCTGCGGCGCGGCTGGTGGCGCACGGAGACCTTCCTGGACGACCTGCGCCGCCAGGCCCGCGAGCGCCCGCACCGGCTGGCCATCGCCGGACGGCGCGTGGCCGAGTCCCGCACCGACACCCTGGACTACGCCGAACTGGCCCGGCTCACCGACCGGTTCGCGCTCGCCCTGCTCCGGCTCGGGGTGCGCCGCGGTGACGTCGTCGCCGTCCAGCTGCCCAACCGGTGGGAGATGGTGCCGCTGATGTTCGCGTGCATGCGCGTCGGCGCCGTCATCTGCCCGATCTCCCCCATCTGCCCCGAGGGCGAGCTGCGCCACCGGCTCGGGCTGACCGAGGCCCGGGTGGCGGTCACGCTCCCCGAGTGGTCGGGCACCCCGCTGGCGAAGATCGTCACCGGGCTGCGGGCCGAGCTGCCCGCGCTCGCCCACGTGGCGGTGGTGGACGGCCCGGTGCCGGAGGGCGCGATGTCCTTCCACGAGCACTTCGTGGCCGTCCCCCGTGAGGAGGAGTCCGGCGCCGAGGAGCGGCTGGAGGGGCTGGCCCTCGGGCCCGACGAGCCGTTCGTGGTGCTGTTCACCTCCGGCACCACCGGCGAGTCCAAGGGCGTGCTGCACAGCCAGAACACCGTCCACTCGGCCGTGCGCGGCTACGTCGACGCGTTCCGGTCCGACGAGGACTGGGTGGCGGCGGTGTCCACCCCGCTGGTGCACTACTCCGGCTTCGCGCAGGGCGTCCTCGGGGGCGTCATGCTCGGCGGCACCGTCGCCTTCCAGGACGCCCGCAAGAACGAGGCACTGCTGGACCTGGTGGAGCGCTACGGCGCCACGCTGCTGTACGGGCCGCCGGCCACGCTCGCCGACGTGGCCGCCTCCCAGCGCGTGGAGAAGCGGGACACCGGCACCCTGCGGCACGTCGTCATCGGCTCCGCGCCGGTGCTGAAGGAGCTGGCCGACGAGGTGCACGCGACGCTGGGCGCCCGGACGTACTCCCTGTGGGGCATGTCCGAGAACGGCCCCGTGACGATGACCCGGCCCGCCGACCCCGAGGACTGGGCCGCGTACAGCAACGGCAGCCCCATCGACGCCATGCGCTTCCGCGTTGAGTCGCCCGGCGCCGACGGCACGGGCCGGCTGAAGGTGCGCGGCGCCTCCCTCGCCCTCGGCTACTACCGGCGCGAGGAGGTCTTCGCCGCCGAGTTCGACGCGGACGGCTGGTTCGACACGGGCGACCTGGCGCGGGACGACGGGCGCGGTGGCATCCGCATCGTCGGCCGGGCCCGGGACGCCATCGTCCGGGACGGGCAGGTGGCCCCCATGACCGAGCTGGAGGCGGTCATCGGCAGCCACCCCAAGGCCGTGGAGGCCGCGCTGGTGGGGCTGCCGCCCGCCACCGCCGACGGCGCCCCGGTCATCTGCGCGGTCGTGGTCCCGCGCGCCGGCCAGACCCCGACCCTGGCCGAGATCCGCGACCGGGTCCGCGCCTCCGGGCACGACGAGCGGTTCCTGCCGGACCGCGTGGAGCTGCTCCCCGCCCTCCCCAAAACCCTGACCGGCAAGATCCGCAAGGCCGAACTCCGCGCCCGCTACGGAACGGGGTGACCACCATGCCGACCACCCCGCACCCGGCTCCGCCGACGGCCGCGCAGTCGGCCACGGAGCCGGGCCCGCACACGGCTCCGCCGACGGCCGCCCAGTCGGTCACGGAGCCGGGCCCGCACCCGGCACCGCGGACGGCCGAGCCCGCGACAACCCAGGCGGCCCCGCACACGGCTCCGCAGCCGGCCCCCGCCCCGGTGCCGCAGTCGGCCCCGGCCGGGGAAGCGCAGTCGGTCCCGGCCCCTGCACCGCAGGGGGTATTCCAGCCGTCTGCCCGGCCGGGCCTGCGTCCGGCGGGGCAGCCGGGCGAGCCTCCGGCTGCCCGGGTGGCCCTGGTCGCGGACCCGTCGGCGACCGCGGTCCCGTCGGCCGCGGAGCCGGGCCCGCACCCCGCCCTCCGGGAGGCTTCGCAGCCGGGCCCCCGTCCGGCACCCCGGACGGCCGAGCCCGTGGCATCCCAGGCGGCCCCGCTCACGGCTTCGCCGGCGACCGCGGTGCCGTCGGCCACGGAGCCGGGCCCGTACCCCGCTCCGCAGGCCACCCCGGCTCCGCAGTCGGTCCTGGCCGGGGAAGCGCAGTCGGTCCCGGCCCCTGCGCCGCAGGGGGTGTCCCAGCCGTCTGCCCAGGTGGCCCTGGTCGCGGACCCGTCGGCGACCGCGGTGCCGTCGGCCACGGAGCCGGGCCCGCACTCCGCTCCGCAGGCCGCCCCGGTGCCGCAGTCGGTCCCGGCCGGGGAAGCGCAGTCGGTCCCGGCCCCTGCACCGCAGGAGGGACCGTACCCAGCTCCGCAAGCCACCCCGGCTCCGCAGTCGGCCCCGGTCCGCGAAGCGCGGCCGGTCCCGGCCTCCGCACCGAAGGAGGGACCGGCCCCCACCCCGCAGGCCACCCCTGACCCCGCCGCCCCCCGCCGAGCCGCCGCCGTTCCCATGTCCGCCACTCTCGCCGCCGATGCCGCGCTGGAGGCGCGGCGGCGGGGCGGGCAGCGGGTGCTGGCGATGACCAGTGGGGAGATCGGGCTGCCCGTGCTGCCGGAGCTGCGGGCGCGGCTGGCCGCGGCGGCGGGGGAGAACGCCTACGGCCCGGTGGCCGGCTCGCCCGCGCTGCGCGAGGCCGCCGCCGGCTACTGGAGCCGCCGCGGCCTGGCCACCGACCCCGAACAGGTGGTGGCCGGGCCGGGCAGCAAGGCGCTGCTGTACGCGCTGCTCCTCGCGGCCGGCGGCGACGTGGTGGTGCCCGTGCCGAGCTGGGTCAGCTACGCGGCACAGGCCCGGCTCGCCGGCGGCCGGCCGCTGCCGGTGCCGATCCTGCCCGGCCAGGGCGGTGTCCCGGACCCGGCCCGGCTGCGCGAAACGGTCGTCGCCGCGCGCGCCGCCGGCCGGAACCCGCGCGCCGTGGTGGTGACGGTGCCGGACAACCCGACCGGCACCGTCGCCCCGGCCGCGACCGTACGGCGCCTGGCCGCGGTCGCCCGCGACCTGGACCTGTTCGTGATCTCCGACGAGATCTACGGCGACCTGGTCCACGACCCGGCCCGGCCCGCCGTCTCCCCGGCGGTCCACGCCCCCGAGCGCACCGTCGTCACCACCGGCCTGACCAAGAACCTCGCGGTCGGCGGCTGGCGTACCGGCGTGGCCCGGCTGCCCGACAGCCCCGCCGGGCGCGAGCTGCGCACCACGCTGCTCTCCGTGGCCAGCCAGATCTGGTCCAGCCCGCCCGCCCCGGTGCAGTCCGCCGCGGCCTACGCCCTCGCCGAGCCCCCGGAGATCACCGAGCGGATCGCGGCGAGCCGCAGGCTGCACGCCACCGTGGCCCGCGCGGCGGCGGCCCGCTTCACCGGGGCCGGCGCGCATCTCGCCCCGGTCACCGCGACCTGCTACCTCTACCCGGACTTCGAGCCGCTGCGCGCCCGTCTCGCCGCCGCGCACGGCATCACCGACGGCGCCGGCCTGGTCCGGTTCCTCGTCGAGCGGCACGGCGTCGGCGTGCTGCCGGCGAGCGCCTTCGGCGAACCGGACGGCGCCCTGCGCTTCCGGGCCGCCACCAGCCGTCTGTACGGCGACACCGACGAGCGGCGCACCACCGCGCTGACCGCTCCCGACCCCCTCGCCCTGCCGTGGATCCAGGAGGCCCTGGACCACCTCGGCGCCGCCCTGGCCGACCTGACCGGCCCCCGATCCTGACCGCACCCTGGAGGCTTCCCATGTCCGCGTCCCTGCCGCCCGTCCTCACCGAGGTGGTCCACGAAGGCCGCCGCCACGTCACCTTCGGCCTGCCCGAGCCGGGCGAGCCGCAGACCCTGTACCGGGTGGCCGAGGGCGCCGTGGCCGCCGCGTTCCTCGCCACCGACGGCTCCGCCGACGCCGTACGGGCCGCCCTCACCGAGGGCGCCGAGACGGTCGTCGTCCCGGCCGGGGACCCGGGGGTGCGCCCGCGGGTGCCGCTGCTGCCCGAGGCGTCCGGCGCCGCGCTGCTGAGCGGCTTCATGGGCACCCACAAGAAGAAGTGGAACGGGCAGAGCCAGCCGGAGGACGGCGAGTTCACGCCGCCCAAGTGGTTCTTCAAGGGCTTCGGCGACTGGGCCCGGCTGCCCGGCGAGGACCTGACCGTGCCCGCCCGTCCGGTCGCCCTCATCGAGGAGCCGGAGATCGCGCTCGTCTACGTCAACGACGCCGACGGCACCCCGCACTACGCCGGCTACACCTTCGGCAACGACCTGTGCGACATCGGCCTGCACCGCAAGGACCCCGGCTACAACCCGTACTGCAAGCTGTGCGACACCACGCTCGCGCCCTGGCTGTTCCTCGGGGCGCCGCCGCGCTCGGCGACCGGCCGCGTCACCATCGTCCGGGACGGCGCGCCGGCCTGGGAGGGCAGCTTCGACTGCGGCGGGGACGCGCTGTACTTCCGGATCCGGGACATGGCCGAGCACCTGTTCTCCTTCCCGGCGGTGCGCCGGCCCGGCCTGGTCAACTACGTGCTGCTGGGCGCCGACGAGGCCAGCTTCCACGACGGCTTCCGGATCGCCGACGGCGACCGCATAGCCATCGACGTCAAGAGCCACGGCATCGCCTTCGAGAACACCGTGCGCTACGTCTCCCCGGCCCCCGCGGCCGTGCTCCCCACCGCATGAGCGGCCCCGAGTCCACGGGCCGCAAGCAGGTGCACCTCGCCGCCCAGCTGCCCGGCATCCACAACGTGACCGTCTGGGCGGACCCGCGCTCGCGCAGCCAGATCGCCTTCGACTCCTTCCGCCACCTCGCGCGGACCGCCGAACGCGGCCGGTTCGACTTCTTCTTCCTGGCGGAGGGGCTCAGGCTGCGCGAGCACAAGGGGCACCTGTACGACCTGGACGTGGTGGGCCGCCCGGAGAACCTCACCCAGCTCAGCGCCCTGGCCGCGGTCACCACCCGGCTGGGCCTCGCGGCCACCGTCAACGCCACCTTCAACGAGCCCTACGAGGTGGCGCGGCGGCTGGCCACCCTGGACCACCTCAGCGGCGGCCGCGCCGCCTGGAACGTGGTCACCAGCTTCGACGCCTTCACCGGCGAGAACTTCCGGCGGGGCGGCTTCCTCGCCGAGGGCGACCGGTACGCGCGCGCGGCGGAGTTCCTGGCCACCGCGCGCGAGCTGTGGGACAGCTGGGCCGAGGGGGACGTGCGCGCCGACGCGGCGGCCGGCGCGTTCGTCCGGCCCGGCGCCGGCCGCTTCGCCCACCACGGCGAGCACTTCACCATCACCGGCCGCTTCACCACCCCGCGCCCGCCCCAGGGCCACCCGGTGATCATCCAGGCGGGCGACTCACCGGCGGGCCGGGAGTTCGCCGCCGCCGAGGCCGACGTCGTCTTCAGCAAGTACAACCGGCTCGACCAGGCCCGCGCCTTCTACCGGGACGTCAAGTCCCGGCTGGCCCGGTACGGCCGCACGCCGGACCGGCTGAAGATCCTGCCGACGGCCACCGTGGTGGTGGCCGACAGCGACGCCGAGGCCGCCGCCTACGCCGACGAGATCACCCGCGCCCAGGTGAGCCCGCAGACCGCGATCGCCCACCTGGAGGCCGTCTGGGGCCGCGACCTGTCCGGCTACGACCCCGACGGGCCGCTGCCGGACATCGACCCCGCGCCGGACGCGCAGATGCTCAAGGGCCACTCGCTCTTCCGCCGCGACCGCGCCGGGATCGCCCGTGAGTGGCGGGCCCTCGCCGAGGAACGCGGACTGAGCATCCGCGAACTGGTCATCGAGGTCTCGGGCGGGCAGACCTTCGTCGGCTCCCCGCACACGGTCGCCGACGCCATCGACCACTTCGTGCGGAGCGACGGCGCCGACGGCTTCGTCCTCGTACCCCATCTGACCCCCGACGGCCTGGACGACTTCGTGGACCGGGTGGTGCCGCTGCTCCAGGAGAAGGGCGTCTTCCGGCGCGACTACACCGGCCCGACCCTGCGCGACCACCTGGGCCTGCCGCCCGGCCCGGAGCGCACCCCCGTACCGAAGGAGACCCCGTGACCGCGCCCCCGCTGCACCTCGCCGTCGCCCTGGACGCCGCCGGCTGGCACCCGGCGGCCTGGCGCGCCGAGGACGCCCGCCCCGCCGGGCTGTTCGGCGCGGACTACTGGACGGACCTGGTCACCGAGGCCGAGCGCGGCCTGCTGGACTTCGTCACCTTCGAGGACGCGCTCGGTGTGCAGTCGGCCGCCTTCCACCGGCCCGACGACCGCACCGACCAGGTGCGCGGCAGCCTGGACGCGGTGCTGCTGGCGGCCCGGGTGGCGCCGCTGACCACGCACATCGGGCTGGTCCCGACCGCGAACGTCACCCACACCGAGCCGTTCCACGTCTCCACCGGCATCGCCACCCTGGACTACGCGAGCACCGGCCGGGCCGGCCTGCGACCGCAGATCGCCTCGCGCGCCGCCGACGCCGCCCACTTCGGCCGCCGTACGACCCCGCAGCTCACCGACGAGGACGTGCGCGACCCGGAGCGGATCGGCCGGCGCCTGAGCCCGCTGTTCGACGAGGCCGCCGACGCGGTGGAGGTCGCCCGGCGGCTGTGGGACAGCTGGGAGGACGACGCCGAGATCCGCGACGCCGCCACCGGCCGTTTCATCGACCGCGACAAGGTCCACCACATCGACTTCGAGGGCGAGCACTTCAGCGTCCGCGGCCCCGCGATCACCCCGCGCCCGCCGCAGGGACAGCCACCGGTGATGAGCCTGGCGCACGCCAGTGTGCCGTACGAGTTCGCGGCGCGCGCCGCCGATGCCGTGTGGGTCACCCCGCACGACCGGGCCCAAGCGGCGGCCATCCTCGATCAGGTCGACGCGGCCGTGCGGCGCACCGGCCGGGACACCCGCGCCCGGCCGCTGCTGCGGTTCGCGGAGGTCCTGGTCTTCCTGGACGACGGGCCGGGCGCCGCCGCCCGCCGCAAGGCCCGCCTGGACGAGCTGGCCGGCGCCGAACTCGCCTCCGACGCCGAGGTGTTCACCGGCACCCCCGGTGAACTGGCCGATCTGCTGCTGGACTGGCGCGAGGCCGGGCTGGACGGCTTCCGGCTGCGCCCCGGCGCGCTGCCGCACGACCTCCTGGAGATCACCCGGGGCCTGGTGCCGGAGCTCCAGCGGCGCGGGGCGTTCCGCACGGCGTACGACGCGACGACCCTGCGGGGCCATCTGCGCCTGCCGCGTCCCGGAAGCCGCTACGCGCGGGCAAGCTGAACCGAACTGTGAGGGCACACGATCTTGGCAACCCCTGAGAGGACGACCGCGGCCACCAACACCGCCACCGGCGCGGAGCCCGCCCGGAACCGCCCGGCGGCGAGACAGCTCACCTTCATCGCCGCCGCCCGGCTGCTGCCGTCGTTCTGCATCCTGGCCTCGCACCTGTCCTTCGACCAGGTCTTCAGGGACCGGAGCGTGCAGCAGGCGTACTACCGGGTGTTCAACCCGGCCGGTTTCAACGCGGTGTCGTTCTTCATCGTCCTCAGCGGCTTCATCCTGACCTGGATCTCCGCCGAGCGTCCGCCGGGCCGCGGCTTCATGGCCCGCCGGCTGCTGCGCATCCTGCCGGCGCACCTGCTGACCTGGGCCGTGATCGTGTGCGCCTTCGCGGCCGCCTTCCCGGCCGCCGGCCTGTTCACCACGCTCACCCTGGTGCAGGGCTGGTTCCCGGACCACGACATCTACTGGTCGGCCAACGCCCCGGCCTGGACGCTGTCGACCGAACTCGTCCTGTACGCGGTGTTCCCGGCCGTCCTGCGGCGGCTGACCCGGCGCGGCGACCGGTTCCTGGCCGTCTTGCTGGCCGGCCTGGTCGCGGTCGTGGTGCTGCTGCCGCTCGTGCTGCAACTCCTTCCCGACGGGGCGACGTTCGCGAACGCGGCGTTCACCGAGCGCGGTCACCCGGTCCGGGTCTCGGAGTGGAAGTACTGGCTCGTCTACGTCTTCCCGTTCACCCGCGTCCTGGAGGCGCTGTGCGGCATGGTGGTCTGTCTGCTGGTGCGGCGCGGCAGGTGGACGCGGAACGTGTGGCTGCCCACCGCGCTGCTGGTGCTCGCCGTGGTGGCGGAGGAGCTGTGGGTGCCGATCCTGTTCGACCTGTCGGCGCTGACGATCGTCCCGGTGGTGCTGCTCATCGGCGCCCTGGCGGCCCGGGAGACGGCCCGCTGGGACACCCCGGGCGCCCGGGAGAACCGGCTCGCCGCGAGCGTGGCGCCCTACGGCAAGTACACCTTCGGCATCTACATGTACCAGTGGGCGCTGATCCTGCTCTGCCAGCGGTATCTGCACCCCTGGGGCAACTCGGTGGCCGCCGGCGTGCTCTTCGTCGTCACCTTCTACGCGCTGTGCGTCGCCCTCTCCGTGCTGTCCCACCGGTTCGTGGAGACCCCGGTCAACCGCTTCATGAAGCCCGCGATCGCCGCGTACGCCGAACGGTGACACGGCGGAGCCTCCGCCGCTTCGGCGGAGGCTCCACGAGAGCGGACGGGGTTTAGGGTTCGTCCTCCTGGTCGGCCTGCTTGGCCTGCACCTCGGGGTCGAGTTCGCCGGGCTCGGTGCCGTCCACGGAGGCGATCCGGGGCGAGTCGGCGGGGACCTCGGTGGCGGCGGGCGGCTCGACCAGCCAGTCCGGGTTGGCCTGCTTGTCCCACCACTTCCAGGCCGCGAAGGCGCCGCCCGCCAGGACGGTCAGCACCGCGCACACCTTCACGGTCCGGCCGGTCCGGGACCGCCGCTCCTGGCGCCGGAGCAGCTTCTGGACGTCCTCGGCCGAGACCTGGCCGCGCAGCGCGGCCATCGCGGCGGCACCGCGCGCGGCGGCCTCGTCGCGCACGGGCGCGGTCGCGGCCACCGCCTGCTCGATCTTCGGACGCGAGTACAGGGCGGCCTGCCGGGCCGCCTTGCGGGCGCGCAGGGCGGCCTCCTGGGCGGCGAGGTCGACCTTCGGCGGCACATGGGTGAGCGCCTGCTCCAGGCGGGGGGCGAGCCGGGCGTCGTACTGCACGCGGGCCTGCTCCGCGGCCTGCGTCACCACGGGCGCCAGCCGTACGCGTGCCTCCTGCGCGTAGTACGCGGCACGCTCCTTGGCCGTGTCGGCGTAAGGCGCCACCACTTCCGCGGCGTGCAGCACGCTGTCCTTCGCCGAGCCGGTCGCGGCGCGCACGCTGTCAATGCGGGTCACGGGTTCCTCCTCCTCGGTGGCGTACGGTATTTCGACTTTCCACCCTTTTACGGATCATGCCTTCCCGGGGCCGGTGCGGCACGCGCGGGCGGGCATATGGGTGCCGCCGGCTCTTCCCGGCGCGGTCCGGGCGGTGGCGGCCGGGCGTCGGGCGGGCGGGAGCGTGGAAGGATCGGAGCACCGCGGCGGAACGACAACGGAAGGCGGACCGTGGCCGAGCAGCTCTACGCCACCCTGAAGACCACCCTCGGTGACATCGAGATCCGGCTCTTTCCGCTGCATGCGCCCGTCACGGTCAGAAACTTCGTGGAACTGGCGCGCGGCGAGCGCGAGTGGACCCATCCCGGCACCGGCGTGCGCAGCAGGGACCCGCTCTACGACGGCACGGTCTTCCACGCGGTGATCGGCGGCTTCATGATCCAGGGCGGCGATCCCCTGGGCAACGGCCTCGGCGGCCCCGGCTACGGCTTCGAGGACGAGTGCCACCCCGACCTGGCCTTCGACACGCCGTACCTGATGGCGATGGCCAGCGCGGGCCCGGGCACCAACGGCTCGCAGTTCTTCATCACCGTCACCCCGAGCACCTGGCTGAACGGCAAGCGCACCATCTTCGGCGAGGTCAGCACCCCGGCCGGCCGCAAGGTCGTGGACGCCATCGCGCGCGTGCCGACCGGACGCAACGACCGGCCGCTGGCCGACGTCGTGCTCCGCACGGTGCTGATCGAGACCCGCGAGGAGTGAACGGCGCCCGCCCCGGACCGCTCGCCCGGGAAACGCGGGGAACGCGCGGAACGCGGGGAACCGGACAGCGCGCTCGTCCGTAAGGATGAAGGGGGCAGGATGATGCCCTCGGACACGGACACGACGAGCAAGGGGATCTGATGGAGCAGGCCGCAGGGAGCGCGCAGGACGCCCACAGCGCGCCCGGGTGCTACCGGCACCCGGACCGCGAGACCGGCGTGCGCTGCACCCGCTGTGAACGCCCCATCTGCCCCGAGTGCATGGTCAGCGCCTCGGTCGGCTTCCAGTGCCCGGACTGCGTCCGCGGCGGCGCCGGCGAGGGCCCCGCCCCGCAGGCGTCCCGCCCGCGCACGCTCGCCGGCGGCACGGTCACGGCCGACCCCCGGCTGCTCACGAAGATCCTGATCGGGATCAACCTCGCGATGTTCGTCGCGATCAAGGCCGATCCCTCGTTCCTGTACGACGTCGTGCTCTACGGCGGCCTGCCCGAGAAGCCCTTCACGCCGACGTCGGGCGTGGCCGGCGGCGAGTGGTACCGCTTCGTGTCGTCGATGTTCGCGCACGAGCAGTACTGGCACATCGGCTTCAACATGCTCAGCCTGTGGTGGGTCGGTGGCCCGCTGGAGGCGGCCCTCGGCCGGGCCCGCTATCTGGCGGTGTACCTCGTCTCCGGACTGGCCGGCGGCGCGCTGACCTATCTGCTCGCCGATCCGGCGGCCGCCTCGCTCGGTGCCTCGGGCGCGCTGTACGGCCTCTTCGGCGCGACCGCCGTGCTGATGCGCCGGCTCAACTACGACATGCGGCCGGTCATCGCACTGCTGGTGATCAACCTGATCTTCACCTTCAACGGGTCCCTGCACATCGCCTGGCAGGCGCACATCGGCGGACTCGTCGCCGGTGTCGTCACCGGGTACGCGATGGTGCACGCCCCGCGCGAGCGGCGGGCGCTGGTGCAGTACGGCACCTGTGCCGTGGTCCTGGCGCTGGCCCTGGCGCTCGCGTTGATCAGGACCGCCCAGCTCACCTGACCGGGCTGGGGAACACGCTGTCCCCGAACCGTTGTCCACAGCTTGTGCCCGATCTTGTGCACACCGTGCGGGCACAGCTGTGCC
This sequence comes from Streptomyces eurythermus, assembly GCF_014649115.1. GTDB lineage: Bacteria > Actinomycetota > Actinomycetes > Streptomycetales > Streptomycetaceae > Streptomyces > Streptomyces eurythermus. Next base: position 192,132 of record NZ_BMSK01000005.1, on the reverse strand, counting down.
CCCTGCCGCTCGGATGTGTTTCCGCAGGTGGGGCAGGGGGCGAACAGATGTCTGGGGGATGTTGGACCAGTCACACCGGCGTCAACATCCGGCAGGTTATCCACAGATCGTCGTTCTTTTTCCCCACTGTGGACAACGGCTGTGGATAACTCAGTGGATAACCCTGGGCAGAGCTGTGCGCGGGGCTACGACCACCGCCGCGGGGCTACTTCCACTGCGTGGAGACACCGAACCCGGCGGCGATGAAGCCGAAGCCGACCACGATGTTCCAGTTGTCCAGGCTGTCGACGGGCAGCGAGCCGTCCGTCACATAGAAGACGACGATCCAGGCCAGGCCGATCAGGAACATGGCCAGCATGACCGGTGCGACCCAGGCCCGATTGGTCAGCCTGATCGCCTGCGCCTGCTTCGCCGGCGGCGGCGTGAAGTCGGCCTTCTTGCGGATACGTGACTTCGGCACGAGGGTCTCTCCTGTCGATGCGCTGCGTGGCCGCGCAGGGAACTGGGTCGGGCTCGGGGCAGCGTACAAGGGGCCAACATGACGACTCTGTGTGCTCCCCCGGGCGTCCGTTAGCGTAGTGCTTCCGTGGCGCCGAAGGAGATAAGGGTACGTTGAGCAATTCTGCCGACTCCCCCGGGACGGGAGCAACGGGCTCCGGCCCCGCCCGCAGGCCGCGCCCCCGACCGGTGCGGATCCTCACGGCGGCCGTCTTCGCCCTCGCCGGACTGATCTTCTTCACCAGCTTCGACACGGCCAAGGGCACCGACATCCGCCAGGACGCCTCCCTGCTGAAGCTGTCCGACCTGATCCAGGAGCGCAGCCGCAAGAACAAGGGGCTGGACGAGTCCAACGCCACCCTGCGCGACAGCGTGGAGTCGCTGGCCGAGAGCGACGACGGCAGCACCAAGGCCGAGGACGACAAGCTCAGCGGGCTGGAGAAGAGCGCGGGCACCCAGGAACTGACCGGCAAGGCCGTCACCGTCACCCTGAACGACGCCCCGCCCGACGCCACCGCCAAGCTCCCCGGCTATCCCGAGCCGCAGCCCGACTACCTGGTCATCCACCAGCAGGACCTCCAGGCCGTGGTGAACGCGCTGTGGCAGGGCGGCGCCAAGGGCATCAAGGTCATGGACCAGCGGCTGATCTCCACCAGCGCGGTGCGCTGCGTCGGCAACACCCTGATCCTCCAGGGCCGCGTCTACTCGCCCCCGTACAAGATCACGGCGGTCGGCGACCCGGACCGGCTCAAGCAGGCCCTCGCGGACAGCAGGGCGATCCAGACCTACATGGTCTACGTCAACGTCTACGGCCTCGGCTGGAAAGTCACCGACGACGGCACGGTGACTCTTCCCGGCTACTCCGGCACAGTGGACCTGCACTACGCGAAGCCAGTGGGGTAGCCGTCCGTCCGGGAGCCGCCGGTGCGCGTGATCGTCAGAAGCCTCAGCGAACTGTGCATCACCGCCGGCGCCCTGATCGTGCTCTTCGTCGGCTACGTCCTGTTCTGGACGGGCGTCCGGGCCGAGGGCGCGATGAACGACCAGATCGACCGGCTGCACGCCGAGTGGTCAGGGGCGAGCGGCCGGGCGCGGCCCGCGGCGGAAGCGGAGCCGCCGAAGGCCTACGCACCCGGCGAGCCCTTCGCCGTCATGTACATCCCGCGCCTCGGCGCCACCTGGCACAAGCCGGTCCTGGAGGGCACCGGCACCGGCACCCTGAAGAAGGGCCTCGGCCACTACGCGGGCACCGCCCGGCCCGGCCGGACCGGCAACTTCGCGGTCGCCGGCCACCGGCGCACCTACGGCGACCCCTTCAAGGACTTCCCGCGGCTGCGCCCCGGCGACGCCGTGGTGCTGACCGACGGGACCACCTGGTACACGTACCGGATCGACAAAGGGCCGTACCGGACCGTGCCGACGGACGTCGCGGTGATCGATCCCGTGCCGCGCGGGCCCGGGTACGCCCGCCCCGGCCGCTATCTGACCCTCACGACGTGCGACCCGGAGTGGGGCCACAGCCACCGGCTGATCGTGTGGGCGCATCTCGATGCCACCCAGCCTGTGGACAACGGCCGGCCGGAGGCCCTGCGCCGCTAGTCTGGTGACGTACGGCGTGGGTCTGGTGCCGTAGGGGATACGGAAGGGACGGCATGTACGGCTGGATCTGGCGGCATCTGCCGGGGAACGCCTGGGTGAAGGCGCTCATCTCGCTCGTACTGATCCTGGCCGTGGTCTACGTCCTCTTCCAGTACGTCTTCCCGTGGGCCGAGCCACTGCTGCCCTTCAACGATGTGACGGTGGACAACCAGTGAGTGCGCGGATTCTCGTCGTCGACAACTACGACAGCTTCGTCTTCAACCTCGTGCAGTACCTGTACCAGCTGGGCGCGGAGTGCGAGGTGCTGCGCAACGACGAGGTGACGACCTCGCACGCGCAGGACGGCTTCGACGGCGTGCTGCTCTCCCCCGGGCCCGGGACGCCCGAGGAGGCGGGCGTGTGCGTGGACATGGTCCGGCACTGCGCGGCCACCGGCGTGCCGGTCTTCGGGGTGTGCCTCGGCATGCAGTCGATGCAGGTGGCCTACGGCGGCGTGGTCGACCGGGCGCCCGAGCTGCTGCACGGCAAGACCTCGCTGGTCGAGCACGAGGGCAAGGGCGTCTTCGCCGGGCTGCCCAGCCCCTTCACGGCGACCCGCTACCACTCCCTGGCCGCCGAGCCTGCCACGGTCCCGGCCGAGCTGGAGGTGACCGCCCGCACCCAGGACGGCATCATCATGGGCCTGCGGCACCGGGAACACCGTGTCGAGGGCGTGCAGTTCCACCCCGAGTCGGTGCTGACCGAGCACGGTCACCGGATGCTGGCCAACTGGCTCGCGGAGTGCGGTGACCACGAGGCCGTGGCGCGGTCGGCGGGGCTCGCCCCGGTGGTGGGCAGGGCCTCGGCGTGACCGCGCTGCGCCCCGAGCGCGAGGACGTGTACGGCGGCGGCAGCCCGTACGAGCCCTCCGCCGGTGCGCGGCCGCGCCCGAGCGGCCGCCCCGCCGGGCAGCCCGCCGACCCGCCGACGGCCCCCCTGCCCCCCCTGACGGACGACGCCCGGACGGCGCGGCCGCCCCGGGACACGGACGAGCCGCGTACCGCGCGGCCGCCCCAGGCGACCGAGGAACCCCGGAGGGCGCCGCAGCCCCCGACGACCGCCGGCCACGGCAGCGCGCCGGGCCGGCGGGCGACCGGGCAACCCCCGACCACCCCGCTGCCCCGGATCGTGGAGGACCCTCTGACGGCTCCGTTGCCCCGGGTGACGGGGGAGACCGGGAGGGCGCCGCAGGCCCCGGCGTCCGCCGATCGCGCGGGCGCGTCGGGTCTTCGGGTGCCCGGGGAGCCCCGTACCGCCCCGCTGCCCCGGGTCGTGGAGGAGTCCTTGACGGCACCGTTGCCCCGGGTGACCGGAGAACCCCGAAGAGCGCCACAGCCCCCGGCGGCCCCCGGCCACGGGAGCGCGCCGAGCCCCCGGGCGACCGAGGACGCCCTGACCGCACCCATGCCCCGGATCACGGACGAGCCGCGTACCGCGCGGCCGCCCCGGGCGACCGAGGAGCCCTGGAGGGCGCCGCGGCCCCCGGCGTCCGCCGGCCACGGGAGCGCGCCGGGCCGGCGGGTGGCCGGGCAACCCTCGACCACCCCGCTGCCCCGGGTCGTGGAGGACCCTCTGACGGCTCCGTTGCCCCGGGTGACGGAGGAGTCCGGGAGGGCGCCGCAGGCCCCGGCGTCCGCCGATCGCGCGGGCGCGCCGGGTCTTCGGGTGCCCGGGGAGCCCCGTACCGCCCCGATGCCCCGGATCACGGACGAACCCCCGGCGGCCTCGTTCCCGCCCGTCGACGACGAGACGATGGCGCTGCGGGTGGTGCCGGGCCGGGCGGGGGAGTCCGTGGGCGCCTCTGCGGCCTCCTCGGCCCCTGCCGCCTCCCCCGTCACACCGGGCGGCCGTGCGGCCCGCAGGAAGGCCGCCAAGCGGCGTGGCGGGCGCCGGACCGGTGCCGCCCCCCGGACGGCCACGCCGCCCCCCGCCGAACGGGACCCGCAGCGCCCCCTGACCCGGGTCGAGGCCCGGCGCCAGGCCCGGCTGCGCAAGCCCGGCCCGGCGACCCTGGCGAGCCGGGCCATCGGCGAACTGTTCATCACCACCGGCGTGCTGATGCTGCTGTTCGTCACCTACCAGCTGTGGTGGACCAACGTCCGCGCGCACGCGCAGGCCGGCAGCGCCACCCACCGGCTCCAGGACGACTGGGCCAGCGGCAAGCGCAGCCCGGGCGTCTTCGAGCCGGGCCAGGGCTTCGCCATCCTGCACATCCCCAAGCTGGACGTGGTCGCCCCCATCGCGGAGGGGATCAGCAACAAACGGGTGCTCGACAAGGGCATGGTCGGCCACTACGGCGAGGCCCCGCTGAAGACGGCGATGCCCCAGGACAAGACCGGCAACTTCGGCCTCGCGGCGCACCGCAACACGCACGGCGAGCCGTTCCGGTACATCAACCGGCTCTCGCCGGGCGACGCGGTCGTGGTCGAGACACAGGACACCTACTTCGTGTACCAGGTCACCTCCTCGCTCCCGGTGACCTCGCCGTCCAACGTCAGCGTGCTGGACCCCGTCCCGCCGGGCTCCGGCTTCACCCGCCCCGGCCGCTACATCACCCTCACCACGTGCACCCCGGAGTTCACCAGCAAGTACCGGCTGATCGTCTGGGGCAAGATGGTCCAGGAACGCCCGCGCGCCAAGGGCAAGCCGGACGCGCTCATCGAGTAGGGCTCACCGAGTAGGGGCAGAGGAACTGTGGCAGCGACCGCCGACGAGACCGAAGAGACCACGGACGCGCCCGGACCGGACCCGGCCCCGCGCCGCCGGCGCCCCGGCCGGATCGCCCTGGCGGTCAGCGTCTTCGGTGAACTCCTCATCACGGCGGGCGTGCTGCTCGGCCTGTTCGTCGCCTACTCGCTGTGGTGGACGAACGTGATAGCGGACCGCAAGGCGGACCAGAAGGCCGACAAGGTCCGCGAGCACTGGGCGCGGCAGAAGGATTCGGGCCCGGGCGCGCTCGACACCGGTGACGGCATCGGCTTCCTGCACGTGCCGGCGATGCACAACGGCGAGGTGCTGGTCGAGAAGGGCACCGGCACGGACGTCCTCAACGACGGCGTGGCCGGCTACTACACGCAGCCGGTCAAGGCGACGCTGCCCACCTCCGGCAAGACCGGCAACTTCACCCTCGCCGCCCACCGGGACGGCCACGGCGCGAAGTTCCACAACATCGACAAGCTGGAGAAGGGCGACCCGATCGTCTTCGAGACCCGGGACGAGTGGTACGTCTACAAGGTCTACTCGATCCTCCCCGAGACCTCGAAGTACAACGTCAAGGTCCTCACCGCGGTCCCCGGCGGATCCGGCCGGAAGAAGCCCGGCCACTACATCACCCTGACGACCTGCACCCCGGTCTACACCTCCCGCCACCGCTATGTGGTCTGGGGCGAACTGGTCCGGACGCAGAAGGTCGACAGCGAGCGCACCCCGCCGGCGGAACTGCGCTGACACCGGCCCGGAACGGCGCGTGGCCCCGCCGGGCATCCCGGCGGGGCCACGCGGAGGCGGGGGAGGTCAGTTGCCCCAGCCGCCGCCGAAGAAGTCCGTCCCGTTGCCATCGTCGTGGTTGCCGTTGCCGTTGTCGTTGCCCCGGCCGAACGCGACCGTGGTCAGGGTGACCGTCGTGCCGTTCGGGTCGGCCTGGCTGTTCGGCTGCGGGTCCTGCTGGGTGACGAGCGCGTTGTCGTCACCGGGGCTGCCGGGCGCGAACTGGATGTTGTTGAAGCCGGCCTGCTGAAGCATCTGCCGGGCCTCCTTCACCCGCCGGCCGACGACACCCGGCACCGACGACTGCTGCTGCTGGGCCTTGCCGACGTTGATCACCACATTGGTGTTCTTGACGACCTGCTGGCCCGCCGCCGGGTTGGTGTTCTGCACCTTGCCGTCCTGGGCGGGGTCGCTGACCGGGGATTCGGTGCAGCTCGGCACCAGACCCTGCGCCTGGAGCGTGGCCTTCGCCTCGTCACAGGACTTGCCGGTGACATCGGGAACCGCGATCTTCTCCTCCGGCTTGGCGACCGTGAGGGTGATCGTGCTGCCCTTCTCCTTGCTGACGCCCGGCTCCGGGTCCTGGGTGATGACGACACCCGGCGTGCGGTCCGAGACCTCCAGCTTCTTGTCGACCTCGAAGCCCTTCTCCTTGAGCTGGGTCTCCGCCTGGTCGAACTGGGCCCCGCGCACGTCCGGCACCTGGACCTTGGGCGCGCCCGTGGAGATCACCAGGTCGACCGTGCTGTTCTTCTCGACCTTCTCGCCCTGCGGCGGGTTCTGCGAGCACACGTTGCCGGTGGCCTGGTCCTCGCACTCCTTCTTGCTGATCGACACCTTGAGGTCGACGTTGGCGGCCATCTTCTCGGCCGTCTTCTGGGGCTGGCCGACGAACGCCGGCACGGGCACCTTGCCGTCGTTCCCCTTCTTGTCGCCGAAGGCGTACATGCCGATCAGGATCGCGCCGACCAGCACCAGCAGGCCCGCGATCACCAGCAGGACCGTGCCGGTGCTGGACTTCTTCTTCTGCTGGCGGCGGCGGTCCGGGCGGTCGTCGTAGCCGTAACCGCCGTCGTCGGGGTTCATCGGCGGCAGCACGGTGGTCGCGCCCGCGTCCGAGCGCAGCGCGGTCGTCGCCTGCTCCTCGGGGTAGCCGCCGTAGCCCACCGCGCCCAGCGCGGCGGTGGCCGCGACCGGCTGGCCGTCCAGGCACGCCTCGATGTCGGCGCGCATCTCGTCGGCCGACTGGTAGCGGTAGTTCGGGTCCTTGACCAGCGCCTTGAGGACGATCGCGTCCATCTCGGGCGTGATCTCGGGGTCGAAGACCGACGGGGGCTGGGGCTCCTCGCGCACGTGCTGGTAGGCCACGGCCACCGGGGAGTCGCCCACGAACGGGGGTCGTACCGTCAGCAGTTCGTAGAGGAGACAGCCGGTCGAGTACAGGTCCGAGCGGGCGTCGACCTGCTCGCCCTTGGCCTGCTCCGGGGAGAGGTACTGGGCGGTGCCGATGACCGCGGCCGTCTGGGTCATGGTCATGCCGGCGTCACCCATGGCACGGGCGATGCCGAAGTCCATCACCTTGACCTGGCCGTTGCGGGTCAGCATGACGTTGGCCGGCTTGATGTCCCGGTGGACGATGCCGCTGCGGTGCGCGTACTCCAGGCCCTGGAGGATGCCGATGGTCATCTCCATCGCCCGCTCGGGCAGCAGCTTGCGGCCGGAGTGCAGCAGCTCGCGCAGCGTGGAACCGTCGACGTACTCCATCACGATGTACGGGATGGAGACCCCGTCGATGTAGTCCTCGCCCGTGTCGTAGACCGCCACGATCGCGGGATGGTTGAGCGAGGCGGCCGACTGGGCCTCCCGGCGGAACCGGGCCTGGAAGGACGGGTCGCGCGCGAGGTCCGCGCGCAGCGTCTTCACCGCCACGGTGCGGCCGAGCCGGGTGTCGTGCGCGAGGTAGACCTCGGCCATGCCACCGCGGCCGAGCACCTGGCCCAGCTCATACCGGCCGCCGAGGCGACGCGGCTCTTCCATAGCTACCTACCAGCCCTCTCCGTCGGTCTCGGCCGCGCCCCTGTGCGCGGCCGGAGGCGCTGCCGTCCGGGCCTACCGTACCCGGCTCGCTCTGTGTGACCTGGCCAAGCCCGTAACCCGATACAGGACCGGTATCGCAACGTGCGACGATGTGAAAAACGTGTGAGCGGCCTCACTTGCGGCGGCCGCGTCACCCGCGGGGGCCGGTCACTTCTTGGCGTTGACGACCGCCTCCATGACGTTCTTCGCGATCGGTGCGGCCAGGCCGCCACCGGAGATGTCGTCGCGGTTGGCGCTCTCGTCCTCGATCACCACGGCCACCGCCACCGGCGAGCTGCCGTCGGGCAGCTTGGCGTAGGAGATGAACCACGCGTACGGGTTCTCGCTGTTCTCCACGCCGTGCTGGGCGGTACCGGTCTTGCCGCCGACCTTGACGCCGTTGATCCGCGCGTTCGTACCGGTGCCCTTCTCGACCACCGTCTGCATCATGTCCTGGAGGATCTGCGCGTTCTTCGGCGACAGCGGCCGGCTCAGCTCCTCCGGCTCGGTCTTGGCGACCGGGTCCAGGTTGGAGGACTGGAGCTCGTCGACCATGTACGGCTTCATCAGCTTGCCGTCGTTGGCGACCGCCGAGGCCACCATCGCCATCTGCAGCGGCGTCGCGGCGGTGTTGTACTGGCCGATGGAGGACAGCGCGGTCTGCGACTGGTTCATGTCGTCGGAGAACACCGAGGCGGTGGCGCGGACCGGGGTGAACTGCTCGGAGTCGAAGCCGAACTTCTTCGCCTCCTCCAGCATCTTGTCGTTGCCGAGGTCGGAGCCGATCTTGCCGAAGACGGTGTTGCAGGAGAACTGGAGCGCGACCCGCATGGTCGCGTTCTCGCACGGGATGTTGCCCTCGTTCTTCAGCTCGGTCGAGGTGCCCGGCATGACCCACGGCAGCGGCGAGTCGGTCCGCTGGTCGGCCGAGGTGTACTTGCCGTTCTCCAGCGCGGCGGCGGCCGTGACCACCTTGAAGGTCGAGCCCGGCGGGTAGGTCTCGCGCAGCGCCCGGTTCAGCATCGGGTCGTTGGGGTTGTATTTCTTCTGGAGCTTCTTCCAGGCCGCCGCGTCGTCGTTGGTGTTGCCCGCGAAGGACGACGGGTCGTACGACGGGTAGGAGGCCAGCGCCAGGATCTTGCCCGTGGACGGCTCCAGCGCGACCACCGCGCCCTTGCCGCCCCGCTTCCTCAAGCCGTCGAACGCGGCCTTCTGCGCGGCGGCGTTGAGCGTCGTGACGACGTTGCCGCCCTGCTGCTCCTTGCCGGTGATCATGTCCAGGGTCTTGCGGAAGAACAGCCGGTCGTCGTTCCCGGTGAGGATGCCGTCCTCGAGGGACTCCAGCTGGGTGGCGCCGAAGGCCTGCGAGGCGTAACCGGTGACCGGCGCCCACATGGGGCCGTTCTTGTACGTCCGCTTGTACTTGAGGTCGTTCAGACCGCTCTTGCTGGTCTCCGTGGACCCGGTGATCGGATCGCCGCCGACGATGATGTCGCCGCGCGGGGTGGCGTAGCGGGCGATCGTCACCCGGCGGTTCTTCGGGTCGTCCTTGAGGCTGTCGGCCCTGACGTACTGGAGGTAGTTGTCCCGCAGCAGCAGGGTCAGCACGAGCAGGCCGCAGAAGATCGCGATGCGGCGCAGGGGCTTGTTCATGACGGGCGGACCACCTGGGTCATCTCGGCGTCGGGGCTGCTCACGGGGGCGGGCGCCGGGCGGCGGGCGGTGTCGCTGATCCGGATCAGGATGCCGATCAGCGCCCAGTTGGCGAGCACGGACGAACCACCGTACGCGAGGAACGGCATGGTCATACCGGTCAGCGGGATGAGGCCCATGACACCGCCGGCCACCACGAAGACCTGGAGGGCGAAGGCACCGGACAGGCCGATGGCGAGCAGCTTGCCGAACGGGTCGCGGGCGGCGAGCGCGGTGCGCACACCGCGCTCCACGATCAGACCGTAGATCAGCAGGATCGCCATGATCCCGGCCAGGCCCAGCTCCTCGCCGAAGGTGGCGAGGACGAAGTCGGAGTTGGCGGCGAACCGGATCAGGTCCGAGTGTCCCTGACCCCAGCCGGAGCCGAGGGTGCCACCGGAACCGAAGGCCCACAGGGCCTGCTGGAGCTGGTCGGAGTGGAGGATGCCGTCATGGGTGATCTGTCGGCTCAGCTCGTACTCGCGCATCGGGTTGAGCCATGCCTGCACACGGGTCTGGATGTGCGGCTCGAAGCTCGCCACGCCGACGGCGCCGGCCGCGGACATCAGCAGACCGAAGACGATCCAGCTGGTCCGCTCGGTGGCGACGTACAGCATGATGACGAACATTCCGAAGAACAGCAGCGAGGTGCCGAGGTCCGTCTCGAAGACCAGGATGAGGATCGAGATCGCCCAGACGACCAGGATCGGCCCGAGGTCGCGGCCGCGCGGCAGGTACAGGCCCATGAAGCGGCGGCTGGCGAGGGCCAGGGCGTCGCGCTTGACCATCAGGTAGCCGGCGAAGAAGACGGCGAGGACGATCTTGGCGAACTCACCGGGCTGGAGGGAGCCGAGACCGGGGATGTTGATCCAGATCTTCGCGCCGTAGATGTTGGCCCCGAGGCCCGGCACCAGCGGCAGGATGAGCAGCACCAGGGCGCTGAACATGGAGATGTACGTGTAGCGCTGGAGGACGCGGTGGTCCTTCAGGAAGATCAGCACCACGACGAACAGCGCGATGCCCAGCGCGGTGTACAGCAGCTGGCGGGGCGCCGCCGTGACGAAGTTGGGCAGTGACTGGAGCAGCTTGGACTGGTCCAGCCGCCAGATCACGACCAGCCCCAGCCCGTTGAGCAGGGTGGCCAGCGGCAGCAGCAGCGGATCGGCGTACGGCGCGAACTTCCGCACCGCGAGATGGGCGACGCCGGCCAGCAGTCCGAGGCCCAGGCCGTAGCTGAGCAGCCCGGAGGGGACCTGGTCGCTGATGGCCAGGCCCACGTTGGCGTAGGCGAACACCGGGATGGCCACGGCGAAGACCAGCAGGGCCAGCTCGGTGTTGCGGCGGCTCGGCGCGCCGATGGCGCCGATCGTGGACGTGTGATGCGTCGGCGAATTCGTAGAACTGCTCATCGTGTGACGGGGCCTCTCACGGCTTGCCTACTGCTTACCGCACAGCGAGACGACCTTCTGCTCATCCTCCGAGAGAGTGGGGCCGGGGCTGGGGGTCGCGGACGGGGTCGTGGACGGAGACTTCGAAGGGACCGCCGGGGTCGTCTTCGAGGCCGACGGGTTCGGGGCCGGGGTGGCCTTCGTGACGAGGGAGACCTGCGCGAGGGTGACGACCGGCGCGGCGGGGTCCCCGGAGAACGCGGCGTGCGTGCCCGTGCCCGTGGTGGAGCCGGTACCGGTGCCGGTTCCCGTGGTGGCGCCGGTACCGGTGCCGGTTCCCGTGGTGGCGCCGGTACCGGTGCCACCGGTTCCGCCGGCGCTCTTGTCGGCGTCGGCGTCGGTGCCGGTGGTCTTGCCCTTGTCGTTCTTCGCGTCGCGCGCGGCCTCGTCCGCGGCCTTGCGCTCGGCCTGCTTCCGGCAGGCGGAGGCCTGGACGGCCAGCTCCTCGACCTTCGTCCGGGCCGCCTGGAGGCCGCCCTCCGCGATCGTGGCCTTCACCTGCTTCTGCTGGTACGGCGGCAGGTACTTGAGTTCGATCTCGGGGTGGTCCTTCTCCACCTCCGACAGCGACACCCAGGCCAGGTCCTGGCTGATCCCGCGGTACAGCGCCACGTGCTCGTCCTTGGCGCCGACGTAGTACTGCGTCTGCGTCCAGCGGTAGCCGCCGTACAGGCCGCCGCCCACGACGGCCAGGGCGAGGGCGCCGTACAGGGAGGTCTTCAGCCACCTGCGCGGCTTGCGCTGCTTGGTGAAGTCCTCGTCGCCGTACTCGCCGAAGCCGCCGGCCGGCGGGTAGCCGGTGTCACCCGAGCCGGGCGGCCCGAACTCGCCGCCGCCCTGCCCGCGCCGGCCCAGGTGGGCGGCGCGGCCGGCCGGGGTCTGCATGATCCCGTTGTCCTGCGGGTGGTGCTGGTTCTCGGCGACCGCGCCGACCACCACCGGCTGGTCGGACAGCTGACCGGCGAGGGTGTCGCCCTGGTCCAGGTCCAGCACGTCGGCGACGATGACCGTGATGTTGTCGGGGCCGCCGCCGCGCAGCGCGAGCTGGATCAGCTCCTGCACGGTCTCCTGCGGGCCCTGGTAGCTGGCGAGGGTCTCCTCCATCGTCTGGTGGGAGACCACCCCGGACAGGCCGTCGGAGCAGATCAGATAGCGGTCGCCGGCGCGGACCTCGCGGATGGAGAGGTCGGGCTCGACGTGCTCGCTGCTGCCGAGGGCGCGCATCAGCAGGGAGCGCTGCGGGTGGGTGGTGGCCTCTTCCTCGGTGATCCGGCCCTCGTCGACCAGCCGCTGCACCCAGGTGTGGTCCTGGGTGATCTGGGTGAGGACGCCGTCGCGCAGCAGATAGGCGCGAGAGTCGCCGACGTGGACCAGGCCGAGCCGCTGTCCGGTCCACAGCAGGGCGGTCAGGGTGGTGCCCATGCCCTCCAGCTGCGGGTCCTCCTGGACCATGGCGCGCAGCTGGTCGTTGGCGCGCTGCACGGCGGTGCCGAGGGAGGTGAGGATGTCGGAGCCGGGCACGTCGTCGTCGAGCGGGACGATGGTGGAGATCACCTCGGAGGAGGCGACCTCGCCGGCCGCCTGGCCGCCCATGCCGTCGGCGATGGCCAGCAGGCGCGGGCCGGCGTAGCCGGAGTCCTCGTTGTGCCCGCGGATCATGCCCTCGTGCGATCCGGCGGCGAAGCGCAGTGACAGACTCATGCGCACCTCGCCCGTCGGCTCCGAATGCAGCCGGTCGTGTCGAGCCACACTGCCCACCCTCCGGTCGGGAGCGCGCCGGAGACCGGGTGGCGGCCTGCCGCGGCGTGCTCGCTCCGCTCGCGCTTATTCATGACGTGGCACTACTTCCGCAGCTCGATCGCGGTCTTGCCGATGCGGATCGGCTTGTCCAGCGGGATCGGTGTGGGGGTCGTCAGCCGGGACCGGTCCAGGTAGGTGCCGTTGGTGGAACCGAGGTCCTCGATGATCCACTGGCCGCTCTGGTCCAGGTAGATCCTGGCATGGCGGCTGGAGGCGTAGTCGTCGTCCAGCACGATCGTGGAGTCGTGCGCCCGGCCCAGGGTGATGGTCTGGCCCTGGAGCGCCACGGTGGTGCCGGTCAGTGTGCCCTCGGTCACGACCAGCTTGGTGGGGGCGTTCCGGCCGCGCCGGCCGCCGCCCTGCTGGCCGCGCTGCGGCGGCGGGGCGGCCTGCTGCCGGGCCTGCTGCCGGGTCTGCTGGCGCCCGGACTGCTGCGGCCGGGCCGCCTCCCTACGCGATCCGCGCTGGGTGACGCGCGTACCGAACAGGTCGCTCCGGATGACCTGCACGGCCACGATCACGAACAGCCACAGTACGGCCAGGAAACCCAGCCGCATGACCGTGAGGGTCAGCTCTGACATTGCCCCCGCTTCACCCTTCGGCTTGCCTATAGATAACGGTGGTGCTGCCCACGACGATCCGCGAGCCGTCGCGGAGCGTAGCGCGGGTGGTGTGCTGCCCGTCCACCACGATGCCGTTGGTGGAGCCGAGATCCTGGATCGTCGAGGGCGTTCCGGTCCGGATCTCGCAGTGCCGGCGGGAGACGCCGGGGTCGTCGATCCGCACGTCGGCGTCGGTGCTGCGGCCCAGCACCAGCGTCGGGCGGGAGATCTGGTGGCGGGTGCCGTTGATCTCGATCCAGTAGCGGGTGCGCGCGCCGCTCATCGGCGCCGCGGCGGGCCGCTGGGTGGCGGGCTGCGGATAGCCGTACCCGCCGGGCCGGGCGCCGGGCGGCGGCGTCGACGGCATCGGGGGCGCGCCCGCGGGCGGGGCGGCCGGCGGATAGCCGTAGCCGCCGGGGGCGCTCGCCGCGGGGCGGCCGGCCGGCGGGGCGGGCGGCGCCTGCTGGTCCTGCTGGCTGCTGGAGGAGGCCAGGGTGCGCGAGCGCACCCGGTACAGACCGGTGTCCAGGTCGTCGGCCTTCTCCAGATTGACCTTGATCGGGCCCATGAAGGTGTAGCGCTGCTGCTTGGCGTAGTCGCGCACCATGCCGGCCAGCTCGTCGCCCAGCTGCCCGGAGTAGGGGCTGAGGCGCTCGTAGTCCGGCGCGCTCAGCTCCACGATGAAGTCGTTGGGCACGACGGTGCGGTCGCGGTTCCAGATGGTGGCGTTGTTGTCGCACTCCCGCTGGAGCGCTCCGGCGATCTCCACGGGCTGGACCTCGGACTTGAAGACCTTGGCGAAGGTGCCGTTCACCAGACCTTCGAGACGCTGCTCGAACTTCTTCAGGACTCCCATGGGGCACCTCCTCCGTCCCTGCCGTCGTCTTGCCTTGCTCTGTGCCGCTGCCTTGCCGGGGTACTGCCGGGTACTGCTTACTGATCGTATCTACGCGCCCGCCAATCAGCCGGTTCCCCCAGCGGCTCCCCTTCGAACTCCGGGTGCGTGTCCTGCTGCCCCTGGATCGTAGAGGCGGGCGAAGACCAGTGTCCCGCACCGGGCTGTGCACCCGGCCCGCCTTCCGGGGAGACGGCCGGGACCGGTACGAGGTTGATACGTGAACCGTGTCTCCCTGAGACGGACGGGCACGGGCGGGACGCGTGAGGACGTGGGCACCGGCCGCCGCGGGGGGCGCGCCCGAGGCGGTCGCCGGGGGCGCCCGGGAAGGGATGTGAATCCACCCTGGACGACGTGCTAATGTTCTCGATGTCGGAAGGGGCCAGCCCGAAAGGGAAGGAACCGGAAGACACACCCAATGCGCGGGTGGCGGAATAGGCAGACGCGCTGGATTCAGGTTCCAGTGCCCGCAAGGGCGTGGGGGTTCAACTCCCCCCTCGCGCACCACCGGAATGAGCGGCATCGTAATCACGATGCCGCTCATTTCTGTTTCCCGGGCGTGGTGCTCGTCCGTGGCGCGTGACGAAGGTCTCAGGGCCGCGGCCTCTGTGATGGCCTTCACATAAAGATGGGGTAAGGGTGGCGCAACCCTTTACGGCTTCTCCGGGTCATGAGTGCGCACGCACTGGTCACTCCCGTTCTGAGGTTCGTATGAAGCTTCGCCGTTCCCTGGCCCTCGCCGCCGCCACGGCCGCCATCACGCCGGCCGTTCTGCTCGCGGCCCCGATCGCCCACGCGGCGGACGGGGACACCCCGGCGACCACCGTCACCGAGACGACGCCGGGCCAGGAGGCATCCTCACCCGCGGCCGACGAGTCCCCCGCCGCCGACGAGTCCCCCTCGGCCGATGCGTCCCCCGCCGCCGGGGACGACAAGACTCCGTCCGCGGGGGCGTCCTCGCCCGCGGCCGGCGGGGACACCGCGCCCACCGCGAAGGCCTCGCCCAGCGCTTCCGCCTCGGCTTCTGCTTCCGCCTCCGCTTCCGTGTCCGCGTCCCCCTCGGCGTCCGCGTCCCCGTCGGACGGCCCCGTGGAGTGCTCCGGCGACGAGGCCAAGATCGACGACAACCTGCGGACCGCCCTGTCCGGCCTGCCCTCGAAGATCGTGGCGGGAAGCGGCTTCCACGGCTTCCGGCTGAACGTGAAGAACAGCGGTGACCGTGCGTACCAGCGCGTCGACCTCGGGGTCTTCGCCGCCCAGGTGGACGAGGAGGAGTACTTCATCGACACCAGCCACCTGACCCTGCAGTACAAGGACCCGTCGTCGGGCCAGTGGATCGACATCTCCCTGGACGAGAACGACGAGGGCGCCGGCTACCTCGGCTACACCGACGTCAAGGCCCACGAGTCCTTCTCCATCGACCTGCGTCTGGCCGTGGACAGCTCCGCCCCGGCCGGCCTGGGCTACGCCCTGAGCATCGGCATGTACGCCGACGACGAGGGCAACTGCGTCCTGGCCGGTGACGACAGCTACTACGAGTTCGACATCCTCAAGGCCGGCACCGCCCCGGGTGAGCCCGGGGACGCCAAGCCGCAGGGCGGCAAGAAGCCGCTGCCCCAGCACCAGCCCGCCGGCAACACCAAGATCGAACCGCAGGGCCACCTCGCCGAGACGGGCTCCAGCTCCGCGCTCCCGATGATCGCCCTGGCGGGCGGCGCCGCGGTCGCGGTCGGCGCGGGCGCCATGTTCGTCGTACGCCGCCGCAAGACGGCCGGCCCGAACGCCACCGTCTGACGGGACCTTCCCTGCCGCCGCCCACAGGGTGCGCGGCCGGCGCCGGTGTGGCGGCGGCGGACTTCATGACCTCCGCCGCCATGCCGGTCTCGCGGTGTTCGGGCCGCTGCCGTACGCGGCCCGCCCCGAGCCCGCCCGGTACGGCCACGACATGGCCGGGCGCCGGTGCGGGACGGTCACAGGCGGAGTCCGCCGAGGTGGTCCAGCGCCCAGGCGAAGAGGGTCGTGAGGTCCGGTTCGCCGTCGCGCTCCGCCCAGTACATGAGCGTCTCGGTGGTCACCGCGACGAGGACGGCCGCGCCCAGCCGGACCTCGTAGGCGTCCGCGTCCCTGCCCGCGCGCCGGGCGAGCAGCGCCGCCGTGTGCGCCACCTGTGCTTCCTGGTGCTGCCACAGGCGTGCGCGCAGCGGCCGCACCCGCGCGGCCAGCCTGAGCCGCGCCAGCGTGGTGTCCGGGTCCGGGCCGACGCGCCGGGCGAGCAGGTCGTGGAGCGTCGCCCGCACCGCGTCGTCCGCCGGCGGCTCCCCCGGGGAACCGGGGCCGGCCGCGCAGGCCGCTCCCGGCTCCCCGGGGGACGGGCCGGGGTCGTCCATGAGGACCACGTCCTCCTTGGTCGGGAAGTAACGGAAGAACGTGCTCGGCGAGACGTCGGCCGCGTCACAGATCTGTTCGACGGTGGTGTGGTCGTACCCCTGCGCCACGAAGAGGCGGAGGGCTTCCTGCCGGAGAAGGCGGCGGGTCTTGGCCTTCTTCCGCTCCCGCAGGCCGGGTCGGGTGGTCATGGGCCTGTACCTTCCTGACGCAAGCGGCCGCCGCCCATTGTCCCACCGGTACCGCTGAGTCGATCAGGGCCGCTCAGGGCCCGGTCGACGGCGCCGAAGCCCGGTCGCCGGGAGCCGTCCCCG
Organism: Streptomyces eurythermus; assembly: GCF_014649115.1. Lineage (GTDB taxonomy): Bacteria > Actinomycetota > Actinomycetes > Streptomycetales > Streptomycetaceae > Streptomyces > Streptomyces eurythermus. The sequence goes on along the minus strand of NZ_BMSK01000005.1, from coordinate 175,298 downwards.
GGGCCACTGGCTGTACCGTCTCCCCGAGTCGATGTTCGTACCGACGTACGTTCGAAGGTGTGCGGGGGAGGCGGTCGCGGTGGCCGGAAGCGGTGAGCGGGTGGCGGGCACGGCGGACCGGGGGGCGCGCCGGCTGCCCCGGGTACGGGGATTCGCGCCGTGGCCGCCGCAGGGCGAGGCGGAGGGGCCGGGTTCCCCGGATACGGCGGGTACGGCGGCCGGGCCCGGTTCGCCGAAAAAGGAGGGCAAGGCTCTTCGGCGGAGTGTGCCGCGTTCCGCCCACCGCACGCTCGACGCGGACGCCGGCCGCCCCGACGCAGTGACCGCGGTCCGGGAGTCCAGCGCCGGCCGCATCCCCGAGCTGGTCCCGCTGCGGGTGGGCCGGATGGCGGCCGGACCGTTCGCCTTCCTGCGCGGCTCGGCCGGGCTCATGGCGCACGACCTCGCCCGCACCCCCACGACCGGGATCGCCACCCAGATATGCGGCGACGCGCACGCGGCCAACTTCGGCCTGTACGGCGACGCCCGCGGCGACCTCGTCATCGACCTCAACGACTTCGACGAGACCGCGCACGGCCCCTGGGAGTGGGACCTGAAGCGGCTCGCGGCCTCCCTGGTGCTGGCGGGGCGGGAGACGGGCGCCGACGAGGACACCTGCCGCGCGGCGGCCCGCGACGCGGCCGGCGCCTACCGCCGCACCATGCGGCTGCTCGCCAAGCTGCCCGCGCTCGACGCCTGGAACGCCATCGCGGACGAGGAACTGGTCTCCCACACCGACGCCCATGACCTGCTCGGCACCCTCCGACGGGTCTCGGAGAAGGCCCGGTCCAACACCAGCGGCCGGTTCGCGGCGAAGTCGACGGAGCCCGTCGCGGGCGGCGGACGCCGGTTCGTGCCCGCCCCGCCGGTGCTGCGTGACATCCCGGACGCCGAGGCGGCGGCGGTCGCCCTGGCCCTGGAGGAGTACGTGGGCACGATCGGCGAGGACCGCCGTCCGCTGCTGGCCCGGCACGCCGTGCACGACGTGGCCTTCCGGGTGGTCGGCACCGGCAGCGTCGGCACCCGCTCCTACGTCGTCCTGCTGCTCGACCACCGCGGGGAGCCGCTGGTCCTCCAGGTGAAGGAGGCGCGCCCCTCCGCGCTCGTCCCGCACCTGGCCACGGCCGGTTTCCCGGTGCGGCCGGTGGCGCACGAGGGCCGCCGGGTGGTCCTCGGCCAGCAGCGGATGCAGGTGGTCAGCGACATCCTGCTGGGCTGGACCACCGTCGAGGGGCGCCCCTACCAGGTGCGGCAGTTCCGCAACCGCAAGGGCAGCGTCGACCCGGCCGCCCTCCCCGCCGACCAGCTCGACGACTACGGCCGGATGACCGGCGCCCTGCTGGCCCGCGCCCACTCCCACAGCGCCGACCCGTGGCTGATCGCCGGTTACTGCGGCAAGAACGAGGAACTGGACGAGGCCATCGCCGCGTTCGCCGTCGCCTACGCCGACCGCACCGAATCCGACCACGCCGACCTCCTGACAGCCGTCCGGGCGGGCCGCATCGAGGCGGAGACGGGGGTATGAGCCTCGTCCTCGTCCTCGTTCCGCACGCACGGACGAGCACCCGGGCGAGTGCGGCCCTTCCACCCACCCGCGTCCGTCCGGGCCGGCCGCCGAGAGCCCGGCGCCACGCCTGGGCCGGGCCCGGCGGAGCGCTACGCTGAACGCGTGACCTCCCCCGAAGCCGGCCAGTCCCAGGCGCCGCGCCCCGAGGAGCGGCTGGAACAGGCCGTCCGGGCCGCCGAGCAGGCGCTGATCGAGTACGAGATCGCCGTGGAGACGTTCCGCGTCGAGGTGGAGAACTTCTCCCGCCTGCACGACCAGCGGCTCGGCCCGCTGTACGCCCGGATCGAGGAACTCGACGCGCGGATCGCCGAGGCGCGGGCCGCCCGCACCGGCGACCCCGAGGACGTCCGCCGCGCCGCCGAGGCCCGTGCCCGGGTGCTGCCGCTCCCGGACGTGGAGGAGCTGCTGCACGGCTGGATGGACGGCGACGGCCTGTTCCCGGAGGCCACCGCCATGCTCACCGGCCAGCCGGTACGGCCCCCGCAGCGGGTGCGCCCCAGCGAGCGGGCCCGCAAGCTCTACCGCGACCTCGCCCGCAAGGCCCACCCCGACCTGGCCCAGGAGGAAGCGGAGCGCAAGCGGCGCGAGGAGTTCCTCAGCCGGGTCAACGCCGCCTACGCCCGGGGCGACGAGACTCTGCTCACGGAGCTGGCCGCCGAATGGGCCGCCGGTCCGGTGCCGCCCGAACGCCGGCCGAGCCCCGCCGAGGAGCTGTACGCCCGCCTCGAATGGCTCGCCCAGCGCAAGGAACTGATCACCCTCGTCGCCCGCGAGCTGGAGGAGGGCGCGATCGCCGGGCTGCTCCGGCTCGCCCCGGACGACCCCGACGGACTGCTCGACGAGATCGCCGGCCGGCTGCACGCCGACATCGCCCAGCGGGAGGCGGAACTGGCCGGGCTGCTGGGACAGGGCTGAGCCGGGCTTCGGGTAGCGTCGGAGCCATGAATTTCGGAGCTGGTGTGCCCACGGTCCAGGTGACGGACGTCAAGGACGGTGCCTTTCTGCTGGATGTCCGCGAGGACGACGAGTGGCAGGCGGGCCACGCCCAGGGGGCGCTGCACATCCCTCTCAGCGATTTCGTGGCCCGCTACGGTGAGCTGACCGAGGCCGCCCCGCAGGACGGCCGCGTCCACGTCATCTGCCGCTCGGGAGGCCGCTCGGCCCAGGTCACCATGTACCTGGTCCAGCAGGGCCTCGACGCGGTGAACGTCGACGGCGGCATGCAGGACTGGCAGCGGGCCGGCCGCCCGGTCGTCACCGACGACGGCACGCCGGGCTTCGTCGTCTAGCCGTCCATCAGGGGCCGGCCGTCCTTCGGCGGGAGCCTTCCGTCAGCCGAGCGGATGGGTGGCCAGCAGGTCCCCGAGCCGCTCCTCGTACGCCGCCGCGGGGCCGAGCGCCAGTTCCAGGTGCTTGGCCCAGGCGTGGTAGCGGTGCAGCGGGTAGTCGGTGTCCGCGCCGAAGCCGCCGTGCAGGTGCTGTGCCGTCTGCACCACCCGCCGCACCCCCTCCGCCGCCCAGATCCTGGCCACGGCGACATCCCCGGCGGCGGGCAGCGCCCCCGGCGCCCCGGAGGCGATCCGCCAGGCGGCCTGCCAGAGGGTGACCTCCATGGCGCGCAGGTCGATGTACCGGTCCGCGGCCTGCACGGCCACCGCCTGGAACGTCGCGATCGGGTACCCGAACTGCTCCCGCCTGCCGGTGTACTCGCCGGTCATCCGCAGCACCCGCTCGCCCAGCCCGAGCGCCAGCGCGCACGTCCCGGTCACCAGCAGCGCGTGCAGCCACTCCCAGGCGCCCTCGGCCTCGATCACCTCCTCCGGTCCGACCCGGACCGACCGCAGCCGCAGCTCGGCCAGCCGCTCACCGCTGGTGGAGACCTGCTCGGCCGCCTCCAGCCCGTCCGCCCCACGCGGCACCAGCGCCAGCACGGTCCGCTCGCCACCCGCACTCCCGAGGTGCGCCGGCACGACGGTCAGGTCCGCGTCGAACGCCCACGGCACCGCCGTCTGCACCCCGTCCAGCAGCCACGCCCGCCCGTCCCGCCGCGCGACGACGGCCGGCTCGGCCGGATCGTGGCCGGTGCGCCCGTTCGCCGCGACGGTCAGCACGAGCTCGCCCCGCCCCGCCCGGGCCAGCAGCCGTTCCGCCTGTTCCGGACCGCCGTGGCGCTGCACGGCCGCCATGGCGGCGCTGTGCTCCAGCAGCGGCACCCGCGCCAGCACCCTGCCCGCCTCGCGCAGCACCAGGCACAGCGCGATGGCGTCCAGCCCCGCTCCGCCGTACGCCTCGGCCGACAGCAGACCCAGCAGATCCGCCTCGGCGAGCCGGGACCACAGCGCCCGGTCCAGGCCCTCGGCCACGGCACCGGTGGTGAGTGCCGGACTGGGCACCGCGTCCGGCGCCACCCCGGCGAACACCCCCCGCGCCGCCTCGGCCGCCGCCTGCTGCTCCTCGGTGAAGGTGAAGTCCACGGCCTGTCCTCCCGGCGGGTACCGTCATCTGACGGTCCGTCAAGATAGAACAGGTTCTAGGAGAAGGGAACGGGCGGTACGCGAGCGGTCGGGACGGCGGAACGGGCGGTACGGCAGCAGGCGGGACGGCGGCCGCGAGAGCGGGGCAAGGGCGTCGCGCTCGCCGGTGGCTCCGGCGGGTCAGCGGTCGAAGTCCAGCTCCACCCTTTCCGTCAGCGGATGTGACTGGCAGGCCAGCACATATCCGGCCTCCGTCTCCTCCGTCTCCAGCGCGAAGTTGCGGTCCATGCGCACCTCGCCCGCGACCAGGAAGGCCCGGCATGTCCCGCAGACCCCGCCCTTGCAGGCGTAGGGCGCGTCGGGCCGGTTGCGCAGCACCGTCTCCAGCAGCGACTCGCCCTCCCGCACCGGCCAGGTGCCGCCGCGCCCGTCCAGCCGCGCGGTGACGGTGCTGTGCGTGGGAGCCGCCGCTGTCGCCGCGGGGGCCGAGCCCGCGTCCACGTGGAAGATCTCCTGGTGGATCCGGTCCCGTGCCACCCCCAGGTCGCGCAGGGCCCGCTCGGCGCCCTCCACCAGCCCGTACGGGCCGCACAGGAACCAGCCCGCCACCTCGGCCACCGGCACCAGCGCGGGCAGCAGCCCCGTGAGCCGTTCCCGGTCGAGCCGGCCCGAGGGCAGGCCCGCCTGCTGTTCCTCCCGGGAGAGCACGGTCACCAGCTGAAGCCGCTCGGGATAGCGGTCCTTCAGGTCGGCGACCTCCTCGAGGAACATCGTCGAGGCGGCCGTCCGGTCGCTGCGTATCAGACAGAACCGGGCCCGCGGTTCGCGGGCCAGCAGCGTGGCGACGATGGACAGCACCGGGGTGATGCCGCTGCCGCCGACCACCGCCGCGTACCACCCCGGAGCCGGTTCCAGCGTGAAGCGGCCCGCCGGGGTCATCACGTCCAGCTCGTCCCCGACGTTGATCTCCTTCAGCGCGTACGTGGAGAAGGCCCCTCCCTCCACCAGCCGCACCCCCACCCGCAGGGTGGCCGGCCCCTCGCCGGCCGGGCCGGGGGCGGGGGAGCAGATCGAGTAGGTGCGGCGGATCTCCGTGCCGTCCACCCGGCGGCGCAGCGTGAGGTGCTGGCCGGGCGCGTGCCGGTACTGTTCGCGCAGTTCCGGCGGGACGGAGAGGGTCAGGGCGACGGAGTCGTCCGTGAGCCGGTCGACCGCGGCCACCGGGAGCGGGTGGAAGCGCGCCATCACAACTCCTTGAAGTGGTCGAACGGTTCGCGGCAGCCCAGGCACCGGCGCAGCGCCTTGCACGCGGTCGAGGAGAACCGGCTCAGCAGCTCGGTGTCGGCCGAACCGCAGTGCGGGCAGCGGACCGGTTCGGTGCGGGGCTCCGGGTACGGGGCCGCGCTCGTGCCCGCGTCCGTGGCCGTGGTGGCGTTCGGGGCCGTGGGCCGTGTGCGGGTCGGGCCCAGGGGCAGCGGGACCGGGCCGGCGGCCCGCCGGGTCCGGGGCGGAGCGATGCCGAACTCGCGGAGTTTCTCGCGCCCTTCGGGAGTGATGTCGTCGGTCGACCAGGCGGGGCTGAGCACCGTGCGGACGGTGACCTCGCGCATGCCGTGGGCACGCAGCACCCGCTCTATGTCGACGCTCATCGCCTCGATGGCGGGGCAGCCGGTGTAGGTGGGGGTGAGATCGACCTCCACCGCGTCCGTGCCGTGGACGCGCACCGCGCGGAGCACGCCCAGCTCCCGCAGCGTGAGCACGGGCAACTCGGGGTCGGGAACCGTCCCGGCCAGCTCCAGCAGTTCCGCCTCCAGGGCGGTGCCGGTCACCATGTCGCCCCCGGGTGGCTGCGGTGCAGGTGCTGCATCTCGGCGAGCATCCGGCCGAACGGCTCGGTGTGCAGGCCCTGCCGGCCGGCCCCCGCCGACCAGGCACCGGTGCGCGGCCCCTCGGGGAGGGCGAGGGTGGCACGGGTCAGCACGTCGGTGACGGACTCCAGCCATCGCTCCTCCAGCCGCGCCCAGTCGGCGGCCAGGCCCTCCACCGGCTGGAACATCTCCCCGGTGTACCGCCACAGCGCGGCGCACGCCCGGGCCATCCGCTCATGGCTGGTCTCCGTGCCGTCGCCCAGCCGGAGCGTCCACTGCTCGGCGTGGTCACGGTGGTAGGCGACCTCCTTCACCGCCTTCGCGGCCAGTGGCGCGAACGGGCCGTCGCCCGCGGCCAGGTCGGCGTAGAGGAGGTGCTGGTACGTGGAGAAGTACAGCTGGCGGGCGATGGTGTGCGCGAAGTCGCCGTTCGGCTGCTCCACCAGCTGGAGGTTGCGAAAGGCCCGTTCCTCGCGCAGATAGGCCAGTTCGTCCTCGTCACCGGCCAGCGACAGCAGCACCCGGGCCTGACCGAGCAGATCCAGGGCGATGTTGGCGAGGGCGACCTCCTCCTCCAGGACGGGGGCGTGTCCTGCCCATTCCCCGAGGCGGTGGGAGAGCACCAGGGCGTCGTCGCCGAGGGCGAGCGCGGCGGTCACCGGGACGGTGGCGGGGCCGGTGGCGGTCACAGGTGCTTCACCCCTTCCGGGATCTCGTAGAAGGTCGGGTGCCGGTAGGGCTTGTCGGCGGCCGGCTCGAAGAAGGGGTCCTTCTCGTCCGGCGAGGAGGCGGTGATGGCGGCGGCCGGGACGACCCAGATGGAGACGCCCTCGCCGCGCCGGGTGTACAGATCGCGGGCGTTGCGCAGGGCGAGCTCGGCGTCGGGCGCGTGCAGGCTGCCGGCGTGGGTGTGGGACAGGCCGCGCCGGGAGCGGACGAAGACCTCCCACAGGGGCCAGTCGGTGGTGCTCATGCTCGCGTCGCTCCCGTCCCACCGGTGTCGCCGGTGTGCTTGGCCGCGTAGGCCGCGGCGGCTTCCCGTACCCACGCGCCCTCGTCATGGGCGCGCCTGCGCTGGGTGAGGCGCTGTTCGTTGCAGGGGCCGTTGCCCTTGAGGACCTCCCAGAACTCCGTCCAGTCGATCGGGCCGAAGTCGTAGTGCCCCCGCTCCTCGTTCCACCGCAGTTCCGGGTCGGGGAGGGTGAGGCCCAGGGACTCGGCCTGGGGGACGCAGATGTCCACGAAACGCTGGCGCAGCTCGTCGTTGGAATGGCGCTTGATCTTCCACTCCATCGACTGCGCGGAGTGCTGGGACTCGTCGTCGGGCGGGCCGAACATCATCAGCGACGGCCACCACCAGCGGTCCACCGCGTCCTGGGCCATGGCGTGCTGCTCCGGTGTGCCCTTGCTGAGGGCCAGCAGCAGTTCGTAGCCCTGGCGCTGGTGGAAGGACTCCTCCTTGCAGATCCGGACCATCGCGCGGGCGTACGGGCCGTACGAGCAGCGGCACAGAGGGACCTGGTTGGTGATCGCGGCGCCGTCCACCAGCCAGCCGATCGCTCCTACGTCGGCCCAGGTCAGGGTCGGGTAGTTGAAGATCGAGGAGTACTTCTGGCGGCCGGCGTGCAGTTTGTCCAGCAACTCGTCACGGCTGGTGCCGAGCGTCTCGGCCGCGCTGTACAGGTACAGACCGTGGCCGGCCTCGTCCTGGACCTTGGCCATCAGGATCGCCTTGCGGCGCAGGGAGGGCGCGCGGGTGATCCAGTTGGCCTCCGGCTGCATGCCGATGATCTCGGAGTGCGCGTGCTGGGCGATCTGCCGGACCAGGGTCGCGCGGTAGGCATCCGGCATCCAGTCGCGCGGTTCGATGCGCTCGTCGGCGGCCACAGCCGCGTCGAAGGCGCGCTGGTAGGCCGTCGTGTCGGCGGTGTCCGGCGCGCCGTCCGCTCCTGTACGGGCCGTGCGCTGCGCGGCTGCTGTGGCCATGCGGTCCCCCTGACCTCGGCTCTGCGGTGAACACTGTCCTTCCGGCCCGGCCCGACCGATCGTTCGGTCCGTGCGCAATCCATGGTGTGCCGGGCCGCCACGGGGTGTCAACCGCTGTGGAAAACTCCCGCGGCGACCTGTGGACAACGTGCGGGGAGGCGGGAGGCGGGCTGGTCCGGGAGGGGATGGGCGGGAGGAGGGAGAGGGCGTCGGGAGGGACTGGCGCGGGGCGCGACTCGGCGGGGGGACGGCGGGGCGAAGGCCGGGTGGGCAGGAGCGGTGACGGTGGCCGGGAGTACTCGGTCGCCGCCTCGGCCGTAGCGCCGGAGCCGTGACCGCCGCGTTCCCGCGTGGTGTTCCGTGGCGTGGGCCACGTCTCGGTTCGTACCCGGGGCTGCGCCCGGTGCCCCCGGCTGAGTACCGTTCCGTGCGGGCGCCGAGAGGTGGCGCTCGTGCGGCATGCGGCGCCTGTGACGAACCCGGCGCCGACGGCTGCCCCCGCCCGGCCGACGCCGGGCGGACGACACCGAGCGGAACGACCGGGCCGAACGAGAATGAGCCGAAACGGGGGACGGGACACAATGGACGCGTACGACGAGGACTCGCGGGAACCGCAGGCTCCCGACGGGCCGGCCGGGACGCGTCTCCCGGAACAGCCACCACACCCGGCCCCGCCACCGGCCGCCACGCCCGAGCCCCGTACCCCCGTGTCCTGGCCCGAGTCCCGCGCCGGTGTCACCGGTATTGATCCCCGTACCGCGGTCGCCGCGCCCGAGGCCGGGCCGGGTGCAGGGCAGAGCGCGCCCCGGCCCCGTACCGGCGTGGCCGCCCTCTCCCTCCCGTACCAGGTCGTCGCCGCGTTGGCGCTCGCAGTGATCGCCGTTGCCGCCTGTGTGCATCTGGTGATGGTGTTTCTCAGCCTCGCGCCCTCCAACACCGTGACGAAGCAGCACGGCAAGGCGATAGAGGAGTGGGTCTACCCCGAGTTCGAGCAGAACTGGAAGCTGTTCGCCCCGAACCCGCTCCAGCAGAACATCGCCGTACAGGTCCGCGCCGAGGTGCGGATGCGCGACGGGGGGCTGCTCACCACCGCGTGGACCGACCTGTCCGCCCAGGACGGCGCCGCCATCGACGGCAATCCGGCGCCGAGCCACACCCAGCAGAACGAGCTGCGCCGGGCCTGGGACTTCTTCGCCGCCACGCACGGCGCCGACAACCGCGCCGTCGGTATGCGCGGCGCGCTGTCCGAGCAGTACCTGCGCCGGATCGTGGTGATGCGCCTGTACCGGAGCGATCCGATGAGCCGGGAAGGCGTGATCCAGCGCGTGCAGGTCCGTTCCCGCACCACCAATGTGCAGCCGCCGCCCTGGAGCCGTGAACGCGTGCCCGACAAACCCGTCTACCGCCTGCTGCCCTGGTGGTCCGTGACGTCCGACGAGGCCGCGGGAGGCGTGCGGTGAACCGTCTCTCCCTGACGCTGTCGCGGGGTGTCGCCCAGGTCACCGGCGCGGCCCTCGGGCCGTACCAGAGCGCCGTCATCCGGATCGGGTTCGCCGGGACCTGGCTGCTGTTCCTGCTGCGCGAGTTCCCCCACCGCCAGGAGCTGTACGGTCCCTCCGGACCGTGGGGCTGGAACCTCGCCAAGCAGCTGACCGCCGACAACCACGCCTTCACGGCGCTGCTGTGGTCCGACGGGCGGCTCTGGTTCGAGATCTGCTACGCGCTGGCCGTCCTCGCTTCCGCGGCCCTGGTGCTCGGCTGGCGCACCCGGACCTCCTCCCTGCTGTTCATGGTGGGCGTGCTGTCGCTGCAGAACCGCAGCGTCTTCGTCGGCGACGGCGGCGACAACGTCCTGCATCTGATGTCGATCTACCTGGTGTTCACACGCTGCGGCCAGGTGTGGTCCCTCGACACCCGCCGCGCGGCACGCGCGGCGGCGGCACGCGCGCGTGGCGAGCGAGTGCCCGCCGACGTGGTGGGACCGGTGCTGTGGGCGGTGCTCGGCCTGGCGCTCGGCACGGCGACGCTGACCGGGCGGTTCGACAACGGCTGGCTGATCCCGGCGCTGCTGTGGACGGCCTGGGCGGGACTCGGCCTGTGGTGGGCCGTCGAGCGCCGGGCGGCCTTGAGGGAGCCCCGGATCCTGCTGGACGTCGTCGCCAACGTCCTGCACAACGGCGCCCTGGCCGTCATCATGGCCGAGGCCTGCCTGATCTACGCCACGGCCGGCTGGTACAAGGTCCAGGGCTCGCGCTGGCAGGACGGCACCGCCGTCTACTACCCGCTCCACCTGGACTACTTCTCGCCCTGGCCGGGGCTCGCGGACCTGATGTCCTCCAGCGGCACGATCATGATGATCGCGGCCTACGGAACGGTCATGGTGCAGGTCGCCTTCCCGTTCACCCTGTTCAACCGGCGGGTCAAGAACGTCCTGCTGGTGGTGATGATGGCCGAGCACGCGGTGATCGCGGTCGTCCTCGGCCTGCCGTTCTTCTCGCTGGCGATGATCGCCGCCGACGCGGTGTTCCTGCCGACGTCCTTCCTGCGCCGGCTCGGCGACCTGGCGGCACGCGCGCGGGGGCGGCTCGCCCGGGGTGCCGGCCACCAGGTACCGGCACCGCGCCCCACGGAGGAGAGCCAGGCCGACCACGTAGGGTTCACCGCATGACCGACCCGCTGAGCCGCTGGCGCGCGCACGCTCAGGGCGCCGTCCTGCTCGACGGTTTCCACGCCCTGAAGCACGCGCTGCGCTTCGGCGCCGAGGTGCCGGTCGCGGTCACCACCGACCGGCGGGCCGCGCTCGCCCTCGCCGAGGAACTGGCCGGGGACGTCCGCGACACCCTGGACGCCCTGCTGACGGAGGTGTCCGGGGCGGAGTACGCCGCCCTCGTCCCGCGCCCGCACCCGACCGGTGTGGCCGCCCTGGCCGTACGGCCGTCCCGCGCGGCGAATCTGCGCGCGCTCGCCCGTACGCCCCGCACCGCCCCCGTCGTGGTCCTGGACAACCCGCGCAACCTGGGCAACGCGGGCGCCGTGATCCGGCTCGCCGCCGGATTCGGGGCGACCGGGGTGGTCACCACGGGCACGCTCGACCCCTGGCACCCCACCGTGGTGCGCGGCGGCGCGGGTCTGCACTTCGCGACCGCCGTCGAGCGGCTGGACGTCGACGACCTGCCCGCCGGGCCGCTGTTCGCGCTCGACCCGGAGGGCGAGGACATCCGGGCCACCCGGCTGCCGGACGACGCCGTTCTGGCCTTCGGCTCGGAGCGCACCGGCCTGTCGGCTCCGCTGCGCGCCCGCGCCGACCACCTGCTGCGGCTGCCGATGCGCCCCCAGGTCTCCAGCTACAACCTCGCCACCAGCGTGGCGATGACGCTGTACCACTGGAGCGCGACCGGGGGCGCGCCACCGGCTTAGGCCGGGCTCAGGCCTCCCGCCGCACCTCCACCATCCGGAAGCGACTGGCCACGAAGGCGCTGTCGGTCAGGGCCGCGTTGGCCGCCGGGTTGCCGCCGGAGCCGTGGAAGTCGGAGAAGGCGGCCGTCTGGTTCACGTAGACCCCGCCGGTCAGGTTCAGGGAGAGCTGGGCCGCCTCCTCCAGGCAGACCTCCTCGACGGCCTGCTCGGTCGCGGCGTCCGTGGTGTACGCGCCGACCGTCATCGCGCCCTTCTCCCTGACGGTGCGGCGCAGCAGCTCCACGGCGTCGGCCGCCGAGTCGACGGCGACCACGAAGGAGACCGGGCCGAAGCACTCGCTCATGTACGCGGCCTCGTCGTCCGGCTTGGCGCCGTCCAGCTTGACGATGACGGGGGTGCGGACCACCGCGTCCGGGAACTCCGGGTTGGTGACCTCGCGGGAGGCGAGCGCGACCTCGCCGAGACCGGCCGCGGCCTCCAGGCGGGCCTTGACGTCCGGGTTGACGATCGCGCCCAGCAGCGCGTTCGCGCGGGCGTCGTCGCCGAGCAGGCCGTCGACCGCGCGCGCGAGGTCGGCGGTGACCTCGTCGAAGGACTTGTGCCCCTGGTCGGTGGCGATGCCGTCGCGGGGGATGAGCAGGTTCTGCGGGGTGGTGCACATCTGGCCGCTGTACAGGGACAGCGAGAACGCCAGGTTGGACAGCATGCCCTGGTAGTCGTCCGTGGAGTGCACGATCACCGTGTTGACGCCGGCCTTCTCCGTGTAGACCTGCGCCTGGTGGGCGTTGGTCTCCAGCCAGTCGCCGAACGCCGTGGACCCCGTGTAGTCGATGATCCTGATTTCGGGGCGCAGCGCGAGGGTCTTGGCGATGCCCTCGCCGGGACGCTCGGCGGCCAGGGCGACCAGGTTCGGGTCGAAGCCCGCCTCGGCGAGTACGTCCCGGGCGATCCGGACGGTCAGCGCGAGCGGCAGCACCGCGCGCGGGTGCGGCTTGACCAGGACCGCGTTGCCGGTGGCCAGGGAGGCGAACAGGCCGGGGAAGCCGTTCCAGGTCGGGAAGGTGTTGCAGCCGATGACCAGGCCGATGCCGCGCGGGACCGCGGTGAACCGCTTGGTGAGGACCAGCGGGTCGCGCTTGCCCTGCGGCTTGGTCCACTCCGCCTGCTCCGGGGTGCGGACCTGCTCCGCGTACGCGTATGCCACCGCCTCCAGGCCGCGGTCCTGGGCGTGCGGGCCGCCCGCCTGGAAGGCCATCATGAACGCCTGGCCGGAGGTGTGCATGACCGCGTGCGCGAACTGGTGCGTGCGGTCGCTGATCCGCTTCAGGATCTCCAGGCAGACCACGGCCCGCAGCTCGGGGCCCGCGTCCCGCCAGGCGCGCTGCCCGGCCCGCATCGCGGGCAGCAGCACGTCGATGTCCGGATGCGGGTAGCTCACGCCCAGCTCGATGCCGTACGGGGAGACCTCACCGCCCACCCAGTCGTCGACGCCCGGCTGGTCGGCGAGGTCGAGGCGGTTGCCCAGCAGGGCGTCGAAGGCGGCCTTGCCCGCCGCCGCGTCCAGGCTGCCGTTCTCGCCGTACGCCTTCGGGTGCTCGGGGTGCGGGGACCAGTACGCGCGTGTGCGGATCGCTTCCAGCGCCTGGTCGAGCGTGGGCCGGTGCTTCCGGAGCAGCTCGTGGGCGGTCGGTTCGGCGGCCATGCGGGACCAACTCCTCGTCTGGAGAGCCTCTTCGTCGAGTCCGTGACCTGGGCAGGGGCTGCCCGTCAGAGCTAGAGTAACCGAACGATCGGTCGGGACAAGGGGGTCCGCCGCATCTGTGGAAAACGTCGTGCGGGAGGATCGCGCACATGACAGCACTCGACCTCAGCAGCCCCGTGGCCGTCGTCGGCACCGGCACCATGGGCCAGGGCATCGCCCAGGTCGCGCTGGTCGCCGGCCATCCCGTGCGGCTCTACGACGCCGTACCCGGGCGGGCGCGGGACGCGACGGAAGCGATCGGCGCCCGGCTCGACCGGCTCGTGGAGAAGGGCCGGCTCCCCGCCGGCGACCGGGACGCGGCCCGCGCCCGCCTCACGCCCGCGGACGGCCTCGCGGAGCTGGCCGACTGCGCCCTGGTGGTGGAGGCCGTCCTGGAACGGCTGGACGTCAAGCAGCGGCTCTTCGGCGAGCTGGAGGAGATCGTCGCCGAGGATTGCCTGCTGGCCACCAACACCTCATCGCTGTCGGTGACGGCCATCGGCGGTGCCCTGCGCCACCCGGGCCGCTTCGTCGGCCTGCACTTCTTCAACCCGGCGCCGCTGCTGCCGCTGGTGGAGGTGGTCTCCGGGTTCGCCACCGACGTCACGTCGGCCACGCGCGCGTACGAGACCGCCCGCGCCTGGGGCAAGACGCCGGTGGCCTGCGCCGACACCCCCGGTTTCATCGTCAACCGCATCGCCCGGCCCTTCTACGCCGAGGCGTTCGCCGTCTACGAGGCCCAGGCCGCCGACCCCGCGACCATCGACGCGGTCCTGCGCGAGTCGGGCGGTTTCAGGATGGGTGCCTTCGAACTGACCGACCTGATCGGCCAGGACGTCAACGAGTCCGTCACCCACTCGGTGTGGCAGTCCTTCTTCCAGGACGTGCGCTTCACTCCTTCCCTGGCCCAGCGCCGGCTGGTGGAGTCCGGCCGGCTCGGCCGCAAGAGCGGGCGCGGCTGGTACGACTACGCCGAGGGCGCCGAGCGGCCCGAGCCGCACACCGCCGACAAGGAGCGGCCGCCCGCCCACGTCGTCGCCGAGGGCGGCCTGGGTCCGGCGGCCGAGCTGCTCACGCTGATCCGCGAGGCGGGCATCGAGGTCCGCGAGGAGGACGAGAACCAGGGCACCCGTCTGGTGCTGCCCGGCGGCGGCGACCTGGTCCTGGCCGACGGCCAGACCTCCGCCGAGTTCGGGGACGTCGTCTACTTCGACCTCGCCCTGGACTACCGCACGGCCACCCGCATCGCCCTGTCCGCCTCCCAGGACACCTCGCCGCGGACCCTCGCCGAGGCCACCGGGCTCTTCCAGGCGCTCGGCAAGGACGTCAGCGTCATCGGCGACGTCCCCGGCATGATCGTCGCGCGCACCGTCGCCCGGATCATCGACCTCGCCCATGACGCCGTCGCCAAGGGCGTGGCCACCGAGGAGGACATCGACACCGCGATGCGCCTGGGCGTCAACTACCCGCTCGGGCCCTTCGAGTGGGGCCGCAGGCTCGGCCGCGACTTCGCCTTCGACATCCTGGACGAGATGCACGAGCGCGACCCTTCCGGACGCTACGCGCCCTCCCTCGCGCTCTACCGTCACGCCTATGCCAACGACCGGCGGGAGAGCACCTCATGACCACGGCCAGACGCGACACCTACACCCCCGAGACGCTGCTCTCCGTCGCCGTGCGGGTCTTCAACGAGCGCGGTTACGACGGCACCTCCATGGAGCACCTGTCCAAGGCGGCCGGCATCTCCAAGTCGTCGATCTACCACCACGTCAGCGGCAAGGAGGAGCTGCTGCGCCGAGCCGTCAGCCGCGCCCTGGACGGCCTGTTCGCCATCCTGGACGAGGAGCACGCGCGCGTGGGGCGCGCCGCCGACCGGCTGGAGCACGTCGTGCGCCGCATGGTCGAGGTGCTCACCGCCGAACTGCCCTACGTGACGCTGCTGCTGCGCGTGCGCGGCAACACCGAGACCGAGCGGTGGGCGCTGGAGCGGCGCCGCGACTTCGACCACCGGGTGGCCGAGCTGATGAAGGCGGCGGCGGCCGACGGGGACATACGCGGCGACGTGGAGGTGCGGCTGGCCACCCGGCTGGTCTTCGGAATGATCAACTCCATCGTGGAGTGGTACCGGCCGGAGGCGCGCGGCGCGACCGGCCCGGAGATGGCCGACGCCGTCGTCCGGCTGGTCTTCTCGGGGCTGCGCCGGGGCTGACCTCAGCCGTCCGGCTCCAGGTCCTCCTCCTCGAACACCAGCAGCGTGCGGGTGCTGAGCACCTCGGGGATCGCCTGGAGCCGTGTCAGCACCAGCTCGCGCAGCGCCCGGTTGTCGGGCGTGTGCACCAGCAGCAGCACGTCGAAGTCGCCGCCCACCAGGGCGATGTGGGAGGCGCCGGGCAGCTGCCGGAGCTGCTCGCGGACCGTGCGCCAGCTGTTCTGGACGATTTTCAATGTGATGTACGCGGACGTGCTGTGGCCTGCCCGTTCGTGATCCACGCGGGCGCTGAAACCCCGGATCACCCCGTCCTCGACGAGCCGGTTGATCCGCGCGTAGGCGTTGGCGCGCGAGACGTGGACGCGCTCGGCGACGGACCGTATCGAGGCCCGGCCGTCCCCCTGGAGGATCCTCAGGATGTCCTGGTCGATGGCGTCCAGCGGGCGCGGGGGCGGCAGCGCGCCACCGCCCTGCGGTCCGTAGGCCATTTGTTCAGGCGCCATGTTCCCCCGCTTCCTCGCCGTGGACGTCCTGCGTTCATTCCAGGCTGTGGAGAACCGTTTGTCCACAGCCCCGGGCTGCCTGTAGCCAAAATGCGCCGTCAACCGAACAATCGGTAGGTGAGACGGGTCACAGCCGCCCCGTCTCCTAGCCGCTCCCACGAGGAGGTGCCGTCATGACGGTTCTGGAGCAGCGGGGCGCGTACCGGCCCTCGCCGCCGCCCGCCTGGCAGCCCCGTACGGACCCCGCGCCGCTGCTGCCCGACGCCGAGCCCTACCGCGTCCTCGGCACCGAGTCGGCCGCCAAGACCGACCCCGGCCTGCTGCTGAGGCTCTACGCCCAGCTGGTGCGCGGGCGCCGCTACAACGCGCAGGCCACCGCGCTGACCAAGCAGGGCCGGCTCGCCGTCTACCCGTCCAGCACCGGCCAGGAGGCCTGCCAGATCGGCGCCGCCCTGGCCCTCGAGGAACGCGACTGGCTCTTCCCCAGCTACCGCGACACGCTCGCCGTCGTCGCCCGGGGCGTGGACCCGGCCCAGGCGCTCACCCTGCTGCGCGGCGACTGGCACAACGGCTACGACCCCTACGCCCACCGGGTGGCTCCCCTCAGCACCCCGCTGGCCACCCAGTTGCCGCACGCCGTCGGCCTCGCCCACGCCGCCCGCCTCAAGGGCGACGACGTGGTGGCGCTGGCCATGGTCGGCGACGGCGGCACCAGCGAGGGCGACTTCCACGAGGCCCTGAACTTCGCCGCCGTATGGCAGGCCCCGGTCGTCTTCCTGGTCCAGAACAACGGCTTCGCCATCTCCGTCCCGCTCGCCAAGCAGACCGCCGCGCCCTCCCTGGCCCACAAGGCCGTCGGGTACGGCATGCCGGGCCGGCTGGTCGACGGCAACGATGCCGCCGCCGTGCACGAAGTCCTCGCCGAGGCCGTACGGCACGCGCGCGCGGGCGGCGGCCCGACCCTGGTGGAAGCGGTGACGTACCGCCTGGACGCCCACACCAACGCCGACGACGCCACCCGCTACCGGCAGGACGCCGAGGTCGCGGCCTGGCGCGCGCACGACCCGGTCGAGCTGCTGGAACGCGAACTGACCGCACGCGGGCTGCTGGACGAGGCCGGTATCGAGGCCGCCCGGCAGGACGCCGAGACCATGGCCGCCTCCTTGCGCGAACACATGAACCGGGATCCCGAACTCGACCCCATGGACCTCTTCGACCACGTCTACGCCGACACGACCGCCCAGCTGCGCGAACAGCGGGCCCTGTTGCGGGCCGAGCTGGAAGCCGAGCGGGAGCAGTCCGGCGCCGGCGAGGAGCCCGGCGCGCGGGAAGGCGGCGCCCGATGACCACCGTCGCCGTCAAGCCCGCCACCCTGGCCCAGGCGCTCACGCGCGCGATGCGCGACGCCATGGCCGCCGATCCCACCGTGCACGTCCTGGGCGAGGACGTCGGCACCCTCGGCGGGGTCTTCCGCGTCACCGACGGGCTCGCCAAGGAGTTCGGCGAGGACCGCTGTACCGACACCCCGCTCGCCGAGGCCGGCATCCTGGGCACCGCCGTCGGCATGGCGATGTACGGGCTGCGCCCGGTCGTGGAGATGCAGTTCGACGCCTTCGCCTACCCGGCGTTCGAGCAACTGGTCAGCCATGTCGCCCGGATGCGCAACCGCACGCGCGGCCGGATGCCCCTGCCGATCACCGTCCGCGTCCCCTACGGCGGCGGCATCGGCGGAGTCGAGCACCACAGCGACTCGTCCGAGGCCTACTACATGGCCACCCCGGGCCTGCACGTCGTCACCCCGGCCACCGTCGCCGACGCCTACGGACTGCTGCGCCAGGCCATCGCCTCCGACGACCCGGTGGTCTTCCTCGAACCCAAGCGGCTGTACTGGTCGAAGGACACCTGGGACCCCGAGCGGCCCACGGACGTGGCCCCCATCGGGCGCGCGGTGGTGCGCCGCCCCGGCAGCAGCGCCACACTGATCACCTACGGCCCCTCCGTGCCGGTCTGCCTGGAGGCCGCCGAGGCCGCCCGGGCCGAGGGCTGGGACCTGGAGGTGATCGACCTGCGCTCCCTGGTGCCCTTCGACGACGAGACGGTCTGCGCGGCCGTCCGGCGCACCGGCCGCGCGGTCGTCGTCCACGAGTCCACCGGGTTCGGCGGCCCGGGCGGCGAGATCGCGGCCCGGATCACCGAGCGCTGCTTCCACCACCTGGAGGCGCCGGTGCTGCGCGTGGCCGGTTTCGACATCCCCTACCCGCCGCCCATGCTGGAGCGGCACCACCTGCCCGGCGTCGACCGCATCCTGGACGCCGTGGCCCGGCTGCAGTGGGAGGCCGAGGGCTGATGGCTCAGGTGCTGGAGTTCAAGCTGCCCGACCTCGGCGAAGGACTCACCGAGGCGGAGATCGTCCGCTGGCTGGTCCAGGTCGGCGACGTGGTCGCCGTCGATCAGCCGGTGGTCGAGGTGGAGACGGCCAAGGCGATGGTCGAGGTGCCCTGCCCCTACGGCGGCGTGGTCACCGCCCGCTTCGGCGAGGAGGGCGCCGAACTTCCCGTCGGCGCCCCGCTCCTGACGGTCGCCGTCGGCGAACCGGAGGACGGCACGGAGGGCTCGGGCAACGTCCTGGTGGGCTACGGCACCCAGGCACCGGCGGCCCGCCGGCGCCGGGTCCGGGCGGGCACGGCCGCCGCCGACGGACAGGCCCGGCGGCCGGGCACCGCCGATGCCGCCCCGCACGCGCGCGTGGCCGCGCCGACGCCGACGGCCGCCCCCGCACCCACGCCGCATCCGGCGGCCGGCCCCGCGCCCGCAGGGGGGCTGGTTCCCGTGATCTCCCCGCTCGTGCGCAAGCTCGCCCGGGACAACGACGTCGACCTCAGGCGGCTGACCGGCTCCGGCCCGGACGGCCTCATCCTGCGCGCGGACGTCGAGAACGCCCTGCGCACCCGGACCGCGCCCGCGGACACGGCCGCCGACCAGGCCGTACCGACTCCCGCCGGTACGGCCGGCGAGCAAGCCGGAGCGGCCGCCGCGACGGCGCCCCGCGCCGAGGGCGGGGCGCGGATCCCGCTCAAGGGCGTCCGCGGTGCCGTCGCCGACAAGCTCTCCCGCAGCCGCCGGGAAATCCCGGACGCGACCTGCTGGGTCGACGCCGACGCGACCGAACTCATGCGCGCCCGGGCCGCCATGAACGCCACCCCCGGGCCGAAGATCTCCCTCCTCGCGCTGCTCGCCCGGATCTGCACCGCCGCGCTGGCCCGGTTCCCCGAGCTGAACTCCACCGTCGACACCGAGGCCCGCGAGATCGTCCGGCTCGACCGCGTCCACCTCGGGTTCGCCGCCCAGACCGACCGCGGGCTGGTCGTGCCGGTCGTCCGGGACGCCCACACGCGCGACGCCGAGTCCCTGACCGCCGAGTTCGCCCGGCTCACCGAGGCCGCCCGCACCGGGACACTGACCCCCGGTGAACTCACCGGCGGCACCTTCACGCTGAACAACTACGGGGTCTTCGGCGTCGACGGCTCCACCCCGATCGTCAACCACCCCGAGGCGGCCATGCTCGGCGTCGGCCGCATCGTGCCCAAGCCGTGGGTGCACGAGGGGGAGCTGGCCGTCCGGCACGTCGTGCAGCTCTCGCTCACCTTCGACCACCGGGTGTGCGACGGCGGCACGGCGGGCGGCTTCCTGCGCTACGTGGCGGACTGCGTGGAACAGCCGGCGGTGCTGCTGCGCACCCTGTAGAAGGACCCACCTTGTAGAAGGGTGCGCATCCCTGGCCCACACCCGGTCCGGAAGCAGGCCCCGACGGGACATACTCGTGGGGTGACCGACGCCGCACCCGCCGCCCCCGGGACACCCGCCCCGTACGACGCCGTCGTACTGGCCGGCGGTGCCGCCCGGCGGCTCGGCGGGGCCGACAAACCCGGCCTCCGGGTCGGCGGCCGGGCGCTGCTGGACCGGGTGCTCGCGGCCTGCGCGGACGCCCGGACCACCGTCGTCGTGGCCGCGCCCCGGCCCACCGCCCGCCCGGTGCGCTGGACCCGCGAGGACCCGCCCGGCGGCGGGCCGCTCGCCGCGCTGGCGGCCGGACTGCGGCTCACCACCGCCGGGCACACCGTCGTCCTCTCCGCCGACCTGCCCTTCCTCCGGTCCGGTACGCTCCGCCGGCTCCTGACCGCCCTCCGGGACACCGGCGCCGACGGCGCGCTGCTCACCGACGCGGGCGGCCGCGACCAGCCGCTCGTGGCCGCCTACCGCACCGCCGCCCTGCGCCGCGAGCTGGCCGCCCTCGCCGCCGCCCACGGCGCCCTCTCCGGGCTCCCCCTGCGCCGGCTGACCGGAACCCTCCGCCTCACCCGTGTCCCGGACCCGCTCGCGTCGTTCGACTGCGACACCTGGGACGACATCGCCGACGCCAGGGCACGCATCAGGGAGCATGAGCACGTGTTGGATGAATGGATCTCCGCAGTCAAGGACGAGTTGGGCATCGACCTGGACGTCGACACCGGCGTCCTGCTCGACCTTGCCCGTGACGCCGCCCACGGCGTGGCCCGCCCCGCCGCCCCGCTGACCACCTTCCTCGTCGGCTACGCGGCGGCCCGGGGCGCGGGCGGCCCCGAGGCCGTCGCCGAGGCCGCCCGCAAGGCCGCCGCGCTGGCCCTGCGCTGGGAAGAGGAGAGCGACGCGGCCGGGAAGAGCGCGAACGGCGGGGGCCCGAGCGCCCCGGACGCCGGATGACCGCCCCCGGCACCCCGGCCGGGGCACCCGCCGCCGACACCGACGACCTCGACGTCGAGGAGGCCCTGGCGCTGGTGCGGGAACCCCACCGCGAGCCCCAGGACGACGGCGCCGCCGGCTCGTCCGGCGGTCCGGCCGCAGGGCAGCCCGCCGAGCGCCACACGGCCACCCCCTGGCCCCACGCCCGCGAGATCGCCGCCCGCGCCGCCCGGGCCGCGCGCGCCCACGGCCGGCAGGGTACGGCGGACAGCCCCGCCGGGGACCGGCGCGCGCCCGTCTCCGTGCCCCTCGGCGACGCCCTCGGACTGGTGCTGGCCGCCCCCCTGGACGCGCTCACCGACCTGCCCTCCTTCGACACCTCCGCGATGGACGGCTGGGCGGTCGCCGGGCCCGGGCCCTGGCAGGTACGGGAGGAAGGGGTGCTCGCCGGGTACGCCCAGCCCGAGCCGCTCACCGACGGCGTGGCGGTCCGCATCGCCACCGGCGCCCGCGTTCCCGCCGACACCACCGCCGTCCTGCGCACCGAGCACGGCCGGACCGATGCCCAGGGCCGGCTGCACCCCACCCGCGAGATGTTCCACGGCCAGGACATCCGGCCCCGGGGCCAGGAGTGCCGCACCGGCGACCAGTTGCTGCCCGTCGGCACCCTCGTCACCCCCGCCGTCCTCGGCCTCGCCGCGGCGGCCGGCTACGACACGGTCACCGTCGTTCCCCGCCCCCGTGCCGAAGTCCTGGTCCTGGGCGACGAGTTGCTGACCGAGGGCCTGCCGCACGACGGTCTGATCAGGGACGCTCTCGGGCCCATGCTGCCGCCCTGGCTGCGCGCGCTCGGCGCCGACGTCGTGGCCGTGCGCCGGATCGGCGACGACGCCCGGGCGCTGCGCAAGGCGGTCACCGCCTCCCGGGCCGACCTCGTCATCACCACGGGCGGTACCGCCGCCGGACCCGTCGACCACGTCCACCCGGTCCTGGAACGCGTCGGCGCCGAACTCCTCGTGGACGGCGTCAAGGTGCGGCCGGGCCACCCCATGCTGCTGGCCCGCACCAAGGAGCACCAGCACCTCGTCGGCCTGCCCGGCAACCCCCTCGCGGCCGTCTCCGGCCTGCTCACGCTCGCCGAACCGCTGCTGCGGACCCTCGCCGCCCGTCCCGCCCCCGAGCCTTACACCCTGCCCCTGAAGGAGGCGGTGCAGGGGCACCCGTACGACACCCGGCTCATCCCCGTGGTGCTGCGCGGGGACCACGCCGTGCCGCTGCGCTACAACGGTCCGGCGATGCTGCGCGGCATCGCCGCCGCCGACGCGCTGGCCGTCGTGCCGCCGGGCGGGGCCCGGCAGGGCGAGGAGGCGGAGCTGCTGGACCTGCCATGGGCGACCGCCGGAATCGGGGTGTGTTTCACGTGAAACTTCCGGGCCATGACGCCATCGCCCGCCAAGCGGACGAGCATCTGGTGACCCATCGGGTGAAACTCCCGAGAAAAGTGGTGGAGCGCCCGATCCGCCAGGTCGTCAAGCGGCTGGTCATGGCCCTGGCGGTGCTGGTGGCCACCGCGTTCATCGTCTATGCCGACCACGAGGGCTACCACGACAACGCCGACGGCTCCGTGAGCCTGCTCGACGCGTTCTACTACGCGACCGTGACCCTCTCCACCACGGGATACGGCGACATCACCCCGGTCAGCGACGGGGCCCGGCTCACCAACATCTTCCTCATCACGCCGCTGCGCGTGCTGTTCCTGATCATCCTGGTCGGCACCACGCTGGAAGTCCTCACCGAGCGCACCCGTGAGGAATGGCGCCTGAACCGCTGGAGGTCCGTCTTGCGCGATCACACCGTTGTCGTCGGCTTCGGCACGAAGGGGCGGTCGGCCATCCAGACCGTCTGCGCGACCGGGCTGAAGAAGGAGCAGGTCGTCGTGGTCGACCCCAGCTCCAAGGCGATCGACGCGGCGACCGCCGAGGGGTACGCCGGGGTGATGGGCGACGCCACCCGCAGTGAGGTGCTCAAGCGGGCCGAGGTGCACAAGGCGCGGCAGATCATCATCGCCCCGCAGCGCGACGACACCGCGGTCCTCGTCACCCTGACCGCCCGCCAGCTCAACCGCGGCGCCAAGATCGTGGCCGCCGTCCGCGAGGAGGAGAACGCCCCGCTGCTGCGGCAGTCCGGCGCCGACGCCGTCATCACCAGCTCCGGCGCGGCCGGCCGGCTGCTCGGCCTGTCCGTGCTGAGCCCGGCCGCCGGCATGGTGATGGAGGACCTCATCCAGCAGGGCAGCGGCCTCGACCTCGTCGAACGGCCGGTGGTGCGCGGCGAGGTGGGCAAGACGCCGCGCGAGACGGACGACCTGGTGGTGAGCGTCGTACGCGGGCACCGGGTGCTGGGGTACGACGACCCGTCCGTCGGCACCCTCCAGCTGACCGACCGGCTCATCACCATCGTCCGGGCCACTCCGGGCAACCAGGTCACTCCGGACACCCGCCCCCTGCCACACGGCTGACCGGGCCGGTGGGGAGTAGCGTCACCGGCATGCATGCGATCACGATTCCCCAACCCGGTGGTCCCGAGGCTCTGGTGTGGGCGGACGTCCCCGATCCGGTGCCCGGCGAGGGCGAGGTGCTGGTCGAGGTGGCGGCCAGCGCCGTCAACCGTGCCGACATCCTCCAGCGCCAGGGCTCCTACTCCCCTCCGCCCGGCGCCTCCCCCTACCCCGGCCTGGAGTGCTCCGGCAGGATCGCCGCGCTCGGCCCCGGCGTCTCGGGCTGGGCCGTCGGCGACGAGGTGTGCGCGCTGCTCGCGGGCGGCGGCTACGCCGAGAAGGTCGCCGTACCGGCCGGGCAGCTGCTGCCCGTGCCCGAGGGTCTGTCCCTCCGGCAGGCGGCCGCGCTGCCCGAGGTGGTCTGCACGGTCTGGTCCAACGTGTTCATGGTCGCCCATCTGCGCCCGGGCGAGACGCTGCTGGTGCACGGCGGTTCCAGCGGCATCGGCACCATGGCGATCCAGCTGGCCAAGGCCCTCGGCGCCCGGGTCGCGGTGACCGCCGGCACGAAGGAGAAGCTGGAGCGCTGCGCCGAGCTGGGCGCGGACGTGCTCATCAACTACCGCGAGCAGGACTTCGTCGCCGAGATCAAGCAGGCCACCGACGGCGCGGGCGCCGACGTCATCCTCGACAACATGGGGGCCAAGTACCTGGACCGCAACGTCCAGGCCCTCGCCGTCAACGGCCGCCTGGCGATCATCGGTATGCAGGGCGGGGTGAAGGGCGAGCTGAACATCGGCGCGCTGCTCGGCAAGCGGGGCGCCATCAGCGCGACCTCGCTGCGCGGCCGTCCGCTGGGTGAGAAGGCGGCCATCGTCGCCGCCGTCCGCGAGCATGTGTGGCCGCTGCTCGCCGCCGGGGACGTCCGGCCGATCGTGGACCGGGAGCTGCCGATGCCGGAGGCGGCCGAGGCGCACCGGCTGGTGGAGGCCAGCGGTCACATCGGCAAGGTGCTGCTGGTGGCGCCGTAGCGCGAGAGCCGGACGGGCCCCGCCTCGGCGGGGCCGGCCGGTCAGCTCCTGCGCAATCTCAGGCCCAGCAGGGCCAGGCCGAGACCCAGGCCGATGAGCACCAGTCCGCTGCCCAGCGGCAGGATCCGCAGGCCCGGCTCGGTCACGGCCTCGCTCTGCCGGCTCGCCTGCCGGGTGCCGGGCCGTGGCGCGGGCGGGGTGGAGCCCGGGCCGGCCTCCCGGGCCGGTTCCTCGGAGGCGGCGGGCACGTCCGTGGTCTCCGGCTCCGCCGGCTGGACGGCCGGGGTGGCGGTGGCGGAGTCGTCCTCGTCCTCCGGCTCGGTGGCGGGCCGGTCTGGCCGGCCCGGGCGCATCCGCCCCTCACCGGCCCGGCTGCCCGCCCGGGTGGGCTCGGTCCAGGCGAGGGAGCGATAGGGGTGGACCGAGGCCGAGGCCGAGGCGGAGTCGGACGGCATGGGCACGGGGGTGGCGGAGTCCTTCCGCGCGGGGCCGGCGGAGGCGGACGGCCCCCGGCCGGGCCGGTCGCGGCCCGGGTGATCCTGGCCCGGGTGGTCCCGCCCTTCACCCCGCTCCTCGTCGTCCCGGTCCGGGCGCTCCTGCTCCGGGGCACGGTGGTCCGCGTCCGGATGCCGGTCGTGCGGGTGCGCCCCGGCGGAATGGGCCTCGGCGGAATGAGAGCCGGCGGAGTGGCCCAGGGGCTGGAGCTTCGGCACCGACCGCCCCGGTGGCGCGTCCCGGGCGGGTCCCTGCCGCCCCTCGCCGTGGCTCGGGGCGGACGCGGGGGCCGGGCCCGGCTCGGCGGCGTACGCGGGCGGACTGCCGTGGACGACGGCGATGCCGTACCACGGCAGTGTCGCGGCCGTGAGGACGGCCGGCAGCCGCAGACAGCGGAATGTGAGTCGCAGGCGTGGAGTCACGTCGGTGACCTCCCGGAGCCCAGGTGTCGTGACCGATGGATAACCGACGGGAACCAGCCTCACATCCAATCCGAAAGGGGGCATTTCGGATTGGTCCGTCGGGTCGAAACGGTGGATCCGCGCCACGCGGGGGCACCACGGTGATGAGGTGGGGGCGTGCGAGAGAATGACGGCATGGAGATGCCGAGGAACGAACGGTCGCCGGAGAATCCCCAGATCCTCGTCGTGGGTCAGGACGGGATGGCACTCGGCGGCGGGGACGAGGACTCCCGTGAGACCCCGGTGACGGAGCAGGTGGAGCAGCCGGCCAAGGTCATGCGGATCGGCAGCATGATCAAGCAGCTGCTGGAGGAGGTGCGGGCGGCTCCCCTCGACGAGGCCAGCCGGGTGCGGCTGAAGGAGATCCACGCCAGCTCCGTGAAGGAGCTGGAGGACGGCCTGGCCCCCGAGCTGGTCGAGGAGCTGGAGCGGCTTTCCCTGCCGTTCACCGACGACGCCACTCCGAGCGACGCGGAACTGCGGATCGCCCAGGCGCAGTTGGTGGGGTGGCTGGAGGGCCTCTTCCACGGGATCCAGACGACGCTGTTCGCCCAGCAGATGGCCGCGCGGGCCCAGCTGGAGCAGATGCGCCGCGCGCTCCCGCCGGGTGTGACCGGCCCCGAGGGCGGCGACGAGCACCACGCGGGCGGCCGTTCGGGCGGCCCGTACCTGTAACCCGCGCGGTCCGCGCCCGGAGCGGCCCTCGCGATCCGACACGACACGGACACGACACGGAAGGGGCCCGGCGGACGACCGCCGGGCCCTTGTCCTGTCCCGTCACCGTGGGCTGTCGTGTCCCGTCAGCGTGGGCGTGCGCGCGAGGGCCCCGTCCCGCCCGCCGGTCCCCGACGGGACGGCTACTGCGGGGGATTGCCCGTCGACACGCTCAGTTCGATGGTGCCCACGTCGTCCGGGTCGACATCGGCGCCCTGGGCGGGGAACTGCTTCAGGACGGTCCCGTCGCCCCAGGTGTTGTCGTCCTCGTGGGCGATTTTCCACTTCCAGCCCGCGGCCTGGAGGCACTCCTTCACGGAGTCGATGTCCTTGTACCGGAAGTCGGGCAGCTCGATCTTGGCCGAGTCCTGCCACGACTCCTGCGGGTCGGTGCACTCGTTCTTGTCGATCCGCCGCGTGTGGTCCGGCCCGCGGTAGCCCGCCCGGTGGGACGCGGACGCCGAGGGGACGGCGCCGCCGCCCTCGGTGTCCGCGCCGTCGTCCTTCAGCGTCAGCGCGACGGTCACCCCGGCGACCACGATGGCCGCCACCGCGACCGAGGCGACGATCACCGGCCGCCTGCCGCGCCCGGGACCGCCGGACGGCCGGGACGGCCGGGGCGACATCGTGTACGGCGGCGGGGTCGGAGCGGCGGCGCCCTGCGGGCCGTAGGCGGCGGGCGGGGCCTGGTAACCGGCCCGCGGCGGGTAGCCGTAGGCCGGGGCGGGCGGTGTCGGCGAGCCGTACGGGTTCGGCGCCGGGGCGGGAGCCGGCTGGTACGGCGCCAGCGGCTGCCCCTGCGGGGCCGAGGGCGCCCGGTCGACCGGCGGGAACACCGCGGCGCCGACGCCCGAACCGCTCTGCCGCGGCCCGGCGTCCGGCACGATGCTCGGCGTCGCCGCCTGGAGGGAGGCCGCGACGCGCAGGCACTCGTCGCGCATGGCCTCGGCGGTCGGGAAGCGTTCGTTCGGGTTCTTCTTCAGCGCGCGGGCGACCAGCGCGTCCACGGCGGGCGGCAGCGCGCGGTTGACCGAGGAGGGCGCCACCGGCTCCTCCTGCACATGCGCGTACGCGATCGCCAGCGGCGAGTCCGCGTCGAACGGCAGCCGGCCGGTGACCAGTTGGAACAGCATGATGCCGACCGAGTACAGGTCGGAGCGGGCGTCCACCCCACGGCCGAGGGCCTGCTCGGGGGAGAGGTACTGCGGGGTGCCCACGACCATGCCGGTCTGTGTCATCGAGGTGACGCCGGACTGCATGGCGCGGGCGATGCCGAAGTCCATGACCTTGACCACACCGCGCTTGGTCGTCATCACGTTGCCCGGCTTGATGTCGCGGTGGACCAGCCCCATCTCGTGGCTGATCTCCAGGGCGGCGAGCACATCGGCGGTGATCTTCAGCGCCTTGTCGGCGGGCATCGCGCCGTACTGCCGGATGTCCTCCTCCAGGACCGAGCCCAGCGGCCGGCCCTCGACGTACTCCATGACGATGTACGGCGTGGCCATGCCGTTCAGCTCGTCCTCGCCGGTGTCGAAGACGGAGACGATGTTGGTGTGCGTGAGCTTGGCCACGGCCTGCGCCTCGCGGCGGAAGCGCTCGCGGAACGCCTGTTCCCGGCCGAGTTCGGTGTGCAGGGTCTTGATCGCGACCGGACGGTCCAGCACCGTGTCGTGCGCCAGGTGCACCGAGGCCATGCCGCCCTCGCCGAGCAGGTCGCGCAGCTGGTAGCGGCCCTGGGCCAGGGCCTGCCCCGCGTACCGGCCCGGTGCGCCGTGCTGGCTCATCTCTCCGCGTCCCCCACTGGCCGTCCGGCGCCGTGATCCAGCGAACAGGCCTTGATCGAATGTCTCATTCCCGGCCAAGTCTGCCGGAGGGCACCGACACGTCAAGCTCGGTGCCCGTTCCGTGACCGTACGCGCAAGAAGCGTCGCGCAAGCGTTACAGGGGATGTACGACCGGCGCACAGAATTTGCACGACAGCGCCTGCTGGAGGTTTCATGACCGGTCCGTCTCGGGTCCGTCCCGGTTGCGGTTCCGGACCGGCGGCCCCCACGAAGGCTGTAGCGTGGCCGACGGAGACCGTAACAACACCGCGCGCACCGCGGGCAGAAACGACGGCGAGGACTGATGGCACAGACGCAGCGCTCTCAGGGCCCGTCCGACCCCGAGGCGACTGGCGGCGGCATGTCGGACGCGCCGGAGCTGTGGGGCAACGGCGGGCTCGTCGGCGACGGGCGGTACCGGCTCACGCACCGGCTCGGCCGGGGTGGCATGGCCGAGGTGTTCGCCGCCGAGGACGTCCGCCTGGGCCGCACGGTCGCGGTCAAGCTGCTCCGCGCGGACCTGGCCGAAGACCCGGTCTCCAAGGCGCGGTTCACCCGCGAGGCGCAGTCGGTCGCGGGGCTGAACCATCACGCGATCGTCGCCGTGTACGACTCGGGCGAGGACGTGGTGGGCGGCCAGTCCGTGCCGTACATCGTCATGGAGCTGGTCGAGGGCCGCACCATCCGCGATCTGCTGATGAACGCCGAGGCGCCGGGTCCCGAGCAGGCCCTGATCATCGTCTCGGGGGTGCTGGAGGCGCTCGCCTACTCGCACCAGCACGGCATCGTGCACCGTGACATCAAGCCGGCGAACGTCATCATCACCCACAGCGGTGCCGTCAAGGTGATGGACTTCGGCATCGCCCGCGCCCTGCACGGCGCGTCCACGACGATGACGCAGACCGGCATGGTCATGGGCACCCCGCAGTACCTCTCCCCGGAGCAGGCGCTCGGCAAGGCCGTCGACCACCGCTCCGACCTGTACGCGACCGGCTGCCTGCTGTACGAACTGCTCGCGCTCAGGCCCCCGTTCACCGGGGAGACGCCGCTCTCCGTGGTCTACCAGCACGTCCAGGACATGCCGGTGCCGCCGTCGCAGGTCGTCGACGGCACCTGTCCGCCGGAGCTGGACGGCCTGGTGATGCGCTCCCTCGCCAAGGACCCCGACGACCGGTTCCAGACGGCCGAGGAGATGCGCGGCCTGGTCCAGTACGGCCTGCAGATGCTGTACGAGCAGGGCGGCCACACCGGCACCTGGAACACCGGCCTGGTGGAGGCGCCCGACGGCCGGCACAACCCGTCGGCCGGTTTCGCGGGGACGACCGTCATGCCGCACCCGGTGGACGCGGGCGGCACCGCGCAGATCCCGCAGCCGATCCTGCCCACGGGCTACGGCAGCGGCGACGACGGCGGCTTCGAGGGCCACGGCAACCGGGGCAGCGGACGCGGCAAGCTGTGGATCCTCGCCGTCCTCGCGGTCATCGCGATCTCCGCGGGCGTGGCGCTGGCACTGCACAGCGCGAACGGCGACGGCGGCAAGGACGGCTCCGACACCAAGCCGACCACGACGCACTCCAAGAACACCGAGAAGGAGTCCCCCTCCCCGACCCCGACCGACGAGGACACCGGCGAGCCGTCGGACACCTCGGCGGGGACCGGTGAGTGGAACACGAGCGGCGGCGGCACCGGCGGGGGGCCGGCGACCACGCCGTCGTACACCCAGTCGCAGTCGGCCTCCCCGCCCCCGAGCCGCCAGCCGTCGAGCCCGCAGACCACGCCGTCGCAGCCCACGGACCCGGTGAACGGCGGCACCGACGCCGGCACCACCGAGGGCGGCACGGACCAGGGCACGACCGAGGGCGGCACCACGACCGACGGCGGGACCACGACCGACGGCGGCACCTCCGAGGGCACCACGACCGTCGGCACCACCGCGGGCGACACCGCCGGTTGAAGCGCACCGGCGACGACCGGGCCGGCGACACCCTGAGGTGGCGCCGGCCGTTCGCCGCACGCGTCGAGGTGACGCCGGCCCCGCACCGCGCGCGTGGAGGCCGGCGGCGCCCGCTCACCGCACGAACGCGTCGCACACCGCGTCGTACTCGCGCGTCCACCACACCGCGAGCGCCGACGCGGCCGGGAACTGGCAGTCCGCGCGCGTGTCGCCGCGTTCGTAGTGCCAGCGCAGCATCCAGAAGTCGTTCAGCCGCTCCCACCACACGCGGTGCACGGCCGCCGCCAGCTCGGAGGGCGTGGCACCGGCCGCGCGCCGGTACGCGCGCGCGTAGGCCCGCACTTTGGGCAGGTGCAGCCGTCCGGAGGGGCGTACGAAGAAGATGGCGGCGGCGCGGACGGCCTCCTCCGCGCGCGGCTGCACCCCGAGCCGGTCCCAGTCCACGATGGCGGCCGGGGCGTCGTCCTTGTAGAGCAGGTTGAACGGGTGGAAGTCGCCGTGCACCCAGCCCACCGGGCCGCCGCGCGGCGGACGCCGGTCCGCGTGCTGCTCCAGCAGGGCGCGGCGCTCCAGCAGCCGGTGCCGGGCGAGTTCGTCGAAGGCGTCGGCGGGCCGGTGCCGGCGCACGTGCTCCAGCAGGTCGTCGATGAGGGCGAAGGTGTCGGCCGGGTCGGCGCTCTCCACGGGGTGCGGGCTCGTCGCCGGGCGGGTACGGCCCTTGGGCGGCATCACCCGCTCCAGACAGGCGTGGACGGCGCCCAGGAGCGCGCCGAGGCGGGCGCTCTCCGCGCGGGTGAGCTGGCCGCCGTGGCGGTGTCCGCCGTCGACCCAGGGGTGCAGGGCGTAGGCGTGGCCGCCGACGACCGCGACCGTGCGGCCCTCGCGGTGCGCGAGCGGCGGGGCGACCGGGACGCCGAGGTCGGCCAGCCGCTGGGTGGCCCGGTGCCGGCGCTCGATGGCGGCCGGGTCGGCGGTGTCCGGATCGAAGTGGTGCTTGAGGAAGTACCGGCCGCGGGTGGTGCACAGCCGGTAGCCGCGGTTGAGCAACCCCTGGTCGACCGGCTCACAGGTGAGGGCGGTTCCCGCGGCGTACAGGCGCAGCAGGGCGGTCAGAGGGGGCGCGTGAGGCACGACAGGTGGTACACATGAGCGCGGCACGCGCCAGATGTTAGGGCACATGGGAAGCCCGTGAGCTGGGCGTTGTCACAGGCAGTCGCCGACGGTCGCTTTCGGTCGTGGGCGGGGCATTTGCTCGTACATTCGGGTGACAGTGGAGGGCCGCCGGTAACGCCATCGCATTCCGGACGCGGGCAACCGGGCGGTAATAACGGGATTTCTCCCGCTTCGCGTACGAGTCCCGTCTCACATCGAACTCTTCCCGTGACCTGGGTCGCCGGGATAACGTGCGCTTGCTCGGGCCTGTCGCAAGGCTGTGACCAGCACGCTTTCCCATCCCTTCGATTTACTTGGAAATCCAAGCAAAATCGCAGGTCAAACGGGGTTTCACAGAAATGTGGGGCACTGGGTAACGTGATGGTTGCAGGGCGCTCGCCGGGGCACCTGTCACGCCTGTTCCCGGCCGAGTGGCACCCACCCCGTGCCCGGTGGTCGAAACAGGTGAGCCGCACTGGCCTACCGGCAACCCCGGGGGCCGGAACGACGGAGGAGCACACGTGACCGTGGAGAGCAGTGCCGCGCGCAAGCCGCGACGCACCGCCGCAGGCAAAGCCGGCACCACCGGCAGCAAGACCGGAGCCACCGGCACCAAGCGCACCACCCGTACCACCCGCAGTACCGCGAAGAAGAGCACCGACCCCGACCTCGTACAGCTCCTGACGCCCGAGGGCGAGCGGGTCGCGAACGCCGAGTACGACGCCTACGTCGCCGGCATCACCCCCGAGGAACTGCGCGGCCTGTACCGCGACATGGTGCTCACCCGCCGCTTCGACGCCGAGGCCACCGCCCTGCAGCGCCAGGGCGAGCTGGGCCTGTGGGCCTCCCTGCTGGGACAGGAGGCCGCCCAGATCGGCTCGGGCCGCGCCACCCGTCCGGACGACTACGTCTTCCCGACCTACCGCGAGCACGGCGTCGCCTGGTGCCGCGGTGTGGACCCGACCAACCTGCTCGGCATGTTCCGCGGCGTGAACAACGGCGGCTGGGACCCGAACAGCAACAACTTCCACCTGTACACGATCGTCATCGGCTCCCAGGCGCTGCACGCCACCGGTTACGCGATGGGCGTGGCCAAGGACGGCGCGGACTCGGCGGTCATCGCCTACTTCGGCGACGGCGCCTCCAGCCAGGGCGACGTGGCCGAGTCCTTCACCTTCTCCGCGGTCTACAACGCCCCCGTGGTGTTCTTCTGCCAGAACAACCAGTGGGCGATCTCCGAGCCGACCGAGAAGCAGACCCGCGTCCCGCTGTACCAGCGCGCCCAGGGCTACGGCTTCCCGGGCGTCCGGGTCGACGGCAACGACGTGCTGGCCTGTCTCGCGGTCACCAAGCGGGCGCTGGAGCGCGCCCGCAACGGCGAGGGCCCCACCCTGGTCGAGGCGTACACCTACCGCATGGGCGCCCACACCACCTCCGACGACCCCACCCGCTACCGGGGCGACGAGGAGCGGCAGGCCTGGGAGGCGAAGGACCCGATCCTGCGCCTGCACCGCTACCTGGAGGCATCGAACCACGCGGACGAGGGATTCTTCGCGGAACTCGAGGCCGAGTCCGAGGCGTTGGGCAAGCGAGTGCGCGAAGCGGTCCGCGCCATGCCCGACCCGGACCGGTTCGCCCTCTTCGAGAACGTGTACGCGGACGGACACGCGCTCGTGGACGAGGAGCGCGCCCAGTTCGCTGCCTACCAGGCGTCGTTCGCCGATGAAGGGGGTCACTGAGATGGCCGAGAAGATGGCGATGGCCAAGGCCATCAACGAGTCGCTGCGCCGCGCCCTGGACGCCGATCCCAAGGTCCTGATCATGGGCGAGGACGTCGGCAAGCTCGGCGGTGTCTTCCGGGTGACGGACGGCCTGCAGAAGGACTTCGGCGAGGACCGGGTCATCGACACCCCGCTGGCCGAGTCCGGCATCGTCGGCACCGCGATCGGCCTGGCCCTGCGCGGCTACCGCCCGGTGGTGGAGATCCAGTTCGACGGCTTCGTCTTCCCGGCCTACGACCAGATCGTCACCCAGCTGGCGAAGATGCACGCCCGCTCGCTGGGCAAGGTCAAGCTGCCGGTCGTCGTGCGGATCCCCTACGGCGGCGGCATCGGCGCGGTCGAGCACCACTCCGAGTCGCCGGAGGCGCTGTTCGCCCATGTGGCGGGCCTGAAGGTGGTCTCGCCGTCGAACGCCTCGGACGCGTACTGGATGATGCAGCAGGCCATCCAGAGCGACGACCCGGTGATCTACTTCGAGCCCAAGCGGCGCTACTGGGACAAGGCCGAGGTCGACCCCGAGGCGATCCCGGCCCCGCTGCACAAGGCGCGCGTCGTCCGCGAGGGCACGGACCTGACCCTGGCGGCCTACGGCCCGATGGTGAAGCTGTGCCAGGAGGTGGCGGACGCGGCGGCCGAGGAGGGCAAGCACCTGGAGGTGCTGGACCTGCGCTCGGTCAGCCCGCTGGACTTCGACTCGATCCAGGCCTCGGTGGAGAAGACCCGCCGCCTGGTCGTGGTGCACGAGGCGCCGGTGTTCTTCGGCTCCGGCGCGGAGATCGCCGCGCGGATCACCGAGCGCTGCTTCTACCACCTGGAGGCACCGGTGCTCCGGGTCGGCGGCTACCACGCCCCGTACCCGCCGGCCCGCCTGGAGGAGGAGTACCTGCCCGACCTGGACCGCGTGCTCGACGCCGTCGACCGCTCGCTGGCGTACTGAGGAGAGGGACGTGACGACGATGACGGATGCGTCCGTACGCGAGTTCAAGATGCCCGACGTGGGCGAGGGGCTCACCGAGGCCGAGATCCTCAAGTGGTACGTCCAGCCGGGTGACACGGTCACCGACGGCCAGGTGGTGTGCGAGGTCGAGACGGCGAAGGCCGCCGTCGAACTGCCCATCCCCTACGACGGCGTGGTGCGCGAGCTGCGCTTCCCCGAGGGCACCACGGTGGACGTGGGCACGCCCATCATCACGGTCGCCGTGGCCGGCGCCGCCGCGCCCGAGGCCCCCGAGGTGCCCGCCGAGCAGCCCGCCCCGGCCGCGGAGGAGCCCGAGCCGGCGGGCCGCCAGCCGGTGCTGGTCGGCTACGGCGTGGCCACCACCTCGACCAAGCGCCGCCCCCGCAAGGGCCCGCAGGCCGATGTGCCGGGGCCGGCGCAGGCGATCCAGGCCGAGCTGAACGGCCACGGCGCGACGCTCGCCGAGAAGTCCCGCCCGCTGGCCAAGCCCCCGGTGCGCAAGCTGGCCAAGGACCTCGGCGTCGACCTGGCCTCGGTCACCCCGTCCGGCCCGGACGGAGTCATCACCCGCGAGGACGTCCACGCGGCGGCCGCCCCGAGCGCCGCCGCACCGGTCACCGAGGCCCCCGCCACCGCACCGGCGCCGGTCGCCCCGGCCGCCGCCGCGGCCCCGGCGCCCGCGGCGTCGTACGACACCGCGCGCGAGACCCGCGTCCCGGTCAAGGGCGTCCGCAAGGCCACCGCGCAGGCGATGGTCGGGTCGGCGTTCACGGCACCGCACGTCACCGAGTTCGTGACGGTGGACGTGACCCGCACGATGCGGCTGGTCGAGGAGCTGAAGCAGGACAAGGACATGCAGGGCCTGCGGGTCAACCCGCTCCTGCTGATCGCCAAGGCCCTGCTGGTCGCCATCAAGCGCAACCCGGAGATCAACGCCTCCTGGGACGAGGCCAACCAGGAGATCGTGCTCAAGCACTACGTCAATCTGGGTATCGCGGCGGCCACCCCCCGTGGGCTGATCGTGCCGAACATCAAGGACGCGCACGACAAGACGCTCCCGCAGCTGGCCGAGGCGCTCGGCGAACTGGTGACGACGGCCCGCGAGGGCAAGACCTCACCGGCGGCGATGCAGGGCGGCACGGTGACCATCACCAACGTCGGCGTCTTCGGCGTCGACACCGGTACGCCCCTGCTGAACCCCGGCGAGTCCGCGATCCTCGCGGTCGGCGCGATCAAGCTCCAGCCGTGGGTCCACAAGGGCAAGGTGAAGCCGCGTCAGGTCACGACTCTGGCCCTGTCCTTCGACCACCGCCTGGTCGACGGCGAGCTGGGCTCGAAGGTGCTGGCGGACGTGGCGGCGATTCTCGAGCAGCCGAAGCGGTTGATCACCTGGGGTTGAGGCCCGTCGGTGGGTAACCTCTGACAAGTGAAGGGGACGGCCGCAACTATCTCTTGCGACCGCCCCCTTCGTCATTCAGTGCCCGTCAGCCTTGGTTGAGCACGTACACCGGCGCTCCATCCTCCGTGCCGCCCCGCGAGCGGATGCAGGCGTGCTTGCGCAACAGCCGCAGGCACTCGTTGACGCGGTGCACGGACAGGCCGGTCCGCGCCGCGATGGACTCCAGCGGCTCGCACAGCTCGCCCTTCTCGACCAGGACCGGGGCGATGACGACGGCCACCGCCCACACGTCCGCCGTCACGGACAGCCGCTGCCGCCAGTCGGCCAGCAGGGCCTCCGTGGTAGGCGGCACCACCGGATCGGCGCCGGGCAGGGACCGCGGGAGGGCGAGTCCGTCGAGCCGGTCCGCGATCCGCTCCATCGCCCGCACCATGGCCTGCTGGACGGCCAGGGTGGCCTTCTGCAGTTCGATCGACTCGCGCTGCCCCTTCGCCAGTTCCTCGTCCAACCGGAGGTTGTGCGCCTCCAGCCGGACGATGGCCTCCGCGACCTGTTCCGGCATGGCGTAGGCGATGGGCGCGCCCGGCTCGTCGGACTGCACCTCGGCCTTGTCGAGAGTGTAAGAACCCTCCCTCTGTACGGTCTCGATGACTTCGGCGACCCACAGTTTGAAGGGCATGCAGGCCGGCTTGGTGCAGGCGTTGACGAGCAGGATGAGACCCTGCAGAGAGATCAGATTCAGGTCTCGGCGCCACTCCCTACCTGCGGGAATGCTGAGACCGTAAGCTCCACTGACGGTCTCGAGTGTCTCTCGGTGCTCTTCGGGCATGTGGTCGGCGAGAGCCTGCCGAGAGTTGCTGTGCCCGAGTTCCTTGCAGACATCCACCGCCGGGAACCAATGGCTTCCGTCCGGCATGGTGAGCCGGCGGACGCGGGCTCCGGTCGCCGCGTACACGAAGTCGCTGATGTCGATCGCCTGACGCCGTCCCTCGGCGTCGGGCTGCTTCCTGGGTTCGTTCATGTGAACACCTCCGTCGCGGAACGTAGAACGGAGGAATTCGAATATGCCAACTGCAAGGCTGATATTCGTGATTACAGGTGAATTAGCGGCATGTGGGTGACAAGAGAAGGGCCGATGAAGTAGCTCGGTCAGTCGGTGGGCAGCCGGGTGCGGAGGGTGTTGAGCAGGGCCGCGCCCCGTTCCGCGTCGTCCACGCTCACCGCGAAGTCGGCGCGGCGACCCCGGGGCCGGATGACCAGACAGTCGCCGGCGCGGAGCATGACCGTCGTGCCGAGGCCGCTGATCCGGTACCCCCAGCCGCCGACCTGGGACGGCAGCCGCCGCTCGGCGCGGGCGGTCTCGATGGCGGCCGGGGACCAGCGGCGGACGGGCCAGCCCAGCGGACCGAACGACACCTCCAGGCCCGCCTCCGACACCTTCGCCTGGACCGAGGAGCACATGGCCCCGGCGAGCGCGACGACGCCGGCCCCCGCGCACACCGGCCACAGCGCGGCGGGGTCGGCCAGACCGACGGCCAGCGCGACCAGCGCGACGACGGCCACCAGCCCGGCCACCGCTGCCAGCAGGAGGAGCCAGGGGTTGGCCGTGCGGGAGAACCACACAAGGCGTTCGCCCTCGGGCACCTCCAGCGTGGGCGCGGCGGCCGGGACGGCGACGGGCCGTGGGGCGAACCGCCAGGCGGCCACGGCCGCGACCGCCGCGAGCGCGCCGATCAGCACCACCCCGAGGACCGGCTGGCGGGCCTGGTGCCAGTCGGTGTGGTCCAGGTTCGCCCGGACGACGGACACCTGGGCGCCGACGAGCACCGCCCCCGTGGGCGCGAGCGTCATCACCCGCCAGGAGCGCGCGGCGGGGGCGGAGCGGCGCGGGCGCACGCTGGTCGCGAGGACGGTCAGCAGCCAGACGCCGGCCGGGAGCAGGCAGGCCGCCCACAGGGGGAGCGAGCCGTCGGGGGTGCCGCCGCCGCTCCAGTGGGTCGCCGGCCGGTCGGGCAGCCGGTCCCGCAGGGCCCAGGGCAGTCCGGCGAGCACGGCCGTGACGCCCGCCGCCGCGCCGGCCGGCCACCACCGCGCGGTACGGCTCCGGGGCACCGGCCCGGTTTCCCTGTCCGTCATGTCAGCCCCCGGATCATGTCGATGACATCGGTCCGGCTGTAGCCCAGCCGGGACGCCTCCGTGACCAGTTCGCGCACCCTGATCTGGAGGCCGGAGCGGCGGGACGCTCCCTCGGCGACCGTGATGCCCCGGCCGCGCCGGAACTCCAGCAGGCCCTCGTCCCGCAGCTCGCGCAGTCCGCGCAGCACGGTGTTGACGTTGATGTCCAGGGCCGCGGAGAGATCGCGGGCGGAGGGCAGCCGGTCGCCCGCGCGGCACTCGCCCTCGGCGATGGCCCGCCGAATCGCCGCGGCGACCTGTTCGTGCAGCGGGCGGGTGTCGGACGTGTCCAGACGCAGCAGCATGGTGCCAATGAAACTAGCACCATGCGTGTTATCGGGGAACCCGGCGCAGCGAAAAGGGGCCCGTCGCGGCGAGCGGCGGGCCCCCTAGGGGATGACCGGGGGTCAGCCCAGGCGGGCGAAGCCGTAGTTGAGGAGCTTCTTCGCGTCCGCCTCGCGGTTGGCGATGGAGGAGGAGGCGAGGACGGTGCCGATGACCGTCTTGTTCTTCCGGGTCGCGGCGAAGACCAGGCAGTACTTGGCCTCCGGGCCGGAGCCGGTCTTCACGCCGATGGTCCCGCTGTAGCTGCTGAGCAGCCCGTTGGTGTTCTTCCAGGGGGCCATCGTGCGGGTGCCGCCCGACTTGGTGCGGGTCTTGGCGGTGTACGTCTTGGTCTTGACGATCGTGCGGAACGTGGAGTTCTTCATCGCGCTGCTGGCGATCTTCGTCAGGTCGCGCGGCGTCGAGTAGTTGCTGCCGTTGCCGATGCCGTCGAAGGAGTCGAAGTGGGTGTTCTTCAGGCCCAGGTTCTTGGCGGCGGTGTTCATCTTGCCGATGAAGTTCTTCGCGCGCGCCGCCGGGGTCGAGCCGGAGCCGTACTTGTCGGCGAGCGCGTAGGCGGCGTCACAGCCGGACGGCAGCATCAGGCCGTACAGCAGCTGCCGGACGGTCACCTGGTCGCCGACGATCAGATGGGCCTGGGAGGCGTTGTTCTTGACGACGTAGTCGCTGTAGACCTTTTTGATCGTGACCTTGGCGTCGAGGTTGAGGTTCGGCTGGGCGAGCACGACCTTGGCGGTCATGATCTTGGTGGTGGAGCCGGTGGAGAGCCGGGTGTCCGCCTTCTTCGTGTACAGCGTCGAGCTGTTGGCGTTGTTCATGAGGTACCCGCCCTTGGCCACGATGGAGGGCGCGGTGACGGCCTGCGCGGGCGCCGCGGTGAGGGCACCGGTGGCGGCCAGCGCGCCGGCGGTGACGGTGACGACGGCGGCCCTGCGGAAACTGGTGCCCATAATGCCGGTAATCAACTGATGTACCTCGAATGTGTTGAATGCCCCTGATGTGCGGCCGAGTTGAGGTGGGTGCGCAAGAAGGCCGCATGTGTGTGACACGTAAGTAGCACAGAAGGTTGTGCGGTCGCCGGGGCAAGGGGCGCTTCCAGGCCGCGAGGGTCCGCATGATGGACGGTCCACCACTTGCGTACGTGTTGTATCTATCCTGTGGGCATGAGAACGGCCGTCGAGCACTCCGCGCCCCAGTCCCTCAAGCAGCCACCCGCCGCCGACCGCGTGTACACCCACGTCAAGCAGGGTGTGCTCGACCGCCGCTACGAGGGGGGCAGCCTGCTCACCGAGGGTGAGCTGGCCGAGGCCGTCGGGGTCTCGCGCACGCCCGTCCGGGAGGCGCTGCTGCGGCTTCAGGCCGAGGGCCTGATCCGCCTCTACCCGAAGAAGGGCGCCCTGGTCCTGCCGGTCTCCGCGCAGGAGATCGCGGACGTGGTGGAGACCCGGCTGCTGGTCGAGGAGCACGCGGCCCGCAAGGCCGTACCCGCCCCGCCGGGGCTGCTGGAGCGGCTGACCGAGCTGCTGGAGCGGCAGAAGGCGCAGGCCGCCGCCGGCGACCTGGCCGCCGCCGCGGTCACCGACCGCTGCTTCCACGCCGAGATCGTGCGCAGCGGGGGCAACGAGATCCTCTCCCGGCTCTACGACCAGCTGCGCGACCGCCAGCTGCGGATGGGTGTCGCCGTCATGCACTCCCACCCCGACCGGATCGCCAAGACGCTCACCGAGCACGAGGAGATCCTGGACGCGCTGCGCGCCGGGGACGCCGAGACGGCCGTCGGGGTCGTGCACCGGCACGTGAGCTGGGTCTCGAACATCGCGCGGGGTGAGGTCCGATGAGTGCCACGGCGCGCAACGCCGCCCTCCCGGGCGACCCGCCGGGCGGCCGCAAGGCGGTCGCCGTCTGGTCCATAGGCGTGGCGGTCTACTTCGTCGCCGTCATCTTCCGCACGTCGCTGGGGGTGGCCGGACTGGACGCGGCCGACCGCTTCCACGTGGGCGCCTCCGCCCTGTCCACCTTCTCCATACTCCAGCTGCTGGTCTACGCCGGCATGCAGATACCCGTCGGCCTGCTGGTCGACCGGCTCGGCACCAAGAAGGTGCTGAGCATCGGCGCGCTGCTGTTCACCGTCGGCCAGCTGGGCTTCGCCTTCTCCCCGACCTACGGCGCCGCGCTCGCCTCCCGGGCGCTGCTGGGCTGTGGCGACGCCATGACCTTCATCAGCGTGCTGCGGCTGGGCACCCGCTGGTTCCCGGCCCGGCGCGGCCCGATGGTCGCGCAGCTCGCCGGGCTGGTCGGCATGGCGGGCAACCTGGTCTCCACCCTGGTCCTGGCCCGGCTGCTGCACGGCATCGGCTGGACCCCGGCGTTCGCGGGCAGCGCGCTGGCGGGCGCGGTCGTCCTGGTGCTGACCCTGCTGTTCCTGAAGGACCACCCCGAGGGCATGGAGCCGGAGCCGTCCCCGCACCGGGGCGCCGCCTACGTCCGCGGGCAGATCGCCGCCGCCTGGCGGGAGCCGGGCACCCGGCTGGGCCTGTGGGTGCACTTCACCACCCAGTTCCCGGCCATGGTGTTCCTGCTGCTGTGGGGCCTGCCGTTCCTCGTAGAGGCGCAGGGGCTCAGCCGTGCCACGGCCGGTGAGCTGCTCACCCTCGTCGTGCTGTCCAACATGGTGATCGGCCTGGTCTACGGCCAGATCGTCGCCCGGCACCACGCGGCGCGGCTGCCGCTGGCGCTGGGCACGGTGGGCGCCACCGCGCTGCTGTGGGCGGCGACCCTGGCCTACCCCGGGCGGCACGCGCCGATGTGGCTGCTGCTGGTGCTGTGCGCGGTGCTCGGCGCCTGCGGGCCGGCGTCCATGCTCGGCTTCGACTTCGCCCGGCCGGCCAATCCGCCCGAGCGGCAGGGCACGGCCTCCGGCATCACCAACATGGGCGGCTTCATCGCCTCCATGACGACGCTGTTCGCGATCGGTGTGCTGCTGGACGCGACCGGGGACGACTACACCGTGGCCTTCGGCTCCGTGTTCGTGCTCCAGGCGCTCGGGGTGAGCCAGATCCTCCGGCTGCGGGGGCGGGCGGCCCGGCGGGAGCGGGAGCGGTTGATCTCCAGCCGTATAGAGACGGTGCACGTTCCCGCGTAGCCCCGCGGCGGGAGCGCGCCCTCGGCGGCCGGGCTCACGGCGTGACCGCGAAGTGACGCAGGATGGCCGCCGCCAGCTCCTGGTCGCCGTCCGTCTTCACCCGGTCCGCCGCCGCCTCGGGGGAGACCCGGCCGCAGGCCAGGCGGACGTACGTCTCCCAGTCGAGGGTGAGGGTGGCGGCCGGGCCGAGCGCGGGGACGGTCTCCAGGGTGCCGCGGCCCTGGATGTCGACGCGGACCGTGCGCAGGAACTCGACCGGGCCGTGCACGTCGAACACGATCGCCGAGCTGCGCGGGGCGTTCGCGTCCCGCGCGACCACCTTGGGCAGCGCCTCCAGCAGCACGTCCCGGGTGACGTACGCGCCCGGCGAGTCCAGGTTGCCGGGGCGGCCGAGGGCCGTGCGCAGGTCCTGCTCGTGCACCCACACGTCGAACGCCCGGGTGCGGTAGGCCTGCTCCAGGGTGATCTCCTTGCCGAGCGGGCCGCGCACCAGGGTGCCGGGGTCCCGGGACTCGCCCCGGAGCTGGCGGTTGCGGCGGATGACCGTGTACTCCAGCTCGGCCGTCATCTCCGGCGCGGTGTGGTGCCGGCGGACGTCGACCTGCATCTCCATGTAGCGCTGGTGCTCGGTGGCGACGTGGAAGAGGTCACGCGGCAGGGCGTGGATGGGGCGCGGGTCGCCGAGCATCTCGCAGTCCATGCCGATGACGTGGGAGATGATGTCGCGCACCGACCAGCCGGGGCACGGGGTCCGCCGGTTCCACTCGCCCTCGACGAGTGACTGGGCCATCTCGGATATCGCTTCGATGGAGTGCGTCCAGGCGTCGGCGTAGGGCTGGAGAGTGGGATGCAGACTCACGGAACGGGACCCCTCGGCGGTCGGTACACGGGCGGGTTTGCGGCGGCGGTGCCGGCGGACGGCGGCTGCACTTCGGCGGGTGTCTTGAGACGCTAAGTTACGCTGCGGAAAGGCACCCCGGCAGTGCTTTCGTGTGACGATCGTAGGCCCGTATGGACGACTCGAATCCCAGGACGGTGGTAGTGTGCGCGCCTCGCTGATCCAAGCGGCCGTGGACGAGCGGGAACCGGTCGGCTCCCGGCGGC
Source organism: Streptomyces eurythermus (assembly GCF_014649115.1). Lineage (GTDB taxonomy): Bacteria > Actinomycetota > Actinomycetes > Streptomycetales > Streptomycetaceae > Streptomyces > Streptomyces eurythermus. The sequence continues at coordinate 133,744 of NZ_BMSK01000005.1, read as the reverse complement.
AGCGCCTGGCCGCGCTGGTGCGTGAGCAGAGCGGCTCCGACCTCGTCGTCCTGCCGGAGCTGTGGACCACCGGTGCCTTCGCCTACGAGGAGTTCGGCCGCGAGGCCGAGCCGCTGGAAGGGCCGACGTACGAGGCGATGGCCGAGGCGGCGAGCGACGCGGGCGTGTGGCTGCACGCGGGCTCCATCCCGGAACGCGACCCCGAAGGCCCCCTCTACAACACCTCGCTCGTCTTCTCCCCCACCGGTGAACTGGCCGCGGCCTACCGCAAGATCCACCGCTTCGGCTTCGACAAGGGCGAGGCCGTGCTGATGGGCGCGGGCCGGGACCTGGTGACGGTCCGGCTGCCGGACACCACGCTTGGCGTGGCCACCTGCTACGACCTCCGGTTCCCCGAACTCTTCCGCGCGCTGGTCGACGCCGGCGCCGAGACGCTGGTGATCCCGGCGGGCTGGCCCGAGCGGCGGCGCGCGCACTGGACGCTGCTGGCCCGGGCACGCGCGGTGGAGAACCAGGCGTTCGTGCTCGCCTGCGGAACGGCCGGGACACACGCCGGAGTTCCCCAGGCGGGTCACTCCATCGTGGTGGATCCGTGGGGCGAGGTTCTCGCGGAGGCCGGCTCCGGCGAGGAGGTCCTCACGGTCGACATCGACCCGGCGAAGCCGGCCGCGACCCGCGAGCAGTTCCCGGCGCTGAAGGACCGCGTCCTGGGCCTGGAGCCGCCCCGGCAGCGGGGCTGAGCCGCCTCGCGGCCGGGGGTCAGTCCTCCTCGCCCTCCTTCTCGGCGAGGTGGATCACGCACACCGCCACCGCGATCAGCAGCGCCGGGTCGGCGTCCTCGCGGACGATGTCCACGCCGTAGGTGTCGCGGACGGTCAGCCGGCGGCGGGAGATGACCGCCAGGAGTTCGCCGTCGTACTCCACGGCGAACTCGCGGTCCAGGATCTTCCCGCTGACGTCCAGTTCGGTGCCGTCCACCAGGGCCACCCGGTAGTGGTTGCGCAGCAGGGACAGCCGCTTGCGCCGGATCCGGGCCAGGACCTCGCCGTCCCGTTCGATCACCATGGTGTCGCGCAGCGCGAACATCTTCTGGTGGATGTCGATCAGGACCCGCCCCCCGGCGTCCTTCAGCTCGAAGGTGTCCCGCAGCCGCATGGCCTTGCCGTCGACGAGGTAGACCTTCCGGCCGTGCTCGTCCTCGATCCACCAGTCGTCACCGATGCCGAGGATCCGGTCGCGTACGAGGAATCTCATACGGAGCATGCTTCCCCGGGGCCGGGCGATCGTCACAAACCCGTCATACGGACAGGGCCCCGCACCCTCTCCCGGAACCCCGCCGAACCGCTTGCGGTACTCCGACGGGCTCAGCCCCGTCTCCCGGCGCAGCCGGGCGCGCAGATTGGCGGCCGTGCCCAGACCGCTGCGCGCCGCCACCACGTCCAGCCGCTCCTCGCCCCGCTCGATCAGCCGGCAGGCCAGCGCCACGCGCTCCCCGGTGAGCCAGGCCAGCGGAGTCGTGCCGAGCTGGCTGCGGAAGCGGCGGTGCAGGGTGGCGGGCGAGACGGCGGCGCGGGCGGCGAGAGCGGCGACGGTCAGCGGCTCGTCCAGGCGTTCCTGCGCCCAGGCCAGCAGCGGACCGAGGGACTCGTCGGGCACCTCGGGCACCGGTCGCTCCACGAACTGGCGTTGCCCGCCGTCGCGGTGGGCGGCGAAGACGAGGCGCCGGGAGACGGTGTTCGCCGTCTCGGCCCCGTGGTCGCGGCGCCAGAGGTGCAGCCCGAGGTCGAGCGCGGCGGCGCTGCCCGCCGCGGTGAGGATGTCGCCCTCGTCGACGAACAGCACATCGGGCTCCAGCCGTACCGCGGGATGCAGGTCCCGGAACGTCTCCGCCCACATCCAGTGGGTGGCGGCCCGGCGGCCGTCCAGCAGCCCGGCCTCGGCGAGCGCGAAACTGCCGGTGCAGAAGCTGACGACGCGGACGCCCCGCGCGTGCGCGCGGCGGATCGCGGCCAGGACGTCCGGCCCGCGCGGCACGACGTTGTCCGGGCGGCCGGGCACGATCAGGGTGTCGGCCGTGTCCACCGCTTCCAGACCGGGCAGGCCGCTCATGGTGAAGAAGCCGTGGTTCATCCGGATCTCGGGACCGGGCGCGCACAGCGTCACCTCGTAGAGCGGACCGCTCAGGCCCAGCTCCGGGCGGGGCAGCCCGAACATCTCGGTGGCGACCCCGACCTCGAACGGGTTGGTGCCCGCGTCGACCAGCACCGCCACCCGGTGCGGGGGTTGAGAGGATCCTTGCGGCATATGCGATTCCTAGCACTCGTACGGCGGTCCGGTCACCCGCACGATGAGCGCATGGCACACACGGAACACACCGCGCCCGTCCTCCTCGAGCAGGCCCTCGCCTCCTTCACCGAGCAGTGGAGCCCCCGCATCGTCACCACGGTCAACGACTACGACGTGCGCGTGGCGAAGGTGGAGGGCGAGCACCTCTGGCACGTGCACGAGAACACCGACGAGTTCTTCCTGGTCCTGAGCGGGGAGCTGCACATAGGTCTGCGCGAGCCGGCCGGCGAGCGCACGGTGGTGCTGCCCAAGGGGTCGGTGTTCACGGTCCCGCGCGGTACCGAGCACAAGCCGTACGCGCGCGTGCCCACCGAGATCCTGCTCCTCGAGCCGACCGGCACCCTCACGGTGGGCGACCGGCACGAGGAGGTGCCGGAGCACGTGGACGCCACCACCGGCCACGCCCTCGGCTGACCGGACGGCGGACTCCACCCGGCGGCGAAGCGGCCGGCCGGTGAACTCTTGGCGCCCCCAAGGAAGTTGTCCAACCAAACGGGGGCAGCCCGAGTCGGAAGGTGCGTAAGGCGCACGGCCGCGCACGTCCTCTCGGAGGTTTGCCATGCTCGCTCGTCCCGCCCGCCGGATGCTCCGCGCCGTCCCGGCGACGGCCCTCGTCCTCGGTACGGCACTGGCCGTACCGCTCACCCTGGCCGGCCCGGCCGGTGCCGCGACGGCGCCGGCCACCGCCGAGGTCAATGGGTACGACTGGCAGCTCACCTACAAGGCGGCAGCCGGCCAGGCCAACAAGGTCACCGTCACCGCCTCGCTCACCGCAGACCGTGCGGGCATCACCTACCTCGTCGACGACGTGGTGCCGGTCGCGGCGGGCCACGGCTGCGGCCACCCCGTCGCCGCGGACCGCACGAAGGTCTCCTGCACGGTCACCCTCGTGGACAGCCAGGACCCCTACGCCGCCCTGGTCATGGACCTCGGCGACCGCGGCGACACGGTCGCCTACAAGAACGCCACCGACCAGATCTACTCCTACGCCCAGATCTCGCTGGGCGCCGGCAACGACAAGGCGACCGACTCGGGCCGCCTCGACGGCGCCTACGTCTCGGGCGACGCGGGCGATGACACCCTCACGGTCGGCAAGGAGGGCCTGGCCTGGGGCGGCGACGGCAACGACACGATCAACGCGGCCGGCGGCGGCAACATCGCGCAGGGCGGCAAGGGCGACGACACGCTGCACGGCGGGGCCGGATCCCAGTCCCTGTCCGGCGACGACGGCAAGGACACGATCACCGGCGGCGCCGGCGCCGACGAGCTGTACGGGGGCAAGGGCGACGACGTCCTGTACGGCAACAGCGGCGACGACCGGCTCTACGGCAACAGCGGCGACGACCGGCTCTACGGCGGCCCGGGCCGCGACACCCTCTCCGGCGGTCCCGGCCGGAACGTCGTCCGCCAGGACTGAGGGCCCCGGGCGCTTTCCACAGCCCGGGGCGTCCCGGTGGAGTTGTCCACAGCCCCGGGCGTTCCGGCGGAGTTGTCCACAGGCGCCGAAACGTCCGTCGGCGTGAGGTGGCACCCTGGATCCATGACCGACTCCGCACCCCGACGCGCCCGAGTACGCGCCCCCGAGCTGATCGGCAAGGGCGGCTGGCTGAACACGGGAGACCAGCAGTACACCCTTGCCGACCTGCGCGGACGCATAGTCGTCCTGGACTTCTGGACCTTCTGCTGCATCAACTGCCTGCACGTCCTGGACGAGCTGCGCGAGCTGGAGGAGAAGCACCGGGACACGCTCGTGGTGATCGGGGTGCACTCGCCGAAGTTCGTGCACGAGGCCGAGCACCAGGCGGTCGTGGACGCCGTCGAGCGCTACGGCGTGGCGCACCCGGTCCTGGACGACCCGGAGCTGGCCACCTGGAAGCAGTACGCGGTGCGCGCCTGGCCCACCCTCGTGGTGATCGACCCCGAGGGCTACGTCGTCGCCCAGCACGCCGGCGAGGGCCACGCGCACGCCATCGAGCGGCTGGTCGAGGAGCTGGAGGCCGAGCACGAGGCGAAGGGCACCCTGCGCCGCGGCGACGGCCCCTACGTGCCGCCGGAGCCCGAGCCGACGACGCTGCGCTTCCCCGGCAAGGCGCTGCTGCTGCCGTCGGGCAACTTCCTGGTCAGCGACACCACCCGGCACCAGCTGGTGGAGCTGGCCGGCGACGCCGAGACGGCCCTGCGGCGGTTCGGCTCCGGCACGCGCGGCTTCGCCGACGGCGGCCCGGACCAGGCGTCCTTCAACGAGCCGCAGGGTCTCGCCCTGCTGGACGACGGCTCGGTGGTGGTCGCCGACACCGTGAACCACGCCCTGCGCCGGCTGGACCCCGCCACCGGTGAGGTGACCACCCTGGCGGGCACCGGCAGGCAGTGGTGGCAGGGCTCGGCCACCTCCGGACCGGCCCGCGAGGTGGACCTCTCCTCGCCGTGGGACGTGGCGGTCTTCGGCGGCAAGGTGTGGATCGCGATGGCGGGCGTCCACCAGCTGTGGACCTACGACCCGGACGCCGGGACGGTGGCCGTGGCGGCCGGCACCACCAACGAGGGCCTGGTGGACGGTCCCGGCGCCGAGGCATGGTTCGCCCAGCCCTCAGGGCTCGCGGCCACCGCCGACCGGCTGTGGCTCGCCGACTCCGAGACGAGCGCCCTGCGCTGGGTGGACACCGACGGGCACGTGCACACCGCCGTGGGCACCGGTCTGTTCGACTTCGGCCACCGGGACGGCGCCGCCGGCCAGGCGCTCTTCCAGCACCCGCTGGGCGTCACCGCCCTGCCGGACGGCTCGGTCGCCGTCGCCGACACCTACAACCACGCCCTGCGCCGCTACGACCCCGCCACCGGCGAGGTCACCACGCTCGCCACCGATCTGCGCGAGCCCAGCGACGCCGTCCTCGTCGGCGAGGACATCGTGGTGGTGGAATCGGCCCGGCACCGGCTGACCCGGCTGCGGCTGCCCGAGGAGGCGGTGCGCGTGGAGTCGGTCGCCCACCGCACCCGGCGGGCCGCCACCGAGGTCGCCCCCGGCCGCCTCCGCCTGGACGTGATCTTCCAGGCGCCGGCCGGCCAGAAGCTCGACACCCGCTACGGCCCCTCGACCCGCCTGCTGGTCTCCGCCACCCCGCCCGAGCTGCTGCTCAAGGGCGAAGGGGCCGACACGGACCTGTCCCGCGAGCTGGAACTGAACCCCGCCGTGTCCGAGGGCGTCCTGCACGTCTCCGCGATGGCCGCCAGCTGTGACGACGACCCGGCCAACGAATACCCCGCCTGCCACGTGCACCAGCAGGACTGGGGCGTCCCGCTGCGCCTCACAGCGGGCGGGACGGACCGTCTGCCGCTCGTCCTGGCGGGCATGGACGAGCAGTAGACGGACGGCGCGTCAGACGCCGTAGCCGTCCGAGTAGCCGTCGACACGGTGGTGGCGGTGGGGCTCCTCCTCCACCACCGGTGTCGTCGGCGGGACGACCACACGGCGGCGGCGGGCTATGCCGCTGAACGTCGCGACGCCGATCAGGCCCACGGCCATCAGGATCAGGCCGACGACGGTGACGTTGACGCCCTTCATGTGCCAGTCGGTCGCGAACGTCAGAATGGCCCCCACGCCGATGAGGATGATGCATCCGCCGAGACCCATGAGACCTCGCCTCCCCTTCCGGTTCCGGAATCTCCGGTGCCGTCCGGGTACCCGGCGGGATGCCGCCTAGGCCCTGGGGGCGGGACCTAGCCCTCCAGAAAGGCCGTCAGGGCGTTCGCGAGGAGGAACGGGTCGTCCGCGCCGCACAGTTCGCGGACGCTGTGCATGGACAGGATCGCCACGCCGATGTCGACCGTGCGGATGCCGTGCCGGGCCGCGGTGATCGGGCCGATGGTGGTGCCGCACGGCATGGAGTTGTTCGACACGAAGCTCTGGAAGGGCACGCCCGCCTTCTCGCAGGCCGCGGCGAACACCGCGCGGCCCGAACCGTCGGTCGCGTAGCGGTTGTTGACGTTGACCTTGAGGATCGGGCCGCCGTTGACCCGCGGGTGGTGCGTCGGGTCGTGCCGCTCGGCGTAGTTGGGGTGCACGGCGTGACCGGTGTCGGAGGACAGGCAGACCGAGGCGGCGAAGGCGCGGGCCCGGTCCTCGGCCGTCCCGCCGCGCGCGAGCACCGAGCGCTCCAGGACGGTGCCGAGCAGCGGGCCGTCGGCGCCGGTGTCCGACTGGGAGCCGTTCTCCTCGTGGTCGAAGGCGGCCAGCACCGGGATACGGGTGAGCGGGGCACCGGAGGCCGCGACGGCGGTGAGGGCGGCGGCAGCGGCGTGCACGGACAGCAGGTTGTCCATGCGCGGGCCGGCGACCAGCTCCCGGTCCCGGCCGAGGTAGGCCGGCGGCTCCACCGGGTGGGTCATCAGGTCCCAGCCGGTCACCGAGCCCGCGGTCAGCCCGGCCTCCTGCTCCAGGAAGGCGATGAGGTCGCCGTCGCCCACCTGGTCGCCGAGGCCCCACACCGGCTGGAGGTGCCGCTGCTTGTCGAGCTTGAGACCCTCGGAGCCGACCGAGCGGTCCAGGTGGATGGCGAGCTGCGGCACCCGCAGCAGCGGCCGGTCCACGTTGACCAGGACCGAGGAGCCGTCGCGCAGGGTCAGCCGGCCGGCCAGGCCGAGGTCCCGGTCCAGCCAGGAGTTGAGCAGCGGGCCGCCGTAGATCTCCACGGCGACCTGACGCCAGCCGTGCGCCCCGCTGTCCGGGCGCGGCTTGACCCTCAGGCTCGGGGAGTCGGTGTGCGCGCCGATGATGTGGAAGGGGGTGTGCGCCTCGGCGCCCTCGGGCACGTACCAGGCCACGATCGCGCCGCCGCGCAGCACGTACTTGCCGCCGTGCGTCCCGTCCCAGGCGTCCGTCTCCGCGACCTGCCTGAAGCCCGCCTTCTCCAGCCGCTCGGCGGTGTTCGCCACTGCGTGGTACGGCGACGGGCTCGCCGCCAGGAAGGACATCAGGTCGTCGGTGTGGCCGCGGTCGAAGCGGGCTGGTGCGCTCATGGGATTCACCTTAACGACGTGCACGGGCCCGCTCCCGGAAAGAGAGCGGGCCCGTGCGAGGAATCGACGGGGACGTCCGGAACGTCGGGAAACCGGACGCCCGGAACGCCGGGACCTAGAACGCGGCCTCGTCCAGCTCCATCAGGTCCAGGTCCACGTTGCCGGCGACCTTGCGGGCGAGGGTGACGCCCGGCAGGACGTTCGCCGCGAAGAACTTCGCCGCGGCGATCTTGCCGGTGTAGAAGGCCTTGTCCTTCGCCGAGGCGGTGGCCAGCTTCTCGGCGGCGACCGCGGCGCCCTTGAGGAGGAGGTAGCCGACGACCACGTCACCGGAGGCCATGAGCAGGCGGGTGGTGTTCAGGCCGACCTTGTAGATGTTCTTGGTGTCCTGCTCGGTGGCGGCCAGGTCGGTCAGCATCACGCCGACGATCGCCTCCAGCTCCACGGCCGCCTTGGCCAGCTGCTCGCGGGCGCCGGCCAGCTCCTCGCCGCCGGTGCCGAGGGCCAGGAACTTCTTGATGTCCTCGGCGAGGGAGTTCAGCGCGGCGCCCTGGTTGCGGACGATCTTCCGGAAGAAGAAGTCCTGGCCCTGGATCGCCGTGGTGCCCTCGTACAGGGTGTCGATCTTGGAGTCCCGGATGTACTGCTCGATCGGGTACTCCTGGAGGAAGCCGGAGCCGCCGAAGGTCTGCAGCGACTGGGCCAGCTGCTCGTAGCCCTTCTCGGAGCCGTAGCCCTTGACGATCGGCAGCAGCAGGTCGTTCAGCGCGTGCTCGGCGGAGGCGTCCTCGCCGTTCGCCTCCTTGATCTGGATGGCGTCCTGGATCGAGGCGGTGTACATCACCAGGGCGCGCATGCCCTCCGCGTACGCCTTCTGCGTCATCAGCGAGCGGCGCACGTCGGGGTGGTGGGTGATGGTGACCTTGGGCGCGGTCTTGTCCATGAAGTTCGCCAGGTCCGGACCCTGGACTCGCTCCTTGGCGTACTCCAGCGCGTTCAGGTAGCCGGTGGACAGCGTGGAGATCGCCTTCGTGCCGACCATCATGCGGGCGAACTCGATGATGCGGAACATCTGGCGGATGCCGTCGTGCTTGTCGCCGATCAGCCAGCCCTTGGCGGGGTGCTTGTCGCCGAAGGTCATCTCGCACGTGTTGGACGCCTTCAGGCCCATCTTGTGCTCGACGTTGGTGGCGTAGACGCCGTTGCGCTCGCCCAGCTCGCCGGTCTCGAAGTCGAACAGGTACTTCGGCACGAGGAAGAGGGACAGGCCCTTGGTGCCGGGGCCGGCGCCCTCGGGACGCGCGAGCACGTAGTGGAGGATGTTCTCCGACATGTCGTGCTCACCGGAGGTGATGAAGCGCTTCACGCCCTCGATGTGCCAGGAGCCGTCCTCCTGCTGGATCGCCTTGGTGCGGCCGGCGCCCACGTCGGAGCCCGCGTCGGGCTCGGTGAGCACCATCGTGGAGCCCCACTGCTTCTCGGTGGCGATCTTCGCGATGTGCTTCTGGACCTCGTTGCCCTCCTCGAAGAGGATGCCGGCGAACGCGGGGCCCGAGGAGTACATCCACACGGCCGGGTTGGCGCCCAGGATCAGCTCGGCGTAGGCCCAGATCAGGGAGCGCGGCGAGGTGGTGCCGCCGATCTCCTCGGGCAGCCCGAGCCGCCAGTACTCGGAGTCCATGAAGGCCTGGTAGCTCTTCTTGAAGGACGCCGGGACCGGCGCGGTGTTGGTCTCCGGGTCGAAGACCGGCGGGTTGCGGTCGGCGTCGGCGAAGGACTCGGCCAGCTCGTTCTCCGAGAGGCGGGTCATCTCCTCCAGGATGCTCTTGGCGGTGTCGACGTCCATCTCCTCGAACGGGCCGGTGCCGTACACCTTGTCGCGCCCGAGTACTTCGAAGAGGTTGAACTCGATGTCGCGGAGATTCGACTTGTAGTGCCCCATGGCGACGGCTCCGTAGAGGGATCGGCGAGGCACTGACTCCTCGCACCTAGTTCACGTACCAACAAGTAGCTACGATGATGCTACCCGCCGGTAATAAGACGCAACCCCGATCCGGGCATCTGTGACGCGTCTCAAGTAGCGCTGCGGGCGCCTTGTACATGCCAGGTGCATGCCCCCCGAGCGCCCCGTGAACACCCTCGCGCGCCCCGCCGTTCGGGTGGGGGCCGGTGCCGTCGGTCCTCCCCGGCCGGCGCGCGGAATTCCTGTGCCGTAGCCCATCCGGGTGACGGGCCGGCTCGGTACGCTTCTGCCCATGTACGGCTACGACCAGAACGTGGGCGCTCAGCAGCAGTACGCCCCGCCGCAGCAGCAGATGCCGGGCGGTGTCGGCGGGTACGGCCAGCAGCCGCCGCTCTATCCGGAGCCGTCCCCGCCCTCGCTCGCGGACGCGGTGCGCGCCTTCACCACCGGGCAGATGGCCGCCGAGGACTTCCAGCAGATCTTCGCCACCTCCAAGGTGTACTGCCCGCGCGGCGACACCCCGGGCTTCCTCGCGCTGCACAACACCCAGCAGCCGGTGATCCCGATGTTCACCTCTCTGAAGGAGCTGCGCCGGTACGCGGGCAAGGAGTCCAAGTACTTCGTCATCACCGGCGCCGAGGTGATCGACCTGCTGCCCACCGGCTACGGCTTCGTCCTGGACATGGAGGGCGAGCACCGGATCGTGTTCGACGCGAAGGCGGTCGAGCAGATGGTCGACTTCGCGATGCGGCGCATGTACGGCGGCGGCTGAGCCGGCACCCGGACGGGGGCCCGGAGGGAATTCCCTCCGGGCCTCTTCTGTTGTGGGTGGCAAGAAGTTCAACGCTCAACTAAAGTGGGCGTACCAAGGAGGTACCCGCCATGCCCGCAGTGACCGTCGAGAACCCGTTGACGCTGCCCCGTGTGACCGCTCCCGCCGATGCCGTGGCACGTCCCGTGCTCACCGTCACGACCGCCCCGAGCGGCTTCGAGGGTGAGGGATTCCCGGTGCGCCGGGCGTTCGCGGGGATCAACTACCGCCACCTCGACCCGTTCATCATGATGGACCAGATGGGGGAGGTGGAGTACGCGCCGGGCGAGCCCAAGGGCACCCCCTGGCACCCGCACCGCGGCTTCGAGACCGTCACCTACATCATCGACGGCGTCTTCGACCACCAGGACTCGCACGGCGGCGGGGGCACCATCACCAACGGCGACACCCAGTGGATGACGGCCGGCTCCGGCCTGCTGCACATCGAGGCCCCGCCGGAGTCCCTGGTCGTGTCCGGCGGTCTCTTCCACGGCCTCCAGCTGTGGGTGAACCTCCCCGCCAAGGACAAGATGATGGCCCCGCGCTACCAGGACATCCGCGGCGGCACCGTCCAGCTGCTCACCACCCCCGACGGCGGCGCCCTGCTGCGCGTCATCGCCGGCGAGCTGGACGGCCACCAGGGCCCCGGCGTCACCCACACGCCGATCACGATGATCCACGCGACGCTGGCGCCGGGTGCGGAGATCACCCTGCCGTGGCGGGAGGACTTCAACGGCCTCGCCTACGTGCTGGCGGGCAAGGGCTCGGTCGGTGCGGAGCGGCGGCCGGTCCGCCTGGGCCAGACCGCCGTCTTCGGCGCCGGCTCCGCGCTGACCGTCCGCGCGGACGAGAAGCAGGACGCGCACACCCCCGACCTGGAGGTCGTCCTCCTCGGCGGCAAGCCCATCCGGGAGCCGATGGCCCACTACGGCCCGTTCGTCATGAACACCAGGGACGAACTGGTGCAGGCCTTCGAGGACTTCAAGAAGGGCCGGTTCGGGCGGATCCCGGCGGTACACGGCATGACCGAGGGCGGCATCTGATCCCTCCCGGAGTCCGGACGGGCGCACCCGGCCCGTCCGGACGCCGGCGTGGCTACGGGACGTACGACCCCGGTGTGGTCCCGGGGGCTCCCGCGCCCGTCCGTTCCCTCAGTTCGAACCAGATGCTCTTGCCCTCGCCGCGGGGGGCCACCCCCCATGTGTCCGCGAGGAGTTCGATCAGCATCAGGCCGCGGCCGGAGGAGGCCAGTTCGCCGGGGCGGCGCTTGTGCGGGAGGTCGTCGCCGGTGTCGAAGACCTCCACCCGCAGCCGCCGCCCGCGCTCCCCGCACAGCACCTCGGCGAGCAGCAGGGCGTCGGCGTCGGTGTGCACCAGCACGTTGGTGACCATCTCGGAGACCAGCAGCACCGCCGAGTCGACCTGCTCGGGCGAGGCCCAGTCGTGCAGCAGCTCGCGCAGGTGCTGGCGGGCCTCGGCGATCCGGTCCGGCTCGTCCTGCGCCACCGACAGCAGGGTGCGCCGCACCGGGGGACCGGCCGCGACGGTGCCGTCGCGCCCGCAGGCCGCGGCCGGCCGGCACAGCAGCACCAGCGCGATGTCGTCCTCGCGGCGGTCGGCCAGCGGGCCGGTGGTGTGGTGCGAGGACGGCCCGTGCACCGCCTGCACCAGGGCGTCGGCCAGCGCCTCCAGATCCTCCTGGCGGTACTCGCCCGCCCGGTGGTCCTCCAGCGGCAACCGCAGCCTGCGCCAGCCGCTCTCCAGGTCGTGCCCGCCGGTCTCGATCAGACCGTCGGTGCACAGCATCAGTGTCTCGTCGGGTTCCAGGGTGAACCGGGTCGTCGGGTAGTCGGCGTCCGGGTCGACGCCCAGCGGCAGCCCGCCCGCCGTCGGCCGCATCATCACCGTGCCGTCCGCCATCCGGATCACCGGGTCCGGGTGCCCGGCGCGGGCGACCTCCAGCATGCCGGTCGCCGGGTCGGCCTCCACGTACAGGCAGGTCGCGAACCGGGGGTCGGCCAGGGCGTCCGGCCCGGAGCCGTCGGTGACCCCGTGCAGGAAGCGGGAGGCGCGGGAGAGGACGGCGTCCGGCCGGTGCCCCTCGGCGGCGTAGGCGCGCAGCGCGATCCGCAGCTGGCCCATGATCCCGGCCGCGCGCACGTCATGGCCCTGGACGTCCCCGATGACCAGCGCGAAGCGGCCGGAGGGCAGCGGGATCATGTCGTACCAGTCGCCGCCGACCTGGAGTCCGCCGCCGGTCGGGATGTACCGGGCGGCGATCCGCATCCCCGGGATCTCCGGTCCCAGCGACGGCAGCATGGAGCGTTGCAGGCCCTCCGTCAGCTCGCGCTCCGACTCCGCGGCGCCGGCCCGGGACAGGGCCTGGGCGAGCATCCGGGCGACCGTGGTCAGCACCGCGCGCTCGTCGGGCGTGAACGCCACCGGGTAGGTGAACGCGGCCATCCAGGCGCCCATCGTGCGCCCGGCGGCCGTCAGCGGCAGGAACGCCCACGAGTGCCGGCCGAAGCGCCGGGCGAGCGGCCAGGTGGCCGGGTAGCGGTCCCGGTACTCCTCCGGGGAGGACAGATAGACGGCCCGCCCGGTGCGGACCACCTCGGCGGCCGGGTAGTCGGTGTCCAGCGGCATGTGGGAGAAGGGGCCCATGTCGCCGGGCTGGTGTCCGTGCTGGCCGGTGATCGTCAGCCGGTCGCCCTCCACGCCGTAGACCACGAGCCCGTCCGGGGAGAAACCCGGCATCGACAGGCCCCCCGCCACCCGCAGCACCTCGGCCGTGGACCGCGCCTCCGCCAGCGCCCGGCCCGCGTCCAGCAGGAACGCCTCCCGGGAGCGCCGCCAGTCGCCGGTGACCGCGCTGCGGGCCGCGGGCGTGCCCGGGGCGGGCTCGGTCACCTCCTGCAGGGTGCCGATCAGTTCGTAGGTGCGCCGCTCGGGGTCGAAGGACGGCTTGGACCGGCTGCGGACGACCCGCAGGATGCGGCCGTCGGCGTCCATGACCCGGATGCGGACCTCGGCGAGGGTGCCCTCGGCGGCGGCCAGCCGCACCACCCCGGCGACCTCGTTCCAGTCGACGGGGTGCAGCCGGGCCCGGGTCTGGGCCTCGGTGAGGGTGACCGGCCGCGCGGGCAGCCCGAGCAGCCGCGCCGCCTCCGCGTCCAGGGTGACCAGGCCGGCGGCCGTGTCCCAGTGCCACAGTCCGGTCGCGAGGGCGGCGAGGACCTCCCCGACGGACGGCAGGGGCTCGCCTGTGCGCATTGTCCCACTTTATGGAGAGACGACTGATAGGTGCCACCTAGGCGGGCGGACGGTAATCGTGGGGAGCCGTTCTTGGGGTGCCCGGTACCCTTGGGATGGCCTAGGCCGTACCCGCCTGGCGACACCCGATCCGCACAGACTGGATGAACGACGATGCATCGGTACAGGTCCCACACCTGCGGCCAGCTCCGCGCCTCTGACGTCGGCACCGACGTCCGGCTGAGTGGCTGGCTGCACAATCGGCGCGACCTGGGCGGCATCCTCTTCATCGATCTGCGCGACCACTACGGCATCACGCAGCTGGTCGCCCGCCCCGGCACCCCGGCGTACGAGGCCCTGGACAGGATCTCCAAGGAGTCCACGGTCCGCGTCGACGGCCGCGTTGTCTCACGTGGAACCGAGAACGTGAACCCCGACCTGCCCACGGGTGAGATCGAGGTCGAGGTCGCCGAGGTCGAGCTGCTCGGCGCGGCCCAGCCGCTGCCCTTCACGATCAACGCCGAGGACGGGGTCAACGAGGAGCGGCGCCTGGAGTACCGCTTCCTCGACCTGCGCCGCGAGCGCATGCACCGCAACATCATGCTGCGTACGGCGGTCATCGGCGCCATCCGCCAGAAGATGACGGCGCTCGGCTTCAACGAGATGGCCACCCCGATCCTGACGGCGACCTCCCCCGAGGGCGCCCGTGACTTCGTGGTCCCCTCCCGGCTGCACCCGGGCAGGTTCTACGCCCTGCCGCAGGCCCCGCAGCAGTTCAAGCAGCTGCTGATGATCTCCGGCTTCGACCGCTACTTCCAGATCGCACCCTGCTTCCGCGACGAGGACGCCCGCGCCGACCGCTCGCCGGGCGAGTTCTACCAGCTCGACGTCGAGATGAGCTTCGTCGAGCAGGAGGACGTCTTCCGGCCCATCGAGCAGCTGATGACCGAGCTGTTCGAGGAGTTCGGCGGCGGCCGTCACGTCACCTCCCCGTTCCCGCGGATCCCGTTCCGCGAGGCGATGCTCAAGTACGGCTCCGACAAGCCGGACCTGCGCGCCAAGCTGGAGCTGGTGGACATCACCGACGTCTTCGAGGGCTCGGAGTTCAAGGCGTTCGCCGGCAAGCACGTGCGGGCCCTGCCCGTGCCGGCCGTCCAGGACCAGCCGCGCAAGTTCTTCGACCAGCTCGGCGACTTCGCCGTGTCGCTGGGCGCCAAGGGCCTGGCCTGGGTCCGGGTCGGCGAGGACGGCACGCTGTCCGGCCCGATCGCGAAGTTCCTCACCGAGGAGAACGTCGCCGAGCTGACCAAGCGCCTGTCGCTGGCCCCCGGCCACGCCGTCTTCTTCGGCGCAGGCGAGTTCGACGAGGTCTCCAAGATCATGGGCGCGGTCCGCGTCGAGGCCGCCAAGCGCGCCGGCCACTTCGAGGAGAACGTCTTCCGGTTCTGCTGGATCGTCGACTTCCCGATGTTCGAGAAGGACGAGGACACCGGGAAGATCGACTTCTCGCACAACCCGTTCTCGATGCCGCAGGGCGGCATGGAGGCGCTGGAGACGCAGGACCCGCTGGACATCCTGGCCTGGCAGTACGACATCGTCTGCAACGGCGTGGAGCTGTCCTCGGGCGCGATCCGGAACCACGAGCCGGACATCATGCTCAAGGCGTTCGAGATCGCGGGCTACGACCGCGAGACCACCGAGCGGGAGTTCGCGGGCATGCTCCGCGCGTTCCGCTTCGGCGCCCCGCCGCACGGCGGCATCGCCCCGGGCGTGGACCGCATCGTCATGCTCCTCGCGGACGAGCCCAACATCCGCGAGACGATCGCCTTCCCGCTCAACGGCAACGCCCAGGACCTGATGATGGGCGCCCCGACCGAGCTGGAGGAGTCCCGCCTGCGCGAGCTGCACCTGGACATCCGCAAGCCGCAGCCCAAGTAAGCGATCCCCGACGGGGCTCAGCCGCCCTGCTCGTCGGACGGCTCGTCGGACGGCGCGTCCGGGGACGCGCCGTCCTCCAGCAGCCGTTCGGCGATGTCGTCGGACCAGGCTTGCGCCCAGGCGCGCAGGGCGGCGACGTCGTCCTCGGCCAGGCCGTACCGGAGGAAGTCCCGGTCGGCGTAGAAGTCCGTGCCCGTCAGCCGCGACTGGAGGGTGGGCAGGTCGAACGGGTCGTGGGCGTGCCTGCGGCCCAGTTCCTCCAGGTCCGGCAGCGAGAACCGGTCCGCGCAGGCGCGGGCGTCGACCAGGTCGACGGCCGCGCCCCGGTCGTACAGCGCCCGGATCTTCGTGCCGACGGCGTCCGCGAGGCAGAGCGCCGGGCCGTGACCGGTCGGCTCCGGCGGCTGCCAGAACGTCTCCTTGTGCAGCGTCAGCGCGCACGGCTCCCCGGTGGGCGGGTCGGTCACCGTCAGCCGCGCGGTCAGCGCGGTGACCGCGCCGGCCGTCACCCGCCATCCCCGCTCCCGAAGGGCCGCGCCGACGGCGGCGGCGATCCGCTCCATGGGCTCGGCACTCTCGGTGGCCAGGTCGACATCGGCGTGCGGGCGGCTCAGCAGACCGTGCGCCTGGAGGGCGTAGCCGCCGGCCAGCACCAGACCGTACGGGGCGCCCGCCGAGGCGGCGTCCGCGAGGAGCCGGCGATGGGGTTCGGGGATGTCCACGAGGACGATTCTCCGGCCTGCCGGGCCCGGGGCGCGACACCTGACCGGGCTCCGGGGAAATTTCCCGCGCCGGCGGCAACCTCCCGGCGCCGGGCGGTCACTGAGGAGTCGTAAGGCATGTACGACAGACCCTAAGGACTCCTCCGTGGCAGCTCCCTCCCACCGCCGGTCCCTCCGCAAGCGGCGCCTGTTCGCCGTGTCCGCCGCCGTCGTGGCCGCGGGCGTGGGCGCCGGGGTGTTCGTGCTGAACGCGAACGCCGACGGCGTCGACCTGTACCACCAGACCCTCGCCGCCAAGGACGGCTGGGCCGCCTCCGGCACGGGGACCACCGGCGGAGCGAAGGCCGACTCCGCGCACACCTTCACCGTCTCCACCCGCGCCCAGCTCGTGAAGGCGCTCGGCTCGGCCTCGGACACCACGCCCCGCATCATCAAGGTCAAGGGCACGATCGACGCGAACACCGACGACAGCGGCAGAAAGCTGACCTGCGCCGACTACGCGGCCGGCACCGGCTACTCGCTGTCCGCCTACCTCAAGGCCTACGACCCGGCCGTCTACGGCCGCTCCAAGCTGCCCTCGGGCACCCAGGAGAAGGCCCGCGCCGCCGCCCAGGACAAGCAGGCGAAGACCGTCGTCTTCAAGGTGCCGGCCAACACCACGATCGTGGGCGTGCCCGGCACCGGCGCCGGGATCACCGGCGGCATGCTCCAGATCCAGAACGTGGACAACGTCATCGTCCGCAATCTGGCCTTCTCCGCCACCGAGGACTGCTTCCCGCAGTGGGACCCGACCGACGGCGACGACGGCAACTGGAACTCGAACTACGACTCGGTCACCCTGCGCGGCGCGACCCACGTCTGGGCGGACCACAACACGTTCACCGACGCCCCCCACTTCGACAAGGCCAACCCGAAGTACTTCGGCCGCGAGTACCAGATCCACGACGGGGCCCTGGACATCACCAAGGGCTCCGACCTGGTGACCGTCGAGCGCAACCGGTTCACCGACCACGACAAGACGATGCTGATCGGCTCCAGCGACAAGGACAGCACCGGCAAGCTGCGCGTGACGATTCACCACAACGTGTGGAAGGGCATCGTGCAGCGGGCCCCGCTGGCCCGCCTCGGCCGGATCCACCTCTACAACAACGTGTACGACACGACGACCGTCAACGGCTACGCGCCCCAGTACAGCATCAACTCCCGCGCCGGGGCCCAGGTCGTCGCGCAGGCCAACTACTGGACGGTGCCGAGCGGCGGCAAGGTCGCCAAGCTGCTCAGCGGCGACGGCACCGGCTCGGTCGCGGGCAGCGGCAACCTGGTCAACGGCACGGTCACCGACCTGGTCGCCGCGTACAACGCCGCGAGCTCCAAGAAGATCAGGACGACCGTGAACTGGACCCCGGCGCTCACCGCGGGCCTGCAGACCTCGGCGGAGAACCTGCCGGCGGAACTGGCGGGCACCACCGGCGCGGGCGTGCTGAAGTAACCCCGCCGTACGCGAAAGGGCGCCGGGCCCCACGGCCCGGCGCCCTCCTCACGCGGACGGAAGCGGCGGGGTCAGCCCTCCTCGCCGCCGAAGCGCTCCTTGTACGCGGCCAGGTCCTCGTCCGTCAGCTTGGCGAACAGCACCGGCGGCACCGTGAACGGGGTGCCGGCCGGGACGGCGGCCAGGGCCTTGGCCTCCTCGGCGGTGACCCAGGAGGCGGTGTCGTCCGGCAGCGCGAAGGCGCCGCGCATCGCCGCCGAGGTGGCCGGGATCAGCGGCTCGGAGACCACCGCGTACAGGTGGATCAGGTTCATCGCCGTACGCAGGGTGAGGGCCGCGCCCTCCTTGTTCGTCTTGATCTCCAGCCAGGGGGCCTTCTCCTCCAGGTAGGAGTTGCCGGCCGACCACAGGGCGCGCAGCGCGGCGGCGGCCTTGCGGAACTGCAGGGCCTCCATCTGCTCCTCGTACTCGGCGAGCAGACGGGCGATCTCCTCGCCGAGCCGCGCCTCCGCCTCGCCGGGCTCGCCGCCGGCCGGGACCTCCTCGCCGAACCGCTTCTTGCTGAAGGACAGCACGCGGTTGACGAAGTTGCCGAGGGTGTCGGCCAGGTCCTTGTTCACCGTGGCGGTGAAGTGCTCCCAGGTGAACGACGAGTCGTCCGACTCCGGGGCGTTGGCGATCAGGAAGTAGCGCCAGTAGTCGGCGGGCAGGATGTCCAGGGCCTGGTCGGTGAAGACACCGCGCTTCTGCGAGGTGGAGAACTTGCCGCCGTAGTACGTCAGCCAGTTGAACGCCTTGACGTAGTCGACCTTCTTCCACGGCTCGCGCACGCCCAGCTCGGTGGCCGGGAACATCACCGTGTGGAAGGGGACGTTGTCCTTGGCCATGAACTCGGTGTAGCGGACGGTGTCGTCGGCCTCGTACCACCACGCCTTCCAGTCCCGGTTCTCCGGGTCCTGGTCCGCCCACTCCTTCGTCGCGCCGATGTACTCGATCGGGGCGTCGAACCAGACGTAGAAGACCTTGCCCTCGGTCGCCAGCTCCGGCCAGGTGTCCGCCGGGACCGGGACGCCCCAGTCCAGGTCGCGGGTGATCGCGCGGTCGTGCAGGCCCTCGGTCAGCCACTTGCGGGCGATGGAGGAGGCGAGCTGCGGCCAGTCGTCCTCGTGCCGGGCGACCCACGCCTCGACCTCGTGCTGGAGCTTGGACTGGAGCAGGAAGAGGTGCTTGGTCTCGCGGACCTCCAGCTCGGTGGAGCCGGAGATCGCCGAGCGCGGGTTGATCAGGTCGGTCGGGTCCAGCACGCGGGTGCAGTTCTCGCACTGGTCGCCGCGGGCCTTGTCGTAGCCGCAGTGCGGGCAGGTGCCCTCCACGTAGCGGTCCGGCAGGAAGCGGCCGTCGGCCGGGCTGTAGACCTGGCGGATCGCCCGCTCCTCGATGAAGCCGTTCTCGTTCAGCTTGCGGGCGAAGTGCTGGGTGATCTCGACGTTCTGCCGGCTGGAGCTGCGGCCGAAGTAGTCGAAGGCGAGCGCGAAGCCGTCGTAGACCGCCTTCTGCGCGTCGTGCGCGCGGGCGCAGAAATCCGCCACGGGCAGGCCCTGCTCCTTGGCGGCCAGCTCGGCGGGGGTGCCGTGCTCGTCCGTCGCGCAGATGTAGAGGACGTCGTGGCCGCGCTGGCGCAGATAGCGGGAGTAGACGTCCGCCGGGAGCATGGACCCCACCATGTTGCCCAGGTGCTTGATCCCGTTGATGTACGGAAGGGCGCTGGTGATGAGGTGTCGAGCCATCGTGGCTGCTCCCAGGTCGCTGCTTTTCTGCGGTTTCGAACCTTCAAATCGTAGCCGACACGGGTGGGCCGCCCGCTTCCCGTTTCGCGGACCGGGAAGGGGCGGCCGGGGCACTACGCAGCGTTACGGGCGCCAGTCGGCGAGGACACCCTCGTACAGCTCGGTGTCCGTCAGCTCACGGGGGGTGGGGCCCGCGTGGAAGAAGGACGCGTTGGGGGTCTTCAGCCTGCGGAGGTAGTCGAAGGCCTTGTTGTCGTGGTCACCGAAGGCGACGAAGGAGAAGAAGACGCCCGGGTGGGTCTCCGCGGCCTCGGCGAGGGCCTGGGTGGCGGGGGTCTTGGCGTCGGGGGCGCCGTCGGTCTGGAAGACGACGAGGGCGGGGACCGGGTCGCCGTCGACGTGCGCGTCGTGGTGCCGGTCGTAGTGGTCGAGTACGGCGGCCACGGCGGCGTGGTAGCTGGTACGGCCCATGCGGCCGAGGCCGGCGTGCGCGTCGTCGATCTTCGTGTCGTGGCCGGGGGCGAGGGTGAGGTCGGTGGTGCCGTCCACCTCCGTGGAGAAGAAGACGACGTGGACCGTGGGGTCGGGGGCGGGGTCCAGGTGCGCGGCGAGGGCGAGGGTCTGGTCGGCGAGGGACTGGGCGGAGCCGTCCTTGTAGTACGGGCGCATGCTCGCGGAGCGGTCCAGCACGAGGTAGAGCTTCGCTCGGGTGCCGGTGAGGTTCTTCTTGCGGAGGGTGGTCGTGGCGGCCTTGTAGGCGGTGGTGAGGGCCGGGGTGCGGGACTTGACCCTGGTGAGGGGGGTGGCGGGTTTGGGCTTGGGCGTGGACTGGGCCTCGGCTTCGCCTTCGGCGTCCGTGCGGGTTTCGTTGCGGGGGCCGGGCTCCTGCGGGGCGGTGTGCGCGGTCGCCTCGGCTTCGCCTTCGGCGGTCGTGTTCCCACCCGCACCGCCCGTGCGGGTTTCGTTGTCGGGTGCGGGTGGCCCCTGTGGGGCGTTCTCGCCGTCGGCGGCCTGCGGGTCGGTGTCCGCCGTTGCCTCGGCTTCGCCTTCGGCGTCCGTCGGCGGCTCGGGCTTCGGTTCAGCGGGGGCTGTCGCCTCCGCCTGCGGCGCGGGTTCGGCTTCTGTCCCCGGCACCGTCTCCGGCTCGGATCCGGCTCCTGCCTCCGTTACAGGCTCCGGCTCGGCCGCCGCCTTGGGCTCGAGCTCGGGCTCAGGTCCGGCTGCTGTTTCCGTCATGGGCTCCGGGGCTGCTGCTGTTTCCGTCATGGGCTCCGGGGCTGCTGCTTCCGGTTCCGGGGCCGGCTCGGCTGTCGGCTTCGGTTCCGGGTCGGGCTCGGCTGTCGGCTTCGGTTCCGGGTCGGGCTCGGCTGTCGGCTTCGGTTCCGGGTCGGGATCGGCTGCCGTTTTTGTCGCTGCTTCCGGCTCGCCGCCTGTCTCCGTCACGGCTTCCGGTTCCGGCTCGGTCGGGGCCGTTGCCTCCGGGGCCTTCTCCGGCTCGTCGGTCTGCTGCTCCGCCGGAGGCGCCTGGTGGGGGACCTTGACCTTGTCGAAGGCGGCTGCCACCAGGTCGTGTTCCCCGGTGGGGGACTCGCGGGGTTCGGGGACGGGCGGCTGCTCGGGGGTCTCCGGGGCACCCTCCGGCTCGGTGGCTCGTGGCTTGCGTGAGCGGCCGAACGCGTTCCGCAGGAGAGTGAGAATGCCCATGTGCGCAACCCTTCGCGTGAGTTGTAGCCCGTCGATCGCTGGCCAGGACGGACACGTAAGGTTAGCGGCCCACCGGTGCGGGACCGGTCAACGCGGCGACGTGATCGAGCGGGCCGCCGCCACCTCCTGGCGCAACGGCTCCAGCACACTGTCCGCCGGCCCGGTGAGATCGGTGCGCACGGCGGTCAGGGTCCGCGCCCGCCGTACGCCTTCGGCCAGCTCCCGCAGTTGCAGGGTCACCTGCGCGATCTCCGCCGGTGACGGGGGCGCGGCGCCGTGCTTGACGCGGATCCGGGCCGCCGTCGTGGCGTCGACGATGCGTTCCACCGCCACCACCAGCGGCCACCACGCGGCGGCCCGCCGGCCGGTCGGCGGTGGCTCGGTCAGGGCCCGCTGGAACTCCGTGCGGATGACGGACAGGTCGCGGTAGAGGCGGCGGCGCATCCGGGCCCGCGCGGCCGGGTCGGTGCCGGGGCCGAACGCCCTCTCGACGTAGACCGCCGTGTCGGCCACCGCGTCGGCCAGCCGGTCGCCGACCCGGGTGTGCCAGCTCTCCGGCCAGCACAGGTAGCCGGCCGTCAGGGCGATCGCGCAGCCCAGCAGCGAGTCGTTCAGCCGGGGCAGCAGCAGGTCCGTGCCCTGGCGGTTGAGGACGTCGGAGAGCAGGAGGATCACCGGGGTGATGGCCGCGGTCTGGTAGCCGTAGCCCCGCGGGGTCAGGGCGGGGATCAGGGGCGCGAGGAGGAACAGGACCGGTACGTCCCACCAGCCCAGGGGGACCTCGGCGAGGACCACCGCCGCCACCACCAGGCCGGCCACCGTGCCCACGGCGCGCATGAGGGCGCGGGAGAACACCGAGCCGAAGTCCGGCTTGAGGACGAAGGTGACGGTGAGCGCGACCCAGTAGGAGCGGGGGACCGGGACCAGGGAGACCAGGGCCTGGGCGAGGCCGATGCAGAGGGCCAGCCGGACGCCGTAGCGCCAGGAGCTGGCGGACAGCATGACGTTGCGCGCGGCCCGGGCCGTGCGGACGCCGAGCGTGGCCGGGCGGCCCAGGCGGTCGTCGATGCCCCGGGGGTCGACGTCGGGCGCGGTGACGACCTCGGCGGTGTGGCGCAGGGCGTGGTCCACCGCCCGGGCCGTCTCCGTGGTGGGCACGGGGAGGTCCGGGGGAGACGCGGGTGCCGTGCCCGCCGCCACGTCGCGGGCCAGGGCGCGGATCGCCTCGGGGATCCGCGGGGGCAGCGGGCGGGCCGCCAGATGGGCGGCGGGCGCCGCCTCGATGACCGGGGTGATCGCGTTCAGCTGGGCCAGCAGCCGGGTCAGGTCCGGGCTGCGGCCGTGGTGCCGGGTGCGCCGGGCGAGGATCAGGTCGTAGGACTCGTTCAGGGACTGGGTGACCGCGCGGCGGGCCTCCTCGTACGCCTCGGCGCGGTCGGTGCCGGCGGTGGCGAGCAGGTCGGCGACCGCGCGGTAGGTGGCGGCGACCGCGGTCCGCTCGGGGACGCCCGCCCGCAGCGGCCAGGCCAGCAGGGCGAGGAGCAGGACCAGCAGGCCGCCGCCGGTCATCAGGGCCGGGGCCAGCCACCAGGGGGAGGGCATCGGCAGGCCCGCGCCGACCACGCAGTTCAGGAGCAGCAGCAGGCCGGAGACCGAGGCAACGGCGCCGATCGTGGAGATCATGCCGGAGACCAGCGCGACGCCGGTGACGGCGGCGACCGCGTACCAGCCGTGCCCGTACGCCAGGGTGCCCAGGGTCACCCCGACCGCGCCGAAGAGCTGGGGGACGGCGATGTTGAGGATGCGCATCCGGTAGGCGTCGGCGGTGTCGCCGATGACTCCGGACAGGGCGCCCATGGAGGCGAGGGCGCCGTACGCCGGGCGGTCCGCGGCGAGGCCGGCCGCCAGCGGGAGGGCCATGGCGACGGCGGCGCGGGCCACGGCGGCCCAGTTGACCGGCGCCTGCTGGGGTCTGAGGTTCCGCACCAGCCAGTCGGGAGGGGTCAGGCCGATGGGGAACTCTCGGGGCATGGGCCCATTATGGGGGAGTGGTGAATTTTGGGGCGTTTCCCGTCGGGCGGGGGCGCGGGGGCGGGGGCTACGCGTTCTCGTCCAGGCGGGCCAGGAACGCGGCGAGGTGTCGGTTGAACTCCTCGGGGCGCTCCAGGTTGGGCAGATGGGCGGCGCCCTCGATGACGTGCAGGGCCGAGTCGGGCAGGGCCGCGTGCATCTCCTCGGCGTCGGCGACGGGCGTGTAGGTGTCGTCGGCGCCGACCAGGACCAGGGCGGGCACGGTGACCCTCGTCAACAGGGCGCGGTAGTCGGGGCGTTCGGCGCGTCCGCGCAGGGCCGCCGCGGCTCCCTCGGGCGGGGTGGCCGTCATCATGCGGTGCACGTGCGCCTTGACCCCGGCGTCGGCGTAGGGTGCGACCATCTTCTCCAGCACCTCGTCGGCGTAGCCCCGCATGCCCTCGGCCAGCAGCCGGTCCGCCATGGCGTTGCGGCCCCGCTTCCCCTCGGGGGTCTCGGCGGCGGGGAAGGTGTCGGCGAGGACCAGGCCGCGGATCCGGTCGCCGAAGCGGTCGTGGCACTCCATGACGATCTGGCCGCCCATGGACAGACCGGCCAGGACGAAGGAGTCCACGGCCAGGTGGTCCAGCAGCCCGGCGATGTCGTCGGCGTGCCGGGAGAGCGGGACCGTGCCGGGGGTCACGGGGGAGGCGCCGTAGCCGCGCAGATCGGGGGCGATCACCCGGCGGCCGGCGGAGAACTCCGCCAGCTGCGGGTCCCACATCGTGCGGTCGAAGGGGTGGCCGTGGACGAGGACGAGGGGAACCCCGGGAGAGGTTTCGGGGCCTTTGTCGGTGTATGCGAGGAAGGGGGGCATGGGCACGACCCTAGGTGTGGCCCTTCGCTCGGCGCAATAAGATCTTTGCCCTCGGTGCAATCCAACGCGCCGGAGAACAGGGGGACTTGTGGACGACTACCGGCGCATCGCCGACCGGATCGCGGCCGACATCACCGGCGGGCGGCTCCGCCCGGGCCAACGGCTGCCACCCCAGCGGGCGTTCGCCCGGCGGCGGGGCATCGCGCCGTCCACGGCGGGGCGGGTCTACGCCGAACTCGTGCGCCGGGGGCTGGTGGTGGGCGAGGTCGGGCGCGGCACGTTCGTCCGGGCCACCGCGCCGGACGGGCAGCCGGGGCTCGCTCTCACCGAGGCGGCCGGCGCCCCGCTGGTGAACCTCGAGCTGAACTACCCGTCCGCGCCCGGCCAGGCCGAGCTGCTGGCCCCGGCCCTCGCCACCCTGCTGCGGCCGGACGCCCTCGGCCAGGCGCTGCGGCCGGCCGCCGTCGCGGGTACCCCGGCGGCCCGGGAGGCGGTCGCCGCGCTGCTCGCCCAGAGCGGGCTGCGGGCCGGGCCGGAGCGGATCGTGTTCACCGGCAACGCCCGCCAGGCGATCGCCGCCGCGCTCGCCTCGCTGGTGCGGCCCGGCGGCCGGGTCGGGGTGGAACCGCTGACGTATCCGCTGGTCAAGGAGATCGCGGCGCGTCTCGGCCTGGTCCTCGTGCCGCTCGCCACGGACGCCGAGGGGCCGGTGCCGGAGTCGGTGGCCGACGCCCACCGCGCCGCGCCGCTGTCCGCGCTCTACCTCCAGACCGCCCTGCACAACCCGACCTCGCTGACCACGAGCGCCGGGCGGCTGCGGCAGCTCGCCGACTGTGTCCACAGGCTGGGGATACCGGTGGTCGAGGACCGCATCTGGGCCTTCCTCCAGCCGGGCGGCACACCCCCGCTCGCCGCGCTCGCGCCCGGCCTGGTGCACCTGGTGGACAGTCTGTCCAAGCGGATCGCGCCCGGCCTCACCGCCGGTTTCGTCGTCGCGCCCCGGGACCGGGCCGGGGCGGTGGCGCGGGCCGTGCGGTCCGGCGGGTGGAGCGCGGGCGGCTTCGCGCTGGAGGCGGTGGTGCGCTGGCTCGGCGACGGCACCGTGGACCGGCTGGTGGCCGCCAAGCGGCAGGACGCGCGGCGCCGCCAGCGGCTGCTCGCCGAGAAGCTGGCCGGGTTCGCCGTACGCTCCGACCCGGCCGCCTACTTCGCCTGGTGGGAGCTGCCGGCGCCGTGGCGGGCGGACACCTTCACGGCCGCCGCGCTGGACCACGGGATCGCCGTCACCCCCGGCACGGCCTTCGCCGTCGGCACCGGCCGGGCTCCGGACGCGGTCAGGCTCGGCCTCGGCTCGGCGTCGGAGCGGGAACTGGCACGGGCACTGGCGACGCTCGCCGGTGTGGCGCGGGAGGGGGCGGGCGCGGGCGGTGGGTGAGCCGGGTGGCGGGGGTGGGTTTTGGGTGGTCGCCGGGTCGTGGGGCACGGTCGCGTGGGTGGTGGCAGTGGGTCTTTTGTGGTCGCCGGGCCGTAAGGGCGCGGTCACGTGGGGGCCTTCGGCGGCGGTACCGGTCAGGCCTGGGCCCGGGTCGGTGCCGGTGCGGGGGACGGTGCGGGTGCGGGGACCGGTGACGGTCGGCGGCGTCGTGCGGGGCGGGGCAGCCGTAGCCGGCGGGTGAGCCAGAGGGTGAGGGTGACGGCGAGACCGAGGCCGAGCAGCAGCCAGGCGGCCGTGCGCAGGGAGCCGGTCAGGGCGTCGTAGACCGCGCCCGCCGCGCCGTGCGACACCCCGGCCGGCAGGTCGGCCAGGGTCAGGGCGCGGCCGACGCGGAGGGCGAGCACCAGCAGCGCGCCGCCCAGGGCCGTGCCCAGGGCGGTGGCGGCCACCGCCCGGCGGCGGCGGACGGCGAGCGCGATCCCGCCGACGGCGAACGCCACGGACGCGGCCGGCAGCCAGGTACCGGCGACTTCGAGCACGTGGAACCCCTTCCGGAACGCGGCCAGCCGGTGCGCCGGGAGCACGGCGACCGCGGTGTGCTCCACCGGGATGTGCGCGGCGAGCGGCACGTGGTCGCGGGCGAGCTGACGTTTGACCTGCGCGGTGACGGGAGCCAGGTCGACGGTGACGGCGCCCTCGTCCCGGGTCCGCAGGGCGCGCAGCACGGCGTCGTGGGTGACCCGGTTGCCGGTGTCCCAGGCCAGCCGGAACGCCCGGGTCTGGGTGAAGGAGCGGACCGCGTCGCGCACGAACGGGCGCACCGGGCCGGGCGCCGGGCGGACGTCCAGGCGCTGGTCCACCGCCCGCAGGAGGCCGTCACCGACGGTGTCCGCGACGGCCTCCCGCACGGCCGGGTCGGCGGCGAGCGGCGCCATGGCGGTGACGTACCGGCCCGTGTCGGCCAGCCCGTACGCCGCCCAGGCCGCCAGCGCGCCGAACGGGACGAGGAGGCAGGACAGGGTGACCAGTACGGCCGACAGGGCGCTCCTGAGGCGTCGTGAGGGCACATGTCCAGACAAGAGCCCCCCGGGCCGGGGCGCGAGCGGGGGCACTGCGTTCGGGCGGCGGGAGGACCCGCTCGGAGGAATCGCGGACCCGCCTGGCGGAACGCCGGACTCGCGGGGACGGGGCCGACTGGCCTGGGGGAATGCCGGACTCGCGGGACGGCATGGACCCGCGGAAGGGCGTCGGAGGATCCGTCCTCCGGTGGAGCGTTCACCCGGACGGGTGTTTGCTGGTGCTGGTGGTTCCGGCGCGGCCGGCTTCTCATGGGTCGTGGAGCCGGACCGGGCCCGGAACCACGCCCGCGCACACCGGTGCGCACGGCGCCCGGCGCACGCGCGCCGTTCAGCGGATCCGGCGCCCGAAGACGTCCTCCCGCGTGTAGTAGCGGTAGAAGAACGCCATGAAGGTGGCCGCCGCGACCAGCAGCGAGATCAGGATCGCCCGCAGCACCGGCCTGCCGCTCTGGGCGTACAGGAACCCGAACGCGCAGCCGACGAACGCCGTCCACAGCAGCGCGTGGGCCTCCCGGATCATCCGGGGCGCCAGCGCCAGCAGCGCCATGCACAGCACCGCGAACACCAGCGCGCTGACGAAGCCGAGCAGCAGGTTCCAGCCGGTGATCGGGCCGCCGGAGCGGTTGTCGGCCGCCACCCAGTAGCCGTAGACGAGGCCCAGCACGACGGGCACGCCGATCCTGGCCAGCTTGTGCGTACGGGCGTCGAAGACGTCGGGTGGGCGGGCGCGCACATCGGTCGCCCGGCCCTCCACCTCGGGCGTGCGGCCGGGCCGGGACATGCCGCCGGGTGCGGGTGCCGCTTGAGCCATGAGAGCACTCCTCTCTCTCCTCGCCCCCGAACTGCCTCCGCTACCAGGGCACACCGGGGTGCGGGGCCCGGCAACTCGGCCGGGAGGGTGCCGGGTGCCCGGATGCGTGCGCATCTCCCCCGTGTTTCGCTGAGGACATGGAGGGCTGCCGGCCGTGACGTGGATGGAGTACGGGCGGCGACCGCTGTTGCGGGTGCGCGGGCGGAGCGTCGCCTGGCTGCTCCCGCTACTGCTCCTCACCGGCGTCGTCGTGGCGGACTTCTCCACCGGCGAGAGACTGCGGATGATCTCGTGGATCGTCCTGGTCCCGGGCATCTCCTCGGCGATCTGCGGGGCGTGGACCACGGCCGGGTACGGACTGCTGGCGGTGGCCACGTACGTCTTCGTGGACAGCGCCTGGCCCGAGCAGTACCAGGCCGGGCTCGGCGACTTCATCCTGGTCGCCGTCGGCGGCGCCCTGGCCACCCTCGCCGCCGCCGTGCGCGTGCGCCGGGAACGCCAGGTCGTGCACATCCGGGACATCGCCGACACCACCCGGCGCACCGTGCTGCGCCCGCTGCCGCCCGACTGGGCCGGGCTGGAACAGGCGGGGGTGTACCTGGCCGCCGACGTCGAGGCGCGGGTCGGCGGCGACTTCTACGACATCCAGCCCAGCCCGCACGGCACCCGCGTCCTCGTCGGCGACGTGCAGGGCAAGGGCCTCGGCGCGGTGGAGGCCGCCGCCGCGCTGCTCGGCACGTTCCGCGAGGCCGGGTACCACGAGAAGGACCTCGCGACCGTCGCCGAGCGGCTGGAGATCCGGATGCTGCGGCACCGCGCCCACACCGTCGCGCTCGGCGGGGCCGACGGCGACCGGTTCGCCACGGCCGTCCTGATCGCCTTCCCCGGGGACGCGCCGCAGACCCTGGAGATGGTGAACTTCGGCCACGAACCGCCGCTGGCCGTCGGCCCGCGCGGGATCCGCGAGCTGCCCAGCGGCGAGGGCGTGCCGCTGGGCTGCGCCGACCTCACGGGCGGCCGGCTGCCACCGGTGCGCCGGGTGCCGCTGGCGCTGGACGAGACGCTGCTGCTGGTCACCGACGGGGTGACCGAGGCCCGCGACCGGCCCGGCGACTTCTACGACCTGACCCGCGAGGTCGCCCGCGCGGTCCGCGCCGACCCGCGCCGGGCCGCCCCGCACCGGTTGGTCCGCCGGGTCCGCGACGGCGTGCTGCGGCACAGCGGGGGCCGGCTGGCGGACGACACCACGATCTTCGCGGTGCGCCGGCTGCCCGGGGGCGGGGGCCCGCCGGACGACCTCGAACAGGGATGTTTGCGGTACTGAGGCCCCGGTGCGCGGTGCCAGCGGTTACGGTGCTGGCTGGAGAGCGGATCTACGGAGCCCTCGGGACCGACGGGCCCACGGGTGACAGGGGGAGGCACGATGCCCGGAACCGTGCTGCTGCTCGCGGCCTCGCCGGTGGGCCGGGGGCGCCTGGTGGACGCGGCCGGTGTCCTGCCGGTGCTGGCGGCCGTCGCCCCCGCCGTGCTGTCCGGCGCCGACACCGCGAACGTCGTGGAACTCGCCGACCCGCTGGAACCGCAGGCCGTCCTGACCCGGCTGCGGGCCGCGGCGGCGGCGCCCGGACCGCTCACCGTGTACCTCACCGGGCAACTGCACCTGGACCGGCGCCAGCACCGGCCCCACCTGGCCCTGGCCCGCACCACCGCGGCCACCGTCCGCTACACCGCGCTGCCCTGGCACTGGATCCGCGAGGAGCTGCGGCTGCGCTCGGCCGCGGACACCGCGCTCGTGGTCGATCTGCACGCCGACGCCGAGGCGTGGAAGCACATCACCGAGCGTGGCCTCGACTGCGGCCCGCACACCGCCGTGTACGGCCGTGTCGCCCCGCCCGCCCGGCGGGGCCTGGCCGAGCCGGCGTACATGAAGACGGTCGCCACCCTGCTGCGCAGCGGCCACCGTCCCCCGCTGGGCACCCTGCACGAACAGGCCCTGAGCCGCATCCCGGAGGAAACCCGGGGCAACCTGCTACTGGCCCACCCGGGAGGCCGGACAGCACCAGTGACGACACCACCGGCCCCGCCCGCCCCGGCCGTACCGCCCGGCGAGGTGCCGGGCTCGCCGACGCCAGGAGTTCCAGCGCCGGGGCTGTCGGCGCCGGGCCTGTCAGGGCCGTGGGGTCCGGCCGCGGACCGGGCCGGCGACGGCCTTGGCGACCGGCCCGGGGAGGGAGCCGGCGACCGGCTGGGTGACCGGCCCGGGGGTCCGTCCGGTGACCCGCTCGGCGACTGGTCCGGCGGACCGTTCGGGGATCCGCCTGGCGACCGCCTCGGTGACCGGGCCGGTGATCCGTCCGGGGACCGGCTCGGCGGTCGTCCCGGCGGTCCGTTCGGCGACCGTCTCGGTGACCGGGCCGGCGGTCCGTCTGGGGACCGGCTCGGCGACCGCCTCGGTGACCAGTCCGGAGGTCCGTCCGGCGACCGCCTGGACGACCGGTCCGGTGAAACGTTCGGGGACCGGCTCGATGACCGCCTCGGTGACCGGGCCGGCGATCCGTCCGGGGACCGGCTCGGCGATGGCCTCGGCGGTTCGTCCGGGGGTTGGCCCGGTGAAACGTTCGGGGAGCCGTCTGGTGAGTCGGGCGGCCGGATGGCCGCCGGGGCCGATCCGCACGCTGCCATCAGCGCAGCCGTTCAGGGCGGCCTGCACCGGGAGGCGGACGGGCTGGCCGCGCGGTACGAGGAGGACGCCGTGCGGGCGTACGGCGCCGGGTCCGAGCAGGCGCTGCACTGGCGGGAGGTACGGGCCGATCTCGCGATGTTCGCCGGGGACCCGGTGCGCAGCTGCCGGGCCTGGCTCGCGGTGGCCGAGGCGCGGCTGGCCGCCGGGCAGGCGGCGGACGCGCCCGCCGTGGAGGCGGCCGCGGACCGCGCCCACCACCAGTGGGGCCGTATCGAGGACCCGGCGCACGCCCGTGAACTCGGGGCCGCTCTCGCGGAGTTGCGCCTACGAGTGCCCGGGCGCCGGCGCGGCGCGCTGGAGGACATCCAGCGGCAGCTGGGCCGGCTCCAGGCCGCGCCGTAGGCCGGAGGCCCGCGCTCAGGCCATCCAGAAGAAGACGGCCGTCATGCGCTTGTCCGCCAGGGTACGGCCGGTGTAACCGGTCGCGCTGTGCACCAGGTCGGCGCGGTACAGCAGCAGGCGGTTGTACCGGTGCGGGACCCGGACGTCCTCCTCGAAGTGGTCCGCCGGGACGTACCGCGTACCGAGGGCCTCGACGAGGTTGGTGTGCGGGGCCCGGACGATGTTGCCGCCGAGCCGGCCGCCGGGCAGCGACTGCCGGTAGAAGGCGGTCCCGCAGTCCTCGGGCGCCTCGGGATTGAGGTACAGCACGGCCGCGTACCGGCACAGCGCGCGGGAGTCGGTGTGCGGGCGGGGCTCGCTCTCGCCCTCGCCGACCACCTGGACGCAGTTGTGGTCGAGGGTGCCGCCGCCCGGCGCCCGCTGCACCCACAGCTCCTTCGCCCCGGTCGCCCGCTTCACCAGCCGCTCCACGCGTGCCAGTTCACCGGGCTCCAGGCCGGGCGTGGCGCGCAGCCCCGGCCAGGTCTCGGAGGTGTACGGGTGGCCCCGGACCCAGTCCTCCTTGGCCAGGCACCGCTGCCGTACGGCGTCGATGCCGGGCAGGACGTCGTCCAGTACCCAGTAGTCGCGGCCCTTGACGGGCTTGCGGTAGGGCAGGACGGGCAGCGCGGCGGGGGTGCGGGGGGAGGGCGGTGCGGGCATGCGGTGAATCTAGGCGCGCCCCCGGTCTGGCTTCGCCCGGGCGCGGGTCAACCTTCCCCCGGGCGGTGGTCAATCACCGGCCAACATCGCCCGGCCGATTCTTTACCCGCGCGCGCTGATACGAACCGGCCCGGTGTCCGTACCGCTTGGGTGTCCGGACCCGCGTACCGCCGTGGGGCCGGGCCGACGACGGAGGATCCCCGGCAGGAGGCACGGTGCGCTTTTCGCGGAACGCGACGGGAACGCTGTTCGTGGGCGGTGCGATGGCCCTGACCCTCGCCGCGCTCGCCTACCCGGGCCTGCTCGGCCTGAGCAAGGTCTCCGGGGCACAGGACCGTGTCATCGCGAGCACCCAGTGGGGGCCGCTGACCGAGCAGGACCGGGACTTCGTGGTGAAGGTGCGGGCGGCCGGGCTGTGGGAGTACCCCGTCGGGCAGATCGGGCTGCGCAAGGGCGGCTCCGAGGCGGTGATCACGGCGAGCCGGCACCTGGTCGACGGGCACGCCGCGCTCGACACCACCTGCCGGAAGATCGCCCCGATGCTGAACATCACGCTGCCCGACGAGGCGAGCCCCCAGCAGCGGGGCTTCGTACGGCAGCTGAACGGGGAGAGCGGCAGACAGTTCGACACGGACTTCGCCAACATCCTGCGGATGACGCACGGCTCCATCTTCAACACGGTGGCGAAGATCCGGTCCACCACGAAGAACTCGCTGGTGCGGGCCCTGGCCGACCAGGCCAACGACACCGTGCTGGACCACATCTCCGTGATGGAGAAGACGGGCTTGGTGGACTTCGACCAGACCCTGTTCCAGCAGACCACCCCGCCCAAGCTGCCCGACTCCGACCTGACCCCGCCGCCCCCGGCCGCCGGCCGGCCGCAGGTGGTCCTCACCCCGCCGCCGTCGGCCACCTCCACACCGGTGGACATCGACGGCATCGCGGGCGGCGGCGGCACCGGGGCGGGGCCGAGCCCGGCCCCGCCGGCCGGTTAGCCACGGCCGGGAGGGCTCAGGCCAGCCACACGGTGGTGTCCGGCGGCAGCACCCCGCCGCCGGGCAGCGGGGCGCTGCTCAGCAGGACCTCGCCGGGAGGCAGCGGCACCGGCTCCGTGCCCAGGTTGGTGACGCTGCGCCAGGTCTCGGTGCGGGCGAAGTCCAGCACGCCGGCCGGCGCGCCCGGGGTCCAGGTCAGCGTCTCGCCGTCCAGCAGCTTGCGGCGCAGCCGCAGGGCCGTGCGGTACAGCTCCAGCGTGGAGCCCTCCACACCGGTCTGCGCCTGGACCGCGTACCCGGCGAAGGACGCGGGCTGCGGCAGCCAGCCGGCCCCGGGCCCGAAGCCGTACGACGGCCCGGTCGTCGTCCACGGCAGGGGCACCCGGCAGCCGTCGCGGCCCTTGCGGGTGTGGCCGGTCTGCTCCCAGATCGGGTCCTGGAGCACCTCCGTGGGCAGGTCCGCGACCTCGGGCAGACCGAGTTCCTCGCCCTGGTACAGATACGCCGAGCCGGGCAGCGCCAGCATCAGCAGGGTCGCCGCGCGGGCCCGGCGCAGTCCGGCCGCCGGGTCGACGGCGGGCGCCGAGCCGTGGGCGAGCAGCCAGGCCTCCGGGTCGGTGCCGGGCGGCAGCATGAGCCGGGAGGCGTGCCGTACGACGTCGTGGTTGGACAGCACCCAGGTCGCGGAGGCACCGGCCGAGCGGGCCGTGGCCAGCTCGCCGGCGATGATCCCGCGCAGCTCCTCCGCGTCCCAGCCCGCCTGGAGGTACTCGAAGTTGAAGGCCTGGCCGAGTTCGTCGGGACGGGCGTACAGGGCCCGCCGGCCGCCCGGGACCCAGGCCTCGGCGACGGCCATGCGGGGCGGGCGGTAGGCGTCGAAGATCTTGCGCCAGTCGCGGTAGATCTCGTGCACCTCGTCCCGGTCCCAGTACGGGTGGCTGCCCGGCGCCAGATGCCGCAGGGCCGTCTCGCCGGTCGCGCCGAGGGCGCCGAGGTCCCGCAGCGGTTCGGTGAGGTCCTTGGCCAGACCGTGGGCGACGTCCACGCGGAAGCCGTCCACACCCCGGTCGGACCAGAACCGCAGGGTGGTGCGGAAGTCGGCGCGGACCTCCTCGTTGTCCCAGTTCAGGTCGGGCTGCTCGGGGGCGAACAGGTGCAGGTACCACTCCCCGTCGGCCACCCGGTGCCAGGCGCTGCCGCCGAACACCGACTGCCAGTCGGTGGGCGGCAGTTCCCCGTGCGGGCCGCGCCCCGGCCGGAACACGTACCGCTCGCGGGCGGCCGAGCCGGGCCCGGCGCGCAGCGCCTCCTGGAACCAGCGGTGCAGATGGGAGGTGTGGTTGGGGACGATGTCCACGACGACCTTCAGGCCCAGCCGGTGCGCCTCGCCCACCAGGGCGTCGAAGTCGTCCAGGGTGCCCAGGCGTTCGTCGACACCGCGCGGGTCGATGACGTCGTAGCCGCCGTCGGCGAGTTCGGAGGGGTAGAAGGGGCTCAGCCACAGGGCGTCGACACCGAGCGCGGTGAGGTGGGACAGCCGCTGGGTCAGGCCCCTGAGGTCGCCGAGGCCGTCACCGTCGGCGTCGGCGAAACTGCGTGGATAGACCTGGTAGATGACGGCCTGGCGCCACCAGTCGGGGTTCTTGGACGAGAGGTCCGGCGGGCGGTCTGCCATACGGGCTCCCCTGGGACGGACGAGGGTACGGAATCTGTATCTGTCCACATTGCCCGAAAGGGAACCTTTTCCGGGGCGGTCAGGCGGCGCAGTGCTCCAACAGGCCCCTCACGTCCTCGTCCACCACCCGATAGCGCACCACGCGCCCCTCTTTCTCCCCCGCCACGACCCCCGCCGCGCGCAGCAGCCGCAGGGCCTGGGAGACGGCCGGGTCGTTCATGCCCGTGGCGATCGCCAGGTCCGAGACGGCCAGCGGCCCGGTCCGGTGCAGGGCGAGCAGCAGCGCGAGCCGGTTGGCGTCGGCCAGCAGCGAGAAACGGTCGGCCCAGGTGCGCAGACGCCCCGCGTCGCCGATGGCGGCGATCGCCTCGCACACCCGGTGACCGTCGATGGTGCGACGATCGGCACGGTCGGCAGGAACGAGATGCATGCCCCCATCCTGGCAGGCGCCGATGTGATCTTGAATACCTGCCCGACTGCGCAGCTATGCAGGAAACCGCGTGCCCCTCTACGGTGGGCGGGCCGTGGTGTTCGGGAAGCCGGTGTGAGACCGGAGCGGCCCTCGCCACTGTGATCGGGGAGTTCCCGTTCCGTCCGGCATCCGCCGGGCCACTGGCCGAAAGGCCGGGAAGGCAGGAACGGCGGACGTGTGACCCGTAAGCCAGGAGACCGGCCACGGCAGCTCACGAAGTGATCCACGAGGTGCTGGAGCGTGAACCCGATGGCTGATGCTGCTTCTTTCCGCTGGCGACGTGAGGACACCGTCAAGACGGCGGGGCTGCTGGTGGTGATCCTCGCCCTGCACGTCGTCGCCTTCGGGATCCTCTATCTGCTGGTCGCCCCGAGGCATTACCAGGTCGGCTCCCAGGTGTTCGGCGTGGGGCTGGGGATCACCGCCTACACCCTCGGCATGCGCCACGCCTTCGATGCCGACCACATCGCGGCGATCGACAACACCACCCGCAAGCTGATGGCCGACGGCAAGCGGCCGGTGTCGGTGGGGTTCTGGTTCGCGCTCGGGCACTCCAGCGTGGTCGTGCTGCTGGCCCTGCTGATCGCGGGCGGCACCTCGCTGGCCGGGAGGGTGATGAACGAGGGCTCCACCACCCACCAGGTGCTCGGGGTGCTCGGCACGACGATCTCCGGGTCCTTCCTCTACCTCATCGCCGCCCTGAACCTGGTCGCCCTGGCGGGCATCCTGAAGGTCTTCCGGGCGATGCGCGCGGGCGGGTACGACGAGACGGAGCTGGAACGGCACCTGGACTCCCGGGGTTTCATGAACCGGCTGCTGGGGCGGCTGACGAAGTCGGTGTCCCGGCCGGGGCAGATGTACCCGCTGGGCTTCCTGTTCGGCCTCGGCTTCGACACGGCCACCGAGGTCACCCTGATGGTGATGGCCGGCTCGGGCGCGGCGGCCGGCCTGCCCTGGTACGCGATCCTGTGCCTGCCGCTGCTGTTCGCCGCCGGGATGAGCCTGTTCGACACCCTCGACGGCACGTTCATGAACTTCGCCTACCAGTGGGCGTTCGCCAACCCCGTCCGCAAGGTCTTCTACAACCTCGCCATCACCGGTCTGTCGATCGCCGTGGCCTTCTTCATCGGCACCATCGAGCTGGTCGGTGTGCTGCACGAGAAGTTCGACCTCAGCGACCCGGTGACCGGCTGGGTGGCCGGCCTGGACCTGGACAACGTCGGCTATCTCATCGTCGGCCTGTTCGTGGCGGTGTGGGCGGTGGCGCTGGCGTACTGGCGGCTGGCACGGGTGGAGGAGCGCTGGTCGGTGCGGGCGGCGCCGTCCGACTGAGCCGGCGGGCGAGCGCGGCGCAGACCACCCTTTTTGTAAAGCGCCTTGGCAAGGACCGGCCCGACGGGCGCCAGGGCCGCCGGCGCCGTCAGGGTCGTCAGCGCCGTTCCACCGTCTCCAGGTACAGCCTCACGTACCGGTCCACATCCACGTCCAACGCCACGTCCACCACGGCCCGTTCGGAGCCGTCGTCGTGGAACTCGGACTCGCCGGGGCCGGTCCTGAGGTCCACGACGGTCTGGCCGCGGGCCGGTCCGGGCGCCAGGCAGACCTCGACCGGCAGCAGCCGGGTGGTGAGGCCCGCCGGATCGGCCACCGCGCACACCGCGCCCGCGTCACCGAGGCCGCCGGCGTCCTCCGCTCCCGGCTCCCTGCCCTGCCTGGTCGGCCGGCACGCGAGGAGGTCCCCGGCCAGGCGGGTGCCGGGCTCGTCGCTCGCGCGCAGCCGGCGCACCTCGGCGCCGGGTACGACGACCCGCCGGAAGACGTCCAGGCCGTACATGGTGATCGGCACCCCGGCCGTCAGCAGCACCGCCGCGGCCTCCGGGTCGTGCCAGACGTTGAACTCCGCGACCGGGGTGGCGTTCCCGGTGGCCACCGCCCCGCCCATGAACACGATCCGCTCGATGTTCCGGGTGACCTCGGGGTGGGTGCGCAGCAGCAGCGCGATGTTGGTGAGCGGGGCGGTCGGGATCAGCGTCACGGGGCGCGGGCAGGCGAGGATCTCCCGGCGCAGCAGGGTGACCGCGTCCACGTCCGCCGGGCCCCGGGCGGGGGCCGGCAGCCCCAGGTCGCCCATGCCGTCGACGCCGTGCACCGGAGCGTGGCGGGCCGGCTCGATCAGCGGGCGTTCGGCACCCCGCGCCACCGGGACGGCCGGAGCGCCCGCCCGTTCCAGCACGGTCAGGGTGTTGCGGACCACCCCGTCCACGTCGGTGTTCCCGGCGACACAGGTCACGGCCCGCAGATCGAGCCCCGGGTGGCGTACGGCGAAGAGCAGGGCCAGGGCGTCGTCGACGCCGGTGTCGCAGTCGATGATCACAGGCACGGGCTGACCGGTCACGGCGGTCTCCTTCCGTCCAGCCGACCTTAGATCAGCGGGTCCTCGTCCCAGAGCACGGTGGAGTGGGCCGCCACCCGCGCGGTGATCCGGCGCAGCAGTTCCGGCACCGGCAGCGCGCCCGGTCGCCGTCCGTCCCGCAGCCGTACGGCGGCCAGCCCGGCGCCGGCCTCCCGGGCGCCGATCACCGCCTGGTACGGCACCAGCCGCGCGGCCCGGATCCTGGCCCCGAGGGTGCCCTGGCCGGGCCCGGCCAGTTCGGCGCGCAGACCGAGCGCGACGGCCTCCCGGACCAGCCGCTCCGCCTGCTCCAGCTGCTCCTCGGCCACCGGCAGGACGACCAGCTGGACCGGTGCCAGCCAGGCCGGGAAGGCCCCGGCATGGGTTTCGACGAGGTGCGCGACGGCCCGCTCCACGCTGCCGATGACGCTGCGGTGCACCATCACCGGCCGGTGCCGGGCGCCGTCGGGGCCGGTGTAGCGCAGGCCGAAGCGGGCGGGCTGGTGGAAGTCGATCTGCACGGTGGACAAGGTGGACTCGCGGCCCGCCGGGTCGGCGATCTGTACGTCGATCTTCGGGCCGTAGAACGCGGCCTCGCCCGGCGCCTCCTCGTACGCCACCCCGGTCTCGGCCAGGACCTGCCGCAGCAGTGCGGTGGCCCGCCGCCACAGCCCGGGGTCGGCGACGTACTTGCCGCCCGCGCCGGGCAGGGAGAGGCGGTGGCGCACGGCCTTGATGCCGAGGTCGGCGTAGGCGCGGCCGATCAGCTCCAGGGCGGCGCGGGCCTCGGCCACCGCCTGGTCCAGGGTGCAGAAGACATGGGCGTCGTTGAGGTGGATGGCGCGCACCCGGGTCAGGCCGCCGAGCACGCCGGACAGTTCGGCGCGGTGCATGGTGCCCAGCTCGGCGATGCGCAGCGGCAGCTCCCGGTGGCTGCGGGCGCGGGAGCGGTAGATCAGCGCGTGGTGCGGGCAGAGGCTGGGCCGCAGCACGGCCTCCTCGCCGCCGAGCCGCATCGGCGGGTACATGTCGTCGCGGTAGTGGTCCCAGTGCCCGGAGATCTCGTACAGCTCCCGTTTGCCGAGCACGGGCGAGTACACGTGCCGGTAGCCGGCCCGGCGTTCGGCCTCCCGGATGTACTCCTCCAGGGCGTGCCGGACGGCCGCGCCGTCGGGCAGCCAGTACGGCAGTCCGGCGCCCATCAGCGGGTCGGTGCCGAAGAGGCCGAGCTCGCGGCCGAGCCGGCGGTGGTCGGGGCGGTCGGGCCGGCCGCACTCGTCACGGTGGTCGTGGTGGCCGGGCTGGTGGTTCATGGGGGTCCTTCCGTCGGGGTGGACGGGGGCGGACGGCCCGGGACACGCCGGAGCCCCGGGGCGTGCGCCCCGGGGCTCGGATGCTGCTCAGGTGTCAGCGCGCCGGGACGGTCTCCGGCGTCGTCGTGCTCGACGGGCACTGCGGGGCGCGCTGCATGGACGGGACGGTAACAGGGGCGGTACGGCCCGCTCCACGGAATTTCCCCCGGCGCCCAGCGCACGCCGGCCTTCCCCCCGGCGCCCCGAAGCGCACCGGCCGTACGCCCTCACCCGTACGGCTCCGAGCGCTGGTGGGGCGCCCGGCCCGGTGGTGCCGTGAGACCAGGCACCCCGGCCGCACGCAGTCCAGGAGGCACCGATGTCCCCCGCGATATCCCCGCGCGTCCCCCGCCTCCCCCGTGCCGTCGCGCTCCCCCTCCTCGCCACCGGCCTGCTGCTCGGCGGCGGCTGCGCGGCCCTCGGGCTGAACCACCCGGCGAGCGCCCCGCACCCGCTGCCCACGCTCGACCGGCCGGCCCCGGGGTCCACGGCGCCCCGGCGGGCCGACGGCTCCACGCTCAGCGACGAGCAGGCGCAGGCCGCGCTGATCACCCAGACCGACCTCGGCGCCCCCTGGACCGCCACGCGCGGCGCAGCCACCTGGCGGGACGGGCTGCTCAAGAGCCGCACGGCGGCCGGGGAGTGCCAGCGGCTGCTCGACGCCCTCTACAGCGACGAACTCCTCGGCGCCCCGGCGCGCGTCGCCGTCGGCCTGGACGACGCCGACACCGAGGCCCAGCTCCGGTTCCAGATCGGTGCCCGCCGCCCGGCGGACGTCGACGCCATGCTGGCCTGGCTGCGGGAGATGCCGGTGCGCTGCGCCCGGTTCACGGCCACCACACAGCTGGGGCTGCTGGAGGACGTGCAGGTGCGGGACGCCCCGCTGCCGGAGGTCGGGGACGCGCGCCAGGGGCTGCGCGTCACCTGTGCCGCCTTCGATGAGGGCGGGCAGCGGTTCCTGCTCACGATGGACGTGGCCGCCGTCCGGGTCGGCGAGGACGCCTTCGCGCTCACCAACGGCGGCCTGGGCGACGTACCGAACGAGGCGACCCAGGCCGCCGTCCAGATCGGCGCCCTCCGGCTGGCGGACATCCGCCGGCAGGGCCGGGCGGAGGTGTGAGGGTCACAGCGGGGGACGGCCCGGGGACGGGGGTACGGGCCACAGCGGGGGCTGGGCCGGGGCCGGGCCCAGGGTGGTGGTGCCGGGGGCGGTGCGGTGGCCGAGGCCGGTGCGGTAGGCGTCCAGGGCGGCCTCGGTCCGGCCGGTGCGGCGCAGCAGGTCGCCCAGCAGCCGGCACAGGTCGGCGAGGTCCCCGGCGGCGCCCGCGCGTTCCAGGAGGCTGAGGGCGCGGACGTAGTGCTCCTCGGCGGCCTCGGTGTCCCGGGCGTCCTCGGCGATGATGCCGAGCAGGCGGTGCGCGGCGGCGGCGTGCACGGCGCCGCGCTCGGAGGAGAAGTCCCCGAGGACCCCCTCCAGCAGCTCGGCGGCCTCCTCGGAGCGGCCCCGGCGGTGCAGTACGTCGGCGAGTTCGACGGCGGCCTGGCTGCGGTACAGGGCGGCCCGGGTCCGGGCGAGCATGCTGTGCGCCTGGCGCAACTCCTGTTCCGCCCGGTCCAGTTCGCCGTTCTGCGCGTAGACGTAGCCGCGCATCCAGTGGCAGTTGGCCAGCTCGGTGCGCAGCCGCAGCTGGGCGTACAGCTCGGCCGCCTTGGCCAGGGAGGCGTCGGCCTCGGCGATACGGCCCTCGGCGAGCAGGGTACGGGCGACCGAGCGGTGCATCCGGGCGATCAGCGCGGGGTCG
Source organism: Streptomyces eurythermus (assembly GCF_014649115.1). GTDB lineage: Bacteria > Actinomycetota > Actinomycetes > Streptomycetales > Streptomycetaceae > Streptomyces > Streptomyces eurythermus. Next base: position 94,032 of record NZ_BMSK01000005.1, on the reverse strand, counting down.
CCGGCCCGCGGGGCGAGCGCCAGGGCGAACTCGGCGGCCTGGGCGGCGCGGGCGTGGGCGCCCATGTCCATGTACGGGCCGATGACGCTGGCGTAGAGCAGCAGCAGCGCGTCCGGGTCGTGCAGTCCGCCGCGGTTCAGCTCGTCGAGCGTGGTCTCCAGGAGGTAGACGGCGTACCGGAGTTCGCCCGCGAGGTAGTGGGCGACGGCCCGGCCGCGCACCGCGGGCACCCGCATCGGCAGGGCCTGGTCGGCCAGTTGCTCCTCGGCCCGCTCGAAGCGGTCCCGTGCCTCGCTCAGCGCGCCGGTCTCCAGGGCGCATTCGCCGAGGCCGAGCAGCGCGGCGGCCTGTTCGGGGCCGAGGCCGTGCGCCTCCGCCTCGGCGCGCACCAGGCCGTACTGGGCGGCGGCCTCCTCGGCCCGGCCGTCGGCGAGGAGCCGCTGGGCCTCGGTGAGCCGCAGCCTGAGGCCGGTGGCGAGGTGGGCGGGGCGGCCGGTGGCCAGCTCCTCGAAGGTGACCCCGAGCCGGTCCGCGATGTGCCTGAGTGCCTCGTCCGAGGCCCGGACCCGGCCCGCCTCCAGGGTGGAGATGTAGGCGGGGGTGTACGCCGGTTCCGCCAGCTGCCGCTGGGTCAGCCCCCGCTGGGCGCGCAGCCGCTGCACCCGCCGTCCGACGACCTCCGGTTCGTCCCGCTCCAGCATGCTGCCGCGCCCCCCAACTCCCCCTGCCGCCCTTGCCGTTGGGCGGCGACAGCACCTAGGTTAAACGGCGGATTAAGCATGCTTGACACTCCGCTGTTGTGTTGCGAGGTCGCCGTGTCCGGACGTACATCCGCACCCTACGCATCCCACACCCGCACCCGCCCCCGCGTCCGTCCGGACGGACGGGGCTCCGCCGCCCGGGGCGTCGCCGCGGCCGTGATCGCCGCGTCCGGTCTGCTGCTGGCGGCCAACGTGGGCCCGGCCGGCGCCGCCGACACCCCGCAGGCACCGGCGTCGGTGGTCCGGCAGACGGGCGGCTGAGACCGCCGCACCCGCCCCTACGGGTCCCCCTTGCGGGTGGTCGGGGACGTTCACCCTGCGGGGAGTGACGTTGTGAGCCAATATGGTGACATTGGCCGCATTGCTCCTTCTAAGGGGGCCTCCATGGCTGTGGACATCCCTCCGCTCGTCAAGACGTCCCGGCTCAGAAGCCGGGGCGGTCTGCTGGGCGAGTGCATGGCGGAGTTCTTCGGGACCTTCGTCCTCATCTCCTTCGGCTGCGGCGTGGTCGCGATGGCGGTCGCCGCGCTGCCCGGTTCCGGCCGGGCCGCCACCACCACCACGATCTTCCTGGCGGCCGGCGACTGGCTGCTCATCGCCTGGGGCTGGGCCTTCGCCGTCATGTTCGGCGTCTACGTCGCCGGCGGCATCAGCGGCGCCCACCTCAACCCGGCGGTGACCCTGGCCATGGCCCTGCGCCGGGGCTTCTCCTGGGCCAAGGTGCTGCCGTACTGGTTCGCGCAGGTCGTGGGCGCCCTCACCGGCGCGGCGCTGGTCTACCTCGTCTACCACGACGCGATCGACACCTTCGACCGCACCGTGACCGGACCGAAGGTGAACGGCCACACCAACACCACCTTCTCCATCTTCGCCACCTTCCCGGCCCCCTACTTCCACGGCGGCGTCTGGGGTCCGCTGATCGACCAGATCGTGGGCACGGCGTTCCTGCTGATGCTGATCGCCGCCGTCATCGACCTGCGCAACCAGGCCGTGCAGGCCAACCTCGGCCCCCTGGTCGTCGGCCTCGTCGTCGCCGCCATCGGCGTGTCCTACGGCGCGAACGCGGGCTACGCCATCAACCCGGCCCGCGACTTCGGCCCCCGCCTGTTCACCTACGCGGCGGGCTGGGGCAGCCTGGCGTTCCCGGGAAGCGTGTCCGGCGTCTTCAGCGGCTACTGGTGGATCCCGATCGTCGGCCCGCTGATCGGCGGCGCGCTCGGCATCCTGCTCTACGACCTCTTCATCGGCGACGTCCTGCTCACCCGCACCGAGCTGTCCCAACTCCCCCCACCGGGCCGCTCCACCCCGACCCGCACCCGCCCCGAGGAGTAGGCACCACCCCCTAGGTACCGGTCCCGGTGATCGTGATGCGGGTGCCGACGGGCGTGTGCTCGTACAGCCAGCGGGCGTCGGGGGTGCGCAGGCCGATCACGCTCAGGGTGGACGGGCGGCGGCCGGGGACGTCGGTGGCGGGGTCGGCGCCGTAGAGGTAGTGCGGTTCCCGCTCGGGTCCGCTGAAGGCCAGCACCCAGTCGTGCCGCTCGATCTCGCCCGTGGGCGAGACGCTGAACCGGGCGTGCCGCAGGCGTTCGGTGACCCGGGTGACCGCGTCTCCGCGGAACGGCCGGTTCATACCGGGGGCGGAGAGGGGGAACGTCCGTCCCCCGGCCCGCAGTTCCAGGGTGGACAGGTCGATCCGGATGTCGTCGACGGGGGTGTCGCCGTCGGGGGACGGGGGCGGTGCCGGGGCGGTGGTGGAGGCGGTCGCGGCGGGCGGCGCGGGGCGTTCGGCGCCGTCCAGCAAGGTCGTGGCGGTGAGGACGGCCGCGCCCGCGACGACGAGGCCTGCCGACACCAGCCCGGCCCGGCGGGTACGGCGGCGCAGCACGGCCCGGCGGCGCACGGCGGCGCCCGGGCCGGGTGCGGGGCGCCTGCCCTGCTCGGCGACCTCGCGCAGGGCGTGCGTCAGCCGGTCGGCGTTCTCCCCGGGCGCGGCCGGGCCCGTCGGGTCATGGGGCATGCGTGGCCTCCTTCGTCCCGGTCATGGTCTCGGCCTCCTCGGGCGACAGATGACGGGCGAGCGCGGCGCGGCCCCGAGCCAGCCGCGCCTTGACCGTACCGGCGGGCGCGCCGGTCTCCGCGGCGATCTGTTCCACGCTCAGATCGCACACGTGGTGCAGGACCACGGCCAGCCGCTGCGCCGGAGGCAGGGCGCGCAGCGCGGCGACCAGCGCGACGTGTTCCGGTCCGGGTCCCGGGACCTGCTCCCGTGGGGTGTCCTTGCGGACGAGTTCCAGCCAGCGCCGGGCGCGCCGGAACCGGCTGACCGCGAGCCGGGTGGCCACCGTGCGGATCCACGCCTCCGGTGCCTCGGCCGCGTCGAAGGACATCCGCCGGTCCCAGGCCCGTACGAACGCCTCCTGCACGACGTCCTGTGCCTCGGCGTGGTCTCCGGTGAAGGCGTAGAGCTGCCCGACCAGACGGGGGAAGGCAGCCGTGTAGAAGGCGTCGAACTCCTCCTCCGTCATCCCCGGCCCCCCGCGCTCCCCGTCCGAAGAGGCGATCCTACGGCGCGTGCGGGGCCGGGAATTCCTCCGCGTCCCGATGCAACCGGGGCGCCGGGCCGTGCGTACAGACCATGTCCGCACGCATCCCAGGGGGGAACTTCCGTGTCCACGCACGCGCATCGCTCACGTATCCCGCACGCCCCGTCAGCCCGCCCACGCCGTTCGAAAGCCGTCGCCGGGGCCCTCGCGGCGGCCTGCGCGCTGCTGCTGGCGGCGACCGGCTGCGCGGCCACCGCCTCCACCGCCTCCACGGCCGCGGCCGAGCCGGCCGCCGCCCGCACCTCCGCCGCGCCCCGCCCCGCCGCGCCCGCCGTCCCCGAGCCGGCCGCGCTCGCCGGCGCGCAGGTCAACGTCGGCGAGGGGGCCACCGTGGGGGTGGGCATGCCGATATCCGTCACCTTCCCGCGCCCGGTGCCGCGCGCCGAGCGGGCCGCGGTCGAGCACTGGCTCGGCGTCGGCGCCCGGCCCGCCGTCACGGGCGCCTGGAGCTGGGTCAAGGACCGCAACCTGCTCGACGGGCAGCGCGTCGACTACCGCCCGCCCGCCTACTGGAAGCCCGGCACCCGCGTCACCCTGCGCGTCGGCAGCCACGCCGTACGGCACTTCTCCATCGGCCGTTCCCTGACCGCGACCGTCGACGTGCGCACCCACACGATGACCGTCACGGAGGACGGCAGGCCCGACACCCGGATCCCGGTCACCGCAGGCCGCCCCGGCCTGGACACCTGGAACGGGACGATGGTCGTGATGGACAAGCAGCCCAAGGTCTACATGGACTCCCGGACCGTCGGCCTCGGCGACGCCTACCACGGCTACTACGCCTGGGCCGTGCACACCACCACGTCCGGCACCTACGTCCACCAGAACCCCAACGCCGACACCTACGCCGGCCGGGACAACGTCACCCACGGCTGTGTCGGCCTCGCCACCGACGGCACCGCCGAACGCTTCTACCGGCGGGTGATCCCCGGTGATGTCATCCGCGTCACCGGCTCCAAGGACACGGTCGAGCCCGGCAACGGCTACGGCGACTGGAACCTCACCTGGTCCGAGTGGCTGGCCCACAGCGCGACCCGGCACGGCGGCGACGGGCGGTGAGGCGGCCGGGGCGCGGCGGGGGTCACAGGGCGAGCATCAGCGCGGTCAGCGCGGTGCAGCCCGCGCACACCGCGAGCACCACGGCCAGGCAGCGCTGCCGCAGTTGCCGGTAGCGGTGCTCGTACTCGGCCCGCAGGGACACGCACCGGGCGGCGACGCGCTCGAGGTCGGCGCGGGCCCGGCGCAGGCTGTCGGCGGTGTACTGCCGCTCGATCTCCTCGCGCTGGGCCGTCGTCAGCCAGTCCAGGGGGCCGGTGAACTCGCGGGCGCGCCGCTCCGCCTCCGCGACCCGGGCCTGCCACAGCAGGTAGCCCTCGACCTCGTTGCCGAGGTCGCCGCCCGCTCCGGTCCCCCGCTTGCGCAGGCCGCTCATCCGCGGGGCCGGTCGCCGGTGGCGATCTCGTAGCCCTCCTGCTCCCGCGCCGCGATGTCCGGGTGGTGCAGGTCGAAGGCCGGGGACTCGCTGCGGATACGGGGCAGGGTGACGAAGTTGTGCCGGGGCGGCGGGCAGGAGGTGGCCCACTCCAGGGAGCGGCCGTAGCCCCACGGGTCGTCCACGCCGACCGGGGTGCCGAACCTCGCGGTCTTCCACACGTTGTAGAGGAACGGCAGCATCGACAGGCCCAGCAGGAAGGAGCTGATGGAGGACAGGGTGTTCAGCGCGGTGAAGCCGTCGGAGGCCAGGTAGTCGGGGTACCGGCGCGGCATGCCCTCGGCGCCCAGCCAGTGCTGGACCAGGAAGGTGCCGTGGAAGCCGACGAACAGGGTCCAGAAGGTGATCTTGCCGAGGCGTTCGTCGAGCATCTTCCCGGTGAACTTGGGCCACCAGAAGTGGAATCCGGCGAACATCGCGAAGACGACCGTGCCGAAGACGACGTAGTGGAAGTGGGCGACGACGAAGTACGTGTCGGAGACGTGGAAGTCCATGGGCGGCGAGGCGAGGATGACGCCGGTCAGCCCGCCGAAGAGGAACGTCACGAGGAAGCCGGCCGCCCACAGCATCGGTGTCTCGAAGGAGAGGCTGCCCTTCCACATCGTGCCGATCCAGTTGAAGAACTTCACCCCGGTCGGCACGGCGATCAGGAAGGTCATGAAGGAGAAGAACGGCAGCAGCACCCCGCCGGTGACGTACATGTGGTGGGCCCACACCGTGACGGACAGACCGGCGATCGCGATCGTCGCGGCGACCAGGCCCATGTAGCCGAAGATCGGCTTGCGGGCGAAGACCGGGATGACCTCGGTGACGATCCCGAAGAACGGCAGGGCGATGATGTACACCTCGGGATGCCCGAAGAACCAGAACAGGTGCTGCCACAGCAGGGGCCCGCCGTTGGCCGGGTCGTAGACGTGGGCGCCGAAGATGCGGTCGGCCGCCAGCGCGAACAGGGCGGCGGCCAGCACCGGGAAGGCCAGCAGGACCAGCACACCGGTCAGCAGCACGTTCCAGGTGAAGATCGGCATCCGGAACATGGTCATGCCGGGGGCGCGCATGCAGATGATCGTGGTGATGAAGTTGACGGCGCCGAGGATCGTGCCGAAACCGGAGAAGGCCAGGCCCAGGATCCACAGGTTGCCGCCGAGCCCGGGGGTGCGGGTGGCGTCCGACAGCGGGGTGTAGGCGAACCAGCCGAAGTCGGCCGCGCCGTTCGCGGTGAGGAAGCCGCCGACGGCGATGAGCGAGCCGAACAGGTACAGCCAGTAGGCGAACATGTTCAGCCGGGGGAAGGCGACGTCGGGCGCGCCGATCTGCAGCGGCATGATCCAGTTGGTGAACCCGGCGAACAGCGGGGTGGCGAACATCAGCAGCATCACGGTGCCGTGCATCGTGAACATCTGGTTGAACTGTTCGTTGGAGATGATCTGCAGGCCCGGACGGGCCAGCTCGGCGCGCATGAGCAGCGCCATCACCCCGCCGACCAGGAAGAACGCGAACGACGTCGTCAGATACAGGGTGCCGATCGTCTTGTGGTCGGTGGTCGTCAGCCACTTCACCACGACATTGCCGGGCTGCTTGCGCCGGACCGGCAGCTCGTTCTCGTACGAGTCCTCGGCCGCCGCGCCACCGCCCTGGGGTTCGTTCAGGATGCTCACAAGTCGTCCGTCTCCCGATGCTCGCGTCCGCCCGTGCCGTGACGGCGGTCCACCCGCCATCCTCACCGCCTCGACGCGCCCCGGGGGGTCCCCGAGCGGCCGATGTACGGCCGTCCGGGTGAGCGATACACCCGGACGCAGCAGCGCACCGCACGGCGAACCTTGCCGGGAGGGGCCCGGGAAGGCGGTGGCGGAACCGGTTCCGTCCCGGGTGTAACGCGAGCGCACCCCCACCGCGTGTAAGAGACGAAGCCGGCCACGAGAGGACACACGGTGAGGGAAGCACCCGCGGACTACCTGGAGTTCGCCGTCGCCCGCAGCGGGCCGCTGTTCCGGACGGCCTGCCTGCTCACCGGCGACTGGCACCTCGCCGAGGACCTGGTCCAGGAGACCCTCGCCAAGATGTACCGCTCGTGGCGGCGGATCAACCGCGCCCAGTCCCCGGTCGCCTACGCCGACACCGTGCTGGTGCGCACCTTCGTCTCCCAGCGCCGGCGCCGCAGCTCCACCGAGCGCCCCAGCGACCGGATGCCCGACACGGCCGGACCGGCGCCGGACGCCGAGCTGCGGATGGCCCTGCTGGACGGGCTGGCGCGGCTGACGGCCCGGGATCGCGCGGTGCTGGTGCTGCGCTACTGGGAGGACCGCTCGGTGGAGGAGACCGCGCGGGCGCTGCGGTTGTCACCGGGCGTCGTCCGCACCCGGAGCACCCGGGCCCTGCGGCGGCTGCGCGATGTGCTCGGCACCGAGCTGGCCGACCTGACCACCTGACGAGCGCGGCCCGCCGGCGCCCGGCGCCGCGGCCGACGTGAAGAACGGAGACCCAGCATGTCCCGCGACGAGGACTTCGAGACCGGGCTGGCCCGCGCGCTGCGCCGGACGGCCGGCGAGTTCCCGCCTCCCTCCGCCGACCTGGTGCGGCGCTCCGTCGGCCGGGGCCGCCGCAAGCGGCTGGCCGCCGCCGTCCGTATCACCGCCGCGGCCGCCGCCGTGGTCGCGGCGGGCGGCGGGCTGCTGGCCGCGGTCCCGCTCGGCGGGCACGGCGACGGCACCCCGGAGCGGCTGCGCACCGGCACCCAGGCCCGTGTCACCGGGCAGCCGGCGTCCCCGAAGCCCGCGCCGCCCAGCGGCGCGGAGATGGTCCGCACGCTCTCCGGACTGCTCCCGCCCGGCGGCACCGTCTCCGCCGCCACCGGCCGGGACGGCAGCGCGGGTGACGACATCGTCTGGCCGATGGCCAAGCTCACCTACACCACCGCGCGGGGCAGCACCGCCCTGGACGTGACCCTCACCCGGCCGACCCCCGGTGTCCCCGCCGACCAGCAGGGCCAGGGCGGCTGTCTGCCGGTGCAGGTGCGCCCCTACGACCGGTGCGCCACCGAGAAGCTCCCCGGCGGATCCGTGCTCACCACCGTCAAGTCGTTCACCTACCCCAGCCGGGACACCGGCCAGAAGCGCTGGTACGCCGTGCTGACCGCCGCCGACGGCGCCGAGGTGACGGTGCAGGAGTTCGCCGGCGGCGGGGAGAAGGAGGCGTCCGGCACGGCCGATCCGCTGCTGTCCCTCGCCGAGCTGTCCGCCATCGCGCGCAGCCCCCGCTGGGACAGCGCGCTCGCCGCGCTGCCCACCCCGCCGCGCGCCCCCGCCACCGGCGTCGAGGCGGTACCCGGCGACCGCATGACCCGGGTGCTGAAGTCCCACCTGCCCCACGGCGGCACCGTCTCCGACCTGAACGCCGACGACGGGCTGGTCCAGCTGGTCTACGACGACGGCCACGGCCGGAACATGGTCGAGGCCGACGCGCAGTACGACATGGCCGACGCCCTGGCCGGGCACATGGGCTGCGCCGGGGTGGCCGGTGACTGCCGGTCCGAGGCGCTGGGCGACGGCACCCGCGTCAAGACGGTCCGGGGACGGTCGGAGAAGGGCGGCTCGGCCCAGGTGTGGCAGGTCGACGTGCTGTACCCGGACGGCCGGCGGGTGGTGGCCCGCGAGGTGAACTCCTACGCCGAGGCCGGCCCGGTGACCCGGCCCCGGCCCGCGCTGGGCCTGGAGCTGCTGCGGGCCGTCGCGCTCGACAAGGCGTTCTTCACGGGCTGACCCGGACGCGTGGACCAGGGGGCGGGTGCGGTCAGCCCGCCCAGTCGAGCAGGCGCTCGCCCGTCTCGGGGGCCCGCAGCCGGCCGAGTGATTCCTTCTCCAGCTGGCGGACGCGTTCCCGGGTCAGGCCGACCTGCTCGGCCACCTGTTGCAGGGTGCGCGGGTGCCCGTCGTGCAGGCCGTAGCGCAGGCTGAGGATCATGGCCTCGCGCGGGGCCAGCACGCCCAGCGCGTCCCTGAGGTCCTCGGCGAGCGCCCGGTACTCGGCGACCTGGGGCGCCTGGAGGACGTCGGTGGCCGGGATGAGGTCGCCGACCACGGTCTCGCCGGTGTCGTCCACGGGCGTGTCCAGGCTGATCGTCTGCCGGCCGACCCGGCGCAGCCAGGCGACCCGGTCCTCGGCGAGGCCGCTCTCCCGCGCGACCTCGTCGTCCGTCGGCTCGTGGCCGATGCGCAGCTGGAGCTGCCGCTCGACCTTCGCCAGCTTCTGCAGCTGCTCGACGACGTGCATCGGCAGCCGGACGGTACGGGCGTGCTGGGCGAGGCCCCGCTCGATCGCCTGGCGGATCCACCAGGTGGCGTACGTGGAGAACTTGAAGCCCTTGGTGTGGTCGAACTTCTCCACGGCCCGCATCAGCCCGAGGTTGCCCTCCTGGATCAGGTCCAGCAGGGGCACCCCGCGGTGGGCGTGCCGTTTGGCGATCGACACCACGAGCCGCAGATTGGCCCGGATCATGTGGTCCTTGGCGTGCCGGCCGTCCCGTACGGCAGCCTCCAGCTCCTGACGCCGGTGCGCCGGGAGACGGTGCGCGTCGTCCCGCTCCAGTTCCCCGGCGGCGTACTGGCCGGCGTCGATGAGTCCGCCGAGGCGTACCTCGTCCTCGGCGTCGAGCAGGGGGGTCGCGGCGATCTGGTTCAGGTACTGGCCGAGCAGATCGGCCTCGTCGCCGGTTTCGGGGACCCGGCTCCGCGGGCGGGCGGAGCGGGCCGCGGTACGGCGGCGCTGCCGCGGGTCGGCCGTGGTGGTGCGTGCCGGAGCAGGCATTGTCTTCCGGCCTCCGACTCCTGTCGCTTCGGCTCTGTGCGCCAGAGCCCGGGCTTCGGCGACCGCCGGGTACCCGGCCCGGCTCCCGGGATGCGTACCGGGCGCCTCACCGCTCCCAGGTGGCGTCGGCGAACGCCAGCATGTGCGGGGCGGACAGGGCGTTGCAGGGATCGGCGGCGGTGGTCAGCAGCCAGCGTGCCGCGTCGGCGGGTTCGCCGGGCGGAACGACAAGCAGTTCCCGCCGCTCGCCGGTGCCGGTGTCCAGGAGGATGGTGTGCGCCTCGGTGTCGACGGCCGACAGGGAGACCAGGATGAGGTGGCCGGGGGCCGGCACCCGGTGCGGGACGTCGGGCCAGGCGGCGGTGTCCACGGTGACGTGGACGACCGTGCCGAGTCCCGCGGCCAGGGCGCCGGCCAGGGCCGGCAGTTCCAGTTCCAGCGCGTCGCAGCGGGGCCACCAGGCGCCGTCCAGCGGGCCGTGGCCGCCGTCCGGGGTCAGGGTGAGCCGGGGAAGGGGCATCCGGTAGGTGTGCGCCCCGGCCGGCGGGTGGTGCCCGGCCGGGTTTCCGTTCCTGTCCATGCGTACGATCCCGTCCCGGACGGGCCTCGCGGCCGCCCGTTTGCGTCGTGGCGCCGGTGTGGGGCCGCTAGGCCAGCGGGGTCTCCGCCCAGGGCAGCGCCGAGGGCTCGCGGTGCTCCGGCGGGCGGGGGGCCGCGGCCTCGTGGCAGGTGAAGCCGAGCCTGGTCAGCGCCCGGCTCACCTCGGCCGCCGTGAAGTCGCGGCGGTCCTGTCCGGTGATGACCTGCCCGACCTGCTTGACCGGGTAGACCCGGCTGCCGACGGTCACGCAGACGCCGACGGCGGGCTCGGGGGAGACGCCCTCCATCGACTGCTCGACCTCGGACTTGGTCAGGTCGAAGGGGAAACGGGCGATGACACAGCGCATGGTGCCTCCAGCGGAGCGGTCGGGGTGGGGGTGGGGCCGCCGGGGGCGGGGTGCCGCCCGGCGGTCACGGGGTCGGAGCGGGTCAGCGGCTCCCCTCGGCGGCGGGACGCCCGGACGGCGCGCGCCGGGCTCCCCGGCCCCGCCGGGACCGGCCACGCCCGCCGGCCCCGGCGGCGCCGGTGCGCTGGGGGCGTTCGGCGGCCGGCACGGTGACGGTGACGGGCACGCCCGAGGGGGTGCGGGCGCCGGTGATCCGGTTCAGCTCGGGCTCGCCCGGGCGCACGCGGGTGGTGCGGGCGGTGATGCCCGCGGTGCTCATGAGGCGGTCCACCGCGCGCCGCTGGTGCGGCAGCACGAGGGTGACGACCGTGCCGGACTTGCCGGCGCGGGCGGTACGGCCGCCGCGGTGCAGGTAGTCCTTGTGGTCGGCGGGCGGGTCGACGTTCACCACGAGGTCGATGTCGTCGATGTGCAGGCCGCGGGCGGCGACGTTGGTGGCCACCAGGGCCGTGACATGGCCGTCCTTGAACTGGGCGAGGGTGCGGGTGCGCTGCGGCTGGGACTTGCCGCCGTGCAGCGCCGAGGCCCGTACGCCGACCGACAGCAGGTGCTTGGCCAGCCGCTCCGCCGCGTGCTTGGTGTCCAGGAACATGATCACCCGGCCGTCGCGGGCGGCGATCTCGGTGGCGGCGGTGTGCTTGTCGTCGTCGTGGACGTGCAGCAGGTGGTGTTCCATCGTGGTGACCGCGCCCGCCGACGGGTCGACCGAGTGCACGACGGGGTCGTGCAGGTACCGGCGCACCAGGAGGTCGATGTTGCGGTCCAGGGTGGCGGAGAACAGCAGCCGCTGGCCGTCCGGGCGGACCTGGTCGAGCAGGGCGGTGACCTGGGGCAGGAAGCCCATGTCGGTCATCTGGTCGGCCTCGTCGAGGACGGTGACGGACACGCGGTCCAGCCGGCAGCCGCCGCGGTCGATGATGTCCTTGAGGCGTCCGGGGGTCGCCACGACGATCTCGGCGCCGGCGCGCAGCGCGGACGTCTGGCGGCCGATCGACATGCCGCCGACCACGGTGACCGAGCGCAGGCGCAGTGCCCGCGCGTACGGGGCGAGGGCCTCGGTGACCTGCTGGGCCAGTTCCCGGGTGGGTACGAGGATCAGGGCGAGCGGCTGCCGGGGCTCGGCCCGCTGTCCGGCCAGGCGGGCCAGCAGGGGGAGTCCGAAGGCGAGGGTCTTGCCCGAGCCGGTGCGGCCGCGGCCCAGGACGTCCCGGCCGGCCAGCGTGTTCGGCAGCGTCGCCGCCTGGATGGGGAAGGGCGCGGTCACGCCTTCGGCGCGCAGCGCCTCCCGCAGGGGCTCGGGCAGGTCCAGGTCGGCGAAGTCCTCCACCGGCGGCAGCGCCTCGGTGAGGGTGACGGGCAGGGCGAACTCACCGCGGGGTGCCCGGCGGGCTCCCTGGTTCTGTCCCTGGGAACCCTTGGCGCGGGTGGTGTTGCGTGCGGACCGGAAAGGAGCGGAGTCGTTGCCGGTACGGCGACCGGTGCCGCCGGTGGCTGCGGCGCCACGGCTACGACGGGTGCGGTTCATGATGAGGAACCTCCTCGATGTGCACGGCACGTGTCGAGGAATTCCTTTCGGCGGTACGCAACCGCGGCAGAATTCACAAGAATGAGCCGAAGAAAGAGCCGGAAAGGCCGGAAAGGGGCCGGTCGGCGGGTAAAGGGGCCCGGCGTCCGCCGGGCAAACGGACCGGGGCCCGCACCCCAAGAGCGCGGGCCCCGACCTCGTAGAACGCGTCAGCGTCAGGCGGGAACGATGTTCTCGGCCTGCGGGCCCTTCTGGCCCTGCGTGACGTCGAAGGTAACCTTCTGGCCTTCCTGAAGCTCGCGGAAGCCGGAGGTGGCGATGTTCGAGTAGTGCGCGAACACGTCGGCGCCGCCGCCGTCCTGCTCGATGAAGCCGAAGCCCTTTTCCGCGTTGAACCACTTCACGGTGCCAGATGCCATATTGAATCTCCCTAGGGGCATGCCGTGATCCGCACTGTGCGGATCCCGAGTCGCCGCGATGATTCACCCCTTAGGGGCCCGGAAAGTCCGGGAAATCAAAACTGCAACTGTTATCACGATAACACGGCCCGGCCCGACGCACCCAGCTTTTTTGTCTCCCGGTCCTGGTGGGGCGATATTCTGGAGCGGCTCCGTCGGAAAACCTTTCGGCGCGCTGCGGGCAATTCTCCAGTGGCGGGGACAGATATGCGGTCGTGCTCAGCCGTGATCAGCGGCCGTCGCCGGTGCCGGGCCCGTCCGGCCGGCGGCGCAGTTCCTCGTTGTCCCGCAGCGCCTCGCCGAGCCGGTCCTCGAGGTCGATGATGCGGCACGCGGCCTCGACGGGGGTGCCCTGGCCGACCAGTTCGCGGGCGCGGGCGGCGATGCGCAACTGGCGGCGGGAGTACCGCCGGTGGCCGCCCTCCGAGCGCAGGGGAGTGATCAGCCCCGCCTCGCCGACGGCCCTGAGGAACGCGGGCGTGGTGCCGAGCAGGTCGGCGGCGCGGCCCATCGTGTAGGCGGGGTAGTCGTCGTCGTCCAGATGGCCGGCGGGCGGGTGGTCGGCGGGCATGGCACCTTCGGTCGGGGGGCGGCGGCCGTGTGGCCCCCGGTGCCCCTAACCCTAACGGCGGCGCGTACGCGTATGTGGTGCCGCCGCGACAGATTTGCCGTACGCGGCCCCGCCGGCCGGCACCGGCCTCCCCGGACACCGTCTCGCACGGCCGGCGCCCCGCTCGCCGGACGCCGTGCCGGGCGGCCGGCACCCGGCTCCCGGACACCCCTCCGCGCAGGGCGAAACCGCCGCTCCGGGGGCGGCTTCGCGGTCCCCGGAGCGGCGGTTTTCGGTCCCATGCTGGCTGTTTCCGGACGCACCAAGATCAAACTCTTGGCAGATACACCCAATATCGGCCCACAATGCCTCCGAGCATGCGGGTGGAGTTACTGGGCGGTACGCCTGAGTGTCCCGCTCACGTTCACGACCTCGTGGCACCCCTGCGCCTGGCGCCCGGTAGCCGGAGTGCCGGGCTTCTCGCAGGTCACTTCGACGGTCACGGTGTCGTTCTCGGGGATCTTGATGGGGGTCACCCAGTGGTAGTCCTGGTTGCGGAAGGTCTCCAGCGCGATGGTGGTGATCTTGCGGTCCCCGAAGGTGATCGTCATCAGGCCCTCGTCACCCTGGAAGTTGGCGATGACGATGTCCGTGACCTCGAAGACGTTGTCCTCGGGCACCGGATACGTGCCCGGCTTGGTCTGGCCGCGGGTCGACTGGACGTCGATGGTCTGCGAGACCTGTCCGCCGCCGACCCCGGTGCCGCCGTCGACCGCCGTGCCGTCGCCGCCCGCCCCGCCCGGACCGCCCGTGCCCTGGCTGCCCGAACCGGCGCCGGGCGCCGTCCCCTTGCCCGTACCCGTACCCGTGCCGGGAGCGGTGCCCGGGGTCTGCCCGTCCGCGCCCTGTTCCCCGGCGGGCGTGGGCCGCGGCTGGACCGCCTCGGTGGCCGCTTCCTTGGCGGCGCTGCGCACCGCCGGGCGGACCAGCATGAACCAGGCCAGCAACAGCGCGAGCAGCGCGGCGAGCAGGGCGAGCAGCCACTTGGGGAAGATCGGGATCTGGACGAACTCGGCGTCCAGCGGCGTCCGTACGGCGGGCTCGTCCTGCCCGGGCGCGTCCTGCTCGCCGGTCTCGGCGGCGTCCACGGTGAACGGCCACACCACCGGGGCGCCGAACCACACCGGCTTGCCGGTGCGGACCCGCAGGCCGATCTCCGCCGACTCGCCGGGCTCCAGCGGGTGTTCCGCCGGGGTGAAGGCGAACGCCAGCTCCTCGCCCGCCTGTCCGGCGGTGAAGCCGACCCGCACGGGGGTGTTGCCCTGGTTGCGTACCGCCAGCCGGTACCGTCCGCGCAGCCAGCCGCGCCGCCTGCGCGGGGCCAGCTCGCTGTGCAGCTCGTGGAACGCCCCGATGCGCACGGTGGTCTCCAGCACCCGCACCGACTCGGGGTGCTCGGCCGGCAGCACCCGTACCCCGAGGGGTACCTCGCCGGCCCGGACCTCCGGGGACCGCGGGGGCTCCAGGCGGAGCGTCACCGTCTCGGACGTGCCCGGATACAGGGAGACCCGCGCGGGCTCCACGGTGGTCCAGGCGGCGCAGTCACCGACGATCTCCAGGCTGTACGCCTCGACGATGTCGCTGTCGTTGCGCACGGTCACGGTGGTCGTGGCGATGTCCCCCGGCGCCACGACCACTTCCGGAATGTCGAGTCCGGGAGCGCCGGGGCTGGAAGAGGCTGCAGAAGGCGTCACGCCAGCACGGTAGACCGGGCCCGGGTGCCCCACGAGAAGCGCGAGGGCAATGCCCGGGCAGTCCTGGTGCCCCTGCGGTCACCCGTCAACTCCCCGAGGGCAGCGGACCGTTGAGCGGCCGCTGTCCCGGGTGCGCCGTCCCCCGGCGCTCGTCCCCGCCCTCGCACCACCCGACCAGCACTCATCAGACAGGTACCCCTCATGTCCAGCTTCGAACAAGGCGGTTCGGCCATGCCTGCCGCTACCACCTCCCCTGGGCCGGCCCCGGCCTGGGCCTCGCACCGGACCCCTTCCGCCGACCGTCCCGACCGGGTCACCGTGGCCGTGTACGCCGCCGACCCGGTGCTGCGCCTGGGCGTCGTCCAGCAACTGCGCCAGCGTCCCGAGATCGACCTGCTCGCCGACGCCGACGCCGAACGGGCCGAGGTGTCGCTGGTGGTGGTGGACCACGTCGACGACGACGTGGCCGCGCTGCTGCACCGGCTGCGGCACAACACCGCCACCCGTACCGGCCTGGTGGTCGCCACCCTCGGCGCCGGCTCGCTGCAACGCGTCATCGAGTGCGGGGTCGCGGCGGTGCTGCGGCGCGCCGAGGCCGACCAGGACCAGCTGCTGCGGCTCGTCCTGGCCATAGCCAATGGCGAGGGCGTCCTGCCCGGCGACCTGCTCGGCAAGCTCCTCAGCCATGTGGGCAGCCTCCAGCGGTCGGCGCTCGATCCACGGGGGCTGTCCCTGTCCACGCTGACCACCCGGGAGGCGGACATGCTGCGGATGGTGTCGGAGGGCCTGGACACCGCCGAGATCGCCCGCAAGACGTCGTACTCCGAACGGACCGTCAAGAACATCCTGCACGAGGTGATCACCCGGCTCCAGCTGCGCAACCGGGCCCACGCGGTCGGCTACGCGCTGCGCAACGGGCTGATCTGACAGGGCGGCCCGACCGCCCAACGGCTGATACGACCGGACGGCCCGACCGCACAACGGGCCGATCCGGCGCGACGGTCCGCCCGGGCAACGCGCGCTGCCCGAAAGCGCACCGCGCGTTTCCCCCGGGTATGGACCCGCCGCCCTCCCGTTCTCGCGCGCGCCCGGGACAGGGTGGCGGGGGCACACCCGGATTGCCGCACCAGACTGCGAGGGGGACCTTGATGGGAACCGCTGGCCCCGGCGGGCGGTACCGCCTGGGGCGGCTCGGCGCGACGGCGCTGTTGCTGATCCCCCTGCTGGGCGCGACCGCGGCCTCCGGCGAGAACGGCACCGCCGACGCCTCGCCACGGGTGGCCACCACGGCCCCGGAGACCCGGATCGCGTTCGCCGGCACCCGGCACCGCAGTCTCGGCGTGCCCACCTCCGACAACAAGAAGAGCGTCCCGCTGTTCGACGAGGGCCCGGTCTACAACGACGTCCCGGTCCACAACGACATCCAGCCGTCCGCCCTGGGCGACCAGCTGGTCTTCGCCGGCCGCCGCGACGAGAAGGACCCGCAGATCTATCTGCGGTCCGCCGACGGTTCCGTGCGCCGTCTCACCTTCGGCATGGACGCGGCCCACCCCCGGCTGACGCCGGACGGCGCCGTGGTCTTCGACGCGGCCACGCCCGGCGGCCCGGACGGCAAGACCCAGCGCGATCTGTGGCGGGTGGGCACCGACGGCTCCGGGCCGACCCAGCTCACCAAGACCCCCGCCGACGAGACCTACCCGACGGTCTCCCCGGACGGGAAGCACATCGCGTACTCCAGCGACGGGGACACGGCGGACGGCGCGCAGATCTACGTGCGGCCCCTGGTCGAGGGCATCCCCACCCAGGACCCCCCCACCCGGGTCACCGATCCCAGGAACGGCACGGCCACCGAACCGATCTGGAACCCGGTGGACGACGACACCCACCGCGGCCTCATCGCGTACACGGCGACCAAGGGCGACCAGTCCCAGCTGAGGGAGACGAACGGCACCGGCACCACCGACGGGCCGCTGCTCGGCGGGAACCGGGAGAATTGGCGGGCGCACGCCCCGGCCTGGATGCCGGGCGGGGACGAGGTGCTGTTCCTCAGCCCCGAGATCACCTGCCAGTGCGAGGGCGACTACGACCACGTGTTCCGCGCCAAGCGGCACGACGCCGGGACGCCCGGCCTGGTGCTGAACGAGGACCGGGAGGTCTCCTCGCCCACCTGGCTCGGCCCGCTCGACGGCGGCCGGGCGGTGGTGGAGCACATCACGGCCGAGGGCCCGCACACGGTGACGCTCCAGGACATCCGGGCGGACGGGGCCGACCCCCGCGATCTGAACCTGACGATCCTGAACGAGGACCCGGAGGCCGACACCAACACCGACGCGGGCAAGGACCCGCTCTTCCAGCCCCGGCCGGGCTACGACCCGTGGACCGAGCGGCAGAGCTACACACCGGACGGCCGCCGGATCGTGGTGACCCGTTTCCTGGGCGACCCCGGCAGCCGCGTCGAGGAGATCTGGCTGGCGGACGCCGACGGCACCCACCCGGAGGCGCTGAAGCTCGACGGACGCGGACCGGGCGTCCGGGACACCGACCCGGCGTTCTCCCCGGACGGCAAGTACCTCGCCTTCACCCGGATCACGCCGGGCACCGACGGGGCCGCGGCGACCAGCAAGGTACTCATCGCGGACGTCGCCGACGGCAGGATCACCGGCGAGATCGTCCCGCCCGACACAGAGCTCCCGGGCCAGGACGCCCAGCCCACCTGGTCGTCCGACGGCACCATGCTGGCCTTCACCCGCAACAAGCTGGTCTACGGCGCCGGCGGCAACAAGCACATCTGGACCGTGCCCGTGAAGGACGTGAAGGACCCGGCCCAGCAGATCGACCTGAGCGAGAAGATCTGCCCGGGCACCTGCGCGGTCATCGACGACAGCCCCGCGTTCTCCCCCGACGGAGGCAGCATCGCCTTCAACCGGAAGAACGGCGGCGGTGTGGTCGACACCGGCGAGCACAACGGCATCATCGTGACCTCCGTGAAGGGCGACGACTGCAAGGTGCTCCTGCCCGGCTCCGCCCGCGACGTGCCGAACGCCTGCCGCCGCGAACTGCCGGAGAACCCCGGTCCGTTCCAGCCCCGGGACGCCGCCTGGACGCCCGACGGAAAGTCCCTGGTGCTCAGCTCCCGCCCCAGCCGGCCGGTCAACAGCCCGGAGAAGCTCAAGGTGCTGAACGTCGTGACCGGCGAGCTGACCAAGCTCACCAACGACCTGCCGGGCCGGCACAAGGAGCCCACCGTCCAGCAGTCCGTCGACCTCGCCGTCCGGGCGCCCGGGACCGTCCCGGACGTGACCGTCGGCGACTCCACCACGGTTCGCGTCGAGGTGGTGAACAACGGCCCCGCCGCCTCTCCCGGCACCCGGCTGACCATCGACCCGCCCGCCGGGGTCACCGTCACCCGGATCATCCGCCCCGACGGCAGCTGCGTCCCCACGTCTCTTCAGTGCGACCTGGGCGTGGTGCCGCCGGGTACGACGGTCCCGGTGGACGTCACCCTCACCGGGGTCACCCCGGGGGACGCGCCGGTCGGCTGGTCGGTCACCGGTACGGTCCTCGACCCGAGGCCCACCGACAACGCGGGCCGGACCGTGGTGCCGGTGCGCACGCCCCCGCCGCCGACCCCGACCCCGACGCCCACCCCCACTCCGACCCCGACCCCCACCCCGACTCCGACCGTGCCCCCGGCTCCCACCCCGACGCCGACACCGCCGCCCACCGTGCCGCCGGTGCCGCCGCAGCCGCCGGCGCCGAAGGCCGGGCCCGGCGTGCGCGTCACGGCCCAGCCGAACCCCGGCTACGTCGGCGGCCGGGTCGTGGTGACGTACACCGTCCGCAACGGCCGTGACGCGCTGGCCACCGGGCTGCGGCTGCGCATCGGACTGCCCGCCGGCATCCCCGACAGCGGACCGCCGCCGGGCTGCGACGCCTCCTGGCTGTGCGCGCTGCCGGACCTCCAGCCGGGCGCGAGCACCGTCGTACGCGTCGTCCTCAGCCCCAAGAAGGCGATGACCGGCCAGGTCACCGGCGTGCTCACCACCACCGGCACGGACGCCGACCGGAGCGACAACACCGCCCGGCAGCGGCTGCGCATCCTCCAGCCGCGCATCATCGCCGTACCGGACATCGGCAAGCCCGGCTTCGTCACCTCCGTGCGCGGCAAGGACTTCCCGCCGGGAGTGCCGGTGCGGTTCACCTGGAAGCCGGGGATCACCGCGGCGGCGGCGCCGACCGTGCCCAAGGCCGACGGCACGTTCATCGGCCAGCTGCTCATCCTCGCCAAGGACCAGACCGGGCCGCGCGTCATCATCGCCAAGGGCCCCGGGTTCTCCCCGGTGCAGACCGACTTCCTGGTGGTCAGCGGCAGCATCCAGCCGCCCGACGAGGTGACCCGCCGGTGATCCACGAGGTCGACGAGGGGCTGCGCCGGCTGCTCGCCGAGTCCGGCCTGGAGGCGTCGGGCGTCGAGGTCGTCTTCGACGCCCCCACCCGGGACTGGGCCGCGCGCCGCAGCGCGCCCACGGTCTGTGCCTTCCTGTACGACATCCGGGAGGACGCCACCCGGCGTGGCAGCGGCGCGGGCGAGGTGTACGACGCGGACGGGCAGCTCGTGGCGCGGCGCACCCCGCCCCGCTGGTTCGACCTGACGTACCTGGTCACGGCGTGGGCGAGCCGCCCGCAGGACGAACACCGGCTGCTGTCCCAGGTGCTCTCCAGCCTGGTGGCCTTCGACACGCTGCCCGCGCGGCTGCTCACCGGCACGCTCGCCGAACTGGGCCTGACGGTGGGCCTGGACGTCGCCGGGGCCGCCGCCGACGTACCGGCCGCCGCCGATGTGTGGTCGGCGCTCGGCGGCGAACTGAAGGCGTCGCTGGGGGTACGGGTACGGGCGCCGCTCGCCGGGGCGGTCACGGCCGTCGCGCCGCCGGTCACCGAGGGACTCGTCGTACGGTCCGCCGCCCGGCGCGCGGACGGGCAGGCGGACCCCGGGCGCCGGCTGCGCTACACGGAGGTGAGCGACCCGGGCCCGCAGGGCTTCGCCGGCCCCCGCGAACGGGGCGCGGCCCCCGCCCGCCGCCGCCATCGGGGGGACCGTCAGCCGTGAGCCGCGGGACCGGGACGACCGAGACGATCGACACGCCTGACACACCTGACGCCTGGGAAAGCGCCGAGAGGAACGAGACCGGTGAGACGGTCGGGGCTTCTGCGACGGACCGCGCCGCCGCCGGGCCGGCCGGGGAGCCGGACACCCGAGTGGACGCTCTGTGGGAGCGGCTGCGGGTCGTGGAGGAGCGGGTGCGGTGGGCGGTGGAGGCGCGGCGGGCCGGGGATCCCGATCCCGACGACCCGTACCGGGGGCAGTACCTCACCCCCGAGGCCGCGGCGCGCATCCTGGACGAGCCGGGCGGGCTCGGCGTGCCCGGCCCGGACCCCTGGCAGCCGCCGGCCGGTTCCGTCCTCGCCTCTCTCGCCGCGCGGTTCGGGCTGTCACCGCTGGATCTGGATCTGCTCCTGGTCGCGGTGGCGCCCGATCTCGACGCGCGGTTCGAGCGGCTCTACGGCTACCTCAACGACGACCTGACCCGCCGCCGGCCCACCGTCGGGCTCGCCCTGGAGCTGTGCGGGCTCGCCGGGGCGGCACCCGCGCGGTTCCGGCTCGCCCCCGGCGCCCCGTTGGTCGCGGGCGGCCTGGTGGAGGTCACCGAGCCGGAGCGGCCGCCGCTGTCCCGCGTCCTGGCGGTCCCCGACCGGGTCACCGCCCATCTCCTCGGCAACGCGTGGCCCGACGCCCGGCTGGCCGGCGTGCTCGACGAGGCCCGTGAGGACCCGACCGCCGAGCCCGAGGCGGTGCGCCGCACGGCGGCGGCCGCCCGGACCGGCACCGGCCTGGTCCATCTGCGCGGCCGGGGCGACACCGTCGGCCTGGCCGTCGCCGCGCTCGGCGCGGCGGGCCCGCGCCCCCTGGTGCTGGACGCGGCGGCGTTCGCCCGGCGCTCCGCCGACGTCCCGGAGCTGGCGCGGGTGGCCGCCCTCGAGGCCCGGCTGACCGGCGCCGGGGTGGTCCTCGGCCCGCTGGAGGCCCTGCCCGACGAACCCGCCGAACGGGCCCGCACGCTCCGGACGCTGTGCACGGCGCTGCGCGGCATCCCCCTGCTGATCCACGGCACCCCCGGCTGGGACCCGGCCTGGGCCGCCGACACCCCCGTCGTCCTGACCGTGCCGGCGCCCTCGCCCGAACGGCAGGCCGCACGCTGGCGGCACGCCCTGGAGCGGGCCGCCGGTGACGGCTCCGTACCCGGTGACGCCGAGGAGCTGGCCCGGGCGGTGGCCGCGCACCGCCTGGACTCCGGGCAGGTGCGCCGCGCCGCCGACGTGGCCGTGCGCACCGCCGCCCTCGCGGGCCGCCCGGTCCGCCCCGACGACCTGCGCATCGCCGTACGCGCCCAGAACGGCGCGGGCCTGGACCGGCTGGCCCGCCGGGTGGAGCCCTCGGTCGGCTGGGACGACCTGGTGCTGCCGCCGCTCACCCACCGGCGGCTGCGCGAACTCGCGCTGCGCGCCCGCCACCGGGAGCAGGTCCTCGGGCAGTGGGGGATGCGGCCCGGCGGCGGCCGCGGCCGCGGGGTGATCGCGCTGTTCGCGGGCGAGTCGGGCACCGGCAAGACCATGTCCGCCGAGGTCGTCGCGGCGGACCTGGGCATGGACCTGTACGTGGTGGACCTGTCCACGGTCGTCGACAAGTACGTGGGCGAGACCGAGAAGAACCTGGAGCGGATCTTCACCGAGGCGTCGGCGGTCAACGCCGTGCTGCTCTTCGACGAGGCCGACGCGATCTTCGGCAAGCGCTCGGAGGTGAAGGACGCGCACGACCGGCACGCCAACATCGAGTCGGCGTACCTGCTCCAGCGCATGGAGTCGTTCGACGGGATCGCGGTGCTGACCACCAACCTGCGGGCCAACCTGGACGAGGCGTTCACCCGCCGGCTCGACGTGATCGCCGACTTCCCGGTGCCCGACGCCACCCAGCGGCTCGCCCTGTGGGAACGCTGCCTGGGCGACCGCCTGCCCCGGGCCGGCGACCTGGACCTCGGCTTCTGCGCCGACCGCTTCGAACTGGCCGGCGGCTCGATCCGGGCCTGCGCGGTGACCGCGGCCTACCTCGCGGCGGAGTCCGGGGCGCCGCTCACCATGAGCCAGGTGGTGACGGCGATCGCCCAGGAGTACCGCAAGCTGGGCCGCCTGGTCCTGGAGACCGAGTTCGGCCCGTACCTGTCGGAGGCCGTGCGCGCCTGAGGGCCGGAAGCGGTGGGTTGCGGGGCTCCGGCCGCCGCGACTCCCCAGGGGCGCGGGGTACTGCGCGACCAGCCCGGACGCACCCGCACCCGGCAGCGCACCGGCACCCCCACGGCGAGACCCGCGTCCGCGGCCCGTCGGCGCCCCAGTGCACCGCCCGCGTGTCCGGCATGTCCAGGGCCGTAGGGGCAGAGCCGGGGCAACGGCGAAGGGCGGGCGGGCGGTCGGGGCGGGATGGGAAAGGCAGCGGTCCTGCCCCCGGTCCGGTCCGCACGTCCCTGTCCCCCCGGCACGTCTGCCCCGCAGACTCGGCCTGGACACAGGTGACCCACCCGCAAGGACCCCGAAGGAGCGAGCATGCCGACGTACCTCACCCCGGGCGTGTACGTGGAGGAGGTGCAGTCCGGTGCCCGACCGATCGAAGGGGTCGGCACCGCCGTCGCCGCGTTCGTCGGGTTCGCCGAGACCGGCCCGTTCCACACCCCGACGCTGGTCACCAGCTGGGACCAGTACACCCAGCTGTTCGGCGGCTTCACCGAGGGCACCTACCTGGCCCACTCGGTCTACGGCTACTTCGCCAACGGTGGCGGCGCCGCCTACGTGGTGCGCATCGGCGGCTCCGCCCAGGACGCCTCCGCCCCGGCCGCCGAGGCCGGCGGACGGCGCGAGGCCCGCGCGGCGCAGCCCGCCGAGCTGGGCGGCTTCCTGATCGCGGCCCGGCCGGGCGCCGCCGGCGTGTCGGTGGAGATCGCCGACGCCGACGGCGAGAACCCGCCGGAGGACCGCTTCAAGCTGCTGGTCCGCCAGGGCGACCAGGTCGCGGAGACGTACGAGGCCTCCACCCGGAAGAACGTCAAGGGCTACCTGGTCACCCAGGCCCGCGGCTCCCGGCTGATCGAGGTCACCGAGCAGCAGGGCGCCACCCAGACCCGGCCCGCCAACCAGACCGTGCCGCTCGCCGAGGCCCCGGCCGCGCCCGCCCCCGCCGGCGCCGGCGCGGTGGCCCGCCTCGACCCGGCCGAGTACGTCGGCGACGCGGCGGCCCGCACCGGGTTCGGCGGCCTGGAGAGCATCGACGAGATCACCATGGTCGCGGTGCCGGACCTGATGAGCGCCTACCAGCGCGGCGACATCGACGCCGAGGGCGTGCGCACCGTGCAGCTCGCCGTGATCTCGCACTGCGAGCAGATGGGCGACCGGGTCGCGGTCCTGGACACCCCGCCCGGGCTCAACGCCCAGCAGGTGCGCACCTGGCGCAACGACGAGGCGGGCTACGACTCCCGGTACGCCACCCTCTACTACCCGTGGGTGCGGGTCTTCGACCCGGCCGCCGGACGCAACACCACGGTCCCGCCGAGCGGTCACATCGCCGGTGTGTGGGCGCGCAGCGACGCCGAGCGCGGCGTGCACAAGGCGCCCGCCAACGAGGTGATCCGCGGCGCGGTCGACCTGGAGCTGCGGCTCAGCAAGGGCGAGCAGGACCTGCTCAACCCGATCGGCGTGAACTGCGTACGCGCCTTCCCGGGCCGGGGCATCCGGATCTGGGGCGCCCGCACCCTCTCCTCCGATCCGGCCTGGCGCTACCTGAACGTGCGCCGGCTCTTCAACTACCTGGAGGAGTCGATCCTCCTGGGCACCCAGTGGGTGGTCTTCGAGCCGAACGACGACCGGCTGTGGTCGAGCATCCGGCGCAACGTCACCGCGTTCCTCACCGAGGAGTGGCGCCGGGGCGCGCTGTTCGGCCGCACCGCCGAAGAGGCGTTCTACGTCAAGTGCGACCGCGACAACAACCCGCAGGAGTCCATCGACCAGGGCCGGGTCGTCTGCGAGATCGGCGTCTCGCCGGTCAAGCCCGCGGAGTTCGTGGTGTTCCGGCTGGCCCAGTTCTCCGACAGCACCAGTCTCATCGACGAGTGAGACGAGCCAGACCAGTGACCCGCGGGTCCAGCAACGGAAGGTGACAGACAGTCATGGCAACGGGCGATGCTCTTTCCACCCACGTCTTCGGCGTGCAGCTCGGTGGCTACCTGGTCGAATCGATCCAGGAGATCAGCGGGCTGACCGTCGAGGAGGACGTCGTCGAGGTCAAGCAGGTCACCGCGGAGGGCAAGCAGATCATCCGCAAGCAGCCCGGCGGCCGGCAGGCGGGCGAGATCACGATCACCCGGGGACTCGACCAGAGCAGTGAGTTCACCAACTGGATCAAGGAGACCCTGAACAACGGGGCCGTCAACACCGCCCGGCAGAACCTCACCATCGAGATCAAGGACTCCGAGGGCAGCACGGTCCGCCGCATCCAGCTGATGCAGGGCTGGGCCTCCAAGTGGGAGGGCCCTTCCCTCAAGGCCGGCGAGTCCGCCGCGGCCACCGAGTCCGTCACCATCGTGTTCGAGGAGATCATCGTCGAATGAGGCGTCGTACCGTGACGGCGGGCAACCTGGAGGAGATCCTTCAGCTGACGACGCCCGCCACGGCGGCCGAGCCGGCGGCGGCGCCCCCCGCCGCCGCCCCGGCCCCGCCGCCGCGCGAGGAACCGCACGGGCTGCGCACCGAGTTCGAGTTCGTGCTGCCGCGCGGCTACGTCGACGAGGCGGGCACGGTGCACCGCGAGGGCGCGATGCGCCTGGCCACGGCCCGGGACGAGCTGCGGCCGCAGATCGACCTGCGGGTCAAGGAGAACCCGGCGTACCTGAGCGTGGTGCTGCTGAGCCAGGTGATCACCCGGCTCGGCACCATCACCGATGTGCACGCCGGGATCGTGGAACGGATGTACGCCACCGACGTCGCCTTCCTCCAGGACTTCTACCGCCGCGTGAACAGCGAGGGCCACACCCGGGCGGCGGTGACCTGTCCGCACTGCGAGGGCGGCTTCGAGGTCGACCTCTCGGGTGGGCGCCTGGGGGAATCGTGACGTACGCCCTTCCCCGGCTCCGGGAGGAGGTCGCGTACATCGCCTATCACTTCCACTGGTCGAGGGAGGAGATCCTCGACCTGACCCATGACGAACGACGGCAGTGGGTGGCCGAGATCGCCCGTATCAACACCCGCGTGAACGAAGGCGGTTGAGCACATGGCATGGCGGGACAGGCTGCGCCGCCGGTCCGCCGGGACGGGGGGCGCCCGGCGCGGGGAGCGTGACGGTGCCCCGGCTGCCGCCGTGCCCGGTGCTCCGGCCGCCGCCGCGCCGGACGCTCCGGCCGCCTCCGTGCCCGCCGACTGGGACGGCGGCTGGCGCCGTACCGCGCCGCCGGAGCTGACCGTGTCCCGGGCGCCGCTCGGCGTCAGCGACGGTCTCGCCTTCCGGTCCGGCCTCGCCGCCTGGCAGAACCCGTCGTTCGACTCCGGCCTCGCCCACGCCCTGCTGCCCACGGCCCCGACGGGCCTGGTCCACGGCGTCACCCACCGCCCGGCCGCCCCTCGGGCCACCCGCACCGAAGGAGGCCCGCTGCTGCTGCGGGCGCTGCGGAGGGAGGGCGACCGGGAGACCCCGGACGGACCGGCGCCGGCCGATCCGGCTTCCTCGGGTCCGGCTTCCTCGGGTTCGACGTCCTCGGGTCCGGCCGCGTCCGCATCGGCTCCGTCCGGTCCGGCTGCTCCGGGCGTCGGGCCTTCCCGTGCTTCCCGTGGCGGGGCCGCGGGGCAGGGGCGTACGGGTGACGCCCCGCCGAGTCGTGGCCTCGCGTCCGCCGGTTCCCCCGCCGTGCTGTCCTCGTCGTCGTCTCCCGCCGTCCAGCGGTCGGCCGAGCCCGGCGCCGGTCCGGTGGTGACTCCGGCCGGCCCCGGCCACCGGCCCACCGCACCGGAGATTCCGGTGGTGCGGCGGGTGACGGCGGTTCCGGGCACGGCCGTCGGCACGGCCGCGCCGGGCGGGTCCGCCTCTCCGGCGCGGTCCGGCTCCGGAGGAGGCGCGCGGGCGCAGGCGTCCCGCGCCCCCGGATCCGACGGGTCCGACGACGTGCCCCGTCCGGCCGTCCGGCCCCGCCCGACGAGCCCCTCCCTGACCGTGGCCCGCCGCCCGGCAGGCGCCGTGCGCCGCGTGCCCGCACTGCGCCCGCCGGCTCCGGCCCCGGCTCCGGCTCCGGCTCCGGCTCCGGACAAGGGCGCCCAGGCACCGGCCCGCCCCGCCGCCGGCAAGGCCCCCGAGGCGCCGGGCGACGCCGCGACGAGAACGCGCCCGGCCGACCCCGCGCAGGGTACGGCGACCCGTGCGCCCCTCGGCGCCCCGCTCACCGAACTCCCCTCCACGGCACGGCCGCTGACGGACAACAGCCCGGTCCAGCGGGCCACGTCCGGCACCGCTCCGGCGCCCGGCCCGGCGCTCCCCGTCGTCCAGCGCCAGGCCGAGGGCGCGTCCGGTACCGCAGGCTCGCCCGACAGCGGGCCGAAGGGCGCGGCCCAGCGCACCCCGGACGGCCCCGCCGGTACCCCGGCCCGGCCCGCCGCCCGCAGTGGGGCACGCGCCCGCGGCGGCCTGGGCGCGCCCCTGCCCGAGCTGCCGCCGAGCGCCGACATCCCGGGCGGCCGGGGTGACCGGCGTGCTCGGGTACGACCGGACCGGGCACCCGGAGCCGCGCCTGACCAGGGACGTACGACCACCGGGGCCGCGTCGCCCGCGACCGGAGGCAACGGCACGGACGCTCCGCCGCCGGGCCCCGCCACCGTGCAGCGCCGTCCGGCGACGGGCCCCGCCGACGGGAACGGGCCGGGGGCCGGTGCCCCGTCGCACCCCGGAAGCGGTCCGGACGCCCCGCTGCTGGGCGAGGGCGCGGCGCGGCCCGGCCCGGCGGCGGAGTCCGCCGACGGGCGCACCCCGGAAGCCGGTACGCATCTCGGAAACGGCCTGGCCGCACCGCTGTTGGGCAAGCCCACCGTGCAGCGGAGCGCGGCGGCGGACCCGGTGGCCGGTACCCGTCCCGGAAGCGGCCTCGACGCGCCCCTGGTGGAGAAGCCCACCGTGCGGCGAAGTGCGGGGACCGACACCGGCGCCCGGCCGTCGCGTTCGGGTGGCGCTCAGGACGCGCCGTCGGCCGGGAAGAGTGTCGTACAGCGTCGTCCGGCGGACGGTTCCGCCGAGGGGCGTGCTGCTGGGGCCGTTACGCCGTCGCGCTCGGGCGGCGCTCCGGATGCGCCGTCGGCCGAGAGGAGTGCCGTACAGCGTCGTCCGGCGGACGGTTCCGCCGAGGGGCGTGCTGCTGGGGCCGGTACGCCGTCGCGCTCGGGCGGCGCTCCGGACGCGCCGCTGCTCGGCAAGGGCGTCGTGCAGCGCGGTCTGACGGCGGACTCCGCCGGCGGGAGCGCCCCGGAGACGGTCACCCACTCCGCGGACGGCCCCGCCACGCCGCTGGTGACACCACCCCAGGTCCAGGCCGGCGCCTCCCAGGCTCCCGCCACGGGCGGGTCACCCGCCATGCCTCCGGGCCGGGCAGGAGACACGCGGCGCCCCGGCACGGCCCCTGGTGCCCGGCGCGGCTCCGCCGCCGGGACCCCGGTCGTCGTCGCGCGGGCCGTGGCCGACGGCACGTCCGGTGGGCCGGGCGCCCCGGGTGCCCGGCGTCCGGGAGCGGCCGGGCAGTTCCCGCTCACCGTGGCCCGCCCGGCCCCCGCGGCGCCCCGTACCCTCTCGCTGCTCGCCGCGCGTCCGCTCACCCTGAACACCCGGCCCGCGGCGGGAGCGGCGGCGCCCGCCGCCCCCCGCCCCACCGGCCGTCCCGTGGTGCCGGTCCGGTGGCCCGGTACCCCGGACCACCAGGGTCCGGCCACCCCCGCCCGGTCCGGGGCCGCCCCCACGGCGACCGGCGTCCAGCGGGCCCCGGCCGCGCCGGCTCCCGGAAACCCGGCTCCCGTTCAGCGTGCCTCCGGTCCGGCGCCCGTACGGGCCTCCGCCCCCGTGCGCCCCGGCCCGCGGCCCTCGGCCACGGTCCAGCGCGTCCCCGTCGTCCGCCCGGCCCC
The DNA here is from genome assembly GCF_014649115.1 of Streptomyces eurythermus. Lineage (GTDB taxonomy): Bacteria > Actinomycetota > Actinomycetes > Streptomycetales > Streptomycetaceae > Streptomyces > Streptomyces eurythermus. The sequence goes on along the minus strand of NZ_BMSK01000005.1, from coordinate 65,828 downwards.
GCCCCGCGCGGAGTCGTCCGGGCCGGGCGCCTCCACCACGTCCGCCCCTTCCGCGCCCCCCGTACCCGCGCGGGCCCTTCCGGTGACCGCCCCGCAGGCGCCGCCGCTCGCGGAGCGCCCGCCGACGGCGGGGGCCCGGGCACCGGCGACGCCCGTGCCCGTGGTCCGGTGGCAGAACCCCGCGCGGGCCGGTGCCGCCGGGGGCAAGGCGCCCGTGGTGCAGCGCGCCGGTGACGACGCGTCCCCGGCCGGGCCGACGCGCGGCCGCCGGCGGTCGGCCACCGTGTCCGGTACGTCGTCCGGTACGGCGTCCGGCTCGTCGTCCGGTACGGCGTCCGGCTCGTCGTCCGGTACCTCGTCCCGTTCGTCGTCCGTCGGCAAGAGCGCGACCCGGCGGGCCCCCGAGACCCCGCCCGACCCCGGTCACGACCTGGACGAGCTGGCGCGCCGGCTGATCGACCCGGTGGCCCGGCTGCTCCGTGCCGAGCTGCGGCGCGGCCGGGAGCGCACCGGCCGTCCGCACGACGGGCGCCGCTGAGACCACGGACAGGGATGAGGCGACCCGATGAACGACGCCACGCCAACACGAAAGAAGGCCTGCCCGAGGCCACGGAACGGATGACGGACGAATGACGGACAACATCTTCGCGACGAGCGTGTTCTTCCGGCTCGCGATCGGCGGCGACGACCTGGGCGCCTTCCACACCTGCTCCGGCATGGGCGCCGAGGTGGAGATCGAGACCTACGCCGAGGGCGGCAACAACGGCTTCACCTGGCAGCTGCCCGGCCGCGTGAACTGGACGAACATCACGCTCACCCGGCCGGTCACCGCCGACACGGTGAAGATCGGCCGCTGGCTGGACGAGACGCTGAAGCGGGTGGAGCGCAAGGACGGCGAGATCGTCGCGCTGCGGCCGGACCTGACCCCGATCATCAGCTGGCAGGTGTTCGGGATCGTCCCGGTGCGCTGGCAGGGGCCGTCCTTCGACCCCAGCAGCTCCGAACCGGCCGTGGAGACCCTGGAGATCGCCCACGAGGGACTGCGCCCGTCCTGACCCCCGCCGTCCGGACCCGCCCCGCCTGTTGAGCCGTACCCGCCCGCGCCCGTGAGAAAGGAAGTCCCGGCATGTCACCATCGTTCCGTTCCAGCCGGGCCAGGGCCCAGCTGACCCTGAGGGAGCCCCCCGCCTCGGTCGGAGCCAAGCCCGGCGGCACGATCGCGCGGCTGAACCTCCAGTTCAACCCCTCCACCCTGGAACTGCGCAAGACCACCGAGTGGCGGCGCACCCCCTCCCGGATGGCGGGGGAGTCGGCACTGCCCGAGTTCGTCGGCAGCGGCCCGCGCGAGCTGAGCCTGGAGGTGTTCCTGGACGCCACCGCCACCCACGACAACTCCGTGGAGCAGGCGGTGGAGAAGCTGATGAAGGGGTGTGTGCCGACCCCGGCCAGCCTGGGCCGGAAGAAGCCGGCCAGCCCCTGGGTGCGGTTCGAGTGGGGCACCGCGCGGACCACCTCGTTCGACGGGGTGCTCTCCAGCCTGTCGGTGACGTACACCCTCTTCGACGTGGACGGCAGGCCGCTCAGGGCCACCTGCGCGCTGTCGATCGAGGAGGCGAGCGTCGACCCGGCGGGCCAGAACCCGACCTCCGGCGCGCGCACCGCCCGCAGCACGCACACGGTGGTGGCGGGCGACAGCCTGGCGATGCTGGCCTGGCGGGAGTACGGCGACGCGACGGCCTGGCGGGTCATCGCGGAGGCGAACGGAATCGACGACCCGATGGCGCTCGTGCCCGGCACCGAACTGGTGGTGCCGGGACTGCGGGACGCCGGCGGTGAGGAGGAGCGGTGACCACACCGGAGGCGTGGGGCGGCCGGTCGTTCGCGGCGGACCCCGTCATCGAGACGCCCGGCGAGCTGCCGCAGGTCTGGGCCGCCCAGCTGGTGAGCTGCGTGGTGGACGAGAACGTGGGCCTGCCGGACGCGGCACAGCTCACCTTCCGCGACCCCGACCACGAGTTCCTGCGGGCGGTCGGCATCACCATCGGCACCCCCCTCAGGGTGTCGGTGGTGACGGTGAACGGGCAGGCCCGCGAGCGGCTGTTCGACGGTGAGGTCACCGCCCTGGAGGTGGACCGGGACCGTACCGGCTCGTTCACGGTGGTGCGCGCCTACTCCAAGGCGCACCGCCTCCAGCGCGGCCGGAAGGTGGTGGCGTACCGGAACATGACGGCGGCCGCGATCGTCCGCAAGGTGGCCGCCGGGGCCGGGCTGGCCTGCGGCACCGTGGAGGCCGCGCCGGTCACGTACAAGCAGCTGTCCCAGGCGAACGTGTCCGACTGGGACTTCCTGCAGTACCTCGCGGCCGAGAGCGGCGCGCAGGTACGCGTGGACGACAAGGGTGTGCTCCAGTTCACCAAGCCGACGCAGGCGTCCGGGGCGCCCGCGCCGGACACCCCGGCCACCCGGAACCCGATGGTGCTGGAGTACGGGCGGAACCTGCTGGCGCTGCGGGCCTCGCTGTCGGCGGCGGACGGCGCCGCGCAGGTGGAGGTGCGCGGCTGGGACGTCACCACGAAACGCCCGCTGGTGGCGCGGCAGCCGTCGGTGGAGAGCGACACGGTGGTGCCGGGGCTGAGCCCGGCGTTCGCCGCCCGGTTCGGCAGGCAGTCCAAGCTGACCGTCACCGACACCCCGTACCGCACCCATGCCGAGACGACCGCCGTCGCCGACGCCGTCGCCGGTCAGGTGAGCGCCGGATTCGCGGACCTGGAGGCCCTGGTCGAGGGCAACCCGCGGCTGCGGGCGGGCAAGCCGGTCGCGCTCGGCAACGTCGGCCCGGCGTTCTCCGGCAAGTACACGGCGACGGCCGTGCAGCACGTCCTGGAGCCGCACGGCGGGTACCGGACCACGGTGTGGGTGAGCGCCAGCCCCGACCGCTCCCTGACCGGCCTGGTGACCGGCGCCAACGCGCCGAGCCGCGGCCCGCGCATGCCTGGGTTGGCGATCGGCGTGGTCACGGACGTGCGCGAGCCGGGCGGTGCCGAGAGCGGCGCGGTGAAGCTGCGGTTCCCCTGGCTGGACGACACGTACACCACCGACTGGGTGCGCACCGTGCAGTGGGGCGGCAAGGGCGGCGGAGGCGTGGTGAGCCCCGAGGTCAACGACGAGGTCCTGGTCGGCTTCGAACAGGGCCTGCTGGACAGCCCGTACGTCATCGGCGGGCTGTACAACGGCGTCGACGAGCCCTCCCCGCACGACGTCCCGCTGATCGACGGCACCACCGGCAGGGTCAACCGGCGCTCCCTCGTCTCCCGCTCCGGGCACCGGGTGGAGCTGCTGGACGCCAGGGCCCCCGGCCCGTCCGGGGTGCGCCTGCGCACCGCCGACGAGCGCCTCGAAGTGTTCCTGGACGACCGGCGCGACCGGATCGAGCTGACGGTGTACGCCAGGGGCCGGCAGCCCCTCACCTCCGTCGTGCTCGACGCCAAGGGCATCACCCTGGACGCGGGCCGGGGCGATGTGAGCGTGTCGGGCCGGAACGTGGACATCCAGGGCCGGGTCGGCGTGAAGGTCGGCGGCCGGTCGGTGAGCGTCACCGGCAGCTCGGACGTCACCGTCGACGGCGGCCTGCTCGGTGTCCTGAAGGCCAAGCTCATCCGCATCAACTGACCCGTCACCCCCAGCAGTCAACCGAACCCTCCGAGGAGCAACGCATGCCGGCCGCAGCCCGTACCGGTGACCCCACCAGTCACGGCGGTGTGATCACCACCCCGCCGCCCGGCGCCGCCGCGACCGTGGCCCGCGTGCTGATCGGCGGCCGGCCCGCCGCCGTCGTCGGCAGCCAGCACACCTGCGCGATGCCGCCGCACGCCGTCGCGGGCCCGGCCAACGTGATCATGCCCAACCCGCTCGCGGGCACCGTCCTGATCGGCGGGCTGCCGGCCGCGCGGGCACGCGACAAGACCTCGTGCGGCGCCACGATCGTGACCGGCGCCCTCAACGTCCTGATCGGGGGCCTGTGATGAGCGAGCGGTTCATCGGCCGCGGCTGGGCGTTCCCGCTGCGGGTCGGCCCGACCGGCGGCATCGCCCTGGTCGAACGGGAGCGGGAGATCGAGGAGGCGATCCGCCTGGTGCTCGGCACCGCGCCCGGCGAGCGCCCCATGCGCCCCGAGTTCGGCTGTGGCATCCACGACTACGTCTTCGCCCCCGGCGACGGCGCCACCGCCGGACGCATCGCGCAGCAGGTCCGCGAGGCCCTGGAACGCTGGGAGCCGCGCATCTCGGTGGACGACGTGGTCGTCGCCTTCGACGCCGTCGAGGACGGCACCCTCTACATCGACGTGCACTACACCGTGCGCTCCACCAACGACCGGCGCAACCTGGTCTTTCCCTTCTACACCATCCCCTCCGAGGAGGGGGCCGAGGACAGGGGCACGGACTGATGGCACTGCCCTCCCCGAACCTGGACGACCGGCGGTTCCAGCAACTCGTCGACGAGGCCAAGCGGTACGTGCAGCAGCGCGCGCCGGAGTGGACCGACCACAACGTCTCCGACCCGGGCGTCACCCTGATCGAGACGTTCGCCTACCTGGTGGACCAGCTGCTGTACCGGCTGAACCGGGTCCCGGACAAGAACTACACCGCCTTCCTCGACCTGCTCGGCATCCGGCTGTTCCCGCCGGCCGCCGCCGTCGCCGAGGTCGACTTCTGGCTGTCGGCACCGCAGCCCGACACCGTCGAGCTGCCCACCGGCACGGAGGTGACCACCGCGCGCGGCGAGAGCGACGAGTCCGTGGTCTTCACCACCACCGACCACCTGGACATCCTGCCCAGCGAGCTGACGCGCCTGGTGACCGCGCACCGCACCGGCGAGCAGACCGACCGGACCGGGACGCTCTCCGAGGGCCGCGACATCCCCTGTTTCCAGGCCGCGCCCGAGCCGGGCGACGCCCTGCTGTTCGGCCTGCCGACGGCCGTGCCCCGGTGCATCGTCGCCGTACGCCTGGACAGCCGGGTGGAGGGCGTCGGCGTGGACCCGCGCCAGCCCCCGCTGGTGTGGGAGGCGTGGGACGGCGGCGGCTGGCGGGTGTGCGAGACCGGCGCGGACACCACCGGCGGGCTCAACCGGCCCGGCGAGGTCATCGTGTACGTCCCGGCCGGGCACACCGCCTCCGTGATCGGCGGCACCCGGGCCGGCTGGCTGCGCTGCCGGGTCACCGAGCCGGAACCGGGCCAGCCGTTCTACTCCGAGTCCCCGACCGTGCGCGAGGCCGCGGTGTTCACCGTGGGCGGCACCATGACCGTGGAGCACGCCGAGACCGTCACCGACGTACCGCTCGGCACCTCCGAGGGGGTGCCCGGGCAGACGTTCCGGCTCGGCCGCCCGCCGGTCCTGCTCGACCGCGAACCCCCGGTCGTGGAGGTGTCCACCGCCGACGGCTGGCAGCGCTGGGAGGTGGTCGAGCACTTCGGCCGCTCCGGGCCCGCCGACCGGCACGTGAGGGTCGACGCCACCGCCGGCGAGTTCGGCTTCCCGCCCGCGCTGCGCGAACCGGACGGCACGCTGCGCCAGTGCGGCGCCGTGCCGCCCAAGGGCGCGCAGATCCGGGTGGCCCGCTACCGCACCGGCGGCGGCCCGGCCGGCAACGTCGCCCGCGGCGCGATCTCCGTGCTGCGCAGCTCCGTGCCGTACGTCGCCCGCATCACCAACCGGGAGGCGGCGCGCGGCGGGGTCGCCGGGGAGACCGTCGAGAACGCCAAGCTGCGCGCCCCGCAGGCGCTGCGCATGCAGGAACGCGCGGTGACCGCCGAGGACTACGAGATCATCAGCCGCCAGGCGGCGCCCTCGGTGCGCCGGGTGCGCTGTCTGCCCGCGGCTCAGGGCGCGGGCGCGGTACGGGTCCTGGTCGTACCGGACGCGGTCGCCGACGAGGGCGACGACCGGCTCCGCTTCGAGCAGCTGATCCCCTCCGACCAGGTGCTCCAGGCGATCACCGCGTCCCTGGACGAGCGGCGCCTGATCGGCACCCGCCTGGTGGTGGAGCCGCCGGTCTACCAGGGCGTCACCGTGGTCACCCGGCTCGCCGCGGCCCCGGGCGACACCGACCGGGTGCGCGACGCGGCGCTCGCCGCGCTGTACCGGCACCTGAACCCGCTGCACGGCGGCCTCGACGGCACCGGCTGGCCGTTCGGGCGGCCGGTGCAGTACGGCGAGCTGTTCGGCGTGCTGCAACGCGCCATCGGCACCGCGCTGGTGGAGGAGATCCGCCTCTTCCCGGCCGACCCGATCACCGGCCGGCGCGGCGCCCCGACGGACCGCATCGACCTGGCCCAGGGCGCGCTGGTCTTCTCGTACCAGCACCAGGTGGTCGTCACGGCCGTGGACCCGGAGGGCGGACGATGAGCCGCGCCGCCGTCCCCGGCCTGCCGAGCCGTCACCCGATCGGCGAGCAGCTGCCGGCCCTGTACGCCGACGACGACTTCGCCCAGCGCTTCACCGCCGGCCTGGACACCGTCCTGGCCCCCGTCTTCCTGACCCTGGACACCCTGCCCGCCTATCTCGACCCCCGGGTGGCCCCGGCCGACTTCCTGACCTGGCTCGGGTCCTGGGTGGGTGCCACCGACGACCCCCACTGGCCCGAGGAACAGCGCCGCGAGGCCGTCACCCGCGCCGTGGAGCTGCACCGCTGGCGCGGCACCGTCCGGGGCCTGACCGAGGCGCTGCGGCTCGCCCTGGGCGTCCGCGCGGAGGTGACCGACGCGGGCGCGGCGATCTGGTCGGCGACGCCGGACACGGACCTGCCGGCGGAATCCGGGGCGGGGCCCGTGGTGCGGGTGTGGCCGGCGGAAGGGGCCGCCGACGGGCCGGGGGTGGACCCGGCCCGGGTCCGCGAGATCGTCCGGGTGATGTGCCCGGTGCACACCGAATGCCGGGTGGAGATCCTGTCCGGTCCGCCCACCGACGAAGGGAGGTGACGCCATGCGCGCGTGTCCCTCGTGCGGGGCGTCGAACGGCCCCACGGACGACTTCTGCGGCAACTGCGGTACGTATCTGGGCTGGTCGGACACGAGCCCGGCGCCGAGCACGCCCGCGCGGCCCACTCCCTCGGACCCCGACCCGGCCCCGGAGCCCCCGGCCCCGGAGCCCCCGGCCGCCGACCCCGCACCGGAACCCGCCCCGGCGGACGAGCCGGCGCGTCCCGCGCCGCAGCCCCGGGCCTCGTCGCTGCGCTCCCGCCTGACGGGCCGGGCGCGCGGCGAGACGAAGCCGGAGGAGCCTGGGCAGGAGCGGCCCAGGCAGGAGGAGCCGAGGCCGGCCGGGGCAAGGGCGGAGGAGCCGAGGCCGGCCGGGAGCACCCGCCCCGAGGGTGAACCCCCTGCCATCGCCCCTGACCGGGCCGAGCCCGCGAGTACGCCGTCGGGCGAGTCCGACGCCAAGTCCCGTACGACGCCGTCCGGTTCGGGTGCGACGGGCGGGGAGCCGTCTGCCGACGCGCGCCGTTCGACAGCGGCGCCCGGCGATTCCTCTGCGGGCACGCAGGGCTCGACCGCCTCGCCTGCCGAGTCCCCGTCCGCCGCCCGTGGTTCGTCAGCCGCGCGCACCGACTCTCCGGCCGGCACCCGGGGTTCGTCGGCCACGCCCACCAACTCCTCGGCCGGCAAGCGGGATGCGTCGGACACGTCTGCCAACACCCCGTCCGCACCTCGCCGGTCGCCGGCCGCACCCGCCGAGCCCCCCGCCTCCGCCACCCACCCGGCACCCGCGCCCACCGACGGCCCCCGCCGCCCCGAACGCACCACTCCCACCACCCCCGCCACCGCGGCCACACCCCCGGCCCAGCCCCGGCCCCCGAAGCCCCCGGCGGCGGCGCAGCCCCCCGTAGGGCCCCGTATCCCGTCGGCACCGGACGCACCGGGCCCGCGCTCCCCGGCCGCGCCCACCCCGGAGGGCCCGGCGCCGGACGCCGTGCTGCCCGTACGCCCGGCGAAGCCGGTGGCCCCGCGTCCCGTCGTACGGCCCGTGGAGGCGCCGGAGGAGGTGGCGGGCAGGCCGTGCCCGTCCTGTGGCACGCCCAACCCGCCGGGCCGCCGTTTCTGCCGCCGCTGCGCGGCCGAGCTGACCCCGGTGGCGAAGCCGGCCCCGCTGCCGTGGTGGCGGACGGTGTGGCCGCTGCGCCGCAAGGTGCGGGCCGGCTCGGGCCGGGGGGTGCGGCTGCTGGTGATCCTGGGACTGCTGGTGGCGCTGTGCGCGGCCGGTCTCTTCCTGCTGCCGGCCGGACGTGCCCTGTTCGAGGACACCCGGGACAAGCTGGGCAAGCCCAAGGCCGTGACCCCGGTGGACATCAAGGCGAGCGCCGAGCTGTCCGGGCACCCGGCGAGGAACACCACGGACGGGGTGAGCAACCACTACTGGGGCGCGCCCGCGCCGGGCGCGTCGGTGACGTACACCTTCCGCGAGCCGTTCCGGCTGGTCGACGTGATCATCACCAACGGCGCGTCCAAGTCCCCCGAGGCCTACGCCGACGAGGCGCGCGCGCTCCGGATGGACATGGAGATCACCACGCGCGACGGCGAGGTGCACCGCAAGCAGATCACCCTCGCCGACAAGCCGGGCCCGCAGACGATCCCCACCGGGTTCAGCGATGTCACCACGGTTCGCCTGGTTCTGAACTCCCCGGCGGGCCTGTCCCAGGGCCGTCACCTGGCCTTGGCGGAGGTGGAGTTCTTCGCCCGGAGCTGACGTGGGCACCCCGCCCGGAGGCCCCGCAAGGGAGTTGCAAGGACCCTGCAAGGAAAGTGCCTTCCGGGCCGGGAAGTCCCCTGTCGACCGCTGAACGCGGCGACGAGCGATGGGGGATCGCATGTCCGTCAGCACCACGAAACCAGCACTGATCGAGCAGGGGCACTGGCTGACCGTACGAGACTGCAAGAGGGTATTGGTGGTCGTCCACACCGTGACGTTCGCCCAACGCCTCCAGGAGGTCTTCGGTCTGCTGGAGTCCGACCTGCGCGTCCAGCTGGTCTTCACCGCCGCCCCGCACGCCTTCGGCAGCGGGGTCACGCAGTACCTGCACGAACTGGGCATCACCACGGTGCCCTGGGAGGAGGCCCTACGCACGGAGTTCGACCTGGCGTTGGCCGCGGGGTCCCGCGGTGTGCACGAACTGCGCGCTCCGGTCCTGCGCGTCTCGCACGGGGCGGGGCACATCAAACTGCTCACCGACGTCAGCTCGCTCGCCCCGGGGGAGCCGAGGGCACCGGGGATGCTGAGCAGGCAGCATCTGCTGCACGAAGGCCGCCTGGTCCCGGCGGCGATCGCCTACGCCCACGAACGGGACGTGGCGGAACTGGCGCGGTCGTGCCCGGAGGCGCTTCCGGTCGCGCACGTGGTGGGTGACCCGTGCGTCGACCGGATCACGGCGGGCCTGCCACTGCGCGAGGACTACCGCCGCGCCCTGGGGATCGAGAGCGGTCAGCGTCTCGTGGTCGTCACCTCCACCTGGGGTCCGGCCTCGACGTTCGGGCGGCTCGACGCCCTGCTGCCGCAGTTGCTCGCCGGGCTGCCGGACGACGGCTACCGCGTCGCGCTGCTGGTCCACCCCAACGTGTTCGCGGGCCACGGCACATGGCAGGTGCGCGGTTGGCTGGCCGGCTGCCGTGACCGGGGCGTCGCGCTGGTGCCCCCGGAGGCCGACTGGCAGTCCCTGCTGATCGCGGCCGACTGGATCATCGGCGACCACGGATCGCTGACCGCGTACGGCGCGCTGACGCCGGCCACGCTGCTGCTCACGCCCGGCCCCCGGCGGGAGGTGTCCGACTACTCCCCGACCGCGCTGCTGACCGCCGTCGCGCCCGTGATCGCCCCGGGGTATCCACTGGCCGAACAGCTTCAGTACGCGGCGCAGTTGCGCCGGCGGGGGCAGTACGACGACGTGACCGCCTCGCTGTCGTCGGCACCGGGCCAGTTCCACCGGCGGATGCGCGCGGTCGTCTACCGCCTGCTGCGGCTGGGGGAACCCGCCCTGCCGCCGCTCGTCTCCCCGCCCCCGCCGCCGCCTTCGCTGCGGCAGTGGGAGATTCCGGCCGGAGGGGGAGTGGCGCGGTGATCCGCCGGTCGCCGATCGCCCGGGCGGACGCGTCGCCCGCCCGCCCCGCGGCCGTCCGGGGCGCGGAGCCGGGGGCCGCGTGGGCCACCGTCTGTTTCCGTCCGCCGCACACCGGCGCCCCGCCCCGGGAGGCCGGTTCCCGGGGCGGGCCGGCCTGTGTCGTCTGGCGTACGGGGGCGGCGCACGGCCCGGCCCTCGTCCGCTTCGACGCGCTGCCGGTCACGGAGCGGGGGTGTGCGTACCGGCACCCCTCCCCGTGTCTCCATCCGCCCGGCCGGCTGCCGTGTGACACGCATCTGTGGGCGGACGCGGACGGGCCGGCGGAGCTGCGGGTCCACGCCGACGTGCTGGTGAGCCTGGTGCCCGGGGCGGTCACGGAGGCCCGGCGGCGGGTGCGGGACCTGCTCGCGGAGCATCCGGGGTGTCTTGCCGCCGTCGTGCCCGGCTTCGGCGCGGGGTGCGTGGTCGGTGTGCGGCGGGCGGCGGGTGACCCGTGGTGCGCCCGGCTGGAGCGGGGCGGGCCCCGGGCCCCGGCCTCGCCCCAGACGGTTGCCTCGGTGCTGCACGCCTGGGTGGCCGCCGGGGGTGCGCCGGGCGCGCTGCGCGCCGTCGTGCCGGTGTTCCCCGGCTGACGCGGGGCCGGCCGGCGCCGGACGGACCGGCCGCGGCGGGGATCGCAGCTGCCGCAGCCGGCCGTCCAGGCGGTCGGCTGCGGCAGGGTTCACAGCTGCCGCAGCCGGTCGTCGAGCCGGTCGGCGTCGTCCGGGCTCAGCCGGCGCAGGAGGCCCAGGGCCGCCGCGTAATGGCCGGCCGCTTCCGCCGGGTCGCCCCGCGACTCGGCGGCCAGCCCCAGCCACTCCAGGCAGCGCGCCTCCCAGTGCTCCGAGCGTGCGCTGCCCGCGCGGAAGCGGGGCAGCGCCTCCCGTAACAGCCGGGTGCCCTCCTCGGAGTCGCCGGCCCGGACCAGGACGTGCCCGAGGAGGGCCAGCACCCGGGTGGCCTCGTAGGTTTCCCCCAGGTCGTCCAGGTCCGCTCGCGCCCGTCTCAGGTGGGCGGCGGCCGTGGCCGGGTCGCCGGCGGCCAGCTCGGTCTCGCCGAGGCGCCGCCGGGTGAGCGCCGCACCGCGCCGGTAGCCGATCGACTCCCTGAGCCGCAGGGCCCGCTCGAAGTGGCCGCGTGCCTCCTCGGGCCCGTCGGTCAGCAGGGCGATGTGCCCGAGTCCGCTGAGGGCCTGGGCCTGCTGCCGTACATCCCCGTCCGCGGTGGCCATCTCCAGTGCCTGCCGGTACCAGTCGGCCGCCTCCGCGTACTGTCCGGCGTTGCGCAGGCCGATCGCGCCGGAGGTCAGCATGCGGCCCTCCCCGGCCCGGGAACCGCTCTCGCGGGCCGCCCGGAGACCGAGGCGGTGTGCCTCGATCCACATCTCCGTGGGGCGGAGCCGTACGAAGAGGGGCCAGATGAGGTCCGTCAGCCGCCAGCAGGAGGAGTGCCAGCCGGCCCGCGCGCAGTGCCGCACGGCGCCCATCAGCCCGTTGCGGTGGGTGTCCAGCCAGGCCAGCGCCTCGTCGGGGCCGTCGAGCGGGGTGGGCGCGACCGTCGCGCCGGGCGGCAGGTCGTGGCCGGGCAGCCGGTGGCTCGGGGTGAGGATGAGCTCCGCCGACGCCGCGGTGGACAGGCACCAGCCGACGAACCGGCGCACTACGTCCGTGCGCCGGGCGGGGTCCTCGCGCTCCTCGCCCAGCCGGCGGGCGTGCGGCTGGACGAGGTCGTGGAACCGGTAGACGCCCGGTCCCGTCTCCTCCACCAGGTTCGCCTCCACGAGGGCGTGGACGGCAATGTCGGTGTCGTGTTCCGCCTCCGGCGGTGGCGTGTCGTCGGCCGCGACGGCGGTCAGCATCCACAGGTCGTGGCGGTCCGTGGGCAGCACTCCCATCCGGCGGTACAGCCTGGCGCTCGCCTCCGGCAGCACGTCGTACGCCATGTCCAGCGCGGTACGCATCACGGCCTCCCCGTCGATACGCAGCAGATCGACCGCCCCCTGCCCCCGGGACAGGCGGTCGGCCAGGGCGGACACGGAATGGTGCGGGCGGATCGCGAGCTGCGCGGAGGCGAGCCCGACGGTCAGCGGCAGGCCGCCGCACAGCCGGACCACCTCCTGCGCGGCGGCCGGCTCCCGGGCCACCCGCGCCCCGCCGCCGACGGCCAGCAGTTGTACGGCCGACTCGGCCGGCAGCCCCTCCAGCCGGTGCACGGACGCCCCGTCGACCCGCAGTCCGGTCAGGTTGTTCCTGCTGGTGACCAAGGTGATCCCGGTCGGCGAACCGGACAGCAGCGGACGTACCTGCGCGGCGGTGAAGGCGTTGTCCAGCAGCACGGCCAGCCGCAGCCCCGAGGTCAGCGAACGCCACAGCGCGCTGCGCTGCGCGGTGCCGGCCGGTGGCGCGGTCACGCCGAGCGCGATCAGGAAGGCCTCCAGGACGGTGGTGGGCGAGGCCGGCCCGCTCTCCCCGTCGACGGCCCCTCCGGCCAGGTCGGCGTACAGCTGGCCGTCGGGGAAGCTGTCGGCGTGCTCGTGCAGCCAGTGGCAGGCGAACGTGGTCTTCCCGACGCCCGCGAGCCCGCTGACCACCACCACCTGGGCCGCGTGCGCGGGGTGCTGGGCGCGCAGCGCGTCCAGGGCCCTGCGGTCCGCCTCCCGGTCCACGAACCGCGCCGTCACCGGCGGAAGCTGGCGGGGAACCGGGGGCCGGGGGCGGGGCGCTTCGGCGGGCGGGTGGAAGTGGATGCCTCCGTGGATGTCACGGGCCTGCACGCTGGGGCCGTGGAGCACCGCGTTCCCGCCGATGGCGTTGGCGGTCGCGCCCGGCGCCGGACCGGGTGCCGGAGGCGGGGGCGGCGGTGGGTACGGCGGTGGGGACGGAGTGTGCCGCCGTAACCAGTCGGTGAGCGCGCTCCGCGTCGCCGGGTCCCGCAGGGCGACGGCGGCCAGCTCCCGCGCGAACTCCTGCCAGGGCGGTGCCTCCGGCCGGTACGGGCCCGCGGTGTCCGGGGGCCAGAGCCGGGCCGGCGTCGCGTCCGCGCGCGCCGCGCTGTCCACGACCCGGGCCAGCTCGCGCCAGGCGGGGCTTTCCGGGTCGGCACCGATGGCGGCCAGGGCCGCCAGCAGCGCCTGCTGCGTGTCCGAAGGAGAAGCTCCCACGAGTGACTCCTTTCGACTCCTGGAGGAATCACTCCCCGCTCCGGGAGGGAAGGGAACGAAACCGCGGGAAGGGTGGGAGCGGAAGAGATTATTTATCGGTCAATTTTGGCCTCCTCGGCTCCGGTTATGGCCTGTGGGAGCGCCTCCATGCCACTCTCGAAGACCCGGAGCAGGCCCTACCGGCGGGAGGACGCTGGTGGAGTTCGAGATTCGGCTCTCAGGAGCGGTCGAGGTACGAGCGGCCGGCCGGCGCGGTGATCTCCGCTCGACGAAGACCCGGCTCACCCTGGCCGCCCTGGCGTGGGACGCGGGCCGCACCGTGAGCGTGGACACCCTGATCCACCGGGTCTGGGACGACCATCCGCCCGGCAAGGCCCGGGAAGCGCTGCACGCGCACGTCTCCCGGATCCGCGCCTCCCTGCGGATCGCCGGCGGCGACGCGCCCCCGATCACCAGCCGCACCAACTCCTACGTGCTCCAGGTCGACCCGGACCGGGTGGACCTGCGCTGCTACCAGAGCTGTGTCCACCAGGCACGTGCCCTCAAGGAGAGCGACGACCAGGAGGCCGCCCTGCGCCTGCTGGACCGGGCGGACGGGCTGTGGCGCGGCGAACCGCTGGCCGGGATCGCCGGTTCCTGGGCGGAGCACCTGCGGACCGCCGTCGGCGAGACCAGCCTCGCGGCCGCGATGACCCGTACCGAGATCCTGCTCGGCGAGGGCAGGTTCGCCGACGCCGTGCCCGTGCTGCTGCCCCTGGCGGACGAGCATCCGGTGGACGAGGCACTGGCCGAGCGGCTGGCCATCGCCCTGTACGGCTGCGACCGCACGGCCGAGGCCACCAGGCTGCTCCAGCGGACCCGGCAGCGCGTCGTGCGCGACATCGGCCTCGACGCCGGGCGCGGCCTGCACCGCGTCCACCAGGGCATCCTGTCCGGCACCCCGGCGGCGGCCCTGCTCAGGCGCACCGGTGCCGACGAGAGGAAGCCCGCGCGACCGGCCCACCGGGTCCCGGACAACCTCCCGAGGGACGTGCCGTGGGTCGGCCGGCGCGAGGAGCTGCGCCGGCTCACCTCCGCGCTCTGCGAGGGCCAGGGCAGCCCGGGCGTGGTCGTCACGGTGGAGGCGATCGACGGGCTGGGCGGCGTCGGCAAGACGGCACTGGCCGTCCATCTGGGGCACCGATTACGGGACCGCTTCCCCGACGGGCGGATCTTCCTCCACCTGGGCGGCACCCACCCCGACCGCACGGTCACCACACCGGCCCGGGCCCTCACCGAACTGCTGCGGCTCATCGGCCTGGACGCCAAGGAACTCCCCCACGACACGGACGAGTTGGTCGCCCTGTGGCGAGCGACGGCCCGGGACCGCCGCATGCTGGTGATCCTCGACGACGCCGCCGGATCCGAGCAGGTCCGCCCGCTGCTCCCGGGAGCCTCCCCGGCGGCCGTCATCGTGACCAGCCGCCGCCGGCTTCCCGGGCTTCCCGGGGTACGGCCGGTCTCCCTCGACGTGCTGCCGCGCGAGGACGCGGTCGCGCTGTTCGCCAGGCGGCTGGGGGTGCGGCCCGGCACCGACGAGGCGGACATCGCCGAGATCGTCCGGATGTGCGGCCACCTCCCCCTGGCCATCGAGATCGCCGCGAGCCGCCTGCTCGCCCGGCCCTCGTGGGGCACCGCCGACCTGCTGCGGCAACTGCGCACCGGTGGCGCCCACCTAGCCCAACTGCACGACGGTGAGCGGGCGTTGGTACCCGTCTTCGACCTGTCCTACCGTGCGCTGAGCGCGGAGCAGCAACTGGTCTTCCGGCGCATCGGGCTGCATGTCGGCACGGAATTCACGCCGCACGCGGTGGCGGCGCTGACCGGGTTGTCCGTCCCGGTGGCCGGGCGTGTGCTGGAAGAACTCCTGGCCCATCACCTGGTCTCCGAAAAGTCTCCGTACCGGTTCACGATCCACGATCTTTTGCGTGACTACGCCCGCTCGTTGATGGAAGCCGGTGGCGTGGAGTCCGAGGACGACTGCCGGCGGGCGGTGCGTGCCCTGGTCGATCACTACGTGACCACCGCGGACCGGGCTGACCGGCTGGCTTATCCGTTTCGGTTGCGGATCGCCGACTTTACAGAACCCCCTGTTGTGTCATGTCCGGAACTCGCCGACGCGCAGGCGGCCGAGCATTGGCTGATCGCCGAGGGCGCCAATCTTCTGGACATCCTGGACTGGCTCGCCCATCACGGCACGGAGCGCCAACTGGCCATTGCCGTGCATGTGTTGGCCGGTTTCCTGGATATGGAGGGGCACGTCCTCGCGGCCGAGCCGCTGCTGCGCCGAGCCGTCGCCCACTGGGAAGCCGCAGGTGACAGCGCGGCCCGGGCCCGCGCCCTGCTCGACCTCGGCGCCGTCTACACCCACAGCTCCCGCTACGCGGAGGCCATGTCGGCCGCGAACGAGGCGTTGGAGGTCGCGCGTGCCCTCGGGGAATGGGAGCTGCAGAGCGAGTGCGTTCACCAATTGTCGATCCCGCTGTGGCAGACGGGTCAGTACGCCGAGGCGCAGGCGCTGCAAAAAAAGTCCCTGCATTTCCTGCTGCGAACGGACAACAAGCGGAAGATCGCGCGCAGCAGGAACTTGCTGGGAATTACCCACCTCCACCTGGCGGAAAACCGCGAGGCATTGCAATGCTTCACCTCGGCGCTGGCCGATTTCACGGAAATCGGGGACGGGCGAGGCCGTTACAGCACGCTGAACAACATCGCAAAACTGTGCCAGCGGACGGGGGACCTGAAGGCCGCCGAGGATGCTTATCGCGAGGCGATCGGTGTGGCGGAGGGAATGGGAAACAAAAGGGACCGGGCAGCTCTGCAGATGAATTTGGCGAGCGTCCTGGACGCGCTGGGGGAGACCGAGGAGGCCCTCGCCCTGTACGACAGGGTCCTGCGGATGATGCGAGCCGTGGGGGACCGGCGCGGCGAGGCCCTCACCCTCAACGGGACCGGCCGGGCCCACCGCACGGCCGGTCGCGCTGAGCAGGCTCTTCCCCTGCACATCGCCGCTCTCGCGGTGATCCGCCGGATCCAGGCGGCAGGTGAGGAGGCCGATGTGCTCTACGACCTCGCGCTGGCGGAGCGTGACACGGGGCGCACGGCTCAGGCCGTGGCCCACCTGACGGAGAGCCTCGAAACCAGTCGCCGGCTCGGGGCCCGGGTCGAGGAGGAGCGCGCCGCCCGCGCCTTGGCGGAGTTGTGCAGCGCGCTGAATGAGTCTGCGCGGTAAGAGCGACCGCGTCGGCTCTCGATATCGATGCGTTATCGCCCGATCGCTTTGACGTGCGGAGGTCGTCGCACGACCGGCTAAGATCTGACATGCCTGGAGCGCTGACGCCCCCATTCCATGGCGGAGCTGTGCTCGGCCTGCGTTCCTCCCATGTCTGCATCTGTCACGAAGCGCGAGGTACATTCGATAGTGAGAGTTATATTCGCCGTCGTCGCCCTGACTTGCATTGCCTATGTGACGGCGAACGGTGTCTGCCCTCCCGAGCGCGGGCATATGACAAAGGCAATTCCCGTGACCGCGCCATAGTCGCGCAAACCGGCCTCTCCCGCCCCGGGAAGGGGCCGGTCGCCTTCTCCCCACGGGACGCGCGTTCTGAGAGCATGACGCTCATGGACTCCATCTCGGCGGAACTCCTGGTGACGATGGCGACCGGAGCGGCTGGTGAGGCCGGGCGGCAGCTGTGGGCGGCGTTGAGCGGGCTGGTGCGGCGAAGGCCCGCCGAGGGAGAGGCGCCGGAGCCGGTGACCGGGGAGGCCGAACTGGCCTCCGTGGCCGAGGCTCCCCATGATGTGGAACGAGCCAGGGCGCTGAGCGAGGTCCTCGGACTCCGCGCGGAGCAGGACCCTTGGTTTCTGGACGGCCTGACGCGCTGGCACGAGCAGGCGCGGAGCCTGGAGACCGGCCAGGGCGACACCAGCAACACCATCAGCGGCGGGACGCAGAACGGGCCGGTCCTTCAGGGGCGCGACTTCTCCGGGATCACGTTCAACGACCCCGGGCCGGGCGGCTCCCGCTGACCCACCCGGCCCTCACGGGGGCGCCGTCGACGGTGACCGGGGCGGGTGTCACACGGTCACCGGCACCCCGATCCCGTGCAGGAAACCGGTCGCTTTGCGCAGCACCCGGGCGTGCGCGGCCTGCCGTGCCGGGTGGTCCAGGAGCCGCTTGCGCAGGAGGAGCCCGTCGGCCAGGCCCGCGTCACGGTAGGCGGCCGGGCTGTAGAAGGACGCCATGGTCGTGCGGAGGTACTCCGACAGACAGCGGCCGGCGGCCCGGCGCCCGTCCTCGTCCAGCCCGGACTCCGTCAGCCGCTCCCACAGCAGCCGGACCAGCCGTACCCCGAACGCGATGTGCCGGCTCTCGTCCTGGTGGTGGATCCGGTTGAGCCGCCGGATGGCCGGGTGCAGCCGGGTGTCCGCCGCCAGCCGTACGTCGTAGTGGTCGATGATCTGCTCGAAGAGCAGGATCCGGGCGAAGACGAGGAAGTTCTCCAGCGCCGGGTCCTGGCCGGCGGAGGGCGGCCGGAGCTTCTCGTCCGGGTAGATCCGGCCGCCGTACCTCAGGCAGAAGCCGGCGAAGAGCCACATGTGCTCGTTCTCCTCGCCGACGAAGTGGTGGAAGAACTCGGACGGCACCTCGAAGCCGGGCGTGTGGACGCGTCGCATCACCTCGATGAGCAGGTCACGGATGCCGTGGACGTTGAGGCTGTAGAAGTTGACGCTCTCCCAGCGGCTGAGGACGCACAGCTGCTCGTCGCTGAGCTCGTCGGCGTACTCCGTACCGTGCACGGACAGCAGCTCCGGCGAGAACCAGTACTCGTCCCCGGGCAGCGCGGGCGGCCAGTCGAAGGTGGTGCACGGGGTGCAGTAGTCGCTGCTCGCCTTGGCGGACAGCCGGCCGAGCAGCTCCCGGACGTCGCGGTCGTCGGGCACGGCGCCTCCTGAGTGCCTCCGCGGGGCCGCCCCGCCGAGTGCTTGTCAGACCAGCCTGGTTCGCCGGCGCTTCACGCTAACTCGCGCTCCGAAGCCCGTGGAACAGCGCCTTTTCGCCGTTCCAGGGGGTGCGCCGGGCGTGACGGGAAGAGGCTGCCGGGACCGGAGGGAGGGCAGAGGCGGAGACCGCGACAGGGCCTAGTGCCGCGCGCCCGGGGTCCAGTCACGGGCGAGGAGCCCGAGCAGGACCTCGTCCAGGAACTCGCCCATCACCCACGCCGAGGAGCGCAGCACGCCCTCGCGGACGAAGCCGTTGCGCTCGGCGGCGCGCAGCATCGCGGTGTTGTCCGCCAGTGTCTCGATCTGCAGCCGGTGCAGGCCGCGCACCACGAAGCCGTAGTGGCACAGCACCGCGACCACGTCGGTGGCGTAGCCCTTGCCGCGGGCGGCCGGCAGCAGTCCCAGCCCTACGTGCGCGGACCGGTGGTGGGTGTCGATGCCCCACAGCACCGCCGAGCCGGCCAGCGCGCCGGTGTCCGGTTCCACCACGGAGAACTGGGCGGTCCGCTGGTCGGTGTCGTCCACCGTGAACGGCGCGTTCTCGGCGCCGGGCGTGATCGGCCGCCACGGCCGGCCCTCGGCCCGTGAGTGGGTGACCACATCGTCGTGGAGCCCGGCCCGCAGCACCGGTATGTCGTCCTCGTGCCGGGCCCTGAGCCCGACCTTGCCGCCCTTCAGCATGCGAGCTTCCTATCCGGCGGCGCCGGCGACGGCAACCGGATAAGCGTCACTCGCGCACGTCAGCGCGCGGCGCCGGGCACGGGCTCGAGGACGTCGGCCCAGACCCGGTCGGCCCACGGCTCCGCGACGCCGAGGCGGGCCGAGACGACATCGTCGAGTTGGCGCGCGCAGGGGATGGCCACGGTCTCGCCGGGCCACCACATCGAGTCGCACTCGGCGCACAGCAGGAACCGCGCGCCGTCGTCCTTGAAGCGGTAGGGACGGACCCAGTCCTGCTCCAGCGCCGACGCCTTCGGCGGGAACCGCGCGCCCGGGCTACGGCGCTTTCCCGCAGACCTCGCCGGGTTCCAGGCCCGCGATGGCCGACCAGGGCACCGAGACGACCTTGCCGTTCGTGCCGGAGCGGATCTCCACGTGGTGCCGGTCGGCGCGGACGAGTTCCCCGCACAGCACGTCGGTACCGGTCCTCACGATCACCGGCTGCCCGCCGGAAGCGGGTGTCGTCATCCAGGCGACGAAGAGCGCTGCGACGACCAGGACCACTCCCAGGACGCAGCACAGGCGGGCCCAGACCAGGGCCCGGGTCACGCGTGCCACCTCCCGTTCGGTCCAGCGGCGCAGTGCCTGCCCGCCGAGGAGGATCTCGCGCTCCACGGTCCCGTGCGCGGCCCGTACGGCCAGCAGCGACCCCGCGACCAGCAGCACGAAGGCGGTGAACAGCAGCCCGGTGGCGGCCGCGCGGGCCGCCTCGGACAGGTCGGCGAGGTCGTCCCGCCCCTTCAGCAGCACGAGGACCGCGAACAGGGCCGTCAGGCCGGTGAGGCCGGTGCGCCACCCCTCCGCCTGCCGGCGCAGCTCCGGGAGCCTGGTGAACTCCAACTCGCGGGCGAGTTCGGCCCAGCGCCGGTCGGCACGCGTGCTCACCGCCGTATCCGCCAGCTCGCGCCGCACCCGGCGTACAGCGTGTCCGGGGGGCACTGGGGGTGGGCGTGGCCGCACTCGCACAGGTGCACTTCCGCCAGCAGCGGCTCCGGCTCGTCCTCCGCCCTGCCCGTCGTCCCTCTCCCGAAGAGCCGCCCCGGTCCGCCCTTCGACCCCGTGCCCGGCCGGGCCCATGGGAACAGCGTCCGGGTGGTGCCGTGACAGCGTGGACACCTGCCCGAGACGATCACTCCGCGGCCGTCCGGGGCGGGTTCCTGGGTGAACAGGGCGGCGTCGACGTCACCGGCGTCCACCTCGGCGTACGGCACGCCGTGATCGTGCCGACCGGCCCGCGTCACGCTGTCTCCTCCCCTTCCCCGGGCCGCTCTCCCGGGGCGTCGGCGGGCTCGAACCGGAGCCCGAACATCTCCGCGTACACCTCCAGCCGCCCGCGCACCCACGCGGGCGTCTCGTCCACGGCCCGGGCACACCGCTCGATCCGGTCCCGGCCGACCGGGCCGGCCGCCTGCGGGAGCCGGCCGTCGAGATGCGCGGAGAGGATCGCCAGGTCCTGCCAGTGGGGTACGACATCGGGGACGCCGGTGATCGACGGCGGCTCCTCCTCCAGGGAGAGGTAGGGGGTGATGCGCCGCTGCCAGGTGTGCCGTACGGACTCGCCGAGCCGGCCGGCGATGCCGACCAGGTCGAGCGGCAGCAGAGGGGACCCGGGCGGGGAGACCCGGTACGCCGGGTCGACGGCGACCGCGTCGTGGGCGGCGGGCACGTCGTCCGGCAGAGCGGCCTGGTCCTCCTCGGACAGCTCCGGTACGAGCGCGCCGACGGCCCGCAGCGGGGCCAGGGCCCGGTACGCCGCCCGCGCGCCGAGACTGCGGCTGCGGGCGTAGTCCACGAGCCCCTTCGCGGTGAGCGGGGTCCAGCGAGGCGTCTCCCACCACTCGTAGTCGTGTTCCTCGTCCGGGCCGGTGTCGATCAGCACCGCCGTCTCGTCCCAGGTCGGGGCGAATTCCCCCAGTTCCCCGGGCGGGCGCGGGGCGACGAGGCCGGCGTCCAGCCCGAGGCTTCGGGCCTCCCGGTGCGCGGTGTCCCACAGCACCGACAGCTTCTGCCGGAGCCGCTGGCTGCCGGTGAACAGCACGGCCGAGGTCGCCGGTACGGGGTAGTCGGCGCCCACCCAGCTGGGGTCCTCCCCGGAGAACGCGTACCTGCTGGGCGTCGGCAGGTCGTCCCAGGCGCGCAGCAGGCTTCCCGCGTCGGGCAGCCGCACCCCGGCCTCCCGCAACTCGTCCGCGTACCAAGACAGTTCCTCCCACGACGTCTCGTGGGAGCGGACGAACGCCAGGTCCCGCAGCGAGACGCCGTCCTCCAGCCGGACGCCCGCGTCGTGCAGCCACCGTACGAGGCTGCCCGTGTCGGGGGAGGGCTCCACGTCCCGGCCGGGCGAGCGCCTGGTGTAGCGCCGGCGGTGGACGACCCCGAGGGCCTCCGTTTCGCGGGCCAGGAGGCGTTCGGCCTCCCATACGGTGAGTTCGCACTCCGCGGCCAGGTCCACCGCGGCGGCCCAGGGCAGCACGGGGCGGCCCGCGCCGTCGTGGCCGATGTAGTGACGCAGGACCGGGAACACCTCCGGTGACACGGCGTCCCACTGGGCGGCCAGGACCGGATCGGGCGCGGGGCGGCCCAGCCAGGCGAACTCGGCCATCCGGCGCGTCACCTCGGCCGTGCCCAGGCCGGTCGCGGCGGCCACCACCGGTACGTCCCAGGGGTGGACCGCGGGCCGCGCCCGGTGCTTGTCCTCCTTCAGGTAGAGGAGCCTCAGCTCGGCCTCCGAGCAGACGTGGTCGCGGTGTCGGGCCGGGACGTCACCCAGCGGCCGGCCCACGAAGGGCGCGTACCGGGCGCATGCCTCGGCCAGCTCCCCGAGGGGCGTGTCGAAGCGGGCGGAGGCGCGGACGATCCCGGAGAGGTCGTCAGGGGCGTGCCGGTAGTACATCTCGTCGGCGACCCGTCGCCTGCGGGGCACGGACTGCCCCCAGACGCTGGTCCGGAGCCCGTCCAGCCCATCGGGCTCGCTGCCCAGGAGCCCCTGCATGACGCACCAGTCGGTGAAGCCCGGTTTCCAGTCCAGGTCACCGTCGCGGAGAACGGCCGGTCCGGCCAGGAGCGGATGCGCGATGCGCAGGCCACGCGACACGCGGAGCACCTCGGCCACCGTCCTGCCCTGTGCCCGGGCGGCCAGGACCGCGGCACGCCAGTCGCCGCCGACCTTGGCCGCGATGCCCGACCATCCCGGCTGCGGAACGGGGTGGCCCGCCAGGGACAGCGGGACCGCCTGGTCCCGGGTGCGGAACTCGGGGCCGAGAACGGCCAGCCGCCAGGGCCGGACCGCCTGCGAAAGCTTCTTCTCCTTGTGATCGCGCTCGTCGTCCAGGGACTTGTCCAGCCTGAACCAGCCGACCTCGTCGAGGTCCATCCGCCGGCCCAACTCGTCCGTCACCGGGACGTGACGCCCCCGCAGGACCTTCCACAGCACCCGGGCGATCGAGGGCTCCCGGGACTCCAGCTCCCACAGCCACCCCAGGCTGAGGGCGGCTCCCGTGGCGAGTGCGTGGGCGCCCCGCGCGAACTGCTCGCGGGCCCACAGGACGTCGTACTTCTCCAGCTTCCTGCGGTTGACGCTGAGTTCGCCCGCGTGCGGGCCCGACAGATTGAGCACGTACCCGAAGGGCCGCTGGTCCGTGGCGATGCCGTCGCTCACGATGGCCCCGTTGCCCGAGACCCACCACAACGTGCCGGGCACGGCCTCGACGACGAACCGGGTGGAGAACTCGCCGGGCCCGTCACCCGTCTTGATGCGCCCGGGCTGCCAGGTCTCCCCGGTGCCGTCCCGGTCGCGCACCTCCAGGCGGAACTCGCTGAGCAGGACCAGGGAGCGCAGCACCGCCACGGCGGAGTCGTCGGGCAGCGCGCTCGTGCGCCGCAGGTACAGCCGCACGCGGGTGCCGCCCTCGGGCAGCATCGTCCCGTCCCGCTCGTCGTCCTCGCGTACCCGGAAGAGGCTGCCGCTGACCGGGATCTCGACGCGCCAGGCCGTCCGGGCGGGGCGGCCGTCCGTGCCGACCGGGCGGGTCACGATCGACATCTCGTCGGCGAGCATGAAGTAGCTGAACACGCCGATGCCGAAACGGCTGTTGGGGTACAGCCGCAGCGCGCTGTCGTGACGCAGCCAGGCGGCCTGCTCCCGGCGGAAGGCATGGGACTGGTCGAAGCGGCGGCCGGCCCGGGTGAAGGTGTTCTTGAGCTGGTCGACGGTCATGCCGACGCCGTTGTCCACGCACTCGACGTAACGTCCGCGGCCGTCCTCGCCGGTCTCGATCCGGATCCGGCCCGCCCACGTGGCCGGTTCCCTGCCGAGGGAGCGCAGGTACCTGACCCGCATCTCCCGGTAACGGCAGGCGTCCATGGCGTTCTGGTACAGCTCCCGCAGCGCGAGCGCGGGCTGGCCGTCGTACAGCTTCTCGCCCATCAGCAGCCGGCGGATCTCGGTCTGCGCCAGGGAGAACCGCGCGAGCGGCACGTCGTACGCGTCCGTGCCGCGGGCGCGGTCCGGGCGGAGGCGGTGGTCGGACAGCCGCGCGGGCAGGGCCCGGAGCAACGCGGACTCCTCCCGCGGGAGGTGGCGGGCCGACTCCCGCAGCAGGTGACCGAGGTCGTCGGCGTCCTCCACGACCGAGGCGAGCGCGGCGTGTATCGCCGGGTGCGGGCAGACCGCGTCCAGATGCAGCGAGGCCGGGGTGTCCCCGTCCTGGTCGAGGTCCCAGAAGGCGTCCCGCAGCACGCTGATCACCTCGCCCGGCACCACCGCGTCGGAGACGGCGAGATGCTCGGCGAGGACCTCCGGCAGACACCGGGTGTCGAAGGCGATCAGGCCCGCGAGGCGGAGCAGCGCGGCGAGCGGGCGTACGCGCAGGCGCCACGGTGTCCTGCGGACGACGTGACGTTCCGGCGGCAGCCGCTCGTCGTCCGGCGGCGCCCCGGCGGTGAGCCCGGCGGCGACCGCGCGCAGCGCCGTGGACAGCGCTCCGGCCCGGCCGCCGAGCCGCTCGCCCGCCGCCGGCGGGGTGCCGTCCAGCAGCCGGGCCACGAACTCGTCGGCCAGTACGGCGGGTACGGGCTCCTCGTCGGTGACGAAACGCTCGCCGATCCAGCGGTGGACCAGCCACAGCGTGACGGCGTGCCGGTCGTCCCCGGGGTCCGCAAGCCATGAGTACGCGCCCGTGAGTTTCTCGCTGATCTGCGGGTACTGCTCGGTGATCTGCTCGTAGTGGCGCCGCTGACCGTCGGCGTCCCGGCGGCGCCGCACCAGCTGCGGAAGCAGTTCGGCGGCCTGGCTCAGCCGGTCGGCCCAGGCCGTCTCGTGCAACAGGACGCCGGCGATCAGCGCGGTGACCTCCAGGGCGGACAGCTCGGCGCCCTTGGGCAGCAGCTGGGGGAGGCGTTCGGTCAGCAGCCGCACCGGATACTCGTCGTCGGCCCAGGGGTCCGGCAGCCGTTCCTGGGCGCGGTGCACATGGCGGGCGGCCTGGGCGGCGAGGCGGGACAGACAGTCCTGGAGATGGGCCACGGCTTCCGCGTCGCCCTCCGGCACCCGCTCCCAGAGGGCGGACGTGCGGACGACGTCCTGCCAGGGTTCGAGCAGCCGCCGGCCCTCGGCGATCTCCAGGGCCCTGGTCCGTTCCGCCAGGTCGTGGCCGTAGAAGATGTCGACCTTCTGCGGAGGGCGCTGTGCCCGTAAGGAGAGCGCCTTGGTCGCGGCTCTGGCCGCCAGGTACACCTGCTCCACCGTCGTGGCCTCGGTCAGCGGGTCGAAGGCGCGGGCGAGCGACGCGGTGAAGAAGCTGCCCGTCTCCGCGAAACCGCTGGGCTCGCCGGGGCCGCAGCTCGTCATCATGGCGAAGCCGCCGTGCGGGGGGCCCGCGACCACGTTGCTGCCGAAGGCGGCGCCCTGTTCGCCCGCGCCCCAGCGGCAGGCGTCGATGACCCACAGCACGGTGCCGGCCGAGCAGTCGGCCAGGTAACGGCTGATGTCGGCTTCCAGGAGCGACTCCCGTACGTGGGGCTGCTCCCAGCCGGCCGTGTCGTCGCTCGCGGGGGCGCGGGCGTCGGCCGGGACCAGGTAGTCGGTCGTGCCGATCCGGACGCCGTGTCCGGTGAAGTAGAGAAGCACCGTGCTGTCCGGGGGCGCGCCGCCGGAGAATTCGGTGATGCCCGCCGTGATCTCGTTCCGGCTGGGATTCAGCAGGGTCCGCACCTCGTACCCGCTGCCGCGCAGGGAGGTTCCCAGGGCCTCCAGATCCGCGGTGACCGTCGCCGCCAGGGACGGAAGAAGGTGTTCCGCCCCCGGGTTCGCGCCCACGCCGATGAGCAGGGCCACGCGTCCCTTGTCTTCCACTCGCCCCCCTGAACTCCCCATGTCCGCCCCCATGGTGACACCCGCCCCGGCCGGAACGGGGGCGGACCGGGGAACCCGGAGCGGACGAGGAGGCCCCCTGCGCCGCCGGGGCCACGGCGGGTTGCCGGATCACCCCTGAGCGGGTCTTTGCACATGTGTTCGTTTAACTTTCTTTTCCATTTCTCCTCATTGGATGAATCCGGCCAGTGGGGTAAGAATGAGCCGTGTCCCGGTTCGGGAGCGCGGGTGTTCGGGGGGTCCTGTGTTCTGTCGTCCACGCACGTCCGGGAACGTGTTGCCACCCGTCCTGCCCCGGCCGTCGCTGTGACGGCCCCCTCGGTCGGTCTCAACGGAACGGGTGGGACAGCCTTGCAGCGCGACATCGAAGTGAAGCTTCTGCGTACCCTGCTGGCCGTCGTCGACGAAGGCGGGTTCGCCCGCGCCGCCCAGTCCCTCCACGTCACCCAGCCGACCGTCAGCCAGCAGGTGCAGCGGCTGGAATCGATCGTCCGGACACCGGTGTTCCAGCGCACCAAGCGCCCGCTGCGGCTGACTCCGGCCGGCCGGGAACTGGTGGCCCACGCCCGGTACGTGATCAGGCTCAACAACGACGTGCTCAACCGGGT
The DNA here is from genome assembly GCF_014649115.1 of Streptomyces eurythermus. Classification (GTDB taxonomy): domain Bacteria; phylum Actinomycetota; class Actinomycetes; order Streptomycetales; family Streptomycetaceae; genus Streptomyces; species Streptomyces eurythermus. The sequence continues at coordinate 39,780 of NZ_BMSK01000005.1, read as the reverse complement.
GTCGGCCCTGTGCAGCCAGGCCACGCTGAGCATGGGCTGCTCCATCCACTTCGCGGACGGGCTGGGCGAGATGTTCTCCCGGCTGGACGCGGAGATGCCGCACGTGCGGTGCGCGATGGTCACCGACCTCAGCGCCCCGCTGGCCGACCGGGTCGCCGCGGCCGACATCGACGCGGCCCTGCTGCTCGGCATCCAGACGCCCCGCGCGGAGATGCTGGGGCGGCTGCGGCTCGACTGGTTCGGCGCTCCGCCGCCCACGCCCGGGCGCGGGGTGCCCGTCGCCCTGCTCGGCGGCAGCTCGGCGCTGAGCCGGCACATCGCCGAGACGCTCGACCGCAACGGCGTCGTCTGGTACTCGGTGCCCTGGTGCACCGATCCGCACACCGTGCGGGCGTCCGTCCAGGCGGGTCTCGCCTGCACGGCACTGTGCGAGAACGCCCACCAGAAACACCCCGGGATCCGCCCCGCCCGGCCCGGAGTCCTCGGCCCCGCCCCGTCGCCCCTCCCCGTCTACCTGGCCCTCTCGCCCGCCTTGCGCGAGGGCGCCGTGGACGTCGCGCGGGCCGTGGCCCGGATGGTCGTGGCGGGCATGCCGATCGCTCCGCCGTGACCCGCCGCAGAGACGTTTCTTCACCGGGGGCCCGCGCGGGAGACCGGCGCCGGTGGGTGGGGAGTCAGGGGTCGGCCGGCGGCGCGTGATCGCCGGGGTCGCGGTGTGGGGCTGGTGGTGGCTGGCAGGGGGCGGCGGTGTGGGGCGACGCCGGGTCGGGTGGCGTACGACGGTCCGGGGCGATGTGGAAGGCCGGTGTCGGTGGGTGGGGAGTCAGGGGTCGGCCGGTGGCGCGTGATCGCCGGGGTCGCGGCGGGGGGCCGGTGGGGGCCGGCAGGCGGCGGTGCGGGGCGGCGCTGGGACGGGTGGTGCACGACGGTGCGGGGGTGATGCGGAAGGCCGGTGTTGGTGGGTGGGGAGACAAGCGTTGGCCGGTGGCGCGTGATCGGCAGGGTCGCGGCGCGGGGCCGGTGGTGGCCGGGCAGGGGGCGGTGGCGCGGGGCGGCGTCGGGACGGGTGGTGCACGACGGTGCGGGGGTGATGCGGAAGGCCGGTGTTGGTGGGTGGGGAGACAGGCCCTTGGCCGGTGGCGCGTGATCGGCAGGGTCGCGGCGCGGGGCCGGTGGGGGCCGGCAGGCGGCGGCGCGGGGCGACGCCGGGTCTTGGCCGGTGGCGCGTGATCGGCGGGGGATCGACGGCGGCCGTGGCGCCGGGTCGGTGGGGGACTGGGAGTGGGCGTCGGTGCCGGGTCTGTGGGGGACAGGGAGTGGGCGTCGGTGCCGGGCCGGTGCGGGAGCGGGTGGCGCACGGCTGCGCCGGGTCGGTGGGGCGGCCGGTGATGTGCCGCCGGGCGGGGAGAACCTCCGACGGCGTCCGTGCCGTGTCGCCGGCCCGGGGGAATGGCCGGCCGGGCACGGCCGCCGTCGGAGGTGACGGGGTGGCCGCTCAGTACGAGCCGCGGCCGGCTCCCCGTGCCGTCAGCTTCGGGCCGTACGGCGCGGAGTCCAGCCACTCGCCCGCCCTGCGGCCGGCCGCGGCCACCGCCGCGGCGGCGCGCTGGCGCAGCCAGAGGGAGGGACGGTGGGCCAGCATGTGTTCGAGCGCGGCGCTGGCGCAGGCGCGGTTGTAGGTGGCCGCCTCCTTGCGGTCCTGGGCGAACCGCGCGATCGCCGCCCCGGCCGCGGCCAGGTCGCGCTCGCTGTCCAGTGCCTGGGTGATCGCCTCCACCGCCCGGATGGCGTCCGGGACGCTGGAGTTCATGCCGCGCGCGCCGAACGGCGCGAACAGATGGGCCGCCTCGCCGGTCAGCAGGACCCGGCGGTGCTGGTCGGTGAACCGCTGCGCGACCTGCTGCGCGAAGCGGTACGTCGACACCCAGCGGACCCGGTCGCCGTACGCCTCGGGCAGGATCCGCGGGATCCAGCGGCGCAGGCCCTCCGGGGAGACGAACCGCTCCGGGTCGTCGTTCACCAGCAGGTTGAGGTCGACCCGCCAGCCGCCCGCGAACGGCACCGTCAGCACGTTGCGGCCGCCGACGTTCGGATGGCGGTAGTGGAAGACGCGCTCCATCGGCAGCGGATTGTGCTCCGGGTCGTCGTCGAGGTCGACGACCACGAAGGTGTTCCGGGACCGCGGCCCCTCCAGGGGGCTGTCGATGGCCGAGCGCAGCGCGGAACGGGAGCCGTCGGCCGCGACCACGTAGTCGGCCTGCCACTCGCGCCCGGTGGAGTCCTTGAGCAGGACGCCCTCGGGGGTGCTCAGCGCCGAGGCGATCTCCACCCCCCAGTGGAACTCCACGCCCCGCTTGCGGCAGGCCGCCGCCATCAGGTCCTCGGTGATCACCTGCGGCAGGCTGGTGAAGTGCGGCAGGCCCTCGCGGGTGCTCGGCGGGTAGGTGCGGGTGTAGACCTCCTGGCCGGCCCAGTACGAGCGTTTCGTCGCCCACATCACACCGCGGCCCGCTATCTCGTGACCGAGGCCGGGGCTCAGCCGCTCCAGTTCGCGCAGCGAGGCGCCGTGCAGATAGGCGGCCCGGCTGCCGGGCCGTACGGTGCTCTCCGTACGGCGTTCCAGGACCACCGCGGGCAGGCCGGCGGCGCGCAGGGCCAGGGCCGCGCTGAGGCCGGCCGGTCCGGCGCCCACGACGAGGACCGGGTGACGGGGGGTGGGTCCGGTGCTCGTGCTCACGCCTGCTCCTTGGCGAGGTGGAGGGTGTCGGAGGTGAAGCGGACGATACGGCCGTCCAGGCCGCCGGTGAGGGCGGCGTGCCACACCGCGGTGCGGATCGCGGACTCGTCGCGGCGCAGCACGGCCTCGTCGGCGTCGGTGCTCAGTTCGAGGTAGTCGCCGGCCCGGCGGGCGGTCAGCCCGGCCGCCTCGGCGGCGCGGGCCACGGGCTGGAACTCGGGCACGTCGAGCACGTACAGGGCGAGGCTCACAGGCCGGCTCCTTCCGTGTCCTTGCGGATCAGTTCCGCCTTGCGCCGCCACAGCGCCTCCACCGTCGGCCGCGGCGACTCGGCGACGTCGGCGAGCGCCCGGACCGTCAGCTCGGCGTCCCGGGCGTCGACCGGCGACATGGGCCGCAGCGGCCGGGTGATCTCCAGCTGGATGCCGTTGGGGTCGTCGAAGTAGATGGACTCGATCAGTTCGTGGGCGAGCGGCCGGGTGACCCGGATGCCGTGGCCCTTCAGCCGCTCGCGCCAGGCGAGGAGCTCCTCCTCGGTGTCGACGTGGAAGGCCAGGTGGCGCGAGCGGTGCATCAGGTCGCTCGGGGCGTCCTCCTCGGGCAGCCCGAAGTAGTAGAAGAAGGCGATGCGGTTGCCCGCGCCCATGTCGAAGAAGAAGTGCACGAAGTCCGGGTAGTCCTCGGTGACCCAGCCGGTGGCGGTGATGGCGTGCACCAGCGGCATGCCGAGGGCCTGGGTGTAGAACTCGACGGTGGCGCGGGGTTTCCAGGTGACGAAGGCGAGGTGGTCGACCCCGTCCACGCGCAGGACCGGCGGACCGGCCGGGGGACGGGCGGACGGTGATGCGGTTGCCAATGCTCCTCCAGTGGTTGGGGCAGGGGCGCTGCGCGTGGGGCCGGGGTCGGTTCAGCTCGCGGTGCGCCCCCGCAGGCCCGTCACGGTGATCAGCGCCCCGGCCAGCAGGGTCAGTCCGCCGACGACGAGCGCCCACCGGGTGCCGCCGGCGTTGGTCGCGGACAGGTTGAGCACCACACCGAGGACGGCGACGCCGAGGGAGGCGCCGACCTGGCGGGCGGAGTTGAGCGCGCCGGCGCCGATGCCGGCCAGCTCGGGCGGTACGGAGCTCGCCATGCCGGCCACCAGCGCGGGCAGGGCGAAGGAGACGCCGAAGCCGAAGGCGAGCAGTCCGACCACGGTGGCGGTCAGCGCCGGCGCGGAGTCGCCGGTGAACGGCGCCTGGAGCAGCGCGCCGACGCCCATCAGGACGAACCCGATGGTGGCGGGGCGGCGCGGGCCGATGCGGCCGACGAGACGCCCGGTGTAGATCGGGTTGAAGGCGGTGGGCAGGGTCAGCGGCAGGAAGGCCAGTCCGGCGCTGAAGGAGGAGTAGCCACGGCTCTCCTGGAAGAACAGCGACAGCACGAACAGCAGCCCGGACAGGCCGAAGTTGGCGAGCAGACCGGAGGCGAGCGCGGCGGAGAAGCCACGGCTGCGGAACATGCGCAGCGGCAGCATCGCCGCGTCCCCGGCCCGCGACTCGGCGGTCACGAACACCGCGGCGGCCGCGGCGGCCAGCACGAAGCCGCCGACGACCAGCCCGGATCCCCAGCCCTTGGACGGGCCCTCGATCAGCGCGTACGACAGGGCGCCCAGCGCGACGACCGCGCTGACCTGGCCGGTGACGTCGAGGCCGCTGCGCTGCTTGATGGCGGTCTCCGGGGCCAGCCGCATCGTGATCACGAAGCTGACCAGCGCCAGCGGCACGTTGATGAGGAAGATCGCGCGCCAGCCGACGGTGTCGGTGAGCGCGCCGCCGACCAGCGGACCGGCGGCCAGGGCGAGCCCGGTGATGGCGGCCCAGTTGCCGACGGCACGGGCCCGGTCGGCGGGGTTGCTGTAGGCGTTGGTGATCACCGCCAGGGAGGCCGGCAGCAGCAGCGCACCCGCCACACCGAGCGCCAGGCGCAGGGCGACCAGGGCGCCGAGGGTGTCCGCGGCGGCGGAGACACCGGAGAGGACACCGAAGGCGGCCAGGCCCCACAGGAAGACCCGGCGCCCGCCGAGCCGGTCCGACAGCCAGCCGGCCGTCAGCAGCAGAGCGGCGAAGGTGATGGTGTAGCCGTTGGTGACCCACTGCAGACCGCTCAGCCCGACGTGGAGGCTGGTGGAGATGGCGGGCAGTGCCACCGAGACGATCGTCATGTCCAGCAGGACCATGAAGTAGCCGAGCGAGAGCCCGACCAGCAGGGTCCGCGAGGGCTTGTCGGTTCGTGCCGGTGCGACGGAAGCCCGCTGCGGTTCCGCCTGCGTCGACATGTAATTCTCCTTCGTTCGATTGCGTGAATTACCGCCATAGAAGAGGAAGTTGCGGGGGGCGGCACAAACCATTCAAGCGGACCGGAAAGGCGAATTGCCGCTGGTGACGACGGGAATGCCCTATGGGTAACATCGGCTGAGCCGATGGGTCGAGCAAGGGGGAGCCAGGACGTGGAGCTACGACATCTTCGGACCTTCGAGACGGTCGCCCGGACGCTCAGCGTCACCCAGGCGGCCAGGGAACTGCATTACGCGCAGTCCAGCGTCAGCGACCAGATCCAGGCCCTGGAGCGCGAGCTGGGGGTGGACCTGCTCGACCGGTCCCAGCGGCGGGTACGGCTGACCCCGCAGGGCGTGGCCCTGTCGGAGTACACCGGGCGGATCCTCAAGCTGCTGGAAGAGGCACGCTGGGCGGTGTCCCGGCCCGACGCCGAGGTGGCGGTGGGCGCGCTGGAGACGGTGGGCCTGCACCTGCTGCCCGCGGTGCTGGCGCGCTACCGCTCGCTGTACCCGGAGGCGCGGGTCCGTGTCACCCAGGGCAACCGGGGGGAGCTGTACAAGGCGGTGCGCCGTGGCGACGTCGACGTCTGCCTGACCTTCGGCGCCCCGCCGGCGGACGCGGGGCTGCGGGCCGAGACGCTCGCCGAGGAACCGCTCGTGGTGATCGCCCCGCCGGACCATCCGCTGGCCGAGCGGGGCCGGGCACCGCTCGCCGACCTTGTCAAGGAGCCGTTTCTGGCCACCGAACGAGGATGCGGCTTCCGGGAGATGTACGACGGCGCCTTCTCCGGCGCCGCCGCCAAGGAGCCGGTCGCCGAGGTGTCCAGCATCGGCACCCTCGGCGCGTGTGTGGCCGCGGGCATGGGCTGCGCCCTGCTGCCGCACGTCGCGGTGCGCGCCCAGGCGGACCGGCGCGAGGTCGCGGTGATCGAGGTGGAGGACGCCCGGCTGCGTACGGCGGTCACCATGACCTGGCTGGACCGCAACTCGGCCAACCCCAATCTGGTGGGCCTGCAGACGGTACTGCGCAGACAACTGGCCGCCTGACGGGGACGGTTGGCCGCCGACTGGCCGTCGGCTGCCGGTCACGTTCCCGCCTCCGCGTGGCTCGCGGGGGCCACGGGGGTGCGCCGGGGCGGCTGTGCGGGGAGCGGGGGCAGGGGGAGCGTCCGCAGGCGGGCGCGGGCGATCTTGCCGGTCACGGTGGTGGGCAGCCGGTCCACGACGACCAGCTGCTCGGGCAGTTTGTAGGTGGCCAGGCCCTTGCCGGACAGGTGCCCGGTGACGTCCTCCAGGGTGAGGCGCGTACCCGCGCGCAGCGCGACGACCAGGCTGGCGCGCTGGCCGAGGCGCGGGTCGGGGCGGGCGACGACGGCGTGCTGGGCCAACTGCGGTAGGTCGTTCAGGAGTTCCTCGACCTCCAGCGCGCTGAACTTCAGCCCGCCCCGGTTGATCAGCTCGTCCGCCCGGCCCCGGTAGACGACCGAACCGTCCGGGCGCAGGGCCGCCAGGTCGCCGGTGCGCAGCCAGCCGTCCGGGGTGAACGCGGCCCGGGTCGGCTCGGGGGCCCGGTGGTAGCCGGAGAACATCCACGGGCTGCGGTACTGGAGTTCACCGGTCTCGCCGGGCGCGGCGGGCATGCCGTCCCGCTGGACGCGCACGGCCGCGCCGAGGGCGGGCCGGCCGATGGTGCCGACCGCCTCGGGCGGATCCCCGGGGCGGGTGTACGTGCCGGCGCCGATCTCCGTCATCCCCCACTGCACGATCAGCCGGGCGCCCAGCACCCGCCGCACGCCGTCGGCCAGTTCGCGCGGCACGGGCGCGCCGCCGGTGCGCACCTCCCGCAGAACGGGCGGAGCGCCCGCGGCCTCGGGGGCCGGGAGGGCGAGCAGGTCGCGCAGCTGGGCGGGGACGGCGAAGGCGGCGGTGGCGCCGCAGGCGTGCAGGGCGGCGGCGAACGCGCGGGGTTCCCAGGCGCCGAACAGGCCCACCGCTCCGCCGGTCACCAGGGCGAGGTGCACGGAGAGCAGTCCGAAGGCGTGGCTGAGCGGGCTCGCGGAGACGATGGTGTCCCGCGCGCCGAACCCGCCGTCCGTCGCCACGGCCGCCGCGTTGCCGAGGAGCCCGGCGTGGCTGTGCACGCACAGCTTCGGCCGCCGGGAGGTCGTACCGGAGGACGCCAGCAGCACCAGGGGGGCCGTGGGATCGGCGGGCGGGGGCGGCAGCCGTACGTCGGGGTCCGCCGCCGCCTCCGTCAGGCTCGCCAGGTCCGGCAGCCCACCGGTGGGGGCTTGGTCACCGGTGCCGCGGCCCGTGCCGGCGGACACCCAGACGTGCCGCAGCCCGGGGCAGTCCTCGCGCAGGGCGCGGATCTCGGCGAGGTGGTCGTGTCCGGGCCGGCCGGCGGCGGCCACCAGCGCGACCGCGCCGGACTGCTCGATCAGCGACCGCGTCTCCCGGCTGCCGTAGGCGGCGTGCAGGGGCAGCAGCAGTACCCCTAGCCGGGCGGTGGCCGCGTGCAGCACCACCAGTTCCCAGGAGTTGGGCAGCCGGGCCGCCAGCACATCACCGGCCACGAGCCCGTGCCGGTGCAGGGCGGCCGCGGTGCGTTCGGCCTGGCGGAGGCAGTCCCGCCAGGTCCGCCAGCGGCCGCCGTCCCATACGGCGGGCTCCCGGCGGCGGCCGGCCGCGCGGACCAGTGCGTCGGTGAAGGTGCGGGACGCGGTCAGGAAATCGGTGGGTGGAGCGTTCACGAGGAAACCTCCGTTGCGGCAGAACGAAACAAGCACTGCCTTGCGAGAGGGGATTCTGCGGGCCGTCCGATCTCCTGGTCCAGCTTTCACCCGATAAGAATTCCCGATCCCGTGCACACGGCCGGAGCCGATAAGAAAGCTCAATGAAGGGCGCGGAGCGCCGCATCGCAGCGGGACGTCGTTCGGTGCCGCCGATGACCGTCATCGGGAGGGGCGAACCTTGGATTCTCCGACGGTAAGAAACATCAATAGAGAACGCGCGTATTCCGCTTGCCCGGAGGCCCGGAAAAAGCCGGGTGCGAATCGATCGACGCCCCCGATATGCGTCATCTGCAAGACCGAATCATCACGTTCCCGCAGGTCAGCGTGGGTCGTGGGCGGGCAGACCGGCAGCCGGCGGTGCCTCGTACACAGATCGCCCTTGCCCGGAAAACGAAGACCTGCACAGAATTCCGGCGGCCCTGAGGCAGGAGGTATCAATGGCCTTCGTTCAATCCTCCGGCACCACCCACCCCTCATTCCGGCCGGCCGCCGATCCGGCCGCCGACGGCGCGTTCCGCGCGGCCGACCTGCGCCGCCTCGACACGGTGATCCGAGACGCCCGCCACGCCAGTACCGCACCGGCGTCCGAACTTCTCGCACCCCTGCGGCCGGGCGGCACGGCGGCCGCGCTGACCGAGCGGGAGTGCACGTTCGACCACTGCGCCGTCCTGTTGTTCCCCGCCACCCTCGACGCGGGCCTGCGCGACCTCGGGGAGCGGGGACTGGCGCCCCTTCCCGCCGTGCCCAGCACCGTGGTGCGGGCCCGGCTCAGCGCCCGCCACCGCCTGGACCCGGCCCGCTGCGACGTCCACATCACCCGGCTGCGGCTCACCCTGCCGGGCGGGCGGCGGCACCCCGCCGTGGAGGTCTTCCTCTTCCCGCGCGACAGCGAGGCGTTCGACGAGCGCATCGAGGCTGCGGAGTCCGCGTACGGCTTCGAGAACCACACCGCGTTCGTCGTCGGCCGCCCCTCCGGCCCCCTGCTGCGCCGGCTCGTCACCGCCTGGCACAGCGAGGCCGGGCTGCTGTGGGAGGGCGGCGGCCACAACCCGCACGAGGGCGGCCCGGAGGGATCCACCGTGACGTACTTCGTGCGCGACCACCGGCGCCCCGCCCGCCGGCGCCGCTTCGAGCTGCACTGCGCCGGCGACCTGCGCGCCGCCACCGACGGTCTGCCCCGCCCGGCCGAGGCGGTCCGCCAGGCCTACCGGGCATGGCCGGCCGCCCCGGAGCACCCGGACGCCTGAGCCGGGACCCACGGGGGTCCCCCCGTGCGCGCCGTCCCGTCGCCCCACCCTGCGTACCCATCCCTAGACCACCGGGAGTACCCGTGCTGCGGAACGAAACGCTCAGGAACATCGCGCTCACCCCCGAACTCCACGACTACCTGCTCGTCCAGGGCCGGATGCTCCCCGACCCGCTGCTGGCGGAGCTGGCCGAGCGGACCCGGGAGGCGATCCCGGACCAGGCGCACATGGTGGTCGCCCCCGAGGAGGCCGCCCTGCTGACCTTCCTGGTGCGGCTGCTCGGCGCCCGCACCATCGTGGAGGTCGGCACCTTCACCGGCTCGTCCTCGCTCTGCCTGGCCCGTGGGCTGGCCCCCGGCGGCTCCCTGATCACCTGTGACGTCTCCGCCGAATGGACCGCGCTGGCCCGGGAGTTCTGGACCCGCGCCGGGGTCGCCGACCGCATCGAGCTGCGCCTCGGCCCGGCCGTGTCGACCCTGCGCGCCCTGCCCGCCGAGCCGCACGTCGACCTCGCCTTCATCGACGCCGACAAGCCCGGCTACATCGACTACTGGGAGGAGCTGGTCCCCCGGATGCGTCCGGGCGGGTTGATCCTCGTGGACAACACCCTGTTCAGCGGCCAGGTGATCGACGAGTTCCCCGGGGTCAAGGCCGCCGCCGTGCACGCGTTCAACGAGCACGCCCGCAAGGACGAGCGTGTCGAGCTGGTCCTGCTGCCGGTCGCCGACGGCCTGACGCTGGCGCGCCGGCTGCCCGCCGAGGCGACGTCGTTCTGATGACGCCCGCCACCGCGCCGTACGCGCTCGCCCCGACCCCTGGAGGACGACCGTGACCGGGCTGACCCGCCCCGGATATCCGCTGCACCCGCTCGCCGTCGAGGTCCCCCTCGACGATCTCGACGAGGACTTCCCGCGCGACCTCGGCGCGGCCCCGCAGCAGCCGTCCTGGCACGACCCCGTCCAGGCCGCGGCGGCCCGCGCCGAACTCGCGCAGCTGCCGGGGCTGGTGACCTGGGAGGAGGTCCGGCTGCTGCGCACCCTGCTGGCCGAGGCGGCGACCGGCCACTACCTGGTCATCCAGGCGGGCGACTGCGCGGAGGACCCCGCCGAGTGCGCCCCGGCGGCGGTCATGCGCAAGGCGGGCCTGCTGGACGCGCTGGCCGGGGTGATGGTGGCGGCCACCGGACGTCCGGTGGTGCGCGTCGGCCGGATCGCCGGACAGTTCGCCAAGCCGCGCAGCGCGCCCACCGAGCTGGTCGACGGCACCGAACTCCCGGTCTACCGGGGCCACTTGGTCAACGCTCCGGAGCCCACCGCGGCGGCCCGCCGCGCCGACCCGCGCCGCATGCTGGAGTGCTACTACGCCGCCCACCGCGCCGTGACGTATCTCCGGCAGCGCACCAGCGACTGGGCGCTGCCCACCGGCGCCCCGGTGTGGACCAGCCACGAGGCGCTGGTCCTCGACTACGAGCTGCCGCTGCTGCGCCGCACCACGGCCGGACACGTCCTGCTGTCCTCCACCCACCTGCCCTGGATCGGCGAGCGCACCCGGCACCCGGACGGCCCGCACGCCCGGATGCTGGCGCAGGTGACCAACCCGGTCGCCTGCAAGGTCGGCCCGGCGACCAGCCCGGCGGAGCTGCTCGCCCTGTGCGCCCGGCTGGACCCGGACCGCGAGCCGGGCCGGCTGACCCTGATCTCCCGGATGGGCGTGTCCGCGGTACGCACCGCGCTGCCGCCGCTGGTCGCCGCCGTCCGCGAGGCCGGGCACCGGGTGGCGTGGCTGTGCGACCCGATGCACGGCAACACCGTCAAGGCGCCGTCCGGGGCGAAGGTCCGGGTGGTGCGGACGGTGGTGGAGGAGGTCCGGGCCTTCCTCGAGGTGGTCACCGAGGCCGGCGGCACACCCGCGGGCCTGCACCTGGAGACCACCCCGCACGACGTCGCCGAGTGCGTCCGGTCGGATCCGGCCGAACTCGGCGCCACCCGGGCCGGGACCGCGCCCGCCACTTTGTGCGACCCCCGGCTCAACCCCGAGCAGGCGCTGGAGGTGGCCCGCGCCTGGGCGGCCCCGCCCGCCTGATCCACGCCACCGCTCCGTCACCGATGTCATGCCAACGATGAGAGGACACGTCATGTCAGAGACGGTCATCCGGGAGAACGACGGCACCTACGCCATGATCAACGTCTTCGACGTGGAGCCGGAGAAGCAGAAGGAGCTGGCCGAGGTGCTCAGCGAGGGCGCCGAGAAGTTCATCCGGCACCGGCCCGGCTGCATCTCCGTGAACATCCTGACCAGCCTCGACGGCAAGCGCCTGGTCTACTACGCGCAGTGGGTCAGCAAGGCCGACATCAAGGCCACCATGGGCGACCCGGACGTGCAGGTGTACCGGGACCGGGCCGCCGCGCTGGCCAAGCCCGACCCGCACGCGTACACGGTGTTCGCCGTCCACCACCCGGAGAGCTGACCCCTCCACCCAGCAGGACCGGCCTGTCCGGCCGGTCAGGCCCGTTCAGCCCGTCCGGCTCCGTACCGCCCCGGCCCCCGGGGCGGTACGGAGCCGGTGTCCCGCCGCCCACCTCCCCGGGTAAGGAGACGCCCGCAGATGTCCCGTCGCCTGTTCACCTCGGAGTCCGTGACCGAGGGCCACCCCGACAAGATCGCCGACCAGATCAGCGACGCCGTCCTCGACGCGCTGCTCGCCCAGGACCCCACCGCCCGGGTCGCCGTGGAGACCCTGATCACCACCGGTCAGGTGCACGTGGCCGGCGAGGTCACCACCACCGCCTACGCGGACATCGCGACCCTCGTCCGCGAGACGATCCTCCGGATCGGCTACGACTCCTCCAAGAAGGGCTTCGACGGCGCCTCCTGCGGGGTGTCGGTGTCGATCGGCGCGCAGTCCCCGGACATCGCGCAGGGCGTCGACACCGGCGGCGCGGGCGACCAGGGCCTGATGTTCGGCTACGCCACCGACGAGACCCCCGAGCTGATGCCCCTGCCGATCCGCCTCGCCCACCGCCTGTCCCACCGGCTCTCCCAGGTCCGCAAGAACGGTGCCGTCCCCTACCTGCGCCCCGACGGCAAGACGCAGGTCACCATCGAGTACGACGGCGACAAGGCCGTACGCCTGGACACGGTGGTCGTCTCCTCCCAGCACGCCTCCGACATCGACCTGGAGACCCTGCTCGCCCCCGACATCCGCGAGTTCGTCGTGGAGCCGGAGCTGAAGGCCCTGCTGGCGGAGGACATCAAGCTCGACATCGAGGGCTACCGCCTGCTGGTCAACCCGACCGGCCGCTTCGAGATCGGGGGTCCGATGGGTGACGCGGGCCTGACCGGCCGCAAGATCATCATCGACACCTACGGCGGCATGGCCCGGCATGGCGGCGGCGCCTTCTCGGGCAAGGACCCGTCCAAGGTGGACCGCTCGGCTGCGTACGCGATGCGCTGGGTCGCCAAGAACGTCGTGGCGGCCGGCCTGGCCTCCCGCTGCGAGGTCCAGGTCGCCTACGCCATCGGCAAGGCCGAGCCCGTCGGCCTCTTCGTGGAGACCTTCGGCACCGCACGCGTCCCGCAGGCCGTCCTGGAGAAGGCCATCGGCGACGTCTTCGACCTCTCCCCGAAGGGCATCATCCGCGACCTGGACCTGCTCCGCCCGATCTACGGCCGGACCGCCGCGTACGGGCACTTCGGCCGCGAGCTGCCCGACTTCACCTGGGAGCGCACCGACCGGGTGGACGCGCTGCGCGCCGCGGCGGGAGTCTGAGATGCGCATCGCCGTCACCGGGTCCATCGCCACCGACCACCTGATGACGTTCCCGGCCCGCATCACCGACCAGCTGCTGGCCGACCGCCTGGACCGGGTGTCGCTGTCGTTCCTCGTGGACACCCTGGAGATCCGCCAGGGCGGGGTCGCCGCCAACATCAGCTACGGGCTGGCCCTGCTGGGGCACCGCCCGCTGCTGGTGGGGGCGGTGGGCGCCGACTTCGCGGAGTACGGCGCCCGGCTGTCGGCCCTGGGCGTGGACACCGGCGCCGTCCTCGTCTCCGCCACCCGCCACACGGCCCGCTTCCTGTGCACCACGGACCCGGACGGCAACCAGATCGCGTCCTTCTACCCGGGCGCGATGACGGAGGCGGCGCACATCGACCTCGCCGAGGTCGCCGCCGACGCGGACATCGTCCTGATCGGCGCGGACGACCCGGCGGCCATGCTGCGCCACACCCGTGCCTGCCGGGCGCTGGGCATCCGCTTCATGGCCGACCCGTCCCAGCAGCTGGCCCGTCTGGACGGCGGTGACATCCGCGCCCTCGTCGACGGCGCCGACCACCTGTTCACCAACGAGTACGAACACGAACTGCTCCTGCGCAAGACCGGCTGGACCACGGACGAGGTCCTGGACCGGGTCGGCACATGGGTGACCACGCTCGGCGCGAAGGGCAGCCGTATCGACCGCGCCGGAGAACCACCGGTGGAGGTGGCGGCGGCCCCGGCGACCGAGGTCACCGACCCGACGGGCGTCGGCGACGCGTTCCGCGCGGGCTACCTCGCCGCCCTGGCGGCCGGCGGCACCGCGCCCGAAGCCGCCCGCACCGGCTCGGTCCTGGCCTCCCTGGCCCTGGCAACGGTGGGCACCCAGACCTACCGGGCCACCCCCGCGACCCTCCCACCCCTCCTCAGAGCCGCCTACGGCCCTTCCCCCACGCCTGCCGGCTGAACGCGGAGGTCACAGCTCCGGTACGGACACGGTGCGCGCCGGGCGCGGCCTACCCGTGGTCGGTGGGCCGGTGGGTGTCGTGGGCGGGGAAGCCGGGGAAGAGGGTCTCGGCCACGTGGTGGGTGTCGGCGTATTCGACCACCGAGGTGATCTTGCCGTCGCGGACCGTGTAGACGCCGATGCAGCGGTTGTCGTAGGCGGCGCCGGTCACGGTCGTGGCCTTGGCGGTCCATTCGGCCACCACGCGGTCGCCCTCGGCGACCGTGCCGACCAGTTCGATCTCCAGGGTGCCGGGGACGAAGACCGTGCCCATGCTCCCGAGGAACTCCTCGACGATCTCCTCGCGGCCGTGCCACACCCTGGAGACCGGCAGGCTCCCCGGATAGTGCCAGGTCGCGTCCTCGGCGAAGCTGTCGTGGATGATGTCGGCGGCGCCGTCGCGTACGGCCTCGACGTAGCGGACGACGACGGCCCTCGCGTCGTTGGTGGTCATGGGTGTGCTCCTTCGTTCGTCGGGATGCGGGTCAGGACAGGGTGAGGACGGCCTTGCCGCGGATGCGGCGGTCGCGCAGGTCGGTGAGAGCGGTGGCGGTACCGGCCCAGTCCGCGACGCGGCCGATCTCCGGGTGCAGCCGGCCTTCGGCGGTCAGCCGGACGAGGGTCGCGAGGTCGTCGCCGAGCCGGGTGTCGGCGTCCAGGTAGTGGAAGTGGCGGATGACGGCCGACTCGGGGCCGTTGAAGAAGTCGAAGAAGTCCAGCGTCGCCGGGACGCGGCCGGCCTGCCCGAACCAGATGAGCGTGCCGCGCCCGGCGAGCCGGGCGAGCGCGTCGGAGAGGGCCCGTCCGCCGGTCGACTCCAGCACGATGTCGTAGGGGCCCCGGGCGTCGGTGACGTCGTGGACGATCTCGGCGGCGCCCAGTGCGGCGAGCCGGGCGCCGCGCTCGGCGTTCCTGGTCACGGCGGTGACCTCGGCCCCGGCGGCGGTCGCGAGCTCGGTCACGAAGTGGCCGACGCCCCCGGAGGCGCCGGTCAGCAGCACCCGCCGGCCCAGCACGGGCCCGGCGGCGCGCAGCAGCCGCAGCGCGGTGAGCCCGGCCAGCGGGAGCGCCGCCCCGTGGAGCACGGACACGCTGTCCGGCAGCTCGGCGAGCGCACCGGTCGGGACCGCCACGTACTCCGCCCAGCCGCCGGCCATGGGGTGGCCGACGACCCGCGTGATCCCGGTGGGCCCGCTGCCGTCGGCGGCCGGCTGCACCACCAGGCCCGCGATGTCCTTGCCCGGGCGGTCGCCGGGCGTGGGCCGCTCCAGCCTGAACGTCTCGCCCCGGTTGACCGAGAACGCCTCGACCTTCACCAGCGCCTCGTCGGGTCGCGGCACCGGCTCGGCGACATCGGCGAGCACGACCGGCTCGGCGGGGTCCGCGGTCGGTACGAAGGCTTTCATCGTGGTCATCCCCTCGGTGGTCCCGGGCCGTCCCCGGTGCGGCGTCCGGGACCATCCGACCGCGCGGTGCCCGCGTCCGGCCAACAACCGGTCCGCCCCGGCGACAACGCGTGGTTGTCGCCTAGGGTCGGCGGCATGGACCTCGATCTCACTCTGGTCCGCGCCTTTGCCGCGGCCGCCGGGACGCTGCACTTCGGGCGGGCCGCCGAGGAGCTGAGCACCAGCCAGCAGGCCCTGTCCAAGCGCATCGCGCGGCTGGAGGAACTGCTCGGCGTGCGGTTGTTCGAGCGCCAGGGCGGCATCCGGCTGAGCGCGGCGGGCGAGCGGTTCCTGCCGGCCGCGCGTGAGGCGCTCACGGCGGGCGAGCGGGCGCTCGCGGCGGTGACGGGCGCCGGACCGGTCGTACGGATCGACACGTGGGGCCATCTGTACGCGCCGATGCGCACGGTCGCCGAGGCGGCGGTCGCGCTCGGCGGGGTGCGCTGGGAGCCGGGCCCGGGACGGGACTGGCCGGCGGTCGCGCGGTCCCTGCTGCGCGGCGACACGGATCTGGGGTTCGGCCGGGTGCACCCGCTGCCCGACGGCCGGGACGCGAGGCTCACCCAGCGCCTGGTGCGGCTGGAGCCCGTCGACGCGGTGGTGGGCCCGTCCCACCCGCTGGCCGGCGCCCGCGCGCTGCGGCCGGCCGACCTGCGCGACAGCGTCCTGTGGTGCCCGGCCGAACTGGACCGCCTGGACTTCCTGCGCCGCTTCGCCGACGAGTTCCGCATCGGGCGGCGGCACGACGGCCCCAATCTGGGCCTGGACCATCTGCTGCGGCAGCTGCGCACCGACCCCGAGGGCTTCACCGTCTTCCCCGCCGACGCGCCCCTGCCGGACCACGCCGGCCTGCGCTGCGTACCGCTGGTCGGGCCGACACCGCTGTACGCGTGGTCGCTGGCCTGGCGGGAGACCTCCCGTCACCCGTTGCTCGACACCCTGCTGCGCGGCTTCGCGGAGGCCGGCCGCGCCCGCCGCTGGCTGGAGTACACACCGGGCCGCGACTGGCTCCCGGACACCGACCACCCGAAACTCACCACCCGCCAGGACGCCGGCCACCTACGGCAACGGCCCTGATCGGCGCGCTTCCACATCGCGGGGCGGGCGGGTCCGCAGGGGTCAGCCGGGGCCGGGACGGCCCGCCGATTCGCCGGCGGCACGGCGGTACTCGGCGTTGATGCGCTGCGCTTCCTCGAGCTGGTCCTCGAGGATGACGATGCGGCACGCGGCCTCGATCGGGGTCCCTCTGTCGACGAGCTCGCGGGCGCGGGCGGCGATCCGCAGTTGGTAGCGGGAGTACCGGCGGTGTCCTCCTTCCGAGCGGAGCGGAGTGATCAGCCGAGCCTCACCGATGGCCCGCAGGAATGCCGGGGTGGTACCGAGCATCTCGGCTGCCCGGCCCATGGTGTACGCGGGGTAGTCGTCGTCGTCCAGACGATCATTCAGAGGGTTGTCCGATGTCATGTCACCTCGCTGTGCAACGCGTCGAGGGGCCCTGATGCCGTACGGCACCAGGGCCCCGAAGGAAATTCAACACCATCTGTCGGCCCTACTGCTGTGCCGACCTTCTGTTTCCGCTACCCGGCCCGGCAGGGCGGAGCGGGGGATCGCAGCTGCGTGACCGGGGACCACCATCCATTCCGGGGTCTTGCGGTACCCGGGCCGAGTACCCCTCGGACCGGGCGATCCTGATGGCGTCAGCTCCTTCCGTTCCTCTCGGACCAATCCACTGAACGAACCGGTACTGCTGTCGGCGGCCTCTCCACGTGCGTCCGGGACGCTACGGCCGCCACCCGCCAGTTCGTGTCTGGCGGGTCTCGCTGGACCATGTCTACGAGAGAAACCGTACCCCTGTCGGCGACAAAAATCTACTGCGACAAGACTAGATTTCACTCGTTCGGCGGCAGATGAATCCTGACGTGGTTGTCTCCTCGCAGGTGGGCCGGGAGCCGCGTCCGGTCGCCGGTGCGAACACTTCATGCCCCGCGGGCGGTGCGGGGGCGGCCGGGCCGCATAAGCTCTGCTGTCATGTCGAACCCTGATGAGCTGCTCGTCGCCATCTCCGCCGCGGTGGAGTCCGAGCGAAGCAATCAGATGTCGCTGACCGTGGTCGTCGGCGGCGCCGTGATCACCGGCCGGTTGGCTCCCGAGGCCGTATGGCGGGAGCGGGTGGCGGAGGTCCTGAAGGACTCCGACCGGCTCGGTCCCTTCGCGGGCGTCTTCTCCCGTGACCCACGCGGGTCCGGGCCCGGCCGTGACGAGGCGCCCACGCATCTGCACTTCCACCTCGCCCGCATCCTCCAGGGCAGCCTCGGCATCCCGGAGACGGGAGGCATGTACCGGGTCGCCATCAAGGACGTCAGCGCCTGGTCCGTGGGCGACCTCAGCTACTCCGACCGGTGACACAGCGATGGGGGCCCTTCCGACATCTGTCGGAAGAGCCCCCACCGGGATCCTGAGGGCGGTTTCCCGCCCGTCGTCATACGGCCACGGAACCGGGCCCGCCGAGCAGTGCCGACGCGGTCCGCAGCGCGTCGGGTCCGGCCACGCCCGCGTCCACGGGTGCGGCCCCGGGCGCGTCGTGGCAGGTGAAGCCCAGGCGCGTCATGGCCCGGGTGACCTCGCCGGCGCTGAAGTCACGCGGGTCCTGCCGGGTGAGGACCCGGCCGACCTGCTTGACGGGGTAGCGACGGCGCCCGATGGTCACGGACGCGCCCGTGACGGCCTCGGGCTTGACGTCCTTCATCGACTCCAGCACCCCGATTCTGGTCAGGTCGAACGGGTACCGGGCGATGACACAGCGCATGATGCCTCACAGGGGAGAAGTCGGGGGAGAGAAGGGCGCGGTCCGGCCGGGCGGATCAGCGCGAGAGGGCGAGTACGCCCGGAGCCCGGCCGTACTCACCGGCGTCACCGGGGCGGACACAGGGCTCGGGCAGCGATCCGTCGAGGACGTCCCGCAGCCGGATCCGGTCGGTGTACGCGGAGCTGTCGCGGAGCACGGCGAGCCGGACCCGGGTGATCAGGCCCGTGCTCCGGTCGTCCTCGTCGCACACGGTCAGGTACTCGACCCGGGCGCCCGCCATGACGGCCAGCGCCACCTCGACGGTCATGTCGTCCCACACCCGGGGCCCGTGCCCTTCGACGTCCCCGTCCGCGGTCACGGGGGCGGGGTCCGGCATGCGGTGCTGCGTCCGTGCTGGCGTCAAGGGTGTCTCCTTCGGTGGCGGCGGGACGGCCCGGGGGCCTGGTGGCCCCGGAGACCGAGAGGACGTCCGGGGCGGTGCCGGGTTAGGCGGCCGAGTCGTTGCCGGGCCGCCGCTGTGCCCTGCGGCGCGTTCCCGCGCCGGCGGGCCGGCCCTGGCCGCCGCCGCCCCTGCGGTTCCGGGACGGCGACGACGTGCGGCGGGGGCGTTCCACGACCGGCGCGGTGATGACCACCGGGACGCCGGAGGGTGCCTGGGCGCCGGTGATGCGGGTCAGCTCCGCCTCGCCCGAGCGGACCGGGGTGACCTGCGGGGTGATGCCGGCCGAGGCCATCAGCCGGGTCATGCCGCGGCGCTGGCCGGGGGTCACCAGGGTGACGACGCTGCCGGACTCGCCGGCGCGGGCCGTACGGCCGCCGCGGTGCAGGTAGTCCTTGGGGTCGCTGGGCGGGTCCACGTTGACGACCAGGTCGAGGCTGTCGACGTGGATGCCGCGGGCCGCGACGTTGGTGGCCACCAGCACGGTGACGTGACCGTCCTTGAACTGGGCCAGGGTCCGGGTGCGCTGCGGCTGGGAGCGGCCGCCGTGCAGGGCCGCGGCGCGGACACCGCTGTTCAGCAGGTGCTTGGTCAGCCGGTCCACCGCGTGCTTGGTGTCCAGGAACATGATCACCCGGCCGTCGCGGGCCGCGATCTCGGTGGTGGTGCGGTGCTTGTCCGTCTCGTGCACGTGGAGTACGTGGTGCTCCATCGTGGTGACGGCACCGGCCGACGGGTCGACGGAGTGCACCACCGGGTCGGTCAGATAGCGGCGGACGAGCAGATCGACGTTGCGGTCCAGGGTGGCCGAGAACAGCAGCCGCTGGCCGTCGGGGCGGACCTGGTCGAGCAGGGCGGTGACCTGGGGCATGAAGCCCATGTCGGTCATCTGGTCGGCCTCGTCGAGGACGGTCACGGCGACGTCGTCCAGCCGGCAGTCGCCCCGGTCGATGAGGTCCTTGAGCCGGCCGGGCGTCGCGACGACCACCTCCGCGCCGGTCCGCAGCGCACCGGCCTGCCGGCCGATGGACATCCCGCCGACGACGGTGGCGAGCCGCAGGCCCACGGAGCGCGCGTAGGACGCGAGCGCGTCGGTGACCTGCTGGGCCAGCTCCCGGGTGGGGACCAGGACCAGCGCCAGCGGCCGGCGCGGCTCGGCCCGCCGGCCCGCCGTACGGGCCAGTGCCGCGAGGCCGAAGGCGAGGGTCTTGCCCGAGCCGGTACGGCCACGACCGAGTACGTCACGGCCGGCCAGGGAGTTCGGCAGGGTCGCCGCCTGGATCGGGAACGGTACGGTCACGCCTTCCTTGGCGAGCGTGGCCAGCAGCGGCGCCGGCATGGCGAGATCGGCGAACGCCTCGACGGCGGGCAGCGCCGGTGTGACCGTCTTCGGCGGCGCGAACTCGCCCTGCGCGGGCCGCCGGTTTCCCTGACCGCCGGAGCGGCGCGGGCCGCCGGAGCGGCCGGCGGTGCCACTGCCGCCGAAACGGTCGTAGCCACGGCCGGTTCCGGTGGTGCGGGTGCGATTGGTACGGGTGCGGTTCATGCGGAACCTTCCTCGATGCGGGCGCGTATCAAGGAGTTTCCGCGGCAGTACGAGCGGCGCAGAGAATCGCGAGAACGGGCCGAAAATGACAGGGTCGAATCACCCTGGTAATAAAGCGAGCCGGGGCCCGCACCCCAAGGTGCGGGCCCCAGCTGTGAAGTACGCGTCAGTCCCGAGGGTCAGGCGGGAATGATGTTCTCGGCCGTCGGGCCCTTCTGGCCCTGAGCGATGTCGAAGGACACCTTCTGGCCTTCCAGCAGCTCGCGGAAGCCCTGGGTGGCGATGTTCGAGTAGTGGGCGAAGACGTCGGGGCCGCCGCCGTCCTGCTCGATGAAGCCGAAGCCCTTTTCCGCGTTGAACCACTTCACGGTGCCAGTAGCCATTTTATTTCTCCTTCGGAGACGGTGTCGGGAATACGCCCTGTGCGTATTCCGTGTCGCCGTGATGATCAACCGTCGGAAAAACCTTCTGGCAACCACACCTGCAACTGATGACGACACTAGCACGTCGGCGCAGGTCATGCGGGGTGCGTAATTCCGTCCCGCCTGTGGCCGTGGGAATATTTATCGCGCGCCGCGTCGATTTCTTACGTTGCCACCACAGATATTGGTTCGCAGCGGCGCGGTATTACCCCCGGCCGCTTCCGCCCCCGGCGCTGTGACCTCCTGCGACGGGCCGGTACGCGGCCCCTGCCGTCACCGGCGGACGGAACCCTCGCGGGCCCGCCGGGACCCGTGAGGGAGACGAAGCCCACATACGCCGTTGCGGGTGATGCCGAGTGGTCGGCCGGCGTCCGCCGGCAGCACCGGGGTACGCGTGGCTGATCTGTCCGGCGAGCGTGAAGGGGTGTGGGTGTTGCGGCGGCAACTGACGGGGATGCTGGTCGCGCGAGGCTCGGCGGCCTTGCTGTTCGGTGTGGTGGCGCTGGTGTGGCCGGCGGTGACCGCGCCGGCCCTGGCCCTGCTGTTCGGTCTCTACGCGCTCGTGGACGGTCTCGCCCTGCTGACCGGCTCCTGCCGCCGGGAGGGGGACGCGACGCATCGCGCGGCGCACGCAGCCGGGGGCGTCCTGGGCATCGCGGCCGGCCTGGTCGCCATCGCCTGGCCCGGGGTCACCGCCTTCGCGCTCGGCACGCTGATCGGCGCGTGGGCCGTGTCGACCGGCGTGGCGGAGATCTGGGCGGCGGTCCGCTTCCGGCGCGAACTGCGCCACGAGTGGGCGCTGTTCCTGGCCGGTGCCGCCTCGGTCGTCGCCGGTGTGCTGCTCTGGGCCCGGCCGGACGCCGGCGCGACCGTGGTCGCCGAGGTCATCGGCGGCTGCGCCCTCGTCACCGGTGCGCTGGTGCTGTCCGCGGCCCACCGGCTGCGCGGCACGGCTCCGGCGCAACGGCCGGCCCACCACGCCCGGCACGCCCATCACGCCCGGCGCGTCTGACCCGCGTACCCGCGTGCCCGGCACCGGCCCCTCGGGGCCCCGGCCCGGCGGCAAGGGCACAGCATGTTCACACGAGCGCCCCGTAGCCGCCTCCCGTGTGGGCACCCGTCCAGGGCTGTCTGCCGGGAAGGAGCCCGAGCATGGCCATCGTCGCGTGCCTGTTGCTGCCGGTCGTGGGACTGCTGCTGTACGGCATGGACCGGGTCGAGGACTGGCTGACGCGTCCGCCGCGGCCCCCGCGCCACGGCGCCGCCCGTCATGGCGCCGCCCGGCACCTGCGCCTGATCCGGGGAGGCGGGCAGGCGGCCGGCACCCGGGCACGTACCGCCCGGCGGTCGGCCGACGCCGCCTGACGCCGGGAAGGAACCGGAACACCGGGCCGCATCGCGGGTTCGCGGTTTCCCGCGATGGCTCCGGACATGCGTCGTACCCCTCTTTCGGAGACATGGCGCACAACCACCGGCAGAACGGGCCCTCACGGGGTATCAGCGTCGTGGAAAGGGCTGTCAGGCGCACTGTTGCCGTTTGACAACAATAGCCGTGAGGCAACAAAGTAACCGTGTCGACGTGCGCGGGGAAGGACCTGGAATGCTCCGGTGGAGGGAGGTCGCTCCGTGCGCCGGCCGCCGTCGCCGAGAGGCAACGGTGGCACCGGTGCCGCGAACGGTGTTTCAGGCGGTCCGGCTGTCCGAGTCCGGTGCGTCGTCGAGTATCTGCGCCGCCGCCGTGGCGCAGAACGCTTCCAGCCCCTCCAGCAGCGCGATCCGCTTGGCCGCGGGCATATCCGCCAGCACCTTCCGCAACTCCCCCTCCCTGCGGGACCGCAGGTCGGCGAGGAAGGCGCGCCCCCGGCCGCTGAGGTGCAGCCGCACCTCGCGCCTGTCCTCCGGGCTCGCCACCCGCTCGACGAAACCGGCGGCCTGGAGCCGGTCGCACAGCCTGCTGGTGGACGGCGGGGTGGACGCCAGTGACTCGGCGAGCGTGCGCAGGTTGATGCCGTCGTGGTGCTCCAGGACGTGCAGCACGCGCAGTTGGGACGCGGAGGTGGGCGCGGTCGAGGCGCGGCCCCACACGACCTCCAGCAGCTCGACGGCCGTGGTGGTCACACGCGCGACCTCGTCGGGCTCTGGGCGGCGGCGGAAGGCAGTCACGGTCACACTCTCGCAGGCACTGGGGCGCCTCTCAGCGTACTAGGCACGTGCGCCCGCCCCAGGTGCCCCGAGGGGCCCGACGCGGCCCGCGCGGGAGACCGGCCTCGTGGGTGAGACACGTACGTCGTCCGGCGAAAGATTGGTGATTACTCCCTCATGAACAGATTCGTGGCCGCTGAACGCGCCCTGCGTACGGCGGCTCCCGACGCGCTGCTGGACGCCACCCGCGCCGTACTGGTGGAGCAGTACGGCGCGGAGGACGTCGAGCTGTTCCTGGCCGACTACGGCCTGAGCGTGCTCCAGCCGGTGTCGGTCCCCCCGCACACCCTGGAGCCACTGCCCGTGCACAACGGCCCGGCCGGCCGCGCCTTCGGCTCCCAGCGGCCGTACTGCGAGGACCGGCGCGACGGGCGGGCACGGCTGCACCTCCCGGTCAGTGTGCGCGGCGACCGGCTCGGCGTGCTGTCCGTGACCCTGCCCGGCGGCGAGGCCGTCCGCCGCTACGAGGCGGAACTGGCCGACCTCGCCGATGTGCTGGGCCACGAGGTGATCGTGGCCGAACGCGACACCGACCTGTATCTGCGGGCGCGCCGCAAGGACCGGCTCACGCTGGCTGCCGAGATGCAGTGGCAGTTGCTGCCCGGCCGCTCCTGCTCCCGCCCCGAGTACGAGCTGGGGGCGCAACTGGAGCCCGCCTACGCCATCTTCGGCGACAACTTCGACTGGTCCGCCACCGCCGACCACCTGATGCTCTACGTCACCAACGGCATGGGCGAGGGCATAGAGGCGTCGCTGCTGACGAACCTGGCCATCAACGCGCTGCGCAACGCCCGGCGCGCCGGTATCTCCATCGCGGACCAGGCGGCGCTCGCGGACCAGGCCGTCTACGCCCACTACCGGGGCCGCTGCTATCTGTCCGTGCTGATGTTCGACTTCGACCTGGCCACCGGCCGGGCCAGTGTCGTGGACGCGGGCTCGCCCCGGCTGCTGCGGCTGCGGGACGGCACCGTGGAGGCCGTCACCTTCGACGCGCAGCTGCCGTTGGGCATGTTCGAGGAGACCGACTACGTGGCCCAGGACTTCCGCGTCCGGCCCGGTGACCGGCTCGTCTTCGTCAGCGACGGGGTGCACGCCGTGGCCTCCCCGAAGGGGGAGGCGTACGGGGACGCGGCCCTGATCCGGGCGATCCAGTCCACCCGGCTGCTGCCCGCCGCGGAGGTGCCGCGCGCGATCCTGCGGGAGCTGACCGGCCACCGCGGAAAGCCCGCCCCCGACGACGACGCGCTGGTCGTGTGCCTGGACTGGCACGGCAGGCCGGCCGGCGGTTCGTGAGCGGTGGGTCCGCCCGATTGTGACGATCGCGTGTTGGCCTCCGTACACCTTCCGCCCGATGCTTGCCGCGTGGCAATAATTGCCGGATGGCTTGCCGTCGGCCGGTCGGGGACGCGCACAGCAGGGAGACGATGAAGGTGGCCGAGTACGACACGACACCCGAGGTGGCCCGGGAACTGGGCGCCTTCCTGGAACGGCGCCGCGAGCAGATCGCCCAGCGGTGGGCGGACACCGCGCTGTTCCGCACGGTCTTCACCGTCTCCCGGGACGAGGCGGTCGAGGCGGGCAAGGCCGTGCTGGACGCCCTGGCCGAGGTGGCCCGCACCGGGCGGCTGGAGGATTCCGGCGCCCCGGGCTTCGCGGCCGTCAGGGAACAGCTCGGCCGCATGGCCGCCGCCCGCTCCCGGGCGGGACTCGGCCCGTCCCGGATCGCGGGCGAGGTGGCCGGACTGCGCGAACCGGCCGTCGCACTGCTGCGGGCCGACCTCGAGGACGCCGCCGGCGAACACACGCACGCGTGCGCGCTCGCGCTGACGGTCCTGATGGGCACGCTCCGGCTGGTGGTCATGGAGACCACCGTCGGCGCCGGCGGGGAACTGATCGCCCGGCAGCGGCAGCAGCTGCTGGAGATGGCCACCCCCGTCATCGAGCTGTGGGAGGGCGTCGTCGCCGTACCGCTGATCGGCACCCTGGACAGCGCGCGCACCCAGGTCGTGATGGAGAGCCTGCTGGAGGCGATCGTGGACCAGCGGGCCCGGTACGCCATCCTCGACATCACCGGCGTACCGACCGTCGACACGTTCGTGGCCCAGCACCTGATGAAGACGGTCGCCGCGGCCCGGCTGATGGGCGCGGAGTGCATCGTCTCCGGCATCCGCCCGGCCATCGCGCAGACCATCGTCCACCTCGGCATCGACCTCGGGACGATCACCACCCGGGCCGGCCTCGCCGACGCCCTGGCGTACGCGCTCACCGGGCAGGGCATCGTCGTCTCCCCACCTCCGCGCGCGGGAGCGGGCCCGCGGTGACCGGCCTGTCCGCCATCCGTCAGGGTCCGGTGCCGGCCCCGGTGCTGGGCGAGGGCCTGCCGGTCACCTCGCGGGGAGAGCCGTACGACGGGGCGGCCGGACACCTTCGGCACGACATCGCCGGGCGCGCCGCCGCCGGCCCGGCGCCCGCCGGCGGTGCCGTGACCGGGACCTACGGCGCGGCGACCGCCGGCTGCCTCCCCGGTCGGGCCCTGGCCGGGACCGTCGACCCCTTTCGCGGTCGCGTCCCGGCCGAGACCATCGACTTCATGCCCGGTCGTGTCCCGGCTGAGATCGCCGACTCCTTTCCCGGCCGTGTCCTGGCCGGTACCGCCGGCACCGCGTGCCTGCCGGCCACCGGTGACGCCCCGGCCACCCGTACCGTCCTGGCCGGGACGCGCCCCGCACCGGACATCGGCAGAGCCCTGTCCCTCCCGGACCACGGCTCCTCGGCCATCCCATCCGTCCACCCGGAAGAGGGTGCGTGATGCACGCCCCACCCGTCTCGGCCACCTGCCTGCCCATCGGCTCGGACGCGGATCTGGCCCAGGTGCGTCAGCACGTGCGCCGGATCGCGGCCGACCTCGGATTCGGCCTCGTACAACAGACGAAGCTGGTGACCGCCGTCAGCGAACTCGCCCGCAACACCCTCGTCCACGGCGGCGGCGGGCACATGGAGATCATCCGGCTGGAGGAGTGCGGCGTCCGGCGCGGCCTGCGGCTGTCCTTCGTCGACGCCGGCCCCGGCATCCGCGACATCGACCTGGCGATGACCGACGGCTACACCTCGGGCGACGGCCTCGGTCTGGGCCTGAGCGGCGCCAGACGGCTCGTCCAGGAATTCGTCCTCGACAGCCACCCCGGCCGGGGCACCACCGTCACCATCACCGACTGGGTATCCGGAGTGCCGTCGCCCCGTACGGGAACGCCCTGAGCGCGGTCCGGGACAACCCGGTGCCCGGAGAAGAGGGTTGGCCGCCGGGAACCGGTCAAGGGCACCACGGTCAGGGGAGCGGCCCGTCGGTCCGCGTGCCCGTACCGCCCTGAGCGGTCAGGAAGGCCCGCATACCCCGGCTCAGCGCCTCCCGCGCGGCGGGGTCCATGCCGGCGAGGACCGCGGCGAGCGCCTGCGCTCTGCGCTCGGCCACCTCGCTCAGCACCTGCCGGCCGCGCCCCGTGAGGACGAGCTGCACCTCACGCCGCTTGTGCGGATGCAGCAGCCGTTCCAGCAGGCCCGCCGCCTCCAGCCGGTCGCACAGCCGGCTGGCGGTCGGCGGACCGATCTCCATGCCCTCGGCCAGCGCGGTGAGATTGAGCCCCGGCTCGGCCTCCAGGATCCGCAGGGCCCGCAACTGGTGCGGCGACAACCGCAGACTCGCGCCCTGGGCGGCCACCGCCCACAGGGTCGCCAGAGCGTCCACGGCATCGGCGATCCCCCGCGCGACGGCCAGGAGATCGTCCCCCGGTCCGTTCGGCCGGTCGTCCCCGATGCCGCCGAGACGAGTCACGAACACATCGCTTTCAGTAATGGCCTGCCCATGCCGATACCACCCACATCCACACGCGGTACCCGGCGAGCCGCCGTACAACCACCTCCGGTGGGGCATCGTGGGGACTCGGGCAGAACCGCCCGCTTCCCACGGGCGGGGACGTGACCAGGAGGCGGCGGTACGCGAATGCGGCGGTCGGTCGTGATGCGCGCAGGCCACTCCAGGACGCCGACGAGGTCCGGCGACCGCGCGGACCGGGCGACCGCCGGGCGCGCGGCGGCGGACCGGCGGGGACGACGGCCGGCCCATCCTCGGACGCGTCAGGTGCGAGTCGGTTCAGCGCCGCCGCCCGGTGGACCGGCGCGAGTCCTCCGTGACGGTGGTACGCCGGCCGCCGCGGAGGTGCGGCGGGCTCACCCGGTGGCGAGCATCCCCGAGCGCAGTCGCGCCACGATGCGGGAGATGAGCCGGGAGACGTGCATCTGCGAGACGCCCAGTTCCTTGCCGATCTCCGCCTGGGTCCGCTCCTCCACGAACCTCAGGTGCAGGATCCGCCGCTCCCGCTCGTCCAGCCCGGCGACGAGCGGGGCGAGGGCGTGGAAGTCCTCGACGAGTTCCAGCGCGGTGTCCTCCTCGCCGATGAACTCGGAGAGGGCCGCCTCGCCCTCCTCGGCGTCACCGGTGATCGCGGCGTCGAGGGAGGCGGAGTTGTAGCCGTTCGCCGCGATCTGGACCTCGACGACCTGCTCCTCCGTGAGGTTCATCAGGGCGGCCAGCTCCGACACCTTCGGGGCCCGCCCCAGCCGGCTGCGCAACTCCTCGCTCGCCTTGGCGAGTTCGGTACGGGCCTCCTGCAGCCGCCGCGGCACGTGGACGGACCAGGAGGTGTCCCGGAAGAACCGCTTGATCTCACCGACGATGTACGGCACCGCGAAGCTGGTGAACTGCACGTCACGGGAGATCTCGAACCGGTCGATCGCCTTGATCAGGCCGATCGTGCCGACCTGGACGACGTCCTCCATGTCCTGGCCGCTGTTGCGGAAGCGGCGGGCGGCGAAGCGCACCAGCGACATGTTCATCTCGATGAGCGTGTTGCGCGCGTACTGGTACTCGGGCGTGCCCTCCTCGAGCACGGCGAGCCGGTCCAGGAACGTCTTGGTCAGCTCACGGGCGTCCTGGGGTGCGACCTTCTGCGGATCCACGATCTCGGGCAGCTCCGTACCGGAGTCGGTCGCCGTCCCGACGAGTGCCGTCGTCATCCCAGGCCCTCCCTGCCATCCACGCCCGCCCCCGGTGGGCCGGCCCTCAGCAGCGCGCCTACCCGATAACAACCACCTCATGTCACCCGTGTTCCGGATCACCGTCGGACGGCCGGCGCCGCGGCGGTCACCGCGGTCCGGACGCGCGGCCGGCCGGCCGGTGATCACTCGTGGAAGGGCTGTCCAGGAGAAGACGACGGAGCGCAGCAGCAGGCGATCGGACGCGCCTCCGCCCGGCCGCAGGGTGTAGTAGGTGTCGCCTTCGCAGTCGGCGTCGAGGAAGACGGTGGCGGTGGAGTCCGTGAGGTTCTTCGGAGCCCGCGACACCGCGCCGGGTCCGGCGGCGGGCGTGGGCAGGTTGACGCACACGCGGCTGGGCGGGTTGTTCAGGAAGCCGACGGCGTCGTATCCCTCGTCGGTGGTGTAGGTGTAGCGGAACTGGCCGGTCGCGGCGGAGGCCGAACCCGGGGCGGTCAGCAGCAGGACGAGGGCACTGCAGGCGGCACCGACGGCCGCCGTGACGGAACGAAGAGACACAGGTTTCCTTCTGTCGGGTAACCGGTACGGTCAGTCCCAGCGATGCCCAGGAAAAGGCGGTCCAGCCGCTTTGTCCCCCGAACGGGGCCGCCTCACGTCCCGCACCGGTACCTGTGTTGACCCGCCGCGGCAACCTTTGCGGCGCCTGTGACCACCTGTAGCCGGAGCCCGGCCGGTGCCCCCGGCCGGGGTTCCGTGTTTCGCAGGTGAACGGCACGCGAGGACGCCACCGCCACCGACAGCGGCGGTACGAGCCACTGGACCGCGGGGGCCCGGGGGCTGGAGGAGACCTCGCTGATGGACGCGGTCGCCCCGCCCGGCGGCGCGACCGTCGTCACCGCCATGGGCGACCAGGGCGGGTTCCGCCCATCGACTTCGCGCAGGCCAAGCCCATGATGATGGCCCGTGTCGGCCGGGGCGGCGCGCAGGACGGCGCCTACTCCACCGACGGCGGCGGCAGCTGGACCGGCTTCCGGGCGGAGCCGGTGCCCGGCGCCCAGGACGGCCATGTCGCGGTGGAGGCGGACGGTTCCGCCATCGTCTGGACCGAGGACGGCCAGGCCCCGTACCGCTCGACCGACAAGGGCGCGAGCCGGCAGAAGGTCAGCGGCCCCGGGGGTTGGCGCCGTGGTCGTCGCCGACCGCTCCTCGGCCAGGACGTTCTACTCGCTGTCCGGCGGCACCCTCTACGCCGGCACCGACGGCCGGCTCACGGCCGTCCCCGGCATCGCCGGAGACCTGGTGGATCGCCGGCGGTGCCAAGGGGCTGCTGCACTCCACCGACGGCGGCCGCACCTTCACCACGCTCACCACGGTGAGGTCCGCCTCGGCCCTCGGCTTCGGCAAGCCCGCGCCCGGCGCCTCCTACCAGGCCCTGTACCTGATCGGCACCGTCAAGAACGTCACCGGCGTCTTCCGCTCCACCGACAAGGGCGCCACCTGGCTCCGCCGACAGGGCGGGAGCGGCCCCGGCGGGCTCAGCAGTTCGCGCTGTAGCGGACGCACCCGGGCGGCGGGGCGTGGCGCTGATCCCAGTCGTGCTGCGCGGCCGTCAGCGCTCCGCCCGCCAGGAGAGCGACCAGCAGGTGCGCGATCACGGTCCAGCGGGCACGGGAGATCGCCGCGAGCACCGCCAGGACGAGAGCGGTGATCAACAGTGCCCGTATGCGCCCCATGTACGCGAGACCGGCCGCGTCGATTTGCCATTGCGCGCCTTGCGCGGCCCATACGTCGAGGCCATAGCCGTACACCGCGTCCAGCGCGAGCCACCCGGCCTCCAGCAGGAACAACGGGACGGCGAAGGCGAGGTCCACGCCCAGGCGTGTACGACGCGCCCAGGGGCGCCGGCGTTCCGGGGCCGTGATGTCGGTCATGGAAGCACGCTGCCGCGACCGGCGCGGGCCCCGCATGAGTACCCGTACTCAACCGCGCGGCACCGCCACCCACCCGGTCCGACCGCCTCCAGGCGTACGAGCGGCCAGGTCATGGCTTCGACGACACGACGGAGGCCGACGCCTGCCCCTGGTTCATTTGCCCGCTTCGGGGCCGTACCACTGGAGGGCCTGGCCGGTGACGGCGGCGATGCACTCGAAGTCCCGGTCGCGGTGCAGCAGAGTGAGGCCCTGCAACTCGGCCGTGGCGGCTACCACGAGGTCGACGGCTCCGGCGCTGCGGTGCTGTCCGCGCTGGGTGAGGATCTCCTGGACCCGCCAGGCGCGGTCGTAGGCGCGGTCGTCGACCGGCACCCAGCCGAAAAGCAGACGGAGGTCTTCGATACCTCGCGCGCGGTCGGCAGCGGAACGCGCGCTGTAGAAGAACTCCAGCTCGGTGATGGAGCAGGTCGCGATGAGCCCGGCGGCTGCCGCCTGGTCCCACCCGTACTGCTCGGCGTCGCCGTGCAGCATGCGGGCGAGCGCACTGGTGTCGATCAGGTACTGCGCGGCGTTCACCGGCGGTAGTTCCCCTTGTCCTCGAAGAGGTCGAGGTCGAAGGCTCCCTCTCCTGCCGAAGCCCGCAGGCGGGTGAGGGCCAGGGCCCGCCGCCGGGTCTCCAGCACCTCGCGCAGCGCGGTGTTCACCGTCTCCTTCTTGGTGCTGGTGCCCAGGGCCTTGGCGACGTCTGCGACGAGTTGGTCGTCGAGGTCGATCACGGTACGGCTCATCGGCTACCTCCGCTTTGATATCTTTGATGTCATCATTGATATCTTATTCGATAGGTCGAGGTCGGCCGACCCGGTACGGGGGTCTCCCTGATCCGGACCGTGCGGCAAGTCGCGGCGCGCCTACGGGCCTGGTCCGCCGGTCGCGGTGCCCCCGAACGGAGTACATCCAGTAGTGCGGGCCGACAAGCCCGGTGAGGGTGGTACCGGCCGCGCGCTCGTGTCGTCGGCCCTCCCACGTAGTCCGCGAGGGGACCGACATGACGCAGACCACCGACGCCAAGCCCGCCGAGCGCCGGGTCGCGGAGGCCAACGCGGCCGTGCGGGAGCGGTTCGCCTTCGATGACACGCGGGATCTCGAGGACGCGCGGCGCGGTTTCCTGGGCACGGCGGGGGAGAGCGTGATCCGGGACCGGGACGGGCGCGCGGTGTGGGACCTGGGCGCGTACGGCTTCCTGGAGCAGGACTGCCCGGAGACGGCCAATCCGAGCCTGTGGCGGCAGAGCCGGCTCGTCGCCGACCACGGGCTGTTCGAGGTGACCGAGGGCATCTACCAGGTGCGCGGCTTCGACCTGTCGAACATGACGATCGTGGAGGGGGAGCGCGGCGTCCTCGTCATCGACCCGCTGATCTGCGCCGAGACCGCGGCGGCGGGCCTGGCCCTCTACCGCTCCCACCGGGGCGGGCGCCCGGTGAGCGCCGTGCTGTACACCCACAGCCACGTGGACCACTTCGGCGGCGTCCGGGGCGTCGTCACGGACGAGGACGTCGCCGGCGGCGTACCGGTGTTCGCCCCGCGGGGTTTCCTGGAGCACGCGGTCAGCGAGAACGTCTACGCCGGTACGGCCATGAGCCGGCGCGCCGCCTACATGTACGGTGCCGCCCTGCCGAAGGGCGGCCGCGGGCAGATCGGCGCGGGCCTCGGGCAGACCACGTCCACCGGCGCGGTCGGCCTGATCCCGCCGACGGCGGACATCACCCGCACCGGGCAGACGGAGACCGTGGACGGCATCCGGATGGTCTTCCAGCTCACCCCGGGCACCGAGGCACCGGCGGAGCTGAACATCCACTTCCCGGACCACGCGGCGCTGTGCATGGCGGAGAACGCCACCCACAACCTGCACAATCTGCTCACCCTGCGCGGAGCGGAGGTCCGCGACCCGCGCGTGTGGGCCCGCTACCTCACCGAGGCCATCACCCTGTTCGCGGGGTCGAGCGACGTGGCGTTCGCCTCGCACCACTGGCCGACCTGGAGCCGCGACCGCGTGCTGACGTTCCTGAGCGAGCAGCGCGACCTGTACGCCTACCTCCACGACCAGACCGTACGCATGCTCAACCAGGGGCTGACCGGCCTGGAGATCGCCGAGGAGATGAGGCTGCCTCCCGCGCTGGAGCGGGCCTGGCACACCCACGGCTACTACGGCTCGGTCAGCCACAACACCAAAGCCGTCTACCAGCGTTACCTGGGCTGGTTCGACGGCAACCCGGCGCACCTGTGGGAGCACCCGCCGGTGGCGTCCGCGAAGCGGTACGTGGAGTTCATGGGCGGAGCCGACGAGCTCCTGCGCCGGGCGCGGCAGTCCTTCGCCGCCGGTGACTTCCGCTGGGTCGCGCAGGTCGTGAACCATGTCGTCTTCGCCGACCCGGACAACGCCGAGGCCCGCGCGCTCCAGGCCGACGCGCTGGAACAGCTCGGCTACGGCAGCGAGAACGGCACCTGGCGGAACTTCTACCTCATGGGCGCGCTGGAGCTGCGCCACGGCTCGGTCGGCACACCGACGGTCACCGCCTCGCCCGACGTGCTGGCGGCCCTGTCCCTGGAGCAGCTCTTCGACGCCCTCGCCATCCGGGTGGACGGCCCCCGCAGCTGGGACGCGGACATCACCGTGCGCTGGAACGTGACCGGCGGCGAGCCGGTCACCCAGCGGCTGCGCAACGGCGTCCTCACCCATGTCACGGGCGCGAGCCCGGACGCGGGCGAACCGGACACCGAGATCACCCTCACCGAGTGCGATCTGCGGGCCGTCCTGCTCGGCACCCTCACCCCGGACGAGCTGGCGGGCCGGGACGGCGTCACGGTCACCGGGGACATCGGCCGCCTGACCGACCTGCTCGGCCACCTCTCCGCCCCCGACCCGGACTTCGCCATTGTCACGCCCTGAGCCGGGGAATCGTCCCGCCATGGGCCGGGGACGGGCCGCCGGGGTGAAGGGCCGGACGATCAGGTGCCGGCTCTCCCCGCTCCGGGGAAGCGCCGTCACAAGGGCGTGGTGACGCTCTACGGCAGCGTGTTGTCCGGCACGGTCACGGCCCTCGGCGGCGCGCCGCTCCCGGGGATCCGGCCCGTCACCATCACTCCGGATGCCACCAGCACACACCCTCACCCGAACGGCTCAGCCCTTGTGGCCGGGAGCCGCTGGGAAGCGGAAGGTCGAAGCACGTGAGGCGGGCCGCCCGGACGCCGCCCGCCACGGGAGAACGGAGTGCGACCATGACCGCGCAGCCTCACCCGGGAGCGCCGTCCGGCGGTTACGGCACGCCCCCCACCGGACACAGCGCCCTGGCCGCCGGCGGCGCCACCTTCGCCGGCGTCCTGCTGCTCGTCAACGGCATTCTGGCGATCTTCCAGGGCATCTCCGCGATCGCCAAGGACGACGTCTACGCCCGCGTCGGCGACTACGTCTACAAGGTCAACCTCACCGGCTGGGGCTGGATCCTGCTGATCCTCGGCGTCATCGCCGCCATCGCGGGCTGGGGCATCCTCACCCGCGCCGCCTGGGCCCGCGCCGTCGGCATCGCACTGGCGTCGCTGAGCCTGATCGCGCAGTTCCTGTTCCTGCCGTACCAGCCGCTGTGGTCGATCGTCATCATGGCCGTCGACGTGTTCGTGATCTGGGCCCTCGCCTCCTACCAGCCGGAGCCCGCCCGGCGATGACCGTAATGCCATTTTTGAAACGCCCGTCCGAGGCGCCCGATGCGCACTCGCCGCGTGGAGCCCGGCGGACAGGCCGGGTCCGCGCCGTACAGGGTGATGTCTACCGGTGGTGGGTGGCAGCGATCGAGGCCGATGGCGACGGCGTCGTGCCGGCCGGTGCCTTCGTACCGGTCCCCGGCCCGCCGGCCAGGGCCAGCAACAACAGGAGAAGCAGCAGACCTCCGCCTCCGGAGCCCGCTGCCACGGTGACGGTGCGTGGGCTGATGGACCGGTGGTGCCCGCGCACGCGGGTACCGTCGGAGCGGTGGTGGGGACGGACGTACGTGGTCGGTCCGGCGGGCTCCGGACGGGGCTGCCGGGCAGTGCGTCGGGTGGTCGCACGGGGCTGTGCGGTGCGCGGCCGGGTGCGGCGGGTGTGGCCTTTGACGAAGGTGCCGTCGCGGCGGTAGTGGGGGCGTACGTAGGTCACGGGCGGTCCTCGGCGGTGAGAGGGGGCGGACCCGCCCCCAGGCGAAGCCGGGTGTTCCTCGGCACGGCAATCGACGGTAGCGACCGGCACTGACAACGGGCGGCGGCCGACTGCCCGCCTGCGCCCAGCAGTTGGGCGGACGCCGGCGCTTGACGTCACCGGCGTCTTTCGCTCCACCGGCAAGGGCACCACCTGGCTCCGCGTCGACGACGACGCCCACCAGCGGAGCGTCTACGCCGGCCCCGACGGACGCGGCCTCAGTACGGTGACCCGTCCTGGCGGAAGAAGGGACCCCAGCCGGTGTGCGGCTGGGGTCCCTTCGGAGTGGAGCGGGCAGGTCAGCGCTTCAGGGTGAGGACGCCCGGCCGGTACGGCAGTTTGTCGTAGGGGGTGTCCGTCGGTGTGCCGGGGGACTTGCCCTGGTAGAGGAGCTGGAGGTTGCAGGGGTCGATGGTCATGGTCTGGTCGGGGTTGTCGCGGACCAGGTCGCCGTGGCTGATGTCGTTGGTCCAGGAGGCGCCGCTGTTGGCCTTGCCCGCGAAGGGGTTGGACTCGGTGGCGGCCTGCGGGGTCCAGGAACCGCTCAGGCTGGTGGCGGTGAAGGAGCGGAAGTAGCGCTGCTCGTTCGCGCCCCGGGCCTCGACGATCATGAGGTACTGGTTCTGGCCCTTGACCTTGTAGACCTGCGGCGCCTCGAACAGGTTCTTCGCGGTGTCGCTCATTACCGTGGTGTACGAGGAGCCGAAGCTGCCCGGGAAGTTCCCGATCGGCATGCTCGCCCGGTAGATCTTGCCGTTGTCACCGGCGAAGAACAGGTACATGTTCTTCTCGTCGGCGATCAGGGTCTGGTCGATCGGGCCGGTGGGGGAGTCGGTGCGGGGGATGCTGCCGGTGAACAGCGGCTGCGGCGCGGACCAGCCGTTGGGGTTGGTCGGGTCGCTCGACGTGCGGTAGCTGAAGGGCCAGCCGCCACTCCACTGGGAGGCCAGCACCCAGATCTTCTTCGGCGCGAAGTAGAACAGCGTGGGCGCCACCGCGGACTGGCTCATCCCCTTCTGGCCGGCCGAGGCCATGTCCGACCAGTTAGTGAAGGGGCTGAACGCCATGGAGCCGTACGACGTCCCGCCCGACACGTTCGAGCCGTAGACCAGGTGCTTTCCGTTGTACGTCACGGTGGTGAAGTCCTTCAGCGCGGTCCACCCGTTCGCCGGCTGCGCCAGCGCACCGGTCGACGTCCACCGGTACGTCGACGGAAGAGCGCACGTACTGCCGCCCGACAGCGCGGCCGCCCTGAAGTTCCAGTGCTGGTGGGCGCCGCCCTCGGAGTCCCGGACCTGGACGGGAGCGCCGTTGGCGGTCCGGTCGCCGGGGATCTCCAGTGCCCGGCCGTCGGCGACGTTGGTCAGCGTGTAGGAGCCGTCGCTGTTCCGGTGGGCCCGCCAGTGCTGGTTGGCGCCGCCGGTGGAGTCCCAGATCCGTGCCCTCGTCCCGTTGCCGGTCTGGCTGCCCGGCTCTTCCAGTACCCGGCCGCTGGCGACGTTGGTCAGCGTGTAGGAGCCGTCGCCGTTCCGGCCGGCCCGCCACTGCTGGTTGGCGGCACCGGCGGCGTCCCACACCTGGAGCGGGGTGCCGTTGCCGTTGTAGCCCGCGGGCTGGTCGAGGACGCGTCCGGAGGCCGCGTTGGAGAGCGTGTAGACGGCGCCGGAGGTGATGCCCCCACCCGGCGTGCCACCGCCCGCCGTGCCGCCGCCGTCGCCGCCCAGAGCGGTGAGCACCGCGTCGTAGGCGGGCTTCTTCCTGCCGCTGCCGTCGAACAGCAGCGGGTTCTCACCGGTGCGCCACGAGTCGCTGTCGCGGATGCCCCACACCGTGATGCCCGTGCAGCGCGCGACGTCCAGGCATGCCTTGACCGCGTCGGTGTACGCGGTGGCGGACGCCTGGGCGATGTCGAGCTCGGTGATCTGGACGTCCACGCCGAGCGCGGCGAAGCGGGACAGGGTGGTCCGGAAGCTCGCCGGCGGCCCGCCGGCGCCGAAGTGGCTCTGGAAGCCGACGCAGTCGATGGGCACGCCCCGGGACTTGAAGTCCTTGACCATCTTGTAGACGCCCTGGGTCTTGGCGTCGGACCAGTTCTCGATGTTGTAGTCGTTGTAGCAGAGCTTGGCCGCGGGGTCGGCCTTCCGGGCGGTGCGGAACGCCTCCTCGATGAAGCCGTCGCCCAGAAGGCTCTGGAACACGGAGTCACGGTGCCGACCGCTGCCGCCGTCGGCGAAGGCCTCGTTGACCACGTCCCAGGCGTAGATCCTGCCCTTGTAGTGGCCCATCTCGGTCGTGATGTGGTTGTCCATCACACTGCGCAGGGTGCCGGCGTCGTTGATGGACTTCAGCCAGTCAGGCAGCTGCTTGTACCACACCAGGGTGTGGCCGCGCAGCCGCTGGCCGTGCGCCGTGGCGTGGCTGACGATCGTGTCGGCCGGGCCGAAGCGGAAGTTCCCGCGGGAGGGCTCGACGGTGTCCCACTTCATCTCGTTCTCCGGGGTGACCATGTCGAATTCCCGGTCGAGAACGGTGGAGTACGTCGAGTCGCCGAGCCTCCCGGCAGCCACGGCCGTACCGAAATATCGGCCGCTGCCGGC
Source organism: Streptomyces eurythermus (assembly GCF_014649115.1). GTDB lineage: Bacteria > Actinomycetota > Actinomycetes > Streptomycetales > Streptomycetaceae > Streptomyces > Streptomyces eurythermus. Next base: position 3,259 of record NZ_BMSK01000005.1, on the reverse strand, counting down.
CGCCGCCCCGGCCAGGGTCGGCGTGGGGTGATCCGGCGTGCGGGCGGCCTGGGCGACGAGCGGTACGGCGGCACCCACGGCGGCGACAAGCGCGCCGGCGGCGAGCAGACGGCGGCCGGTCGCCGGCCGGCGGCGATGAGAACGGTTCTGATCTGGCAATGACGTGCCCTTCTGGTGCAACGGGCCTTGGTCTGGGGCCCGGTCACCTGCCAGTCGGCGCCGGCCCCGCGGAAGGTTGCCGTGATCGGGAAGGAATCTTTCCGCCGGGCCGTGATGCCGCACCTCTGGGTTGCCCCCGGTCCGTGCGCGTGCCCGCCGTCGGAGCATCCGCCGTGGTCAGCGAGCGGCTGCACAGGTGCGTCGCCCCGTCGCCGGACTCGTAGGTCATCAGCTCACCGCCGCCCAGGTCGAGCGACTCGATCCCGAAGGGCACGGCCGGAAGGTCCACGATCCGGTGCACCCGGGGCAGACCGTCGGCGCCCGATTCGATCTCGGCGATGCCGTAGTCCAGAGCGGACTCCCCGCCGGCGAGGACCAGGCCGCCGCCGGGGGGCATGACGGCGGCGGGATCCGCCTGCTTGAGCAGGGGCGGTTCCGCGGAGCCGTCGAAGGTCAGCGCTGACACGCTCCAGACGAAGGAGCCGTCGCGCCGCGCGACGACGAGTGACTACTTGAGCGGTGTACCGCCCGAGTTGCCATAGGCGATCGTCTTGCGGACCAGGTTTCCGCCATCGGACTCCACTGATGTCTGTTCCTGCTGCCCCGCCCCGAAGAACAGGCCGGCGACATGGGCGTTCGCCACCTGGTCCATGTGCGCGAAGAGCCAGTCCACCTTGTCGTCCTTGTAATGGTTGAGCGTGTTGTTCTGTGCCATGTTGCCCACGGGGATCTGCCACAGGACCACCGGCTTGCCCACGGACTCGGCCATCGTCTTGTAGAACTTCAGCGCGGCGGTGGCCTTCTGGTCGGTCCAGAAGGTGTCACGGCCGCCGTGGGCCGGCTGTGCGTACCAGCCGGCGTCGCGGTCCGTCACATCGCTGACCAGGAAGTCGGCGTTCCGTGCCCCGAGCTTTGCGTAGTCCTGGACGCATGCCTGCGTGCTGGTCTGCCAGTCGAAGCAGGAAAGGTGCATTCCCACGGCGGCGTTCGGCGCGTACTTGCGTACCATCGACATCAGGCAGCGGGAGAGTCCGGCGGCGCTGTTCTCCTGCGATCCGCAATCGGTCGGATTCGCCGCTGAGACCTGCGCGGCAACGCGGTGCGGATCACCGAGCGACCGTACGTAGCCCCAGAAGTCGGGCTCGAGGTCGATCGCGTCGTGCGACGTGCCGATCTTCTGGAGGAAGAAACGGTAGTCGTTCAGGTACCGGGTGAGCAGGTCGGCCCTGTTGATGGCCTTGACCTCGCCCGGGCCGTCCCCCTCGCCTGCCAGATCCCCGAGGTCGCGCAACGAGTACCACGTCCAGAGCATCTTCTGCGGACGCGGGCGGCCCTTGTACGTCGCGTGGGCAACCTCGGTGTCCCGCCAGGTCACGTACGTGCCAGGTGCCGTGGTGCTGCCATTCCAGCAGCCCCACCAGTTCGACCACCCGTCCTGGCAGCGCGCCGCCGAATAGTAGGCCGACGAGGGCGCCGGCTGGCTGTGCACGTAGGCGTAGCGCATGTCGAACGGCGCCGCGGCCGCCGAGGCGTCGGTCATCGAGCCCCCGATGAGCACCCTGCTGCTGCCCATGAAGCGCGTCGTCGAGCCGGAGTGACCGGGCGTGGGGGACGACGGCCGCGTGTCGACACTCCCGGCCGGGACGAGTTGCCATTGCTGATCGGCGCCGCCCCGGTCGCGGTCCTGGACCACGTTGACCCCGTCGGCCTTGGCGGAGCTGTGGACCCCGACGGCCATACCACTGAAGCGATTGACCAGACGTACGTGGCCGTCCGACGACTTGGCCAGCTTGAACTGCTGGTTGGTGCCGTTCAGGTCCTTCCACTGCACGATGGCGGAGCCGGCGGTCTTCGACCAGCCGAGGTCGTCCAGCACCTTGCCGGAGTTCCGGTTCTGCAGCCGGTAGTAGCCGTCACCCGCGTCGATGAACCGCCACTGCTGGTTGGCCCCGCCGTGGCGCGCCCACTGCACCACCGCCGCGCCGTCGTTCGTGGCGGAGCCGCGGTCATCCAGCACCTTGCCGCTGCCGCGGTTGACCAGGACGTACCACTTCTTCAGATCCAGGGTCTGCTGCGCCGAGGCCTGGCTGACCACAACGGCGGACCCGGCCACGACCACCATGGCCAGGCCCGCCCAGAACCCCCGACGCGCGAGCAACCGACGCCCACGATGCTTCGGGCGACCACCGCGGGCGCGGCCGCCGGCGTCTGACACCACCGCTGACATGGGCGGCCTGGGGACATCTCTGTGCTCTCGTTCGAGGGGCATGCCTGTGCTCTCTTTCAGCCGTGCATCTGACCGGACCACCTGGCCGGACAGCACTGAGTGGTCCGAGAGGCCGAAAAGGTTGCCGCGAAGAGCCACGATTTTTTTCCGCCTCGCCCGCCCGAGTCGGAGCGCACCAACGGCAAGCACGCTCCCGGCCCGTCGTACTCCCGGCCTTCCTCCACAAGGAGCTGAGGCAACACCTCGCGTGGTTCGCCGAGAAGGGCCCCGACGGCCTGGTCTTCGTCGGCGAAAAGGGGGCGCCCTTCCGCCGTACCCCCTTCGGACGGAACTGGCGCCGTGCCCGAGCCACCGCCGGTCTCCCCGACGACTTCTGTTTCTACGACCTTCGTCACACCGGACACACGCTCTCGACCCGCTCCGGCGCCACGCTCAAGGACACGATGGTCCGCGCCGGTCAGTCCTCCGAGAAGGCCGCGCTGATCTACCAGCACTCCGACGAGGAGCGGCAGCGTGACGTCGCCGCCGGCCTGGACGACATGGTCCGCGCCGAACGTGCGAAGCACCACATCGACAAGAGCGCGCACCACAAGGCGAAGCCCACCGGCAGCTAGCCGCCGCTTGTGGTGCGGATGTGGTGCGCGGCCCGCACAGTGGTCCAGACAACAAACAACCCCCGGGTCTCTGACCTGGGGGTTTGTCATGGAGTGGGTGACGAGAATGGAACTCGCGCTCTCAGCTTGGGAGCTGCGGGCACCGAGCACGAGTTGTAACGAGCTGGTGCGTGATAGCGATGGAGTCGTGTTTGCCTGATCGGAGTCGTGCTCACGTGTTGGCGGTGCGGTCGGAGACGAGGCCGGCGATGGCCCGGTA
>NZ_BMSK01000004.1 GCF_014649115.1 Streptomyces eurythermus | reverse complement strand
CGGGGGATGGGGAGGCGCCGTGGCCCCGCGCCCGCGTGCGGCGGGCCGGGGGCAGGGAGGGGACGCGAAGCCGGGGCCGAGCGCGGCGGGAGGGGGCCGGGGAGGCGTCGCGATCCCGCGCCCGCGTGCGGCGAGCCGGGGGTAGGGAGGGGACGCGATCCCGCGCCCGCGCACGGCGGGCCGGGGATGGGGAGGCGCCGTGGCCCCGCACCTGCGTGCGGCGGGCCGGGGGCAGGGAGGGGACGCGAACCCGAGGACAAGCACGGCGGGCCGGGGATGGGGAGGCGCCGTGGCCCCGCGCCCGCGTGCGGCGGGCTGGGGGCAGGGAGGGGACGCGAACCCGGGGCCGAGCGCGGCGGGAGGGGGCGGGGGAGGCGCCGCGGTCCCGCCCGCGTGCGGCGGGCCGGGCATGGGGAGGCGCCATGGCCCCGCACCTGCGTACGGCGGGCCTGGGGCAGGGAGGGGACGCGAACCCGAGGCCAAGCACGGCGGACGGGGGATGGGGAGGCATCGCGGCCCTGCACCCGTGTGCGGCGGGCCGGGGCCGGGGAGGCGAGGCGATCCCGCGCCCGCTCACTGCTGGCCGGGGACGGGGAGGGGACGCGAACCCGAGGCCAAGCGTGGCGGGAGGGGGTCGGGGAGGCGCCGCGATCCCGCACCCGCGTACGGCGGGAAGGGGACGTGGCGGGTTGTGTCCGCCCGCAGCGGCCGGCGAGAAGTCCGGCAACGCACGAGAGACAGGGCGCCGGACCGAGGACGGACACTGCCCGCCGCGGCCCCGACCCCCACACGACAGTGGGCGCGACCGCAACCACGACGCACCCGCACAGGCCGCCGCAGGCATCCCGCCCGAACGACGATGCACAGGCCGCCGCAAGCACCCGCACAGCCCGCCGCAGGCATCCGCACAGCCCGCCGCAGGCACCCCGCCCGAACGACGATGCACAGCCCCACAACCCGAGCCCCCCACCCCCCGCCGGTTACGCTCGGGCCAGGACGCCACACACACCAGAGGAGACCACGGACATGACGCCGGGGCGCAGAAGCAGCACCTTCACCCGTCTGCTCCGACACGGCTTCACCGACCCCTCCGCGGCCGAACGCCTCCTGGACGGCCCCGAACTGACCACCGTCCGCGACGACCCCGTCCTCCTCGAGGCCCTGGGCGCCACCGCCGACCCCGACCTCGCCCTGCACGGCCTGGTCCGTCTCCTGGAGGCCCAGCCCACCCCCACCGCCCACCGCGAACTGCTGGACACCCTCGTCGCGGCCAAACCCCTCCGCGACCGCCTCCTCGGCATCCTCGGCGCCTCCGCCGCCCTCGCCGACCACCTCACCCGCCACCCCACCGACTGGCACGCCCTGGTCACGTACGAACCGCACGACCTCCACCCGGGCGTCACGGAGTTCGAACGCGGCCTGGCCGAGGCCACCGACCCGGTCACCCTCCGCGTCGCCTACCGCCGCTGCCTGCTCTCCATCGCCGCCCGCGACGTCTGCGGCACCACGGACGTCGCCGAGACCGCCGGCGAACTCGCCGACCTGGCCACCGCCACCCTCCGCGCGGCCCTGTCCCTCGCGGAGACCGCGGCCCCCGAGGACGCCGCCGCCTGCCGCCTCGCGGTGATCGCGATGGGCAAGTGCGGCGGCCACGAACTGAACTACGTCTCCGACGTCGACGTGATCTTCGTGGCGGAACCGACGGAGGGCACCCCGGAGCCCCAGGCCCTCCGGTCGGCGACGAGACTCGCCTCCCACCTGATGCGGATCTGCTCCGAGACGACCGTGGAGGGCTCCATCTGGCCGGTGGACGCCAACCTCCGCCCCGAGGGCCGCAACGGCCCCCTCGTGCGCACCCTCAGCAGCCACGTCGCCTACTACCAACGCTGGGCGAAGACCTGGGAGTTCCAGGCCCTCCTCAAGGCCCGCCCGGTGGCCGGCGACCCGGCGCTCGGCCAGGCGTACCTGGACGCGCTGCACCCCCTCGTGTGGAAGGCGGCCGAGCGGGAGAACTTCGTACCGGACGTGCAGAAGATGCGCCGCCGCGTGGTGGAGAACATCCCCGCCGCCGAGATCGACCGGGAACTCAAACTCGGCCCGGGCGGCCTGCGCGACGTGGAGTTCGCCGTCCAGCTCCTCCAGCTGGTGCACGGCCGCACCGACCCCGCCCTGCGCAGCGGCACCACCCTGGACGCCCTGCGGGCCTTGGCCGCCGGCGGCTACGTGGGCCGCGAGGACGCGGCCCGGCTGGACGAGGCGTACCGCTTCCTGCGCTCCATGGAGCACCGCATCCAGCTGTACCGCCTGCGCCGCACCCACCTCGTCCCGGAGGCGGAGGCCGACCTGCGCCGCCTCGGCCGCTCGCTGGGCCTGCGCACCGACCCGGTGGCCGGGCTGACCCGCGAGTGGAAGCGGCACAGCACGGTCGTACGCCGCCTGCACGAGAAGCTGTTCTACCGCCCGCTGCTCGACGCGGTCGCCCAACTCGCGCCGGGCGAGGCGAGGTTGAGCGCGGAGGCGGCGCGTGAACGCCTCATCGCCCTCGGCTACGCCGACCCGGCCGCCGCCCTGCGCCACCTGGAGGCCCTGGCCTCCGGCGTGACCCGCAAGGCGGCCATCCAGCGCACCCTGCTGCCCGTGCTGCTCGGCTGGTTCGCCGACTCCGCCGACCCGGACGCCGGCCTGCTGAACTTCCGCAAGGTCTCCGACGCGCTCGGCAAGACCCCCTGGTACCTGCGGCTGCTGCGCGACGAGGGCGCCGCGGCGGAGAACCTGGCCCGCGTGCTGTCGGCGGGCCGCCTCGCCCCCGATCTGCTGATGCGCGCCCCGGAGGCGGTCGCCCTGCTCGGTGACGGCGTCGGCGGCGGCCTTGCCCCCCGGCGGCGCGCCGCGCTGGAGCAGGAGATCATGGCGGCCGTGGGCCGCGCCGAGAATGCCGCACAGGGCGTCACGGCGGCCCGTGGCGTCCGCCGCCGCGAGCTGTTCCGCACCGCCGCCGCCGACATCGTCGGCTCCTACGGCACCGAGACCAGCCCCGCCGAGGCGGACCAGGGCGCCCTGGTGGACCGGGTCGGCGCGGCCGTCTCCGACCTCACCAAGGCCACCCTGGCCGGCACCCTGCGCGCGGTCGTCCGGGAGGGCTGGGGCGACACCCTGCCCACCCGGTTCGCGGTGATCGGCATGGGCCGCTTCGGCGGGCACGAGCTGGGCTACGGCTCCGACGCCGACGTGCTGTTCGTGCACGAGCCGAGGGAGGGCGTGGCCGAGCAGGAGGCGGCGGCCGCCGCCAACCGGGTCGTCGCCGAGATGCGCCGGCTGCTCCAGCTGCCCAGCGCCGATCCGCCGCTGCTCATCGACGCCGACCTGCGCCCGGAGGGCAAGTCGGGGCCGCTGGTGCGCACCCTGAAGTCGTACGAGGCGTACTACCGCCGCTGGTCCCTGGTGTGGGAGTCACAGGCGCTGCTGCGGGCGGAGCCGGTGGCCGGCGATCCCGACCTGGGCCGGCGTTTCGTCGAGCTGATCGACCCGCTGCGCTACCCGGCCAAGGGCCTCGGTGAGGACGCGGTGCGCGAGATCCGCAGGCTGAAGGCGCGGATGGAGTCCGAGCGGCTGCCGCGCGGCGCCGACCCCAAGCTGCACACCAAGCTGGGCCCCGGCGGCCTGTCGGACGTGGAGTGGACGGTCCAGCTGCTCCAGCTCCGCCACGCCCACCACGAGCCGGGCCTGCGCACCACCCGCACCCGCGAGGCGCTGGCCGCCGCCCGCGCGGCCGGCCTGCTGTCCGCCGAGGACGCGGAGATCCTGGACGAGGCGTGGGTGCTGGCGAGCCGGGTGCGCAACGCGGTGATGCTGGTGCGCGGCCGGGCCGGGGACACCTTTCCCACCGAGCCGCGCGAGCTGGCCGCGGTGGGCCGCTACCTCGGCTACGGCGCCGGCCACGCCGGAGACATGCTGGACGCCTACCGCCGCACCACCCGCCGGGCCCGCACGGTGGTGGAGGACCTGTTCTACGGGGACTGACGGAAGGCCGGCGCCCCCACGCTCCGCACGGACGGCGCCGGCCCCCCCCACGCTCCGCACGGACGGCGCCGGCCCCCCCCCACGCTCCGCACGGACGGCGCCGCGCCGCCTCCCGCGCCCTACACGGACGGCGCCGACCCCCACGCCCGCCGCGCGGGCGTGGGGACCAGCCGCGGCAGCGCGTACGGCAGGCTGCCGTAGCAGAGGCGGGCCGCCGCGAAGCCGAAGGCGAGGCAGAGCACCCCGCCCACCGCGTCCAGCCAGAAGTGGTTGGCCGTGGCGACGATCACCACGAGGGTCAGCGCCGGGTACAGCAGCCCCAGCACCCGCGCCCACGGCACCGACGCCAGCGCGCACACCGTCAGCCCGCACCACAGCGACCACCCGATGTGCATGGACGGCATCGCCGCGTACTGGTTGGACATGTGCTTGAGGTCGCCGGAGGCCATCGAACCCCAGGTGTGGTGCACCATCACGGTGTCCACGAAGTGCCCGCCGCGCATCAACCGAGGGGGCGCGAGCGGGAACAGGTAGTAACCGAGCAGGGCCACACCGGTGGTCGCGAACAGCACCAGCCGGGTCGCCGCGTACCGGCCGGGATGCCACCGGTACAGCCACACCAGCACCCCGAGCGTGATGATGAAGTGCAGTGTCGCGTAGTAGTAGTTCATCCCGATGATGAGCCAAGACACCGAGTTGGCGGCGTGGTTGACCGTCTGCTCCACGCCGACGCCGATCGCGTGCTCGAACCGCCAGATCCAGTCCGCGTTGCGCAGCGCCGCGTCCCGCTGCTCCGGTACGGCGTTGCGCACCAGCGAGTACGTCCAGTAACTCACCGCGACCAGAAGGATCTCGAACCACAGCCGGGGCCGGCGCGGGCGCGGCCGTCGCGGCCGGCCCGGCCTGTTCTCGCCCGTGACGGCCCGCGGAGCGGCCGTCTCCTCGCGACCGTCCGGCTCTGTCACGGTCGAGTCACTCATGGTCACAGAGTCTGCCAGAAAAGGTTGTTTACCCGGCCGATCATCCCAAGCTCGGCTCCGCCGCGCACCTTCTGGGCCGGGCACGGGCCCCGCGGCCCGCGCGGCGAGCCGCGGCCTACGTGGCGCGCGAACCGTGCGGAGCCGAGGCGGTCGAGCCCCGCACCACCAGTTCCGGCATGAACACGAACTCGCTGTGCGGCGCCGGGGTCCCGCCGATCTCTTCCAGCAGCGTGCGCACCGCCGCCTGTCCCATCGCCGGGACCGGCTTGCGGACCGTGGTCAGCGGCGGGTCGGTGAAGGCGATCAGCGGGGAGTCGTCGAAGCCGACCACCGACACGTCCCGGGGGACCTCCAGCCCCCGCTGCCGGGCCGTGCGTATCGCGCCCAGCGCCATCATGTCGCTGGCGCAGACCACCGCCGTACAGCCCCGCTCGATCAGCGCCGCCGCCGCGGCCTGGCCGCCCTCCAGCGTGTACAGCGAGTGCTGGACCAGCTCGCTCTCCACGGTCTGCGCGGCGAGCCCCAGCTGGTCCTGCACGGCCCGTACGAAGCCCTCGATCTTGCGCTGCACCGGCACGAACCGCTTGGGCCCGAGGGCGAGCCCGATCCGGGTGTGCCCGAGGGACACCAGGTGGGTCACCGCGAGCGTCATCGCCGCCCGGTCGTCGGGGGAGATGAACGGCGCCTGCACCTGCGGCGAGAACCCGTCCACCAGCACGAACGGCACGCCCTGCGCGCGCAGCCGCTCATAGCGCTGCATGTCGGCGGTGGTGTCGGCGTGCAGTCCGGAGACGTAGATGATCCCGGCGACCCCGCGGTCCACCAGCATCTCGGTCAGCTCGTCCTCGGTGGAGCCGCCGGGGGTCTGCGTGGCGAGCACCGGGGTGTAGCCCTGGCGGGTCAGCGCCTGGCCGATGACCTGCGCCAGGGCCGGGAATATCGGGTTCTCCAGTTCGGGCGTGATCAGCCCGACCAGACCCTCGCTGCGCTGCCGCAGCCGTACCGGGCGCTCGTAGCCCAGGACGTCCAGGGCGGCGAGCACGGACTGGCGGGTGGTGGCGGCGACGCCCGGTTTTCCGTTGAGGACCCGGCTGACGGTCGCTTCGCTCACCCCCGCCTGCGCAGCGATGTCGGCAAGCCGTGTGGTCACGCCACTGGACTGTACCGGTCGGCTCCGCCCTTGCACACCGGCCGGACGCCGGGCGCGGACGGCCGGCCGCCCCGCAGTGGGTTGCTGCCTCATCGCGGCTCCCTCGAATCATGGTGGCAAGAGCTTGCAGAGTCTTGCACACGTGTCCATCGGCCCGAACGGTCACGACGGGGTAACCATCGTGTTCCCTTGCACTTTTTTTCTGCAAGGTCTTTCGCAGCGCTTACATGGCTGTTACGTTCCCTGTCGCCCGGCCGCGGCAACGGCGCAGTCGGCAAGTCGCAAGGGGCGGACGGCACCGCCCCCTGTACCACTCGGGCTTTAACCCTCAAGGAGAACTCATGCGGCGTGGCATAGCGGCCTCCGCGCTGGTGGCGTCCCTCGCCCTGACGGCGACGGCGTGCGGCGGGAGCGACAGCGACAGCGGGAAGTCGGACGGCCCGGTCACCATCACCTGGTGGGACACCTCCAACGCCACCAACGAGGCCCCGACCTACCGGGCCCTGGTCGAGCAGTTCGAGGCCGCGCACAAGGACATCAAGGTCAAGTACGTCAACGTGCCCTTCGACCAGGCGCAGAACAAGTTCGACACCGCGGCCGGCGCCACCGGCGCCCCGGACGTGCTGCGCTCCGAGGTCGGCTGGACCCCGGCCTTCGCCAAGAAGGGCTTCTTCCTGCCGCTGGACGGCACCGAGGCCCTCGCCGACCAGGCGAAGTTCCAGCCGAGCCTGATCAAGCAGGCCCAGTACGAGGGCAAGACCTACGGCGTGCCGCTGGTCACCGACACCCTCGCGCTGGTCTACAACAAGGCCCTGTTCGAGAAGGCCGGCATCACCGAGGCCCCGAAGACCTGGGACGAGCTGAGGGCCGCCGCCGCGAAGATCAAGGACAAGACCGGGGCCGACGGCTACTGGGGCTCCACCCAGGCCTACTACGCCCAGCCCTTCCTCTACGGCGAGGGCACCGACACCGTCGACGCCGCCGCCAAGAAGATCACCGTGAACTCGCCCGCCGCGCAGAAGGCCTACGGCACCTGGCAGAGCCTGTTCTCCGGCAAGGGCCTGCACAAGGCCGACGCCACCGCCGACGCCTACGCCCACATCCAGGACGCGTTCGTCAACGGCAAGGTCGCCGCGATCATCCAGGGCCCCTGGGAGATCACGAACTTCTACAAGGGCAGCGCCTTCAAGGACAAGAAGAACCTGGGCATCGCCACCGTCCCGGCCGGCTCCGCCGGCAAGGCGGGCGCCCCGACCGGCGGCCACAACCTGTCGGTCTACGCCGGCTCGGACAAGGCCCACCAGGCGGCGGCCCTGAAGTTCGTGAACTTCATGACCTCCGCCCAGGCGCAGGAGACCGTCGCCGTGCAGAACTCCACCCTGCCCACCCGCTCCGACGCCTACACCGCGAAGGTCAAGGCCGACCCGGGCATCGCCGGCTACCAGGGCGTCCTGGCCGCCGCCCAGCCCCGCCCGGCCCTGCCCGAGTACAGCTCCCTGTGGGTCCCGCTCGACACCGAGCTGGCCAAGGTCGCCGGCGGCAAGGAGTCGCTGGACAAGGGCCTGGACAACGCCGAGCTGGCCATCTCCAAGCTGGTGGACGGCTTCGGCAAGTGAGCTCCGGTGGCCGCCGGCCGCTCCCGCCGCACGCGGGGGAGGAGCCCGGCGGCCACCACCCTGCGCCCAGCCCACCCCCCTGATCCTTTGAAGGTGTCGAACCATGACAGTCGCCATCGACCGCGCCACCGGCAAGCGCCGCGGTGACCGCGCGCCTCGTCCCGGGCTGGGGCAGCGCGTCAAGAACGGCTTCCAGAAGTACTGGTACGCCTACGCGATGATCGCCCCGGTGGTCATCGTGCTCGGCGTCCTCGTCGGCTACCCGCTGGCGCGCGGCTTCTACCTCACCCTCACCGACGCCAACAGCCTCAACTCGGCGCGGACGATCGGCGTCAACCACATCGACGCCACCTACGAGTTCATCGGCCTGGACAACTACCAGGACATCCTGTTCGGCCCGACGGCCTACGACCGGTTCTGGTCGCACTTCCTGTGGACCGTCTTCTGGACGGCCGCCTGCGTCGCCCTGCACTACGCCCTGGGGCTCGGCCTCGCGCTCATGCTGCACCAGAAGCTGCGCGGCCGCACCGTCTACCGGCTGCTGCTCGTCCTGCCCTGGGCCGTGCCGACCTTCGTCACCGTCTTCTCCTGGCGGATCATGCTCGCCGACTCCGGCGCGCTCAACCAGCTCCTCGGCGCCCTCCACCTGCCCCAGCCGGCGTGGCTGGAGGACACCTTCTGGCAGCGGTTCGCCGCGATCATGGTGAACACCTGGTGCGGTGTGCCGTTCATGATGCTCTCGCTGCTCGGCGGGCTGCAGTCCATCGACTCCACGCTCTACGAGGCCGCCGAGATGGACGGTGCCAGCGCCTGGCAGCGCTTCCGCCACGTCACCCTGCCCGGACTGCGCGCGGTCAGCTCCACCGTGGTCCTGCTCGGCATCATCTGGACCTTCAACCAGTTCGTCATCATCTTCCTGCTGTTCGGCAAGAACTCCGCCCCGGACGCCCAGATCCTCGTCACCTGGGCCTACCAGCTGGGCTTCGGCCAGCAACCGCGCGACTTCGCCCAGTCCGCCGCCTACGGCGTGCTGCTGCTGTCGATCCTCACCGTCTTCACCTCCTTCTACTTCCGCTGGCTGAAGCGCAATGACCAGCTCGCCGTCTGACGCCGCAGGAGCCGCCGCCATGAGCACCACGACCCTGGACACCACCGAGACCGCCCCGGCCCCCGCCGCCGTACCCGTCCGCCGCACGCGCCGGCGCGGCGAGCGCGGACCGCTCGGCACCGCCCTGCTGCACGGCGGCCTCGCCCTGGCGAGCCTGATCGCCCTCGCCCCGGTGGCCTGGCTGTGCTACCTGTCCCTCGGCCCGGACAAGGACGACTACCTCCACCCGGGCGGCATCGCGGGCAAGCTGACCTTCTCCAACTACGGCTTCGTGCTCCAGCACACCGGCTTCCTCGACTGGTTCAAGTCGACGCTGATCGTGGCCCTCGGCACCACCGTGGTCGGTGTCCTCGTCGCCGCCACCACCGGCTACGCCGTCTCCCGGATGCGCTTTCCCGGCTACAAGCCGCTGATGTGGGTCCTGCTGCTCACCCAGGCCTTCCCGATCGCCATCCTGATCGTGCCGATGTACGAGATCTTCAGCGAGCTCGGCCTCATCGACACCTACTGGGCGCTGATCGCCATCAACTGCTCCACCGCCGTGCCGTACAGCGCCTGGCTGCTCAAGGGGTACTTCGACACCATCCCGTTCGAGATCGACGAGGCCGGGCGGGTGGACGGGCTCACCCCCTTCGGCACCTTCTTCCGGCTGATCCTGCCGCTGGCCCGCCCGGGCCTGGCCGTCGCCGCGTTCTACACCTTCATCACCGCCGTCGGCGAGGTCGCCTTCGCGACGACCTTCCTGCTGGACGACTCCAAGTACACCTTCGCCGTCGGCCTGCAGACCTTCGTCAGCGAGCACGACGCCCAGTGGAACTACATGGCCGCCACCGCGGTGCTGATCGCGATACCGGTGACGGTGTTCTTCTACCTCGTGCAGAGGAACCTGGTCACCGGCCTCACCGCCGGCGGCACCAAGGGCTGAGGCCCGTACCAGGCCAGGCGGGCCGCGGTGGCCCATCCGACCCCGCTGCCACCGCGGCCCGCCTCATCACCCCGGCCCCTCAACGACCGCCCGTCATGACCCAGTTACGTATCAAGGACGCCATGAGCCAGCAGCACTCCGCCGCACCGGCCCGCCACTTCGCCACCGTCTCCGTCGCCGACCGCCGCGACTGGTGGCGGGACGCGGTCATCTACCAGGTCTATCCGCGCAGCTTCGCCGACAGCAACGGCGACGGCATGGGCGACCTGGAGGGCGTACGCTCCCGCCTGCCGTACCTGCGCGACCTCGGCGTGGACGCGGTGTGGCTCAGCCCCTTCTACGCCTCCCCGCAGGCCGACGCCGGCTACGACGTCGCCGACTACCGTGCCGTCGACCCGATGTTCGGCTCCCTGCTGGACGCCGACGCGCTGATCCGCGACGCCCACACGCACGGCCTGCGTGTCATCGTGGACCTGGTCCCCAACCACTCCTCCGACCGGCACGAGTGGTTCAAGCGCGCCCTCGCCGAGGGCCCCGGCTCCCCGCTGCGCGACCGCTACCACTTCCGCCCCGGCAAGGGGGAGAACGGCGAACTGCCGCCCAACGACTGGGAGTCCATCTTCGGCGGCCCGGCCTGGACCCGGGTGACCGAGCCGGACGGCACCCCCGGCGAGTGGTACCTGCACCTGTTCGCCCCCGAGCAGCCCGACTTCAACTGGGACCACCCGGCCGTCGGCGACGAGTTCCGCTCGATCCTGCGCTTCTGGCTGGACATGGGCGTGGACGGCTTCCGCATCGACGTCGCCCACGGCCTGGTGAAGGCCGAGGGCCTGCCCGACCTCGGCGCCCACGACCAGGTCAAGCTGCTGGGCAACGACGTCATGCCGTTCTTCGACCAGGACGGCGTGCACGCCATCTACCGCCAGTGGCGCCGCATCCTCGACGAGTATTCGGGTGACCGTATCTTCGTCGCCGAGGCGTGGACCCCGACCGTCGAGCGCACCGCGAACTACGTCCGCCACGACGAACTCCACCAGGCGTTCAACTTCCAGTATCTGGGGACGGCCTGGGACGCCAAGGAGCTGCGGACGGTCATCGACCGCACCCTGGACGCGATGCGCCCCGTCGGCGCCCCCGCCACCTGGGTGCTGTCCAACCACGACGTCACCCGGCACGCCACCCGCTTCGCCAACCCGCCCGGCCTCGGCACCCAGATCCGCACGGCCGGCGACCGCGAGCTGGGCCTGCGCCGCGCCCGCGCCGCCACCCTGCTGATGCTCGCCCTGCCCGGCTCGGCCTACCTCTACCAGGGCGAGGAACTGGGCCTCCCGGACGTCGTGGACCTGCCCGACGAGGTGCGCCAGGACCCGGCGTACTTCCGCGGCGCGGGCCAGGACGGCTTCCGGGACGGCTGCCGGGTGCCGATCCCGTGGACCCGTACGGGCTCCTCCTACGGCTTCGGCGACGGCGGCAGCTGGCTGCCCCAGCCGCCGGTCTGGGCCGAGCTCAGCGTCGAGGCGCAGACCGGGGTTCCCGGCTCCACGCTGGAGCTGTACCGGTCGGCGCTGCGGGTCCGCCGGGAGCGGCCGGACCTGGGCGCGGGCGAGTCGGTGGAGTGGCTGCGCGCGCCGGAGGGCGTCCTGGCCTTCCGGCGGGGCGACTTCGTGTGCGTGGCCAACACCACCGGCGAGTCCGTGACGCTCCCGTCCTACGGCCGGGTGCTGCTCGCCAGCGGCGAGGTCACCGAGGCGGACGGCGGGACGAAGGTGCCCGCCGACACCACCGTCTGGTGGACCGCGCAGCGCTGACACCCCCACCGGCGCGGCCCCCTGACGCCCCGTCGGAGACGTTTCACGTACCACCTTCACGACGGCCCGCTGCCTTCCGGGCGGCGGGCCGGGCCTTTACCCTCTGCGTCACCGCAAGTCCGCCGAAGCTTTCAGCAAGCGGCTTCAGCGGTCCCCACTGCCTTCAGCGTCGAAGGACCCCACATGGCACGCAGCACACTCCCCATGGCGGTCGCCCTCACCGCCGCCGCCTTGATTGGCATGACCCCGACTACCGCCGAGGCCGCCCCGCCCGGCACCAAGGACGTCACCGCCGTCCTCTTCGAGTGGAACTACGCCTCCGTGGCCAGGGAGTGCACCACCGCCCTCGGCCCCGCCGGCTACGGATACGTCCAGGTCTCCCCGCCCGCCGAGCACATCCAGGGCGCCCAGTGGTGGACGTCGTACCAGCCGGTGTCGTACAAGATCGCCGGCCGGCTCGGCGACCGCACGGCCTTCCGGAACATGGTGGACACCTGCCACGCGGCCGGGGTGAAGGTCGTCGCCGACGCCGTCGTCAACCACATGTCGGCCGGCTCGGGCACCGGCACCGGCGGCTCGTCGTACACCAAGTACACCTACCCGGGCCTGTACTCGGCCCCCGACTTCGACGACTGCACCGCCCAGGTGTCCGACTACTCCGACCGCTGGAACGTCCAGCACTGCGAACTCGTCGGCCTCGCCGACCTGGACACCGGCGAGGAGTACGTCCGCAAGACGCTCGCCGGCTATCTGAACGACCTGCTGAGCCTGGGCGTGGACGGCTTCCGGATCGACGGGGCCAAGCACGTACCGGCCGCGGACCTGGCGAACATCAAGAGCCGTCTGACCAACCCGTCGGTCTACTGGAAGCAGGAGGTCATCTACGGCGCGGGCGAGGCCGTCCAGCCCTCCGAGTACACCGGCAACGGAGACGTCCAGGAATTCCGCTACGCCTACGACCTCAAGCGGGTCTTCACCGCCGAGAAGCTCGCGTACCTGAAGAACTACGGCGAGGGCTGGGGCTACCTGAGCGGCTCGGCCGCGGGTGTCTTCGTGGACAACCACGACACCGAGCGCAACGGCAGCACGCTCAACTACAAGAGCGGCGCGAACTACACCCTGGCCAACGTCTTCATGCTGGCCTGGCCGTACGGCGCCCCGGACGTCAACTCCGGCTACGAGTGGTCGGACGCCGACGCCGGCCCGCCCAACGGCGGCCGGGTCGACGCCTGCTGGCAGAACGGCTGGAAGTGCCAGCACGCCTGGCCGGAGATCAGGTCCATGGTCGCCTTCCGCAACGCGACCCGCGGCCAGGCGGTCACGAACTGGTGGGACAACGGGGGCAACTGGATCGCCTTCGGCCGGGGCGCCAAGGGCTACGTGGCCATCAACCACGAGCCGGGCAGCACGACCCGCACCTACCAGACCTCCCTGCCCGCCGGGACGTACTGCGACGTGCAGGGCAACAAGCCGGTGACCGTCGACTCCGGCGGCCGGTTCACCGCCACCCTGGCCGCCGACACCGCCCTCGCGCTCTACGCCGGCAAGCCGAACTGCTGAGGAGTCACCCCCGTGATACCAAGATGGCCGGCGCCGCCGAGGCGCCGTACCCGGCGGCGCGCGTCAGCCGCGGCCGTCACCGCCGCGGCCCTCGCCGCCACCCTGCTGCCGCCCCTGGCCGCCCACGCGGCCGGCCCGCCCGCACCCCCGTCGGACGCGCGGCTCGCCGCCGTACCCGCCCGGCACGACGCCACCCGCGAGCAGTTCTACTTCGTCCTGCCGGACCGCTTCGCCAACGGCGACCCGGCCAACGACCGCGGCGGCCTGACCGGCTCCCGCCTCGACACCGGCTACGACCCCGCCGACAAGGGCTTCTACCAGGGCGGCGACCTCAAGGGCCTGACCGGGAAGCTGGACTACATCAAGGGGCTCGGCACCACGGCCATCTGGCTGGCGCCGATCTTCAAGAACCGCCCCGTGCAGGGCACCGGAAGCAACGCCTCGGCGGGCTACCACGGGTACTGGGTCACCGACTTCACCCAGGTCGACCCGCACTTCGGCACCAACCAGGACCTGAAGAACCTCATCTCCAAGGCGCACGCCAAGGGCATGAAGGTCTTCTTCGACGTCATCACCAACCACACCGCCGACGTCGTCGACCACGACGAGAAGTCCTACGACTACCTCTCCAAGGGCGCCTTCCCCTACCTGACCGAGGACGGGCGGCCCTTCGACGACGCCGGCCACGCCGACGGCACGGGGAAGTTCCCGCCCGTCGGCACCGGTTCCTTCCCGTACACCCCCCGGGCGGCCGGCCGGGCCAAGGTCCCGGCCTGGCTCAACGACCCGGCGATGTACCACAACCGGGGCGACTCCACGTACACCGGCGAGTCCACCACCTACGGCGACTTCTCCGGCCTGGACGACCTGTGGACCGAGCGGCCCGAGGTCGTCCACGGCATGGAGCGGATCTACCAGCGCTGGGTGCGGGACTTCGCCGTCGACGGCTTCCGGATCGACACCGTCAAGCACGTGAACATGGAGTTCTGGACCCAGTGGGCCACCGCGCTGGACCGCTACGCGGCCGAGCGCGGCCGGAAGGACTTCTTCATGTTCGGCGAGGTCTACTCCGCCGACCCCGCCGTCACCGCCCCGTACGTCACCCGGGGCCGGCTCGACGCCACCCTCGACTTCCCCTTCCAGGACGCGGCCCGCGCCTACGCCTCCCAGGGCGGCAGCGCCCGGAAGCTGGCGGCCGTCTTCGGCGCCGACCACCGGTACACGACCGACAAGGCCAACGCCTACGAACAGGTCACCTTCCTCGGCAACCACGACATGGGCCGCATCGGGACCTTCCTGAAGCAGGACAACCCGAACGCGACCGACGCCGAGATCCTGGCCAAGGACCGGCTCGCCAACGAGCTGATGTTCCTCAGCCGGGGCAACCCCGTCGTCTACTACGGCGACGAGCAGGGCTTCACCGGTTCCGGCGGCGACAAGGACGCCCGCCAGACCATGTTCGCCTCCGAGGTCGCCGACTACCTGGACGACGACGAGATCGGCACCGACCGCACCCACGCGAGCGCCGCCTACGACACCGGCGCCCCGCTGTACCGGCAGATCGCGGACCTGGCCAGGCTCCGCAAGGCCGAACCGGCCCTGACGGACGGCGTGCAGACCGAGCGGTACGCGGCCGACGGCCCCGGGATCTACGCCTTCACCCGCACCGACGCCGCCTCCGGCCAGGAGTACATCGTCGCCTTCAACAACGCCGGCGCACAGCGGACGGCGACCTTCGCGACCGGGTCGCCGGACATGACGTACCGGGGGATCCACGGCGCCACCGGCTCGGTGCGCTCCGACGGCGACCGGAAGCTCACCGTCACCGTCCCGGCCGGATCCGCCGTCGTCTACAAGGCGGCCGGCCCCCTCGCCGAACCCACCGCCGAGCCGGCGGTCACCCTGACCGCCCCCGCCGCCGGAGCCACCGGAACGGTCGACCTCAAGGCCGACGTCGACGGCGGACAGCTCAACCGGGTCGTCTTCGCCGCCCAGGTCGGCAACGGCAAGTGGCAGACGCTCGGCTCCGCCGACCACGCCCCCTACCAGGTCACCCAGACCCTCGGCACCGACGTGCCCGCCGGGACCGCCCTGCGCTACAAGGCCGTCGTCATCGACTCGGCCGGGCACACCGCGAGCGCCACGGCGAGCAGCACCACCGGCGCCCCGCCCCCGCCCGAGGTCCCCAGGGCCTCCTCCCGGGACCACGCCATCGTCCACTACAAGCGCGCCGACGGCGACTACGACGGCTGGGGCCTGTACGCCTGGGGCGACCTGGCCGACGGCGAGGCCACCACCTGGCCGGCCGGCCACCCCTTCATCGGCCGGGACGCCTACGGTGCCTTCGCCTACGTCAAGCTCAAGCCGGGCGCCTCGAACGTCGGCTTCCTGGTCGTCGACAAGGACGGGAACAAGGACGTGTCCGCCGACCGGTCCATCGACGTCACCCGCACCGGCGAGGTGTGGATCGAGCAGGGGAAGACCGACGTACGCACCGAGCGGCCGGACTACCCTGCCCAGGACCCGGCCAAGGCCGTCCTGCACTACCACCGCGCCGACGGGGACTACGACGGCTGGGGCCTGCACGTCTGGACGGGCGCCGCGCACCCCACCGACTGGTCGCAGCCGCTGAAGCCGGTGAAGACTGATGCCTATGGCGCGGTCTTCGAGGTGCCCCTCACCGAGGGTGCCACCCACCTCGGCTACATCATCCACAACGGCGACGAGAAGGACCTCCCGGCCGACCAGAGCCTGGACCTCAAGGCCGACGGCCACGAGGTGTGGCTGGTGAACGGCCAGGAGAAGCACCTGCTGCCGCAGCCGGCCGGCACCGCCGCCGCCCTCGACCTCACCACCTCCAAGGCGGTGTGGATCGACCGGGACACCGTCGCCTGGAACGGCGTGGCGGGCGCCGCCTCCACCCAGCTGCTCTACTCCCTCGACGGCTCCCTCACCGTCCGGGGCGGGACCCTGAGCAGCGACGACGAGCGCTGGATCAGGCTGGGGAAGACGACCCTGACCGACGCGCAGAAGGCGAGGTTCCCGCACCTGAAGGACTACACCGCCTGGTCCGTCGACCCACGCGACCGGGACCGGGTGCGGGAAGCGGTCAAGGGACAGCTGGTCGTCTCGCAGCGGGCGGAGAACGGGGCTGTACTGGCGGCGACCGGTGTGCAGATCGCCGGGGTGCTGGACGACCTCTACCCGGATGCCACGAAGGCGCACCTGGGGCCGGTGTTCCACGATGGAAGGCCCACCCTGTCCGTGTGGGCCCCGACGGCGCGGAGCGTGTCGCTGGAGCTGGACGGTTCGGTCAAGAGCATGCGCCGGGACGACTCCACGGGCGTGTGGTCCGTCACGGGGCCGGCGTCCTGGAAGGGCAAGCCGTACCGGTACGTGGTGAAGGTGTGGGCGCCCGGCGCGGGCAAGGTGGTCACCAACAAGGTCACCGACCCGTACTCGGTCGCGCTCACCGCGGACTCCGGGCGCAGCCTGGTCGTGGACCTGGACGACAAGTCCCTGGCCCCGGCGGGCTGGCCGGCGCTGCGCAAGCCGAAGGCCGTGCCGCTGCGGGACGCGCAGATCCAGGAACTGCACATCCGGGACTTCTCCGTCGAGGACCGCACCTCCCGGCACCCGGGCACCTACCTGGCGTTCACCGACAAGGACAGCGACGGCTCCCGGCACCTGCGGAAGCTGGCGGAGTCGGGGACGTCGTACGTGCACCTGCTGCCCGCCTTCGACATCGCCGGAATCCCCGAGCGCACGGCGGACCAGGCGGTCCCGGACTGCGACCCGGCCGCCTTCCCGGCGGATTCCGAGCGGCAGCAGGAGTGCGTGGGCAAGACGGCCGCGAAGGACGCGTACAACTGGGGGTACGACCCGTACCACTACACGGTCCCGGAGGGCTCGTACGCCACCGATCCCGACGGTACGGCCCGGACGGTGGAGTTCCGCCGGATGGTGCAGGCGCTCAACCAGGACGGGCTGCGGGTCGTGATGGACGTGGTGTACAACCACACGGCGGCGAGCGGGCAGGCGGACACCTCCGTGCTGGACCGGATCGTGCCCGGCTACTACCAGCGTCTGCTGGCGGACGGGTCGGTGGCGAACAGCACCTGCTGCGCCAACACCGCGCCCGAGAACGCGATGATGGGCAAGCTGGTGGTGGACTCGGTCGTCACCTGGGCCAGGCAGTACAAGGTCGACGGGTTCCGCTTCGACCTCATGGGCCACCACCCCAAGGCCAACATCCTGGCCGTCCGCAAGGCCCTGGACGCGCTGACCCCCGAGAAGGACGGCGTGGACGGCAAGAAGATCATTCTGTACGGGGAGGGGTGGAACTTCGGCGAGGTCGCCGACGACGCCCGCTTCGTACAGGCCACGCAGAAGAACATGGCCGGTACCGGCATCGCCACCTTCTCCGACCGGGCCCGCGACGCGGTGCGCGGCGGCACCCCCTTCGACGCCGACCCCGGCGTGCAGGGCTTCGCCTCCGGCCTGTACACCGACCCCAACACCTCCGCCGCCAACGGCACGAAGGAGGAGCAGAAGGCCCGGCTGCTGCACTACCAGGACCTGATCAAGGTCGGGCTCACCGGGAATCTCGCCG
The DNA here is from genome assembly GCF_014649115.1 of Streptomyces eurythermus. GTDB lineage: Bacteria > Actinomycetota > Actinomycetes > Streptomycetales > Streptomycetaceae > Streptomyces > Streptomyces eurythermus. Next base: position 505,914 of record NZ_BMSK01000004.1, on the reverse strand, counting down.
GGTTCCGGTTCACGGACACCGGTGGCCGGCAGGTCACGGGTGCGGAGGTGGACTACAACGGCGCGCCCGCCGGGTACGCCGAGGCCCCCGGTGACGCCCTGGCCTACGCGGACGCGCACGACAACGAGTCGCTGTTCGACGCGCTGGCCTACAAGCTGCCGAAGGGCGCGTCCGCCGGTGACCGGGCCCGGATGCAGGTCCTGGCCATGGCCACGGCCGCCCTCTCCCAGGGGCCGGCGCTGTCGCAGGCGGGCAGCGACCTGCTGCGCTCGAAGTCCCTGGACCGCAACTCCTTCGACAGCGGGGACTGGTTCAACGCCATTCACTGGGACTGTGCCGACGGCAACGGCTTCGGCCGCGGGCTGCCCCCGGCGGCCGACAACCGGTCCAAGTGGGACTACGCCAGGCCCCTGCTCACCACCGTCAAGGTCGGCTGCCCGGAGATCACCGGCGCCTCGGCCGCCTACCGGGACCTGCTGAGGATCCGGACCACCGAGAAGGCCTTCTCCCTGGCCACCACCGCCGACGTCCAGGACCGCCTCTCCTTCCCGCTGTCCGGCAAGGACGAGACCCCGGGCGTGATCACCATGCGGCTCGGCGGCCTGGTCGTGGTCTTCAACGCCACCCCCGAACGGCAGGAACAGCGCGTCGACGCCCTCGCCGGCACCCCCTACACCCTCCACCCCGTGCAGGCCACGGGATCGGACGCCACCGTGAAGTCCTCGTCGTACACGGCCGGTTCGGGCACGTTCAGCGTCCCGGCGCGGACCGTCGCGGTGTTCACCCGGGCGGGGAACTAGGGTGAGGCCGTTGCCGTAGAACAGGAGTGCGCATGCCGCAGATCACCATCGACTACTCGGACCTCATGGAGGACGCCTTCGACCGCGAGGGTTTCGCGCGGGCGCTGCACGAGGCCACCGTGGAGATCGCGGCGGCGCGGCCGGAGGCGTGCAAGACGCAGTTCCGGCCGAGCGCGTTCACGGCGTACGGGTACGAGGCCCCGGGGACGCGCGGGCACGCCGTCGCGCACGTGACCATCGGGCTGCTCGCCGGGCGCACCGACGAGACGAAGGCACGGCTGACGGAGACGGCCGTGGAGCTGCTGCGCAAGTACGTGACGGACGGGGCGTTCACCCTGCACGCCTCCGCGGAGATCCGCGAGCTCGACCCGTCGTACCGGAAGTCCGACGGCTAGGGGCGCCCGCTCAGGAACCGAGGGCGATGAGCCGGCCGGCCAGCACCGCGAAGGGGCCGTCGGCCGGCTCGTCCTTCACCATCGTGCGCAGCAGCTCGGCCATGTCCTCGTCGTGGACGGCGCCGACGGCGGCCAGCGCGGCGAAGTCGTGCACGAGCTGGACCTCCAGCTCGGCGCGCGGCACCCGCCGGCCCTCCAGCCAGATCAGGGCCGTGGACTCGGCGAGCGAGATCCAGGAGCGGACCACCAGCTCCAGCCGCGGGGACGCCTCGGTCACGCCCAGGTGCGACAGGATCTGGTCGTAGGCGGCCTGCCGCACGGCGTCGATGAGGGCGTTGGTCGCCGACGAGCCGACCGCCGGGCCGCCGCGCAGCAGCGCCGAGAAACCGGGGCCGTGCTCGTCCACGAAGTCGAAGTAGCGGCCCATCACCCGCAGCAGCCGGGCGCCGAGCGGTCCCTCGTGCGGCTCGTCGAAGCGGCTCGCCAGATCCTCCGACGCCCGCTTCAACGCGGCCTCGTACAGGCTGAGTTTGCCCGGGAAGTAGTGGTACACCAGCGGGCGCGAGATGCCCGCCGCCGTGGCTATCTCGTCGATCGAGACCTCGTCGGGCGAGCGTTGGCTGAACAGCTCCAGGGCGACGCCGATCAGCTGCTGCCGACGCTCCTCGACGCCCATTCTGCGGCGAACCCCGGTCCTCATACGAACACCTTACCGAGCGGATTCGGCCGTCGGTGATCACATGTCGAGCACCAGCCGGTCGCCACGGGCCCGGGACACGCAGATCAGCATCGAGTCGTGCCGTTCGGCGTCCGTCAGCAGCTCGTCCCGGTGCTCGACCTCGCCCTCCAGCACCCGCTGCTGGCAGGTGCCGCAGAAGCCCTGCTCGCAGGAGTAGGCGGTGCCGGGCAGCTCCCGGCGCACGGCGGCCAGCACGCTGGAGCCGGCCGGGACCGTCACCGTACGCCCGCTGCGGCGCAGTTCCACCTCGAAGGCGGCGTCCGGGCCGTCCGCCGTACGCGGCGCGAACCGCTCCAGGTGCAGCGTGGCCCCCTCGGGCAGCGCCTGCTCCACGGCCGCCATCAGGCCCTCGGGGCCGCAGCAGTACACCGCCGTGCCCTCGGCCGTCCCGGCGAACAGCGCGGCCAGGTCCGGCCGCCCGTCCTCGTCCTCCGCGACCACCGTCAGCCGGTCGCCCGCGAGCTTTGCCACCTCGTCCAGGAACGGCATCGAGGCCCGCGTCCGCCCGCCGTACAGCAGCCGCCACTCGGTGCCGTCCGGCAGGGCCCGCAGCATCGGCAGGACCGGGGTGATGCCGATGCCGCCGGCGACGAAGACGTAGGCGGGCGCCGTGACCAGGGGGAAACGGTTCCTCGGCCCGCGCACTTCCAGTTCCATGCCCTCGGTGAGCTGCTCGTGCACCTCGCGGGAGCCGCCCCGGCCGTCCGCCACCAGCCGGGTGGCGAGGGTGTACGCGGAGCTGTCCCCGGGGTCCCCGCACAGGGAGTACTGCCGGACGAGCCCCGAGGGCAGCACCAGGTCGACATGCGCCCCCGGCTCCCAGCGCGGCAGCTCGCGGCCCTCCAGGCGCAGCCGTACGACCCCGTCGGCGACGGTCTCGTGCGCGGTGAGCAGCAGCCGCAGGGGGCGGGGCCGGGACCGGCCGGAGACCGGCGGGTCCAGGGCGGGCAGCGGCCACAGCGGCGAGGTGCGCACCCGGCGGCGCAGGGCCCGCCGGGTGAGCAGGGCGGCGGCGGTGGCGCCCGCGACGAGCGCGGCGGTGCGCGGCGCCGGCATCACGCGGCCCTCCGTTCCGCCGCCGTGGCCGCCGGGGAGGCCGCCAGATAGGCGAGCGCCTGCTCGGTGTCGCCCTCCTGCGAGGGGTGGTAGGAGCGGCTCAGATAGCGGGGTATGGACCGCAGCATGTCCCCGGTCCCGGGCAGCACGCCCTGCCGGCCCCGGTCGTGGAAGTCCTTGAGGGTGGCCCTGCCGTCGGTGAGGGTCGGGTCGTTCTCCATGAAGAACCGCGCCCCGCGCTGCCACAGGAACACCAGCGCGGTGAAGGCGGTGGCCCAGGTCCGCACCCGCCGGCGGTAGCTTCCGTCGAGGTGCGTGAACAGCTCGAAGGCGACGGAGCGGTGCTCGACCTCCTCCGCGCCGTGCCAGCGCAGCAGGTCCAGCATGACCGGGTCGGCGCCGCGCCGGTCCAGCTCCCCGGCGTTCAGCACCCAGTTCCCGAGGAACGCCGTGTAGTGCTCGATGGCGGCGATCAGCGCGACCCGCTCCAGCAGCCACCACCGGCGCGGCCTGCCCGGCGGCAGCGTCCGGTCGCCGAGCAGCTTCTCGAAGAACCAGTCGACCTGCGCGGTGTACGGCGTCGGGTCCAGCCCCAGCTCCCTCAGGTGGGGCAGCACCTCGTCGTGCGCCTGGGAGTGCACGGCCTCCTGCCCGATGAAGCCGATGACGTCCTCGCGGAGCCGGTCGTCCCGGATCAGCGGCAGCGCCTGCTTGTACACCCGCACGAACCAGCGCTCCCCGGCGGGCAGCAGCAGGTGCAGCACGTTGATGGTGTGCGTGGTGAAGGGATCCCCCGGCACCCAGTGCAGCGGTGTGCCGTCCCAGGAGAAGGACACATGGCGTGCCTTGAGCGGCACCCGGGCCTGCGTATTAGACATGGCGTCAATGTACTGACGGGTAGCGCGGCTGAGAACCCCCCGCGCCCCACCTTGTCGACGCCGGCGCCGCCACCGCGGACCTCACCGGCGCCGCTACCGCAGGCCGCTGAGCTCCCGCCCGTCCGCCGACACGCCCCTCAGCTCAGCCCGCGCCCCCTGCTCGGCCCGCGCCACCAGCAGCGGCCCCTGCCCGGACGCGGTGACCCCGCCCGTGGCCTCGATCGACGCCGTGTCCTTGCTGCCCGCCGCCAGCAGGTACCAGTTCCCGCCCGCCGACTTCCACAGCACCCCGGCCAGCACCCGGGGGTCACGCGGCCCGCAGGCCGGCACGTCCGCGCCCTTGGCGACGACCGCCCCGGCCGCCCCGCCCGGCGCCCGGAACTGGGCCAGCGCGGCCGTGCCGTCCCCGCGCCAGGTCTCCGCCCGGGTGCACACCCAGGTGCCGGACCCTCCGCCACCCTCCGGGCGGGGGGACCCCCATCTCGCTTCGCTCGCGCCGGGCAGCGGCTGCTCGGCGAACTCCCAGGCGTTCACGCTGCGGACGCCCGCCGAGCGCATGGCCGCCAGTGAGCAGGCGAACGGCGCCCAGGTGCGCAGCCCCCGCGGACCGGAGGCGTCCTTGGCCGCGCCGGGCCGCCCGGCCGTCAGCCGGGCCGGGACCAGTTCGCCGAGGTCGGTGCCCAGGTGGGTGCCGGAGGCGTCGGTCAGCTGGAGCACGGTCCACGAGGCGCAGCCGCCGGACTGGAGGGCGGGGCTGGCCAGCGGCCCGGTCACGCCGTCGGCGAGCGGGAGCGGGACGGCGGCCGAGTCCGGCTTCGTCAGATCCCGCTGGGCCGCCTTCGTCACCCAAGGGGCGGTCAGATAGCGGACGTTGGCGTCGGAGCGGCCCAGTACCAGCGCGCTCGCCCCCGCACCCGTCGCGCCGTCGACCCGGGCGAAGTCCACGGCCGCGCCCTGCGTGCCGTCCTTCGGCTCGGCGTAACGGGCGATGCGCAGGCCGTCGTAGAGGAGCACCACGCGGGCGGCGTCGACCTCGCCCGCGTACAGCAGCTGCGGCGGGCCGGCCGGGCCGCCGGTCGGGGTGCCGGGGGTCGCCGAGACCCGGACGCCGCTGCCGGGGCGGGCCCACACGGCCAGGGCGCGGCGCAGCAGGGCCTGGTCACCGGTGAGCGGTCCGCGCGCGGGCCACACGGAGAAGTCGGTACGGTCCGCCGTCCGCCAGGCGTCCGGGGCGGCCCGGGTCAGCCTGCCCGGGTCGAGGGCGGCCTCGGCGGCGGGGTTCCCCGCGTACACGGGCGCGGCGGCGCCGTCCGGGCCCCAGCCGCCGCCCGGCAGGGCGACCAGCGCGCCGCAGATCGCGAGCGCGGCGGCCGCGGCGAGGGCGGCCTTGGTGTGCTGGCGGCGGCGCATCAGATCGGTGGGCCGGGCCTGGAGGGTGCACGGGTCGAACTCGGGGGAGGAGAGCAGCCCCGGATGCGCGGGCACACTGTTCGCCGAGGCCAGCGCGCCCCCCGGGTCGGACACCCCGGCCGCCTTCAGCAGCTTGCGGATGTCCGCGTCGGACAACTGCTCCAGGCCACGCAGCACGTAGGCGGCGCGAGCCGGGCCGGAGAGCGTGGACAGCCGCTGGTCCAGGGCGAGTTCGTCGGCGCCGCCGGAGCGCGGGAACAGCCTGAGCCCCCACACCTGCGGCAGCGGCGGCGGCAGCTGGGCCAGGCGGGGCAGGCCCCGGCGGGGACGGGCCGCCGCCAGGGCCATGCGCAGCACCCGCTCGCGCAGATAGGCGTACCCCGGGTCGTCCGCCCGGCCGCCGCCCTGGGCCGGGATCGGGGCCGGCTGCTTGCGGCCCCGGGGCAGCGCGCGCTGGGCGAGGGCGTGTGCGGTCAGCACGCGGCGGCCGCGGCCGAGGCCCGGTGGCAGCACGAGGTAGGCGAGCCGGACGAGCCGGGGGTAGTGCTCGGCGAGCACGGCCTCGGCCTGCTCGGCGTCGACCGGGCCGGGACCGGCGGAGGGAGCCTTGCGCTGGGAGAGATCCTGTGACTGCACGTCCGGAAGAACGAGCGACCCGCAGGTCGGTCACCGCCCGACGGCCGGTTCAGGCCTCCGGATCGACCAGGGCGCGCGCGTAGTTGGCCATCGACCGCTGGTAGCGCGGCAGATGCGGGGCGAGTGCGCCGAGCACCAGGGACAGGCCCTCGCGGTCGCGGCCGAGGCTGGACAGGCACAGGGCGAGGGCGGCCCGGACCGCGTCGTCCAACTCGTCCGACGGCGCGTCGAGTTCGGGCGTGAGCAGCTTGACGCCCTCCTCCGGCTGCCCGACGTTGCGCAGGCTGCTGGACAGCTGGATCTTCGCCCGGCGACCCTGGTAGCCCGTGAGGCCGCGGGCCAGCGCCTCCCGGTACAGCGGTACCGCCTTGTCGGAGTGCCCGGTCGAGTCCCAGGCGCAGGCCTGCTCGAACGGGCCGAGCGGGCTGCCGGCGGGCAGTTCGGCGACGAGGGCGTCGATCAGGGCGCGGAACTCGTGCGCCCGCTCCTGCGGATAGTCGTCGAACGAGGCCCAGGCGGCGGCCACGCGGTCTTCCCAGTCTTGGTTCACCGGGCCACCCTCGCACACGCGTGCGTACCTGGTCACCGGATTTGAGCGCGCCGGGCCCCGGAGCCGTATCCGTGGGGGCCGGGGCCTGCCCGGCACACCAGGACCGGAGGGACAGATGAGGGTGACGCGACTCGCGCCCGCCGCGGCCGTACTGCTGGCGCTGGCGCTGGCGGGCTGCGGCTCGGGCGAGGACACCGGCCGGGTGCCGCCCACCGCGACCGGCAGCCTGGAGGAACTGGCCGCCGAGGTCCGGTGCGAGCCGGACGTGCAGACCGACGCCGACGAGATCCGCCAGGCCATCTGCCGTACGGCACGCGGGCGGTTCGTCCTCGCCACCTTCGCCACCGACCGGGGCCGGCGCGAGTGGACCGACGAGGCCAAGGACTACGGCGGCCACTACCTGGTCGGCCGCAAGTGGGTCGCCGTCGGCGACGAGGAGGTGGTCCGGGCGCTGCGCGGCACGCTGGGCGGCGAGCTGGAGGCGGGCGCCGACCACCACGCGCACGGCGGCTGAGCCGGTCGCGGGCAGGGCGAAGGCCGGTGACGAGGGGGACGTCACCGGCCTTCGGTCAGCTGCCCGTGGTGGGGGTCACGCGCAGTTCTGACCGCGGTTGAGGCAGTTGGCGATCTTCTCGGCCAGTCCGTTCCGGGTGACGCTGATGAAGTCGTCGTGGTCCGTGGCCGGCTTGTGCAGCTGCTCGGGGAAGCCGTCCACCGCGTAGGCGTTTTGCACCTGCCCGTTGCGGATCACCGGCGGGGGAACGGCGTAGACCAGCCGCATGGTCAGCTGCGGGATCGCCTTGAACCCGTTCGGGCAGACCCCGCTGGCCGGGTCGGCGAAGGCCACGTGCGTACGGTGGTTGGCGCTGTCGGTGTTCCGCCCGTCCCAGCAGCTCTGGAAGGCGAACGAGCGCACCACCTTGCTGCCCTGCGGGCAGATCGGGTACCGCTCGGTGAGCTGCACCTTGTTCTCGAAGCCGGTGCAGCTCCAGTGCGCGTTGGCGTTGGCGAGGCCGTTGGTGGTGGTCTTGGCGTCACCGGTGATGACGCGCAGGAACCGCGGCATCGCGACGACCTTGCCCGCCGGGCTGCCGACGTACTTGATCTCGGCCTGGACCGGGGTCAGGATCCGGCCGACGTTGCCCTCCTTGCCGCCGCCGTCGGCGTTCTGGTCGAAGTCCCGGGTGCCGTCCTGGACGCGGACCACCGGCCAGTAGTACGACGACAGGTCGTCGCGGTTCTGGCAGCTGGTGCCGCCCCGGAGGAACGTCTGGTTGCTCGCGAAGGCGTCGATCCTCTGGTTGCCGACGTAGTCGTGCAGGTGGTGCGCGCCGTTGGTGACACCGGGCGCCACGATCACGTTGTCGGTGTTGTGGTTCTTGTTGGCGTTCACCCCGCAGCGGGTGGTGAACGTGCCGGTCGAGGCGTTGCCGGTCCGGCGGGGTGTGCCCTGGACGTTCGGCGCGACCTTGGTGATGTCCACGAAGTCCGCCGCGACGGGGCCGTTGCCGGCCTGCCCGCCGATGCCACCCTGCTGCCCGCCGTTGTTCTGCTGCTGCCCGCCGTTCGGCTGTTGCCCGTTCTGCTGCCCGCCGCCCGCGTCGGTCCGGTCGGTGCTCCGCGTCGTGCAGGGGGCGAGCTGTTTCAGCGCGTCGTCGAAGGACCCGCCGGCCCGCTGGATGGTGATCCGGATCCGGTCGATCGTCGCCGCCCGCTTCTCGCCGAGGGGGCCGGTGATCGCGTTCCGCACGAAGCCGGGGTCCTTCGCCTGCGCGTCCCGGGTGGCGGCGAGCCGGGCGTACGCCTCGGTGATCTGCCGGTCCAGACCGGCCAGTTCCCGCGCCACGCCCTGCCGGGCCGGCTCCGGCACGTTCGTCAGCCGCTGGCCGACGTCCGGGCAGGAGACGGTCGCGACCTGGGCCGTGGCGGCCTTGGTCTGCTCGCCTCCCCAGGCCCGCTGGTCCGGCTCGTGCGCCGAGGCGTGGAAGTTCGCCCAGAGCAGCCCGCCCCCGCCGAGCGCTAGGGCCGCCGCTGCGGCGAGGGCCTTGACGGCCGGCGGCTTACGGCGTTGTCGTGTGTTGCGTCCCATGGAACTCCTCTGACGTCCTTGTGGGGCGGCACCGAGGCGCCCGACAGGAGTGAAGCGGCGCCCTTTCATACGGACGCCGCCCCGGAGGTGTTCACCGGTCTCGCGAATTGCCTTCCGGATCAGTGGAGTTGGCGGCTCACCGGTCCTGGTCCAGATAGGCGAGCACCGCCAGGACGCGCCGGTTGTCGTCGTCGGAGACCTCCAGGCCCAGCTTGGCGAAGATGTTGGAGGTGTGCTTGGCGATCGCCCGTTCCGTCACCACCAGCTGGGCCGCGATGCCCGCGTTGGAGCGGCCCTGGGCCATCAGCTCCAGCACCTCGCGCTCCCGCGGGGTCAGCCGGGCGAGCGGCCGGTCGTCGGCCGACCGGCGGGACAGCAGCTGCTGGATCACCTGCGGGTCCATGGCCGTACCGCCCGCCGCCACCCGTCGTACGGCGTCCACGAACTGCTCCGCGTCGAACACCCGGTCCTTGAGCAGATACCCGATCGCCCCGTTGCCGTCGGCGAGCAGCTCGCGCGCGTACAGCTGCTCCACGTGCTGGGAGAGCACCAGCACCGGCAGCCCGGGCCGCGCCCGGCGGGCGGCGAGCGCGCACTGCAGGCCCTCGTCGGTGTGCGTGGGCGGCAGCCGTACGTCCACCACGGCCACGTCCGGCGTCAACTCCTCCAGCGCCTCGGCGAGTTCCGGGCCGGTCTCGACGGCCGCGGCGATCTCGAAGCCGTAGGCGGTGAGCATCCGCACCAGCCCGTCGCGCAGCAGGAAGAGGTCTTCGGCTAGGACAACACGCACGGGATCTCCATGGTCACCATGGTGGGACCGCCGGCGGGGCTGCTGACGGCCAGGACGCCGTCGAATGTACCCAGCCGGCGCTCCACCCCCGCGAGCCCCGAGCCGGCCCCCACCGCCGCGCCGCCGCTCCCGTTGTCGGTGACCGTGAGCCGCAGCCGGCCGTCGGTGTGGTGCACGTCGATCCAGATCCGGTCGGCACCGGAGTGCTTGACGGCGTTGGTCAGCACCTCGTTGACCGCGAAGTAGGCGGCCGACTCCACCGGGGCCTCCGCCCGGCCGGACAGCTCCACCGTCGCCTCGGCCGGCAGCGGCAGCCGTAGCGCCAACGCCCGTACCGCGTCGCCGAGTCCGCGTTCGGCGAGGACCGGTGGATGGATGCCGCGCACCAGGTCGCGCAGTTCCTCCAGGGCCTCGGCGGAGTTCCGGCGGGCCTGCGCGATCAGTTTCTTCGCCGCGGCCGGGTCCCGTTCGACCAGCATCTCGATGGTGCCGAGGTCCATGCCCATGGCGACCAGCCGGGCCTGCGCGCCGTCGTGCAGGTCCCGTTCGATCCGGCGCAGTTCGGCGGCCGAGGTGTCCACCGCGTCCCGCCGGGTCTCGGTCAGCACCCGTACCCGCTCGGTGAGGTCGCCCCGGCCGCCGCCGAGGACGGCCCGGGTGAGCCGGAAGTGCGCGGTGAGCAGCGACGGGGCGAAGCGGTGGGCGAGCACCAGCAGCACGGCGGCGAGGGCGCCGGCGAGCAGCGCGCTCGCCTGCCCGGTGACCGGCACGAAGAGGTACCAGTAGGTGTCGCCCGGCCCGTGTACGTACGCCCGCCACAGCCCGGCCGCCAGCGTGAGCCCCTCGACCGGGTTGAACAGCAGCACGGCCGGGAGCAGCGCGGTGACCAGGCCCGCGGTCATGTCGGTCAGCAGCCACAGCAGGTCCCGCCACGACTGCGGGTCCCGCAGCAGGGTGACCGTACGCGTCCACGGGCCCGCCCCCGGCGGCACCGGCCGGTACACCACCGGGATCACCACCCCGCCCCACTCGGCGGCCAGCTCCCGCCGGGCCCGCGCGTACCTGCGCACCGCGCCGAACACCGGGGGCACCAGGAACAGGCCGAGGCCGAGCGGGAGCAGTTCGAGGGACACGAGGGTGAAGGCGAAGCACAGTACCGTCACCGGCGGCATCGCCAGGGCCAGGACCAGCCCCCGCACGGCGGCCAGCACCGCCTGCCGGGTGCGGGCGCGGAAGTCGTCCCGCTGGACGTCGGTGTTCATGCCGCCAGTCTGGCCGGTACGCCGGGCCCGGTCACTGGGCGGAGCCCCACGTCAGGGGGTGGTGCCAGGTACACCCTGGTCCAGGCCCAGCACCTTCGCCTCCACCTCGGGGTCCAGGCCCGGGCGGGCGCGGTCCGGGCGCAGCGGCCCGGTGCCGCCGAGCCCGCTCAGCCAGCGCCAGGTGTCCGCGACCGTCTGTGCCACCGGGCGGCACACCAGCCCGGTCGCCACCGCCCGTGACACGTCCGCGCCGTGCACGGCGCCGTGTGTCTCGCCGCCCGGCGGCACCCACACCGGCAGCTCGGTCCACGGCTCGATCCCGGCGGCCAGGATCGCCTCCGGATCGGTCCAGCGCAGCTCCGCGTCCGCGCCGGTCGCCCGCACACAGGCGTCGAGCAGCTCGCCCATGGTGGTGTGACCGGGCGGACTCACCAGGTTGTACGGTCCGGACAGGCCGCGTTCCAGGGCGCCGAGCAGCCAGTCGGCGAGGTCCCGGGCGTCGATGTACTGCAGGGGCAGCTCGCGCGGGCCGGGCGCCAGCACCGGGCCGCCGCGCGCGATCCGGGTCAGCCACCAGGGCAGCCGGCCCACGTTCTCGTGCGGGCCGAGGATCAGCCCGGCCCGCACCAGCAGCGAGTCCGCCGCGCCGAAGGCGCCGACGGCGGCCAGCTCCCCGCCGCGCTTGTCGGCCGCGTAGTCCGTGGCCCCGGCGTCGGCGGCGCCCTCCACCAGCGGGGCGTCCTCCGCGGCGCCGGGCGGCCAGGGCCAGACGTACACCGACCGGCTGGAGACGTACGCGTACCGTCCGGCCCGGCCGCGCAGCAGCCGGGCCGCCTCGTGCACGGCACGCGGGGCGGCCGACCAGGTGTCCACCACGGCGTCCCAGCCGGATCGGTCGGCGGTGAGCGCGGCCAGGCCGTCGGGCGCGGTGCGGTCGCCGTGCAACGACCGCGCTCCGGCCGGGGGTTGGTGCCGTCCCCGGTGGAAGACGGTCACCTCCCAGCCCCGCCCGAGCGCGGCCTCGACGACGGCCCGCCCCACGAACTCCGTTCCGCCCAGCACGAGAAGTCTCATGCCGGTGATCCTGCCCGGTCCGGGGCGGTGTGCGCGCGGGGCTCTGCCGAGGGCAGAACGGTCAGCGGGCGGTCGGCGGGGTGTACTTGTAGCCGACCCGGCGCACGGTCTGGATCGACTGGCGGTGCCGGTCGCCCAGCTTGCGGCGCAGCCGGGCGATGTGCACGTCCACGGTGCGGCCGTCGCCGACGTGGCCGTAGCCCCACACCGTGGTGACCAGCTGGTCGCGGGTGTGCACCCGGTGCGGGTGCGCCACCAGGTGGGCCAGCAGCTCGAACTCCAGGTAGGTCAGGTCGAGTTCGCGGCCCTCGACGCTGGCGGTGCGCCGCACCGGGTCGATCCGCACCAGCGGCTCGGTGCCGGGGTCCGGCTCGGTGCGCCCGGCCGGGGCCTCCGGCTGGTCGGGTACGGCGACCGGCAGGAACGGGGGCCGCTGGTCGGCGGGGACCAGTACCAGGTAGCCGACCATCGGCGGCTGGCCCGGCAGGGTGGGCAGGGTGTGCTGCGGCGCGGGCAGCCAGGTGGCGCCCGGCGGCAGGAAGTCCGCCACGTGGACCGCCTCGTCCCGGTCTACGGCGCGCAGCCGGTGCCGGGTGCCGTTCGGGGCGGAGGCGGGCAGGGTGGCGGTGGAGAGGGATCGGGTGGTCGCCATGAGAGGTCAGCTCTTTCGCGCGAGGAGTTCGTCGGAAGGTGCGGCGGCCCCGATTCGTGGTCGGGCGTCGCCGGAGGACGTACGTCGTTTCGCGCTGGCCGAAGGCCGGGGGTACGGCTTTAGAGGGCCCGCGCGTTCATCGCGGGGCGACACACACGGTCGAAGTCGTGGTGCTGACGGGAAGGCCAGAACGGCTGGAGGTCGTAGCGACCCGTCGCGGTGATCTGCTGGATGCTGGCCATGGTCCCATTGAAGCAGAGCCGTGCGGCGGGCAGGAGTCTCCTCTCACTGCTTGGACGCTTCTTTGATGTGTCACCGACGTGACAACCCCTCCGGGCCCCGGCTTTCTGCCCTGTTCAGCGGCCTGGAGCGGGCCGAGGCGGGCCGGCGGGCCGTCTCATATTCCGGACGGGTCCACAGGGCCGGCCGCCTCGGCGGGGCCGACAGCCGCTCTCGGAAGTGGCGTACGGACACGCGACGGGGGCGCCCGCCGTCACGGCGGGCGCCCCCGGAAGGTGCGGGACGGGTCAGACCTGGCCGGCCTTCTCCAGCGCGGCGCAGCAGGTGTCCACCAGCAGGCGGGTCACCACGTACGGGTCGACGTTCGCGTTCGGGCGGCGGTCCTCGATGTAGCCCTTGCCGTCCTTCTCGACCTGCCACGGGATGCGCACCGAGGCACCCCGGTCGGAGACGCCGTAGGAGAACTTGTCCCAGGGGGCCGTCTCGTGCAGGCCGGTCAGGCGCTCGTCGATGCCGGCGCCGTAGTTCTTCACGTGGTCCAGCGGCTTCGAGCCCTCGCCGAGCGACTCGCAGGCGGTGATGATGGCGTCGTAGCCCTCGCGCATGGCCTTGGTGGAGAAGTTGGTGTGCGCGCCCGCGCCGTTCCAGTCGCCCTTGACCGGCTTGGGGTCCAGGGTCGCGGAGACACCGAAGTCCTCGGCGGTGCGGTACAGCAGCCAGCGGGCCACCCACAGCTGGTCGGAGACCTCCAGCGGGGCCAGCGGGCCGACCTGGAACTCCCACTGGCCGGGCATGACCTCGGCGTTGATGCCGGAGATGCCGAGGCCCGCCTTCAGGCAGTTGTCGAGGTGGGCCTCGACGACGTCCCGGCCGAAGATCTCGTCGGCGCCGACACCGCAGTAGTAGCCGCCCTGCGGGGCCGGGAAGCCGTTCTCGGGGAAGCCGAGCGGACGGGAGCCCTCGAAGAAGGTGTACTCCTGCTCGATGCCGAAGATGGGCTCCTGCGCGGCGAACCGCTCGGCCACCTCGGCCAGCGCGGCCCGGGTGTTGGTGGGGTGCGGGGTCAGATCGGTGTCCAGCACCTCGCACAGCACCAGGATGTCGTCACCGCCGCGGATCGGGTCCGGGCAGGTGAAGACCGGCTTGAGCACGCAGTCCGAGGAGTGGCCCGCGGCCTGGTTGGTGGAGGAGCCGTCGAAGCCCCACAGCGGCAGCGCGTCGAGACCGGCCGGGGCACCCGGGATGACCTTCGTCTTGGAACGGAGCTTGGCCGTCGGCGAGGTGCCGTCGATCCAGATGTACTCGGCCTTGAAGGTCACGGGGGCCACATCCTTCGGGGGTGGGTCGGGTGCGTCCGCCTGGGCGGATGCCGCGGCGCTGCGGCACTGGGGCGCCGCTCGAACTGCGGGCAGCCTGCCAACAGGCGGTTTCCCGGCCATTGCCCGAATGTGAACCCCGTGTTACCTGATGTTTGTGTGCCGAGGGTCACGTGGTGAGGGGGAGCGGTCCCGGCCGCGCGGATTGCGTACGACCGGGTCTCCCGTACGGGACTCCGGTGTGGCGGGAGTCGTCAGCGCCCGCTGTGGGCCAGGGCCTCCCGCACGGCCTCCTCGCTGCGGGCCACCAGCGCCGTCCCGTCGTCCGCGGTGATGATCGGCCGCTGGATCAGCTTGGGGTGCCCGGCGAGCGCGGCGATCCAGCGGTCCCGGGAGTCCGCGTCGCGCGGCCACTCCTTGAGCCCGAGTTCCTTGGCCTCCGCTTCCTGGGTACGGGTGATGTCCCACGGTTCCAGGCCCAGCCGGTCCAGTACGGCCCTGATCTCGTCCTCGCTCGGCACGTCCTCCAGGTACCGCCGCACGGTGTACTCGGCCCCCTCGGCGTCGAGCAGGGCGAGCGCGCCACGGCACTTCGAGCAGGCGGGGTTGATCCAGATCTCCATGGGCGACACGGTACGCGGTACCGGCTCTGTTCGAATTCATGACGCCTCGGCAGCCTCATCCCCACCACCGGTGACGGAACGCCAATTTCCTGCGTGAGCTGGGGATTCGCTCGCTTCCGCGGCCGCCCGATTGTCAGTGGCCGCCGGTAGACTGGAAGCAGTGTTCGAGACCGGGCGCCGGGTCGCCGGCGGCCGGTCTGACCGCGACAGGAGGATGCCTGTGCCCGCTGCCGCCCTCAAGCCGAAGCCGTTGCCGACCCAGTCCACCGCCGAGCACCCCGTGCTGTTCGACTCGCCCTACGAGCCCGAGGTGAAGCGACCGCTGCCGGCCGGACGGCCGCGCCAGTGGTACGTCACGCACAACCGGCGCCTGAAGGCCATGCGCCTCGCCATAGCCCTGCTCGACTCCGGTGTCTATCTGCCGGACCAGGCCCGGGACGAGACGATCCGCGGCACGGCCGAGCGGATCGGCATGCGGCCGCCCTCCGACACCACGTGTCACATGGTGCGGGCGCTGATGCGTTACTCGCGGTGAGCCGTGTGCCGGGTGCCCTCGCGCCGACGGGAGGGCACCCGGCACCGTCAGCGAAGGGGCGCCTCCGCGTGCCCGTCCAGGCCCGCCAGCAGCCGCGTGACGAACTCCCGCCGGTCCCCGTCGTGGTCGCGGAACCACAGGCCGAGGATGTGTTCGGCGTCCGGGAGGTCGAGGCGGGAGAACCGGGAGCGCTCCGACAGCGCCTCCTGTATGGCCTCGGTGACCGCCGCCGGGATCACCGTGTCGTGGCCCGGCACCGCGAGCACCGCCCGGCCCGTGTACGAGCGGAACGCCTCTAGGGCGGGGGAGTCCCGCCAGCTGTCCGGCGTGCGGATCAGCTCCGAGAAGCGGCTGTCGCCGTTGCCGAACGGCACGTTCCAGGCGTCCTGGCCGTAGACCGCGGGCGCGCACAGCCCCACGGCCGCGACCCGGCGCCCGTAGTGCCGCAGGAGATCCGCGACCGTCTGCCCGCTCATACTGAACCCGACGATGATCAGCGGATCGTCCGCCGGGGCGTGCGCGTCGAGCACCGCCACCGCCTGCTCATAGCGGCGGCGCAGGCTCAACTCCGCGAGTTCGCCCGTGCTTTCACCGTGCCCGGAGAAGTCGAAGGCGAGGGCGCGGCAGCCCCGGCCGGCGAAGTCGGCGAGGAACGGCAGCAGTCGCTCCTTGCTGCCGTTGCCCGCGCCGTGCAGCAGCAGCGCCGTGGCCCGGCCGGACGGTCCGGCGCCCGCCCCGCTGAGGCGTTCACCGTCGTACGCGTGCGTGAAGGTGGAGAGTCGGTCCATGCGGGCCATTCACTCACGGCGCCCTTCCGTGCCCGCGCGAACCCCTCGCGCACCGCCTCGGGGCGCGCGGAAAACGGGATGCGCCGCTGATCGCGCCCTCCCTACGCTGTACGTACGGGGACGGAACAGACACGCTCCGCTTCCCCCGACTCACCCCACGGAGGTCCGTCATGCGTGGCATTCTCGCGACCGGGACCGTGGTCCTGGTGATCCTCGGAATCGGAAACCACCTCTGGTGGCTCGCCGCGGTGGCGCTGCTGTATCTGTACGCGACGCACGGCCGCGGCTCCCCCGGCACCATCCCGCCCGGCGCCGCCCCCGGCACGCCTCCGGACAGCTACCGGGCGTACCGCGAGCGCCGGGACCGCCAGGCCCGCTGGGAGCGCCGCTACCGCCGCGAGCGCCCCTTCGAGGCCCGCCGGCAGGAGCGGTAGAAGACGCGGTGAACGAGCGGGGCCGCCCCCGGCCGTCACAGGCCGGGGGCGCCCCACACCGGGAACCAGCGGCCCAGATCCGGCTCTACCGGCAGATCACCGTCGAGGACGGCCTTCAGCCGCAGCTCCAGCGCGGTGTCCCGCCGCTCGGCCGCACCGGGCAGCGGGGCGAACGGATAGAAGGTGCCGCGCTTGTAGAGGTACACGAGCGCCGCCCGCCGCTCGGCGCCGTCCGTGAAGGACACCAGCGAGCACAGCAGCAGCGGGCCGAAGCCGGCCGACTCCAGCGAGCTGTTCACCGCGTGCAGATCGGCCACGAGCTGCGGCAGCTGTCCGGGGGAGCGCCGCGAGACCAGCCAGGAGTAGCCGTAGCCGTCCCGGTACGGCTCCACCGCCGGGCCGGTGCGGTCGCGGTCGGTGTCCAGCAGCGCCCGCACCTCCCGGTGGATCCGCTCGAAGGCCGCCCCCTCCGCCGTGGCGAAGCACACCGCCCCGCTCCCGGCCGGTGTGAGACCGGTCGCCGCCTCCAGGGTCACCGCGGCCGACGGCAGCGCGAACAGCCGGTCGAGATCGGGCGCGACCGGCCGGGTACGCCCCAGCAGAACGTCCAGCAACCGCACGATCAGCTCACCTCCGCCCGCGCGTGCCCCGGCCGGCCGCGCCTGTCCGGTCCGCGGACCTCGCCCGCCCGGCGGCCCACGTCCGGCGGACCGTTCCCGTGTGCGCCCGCCCGGCCCACCCGCACCAGCGCCCGGCCCACCGGCGCCCGGCCTCGCCCGATCGGACTCCGCCGGCCCGGCCGGCCCGCTCGCGAGACCGGCTCACCCCCACCGGTCAGCCGGCCTTCCCCGGGCCGGCGGCCTCGCCCAGCTCCACCGAGATCCGGCCCAGCTGCTCCAGCCGCTGCCCCAGGGGCGGGTGGGTGGAGAAGAAGCGCTCGATGCCGGGCTCCCGGCCGGTCGCCGGGGTGAAGTAGAACGCGTTGAACGCCTGGGCCGTGCGCAGATCCTTCGTCGGGATGCGCGCGATCTCCCCGGAGACCTTGGTGAGCGCCGCCGCCAGCGCCGAGGGCCGCCCCGTCAGCAGCGCCGCCGCGCGGTCGGCCGCCAGCTCCCGGTACCGGGACAGCGCCCGGATCAGCAGGAAGCTGAGCGCGTACACGGCCGCCGAGACGCCCAGGACGGCGGCGAAGACGATGGCCGTGTTCTGGTCCCGGCGGCCCCCGCCGAAGATCTGCGAGTAGAAGGCGAACCGTACGACCAGGCCCGCGACCACCCCGAGGAAGGACGCCACCGTGATCACGGCGACGTCCTTGTGCGCGACGTGCGACAGCTCGTGCGCGAGCACGCCCTCCAGCTCGGCGGGCTCCAGCCGGCGCAGCAGCCCCGTGGTCACGCACACCACGGCGTGATCGGGACTGCGCCCGGTCGCGAACGCGTTCGGCATGTCCATCGCGGACACGGCGACCACGGGCCTGGGCAGGTCCGCGATCGCGCACAGCCGGTCGACCACGGCGTGCAGCTCGGGATACTCCTCCCGCGCCACGGGCCGGGCGCGCATCGCGAACACGGCGATCCGGTCGGAGAACCAGAACTGGGCCACGAACAGCGCCCCGACCAGGACGGCGACCAGCACCCAGGACCTCAGCAGCACGATCAGCGCCGCGACGAAGCCGACGTACAGCAGCCCGAGCAGGAACAGCGTCAGGCCCATCCGCACGGTCAGCCGCCGATCGCTCTGGAACCGGCTCCGCATCTCGCATCACCCCGCAGTCGGGCACTCGCCCCCGCCTGTCCAGTGTGCACCCGCCGCGCCCCGGGGAGGGGAGGGGATCAGTAGGAGGAGCGCATCTGCGCGTACCCCAACAGCACGATCACCGCGGCCACGCAGCCGAGCACCACGGCCGTCGACACCCAGGAGGACCGGCGCGGGCCCACCGGGTCCGGGTCGGCACGGAAGGGCGCCGGCTCCGGCGGGTTCTCCTTCCACCGCGCGGCGAGCATCCGGGCCCGCGCGGAGGGCTCCTTGTGCTCGGCCGAGTTCACCCACGCGTGATCGAACTCGCGCTCCCAGTCGTCCTGTTCCGCCATACCCCGTGCAACCTTCCTCGTCCGGCACCGCGGAGGCATGATCCTCCGACAATAGGAAGCCTGAGCCCCGGGAAAGGTTGCACAGCGCCCCGGAAAGACCGAGGCCCCGCCGCTCACGGGGAGCGGCGGGGCCTCGGGTGGGCGCGGGGACCGTCACACGTCGAAGTACAGCTCGAACTCGTGCGGGTGCGGACGCAGCTGGAGCGGCGCGATCTCGTTGGTGCGCTTGAAGTCGATCCACGTCTCGATCAGGTCGGACGTGAACACGTCGCCCTGGAGGAGGAACTCGTGGTCGGCCTCCAGCGCGTCGAGGACGGCGTTCAGCGAGGTCGGGACCTGGGCGACGTTCGCGTGCTCCTCGGGAGCCAGCTCGTACAGGTCCTTGTCGATCGGCTCGGCCGGCTCGATCTTGTTCTTGATGCCGTCCAGGCCCGCGAGGAGGAGGGCCGAGAAGGCCAGGTACGGGTTGCCGGAGGAGTCGGGCGCGCGGAACTCGACGCGCTTGGCCTTCGGGTTGGAGCCCGTGATCGGGATACGCATCGCGGCGGAGCGGTTGCGCTGCGAGTACACCAGGTTGATCGGCGCCTCGAAGCCCGGCACCAGGCGGTGGTAGGAGTTCACCGTCGGGTTGGTGAAGGCCAGCAGCGACGGGGCGTGCTTGAGGATGCCGCCGATGTAGTAGCGGGCCATGTCCGACAGGCCCGCGTACCCGGCCTCGTCGTAGAACAGCGGGTCGCCGTTGCTCCACAGCGACTGGTGCACGTGCATGCCCGAGCCGTTGTCACCGAAGATCGGCTTCGGCATGAAGGTCGCGGTCTTGCCGTTGCGCCAGGCCACGTTCTTCACGATGTACTTGAAGAGCTGGAGGTCGTCGGCGGCGGCCAGCAGCGTGTTGAACTTGTAGTTGATCTCCGCCTGGCCGGCGGTGCCCACCTCGTGGTGCTGGCGCTCGACCTTCAGGCCCTGCTTGTCCAGCTCCAGGGAGATCTCGGCGCGCAGGTCGGCGAAGTGGTCGACCGGCGGGACCGGGAAGTAGCCGCCCTTGTAGCGGACCTTGTAGCCGCGGTTGTTCTCCAGGGCGCCGGTGTTCCAGGCACCCGCCTCGGAGTCGATGTGGTAGAAGGACTCGTTCGCCGAGGTGGCGAAACGTACGCTGTCGAAGACGTAGAACTCGGCCTCGGGACCGAAGTACGCGGTGTCGGCGATGCCCGTCGACGCCAGGTACGCCTCCGCCTTCTTCGCCACGTTGCGCGGGTCACGGGAGTACTGCTCGCCCGTGATCGGGTCGTGGATGAAGAAGTTGATGTTGAGGGTCTTGTCCCGGCGGAACGGGTCGACACGGGCCGTGGACAGGTCGGCACGCAGAGCCATGTCGGACTCGTGGATGGCCTGGAAACCGCGGATCGACGATCCGTCGAAGGCCAGCTCCTCGTCCGGGTCGAACGCCTCAACGGGCACCGTGAAGTGCTGCATGACGCCCGGCAGGTCGCAGAAGCGGACGTCGACGAACTTGACGTCCTCGTCCGCGATGAACTTCTTGGCCTCGTCGGCGTTCTGGAACATCCAGCTCCTCCTACTCCCGACCGTCCTCGCCGGGGTGGTAGATCGTTCGTGCGGCCAGTGCGGTGGCACACGGTGGTCTCGACCCTAGGGACGGGTGATTTCTCGGGCGTGACCCGTTTGTTTCGCAGACGTTAACCGGTCACGTGTCCACCGTAGCCCCCGCACACCCCTGCGCGTAGTGTCCGAAACCGGGCACAGTACCGTGGACGCGTGGACAACAGGCAGGCAATCGGATCGTGGCTCTCCGGCCCGCGCGCGGCCATGGAAGAGGCGGGTGCCGACTTCGGTTACCGGGGCGAGCAGCTCGGGCTCCCGGAGGACGGGCCCAACTCGATCGCACGGCCCGGACGGCGGCTCGGCGCGCTCGCCGTGGACTGGGCGCTGTGCGTCCTGATCGCATACGGCCTGATCACGCACGGCAACGGGGCGCTCACCAGCAACTGGGCGCTGGGCGTGTTCTTCGTGCTGAGCGCGCTCACCGTCGGCACGGTCGGCTGCACCCCCGGCAAGCGCCTCTTCGGCATCCGGGTGGTCGCCCTGAGCACCGGCACGGTCAGCCCGGGCCGCGCCCTGCTGCGCACCGTCCTGCTGTGCCTGGCGGTCCCCGCGCTGATCTGGGACCGCGACGGCCGCGGCCTGCACGACCGCCTCGCCAAGACCGTCGAGGTCCGTATCTGACGGCGCCCCCGCCGGCTGCGCCGTAAGGGCCACCCGCACCACCGGTACGGGTGACCCTCGGCGTGCCGTCCGTCGGCCTACCCTCTGCGCAGCACCGCCCCCACCACCCGTCGCCGGTGCCGGGTGCGCGCCAGGCCACGAAGCCGTCGGGGCGGACGAGCACCGCGCCGTCGGCCGTCGTGCCGTGCAGGGCCGCCGCCGGGGCTCTGGCTGGCGTAGCCGAGGTCGGTGTCCGGACCGGTGGCCACGCGGTACGTCTCCGGTCGGTTCACGCCCGGCGCAGCACCGCCCCCACCACCCGTCGCAGCTCGGCCTCCGGGTCTGCCACGGTGCCGGGTGCGCGCCAGGCCACGAAGCCGTCGGGGCGGACGAGCACCGCGCCGTCGGCCGTCGTGCCGTGCAGGGCCGCCCAGTCGGTGCCGCCGCCGGGGCCCTCGCCGTCGTAGGTCAGGTCGGCGTCCGGGCCGGCGCCGACGCGGTACGCCTCCAGCCGTACCCCCTCCGTGTCCGCGACGCGCCGCGCGGCGGTCCCCCAGGCCGCGCCCGCCGCCGAGCCGGCGTCGCTGAGAAGGACCAGCGAGCGCTCGTAGAGATCGATCGTGGAGAGCCGTTCGCCCGCCCGCCGCAGCCACAGGTGCGGAGCCCGGCTGCCGGGGTCCGCGGTCAGCCGCACCCCGTCGGGTACGACCGGCTGGGCCGGGTCGGCGTCCAGGACGGCGCCCTCCAGATAGCGGTAGGCGAGGACCACCGGGAGGATGCCGCTGCGCGGGCCGCCGCCGACGCCCGGGGTCGGGGCGAAGCCGGGGTGGCTGTGCTCCACGGAGCGCGCCGAGGCGCGGGCGCTGGTGGCCAGGGCGACCGGCCGGCGCTCGGTGTCGTAGGTCTCCAGCAGCTCGGGCCCGGCCCAGCCGTCGAGCACGGCGGCCAGCTTCCAGGCCAGGTTGTGCGCGTCCTGGATGCCGGTGTTGGAGCCGAACGCGCCGGTCGGTGACATCTCGTGGGCCGAGTCCCCGGCGAGCAGCACCCGGCCGGCCGTGTACCGCTCGGCGACCCGTTCCGCCGCCCGCCAGGACGCCTTCCCGGTGATCTCGACGTCGAGGTCCGGCACCCCGGTGGCCAGCCGGATGTGCCGCTGGAGGCGTTCCTCGGTGAACTCCTCCAGCCGCTCGCCGTGCTCGGGGTGCCAGGGCGCGTGGAAGACCCAGTGCTCCTTGTTGTCGACGGGCAGCAGCGCGCCGTCGGCCTCCGGGTTGGTGAGGTAGCAGCAGATGAAGTGCCGGTCGCGGACGGCCTCGGCGAGCAGCTTGGACCGGAAGGTGACGCTGACGTTGGCGAACAGGTCGCCGGGGCCGCTCTGCCCGATGCCGAGCCGGCGCCGCACGGGGCTGCGCGGGCCGTCACAGGCCGCCAGGTAGTCGGCGCGGACCGTGTACAGCTCGTCGCTGTCGCGGTCCCGGACGTACGCCGTCACTCCTTCGGGGTCCTGGGAGAAGGACTCCAGCTCGTGGTAGTAGCGCAGGTCGCCGCCGAGCGCCCGGGCCCCCTTCAGCAGCACCGGCTCCAGGTCGTTCTGGCTGCACAGGCACCACGTGGTGGGGCTGAACTTCGCGAGTCCGCCACCCGGGTCGATGTGCCGGAACAGCCACTCCCCGGCGTCACCCGCCAGCGTGGGGGTCTGCAGGATGCCGTGGTTGTCCGCGAGCAGCGAGGCCGCCGCCTTGATGTCCGGCTCGATGCCGGCCACCCGGAACAGCTCCATCGTGCGCAGGTTGTTGCCGCGGCCACGCGGGTGGATCGAGGTCCCGGAGTGCCGCTCGACGAGCATGTGCGGTACGCCGAGACGGCCCAGGAACAGGGAGAGGGACAGGCCCACCAGGGAGCCGCCCACGACGAGGACGGGCACCCGGTGATCGGCTTTCTGCTGCATCAGGGCTCCAGAGGCGAAGGTTCGGGATGCGGGGCGCATCGGTGTTTGTGTGCCCTGTGGGACGGCTTTCGCGTGCTCAATCACCCGCGTGGTTCACGCGAGTCGCGCGACCCGGCACAAGCGGCACAGGATCAAGAAGCGCTGACGTCGCGTCATTCGGCGGCCGGCGTGCCTCTGCCCCCGTGAAGGAGATGTGCGCAGCATGACCACCTTGTCGGAAAAGCCCTCGGCCCCCTCGACGCGCCAGGTGTCGAAGCGGGTCTCCCAGTCGGTGTTCGACGGCTCCCGCCTGCGGGTCGTCCTCCTGGTGGACGTCCACGACGGCGCCCAGCAGCAGTTCCTGGAGGCCTACGAACAGCTGTGCAACCAGGTGGCGCAGGTCCCGGGCCACGTCAGCGACCAGCTGTGCCAGTCCATCGAGAACCCCTCCCAATGGCTCATCACCAGCGAGTGGGAGAGCGCCCCGCCGTTCCTCACCTGGGTGAACAGCGAGGAGCACGTGCGGATGGTGGAGCCGCTGCACAGCTGCGTACGGGACACCCGGTCGCTGCGCTTCCACGTCGTCCGCGAGACCGGGGGAGAGGCCGCCGTCTCCGCCGAGCGCCGCCGGCTCCAGGCGTCCCCCCGGATCGGTGACGGGGTGATCCGGCACGCGCTCACCTTCACGGTGCGGCCCGGCAGCGAGGCGGAGGTGAAGCGGATCCTGGCGGACTACGCCTCGCCCCGGGCCCGGGTCGACGAGACCACCCGGCTGTGCCGGACCTCCCTGTTCATGCACGGCAACCGGGTGGTGCGGGCCATCGAGGTGCGCGGTGACCTGCTCGCGGCGCTGCGCCACGTCGCCCGGCAGCCCGAGGTGCGGGCCGTGGAGGAGGCCATCAACCCCTATCTGGAGCAGGAGCGGGACCTGAACGACCAGGAGTCCGCGCGGGTGTTCTTCACCCGGGCGGCGCTGCCCGCCGTGCACCACGTCACCGCGGACGAGCTGACCGAGGGCGAGCGGCTGGCCCGGTACTACCCGGCCCGGCCGGGCGCCGGGATGCGGCTGGCGGAGCTGCTCGCCCAGCGGGACGAGGCGGCGGCGGACGACCCGGACAGCCCCGTGCTGCGCAGCACGATCTTCCAGCGCGACGACGTCGTCGTCCGGCTGCTCGACGTACGCCCCGGCCCCGGCGCCCCGCCGGAGCCCGGACACCCGGCCGGGCTGGAGGCACTGCTGGACGGCGAGCCCGTCGGCATGGACCTCGTCACCGACCGCCGTTCGCCCGACGCCTGACCCCCGCGGGCCGGCCCAACCAACGGAGGAACACCGTGATCAAACCCCTTCCGAAGATCGTGGACCTGAGCGAGATCGAGCCCAACACCCGGCGCGGCGGTGATCTGCGCGCCATGCTCACCCCGAGCACGGTGGGCGCCACCAGCGGTTTCATGGGGGTGGCCATCGTCCAGCCCGGCGACCGCATCGGCGAGCACTACCACCCCTACTCCGAGGAGTTCGTCTACGTCCTGTGCGGGCAGCTGGAGGTCGACCTGGACGGCGAGCCGCACCCGCTGCGGCCCGAGCAGGGGCTGATGATCCCCATCAACATGCGCCACCGGTTCCGCAACGTCGGCAAGGTGGAGGCGCGCCTCGTCTTCCACCTGGGCCCGCTCGCCCCGCGGCCGGCCCTCGGCCACGTCGACACCGAGGAGACGGCGCAGCCCCTGGCCACCGCCGTCGCCGAGCCCGCCGGCCGGGAACAGGTCCGCTCATGACCCGGCGCGTGGCGGTCACCGGCATAGGCGTCGTCGCTCCGGGCGGGATCGGCGTACCGGCGTTCTGGGACCTGCTGGCCGAAGGCCGTACCGCGACGCGGGGCATCACGTTCTTCGACCCGGCCGGGCTCAGGTCCCGGATCGCCGCCGAGTGCGACTTCGACCCCGCCGCGCACGGCCTGGACGCGGAACAGATCCAGCGGGCGGACCGGTACATACAGTTCGCCCTGGTCGCCGGGGAGGAGGCGGTCCGGGACTCCGGTCTCGACCTGGCCCGGGAGGACCCCTGGCGGGTCGGTGTCTCCCTGGGCACCGCCGTCGGCGGCACCACCCGCCTGGAGCACGACTACGTCCTGGTCAGCCACCGAGGGCAGCGCTGGGACGTCGACCACACCGAGGCGGAGCCGCAGCTGCACCGGGCGTTCTCGCCGAGCACCGTGGCCTCCGCGGTGGCGGAACGTTTCGGCGCACAGGGTCCGGTACAGACCGTCTCCACCGGCTGCACCTCCGGACTCGACGCCGTCGGATACGCCTTCCACACCGTCCAGGAGGGGCGGGCCGACATATGCGTCGCCGGGGCCTCGGACTCCCCGATATCCCCGATCACCATGGCCTGCTTCGACGCGATCAAGGCCACGTCCCCGAACAACGACGATCCCGCGCACGCCTCCCGGCCCTTCGACAACAACCGTGACGGCTTCGTCATGGGCGAGGGCGGCGCGGTGCTCGTCCTGGAGGAGCTGGAGCACGCCCGGGCCCGCGGTGCCCATGTGTACTGCGAGTTCGGCGGCTACGCCACCTTCGGCAACGCCTACCACATGACCGGCCTGACCAAGGAGGGCCTGGAGATGGCGCGGGCCATCGAGACCGCCCTCGGCCAGGCGCGGCTCGACCCCACGGCGATCGACTACGTCAACGCGCACGGCTCCGGCACCCGGCAGAACGACCGCCACGAGACGGCAGCCGTGAAGCGGGCGCTCGGCCACCACGCCTACGACACCCCGATGAGCTCCATCAAATCCATGGTGGGGCACTCCCTCGGGGCGATCGGCGCCATCGAACTGGTCGCCTGTGTGCTGGCCCTCGCCAAGCAGGTCGTACCGCCGACCGCGAACTACGAGATCCCCGACCCGGAGTGCGACCTGGACTACGTCCCGCGCGTCGCCCGCGAACGCAAGCTGACCAGCGTGCTGTCCGTGGGCAGCGGGTTCGGGGGTTTCCAGTCCGCGGTGATCCTGACCCGGCCGAGGGAGTGAGGACACACGATGAGCGAACCGAAGGACCGGCAGGCGGCCATCACCGGCATCGGGGTGGTCGCACCCAACGGCACCAGCACCGACACCTTCTGGAAGGCGACCCAGGAGGGCCTCAGCGTCCTCGACCGGGTGACCCGCGAGGGCTGCGAGCACCTTCCCCTGAAGGTGGCCGGTGAGGTCCGCGCCTTCGACCCGGCGGCCACCATCGAGGAGCGCTTCCTCGTCCAGACCGACCGGTTCACGCACTACGCCATGGCCGCAGCCGACTTCGCGCTGGACGACGCCCGGCTGGCGCCGTCCTGCATCCCGGACGCGCCGTACTCCATCGGCGTGGTCACCGCCGCCGGATCCGGCGGCGGCGAGTTCGGCCAGCGCGAACTGCAGCGACTGTGGGGCAAGGGCAGCCGGTTCGTCGGGCCGTACCAGTCCATCGCCTGGTTCTACGCCGCCAGCACCGGCCAGGTCTCCATCCGCCGCGGCTTCAAGGGGCCCTGCTCGGTCGTCGCCTCCGACGAGGCCGGCGGACTGGACGCCCTCGCCCACGCGGCCCGGGCGGTGCGCCGCGGCACCGACGTGATCGTGGCCGGCTCCACCGAGGCGCCGCTCGCGCCGTACTCGATGGTCTGCCAGCTGGGCTACGCGGAACTGAGCCGGGAGACCGACCCCACCCGGGCCTACCGCCCCTTCACCGAGGGGGCGTGCGGATTCGTGCCGGCCGAGGGCGGCGCCATGCTCGTCATCGAGGCGGCGGGCACCGCCGAGGACCGCGGCGCCGGCATCCGGGCCGTCGTCGCGGGCCACGGGGCCACCTTCACCGGCGCCTCCCGCTGGGCGGAGTCCCGCGACGGCCTCGCGCACGCCATCCGGCAGGCCCTGGCGGAGGCCGGGTGCGCCCCCGAGGAGATCGACGTCGTCTTCGCCGACGCCCTCGGGGTGCCGGAGGCCGACCGGGCCGAGGCGCTGGCGCTCGCCGACGCCCTCGGTCCGCACGCCGCCCGGGTCCCGGTCACCGCGCCGAAGACCGGGATCGGCCGCGGCTACTGCGCGGCCCCCGTGCTGGACACCGCAGCGGCCGTGCTGGCGATGGAGCACGGCCTGATCCCGCCGACGCCGAACGTCTTCGACGTCTGCCACGACCTCGACCTCGTGACCGGCCACGCCCGCGTCGCCGAACCGCGCACGGCCCTGGTGCTCAGCCGCGGACTCATGGGGTCGAACTCGGCGCTGGTGCTGCGAGCCGGCACCAGGCAGTGAGCACAGCAAAGGAGGAAAGCGCATGCCGCAGATCACCGTGGAAGAACTCGCCGCGCTGATGAAGAAGGCCGCCGGGGTCACCGTCAGCCCGGAGCAGCTGATGGAGAAGCCGGACACCGGCTTCGACGTCCTCGGCGTCGACTCGCTCGGCCTGCTCGGCATCGTCGGCGAGCTGGAGAACACCCACGGCACCCCGATGCCGGTCGACGCCGAACGCTGCAAGACGCCGCAGCAGTTCCTCAACCTCGTCAACACGACCCTGATGGCAGGAGCCTGACATGGCAGGACACACCCAGAACGAGATCACCATCGCCGCCCCGCTGGACCTGGTCTGGGACATGACCAACGACCTGGAGCGCTGGCCGCAGCTGTTCAGCGAGTACGCGTCGGTGG
The DNA here is from genome assembly GCF_014649115.1 of Streptomyces eurythermus. GTDB lineage: Bacteria > Actinomycetota > Actinomycetes > Streptomycetales > Streptomycetaceae > Streptomyces > Streptomyces eurythermus. The sequence continues at coordinate 478,731 of NZ_BMSK01000004.1, read as the reverse complement.
AGGTCCTCAAGCGGGAGGGCGCCAAGACCACGTTCCGGCTCACCATGCACCCGGACGAGAACGGCACCGTCTGGAGCTGGGTCTCCGAGCGCGAGCCGGACCGCGACTCCCTCACCGTCACGGCCCGCCGGGTGGAGACCGGCCCCTTCGCCCACATGGACATCCACTGGAGCTACGAGGAGGTCCCGGCCGGCACCCGGATGGTGTGGACCCAGGACTTCGCGATGAAGCCGGACGCGCCGGTCGACGACGACTGGATGACCGACAACATCAACAAGAACTCCAAGATCCAGCTCGCCCTCATCCGGGACAAGATCGAGAAGGCGGCGGCCGGCCGGCGGCCCGCCCCGGCCCTGGCCGACTGAGCCGGAGAGCAGGAGACGACCGTGCACCAGGCCCTGATCGTCGCCCGCATGGCCCCGGGCGCCGCCCCGGACATCGCCAAGGTGTTCGCGGAGTCCGACCGCGGAGAGCTGCCGCACCTCGTCGGGGTGGTCCGGCGCAGCCTCTTCCAGTTCGGCGATGTGTACATGCACCTCATCGAGTCCGAACGCGAGCCCGGACCGGCCATCGCCAAGGTCACCTCGCACCCCGAGTTCAAGGAGGTCAGCGAACGGCTGTCGGCGTACGTCAGCGCGTACGACCCCGAGACCTGGCGATCCCCGAAGGACGCCATGGCCCAGCGCTTCTACGTCTGGGAGCGCGACGCCGGAGTCTGAGATCCCCGTCCGGAGCACCGGTGCCGGGCCCGCGTGTGACGCGGACCCGGCACCGGTGTGCCGTGGGGGAGCGGTCTCACCCGCGGACCGTGCAGTCGAACGCGTGCAGGAACGGATTGACCGGGCGGATGTCGCCGACCTCCAGGCCCGCCGCCCGCAGCCGGCCGGTCATGCTGGCGGTGGTGTGCTTGGCGCCGCCCACGTTGAGCAGCAGCAGCAGGTCCATGGCGGTGCTGAACCGCATGGACGGAGTGTCGTCCACCAGGTTCTCGATGACGACGACCCGGGTGCCGGGGCCGCCCGCCTCGACCACGTTGCGCAGCAGCCGGGCGGTGGACTCGTCGTCCCACTCCAGGATGTTCTTGATGATGTAGACGTCGGCCTTGACCGGGACGGCCTCGCGGATGTCACCCGGCACGATCCGGGTCCGGCCGGCCAGGTCGCCGCCCTCGCGCAGCCGGGGCAGCGCGTTGTCCACCACCCGCGGCAGGTCCAGCAGATAGCCCAGCATCGCCGGGTACTTGTCGAGCAGGCTGGCCACCACGTGCCCCTGCCCGCCGCCGAGGTCGGCGACCGAGTCGCTGCCGGACAGGTCGAGCAGCGTGGCGACCTCCCGGGCCGACTGCTCGCTGGAGCGGGTCATCGCCCGGTTGAAGACGTCGGCGGACTCCGGGGCGTCCTCGTTGAGGTACTCGAAGAACTCCTTGCCGTACAGGTCCTGTACGACGTTGTGGCCGGTGCGCACCGCCCGGTCCAGCCGGGGCCAGGCGTCCCAGGTCCACGGCTCGGTGCACCACAGGGCGATGGCGCGCAGGCTGTTCGGGTCGTCCTCGCGCAGCAGCCGGGACATCTCGGTGTGGGCGAACGTGCCGTCGGGCCGCTCGGCGAAGACGCCGTAGCAGGACAGGGCGCGCAGCAGCCGGCGCAGCGGCCCGGGCTCGGTGTGCACGGCCGCCGCCAGGCTCTGGACGGTCATGGGGGCGTCGCCGAGGGCGTCGGCGACACCGAGCCGGGCGGCGGCGCGGACGGCGGCGGCGCAGGCCGCCCCGAACACGAGCTCGCGCAGCCGCATCGACGGCGGCGGGGTGGGGGGTGCCCCGGGCTCCGGCGCGGTGGAGAGCGCGGGGGATGGTGCGGTCATGTGCCGCCTTCCTTCCTTGCGTGGGTCGGGTACGGCCGTCCGGTCAGCACAGGCCCGCGGGCCTGGAGGCGCGGCAGGAGTTGCGGGTGAAGGCGTTGCCGCTCTTCGCCGCCTCCTGGTTGACCAGGTCCGCCGGGGAGTTGGCCGACAGGTGGTTGCCGGTGATCCGGTTCCGCTCGCTGGTGGCACCGACGAAGCTCTTGAACAGGACGATGCCGCCCGACAGCGGGGACTTGCCCGAGTGGCCGGTGACGGTGTTCCGGGAGACCAGGGTGTTCTCGGTGCCGGTCAGGACGATGCCGGAGCCCTGGAGGTAGGGCAGCCGGGCGGTCTTCGGGCAGTACTTGTTGTTCCGCTCGACCAGGTTGGCGCGTACGGTCAGCGCGCCCGCCCGGGGCTTGTTCTCGTCGCCCACGATGAACACGCCGGCGCAGTTGCCGGTGACGTGGTTGCGCCGGACGGTGAGGTCGCGCAGCCGGCGGACGGTGAGCCCGATCCGGTTGCCCTCCAGCAGGGTGCGGTCGACCACGGTGCCCTTGCTGTCCTGGGCGCCCTGTTCGGCCTTGACGCTGTTGGCGAGGAACAGGCCGGCGTCGCCGTTGCGCCGGGCGGTGTCCCGGCGGAAGACGCCCCGGGTGGAGTGCTCCTGGGCGATGCCCCACTGGCCGTTGTCGTCGGCGGTCACCCCGGTCACGGTCAGATGGTCGGTGCCCATGGACCACAGGCCGACCTTGGCGAACCCGGTCACCGACAGATCGGCGACGGTGACGTCCCGCAGGGGCTTGTGCTTCCCGCCGACCACGCAGATGCCGTTGCCGGAGCCGAGACAGGTGGGGGTGGCCCCCTTGGCGGGCGGTACGAGCTTGGCGCCGGCGGGCGGCCGGATGACGGTGTCCGGGCCCGCGCCCCGCAGGGTCACCGCGGCCGTCCTGAGCGTGACGCTCTCGTGGTAGGTGCCGGCCAGGACCCGCACGGTGTCGCCGGGCCGGGCGGCGTTCACCGCCTTCTGGATGGATTCACCGGGGTGCACCACGAGGGTCCGGTGGGCCGCCGACGCCGGGGCGGCGCCGGCGAACGCACCGACGAGGGCCGTGGCGCATGCGAGGTACGTAATATGGCGTTTTGTCACATCCCGAAGGCTAAAAGCGGATGAGCCGACAACCCGCCGGATGCTCCGTTCGGTGGCGTGTCAACGAAGCCCCGCACCCTGGAGGGGGTACGGGGCTTCGTCGATGGCGTACGGGTGCGGGTCAGCGCCCCCGGGGGCCGCCCTTCGGGAGGCGCATCCCCTTCGGCATGGGGCCTTTTGGCAACGGCATGTTGCTCATCAGGTCGCCGAGCGCGCGCAGCCGGTCGTTGGTGGCGGTCACCTGGGGGCCGGTCAGCACCCGCGGGAACTTCAGCAGGGTCGTGCGCAGCTTCTTCAGCTCCACCTGGCCCTCGCCGTTGCCCACGATCACATCGTGCACCGGCACGTCCGCGACGATCCGGTTCATCTTCTTCTTCTCGGCCGCCAGCAGGGTCTTCACCCGGTTCGGGTTGCCCTCGGCCACCAGCACGATGCCGGCCTTGCCGACGGCCCGGTGCACCACGTCCTGGCTGCGGTTCATCGCCACCGCCGGAGTCGTCGTCCAGCCCCGGCCGATGTTGTCCAGCACGGCCGCGGCGGCGCCCGGCTGGCCCTCCATCTGGCCGAACGCGGCCCGCTCGGCCCGGCGGCCGAACACGACGGCCGTCGCCAGCAGGGCGACCAGCAGACCGAAGATGCCCAGGTAGACCGGGTGTCCGATCAGGAAGCCGATCGCGAGGAAGACACCGAGCGTGCCGATCCCGACGGCCGCGAGTACAAGGCCGATCGTCTTGTCGGCCTTGCGGGTCATCTGGTACGTGAGGGCGATCTGCTTCAGTCGCCCGGCATTCGCGGCGTCCGCCGCGGTTTCCTTCCTCGCCATGCCACGAAGTCTACGTGCCCCCGGGAGCGCCTACGACGGCAGTGCCCGGCGGGGCCGGTCCGGGGGCGGGGCCGGGCGGGGTCAGGAGCGGCCGGCGGCGGCCCGCTCCAGGAACCGCTGGGCCTCGACCCGGTCCTTGGCCCGGCGGCGGTCCTCCAGGACGGAGGTCCAGGCGTTGCGGCGGGCGGTGCGCTGGCCGCCGCTCAGCAGCAGGGACTCGACGCGGCGCAGCGCGTCGGTGAAGGACGGGATGGCGGTGGCGCGCACGGGTGGTGCCTGCATGATCGGGATCCCCCCTCGAAGCGGTGGAGTCAGGGGCGTGACACCAGGGTCACTGTCTGGTGTTACCAGGGCGTGACCGGCCGGTCAAACAGTGGTGAACCCCCCGGTGCCGGAGCCGGAACGAACGGCGCGGCCCCGGCGGTCGCCCTCATCAGCGAGGACGGCCGGGACCGCGTCGACTCGGCCATTACCGGCCAGTAGCAATTTGTGCGACGATTCACACGCGCGGCTCACACCGCGGAACCGGAGCGGGACTCACACCGCCTGGGCGGCGACGAAAGCGCCCCGCTTCTCGACGGCCATCTGGTACAGCCGCCCGGCGCGGTAGGAGGAGCGCACCAGCGGGCCGGACATCACACCGGAGAAGCCGATCTGCTCGGCCTCCTCCTTCAGCTCCACGAACTCGTGCGGCTTCACCCAGCGCTCCACCGGGTGGTGCCGGACGGAGGGGCGCAGGTACTGGGTGATGGTGACCAGCTCGCAGCCCGCCTCGTGCAGCTGCTTCAGCGCCTCGCTGACCTCCTCGCGGGTCTCGCCCATGCCGAGGATCAGGTTGGACTTGGTGACCAGGCCGAAGTCGCGGGCCTCGGTGATGACCTTCAGGGAGCGCTCGTAGCGGAAGCCGGGACGGATCCGCTTGAAGATCCGGGGGACCGTCTCGACGTTGTGCGCGAAGACCTCGGGACGGGACTCGAACACCTCCGCCAACTGCTCGGGCACCGCGTTGAAGTCGGGGGCCAGCAGCTCCACCTTGGTCCGGCCGCCCTCGCGCCCGGCCGTCTGCTCGTGGATCTGGCGCACGGTCTCGGCGTACAGCCAGGCGCCGCCGTCCGGCAGGTCGTCGCGGGCCACGCCGGTGATGGTGGCGTAGTTCAGGTCCATCGTCACCACGGACTCGCCCACCCGGCGCGGCTCGTCGCGGTCGAGCGCCTCGGGCTTGCCGGTGTCGATCTGGCAGAAGTCGCAGCGCCGGGTGCACTGGTCGCCGCCGATGAGGAAGGTCGCCTCGCGGTCCTCCCAGCACTCGTAGATGTTCGGGCAGCCGGCTTCCTGGCACACCGTGTGCAGGCCCTCGCTCTTCACGAGGTTCTGCATCTTCGTGTATTCGGGGCCCATTTTCGCCCGGGTCTTGATCCACTCGGGCTTGCGCTCGATGGGGGTCTGGCTGTTGCGGACCTCCAGGCGCAGCATCTTGCGTCCGTCGGGTGAGACTGCGGACACGTCGGCTCCCTGTGACTTCGATTCTTCGGCGTACACCAGGGTACGCCCGTGCTCATTGCGCCCTGCCGGTGAGACCAACCTCCCGACCGCAGGGCGCATTCCCGGTGCCGACGGTCAGGCGGACGCCTTCTCGATCTCCCGGGGCTTCAGGTCCGCGTTCTCCAGGACGTCCCTGAGGTGCTTCTCCACCACCGGCACGACCTCCTCGACCGTGATGTCCCGGCCCAGCTCGCCCGCGAGGGAGGCCACGCCCGCGTCGCGGATGCCGCACGGGATGATCCGGTCGAACCACTTCATGTCCGGGTTCACGTTGAACGAGAAGCCGTGCATCGTGACGCCCTTGGCCACCCGGATGCCGATCTGCGCGATCTTGCGGTCCTCGCGCCGCTGGCCCGCGTTGGACGGGGCGTACTCGGGGCCGTTGAGCCGGGGGTCGAACTCCTCGTCGGTCAGGCGCGGGTCGAGGTCCAGGGACAGCCCCCCGAGCGCCGGCCGCTGCTCGACCGGGTCGCCGAGCACCCATACGCCGCTGCGGCCCTCGACCCGGGTGGTCTCCAGGCCGAACTCGGCGCAGGTGCGGATGAGCGCCTCCTCCAGCCGCCGTACGTGCGCGACCACGTCCACCGGGCGGGGCAGCTTCTGGATCGGGTAGCCCACCAGCTGGCCCGGGCCGTGCCAGGTGATCTTGCCGCCGCGGTCCACGTCGATGACCGGGGTCCCGTCCAGCGGGCGCTCGCTGTCCTCGGTGCGCCGGCCGGCCGTGTACACCGGGGGGTGCTCCAGGAGGATCACGGTGTCGGGGACCTCGTCGGCGAACCGGGCCGCGTGGATCCGGCGCTGCTCGTCCCAGGCCGCCTGGTAGTCGACGGCATCGGCACCGAATCCCCTGCGGACGAACCGCAACTCACTCACGGCAAGCGCCTCCCTCGGCGATGGGTGTGTCAGGCATGTATCGCGCCCACGCCACTGTACGTCCGAGCCGTACACGTCAGCCCGGCGGGCGTTCCTCACACGATCGGATGAAGGTGGCGCAAAGTGTGTGATCGTCTGCTCACTCTCCGCTACATTCGCGCCGTTCGTGAGCCATAAGGGCTGCTCAAAGGCAATCCGGGCACGTCCACCGCCCGGAAGGCAGGAGACCGCACCGCAGATGACGGACCGACCCGCGCAGCGCACCCCCAACCGCCAGCTCGCCGCGCTCATCGCAGAAGCGGGGTTCTCCAACGCGGGTCTGGCGCGTCGCGTCGATCAGCTCGGTCTGGAACACGGGCTGGACCTCAGATACGACAAGACATCGGTCACCCGCTGGCTGCGCGGGCAGCAGCCGCGCGGCACCACCCCCGCCCTCATCGCCGAGGTCTTCACCCGCCGGCTCGGGCGCCGGCTCACCGCCCAGGATCTCGGCCTGGACTCCTGTGCGCCGGTGTACGCCGGGCTGGAGTTCGCGGCCACCCCGGAGGAGGCCGTCGACATCGTCAGCGGCCTGTGGCGCAAGGACTCCGGCAGCCACGCCGAGCTGCGCAAGATCGCCTTCACCCCGGCGGGCCTGGTCGTGCCCAGCCGGGACTGGCTGATCGGCAAGCCCGACGACCGGGTGGCCCGCGAGCCGGGGCCCCGGGTGCCGCAGCAGGGCCGGCCCGGCGCGGTCAGGTCCCCGCTCCCGCCCGGGGCGGCGGCCGCGGCCCGCGCCCGCGCGAGTGCCGAACGCGCCCCCGGCCACCGGGTCACCACCGGCGACATCGCCGCGCTGCGCTCGGTCGGCGAGCTGTTCCGCACCCTCGACGACCGGTTCGGCGGCGGCCACGCCCGGCAGGCGCTGGTGCGCTACCTGGAGCACGAGTGCGAGCCGATGCTCCGCGGCAGCTACGGCGAGCAGACCGGCCGCCGGCTGTTCGGCGCCGCCGCCGACCTGACCCGGCTGGCGGGCTGGACGTCGTACGACATCGCCGCGCACGGGCTCGCCCAGCGCTACTTCGTGCAGGCCCTGCGGCTCGCCCAGGCCGCCGGCGACCGGGCCTACGGCTCCTACGTCCTGGTCACCATGAGCCGCCAGGCCGTCTACCTCGGGCACGGCAGGGAGGCCGTGCAGCTGACCCGGGTCGCCCAGCAGGGCGTCGGCACCGGCGCCCCGCCCGTCGTCCAGTCGCTGCTGCACGCCTCCGAGGCGCGGGCGCACGCCGTCCTCGGCGAGGTACGGGCGTGCACCGCGGCGCTGGTGCGGGCCGAGCGCGCGCTGGAGGCGGCCCGGCCCGGGGACGAGGTGCCGCACTGGGCCCGGTTCTTCGACGAGGGGCAGCTCGCCGACGAGTTCGCGCACTGCCACCGGGACCTCCAGCAGTTCCGGGCGGCCGCGCAGCACGCCGAGCGCGCCCTCCAGCTGCGGGCGCCAGCCTTCGCCCGCAGCCGGCTGTTCTGCCGGGTCGTCCTCGCCACCGCGCGGCTCGGCCTCGGCGAACTCGACCAGGCCTGCGCGCTCGCCGCGGAGGCCGCGGGGCAGGCCGCCGAGATGCGCTCCGCCCGCGCGGTGGAGTACGTCAAGGACTTCGAACGCCGGCTGGAGCCGTACCGGGACGCGGCGCCGGTGCGCGGTTACCGGGAGAAGGTCGCGACGCTCGGGTAGGGCCACCCGAAGCCACGCCCCGACGCCACGCCTGGGGGCTACGCCGCCCTCGGCAGCACCGGGGCCGGGTCCGCGCGGTGCATCGAGCCCGTCGCGCCCAGGTCCGCCAGGATGGCCGCCGCCGCCCGGCGGGCGGAGTGCAGCGCGCCCTGGACCGTGCTGGTGTCGCGGTGGTCGCCGCACACGTACAGGCCCGCCAGGAGGCGCACCGGGCGGCGCGGGTCGTGCGGGGGGCGCATGGCCGGGACCGCCTCGGGGGTGTGGTGCACGGCCAGCGTCTCCCAGCGGCGCGTGGAGGTGCCGTAGAGCCGGGCCAGGTGGATGCGGACGGCGGTGTCGACGCCCTCCGGCGGCGGGCCCAGCACCGTCGAGGAGATCAGCACCCGGCCGGCCGGCGCCCGGCTCGGGTCCACGGTGCTGAGCACCGCCGTGTGCGCCACCGGCCCGCCCCGGTCCGCGTCCAGCAGCAGCGAGGCGCCGGTCGGGAGGGCCTCCGCGGGTTCGTCCGTGGTGTGGTGGAGCACCGTCACCGGATGGAAGTCCGGCACCCGCAGCCCGGGCAGCAGCTCCGCCGCGGCCCGCGCGTCGGTGGCCAGCAGCACCGCCCGGCAGCGGATCTCGCCGTGCTCGGCGGTGGCCACCGAGGTCGTGGACACCGAGGTGACCCGCACCCCGGTGCGCACCGTGCCCGGCGGCAGCGCGCGGGCCAGCAGCTCCGGCAGCGCCTCCGCGCCGCCCTCCGGCACGCACAGCCGGCCGCTCGCGAAGGCGCGCAGCGCCAGGTCGGCGCACCGGCTCGACGTGGTCAGCTCCGGGTCGCACAGCAGCGCGGCCAGCAGCGGGCGCAGGAAGCCGTCGATGGTGCGCGCCGGCACCCCGCGCCGGGCCAGCGCCTGGGCGGCGGGCAGCTCGGGGCGGGCCAGGACGCGCTCGACGGGGGTCGCCGCGAGCCGGCCGAGCGCGGCGCCCAGCCGGGCCTGGTCCACGGCGCCGCCCACCGGCGCGCCGCCGGCCCGGCCGGGCGTGACCGTCGTGCCCCGGCCGGTCGCGGCCCGGGCCGCCGTGGCCCTGGCGGCCGTGACCCCGAGGACCGTATCCCTGAGGGCCGTACCCCGGGCGGCCGTACTCCTGGGCGTTCCGGCGAGGGCGCGCACCACATGGAGTGCGCCCCGTGCGCCCCTCGCGCTCCCGCCGGGCGCCGGGGCGCCCGCGCGCTGGAGGCGCCCGTCGCGGTGCAGCAGCACGCCCGGCGCGAAGCGGCGCACGGCCAGCTCGGTCAGGCCCGGGGTCAGCCGGAGTTCGGGGTAGGACGTGGACAGCAGCTGTCCGACGCGGTCGAGCCGGAAGCCGTCGACCTTCTCCGTCGACATGCGACCGCCGACGTACGGGGCGGCCTCCAGGACCGCGGTGGTGATTCCGGCGCTGGTCAGCCGGTGAGCGGCCGAGAGGCCGGCGATGCCGGCCCCCACGATGACGACGTCCACCTGGTACGCGGGCTCAAGCACGAGGCCCCTCCTGTGGTTACGCGGCCGGTGGAGGAGCCATGCCTCCGACTGGCGCCACGGATACCCGAGTTCGGATCGAGGTTAGGGCGGTGATCGGTCAGGAGGAGTCGCGCATCAACAGGGCACGGTCGCATGGAGGTCGCATACGGTCACTTTTGTTCGCCCGTGTTGCCAATCGGCTCATTACGCCGCGCGGATCGCCTCCTCGATACCGGGAAAGGCGAACCGGAAGCCCGACTCCAGCAGCCGCCTGGGCACCACCCGCTGACTGCCCAGCACATCCCCCGCCATCTCCCCGAGGACCACCCGCAGCACCCCGCCGGGCACCGCGCACACCGCCGGCCGGTGCAGCACCCGCCCCATCGCCGCCGTGACCTCCCGGTTCGTCAGCGGCTGCGGGGCGGTCAGGTTGAACGGGCCGGACAGATCCTCCCGGTCGACGAGATGCCGGATCGCGGCCACCTCGTCGTGCAGCGCGATGTACGACCAGTACTGCCGCCCGTCGCCCAGCCGCCCCCCGAGCCCCGCCCGGAACAGGGGGAACAGCCGCCCCCAGGCCCCGCCGCCCCGGGCCACCACCAGACCCGTGCGCAGGAACACCGTCCGCACCCCGGCCTCCTCGGCGGGCGCCGCCGCCTCCTCCCACTCCACGCACAGCCCGGCCAGGAAGCCGTCGCCGGGAGGCGCGTCCTCGTCCACGACCCGCTCGCCGGTGTCGCCGTAGAAGCCGATCGCGCTGCCGTTGAGGAACACCCGGGGCGGCTCGGGCAGCGAGGCCACCGCCTCGGCCAGCGCGGCCGTGCCCAGCACCCGGCTGTCCCGCAGCACCCGCTTGTACTCCGGCGTCCAGCGCCGGTCGCCCACCCCGGCCGCCGCGAGATTCACCACCACCTCGCACCCGGTCAGCCCGGCCGCGTCGACCCGGCCCCGCTCCGGGTCCCAGCGGACCTCGTCCGGGCCCCGGGGCGCCCGGCGCACCAGCCGCACCACCTCGTGCCCGTCGGCGGCCAGGGACCGCACCAGGGCGCCGCCGATGAGACCGGACGCGCCGGCCACCGCGATACGTGAACGTTCCATGGCCCCAAGCATGACCCCACCCGCACCCCGGAAAACCGCTGGACACCCGGACCGCGCGCCATAGGGTGACCGTCATGCCCGAGCCCCGCATACGTACCGCCCAGGCCCGTGACGAGGAGGAACTGGCCCTCCTCGACCGGGCCGTCTGGTCCACCCTGCACGCCGTCATGCCCCGGCCGGCGCCGCCGTACCCGCCGTTCTTCGACGACCGGCACCGCCCGGAGGACTTCCTCGTCGCCGAGGACGGCGGACGCCTCCTCGGCTATGTCCGCCTCGCCCGCCCCACCCCGCTCGCCTCCAACGCGCACGTCCTGCAGATCCAGGGGTTCGCCGTCGCCGAGGAGGCGCGCGGCCGGGGCGTCGGGCGCGCGCTGATCCGGGCCGCCGTCGACCGGGCGCGCGAGCGCGGCGCCCGCCGGCTGACCCTGCGGGTGCTCGGGCACAACGCCCCGGCCCGGTCGCTGTACGAGTCCGAGGGGTTCGCCGTCGAGGGCGTGCTGCCGGGGGAGTTCTTCCTCGACGGCCGCTACGTCGACGACGTCTTCATGGGCCGGTCCCTGTGAACACGGGCGGCGCGAAGCCCCGGTGACGCTACGCGGCGACCAGCTCCCCGGTGTCCACCCGGGCCGTCGCCGTGGCCGCCCGCCGGGCGTCGCCCGTCAGCTCGTCCGCCGTCAGCACGTAGCCCGTCCCCGCGTCCGAGACGGACCGGGCGAAGACCATCCCGAGCACCCGGCCGTCCGGGGTCAGCAGCGGGCCCCCGGAGTTGCCCGGCAGCACCTCGGAGCGGACCGCGTACAGCTCCCGGGTGACCGTGCGCTCGTCGTAGATGTCCGGGCTGGTCGCCCGCACCCGGTCGGTGACCTTCGCCGCCCGCAGGTCCAGGCCCCCGTCCTCCGGGTAGCCCGCCACCACCGCCGGGTCCCCGCGCCCGGCGTCCGGGGCGAACCGCAGCGCCGGCGCGCGCAGCGCGGGCACGTACAGCACCGCCACGTCCCGGCCCGGGTCGAACAGCACCACCCGGGCCGGATACCACCGCCCGGCCCCGCCGACCCGCACGCCCGGCCGGTCGATGCCGGCCACCACGTGCGCGTTGGTCAGCACCCGCCGGGACGCGTAGACGAACCCGCTGCCCTCGCGGCCCTCGGCGTCCGCGAACCCCTCGACCTTGACCGTGCCGCTGCGGGCCGCCCGGGCAGCGGCCGGGGGGACACCGTCGCCGTCCGGGGCCGCCCGGGCCGCCGGCTCGTCCGCGAACGGGCCGGACACCCGGGGGAAACCCGCCTCGGACAGCGCGGACGTGGCCCGCGCGAACCAGGCGGGCGTGGTCTCGGGCATCCGCTGCCGCACCGCGCCCGGCAGCGTCGAGTCCCGTACCTGAGCCGTGAGCGCCGGAGCCGGGGCCGCGCCCAGCACGCCCGCCGCGACCGCCGCCACCACCAGCACCGCCACCGCGTGCACCGAGGCGCCCCCGACGCCGTCCGCCACCCGCAGCGGGCCCCGGTCCGTCCGCCCGCGCAGCCGCCGCGCCGCCCGGCCCGCCAGCGCGCACCCCAGCACCGCCGGCACCAGCAGCGTCACCGCGGCGAGCGCCGTGACCGCCGCCGAACCGCGCACCTGGCCCGTCGCCCACGGCAGCAGCCACATCCCGACGGCCGCGCCACCCGTGAAACCGGCCGGCGAGACACACCCGGCCGACAGCCCGCGCCGGTATCCCGGCACCGCGGAGCAGACGGCCACCACAGCGAGCAGCAGATCCAGCAGGTTCACGGCAGCCGCCTTTCTCCCGGGTCCCCCGGACCGGGACCCGAGGTTCCGCCAGGTGGCAGAGCGCGCGTCGCGGGTACGGCCCGGCGGCTTGACAGTGGGATCATGCGTGTCCTTCGAAGAGCCCCGCAGGCCCCGGCACGGCCCGTCGCGGGGAACCCCCGTACCGCACGGCGGATACCCGGGGCGCTGCTGGTGCTGCTCGGCTGCCTGTCCGGGCTGCTCGCCGTCGGCGCGCTGGTCCTGTGCGCCCGTGGCGCCGAGCGCGCCGCCGTCTCCCGCCCCGACCGCCCCGCCGCCGGGGCCCGGCCGCCCGTCGGGCACCGGGCCGCCCGGCCGCGCATCGTGCCGCGCTCCGCCTGGCTGGACCGCATCACCGGGCACACCCAGCCGCCCCCGCGCTACGACGACAAGGTGGTGGCCGTCTTCCTGCACCACACCGACTCGCCCAACGACTACGCCTGCGCCGACGCGCCGCGCATCATCCGCGGCCTGTACGCCGGCCAGACCGGTGCCCGGCACTGGGACGACATCGGCTACAACTTCCTCGTCGACCGCTGCGGCACCATCTACGAGGGCCGGGCCGGAGGCGTCGACCGGCCCGTCACCGGCGCCCACAGCCAGGGCTTCAACCACCGCACCGCCGGGATCGCCGCCCTCGGCACCTTCACCGCCGGCGTCCCCGTGCCCCGGGCCATGACCGACGCCATCGCCGCCCTCGCGGCCTGGAAGCTGGGGCTCGCCGACATCGATCCGCGCGGCCGGGCCAAGCTGGTCTCCAGCAGCGGCCAGAGCCGCTACCGGGCGGGCGCCACCGCCACCCTGCCCGCCCTCGCCGGGCACGACGCCGGATTCCCCACCAGCTGCCCCGGCGCGGCCCTGACCGCCCGCCTCCCGGCCATCCGGGAGCGGGCCGCCCAGCTCCAGGGCCGCCCGGCCACGACGCCGTCCCGGAAGCCGGCCGCGACGCACCCCCTCGAGACCCGCAGCCCGCGCCCCTCTCTCCGCCCCACGGCGGTGCCCGGCACCAACGCGCCCACCACTGGAGGAAAAACCGGCAGCAGCCCCGCCCGGGCCGAGCCGACCGGAGCCGAGCGGACCGGAGCCGAGCCGGCCGAAGGCGGGAAGCACGGGAAACAGCCGTGAGGCCGTCATGACCTGAACCGCTCCCACAGCCGGGGAAACCGCCCGGCGAGCACCCGGTCGTCCTCCAGGTCCAGCGGCGTGCCCTCCGGCTCGGCCGGGGCCGGGGCGAGGCCCAGCTCGGGGGCGACGGTCCCGGTCAGCTGCTCGTACGCCTCGTCCGCCGCGTACCCCAGCTCCTCGCCGTCGCCGTCGACCTCCTCGTCGAACTCGCCCAGCAGCCCGGCCAGCGCGTCCGGGTCGTGCAGGGCGCCCTCGAACACCTCCCGGCCCTGACCGATCAGCCAGCACCGGAAGAAGTCGAACGCGTCGTCGCTGCACCCGTCCAGCAACAGCCAGGCGGCACCCCACAGGTCCCAGCGGTAGGCGCGGTTGTAGCGGGCCTCGAAGTGGCGGGCGAAGTCCAGCACCTGCTCCGGATCCAGCCGCAGCAGCCGCTCCACGAGCAGGTCGGCCTGCTCCTCGGGGTCCCCCTCGGCGGCCCCGCGGGTGGAGTCGATCAGCTCCCAGAACTCCGTCTCGTCCATCACGCCACCAGCATCGGGCCTCACCCGGCGGCACGCACCCGGAGTACGGCCCAGGTGCTCAGCCGTCCTCGCGGTGGTACAGGGCGGCGGCGCGGGCCGCGTCCGCCGCGAACCGCTCGCGCAGCGCGGCCGGCGCCAGCACCTCGGCCTCCGGCCCGAGTGCCGTCAGCTGCTCGTACGCGACCTCCTCCGACTCCACGGGCAGCGTCACCGTCACCCGGCCCGCCCCGTCCGGCGCGCCCGGCTCGGCGAGGGCCGCCCGCGCGGCCAGCGGATCGACGGCGTGCGGCAGCCGGCGCACCCCCTCCGGGGAGAGCCGTACGACGACCTCGGCACGCAGGATCGACCGGGCGAACCGCTCGGCCTGCTCCGCCCAGAAACCCGGCAGATCGAACCCCGGATCACGGTCGAACCGCTCGCCGAGCGGGTCCACGTCGGTGAACCGGTCGATCCGGTACGTCCGGAAGGAGCCGTTTGAGGCCACCCGCGCGCACAGGTACCAGACACCGGCCTTCAGCACCAGCCCGTACGGCTCCAGCCGCCGCTCCACCGTGTCCCCGGCGCGCCGGTACCGGGCGAGGACCCGCCCGTCGTCCCACACCGCCTCGGCGAGCACCGGCAGCAGCGCGGGCGTCTCGGGCTCCCGGAACCAGGCGGGCGCGTCCAGGTGGAAGCGCTGCGCGGCGGCGTCCGGGGCGTCCCGCAGCGAGGGCAGCAGGGCCGCCGACACCTTCAGCCGGGCCGCCGAGGCGACGTCCGCCAGGCCCATCTCCCGCAGCGCCCCCGGCACCCCGCTCAGGAACAGCGCCTCGGCCTCGCCGCGGGCCAGCCCGGTCAGCCGGGTCCGGTACCCCCCGATCAGCCGGTACCCCCCGGCCCGCCCCCGGTCGGCGTACACCGGCACGCCCGCCTCGGACAGCGCCTGGGCGTCCCGGGTCACGGTCCGCTCCGACACCTCCAGCTCCCGCGCCAGCTCGGCGGCGGTCATGACGGGCCGGGACTGGAGCAACAGAACCATTTTGATGAGCCGGGCCGCACGCATGCGCCCATGATGCCAAGAGGCCCCCGCCGAAGCGGGGGCCTGCTCATCCGGCCGGTCCGTTACAGCCCGTACTTCTCCCGGGCCTCCTTGACCGCCGTCGCCTTGATCTCGCCGCGGCGGGCGAGCTGGGCCAGGGCGGCCACGACGATCGACTCGGCGTCGACGCCGAAGTGGCGGCGGGCGGCCTCACGGGTGTCCGACAGACCGAAGCCGTCGGCGCCCAGCGAGGACCAGTCCTGCTCGACCCACTGCGCGATCTGGTCCGGGACCTGGCGCATGTAGTCGGACACCGCGAGCACCGGGCCCTCGGCACCCTGGAGGGCCTGGCGGACGTACGGCACCCGGTCCTCGCCGCGCAGCAGCGCCGCGTCGGCCTCCAGCGCGTCCCGGCGCAGCTCGGTCCAGGAGGTCGCGGACCACACGTCCGCGGCCACGCCCCACTCCTCGGCCAGCAGCTTCTGCGCCTGAAGGGCCCAGTGGATCGCCGTGCCGGAGCCCAGCAGCTGGATGCGCGGGGCGCCCGCCGCGACGGTGATGCCCGCGGACTCGGCCGTGTTGAAGCGGTACAGGCCCTTGACGATGCCCTCGTCGATGCCGAGGCCCTGCGGCTTGGCCGGCTGCGGCAGCGGCTCGTTGTAGACCGTCAGGTAGTAGAAGACGTTCTGGTCCTCGCCCGGCTTGGCCTCGCCGTACATCCGGCGCAGACCCTCACGGACGATCACCGCGATCTCGTAGGCGAACGCGGGGTCGTACGTCAGCGCGGCCGGGTTGGTCGCGGCGATCACCGGGGAGTGGCCGTCGGCGTGCTGGAGGCCCTCGCCCGTCAGGGTCGTACGGCCCGCCGTCGCGCCGATCAGGAAGCCGCGGCCGAGCTGGTCGCCGAGCTGCCACATCTGGTCGGCCGTGCGCTGCCAGCCGAACATCGAGTAGAAGATGTAGAACGGGATCATCGCCTCGCCGTGCGTCGCGTACGACGACGAAGCGGCGATGAAGTCGGCCATCGAACCGGCCTCGGTGATCCCCTCGTTGAGGATCTGGCCGTTCTTGGCCTCCTTGTAGTACATCAGCTGGTCACGGTCGACCGGCTCGTACGTCTGGCCCTTGGGCGAGTAGATGCCCAGGGACGGGAAGAGGCTCTCCATGCCGAAGGTGCGCGCCTCGTCCGGGACGATCGGCACCCAGCGCTTGCCCGTCTCCTTGTCGCGGACCAGGTCCTTGATCAGGCGGACGAACGCCATGGTGGTGGCCACGTTCTGGGAGCCGGAGCCCTTGTCGAAGGAGGCGAACGCCTTCTCGGCCGGGGCGGGCAGCGCGGGCAGCGGGTGGGTACGGCGGGCCGGGGCCGGGCCGCCGAGGGCCGCGCGGCGCTCCTGGAGGTAGCGCACCTCCGGGGAGTCGGCGCCCGGGTGGCCGTAGGGCACCACGCCGTCGACGAAGTCGCTGTCCTTGATCGGCAGGCCGAGGCGGTCGCGCATCGCCTTGAACTCGTCCACCGTCAGCTTCTTCATCTGGTGGTTGGCGTTCTTCGACGCGAAGCCCTCGCCCAGGGTGTGGCCCTTGACCGTCTGGGCCAGGATCACGGTCGGCGCGCCCTTGTGCTCGACGGCGGCCTTGTACGCGGCGTAGACCTTGCTCGCCTCGTGACCACCGCGCGAGACGTGGAAACACTCGAGGATCTTGTCGTCGCTCAGCAGCTTGGCCATCTCGACCAGCGCCGGGTCCTTGCCGAAGAAGTCCTCGCGGATGTAGGCGGCGTCGCGGGTCTGGTACGTCTGGACCTGCGCGTCCGGTACCTCGCGCAGCCGGCGGACCAGCGCGCCCGTGGTGTCCAGGGCGAACAGCTCGTCCCAGGCCGAGCCCCACAGCGTCTTGATCACGTTCCAGCCGGCGCCGCGGAACTGGGCCTCCAGCTCCTGCACGATCTTGAAGTTGGCGCGGACCGGGCCGTCCAGGCGCTGGAGGTTGCAGTTGATGACGAAGGTGAGGTTGTCCAGCTGCTCACGCGAGGCCAGCGCGAGGGCGGCCGTGGACTCCGGCTCGTCCATCTCGCCGTCGCCGAGGAAGGCCCAGACGTGGGAGGCGGAGACGTCCTTGATCCCGCGGTTGGTCAGGTAGCGGTTGAACCGCGCCTGGTAGATCGCCGACAGCGGGCCGAGGCCCATGGACACCGTCGGGAACTCCCACAGCCAGGGCAGCCGGCGCGGGTGCGGGTAGGAGGGCAGACCGTTGCCGCCGGCCTCCTGGCGGAAGTTGTCGAGGTGCGCCTCGTTCAGGCGGCCGTCGAGGAAGGCGCGGGCGTAGATGCCGGGGGAGGCGTGGCCCTGGATGTACAGCTGGTCGCCGGAGCCGTCGCCCTCCTTGCCCTTGAAGAAGTGGTTGAAGCCGGTCTCGTACAGCCAGGCGGCGGAGGCGAAGGTCGCGATGTGGCCGCCGACGCCGTGCTTGCTGCCACGGGTCACCATGGCCGCCGCGTTCCAGCGGTTCCACGCGGTGATCCGGGCCTCCATCTCCGGGTCACCGGGCAGGGCCGGCTCCGCGGAGGTGGGGATGGTGTTGACGTAGTCGGTTTCGAGGAGCTTCGGCAGCGCGATGCCGCCCGCCTCGGCGCGCTCCAGCGTGCGGCGCATCAGGTACGCGGCGCGGTGCGGTCCGGCTTCCCTGGCCACGGCGTCCAGGGAGGCCTGCCATTCGGCGGTCTCCTCCGGGTCGCGGTCCGGGAGCTGGTCGAGCGCGCTCGGCTGGATGGCGTTGGGGTCGGTCATGTCGCCGCCTTCCTCAGTCGAAGGGGGTTCCCTCATCGTCAAGGGTTCGGGGGTGCCCTAGGTCTTTGGCAGGACAGGGCAGTGGACTTCGGTGGAAGTCCGTCGGCGACTGTAACCCTCTGATCGATGATCGATCAAAGGGTTGAGGGCGAAAAGGTCTCGATTCCGAGAAAGTAGGCACCCGGTGCCTTCGAAATGGGCACCCGGTGCCGCCTTTGAGGGGGGTTTTCGCAGGTGAGCGGGGGTATGCTCGGCTGGGTCAGGCGCGCGGCGCGCACCCCAGCACATGCGCCTTCACCAGCTCCGCGATCCGCGGGTCCCGGCGCTGGAACGCCTGCACCAGCTCCTCGTGCTCCTCCGCGTACGACTGCTGGACCGTGCCCAGCCAGCGGATCGACAGCGCCGTGAACACCTCGATGCCCAGGCCTTCCCACGTGTGCAGCAGCACCGAGTTGTGCGCGGCCCGCACCAGCTCCCGGTGGAAGCCGACCGTGTGCCGCACCTGGGCCGTGCCGTCCGCCTTCCGGTCGGCCTCGTACAGGGCCGCTACGTGCGGCTCGAGCGCCGAGCAGTCCTCCGCGAGCCGCTCGGCCGCCAGCTCGGCGGCGATCGCCTCCAGGCCCGCCCGGACCGGGTAGCTCTCCTCCAGGTCGGCCGCCGTCAGATTGCGGACGCGTACGCCCTTGTTCGGGGCCGACTCGATCAGCCGCAGCGACTCCAGCTCGCGCAGCGCCTCCCGCACCGGGGTCTGGCTGACCTCCAGCTCGGTCGCGATCCGCCGCTCCACGATCCGCTCGCCCGGCTGCCAGCGCCCGCTGACGATTCCCTCCACGATGTGCTCGCGGATCTGCTCGCGCAGCGAGTGGACGACGGGCGCGGTCATGACGGCTCCTTAGGGAGGGGCCGTCCTGCGGCCCCCGGGGGCTTTGACGCTTAGACAATACGGCTGGTTCGCTCCGCGGGAAGGGCGTGCGGGGGCGCTTCTCCGCAGGTGAGACGAGCCTTACACGCTGCGCACCCGGACAAACACGAACACCCCGCCCGGAAAAAGCTCCGGACGGGGCGTTCGTACGCCTGATCAGGCGCGATGGGGTCGGAGGCCGAGCACCACGTCGCTACGGTGCTCGGCCCGAGAGCCGCTCAGAGGCCGAGCTCGACCTCGAACTCGCCCGCCTCCAGGATCGCCTTGACGGCCGTCAGGTAACGGGCCGCGTCGGCGCCGTCCACCAGACGGTGGTCGTAGGAGAGGGTCAGGTAGGTCATGTCGCGGACGCCGATGACCGTGCCCTCCTCGGTCTCGATGACGGCCGGACGCTTGACCGTGGCACCGATGCCGAGGATCGCGACCTGGCCCGGCGGCACGATGATCGTGTCGAACAGCGCGCCGCGCGAACCGGTGTTGGAGATGGTGAAGGTCGCGCCGGACAGCTCGTCCGGAGTGATCTTGCTCGCCCGGACCTTGCCCGCCAGCTCCGCCGTGGCCTTGGCGATACCGGCGATGTTCAGGTCGCCGGCGTTCTTGATGACCGGGGTCATCAGGCCCTTCTCGGAGTCCACCGCGATACCGACGTGCTCGGTGTCGAAGTAGGTGATGGTCCCCTCGGCCTCGTTGATCTTGGCATTGATGGCCGGGTGGGCCTTCAGCGCCTGCGCGGCGGCCTTGACGAAGAACGGCATCGGGGAGAGCTTGACGCCCTCGCGGGCCGCGAAGGAGTCCTTCGCCCGGGCGCGCAGCTTCATCAGGCGGGTGACGTCGACCTCGACGACCGACGACAGCTGCGCCTGCTCGTGCAGCGCCTTGACCATGTTGTCGCCGATGACCTTGCGGATGCGGGGCATCTTGACGGTCTGGCCGCGCAGCGGGGAGGCCTCCAGCGCAGGGGCCTTCTTCGCGGCGGCGGCCGGGGCGGCCGCGGCGGGGGCCGGAGCGGCGGCGGCCTTCGCGGCCTCGGCGGCGGCGAGGACGTCCTGCTTGCGGATCCGGCCGCCGACGCCGGTGCCCTTGACGGTGGCCAGGTCGACGCCGTTCTCGGCGGCGAGCTTGCGCACCAGCGGGGTCACGTACGCGCCCTCGTCGGTCGCCTGGGTGGCGGTCGGCGAGGTCGGCGCGGTGGCCGGGGTGACCGGAGCCGGAGCCGGGGCGGGCGCCGGAGCCGGGGCGGCAGCGGCGGGAGCCGGAGCAGGCGCGGGAGCCGGGGCCGGGGCAGGCGCGGGCGCCGGGGCAGCGGCCGGAGCGGGCGCCGGAGCCGGAGCCGGAGCCGGGGCGGCCGCGGGGGCGGCCGGGGCGGACTCGGCGGCGGGGGCCGGAGCGGCACCCGGGGCACCGATGACGGCGAGCTTGGCGCCGACCTCGGCCGTCTCGTCCTCGCCGACCACGATCTCCAGCAGCACACCCGAGGCGGGGGCGGGGATCTCGGTGTCGACCTTGTCCGTGGAGACCTCGAGCAGCGGCTCGTCGGCCTCGACGGTGTCGCCGACCGACTTCAGCCAGCGGGTCACGGTGCCCTCGGTGACGGACTCGCCCAGCGCGGGCAGGACCACGTCGGTGCCCTGCGCGCCACCGGCCTCGGCGGCCGGAGCGGCCTCGGCGGCGGGCGCCGGAGCCGGGGCCGGAGCCTCGGCGGCCGGGGCGGGCTCGGCGACGGGGGCCGGAGCCTCGGCCGGGGCGGCCTCGGCGGCGGGGGCCGGAGCGGCGGCGGGCGCACCCGTGCCGTCGTCGATGAGGGCCAGCTCGGCGCCGACCTCGACCGTCTCGTCCTCGGCCACCTTGATGGAGGCCAGGATGCCCGAGGCGGGGGCGGGGATCTCGGTGTCGACCTTGTCCGTCGAGACCTCGAGCAGCGGCTCGTCGGCCTCGACGCGCTCGCCCTCGGCCTTCAGCCAGCGGGTGACAGTGCCCTCGGTGACGCTCTCGCCGAGCGCCGGAAGGGTTACGGAAACCGCCATGGTTTCGGTTACTCCTAACGAATTGCGGAAGTCTGTGTCGTCGCGCCCGAAGACGGAAGGCGTCAGTCGTGCATGTGGAGGGGCTTGCCGGCCAGGGCCAGGTGGGCCTCGCCGAGCGCCTCGTTCTGCGTCGGGTGGGCGTGGATGAGCTGGGCCACCTCGGACGGCAGCGCCTCCCAGTTGTAGATCAGCTGCGCCTCGCCGACCTGCTCGCCCATGCGGTCGCCCACCATGTGGACGCCGACCACGGCACCGTCCTTGACCTGGACGAGCTTGATCTCGCCCGCGGTCTTCAGGATCCGGCTCTTGCCGTTGCCGCCGAGCGGGAACTTGATGGAGACGACCTTGTCCGCGCCGTAGACCTCCTTGGCCTTGGCCTCCGTGATACCGACGGAGGCGACCTCCGGGTGGCAGTACGTCACCCGCGGAACACCGTCGTAGTCGATCGGGACGACCTTCAGACCGGCCAGGCGCTCCGCCACCAGGATGCCCTCGGCGAAGCCGACGTGCGCGAGCTGGAGGGTCGGGACGAGGTCACCGACGGCGGAGATGGTCGGGACGTTGGTGCGCATGTACTCGTCGACGAGCACGTAGCCGCGGTCCATCGCGACGCCCTGCTCCTCGTAGCCGAGGCCCTGGGAGACCGGGCCGCGGCCGACGGCGACGAGCAGCAGCTCGGCCTCGAACTCCTTGCCGTCGGCCAGGGTGACCTTCACACCGTCCTGGGTGTACTCGGCCTTCTGGAAGAAGGTGCCCAGGTTGAACTTGATGCCGCGCTTGCGGAAGGCGCGCTCGAGAAGCTTGGAGGAGTTCTCGTCCTCGACCGGGACGAGGTGCTTCAGGCCCTCGATGACCGTGACGTCGGCACCGAAGGACTTCCACGCCGAGGCGAACTCGACGCCGATGACACCGCCGCCCAGGATGATGGCGGACTTCGGCACGCGGTCCAGGACCAGGGCGTGGTCGGAGGAGATGATGCGGTTGCCGTCGATCTCCAGGCCCGGCAGGGACTTCGGCACGGAGCCGGTCGCCAGCAGGATGTGGCGGCCCTGGATCCGCTGGCCGTTCACGTCGACGGAGGTGGGGGAGGACAGCCGGCCCTCACCCTCGATGTACGTCACCTTGCGCGAGGCGATCAGACCCTGCAGACCCTTGTACAGGCCCGAGATGACCTCGTCCTTGTACTTGTGGACGGCCGGGACGTCGATGCCCTCGAAGGAGGCCTTGACGCCGAACTGCTCGCTCTCGCGGGCCTGGTCGGCGATCTCGCCCGCGTGGAGCAGAGCCTTGGTGGGGATGCAACCCTTGTGCAGGCAGGTGCCGCCGACCTTGTCCTTCTCGATCAGGGCGACGTCCAGGCCCAGCTGAGCCCCGCGCAGGGCCGCGGCGTAACCACCGCTACCACCGCCGAGGATCACTAGGTCGAAAACGGTGCTGGCGTCGTTCGCCACGTCACGTCCTCCATGCATGTGCGCCGTGCGCCGGTCGGCGATGACCGGCAGGCGGCTGGTGTCCGGCCGCTTGATGCTTCGGCCCTTCGGTGGGGGCCCTGTCCTGCCGGGCTCCATCTTTGCACTTGTCGGACGGGATCGAGACGCCGGGCCGGTGTGTGAGACGTCCCACGTTCGGCACCCGAAGGGGCGCGGGGAACCGGACGGCCGGCCCCCCGCGCCCCGAACCGGGCCCGCGGGCGCCCTCAGCCGAGGTCGCCCTCGGCCGTGAGCTCGGCCAGCCGGACCAGCGTTCGCACCGCGGAGCCCGTGCCGCCCTTCGGGGTGTACCCGAACGGGCCGCCCTCGTTGAACGCCGGCCCGGCGATGTCCAGGTGCGCCCAGGTGATGCCCTCGCCCACGAACTCGCGCAGGAACAGGCCGGCCACCAGCCCGCCGCCCCAGCGCTCGCCCATGTTCGCGATGTCGGCCACCTGCGAGTCCATGCCCTTGCGCAGGTGCTCCGGCAGCGGCATCGGCCAGGCCGGCTCGCCGACCTCCTCGGCCGCCTCGTGCACCGCGGAGCGGAACGCCTCGTCGTTGGCCATGACACCGAACGTCCGGGTACCGAGCGCCAGCATCATCGCGCCGGTCAGCGTGGCGACGTCCACGATCGCGTCCGGGTTCTCCTGCGAGGCCGCCCACAGCGCGTCGGCGAGCACCAGCCGGCCCTCGGCGTCGGTGTTGAGCACCTCGACCGTCTTGCCGCTGTACATGCGCAGCACGTCACCCGGGCGGACGGCGGAGCCGGACGGCATGTTCTCGGCCAGCGCCAGCCAGCCGGTGACGTCGACCTCCAGGCCGAGCCGGGCGGCGGCGACGACCGCGGCGAACACGGCGGCGGCACCGCTCATGTCGCACTTCATCGTCTCGTTGTGCCCGGCCGGCTTCAGGGAGATGCCGCCCGAGTCGTAGGTGATGCCCTTGCCGACGAACGCCAGGTGCTTGTCCGCCTTCGGGTGCTTGTACGACAGCTTGACCAGGCGCGGGGTGGCCGCCGAGCCGCCGCCGACGCCGAGGATGCCGCCGTAGCCGCCCTTGACCAGGGCCTTGTCGTCGAGCACCTGCACCTTGATGCCGTGCTCCTTGGCCGCGGTCTGCGCGAGCGCGGCGAAGGCGGCGGGGGTGAGGTCGTTCGGCGGCATGTTGACCAGGTCGCGGGCGCGGTTCAGCTCCTCGCTGACCGCGACCGCGCGGGCGAGCGCGCCCTTGTGGGCGGCGTCGCGCGGCTTGCCGCCGAGCAGCGCGGCCTCGGCCAGCGGCGCCTTGCCGTTCTTGGCCTTGGCGTTCTTGGCGTCCTGGGCGCCGCCCTTGTAGGCGTCGAAGGAGTAGGCGCCGAGCAGGACGCCCTCGCCGATGGCGCCGATCGCGCCGGGGCCGTCCACGGGCAGCGCGAACGCGGCCTTCCGGGACCCGGAGAGCGCGCGGGCGGCCACACCGGCGGCCTTGCGCAGCGCCTCGGCGTCGTAACCGGCGTCCTCGTCCGCGGGCTCCGCGCCCAGGCCCACCGCCACCACGAGCGGGGCCTTGAAGCCGGCCGGCGCGGGCAGCTTCGTCAGCTCGCCCTCGGCACCCGAGGCACCGAGGGTCTCCAGGACGCCGGCCAGCTTGCCGTCGTACGCCTTGTCCACGGCCTCGGCGCCCGGCGCGACGACGGGCCCCTGGGCACCCTTGGCGACACCGATCACGATCGCGTCGGCCCGCAGGCCGGGCGCCGCGGCGGTGCTGAGAGTCAGAGCAGTCACGGTGGTGAGTTCTCGCTTCCGATGTGAAGTTGCAGTGGCCGAAATGGGGTGGGTCGACCGGGCCCGACAGCCGACCCTAGGTCCAGGCCTGGGGACAGGTGGCAACCGGGGCCTTCACCCTGTCGGCGAACACCCGGGACGAGCCTACGCGCGTGGGTGCGGTCGATCATTCCTTCGGGTGGTCCCCCGCGTGTGGCGTCGCGACCGGGCCGGGCTGCCCGCCGCATGTCAGCGGCCCAGCGAGAGCACCACGAGCGCGGCCGTCGCCGCCGTCTCCGCGAGCGCGCCGAACACGTCGCCGGTGACCCCGCCGAACCGGCGTACGCACCGCCGCAGCAGCGGTTCGGCGACCGCGAGCGCGGCGGCCACCGCGAGGGCGGTGCGCGCGCCGTCGTACCAGCCGAGGCAGGCGCCCGCCGCCCCGGCCGCCGCCGTCACCGCGGCCGCGGCCCCCAGCGCGGCGGGCACCGGCACCACCCCGGCCACGGCCGCGCCCAGCCCCTCCGGGCGGGCGGCCGGCACGGTGGTGCGGGCGGCCAGGGTGAGCGCCAGCCGGGCGGTGACCGCCGAGACCACGGCCGCCAGGGCGCCCCGCGCCCAGGAGCCGCCGTAGAGCTGGGCCAGTACGGCCACCTGGGCCAGCAGCACCAGGACGAGGGTGAGCACTCCGAACGGTCCGATGTCCGACTGCTTCATGATGCGCAGCGCGTCCTCGGCGGGCTTGCCGCTGCCCAGCCCGTCGGCGGTGTCGGCCAGCCCGTCCAGGTGCAGTCCGCGGGTCAGCGCGGCGGGTACGGCGACCGAGGCGACGGCGGCGAGCGGCGCACCGGCGCCGAGCAGGAGCAGCAGCAGGCCGAGCCCGGCCGCGCAGCCGCCGACGACCAGCCCGGCCAGCGGGGCGCACAGCATCCCGCCGCGCGCCGCCGCCCGGTCCCACCGGCGCACCCGCACGGGCAGCACGGTGAGCGTCCCGAAGGCGAACCGCAGACCGTCGGAGACGGAGGACGGGGGAGAGGCGGGCGGCGGGGACGACGAGGAGGACGAAGAGGACGAGGGGGACGAAGACGAGGACGAGGAGGACGACGTGGACACCGGCGCAGGGTACCGGTCGGTTCCGGACCCCCGGGGCGGATGGGCGGGCGGTCCGGGCCCCGGGCCATGTGAGCGGGCGGTCTCGGCTGCCGGGGCGCGCGGGTGGATGGTTCGGGTGGTGCCGGGCCCTCTCGGGCCGCGCGGGCCGGTGGTTCCGGGTCCCGGGGGCGCGTCGGTGGGCGGTTCGGGATGCCGGGCTGCGCCGGCGGGCGGTGTCGGACCCCCGGGCTGCGCGGCCGGGTGGCCTTCCGGGGCCCCGCGCCATCCGGGCGGGCCGGGCAACCGTCCGGCGAGCGGGCTTCGGGCCCGGGCCGGTGGCGGGTGCGTCCCTCGCCCGGTCGGCTCCTCCGGCCTTCCCGCTTGGCCGGTCTTCCGGTGACGGGCCCGGAGCCGGCCTCAGGTCCGGACCGGTGGGGTGCCCGGGTCCCGGCCGGGCCGGCCGGCCGGGCCGCGGTGCGGGCGGGGGCGGTCCGGGTCGCGGTGCCGCAGGGCCGCCAGCAGGCACAGCAGGCCCACCGCGGTGAGCGCGGCCAGGTGTTCCTTGCCCGCCAGGTTCTCCTTCAGCAGCACCTCGGCGACCATCGCCAGGGTCACCGCGCCCGCCGTCGCGTAGGCGCCGTACCGCCAGCCCACGTACACCGCGAGTCCCACGACCGCCGCCGACGGGCCGGTGTCCACCACCTGCGCGTCGGTCCAAGGCAGCCCGAACGGGGCGTGCGCGCCGAGGGTGACGCCGAGGCGCGCGTACAGGGTCCCGGCGAGCGTGGCGGCGTAGGCGATGGCCAGCGTCCGCCACCGGCCCAGGCACAGCTCCGCGATCCCGAACACCAGCAGGATCTGCGCCAGCGCCCCCCACACCGGCAGGTCCGGCGCGGGCACGAACAGCGACAGCGGGGTGCGCAGCAGGGCCGGCCACAGCGGGTCGTCGGCCCGTACGGCGCCCAGGTTCCGCACCAACGGGTCTCCCCACGGCTGGTTCTGCGCGTAGTGGAGGAACGCCGTCAGGCCCACCGCGGCCGCGGTCAGCGGCAGCGCGGACGGCCCCCGCCGGCGCAGCGGGCCGCGCACCGCGGCGTACAGCGGGCCCCACTCGGCCCGGGCCCAGCGGGCGAGCGTTCTCCTCATGTGCTCCTCATCCCCGTACGGTCGTCGGTGCGTCGCGCAGCTGCCTCCGGCGCGGCCACCCGGGCGGTCCCGGCGCCTCCAGGAACCCCTCCGCGCGGGCCGAGGCGAGGCCGATGCGCGGCAGGTCGGCGGTCTTCTCGAAGAGCAGGAACCGCGGTTCCCAGATGGGCCGGTACTTGGCGTTGGCGCGGTACAGCGACTCGATCTGCCACCAGCGGGAGAAGAAGGCGAGCAGCGACCGCCACAGCCTCAGCACCGGCCCGGCGCCGAGGCGCGCGCCACGTTCGAAGACCGAGCGGAACATCGCGAAGTTGAGCGAGACCTGCGTGATGCCGATCTCGCGGGCGCGCCGCAGCAGCTCGATGACCATGAACTCCATCAGCCCGTTGGCGTGGCCGTCGACGTCCCGTTCCCGCCGCATGAGGTCCAGCGACAGCCCGTGCGGGCCCCACGGCACGAAGGACAGCAGCGCCCGCAGCCGCCCCTCGGCGTCCACGCACTCCAGCATCACGCACCGGCCGTCGCGGGAGTCCCCGAGCCGGCCCAGCGCCATGCTGAAGCCGCGCTCGGTCGCGCCGTCCCGCCAGTCGTCGGCGCGCTCGACGAGGTACGCCATCTCGGCCGCCGGGATGTCCTCGTGGCGCCGGACGCGCACCCGGTACCCGGCCCGCCGCATCCGGTTGTACGCCTGCCGGACGGTGCGCATGGCCCGCCCCTCCAGCGTGAACCCGTCGACCTCCACGACCGCCTCGTCCCCGAGTTCCAGCGCGTCCAGGCCGTGCCGGGCGTAGACCGTGCCGGCCTCCTCGCTCGCGCCCATCACCGCCGGGATCCAGCCGTGCGCCCGCGCCTCGGCCAGCCACGGCGCGATCGCCCCCGGCCAGGCCTCCGGGTCCCCGAGCGGATCCCCGGACGCCAGGCTCACCCCGCCGACGACGCGGTAGGCGACGGCGGCCTTCCCGGTCGGGGACCACACGACGCTCTTCTCCCGGCGCAGCGCGAAGTAGCCGAGGGAGTCCCTTTCACCGTGCCGCTCCAGCAGTTCCCGCAGCCGTTTCTCGTCGTCCTCGGTGAGCGGGTCGACGGCGCGCCGGGAGCGGAAGGCGGCGTACAGCACGGCCAGGAGCAGGGCGGTGCTGAGCACGTTGACGGTCACGTTCGCCCAGTTGGGCGGGTCGAGGCCGGGGAAGCGGGACTCCTCGGCGGCCACCGACACCAGTCGCAGGGTGCCGTAGTACCAGCGTTCGGGGAACGTCGAGCGGGCCGCGTCCGGCGCCTGGTTGGTGACCGTCACCAGCAGCCCGGCCAGCAGGCTCGCGGCCAGGCCGCCGCCGACGGCCACGGTCGCCGCGAGCCGGGGGTTGGAGCGGTCGCCCTTGGCGTAGAACTCCCGGCGGCCGATGAGCAGCGCGACCGTGAAGGCGGCCGTCAGCGCCAGGGAGACCCAGTTCTGGGCGTACCGGCGGATCTCCGGGAAGGTCATGGCGAACGCGAGCAGGGCCAGGAAGAGCCCGCTCAGCACCAGGTTCAGGATCCAGGCGGCCCGTTTGCGGCGGCGCATGGTGATGGCCAGGAAGGCGGTGAACACACCGGAGGCGAAGCCGGCCGTCAGCAGGTAGGGCGTGAAGAAGTCGTCCTGGTTGTGCCGGCGCACGTCCTGGCCGAGCGAGACCCACACCGCGCTGAGGAAGTTGACGAACGCGACGGTCCGCAGATACCAGACGGCGCACGCGGCGGCCCGCCGGGAAGCCCCGGCGGCCCACCGCGCCTCCGCGCGCCGCGCCAGGACGATTCGGGCGTCTCCCATAAAGGGTGATCATATGGGCGCGATTGCGGTAAATCGCACTTTTCGCGCCCCTGTCCGCCCGTGGCAGCGGCGGCGGCATCAGTCCATGGACTGTTCCTTCTCCGCCGTCTCCTCCGCCGGCTCCTCCGCCGGCTCCTTCTCGGGCAGCTCCGCGGCCAGCGCGGCGGCGGCCCGCACCAGCGGCAGCGCCAGCAGCGCGCCCACGCCCTCGCCGACCTTCACCCCCTGCTCCAGCAGCGGCTCCAGGGCCATCCGGTCCAGCGCCTTGGCCTGTCCCGGCTCCCCGCTCGCGTGCCCGGCCAGCCACCAGTCCGGCGCCCGGAAGGCGATCCGCTGGGCGACCAGCGCGCACGCGGTGGCCACGACCCCGTCGAGGATCACCGGCAGCCTGCGCACCGCGCACTGCAACAGGAACCCGGTCATCGCCGCCAGATCCGCCCCGCCCACGGCCGCCAGCAGCTGGAGCTGGTCGCCGAGCACCGGCCGGGCCCGCCGGAGCGCGTCCCGGATCGCCGCGCACTTGCGCATCCACGTCAGGTCGTCGATCGCGAGCCCGCCGCGCCCGGTCACCACGGACGCGTCGGTGCCGCACAGCGCGGCGATCAGCACCGCCGCCGGCGTGGTCCCGCCCACGCTGACATCGCCGAGAACCACCAGATCGGTGCCCGAGTCGGCCTCCTCGTCGGCGACCGCGACCCCGGCCCGCAGCGCGGCCTCGGTCTCCTCCAGGGTGAGCGCGTCCTCGACGTCGATACGGCCGCTGCCGCGCCGTACCCGGTGCCGCACCACATCCGGCGGGAAGGCGTCCAGCGGGCAGTCCAGGGCCATGTCCACGACCCGTACCGGCACCTCCAGCCGGCGGGCGAGCACCGAGACGGGGCTCGCGCCCTCCAGCACCGCCCGCACCAGCTGTTCCGCGCCGCCCGCCGGCCGCGCGGAGACACCCAGCCGGGCGACACCGTGGTCACCGGCGAAGAGCACCACCCGCGGCCGTTCGACCGGCCGCACCGGCACCTCGCCCCGCGCGGCGGCCAGCCACTCGCCCAGCTCGTCGAGGCGGCCCAGCGCCCCGGGCGGCACGATCTGGCGCTCCCGCCGGGTCTCGGCGTCACGGCGTACGCCCCCGTCCGGGCGCTCGATCAGATCGGTGAAATCGTCCAGATTAAGGCTGCTCATTCGCCGAACAGTACCGCCCGGCCGCGAACCGCCCGGCGCCACATCGCCACCACACCCCCACGATGTCTTTGCACCTCGGATCGGCATCCCATACGTTCCGCTTTGCCGCGGAATGTCGCACAGGGAGCCGCCCATGCCGACCACGCCCCTCACCCCGCAGTTCACCACCCCCTACGACCCCTTCCTGGAGCCGCGCCGCGAGGACTGCCCCTGGTGCGGCTCCCGGCGCCTGCGCACTCGGCTGCGCGCCCCCGACCCGCTGCGCCACCGGGCCGGCACCTTCACCGTCGACGCCTGCGGCGACTGCGGCCACGCCTTCCAGAACCCCCGGCTCGGCGCGGAGGGACTCGCCTTCTTCCACCGGGACTCCTACGAGCGGCAGCTGGAGGAGCTCGCCGCCCGGGTGCTGTCCGCCCGCGCGGTCCGGCGCCGGCACCGGGACACCGCCTGGCGCCTGTCGGCCCTCGGCGAACCCGAGAGCTGGCTGGACGTCGGCACCGGGCACGCCCGCTTTCCCGAGGCGGCGAAGGAGTTCTTCCCGTACACCAGCTTCGACGGGCTCGACCCCACGGCGCGGGTCGAACAGGCGCTGCTGGAGGGCCGGGTGGAGGAGGCGCACCGCGGCTATCTGACGACCCCCGGGATGGCGGCCCGGCTGCGCGCCCGCTACGACGTGGTCACCATGTTCCGCCATCTGGAGCACACCCCCGACCCGCGCGCCGAACTCCGCGCCGCGCTGACCGTGCTGCGTCCCGGCGGCCACCTGGTCGTCGAAGTCCCGGACCCGGCGTGCGTGTTCGCCGCGCTGCTGGGCCGGTGGTGGTTCCCCTACGGGCAGCCGCGCCATCTGCACCTGGTGCCGCGGGCCAACCTGTGCGCGGAGCTGGCCGGCCTGGGCTGCGCGATCCTCGTCGTGGACCGCAAGGCCCCGCACATCCCCTACGACCTGTCGGCGGCCGTCGCCCTGTCCCTGGCCCACGCCCACCCGGCGCTCCACCTGGCCGCCGCGCCGGCGCTGGCGCTGGCCTCGGCCGTGGATCGCGGGGGCGCTCCGCTGTTCCGGCGGACCCGGTTCTCCAACGCGTACCGGGTGGTGGTGCGGAAGGACAGGGGGTAGCAGGGCCCGCCTCACCCCCGCAGCACCACCGCCTGGCCCGCCACCACCAGGACCACCTGTTCGCACTCGTTCGCGAACGCCGCGTTCACCCGGCCGAGTTCGTCGCGGTAGCGGCGGCCGGAGGGGGTCGCGGGGACGATGCCCGAGCCGACCTCGTTGGACACCGCGACCACGGTCCGCCGGGTGGCGCGCACCGCGTCGGTCAGCTCCCGTACGCGCTCCCGCAGCAGCTTCTCGCCCCCGCCCGCCCACTCCGCGTCGTCCCACGCCCCCACGGAATCCATCACGTCCGTCAGCCACAGCGACAGGCAGTCGATCAGCACCGGCGGCCCGTCCTCGGCCAGCAGCGGCACCAGGTCGGTGGTCTCCGCCGTACGCCACGACCCCGGCCGCCGCTCCCGGTGCGCGGCCACCCGTGCCGCCCACTCGGTGTCCCCGCCGCGCGTGCCGCCCGTCGCCACGTACAGCACGTCCGGGAACGTCTCCAGCCGCCGCTCCGCCTCCACCGACTTGCCCGAGCGGGCCCCGCCCAGCACCAGCGTCCGGCGCGGCACGTCCGGCACCTCCTCGTACGCCCCGACCACCAGCGTCGTACCGTCCGGCACCGCCCGCGCCCCGGCCGCCGCGAGCCGGCGCCGCAGCTCCGGGCCGGCCGGCACATCGTGGTCCAGGTGGACGGCGACCACGTCGGTCGTGGGGCCCGCCGAGCCCACCGCCCGGAGCCGGGCGAGCGCGTCCGGGCGGCCCACGACGTCCGCGAGGACCATGTCGTAGGACTGCGCGGTGGCCTGCTCCAGACCGGCCGGTGCCGCGCCCGGCGGCAGGTACAGCAGCCGCTCCCCCTCCGGCCCGGTCACCGCGTACCCGGTGCCGCCCGCGTCCATCGCCACCGCCCGCACCCGATGCCCCGTCAGCAGCGCCAGCTCCCGCCCGTCCGGGACCCGGCCGGGCTGCGGCAGCCCGGCCGGCACCTCCACCGCCGGGCCGTCGTGCGGATGCGACAGCAGCACCTGCCGTACCCCGCCGAGCGAATGCCCGGCGCGCGCCGCCGCGAACGCCGCGCCCGGCGTGAGGTCGAGCAGCAGCGCGTCGTCCACGAGCACCGCGGTCGCGGCCCGCGCGTTCGGCCCTAGCGCGCTCGCGCAGACGGCGCAGGAACAGTCGGGACGAGGCAGTCCGGCGGGGGCACCGGTACCGAGCAGAGTGATTTCCACGGACCGATTTTCGCCCCTCCCGGTGGGTCTTGCGCTTCCGGCTAGGCTGCCAGCAGGTGTTGGAACGAAGGAGGCCTGTATGACGGCATGGACGTGGCGGTTCGAGAAGGCCGACGGGACGGAGGTCCAGCCCGCCGTCCGGCCCGAGGAGTTCACCACGCAGGGCGATGCCGAGTCCTGGATCGGCGAGAACTGGAAGGCGCTGCTGGAGGGCGGGGCCGACCAGGTGCGGCTGTTCGAGGAGGGGACCGAGATCTACGGGCCGATGAGCCTGCGCGCCGACGCCCCGGCCTGACCGGACCGGCACGGGCGGTGGGGAGGGGCCCGCTCTCCCGGAAGGGCCACGCTCTGCCGGAGGGGCCCGCTTCGCTGCAGGGGCCCTCTCCTCACTGCTCGCCCAGCGTCACCTGTGCCGTGCGCTCGTCGCCGTCGCGCAGGTACGTCACCGTCGTCCGCCGGCCCGGCCGGGCCGTGGCCAGCGCCTCGGCGAGCGAGGTGATGGTGGAGATCCGCCGGCCGCCCAGCCTGGTGAGGATGTCACCGGGCCTGAGCCCCGCCCGGTCGGCGGCGCCGCCGGGGCGGGCGGTGACCACCGCCACCCCGACCGGCTGGTAGCGGTCGTCGACGACGGTCCGCGCGGTGATGTCGAGGGCCGCCCGCCCGGAGTCGACGACCTTGCCCTCCTTGACGATCTGGTCGGCGACCGTCTTCACCATCGTCGCCGGGATGGCGAACCCGATGCCCGGCGCCGCGCCGCCGCCGAGGCTCTGGTCGACGGCCGCCAGCGTCGGGATGCCGATCACCCGCCCGTCCAGGTCGACCAGGGCGCCGCCGCTGTTGCCCGGGTTGATCGCGGCCGAGGTCTGCACCATGTTGGCGATGGTCGCGCCCGTGCCGCCGCCCGAGTCGCCCTCGCTGACGGTCCGCCCGGTCGCCGAGACGATGCCCTGGGTCACGCTGGACGACAGCCCCAGCGGCGACCCCATGGCCAGCACGATCTGGCCCACCGCCACCTTCCCGGAGTCCCCGAACACCGCCGGCCGCAGCCCGTCCGGCACCTTTTCCAGCCGGATCACGGCGAGATCCTGCTCGGGGTAGGAGTAGACCAGGCGCGCGGTGAGCGGCTCCTCGTTGTTGGCCGTGGTCACCTGGAACGTCGTCTCCGAGCCGACCACGTGCGCGTTGGTGACGATGTGCCCGTCGCCGTCGTACACCACCCCGGAGCCCAGGTCCCGGCTCGCCTGGATCTGCACGACCGAGGGCAGCACCTCCTTGATGACGCGCAGATACCGGCTCTGCAGATCGTCCGCGGCCATCGGCACGGCCGCCCCGGGGCTCGCCGGGGTGTCCCGCCCGGCCGGGGCGGCGGGGGTGGTGCAGCCGGCGGCGAGGGCCGCGCAGCACGCCAGCGCGGCGGCGAGGACGGCGGTACGGGGGGAACGCGCGCGGATACGGGAAGCGTCCATGTCCCGAGTGTCACCGCACGGTGATCAGCCGTCCCGTGCGCTTGCCCCGAACGGGCTCAGCCCCGTACCCCGCACAGATGCAGCAGCGCCGCCACCCCGCGGTAGGGGTCCGTGCGCCCGGCCCGCTCCTCGACCGCGAGCAGCGTCGGCAGGTCCTGGGGCAGCGCCGCGTTGTGCGCCGCCGTGTCCGTGAACACCCGCACGCCGTACCAGGCCTGCAACGGGGCGGCGATCCCGGCGAGCGTGGCGGTCAGCGCGGACAGCCGGTCGGCGCGCACGTCCAGGCCCAGCCGGTTGCGGTAGGTGGTGGTGTCGAAGGCGGCGAGGGCGCCCGCCCAGTCACCGCCGAGGCCCGGCCGCATGGCGAGCGCGTCGCCGTTGCGCACCAGCAGGGAGAGCAGGCCACCGGGGGCGAGCATCCGGGCCAGGCCCGCCACCAGCGGATCGGGGTCCTCCACGTACATCAGTACGGCGTGGCACAGCACCACGTCGAAGCTGCCGGGCCGGAAGTGCACCCCGGTGTCCCGGCCGTCGCCCTGCACCAGCCGCACCCGCTGCCGGATGCCCTCCGGCTCCAGGGCCAGGTTCGCGCGGGCGGCGGCGATCATCCTGGGGTCCCGTTCGACCCCGGTCACCTCGTGGCCGAGCCGGGCCAGCCGAAGCGCCTGCGCGCCCTGGCCCATCCCCACGTCGAGCACCCGCAGCCGCCGCCCGACCGGGAACCGCCCGGCTATCTGTTCGTCCAGCTGCCGGGTCACCAGCTCCTGGGACACGAGGTCGCGCAGCCCGCCCAGCTCGTGCGGCCGGGCCGGCGACGTCCCCCCGGTGAACGCGTCGGCGCTCAGGGCCGCTCTCCGCGCTTGACCCGCGGCTTCGGCAGGCGCAGCCGGCGCATCTGGAGGGACCGCATCAGCGCGTAGGCGACCGCGCCGCGGGTGTTCTCGTCCGGGAAGCGCTCCGCGAGCCGCTTCTTCAGCCGGAAGCCGCTCACCGCCGCGTCCAGCACGATCAGCACGATCACGATCAGCCACAGCAGCAGCGCGAGACTCTGGATCGCCCCGACCCGCACCACGCTCAGCACCAGGATGACCACGGCGAGCGGCAGGAAGAACTCCGCCACGTTGAACCGCGAGTCGACCCAGTCCCGGGCGAACCGGCGGACCGGGCCCTTGTCCCGGGCGGGCAGATAGCGCTCGTCCCCGTTGGCGAGCGCCTGGCGCTGCCGTTCCAGGGCCTGCCGCCGCTCCTCGCGCTGGCGCTTCGCGGCCTCCTTGCGGTTCGTCGGCGTATGGGCGACGCTGCGGCGCTGGGTACGGGCCTCACTGCGCTTGGGCGTGGGCCTGCCCTTGGGGGCCTGCGGGTCACGGGGCTGCTTGGAGTCGGTCACCGCCGCCTTGGTGGCGGGGGCCTTCTCTTCCTTGGCACGGCTACGGAACACAAATCCCAAGGGTAAGGGCTGCACCGGCATGGACCCAGCCCGGTGGGGAACGATCCGGCAACGCCGTACGTCTGGAGAGGACAGAGGGAGACACGGGGAGACACGGGAAGACACGGAAAGGGCGGAGGGGGACCGGGGAGTGGGATCACCTACTCCTTGAGCCGGAGCGGAGCGGTCCGCAGTCGTCCTCGGGGAGGAGCGCATCGCCCCGCGAACAGTGCGGTAATGGAGACAGGGCCCGTACTGTGGGTCTTGTCGCAGGATCGGTGAGCTGGAGTCCGTCAGAAGGGGGCGCGCGAAGCCCATGAGCGGTGTCATGAAGCGTATGGGGATGATCTTCCGCGCGAAGGCGAACAAGGCCCTGGACCGGGCCGAGGACCCGCGCGAGACCCTCGACTACTCGTACCAGAAGCAGCTGGAACTGCTGCAGAAGGTGCGGCGCGGCGTCGCCGACGTGGCGACCAGCCGCAAGCGCCTGGAGCTCCAGCTCGGCCAGCTCCAGCAGCAGTCCGCCAAGCTGGAGGACCAGGGCCGCAAGGCGCTCGCGCTCGGCCGGGAGGACCTGGCCCGCGAGGCGCTGTCCCGCAAGGCCGCGCTCCAGCAGCAGGTCACCGATCTGGAGACGCAGCACGCCACCCTCCAGGGCGAGGAGGAGAAGCTGACCCTGGCGGCCCAGCGCCTCCAGGCCAAGGTGGACGCCTTCCGCACGAAGAAGGAGACCCTGAAGGCCACCTACACCGCCGCCCAGGCCCAGACCCGCATCGGCGAGGCGTTCTCCGGCATCTCCGAGGAGATGGGCGACGTCGGCCTCGCCATCCAGCGCGCCGAGGACAAGACCGCCCAGATGCAGGCCCGGGCCGGCGCCATCGACGAGCTGCTCGCCTCCGGCGCCCTGGACGACCCCTCCGGGATGCGCAAGGACGACATCCAGGCCGAGCTGGACCGGCTCTCCGGTGGTACGGATGTAGAGCTGGAACTGCAGCGCATGAAGGCCGAGCTGGCCGGAGGCGCCCCGCAGCAGGCCATCGAGGGCGGCGCCGGTCAGGGGCAGTCCCAGCAGCAGCCGCAGGACACCCCGCGCTTCGACAAGCAGTAGCCGGCGCCGGGGCCCGAGCCGAGGAGGCCGACATGATCGTACGGATCATGGGGGAGGGCCAGGTGCGGGTGGAAGACGCCCACCTCGCCGAACTGAACAGGCTGGACGACGAACTGCTCGCCGAGATGGAGAGCGGCGACGAGGACGGCTTCCGCCGCACGCTCACCGCGCTGCTGGACGCCGTCCGCCGCCTCGGCACCCCGCTTCCGGACGATGCGCTGGAACCGTCCGACCTGATCCTGCCGTCGCCGGACGCGACCCTGGAGGAGGTCCGGGAACTCCTGACCGACGACGGCCTCATCCCGGGTTGACCGGGTCCGGCCGGGGCTAGGACGTGTACCGGGTCTCCAGGTACCGGGTGTACTCGCTCCTCTCCAGGTGCCCGTCGCCGTCGGCGTCGATCTCCATGAACTCCGCCAGGGCCTCCTGAGCGGGCAGTCCCTTGGCCTGCTGCCACGCCAGCCACTCGGTCACCGAGACCTTGCCGTCACCGTCCTCGTCGGACATCTCCAGCACGGCCACCTCGAAGGGGACGGCGGTCCGCTCCAGGAACTCGGGGCGCCGGTAGGCGGTGACGAACTCGCGGGCCGAGACCGTGCCGTTCCCGTCGCTGTCCAGGCCGGCGCGCAGATCGTCCCAGAGCCGGTTGCCGAGGTCGGTGATCCGCCGCCAGCGCTCGCTGCCCGGGACGGCGCCGGACCGCAGCAGCGTGCCCTGCACCAGCTGGTCGAGGTCCACCTGCGCGATCGTGCCGTCCCCGTCGGTGTCGAGCTGCCGGAACAGCGTCTGGAAGTAGTCCCGCTCGGCCTTGGTCACCATGGGTCTCACCCGTCCTCATACGTCTCGCCGGTCACGTGTGCCCTCAGACTGCCGAAGGAGCCGGGCGCCGGAACGGACGTTCACCAGGTGATCACCCGAACGGGCGACCCAGTGTCCTCCGGCCCGGTCCACGGCGTCCGAGGGGCGCCGTACTGTTCCCGGGTGAGCACTCTCGAACGCGCCTGGTGCGGCCTGAAGGCCCACCCCCTCGCCCTGGACGCGGCCCTGGCCGCCGGCGTCCTGGTGTGCATGGTCGCCGGCTCCTTCGCGGTGCCGAGGGACGGGCACGGCGTCACCTGGGGCGTGCGCACCCCGGACACCCTCAGCCTGCTCCTGATGCTGCTCGGCGCCGTCGCGCTGGTCTTCCGCCGCCGCCGGCCCCGCGCCGTGCTCGCCGTCACCGGCACGCTCTCCGTGGTCGAGTGCGTCACCGGCGACCCGCGCGCCCCGGTCGCGATGTCCGCCGTCGTCGCCCTGTACACCGTCGCCGCGACCACCGACCGCCCCACCACCTGGCGGCTCGGCCTGCTCACCATGACCGTGCTGACGGCCGCCGCCATGCTCGCCGGCCCGCTGCCCTGGTACGCCCAGGAGAACCTGGGCGTGCTCGCCTGGACCGGCATCGGCGCCACCGCCGGGGACGCCGTACGCAGCCGCCGCGCCGTCGTGCAGGCCATCCGGGACCGCGCCGAACGCGCCGAACGCACCCGGGAGGAGGAGGCCCGCCGAAGGGTCGCCGAGGAACGGCTGCGCATCGCCCGCGATCTGCACGACGTCGTCGCCCACCACATCGCCCTGGTGAACGTGCAGGCCGGGGTCGCCGCCCACGTCATGGACAAGCGGCCCGACCAGGCCAAGGAGGCCCTCGCCCACGTCCGCGAGGCCGGCCGCAGCGCGCTGAACGAACTGCGCGCCACCGTCGGCCTGCTGCGCCAGTCCGACGACCCGGAGGCCCCCACCGAGCCCGCCCCCGGCCTGAGCCGCCTGGCCGAGCTGGCGGCCACCTTCCGCAACGCCGGCCTGCCCGTGGAGGTGGCCTGCGCCGACCGGCCCGGCGACCTGCCCGCCGCCGTCGACCTGGCCGCCTACCGGATCGTGCAGGAGGCCCTGACCAACGTGCGCAAGCACGCAGGACCCGCGGCCCGGGCGGAGGTGAGCGTCGTACGCGTCGGACCCGACCTGGAGGTCACCGTGCTGGACGACGGGGAGGGCGGGCCCGGCACGCCCGAGGACGGCGGCGGGCACGGGCTGCTCGGCATGCGCGAGCGGGTCACCGCCCTCGGCGGCACCCTGACCACCGGACCCCGCTACGGCGGCGGCTTCCGCGTCCATGCGATCCTGCCGGTCCACCCGACGACCGCCCAGGGGGAGCCCGTATGACCATCCGTGTCCTGCTCGCCGACGACCAGGCACTGCTGCGCAGCGCGTTCCGGGTGCTGGTCGACTCCGAGCCCGGCATGGAGGTGGTGGGGGAGGCGTCCGACGGCGCGGAGGCGGTCCGGCTGGCCCGCGAGCACACCCCCGACGTCGTCCTGATGGACATCCGGATGCCCGGCACCGACGGCCTCGCCGCCACCCGGGAGATCGGCGCCGACCCCGCCCTGGCCCGGGTCCGCGTGGTCATCCTGACCACCTTCGAGGTGGACGACTACGTGGTCCAGGCGCTGCGCGCCGGCGCTTCCGGCTTCCTCGGCAAGGGCAGCGAGCCGGAGGAGCTGCTGACCGCCATCCGGGTCGCGGCCGGCGGGGAGGCCCTGCTCTCCCCGGCCGCCACCAAGGGCCTGATCGCCCGCTTCCTCGCCCAGGGCGACACCGGCGCCGTGCCCGACCCCGCCCGCGCCGAGCGGCTCGCCACGCTCACCGGCCGGGAGCGGGAAGTGCTCGTCCAGGTGGCCGGCGGTCACTCCAACGACGAGATCGCCGAGCGCCTCGCGGTCAGCCCGCTGACGGTGAAGACGCACGTCAACCGGGCCATGGCCAAGCTGGGCGCGCGGGACCGGGCGCAGCTGGTCGTCATCGCGTACGAGTCGGGGCTGGTCCGTCCGAGGAGGGACTGATCTCCACCCGCGTGTACTGCGCGCGGAGTAGGGGCCCGGCGGGGAACGGGACCTGGGGCCTACGGCGGGGCCGTCCGGGATGGCTCAGGGTGGTGGAGACCTGTGCCGTCCCCGGGATGAGAGAACCTGATCCATGTCCTGGCTGTCCCGCTTCAGCCTCGCGCAACGGGCCCTCGTCGGGCTCGTGTCGCTGGTCGCGCTCGCCTTCGGGCTGATCGCGATACCCCAGATCAAACAGCAGCTGCTGCCCACCATAGAACTGCCCATGGTGTCGGTGATCGCGCCGTACCAGGGCGCCTCGCCCGACGTGGTCGAGAAGCAGGTCGTCGAGCCCCTCGAGGACAACCTCCAGGGCGTCGACGGCGTCACCGGTGTCACCTCCACCGCGAGCGAGGGCAACGCCGTGATCATGGCGTCCTTCGACTACGGCAACGACACCGCGCGGATCGTCGCCGACGTCCAGCAGGCGGTGAACCGGGCCCGCAACCAGCTCCCGGACGACGTCGACCCCCAGGTGGTCTCCGGGTCCACCGACGACCTGCCGACCGTGGTCCTCGCCGTCACCTCCGACAAGGACCAGCAGGCGCTCGCGGACCAGCTCGACACCACGGTGGTCCCGGCCCTGAAGGACATCGACGGCGTCGGCCGCGTGCAGGTCATGGGCGTCCGCGACCGCCAGGTCACCGTCACCCCGGACGACGCGAAGCTCGCGCGCGCCGGTCTCACCGCCGCCGACCTCGGCCAGGCCCTCCAGGCGGGCGGCGCCACCGTCCCGGCCGGCTCCTTCGACGAGGACGGCGCCAACCGCACCGTCCAGGTCGGCGGCGGCTTCACCTCGCTGAAGCAGATCCAGGACCTGATGGTCACCGGCAAGGGCGAGCCGGTCCGCCTCGGCGACGTGGCGACCGTCGAGGAGCGCCCGGCCCCGGCCGACTCCCTCGCCCGCACCGACGGCCGGCCCAGCCTCGCCGTCAACGTCACGATGGCCCACGACGGCAGCGCGGTCTCCATCTCCAACGCGGTCAAGGACAAGCTGCCCGCACTGCGCGCGGACCTCGGCTCCGGCGCCGAGCTGACGGTCGTCAGCGACCAGGGTCCGGCCGTGTCCAAGTCCATCAAGGGCCTGACCACCGAGGGCGCGCTCGGTCTGCTCTTCGCGGTCGTGGTGATCCTGTTCTTCCTGGCGTCGGTCCGCTCGACCCTGGTCACGGCGGTGTCCATCCCGCTGTCCGTGGTCCTCGCCCTGCTGGTGCTGTGGACCCGCGGCCTGTCGCTGAACATGCTCACCCTCGGCGCGCTGACCATCGCCGTCGGCCGGGTCGTGGACGACTCGATCGTGGTCCTGGAGAACATCAAGCGGCACCTCGGCTACGGCGAGGAGCGCAAGGAGGCCATCCTCACCGCCGTGCGCGAGGTGGCCGGCGCGGTCACCTCCTCCACCCTCACCACGGTCGCCGTGTTCCTGCCGATCGGCCTGGTCGGCGGCATGGTGGGCGCCCTGTTCGGCTCGTTCAGCATCACCGTGACGGCGGCCCTGCTGGCCTCCCTGCTGGTGTCGCTGACGGTCGTGCCGGTGCTGTCGTACTGGTTCCTGCGCGCCCCCAAGGGCACCCCCGACGACGCCGCGGAGGCCCGCCGCAAGGCCGAGGAGAAGGAGGCCGACAGCCGTCTGCAGCGCGCCTACGTCCCCGTACTGCGGTTCG
The DNA here is from genome assembly GCF_014649115.1 of Streptomyces eurythermus. Lineage (GTDB taxonomy): Bacteria > Actinomycetota > Actinomycetes > Streptomycetales > Streptomycetaceae > Streptomyces > Streptomyces eurythermus. Next base: position 438,682 of record NZ_BMSK01000004.1, on the reverse strand, counting down.
CCACCCGGCGCCGGCTCACCAGCGTGCTCATCGCGCTCGTCGTCCTGGTCGTCACCTTCGGCATGTCCGGCCTGCTGAAGACGAACTTCTTCGACCAGGGCGAGCAGGAGGTCCTCACGATCAAGCAGAAGCTGAAGCCCGGCACCAGCCTGGCGGCCACCGACACGCAGGCCCGGCGGGTGGAGAAGTTGCTGGCCTCCACCGAGGGAGTGAAGGACTACCAGGTCACCGTCGGCTCCTCCGGCCTCCTGGCGGCCTTCGGCGGCGGCACCGACACCAACCAGGCGTCGTACCAGGTCATGCTGGAGGACTCCGCCTCCTACGACGAGGTGCGGCGGCACCTGGAGGACGGGCTGAAGAAGCTCGACGGCATCGGTACGACCACCGTCTCGGCCGGTGACGGCTTCGGCAGCCAGGACCTGAGCGTGGTGGTCAAGGCATCCGACCCGAAGGCGCTGCGGACGGCGGCGGAGCAGGTCCGCGCCACTGTCGCCGGCCTCGACCACGTCACGGACGTCACCAGCGACCTCGCGCAGAGCGTGCCGCGGATCTCGGTCAGGGCCAACGCGAAGGCGGCGGCCGCCGGGTTCGACGACCAGAAGCTCGGCGCGGCGGTCGCGCAGGCGGTGCGCGGCACGACGGCGGCCAAGGCGGTCCTGGACGACACCGAGCGGGACGTCGTCGTACGGCCGGCCGAGCCCGCGACCACCCTGGATCGGCTGAAGGACCTGCGCCTCGGCCCGGTGAAGCTCGGCGACATCGCCACGGTGAAGCTGGTCGACGGCCCCGTGTCCATGACCCGCATCGACGGGCAGCGCGCGGCCACCGTCACGGCCCGGCCGACGGGCGACAACACGGGCGCGATCAGCGGCAAGCTCCAGTCGAGGATCAAGGCGCTGAAGCTCCCGGCGGGCGCCACGGCCGAGATCGGCGGTGTCTCCTCCGACCAGGACGACGCGTTCAAGAACCTGGGCCTGGCCATGCTGGCGGCCATCGCGATCGTCTTCGTGCTGCTGGTCGCGACGTTCCGCTCGCTCGCCCAGCCGCTGATCCTGCTGGTCTCCGTCCCCTTCGCGGCGACCGGCGCGATCGGCCTGCTGGTGGCCACCGGCACCCCGATGGGCGTGCCCGCGATGATCGGCATGCTGATGCTGATCGGCATCGTGGTGACCAACGCGATCGTGCTGATCGACCTGATCAACCAGTACCGGGCACAGGGCCACGGCGTGGTGGACGCCGTGATCGAGGGCGGCCGGCACCGGCTCCGCCCGATCCTGATGACGGCGCTGGCGACCATCTTCGCCCTGCTCCCGATGGCCCTGGGCGTCACCGGCGAGGGCGGCTTCATCGCCCAGCCCCTCGCCGTGGTCGTCATCGGCGGCCTGATCACCTCCACCCTGCTGACCCTCCTCCTCGTCCCGACGCTCTACGCGATGCTGGAGCTGCGCAAGGAGCGCCGGGCGAAGAAGCGGGCGGCGAAGCGGCGGCCGGACACGGAACGGACGCCGGAGCCGGCCGGGGTCTAGCCACGGCGGAAAGCAGGAAGGGGCCGCACCCGAGGGTGCGGCCCCTTCCTCACGTCGTACCGCCGGGGGCTACGGCAGCGCCAGCATCCGCTCCAGCGCCAGCTTGGCGAACGCCTCCGTCTCCTTGTCGACCTCGATCCGGTTGACCAGGTTGCCCTCGGCCAGCGACTCCAGCGCCCAGACCAGGTGGGGCAGGTCGATGCGGTTCATGGTCGAGCAGAAGCAGACCGTACGGTCGAGGAAGACGATCTCCTTGCCCTCGGGCGCGAAACGGTTCGCCAGCCGCCGGACCAGGTTCAGCTCGGTGCCGATGGCCCACTTGGAACCGGCCGGGGCGGCCTCCAGGGCCTTGATGATGTACTCGGTCGAGCCGACGTAGTCCGCCGCCGCGACGACCTCGTGCCGGCACTCCGGGTGGACCAGGACGTTCACCCTGGGGATGCGGGCACGCACGTCGTTGACCGAGTCCAGGCTGAACCGGCCGTGCACCGAGCAGTGGCCGCGCCAAAGGATCATCTTCGCGGCCCGCAGCTCCTCGGCGGTCAGGCCGCCGTTCGGCTTGTGCGGGTTGTAGACCACGCAGTCGTCCAGGGACATCCCCATGTCCCGGACGGCGGTGTTGCGCCCCAGGTGCTGGTCCGGCAGGAACAGCACCTTCTCGCCCTGCTCGAACGCCCAGTCGAGCGCCCGCTTGGCGTTGGAGGAGGTGCAGATCGTGCCGCCGTGCTTGCCGGTGAACGCCTTGATGTCGGCGGAGGAGTTCATGTACGAGACGGGGACGACCTGCTCGGCGATCCCGGCCTCGGTCAGCACGTCCCAGCACTCGGCGACCTGCTCGGCCGTCGCCATGTCCGCCATGGAGCAGCCGGCGGCCAGGTCGGGCAGGACCACCTTCTGGTCGTCGGACGTCAGGATGTCCGCCGACTCGGCCATGAAGTGCACACCGCAGAAGACGATGTACTCGGCCTCCGGGCGCGCGGCGGCGTCCCGGGCCAGCTTGAAGGAGTCACCCGTGACATCGGCGAACTGGATGACCTCGTCGCGCTGGTAGTGGTGGCCGAGCACGAAGACCTTGTCGCCGAGCTTCTCCTTGGCCGCGCGGGCGCGTTCGACCAGGTCGGGGTCGGACGGCGACGGCAGGTCGCCGGGACACTCGACGCCCCGCTCGCTCTTCGGGTCGGCCTCACGGCCGAGCAGCAGCAGGGCGAGCGGACTCGGCTGCACGTCGAGCTCCGGGGTCTGGGCGGTGGTCACGACACGCACCCTTTCTACTTTTCGTCTAACTGACGCTATTATCATAACCGCTTCATGTCACTTTGACGATGGCCATAGCGTCGATGTGACGTGAATCCCGCCGGGGCCCTTCTCCGAGCCGCTGTCCCCCCGACGGGCCATGTGCGAGCATGAGGAAGCGACACAAAAACGCGACAACGCGACAGCGCGATCGCCCGGCCCGGAATGAAACCGCGGCAGCGCCGGTTGCATACGTCGGCAAGCAGTCTCCGTACAACCCGGGAGAGATGTAGATGTCCGTATCGGACGAGACCACCACCGTCACCGACGGCATCATCCTGACCGACGCCGCCGCGGCCAAGGTCAAGGCCCTGCTCGACCAGGAAGGCCGCGACGACCTCGCGCTGCGTGTCGCCGTCCAGCCCGGCGGCTGCTCCGGCCTGCGCTACCAGCTCTTCTTCGACGAGCGCTCGCTCGACGGCGACGTCGTGAAGGACTTCGGCGGGGTCAAGGTCGTCACGGACCGCATGAGCGCTCCGTACCTGGGCGGCGCCACCGTCGACTTCGTGGACACGATCGAGAAGCAGGGCTTCACGATCGACAACCCGAACGCGACCGGCTCCTGCGCCTGCGGCGACTCCTTCAGCTGAGCCCAGACGGCACCGGACGGTGAAGGCGGCGGTCCCCTCCACGGGGGCCGCCGCCTTCGTCTGTCGCCAACCGGCGGGCCTTCGTCCGCCGGTGACCCGCCGGCCGGGTCAGGAACCAGCGGGCCGGTTCAGCGCGGCCGTGCCGACGCGTCCGGCCGCAGCGCGCCCGGCGCGGCCTCGGGGATCTCCCGGCCGTCCGCGCCGGTCACCGTCCGCCCGGCCGGCGGCGCGTCCAGCGTCACGGTCTTCACGTACTCCTTGGCGATCAGCACGCACACCCGGTCCGGCCAGGGCGTCTCGGTGACCGTCACCGTCACCCGGTCGCCGCTCTCCCGCGCCGAGACCCGGTAGTCGGCGCACACCCCGCCGGAGAACCCCACCCGCAGCATCCGCCCGTCGGCCGAGTACGAGGTCACCGGCACGCTCCGGCTCCTCCCGGACGGCACCGGCGCGGGGGACGCGGACGCGGAGGCGGGCGTCAGATACGCCGGGTCGACCGCCGGATACGTCACCGTGAACGCCTCGCCCCCGCCGGCCCCCCGCACCCGGAACAGCCAGGACGGCACCAGCGTCTGCCGCCCGCCCACCGAGTGCGCGGCCAACCCGAACACCGCCTTGTCCACGGAGAGCGTCTCCCGCGCCCGCTTCGGCACCCCCGTGGACGCCCCGCACGGCGCCTCCAGCCGGTCCTTCAGCGGCACCGGGCTCGCGCACCCGCCGATCCCCATCCGGTGGCCGCCCCCGGCCGCCCCGTTCATCAGCTCCAGCGTGCGCGCCGCGCCCAGCACGGGATACGTGTCGCCCTTCACCGGCGCGGCCAGCAGCCCGTGGCCGCCGACCAGTTCACCCCCGCGGCCGACGGTCAGGCCGGTCGTCCAGCCGTACGTGGGCAGCCCGCCCACCACCGGATCGGCGTCCACCACCCGCTGGGCGCCCGTCACCCGGCTCGCGTCGGTCCTCGCGCCCTCCAGCCCGGCCGCCTCCAGCACCGGCGCGGCCGCCCGCTCGGCGTCGGCCACGCCCACCGGATCGCCGGCCGGGGCGCCCGGGCCGGGGGAGCAGACGGTCACCTTGCGGCAGTCGTCGGTGCCGGGCGCGTACCGGCTGTACGACCAGCTGCCCGGCGCGTCCCGGTGCACCGTCAGGGCCGGTCCGGAGCCGTCCCGGCCGCCGACCCGCCAGATCCGGCCCTCGGCCACCGGGGTCCCGTCCATGCCGAGCGCCCGCGCCAGCCGCGCCACCCGCTCCCGGCCGGCCTCGGCCCCCGGCCCGTACACCGGTGCCGAGCCGGGTCCGTCCGGCAGTTCGCCGGCGGCCACGTACCGGGCACCGGACGGATCGGGCTCGCCGGGCGCGACACCGCCGGTGCCGGTGCCGGAACCGGTCCAGCCGTCCAGGGCGAGCGGCGGGGGAGTGCGGGCCCCCGCGGGCGCGGCCGGGGCGTCCGTGGACGCGCTCTGGCCGCCGGCCGCCAGGTAGGCCCCGCCGCCGCCGACGAGCAGCACGGCGGCGGTGGCGACGGAGACGACGAGCGCGGTGGGGCGCCGCCTCGTCCGTCCGGTCCCGTGGCGCTCCGGGGCGCCGGAGTCCTCAGGGTGCTCGGTGTTCACCGCATCGCTCCTCGCTGGTCGTGCCCCGCGCTCCCCGCGCGGGGGACGGCGATGGGACGCGGGAGGGCGGCGCGCGGTTCCCGGTCACGTCCTCCCGGTCAGTCGCCGTACTCCGACATCGCGTCCAGCAGCCGTGCCGACCGCGCCGGCACGGACACCCCGTGGATCCGGGACGGGGACACCGGACGGGACTCGGCCCGCTCCGGGGCCGCCCAGTGCGGAACCATCCGGGCGCAGTCGCCCCACAGCGAGGCGAGGCCGCCGTCGGGCTCGGCCGGGGGGCGGGAGAAGACCTCGGGGTTCGTCATGGGCGCACCGTACGCACGGCACGGGCCGCGAAGAAAGATCTACTATCGGGTAGTTTCGTCAGCTTCAGTGCGGGCGGCCGAACCGGTAGCGTGAACTGTCAATCCAGCCTCCCCAGGAGAATCCCCGTCGTGCGCATCGCAGTCACCGGCTCCATCGCCACCGACCACCTCATGACCTTCCCCGGCCGCTTCGCCGACCAGTTCGTCGCGGACCAGCTGCACACGGTTTCGCTCTCCTTCCTGGTCGACAACCTCGACGTCCGCCGCGGCGGCGTCGCCGCCAACATCGCCTTCGGCATGGGCCAGCTCGGCACCCGCCCGATCCTGGTCGGCGCCGCCGGCTTCGACTTCGACGAGTACCGGGCGTGGCTCGACCGGCACGGCGTGGACACGGACTCGGTCCGCATCTCCGAGACGCTGCACACCGCCCGCTTCGTGTGCACCACCGACGCCGACCACAACCAGATCGGCTCCTTCTACACCGGCGCGATGAGCGAGGCCCGCCTCATCGAGCTGAAGACCGTCGCGGACCGCGTGGGCGGCCTCGACCTGGTCCTCATCGGCGCCGACGACCCCGAGGCGATGCTCCGCCACACCGAGGAGTGCCGCTCCCGGAACATCCCGTTCGCCGCCGACTTCTCCCAGCAGATCGCCCGGATGGAGGGCGAGGAGATCCGGATACTGCTGGACGGCGCGACCTACCTCTTCTCCAACGAGTACGAGAAGGGCCTCATCGAGTCCAAGACCGGCTGGAGCGACGCGGAGATCCTGTCCAAGGTCGGCCACCGGGTCACCACCCTCGGCTCGCGGGGCGTGCGCATCGAGCGGACCGGCGCGGACCCGATCGAGGTCGGCTGCCCGGAGGAGGACCGCAAGGCCGACCCCACCGGCGTCGGCGACGCCTTCCGCGCGGGTTTCCTGTCCGGGCTGGCCTGGGGCGTCTCGCTGGAGCGCGCGGCGCAGATCGGGTGCATGCTCGCCACCCTGGTCATCGAGACCGTGGGGACGCAGGAGTACCAGCTGCGGCGGACCCACTTCATGGAGCGGTTCGTGAAGGCGTACGGCGAAGAGGCGGGCGAGGAGGTCCGCACCCACCTGAGCTGAGGTCCGCGGGGCGTTCAGCTCACCCGGCGGACCAGGTACGCCGTTCCCCGTTCCGCCGGTTCCTCGCCCACGTACTCCTGCCCCCGCATCTGGCACCACGCCGGGATGTCCAGGCGGGCGGCCTCGTCGTCCGACAGGACCCGTACGAGGCCGCCCACCGGGACCCCGCCGAACACCTTCGCCAGCTCGATGACCGGGATCGGGCAGCGCTTGCCCAGGGAGTCGACGACCAGCTCCCGAGCCCGGACGGCCGTCGCCGGCGCCGGTGCGCCCAGCTTCTCCCGCACCCCGGCCACCGTCCCCGGCAGCACCTCCAGGAACCGCTCCACGTCCTCCTCCGCCGTGCCGGGCGGCAGCGACACCCGGACGTTGCCCTCGCTCAGCACCCCCATCGCCTTCAGCACATGGCTGGGCGTCAGCGTGCTGGACGTGCACGAGGAGCCGGAGGAGACCGAGAAGCCGGCCCGGTCCAGCTCGTGCAACAGGGCCTCGCCGTCCACGTAGAGGCAGGAGAAGGTGACGATCCCGGGCAGCCGGCGCCCGGCGTCGCCGACCACCTCCACGTCCGGTACCAGCTGAGGCACCCGGACCCGGATCCGCTCCGTCAGCTCCCGCAGCCGTACCGCCTCCCGGGCCGCCTCGGCCCGTACCGCGCGCAGCGAGGCCACCGCCGCCACGATGGCCGGGATGTTCTCGAAACCGGGCGCCCGGCCCGACTCCCGCTCGTCCACCGGCCCTTGGGCGGCGAACCGCACCCCCTTGCGGACGACGAGCAGCCCGACCCCCGAGGGCCCGCCCCACTTGTGCGCGCTGGCCGTCAGCAGCGACCAGTCACCCCCGACCGGCCCCCAGCCCAGCGACTGCGCCGCGTCCACCAGCAGCGGCACCCCGGCGGCCCGGCACACCTCGGCCACCTCGGCCACCGGCTGCTCGGTGCCCACCTCGTGGTTGGCCGACTGCAGGCAGGCCAGCGCGGTGTCCGCCCGGAGCGCCTCCGCGTACCCCGAAGGGTCGACGGCTCCCGCCCGGTTGACGGCCACCTGGGTGACGCTCCCGCCGTCCGCCTCCCACGCCTCAGCCGAATGGAGTACGGAGGAGTGTTCGACGGCAGACACGATCAGGTGGCGTCCCACCCGCCGCCGCCCGGCCAACGCCCCCGCGATCCCGGTGTGTACGGCCCGCGTCCCGGACGGCGTGAACACCACCTCGTCGGCCCGGCAGCCGACGGCCTCCGCGGCCGCCTCCCGAGCCGCGTCCACCAACACCCGAGCCTTCCGCCCCTCCCGGTACAACCGCGCGGGATCGGCCCACCCCTCGTCCAGAGAGGCCAACAGAGCCTGTCGGGCAACCGGGTGGAGAGGAACGGCGGAGGCAGCGTCAAAGTAGGCCATACGGCAACGTTAAGACCCCGGCGGAGGCAGCCAACCCAGGGGCGCGGGGAACTGCGCGACCAGCCACGACACGCCCGCAGCCGCCAATTAAGCGAACCACTCCACTCAGTAGGCCCCCCTCCCCGCGAACCCTCGGAGAGCGTCGGCTAGGGTTTGGTCCGCATAAACATCCAAACCCCTGCCCGACGCAGGGCGGCGACCGACCAGCGAGAAGGCCGCAGCCGACCGCGCGGGCGAGACTCTCGGGAAGGCGCTACGTGAGTCCCAACGGCTCCGACCGCTCGCCGCGGCGCCCGATGCGGCGGAAGCTGCTGCAGGCACTGACCGCGGGCCTGGTCCTGGCGACCGCAACCGGTTGCACATACAAGGACTTCCCCCGCCTTGGCATGCCCACCCCGACCACGGAAGAGGCTCCGCGGATCCTCTCCCTGTGGCAGGGTTCCTGGGCTGCCGCGCTCGCCGTCGGCGTGCTGGTGTGGGGCCTGATCCTGTGGAGTGCTTTCTTCCACCGGCGCAGCCGCACCAAGGTCGAGGTTCCTCCGCAGACCCGGTACAACATGCCGATCGAGGCCCTGTACACCGTGGTCCCGATCATCATCATCTCGGTGCTCTTCTACTTCACGGCCCGGGACGAGTCGAAGCTCCTGGACACCTCCAAGAAGCCCGACGTCACGGTCAACGTGGTCGGCTTCCAGTGGAGCTGGGGCTTCAACTACATCGAGAACGTCCCCGGTTCCACCGGCGATGCCAAGACCGACAAGAACCTGGACGCCATTCCGGACCGGTTCAAGGACCAGTTCCCGGCGAACGCCGGCGGTGTCTACGACGTCGGTACGCCCGGCACGCGGAACCCGCAGACGAACAACCCCGGTCCGACGCTCTGGCTCCCCAAGGGCAAGACGGTCCGCTTCGTCCTGACCTCGCGTGACGTCATCCACTCCTTCTGGGTGGTGCCGTTCCTCATGAAGCAGGACGTCATTCCGGGCCACACCAACGCCTTCCAGGTGACCCCCAACAAGGAGGGCACCTTCCTCGGCAAGTGCGCCGAGCTCTGCGGCGTCGACCACTCCCGGATGCTGTTCAACGTGAAGGTCGTCTCCCCCGAGCGTTACGAGCAGCACCTCAAGGACCTCGCCAAGAAGGGGCAGACCGGTTACATTCCCGCCGGCATCGCGCAGACGAGCCACGAGAAGAACCGGGAGACGAACAACCTGTGAGCATCCTCAACGAACCCCAGGGTGCCGCGGCAGCTGAAGGCTCGTACGCCGACGAGCTGCCGGTCAGGCGCAAGCAACCCGGCAATGTCGTGGTGAAGTGGCTGACGACCACCGACCACAAGACGATCGGCACGCTGTATCTGGCGACGTCGTTCGCGTTCTTCCTGATCGGCGGCGTGATGGCGCTCATCATGCGCGCCGAGCTGGCCCGTCCGGGCCTGCAGATCATGTCGAACGAGCAGTTCAACCAGGCGTTCACGATGCACGGCACGATCATGCTGCTGATGTTCGCGACGCCGCTGTTCGCCGGTTTCGCGAACTGGATCATGCCGCTGCAGATCGGCGCGCCCGACGTGGCGTTCCCGCGGCTGAACATGTTCGCCTACTGGCTGTACCTGTTCGGCTCGCTCATCGCGGTGGCCGGCTTCCTCACCCCGCAGGGTGCGGCCGACTTCGGCTGGTTCGCCTACTCCCCGCTGTCGGACGCGGTCCGCTCGCCGGGCGTCGGCGCCGACATGTGGATCATGGGTCTGGCCTTCTCCGGCTTCGGCACGATCCTCGGCTCGGTCAACTTCATCACCACGATCATCTGCATGCGTGCCCCGGGCATGACCATGTTCCGGATGCCGATCTTCGTGTGGAACGTGCTGCTGACCGGTGTGCTGGTCCTGCTGGCCTTCCCGGTGCTGGCCGCCGCGCTGTTCGCCCTGGAGGCGGACCGCAAGTTCGGCGCCCACATCTTCGACGCGGCCAACGGCGGCGCACTGCTGTGGCAACACCTCTTCTGGTTCTTCGGACACCCAGAGGTGTACATCATCGCCCTGCCGTTCTTCGGCATCATCTCCGAAGTCATCCCGGTGTTCTCCCGTAAGCCGATGTTCGGCTACATGGGTCTGATCGCCGCGACGATCGCGATCGCCGGTCTGTCCGTGACCGTGTGGGCCCACCACATGTACGTCACCGGCGGGGTGCTGCTGCCGTTCTTCTCCTTCATGACCTTCCTGATCGCCGTGCCGACCGGTGTGAAGTTCTTCAACTGGATCGGCACGATGTGGAAGGGCTCGCTCTCCTTCGAGACGCCGATGCTCTGGGCCACCGGCTTCCTGATCACCTTCACGTTCGGTGGTCTGACCGGTGTCATCCTGGCCTCGCCGCCGATGGACTTCCACGTCTCCGACTCGTACTTCGTGGTGGCCCACTTCCACTACGTGGTCTTCGGTACGGTCGTCTTCGCCATGTTCTCCGGCTTCCACTTCTGGTGGCCGAAGTGGACCGGCAAGATGCTGGACGAGCGCCTCGGCAAGATCACCTTCTGGACGCTGTTCATCGGCTTCCACGGCACCTTCCTGGTCCAGCACTGGCTGGGCGCCGAGGGCATGCCGCGCCGGTACGCCGACTACCTGAACGCCGACGGCTTCACCGCGCTGAACACGGTGTCGACCATCAGCTCCTTCCTGCTCGGCCTGTCGATCCTGCCGTTCCTCTACAACGTGTGGAAGACGGCCAAGTACGGCAAGCCGGTCGGCGTGGACGACCCGTGGGGCTACGGCCGCTCCCTGGAGTGGGCGACCTCCTGCCCGCCGCCGCGGCACAACTTCCTCACCCTGCCGCGGATCCGCAGCGAATCCCCGGCGTTCGATCTGCACCACCCGGAGATCGCCGCGCTCGAACAGCTCGAGCACGCCGGTCACGGCACCGCCGTCGCGGGCAGCAAGGAGGCCGGCAAGTGAAGATCCAGGGTCGGATGTTCATCTGGCTGAGCGTCTTCATCCTGATCATGGCCATCGTGTATGGCGTGTGGTCGAAGGAGCCGGCCGGTACCACCGCGCTCTTCCTGGCCTTCGGCCTGGCCGTCATGATCGGCTTCTACCTGGGCTTCACCGCCCGGCGGGTCGACGCGGGCGCCCAGGACGACAAGGAGGCCGACGTCGCGGACGACGCGGGCGAGCTGGGCTTCTTCAGCCCGCACAGCTGGCAGCCGCTCATGCTGGGCTTCGGCGGTGCGATCGCCTTCCTCAGCATCGCGGTCGGCTGGTGGCTGATCTACTTCTCCGCCCCGTTCATCGTGATCGGCCTGTTCGGTTGGGTGTTCGAGTACTACCACGGTGAGAACCGGACCCAGTAGGGCATCGGACGCACCGGGAGCCCGGACCTTCCTCACGGAGGGTCCGGGCTCCACTCGTTTGCCGGAGCATCGTTCGCTCGGATGAGTGATCCGTCGCGCCGGTAATCATTTGATCTCATAGCGTGACCATATGAACCACACTGTGCGGACTCGTACCGTCGTCGGCTGCACCCTGCTGGTGACCGCCCTCGGTGCGGGCGTCACCGCTTGCGGTTCGGACGGCAACCCCCTGTCGGCCAGGCCGTACGACGCAGCGGACCTGATCTCCTTCAACGGCCCCACCGAAGCGGGCAGGCGAGCCGACCCGGACAAGCCCCTGGAGGTCACCGTCAACAGCGGTGAGGGCCGGATCACGGACGTCACCGCCCGGGACTCCACAGGGCGCTATGTGACGGGCGAACTGGCCGCCGACGGCAGCCGCTGGCACAGCACCTCCCCGCTGGCCGCGGGCGCCCACTACACGGTCACGGTGAGCACCGAGGACGAGGACGGCGCGCCCGGCCGCAAGACCCTCGCGTTCGACACCGGCAAGCCCGCCGGCAAGAAGCGCCTGGCCGTCACCTTCGGGCCGGGCACGGGCACCTACGGCGTCGGACAGCCCATCACCGCCCAACTGGACCAGGGGATCAAGGACAAGGCGCAGCGTGCCGTCGTGGAGCGGGCCCTGCGGGTGGAGTCCGTGCCGGCCGTGCCGGGCTCCTGGTACTGGGTGAACGACAAGGAGCTCCACTACCGGCCCAAGGAGTACTGGCCGGCCCACGCGACCATCCGGGTGCACAGCAACCTGGACGGCGTCCGTGTCAACGACCGGCTGTGGGGCGGGAAGTCCAAGCCGCTGAAGCTCACCACGGGGGACAAGGTCGAGGTCGTCACGGACGCCGCCGCGCACCAGCTGACGTACTACAAGAACGGCCAGCCCGTCGAGCAGATCCCGGTCACCACCGGCAAGCCCGGCTTCGAGACCCGCAACGGTGTCAAGGTCGTACTGGAGAAGCAGTACTTCGTACGGATGCGCGGCACCACCGTCGGCATCGCCGAGGGCACCTCGGACTCCTACGACCTGCCGGTGTACTACGCCACCCGGGTCACCTGGTCCGGCGAGTACGTCCACGCCGCGCCCTGGTCCGTCGGCTCGCAGGGCTACGAGAACGTCAGCCACGGCTGCGTCGGGATGAGCACGTCCAACGCCGAGTGGCTCTACGACAACATCCGCGAGGGCGACATCGTCAAGGTCGTCAACTCCCAGGGCCAGACCATGGAGCCCTTCGGCAACGGCTTCGGCGACTGGAACGTCGACTGGAAGAAGTGGCGCACGGGCAGCGCCCTGACGAACAGGACCCCGGACACCCCGGCACCGGCGGAGGCGGTACGCCTACAGCCGAGGGCCGCGTAAGCGCCCCGGAAGGGGCGCGGGACTGTGTCGAGATGCGGCTGCCGCCGCGTGGGCGCGAGAAGACCCTACCGGGCCGCACTCGCGCACGCTCCCCGCGCCCCGGGCTCCTACGCGCCCACAAGCCTCTTCTGACGCAGCAGAGAGGCCAGCGCGGCGGCGAACTCCACCGGATCCACCGGCAGCGTCACAGCCGCGTCCGCACGGCTCCACGTGGCCAGCCAGGCGTCCTGCGGCCGTCCCATGAGCAGCAGCACCGGCGGGCAGCCGAACACCTCGTCCTTGATCTGCCGGCACACGCCCATGCCGCCCATCGGCACGGCCTCGCCGTCCAGCACGCAGACGTCGATGCCCCCCTTGTCCAGCTCCCGCACCACCGCGGCCGGGGTGGCGCACTCCACGAACTCCACCAGGGGGACGTCCGGGGCGGGCCGGCGTCCGGCGGCCAGCCGTACTTGCTCGCGAGTGGTGGAGTCGTCGCTATAGACCAGCACCGTGGCGGTCGGCTGCATTGTTCCTCCGGGACGTCGGCGTCGTACGGACGGGACGGGCAGGGCCGTCTGGGCGGATGCTACTCCCCCGAACACCACGTCAGCACCGGTTCGGGGGGCGGCAACACTCCGAACGGCACCCCCCGGAGTGAGCGCGAGATAAGCGACCGACATAATGTCGGTCGTGGCGACAGCAACGACAGTAGAAACAGGGCACGCGCACCCGTCGGTCAATCGGCCGAACCTCACCAGCGTCGGAACCATCATCTGGCTGAGTTCCGAGCTGATGTTCTTCGCGGCCCTCTTCGCGATGTACTTCACCCTCCGGTCGGTGACCGGACCGGATCACTGGAAGGAGATGGCGCACGCGCTCAACGTGCCCTTCTCCGCGACGAACACCACGATCCTGGTGCTCTCCTCCCTCACCTGCCAGCTCGGCGTGTTCGCCGCCGAGCGCGGCGATGTGAAGAAGCTCCGTGGCTGGTTCATCCTCACCTTCATCATGGGTGCGATCTTCATCGGCGGTCAGATCTACGAGTACACCGAGCTGGTGAAGAAGGACGGCATCTCGCTGTCCTCGGACCCGTACGGCTCGGTGTTCTACCTGACCACCGGCTTCCACGGCCTGCACGTGACGGGCGGCCTCATCGCCTTCCTGCTGGTCCTCGGCCGTACCTACATGGCCAAGAGGTTCACCCACGAGCAGGCGACCGCCGCCATCGTCGTGTCCTACTACTGGCACTTCGTCGATGTCGTCTGGATCGGCCTCTTCGCCACGATCTACCTGATCAAGTAGCCGGGATCGCTCCCGCACATCCAGAAGCACCGACGCAGAAGATCCTGACACCGGGGTAATCCGTGAAAAAGCTCTCCGCACGACGACGCCATCCGCTGGCGGCGGTCGTCGTCCTACTCCTCGCGCTGGCGGCCACTGGGGGGCTGTACGCCGCGTTCGCGCCCGCGGGCAAGGCACAGGCCGATGAATCCTCCCAGTCCCTGACCATCAAGGAGGGCAAGAAGCTCTACGAGGTCGGCTGCGCCAGCTGCCACGGCACCGGTGGCCAGGGCTCCTCCGACGGCCCGAGCCTCGTCGGCGTCGGCGCCGCGGCCGTCGACTTCCAGGTCGGCACCGGCCGTATGCCCGCCGCGACCTCGCAGGGCGCCCAGGTCCCGCGCAAGAAGCCCACCTACACGCAGGCCCAGATCGACCAGCTCGCCGCGTACGTCGCGTCGCTGGGCGCCGGCCCGAGCGTGCCCACCAAGCAGCAGTACGGCCCCGACGGCGCGGACATCGCCAAGGGCGGCGAGCTGTTCCGCACCAACTGCGCGCAGTGCCACAACTTCACCGGCAAGGGCGGTGCCCTGACCAAGGGCAAGTTCGCCCCCACGCTGGAGGGTGTCGCTCCGAAGCACATCTACGAGGCCATGCAGACCGGCCCGCAGAACATGCCGTCCTTCCCCGACACCACGATGTCGGAGAAGAACAAGAAGGACATCATCGCGTACCTGAACGCGGTCAACGGTGACAAGACGGAGAACCCGGGTGGTCTGGAGCTGGGCGGCCTCGGGCCGGTCAGTGAGGGTCTGTTCGGCTGGATCTTCGGCCTCGGCACGCTGATCGCGGTCGCCGTCTGGGTCGCCGCTCGGACCGCAAAGGCCAAGAAGTCATGAGTAGCCAAGACATTCCTGAAGAGAACCTGCCCGCTGAGCAGGACCACGCACACGGCGCGGTAGCGACCGCGGACGAGGAGAACCCGTTCGCGGACCCGGGGCTGCCGCCGCACGAACACCGGATCCAGGACATCGACGAGCGGGCCGCCAAGCGGTCCGAGCGCGCGGTGGCGTTCCTGTTCACGGTGTCGATGCTGGCCACCATCGGCTTCATCGTCTCGTACCTGGCGATCCCGAACGACAAGTCGATCTTCGTCTTCCCGATCGGGCACCTGAGCGCGATGAACTTCGCGCTGGGCCTGACGCTGGGCGTGGCGCTGTTCTGCATCGGCGCGGGCGCGGTCCACTGGGCGCGCACCCTGATGTCGGACGTGGAGATCGCCGACGACCGGCACCCGATCGAGGCCTCGCCGGAGGTGCGGGCCAAGGTCCACGCGGACTTCCGCCAGGGTGCCGCGGAGTCCGGGTTCGGCCGCCGCAAGCTGATCCGCAACACCATGTTCGGCGCGATGGCGCTGGTGCCGCTCTCCGGCGTGATGCTGCTGGGCGGTCTGGGTCCGGCGCCGAAGACGAAGCTGCGGCACACGATGTGGGCCAAGGGCAAGCGCCTGGTCAACATGAACACCGGCCAGCCGCTGCGTCCGGAGGACGTGGCCGTCGGCTCGCTGACCTTCGCCATGCCCGACGGGATGTCGGAGCACGACGAGGACTTCCAGAACGAGATCGCCAAGGCGGCCCTGATGATCGTGCGGCTCCAGCCGGACGACATCAAGGACAAGCGCGAGCTCGACTGGTCGCACCAGGGCGTCGTCGCCTACTCGAAGATCTGCACCCACGTGGGCTGCCCGATCTCGCTGTACGAGCAGCAGACGCACCACGTGCTCTGCCCGTGCCACCAGTCCACCTTCGACCTCACCGACGGCGCCCGAGTGATCTTCGGTCCCGCCGGCCACGCTCTGCCGCAGCTGCGGATCGGCGTGGACAGTGAGGGTTACCTCCAGGCGCTCGGCGACTTCGAGGAGCCCGTCGGTCCTGCTTTCTGGGAGCGCGGATGAGTACTGCACCGAACGAACAGTCCCGCTCTCGCGGGAAGGCACCGGCCGGCGAGCGCGTCGCCGACTGGGCCGACGGCCGGCTCGGGATCTACTCCCTGGCCAAGGCCAACATGCGCAAGATCTTCCCCGACCACTGGTCGTTCATGTTGGGCGAAGTGTGCATGTACAGCTTCATCATCATCATCCTGACGGGTGTCTATCTGACGCTGTTCTTCCACCCGTCGATGAACGAGGTGGAGTACCACGGCTCTTACGTCCCGATGCAGGGACAGCTGATGTCGGAGGCGTTCAACTCGACCCTGCACATCTCCTTCGATGTGCGCGGTGGTCTGCTCATCCGGCAGATCCACCACTGGGGCGCGGTGGTCTTCCTCGCCGGCATGTTCGTGCACATGATGCGCGTGTTCTTCACCGGCGCGTTCCGCAAGCCGCGTGAGGTCAACTGGCTGTTCGGCTTCCTGCTGTTCGTCCTCGGCATGTTCACCGGTTTCACCGGTTACTCGCTCCCGGACGACCTGCTCTCCGGCACCGGTGTGCGCATCGCCGAGGGCCTGGTGCTGTCCGTGCCGATCGTCGGCACGTACATCTCCTTCTTCCTCTTCGGCGGCGAGTTCCCCGGTCACGACTTCGTGGCCCGGTTCTACTCGATCCACATCCTGCTGCTGCCGGGCATCATGCTGGGCCTGATGGTGGCCCACCTGATCCTGGTCTTCTACCACAAGCACACGCAGTTCGCGGGTCCCGGCAAGACCGAGAAGAACGTCGTCGGCATGCCGCTGCTGCCGGTCTACATGGCCAAGGCCGGAGGCTTCTTCTTCCTGGTCTTCGGTGTCCTGGCGGTGCTGGCCGCGGTCGCGCAGATCAACCCGATCTGGGCGATGGGCCCCTACCGCCCGGACCAGGTGTCCACCGGCGCCCAGCCCGACTGGTACATGGGCTTCTCCGAGGGCTTCGTGCGTGTGATGCCGGGCTGGGAGATCAACGTCGCGGGCCACACCCTGGTCCTCGGTGTGCTCATCCCGCTGATCGTCTTCGGTCTGATGCTGGTCTCGATCGCGGTCTACCCGTTCATCGAGTCCTGGATCACCGGCGACAAGCGCGAGCACCACATCCTGGACCGCCCGCGCAACGCCCCGACGCGCACCGCTCTCGGTGTCGCCTGGCTGACGTTCTTCGCGATGGCCATGGTGGGTGGCGGCAACGACCTGTGGGCGACGCACTTCCACCTGTCGGTCAACTCCGTCACCTACTTCGTCCGGATCTTCCTGTTCGCCGGTCCGGTCATCGCGTACATCGTCACCAAGCGGATCTGCCTCGGCCTGCAGCGCCGGGACCGCGAGAAGGTGCTGCACGGCCGCGAGACCGGCATCATCAAGCGGCTGCCGCACGGTGAGTTCATCGAGGTGCACGAGCCGCTCAGCCAGGAGCAGCTGCACACCCTCACCGCGCACGAGCAGTACACGCCGGCCGAGATCGGCCCGACGGTCGACGAGAACGGTGTGGAGCGCAAGGTCCCGGCCTCGCAGAAGCTGCGGGCGAAGCTGTCCAACGCCTACTACGGCGAGCACGCCCAGATCCCGAAGCCGAGGGCGGAGGAGTACAAGGAGATCACGAGCGGCCACGGCCACCACTGATCCGCCGTTACTGATCGCCACGAGGGCGGCCCCACGGACCCGGTCCGTGGGGCCGCCCTTTTGTGTACGGGACGTGTCGGAGGTTACCGATCCGTTATCCAGCCGTCGCCGGATCGACGCTATGATCACACTGTCGTGATCTTGAGCCGGGGCCAGAAGCCCGCACGGGCCGCCCACGGCGTGATAATGGGGGAGTCACTGATGGCAGAACCTGCCGAGCCCGAATTCTTCTTCGATCCGACCGACCCCGCTTTCCGTCGGAACCCCTACCCGGTCTACGCGAAACTCCGGGACGAGCACCCCCTCCTGGCGGGCCCGCTCAACTCCTGGGTGGTCAGCCGCTACGAGGACGTCGAGGCCCTGCTGCGTGACCGCCGGCTCGGCAAGGACCTCGGGGGCACCCAGTTCTTCGCCCAGGTGGCCGGCGCCGGCCCCGACGAGGAGCCGCCGCCGTTCCTCGGCCTCGGCCTCGACGGCTGGGACGCCAACCTCTTCCGGCTGCTGGACCCGCCGGACCACACCAAGCTGCGCAACCTCGTCGCCGCGCCGTTCACCCCGTCCGCGGTGGAGGCGCTGATCAAGTCCGTCACCGCGGTCGTGGACGAGCTGCTGGCGGACCTCCCCGAGCGGTTCGACGTCATGGAGGTGCTGGCCTCCCAGCTGCCCGTGCGCGTGCTCGGCGACATGATGGGCATCGACCGCGAGGACCAGAAGCTCCTCGCCGCCTGGTCGACGGAGATCGCGCACATCCTCGAGCTGGGCGCCGCGCCCTCGGAGGACGTGGCGATCGCCTGCCAGCGCGCGGTGGCGCAGTGCACCGAGTACTTCGTCAAGGTGCTCCGGGAGCGCGAGGGCGGTGACGGCACCGACCTGATCACCGAGCTGACCCGGGCCGGCGAGACCATCGAGGGCCTGACGATCCACCAGGTCGCCGCGGTGTGCGTGCTGCTCATCGTGCCCGGCCTGGACACCTTCGCCAACCTCATCGGCAACGCCGCGGTCATCCTGGCCGAGCACCCGGACGTGCTGGAGCGGCTCGCCGCCGACTCCTCCCTCGCCGACGACGTGCTGGACGAGGTGCTGCGCCTGGAGCCGCCCACGCACGCCTCCTGGCGCGTGGTCAACGAGCCGATCACCCTGCACGGGCGGACCATGGAGGCCGGCGCCGTGGTGCTGCTGATGCTGGCCGCGGCCAACCGGGACGAGCGGGCCTTCGAGAACCCCGACACCCTGGCGCTCGGCAAGCACGGCCGCAAGCACCTGTCGTTCGGCCGCGGTATCCACTACTGCCTCGGCGACAACCTCTCCCGGCTGATGGCCAAGGAGGCGCTGATCGGTCTCGCCAGGCGCTGTGCCTCCATCAAGCCGGACGACGACGAGGTGGCGCTGAAGCCCGGCCTGTGGCTGCGCGGCCCGGCCCGGCTCCCCGTCACCACGACCCCGAGGGTTGGCTGATCCGATGACCACGGAAACCTCCGGCAGCCCCGCGGCGGAGCCGATCCTGCTCGAACTCGTCGACGAGGAGGGCCGGACGATCGGTGTCGCCGAGAAGCTCTCGGCGCACCAGGCGCCCGGCCATCTGCACCGCGCCTTCTCGGTGTTCCTGTTCGACACCGAGGGACGCATGCTGCTCCAGCAGCGGGCGCTGACGAAGTACCACTCGCCGGGCGTGTGGTCCAACACCTGCTGCGGGCATCCGTACCCGGACGAGCCCGCGCAGCAGGCGGCGGCCCGCCGCGTCGGCGAGGAGCTGGGTCTGCACGGGATCCCGCTGGAGCCGGCCGGCACGGTCACCTACGAGCACCCGGACGAGATCTCCGGCCTGGTCGAGAAGGAGTACAACCATCTCTTCGTCGGCCTGGTGAAGGACACCCCGGAGCCGGACCCCGCCGAGATCCACGACTACCGGTTCGTGACCTCGGGGGAGCTGGCCGCGCTGCGGGCCGAGACCAGCTTCTCGGCCTGGTTCCCCACCGTGCTGGAGGCGGCCCTGCCGGGCGTACGGCGCGTCGCGCCGGGCGGCGGCTGGTGACCACGCCCTGACACACGCAAGAGCCGCTGCCCACGGGGAGACCGTGGGCAGCGGCTCTTTCGCGTGAGCGGCTAGGCCAGGGCGCGCAGGACGCTGTCGTTGGCGTCGGTGTCGCCGACGGTGACGCGGACGCCCTCGCCGGCGTAGAAGCGGGCCTGGACGCCCTCGCCCTCCAGGGCCAGGCGGATGTCCTCGGTACGCTCCGGCTCGTCCAGCCACAGGAAGTTGGTGTGGCTCGGCAGCACCTTCCAGCCGCCGCGGACCAGCCCGCCGGACAGCCGCTCGCGCTCGCCGACGATGACGGCGATCCGCTCCTCGAGCTCCGGCTGGGCCCCCAGGGACGTCTCCACCGCCACCGCCGACAGGGTGCTCAGGGCGTACGGCAGCTGGTACCGGCCGATCCTCTCGGCCCACCCGGGGGACGTCACGCCGTACCCGACGCGCATGTTGGCCAGCCCCCACGCCTTGGAGAAGGTGCGCAGCACCAGCAGGTTCGGGAACTGACGGATCCAGCCCAGCGAGTCCGTACGGCCGGACGGGGCGACGAACTCGATGTACGCCTCGTCCAGGACCACCAGGACGTGCTCGGGGACCCGGGCGATGAACTCCTTCAGCTCGTCGCCGGGGACCAGTTGGCCGGTCGGGTTGTGCGGGTTGCACACGATGACCGCGTCCGCGTCCTGGACCGCCTTCGCCAGCGCGTCGAGGTCCTGGTGCCCGCCCGGGAGCAGGGGCACCTCGACGCGGCGCGCCCCCACCATGTCGGCGAGCAGGGGATAGGCGTCGAAGTTGCGCCATCCGTATGCCAGCCCCCCGCCGGCGGACACACTCGCCTGGAGCGCCTGGAGCGCGACGCCCACGGATCCCGCGCCGAGCACGACCTGCTCGCCCGGCATCCCCAGCCAGTCGGCGACGATCCCGCGCAGCCGCTCGGGATAGAACTCCGGGTACCGGTTGACCGAGGCGGCGTGCCTGGCGATCTCGGCGGCGACGGAGTCGAGCGGCGGCAGCGGGTGTTCGTTGAGGGTGAGCCGATGCGGCTGGGGCATCAGCCGACGCCCACCGAGGTCAGCAGGTCGCGCGCGTCCTGGAGCGTGGAGTCGGCGCCGAGCTCGTTGCCGTTCAGCGTCGGGGTGCCGAACTGCCGCTCCAGGGCCACGATGAACTCGACGACCCCCATCGAGTCCATGCCGGCGTCTTTGAACGACGCGCCCTCGAAGAGGCGGTCGGTGGACTGGGGGAACCGCTCGTCGAGCAGCGCCTTCAGGTTCTGGTCGATGGTGTTCATGATTCTCTTCTCTGTGGAGGGTGCCGTCAGCCGTCGATCACCGTGAGGCCGCCGGGCCAGGTGAGCAGTGCCGAGCCCCAGGTCAGACCGCCGCCGAAGCCGGTGAGGACCACCGGGTCGCCCGCCCGCAGCCGCCCGTCGGCCGCACCCGCGGCGAGCGCGAGCGGGATGGAGGCGGCCACGGTGTTGCCGACCCGGTCGATGTTCTTCACGACGCGCTCGGCGGGCAGCCCGAGTTCCCGGGCGCAGGTGTCGAGGATCCTGACGTTCGCCTGGTGCGGGACCAGGTGGGCGAGGTCCTCGGGGGCCAGCGCGGCGGCGTCCAGGACCTTGCGCACCGACCCGGTCATGTACCGGACGGCACGGGTGAAGACCTGCGGGCCGTCCATGTGGAACCAGCCGTCGCCCGGGGCGGCCTCGGCCCCGCTCAGCCGCTGTTCGGAGCCCCCGCCGGGCACCGTGATGAGGTCCACGCCCGTGCCGTCGCTGCCCAGGTCGAAGCCGCGCAGGGCGCCTTCCTCGGAAGGGTCGCCAGCGCGCAGTACGGCCGCGCCGGCGCCGTCGCCGAAGATCACCCGGGTGGTGCGGTCGTGCGGGTCGAGGATGGTGGAGAAGGTGTCCGCGCCGATCACCAGGGCGCTGTCCGCGACCTGACCGGTGATCAGTCCCGCCGCGGTGGCCAGCGCGTACACGAAGCCCGTGCACACCGCGGCCACGTCGAAGGCGCCGGTCCCGGTCAGCCCGAGCGAGGAGGCGACCACCGGGGCGGTCGCGGGGCAGGGGCGGTCCGGGGTGCTCGTGGCGACGATGACGACGTCCACGCGGTCGGTGCCGGCCGACTTCAGCGCCCGGCGCGCCGCCTCGGTGGCGAGGTGACCGGTGCTCATGCCCGGCGACGCGATGTGCCGCCGGGCGATGCCGGTGCGGGTCCGGATCCACTCGTCGGAGGTGTCCAGTTCCGACGAGAGCATGTCGTTGGTGACCACCCGCGGCGGGAGCCAGGTGCCCAGGCCGCTCAGGATCGCCCCGCGGGTCATGCCCCGGTGCCCCGGTACGGCGGCCGGATGCGGTAGCCGGCGCGGGTGGCCTGCTGGCTGGCCTTGCGGGCGCGGGCGATGGCCTTGGCCGTGCGCGGGATCATCCGGCCCGAGACGAAGTCGATGCCGCGCCGGGGGTTCTTGAAGAACGCGTAGTCGTCCTTGATCATCTCCGGGAACATGGAGTCGTGCGTCTGGATGTCGGTCTCCATGAAGATCCGCGCCGTCGGGTGCAGCGTCTGCGGCCATGAGCGGCCGGCGTCCAGGTGCTTCCGGGCGATGTCGATCTCGAACTGGATCAGCTCGCGCAGCGAGTCGCTGATGTAGCCGCTGCCGATCTGGCGGTCCAGGTCCGCCCGGGTCAGGCCGAAGCGGGCGAGGTGGTCCAGCGGGAGGTACAGCCGGCCCAGGTCCAGGTCCTCGCGCAGGTCCCAGATGAAGTCCAGCAGCTGGAAGGCCGTGATGGTGTGCCGGCACAGCTCCTCGGCGTCCTCGCTCAGCGGCTCGAAGATCTGGTTGATCCAGATCGCGGGCAGCAGCGTGACCGTCTCCAGGAAGTCGTCCAGCTCCTCCTCGTTCGCGTACTCGTACGTCGTCAGCGCCTTGCGGTGGCCGTCGACGAACTCGGGCACGCGCAGGTAGGGCAGGTCCCAGGTGCGCAGGGTGTGGACCAGGGCGCGGGCGAGGGCGGCGTCCGTCTGCTCCGACAGCGACAGCGGGTGGTCGCTCTTCACTTCCTCGCCCTTGGCGATGGCCAGGTAGGTCTGCTGCCACTCGTCCAGCCGGCGGGCCCGGACGTCGACGCTGAGGTTGATGTCGTCGGCCAGGTCGTCGATGTAGCAGACGAAGGAGAAGAAGGTGTCGAAGTAGGGCCGCTTGGCCGGGTGCATCATGTAGCGGCCGAGGAAGCGGCCCCGCCCGATCTTGCGGAACAGCTGGGAGCTCGCGATGTAGTCGGCGCGCAGCCCGGAGTCCGTGATTCCTGCGAGGTCCAGCTCTTGCACTGTCATGTGAGTTCTTTCCGATGGGGTCCGCGCGTCCCCGCGGCCCCGCTCGGCCGGATGCGGCGGCGGGGTGCGTCACGGGGAACGGCGGACGAAGGCGTACGGAGGGCGACGCGTCAGAGGGCGCTGCCGGTCATCTCGTACGAGACGGCGGCCTGTCGTTGCCGGGGCACCGGCACGGTGGGGGCGTCGGCGGGCAGGAAGGAGGCGAAGGGCGGCTCCTCCTCCACGGTGAGCCTCAGTTCGAGGACCCCGGGCAGATGCGCGTGGCGCCGGTACGCGTCCAGCTGCCGGGTCAGCTCGGCGGCGGTGCCGGCGCTGCCGACCCACAGCCGGTCCGCGGTGCCGAGGCCCCGCGCCACCGTGCACACGTCGACGGGTGTGTAGTCCACGGTGGTGATCCGGGAGTCGAAGAACCGCTGCTGGCGTGTGGCGCACATGCCGTGCATGCCGTTGTTGAAGACGACGTACAGGATGGGCAGGCCCAGTTCCACGGCGGTGTGCGTCTCCAGGCCGCTCATCAGGAACGCCCCGTCACCGCAGAACACCACGGTCCGGGTGCCCTCCGGGGAGCCCAGCTGGGCGCCGACGGCCGCCCCGACGCTGTAGCCCATGCCGCCCATGCCCAGCGCGATGGTGGAGGAGGAGCCGGCCGGGACCGACCCGTAGTGCATGGCGGCGACGGCGCAGTTCCCCGCGTCGTAGAGCAGGTGGCCGTCCTGCGGCAGGTGTTCCTGGAGCAGCCGGACGGCCTCGCTCTGCAGCAGCGCGTCCTCGTCCCGCTCGCCGGTGCGCCCCGGGACGGGCACGGCGGGCCGGGCCACGAAGCGGGTCTGCTCGTAGCCGGTGACCGGCGGGGCCGTGAAGGGGCGCTCCGCGCGCAGCCGTTCCAGCAGCCGGAACACCTCGCCGATGTCCCCGCGGACCGTGGTGTCCGCCAGGCCCGAGCGCTCGATCTCACCGAGGTCGATGTTGACCGCGCCGGCCCGTGCCGGGTCCCAGTCGCCGAGCGCCCGCCGGGTCATCATGGCCAGTCCGGTGCCCACCAGGACCACGAAGTCCGACTTGGCCACGTACTCGGCGGCCGAGGGGTGGCCGCCCTCGCCGACGACGCCCAGGTACAGGTCGCTGTCGTTGGGGAACTCGCCGCGCGCGCCCATGGTGGTCACCACGGGTATCCGGGTGCGCTCGGCGAAGACGCGCACCGCCTCGGGGTCGCAGGAGCGGCGGTTGCCGTGTCCGAGCAGCAGCACCGGGGCACTGGCCTCGCGCAGCCGGCCGAGGAGGGCGGACACCTCCTGCTCGGGCAGCGGTTCGGGCTCGATGAAGGCGCCGAGGTGGTCCGGCCAGTCGGCCGGGACGTCACCGACCTCGAGTTCGTAGACGTCCCGGGGCAGCAGCAGGGCCACCGGGCCCTTGCGGCCGCTCAGGCAGGTGGAGACGGCGTCGCGCAGCAGGTCCCAGAAGCCCTCCGCCCCGGTGACCCGGACGGTCTTCTTGGTGATGGCCTCCAGCAGGGCCTGGCCGTCCACGGTCCGGCCGATCCCGGAGGAGTCCTGGAAGGAGCCCCGGCCGTCCAGGGCGGCCGGCGGCTGCCCGACCAGCGCGAGGACCGGCACCGACTCCGCGTGGGACTCGGCCAGTCCGGCGACCAGGTTCATCATCCCGCCGCCGGAGGTCGAACAGCACACCCCCAGGGTGCGGTGCACCCGGGCGCGGGCGTCCGCCATGTTCGCCGCCCCGTCCTCCCGCTTCGCCAGCACGGACGTCAGACGGCCCTGGCCGAGCCTGTCGATCGCATCGTGGACGTGTTCGATGTTCGCGCCACTGACGCCGAAAACGTATCCGGTGTCCAGATCGCGCAGAACCGTGACCAAGGCATCGGCCAGCCGCATTAATCCCCCATGTGTGGCGTGTGCTTCGTCGTGGTGCGAGGCGGGGCGGCCGGGGCCGCCCCGCGGCGGGCCTCAGGCCTTGTCGGCGCCGAAGCGGTGCTCCAGGATCCGCTTGAGGTTGCCCATCTCGATGCTGTGGCCGGCGTGGAAGACGGGCCAGATGTCACCGACCCAGACGCGGTCGGTGCGCGCCCGGCCCTCGGCGATGTAGTCCGGGACGTTCTCCGTCGTACGGTCGTAGTACGGGTGCTTGCAGTTGGTCCACAGCACCACGGTGCCCGGCTTGTTCAGCACCTTCGACGAGTCGATGATCGTCATGTAGTAGCGCATCCACAGCTCGTGGCCCTGGTCCCAGGCGCACGGGTAGACCACGAGACCGTGCTCGGGGCCCTTCTGGGCGTCGGCGCGGATGTAGATGTCCGTGTTCGGCTGGATCATCTCGTCCGCGCGGTACAGACCGCCGCCGAGGTGCTTCATGTTGCGGATGCTGTACGTCCACTCCTCCAGGGAGCGGGCGTTGGCCGCGTACTCGAAGACGATGTCGTAGGGGACGTTGATGTGCTCGGCGAGGGAGCAGTACTGACCGAAGATCTCGCCGTGGTCGTACGTCTCCTTCGTCTTGCTCTCCATGAGCTTCATCATGTCGTCCATGCCGGTGTTCTCGTTCCACACCAGGTCCAGGCCCTCGAGATCCGACCGGTCCAGGACGTAGTTCTGGGCCAGACCCGACTCGTCGGGAACGCGCTGGGACATACTTCTCCTCATGCAGTGGTAAAAGAATGAACGAAATGAAGGGAAGGGGAGGGGAACGGGCAGGCGGGGATGCCCCGGAAAGTCAGTTCCAGCGCCAGACCATGGAACCGACGAGTTCTCCGCCGTGCGAGAAGGTCGCGAACGCGATGAGGTCGCCGGGCGCGATCATCTTCTTGTCGAGGGCATCGGCGAACGTCACCGGAAGAGTGCCCTGGAACATGTTGCCGTAGGTGCCGAGGGTGTCATGCGCCCGGGAATCGTCGAATCCGCAGCGCTTGCGCCACTCCGCGACGTATTTCTCGTTCGGCTGGTGGGTGATCAGGAAAGAGATGTCCTTGTTCTCCACACCGGCCTTCTCCAGCGCGATGTCGACCGCCTGGGGAAGCTGTTCCATGGTGATGGTGTACAGACGCGCCAGCATGGACTGGTCGAACTTCACGGTGAGCGCGCCGGAGCCGGCCGACCAGTAGGGGATCTCCATGCCGTCGACGGTGTCCGGCTCGACCTTGAGCGCTCCCCAGTTCTCCCCGAAGGCCTGCTCGTGGATGGAGAGGATGGTCGGTTCGTCGCCGGCCGTGACGAGGGTGGCGGACGCGCCGTCACCGAGGACCCGGGACTCGGGCGCCTTCTGGAACTCCTCGAGGCGGGAGACGAAGTTGGTGACCGTGACCACCGCGACCGTACGGTACTGGCCCGAGTCGATGAAGGCCCGGGCCGTGTTGATGGAGGAGATCCAGGAGCAGCAGCCGTTGTCCACCTGGAGCACGGCCGCCTTGGTGGCGCCGACCGCGTACTGGATGGCCGTGCCCGTGCCGGGTGAGAAGGCGTCGTTCAGCTGGGAGGCGCAGATGATGAGATCGACGTCGGCCGCCGGTACGCCGTTGCGCTCCAGGAGCTTCTCGAGTGCCTTGGCGCCCAGCTGGGCTGATGTGTAGTCGGGCCAGGCGAAGCGCCGCTCGTGCACGCCCGCGAAGAAAGCGTGGTCGCTGAGGTCGCCGCCCTCGCTCGGCAGCTCGCTGTTACTGACCACCCGCTCCGGCATGAAATTAACCACGTCGACAATGCGAGTTTGTGACACGAATTTTTCCCCGTCTTTGTGCTGATGCTGCCCGCGGAAATGCCGATCGGACATACCTCGGGGCCCCGGGAGAACAATGAGAAATATCGTTGGCCGGCCCCGCTTCCCCCGTCGTGTGCGCCGGCGACGGAGGGGAATTCCCTTGCGCGGTGAGAACGAAAGTCACCTTATGATCACGGTGATAACGGATCGATACCGGCGAGGTAACCAGATGATAACGTTCGGTTGGCTGTTTGACCTAATCCCGCCATACCGCAGCGAGTTGATGAGCCGTCGGGTTCCGCGGTACGGGCGATTTACCGCAGCGGGCCGCTAAACGTGAGCTTCCTAACGCCGATTCACGGTTGGCCGGATTGCGGGGTGATGAACGGGGCCCGGCCGAACAGCGCCGGCCCGGCCGTCCGGCGGTGCGCGCGCCCTTCCGGCCGGGCGGGCGCGGTCCTTCCGGCCGAGGGGGCCGACGGGCGGTTCCGGCCCTTGTGTTCGAAACACCCCCGGCCGGAGTAATGGCCCGGCTATCCGGACAATCTGCGTAGTACGGTGTGAATACACCAAACCACGGCGGTCTGGAGCACTATGGGAAACCGGGACATGCCGGAAGGGCGTCCGCGTGCCGAGCAGCCCGCCGGCGACGGTGTGCACGGTGCCGTCTCCGTGGCCGACGAGGAGAATCCGTTCGCGGACCCCGGACTACCGCCGCACGAGCACCGGATCCAGGACATCGACGAGCGGGCCGCCAAGCGGTCCGAGCGCGCGGTGGCGTTCCTGTTCACGGTGTCGATGCTGGCCACCATCGGCTTCATCGTCGCCTACCTGCTGATTCCCGACGACAAGTCGATTTTCGTCTTCCCCCTCGGCCACCTGAGCGCGATGAACTTCGCGCTGGGGCTCACGCTGGGCGTGGCGCTGTTCTGCATCGGCGCGGGCGCGGTCCACTGGGCGCGCACCCTGATGTCGGACGTGGAGATCGCCGACGACCGGCACCCCATCGAGGCGTCCCCCGACGTGCGGGCCAAGGTCCACGCGGACTTCCGCCAGGGTGCCGCGGAGTCCGGGTTCGGCCGCCGCAAGCTGATCCGCAACACCCTGCTCGGCGCGATGGCGCTGGTGCCGCTGACCGGTCTGATGCTGCTCGGCGGCCTCGGACCGGCACCCGGCACCAAGCTGCGCCACACCCTGTGGGCCAAGGGCAAGCGCCTGGTCAACATGAACACCGGCCAGCCGCTGCGCCCGGAGGACGTGGCCGTCGGCTCGCTGACCTTCGCCAAGCCCGACGGCCTCGCGGAACACGACGAGGACTTCCAGAACGAGATCGCCAAGGCCGCCCTGATGGTCATCCGGCTCCAGCCGGACGACATCAAGGACAAGCGCGAACTCGACTGGTCGCACCAGGGCATCGTCGCCTACTCGAAGATCTGCACCCACGTGGGCTGCCCGATCTCGCTGTACGAGCAGCAGACGCACCACGTGCTGTGCCCCTGCCACCAGTCCACCTTCGACCTCACCGACGGCGCCCGAGTGATCTTCGGCCCCGCCGGCCACGCCCTTCCGCAACTGCGCATCGGCGTGGACAGCGAGGGCTACCTCCAGGCGCTCGGCGACTTCGAGGAGCCCGTCGGTCCTGCTTTCTGGGAGCGCGGATGAGTACTGCACCGAACGAAACCCCTCGGCCCGGCGCGGCCGGCCGCCCTCGCGGGACGGCACCGGCCGGCGAGCGCCTCGCCGACTGGGCCGACGGACGGCTGGGGCTCTACAGCCTGGCCAAGGCCAACATGCGCAAGATCTTCCCCGACCACTGGTCGTTCATGCTGGGCGAGATCTGCCTCTACTCGTTTCTGATCATCATCCTGACGGGTGTCTATCTGACGCTGTTCTTCCACCCGTCGATGAACGAGGTGGAATACCACGGCGGCTACGTCCCGCTCCAGGGACAGATGATGTCCGAGGCGTTCAGCTCGACCCTGCACATCTCCTTCGACGTGCGCGGCGGCCTGCTCGTGCGGCAGATCCACCACTGGGGCGCGGTCGTCTTCATCGCCGGGATGTTCGTGCACATGATGCGCGTGTTCTTCTCCGGCGCGTTCCGCAAGCCGCGCGAGCTGAACTGGCTGTTCGGCTTCCTGCTGTTCGTCCTCGGCATGTTCACCGGCTTCACCGGCTACTCGCTCCCGGACGACCTGCTCTCCGGCACCGGTGTCCGCTTCATGGAGGGCGCGATCCTGTCCGTGCCGATCGTCGGCACGTACCTGTCGTTCTTCCTCTTCGGCGGGGAGTTCCCCGGCCACGAGTTCGTGGCCCGGTTCTACACCATCCACATCCTGCTGCTGCCGGGCATCATGCTGGGCCTCGTGGTGGCCCACCTGATCCTCGTCTTCTACCACAAGCACACCCAGTTCGCGGGCCCCGGAAAAACCGAGACCAACGTCGTCGGCATGCCCCTGCTGCCGGTCTACATGGCCAAGGCCGGAGGCTTCTTCTTCCTGGTCTTCGGCGCCCTCGCGGCCCTGGCCGCCGTCGCCCAGATCAACCCGATCTGGGCCATCGGCCCCTACCGCCCCGACCAGGTCTCCACCGGCGCCCAGCCCGACTGGTACATGGGCATGGCCGAGGGCCTCATCCGCGCCATGCCGGGCTGGGAGATCAACTTCTGGGGCCACACCCTCGTCCTCGGCGTGTTCATCCCGCTGGTCGTGTTCGGCCTGATCCTCGTGGCCATCGCGGTCTACCCGTTCGTGGAGGCGTGGATCGCCGGCGACCGGCGCGAGCACCACATCCTGGACCGCCCGCGCAACGCAGCCACCCGCACCGCGTTCGGCGTCGCCTGGCTGACCGTGTACTTCGTGATGCTGATCGGCGGCGGCAACGACATCGTCGCCACCCACTTCCACCTGTCGATCAACGCCGTCACCTGGTTCGTCCGGATCGCCTACTTCGTCGGCCCGGTCATCACCTTCCTCATCACCAAGCGGATCTGCCTCGGCCTGCAGCGCCGGGACCGCGACAAGGTGCTGCACGGCCGCGAGACCGGCATCATCAAGCGGCTCCCGCACGGCGAGTACATCGAGGTGCACGAGCCGCTCAGCCAGGAGCAGCTGCACACCCTCACCTCGCACAAGCAGTACACGCCGGCCGAGATCGGCCCGACCGTCGACGAGAACGGCGTCGAGCGCAAGGTCCCGGCCTCGGAGAAGCTGCGCGTGAAGCTGTCCCACGCCTACTACGGCGAGGAGAGCCAGATCCCCAAGCCGACCGTCGACGAGTACAAGGAGATCGCGAGCGGCCACGGCCACCACTGATCCCGGCGCGCCGAGGGGCCCCGTCCGCGACCCGGACGGGGCCCCTCGGCGCGCGTCCGGCTGGATAGGGTGGTGTACGACGAGCAGGCAACCGGACAAGGAGCGGCTGATGAGCGCTGTGACCCCCGCTGGAGGCGACACCGCGGCGGGCCGCTCCTGGCCCGCCCTGCTGAACGGTCTGCTGGAGGGCCGGGACCTCTCCGCGGACGACACCGCCTGGGCGATGGACAAGATCATGCGCGGCGAGGCGACCGACGCGCAGATCGCCGGGTTCGCGGTGGCCCTGCGGGCGAAGGGACAGACGGTCGAGGAGATCACCGGTCTGGTCCGCACGATGTACCGGCACGCGAACGTGATCGAGGTGCCCGGCCGCACCGTCGACATCGTCGGCACCGGCGGCGACGGCGCCAAGACGGTGAACATCTCCACGATGGCCTCGCTCGTCGTCGCCGGCACGGGCGCGAAGGTGGTCAAGCACGGCAACCGGGCCGCGTCCTCGGCGTCCGGCTCCTCCGACGTGCTGGAGCGGCTCGGGGTCAACCTCGATCTCACGCCCCGCCGGGTGGCCGAGGTCGCGGAGGAGGCCGGCATCACCTTCTGCTTCGCGGTGAAGTTCCACCCGGCGCTGCGTCATGTCGGCGCAGCGCGCGGCCAGTTGGGCATCCGGACGGTGTTCAACCTGCTCGGTCCGCTGACCAACCCGGCGCAGGTGCGGGCCCAGGCGGTCGGCGTGGCCGTCGCCCGCGAGGCGCCGATCGTCGCCGGCGTGCTCGCCGAACGCGGCAACTCCTCGCTGGTCTTCCGCGGTGACGACGGGCTGGACGAACTGACCACGACCGCCACCTCCCGGGTGTGGGTGGTGCGCGACGGCAAGGTCACCGAGGAGTCCTTCGACCCCCGGGACGTCGGCATCGACCTGGTCCCGGTGGAGGCCCTGAGCGGCGGCGACCCGGCCTACAACGCGGAGGTCGCCCGCAGGCTGCTGGACGGCGAGCGCGGTGCCGTACGGGACGCCGTGGAACTGAACGCGGCGGCGGCGCTGGTGGCCCTCGACCCGACGGACGAGCCGCTCGCCGACCAGATCCGCGCGGGGCTCGCGAAGGCCGCCGAGTCCATCGACTCCGGGGCGGCCCGGCGGGCGCTGGAGCGGTGGGTGGCCGCCAGCAACGCCTGACCGGCCCGGCAGGGCAGGCCGTCCCGCGATCCGGACACCGGGTTGCGGGGCGGCGATCACTTCACGTACGTTCCTGTACCAGGTCATGAGTGACAGTCATGAGGCCCCGGCCGACTGTCCGGCAACCCTCCGTCCGTGGCGGGGTGCCCCGGGTGAAGACCAGGCCGTGGACAGCAAGGTCCACGGCAAGCGCGGATCCCTCGTGCCACCAGGGATCCTGGTCGTCGAGGAGTCTTCCGTGAGCAAGCGAATGCGTTAGGGCCGCAGAGCCCCGCCTCCGCACACCCTTTCTCCAGCTTCCTTCAGCTTTCCTCGTATTCCGTCACGGGAGTCCGTCATGTCTGTCTCCACCGCTGCCGCCGACCAGTCGCTTTGCACCCCTCTGTCCGTTCTGGGGCGGGATGTCACCGTCCCGCTGGTCACCGGCGGCGAGGTCACCTACGCGGCCCTCGACTACGCGGCCAGCGCCCCCGCCCTCCAGCGCGTCTGGGACGACGTCGCCGCCTACGCCCCGTACTACGGCAGCGTCCACCGCGGGGCCGGCTACCTCTCCCAGCTCTCCACCGACCTGTTCGAGAACGCCCGCGGGACGGTCGCCGAGTTCCTCGGCTGCCGGGCCGGCGACCAGGTGGTCTTCACCCGCTCCACCACCGACTCCCTGAACCTGCTGGCCCGGGCGATCCCGGCCGGCTGCCAGGTCTTCGTCTTCGAGACCGAGCACCACGCCTCCCTGCTGCCCTGGCAGCACGCGGACGTCACCTACCTCGACGCCCCGCGCACCCCCGGCCAGGCCGTGGAGATCCTGGAACGGGCCCTGGCCGGCCGCGACCCGTACGGCCCCGCCCTGGTCTGTGTCACCGGCGCCTCCAATGTCACCGGCGAGCTGTGGCCGGTGCGCGAACTGGCCGCCGCCGCGCACGCCCACGGCGCCCGGATCGTCCTGGACGCCGCCCAACTCGCCCCGCACCACCCGGTGTCCGTCGCGGACCTCGACGTCGACTGGATCGCCTTCTCCGGCCACAAGCTGTACGCCCCCTTCGGCTCCGGCGTCCTGGCCGGCCGCGCCGACTGGCTCCAGGCGGCCGAGCCCTACCTCGCGGGCGGCGGCGCCAGCCGTCGGGTGACCCGGCGCGAGGACGGCGGGGTGGCCGTCGAGTGGCACGAGAGCGCGGCCCGCCACGAGGCCGGCTCCCCGAACGTCATCGGCGCCTACGCCATCGCCGCCGCCTGCAAGGCCCTCACCGAGGCCGGCTGGGACACCCTGGTCGCCCGCGAGCAGCACCTGATCGCCAAGGTCCGCGCGGGTCTGGCCGAGGTGCCCGAGGTGCGCGTGCTGTCCCTGTTCGGTGACGACGCCCCGCGCGTCGGCGTCCTCTCCTTCGTCGTCGACGGCTGGAACAGCTCCCACTTCGCCGCCGCGCTCTCCGCCGAGTACGGCATCGGCGTCCGCGACGGCCTCTTCTGCGCCCACCCGCTGGTGCGCACCCTGCTCGGCAGTGACCCGGGGACCCAGGGCGAGTGCGGCGCCCCCGAGGCGGCCCCCGGCGA
Source organism: Streptomyces eurythermus (assembly GCF_014649115.1). Lineage (GTDB taxonomy): Bacteria > Actinomycetota > Actinomycetes > Streptomycetales > Streptomycetaceae > Streptomyces > Streptomyces eurythermus. Next base: position 406,172 of record NZ_BMSK01000004.1, on the reverse strand, counting down.
GAAGTCCCTCAACGCCATCCGCGTCAGCTTCGGCGCGGGCACCCCCGACGAGCACGTGGACCGCTTCGTGAACGCCGTCCGGGAACTGGTCCGGGACGGCGCGAAGTGGCAGTACCGCACGGAGGAGGGCCGCTGCGTGCCGGCGGTCTGAGCAGCGCCCCGCGGGGAGCCGTCCGGTGGTCCGCCGTGGCCCCGGGCCCTCGGCGGCCGGGACTACGCCGTCCCGCCGGCGCTCGACGCGAACCCGCCGGCCCACGCCGACGGCACGGACGCCGGCGGGTCGTCCCGGTGTGCCGGTGAGGGCGGTGGGGAGGGGCCGGTGAGGGCCCCGGCCCCACCGCTCGTCGGGGACGGCGCGATCGGCACCGGCAGCCTCGGCGACGCCCGGGCGACGCCGGACGGGCGGGCCGGCTCCGGGAAGAGGCCGGTGCCCGCGGGGCCCGAGGTACGGGCCGTCGCCCTTGGGAAGCGGCTGGTTCCGCAGGCCCCGGCGCCGGGCCGTCGCCCTGCCTGAGCAGCACCCTGTTCGCGGACGTCCCCGCCGCACGCCGAGGTCTCCGGACCGGGGACGGACGGCGGCTGTGGCCTCCGGGAGAACGATTCCGGGACGCCCCGGCGGCCCGGCGCCGGACCTCGGCGCGGGCTCGGGCACGGTGTGCGGGCGGGGGACCGGGGATGCGCCCCGGGCGTGATCGGCGGGGAGCGCCGGGGTGCGACGCCCGGCCGGGGGCGGGCGACGGCCCGGGGCGCACCGGCCGTCCGCGGCGGCCGCCGCCACGTGCCCTCGGGCGCAGGCGTCGCGAGCGTGGAGACCCTAGCTGTCCAGGCCGATCGCGAACGCGGCCTCCAGGTCGTGCTGGGAGTAGGTGCGGAACGCGACGTGCGTGTCCGTGGCCTGCACGCCGGGGATCTTGCTGATGCGGCCGGGGATGACCTCGGCGAGGTCCTCGTGCCGGGCGACCCGGACCATGGCGATCAGGTCGTAGGTGCCGGTGACCGAGAAGACCTCGCTCACGCTCTCCAGCCCGGCGATCCGTTCGGCGATCTCGGGGATCCGGTCCACGCTGGTCTTGATCAGGACGATCGCGGTGATCACGGTTGTCTCTCTCCCTCGGTGACCGGAGCCGGTGCGCCCTTCACTCTAGTCGCCCGCCCGTCGCCCACCACCGCCCCGCCTGCGCCGCCCCTCGTGCCCTTCCGCCTTCCGTAGCGCACCCACGCGTAGCCGAAGCCCAGGCCGAAACCCACCAGGTGGGCGAGGTAGGCCACCCCGGGCCCGTCGGGGGCGCGCTCGGCCGCCAGCCACTGCAGGGCCGCCCAGCAGGGCAGCACGACCCAGGCCGGGAAGCGCAGCGGCAGGAAGAACAGGAACGGCAGCAGACTGGTCACCCGCGCACGGGGGAACAGGTACAGGAAGGCCCCGAGGACCGCCGAGACCGCACCGGAGGCGCCGACCAGCGACTGTCCGGAGGCGGCGTTGGCCACCGCGTAGCCGAGCAGGGCGCCACAGCCGCAGCCGACGTAGAAGAGGGTGAACTCCACCCGGCCCATCCGTTCCTCGGTCATCGCTCCGAAGACGAAGAGGAAGAGCATGTTGCCGAGCAGGTGCACCCAGCTGCCGTGCACGAACAGCGCGGTGGCCGGGGTGAGCGCGGCCCCGGCCGGCCCGTCGAACAGCTCGGCCGGTACCACCCCCCAGCGCCGGAAGTACGCCCGCTGCGCGGCGAGCAGCGCGTCCCCGGTGCCGTACCCCGGTACCAGCCCGGAGGCCGGGCCGAGGGCGAAGAGCACACAGCACAGGGCGATGAGGCCGTATGTCACCGGCGCCGGGGTGTCCCGGACCGCTCTGAGGGTCCTGCCGGCCGCCGTGCTCCTGGAGCTGATCATGACTACAGAGCATGACGTAACGGGACGCAACCTGACAGACCGCCTCGCCGCCCGGAACGGACGGGCGGCGAGCAGCCGCCAGGCCGTAGGGTTACGAGCCACACGCGTCGGGGAGCGGCGCGGACCGACACGAGAAGGAAGCGAACCAGCGCGATGACGGTTCCCCTGCCGACCGACACGACCCGGTGGCGCTGCACCCTCTGCGGCAACCTCACCCGTTTCGACGTGACCCGCTCGTCGAAGGTCGTCGAGTACCTGCACCTGGACCTGGCCGGTGAGCCGACGGTGGAGGAGCGCGAGGTGGTCAGTGAGACCATCGAGTCGGTGCGCTGTCGCTGGTGCAACGCGGTGGACCAGGTGGAACTCGTGGACAGGCCGGGCGCCGGCTCCTGAGCGGAGCGGCCCCCGGAGGGACTTTTTCGGTATTGGGGTGTGTGACGGATGGTGGAGACCGCAGGCGGGGGGCCGGGCGACGGCACCGCTGAGGTGCTTGACCGTCCGCTGCCCGACGGCGTGCGCCGGCGGGTCGTACAGATCGTGTCGGACGGCTTCGGCGGGCTGACCCTGGCGGAACTGCCCGCCCAGCTGAGGCAGTACGCCAGGTTCGCCCCGAATCGCCGGGCGAAGTTCGCCGGGAACGCGATGGCGGCGGCGCTGGAGACCGACGCGCTGTTCCGGCAGCGGATCGGCGAGCGGTTCCGGGAGGCGCAGCCGGAACTCGCCGGAGCCCTCGACGCGGGCTCCCCGCCCCCGGCCGCCGACCCGCTCGACGTGGCGGCCGCGGCCTATGTGCTGCGCCCGGCGGGCTGGGTGAAGCTGGTCACCGCGGCCGGCGAGGAGGCCCAGCGCGCGGACGCCGAGCGGGCCGGCGAGGAGAGCCGGGCCGAGCTGGAGCGGCTGCGCGCCGAGCTGGCGCAGGCCCGCGAGCACACCCGGACCGAGACCGAACGGCTGCGCACGGAGCTGGAGTCGGCGCGGAGGGAAGCGGAGTCGCTGCACCGCAAGCTGCGCGCCGCGCTCAGCGACGTCAAGCGGGGCGAGGCCGCGCTGCGCAAGGCGCACGGCGAGATCGACGCCGTACGCGCGGAGGCGCACGCGCAGGTGTCGGCCGCGGAGAGCGAGTCCCGGCGGCTCAAGGCCCGCCTCGGTGAGGCCGAGGCCGCGCTGGAGGCCACCCGCCGGGCGGCCCGGGAGGGCCGCAGCGTGGAGGACATGCGGGTACGGCTGCTGCTCGACACCCTGCTGGACGCCACCCAGGGGCTCAGGCGTGAACTCGCCCTGCCGCCGGTGTCGGTGCGCCCGGCCGAGACGGTCGACGCGGTGGAGCCGGGCCGGATGACCCCGAAGGACATCGCGGCGCGCGCCCTGTCGGAGAACGACCCGGCCATTCTCGACCAGTTGCTGGCGCTGCCGCAGGTGCATCTGGTCGTCGACGGCTACAACGTGACCAAGACCGGCTATCCGCAGATGCCGCTGGAGAAGCAGCGGCTGCGGCTGCTGGGCCAGCTCTCGGCGCTCGCCGCGCAGACCGGCGCCGAGGTGACCTGTGTCTTCGACGGCGCCGAACTGGCCGCGCCGGTACTGCTCGCGCCGCCGCGCGGGGTGCGGGTTCTGTTCTCGAAGCCGGGCGTGACCGCCGACGAGCTGATCCGGCAGCTGGTGCGCGCCGAGCCGCCGGGACGCCCGGTCATCGTCGCCTCCACCGACCGCGAGGTGGCCGACGGGGTGGCCAAGGCGGGTGCCCGGCCGGTGGCTTCCGCGGTGCTTCTGAAGCGGTTGACCTGACAGTGTCCCGAAGGTCCAACAGGCGCCGGTAACGCCCGAATTGGCCTGGTCGTCACGCGACGTAGGGTCAGTCGTGCCTCACTGCACGTGAGTTGTGTGCAAAGAATGCATGGCGTGACGGGTTTTTTTGCCGTGAGGATTTGAACTGATCACAACTAGGTCACTAGGGTCTGGCTCGAACCTCCGAACGGGTGATCGCTCTCAAGAAGGAGTTCCCCCTCCGTGGCGTCCCATCGTCGACCCAAGCAGCCGAGTCGCACCCGCGTGACCGTGCTGACCACCGCAGCCGCCGCTGCCGTCGCGCTCAGCGCGAACGCCGCCAACGCCGCCCCCAGCGAGAAGCTGAGCAAGGACGAGGTGAAGGCGAAGGTCGACAAGCTCTACGAGCAGGCCGAGCAGGCGACCGAGAAGTACAACGGCGCCAAGGAGAAGCAGCAGAAGCTGCAGAAGGAAATCTCCACCATCCAGGACAAGGTCGCCCGCGGCCAGGAGGAGCTCAACAAGCTCCGTGACGGCCTGGGCTCGCTGGCCACCGCCCAGTACCGCTCCGGCGGCATCGACGCCTCGGTCCAGCTGTTCCTGTCCTCGGACCCGGACGACTACCTCGACAAGGCGTCCACGCTCGACCAGTTGAGCAGCCAGCAGGTCGACGCGCTGAAGAAGATCCAGGACAAGCAGCGCGAACTCGCCCAGGAGCGGGCCGAGGCCACCGAGAAGCTCAAGGACCTCTCCGCCACCCGCACCGAACTGGGCAACAAGAAGAAGGAAGTCCAGGCCAAGCTCGGCGAGGCCCAGCGGCTGCTGAACACCCTGACCGCCAAGGAGAAGCAGCAGCTCGCCGAACAGGAGCAGAAGCGCGCCCAGGAGAGCCAGGAGCGCGCCAGCCGCTCCACCGGCGGCAGCGAGCGTCCCGACCTCGGCGGGTCCGTGCCCGCCTCCAACCGTGCCCAGGCGGCCTTCTCCGCCGCCCAGACCAGGCTCGGCTCGCCGTACGTCTACGGCGCCACCGGCCCCTCCTCCTTCGACTGCTCGGGCCTGACCTCCTGGGCCTACGCCCAGGCCAACGTCTCCATCCCGCGCACCTCCGAGGCGCAGTCCCAGATCGGCACGCGGATCACCTCCGTCAGCGATCTGAAGGTCGGCGACCTGGTCTTCTTCTTCAACGACCTGCACCACGTCGGCCTGTACGCGGGCAACGGCCAGGTCCTGCACGCCCCGCGCACCGGCACGGTCGTCCGGTACGAGTCGATGAACACCATCGGTGGTCCGTTCATGTGGGGCGTGCGCGTCTGACACCCCCGCGACACACGGACCCGGTGGCGCCCGAACGGGCGAATCACCGGAACCGGAACTGACCCCACGCCCCGCCGGTGACCTGCGTCAGCGGCGGGGCGTCAGCATGTGTTGACGCCGAGGTCTTTGGTCCGGACCCCCGCGCGCGGCTACTGTCTGCCGCGTTTCCCGGCGCCGGGGCCTCCCCGTCCCCGGCGCCGGGGCAACGGGTCAGACGTCCGCCAGCAGAAGGACTGCCGTGGGGTCCCATCGCCGCCTTGCACCGTCCGGATTCGACCGGGGCGCCGCCGCCCTGTGCGTGCTGTCGGCCGCGGCGGCACTCGGCGCCGTACCGGCACACGCGGCGCCGGACACCGGCGGCCGAGCCGAGCTGGACCGGCTGTACGCGGAGGCCGAGAAGGCCACCCAGGCCTACGACGAGGCCGACGAGCGCGCCGGTGAACTGCGCCGGCGGCTGCGCGTCACCCGGGACCACCTGGCCCGGCAGCAGCAGCGCGTCAACGACCTGCGGGAACAGCTCGGTTCGCTGGCCGGCGCGCAGTACCGGTCCGGCGGCCTCGACCCGGCCGTGGCCCTGTTCTTCTCCGCCGGGCCCGAGGACTACCTGGACAAGGCGGCCCTGCTCGACCGCCTCGGGGCCCGGCAGGCCGGCCGGCTGCGGGAGTTGCGGTCCGCGCTGCGCGAACTCGCCCAGGAGCGCGCGGAGGCCGCCGACGCCCTCGCCGAACTGGAGCGCAGCCGCCGGGCCGTGGCCGCCCACAAGCGGACCGTGGAGCGCAAGCTCGCCCGGGCCCGGCAGCTGATCGACGCCATGTCCGCCGGTGAACGCGCCGCCTTGGCCCGGGCCTCGCGCGGCAGCCGCCCGGACCTGCCCGCCCCGGCCGGTGCCGACGCCCCCGACGGCCGGGCCGCCGCCGCCCTGGCCGCCGCCCGCGCCGCGCTCGGCCGCCCCTATGTGTGGGGCGCCAACGGCCCCGCGGGCTTCGACTGCTCGGGCCTGACACAGTGGGCGTACGCGCACGCCGGCATCCGGCTGCCGCGCACCTCGCAGGAGCAGCGGTTCGCCGGCCGCCGGGTCCCGCTCTCCCAGGCCCGCCCCGGCGACCTGGTCGTCTACCGCTCCGACGCCAGCCATGTGGCGCTGTACGCGGGCCACGGCCAGGTCATCCACGCGCCCTACCCCGGCGCGCCGGTGCGCTACGACCCGGTCGGCATGATGCCGGTCTCCTCGGTCACCCGGCCCTGACCGGGCCGCGCGCCGTACCATCGGGCAGTGGCTGGTCGCGGGCGGGCGTGGAGGATCGGAGCCGTAGGGCTCGTGCTGCTGCTGCCGCTCACCGGGTGCGAGGGGCGGCCGGCGGCCGATCCGGTGCGCACCGAGGTGCAGCGGATGCTGGACCGGCGCTCGGCCGCGCTGCTCGGCCACGACGAGCAGGCGTACGCCGCGACGGGCACCCGCGCCCAGTACACCCGGCTGCGCGCCCTGCCGCTGGCCTCCTTCGCCTACCGGGTCACCGCCGTGCGCCGCACCGCCTCCGGGGCCACCGCCGACGCCGAGCTGAGCTACCGCGTCGCCGGCTACGACAAGGCCCCGGTCGACGCCCGCCGCACCCTCACCCTGGGCCGCACCGCCGACGGCCACTGGTACGTCGCCACCGAGCGGCCCGCCCGGGAGGCCGGGCAGCAGCTGTGGGACCAGGGCCCGGTGAGCGCCGTCCGGGGCGCGCACAGCCTGGTGCTCGGCACCGGCGGCACGGCCGGCCTGAGCGGGTTCGCGCGGCTGGCCGACCGGGCGGTCCCGGCCGTCTCCGGGGTGTGGGGCACCCGCTGGAGCCGCCGGGTGGTCGTCCTCGTCCCCGAGTCGCTGGCGGGCATGGCGGGCCTCCTCGGCGCGCCGGCCGCCGAATACAAGGGCATCGCGGCGGTCACCACGGGCGAGGCGGGCGGCTCGGGGCGGGCGCCCGCGGACCGGGTGGTGGTCAACCCGGAGGCGTACGCGATGCTCGGGGACGCCGGCAAGCAGATCGTCCTCACCCACGAGACGACCCACGTGGCCACCCGGGCGGACACCACCGCCGCCACCCCGCTGTGGCTGTCCGAGGGCTACGCCGACTGGATCGGCTACCTCGACACCGGCCGCACCCCCGCCGAGGCCGCCCCCGAACTGGCCCGCGCGGTCCGGGCGGGCGAGGTGCCCCGGGCGCTGCCCGACGACAAGGACTTCGGCTTCACCAGCGACCCCGTGAAGCTGGCACGGGCCTACGAGAGCGGCTGGCTGGCCTGCCGGATGATCGCCGAACAGTGGGGCGCGGCCCGGCTCGGCGCCTTCTACCGCGCCGTCGGCACCCACGGCGAACGGCCCGGCGCGATCGAGAAGGCCCTGCGCGAGGTCCTGGACACCACCCCACAGGCGTTCACCACCCGCTGGCAGACCTACGTCACGACCCACCTGCGCTGACCACCCTCACCCCACGCCCCGGCGGCGAGGGGGTCGCCGGGTGGGGTGGGAGCGTGGTGTGCCACAGGTGGTGGGCGGCGGTGAGGGCGGCCGCGGCCAGCAGGCCGTTGCGCAGCACCAGCAGCGTGATGCCGTACGCGTCGCTCAGCACCACGTGGGAGAAGCCGAGCGGGAACTCGAGGACCGTCAGGAAGGACGCCGCTGTGATCATCAGCGCGGGCCCTGTCATCCGGCTCGCCCGGTGCGTCAGGCATACGGCGGCCAGGCCGACCAGCCACACCAGGTACTGCGGGCTGATCACCCGGTTGGTCACCGTGAACAGCAGCACGGCCGTCAGGGCCGCGTCGGCGAGGACGGCCGCCGTCGGTTCCCCCGCCCGCAGCCGCCACAGCAGCAGCCAGCCGAGCGCGGCCGCGGTCAGCGCCAGCGCGGCCGTGCTCACCACGTTCACCCACGGGCCCAGGAACTCGATCGAGCCGTAGTTCAGCAGCACCTCGCCGCGCCAGCCGAAGTGCCGGGCCACGTGGAACACCAGGCCGCCCAGCGACTCCACCTCGGTGCCCCGCTCCCGCTGGAAGGTCAGGAACGCGAACGCGCCCGGCATGGACAGGGCGAACAGCAGCCCGACGCCCGCCCCGGTCACCGCCGCCGCCCCCCACGCCCGCCGCCGGGCGGCACCGGCCAGCAGCAGCGCCGGCCACACCTTCACCAGCGCCCCGACCGCGGCCAGCGCCCCCAGCACCCGCGGATGCCGGGCCCCGGCCAGCAGCGCCGCCACGGCCACCGCGGTCACCATCAGGTCGTAGCGGGCGTACACCGTCGGCCCGAGCAGCGGCACGCCCGCCACCCACACCCAGGCCCCGCGCGGGGACCGGCCGGGCCGGCCGCCCGCGTACGCCAGCAGCGCCAGCACCACGGCGTCGGACAGGCACACTAGCGTGAAGAAGGCGTGCGCGTACGACAGGAAGGGCAGGGCGGCGGGGGAGAGGATCGCGAGGGCCGCGGCGGGCGGGTACTGCCAGGTGACGTCGTCCAGCGGAAACGTGCCCTGGCGCAGCACCTCGTACCAGCCGCGGTAGATCACCGACACGTCCGTGGTGACGTCCGGGCCCGGGAAGACGTACACCCGGAACACGAACAGCAGCAGCACCGCGCGGGTCACCGCCCAGGCCGCGAGCAGCCACAGCGGGGACCGTCCGGCGCCCTTGGTCTCCACGCGATCCCCTGCCGTTCGAATCCGCCCGAATCCGCTTCGAGCGACCATGATGTCCTCCGATCCTGTGCGCGGGCCACACACTCGGCCGCGCCCGGCCGGGGACGGCCCATTCGGTAGGGTCGGCGGCGATGCGAAAGACCCTGATCGTCACCAACGACTTCCCGCCCCGGCCGGGCGGCATCCAGGCCTTCCTGCACAACATGGCCCTCCGCCTGGACCCCGGCCGGCTGGTCGTCTACGCCTCCACCTGGAAGCGCGGCCGGGAGGGCGCCGAGGCCACCGCCGCCTTCGACGCCGAGCAGCCCTTCACCGTCGTCCGCGACCGCACCACCATGCTGCTGCCCACCCCCGGGGCCACCCGGCGCGCGGCCGGGCTGCTGCGCGAGCACGGGTGCACCTCGGTGTGGTTCGGCGCGGCCGCCCCGCTCGGGCTCATGGCCCCCGCGCTGCGCAGGGCCGGCGCGGAGCGGCTGGTGGCCACCACCCACGGGCACGAGGCCGGCTGGGCCCAGCTGCCCGCCGCCCGGCAACTGCTGCGCCGGATCGGGGAGTCCACGGACACGCTCACCTACCTCGGCGAGTACACCCGCTCCCGGATCGCCGGCGCCCTGACCCCGCGGGCGGCCTCGCGGATGGTCCAACTGCCGCCGGGGGTCGACGAGAAGACCTTCCACCCCGGCTCCGGCGGCGACGCCGTCCGCGCGCGGCTCGGCCTGACCGACCGGCCGGTCGTCGTCTGCGTCTCCCGGCTGGTGCCGCGCAAGGGCCAGGACACCCTGATCCGGGCCATGCCCCGGATCCTGGCCGCCGAACCGGACACCGTCCTGCTGATCGTCGGCGGCGGCCCCTACGAACGGGACCTGCGCCGCCTCGCCCGGGAGACCGGCGTCGCCGGCTCGGTCCGCTTCACCGGTGCCGTGCCCTGGCCCGAACTGCCCGCGCACTACGGCGCCGGGGACGTGTTCGCCATGCCCTGCCGCACCCGGCGCGGCGGCCTGGACGTGGAGGGCCTCGGCATCGTCTACCTGGAGGCCTCCGCGACCGGCCTGCCCGTCGTCGCGGGCGACTCGGGCGGCGCCCCCGACGCGGTCCTGGACGGCGAGACCGGCTGGGTGGTCAGGGGCGGCGAGCCCGCCGAGGCCGCCGACCGCATCGTGACCCTCCTGGGGGACGCCGGACTGCGCCGGCGGATGGGCGAGCGGGGCCGCCGCTGGGTGGAGGAGAAGTGGCGCTGGGACCTGCTGGCGGAGAACTTGAAGACATTGCTGTAGTGCGGCGCCCCAAAGGGGCGCGGGGCCGCGTCCGGTGTGCGGCTACCGCCGCGTGGGCGCGAGTGACCACCGGACAACCCGCACCCGCCCACGGCGCCCGGGGGGCACCCCTCCAGGCGCACGTCACTTCGCGTAGATCGCCTCGATCTCGTCCGCGTAATCCTTCGCCACCACGTTCCGCTTCAGCTTCAGCGACGGCGTCAGATGCCCCGACTCCTCCGTGAACTGGGCGGACAGCACACGGAACTTGCGCACCGACTCGGCCTTCGACACCGCCGCGTTGCCGTCGTCCACCGCCGCCTGGACCGCCGCGAGCAGATCCGGGTCGTCCTTCAGCGACGCCGCCGTGGAGTTCGCCGGCTTGCCGTGCTCGGCGGCCCAACGGCCCAGGAACTCCTCGTCGATGGTGACCAGCGCGCCCACGAACGGCCGCCCGTCGCCCACCACCATGCACTCCGCGACCAGCGCGTGCGCCCGGATCCGGTCCTCGATCACCGCCGGGGCCACGTTCTTGCCGCCGGCCGTGACGATGATCTCCTTCTTCCGGCCGGTGATGCGCAGATAGCCGTCCTCGTCCAGGGTGCCGATGTCACCGGTGTGGAACCAGCCGTCGGCCAGCGCCTCCGCCGTCGCGCCCGGATTGTTCCAGTACTCCTTGAACAGGTGCTCGCCGTGCAGCAGCACCTCGCCGTCGTCCGCGATCCGCACCACCGAACCGGGCAGCGGCTGCCCGACCGTGCCGATCTTCTGCCGGTCCCACGGGTTGAACGCGGTCGCCGCGCAGGACTCGGTCAGGCCGTACCCCTCCAGCACCGTGAAGCCGATGCCCCGGAAGAAGTGGCCGAGCCGCTCGCCGAGCGGGGCGCCGCCGGAGATGGCGTACTCGCCCCGGCCGCCGAGGACCGCGCGCAGCTTGCCGTAGACCAGCTTGTCGAAGAGTCTGTGCTTCAGCCTCAGGCCGAGCGACGGGCCGGACGGGGTGTCCAGCGCCCTGCTGTAGGCGATCGCGGTGTCCGCCGCCTTGTCGAAGATCTTCCCCTTGCCCTCGGCCTGCGCCTTGGCGCGCGCCGCGTTGTACACCTTCTCGAAGACCCGGGGCACACCGAGGATCAGCGTCGGCCGGAACGCGGCGAGTTCGTCGGTGAGGTTCTTGATGTCCGGGACACAGCCCAGCTTGATCGGCGCCATCATCGGCGCCACCTGCACCAGCCGCCCGAAGACATGGGCGAGGGGCAGGAAGAGCAGCACGGAGCACTCACCGGTGCGGAACAGCGGACGCAGCCGCTCCACCACGTTCCCGCACTCGGCGAAGAAGCTGCGGTGGGTGAGCACACAGCCCTTGGGGCGCCCGGTGGTGCCGCTGGTGTACACGATGGTCGCCGGGTCGTCGGCCCGGGCGAGCGAACTGCGCTCCTCCACCGTCTCGTCCGACACGCCGTGGCCCAGCCGGCCCAGCTCGGCCACGGCCCCGGACTCGATCTGCCAGACGTGCTTCAGCGCGGGCAGCGACTCGCGCACCGACTCCACGGCCGCCGCGTGATGGTCCAGCTCCACCACACAGGCGGTCGCGCCCGAGTCGGACAGGATCCAGCGCACCTGCTCCGGCGAACTGGTCTCGTACACCGGCACGGTGACGGCGCCCGCGCTCCAGATCGCGAAGTCCAGCAGCGTCCACTCGTAGCGCGTCCGGGACATCAGGCCCACCCGGTCGCCCGGCTGCACCCCGGCGGCGATCAGACCCTTGGCCGCGGTGCGCACCTCGGCCAGGAACTCCCGGGCGGTCACGTCCTGCCAGACACCCTCCGCCTTGCGGGCGATGACGGCGACATCGGGATGCTGCGCGGCGTTTCTGCGGACGATATCGGTCAGATTTCCGTCCGCAGGGACCTCGTACAAAGCCGGAAGGCTGAACTCGCGCAAGACTGCTGCTCCTCATAGGGCGCCGGCGCCACGACGTTGTGCGATGCGACGGTGCGGTCCAAGGCTCGGGCAGGTGCTCGGGTCTTCGGTGGCTGAAATCCGAGCACGACTGGACTGCCCGGACGTTACCCGCCGGTATGGCGTCTACGACAGGGGGTCCCGGTGAGATGTTCGGTGCGTCACACACGCGGGCTCTCCTCCGCGCACAGTAGTCCACGGCCCAACCGACCGGCGAGTAACCGCAGGCCGGACCGGCACTGTTCACCTACACCCCACACGCCTACTCTTGATCACCATGGCATCCACACGCACCGGCAACCGGCGGACCCGGGTCCATGTGGTCAGCGATGTGCACGGCAACGCCCGCGACCTGGCCCGGGCCGGCGACGGTGCCGACGCCCTGATCTGCCTGGGCGACCTCGTCCTCTTCCTCGACTACGCCGACCACTCGCGCGGGATCTTCCCCGACCTGTTCGGCAAGGAGAACGCGGACCGCATCGTCGAGCTGCGCACCGCCCGCCGGTTCGCCGAGGCCCGCGAGTTCGGCGCCCGGCTGTGGGGCGGCATCGGCACCGACCGGGCCGCCGCCATCGAGAAGGCGGTGCGCCGGCAGTACGAAGAGCTGTTCGCCGCGTTCCCCACCCCGACGTACGCCACCTACGGCAATGTCGACATGCCGCAGCTCTGGCCGGAGTACGCCCGGCCCGGCACCACGGTCCTCGACGGGCAGCGGGTGGAGATCGGCGGGTGGACCTTCGGCTTCGTCGGCGGCGGCCTGCGCACCCCGATGCGCACGCCCTACGAGATCGACGACGAGGAGTACGCCGCGAAGATCGAGGCCGTCGGCGAGGTCGACGTGCTGTGCACCCACATCCCGCCCGAGGTGCCCGAACTCGTCTACGACACCGTGGCCCGCCGCTTCGAGAGGGGCAGCCGGGCCCTGCTGGACGCCATCCGCCGCACCCGGCCGCGATACGCCCTTTTCGGCCATGTGCACCAGCCGCTCGCGCGCCGGATGCGGATCGGCGCCACCGAGTGCGTGAACGTCGGCCACTTCGCGGGCACCGGCACCCCGTGGGCGCTGGAGTGGTGAGGCACCGCGGGTACCGCGGGCGGGGTGAAGGCGGCAGGTCGGCGGCGCGGTAGCCTTCACGCTGCACACACGTGCGCGGCCCGGCGCACACACGACCTCTCCCACACGGCGCGCATCCGGAGGAGCCACGGCGATGGCGGAACACACCAGTTCGAGCATCACGATCGAGGCGGCCCCCGCCGACGTCATGGCGGTGATCGCCGACTTCGCGCGCTACCCGGACTGGACCGGCGAGGTGAAGGAGGCCGAGGTCCTCTCCGCCGACGAGCAGGGCCGCGCCGAGCGGGTCCGCCTCGTCATGGACGCCGGCGCCATCAAGGACGACCAGACCCTCGCCTACACCTGGCACGGCGACCACGAGGTCTCCTGGACCCTGGTCAAGTCCCAGATGCTGCGCTCCCTGGACGGCTCCTACCTGCTGAAGCCGGCCGGCCAGGGCGCCACCGAGGTCACCTACCAGCTCACCGTCGACGTCAAGATCCCCATGCTGGGCATGATCAAGCGCAAGGCGGAGAAGGTCGTCATCGACCGGGCGCTGGCGGGCCTGAAGGGGCGGGTCGAGTCCCTGGGGAAGTAACTCCCCGACGCCCCCGGGGCAGGTCCTCCCCGGCTCTCCCCCCGCCCGCGACGGTACGGTTCAGCCTCATGCGCACCCTCCTGATCATGGGCCCGGGCGGCAGCGGCCGTACGACCGTCGCCGCGGCCACCGCGCTCGCCTCCGCCCGTGCGGGCCACCGCACCCTCCTGCTGAGCGCCGACCGCACCGACACCCCGGGCGCCGCCCTGGGCACCCCGACAGGACCGGCCCCCACCGAGGCCGCGCCGCACCTGACCGTCTGGCGCCCGGACGCCACCGAAGGCTTCCGCCGGGACCTCACCGCCTTCCAGACCCGCGCCGAGAACGTCCTCGACCTGCTCGGCGCCGCCCGCCTGGACGCCGAGGAGGTCACCCCGCTGCCCGGCGCCGAGGAACTGTCCTTCCTGCGCGCCCTGCGCGACGCGGCCCTCTCCGAGCGCTACGACCTGCTCGTCGTGGACCTCCCGCCGCTCCCGCGGGCCCTCGCCCTGCTCGGCCTGCCCGAGGAGCTGCGCCGCTATCTGCGCCGCCTGCTGCCGCCCGAGCGGCAGGCCGCCCGCGCCCTGCGCCCGGTCCTCGGCCGGCTGGCCGGCGTCCCCATGCCCGCCGAGTGGCTGTACGAGACGGCGGCCCGCTGGGACGTCGAACTGGCCGCCGTCGAGGCCGTCCTCACCGACCGGGCGACCGCCGTACGCCTGGTCGCCGAGCCCGGCCCGGCCGGCGCCGACGCCCTGCGCACCGCCACCCTCGGCCTCGCCCTGCGCGGCCTCGCCACCGAGGCCCTGATCGCCAACCGCACCCTGCCCGAGACCGCCTGCGACCCCTGGCTGTCCGGACTGACCGCCCAGCAGCGCAAGACGCTCGGCGAGTGGCGGGAGGCGTACGACGTCCACCCCGTCCCGCACCTCGGCCGCGACCCGCAGGGCGGCGACGACCTCACCGCGCTCGCCGTGCCCGCCGGCGGTCCGGCGCCCGCCCCGGTCGAGTGGCCCGTCACCGACCGGATCGCCGAGGACGGCGTGCTGGTCTGGCACCTCCCGCTGCCCGGGGCGATACGGGACGAACTGGACCTCGTCCGGCGCGGCGACGAACTCGTGATCACCACGGGCCCCTTCCGCCGGATCGTTCCGCTGCCCTCCGCGCTGCGCCGCTGCACCGTCGCCGGCGCCGGACTGCGCGACGGCGAACTGCGCATCCGGTTCGCCCCGGACCCGGCCCTGTGGCCCGCCGGCGGACGGTGAACCGGGCACGCCCGTTCGGGTAACGTCGTAAAGGCGAACCGTAGTCAGGAGTCCGCCATGAGCGAAGAGCGCCCCGCACACGAGCCGCCGCCGGAGCGGGCGACCGACGCCGACGCCTGGGCCACGGCCTGCGCCGAGGACCTCGCCGCCGAGCGGGCCCGCCGCCGCGCCGAGCACCAGCCGCCGCCGGGCTCGGCCGCCGAGGAGCTGAAGAAGCTGGTGGACGCGGTCGCCGACAAGCTGTCCGACCTGCGCTCGCCCCTGCTCGGCGGCCTCGCCGGACCGGCCGCCCAGCAGATGGTGCGCCAGGTCGTCCAGCAGGCCAAGGCCGCCGTGGAACCCGTCATAGAGCGCAACCCGGACGTCTTCGACCATCTCGCCGCGGCCGGGGGCGAACTGCTCGCCGCCTACCGCTCCGCGGTCCAGGGCCAGGAGCGGCGCTGGACCGAGCGCACCTCCGACCCGGCGAGCGACCGGCCGGACCGGGGCGAGGGGGGCGCGGGCGCGGGTCCGGGGGAGCGCATCGACCTGGACTGACGCTCTGCCGGGGCGGGGCCTCGGGTACGGTTGGCCGTAGCGGGGCTCGACCGAAACTGAGGGATTCATGGGACTCACCATCGGCGTCGACATCGGCGGCACGAAGATCGCGGCCGGCGTGGTCGACGAGGAAGGCAACATCCTCTCGACCTTCAAGGTGCCGACCCCCACCACGCCCGAGGCCATCGTGGACGCCATCGCCTCGGCGGTGGAGGGTGCGCGGGCCGGGCACGAGATCGTCGGCGTGGGCATCGGCGCGGCCGGTTACGTCAACCGCCAGCGTTCCACGGTGTACTTCGCGCCCAACATCGACTGGCGCAACGAGCCGCTCAAGGAGAAGGTCGAGGCCCGCACGGGCCTCCCGGTCGTGGTCGAGAACGACGCCAACGCCGCCGCCTGGGGCGAGTACAGGTTCGGCGCGGGCAAGGGCCACCGCAACGTCATCTGCATCACGCTCGGCACCGGCCTCGGCGGCGGCATCATCATCGGCAACAAGCTGCGCCGCGGGCACTTCGGCGTGGCGGCAGAATTCGGCCACATCCGGATGGTCCCGGACGGCCTGCTGTGCGGCTGCGGCTCGCAGGGCTGCTGGGAGCAGTACGCCTCCGGCCGCGCCCTGGTCCGCTACGCCAAGCAGCGCGCCAACGCCACCCCCGAGCGCGCCGAGGTCCTCCTCGCGCTCGGCGACGGCACCCCGGACGGCATCGAGGGCAAGCACATCTCCATGGCCGCCCGTCAGGGCGACCCGGTGGCCGTCGACTCCTACCGCGAGCTGGCCCGCTGGGCCGGCGCCGGCCTCGCCGACCTGGCCTCCCTCTTCGACCCGTCCGCGTTCATCGTCGGCGGCGGCCTCTCCGACGAGGGGGACCTGGTCCTCGACCCGATCCGCAAGTCGTACAAGCGCTGGCTGGTGGGCGGCAACTGGCGCCCGGTGGCCGACGTGATCGCCGCCCAGCTCGGCAACAAGGCGGGCATGGTCGGCGCCGCGGACCTGGCCCGGGAGCCCGACCCGGTCATGTAGCACCCGCGGGGCGCGGGGAACGGGGCGACCGGGTGGTCGCCCTTCACCTCGCGCCCCGATCCGCGGGGCGTACATTGATCCACATGGCGTTGCTCCCCGACTCCGCGACAGAGCCCGACGGTTCGGCCACGGTCCGCGTCCTGAGCTACAACATCCGCTCGATGCGCGACGACACCGCGGCCCTCGCCCGAGTGATCACCGCCTGCGCCCCCGACCTGGTCCTGCTCCAGGAGTCCCCCCGCTTCTTCCGCTGGCGCAAGAAGCTGGCGCGGCTCGCGGCGGCCTCCGGCCAGGTCATCCTCACCGGGGGCGGCACGGCGGCGGGCCCGGCGATCCTGTGCGGCCTGCGCGCCACCGTGGAGCGCACCGAGGACGTCCTGCTGCCCCTCACCCCGGGCCTGCACCGGCGCGGCTTCGCCACGGCGGTGGTCCGCTTCGGCGGCGCCCGCCTCGGCGTGCTCAGCTGCCACCTGTCCCTCCAGCAGGAGGAGCGCTACGACCAGGGCGGGATGCTCCTCGACCGGCTCGCCGGACTCGGGGTGGAGCACGCGGTCGCGGGCGGCGACCTCAACGAACGCCCCGACGGCCCGGTCTTCCGCCGCCTGGCCGCCGGTCTGACGGACTGCCGTACGGCCGCGCCCTGGGGCGGCGAGTTCACCTCCACCCCCGCCGACCCGCACCAGCGCATCGACGCGATCTTCGCGACCAAGGGCATCGAGGTGCTGGGCTGCGGGGTGCCCCTGGACCAGCCGGGCGTGCGCGAGGCGGACCTGCGGGCGGCCTCGGACCACCTTCCGGTGCTGGCCGCCCTCCGCGTCCCGGCCTCTTAGAGCCTCCGGGCCCGGCCTCGTACGGTCTCCGGGCCCGGCGCCGTACGGTCCCGGGTCCCGGCCTCGCAGGGCCTCCGGGTCCCGGCCCCCGTACGGTCTCCGGATCGTCCCGGCGTCGCGGGGCCCGGGCCCCGGACCGGCCGCCTCAGACGACCGCCCCGCGCCCGGGGCCGTCGTCCTCCTCGTCGTCGGTCCGCATCCGGGCCACCAGCGTCACGAAGCCGCCGAGGAAGCCGCCGATCCCGAGGGTCGCCAGCCACCAGGTCATGTCCCAGCGCAGCAGCACCGCCAGCAGCAGCAGGAGGGGCCCGCCGACCACACCGAGCCAGGCGAACCGGGCGGTGGTGTCCGCGGTCGGCAGCGGCGGCGGCTCCGGCGGTACGAAGTGGCCCTCGTCCTCCTCGTCCAGGTCGTCGTCGGAGGGCTCGGCCAGGGTGAAGTCGCGCGGGCCGACGCCGGGCGCGAAGGACACCGAGCCGCCCAGCGGCCGCGGGGGCGGCTCCTCGCCCCCGGCGTCCTTGCCGGCGTCCGGCGCGGCGTTCTTCTCCATCAGGGCCAGGTCCTCCACGGCCTTGAACGGCCGGGCGCCCGGCGGGTCCGGCGGCTCCTCGCCGTACCCGGCCACGATGGCCCGCCAGGCGGCGTCCTCGTCGAAGGGCACCTCCTGCCGGTGCGGCTCGAGGGCCCGGGGGCCGTCATGGGCCTCCCGGCCGTCGCGTTCGTCCCGGCCCCCGGAATCCTCCCGGCCCTCGCGGCCTTCACGGCCCTCGCGGTCGGAGTCGTGCTCAGCCAACTGAGGCCGTCCCTTCCTTGCCGACACCGGTTGCGAGCCGGCCGATGAAAGCGAGGCTCTCCTCGAAGATCCGGTCCGCGTCCACGTCCAACGTCGCCACGTGGTAGCTGTGTTCCAGCACGATCTCCGTGACGTCCCGGGACGACACCCGGCTCAGCACCCGCGCGGAGTCGGCCGCCGGGACGACATGGTCCTCGGCGCTGCGCAGCAGCAGCAACGGCTGGGTGACCTGGGGCAGCTCGCCGTCCACCCGGCGCAGGAACCGCCTGAGCGAGTGCGCCGCGTGCAGCGGCACCCGGTCGTAGCCCAGCTCCGCCGCGCCCGGCCTGGCGATGTCGCTGGCGATGCCCTTCGTCGAGCGGACCAGGTGCCGGGCCACCGGCAGGGCGTACGCCGACAGGCCGTGCACCTTGTTCGCCGGGTTGACCACCACCGCGCCCGCCACCCGGCCGCCGTGCCGGGCCGCGAGCCGCAGGGCCAGCGCCCCGCCCATCGACAGGCCCGCCACGAACACCCGGGAGCAGCGGTCGGTGAGCGCGCGCAGTTCGCGGTCCACCTCCGCGTACCAGTCCTGCCAGGTGGTGAGCTGCATGTCCGTCCAGCGGGTGCCGTGACCGGGCAGCAGCGGCAGGGACACGGTCAGCCCGTGGGCCGCGTGGTGCTCCGCCCAGGGGCGCAGCGACTGGGGTGAGCCGGTGAAGCCATGGCAGAGGAGGACACCCACCTCGCCGCCCTCGTGGCGGTACGGCTCGGCTCCGGGGAGAACTGGCATGTGCTTCACCGTACGCGACCGCACGGACACCGACCAGGGTCGTCGGGCTCATTGCCGGTCCTTGGGGTTAAGGTCTTGCCGACGGAAACGGGAGGCACACGGGTGTTGTACGGCACGATGAAGGTAGCCATCGGCGGGCCGCTGAAGGTCGCCTTCAGGCCCTGGGTGGAGGGCCTGGAGAACATCCCGGCCAGCGGCCCGGCCATCCTGGCCAGCAACCATCTGTCCTTCTCGGACTCCTTCTTCCTGCCGGCCGTGCTGGACCGCAAGGTCACGTTCATCGCCAAGGCCGAGTACTTCACCACCCCGGGCGTCAAGGGCCGGCTCACCGCGGCCTTCTTCAAGGGCGTCGGCCAGCTCCCGGTGGACCGCTCCGGGGCGCGCGGCGCCGGTGAGGCGGCCGTCCGCAGCGGCATCGAGGTGCTGGAGCGCGGCGAACTGTTCGGCATCTACCCGGAGGGCACCCGCTCGCCCGACGGCCGGCTGTACCGGGGCAAGCCCGGCGGCCTGGCCCGGGTGGCGCTCGCCACCGGCGCGCCCGTCATCCCGGTCGCCATGATCGACACGGAGAAGATCCAGCCGCCCGGCCAGGTCGTGCCGAAGCTGATGCGGCCCGGCATCCGGATCGGCAAGCCCCTGGACTTCAGCCGCTACCAGGGCATGGAGCACGACCGGTTCGTCCTGCGCGCGCTGACCGACGAGGTCATGTACGAGATCATGAAGCTGTCCGGCCAGGAGTACGTCGACATGTACGCCACCGCCGCCAAACGGCAGATAGCCGAGGCAGCCAAGGCGGCGAAGGCGGCGAAGGACGCGGAGAAGGCGGGGAAGAAGCAGGCCGGGCAGTAGCCGGGGGATCGGGGGAACCGGGGGAGGCGGGGGATGCCCAAGCGCGAACGCGTCATGCGGATGTCGGTCGAGCTGCCGCTGTGGCGTGCGCTCGCCGGCTACCGCGTCCTGACCATGCTGTACGCCATCGGCCTGTGCGCCACCGCGTACGACCAGTTCACCCGGCCCTGGGTCGCCGTCGCCTACTACGCCGTCCTGGTCGGGTGGACCCTGGCCACCCTGCCCAAGGTGTCCGGCGCGGCGAGCTGCACCCCGCGCTTCCTGGCCGCCGACCTGGCCGTCGCCCTCGCCGGCATCCTGCTCACCCCCATCGCCGACAGCCACCAGCGGATCGCGGGCGGCGGCCCCACCCTGCCGTCGATCTGGACCGCCGGCGCGGTGCTGGCCTTCGCCGTCAAGGGCGGCTGGCGCTGGGCGGCCATCGCCTCCACGGCCGTGGCCGCCGTCAACCTGGTCGAGCGCGGCCACCCCGCCCGGGACACCGTGCACAACGTGATCCTGGTCTGGGTGGCCTCCATCGCCATCGGCTACGTGGTGGAGGTGGCCCGCGCCTCCGAGCGCACCCTCGCCCGCGCGCTGGAGATCGAGGCCGCGACCCGGGAACGGGAGCGGCTGGCCCGGGACATCCACGACAGCGTGCTCCAGGTGCTGGCGATGGTGAAGCGCCGGGGCGCGGCCCTGGGCGGCGAGGCGGCCGAGCTGGGCCGGCTGGCCGGGGAGCAGGAGGTGGCCCTGCGCACGCTGGTCTCGGGCGGTCTGGTCCCGGTCTCCCGGGTCTCGGAGGACCTGGCCGAGGGCGCCGTCGTCCGCGCGGTGGAGGAACCGGACGACGACGGTCCGCTCGATCTGCGCGCCCTGCTCGCGCCGTACGCCGGCGCCCGGGTCAGCCTGGCCGAGCCCGGCGCCCCGGTGCCGCTGCCGCCGGACGCGGCCCGTGAGGTGGCCGCCGCGGTCGGGGCCGCCCTGGACAACGTACGGGCGCACGCCGGGGACGGGGCCCGGGCCTGGATCCTGGTGGAGGACGAGCCGGACGAGATCGTCGTCACCGTCCGGGACGACGGCCCCGGCATCCCCGAGGGCCGGCTCGCGCAGGCCGAGGGCGAGGGCCGGCTCGGGGTGGCCCTGTCGATCCGGGGCAGACTGCGCGACCTCGGCGGCAGCGCCGGGATCCTCTCCGTGCCCGGGCAGGGCACGGAGGTCGAACTGAAGGTACCCAAGGGCGCCGTGCGGGCGCGGGGGAAGAAGGCGGAACGGTGATGACTGAGCGGCAGGACCCGATCAAGGTCATGGTGGTCGACGACCACCCCATGTGGCGGGACGCGGTCGCCCGGGACCTGGCCGAGTCCGGGTTCGACGTGGTCGCCACCGCCGGCGACGGCGAGCAGGCGGTCCGCCGCGCCAAGGCCGCCGCCCCCGACGTCCTGGTGCTGGACCTGAACCTGCCGGCCAAGCCCGGCGTCCAGGTGTGCAAGGAACTGGTCGGCCACAACCCGGCGTTGCGGGTCCTGGTGCTGTCGGCGAGCGGCGAGCACGCGGACGTGCTGGAGGCCGTGAAGTCCGGCGCGACCGGCTATCTGCTGAAGTCGGCCTCCACCGAGGAACTGCTGGACGCGGTGCGCCGCACCGCCGTCGGCGACCCGGTGTTCACCCCGGGCCTGGCCGGGCTGGTCCTCGGCGAGTACCGGCGGCTGGCCGCCGAGCCCGCGCCCGCCGCGGACGCCGACGAGCCGGGCGCCCCCCGGCTGACCGACCGGGAGACGGAGGTGCTGCGGCTGGTGGCCAAGGGGCTGAGCTACAAGCAGATCGCCGAACGCCTCGTCATCTCCCACCGCACCGTGCAGAACCACGTCCAGAACACCCTGGGCAAGCTCCAGCTGCACAACCGTGTGGAGCTGGTCCGGTACGCCATAGAGCGCGGACTCGACGAGGAGTAGGAGCGCGCGGGGCGCATCCGCCGTACGCCCCGGAATCACCCTTCTCGCCTATCCCGGTGTGACCTGAATCACCATTAGCGTGACCAAGCGTCAGGTAACCGCGGCGAAGGGACATTTCCATGCGGGTCGGAGTACTGACCGGAGGCGGCGACTGCCCCGGGCTCAACGCCGTCATCCGGGGCGTCGTCCGCAAGGGCGCGCAGGAGTACGGCTATGACTTCGTCGGCTTCCGGGACGGCTGGCGCGGTCCCCTGGAGAACGACACCGTCCGTCTCGACATCCCCGCCGTGCGTGGCATCCTGCCCCGTGGCGGCACCATCCTCGGCTCCTCCCGGACCAATCCGCTCAAGGTGCCCGACGGCATCCGCCGGATCAAGGACAACCTCGCCAAACAGGAGATCCAGGCGCTCATCGCGATCGGCGGCGAGGACACCCTGGGGGTCGCGGCACGGCTGTCCGACGAGTACGGCATGCCCTGCGTCGGCGTGCCGAAGACCATCGACAACGACCTGTCCGCCACCGACTACACCTTCGGCTTCGACACCGCCGTCAACATCGCCACCGAGGCCATCGACCGGCTGCACACCACCGCCGAGTCCCACATGCGGGTGCTGGTGGTGGAGGTGATGGGCCGGCACGCCGGCTGGATCGCCCTGCACTCCGGACTGGCCGGCGGCGCCAACGTCATCCTCATCCCCGAGCAGCGCTTCGACGTCGGCCAGGTCTGCGAGTGGGTGACCTCCCGGTTCCGGGCCTCCTACGCGCCGATCGTGGTCGTCGCCGAGGGCGCCATGCCGAAGGACGGCGAGATGGTGCTCAAGGACGACTCGCGGGACTCCTTCGGGCACGTCCGGCTGTCCGGGGTGGGCGAGTGGCTGGCCAAGGAGATCGAGAAGCGCACCGGCAAGGAGGCGCGCACCACGGTCCTCGGGCACGTCCAGCGCGGCGGCACCCCCAGCGCCTTCGACCGCTGGCTCGCCACCCGCTTCGGCCTGCACGCCATCGACTGCGTGCACGAGGGGGACTTCGGCCGGATGGTCGCCCTGCGCGGCACCGACATCGTCCGCGTCCCCCTCACCGAGGCCACGGCCCGCCTGAAGACCGTGGACCCGAAGCTCTACCAGGAGGCCGACGTCTTCT
The DNA here is from genome assembly GCF_014649115.1 of Streptomyces eurythermus. Classification (GTDB taxonomy): domain Bacteria; phylum Actinomycetota; class Actinomycetes; order Streptomycetales; family Streptomycetaceae; genus Streptomyces; species Streptomyces eurythermus. The sequence continues at coordinate 383,555 of NZ_BMSK01000004.1, read as the reverse complement.
TCGGCTGACCCCCACGGCCCGCCCCGCCGACTCGACCACCGACCGCCCCACCCCGGCCGGGTCCTGACCGCCCCCGGACGGCCTGACAGCCCTGGGTGACCTGGCTGCGGCCGGGCCGTCCCCGGACAACCCGCCCCGCCTGCCGGCGTGACCGCCCGGTGCCCCGGCTGATGGTCAGCGGGCGTCCCGGCCGCCGGCCGGCCGTCCGCGGGTGGTCCGGTCGTCGGCCGACCGCCCCGGGAACCGCCCGGCGGCCGGCCTGACCGGCCCGGGCGCTCTGACAGCGGTCGGACCGTCCGCGGGTGGCTCAGCCCGTCCCGCCCGCCTGCCGGCCGACCGCCGGACTGACAGCCCCTGGCGACCCGGCCACCAGGGCGGGTTGCTCCGGCCGTCCTGGTCGTTGGCCGGGTTGCTCCGGGTGACCTGGCCGTCCGCCTGATCGGGCCGCTCCGGCTGTCCCGGCTGTCGGCCGGTCGCCCGGGCCGCCGTTCGGACCGTCTTCCGGCGCCCCGGCCGCCGGCGGGCCGGCCCCGGTGCCCGGCCGACCGCCCCCGGAGTTCCGGCCGCCGGCCGCCGGGCGGTCGTTCCGCGCGGTTACACGGTCGTGCGGTGCAGGCCGGTCACCAGTTCGCGCACGATCGTCGCACCGTTCAGTGTCAGTACCGACTCCGGGTGGAACTGGACACCGGCGAAGCCGGGGCCGCGCAGGGCGTGTACCTCGGCGTCGGCCGAGCGGCTCACCTCCACGCCGTGCGCGGCCAGCTCCCGGGCCGTCGGCTCGTCGCAGCGCGCGACGAAGCTGTTGTAGAAGCCGACGGTCTCGCTCCGCCCGAACAGGTCGATCACGGTCTGCGCCCCCTGGTACGGCACCCGCTTGCGCACGATGTCCAGGCCCAGCCCGGCCGCGATCAGCTCGTGCCCGAGGCAGACGCCGAGCACCCCGTGCCGGTGCGTCCCGACCACCTCGGCGGCCAGCTCCCGCAGGATCCGCATCTTGGGGTCGGCGAGGTCGCGGGGGTCCCCGGGGCCGGGCCCGAGGACGACCGGACCCTCGTGGCCGAGCACCGCCGCGCGCAGCCCGGGCTCGTCGTAGCGCCGGACGGTCACCTCGAGCCCGCCCGAGCGCAGGACGTGCGCCAGCATCGTGGTGAAGGTGTCCTCGCCGTCGACCACCAGGGCGTGGCCCGCGAGACCGGCGGACCGCTCCTGCATCCGCAGCCAGAACGGCGCGAGCCCGGCCCGCCGGCCGTCCAGCGCCGCCCGCACCCGGGGGTCGTCGGCCAGCCGGGGCCGCTCCCGCTCCGCCCGCGGCCGGGCGGGCCGCACGCCGAGGGCGGCCAGCACGCCCGCCGCCTTGGCATGGGTCTCGGCGACCTCGCCGGCCGGGTCGGAGCCGCGCACCAGCGTCGCCCCGACCGGCACCCGCAGCCGGCCGTCCCCGCCGATGTCGGCGGTGCGGATCAGGATGGGCGAGTCGAGGGTCTGCGCGCCCCCGGCGTCCCGCCCGAGCAGGGCCAGCGCCCCGGCGTAGTACCCGCGCCCCGTGCTCTCGTACCGCTTGATGACCCGGCAGGCGTTCTGCACCGGCGACCCGGTCACGGTCGCCGCGAACATGGTCTCCCGCAGCACCTCCCGCGCGTCCAGCGAGGACTTCCCGCGCAGCTCGTACTCGGTGTGCGCGAGGTGTGCCATCTCCTTCAGCCGGGGGCCGACGACGACCCCGCCCATGTCGCCGACGGTGCACATCATCTTCAGTTCCTCGTCGACGACCATCGACAGCTCCTCGGTCTCCTTGGCGTCGGAGAGGAACGTCAGCAGGTCCTCCGGGGTGGGCCCGCCGGCCGGATAGCGGTACGTGCCGCTGATCGGGTTCATGACGACCGTGCCGCCGTTCATCCGGACGTGCACCTCGGGGCTCGCGCCCACCAGCGTCCGGTCCCCGGTGTGCACCACGAACGTCCAGTACGCGCCCCGCTCGGCCACCAGCAGCCGCCGGAACAGCGCGAGCGCGTCCGCGCGGCCGAAGCCGGGGATCCGGCCCTCGTACGTGCGCCGGATCACGAAGTTCGCGCCCTCGCCCCGGCCGATCTCCTCGCGCAGCACCCGGCCGACGATCTCGCCGTACTCCTCGTCGTCCACGTCGAAGCCGCCGTCCTCGACCCGCACCGCGTGCGCGGGCAGCCGGTCCAGCGCTTCGGTGAGCGGGAGCTCATACGACTCCTCGGGGGTGAGCACCAGCAGCGGGGTGCCGTCGTCGCGGACGTCGAAGCCGCGCTCGCCCAGCTGCCGGAACGGCACCAGGGCGAGCCCCTCGTCGGGCAGGGCGGCCAGCTTCTCCCGCCGGGTCACCGGGCCGATCAGCACCTCGACCAGCTGCTCGTCGCGGCCCGGGGTGCGGCGGCGGAGCAGGGCGAAGGGGCGGTCGTCGTGGGCGAGCCGTGCCAGGTCCATGGGTTCCTCATTCCGTCGGGTGTCGGTGAGGAACGGCCCCGGAAACGCCGAAGGCCGCCCCTCGGAGCGGCCTTCGCGAAGTCGTCGTACGCGCGATCAGTGGGCCGCCAAAGAAGCGGTCCACCACCAGTTCTGGATCGACGGCGCGAACATGCGGGGAACCCTACCGCACCGCGCTACGATCTTGGCTTCATTTGTCATGTTCCACTCCTACCGCACGGAAGGTGTGCATGGGACTCAGATCCAGGCTGCTGGCCTCGCTGGCGGCCACGGCGGCGCTCCTGACGACCGGCCTCACGGCCCAGCCCGCCTCGGCGGTGGACGCGCCGACGATGACGAAGCTCTCGCTCGGCGCCGACCAGTTCAAGCTGACCGACACCAGCACCGTCTCCGCCGCGAACAACCTCTACAACAACGTCCTCACCGACCACGCCACGCTCACCGACGTCGTCACCACGGACTACACGAAGAACTCCGCGGGCGCGACCGACCCCTGGCTGAACCTGCGCTCGATGCGCGCCTGCACCGGCGACGAGACCAAGGCACTGCCGCCCGTCACCACCAAGACGGCCTGGTGCTGGTCGCACGCGCACACCGACGACACCACCCCGCACTGGTGGCCGCAGGGACTGAGCAGCACCGGCACCGCCGACGGCGGGGACGGCGCGATCCAGGGCCGCCGCGTCACGGCCGTCTCCTGGCACTACGAGGTCCTCTCCGGGGAGAAGTCGGAGAACTGCACGACGCAGAACATGCTGAAGCTGACCTTCCTGGACCGGGACACCGCCAAGTACCGTCACGTCTTCCTCGCCGAGCCCACCGGCTCGGGCACGAACTTCAAGCTGGTGACCGGCCACGGCGGCGGCATCGTCTGGTACGGCAACTACATCTATGTGACGGACACCGTGAACGGCATCCGGGTCTTCGACATCGACCGCATGGCGAAGGTCGACCGCTACGGCTCCGACGTGCACACCTACGGCGTCGACAGCGGCGGCCGCTCCAGCGCCTGCGGCTACCCGTACGTCGTGCCGCAGGTGCACTACTACAAGCAGGCCGGCGTGCCCTCCTCCTGCCAGGGCGGCGTCATCGACCCCCAGTACCTGTGCTTCTCGTGGCTCTCGCTGGACAAGACCGGGGACGGCCCGTACAAGCTCGTCACCGGTGAGTGGTACGGCGGCACCGAGGGCGGACGCGTGGTGCGCTACCAGCTGAACCCGTCCGGGTCGGCCTCCTATCCGGGGCTGCTCAACATGTCCGGCGGCAGGACCGTGGTCCAGGACGCCTACAAGGCCGGCGCCTACCGGGGCCTGCAAGGCGGCATGACCTGGACCGACGGCCAGGGCGTGCTGAACTTCGCCTTCCACAAGGGGTGCGGCACCAAGAGCGGTGTGTTCTCGCACACCTGGCTGGGCGACACCGGCCCCACGACGAGCTGCGCGGCCGGCGGCAACTGGGCGGTGGGCCCGCCGCAGGCCCTGAGCTACTGGCCCCGGCTCGGCACCACGCAGGTGGAGGAGCTGTGGGGGCAGACCGAGGGCATCTGCGCGGGCAGCGCCCTGCGGGCCGCGCACGAGACGGACTTCCCGGTCATCACCGAGAAGGACAACGCGTGCACGGGCTACCAGGGCGTGGACAACCTCTCCCTGCGCGCCGTCTTCGCCGTCGGCTTCGACGACCCGGCGGTGCAGGACCGGCGCTGACGGCCGGGTGTGACGGCCCCGGCCGGTCCGCCGCGCGCCTCTCGCGCGGTGGACCGGCCGCGTCTCACCCTTCGAGCCGGGGCGAAAATCCCTTGGCGCGACCCCGTAATGTTTACGGGGTGACCGTGAACGCTAAGACCAGCCAGAGCGCTGGCAACACCTGGCGAGACCTGCCCGCGGCGCAGCAGCCCGAGTACCCCGACCCCGAGGCTCTGCGCGCAGTGATCGCGGACCTCGAGTCGTATCCGCCGCTCGTCTTCGCGGGCGAGTGTGACCAGCTGCGCGCCCGGATGGCGGCCGTCGCCAAGGGAGAGGCGTTCCTCCTCCAGGGCGGCGACTGCGCGGAGGCCTTCGACGGCGTCTCCGCCGACCAGATCCGCAACAAGCTGAAGACGCTGCTCCAGATGGGCGCCGTCCTGACCTACGCGGCCTCCGTGCCCGTGGTGAAGGTCGGCCGCATCGCGGGGCAGTACTCCAAGCCGCGCTCCAAGCCGACCGAGACCCGCGACGGCGTGACGCTGCCGGTGTACCGGGGCGACTCCGTCAACGGCTTCGACTTCACCGAGGCCAGCCGCATCCCGGACCCGGAGCGGCTGAAGCGCATGTACCACGCGTCGGCGTCCACGCTGAACCTGGTGCGCGCCTTCACCACCGGCGGCTACGCCGACCTGCGCCAGGTGCACGCCTGGAACCAGGACTTCGTGCGCACCTCGCCGTCCGGCCAGCGCTACGAGCAGCTCGCGCGCGAGATCGACAACGCGCTGAACTTCATGCACGCCTGCGGGGCGGACCCGGAGGAGTTCAAGACCGTCGAGTTCTACTCCTCGCACGAGGCGCTGCTGCTGGACTACGAGTCCGCCCTCACCCGGGTCGACTCGCGCACCGGGCAGCTGTACGACGTCTCCGCGCACATGGTGTGGATCGGTGAGCGCACCCGGCAGCTGGACCACGCGCACATCGAGTTCGCCTCGCGGATCCGCAACCCGATCGGCATCAAGCTCGGCCCGACCACCACGGCCGAGGAGGCGCTGCAGTACATCGAGCGCCTCGACCCCGAGCGGGAGCCTGGCCGGCTGACCTTCATCGTCCGGATGGGCGCCGACAAGATCCGCGACAAGCTCCCCGACCTGGTCGAGAAGGTCACGGCGTCCGGGGCGACGGTGGCCTGGGTGACCGACCCGATGCACGGCAACACCTTCGAGGCGGCCTCCGGGCACAAGACCCGCCGCTTCGACGACGTGCTCGACGAGGTCAAGGGCTTCTTCGAGGTCCACAAGGCGCTCGGCACCCACCCGGGCGGCATCCACGTGGAGCTGACCGGCGACGACGTCACCGAGTGCGTGGGCGGCGGCGACGAGATCTTCGTGGACGACCTGCACCAGCGCTACGAGACGGCCTGCGACCCCCGGCTGAACCGCAGCCAGTCGCTGGACCTGGCGTTCCTCGTGGCCGAGATGTACCGGGACCAGTGACCGGCGGCCGATGAGCCACCCTGGGGCGCGGATCACACCGGATCCGCGCCCCGGTCGCTTTTCCGGGTGCCACGGCGTGGGTAAGGTTAGGTTTGCCTCACCGGAACGGGGAGTGCATCGAACAGCGAACCCCTCGGGGAGGTGAACCCGCGTGTACGTCTGCAGTTGCTTCGGCATCACCGAGGACCAGGTGAAGCAGCACGCGGAGAACGGCGCCTGCACCCCGCGCCAGATCGCCTCCGCCTGCAAGGCCGGCACCGACTGCGGTGGCTGCGTGCGGCGCATCCAGGCCCTGCTCGGCCGTGGCGCCTGCCCGCGCCGGGAACTGATCGACCAGCGGGCCCCGGCCCTGGCACGGCTGGACGACGCGGCCTAGCCGGAGGAGTCCGGCTGGCTCTGCTCGACCACGGTCGACAGGTAGAGCGCCTCGCCCAGCTTGTCCACCAGCTCCAGCTGGGTGTCCAGGTAGTCGATGTGGTGTTCCTCGTCGGCCAGGATCGCCTCGAAGACGTTGGCCGACGTGATGTCGTCCTTCTCCCGCATCAGCTGCACACCCCGGCGCAGCCGGTCGATGGCCTCGACCTCGATCTGCCGGTCCGCCTGGAACATCTCGGTCACCGTCTGCCCGACCCGCACATGGAACAGCCGCTGGTAGTTGGGCAGGCCGTCCAGGAGCAGGATGCGGTCGGTGAGGATCTCGGCGTGCCGCATCTCGTCGAAGGACTCCGCCCGGGTGTACCGGGCGAGCTTGGTCCATCCCTTGTGGTCCTGGAGCTTGGCGTGCAGGAAGTACTGGTTGATCGCGGTCAGCTCGGCGGTCAGCTGTTCGTTCAGCAGTTCGATGACCTCGGGGTCGCCTTGCATGGCTATGGACTCCTTCCAGGTGGACCGGCCGCTAGCGCCGCATGATTGCACCGGCGGGGAAGATCGTCCAGTAAGTGCGTACTTAGTAAGTACGCACTGAGTTGTAGGCAATTGTCCTATTCGGGGGTGGGTGGTCAGGGGCACTGCCCGGGGTCTGTCAGGATGGATACATGGGGCATCCGGTGGAGCGCGAGTCTGGGACGGCGGCAGGGTCCGAGCTTCCGCCGGGCCAGCGGCTCCAGCGGGGCTGGCCGGTCACGCACTACGGACCCGTGCCGAAGTTCCGGCCCGAACGCTGGGAGTTCCGGGTCTTCGGCGCCACCGCCGACGGCGGCAAGCACACCTGGACCCACGAGGAGTTCACGGCCCTGCCGTACACCACGGTGGTGGCCGATCTGCACTGCGTGACGAAGTACAGCATGCTCGGCGCGGAGTGGGGCGGCGTCCCCGCGAGCGCCGTCCTGGACCTCGCGCCGCCGGCGCCGGACGTCACCCATGTGATGGTCTGGGCGGAGTACGGCTTCAGTTCGAACCTGCGCCTGTCGGACTTCTGCTCCGAGCGCACCATCTTCGCCACCCACAAGGACGGTGAGCTGCTCACCGCCGAGCACGGCTTCCCGGTCCGCCTGATCGTGCCCCACCTGTACGCCTGGAAGGGCCCGAAGTGGGTCCGGGGCGTGGAGTACATGACCGCCGACCGCCGCGGCTTCTGGGAGGAGCGCGGCTACCACAACATCGGCGACCCCTGGAAGGAACAGCGCTACTCCTACCAGGAGGAGCCCGGGGACGGCCCCGAGCTCTGACTCCCGCGTCCTTCGGGCTCAGTGGTGGTACTGGTGCACCACCGCGTGGCCCTTGCCCCGGCCGATCGTCCACTTGTTGACCGGGGTGGTCACCAGGAAGGCGATCACCAGCGAGACGGCGAGCGAGACCCAGAACAGCGCGTCGCTCAGCATGGCGTCCATCGCCGACGGCCAGATCAGGATCACGCCGTTGTCGATCAGCTCCATCACCGCGATGGACAGGGTGTCCGCCGCCAGCGCCACCCGGAAGGCCGTACGGAAGTCGACGCCGGCCCGCAGTACCCCGCGCAGGGTGAGCGAGTAGCCGAAGAAGAAGGCCAGCACGATCGCGAGCACCATGGTCGGCAGGTTGCCCCAGCCGAGCGCCGTACCGATGATCATGCCCAGCACCTCGCCGATGGCGCAGCCGGTCAGGCAGTGCAGGGTGGCCTGTGCGGCCATGGTCCAGGAGGCGCCGGGGGAGTGGTGGTGCCCCTGATGCCCCTGATGGCCCTGATGCGTCTCGTGCTCGTGGTGCCCGTGGTCCGGGTGCTGGTGGCCGTGGTGGTGTCCGTGTTCCGTGTGCGCTTCGTGCTGCATGACTGCCCCCATGTCAGGTAGTGGTTCCCGCGCCCAGCAGGAACCATATACCCCCTAGGGGTATTCCCAGTCAGTTGTCGCGAAGTTTCTTCAGCCGCTCCACGTCCGCCGCGTGCCCCTCCTTGCCGCCGGGCGTCTCGATCACCAGCGGCACGCCCTCGGTCGCGGGGTGGGTCATGAGGGCCCGGAAGGGGTCCTCGCCGATGTGGCCGGCGCCGATGTTCGCGTGCCGGTCCTTGTGCGCGCCCACCACGTCCTTGGAGTCGTTGGCGTGGATCAGCTTCAGCCGGCCCGCGCCGACGGTCTCCACCAGCAGGTCCAGCGTCCGGTGCATGCCGCTCGGCCCGGTCAGGTCGTGCCCGGCGGCGAAGACATGGCAGGTGTCCAGGCACACGCCCAGCTTCGGGTGGGCGTCCAGCGCCTCGAAGTACGGCCCGAGGTCCCAGGTGCGCGAGCACAACGAGGCGCCCTGCCCGGCCGTCGACTCCAGCAGCAGGAACGGGTCGTCGTCATGGGTCAGCTCGTCCAGCAGCGGCAGCATGTGCTCGCGCACCTGCTTCAGCGCCACCTCCCGGGCCCGGCCGCCGGTCGCGCTCCCGGTGTGCACCACCACACCGAGCGCGCCGATCTCCCGCCCGCGCCGCAGCGAGTGCCGCAGCGACTCCACCGACCGCTCCACGGTCGCCCCGGTGTGCGAGCCGAAGTTGATCAGGTACGGGGCGTGCACATAGGCCGGGATCGACTCCTCGGCGCAGGCCGCGCGGAACGCCTCGTCCTGCCGGGGGTTCCCGGCGGGCGTGGCCCAGCCGCGCGGGTTGGCGACGAAGACCTGCACGGTCTCCGCCTTCAGATCACGGGCGTAGGACAGCCCGACGGAGTGCAGACCGCCGGCCACCGGGACATGGCTGCCGACGGGGTTGCGGGGGAGGGAGGACTGAACGGGACTCACCCGTTCAGGGTGTCATGTCCGCCCCCGCACCCGGACCGGGCCCGGCGGTGAGCCCGGTCACCGGAGGTGAGCGGTGGTGTGACCGGTCAGCGGATGGTGATCTTGATCGTGGAGCCCTTGGGCGCCTCGTCGCCGCCCTCCACCGACTGCTTCTTCACGGTGTCGCCGAACAGCCCGAGCAGCCCGCGGTCCTCCTTCACCTCGAAGCCCGCCTCCTCCAGGGCGTCGCGGGCGTCGTCCACGCTGTCGCCGACCACGTCCGGGACCTCGACCATCTCCGGGCCCTCGGACAGCGTCAGCGTCACCGTGTCGCCCTCGGCGGCCTCGCTCCCCTCGTCCGGGGTCTGCGCGGCGACGGTCCCCTTGTCGTAATCGGAGGAGTGGATCCGCTCGGCGGACACCTTCACCTTCAGCCCGGCCTCCTCCAGGGCGTCCCGGGCGCTGTCCAGGTCCTCGCCGGTGACGTCCGGCACGTCGACGGGGCTGCCCTTGCTGACGGTCAGCGCGATCGCCGAGCCCGCGTGCCGCTTCGTGCCCGCGTCCGGCGTCGTACGGATGACCGAGCCCGCCGGCACGTCCTCGCTGAACTCGCGGGTGACCATGCCCGGCTCCAGGCCGTCCGCCTTCAGCCCCGCCCGTGCCTTCGCCAGGGTCTGTCCCTCCACGTTCGGCACGTTCACCGTCTCCGGGCCCAGCGACACGGTCAGCGTGACCTTGCCGTGGTCCCGTATCCGCGCGCCGGGCGCCGGGTCCGAGCCGATCACCGTGCCGCGTTCGACGGTGTCGCTGTAGGCCCGCTTGACCCGGCCGACGTCCAGCCCGGCCGAGTCCAGCCGGTCCCGCGCCTCGGCCTCGGTCTTCGCCAGCAGCGGCGGGACCTTGGTGAACTGGCCGGAGTTGATGTACCAGACCCCGGCGCCCACCCCGAGCACCACCAGCACGGCCACGATCAGCGCCAGCACCGAGCGCGGGGGCCGGGCCGGGCGCCGGCGCGGCGGCACGGGCGGGGTCTGGAGCCGGGCGGTGCGGTCGACGGCGGGGTCCAGGGCGTCCTCGTCGACCGGCCGGGGCCGGGGCACGGTCAGCGCGCGCGGGATCACGCTCGTACGGTCCTCGGCGGTGTCGTGCTCCGCGGTCAGCGCCTGCGGCGGCAGCGCGTCCAGCTGCTCCTCGGTCAGCGTCAGCCGGGCCTGGCGCGCCTGGGCGAGCAGCGCCACCGCGTCCTCGGGCCGGTCCTCGGGGGCGCGCGCGGTGGCCGACGCCACCAGCTCGTCCAGCGCCACCGGCAGCCCCGGCACCAGCGCCGAGGGCGGCGGCACGTCGGCGTGCAGGTGCTGGTAGAGCACCTGGGCCGGGGATTCCCCGGAGTACGGCTTCGCGCCCGTCAGCATCTCGTACAGCACCACCCCGCACGCGTACACGTCGACGCGCGGGTCCGTGGTGCCGTTCTCGATCTGCTCGGGCGCGAGGTAGGAGACGGTGCCGAGCACGGCGCCCGTGGTGCTGGTCACCGTGTCCACCGAGCGCACCAGCCCGAAGTCGGCCACCTTGACCCGGCCGTCGTCGCCGATCAGCACGTTCTCGGGCTTCATGTCCCGGTGCACGAACCCGGCCCGGTGCGCGGCGCCCAGCGCGGCGAGCACCGGCTCCAGGATGTCCAGCGCGGCCCGCGGCTGCACGGCCCCGCGCTCGCGCAGCACGTCCCGCAGGGTGCAGCCGGCGATGTACTCCATCGCCAGATAGACGTACGACCCGTCGGTGCCCTGGTCGAAGACCTGCACCACGTTGGGGTGGTCGAGCCGGGCGACCGACTTGGCCTCCCGGATGAACCGCTCGACGAAGGACCCGTCGGCGGCGAGCGCCGGGTGCATCACCTTCAGCGCGAGCACACGGTCCAGACGGGTGTCCAGGGCCCGGTAGACCGTGGCCATCCCGCCCGCCGCGATCCGCGCGTCGACGCGGTACCGGCCGTCGAGCACCTGCCCGACGAGGGGGTCCTGAAGGGTCGTATCCACGCAGGCGAGTCTACGAGGACCTGCCCGGCGGGCCCGCCCGTCCGCCGGGTACGGCACCGGTACTGCAGCCGACCTGTGACGCGACACACGCGGAACCCGGGCCCACCGGGACTAAGGCCCTGTCGTCAGACTCCCGCCTGCCGCGCGACGCCATGCACGCTCCCCCAAGCTCTTCGAGCAGGGGGTGCCCCCACTCGCCGCACCGGGCCCAGACCCAAGTACGCCCAGTACGAGGGTCAGGGCCCGGCACTCCCCCAGCCTTCGGCCGGGGGGACCCCCAGAGCACGCACCTGACGCCGTGCGGCCCGCCCTCCGGGCGGACGGCGGGAGTTTGACGACAGGACCTAGAACGCCGGCCGCTCCGGATCCAGCCGGGCCAGCCCCTCCGCGGGGGACGACGCCTCGGCGAGGTACCTGCGTGGGATCCGGCCCGCCAGCCGGGCCTGCCGGCCCCCCTCCACCGCGAGCCTCATGGCGGACGCCATCAGCTCCGGGTCCTGCGCCCGCGTCACCGCGGAGGCCAGCATCACCCCCGCGCACCCCAGCTCCATCGCCAGCGCCGCGTCGGACGCCGTACCGGCCCCCGCGTCCAGGATCACCGGCACGTTCGCCTGCTCCACGATCAGCTGGAAGTTGTGCGGGTTGCGGATCCCGAGCCCCGACCCGATCGGCGAGCCCAGCGGCATGACGGCGGCGCACCCCACGTCCTCCAGCCTGCGCGCCAGCACCGGGTCGTCGTTGCAGTACGGCAGCACCGTGAACCCCTCGTCGACCAGCGTCTCCGCCGCCTCCAGCGTCTCCACCGGGTCCGGCAGCAGCGTCCGCTCGTCGGCGATGACCTCCAGCTTGACCAGGTCCGTGCCCAGCGCCTCCCGGGCCAGCCGGGCGGTCAGCACGGCCTCGCCGGCGGTGTAGCAGCCCGCCGTGTTCGGCAGCACCCGGATGCCGAGCTTCTCCAGCACCGACAGCACCGAGCCGTGCACCGAGGGGTCCACCCGGCGCATCGCCACCGTCGTCAGCTCCGTGCCGGAGGCGACCAGCGCCCGCTCCAGGACCTCCAGGCTGGGCGCTCCGCCCGTGCCCATGATCAGCCGGGAGGAGAAGGCGAGGTCTCCGAGGACCAGAGGATCGTCGGCCATGGCTCAGCCTCCCTGTACGGCGGTGAGGACTTCGACGCGGTCGCCCTCGGCGAGCGCGGTCGTCGCCCACTGCGCGCGCGGGACGACGGTCTCGTTGACGGCGGCGGCCACCCCGCGCGGCGCCGCCGTGAGGGTCCGCACCAGCGTGTCCAGCGCGGTGCCGGGGGCGACACGGCGGGGTTCGCCGTTGACCGAGATGGTGACGGAGATGCTCATACGGGCTGCTCCAGCTGTTCCGTGCGGGCGGCACCGAAGCGCCGGGGGGTGAACGGACGTGCCTCTTCGGGAAGCTCACCGGTGACCAGGGTGTGCGCCAGCACGTCCCCGGTGACCGGCGTCAGCAGCACCCCGTTGCGGTAGTGCCCGGTCGCCAGCAGCAGCCCGGGCAGACGGGACGGGCCGAGCAGCGGCGCGTTGTCGGGGGAGCCGGGGCGCAGACCGGCCCGGGTCTCGGTGAGCGGCAGCTCGGTGATGCCGGGCACCAGCTCGTGGGCGTCGCGCAGCAGCTCGTACACGCCCCCGGCGGTGACCGTGGTGTCCCAGCCCAGCTCCTCGCTGGTGGCGCCGACGACCAGTTCCCCGTTCTCCCGGGGCACCAGGTACAGCGGGCCGCCGCGCACCACGGCCCGTACGGTCCGGCTCAGGAACGGCGCGTACCGGGGCGGCACGGTCAGCCGCAGCACCTGGCCCTTGACCGGCCGCACCGGAGGCAGCACCTCCGCCGGCACGCCCGCGAGGCGCCCGCTCAGGCTGCCCGCGGCGAGCACCACGCGCTCCGCGCGCAGCCCGGTGCCGTCGGCCGTGGTGACACCGGCGGCCCGGTCCCCGGCCACGTCCAGGCGCTCGGCCCGGACCCGGTGGAACACCACACCGGACCGCTCGCAGGCGACGACCAGGGCCGCCGCCAGCCGGCGCGGATCGATCTGGTGGTCACCGTCGACCCGCAGCCCGCCGCGCACCCCGGGCGCCAGCATCGGCTCCAGGCGGCGGCACTCCCGCCCGGACAGCCACTGCGACTCCAGGCCGTGGCGCTGCTGGAGGGCGTGCAGTTCGCGCAGGTGGGCGCGGTCGTCGGAGTCCAGCGCGACGGCGAGGGTGCCGCAGCGGCGGTAGCCGAGGTCGTGACCGGTCAGCTCGGTCAGCTCGGCCGCGAACTCCGGATAGCGGCGCGCGGAGGCCAGGTTCAGGCCGAGCAGGGTCTCCTCGCCGTAGTGCAGCTCGGTGACCGCGGCCAGCATCCCGGCCGCCACCTGCGCGGCCCCGCCGCCGGGCGCGGGGTCCACGACGGCCGTGGCGAGCCCGCGCTGCGCCGCGCGCCAGGCCGTGACCAGGCCGATGATTCCGCCCCCGATGACGAGGACGTCGGACGTACGTGAGGACATGGGCGGTGAGCCCCTCCCTTCGCCGGCATGACCCGGATCAGGTTCGTACGGTCGGAGGCCGCGAGCCTCCCTCTCAGCCCGGTCGTCCGGGCTCCCGCGAGTGCTTGTACGGTGGCCACCCTAGCCCGCCGCCCTCCTCACCCGTAAGGGAGCCCCGTTCCATGGCCCGTTCGCTCGACGGACTTTTCTTCGCCCCCGTGTCGGACCAGGCCCCGGGCCAGGTGGGCACCCGCACCCGGTTCGCCTACCACGAGGAAGGCGGCGCCGTCTGGGCCGAGTACGCCGGCGGTGACGTGGTACGCGGCCATCTGGTCGGCACCCGCGAGGGGGACCGGCTGGACTTCCGGTACGTGCAGCTGAGGACCGACGGGACGACCGCCTCGGGGCACTGCGTGTCCACGGTCGAGGAGCTCGAGGACGGGCGGCTGCGGCTGGCGGAGACCTGGGAGTGGGAGTCCGCGCCGGGCTCCGGCACCAGCGTTGTGGAGCAGGTCACCGAGCACGCCCGCTGACTGACGTTCCGTCATGTGTCTAAGGTGATCGCGTGAGCGAGCAGACACCGCACGAGGGCACGGCACAGCGACGGCGCGTGGTCGTCGTCGGCGCGGGCATGGCCGGGGTGCAGACCGCGGTCGCCCTGCGGGAACAGGGCTTCAAGGGCCCGGTGACCGTCATCGGCGCCGAACCGCACCAGCCGTACGACCGGCCGCCGCTGTCCAAGGCGGTGCTGCTGGGCACCGCCGAGGGCTCCGCCTTCGACGTGGACTTCGAGTCCCTCGGCGTCGAACTGCGGCTCGGCTGCGAGGTGCGGGGCCTCAGGCCCGCCGCGCGCGAGCTGGACACCGAGCACGGCGTGGTGCCCTACGACGTCCTCGTCCTCGCCACCGGCGCCGAACCGGTCACCCTGCCCGATGCCGAGGGCGTACCCGGCACGCATCTGCTGCGCACCCTGGACGACGCCGCACGGCTGCGCCCCGTCCTCGCCCGGCAGCACGACATCGTGGTGGTGGGCGCCGGCTGGATCGGCGCCGAGTTCGCCACCGCCGCCCGCGAGGCCGGCTGCGCGGTCACCGTCGTGGAGGCCGCCGGCCAGCCGCTGGCCGGCGCCCTGCCCGCCGAGGTCGCCGCCCCGATGGCCGGCTGGTACGCCGACGCCGGCGTCACCCTGCGCACCCACGCGCGCGTGGACCGCGTCGAGCCCGGCGCGGTGCTGCTCGCCGACGGCACCCGGCTGCCCGCCGGCGCCGTCGTCGTCGGCATCGGCGCCCGTCCCGCCACCGCCTGGCTGGCCGGCTCCGGCGTCGAGCTGGGCGCGCACGGCGAGGTCCTCGCCGACGACCGGCTGCGCACCTCCGTACCGGACGTGTACGCCGTCGGCGACTGCGCGTCCTTCCCCTCGGCCCGCTACGGCGAACGGCTCCTGGTCCACCACTGGGACAACGCCCTCCAGGGCCCGCGCACGGTCGCCGCGGACATCCTCGGCGAGACCCCGGCGGTCTACGACCCGGTGCCCTACTTCTGGTCGGAGCAGTTCGGGCGGTTCGTGCAGTACGCCGGCCACCACGCGGCCGGCGAGCGCATGGTCTGGCGCGGCGACCCCGCGGGCCCGTCCTGGACGGTGTGCTGGCTGTGCGAGGACCGCCTGGTGGCCCTGCTGGCCGTCGGCCGTCCCCGCGACCTGGCCCAGGGCCGCCGCCTGATCGAGGCGGGCCGGACCATGGACGTCGAGGCCCTGACGGACCCGGCCCGGCCGCTGAAGAACGCCACGGCCGACTGACCGCGCCCCTCGCAGCGTCCGGCTTCCGGGGGCCCCACCAGCCACAACGCACCCGCGGACGGCCGACGACACATCGCGGCGGGACCGGCGGAGCGCCTACCCTGGGTGCTGTGACCGAGATTGACGCAAAGATCGATGCTCTCGTCCCCGAGTGGCTCACCCTTCCCGACATCGCCGAGATGCTCGGTGTCGAGGTGACGCGCGTGAGGCAGCTGGTCAAGGAGGGCCAGCTCATCGCCGTACGCCGGGGTGAGAACAGGGCGCTGCACGTGCCCGCCGCCTTCATCGACGGGGACAAGGTGGTCAAGGGCCTGTCCGGGACCCTGACGCTGCTGCGGGACGACGGCTTCACGGTCGAAGAGATGATCGAGTGGCTCTTCACCCCCGACCCCACCCTGCCCGGCACCCCCGCGCAGGCCCTGAGCGAGAATCGCGGCACGGAGGTGAAGCGCCGCGCCCAGGCGCTCGCCGTCTGAGCCGACCCGCGGAACGAGGCTCGCCGTTCGAGCCGACCCGCGGTACGAGGCTCGGCGTCCGGGCCGACCCGCGGTACGAGAGGGTGTGCGGGCCGCCCGCCCGCACACCCGCCGCCGGGACCAGCGCCCGGCCACCGCGTGCGGTCGGGACCCGCGCCCGCACACCACCGCCGAGAACCACCAGGCACACCGACCACGGGGGGACCCACGCATGTCCGACACCGCCCGCGCCGCGCTCGCCGACGCCCGCCTGTACCTCTGCACGGACGCCCGAAAGCGCCAGGGCGACCTGCCCGAGTTCCTGGACGCGGCGCTGGCCGGCGGCGTCGACATCGTGCAGCTGCGCGACAAGGGCATGGAGGCCGCCGAGGAGCTGGAGCACCTGGAGGTCTTCGCCGACGCCTGCGCCCGGCACGGCAAGCTGCTCGCGGTCAACGACCGGGCCGACGTCGCCCACGCCGCCCGCGCCGGCGTGCTGCACCTCGGCCAGGGCGACCTGCCGGTTCCCGCCGCCCGCGCGATCCTCGGCGAGGAGGTGCTGATCGGCCGCTCCACGCACGCCGAGGACGAGGCCGCCGCCGCGGCCGTCCAGGACGGCGTGGACTACTTCTGCACCGGCCCCTGCTGGCCCACCCCCACCAAGCCCGGCCGGCCCGCCCCCGGCCTCGGTCTGGTCCGCCACACCGCGGGCCTCGGCACCGACCGCCCCTGGTTCGCCATCGGCGGCATCGACCTGGGCAACCTCGACCAGGTGCTGGACGCGGGGGCCCGCCGGGTGGTCGTGGTGCGCGCGATCACCGAGGCGGACGATCCCGGCGCGGCGGCGGCGGAGTTCGCCAAGCGGCTGCGGCAGGTCTAGGGCAGGGCCGAGCGGACCGCCGTCCGGCGGAAACTGTCCAAGGGATGGACAACGTCCCGACAATTCGGGCATATTTCCGAGGCATGGTTGGGGGACCGTCCGCCCCTGGCTAACCTGCCCGTATGGCCCTCGGAACCCCGTCCACCAGGACTGATCGCGCACGCACCGTGCGCGATATGCTCGCCAGCGGCAAGACGACGTACTCGTTCGAGTTCTCCGCGCCGAAGACTCCCAAGGGCGAGCGGAACTTGTGGAGCGCGCTCCGGCGGGTCGAGGCGGTCGCCCCCGACTTCGTCTCCGTGACCTACGGCGCCGGCGGCTCCACCCGCGCGGGCACCGTCAAGGAGACCCAGCAGATCGTCGCCGACACGACGCTGACCCCGGTCGCCCACCTCACCGCGGTCGACCACTCCATCGCCGAACTGCGCAACATCATCGGCCAGTACGCCGACGCCGGCATCCGCAACATGCTCGCCGTGCGCGGCGACCCGCCCGGCGACCCCATGGGCGAATGGGTCCCGCACCCCCGGGGCCTGACCTACGCCGCCGAACTCGTCCGGCTCATCAAGGAGTCGGGCGACTTCTGCGTGGGCGTCGCCGCGTTCCCCGAGATGCACCCGCGCTCCGTGGACTGGGACACCGACGTCGCGCACTTCGTGGACAAGTGCCGTGCGGGCGCCGACTACGCCATCACACAGATGTTCTTCCAGCCCGAGTCCTATCTGCGACTGCGCGACCGCGTGGTGGCGGCCGGCTGTGACACCCCGGTGATCCCGGAGATCCTGCCGGTCACGAGCGTGAAGATGCTGGAACGGTTGCCGAAGCTCAGCAACGCCAGCTTCCCGGACGCCCTGAAAGAGCGGATCCTGGCGGCGAAGGACGATCCGGCGGCGGTACGCTCCATCGGTATCGAGTTCGCCACGGAGTTCTGCGCCCGGCTGCTGGCCGAGGGAGTGCCCGGACTGCACTTCATCACGCTGAACAACTCCACGGCGACCCTGGAGATCTACGAGAACCTGGGCCTGCACCACCCCCCGCGGGCCTAGACCGGCCGCACCGCGATAGGACACACTGCGTAGCGGTCACTGGCAGTAGCGGTCATTGGGAGAGGGGCGTACATGGGCTGGACGGTCCTCTACATCGCGTTCGGCGGCGTCGCGCTGTGGTTGCTGGGCGAGGTGCTGCTGCAGTACAAGGCGCGGCTGCGCTGGCGGCTGCTGGCCTTCGCCGGTTTCCTCGGCGTTGTGATCGGTGTGCTGTTGCCCTCCGTGATCGTCATCGCGCTGGGCGCGATCGCCTTCGCGGTCGGTCAGACCTACGTCACGCTGTCGTTCCGCCGGGGCTTCGCCTCCGGCTGGGCGGTCCGCCGTCCCGGCCCCCAGGCCGGTGGCGGCGGCAGCAAGCGGCGCCGGGGGCGCGCGGGCCGCAAGGACCCGGCCGCGCGGGACACCACCCCCGCCGCCCCGGAGACCGCCCCCGCGTTCCCCGGAACCGGCGAGGAGCCCTACGCCCTCGACCTGGAGGGCTACACCCCCGACCAGGTGGGCTACGGTCCCGCCCAGGCGCCCGGCGACTTCGACGACGACCGCGACGACGTCTTCACGCCCGCCGCGGCCCGCCCGGCCGGACCGGCCGCCGCCGAGACCACCGCCGTCCACGCGCCCCAGCCCGCCCCCGGCGACACCGGCGGCTACGACGGTTACGGCACCCCCGGCCACCCGGCCCCCGACCCGCAGGCCCCCGTCTACGGCTACACCGGCTACGACGCCCAGGACTACGGCTACGACACCGCCGACGGCCGGCAGGGATACGCCAACTACTCGGACCCCTACATCGGCAGCCGGCCCTACGCCGCCTACGACCAGGGCCCCGCCGGGCAGTACGGACAGCAGCCGGGCTACCCCCAGGACCCGTACGCCCCCGTCGGGTACCCCGAGACCCCGCCGGGCGGGGTGTGGGTGCCGCAGCAGCGCACCGACGACAGCCACGGCGGCGAACTCCCACAGGAGCAGCCCTACCCGCGGCAGCCGGGCGGGGCCGGGTACGACGAGCAGTACCGCTTCTGAGCCGCCCGGCCCGCGCTCACTGCGAGCCGCGGAACTCCGGACCCTCCACGATCAGCCCGGCCACCAGCGCGCCCGACATCCCGGCGTGCGGCAGGCCGCCGCCCGGGTGGGACCAGCCGCCCACCCGGTACAGCCCCGGCAGCCGGGTGCTGTTCGCCGGGTGCAGGAAGCGGCCCTGGCCGGCCGCCAGCGCGGGCGCGGGCACGGCCCCCGCGCGGGCGCCCGTCTCCTCCTCGGCGGCACCCGGCGCCCGCACCTCGTGCCACAGCAGCCGGTCGCGCAGCCCCGGTATCGCCCGCCCGGCGGCCTCCAGGAGCAGATCCGTGTACCGGGCGACCGTGCGCTCGTCGTCCCAGGCCGCCCGCGCGGGCACCACGGCGGACAGCACCGCCGACTCGTGCCCGTCGTCGGGCCGGAGCGCGGGGTCGTCGGGGCGCAGCACGGTCACCGTCGGCGTGGGCGGCTCGGCACCGCCCGGCGAGGCCAGGAAGTCCCACTCCCGCTCCGGGGCCGCCGGATGCACGACCGTGCGGTGCGCGGCACCGGGCTCCGGGGCGCCGCGCAGCGCGAGCAGCACGGTGAACCGGGCGGACGCCGCGGCCCCAGGGTCGGCCCGCACATCCTCCTCGCCGTCCAGCGGACGCTCCGTCAGGGCCCGCAGCCGCGCCGGATGGACGTCCGCCACGACATGGTCCGCCTCCGCGACCGGGCCCCCGGCCGGCTCCACCCCCGCGGCCCGGCCGTCCTTCTCCACGATCCGGGTGATCTCGGCGCCGAAGACGAACTCCACCCGCCGCTCCAGGCACCGTTCGTACACCGCGCGCGCCAACTCCCGGATGCCTCCGCGCACATACCAGGTGCCGAAGGCGTGCTCCATGTACGGCAGCACCGCCGCGCTCGCCGGAGCGGTCCGGGGGTCCAGGCCGTGGGCGAGCGCGTGGCTGGTCAGCAGGGCCGCCAGGCGCTCGTCCCGCAGCTCCCAGGCGGCGGCCTCGGCCAGGGTCGCGGCCCGCCGTGTGCGCAGCAGCCGCTTGTGCGGCACCGCCGGGTACGGCTCCTTCTCGGCCAGCACCCGCCAGTTCGGCCACAGCGGCTCTTCCAGCAGCGGCCGGCGGGTACGGTCCCAGGCCTCGCGGGCCCGCACCAGGAAGTCACCCCAGCGCTCGCCCGTGCCCGCGCCCAGCGCCTCGTCCAGGGCCGCCACGACCCCCGCGCGCGTGGCGTTGGGCAGCGACACCTCACTGCCGTCCGCGAAGACGTGCCGCGACGACGGGTCGACCTGGACCAGCTCGACCCGGTCCTCCAGCGGCGCCTTGCCGGTCTTGACGAACAGATCGCGGTACACCGCGGGCAGCGTGAGCAGCCCCGGACCCGTGTCGAAGCCGAAGCCGTCCCGCTCGAACCGGCGCACCGCGCCGCCGTACGTCTCCGTACGCTCGTACACCACCACCCGGTGGCCCGCGACGGCCAGCCTGGCGGCGGCCGCCATCGCGCCCATCCCGGCGCCGATCACCGCAATCCGTGCCATGTCCGCGACTTTATCGACCGCCACCGACAATCCGGCCGCCGGGCGGCCCCGGCGCAGGTCAGCGGGGCCGTGAGGCGGGCCGTCGCGCCTCGCGCCGACGGGCCCGGCGGCGCAGGAAGCGCCGGATGCGCGAGAACAGGAACACCAGGGCCAGCAGCCCGCCGGCCAGCAGGACGCCCGCGACGACCGCCGCCGCCACGGGATGGAACACCGCGAACGCGACCACGCCCCCGGCCCCGAGGTCCTCGGCCACACTCAGCACGATGTTGCTGAACGGCTCGGGCGAGGCGTTGACCGCCATCCGTGTCCCGGCCTTGACGGCATGGCTGGCCAGCGCCGTGGAACCGCCGAGCAGCCCGGCCGCCACATCCGACACCGAGCCGCTCTGCCCGGCGAGCAGCGCCCCCACCCAGGCGCCGGCGAGCGGACGGACCACGGTGTGCACGGAGTCCCACAGCGAGTCCACGTACGGGATCTTGTCGGCGACGGCCTCGCACAGGAACAGCACACCGGCGACGATCAGCACCTCCGGGCGCTGCAAGGTCCCCGGCACGTCGTCACTGACCCCCGTCACGCCGAACAGGCCGAGCAGCAGCACCACCGCGTAGGCGTTGACACCGCTGGCCCAGCCGCTGGTGAAGACCAGGGGAAGAACGGACACGGAGGCGATCGTAGCCAGCCCGGGGGCGGGCTGCCCGGGCACGCGCGCGGGCGGCTGAGTACAGGTACTCAGACCGCCAGATGAGTACGCGCGCGGATGGGGCGCCGGCCGCCGGGACGGGAGAGTGGAGCCACGGCAGGGGGACCGGCCCGCACCGCCGACACGGGGCGGCGGAACGGCACCCGGTCACCGGCCGCTCCTTCCGCCGACCCGTCGGCGGAAGCGAGACGGGGGGCCTCGGGGGACGACCGCCACGGGGGTCCGCACAGGGGGAACCCGTACGGGGGAGTACGGGAGGAAGTACGGGGGATCACGGGGGAGACGGGCAGGCGCCGGACCGGGAAACCGGGTCGGCGCCTGCCCCTGTGCGCCCCTCTTCGGCGCCCCTCGGACCCGGTTGCCTCAGATCCGGCCGCTGACCCGACCCTGGAGCAGCCGGGACAGGGCCGCGTGGACGTCGTCCAGGGAGCGCTCCGGCTGGAAGGACTTCCAGTCGAGCGCGGCCACCAGCACCATGCCGACCAGCGCCGCCGCCGTCAGCGGCACGTCGATCTCGTCGCTGAACTCGCCGGCCGCCACACCCTCGCGCAGCACCCCCTCCACCACCGCCACGGCCTCTTGCCGCACCACCATCAGGGTGGACTGCCAGGCCCGGTTGGTGCGCCACAGCTCGGCGACGTACAGCTGGGTGAAGGCCGGGTAGCGGTCGATGAAGACCAGGCCCGCGCGGATCATCGCGTCCAGCGCGTCCACCTTGCCGCCCCCGGCGCGTGCCGTGCCCTCCGCCGCCTCCTTCAGGGACGCGGTGAGCAGGCCGACGCCGTGCCGCAGCAGCTCCTCGAAGAGGACGGACTTGCTGGCGAAGTTGTAGTAGACCGTGCCCTTGGCGACCCCGGCCCGCTCGGCGATCTCGTCCACCGTGGTCGCGGAGAAGCCCTGCTCGGCGATGAGCGTGACGGCAGCCTCGTAGAGCTTCTGCCGGGTGGCCTCGCGGCGCGTGCTCCCGCCGGCCCTGGCGCTGGTGCTTTCCATGGCCCCGATTCTCACAGGTGGCCCGGGCCCCGATGGCCGCGCCCGCCCCCTCGGCCGTGGTGAAAGCCCAGCTCAGAACGGATTGTCAGTGGCATACCTCACGATGGGCACATACGGCACGTGTGCCGTCACCCAGACGACAGGAGGTTCGTCATGGCCCACTCGTCCGCAGCCGCCGCCCGCCGGCGCCGCGCCACCGGCCCTGCCCCCTCACTGACCGGCCCCGCGAGCGACGTACACCCCGTGCTCCGCCGGGCCACGGCCCCGCCCGCCGCGCTCGACCTGCTCGCCAAGGCCCGCGCCGGACTGGAGGAGGCCGTGCTCCTGGAGACCCCGAACGAGCGCTACGCCACGGCCCACCTCGCCGCCCTGCGCACCGCCGCCGCCGTGCTCGCCGCCCGCGGCCGGCCCGAGACCTCCGCCCGCCGCCGGGCCCGCATCCGCAGCGCCTGGGAGGTGCTGCCGGAGATCGCCCCGGAGCTGACCGAGTGGAGCGCGCTGTTCGCCTCCGGCGCCGCGCGCCGCGCCCGCGCCGAGGCGGGCATCCGGGGCGCGGCCGGCCGCCGGGACGCCGACGACCTGATACGCGACGTGGGGATGTTCCTGCGCATCGTGGAGCGGCTGCTCGCCCTCCAGCCGGTCCTGCCCCAGCCCCGCCGGGACACCGACGCGCCGCAAGCGCCGGACGGCCCCGGACCCGGCGCCCCACGACCGCACGGCCCGCTCCCGGACGCGGGCTGACCACGCCCCGCCACTACGACACCGGTCCGCCCGTCGGCCACGTCGGGCACCGGCCCCCGCACCGGCCACGCGTCGGTGGTGACGCGCACCGTGGCGGGCCCGGGCGCGACGCACGGGGGCGGACGCCGACGTGATGACCTGCCGCGGTGCCGGAGGCAATAGGGTGGAGACGCCTGAAGTCGCTCAGCCCCGCCGAGGAGTCAACTGCCGTGTCGGACCCGTCGCGCCCCCGCGCCTCCCTGCGTACCGCCGTGGTCTGGGACGTCCTGCAGGACGCTCTCGACCGCCGGGTCAAGGCCACGGGCCGGGACTCGCTGGACGTCCTCGACACCGGGGGCGGCAGCGGGAACTTCGCCGTGCCCGTCGCCCGCCTCGGCCACCGTGTCACCGTGGTCGACCCCAGCCCCAACGCCCTGTTCGCCCTGGAGCGTCGCGCCGCCGAGGCCGGCGTCGCCGACCGGGTCCGGGGCGTGCAGGGCGACGCGCACGGCCTGTTCGACGTGGTCGAGCCGGGCGGCTACGACGCCGTCCTGTGCCACGGCGTCCTGGAGTACGTGGACGACCCGGCCGAGGGCGTGCGCAACGCGGTCGCCGCGCTGCGCCCCGAGGGCGTCCTCAGCCTGCTCGCCGCCGGTCTCGGCGGCGCCGTGCTCGCCCGCGCCCTCGCCGGCCACTTCACCGAGGCCCACCAGGCGCTCCAGGACCCCGACGGCCGCTGGGGCAGCGGCGACCCGATGCCCCGCCGGTTCACCGCGGAGCAGCTCACCGCGCTGGTCGAGGGCGCCGGTCTGCGGGTCGGCGCGGTGCACGGCGTGCGGGTCTTCGCCGACCTGGTGCCCGGCGTCCTGGTGGACACCGAGCCCGGTGCCGTGGACGCGCTGCTGAGGCTGGAGGCCGCGGCGGCCGAACTGCCCGCGTTCCACTCCGTCGCCACCCAGCTCCACGTGCTCGGCGAGACTGCCGGTACCGCCGGGGGCTGAGCGCCATGGGGGCGCCCTGTGCCCTGAGTGCACCATCGGGAACAGGCGCTGATCAGCGCCTCGGCCGCGGATGGAGTACGCCACAGGCCCCCCGATCGAGCGGTTTGCGCCGTATGATCGAGGTACACCGCTCGGCATGACGAGACGGCCGCCGGGGAATGGAAGCCTCAGCGAGCCGGACGGCCATGACGGAATCCGGTTGGCCAATTGGCGTAGAGGGGCGGGTTTCACGGGGGCGATTCCCTGCCTATCCTGAAGGGACCCCCCGGGTCGCCCCGGCGACTGCACGATGAGGAGGACTCCGTGCCGCTCTCGGAGCACGAGCAGCGCATGCTCGAGCAGATGGAGCGAGCGCTGTACGCCGAAGATCCGAAGTTCGCGTCGGCGCTTGAGGGAAACGGGCTGCGGACGTACACCCGCCGGCGGGTCTACCAGGCGGTCGCGGGTTTCCTCATCGGTATCGCGCTCCTCATGACCGGAATGGTCATGCAGCTGATCTGGGTCAGCGTGGTGGGTTTCCTCGTCATGCTGGGGTGTGCCGTGCTGGCCGTCACCGGCTGGCGCAAGGCCCCCAAACCTGGTGAGCAGCCACCAGGCGTCGCCCGTCGGCAGGTGCGGCCCAGACGCTCCGTGATGGACCGGATCGAGGAGCGCTGGCAGCGCCGCCGGGACGAACAGGGTCGCTGACCCCGGGACACACGTGAGGGGCGGCCACCGGAAGGTGGCCGCCCCTCAGCCGTGCCCGCGAGTGCCGTGCTCGCGGGGCCCCTCAGCCGTGCTGCCGGGACGGGCGGCGCAGGGCCGGCCGGGCCGCAGCGGCCCGGGCCCGCAGCGCCGACCAGCGGGCCGACACCGCCCACCACGCCCGGGCCGACGAGCGGGGCAGGAACAGCGCTCGCAGCCGGGTCCCGGCGCTCGCCACGCTCCGCAGGCCCTCGATCGCCTCGCGCACGTCCCGCGCCGTTCCCGCCGCCGGGCGCGGCCGGGGCGCGTACAGCACCTGTTCCACCGCGTCCGCCACCCGGTGCACCGCGGCCCCGGCCCCCGGCTCCAGCCGCCCCAGCCGCACCATCCGCTCGGCGGCCTTGCGCGGGGTCAGCGACTCGTCCGGGGCGATGCCGTGGTCCCAGGCGCTGTCCGTCAGCTCCTGCCAGGCGGCCAGGGTGTGCGCCGCGGCGCCCCCCGGGGTCCGGTCGTGGCCGCCCAGCCGCAGCGCGCGCGTCCGCCGCCGCCACAGCAGGGGCGACAGCGGCACCACCAGGACCAGCAGCGCGCCCGCGCCGGCCAGCGGCCACACCCACCAGTTGGAGTCGTCGGGGTCGTGGTGCGGGATCGCCGCCGCGGACGGGCTGTGGCAGGACTGCGGCCGGCGCGGTTCCCCGGCGCAGCTCTCGCTCGGCGAGGCCGCCGCCGAGGGCGCCGAGGAGGCGCGCCGGGACGGCAGCGTCTCGTCCGGCAGCGAGCTGCCGGGGGTGTCCGACTGGGTGTACGACGGCGTGGTGCCCCGGGTCGGGGTGGGCTCGAAACGGGTCCAGCCCACGCCCTCGAAGTACAGCTCGGGCCAGGCATGGGCGTCCCGCTGGTTCACCACGACCGTGCCGTCGGACTGCGGACTGCCCGGCGCGAAGCCCACCGCGACCCGGGCCGGGATGCCGAGCGTGCGCGCCATCGCCGCCATCGCGAACGAGAAGTGGACGCAGAAGCCCTGCTTGTCCTCCAGGAAGTTCGCGATGGCGCGCGGACCCTGGCCGGCCTCCACCTGGGTGTCGTACTGGAAGCCCCCCGTGACGGCGAAGTAGTCCTGGAGCTTGACGGCCTCCTCGTAGTGGCTGCTCGCGCCCGCGGTGACCTCCTTGGCGGTGCGGGCCACCACCTTCGGCAGCGAGGACGGCACCTTCGTGTACTGCTCCCACAGGGCGGCCGGCGGTGGCGGCGCGGCGGCCAGCTGTTCGGCGGTCGGCTCCACGTCCAGGCTCGTGACCTCGTAGCGCTCGCCCCGCGTGGTCTGGCCGTGGTCGCCGGACAGGGTCATCCCGACCGGCTCGTACCGCCACCGGCCGCTGACCCGCACCCGGCTCGGCGGGTAGGGCATCGGCAGCGAGTCCTGGGCGTAGGTGTCCTCCGCGGTGATCGTCGTGCGTATCGTGTCGCGCCGGACGGCCCCGTCCAGACCGGCCGGCGTGGGCAGCGGGTCCGGCACGTCGGCGTAGGCGCGCCGGGACGCCTTCCAGGTGGTGCCGTCGAAATCGTCCAGGGAGACGATCCGCAGATACAGGTCGGAGAGGTCGTTGGTGCTGGTCCGCAGGGACAGCACCTGGCGGGCGTCCTCGCTGTTCAGGTTGTCGTGCAGCGCCACCAGCGGGTCGACCGCCGAGACCGCGCCCACGCCGCCCGCCCCCACGCCCTCGCGGGCCCGCTCCAGCAGGCCGGCGGGCAGCGAGGGCAGCGCCAGCGGCAGGACGAGGGCCACCCCGAGCGCGGCCGCGCCGATCCGGCGGCCGGTGCGCACCGGGGCGAGCGGCACCGCCGCCGGGGCGCCCGGTATCCGGGGCGGGCCGCCGAAGACCCGGCCCCACTGGGCGAGCCGGTCCCGGCCCTCGGCGAGCAGCAGCATCAGATAACCGGCCGCCGCCACCAGGAACCACAGCCAGTCGGCGCCGCCGTCGGACAGCCCCGCGGCCACCGAGTACAGCGCGAGCAGCGGCAGTCCGGCCGGGGCCGCGCTGCGGAAGGTCACCGCGAGCGTGTCCACCAGCAGCCCGACCAGCAGCACACCGCCGATCAGCATCAGCCTGATGCCGTCGGTGACCGGCGCCGGTATCGCGTACCGGCCGATGTCGTCCGTGCCCTGACGGAGCAGCTCGGCGAGGTACCGGACGGTGTCCGGGCCCGGGATCAGCCCGGCGATCGCGTGCTGCCGGGCGCACACCAGGGTCAGCAGCACCAGGGTGACCAGGAGCTGGGCCGCCAGCGTCAGCGTCCGGCCCAGCGGGATCCGCCGGGCCGCCGCGCCCACCCCGGTCTGCACGGCCACCAGCGGCACCAGTTGCAGCAGCCAGGTCGGCTCGGAGAGCAGCGGCAGCAGTGCGCAGGAGGCCATCAGTGTGGCCGCCGCCGCGCACAGCGCCAGTCGTGCCCGTCCGCTCATCCCCGAGCCTCCCCGCTCAGCGACGCCAGGCCCGAGCGCTCCCGGTCCGCCTGCCGCCACAGCTCCTCCACCGCGGCGCCGCGCGGCACGCTCAGCGCCGTCCAGCCCGCCTCGCGCAGCATCCGCAGCCGCTCCTCGTGCCGGTGGCCGGCCCGGGGCACGTCGGTCGCCTCCCGCGTCCACACGTCGGGGTCCAGCACGAAGGCGACGGCGCCGCCGCCGCGCCGGCTCATCTTGGCGACCGTGGTGGTCTGCTCCTCGTCCAGGTCGCCGAGGAAGGCGATCAGCAGCCCCTCGTTCCCGGTGCGCAGCGCCTCGTAGGCGTGGGACAGGCCGGTGCCGTCGGAGTAGTCGATCACCGCGAGGGTGTCCAGCAGCAGCCCGGCCGTCTCCGCCGACTCCTGGCCGGTGCCCCCGAAGCCGTCGCCGCCCTCGCCGGGCACCGTGCTGCCGCCGTCGGTCAGCAGCCGCACCGAGAAGCCGCGCTCCAGCATGTGCGCCAGCACCGAGGCGGTGGCGGAGACGGCCCACTCGAAGGCCGAGTCCGGGCCCGCGCCCTCGTAGGCACCGCCGCGGGTGTCCAGCAGCACGGTGCACCGGGAGCGCCGGGGCTGCTCCTCGCGGCGCACCATCAGCTCGCCGTAGCGCGCGGTGGAGCGCCAGTGCACCCGGCGCAGGTCGTCGCCGTAGCGGTAGCCGCGCGGGATGACGTCGTCCTCGCCCGCGAGGGCCGGCGAGCGCTGCCGTCCGTCGCCGTAGCCCGTGGCCTCGCCGGCGAAGCGGACCGGGGGCAGCGGGGTCACGCGCGGGATGACCGTCAGCATGTCCTGCGTCGCGAAGGAGCGGGTCAGCTCGCACATCCCGAAGGGGTCCGTCAGCCGCAGCTGGAGCGGGCCCAGCGGATAGCGGCCGCGCAGATCGGAGCGGACCCGGTAGGACACCTCGCGGTGGCCGCCCGGCTCCATCCGGTCCAGCACGAACCGGGGGCGCGGCCCGAGGACGTAGGGCACCCGGTCCTGGAGCATCAGCAGGCCGGTGGGCAGCCGGGAGACGTTGTCCATGCGCAGGTGCACCCGGGCCTCGCCGCCGGCCGGCACCCGCGCGGGGGCGAGCAGGCGGCTCGCGGCCACCCGGTAGCGGGTGCGGTACAGCACGGTGGCGCAGATCAGCGGCAGCACGGCGAGCAGCAGCCCGACCCGCAGCAGATCGCTGTGGCCCAGCACGAACGCGCAGACCGCGGCGGCGATCCCGGCCGCGAGGAAGGAACGGCCGCGGGTGGTCAGACCCGACAGGGCCGTGCGGACCCCGCCCGCCTGCCCGCGTCCGGGCTCGGCCGGCCCGGTCCCCCCTGGGCTCATCACAGACCTCGCGGAGGCTGCTGCGGGTAGGTGGGGATGGTCCGGCCGAGATCACCGGGTCCGCCCGGCCGGCCGGGGGCCGCGGGCACCGGGGTGCGCTGGAGGATCTCCAGCACCACCTGTTCGGCCGTGCGGCGGTTGAGCTGGGCCTGCGCGGTGGGCAGCAGGCGGTGGGCGAGGACGGCGACGGCGAGCGCCTGCACGTCGTCCGGCAGCGCGTACTCCCGGCCGGCCAGGGCCGCGGTGGCCTTGGCCGCGCGCAGCAGGTGCAGCGTCGCGCGCGGGGAGGCGCCGAGTCTGAGGTCGGGGTGGGTGCGGGTGGCGGCGACCAGCTCGACCGCGTACCGCCGGACCGGCTCGGCGACGTGCACACCGCGCACCGCCTCGACCAGCTTCACGATCTCGTGCGCGTGCGCCACCGGCTGGAGGTCCTCCAGGGGGCTGACCCCGCCGTGCACGTCGAGCATCCGCAGCTCGGACTCCACGCTCGGATAGCCGACGGAGACGCGGGCCATGAAGCGGTCGCGCTGGGCCTCGGGCAGCGGATAGGTGCCCTCCATCTCCACCGGGTTCTGGGTGGCCACCACCATGAAGGGGCTGGGCAGTTCGTACGTCTGCCCGTCGATGGTGACCTGCCGCTCCTCCATGGACTCCAGCAGCGCGGACTGGGTCTTGGGCGAGGCGCGGTTGATCTCGTCGCCGATCACGATCTGGGCGAAGATGGCGCCCGGCTTGAACTCGAAGTCCCGGCGCTGCTGGTCCCAGATCGACACACCCGTGATGTCCGAGGGCAGCAGGTCGGGGGTGAACTGGATGCGCCGCACCGAGCAGTCGATGGACCGCGCCAGCGCCTTGGCGAGCATGGTCTTGCCCACCCCGGGGACGTCCTCGATCAGCAGATGGCCCTCGGCGAGCAGCACGGTCAGCGCGAGCCGTACGACCTCGGGTTTGCCCTCGATCACGCCCTCCACCGAACCGCGCACCCGTTGCACTGTGGCGGTCACATCCGTGAGGCTCGCTCGATCGTCATAGGTCGTCACCCGGCCCTCCTCGGCCCATTCTTTGCCGGACCGACGCTGTCACTGCGCAACCGGCCCACCCCGAAACACGGACACCACGCGGAAAAGGTTCCGCATGGTGCCACACCCCGCATTCTCGCTGCCGTTACCGATTCGTGTCACCGCCTGTGGACAACTGCCCCCGCGATGGCGGTCATACGACTTGTCCGACCGGGTTCTCGGCGGTGTCGGCGCGGGTGGCGGGACACGTACCGGGGCGGCCGGCCGGTACGTTCCGGGTCAGGCCGGGTCGACCTCGCGCAGCAGACCGGTGCGCACGTCGAAGACGAAGCCGCGGACGTCGTCGGTGTGCAGCAGGAAGGGCGAGGTGCGCACCCGCTGCATGGACTGGCGCACGTCCTGGTCCACGTCCCGGAAGGACTCCACCGCCCAGGCCGGCCGCTGCCCGACCTCCATCTCCAGCTCGGAACGGAAGTCCTCGGTCAGGGACTCCAGGCCGCAGTTGGTGTGGTGGATCAGTACGACGCTGCGGGTGCCGAGCTTGCGCTGGCTGATGGTCAGCGACCGGATCACGTCGTCGGTGACCACACCGCCCGCGTTGCGGATGGTGTGGCAGTCGCCGAGCTCCAGACCGAGGGCCTCGTGCAGGTCGAGCCGGGCGTCCATGCAGGCGACCACGGCGACATGCAGAACGGGGCGGGCGTCCATGCCCGGGTCCTCGAATGCCTCGGCGTAGCGCCGGTTGGCCGCCAGGAGGCGGTCGGTCACGTCGTCGCCGGTCTTTATGGCGCCTTCGGACCCAGTGTGTGCTGTTGCGGAAGTCGTCATACCGCCGACGTTACTGGTCACGTGCCGTTCCGGCCTGCTGTGAGAGGGGACAAAGAACGCCATCGTGGCTTGTTGTGAGCGAACCCACAGAGTGGGGGAGATGCCCCGAACGGGTGGGCCGGTGCCGGTCCGGATTCCCGCGGGGCCGCCGTGCGCGACGCGCAGGCCGGTTGATTGACCCGGGGACGGCGTGGACTAAAGTGACGCGAAAGCGGGAGACGAGTCTCTCCCCGCTGGTGAAACCCCCGGAGACCCCGGCACCGCCCGGATCCGTCTCCCCGCGCGCGCGGCGCGTACGTACGGCTCGGGGGACCGACGGTGCGTACGGCCCGCCGGAACTGAGAGGCCCCCTTGAGCCAGAGTCGACACGTCCCGGTGATGCTCCAGCGGTGCCTGGACCTGCTGGCGCCCGCCCTGGAGCGCCCCGGAGCCGTGGTCGTCGACTGCACCCTCGGCCTCGGCGGGCACAGCGAGGCGCTGCTGACCCGGTTCCCGGACGCGCGGCTGATCGGCCTGGACCGGGACAAGGAGGCGCTGCGGCTGTCCGGCGAGCGGCTGGCGCCCTTCGGCGAGCGCGCCACCCTGGTGCACGCCGTGTACGACGAGCTGCCCGACGTCCTCGGCCGGCTCGGCATCCCGCGCGTGCGGGGTGTGCTGTTCGACCTCGGGGTCTCCTCCATGCAGCTCGACGAGGCCGGCCGCGGCTTCGCCTACGCGCAGGACGCGCCGCTGGACATGCGCATGGACCAGACGACCGGCATCAGCGCCGCCGAGGTCCTCAACACTTACCCGCCCGGCGAACTCGTGCGCATCCTGCGCGCGTACGGCGAGGAGAAGCAGGCCAAGCGGATCGTCGCCGCGATCGTGCGGGAGCGGGAGAAGGAGCCGTTCAGCACCAGCGCGCGGCTCGTGGAACTCATCCGGGACGCCCTGCCGCAGGCCGCCAAGCGCACCGGCGGCAACCCCGCCAAGCGCACCTTCCAGGCGCTGCGCATCGAGGTCAACGGCGAGCTGTCCGTGCTGGAGCGGGCGATCCCGGCGGCCGTGAAGGCCCTGGACGTCGGCGGGCGCATCGCCGTGCTGTCGTACCACTCGCTCGAGGACCGGCTCGTCAAGCACGTGTTCGCGGCCGGGGCGGCCTCCACCGCGCCGCCCGGGCTGCCGGTCGTGCCCGAGCGATACCAGCCGCGGCTCAAGCTGCTCACCCGTGGTGCCGAACTTCCCACCGAGGAGGAGATCGCGGAGAACCGCCGGGCGGCACCGGCCAGGCTGCGGGGCGCCGAGCGCATCAGGGAGGACGTGGAGTGAGCGAGACGGGTCGGAGGGTCTCCTTCGCGCACCGGGGGAGCGGCATCCCCGTACCGGGGGAGCGGTGAGCAGGAAACCCGAGCTGAGGGGGAGGGCCGCGCGGCTGGCCCGGCTCTTCCCGGCCGGCCGCGCCCAGGCGGCCCGCACCCCGTTCGTGCTCCTCGTCGTCGTGCTGCTCGGCGGCGGTCTCATCGGGCTGCTGGTGCTGAACTCCGCTCTCAGCGAAGGCTCGTTCGAACTCGCGGACCTGCAGAAGCGGACGAAGACGCTCACCGACGAGGAGCAGGCCCTCCAGCGGGACATCGACGCCTACTCGGCCCCCGACGCCCTCCAGCGGCGCGCCCGCGAACTCGGCATGGTCCCCGGCGGCGACCCCGCCTTCCTCGGCCCCGACGGCACCGTCAAGGGCGTCCCCAGTGCCGCCCCCGCACCGGCGGCCCTCTCCGCCCCGGCCGCAGCCCCCGGCACCACGGCGCTGTCCGGCCCGGCCGCCGACCCCGGCGCACTGCTCCCGCCCGGCACCCCGGCGCCCACGACGGCCCCCACGGTCCCGCCGGCCGGTCCCGCGGCCCCGGCCGCCGTCCCCCCGTCCGTGTCCAACCCGACTCCCGGCAGGTGACGGAAGTGTCCGACAGGCAAGCGCCGCGCCGCCGTGTGCCCGGGCCCGCCAAGCCGCCGCGGCCCAGGGGGGCCGTCCGGCGGCAGCCCGGGCCCGGGGCGCGGCCGGCGCGCCGGCCCGGCGGGGCCCGGCCCATGCCGCCCGCCCCGCTCCGGCTCGGCAGCCCCCGGCCCCGGCTGCGCCTGGTCGGCCTCGCCCTGACGCTGGTGCTGCTCGTCTTCGTCGTACGGCTGCTCCAGGTGCAGGCCGTCGACGCGAGCGCCTACGCGGCGCGGGCCGAGCAGAACCGGTACGTGGTGCACACCCTGGCCGCCGAGCGCGGCGAGATCACCGACCGCAACGGCGTCGCCCTCGCCGTCAGCGAGGACGCCTACGACATCACGGCCGACCCGACCATGTTCGGCGTCAAGCAGCTGAAGATCAGCGACGGGCCGGAGCGGGCCGCCGCGCTGCTCGCCCCGATCCTCGGCCAGGACCAGGCCACCCTCGTCAAGAAGCTGCGGCCCGCGAACAAGAACTCCCGCTACACCCGCCTCGCCGCCCGGCAGACCCCGCAGGTCTGGAAGCAGATCAAGGACCTGAAGACGGCGCTCGCCAAGAAGTCCGGCACCGACCGGACCACCGTCAACGTGCTGGCCGGCGTCTTCGCGGACCCCAGCAGCCAGCGCGTGTACCCCAACGGCGACCTGGCCGCCGGGATACTGGGCTGGGTCAACGCCGACGGCAGGGGCGGCGGCGGCATCGAGCAGCAGCTCGACAAGCAGCTCACCGGCAAGGACGGCAAGGTCCGCTACGCCCAGGCCGGCGGCCGCGAGGTCCCCACGGTCGGATCGACGGAGACGCGGGCCGTGCCCGGCGCCGACGTCGAGCTGACCATCGACCGGGACATCCAGTGGGCCGCGCAGAACGCCATCACCGAGCAGGTGGCGAAGTCCAAGGCGGACCGCGGCTACGTCATCGTCCAGGACACCCGCACCGGCCAGATCCTGGCCATGGCCAACTCGCCCGGCTTCGACCCCAACGACCTGTCGAAGGCCGACGGCGACGCCATGGGCAACGCGGCCCTCCAGGACGCCTACGAGCCCGGCTCCACCGCCAAGGTGATGTCGATGGCGGCCGTGCTGGAGCGGAACGTGGCCACCCCGCTCACCCACGTCGTCGTACCCAACCGGCTGCACCGCGGCGACCGGCTGTTCCAGGACGACATCGACCACCGCACCTGGTACCTCACGCTCAACGGCGTGCTAGCCAAGTCCAGCAACATCGGCACCATCCTGGCCACCGGCGAACTCGCCAAGAGCCAGCCCGAGGCCAACAAGGTCCTCTACTCCTACCTGCGCAAGTTCGGCATCGGCGGCTACACCGGACTCGGCTTCCCCGGCGAGACCCCCGGCATCCTCGCGCCGCCGCAGAAGTGGTCCACCTCGCAGCAGTACACGATCCCTTTCGGCCAGGGCTTCTCCATCAACGCCATGCAGGCCGCCTCCGTGTACTCGACGATCGCCAACGGCGGCGTCCGGGTCGAGCCCACCCTGGTGCGCGGCACCAAGGGCGCCGACGGACGGTTCACCCCGGCGCCGCAGCCCAAGAAAACCCGGGTGGTCAGCGCCAGGACCGCCAAGAGCCTCGCCCAGATGCTGGAGTCCGTGGTGGACGACGAGCAGGGCACCGGCATCAAGGCCCGCATCCCCGGGTACCGGGTGGCGGGCAAGACCGGCACGGCCAACCGAGTGGATCCGGCCACCGGCCGCTACCGCGGCTACACCTCGTCCTTCGCCGGTTTCGCCCCCGCCGACAATCCGAGGATCACCGTCTACTGCGCCATCCAGAACGCCACCTCCGGCAGCTATTTCGGCGGCCAGATCTGCGGTCCCATCTACAAGCAGGTGATGGAGTTCGCCCTCAAGACCCTCCAGGTCCCCCCCACCGGCGCGAAGCCCGCCAGCCTGCCCGTCGAGTACAAGCCCTGATCAGCACCCCCACTGGTCAGCACGGAAACACCAGGAACGAACCCGTGACAACGATCACCCCCGATCCCGGGAACCAAGGGCCCCAGAGCCCCTCGCTTAGCTCCGGAGCCGGTACGCCCGGTACGCTCACCGCCGTGCCACACGCTGATCAGTCCCAAACCACCCAGAAAGGCGCTTCCGTGACATATCCGGGACCGCCGCGACCGGTCCAGGTCTCCGCCACACCCCTCGCGGAACTGGCCGATCAGCTGGGTACCGCCGCCGCGGATACCGCCGCCGAGGTCACGGGCATCACCCACGACTCGCGCGCCGTCCGCCCCGGCGACCTGTACGCCGCCCTGCCGGGCGCCCGGCTGCACGGCGCCGACTTCGTCACCCAGGCCGCCGGCCTCGGCGCGGTCGCCGTGCTCACCGACGCCGACGGCGCCGAGCGCGCCGCCGCCACGGGCCTGCCCGTCCTGGTCGTGGACGACCCGCGCGGCCGGATGGGCGAGCTGGCGGCCCGGATCTACGGCCACCCCGGCCGCGATCTGCTCCAGATCGGCATCACCGGCACCTCCGGCAAGACCACCACCGCCTACCTGGTGGAGGGCGGCCTGCGGACCGCCCGGGCCACCGGGCTGGTCGGCACCGTCGAGACCCGCATCGGCGACGAGCGGATCAAGTCCGAGCGCACCACCCCCGAGGCCACCGACCTCCAGGCCCTGTTCGCCGTCATGCGCGAACGCGGCGTCGAGGCGGTCGCCATGGAGGTCTCCAGCCACGCCCTGGTCCTCGGCCGGGTCGACGGCTGCGTCTTCGACATCGCCGTCTTCACCAACCTCAGCCCGGAACACATGGAGTTCCACTCCGACATGGAGGACTACTTCCGGGCCAAGGCGCAGCTGTTCACCCCCGAGCGCAGCAGGCTCGGCGTGGTCAACGCCGACGACGAGTACGGCCGCCGGCTCGCCAAGGAGGCGACCGTCCCGGTCGTCACCTACTCCGCCGAGGGCCACCCCGACGCCGACTGGCGCGCCCAGGACGTGCAGATCGGCCCGATGGACTCGACGTTCACCGTGCTCGGCCCGGACGGCGAGCGGGTGCACGCCAGGTCGCCGATCGCCGGTCCCTTCAACGTGGCGAACACCCTCGCCGCCATCGTCGCCCTCGCCGCCGCCGGCCTCGACCCGCAGACCGCCGCCGACGGCATCGCCGCCGTACCGGGCGTGCCGGGCCGCCTGGAGCGCGTCGACGCCGGGCAGCCCTACCTCGCGGTCGTCGACTACGCCCACAAGACGGACGCGGTCGAGTCGGTGCTCAGGGCGCTGCGCAAGGTCACCAAGGGCCGGCTGCACGTCGTCCTGGGCTGCGGCGGCGACCGCGACCGGAGCAAGCGCGCCCCGATGGGCGCCGCCGTCGCCCGGCTCGCCGACACGGCCGTACTGACCTCCGACAACCCCCGTTCCGAGGACCCCCTCGCGATCCTCGCGACCATGCTCCAGGGCGCCGCCTCGGTGCCCGCGCACGAGCGCGGCGAGGTGCTCCTCTTCGAGGACCGGGCCGCCGCCGTCGCCGCCGCCGTGGGCCGCGCCCAGGCCGGCGACACGGTGCTGGTCGCGGGCAAGGGTCACGAGCAGGGCCAGGACATCGCCGGCGTGATCCGTCCCTTCGACGACCGCCAGGTGCTTCGCGAAGCTATCCAGAAGACCCAGGGATGAACTTGTGATCGCCCTCTCCCTCGCCGAGATCGCAGCAGTCGTCGGCGGGCAGACGCACGACATACCGGATCCGTCCGTGCAGGTCACGGGACCGGTCGTCCGGGACTCCCGGGAGGTGGTGCCCGGCAGCCTGTTCGCCGCCTTCGTCGGCGAGCGCGTGGACGGCCACGACTACGCCCGGCAGGTCGTCGAGGCCGGCGCGGTCGCCGTGCTGGCCGCCCGGCCGGTCGGCGTCCCCGCCATCGTGGTGGACGACGTCCAGACCGCCCTCGGCGCCCTCGCCCGGCACGTCGTGGGCCGGCTCGGCACGACCCTCGTGGCGCTGACCGGCTCGGCCGGCAAGACCAGCACCAAGGACCTGATCGCCCAGGTCCTCGGGCGCAAGGCGCCGACCGTGTTCACGCCCGGCTCGCTCAACAACGAGATCGGGCTGCCGCTGACCGCCCTGTCCGCCACCGAGGAGACGCGGTTCCTCGTGCTGGAGATGGGCGCCCGCGGCATCGGGCACATCCGCTACCTCACCGGCCTCACCCCGCCGCGGATCGGCCTGGTGCTCAACGTCGGCTCCGCGCACATCGGCGAGTTCGGCGGGCGCGAGCAGATCGCCCAGGCCAAGGGCGAGCTGGTGGAGGCGTTGCCCCCGGCGAGCGAGGGCGGCGCGGCGATCCTCAACGCCGACGACCCGCTGGTGAAGGCCATGGCCTCCCGTACCCAGGCGAAGGTGGTCCTTTTCGGAGAGTCGGCCGAAGCGGACGTACGCGCCGAGAACGTACGACTCACGGACAGCGGACAGCCCTCCTTCAGGCTTCACACACCCTCCGGTGCAAGCGATGTGACGATGCGCCTGTACGGTGAGCACCACGTGTCGAACGCGCTCGCCGCGGCCGCCGTCGCCCATGAGCTGGGCATGTCCGCGGAAGAGATCGCCCTCGCGCTCTCCGAGGCGGGCTCCCTCTCCCGGTGGCGCATGGAGGTCACCGAGCGCCCGGACGGCGTGACCATCGTCAACGACGCCTACAACGCCAACCCCGAGTCCATGCGGGCCGCCCTCAGGGCGCTCGCGGCCATGGGCAAGGGGCGCCGTACGTGGGCGGTGCTCGGCAAGATGGCCGAGCTGGGGGACGAGGCGCTCGCCGAGCACGACGCCGTCGGACGGCTCGCCGTCCGGCTCAACGTCAGCAAGCTCGTCGCCGTCGGGGGGATTGAGGCCTCCTGGCTGCAATTGGGCGCATATAACGAGGGTTCGTGGGGTGAGGAGTCGGTGCACGTGTCCGACGCACAGGCGGCGGTCGACCTGTTGCGCAGCGAGTTGCGCCCGGGGGACGTCGTGCTCGTGAAGGCGTCCCGGTCGGTGGGGCTGGAGAGCGTCGCCCAGGCGCTCGTCGAGGCCGGCGAGGGTGAGGTCGCCGCCCGATGATGAAGCAGATCCTGTTCTCGGGAGTCATTGGCCTCTTCCTGACGCTGGTCGGCACCCCGCTGCTGATCAAGCTGCTGGCCCGCAAGGGCTACGGCCAGTACATCCGCGACGACGGCCCGCGCGAGCACGCCAGCAAGCGCGGTACGCCGACCATGGGCGGTATCGCCTTCATCCTGGCGACCATCGCCGCGTACTTCCTGAGCAAGCTCATCACCGGCTACGCGCCGACCTACTCCGGTCTGCTGGTCCTCGGCCTGATGTTCGGCATGGGCCTGGTCGGCTTCCTCGACGACTACATCAAGATCGTCAAGCGGCGTTCGCTGGGCCTGCGGGCCAAGGCGAAGATGGCCGGCCAGCTGATCGTCGGCATCGCCTTCGCCGTGCTGTCGCTGCAGTTCTCCGACTCCCGCGGCAACACCCCGGCCTCCACGAAGCTGTCGTTCATCACCGACTTCGGCTGGTCGATCGGCCCGGTGCTGTTCGTCGTCTGGGCGCTGTTCATGATCCTCGCGATGTCGAACGGCGTGAACCTCACCGACGGTCTGGACGGTCTGGCCACCGGCGCCTCCGTGCTCGTCTTCGGCGCCTACACCTTCATCGGCGTCTGGCAGTTCCAGGAGTCCTGCGCCAACGCGCAGACCCTGACCAACCCCGGCGCCTGCTACGAGGTGCGCGACCCGCTCGACCTCGCGGTGGTCGCCTCCGCGCTGATGGGCGCCTGCCTCGGCTTCCTGTGGTGGAACACCTCGCCGGCGAAGATCTTCATGGGCGACACCGGCTCGCTCGCCCTCGGCGGTGTCCTCACCGGCCTGGCCATCCTCTCCCGCACGGAGCTGCTGGTGGCCATCATGGGCGGCCTGTTCGTCCTCATCACCATGTCGGTCGTCATCCAGGTCGGCTCCTTCCGGCTCACCGGCAAGCGCGTCTTCCGGATGGCGCCACTCCAGCACCACTTCGAACTCAAGGGCTGGTCCGAAGTCCTGGTGGTGGTCCGCTTCTGGATCATCCAGGGCATCTGTGTGATCGTCGGACTGGGCCTCTTCTACGCGGGATGGGCAGCGGACAAGTGACCTCCACCTCGGGGCTCTTCGACTTCCAGGGCAAGCACGTCACCGTCGCCGGGCTCGGCGTCTCCGGCGTCCCGGCGGCCAAGGCGCTGCACGCGCGCGGCGCGGTCGTCACGGTCGTCAACGACGGCGACGACGCCCGCGCGCGGGAACAGGCCGCGGAACTGGAGGCGCTCGGCATCACCGTGCGCCTCGGTGACGGCTCCTCCCTGCCGGAGGGCACCGAGCTGGTCGTCACCGCGCCCGGCTGGCAGCCCGGCAAGCCGCTGTTCCGCGCCGCCGAGCGGGCCGGTGTGCCGGTCTGGGGCGACGTGGAGCTGGCCTGGCGGCTGCGCGGCCCGGACGCGGCCCCCTGGCTGGCCGTCACGGGCACCAACGGCAAGACCACCACCGTGCAGATGCTCGCCTCCATCCTGAAGGCGGCGGGCCTGCGGACGGCCGCCGTCGGCAACATCGGCGTCTCCCTGCTGGACGCGGTCCTCGGCGAGGAGGAGTACGACGTGCTCGCCGTGGAGCTGTCCAGCTACCAGCTGCACTGGGCGCCCTCACTGCGCGCCCACTCGGCCGCCGTCCTCAACCTCGCGCCGGACCACCTGGACTGGCACGGCTCCATGGAGGCGTACGCGCGCGACAAGGGCCGTATCTACGAGGGCAACAAGGTCGCCTGCGTCTACAACGTCGCCGACAAGGCCACCGAGGACCTGGTGCGCGAGGCCGACGTCGAGGAGGGCTGCCGGGCGATCGGGTTCACCCTCGGCGCCCCGGGGCCGTCCCAACTCGGCGTCGTGGACGGCATCCTGGTCGACCGCGCCTTCGTGGAGAACCGGCAGAAGAACGCGCAGGAGCTGGCCGAGGTCTCCGACATCCACCCGCCGGCCCCGCACAACATCGCCAACGCCCTCGCGGCGGCGGCCCTCGCGCGCGCCTTCGGGGTGCCCGCCACCGCCGTACGCGACGGCCTGCGGGCCTTCCGCCCGGACGCCCACCGCATCGCGCACGTCGCCGACCTCGACGGGGTCGCGTACGTGGACGACTCCAAGGCCACCAACACCCATGCCGCGGAAGCGTCGTTGGCGGCATATGAGTCGATCGTATGGATCGCGGGCGGACTGGCGAAGGGCGCCACCTTCGACGAACTGGTCGCCAAGTCGGCGCAGCGGCTGCGGGGCGCGGTCCTGATCGGTGCCGATCGGGCCCTGATCCGCGACGCCCTCGCGCGACACGCCCCGGAAGTACCCGTGGTGGACCTCGACCGGACCGACACTGGGGCGATGCTCCAGGCGGTGACGGAGGCCAGGCGGCTGGCCCGGCCCGGCGACACGGTGCTGCTGGCCCCGGCCTGCGCCTCCATGGACATGTTCACCAACTACAACCAGCGCGGCGACGCGTTCGCGGCGGCGGTCCGCGAACTCGGCGCCTGAGCCCGGCCGCCTGCCGGGCGGATCTTGGGAGGGACGCGTGGGACGGTCGACGTTCAAGGGACGCGTGGGACGTTCGACGTTCGGCGGAGGCACCGATGCCCGGTAGCCGCACCGGCCGGCCGCCCGTACAGCGGGCGTCCCGCCGTCCCGCCGTTCCCCGCGTCCCGAGCGAGAACCCCGTACAGCGGCTCTACACCCGCGCCCGCAAGGCCTGGGACCGGCCGCTGACCGCCTACTACCTGATCCTCGGCGGCAGCGTGCTGATCACCGTGCTGGGCCTGGTGATGGTCTACTCGGCCTCCCAGATCACCGCGCTCCAACTGTCGCTGCCCGGGTCGTACTTCTTCCGCAAGCAGTTCCTCGCCGCACTCATCGGCGGCGCACTGC
This sequence comes from Streptomyces eurythermus, assembly GCF_014649115.1. Taxonomy (GTDB): domain Bacteria; phylum Actinomycetota; class Actinomycetes; order Streptomycetales; family Streptomycetaceae; genus Streptomyces; species Streptomyces eurythermus. Next base: position 343,836 of record NZ_BMSK01000004.1, on the reverse strand, counting down.
TGTTCGCCGCCTCCCGCATGCCGGTGAAACTGCACCGGGCGCTGGCCTACCCGATCCTCGCCGCCGCCGTCTTCCTGATGGCCCTGGTGCAGGTGCCGGGGATAGGGATGTCGGTCAACGGCAACCAGAACTGGATCTCCCTCGGCGGCTCCTTCCAGATCCAGCCCAGCGAGTTCGGCAAGCTCGCCCTGGTGCTGTGGGGCGCCGACCTGATCGCCCGCAAGCAGGAGAGAAGGCTGCTGGCCCAGTGGAAGCACATGCTGGTACCGCTGGTCCCGGTCACCTTCCTGCTGCTCGGGCTGATCATGCTGGGCGGCGACATGGGCACCGCGATCATTCTCACGGCGATCCTCTTCGGCCTGCTGTGGCTCGCGGGAGCGCCGACCCGGCTGTTCGCCGGGGTACTGTCGGTGGCCGGACTGATCGGGGTGCTCCTGATCAAGACCAGCGACAACCGGATGGCCCGGCTCGCCTGCATCGGCGCCACCGAGCCCCGGAGCGGGGTCGCCGACTGCTGGCAGGCCGTGCACGGGATCTACGCGCTCGCCTCCGGGGGGTTCTTCGGCTCCGGACTCGGTGCGAGTGTGGAAAAATGGGGCCAACTCCCCGAAGCCCACACCGACTTCATCTTCGCCGTCACCGGTGAGGAACTGGGCCTGGCGGGGACGCTGTCGGTGCTCGCCCTGTTCGCGGCTCTAGGCTATGCGGGTATCCGCGTGGCCGGACGCACGGAGGACCCCTTCGTGAGGTACGCCGCGGGAGGCGTGACCACCTGGATCACCGCCCAGGCGGTGATCAACATCGGTGCGGTGCTCGGCCTGCTGCCGATCGCCGGCGTACCGCTCCCGCTGTTCTCCTACGGAGGGTCCGCCCTGCTGCCGACCATGTTCGCCATCGGGCTGCTGATCGCCTTCGCACGCGACGAGCCCGCTGCGCGGGCAGCGCTTGCGATGCGGCAACCCCGCTTTGGTAGAAAGCGGGCGGGAGGCTCCGGTGCCGAGCGGGGGCCTCGGAGATGGAACACGATGCGACGGCGTGCCTCGGCGGCGCGTTCGTCCGGAGAGCGGTGAATTTCGGTGCATGTCGTACTCGCCGGTGGGGGGACCGCCGGCCACATCGAGCCCGCGCTCGCCCTCGCGGACGCCCTGCGCAGGCAGGACCCGACCGTGGGAATCACGGCCCTGGGCACGGAGCGCGGCCTGGAGACCCGGCTCGTCCCGGAGCGCGGCTATGAACTGGCGCTGATCCCCGCGGTGCCGCTGCCCCGCAAGCCCACCCCCGAGCTGATCACCGTCCCGGGCCGGCTGCGCGGCACGATCAAGGCCGCGGAGCAGATCCTGGAGCGCACCAAGGCGGACGTCGTGGTCGGCTTCGGCGGCTACGTCGCGCTGCCCGGCTATCTGGCCGCCAAGCGCCTCGGGGTGCCCATCGTGATCCACGAGGCCAACGCCCGCCCCGGCCTGGCCAACAAGATCGGCTCGCGCTACGCGGCCCGGGTCGCCGTCTCCACACCGGACAGCAAGCTGCGTGACGCCCGTTACATCGGCATCCCGCTGCGCCGCTCCATCGCCACGCTGGACCGAGCGGCCGTCCGCCCCGAGGCCCGCCACCGCTTCGGCCTCGACCCGAACCTGCCCACGCTGCTCGTCTCCGGCGGCTCCCAGGGCGCCCGGCGGCTGAACGAGGTGACGCAGACCGTCGCCCCCTGGCTCCAGCAGGCCGGCATCCAGATCCTGCACGCGGTCGGTCCGAAGAACGAACTGCCGCAGGTGCAGCAGATGCCGGGAATGCCCCCCTACATCCCGGTAAGTTACCTGGACCGGATGGACCTCGCGTACGCCGCGGCCGACATGATGCTGTGCCGCGCGGGCGCGATGACCGTCGCCGAACTCTCCGCCGTGGGCCTGCCGGCCGCGTACGTCCCGCTGCCCATCGGCAACGGCGAACAGCGGCTGAACGCCCAGCCGGTGGTCAAGGCCGGCGGCGGACTCCTCGTCGACGACGCGGAACTGACGCCGGAGTGGGTGCAGCAGAACGTGCTGCCCGTGCTGGCCGACCCGCACCGGCTGTACGAGATGTCCCGCGCGGCAAGCGAGTTCGGCCGCCGGGACGCCGACGAGCTGCTCGTCGGCATGGTGTACGAGGCGATCGCCTCGCGCCGTTAGGACTGTATGACGAAAGGGCAGTGACGGTGGCCGGACCGACAACCGCCGAGCGCGGGGAACGCCAGCAGGGGTCGTCCGGTCCGCCGCCCGCCCGCGGCGCCGGACGGCGTCTTCGTACGATCGTCATCCTGGCCGTGGCCGTCCTCCTCCTCGGAGCCGGTGGCGCCTGGGTGTTGTACGGCTCGCAGTGGCTGCGGGTGCGCCACGTCCCGGTGTCGGGCACGCGCGTGCTGACCCCCGCGGAGGTCCGCGAGGCGGCGGACGTGCCCGTCGGGGAACCCATGGCGTCCGTCGACACGGAAGCCATCGCGGCCCGGCTGCGCCGGAGACTGCCCCGGATCGACACCGTGGACGTGGTGCGTTCCTGGCCCCGGGGAATCGCCCTGAACGTGACCGAACGCACTCCGGTCCTGCTGCTCCGAAAAGGCGGGAACTTCGTCGAAGTCGATGACGAAGGTGTCCGTTTCGCCACGGTTTCGCAGGCGCCGAAAGGCGTTCCGAGCCTGGAATTGTCCGCCTCCCGCAAGGGGCCCGGAGCCGCGAGCCTGCGGCGCTTCGGCACCGGCCGGCTCGTGCGCGCGGCCGTCCGGGTCGCCGGCGACCTGCCCGCCCCCGTGGCGCACGCCGCCCGGACCGTTCGGGTGCGCTCCTACGACGCCGTCTCGGTCGAGTTGGGCGACGGCCGCACGGTGGTGTGGGGCAGCGACGAGCAGGGGCGCGCCAAGGCGCGGGCCCTCACGGCTCTCATGAAAGCATCCCCGGGCGCACGGCACTTCGACGTCACCGTCCCCACCGCCCCTGCGTCATCGGGAAGTTGACGCACATCAGCCCAGGCCAGCCCCCTGGTTGGGCACGGCTACGGCTGATCACATAGGGTGAAAAGAAAAACGGGAGGTTCGGCGTGTTCGTTGAACGGGCGCCACTTGTCGACTTAGTGTCCTGTTCGGAAGACTCCAGGGAACAGACACACTGGTAACCCTAAACTTCAGGGTTAGGGTTCGGGTCGGCGCTACGGACCGTCCCATTCGGCATCCGTCGTCCCGGCGCGGGGCACCGCACGGCGGCGACAACGTAATTCGAGGCGAGAGGCCTTCGACGTGGCAGCACCGCAGAACTACCTCGCAGTCATCAAGGTCATCGGTGTCGGCGGCGGTGGTGTCAATGCCATCAACCGGATGATCGAGGTCGGTCTCAAGGGCGTCGAGTTCATCGCCATCAACACCGACGCACAGGCGCTGTTGATGAGCGACGCCGACGTCAAGCTCGACGTCGGCCGCGAACTCACCCGCGGACTCGGCGCCGGAGCCAACCCGGCCGTCGGCCGCAAGGCCGCCGAGGACCACCGCGAGGAGATCGAGGAGGTCCTCAAGGGGGCCGACATGGTCTTCGTGACGGCCGGTGAAGGCGGCGGCACCGGCACCGGCGGGGCGCCCGTCGTGGCCAACATCGCGCGCTCGCTCGGCGCCCTGACCATCGGCGTGGTCACGCGCCCGTTCACCTTCGAGGGACGGCGTCGCGCGAACCAGGCCGAGGACGGCATCGCCGAACTGCGCGAAGAGGTCGACACCCTCATCGTCATCCCGAACGACCGGCTGCTGTCCATCTCGGACCGCCAGGTCTCGGTCCTGGACGCCTTCAAGTCCGCGGACCAGGTCCTGCTCTCCGGTGTTCAGGGCATCACCGACCTCATCACCACCCCCGGCCTGATCAACCTGGACTTCGCCGACGTGAAGTCGGTCATGTCCGAGGCCGGTTCGGCCCTCATGGGCATCGGCTCGGCCCGCGGCGACGACCGCGCGGTGGCCGCGGCCGAGATGGCGATCTCCTCGCCGCTGCTGGAGGCGTCCATCGACGGCGCCCGGGGCGTCCTGCTCTCCATCTCCGGCGGCTCCGACCTCGGCCTGTTCGAGATCAACGAGGCCGCCCAGCTGGTCAGCGAGGCCGCCCACCCCGAGGCCAACATCATCTTCGGCGCGGTCATCGACGACGCCCTCGGCGACGAGGTGCGGGTCACCGTGATCGCGGCCGGCTTCGACGGCGGCCAGCCGCCGGCCCGCCGGGACAATGTCCTGGGCTCGGCCTCCGGTTCGGCCCCCGCCCGCCGCGAGGAGCCCGCCCCGCCCCGGCCGAACGAGCCCAGCCGCCCGTCCTTCGGCTCGCTGGGCAGCGTCAAGCCCAAGGAGGAGCCGGAGCCGGCGCCCGAGCCGGTGCCGGACATCCCGGTCGCCCCGCCGGTACCCCCGGCGCCCCGGACCTACTCGGACAGCGCGGCCGAGGAACTGGACGTCCCGGACTTCCTCAAGTGATAGGACGGCGCGAGAGCGTGAGCGGCGCGCACTTCGCCTTCACCGACCGGTGGGGCGGGGTGAGCGCCGCTCCGTATGAGGAGCTGAACCTCGGCGGCGCGGTCGGCGACGCACCCGAGGCGGTGCGCGGCAACCGCGAACTGGCGGCGAAGTCGCTCGGCCTGGACCCGGACCTGGTGGTGTGGATGAACCAGGTGCACGGCGCCGACGTCGCCGTGGTGGACGAGCCGTGGGGCGAGGGCCCGGTGCCGGATGCCGACGCGGTCGTCACCGCGCGGCGCGGACTGGCCCTGGCCGTCCTGACCGCCGACTGCGTGCCGGTGCTGCTGGCCGACCCCGTCGCCAAGGTCGTCGCCGCGGCCCACGCCGGCCGGCCCGGCATGGTCAAGGGCGTCGTCCCCGCCGCCGTACGGGCCATGGTCGGACTCGGCGCCGAGCCGGGCCGGATCGTCGCCCGTACCGGACCGGCCGTGTGCGGCCGGTGCTACGAGGTGCCGGAGGCGATGCGCGCCGAGGTGGCCGCCGTCGAACCGGCGGCGCACGCCGAGACGAGCTGGGGCACGCCGGCGGTGGATGTGTGCGCCGGGGTGCATGCGCAGCTCGACCGGCTCGGGGTGTGCGACCGGGCGCGAACGCCGGTGTGCACGCTGGAGTCGAAGGATCACTTCTCATACCGCCGCGACCGCACCACCGGGCGGCTCGCCGGCTATGTCTGGCTGGACTGATAGGGCATGACGGACCGTAAGACCGAACTCGCCGCGAACCTGGCGAAGGTGGAGGAGCGCATCACCGCCGCGTGTGCGGCGGCGGGGCGCGACCGGGAGGAGGTGACCCTGATCGTGGTCACCAAGACCCACCCGGCGAGCGATGTGCGCATCCTGTCGGAGCTCGGTGTGCGCCATGTCGCCGAGAACCGCGACCAGGAGGCGGCCCCGAAGGCCGCCGCCTGTGCGGATCTGCCGCTGAAGTGGCACTTTGTCGGTCAGTTGCAGACCAACAAGGTGCGTTCCGTGGTCGGTTACGCCGATGTCGTGCAGTCGGTCGACCGTTCCCGGCTCGTCACCGCGCTGTCGAAGGAGGCGGTGCGGACGGGGCGCGAGGTGGGCTGTCTGCTCCAGGTCGCGCTCGACGCCGGGGCGAGCGGCCGGGGCGACCGCGGCGGCGTGGCCCCCGGCGGAATCGAAGAGTTGGCCGGTCTTGTCGCCGACGCGCCCGGGCTGCGGCTCGACGGACTGATGACCGTCGCCCCGCTCACCGGGGAGTACGCGGGACGCGAACAGGCGGCGTTCGAGCGGCTCATGGATTTGTCGACCGACCTGCGCCGGGCTCATCCGGCTGCAACCATGGTGTCGGCAGGGATGAGCGCGGACCTCGAACAGGCCGTGGCCGCCGGGGCGACACATGTGCGCATTGGCACCGCGGTACTCGGAGTCCGACCCCGGCTCGGGTAACGTCGCCAAGAAGTCGGACCACAGCAGAAAATATGGTCAATGCCCGTGAAGTTGGGCACAACGACCACGTGGATCGCGGGCACTTGGCAGTCGTCAGCCGATCCACCACAGAGCGGAGGACTCAGAGCATGGCCGGCGCGATGCGCAAGATGGCGGTCTACCTCGGCCTCGTGGAGGACGATGGGTACGACGGCCGTGGATTCGACCCCGACGACGACTTCGAGCCGGAGCTGGACCCGGAGCCCGAGCGGGACCACCGGCGGCACGAACCGTCACATCAGCCGCATGGTGCGCATTCGCCCCAAAGGGACGAAGAGGTGCGGATCGTGCAGCCGCCCGCGCCCCGCGAACCGGTTGCCCGTTCGACTTCGCTCGCCGCGGAATCCGGACGTCCGGCGCGCATCGCGCCCGTGGCATCCATCACACAAGAACGTCAGTCCCTGGAGAAGAACGCGCCGGTGATCATGCCCAAGGTTGTGTCGGAACGAGAGCCTTACCGAATCACCACGCTTCACCCGCGGACCTACAACGAGGCCCGTACCATCGGGGAACACTTCCGTGAGGGCACCCCGGTGATCATGAATCTGACTGAGATGGATGACACAGACGCGAAGCGACTTGTCGACTTTGCGGCCGGTTTGGTGTTTGGTCTTCACGGCAGCATCGAACGGGTGACGCAGAAGGTGTTCCTGTTGTCTCCTGCTAACGTCGATGTCACGGCGGAGGACAAGGCCCGCATCGCAGAGGGCGGGTTCTTCAACCAGAGCTGAGACGCAACGCAGGACCGAAGCACGGAAAAGCATGGACAGGGGAGAGGGAACCGCAGGCCATGAGCGTGTTCGCGCAGGTGATCTACATCGCGCTGATGGTGTTCCTCGTCATCCTCATCTTCCGGCTGGTCATGGACTACGTCTTCCAGTTCGCCCGCTCGTGGCAACCCGGCAAGGCGATGGTGGTCGTTCTGGAGGCCACCTACACTGTCACCGATCCACCGCTGAAGCTTCTGCGGCGGTTCATCCCGCCGCTGCGTCTCGGGGGCGTGGCGCTCGACCTGTCCTTCTTCGTACTGATGATCATCGTCTACATTCTCATCTCCATCGTGCAGGGTTTCGTGAGATGAGGGTGGGCGATCCGGTCTTGCCGACTGCCGATGACTACGTTGAGGTGAAGAGATGCCGTTGACCCCCGAGGACGTGCGGAACAAGCAGTTCACGACCGTCCGCCTCCGAGAAGGCTATGACGAGGACGAGGTCGATGCCTTCCTCGACGAGGTCGAAGCCGAACTGACCCGTCTGCTCCGGGAGAACGAGGACCTGCGCGCCAAGCTGGCCGCCGCGACGCGTGCCGCCGCGCAGAACCAGCAGAACGCGCGCAAGCCTCCGGAGCAGGACCAGCAGCAGCAACACCCGCAGCAGCAACACCCCCAGCAGCAGCAGGGCATGCGAGGTCCCGGCCAGCCGGTGCCCGCCGGGATATCGGGCCCGCCGCAGCAGCAGATGGGTGGCCCCATGGGTGGTCCGCCCCAGCTGCCGAGCGGTGCCCCGCAGCTGCCCGCCGGCCCCGGCGGTCAGGGCGGCCCGCAGGGTCCCGGCCCGATGGGCCAGGGTCCGATGGGTCAGGGCCCGATGGGCGGTCAGCCGCCCATGCAGCAGCAGATGGGCGGCCCGATGGGCGGTCCCATGGGTGGCCCCATGGGCGGTCCGATGGGCGGCCCCGGTCAGGGCCCCGGTGGCGACAGCGCCGCCCGTGTCCTCTCGCTGGCCCAGCAGACCGCCGACCAGGCGATCGCCGAGGCCCGTTCCGAGGCCAACAAGATCGTCGGCGAGGCCCGCAGCCGTGCCGAGGGTCTGGAGCGTGACGCCCGTGCCAAGGCCGACGCCCTGGAGCGGGACGCGCAGGAGAAGCACCGCGTCGCCATGGGCTCCCTGGAGTCCGCGCGCGCCACGCTGGAGCGCAAGGTCGAGGACCTGCGCGGCTTCGAGCGCGAGTACCGCACGCGGCTGAAGTCGTACCTGGAGTCGCAGCTGCGTCAGCTGGAGACCCAGGCCGACGACTCGCTGGCCCCGCCGCGCACCCCGGCCACCGCCTCGCTGCCGCCGTCCCCGACGCCCTCCATGGCTCCGGCCGGCGCCGGTGCCCCGTCCTACGGCGGCAACCAGTCGATGGGCGGCTCGCAGGCCCCGTCCGGTCCGTCCTACGGCGGCCAGCAGCAGATGACCCCGGCCATGACGCAGCCCATGGCCCCGGTCCGTCCGCAGGGCCCGTCCCCGATGGGCCAGGCTCCCTCGCCGATGCGCGGGTTCCTGATCGACGAGGACGACAACTGAGCACCGGACACGGTGCGTAGGACGCCTTGAGCGTCGGCGGCATTCAGGGCGCGGCCCCGGGTTCACGATCCGGGGCCGCGCCCTTTTACGCGGGTTGCGATCCGGGTACGCGGCCGCGATCCCGTGCGCGGGGCGCGTGGGAGCCTTCCGGGGGCGCGGTGTCTCTGGGAGCACGCGGGCGGACGGCAGCCGGCAACCGGAGCACGGCGCACGCGCCGTACCGACCGGGCTTCCCCGAGCCGTGGGAGCCACGGTGATCGTTTTCGGGTAGCCTGGCCCATGCGCCGGGGTGCGTAGCGCAGATGGTCGTCGCGCCTCGATGGCATCTAGGAGGACGCCGGTTCGAATCCGGCCCGCCCCGGCGCACCCAGTCGCTCTCGTCGTATGACACCGAAGGCCCGGCCCCCACAGGGGGAACCGGGCCTTCCGGCTGTCCGGCGCCTACGCCTTGCGCAGGCGGAACGTCAGCGACAGACCCTCGTCGGTGAACGGCTCGCCGTAGCCGCCGTCGGCCTCGCCCTGGGCGAAGTCGGTCGCGAGGACCTCGTCGGCGATCAGACCGGCGTGCTCGGAGAGGGCCGCGACGACCGCCGGGTCCGTGGAGGTCCAGCGCAGGGCGATCCGGTCGGCGACGTCCAGGCCGCTGTTCTTGCGGGCCTCCTGGATCAGCCGGATCGCGTCCCGGGCCAGACCCGCCTGCCGCAGCTCCTCGGTGATCTCCAGGTCCAGCGCCACCGTGGCACCGGAGTCGGAGGCCACCGACCAGCCCTCGCGCGGGGTCTCCGTGATGATCACCTCGTCCGGGGCGAGGGTGACGGTCTCGCCGTCGACCTCCACGGACGCCGTGCCCTGGCGCAGCGCGAGGGACAGCGCGGCCGCGTCGGCACCCGCGATGGCCTTCGCCACGTCCTGCACCCGCTTGCCGAACCGCTTGCCCAGCGCCCGGAAGTTGGCCTTGGCGGTCGTGTCGACCAGGCTGCCGCCGACCTCGGCCAGCGACGCCAGGGAGGATACGTTCAGCTCCTCGGTGATCTGCGCGTGCAGTTCCGGGTGCAGCGACTCGAACCCGGTGGCCGCGATCAGCGCGCGGGACAGCGGCTGACGGGTCTTGACGCCCGACTCCGCGCGGGTGGCGCGGCCGAGCTCCACCAGCCGGCGGACCAGCGCCATCTGCCGGGACAGCTCGGGGTCGATCGCCGACAGGTCGGCTTCCGGCCAGGAGGCCAGGTGCACGGACTCCGGCGCGCCCGGGGTGACCGGGACGACCAGGTCCTGCCACACCCGCTCGGTGATGAACGGGGTGATCGGCGCCATCAGCTTGGTGACCGTCTCCAGCACCTCGTGCAGCGTGCGCAGCGCGGCCTTGTCGCCCTGCCAGAAGCGGCGGCGGGAGCGGCGGACGTACCAGTTGGACAGGTCGTCGACGAACGCGGACAGCAGCTTGCCGGCGCGCTGGGTGTCGTAGGCCTCCAGCGCCTGGGTCACCTGGTCGGTCAGCGCGTGCAGTTCGGACAGCAGCCAGCGGTCCAGCACCGGGCGGTCGGCCGGCGCCGGGTCCGCAGCGGTCGGCGCCCAGTCCGACGTACGCGCGTACAGCGCCTGGAAGGCGACGGTGTTCCAGTAGGTCAGCAGTGTCTTGCGGACGACCTCCTGGATGGTGCCGTGGCCGACCCGGCGCGCGGCCCACGGGGAGCCGCCGGCCGCCATGAACCAGCGCACCGCGTCCGCGCCGTGCTGTTCCATCAGCGGGATCGGCTGGAGGATGTTGCCCAGGTGCTTGGACATCTTGCGGCCGTCCTCGGCGAGGATGTGGCCGAGGCAGACCACGTTCTCGAACGACGACTTGTCGAAGACGAGCGTGCCGACGGCCATCATCGTGTAGAACCAGCCGCGGGTCTGGTCGATCGCCTCGGAGATGAACTGCGCCGGGTACCGGCTCTCGAACAGCTCCTTGTTCTTGTACGGGTAGCCCCACTGCGCGAACGGCATCGAACCGGAGTCGTACCAGGCGTCGATCACCTCGGGCACGCGCACCGCTTCGAGGGAGCAGCCCTCGTGCGGGCAGGTGAAGGTGATCTCGTCGATGTACGGGCGGTGCGGGTCGAGGCCGGACTGGTCGGTGCCGGTCAGCTCGCTCAGCTCGGTGAGGGAGCCGACGCAGGTGAGGTGGTCCTCCGCACAGCGCCAGATCGGCAGCGGGGTGCCCCAGTAGCGGTTGCGGGACAGCGCCCAGTCGATGTTGTTGTTCAGCCAGTCCCCGTACCGGCCGTGCTTGACCGTCTCGGGGAACCAGTTGGTCTTCTCGTTCTCCTGGATGAGCCGGTCCTTGATGGCCGTCGTGCGGATGTACCAGGAGGGCTGCGCGTAGTAGAGCAGCGCGGTGTGGCAGCGCCAGCAGTGCGGGTAGCTGTGTTCGTACGGCAGGTGCTTGAAGAGGAGGCCGCGCTGCGCCAGGTCCTCGGTGAGCTTTTCGTCCGCCTTCTTGAAGAAGACGCCGCCGACCAGGGGGACGTCCTCGGCGAAGGTGCCGTCCGGGCGGACCGGGTTCACGACGGGCAGACCGTAGGCGCGGCAGACCTTGAGGTCGTCCTCACCGAAGGCCGGGGACTGGTGGACCAGACCCGTGCCGTCCTCGGTGGTGACGTAGTCGGCGTTCACCACGAAGTGCGCGGGCTCGGGGAACTCCACCAGCTCGAAGGGACGCTGGTACGTCCAGCGTTCCATCTCGGCGCCGGTGAAGGTCTGGCCCGTGCTCTCCCAGCCCTCGCCGAGCGCCTTGGCGAGCAGCGGCTCGGCGACGACGAGCTTCTCCTCGCCGTCGGTGGCGACGACGTAGGTGACCTCCGGGTGCGCGGCGACCGCCGTGTTGGACACCAGCGTCCAGGGGGTCGTCGTCCACACCAGGAGCGCGGCCTGGCCGGCGAGCGGGCCGGAGGTGAGCGGGAAGCGGACGTACACGGACGGGTCGACGACCGTCTCGTAGCCCTGCGCCAGCTCGTGGTCGGACAGGCCGGTGCCGCAGCGCGGGCACCAGGGGGCGACGCGGTGGTCCTGGACCAGCAGGCCCTTGCCGTGGATCTGCTTCAGCGACCACCACACGGACTCCACGTACTCGGGGTCCATCGTGCGGTAGGCGTCGTCCAGGTCGACCCAGTAGCCCATGCGGGTGGTCAGCTCGGCGAACGCGTCGGTGTGCCGGGTCACGGACTCACGGCACTTGGCGTTGAACTCGGCGATGCCGTACGCCTCGATGTCCTGCTTGCCGGCGAAGCCCAGCTCCTTCTCGACGGCCAGCTCGACGGGCAGGCCGTGGCAGTCCCAGCCGGCCTTGCGCGCCACGTGGTAGCCGCGCATGGTGCGGAAGCGGGGGAAGACGTCCTTGAAGACGCGCGCCTCGATGTGGTGGGCACCGGGCATGCCGTTGGCGGTGGGCGGGCCCTCGAAGAACACCCACTCCGGGCGGCCCTCGGACTGCTCCAGGCTCTTGGCGAAGATCTTCTGCTCGCGCCAGAAGTCGAGCACAGCGTGCTCAAGAGCGGGCAGGTCGACCTGTGCGGGCACCTGGCGGTACGTCGGCGCTGTCATCTGCGAGCATCCTCCAACGGACTTGCTGCCTTCCGTCGGAGGGACGAGAGCCTTCGATCCTGTACGCCGTGTGCGGCGCGCTCCCGCGGTACCACCCTCCTTGGCCCCCGGCACGCCGTACGCGCCGGTGAGCCCCCTCATTGGGCTCGCGAAGCCGGTTCTACTCGCCGTGGCCCTGCGGCTGCGGCTTTCTTCCGGCGGCTCCGGGGTGATCTTCACGTCGCGCTCGCCCCCGGGCTCACACCGTCCCCGGGTCGCTCTGGGCTGCGTACGCCGCTACTCGTCCCCATCCACGCTTCTCGCTCCGCCCAGTGTACGGCGCCGCGCGGACAGCCGCGGACCGGTTTTCCCCGGGGCGGGGCGGGCGGCCGGTGGCCGGGCCGGGTGACCCGAATGGCGAGGGGGTGCCGGTGCCGGCCGGACCGGCCCGGGACGGGCGGATTACCCGGCGGGGAGCTGGGCACAACGGATGCAGGCCCGTGGCTCGGGGGGTGCGGGCGGGCGAATCGGGCGGTGTGCCCCGTTGCCGCGGGACTCAAGTCGATTTATCGTCCCAGCACGATTCGCGAGCAAGATCACAATATGTGAAGGGGCCGCGGCCATGGTGGCGAAGAAGACCGCCGTACAGCAGCCGGCGACCGGGAAGACCGGCGCGCGGCGTGCCGCCGGGAAGGCGGCCCCCGACCGGACCGCCCCGGACCGGACGGCCACCACGAAGACGGCCGCGAAGGACGTGAAGGCCGTGAAGGGCGCGGACGCGAAGGGCGCCAAGGAGCCGGCTGCCGGGACGAAGACGGCCGTCGGCGCGAAGGCGGCGGTCGGCGCGAAGGCGGCGGTCGCCGAGGAGGCGGCGGTCGGCAAGGAGAAGCCGGTCGGCAAGGAGAAGCCGGTTGCCAAGGAGACGCCGGTCGGCAAGGAGACGCCGGTCGGCACGGAGAAGCCGGTCGGCAGGAAGGCGGCGGTCGGCGAGAAGACGGCGGTCGCCGAGGAGGCGGCGGTCGGCAAGGAGAAGCCGGTCGGTGAGAAGACGGCGGTCGGTAAGAAGGCGGCGGCTGGGAAGAAGGCGGCGGGGAAGAAGACAGCGGGTGCGGACGCGGTCGCTAAGAAGTCCGCGGCGGCGAAGAAGGGGGCTGCGAAGAAGGCGGTCGTCCCGGCGGCGGCCGCCGGGAAGAGCGTCGACGGGAAGGCCGCCGGGAAGAACGCCGCTGAGGAGACCGCCGTCCACGGGGAAGCCGCTGCCGGGAGGGCCGCGGCGCGGGCGGCGGGGCACAAGAGCACGGCCAAGAAAGCGGGCGCGGCGCGGGCCGCCAAGCAGACGGGAGCCACGACGGTGGTTGCGAAGAAGACTCCTGGCACGGCCACGGCGGAACAGACCGCCGTTCCCAAGGCGCGGGCGGGTGCGGCGGAGCCCGGCGAACTGGCGGTGCGCCCCGGCGAGGACCCCTGGACCCCGGAGGAGGCCGGTGAGGCGCGCGCGGAGCTCCAGTCCGAGCTGGAACGGCTGCGGGCGGAGATCAGCTCCTCCGAGGCGTCCCTGGTCGGCCTCATGCGGGACTCCGGGGACGGCGCCGGCGACGACCAGGCCGACACCGGCACCAAGAACATCACGCGCGAGCACGAACTGGCGCTGGCCGCCAACGCGCGCGAGATGCTCACGCAGACCGAGCGCGCCCTGGAACGGCTGGACGCGGGCACCTACGGTCTGTGCGAGAACTGCGGCAATCCCATCGGCAAGGCCCGGATGCAGGCGTTCCCGAGGGCGACGCTGTGCGTGGAGTGCAAGCAGAAGCAGGAACGCCGCTCCTGAGGGCGCCCCGCCGTGCCGTAGTCTCGTGCCCAGTCAGGTACCTAGGCTGAGGGACTCACGTGGCAGAGGCGGAGCGCATCATCGGTACGCCGGACACCCCGGACGACGATCACCAGCAGACGGCGGCGGCCGGCGCGGCCGTCGGCGCCCGGGCCGCCGGTGCGTCCGGGGAGGCGGGCACGGACGACGCGACCGGGCGGCAGACGGCGCGCAAGCCCGGCCGCGGCCGCCGGATCGCCGTGCTGTTCTCGGTGGCCGCCTTCGCGTACGCCCTCGATCTGATCAGCAAGATGCTCGTCGTCGCCCGGCTGGAGGGCCGCGCGCCGATCCGGGTCGTCGGGGACCTGCTGGAACTGCACGTCATCCGCAACCCCGGCGCCGCCTTCAGCTTCGGCGCGGCCTTCACGGTGATCTTCTCGCTGATCGCCGCGATCGTGATCGTGGTGATCATCCGGCTGGCCCGCAAGCTGTACAGCTTCCCCTGGGCGATCGCGCTCGGCCTGCTGCTCGGCGGCGCGCTCGGCAACCTCACCGACCGGATCTTCCGGGCGCCGGGCGTCTTCGAGGGCGCGGTGGTGGACTTCATCGCGCCCAAGGGGTTCGCGGTGTTCAACCTCGCCGACTCGGCGATCGTGTGCGGCGGCATCCTGATCGTGGTGCTGTCCTTCTACGGCCTGGACCCGGACGGCACCGTCCACAAGGACTGAGGCCGGGGCCGGGGCCACGGGGTTTTCCACAGGCTCGTTCGGTGGCTCGCGGCCCGTCCGGCATACTCGACGGGTGAGCACGATTCCCGAGATCCGTACCCTGCCCGTGCCCGACGGCCTGGAGGGCGAGCGCGTCGACGCCGCCATCTCCCGCATGTTCGGCTTCTCCCGCACGAAGGCGGCGGAGCTGGCCGCGGCCGGCAAGGTCCAGGTCGACGGCGCGGTGGTCGGCAAGTCCGAGCGGGTGCGCGGCGGCGCCTGGCTGGAGGTCGAGATGCCGCAGGCGCCCGCGCCCGTCCAGGTGGTCGCGGAGCCGGTCGAGGGCATGGAGATCGTGCACGACGACGACGACGTGGTGGTGATCGTCAAGCCGGTCGGCGTGGCCGCACACCCGTCGCCGGGCTGGTCCGGCCCGACCGTCATCGGCGGTCTCGCCGCCGCCGGGTACCGCATCTCCACCTCCGGCGCCGCCGAGCGCCAGGGCATCGTGCACCGCCTGGACGTGGGCACCTCGGGCCTGATGGTGGTCGCCAAGTCCGAGTACGCGTACACGTCGCTCAAGCGCCAGTTCAAGGAGCGCACGGTCGACAAGCGCTACCACACGCTGGTCCAGGGCCACCCGGACCCGACCAGCGGCACCATCGACGCCCCCATCGGCCGCCACCCGAACCACGACTACAAGTGGGCGGTCACCGCCGACGGCAAGCCGTCGGTGACCCACTACGACCTCATCGAGGCCTTCCGCGCCGCCTCCCTGCTGGACGTGAAGCTGGAGACGGGCCGCACCCACCAGATCCGCGTCCACATGTCCGCCCACCGCCACCCGTGCGTCGGCGACCTCACCTACGGCGCCGACCCGACCCTCGCCAAGCGGCTGCGCCTGACCCGTCAGTGGCTGCACGCCGTCCGCCTGGGCTTCGAGCACCCCGGCGACGGCCGGTGGGTCGAGTTCGAGAGCGACTACCCCGAAGACCTCCAGCAGGCCCTCGACCAGGTCCGGGAGGAGACGTGGGCGTGAGCCCGCGCTGCACCGTCCGGGTCGCCGAGGACCCCGCCGACCGCGAGGCATGCTTCGCGGTCCGCAAGGAGGTCTTCGTGGTCGAACAGGGCGTCGCGGAGGACATCGAGTACGACGCGTACGACGCCGTGGCCGTGCATGTGCTGGCGGTCCACGAGGACGGCCGGCCGCTGGGCACCGGGCGGCTGCTGTACGGCGAGGCGGCGGCGGACCGCACCGGCGGGGACGCCACGGTCGGCGCGCTGGGCCGGCTCGCCGTCCTACGGGCGGCGCGCGGTCTCGGCGTCGGCGCGGCCCTGGTGCGCGCCATCGAGGAGGCGGCACGCGCGCGTGGCCTCACGGCGGTGGACCTGCACGCGCAGACCCAGGCCCTGGGCTTCTACGAACGCCTGGGCTACACGGCGTACGGCCCTCAGTTCCAGGACGCCGGCATACCGCACCGGGCGATGCGCCGGACCCTGTAGAACACGGCGGCCCGGCCCCGCCGGGCGCTGACGGCACCTCACCCGGTCGGGACGTCGTGCGGAATCCGCAGGTCGCGATGGCAGACTGGAACGCGGCCGTGTGATCGTCGACCCCCGGAGCGCCGTCCGTGGACCAGCTGGCTCTGTTGTTCGTACTGCTGCTCGGGGCCCTGGTGAGCGTCCCGGTAGGGGACCGGCTGGGGGTGCCGGCGCCGGTGCTGATGACCCTGTTCGGCGGGGTCCTGGCAGTGGCGGATTTCGTGCCCAATGTGGACATCCCGCCCGAGCTGATCCTGCCGGGGCTGCTGCCGCCCCTGCTCTACGCCGCCGTCCGCCGCACCTCCTGGCGGCAGTTCGCGGCCAATGTCCGGCCGATCTTCCTGCTGGCCGTCGCCCTGGTGTTCGTGACGATGGTCAGCGTGGCGTTCGTCGCCCACCAGATCGTGCCCGGTCTGCCGTTCGCCGCCGCCGTCGCGCTCGGCGCCCTGATCGCCCCGCCCGACCCGGTCGCCGCGACCAGCGTCGCCGGACAGCTGGGACTGCCGCGCCGGCTGGTGTCGATCCTGGAGGGCGAGGGGCTGTTCAACGACGTCACGGCCATCGTCCTGTACCACGTGGCGATCGCCGCCGCCGTGAGCGGCACCTTCTCGGCCTGGCAGGCCGGGCTGGACCTGGTGCTGTCCGCCGTCGTCGCGGTCGCCGTGGGACTGGCGCTGGGCTGGGGCGCGAACAAGCTGATGGACCTGCTGGGCGACCCGACGCTCCAGATCGGCATGACCCTGCTGGTGCCCTACGCCTCCTATGTGCTCGCCGAGCGGCTGCACGGCTCCGGGGTGCTCGCCGTGCTCACCACCGCCCTCTTCCTCGCCGAGTACGCCACCGACGCCGACGACGTGCTGACCAGGCTCGCCGGGCACACCTTCTGGGACATCATCGACACCCTCGTCACCGGAGTGGCCTTCGGGCTCATCGGACTGGAGCTGCACAACGCCATCCACACCGCCCAGGGCCGGTGGGGCGAGATGCTCGGCTGGGCGGCGGCCGTGGTGGGCGTGGTGGTCGTCGTACGGCTGCTGTGGCTGCTGCCGGCGACCTGGCTGACCAAACGGCTGCACGCCCGCCGGGACTACGACGAGGAGATCCCGGTGAGCTGGCGGGAGACAGTCGTGATGTGGTGGTCCGGGATGCGCGGGGTGGCCTCGGTGGCGCTGGCGCTGGCCGTGCCGCTGCGCACCGACGACGGCTCGCCCTTCCCCGACCGGGACGAGATCATCTTCATCGCGTTCGGAGTGATCGTCGTCACGCTGGTGGTGCAGGGGCTGACACTGCCCTGGCTGGTGCGCCGGCTCGGGGTGCGAGCCGACGCCGCGCGGGAGAAGGAGTTCGAGAAGGAGCTGGCGGTGCGGGCGGCCAAGGCGGCCAAGCGCCGGCTGCGGGAGATCGAGCAGGTCGAGGAGCTGCCCGAGGAGCTGTCCGAGCAGATGCTGCGGCGCGCCTTCGAGATCGGGATCCGGATCAGCCCGGACATGGGGGAGGAGGAGCGGCGCGAGGCCCAGGTCCAGCGGGTCAAGCGGATCAAACGGGTGCGGCGCATCCAGAACGAGATGCTCAGCGCCGCGCGGCACGAGGTGCTGGCCGCGCGGAGCGAGCCCGGCGCGGACCCGGAGATCGTGGACCGGGTGCTGCGCCATCTCGACGTCCGCAGCCTGCGGTGACGTCCGCTCAGCCGCGGCCGGTGCGCGGGAACTCGTAGGCCCTGCGGAAGGAGGTGCCGTCGGGGGAGGGGGCCTGGTGCGGCGGGAGGGCCGCGTCGGCGGTGTTGACCCGGGGCAGCGCGTAGGGGTGTTCCGCGGCCAGCCAGGTGATCATCTGCTCGCGGACCGTGACCCGGATCGTCCAGATGTCGTCCGCGTCCTTCGCCGTCACCAGGGCCCGCACCTGGATGGTGTTGGGTGTGCTGTCCGTCACCTGGAGGTTGTAGGCGCGGCCGTCCCAGGCCGGGCACGCGCGCAGGATGTCCCGCAGCTTCTCGCGCATCGCCTCCACCGGCGCGCTGTGGTCGAGATGCCAGTAGACGATCCCGGTCATCTGCGGGGTGCCCCGGGACCAGTTCTCGAACGGCTTGGAGGTGAAGTACGACACCGGCATGGTGATCCGGCGCTCGTCCCAGGTCCGGACCGTCAGAAAGGTCAGGGTGATCTCCTCGACCGTGCCCCACTCGCCGTCCACCACGACCGTGTCGCCGATGCGGACCATGTCGCCGAAGGCGATCTGCAGCCCGGCGAACATGTTGGACAGCGTGGACTGGGCGGCGACACCGGCCACGATGCCGAGGACACCGGCCGAGGCCAGCAGGGAGGCACCGGCCGCGCGCATCGCCGGGAACGTCAGCAGCATCGCCGCCACGGCGACCACCCCGACGATCGCCGACACCACCCGCATGATCAGCGTCACCTGGGTGCGCACCCGGCGGACCCGGGCCGGGTCGTGGTGGGCGCGCGCGTAACGGGTGTACGTCGTCTCGACTATGGCCGCCGCGATCCGGATCACCAGCCAGGCCGCCGCACCGATCAGCACCAGCGTCAGCGTCCGGCCGACGCCGGTGCGGTGCTCCGGGAACAGCCGGGCCTGGTCGTAGGAGCCTCTGAGCAGGGCGGCGCACAGCACGAGTTGATAGGGCACGCGGCCGCGCCGCAGCAGGTCCCACAGCGGGGTGTCGCCACGGCTTCCGTCGGCCTTGCGCAGCAGCAGGTCCGTGGCCCAGCCGACCAGCAGGGTCAGCGCCACGGCACCGCCGACGACGATCAGGGGGCGGAGTACGGTCTCCATGCCTCCGAACGTAACCGGCTTCGGCCGGTCATGAACATGTGTCTTCGGGACGCGCGTGGGTAGGGCCGTGATACGCCCCCGGTGCGCCCGGCTGGCACCATGGCCTCATGAACATCATGCTCTTTCACTCGACCTACGGGCTCAGGCCCGCGGTGCGCGAGGCCGCGGACCGGCTGCGCGCGGCGGGCCACGAGGTGTGGACGCCGGACCTCTTCGAGGGCCACACGTTCGACACCGTCGAGGCGGGCATGAAGTTCAACGAGGGGATCGGCAAGGAGGAGCTGCTGAAGCGGGCCGTGCTGGCGGCGGCGCCGTACTCCGAACGCGGGCTGGTGTACGCCGGGTTCTCGCTCGGCGCCTCCGTCGCCCAGACCCTCGCCCTCGGCGACGAGAAGGCGCGCGGGCTGCTGCTCCTGCACGGCACGTCCGACATCGCGCCGAACGCGCACGTGGACGGACTGCCGGTGCAGCTGCACGTGGCCGAACCCGACCCGTTCGAGCCGGACGACTGGCTGAGCGCCTGGTATCTGCAGATGGGCCGCACCGGCGCCGACGTGGAGGTCTACCGGTACGCCGGGGCCGGCCACCTGTACACCGACCCCGGGCTGCCGGACTACGACGCGGAGGCCGCCGAGGCCACCTGGCGGGTGGCGCTCGGCTTCCTCGAGACGCTCGGGTGAGGGATCACACCGGGTCGTAGGTCCGCTCGACCTTCTGGGTGCCGCTCAGGGTGCGGTACGAGCGCGCCCAGGTGGCGCGGGCGTCCGGGTCGGTGCGGTCGGACAGGACGTAGTAGTCCATCTGCGCCCGCTCGGCGGTGATGTCCAGCACGCCGTAGCCGTGCCGGTCCGTGTCGACCCAGTGGACGTGCCGGTTGGCGGCCTTGATGACCGGGGCGGCGACCGCGGAGACCGTGCCCTCGGGCACCTTGACGATGTCGTCCAGGTTGTCGGAGGTCACCGAGGTCACCACGAACTCGGTGGCCGCCGACGGCGACAGCGGGTAGGTGCCCGCGTCGACCGGCACGTCGTTGGCCCAGGCCATGTGGATGTCACCGGTCAGGAAGACGGTGTTCCTGATGGCGTTGGACCGCAGGTGGGCCAGGAGTTCGCGGCGGTCGTCGGTGTAGCCGTCCCACTGGTCGGTGTTGAGGGCGATGCCCTCCTGCGGCAGCCCCAGCAGCTTGGCGAGCGGCTTCAGCAGGTCGGCGGAGAGCGAGCCGATGGCGAACGGCGAGATCATCACCGAGTTGCCGACCAGCCGCCACTTCGTGTCGGAGGCCCGCAGGCCGGCCTTGAGCCAGTCCAGCTGGGCGCGGCCGGTGAGCGTGCGGTCCGGGTCGTCCACCGAGCCGCTCGCCGTGGACGCCTGCTGCGAGCGGAAGGAGCGCAGGTCCAGCAGGGAGAGATCGGCGAGCTTGCCGAAGCGCAGCCGCCGGTAGGTGGTGCCGGCGAGGGCCGGGCGGACCGGCATCCACTCGAAGTAGGCCTGTTTGGCGGCGGCCTGACGGGCCGCCCAGCTGCCCTCGGTGCCCTCGGTGTGGTTGACCGCGCCGCCCGGCCAGGCGTTGTCGGCGAACTCGTGGTCGTCCCAGATCGCGATGACCGGGGCCGTCAGATGCAGGGCCTGGAGGTCGGGGTCGGTCTTGTACTTCGCGTGCCGGGTCCGGTAGTCGGCGAGGGTGAGGATCTCGTTCGCCGGCGCGTGCGGGCGGACGACCTTGCCCCGGGCCGCGTACTCGCCGGACTTGTACTCGTAGATGTAGTCGCCGAGGTGCAGCCAGGCGTCCAGGTCGCCCCGGGCCGCGAGATGGCGGTAGGCGGCGAAGTACCCGGCCTCCCAGTTGGCGCACGAGACCACGCCGAAGCGCAGGGAGGAGACGTCCGCGTCCGCCGCCGGCGCGGTGCGGGTGCGCGCCACCGGGGAGTCGGCGCCGCCCGCGGAGAAGCGGAACCAGTAGTCCGTGGCCGGGGCGAGGCCCCGTACATCGGCCTTGACGGTGTGGTCGGAGGCGGCCGTGGCGGTGACGGAGCCCCGGGCGACGACGTCCGTCAGCGCCCGGTCGCGGGCGACGACCCAGGCGACCTCGGTGTCCGGGCCGAGCCCGGAGCCGGGTATGGCCTCCGGGACCGGGGTCACCCGGGTCCACAGCAGCACGCCGTCGGGCAGCGGGTCGCCGGAGGCGACGCCGTGCAGGAAGGCGGGGGCGCCGGTGGCGGCGCGGGCCGGCAGCGCGGCGGCCAGCGGGCCGGCCAGCACGGCGGACGCCGCCGCGGCCTTGACGACCGTACGGCGGCGGGGCGAGAGGGAGCCGGGGTCCTGTGCGGCCCCGGCTGATCTGTATCGACTGGTCACGACCGATCAGGTTACTGATCGGTATGCGCGAAGGCGGGCGAACTCCCGAAAGTTCGCCCGCAGTTCGGCGTGTCGTCGGCTCGGCCCTCGAGAGCCGCGTCGTCGGCTCAGCCCTTGAGGGCCGCCTCCAGCGCGGTGTCGAACTCCTCGACGGTCATCGGCGCGTTCTCGCCGTCGGCCCCCGTCAGGGCCTTGCCGTCCATCTTCAGGGTCGGGGTGCCCCGGATGCCGTCCTTGTCGAAGACCTTGGACTCCTCCAGCGCCCACCGGTCGAAGGTGCCGTCCTTGACGTCCTTCTGGAACTGCGCGTTGCCCTTCAGGGCGGGGACCGTGTCGGCGATCTCGATCAGGTAGGAGTCGTCCTTGAACTTGTCGTCCCGCTCCTCCGGGTGCCACTTCTTGGCGTACAGCGCGCTCTTGTACTCCAGGAACGCCTCCGGGCTGACGTTCAGCGCGGCGCCCAGCGCGCTTAGCGCGTTCTTGGAGCCCTCGCCGCCGAAGCCCTTGTCGAGGAAGGTGGCACCGACGAACTGGATCTTGTACTTGCCGGCGTCGAGGCCCTTCTTGACGGTCGGGCCGACCACCTGCTCGAAGGAGGCGCAGACCGGGCAGCGCGGGTCCTCGTACATCACCAGCGTCTTCTTGGCGCTGCTCTTGCCGACCAGGATGGTCGTGCCGTCCTTGCCCGTGGTGTTGGCCGGCGTGACCAGCTTGTCGTCCTTCACGGACTCCCAGTGGGCGGGCTTGTTGGCCTGGACGACGGCGTAGCCGATGCCGCCGGCCGCGGCCAGTACGGCGACGACCGAGCCGGCCACGATCAGCTGCCGCCTGACCTTGTCGCGCTTGGCCTGCCGCTCGCGCTCCTGACGCAGCCGCTCCCGGGCCGCCATCTTCGCGGCCTGGCTGTTCCGCTTGCTCATAGTGGTGATCTCCCTGGGGGACGCGCACATGTCGTGCGCGGTTCGTATGTGGGGGACAGATGTGCTCGGGTGCCGTCCGCCGCGCGGGAGCCGTGGCTCAGGCGAGGGCGGTCCGGCCGGGGCGGGAGCACGGCGGTCCACGCCGTCCCAGGGAGTGCGCGAGGAGCCGGTCCCGCGCGGTGGCCCGGCGCGGGGCCGGGCGGTGCGGCCCGCGGACCGGCAGCGGCCGTACGACGACCGCGGCCACCGCCAGCAGCAGCGGCCGGAAGGTGGTGGCGGCGACCGCGCGCACCAGCCGGGTCAGCGCCCGCTCGCCCCGGCGCAGCCAGGCCGCGGCGAGCAGGCCCACACCGACGTGCGCGGCCAGCAGCAGCCAGGCGGCGGCCGGGCCGGCGTGCGCGAACAGCTCGCCCGCCCGGTCGGAGCCGCCGGCCATGCGGGCCAGCGGAGAGCCCAGCCGGCCCTCGCACAGCACATCCAGGCCGACCGCGCGCAGCGGGCCCGCGACCGGGCCGCCCGCCCGCCCGTAACAGGCGTGCTGGCCGGTGGTGAACACCGTGTCGGCGGCCAGCTCCAGCGGGACCAGCAGGGCCGCGATCCGGCCGAAGCCGCGCTCGCGGCCCGCCAGCCCGTACGCGGTGACGAACACCCCGGCGGCGACCGCGGCCACGGTCGCCGCCGGCAGCGGGGCACGGGACAGCAGCACGTGCGACGCGGTGCCGAGCGTCACGACGAAGGCCGTGAACAGCGCCGCGCGCACGGCTCTGAGCTGGGTCCCGGATATGTCCATAGCGATTGGAGAGTGTGTCACGCCCGCGGGTAAGAGACCCCTAAAGGGTGCCTGTGAACAAAGGGTGCCGGGGAATCCGCGAAGATCACAGCCCCGGAATCCGGCCGTTGCGGAACAGGTCCACGAAGATCTGGTGATCGGCACGCGCGCGTGCGCCGTAGGCGTGCGCGAAGTCCACCAGCAGGGGCGCGAAGCCCTCCTCGTCGGCCGCGATCGCCGCGTCGATGGCCCGCTCGGTGGAGAACGGCACCAGGGACTCGCCGGAGGTGTCGTCCGCCGCCGCGTGCATGGTGGCGGTGGCCCGGCCCAGGTCGGCGACGACGGCCGCGATCTCCTCCGGGTCGTCGATGTCGCCCCAGTCCAGGTCCACCGCGTACGGCGAGACCTCCGCGACCAGCTGGCCCGCGCCGTCCAGCTCGGTCCAGCCCAGCCACGGGTCGGCGTGCGCCTGGAGGGCGCGCTGGGAGATCACCGTGCGGTGGCCCTCGTGCAGGAAGTACTCCGCGACGGCCGGATCCGTGATGTGCCGGGAGACGGCCGGGGTCTGCGCCTGCTTGATGTAGATCACCACATCGTTCTCCAGGGCGTCGCTGTGGCCCTCCAGGAGGATGTTGTACGACGGCAGGCCCGCCGAGCCGATGCCGATGCCCCGGCGGCCCACGACGTCCTTCACCCGGTAGGAGTCCGGGCGGGCCAGGGAGGAGTCCGGCAGGGTCTCCAGATAGCCGTCGAAGGCCGCCAGGACCTTGTAGCGGGTGGCCGCGTCCAGCTCGACGGAACCGCCGCCAGGGGCGAAGCGGCGCTCGAAGTCGCGGATCTCCGTCATCGACTCCAGCAGCCCGAACCGGGTCATCGCGCGGGCGTCACGCAGCGCGTCCAGCAGCGGACCCTGCGCGGTCTCCAGCGTGAACGGCGGCACCTCGTCCCGCTTGGCGCCCGTGGCCAGCGCGTGGATCCGCTCCCGGTACGCGTGCGCGTAGACCGTCACCAGCTCGGTGATCTGCGCGTCGCTGAGCGCCTTCGCGTACCCGATCAGCGCGACGGACGCCGCGAAGCGCTTCAGGTCCCAGGTGAAGGGGCCGACGTAGGCCTCGTCGAAGTCGTTGACGTTGAAGATCAGCCGGCCGTTCGAATCCATGTACGTGCCGAAGTTCTCCGCGTGCAGGTCGCCGTGGATCCACACGCGCGAGGTGCGCTCGTCCAGGTACGGACCGCCGCGCCTGTCGGTGTCCAGGTCGTGGTAGAAGAGGCACGCCGTGCCCCGGTAGAACGCGAAGGCCGAGGCCGCCATCTTCCGGAACTTCACCCGGAACGCGGCCGGGTCGGCGGCCAGGAGCCGGCCGAAGGCGGTGTCGAAGACGGCGAGGATCTCCTCGCCGCGCTGCTCCTCGTCGAGCTGGGGGACCGACATCGCGGGGTGCCTCCTGGTGCATGTGTACGACAGCGTTTCTGCCGTCTCCAACGCACGACGGTACGCGCAGGTGCCCGCCCGTCACCCGACCGCCACCCCCCCCATGGAGGCGCTTCGCGCCACCGGCTGTCAGTGGTGAGGCATAGACTTCGACGCTGACCCCAGAACCGTCCGCCAGACCGTCGCCGAGTGTTTCCCCGGAGGCTCAACCGTGTCGAAGCCGCCCTTCACGCACCTGCACGTCCACACCCAGTACTCGCTGCTGGACGGTGCCGCGCGGCTGAAGGACATGTTCAACGCCTGCAATGAGATGGGCATGACGCACATCGCCATGTCCGACCACGGCAACCTGCACGGCGCGTACGACTTCTTCCACTCCGCGAAAAAGGCCGGAATCACCCCGATCATCGGGATCGAGGCCTATGTCGCCCCCGAGTCCCGGCGCAACAAGCGCAAGATCCTCTGGGGCCAGCCGCACCAGAAGAGGGACGACATCTCCGGCTCCGGCGGCTACACGCACAAGACGATGTGGGCGGTGAACAAGACCGGCCTGCACAACCTCTTCCGGCTCTCCTCCGACGCCTACGCCGAGGGCTGGCTGCAGAAGTGGCCCCGGATGGACAAGGAGACCATCGCCAAGTGGTCCGAGGGCATCGTCGCCTCCACCGGCTGCCCCTCCGGCGAGGTGCAGACCCGGCTGCGCCTCGGCCACTTCGACGAGGCCCTGAAGGCCGCCGCCGAGTACCAGGACATCTTCGGCAAGGACAAGTACTTCCTGGAGCTGATGGACCACGGCATCGAGATCGAGCGCCGGGTCCGCGACGGCCTGCTGGAGATCGGCAAGAAGCTCGGCATCCCCCCGCTGGTCACCAACGACTCGCACTACACCTACGCGCACGAGGCCGGGGCCCACGACGCCCTGCTGTGCATCCAGACCGGCAAGAACCTCTCCGACCCCGACCGCTTCAAGTTCGACGGCACCGGCTACTACCTGAAGTCCACGGACGAGATGTACGCCATCGACTCCTCGGACGCCTGGCAGGAGGGCTGCGCCAACACGCTCCTCGTCGCCGAGATGGTGGACACCGCCGGCATGTTCGAGAAGCGCGACCTCATGCCCAAGTTCGACATCCCCGAGGGCTACACCGAGGTCACCTGGTTCAAGGAGGAGGTCCGCCGCGGCATGGAGCGCCGCTTCCCGGGCGGCATCCCCGAGGACCGCCAGAAGCAGGCCGAGTACGAGATGGACACGATCATCTCGATGGGCTTCCCGGGCTACTTCCTCGTGGTCGCCGACTTCATCATGTGGGCCAAGAAGCAGGGCATCGCGGTCGGCCCCGGCCGAGGCTCCGCGGCCGGCTCGATCGTCGCCTACGCCCTCGGCATCACCGACCTCGACCCGATCCCGCACGGCCTGATCTTCGAGCGGTTCCTCAACCCCGAGCGCATCTCGATGCCCGATGTCGACATCGACTTCGACGAGCGCCGGCGCGTCGAGGTGATCCGGTACGTGACCGAGAAGTACGGCGCCGACAAGGTCGCCATGATCGGCACCTACGGCACCATCAAGGCCAAGAACGCGATCAAGGACTCCGCGCGCGTGCTGGGCTACCCGTACGCGATGGGCGACCGCATCACCAAGGCCATGCCCGCCGACGTCCTCGGCAAGGGCATCCCGCTGTCCGGCATCACCGACCCCAGTCACCCGCGCTACAGCGAGGCCGGCGAGGTCCGCTCGATGTACGAGAACGAGCCGGACGTGAAGAAGGTCATCGACACCGCGCGGGGTGTGGAGGGCCTGGTGCGGCAGATGGGCGTGCACGCCGCCGGCGTGATCATGTCCAGCGAGACCATCACCGAGCACGTCCCGGTGTGGGTGAGGCACACCGACGGCGTGACCATCACGCAGTGGGACTACCCGAGCTGTGAGTCGCTCGGCCTGCTGAAGATGGACTTCCTGGGCCTGCGCAACCTCACGATCATGGACGACGCGGTCAAGATGGTGAAGGCCAACAAGGGCCTCGACATCGACCTGCTCTCCCTGCCGCTGGACGACCCCACGACCTTCGAGCTGCTCCAGCGCGGCGACACCCTCGGCGTCTTCCAGTTCGACGGCGGC
The DNA here is from genome assembly GCF_014649115.1 of Streptomyces eurythermus. Classification (GTDB taxonomy): domain Bacteria; phylum Actinomycetota; class Actinomycetes; order Streptomycetales; family Streptomycetaceae; genus Streptomyces; species Streptomyces eurythermus. Next base: position 317,582 of record NZ_BMSK01000004.1, on the reverse strand, counting down.
CCCATGCGGTCCCTGCTGCGGCTGATGAAGCCGGACAACTTCGAGGACATCTCCGCCGTGTCGGCCCTGTACCGGCCGGGCCCGATGGGCATGAACTCGCACACGAACTACGCGCTGCGCAAGAACGGGCAGCAGGAGATCACGCCGATCCACCCCGAGCTGGAGGAGCCGCTCAAGGAGGTCCTGGACGTCACCTACGGCCTGATCGTCTACCAGGAGCAGGTGCAGAAGGCCGCCCAGATCATCGCCGGCTACTCGCTCGGCGAGGCCGACATCCTCCGCCGTGTGATGGGCAAGAAGAAGCCGGAGGAACTGGAGAAGAACTTCGTCATCTTCCAGGCCGGCGCCCGCAAGAACGGCTACAGCGACGAGGCCATCCAGGCGCTGTGGGACGTGCTGGTCCCGTTCGCCGGCTACGCCTTCAACAAGGCCCACTCGGCCGCGTACGGCCTGGTGTCGTACTGGACGGCGTACCTGAAGGCGAACCACCCCGCCGAGTACATGGCCGCCCTGCTCACGTCCGTCAAGGACGACAAGGACAAGTCGGCGGTCTATCTGAACGAGTGCCGCCGCATGGGCATCCGGGTGCTCCCGCCGAACGTCAACGAGTCGGAGGCGAACTTCGCGGCCCAGGGCGACGACGTGATCCTCTTCGGCCTGTCCGCCGTCCGCAACGTCGGCACCAACGTCGTCGAGTCGATCATCAAGTGCCGCAAGGCGAAGGGGAAGTACACCTCCTTCCCCGACTACCTCGACAAGGTCGAGGCGGTGGTCTGCAACAAGCGCACCACCGAATCGCTGATCAAGGCCGGCGCCTTCGACTCCATGGGCCACACCCGCAAGGGGCTCATGGCCCAGTACGAGCCGATGATCGACAACGTGGTCGCGGTCAAGCGCAAGGAGGCCGAGGGCCAGTTCGACCTCTTCGGCGGGATGGGCGAGGAGACCAGCAGCGAGCCCGGCTTCGGACTCGACGTGGAGTTCTCCACCGACGAGTGGGACAAGACCTATCTGCTCGCCCAGGAGCGGGAGATGCTCGGTCTGTACGTCTCCGACCACCCCCTCTTCGGTCTGGAGCACGTCCTCGCCGACAAGGCCGACGCGGGCATCTCCCAGCTCACCGGCGGCGAGCACGCCGACGGCGCGGTGGTCACCATCGGCGGCATCATCTCCGGCCTCCAGCGCAAGATGACCAAGCAGGGCAACGCCTGGGCCATCGCCACCGTGGAGGACCTCGCGGGCTCCATCGAGTGCATGTTCTTCCCGGCCACCTACCAGCTGGTGTCGACCCAACTCGTCGAGGACGCCGTGGTGTTCGTCAAGGGTCGGCTCGACAAGCGGGAGGACGTGCCGCGGCTGGTCGCGATGGAGCTCCAGGTCCCGGACCTGTCCAACGCGGGCACCAACGCGCCGGTGATCCTCACCATCCCGGCCACGCGGGTCACCCCGCCGATGGTCAGCCGCCTCGGCGAGATCCTCAGCCACCACAAGGGCGACAGCGAGGTGCGCATCAGGCTCCAGGGCCCGCGCAAGACCACCGTGCTGCGCCTGGACCGGCACCGGGTCAAGCCCGACCCGGCCCTGTTCGGCGATCTGAAGGTGCTGCTCGGCCCGTCCTGCCTGGCGGGCTGAGGCCGGCGCCGCGAGAGCGGTGGGGGAGGGGCAGGAAAAGGGGCGCACCCGGCACGGGTGCGCCCCTCATATGTGCCCGGGCTTCAACTGCCCTTTAGTTGTGGCCGAAGCTCTTCTGCTTCTTGCGCGCGCCCTCCGTCGGGCCGCCCTGGATGTGGGACACCGGCGAATCGTGCTCCTCCGCCGGGGGCCGCTGCGCGTGCTCGCTCTGCTGCGCGCGGTTCTTCGGACCGGCCGGCTTGCGGTTCTTGTTCTTGGCCATGGTGATGCCTCCTGTGGGGGATCTAGGGGCCAGGGCCGGGACCAGATTCACATAACCTGACATCAGGCGCATGTCGGATAATTACCGTGTGTGACAGGGCAGCTGGGCGGACGAGAACCGGAAACGCCACGCCGAAGATCGAGTTCGGGCCGTTAAGCTCCGCGCGGTCGGGCAGACTCGAAGCAAGTCCGAAGCAAAGCCTCCCGGGAAGAGGGTGAGTCGCGTGGACCGCTGCATCGTCCTGGTGGACGCCGGGTACCTGCTGGGTGCCGCCGCCAGCCTCCTCGCGGGCGAGCCCTCGCGGTCCCGGATCACCGTCGACCACGCCGCGCTGATCCAGGCCCTGCGCGAACGCGCGGAGTCCGACACCGAGCGCCCGCTGCTGCGCATCTACTGGTTCGACGGCGCCCCCGACCGGGTTCCCCAGCCCGAGCACCGCCGGCTGCGCGTGATGCCCCGGGTCACCGTCCGGCTGGGCGCCCTGACCCGCAGCGACGGACGCTGGGCCCAGAAGGGCGTGGACGCCGCCATGCACGCCGAACTGACCGAACTGGCCCGCAACCGCGCCTGTTCCGACGTCGTCCTGGTCACCGGCGACGGCGATCTGCTGCCCGGCATGATGGCGGCCAAGGAGCACGGCGTCGCCGTCCACCTGTGGGCCGTGCAGGCCGCCGACGGCGACTACAACCAGTCCGAGGACCTGGTCGCCGAGGCCGACGAGCGGCGGGTGCTGGACCGTGCCTGGATCACCCAGGCCGTCCGCGCCAAGGAGCTGACCGGCGTCTGCCCCCCGCCGCCCGCGCCCCGCCCCGAGATCGCCGCGATCCTCTCCGCCCCCCTGCCCGAGTCCGCGCTCACCACGGCCGAACGGCCCGCCGAACAGCCCGCGCACCCCCCGGCCGCCACGGCGGCGTCGAACGGCGCGCCCGAGCGGGTCCCCGCCGCCAAGGGCGTTCCCACCCCCAAGGACCTGGCCGCGCTGCGCGCACCCGGCACCCCGTCCGTGCAGCACCCGGCCACCGCGACCCTGCGCTGGTCCTCCGACAAGGGCTGGGTCGAGCGGCCGGGCGTGGCCGCCGAGCCCCCCGAGGCCGCCTCCCTGCCGACGCTGGCCCAGCTGACCACCGCCGAACAGCGCTGGGCCGACCGGGAGGAGGACATCACCACCGTCGGCGGCGACCCGTACGAGGTGGGGCAGGTCTTCGCCCGCCGCTGGATCTCCCGGCTCGGCGACCAGGGCCACTTGCAGCGGCTGTCGCAGATGTACCCGCGCATCCCGCACCGTATCGACGGCGAGCTGCTGCGCTACGCGGCCCGCTTCGGGCTGCTCGCGCACAAGGACGACCAGATCGACGAACACGACCGTTACGCCATCCGGGCGGGGTTCTGGCGCGAGTTCGACATCCCGGCGGCGGCGGAACAGCACACGCCCGCCGCCGACTGAATCCCCGTAGCCGCCCCCAAAGGCGAGTAAAGCGCCCGGACCCCGTAGTCTCGTCCCTTGTGATGACGCGCGCGGGACAGGCACTCGGGTACGACGAGGTCGTACGCGTGCGCGGGCTCAGCAAGACCTACCCGGCGATCCGGGGCCGGCGGGGCACGCCGGGCACCCCCGAGGTACGGGCCACCGACGGGGTGGAACTGGACGTGCGGCGCGGCGAGGTGTTCGGGCTGCTCGGCCCGAACGGCGCCGGCAAGTCCACCCTGGTGCGGCAGCTCACCGGGCTGCTGCGGCCGGACGCGGGCAGCGTCGAGATCCTCGGCCACGACATCGTCCGGCACCCCGAGCGGGCGGCCCGGATCCTCGCCTACCTCGGCCAGGAGTCCAGCGCCCTGGACGAGCTGACCGTCTCCCTCGCCGTCGAGACCACCGGACGCCTGCGCGGCCTGGACGTACGGCGGGCCCGGGCCGAACGGGACGCCGTGCTGGAGGAGCTGGGGCTGACCCCGATCGCCGGCCGGGCGCTGAAGAAGCTGTCCGGCGGGCAGCGGCGGCTCGCCTGCTTCGCCGCCGCGCTGGTGGGCCGGCGCCCGCTGCTCGTGCTGGACGAACCGACCACCGGCATGGACCCGGTGGCCCGGCGCGCGGTGTGGGCGGCCGTGGACCGGCGGCGGGCCGAGGACGGCACGACCGTGCTGCTGGTCACCCACAACGTGATCGAGGCCGAGACGGTGCTGGACCGGGTCGCCGTGCTCGACCAGGGCCGGGTCATCGCCTGCGACACCCCCGCCGGGCTCAAGGCGCGGGTGGCCGGCGAGGTGCGGGTGGAGCTGGTGTGGCGGGAGCGGGCGCCGCTGGAGGTGCCCGAGGTGGCCGTGCTGCGCGAGCGGGCGGCGCGGTCCGGCCGGCGCTGGACGCTGCGGCTCGCGCCCGAGGAGGCCCGCGCCGTCGTCGCCACGGTGACCGGCGGGGCCGCCTTCGCCGCCCTGGACGACTTCACGCTCGCCACGCCCAGCCTGGAGGACGTCTATCTGGCGCTGGGCGGCGAGGCCCGGCAGGGACTGGTGAGGGCGTGAACGAGCGGGCCCCGCAGCACGTAAGGGTCTGTGCCGCCGCCGGAGCGAAGAGGAGCAGCTCGTCGTGAGTGTCGTACCCGCCGAGGTTCTGCCCGGCGGCTCCCGGGCCGTGCCGGAGACGGCGTCCGGCCCGGCCGAGCTCGGGCCGCGTGCGCGGCTGTGGCCGTCGCTGGCGGCCGTCTACCGGGCACAGCTGTCCCGGGCCCGGGTGGCGCGGATCCCGCTGCTGTTCGTGGCGACCTTCCAGTCCATCGGCATCGCCGTGATGATGCGCGGTGTGGTCGAGGGCGGCGACGAGGCCCAGTCCGTGGTGGCCGGCTCGTCGGTGCTGGTCGTCGCCTACGTGGCGCTGAACCTGCTCTCGCAGTACTTCGGTCAGCTGCGGGCCAGCGGCGGGCTCGACCACTACGCCACCCTGCCGGTGCCGCCGGCCGCGGTGGTGCTGGGTGCGGCGGCGGCCTACGCCTCCTTCACCGTGCCGGGCACCCTGGTCACCGCCGTCTTCGGCTGTGTGCTCTTCGGGCTGCCGCTGACCAACCTGTGGGTCCTGCTGGCCGTCGTCCCGCTCGCCGGGGCCGCGCTCGCCGGGCTCGGCGCCGCGTGCGGGCTGCTCGCGCCGCGGCCGGAGCTGGCCACGCTGCTCGGCCAGCTGGGCATGTCGGCGGCGCTGCTGCTGGGCGTGCTGCCGGCCGGGCGGATGCCGGAGGTGATCCGGCTGGCCCGCGATCTGCTGCCCTCCACCTACGGCGTGGAGGCGTACGCCCGGACCTTCGGGCCGCACCCGGACTGGGCCCTCGTCCTCGCTGACCTGGGCGTGTGCGCGGGCGTCGGCGTCGTCTCGCTGGCCGTGGCGACCCGGGCCTACCGCAGGGCCGCCGTCCGGTGACGCGGCGCACGGCGCGACCTGGCACGATGGCAGGGTGACCGCACCGTTGACTCCGCCACCGCACGACGACTCCGCGCACCAGGTCCGGCAGGGGCCGCCGCCCGCCGAGGCGCTCGCCGGGCATGCGCCGGAACAGGACGGACCCGGGCTGCGGACGGAGCTGCGGGAGGCCGCAGTGATCACGGTGGTACTGGCGCTCGGCGGGGTGCTGCTGGGTCTGCTGTGGTGGTGGCTGGCGCCGCACGTGCCGCTGGTCGGCGACGTGCTGGACAAGAGCTGGGTCGTCTACCTGAAGGACAGCGAGGGGGAGCAGGCCGTCGGGGTCGACGGAACGTTCACTCTGCTGGGGCTCGGCTTCGGACTCGTCAGCGCGCTCGTCGTCTTCCTGCTGCGCCGGCACGGCGGGGCGCCCCTGGTGGTCGCGCTCGGGCTCGGGGGCCTGCTCGGGTCCCTGCTGGCCTGGCGCCTCGGTGTCTGGCTGGGCCCCGACCCGGACGTGCTCGCGCATGCCCAGGCCGTGGGCAAGGGCGTGACGTTCTCCGCGCCGCTGAAGCTGTCGGCCAAGGGCGCGCTGCTGGCCTGGCCGCTCGCCGCGCTCCTGGCCCACCTCGGCCTGACCGCCCTGTTCGGCCCCCGCGACCCCGAGACGCCGTAGCGACGGCGCACGGCACGCCGTAGTGACGTAGCCGGTCGGCCCGTTCCGGTCAGCTCTTGCCGATCGGGGCCAGTACCGCGTCCGTCAGTTCGGCCAGGTCCTTCGGGGACAGTTCGACCTCCAGGCCGCGGCGGCCCGCCGAGACGCAGATCGTGGGGTGGGCCCCGGCCGAGTCGTCGAGGACGGTGGGGAGCTTCTTGCGCTGGCCGAGCGGGGAGATGCCGCCGCGGACATAGCCCGTGGTGCGCTCGGCGAGCGCCGGGTCGGCCATCGTCGCCCGCTTGCCGCCCACCGCCGCCGCCAGGGCCTTCAGGTCCAGCGAGCCGGCCACCGGGACCACGCCGACCACCAGGGAGCCGTCCACGTCGGCCACCAGGGTCTTGAAGACCCGGTCGGGGGAGACGCCCATGGCCTCGGCCGCCTCCTCGCCGTAGGAGGGGTGGGACGGGTCGTGGTCGTAGGAGTGGACGGTGAAGTCCACGCCCGCCGCCGTCAGGGCCACCGTCGCGGGCGTGCCCCCGGACTGGGTCTTCTTCTGCTTCTTCGCCATCCTCGGTTTCCTCGTGGTCCCTCAGTTCAGGCTCGTCGGCGTCCGCGTCAGTTCGAACGCGGGCAGCGACGGCAGGCTGCGGATGATCGACGTCTCCGCGCGCAGCAGCCGCAGCTCGTCCCGCAGCCGCGAGGCGGTGTCCGGCGCCTGGAGCAGCCGCTGCTTGGTCGGCGTGTCGTGCACCATCGCCGCGGCCACCAGGTACGACACCACGCCCGGGTCGTCCGGCAGTTCCGCGCCGGACGACAGCGAGCGCTCCCGGGCGCCCGCCAGCCGCTTCTGGTAGCGGCGGAAGGAGCGCAGGACGTCCTCGGCCAGCGCGCCGGCGTCGTCCCCGGGCTCCTCCGCCAGCTCCTCCAGCTCCGCCGTCAGATACGCGCCGGACGTGTCCACGGACAGCAGCCGTACCCGGGTCGTGCCGGTCGCCAGCACCTCGAACGTGCCGTCGGAGTGTTCCCGGATGGTCGCCGCGTCGGCCACGCAGCCCACCCCGTGGAAGGCGCGGAGCGGGTCCGGGCCGAACCCGGCGGCCGGGCCCCGCTCGGGACGCGCGGTGGGATCGGGCATGCCGGGGGCGCTCGGCGCGACCTCGTGGCCGTCCCTGATGGCGACGACGGCGAACCGGCGCGGTTCGTCCTCGGGGGTCTTCAGCAGGTCGCGCAGCATGGCGCGATACCGCTCCTCGAAGACGTTCAGCGGCAGCACGAGACCCGGGAACAGCACCGAGTTCAGCGGAAAGAGCGGCAGACGGACGGTGGTCACGGCGCCCCAGCCTAGTGGCCTGCGGCGCGGGCGTGTCCGCCGTGTCCGTCACCGGGCTCCGGCGGCGCCGAGAGCAGCCCGGCCAGGGCGGCCCCGGGCAGCGCCGTCTGCAGCTGCTCGCGCAGCTTCAGGAAGTGGCCGAGCGGGTCCTCGGAGAACCGGTCCCAGGGGAACGACGTGGCGTACGGGCCGATCAGCCGCAGCTGGGCCCGGGCGTCCCGCCAGCGCTCCAGCCGCAGCAGCACGTACAGCAGTTTGTTGCGGACCTCGGCCGGGGCCGGGTCGGCCGCCGGCAGCCGCGCGGACAGGGCGATCGCCCGGTCCGCCGCCGCCTCCAGCCGGCCGCGGGGCACCGCCGCGCCGCAGCCGTCGGTCAGATAGCCGAAGGCCGCCCGGGCGGGCAGCGCCTGGACCAGCGAGTCGGCCGGGGCGTCCTGCGCGGCCCGGTCGGCGAAGTCGAAGCACTCGCGGTGGGAGCCGTGCCAGGAGGCGGCCAGATAGCGCAGGGCGGCCACATGGCAGCCGTAGTGGTGCGGAGCGCGCCGGACGGCGGCCTCCCACAGCTCCTCGAAGTAGCGGTGCCCGGCCCGGGTGCCGCGCGCGTGGTCCAGCGCGATGCGCCAGGGCACCGGGTCGCGGTCGTCGGCGCGGGCGGCGGCGGTGATCAGCGGGCTCACCTCGCGCAGCAGCTCGGCCCGGCCCGGCGAGGGCCAGGCGCGGTCCACCGCCAGCTGGGCCCCGACCAGCAGCACTCCGGGGTCGCGGGGGTCGGCGGCGCGCCACTCCTCGTACCACTCCGGGCGGGAGCGGGCGAAGGCGGCCAGGCGCCGGGCGTACCGGTCCCGGTGCTCCCAGTCGGCCGTGGCGCGGGTGTCGGCGAGCAGACCGGCCGCGGTGGCGTACTCGCCCCGGCCGGCCGCGACGAGCGCGGGCGAGAGGCGGTCGTCGGGCGCGTCGAGCACGGCCTCGTCCCCGGCCGGTGGCCGGTGGGCCGGGTGCGCGGGTCGTCGTCGGGTCATCCGGCGGTGGGGGCGGATGAACGAGGGCAGCAGAGCCATGGTGTCGACCATTGAAAGTCCGCAGGTCGGGGTGGCGCCAGAGGGACAAGGCAAGTCATGGAAGGTTGTACGGCAAAAGGTAAAGGTCCGGTAAAGGGCGAATGTGCCTCATGCGCGGGTGCGGGGGGCTTGTGCGCGTGCGGCGAGGTCAGCTCCGCCGCAGCAGCCGGGTCGCGCCCGCCGCCACCGTGGTCGCCAGGACCCAGCCGGCGAGGATCATCACCGTCGCCAGCCACTGCCAGCCGCCGCGCAGCTGCCACTGGCCCGTCTGGCCGAGGTCGATCACCGGCAGCAGCAGGTCCAGCGTGAACAGCGCCGGACTCCAGGCCGGATGGCCGCCGGAGCTCACCGGCGGATGGGCGGCGTGCGCGAACGCCAGCGTGCCCGCCGCCCACAGCACCGCCATCCACACCGCGGCCCGGCCCGGGCGGTAGCCGTAGGCCACGGTCCAGTCCTGCGCGAAGCCCCAGACCTTGGCGGCCGGCGGCAGCGTCTCGCGCCGCCGGCGCTGCTTGGCGAGCAGCACCTCCCGCGCGTCCTCGTCCTCCCCGGCGGAGCGCAGCACCGAGGCCAGCCGCTCGTACGGCTCCGGGGCGTACTCGGCGGTGGCCGCCGCGACCCAGTCCAGGCGCCGGGTCAGCGGGAACGGGCCCTGCGGCACCAGGTTCTCGTAGGTGAACCCGCCCATGTGCAGATTGCCCGCCTCCGGCCAGCTGCTCGCGCGGTCCACCAGGTTCACCACCCGCGCGCCCGACAGCACCACCTTGCCGCGCTGCGGCTTGTCCCCGAGGAAGCGCAGCTCCGGCGTCTGCACCCGGCGCAGCGACAGCTCCTGGTCGTCGGTGAAGGCGAACCGGGCCCGCTCCAGGTCGACGGCGTCCCCGAACCGGCCGTCGTCCAGCCGCACCCCGCCCCGGCACTCGAAGCGCTGGATGCGCGTCCCGTGCGCGGGCGTGGTGCCGCTGAGCGCCGGACTGCCCACGCCGGCCGGGGTCAGATACAGGGTGCGCTCGACCGTGAGCTGGGGGGCGTTCAGGGCCAACCGGGCATGGGGGTTGGTGAGCTTCGCGCCGCGCAGGCTGAGCGAGACGCCGACCTGGGCGCCGCGCAGGCTCAGCTCTCCGTGCGACTCCAGCATCTCCGCCTGGAGGTCCTGGCCGACGGTCATGCCGTCCGCCGCGATCGACCGGCCGCTGCGGTCCCGGTACACGATCGCCTGGTTGAGCAGCAGGTCGGTGCCGATCTGGGCGTCCGTCAGCCGGACCCCGCTCTGGAACCGGCAGCGCGGCAGATGCAGATCGCCCTCCGTGTGCACCCTGGCCGCCTCCAGCCGCGGCACCGCGCAGTCCACCAGGCGCACGGTCGTGAACCGGGCCTCCGGCAGCCGGACCTCCTGGTCGAAGCGGCACCTCGTCAGCTCCACGTACGGCGTGACCTGGCCGCCGGCGAGATCCAGCACGCCGTCGATCCGTACGCCGACGAGCTTCAGCGAGGACACCCGGCCGGCCAGCGCCGGCGGGCCGTCCAGCAGCAGCCAGCAGACGATGCGCGCCCGCACGGTCCGCTCCGGGCCCCAGGGAATCCCGCCGTGCGGGTCGTCGGCCGCGAGGTCCCCGCTGCTCAGGTCGTACACGCTGCCGTTGCGGAAGGCCTGCCACATGCCCGCCTCGGCCGCGGTCAGGTCGTCCGGCAGGTCCCCGGTGGCGATGCGGACGCCGGCTCCCTCGGTCACCGCTCTCCTCTCTCCGCGCCATGCGTTTCGTACAGCCGTTCATGCCCGCTGTGTGACCTGTCGAACACCCGTCGTGAAGGTGATCGTCCGGTTTCCGGCCACCGTCTGTACCAGGCGTTGACCCGCGAAAAACCGGTTGACGGGCGATGTCGTGCCCGTCCGCGGCACGTCAAGTACGGGTTTTCGCCCACGGCGGGCCGGCCATTGGCCCATGCTCTGTATCAGCCACTGATACGCGCGGCCGGCTCCCGACGGCGGTCTGCGAGAATTGACACTGTGATTTCCCGAATCGATCTGCGCGGCGACGCCCTTCCCGAGGGCCCCGCCCTGCGCGACCTGCTGCCCCGAGCCGACTTCGACGTTCAGGCCGCCCTGGAGAAGGTGCGCCCGATCTGCGAGGCCGTGCATCATCGCGGTGACGCGGCGCTGATCGACTTCGCCGAGAAATTCGACGGAGTACGGCTGGAAAACGTCCGTGTCCCGGCGCAGGCGCTCACCGACGCGCTCGCCGGTCTCGACCCGGCCGTACGCGCCGCCCTCGAGGAGTCCATCCGCCGCGCCCGGCTGGTCCACCGCGCCCAGCGCCGCACCACCCACACCACCCAGGTGGTGCCGGGCGGCTCGGTCACCGAGAAGTGGGTGCCGGTCGAGCGGGTCGGGCTGTACGCGCCCGGCGGGCGGTCCGTCTACCCGTCCTCCGTGGTGATGAACGTGGTGCCCGCGCAGGAGGCCGGCGTCGAGTCCATCGCGCTCGCCTCCCCGGCCCAGGCCGAGTTCGGCGGCCTGCCGCACCCGACGATCCTGGCCGCCTGCGCCCTGCTCGGCGTGGACGAGGTGTACGCCGCGGGCGGCGCCACCGCCGTCGCGATGTTCGCGTACGGCACCGAGTCCTGCCCGCCCGCCAACATGGTCACCGGCCCCGGCAACATCTGGGTCGCCGCCGCCAAGCGCTACTTCACCGGCAGGATCGGCATCGACGCCGAGGCCGGCCCGACCGAGATCGCGATCCTCGCCGACGACACCGCCGACCCGGTGCACGTGGCCGCCGACCTGATCAGCCAGGCCGAGCACGACCCGCTCGCGGCGGCCGTCCTGGTCACCGACTCCGCGGACCTCGCGGACGCGGTGGAGAAGGAGCTGGCACCGCAGGTCGCGGCCACCCGGCACGTGGACGACCGGATCGTGCCCGCCCTGGGGGGCAGGCAGTCCGCGATCGTCCTGGTGGACGGCATCGAGGAGGGCCTGAAGGTGGTCGACGCCTACGGCGCCGAGCACCTGGAGATCCAGACCGCCGGCGCCGCCGAGGTGGCCGGCCGGGTCCGCAACGCGGGCGCGATCTTCATCGGCCCCTGGGCCCCCGTCTCGCTCGGCGACTACGCGGCCGGGTCCAACCACGTCCTGCCCACCGGCGGCTGCGCCTGTCACTCCTCGGGCCTGTCCGTCCAGTCCTTCCTGCGCGGCATCCACATCGTGGACTACACCAGGGACGCGCTCGCCGAGGTCGCCCACCACGTGGTGACGCTGGCGGAGGCGGAGGACCTGCCCGCGCACGGCGCGGCGATCAAGGCGAGGTTCGGCTGGAAGGTACCCGAGAGCAAGTGACCGGCATCGACGATCTGCCCATCCGGGACGAGCTGCGCGGCAAGTCCCCCTACGGCGCGCCCCAGCTGGACGTGCCCGTACGGCTGAACACCAACGAGAACCCCTACCCGCTGCCCGAGCCGCTGGTCGAGCGGATCGCGGAGCGGGTGCGCGAGGCCGCCCGCGACCTGAACCGCTACCCGGACCGGGACGCGGTCCAGCTGCGCACCGGGCTGGCCGAGTACCTGACGAAGAGCGGCGGGTACCCCCTCGGCATCGAGAACGTCTGGGCCGCCAACGGCTCCAACGAGGTCATCCAGCAGCTGCTCCAGACCTTCGGCGGGCCGGGCCGCACGGCCATCGGCTTCGAGCCGTCGTACTCGATGCACGCGCTCATCGCGCGCGGCACCGGCACCGGCTGGATCTCCGGCCCCCGGAACGAGGACTTCACGATCGACCTGGCCGCCGCCGAGCGCGCCATCGCCGAGCACAAGCCGGACGTCGTCTTCGTCACCACCCCCAACAACCCCACCGGCAACGCGGTCCCGGCCGAGACCGTCCTCGCGCTGTACGAGGCGGCGCAGGCGGCCAAGCCGTCCATGGTGATCGTGGACGAGGCGTACATCGAGTTCAGCCACGGCGCCTCGCTGCTGCCGCTGCTGGAGGGCCGCCCGCACCTGGTGATCTCCCGCACGATGTCCAAGGCGTTCGGCGCCGCCGGCCTGCGCCTCGGCTACCTGGCCGCGCACCCGGCCGTCGTGGACGCCGTCCAGCTGGTCCGGCTGCCGTACCACCTGTCGGCCGTCACCCAGGCGACCGCGCTCGCCGCGCTGGAGCACACCGACACGCTGCTCGGGTACGTGGAGCAGCTCAAGGCCGAACGGGACCGGCTGGTCGCCGAGCTGCGCGCGATCGGCTACCAGGTCACCGAGTCCGACGCCAACTTCGTGCAGTTCGGCCGGTTCGCCGACGCCCACGCGGCCTGGCAAAAGATCCTCGACCGGGGCGTGCTGGTCCGGGACAACGGCGTACCGGGGTGGCTGCGTGTCTCCGCCGGCACCCCGCAGGAGAACGACGCGTTCCTCGACGCGGTACGGGAAGTCAAGAAGGAGCTGGGTTCATGAGCCGCGTTGGACGCGTGGAGCGCACCACCAAGGAGACCTCGGTGCTCGTCGAGATAGACCTCGACGGCACCGGCCGCACCGACATCGCCACCGGCGTCGGCTTCTACGACCACATGCTCGACCAGCTCGGCCGGCACGGTCTGTTCGACCTGACCGTGAAGACCGACGGCGACCTGCACATCGACTCCCACCACACCATCGAGGACACCGCCCTCGCGCTGGGCGCCGCCTTCAAGCAGGCCCTCGGCGACAAGGTGGGCATCTACCGCTTCGGCAACTGCACGGTCCCGCTGGACGAGTCCCTCGCCCAGGTCACCGTCGACCTGTCCGGCCGCCCCTACCTCGTGCACACCGAGCCCGAGAACATGGCGCCGATGATCGGCGAGTACGACACCACGATGACCCGGCACATCCTGGAGTCCTTCGTCGCCCAGGCGCAGATCGCGCTGCACGTGCACGTGCCCTACGGCCGCAACGCCCACCACATCGTGGAGTGCCAGTTCAAGGCGCTGGCCCGGGCCCTCAGGTACGCCTCCGAGCGCGACCCGCGCGCGGCCGGCATCCTCCCGTCGACGAAGGGCGCGCTGTAACCCATGACCGGTCTGTCGACCCTGCTGATCGTCGTCGGCCTCTTCCTGGTCGGCGGGATCATCTCCTTCGTCAAGCAGAAGATGCCCACCAGCCTGATCGTCCTGCTCTCGATCGGCGCGGCCCTGTGCCTGGTCGCGGGCGTCATGCGGCTGGAGGTGTGGAATTGAGCGCCCCGTCCGGCAAGAAGAAGGTCGTCGTCTTCGACTACGGCTTCGGCAACGTCCGCTCCGCCGAACGCGCCCTCGCGCGCGTGGGCGCCGATGTGGAGATCACCCGTGACTTCGACAAGGCGATGAACGCCGACGGGCTGCTCGTGCCCGGCGTCGGCGCGTTCGCCGCCTGCATGAAGGGCCTGCGCGACGCGCGCGGCGACTGGGTCGTGGACCGCCGGCTGTCCGGCGGGCGCCCGGTCATGGGCATCTGCGTCGGCATGCAGATCCTCTTCGCGCGCGGCATCGAGCACGGCGTCGAGGCCGAGGGCCTGGACGAGTGGCCCGGCACGGTCGAGCCGCTCCAGGCCGACGTGGTGCCCCACATGGGCTGGAACACCGTCGACGCCCCGGCCGGCTCGCGGCTGTTCGCGGGCCTGGACGCCGACGCCCGCTTCTACTTCGTGCACTCCTACGCCGTGCACGAGTGGTCCCTGGAAACCCACAACCCGGTGATCGAGGCCCCCAAGGTCACCTGGTCGACGCACGGCAAGCCGTTCGTGGCCGCCGTGGAGAACGGCGCCCTGTGGGCCACCCAGTTCCACCCCGAGAAGTCCGGCGACGCCGGCGCCCAGCTCCTCACCAACTGGATCGGAACCCTGTAGACCATGGCCAAGCTCGAACTGCTCCCCGCCGTCGACGTCCGCGACGGCCAGGCCGTCCGCCTCGTACACGGCGAGTCCGGCACCGAGACCTCCTACGGCTCCCCGCTGGAGGCCGCCCTCGCCTGGCAGCGCGCCGGCGCGGAGTGGCTGCACCTGGTCGACCTGGACGCCGCGTTCGGCACCGGCGACAACCGCGACCTGATCGCCGAGGTCGCCGGGGCCATGGACATCAAGGTGGAGCTGTCCGGCGGCATCCGCGACGACGACACCCTCGCCGCCGCCCTCGCCACCGGCTGCACCCGGGTGAACCTCGGCACCGCCGCCCTGGAGACCCCCGAGTGGGTCGCCCGGGTGATCGCCGAGCACGGCGACAAGATCGCCGTCGGCCTGGACGTCCGCGGCACCACCCTGCGCGGCCGCGGCTGGACCCGCGACGGCGGCGACCTGTACGAGACGCTGGAGCGGCTGAACAAGGAGGGCTGCGCCCGCTACGTCGTCACCGACATCGCCAAGGACGGCACCCTCCAGGGCCCCAACCTGGAGCTGCTGCGCAACGTGTGCGCGGCGACCGACCGCCCGGTGGTCGCCTCCGGCGGCGTCTCCTCCCTGGACGACCTGCGGGCCCTGGCCTCTCTGGTGCCGCTCGGTGTCGAAGGCGCCATCGTAGGGAAGGCGCTGTACGCGAAGGCGTTCACCCTGGAAGAGGCCCTGGAGGCTGTGTCGTCATGACGTCCGAAGCCGTACGGCGTGTGAGAAGCGGAAGTCCCTGGGAAGAGTCCTTCGGTTTCGCACGCGCCGTGGCGGCGGGCGACCGGGTGCTGGTGGGCGGCACGACGTCCTTCAAGGGCCCGGTGCTGTACGGCGAGGGCGACCCGTACGAACAGGCCAAGGTGGCGTTCACCAGCGCCGTCGAGGCGATCGCGGAGTTCGGCCTCGGTATCGAGTCCGTGATCCGCACCCGGATGTACCTGACCCATGCGCGGGACGTGGACGCCGTCGGCCGGGCCCACCAGGAGCTGTTCGACTCGGTGCGCCCGGTCTCGACCCTGCTGGTCGTCGAGGGCTTCGTCGACCCGCGCATCCTGGTCGAAGTGGAACTAGAAGCATTCAGAGGAGCCTGAGCAGTCATGACCCTGGCGGTCCGAGTCATCCCCTGCCTGGACGTGGACAACGGCCGGGTCGTCAAGGGCGTGAACTTCCAGAACCTGCGCGACGCGGGTGATCCCGTCGAGATGGCCAAGGTGTACGACGCCGAGGGCGCCGACGAACTGACGTTCCTGGACATCACCGCGTCCTCCGGCGACCGGGAGACGACCTACGACGTGGTGCGCCGCACCGCCGAGCAGGTGTTCATCCCGCTGACCGTCGGCGGGGGTGTGCGCACCGCCGAGGACGTGGACAAGCTGCTGCGGGCGGGCGCCGACAAGGTGGGCGTGAACACCGCCGCGATCGCCCGCCCCGACCTGATCCGGGAGATCGCCGAGCGGTTCGGCCGCCAGGTGCTGGTCCTGTCGGTGGACGCCCGCCGTACCCCCGAAGGCACGTTCGAGGTCACCACCCACGGCGGCCGGCGCGGCACCGGCATCGACGCGGTGGAGTGGGCGCACCGGGCGGCCGAGCTGGGCGCGGGCGAGATCCTGCTGAACTCCATGGACGCCGACGGCACCAAGGACGGCTACGACCTGGAGATGATCGCCGCCGTCCGCAAGCACGTCACGGTCCCCGTGATCGCCTCCGGCGGCGCCGGCCGGCTCGCCGACTTCCCGCCGGCCGTCGAGGCGGGCGCCGACGCGGTCCTGGCCGCCTCGGTCTTCCACTTCGGCGACCTGCGCATCGGCCAGGTGAAGGAGACCCTGCGGGAGGCCGGGCACCCCGTCAGGTAGCCGGACCGTAGCAGCGAGACCGTAAGGGAGGCCCCGGCCGGGCGGCCGGGGCCTCCGCATGGGCGGCTACGGCCTCGGACCGCCGTCACCGGCCTCGGACCGGCCGCCGTCACCGGCCTCCCACCGCCGTCACCGGCCTCGGCCCGCCGTCGCCGTCCCCGTGCCCGAGAGGACCTCCCGCGTGACCGCCACGCTCATACCCCCCGCCCCCGCGCGCGCCCACCGTGACCCCAATGTGCTGCGCTGGCTCGGGGCCTACACCTCCTCGATGCTCGGCGACAACGTCTTCTACCTCGCCCTGTCCTGGGCCGCCGTCCAGGCCGGGACGCCCGCGCAGGCCGGGCTCGTGATGGCCGCGAGCGCGTTGCCGAGGGCCGTGCTGATGCTCGGGGGAGGGGTGATCGCCGACCGGCTCGGTCCGAGAAGGGTCGTGATCGGCAGCGACGCCGTGCGCTGCGCCGCCGTCCTCGCCGTGGCCGCCCTGCTGTTCCTCACCCACCCGGGGCTGTGGCCCCTCGCCCTGCTCGCGTGCGTCTTCGGCACCGTCGACGCCGTGTTCATGCCGGCCGTGGGCGCCCTGCCCGCCCGGATCACCGGCAAGGACCAGCTCGCCCGCGTCCAGGGACTGCGCGGCCTCGCCATCCGGGCCGCGAGCGTCGTCGGAGCCCCGCTCGGCGGCCTCGGCGTGGCCTTCGGCGGCGCCCCGGCGGCCTTCGCCCTCGCCGGAGCGCTCATCGCGCTGTCGATACCCCTGCTGCTGTCCGTGCGCGTACGGGACCTCCCCGCCGGTACCGGGGGCGGTGTCACCGCCTGGGCCGATCTGAAGGCCGGACTGCGCCACGTCCGCCGGCACCGGGTCCTCGGGCCGCTCATGATCGCCATCGCGCTCGGCGACCTCGGTTTCGTCGCCCCGCTGAACGTCGGCCTGACCCTGCTCGCCGACCACCGCGGCTGGGGCGCGGCGGGCATGGGCTGGATACTGGCCGGGTTCGGCACCGGCGCGGGCGCCGCCTCCCTGCTGCTGGCCGCCCGTGGCAGGCTGCCCCGCGCCGGACTGCTCACCGGGTGCGCGTGCACGGCCGGCTCCGTGGCCGTCGGCGCCCTTGGCTTCGTCCCGGGCCTCGCCGCGGCCGTCGGCACCGCCCTGCTCGTCGGACTGCTCACCGGACTCAGCGGCGCCCTGTGCGGGGCCCTGCTCCAGACCCAGGCCGACCCCGCCTACCTGGGCCGCGTCACCGCCGTCGCCGGCCTGGTCAGCCTCGGCCTCACCCCGCTGAGCCTGCCCTTCGCCGCCGCCGCGACCGGCACCTTCGGACTCGGCCCGGTCTACGCCGTCAGCGCCGCCGTCTGCGGACTCGGCGGCCTCGTCCTGCTCGCCGTACCGGCCCTGCGCCGCGCGGAACTCCCCGGCTGACGAACCCCGTCAGATGCCCAGCTGCCTGGACTCGTGCAGCCTGTCGATCGCGTCCGCGTCCCCGACCAGCTCGACCCTGGCCACACTCTGCCGCCCGTACGCGAACATCAGCAGCTCCGAGGGCTCACCGGTCGCCGTGACCACCGGCGTGCCCCGGTGCGCCACCACCGTCTGCCCGTCCGGGCGGCGCAGCACCAGCCCCGTCGGCGCGCCCTTCCCCAGCAGCCGCGCGGCGCGCTCCAGCCGGGACCACAGCGCGTCCTGGAACACCGGGTCCAGCTCGCGCGGGGTCCACTCCGGCTGGGCGCGGCGGACGTCCTCCGTGTGGACGTAGAACTCGATGATGTTGGCCGCCTCGTCGACCTGCTTGAGCTGGAACGGCGACAGGCGCGGCGGGCCGGTGCGGATCAGCCGGATCAGCTCCCCGTACGGCTTCGCGGTGTACTCGGCCATCACCTTCTCCAGGCGCGGCGCGAGCTGCTTGAGCAGGGTGCCGCCCGCCGCGTCCGGGCGGCGTTCGCGCACGACGACATGCGCGGCCAGGTCCCGGGTCCGCCAGCCCGCGCAGAGGGTCTCGGCATCCGGACCGACGGTTTCCAACAGGTCGGCGAGCAGCAGCCGTTCACGCTTGGCGAAGGTCGACATGCAGCCAGCCTACGACCAGGTGATCGTTCCGCCCACCCGTGGCCTCCCGGCGGGGGCCCCACGGCCGCCGTGACCGTTCTCCGGACGCGCGGGGCCCGCTGTCGGTGCCGCGCGGCACAATGGCACCCATGACCAGTACGACCGGCAACCCCCGGCCCAGCAGCCTCGACCCCGAGATCGCCGCGCGGCTCAAGCGCAGCGCCGACGGGCTCGTCCCCGCCATCGCCCAGCAGTACGACACCGGCGAGGTCCTCATGCTCGGCTGGATGGACGACGAGGCACTGCACCGCACGCTGACCACCGGCCGCTGCACCTACTGGTCGCGCAGCCGCCGGGAGTACTGGGTCAAGGGCGACACCTCCGGCCACGTCCAGCGGGTGAAGTCGGTCGCGCTGGACTGCGACGGCGACACCCTGCTGGTCCGGGTCGACCAGGTGGGAGCCGCCTGCCACACCGGCGCGCGCACCTGCTTCGACGAGGACGTGCTCCTGAGGGACGCGGACGCCGCCGCTCCGGCGTCCGCTCAGTAAGGTCGGCCGCCATGGATCTAGAGACCTTCCGCAAGCTGGCCGGCGACCGGCGCGTCATCCCGGTCACCCGCAAGCTCCTGGCCGACGGTGACACACCGGTCGCGCTCTACCGCAAGCTCGCCGCCGAACGCCCCGGCACCTTCCTGCTGGAGTCGGCGGAGAACGGCCGCTCCTGGTCCCGGTACTCCTTCGTCGGGGTCCGCAGCGCCGCCACGCTCACCGCCCGGGACGGCCAGGCCCACTGGATCGGCACCCCGCCCGTCGGCGTCCCCACGGACGGTGACCCCCTCGCGGTCCTGCGCGCCAGCCTCCAGACCCTGCACACCCCGCACCAGGAGGGCCTGCCGCCCTTCACCGGCGGCATGGTCGGCTATCTGGGCTACGACATCGTCCGCCGCCTGGAGAAGATCGGCCCCGGCGAGCACGACGAGCTGGGGCTGCCCGAGCTGACCATGCTGCTGACCAGCGACCTCGCGGTGATGGACCACTGGGAGGGCTCGGTCCTGCTGATCGCCAACGCGATCAACCACAACGACCTGGACACCGGCGTCGACGAGGCGTACGCGGACGCCGTGGCCCGCCTGGACGCCATGGAGGCCGACCTCTCCCGCCCGGTCTCCCAGCCCCCGGCCCACCTGCCGCCCTCCGAACTGCCCGAGTACACCGCCCGCTGGGGCGGCGCCGACTACCAGCGGGCCGTGGAGGACATCAAGGAGCGCATCCGCGCGGGCGAGGCCTTCCAGGTCGTGCCCTCCCAGCGCTTCGAGACCCCCTGCACGGCGAGTGCCCTGGACGTCTACCGGGTGCTGCGGGCCACCAACCCCTCGCCGTACATGTACCTGTTCCGCTTCGACGGCTTCGACATCGTCGGCTCCTCCCCGGAGGCGCTGGTGAAGGTCGAGGACGGGCGCGCGATGGTCCACCCCATCGCCGGCACCCGGCACCGCGGGGCCACCCCGCAGGAGGACCAGGCGCTCGCCGAGGAACTGCTCGCCGACCCCAAGGAGCGCGCCGAGCACCTGATGCTGGTCGACCTCGGCCGCAACGACCTCGGCCGGGTCTGCGAGCCCGGCTCGGTCGAGGTGGTCGACTTCATGTCCATCGAGCGCTACTCGCACGTGATGCACATCGTCTCCACCGTCACCGGCAAGGTGGCCCCCGGCCGCACCGCCTTCGACGTGCTCACCGCGTGCTTCCCGGCCGGCACCCTCTCCGGCGCCCCCAAGCCCCGCGCGATGCAGATCATCGACGAGCTCGAGCCGTCCCGGCGCGGCCTGTACGGCGGCTGCGTCGGCTATCTGGACTTCGCCGGCGACTCCGACACAGCGATCGCCATCCGCACCGCCCTGCTCCGCGACGGCACCGCGTACGTCCAGGCCGGCGCGGGCGTCGTCGCCGACTCCGACCCGGTCGCCGAGGACCAGGAGTGCCGCAACAAGGCGGCGGCGGTGCTGCGGGCCGTGCACACGGCCAACCGCCTCGGGCAATAGGGCGCTTCTCATAGCAACCCCGGGTGCCGGTCCGCGGGGGGTTCAGGCGATAGTGGAGTACGTGACTGCCGTACCTCACCTTCGTTCCGAAGCCCCCGCACCCGCCCGGTCCGGCCGGCGGAGCCTCGCCGTGGCCCTGCTGTTCGGCGCGCTCGGCGCGGCCGTGGCGCTGCTCGCGACCCGGCAGCGCTGGGCGGAGGGCACCGCGGCGGTGGCCGGTGGCGCGTTCCCGCTGACGGCCAAGGGCAGCGACGTCACGGGCGTCCCCGCGGCGCTCGCCATAGTGGGCCTCGCCGCGCTCGTCGCGGTCTTCGCCGTCCGCCGGGCCGGCCGCCTCGTCGTCGCGGGGCTGCTCGCGCTGTCCGGCGCCGGCATCGCCGTCGCGGCCCTGGCGGCCGTCTCCGACGGCTCCGCGCTGGACGAGCGGGCCGCCAAGGTGAGCGGCGACAGCTCCGCCACCGTCCACGCGCTCACCCACACCGGCTGGCCGTACGTCGCGGCCGCCGGCGGGCTGCTGATCCTGCTCGCCGGGCTGCTCGCCCTGCGCTACGGCCGCCTGTGGCCCGCGATGTCCGGCCGCTACGAGCGCGGCACCGCCCGCCCCCGGCGCACCGCCCGCCCGGCCGACCCGGAACGGCCCGAGGAGATCTGGAAGGCCCTGGACCGGGGCGAGGACCCGACGGGCGCCTGAACCGGCACGGCCGTAAGCGGTGTGGCGAACCAGACGCCACCCCCGCGTCCGGCGCGCGCACGCCTACGGGACAATGGACGCGGCGAGCGTACGACGCCTCATACGACACGTAGATCAGCAACAACGAGGAGCAAGTCATGGCGGGCAGCAGCCACGGCCACGGTCACACCCCGGCCGCCTGGACCGGTGTCATCATCGCCTTCATCGGTTTCTGCGTCGCGGGCGCCTTCATGGTGATGGCCCAGCCCGTCGGCTTCTGGGCCGGCATGGCGCTCACGCTCCTCGGCGGCGTGGTCGGCGGCATCATGCGGGCCATGGGCCTCGGCCAGCCGAAGCAGACCGCCGCCGTGGCGCGCACGTCCGCGAGCCCGGAGCCGGCCGCCGCGGGCCGCTGAGCCCACGCTTCCCCCGAGAGGCGGCCCGGCATCCGGCAGGGGTGCGGACCGCCTCTCGTGTTCTCGCGGCCCCTCGCTGCCGCGCCCGCTCCACGGCCCGGACGTCGGTGCCGCCCGGCGGGCGGAGCCGTACCGGGCGGGGCAGAATGCCCGCGTGAACGCCGACAGCCGTACGGCCCCGCCAGAGGTTCCCGGCGGCGCCCCGCAGCCCGTACCCCAAGGCGCCCCGCGGCCCGGATTCGACGGTGCCCCGCACCCGGCGCCGCCCGCCGTGCACGTGCCCGTCCGGCGCCGGCTCGCCGTCCCCCTCGGGCTGCTGGCGGCCGTGGCCGGGGCCTTCGCCTACGTCGGCGCGGTCGACCCCAACGAGAGCGGCCACTACCCCGCCTGCCCCCTGTACCTGCTCACCGGCCTGTACTGCCCGGGCTGCGGCGGACTGCGCAGCGCGCACGCGTTCGTCCACGGCGACCTGCTCACCGCGTTGCACGCCAACGCGCCGGCCGTGGCCGCCTACCTGGGCCTCGCCGTACTGTGGACCGTCTGGACGGCCCGCGCGGCCCGCGGCAGGCCGCTGCGGATCGGTCTCGGCCCCCCGCACATGTGGGCCGTCGCCGCCCTGCTGCTGGCGTTCACCGTCCTGCGGAACCTGCCGTCCGGCGGCTGGCTCCGCCCCTGACCGCACCGGCGGACGGATGTCCACGGAGTGGGACCGCCGTCAACCGGATGCGAAGCCACCGCACCTGTGCGGATACCATCGCAATTGACCACGGGCTTTTCGGAGCCTGAAGGAACCCACCGTCTGGAAGGGGGCCGCTCGCGTGAGTGTGCTCGACGAGATCATCGACGGAGTCCGTGCCGACCTCGCCGAGCGGCAGGCCCGTGTCAGCCTCGACGAGCTCAAGGAGCGCGCGGCCAAGGCCCCCGCCGCCAAGGACGGGGTCGCCGCGCTCAAGGGCGACGGCGTCAAGGTGATCTGCGAGGTCAAGCGGTCCAGCCCCTCCAAGGGCGCGCTGGCCGCCATCGCCGACCCGGCCGGCCTCGCCGCGGACTACGAGGCGGGCGGCGCGGCCGTCATCTCCGTCCTGACCGAACAGCGCCGCTTCGGCGGCTCGCTCGCCGACCTGGAGGCCGTCCGCGCCCGCGTGGACATCCCGGTGCTGCGCAAGGACTTCATCGTCACGTCGTACCAGCTGTGGGAGGCCCGCGCGTACGGCGCCGACCTCGCGCTGCTGATCGTGGCCGCCCTGGACCAGCCGGCCCTGGAGTCGCTGATCGAGCGCGCGGTGTCCATCGGCCTGACCCCGCTGGTCGAGGTGCACGACGAGGACGAGGTCGAGCGGGCGGTGGACGCGGGCGCCAAGGTCATCGGCGTCAACGCGCGCAACCTCAAGACGCTCGAGGTCGACCGGGGCACCTTCGAGCGGGTCGCCCCGGAGATCCCCGACCACCTCGTGAAGGTCGCCGAGTCCGGTGTGCGCGGCCCGCACGACCTGATCGCCTACGCCAACGCCGGCGCCGACGCGGTCCTGGTCGGCGAGTCCCTGGTCACCGGCCGCGACCCCAAGGCGGCCGTCGCCGACCTGGTCGCCGCGGGCGAGCACCCGGCACTCCGGCACGGCCGGGGCTGACTCCCGCTAGGCTGGACCCGATGACTCCCACCATGACGACCGTGGACCGGCACGCGCGCCTGGCGCGCGGCTGCCGTCCGCGTGGCTGTCGCGCGCCCGCGCGGCGCGTGCACGGCCGGCGCGTCAGGTACGTCATCGGTGACGAACCCGGGCAGGTCAACGGGCGTCGATGGCAGCGCGCCCCCTAGGGGCGCGGGACTCCATCTGATATGCGGCTACCGCCGCGCGGGCGCGACAGGCCACATCCGGCCCGCAGCCGACAGACGACCCGAGCCCCACGGCGATCGGTTCTTTCCCAAGAAACTCACCGTGAGGTTTCCGCATGCCCAGCGAATTCTTCATTCCCGACCCGGAGGGTCAGGTCCCCACCGCCGAGGGCTACTTCGGCGCGTTCGGCGGCAAGTTCATCCCGGAGGCCCTCGTCGCCGCCGTGGACGAGGTCGCCGTCGAGTACGACAAGGCCAAGAACGACCCCGAGTTCGCCCGCGAACTCGACGACCTGCTGGTGAACTACACCGGCCGCCCGTCGGCGCTCACCGAGGTCCCCCGCTTCGCCGAACACGCCGGCGGCGCCCGCGTCTTCCTCAAGCGCGAGGACCTCAACCACACCGGCTCCCACAAGATCAACAACGTGCTCGGCCAGGCCCTGCTCACCAAGCGCATGGGCAAGACCCGGGTCATCGCCGAGACCGGAGCCGGCCAGCACGGCGTCGCCACGGCCACCGCCTGCGCGCTGTTCGGCCTGGACTGCACCATCTACATGGGTGAGGTCGACACTCGGCGCCAGGCCCTGAACGTGGCCCGCATGCGCATGCTCGGCGCCGAGGTCGTCGCCGTGAAGTCCGGCAGCCGCACCCTGAAGGACGCCATCAACGAGGCGTTCCGGGACTGGGTCGCCAACGTCGACCACACCCACTACCTGTTCGGCACGGTCGCCGGCCCCCACCCCTTCCCGGCCATGGTCCGCGACTTCCACCGGGTCATCGGCGTCGAGGCCCGCCGCCAGCTCCTGGAGCGCGCCGGCCGGCTGCCGGACGCGGCCGTCGCCTGCGTCGGCGGCGGCTCCAACGCCATCGGCCTCTTCCACGCCTTCATCCCCGACGAGGGCGTCCGCCTGATCGGCTGCGAGCCGGCCGGCCACGGCGTCGAGACCGGCGAGCACGCGGCCACCCTCACCGCCGGCGAGCCCGGCATCCTGCACGGCTCCCGTTCCTACGTCCTCCAGGACGACGAGGGCCAGATCACCGAGCCGTACTCCATCTCGGCCGGTCTGGACTACCCGGGCATCGGCCCCGAGCACTCCTACCTGAAGGACTCCGGCCGCGGCGAGTACCGCGCGGTCACCGACGACGCGGCCATGCGGGCACTGCGCCTGCTGTCGCGCACCGAGGGCATCATCCCGGCCATCGAGAGCGCCCACGCCCTGGCCGGCGCCCTGGAGGTCGGCCGCGAGCTGGGCCCGGACGGCCTGATCGTCGTCAACCTCTCCGGCCGCGGCGACAAGGACATGGACACCGCCGCGCGCTACTTCGGCCTGTACGACACCGACGCCGAGGTGGCGGCCGACGCCGCCGACACCGCCGAGATCGAGGGGGACGCCAAGTGAGCGGGAACATCCAGCTGCTGTCGGACACCCTCGCGGGCGCCAGGGCCGAGGGCCGGTCCGCGCTCATCGCCTACCTCCCGGCCGGGTTCCCGACCGTGGACGGCGGCATCGAGGCGGTCAAGGCCGTCCTGGAGAGCGGCGCGGACGTGGTCGAGGTCGGTCTGCCGCACAGCGACCCGGTCCTGGACGGTCCGGTCATCCAGACCGCCGACGACATCGCCCTGCGCGGCGGGGTGCGGATCGCCGACGTCATGCGCACGGTCCGCGAGGCCTACCGGGCCACCGGGAAGCCGATCCTGGTCATGACGTACTGGAACCCCATCGACCGCTACGGCGTCGAGCGCTTCACCGCCGAGCTGGCCGAGGCGGGCGGCGCCGGCTGCATCCTGCCCGACCTGCCGGTGCAGGAGTCGGCGCTGTGGCGCGAGCACGCCGAGAAGCACGGCCTCGCGACGATCTTCGTGGTGGCGCCCAGCAGCAAGGACGAGCGGCTCGCCGAGATCACCGCGGCGGGCAGTGGCTTCGTCTACGCCGCCTCGCTCATGGGCGTCACCGGCACCCGCGAGTCCGTCGGCGCGCAGGCCCAGGACCTGGTCCGGCGCACCCGCGCCGCCGGCACCGGCCTGCCCGTCTGCGTCGGGCTCGGCGTCTCCAACCGGGCCCAGGCCGCCGAGGTCGCCGGCTTCGCGGACGGCGTGATCGTCGGCTCGGCGTTCGTGAAGCGGATGCTGGACGCGCCGGACGAGGCCGCCGGCCTCGCGGCGGTCCGCGAGCTGGCCGGGGACCTGGCGAAGGGCGTGCGCGGACAGGCGTGAGCGCGGAGCCGGTACGGGCCGATGTCCCGTACCGGATGATTCGGTCACTCGAACGGGTGGACCTCGGACCGGGGAGGCGCGCTGCGCCTCCCCGGTTCGTTCTGGGGGTGTGAGCGAGAAGAACCGTGACGGAAAACGCACCGCCCGGGAGCGGCTGGCGGTCGAGCGCGAGAAGCAGAAGGCCGCGGACAAGCGACGGCGCCGGCTGATCGTGGGCGCGAGCGTCGTCTGCGTCCTGGGCCTGGCGGCGGTGATCGGCGTCGTCGCCGCGAACGCCGGCAAGGACAAGAGCACCAAGGCGGGCCCGGCCGTGGCCCCCTCGGGCGCGCAGGGCAAGGACAGCCTCGCGATCCCGGTCGGCAAGGACGGCGCCAAGTCGACGCTCACCGTCTGGGAGGACTTCCGCTGCCCGGCCTGCCAGGCCTTCGAGACGGCGTACCGGCCGACGCTCCACGAACTGACCGACGCCGGCAAGCTCCGGGTCGAGTACCACCTGGTCCGGCTGATCGACGGCAACCTCGGCGGCACCGGTTCGCTGCGCGCCGCCAACGCCGCGGCCTGCGCCCAGGACGCCGGAAAGTTCCGTGACTACCACGACGTGCTGTTCGCGAACCAGCCCAAGGAGACCGACGACGCCTTCGCGGGCAACGACAAGCTGATCGAGCTGGCCGGCAAGGTGAAGGGCCTGGACACCCCCGCCTTCCGCAAGTGCGTCCGGAACGGCACCCACGACGGCTGGGTGGACAAGTCCCACCAGGCGTTCAAGTCCGGCGACTTCGGCGGCACCCCGACCGTGCTGCTCGACGGCAAGAACATCTACGAGGACCGCACGATGACCCCGGCCAAGCTCAAGCAGATGGTGGAGGCGGCCGACCGCGGGTGAGCGTTCCCGACGCCCCGTTATGGACCCGTAGCCGGGCTGCTTGCCCTCCCCCTGGCCCGGCACGGTAGCGTCGGACCTGCCATGAACCTTGCCTACATCCCCAGCCCGTCGCACGGGGTGCTGTACCTCGGCCCCATCCCGCTGCGCGGCTACGCCATCTGCATCATCATCGGCGTCTTCGTTGCCGTCTGGTTCGGCAACAAGCGCTGGATCGCCCGCGGCGGGCAGTCCGGCACGGTCGCCGACATCGCCGTCTGGGCCGTGCCGTTCGGCCTGGTCGGCGGCCGGCTCTACCACGTGATCACGGACTACGAGCTGTACTTCAGCGAGGGCCGTGACTGGGTGGACGCCTTCAAGGTGTGGGAGGGCGGCCTGGGCATCTGGGGCGCGATCGCGCTCGGCGCGCTCGGCGCCTGGATCGGCGCGCGGCGCCGGGGCATCCCGATGCCCGCGTACGCCGACGCCGTCGCGCCCGGCATCGCGTTCGCGCAGGCCATCGGCCGCTGGGGCAACTGGTTCAACCAGGAGCTGTACGGCCACGAGACCCACGTCCCCTGGGCGCTGCACATCACCTCCGCCGAGGGCGGCCGGGTGCCGGGGTACTACCACCCGACGTTCCTCTACGAATCCCTGTGGTGCGTCGGTGTGGGCCTGCTGGTGATCTGGGCGGACCGCCGCTTCAAGCTGGGGCATGGCCGGGCGTTCGCCCTGTACGTCGCCGCGTACTGCGCGGGCCGTGGCTGGATCGAATACCTGCGCGTGGACGACGCCCACCACATCCTGGGCATCCGCCTCAACGTCTGGACCGCCCTGATCGTCTTCCTGCTGGCGGTGGCGTACATCGTGCTGTCGGGGAAGAAGCGGCCGGGACGGGAGGCCGTGGTCGAACCCGCGCTCGCCTCCGGCGGTCCGGCCGGGGACACGGAGGCTGTCGCCGGCGGCGAGGAGAAGAACCCCGGGTCCGACGAGGCCGTCACCGACGCCGACGCCGGGGAGAAGCGGGCCGGGGACGCCGGGGAGCCGGGCGAGGAATCGACGGAGGACGAGGCGAAGCCGGCGAAGAAGGTCTGACCGCCCGTTCCGCGACGACGGTCCGACCGTCGGTGCTACGACACCGAGGGCGCCCGGAGTGTTCCGGGCGCCCTCGGCGTGTGCGGGCGGTGGCGTGCGGTGGGTGCGGCACCGCCGGACACCGCCGTCGTGGCTGATCGCCGTGGCGGCGGAAGGAACAGCCGCGTCCGCGCACGCAGGCGGGTGCTCATGTGCCGTACTGGGCCTCGATCTCCGGGCGGTACGGCATCGACGCCGACGCCCCTTCCCGCTGGACGGAGATCGCCGCCGCGGCGGCCGCCCAGGTCAGGGCCTCGCGTACCGGTTTCTCCTCGGCGAGGGCCACGGCGAGCGCGCCGACGAAGGTGTCGCCCGCGCCGGTGGAGTCGACGGCGGTCACCCGGGGCGCGGGGACCACGAGCGGTCCGGCGCCCCGGGCCAGATACAGGCAGCCGGTCGCGCCCAGGGTGACGACCACCTCCGGCACCAGCTCCAGCAGGGCCGCCGCCGCCTCGCGCGGGTCGGTGCGGCCGGTGAGGGTGACCGCCTCGTACTCGTTCGGCACCAACAGGTCGACGGCCTGGAGCAACTCGGGCGGCAGCGGCTGGACCGGGGAGGGGGTGAGGACCGTACGGACCCCGTGCCGGCGGGCCGCCCGGGCGCCCGCGACGACCGCCGGGAGCGGGATCTCCAGTTGCAGCAGCAGGGCGTCGGCGGTGGCGATCACCCCCTCGTCGCCGGGGGAGAGGTGGTCCACGGTGCCGTTGGCGCCGGGGACGACGACGATCGCGTTGCCGCCCTCGGCGTCCACCACGATGTGCGCGGTGCCGGACGGCCCCTGCACCGTGCGCAGGAAGTCGGTGTCCACGCCGGAGTGTTCGAGGGTGTCGCGCAGCCGCGCGCCGTAGGCGTCGGTGCCGACCGCGCCGATCATCGAGACGGTGGCGCCGGCCCGGGCCGCGGCGATCGCCTGGTTGGCACCCTTGCCGCCGGGCACCGTACGGAACTCCCGCCCCGTCACGGTCTCCCCGCGCTCGGGCGCCTTGTCGACATAGGTGACCAGGTCCATGTTGGTGCTGCCGAGGACCGCGATATGGGTCATGGGCGGGTCGCCTCCAGGTGCGTGAGGTGGGCGAGGGTGTCGAAGCCGCAGCCGTCGAACTCGGCGAGGGCGCTGGCGAGCCGGTTCTTCAGCGGCGCCCGCCAGCGTTCGGGCAGCGCGCCGGGGGAGCCGGCGAGGAGCCCGGCGACGCTGCCGGCGGTCGCGCCGGTGGCGCCGGTGGCCCAGCCGCCGGACACGGCACGGCAGATGGAGCCGGCGAAGTCGCCGTCGGCGTGGGTGAGGGCGGCGGCGATCAGCGCGGTGTTGGGGACGGCGTGGGCCCGGTGGTGGGTGGCGGCGTAGCGGGCGTGGAGTTCGTCCACGACGTCCTCGAAGTCCTCGGTGGTCCGGGCCAGTCGGACGGCGTGGTCGACGGCCGCCGCCAGCCGGGAGCGGGGCGGGACCACCGCGCGGCCGGCCCGCAGGCAGGCGTGGACGTCGTGGGTGCCCGGGGCGGCGGTGGCGATGACGGCGGCGGTGAACATCGCCGCGTAGACGCCGTTGGCGGTGTGGGTGAGGACCGCGTCGCGGTACGCCTGTCCGGCGGCGGCGGCCGGGTCGCCGGGATTGGTCCAGCCGTGCACGTCGGCGCGGATCAGCGCACCCGTCCACTCCCGGAACGGGTTGCGGTGGCGGGCGGTGTGCGGGGGCTCGATGCCGCAGAGCAGATTGCGGTAGGCGACGCGCTCGGCGGTGGCGGTGCGGCCGGGCGGCAGCGCGTCGAGCCAGAGCCGGGCGACGTCGTCGGTGCCGAAGTGCCGCCCGTGGCGCCGGAGCAGCAGCAGATTGAGGAGCGCGTGGTCGAGGTCGTCGTCCGCGGGCATGCCGTCGATGTTCTCGGCCAGGCAGGTGGCGGCGCAGCGGCGGTCCCAGGGATGGGCGGCGAGGAGGTCCCCGGGCACCCCCCTGGCCGTGAAGTATCCGGTGAGGGGCCGGTTTCCGGACGCCGCGGCGAGGGCGCGGATGCCGTCGAGGGGGAGGTTTCCGACGGGTTTGCCGAGGAGGCGGCCGATGGCCCGGCCGAGCCAGGCGGCTTCGAGGGCGCGGGGGTCCGGCGCGGTGGCGGACCGCCCGGCGGGCCGGTCGGGGCACAGGGACGTGATGCGGGCCAGGTCGGTTGGCTCGTCCTCGGCGAAGCGGCCGGGCAGGTCGGCGAGTTCGTCCAGCAGGTCCTCCGCCAGCAGGCGCAGGTAGCGGGTGACGCCGTGCGCGGAGGCGCCGGTCCGCTCCGGCGCGTCGGGGCCTCCGGCCGCCCGCCAGCGCGCCTCGACCGCCTTCGGCTCGCGCCCGTCCAGACGGGCCTGGCGCAGCTCGTGACCCAGCAGGTCCTCCGGCTGGACCCAGGTCAGACGGAGCACGGGCGGCCTCCCGGCGCGGTGGACGCCCGCTCGCGGGCGGAGCCGTGGCCGGCGATCCGGTCGGAGAGCCCGCGGGCGGTCTCGGTGAGCGGCCGGGCGGGACGCGGCCCGGCGGGGCGGCGGGTGGCGGTCGGGGCCGGGGCGCCGGTGAGAGGGCCGGCGGGCATGCTCGGGGCCGGGGCGCTGCTTTGCTGTGCTGTGGGCGTCATGCCCCGAATCATCCTCCTGGGCGGCCTTGTTGTGCGGCTTCCGGGAGTCCGGCGCGTTCCGCCGTCCGGGTGCGGGTGCCAGGGTGTGCGGAGGTGTCCCACGGGTGGGCGGCCGGAAACGAAAGCCGCAGGTTAGCCGAGCCTTTCCTTGCTGGCGGAGGGGGAGCCGACGGCGTAGATTTGGGCTTGTCAAAAAGTAGAATCGATCCAAAGTTAGCTTTGGCTAAGCTTTCCTGGGGGGCCCGCATGGCCATCATCGAAACCGAGGCGGCGCTGCACGAGGCGCACCGCGACAACCACACCCACCGTGACGTCAACGGGGGATGGCTGCGGCCCGCGGTCTTCGGCGCCATGGACGGCCTGGTCTCCAACCTCGCCCTGATGACGGGCGTGGCCGGCGGCTCCGTGAGCCAGCACACCATAGTCATCACCGGTCTCGCCGGCCTCGCGGCCGGTGCCTTCTCCATGGCGGCCGGGGAGTACACCTCCGTCGCCTCCCAGCGTGAACTGGTCGAGGCGGAACTCGACATCGAGCGCCGTGAGCTGCGTAAACACCCGCAGGACGAGGAGGCGGAGCTGGCCGCGCTGTACATGGCCCGCGGGGTGGAGCCGGAGCTGGCCCGGCAGGTCGCCCGGCAGCTGTCCAGCGATCCCGAGCAGGCCCTGGAGATCCACGCCCGCGAGGAGCTGGGCATCGACCCCGGCGACCTGCCCTCCCCGCTGGTCGCCGCCGTGTCGTCGTTCGGGGCGTTCGCGCTCGGCGCCCTGCTGCCCGTCCTGCCGTACCTGCTCGGTGCGACCGCGCTGTGGCCCGCCGTGCTGCTCGCCCTTGCCGGGCTCTTCGCCTGCGGTGCCGTGGTGGCCAAGGTGACCGCGCGGACCTGGTGGTTCAGCGGACTGCGGCAGCTCGCGCTGGGCGGTGCGGCGGCCGGTGTGACGTACGCCCTGGGCAGTCTGTTCGGAACGGCCGTAGGATAGCCCGACCGGTACTTATGCGATGGGCCGCATAAGTACCCGTTACTCGCTGGTTTCGACTGCTTTGCGACGGGGCATGAGCCGTAAGCGCTGTGGGCAATGACGCCTGCCGCGCCCCCTCGGGGCGGGTGATGACGCCCGCTCCGGCCCCCTCGGGCCGCCGGACGCCGATCCGACCGATCCTGTCCGGCACGGCCCCCACACGACGTCGCCGTCACCGCACGGCACCCGCCGTCCCGTACGGCACCGAGCCGTCACCGCACGGCATCGCCGCGTACGCGCGGCACCTCCGCCGCGACCGCGGCGTCCGCATGCTGGAACGAAGTATCCGGTTCCCGGGAACCGCTCCATCATGTAACCTGCACGAAATTTTGATCTCACCGTAGATCTCACGCAGAGGGCCAACGTCGTCCCTCGGCACCTGCCACATGCCACATGACGACGACGGGAGAGCCGATGCGTACGCCGCGCCAGCCGTCCCAGCACTCCAAGAACGGCCGGAACTGGTCGTTCATGGATGCTCGCCCTGCTGCGCAGGGTATGTACGACCCCCGCAACGAACACGACGCGTGCGGCGTCGGTTTCGTCGCCACCCTTACCGGCGAGGCGTCCCACACCCTGGTCGAGCAGGCACTCACCGTCCTGCGCAACCTGGAGCACCGTGGCGCCACCGGTTCCGAGCCCGACTCCGGCGACGGCGCGGGCATCCTCTCGCAGGTGCCCGACGCCTTCCTCCGCGACGTGGCCGGATTCGACCTTCCGGCGGCCGGTTCCTATGCGGTAGGCATCGCCTTCCTGCCGGAGGAGGGAACCGAGGACGCCGTCTCACAGATCGAGACGATCGCCGCGGAGGAGGGCCTGACGGTCCTCGGCTGGCGCGCCGTCCCGGTCGCCCCGGAGCTGCTGGGCGCCACCGCCCGCTCCACGATGCCGGTGTTCCGGCAGGTCTTCGTCACCGACGGCGCGAGCGAGGGCATCGCCCTGGACCGCAAGGCGTTCGTGCTGCGCAAGCGCGCCGAGCGCGAGGCCGGGGTCTACTTCCCCTCCCTGTCCGCCCGGACCATCGTCTACAAGGGCATGCTGACCACCGGCCAGCTCGAACCCTTCTTCCCGGACCTGTCCGACCGCCGGTTCGCCTCCGCGATCGCGCTGGTGCACTCCCGGTTCTCCACCAACACCTTCCCGTCGTGGCCGCTCGCGCACCCGTACCGGTTCGTCGCGCACAACGGTGAGATCAACACCGTCAAGGGCAACCGCAACTGGATGGTCGCCCGCGAGTCCCAGCTGGCCTCCGACCTGTTCGGCCCGCAGGAGAAGCTGGACCGCCTGTTCCCGGTCTGCACCCCGGACGCCTCCGACTCGGCCTCCTTCGACGAGGTCCTGGAGCTGCTGCATCTGGGCGGCCGTTCGCTGCCGCACTCCGTGCTGATGATGATCCCGGAGGCGTGGGAGAACCACGACTCCATGGACCCGGCCCGGCGCGCCTTCTACCAGTTCCACTCCACGATGATGGAGCCCTGGGACGGCCCCGCCTGCGTCACCTTCACCGACGGCACCCAGGTCGGCGCCGTGCTCGACCGCAACGGTCTGCGCCCCGGCCGCTACTGGGTCACCGACGACGGCCTCGTCGTCCTCGGCTCGGAGGTCGGCGTCCTCGACATCGACCCGGCCAAGGTCGTCCGCAAGGGCCGCCTCCAGCCCGGCCGGATGTTCCTCGTCGACACCGCCGAGCACCGCATCATCGAGGACGACGAGATCAAGGCGTCCCTCGCCGCCGAGAAGCCCTACGCCGAGTGGCTGGAGGCCGGCGAGATCGAGCTGGGCGACCTGCCCGAGCGCGAGCACATCGTGCACACCCACGCCTCGGTCACCCGGCGCCAGCAGACCTTCGGCTACACCGAGGAAGAGCTGCGCGTCATCCTCGCCCCGATGGCCCGCACCGCCGCCGAGCCGATCGGCTCCATGGGCACGGACTCCCCGATCGCGGCCCTGTCCGAGCGCCCGCGGCTGCTGTTCGACTACTTCACCCAGCTGTTCGCGCAGGTCACCAACCCGCCGCTGGACGCGATCCGCGAGGAGCTGGTCACCTCCCTGCGCAGCTCGCTGGGCCCGCAGGGCAACCTGCTGGAGCCGACCGCCGCCTCCTGCCGGTCCGTCGTGCTGCCCTTCCCGGTGATCGACAACGACGAGCTGGCCAAGCTCATCCATATCAACGCCGACGGCGACATGCCCGGCTTCAAGGCCGCCACGCTCTCCGGTCTGTACCGGGTCTCCGGCGGCGGTGACGCCCTCGCCGCGCGCATCGAGGAGATCTGCGCCGAGGCCGACGCCGCCATCGACAACGGCGCCCGGCTGATCGTCCTGTCCGACCGCCACTCCGACGCCGAGCACGCGCCGATCCCGTCGCTGCTGCTCACCGCGGCCGTCCACCACCACCTCATCCGCACCAAGCAGCGCACCCACGTGGGCCTGCTGGTCGAGGCCGGCGACGTCCGCGAGGTCCACCACGTCGCCCTGCTCATCGGCTACGGCGCCGCCGCGGTCAACCCCTACCTGGCGATG
Organism: Streptomyces eurythermus; assembly: GCF_014649115.1. Taxonomy (GTDB): domain Bacteria; phylum Actinomycetota; class Actinomycetes; order Streptomycetales; family Streptomycetaceae; genus Streptomyces; species Streptomyces eurythermus. Next base: position 284,182 of record NZ_BMSK01000004.1, on the reverse strand, counting down.
GAGTCGGTGGAGGACCTGCTGCGCGCGGGCACCTTCCTCAACGGCATCGAGCCCGAGCAGGCCATCAAGAACCTGATCTACGCCCTCGGCAAGGGCGTGCTGAAGGTCATGTCCAAGATGGGCATCTCCACTGTCGCCTCCTACCGCGGCGCCCAGGTCTTCGAGGCCGTCGGCCTGGACGAGGGCTTCGTGGAGAAGTACTTCAACGGCACCGCCACCAAGATCGGCGGCGTCGGCATCGACGTCATCGCCGAGGAGGTCGCCGCCCGCCACGCCAAGGCCTACCCGGCCTCCGGCATCGCCCCGGCGCACCGCGCGCTGGAGATCGGCGGCGAGTACCAGTGGCGCCGCGAGGGCGAACCGCACCTGTTCGACCCGGAGACGGTCTTCCGCCTCCAGCACTCCACGCGGGCCGGCCGCTACGACATCTTCAAGAAGTACACCTCCCGGGTGAACGAGCAGTCCGAGCGCCTGATGACGCTGCGCGGCCTGTTCGGCTTCAAGTCCGACCGCAAGCCGATCCCGCTCGACGAGGTCGAGCCGGTGAGCGAGATCGTCAAGCGCTTCTCCACCGGCGCCATGTCGTACGGCTCCATCTCCAAGGAGGCGCACGAGACCCTCGCCATCGCCATGAACCAGCTGGGCGGCAAGTCCAACACCGGTGAGGGCGGCGAGGACCCGGAGCGCCTGTACGACCCCGCGCGGCGCAGCGCCATCAAGCAGGTCGCCTCCGGCCGCTTCGGCGTGACCAGCGAGTACCTGGTCAACGCGGACGACATCCAGATCAAGATGGCCCAGGGCGCCAAGCCCGGCGAGGGCGGCCAGCTGCCCGGCCACAAGGTCTACCCGTGGGTCGCCAGGACCCGGCACTCGACGCCGGGCGTCGGCCTGATCTCCCCGCCGCCGCACCACGACATCTACTCCATCGAGGACCTGGCCCAGCTGATCCACGACCTGAAGAACGCGAACCCGCGGGCGCGGATCCACGTCAAGCTGGTCTCCGAGGTCGGCGTCGGCACGGTCGCGGCCGGTGTGTCCAAGGCGCACGCCGACGTCGTGCTGATCTCCGGCCACGACGGCGGCACCGGCGCCTCCCCGCTCACCTCGCTGAAGCACGCGGGCGGCCCCTGGGAGCTCGGCCTCGCCGAGACCCAGCAGACCCTGCTGCTCAACGGGCTGCGCGACCGGATCGTCGTCCAGACCGACGGCCAGCTGAAGACCGGCCGGGACGTGATCATCGCCGCGCTGCTCGGCGCCGAGGAGTTCGGTTTCGCCACCGCCCCGCTGGTCGTCTCCGGCTGCGTGATGATGCGCGTGTGCCACCTGGACACCTGTCCGGTCGGCATCGCCACCCAGAATCCGGTGCTGCGCGACCGCTTCGCCGGCAAGGCCGAGCACGTGGTGAACTTCTTCCGGTTCATCGCCGAGGAGGTCCGCGAGCTGCTGGCCGAGCTGGGCTTCCGCTCCATCGAGGAGGCCGTCGGCCACGCCGAGGTGCTGGACGTCGAGCGCGCGGTGGACCACTGGAAGGCGCAGGGCCTGGACCTGGAACCGCTGTTCCACGTGCCCGAGCTGCCCGAGGGTGCCGTCCGCCACCAGGTGGCCGCCCAGGACCACGGCCTGGAGAAGGCCCTGGACAACGAGCTGATCAAGCTCGCCGCCGACGCCCTGGCCGCGAACGACGCGACCGAGGCCCAGCCGGTGCGCGCCCAGGTCGCCATCCGCAACATCAACCGCACGGTCGGCACCATGCTCGGCCACGAGGTGACGAAGAAGTTCGGCGGCGCGGGCCTGCCCGACGACACCATCGACATCACCTTCACCGGCTCCGCCGGCCAGTCCTTCGGCGCGTTCCTGCCGCGCGGCATCACGCTGCGCCTGGAGGGCGACGCCAACGACTACGTCGGCAAGGGCCTGTCCGGCGGCCGGATCGTCGTCCGCCCGGACCGGGCCGCCGACCACCTCGCCGAGTACTCGACCATCGCGGGCAACACCATCGCCTACGGCGCCACCGGCGGCGAGCTGTTCCTGCGCGGCCGTACCGGTGAGCGGTTCTGCGTCCGCAACTCCGGCGCGCTGGTCGTCTCCGAGGGCGTGGGCGACCACGGCTGCGAGTACATGACCGGCGGTCACGCGGTCGTCCTCGGCCCGACCGGCCGCAACTTCGCGGCGGGCATGTCCGGCGGCGTCGCCTACGTCGTCGACCTCGACCGCGACAACGTCAACGCCGGCAACGCCGGTGCGATCGAGGCGCTGGACGAGACGGACAAGCAGTGGCTGCACGACGTGGTGCGCCGCCACGCCGAGGAGACCGGCTCGACCGTCGCCGCCAAGCTGCTGGCCGACTGGGACACGGCCGTGGAGCGCTTCAGCAAGATCATCCCCAGCACGTACAAGGCAGTGCTCGCCGCCAAGGACGCCGCCGAGCGAGCCGGTCTCTCCGAGACCGAGGTCACCGAGAAGATGATGGAGGCGGCGAGCAATGGCTGACCCGAAGGGCTTCCTGAACCACGGCCGTGAGGTCGCCAAGACCCGCCCCGTCGCCGAGCGGGTGAAGGACTGGAACGAGGTGTACGTCCCCGGCTCCCTGCTGCCGATCATCAGCAAGCAGGCCAGCCGCTGCATGGACTGCGGCATCCCGTTCTGCCACAACGGCTGTCCGCTGGGGAACCTGATCCCCGAGTGGAACGACTACGCCTACCGCGAGGACTGGGCCGCCGCCTCCGAGCGGCTGCACGCCACCAACAACTTCCCGGAGTTCACCGGCCGGCTCTGCCCGGCCCCGTGCGAGTCGGCGTGTGTGCTCGGCATCAACCAGGCGCCGGTCACCATCAAGAACGTCGAGGTCTCGATCATCGACAAGGCGTGGGAGACCGGGGACGTCGCCCCGCAGATCCCCGAGCGCCTGTCCGGCAAGACGGTCGCGGTCATCGGCTCGGGCCCGGCGGGGCTCGCCGCCGCCCAGCAGCTGACCCGGGCCGGTCACACGGTCGCCGTCTACGAGCGCGCCGACCGGGTCGGCGGGCTGCTGCGGTACGGCATCCCCGAGTTCAAGATGGAGAAGCGGCACATCAACCGCCGTATCGAGCAGATGCGCGCGGAGGGCACCCGGTTCCGCACCGGTGTGGAGATCGGCCGTGACATCAAGGCGACCGACCTGAAGAAGCGCTACGACGCGATCGTGATCGCCGCCGGTGCCACGACCGCCCGCGACCTGCCCGTTCCCGGCCGGGAGCTGAAGGGCGTCTACCAGGCCATGGAGTACCTGCCCCTGGCCAACAAGGTGCAGGAGGGCGACTACGTGGTGCCGCCCATCTCCGCCGAGGGCAAGCACGTCGTCGTCATCGGCGGCGGCGACACCGGCGCGGACTGCGTCGGCACCGCCCACCGGCAGGGCGCGGCCTCCGTCACCCAGCTGGAGATCATGCCCCGCCCGAACGACGAGCGGCACCCGGTCGCCCAGCCCTGGCCGACCTTCCCGATGCTCTACAAGGTCACGTCGGCCCACGAGGAGGGCGGCGAGCGGGTCTACTCCGTCTCCACCACCCACTTCGAGGGCGACGAGGACGGCAACGTCCAGTGGCTGCACCTCACCGAGGTGGAGTTCATCGACGGCAGGCTGACCCCGAAGCCCGGCACCGAGCGGAAGATCCCGGCCCAGCTGGTCACCCTCGCCATGGGCTTCACCGGCACCGACCGGGAGAACGGCCTGGTCGAGCAGTTTGGTCTAGACCTCGACGAACGGGGTAACATCGCCCGCGACGCCGACTTCCAGACCAACGTGCCGGGTGTGTTCGTCGCCGGTGACGCCGGCCGCGGCCAGTCCCTCATCGTCTGGGCGATCGCGGAGGGCCGCTCGGCCGCCCGCGGAGTCGACCGCTACCTGACCGGGGCCAGCGACCTGCCGGCCCCGATCCGCCCGACGGACCGCGCCCTGGCGGTCTGACGCGCGACACACCGGACCCCCCGGGTCCGCACAGACGTTACGTACAAAGGCGTACGGAACACTGACGGCGCCTGCCCGCCTGTCCCCGACCGGACACTGGGCAGGCGTCGTTGCATGTCCCCGCCCGGGCGTCACGCGCCCGCGTCGATCCGCTCGAACTGCTCCTCGGTGAGGGTGAGTCCGAGCGCGGCGACGTTCTCCGCCAGATGGGCGGGGGAGGAGGTGCCGGGGATCGGGACGATGTTCGGCGCGCGGTGCAGCAGCCAGGCCAGGGCGGTCTGCGCGCGGGTGGCGCCGAGTTCGGCGGCGACGGCGGCGAGCGGCCCGCCGTCGGCCGCGTGCGCGCCCATGGCGACCGGGAAGTACGGCAGGAAGGCGATGCCGGCCTTCGCGGTGTGGTCGATCACCGGGTCATGGCCGCGAGTGGCCAGGTTGTACACGTTCTGCACACTGGTGACCGGCGCGATGGCCGAGGCGGCGGTCAGCTCCGCCACCGTCACCTCCGACAGCCCGATGTGCCGTACCTTCCCTTCCTCCTGGAGCTGCTTGAGGGCGCCGATCTGGTCCTCGAGCGGATACTCGGGGTCGATGCGGTGCAGCTGGAACAGGTCGATGCGGTCGGTGCGCAGCCGGCGCAGGCTCAGCTCGGCCTGCTGCCGCAGGTATGCCGGGTGCCCATGGGTGATCCACTCGGTCGGGCTCGGCCGCAGCACACCCGCCTTGGTGGCGATCACGACACCGTCGCGGTACGGGTGCAGCGCCTCGGCCAGCAGCTCCTCGTTGGTGCCCAGCGCGTAGGCGTCGGCGGTGTCGAAGAGTGTCACGCCCAGCTCGGCGGCGCGGCGCAGCAGCCGTACGGCGTCGGCGCGGTCGGTGGGGGCGGTCCAGATGGGCGCGGTCCTGCCGGACCGCTCGTGCGGGGCGTTCGCCAGGCGCATCGCGCCGTAGCCGATCCGCCGGACCTCCAGGTCGCCGCCGATGCGGAATACAGTCGGGTTCGTCATGGCTGTGACGCTAGGAGCTGACATGGATGTGAGCTTCAAGAGGTTGTGAGGGGGTTCACAGTGAGGATCGGGGAGCTGGCCCGCACGACCGGCGTGAGCGTCCGGCTGCTGCGGTACTACGAGGAGCAGGGCCTGCTCGTCGCCGGCCGCACACCCGGCGGGCAGCGCGTGTACGACGACAGCGCCCCCCGGACCGTACGCCGGATCCGCGCCCTCCTGGACGCCGGACTGCCCACCCGGGTCATCCGCGAGGTCCTGGACTGCGTGTGCGGCGGTGAGACCGAGGTCGAGCCGTGCCTGACCCCGGTGCTGGTCGAGCAGTTGCAGGGCATCGAGGAGCGCATCGCCCGGCTGGAGGGCTCCCGCGCCTCGCTGACCCGGCTGCTGACCACCACCTCCTGACCCCGGGCCCGACCCTGGGCGGGCACCACCTCCTAAAGCCCTTGGGCGAGCACCAGGTCCCGGCACTCCTCGGGCGTGCCCCACGCCGAGCGCAGCGCCCGGGCCTTGGTCAGCCACAGGGACAGGTCGTACTCCGCCGTGTACCCGATCGCGCCGTGCAGGTGCAGCGCCGTCCGCGCCGTCGTGTACGCCGCCTCGCCCGCGGCCAGCTTGGCGGCGGCCACCTGCGCCGGGCACTGGGACACCGCCGCGCCGAACACCAGGGGGCGGGCGAACTCCAGGGCGGTCTTCGCGTCGGCCAGGCGGTGTTTGACGGCCTGGAAAGAGCCGACGGGCACACCGAACTGGGTGCGTCGCCGTACGTGGTCCACCGTCCGGTCGAGCAGCGCCAGCCCCACGCCGAGGGCCTGGGCGGCGGTGGCCAGCCGGGTCCACACGAGCGCCCGGTCGTACGGCGCGTCGGCGCACAGGAGTTCACCGGCGGGGGCGAGCCGGGTCAGCCGGCGGGCCGGGTCCAGGGACCGGCGCACCGGGCCGGGCGGCGCCGTGGACAGATACAGGCCCTCGGGCCCCGGGCGCAGCCGCACCGAGGCCGCGTCGCCGTCGACGGCCCAGCCCCCGGGCGCCGCCACCGTCGCCAGCTCCGTCCCCGCCGCCAGCCCGGGCAGGAAACGCCCGGCCGACGCGGAACCGGCGAGGAGCACGGCCGCACCGGCCGTCTCCGCCAGCGGACCGGGCACCGCGTGCCGGCCCAGCTCCACGAAGGCCGCCGCCAGTTCCACCGGATGCGGCCCCGCCCCGCCGTACTCCTCCGCCACCGCGAGCCCGAACACTCCCGCCCCGGCGATCCGCGACCACAGCGCGCGCCCGCGCGCGTGGTCGCCGCGGGCCCAGTCCCGGGCCACCGCCGGGGTGTCGGCGGCGGTCAGCAGGGCGTGCAGCGAACCGGCGAAGGCCCGCTGCCCGGCGTCGAGGAGGAAGCGCATCAGCGGCGTCCCTTCGGCAGGCCGAGCAGCCGCTCGGCGACGATGTCCCGCTGGATCTCGTTCGTGCCCGCGTAGACGGGCCCGGCCAGGGCGAAGACATACCCCTCCGCCCAGGCGCCGTCGGCGAGTTCGCCCTCCGGGCCCAGCAGGTCCAGCGCCGTCTCGTGCAGCGCCAGGTCCAGCTCGGACCAGAACAGCTTGTTCATGCTGGACTCCGGCCCGAGCCGGGCGCCCTCCAGCAGGCGGGAGACGGCGGCGTAGGCGAACAGCTGGTAGGCGCGCGCCGCGGTCAGGGCGTCGGCCACCCGGGCCCGGGCGTGCCCGGGCGAGCCCTGGGCCCGCCACAGCTCGCGCAGCCGCGCGGCGGCGGCCAGGAACCGGCCCGGGGAGCGCAGGGTGAGCCCGCGTTCGTCGCCCGCCGTGGACATCGCGATCCGCCAGCCCTGCCCCGGCTCGCCGATCACGTCCTCGTCCGGGACGAACACCTCGTCCAGGAACACCTCCGCGAACGCCGGTCTGCCGTCCAGCCGGCCGATCGGACGGACCGTCACCCCGGGGGCCGTGAGGCCGAACATCAGATACGTGAGCCCCTGGTGCGGCCTGGGTGCCGCCGGGTCGCTGCGGAACAGGCCGAAGGCCCGGTCGGCGAACGCGGCCCGGGAGGACCAGGTCTTCTGCCCGGTGAGCAGCCAGCCGCCGTCCGTCCGCGCCGCCCGGGAGGCCAGCGCGGCCAGGTCCGAGCCCGCCTCCGGCTCCGACCAGGCCTGCGCCCACACCGTCTCGCCGGTGGCCATCGGAGGCAGCACCCGCGCGCGCTGCTCCTCGGTGCCGTACGCGAACAGCGTCGGCGCGAGCAGGCTGATCCCGTTCTGCCCGACCCGGCCCGGCGCGCCCGCCGCCCAGTACTCCTCCTCGAACACCAGCCACCGCAGCAGCCCGGAGTCCCGGCCGCCGTACCGCTCGGGCCACGACACCACCGACCAGCGGTCCGCGGCCAGTTCGGCCTCCCAGGCGCGGTGGGCCGCGAAGCCCTCCGCCGTCTCCAGGGACGGCAACGGGGTGCGCGGCACATGCGCCGCCAGCCACGCCCGGGCCTCGGCGCGGAACTCCTCGTCCGCCGTGGAAAGCGACAGGTCCACCGCCGTCACCACCCTTCCCTAACAAGTGTTTGGTAGGTTAGCGTGGCCCTATGACAGGCGTCGAGAGCCCGGCCTACGTCCCCGGGCACGGACTGCTCCGCGGCCGCACCGCCGTCGTCACCGCCGCGGCTGGCACCGGCATCGGCGCGGCCACCGCCCGCCGCTTCCTGGAGGAGGGCGCACGGGTGCTGATCAGCGACGCCCACCCGCGCCGGCTCGAGGAGCACGAGCGGGAACTGGGCCGGGAGTTCCCCGGCGCGGTCACCGCGACGCCCTGCGACGTCACCGACGACGCCCAGGTGCGGGCGCTGTTCGAGACGGCCGCGGCCGCGCACGGCGGGCTGGACGTCGTCGTCAACAACGCCGGCCTCGGCGGCACCGCGGACCTCGCCGACATGACCGACGAGGAGTGGTCCCGCGTCCTGGACGTCACCCTCGGCGGCACCTTCCGCTGCACCCGCGCCGCCCTGCGCGCGATGCGCCGGGCCGGCGGCGGAGTCATCGTCAACAACGCCTCCGTCCTCGGCTGGCGCGCCCAGGCCGGACAGGCCCACTACGCCGCCGCGAAGGCCGGGGTGATGGCGCTGACCCGGTGCGCGGCCGTCGAGGCCGCCGCGTTCGGCGTCCGGGTCAACGCGGTCGCGCCCAGCCTCGCCCTCCACCCCCACCTGCAGAAGGTGACCACCCCCGGCCTGCTCGCCGAGCTGACCGGACGGGAGGCCTTCGGCCGGCCCGCCCGGCCCTGGGAGGTGGCCAACGTGATCGTCTTCCTCGCCTCCGGCTACTCCTCCTACATGACCGGCGAGGTCGTCGCCGTCAGCAGCCAGCACGCCTGACGGCCGGGGCAGATCACAATGGGTGCGTGCCGACCAAGAAAAAACCCCAGGTGACCGCGGCAGCGGCCCGGCGCGGCGAGCTCCTCAGCACCGCTGCCGAGGTCTTCGCCGAGCACGGCTACAACGCCACCACCGTCCGCCGGATCGCCGACCACGCCGGAATCCTCGCGGGCAGCCTCTACTACCACTTCGACTCCAAGGAGTCGATGCTCGAGGAGATCCTGCGGACCTTCCTCGACGAGCTGTGGGACGGCTACGACACCGTCCTCGCCTCCGGACTGGGGCCCCGCGAGACCCTCGAGGCCCTGGTCACCGAATCCTTCCGGGAGATCGACCGGCACCGCGCCGCCGTCGCGATCTACCAGAAGGAGAGCCGGCAGCTCGTCAGCCAGGACCGGTTCGCCTTCCTCGCCGAGTCCCAGCGCCGGTTCGAGAAGGCGTGGCTCAGCACGCTCGAACGCGGGGTCGCCGAGCGGGTCTTCCGCGCGGACCTGGACATCCGGCTCACCTACCGGTTCGTCCGGGACACCGTGTGGGTCGCCGCCTCCTGGTACCGGCCCGGCGGCAAGCACAGCCCCGAGGAGATCGCCCGCCAGTACCTGTCGATGGTGCTGGACGGGATCGCCGTACGCGAATAGCCCCTTTCCTGTAGGGAGTTTCCATGGCCGAGGCCTACATCGTCGAAGCGGTCCGCACACCCGTCGGACGGCGCGGGGGAGGACTCGGCGCGGTCCACCCGGCCGACCTGGGCGCCGGGGTGCTGACGGCGCTGATGGAACGCACCGGGATCGACCCGGCCGCCGTGGACGACGTGGTCTTCGGCTGTCTGGACACGGTGGGCCCGCAGGCCGGGGACATAGCCCGCACCTGCTGGCTGGCCGCCGGCCTGCCCGAGGAGGTGCCCGGTGTGACCGTCGACCGGCAGTGCGGCTCCTCCCAGCAGGCGGTGCACTTCGCCGCGCAGGCCGTGCTCTCCGGCACCCAGGACCTCGTGGTCGCGGGCGGGGTGCAGAACATGTCCCAGGTCCCCATCGCCTACGCCTCCCGGCAGGCGGCCGTCCCCCTCGGCCTGACCGACGGTCCCTTCCACGGCAGCACCGGCTGGCGCGCCCGCTACGGCGACCGGCCCGTCAACCAGTTCGCCGGCGCCGAGATGATCGCCGCCCAATGGGCCATCTCCCGCGCGGAGCAGGAGGAATGGGCCCTGCGCTCGCACCGGCGGGCGCTGCGCGCCATCGACATCGGCCGCTTCGTCCGCGAGACCGTCCCCTACGGACGGGTCACCGTGGACGAGGGTCCGCGCCGGGACACCTCCCTGGAGGCGATGGCCGCGCTCGAGCCCGTCCTCGAGGGCGGCACCGTCACCGCGGCCTGCTCCTCCCAGGTCTCCGACGGGGCCGCGGCCCTGCTGATCGCCTCCGAGCGCGCCGTACGCGATCACGGGCTGCGCCCGCGCGCCCGCGTCCACCACCTCTCCGCGCGCGGCGAGGACCCCATCCGCATGCTCACCGCGCCCATCCCGGCCACCGCGCACGCCCTGAAGAAGACCGGCCTGACCATCGACGCCATCGACCTAGTGGAGATCAACGAGGCCTTCGCCCCGGTCGTCCTCGCCTGGCTGAAGGAGACCGGCGCCGACCCCGGCAAGGTCAACGTCAACGGCGGCGCGATCGCCCTCGGCCACCCGCTCGGCGCGACCGGCGCCCGCCTGATGACGACCCTGCTGCACGAACTGGAGCGCACCGGCGGCCGGTACGGCCTCCAGACCATGTGCGAGGGCGGCGGCCAGGCCAACGTGACGATCATCGAACGGCTGTGACCGAGCGCCGAGGCCCGCCCGCGCCCGGGCTCATCGAGCGCCCCTCAGTTTCTCCAGTCCGGTCAGCACCTCCTCCGTCTCCCTCATGATCCGTTCCACCAGCTCCGCGCACGACGGCAGGTCGCCGATCACCCCGGCGACCTGCCCGGCCGCCATCACCCCCAGATCCGTACGGCCGTCCACCATCGCCGACCTCAGCAGCATCGGCGTGTTGGCCGCCAGCAGCGTCTGACTCCAGGTCAGGTCCTTGCCGTGCCGCAGGGCGAGGCCGTCTTGGAGCAGCTGCCGCCAGGTGAGCCCGGACAGCCGCCGGAAGCCGGCCGCCCGCCGCACCGCGTGCGCGAGGGCGCGGATCCGGCCCGACCGCTCCAGCGCCGCCACCAGGTCCGAGCGCAGCATCCGGTGCGGCAGGCCGTCCACCGCGCGGGTCACCGTGACATCCCGGACCGTCGCCGCGAGATACCGGGCCTTGACCGCGTCCGGCACCGTGGAGTCGGAGGTGAGCAGGAACCGCGTGCCCATCGCCACCCCGGCCGCCCCGTACGCCAGCGCCGCCACCAGCCCCCGCCCGTCGAAGAAGCCGCCCGCCGCCACGACCGGGATCCGCACCGCGTCCACCACCTGCGGCAGCAGCACGCTCGTCGCCACCTCGCCGGTGTGCCCGCCGCCCTCGCCGCCCTGCACCAGCACCGCGTCCGCGCCCCAGGCCGCCACCTTCTCGGCGTGCCGCCGGGCCCCGACGGACGGGATCACCACCACCCCCGCCGCCTTCAGCTCCGCGATCAGCCCGGGCGAGGGGGCCAGGGCGAAGGAGGCCACCCGGACCCCCTCCTCCAGCAGGATCCGGACCCGGTCGGCCGCGTCACCCGCGTCGGCCCGCAGGTTCACCCCGAACGGCGCCCCGGTGCGGGACCGGACCTCCCGTATCGCCTCCCGGAGCCGGTCGAGCGGCATCGTCGCGGAGGCCAGGATGCCGAGGGCACCGGCGTTCGCCGCCGCCGACACCAGGCGTGGTCCGGCCACCCATCCCATCCCGGTCTGCACGATCGGACACCGCACCCCGACCAGCCGGGTCAACGCCGTCTCCATCAGCCCCGCCCCCCGAGCCCGGTCCAGGTTCCCATTCAGGCCCTCCCCTCGGCCCGGTGCCGGTCTCCGTCGGCCGCCGCGCCCTCCGGTACCTCGCGCGTCCGGGAACCCGCCGGGTCCAGTACCTCGCGGATCAGACGCAGTTCCGCCGCCCCGGGATCGCGGGTGGGCGGCACGTCGGCCGGGACCGTCAGGGGAAAGCCCGTCGCCTCCCTGACCTGCCGGACGGTCACCCCCGGATGCACCGAGACCAGCCGCATGGAGTGGTCGGGAGTGGCGAAGTCCAGGACGGCGAGGTCGGTGACCACCCGGGCGATGCGGTGGTACCGGGCCGCGCCGCCCAGGCCGGCCGCCCGGTCGTACCCGACCCCGCACACCATGTCCACCCGCTCCACGAACACCCGCCGGGAATGCCTCGGCACCCAGTAACTCGTCGGGTTGTTCAGTGTGTTGACCGGCGCCCCGCGCACGCCGAGCAACTGTCTGCGCGGGCGGGCCCAGTCGCCGACGCAGGAGATGTTCTGGTTGCCGTACCGGTCGAGCTGGCTCGCGCCCATCATCACGTGCCGCCGCCCGCCCGCCACCAGTTCCAGGTGCTGCCGGTAGGGCAGCCAGCCCTCCGGGGTGCCGTCCGGCCGGACCAGCAGCGCCTCGCCGTCGGTCAGCAGCAGGTCCGGCGCGAAGGTGAGCCGGGCCAGCCGCGCGCCCAGCGACGGGATCAGACCCATCGGGGAGGCCAGGACCTCACCGGCGCCGCGCCAGACCTCGGCGCAGGCGACCACGCAGTACTCGGCGCGGGTGGCCCTCATCGCCCCGGCTCCGTCCGCCACTTCCCGACCGCCGCCCGGTACGCCGCCTCGTCGGCGCCGAGGAAGCGGCCGGCGAAGTCCGGCCAGGGCGTGGCCGCGTACCACCGCTGGAACTCCTCGTCCCTGCCGTACTCCGGGGCGCAGGACGTGAAGTGCGCGCCGTCCGGTGCCTCCACCACACCGGTCACCGCGAGCCGTTTGAGCAGCAGCGACCGTGGTCCGGCCGTCTTCGTCAGCTCCGCCGTGTCCACGATCCGTTCGCAGGAGACGTAGGCCGCGTCCGCCGCCTCGCAGAACAGGTCGTCGAAGTACGGGTCCGGGCCCAGGTACTGCCCGTTGCCCAGCCGGTCGGCGCGGTTGACGTGCACCAGCGCCGCGTCCAGTCGCAGCGGCGGCATCGCCACCAGCGTCTCCCCGTCCGCGTACGGCGACGTCACCGTTCTCAGCCCCGGGTTGACCCGCATGACGTCCGAGCCGACGCCCGCCCGGACCGGCAGGAACGGCAGCCGCTGCGCCGCCGCCCGCAGCCCGGACAGGAACATCCCCTCGTCGATCTCCATCAGCTCCAGGTCCCCGTGTTCGCGCGCCGCCCGGTAGTGCGGTTCCAGCGCAATGGAGTCCAGGGTGACGAAGGCCGTGACCAGTCTGCGGATGCGGCCGGCGGCGGCCAGCATGCCGACGTCCGGGCCGCCGCAGGAGACGACCGTGAGATCGCCGATGCCGGACCGCAGCAGCGCCCGGACCAGCGCCATCGGCTTGCGCCGGGAGCCCCAGCCGCCGATGCCGAGGGTCATGCCGCTCGCCAGCCGGGACACCACCTCCTCGGCGGTCATCGTCTTGTCGCCCATCTACGCCCCCTCCTTCCCCTGCCGCCCTTGCCTTCCGAACGTGTCGCGGACCCGGCCGGCCAGTCCGCTGAGGCCCGCCTCGAAGGTGAAGCCCTGCTCGAAGCGGTAGCTGCGGCGCACGTCCACCGGGTCGATGCCGTTGATCGCGGCCTTGGCCATGCGCAGCAGCCCGCCGTCCTTCGCGGCGATCTCCCGGGCCAGCCCCAGCGCCGCCTCCGGCAGCTCCGCGCGCGGCACCACCCGCCACACCGAGCCGTGCGCGTGCAGCTCGGCGGCGCTGACCGTGCGCCCGGTGAAATACAGCGTGCGCATCAGGTGCTGCGGGACCAGCCGGGCCAGATGGGTCGCCGCGCCCAGCGCGCCCCGGTCCAGCTCGGGCAGTCCGAAGACGGCGTCCTCGCTCGCCACCACCGCGTCCGCGTTGCCGATCAGGCCGATCCCGCCGCCCAGGCAGAAGCCCTGCACGGCCGCGACGACCGGTGTCCCGCACTCGTAGACCGCCGCGAACGCCTCCGCGCAGCCCTGGTTGGCGCCGATCAGGGCCTCCTGCCCGGCCGCCTGTATCTCCTTGATGTCCACGCCCGCGTTGAATCCCCGGCCCTCGGCGGCCAGCACCACACAGCGGGTCCCCGGGTCCCGGCCGGCCCCTCGCACGGCCTCGGCCAGGGCGAACCAGCCGCGCACCGGCAGGGCGTTGACCGGCGGGAAGTCGACGGTGACTACGGAAATCCCCTTTTCCGGGGACGAACAGGAGACACCCATGGGCGCATCAGCTACCTTTCCACCAAACATTTGTTAGGTGCGATGGCTTCGAAGCTAGCAGCCGACGCGGACCAGCGGGAGGCCCTGTGGACAACCCCCCTGTGGACAACCCCCCTGTGGACAACCGGCCTGCGGGCACCCCACCTGCGGGCGACCGTCCGGCGGACTCCTCACTGCGCGGCAGCACGGTCGTGGTCACCGGCGGCACCCGGGGCGTGGGCGCCGGGATCGCGCGGGCCTTCGCCGAGGCGGGCGCCCACGTCCTGGCCTGCGCCCGCCGGCCCCCCGACCGGCCCGCGCCCGGCATCGGCTTCGTCCCGCTGGACCTGCGCGACCCGCCCGCCGTCCGCGCCTTCTTCGCCGGACTGCCCCGCCTCGACGTACTGGTCAACAACGCCGGCGGCACACCCCACCGGCACCTCGCCGACGCCGGCGCCGAACGGCACGCCAAGGTCGTCGAGCTGAACCTGATCACCCCGCTGACCGCGTCCCTCGCCGCCTACGACCACCTCCGGCGCAGCCACGGCTCGATCGTGATGATCGGCAGCGTCAGCGGGAGCCGTCCCTCGCCCGGCTCGGCCGCCTACGGCGCGGCCAAGGCGGGGCTCGCCAGCCTGGCCGCGTCCATGGCCGTGGAGTGGGCGCCGGAGGTCCGGGTCAACACGCTCGTGGTCGGCATGGTCCACACCGAGCCGGCCCCCCTCCACTACGGCGGCCCCGAGGGGGTCGCCGCCGTCTCCCGCACCGTCCCGCTGGGCCGGCTCGCGCTCCCCGCCGACGTCGGCGCCGCCGCCGTGTTCCTCGCCTCCGACGCCGCCGCGTACATCAGCGGGGCCAGCCTGCAAGTGCACGGGGGCGGGGAACGGCCCGCGTTCCTGGACGCCGCCGCGCCCCACGTACCCGTACCGACTCCCCGGAAGGACAGCTGAGATGAGCGGTATCTGCGCGGGCCGGGTCGTCGCCGTCACCGGAGCCGGCCGGGGGCTCGGCCGGGCCCACGCCCTCGCCTTCGCCGCCGAGGGTGCCCGGGTCGTCGTCAACGACCTCGGCGTGGCGCTGGACGGCGCCCCGGACACCGGGAACCCGGCGGACGCCGTCGTGGCGGAGATCCGGGCGGCGGGCGGTGAAGCGGTGGCGCACGGCGCCGACATCGCCACCGGCGCGGGCGCGGCCGGCCTGGTCCGCACCGCCGTCGAGACCTACGGCCGGCTCGACACCCTCGTCAGCAACGCCGGGTTCCTGCGCGACCGCATGCTGGTCAACCTCGCCGAGGACGACTGGGACGCCGTGATCCGCGTCCACCTCAAGGGTCACTTCCTGCCGCTCAAGTACGCCGCCGGCTACTGGCGGGCCGAGGCCGGGGCCGGGCGCCTCCCCGTGGCCCGGGTCGTCCACACCAGCAGCGGGGCCGGTCTGCTGGGCTCGGTCGGGCAGGGCAACTACAGCGCCGCCAAGGCCGGGATCGTCGGCCTCACGCTCGTCGCGGCGGCCGAACTGGCCCGCTACGGCGTCCAGGTCAACGCCGTCGCCCCGGCCGCCCGGACCCGCATGACGGAACGTGCCTTCGCCACGGCCATGGCGGCTCCGGCCACCGGTTTCGACGCCATGGCACCCGAGAACGTCTCGCCGCTCGTGGTCTGGCTCGGCTCGGCCGGGAGCGCCGGGGTGACCGGCCGGGTGTTCGAGGCGGAGGGCGGCCGGATCACCGTCATGGAGGGCTGGCGCCCCGGCCCCACCGCCGACAAGGGCGCCCGCTGGACACCGGCCGGGGCGGGGGAGGCGGCCCGGAGACTGCTGGCGGAGGCGGAGCCGCCGGGACGGGTGTACGGGACGTAGGCCGACCCCGCCCGGCCCCCGGGCAGGGCAGGAGGGCTACGTGTCGCACTCCAGCACCGTCCGGCACAACCCGCACCGCGCCCGCACCCGCCCCTGTACCGGCACCCTGATCCGCTGGTGGCAGGTGGGACAGGGGAAGGAGACCCGGAGCCGGCCGCCGGGGCCGGCGGCGAAGGCGTACGGCGTGGCCGGCGGGCCGTCGCAGGCGTGCCGGCGGTCGTGGGCGTAGCGGCGGCGGCCCGCCCAGCCGGCGGCGGCCAGCGGCGGCTGCTGCCCGTCCCGGCGGGCCCGGTCCCTGCCCTTGACGTAGGCGGTGTAGGCCTGCGGACTGGTGAACCACAGGGACGGGTCCTCGCCGAACAGCAGCGCCCGCTTGGCCAGGACGTAACCGAACTCCTCCGGGGTGAGATAGCCCAGCTTCTGGGAGGAGACCGCGTCCTGGCGGTAGGCGTCCAGCAGCAGCCAGCCCGCGCCCAGGTAGGCCGCCGCCGTGTCCGTCAGGATCTCGTTCTCCGCCGTGCCGGGGAAGGCCAGGTCCAGCCGGTGCAGATAGACGTGCGCCACCTCGTGGGCGAGGGCCGCGCCGATGTCGGCGCGATGGGTGCGGAACCGGTCGTTCAGCTCGACGAAGTACTCGGGGCCCGCCGCCAGTTCCACGTTCGCCGCGTGGGTCATCTCCCGGAAGCCGACGATCAGCCGCGCGTCCGGCAACCGGAAGTGCCGCACGATCTCCCGGGCCACCCGCTGCGCGCCCAGATGCAGGTCGTCCGTATCGCAGAAGGCCACGTCGGCGGGGGCCACGCTGGCCGAGAACGTCTCGATGGTGTCCCGGGACAGCCGCCGGTACAGCGCGGTGACGGCGGCCCGCACCGTCTCCAGGTGCGGGTAGCCGTGCTCGACCGGTCCGCCGTTGGCCACGTCGGCACCCCCTGAAGCCGCCGGAACTCCTCTCCACTGTAGGCGGGAGGGACCCCGGCGGAACCGTATGCGGAAGGGGGCCCGGCGAAACCGTACGAGGGAGGGTCCCGGCGAACGGCGCCTTGCCGGGGGAGCCGCGGGCACCCGGCCCGGCAGACCGCGCCCGCGGCCCTCACACCGGCAGCAAGCGCGGAGCCGGCGCGTCCGGCCGCCCTTCGTCCAGGTCCAGCACCCACACCTCGTTCTCGCCCTCCCGCAGCACCGGCCCGGGCACATACAGCGACCGCTGGGGCCCCGCCGACCAGTAACGTCCCAGGTTGAAGCCGTTGACCCAGACGAACCCCCGGGTCCGGCCGGGCAGCTCCAGCCGGGCGTCCCCGGCCCCCCGGACCGTCACCGAGCCCCGGTACAGCCCCGGCGCGTGCCTGCCGGGCGGCGCACCGAAGGGCACCGCGGCCACACCGTCGTCGAACGCGTCCAGATCGAGCCCACGCGCGCGTACCCCGTGCAGATACTGCCGCTCGTGCAGGATGCCGCCGGTGATCCCCTTCGGCTCCCCGAGCCGGGGCCCGTAGTTCACCCGCCCCAGGGACTCCACCCACAGCTCCACGCGCGCGTGCCCCGCCACCGGCTCCGCCAGCCGCGGCTCCGCCTCCGTGAGCACCCCGGCCCGCTCCCCGTCGACGTACACCACGGCGAGGTCGCGCAGCCCGCGCACGGTCAGCGGGTACGCCCGGCGCGGGCCGGGCACCTCGACCGCGTAGCGGACCAGGCCCCGGGTGATCCCCAGCTCCTCGAACACCGGCGGCACCGGCGTGACCGTCTCCGGCCCGCCCAGCGCCCCCAGCACCTCCGCCAGGGACGCCCAGCCGGTGAGCGCCGCCTCGGCCGGGGCGCCCAGCACGGCGGGCGGCGGCGGCAGCCCGGGCAGCGGACCCGGCACGTACCCGGCCAGCACCTCGCTGAAGCGCCGGAACTTCTCCGTGGGGCGGCCGTACTCGTCCACCGGCGCGTCGTAGTCGTAGGAGGTCACGTCCGGCTCCAGCAGTCCCTCGTGCAGCGCACCGCCCCGGTTGGCGCCCGCCCAGCCCCCGAAACTCGTGCCGCCGTGCGCCAGGTAGAGGTTCACCGACGCCCCGCACTCCAGGATCTCCCGCAGCGCCCCAGCGGCCTCGGCCGGATCCCGTACGGCGTGCTCGCCGCCCCAGTGGTCGAACCAGCCGCACCAGAACTCCATGCACATCAGCGGCCCCTCCCCGCGGTGCCGGCGCAGCGTGTCGAACGCCACGCGCGCGTGGGAGCCGAAATTCACCGTGGCGAGCACCCCCGGCAGCGAACCCCCGGTCAGCATGTGGTCCTCCGGACCGTCCGAGGTGCACAGCGCCGCGGTGACCCCCTCGGCCCGCAGCAGACCGGCCAGCTCCTCCAGATAACCGGTGTCGCTGCCGTAGCTGCCGTACTCGTTCTCCACCTGGACCAGGACCACCGGGCCGCCCCGGTCGCTCTGACGGGGCACGATCTCGCGCAGCAGCCGGGCGAACCAGATACGCACGCGGGCCAGCCAGCGCGCCTCACGCGTACGCGCGCGCGTGCCCACCTCGCCCGTGAGCCACGCCGGAAGCCCGCCGTTCTCCCACTCGGCACAGATGTACGGACCCGGCCGCACGATCGCCCACATCCCCGCCGCGCCGACCGCGTCCAGGAACCGGCCGACCGCCCCCACGTCCCGGAAGGTCCCCGGGCGCGGCTCGTGCAGATTCCACGGGACGTACGTCTCCACGCAGTTCAGGCCCATCGCCCGCAGCATGGCCAGCCGGTGCCCCCACTGGGCCTCGTGCACCCGGAAGTAGTGCAGCGACCCGGACAGCAGCCGCACCGGGCGCCCGTCCACGCGGAACCCCGATTCCCCCACCGTGAACTCGCTCAAGCGCCCTCCCCGCCGCGGCCTCCTGCGTCCGCCCCAGCCTCGCCCCCTTCCGGCACCCGGCGCCATGGACGAAGATCGGCGCTGCTTGGACAAAACCGCGCCGCGCGGCCCGCCGGGAGGAGCGCCGATGTACCGGACCTGGATGCGGTTCTTCAGCCCCGGCCCCGCCCACCACCGCCTCGGCCTGGTCTGCCTCGGCGTCGGCCTCCAGCACGGCGCGCTGCCCACGGTCGGCCCGCGCACCCTCGACCACCACGTGGCCGTCGTGATCAGCTCCGGCGGCGGCTGGTACCGGGGCGCCGACGGCCGCCGCACGACCGTCACCGCGCCCGCGCTGCTGTGGCTCACCCCCGGCGTGCCCCACCACTACGCGCCCGACGCGGACACCGGCTGGGACGAGGGCTTCGTCGACTTCACCGGGCCCGCCACGGCCGCCTACCGCGAACTCGGCTACATCGACCCCGACCGGCCCGTGACCCCGCTCGCCGACGCCTCCGGCCCGCGCACCGTCATCGCCCGCATCGCCCGCGCCGCCCGCCCCGGCAACCCCCTGCTCCAGGCCGAGACCGCGGCCGCCGTGCACGAACTCCTCGTCGCCCTGCGCCGCGCCCGCGCCGACCTCGCCCGGGGCGGCGACCAGGTGCTCGCCGCCCTGGCCCGGGACGCCTGCACCCCGATGAGCGTCGCCGACCACGCCGCCCGGCACGGCATGACCACCGCCGAACTGCGCGGCGCGGTCCGCCGGGCGGCCGGCTGCACCCCCAAGGACTACCTGCTCGGCATCCGCCTCGGCCGGGCCAAGGAACTCCTCGCCACCACCGAGCTGCCCGTCGCCGCCGTCGCCCGCCGCGTCGGCTACGACGACCCCGCCTACTTCTCCCGGCTGTTCACCCGGCGCGTCGGTCTCGCCCCCGTACGCTTCCGCGCCCAGCAGGGCCGCACCGTGCCCGGCGGCTGGAGCGACCGCGTCCCCGACCCCGGCGATCCGCCGCTGATCCAGTCCTCGGACACCCCGGCGGCACGGCCCCCGCAGCGCATAGGGTTGGCCCTCATGACGACCAGCAACACCGGCCCCGATGCCATCGACCCCGAGGTCCGCCAGGAACTGGAGCGGCTGCGCGAGAGCATCGACAACATCGACGCGGCCGTCGTCCACATGCTCGCCGAGCGTTTCAAGGCCACCCAGCAGGTCGGCCGGCTCAAGGCGCAGCACCAGCTGCCGCCCGCCGACCCGTCCCGCGAGGCCCGGCAGATCGCCCGGCTGCGCGTGCTCGCCGAGAACGCCAAGCTCGACCCGGCCTTCGCGGAGAAGTTCCTGAATTTCATCATCGGCGAGGTGATCCGGCACCACGAGCGGATCGCCGAGAGCACCCAGAGCGGGCAACCGGCGCACGAGGCCCCGGCGGGCCACTGACCGGGCACCGCCGGGGGCGCCGGGGGGAAGCGTCCGGACCGGGCGCGCACGGGCGGGGGCCGATGTACCGGTCCGCCCCTGTGCGCTGTCGGCGGCATCAGGCAGCATGGCCTTCATGTCCGTACTCACGCGCGATGAAGCGCAGCTCCGAGCAGAGATCCTCGACGTCCACCGGTACACGGTCGAACTCGACCTGACCACCGGTGACGAGACCTTCGACTCCCGTACCGCGATCCGGTTCACCACCCGGTTCGACGGGGACACGTTCGTCGAGTTGAAGCCTGCCGAGCTGCACGGCGTCACGCTCGACGGACAGCCCCTCGACACCGGCTCGCTCACCGGGAACCGGCTGCCGCTGAAGAACCTCGCCGCCGGCGAGCACGAGCTGCGTGTCCACGCCGCCATGCGCTACTCCCGCACCGGCGAGGGCATGCACCGCTTCACCGACCCCAGCGACGGCGAGACGTACGTCTACACCCAGCTGTTCATGGACGACGTCCAGCGCGTCTTCGCCGCCTTCGACCAGCCCGACCTGAAGGCCGTCTTCGAGGTCGGCATCAAGGCACCCGAGGGCTGGACCGTCCTCGCCAACAGCGTCACCACCCGCCGCGGCGACGGCGTCTGGCAGGCCGCGCCCACCCCGCCGATCTCCACCTACCTGGTCGCCGTCGCCGCCGGCCCCTGGCACTCGGTGCGCACCGAACACCGCGGGCTGCCCTTCGGCGTCCACTGCCGCCGCTCCCTCGCCCCCCACCTCGACGCCGACGAGATCCTCGACGTCACGCGCGCGTGCTTCGACCGCTACCACGAGAAGTTCGAGGAGCCCTACCCCTTCGACTCCTACGACCAGGCGTTCGTCCCCGAGTTCAACGCCGGCGCCATGGAGAACCCGGGCCTGGTCACCTTCCGCGACGAGTTCGTCTACCGCTCCGCCGTCACCGACACCGAACGCCAGTCCCGCGCCATGGTCATCGCGCACGAGATGGCCCACATGTGGTTCGGCGACCTCGTCACCCTCAAGTGGTGGGACGACATCTGGCTGAACGAGTCCTTCGCCGAGTACATGGGCTACCAGACCACCGCCGAGGCCACCCGGTTCACCGGCCCCTGGACCGAGTTCGGCGTCACCCGCAAGGCCTGGGGCTACGACGCCGACCAGCGTCCCACCACCCACCCGGTCGCCCCCGACCGCGTCGACGACACGGCCTCCGCCCTGCTCAACTTCGACGGCATCTCCTACGCCAAGGGCGCCTCCGCGCTGCGCCAGCTCGCCGCCTGGCTCGGCGAGAAGGACTTCCTCACCGGCATCAACACCCACTTCGCCCGGCACAAGTTCGGCAACGCCACCCTCGCCGACTTCATCGACTCCCTCGCCTCGGCCACCGACCGCGACGTGGCCGCCTGGGCCGACAGCTGGCTGCGCACCACCGGCGTCGACACCCTCGTCCCCACGGTCACCGCCGCCGGCGGCACCTGCGCGCTGACCGTCGACCGCGCGGGCGGCCGCCCGCACCGCCTCGGCGTCGGACTGTACGACCACGACCTCGCCGACGAGGGCCGGCTGGTGCTGCGCGAGCGCATCGACCTCGACCTGCCCCGGACCGACCCGCAGCCCATCGGCAAGCGCCCCGCGCTGATCGTCCTCAACGACGGCGACATCACCTACGCCAAGATCCGCTTCGACGCCGCCTCCTTCGAGACCCTGCGCACCGGACTGTCCGGGCTGCCCGACCCGCTCACCCGCGCGGTCGTCTGGAACGCCCTCAGGGACTCCGTACGCGACGGCGACCTGGCGCCCGCCGCCTACCTGGAGACCGCCCGCGCCCACCTGCCCCGCGAGACCGACCTGGCCATCACCCAGGGTGTCCTCGCCTTCGCCGCCGGCCAGCTCACCGGGCAGTACCTCGACCCGGCCGACCGGCCGGCCGCCCTGACCACCCTCACCTCCCTCTGCCGCGACCTGCTGCGCCGCACCGAGGACGGCGACCACCCCGGCCTGCGGCTGATCGCCGTGCGGCACCTGATCGACGTGGCCGCCCACCCCGAGACCATCGCCGCCTGGCTCGCCGACGGCACCGTGCCCGGCGGCCCGGAACTCGACCCCGAACTGCGCTGGCGCATCCTCGCCCGGCTCGCCGTGCTCGGCGCCATCGACGAGGCCGCCATCGCCGCCGAGCTGGCGGGCGACCCGAGCGCCGCCGGCCAGGAGGGCGCCGCCCGCTGCCGCGCCGCGCTGCCCGACCCGGAGGCCAAGCGCGCCGCCTGGGAGGCGATGTTCGCGGGCGACGACCTGTCCAACTACCTCTTCACCGCCACCGCCCAGGGCTTCTGGCAGCCCGAACAGGCCGAACTGGTCCGCCCGTACGTGCCGCGCTTCTACGCCGACGTGGCCGCCGTCGCCGCCCGCCGCGGCCCCGCCATCGCCACCGCCGCCGGCCGCTGGTGCTTCCCCGCCCACGCCGTCGACACCGGGAACCTCCGGCTCGGCGAGGAGTGCCTGCGCGCCGACGACCTCACCCCGGCGCTGCGCCGTGCCCTCGCCGACCGCCTGGACGACCTCGCCCGCGCCCTGCGCGTCCGCGAAGCACAGCGGTCCGGACAGGAGGGCGTACGACCGACGGCGTAGGGCGCGGCTGGTCCCTGCCGACGATGCGGCCCACGGGCCGCGCTGCCTAGGCTCGGGCGGTCAGTGATCATCCGAGCCCTGGAGGCAGCACCGTGATCGCAGTGACCGGCGCGACCGGCAACGTCGGCCGTGCCCTCGTCGACCGACTCCTCGCCGCGGGAGCGCCCGTCCGGGCGCTGACCCGCGACCCCGCCCGGGCCGGCCTGCCCGGGCGGGCCGAGACGGTGGCGTTCCGCCCGGACGACCCCGCCGCCCTGTTCACCGGGGTGACGAAACTCTTCCTGTACGCGCAGGCCGTCACCGCCCCGCTGCTGGCGGCGGCCCGCGAACACGGCGTACGGCACGCCGTCCTGCTCTCCAGCGGCATCGTCCAGGAGGGCGCCGACGAGACCCACCCCATCCACGTCATGCACGCCACCGCCGAGCGGCACATCCGCGACAGCGGGCTCGCCTGGACCTTCCTGCGGCCCAACGCCTTCGCCACCAACGCGCTCCAGTACGCCCCGCAGGTCCGCACGGGCGGCGACACCGTCCGCGGCGTCTACGCCGGCGCGCTTTCCGCGCCCATCCACGAGGACGACATCGCCGCCGTCGCCGAGCGCGTCCTGCTCGGCGACGGGCACGAGGGCGCCGTGCACCGGCTGACCGGACCCGCGGCCGTCAGCAACGCCGGACAGGTCGCCGCCATCGGCGACGCGCTCGGCAGGAAGCTGGCGTTCGAGGAGGCGGACCCGGCCGAGGCCGGCCCGGAACTGTTCCCGTACGTGCAGCCGCGGATGCTCGGCCGGCTGCTGGAGACCGTCGCACAGAGCGTCGGCGTGCCCCCGGAGATCACCGGCACCGTGGAAGAACTCACCGGCACCCCGGCCCGCGCCTTCGACCAGTGGGCCCGCGACCACGTCGCGGACTTCCGGCCCTAGCGGACCGGCCACCCCGGGGGCAAGAGCAGTACACACTTTCGGGTTCCGTTCGCCTGGCTTCGGCGACACAGGGCTCTCCACCGGTACAAGCTGGCACTCCACCCACACGCCACCCACCCGGGCCCGGCAGGCCCGCCCGGCGTTTCCCGTGCCCCGGAGGAGAGCCCATGACCGCAGAAGCGGCCCTGAGCACGCCACCGCTCGCCTCGGGCCCCGGCGGCCCCGAGGCCCTGCGGCCCCTCCTCGCCACCGTGCTCGACGCGCTCGCTGCCGGTGCCGCCGAGCGCGGCGGCCCGCTGCCCGCCGGCGGCCCCGACGCCGTCACCGCACGCGTCGCCGCCGCCCTCGGCGAACCCCTGCCGGACACCGGCGACCCCGGCGCCCTGCACGACATCGTGCGGGCCCTCGCCGCGGGCGCCGCCGACCCCGCCGACCCGCTGTGCGCCGCCCATCTGCACTGTCCGCCGCTCGCCGTGGCCACCGCCGCCGACCTCGCCGCGAGCGCCCTCAACCCCTCCCTGGACTCCTGGGACCAGGCCCCGGCCGCCTCCGCCCTGGAAGCCGCCGTCACCCGCGCCCTCGCCCGCACGGCCGGCCTCGCCGACGCCCTCGTCACCACCGGCGGTACCGAGTCCAACCACCTCGCCCTGCTGCTCGCCCGCGAGGCGCACGGCAGCGACCTGCGCCTCGTCTGCTGCGCCGGCGCCCACCACTCGCTGCCGCGCGCCGCCTGGCTGCTCGGCCTGCCCGCCCCCGTCATCCTCCCGGCACCCCGCGGCACCCTGGACCCGGCCGCCCTCGCCGAAGCCCTCACCGCGCTCCCCGGCCCCCTGCTGGTCGCCGCCACCGCAGGCACCACCGACGCCGGCCTCATCGACCCGCTGCCCGAGATCGCCGCCCTGTGCGCCGCCCACGGCGCCCGGCTGCACATCGACGCGGCCTACGGCGGCGGCCTGCTGTTCAGCGACCGGCACCGCGACCGGCTCGCCGGGCTCGACGCCGCCCACACCGTCACCCTCGACCTGCACAAACTCGGCTGGCAGCCGGCCGCCGCCGGCCTGCTCGCCGTGGCCCGCCCGGAGGAACTGGCCACCCTCCACCAGCGCGCGGACTACCTGAACGCCGCCGACGACACCGCCGCCGGACTCCCCGACCTGCTCGGCCGCTCCCCGCGCACCACCCGCCGCCCCGACATCCTGAAGATCGCCGTCACCCTCAGAACGCTGGGCCGCGACGGCCTCGGCGCCCTGGTCGACCAGGTCTGCGCCCGAGCCCGCGAATTCGCCGCCCTGATCGCCGAGCACCCCGGCTTCGAGCTCTACGACCGGCCCGTCATCAGCACCGTCCTGTTCCGCCCCGCCGCAGCCGCCGACGACACCGTGGCCGC
Organism: Streptomyces eurythermus; assembly: GCF_014649115.1. Lineage (GTDB taxonomy): Bacteria > Actinomycetota > Actinomycetes > Streptomycetales > Streptomycetaceae > Streptomyces > Streptomyces eurythermus. The sequence goes on along the minus strand of NZ_BMSK01000004.1, from coordinate 259,514 downwards.
CGTCCGCCGCGGACTCCTGCACGAAGGCCGGGCCGTGCTCGGCCGGGCCCGGCTCGACGGCCGGCTCTGGCTCAAGGCCACCTTCCTCAACCCCCGAAGCCGGCCGGACGACCTGGCCCGCCTGCTCGAACTCGTCGAAGGAAGCACCCCCGGATGACCCACCCCCCGCGCCACGAGCCGACCTCCCCACGCGACCTGGTCGGCATCGGCATCGGCCCCTGCAACCTCTCCCTCGCCGCCCTCGCCCACCCGCTCGCCGAACTCGACGCCGTCTTCTACGAACAGCGCCCCGGCTTCGACTGGCACCCCGGGCTGCTCATCGAGGGCGCCACCATCCAAGTGCCGTTCCTCGCCGACCTCGTCACCCTCGCCGACCCCACCAGCCCCTGGAGCTTCCTCAGCTACCTCAGAAACCGCGAACGCCTCTTCCCCTTCTACTTCGCCGAGCGCTTCCACATCCAGCGCGCCGAGTACGACGCCTACTGCCGCTGGGTCGCCCGGCAACTGCCCGGGCTGCGCTTTCGCCACCAGGTCGACGCCGTCCGCTGGAACCCCGAACGGGACGTCTTCGAGGTCGACTTCACCCAGCTCGGCACCGAGGGCGAGGCCGAGGCCCTGGGCCGCACGTACACCCGCAACATCGTCCTCGGCATCGGCACCGCCCCCTACGTGCCGGACGCCCTCCAGCCCCTGGTCGACACCCCTGGCGTGCCCGTGCTGCACGCCGCCGAGTACCTCGACCACCGCGACACCGTCCTCGCCGCCGGACACGTCACCGTCGTCGGCTCCGGACAGTCCGGCGCCGAGGTCTTCCTCGACCTGCTGCGGCACCGCCCGGCCGGCCGGGAACGGCTGCACTGGATCGGCCGCACCGAAGCGTTCGCGCCCATGGAGTACTCCAAGCTGGGCCTGGAACACTTCACCCCCGACTACACCCGCTACTTCCACGCGCTCGCCGAACCCGTCCGCGACCGGCTGCTCGCCGCCCAGTGGCAGCTGTACAAGGGCATCGACGCCGGCACCCTCGCCGCCATCCACGACGAGCTGTACCGGCGCACCCTCGGCGGCGGCTGGCCCGACGCCGTCCTCACCCCCGGCGTCCGCGTCCGCACCGCCGGCCGGATCGCCACCAGCACCATCGAACTGCACCTGGAACACCTCCAGCAGGGCACCCGCTCCCGGCTCACCACCGACGCCGTCGTCCTCGCCACGGGCTACCGCGAACGCCCCCTCGGCCGGCTCCTCGCCGGACTCGACCCCTACATCCGCCGCGACAGCAGCGAACGCCCCCGCGTGGACGAGGAGTTCCGCCTCGTCCTCGACCCCTCGGTCACCGGCTCGGTCTACGTCCAGAACGCCGAGCTGCACACCCACGGCGTCGGCGCACCCGACCTCGGCCTCGCCGCCTGGCGCAGCGCCACCATCCTCAACTCCCTCACCGGAAAGGAGACCTACCCGCTGCCCGCCCGAACCGCCTTCACCTCCTTCGGTCTCGACCCGGCGGACCGGGTGCCACACGCCCGGCAGCCCCAGCGGCTCACCCCGCTGATCGAAGGACCCTGACCGGCCGGCACCCGAAAAGACCCGCCGCACCGGGACCGGCGGACCGGAACAAGCCCCCAGGGGCCCGGCGTTGGTGCCGTGTATGACCACGACCTGGATCGCCGCCCACCGCAGCCCCGTCATCCGCCCCGACGAGTCCTTCCACATCCTCGAACCACGCGGCTTCGCCGACCAGACCCTCAGACAGTCCCTGCGCCTGGCCGGCGGCGGCGAGGCGGTACGGATCACCGTCAGCAACCGCTACGGCAAGGAGCCCGTCGAGATCGGCGGAGCCCACCTCGCCACCCGCACTACCGGCCACGGCATCGCCCCCGCCACCGGCACCGCCCTCACCTTCGACGGCGCCCCGACCGTCAAGATCCCGGCCGGCGGGGAACTCGTCAGCGACCCCGTCGAACGGCCCGTCACCGCCGGGCAGGAACTCACCGTCACCCTCTACCTGCCCGGTGACACCGGCCTGACCTCCTACTCGCTGATGCCCTACGACATCGGCCACGCCGCCCCCGGCGACCAGCTCACCGCCGAACGCCTGCGGGACGCCGAGGAGGTGCCCACCGGCCACTTCGGCATCGGCGCCGACGTCCGCGCCCCCGAGGGCACCCGGATCGCCGTCGCCTTCGGTGACTCCTGGATCGAGGGCGCGGCCACCACACCCGGCCTCGACAACAGCTTCCCGGCCCAGCTCAGCCGCCGCCTCACCCGGGGCTGGATCGTCCGCCAGGGCATCTCCGGCAACCGGCTGCTCACCGACGAGGTCGGCGAACACCTGCTTGCCCGCGTCGACCGCGACGTCCTCGCCGTGCCCGGCGTCAGCCACGTCCTGATCCACATCGGCCTCAACGACATCGGCGCCCCCGGCCAGCTCGCCTACCCCGAACCGGCCGCCATCCCCACCGCCGCCGACCTCATCGCCGGGCTCACCGCGCTCGCCGAACGCCTGCGCGCCGCCGGCCTCACCGCCCTCGCCTCCACCATCGGCCCGTACCGGGGCACGGTCTACGAGGGCTACGACACCGAAGCCGGCCAGGCCGTACGGCGCGAGGTCAACGCCTGGCTGCGCGGCGACACCCACCCCTTCGACGCGGTGGTGGACGTCGCCGCCGCCGTCGCCGACCCGGCCGAACCCGAGCGGATCCGCACCGAGTTCGACAGCGGCGACGGCCTGCACGTGGGCGACGCCGGCGCCAAGGCGATCGCCGACGCCGTCGACCTGTCCCTGCTGGACCTGTAGAACGCGGGACTCCAGAAGAACGCAGGAGTCCTAGAACACCGGCGTGCCGCCCCGCACCAGCTTCCAGTCCGCCGACGCGAAGTCCTGCGGGTCCAGCACCCCCTTCGCGGTCACCCACTCCGCGATCCGGGTGCGGATCTCCGTCGACTCCGACCACAGCTCCTTGGCGGAGGCGACGTGCGGGAAGGCACCGCCGCCGTTGGCACGGTAGTTGTTCACCGCGAGCACGAACCGCTGGGCGTCGTCCAGCGGGGCCCCGCCGAAGGTCAGGTTCCTGATCCGCGACCCGGCCGGCTGGGCGATGTCGATGTCGTACGACAGACCCGACACATAGTCGTAGTTGTAGTCCGGACGCCCGCCGGCGTTGGTCAGCTTCTCCACGTCGACCACGGCGCCGGGGGCCGTCTGGACGTAGTACTCCGCCGAGTACTCCAGGTAGGCGCGCAGCTGGGCACCCGTCAGCAGCTTGGCGACCAGCGTGTTGTCGTAGACGTACAGGCTCGACAGGTCCCGGATCGTCACATCGCCGGCCGGGATCTGAGACGTCCGGGAGAACGGCGAGGCCTGGGCGAGCACCGGCAGCGAGGCGTACTCGGTGCCCGCGAGCGCCGCCTTCACCACGTCCTCCTGGACCTTGGTGATCAGGTCGATGATCGGGGCGTCCTTGTAGCGGGCCTCGACCGTGGTCAGGGTCTCGGTCGCGCGGCCGACGACCTGGTTGACGTACGCGACGACCTTCTTGTGCTGGTCGGCGAGCAGCCTGGTGATCTCCGGGTCGTCGGCGACGGTCCTGGAGTCGCGCAGGGACGCGGAGACCGACTCGACCTCCCAGCACCCCTTGCGGAACTCCAGCTCGATGTCGAAGAGGGTGAGCCGCTCGGCGTAGCACAGCGGCTCCGAGAGCACGACGGTCTTGCCGGTCTCCTCGTTGACGACCTTCAGCTCCGGGATCTCCACGTGCGCGTGACCGACCAGGATCGCGTCGATACCCGGCACCTTCCGGGCCACCTCGGCCGCCGCGTTCTCCACGTACGGCACCTGGTCGCCGTAGGACGAGGTGCCCGAGGTGCCCGAGTGGGCCGACACCACGACCACGTCCGCGCCCATCGACCTCAGCTTCGGCACCCACTTCGCGGCCTGCTCCTCCAGCCCCGGGAACGCCAGCTTCCCCTGGACGTAGGCCTTGTCCCAGATCGCGATGCCCGGGTTGGTCAGACCCAGGACGGCGACCTTGACCGGCTTGGCACCGGGCACGTGGAAGGTCTTCATGAAGTACGGCGGGAAGGCCGGCCGCAGCGACTTGGCGTCCACCGCGTTGGCGCCGAGCAGCGGGAAGTCCAGCTGGTCCTCGAACTTCCGCAGCGTCTCGATGCCGTAGTTGAACTCGTGGTTGCCGAGGGCCGCGGCGTCGTACCCGATCGCGTTCATCGCCCGCGCCATCGGATGGACCGGCCCGCCCTTGGCGGTGATCGGGTCGACCTTGGCGTAGTAGTAGGTCAGCGGGGTGCCCTGGATGGTGTCACCGGCGTCCAGCAGCAGGGTGTTGCGCCGGCCCTTCTCCTGACGCACCTGGTTCACCAGGGTGGCGATCCGGGCGAGCCCCATCGCGTTGCCCGCCTTGTCGGAGTACTCCGCGTCCTTGAAGTAGTCCCAGTTGAAGACGTGACCGTGCAGGTCGGTGGTGCCCATGACGGTCAGCGAGTACCGCTTCACGGGGTGCCCGGGCTTCCCGGGCCGGTGGTCCTGCGCCGCCTCGGCCGCCGGGGCCGCCGCCGCGCCGGCGATCGCCACACCCGCTCCTGTGACGGCGGACTTCTTCAGGAACTTCCGGCGGTTCAACGGCATCTCTCGGTCTCCTCGACGATGTGGACAACGCGCGTAGATTCTGACCTGGGCATGACCTACGGCAACAGGTCCGCAAGGTTGCGATCTGGTGACCCGTTCCCCGCGGGCCCCGCTCACCACCCTCCCGGGCCGCACCGCGTCCGCTCATCGGAGCAACCGTCCGCACACTTCAACACTTGTCAAAAACCCTTCGCCAAAAGGCCGTTGAGTAGTCATGCGGCGCCAATTCTCTACCCGCCGGTAAGCCATAGGCTCGACCCATGCGCCGAGCAAAAATCGTCTGCACACTGGGACCCGCCACCGACTCGTACGACCGGATCAAGGCACTGGTCGAGGCCGGAATGGACATCGCCCGGTTCAACCTCAGCCACGGCACGCACGCCGAGCATGAGGAGCGCTACCGGCGGGTTCGCAAGGCGGCCGACGAGACCGGCCGCAGCGTCGGGATCCTCGCCGACCTTCAAGGCCCGAAGATCCGGCTCGGCCGCTTCGCCGAAGGACCGGTACTCCTTGAACGCGGCGACACCTTCACCATCACCGTCGAGGACGGCGTCGAGGGCGACCGCCACCGGTGCGGCACCACCTACGCCGGCCTCGCCGCCGACGTCACCCCCGGCGAACGCGTCCTCGTGGACGACGGCAAGGTCTGCCTGGAGGTCACCGAGGTCGACGGCCCCCGCGTGCACACCCGGGTGATCGAAGGCGGTGTCGTCTCCGACCACAAGGGACTGAACCTCCCCGGCGTGGCCGTCTCCGTCCCCGCCCTGTCCAAGAAGGACGAGGACGATCTGCGCTGGGCGCTGCGCACCGGCTTCGACCTGGTCGCCCTCTCCTTCGTCCGCAGCGGCGACGACGCCGTGGACGTGCACCGGATCATGGCCGCGGAAGGCCGCCGCCTCCCGGTCATCGCCAAGATCGAGAAGCCGCAGGCGGTACGGAACCTCGACGGCATCGTGGCCGCCTTCGACGGGCTCATGGTCGCGCGCGGCGACCTCGGCGTGGAGATGCCGCTGGAGCAGGTGCCGATCGTCCAGAAGCGCGCCATCGCGCTCGCCCGGCGCAACGCCAAGCCGGTGATCGTCGCCACCCAGATGCTGGACTCCATGATCGAGAACTCCCGGCCCACCCGCGCCGAGGCATCCGACGTCGCCAACGCGGTCCTGGACGGCACGGACGCGGTGATGCTCTCCGGCGAGACCAGCGTCGGCAAGTATCCGGTCGAGACCGTACGCACCATGGCGAAGATCGTCGCGGCGGCCGAGGAGGACATGCTGGCCAAGGGGCTGCCGCCGCTGACCGAGCGGAACAAGCCGCGCACCCAGGGCGGCGCGGTCGCCCGGGCCGCCGCCGACATGGGCGACTTCCTCGGCGCGAAGTTCCTGGTCGCGTTCACCCAGTCCGGGGACACCGCCCGCCGGCTCTCCCGCTACCGCTCCCCGATCCCGCTGCTCGCCTTCACGCCCGAGCCGGCCACCCGCTCCCAGCTCAGCCTCACCTGGGGCACCGAGACGTACCTCGGCCCGCACGTGGACTCCACGGACGCCATGGTCGACCAGGTCGACGAACTGCTCCTGAAGTACGGCCGCTGCCAGAAGGGCGACATGGTCGTGATCACGGCAGGCTCCCCGCCCGGCGTCTCCGGCTCCACCAACATGGTCCGGGTCCACCACATCGGCGAGGACGACAGCCCGAGGTGACGGGCGGGGGCCTGTCAGTACTTGGGGCCTACGTGGGTGTCCATGAGGGCTACGGAGGCTTTGCGGGCGACGGAGACGCTGAACGGGTCGCCGCCGCGGGCCAGGGTGGTCCATTCGACGCCGACCAGGTCGAGCGTGTCCGTGAAGAGCCTCCGGATGTCGTCCGACTTGTTGGCGAAGAAGTAGCGGGGATACTCGTACCGCTTGCGCTCACCGGCGACCACACGGGTCGTCCAGTTGGTGATACGGCATCCGTCGGAGTGGATGGGGCCCCGGACGAAGTCCCAGGGGTGGGCGTCGACGACGGTCCGCTGCCAGGGTTCGAGGACGATCGGGCGCTCGTGCTTCTTGCCCGGGCCGTGCTGGGGGAAAACACAGGGCAGGTGCATCGAGTAGACCTTCACGTTGTGGCTGCCCTTCTTCCGGACGCGGCAGACCGAGTTTCCGGGGAACACGGCCCGTATGGCCCGCTCACACGCGTCCATGAGGCCGGTCCAGGTGTCCGAGCAGGTGATCATGAGGTTGGGTGTCCGATGCCCTGAGTAACGGCTGATGTGGCCGTCACCGAGATACAGCCCCAGGAGGTAGCTGTATGCCGCGCCGTCGAGGGGGCGACCGTCGCACCGCGGGCATGGCGGATCGTGTCGTCCTGGGCACTCCCCGCGCCGGGCCCGGTCGACATGCTTCCAGTAGCTGATCGTCCCCTGGGGCACGCCCAGCTTCCGAGCCACGTCCGCGTTCCTCGCGCCGCCTCGAAGGAGCGTCAGAGCCTTCTGTCGTACGTCAGTGCCATGGAAGTTCATGCGGACACTCTGCGTGAGTGATCGTGACGGCACACGGCGAAAAGCGGAGTCTCACGAGAACGTGAGACTCCGCTTCGAGCAGTGCCGGGTGCGGGATTCGAACCCGCAAGCCCTTTCAGGCAGAGGTGTTTGAGACCTCCGTGTATGCCGTTCCACCAACCCGGCAGGCGCTGCGGAGAGTGTACCGGGTCATCGTACGCCGCCGCCGCTAGGTAGGCTCTTGAGAAGCAGTACCAGCCTGCCCTGGACCAAGGAGCCTCAGTGACCGCCCCCGAGTCGCCCCAGCCCGTAGACGTGACCGACGACGACAAGTCGCACGTGCCTCCGCTGACGACCCGTGTCGTCATCGCCGAGGACGAGGCCCTGATCCGGCTCGACCTGAAGGAGATGCTCCAGGAGGAGGGGTACACCGTCGTGGGCGAGGCCGGAGACGGTGAGCAGGCCGTCGAGCTGGCCCGCGAGCACAAGCCGGACCTGGTCATCCTGGACGTGAAGATGCCCAAGCTCGACGGCATCTCCGCGGCCGAGAAGATCGCCGAGGAGTCCATCGCGCCCGTCCTGATGCTCACCGCCTTCTCCCAGCGCGACCTGGTGGAGCGCGCCCGGGACGCCGGTGCCATGGCCTACCTGGTCAAGCCGTTCAGCAAGAGCGACGTCGTCCCGGCGATCGAGATGGCCGTCTCCCGGTTCGCCGAGCTGAGGCAGCTGGAGAAGGAGGTCGCCGACCTCACCCAGCGGCTGGAGACCCGCAAGCTGGTCGACCGGGCGAAGTCCATCCTGCAGACCGAGTACGGGCTGACCGAGCCCGCCGCCTTCCGCTGGATCCAGAAGACCTCCATGGACCGCCGCATGTCGATGCAGCAGGTCGCCGAGGCGGTCATCGCGGACAACGAGGAGAAGAAGGCGGCCAAGAAGGGCTGAGCACCGGCGTGTGTGCGACGAGGCCCGCGCCCCGGGGAAGGGGCGCGGGCCTCGCGTCGTACCCGTGGTGGTCAGTCCTCGCCCAGGTACGCCTTCCGTACCGACTCGTCGTGCAGCAGGTCCGGGCCGGTCCCGGACAGCACGATGGTGCCGATCTCCATGACATGACCCCGGTCGGCGAGGGAGAGCGCCGCCTGGGCGTTCTGCTCGACCAGCAGGATCGTGGTGCCCTGCGCCTTCAGCTCGGCGATCGTCGCCATGATCTTCTGCATCATGATCGGCGACAGGCCCATGGACGGCTCGTCCAGCATCAGCAGCTTCGGCCGGGACATCAGCGCCCTGCCCATCGCGAGCATCTGCTGCTCGCCGCCCGAGAGGGTGCCGGCGGCCTGTTTGCGGCGCTCCCCGAGGATGGGGAAGAGGTCGTAGGCGCGCCGGATGTCCTGCTCGATGCCCGGCTTGTCGCTCCGCAGGAACGCGCCGAGGCGCAGATTGTCCTCGATGGTCATGCGCGGGAAGATGTGCCGGCCCTCGGGGGAGTGGGCGAGGCCGAGGGAGACGATCTGGTGGGCGGGGATCTTCTTCAGGGATCTGCCGTTGAACCGGATCTGTCCGCCGGCCGGCCTGAGCAGTCCGGACAGGGTGCGCAGGGTGGTGGTCTTGCCGGCGCCGTTGGTGCCGATGAGGGTGACCACCTGTCCGGCCTCGACGGTGAAGGAGATGCCCTTGACGGCCTCGATCTTGCCGTAGGCGACGCGGAGGTCCTCGACCTCGAGCAGTGCGGTCATCGGTCGTTCTCCTTGCCGGGCGCGTTCTCGATGGGCTCGCCGAGGTAGGCCGCGATCACCCGTTCGTCGCCCTGGACGGTCGCGCTGTCGCCCTCGATCAGCTTCTCGCCCTGCACGAGGACGGCCACCCGGTCGCACAGGTTGAAGATGAAGCGCATGTCGTGCTCGATGACGAGGACGGCGATGCCCATGTCCCGGATGGCGAAGACGAGTTCCTCGGTGGTCCGGGTCTCCTGCGGGTTCATGCCGGCGGTCGGTTCGTCGAGCAGCAGCAGCCCGGGTTCGCTGGCCAGGGCGCGCGCGATCTCCAGTTTGCGCTGCTCGCCGTAGGGCAGGTTGCGGGCGAGGTGGTCGGCCTTGGCGGCGAGGCCGACGAAGTCCAGCAGTTCCATGGCCCGCTCGCGGGAGGCCCGTTCGGCGCGGTGGAAGCCGGGGCCGCGCAGTACGGCGGACCAGAAGCCCTCTTTGGTGCGGGTGTGCCGGCCGACGAGCACGTTCTCCAGGACGGTCATGTTGGCGAACAGCCGGATGTTCTGGAAGGTGCGCGCGATGCCGGCCGCGGTGACCTTGAAGGACTTGGGCGGCAGGACGGTGCCCCGGTAGCGGACCTCGCCCTCGGTGGGGACGTACAGGCCGGTCAGGCAGTTGAAGAAGGTGGTCTTGCCGGCGCCGTTGGGTCCGATGAGGCCGACGATCTCGCCGGCGCCCACGGTGAGGTCGACGCCGCGCACGGCGGTCAGGCCGCCGAAGCGCATGGTGACGCCGCGGGCGTCGAGGACGGTCGCGCCGGGGACGGCGGCGTCGGGGGCGGTGCCCTGGGTGGTGTCGGTGGTCATGGTGGTCAGGCCCCCGCCTTCGTCAGGAGGGTGGGTGCTTCGGCGTCCTCGTGGAATTCGAGCTGGCGGCGCCGGTTGGGGATGAGGCCCTCGGGGCGGAACCGCATCAGCAGGATGAGCGCGACGCCGAAGGCGAAGAGCTGGTAGTTGCCGAGGAACTGGAGTTTGTTCGGGATGAGGAAGAGCAGGGCGGCGCCGATCAGCGGGCCGCTGATGGTGCCCATGCCGCCGAGGACGACCGCGGCGAGCAGGAAGGCCGAGTTGGGCGGGATGGGGCCGGCGAAGAGGTACTGCTCGGGGGTGACCGTGTAGGTGACGTGGGCCTGGACGGTGCCGGCGAGTCCGGCGAGGCAGGCGCCGACGGCGAAGGCGATGAGCTTGACCCGGAAGCCGTTGATGCCCATGGCGAGCGCGGCGGTCTCGTCCTCGCGGATGGCCACCCAGGCGCGTCCGATGCGGGAGTTGCCGCTGCGGCGGAAGACCAGCACCACGACCGCGGTGATGACCAGCATCAGGAAGAAGTAGTTGGCGAACCGGCCGATGGTGTAGCCGCCCAGGTCGTGCTGGGCGCCGAAGTCGAAGCCGAGGACGTCGAGGTTGGGGATGGAGGAGACGCCGTTGGAGCCGTTGGTGATGTCGGGTCCGGAGGTGCCGTCGAGGTTGTTGGCGGTGATGCGGAAGATCTCGCCGAAGCCGAGGGTGACGATGGCGAGGTAGTCGCCGCGCAGTCGCAGGGTCGGGGCGCCGATCAGCACGCCGAAGACGAGGGAGGCGGCGGCGCCGACGAGCACGGCGGCCCAGAACGGGAAGTGGACGTCGAACGGTGAGCTGGGGGAGCCGGAGACCAGGGCGGCCGCGTAGGCGCCGACGCCGAGGAAGGCGACGTATCCGAGGTCGAGGAGGCCGGCGAGGCCGACGACGATGTTCAGGCCGAGGGCGACGGTGGCGAAGATCAGGATGTAGACGCCGAGGGTGGCGTACTGGTCGTCGGTCTGGGTGAAGGGGAACAGCGCGGCCGCGACGAAGGCGCCGCAGGTGGTGATGTTCTGGTGCCGGGCGGTGATCTGGGAGGCGTGGCTGATCAGGCCGGCCTTGTTGAGGGCGGCGAAGCCGAGGCCCGCGGTGATCAGGAAGCCGATGAACTGTTCGTCGTACTCGGTGCCGATGCCGTAGGTGAAGACGGTCAGGCCGAGCGCGAGGACGCCGACGATGATCAGGATCTCGGCGTACGGGGGCAGCGCGCGCACGGGCCGGGGGGAGTCGGCGGCGAAGACGGCCTTGGTGGTCGCCCACGCGTGCGCGAGGCCGTGCCTGGTCTTCGCCCAGCCGGTGTCGTCGGGGTCGGCGGGGTCGGGCTCGGGCCGCCGGAAGGGCAGGGACAGGGCGCCGGCGAGGGCGGCGAGGCTGGCCAGGGCGACGAGGAAGCCGCCGGGTTCGAGGTTGACGAGCCCGCCGAGGTCGGCGCTGATCGCGAGGACGGTGTACCAGCTGGTGGTGAAGACGGCCAGGGTGGCGAGCCGCAGGGCCGGGTCCGCTCCGGCGGGCACCAGCCAGCGCAGGCCCTTGAGGCCGTAGGAGGCGAGGGCGACGAGGGTGGCGAGGAGCGCGCCGACGAGGACGAGGACCTGGAGGCCGCCGGGGTAGCCGTAGACGGTGAGGTCGCCGGGGAAGTCGGCGGTCCAGGTCCAGGCGAGGAAGGTGGACAGGGCCGTGAGCACGCTGCCGCCGAGGGCGAGGGCGCGGGCGGCCTTCTCCGGCAGGGGCAGCAGGCCGCCGGTGGCGTCGGCCTTGCGGGCGCCGGGGGTGTCGGGTGCGGTGGTCTGTGTGGTCATCGGTCTCACGCCCTGTCCGCGACGCGCTCGCCGAGCAGGCCCTGCGGCCTGAACAGCAGTACGAGGATGAGGAGTACGAAGGCCCAGACGTCGGCCCAGGACTGGCTGCCGAACTTGTCCATGCCGGGGATGTCGGCGATGTAGGCGGTGGCCAGGGTTTCGGCGACGCCGAGGACCACGCCGCCGATCATGGCTCCGTAGATGTTGCCGATGCCGCCGAGGACGGCCGCGGTGAACGCCTTGAGGCCGAGGATGAAGCCCATCCGGAAGTTGATCTCGCCGTACTTCAGGCCGTAGGCGACGGCGCCGACCGCGGCGAACGCGGCGCCGAGCGCGAACGCGATCACGATGATGCGGTCGGTGTTGACGCCCATCAGTTTGGCGGTGTCCGGGTCCTGGGCGGTGGCCTGCATGCCGCGGCCGGTGCGGGTCTTCAGCACGAAGTAGCCGAGGACCGCCATGGAGAGGGGGGCCGCCGCGACGAGGAAGATGTCGCCGGTCTGGATGGTGACGTTGCCGATCTCGAAGGGGCCGCCGGAGATCTGCGGGAAGGTGCGCGCGGACTTCGCCTCGGGGTACCAGGCCCATACCGCCTGCTGGAGGGCGAGGGAGAGGCCGATGGCGGTGATGAGGGGTGCGAGGCGGGGGGCGTTGCGCAGGGGCCGGTAGGCGAATCGTTCCGCCCCGACGGCGATGGCGACCGCGACGATGACGGCACCGATGATCATCAGCGGCAGGGCGAGCCACATGGTGGTGCCGCCGGGGAGCCAGAGCCAGACGGTGAGCGCGCCGAAGGCTCCCGTCATGAATATCTCGCCGTGGGCGAAGTTGATGAGCTGGACGATGCCGTAGACCATGGTGTAGCCAATGGCGACCAGCCCGTACATGGCTCCCAGTAGCAGGCCGTTGACCAGCTGCTGCGGCAGTTCGTTCACCGCATGTCCTCCGAGCGTTCGGAAAGTGCGAGGGATGTGGCCGGATGCGGATCCGCGCGGGGCGCCAGTGGAAACAGCGCCCCGCGCGGCTCGCGAGTGGTTCAGGCGCGGGGATCAGCCGGTGTACGTACCGGACTTGACGGGAACCCAGGCACCGTTCTTCACGGCGTACACGGTCAGCTGCTTGTTGGTGGCGTCGCCGTACTGGTCGAAGGAGACCTTGCCGGTCACACCGTCGAAGGACACGTTCTGCATGGCCTCGGTGACCTTCTGGCGGGCGTCGGAGGGGAGCTTGCCGCCATTGGCCTCGACGACCTTCTTCACGGCTTCGATGACCGCCCAGGCGGAGTCGTAGGCGTAGCCGCCGTAGGCGGAGTAGCCCTCCTTGTAGCCGGCGGCCTTGTAGTCGGCGACGAACTGCTTGGCGGAGGGCAGGTCCTCGACCGGGGCGCCGACGGAGGTGGTGAGGTCGCCGGTGCTTTCGGCGCCCGCCAGCTTCATGTAGGTGTCGTCCTTGACGCCGTCGCCGCCGACGAGCGGGATCTTGGCGCCGGTGGCCTTGATCTGCTTGCTGAGCGGTCCGGCCTGCGGGTATTCACCGCCGTAGTAGACGACTTCGGCGCCCGAGTTCTTCACCTTGGTGGCGACCGCGGAGAAGTCCTTGGTGTCGGGGTTGATGTGCTCGGTGCCGACCACCTGGCCGCCGAGCTTCTTGAACTCCGCGGTGAAGGTGGCGGCGAGGCCGGAGCCGTAGGTCTTCTTGTCGTCGATGACGAAGACCTTCTTCTTCTTGGCCGTGTTGACGACGTACTGGGCGGCGAACGGGCCCTGGATCGCGTCCGTGGTCGCGGTACGGAAGTAGGCCTTGTACTGGCGTTCCTTCTTGGTCTGCCAGTTCGGCCCCTGGGACAGGGACGGGCCGGTGTTCGCCGGCGAGACCTGGACCAGCCGGGCGTCGTCCAGGACTTTCTGCATCGACTCGGCGACCGAGCTGTTCAGCGGGCCGACGACGCCGAGGACCTCCTTCTCGGAGACGAACCGGGAGGCGTTCTGCTGGCCGGCGGACGGCTGTGCCTGGTCGTCCAGGGCCTCTATCTTGAAGGTGACGCCCTTGACGAGGTTCTGCTTGTTGGCGTTCCTGGCGGCGAGGTCCGCCGAGTTCTTTATGCCGAGGCCCATGGCGGACAGGTCGCCGGTCAGCGGGACGTCGACGCCGATGACGACGGTCTCGCCGCCGTCCGTGCCGGAGCCGGAGCCCTTGTCGCCGCTGTCGCGCGAGCCGCAAGCGGTGAGGGTGAGTGCTCCCGCGGCCAGCGCGGCGGTGACGGCGATAAGCGAACGTTGACGCACGATCAGTCCTTTCCCCAGGCACAACCGCTTCCCCATGGACGCGGCGGAGTCGCGCGCCGCGCTGAATTGACAAACCGAAGGCGCGGTGACTGGCGGTGACTCTAAGCGTGTGTGGGGAACGTGGAGGAGTGTCTGACCGAGGCTGTGACTCTCTTGTTATGACACGGCGTAATGCACAGCGGTACTCGGTGGGCGGGAAGGAGGAATTCGGGCCGTTTCGTGCCGTCCGCATTCTGAGAACCCGCTGGACCGGCCATGATCAATTCAGGTGTCTCGGCTGTTTTGCTGATGACTGTGATCTGTTGCCGCAAGCGACTTCCTGCACCTCGGAGAGATACTCCGCGCGGCGCGGGCCCGGGACGAAGCGCTGCGTCTGTATTGCGCGCGCATTACGCAGGGTTACGGCAAGGAAAGGGAGTCCGACATTCCTGGGGGCTTTTCCGTATTTCGTCACGTGCCTCATCACCGTGACCTTGCGGGCGGAACCCGCCCCGGTGGGGAACGGAATTGAGGGTTCCGTCGCCGGCGACGGTCCTTCGTACGGCTGGGCCGCGCGCGTCACGGTGACGGGCCGGCCGTCGCGGCCGGGTGGCGCGGCGGGGGCCGCCGCCTTCCAGGGGGGCGGCGGCCGCGACGAGGGCGGCGAGGGCGTGCCGCCGGCGGCGGACGTACCAGGCGGCGGGCGCCGCGCGCGTCCGCCCGCCGGGCCGCGTTGTGTACGGTCCACGTCCGCCGCCCCACGCGCGCGTGCCCTCCCCGGGCCCCGGCCGGGGCGGTTCGCGGGGTCCCGGCGCTCCGGAGGGGGCCGGGGTCAGCTCGCGGTGGGCCGGGCCGGGGGCTCGTCGCCCGGGCGGGCGTCGCGGAGCAGGCAGGTCAGGCGGGCCGAGCAGACCCGGCGGCCCTCCTCGTCGCTGATCACGATCTCGTACGTCGCCGTCGACCGGCCCCGGTGCACCGGCGTGGCCACGCCCGTCACCAGGCCCGAGCGGACCCCGCGGTGGTGGGTGCAGTTGAGGTCCACACCGACCGCGATCTTCGAGACGCCCCCGTGCAGCATGGAACCGACCGAGCCCAGCGTCTCCGCCAGCACCGCGGAGGCGCCCCCGTGCAGCAGGCCGTACGGCTGGGTGTTGCCCTCCACCGGCATGGTTCCGACCACCCGGTCCGCCGAGGCCTCCAGGATCTGCACGCCCATGCGTGTGCCCAGGTGCCCGGCCGAGAACAGGGCGGGAAGATCCACGCCGAGCGTGGCGTACTCGTCGATGACCTGCTGCGGGAACTTCACTTGCTGCTGCTCACCCATGGGGCCCGGCTCCGTCCGTCGTACGTCCACTCTGCTCGCTGAGCAAACGCTCACTCGGCCGCCGATTGTTCCAGACGGCCGCCCGCGTCCCCGGTGTGGGCCTCGAGACGTACGACGACGGACTTGCTGGCCGGGGTGTTGCTGGTGTCGGCGGTCGCGTCCAGCGGCACCAGCACGTTCGTCTCGGGGTAGTACGCCGCCGCGCATCCCCGGGCCGTCGGATACGGCACGACCCGGAAGCCGGGCGCCCGCCGCTCCACCCCGTCCCGCCACTCGCTCACCAGGTCGACGTACGACCCCTCGGCGAACCCGAGCGCGCGTGCGTCCTCGGGATGCACCAGCACCACCCGGCGCCCGCCCTTGATGCCCCGGTAACGGTCGTCCAGACCGTAGATCGTGGTGTTGTACTGGTCGTGCGAGCGCAGGGTCTGCAACAGCAGCCGGCCCTCGGGCAGCGCCGGGTACTCCACCGGCGCCGCGGTGAAGTTGGCCTTGCCCGTGGCGGTCGGGAAACGCCGTTCGTCACGCGGCGCGTGCGGCAGCGCGAAGCCGCCGGGCCGGGCCACGCGCGCGTTGAAGTCCTCGAAACCGGGAATCACGCGCGCGATGCGGTCACGGATCGCCCCGTAGTCCTCGGCGAACTCCTCCCACGGCACGACACTGCGCTCGCCCAGCACCCGGCGCGCCAGGCCGCAGACGATGGCCGGCTCGGAGCGCAGGTGCGGGCTCGCGGGGGCCAGGCGCCCGCGCGAGGCGTGCACCATGCCCATGGAGTCCTCCACCGTCACGAACTGCTCGCCGCCGGCCCGCACATCGCGCTCGGTCCGGCCCAGGGTGGGCAGGATCAGCGCCCGCGCGCCCGTGACCACGTGCGAGCGGTTCAGCTTGGTCGACACGTGCACGGTCAGCCGCGCCCGGCGCATCGCCGCCTCGGTGACCTCGGTGTCGGGCGAGGCGGACACGAAGTTGCCGCCCATGGCGAAGAAGACCTTCGCCCGGCCGTCGCGCAGCGCGCGGATGGCCCGTACGACGTCGAGGCCGTGCTCGCGCGGGGGCGCGAACCCGAACTCCCTCTCCAGGGCGTCCAGGAAGGCCGGGGCGGGCCGCTCGAAGATGCCCATGGTGCGGTCGCCCTGGACGTTGCTGTGCCCGCGCACCGGGCACACGCCCGCGCCCGGGCGGCCGATGTTGCCGCGCAGCAGCAGGAAGTTGACCACTTCCCGGATGGTCGGCACCGAGTGCTTGTGCTGGGTGAGGCCCATGGCCCAGCACACGATCGTCCGCTCGGAGGCCAGGACCATGCCGAGGGCCCGCTCGATCTCCGCGCGCGTGAGGCCGGTCGCGGCCAGCGTCTCCTCCCAGTCGGCGGCCCGCGCGGCCGCCGCGAACTCCTCGAAGCCGTGGGTGTGCTCGCGGACGAACTCCTCGTCGACCGCGCCCTCCGTCTGAAGGATCAGCTTGTTCAGGAGGCGGAAGAGGGCCTGGTCGCCGCCGATGCGGATCTGCAGGAACAGGTCGGTCAGGGCGGCGCCCCGGAGCATGCCCTGGGGCGTCTGCGGGTTCTTGAAGCGCTCCAGGCCCGCCTCGGGCAGCGGGTTGACGCTGATCACCTTCGCGCCGTTCGCCTTGGCCTTCTCCAGCGCGGAGAGCATGCGCGGATGGTTCGTGCCCGGGTTCTGGCCCGCGACGATGATCAGATCGGCCTGGTAGAGGTCCTCCAGCAGGACGCTGCCCTTGCCGACGCCGATGGTCTCGCCGAGCGCCGACCCGGACGACTCGTGGCACATGTTCGAGCAGTCCGGCAGGTTGTTCGTGCCCAGCTCGCGCGCGAAGAGCTGGTACAGGAACGCGGCCTCGTTGCTGGTGCGGCCCGAGGTGTAGAAGACGGCCTCGTCGGGGGAGCCGAGGGCGGCGATCTCCTCGGCGATGATGTCGAAGGCCCGCTCCCAGGAGACCGGTTCGTAGTGCGTGCCGTCCTCGGGCAGGTACACGGGGTGGGTGAGCCGGCCCTGCTGGCCGAGCCAGTAGCCGCTGCGGCCGGACAGGTCGGCGACGGAGTGCGCGGCGAAGAACTCCGGTGTGACCCGGCGCAGCGTGGCCTCCTCGGCGACGGCCTTGGCGCCGTTCTCGCAGAACTCGGCCGCGTGCCGGTGGTCCGGCTCCGGCCAGGCGCAGCCCGGGCAGTCGAAGCCGTCCTTCTGGTTCACGCGCAGCAGCGTGAGCGCGGTCCGCTTCACCCCCATCTGCCGCTGGGCGACGCGCAGCGTGTGCCGGATGGCCGGCAGCCCCGCCGCCGCGTGCTTCGGCTCCGCGACCTGCGGCGCGTCCTGGACCGGATCACCCTTGGGCGGCTTCGTCGCCATCGCGCGCTCCCCTTCGACTGCGTGTGAGAAGTACCGCTGCCGATCCTCCCACGGGGCACTGACACCGACACCGGCCGGGAGTGCGGGGGCCGGGACCATTGCCCGCGGCGGAGTGTGTCTTTCGCCGCTCTTTACCAAGGGACGGCGTACCTCCGCACCGAGGACGGCGCACGGCTTCCCGAGGGACGGGCGCACGGCTTTCCCGGGGGACGGCGCATGGCTTTCCCGGGGGGCGGGGTACGGCGCCGCTCGCCGTGTCCGGGGCCGCACCGGTCGCGGGCGGGCGGTCCGGGTTGTCAGTGGCTCGTGGCAGGATCGGTGACGTGGCAGAGACAGCACCGAAGCAGACCGACAAGACCCCCGGCGGCACCCGTCCCCGGCTGATGCTCATGGACGGGCACTCGCTGGCCTACCGCGCGTTCTTCGCGCTGCCCGCGGAGAACTTCACGACCGCGACCGGCCAGCCGACGAACGCGATCTTCGGCTTCGCGTCGATGCTGGCCAACACCCTGCGTGACGAGGAGCCCACGCACCTCGCGGTGGCCTTCGACGTCTCCCGCAAGACCTGGCGCTCGGAGCGGTTCACCGAGTACAAGGCGAACCGCTCCAAGACCCCCGACGAGTTCAAGGGCCAGGTCGAGCTGATCGGCGAACTGCTCGACGCCATGAACGCCCCGCGCTTCGCCGTCGAGGGGTACGAGGCGGACGACGTCATCGCCACCCTCGCCACCCAGGCCGAGGCCGAGGGCTTCGAGGTGCTGATCGTCACCGGCGACCGCGACTCCTTCCAGCTGATCACCGAGAACATCACCGTGCTGTACCCCACGAAGGGCGTCTCGGAGCTGACCCGGTTCACCCCGGAGAAGGTTTTCGAGAAGTACGGCTTGACGCCCGCGCAGTACCCGGACTTCGCGGCCCTGCGCGGCGACCCGTCCGACAACCTCCCCGGCATCCCCGGCGTCGGCCCGAAGACCGCCACGAAGTGGATCAACCAGTTCGGCTCCTTCGCCGAGCTGGTCGAGCGGGCCGACGAGATCAAGGGCAAGGCCGGCGAGAGCCTGCGCGACCACCTGGAGTCCGTCAAGCTCAACCGCGTCCTCACCGAGCTGGAACGGCAGGTCGAGCTGCCCCGGACGGTCACCGACCTGGAGCGGGCCCCGTACGACCGCAAGGCCGTGGCGATGGTCCTGGACACCCTGGAGATCCGCAACGCGTCCCTGCGCGAGCGCCTCTTCGCCGTCGACCCCGGCACGGAGGAGACCGAGACCGCCCCGGTCACCACCGACGGCGTCGAGATCGACGGCAGCATCCTGCGCACCGGTGAGCTGGCCCCCTGGCTCGCCGAGCACGGCGCCGGGCCGCTGGGCGTGGCCACCGTCGACACCTGGGCCCTGGGCACCGGCTCGGTCGCCGAGGTCGCGCTCGCCGCGGCCGGGGGACCGGCGGCCTGGTTCGACCCGTCCGAACTGGACGAGGCCGACGAGAACGCGTTCGCCGCCTGGCTGGCCGACGCCGGCCGGCCCAAGGTGTTCCACAACGCCAAGGGCGCCATGCGGGTCTTCGCCGAGCACGGCTGGAGCGTCGAGGGCGTCGGCATGGACACCGCCCTCGCCGCGTACCTGGTCAAGCCCGGCCGCCGCTCCTTCGACCTGGACGCGCTGGCCCTGGAGTACCTGCACCGCGAGCTGACGCCCGCCGCCGCGGCCGACGGCCAGCTGGCCTTCGGCGCGGACGAGGGCGCCGAGGCCCAGGCGCTGATGGTCCAGGCCCGCGCCGTCCTGGACCTGGGCGAGACGTTCGAGGACCGCCTGCGGGAGGTCGGCGCCGCGGACCTGCTCCGGGACATGGAGCTGCCCACCTCCGCGCTGCTCGCCCGCATGGAGCGGCACGGCATCGCGGCCGACCGGGCGCACCTGGAAGCGATGGAGCAGATGTTCGCGGCTGCGGTGCAGCAGGCCGTGAAGGAGGCGCACGCGGCGGCCGGCCGCGAGTTCAACCTGGGCTCGCCCAAGCAGCTCCAGGAGGTCCTCTTCGGCGAGCTGGCGCTGCCGACGACGAAGAAGACCAAGACCGGTTACACCACCGACGCCGACGCCCTGAAGTGGCTCGTCACCCAGACCGACAACGAACTGCCGGTGATCATGCTCCGCCACCGTGAGCAGGCGAAGCTCCGGGTGACCGTCGAGGGCCTGATCAAGACCATCGCGGGCGACGGCCGTATCCACACCACGTTCAACCAGACGGTGGCCGCGACCGGGCGCCTGTCCTCCACGGACCCGAACCTGCAGAACATCCCCGTGCGCACCGACGAGGGCCGGGCGATCCGCCGGGGCTTCGTGGTGGGCGAGGGCTTCGAGTCCCTGATGACCGCGGACTACAGCCAGATCGAACTGCGGGTGATGGCCCACCTCTCGGAGGACGAGGGCCTGATCCAGGCGTTCACCTCCGGCGAGGACCTGCACACCACGGCCGCGTCCCAGGTGTTTGGGGTCGAGCCCCAGGCGGTGGACGCGGAGATGCGCCGCAAGATCAAGGCGATGTCGTACGGCCTCGCCTACGGTCTGTCCGCGTTCGGCCTCTCCCAGCAGCTGAACATCGACGCGGGCGAGGCCCGCGCCCTGATGGACGCCTACTTCGAGCGCTTCGGCGGGGTGCGGGACTACCTGCGCCGGGCGGTCGACGAGGCGCGCGCCACGGGCTACACGGCGACGCTCTTCGGCCGCCGCCGCTACCTGCCCGACCTCAACAGCGACAACCGGCAGCGCCGGGAGGCGGCCGAGCGCATGGCCCTGAACGCGCCCATCCAGGGCACGGCGGCGGACATCGTGAAGATCGCCATGCTGAAGGTGGACAGCGCGCTGCGGGCAGCGGACCTGAAGTCCCGCATGCTGCTCCAGGTCCACGACGAGATCGTCCTGGAGATCGCCCCCGGCGAGCGGGCGGTCACGGAGGAGATCGTCCGCCGGGAGATGGCGAACGCCGTCCAGCTGAGGGCCCCCCTGGACGTCTCGGTCGGCGTCGGCCCGGACTGGGAATCAGCGGCCCACTGACCCCGCCAGGCGGCGGAGAGCCCACCCCGCACCGACCAGAGCCTTCCCGCTCCGCTCCGTGCCCCTCTCCGCCGCCACCCCGGCCACCCACGGCGACACCGTCCGGCCGACCGCGCCGCCGGACGGGAATGATCTGCGCCGCAGGGACGGTGCCCGCCGCATCGGCCGACCGTCGTCACGTGGGACGACCGCCGCCGCACGCGGGCCGACCGCTGCCAGTCGCCACACGGACGGCAGCCGCCCCACTTGGCTGACCGCTGCCGCGTCGGCAGCCCGCAGCCCTACCAGAGGGCCCCCGCCACACCGGCCACCGGCGGCCGACTCGCCGCGGTTCCGCCCGCCACGCCTCCGGCCGCCCGCCACGCCTCCGGCCGACTGCCGTGCCTCCGGCCGACTCGCGGAGCCACCGCCTGCCGCGTCTCCGGCCGACTGGCCGCGCCACTGCCTGCCGTGCCTCCGGCCGAGTCGCCGCGCCACTGCCTGCCGCGTCTCCGTCCGCCCGCCACGCCTCCGGCCGAGTCGCCGCGCCACCGCCTGCCGCGTCTCCGTCCGCCCGCCACACCGTCCACCGGCCGACTCGCGGAGCCACCGGCAGCCGCGTCCCGCCACCAGCCGCCCACAGCCACACCGGCAGCCCGCCACGCCTCCGGCAGCCCGCCGCCACACCGGCAGCCCGCCACGCCTCCGGCAGCCCGCCGCCACACGGGGACGACCTCCGCCGCACGGACGACGTCGGCCCCAGGGTCTGACCGCCGCCACCGCCCCCTTCCCCCTCCGCCCCCTCCCGTCCTCCGCCGCAACGGCGATCGACCACCACGGCGCAGACCGGCGGTGCCGAACCCGCCGTCCCCCCGAAGCAACCCAGCCCCGCACCGCATCCCCAGGCAGCCCCGCACCCCGCCCCCCGAAACAGCCCCACCCCGCACCCCCGAAGACCCCCACACCGCATCCCGGAACAGCCCCCAAGCCGCACCCCGGAAAACTGCCCCCACCCCGACAACCCGGCCGAACCCCCGGAGGGCCCGTCACTCTCGTGGCCCCCGTCAAAACGCCCCCCACCGCCCGCAGCCGCAACACTGCGGGCATGGGTATACGCATGCTTCACCGCCGGACGCCCGAGGCAGCCGCCGGGGCCTGGGCGGGTGTCGCCTCGGCGCAGGCCGTGCCCGCCGCGCCGGTTCCGGCCCTCGCGGCCGACGCAAGCACCGCCCGCATCCCGGCCGACCTGGCCACGACCGTCCGCACCGTCACCAAGGGCCTCGGCCGCGGGCTCGCCGCCCGCCCCGCCCGCGTCCCCGACTGGCGCCAGTGGACCGACCTGGCCCGCGGCTATCTCGCCCTCGCGTTCGCTTTGCTCCCCAGAGCACGCCCCCGGAACAAGCTCACGGTGTTCGTCGCCCCCCTCACCGAGCGACCGGCCGCCCCCGGCCCGCACCGGCCACCCCACCCTGCCCCCCATGATCCCCGTGACCTCCGGGACCGGCGGCCGGACGCCAGACCCTGACCCCCACGGCGTACACCAGCAGCCCCGGCACCAGCCCGGCGCCCACCCCGAAGCACAGGGTGGGTACCAGCTCCCACGGCCGGGCGCCCGTACCGCCCCGCTCCCACCAGGGGGCCGTCCGCCGCACCGCCCCCGCCAGCGCGCAGCCCCCGATCACCGCGAGCGCCCACCACCGGTCCCGTACGGACAGCACCGGCACCCCCACGGGCACCCCGCCGGGCAGCCGTCGTAGCGCCCGGACCACGAACACCGCGATCAGCGCCGCGCCCGCCGCCGACGACCCGTACTGCAGCCAGGTGTACAGCGGCACGCCCGCCGGACGGTCCCGTCCGATGGCCGGAACCAGCCGCGTACCCCACCGGTCGTGATGGGTGAACGCGTCCCACACCACATGGGTCAGCGCGCCGAGCACCGCGGAGGCGTACCACCGGACCACCGAGCCGCCCCGCACGCGCGCGCGGGGCGTTCCACAGCGCAGCAGGGCGGCCGGCCGCCCCTGCCACGCCCGCGGCAGCAGCGCCAGCAACGGCTCCCGGGCCGCCAGCCACAGTCCCGCGAGCGCCCAGGCGAGGAGCACGTCGACCGTGACGACTCCGGTGAACGCGTGCGTGACCGAGCCGAACCCCATGCCACCCGGCAGGACATCGGCCGCGTAGTAGGGCAGATCGGGCGCGCAGGAGCCCGTCACGAGCACCGCGGGCACCAGCCGGCCCCGCCCGCCGCCGTCCCGGCGGACCGCGGGCAGCACGGCCGCCGCATGGCTGAGCGTGAACGGCAACGGAGCCTCCTGAGCGTACGGCGGCTCGTACGGGACCGCCGGTGACCGGATCCGGCCAGTATCCGTGACGCCGCTCCAGGGCAGCGCGCGGCGACCGAGGTTGGCCGGACGGTGAACTTCGGGTATCAACGTGTGCCCGTTGACAGCAAGTTGTCGTAGGGTCACCAGGGTCCCCCTGCCGGGCGCACGGTGACACACACGGCGCTCGGGCGCAATGACGGAACAGGGGCAACCAGAGCACCGGGTCAACCGTCACACCAGAGCGAGGCAGGCAGCGACGGAGACGGACGCGCGGGCGTCCACGGGAGGGGTTCACTCTATGGCGGCGCATTTCGGCAGGCGACTGCGCAAGGGGGCGGCGAGCACCGCCGTGGCCGCGGCGGCGGTCGCGGCTCTCTCCGCGTCCCAGGCTCCGGGAGTGGCCGGCGAGGACAACAGACCCGCGACGGCCGGAGCCACCAATTCCGTTCCGGACGGCACCGGCGGTGCCACCGGCAACTCGCCGTACTACACGGACCTCCCGCCGCTGAAGAGCCCCGAGCCCGGCCCCTCGGCCCCCGTCGGTACGCCCGTTTCCCGGGGCGACGCTGAGGCGGGCATTCCGGCGACGGTCCTCGACGCCTACAAGAAGGCCGCGGCCGAACTGCGCACCTCCAAGCCCGGCTGCAACATGCCCTGGCAGCTGCTGGCCGCCATCGGCAACGTCGAGTCCGGGCAGGCCCGCGGCGGCCAGGTCGACGCCGACGGCACCACGCTGCACCGGATCCTGGGCCCGCAGCTCGACGGCAACGGCTTCGCGCTCATACCCGACACCGACGGCGGCGCGTACGACGGCAACAGCAGCTACGACCAGGCCGTCGGGCCCATGCAGTTCATCCCGTCCACCTGGGCCTGGGCCGGCCGTGACGGCAACGGCGACGGCAAGAAGGACCCGAACAACATCTACGACGCCGCGCTCGCCGCGGGCCACTACCTGTGCCGCAACGACTGGGACCTGTCCCGCGAGGCCGACCTGCACAGCGCGATCCTCAGCTACAACAACTCGCAGGACTACCTTGCTTTGGTCCTGAACTGGATGGAGTACTACCGCAAGGGCGCCCACACCGTCCCCGACGGCACCGGTGGCGTCCCGGAGCACCGCAGCGACGAGGGCACCCAGCGCGTCCCGTCCCCGCGCCCGACCCAGCCGCCGACGACCAAGCCGGCTCCGAAGCCCCATGAACCCGGCGACGGCAACGGCGGCAACGAGACGCCCGGCCCCAAGCCCCCCACGCCGAAGCCGCCCGTCCCGCCGACGCCCACGCCCCCGGGGACGCCCACCGACCTCGTGGACCACCTGACGGGCACGGGCACCGGGAAGCTCACCGCGATGGCCGGCGACGCCTTCACCGAGCGGATCGGCGTGCGTGCCGAGACCAAGGTCGGCAAGTCCGTCGCCAAGGTCAGGATCAGGTTCACGCTCACCGGCGACACCGACGCCACCTTCGCCGGCGGCGAGACCGTCGCGACGGTCGCCACCGACGCCAAGGGCGTCGCGCTCGCCCCGCCGCTCCAGGCCGGGGAGAAGACGGGCGACTTCAAGGTGACCGCGGCCGTGGTGGGCCGTCAGGTCAAGGGCGTCGACTACACGGCGACCGTCACCGAGCGCGTCGCCGACGCCCTGGCCCGCACCGGCACCGACCCGCTGATCTGCGCGGCGGGCGGCGAGTTCGCCGGGCAGGTGCAGGTGAAGGCGACCTACCGGGGCGCCGCCGCGGGCAAGGTCGCGGCCACCGCCACCGTGGTCAAGTCCCTCCTCGACGCCACGCCGAACGACAAGGGCCCCTACTTCAAGGACGCCACCGGAAAGCCCGTACGCTCCCTCACCGGCCTCCGGACGGACGCGAAGGGCCTGCTCACGCTGCCCAAGCTGTACGCCGACGACACCACCGGCACCTTCCTGCTCCGCGTCACCACCGCGGGCGGCGCGACGCTCACCGTGCCCCTGACGGTGGAAGCCGCTTCCCCGGCCGTTCCCACGCCGGACCCGTCCGCCTCCTCGGGCAGCCCCGCCCCGGATCCGTCCGCCTCCTCCTGAGGCCGCGCGGCACACCACCAGGGCGCCCTCCCCGCTCACCGGGGAGGGCGCCCTCGTCCGTGCGTGCGGCCCTGTTCTCATCTCGCCCGCGCGTTGCTACGGTGCCGGACCTGACGGGCCGTCAGCGTATGGGCGGCCAGTCGGTCCAGTCAGGACACGACCGCCCGCAGGGAGGCTTCGCATGCGCGCCCTGATCGCCGCCGCGACCGGTCTCGCCCTCGCGTTCGCCCTGGTCCTCGCGATCAGCGCGCTGGGCCGGCCGTCGGGCCGGACATCCCCCGAACCGCTGCTGACGACGGTGCCGGCACACCCCTAGCCGCGCCCGTCCGGGAGGGAGCCGCCATGCGCCGCACGGCAAGCCTGGTCCTGCTCGCCTGCGCCGTGTGCTGCGCCGCGCTGGCCCCGCTGCTGCGCTGGTACGCCTTCCCGCGCCTGGCCCGCGTCCCCGCCCACCAGTACCAGGCGATGGTCCTGGAGGCCCGCGACGCCACCCTCCTCGACTACGGCACCATGCGCGCGAAGAAGGTCCCCAAGGTCACCATCGTGCAGACCCTCAAGGGGAACGTGGAGGCCGCGCGGCGGATCGAGAGGACGGCGGGACGGCCCGTCGTCGTCTGGGACAGCCTGTCCTACGTCCAGGGCCCCGACGGCAAGATGGTCTCCAAGGTGCCCGAACGGTACATCTTCGACGCCCACGGCCAGGACCCCGTGCACGCCACCGGCGAGATGGTCGACGGCGACCCGGTCCGGCGCGAGGGCATCGAGTTCAAATGGCCCTTCCTGACCCGGAAACGGGACTACGCGTACTTCGACGCCCAGACCCGCACCACCAGCCCCATCCACTACCGCGGCACCCGGACCTTCCGCGGCCTGACGGTCTACCGCTTCGAGCAGACCGTCCCCTGGACCAAGGTCCGCATGCCGAAGACCATGCCCGTGCGGGGCATCACCCCGGAGACCGTCGCCGGGACCGGCACCACCCGCTGGTACTCCACGGTCCGCAGGTTCTGGGTCGAACCGGTCACCGGAGCGCCGGTCTACGGCGAGGAGATCCACCGCGAGGAACTGCGCGGCGGCACCCTGCTCGGCGGCCGCGCCAAGGTCACCGCGTTCGCCGGGCACGTCAAGATGCGCGAGGACTACATCGCCCACACGGTCGCCCTGGTCAAGCACAACCGCACCCTCGTCCTGGCCCTCACCTCGTACGCCCCCCGGGGCTCCCTCGGCCTCGGCCTGCCGCTCCTCGCCCTCTCCCTCTGGCTGGAGGCCCGCGCCCGGCGCCCCCGGGGCCCGGCACCCGCCCGGCCCGAGGAGCCCGCACCGGTCAGCGCCTGAGCCGCGCGTTGGTGTACCGGGTGGGCTCGGCGGACGCCGGGTCCTCGGGCCACGGATGCTTGGGGTACCGGCCGCGCAGCTCCGCCCGCACGGCCCGGTAACCGTCCGCCCAGAAGGAGGCGAGATCGGCCGTGACGGCGGCGGGCCGCCCGGCGGGGGAGAGCAGATGCACCAGCAGCGGCACGCCCGCCACGGCCGGCGTCTCCCGCAGCCCGAACAGCTCCTGGAGCTTCACGGCGAGCACCGGCCGCTCCGGATCCCGGTAGTCGATCCGGATCCGGGACCCGCTCGGCACGGTGATCCGCTCGGGCGCGAGTTCCTCGAGCCGGGCCGCCTCCCCGCTCGCCCACGGCAGCAGCCGGGCCAGCGCCTGCCCCGCGTCGATCCGGGCGAGGTCGGCCCGCCGCCGGGCCCGGCCCAGCTCCGGCTCCAGCCACTCGTCCACGCGCGCGTGCAGCGCGTCGTCCGACACGTCCGGCCAGGGCTCCCCGAGGTGCGCCCGCAGGAACGCCAGCCGCTGCCGCAGCCCCAGCGCCTCCGGCGACCAGCGCAGCAGCCCGAGCCCCTCCTCCCGGAGCCCGTCCAGCAGGGCGGCGCGTACGAGCGCGGGGTCGGCGTCCTTCAGAGGGCGTACGGCCAGCTCGATCGCCCCCAGCCGCTCGACGTGCCGGGCCACGACGTCCCCGCCGGCCCAGCGCACCTCGTCCCGCTCACCGAGCAGGGCCCCGGCGGCGGCCCGCGCCACGTCCTCGTCGACGGCCGCGCCGAGCCGCACGCGCGCGTGCCCCTTCCCCGCGGGCCGGTCGGCGACGGCGACCACGATCCACGGCGCCCCCCGCAGCCCCGACCCCTCGGCCGGCTCGACCCGGGTCCCGGACGCCATCAGATACGAGCCCCCGTCGAGCCTGGCCACCCGCTCGGGGA
The DNA here is from genome assembly GCF_014649115.1 of Streptomyces eurythermus. Taxonomy (GTDB): domain Bacteria; phylum Actinomycetota; class Actinomycetes; order Streptomycetales; family Streptomycetaceae; genus Streptomyces; species Streptomyces eurythermus. The sequence goes on along the minus strand of NZ_BMSK01000004.1, from coordinate 232,379 downwards.
ACGCGAGAGCGGCGACCAGCCCCGCGAGCCGGTCGTCGCCGGTGCCCGGACCGACCCGGACGGCCCCGTCCCGCGCGGGCGGCTCGGCGGACCCGGCCGAGACGGCACGCAGCCGCCGTACCTCCGCGGCCCACCGCGCGCCGTAGGCGTCACCACCGGCCCGGGCCCGCCGCAGCGCGCCCGCCAGGTCGTCGCCGTACTCCCGCGGCACCTCCTCGGAGAGCAGCGCGACCACCGGCGCCCCCTCCCCGCCCGTGTCCAGCAGCGCCCGCCCCAGCCGGGGGTGCACGCCCAGCCGGGCCAGCCGCGCACCGGTCTCCGTGGCCCGCCCGGCGCGGTCCACCGCTCCGACCGCCGCCAGCACGGAACGGGCCGCCGCCATCGCCCCGCCCGGCGGCGGATCGAGCAGCGCCAGCCCGGAGGCGTCCGGATCGCCCCAGCAGGCCGCCTGAAGGGCGAACGAGGTCAGATCGGCCACCTTGATCTCCGGCGCCGGAAAAGCCGGCAGCCGGCCGTCCTCGGCCTGAGCCCAGCACCGGTACACCACCCCCGGCGCCTCCCGCCCGGCCCGGCCCGCCCGCTGCCGCCCGGCCGCCCGCGAGGCCCGCACGGTGGTCAGTCCGCTCAGCCCGCGCGCGTGATCCACCCGCGGCTCCCGGGCCAGCCCGGAGTCGACCACCACCCGCACCCCGGGCACGGTCAGCGACGACTCGGCCACGGACGTCGCCAGCACCACCCGGCGCCGCTCCCCGGCCGACAGCACCGCGTCCTGCACCACCGCCGGAGCCCGCCCGTGCACCTGGAGCACCTCCACCCCGCCGAGATCCCCGAGCAGCCCCGCCACCCGCGCGATCTCGCCCACGCCGGGCAGGAAGCACAGCACGTCCCCCTCCCGCTCGGCCAGCGCCCGCCGCACCACCGACGCCACATGCGCCGGCAGCGCCGGATCCACCCGCATCCCGTGCGGCGGCCGCAGCGGACGCGCCGGCGGCGCCCACACCACCTCCACCGGATGCGCCACCCCCGCCGCCTCCACCACCGGCGCCCCGCCGAGCAGCCGCGCCCACCCCTCGGCGTCCGTGGTCGCCGACGCGGCCACCAGCCGCAGCTCCGGCCGCAGCGCCTGCCGCACGTCCCACAGGAACGCGGCCACCGTGTCGGCGTCCAGGTGCCGCTCGTGGCACTCGTCCAGGACCACCACGTCCACCCCGGCCAGCTCCTGGTCGCGCTGGAGCCGCTGGAGCAGGACGCCGGTCGTCACGACCTCCACGCGCGTGTGCCGCCCCACCGCCCGCTCGCCGCGCACCGTGAAGCCGACGCTCTCGCCCGGACGCTCGCCCAGCAGCCACGCCATGCGCCGGGCCGCCGCCCGCGCCGCGATCCGCCGCGGCTCGGCCACCACGACCCGCCGCGCGGGACCGTCGCCCACCAGCCCCGCGAGCACGAGCGGCACCAGCGTCGTCTTGCCGGTGCCGGGCGGCGCCACCAGCACGGCGGTCCCCTCACCCTCCAGGGCGTCGGTCAGGGCGGGCAGGGCGGAGCGCACGGGCAGCGCGTCCAGAGCGTCGTAACGGATCACGCCCCCAGTGTCGTACGACGGGAAAACGGCCCCCACGCGCGCGTGGGCCCTACGAAAACACGCGATGATCACACGCGGTGATCAGATGACTCCCGCGGGCTGTTTTCGGACGGCTTCAGTCCCGCCGGACGGCTTCAGTCCCGCTCGCACACGAAGATCGCCGTGCCCGGGATCAGGTTCCCGCGCAGGGGTGACCAGCCGCCCCACTCCGAGGTGTTCCACGCAGGCCACTCCGGCTCCACCAGGTCCACCAGCCGGAAGCCGGACGCCACGATGTCCCGCACCCGGTCGCCGAGCGTCCTGTGATGCTCCACGTACACCGCCCGGCCGTGCTCGTCCTGTTCCACATAGGGCGTGCGGTCGAAGTAGGACGCGGACACCGACAGGCCCTCGGGGCCCGGCTCGTCCGGGAACGCCCAGCGGATCGGATGCGTCACCGAGAACACGAACCGTCCGCCCGGCCGCAGCGCCCGGCGCACCTCGCGCAGCACCAGCCGCGGGTCGGCCACGAACGGCAGCGCCCCGTACGCGGAGCACGCCAGGTCGAAGGAGCCGTCCGCGAAGGGCAGCGCGCCGGCGTCGGCGCAGACCAGCGGGAAGGCCCCGCCGATCCGCAGCGCGTGCTGGAGCTGGCGGTGCGACAGGTCCAGGGCCACCGGCCGGGCGCCCTGGGCGGCCAGCCAGCGCGCGCACTGCGCCGCACCCGCGCCGATCTCCAGGACGTCCTTGCCCTTCAGCTCCTCCGGCCGGCCGAGCAGCCCGGCCTCCACCTCGTCCAGGCCCTCCGGGCCCCACACGAAGCGGTCGTCGCCGAGGAAGGTGCCGTGCTCGGTCTGGTACTCGTCCGCGTTCCGGTCCCACCAGCCCCGGTTGGCCCGGGAACTCTCCGTGACGTCCGCGTCACGCCGGGTGGCCTCCGGCTCGAACCCTTCGGACCGCTGAGGGTCGTGCGCTTCCGGCTCTTGGATGATCGGCTCCCTCGTCGTACTCTTCCGTCCAGCCCGCCGGAAGGGCCGAATGGGAGGGTTCCCATGGCCCCGTGCGGCCTGCTGACGCGATTTCTCCGCCGGAAATGCGGCGATCCGCCCCGGGTGTCCGCCGTCGCGCATTGACCCTGTCCGGCTGCCCCCGTATGCTACAAGTTGCGCTGCGGGCCTGCGCACCTCAGACGTAGCAGGCTGCGCTCGCATCTGTTGTATGTCCCCTCGGTTGTCGAGGCGCCATCACCAGCAATGGTGAGGCGCTTCCTTGGCTGTCCGGCTTCTGCAGAGCGAAACGGGCTCCCGGCGTAAGCAGTACCTACGACTTCAATGTCCGTACCGGAGCCCTTTCCCACATGACGAGCAGCACCGAGACCACCGCCACCACCCCGCAGGTAGCGGTCAACGACATCGGTAACGAGGAAGCATTCCTCGCAGCGATCGACGAGACGATCAAGTACTTCAACGACGGCGACATCGTCGACGGCGTCATCGTGAAGGTCGACCGGGACGAGGTCCTGCTCGACATCGGTTACAAGACCGAAGGTGTCATCCCGAGCCGCGAGCTCTCGATCAAGCACGACGTCGACCCGAACGAGGTCGTCGCCGTGGGCGACGAGATCGAGGCCCTGGTCCTCCAGAAGGAGGACAAGGAAGGCCGCCTGATCCTCTCGAAGAAGCGCGCCCAGTACGAGCGTGCCTGGGGCACCATCGAGAAGATCAAGGAAGAGGACGGCATCGTCACCGGCACCGTCATCGAGGTCGTCAAGGGTGGTCTCATCCTCGACATCGGCCTCCGTGGCTTCCTGCCGGCCTCCCTCGTCGAGATGCGCCGTGTCCGCGACCTCCAGCCGTACGTCGGCAAGGAGCTCGAGGCCAAGATCATCGAGCTGGACAAGAACCGCAACAACGTGGTCCTGTCCCGCCGTGCCTGGCTGGAGCAGACCCAGTCCGAGGTCCGCCAGACGTTCCTCACGACCCTCCAGAAGGGTCAGGTCCGCTCCGGTGTGGTCTCCTCGATCGTCAACTTCGGTGCCTTCGTGGACCTGGGTGGCGTCGACGGTCTGGTCCACGTCTCCGAGCTGTCCTGGAAGCACATCGACCACCCGTCCGAGGTTGTCGAGGTCGGCCAGGAAGTCACCGTCGAGGTCCTCGACGTCGACATGGACCGCGAGCGCGTCTCCCTGTCGCTGAAGGCGACCCAGGAAGACCCGTGGCAGCAGTTCGCCCGCACCCACCAGATCGGCCAGGTCGTGCCCGGCAAGGTCACGAAGCTGGTGCCGTTCGGTGCGTTCGTCCGCGTGGACGAGGGCATCGAGGGTCTGGTCCACATCTCCGAGCTGGCCGAGCGCCACGTGGAGATCCCGGAGCAGGTCGTCCAGGTCAACGACGAGATCTTCGTCAAGGTCATCGACATCGACCTCGAGCGTCGCCGCATCAGCCTCTCGCTGAAGCAGGCCAACGAGTCCTTCGGTGCCGACCCGACGGCGGTCGAGTTCGACCCGACCCTGTACGGCATGGCCGCGTCCTACGACGACCAGGGCAACTACATCTACCCCGAGGGCTTCGACCCGGAGACCAACGACTGGCTGCCGGGCTACGAGAAGCAGCGCGAGGAGTGGGAGCGCCAGTACGCCGAGGCGCAGTCCCGCTTCGAGCAGCACCAGCAGCAGGTCATCAAGTCCCGCGAGGCGGACGCCCAGGCCGCTGCCGAGGGTGGCGACGCCGCCGGTGCGGCTCCGGCCGCGGGTGGCGGTTCGTACTCCTCCGAGGGTGCGGACACCTCCGGTGCCCTGGCCTCGGACGAGGCGCTGGCCGCGCTGCGCGAGAAGCTGGCCGGCGGCCAGAGCTGATCGCTGCCGCTGAGGCTTAGCCGATAGCCGCTGAGGGGCCGTACCTTTCGAGGTACGGCCCTTCAGGGTTTTCCGTGTGGGTGCGGTCCGGAGTCGGCCGCGGGTCCGTCGTGGCTTGTCGCGCGGTTCCCCGCGCCCCTAGGGAGTCACCTGGACGTTGGTCAGTCCGTTACCGCCGGTCACCGTGTTGGTGTCGTACACCGTGGCCGGGCAGGTGGCGCTGTAGTTGGTGACGTTGATCGCCAGGCGGGTCGCGCCCGTCAGGGCCGACTTGTTGCCCTGGAAGACCGTGCCGCAGCCCCAGCCGGGCTGCTGGGTGTGGGTCTGGTAGCCGTCATTGGTGGTGGCGGTGCCGGTGTTGTCCTGGACGAGGACGTCGTTGCCCTTCACGTCGACCCAGGAGTCGTCGTAGTTGGCGCCGGTCAGGCCGCTGCCGTCGAAGGTGTTGCCGACGATCCGCGCGCCGGTCGTGCCCTCCTTGATGTCGACGTTCTCGCCGCCCACGTCCGGGCCGATCGTGTTGTTCAGGATCCGCACCCGGTCGCTCCGGTCGGACAGCGTGTTGGCGGTGCCCACGTACACGCCCTCGCCCATGCCCCGGCCGTCGTTCCCGGTGTCGTAGATCCTCGAGTTCTGGATCACGCCGTCCGCGCTGGAGGCGCGGAAGTGCACGCCCTCCATGTCCAGGCCGTGCACCGTGACACCGTCCAGGACGACGCCCCTGGCCGCGTCGACCATGATGCCCTTCTGGCCGCCGGTGACGGTCAGACCGCTGACCGTCCAGTAGGAGGCGCCGTTCAGGTGCAGCCCGTAGCCGCCGCCGGCGGTGAGCACGGCGTCCGGGGAGCCGGTCAGGGTGATGCGGGCGGCGGCCGTGGCCGGGACGGTCGCCTTGAAGTTGCCGGCGTAGCTGCCGTCCGCCAGGTGGATCGTGTCGCCGGGCCGGGCGGCGGCGAGCGCGGTCTTCAGCTGGGCGGCGGTCGCGAGCTCGACGGTGCCGGCGGCCGAGGCCGGGGCGGTGGCGGACAGGGTCAGGCCGCCGGCGGCGAGGGCGGTGGCGAGCAGGGAGGTGAGCGGCGTGCGTATGCGCATCGGAGGTGCCTTCCCGTCTTTCCCCTGCGTGAACGGCGATCGTCACCGTGAACTCGACGCCCGTGAAGGTACGGACCATGTGACAGGCCGTCAAGGCGTCGCCCCGCGGGAGATCCCCGACGAGCGGCGAGTGGCGGGAATTCCGCTGTTCCGGGGCGCGTTGTCCATGACGAACACGAGGAGGAGCGGTCACAGTGCTTGATCCGCAGGGTTTGTACGCATGGGAGCCGAAGGGCCTCGCCGTGGTGGACATGGCGCTCGCCCAGGAGTCGGCCGGCCTTGTCATGCTCTACCACTTCGACGGATACATCGACGCGGGTGAGACCGGCGACCAGATCGTCGACCGGCTGCTCGACTCACTGCCCCACCAGGTCGTCGCCCGGTTCGACCACGACCGGCTCGTGGACTACCGGGCCCGCCGGCCCCTGCTGACCTTCAAGCGGGACCGCTGGACCGGCTACGAGACCCCGGCCATAGAGGTCCACCTCGTCCAGGACACCACCGGTGCCCCCTTCCTGCTGCTGTCCGGCCCCGAACCGGACGTGGAGTGGGAGCGGTTCGCGGCGGCGGTGCGGCAGATCGTGGAACGGCTCGGCGTGCGCCTGTCCGTCAACTTCCACGGCATCCCCATGGGCGTCCCGCACACCCGCCCGGTGGGTCTGACCCCGCACGGCAACCGCACCGACCTCGTCCCCGGCCACCGCAGCCCGTTCGACGAGGCACAGGTGCCCGGCAGCGCCGAGTCCCTGGTCGAGTACCGCCTCATGGAGGCCGGCCACGACGTCCTGGGCGTCGCCGCGCACGTCCCGCACTACATCGCCCGCTCCCCGTACCCGGACGCCGCGCTGACCGTCCTGGAGGCCGTCACGGCCGCCACCGGCCTGGTACTGCCCGGCGTGGCCCACGCGCTGCGCACGGACGCCCACCGCACCCAGACCGAGATCGACCGGCAGATCCGGGAAGGCGACGAGGAACTGACCGCGCTCGTCCAGGGGCTCGAGCACCAGTACGACGCGGCGGCGGGCGCCGAGACCCGGGGCAACATGCTGGCCGAGCCCGTGGAGATCCCGTCGGCCGACGAGATCGGGCGGGAGTTCGAGAAGTTCCTGGCGGAGCGGGAGGGCGACAACTGAGGCGGGGGAGCGGGCGCCGGCCGGCACCTGCCGCGACGGCCCCCTGGCCGAGCGTCTAGGCTTCCGCTCATGCTGACAGTGGGCCTGACCGGCGGGATCGGCGCCGGCAAGAGCGAGGTGTCGCGGCTGCTCGTGGAGCACGGGGCCGTCCTGATCGACGCGGACCGCATCGCCCGCGAGGTCGTGGCGCCCGGCACCCCCGGTCTCGCCGCCGTGGTCGACGCCTTCGGCCCGGACGTCCTCGCCGCCGACGGCGGCCTGGACCGGCCCCGGCTCGGCTCGATCGTGTTCGCCGACCCGGAGAAGCTCGCCGTCCTCAACTCGATCGTGCACCCTCTGGTCCGGGACCGCTCCCGTGAGCTGGAGAGCGCCGCGCCCGAGGACGCCGTGGTGGTCCAGGACGTCCCCCTGCTCACCGAGAACGGCCTCGCGCCGCTCTACGACGTCGTGATCGTCGTGGACGCGAGCCCCGAGACCCAGCTCGACCGGTTGGTACGGCTGCGCGGGATGACCGAGGAGGACGCACGCGCGCGTATGGCCGCGCAGGCGACGCGCGAGCAGCGCCGGGAGATCGCGGACATCGTCATCGACAACGACGTCCCCCTGGACGCCTTGCGCAAGCGGGTCGCCGAGGTGTGGGACGGCCTCGCCCGCCGGGCGCGGCAGGGGAGCGCCGGCGCGGAATAGCCGACCGCTCGGGGGCGTTGAACCGCTGGAGCAAGGGAAGGACTCAGCCGTGCCCGAGACCAGCGGTTCCACCGGACGTACTCCGGAAACGCATGTCATCGACTTCCGTGCCGCCGAGCAACTGCTCAACGCGCGGGACCCGCGGGGCGCGGTGAAGCTGCTCGACGGAGTCATCGCCGCGCACCCCGAGAACACGGCGGCCCGGCTGCTGCGCGCGCGTGCCTTCTTCGCCGCGGCGCAACTGCGTCCCGCCGAGCTGGAGTTCACCATCGTGCTGGAACGCGAGCCGGACAACGCGTTCGCGCACTTCGCCCTGGCCCGCACCTACGAACGCCAGGGCCGCCCCGACCAGGCCAAACGGCACTTCCGGCTGGCCGCCGCGCTGGACCCCAACCCGCGGTACCTGAAGGCGGCGCGCTTCGACGCGTGACGCCCGGGCGGCGCCGACGGCGCGCCCGCTCGGCCGGGGCAGGGGAGTGCCCGCCCCGTCCGCTCACGGATGCCGGGGGCCGGGCCCTCCTCGGTACGGCCGTCCGCCCGGAGGATGGTTCCCCGGCGGGCCCGGGTACGGCGGTCCGTCCTCCGGCGGCCGGTACGGCGGTATGTCACGGCCCGGCTGGTAGTGCGGGCCCTGCCGGATGTGCCGCAGGACCACGGCCAGGTCGACGGTGGTCACCAGCCACAGCGCCGCGCACGCCGCGGCCCAGCCCGGCCGCCCGGCCAGTGCGAAGGCCACCGCGCCGAGGGTCGTCCAGCCCACCCCCCACACGCTCAGCCAGAACCGCGCCCGCAGGGCACTGCGCGCGGTCGCCGGTTCACTGCCCGTACGCATCGGACCACCACTCCTCCTTGCAACGTACTCTTCGACGCCGACCCGCACCACCACGCGGAACGGCGGCTCGGACGGTTCCCGTTCCGGCCTGAATGACTCGAAGGAGTGAATCGGGGGAGAGGGGAAACGGGCGTACGGGCGTGAGCCGTTGTCCGGGCATGAGGATCGAGACGCGTGAGGGATACGAGGGCACGGGCCCGGGGGCGATCACCCCGGACGGCTGCGCGGTCGAACTGTACGCACGGCTGCCGGTGGGGGACGAGCCGGACATCATCGCCGCGGCGGTGCCGGCCGGGGCGCACATCCTGGAGCTGGGCAGCGGGGTCGGCCGGGTGACCCATGCGCTGCTGGAGCGCGGCTTCACGGTCACGGCGGTGGACGAGTCCGCCGACATGCTGGCCCGGGTCCGCGGGGCGCGCACGATATGCGGTCCCATCGAGAGCCTGGACCTGGGCGAGACGTTCGACGTGGTGATGCTCGCGTCGTTCCTGGTGCACGCCGGTGACGAGGAGGTGCGCAGGGGCTTGCTGCGTACCTGCGCCCGGCATGTGGCGGAGGGCGGCTGCGTGCTCATCCAGCGGGAGGGCTCGGACTACCACACCGACGTGCCCAGGGAGCGGGTCGACCCGAGCGGCTTCACCGTCCGGATCACCTCGATCGAACCGGCCGGGGAGGGCGTCCACTCGGTCCACGCGGAGTATGTGTTCCCGGACGCGGTCTGGACCCAGACCTTCCTGTCCAGGCCCCTGACGAAGGAGCAGTTCGAGTCGGCGCTGGCGGAGGCGGGACTGAGGGTGGACAGGTATCTGACCCCGGACGGGATATGGGTGAGGGCGGTGCCGGTGGGGTGACCGGGGCGGTCGCCCTGGCCGGGCCGATGACAGGGGAGGTATCAGGTGGCGGGGCCCGCCGGTTCGCCGGCCGTGGGGTTCACCGCCGGGTCCGTCGGCGCCCTGACCGTGCGGGTGACGGCCGGGCCTGTTGGCTTACCGTCCGTGGGGTTTGCCGCCGGGCTCGTCGGTTCGTCGGCCCTGGGGGACGCCGCTTGGCCGTCGGCGTTCCGGCCGTGGGGTGATGCGCCGGGCCTGTTGGCTCACCGTCCGTGGGGTTTGCCGCCGGGCTCGTCGGTTCGTCGGCCCTGGGGGACGCCGCTTGGCCGTCGGCGTTCCGGCCGTGGGGTAATGCGCCGGGCCTGTTGGCTCACCGCCCGTGGGGTTTGCCGCCGGGCTCGTCGGTTCACCGGCCCTGGGGGACGCCGCCTGGCCGTGGGCGTTTCGGCGGTGAGGTGATGCGCCGGGCCTGTTGGCTTACCGCCCATGGGGTGATCCGCCGAGGCCTGGTGGCTCACCGCCCGTGGGACTGCCGTCGGTACTGCCGCTGACCGGCCCTGCGGAACACCGGTCGGGGCGTCAGCTCGCCGGCCGTGCGGGGGACGGCTGATGCCGTTGGGTCCGCCGCCGGTGCCGGGCCTGTCCCCGACTAGCCACGGCCCTCCGGTCCGTCACGGCCGACCGATCTCCGGCGGCCGCCCGGTTCGCCCGTACCCTTGCGGCTGCCCGTGCCCGTGCCCGTGCCCGAACCCGCGCCACCCGAACCCGCGCCGCCCTGTCCGCCTCGGCCGGTGGGTGGGACGGGGCCGGCGAAGCCGGCGGGGGTGCCGAGGGCCAGGCCGCGGAGGCGTTCGAGTTCGCGTCGGTCGCGCTTGGTGGGGCGGCCGGCGCCCCGGTCGCGGAGGGCGATGGGGGCGACGGCCTCGCGGGGCGGCGGCGGAGGGGAGTTGTCGATGTAGCACTGCGCGGCCACGGGCGCCCCGACCCGCTTGCGGATCAGGCGCTTGACGATCACGACCCGTTCCCGGCCCTCTTGCCGCAGCCGTACCTCGTCACCGACGCGCACGGCGTAGGCGGGTTTCACCCGCTCGCCGTTCACCCGCACATGCCCGCCCCGGCAGGCGGTGGCGCCGAGGGAACGGGTCTTGATCAGACGGACGGCCCAGATCCAGCTGTCGATGCGGACGGTCTCGCCGCCCGCCGGCCCGGCGGCCTCGGCCGCGGCCACCGCGGCGGCGATCTTGGGATCGAGCGGCTGTGCGGCGGGGGCGGACCCCGCCTCGTCCGGCGCGCCCGCCTCCTCGCCGGTCCCACGGTCCACGTTCTCGTCCGCATCCTCGGAAGCCATGCCCCGACCTTAACGCGCACGGGCCACCGACCCGGAAGCGTTTTCCCGGTGCTCACCCGGGCACCCGCGCACCCCGGCCCGCCCCACCGCCCCGCCTCCGCCCCACCCCGTCGACCCACACCCCCAGGCTTACGGTGACCGTATGGACAACACCAGCGCCCTCGCCCGGCTCGACCGACGCGTCGCCGGGTGCCGGGCCTGTCCCCGGCTGGTCGAGTGGCGGGAGGAGGTGGCCCGCACGAAACGGGCCGCGTTCGCCGACTGGACGTACTGGGGGCGGCCGGTGCCCGGCTTCGGTCCCGCCGACGCCCGGCTGGCGATCATCGGGCTCGCCCCGGCCGCGCACGGCGGCAACCGCACCGGCCGGATGTTCACCGGCGACCGTTCCGGAGACGTGCTCTATCAGGCGCTGTACGACGTGGGGCTGGCCTCCCAGCCCACGTCCGTCAGCGCGGACGACGGTCTTGAGCTGTACGGCGTGCGGGTCACGGCGCCGGTGCACTGCGCGCCGCCCGCCAACAAGCCGACCCCGGGCGAACGCGACACCTGCCGTCCCTGGCTGGTCCAGGAGCTGACGCTGCTCCGGCCGACACTGAGGGCCGCCGTGGTCCTCGGTGCCTTCGGCTGGCAGGCCGCGCTGCCCGCGTTCGCGGCGGCCGGCTGGACGGTGCCCCGCCCCCGCCCGGCGTTCGGCCACGGCGCCCGGGTCGCGCTGGACGGCCTGGACCTCTTCGGCTGTTTCCACGTCAGCCAGCGCAACACCTTCACCGGCCGGCTCACCGCCGAGATGCTGCGGGAGGTCCTGCGCGCGGCGGCGGACGCGGCCGGGCTGTAGTGACGGGCCGGTACGGCCGCGCTCAGCCCTCCTCGCCGAACAGGTGCCGTACCGTCGAGCGGTAGTTGGCGCGGACGTGGCCGAGGGCGTGGGCGCGGGCCCGGTCGGGGTCGCCGGAGGCGATGGCCTCGTACAGTTCGCGGTGTTCGGCGAGGAGTTGGGGCCATTCCTCGTTGCGCCGGGTGAGCCAGCGCAGGCGGCCGTCGACCGGTTCCATCACCGAGATCAGCAGGCCGTTGCCGGCCATGGCGAGGACCCGGTCGTGGAAGCGCGTGTTGACGTCCGTGATCGCCTCGGCGTCCCCCGCCTCGGTCGCCAGGGCCGCCCGGCCGAGCAGGTCCCGTAGCTCCGCCAGGTCCCGCGGGGTCGCCCGGGCCGCCGCCAGACCCGCCGCGTACACCTCCAACGCCTCGCGCAGCTCGAAGAGTTCGCGGACGTCGGCCGGGGTGAGCCGGCGTACGACGGTGCGGCGGGCCGACTCGAAGAGGACGAAGCCCTCGGCGACCAGGGCCCGGATGGCCTCGCGCACCGGCACCCGCGAGACCCCGAACCGCTCGGCCAGTTCCCGCTCCACGAGCCGGTCGCCGGGCCCCAGGCGCCCGGCGATGATGTCCTCCCGCAGGCTCGCCAGGACGCGCTCGCGCACCGCGCCCAGGGGTTCGGTCTTGGCCCGCCCGGGGCCCGTCGTGGGGCTCATGGGCCCATCCTCGCCGACGGCAGGGGTCTTTTACCGGGCCGTAACGGCGACGACATCGGTCCGGACGCATGACGGCGGGACCATGACAGCAGTTTGGTATACCAAACACGCCCGTCCGGCACTCGAGGAAATCCGCCCGGCACGCAAGGAACCTCGTCCGGCACGCAACGAAACACGCCGGGAAAACCGCCGGGAAACCGCCGTCCTCCGTCCCCGCGACCCTGGAGGCCCCGTGTCCCTCGCCGACCGCGCCACCGCCACCGGCGCCGCCGCGTCCGTCCCCGACCCCCGCCTCGTCAACGAGGACCTCGCCCCCGCGAAACAGCGGAACTGGAAGGTCTTCGACCTGTTCGCCCTGTGGATGTCCGACGTCCACAACCTCGGCAACTACACCTTCGCCGCCGGCCTGCTCGTCCTCGGCCTGAACGTCTGGCAGGTCCTCACCTCCCTCCTCGTCGGCTTCGTGCTCATCTACGCGGGCATGAACGGGATGGGCAGGATCGGCCAGCGGCACGGGGTGCCCTTCCCCGTCGTCAGCCGCATCAGCTTCGGCGTCTGGGGCGCCAACGTCCCGGCGCTGATCCGGGCCGTGATCGCCATCATGTGGTACGGCATCCAGACCTATCTGGCCTCCGTCGCCGTCAACGTCATGCTGCTGGCCGCCTGGCCGGGCCTGGAGTCGCTCACGCGCCCCTCCTTCCTAGGCCTGGCCGCGCTCGGCTGGATCTCCTTCCTCTCGCTCTGGCTCCTCCAGGCGCTGATCATCAGCCGGGGCATGGAAGCGGTGCGCCGGTTCCAGGACTTCTGCGGTCCGGCGATCTGGCTGGTGATGATCGCGCTGGCCGTCTGGGTGCTCGCCGAGGCCCACTGGCACATCCCGCTCACGGCCACCCCGCACCCGGTCACGGCCGGCGAGCAGTGGCGGCAGTGGTTCGGCGCGATCGGCCTGACCCTGGCCACCTACGGCACCCTGATGCTCAACTTCTGTGACTTCTCCCGCTTCGCGCCCGACCAACGGACCGTCCGGCGCGGCAACTTCTGGGGCCTGCCCGTCAACTCCACGGCGTTCGTGGTCGTCTCGGTGATCGTCACGGCGGGCTCCCTGGAGGCGTTCGGCAAGGCCGTCACCGACCCGGCGGAACTGGTCGCCAGGGTGGGCAACACCTGGGTGCTCGTCGTCGCCGCGCTGACCTTCGCCATCGCCACCATGGGCGTCAACATCGTCGCCAACTTCGTCTCCCCGGCGTACGACCTGGCCAACGTCTGGCCGCGCAGGATCACCTTCAAGGCCGGCGGGATGATCAGCACGGTGGCGGCCCTGGTGGTCACCCCCTGGAACCTCTTCTCCAACCCTGCCGTCGTCAACTACTTCCTCGGCGGCCTCGGCGCCTTCCTCGGCCCGCTGTTCGGCGTGATCATGGTCGACTACTACTGGGTCAAGCGCGGCAGGATCGACGTGGACGCGCTGTTCGACGCCCGGCCCGGCACCCCGTACCACTACCGCAAGGGCGTCAACCCCAAGGCGCTGTGGGCGTTCCTGCCGTCCGCCGCGGTCGCCGCCGTCCTGGCCCTGGTGCGGAGCTTCGGCGCGGTGTCGCCGTACTCCTGGTTCATCGGCACGGCGCTCGCCGCCGGTCTGTACGCGGCGCTGTGCCGCCGGGAGCGCGCGGCGGCGGGACAGGAGGGCTGACGTGCGGATCGTCGTCACCAACTGCAACACCACCCGCGAGATGACCGAGGACATCGTCCGCGGCGCCCGCGGTGCCGCGGGCCCGGACACCACCGTGACCGGACTGACCCCCGCCTGGGGACCCGAGTCCGGCGAGGGCTGGCTGGACAGCTACCTGTCTGCCGCCGCCGTCCTCGACGCGCTCCGCACCTACGACGGCCCGCCCTGCGACGCGGTGGTGCTGGCCGGGTTCGGGGAGCACGGGCGGGAGGGCGTACGGGAACTGGTGGACGTACCCGTGGTGGACATCACCGAGGCCGCGGCCCACCTCGCCTGCCTCCTCGGGCGCCGCTACGGCGTCGTCACCACCCTCGACCGGTCCCGCGGCCAGATCGAGGACAGCCTGGAGACCGCGGGCGTGGCCCGCAACTGCGCCGCCGTCGTCGGCACCGGCCTCGGCGTGCTCGACCTCGCCGCGGACCCGGCCCGGACCGAGACCGCGTTCCTCACCGCCGCCGCACGCGCCCGGGACGCCGGCGCCGAGGTGCTGATCCTGGGCTGCGCCGGGATGACCGGGCTGGAGCGCACGGTGGCACGGAAGCTCGGGCTGCCCGTGGTCGACGGCGTCGGGGCGGCGGTCAAACTCGCCGAGTCCCTCGTGGCACTCGGCCTGACCACGAGCCGCGCGGGCGGCTACGCCAAGCCGCTGCCCAAACACCGGGCATGGGGGCGTCCCACGGCACCCGGCCGGTCAGGGACGGCTCAGGGCCGCCAGTCGTAGCGGACGTCCGGTTCGCGCTCCTCGTTGCGGCTGCCGTCGGTGAACTCCACGGCGGTGAAGCCGTGCCGCTCGTAGAAGCGGTGGGCGGGCTTGTTCACCTGGAACGTCCACAGGGTCAGCCCGCCCGGGCTGCGCTCCTTGGCCAGCGCGACGAACCGGTCCCCGATGCCCCGGCCCCGCCACTCGGGGTCCAGGTACAGCTGGCTCAGCTTCTCCCCGTCCAGCACCATCAGACCGACCACACCGGCGCCGGCCGCCTCCGCCACCCAGGTCTCCCGCGCCGGCACCACGACCTCACGGATGTAGTCCCGGACCTCGTCGTCGGTGCGCGGGCGGACGACGGTCGGCAGCGCGGCGTCGAAGGACCGCAGGTAGACGTCGGCGACGGCACGGGCGTCGGCCGGCACGGCACGGCGCAGCACGACCGGGTCCGCCGCCGGCTCCGGTACCACGGCGGTGGCCGTGATCTCCACGAGCTGGCCGGGGTAGCCGAGGCAGCTCACGCCGAGCAGCGTGGAGGAGTGCGGGCCCGCGCTCAGCCCCGAGGACTCCACCACCCGCCACACCTCGGAGAGCGCCGCGCTGTCGTCGCCGACCACGTACACGTCCGTCGTCAGCACATGCTCCAGATCACTGCCGACGGCCCGCAGCTGCTCGCGCAGATTGGCGATCACCTGCTCGGCCTGGCGCACGGGGTCCCCCGGCCCCACCAGCTCCCCGTCGGCGGTCAGCGGCACCGACCCGGCGAGGAACGCGAGCTTCGTGCCCGCCTCGACGACCGAGGCGTGGGAGTAGACGGGCGGAGGGAACAGGGCGGGGGCGGTCACGCGCCGGATCACGGAAGCGGCTCCTACGGGGGATCGGTGGACAGATGCCCGATCATCCGGCCCGCCCGGCCTCGCTCGCATCCGAATTAACCACGCCCAGGAGCCGTCGGGGCGTCGGACCCACGAAGGGGCGTGCTTCTGAAGGCGAGGAGGCCGTCGGGCATTGCGTTCATAAAGAAAACGGCCGTCCCGGCAGGTTTCACACGGCCGAAACGTGATCGTTCCGTTCGCGCGGGGAACGCGATCTACCGTGGAGCCACCTCCACCGGCCACCGTCGTCCGAAGGCCCACCCCCGCCCTCGAATGAACAGGAGCCCCGTGTCCCGGCCCGCCGTACCCCCCTGGCTCGCCCACGCCTTCCGCGCCCAGCGCGAACCCGTCCCCTGGAACGCGGTGTGCCGGGGCGCCCTCGCCGCCGGGCCGTCGCTGCTCGCCGGGATGCTCCTCGGCCGGACGGCCCTCGGGGTGCTCGCCGCCATCGGCGCCATGCTCGCCGGCATCAACGACCGGCCGGGCGGCCGGCGGGCCTCCGTGCGCCGGCTCGGCGTACCCGCGTCGGCCGGAGCGGCCGGGCTGCTCGTCGGAACGTACGCCGGACAGGGGCTGACCGCCGTACCGCTAACCCTGGTGCTCACCGCGCTCGGCCTGGCCGCCGGCGGTATCAGCGCCGTCGGGCCCGTCGCCTCCGCCGCCGGCACCCAGCTGCTCGTCGCCGCGGCGGTCGGCGCCGGGATGCCCGCGGCCGACCCCGGCTGGCAGCGCGCCCTCGCCTTCCTCGCCGGGGCCGGCTGGCTGCTCGTGCTGCGGCTCGTCCTGCCCACCCCCGGCTCGCTCGCCGGGGACTTCCGGTTCGACGGGGAGCGGGCCGCGGTCGCCGCCGTGTACGACGCGATCGCCGCGCTCGTCGAAGCCGCGGGCGGCGCGCACGCCACCGCCCGGCGGGCCGCGCTGACCGCCGCGCTCGACCACGCCCAGGACGCCCTCGCCGGACCCCGGCTGCGCGGCCGCCCCGCCTGCGCCGCCGAACGCCGGCTGCACGCGCGGTTCGCCGCGGCGCTGCCCCTCGCCGAGGCCGCCACCGCCCTGTGCTGGGCGGGGGAGCCGGTGCCGGCGCGGGCGGCGCAGGGACCCCGGCGGCTCGCCGCGGCCGTCCGCGCCGACACCGGCCCCGGCCCGCTGCCCGCCCCGCACCTGCCCTCCGGCCGGCTCCGCGCCCCCGGGACACCGCCCGTGCTCCCCGCCCTGCGCGCCCTGGACGACGCCCTGCTGCGCGCCGCCGAGGCCTTCGACCGGGGCGAGGGCAGCCACGGCGGGCTGCCCGTCCGGCGCCGGGGCCCGCGCCGGGCGCTGCGGGCCGCGCTCGGCGCCGGCGGGCGCGAGTACGGTCTGCGCGTCGCCCTCTGCTTCGGCGCCAGCGCGGCCATCGCCCAGGCCCTGCACCACGCCCGCTGGTACGGGCCGCACACGCACTGGTACTGGCTGCCCGCCACCGCCGTCTTCCTCGTCAAGCCCGACCTCGGCCCGCTCGCCTCCCGGGTGCTGTGCCGGGCCGCCGGCACCGTCCTCGGCGCCCTGGTCTTCGCCGGACTCGCCGCGCTGCTGCCCCGCCCGGCCGGACTGATCGCGCTGGTGGCGGTGTGCGGCGCGCTCATACCGGTCGCCACCCGGCACTTCGCGGCGCTCACCGCCGTCGTGACCGTCCTCGTCCTCGCCCTGATCATGGCCGGTGGCGAACCGCAGGCGTCGGCCGGCCGGATCGGCGAGACCCTGCTGGCCTGCGCGCTCGTGCTGGTCGTGGGACACCTGCCGATGCCGGGGGAGCGGGGCGGCGGGGTACGCGACCGGCTCACGGCGGCCGGGGGCGCGGCACACGCCTACCTGCTGCACGTCCTGGGCCCGCCCGGGCACGAGCACGCGGCCGGGCCCGGGGGCCGGGCCGAGGGGCGGGTGCTGTCCGGGGAGTCCGGTGGGCGTGCCGAGCGGTGGGCGTCGGGCGAAGGGCCTGGTGACCGTGCCGAGCGGTGGGCGTTGCGCCGGGAGGCGTACCGGACCCTCGCCGAGGCCCGGACCGCCATCTCGCACGCCGCCGCCGAACTGCCCGCCCTGGCCCGGCACACGGAGGGCACGGACGCCGTCGCCGAGGCGCTGGAACGGCTCGTGGACACCACCACGGCCTGCGCCGTGCACCTCGACGACACCGGGCGGCTCACCCCCCGGCACCTCCGGCGGCTGCGCGAGGCACTGGCGGAGCTGGAGCGGCTGGAACGAGGGGGCGTACGGGTACCGCTGCCCGTCGCCGCGTAGCCCTACCGAGCCGACGTGACGGAGCCGTCGTAGCCGTACCGAGCCGTCGTGACCGAGCCGTCGCGGCCGTACCGAGCGTACGTTGGCCGCATGAGTGCCGTTGGGACCCCGGGCGACTCCTCCGCCGACCTCGTCGTCACCGGCTGTGCCGTCCTGGTGCACGACGGAGCGGAACGGATCGGATTCCGCGAGGACGCCGCGATCGTCGTCCGTGACGGGGTGATCGACGCGGTCACCCCGGCCGCCGCCGCCCGGGACGTACCGGCCGTGACACGGATCGAGGCGCGCGGGCAGGTCGCGCTGCCCGGTCTGATCAACTGCCATACGCACGCGCCGATGGTGGCCCTGCGAGGGCTCGCCGAGGACCTCCCGACGGATGAGTGGTTCAACGACGTCGTCTGGCCCGTCGAGACCAACCTCACCGAGCGGGACGTGGCACTGGGGGCGCGGCTGGCCTGCGCCGAGATGATCCGGGGCGGGGTGACCTGCTTCGCCGACCACTACTTCCACATGGACACGGTCGCCGACGTCGTCGCCGAGTGCGGCCTGCGCGCCCACCTCGGGCAGGTCTACTTCTCCGGCCAGGGGCCCCGGGGCCGGGAGGCGTCGCTGGAGTTCGCGCTCCGCCGGCGCGGCGCCGCCGGCGGCCGCGTCACCACCGCCCTCGCCCCGCACGCCCCCTACACCGTCACCGACGCCGACCTCACCGCCACCGCCGAACTCGCCCGCGCGCACGGCCTGCCCGTCCACATCCACGCCGCCGAGAACCGCGACCAGACCGAGACCAGCCTGGCCCGGCACGGCCGTACCCCCGTCGAGATCCTGGACCGCACCGGCCTGCTGGGCACCGACCTGCTCATCGCCCACGGCACCGGCATCCTGGAGCGGGACCTGCCGCTGCTGGAACGCACCGGCGGCCGTACGGCGGTGGCCACCGCGCCCCGCGGCTATCTGAAGTTCGCCTGGCCGACGACCACGCCGGTACGGGCCCTGCGCGCGGCCGGCGTCCCCGTCGGCCTCGCCACGGACGGCGCCGCCTCCAACAACTCCCTCGACGTGTGGGAGGCGATGGCGCTGACGTCCCTGATCCAGAAGTCCGCCGAGGGCGACCCGCGCTGGCTGACCGCCCGGCAGGCCCTGCACCACGCCACCTCGCAGAGCGCCCGCGCGGTCGGCCTCGGGGACCGGATCGGCTGCCTCGCGCCCGGCCGGCGCGCCGACATCGCCCTCGTCGACCTCACCGGCCCGCACACCCAGCCGGTCCACGACCTCGCCGCCACCCTGGTGCACAGCGCCCGCGCGGCCGACGTCCGGACGACGATCGTGGACGGCCGCGTCCTGATGCGGGACCGCGTACTGCTCACCCTCGACGTGGAAGACGTCGTACGGGAGTTGACGCGGCGGCTGCCCGGGCTGACCGCGCGCGGCCATGGACGGCGCGTCCAGGAGTACGACACCTGAGCCCCGCCTGAGCCCGCTGCCCGGCGGAACGCGGGTGGCATGGGAGCCCGGTGAGACTGGCCGAAAAACTCCCCCTTCGCGGCGATGAGTTCCGCGCGCGCCGACGGTCACCACCCTCGGACCGACCGTCGGACAGGAGGGCTCATGTCGTTTCCGGAGATCGTCTCGCGTGAGCGGTGGCGCGCGGCGCGCGAGGAGTTGCGGCGCAAGGAGGAGGCGGTCAGGCGGGCACGCGAGGCCCTGGACGCCGAGCGCCGGGGGCTGCCCATGGTCGAGGTCGACCCGGAGTACGTCTTCGAGGGCGGCGACGGCAAGGCCACCCTCCTGGACCTCTTCGAGGGCCGGGCCCAGCTCGTCGTCCACCACTTCATGTTCGCGCCGGAGTGGGAGACCGGCTGCCCGTGCTGCGCGGCCTTCCTGGACCAGGTCGGCCACCTCGCCCATCTGCGTGCCCGCAACACCTCCTTCGCGGCCGTGTCCCGGGCACCGTTCACCCGGATCCTGCCGTTCAAGGCGCGGATGGGCTGGGCGGTGCCCTGGTACTCCTCGGCGCACAGCGACTTCAACCGCGACTTCGAGGCCACCGTCGAGGCGGACGGCGAACTGGTCGAACGCGCGGGCGTCAGCTGCTTCCTGCGCGACCACGACCGGGTCTTCCACACCTACTCGCTGTACGACGACGGGCTGGACGTGCTGGGCACCACCGCGGCCCTGCTCGACCTGACCGCGCTCGGCCGCAACCCCGCCGGCAGCGACCGGCTGCGGCTGCACGACGAGTACGACTACTGATACGGAACGGATCCTCACCGTCCGCGCCGAACCGGTGTCGGCTAGGTCTCAGTACCGTCACCGGGCGAGGCGTTTTCCTCACCAGGGCGTTCTCCAGAGCGTTGACTCCTTGCACGTACGACGCTTCTGGAGGTCGAGATGGTGAACGGGCGAAGGGTGCTCGAACGCTTTCCCGCCGGTGGTCCGCGCGGCTCCTGGCCCGCGGAGGAGTTCGCGCACGCGCGACGGATGGAAGGCATGCCCGCCGAGGTCGTCATGGACCTCGCGACGGACGCGTTCCTGGTGATCGTCCGCGGCGCCGAACCGTCCGAGTGAGCCGGTCGGACAGGCTCTGACGAGGCGTACGGGGGTGTGAGGAGAGGTACGGGGTGGGGGGACGCGCGGGGGAGTGCGGGGGAGTGCGCGGGTTACGCCGACGAGGCCCGTGACCAGTCCGGGGCCGTACCCGTCACCCGGCACAGGGCCAGGTAGAGCGGGATCGGCGGGGTGTACGGGACCGTGCCCGCCGGGCGGTGGATCAGCCGGGCGGTGCCGGTGACCATGGCGCCCGTGGTGTAGCGGGCCGGTGACGGCCAGGGCAGGGCGTAGTCGGAGTCCGACGGCACGATCCACCACCACTGGGAGCCGTCGGCGTACACGCAGCCGACCCGCGGCAGCCGGGGTACGACGAGCGGGCCCAGTCGGTCGGGCACGGCCACGGCGTCCCAGCCGAGCGGCGCGGTCATGCCGTCCGGCAGCGACAGCGGCTGACCCGCGTCCTGGTCCGGGGCCGACCGCCGGCGTTGCATCCGGACGAGCGTGTCCAAGCCGAAGGCGCCCTCCGGACCGGCAGCGGTACGGGAACGGGAACCGGCACCGGCATGAGACCCGGCACCGGCAGGGGACCCGGTACAGGCATGGGAGTCGGCCCCGGCACCGGTTCCGGCGTCCCCGGTTCCGGCGTCGCCGGTCCGTCCGGCGCCGACGGCGCCCGTCACGGCCGCTCCCGGTGACGACGCTGCCCGGGCGTGCGGCACGGGTGTTCCGCCGGCAGCTCCGCCGACGCCGTGTGCGGGTGCCGCTCGGCGTGGAGGGCGTCGCCGTCGTAGCGCCCCGACTCCCGCAGGTACCGCTCCGCCGCGGACTGCTGGTCCTCCCCGGAGTCCTCGGTGCGGCCCGGCTTGGGGCGGGCGCCCCAGCCCAGGTCGGCGCGCGGCTCGGGCGCGTCCTGGGCGGTGTCCGCCTCCTGGGCGGTGTCGGTGCCGCGCGGCAGTTCGGCCCAGACCAGCAGGCCGGGGCCGTGCTCCTGGGCGCCCCAGGCCCGGCACAGCGCGTCGACGAGAAGCAACCCCCTCCCGTGCTCCTCGTCGGGTCGCTGCGGGGACGGGTGGGGTTCGCCAGGAGCACAGCCCTCGTCTCGGACGGCTATGCGCACCATGTCGTCGTGGTCGTGCAGCTCGCACACGACCCGGCTGCTCGCGGTGTGCACGATGGCGTTGGTGACCAGCTCGGATATGACCAGGGCCGCGCTGTCACAGGTGTCCGCGCAGACCGCCCAGCCGGACAGCCGGGCCTGGGTCAGACGTCTCGCCTGGGCGACGGAACCCGGATGTGCGGCCAGCTCGAAGCGGAACCTGCGTCCGGCGGCGCCTCCCTGGAGGGGTGCCCCCTCCACCAGGCCCGAACCGGCTCGCGCGGGGATGCCCCCCTCGGCGCCGAGACCGGTACGGCCGGCGGCGGCGTCTGTTCCTAAAGGCGCGGACGGAATCACGCCTGCCACTATCGCCCCGTCGCGGACACTTGGCAAGAGTCACTCTGAAAAATGCAGAGTGTTGTGGACTCTGTCAGGGAGCGTGGCACACTGCTCGCAACAGTTCCTCGCGCGGCGCCAATTGGAGTCGTCGGAGATCGGGCCCGGTCTTCGAATGAGTCTTCGAATGGCGCCGCAGGGCTGTCGGGAAACTTTCGGAGGCTTTCGGTGGAGGTGGGAGCGTGAGCGAACCGCGGTCCGCGCCGACGGTGGGCCAGGTGGTCCTCGGCCGGCGCCTGCAGGACCTGCGGGAGCGCGCCGGGCTGAAGCGCGAGGAGGCCGCCCGGGTCCTCCATGTCGCCCCCGCCACCGTCCGCCGCATGGAGACGGCCGAGGTCGCCCTCAAAATCCCGTACCTGCAACTGCTGCTGAAGGCCTACGGCGTCCCCGACGACGAGGCCGACGTCTTCGTCCAGCTGGCCGAGGAGGCGAACCGGCCCGGCTGGTGGCAGCGGTTCCACGACATCCTGCCGGGCTGGTTCTCCATGTACGTCAGCCTGGAGGGCGCGGCCAGCCTCATCCGCTC
Organism: Streptomyces eurythermus; assembly: GCF_014649115.1. Classification (GTDB taxonomy): domain Bacteria; phylum Actinomycetota; class Actinomycetes; order Streptomycetales; family Streptomycetaceae; genus Streptomyces; species Streptomyces eurythermus. The sequence continues at coordinate 210,367 of NZ_BMSK01000004.1, read as the reverse complement.
CTACGAGCCGCACTTCGTCCCCGGGCTGCTGCAGACCGAGGACTACGCGCGTGGCGTGCTGAGGTCCGGCGCCATCGGCCAGACCAGCCCGGACGACATCGAGCGCCATGTCGACCTGCGCATGCGGCGCCAGGCCCTGCTCACCCGCCCCGACGCCCCCCGCTTCTGGGCGGTGATGGACGAGACCGCGCTGCGCCGTCCGGTCGGCGGCCCGGAGGTCATGCGCGCACAGATCGACAAGTTGCTTGAGGCCACGGAGTTGGCCCATGTGACGCTCCAGGTCGCCCCGTTCGCCAACGGGCCGCACCCGGGGACGTACGGGCCCTTCGTGCTGTTCCGATTCGCCATGTCCGAACTGCCGGACATGGTCTACAGCGAGTACCTGACCGGCGCCGTCTATCTGGACGCGCGCGCCGAGGTGGCGACCCACCTGGAGGTCATGGACCGCATGGCGGCACAGGCCGCTACGGCACAACGCACGAAGGAGATCCTCCGGGATCTCCGCAAGGAGCTGTGAATGGATCGCATCAGGCCGCGCGGACGCGTCTACAACGGCATGCCCGCGCGGGAGTTGGGCAGCGAGGGGTGGCACAAACCCTGGAGCGGCGGCAACGGCGGCAACTGCCTGGAGGCCATGAAGCTCGCCGACGGCCGGATCGCCGTACGCCAGTCGACCGACCCGGACGGACCGGCGCTGATCTACACCATGGCCGAGATGACCGCGTTCATAGAGGGCGCCAAGGCGGGGGTGGCCGACTTCCTGCTGTCCTGAACTCGCCGGCGGCCCGGCCCGGCGCCCCGTCGAGGCTTTTGATCATTGCGTTCGACTTCCCTCCCGTGACCCCGATCTGATGGGTCCCCGCGTCCGACGCTCACGGAACGCGGCAGGACAGGGCCGGACCCGACGGCCATCGAGACCGACACCGGCAGGCCGCGTCCCGCGCGGATGGACGACCGGTATCCCGGCGGCAAGGACAACCACCCCCTCGACGAGGCGATGGGCCGGCGACCGCCGGCCCGGACCGCCGGGAGCCGGTGACGGCGAGGGTCGACCGCGCCTCCCCGCACGCGAGGAATTCCCCCGCTTCTTCAGCGACCTGGACCTGGTGGGCCCCGGCGTGGAGTTCGTGCACCGCCAGGACCCCGGACCGGGCGAGCCGATACCAGGCCAGGACGACGGCGTGATCCCGCGGTACGGCGCGGCGGCCCGCAGGCCGTAGGGGAGTCGCCCCAGTCGTCATGGGCCTCCTCCGCCGCAGGAGTGCCGCCCGCGGCGGTACGGGATCACGCCGCCGCAAGCACCTCGCACAGCGCCTCCAGCGCCGCCCCGTAGGCGTGGTCGGCCGGGGCCGCGTACCCCACCACCAGGCCGTCGCCGGCCGACGCCGGGCCGTCCGGGTGCCGGAACGCGGCGAGACCGTCGAGGGCGACGCCCCGCCGCGCGGCGGCCTCCACCACCGTCCGTTCCGTGCCGGGCGGCAGCCGCAGCACCGCGTGCAGCCCCGCCGCGATGCCCGTCACCTCGATGTGCGGCGCCCGCTCGGCCAGCGCGGCGACCAGCCGGTCACGCCGGCCCCGGTACCGCTGCCGCATCCGCCGCACATGCCGGTCGTACGACCCACAGGCCACGAAGTCGGCGAGCGCCAACTGGTCCGGCACGCTCGCCCACCCCTCCCGCTCGCCCTTCGCCGCCAGCACCGGCTCCACATACCGCTCCGGCAGGACCATCCAGCCCAGCCGCAGCGCCGGCGACAGACTCTTGCTGACCGACCCGATGTGGATCACCCGCTCCGGGTCGAGTCCCTGAAGCGCGCCGACGGGCCTGCGGTCGTATCGGAACTCGCCGTCGTAATCGTCCTCCAGCACCACCGACCCCCGCGCGCGTGCCCAGTCGATCACCGCCACCCGGCGCTCCGGACCCAGCGGTCCGCCGGTCGGGAACTGGTGCGCGGGCGTCAGCAGCACGGCCCGCTCGGGCCCGAGCGCCACCACCCGCGCGCCGTGCTCGTCCAGCGGCAACGGCACCGTGCGCACACCGGCCGCCGAGAGCAGGTCCCGGTGGAATCCGAGACCGTACGCCTCCACCGCCAGCGGACCGCGCAGCACCCCGCCGCCGGCCGGCCCGCCTGCCCCGCCCGCCCCGCCTGTCGAGCCCGGCGCGTCCCGGCCGAAGAGCAGTCGCAGCGCGTGCGCGAAGCCCGAGCAGATCACGATCCGGTCCGGCTCGGTACGCACCCCACGCGCGCGTGCCAGGTATTCCGCCAGCGTCTCCCGCAGCTCCCGGCGCCCGGCAGGATCACCCGGCCCGAACGCCTCGCTGGGCGCCGCCTGGAGCGCCCGGCGGTACGAGGCCGCCCACGCCGCGCGCGGAAAGGCCGAGGCGTCCGGCCTGCCCTGCCGCAGATCGTGCCGCGGGCCACCCGCGCGTGCCGGCGCCTGGGCCGGCGCACCCACGGCCCGGCGCAACGGGCGCGCCCGCTCGGCGACCCGGGTCCCCGATCCCTGCCGGGCGGTCAGCCAGCCCTCCGCGACCAGTTCCGCGTAGGCGTCGGCCACCGTGTTGCGGGCCACGCCCAGGTCCGCGGCGAGCGACCGGTACGGCGGCAGCCGGGTGCCCGGGGCCAGCCGGCCACCGCGCACGGCCTCCCGCAGCGCCCGGGTCAGCGCGGCCCGCCGGCCACCCGGTCCGGACAGCTCCAGATGCAGGTCGACGCCGATCCGCTCCGCGTAATTGACCCACGATTCCGCCATGGAAATGCACCCTACTATCGGTCTTTCCGGCTCCTACGGTGGAGCACATGACGACGGACACGCACACCATCAGCCCCTCCGGCAGCGCTGCTGACAGCACCTTCGGCAGCACCTTCGATCCCGCCGCCGGGATCGCCGCCGCCGAGGCGGCCCGCACCCGCCTGGACTTCGCGAAGGCCGCGCCGGAGGTCTACCGCGCGATCATCCGCTTCGACACCGTCGCCCGCGCGGGCCTGGACCCGGCCCTGGTCGAACTGATCCAGATCCGCGCCTCCCATCTCAACCACTGCGCCTACTGCCTGCACATGCACACCAACGACGCCCGCAAGGCCGGGGAGAGCGAGGACCGGCTCCATCTGGTCGCCGTCTGGCGGGAGGCCCGGCACTTCTTCACCCCCAAGGAGCAGGCCGCGCTGGCCCTGACCGAGGCGGTCACCCTGATCGCCGACGGCGGTGTCCCCGACTCCGTCTACGCCGAGGCCGCCGCCCACTTCGAGGAACGGGAACTGGCCCAGGTCCTGTCCCTGATCCTCACCATCAACACCTGGAACCGGGTGGCCCTCGCCACGGCGAAGGTGGCGGGCACGGACGAACGCACCGGCTGAGGGCGGGCCGACGGTGGGATGCCGGTCCGTGGGCCGGTCGAGGCGGTCCGGTCCGTGGGGCGGCGAAACCGGTGGCGGCCGGTCGTCCGGCCGGCGGTGGAAGGGACCAGGTGGTGCGGGTTGCCCAGGCGCTGCGGGACGGAGCCGGGTGGTGCGGGTTGCCCAGGCGCCGCGGGACGGAGCCGGGTGGTGCGGGTCGGCCAGGCGGTGCCGGGAAGGGGCAGTCGGGTGGTACGCGTCGCCCGGGCGGCGCCCTTGGGGGCGGTCGGCGGTGCCGTCGCTCAGACGGTCATCGGCCGGTCCGCGGGGGTGATCGGGGCCGGGAGCCGGGAACTCCCCGTCAGATAGCGGTCGACGGCCGCCGCGACCGCGCGGCCCTCCGCTATCGCCCACACTATGAGCGACTGCCCGCGCGCCGCGTCGCCCGCGGCGAACACCCCGGGGACGTTGGTCGCGAACCCGTCGTCCCGGGCGATCGTGCCGCGCGGCCCCAGCGCCAGCCCCAGCTGCTCGATCAGACCGTCCTCCCGGTCCGGCCCGGAGAACCCCAGGGCGAGCAGCACCAGATCGGCCGGGAGCGCCCGCCCCGTACCCGGCAGCGGAAGCCGCCGTTCGTCGACCTCCACCAGATGCAGTGACCGCACATTCCCCCTCTCGTCTCCCGTGAAGCGGAGCGTGGACGCCGCGAACAGCCGGGCGTCCGCGTCCGCCGCCGGCGCCGTCCGCAGCTCCCGCGCCTCCTCGTGCGCGGCCGACAGCCGGTAGATCCTCGGGTACGTCGGCCAGGGGTCGCTGTCCTCGTCGCGCTCCGCACCCGGCTGCGCGTAGATGTCCAGCTGGGTGACGGACGCGGCCCCCTCGCGCACCGCCGTGCCCAGACAGTCCGCCCCGGTGTCCCCGCCGCCGACGATCACCACGTGCTTGCCGGCGGCCGACAGCGGCGAGACCTCCAGATCCCCTTCGCGCACCCGGTTCGACAGCGGCAGATACTCCATCGCCTGGTATATCCCGTTCAACTCCCGGCCCGGTACCGGAAGTTCCCGCCACGCCGTGGCGCCGGTCGCGATCACCACCGCGTCGTACCGGCCCCGCAGCTCGGCCGCCGGAACATCCCGGCCGACCGCCGTCGAGGTGCGGAACCTCGTCCCCTCGGCCAGCATCTGCCCGATCCGCCGCTCCAGATGCCGCTTCTCCATCTTGAACTCGGGGATGCCGTACCGCATCAGCCCGCCGATCCGGTCGTCCTTCTCGTACACCGCGACCGTGTGCCCGGCCCGGGTGAGCTGCTGCGCCGCGGCCAGCCCGGTGGGCCCGGAGCCGATGACGGCGACCGTCTTCCCGGACAGCCGCTCGGGCGGCCGGGCCGGCGTGAAGCCCTCCTCCCACGCCCGGTCGGCGATCGCGCACTCGACGTTCTTGATGGTGACGGCCGGCTGGTTGATCGCCAGCACACACCCCGCCTCGCACGGGGCCGGACACAACCGCCCGGTGAACTCCGGGAAGTTGTTGGTCGCGTGCAGCCGGTCGGAGGCGGCCCGCCAGTCCTCCCGCGAGACCAGGTCGTTCCACTCCGGGATGAGATTGCCCAGCGGACAGGCCTGGTGGCAGAACGGTACGCCGCAGTCCATACAGCGGTCGGCCTGCTCGCTGATGATGGGCAGCAGCGCTCCCGGGACGTACACCTCGTCCCAGTCCCGCACCCGCTCCTCGACGGGCCGCCGCGGCCACTCCTGGCGCGGCGTGGTCATGAACCCCTTGGGATCGGCCATGGCGTCTTCCTCGCGTACGGGGCACCACAGGCGCCGGGTGTACGAAGGTCCGTCCGACATCGGGCAGCACTCTTCCCGCCACGATACGTCCCCACAGGCCCCCGCGCAGAGCGATGGACAGCGCTTTCTGCCCGGTTTTACGCGAGACCTTGTGTCACCGCGTCTTCGTGTCTTTGGGCGTCGCACCCCGCGCCCGTACCACCAACCCCGCGTCACGAGGGGCCACCCAGCCGCCCCGCCCGCCATGCCCATGGCCCATGGCATGGTCGGCGTCGGTGCCCGACCGTCCTCGTCGCTCCACCGGGCCACCCGGCATCATGGCTTCGTGCGACTCGAAGCGATCACCTGGGACCGGCTGGCCGAGCGGCTCGCCGACCGGCTGGCCGACGCGGTGCCGGCCGACGGAGGGGCCTGGCCGCGCGTCGGCTTCGACGGCGCCCCGGCCGCCCAGCCGGGAGACCTGGCCACGCGTGTCGGCGAGGCACTGCGCGTCCGCGGGCGCCCTTCCCTGGTCATCGGCGCGGAGGGCTTCCTGCGCCCCGCCTCGCTGCGCCTGGAGCACGGGCGGCGCGACGCGGAGTCGTACTACAGCGGATGGTTCGACACGGGCGCCCTGTGGCGGGAGGTGTTCGGCCCGCTCGATCCCGGAGGCAGCGGGCGGATCCTGCCCGACCTATGGGACCCGGTCACGGACCGGGCCACCCGCAGCCCCTATGTCCAACTCCCGCCCGGCGGGATTCTCCTCCTCCACGGTCCGCTCCTGCTGCGTCACTGGTTCCCCTTCGATCTGACCGTGCATCTCCTCCTTTCCCCGGGCGCTCTGCGCCGCCGCACCCCCGAGGCCGACCACTGGACCCTCCCCGCCTTCGAGCGCTACGAGGCCGAAGCCGACCCGGCCGGCACGGCGGACGTGCTGGTCCGCGCCGACGACCCGCGCCACCCCGCCTGGAGCGGCTGACCCGGCGGGCGGGCAGGCCGGGCAACCGGACAGCCGTGGGAGCCGGCGTCCTGGAGCCTCACGGCCGTACCGCTGCCGCGCGACCCCGGTGTGCCCGCGCTCTCAGAGCCAGCCGTTGCGCCGGAAGCCCCGGTACAGCGCCAGACACGCCGTCGCCATCACGACCATGACCAGCGGGTAGCCGAACCGCCAGTGCAGCTCCGGCATGTGGTCGAAGTTCATGCCGTACACCCCGCACACCATCGTCGGCACGGCGATCACCGCGGCCCACGCCGTGATCCTCCGCATGTCCTCGTTCTGCGCGACGGTCACCTGTGCCAGGTGCGCCTGCAGAATGGAGTTGAGCAGCTCGTCGAACGCGGCGATCTGCTCCTTGGCCCGGATCAGATGGTCGAGCACATCCCGGAAGTACGCCTGTATTTCGGGGTCGACGACCCGGATGGGCCGGGTCGCCAGGTCCTCCACCGGGCGGCCAAGCGGCACCACCGCCCGTTTCAGCTCCAGCAGTTCACGCTTCATCTGGTAGATGCGGCCGGGATCGAGGCGCGCCCCGTTCTCCGAGAACACCTCCGTCTCGACCTGGTCGATGTCGCCCTGCACCGCGTCCGTGACGTTCAGATAGTCGTCGACCACCAGGTCGGCGATCGCGTGCAGCACCGCCGCCGGCCCCTTGGCGAGCTGCTGCGGGTCCGTCTCCAGCTCCTCGCGCAGCGGGCCGAGCGAGCCATGGCGTCCGTGCCGCACCGTGATCACGAAGTCCTCGCCGACGAACACCATGATCTCGCCGGTGTCCACCACCTCGCTGGTCGCCGTCAGCCGTTCGTGCTCCACGTAGCAGACCGTCTTGAACACCGCGAAGAGCGTGTCCCCGTAGTGCTCCAGCTTCGGCCGTTGATGGGCCTCGACCGCGTCCTCCACCGCCAGGGGGTGCAGGTCGAACAGCTCGGCGACCCCGGCGAACTCACGCTCCGTCGGCTCGTGCAGCCCGAGCCAGACGAAGCCCTCGCCGGTCTTGCGTACCAGCCGCACGGCATCCACCAGGTCGGAGCACCCCGGGACGCGCACGCCGTCCTGATATGTGACGCAGTTGACCACCGAGGAGCCCAGGGGCGATCTGGCGGGATGGCTCAGGTCCACGCGCGGCCGACGCCGGGCCAGCCGTGCCACCTTGCGCAGGCCGCCGACGCTGCCCAGCCCCGTGACCTTCCGCAGATTCCCTGCCATGGACATGTGGATCTCCTCGTGTGGATCTCCGAGCGGGACGCTTCCGCGCCTTGCCCCGCAAGTCTGCCAGTCCTGGGAAAAGTGCGTGGAGGCCTGTGGGAACAGGGAGTTCCGCTTTGTTCCCGTCTGTGGACAACCGACGGCGGAACCGGGGATCCCGGGCGACCGGGAGGCAAGATCGAGGGCGCGACGCCGGCCGACGGGTACCTCCTGGACAACCGGCGGAACGAGGCGGGCCGACGCTGCGACGCCTTCGCCACGCTCTTCGATCCCACAACGCCCCGGTCGTGCCGGGAGCGCGACGGCCTGCGGGGCTCAGCTCCAGCCGTCCCGATGCGGCGGTCTGCCGCCGACCCGGCGGACCGCCTCCGCACCCGCCCGGCAGCCCCGCGCCGCCGCCTCCTCCGGGCCCGCGCCCGCCAGCAGGGCGGCGAGGAACGCGCCGGTGAAAGCGTCACCCGCACCCGTGGTGTCGCGGGGCGCCACCGGCAGGGCCGGAACCCGGGTGGGCACGGCACCGCGCCGGGCCACCAGCGCCCCGTCCGCACCGGCCTTGACCACCACCAACGGCACCAGACGGCTCAGCTTGGCCGCCGCGTCCGCCGGATCCGGCAGCCCGGTCAGCAGGCACGCCTCGTCCCGGCTGGGCAGCAGAACGTCCAGTCCCCGCGCGAACGCCAGAAAACGGTCCACCCCCAGCTCCACCAGGAAGCCGGCCGACGCCGGATCCAGACTGACCGGCACCCCTCGCGCGCGTGCCGCCGCGAGCGCCGTCCCGGCGAGCGCCCGGCTCGACTCCGTGAACAGCAGATAGCCCGACAAATGCAGCCGGTCGACCCCGTCGAGCAGCGCGTCCGACCAGTCGGCGGGGCCCAGCCGCAAGGACGCCCCGCTGTCCGTCAGGAACGTCCGCTCGGCTGCCGCACCCGTGTCGACGAGGCAGATCACCGTCCCGGTCGCCGCCTGCGGATCCACCACCAGCCGGGGCCGCACCCCGGCCGCGACCAGCTCCCGCTCGTGCCAGGCCACGGCGTCCGCGCCCACCCGCCCCAGCAGCCGTACGTCCGCCGCGCCCGTGTACGCCGCCCAGCAGGCCACGTTGGCGCCCGCGCCGCCCGGCAGCGTCCGGATCGCGGCGGCCGTGTCGGTGCCGGCCGCGAGCGGCCCCCGGTGCCGGGCGACCACATCGGTGACCACGTCCCCGACGACCAGCAGACTTCCGTGCCGGTCCGCGCTCACCCCCTGGCCCACTCCGTGGCGATCCGCGCCGCCAGCCGTACGTTGCCCCGCACCGCGGCCAGGTTGGCGTGCAGCGAGGCACCATCGGTGTGCCGTACCAGATGGTCCAGCAGGAACGGTGTCACCGCCTGCCCGGTGACGCCCTGCTCCGCACAGGCGCGCAGCGCGTCGGCGAGCACGCGCGCGTGCAGAGCGGGATCGAGCTGCTCCGCCTCCGGAACCGGGTTGGCGACGATCAGCGCCGACTCCGGCGCGTCCAGCGCGTCCTGCGCGCGCATGACGGCGGCCACCTGCTCCGGAGTGTCCAGCCTCCAGTCGACCGGATGCCCCGAGTCCGCCAGATAGAAGCCCGGGAACCGGTTCGTGCCGTATCCGGCGACGGCCACGCCCAGCGTCTCCAGCCGTTGCAGCGTGGCCGGCACGTCCAGGATCGATTTCACGCCCGCGCACACCACCGTGATCCGGGTCCGCGCCAGCAGTCCCAGGTCCGCCGACTCGTCCTGGGTGACCGTCCACTCCCGGTGCACACCGCCCAGCCCGCCGGTGGCGAACACCCGGATGCCCGCCAGCGCGGCCAGCCGCGCCGTCGCCGAGACGGTGGTCGCTCCGCTCACCCCCGCCGCCACGGCGAGCGGCAGATCACGGTGGCCCAGCTTGCGTATCTCCTCGTTCGCGACCCGTTCCAGCTCTTCCTTGCCCAGACCGACCCGGGGCCGCCCGTCGAGCACGGCGACGGTCGCCGGCACGGCACCCTCCCGCCGTACCGCTTCCTCCAGTTCGAGTGCCACCTCCAGATTGCGAGGGCGGGGCAGACCGTGCGCGATGATCGTGGACTCCAGGGCCACCACCGGCCGCCGCGCGCCCATCGCCTCCCGGACTTCTTCCGACACCACCAGCGCCATGTGCCCGCCTCCTGTCCGTCGGCTCTCTCTCATCTCTGGCGGCACCGGGACCCGGCCAAACGCTTGTGGGCCGCCCGGGAGGCCACCAGCCTGGTGCGTATGACGAAGAACAGCACGCGCCTCGACCACGTCGTCCTGTGGGTGGCCGACCCGGTCGCCGCGGCCGCCTTCTACGAAACGGCCGTCGGCCTGGAACCGATCGGGGTCGCCGAGTACACGGAGGGGACGGTGTCCTTCCCGTCCGTACGTGTCAACGAGGAGACCATTCTCGACCTCGCCCCGCACGGCTTGGCCGCACGGATGGAGATGCTGCCCGGCTCGGCCGACAGCGCGGGCCACCCGGTCAACCACGTCTGCCTGGCCCTGCCGGCCGACGCCTTCGAAGCCCTGCGCGGCCGCCTCGAGGAGCACGGCGTCCCGGTGTCCGGCATCGACTCCGGTTTGTCGGGCGCCCGCGGCGCCGCCGCGCGCAGCTTCTACTTCAGCGACCCCGACGGCAACGTCTTCGAGGCCCGGCACTACGCCTAGCCGTATCGCCGACCGGCTCTTCGAGCCCGGCACCACGACCAGCCGTGCGGCAAGATCTTCGAGATGCGGTACCACGACCGGCCGCGCCCGGAGCCGGTCAGAACAGGGGCTCCGGCAGCACACCCTCCAGGGCGAGCAGCTTCCGTTTGGTCTCCAGGCCGCCCCCGAAACCGCCGATGCCGCCGTCGCTCTCCACCACCCGGTGGCACGGCACCACCACCGGCAGCGGATTGGATCCCATCGCCACCCCCACCGCCTGCGCCCCGCCGGGCTGCCCGACCCGCCCCGCCAGATCGCCGTACCCGACCACGCTGCCGTACGGCACACCGGACGCCAGCTTGCGCAGCACCTGCCGGTTGAACCCGGAGCTCAGCGACCAGTCCAGCGGCAGGTCGAAACGGTGCCGCTCGCCCGCGAAGTACGCCCGGAGCTGGCGTATCGCCTCCGCCAGCAGCGGGGAGTCCGGATCCTCCACGAGCCGGCCGCCCAGTCGGGCGGCCAGCCGCTCCAGAGCCCGGTCGCGCACCGCGTCCGAAGCGTGGAAAACCACGTTGACCAGGCCGTTCCGGGTCGCCGCCAGCATCAGCGGGCCGATGTCCGTGCCGACCACGGCCCATACGGCCCGCTGCTCGTCCTGCCCAAGGCTGTCCATGCGCCCACGGTACGACCCGGCACTGACAACGCTCGCCGGGTCAGTGCGAATCCAGGGCGTCCCGCACCACGTCCGGCTTGTTGGTGATGATCCCGTCGACTCCGTAGCCGGCGACCCGGCGGGCGCCGGCCGCGGTGTCCACCGTCCAGGTGAACACTCTCAGCGGCCGGCCGTGCGGCCCGCGCAGGCCGTGCACCGCCGACACGTACTCCTGGGTGAGTGACCCGTTCTGGGGGTTGACCATATCCGTGAAGCGTGCAAAGTCCTTCAGCTCCGTCACGGCGGGCGTACCCAGGTACGCGGTGGTGAGCGCCGGCCTCAGTCTGTGGACGGTCCGTACGCTGTCGGCGCTGAAGCTCTGGACGATCAGCCGGTTCCGGTGCCGGCCGTCCAGCCAGCCCTCGTTGCGGAGGAGCTTGAGCGTCTGCTTCTCGATGCCCGGGTACAGCTCCGGGCTCTTGATCTCCAGGAGCAGCTTCTCGTGGTTGCGTTCGACCCGGCGCATGTACTGCTTCAGCGTCGGCACGCGCGCGCCCGCGTACGTGGGGGAGAACCAGCTGCCCGCGTCCAGCCGGGCGATCTCCGCGGCGGTGAAGTCCCCCACCTTCCACGGAGCCCGGCCGGGGAAGACCTCCTCGACGTTCGTGGTGCGCGCCAGGGTGTCGTCGTGGAGGACGACCAGCTGACCGTCCTTGGTGCGCTGGACGTCGTTCTCCACCCAGGAGAAGCCCAGCTGGGCGGCCTTGTCGATGGCGGCCAGGGTGTTCTCGGGGGCGTAGGCGGAGGCGCCCCGGTGGGCGATCACGGTGGGCACGACCCCGTCGCCCGCCCGGGCGCCGGGACCGGTGCTCAGCAGGACCGCCGCCGCTCCCAGGGCCGCGATGACCGTCCCGGCGACTGCGCGCGCGTACATGCGTACTCCTCCCGTCGAGGGATACCGACAGCACCAGACTGACAGCAAAGCGTCAACGGCACCCGGCGCAGGATGGCCACATACCGAAGGAGGCGTCCCGAGCCCGCTCACCGGGGACGCACATCTGCGACAAGGACGTGTTTCTTTGCCGGAAAGTCGTTCGACCATTCCGGTGGGAGTCATACTCTCTGCGACAACCCTGACCGCCCGCGCCGTCCTGGGACGGGGGCACATTCAGGTATTCCGGGACGCAAGAAGGCGGAAGGGCAGCCGCGGATGCAAGGCACGGTCGACGGATTCAGCTACGGGGCCGTCACCCCGTTGGTGGCCTATCTGATGGCCTGCCTCGGTGGCGCCCTCGGCCTGCGCTGCACCACGCGGTCGCTGTTGGTCACGCACTCCCGGCGCCCCGCCTGGCTGGCCCTCGGCTCGGCGGCGATCGGCTCCGGCATATGGACCATGCACTTCGTCGCCATGATGGGCTTCACCATCAAGGAGACGCCGATCCACTACGACAAGACGCTCACCTACGCGAGCCTCGGGCTCGCCATCGTCATGGTCGGCATCGGCGTCTTCATCGTCGGCTACCGGGGCGCCACCGGCACTCCGCTGTTCACCGGCGGCACGATCACCGGCCTTGGCGTCGCCTCGATGCACTACCTCGGCATGGCGGGCGTCCGCTTCCACGGGCAGTTCACCTACAACACCTACACCGTCGCGGCCTCCGTCGTCATAGCGGTCGTGGCCGCCACCGCCGCCCTGTGGGCCGCCGGACAGGTACGGGGCTTCGCGTGGAGCGTGGGCGCCAGCCTCGTCATGGGACTCGCGGTCAGCGGCATGCACTACACCGGGATGGCGGCCCTGGGCGTCCACCTCGACGGCGCGACCCACCCCGCCGGGAGCGGGCCGGCGGCGTCCTCGCTCGCACCGATGCTGATCGGCCCGCTCGCCTTCCTGCTCATCGCGGGTGTGGTCGTGGTCTTCGATCCGCTGATGGTCGTGGGCGGGCCCGACTGGACGCCCGTCGAGCACAAGCCGGGCGTCCCGGCCGCCGCCGTCGCCTCCCACGCGGCCCACGGCCCCGCCGTCCACCAGGAGCACGGGCCGGTCCGCCGGGCCGGGCACCACCGCCCCCGCACCCCGCAGAACCGCTGATCAGAACCGGTTGTCAGTGCGGGGTCGTACGGTGGATGACATGCGGCCCGTTTCCCACATCGAACGCACGGTGGCGCCCTTCGAGGTCGTCAGCCCCTACCAGCCCAGCGGCGACCAGCCGGCGGCCATCGCCGACCTGGCCCGGCGCATCCAGGCCGGTGAGAAGGATGTCGTCCTCCTGGGCGCGACCGGCACCGGCAAGTCCGCCACCACGGCGTGGATGATCGAGAAGCTCCAGCGCCCCACACTCGTGATGGCGCCGAACAAGACACTGGCCGCCCAGCTGGCCAACGAGTTCCGCGAGCTGCTGCCGAACAACGCGGTCGAGTACTTCGTGTCGTACTACGACTACTACCAGCCCGAGGCGTACGTCCCCCAGTCGGACACCTACATCGAGAAGGACTCCTCGATCAACGAGGAGGTCGAGCGCCTGCGCCACTCCGCCACCAACTCGCTGCTCACCCGCCGCGACGTCGTCGTGGTCGCCTCGGTGTCCTGCATCTACGGCCTCGGTACACCGCAGGAGTACGTGGACCGCATGGTCCCCCTCAGGGTCGGCGACGAGATCGACCGGGACGAGCTGCTGCGCCGCTTCGTGGACATCCAGTACACGCGCAACGACCTGGCCTTCACCCGCGGCACCTTCCGTGTCCGCGGCGACACCATCGAGATCTTCCCGGTCTACGAGGAGCTGGCCGTCCGCATCGAGATGTTCGGCGACGAGATCGAGGCGCTGTCCACGCTCCACCCGCTCACCGGCGAGATCATCAGCGACGACCAGCAGCTCTACGTCTTCCCCGCGTCCCACTACGTCGCCGGTCCCGAGCGCATGGAGCGGGCCGTGAACGACATCGAGAAGGAGCTGGGGGAGCGCCTGGCCGAGCTGGAGAAGCAGGGCAAGCTCCTGGAGGCCCAGCGGCTGCGGATGCGCACCACGTACGACATCGAGATGCTCCGCCAGATCGGCACCTGCTCCGGTGTGGAGAACTACTCGATGCACTTCGACGGCCGTTCCCCCGGCTCCCCGCCCAACACCCTGCTGGACTACTTCCCGGACGACTTCCTGCTCGTCATCGACGAGTCGCACGTCACCGTCCCGCAGATCGGCGCGATGTACGAGGGCGACGCCTCCCGCAAGCGGACCCTGGTCGACCACGGCTTCCGCCTGCCCTCCGCCCTGGACAACCGCCCCCTGAAGTGGGAGGAGTTCCAGGAGCGCATCGGGCAGACCGTCTACCTGTCGGCCACCCCGGGCGCCTACGAGCTGTCCCGCTCGGACGGTGTCGTGGAGCAGATCATCCGCCCCACCGGCCTGGTCGACCCGCAGGTCGTCGTCAAGCCCACCGAGGGACAGATCGACGACCTGGTGCACGAGATCCGCAAGCGCACCGAGAAGGACGAGCGGGTCCTCGTCACCACGCTGACCAAGAAGATGGCCGAGGACCTCACGGACTACTTCCTGGAGCTCGGCATCCAGGTGCGCTATCTGCACAGCGACGTCGACACCCTGCGCCGCGTCGAGCTGCTGCGTGAGCTGCGCGCCGGTGAGTACGACGTCCTGGTCGGCATCAACCTCCTGCGTGAGGGCCTGGACCTGCCCGAGGTGTCGCTGGTGGCGATCCTGGACGCCGACAAGGAGGGCTTCCTGCGCTCCGGCACCTCGCTGATCCAGACCATCGGCCGCGCGGCGCGCAACGTGTCCGGCGAGGTCCACATGTACGCCGACAAGATCACCCCGGCGATGGAGAGGGCCATCGAGGAGACCAACCGCCGCCGGGAGAAGCAGATCGCCTACAACAAGGCCAACGGCATCGATCCGCAGCCGCTGCGCAAGAAGATCAACGACATCGTGGCGCAGATCGCCCGCGAGGAGGTCGACACCGAACAGCTCCTCGGCTCCGGTTACCGCAGGACGAAGGACGGCAAGGGGGCGAAGGCGCCCGTTCCGTCGCTCGGCGACAAGGCGGCCAAGGGCGCGAAGGCCGGCAAGGCCGCCAAGGGCAAGGCCGTGCCCACGGACCGTCCGGCGGCCGAGCTGGCCGAGCAGATCGAGGAGATGACCGAGCGGATGCGGGCCGCCGCCGCGGAGCTGCAGTTCGAGATCGCGGCCCGGCTGCGCGACGAGGTCTCCGAGATGAAGAAGGAGCTGCGTCAGATGCGGGAGGCCGGCCTCGCCTGACCTCGCCCCTCCGCCGACCTCGGCATTTGTGTGTCAAGTGTTGCAACACCGACACAAAGCGCGGGCTGGGGTCGGTACCGGCGGCCGCCCTGCGTAGGGTCTGAACCACCGCGCCGTGCGACGGCCCGGCGCGGCAGCAGGGGACTGTCGAGAGGGGATTCAGCCGTGTCCGTCAACTTGTCCAAGGGCCAGGCCATCAGCCTGGAGAAGAACGACGGGGCCACCCTGACCGCGGTCCGCATGGGGCTCGGCTGGCAGGCGGCCAAGCGGCGCGGGCTGTTCGGCTCCCGCACCCGCGAGGTGGACCTGGACGCCTCGGCAGTCCTCTTCGCCGGCCAGGAACCGCAGGACGTCGTCTTCTTCCGCCACCTGGTGAGCGACGACGGCTCGGTGCGCCACACCGGTGACAACCTCGTGGGCGGTGCCGGCCAGGGCGGCGACGACGAGGCGATCCTGGTGGACCTGCAGCGCGTCCCGGCCCGTATCGACCAGATCGTCTTCACGGTGAACTCCTTCACCGGCCAGACGTTCCAGGAGGTGCAGAACGCGTTCTGCCGGCTCGTGGACGAGACCAACGGCCAGGAACTCGCCCGCTACACCCTGGCCGGAGGGGGCGACTACACCGCCCAGATCATGGCCAAGGTGCACCGTGCGGGCTCCGGCTGGACGATGACCGCCCTCGGCGCCCCGGCCAACGGCCGCACCTTCCAGGACCTCATGCCGGAGATCCGTCGGCACCTCTGAGCACGGACCCCGCACCAAGCATTGGTAAAGCGTCTCTGACCTGCTGATTTGGTTTTTACTTTACCAAGCTCTTTACCTTTCCTTGGTGCTTGGGGTACTGTCTTCCGTACGGAGGGGAGTACTCCTTGCTGCGGCGCACCCGTCAATACGGACCGGTTCCGGTCCCGGGGCGTCGGCCCGTCACGGGCGGAAGAGACCTCCGGCAGCGACAACGCTGATGTGTTTGCCGTCACGCAATGCCGGAGGTGCAGTGGAAGTCTCCATGGGCCTGTGGGTCCTCACCATCGCGGGTCTCGCCGCGCTGATCGCGGTCGATTTCTTCATCGGCCGCAAGCCGCATGAGGTGTCGCTCAAGGAAGCGGGTGTCTGGACGGTCGTCTGGATCACCCTGGCCGGCCTCTTCGGCCTCGGCCTCCTCGTCTTCGGCGGCGGACAGCCGGCCGGCGAGTTCTTCGCGGGCTTCATCACCGAGAAGTCCCTGAGCGTCGACAACCTCTTCGTCTTCGTCCTCATCATGGCGAAGTTCGCGGTGCCCACCCAGTACCAGCAGCGGGTCCTGCTCGTCGGCGTCCTCATAGCGCTGGTCCTGCGGGCCGTCTTCATCGCCGCCGGAGCCGCGATCCTCGCCAGCTTCGCCTGGGTGTTCTACCTCTTCGGCGCCTTCCTCATCTGGACCGCCTGGAAGCTCATCCAGGAGGCCCGCGCGGATGAGGAGGACGACGAGTACGAGGAGAACAAGCTCCTGAAGGCCGTCGAGCGCAAGTTCGGCGTGGCCGACCGCTACCACGGCACCAAGCTGTGGATCCAGCAGAACGGCAAGCGCGTCATGACCCCGATGCTGGTCGTGATGCTCGCCATCGGCACCACCGACGTGCTGTTCGCCCTGGACTCCATACCCGCGATCTTCGGCCTGACCCAGGACCCGTACATCGTCTTCACCGCCAACGCCTTCGCCCTGATGGGGCTGCGCCAGTTGTACTTCCTCATCGGCGGACTGCTCAAGAAGCTGGTCCACCTGTCGTACGGGCTGTCGGTCATCCTCGGCTTCATCGGCGTCAAGCTCGTACTGCACGCCCTGCACGAGTCCGGTGTCCACGTCCCCGAGATCAGCATCCCCGTCTCGCTCGGAGTGATCTGCGCGGTCCTCGCCGTCACCACCGTCACCAGCCTGCTCGCCACCAGGAAGCAGGCGGCGCTCGCCGGGGGCGAGGACGCCCCGAAGGAGCGCGTCGACGTGTGACGGTGCCGCCGTCCGCCGGCACCGTCACTGAAGTCCGAGACCTCGCCCGGCCTCCTGGGCGAGGTCTCGCCATAAGGCGCCTCCGGTCCCACCGGCACCGGACCCCACACCGGAAAGGATGAGAGGTATCCGAAAAGAACGGAATGCGAATCCTGTACGCCTCTGCGACCATCGCCGCATGATCACTCGGCTCCGGTCGCACACCCGCCAATGGACGACGCTCGTGCCGGTGCTCGCCGTCGTCATGCTGGCCCTCACCTGGGGCCGGGCCCTGCCCGGCGCCCTGGTCGCCCTGGTGACCCTCGTCCTGGCCGGTTCGGTCCTGGCGGCGGTGCACCACGCCGAGGTGGTCGCGCACCGGGTCGGCGAGCCCTTCGGTTCCCTGGTGCTCGCCGTCGCCGTCACGATCATCGAGGTCGCCCTGATCGTCACCCTCATGGCCGACGGCGGCGACAAGAGTTCCACGCTGGCCAGGGACACCGTCTTCGCCGCCGTGATGATCGCCTGCAACGGCATCGTCGGTCTCAGCCTCCTCGTCGCCTCCCTGCGGCACGGCACGGCGCTCTTCAACCCCGAGGGCACAGGCGCCGCCCTGGCGACCGTGGCGACGCTGGCCACGCTCAGCCTGGTGCTGCCGACCTTCACCACCAGCAAGCCCGGACCCGAGTTCTCCACCGTCCAGCTGACCTTCGCCGCGCTGTCCTCGCTCATCCTCTACGGACTGTTCGTGACCACCCAGACCGTGCGGCACCGTGACTACTTCCTGCCCGTCACTCGGCAGGGCAAGGTGATCAGCGGCGAGGACCACGCGTCACCCCCCTCGGCGCGCGAGGCCTGGCTCAGCCTGGGGCTGCTCGGGCTGGCCCTGGTCGGTGTGGTCGGCCTGGCCAAGGGGGTGTCGCCCACGATCGAGTCGGGCGTGGCGGCGGCCGGGCTGCCGCACGCGGTGGTCGGTGTGATCATCGCCCTGCTCGTCCTGCTGCCCGAGACGATCGCCGCGCTGCGCGCCGCCCGCCGGGACCGGGTGCAGACCAGCCTCAACCTCGCGCTCGGCTCAGCGATGGCCAGCATCGGCCTGACCATCCCCGCCGTGGCCCTCGCCTCCGTCTGGCTGTCCGGGCCGCTCGTCCTCGGCCTGGGCCCTACCCACATGCTGATGCTCGCGCTGACCGTGGTGGTCAGTTCCCTGACCGTGGTCCCCGGCCGGGCCACGCCGCTCCAGGGCGGCGTCCACCTGGTGCTGTTCGCGGCCTACCTGGAACTGGCGGTCAATCCCTAGCCGATGGCCCGCGCGCAGGGACGTCCGGTCAGCCCGTGACCGGCTTCGGCTCCACCGCCGCCACGGGCACCGGACGCGTCTCCGGCAGCAGCGTGAAGCACACCAGGCTGATCAGCGCGATTCCTGTCAGATACGCGCCCACGCCCCACGGCACCCGCCCGCCCCGTTCCGCGAGCGCCGTGGCCACGATCGGGGTGAGGGCGCCGCCGAGGACCCCGCCCAGGTTGTAGCCCACGGCGGCGCCCGTGCAGCGCACCCGCGGCTCGTACAGCTCCGGCAGATAGGCGGCGATCACCGCGAACGCGGTGACGAAGGCGAGCAGGGCACCCAGGATGCTCAGGAACATCAGCAGCGGCTCTCCGGTCGCCAGCAGCGCGACCATCGGGAACATCCACAGGGCGCACGCCACGCACCCCACCACACACATCGGCCGGCGCCCGAACCGGTCGGCGAACAGCGCCACGAGCGGCACGAGCGCGCCCTGCACGAGCACGGCCCCCATGACACACGTCAGCATGACCGTACGGCTCACGCCGAGCCGCTCCGTCGCGTACGCCAGCGACCAGGTCGTCACCGCGTAGAACACCGCATAACCCACCGCGAGCGCCCCGGCCGTGAGCAGCACCAGCCGCCCGTGATGCCGTACGACCTCGAAGAACGGCACGCGCGCGTGGTCGTCGATCTCCAGGAAGCTGGGACTCTCCGCGAGGGACGAGCGCAGCCACAGACCGGCCAGTGCCAGCGCTCCGGCCGCCCAGAACGGCACGCGCCAGCCCCAGCGCGCGAACTCCGCGTCGGACAGCGCCGCCGACAGCGCGAGCACCACCCCGTTGGCCAGCCCGAAGCCGACCGCCGGGCCCATCTGCGGAAAGCTCGACCACAGGGCGCGCCGTCCGGCGGGGGCGTGCTCGGCGGTGAGCAGCACCGCCCCGCCCCACTCCCCGCCCAGCCCGAGGCCCTGAAGGAAGCGCAGGACGAGCAGCAGGAGGGGCGCGGCGACGCCGATGGTGTCATAGGACGGCACACAGCCGACCGCGACCGTGGCGGCGCCGGTGAGCAGCAGCGAGACGACGAGCACCGGCCGCCGGCCGCGCCGGTCCCCGAGATGCCCGAACAGCACCGAGCCCAGCGGTCTGGCGATGAACCCCACCCCGAACGTCGCGAACGCCGCCAGCGTGCCCGCCACCGGCGAGAACGTCGGGAAGAACAGCGGCCCGAGCACCAGGGCCGCCGCGGTGCCGTAGACGAAGAAGTCGTAGAACTCGATCGCCGTCCCGGCGAGCGAGGCGGCGGCGAGCCGCGGCATGGACGGCCTGTTCACAGCCTGTACGTCGTGCATGATGGGTCAACTACCCACCGTGATCAGGAGTTACGGGGGCGTGCGGAGGTGATCACGGGACCGGTGGTGCGCGCCGTGGCGAGGGGCGTGCACCACCGGCTGTCCGCCCGGGGAGGGCGTGATAGACCGGTCCGTGACGAGCGGCGGTCGCGGACGCGCCGCCCACCGACGGACCGGAGGAACCGTGCCCCGCACCCTGGCCAACGCACCGATCATGATCCTCAACGGGCCCAACCTGAACCTGCTCGGCCAGCGCCAGCCCGAGATCTACGGCAAGGACACACTGGCCGACGTGGAGGCGCTGTGCGCCAAGGCGGCGGCCGCCTACGGCGGCACGGTGGACCTGCGGCAGTCCAACCACGAGGGTCAGCTCGTCGACTGGATCCACGAGGCGCGGCTCGGGCACTGCGGGATCGTCATCAACCCCGGCGCGTACTCGCACACGTCGGTCGCCATCCTGGACGCGCTCAACACCTGCGACGGCATGCCCGTGCTGGAGGTGCACATCTCCAACATCCACCAGCGCGAGCCGTTCCGGCACCACTCGTACGTCTCCCAGCGCGCCGACGGCGTGATCGCCGGCTGTGGGGTGCAGGGCTATGTGTTCGGCGTGGAGCGGGTCGCGGCGCTGCTCGGGGCGGCGCGGGCGGACGCGTAACCCCGAGCGCGGGACTACAGCCTGCCCGCCTCGACGATCCGGCGCAGGAAGCGCCGGGTGCGCTCGTGCCGCGGCTCGCCGAAGACCTGCTCGGCGCTGCCACGCTCCAGCACGACCCCGCCGTCCAGGAAGCACACCTGGTCGGCGACGTCCCGCGCGAACCCCATCTCGTGCGTCGCCAGCACCATGGTCATCCCCTCCTCCTTCAGGCCGCGGACCACCTCCAGCACCTCGCCCACCAGTTCCGGGTCGAGCGCGGCCGTGATCTCGTCCAGCAGCAACAGCCGGGGCCGCACCGCGAGGGCCCGTACGATCGCCACACGCTGCTGCTGGCCGCCGCTGAGCCGGTCGGGGTAGGCATCCGCCTTCCCGGCCAGGCCGAGCCGTTCCAGCAGCTCCCTGGCCCGTTCCTCGGCCTCCGCGCGGGCCACCCCGTGCACCCGGCGCGGCGCGAGCGTGATGTTGTCGAGCACGGTCATGTGCGGAAACAGGTTGTACGCCTGGAAGACGACGCCGATCCGGCGCCGTACCGCGTCCTGGTCCGCCCGAGGGTCGGTGATCTCCTCGCCGTCCAGCCAGATCGCGCCGTCGTCGATCTCCTCCAGGAGGTTGGCGCAGCGCAGCAGCGTGGACTTGCCCGAACCGGAGGCGCCGATCAGCGCGGTCACCGTGTGCGGGGCGACCTCCAGGTGCACGTCCCGCAGGACGACCGAGTCGCCGAAGGTCTTGCGGACCGACTCCATGCGCAGGACGGGCCCGTGGCCCTCGGGCGCGTTCTCCAGCGTGCTCACAGCGATCCTCCCCGGGTGCTCACAGGGACCCTCCCTGCGCCCGCCGACGGTCCATCCGGGCCGTCACCCAGTCGGTGAACCGGGTCATCGGGATGGTCAGCGCCACGAAGACCAGCCCCGCGACGATGTACGGCGTGTAGTTCAGACTGCGGCCCACGATGATGTCGGCCGCGCGCACGGCGTCCACCGCCCCGCCGATGGAGACCAGACCGGTGTCCTTCTGCAGCGACACCAGGTCGTTGAGGAGCGGCGGCACCTGTCGGCGCACCGCCTGCGGCAGCACGACGTGGCGCAGGGTCTGCCGGCTGGTCAGGCCCAGCGAGCGGGCCGCCGCGCGCTGCGAGGGATGGACGGACTCGATGCCGGCCCGGAACACCTCCGCCACGTAGGCCGAGTAGGTCAGCGTCAGCGCCGTGCCGCCGAGCAGCACCGGATCGACCGTCACCCCCTGCAGCCGCAGCGCCGGCACGCCCAGGACGACGATCATCAGGTTGATGATCAGCGGCAGCCCGCGGAAGAAGTCGGTGTACGCCGCCGCCAGCACCCGCAGCGGGAAGAAGACCGGGCCGCGCAGGGTCCGCGCGATCGCTATCAGCATGCCGAGGACCAGGACGGCGGCCCCGCAGACCAGCAGCAGCCGCAGGTTCAGCCACAGCCCTTCGAGGACCTTCGGGAACGCCTCGCGCGCGTAGTGCGCGCTGAAGAAGGTCTCCTTGGTGCGCGGCCAGCCGGGGGCGTTGACGACGACCAGGTAGAGCAGTGCCGCGGTGACGAGGGTCGACAGGGCCGCGATCGCCGTGGCGCGACGGGCACGCGCGCGACGGTGGCGTTCGCGGGCCAGCCGCCGTTCGGAGGGCACGTAGCCGTCGCCGCCGGGGCCGCCACGGGTCATGTCACCGGTGTCGTCCGCCCCTTCCGGGGCCGGCTCGCCCTTGACGACCGTCACTTGAGCACCGGGGCGTCGACGGCGTCCGAGAGCCACTGCTTCTCGATGCCGGCCAGCGTGCCGTCCTTACGCAGGGCGTCGACGGCGGCGGTCACGCACGAGGTCAGCGCGCTGCCCTTGTCCAGCACGAGTCCGAACTGCTCGGGCGCGCCGCCCTGGTTCTCGAACTGGCCGACGATCTTCGCGTCCGTGACCTCGGCCGCGGTGATGTAGAACGCGGTCGGCAGATCGGTGACGACGGCGTCGACCTGACCGTTCTTCAGCGCGGACTTGGCCTGGTCGTTCTTGCCGAAGACGGCCGCCTGCCGGGACGGCTTCACCAGGCCGGTGATGTATTCGAGGCTCGTGGTGCCCACCTGGGCGCCCAGTTTGAGCCCGCGCAGGTCGGCGATGCTCGTCGCCTTGGCCGCCTTGCCGCCCTTGAGCGCGATGACGGCCTGACGCACGTCGTAGTAGCCGGAGGAGAAGTCGACGGCCTTTTTGCGCTCGTCGCTGATCGAAACCTGGTTGATGTCGAAGTCGAAGCTCTTCACCCCCGGCGCGAACGCCTTGTTGAACGGCACGCTCTGCCAGACGACCGCGCTCTTGTCATAGCCGAGCCGCTTCG
Source organism: Streptomyces eurythermus (assembly GCF_014649115.1). GTDB lineage: Bacteria > Actinomycetota > Actinomycetes > Streptomycetales > Streptomycetaceae > Streptomyces > Streptomyces eurythermus. Next base: position 187,888 of record NZ_BMSK01000004.1, on the reverse strand, counting down.
CCACGGCATAGGCGACCGCCGACTCGAACCCCTGGCCGTTGGCCGGCTTGCCGTCCTTGAACCAGGGCTCGTACGCCGGTTCGTCCGTCGCGATCGTCAGCTTCCCGGACGTCTTCGTGGCGAGCTTGCCCTTGGCGCAGCTCTTCGCGGCCGGCCCGGACGAGGTGGCGGACGCCTTCTCCTCGGGCTGCGGCGCACAGCCGACAGCGGTGGCGAGCAGGGCTACGGTGACGGCGGCGACCGCGCGGCGCAGGGTGCGAGGGGCAGGATGCATGGCGGGAGAGTGGCAGCGAACGCGGCATCTGTCCAGGTCACGGCGGTAGTTGTCCGCATAGTGGGAACGGGTGTTGCGGCTGTGTGAACGTGGCCGTGTGTGACACACACGCAGGCGATGTACTGGGCCGCCGGCCGAGGGCGGTGGGTTGGAGACCGGCGGCCCTACCGCTTCAGGAACCGGTGTCCTGCGCGGGCTGCTACCAGTTGACTGCGGAGCGCCGTTCTCCGCGAGTGCGCACGGGGGCTCCGTCCGGGCGAAGGAATCACACGGGGCGCGTGCCGAGGCGGTGTGCGCCCGGAGCATGTGTGGTGTGCGATGCGCGCCCGGCGCGCGTGCGACGTGCCCGCGCGGAGCGCGCGGACGACCGAACGCGCGCCGGGCGCCGCTGGTTTCGGCACCGGGAACTTGGTAAGAGGCGCGGGCGGCACCCGGGGGACGGAGCCGTGCGGACCGGCCGTGAAGGCCCGTTCCCCGCTCACCACCCGCGCGCGTGCCACTCCGGCAGATGCGGCCGCTCCGCGCCCAGCGTCGTGTCGTTGCCGTGTCCCGGGTAGACCCAGGTCTCGTCCGGCAGCACGTCGAAGATCTTCGTCTCCACGTCGTGGATCAGGCTCGCGAACGCCTTCGGGTCCTTGTGCGTGTTGCCGACACCGCCGGGGAAGAGGCAGTCGCCGGTGAAGATGTGCGGGTGGCCGTGCGGGTCGTCGTAGACCAGCGCGATCGAGCCGGGCGTGTGGCCGACCAGATGGCGCGCGGTCAGCTCCACCCGGCCCACCCTGATCACGTCGCCGTCGTCGACGAGGACGTCCGTGGGCACGGGGATGCCGGCGGCGTCCTCGCGGCCGGCGTACGTACGCGCGCCCGTGGCCGCGACGACCTCGGCGAGTGCCTGCCAGTGATCACCGTGCCGGTGCGTGGTGACGACGGACGCGATGCCGTCGTCACCGATCGTGCCGAGGAGCGTCCGCGCCTCGTTGGCGGCGTCGATCAGGAGCTGCTCGTCGGTGGCCCGGCAGCGCAGCAGGTAGGCGTTGTTGTCCATCGGGCCGACCGCGATCTTGGTGATCATCAGGTCTTTCAGCTCGTGCACATCCGCCGGTCCGCCGACCTTGACCTCTCCGGAGTACGTCATGTCGGCAGCCTATAGCGGTACGGGCCCGGCGCACGGCCGCTCGGACGGGTCCGGGGACGGCCGTGGTCCCCGCGGGTGGTCTCTAGAGCGGGGGCAGCTTCGGCAGGTCCCCGCCGGCCACCTCCAGAGCCGCGCCGTCGCGGCGCCCGGCGAGCCAGCCCAGCAGGTCCGCCGGCCGGCCGGTGACCGTGATCCCGGGCACGTCGGCCCCGCGCCCGGTGATCCACGCGCGCGTGCCGTCCGTGAGACGGACCGCCGGGACGTCGGAGAGTCCGGAGAACCGCTCCGCGAGGAAACCGGTCTCCCGCTCCACGAACTCGGCCGACAGGTCCTCCAGCTCGTACCCGATCCCGAGGTCCACGTGGTGCAGCTCCACCTCCACCCACCGGCGGAACGGGACCCGCGACGCGGAGTCGGTGACCCCGTTGCGCAGCTCCACCGTGCGCGTCCAGTCCGCGGGCACGTCCCCGGCCGCCTGGAAGCGGGCCGCGCTGTCCCGGACGTCGGCGACCTGGATCTCCACAGGACGCGCCGCGCCCTCCTCGATGTCGGCGTTCCGCGCCTCGGCGCTCGCGTACATCGGACGGCCCTCGAGGACGTTCACGAGCGCGTCCGCGTTCCGGGCGAGGTGGGCGAGGACGTGCCCGCGGCTCCAGCCCGGAAGCCGTGACGGCCCGGCGAGCGCGGCGTTGTCCAGTGCGGCGACCGCGGTGAGCAGCCGGTCGGTCGCCTCACGTACACAGGCCAGGTCATGAGCGTGATCCATCATGGCGCCGACCCTAGCCCGGCCACTCGTTCGGGTGAAGGTGACGGACCCCGCCCGCAAATCGAATGCACGTGCTATATCGTCGGTGACGGCATCGGGCATGCTGGAAGGCCGGGGATTGTTATGCAACCGGGCAATCCGCCCGACGTTGTCAGTGGCTCCCCCTAGTCTGAAGAAGCACGGGGGCCCCGCCCCTGTCACTTCTCCCAAGAAAGGTGCGGACCGGCGTGGCCGACCGTCTCATCGTCCGTGGCGCGCGCGAGCACAATCTGAAGAATGTCTCGCTCGACCTGCCTCGTGACTCGCTCATCGTCTTCACGGGCCTGTCCGGGTCGGGCAAGTCCTCCCTGGCCTTCGACACGATCTTCGCCGAGGGCCAGCGCCGTTACGTGGAGTCGCTCTCCTCGTACGCACGGCAGTTCCTCGGCCAGATGGACAAGCCCGACGTCGACTTCATCGAGGGTCTTTCCCCCGCGGTCTCCATCGACCAGAAGTCGACCTCGCGCAACCCCCGCTCGACGGTCGGCACGATCACCGAGGTCTACGACTACCTGCGTCTGCTCTTCGCGCGCATCGGCAAGCCGCACTGCCCCGAGTGCGGCCGCCCGATCTCGCGCCAGTCGCCGCAGGCCATCGTGGACAAGGTCCTGGAGCTGCCCGAGGGGAGCCGCTTCCAGGTGCTCTCCCCGCTGGTGCGCGAGCGCAAGGGCGAGTTCGTCGACCTCTTCGCCGACCTCCAGACCAAGGGCTACTCCCGCGCGCGCGTGGACGGCCAGACCGTCCAGCTGTCCGAACCGCCGGCCCTGAAGAAGCAGGAGAAGCACACCATCGAGGTGGTCGTGGACCGCCTCACGGTGAAGGACTCCGCCAAGCGGCGCCTGACCGACTCCGTGGAGACGGCCCTCGGCCTGTCCGGCGGCATGGTCGTGCTCGACTTCGTCGACCTCCCCGAGGACGACCCCGAGCGCGAGCGCATGTACTCGGAGCACCTCTACTGCCCGTACGACGACCTGTCCTTCGAGGAGCTGGAGCCCCGTTCCTTCTCCTTCAACTCGCCCTTCGGCGCCTGCCCCGAGTGCACCGGCATCGGCACGCGCATGGAGGTCGACCCGGAGCTGATCGTCCCGGACGAGGACAAGTCCCTGGACGAGGGCGCCATCCACCCCTGGTCGCACGGACACACCAAGGACTACTTCGGCCGCCTGATCGGCGCCCTCGCGGACGCCCTCGGCTTCCGCACGGACATCCCCTTCGCGGGCCTGCCGCAGCGCGCCAAGAAGGCCCTGCTCCACGGCCACAAGACCCAGATCGAGGTGCGCTACCGCAACCGGTACGGCCGCGAGCGGGTCTACACCACCCCCTTCGAGGGCGCGGTGCCCTTCGTCAAGCGCCGGCACAGCGAGGCCGAGAGCGACGCCAGCCGCGAGCGCTTCGAGGGCTACATGCGCGAGGTGCCCTGCCCCTCCTGCGAGGGCACGCGCCTGAAGCCCATCGTCCTCGCGGTCACGATCATGGGGAAGTCCATCGCCGAGGTCTCCTCGATGTCGATCAGCGACTGCGCGGACTTCCTGGGCGAGCTGAAGCTGAGCGCCCGTGACAAGAAGATCGCAGAGCGGGTCCTGAAGGAGGTCAACGAACGGCTGCGCTTCCTGGTCGACGTCGGCCTGGACTACCTCTCGCTCAACCGCGCGGCCGGTACCCTCTCCGGCGGCGAGGCCCAGCGCATCCGCCTGGCCACCCAGATCGGCTCCGGTCTCGTCGGCGTCCTGTACGTCCTGGACGAGCCGTCCATCGGCCTGCACCAGCGGGACAACCACCGGCTGATCGAGACCCTGGTCCGGCTGCGCGACATGGGCAACACGCTCATCGTCGTGGAGCACGACGAGGACACGATCAAGGTCGCCGACTGGATCGTGGACATCGGCCCCGGCGCCGGCGAGCACGGCGGCAAGGTGGTGCACAGCGGCTCCGTGAAGGAACTGCTGGCCAACACCGAGTCGCAGACCGGCGCGTACCTCTCGGGCCGCAAGTCGATCCCGCTCCCGGACGTACGCCGCCCGCGCGACCCGTCCCGGCAGCTCACCGTGCACGGCGCCCGCGAGAACAACCTCCAGGACATCGACGTGTCCTTCCCGCTGGGCGTGTTCACGGCCGTCACCGGTGTCTCCGGCTCCGGCAAGTCGACCCTGGTCAACGACATCCTGTACACCCACCTGGCCCGCGAGCTGAACGGCGCCCGGACCGTCCCCGGACGGCACACCCGCGTCGACGGCGACGACCTGGTGGACAAGGTGGTGCACGTCGACCAGTCGCCGATCGGCCGGACCCCGCGGTCCAACCCGGCGACGTACACCGGTGTCTTCGACCACATCCGCAAGCTGTTCGCCGAGACCACCGAGGCGAAGGTCCGGGGATACCTGCCCGGCCGCTTCTCCTTCAACGTCAAGGGCGGCCGCTGCGAGAACTGCGCGGGCGACGGCACGATCAAGATCGAGATGAACTTCCTCCCGGACGTCTACGTCCCGTGCGAGGTCTGCCACGGTGCCCGGTACAACCGGGAGACCCTGGAGGTCCACTACAAGGGCAAGTCCATCGCCGAGGTCCTGAACATGCCGATCGAGGAGGCCATGCACTTCTTCGAGGCGGTCCCGGCGATCTCCCGCCACCTGAGGACGCTGAACGACGTCGGTCTCGGCTACGTCCGCCTCGGCCAGTCCGCCACCACCCTCTCCGGTGGTGAGGCGCAGCGCGTCAAGCTCGCCAGCGAACTGCAGAAGCGATCCACCGGACGCACGGTCTACGTCCTGGACGAGCCGACCACCGGTCTGCACTTCGAGGACATCAGCAAGCTGCTCACGGTCCTCGGCGGACTGGTCGACAAGGGCAACACGGTCATCGTCATCGAGCACAACCTCGACGTGATCAAGACCGCTGACTGGATCGTGGACATGGGCCCCGAGGGCGGCGCCGGAGGCGGCCTGGTCGTCGCCGAGGGCACGCCGGAGGAGGTCGCCGGGGTCCCGGCCAGCCACACGGGCAAGTTCCTGCGGGAGATCCTCGGCGCCGACCGCGTCAGCGACGCCCAGCAGGTCAAGTCGGAGCGCGGCGGCACGGCCCGGAAGACGGCCGCGGCCAAGACGCCGGCGAGGAAGACGGTTACGGCCAAGACCAACAGCGCCGCCAAGTCCAAGGCCAACAGCACCACCACGGCCAAGGCCAACAGCACGGCGACCAAGAAGGCCGCCACGGCCACGAAGAAGGCGACGCCCGCGAAGAAGACCACGCGGACCCGCAGTTCCTGAGACGACGGTCCCCGAGGACGGCCCGGTACGACCGGTCTGACCTCTCATCAGGAAATCGGCGCCCCGCGGGAACTCCCCGCGGGGCGCCGCTCGTTCCACCACCAGCAGGCCCGGTCCGGCGGCCCGTCAGGACCCCGCACCACCACCGGCCCGGTCGTACCTTGTCAACAGCACAGGGAACAACAACCGCTCACAGCGCGGCCGGATCACCCAGCTCCGCCGCGTACGGCGGCTCGGCCCCCGCCCGCGAGCAGGTGACCGCCGCCGCCCGCGCCGCGAAGCGCAACAGCCGAGTCCAGCCCTCCGCCCCGAGGGCGGCGAGCGCTTCGGCGGACAGCGCGTCACGGGCGGCCAGCCCGTGCAGCAGGGCCGCGTTCACCGTGTCGCCGGCCCCGATAGTGTCCACGACATCCACCTTCTCGCCCGGCACGGAATGCTCCCCGCCGTCCCGGGTGAACACGGTCAGACCGTCGCCGCCCCGCGTGATCACCACGGCCGCCGGTCCCGCGGCCAGCCATGCGCGCGGCGTGCCGCCGAGCCACGCCGCGTCCTCCGCGGACAGCTTCAGCAGCGTCACCGAGGGCAGCCAGCTCAGAAAACGCTCCCGGTAGGCGTCCGCGTCCGGGATCAGTCCCGCCCGGATATTGGGGTCGAGCGCGGTGAACAGGCCCTGCCCGGCAGCGGTCCGCAGCAGCTCCTCGTAGGCGCTCGCCCCCGGTTCCAGGACGAGCGAGCAGGTACCGAAGGAGACCGCGCGCGTCCCGGCCGGGAGCGCGGCGGGAGCGGTGAACAGGCGGTCGGCGGTGCCGTCGACATAGAAGGAGTAGGCGGCCGAGCCGCCGGCGTCGAGCGTGGCCACGGCGAGGGTCGTCGGCTCCGGCCCCCGCCGCACGAGGGACACATCGACCCCGGCCCGCCGCAGCCCGTCGAGCAGGGCCTCGCCGAAGGCGTCGGAGGACAACCGCGAGCAGAAGGCGGTGGGGGAGCCGAGCCTGCCGAGGGCCACGGCGGTGTTGTACGGGCCCCCGCCCGGCGCCGGCTTCAGGTCCGCGAGGGCGCCCGTGCCCTGCGGTACCAGGTCGATCAGTGCCTCACCGGCGACGACGATCACGAGGCGGTTCCCTTCTCCCACAGCGCGGATGGTGCGGTGCGTCCGGCGGCTTCGGCCCGGCACCGGGGCGGCCGCAGGACACGAGGTGGACGAACCTTCACCGCGCGGGCCAACCGTTCCTCACCGATCCGACCACCCGGCCCTCGGTCGTCTTCCGGCCGGGACGCTATCCCATGACCCGGCCCGGCGTAAACGCTCACGTGAAGCGACCACGCCCGCCGCCCCCCGCCCGAGGAGCGGCCCCTCTGTCCCGGTATCGTGCGCTCCGCACACCCCTTGACCAGTGGAGTCCAGATGTCCGCCCGCTCCCGCGCGAGCCGTCGTACCGTCCTTCGAGGGGCCGCCGCCGCCCCGGTCGCCGGGCTCGCCCTGGCCTCGTGTTCCTCCCCGGACGAGAGCGGCTCGTCCTCGTCCGCCGCCCTCGAGTCCGTCGACCTCGGCAAGGAGAGCGAGGTCGCGAAGGGCGGGGCGAAGCTCTACCGGGATCACAACGTGGTGGTCAGCCGTGACCAGGACGGCGGCCTCAAGGCGTACAGCACGATCTGCACGCACGCGGGGTGCCCCATCAACAAGCTGGAGGGGACGACGCTGATCTGTCCCTGCCACGGCAGCCGGTTCGACGCCGTCACCGGCAAGGTGGTCGCGGCGCCGGCCACCGAGCCACTGACCGAGCTGGCGGTGAAGGCCACCGACGGCCGGATCGTCGCCGGTCCGGCGGACTGACCGCGGAGCCGCCGGGACCGGGCAGCCCCCACGGCCGGGCGGCGCGCGGGCGGGGGCCGGTCACTCCCAGTGCCAGGCGATCCCCAGGATGCCCGGCCGGAGCCGTGGCTCGACCAGATGCGCGCTGTGGTGGGGACCGGTCACGGACAGCTCCTGCCGGCCGGTGCGCGGGGCCGCCACCGAGTGCTGGGCGAAGCGATGGCAGCGCACCGGCAGCGCCGCCCCGTCGAAGCGCACCTGGAGCGCGTACTGGCCGCCGGGGAAGCCGCACCGGTGCGCGTACTCACGGGACGCCCCGGCCGTGCCGTCCTCGACGGCGTACCGGAAGAGAAAGGTGTCGCCCGAGCGCAGCCGCGTGCCGAAGAGCAGCTCGGCCACCAGGACGCCGGTGTCCCGGTCCCAGCGCAGGCGGCCGGTGCGGCAGTTCTCCAGGGCGTGCACGGTGACGCGGCGGGGGTCGCAGCCGGGGTCCCCGTGATGGACGGCGACGAAGCGGTCGACGCCGTCGCGATGGGCGCGCACGATGTGGTGGGCCTCCCGGCTCGCCAGCTCCCGCCGGGCGCCGATCCGGACGCATTCGTGGTGGCTCAGCGTGCGCAATCCGCCGTCCAGTGACCAGCCGAGGCCGGCCGTGAGCCGGTCGAGCACATCCGACGCCTCGACCAGGGAGCGGTAGGAGCGACCCGCCGGGTGGTCGGCGGGCGCCTGCCCGTCGGACGCGGCGAGCAGCCGGATCAGCGACTCGTCGGGCAGCCGGAGGATCTCCTCCAGTGCCCGTACGGCGCGCAGCGACTCCGGTCGCTGCGGGCGGCGCGCGCCCTGTTGCCAGTAACTCAGGCTGGTGACGCCCACCTTGACCCCGTGGCGTGACAGATGGTGCTGCACCCGCTGGAGCGGCAGTCCGCGTGCGGCGATCGCGGCGCGCAGCGCCACGTGGAAGGGGCCGCCCCGCAGGGCCGTGGCCAGTTCCACGGCGGGGACGTCCGCGTGCTCTGTGGCATGCCGCATGCCGAGGGGCCTTTCTGTGAGTGTCACTACGGCCGGTCACACCGCCTGCGCGGGTGTGCGGGACCGCCTCCGCGTGCGCGGCGCACACCCGGGGCCGGGCAGGCCGAGCCCGCACACCTGGTGCGCGGCGCCGATTCCCCCGCATTGAAGCGTGTTGACCAGGACCCGACAACACCTCGGCTCGGTCGTTCCGGACGACTGGCCGGACCTCGCCGTCGCGCGGACGGCGGAACGGACCGGGACGGGTCGTGGTGGCCCTCGTCCCGGCCCCACCGGGGAGCGGCGGGCGGGCAGCGGCCGACGCGTCCCCGGCACCCGGCATGGCCGGATCCCGGCCGTCGGACGGGCCAGGCTCCCCGCGGCCGTCCCGGAGCAGGGCGCTCCACCGGGCACCCCCGCCCCTCCGCGCACCCCCGCCCCTCCGCGCACCCCCGCCCCTCCGCGCACCCCGGCCCCACCGTGCGCGCCCGGCCCACCGCGTCCCCCGGCCCATGCCCACTCCCAACCCACGGCCCACCCCGGCCGCCCGCGGCGCACCGTCGCTCCGGGCGGGCCGCCGTACGGGTGCGAGGGTTATCCACAGGCACCGGCACAGGCCCGACGCGGTGTCGGTGCTCGCCAGTAGGGTGTGAGACATGGCCGATCCCTCCAGCTACCGCCCCAGGCCGGGTGACGTCCCGGACTCTCCGGGGGTGTACAGGTTCCGCGACGAGCACCGCCGGGTGATCTACGTCGGAAAGGCGAAGAGCCTGCGCCAGCGCCTGGCGAACTACTTCCAGGACCTGGCGAACCTGCACCCGCGCACCCGGACGATGGTGACCACCGCCGCGTCCGTGGAGTGGACCGTGGTGTCCACGGAGGTCGAGGCGCTGCAGCTGGAGTACTCCTGGATCAAGGAGTACGACCCCCGGTTCAACGTCAAGTACCGCGACGACAAGAGCTACCCGTACCTCGCGGTCACGATGAACGAGCAGTTCCCCCGCGTCCAGGTGATGCGCGGTCACAAGAAGAAGGGCGTTCGGTATTTCGGGCCGTACGCGCACGCGTGGGCCATCCGGGACACCGTCGACCTGCTGCTGCGGGTGTTCCCGGTGCGCACCTGCTCGGCCGGCGTCTTCAAGAACGCCGCCCGCACCGGCCGCCCCTGTCTGCTCGGCTACATCGACAAGTGCTCCGCGCCCTGCGTCGGCCGGATCACCCCCGAGGACCACCGGGAGCTGGCCGAGGAGTTCTGCGACTTCATGGCCGGCCGGACCGGCACCTACCTCCGCCGTCTGGAGAAGCAGATGATGGAGGCGGCCGAGGAGATGGAGTACGAGCGGGCGGCCCGGCTGCGCGACGACATCGGGGCGCTGAAGAAGGCCATGGAGAAGAACGCGGTCGTCCTCGCCGACGCGACCGACGCCGACCTCATCGCCGTCGCCGAGGACGAGCTGGAGGCGGCCGTGCAGATCTTCCACGTACGCGGCGGCCGGGTCCGCGGTCAGCGCGGCTGGGTCACCGACAAGGTCGAGGACGTCACCACCGGCGCCCTGGTCGAGCATGCCCTGCAGCAGCTGTACGGCGAGGAGAGCGGGGACGCCGTCCCCAAGGAGGTGCTGGTCCCGGCCCTGCCCGAGCCGGTCGAGCCGGTCCAGGAGTGGCTGACCGGCCGCCGCGGGGCGAACGTGTCGCTGCGCATCCCGCAGCGCGGCGACAAGAAGGCGCTCATGGAGACCGTGCAGCGCAACGCCCAGCAGTCCCTCGCGCTGCACAAGACCAAGCGCGCCTCCGACCTGACCACCCGCTCGCGCGCGCTGGAGGAGATCGCCGAGGCCCTCGGCCTGGACAGCGCCCCGCTGCGCATCGAGTGCTACGACATCTCCCATCTCCAGGGCGACGACGTGGTGGCCTCCATGGTCGTCTTCGAGGACGGGCTCCAGCGCAAGAGCGAGTACCGCCGCTTCCAGATCAAGGGCTTCGCCGGCCAGGACGACGTCCGCTCCATGCACGAGGTGATCAGCCGCCGCTTCCGGCGTTACCTCGCCGAGAAGGAGCGGACGGGGGAGTGGGCCGAGGACACCGGCACCGGCCCCATCGGCGACGGCGGCACCGGCATTGACGGCGCGGACACCGACGGCCCGGACACCGACGGCACGCTCGCCGGCCCGGAGGTGATCACGGACTCCCTCAAGGACGACGACGGCCGGCCCAGGAAGTTCGCCTACCCGCCCCAGCTGGTGGTCGTGGACGGCGGCCAGCCGCAGGTCGCCGCGGCCCAGCGCGCCCTGGACGAACTGGGCATCGACGACATCGCCGTCTGCGGTCTCGCCAAGCGCCTGGAGGAGGTCTGGGTGCCCGGCGAGGACGACCCGGTGGTCCTGCCCCGCACCAGCGAGGGGCTCTACCTGCTCCAGCGGGTGCGTGACGAGGCCCACCGCTTCGCCATCACCTACCAGCGCACCAAGCGCGCCAAGCGCTTCCGCGCCGGCCCGCTGGACGACGTACCCGGCCTCGGGGAGACCCGCAAACAGGCCCTCATCAAGCATTTCGGCTCGGTCAAGAAGCTGCGGTCCGCCACAATCGAGCAGATCCAGGAAGTGCCCGGGATAGGCCGGAAGACGGCGGAGACCATCGCCGTGGCCCTCGCCCAGGCGGCCCCGGCCGCACCCGCCGTGAACACGGCGACCGGAGAGATCATTGAGGACGAGGAACCCGGCACGACGGGGGGTTCCTCGGGGGAGCCCGTGACCGCGGGCGTCCCGGACGAACGACGGGGGCAGGAGACATGACGGAGCACGAGGCACAGCCCACGGCACAGCGAGATCGGACGCACGGCGCCACGGGCGGCGAGGCCGTCCGGCACGACACCGGCCAGGGCCCGGCCCGGCCCGACGCCGGCCGGGAGACGGGCCAGGACAACGGAGCACAGGTGAGTACGGGCAGCGAGACAGCCGGGGTCCCCGAGGCGGCCATCCCCGAGCTGGTGATCATTTCCGGTATGTCCGGAGCCGGCCGGTCCACGGCCGCCAAGTGTCTGGAGGACCTCGGCTGGTTCGTCGTGGACAACCTGCCGCCCGCCCTCATCCCCACCATGGTGGAGCTGGGCGCCCGCTCGCAGGGCAACGTGGCGCGGATCGCGGTCGTCGTGGACGTGCGCGGCCGGCGCTTCTTCGACAACCTGCGCGAGTCCCTCGCCGACCTGGACACCCGGGGCGTCACCCGGCGGATCGTCTTCCTGGAGTCCTCCGACGAGGCCCTGGTCCGCCGCTTCGAATCGGTGCGCCGGCCGCACCCGCTCCAGGGCGACGGACGCATCGTGGACGGCATCGTCGCCGAGCGCGAGCTGCTGCGCGAGCTGCGCGGCGACGCCGACCTGGTGATCGACACCTCCAGCCTCAACGTGCACGAGCTGCGCGCCAAGATGGACGCCCAGTTCGCCGGCGAGGAAGAGCCCGAGCTGCGGGCCACGGTGATGTCCTTCGGCTTCAAGTACGGCCTCCCGGTCGACGCCGACCTGGTCGCGGACATGCGGTTCCTGCCCAACCCGCACTGGGTCCCGGAGCTGCGCCCCTACACCGGCCTCAACGAGGAGGTCGCGGCCTACGTCTTCAACCAGCCCGGTGCCAAGGAGTTCCTGGACCGGTACGCCGAACTCCTGAGGCTCATCGCCGCCGGCTACCGGCGCGAGGGCAAGCGGTATGTGACCATCGCCATCGGCTGTACCGGCGGCAAGCACCGCTCGGTCGCGATGTCGGAGAAGCTCGCCGCGCGCCTGGCGGCCGAGGGCGTGGAGACGGTGGTCGTACACCGGGACATGGGACGGGAATGACGCAACGTACACCGCGGCTGGGCAGGCTGCGCCGGATGGTGCCCGAGGCGCGCGCCGGCCGCCCGGCCGAGGCCCGCGGCGCCCGGCCCCGCCGGCGCGGCGCCCAGCCCAAAGTGGTCGCGCTCGGCGGCGGCATGGGCCTGTCCGCGTCGCTCGCCGCGCTGCGCCGGATCACCGGCGATCTCACCGCCGTCGTCACCGTGGCCGACGACGGCGGTTCCAGCGGCCGGCTCAGGGACGAGCTGGGTGTGCTGCCGCCCGGCGATCTGCGCAAGGCGCTGGCCGCGCTGTGCGGGGACGACGAGTGGGGTCAGACCTGGGCCCGGGTCATCCAGCACCGCTTCCAGTCCCAGGGCGATCTGCACGAGCACGCGGTCGGCAACCTGCTGATCGTCGCCCTGTGGGAGCAGCTCGGCGACCATGTGCAGGCCCTGGACCTGGTCGGCAAGCTGCTCGGCGCGCACGGCCGGGTGCTGCCCATGTCCGCCGTGCCGCTGGAGTTGCAGGCCCTGGTCAAGGGGCACGACCCCGAGCGCCCGGACGACGTGGACACGGTGCGCGGGCAGGCGACGGTCGCCCTGACCCCCGGCGAGGTGCAGTCGGTGCACCTGGTGCCCCACGACCCGCCCGCGGTCCCCGAGGCCGTGGCGGCGGTGCTGGACGCGGACTGGGTGGTGCTGGGCCCCGGCTCCTGGTTCTCCTCGGTCATCCCGCACCTGCTGGTGCCCGAGTTGCTGGACGCGCTCACCGAGACCAAGGCGCGCCGTGTGCTCTCCCTGAACCTGGCGCCGCAGCCGGGAGAAACCGAGGGCTTCTCCCCGCAGCGTCATTTGGAGGTTTTGGGGCGACACGCCCCTAAACTCGCCCTGGACGTGGTGCTGGCCGACGAGGCCGCCGTGCCCGACCGCGAATCGCTCACCGAGGCCGCCAAGCGGCTGGGAGCCGCGGTCGAGCTGGCGCCGGTGGCCCGGACCGACGGATCTCCCCGGCACGACCCGGAGCTGTTGGCCGCCGCGTACGACCGTATTTTTCGGATGCATGGAAGGATCGGCCCATGGCGATGACGGCAGCGGTGAAGGACGAGATCTCCCGGCTCCCCGTCACCCGGACCTGCTGCAGGAAGGCGGAGGTCTCCGCCATCCTGCGGTTCGCCGGCGGCCTCCACCTGGTGAGCGGGCGCATCGTGATCGAGGCCGAGCTGGACACCGCGATGGCGGCGCGCCGGCTCAAGCGGGACATCCTGGAGATCTTCGGCCACAGCTCCGAGCTGATCGTGATGGCCCCCGGCGGGCTGCGCCGCGGCTCGCGCTACGTCGTCCGGGTCGTCGCGGGCGGTGACCAGCTGGCCCGGCAGACCGGCCTGGTCGACGGGCGGGGCCGGCCGATCCGCGGGCTGCCCCCGCAGGTGGTCTCCGGGGCCACCTGCGACGCCGAGGCGGCCTGGCGCGGGGCCTTCCTGGCGCACGGCTCGCTGACCGAACCCGGCCGCTCCTCCTCCCTGGAGGTGACCTGCCCGGGCCCGGAGGCGGCCCTCGCCCTGGTCGGCGCGGCCCGCAGACTGTCCATCGCCGCGAAGGCCCGCGAGGTGCGCGGGGTGGACCGGGTGGTCGTCCGCGACGGCGACGCGATCGGCGCCCTGCTCACCCGGCTGGGCGCGCACGAGTCGGTGCTGGCCTGGGAGGAGCGCCGGATGCGCCGCGAGGTGCGGGCCACGGCCAACCGGCTCGCCAACTTCGACGACGCCAACCTCCGCCGCTCGGCCCGGGCCGCCGTGGCCGCGGGCGCCCGTGTCCAGCGGGCCCTGGAGATCCTCGGCGACGAGGTCCCCGAACACCTCGCCGCCGCCGGCCGGCTGCGCATGGAGCACAAGCAGGCCTCCCTGGAGGAGCTGGGAGCGCTCGCCGATCCGCCGCTGACCAAGGACGCGGTCGCGGGCCGTATCCGCCGGCTGCTGGCGATGGCCGACAAGCGCGCGGCCGACCTGGGCATCCCGGGCACGGAGGCCAACCTCTCCGAGGAACTGGCCGAGAACCTGGCCGGCTGAAACCGGACGGAGCGTCAACTCGCCGGTGTCGCTGTCCCCTTTCGGGTGACCGGCACCGGCGTTCGCGTGTCCATGAGGCGCTCTTGACTCGATCATCGAGTGCCATGAGCCTGGCAGCCTTGTTCGCCACTGGTGCGGACCATCTGTAGGGGGGTTCATGAGACACGGAGCGAGATCGATCCTCGCTGTCGGCGCGCTGATGATCGGCGCAGCGAGCCTCGCACCCACGGCCCAGGCACGGAGCGGAGACCCGGCACCAGCGCCCGAAGAGGTCAGGGTCTTCCACGCGGAGGTCACGGAGCAACAGGTACCCCTGCTGCTCAAGGCCGGCCAGGACGGTCACGAACTCGGTGAGCGGACGGCCGCGGGAGGCAGGACCCGGGTCGAGGTCTACCTCACCGGCAAGCAGGCCGCGCGACTGCGCGAGCAGGGCGTCGCCCTCACCGAGCACACCCTCTCGGCCAAGGCCGAGGCCCGGGTCGAGGGCGCGGCCCAGGGCGTGTTCCGTCCGTACAGCGGAAGCGGCGGGCTGAAGGAGGAGATCCTCCGCACCGCCGCGGCCAACCCCGGCCTCACCAAGGTCGAGTCCATCGGGAAGACCATCAGGGGCCAGGACATCCTCGCGCTCAAGCTGACCGGGAACGCCGGGAAGTCCGAGGACGGAGCCAAGCCGGCCGTGCTCTACATGTCCAACCAGCACGCGCGCGAGTGGATCACGCCGGAGATGACCCGCCGGCTGATGCACTACTACCTGGACCACTACAAGACCGACCGGCGCATCAAGAAGATCGTCGACTCCACCGAGCTGTGGTTCGTCCTGTCGGCCAACCCGGACGGCTACGACTACACCTTCAAGGGCCCCGAGACCCGTCTGTGGCGCAAGAACCTGCGGGACGTCGACGGTGACGGAGTCATCGGCAGCGGCGACGGCGTCGACCTCAACCGCAACTTCCCCTACAAGTGGGGCTACGACAACGAGGGTTCGTCCCCCAACCCCACCAGCCAGACCTACCGTGGCGCGAGCCCCGCCTCCGAGCCGGAGACCAGGGCCCTGGACGCCCTGGAGAAGCGGATCGGCTTCCGGTACGGCATCAACTACCACTCCGCGGCCGAGCTCCTGCTCTACGGCGTGGGCTGGCAGGTGGCCACGCCGACCCCCGACGACGTCCTCTACCGGGCACTGGCCGGCACACCGGACAACTCGGCCGTCCCCGGCTACCGCCCGCAGGTCTCCTCCGAGCTGTACACCACCAACGGCGAGGCGGACGGCCACGCGTCGAACGTCAACGGGATGGCCATGTTCACCCCGGAGATGTCGACCTGCCGGACCGCCTCGGACAGCGACCCGGATGACGCCTGGGACAGCCGGGACTGCCGGTCGGGCTTCACCTTCCCCGACGACGAGAAGCTGATCCAGCGGGAGTTCGCCAAGAACGTCCCGTTCGCGCTCTCCGTCGCGGAGACCGCGGCGCACCCCGACCGGCCGGCCTCCGCCATCGGCCTGGACGCCGCCGACTTCACCCCGGCCGCGTTCACCACGTCGTACTCCCGGGGCGCGGACCAGGAGGTCGCGGTCGTCGCCCGCAAGGCGGTCCGGGACAAGGAGCTCAAGTACCGCGTCAACGGCGGCCGTACCCTCGACCAGGCGCTCAGGCCCTGGAAGGGCGGCGAGACCTTCGGCGGCGAGGACAACCTCTACTTCGACGAGTACCGCGCCAAGGTGCGGGACGGCGAGCCGGGCGACCGCGTGGAGGTCTGGTTCACCGGCGAGACCAGGAGCGGCAAGAAGGTCTCCAGCCCCCACTTCACCTACACCGTCGCGCGGCGGCCGGCCGCCGACACCCTCGTGGTCGCCGAGGAGGGCACCACCGCCACCCAGGCCCGGGCCTACACGGACGCGCTCCGGGCCGCCGGGCACCGGGCCCTCGTATGGGACGTCGCCACCCAGGGCGCCCCGGACGCGCTCGGCGTGCTGAAGCACTTCCGGACGGTCGTGCACTACTCCGGCGCGGGCGGCCCCGGCAACGCCACCCAGCTGCGACTGCGCGCCTACCTCAACGAGGGCGGCAGGCTGATCGAGGCCGGGGAGCGGGCCGGCGGCAGCGTCGACCTCGGCGACGGCACCCTGTCGGACGACTTCAGCCAGTACTACCTGGGCGCCTACAGCCACATGCCGGCCAAGGGAGCCACCGGCTTCACCGGCTCCGGCGCGCTCGCCGGCTTCTCCGGCGCCCTCGGCGACGCGCCCGGCAACCCACTGGACGCGGCGGGCACCTACGGCGTCACCTCCGAGGAGCTGCCGGTCGCCGAGTTCCCGCAGTTCAAGAGCGCGGGCGCGGGGGCGTTCAGCGGGACCGTCAACCCGTACGGGCCGTATGCGGGTGCCTTCATGGCCGCCGCCGCGCACACCGACGACGCCTACAAGCGCCTCACCCGCACCATCGACCTCACCGGTGTCACCGCCGCCGACCAGCCGGCCCTGAACGCCCGGCTGCTGTGGGACACCGAACCCGGCTACGACCACGTGGTGGTCGAGGCGCGCACCGTGGGCGCCGACGACTGGACCACGCTGCCGGAGGCCTCGGGCGCGACGCGGACGGCCGTGCCGGCGGAGTGCGCCTCCCTGGTCGGCGAGCACCCCTGGCTCAGGCACTATCTGACGCCGGCCGACAACGCCTGCGCCGCGACCGGGACCAGCGGTTCCTGGAACAGCCTCGACGGCACCTCCGCAGGCTGGCAGCGGGTGAGCTTCGACCTGAGCGCGTACGCCGGGAAGTCCGTCGAGGTCTCGATCGGGTACATCACCGACACCGGCACCGGCGGGTACGGCGTCCTGGCCGACGAGACGTCGCTGGTCGTCGGCGGCGCGGCGCGCCAGACGGAGGGCTTCGAGTCGTCCCTGGGCGCCTGGCGGGCGGCCGGACCTCCCGCGGGCAGCGCCCCGGTCCAGAAGGACTGGACCCGCACCGGGGCCCTGTTCCGGACCTACGCGGCGGTCACCACGGACGACACCGTGCTGCTCGGGTTCGGCCTGGAACAGGTGGTCTCGGCGGCCGACCGGACGGCCCTGCTGAGGAAGGCGTTCGCCGCGCTCGACAGGTGAGCGGAGACCCCTCTCAACGGTGCGCGGACGAGCAGTTCATCAAGTGAGCCGACCCGCTCACGAACGAGTGAAAATGGCGCCGTGGGCGCCCGGAATTCCGTAACAAATACGGGCGAATCCACTGTCGATCCGGGGCGGTCCGTACCTCTACTGGCGGGTACGGACCGCCTGCCCGTGTATGGGTCATCTCGATGTCACCCAGGGGGCCTCAGAGAGGTAGGGTCGGGGGTGGTCGGGGACATCCCAAACAGAGCTCGCCGGCACCGCATAGCCGGCGTACCAACGAGGAGATCGGTTCGTGACGATCCGCGTAGGCATCAACGGCTTCGGCCGCATCGGTCGTAACTACTTCCGCGCCCTGCTGGAGCAGGGGGCGGACATCGAGGTTGTGGCTGTCAACGACCTGGGTGACACCGCGACCACCGCCCACCTGCTCAAGTACGACACGATCCTGGGTCGCCTCAAGCAGGAGGTCTCCCACACCGCCGACACGATCACCGTCGACGGCCACACCATCAAGGTGCTCTCCGAGCGCAACCCGGCGGACATCCCGTGGGGCGAGCTGGGCGTCGACATCGTCATCGAGTCCACCGGCATCTTCACCAAGCGCGAGGACGCCGCCAAGCACCTCGCCGGCGGCGCCAAGAAGGTCCTCATCTCGGCTCCGGCCAAGGACGAGGACATCACCATCGTCATGGGCGTCAACCAGGACAAGTACGACCCGGCGAACCACAACGTCATCTCCAACGCCTCCTGCACCACCAACTGTGTGGCGCCGATGGCCAAGGTCCTCGACGAGAACTTCGGCATCGTCAAGGGCCTGATGACGACGGTGCACGCGTACACGAACGACCAGCGCATCCTGGACTTCCCGCACAAGGACCTGCGCCGCGCCCGTGCCGCCGCCGAGAACATCATCCCGACCACCACCGGTGCCGCCAAGGCCACCGCCCTGGTCCTGCCGCACCTCAAGGGCAAGCTGGACGGCATGGCCATGCGCGTCCCGGTCCCGACCGGTTCGGTCACCGACCTGGTCGTGGAGCTGAGCCGCGAGGTCACCAAGGAAGAGGTCAACGCGGCCTTCCAGAAGGCCGCCGAGGGCGAGCTGAAGGGCCTCCTCGACTACACCGAGGACCCGATCGTCTCCTCCGACATCGTCAACGCCCCGGCGTCCTGCACCTTCGACTCCTCCCTGACCATGGTCCAGGAGGGCAAGAACGTGAAGGTCATCGGTTGGTACGACAACGAGTGGGGCTACTCCAACCGCCTCGTGGACCTCACGGTCTTCGTCGGCAACCAGCTCTGATCGCAAACAGCAGGACCACGAAGTGAGAGCAGGGCTCGGGCAGCGCACCGTCGCGCTGACCGGGCCCTGTCCCACGTAGCGACCACGCCCTTTTACGATCAGGTGCACACGAGCCCTCCTCAGGAGTCCACCCCATGAAGACGATCGACGAACTTCTCGCCGACGGCGTGAGCGGCAAGCGGGTCTTCGTCCGCGCCGACCTCAACGTGCCGCTCGCCGACGGCACGATCACCGACGACGGCCGCATCCGCGCCGTCCTGCCCACCGTCAAGGCCCTCGCGGACGCGGGCGCCAAGGTGGTCGTCGCCTCGCACCTGGGCCGCCCCAAGGGTGCCCCGGACCCCGCCTTCTCGCTGCTGCCCGCGGCCGAGCGCCTCGGCGAACTGCTCGGCGCCCCGGTCGCCTTCGCCGAGGACACCGTCGGCCCCGCCGCCCACGACGCCGTCGACGGCCTCCAGCCGGGCCAGGTCGCGGTCATCGAGAACCTGCGCTTCAACCCCGGCGAGACGTCCAAGGACGACACCGAGCGAGGGGAGTTCGCCGACCGGCTCGCCGCCCTCGCGGACGTCTACGTGGGCGACGGCTTCGGCGCCGTCCACCGCAAGCACGCCTCCGTCTTCGACCTCCCGGCCCGGCTGCCGCACTACGCCGGCCACCTCATCGCCACCGAGGTCGGTGTGCTGAAGCAGCTCACCGACGACGTCAAGCGGCCGTACGCGGTCGTCCTCGGCGGCGCCAAGGTGTCCGACAAGCTGGGCGTCATCGACCACCTGCTGGAGAAGGCCGACCGCATCCTCATCGGCGGCGGCATGGCCTACACCTTCCTCAAGGCCCAGGGCCACGAGGTCGGCATCTCCCTGCTCCAGGAGGACCAGATCCCGGCGGTCAAGGAGTACATGAAGCGTGCCGAGGAGCGCGGGGTGGAGTTCGTCCTCCCCGTCGACGTCCTCGTCTCGCCCGACTTCCCGGACCTGAAGACCAAGGCCCCGGCCAACCCCACCACGGTCGCCGCGACCGCCATCCCGGCCGACCAGGAGGGCCTGGACATCGGCCCTGAGACCCGTACGCTGTACGCTTCGAAGCTCGCCGACGCCGCGACCGTCTTCTGGAACGGTCCCATGGGCGTCTTCGAGCACCCCGACTACGCCGAGGGCACCAAGGCGGTCGCCCAGGCCCTCGTCGACTCCGACGGCTTCTCCGTCGTCGGCGGCGGTGACTCCGCCGCGGCCGTGCGCACGCTCGGCTTCGACGAGAAGGCATTCGGCCACATCTCGACCGGTGGCGGCGCCTCCCTCGAATACCTCGAGGGCAAGACGCTCCCCGGCCTCGCCGCACTGGAGGACTGACCTCGATGAGCACGCGCACGCCGCTGATGGCGGGCAACTGGAAGATGAACCTCAACCACCTCGAGGCCATCGCGCACGTCCAGAAGCTCGCCTTCGCCCTGGCCGACAAGGACTACGAGGCCGTAGAGGTCGCCGTCCTGCCGCCCTTCACCGACCTGCGCTCGGTGCAGACCCTGGTCGACGGCGACAAGCTCAAGATCAAGTACGGCGCCCAGGACATCTCCCGGCACGACTCCGGCGCCTACACCGGCGAGATCTCCGGGCCGATGCTGGCCAAGCTGAAGTGCACCTACGTGGCGATCGGCCACTCCGAGCGCCGCCAGTACCACAACGAGACCGACGAAGTGGTCAACGCCAAGGTCAAGGCCGCCTACAAGCACGGCCTCACCCCGATCCTGTGCGTCGGCGAGGAGCTGGACGTCCGCGAGGCGGGCAACCACGTCGCCCACACCCTCGCCCAGGTCGAGGGCGGGCTGAAGGACCTCCCGGCCGAGCAGGCCGAGACCATCGTGATCGCCTACGAGCCCGTGTGGGCCATCGGCACCGGCAAGGTCTGCGGCGCCGAGGACGCCCAGGAGGTCTGCGCCGCTATCCGCGCCAAGGTCGCCGAGCTGTACTCCCAGGACGTGGCCGACAAGGTCCGCATCCAGTACGGCGGCTCCGTGAAGTCGGGCAACTGCGCCGAGATCATGGCCCAGCCCGACATCGACGGCGCCCTGATCGGCGGTGCCTCGCTGGACGCCGACGAGTTCGTCAAGATCGTGCGCTTCCGCGATCAGTGACGCCCGACCGTGAGTAGGCGGTAGCGGCGATACGTCGTACTCTTGCGGGGGCACAGCCGAGCGCTGTGCCCCCGTCGTCCATCCGAATCCGAGGAAGTTGGTCCAGCCGTGGTTTTGGGGTTCTCGATCGCCCTGATCGTCTTCAGCCTGCTGCTGATGCTGCTGGTGCTGATGCACAAGGGGAAGGGCGGCGGCCTGTCCGACATGTTCGGCGGCGGCATGCAGTCCTCCGTCGGCGGCTCCTCGGTCGCCGAGCGCAACCTCGACCGGATCACCATCGTGATCGGCCTGCTGTGGTTCGCGTGCATCATCGTCCTCGGCCTCGTGATGAAGTCGAACAGCTGACGCCCGACCAGCGCGAACCGGCCGTACTTCCGGAGCGCGCCACGGATTTCCCCCGCAAAGCCCCATGTTGGGTACGCGCCTGTGAGCGCGGCCTATCATGGGGCTTGCGTCTTGGTGTGGGGGCCGGTAACTCCAATCACTGGACGCGCGTTGGGCCTTACGTAGACTGAGGCGCTCGCGGCGAAGCGAAACGCCGACTCGCTTCGCGGCACCATCACGCAGGGAGTTACGACCGTGGCAAGTGGCAACGCGATCCGAGGAAGCCGGGTCGGGGCGGGGCCGATGGGCGAGGCCGAGCGCGGCGAGTCCGCGCCGCGTCTGCGCATCTCCTTCTGGTGCTCCAACGGGCACGAGACGCAGCCCAGCTTCGCCAGCGACGCGCAGGTTCCCGAGACCTGGGACTGCCCCCGCTGCGGCTTTCCGGCCGGCCAGGACCGGGACAACCCGCCGGCCCCGCCGCGCACCGAGCCCTACAAGACGCACCTCGCGTACGTACGCGAGCGGCGCAGCGACGCGGACGGCGAGGCGATCCTCGCCGAGGCGCTCGCCAAACTGCGCGGCGAGATCTAGCACTTCACACCGGCCGGGTGCCCAAGGGCGCCCGGCCGGAGCCGTCTGACGCCCTCTCGGCGCCGACCGATTGTCAGTGGTGCCCTCTACGGTGTGTGCATCGGACATCGTGAGGGGGAGAGCGTGGCCGGAGCCGGCATGGAGCGCGGGGGCAGCCCCGCCTGGCGCGGGGGATTCGGGCGGTTGTGGACGGCCGCCGTGGTGTCCCGGTTCGGTGACGCGCTGCGCAACGCCGCGTTGCCGTTGCTCGCCGTCCGCCTCACCGACTCGCCCCTCGTCGTCGCCTCCGTCACCGCCTGCGGCTATCTGCCCTGGCTGCTGTTCGGGCTGTTCGGCGGCGCCGTGGCGGACCGGGTCGACCAGCGGCGGGCGATGTGGCTCGTGGACACCGCGCGGGGCGTGCTCGTCGCCGGTTTCGCCCTCGCCGTGGCCCTGGGGCACGCCTCCGTCCCGCTGCTGATCGCCCTCGCCTTCTCGCTCACCGCGCTCCAGACGCTCTTCGACAACGCCGCCACGGCCCTGCTGCCCTCCCTGGTCGAGCGCGGGGCACTGGGCAGTGCCAACGCCCGGCTGATGACCGGTCAGCAGCTCGCCGGCGGGCTGCTGGCGTCCCCGTTCGTGCCCCTGCTGCTGTCGGCCGGCGCCTTCACGCCGTTCGCGGCCGACGCCGGCACCTATCTGGTGGCCGCCGCGCTCGTGGCGTCCCTGCGGATACGGCCGCCGGAGCGGGAGCCGCGCGCGGCCGACAGCACCCTGCGCTCGGAGATCGGCGCGGGCCTGCGCGCCCTGGGCCGGGACCGGGTGCTGCGCGCGGTGTGCCTGGCGACCCTGCTGTGCAACATCGGCATGGGCGCCCTGATCGCCACGCTGGCGCTGCACGTCACCCGCTGGCTGGACGCGGGCGACACCGGCTATGTCGCCGCCATGACGGCGTACTCGGCCGGCAGCCTGGCCGGCGGATTCGTCGCCCAGCGGATCGCCCGCCGTACGGGGCGGGTGCGGGCCCTGCTGTCCGGCTGCGCGATCCAGACGGGCTCGCTGCTGCTCATCGGCTCCGTACGGCACGTGGCCGCGCTGGTCGCCGGGATGGTCCTGCTCGGCGCGATGAACATGGTGTGGAACGTCAACCAGGTCACGCTGATGCAGCAACGCAGCCCCGAGGCGATGGTGGGCCGCATCGCCGCCGCCTTCCGCACCGCCTCCGTCTCCGGTGCCCCGCTCGGCGCCCTCCTCGGCGGCGCCGTGGCCGGGCTCTGCGGCCTCAACGGACCCGCCCTGTTCGCGGCCGTCCTGTTCGCGGCGGCCGTGGTCGCGCTGATACCGCTGCGCAAGCAGGACATACGTGTGGTGACGCCGGACGACGACTCGCGCCGGGCGCTGATCAATTAGGTTGGAGCCGGCAGCGGGACAGGCAGCAGGAAAGAAGGCTGAAGACGGACATGAACGCAGACGGCCGTACCAGGCTCCACCAGACGCCCGAGTGGACCGCCCTCGCCAAGCACCGGGAGGAGCTGGCGGACACCCGGCTGAGGGAACTGTTCGCCGCCGACCCCGGGCGCGGCACCGGGTACACGCTCAAGGTCGGCGACCTGTACATCGACTACTCCAAGCACCTGGTCACCGACGACACCCTGCGGCTGCTGCGCGAGCTGGCCGCGGCGACGGACGTCTTCGGACTGCGGGACGCCATGTTCCGCGGCGAGAAGATCAACGTCACGGAGGACCGGGCGGTGCTGCACACCGCGCTGCGCGCCCCGCGGGACGCCGTGATCGAGGTCGACGGCGAGAACGTCGTGCCCCAGGTGCACGCGGTGCTGGACAAGATGGCCGGCTTCGCCGACCGGGTCCGCTCCGGCGAGTGGACCGGGTACACCGGCAAGCGCATCCGCAATGTGGTGAACGTCGGCATCGGCGGCTCCGACCTCGGCCCCGCGATGGCCTACGAGGTGCTGCGCAGCTTCACCGACCGCGACCTCACGGTCCGCTTCGTCTCCAATGTGGACGGCGCCGACCTGCACGAGGCCACCCGGGACCTGGACCCGGCGGAGACGCTGTTCATCATCGCCTCCAAGACCTTCACCACCATCGAGACCATCACCAACGCCACCTCCGCGCGCCAGTGGCTGCTGGCCGCGCTGGGCGACGAGGCGGCGGTGGCGAAGCACTTCGTGGCGCTGTCGACGAACGCCGGGAAGGTCGCCGACTTCGGCATCGACACGGACAACATGTTCGAGTTCTGGGACTGGGTCGGGGGCCGGTACTCCTACGACTCCGCGATCGGCCTGTCCCTGATGATCGCGATCGGCCCGGACCGGTTCCGGGAGATGCTCGACGGCTTCCACCTGATGGACGAGCACTTCCGCACCGCGCCCGCCGAGGCCAACGCGCCGCTGCTGCTGGGCCTGCTGGGCATCTGGTACGGCAACTTCCACGACGCCCAGTCGCACGCGGTGCTGCCGTACTCGCACTACCTGTCCAAGTTCACCGCCTACCTCCAGCAGCTGGACATGGAGTCCAACGGCAAGTACGTCTCCCGCGACGGCAAGCGGGTCGACTGGCAGACCGGGCCGGTGGTCTGGGGCACGCCCGGCACCAACGGGCAGCACGCCTACTACCAGTTGATCCACCAGGGCACCAAGCTGATCCCGGCGGACTTCATCGGCTTCGCCGAGCCGGTCGCCGAGCTGAGCGGGGAACTCAAGGCCCAGCACGACCTGTTGATGGCCAACTTCTTCGCCCAGACCCAGGCGCTGGCGTTCGGCAAGACCGCCGAGGAGGTCCGTGCGGAGGGCGTGCCCGAGGAACTGGTCCCGCACAAGACCTTCCAGGGCGACCGGCCCACCACGACGATCCTCGCCCGCGCGCTGACCCCGTCCGTGCTCGGCCAGCTCATCGCGCTCTACGAGCACAAGGTGTTCGTCCAGGGCGCGGTGTGGAACATCGACTCCTTCGACCAGTGGGGCGTGGAGCTCGGCAAGGTCCTCGCCAAGCGCGTCGAACCCGCCCTCACCGAGGGCGCCGACGTCCCCGGCCTGGACGCGTCCACGAAGGCGCTGGTCGCCAAGTACCGAGAGCTGCGCGGCCGGAGCTGAACCGGGGCGCGGAAACGAAGGACGGCGGGGGCAGAAGCCCCCGCCGTCCCGGCGTTCACACCCGTGCCCGAGGGCGCTGCCCGCGGCTCACGGCGACGCCGGCGGATACAGCGACCGCGGCAGCTGCGAGGCCGCGGCGGAGTCCAGCAGCCACAGGGTGCGCCGGGTGCCGTACGCGCCCGCCGCCGGGGCCTGGATCTCACCCGCGCCCGACAGGGCGATGGCCGCGGCCTCCGCCTTGTCCTCGCCGGCCGCGAGGAGCCAGACCTCGCGGGCCGCGCGGATCGCCGGGAGGGTGAGGGTGATCCGGGTGGGCGGGGGCTTGGGCGCGCCGTGCACGCCGACCACCGTGCGCTCGGTCTCCCGTACGGCCGGCAGCTCCGGGAAGAGCGAGGCCACATGGGTGTCCGGGCCGACGCCCAGCATGAGCACGTCGAAGGCGGGCACCGAACCGTGGTTCTCCGGTCCGGCCGCCTTGGCCAGCTCCGCCGCGTAGGCCTCGGCCGCCGCCTCGACGTCCGAGCCGTACGGGCCGTCGGAGGCGGGCATGGCGTGCACGCGCTCCGGGTCCAGCGGGACGGAGTCCAGGAGCGCCTCGCGGGCCTGCGTCACATTGCGCTCGGGGTCGCCCTCGGGGAGGTAGCGCTCGTCCCCCCACCACAGGTCCAGCCGGCCCCAGTCGATGGCGTCCCGGGCGGGCGCCGCCGCCAGCGCGGCCAGCAGCCCGTTGCCGTTGCGGCCGCCGGTGAGGACCACGGACGCGGTGCCCCGGGAGGCCTGCGCGTCCACGATCTTCGTGATCAGGCGGGCCGCGGCGGCCTGTGCCATCAGTTCCTTGTCGTGGTGGACGACCAGCTGCGGTGTGCTCATTTCGCCGCCGCCTTCCTCGCCGGTGCCTTCTTGGCGCTCTTGGCCGCCGCCTTCTTCGCGGGGGCCTTGGCCGCCTCCTCCACCGGCTCCGGCTCGGCGACCGGCTCGGCGGGCTCCGTGGCGGCGGCCGGCTCGGTGACCGGTTCGGCGGCCTCCGCGGCGGCGGGCTCGGTGACCGGTTCGGCCGGGGCCTCGCCGGACTGCTTCGGCACCGTGCTCAGCCGCTCCACGCCGTAGCGCAGCGCCGACGCGTAGGTGTCGTCCGGGTCCAGCCGGCGCAGCTCCTCCGCGATCAGCTCGGCGGTGTCCCGCCGCTTCAGCGCCACCGCGCGGGCCGGCTGGCCCTCGATGGCGAGCGTGGCCAGCGAGCCGTCCGCGCGGTCCAGCGTGATCGGACCCCGGCTGGTGTCCAGCCGGACGGCGGTGAGCCCCGGGCCGGCGGACGGGGAGCGCCGGACGGGAACGTCCAGCCGGTCCGCGAGCCACATCGCCAGCAGCTCACAGCTCGGGTTGAACTCCTCGCCCTCCACCTCCACGGCCCGCACCTCGCACGCGACCTGGTCCAGGGCCGCCGCCAGCATCGAACGCCACGGCGTGATCCGGGTCCAGGACAGGTCGGTGTCGCCGGGGGTGTAGGCCGCGGCGCGGGCGGCCAGCTCGCGCACCGGCTGCTCGGCGGTGTAGCTGTCGGTGACCCGGCGCTGGGCGAGCGCGCCCAGCGGGTCCTTGGCCGGGTCGAGCGGCGCGTTCACCGGCCACCACACGACGACCGGGGCGTCCGGCAGCAGCAGCGGCAGGACCACCGAATCGGCGTGCTCGACGACCTCGCCGTACAGCCGCAGGACCACCGTCTCGCCGGTGCCCGCGTCCGCGCCCACCCGCACCTCGGCGTCCAGCCGTGAGGACGTGCGGTCGCGCGGGCCGCGGGAGACCCGCTTGATGACGACGAGGGTGCGCGAGGGGTGCTCGCGCGAGGCGTCGTTGGCGGCCTTCAGGGCGTCGTAGGCGTTCTCCTCGTCGGTGACGATGACGAGGGTCAGGACCATGCCGACGGCGGGGGTGCCGATGGCGCGGCGGCCCCGCACGAGCGCCTTGTTGATCTCTCCGGCGGTGGTGTCGGTCAGATCTATCTTCATGGCCGGCGCCAGCTCCGTCCGTCTCGTGCGAGCATCTCGTCCGCTTCCACCGGACCCCAGGTGCCCGACTTGTACTGCGCGGGCCTGCCGTGCGTGTCCCAGTACTCCTCGATCGGGTCGAGGATCTTCCAGGACAGCTCGACCTCCTCCGTGCGCGGGAAGAGGTTGGCGTCGCCGAGCAGCACGTCCAGGATCAGCCGCTCGTACGCCTCCGGGCTGGACTCCGTGAACGACTCGCCGTAGGCGAAGTCCATGGACACGTCCCGGATCTCCATGGAGGTGCCGGGCACCTTGGAGCCGAAGCGGACCGTGACGCCCTCGTCGGGCTGGACGCGGATGACGATCGCGTTCTGGCCCAGCTCCTCCGTCGCCGTGGTGTCGAACGGGGAGTGCGGGGCCCGCTGGAAGACCACCGCGATCTCGGTGACCCGGCGGCCCAGCCGCTTGCCGGTGCGCAGGTAGAAGGGGACGCCCGCCCAGCGGCGGTTGTCTATCTCCAGCTTGATCGCGGCGTAGGTGTCGGTCTTCGACTTCGGGTCGATGCCCTCCTCTTCGAGGTAGCCGATGACCTTCTCGCCGCCCTGCCAGCCCGCCGCGTACTGACCGCGCACGGTGTCGGCGCCCAGGTCCTTCGGGAGCCGGACCGCGCCGAGCACCTTCTCCTTCTCCGCGGCCAGCGCGTCCGCGCCGAAGGAGGCCGGCTCCTCCATGGCGGTGAGCGCCATCAGCTGGAGCAGGTGGTTCTGGATGACGTCGCGGGCGGCGCCGATGCCGTCGTAGTAGCCGGCCCGGCCGCCGATGCCGATGTCCTCGGCCATGGTGATCTGCACGTGGTCCACGAAGGACCGGTTCCAGATCGGTTCGAACATCTGGTTGGCGAAGCGCAGCGCCAGGATGTTCTGGACGGTCTCCTTGCCGAGGTAGTGGTCGATCCGGAACACCTGGTCCGGCTCGAACACCTCGTGCACGACCTTGTTGAGCTCCTCGGCCGACGCCAGGTCGTGACCGAACGGCTTCTCGATGACCGCGCGCCGCCAGGAACCGCCGCTCTGATCGGCCAGGCCGTGCTTCTTCAGCTGCTGGATGACCACCGGGAAGGAGCGCGGCGGCACCGACAGGTAGAAGGCGAAGTTGCCGCCCGTGCCCTGGGCCTTGTCCAGCTCGTCGATGGTGGCGCGCAGCCGCTCGAAGGCATCGTCGTCGTCGAAGGTGCCCTGGACGAAGCGCATCCCCTGGAGGAGCTGCTGCCAGACCTCCTCGCGGAACGGGGTGCGCGAGTGCTCCTTGACGGCGTCGTGGACGACCTGGGCGAAGTCCTCGTGCTCCCAGTCGCGGCGGGCGAAGCCCACCAGGGAGAAGCCCGGCGGCAGCAGACCCCGGTTGGCGAGGTCGTACACCGCGGGCATCAGCTTCTTGCGCGACAGGTCGCCGGTGACGCCGAAGATGACCAGGCCCGACGGCCCCGCGATGCGCGGGAGCCGTCGGTCGGCCGGGTCACGAAGCGGGTTCGCTCCGGAACCGGAAACGGGTGACAACTCAGCCCTCCGAGGGGGCAAGGCGCTCGAGCTCCGCCTGGGTCGACTTCAGCAGGTCGTTCCAGGACGCCTCGAACTTGTCGACGCCCTCGTCCTCCAGCACCTGCACGACGTCGTCGTACGCGATGCCGAGCCGCTCCAGCGCGTCCAGGTCGGCGCGCGCCTGCTCGTAGGTGCCGGAGATGGTGTCACCGGTGATCTCGCCGTGGTCGTCGGTGGCCTCCAGGGTGGCCTCCGGCATGGTGTTGACCGTGTTCGGCGCGACCAGCTCGGTGACGTACAGGGTGTCCGGGTACGCCGGGTCCTTCACGCCGGTCGACGCCCACAGCGGACGCTGCTTGTTGGCGCCCGCGCGCTCCAGCGCCGTCCAGCGGTCGGAGGAGAAGACCTCCTCGTACGCCTGGTAGGCCAGCCGGGCGTTGGCGAGGGCGGCCTTGCCGCGCAGCGCCTTGGCCTCGTCGGTGCCGATGCCGTCCAGGCGCTTGTCGATCTCCGTGTCCACACGGGAGACGAAGAAGGACGCCACGGAGTGGATCTTGGACAGGTCCAGACCCCGCTCCTTGGCCTTCTCCAGACCGGTCAGGTACGCGTCCATGACGGCCCGGTAGCGCTCCAGCGAGAAGATCAGCGTGACGTTGACGCTGATGCCGAGGCCGATGACCTCGCTGATCGCCGGGATGCCCGCCATGGTGGCCGGGATCTTGATCAGGGTGTTCGGGCGGTCCACCAGCCAGGCCAGCTGCTTGGCCTCGGCGACGGTGGCGTGCTCGTTGTGCGCCAGACGGGGGTCGACCTCGATGGAGACCCGGCCGTCCTGGCCGTTCGTGGCGTCGAAGACCGGGCGCAGGATGTCGGCGGCGTCGCGGACGTCCGCCGTGGTGATCATGCGGATGGCCTCTTCGACGGTGACCTTGCGGGCGGCGAGGTCCGACAGCTGCTGGTCGTAGCCGTCGCCCTGGGAGATCGCCTTCTGGAAGATCGTCGGGTTGGTGGTGACGCCCACGACGTGCTGCTGGTCGATCAGCTCGGCGAGATTGCCGGACGTGATCCGCTTGCGCGACAGGTCGTCCAGCCAGATCGCGACGCCTTCTTCGGAGAGGCGCTTGAGTGCGTCTGTCATGGAATTACATCTCCTACGTGTCGTATATGGGCGTCAGCGCTGGGCGTCGGCGAGAGATTCCCGCGCCTTGGCAGCCACGTTCTCCGCAGTGAAGCCGAATTCGCGGAAGAGCAGCTTGCCGTCGGCGGAAGCGCCGAAGTGCTCCAGGGAAACGATGCGGCCGGCGTCCCCCACGTACTTGTGCCAGGTCAGGCCGATGCCCGCCTCCACGGCGACGCGGGCCTTCACGGACGGCGGCAGCACGGAGTCCCGGTACCCCTGGTCCTGCTGCTCGAACCACTCCACGGACGGCATCGACACCACACGGGTGGGCACGCCCTCGGCCTGGAGCCGCTCACGCGCCTCGACGGCCACGTGCACCTCGGAACCGGTGGCGATCAGGATGACCTGCGGCTCGCCGCCTTCGGCCTCGAACAGGACGTAGCCGCCCTTGGCCGCGTCGTCGTTCGGCTCGTACGTCGGCACGCCCTGCCGGGTGAGCGCGAGGCCGTGCGGCTGGCCCTTGCCGAACTCCTTGGTCCAGCGCTTGAGGATCTCCCGCCAGGCGATCGCGGTCTCGTTGGCGTCGGCCGGGCGGACGATGTTCAGGCCCGGGATGGCGCGCAGCGAGGCCAGGTGCTCGACCGGCTGGTGGGTGGGGCCGTCCTCGCCGAGACCGATGGAGTCGTGCGTCCACACGTACGTCACCGGCAGGTGCATCAGGGCCGACAGGCGCACCGCGTTGCGCATGTAGTCGGAGAAGACGAGGAACGTGCCGCCGTAGATGCGGGTGTTGCCGTGCAGGGCGATGCCGTTGATCTCGGCGCCCATGGAGTGCTCGCGGATACCGAAGTGGATCGTGCGGCCGTACGGGTTGGCCTCCGGCAGCGGGTTGCCCGCGGGCAGGAACGAGCTGTCCTTGTCGATCGTGGTGTTGTTCGAGCCGGCCAGGTCGGCGGAGCCGCCCCACAGCTCGGGGATCACCGCGCCGAGCGCCTGGAGCACCTTGCCGGACGCGGCACGGGTGGCCACGGCCTTGCCGGGCTCGAAGACCGGGAGCTTCTCCTCCCAGCCGGTGGGCAGCTCGCCCTTGGCGATCCGGTCGAACTCGGCGGCCCGCTCCGGGTTGGCCTCGCGCCACTCCTGGAGGGACTTCTCCCACTCGGCCTTCGCCTGGGCGCCGCGCTCCAGCGCCTTGCGGGTGTGGGTGATGACCTCGTCGGCGACCTCGAACGACTTCTCCGGGTCGAAGCCGAGGACGCGCTTGGTGGCCGCGACCTCCTCGTCACCCAGCGCCGAGCCGTGTGCGGCCTCGGTGTTCTGCGCGTTCGGGGCCGGCCAGGCGATGATCGAGCGCATCGCGATGAAGGACGGGCGGTCGGTGACCCGCTTGGCCTCCTGGATCGCGGCGTGGATCGCCACCGGGTCCAGGTCGCCGTTCTCCTGGGCCTCCACCCGCTGCACGTGCCAGCCGTAGGCCTCGTACCGCTTGACGGTGTCCTCGGAGACGGCCGTCTCCGTGTCGCCCTCGATCGAGATGTGGTTGTCGTCCCACAGCAGGACCAGGTTGCCCAGCTTCTGGTGGCCGGCCAGCGAGGACGCCTCGGCGGCGATGCCCTCCTGGAGGCAGCCGTCACCGGCGATGCAGTAGACGAAGTGGTCGAAGGGGGACTCGCCGGCCGGCGCGTCCGGGTCGAACAGACCGCGCTCGTAGCGGGCGGCCATCGCCATGCCCACCGCGTTGGCCACACCCTGGCCCAGCGGGCCGGTGGTGGTCTCCACACCCTTGGTGTGCCCGTACTCCGGGTGACCCGGGGTCTTGGAACCCCACGTCCGGAAGGCCTTCAGGTCGTCCAGCTCCAGGCCGAAGCCGGCCAGGTAGAGCTGGGTGTAGAGGGTCAGGGACGAGTGGCCGGCGGACAGCACGAAGCGGTCGCGCCCGACCCACTCCGGGTCGGCCGGGTCGTGCCGCATCACCTTCTGGAAGAGGGTGTAGGCGGCCGGGGCCAGGCTCATCGCCGTACCGGGATGGCCGTTGCCGACCTTCTGTACGGCGTCTGCGGCCAGGACACGGGCGGTGTCCACGGCCCGCTGGTCCAGCTCGGTCCACTCAAGGTCTGTGGTGGTCGGCTTGGTGCTCACCCTGGGTCAGGGCTCCTCTCCACATGTCGGTCGCCGGTCGTCGGGCATACGCCAGAACCGGCCGCCGAGGGGCTTGTCGCCCGCCGGTCGTTGTCGAGCCTACCCCCGTGAGGACGTGCGTTTTTTCGAGTGTTTCAAGACTGCCGGGAGTCGCCGGGATCCGCCTGTCGACTGGGCGGAACGGCATTCGGCACATGAATAAGGACCCGCTCATCTGACCGCTCAGGAGAGCTTTCCCGCGCACGGAGGATCACCCTTTGGATCACCCCTTTTCCGGCGCATCCGAGCGAGCCCGCGCACGTGTGTACGGAGGGCCCCGCCAACACGACCCCACCCCCGCGAAGGCCGGGGTATGGGCAACGTCTAAAGTGGCGTGGTACGCGCGAGCCGTAACCCGGAGTGTCCGGCGCGGAGGCTCGCTGGGATGTCTCTGTCAGGGGTGTGCGTGACGGCCGTCGAATCCCGTCCTGGGGGTCCCTCCCAGGCCCTCAAGGCCCTGGGGGAGGGTGTGCTCGGTGGTGCGAGCCAGGGCCCGGTTCACCGGCCGTTGGGGGCCCGTGTCAAGGCGTTCGTGGCGCTGACCAAGCCACGGATCATCGAGCTGCTGCTCATCACCACCGTTCCGGTGATGTTCCTGGCGCAGCAGGGTGTGCCGGACCTGAAGCTGGTCCTGCTCACCTGCCTCGGCGGCTATCTGTCGGCGGGCGGCGCCAACGCGCTCAACATGTACATCGACCGGGACATCGACGCCCTGATGGACCGCACCTCCCAGCGTCCGCTGGTGACCGGGATGGTCAGCCCGCGCGAGTGCATGGCGTTCGGCATCAGCCTGGCGGTCGTCTCGACGCTGCTGTTCGGGCTGACCGTCAACTGGCTGAGCGCCTGGCTGTCACTCGGGGCGCTCCTCTTCTACGTCGTCGTCTACACGATGATCCTCAAGCGGCGCACGTCGCAGAACATCGTGTGGGGCGGCATCGCGGGCTGCATGCCGGTGCTCATCGGCTGGTCGTCCGTGACGAACTCGCTGTCGTGGGCGCCGGTCATCCTCTTCCTCGTCATGTTCTTCTGGACGCCGCCGCACTACTGGCCGCTGTCCATGAAGGTCAAGGAGGACTACGCGCGCGTGGGCGTGCCGATGCTGCCGGTCATCGCCTCCAACAAGGTGGTCGCCAAGCAGATCGTCATCTACAGCTGGGTGATGGTCGTCGTCTCCCTGCTGCTGACCCCCCTCGGCTACACCGGCTGGTTCTACACGGCCGTCGCCCTCGCGGCGGGCGGCTGGTGGCTGTGGGAGGCGCACGCGCTGCAGAACCGGGCCAAGTCCGAGGCCACGGGCACGAAGTTGAAGGAGATGCGGCTCTTCCACTGGTCGATCACCTATGTGTCGCTGCTGTTCGTGGCGGTCGCGGTGGACCCGTTCCTGCGCTGAGCCGCACCGGGCGTACGTCACAGCGCCCTGCTCTCGCCAGTCGATCTACCGGTGAGTAGCATCCTGGGCATGGCAGACACGCAGCAGGTTGACGCGAGGGCCGAGCGCACGGTGTCCCGGCTCGCCCACCGGATCAGCGCCTTCGCCAAGGCGCACGGCGGCGCGGAGGGCCAGGTCGCCCACATCGGCGAACGCGGCGCCCGCATCGTCCTCGTCGGCGAGGACGGCGGCTGGGGCGACCTGGTGGCCCCCACGTACGCCATCGCCGAGCAGGCGGTGACCCGGTCCGGTATCACGGTCCACGAGTCCTTCGACGGCGAGTTCGCGGCCAAGGTGACCACGGGGCCGTACGAGTGGAAGCGGATGGCCGGTATCCAGATCGGCGGCTGACCGGCCCGCTGTGGCGCCCTGCGGCCTCGCCGCGGGGCGCGCTTCGGCAAGAGGCTCTTCTCGGGCGCCCGGCGGACGGCCCGGCCGGCCGGGCGCGGAGGGCGATGCGCGCGCCGGGTGTACACGCTCCGGTGGACCGTCGAGACTGGCCGGATGACGACCGCATCCCTGCTCGACGGATTCCTGGAGGCCCTGCTGCCGCTGCGGCCCCGCGCCGTCTGGGCGCACGGCTCCCTGGCCGGCGGCGACTACCAGGAGGGGCGCAGCGACCTCGACCTCATCGCCGTACTGCCCGGCCCGCTCGGCCCGGCACACGCCTTCCGGGTCGCCGCCCTGCACACCGGACTGCGCCGGCGGCCCCTCGCGGCGAAGCTCCACTGCTCCTATCTCACCCCGGCCGCCCTGGACGACCCGGACCGCCCGCACCT
Source organism: Streptomyces eurythermus (assembly GCF_014649115.1). Lineage (GTDB taxonomy): Bacteria > Actinomycetota > Actinomycetes > Streptomycetales > Streptomycetaceae > Streptomyces > Streptomyces eurythermus. Next base: position 154,141 of record NZ_BMSK01000004.1, on the reverse strand, counting down.
CACCTGGGCGCACGGACGCCTGTTGCGCCGCCCGGTCACCCCTGTCACCCGGCGCGAGCTGCACGACTTCGGCCGGGTGCTGTACGGGGAACCGCCGGGCGGGCTGCTGCCGCCGGTGCCGGAGGGGCAGCTGCGCGACTTCGTCGTACGTGATCAGCGCGACTTCTGGCGGCCGGCGGTGGACAAGGCCCGGCTGTGGCGGCAGGACGTCTGGGTGGACCTGGGGCTGCTGACCTTCGCCCGGGCCACCGTGACCCTGCGCGACGGCCGGCTGATCTCCAAACGGGAGGCCCTGGCCGAGCTGCCGGGCCTCGGCGCGCCCGCCGAGGTCGTCGCGGACATCGCCCGCCGCCGGTACGAGGACTCCGCCCCCGCCCCGGCCGACGACTCCGCCCCGGCCGGCGCCGACTGGATCACCCGGCGGGCCGGGGCGACCCGGGCGTTTCTGGGGCCGGCGATCGACGCCCTGGTCGAGGGCGCCGGCGCCGGATGACTCAGGCCCGCGAGCCGACCGTCACCCCGGCCGGGGCCACCGGCACGTCCTGCGGGGCCTCGGGGCGCTCGCGCAGCGCCAGCAGCACCCGCAGCACCCAGATCCACATCACCGTGGAGCCGAGCATGTGGGCGGCCACCAGGGCCTCCGGGAGGTGGGTGAAGTACTGGACGTAGCCGATGGCCCCCTGGCACAGCAGGACGACGAACAGCTCCCGGGTGCGCGCCAGCGGGGCCTTCGGCGCGTCGACGGCCTTCAGCACGAACCACAGCGCGAACGTCAGCGTGACCACGATCCAGGCGAGCACCGCGTGCAGCTTGGAGACGGTCTCCCAGTCGATGGGGATGCGCTCGACCTCGCTGGAGTCGCCGGCGTGCGGCCCGGCCCCGGTCACCACCGTGCCGACCGCGATGAGCAGCGCGGACGCGGCCACCAGGAACCACACCAGCTGCGCCACCGCCTTGCCGACCAGCGGACGCGGGGCCCCGTCGCCCTCCCGGGTGCGCTGCCACATGACCGTCGCGATGGCGATCAGCGCCGTGGAGAGCAGGAAGTGCGCGGCGACCGTGTACGGGTTCAGGCCGACCAGGACGACGATGCCGCCGAGCACGGCGTTGCCCATGACGACCCAGAACTGGGCCCAGCCCAGCCGGGTCAGGCCGCGCCGCCACGGCTTCTCGGAGCGCGCGGCGATGATCGCCCAGCCGACGGCGGCGCACAGCACGTACGTCAGCATGCGGTTGCCGAACTCGATGATCCCGTGGAAGCCCATGGCCCGGGTGGTGGTCAGCGAGTCGTCGGTGCAGGTGGGCCAGGTCGGGCAGCCGAGGCCCGAGCCGGTCAGGCGGACGGCGCCGCCGGTGACCACGATGACCACCGACATGACGAGCGCGGCGAGGGCCGCCCGCCGGACGGTCCGGGGGTCCGGGGTCCAGCGGTCGGCGATGAAGGCGAGCGGATTGCGCAGGGCGGCTTCGGCGTCGGCGCGGTTCAGCTTAGGCACGCGCACCATCGTAGGCCGCCGCTTGTGCACGCGTTCACGAGGGTCACTCCGATGGGGGTGTTCCTGCTCACGGGCGGGTCACTCGCGGACGGGGCTCCCGCTCACGGGAGGGTCCGGAGGGTCACTCCCAGCGGAAGAACCGTCCGGCGGCGGCCAGGCCGACGACCGCCCAGGCGGCGAGGACGCCCAGGTCGCCCCAGGGCATGCCGGCGCCGTGCTGGAGCACGTCCCGCAGGCCGTCGGAGAGGGCGGAGATGGGCAGCAGGCCCAGGATCCGCTCGCCCGCGGAGCCGAACTTCTCCAGCGGCACGATCACCCCGCCGCCCACCAGCAGCAGCAGGAAGACCAGGTTGGCGGCGGCCAGTGTCGCCTCGGCCTTCAGGGTGCCCGCCATCAGCAGGCCGAGCCCGGAGAAGGCGGCGGTGCCGACGACGAGCAGCAGTACGACCGCGGCCGGGTTGCCGTGCGGGGACCAGCCCAGCGCGAAGGCGATCACGGTCAGCAGGACCACCTGGAGGACCTCCGTGACCAGCACGGACGCCGTCTTCGCGGCCATCAGGCCCCAGCGCGGCAGCGGCGAGGAGGCGAGCCGCTTGAGCACGCCGTAGCGGCGCTCGAAGCCCGTGGCGATGGCCTGACCGGTGAACGCCGTCGACATCACGGCCAGCGCCAGCACGCCGGGGGCGAGGAAGTCGACCGCCTCGCCCTTGCCGGTGTCCACGATGTCGACCGAGCTGAAGAGGACCAGCAGCAGGGTCGGGATCACGACCGTCAGCAGCAGCTGCTCGCCGTTGCGCAGCAGCATCTTCGTCTCCAGCGCCGCCTGCGCCGCGATCATGTGGGGGAGCGGGGCGGCTCCGGGTTTCGGCGTGTACGTACCCACGGTCACGAGCGCAGCTCCTTGCCGGTCAGCTCCAGGAAGACGTCCTCCAGCGTGTGCCGCTCGACCGAGATCCGGTCGGGCATCACCCCGTGCTGGGCGCACCAGGAGGTCACGGTGGCCAGCAGCTGGGGGTCGACCTTGCCGACCACCCGGTAGCCGCCCGGGGTCAGCTCGGCGGCCGTGCAGTCGGCCGGGAGCGCCTTGAGCAGCGAGGCGATGTCGAGGCCGGGGCGGCCGGTGAAGCGCAGGGTGTTCTCGGCGCCGCCCTTGCACAGCTCCTCCGGGGAGCCCTGGGCGATGACCCGGCCGCCGTCGATGATCGCCACGTCGTCGGCGAGCTGTTCGGCCTCGTCCATGTGGTGCGTGGTGAGGATCACCGAGACGCCGTCGGCGCGCAGGTCGCGCACCAGGTCCCAGGTGGCGCGGCGGGCCTGGGGGTCGAGGCCGGCGGTGGGCTCGTCCAGGAACACCAGTTCCGGGCGGCCCACGACGGCCATGGCGAGCGCGAGCCGCTGCTGCTGGCCGCCGGAGAGCCGGCGGTAGCTCGTCCGGCCGCAGGAGCCGAGGCCGAGGCGTTCGATCAGGGCGTCGACGTCGAGCGGGTGCGCGTGCAGCTTCGCCACGTGCCGGAGCATCTCCTCGGCGCGGGCGCCGGAGTACACACCGCCCGACTGGAGCATCACGCCGATGCGGGGCCGCAGCTCGGCGGCCTGCCGGACCGGGTCGAGGCCCAGGACGCGCACCGTGCCGGAATCCGGCTTCCGGTACCCCTCGCAGGTCTCGACCGTGGTCGTCTTCCCGGCGCCGTTCGGGCCGAGTACGGCGGTCACGCCCGGCCGGGCCACCAGGTCGAGGCCGTCCACCGCGGTCTTCGGGCCGTACCGCTTCACCAGGGCCGCTACCTCGATGAGCGGGTGCGACGCGAAGCGTCTCCCTGAGGGGTGGTGGTCGGGAGACGGGCGGGCGGGCTCACTTCGCATGGGGCCGAGTGTAGGGAGAGCGCGCGCGGTTCAGACGGGCGGGTTGGGGAAGTCCCCCTCGCGTGGCCGGTGCAGTGCCAGCCATCGTTCGGCGTAGGCCACGGCGTCCGCCACCGGGAACAGCCGGGCGTCCGCGCCGCCGACCCGGCCGCGGACGACGGGCCGGTCCCGTTCGAAGTCGTGCCCCAGCTCGTCGAACCGGTCAGAGGTGATCGACACCTCGACCACCGTCTCCCAGCCGCCGCCGGGAGCGGGCCGGCCGACCTCCACGCGCGGCGCGGGTATCCGGTACTCGGCCAGGTGGAAGGCGGTGCAGGAGTCGTAGCCCGCGCCGAGCAGCAGCACCCGGGCGCCGAGTTTCTCCAGTTTCGCCAGCGGGCTCGCCTCCCCGAGCCGGCAGTCCGGGGCGTGGCCCTCGGTGATCTCCCGCGCGCGGGGACCGAGCGCGGCGAAGGAGGTCTGCGGGTGGGCGCTGCGCAGGGCGCCGGGCCAGGTCCGCACGGTCTCGGGGATCACGCCGACCCCGAGCGAGGGGGTGATCACCGGATCGTACGGGGGCATGGTGGCGCGGATCCGGTCCCACCATTCCCGGGGCACCGGAGGGTTCTCCCACAGGGCCGGGTCGGACTGGTCGCCGGTCTGGGTGGGGACGACGAGCGTGCCGTCGGGACCGAGCGTGTCGAGGAATCCCTGGACGACCGTGACCGCGCCTCCGTTCACCCAGCCGAGCGAGCTGAGCGAGGAGTGCACGAGCAGGGTCTCGCCGGTCTCGACGCCCAGCAGGCGCAGCTCTGTGGCGAGGGTGTCCCGAGTGACAAGTGGGCCGGTCGGAGGGGGTGCGGGCATGGTCGGCAGTCTTCCGGACCGGGTCCCGGGTGGCCAGTGAATTCGACCGGGGCAACGATTTGGAATGATCAGCAGAAGATCGTTTCCGCAGGTCGGATTAGGTATGCCTAAGTGATGCAGGGCACCGCCTGATGATCCGGAGGCCGCTTGTCAGGCTCCGCGGAATTACGCAACAATGGCGTTGTGAAAAACGTCGGCGAGGCTCGGGAGACCCCCACGGGGGCCCCTCAGGAGGAGCTAGCGACCGGTGAGCGCTCCACGCGCAACCGGGTCGCGCGCTCCATCCTGGACCACGGGCCGTCGACCGTCGCCGAACTCGCCGGCCGGCTGGGACTGACCCAGGCGGCCGTCCGGCGCCATCTGGACGCGCTCGTCGCCGACGACGTCGTGGAAGCCCGGGAGCAGCGGGTGTACGGCACGCGCACGCGTGGCCGCCCCGCCAAGGTCTTCGCGCTCACCGACTGCGGCCGGGACGCCTTCGACCAGTCCTACGACAAGCTCGCCGCGGACGCGCTCCGCTGGATCGCCGAACGGGAGGGCGGCCCCGAGGCGGTCGCCGCCTTCGCCCGCGCCCGGGTCGCCGCCCAGGCGCGCGCGTACCGCCGGGCGATCGAGGCCACGACCCCGGACAAGCGCGCCGAAGCACTGGCCAAGGCCTTGAGCGCGGACGGGTACGCTGCTACGGCGCGCAGCGCACCGGTCGGCGAGCAGCTCTGCCAGCACCACTGCCCGGTCGCCCATGTCGCGGAACAGTTCCCGCAGCTGTGCGAGGCGGAGACGGAGATCTTCGCGGAGCTGCTGGGCACCCACGTCCAGCGACTGGCGACCATCGCGCACGGCGACGGCGTCTGCACGACGTTCATCCCCAAGATTTCCACTGACGCACCTGCAAGCACGGCCGGGAGGAACCCCGCATGACTCTCCCCACGGAGACTGCCCACCCTGAGCTGGAGGGCCTGGGCAAGTACGAATACGGCTGGGCCGACTCGGACGTGGCCGGTGCCTCCGCCAGGCGCGGCCTGAGCGAGGACGTCGTCCGCGACATCTCCGGCAAGAAGTCGGAGCCGGAGTGGATGACCAAGCTGCGCCTGAAGGGCCTGAAGCTCTTCGAGAAGAAGCCGATGCCGAACTGGGGCTCCGACCTCTCGGGCATCGACTTCGACAACATCAAGTACTTCGTGCGCTCCACGGAGAAGCAGGCGGAGTCCTGGGAGGACCTGCCCGAGGACATCAAGAACACCTACGACAAGCTGGGCATCCCGGAGGCCGAGAAGCAGCGCCTCGTCGCCGGTGTCGCCGCCCAGTACGAGTCCGAGGTCGTCTACCACCAGATCCGCGAGGACCTGGAGGAGCAGGGTGTCATCTTCCTGGACACCGACACCGCGCTGAAGGAGCACCCGGAGCTCTTCAAGGAGTACTTCGGCACGGTCATCCCGGCCGGTGACAACAAGTTCGCCGCGCTGAACACCGCCGTGTGGTCCGGCGGCTCCTTCATCTACGTGCCGAAGGGCGTGCACGTCGAGATCCCGCTCCAGGCCTACTTCCGTATCAACACGGAGAACATGGGCCAGTTCGAGCGGACCCTGATCATCGTCGACGAGGGTGCCTACGTGCACTACGTCGAGGGCTGCACGGCGCCGATCTACAAGTCCGACTCGCTGCACTCCGCGGTCGTCGAGATCATCGTCAAGAAGAACGCCCGCTGCCGTTACACGACCATCCAGAACTGGTCGAACAACGTCTACAACCTGGTCACCAAGCGCGCCGTCGCCTACGAGGGCGCGACCATGGAGTGGATCGACGGCAACATCGGCTCCAAGGTGACGATGAAGTACCCGGCCGTCTACCTGATGGGCGAGCACGCCAAGGGCGAGACCCTGTCCATCGCCTTCGCGGGCGAGGGCCAGCACCAGGACGCGGGCGCCAAGATGGTCCACATGGCGCCGAACACGTCGTCCAACATCGTCTCCAAGTCCGTGGCGCGCGGCGGTGGCCGTACCTCCTACCGCGGTCTGATCGAGATCGGCGAGGGCGCCGCCGGCTCCAAGTCCAACGTGCTGTGCGACGCGCTGCTGGTCGACACCATCTCCCGGTCGGACACGTACCCGTACGTCGACGTCCGCGAGGACGACGTGTCCATGGGCCACGAGGCCACCGTCTCCAAGGTCTCCGAGGACCAGCTCTTCTACCTGATGAGCCGCGGTCTGTCCGAGGACGAGGCGATGGCGATGATCGTGCGCGGCTTCGTCGAGCCGATCGCCAAGGAACTGCCCATGGAGTACGCGCTGGAGCTCAACCGGCTGATCGAGCTGCAGATGGAGGGCGCGGTCGGCTGACGGCCGAATCCGCACTCCCCGTCAAGCCCACACGTAAGAAAGCGAGCATTACGACAGCCATGGCTGAGGCCCAGAACATCCCGGTGGGTTCCACCACCGCCGGCTCGATCGCGGTCGCCGCGGAGTCGACCGTCGTGTCGCGCATGAGCGCGCCCCCGTCCTTCGACGTGGCGGACTTCCCGGTCCCGCACGGCCGCGAGGAGGAGTGGCGGTTCACCCCGCTGGAGCGGCTGCGCGGACTGCACGACGGCACCGCGGTCGCCGGAGGCTCGATCAAGGCCGACTTCTCCGCCCCCGACGGCGTCACCGTGGAGACCGTCGGCCGCGACGACGCCCGGCTCGGCCGGGCCGGCAAGCCGGTGGACCGGATCGCGGCCCAGGCGTACTCCTCCTTCGAGGAGGCCACGATCGTCACCGTGCCGAAGGAGACCGCGCTGACCGAGCCGGTGCGCCTCACGCTGCACGGCGAGGGCGGCGTGACCTACGGGCACACCGTGTTCGAGCTCGGCGCCTTCGCCGAGGCGACGGTCGTCATCGACCACACCGGTGACACCGTCCGCGCCGCGAACGTGGAGTACGTCCTCGGTGACGGCGCGAAGCTGACCGTGGTCACCATCGTGGACTGGGCCGACACCGCCGTGCACGTCGCCCAGCAGAGCGCCCTGGTCGGCCGGGACGCGAGCTTCAAGCACGTCGTCGTCACCTTCGGCGGCGACCTGGTGCGCATCCACCCGCGCGTGGAGTACGCCGGCCCCGGCGGCGAGGCGGAGCTGCTCGGCCTGTACTTCACCGACGCCGGCCAGCACCACGAGCACCGCCTGCTGGTCACGCACAACACCCCGCACTGCAAGTCGAACGTCGTCTACAAGGGCGCGCTCCAGGGCGACAGCGCGCACGCGGTCTGGATCGGTGACGTGCTCATCGAGGCCAAGGCCGAGGGCACGGACACCTACGAGATGAACCGCAACCTGGTCCTCACGGACGGCGCGCGCGTCGACTCGGTGCCGAACCTGGAGATCGAGACCGGCGAGATCGTCGGCGCCGGCCACGCCTCCGCCACCGGCCGCTTCGACGACGAGCAGCTCTTCTACCTGATGGCCCGCGGCATCCCGGAGCACGAGGCCCGCCGTCTGGTGGTCCGCGGCTTCTTCGCCGAGCTGGTCCAGCAGATCGGCGTCGCCGACATCGAGGAGCGGCTGCTCGCCAAGATCGAGACGGAGCTGGAGGCCTCGGTCGCATGACGGCCTTCGTACGCGTCTGTGGGCTGAGCGAGCTGACGGAGGACACCCCGAAGCGGGTGGAGATCGACGGCACGCCGGTCTCGGTCGTGCGGACCGAGGGCGAGGTGTTCGCGATCCACGACATCTGCTCGCACGCGAACGTCTCGCTGTCGGAGGGCGAGGTCGACGACTGCCACATCGAGTGCTGGCTGCACGGCTCGCGCTTCGACCTGCGGTCCGGCAAGCCCGACAGTCTTCCGGCGACGCGCCCCGTCCCCGTATACCCCGTAAAGATCGAAGGGGACGACGTTCTCGTCTCCCTCACCCAGGAGTCCTGAGGCACCCATGGCAACGCTTGAAATCCGAGACCTGCACGTCACCGTCGAGGCCGACAACGCCACGAAGGAGATCCTCAAGGGCGTCGACCTCACCGTGAAGCAGGGCGAGACGCACGCCATCATGGGCCCCAACGGCTCCGGCAAGTCGACCCTCGCCTACTCCCTCGCGGGTCACCCGAAGTACACCATCACCGGCGGCACCGTCACCCTGGACGGCGAGGACGTCCTGGAGATGTCCGTCGACGAGCGGGCCCGCGCCGGCCTGTTCCTGGCGATGCAGTACCCGGTGGAGGTCCCCGGCGTCTCCGTCTCCAACTTCCTGCGCACCTCCGCCACCGCCATCCGCGGCGAGGCCCCGAAGCTGCGCACCTGGGTGAAGGAGGTCAAGGAGGCCATGGAGCGCCTCAACATGGACCCGTCCTTCGCCGAGCGCAACGTCAACGAGGGCTTCTCCGGCGGTGAGAAGAAGCGCCACGAGATCCTCCAGCTGGAGCTGCTCCGGCCGAAGGTCGCCATCCTCGACGAGACGGACTCCGGTCTGGACGTCGACGCGCTCCGCATCGTCTCCGAGGGCGTCAACCGCGTCCGCGAGACCGGCGAGGTCGGCACCCTGCTGATCACGCACTACACGCGCATCCTGCGCTACATCAAGCCCGACCACGTCCACGTGTTCGCCGGCGGCCGCATCGTCGAGTCCGGCGGCCCCGAGCTCGCGGACAAGCTGGAGAACGAGGGCTACGAGTCGTACGTGAAGGGTGGCGCATCCGCGTGACACAGCTGCCGGGCCTCCTCGACACCGAGGCGATCCGCAAGGACTTCCCCGTTCTGGACCGAGTCGTCCACGACGGCAGGAAGCTCGTGTACCTGGACAACGCGGCGACCAGCCAGAAGCCGCGCCAGGTACTGGACGCCCTGAGCGAGTACTACGAGCGCTACAACGCCAACGTCCACCGCGGTGTGCATGTGCTCGCCGAGGAGGCCACGGCGCTGTACGAGGGCGCGCGCGACAAGGTCGCCGAGTTCATCAACGCGCCCAGCCGCGACGAGGTGATCTTCACCAAGAACGCCTCCGAGTCGCTGAACCTCGTGGCGAACATGCTCGGCTGGGCCGACGAGCCCTACCGGGTGGACCAGGACACCGAGATCGTCATCACGGAGATGGAGCACCACTCCAACATCGTGCCGTGGCAGCTGCTGGCGCAGCGCACGGGCGCGAAGCTGAAGTGGTTCGGCCTCACGGACGACGGCCGGCTGGACCTGTCGAACATCGACGAGATCATCACGGAGAAGACGAAGATCGTCTCCTTCGTGCTGGTGTCGAACATCCTGGGCACGGTCAACCCGGTCGAGACGATCATCCGGCGCGCCCAGGAGGTCGGCGCGCTGGTGTGCATCGACGCCTCCCAGGCCGCGCCGCACATGCCGCTGGACGTGCAGGCGCTCCAGGCCGACTTCGTGGCCTTCACCGGCCACAAGATGTGCGGCCCGACCGGCATCGGCGTGCTGTGGGGACGCCAGGAGCTGCTGGAGGACCTGCCCCCCTTCCTGGGCGGCGGCGAGATGATCGAGACCGTCTCGATGCACTCCTCCACCTACGCCCCGGCACCGCACAAGTTCGAGGCGGGCACGCCCCCGATCGCCCAGGCGGTCGGGCTCGGCGCGGCGATCGACTACCTGAACTCGATCGGCATGGACAAGATCCTCGCCCATGAGCACGCGCTGACGGAGTACGCGGTGCGGCGCCTGGCCGAGGTGCCGGACCTGCGGATCATCGGTCCGACGACGGCCGAGGACCGGGGCGCGGCGATCTCCTTCACGCTCGGCGACATCCACCCGCACGACGTGGGCCAGGTGCTGGACGAGCAGGGCATCGCGGTCCGGGTCGGCCACCACTGCGCGCGGCCGGTGTGCCTGCGCTACGGAATTCCCGCGACCACGCGAGCGTCGTTCTATCTGTACTCCTCGCCGGCCGAGATCGACGCCCTGGTCGACGGCCTGGAGCACGTACGGAACTTCTTCGGCTGAGAGGCGTGCTGACAAGGTGAAGCTGGACTCGATGTACCAGGACGTCATCCTGGACCACTACAAGAACCCGCACGGGCGTGGTCTGAGGGATGGCGACGCCGAGGTGCACCACGTGAACCCGACGTGCGGCGACGAGATCACCCTGCGCGTGAAGTACGACGGCACGACGATCGAGGACGTGTCGTACGAGGGCCAGGGCTGCTCGATCAGCCAGGCCAGCGCGTCGGTCCTCAACGAGCTGCTGGTCGGCAAGGACCTGGCCGAGGCGCAGCGGATCCAGGAGACCTTCCTGGAGCTGATGCAGTCCAAGGGCAGGATCGAGCCCGACGACGCGATGGAGGAGGTCCTGGAGGACGCGGTCGCGTTCGCCGGGGTCTCCAAGTACCCCGCGCGGGTCAAGTGCGCCCTCCTGAGCTGGATGGCGTGGAAGGACGCGACGGCCCAGGCGCTGGGTGGCGCCGACGCCGAAAGGAAGACGGCATGACCGACACCGCTGAGATGAAGCCGGCCTCGGAGGAGGAGCTCCGCGAGGCCCTGATGGACGTGGTCGACCCCGAGCTGGGCATCGACGTCGTCAACCTGGGCCTGATCTACGGCATCCACATCGACGACTCCAACATCGCGACCGTCGACATGACCCTCACCTCGGCGGCCTGCCCGCTGACGGACGTGATCGAGGACCAGGCCAAGTCCGCCACCGACGGCCTGGTCAACGAGCTGCGCATCAACTGGGTCTGGATGCCGCCGTGGGGTCCCGACAAGATCACCGACGACGGCCGCGAACAGCTCCGCGCGCTGGGCTTCAACGTCTGACCGAGGCTCCCCCCTTTCGCGAAGGCTCCCTGGAGACGCTCCAGGGAGCCTTCGCGCTGTCATCGCCGCAGCGCGCGGACGAAGATCCGGAAGACGGCGATGCGCTGGTCCCCCCGCAGCCCCCGCAGTGCGGCGAGGAAGGCCACCAGCAGGACCACGGTGAAGACCAACGGGACGAGCACGACAACGAGCAATTCGGGCAGGGACACAACCGGCCTTTCGACGGGGTGGCTTGCGGTGGAAGGACGGGACGATCGAACTCCCACGCGGCGGTGTCCGGCCAGCGTCCGACCTCGTCGGTAGCTCGTCTGCGCAGGTCGAGCAGGGTGGGCGGGAATTCCCGTGCGGTCCGGATCAGTACCTGGACGGACGGGCCGGGTCGCGTTCGTCCTCCGGCCGGAAGGGCTTGAACCAGTCCTCCGGCCGCAGGTGCACCATGCCCAAGTGCTGGTTCACCGCGCTGTCCGGACTCTCGATCCCCTCCATCCAGGGCTCGTAGAGCATCAGGACGTCGTGGTCCTCGAACAGCAGGTCCTTGCAGGCGAACCAGTCGTAGTCGTCCGGCCGTCCGGGCACCCCTTCCGTGAACTCCTCGGCGAGATCGGGGCTGTCGTCCGTGATGGCGGCCGCTTGTTCCAGGGCCAGATGCAGTGCCATCTCCTCCCCGGTACAGCGGGGCCTCGGCACCCGCCCCTCCCTGATGTCGGCGGCGAGGTCGTCGAAGGCCTGGATCATCCGGCGGCGCCACTCCAGACCCTGGTCCCACGTCTGCGACGGCAGCCGGTCGAAGCAGCCGAGTCCCCAGTCCCGGGCCGTGACCGGCCGGTCCTGAAGCTCCCTCAGGCCGTCCGCCGCCATGTCGGCCTCTATGTCGAGGGCGGCTTCGAGGACGCCGAGGGTGCGGGGGCTGGGCCCCCACGGGGTGTCGTCGGCCTCGTCCGGTGAACCGGGGATCTCCCGCCACACGGCACCGGCGAGCACGGGCCGCTGGAAGTAGGCGAAGGACGCCGGATCCCCCAGCTTGGCGGCGCGCCGGTAACACTTGTGGGCCTTCCGGTACTTCCCGCGCCGTTGGTAGAGGTTGCCCAGCAGACGCAGGGACATCAAGTCACCGTGCCGGAAGGCCCGTTCGTACCATTCCTCGGCGGACTCGGCCGTGGCGTCCCACTTGCCTTCCCTCTCGGCGTCTTCGAACAGACGCTCAAGTGTCTCGGCGACCCGGCGCGCGCGGTCTTCCCGGGATTCGGCCACCGGAGTGAAGCGCCCGCGCCATTCGTCGAGGGTGCCCAGGGCACGCATGGCCACGCTGTCCCCGGCGCCGGCCGCGATGAGGTAGAGCTTCTCCGCCTCCTCCAGGCGTCCCAGTCCGAAGAAGACCTGCGCGAGATTGGTCGTGCACTCGCGGTGTCCGCGCACGGCTCCCCTCGCGTACAGCCCGCGGGCTTCTTCCAGGTCCCCCCGTTCGTAGGCGAGCAGCCCGAAGCGGAAGAACGCGTCCGGGACCTCGGCCTCCAGCGCCAGGTTCCAGAGCCGCTCGGCTTCCTCGTGTTCACCGCGGTCGGCGTGCACGTCGGCGAGTCTGGCCGCCGCGTCCGGCAGGCCGCCCTCGAAGGCCCGCCGCCACCACTTCTCCGCCTTCGCGCGCCGTCCCTTCCTGGAGTGGCGCACGCCGAGGTTGAGCATCCCGCGGGTGTTGCCGGCCTTCGCCAGACGGCGCCACCAGGTCTCCGCCGCCGCTTCCTTGTTCTGGTCCAGCAGGATGGAGCCGACGTACAGCATGGAGTCGACGTGCCCCGATTCCGCGGACGGGAGGAAGGCGCGGAACGCCATGTCCTTCCGCCCGGCCTCGTAGCAGGAGACCCCCACGCTGTAGCGCTCGTGGACGGAGCTCGCGTGACGCACGGCGGCCTCGCGGACGGACTCCGGTACCGGGGGCGGATCGGGGAGCTGCGCCAGCATGTCGACCAGGTACTCGAACGGGCGCCACAGATCCTCTCCGGCGGGCACCAGGAGCCGGCTCACCCCGAGCGGATCCCGGGTGGCCCATGCCACGGCCTCGTCCAGTGGCTCCGGCATGAGCATCGCGCTCTCCTCGTCCGCGAGGTAATCGGTGTGCAGCGAGGCGATGAGGTCGATGGGCACGGGGCCGAGGCCCGCACGGGCCAGGTCGACCGCGGCGCTCACCAGCGCGTGTCCGCGCGGGTTGCCGCCCGCGTAACGGGCATTGCGCCAGCGGTCCCACAAGTGCGGCCCGGCGGACAGATATTCGGCGATGCCGTAGCGCTGGTGATGGGCGAGCGCTTCCCGCAGCCGGGGATCCGTCTGTTCTCCGGCGCGGGCCAGCTCCCCGTCGCTCCACTTCCGGTGCAGATCGATGACGTCGGCCGCCTTCAGGACGGGGTCGCTGAGGTCGATCCTGGCGTAGGCGTCGCCGCCCTTGGCCGTTCCCGTCGCCCGAGGCGCACGCCGATGGTGTTCCGAGAGCCGCATGGTGGCGATGAGCACGGCCCCGGAGAGCGCCAGCTGACGCAACGCGACCTCGTCGAGCTGGGCGGGGCCCAGATAGTGCTCCAGATCGTCCAGCCAGACCACGCAGCGCTCGCCGCGCCGCGCCGAGGTACGGGCGGCTTCCACGCACGGGCCGAAGGAGCTGTGACGCCGGGGCTGGAGGAGCCGGCGGTCCGGCAGGACGCGGATCATGGCCTCGAAGGCGGCGCGGGTCTTCCCGCTGGTCGAGTCGCCACGGACCAGTACCAGGCCGCCGGTCTCCGCCGCTGCCGCCAATGCCCTGTCGATCGCGGTGTCGGCGTCCCGTGTCACATAGGGAGGCAGGGGATCGTGTCCGGGCGACTCGCGGGTGCGCCGGACGCCCAGGAGGACCGGGTCGGCCTCTCCGGCCAAGGAGCGCGCCGGCTCGGCGGCCGAAGCCGCCGACGGCGTGCCGTGGACGGTCGCCTTTCGGTACAGGGCGCGCCAGACACCCTCCCTGAAGCGGTCGGGAGGCAGCGAGGAGTGCTCCCTGACCAGGCTCAGGAAGGCGGCCAGGGCCGCCCAGTCCCGCGGCCGGCTCCGGCCCGTCTGCCAGCTGCTGAGAGTGGTGCGGGTGAGTCGCGTACGGCGGGACCTGAGGGACTCCGCGGCGATGCGGTCGAGCGTGAGGCCCGAATCGGCTATGAGGCTCTTCACCGCGGCACCGAACTCCGGATACCTGGCCTCTTCCCCCATGTTCCCCACCTGCCCGTGTGCGACCGAGCCCCCATGATGCCCAATGTCTTGCCGTGCGGGCCGCGCACCGCCGTTGTGTACGCTCGTACACATGGGATATCTGCTGCTCGCGGGTGCCATCGCGGCCGAGGTGACCGCTACGACGGCGATGAAGTACAGCGAGGGATTCACCCGGCTCTGGCCCTCGCTGGTGACCGCGGTGGGGTACGTCGTGTCGTTCGCGCTGCTCGCCCGGACGCTGAAGACCGTGCAGATCGGCACCGCCTACGCCATCTGGTCCGGGGTCGGCACCGCGGCCATCGCCGTCCTCGGGCTGCTGCTGTTCGGGGAGGGGCTGACGGCGGCCAAGGTCGGCGGGATCCTGCTGATCATCGGGGGCGTGGTGGTGCTGAACCTGGGCGGGGCGGCGCACTGATGGCGCGCCGCCACGACCCCGGGCGCCGGCAGCGGATCATCGACGCGGCGATCCGCGTGGCCGGGCGGGACGGCATCGCCGGGCTGAGCCACCGCAGCGTCGCCGCCGAGGCGGACGTGCCGCTCGGCTCCACCACGTATCACTTCGCCACCCTGGAGGAGCTGCTGGTGGCCGCGTTGCGGCAGGCCGGCGAGGGGTTCTCCGGGGTGCTGGCCGAGCTGGTCCCGGACCACGGCGGCCCGGACGGCCTCGCCGCGCAGCTGGCCCGGGCCCTGAAGGTGTGGCTGGGCGGCGAGCGCACCGGTGTGGAGCTGGAGTACGAGCTGTACCTGGCCGCGCTGCGCCGGCCCGCGCTGCGCCCCGTCGCCGCCGAGTGGAACGAGCGGGCGGCGGCGCCGCTGGCCCGGCGCACCGATCCGGTCACGGCCCGGGCCCTGCTCGCGCTGATGGACGGCCTGTGCCTCCAGGTGCTGCTGACGGGCGGTTCGTACGACGAGGACCACGCGCGCACCCTGCTGGCTCGGCTGATCCCCTGAACCCGCGCCCGGCACGTGAGACGCGGTTCGCCCTCACCACCCCGCCCACGTTAGGTTTTCCCCCATGACCGAGTCTGCAACCCGTACCACCGGCGCCGTCGCCGCCGGCCTCGCCACCATCGCCTCCGACGGCACCGTTCTCGACACCTGGTTCCCGGCCCCCGAGCTGGTCGAGGAGCCGGGTCCGGCCGGCACCGAGCGGCTGACCGCCGAGCAGGCGGCCCAGCTGCTGGGCGGCGGCGCCACCGCGGCGACCGGCCCGGACGCCCGCCGGGGCGTCGAGGTGGTCGCGGTCCGCACGGTCATCGCGTCGCTGGACGACAAGCCGGTGGACGCGCACGACGTCTACCTGCGGCTGCACCTGCTCAGCCACCGGCTCGTGAAGCCGCACGGCCTGAGCCTGGAGGGCCAGTTCGGCTTCCTCGCCAACGTCGCCTGGACCTCGCTCGGCCCGGTCGCGGTGGACGACATCGAGAAGGTGCGGCTGAACGCCCGCGCCGAGGGTCTGCACCTCCAGGTGACCTCGGTCGACAAGTTCCCGCGCATGACGGACTACGTCGTCCCCAAGGGCGTGCGCATCGCCGACGCCGACCGGGTCCGACTCGGCGCCCACCTCGCCGCCGGCACCACGGTCATGCACGAGGGCTTCGTCAACTTCAACGCCGGCACGCTCGGCACCTCCATGGTCGAGGGCCGGATCTCCGCGGGTGTCGTGGTCGGCGACGGCTCGGACATCGGCGGCGGCGCCTCCACCATGGGCACCCTGTCCGGCGGCGGCAATGTGGTCATCTCCATCGGCGAGCGCTGCCTGATCGGCGCCGAGGCGGGCATCGGCATCGCCCTCGGCGACGAGTGCGTGGTCGAGGCCGGCCTCTACATCACCGCGGGCACCCGCGTCACCATGCCCGACGGCCAGATCGTCAAGGCCCGCGAGCTCAACGGCGCCTCCAACATCCTCTTCCGCCGCAACTCGGTCACCGGCGCGGTCGAGGCCCGCCCGAACAACGCGGTCTGGGGCGGCCTGAACGACATTCTGCACAGCCACAACTGACACCCCAGCCACACTCGGCACAGCGCCCCCCACCCGCGGTGGAGGGCGCTGTGTCATGCGGGGGGAAGGGGATCACACCGTGCGCAGTGCCTCGTACCGGGCCAGCAGGCCGTCGGCCGTGTGGCGGTCCGCCGGCAGCAAGGGGGCGCGGACCGGGCCCGCGGGGAGGCCGAGGCGGGTCAGCAGGGCCTTCGCGGTGACCGTGCCGGGCAGGCCCGCGCTCATCATCGCCTCGATCAACGGCGTGGCCGCCAGTTGGAGTTGCCGCGCCCGCTCGGTGTCGCCGGCGTCGAACGCGGCCGGGATCGCGGCGATGTGCGCCGGTACGGCGTTCGCGACCGTGCTGACGCAGCCCGCCGCGCCGACCGCGTACAGCGCCAGCACATGCTCGTCGCAGCCCGCGTAGTACGCCAACCCGGTCTGTGCCAGCACCTTCTGGGCGCCGAGGAAATCGTAGGAGCAGTCCTTGACGGCCACGATCCGCGGGTGCTCCGCGAGCCGGATCAGCGTCTCGGGCTCGATCCGGGTGCCGGTGCGGCCCGGGATGTCGTACAGCATCACCGGCAGCCCGCTCGCGTCGGCGACCTGGCGGAAGTGGGCGGCGACGGCCTCCTGCGGGGGCCGGCTGTAGTACGGCGTCACCACCAGGACGCCGTCCGCGCCCGCCTTCCGGGCGGCGAGGGCCAGCTCGACCGTGTGCCGGGTGTCCGCCGAGCCCACGCCCGCGACCAGCGCCGCCCGGTCGCCGACCGCCTCCCGCACGGCCCGCACCAGCCGGGTCTTCTCCTCGTCGGTGGTGGTGGGCGACTCGCCCGTGGTGCCGTTCAGGACCAGGCCGTCGCAGCCCTCGGCCACCAGGTGCGCGGCCAGCCGCCGGGCGCCGTCCAGGTCGAGCGCGCCCGCCTCGGTGAACGGCGTGATCATCGCGCAGAGGGTGCGGCCGAAGGGCGGGGGCGTGCGGGTGCTCGTCATGCGAGCAGTCTCGGCGGCACATCGGTGAAGCTCTACTTAATTCTCCTACGATGTATCAGTAAGTGTTGCTGAGAGGTTGCGGGCTGCGGCGGAGGCCCTGTGTTCAACTCGCCCCTTATGCGTCACCATGGCCGGAGGATCCCCACCGTCCGGTCATGGGAGGCACCATGAAGCTCGGCAAGGCACTGGCCACCGGGGTCGCCGAGGAGCGGCCGCTCGACCACGCGGAGGAACCGCCGCCGCCCGAGGAGACCGTCGGCGCCGCACCGGCCGAGCCGACCCGCGAAGAGGTGCCGGCCGCCCGATGAGACCGCGGCTCCCGGCGGAACGCCCGACGGAGCCGCCGACCGGTTACAAGATCGCCCACCCGGTGCTGTCCCGGGACGGCACCCGGGCCGGGTTCACCGGAGTCTCGCTCGGCGGCGCGCTGCCGTACGCCGTCCTCGACGACGCCTCCTGTGTCTACGGCCGTCGGCACCGTCCGCCCGCGCGCCGCTGCGACTGCGGCTTCCACTGCGTGCACGACCGGGCCGTCGCCGAGGACCTGCGGTGCACCGCCGAGCACCGCGCGGCCGTGCTGCTGGAGGTCTCCGTCCTCGGCGCCTACATCCGCTTCGAACGCGGTTTCCGCTACGCCCGGCAACGGGTGCGTACGGCCACCGTCGGGCCCTGCGGCTGCGGCGCCGGTGCCGTCGCGCTGGCCGACGCCGGCTGGGGCCGCCCGGGCTGGCGGGCGCTGGCCCCCGCCTGCGCGCTGTGCGTGCGCGGGCGTACGTCCGTCTCCCTCGCGGAGTTCGCCCGGCTGGCCGGACAGGGGCTCCGGGTGGTCGCCGAGGGCGGCGCCGGACACCCCGGCTCGGACGAGTCGGCGTCGGGTGCCGGGCCGAGCGTGCCCGAACTCGTCGCGGAGGCCGCCCTGTTGCAGGCGCGCCTGGACTGGTTCCAGTCCCAACTCGCCCGGCTCGGCGAGCGCGGGGCGGGTGACGGCGCACAGGGGTGAGCGCCCCCGCTTCCGGGTACCCGGACGGTCCGCACGGAACCGGTCGCGGCGGATCCGGACGGACGCCGCCGCGACCGGGGACGCGACCAGGGAAAGGGCACACCGATGAGGCACAGGAACCCGCGCGGCTCGGGCGCCAAGGGCCCCGACGAGCTGCGCCGGCAGATCGAACAGACCCGGAGCCGGCTCGGTGGCACCGTCGGTCGGCTGACGGGCCGCGCCGATGTCACGGGCCGGGCCCGGACACGGGCCGCGGATCTCAGGGACAAGGCCGGCGCCATGACCGTACAACTGCGCTCCGGCGCCGCCCACGCGGGACACGGCGCCCAGGGCCGGGCGGCCAGGGCGGGGCACCTCGTGCAGGGCAAGGCCGCCGGGGCGGGCGGCCGGATGCAGGAGGGGGCGGCCAGGGCCGGACATCTGCTGCAGGACCGGGCCGTTCAGGCCGGCCACGGCGCGCAGGAACGGATGACCAGGGCCGGCCACCTGATGCAGGAGCGGGCCGGACACGGCCGGCACGCGCTGCGGGACCGGGCGGTGCACGCCGGGCACACCGCACAGCACGACCTGCGGCTGCCCCGACCGGTGCGCAAGGCCGTGCGCACCGCGCTGCGCCACCCTCGGCCGGCGATGCTCGCGGGCGCGGCGGGCGCCGCCCTGGTCGGCGTGGCCGTGGTCTGGCGCCGCGTCGACCGCGGCGGACAGTGAGCCGCTGACACGGGACGGCGGGACCGGCCGGGCACCGCGCCCGGCCGGTCCCGCCGTCGTGTCCCGGGTTACGGGCGCAGCCGCAGCACCTGCGGGTCGTGGTCGCTGATCTGGTCGTGGAACTCCGCGTTGATGTGCACGCTGTCGTACTCGAAGTCGCCGCGGCGGATCGCCGGGCTGATCAGGATCTGGTCCAGGACCTGCTGGTTGCCCTGATAGTCATAGGTGTAACGCTCGCTCCTCGGCAGGGACTTGATCGCCGACCACAGGGCGCCGTCGTCCTCCAGGAGCTCCGTGGTGCCGGAGAACTCGAAGTCGTTCATGTCGCCGAGCGCGATCACGTCCGCGTTCTTCTGCACCGCCAGGATGTCCTTGACGAACGCGTTCACCGCGGTCGCCTGGGCGTGCCGCTGGATCTCCGAACCGCGCGCCGGGGGCTGGTACTGCGCGGTCAGCGCCTGGTCGCCGCCCTTGGAGTTGAGGTGGTTGGCGATCACGAAGACGGTCTTGCCGCGGAAGACGAACTCGCCCGCGAGCGGCTTGCGGCTGTTGCTCCAGGCCGCGTTCGCCGGGTCGATGCGGCCCGGCGAGACGGTCAGCCGGGCCTTGCCGCGCTCCTTGGTGACACCGGTCGCGGTCGTCGAGTCGCCGCCCGGGCGGTCCGTGAAGGAGACCCGCTCCGGGTTGAACAGGAACACCTGGCGGATGTTGCCGCCGGGCTCGCCGCCGTCCTGGCCGTCGACCGGGTTGACCGACCGCCAGTCGTACACCGGGCCGCCCGCCGCGGCGATGGCGTCGATCAGCTTGGTGACGGTCTTGTCCGCGTCGACCGTGCCGTCGTTCGTGGCGCCGTTGTTGTCCTGGATCTCCTCCAGGGACACGATGTCCGGCGACTTCAGATGGTCCACGATCGCGGCGGCGTGCTGCTCGAAGGTGGTGTCCGACGGGTCGAGGTTCTCGACGTTGTACGTCGCCACCGCCAGCTCGCGCCCCGACTGCGCGCGTGTGGTCTCGCGCTGAAGGCCGCCGCTCTCCAGCGTGCCGAGGCCGCTCGCGACCAGCGTGTAACCGCCGTACTGGTTGAAGTCCAGCGGGCCGGTCGTCGTACCGGAGAGACGGTCGCCGACGTCCGCCTTGGGGAAGTCGGCGGCGGAACCCAGCGACTGGATCTGGAGCCGGCCGGTGTTCTGGGAGTCGTAGGAGCCGTAGACCGTGCCGCCGCGGCGGCTGCGGTGCTCCCACGGCTTGACCGTGACCCACAGCTCGCTGTGCGAGTCGGTCGCGGTGACCACGCGGGCGTCGGCGACCTGGACGTTCATGCCCTCCAGGGACTCGTAGTAGTCCAGGGCGTACGCCGACGGGTCCAGGGCGAGCCCGTTGATCGAGCCCGCCGCGGCGGGGTCGCCCTCGGGCGCGTAGGCGTCCGGCACCGCGTCCTCGTCGATCACAACCGGCGCCGGGACCGGGTTGCCGGTGGAGACGGTGGTGACCTGCGGCTTGGTGATCTCCGTCAGCGACTGGTTGCCGGACGAGGCCCCGCCCGGGACGTACTCGGTGACCGTGCCGGTCACCGTCACCGCGTCGCCGACCGCGACCTTCGGCGTGGAGCTGCTGAAGACGAAGACGCCCTCGCTGGTGGCCGGGTCGTCGTCCGGGGCCGCGTCCTGGAGCCAGAAGCCCCGGGAGGAGCCGTAGGTGCGCGTGGCCGTGACGATGCCGGGCACGTCCGTCACCTTCTGCCCGGCGTACGGCGATATCCGGGTCGTGCCCTGGATGTCGTGGACCCGCACCGAGTCGGCGTGCGCGGGGGAGGTGAGGACGACGGCGGACGCCGCGCCGCAGACGGCGGCGACGGTGAGCGCGGCGAGGCGCGCGGAAGACCTGCTCGGCAAGGGATTCCCTCCGGGACGTGCGTGAGCGCCGGGACGAGGACGGAACGGAGACCGTGGGGGGCGCGTGTGCCCCCTGTGACACGCGTAGCGCCGAGTGAACAGTTGTCCCCCGAACTTCTACGCGCGTCAATCTCCTGCCTGGCCCGGGGAGTTGTCAAGGTTTCGGCCATGGCCGGCTGCTTGCGGAGAGATGAACCGGGCGGCATGGGTGGAAATCCGTCTAGGCTGAGCGGCTGAGCCCGTTTTCTCGGTCCGAGGAGAACCAGCCGATGTCAGACAGCTCCCCCCTGCCGCCCGCGCGGCTGCACCCCGAAGCGGAGCTGGCGCGCGCCGCGCTGTCCACGCCGTTGCTCTCCCGGGCCGCCCGCCTCGCCCGCTGGGCCGGGCCGGACACCCGGGTCGACGCGGGCGGCACCCTGGTCGAGGAGCAGCTGCCGGCCGCCGCCGCCCTGCTCGGCCTGACCGGGGACGACGCCGCCGCCTACGCCAGCGAGGCCTGGCGGGTCGCCGTGGACGCGGGCCTGGTCGAGATCGTGGACGAGGAGGCCGGCACCGTCCGGGCGGGGGAGAACCTGGCCCTGCTCACCGGCTCCCCGCGCGAGGTGCTCGCGGTGTGGCTCACCGCGCTGGAGACCGTCCTCGCCGACGCGGCCGTGCCCGACCTGGAGGACCTGGCCGACGCCATGGACGAGGGCGGCAGGGTCGATTTCTCGTCGCTCGACTGGGATCCGCAGGCGGACGCGGACTTCCTCGACGGCGTCCTCGGCAACCTCTATCTGCTCACCGTCGGTGAGGACGGCGCCGGCGAGAGTCCCGTCCCGCTGCCCGCCCTCGCCGCGTCCATGCTGGTGCCCGACGACATGGGCGAGCCCACCAACGACGTCCTGGAGCAGGTCTCCGACGCGATGATGCGGCTGGACGACCAGTTCCGCGCGCTGGAGCCGGCCGGACTCGTGGCCTACCAGCCGGTGGACGAGGCGCTGATGGCCGACGCCGACGAGGAGCCCGCGGCGCCCGTGGACGACACCGACGTCTCCCGCTACGGCATGGTCCGGCTCACCCCGCTCGGCGTGTACGGGCTGCGGGCACGGCTGCTGGAGGCCGGGTTCGAGGCGCCCGTCGTCGGCGAGCTGGCCGACAAGGGCGCGGACGCGCTGCTCGACGGCACCGCCCGGTTCGGGCAGTCGGCCGCCCGCGCCGAGACGGAACTGTGGCTCGCCCGCCGTGAACCGCTCGCCGCGGCCCGGGAGTTGCTGGCGGCGGCGCGCGGCGCGGACGCCGGGGGCCCCTTGCGCCGGCTGCGCTGCCAGCAGGCGCTGTCGCTGGTGGGCGCCGAGGCGGAACCCGCGCTGCGGGAGGTGCTGGACGACCCCGAGCTGGGCGGACTGGCCCGGGTGTGGCTGAGTGAGCGGGGGGCCGCGGGGGTGCCGGCGCCCTCCCAGGAGCTGGTGTTCTGGCTGACCGTCGACACGCTGGCCGCGCAGCTGGCGGCCGAGGGCAACTCCGAGGAGCTGCGGGCCCTGGTGGAGGGGCTGGCCGCCCAGCACAGCGGGTTCTTCGCGGCGGCCTGGCGGGTGGACCATCCCGCCACCGCCGAGGTGCTGGACGCGATGGGCCGGCTGCACCCGGACAAGAAGGTGGCCAAGGAGGCCCGCAAGGCGGCGTTCAAGGCGCGCTCCCAGCACGGGGGTTGAGCGCCGGGCGGGCGTGGGCGGCCGGCGCCCTGTGCCGCGGACCGTTGGGGCGTGGTCGTAGGCCGTCGGTGCGGGGGCCTTGTCGGCTCATGCCCCCGGTGTCAGTGGGCCGTGCCTTGGCTGGGTCCTCGGCAGGGTGGCGGTACGGGGGGCTTGGGTCGGTGTTCGGGTGCGGGCTGTGGTGGGCTGGTCGCGCAGTTCCCCGCGCCCCTTTGGGGCGCTGTCCGTCGCGCCGGTCCGGTCCGGGCCGTTGGTGTGGGGGCTTGGACCGGTGGTCGGCCGCGGGTCGTGGTAGGGGCGGGCGCGCGGTTCCCGGCGCTCCTTCGGGGTGCTGTCCGTCGCGCCGGGGCCGACCTGGGCCGTCGTGCTGTATGTCGTCTTGGTCTGTGGCATACGGATTCATGGAACGGGCGCCGCGTTGGTGGTCCGGCGTTCAACTTCCGTTCACGGGTGGACGGGAGCGTGTGCGCGAACCGAGGCCCCCCACCCTCCACGACACCGCAACCGTCGTCACAGGAGACACCATGTCGCTCACCCGCAGGGACTTCGCCAGGACATCAGCGATCACCGGTGCCGGGGTCGCCCTGGCGGGCAGCGTCGGCGCCCTCGCCACCGCGCCGAACGCCCTTGCCGCCACGGAGACCGAGAGCGCCGGGGCCGCCCCGGCGCACGGGGGCCACCACCACGGCGTCGGCTACGGCCCGCTGATCCCCGACCCGGACGGCATCCTCGCCCTGCCCGCCGGCTTCCGCTACGAGATCATCACCTACAGCGGCCGTACCCGGCTGGAGTCCGGCGAGTTCACCCCGTCCAACCACGACGGCACCGCCACCTTCCAGGGCCCGCGCGGCACCACCCTGCTCGTCAACAACCACGAGCTGGCCGGTGCCCGCGCCCAGTGGCCGCACCCGGTGCCGCTCACCGAGGGCCTGGTCTACGACCCGGCGGCGGCCGGCGGCTGCACGGTGGTCGAGGTCCGCCGGGGCGGCGAGGTCGCCGAGTGGGTGGGCATCGCCGGCACCGCCACCAACTGCGCGGGCGGCAGCACCCCCTGGGGCACCTGGCTGACCTGCGAGGAGACCGAGGACAAGGCCGGGAAGAACGGTTTCACCAAGGACCACGGCTATGTCTTCGAGGTCGACCCGGAGGACCGCCGGGCCAACCGCGACCCCAAGCCGGTCAAGGCGTTCGGCCGCTACGCCCACGAGGCGGTCGTCATCGACCCCAAGCGCGGCCACGCCTACCTCACCGAGGACGCCTCCGGCCCCAACGGCCTGTTCTACCGCTGGGTCCCGCCGACCGGCTTCCGGCACGGCCGCGGCAGGCTGCGCACCCTCGCCGACGACGCGGGCGTGCTCCAGGCCTTCAAGTGCTTCGACTCCGGCGGCCGGTACGTGGACGACCTGTCCCGTGCCACGAAGACCGGCACCGTGTACGGCGTGGACTGGGTGGACGTCCCCGACCGGGACGCCCGGACCGTCTCGGTGCGCAAGCAGTTCACCGACGGCCAGGTCACCCGCGCCCGCAAGCTGGAGGGCATGTGGTGGGCCGACGGCGGGGTGTACGTCGTCTCCTCCTTCGCCCGCCAGGAGAGCCCGGTCCAGCACGACGGCCAGGTCTGGTTCTACGACCCGGGGCGCCGCACCCTGACCCTGAAGGTGCTGCTCGGGGTGAACCCGGACCCGGCCGCGGACGGCGCCTTCGACGGCCCCGACAACATCACCGTCTCCCCTTACGGGGGCCTGGTCATCGCCGAGGACGGCGAGGGCGTCCAGCACCTGTTCGGCGCCACCGAGAGCGGCCGGACCTACCCGATCGCCCGTAACGAGCTGAACATCGGCACCCCGGAGGAGCCGGAGTACAGCGAGTTCACCGGTGTGACCTTCTCGCCCGACGGCCGGACCCTGTTCGCCAACATCCAGACGCCCGGCATCATGCTCGCCATCACCGGGCCCTGGAAGCGGCAGCGGCGCTGACCTCACCCGGCCGCTTCGCCCGGCGCCCGCCCGTCAGCACCGTCGCCGCCACCAGCAGGCCGGTCAGGGTCAGCGCGGCGCCGGTGGCGAAGGCGTGGGCGGCGCCGCGGGTGAGGACGGCGTCCGGCGAGCCGGTGGCGTGCCGGGTCGCCGTGCCGTACACCGTGACCAGGACCGACAGTCCGACGGTGCCGCCCAGCCACTGGAGGGTCTGCAGCAGGCCGGAGGCGGCGCCGGCCTGCCGCGGGGTGACGGCGGACAGGATCGTCGCGTTCAGCGGCATGAAGCTCAGCCCCAGGCCCAGGCCGACCAGGACCAGCGGTCCGAGCAGCCCGTCCGCGTAGCCGTCCCCGGGCTCCAGCAGGGCCAGCCATCCGGTGCCGAGCGTGGCCAGGGACAGGCCGGTCAGCAGCACCGGCTTGGCGCCGAACCCGGCCAGCAGCCGGGGCACCAGCCGTACGGTCGTGAACATCACCAGGGTCATCGGCAGGAACGCGAAGCCCGCGCGGAGCGGGCTGTAGCGCAGCACCTGCTGGCCGAACAGGGTGAGGAAGTAGAACGCGCCGAACATGCCCGCGGGCAGCAGCAGGATGGTCGCGTACCCGCCGGCCCGGTCCCGGTCGGCGAACAGGGACAGCGGCAGCACGGGCTGCTCCGCCCGGGACTCCACCAGCAGGAAGCCGGCCAGCGAGGCGGCCGCCGCGGCGAAGGCGACGAGCGCCCGCGGGTCGCTCCAGCCGCCCTCCGAGACCCGGATGAAGGCGTACACCAGCGAGGTCGTGCCGGCCGTTCCGGTGAGCGCCCCCGGCAGGTCGAACCGGCCCGGGTGGCGCGGGGTCTCGGGGACGGAGCGGGGCAGGGCGAGGGCCAGCACCAGCCCGATGGGCACGTTGACCAGCAGCGCCCAGCGCCAGGACGCCCAGGAGGTGAGCATGCCGCCGAGGACCAGGCCGACGGAGGCGCCGATGCCGGCCGTGGAGGAGTAGACGCTCAGCGCGCGGTGCCGGCGCGGGCCGTCGGGGAAGCCCGTGGTGATCAGTGCCAGGGTGCTCGGGGCGATCAGGGCACCGCCCACGCCCTGGAGCGCGCGGGCGGCCAGCAGCCAGCCGCTGTCGGTGGCCAGGCCGCCGAGCAGGGACGACAGCGCGAACAGCAGGACGCCGGCGGTCAGCGTGCGGCGGCGGCCGAGGATGTCGCCGACCCGTCCGCCGAGCAGCAGCAGACCGCCGAAGGCGAGGGTGTAGGCGTTGAGCACCCAGGACAGGCCGGTGGGGCTGAAGCCGAGGCCCCGCTGGATGTCCGGCAGCGCTACGTTGACGACGGTGGAGTCGACGCCGACCATCAGGTAGGCGGTGACGATGACGAGGAGGGTGGTGCCGAGCCGCGCGGGTGCCGCGGGTGGCGGTGCGGAAGCGGATGTCGATGCGGTGGGTGCTGACGGTGCGGACGGGGTGGACATGGCGGTCTCCCGGTCTGGGGTCCCCGGGCACGCGGCTTCGCGCGGGCAGGTGTGAGCTGCCCGTGGAGCGCTACGACGGTAAGCGGGGACTGTCTCCGTTTGGTGCTCGATAAGATACGGAGAGGGTCCCCGGTTGGCAAGGAGTGGGTGGATGACGCAGGGCAGGCCCATGCGCGCGGACGCTCGGCGCAACTACGAGCGGTTGCTGAAGGTGGCGGCGGAGGCCTTCGCCGAGCATGGAGAGAACGCGTCACTCGACGACATCGCCAAACGGGCGGGGGTCGGTTCGGGCACGCTGTACCGGCATTTCCCGACGCGGCAGGCGCTGTTGGAGGCGGCGTACGTGGACCGCATCGAGGCGTTGGGGGCGCGGGCCGACGAGCTGGCGAAGGAGCTGGCGCCGGGGGAGGCGCTGGCGGAGTGGCTGTACGAGCTGGCGGTCGGCACGATTCAGGTGCGCGGGATGAAGGCGCTGCTGGGTTCGGCGGTGACCGATGGCGGGGCGGCGGCGCTGACCGTGTGCGGGGCCGTGGTGAAGGGGGCCGTGGCGCGGTTGGTGGTGGCGGCGCAGGAGGCCGGGGCGCTGCGGGGGGATGTCGAGCCGATCGAGGTGCTGCGGCTGGCCCACGGGGTGGCTTCGGCGGCGGAGCTGGCGGGGGCGGGGGAGAAGGAGATCCGCCGCTATCTGAGTTTGCTGGGGGAGGGGTTGGGGGCGGTCGGGCGCTGACCGGGTGAGGTTGCTTTTCGGTGCGGTGGGCTGAGGGCTCGCTGACGGTGCTTTTCCGTGCGGGTCGGCTGGGGCTGGGGGGCGGCAGTGGAGCCGCCCCCTCCTGCGGCGGGGCGGAGTTACAGTGCCTTTGCTGCCGGGTCCACCATGTTGCGTACCGTGCGGGCCTTGACGAAGTCGCCCATCGCCGTCATGTCCCATTCGCCGGAGAACTGGCGGATGAGCTTGGCCATCATGACGCCCGTACGGGGCTCCGCGGCGGTGAGGTCGAAGCGGACCAGTTCCTCGTCCGTCGCCGCGTCGACCAGGCGGCAGTAGGCCTTGGCGACCTCCGTGAACTTCTGGCCGGAGAAGGAGTTCACCGTGAAGACCAGGCCGGTGACCTCCTGGGGCAGCCGGCCGAGGTCGACCGTGATGACCTCGTCGTCGCCCCCGCCCTCGCCGGTCAGATTGTCACCGGAGTGCCGGATCGCGCCGTTGAGGATCACCAGGTTGCCGAAGTAGCAGCTGTCGATGTGGTTGCGCTGCGGGCCGTAGGCGATGACCGAGGCGTCCAGATCGATGTCCCGGCCCCGGAACGCCGGTTCCCAGCCGAGGCCCATCCGTACCTGGGACAGCACCGGCCGGCCGCCCTTGACCAGGGACACCGTCTGGTTCTTCTGGAGGCTGACCCGGCCCTTGTCCAGGTTGATCTTCCCGGCGCCCGGCACCGGGGCGGGCGGCGGGGCCGCCGGCTGCGGCGGGGCGGCCGGTACGGGCGGGGCGGCCACCGGCTGCGGCGGGGCCACGGGGGCCGCCGCAGCCGGTGCGGCCGCCGCCGGTTCCTCCACCGTCACACCGAAGTCGGTCGCGATGCCGGCGAGCCCGTTGGCGTACCCCTGGCCGACGGCCCGCGCCTTCCACTGGCCGCCCCGGCGGTAGATCTCCACGACCACCAGCGCGGTCTCCGTGCCGAGCCGCGGCGGGGTGAACGTCGCCAGGACCGCACCGCCGTCCGCGTCCCGGATCGTGGCCGTCGGCTCGATGCCCTGGAAGGTCTGGCCGGCCGCGTCGGGGCTGGCCGTGACGACGATCTTCTCGATCTCCGGCGGGACGGCGGCGGTGTCCACCGTGACCGCGTCCGGAGCCGTGCCGCCGCCCGAGCGGTAGGTCACGCCGGGGCCGCTCGGCTGGTTGTAGAAGATGAAGTCGTCGTCGGAACGCACCTTGCCGTCGTCGGTGAGCAGCAGGCCCGACACGTCGAGCCGCACCGGGGCGGAGACGTCCACCGTCACGCGCGCGGTCGGCAGAGGGATGTTCGAGCCTGGGGTCATAGCTGTCATGCCGGGTGAACGAACGGCACCGCTTTACCGTTCCCTTACCGGCCGGAACCCGCCGAACGGCCCACGGAACCCGCCGGACGGCCTACGGCACCACCACGATCTTCCGCCCCACGCCCGCCGCGAACTGCTCCAGCGCCTGCGGGTAGCGCTCCAGCGGGATCCGGTCGCTGATGAAGACCTCCGGGTCCAGCACCCCGTTCGCGAACAGTTCCGCCGCCCGCTCGAAGCTGTGCAGCACGGCCATGGAACCGGTGATCGTGATCTCCTGGTTGTAGATCCGGTACGGGTCGATGGTCACGCGGGTCGCGTAGTCCGCCACGCCGAACTGGAGGAAGGTGCCCGCCTTCGCCACCCGGTCCAGGCCGTCCTGGATCGCCGCCGCGTTGCCGGTCGCGTCCACGACCACGTCCCAGCCCTGCGGCCGGTCCAGTTCGTCCGCGCCCCCCGCCGCGCCCGTGACGCCGAGCCGGCGGGCGGTCTCCAGGCGGGCCGGGTTCACGTCGACCACGTCCACGCTCGCCGCGCCGGTCCGCTTGGCCAGCTCCAGCATCATCAGGCCCATCGTCCCGGAGCCGTAGATCAGCACGTGCGCGCCGAGGCGGGAGCGCAGCACGTCGTAGCCGCGTACCGCGCAGGACAGGGGTTCCACCAGGGCGGCGTCCTCGGTGCGCACGTGCTCGGGCAGCCGTACGCAGTTCGCCACGGGGGCGACGGCGTACCGGGCCGCGCCGCCGGCCGTCGTCACGCCGATCGCCGCCCAGCGTTCGCAGAGGTTGTTGTGGCCGGTGCGGCAGTAGCGGCACTCGTGGCAGTACAGGGAGGGGTCGACCGCGACCCGGTCGCCGGGCGACAGCTCCGTGACCTGGGTGCCGACCCCGACCACCTCGCCGGCGAACTCGTGCCCCGGCACGATCGGCAGCTTGGGCGCGAACTCGCCCTGGAGGATGTGCAGGTCGGTGCCGCACAGACCGCAGGCGGCGACCTCGACGACGACCTCGCGGGGTCCTGGCACCGGGTCGGGGACCTCGGTGACGACGGCGCGGCCCACGGACTCGATGACGGCGGCCTTCATTTCACGGCTCCCAACGACAGGCCCTGGACCAGCTTGTCCTGGGCGGCGAACCCCGCGGCGAGTACCGGCAGGGAGATGACGAGCGACGCGGCGCACACCTTCGCCAGGAACAGGCCCTGGCTGGTGATGAAGCCGGTCAGGAAGACGGGGGCGGTCTCGGCGACCACGCCCGTCAGGACCCGGGCGAAGAGCAGTTCGTTCCAGCTGAAGATGAAGCAGATCAGGGCGGTGGCGGCGATGCCGGGCAGGGCGATGGGGGCCACCACGCGGGTGAGGACGACCGGGAGCCGGGCCCCGTCCACCCGGGCCGCCTCGATGACCGCGACCGGCACCTCGGCGAGGAAGGACTGCATCATCCACACCGCGATCGGCAGGTTCATGGAGGTGTACAGGACGACCAGCAGCCAGATGTTGTCGAGCAGCCCGGCGTCCTTGGCGAACAGGTAGACGGGCAGCAGGCCCGCCACGGCCGGCAGCATCTTCGTCGACAGGAAGAAGAACAGCACGTCCGTCCACTTCCGCACCGGCCGGATCGACAGCGCGTACGCGGCCGGAAGGGCCAGCAGCAGCACCAGCAGCGTCGAGGCGAGGGAGGCCACCGCCGAGTTGGCCAGCGCGGGCCAGGGGCTCGCGCCGCCGTCGCTGCCGAAGAACGCGCGGTAGCCGTCGAGGGTCAGGGCGGCGGTGAAGGACGGCGGGTTGGTCGCCGCGTCCGCCTCGGAGTGGAAGGACGTCAGCGCCATCCAGGCGATGGGCAGGAAGAACACGATCCCGGCGAACCAGGCCAGCAGGCCGGCCCCGTGGCGGCGTACGGTCCTCATGCGCGGGACACCTCCTCGCGGAACAGCGACGACACCACGCGCAGCGCGAACGTCGCGAGGACGAGCGAGCCGATGACCACCAGGACCCCGGCGGCGGAGGCCAGGCCGTTCTCGTGGGCCTGGTAGAAGCTCTGGTACACGGTGTAGGGCAGGTTGGCGGTGCCCAGGCCGCCGGAGGTGATCGTGAACACCGCGTCGAAGTTCTGCACGATGTAGATCGAGCCCAGCAGGGCGCCGAGTTCGAGGTAGCGGCGCAGGTGCGGCAGCGTGAGGTGGACGAAGATCTGCCAGTCGCCCGCGCCGTCCACCCGGGCCGCCTCGATCTGCTGCTGGTCCCGGCTCTGCAGCCCGGCCAGCAGGATGAGCATCATGAACGGCGTCCACTGCCACACCAGGGAGACCTCGACGGCGAGCAGCGGGGTGCGGGAGATCCAGTCGGGCTGTGGGCCGCCCACATAGTGCGACAAGCCATTCAACAAGCCGTATTCAGGGTTGTAGAGCACATGCTTCCACAGCAGGGCCGCGGCCACCGGCACCACCAGGAACGGCGCGATGAGCAGGGTGCGCACGATGCCCCGGCCGCGGAACCGGCGGTCGAGCAGCAGCGCCAGCACGAGTCCCAGGACCAGGCTGGCCAGCACCACCGCCGCGGTGAGCAGCACGGTCGTCCACACCGAGTGGCGCAGGTCCGCGTCGGTCAGGACCTGGCGGTAGTTGTCCAGGCCGGTGAAGCGGCGGGCCTTGGGGTACAGGGCGTTCCAGTCGAAGAAGGAGATCACCAGCGTGGCCACGAACGGCAGCTGGGTGACGGCGATCAGGAAGACCAGGGCGGGCAGCAGCGGGGCCCGGGTGGCCCAGGCGCGCAGCCGGGCGGGGGGCCGGCGGGCGGCGCGTACCGGGGTGCGGGTCAGGGGTGCGGTCGTCGCGGTCATCGTCCCTCGTACTCCTCGGAGATCCGTTCGGCGAGCCGCTGGGACTCGCGCAGCGCCGAGGCGACGGACTGGCGTCCGGCGATGGCCGCGCTGATCTCCTGGGAGACCTTGGTGCCCAGATCGGTGAACTCGGGGATGCCGACGAACTGGATGCCGGGCGCGGGGCGCGGCTGGACGCCGGGGTCGTCCGGGCGGCTGCTCTCGATGGCCTTCCTGGTCATGTCCTGGAAGGCGGCGGCGGACGCCCGGTAGTCGGCGTTCGCGTACGTCGAGGCCCGTTTGCCCGCCGGGACGTTCGCCCAGCCGCTGGTCTCGCCGACCAGCCGTTCGTAGCCCTTGCCGGACGCCCAGGAGACGAACTTCCAGGCCTTGTCCGGGTTGCGGGAGGACTGCTGGATGCCCCAGGCCCAGGTGTAGAGCCAGCCGGAGGAGGCGGTGCGTTCCACGGGCGCGGGGGCGTAGCCGAGCTTGCCGCGCACCGGGGAGCCCTTCGCCTCCAGCAGTCCGGCGGCGGAGGTGGCGTCGTACCACATGGCGGTCTTGCCCTGGGTCATGTTGTTCAGGCACTCGGCGAAGCCGGACTGGGCGGCGCCGGACTCGCCGTGCCGGCGGACCAGGCCGACGTAGAACTCGGTCGCCTGCCGGAAGGCGGGCGAGTCGAGCCGGGCCTTGAAGTCCTTGTCGAACCAGGTGCCCCCGAAGGTGTTCACGACGGTGGTCAGCGGTGCCGTCAGCTCGCCCCAGCCGGGCAGTCCGCGCAGGCAGATGCCCCGCATGCCGGGCCGGGCGCCGTCCGTCTTCGCGGCCAGCTCGGCGACCTGGCGCCAGGTGGGGCGGGCGGGCATCGTCAGGCCCTTCGCCGCGAACACGTCCTTGCGGTACATCAGGAAGGACGACTCGCCGTAGAAGGGCTGCCCGTAGAGCTTGCCGTCGGCGCCGGTGAGGGCCTCGCGCAGGGGGCGCAGGACGTCCGGTTCGTCGTACGAGGGGTCCTTGGCCACGTACGAGTCCATCTCGCGCAGCCAGCCGTTGCGGGCGTAGATCGGTATCTCGTAGTTGGACAGGGTGGCGACGTCGTACTGGCCGGCCTGGTTGGCGAAGTCCTGGCTGATCTTGTCGCGGACGTCGTTCTCCGGCAGGACCGTGAAGTTGACCTTGATGCCGGTGTCCCGGGTGAAGTGGGTGGCGGTCAGCTTCCGCAACTCGGTCATCTGCGGGTTGTTGACCATCAGGACGTTGATGGCGTCGCCGCCGGAACCGGACCCGCCCGCACCGGCCCAGCAGCCGGACAGCAGCGGGGCGAGCAGCGTCCCGGCGGCCACGGCGAGCGCCGCTCGCGGCCTCCGTCGGCTCGGGGTGCGCATGGATCACTCCTGGAGAGAAGGGGAGGTAAAGGGTGATAAAGGGCGTATGAAGGGGTGCCGCGGCCAGGGAAGGGGCGGCTGGGTGGGGCGGGTGGGTCAGACCCGGATGACCTGGGGGCCCAGCAGGGAGTAGCGGTGGGCCTCGGCGGACGGCAGGAGGGTGCTGGTCACGATCGCCTCCAGCCCGCCGACCTCCGCGAACCGGCAGAAGCTCACCGCGCCGAACTTGCTGTGCACGCCCGCGAAGACGGTGCGGCGGGCGGCCCGGACGGCCTGCGCCTTCACCTCGCTGACCGCCGGGTCGGGGGTGGTCAGGCCGTACTCGCGGGATATGCCGTTGGCCCCGATGTAGGCGAGGTCGATCACGAAGCCGGCCAGCATCTTCGTCGTCCAGTGGTCGACGGTGGCCAGTGTGCCCGGGCGGACCCGGCCGCCGAGCAGCAGCACGGACACCTGGTCGGCCTCCGCGAGGGCGCCCGCGACCGGCAGGGAGGCGGTCACGACGGTCAGCGGCCGGTCCCGGGGCAGCGCCTCGGCGATGAGCCGCGGGGTGAAGCCCTCGTCGACGAAGACCGTCTCGGCCTCCCCGAGCAGCCCGGCCGCCGCGGCGGCGATCCGGCGTTTCTCGGGCACCCGGCTGGTGGCGCGGAAGGCGAGCGTCGTCTCGAAGCCGGCGCTCTCCACCGGGTAGGCGCCGCCGTGGGTGCGGCGGACGAGGCCGTGGTCCTCCAGCGCGCGCAGATCGCGCCGGATGGTCTCCTTGGCCACGCCGAGTTCGGAGGCGAGGGCGGAGACGTCCACCGAGCCGGTGGCGCGGGCGGCCCGCACGATCTCGCGCCGGCGTTCCTCCGCGGTCCGCGTGCCCATGTCGTCACCCACCTCCCTGTGGAGTTGCCCGTTCGGGCCCATGGGGGAAGTTCTACCGCCGGTGCGCGGCGCTGACCAGGTCTGTCGCGGGCCCGATGCTGCCCGTTTGTGCCCGCTTCACCCGAGGCGTGTCCGGGGCGGACCTGCGCGGCCGTCCGGCACCGGGTGGGTTCGGGCACCGCGGGTGCCCGGACACGGCGGCGGGCGGGCCCGTTCGGTGCCCGCCCGCGCGCGTGGACGTCGGTTTCCGGCCGCCGGGGAGTCACCCGGCGGCCGGCGGGGGTTTCAGTACGGCCAGATGGGCGGGTCGTTGACGAAGTGCCCGCCGAGGTGGCCGTGGGCCGGGTTCTCCGGGTCCAGCTCGCCCTGCTCGGCGACGAGCTTCGCCGCGTACGGCTCGGAGTCGTCCCGGGGCTCGTAGCCGAGCGCCCGGGCGCTGCTCAGGTCCCACCACAGGCGGGTGTTGGCGGAGGAGCCGTAGACCACCGTGTGGCCGACCCCCTCGGCGGTCAGCGCCGCGTGGAAGAGGCGGGCGCCGTCGGCGGGGCTCATCCACACCGAGAGCATGCGCACGCTGGTGGGTTCCGGGAAGCAGGAGCCGATGCGCACCGAGACGGTCTCCAGGCCGTGCTTGTCCCAGTAGAGCTGGGCCAGGTCCTCGCCGAAGGACTTCGAGAGGCCGTAGAAGGTGTCCGGGCGGCGCGGGGTGTCGACCGGGATGAGCGGCTCGCCCGGGCGCGGGGCCGGGGTGAAGCCGACGGCGTGGTTGGAGGAGGCGAAGACGATCCGCGCCACGCCTTCCCGGCGCGCGGCCTCGTACAGGTTGTAGGTGCCCTCGATGTTCGACCGGAGGATCTTCTCGAAGGGCGCCTCCAGGGAGATGCCCGCGAGGTGCAGTACGGCGTCCACGCCCCGGACCGCCTCGCGCAGCGCGTCCTTGTCGGTGAGGTCGGCGGTGACGGCGTCCGGCTCGCCCTCGACGGGGCGCACGTCGAACAGGCGCAGCGTGTAGCCGTACGCCGGCAGCAGGGAGCGCATCAGGGTGCCGAGCCCGCCGGCGGCGCCGGTGAGCAGGACGGTGCGGGGAGCGGGCATCCTTCGATCTCCTTGGGTCCGGGAACCGGTGTCCTCAACGGACGCATGTATGGACAGGGTTCACATGCGTGGACACGCTAGGGAGGGGTGCCGTGCCGCGTCAAGTGTGCCCCGCCTCGGACGAATCCGCTGCTCTGTTGCCCGTACTCCGGCTTGACCCGCCGCAATTGCGGCCCTTAGCGTGAGGCTGTTCAGAAATATAGACAGTGATCAGAAACATGCACTGACAGGGAGCGCCTGTGACGCCAGCCCCTCTCGCCGCCCGGCTCCGCGACCCGCGCGGGCCGCTCTTCTTCCCCGTCACGGCCTACGGCCCGGGCGGCGCACTCGACCTGGACGCCTACCGCACCCATGTGCGCCGGGGCGTCGAAGCCGGTGCCGCCGCCGTCTTCGCCGCCTGCGGCACCGGGGAGTTCCACGCGCTGCTGCCGGAGGAGTTCGAGGCCTGCGTCCGCGTGGCCGTCGAGGCCGCCGACGGACGCGTCCCGGTCGTCGCGGGTGCCGGATACGGCACCGCCCTCGCCGTCCGCTACGCCCGGCTCGCCGAGGCCGCGGGCGCCGACGGCCTTCTCGCCATGCCGCCGTACCTGGTGCTCGCAGGCCAGGAGGGCCTGCTGCGGCACTACCGCGAGGTCGCCGCGGCCACCGCCCTGCCGGTGATCGTCTACCAGCGCGACAACGCCGTCTTCACCCCGGAGACCGTCGTCGAACTCGCCCGCACCGAGGGCGTCATCGGCCTCAAGGACGGCCTCGGCGACCTCGACCTGATGCAGCGCGTGGTCAGCGCCGTCCGCACCGAGGCCGGCGGCGACTTCCTGTACTTCAACGGCCTGCCCACCGCCGAGCAGACCCAGCTCGCCTACCGGGCGCTCGGCATCACCCTGTACTCCTCCGCGGTGTTCTGCTTCGCCCCCGAGATCGCCCTCGCCTTCCACCGCTCCCTGCACACCGGTGACCTGACCGTCGCGCACCGCCTCCTGGACGGCTTCTACGGCCCGTTCGCCGACCTGCGCGCCCAAGGCCGCGGCTACGCCGTCTCCCTGGTCAAGGCGGGCGTACGGCTGCGCGGCCTGGAGGTCGGCGAGGTCCGGCCCCCGCTGCACGAACCGGCCGACGACCACGTCAAACAGCTCGCCCGGCTCATCGAGCGCGGCCAGGCGCTGCTGGAGGGGGAGGCGTGAGGGCCTCGGCGTTCGTCTACCCCTGGGACGTGGTCGGCGACCCGGAGGCGCCCGCGCGCATCGCCGGGCTCGGCGTCGAGCAGGTCACCCTCGCCGCCGCGTACCACTCCACCCGCGCGCTGACCCCCCGCCATCCCCGGCACCGGATCGTCACCGCCGAGTACGCGGCCGTCCTCTACCCGCCCGGTGACCGCTGGGCGGGCCGCGGCCTGCGGCCCTACCCGGCCGGCCGCTGGGCCCCCGGCAACGCCTACGCCGAGGCCGCCGAGGCCCTCGCCGGGGCCGGGCTGGAGGTGCACACCTGGGTCGTCCTCGCCCACAACTCCCGCATGGGCGCCGAACACCCCGACACCTCCGTCGTCAACGCCTACGGCGACCGCTACCCGTGGGCGCCCTGCGTCGCCCAGCCCGGCACGCGCGCGTACCTGACCGACCTGGCCGCCGAGGCCGCCGCACGCCCCGGCGCGCGGGGCACCGAACTGGAGTCCCTGGGCTGGTACGGGCTCCAGCACCTGCACGCCCACGACAAGACCGCCGGCGTGCCCCTCGGGGAGGCCGGGCAGTACCTGATGTCCCTGTGCTTCTGCCCGTCCTGCCGGGACGGCTACGGCGAGCAGGGCCTGGACGCCGACGCGCTGGCCGCGGCCGTGCGCCGGGCGCTGGAACCGCTGTGGCGGGGCACGGCCGACGACACCGGCTGGCCGACGGTGGAGAAGCTGCTCGGCGAGGAGACGGCGACGGCCACGCGCGCGTGGCGGGACACCACCGCCCGCACCCTCCAGGAGGAGGCCGTCGCCGCCGTACGCGCCGCCGCGCCGCACGGCTTCCGGGTGCTGCTGCACGCCGACCCGGTCTCCTACCACTGCGGCGCCAACGCGGGCGTCGACCCGGCCCACGTCCTGTCCGTGGCCGACGGCGTCGTGGTGCCCTGCACCGGTGGTACGGCCCTGCTGGCGCCGTTCGCCGCCGAGGCGCGCCAGGACACGGTGCTGGCCGCCAACCTGACCGTCGTCACCGGCATGGGCGGCAGCCCCGGCACGCTCGCGGCGGACGCGGCCCGCGCGCGTGCCGACGGCGCCACCGAACTGCGGCTGTACCATGCCGGGTTGGCCTCGGACGAGGACCTGGCCGCGGTGCGTGCGGGGCTGGCGGCCCGCTGAGGGGCCTACGAGGCCGGCGCCGGACGGGACTTCGCGGAGGGGGGCATACGAGGCGGACGCCGGCCGAGGGGTTCACGTGAGGTCCGGTTCGGCCGGGGCTTCGCGGAGGGGGTTCCTGTGAAGCCCCGGTCGGCCGCAGACCAGCCCCTGGACGCCGTGCTCGCCGCACTCGGCGACCACGGCGGGCACGTGCTCGGCCGGGGGCCGGTCGGGGACTGCGCCGTGGGGCCGAGAAGGTTCATGCCAGGTCCGCTTCGGCCGGCGACTTCGCCGGGGCGGGCGGCCGTTTCCGCAGCGGGACGGCCGTCGCCAGCAGGGCCAGGCCGCACAGCGGCAGCAGCAGCCCGGGGCCGGCCGGTTCCACCAGGCCGGCCCCGGCGGCCAGCCCGACCGCCGTGGGCGTGAACATCAGCGTGTTGGCGGTCGCCGTGACCCGGCCCAGCAGCGGCCCCGGCGTGCGCCGCTGCACGGCGGTGAGCGCGGCGATCAGCACACAGGGCAGGCCCAGCCCGCCGGCCACGCTCGACGCCAGGGCCACCGGGTCCCACGCCACCGCCCGCGCCGCCGCCGCGACCGCGGTCAGCGCGATCCCGGCCGCCGCGAGCCGCCGCGCGCCCAGCCGGCGCAGCGCCGGCCCGGCGAGCAGCCCGGCCACCACCGAGCCGGCGCCCTGGGCGGCGTACAGCACGCCCAGGTAGGCGGGGGAGTGGCCGAGGCGGTCGACCACGGCGTACACCGCCGTACTGGCCAGCGAGGTGAACAGCATCGTCAGGCCGCCCGCCAGGACCAGCGGGCGCAGCGCCGGGTGGTCCCACAGGTGGCGGGTGCCCTCGGCGGTCTCCCGCCACCAGCCCTCGCCCGACCGCACGGGCCGCTCCTCGCGGACTCGCAGCAGGGCGCACATCCCGGCCGCGAGCACGAAGCTGGCCGCGTCCAGACAGGCCACGGCGGGGCCGCCCCAGGCCGCGTACAGGCCCGCGCCGGTCAACGGGGCGACGAGTTTCATGCCCTCGGTGACCGTCATCCGCAGTCCGTTGAAGTCACCGAGCAGGCCGGTGCCGACCACGGTGGTCACCAGCGCCGACTCGGCCGCGTCATGGACGGTGCCGGCGGCGCCGTACACCAGCAGCACGGCGTACAGGATCCACAGCCGGTCCGGGGAGCCGACGGCGAAGAGCACCGGGAGCAGCGCGGCGAGGCCCAGGTTCAGACAGATCAGCAGGGGCCTGCGGCGCACCCGGTCGGCGAGCGTACCGAGGGCCGGTCCGGCGAGCGAGGGCGCCCACATCGCGAGCATGCACAGCGCGGCGAGGGCGTCGGAGCCGGTCATGTCCTTCACCCACACCCCCGAGGCCAGCCACAGGGAGGAGGTGCCGAACCCGGACACCACCACGGCACCCAGATACAGCGCGGCATCACGGTCCCGCAGCACGCGGAACACGGTCGGAGAAGTCGTCATGCCCGCCCATCGTGGGCCTAAGGCAGGGGGACGGGGATCGGGAGGATGCCCAGGATCGGGGGGCGCGGACGGGGGTGCCGGTAAGGAGGGGCCGGGGTCGGGCCAAGGCGGCGCGGGACCCCATGGAGTGCCACCGGGCCGCTCGTGCCCTCGCGAACCGGAACCCGAGTCGCCGCAACTTCCTTTGTCAGAGGCATTGACGAAACATTCGGCCCCTCCTACCTTCAACGCGTCGTACTTCGTACGTCATATATGAGACGCGATATGTGAGATCCGAGAGGGCCGCATGACCTCTGTGCCCACCCCGATCCCGTCCCGCACGCAATACGTGCTGGACGCGATCAAACACCGCATCCTCACCGGGCAGCTGACGCCCGGTCAGGCCCTGGTCGAGACGGAACTGGCCGCGCAGTTCGGGGTGTCCAAGACCCCGGTGCGCGAGGCGCTGAAGACCCTCGCCGGAACCGGCCTGGTCGTGATGAGCCAGTACAAGGGCGTCACGGTGCGCATGGTGGACGCGGACATGGCGCGCGAGGTCTACGACGTACGGCTGCTGCTGGAGCCGGAGGCCCTGCGCCGGGCCGTGACCAAGGGCGCCTCCCTGGACGCCGCCCGCGATGCGCTGACCCGCGCCGACGGCGCCACCGACACCGCCGAACGCTCCCTGGCCAACCGGGAGTTCCACCGCGCCCTGTACCTGCCGTGCGGCAACCCGCTGCTCGCCCGGATGCTGGACCAGGTCCGCGACCAGGCCGCCCTCGTCTCCGCCGTGGCCTGGGCCACCGACCCCTCCTGGGAGCGGGAGGCCGCCGAGCACCGCGAGATCCTGCGGCTCGCCCTGGACGGCGACGCGGACGGGGCCGCGGGCGCCCTGCACGCCCACATCGCGTCCTTCGTCCGCCGCGCGTTCCCCGAGCCCCTCCCCACGGAAGGCGAGCAATGAGCAGCGTGACCTTCGAGACCCAACGGGCGGCCCTGGCCGACGTGGTGGCCATCCCGGTGACCCCGTTCGCCGCGGACGGCACCGTCGACACCGCCACCCACCGGGCGCTGCTGCGCCGTCTGCTCGACGGCGGCATCACCACCCTCACCCCGAACGGCAACACCGGCGAGTTCTACGCCCTCACCCCCGAGGAGCGCCGGCTGGTCGCCGAGCTCACCGCGGACGAGGCCGGCGACCGCGCCGTGATCCTGGCCGGCGTGGGCCACGACCTGCCCACCGCGATCGACTCCGCCCGGCACGCCGAGGGCCTCGGCGCCCGGATGATCATGGTTCACCAGCCGGTGCACCCCTACGTGTCGGCGGCCGGCTGGGTCGACTACCACCGCGCCATCGCCGAGGCCGTCCCCGAGCTGGGCGTCGTGCCCTACATCCGCAACGAGCGGCTGCCCGGCGCACGGCTCGCCGAACTCGCCGACCACTGCCCGAACGTCATCGGCGTGAAGTACGCCGTCCCGGACGCCGCCCGCTTCGCGGCCTTCGCCCGGGACGCCGGCCTGGACCGCTTCGTCTGGGTGGCCGGACTCGCCGAACCGTACGCCCCGTCCTACTTCTCCGCGGGCGCCACCGGCTTCACCTCCGGGCTCGTCAACGTCGCCCCGGCCGTCTCCCGGAACATGCTGGACGCGCTGCGCGCCGGCGACTACCCGGCCGCCATGAAGGTCTGGGAGCAGATCCGCCGCTTCGAGGAGCTGCGCGCCGCGCAGGGCAGCGCCAACAACGTCACCGTCGTCAAGGAGGCCCTGGCCGCGCTCGGGCTGTGCCGCCGGGACGTCCGCCCGCCCAGCAGACCGCTGCCCGAGGACGAGCGCGCCGAGGTCGCCGCCATCGCCGCCGGATGGTCCATATGAACGCCCCCCGCAAGCGTCCCGAGGAACTGCGCAGCCACCAGTGGTACGGCACCGACGGGCTGCGCTCCTTCAGCCACCGCGCCCGCACCCGCCAGCTCGGCTATCTGCCCGAGGAGCACCTGGGCAAGCCGGTCATCGCCATCCTCAACACCTGGTCCGACATCAACCCCTGCCACGTCCACCTGCGCGACCGCGCCCAGGCCGTCAAGCGCGGGGTGTGGCAGGCGGGCGGCTTCCCGCTGGAGTTCCCGGTCTCCACGCTCAGCGAGACCTTCCAGAAGCCGACCCCCATGCTCTACCGCAACCTGCTCGCCATGGAGACCGAGGAGCTGCTGCGCTCCTACCCGGTCGACGGGGCGGTCCTCATGGGCGGCTGCGACAAGTCCACGCCCGCGCTGCTGATGGGCGCGGCCTCCGCCGACCTGCCCACCGTGTTCGTACCGGCCGGACCGATGCTCCCGGGCCACTGGCGCGGCGAGGTCCTCGGCTCCGGCACGGACATGTGGAAGTACTGGGACGACAAACGGGCCGGCCTCATCGGCGACTGCGAGATGGCCGAGCTGGAGAGCGGCCTGGCCCGCTCGCCCGGCCACTGCATGACGATGGGCACGGCGTCCACGCTCACCGCGGCGGCCGAGGCGCTGGGGGTGACCGTGCCGGGCGCGTCCAGCATCCCGGCGGTGGACTCCGGGCACGACCGGATGGCGGCGAAGGCGGGCATGACCGCCGTGGAACTCGTCCACCGGGACCGCCGGCTGTCCGCCGTCCTCACCCGGGAGGCGTTCGAGGACGCCGTCACCACCGTGCTCGGCCTCGGCGGCTCCACCAACGCGGTGATCCACCTCATCGCCATGGCCGGCCGGGCCGGGGTCCGGCTCACCCTGGACGACTTCGACCGCATCGCCCGCACGGTCCCGGTCCTCGCCGACGTCCGCCCCGGCGGGCGGAAGTACCTGATGGAGGACTTCCACTTCGCCGGCGGCCTGCCCGGCTTCCTGTCCCGGATCACCGACCTGCTCCACCTGGAGAGGCCGACGGTGTCCCACGACACCCTGCGCGAGCAGCTCGCCGGCGCCCGGGTCCACGACGACGACGTCATCCGCACCCGGGACAACCCGGTCGCGAGCGAGGGCGGGGTCGCCGTGCTGCGCGGCAACCTCTGCCCGGACGGGGCGGTCATCAAGCACATCGCCGCCGAGCCGCACCTGCTCAGGCACACCGGCCCGGCCGTCGTCTTCGACGACTACAAGACCATGCAGCGCACCATCAACGACCCCGCGCTCGGCATCACCGCCGACAGCGTCCTGGTGCTGCGCAACGCCGGCCCCAAGGGCGGCCCGGGCATGCCCGAGTACGGCATGCTGCCGATCCCGGACCACCTGCTGAAGCAGGGCGTGCGGGACATGGTCCGCATCTCCGACGCCCGGATGAGCGGCACGAGTTACGGCGCGTGCGTGCTGCACGTGGCCCCCGAGTCCTACGTCGGCGGCCCGCTGGCCCTGGTGCGCACCGGCGACCCGATCACGCTCGACGTCGAGGCGCGCACCCTCCGGCTCGAGGTGGACGACGCCGAACTGGAGCGCCGCAGGGCCGAGTGGACCCCGCCGCCCGTGCGCTACGAACGCGGCTACGGCGCGCTCTACAGCGAGCAGATCACCCAGGCGGACACCGGCTGCGACTTCGAGTTCCTCGCCCGGCCGGGCACGGTGCGGGACCCCTACGCGGGCTGAACCGCACGCGATCACGGCCCCCTTTGGCCGAGATCTCGAACATCGATCGGAAAGCGCTTCACCGAGAACGGAGAACAGTCATGGCCCAAGCCGCAGCCGTGGCGAAGCCGCCCGCGCCACCCCGGCGGCGCCGTGCCTCCGCCACCCCGCGCGGGCTGCCGTACCTGCTGATCGCCCCGGCGGCCCTGCTGATGCTGGGTTTCATCGCCTACCCGGTGCTCAGTGTCTTCTACTACAGCCTGCGGAACTACAACCCCACCAAGCCCTGGCGGAACGGATTCGCGGGCCTGGACAACTTCACCCAGGCCTTCGCCCACGACCCGCAGTTCTGGGACACCCTGACCTTCAGCGCCAAGTGGGTCGTGGTGGAAGTCGCGTTGCAGCTGCTGTTCGGGCTCGCCCTGGCGCTGATCGTCAACCAGACCTTCGTGGGCCGGGCGGTGGGCCGCGCGCTCGTCTTCTCCCCCTGGGCCGTCTCCGGCGTGCTGACCTCCGCGATCTGGGTGCTGCTCTACAACTCCCAGACCGGCGTCAGCCGTTACCTCGCCGACGCGGGGCTGGGCTCGTACGGCACCAGCTGGCTGTCGGACACCTCCACGGTGTTCCCGGCGGCGGTGGTCGCCGACCTGTGGCGCGGGGTGCCGTTCTTCGCGATCCTCATCCTCGCCGACCTCCAGTCCGTCTCCAAGGACCTGTACGAGGCCGCCGAGGTCGACGGAGCGAGCCGGCTCAAGCAGTTCTGGCACATCACCCTGCCCCACCTGAAGGACGCCATCGTCCTGTCCACGCTGCTGCGCGCGGTGTGGGAGTTCAACAACGTCGACCTGCTCTACACACTGACCGGCGGCGGCCCGGCCGGCGAGACCACCACCCTGCCGCTGTACATCGCCAACACATCCGTCGACGCCCACAACTTCGGCTACGCCTCCGCCCTCACCACGGTGGCGTTCGTGATCCTGCTCTTCTGCTCGATCGTCTATCTGCGGCTGAGCAAGTTCGGAGGTGAGTCCAGGTGATCACCGAGATCGCTCCCGCTCCCGAGCGTGTGGCGGCCGAGCCCGCCCGGCCCGGCAGGAAGCGCCGCGCCTGGGACGAGGTCCCGCGCTGGCAGATCTACGTCCCGCTGACCATCTACCTGCTGTTCACCCTGATCCCCTTCTACTGGATCCTGCTCTTCGCGCTCCGCCCGGCCGGCTCCACCTCCCTGGTGCCCTGGCCGATGACCTTCGAGCACTTCGAGAAGGTGTGGACCGAACGCGGCTTCGGCACCTACTTCACCAACAGCGTCTACGTCGGCCTGGCCACCCTGGTGCTGACCACCGTCGTCGCGCTGGCCGGCGGCTACGCGCTCGCCCGCTTCGACTTCCGGCTCAAGCGCGGCTTCATGCTGGCGCTGCTGTGCTCGCAGTTCGTCCCCGGCGCGCTGCTGCTGGTGCCGCTGTTCCAGATCTTCGCCAAGCTCCAGATGATCAACTCGCTGGGCAGCGTGGTCATCGCCGAGACCGTCTTCCAGCTGCCGCTGTCGATGATCCTGATCAGCGGGTTCATCCGGAACGTGCCCTACTCCCTGGAGGAGGCCGCCTGGGTGGACGGCTGCAACCGCATGACCGGCTTCCGGATCGTGGTGCTGCCGCTGCTGCGGCCCGGCCTGATCGCCGTCGGCTCCTTCGCCTTCGTGCACGCCTGGAACCACTTCCTGTTCGCCCTGATGTTCCTCTCCGACCAGGGCAAGCAGACCATCCCGGTCGGCCTGAACACCCTGATGAGCTCCGACAGCGTCGACCTGGGCGCCCTGGCGGCGGGCGGCATCATCGCGGCCGTGCCCGTGGTGATCGTGTTCGCCTTCATCCAGAAGTGGCTGATCACCGGCTTCAGCGCGGGGGCGGTGAAGGGATGAGACCACGGCACCCGCTCCCGGCGGCGACCCCGGCCGGCGCGGCGCGCGGCGCGGGCGCGGGGAGGAACCGGTGACCGTACCCGTCGTCCTCGCCGGCGCCCGCGGTCACGGCCGCTGGCACCTGGACAACATCCGCCGGCTCCAGGCCCGGGGCGTGGTGCGGCTCGCCGGGATCTGCGAACTGACCCCGCTCACCGGGGCGGAGATCCCGGACGGCCTGGGCACACCGGAGCAGTCCGCCGACCTCGGGGCGCTCCTGGATGCCACCGGCGCGCGGATCGCCGTGATCTGCACACCCATCCCGACCCACACCGAACTCGCCCTCACCGCCGCCGCGCGGGGCGTACACCTGCTGCTGGAGAAGCCGCCCGCGCCCTCCTACGCCGCGTTCCGCCGCATGGCCGACGGGGTCGCCCAGGCCCGGGTGGCCTGCCAGATCGGCTTCCAGTCGCTCGGCTCGCACGCGGTGCCCGCGATCCGGCGGCTGATCGCCGAGGGTGCCATCGGCGCGGTCAAAGGAGTCGGCGCCGCCGGTGCCTGGGCCCGGGACGAGGCCTACTACCGGCGGGCCCCCTGGGCGGGCCGGCGGCGGCTGGACGGCGCCGACGTGGTCGACGGAGTGCTCACCAACCCCCTCGCACACGCCGTCGCCACCAGCCTCGCCCTGCTCGGCACCACCCGCGCCGAGGACGTCACCGGCATCGAGACCGAGCTGCTGCGCGCCAACGCCATCGAGTCCGACGACACCTCCTGCGTCCGCGTGCGCACCCCGCGCGGACCGGTCACGGTCGCCGCCACCCTGTGCGCCGAGCACCCCGGGGAGCCGTACGTACTGGTGCACGGCGACCGCGGCCGGATCACCTTCTGGTACAAGCAGGACCGGGTGCTGCTCCAGCGCTCAGGTCACGGCCCCGAGGAGACCGAGTACGGCCGCACGGACCTGCTGGAGAACCTGGCCGGCCACCTGGAGCACGGCGCCGCGCTGCTGGTCCCGCCGGACGACACCGGCGCCTTCATGCGGGTCGTCGAGGCGATCCGCACCGCCCCCGATCCGGCACCCCTGCCGGAAACCGCCTGGCGGCCGCTGCCGGACGAACGGCGCCGGATCGTGCCCGGCGTGGAGGGCCTGGTCGCGGCGGCGGCGGACACCCTCGCCCTCTACTCCGAACTGGGCGCCTCCTGGGCCCTGCCGAACGAGGTGAGCACCTGATGACATCCCACGACAGCCTGGTCCTGCGGGCCGCGGGCCGCCCGGTCGGCCGCTATGTCACCCGGCCCGACCTGCCCGCACGGCTCGCCCCGCGCCCCTATCTGCACCCCGTCACCACCCTGGCCGGCACGCCGGTCACCGAGGTGAGCCCCGCCGACCACGCGCACCACCTCGGCGTCGGTGTCGCCGTTCCCGACGTCGAGGGGCACAACTTCTGGGGCGGCCGCACCTTCGTACG
Source organism: Streptomyces eurythermus (assembly GCF_014649115.1). GTDB lineage: Bacteria > Actinomycetota > Actinomycetes > Streptomycetales > Streptomycetaceae > Streptomyces > Streptomyces eurythermus. The sequence goes on along the minus strand of NZ_BMSK01000004.1, from coordinate 109,350 downwards.
GGACCGGGGCCCGACCGAGCTGGACAACCACGGCGTCCAGCGGCACACCGGTTTCCAGCTGTGCGACCCGGACGGCTTCGTGGAGGAGCTGCGCTGGGCCGCCGCCGGCACCGAGCTGCTGCGCGAGCGCCGCACGGTCGCGGCCACCGGGCTCACCGAGGCCGCGTGGGCGCTGGACTTCACCTTCTCCCTCACCAACGTCACCCCCGGCCCGCTGTCCCTCGGCAGCCCCGCCACCAACGGGCGGCCCGGCGCGGCCTACGGCGGCTTCTTCTGGCGGGCCCGCAAGGAATCCCGGCCCCCGGAGGTCTTCACCGCCGACCGGGAGGGCGAGAGCGAGGTGCACGGCACCCGCGCCGACTGGCTCGCGCTGGCCGGCGCCGGGTGGACGCTGGCGTTCGCCGGGGCCACCGGGGACACCCGCCGCGACCCCTGGTTCGTCCGGGCCGCCGAGTACCCCGCAGTGGGCTCCTCCCTGGCGCACACCGAGCGGCTGACCGTCGCACCCGGCGGGACCGTCGTGCGCCGGATCGTCACCGTCGTCGCCGACGGCCGCCCGTCCCGCGACGAGCTGGCCGCCCTGGTCCGCAAGGCGGTGGCCCAGTGAACGGGACCTACCGCAACCCGGTGCTGAACGCCGACTGGTCCGACCCGGACGTGGTCCGCGTCGGCGACGACTTCTACCTCACCGCCTCCAGCTTCGGCCGCGCCCCCGGACTGCCCCTGCTGCACTCCCGGAACCTGGTCGACTGGACCCTCGTCGGACACGCCCTGGAACGCCTGGAACCGGAGGAGGAGTTCGCCCTGCCCCGGCACGACCGCGGGGTCTGGGCGCCGTCCATCCGGCACCACGACGACCGGTTCTGGATCTTCTGGGGCGACCCCGACCAGGGCGTCTTCCAGGTCAACGCCCCCGAGATCAGGGGCCCGTGGACCCGGCCGCACCTGGTCAAGGCGGGCAAGGGCCTGATCGACCCGTGCCCGCTGTGGGACGACGAGACCGGCGAGGCCTACCTCGTGCACGCCTGGGCCAGGTCCCGCTCCGGCGTCAAGAACCGCCTCACCGGCCACCGGATGCACCCCGACGCCACCTCGCTGCTCGACGAGGGCAAGGTGATCGTCGACGGCGACCGCATCCCCGGCTGGTTCACCCTCGAAGGGCCCAAGCTCTACCGGCACGACGGCTGGTTCTGGATCCTCGCCCCCGCCGGGGGAGTGGAGACCGGCTGGCAGGGGGCGTTCCGCTCGCGCGGGTTCTTCGGACCGTACGAGGAGCGGATCGTGCTGGAGCAGAAGGACACCGACGTCAACGGCCCCCACCAGGGCGGCTGGGTGCGCACCGCGGCCGGCGAGGACTGGTTCCTGCACTTCCAGCAGCGCGGCCCCTACGGCAGGGTGGTCCACCTCCAGCCGATGCGCTGGGGGAGGGACCGGTGGCCGGTGCTCGGGGACGAGGGCGCCCCCGTCGCCGTACACCGCAGGCCCGCGCTGCCGGCGCAGCCGCCCGCCGCGCCCGCCACCGACGACGACTTCCCCGGCGGCCGGTACGGCCGGCAGTGGCAGTGGACCGCCAACCCCGGCGACGGCTGGGCCACCCAGCACTCCGGGGACGGTCTGCGGCTGACCTGCGTCCGCTCGGCCGACGCACACGACCCGCGGAGACTGCCGAACGTCCTCACCCAGCGGCTGCCCGGGCTGACGAGCGCGGTCGAGACCGAGCTGCGGCTGGACGCCGGCGAGCCGGGCGCCCGCGCGGGACTCGTGGTGCTCGGGGACGCCTTCTGCTGGATCGGCCTGGAGCGCGGGGCCGACGGCACGGTGCGGCTCGTGCACCGGTTCGGGGAGGCGGTCGCCGAGCGGGAGCGCGACGCCGGGGTGCCCTGCGTCGCGCCCGGGGGGCGGGCACGGCTGCGGATCGAGGCCGGTCCCGGGGCGCGGTGCCGGTTCTCCTACGACGTCGGGGACGGCTTCCGCGCTTCCGGCCCGGTCTTCGCCGCCACGCCCTGGCGCTGGGTCGGCGCCCTGCTCGGCCTGTTCGCGGTCGCACCCGAGGGACCCGGGCGCGCGGGCTCGGCGACCTTCACCCGGTTCCGGATCACGCCCCTGTAGCCGCCCGAGAAGCCCTGTTGGGAGCCGCAATGACGCACATCCCTGGCAAGCGCTTTCCCCGCCCGGGCGCCGTCCTCGCCGCCGTGACCGCCCTCGTCGCCACGTTCGGCCTCGGCCTGGCGGGCGAGGCGAAGGCCGCCGCCCCGAGGGCCGCGACCCCCGCGAAGACCGCCGGGCCCTTCGACGACGACCGGCCGCACAGGCTTCGCCTCGCTGGCCGACGCCACGGCCGAACTGGTGCAGCGCGGCTCGGCTCTGAGGCACACCAGCGGGCGCACCGACGAGCACGGCACGGCGTTCGACCCGCACGCCTTCCACGACTACCGGCCGGACCCGGCCGCCGCCGTCCCCGCCCTGGTCAAGCGGTTCTCCGGCCCGCAGCAGCGGACCGGCACCCACAACGGCCACGTCAGCGCCGCCTCGACCCGGAAGGGCAACCCCGCGACCACGGCCCCGGCGCCGCCCTCACCGCCGGCCGGCCGTAGTCGAGCGGCGCGGACGCGCCGTCGTACACCGTCGCCGACTGTCCGCGCGGCACGGACGGCTGGGCGCCGTACGCCCGCCGCTGACCCGCCGGCGACTTCGCACCCCCCCACACCACCTGTCCCCGCACGATCCAGCAGAAGAGAGCCGACCGATGAAGAGCAGTATCCGCAGAAGCAGGCGTGCCGCCCTGGCCGTGGCCCTGGGCTCCGCCCTCGCGCTGACCGCCACCGCCTGCGGCGACGACGGCAGCGGCAGCGTGGGCGGGAAGGGGGACGAGGGCTCCGGCACGGGCACGATCACCTTCTGGGACAACAACGGCGGTGTCCGCACCGACGTCTGGAAGCAGATCATCGCCGACTTCGAGCACAAGTACCCCGACATCAAGGTCAAGTACGTCGGTGTGCCAGCCGCGAGCGCGCAGTCCAAGTACGACACCGCCATCCAGGGCGGCGGCCTGCCGGACGTCGGCGGCGTCGGTACGGCGATGCTGGCCGAGGTCGCCGCGCAGGGCGCGCTGGAGCCGCTGGACGAGCGGCTCGCCGGCAGTGCGCTGAAAGGCAAGCTCAACGCCAAGTTCCTGGAGAGCGTGAAGGCGGCCGGCGGGGACGGCAGGACGTACACCGTGCCGACGTCCGCGAACAACGGCACGCTGTGGTACCGCACCGACCTGTTCCGCGCGGCCGGGCTGGAGCCGCCGACCACCTGGACGAAGTTCTACAAGGCCGCAGACAAGCTCACCGACAAGGACAAGAACGCCTTCGGGTACACCATCCGCGGCGGCGAGGGCTCCATCGCCCAGGCCCTGGACGCGATGTACGGGCAGAGCGGGATCACGTCCTTCTGGAACGGCGACAAGACCACCGTCAACGACCCGAGGAACGTGGCCGCGCTGGAGAAGTACACCGGCCTGTACAAGAAGAACACCCCGTCCGCCGACGTCAACAACGACTTCACCAAGATGGTCGCCCAGTGGGACTCCGGCACCATCGGCATGCTCAGCCACAACCTGGGCTCCTACGCCGACCACGAGAAGGCGCTGAAGGGCAGGTTCCGGGGGATTCCCAGCCCGACCCTGGACGACGGGACACGGGTGCAGGTGTCGAACCCGGTCGACGGGCTCGCCCTGTTCAGGTCCGGCAAGAACAAGGCCGCCGCCTGGAAGTTCATCGAGTTCGCCGCCTCCCACGCGTCCAACAGCAAGTGGAACGAGTTGGCCGGGTCGGTGCCGGCCAACACTGAGGCCGCGCAGGACGCCTGGGTGCGGGCCAACGAGCCGGCGAAGCTGGCGGCCGAGGCGCTGGACGGGGCCGGCACGAAGATCGTGCAGCTGCCGTACTACCTGCCGGACTGGAACACCATTTCCAAGGCCGACAACGAGCCGAACTTCCAGAAGGTGCTGCTCGGCAGGATGAGCGCCAAGGAATTCCTGGACCTGCTGGCCGATCAGCTCAACAAGGCCCAGGAGGACTGGAAGCAGAACCACTGAGGTTCCCGGTGGTCGCGGCGGCGGGGAGCCGCCGCCCGGTCACGGGCCGGTCGCGCGGTTCCCCGCGCCCCCTTGTCGGAAACGTATGTGAAAGGCGCAGGTTGTGTCCCTCACGCGCAGACAGGTCACGTCCGCCGCTGTCGCCGCCGTCCCCTTGGCCGGGCGGTCCCGGAAAGAGGCGCGGACCCTCCACATCGCCGGTGATTCCACGGCCGCGCGGAAATACGCGGACGCGGCTCCCGAGACCGGATGGGGAATGGCACTGCCCTTCTTCCTCCACAAGGAGCTGACGGTCGCCAACCACGCGGTGAACGGGCGGAGTTCGAAGAGCTTCGTCGACGAGGGCCGGCTGGACGCCGTACTCGCCGTGATCCGGCCCGGGGACCTCCTGGTCGTCCAGTTCGGGCACAACGACGAGAAGGCCACCGACCCCACCCGCTACACCGAGCCGTGGACGTCGTACCAGCGGTATCTGCGGCTGTACCTCGACGGCGCCCGCTCCCGGGGTGCCCGGCCCGTCCTCGCCACCTCCGTGGAGCGCCGCCGGTTCGGCGCCGACGGCACCGCCCAGCCCACCCACGGCGACTATCCGGCGGCCGTGCGGGCGCTCGCCGGGGCGGAGCGGGTCCCGCTGCTCGACATCCAGGCGCTGTCGCTCGCGCTGTGGCAGCGGCTCGGGGCGGAGGAGACGAAGACCTACTTCAACTGGACCGCCACCGAGCAGGACAACACGCACTTCAATCCGCCGGGTGCCATCGCCGTGGCGCGGCTCGTGGCGCGCGAGCTGCTGCGCACCCGCGTGCTGGCCCGGCACGACGTCCGCCGGCTGGACGAGGACGTCCCGGCGTCCTGGATCACCTGGCCGCCCGCCCCCGCGCCCTGACCGGCCCTCGTCGGGCCACCGGGCCACCGGGCCATCGAGCCACCGAGTCACCGAGTCACCGAGCCATCTAGGAGAGCCGCACAGTGCGTACACAGAGATGTCATGGACGGGTCATGGGTGCGCTGGTGGGTGCCACCGCCCTCGTCCTCGCCGTCACCGGGACCGCGTCCGCGCACCCCGCCCACCACACCGGCCCCGACCGGCAGGTGCTCCCCGCCCGGGACGGCTGGGCCGCGTACGGCACCGGGACCACCGGCGGGGCCGCCGCCGACCCCGCGCACGTGTACACCGTCACCACCTGGGAGCAGTTCAAGGCAGCCCTCGCCGACGGCGGCAGCGCGCCGAAGATCGTCCGGGTGAAGGGCACGATCGACGCCGACGGGCCGGGCTGCGACGCGTTCGCCGTGCCCGGCTACGACTTCGCCGCCTATCTGAAGACCTACGACCCCGCGGTGTGGGGCCGCGCCAGGACCCTCGACGCCGAACCCGACGACAGCCCCGAGGGCCTGCGCCGCGCCTCCGCCGCCCGTCAGGACGCCTTCATCAAGGCGGCCGTCCCCGCCGACACCACCATCGTCGGCATCGGCCGCGACGCCGGATTCAAGGGCGCCAGCCTCCAGATCAAGGGCGTCGACAACGTCATCGTGCGCAACCTGGCCTTCGAGAGCCCCCTCGACTGCTTCCCGCAGTGGGACCCGACCGACACCGCCGACGGCAACTGGAACTCCGAGTACGACAGCGCCGTGGTGCACGGCTCGACCCATGTGTGGATCGACCACGACACCTTCACCGACGGCGACCACCCGGACGGCACCCTGCCGTCGTACTACGGCCGGATCTACCAGCGGCACGACGGCGAGCTGGACGTCGTCAAGGGCTCCGACTACGTCACCGCCTCCTGGAACGTCTTCGAGGACCACGACAAGACGATCCTCATCGGCAACAGCGACAGCGCGGCCACCGCCGCCGTCGACCGCGGGCACCTGAAGGTCACCTTCCACCACAACCTGTTCCGGAACCTGGTCGAGCGGGCCCCGCGCATCCGCTTCGGGCAGGTCGACTCGTACGACAACCACTTCGTCGCCGGTGACGGCTACTCGTACACCTACGGCATCGGCATGGAGTCCCAACTCGTCGCCGAGCACAACGCGTTCACCCTGCCGGACGGCGTCCGGGCCGGTTCGGTGTTGAAGAAGTGGAAGGACGCCCCGGTCACCGCAGCCGACAACTACGTCAACGGCCGCCCGGTGGACCTCCTCGCCGTCCACAACGCGGAGGTGCCCGGCGAGACCCTCCGGGCCGGCGCCGGCTGGACCCCCGAGCTGCGCACCCGGGTCGACCCGCCGCAGGCCGTCCCCGGCATCGTCGGCCGCCACGCGGGCGCCGGACGCCTGCGCTGACCCGTTCCCGGCCGGGGCGCACCCGCCCCGGCCACCCGAGAGGGAGGACTCCCATGCCCCTGACCAGACGTGCCCTGCTCACCGCGGGCACCGGCGCCGCCGCCGCGCTCGCCCTGACACCGGCCCCCGCCCACGCCCGCACCCGCCCGTTCGGCCGCCACGGCTCCCCGGACCGCCGCCGCACCCCGGGCACCCTGTACGTCGACCCGCACGGCCGGGGCGACTTCACCTCCGTCCAGGCCGCGGTGACCGCCGCCTCCGGCAGCGGCCGGACCCTGGTCATCGCCCCCGGCACCTACCGCGAGACGGTCACCGTCGACGCCGGCCGTACGGAGATGACCTGGATCGGCGCCTCCGAGGACCCGCGGGACGTGGTGATCGTGTACGACAACGCGGCCGGCACCCCCAAGCCCGGCGGCGGCACCCACGGCACCAGCGGCTCGGCCACGACCACCGTCCAGGCCGACGGGTTCACCGCCCGCTGGATCACCTTCGCCAACGACTGGCTGCGCGCCGACCATCCGGACACCACCGGCACCCAGGCCGTCGCGCTCAAGGCACAGGGCGACCGGAGCGCCTTCTGGCACTGCCGCTTCCTCGGCCACCAGGACACCCTGTACGCCGACTCCACCGCCCTGTCCGTCTTCGCCCGGCAGTACTACGCGCACTGCCACATCGAGGGCGACGTCGACTTCGTCTTCGGGCGGGCCACCGCCGTGTACGAGCACTGCCGCTTCCACACCCTGGACCGCGGTGACCTGTCCGCCCCGCCCTACGGCTTCGTCTTCGCGCCCTCCACCGCCCGGGCCAACCCGTACGGCATGCTCGCCGTGCGCTGCCGGTTCACCTCCGGCGCGGCGGACGGGGCGTACAAGCTGGCCCGGCCGTGGGTGCCGTCGAACGAGACCACGGCCCGGCCCGCGCTGGTCGTCCGGGACAGCGTCATCGGGCCCGGCATCGACCCGGTGGCCCCCTACGCCGACATGCGCGACGCCTACCCGTGGCAGTCCATGCGCTTCGGCGAGTACCGCAACTCCGGTCCGGGCGCGGTGGTCACGGTTCCGGCCAACCGGCCGCAGCTCACCGCCGCCGAGGCCGCGCTGCACACCCCGGCCGCCCACCTCGGCGACTGGCGTTTCCGGAAAGCGGCTCGCATATCGATCGGGTAACAGGGCTCGCGGTCTCGATGTGATGCGCGTAGACAGTCTCCGACCTGGTACATCACTCTCATCCACCGGATCGGAGAACCATGCGGAAGTCCCTCAGGGCCCTCGCGGCCGGCGCCGCCTGTGCCGTCGCCGGCGCGGCGCTGTACGGCGCGGGCGCGGCCACCGCCGGCCAGTCGACCGCCAACTCCACCCACGAGCCGTACAACATAGGCCAGTTGGTGAAGGACATCGACACCTACTACGGCACCACCGCCGACGCGAACGGCGTCTACCAGGCGTCCCCGGACAGCCCCTACGCCCGGGACCTGGCGCGGATCGACGCCGACGCCAGGAGCTACATCGACAAGGCCGCCCGCAAGGCCCACCGCCGGGGCGAGAAGCCGGCCGTCGTCTTCGACATCGACGACACCCTGCTGCTCAGCCTGGACTACGAGAAGCGCACCAACTACACGTACAACGACGCCGACTGGAACGCGTACGTGGACCGGGCCGACCGCCCGGCCGTCTTCGGCAGCCCGGAACTGGTGCGCTACGCCGACTCCAAGGGCGTCGAGGTCTTCTACAACACCGGTCTGGGCGAGGCCCGCCGCGCCGCCGCGGTGGCGAACCTGAAGAAGGTCGGCGCCGACGTCGACCTCGACCCCGCCCACATGTTCCTCAAGGACAAGGCCAACCCGCCGGCCTACCTGAAGGACTGCGCCACCCCGGGCAACTGGAAGTGCACCACGGTCCAGTTCAAGTCCGCCACGCGCAAGCACATCGAGCAGGACCTCGGCTACGACATCATCGCCAACTTCGGCGACCAGTACTCGGACTTCGGGGGCGGCTACGCCGACCGCGCCTACAAGCTGCCGAACCCGACGTACTTCGTCTCCTGACGCCCGGGCCGGCGGGCGCCAGGGTTCAGGAGCGGTCGTGCGGGGCGAAGTCGCCGGTCACCGTGTAGGTGTGGCCGTCGGCGGTCCCCGTCATGACATAGCCGTCGTCCTTGGCGTCCCGCCCCCCGCGGGCGTGGTCGTACTGCCCGGCGAACACCCACTCGCCCGCCGGCACCGTACGCCCCGGCTTCAGCGTCCAGGTGTAGACGACGAACCCGTCCCGCTCGACGACGCCCTGGGCGAAGTCCGTCTCGGGCAGCGAGCGCCAGGCGCCCGTGGAGGTCACCCCGCCGGTCTGCGCGATCCTCAGCTCGACGGTGAGCGACTCCAGTGGCACGGACGTCTTCAGGGTCAGATTGCTCTGCGCCCAGAAGTCGTTGCTGTGCGGGTCCACCGAGCCGTCCGACCACAGGGGGCCGTTCCGCTCGGCGCGGGCCGGCGGCGGAGCGGCCGGGGTGGTGGCGCCCCGGGTGGCGGAGGAGGAGGGGGAGGAGGACGGCGTGCGGGACGGCTCGCCCGCGGCCTCGCCGGGCGTCGGGCGCGCCGTGGGGGCGGGGGGCGCCGGGGGCGTGGAGCGCTCCGGTGACGCGCTGGGCGTCGGCGACACCGCCACCGTCCGCCGGGCCGGCGGATCGTCCCGTACGGCGGACGCCACCGCGTAGCCCCCGACCGCGAGCACACCGGCCACCGCGGCCGTCGCGGACACCACCCGCAACCAGCCCAGCACCGGCGGACGCACGGCCCGGTGGCCGGGGCGGGCCGGCTCGGCCATGCCGCGCTCGACCCGGGCCAGGATGCGCGCGCGGTCCGGTTCATGGGCCTCGGCCGCCTCGTGCAGCCGGGCGCGCAGCTCGTCGTGCACGTCCTGCCGCCTCATCGGTTCCTTCCTCCGCTCTGGCCGCCCCGGGCCGCCATCGCCGCGTGCACCCGCCGCGGGTCGCCCTGCGGGCCGAGCAGCCGCTGGAGTTCGGCCATGCCCTTGGACGTCTGGCTCTTAACCGTACCCACCGAGATCCCGAGCGCGAGCGCGGTGTCCTTCTCCGACAGGTCGAACGCGTGCCGGAGCACCACACACGCCCGTTTCCGGAACGGCAGCCTGCGCAGGGCCTCCTGGACGTCCACCACGCCGGCGACGTCCGGGTTCTCGGTCCGCTCCTCGCCGCGCGGCCAGAACAGCGCGATCCGCCGCCGCTCGCGCACCGCGCCGCGGATCCGGGTGCGGGCCAGGTTGGCGACCACGCCCCGCGCGTACGCCACCGGCCGGTCGGCGGCGCGCACCCGGTCCCAGCGGTGCCACAGCGCCAGCAGCGCGTCGGCCGCCAGGTCGTCCGCCGCGTCCGCCTCGCCGGTCAACAGGTGGGCGAGACGGGCCAGTTCGGCGTAGTGCCGTTCGAAGAAGGCATGGAACTCCACGGAGGCGGCGTCGTCGACGACTGTGCCCACGGGTGACCTCTTCTCGATGCGCGCTCTGGAAGTGAGTGTCATGTGAATGACATGCGAGGGTCCAGGGAGGCCCGGACGGAGATCCGGAAGCGTAGCAGTGATCGTTTGGGCGTTCTCGTACGGGGGGTCGGACACCGTATGACCGACCGAACCCGTTGAGGGAACACGGAAACGACCCGAAGAGGGTTCACGAGGAAGGGAGAAGGAGGGGGAAGCCGCGCCGGACGGGCCGGGGGAGTGCGTGGCGCCCCGCCCCCTGCCGGGGCGCCACGGGCGGTGCTACTTCAGTGCCGCCTGCATCATGGCCCGCGCCACCGGCGCCGCCAGGCCGTTGCCGCTCACCTCGGAGCGGGCCGCGTCGGACTGCTCCACCATGACCGCGACGGCCACTTCCTTGCCGCCCGAGTCCGACTTGCCGTAGGAGGTGAACCAGGCGTACGGCGTCTTGCTGTTGTTCTCGCCGTGCTGCGCGGTACCGGTCTTGCCGCCGACCGTCACCCCGTCGATCAGCGCGTTCGTGCCCGTACCGTCCTTCACCACCGTCTCCATCGCCGACTGGAGCTGCTCGGCGGTGGTGGAGCCGATGATCTCCGAGGTGTCGGTGTCGTCGTCGTAGTCCTTCAGGACGTCACCGCCGCTGTCGGTGATCCGCGAGACCATGTGCGGCGAGACCAGCTTGCCGCCGTTGGCTATGGCCGCGGACACCATGGCCATCTGGAGCGGGGTGGCCGTGACGTCGAACTGGCCGATGCCCGACAGGGCCGTCTGCGCCTTGTCCATGTCGGAGGGGTAGACGCTCGGGTAGGCGCGCACCGGCACGTCCTGCTCGTCGTCGTTGAAGCCGAACTTCTCGGCCATCTCCTTGACCTTGTCCTGCCCCAGCTCGACGGCCATGTGACCGAAGACGTTGTTGCAGGAGTAGCGCAGCGCGACGCGGATGGAGGCGTTCTTGCACGGCGCCGACTTGTTCTCGTTGTTCAGCGGCTGCACCGTGCCCGGCATGATGTACGGGTCGGGGCTGTCGGTGGGCTGGTCCACGTCCTTGTACAGCCCGTCCTCCAGCGCGGCGGCGGCGACGACCAGCTTGAACGTCGAGCCCGGCGGCAGCGGCTGGCGCAGCGCGCGGTTGGTGAGCGGCTTGTCCTTGTCCGCGTTGAGTGCCTTCCACGCCTTGCCCGCGTTGTTCGCGTCGGTGAGCGCGGAGGGGTCGTACGAGGGTGTCGAGACCACCGCGAGGATCTTCCCGGTCTTCGGGTCGATCGCGACGGCCCCGCCCTTCTTGCCCCCCAGCGCGCGATAGCCCGCCTTCTGCACGGCCGGGTCGATCGTCGTGAGCACGTTGCCCGGGTCGGGGCGCTCACCGGTGACGGTGTCCATCACCGTCTTGAGCTGGTTGTCCGTGCCGTTGAGCAGGTCCGTGTAGATGCCCTCCAGCTGGGTGGGGGCGTAGGCCTGCGAGGCGTAGCCGGTCACCGGCGCGTACAGCTCGCCGTCCGTGTACGTCCGTTTGTACGCGAGATCGCTCCCCTTCGTCCTCGCCGAACCGGTGATCGCCTCACCGGCCACGATGATGTTCCCCAGGGGACGCGAGTACGTCGCGATCACGTTCCGCCGGTTGTCTTTGTCGTCCGCGAGGGCCTGGCCGTCGTAGAACTGCAGCCATGTCGCCCTGACCAGCAGGGCGAGCACGAGCAGCAGCGCGAAGACGGACGCCCGCCTGATCGTCTTGTTCATCCCGCACGGAAGACGAGCGGAACGGTGCCGGTCGTTCCCGTACGCCCCGCTTTTTCATCCGGTCCTCAGGAAGCGGCGGCCTCCGGGCGGCCGTCCGCCCCGCCCTCCAGCACCAGTACGACCTCCTCGATGTCCCGGCCCCGCGCGTTCGCGAACCCCCGGGCGCGGGCCGTCTCGCGGAAGCCGCACTTGGCCAGGACGCGCAGCGAACCCGTGTTGTCGGCCGCCGCCCGGGCGTACAGCGGCCGTTCGGGGACCTCGGCGAGCAGGGCCCGCAGCGCGGCCGTCGCCACGCCCCGGCCCCAGTACGCGCGGTCGATCCAGTACGACACCTCGCGCTCGCCGGTCTCCCCGTACACCACCGCGCTGCCCGCCACCGCCCCGTCCGCCAGGACCGTGCGCAGGACGGCGCGGCCGGCGCGCAGGCGTCGCCAGTACGCCGCGAAGGCCTCCGGGCCGGTGCAGTCCTCCGGGCCGAACGCGGCCATCCGGACGGCCTCCGGGTCGGTCATCTGGCGGTGGAACACCGGCACGTCACTGTCCCGGACGGCGCGCAGCGCGATCTCCATGGGGCCGAGCCTAGGTGTGCTCTCCCGGGACGCACACCTGGGCTCGCCCGGCTCACAGCCGGCGGGTCGCCAGGGTCAGCCGGTCGCGCGCGTCGAACAGCGCGTCCTTGATCATCTGCTCGTGGGCCGGGGTCAGCCGGGCCACCGGGACCGAGCAGCTGATGGCGTCCCGGGCGGGCGTGCGGTAGGGGATGGCCACGCCGAAGCAGCGCAGACCCAGCGTGTTCTCCTCGCGGTCGACCGCGAAGCCCTGCTCCCGGATCTGGCGCAGCTCCTCGATGAGCCGCTCCCGGTCGGTGAGGGTGTGCTCGGTGAGCGCGGGCAGCGTCTCCGGCAGCAGCTTGCGCACCTGCTCGTCGGTGTAGGTGGCGAGGATCGCCTTGCCGAGGGAGGTGGAGTGGGCGGGCAGCCGGCGGCCGACCCGGGTGAAGGGGCGCAGGTAGTGCTGGGACTGGCGGGTGGCCAGGTAGACCACGTTGGTGCCGTCGAGCCGGGCCAGGTGGATGGTCTCCGTGGTGTCGTCGGAGAGCCGGTCCAGGGTCGGGCGGGCGGCGGCCACCACCTCGTCGCCGTCGATGTAGGAGGTGCCGACGAGCAGCGCCCGCACCCCGATGCCGTACCGCGTGCCCGTGGCGTCCGTCTCCACCCAGCCCAGGTCCACCAGCGTGCGCAGCAGCATGTACAGGCTGGACTTGGGATAGCCCACGGCCTCCTGGACGGCCGCGAGGGAGTGCATACCGGGCCGGCCGGCGAAGTACTCGAGCAATTCCACGGTCCGTACCGCGGACTTGACCTGCGCCCCGCCCCCTGTGTCGCCTGCCGTCATCGCCCTTGACCCCTTCGTTCGACGAGGACCGAGATATATAGTCTCCGAGCAGCGTTCATCATCAGAGACAGTGTTCAGTATATCGAACGCGGCTGATGGGTGACGCACAGGTTCAATCAGTGCGGCCTTTTGGAGGGACCCGCGGTGGCAGCAGCACCAGTCTGGAGTGTCGACCCGCGCACCGGGAAGCAGCGCGAACAGGTTGCGGTCGAGGCCACAGCCCAGGAGGTGGACGCGGCCGTCCGGGCGGCCGAGGCGGCGCGCGAGGCGCTCGCCGACCGCGCGGTCCGCGCCGCCTTCCTGCGCTCGGCCGCCGCGGGCCTGGACGCGGCCCGGGACACGCTGGTCGAGACCGCCGACGCCGAGACCGCCCTCGGCCAGGTCCGGCTCTCCGGCGAACTCGCCCGCACCGTCTACCAGTTGCGGGCCTTCGCGGACATCGTCGACGAGGGCGCCTTCCTGGACGTCGTCATCGACCACCCCGACGCCACCGCGACCCCGCCCGTGCCGGACCTGCGGCGCTACAAGGTGCCGCTCGGCGTCGTCGCCGTCTACTCCGCCTCCAACTTCCCCTTCGCCTTCTCCGTCGCCGGCGGCGACACCGCGAGCGCGCTCGCAGCGGGCTGCCCCGTCGTGGTCAAGTCCCACCCCGATCACCCGGCACTGTCCGAGCGGGTCGCCGAGGTACTGCGCCGGGCCGCCGCCGGGCACGGCATCCCCGAGGGCGTCGTCGGCCTGGTGCACGGCTTCCAGGCGGGCATCGAACTGATCAAGCACCCGCTGGTCGCCGCCGCCGGCTTCACCGGCTCCGTCCGCGGCGGCCGGGCGCTGTTCGACGCCGCCGCCGCGCGCCCGGTGCCGATCCCGTTCCACGGCGAACTCGGCTCGCTGAACCCGGTCCTGGTGACCGAGGCCGCCGCGGCGGAGCGGGCCGAGGAGATCGGCGGCGGGCTCGCCGGCTCGATGACCCTCGGCGTCGGCCAGTTCTGCGTCAAGCCCGGCTTGGTGCTGGTGCCCTCCGGCGGGGCCGGCGACCAGCTGGTGAAGTCGCTGGCCGACGCCGTCGCCGGCACCGACGCCGGGGTGCTGCTCGACCACCGCATGCGGGACAACTTCATCGCCGGCGTGGCCGAACGCGCCGAGCTGCCCGACGTGGACGCGCCCGTCACCCCGGGCGAGGGCGGCGAGCACTCCGTCAGCCCGGGCTTCCTCACCGTGCCGGCGGCGAAGCTGACCGAGGAGGGCGACCACGACCTGCTCCTGGAGGAGTGCTTCGGACCGGTCACGGTGGTGGCCCGCTACGCCGACGAGCAGGAGGCCAAGGCCGTCCTGTCCCGGCTCCCGGGCAACCTCACCGCGACGGTCCAGCTCTCCTCGCAGGAGGCCGCGGGCCAGGGCCGGGGGCCGGAGCTGCTCGCCGAGCTGACCCCGCTGGCCGGCCGGGTCCTGGTCAACGGCTGGCCGACCGGGGTGGCCGTGGCACCGGCCCAGCACCACGGCGGGCCCTACCCGGCGACGACCTCCACCTCGACCTCCGTGGGCGGCACCGCCATCGAGCGGTGGCTGCGGCCGGTCGTCTACCAGAACGCGCCGGAGGCGCTGCTGCCGGCCGAACTGAAGGACGACAACCCGCTCGGCCTGCCGCGGCGGTTCAATGGGCGGTTGGAGCGGTAATCCGCCGGGCGCGGCTGTAGCGATTTCGCGCGTCCCGCCGGTTCCGGTGGATCGGCGGGCGGCTGGAGTGGTGGCCCGCTTGCCCTGGGGTTCTGCGGGCGGCTGGAGTGGTGGCTCGCCTGTCCTGGTGGTTCGGTGGATGGCTGGTGCGGTGGCCCGCTTGCCCTGGTGGTTCGGTGGATGGCTGGTGCGGTGGCCCGCTTGCCCTGGGGTTCTGCGGGCGGCTGGTGCGGTGGCCCGCCTGCCCCGGTGGTTCAGCGGGCGGTTGGAGCGGTGACCCGGCGGCAGCCCAGCAGGAACGTCACGGCGAGCAGGACCGCCGCCACGGTCAGGCTCGCCCGCAGCCCGGCCGTGAAACCGCCGTCCACCAGGGCGCCGAACACCGCGATCCCGAGTCCGCCGGACACCTGCCGGGCCGCGTTGAGCACCCCGGCGGCCACCCCCGCCCGCTCGGCCGGCACGGCGTCCAGCAGCACCGCGGTCAGGGCCGGGATGGCCAGCGCGACACCGACGGCCATCGGCACCAGCAGCACGGCCACCACCGCGGCCGGGGTGCCGGCGTCCACGGTGAACAGGGTCAGCAGGCCCGCCACCGCGAGCGCCTGCCCGGCCAGCAGCGGCACCCGGGCGCCGTAGCGCCCCGCGAGCCGGCCGGACACCACGTTCGTCGTCGCGATCACCCCCGTCATGGGCAGGAACAGCAGCCCGGCGGCGAGCGCCGAACGGCCCTGCACCTGCTGGAAGAACAGCGAGAACAGGAAGACCATCCCGTAGAACGCCACACTGGCCGCCGACCCTGTGGCCACGGCCAGCCGCACCGTCCGGTCGCGGAACAGGCCGAGCGGCACCACCGGGTGCGGCCGCCGCGTCTCGATCCGTACGAACCCGACGGCGGCGGCCACGGCCACGGCACCGGAGACGAGGCCCGCCGTACCGCCCTCGATCACCGCGAACGTCAGCGCGGTCAGGGCGAGCACGGCCGTCGCCTGGCCCGGCAGGTCCAGCGGGGCCGGGCGGCGCGCCGAGCGGGGGGCGCGTACCAGCAGGACCAGCGCCGCGATGCCCAGCGGCAGATTGACGAAGAAGATCGCCCGCCAGTCCCACCAGGTGGTCAGCACTCCGCCCGCCACCGGACCGAGGGCCAGCGCCGTCGAGCCGCCCGCCGCCCAGGTGGCCACCGCCCGGCCGCGCCGGGCCGGATCCGGGTAGGCCTGGCGCACCAGGGCCAGCGAGGCGGGCAGCACCACGGCCGCCGCCGCCCCCTGCACCGTCCGCGCGCCGATCAGCGCCGGCAGGCCCGGCGCGAGCCCGCAGGCCGCCGAGGCGAGCGTGAACACCGTGACGCCCAGGGCGTACGCGCGACTCGCCCCGGCCCGGTCCGCGAAGGCGCCCGTGGACAGCATGAGCGCGGCCAGGGCGAGGGTGTAGGAGTCCACCACCCACTGGAGCCCGGACATCCCGCCGCCGAGGGAGGAGCCGATCGCCGGGAGGGCGACGGTCACGATCGTCGAGTCCAGGGTGATCAGGGCGGTCCCGAGGATGGCCGCCACGAGGGTGAGTACGGGCGCGGTGCCCGTTTCCTCGTCGGGGCCGGTCAGTTGAGGGGTGGTCAGAGTCTTGGCGTTCGGCATGCGGCCATGGTGCTGGTCATCTCGGGCATACAGTAGTGGCCTGAATGCCATGCATCCGGAGGTTCTGGCCATGCTGCGTGTCGCCGTCGTCGCGTCCCCGCCCGTGTCGATGTTCAACCTCGCCATCCCCGAGCTGCTCTTCGACAAGGTGCGGGTCGACGGCGAGCCGGGCTACGAGGTCGTGATCTGCGCGCCCGAGTCCGGCCCCATGCCCACCACCGGCACGCTGGACCTGTACGTGCCCCACGGCCTGGAGGCGCTGCGCGAGGCGCACACCGTGATCGTTGCGGGCACCGGCCGGCCCCTGACCCCGGACCCGCGGGTGGTCGAGGCGCTGCGCGAGGCCGCGGCGGCGGGCAAGCGCATCGCCTCCATCTGCTCCGGCGCCTTCTCGCTCGCCGAGGCGGGCCTGCTCAAGGGCCGCAAGGCCACCACCTACTGGGCGCAGGCCGGGGAGCTGCGCCGCCGCCACCCCGACATCGACCTCCAGGGCGATGTCCTGTTCGTCCAGGACGGCCCGTTGCTGACCGCCTCCGGCTACGCCGCCGGGATCGACCTGTGCCTGCACATCGTCCGCACCGACTACGGCGCCGCCGTCGCCAACGAGGTCGCCCGGCTCGCCCTGGTCGCGCCGGTCCGGCCCGGCGGGCAGACCCAGTTCACCCAGACCCCGCTGCCGCCCGAGCGCGGCACCGCCTGCGCCGACACCCGGGGCTGGGCGATGCGCAACCTGGACAAGCCGCTCACCCTGACCGACCTGGCCCGGCACGCCGGTGTCTCGGTACGCACCCTCACCCGCCGGTTCCAGGCGGAGAGCGGGGTCAGCCCGTTGCAGTGGCTGCTGCACCAGCGCATCGAGCGGGCGAAGGAGCTGCTGGAGACCACCCGGCTGCCCATGGACCAGGTGGCCGCCGCCTGCGGCCTGGGCACCGCCGACTCCCTGCGCGCCCACCTGGTCCGCCGCACCGGCCTCACCCCGAGCGCGTACCGGGCGCAGTTCAGCAGGCACGGCCAGACGGGCAGGCCCGGCACTCCCGCCGTGGCCTGAAGGCCGCCGTCCGGACCATCGCGGCCGAGCCGGGCCGCAGCCCTCCACATCAGCCGGGAGTTCCGCCGCAACCGGCATCCCGTGAACGGTGATCAGTCCTGGCACAGCGTCGGACACCTCGGCTCCGGCGTGGGGCTTTCCTCCGCACCCGTCAGCCGACGACGATTCCGCGATGATCCGTCCACGCCTGGCAGGCGGCGACCATGGCGTTCAGCCACTCGGCATCCGGGTTGCGCTCCGCGTAGGACCGGTGCATGCGCAGGCCGGCCGCCGCGAAGGCGTCCACTGCCCCGGGCTGAGCCTGCCGCCACGCACGGCACTGTGTGGCGTACCGCTCGGCGTGGCCCGGATCGTGGCCGGCCGCGATGAGCTGCACGACCAGGAGGGCGACGTCGATGAATCCCGCGCCCCTGGTGGGCCATGCCCAGTCCACCACCCAGCTCCGCGTGGAGCCGATCAGGAAGTTGTCCGGGTTGATGTCCGTGTGCAGCAGGGAGTCACCCCGGAACAACGACGCCTCGGCGGGGTCTGCCGTGAAGCGGTCCCACCGGGTCTCGGTCCAGTGCTCGGCGACCGGGGGGAGGGGCAATTCCCCGATCCGGCAGACGAGATCGACCACCTTCGGCACGTCCGGGGAGCCGGGCGCGAGATCCGCCGTCCGCGCCCGAACCGCCTCGAAGCCCAGGACCAGCCAGTCGTCTTCGACCTCCCAGAGCAGGGGTGGCGCGAGCGGGCTCGTGTAGTCATTGATCATCTGCTCCCGGATCAGCGACGTACGCCGCCCCCCTGCACGGTTGCGGACCGCCTTGACGAAGAACACTCCCTTCTCGCAGTCCACAAGGGCGGTCAGGTCCGAGCTGAAGCCCCGCTCGGTCCGCCGGATGCCGCTGACCTCGCCTGTGTGCCGTCGGATGAGCGGAAGGATCTCGGACTCTGGAGTATCTGCGTTCATATGCCGCTCAGTTCCTCGGGGAACACGAACTGCCCGGAAAACCGGGGGTGCATTCTCCGTTGTCGGGGCCCTCGTCGCTTTCGTTGTCCGGACCGCACGGGCTGTCCGGGCCACAGCCACGAGAGGGGGAAACGCCGCGCGTCGCCTGCCGGATGACCGCGTTGGCCTGCGCCATCTCGGGGCCGCCGAGAATAGCGTCGAACGGCGCGTCGTGAACGTTCCCCACGCCCATCCAGGTGGAGAACACGCACGGCGACACCTTGCCGTCCGGGCCGACGGACGCCCGCCCGTCCCCGCACCGTCCGCACAAGCCGTCGGCGCACGGCTGCTGCCCGTTCGCCGCACGGCCGAAGGGTCGGACGTGGTCGACGCGCACGTTCTTGACGCCGAGGCCCGTCAGCTCCTGCCGCACGCCGTCGCCTGTATCGGCAGGATCGGAGACGATCACGGAGACGCGGATCGGGATACCCTCCCTCACCGCCCTCGCGATGTTCGCCCGCGTTCGCGCGTGGCTGTTCCGCCGCGTGACTGTGTTGTGTGCGACTTCGGAGCCGTAGTACGAGGTCGCCAGGCTGACGCCGTCTCGCTGGAGCAGCATCCACCAGTCGGCGTTCAGGTGCACCATGTTGCTGTAGACCTCGACGGCCAGGCCGAGGGTCAGGGCGTGGTCGACCAAGGCGGGCGCGTCGGGGTGCAGGGTGACTTCACCCCCGGTGAACTGAACGCGGGGAATGCCGGCTGCGGCGGTCTCGTCGAGTACGCGCCTCCAGTCCTGGGCGGTCATGGTGCCGTGCGTCCCGGTCGGCCCCGAGTCGTTGTGGCAGTGGCCGCAGTCGAGCTGACACTTCCGAGTGAGGTCCAGCCATACGAAGCCGGTGGTAGTGGTGATCTTGATGAGTGGTTTCTCCGCGATGGCGGTCATGTGCGTACCTCTCTGGTTGGTCGTTGCCGAACAGAGGTGTTGCGGTGGATTCCGCCCCGGCCACGCGGCCCCCTGGCGCACAACCGGGGCGGATTGCCCCTTACCGGCGGATCGTCACGCCCGTAAGGGGAGTTCAGAGGGTGCGGTAGGTGATGAGGTGAGGCTCATCGACGGCCACGTTCCAGGGTCGTTGCGCAGACCGCGAAGGTCAGCGCGATCCCGAGCACTGGTCGCCATGGAGTCCCACCACTCGCCGAAGTGGACCGGCCGAGGGTGGTCGAACGGTCGTCGGCCAGCACGGCGTTTCTTCCGGGGGCGTTCCGGGGCGGTGGTCACGCCCCGGTTCCGTGTCTGCACCGCCGGATGCTCTGGGCCGCCGCGAATCGGGCGGGCCGGTCGCCGGCGGCCACGGCCTGGTCGAGCTTGCGCTTCTCGGCGGAACAATTCTCACAACCGGGCACCGGATTGGCTTCGTACAGCCAAGCGTCCAGCAAGTCCTCAACTGTCACGCCACCGGGCCGCATCACCGTGCCGCCTTCCAGTCGGTGGCGCGCCGGTGGGGGTGGTTGCCGATCTGCTCGCTGTGATTACGCACGCTGGTGGAGCCGCCGGGGATGACGGCCGCTGGGCGCACCTTGTCGAGAGCTGCGTAGATGGGACGACCGTCGACCGGTGCGTGATCCACCTTGACCGCAACGGGGGCCGTCATACGGCGATCCCCAGCGCGCGGAGCGGGCGGCGAACGATGGGCGACCGGTGCGGATGGTTCCTGATCTCCGCGTTGCAAGTACGCCACGGCCGTGGGCACACCCGCGTCCCGAGCGATCGCCCGAGACCGCGAGTTGACCGCACAGACCCGGCACCCCTCGACGGCAACCGGTTCGAGGGGGGCGCTTCAGCTACCTGTTGTGCAGACATGCCATGACCTCTCACTGACGTTGTCGCCCTACGTAACCAAGCTGTGACTCGCAGCGGTACTGTTGGGGAGTCAGCGCGAGTTGAAAGCGTGGAAAGTTCGGGAGTGGGGCATGACCGAGCGGCGACCGAACGAGGGGTTGAAGCGCCTTCTCGCGGAAGCCGGCTGGACCCTTGGGCAGTTGGCCACGGCGGTCAACCGGGCCGGGGGCGAAGCTGCGGTGGCCGTTCGGAGCGACAAGAGCAATGTCAGTAAGTGGCTCGGTGGGCACACGCCCGTGGAGAAGGTACGACCGCTGATCCTGGAAGCCCTCTCCCGCCGCCTCGGTCGCCAGGTCACGCACGCCGAAGCCGGCCTCCCTGTCCCGCACGGTCTGCCATCCCCATCAAGTACCGTTGAAGGGTTGGTAGATCTCGGAAGGGCTGACATGGATCCGTCCCGCCGAAGCGTCCTCGGGGCCGGGCTCTACTCCGTTGCGCTCACGATTCCCGGATGGCCGGACGTCGTAGGTCGAGCCGAGGCCGTGAAGAAGGGCAAAGGGCTTCGCATCGGATTCGGCGAAGTCGACATGGTCGTTCAGATGACCGAGAAGGTGTCGGAGCTGGACGACCAATTCGGGGGCCGCACAGCGCGCCCGTTGGCCGCCTCATTCCTCGTGAACACCGTTGCGCCCTACCTTCGGGCGGACGCCCCCGAAGACGTACGGAAAGCGATGCTGTCCGCCGCTTCCGATCTGTGCTACCTCACGGGGTACATGGCCGTTGACGAAGGGCTTCACGGCCTGGCGCAGAAGTACTACCTGAAGGCCCTCGAACTGGCGGGGGCCGCCGAGGATCACCTGACTTACTGCACCACACTCAGGGGGATGAGCGTTCAGGCCGTCGACCTCGGTCACGGCCGACGAGCCATGGAGCTGGCCGATTCGGCAGCCGTCGCTTCGCCGAAAGCCGGCCCCCGCATGCTGGCCTTCCTGACCGGGCAACAGGCTCACGCCGCAGCGCAGGAAGGGGACCGGACAACTGCCATGCGGCGCATCCGGGAAGCCGAAGCCGCTATGGACCGGGCCGAGAGCAGGGGCAAGCCCCTCGGCTCGTACGATCCGGCCGCGCTTAATTACCACATTGCGCAGGTTCGTTACGAGCTGGGCGACATACACGGATCGATCGAATCCCTACAGGAGAGCAACCGGCTCCGTTTCGCCGTATACCGGCGAGGAAACGTCAGGATGCGTGCCCTGCTGGCCGAACGTCAGCTTCAGGTGGGACACCTCGAAGAGGCCGTCAAGACCTGGCACGAAGCCCTGGACGACTACCCTCTCGTTCACTCGGGCCGTGCCGACGAACGCATGGCGAACATGCGCCGACTCATCCGGCCCCACCTTCGCCACCCTGGGGCAGCCGAGCTGTACGACCGGGCGCGACAGATGAAGCCCGGCCGGAGCTGACCGACGACCTCGGCGAGCACGGCGTGAACCAGCTCGCAGCGTTTCTCGCCGCGACCTGCACGACCGACGACAAGATGACCCCCAGCCTCCGCGTGGACCAGTTCTGGCACGGGTTCGTCCTCCACACGAAGCCGCACGCGGACTTCTGGGCGGCCCACGGGCGATTCATCCACCACGTCCCCGACAGGGGCCGGCACAACCCCGAGGAGGGCCTCAAGGCCCTGGCCCTGACGGGGTGGAAGATCCGCGCGGCCGGCTTCACGCGTGCCGGGCGGCTGAGCGCATCGAAGAGAACGGACAGGTCGTGACTGACGACCGCAGTGCCGCTTGGGACGAGTACGCGCAGAGCAAGCCGCAACGACGACGGTCCAACGCCAAGGGCGAGACGACGTGGTTCAGCTGGACCCAGTTCCCGGACCACGGGCCCGGGGTTGATGTGACGGCGTTGAAGCCGGGGGACATGGCGCTCGACCTGGGATGCGGGTCCGGAGGGAACGCCTCCCACCTCGCCACCCTCGGCATGAAGTCGGTGGGGATCGACCTGTCGGGGCGGCAGCTCGACAAGGCTCGTGAGCGCTGGCCCCGACGTGGACGGCATGGAGCTACACCAGGGCGACGCCCTCGCCTGTTCGTTCGTGGTGTGCGCCGCGCTGCCTGACCGGTAGCCGCAAGGTGGAATACAGAGAGCCCCAGGGCAGTGCGTTACAACGAATGCCGGATAGTGATCACGACCGGTGCGTTCGCCTCCGCCCGGCGCGGTCGGAAGCCGCCGCGATCTCCTCGTAGGTCCATTCCTTGTGCAGACGCTCTCCGTGGGCATCGGTGATGTCGATGACCAGGCCGGTCCACTCCTCGGCGGGATGTTCGGGGAGGAGTCCCAGTTCGTACGTGGCGTCCCGGAGCAGGGATTCGGTGACACGTACGCCGGTGAGTCTTTCGGCCAGAGCGAGAACCGCCGCCTTACCGTCGACGATCGGGGCGCTGGCGTCGTGCTCTCCTTCGGGAGTCAGCGGGAAGCCGACTTCCCGCAACAGGGGAACCAGTTCATCGGGGCTGCCGCCGTCGCGTGCCGAGGGCTCCTCGAACGTCGTGCGGAGCTCACCGTCCTCGAACCAGTGGAAGAGGTGGATGGGCTTGCCGCCGTTGCTCGAGTGCGCCACGACCCGGCCGCCCTCCGACAGCGCCTTCGCGCACGGCACCCCAAGGCCACCGTCGAAGCCGAGGACAACCGTCCAGTCGCCGTCCTCGCCCGGGGCCCGGAAGGCGCCCGCGACGTAGGAATCGTCCCCGTAGTCGTCATCCACCTCGGCACGGTGGGCGTCATCCGCCTCGATCAGCCCGGCCGTGCCCTCCCCGGTGCCGCGCGGTTCCGCCTCCATCGCACGCAGCACCTCCTGCGGGCTCCGCCCCCGTATCAATGTCAGGGTGTATCCGCTCCCCATCATGTGGCGAAAGAGCGGCGAGGTGCGGATCCAGGCGTAGTCGTGCGCGGTCACCAGGCTCATACGGCGCAGTGTGCCCGACGCCTCTGACAGTGCCCGATATGCCGGTTCTCGCGGCTGGAGCCGATACTCAGGACCCGAGCCGCCGGACCGCGGACACGGGAATACCCCGGCCTGTTTGAACGTTCACATACCAGGCCCGGGGAGATCCCCCACGGCCGTACCGTACGACCTGGAGAGAGCCGAAGACATGCGCGTCGAGATCTGGAGCGACATCGCCTGCCCCTGGTGCTACGTGGGCAAGGCCCGCTTCGAGAAGGCGCTGGCTGCCTTCCCGCACCGCGACGAGGTCGAGGTGGTGCACCGCTCCTTCGAGCTGGACCCGGGCCGTGCCAAGGGCGATGTGCAGCCGGTGATCACCATGCTGACCAGGAAGTACGGCATGAGCGAGGCCCAGGCCCAGGCCGGCGAGGACAACCTCGGCGCCCAGGCCGCCGCCGAGGGCCTGGACTACCGCACCCGGGACCGCGACCACGGCAACACCTTCGACATGCACCGCCTGCTGCACTTCGCCAAGGAGCACGGCCGGCAGGACGCGCTGATCCAGCTCCTGTACCGGGCCAACTTCGCCGAGGAGCGGTCCCTCTTCACCGAGGGTGACGAGCGTCTGGTGGAGCTGGCCGCCGAGGCCGGACTGGACGCCGGGGCCGCCCGCGCGGTGCTCGCCGACCCGGACGCCTACGCCGACGAGGTACGCGCCGACGAGCGCGAGGCCGCCCAGCTCGGCGCGACCGGCGTGCCGTTCTTCGTCCTCGACCGCAAGTACGGCGTCTCCGGCGCCCAGCCCGCCGAGGTCTTCACCCAGGCGCTGACCCAGGCCTGGGGCGAGCGCTCCCCGCTGCGGCTGGTCGGCCAGGGGGGCGGCGACGCCTGCGGCCCGGACGGCTGCGCGGTCCCGCAGCACGGCTGAGAACGGCAGGCGGCACGGCCGAGCTCGGAATCGGCAGGCAGCACGGTGAAACCGCAGGTCACACGCTTCGTATAAGCGTCCCTTACCGCTGCCACGCAAAATTACGCAATGGACGGGGAGTTCCGGGGGCCGCAGAGTGGTCCCATGCAGACCACGGAGACCTTCGACCGCCTCGTCCGCGCCGAGTTCCGGCCCCGGAGCACCTACCTCAACACCGCGAGCAACGGCCTGCTGCCGGCCCGTACCGTCGCCGCCCTGAACGAGGCGGCGCTGCTGCGGGCCGAGGGCCGGCCGCTGACCCCGCTGTACGAGGACGTGGAGGCGAGCCGGGCCGCGTTCGCCCGGCTCGCCGGCGTCCCGGCCACCCGGGTCGCGGCCGGCGCCTCGGTCGCCGCGCACACCGGGGTGATCGCCGCCGCGCTGCCCGCGGGCGCCGAAGTCCTCACCGCCGAGGACGACTTCACCTCCGTGCTCAACCCGTTCCACGTCCGCGGCGACCTCAAGGTCCGCACGGTCCCGCTGGAGCGGATCGCCGAGTCCGTCCGGCCGGGCACGGCGCTCGTCGCGGTCAGCGCCGCGCAGTCCGCCGACGGCCGGCTCGCCGACCTGCCCGCCCTGCGCGAGGCCGCCCGCGTCCACGGCGCCCGCACCTACGTCGACTTCTCGCAGGCCGCCGGCTGGCTGCCGTTCGACGCGGACGCCTACGACTTCACCGCGAGCGTCGCCTTCAAGTGGCTGCTGGGCCCGCACGGCGCCGCCTTCCTCACCGTGCCCGAGGACTTCGGCGGACTCACCCCGCTGCTCGCGGGCTGGGTCGCGGCCGAGCACCCGTGGGACAGCTGCTACGGACCGGTGGCCGAACTCGCCCACTCCGCCCGGCGGTTCGACCTCACCCACGCCCTGTTCACCTTCGCCGGACTGCGCCGGTCCCTCGAACTCGTCGAGGAACTGGGCGTGCCGGCGATCCACGCCCACGACACCGCGCTCGCCGACCGGTTCCGCGCGGGGCTCGCCGCGCTCGGCCACGAGCCGGTGCCGGCCCCCGGCTCGGCGATCGTCTCGGTGCCCGGACTGGGCGCCCGGCAGCCGGAGCTGAGCGAGGCCGGCATCGAGGTCTCCGACCGCGCGGGCAACCTGCGCGCGGCCTTCCACCTCTACAACACGCCCGAGGACGTGGACCGCCTGCTGGCCGCGCTGTCCGCCTGACCGTCCCGGTCCTCCCGCGCGGCCGACGCGCACAGGTTGGCCTCGACCCGGCCGAGCAGCCCCAGCAGCTGCTCGCGCTCGGCGGGCGTCAGCCCGGCGAAGCTCTCCTCCTCCAGCGTGGTCCACAGCCGCGCCACCTCGTCCAGCAGCCGCGCCCCGGACTCCGTGGCCTCCACGAGCACCGCGCGCCGGTCCGCCGGGTCCGGCAGCCGCCGCACATGGCCGGCCTGCTCCAGCCGCTGGAGCATCTTCGTCACCGTGGACGGGTCCAGCCCGAGCAGCCGGATCAGCTCCGACTGCCGGGCCGGGCCGCGCTCCCACAGGTGCATCATCACCAGCTCCTGGCCCGGGTAGAGGCCGAGCCCGCGCAGCAGTCCGGCGGCGGCCGTGCGGTGCAGCCGCGCCACCCGGCTCAGCGCGTGCCCGACCGGCCCGCCCCGGGCGGCGGCGGGCAGCTCGGCGTGGGAGTGCCGGGCGGCGTCCGCCGTCGCCGGTCCGTTGCTCGCGTCCATGGGTGGCTCCCGCGCTGCTCGTAGATCCCGTCGTACGGTCCCGAAGCGTACCCACCGCCACTTGATTGGTCGACCAATGAATGGGTTAGGGTGGTCATTGTCGAGCTACTTGGCCGACCAACTAACTCTTCCTGGGGGTTACCCGTGACCACCGCCTTCGACCCCGTCGACCTCCCCGGCCTACGGCTGGCCAACCGCATCGTCATGGCGCCGATGACCCGCAGCCGGGCCGCCGGCGGGCTGCCCACCGCCCTGACCGCCGAGTACTACGCCCAGCGCGCCTCGGCCGGCCTGATCGTCACCGAGGGGATCCAGCCCTCGGCCGTCGGCCAGGGCTACCCCGACACCCCCGGCCTGCACACCGCCGGGCAGATCGCCGCCTGGCGCCCCGTGACCGACGCCGTGCACGCCGCCGGGGGCCGGATCTTCGCCCAGCTCATGCACACCGGCCGCGTCGGCCACCCCGACCTGCTGCCCGAGGGCCTGGTCAACGTCGCCCCCTCGGCGGTGGCGGCGCGCGGCCAGGTCTACACCCACCAGGGGCCCAAGGACTTCGTCACGCCCCGGGAGCTGTCCGAGGCGGAGATCCGTGCCACCCTCGCCGATTTCGCGGCGGCTGCCCTGGGCGCTGTCGAGGCCGGGTTCGACGGGGTCGAACTCCACGGTGCCAACGGCTATCTCATCCACCAGTTCCTGGCGCCCGGCAGCAACCGGCGCACCGACGGCTGGGGCGGCTCGGTGCCGGGCCGTGTCCGCTTCGCGGTGGAGGCCGTCCGGGCCGTCGCCGAGGCGATCGGCCCCGGCCGCACCGCCCTGCGGATCTCACCGGGAAACCCCCTCAACGACATCCAGGAGCCCGAGCCGGAGCCGGAGTACACCGCGCTGCTCGACGCGCTGGAGCCGCTGGGCCTCGCCTACCTGCACGTGATGGAGAGCGCGGACTTCCGCGCCCTGACGCCCGTGCTGCGCAAGCGCTTCAGCGGGGCCCTTGTCCTCAACCCGGCGACCGAGGGCCCCACCGGCCCGGACGCCCTCGCCCTGATCGAGGACGGTTCGGCCGACCTGATCGCCTTCGGCCGGCTGTTCCTCGCCAACCCCGACCTCCCGGCCCGCCTCCGCGCCGGCGGCCCGTTCAACCCGGCGGACCCGGCGACCTTCTACGGCGGCGGAGCCGAGGGCTACACGGACTACCCGGCGCTGTGACCACGCCCCGCGAGGGCCCTCGCGCACCCCGGCGAAGGCCCTCGCGGACGGGTTCACCGGACCGGCGTGAAGTCCCGCGCCCCGATGAACTCCGGCCGCCGCACCGGGGCCGCGAAGGGTTCCACCGCCGTGTTCTCCACGCTGTTGAACACGATGAACACGTTGCTGCGCGGGTACGGGGTGATGTTGTCGCCCGAGCCGTGCATGCAGTTGCAGTCGAACCAGGTCGCCGAGCCGGCCTTGCCGGTGAACAGGCGGATGCCGTGCTCGCTCGCCAGGGCGGTCAGCGCCTCGTCGGACGGGGTGCCCGCGTCCTGCATCTGGAGGGACTTCTTGTAGTTGTCCTTCGGCGTGGCACCGGCGCAGCCCAGGAACGTCCGGTGCGAGCCCGGCATGATCATCAGGCCGCCGTTGGTGTCGAGGTTCTCGGTCAGCGCGATCGAGACGGACACCGTGCGCATGTTGGGCAGGCCGTCCTCGGCGTGCCAGGTCTCGAAGTCCGAGTGCCAGTAGAAGCCGCTCGCGCCGAAGCCCGGCTTGACGTTGATCCGGGACTGGTGGACGTACACGTCCGAGCCGAGGATCTGGCGGGCGCGGCCCACCACGCGCGGATCGCGCACCAGGTTCGCGAACACCTCGCTGATCCGGTGCACCTCGAAGACCGAGCGGATCTCCTTCGACTTCGGCTCCACGATGGAGCGTTCGTCGGCGCGGACGTCCGGGTCGGAGACCAGCCGGTCCAGCTCACGCTTGTAGAGGGCGACCTCGTCCGGCGTGATCAGCTGGTCGACGGCGAGGAAGCCGTCCCGCTCGTAACGCTGGAGGTCGGCGGTCGTGATCGGGCCCGGGGTGTCCGGGGCGCCCCAGACGACGGGGTCCTGGCGGGGGACGGTCACCTCGGCGGTGCCGCGGGTCGGGTAGAGATCCTTCACGGTGGCGGTGGTCATGGGGTTCTCACACCTCCTCGGGCTCGGTGAGCAGGGGGTAGACGCCGTTCTCGTCGTGGTCCTCCCGGCCGGTGACCGGCGGGTTGAACACGCAGATGCAGTGGAAGTCCTCCTTGACGCGCAGCGTGTGCCGCTCGTGCCCGTCGAGGAGGTACATGGTGCCGGGCGTGATGGTGTACGTCGTGCCGGTCTCGTGGTCGGTGAGTTCCGCCTCGCCCCGGGTGCAGACGACGGCCTCGATGTGGTTGGCGTACCACATCGACGTCTCCGTCCCGGCGTACAGAATCGTTTCGTGCAGGGAGAAGCCGACCCGCTCCTTCGCGAGGACGATCCGCTTGCTCTCCCAGGTGCCCGACGCCGCCTTCACATGGCGGTCGGTGCCCTCGATCTCCTTGAACGATCGGACGATCACGGTGGTGCTCTTCCTCCTTGCCCGGTCTTGCCAGGCGGTTCACGGGCGGTCCCAGGCGCTCTCTGGGCGTTCCCTAGGCGTTCTCTGAGCGGTAGGTCCTCAGGCGGTTTCGCGGACGGAGCGGGCGAGGACGCTCAGGCCCTCGTCCAGTTCCTCGGGGGTCACGGTGAGGGCGGGCAGCAGCTTGACGACCTCGCCCTGGGGGCCGGACGTCTCGATCAGCAGCCCCAGTTCGAAGGCGCGCCGGGCGACCCGCGCGGCCCGGTCCTTCGCGTGGAACTCCAGACCCCATACGAGTCCGCGCCCGCGGTACTCCTTGACGTCGGCGAGGTTCTCCTCGGTGATGGAGATCAGCGCCCGCTCGACCTGCTCGCCGCGGGCGCGGGTCTGCTTCTCCATGGCCGAGCCGTCGGTCCAGTACGTCTCCAGGGCGGCGGTGGCGGTGACGAAGGCGGGGTTGTTGCCGCGGAAGGTGCCGTTGTGCTCGCCCGGCTCCCACACGTCCAGCTCCGGCCGGAACAGGCACAGCGACATCGGCAGGCCGTAGCCGCTGATCGACTTCGACACGGTGACGATGTCCGGGGTGATGCCGGCCTCCTCGAAGGAGAAGAAGGCGCCGGTACGGCCGCAGCCCATCTGGATGTCGTCGACGATGAGCAGCATGTCCTGCCGCTCGCACAGTTCCTTCAGCGCGCGCAGCCACTCGGGCCGGGCCACGTTGATGCCGCCCTCGCCCTGCACGGTCTCCACGATCACGGCGGCGGGCTTGTCCAGCCCCGAGCCCTGGTCCTCGAGCAGCCGCTCGAACCACAGGAAGTCCGGGACCGTGCCGTCGAAGTAGTTGTCGAACGGCATCGGCGTGCCGTGCACCAGCGGAACGCCGGCGCCGGCCCGCTTGAAGGCGTTGCCGGTGACCGCGAGCGAGCCCAGCGACATGCCGTGGAAGGCGTTGGTGAACGACACGACCGCCTCGCGTCCCTTCACCTTCCGCGCCAGCTTCAGCGCGGACTCCACCGCGTTGGTGCCCGTCGGCCCCGGGAACATCACCTTGTACGGCAGGTCCCGCGGGCGCAGCACCAGGTCCTGGAAGGTCCGCAGGAAGGTCCGCTTGGCCGTGGTCGACATGTCCAGGCCGTGGGTGACACCGTCCCGCTCCAGATAGTCGAGCAGCGCCCGTTTCAGTACCGGGTTGTTGTGGCCGTAGTTGAGGGAACCGGCACCGGCGAAGAAGTCCAGGTAGGCATGGCCGTCCTCGTCGTACATCCGGCTGCCCTGAGCCCGGTCGAAGACGGTGGGCCAGCCGCGGCAGTAGCTGCGCACCTCGGATTCGAGGGTTTCGAACACGCTCAGGTCGGGCTGGGTGATGGTCACGGTGATTCGCTCCTCAGTGGGCGGTGGACTCGGTCAACGGGCCGATGCGGTAGAGGACTTCGGGGTCGTGCGAGCCGCCCGGGAACAGGTCGGCGTCGAACAGCACCTCGCGGCTGACCCGTGCGCCGTGCCGCTCGGCGAACGAGGTGAACAGACGCTCGGAGGCGGTGTTGCCGGGGGTGATGGTGGTCTCCAGCTCGGTGATGCCGCGCTCGGCGACGAGGCGCCGGGTCAGCCCGTCCAGCAGCCTGGCGGCGATGCCGCAGCCCCGGTGGGCGGCGTCGACGGCCACCTGCCAGACGAGCAGGGTGCGGGGGCGGCCGGGCCGCAGGTAACCGGTGACGAAGCCGACCGGTTCCCCGTCCGCACCACGGGCCACCACCGAGGTGCCGGCGAAGTCCCGGCACCACAGCAGATAGCTGTAGGAGGAGTTCAGATCGAGGGTTTTCGATTCCTTGGCGATGCGCCAGAGCGCGGCTCCGTCGCTGGTCGCCGGACTTTCGATGAGCAGGTCTGCGGGTGCGGCGGTCATGCGGCACGAATTTAGCGAGGTGAATTCGAAAGTGCACGGGAGCCGGAGCGGTGTCACCTCGGACGACGGAAGATATGTCCGTAATGCACCCGGGAAAATCGGTACAAAGTTCATCCGCTGTGGAGTGTGTCACAGCCCGAAATGCCGGGGAAACCTGCCGGAAAACTCGTTCGTTTAGCTCTGCAAAAAGCGGGAAGAAGAAGATGGGAAGCTATCGTCCGGCGAATCGGCGGGAATTGTGAAAATGAAATGGAGTGGGTTTCGATAACGTCCGGGCATAAAAAAGTTCCCGGGAGCGCGGCCCCCGGGAACAGCGAACGGCGCTCAGCGCCAGGCGTCCTCCGCGGCCCGGCGGGCGGCGGCGGGATCGACCGTCAGGCCCTGCTCCGCGAGCGCCGCGCCCAGCGCCGCCAGCGAGCCCTGCACCGCACCCGGCGTCGCGTCCCGGCCGTAGTGGTTGACCCGGATCATCTCCTTGGCCAGCGCCCCGCCGCCGGCCGCCAGCGGCAGCGCCGGATCGCTCGCGAGGGCCCGCGCCACCACCTGCGAGGCCACCACGCCGGACGGCACCCGCAGCGTCGTCGCGACCGGCGCCGCGTCCCGCTCCTCGTGCACATACGGCTCGAGGCCCCCGCCCAGCGCCACCGCGCCGGCCCGCGCGGCCCGCGCCGCGCTCCGGTGCCGGGCCATCACCGTCTCCAGACCCTCCGACTCGATCCGCTCCAGGCACGCCTGGAGCGCCAGCATCTCCAGCTGGGCCGGCGCGTGCGGCAGCGCCTTGCGGCCCGCGTCGATCCAGCGCTCCTTCCAGTCCAGCAGGGACAGGTAGGAGCGGCGCGGGGCGCCGGGGTTGGCGGCCATCCGGGCCCACGCCCGCTCGCTCACCGAGATCGCCGACACCCCGGCCGGGCCGCCCATCGCCTTCTGCGCCCCGATCACACACAGGTCCACGCCCCAGGCGTCCGGCAGCACCGGCTCCGCGCCCACCGAGGCCACCGCGTCCAGATAGAAGAGGGCGCCCTGCTCCCGTACCGCCTCGCCGATCTCCGCGACCGGGTTGGTGTTGCCGGTCGCCGCCTCCGCGTGCACCAGCGACACGAAGTCGATCTCCGGGTGCTCGGCGAACGCCTCCCGGATCTGCCCGGCGGTCACCGCCGTGTGGAAGGGGACGGAGAGGTCGTGCACGGTGGCGCCGGCGTCCCGCAGCCAGTCGCCGAACGTCTGGCCGTACGGGCCCGTGATCACGTTCAGGGCCACCGTGCCCGGCCCGGCCGCCGCGCGGATCGCGCCCTCCAGCGGCAGCAGCGCCTCGCCCTGGGTGATCAGGACGTCCTGCCGGGTGTCCAGCAGCCGGGCCACGCCGTCCTCGATGGCGGCGAAGCGCTCGGCACTCAGCGGGGGCAGATCGAGGAAGGGGTGGCTCACGGCGTGCTCTCTCTTCAAACGGGAAGTCGATTCCCTCGATCTTAGGTGCAACGACCCCGTTACCATGGGTTTGATTTGAGAGGGTCAAACTTTTCCTTATAATCGGAACCCAACGTTCCCTACCGGGAGATTCCCCCCATGACAACGCTCCTCGGACGCCGGACCCGCGCTCTGGCAGCCATCACCGTGACGGCCGGGCTCGCGCTCGTGGCCGGCTGCTCCTCGGACGACGGCGGGGGGAGCGGCAAGACCACCGTCAAGGGCGTCCACCTGGCCAAGGCGGGGCAGCTCACCACCTGCACCCACCTTCCGTACCCGCCGTTCCAGTCGGAGGTCGACGGCAAGGTGCAGGGCTTCGACGTCGCCCTGATCGACCTCGTCGCCAAGGACCTCGGCGTCGAGCAGAAGATCCGCGACACCCCCTTCGAGAACTTCAAGACCGGCGCCTTCCTGAACTCCGGGGAGTGCGACCTGGCCGCCGCCGGCATGACCATCACCGACGAGCGCAAGAAGAACGTCGACTTCTCCGACCCGTACTTCGAGGCCACCCAGGCCGTCCTCGTCGACAAGGACAGCGGGATCACCTCGCTCGCCGACGTCAAGGCCAAGGGCAAGAAGCTGGGTGCCCAGGCGCAGACCACCGGCGAGGACTACGCCAAGGAGAAGGGCTACGACCCGGTCTCCTTCGAGTCCTCCGACGCGGTCCTCAACGGTCTGCGCACCGGTCAGGTCAAGGCCGTCGTCATCGACTACCCGGTGGTCCAGGGCTGGCTGAAGGACAAGGCCAACGCGGACAAGTTCAAGGTCGTCGACAACCTCAAGACCGGCGAGCAGTACGGCTTCACCGTCAAGAAGGGCAACACGGCGCTGCGCGACGCCATCAACAAGGCGCTCAAGCAGGCCAAGGCCGACGGCACCTACAAGAAGATCTACGAGAAGTGGATCGGCCCGTACGACGCCTCCGTCGCGTCTCCCGCCGCCTCATGACCGACACGGACACACCCCTCCAGCCGAAGAAGAAGGGACTGACCCGGCGGCAGAAGCGCACCCTGTCGCGGGGCGTCCAGTACGCCGTCTTCGCCGCCGCCGTGATCGCCTTCGCGGCCACGGCCGACTGGGGCCGGCTGCAGAACCAGTTCGCCCAGGCCGACATCGCCAAGCAGATGTTCCCGGACGTCATCACGCTGGCGCTGAAGAACACCGTGCTGTACACGCTGTCCGGCTTCGTGGTCGGGCTGGTCCTCGGCATGGTCATCGCGCTGATGCGGCTGTCCTCCGTGGGCCCCTACCGCTGGCTGGCGGGCGTCTACATCGAGATCTTCCGCGGCCTGCCCGCCCTGCTGATCTTCATCTTCGTCGGCGTGGCCGTGCCCCTCGCCTTCCCCGGCACGGAGATCCCCGGCGGCACCTACGGCAAGGTCGCCCTCGCGCTCGGCCTGGTCTCCGCCGCCTACATGGCCGAGACCATCCGCGCCGGCATCCAGGCCGTGCCCAAGGGACAGATGGAGGCGGCCCGTTCGCTCGGCTTCTCGCCGGCGAAGGCCATGATCTCGATCATCATCCCGCAGGCGTTCCGGATCATCCTGCCGCCGCTGACCAACGAACTCGTCCTGCTGTTCAAGGACTCCTCGCTGGTGCTGTTCCTCGGCGTCACCCTGGAGGAACGCGAACTGTCCAAGTTCGGCCGGGACCTGGCCAGTACGACCGCCAACTCCACGCCGATCCTGGTCGCGGGCCTGTGCTACCTGCTGGTCACCATCCCGCTCAGCTTCGTCGTACGCCGTATGGAGACCAAGGCCCAGGAGGCGATCCGGTGAGCCGCCCGGAGATCGAAGTCCGCGGGCTGCACAAGTCCTTCGGCGACAACGAGGTGCTGCGCGGCATCGACCTGGAGATCCGCCAGGGCGAGGTCGTCTGTGTCATCGGCCCCTCCGGGTCCGGCAAGTCGACGCTGCTGCGCTGTGTGAACCTGCTGGAGGAGCCCACCAAGGGCCAGGTCTTCGTCGGCGGCACGGAGGTCACCGACCCGGACGTCGACATCGACGCCGTACGCCGCCGCATCGGCATGGTCTTCCAGCAGTTCAACCTCTTCCCGCACCTGAGCGTCACCGAGAACCTCACGCTGCCCCAGCGCCGGGTCCTCCGGCGGGACAAGGCGACCGCCGCGCGGACCGCCGCCGAGAACCTGGCCCGGGTCGGCCTCGCCGAGAAGGCGGACGCCTATCCGGCCTCCCTCTCCGGCGGCCAGCAGCAGCGCGTCGCCATCGCCCGCGCGCTCGCCATGGGCCCCGAGGTGATGCTCTTCGACGAGCCGACCTCCGCGCTCGACCCCGAGCTGGTCGGCGACGTCCTCGCCGTCATGCGCATGCTCGCCCGGGAGGGCATGACGATGATGGTCGTCACCCACGAGATGACCTTCGCCCGCGAGGTCGCCGACCGGGTCGTCTTCATGGACGGCGGAGTGATCGTCGAGGACGGCAGCCCGGACCAGGTCATCGGAGCCCCGCGGCACGAGCGCACCCGGCACTTCCTCTCCCGCCTGCTCGACCCGGCGATGGCCGACGTGGAGGAGGAGACCTCCGACCAGGTGGGGAAGTCCGAGGCGTAGGCCGTTAGGGTGCGGTGCATGAGCGATGGCGCTGTGCTGCACGTGAAGGGGCGCGTCCTGGCCGGTCCGGACGACGTCCGGGACGAGCTGTGGGTGGTCGGGGGCCGGATCTCCTACGACCGCCCCGCCGGCGCCCGGGACGTGCGCACCGTCACCGGCTGGGCCCTGCCCGGCCTGGTCGATGCGCACTGCCATGTGGGCCTGGACGCGCACGGCCCGGTCGACGCCGAGACCGCCGAGAAGCAGGCGCTCACCGACCGGGACGCGGGCACCCTGCTGGTCCGGGACGCCGGCTCGCCCTCCGACACCCGCTGGATCGACGACCGCGCCGACCTGCCGAAGATCATCCGGGCGGGGCGGCACATCGCCCGCACCCGCCGCTACATCCGCAACTACGCCTGGGAGATCGAACCGGACGACCTCGTCGCCTACGTCGCCCAGGAGGCCCGGCGCGGCGACGGCTGGGTCAAGCTGGTCGGCGACTGGATCGACCGCGACCTCGGCGACCTCGCCCCCTGCTGGCCCCGCGAGGCGGTGGAAGCGGCCATCGCCGAGGCCCACCGGCTCGGCGCCCGCGTCACCGCGCACTGCTTCGCGGAGAGCTCGCTGCGCGACCTGGTCGAGGCGGGCATCGACTGCGTCGAGCACGCGACCGGGCTCAGCGAGGACCTGATCCCGCTGTTCGCCGAGCGGGGCGTCGCCATCGTGCCCACCCTCGTCAACATCGCCACCTTCCCGCGGCTCGCCGAGGGCGGTGAGCGGAAGTTCCCCCGCTGGTCCGCCCATATGCGCCGGCTGCACGAGCGGCGCTACGACACCGTGCGCGGCGCCTACGACGCCGGCATCCCGGTCTACGTCGGCACGGACGCCGGCGGCTCGCTGGCCCACGGCCTGGTCGCCGAGGAGGTCGCCGAGCTGGTCGCCGCCGGCATCCCGCCCCTCGCCGCCCTGTCGGCGACCACCTGGGGTGCCCGCGCCTGGCTCGGCCGGCCCGGTCTGGACGAGGGCGCCCCCGCCGACCTGGTGGTGTACGAGGCCGATCCCCGGGCCGACGTACGGGTGCTGGCGGCGCCGCGCCGTGTGGTGCTGAACGGGCGGGTCGTCGGGTAGCCGCCCCCCGATTCGAATCACCGTGCGGGGTATTCACGTTCGGGTGAAGTAGCCCTGGAACGCTGACCGTTCACCCGTACCGGGGACAAGGTTGACGGGTCCCAAGCACGTTTCCTCTGGGGGTCCCACCGCCTTGAACAGCAACAACTTCCGCATGCCCGCACGCCGTTCGGCCGCCCTCGTGACGGCCGCCGCCCTCACCGCGGCACCCGTGGTCCTGGGCGCGGGCAGCGCGCACGCGACCACCGGCCACGGCCGCGCCTCCGCCGTCGTCCTGCGCACCGGCCTCGATGTGTCCCTGCTGAACAAAACCGTGAACGTCCCGCTCGCGGTCTCCTTCAACGAGGTCCAGGCACCGCGCAGCGCGGACCGCACGGCGCTGTCCGTCCGGCTCGACGGCGTCGACGGCGGCAAACCGTTCACCGTACTCGGCGCCGACGTCGCCGAGTCGAAGGCCACGGTCACCGCCCGGCGCGCCGAGGGCTCGGTCCGGGTCGCCCACGCCCGGCTGCACGTACCCGGGCTGCCCCTGCTGTCCGTGATCGAGGCCGACGCGGTCACCGCGAAGGCCACCTGCGAGGCCGGCGAGGCGCCCACCGCCGCCGCGAACGTCCTCGGCGCCGTCACCGTCCTCGGCAAGCGCGTCACCCTGACCGCCGGCGCCCCCGTCGAGGTGAAGGTGCCCGGCGTCGGCGAGGTCCGCCTCGACCTGTCCCGGCACACCACGACCACCCGCACGGCCGCCGCGACCGCCCTCGGACTCAAGGTCTCCGTCAACCCCCTGAAGCTGGGCGTCGCCGAGGTCGAGGGCACGGTCACCCTGGCCGAGGCCACCTGCGAGTCCCCGATGGCCCCGCCCACCGCCAAGCCGGTCCCCAGCCACGACCCGGCCGCCGGCCCCCGCCCCCAGGGCGCCCCGTCAGAGGCCGACCTCGCCGAGACCGGCGGCAGTCCGGCAACCCCGTACATCGCGGGCGGCGCGCTGGCGTTGCTGCTGGCGGGCGGGGGAGCGCTGACCCTGGCCCGGCGCGGGAAGCGCTGACGGCTCCGCGGGCCCGGCCGGCCGCCGGGACGTCCGACGGCCCCCGCGCCGCTCCCCGCCCGGTGCGCCGCCCCCGGTCAGGGAGCGGCCTTCCGGGGCGGGGAGTCCGCTGCGCCGCCCCCGGTCAGGGCGCGGCCTTCCGGGGCGGGGAGACCGGCGCGCCGAGCACGGCCGACAGGGCCTTCAGGAAGCCGTCCGCCGTCGTGCGGTCGCGTACGGCCAGGCGGATCCAGTCCTGGTCCAGGCCCGGGAACGTATCGCCCCGGCGGACCGCGTAACCGAGGTCGCGCAGGCGGTGGCGGACCGCGGCCGCTTCGGGGACGCGCACCAGGACGAAGGGGCCCCGCGCCGGGCCCGCCACCCGTACCCCGTGGGCGGCGAGCGCGGTCAGGCCGGCCACCAGGTGCGCCCGGTCGCCGGCGATGCGGTGGGCCGCGTGACCCGCCTCGGCCAGCGCCCGGGGCGTCACGCACGCCCGCGCCGCGGCCAGCGCCGGGGTGGAGACCGGCCACAGGGGCTGGGCCCGCTCCAGTTCGGCGATGGTCTCCGGGGCGGCGAGCACGTAGCCGATGCGCAGGCCGGCCAGGCCCCAGGTCTTGGTCAGGCTGCGCAGCACGACGAGGCCGGGGACGTCCGTGCGGCCGGCCAGGGCCTCCCGCTCGCCCGGCACCGCGTCCATGAACGCCTCGTCCACCACCAGCGTCCGGCCGGGGCGGGCGAGCCCGGCGACCGTCCCCGCCGGGTGCAGCACCGACGTCGGGTTGGTGGGGTTGCCGATCACCACCAGGTCGGCGTCCTCCGGGACCGCCGACGGGTCCAGCCGGAACCCGTCCCGCTCCCGCAGCAGCACCCGGTCCACGCTGTGCCCGGCGTCCCGCAGCGCCGCCTCCGGCTCCGTGAACTGCGGATGCACGACCACCGGCCGGCGCACCTTCAGCGCACGGGCCAGCAGCACGAACGCCTCCGCGGCCCCCGCCGTCAGCAGCACCCGCTCCACCGGCAGCCCGTGCCGCGCCGCCACCGCCGCCCGCGCGGCCCGCCCGTCCGGGTAGGCCGCGAGGGACGACAGCGAACCGGCGATCTCCTCCCGCAGCCACCGCGGGGGCGTGTCCGCCCGGACGTTGACGGCGAGGTCCACCAGCCCGGCCCCGTCGTCCCGGACCTCCGCGTCCCCGTGGTGCCGCAGATCGGGCTCCGGGACGCCGCTCGGCTCAGTGCGCATGGCTGTGCGAGTGGCCCCCGTGGTGGTGATGCCCGTGCCCGTGGTGGTGGCCGTCGTCGTCCGGGTGGAAGTGCGGCTGCTGCGGCAGCCCCACCTTGTCCTCGAACCCCGGCAGCGCGATCCGGTACACGCACGAGTCGCAGTTCATCCGCAGATCGCCCTTGACGGCTTCCTCGTACCGCTCCATCACCAGGTCCAGCAGCTCCGGCTCGGGACCGATGACATCGGCCGACCGCACGTCCAGCTCCGGGTGCGCCGCCGCCCAGTCCTCGGTCTGCTGCCGCACCCGGTCCGGCAGGATGCCGGTGAACAGGAAGTACGGCAGGACCACGATCCGCCGCGCGCCCAGCGCCGCGCACCGCTCCAGGCCGCTCGGCACGTCCGGCGCCGCCAGCGACACGAACGCCGTCTCCACCCCGGCGTACCCGCGGCCCTCCCACAGCAGCCGCGCCGCCTTGAACACCTCCGCGTTGGCGTCGGGGTCGGTGGAGCCGCGCCCGACCAGCAGCACGGTCACCTCCGCGCGGTCCGCGCCGTCCAGCACCTCGTCCAGCCGCCGCTCCAGCACGCTCAGCAGCGCCGGGTGCGGGCCCAGCGGGCGGCCGTAGGTGTAGGAGATGCCCGGGTGCCGCTCCTTCTCGCGGGCCAGCGCG
The DNA here is from genome assembly GCF_014649115.1 of Streptomyces eurythermus. GTDB lineage: Bacteria > Actinomycetota > Actinomycetes > Streptomycetales > Streptomycetaceae > Streptomyces > Streptomyces eurythermus. Next base: position 71,125 of record NZ_BMSK01000004.1, on the reverse strand, counting down.
GCCGGGATGTCACCCTTGGCGTGCCCGGCCGACACCAGCATCAGCGGCACCGCCGCGAACCGGCGCACGCCCCGCTCGACCAGTTCGGCGACGGCCTCGCCGAGCGGCGGCGGGGACAGTTCGATGAAGCCGCCCGCGACGGGCAGATCGGGGTGGCGGCGCCCCAGTTCCCGGACGAAGTCGCGAAACGCCTCGGCACCGGCGTCGTCACGGGTGCCGTGTCCGGCGATGAGCAGGGCGGGCGGGGTGGTCACGAGGTCTCCTCGGAGTCTGGAACGGGGTGGTACAGCAGGGCGTTGAGCGCGGCGGACGCGACCGCCGACCCGCCCTTCTCGGACACGTTGCTCACGGCGGGCAGTCCGCTCTCCCGCAGCGCGGCCTTGGACTCGACCGCGCCGACGAAACCGACGGGCAGCCCGATGACCAGGGCCGGGTCGGCGTCCAGGGTCAGCAGCTCCTCCAGCGCGGTCGGCGCGTTGCCGATCACCCAGAGGGCCCCGGGACCGACCTGCTCGTACGCCAGCCGGATCGCGTGCGCCGACCGGGTCAGCCCCGGCCCGGCCACGGCGTCCCTCAGCCGGCAGACGGTCTCGCGCCGGGTGATCCCGGCGGCCACCATCTCCACGTCCACGACCACCGGCGCCCCGGCGTGCAGCGCGGCGTGCGCCCGCACCAGGTCGTCCTCGGCCATGACGAGATCGGTCGCGTACTCGAGGTCGGCGGCGGAGTGGATGACCCGCTCCACCACCGCCCGGGTCAGCGGCGGGAAGTGCGAGGTGTCCAGGCGGGCACGCAGCCGCCGGTAGGACTCCTGCTCGATCGGATGGACGACACGGTTCACTTCGGCTCCTCCCGCGATGCCTGCCAGCGGTAGCCGCGCGGGGTCACCATGCGCCCCGCGACGATCCGGGTGGCCGTGTTGCCGACGGTGACCACCGTCATCATGTCGACGGTCGCCGGATCCAGCGCGGCCAGCGTGGTGACCCGGCTCGACTCGTCCGGCCGGGACGCGTTGCGCACCACACCGACCGGCGTCGCCGGCTCCCGGTGCCCGGCGAGGATCGCCAGCGCCTTGGGCAGCTGCCAGTCCCGGCCCCGGGAACGCGGGTTGTAGAAGGTGACGACCAGGTCCGCCTCGGCCGCCGCCCGCACCCGCCGCTCGATGACCTCCCACGGCGTGTGCAGGTCGGACAGGCTGATCGACACATGGTCGTGGCCCAGCGGCGCGCCCAGGACCGCGCCGGCGGCCAGCGCCGCCGTCACCCCCGGCACCCCGACCACGTCGATGTCGTCCGACGCCTCCGCGAGCGCCGGGGACGCCATGGCGTACACCCCCGCGTCCCCGCTGCCGATCAGCGCCACCGCGTGCCCCGCGCGGGCCTGGGCGACCGCCGTCCGCGCCCGCTCCTCCTCCGCGCCGAGCCCCGACTCCAGCACCCGGGTCCCCGGCCGCAGCAGATCCCGGATCTGGTCCACGTACTGGTCCAGACCCACCACCACCGAGGCCCGCCGCAGCTCCGCCGCCGCACGCGGGGTGAGCAGGTCCCGGGCGCCCGGCCCGAGCCCGACCACCGCGAGCCGCCCGCGCGCCGGCCGCCGTACCACCGCACAGGTCGCCATCGCCGACTTCCGCTTCGGCACCAGGAGTTCACCGCCGCGCAGCAGCGCGGCGGCCTCGGCGACCGACGGCGTACCGACCGCGGCCAGCGGCGCGGCGGACGGGTTCGGCACCTCCACACCCGCCAGCTCCTCGGCGGAGTACGTCACCAGGGGCACCCCGAGCCGCTCGGCGGCGGCCACGATGCCCGGCTCCCCGGCCTTGGCGTCCACGGTGGCCAGCTCACCGACCGACCGCGCCGTCAGCCCCGCCTCCCGCAGCGCCCCCTCCACCAGCGCGAGGACCTCCTCGGCCGGCGCGCCCCTGGACGCACCGACCCCGACCACCAGCGACGGCGGACGCAGCAGCACCTCCCGCTCACCCGGTACGGCGTCCCGGTCGGTGACCCGGACCGTGTACGCCCCCTCGTCCGAGACCGGCAGCGGCGGCAGCGGCCACGCCACCTCCGCCGCCAGCGCGACCGGCTCGCCGTCCAGCAGCGCCCGCGACACCGCCGCCACCGCACCCTCGTACGGCAGCCCCAGCGTGTCCAGACCCGGCAGCCCCACCGCGTCCGTCGCGGTCGTCACCACCGGCTCCGCACCCAGCAACGCGCCCACCTCGCGGGCCAGTTCATTGGCGCCGCCGCCGTGCCCGCCGAGCAGCGACACCGCGAACCGGCCGCCCTCGTCCACACACACCACACCCGGGTCGGCCGCCTTGCCGGCCAGCAGCGGCGCCAGCAGCCGCACCACCGCGCCCGTCGCCAGGAAGCACACCAGCTGCTCGCACTCGGCGAACGCGGCCCGCACCGCCTCCTTGACGGGACCCTCGTACACCCGCGTGCGGTCCGGCCAGGCCGCGGCCAGCCGGTCCCGCGCCGCCGCCCCCGCCGCGGTGGCGGAAATCAGGCCGATCACTGGTCAACTCCTTCACTAGACACCGGGGTTCTCACGCCCCACAGCAAAAACACCGGATTGGTGGCCGCCAGCCGGGTCACGTCCCCCGGCAGCGGCGCGAGCCGCGACGACTGCAACAGCACCCCGTCGCAGCCGAACCCGGCCTCCGTCAGCGCCGCGCGCGCCGCCGGCACCCGGTCCAGCGCGGCCATCGCCACGACCACCGTCCGCCGCGCCCGCCGCGCACACGCGGCGACCACCTCCGGCAGCTCCCGGCCCCCGCCGCCGACGAACACCGCGTCCGGATCGTCCGCCAGCCCCGCCAGGGCCGCCGGCGCCGCACCGTGCACCACGTCCACCTCGACGCCGTGGGCGCGCGCGTTGGCCCGGATCCGCCCGACCCCGTCGGCCGCCTTCTCCACGGCGACGACGGCCGCGCCGAGCCGCGCGCACTCCACCGCGACCGACCCCGACCCGGCCCCCACGTCCCACACCAGGTCGCCCAGGCGCGGCCCCAGCCGGGCCAGGGCCAGCGCCCGCACCTCGAACTTGGTGATCATCGAGTCCCGGTGCGCGAACGCGTCCTCCTCCAAGGCCCACCGCTCCGGAGCCGCGGGCACCCCCGCGACCGTCCGCACCGCACCGAGCGCCCGCGCCTCGTCCAGGCACAGCACCACGCTCACCGCCGCACCCCAGTCCCGCGCCGCCGCCTCGGCCGCCGTCACCCGCTCCACGCGCTCCCGCTCCGGATCACCGAGGGCGCTCGCCACCACCAGCACCCGGTCCCCGGGCAGCGCCGCCCCCAGCTCGGCCGGACCGGCCCCCGGCCCGGTCAGCACCGCCACCTTCGGCCGCGCCCGGCACACGTTCACCGCCGTCCGCAGCTCCCGGCCGTGCGCGCTCACCACCACCGCGTCGTCCCAGGGCAGCCCGATCCGGGCGAACGCCGTGGCCACCGAGGACACCCCCGGCCGCACATCCAGCAGCCCGGCGCCGAACCGCTCCGCGAGCGCCCGCACGATCCCGAAGAACCCCGGGTCCCCGGAGGCCAGCACCACCACCGGCAGCTCCTTGCCGACGTACTCCGCGACGGTGTCCAGCGCGGGCGCCAGCGGCCCGAGCACGACACGCTCCGCGCCCTCGGGCAGCGCCGCGGCGTCCAGGTGCCGCCGCCCGCCGACCACCAGCGCGGCCCCGGCGAGCAGGTCCGGACCGGCCGGCGCCCCCGTCCCCGTACCGACGACCGTGATCAACTCTTCGCCCTCTGCTCCCGCAGCGCCCGCCGCGCCTCGGGGTCGGCCTTGCGGTAGCCGTGGAAGTGCCCCGGGTGATACAGGTGCGAGCGGGTGCCGGACGCGTCCAGCGCCGGACCGACCAGGAACAGCGTGTGCTTCCAGAGCTTGTGCTCCTTGACCGTCTCCTCCAGCGTGCCGATCGTGCACTTCACGACCAGCTCCTCCGGCCAGGTCGCCTGGTACGCCACCACGACCGGGGTGGACGTCGGGTAGCCGCCCTCCAGCAGCTCCCGCACCAGCTGCCCGCTGCGCGCCGCCGACAGGAACACGGCCATGGTGGTGCCGTGCCGGGCGAACTCGCGCACCTCCTCGCCGGGCGGCATCGGCGTCTTGCCGCCGCCCAGCCGGGTCAGCACCACGGACTGCGCGACCTCCGGGATCGTCAGCTCCCGCTGCGCCAGCGCGGCCACCGCGGAGAACGACGACACGCCCGGCACGACCTCGGTCTCGATGCCGATCTCCTGACAGCGGTCCAGCTGCTCCTGCGTGCCGCCCCACAGCGCCGGGTCGCCGGAGTGGATCCGGGCGACTCTCAGCCCCTCCTCGAACGCACGTCGGTACACCGCGACGACGTCCTCCAGCGACATGGCCGCCGAGTCCAGGATTTCGGCGCCCTCGCGCGCGTGGTCGAGGACCTCCGCCTGGACCAGGCTCGCGGCCCAGATCACGACGTCGGCCTCGGCGATGGCCCGCGCGGCCCTGAACGTCAGCAGGTCGGCGGCGCCGGGGCCGGCACCGACGAAGGTCACCTTGCCGGTGGTGGCATCGGCCATGGAAATCGGTCCTCTCCTACGAGTACTGCGGTGACTGCCGTCGGACGTGCGGGAACCCGGGTCGATCCGATAGCAAGGGCGTATGGCGGTCTTCGTCGCGCTCGGCGCGTTCCTGATGACGCTGGCCGGCGGCTGGACGGCACAGCGCGTGACCGACCGCCGCCATCTGGTGCTGGGCCTGGCCGGCGGGCTGATGCTCGGCGTGGTCGGCCTGGACCTGCTGCCCGAGGCCCTGCGGGCGGCGGACCACGAGATCCACGGCGTCCCGGCCGCGCTGCTGCTGTTCGTGGCCGGCTTCCTCCTCGCCCATCTGGTGGAACGCCTGCTGGCGGCCCGCCGCGCCGCGCACGGGGCGGTCGAACACACGGCGGTCCGCCACGAGGCGCCCCAGCACGGAGCGGCCGGACACGGGGCGCTCCAGCACGGGCCGGCCGAACGCGGGGCGCTCCAGCACGGGTCGGCCGGACACGGGGCGCTCCAGCACGGGCCGGCCGGACACGGGGCGCTCCAGCACGGGCCGGCCGGACACGGGGCGGCCCGGCACGAGGCGGTCGGCCCCGACGCGGCCCGGCACGAGGCGGCCGGACACGCCGCGGTCGGCCACGACGCGGTCGAGCACCGCCACCGCAGCCCCGAGGTGGGACTGACCGCGGCGGCCGCCATGGTGGGGCACAGCCTGATGGACGGCGTGGCGATCGGCGCGTCCTTCCAGGTGGGCGGCGGCATGGGCACCGCGGTCGCGCTCGCCGTCATCGCCCACGACTTCGCGGACGGCTTCAACACCTTCACCCTCACCCGCCTGTACGGCAACGCCCGCCGCAAGGCCCTCGCCATGCTCTTCGCGGACGCCGTCGCACCCGTCGCCGGAGCCGCCGCGTCCGCGTTCCTCACCATCCCCGAGGACGTCCTCGGCGGCTATCTCGGCCTGTTCGGCGGCGCCCTGCTCTACCTCGCCGCCGCCGAGATCCTCCCCGAGGCCCACCACGCCCACCCCGCCCGCTCCACCCTGCTGTGCACGGTCGCGGGCGTCGCGTTCATATGGCTGGTGGTGGGCGTCACCGGGTGACGGAGCCGGTCTCACAGCTTCCCGCCCCGGCCGCCGTCCCGCCGCGGCGGCGCGATCAGCGTCGACAGATACGGCAGCGGCGACCCGTCCAGCTCGGCGGCCGGCCGCACCGACTCCTCCGGCAGACCCAGCGCCGACCCCCACACCGCGTCCGCGAGCCGCCCGGTCTCCTTCAGCGCCTCGGCGACCTCGGCGGCCTGCCGGCCGAACTTGTACGCCACCACCGTGCCCGGACCGGCCAGCGCCTCCTTCAGCACCGCCGACCCGGCCGTCACCGGCACCAGGGTCAGCGGCTCGGTGCCCTCCGTCAGCACCGCCCCCGACCGCGCCGCGAGATCCTGCATCGCGGTGATCCCCGGCACCGTCTCCACGACCACACCCGGCACCAGCTCCACGAGGGTCTGCGCCAGATAGGTGAACGTCGAGTACACGTTCGGGTCACCGATGGTGGCGAACGCGACACACGCGTGCGCCTCCAGCAGTTCGGCCACCCGCCGCCCGGCCGCGTCCCAGGCCGCCTCCCGGCGCGCCCGGTCCGTCCGCTCGTTCAGCGCGAACACCACCCGCACGATCTTCTCCGCGGGCACGTAGTGCGCCACCGTCGCCTCGGCCCGCCCCCGCTCCCCGGTGTCCATGACGGGCACCACGACGACATCGGCCGCCCGCAGGGCGTTGACCCCCTTGACGGTCACCAGCTCCGGATCACCGGGACCGACCCCGACTCCGACCAGCCTGCTGCTCATGACGTCCGGCACCTCTCCACGAACCGACGGGCGACACCGGGCTCGGCCGCCCAGTGCGTGTGCAGATAACTCGCGTGCACGCCCTGCTGTACGAAACCTTCGACCCGCCGCACCGGGGCCGTGACCCCCCAGGCGGGAGCGGCCCCCGCGCCCGGCTCCACGACCGTGCGGTGGAACTCGTGCCCCCGCATCCGCGTCCCGGCCGCCGCCAGCGCGCTGTCACCGACGGCCACGGCGTCCCGGTAGCCGAGCGTCAGCCGCTCACTCATCCGCGCGGTGGCGTCCAGCACACCGCACATCGGCCTGCCGTCCAACTCCCGGCACAAATAGAGCAGTCCGGCGCACTCGGCGGCCACGGGAGCGCCGGAGAGGGCCAGTTCGGCAACGGCCCCGCGCAGGGACTCGTTGGCGGACAGCTCGGCGGCGTACACCTCGGGAAAACCACCGCCGATGACCAACCCCGCCGTCCCCTCGGGCAGCCGCTCGTCCCGCAGGGGGTCGAAGGTGACGACCTCGGCTCCGGCGGCGGTGAGCAGCTCGGCGTGCTCGGCGTAGGAGAAGGTGAACGCGGGACCGCCGGCCACGGCGACCACCGCACGCCTCCCCGCCACGCCGACGGGCGCTTCCCAGGGCACCCCCGGCAGCGGTCCCGCACTGCTCGCCAGCCGCGACAGAGCGTCGAGATCGCATCCCCGCTCGACCTGCGCGGCCATCGCCGCGACCGCGTCCACCGCGTCGGCCCGCCGCTCGGCGACCGGCACCAGCCCCAGATGCCGGGACGGAGTGTCCACCTGAGGAACCCGCCGCAGCACACCCAGGACCGGCACCCCGGACGAGTCCAGCGCCTCCCTGAGCAACTCCTCGTGCCGGTCCGACCCGACCTTGTTCAGGATCACGCCCCCGAGGCGCACCTCCGGATCCCACGACGCGAACCCGTGCACCAGCGCCGCCACCGACCGCGACTGCGAGGACGCGTCGACCACCAGCACCACCGGCGCCCGCAGCAGCTTCGCCACATGCGCGGTGGACGCCAGCTCACCCTGCCCGGCCGCCCCGTCGTACAGCCCCATCACACCCTCGACCACGGCCAGGTCACACCCCCGCGCCCCGTGCAGGAACAGCGGAGCGACCAGCTCCGGCCCGCACAGGTACGCGTCCAGGTTGCGCCCCGTACGCCCGGTCGCGAGGGCGTGGTACCCCGGGTCGATGTAGTCCGGACCCACCTTGTGCGGGGACACGGCGAGCCCCCGCGCGGCGAACGCGGCCATCAGCCCCGTGGCGACGGTGGTCTTGCCGCTGCCCGACGAGGGCGCGGCGACGACCAGCCGAGGCACCGGCGAACTCACCATTCGATGCCCTTCTGGCCCTTCTGCCCCACGTCCATGGGGTGCTTGACCTTGGACATGTCGGTGACGAGATCGGCGAAGTCCACCAGCTCCGGCGGCGCGTTCCGCCCGGTGATCACCACATGCTGGGTACCGGGCCGGTTCCGCAGCACCTCGATCACCTCACCGGTGTCCACCCACCCCCAGTGCATCGGGTACGCGAACTCGTCCAGCACGTACAGCCGGTACGTCTCGGCGGCCAGGTCACGCTTGACCTGCTCCCAGCCCTCCCGGGCCTTCTCCTCGTTGTCCATCTGGGCGTCCCGCTGGACCCACGACCAGCCCTCGCCCATCTTGTGCCAGTCGACCGTGCCGCCCTCACCGGAGGCACCGAGCACCCGCAGCGCGTTCTCCTCGCCGACCTTCCACTTCGCCGACTTGACGAACTGGAACACCCCGATGGGCCACCCCTGGTTCCAGGCGCGCAGCGCGAGCCCGAACGCGGCGGTGGACTTGCCCTTGCCGATACCCGTGTGCACCACGACCAGCGGACGGTTCCGCCGCTGACGCGTCGTCAGCCCGTCGTCCGGTACGACACTCGGCTGTCCCTGCGGCACTACGCGGCCCTCCTGCCCTGAATACCCTTCACCAGCCCGGCGATCGAGTCCGCCCGCAGCTCGTCCAGCGTCACGGCGGTACCGCCGAGATCGGCGGCGAGCCGCCCGGCGAGCCCGAGCCGCACCGGTCCCGACTCACAGTCCACGACCACCGAGGCGACGCCCTCGGCCGCGAACAGCCCGGCGGCCCTGGACGCGAGCAGCACAGGCTCCGGACCGCCCGTGGCCCGCCCGTCCGTCACCACGACCACCAGCGCTCGCCGCGCCGGGTCCCGCAGCCGCTCCACGCGCAGCACCTCGTGCGCCTTCAGCAGCCCGGCCGCCAGCGGCGTACGACCGCCGGTCGGCAGCGACTCCAGCCGCGCGGCGGCGGCGTCCACGGACGAGGTGGGCGGCAGGGCGACCTCCGCCGAGACGCCCCGGAAGGTCACCAGACCCACCTTGTCCCGCCGCTGGTAGGCGTCCAGCAGCAACGACAGCACGGCACCCTTCACGGCACTCATCCGCTGCCGCGCGGCCATCGAACCGGAGGCGTCGACCACGAAGAGAACGAGGTTGCCCTCACGCCCCTCCCTGGTCGCCTGCCGCAGATCGTCCCGGCGCACGACCAGCCCCGGCCCGGACCGCCCCCGCGCCCGCTGATACGGCGCGGCGGCCTGCACGGTGGCCGCCAGATGCAGCTTGGTCAGCGTCCCCTGCGGCCGGCGCGCCCCGGTGGTGCGCCCGTGCTCGGTTCGCGCCCGCGAGCGCCGCCCGGCGGCGCCCTCCCCGATCCCGGGGACGGTCAGTGCCTTGGTGCGGAAGGGTTCGGTGGCGCGTGCGGCCGACTGCTCGCCCGCACCGGACGCCTGCGGCTGCCCGCCCTCACCGGCCTCCGGCCGCGCGGCCTCACCGCCGTCACCCTGCGGACCGCTGTCCGGCGCCGGCTGCCCACCGCCGCCGGGACCATCGGGGTCCGGCTCGTCGTCGCCGTCGTCCCCCGAGTACTGCTCCAGCGTCTCGTCCAGCTTGTCCTCGTCCAGGCCCGGCGCGTCGAACGGGTTCCGCCGCCGCCGGTGCGGCAGCGCGAGCAGCGCCGCCTGCCGCACATCCTCGGCGAGGACGTCCGTCCGCCCGGCCCACGCGGCCAGCGCGGTCGCGGTCCGCGCCATCACGATGTCGGCGCGCATGCCGTCCACCTCGAACGCGGCACAGGTCGCCGCGATCTGCCGCAGCGCCCCGTCACCGAGCCGCACCTGCGGCAGCAACTCCCGCGCGGCGACGATCCGCTGCCGCACGGCGGCCTCTTCCTGCGCCCACTTCGCGGCGAACCCGGCGGGATCGTCGTCGTAGGCGAGGCGCCGCCGCACGACCTCCACCCGCTGGTCCGGCTCCCGGGAGGCGGCGACCTCCACGGTGAGCCCGAACCGGTCGAGCAACTGCGGCCTCAGCTCGCCCTCTTCCGGGTTCATGGTCCCGACGAGCAGGAACTTCGCGGCATGCCGCACGGAGACGCCTTCGCGCTCGACGTACGAGGCACCCATCGCGGCCGCGTCCAGCAGCAGGTCCACCAGGTGGTCGTGGAGGAGGTTGACCTCGTCGACGTAGAGGATCCCGCGGTGCGCGTCGGCCAGGAGGCCCGGCTCGAAGGCCTTCACGCCCTCCGCGAGCGCCCGCTCGATGTCCAGCGAGCCCACCAGCCGGTCCTCGGAGGCGCCGACGGGCAGCTCGACCATCCGCGCGGCCCGCTCGGTCCCGCCACCGGCCTCGTGCGGCCCGTCCGGGCACTGAGGGTCCGGGGAGGCCGGGTCACAGGAGAAACGGCAGCCGGGGACCACGGCGACCGCGGGCAACAGCGCCGACAAGGCGCGCACAGCCGTCGACTTCGCGGTGCCCTTCTCGCCGCGCACCAGCACACCGCCGACCGCCGGCGACACGGCGTTCAGCAGCAGCGCGAGCCGCAGATCGTCCTGGCCGACAACGGCCGTAAAGGGGAAGGGGGTTGTCACTGGTCGCCCTCCAAGTCGCCTTCCAGCTCCAGGTACGTGGCGCGCAGCCGCTCCAGCGTGTCCGCGTCCGGCTCCGCCCACAGCCCCCGGTCCGCCGCCTCCAGCAAACGTTCGGTGATGCCGCGCAGCGCCCACGGGTTGGACTTCTTCATGAAGTCCCGGTTCTCCGGGTCGAAGACGTACTCCGCGCTCAGCTTCTCGTACATCCAGTCATCGACCACGCCCGCCGTCGCGTCGTAGCCGAACAGGTAGTCCACGGTCGCCGCCATCTCGAAGGCGCCCTTGTAGCCGTGCCGGCGCATGGCCGCCATCCAGCGCGGGTTGACCACGCGCGCGCGGAAGACGCGGTGGGTCTCCTCGCCCAGCGTGCGCGTCTTCACCTGGTCCGGCGTCGCCGAATCGCCCACGTACGCCTCGGGGTTGACGCCCGTCAGGTGCCGCACCATGGCGACCATGCCGCCGTGGTACTGGAAGTAGTCGTCGGCGTCGACCAGGTCGTGCTCACGCGTGTCGACGTTCTTCGCCGCCACCGCGATCCGCCGGAACGCCGTCTCCATGTCGCCGCGCGCCGCCCGCCCGTCGAGTCCGCGGCCGTAGGCGTAGCCGCCCCAGACCGCGTACACCTCGGCGAGGTCCGCGTCGCTGCGCCAGTTCCGGGCGTCGATCAGCGGCAGCAGGCCCGCGCCGTAGGCGCCCGGCTTGGAGCCGAAGATGCGGGCCGTGGCGCGGCGCCGGTCGCCGTGCTCGGCCGCGTCCTCGTCCACGTGTGCCCGGACGTAGTTGGACTCGGCCGGTTCGTCCAGCTCCGCCACCGCCCGGACCGCGTCGTCGATCAGCCCGACCACATGCGGGAACGCGTCCCGGAAAAACCCGGAGATGCGGACGGTGACGTCGATGCGGGGCCGCCCCAGTTCGGCCAGGGGGACGATCTCGAAGCCGGTCACCCGGCGCGATGCCTCGTCCCACACCGGGCGGCAGCCGAGCAGGGCCAGGATCTCGGCGATGTCGTCACCCTGGGTGCGCATCGCGGAGGTGCCCCACACGGTGAGGCCCACGGACTTCGGGTACTCCCCGGTGTCGGTCAGGTACCGCTGCACCAGCGAGTCCGCCAGCGACTGCCCGACCTCCCAGCTGAGCCGGGACGGGATGGCCTTGGGGTCGACGGAGTAGAAGTTGCGGCCCGTCGGCAGGACGTTCACCAGGCCGCGGGTCGGGGAGCCGGACGGGCCGGCCGGGACGTAACCGCCGTTCAGGGCCCGCAGGATGTGCCCGATCTCGTCGGTGGTCCGCGCCAGCCGCGGCACGACCTCGTCGCAGGCGAACTCCAGCACCGCGACCGCGTCGGGCAGTTCGGCGCCGAGCACGCCCCGCAGGACGGCCGGGACCACCGTACGGTCCCACGCCCGGGCCTCCATGCCCTCCGCGATCCGCCGGCACAGCTGCTCCAGCAGGTCGATGGCGTCGGCGGCGGACCGGGCCGGACCCTCCACCAGGTCCGTCAGCTCCACCGGCACCTTCACCGGGGCGCCCGGCTCGGCCAGCAGCTCCTTCTCCACCAGCCCGAAGTGGGCCGCGAGCGAGGCCCGCAGGCCGGGCAGGGCGTTGGCCTGGCCGCCCCACACCTGGGAGGCGCGCAGCACGGCGAGGACGAGGTTGACGCGTGCTTCATCGACCGGGCCGCCGCCCAGGATGTGCAGGCCGTCGCGGATCTGGACGTCCTTGATCTCGCACAGGTAGCCGTCGATGTGCATGACGAACTCGTCGAAGGCGTCGTCGTCCGGCTGCTCGTCCACGTGCAGGTCGTGGTGCAGCTCCGCCGCCTTGACGAGCGTCCAGATCTGCGCGCGGACGGCCGGGGCCTTCGCCGGGTCCAGGTCGCTGACCAGCGCGTACTCGTCGAGCAGCTGTTCCAGCTTGGCCAGGTCGCCGTAGGTGTCCGCGCGGGCCATCGGCGGTACCAGGTGGTCGACGACGGTGGCGTGCCCGCGCCGCTTGGCCTGGGTGCCCTCGCCGGGGTCGTTGACGATGAACGGGTAGATCAGCGGCAGTTCGCCGAGGACCGCGTCCGGGGCGCAGCCGCGCGAGAGCCCGAGGCCCTTGCCCGGCAGCCATTCCATGGTGCCGTGCTTGCCCATGTGCACGATCGCGTCGGCACCGAAGCTGTTCTCCAGCCAGCGGTAGGCCGCCATGTAGTGGTGGGAGGGCGGCATGTCGGGGTCGTGGTAGATCGCGATCGGGTTCTCGCCGAAGCCGCGCGGCGGCTGGATCATGACGACGACGTTGCCGTACTGGAGGGAGGCGAGCACGATGTCGTCGCCGTCCACGTAGAGGCTGCCCGGGGGTTCGCCCCATGCCTCGGTCATGGCGTCCCGCAGCTCCGGGTCCAGCTTCCCGAACCAGGCCCGGTAGTCGGCGAGCGGTACCCGCGCGGGCGCGGCGGCCAGCTGTTCCTCGGTCAGCCACTCCACGTCGTGGCCGCCGGCCTCGATGAGCCGGTGGATCAACTCGTCGCCGCCGTCGGGGTATTCGGTCAGCGAGTAGCCGGCGTCGCGGAGCGCGTCGAGCACCCGGACGGCGGACGCGGGGGTGTCCAGGCCGACGGCGTTGCCGACCCGGGAGTGCTTGGTCGGGTAGGCGGTGAAGACGAGGGCGATCTTCTTCTCGGCGTTCGGCTTGTGCTTCAGCCGGGCGTGCCGGACGGCGATCCCGGCGACCCGGGCGGCCCGCTCGGGGTCGGCGACGTACACCGGGACGTCGTCGGGGCCCTGTTCCTTGAAGGAGAAGGGGACGGTGATCAGCCGGCCGTCGAACTCGGGGATGGCGACCTGCATCGCCGCGTCCATGGGGGACAGGGCGGCGTCGGACTCCTGCCACGCGGCGCGCGAGGAGGTGAGGCAGAGCCCTTGCAGCACGGGGACGTCCAGGTCGGCGAGCGCGCCGATGTCCCAGGCTTCCTCGTCGCCGCCGGCGGAGGCCTGGGAGGCGTGGGTGCCGCCGGCCGCGAGGACGGTGGCGACCAGCGCGTCGGCCCGCCCCAGCAGCTCGTACAGGGCGGGGTCCGCGCCGCGCAGCGAACCGCAGTACACGGGGAGGGCGTTGGCGCCGGCCGCCTCGATCGCCTGGCACAGGGTGTCCACGAAGGCGGTGTTGCCGCTCAGTTCGTGTGCCCGGTAGAACAGCACGCCCACGGTCGGGCGGCCGTCGCGGATGTCGTAGGCGCCGTGCACGCCGAACTCGGGCATGCGGCGCGGCTCCTCGAAGCCCTCGCCGGTCAGCAGCACGGTGTCGGACAGGAACCGGGACAGTTCCAGCAGGTTGGCGGGGCCGCCCTCGACCAGGTACTTCAGTGCCTCCGCGACCACACCGGCGGGCACCGAGGAGTCGGCCATGAGTTCGGCGTCGGGTACGGTCTCGCCGCCCAGCAGCACGGTCGGGATGCCGGACGCCTTCAGCGCGGCCAGTCCGTCCTCCCAGGCCCGCTTGCCGCCCAGCAGGCGTACGACGGCGAGGTCCGCGCCCTCGAGGAGGGCCGGCAGTTCCCCGGCGACGTCGATCCGGGTGGGGTTGCCGATGCGGTAGCCGGCGCCGGAGGCCCGGGCCGCCAGCAGATCCGTGTCGGCGGTCGACAACAACAACACTGTGCTCATGCGGGCGCTCCCGGTGGAATGAAAGGCAGTCCTTGCGGCGCGCCGGACTCGATGAGCCGCCACAGCGCGTCCGTGTCCGCGTGCTGTTCGATGAGGTCGCCGAGCCGGTCGAGCTGCTCCTCGCGCAGCGCGGCGAAGGAGGTGTCCGGCGCGGGTACGAAGCGGCGGCCCGCGGCGGCGGCCACCTCGCGCAGGAAGGCCCGGCGGAAGCCGTCCGACTCCAGGGAGCCGTGCCAGTGGGTGCCCCAGGTCTGGCCGACGCGGCAGCCGTCCAGGAAGGGTTCGCCGCCCTCGACCGTGGCGACGCCGTGGTGGATCTCGTAGCCGTCGACGTGCTCGCCGAGGGCCTGGCCGCTGGGCCGGGTGAGGGTCTTCTCGCGGGCGAAGCGCACGCGCACGGGCAGGATGCCGAGCCCGTCGACGTGTCCCTTGCGGCTTTCGACGTCGTCCTCGATGTGCTCGCCGAGGATCTGGAAGCCGCCGCAGATGCCGAGTACGGGGCGGTGTTCGGCGGCCCGGCGTACGAGGGCGTCGGCCAGTCCGCGTTCCCGCAGCCACTGCAGTGCCCGTACGGTGCCGCGGGTGCCCGGGATCACCACGAGGTCGGCGTCGGCCAGTTCCTCCGGCCGGTCCACGAACCGTACGACGACGCCCGGTTCGGCGGCCAGCGCGTCCACGTCGGTGAAGTTGGACATCAGCGGGATCGCGCACACGGCGACCCGGAGCACGTCCTCGCCGACCGGGGGAGTGACGGCGGACTCCCGTACGGTGCCGCGCAGGGAGACGCGCAGTCCGTCCTCCTCGTCGATGCCGAGCCCGTGCCGGAACGGCAGCACGCCGTAGGTCCGCCGCCCGGTGAGGCCGTGCAGCATGTCCAGGCCGGGTTCGAGCAGACCGACGTCGCCGCGGAACTTGTTCACCAGGAACCCGGCGACCAGCTCCTGGTCCTCGGGCGAGAGCAGGGCGACCGTGCCGAAGAAGGACGCGAAGACGCCCCCGCGGTCGATGTCGCCCACCACCAGCACCGGCAGCCGCGCGCCCCGCGCGATGCCCATGTTGACGATGTCGGTCCGCCGCAGGTTGATCTCGGCCGGGCTGCCCGCCCCTTCGCAGATCACCGCGTCATACGTGCCCCGCAGCTCGGCCAGGCAGTCCAGCACCGTGCCCAGCAGCCGCTGCTGGCGCCCGCCGTGGTAGCCGCGCGCGCTCAGCTCGCCCACCGGCTTGCCGAGCAGCACGACCTGGCTGCTCTGTTCGCCGCCGGGCTTGAGCAGCACCGGGTTCATCAGCGCGGTCGGCTCGATCCGGCAGGCCTGGGCCTGCATGGCCTGGGCGCGGCCGATCTCCGCGCCCTCCCGGGTCACGAAGGAGTTCAGGGACATGTTCTGCGCCTTGAACGGCGCGACCTTGACGCCCTGGCGGACCAGCCACCGGCAGATCCCGGCCGTCACGACGCTCTTGCCGGCGTCCGAGGTGGTGCCGGCCACGAGGAGGCCACCGTTCACTTCCCACGTCCTTTCAGGAGTGCGCGCGCGGCGAGCGTGGTGCCGAGGGCGAGCAGGCCGACGCGGCGGGAGAGCCGTACCGCCCGGTCGATGTCGGTGACCCGGACCGGGCGTCCGGCGCCGCCGTTGAGCACGGGCCGGTGTTCGACCCGGCCGCCGTACGAGAGGGTGCCGCCCAGCCGGACGCCGAGGGCGCCCGCGAAGGCGGCCTCCACGGGACCGGCGTTGGGGCTCGGGTGCTTGCGGGCGTCGGCCTTCCAGGCACGCAGGGCGCCGCGCGGGTCGGGTCCGGCGAGGGTGGCGAGCACGGCGGTGAGCCGGGCGCCCGGCCAGCCGGCGACGTCGTCGAGGCGGGCGGAGGCCCAGCCGTAGCGGCGGTGGCGGGGCGACTTGTGACCCACCATGGCGTCCAGGGTGTTGACGGCCCGGAACCCGAGAAGTCCCGGCACGCCGGCCACGGCTCCCCACACCAGGGCGCCCACCACGGCGTCGGAGGTGTTCTCGGCGACCGACTCGACCACGGCCCGGGCCATTCCGTCGGCGTCCAGCGCCTGCGGGTCGCGGCCGCACAGGTGGGGCAGCCGGGCGCGGGCGGCCTCGACGTCGCCCGCGGCCAGGGCGCGCCCGATCGCGTCGGCCTCGCGGGCGAGCGAGGTGCCGCCGACGACGGCCCAGGTGGCGGCGGCGGTCAGCGCGACGGAGGCGGTACGGGAGGGGCGTACGGCGCGTGCGGCCAGCGCCCCGAGCGCGACGGCGCCACCGGCGCATACGGCGGTGTGCACGGCGCCCCAGCCGCGGTGGTCGTGCCACAACGCGCCTTCCACGGCCGTGGCCGCGCGGCCGAACGCGGCGACCGGGTGCCCGCGGCGGGGATCGCCGAGGAGCAGATCACCGAGGACGCCGGCGGCGGCGCCGTACGCGTATGTGCGGTCGGCACCCATCGGCTCAGCCGGCCGTGGGCACAGGGGCGTTCCCGGTACGGGTCCTTCGGCAGCCGAGCATGGCGATTCATGTCCTCACTCAGGGTGTCCACGCCCTGGTTCGACGGATTCCGGCGGCGAGAGTTCCTGGCTCCCGGGGGTTCTTCCCCGGTGACAGTGGCGGGACCGCGCCGGATTCGCACCGGCTTCCTCTGCTGCCGCCGTACATGGCCTGGGCAGTCCACCACGTGCCCGGAAGGGCCGTCAACTTGCCTTTGACCTGGGATGCCCGACTGTGCTGAGGCCCACATCACCGGGGCGCCGGACGGGTCTTCGGGGCCGCCGCGAACACGCCTCCGCCCCGCCGGGTCCGGCGGGTGGGCCGGTCGGCGGGGCGGAGGCGGGGATCGGGAGTCTGCGGTCAGGCCACGATCAGGTAGATGCCGTAGGCCACGGCCGCCGCGCAGGCGGCGAAGCAGGCGTAGGCGCCGGTGACGGCGAGCGTGGCGGAGCCGCCCTGGGCCGCGGCCCGCTCGCGGCGGGACAGGCCGTTGATGCCGAGGGTGAACAGGGCCACCAGGCACACCGTGAACACGACGCTGACGCCCAGAACGGAGCCGAGGGCCGCCCAGTCGATCTTCATGGGATTGCTTCCTTCAGTAACCGTGCGGGCGGGTCAGACCGTGGCGGCCGGCGGGGCGGCGGGGGCCGGTTCGGCGGCCGGGGCGGGGATCGTGGCCGTCAGATCGCCGGTCGTCAGGTCGGCGGTGGCCAGACCGGCGGTGGCCAGGTCCGCGGAGAGCGGCTTCTCGGCGGCCGGGACCGTCAGGCTGTCGGCGATCGGGCCGGCGGGCGGCGGGGTGACCGCGGCGATGGCGGCGGTGACGACACCGGCCGGCTCGCCGGTCTCCTCGACCACGTTGGTGTGGTCCACGACCTCGCGGCGGGAGATCTTCCAGATCGCGGCGCTCGCGGCGACCAGGAAGACGGCGACGGCGGCGGTGCCCCAGTCACCGAGGTCGGTGACGGACTCGGCGCCCGCGCCGACCAGCGCGGCGGCCGGCAGGGTGAGCACCCAGGCGACGGCCATGCGGGTCGCGGTGGACCAGCGGACCACACCGCCCTTGCGGCCGAGGCCCGCGCCCATCACCGAGCCGGAGACGACGTGGGTGGTGGAGAGGGAGAAGCCGAGGTGGGAGGAGGCCAGGATGGCGGTCGCGGCGCCGGTCTGGGCGGCGAAGCCCTGGCGCGGCTCCAGGTCGGTCAGGCCCTTGCCCATGGTGCGGATGATGCGCCAGCCGCCGATGTAGGTGCCGAGCGCGATGGCCAGGCCGGCGGAGAGGATCACCCAGGTGGGAGGGTTGGAACCGGGAGCGAGGGAGCCGCCCGCGATCAGCGCGAGGGTGATGATGCCCATCGTCTTCTGGGCGTCGTTGGTGCCGTGCGCGAGCGAGACCAGGCCGGCGGAGGCGATCTGGCCGGCGCGGTAGCCCTTGCGGGTCGCCTCGTTGTCGCCGGTGCCGCCGATGCCGTAGGAGAGCCGGGTGGCCAGGAACGAGGCGAGGCCCGCCACGACCGGCGCGGCGACGGCGGGGAGCAGCACCTTGGTGACCAGGACGCCGCCGTGGACGGCGTCGAAGCCGGCGGAGGCGACGGTGGCGCCGACCAGGCCGCCCATCAGGGCGTGCGAGGAACTGGAGGGCAGGCCCACCAGCCAGGTCAGCAGGTTCCAGAGGATCGCGCCGACCAGGGCGGCGAAGATGACCTCGGGACGGATGCCGGTCTCGTCGACGAGACCCTTGGAGATCGTGTTCGCGACCTCCACGGAGAGGAAGGCGCCCGCAAGGTTGAGGGCGGCGGACATGGTCACCGCGATCTTGGGCTTCAGGGCGCCTGTGGAGATGGTGGTGGCCATCGCGTTCGCGGTGTCGTGGAAACCGTTCGTGAAATCGAACGCGAGTGCGGTTACCACCACAATCGCGAGGATCAGCGAGAAGCTTTCCATTTACCCAGGCAATCGTTCGAGGTCGTTGGCTGGATGAACGTAGGCAACCTGGGTGAACGGAAGATGAACTGGGACGGGCATGGTGGTGTCGGTAATCCCATACCGGGGTTCTGTTCCGCCCCGCCGGGCCGGGCCCCCCTTGGCTACCGGGCCCGCGCGAAGATCCGCAGCCGGTCCAGGGTGCCGTTGAAGAGATCCTGGTCACCCGGCAGCGTGCCCTTCGTGCGGTACTGCCAGAACGTCCAGTACTTCCAGCCGCCCGGCAGCGCCCCCGGCCGGGCGGTGCCGTGCCGGGCGATCCACAGCGGGTGGTCCTTCGAGAACGCGCGGCTGTCGCCGGTGCACAGCTTCCACCACTGGGTCGTCGTGTAGATCACCGGGCGGCGGCCGGTCTTGCGGCGGACCTCGTCGCTGAACGAACGGATCCAGGCGACCATGCGTTTCTTGCCCAGCCCGTAGCACTTGCGCGAGCCGTAGGGGTTGTACTCGATGTCGAGCGCGGGCGGCAGCGTCCAGCCGTCCCCCCGCCAGTCGCCGCCGTGCCGCACGAAGTGCGCGGCCTGCTTGGCGCCGGAGGACCGGTCGGGGCGGGCGAAGTGGTACGCGCCCCGGATCAGGCCGGCCTTGCGGGCGCCGGCGTACTGCTCGGCGAAGTAGGGGTTGCGGTAGCCGGTGGACTCGGTGGCCTTGACGTAGACGAAGCGCGCTCCCTTCTTCCGCGCGTCCGGCCACTTCACGTGCCGCTGGTGCGACGACACGTCGTGGCCCTTGGGCGGCTTGGCGGCGGCGGTCGCGGGGCCGGTGAGGGCGAGGACCGCCGCCACGGCCGCCGCGAGGACGCTCACGCGGCGGCGGGCGAGGGTGGGTACACGGGCCATACGGGCTCCCCCCGGGGGTGGCGGACGACGGGCGCGCCGGCCCTCGCGGGCGGCGGTGCCCGTGGGTGGGCAGGAGGGAGTCATTCAAGGTCCGCCGAACACGGAAAACCGGGCGATTTCAGGCGTTTCCCCCCGAAATCCCCCCGTTCGGCTCCGCGGTTTCCGGCCGGATCCACCGGCCCGCCCGCTCCCCGTCCCTCCGGCTGGCAGGATCACCGCATGGCTGAACCGGGACGGAACGCGAAGGACGGGCGACCGGACGAACGACAGGGCGGGCGGCCCGACGACTCCCCGGACGAGCCCCCGGCCGAGCCGGGGAGCGCCCGCCGGGGCGCGGGGGAGAGCGCGGTGTCGGACGTCGGGGAGGAAGCGGGGGAGGGCGAAGTGCCGGACATCGGGGAGGACGTGGCGCGGCTCTGGGCGGAGGTGGTCGCCACGGCGCGGCGTACCGTCGCCGACGGGCTGGTGGTCGGCACCTCCGGCAACGTCTCCGCCCGCCTCGGCGACCTCGTACTGGTCACCCCCTCGGGGGTGCCCTACGACCGGCTCACCCCCGCCGACCTCACCGGCGTCGACCTCACCGGCCGCCAGGTGCTCGGCACCCTCGTGCCGACCAGCGAACTGCCCATGCACCTCGCCGTCTACCGCACCACCGACGCCCGCGCGGTCGTCCACACCCACGCCGTGCACGCCACCGCGGTCTCCACGCTCGTCCCCGAGCTGCCGCTGGTCCACTACATGGCCGCCGCCCTCGGCGGACCCGTACGGGTCGCTCCCTACGCCCCCTACGGCAGCGACGAGCTGGCCGGGAACATGCTCCGCGCCCTCGCCGGCCGCTCCGGCTGTCTGCTGCGCAACCACGGCACGGTGACCTACGGCGCCACCCTCGACCAGGCCTACGACCGCACCGCCCAGCTGGAGTGGATGTGCCGCCTGTGGCTGACGGCGTCGTCGGTGCCGGGCCTGAGCCCGACCCTGCTCACCGAGGCACAAGTGGCGGAGGTCGGGGAACGTTTGAAGGGGTACGGCCAACGGAGGTGACCCCTTTTGCCGAACAGCAGCCCGCCCCGCACCCCGCACACCCCGCTCCGCCGGGCCCGTACGGGCACGCCGGCCCCGTTCCACGGCACCCTGCCGGCCGCGTACGCCGCGTACGGCCGGGCTCTGCCGGCCGCGCGCGCCGCGTATGAGCGAGCCCTGCCGGCCGCACTGGCTCTGCTCCGCCGGGCCCGGCGGAGGTCGCGCGCCGCGCGCGGCCGGAACAGGCCGGTTCCGCTCGCCGTGCTCCGCCGCGCCCTGGCGAACCGGCCCGCCCCGGCCCGCCGTGACGCCCTCCGGCCCCGGCCCGTCGGTGCCCGGCCCGGGCACGCCGGTATCCGGTCCTGGCCCTGGCGTGTCGGCACCTCGCCCCGGCGTGTCGGCACCCCGCCCACGCGCCCGCTCCCGGCCCTCCCGGGCTCGGCGGCGCGTCCGTCTCCCCGCCCGCCCTCCTCACCCCGCCCGGCGCTTCGGCTGGCCGCCGCCCGCCGCCCCCGTGACACTGGATCCGTGCGTACCGTCTCAGCGACCGCCGGTGCGGTCACCGCCGTCCTGGCCGCCGGCACGGCCTCCGTGGTCGCCGGCCGGCTCGCCAGCGACGCCGCGCTGAAGGTGTCCGCGGGCCGCCCGCTGCCCACCGAGCCCCGGCTCACCGTGCACGGCACGGCCGCAGGCCGGATCACGCTCACCCGTGATCTGGCCACCCTGCGCCCCGGTGTCTACGGTCTCGCCGGCGACGGCTCGCACGCGGTCGTCGGCCCCGTCCTGGAGGGCACCCCGCACGCCGCCGACACCGTCGTACGGCGCCTGGAACGCGTCACCCACGGCACCTTCACGGCCGGCGACGCGGCCTGGCTCACCCCCAACCTGTACGTCGGCAACCCCCGCGCCTCCCTCGGCCTGGACCACACCGACGTCGAGGTGCCCGGCGAACTCGGTGCCCTGCCCGCCTGGTTCGTACCCGGCGACCGGGACACCTGGGTGATCGCCGTACACGGCCTGGGCACCACCCGGGAGCACGCCCTGAACCTGATGGGCTTCCTGCACGCCCGCCGGCTGCCCGTCCTCGCCCTCGCCTACCGCGGCGACCCCGGCGCCCCCCGCCCGCCGGACCGGCTGAACCACCTCGGCGAGACGGAGTGGCGGGACGTCGAGGCGGCCATCCGGTACGCCGTCCGCCACGGCGCCGGCCGGGTCGTCCTCCTCGGCTGGTCCACCGGCGCCACCATGGCCCTGCGCGCCGCCGAGCACTCCCAGGTCCGCGACCGCGTCGCCGGGCTCGTCCTGGACTCCCCGGTCCTGAGCTGGCCCGCCACGCTGCGCGCGCTGGCCCGGGCCCGGCACACCCCCGAGCCGCTGCTGCCCCTCGCGGTGCGGGCCGCGCAGGGCCGGGCCGGACTGCACGCCGACGGACTCGCCGGGCCCGGCGCCCCGGACCGGCTCCAGGTGCCCACCCTGCTCGTGCACGGCCCGGACGACCAGGTCGCGCCCTGGGAGTACTCCCGCCGGCTCGCCCGGCGCCGGCCCGGCCTCGTCACCCTGCACACCGTCCCGGACGCCCCGCACGCGGCGATGTGGAACGCGGACCCCGAGGAGTACGAGGAACGGCTGCGCCGGTTCCTCACCCCGCTGCTGTGACCCCGCGCGCCGGGGCCCGCGCGCGCCGGTGGCCGGCATTCCGGTTACGGGCGTGGAGCCGATCCGGCCACCGGCGCACGACTGGCTCGATCCGGTCCGTCCCACCGCCCCGCGCCCCGTGCCCCGGCCGGCCCCGGTGCCCGCCCTGACATTCCGTTTGGGTTTTCGGACCGTCAACCGGAAGACTGCACCCGTGACGTCCCGTATCCCGCGCGACTCCAGGCTCCGACTCGTCCGACCTCGACCCCTGGCCGCCGCCCCCAGAGCTGTGAACCAGCGGCGTCCGCGCCGCCCGGCACCCCGGCCGCCCGAGGGCACGCCCGCCCCCGCCGAACTGGCCGGAATGGCCCGTACCGGTCTGGCCGGCGCGGTCCGCGTCGCCCGCTGGGCCGACGCCGCCCTCGGCCCCGGCCGGCACGGTGCCACCGCCGACGGAAAGGCGACGCTCTCCGACGCCACCGCCGAACGCGCCGCCGCCGACCTGGGCCTGAGCGTCGCCCAGATCCGCGCCGACTGGGACACCGCCCGCCTCGCCGGACTCGTCGAGGTGCACGGCGACAGCGCCCGGCCCGGCTGGCGGCTGCGCGCCTGGGACCGCGACGACAGCGCCGTACTGCGCGGCTGGGTCGCCCTCTTCGACGCCTGGTCGCTCGCCTTCCCCGAGCCCGCGGACCACGAGCCGGCCGCCGTCGCCGAGGTCGTCTCGGCCATGCCCCAGGTGCTCTCGTTCCTCCAGCTGTCGGCCGGCCCGGTCCCGGTGGAGCAGCTGCTCGACCTGCTCCAGCAGCGGGTCACCGAGCTGCGCACCGAACGCTGCGAGGTCGCCTACGAACCCGGCACCGGACGGCCCGCCGGGTCGCCCGCCCCGGCGGCCGCCGCGCCCGCCGCCGACGCCCCGCTCGCCCCGCTGCTCGACTGGGCACTGCGGGCCCTCGCCTCGGTCGGCGCCCTCACCTACGGCGGCGGCCAGGCCACCCTCACCCCGCTGGGCAGCTGGGCGGTGTGGGTCAAGCTGGAGCAGATCT
The DNA here is from genome assembly GCF_014649115.1 of Streptomyces eurythermus. Lineage (GTDB taxonomy): Bacteria > Actinomycetota > Actinomycetes > Streptomycetales > Streptomycetaceae > Streptomyces > Streptomyces eurythermus. Next base: position 48,166 of record NZ_BMSK01000004.1, on the reverse strand, counting down.
GCGTGGCCGCGCAGAGCCCCGCCGGCAACATCGAGCAGTCCGCCGAGGACATGCTGCGCGGCTGCGCCCAGCTGCGCCCCAACGCGGCCCGCGCCGAGTACCGCGCCTGGCTCGCCGCCCGCCCCGTCGGCAGCGCCGTCACCGAGCTGATCGACGCCGCCCGCGGTGACGACGCGCTGCTGCGCGGGCTGGCCTTCGAGGCGCTGCGCGTCGTCGGCGCGCCCGCCGAGCCCGACGTACGGGCCGTGGTGGGCGAGCCCGCGCTGCGGCCGTACGCCCTGCTGTGGCTCGCCGAGCACGACGGGATCGACCCGGAGGACGCCCACGAGGTGCTCACCCGCCAGGAGGCCACCTGGCTGTGGGTGGACACCGCCGCCGCGGTCGCCGACCACGGTGAGGCGCCGATGCTGGTGAGGCACCTGGAGTCCGCGGTGCAGCCCACCGTGCCCCAGCTGCTCGAAGAGGTCCGCGCGGTCGGCCACCCGCGCACCGTGCAGGTGCTGGTCGCGCTCGCCGCCGCGCACCCCGACCCGGCGCTGGCCAAGGCCGTGCGCCGGGCCGCGTTCCAGGTGCACACCGGGGGCTGAGTACCACCGGGGCGGCTCAGGCCCCGGTCTCCGGGGCGTACGTCCCGAAGCTCCAGACGTTCCCCCCGGCGTCCCGGGCCAGGTACTCCCGGGCACCGTAGTTCTGGTCCGCCGGGGGCATCAGGATCTCCACCCCATGGGCCACGGCCCGCTCGTGGTGGGCGTCCACGTCGTCCACCACGACGTACACCCCGGCGGGGCCCGCCTGCTCCAGGGCGCCGTCGAGGGGGTCGCCGCGGCCCTTGGAGCCGATCATCACCACGCCGCCGGCCTGGGCCAGCTCGGCGTGCAGGACCGTGCCGTCCGCCGTCTCGTACACCGACAGTTCGGTGAAGCCCAGGCCCTCGGTGAGCTGCCTGATCGCCGCCTTCGCGTCCGTGTACAGCAGTGTGGGGCAGATGCCCGGCCGTCCGCCGCCGCCCGTGCCCGCCATGCCGACCACACTCCTTCGCGCACCGATTCCGTCGTCCTCCGGCGTCCGTCGCACCGCACGCGTCTTCGCTTCCCACCGCACACAACACCCGAAACCGCCCCATCCCGCCGAGTACGGGCATAACCCGACCGAGTGACGCGCCCGCCCCGCCGCGTCCAGGGGACAGCGGAGGGGGAGAGGTGCCGCCCCGCCACACCCCGCCCCCCAGCTCCCGGTGGGCGGCCGACGCGCAGGCCCGGTCGGGAAACGCGGATGCGGTGAGCCGGTCCCCCGTAGGCCGGGGCCGGGCTTGATGGAGTACGCCGAGGAGCCAGAGCCCCGCCGGCAGAGCGAGGTGCCCCGGGTGCGCGGCGCCGTCGTGGCCGGGTACGACACCCGCGGCGGTGGCCCGCGCCGCCGGTACGCGCGCGTGGGGCACCGCCGCCGTGCTCCCCGCGCGCGGGGAGGCAGTCACGCTCAGGGGCGGCGGGCTGCTCACCGCCACCGACGGCCGCGCCGTGCGCCGGCACCGGCCCTGCCCGACCCGGCCGAGTGGCTCCCGGCCCACGGCGGCGCCGGCGTCCCGCGTCCTCGGCCGTGGCATCCTCGCGGTCGTCACCCCGCGCCTCGCGTCGCCGCGTACCCCACCGCCGACGGCGATCTGCGCCGGCCCCTGCCCGCCCGCGACGGCCGCGCGTTCCGCCCCGGTGGCGCGCTCGGGCGCGCTCCGGCCCCGCTGCTCGCCCGGCCGTGCGCGGACACCGCCTGGGCCGGCCGGTTCGCGGCCCTGGACGGCCTGGGCCGGATCACCCCGGCCGCACCGGTTCGCGGCCCTGGACGGCCTGGGCCGGATCACCCCGGCCGCACCGCCCCGGGGCGCCCGCCCCGCGCCCGGTCGCCAGGACGCAGGAAAACCGCTTGCACCGCCCCGTTAGACTTGGCCCCATGGCCATTCTCCTCGCGCATTAGACGGCGGGAACGTCCTCAGCCGCCCACCCGCCAATCCCTGTACGCCCTGGAGTCTGTCCGTGATCTCCGCCTCCGGTATCGAGCTGCGCGCCGGTGCGCGCGTCCTCATCGAGAACGCCACCTTCCGTGTCGCCAAGGGCGACCGCATCGGCCTCGTCGGCCGCAATGGCGCAGGCAAGACCACCCTCACCAAGTGCCTGGCCGGCGAGGGCATCCCGGCCGCCGGCACGATCACCCGCTCCGGCGAGGTCGGCTACCTCCCGCAGGACCCCCGCACCGGCGACCTCGACGTCCTCGCCCGCGACCGCATCCTGTCCGCGCGTGGCCTCGACGTGCTGATCCGCAAGATGCGGGAGAACGAGGAGCGGATCGCCAACGGCAAGGGCTCCACGCGCGAGAAGGCCATGAAGCAGTACGAGCGCCAGGAGACGGAGTTCCTCACCAAGGGCGGGTACGCCGCCGAGGCCGAGGCCGCCACCATCGCCGCCGCGCTGAACCTGCCCGACCGGGTGCTCGGCCAGCCGCTGCACACGCTCTCCGGCGGTCAGCGCCGCCGTATCGAGCTGGCCCGGATCCTGTTCTCCGACGCCGACACCCTGCTGCTGGACGAGCCCACCAACCACCTCGACGCGGACTCGATCATCTGGCTGCGGGACTACCTGAAGTCCTACCGCGGCGGCTTCATCGTCATCTCCCACGACGTCGACCTCGTGGACACGGTCGTGAACAAGGTGTTCTACCTGGACGCCAACCGCTCCCAGATCGACGTCTACAACATGGGCTGGAAGCTCTACCAGCAGCAGCGCGAGGCCGACGAGAAGCGCCGCAAGCGCGAGCGCGCCAACGCCGAGAAGAAGGCCGCCGCCCTGCATTCGCAGGCCGACAAGATGCGCGCCAAGGCCACCAAGACGGTCGCCGCGCAGAACATGGCCCGCCGCGCGGACAAGCTGCTCTCCGGCCTGGAGGCGGTCCGCCAGTCCGACAAGGTCGCCAAGCTCCGCTTCCCGGAGCCCGCGCCCTGCGGCAAGACCCCGCTGATGGCCGAGGGCCTGTCGAAGTCGTACGGCTCGCTGGAGATCTTCACCGACGTCGACCTCGCCATCGACAAGGGCTCCCGGGTCGTCATCCTCGGCCTCAACGGCGCCGGCAAGACCACGCTGCTGCGCCTCCTCGCGGGCGTGGAGACGCCGGACACCGGCCGGGTCGTCCCCGGCCACGGCCTGAAGCTCGGCTACTACGCCCAGGAGCACGAGACCCTGGACCCCGACCGCACGGTCCTGGAGAACATGCGCTCGGCCGCCCCGGACATGGACCTGGTGGAGGTCCGCAAGGTGCTCGGCTCGTTCCTGTTCTCCGGTGACGACGTCGACAAGCCGGCCGGTGTCCTCTCCGGCGGCGAGAAGACCCGGCTCGCCCTCGCCACGCTGGTCGTCTCCTCGGCGAACGTGCTGCTCCTGGACGAGCCGACGAACAACCTGGACCCCGCCAGCCGCGAGGAGATCCTCGGCGCCCTGCGCACCTACAAGGGCGCGGTCGTCCTCGTCACCCACGACGAGGGCGCCGTCGAGGCACTCCAGCCCGAGCGGATCATCCTGCTCCCGGACGGCGTCGAGGACCTGTGGGGTTCCGACTACGCGGATCTCGTCACCCTCGCGTGATCGACGGGCCTGATCCATCCCGCATGGATCATTCGGCCCATCCGTGATCCATCATCTGTGTGAGATCTCCTCGTATCGAGGTGTGTCATACACGGATTTCGCGGCCGACCCCCCAGTAGCCGGGGGGCCGGCCGCTCGGCGTTCCTGACCTGGTACTTCGCGAATCCCCCCGTACGGACCCCTGGACCCCACCCGCTGGAATCGCGTATTCCGTTTGTGGGGAACCCCTCCTGTCGTCACAACGATGTCTCACCGACCTTGCCGAATGGGTGGCCATCACGCCCAGGAGGGGTGATCATGAGGAGACCAGAGCGCACTTCCCATGAGGAGGCACGGGTGGCCGAGACTCTGAAGAAGGGCAGCCGGGTGACCGGCGCCGCGCGCGACAAGCTCGCGGCAGACCTGAAGAAGAAGTACGACTCCGGTGCGAGCATCCGGGCACTGGCCGAGGAGACCGGCCGCTCGTATGGCTTTGTGCACCGGATGCTCAGCGAGTCGGGCGTCACGCTCCGTGGGCGTGGCGGAGCGACCCGGGGTAAGAAGGCCGCTTCGTCCTGACTCCGGGCGGCCCATCGGCTTCGATGGTGGCCACCCGGTCGGCGGACCGACCGGCCGGGTGGTTACTGTGCAGTCACTTAGCTCAGCTCTGCTGACCGCACCCATCGGAGGCACCCCATGGCTTCGCCCGACCAGGACCTCGCTCCCGCACTCGACAAGGACGGCGTACGGCTCACCGTCGAGGACACCCTCGCCACGGTGACGCTGACGAACCCGGCCAAGCGCAACGCGCAGACTCCCGCCCTGTGGCGGGCGCTCGCCGAGGCCGGTCGGCTGCTGCCGGGCTCCGTCCGGGTGGTCGTGCTGCGCGGCGAGGGGCAGTCCTTCTCCGCCGGGCTGGACCGTCGCATGTTCACCCCGGAGGGGATTCCGGGCGAGCCGACCTTCGTCGACCTCGCGCGTCGCGACGACGCCGGGATCGACGCGACCATCGCCGAATACCAGGAGGCGTTCACCTGGTGGCGGCGCACCGACCTGGTGTCCATCGCCGCCGTCCAGGGCCATGCCATCGGGGCCGGCTTCCAGCTCGCGCTCGGCTGCGACCTCAGGGTCGTCGCCGACGACGTCCAGTTCGCCATGCGCGAGACCAGCCTCGGTCTCGTTCCCGACCTGACCGGAACCCACCCGCTGGTCGGCCTCGTCGGGTACGCCCGCGCGCTGGAGATCTGCGCGACCGGGCGGTTCGTCGGGGCCGAGGAGGCGGTGGCCAGCGGGCTGGCCAACCTCGCCGTGCCCGCGGCCGACCTGGACGCGACGGTACGGGACCTGGCGGCGGCGCTGCTGGCCGCGCCGCGCGACGCCGTGGTGGAGACCAAGGCGCTGCTGCGCGGCGCCCTCGACCGTACCTACGAGGAGCAGCGCGCGGCCGAACGCGCCGCCCAGGCCCGCCGCCTGCGCGACTTGGCCGGCCTCGGCGAATAGACCCCCGCGCGCGGGCCGGCGGAATCCGGGCGTACGCCTCGACGCGCCTCCCGGACAGCGTTCCGTACGGCGTTCCCGCGCCCGCGGAGCGTATGGGTGACCCCCTCGATCCGCCGGGCCATGTCCACGGCCCGGCGGATCCGCGTCCGCGGCCGTCTCCCGGCGGGACGTCACGGCACGCCGGCGCGTACCGGCTCCGCCGCCGAGACGGCCGCCGCCGTCAGAATCCGTGCCGCATGCCGCCGTCGACCGGGACCATGATGCCGGTCAGGTACGACGCGGCCGGGGACAGCAGGAACGCGGCGGTGCGGCCGAACTCGTCGGGCCGGCCGTAGCGGCGCAGCGGAATCCGTGAGGCGTTCGCCGTCCGGGTGGCCTCGGGGTCGGCGGACCGCGCGTCCAGCTCGCGCACGCGGTCGGTGTCGATCCGGCCCGGCAGCAGCCCCACCACCCGGATGCCGTGCGGCCCCAGCTCGTCGGCGATCGACTTGGCGAACCCGGCGAGTCCCGGCCGCAGCCCGTTGGACACCGTCAGCCCCGGGATCGGCTCGTGCACCGACCCGGACAGCACGAACCCGATGACCCCGCCCTCCGGCAGCTCGGCCGCCGCCGTGCGGGCCAGCCGTACCGCGCCGAGGAAGACCGACTCGAACGCGTCCCGCCACTGCTCGTCGGTGTTGTCGGCGAGGAACCCGGGCGCCGGCCCGCCCACGCTCACCAGCACCCCGTGGAAGCCGCCGAAGTTCTCCCGGGCCGCCGCGATCAGCCGCTCGGGGGCGCCCGGGTCGGCGTTGTCCACGGCCACACCCACCGCGTTCGGGCCCAGGGCGGCGGCGGCCTCGGCGACCCGCCGCTCGTCCCGGCCGCTGACGACCACCTTCGCCCCGTCCGCGACGAGTTCCCGCGCGGTGGCGTTGCCCAGTCCCCGGGTGGCTCCGGTGACGACGTACACCCGGTCCTTCAGTCCAAGATCCATGGCCCCTATCCTGCCCCGTCCTCCCCGAAGAGCGTGAGCGCCGTGTTCACCAGGCCGATGTGGCTGAACGCCTGCGGGAAGTTGCCCAGCTGGCGGCCGTCGAGGGGGTCGTACTCCTCGGCCAGCAGGCCCACGTCGTTGCACAGGTCCACCAGCCGGTCGAACAGTTCGCGGGCCTGCCGGGTGCGGCCCGTCATGTGCAGCGCGTCGGCCAGCCAGAAGGAGCAGGCGAGAAAGGCACCCTCGCCGCCCGGCAGCCCGTCGATCACCGAGTCATCGGTGTCGTAGCGGCGCAGGAAGCCGCCGTGCCCGAGGTCGTCGCGGATGGCGTCGACCGTGCCGACCACCCGGGGGTCGTCCGGCGGCAGGAAGCCCACGCGCGGGATGAGCAGCAGCGAGGCGTCCAGTTCCCGGGAGCCGTAGTACTGGGTGAAGGTGTTGCGCTCCTTGTCGTATCCCTTCTCGCACACCTCCCGGTGGACCTCGTCGCGCAGCCGGCGCCAGCGCGCCAGGTCGCCGCTCAGCTCGTGGTGCCGCTCCAGCGTCTTGACGGCCCGGTCGGCGGCCACCCACACCATCACCTTGGAGTGCACGAACTGCCGCCGGCCGCCGCGCACCTCCCACAGACCCTCGTCCGGCCGCCGCCACGCCGACTCCAGGAACCCCATCAGGGAGCGCTGCATGGCCCACATGTGCGGCTTGGTGGGCAGGCCCGAGGCGCGGGCCAGCGACAGGGAGTCCATCACCTCGCCGTACACGTCCAGCTGGAGCTGGTCGACGGCGCCGTTGCCGACACGCACGGGGGCGGAGCCGGCGAAGCCGGGCAGCCACGGAAGTTCCGTCTCCCGCAGCCGCCGCTCACCCGCCACGCCGTACATGATCTGCAGATCGGCCGGGTTGCCGGCCACCGCGCGCAGCAGCCAGTCCCGCCATGCCTCGGCCTCCTCCTGGTAGCCGGCGGCGAGCAGCGCGCCGAGGGTGAGGGTGGAGTCGCGCAGCCAGCAGTAACGGTAGTCCCAGTTGCGCACGCCGCCCGGCTTCTCGGGCAGCGAGGTGGTCGCCGCGGCGACGATCCCGCCGGTCGGGGCGTAGGTGAGGGCCTTGAGGGTGATGAGGGAGCGCACCACCGCGTCCCGGTACGGCCCGTCGTAACGGCACCGCCCGGCCCAGCACCGCCAGTCGGCGACGCTGGTCTCCAGCGCCTCGTACGGGTCGATGAGCGGCGGGCGTTTCTCGTGCGAGGGGTGCCAGGTCAGCACGAACGCGACGCGCTCGCCCGCGGTGACGGTGAACTCGGAGTGGGTGCCGTACTCCTCGCCCCAGGTGCGTACGGCCGGCTCGGCGCGCAGCCAGGCGGAGTCCGGCCCGGCGACGGCCACCCGGTGGCCGTCCGAGCGGCGCACCCACGGCATGATCGAGCCGTAGTCGAAGCGCAGGCGCAGCGTGCTGCGGACGGTGACCCGGCCGCTGAGGCCCTCCACGATCCGTACGACGTCGGGGGCGCGCTCGCGCTGCGGCATCAGATCGGTGACGCGTACCGCTCCGTCCGCCGTCTCCCACTCGGTGTCCAGGACGAGGGTGTCGGGCCGGTAGGCGCGGCGGGCGCAGACGTCCGCCCCCTCGGGCGCGATCCGCCAGTGGCCGTGGTCCTCGTCGCCCAGCAGCCGGGCGAAGCAGGCGCCGGAGTCGAAGCGCGGCAGGCACAGCCAGTCGATCGAGCCGTCCTTGCCGACCAGGGCCGCGGTCTGCTCGTCCCCGATGAGGGCGTAGTCCTCGATGCGCGCGTTCACGGGATGCGGTTTCCCGTCCGACCAGGGGGCCAACCAGGTGGTCCGCCGGGGGAGTGAGCCGGCCAGGGGGGTGCGCGGGCGGAAAAGGACGGCTGACGATCGCGGATGCGGAAGGGGCGTGCCGCTGCGTATGCGGTGCGCGGGCGGAGGCGGGCCTTCGGCCGGGGCGAAGCGATGGCGGGCGCACGGGCGCGACGGGGCGGGCGCGGGGAGTGGCCGCGCGCGGACGGCGCGGAGGGCGGCCGCCGGGCGACCGGGGTGGGCCGGCCGTCACCGGGGCGAGCCGAATGCGGGGCTGTGCTCGGGCCGGGCCGGGGGCGCGGAGGGCGGTCGGCGGGCGGCGGGGGCGGAAGGCAGCCGTCCGTCGGCGCGGGCCGAAGCGGGAGGTCGGCCGTGGACCAGGGCGGGGCGGAGGTGGGTGCGTGGGCCGGGCCGGGGCGGCGCGGAGGGTACTCGCCGGTCGCCGGGCCGGAGGCCGGTGTCCGCGGGGGCGAGTGAAAGGCAGGTTGAGTGGGGGCCGGGCGCCGGGCTCAGACCGACGCCGGTTCCGCCTCCTCGGTTCGCTGGTCCGCCGCCGCCTCCTCCCGGTCCCGCAGCTCGCGCCGGACCAGGAACCACCAGCCGACCGGGACGGCCGCCGCGAACAGCCACCACTGGATCATGTACGCGTAGTTCAGCGGGGCGTCCTCGCTGCCCGGGTCGGAGATCTGTTCCGGGGAGCCGTCCTTCGCCTGCGGCGCGGTCTGCTGGATGTAGCCGCCGAGCACCCGGGCGCCCAGCCGCCGCGCCTCCTCCTCGCTGTTGATCAGCATGATCTGCCGGTCGGGCAGGCCCTTGACGTTCTTGATGCCGCTCGCGGCGGTCGTCTCGTCGGACATCAGCCGTCCGGTGACGGTGATCCGCCCGGCCGGCGGCGCGGGCACCTCGGGGAAGTCGGTCTGCGCGCCGTTCGCCGGGATCCAGCCCCGGTTGACGAGCAGCACCTTGCCGTCTTCGAGGACGAAGGGCGTGAGGACGTGGAAGCCGACCTCGCCGTCCGAGTTGGTACGGCGGCGGACCACGACCTCCTTGGCGGTGTCGAAGGTGCCGGTCGCGGTGACCGTGCGGTACTTCTCGGCGCGGGTCACCGTGTGCCCGGGGGAGGTGAGCCGCTCCACCGGGACCGGGTCGGCGTGCAGCGCGGCGGAGACCAGGTCGTTGCGGGCGGTGCGCTGCTCGTAACGGTGCTGCTGCCAGAAGCCCAGCCGGATCATCGTAGGGATCAGCGCGATCGCGACGAGCGTGAGGATCACCCACTGGCGGGACAGCAGGAAGCGGTAGCGGTGCACCCCACGACGGTACCTCCGCGCGGTGGGGTGCGTTCAGGCGGGTACCGGGTCAGACCCGGTCGACGATGCCGGCCCTCCCCTCGGCCCGGGCGCAGTGCGCGCCGCAGAACCAGTGGCCCTCCACCTCCACGCCCTGGCCGATGATCTGCACCCGGCAGTGCTCGCAGATCGGGGCCATGCGGTGGATCGCGCAGGAGAAGCAGTCGAAGACATGCACGGCGCCCTGCGCGTGCACCTCGAAGGTCATTCCGTAGTCATTGCCGCAAACTTCGCATGTCGCCATGCGCCACAGGGTGGGCCGTCGCCGAACCCCCGGCGAGTCGGCGCCGGGTGAGTCGTGAGGCAATCACCCGTTCGTACGATGAACGGCACACGGGTCGGCCGATGAACCGCACGGGGCGGCCGTGGCTACTCGTCGGCGGGCTCCACGTCCCGCAGCAACTGGCCGAACGCGGCCTCGTCCACGATCGGCGTGCCGTACTGCCGGGCCTTGACCGTCTTGGACGTGCCCGAGTCGGGGTCGTTCGTCACCAGCAGGCTGGTCAGCCGGGAAATGCTGGTGGCCACGTGCAGCCCGGCCTCGGTGGCGCGGTCCTCCAGCAGCTCGCGTTCCGTCGACGTGTCACCCGAGAAGGCGACCCGCATGCCCTGTTTGAGCCTTTTGCCGTCTTCATAGCGGCCTGGGTTGGGATAGGGGCATGCGGGCCTTTTGCGGGAGGGTCGCCAACTCGCCGCCCGGTAGCCGCCGTAGCCGCCCGTCGCCTGCCGGGGCACCGGCCGGTCCGACCACTCCGTCAGCGGCCGGCACTCCAGCAGCGGCAGTCGTACCCCGCCCGCCGCCGCGGCCCGCAGGCTGGGCCGGAACGCCTCCGCCAGCACGCGCGCGTCGTCCAGCGCGTGGTGCGCCCGCTGCTGCACCACCCCGAAGTGCGCCGCCAGCGACTCCAGCTTGAAGTTGGGCAGCGGCAGCCCCAGCTCCTTCGACAGCGCGATGGTGCACAGCCGTTGCCGCACCGGTGCCTCGCGCCGCACGCGCGCGTACTCCCGCGCGATCATCTGCCAGTCGAAGACCGCGTTGTGCGCCACCAGCACCCGGCCGTCCAGCCGGGCCGCGAACTCCTCGGCGACCTCCGCGAACAGCGGCGCGCCGGCGAGCGTCTCGCTCGTCAGACCGTGTATCCACACGGGCCCGGGATCGCGCTCCGGGTTGACCAGCGTGTACCAGTGATCCTCGACCTCGCCGCGCGCGTCCAGCCGGTACACGGCCGCCGAGATGATCCGGTCGTCCCGGGCCAGTCCGGTGGTCTCCACGTCAACGACCGCGTATCCCTTCGGATACGCGGCCGGCCACGGGGTGGCGGAGGGCGCTGCGGTCGCACGGTCTTCGAGCATGGTCACTGAGGATACGGGCCGCCACTGACAACACCGTCCCCCAGGTCCGGCACCCGCGTCCCCGGCCCGACCGCCCGCTCGCCTCCCGCACACGCGCGCGTGCCCGTGCGAAGGAGGCGTACGGAAGTCCCGTGTCGGATCTCGCCACGACGGCCGACTCCCTTCGGTGCGCGCCTGTTCACCCGCAACCCGGACCGCTGTGACCGTGTTGCAGATGACGGCCCGTCAGGGAGGCCGCCGAGCCCCTGGGGGACCCACCGCCCGACGCGACCGGCCCGGTGTTCGCACGGGGGGCGTCGGTCCGCGTGTGGTGACGGCGGGGCGGGGCTGGGCGGTGGGATCCTCCCTGCTGTGACGGAACCCACCCACGACGAGGCCCACGGCGGCGCCCTCGGCTCCCGGCTGAACTGGCTGCGGGCCGCCGTGCTGGGCGCGAACGACGGCATCGTCTCCACCGCCGGCCTGGTCGTCGGCGTGGCCGGCGCCACCGAGAGCCGCTCCGCCCTGCTCACCGCCGGACTGGCCGGCCTGCTCGCCGGCTCGATGTCCATGGCGGCCGGCGAATACGTCTCCGTGTCCACCCAGCGCGACTCCGAGATGGCCGCGCTGGCCCTGGAGCGACGGGAGCTGCGCGACCAGCCGGAGGCCGAACTGCGGGAGCTGACCGACCTGCTGGCCTCGCGCGGCCTGTCCCGGGAGGTGGCCCGTGAGGCCGCCGAACAGCTCACCGCGCGCGACGCGCTGAGGGCCCACGCGCGCGTGGAGCTGGGCATCGATCCCGACGAGCTGACCAACCCCTGGCACGCGGCCTGGGCGAGCTGCCTGGCCTTCACCGTCGGCGCGCTGCTCCCGCTGCTGGCCATCGTGCTGCCCCCGGCCGGCGCGCGGCTCCCCGTCACCGTGTGCTGCGTCCTGGCCGCCCTGGCCTTTACCGGCTGGAGCAGCGCCCGCCTCGGCTCGGCCGACCCCCGGCGCGCGATCCCGCGCAACGTGGCCGGCGGGGCACTGGCGATGGCGGTGACCTACGCGGCGGGCAGCCTGCTGGGGGCCGCCGGGGCGTGAGTACGGCGGGGGCTGGCCGCGCGGGCCGCCGGGGGCGCGGCGTACCGTGAAGTGCGCCCGTCACCCGTGGGCGCACCGGCCCCGCCCGCCTCGCACGAGAAGGACCCCGTCATGCGCGCCACCACCATCCACGCCCCGTACGAGATGCGCGTGGAGGACGTCCCCGACCCCGTGGCGCAGCTGCCCACCGACGCCGTCGTACGGGTGCTGCGCGCCTGCATCTGCGGCAGCGACCTGTGGGCCTACCGGGGCGAGGCGGCCCGGCAGCCGGGTCAGCGGATCGGGCACGAGTTCCTCGGCGTCGTGGAGGAGACCGGCTCCGAGGTGGCCACGGTCCGCCGCGGTGACCTGGTGGTCGCGCCCTTCATGTGGTCCGACGGGGTCTGCGACTACTGCCGTGAGGGCCTGACCACCTCCTGCGAGCACGGCGGTTTCTGGGGTTCCGTCGGCTACGACGGCGGCCAGGGCGAGGCCGTCCGCGTGCCGTTCGCCGACGGCACCCTCGTCCGGCTGCCCAAGGAGGCGGCCACGGACGACCACCTGCTGTCCGCCCTGCTGACCCTGTCCGACGTGCTCGGCACCGGCCATCACGCCGCCCTCGGCGCGGGCGCCCGGCCCGGCGCCACGGTCGCCGTCGTCGGGGACGGCGCGGTAGGGCTGTGCGCCGTCCTGGCCGCCAAGCGGCTCGGCGCCGAGCGGATCATCGCCCTGGGCCGGCACCAGGTGCGTACCGACATAGCCCGCCGGTTCGGCGCCACCGACGTCGTCGCCGAGCGCGGGGAGGCGGCCGTCGAGGCCGTCCGCGAGCTGACCCGGGGCCAGGGCGCGCACGCCGTCGTGGAGGCGGTCGGCACCGAGCAGTCCATGCGGACGGCCGTCGGCATCACCCGCGACGGCGGCGCCATCGGCTTCGTGGGCGTGCCCCACGGCAGCGGCACCGGCCTGGACCTCGGCGTGATGTTCGACCGGAACATCTCCCTGCGCGGCGGCGTCGCCCCGGTCCGCGCCTACATCCCCGACCTGCTGCCCGACGTCCTCGACGGCACGATCGACCCGTCCCCGGTGTTCGACATGACCGTGGACATCGAGGGTGTGCCGGCCGGCTACAAGGCGATGGACGAGCGCACGGCCCTGAAGGTACTGGTCACCAACGACCGCTGACCGCGTCAACAGTTGACCGAGTCGACCGGGTGTCCGCGCCGATCATTGACCGCGTCCGTCACCCGCGGGCGGCCGGGGTGGCGGCCCAGCGGGCCGGGGACGAGCCCCACGGCACCGGGGGCCGGGCCCAGTCGGCGGGGCCGCCCGTGAAGGACACGGCCGGGCGGGCGTACCGCAGCCGGCTCGGCGCGCCGCCGGTCTCCGCCAGCCAGGCGTCCGGACCCGGGTACGGCTCCCCGCCGGCCGGTTCCGGGCGGATGCCCGAGGTCAGCCAGTGCGCGGTCCGGGCCAGCGCGAGCCGCACCAGCCGGCTCCCGCCGTCGTACGACTGCTCGGTCAGCGCCCGCAGCACGGCCGCCGCCAGCAGATAGCCGGTGCCGTGGTCCAGGGCCTGCGCGGGCAGCGCGCCGGGTTCCCCGGCCGTGCCCTCGGTGACCGCGATGCCGGTGGCGACCTGCACCAGGCTGTCGAAGCCGCGCCGCCCGCGCCAGGGCCCGTACGCGCCCCACGCCGACACCTGCGCCACGACCAGGCCGGGGTGGCGCGCGCTCAGCGCCTCGGGGGAGAGCCCGAACCGGTCCAGGGCGCCCGGCCGGTAGCCGGTCACCACGACGTCCGCCGTGCTCAGCAGGTCCTCCAGGACGTCCCGGCCGGTGCCGAGGTCCAGCGTGGCGGACCGCTTGCCGAAGCCCGTGTCGGCGTGCTGGTCCGGCAGTTCCGGCAGCCAGGGGGCGTCCACGCGCAGCACGTCCGCGCCGAGCAGGGCGAGGGTGCGGGTGGCGACCGGGCCGGCCAGGACCCGGGTCAGGTCCAGGACGCGCAGCCCGGCGGCGGGCAGCACGGCGCCGGCGCCCGGGTCGAGCGGCGCGAACTCCCGCGGGGGCGCCGCGTCCAGCCGCTCGCGCTCGACCAGCGGGCGCGCGGTAACCTCGGCCGCCTGCTCGTGGGCCCGCCACCGCTCCGGCGTGCGCAGGGCCACGGCGAGGCCGCCCGCGCCGCTCACGGTCTCCTCCACCTCCGCGGCACCGCGCCCGGCGAGCAGCCCGGCGACCCGCTCCGCCGGGGCGTCCCCGGGCAGCCCCAGCGCGCCGAGCAGCCGGGCCCGGTGGTGCGGGTAGTTGGCATGGGTGCGCACCCAGCCGTCGGCCGTCCGCCAGAACCGGGACAGGGGCGCGAAGGAGACCGGCGCCCGGCCGTCCACCCGCAGCAGCCGCTCGCTGTGGAAGGCCGCCGCCACCGCGCCGTCGTCGACCCGGACGTCCGGGACCTCGGCGAGCCCGGCCCGGTGGGCCGCCAGCTCCGCCGCGGCCAGCCCGCAGGCGCCGACGCACGCCCGGGCCAGCTCCCGCACGGGAAGGCGCGCCGTGAGCACGCCCTTCCGCGGGACGGTGGTGAGCCGGGAGAGCCGGGCGGGATCGCCGCCCAGCGCGGACCACGCGTACATGAGTGCAGTCATGACTGCACTATGCATTATTGATTCGATCAATATGTTGCTGTGGGCGCCTGCGGAGACCCCCGGCTGACGGTCTATCTGGGCACCGCGTCTACCTGGTCACCGCGGCCAGCGCGTCCGCGACACCCCAGCCGTAGAAGCCGTTGCGGTTCTTCGTCCCCTCGCACACCGCGTCCACCTTGCCGTCGCCGTTGATGTCGTACGGGTTCGTGCAGGGCGTGGCGGTGGCCTCCGCGTACAGCAGCGCCTTCACGGCCGCCACCGGGGCGTGCGGATGGGTTGACTTGATCAATGCGGCAACGCCGGCGACGTGCGGGGTCGCCATGGACGTCCCGGCCATGTAGCCCCACTTGCCGCCCGGCAGCGTGCCCAGGATGAGGCCGCTGGTCGCCGGGGCCTGCGGCGGCTGGTACTGGTCGCCGCCGGGCGCGGCGATGTCGGCCACGCCCAGACCGTAATTGGAGAACGAGGACTTCAGCCCCTTCGCGCCGGTCGCCGTGACCGTGACGACACCCGGCAACTGGGTCGGTATGTCGAAGCACTCGTGCGGGTCGATCACCCGGTCCGACGGGGTGCCGTCGTTCGGCGAGTCCTCGTCGGTGATCGCGTGGGACGCGAGGTCGTAGTTCTGGTTGCCCGCGGCCGCGACGTTGACCGTGCCCTTCCCCTCCGCGTAACGCGAGGCCCGGGCGATGGCGTCCACGAGCGCCTTCTGGTCGGGGTCGGTGGTGCAGTTGAAGTACCACGGGTCGGCGTAATAGCTGTTGTTGGTCACGTCGACGTGGTGTTCGGCGGCCCACACGAACCCGCACACCACGGCCTCGGTGTAGAAGTAGCCGCCCGGGGTGGACACCTTGATGCCGGCGACCCTCACCCCCGGCGCCACACCCGTCATCCCCACGCCGTTCTTCGCCGCCGCGATCTCACCGGCCACATGCGTGCCGTGCGGGCTCTCCGAGGCGCCCGGCCGCCAGGCGCCGTCCGTCGTGTCCGGCTTGCCCGACACGCAGTTGACGGAGGCCGCCCGGTCGAAGTTGGGCGCGATGTCCGGGTGGGTGTCGTCGACGCCCGTGTCGATGACGGCGACCGTGACGTCCCGGCTGCCCAGGGTCTTCTCGTGCGCCCTGTCCGCCTTGATGGCCGGCAGGTCCCACTGGAGCGGCTCCAGCGGGTCCTGGCCGGCGGCGGCCCGGACACCGGCGGCCTCCGCCGCGCTCAGCGCCTTCGGCGTGCCCACGTCGGTGGTGGACTGGGCGGGCAGCGGCGCGTTGCGCGTGGCACCCGCCGAGGCGACACCGCGCACGGCACGGATCGCCTCGGCGAACCCGGGATTCGCGGAGTGCGCCACGATCACCCCGATCCGGTCGTAACTCGTCACGACCGTACCGCCGTTGCGGGCGATCGCCCGGCGCACCGACTCGATCGTGGAACGGTCCGTCCGCGTGTTCACCACATACGACAGGGTGGGGCCGTCCGCCGCCCGCGCCGCCGTGGCCGCCGGGTCCGTCCGGGCCGCCGCGGAGGCCGCCGACGGCAGGAAGCCGAGCGTGGCGGTCAGCGACAGCGCAACCGGTACGGCGAGCGCCAGTCGGCGTCTGGAGCGCAGATGAGCCATGGGATCTCCACATCATCCGGATACGGGACCGCCCGGAACACCGGTGACTGCCCGGGCAGGTACATGACGAGGCGGTGCTGGGCCGAAGCTATCTCCCGGCGCTGATCTCCGAAAGGCCCGGGCCGACTTGAACCACTCCCCGGGCGGCGCCGTGACCGTGGACGGGAGGCCCGAAAGGTCAGGCCCCCTACGGGATTCACCCGATGCAGTCGAATGATGACTCGCTGTAATGTGGTCCCGTCCCTGTGAGATGAGCAAGCGCACGTCCGTGACGCGAGGAGACTCCGTGGCTACCGAGACACCGCCACCCGCGCAGACCCCGACCCGCCTTCCCTCGGCCGAGGAGTTCACCGAGGTGCAGCAGAGCGCGGAGTTCGGTGAACTGCGCCGCGCGCACCGCTCCTTCGCCTTCCCCCTGACGATCGCCTTCGCCGCCTGGTACCTGCTGTACGTCCTGCTGTCCAACTACGCGGGCGACTTCATGGGCATCAAGGTGGCCGGCCACATCAACGTCGCCCTCGTCCTGGGCCTCGCCCAGTTCCTCACCACGTTCCTGATCGCCTGGTGGTACGCGCGCCGCGCCGCCACCCGGCTCGACCCCCGGGCCGAGGCCATCAAGTCCCGGATGGAGAGCGGAGCATGAACGCCGTACCCCACACCCTGCTGGCCGCCGGCGAGGCGAGCGAGCACCGGACCCTGATCATCACCCTGTTCGCGGTGTTCGTCGCCGCGACCCTCGTCATCACCGTCTGGGCGGGCCGGCAGACCAAGGACGCCGCCGACTTCTACGCGGGCGGACGGCAGTTCACCGGCTTCCAGAACGGCCTCGCCGTCTCCGGTGACTACATGTCCGCCGCGTCCTTCCTCGGCATCGCCGGCGCCATCGCCCTCTTCGGCTACGACGGCTTCCTGTACTCCATCGGCTTCCTCGTCGCCTGGCTCGTCGCCCTCCTGCTGGTCGCCGAACCACTGCGCAACTCGGGCCGCTACACGATGGGCGACGTGCTCGCCTACCGCATGCGCCAGCGCCCCGTGCGCACCGCGGCCGGCACCTCCACCATCGTCGTGTCGATCTTCTACCTGCTGGCCCAGATGGCCGGTGCCGGCGTGCTGGTCTCCCTGCTCCTCGGCATCACCAGCGACGGCGGCAAGATCGGCATCGTCGCCCTGGTCGGCCTGCTGATGATCGTGTACGTCACCATCGGCGGCATGAAGGGCACCACCTGGGTCCAGATGGTCAAGGCGGTGCTGCTCATCGCCGGCGCCGTGCTGCTGACCTTCCTCGTCCTGCTGAAGTTCGACTTCAACATCTCCGAACTGCTCGGCAGGGCCGCCGACAACAGCGGCAAGGGCAGCGCCTTCCTGGAGCCCGGCCTGAGGTACGGCGCCACCGGCACCAGCAAGCTGGACTTCCTCTCCCTCGGTATCGCCCTGGTCCTGGGCACGGCCGGCCTGCCGCACATCCTGATCCGCTTCTACACCGTCCCCACCGCCAAGGCCGCCCGCAAGTCCGTGCTGTGGGCCATCGGCCTGATCGGTGTCTTCTACCTGATGACCCTCGCCCTCGGCTTCGGCGCCGCCGCGCTGATCAAACCGGACGAGATCATCGCCTCCAACAAGGCGGGCAACACGGCGGCCCCGCTGCTGGCGCTGCACCTGGGCGGAGTGGACTCCAACTGGGGAGCCGTCCTGCTCGCCACCATCTCCGCGGTCGCCTTCGCCACGATCCTCGCGGTCGTCGCCGGCCTGACCCTGGCCTCGTCGTCCTCGTTCGCGCACGACATCTACGCCAACGTCATCAAGAGGGGCCAGGCCACCGAGCAGCAGGAGGTGCGCGCGGCCCGCTGGGCGACCGTCGGCATCGGCGCGGTCTCCATCGTCCTCGGCGCCCTGGCCCGCGATCTGAACGTGGCCGGCCTGGTCGCCCTCGCCTTCGCCGTCGCCGCCTCCGCCAACCTGCCGACCATCCTCTACAGCCTGTTCTGGAAGCGGTTCACCACCGCCGGCGCCCTGTGGTCGATCTACGGCGGCCTGGTCACCGCGGTCGGCCTGGTGCTGTTCTCCCCGGTGGTCTCCGGCAAGCCCACCTCGATGTTCCCCGACGTCGACTTCCACTGGTTCCCGCTGGAGAACCCCGGCCTCATCTCCATCCCGGTCGGCTTCCTGCTCGGCGTGGTGGGCACTCTCCTGTCGAAGGAGGCCCCGGACGCCGCCAAGTACGCGGAACTAGAGGTGCGGTCCCTGACCGGCACCGGAGCCCACTGAGGCGGCCCACGGGACGACCGCGCCGGCCGGGACTGTACGGTCCTACGACGCGGTCGCGCCCTACCTCGTGGGATCGGGCCGCTGTCGATGTCAGCGGGGTCACGTACGCTCGCAGGTGACGGACGGGGCATCCGCGACCCAGAATGGGTGACCGGGAAAGGGAGGGGCCCACGTGCTCATCGACACCTACGGCCGGGTGGCCACCGACCTGCGGGTCTCGCTGACCGACCGGTGCAATCTGCGCTGCACCTACTGCATGCCCGAGGAGGGCCTGCAGTGGCTGGCCAAGCCCGACCTGCTCACGGACGACGAGATCGTCCGCCTCATCGGCATCGCCGTGCGCACCCTCGGCATCGAGGAAGTCCGCTTCACCGGCGGCGAGCCCCTGCTGCGCCCCGGCCTGCCCGGCATCGTGGAGCGCGTCGCCGCCCTCGACCCGCGCCCCCGGATGTCCCTGACCACCAACGGTATCGGCCTGGTCCGCACCGCGACCGCGCTGAAGGCGGCGGGCCTGGACCGGGTCAACGTCTCCCTGGACACCCTCCGCCCGGACGTCTTCAAGACCCTCACCCGCCGCGACCGCCACCAGGACGTCCTGGACGGCCTGGCCGCCGCCCGCGAGGCCGGTCTGACCCCGGTCAAGGTCAACTCGGTCCTGATGCCGGGCCTGAACGACGACGAGGCCCCGGACCTGCTCGCCTGGGCGATCGAGCACGACTACGAACTGCGGTTCATCGAGCAGATGCCGCTGGACGCCCAGCACGGCTGGAAGCGCGAGGGCATGGTCACCGCCGGGGACATCCTCGCCTCCCTGCGCACCCGTTTCGACCTCACCCCCGAGGGCGCCGACGCGCGCGGCTCCGCCCCCGCGGAGCGCTGGCTGGTGGACGGCGGCCCGCACCGGGTCGGCGTGATCGCCTCGGTGACCCGGCCGTTCTGCGCGGCCTGCGACCGCACCCGCCTCACCGCCGACGGCCAGATACGCACCTGCCTGTTCGCCACCGAGGAGACCGACCTCCGCGCGGCCCTGCGCTCGGGCGCCCCGGACGAGGAGATCGCCCGCGTCTGGAAGCTGGCGATGTGGGGCAAGAAGGCCGGAGCGGGCCTGGACGACCCGTCGTTCGTCCAGCCGGACCGGCCCATGTCGGCGATCGGCGGCTGAACCGGGCGCGGTGCCCCGGCTCTACGCCCCGGCCTCCTCGGCGGCCCGCCACTCCTCGAAACGGACGACGTCCTTCAGGAACCCCCGCACGCCGAGGAACTGCGACAGATGCTCGCGGTGCTCCTCGCACGCCAGCCACGTCTTGCGCCGCTCCGGTGTGTGGACCTTGGGGTTGTTCCACGCCAGCACCCACACGGCGGCCGTGCGGCAGCCCTTGGCCGAGCAGATCGGGGTCTCGTCACTCACGGTTTCGTCTCGGTTCGTGTCATCGAGGGGCGGAAAACGAAAGGGCGGAAAACAAGGCGACGCCGGGCAGCCACGGGGGGAGCTGCCCGGCGTCGGTCCGTCGCTCCGACGGGGGATGCGGAGCGCCTACGCAGTATGTCACGGCTACCCCATCGCCCGGGACCGGAACAGCTAGATTGATCTGAGGTTTTCTTGAGCTCCCAGGTGACAGCCCCAAAGGTCCCCGTGTCCGCCGTGCTCAGACCGGGTCGGGGCGCTCGCCACCCGCCCCGGCCGTCTGGTTCGTCGGCACGTCGCGCGGTGCGGAATCCCGTACCGAGTCCGCCTGTTGGTCCTCGGCCGACGGGGCCGCGATCATCGGACGCAGCGGCGTGGTGACGAACGTCGACGGGAGCGACGGCGGCCGCTCGCGGCCCGCGTTGGCGACCACCACGGCGATATAGGGCAGCACCGCGCCGAGTACGAGCGCCACGATCGCGACGTACCGCTCGACGTTCCACAGGGAGGCCGCGAGGATCACCGACACGGTACGGACCGACATCGAGATCACATACCGCCGCTGCCGGCCCCGGACATCCTCGGCGAGTCCGGTTCGCGCGCCGGTGATCCGGAACACCTGGACGCCACCGCCGTGCTGTTTCCGCATCACCATTCACCATCCGCCCGCATCGGACCCGTCCCGGCCCGCACCCTCGTCCGCATCCGGCGGAGAACCCTGCCGGGCCACCCCCCACGTTACGCCGCCTCCACCCGGCTATCGAGGCCGGGTCGCCCCCTGCCTGCGACGACGTCCCCGGCCCCGGCGCGTACGGGCTAAGCCGACATGCGCCGTACGGCGCACCGCCCCACACTGGGCGTAATGCTCACGTCGAGCCGTACGAGGAGGCAGCCATGGGCTGGTTGTGGGCGATCATCGTGGGATTCGTGCTGGGCATCATCGCCAAGGCGGTCATTCCGGGCAAGCAGCACAGCCCCCTCTGGCTGACCACCATCTGCGGCATCCTCGGCGCCATCGTGGGCAACGCGATCGCCCGCGCGGTCGGCGTGTCGGAGACCAAGGGCATCGACTGGAGCCGGCACATCTTCCAGCTGGTGGCGGCGATCATCATCGTCGCGGCCGTCGACGCGCTCTACATGGCGACGCTGGGCAAGAGGAAGCACCGGGCCCGGGTGTAGGGGCGCGGGTGTCCCGCGCCCCCACACCGCACGGCGTCAGCCGGCGACGACCTCCACCGCGGCGAGGTTCTTCTTCCCGCGCCGCAGCACCAGCCACCGCCCGTGGAGCAGGTCCTCCCGGGCGGGCACCGCGTCCTCCGCGGTGATCTTGACGTTGTTCACGTAGGCCCCGCCCTCCTTCACCGTCCGCCGGGCGGCGGACTTGCTGGGCACCAGGCCGACCTCGGTGAGCAGGTCGACCACCGGGGCCAGCTCGGAGACCCGGGCGTGCGGCACCTCCGACAGCGCCGCGGCCAGCGTCCGCTCGTCCAGCTCCGCCAGCTCGCCCCGGCCGAACAGCGCCCCGGACGCGGCGATCACCGCGGCCGTCTGGTCGGCGCCGTGCACCAGCGTGGTCAGCTCCTCGGCGAGCGCCCGCTGCGCCGCCCGGGCCTGCGGACGCTCCTCGGTCTGCCGCTCCAGCTCCTCCAGCTCCTCGCGGGACTTGAAGGACAGGATGCGCATGTACCGGGAGATGTCCCGGTCGTCCACGTTCAGCCAGAACTGGTAGAACGCGTACGGCGTCGTCAGCTCCGGGTCGAGCCAGACGGCGCCGCCCTCGGTCTTGCCGAACTTGGTGCCGTCAGCCTTGGTCATCAGCGGGGTGGCCAGGGCGTGCACCGAGGCGTCCGGCTCCAGCCGGTGGATCAGGTCCAGCCCGGCCGTGAGGTTGCCCCACTGGTCGCTGCCGCCCTGCTGGAGCGTGCAGCCGTAGCGCCGGTAGAGCTGGAGGAAGTCCATGCCCTGGAGGATCTGGTAGCTGAACTCGGTGTAGCTGATGCCCTGGTCGGACTCCAGGCGGCGGGCCACGGAGTCCTTCGTCAGCATCTTGTTGACGCGGAAGTGCTTGCCGATGTCCCGCAGGAACTCGATCGCGGACAGGCCCGAGGTCCAGTCCAGGTTGTTGACCATGATCGCCGCGTTCTCGCCCTCGAAGGACAGGAACGGTTCGATCTGGGCGCGCAGCCGGTCCACCCAGCCGGCCACCGTCTCCGGGTCGTTCAGCGTGCGCTCGGCCGTCGGACGCGGGTCGCCGATCAGGCCGGTGGCCCCGCCGACGAGCGCCAGCGGACGGTGCCCGGCCTGCTGGAGCCGGCGCACGGTGAGCACCTGCACCAGGTGCCCCACGTGCAGGGAGGGCGCCGTCGGGTCGAAACCGCAATAGAACGTGACGGGACCGTCCGCGAGCGCCTTGCGCAATGCGTCTTCGTCGGTGGACAGGGCGAACAGCCCGCGCCACTTCAGCTCGTCGACGATGTCCGTCACGGTTCTCGTGTCTCCTTGATGATCTTCCGGCAGCCGGGTGACACCCGACCACGAACGCCTACGAGGTTATACGCCCTGGCTGACAGAGCTCATGTTGAAATCCGGGATCCGCAGGGCGGGCATCGCGGCGCGGGTGAACCAGTCGCTCCACTCGCGCGGCAGCGTCCGCTCCGTCCGCCCGGCCTCGGTGGCCCGGCCCAGCAGGTCCACCGGCGACTCGTTGAACCGGAAGTTGTTCACCTGCCCGGTCACCTCGCCGTTCTCCACCAGGTAGACGCCGTCCCGGGTCAGGCCCGTGAGCAGCAGGGTCGCCGGATCGACCTCGCGGATGTACCACAGGCAGGTCAGCAGCAGCCCGCGTTCGGTGTCCGCGACCATCTGCTCCAGCGAGCGGTCGCCGCCGCCGTCCAGGATCAGGTTGCCGAGCGAGGGGGCGACCGGGAGCCCGGTCAGGGCCGCGCTGTGCCGGGTCGTCGTCAGGTGCTTCAGCACGCCCCGGTCCATCCACTCCGTGGCGTGCGTGGGCAGCCCGTTGTCGAACACGGACTCGTCGCCGCCGGAGGAGTGGGAGATCACGAAGGGCGGGCACTCCAGCCCCGGCTCGTTCGGGTCGCTGCGCAGGGTGAGCGGCAGTTCCGAGAGCCGCTCCCCGATCCGGGTGCCGCCGCCCGGCTTGGAGAACACCGTCCGCCCCTCGACGGCGTCCCGGCCGGAGGCCGACCACAGCTGGTAGATCAGCAGGTCCGCGACCGCGGTCGGCGGCAGCAGCGTCTCGTACCGGCCCGCGGGCAGTTCGACGCGCCGCTCGGCCCAGCCGAGCCGTACGGCCAGCTCGGCGTCGAGCGCGCCGGGGTCGACGTCCTTGAAGTCCCGGGTGGAGCGGCCGGCCCACGCCGAGCGGGTCCGGTCCGGGGACTTGGCGTTCAGCTCCAGGGTGCCGGTGGGCTGGTCGTGCCGCAGGCGCAGCCCGGTGGACGTGCCCACATAGGTCGACACCAGCTCGTGGTTGGCGAAACCGTACAGTTCCCGGCCGCCCGCACGCGCGCGGGCGAAGGCCTCGCCGAGCGCCGGCGCGAAGTCGGCGAACACCGCGGAGGAGGTCTCGGCGGGCGCGTCCGTGAAGTCGGGGGACTGGGGCACCCCGCCGACCAGCGGCTGGGCGTCCTCGGCGGGCCCGGCACCGCGCGCGGCGGCCTCGGCGGCCCGCACCAGCGGCTCCAGTTCCCCGGCGGTGACCGCCGACCGGGACACCACACCGGAGGCGGTGCCCTCGGCGCCGTCCACGGTCGCGATCACGGTGAGCGTACGGCCGCGGGTCACCCCGTTGGTGGTGAGCGCGTTGCCCGCCCAGCGCAGATTGGCGGTGGAGTGCTCGTCGGCGATGACGACACAGCCGTCCGCCCGGGACAGCGCCAGCGCCTGCTCGACGATCTCGTGCGGCTTCTGGGTACGGGCGCTCATCGGCCGGCCTCCTGCGTGGTGTTGAGGATGTTGACGCCCTTGAAGAGGGCCGACGGGCAGCCGTGGGACACGGCGGCGACCTGGCCCGGCTGGGCCTTGCCGCAGTTGAAGGCGCCGCCGAGGACATACGTCCCCGGACCGCCGACGGCCGCCATGGAGCCCCAGAAGTCGGTCGTCGTGGCCTGGTAGGCGACGTCCTTCAGCTGACCGGTGATCCGCCCGTTCTCGATCCTGAAGAAGCGCTGGCCGGTAAATTGAAAATTGTACCGCTGCATGTCGATCGACCAGGACCGGTCACCGACGACGTAGATGCCCCGGTCCACGCCCCCGATCAGGTCCTCCGTGGACAGCCCGGCGGGATCCGGCCGCAGCGACACGTTGGCCATGCGCTGCACCGGAACGTGCCCGGGGGAGTCGGCGTACGCGCACCCGTTGGACCGCTCGAACCCGGTCAGCCGCGCTATCCGCCGGTCCAGCTGGTAACCGACCAGCGTGCCGTCCTTCACCAGGTCCCAGGACTGCGCCGCCACGCCCTCGTCGTCGTAGCCGATGGTGGCCAGGCCGTGCTCGGCGGTGCGGTCACCGGTGACGTTCATCAGCTCGGAGCCGTACCGCAGCTTGCCGAGCTGGTCGAAGGTGGCGAAGGAGGTACCGGCGTAGGCGGCCTCGTAGCCGAGGGCGCGGTCCAGCTCGGTGGCGTGGCCGATGGACTCGTGGATGGTCAGCCACAGGTTGGAGGGGTCCACCACCAGGTCGTACACGCCCGGTTCCACGCTCGGCGCCCGCATCTTCTCGGCGAGCAGCTCCGGGATCCGGGCCAGCTCGTCGTCCCAGTCCCAGCCGGTCCCGGTCAGGTACTCCCAGCCGCGCCCCACCGGCGGGGCGAGGGTGCGCATCGAGTCGAACTCGCCGCTCGCCTCGTCGACCGACACGGCCGTCAGCTGCGGGTGCAGCCGTACCCGCTGCTGGGTGGTCACCGTCCCGGCGGTGTCCGCGTAGAACTTGTTCTCGTGGACGGTGAGCAGCGAGGCGTCGACGTGGTCCACGCCGTCCGCGCGCAGCAGCCGGTTGCTCCACTCCGCCAGCAGCGCCGACTTCTCCTCGTCCGGCACCGAGAACGGATCGATCTCGTACGAGGAGACCCACGTCTTGTCGGCGTGCACCGGCTCGTCGGCCAGCTCCACGTGTTCGTCCGACCCGGCGGCCCTGATCACCTGCGCGGACAGCTTGGCCATGGCCACCGCCTGCGAGGCGACCCGGGCGGCGGCGTCCATGGTCAGGTCCACGCCGGAGGCGAAGCCCCAGGTGCCGCCGTGCACCACCCGGACCGCGTACCCGAGGTCGGTGGTGTCCGACGATCCGGCGAGCCGCGCGTCCCGCAGCCGCCAGGAGGCGCTGCGCACCCGCTCGAACCGGAAGTCCGCGTGCTCGGCGCCCAGCGCACGCGCGCGCGCCAGCGCGGCGTCGGCGAGGGCGCGTAGGGGGAGCGCCAGGAATGATTGATCGACTTCGTGGGGCACCGTTGGGATCCCTTCGGGCGCTTGCCTGTGGTGACTTTCGCAGGCAGTGAATCATGCCCCGCCGGTCACACTCCCGGGAGAATCCCTGGCCGCGAACTCAGCCGTCCAGAAGCGCGGTGAAGGCCGTCCAGGCGGCCGGGGTGACGGTGAGGGGGCGGATGGCCTTGTCCTTGGAGTCCCGGACGTGGACCGCCTCGGGACGCAGGGCGACCTCCACGCAGTTGTCGCCCTCGCTGCCGCTGTAACTGCTCTTGAACCAGTCGCCCGTCGCGAGCGTGGTGAAGGCTGTCCAGGCGGCGGGGGTGACGGTGAGGGGGCGGATGTCCTTGTGCTTGGAGTCGCGTACGTGGACTGCTGCGGGGAGCATGGCGACCTCGACGCAGTTGTCGTTCTCGCTGCCGCTGTAGCTGCTTTTGAACCAGCTCAGCTCGTCGGTGGTGCTCATAGCGCTCCTCGCATCTGTTCCAGCAGCTCCACGGTAGCCCGGCAGTCCAGGGCCTGGGAACGCAGCTTGCCATAGCGCTGGAGCAGAACGCTGACGTCCTTGGGCGCGGAGATCAGGTTGCTCGACCGCTGCCCTTCCGTGTAGCCGATCCACTGATGAGCAGGTGTTTCGGCCAGGTACATCTGACCGTCAATGCCGCAGTGGTCCTCTTGGACGGTGGGCATGAGCTGGATCTCGACGTTGCGCCGCGTGCTCATCTCAAGGAGATGGCTGATGACTTGCCTGGTGACATCGCGTCCCCCCATACGACGCTCCAGCACGCCCTGTTCGATGATGAAACCGAAGGCTGTGTTCTGGTTGGCGGAAACGATCTGTTGGCGGTCCAGCCGAGATGCGACCTCGCGTTCGATCTGTTCCTCGGACGCCGGCGGAAGCCGCCGGTCGAAGATCGCCCGGATGTACGCCTCCGGTTGCAACAACCCCGGAACCGCCCGGCATTCATAGGCGTAGAGGGTGATCGCCTCCTCCTCGATCCCGGCCCATTGCCGGAACCAGGACGCCAGCAGCGCCTTCCTCGTCAGACTCCGCGCCGCCGCCGTAAGGACCTTCGCCCCGACCGGCCCCAGCACCTCACCCGCCCGTGCCGGCAGATCCGCCGGAGGGAACCGTTTGCCCTGCTCGATCTTGGCGATGTACGCGGCCGAGTACCGTACGCGCGGCGCGAACTCCTCCTGGGTCAGCCCGGCTTCTTCCCGCAGCGCCTTCAGGACCGCGCCGAAGGTCTTGAGGCTGTCGGAAAGTTCGGCTTCAGTGTTGTTCGCAGTGCCTCCGCCGTGGTCCACCGTCATCGCCACGCGCCTCCTGTGCTCACGTCTCCGTGCTCTCACCGAAACCCCGCCCGCCCACCCAGGGTCACGGGGAGTTACCCACCCAGTCCAGAGGGTGCACTGATACAGCCGCGACTGTATGGGCGTCGTACCTGTTGGCGGCGCGGACGTGAGCAGAACGCTGGCTCCATGTCAGCGCCAGAGGCCCAAGTGGCCGTAACCGTAAGTGTGTTCGTCCAGCGCTTCTCCGCCACCCGCCGAGGGGCCCGCCTCGCCCGCAGGCTCGCCGCACACCGTCTCCACCTCTGGGGCATGCCGTACGGCGGCCAGGCTTCGGACGCCGTCACTCTCGTCGTCGCCGAACTCGCGGCCAACGCCGCGCTCCACGGCCGCGTCCCGGGCCGTGACTTCGAGCTGCGCCTGAGTTTCGACCGCGCCGCCGGTGTCGTGCGCGTCGAGGTGTCCGACACCCACCCCGAGCGGCCCGAGCCCCCCGGGCCGGAGACTCCCTGCCGCCCCCTGGATGCTGAGGGCGGCAGGGGACTGCTCCTCGTGGCGGCCGTCGCCGCCCGCTGGGGTGTCGGCGAGCGGCGGGGGCCGGGCAAGACGGTGTGGGCGGAGTGCGAGGTGCCGCCAGCGGATGCCGACAGCGGGGCCGGGCGTTCGGCTCGGTCTCACTGAGGGGCATCTCGGGCACCCGGCGGGCCGGGGCGGCCGCGCTTTCCGCCCGCGCGCCCGCTACGGCGGACCGAGTCCGAGGGTGTCCGGCGGTGCGCCGACTGTAGGGACCCCACAGTGTGCGGCATGAGGCACTGTCGGTGCCCGATTGCCCGCGGGCGCGGCGATACCGATAGGTTTCCGGTGAAGCCGCCTGCCGCCCAGGAGTCCGGGCGGATATGTAAGACCGCTATCGAAAGGGTGATCTGTTGAGCCGCTCGGTTCTCGTCACCGGAGGCAACCGGGGCATCGGCCTCGCCATCGCCCGCGCTTTCGCCGACGCCGGCGACAAGGTCGCGATCACGTACCGCTCGGGTGAGCCGCCGGCCGGCTTCCTGGCCGTCAAGTGCGACATCACCGACCCGGAGCAGGTGGAGCAGGCCTACAAGGAGATCGAGGACCGGCACGGTCCGGTCGAGGTCCTGGTCGCCAACGCCGGCGTCACCAAGGACCAGCTCCTGATGCGCATGTCCGAGGACGACTTCACCTCGGTCATCGACACCAACCTCACCGGCACCTTCCGCGTCGTCAAGCGCGCAAACCGCGGCATGCTGCGGGCCAAGAAGGGCCGCGTCGTCCTCATCTCGTCCGTGGTCGGTCTGCTCGGCTCGGCCGGACAGGCGAACTACGCCGCCTCCAAGGCCGCGCTGGTCGGCTTCGCGCGTTCCCTGGCCCGGGAGCTGGGCTCGCGCAACATCACGTTCAACGTCGTCGCGCCCGGTTTCGTCGACACCGACATGACCAAGGTGCTCAGCGACGAGCAGCGCCAGAACATCGTCGCCCAGGTGCCGCTCGGCCGGTACGCGCAGCCCGAGGAGATCGCCGCGACGGTGCGCTTCCTCGCGTCCGACGACGCCTCGTACATCACTGGAGCCGTCATCCCGGTTGACGGCGGACTGGGAATGGGTCACTGATCACCATGAGCGGAATCCTCGAGGGCAAGCGCGTCCTGATCACCGGTGTGCTGATGGAGTCCTCCATCGCCTTCCACGCCGCCAAGCTGGCCCAGGAGCAGGGTGCCGAGATCATCCTGACCGCGTTCCCGCGGCCCACGCTGACCGAGCGCATCGCCAAGAAGCTGCCGAAGCCGACCAAGGTCATCGAGCTGGACGTCACCAACGACGAGCACCTCGGGCGGCTGGCGGACGTCGTCGGCGAGGAGCTGGGCGGCCTGGACGGCGTCGTGCACTCCATCGGCTTCGCGCCGCAGGACGCGCTCGGCGGCAACTTCCTCAACACGCCGTTCGAGTCCGTCTCCACCGCCATGCACGTCTCGGCGTTCTCCCTGAAGTCGCTGACCATGGCCTGCCTGCCGCTGATGCAGAACGGCGGCTCGGTCGTCGGCCTCACCTTCGACGCGCAGTACGCCTGGCCGCAGTACGACTGGATGGGCCCGGCCAAGGCCGCCCTGGAGGCCACCAGCCGCTACATGGCGCGTGACCTGGGCAAGCAGAACATCCGCTGCAACCTGATCTCGGCGGGCCCGATCGGCTCCATGGCCGCCAAGTCCATCCCGGGCTTCAGCGACCTGGCCTCCGTGTGGGACACCCGTTCCCCGCTGGAGTGGGACCTGAAGGACCCGGAGCCGGCCGGCCGCGGCATCGTCGCCCTGCTGAGCGACTGGTTCCCGAAGACCACGGGCGAGATCATCCACGTCGACGGCGGCCTGCACGCCATCGGCGCCTGAGGTCCTCCAGACCCTCAAGAGGCTCTGGTGAGCCTCACGACGCCCCGTTTCCCGCCGTGCGCGGGGAGCGGGGCGTCGTCGTGGGCCCGGGCGCGCGCGTGCCGGGGTGTCACCCGTCCGGCCCACCGGCCGGGCCGCCGCCGGGCCGGCGGCGCACCCTGGGAGTACGCCTTCGGACGACGCGTTCGCTCGCACGCCCCTCCGCAGCCCGGCCGAGGAGGTCCCGCTTGTGCGCCTGTCCCGCAGTCTGGCCCCGCTGTCGGTGGCCTTGGCCCTCGTACTGTCGCTGCCGTACGACGCACTGCCGAACAACGCGCTGCCCTCCGGCGCGCCCGCGCACGCGCGCGTGGAGGCCGGCGCGTCACCCTCGCCGGGCCGGTTCGGCGCCTCCTGCCGTACGTCCGTCCACGGCTCCCAGGTGGTGGCCTACTGCCACAACCCCTATGTCGACATCGACCGCGTACGGCTGCACATAGAGTGCGCCCGCTGGTGGGACATCGACACCGACAGCGCCCCGGCGGACGCCTGGCCGGCCATGACCGTACGGCTCACCGGCCGGTGCTGGAAGGAGATCCGCTCGGTGTGGATCAGCCACCAGAAGGCGCGCTGAACCGGCCCGGATTGCACAGGAACGGATAGCTCGCGGCCTCCACGGCCGCCGCCTCGGCGTCCCCCGCGCGGATCGCGTCCACCAGGCGCGCGTGGTCCATGTGGGTCTCCGGGGTCAGCTCCGCCCCGACGTCCGCGCGCAGCCAGTCGCGCAGCACCTCGCCCAGATCGGCGTACATCGCCGTCATCACGTCGTTGTGGGACGCGGCCACCACCGCCAGATGGAAGGTGGCGTCGGCCGCCACGAAGGCCTCCGTGTCGCCCGTCTCCCACGCCTGCTCGCGGCGGACGAGCAGCGCGTCCAGCTGCTTGAGGTCCTTCTCGGTGCGCCGTTCGGCGGCCAGCTTGGCCGCGGCCGACTCCAGCGTGGAGCGCAGCTCGGCGATGTGCCGCGGATCGGCGTCGGCGAAGCGGCGGTGCATCACGCCGGCCAGCTCGCTCGTGGCCACGACGTACGTGCCCGAGCCCTGGCGGATGTCCAGCAGACCGTTGTGCGCGAGCGCGCGGACGGCCTCGCGGACGGTGTTGCGGGCGACACCGAGCTGCTCGACCAGTTCCGGCTCGGTCGGGATACGGGAGCCGACCGGCCACTCGCCGGAGGCGATCTGGTTGCGCAGTTCGGCGATGACCTGCTCGGACAGCGCCGAACGACGCGGGTGGCTCAAGGGCATGGCACACCTTCGCACGAGAGGACCGGGCAGGGACGCTCCGGGGATGGACAGGCAATCATCCTATGATTCTATGATGGGTCTTATGGCTAGTGAGGAAATCCGGACAGTGGAGACCCGTACGGCGATGTCACCGACCCCACGCGGTGCTGCCGCCGCGACGAACACCCCAGAGACGACCCCCGGCGCGGGCCGCACGCGCGCGTGGGCCACCCGGCTGGTGGTCGTGGGCATCATGCTCTCCGCCATGAACCTCCGGCCGGCCATCACCAGCCTCGGCGCCCTCCTCGAAGAGGTCCGCGACGGGCTCGGCATGAGCGGCAGCGTGGCCGGACTGCTCACCTCCGTGCCCCCGCTGTGCTTCGCCGTCTTCGGTGTCATGGCGCCCCGCCTGGCCCGCCGCTTCGGGCCGGCCGCCGTGGTGTGCGCCGGTATGGCCGCCATCGCCGTCGGCCTGGTCGTACGGCCGTACGTCGGGAACACGGCCGGGTTCCTGGCCGCCAGCGCGCTCGCCCTGATGGGCATCGCCGTCAGCAACGTCCTGATGCCGGTCATCGTCAAGCGCTGGTTCCCCGACCGGGTCGGTTCCATGACCGGCCTGTACTCGATGGCCCTCGCCGCCGGTACCTCCCTCGCCGCCGCGCTGACCGTCCCCCTCACCGACGCCATGGGCGGCAACTGGAAGTCCGGCCTCGTCGTGTGGGCGACCATCGCCGCCGCCGCCGTCCTGCCCTGGCTGCCGCTGCTCCGCGACCGCGGTCCGGCCGACGCCCGGCCCCGGCAGACGGCGCCCGAGACCGCGGAGGCGCAGGCCCCGCTGCGCATCACCCGCAGCCGTACGGCCTGGTCGCTCGCCGTCTTCTTCGGCCTCCAGGCCACGGCCGCCTACATCACGATGGGCTGGATGCCGCAGATCTTCCGCGACGCCGGCGTCCCGGCCGGCACCGCCGGTGTGCTGCTCGCCGTCACCATGGTCATGGGCGTGCCCCTGGCCTTCGTCATCCCCCGGGTCGCCACCCGCCTGCCCCACCAGGGGCCGATCGTGCTGGTACTGGGCGTCTGCGGGCTCGCCGGATACGCCGGGCTGTACCTCGCGCCGTCCGGCGGCGCCTGGGCCTGGGCCCTGCTGCTCGGCGTCTCCAACTGCGCCTTCCCGCTCGCCCTGACCATGGTCGGCATGCGCGCCCGCAGCGGCCCGGGCGTGGCCCAGCTGTCCGCGTTCGCCCAGAGCACGGGCTACCTGATCTCCATCCCCGGCCCGCTGCTGGTCGGCGTGCTCTACCAGCAGAGCGGCGGCTGGGGACTGCCGATCGCCCTGATGGCGGCGCTGATGGTGCCGCAGATGGTGGTGGGATTCATCGCCGGGCGTGACCGCACGGTCGAGGACGAGGCGACGAACTGACCCGACTGGCGGGTGCCCCGGCGCCCTCGCGGGGGAGGCGGGGTGCGAGACTGGACGCATGCAGCCTGTGCTCGACCCGAACCCGAAGAACGGCCAGAAGAAGATGCTGCTCGTCTTCGGCTCGTTCCTCGCCATCTTCGTGATCATCGCCGTGGTGGCGACCATCGCGTCCCCGTGACACCGACGACCCGCCCTCGTCCCGCTCCGGGCGTCCTGCTCCGGGCGGATGGTGGTGCTGGCCCCCCATCCCCTAGGGGGCCAGGGTCAGGGTCAACTGGGTGGGAATCCTGATGGGTTGGCGGCCCTGGATTCCGTAGCTTCGAGATGTGACCGCGCGAGGCGGTCACGGCACCCTCGAAGACTCACTCACGGAGGCGACCATGCCGGCCCGCACCCACTCCCGGCCCCACCCGGCGACCACGGGCGGCGCCGGCACCCGACTGCCCTGGTGGGCGCTCGCCCTGCCCGCCCTCGCCTTCGTCGCGCTGCTCGCGCTGATACTCAACCCGTCGGACGCCCAGGCGGCCGGCGGCGACCCGGCGATCGCGCGGTTGCTGGAGCGCGTCCAGCAGCTCGCCGCGCGCTGACGGCAAGCCCCCTCACGCGGTGAATCCGCATGGTCAACTCCCTGCGCCGGGTGGCCCGTTTCATGCGAAGCTGGATCTCATGAGCGTCGCAGAACCCCGCAGGATCGTCCTCTTCCGGCATGCGAAAGCCGACTGGCCCCAGGTTCCCGACCACGAGCGCCCACTCGCCGAGCGAGGCCGCAAGGACGCCCCTGTCGCCGGACGCAAGCTGGCCGACACCGGCATCACCTTCGACCTGGCCCTGTGCTCCACGGCGGTCCGCACCCGCGAGACCTGGAAGCTCGCCGTCCAGGAGCTGTCGCACCGGCCGAGGACCGTCTATGAGGAGCGGATCTACGAGGCATCGCCGGGCGAGCTGATCGCCGTGCTCAACGAGCTGCCCGACGAGGTGCGGAACGTGATCCTCATCGGCCACAACCCGGGCGTGCACGGCCTGGCCGACATCCTGGCCGGCTCGGCCGAGGGCGACGCGCTCGCCCGGATGAACCGCCGTGGCTTCCCCGCCGCCGCCTTCGCCCTGCTCTCCTACGACGGCCACTGGAAGGGCGTCGAGCCCGGCGTGGCCACGCTCACGGACTACTGGGCCCCCGCCGAGTGACCCGCCGCCGCCCCGGCACGCCGTAGGCGGGAGGGCCCGGAACCCGGGAGGGATGCCGGGCCCTCCCGACAGCGCAGCCGTGGCGGCCGAGCCCTCCGCGACCGGTCTGCCTGCGGCCGCCCGCAGGCAGACCTGGCCCAGCACTTCCCGGCCCGGCCCCACCTGGCCCTGGCCGCCCCGATTCAGCCCTCGTCGTGTGTGTCCGCCGCCTCGACCTCTTCCCGGGTGATGCCGAGGAGGTAGAGGACCGTGTCCAGGAAGGGGAAGTTCACCGCGGTGTGCGCCGCCTCCCGTACCACCGGCTTGGCGTTGAAGGCCACGCCCAGCCCCGCCGCGTTCAGCATGTCCAGGTCGTTGGCGCCGTCGCCGATCGCCACCGTCTGCGACAGCGGCACCCCGGCCTCCGCGGCGAACCGGCGCAGCAGCCGCGCCTTGCCCGCCCGGTCCACGATCTCGCCGACGACCCGGCCGGTCAGCTTGCCGTCGACGATCTCCAGCGTGTTGGCCTGCGCGAAGTCCAGACCCAGCCGCTCCTTGAGATCGTCGGTGACCTGGGTGAAGCCGCCGGAGACGACCCCCACCTGGTAGCCGAGCCGCTTCAGGGTGCGGATCAGGGTGCGCGCGCCCGGCGTCAGCCGGACCTGCTCGCGCACCTTCTCCACCACCGACGCGTCCAGCCCCTTCAGCAGCGCCACGCGCGCGTGCAGCGACTGTTCGAAGTCCAGCTCCCCGCGCATCGCCGCGGCCGTCACCTCGGCGACCTGGTCCTCACAGCCGGCGTGCGCGGCGAACAGCTCGATGACCTCGTCCTGGATCAGGGTCGAGTCCACGTCCATGACCACCAGCCGCTGGGCCCGCCGGTGCAGGCCCGCCGAGACCACGGCGATGTCGACACCCAGTGCCGCGGCGTCGGAGGCCAGGGCCGTGCGCAGCGGCCCGGTCTCCACGCCGGAGACGGCGAACTCCACCGCCGTCACCGGGTACTTGGCGAGCCGGAAGATACGGTCGATGTTGCCGCCGGCCTTCGCGATCCGGGCGGCGATCGCGGCCGTCGACTCGGCGGTGAGCGGATGGCCCAGCACGGTCACCAGGGAGCGCCCGAGGCCGCGCGGACGGTTGTCGCCGTGTCCGGAGATGATCTCCGCCTGCATCTTCATCGACTCGGCCCAGCTGTGCACGGTGGCCCGCAGGTCTCCCTCCAGACCGGCCGGCGGCTGGGTCACCAGGGCGCACAGCACCAGCCGGCCCCGGGTGACGACCTGCTCGATGTCGACGACGTCGACGAGGTAGGCGGCGAGGGTGTCGAAGAGACCCGCGGTGATGCCCGGCTGGTCCTTGCCGAAGATCTTGACAAGGAGGGTGGGGGCCTCGGAGGTCTGCGAAGCTGAGGTCTGCGAAGCGCTCATGGTGTCACCACCGTATCCGGCACCCAGTGCCTCGCGCCGCCGAGGTCCGCCTGACGGACACGGAACAATGGCCGACGCCCCGGTGTCGGGGACCTTGCGGCCGGCCGGCGCGCCGCGCGGCCCCGGACACCGCCCGGCCCCCCGTCCCGAGCGTGCCACGCCGGCCCGCGAACGGCGATCCGCGGCCCGGCCGCGGCAGCCCCTCTCGTCGCGGGCTTCCCACCCGTCACGCGAAAGCGTCCGCCCCGCTGGCGCCCCTCGCGGCGATTGCCACCGTCCGGCCCGGTTTCACCCCCGTCACCAGGGCGAAGTGGACCGCGCCCGGGACCGCTCGGCAAGGCCCGGGTTTCGGTCAGGGGGCCGCGCCTGGAATAGTTCCCCACGATGTTCGACATCCCTAGACTCCCCGCCACGGGGGCAATTCGGGGGACAACTCAGTGGGGCATGGAGTGCCGGAACTCGTACTGGAATCAAACGGACGGACCTGGACGCTCGATCCGTCCAGGCCTTACACCCTCGGCCGTGATCCGCAGGGTGACATCGTCTTCGACGACGCCAGGGTCTCCTGGCGGCACGCCACGGTCAGCTTCAACGGCCACAGCTGGGTCGTCGAGGACCACGGCAGCACCAACGGCACGTACGCGCGCGGTCAGCGCGTCCAGTACACGGAGATAGCCCCCGGCTCGTCGCTGCACCTCGGCAACGCGACCGACGGCCCGCGGGTGGACTTCTCGGCGACCGCCGTACCGGTCGGCGGCCCGGCCCACGAGCCGCAGCCGCAGTCGTACTCCCAGCCGCAGCCGCAGGCGGCCGCACCGTACGCGCCCCAGAACCCGGCCGCCTCCGACTGGGCCCAGCAGGCCGTACCCCAGCAGGCGCCCGCCCACCACGAAGCCGTACCCCAGCAGGCCATGCCTCAGCAGGGCGTACCCCACCAGGCCCCGGCCCACCAGCAGGCCCCGCACGCGGGCTGGCAGCAGGCCGGGCCCGCCGAGCAGTACGCGCAGAAGACGCCCGGTGGTGGCGCGGGGGCGCCGCCGGTCTACGGCGACCGCAGCCCGACCACGTTCCACGAGTTCGCGCTCGGCCGCGTGATGCGCATCGGCCGTGCCCTGGAGAACGACCTGGTCGTCTCCGACCTCCAGGTCTCCCGCCACCACGCCGAGTTCCACGCCACGCCCGACGGCCGCTTCGAGATCCGCGACCTCGGCTCCCACAACGGCACCTACGTCAACGGCCAGCCGATCCCCAAGGGCGGCTCCGTACAGCTGGGACCGGCCGACATCGTCGGCGTCGGCCACTCCGCCTTCCGGATCGTCGGCGACCGCCTCGAGGAGTTCGTCGACACCGGCGAGGTCTCCTTCTCGGCCCGCCACCTGACCGTCACGGTCGACGGCGGCAAGCAGATCCTCAAGGACGTCTCCTTCGGCGTCCCCGAGAAGTCGCTGATCGCCGTGATCGGCCCGTCCGGCTCCGGCAAGTCCACCCTGCTCAAGGCGCTCACCGGCTACCGGCCCGCCAACCAGGGCGAGGTGCTGTACGACAACCGGAACCTGTACAAGCAGTTCGCCGAGCTGCGCCAGCGCATCGGCCTGGTGCCGCAGGACGACATCCTGCACCGCGAGCTGACCGTGAAGAAGGCCCTGAAGTACGCGGCCAAGCTGCGCTTCCCCGCCGACACCACGGCGAAGGAGCGCGACGCCCGCATCGACGAGGTGCTGCGTGAGCTGAAGCTCGACGTCCACAAGGACAAGAAGGTCACCTCGCTCTCCGGCGGCCAGCGCAAGCGCGTCTCGGTCGCCCTGGAGCTGCTCACCAAGCCGTCGCTGATCTTCCTCGACGAGCCGACCTCCGGCCTCGACCCGGGCATGGACCGGGACGTCATGCAGCTGCTGCGCGGCCTCGCCGACGACGGCCGTACGGTCCTCGTCGTCACCCACTCGGTGGCCGAGCTGGCCTTGTGCGACAAGCTCCTGGTGATGGCCCCGGGCGGCGCGGTCGCCTACTTCGGCCCGCCCGAGGAGGCGCTGAACTTCTTCGGCTACGACAGCTGGGCCGATGTCTTCTCCGCCTTCGAGAACTACCGCGACTACGACTGGGCGGGCCGCTGGAAGGGCTCGCAGCACTACCAGATGTACGCGGCGGAGATCGACGCCGTCGCCCCGCAGACCGGCCCCATACCCCTGCCGCAGGCGCTGAGGCCGCCCAAGCCGCAGAGCTGGGGCTCGCAGCTGACGACCCTGGTCCGGCGCTATGTCTCGGTCATCGCCTCCGACAAGGGCTTCCTGGCGCTGACGGTGCTGCTGCCGGCGGTCATCGGCGCGGTCAGCCTGCTGATCCAGCCCGACCGCGGACTGCTGCCCAACCCGGTCAACCCCAAGACCCACCTGCCCGCCCCGAACGGCACCGCCACCACCGTCCTGCTGATCCTCGCCGTCGGCGCGTGCTTCGCGGGCGCCGCGAACTCGGTCCGAGAGCTGATCAAGGAGCGGGTGATCTACGAGCGGGAGCGCGCGACCGGCCTGTCCCGCTCGGCGTACCTGATGTCCAAGGTGGTCGTGCTCGGCGCCGTCACCATGTTCCAGGGCCTGCTGGTCGGCGTCATCGGCTTCACCAGCCGCGAGATCCCCGGCGAGGGACTGGTGCTCGGCGGCTCCACCCTGGTCGAGCTGTGCCTGCCGATCATGGCGCTGGGCTTCACCTCGATGATGGTCGGCCTGGTGATCTCCTCGCTGGTGAGGACCGCCGAGAAGACCATGCCGCTGCTGGTGATGTTCGCGATCGTCCAGGTCGTCTTCACCGGCTGCCTGTTCACCCTGCACGGCACGCTCGGCGTGAACGAGTTCTCGTACCTGATGCCGTCCCGCTGGGCGGTGGCCGCGGCCGGCACCACGCTGGACTTCAACAGCATCGCCCCGAACACCGACGACCCGGGCAGCACCGACCCGCTGTGGGACCACGCCGCCTCGGCCTGGGGCCTGGACATGCTCGCGCTGCTCGCGCTCGGCGCGGTCTGCGGCTTCTTCGTCTCCCGCTTCCTGCGCCGCCACGAGCCGGAGGTCATGCGCAAGTAACCGGGCCTCGTACGCACACGCCCGCGTGACGCCGAAGGGCGGCGCCCCGTGACAGGGGTGCCGCCCTTCGGCGTTGCGTCGCTGAGGTCCCGCGCCAGGGCCTCAGTACGCGCTGTTGACGTTGTCGATCGAGCCGTACCGGTGGGCCGCGTAGTTGGCGGCGGCGGTGATGTTGGCGACCGGGTCGTAGATGTTCCAGGACGTGCCGGGGACGTGGTAGGCGTTGAAGGTCGGCGGGATGACCTGGAGCAGGCCCTTCGACGGGATGCCGTTGACGGCGTTGATGTCCCAGTTGTTGATGGCGAGGGGGTTGCCGGAGGACTCCCGCATGATGTTGCGGTGCAGGCCGCTGTAGCTGCCCGGGATGCCCTTGGTCTTCATGATCGACAGGGCCTGCCGGATCCAGCCGTCGAGGTTGTTGGTGTACGTCTTGGCGGCGACCGGCTCGATGTCCAGACGCTGGGTGGAGCGGGTGGCGGCCTGGACGGCGGAGTGCTGCCGCGCGGCCTTGCGGGCGGCGGCCTGCTTCTGCGCGGCGACCTTGCCGGCCTGGGCGGCGGCAGCGGCGTCCGCGGCCTTCTTCCGCGCCGCGAGGGTGTCCAGCTTGACGTTGTCGGCGGCGAGCCGGCCGGTGACGGAGCCCTTGACGTTCTTCAGCACGGTGCCGGAGGAGACCTGCGCGGTCGTGGCCGGGGCGCCCGTGGTGACGGTGCCGTCGTGGCCGAGGGTGGCCGAGAGGGCGAGGGCGGCGGTGCCGAACGCGGCGACACCCGCGACGGCGGCGATCCTGCGCTGCTTCGTCAGCGGACGACTATGAGCACGGTTGAGCATGTTCTTGGGCATGGCTGATGGACCTCTTCGATAGCGCGGAGGTCGCTCCTGCGTCCGCCGGGGGAATCGGCTCCTCCCGCACGAACGCCGCGGTGGGAACCCGCGGCGCTGAGCGACGAGGCAATTCTTAGCGGGCGCAAAATGCCCAGGCAAAGGTGCCCAATACGATGCCGGGTAGTGGATCAGGGAAGGGCAAAATAGGACAGACGGGACCGTCGATCCCGTTCATGCGGGCGGGTGCCTCTCCTATGCTCCTTCGTACGTGATGTAGGCCCTATGCGCGGGCTCACATGGAATATCAGCCGCCCTCACAGCCGGTTGCCGTCGCAACGCTCAGCGTGAGGCTCCTCATCCCCAGGTATGAGACGGCCGCCAGGGCCTAGGACCAGGGGACCAGGCCCCGCCGTCACCGGCCCGATCCGCGGTGTCGGACCCCGCCGGTACCGTGAGGACATGAGTCAAGGCCCCCGGTCCGGCCTCGCCGCGGTCAGCTCCGCGCTGCTGGCCATGAGCAGGCATCTGGAGGTGCGCGACGTCCTCAAGACGATCGTCGCCTCCGCCCGCGAACTGCTCGACGCCCAGTACGCCGCCCTCGGCGTCCCCGACGACCACGGGGGCTTCGCCCAGTTCGTCGTCGACGGTGTCAGCGAGGAGCAGTGGCGTGCCATCGGCCCGCTCCCGCGCCAGCACGGCATCCTCGCCGCGATGCTGCACGAGGCGAAGGCCGAGCGCCTCGCCGACGTGCGCAAGGACCCCCGCTTCGAGGGCTGGCCGGACGCCCACCCCGACATGGCCGACTTCCTGGGCCTGCCGATCAGGGACGGCGAGGAGATCATCGGGGCGCTCTTCCTCGCGAACAAACGCTGCCCCAAGCCGGAGGGAAGCTGCGGCTTCACCCAGGACGACGAGGAACTGCTCTCCATCCTCGCCCAGCACGCCGCCATCGCCCTCACCAACGCCCGGCTCTACGAGCGCAGCCGCGAACTGACCATCGCCGAGGAACGCTCCCGCCTCGCCCACGAACTGCACGACGCGGTGAGCCAGAAGCTGTTCTCGCTCCGCCTGACCGCCCAGGCCGCCGCGGCGCTCGTCGACCGCGACCCCGCCCGCGCCAAGGGTGAGCTGCACCAGGTGGCCTCGCTCGCCGCCGAGGCCGCCGACGAACTGCGCGCCGCCGTCGTGGAGCTGCGGCCCGCCGCGCTGGAGGAGGACGGCCTGGTCGCCACCCTGCGCACCCAGATACAGGTCCTCGACCGCGCCCACACCGCCCGCGTCACCTTCACCGGTGCCGGCCTGCGCGCCCTGCCCGCGGCCCAGGAGGAGGCCATGCTCCGGGTCGCCCAGGAGGCCCTGCACAACGCCCTGCGGCACTCCGGCGCGGCACACGTGGACGTGAGCGTGCAGCGGCGCGGCTGCGGCGCCGTCCTGCGCGTCGCCGACGACGGCAGCGGCTTCGACCCCACGGCGGTCCGCCGCGCCGGACGCCACCTCGGCCTGGTCTCCATGCGGGACCGGGCCGGCGGGGTCGGCGGCTCGCTGACCGTGGAATCGGCGCCCGGCAAGGGCACCACGATCGAGATGGAGGTCCCCGGTGGGTGAACCGGTCAAGGTGCTGCTGGTCGACGACCACCAGGTCGTCCGCCGGGGCCTGCGCACCTTCCTGGAGGTGCAGGACGACATAGAGGTCGTCGGCGAGGCCGCCGACGGCGCCGAGGGAGTCGCCCGCGCCGAGGAGCTGCGGCCCGACATCGTCCTCATGGACATCAAGATGCCGGGCATGGACGGCATCGACGCGCTGCGCAGACTGCGCGAACTCGGCAACCCCGCGCGCGTGCTGATCGTCACGAGCTTCACCGAGCAGCGCACCGTCGTCCCGGCCCTGCGCGCGGGCGCCGCCGGGTACGTCTACAAGGACGTGGACCCCGACGCCCTCGCCGGCGCGATCCGCTCCGTGCACGCCGGGCACGTCCTGCTCCAGCCGGAGGTCGCCGACGCCCTGCTCGCCCGGGAGGAGGCGGGCGGCGGACAGGGCAGGGGAGGCTCGCTCACCGAGCGGGAGCGCGAGGTGCTCGGCCTGATCGCGGACGGCCGCTCCAACCGGGAGATAGCCCGCGCCCTCGTCCTGTCCGAGAAGACCGTCAAGACGCACGTCTCCAACATCCTGATGAAGCTCGACCTCGCCGACCGCACCCAGGCCGCGCTGTGGGCCGTACGCCACGGTGTCGCCGGCTGACCCGGCCAGGCAACACGGAGCGTCACGGACCGGACTGAGATTCATACCGTAGTGGGAATGTCACCCGGACGGCGCATCCTCCGGCGATCTCCGCCGTTCTCCAGTGCGTGCCGCGGTGATCGCCGCGGTGGACACCCAGGAGGGGCAGACAGTGAAGAACCTGAAGAAGGCAGCGGCCGTGACGATGGTGGCGGGTGGCCTGGTGGCCGCCGGCGCGGGGCTCGCCTCCGCCGAGAGCGGCGCCGCCGGCCAGGCCGCCGGGTCGCCGGGTGCCGTCTCGGGCAACGTCGCCCAGGTGCCGGTGCACGTCCCGGTGAACGCGGTCGGCAACAGCGTGAACGTCATCGGCGTGCTGAACCCGGCCTTCGGCAACCTCGGCGTCAACAGCTGACCCGCAACCGGACAGCACCCCAGGCCTCCCGGCCCCACCGGGAGGCCTCGCCGGTTCCTCCTCCGAACACCGAGGCAGGCCCCGCCACCCGCAGTCGAGCCTTCGTGGGCGATGACGGCGTGGAGCGCTCCCGCTCTGTCGTAACGGCGCTCCGGCGACCGGTCACCGCCCCCCGCGCTGCCGTTCCTCCGTAGGCACGCCCCGGCGGTCGGCCACGGCGTGCCGCGCTCGGCCTTCTTCGCAGCCGCGTCCCCGTGTCCTCGCCTCCGGCGTCCGCCTGCTGCCGATGCCACCGCGCTCGTTGGTCGACCGGCCCCGCCGGCCGCCCCCTTCACGGCCCGCAGTCGAGCTCCCGGCGGCCGGTCACGGCGCCCCGCGCTGCCGTTCCTCCGTAGCCACGCCCCGGCGGTCGGTCACGGCGTGCCACGCTCGGGCTTCTTCGCAGCCGCGTCCCCGTGTCCTCGCCTCCGGCGTCCGCCTGCCGCCGATCCCGCCGCGCTCGTTGGTCGACCGGCCCCCCCGGCCGCCCTTTCACGGCCCTCCGCCGAGCGCCCGGCGGCCGGTCACGGTGCCCCGCGCTCCCGTTCCTCCGTAGCCACGCCCCGGCAGTCGGTCACGGCGTGCCACGCTCCCCCTTCTCCGCAGCCGTGTCCCCGCCCCGGCATCCGCCCGCCACCGAGCCCGCCGGGCGACCGGCCCCGCCGCCCCGCGCTCCCGTTCCTCCGTACCCGCGCCTTCGCGCCCTCGTCCCCGGCATCCGCCCGCCACCGAGGCCGCCGCGTCCGCCGGGCGATCGACCCCGCCGGCCGATCCCTTACGGGCCCCCGCCGCCACCCGCAGCCGAGCCCCCGCAGCCGAGCCCCCGCAGCCGAGCCCCCGCAGGCGGTCACGGCGTCCTGCGCTGCCGTTCTTCCGTACCCGCGCCCCGGTGGTCGGTCATGGCGTGCCATGCTCCGGCTTGTTCGCAGCCGTGTCCCCGCGTTCCCGTGTCCCCGGCATCCGCCCGCCACCGAGGCCGCCGCGCCTGCCGGGCGACAGGCCCCGCCGACCGCCGGCCGTCCTCCTCGCGGCCAGCCGTCGCCCGTAGCCGAGGTCCGCAGGCGGTCATCGCGCTCCGCGCCCACGCCCCCGTCCGTCACCGTCGCCCCGCGACCGGTCACCGCGCCCCGCGCTCCCGCTCCTCCACATACGCGTTGTACGCCGCCACCTGGGCCCGCCGTGCCGTTCGCTCCACCGGGCGGAGGGCCTCGGTCCGGGCCCGCATCTCGGCGGAGCTGACCGCGCCACCGTGCCCGTTGCCGTACGCCAGGGACACCAGCAGGCCCACCCGCTGCGCCAGCTCCAGCACCCGCACCGCGCGCGGGGGATAGCCCGGTGCCAGTACCTCCCGGCCCCGCTCGGCCCGCGCCCGGTACGCGTCGATCGCCGCCTCCGCCACCGGCCCCGACCCGGCGACGTCCAGCTTCGACAGCACCTCGGTCGCCTCCCGCAGCGCCTCCGCCAGCTCCCGCTCGGCCTCACCGAGCGACGGCACGTCGGCCGGCGGCGCCTCGCGCACCGGCAGCACCCGCCAGACCACCTCGGCGTGCACATCGCCCTCGGGCCCGGCCTCGTACGCCTCCGGCACCAGCCCGAACGCGGCACCGTGACAGACCACCGCCTCCCCGGCCTCCAGCGCCCGCGTGTTGAACTCCGGCGGGCCGCTCAGCCCCAGCGGATGCCCCGGCGCCGGCAGCGCCACCCGCAGCCCGGTCACGCCCAGCGCGCGCAGCCGCCCCAGCGCGAGCGTCAGCCCGACCGGCGCCGCCTCACCGGGCAGCCCGTCCACCCGGTGCACCGTGTCCTCGCCCACGATGGCGAGGACGGCGTCGTCCGGAGAGACAAGTCCGGCCAAAAGGGCATTTCCCCAAGCTGCGAGGCGTCCTGAACGCGGTTCCGAGAGCATGCCCCCACCCTAAGGACCGGACCGATGGAATGGAGCGGGGCACTCGTGGCGTAGATTTCATAAGGGCTGCGCCCGCCGGCGCGAGACCCCGTCACAGGCGTACGCGACAGCCGAGACCGGCCACACTGCAAGGGGAGACAACGCGCTCATGAGCGATGTTCTGGAGCTTCAGGACGTATCCGTGGTCCGCGAGGGCCGGGCTCTGGTGGACCAGGTCTCCTGGTCGGTGAAGGAGGGCGAGCGCTGGGTCATCCTCGGCCCCAACGGCGCCGGCAAGACCACCCTCCTGAACGTCGCCTCCAGCTACCTCTACCCCAGCACGGGCACCGCCACCATCCTCGGCGAGACCCTCGGCAAGCCCGGCACCGACGTCTTCGAGCTGCGCCCCCGCATCGGCATGGCCGGCATGGCCATGGCCGACAAGCTCCCCAAGCGCCAGACCGTCCTGCAGACCGTCCTCACCGCCGCCTACGGCATGACCGCCGGCTGGCAGGAGCAGTACGAGGACGTCGACGAGCAGCGCGCCCGCGCCTTCCTCGACCGCCTCGGCATGAGCGACTACCTGGACCGGAAGTTCGGCACCCTCTCCGAGGGCGAGCGCAAGCGCACCCTGATCGCCCGCGCCCTGATGACCGACCCCGAGCTGCTCCTGCTCGACGAGCCCGCCGCTGGCCTCGACCTCGGCGGCCGCGAGGACCT
Organism: Streptomyces eurythermus; assembly: GCF_014649115.1. Classification (GTDB taxonomy): domain Bacteria; phylum Actinomycetota; class Actinomycetes; order Streptomycetales; family Streptomycetaceae; genus Streptomyces; species Streptomyces eurythermus. The sequence goes on along the minus strand of NZ_BMSK01000004.1, from coordinate 5,030 downwards.
GGTGCGCCGTCTCGGCCGGCTGGCCCGCGACCCCATCGCCCCCTCGATGATCATGGTCACGCACCACGTCGAGGAGATCGCCCCCGGCTTCACCCACGTCCTCATGATCCGCCAGGGCAAGGTCCTCGCCGCCGGTCCCGTCGAGCTGGAACTGACCTCCCGCAACCTCTCCCTGTGCTTCGGCCTCCCGCTCGTCGTGGAGCAGGTCGGCGACCGCTGGACCGCCCAGGGTCTGCCCCTGTCCTGACCCCGCCGCTCCCCCCTGCGCGCCCTGTCCGCCGCCCGACCGCGGCCCTACCATGACCATGTGAACATCGACGCATGGGTGTGGTGGCTCGTCGGCGCGGCGGCGCTCGGTATCCCGCTCGTGGTCACCGCCATGCCGGAGTTCGGCATGCTCGCGGTGGGAGCCGTCGCGGCGGCGGTCGCCTCCGCCCTCGGCTTCGACGCCGTCGTCCAGGTCCTGGCGTTCGTCGTCGTCTCCGTCGCCCTCATCGCCGTCGTGCGGCCCATCGCCGCCCGGCACAGCGCACAGCGACCCCAACTCGCCACCGGCGTCGAGGCGTTGAAGGGCCGGCAAGCCGTCGTCCTGGAACGGGTCGACGCGTCCGGCGGCCGGATCAAGCTCGCCGGAGAGGTCTGGTCGGCCCGCGCCCTCGACACCGGCCGGACCTACGAGGCGGGCCAGGAGGTGGACGTCGTGGACATCGAAGGGGCCACCGCGATCGTCCTGTGAGGACAACTCACCGGGAACTGCTCACGAGTTGCGCGACGGTCTGACAGACTCGACCAGCAAGATCCTCAACAGACATGAGATCTGCCGAAGGCGCCGAGGCGGAGAAGGGTACGGGGAGCGACGATGGAACCGGTCATCATCGTCCTGATCATCCTGGTGGTGTTGGTCTTCATCGCCCTGATCAAGACGATCCAAGTCATCCCACAGGCCAGCGCCGCCATCGTCGAGCGCTTCGGCCGTTACACACGGACACTGAACGCGGGCCTCAACATCGTGGTCCCGTTCATCGACACCATCCGCAACCGCATCGACCTGCGGGAACAGGTCGTACCGTTCCCGCCGCAGCCGGTGATCACCCAGGACAACCTGGTCGTGAACATCGACACGGTCATCTACTACCAGGTCACCGACGCCCGAGCCGCCACCTACGAGGTCGCCAGCTACATCCAGGCGATCGAGCAGCTCACCGTCACCACCCTGCGCAACATCATCGGCGGCATGGACCTCGAACGGACCCTGACCTCCCGCGAGGAGATCAACGCCGCCCTGCGCGGCGTCCTGGACGAGGCCACCGGCAAGTGGGGCATCCGCGTCAACCGCGTGGAGCTGAAGGCCATCGAACCGCCCACCTCCATCCAGGACTCGATGGAGAAGCAGATGCGCGCCGACCGCGACAAGCGCGCCGCCATCCTCCAGGCGGAAGGTGTCCGGCAGTCGGAGATCCTGCGCGCGGAGGGCGAGAAGCAGTCCCAGATCCTGCGCGCCGAGGGTGAGGCCAAGGCCGCGGCCCTGCGCGCCGAGGGCGAGGCCCAGGCCGTCCGTACGGTCTTCGAGGCCATCCACGCCGGCGACCCGGACCAGAAGCTGCTCTCCTACCAGTACCTCCAGATGCTCCCCAAGATCGCCGAGGGTGACGCCAACAAGCTCTGGATCGTCCCCAGCGAAATCGGCGACGCCCTCAAGGGCCTCTCCGGAGCCGTCGGCAACTTCGGTTCCCTGGGCGGCAGTTCGGGCAGCAGCGGCGGCAACGGCGGTACGGAACGCCGGGAGAAGCCCCCGATCGACTGACCCCCGTACACCCCGCGCCCCCAAGGGGCGCGGGGACCCGCGGCCGCACACCCGGAGCAACCCGGCAGACGCCTAGGCCGCGTCCCTGGAGAGCCAGTCGGGGAGCGCGGCGATCTCCTCCTGCCCCAGCGACAGCAACATCGCGTCGGCCGGCGTGGGTTCGAACGGCTGCCGCAGCAGCGTCATCCCGGCCTCCTCCGGAGTCCGGTTCGCCTTGCGGTGGTTGTCCTCCGCGCACGCGGCCACCGTGTTCAGCCACGTGTCCTGCCCGCCCTGCGCCCGCGGCACCACATGGTCCACGGTCGTGGCCCGGCGCCCGCAGTACGCGCACCGGTGCCGGTCCCGCACCAGCACCCCCCGCCGCGACCACGGGGCTCGTCTTCGGAACGGCACCCGTACATACCGGCACAGCCGGATCACCCGGGGCACGGGGATGTCCACGTCCGCACCGCGCATCCGCAGTTCGGGGTGGGCCTGTTCGACCACGGCCTTGTCCTGGAGCACCAGGACCACGGCTCGGTTCAGGGACACCGTCGACAGCGGCTCGAAACTGGCGTTCAGGACCAACGTGTCACGCATCCAGCCCACCTCCCGTGTGCGCCTGCCCACCCCCCGGCGGGCTTGGATCAACTCTGGACGGGCACGCCGAGATGGACAACGCAATAAAAAGTGCCCGCCTCCGATCACTTCCAAGACCGGAGGCGGGCAAACGTTCAGTGAACGCCGAACTGGATCGCGGTACGGCGCTCAGCCCTCCGCGGAGACCTCGTACTCACCGATCAGCTGGGCGCGCGCGAGCGTGTGGAACCGGAGGTTGAAGCCGACCACGGCCGGCGAGGCGTCCGCGTCCGGACCCAGTTTCTCCTGGTCCACCGCGTACACCGTGAAGACGTACCGGTGCGGGCCGTCCCCGGGCGGCGGCGCGGCACCGCCGAAGTCCTTCGTCCCGTAGTCGTTCCGCGCGTGCACGGCACCCTCGGGCAGCCCCTCGAACTTGCCGCTGCCCGCACCCGCGGGCAGCTCGGTCACCGAGGCCGGGATGTCGAACAGGACCCAGTGCCAGAACCCGCTGCCGGTCGGCGCGTCCGGGTCGTAACACGTCACGGCGAAGCTCTTGGTCTCCGCCGGAAAGCCCTCCCAGCGCAGCTGCGGCGAGGTGTTGCCCTCCGCGTACACCTGGGCGCTTCCCAGCGTGGCACCCTCCCGGACCTCCTCGCTCGTCACCGTGAACGACGGCACGGGCGGATGGAAGTCATGGGGGAGCGGCCGCCGCTTGAGCTCGGTCACCTCGGTACCTCCTGATCGATGATCTGGAACCAGCAGCTCCGAGCCTAGAACCAGTTGCGCTTGCTGCCGACCTCGGACAGCCACTGGTTGAGGTAAGCCGCCCAGTCGGTCCCCTGCCAGTCGTTCAGGCCCACCTGGAAGGACCGGTAGGTGTCCGAGCCCTCGCTGAACAGACCCGGCTTCTTGTCCATCTCCAGCACGACGTCCATCGCGTGCTCGTCCGCCACGAAGCTCAGCTCGACCTGGTTCAGGCCCCGGTACTGCGCCGGCGGGAAGAACTCGATCTCCTGGTAGAACGGCAGCTTCTGCCGCGTACCCCGGATGAGGCCGCGCTCCATGTCCGCGCTCTTGAAGCGGAAGCCCAGCTGGACGAAGGCGTCCAGGATGGCCTTCTGCGCCGGCAGCGGGTGCACGTTGACCGGGTCCAGGTCGCCGGAGTCCACGGCCCGCGCGATCGCCAGCTCGGTGGTCACACCGATGTGCATTCCGTGCAGAGCCTGCCCGTCGATCATGGTGACGGGCGTCTCCCAGGGGATCTCCAGCCCGAACGGCACCGCGTGCACGGCACCCGCCTGGAGCTCGAAGGCACCGCCGAGCCGCACCTTGGTGAACTCGATGTCCTGCTTGTACTCGTGGTCGCCGCTCTCCACCTCGACCTTGGCCTGGAGACCGACGGACAGCCCCTCGATGGCCTGGTTCACCGAACCGCCCTGGATCCGCACCTCACCCTGGACGACACCGCCCGGCACCACGTTGACCTCGGTCAGCACCGTCTCGACCGACGCGCCGCCGGCCCCCAGGCTCGCGAGCAGCTTCTTGAACGCCATGGCACTCCCTTTACGAAAGAATCCTCGACCGGTACGAACGCGATCCGCCCATGACCGGTTCCGCCGGGCCGGTACGCCCTCTGGACTACCCTCGGAGGGCATGATCGCGCCCCCGGACCGTACGCCACTGCCCCGCACCTTCTTCGACCGCCCGGTCCTGGAGGTCGCCCCGGACCTCCTCGGCCGCGTCCTGGTCCGCAGCACCCCCGACGGCCCGATCGCCCTCCGTCTCACCGAGGTGGAGGCATACGACGGCCAGAACGACCCCGGCTCCCACGCCTACCGCGGCCGCACCGCCCGCAACGCCGTGATGTTCGGCCCGCCCGGACACGTCTACGTCTACTTCACCTACGGCATGTGGCACTGCATGAACCTGGTCTGCGGACCCGAGGGCCGGGCGAGCGCGGTGCTGCTGCGCGCCGGCGAGGTGGTGGAGGGCGCCGAGCTGGCCCGCAGGCGACGCCTTTCGGCCCGCAACGACAAGGAACTGGCCAAGGGTCCCGCCCGGCTGGCCACCGCCCTGGGGATCGACCGGGCACTGGACGGCACGGACGCGTGCACCCCGGACGAGACCCCGCTGCGGATACTGACCGGCACACCCGTCCCCTCCGACCAGGTACGCAGCGGCCCCCGCACCGGCGTCTCCGGCGAGGGCGGCGACGGCGACCTCCACCCGTGGCGCTACTGGGTGGCGGACGACCCCACCGTCAGCCCCTACCGGGCCCATGTGCCCAGGCGCCGCCGAGGTTGACTCGACCGGACCAAGTGCGTAATGTATCCCGAGCCGCTGAACCGGGTACGGCGATCGCCTGCAGCCGGAGCGGCCAACCCACTACCTAGCTCAACCCCTTCGACGGGGTCGTTTCGAGCGCGCCCGCGTGCCCGAATTCGAACCCGCGGGACTCGATTATGAGTCCCGGAGGGAATCGGCTAACGTAGTGAATGTCGAAAGGGCGGACGGCGAAAGCCGAAAACCCCGAGACAAACCCCGCCGACCGGGAATCGGAACCGAAAGGATCTGATAGAGTCGGAACCGCCGGAAAGGGAAACGCGAGAGCGGGAACCTGGAAAGCACCGAGGAAATCGGATCGAGAAAAGATCTGATAGAGTCG
>NZ_BMSK01000003.1 GCF_014649115.1 Streptomyces eurythermus | reverse complement strand
TGTTGAGTTCTCAAGGAACGGTCGCTTCCTTTGTACTCACCCTCTCGGGCTTTCCTCCGGGCGCTTCCCTTCGGTCTTGCGTTTCCGACTCTATCAGATCTTTTTTCGATCCGATTTCCTCGGTGCTTTCCAGGTTCCCGCTCTCGCGTTTCCCTTTCCGGCGGTTCCGACTTTATCAGAAGTTCTTGGCCGGTCTGACCGGCCGCTCATTTCTGAGTATTCGGAGGATGCTCTCCCGGGCGCCGTTCACGACTCCCTGAGAAGCAACAAGTAGATTCTAGCGACTGTCTGGCAACATGTCCAGTTCCAGACAACTCATTGAATCTACCTCCCCACTCCCTCCGTGTCAACGGCTCTTGCGGGGCGAAGAGGAGACTAGCAGCTCAGAGGGGGTGAGTGCACATCCGGCGGAGTCAGGCGGCCATGGGCACGGAGGCGCTGCGCTCCGTCGCCCCGAGATCGCCCGTCTCGCCGGCGCGTGTCGCACGGCCGCCGAGGACGTAGACGTAGGCCAGAAATGCCAGCTCGGCCACGACGCCGATTGCTATGCGGGCCCAGGTGGGCAGGCCGGAGGGGGTGACGAAGCCTTCGATGGCACCGGAGACGAGCAGGACCAGGGCGAGGCCGATCGCCATGCCGATGGCCGCGCGCCCCTCCTCGGCCAGAGCGGCCCGCCGGGTGCGCGGGCCGGGGTCGACCAGCGTCCAGCCCAGGCGCAGCCCCGTACCCGCGGCGACGAAGACCGCGGTCAGTTCCAGCAGGCCGTGCGGGAGGACCAGGCCGAGGAAGGTGTCGAGGCGGCCCGCGGAGGACATCAGGCCGAAGCCCACGCCCAGGTTCAGCATGTTCTGGAAGAGGATCCACAGGACGGGCAGGCCCAGGAAGACGCCCAGGACCAGGCACATCGCCGCTGCCTGGGCGTTGTTCGTCCATACCTGGGCGGCGAAGGCGGCCGCGGGATGGCTGGAGTAGTAGGTCTCGTACTCGCCGCCCGGGCGGGTCAGCTCCCGCAGCTGGCTGGGTGCCGCGATGGACGACTGCACCTCGGGATGGGTGCCGATCCACCAGCCCAGCAGGATGGCGACGGCGGTGGACACGAGCGCCGTGGGCACCCACCAGTGGCGCGCGCGGTAGACGGCGGCCGGGAAGCCCCGGCCCAGGAAGTGCGTGACGTCCCGCCACGAGGCGCGGCGGGTGCCGGCGACGGCGCTGCGCGCGCGTGCCACGAGCTGGCTCAGCCGTCCGGTCAGGTGCGGGTCGGGCGCGCTGGACTGGATGAGGGAGAGGTGGGTGGCGGTGCGCTGGTAGAGAGTGACGAGCTCGTCTGCCTCGGCGCCGGTGAGCCGGCGCCGGCGGCGCAGCAGTGCGTCCAGCCGGTCCCATTCGGCTCGGTGTACGGAAGAGAAGACGTCCAGGTCCATCGGGTCTGCCTGCTCCTCGGCTGGTCGTCCACTGCTCGTCGTGGATGCTCATGCTTGCGGTCAGCTTGTCGTACTGCGGCGCGATGTGCCCTCAGCTTGGCAGACTGGCGGTTCAGGGGGCAGACCAGGGAAGGACGGCGGGCGTGAGTGAGCTGGTGACCGGCGAGGCGGTGGCGCTCGAACTGCGGCCCGCGAAGCTGCCGAGCAGGGCGCTCGCCGTGTTGCTCGACCTGGTGGTGGCGATGGTCGCGTACCTCGTCGTGGTCATGGTGCTGGTGGCGTCGACGGCGTCGCTGGACGAGGCCGCGCAGATGGCGCTGTCGGTCGCGGCGTTCCTGCTGGTGCTGGTCGGCGGGCCGATAGCCGTGGAGACGCTCAGCCACGGGCGTTCGCTGGGGAAGCTGGCGTTCGGGCTGCGGGTGGTACGGGACGACGGTGGGCCGATCCGGTTCCGGCACGCTCTGGTGCGGGGCGCGATCGGGGTCGTCGAGATCCTGATGACGTTCGGCGTGGTGGCCTGTATCGCCTCGCTGGTCTCGGCGCGGGGACGGCGGCTGGGCGATGTGTTCGCGGGCACTCTGGTGGTCCGGGAGCGGGTGCCCGCCGGGCGGACGGGTTTCGTGCCGCCTCCGCCTCCGTGGCTCGTGGGCCGGTTCGCCGGGCTGGATCTGTCCGCGGTGCCGGACGGGCTGTGGCTTGCCGTCCGGCAGTACCTGACCCGGATGCCACAGCTCGATCCGCAGGTGTCGGCGGGCATGGCGCAGCGGCTGGCGGCCGACCTCGCGGGGCGTACCGGTGCCGCGGTGCCGCCGGATCTGCCCCCGGCCGCGTTTCTCGCGGCCGTGGTGCACGAGCGGCAGTCCCGTGAGGCCCGGCAGGCGTTCGACGGGGGCCCGGCCGCCGGTGGCGGCGGGCTCGCGGCCGGCGGCTTCGCACCGCCGGCGGGAGAGCCCGGCACGCCGGTCTCCCACCGGCCTGGACTCTCGCGGCAGGACCGGCTGTCGCGGGACGGGGACTCGTATCCGGCCCAGGCCACGCTTCGGCCCGACGGCGCGTACCCGTCCGAGTCGTCCGCGCCCGTTCCGCCCGCCGCCGGCCGGCCGCCGCGGGACGAGCCGACGGCCGGTCGGCCGGCCACCGGGTTCGTGCCGCCCTCATAGGTCCTCGCGGGGCCGGGTGCCGGTGTCAGTCGAATCGCGACGGCGGTGACTGAAGGTCCTCCAGCTCGATGCCGGGCGCGGCCAGGACGACGTCGCCGGCGATGTGGACGGCGTGCTGTTCGCCGGTGTCCAGGGCTGTGACCTGGTATTCGTCCACGGTCAGGGGGCCGTTGTCAGTGGCGTGTGCTTCGCTTTTCACCAGAGCCCAGGACTGGTCCACGGTGCGGGGGGCGAGGACCGGGTCGGTGAAGGCCACGAGGCGTACGCGGGTCGCGGCGGACGAGGGGGTGAGGCGCAGGAGCCGTGCGGTGGCGACGAGGAACGCGGGGGACGTGCCGGTGAAGGCGTGGGCGCGCACATTGCCTTCGGTGGCATGGAGGCCGGTGGGGTCGGTGCGGACCCAGGTGACGCCGTCGAGGGCGGCGCCGCGCACCTGCCAGTCACCCGCGTGCAGTTCGAGGCGGAGGGGGCGGCCGAGGTCGTCCAGGGCGAGGTCGACCGAGCCCCGGTGTTCGCCGGCGGGGCCGGTCAGCCGGGAGACATAGCGCCAGCCGGACGGGCCGGGGGCGCACTGGAAGTGCTCTTCTGCGAGGGGGGTGTGATCGTGCGGATCGTGGAGCGAATAACGGCCGCGGGGCATGGGGGTCCTGGGTCTTGACGGGCTGGTCCGGCCGGAAGCCACGGGTCGGGGCCAAAGGGGCAGGCCCCCGGCACGGGGGTGCGGGGGCCTGCCTCGAAGAGCCTGCTGCCGGGAGGGGTGCGTCGGCGCGCCGTCGCACTCCCCCGGCGGTCGGGCTACGGGATCACCGGCTCAGTAGCGGTAGTGATCCGGCTTGTACGGGCCGTCGACGTCCACACCGATGTACGCCGCCTGCTCCGGGCGCAGCTTGGTGAGCTTGACGCCGAGGGCGTCGAGATGGAGGCGGGCGACCTTCTCGTCGAGGTGCTTGGGCAGGGTGTAGACGCCGATCGGGTAGGCGTCGGGCTTGGTGAACAGCTCGATCTGGGCCAGGGTCTGGTCCGCGAAGGAGTTGGACATCACGAACGAGGGGTGACCGGTGGCGTTGCCCAGGTTGAGCAGGCGGCCCTCGGACAGCACGATGATCTTCTTGCCGTCGGGGAAGGTCCAGGTGTGAACCTGCGGCTTGACCTCGTCCTTGACGATGCCGGACACCTTGGCGAGACCGGCCATGTCGATCTCGTTGTCGAAGTGGCCGATGTTCCCCACGATCGCCTGGTGCTTCATCCTGGCCATGTCCGAGGCCATGATGATGTCCTTGTTGCCGGTCGTGGTGATGAAGATGTCGGCCGTCTCGACGACCTCGTCCAGCGTGGTCACCTGGTAGCCGTCCATCGCCGCCTGCAGCGCGCAGATCGGGTCGATCTCCGTGACGATCACCCGGGCGCCCTGACCACGCAGGGACTCCGCGCAGCCCTTGCCCACGTCGCCGTAACCGCACACCACGGCCGTCTTGCCGCCGATCAGCACGTCCGTGGCACGGTTGATGCCGTCCACCAGGGAGTGCCGGCAGCCGTACTTGTTGTCGAACTTCGACTTCGTCACGGCGTCGTTGACGTTGATCGCCGGGAAGAGCAGCGAGCCGTCGCGCTGCATCTCGTACAGGCGGTGCACGCCCGTGGTGGTCTCCTCGGTGACACCGCGGATCTCCGAGGCGAGCTGGGTCCACTTCTGCGGGTTCTCCCCCAGCGTGCGGTGCAGCAGCTGGAGGATCACGCGGTGCTCGTCGGACTCGGCCGTCTCCAGCGCCGGGACCTCACCGGCCTTCTCGTACTCCACCCCCTTGTGCACCAGCAGGGTGGCGTCGCCGCCGTCGTCCAGGATCATGTTCGGGCCGCCGGTGGGGCTGTCCGGCCAGGTCAGCGCCTGCTCCGTGCACCACCAGTACTCCTCCAGGGTCTCGCCCTTCCAGGCGAACACCGGCACACCGCGCGGGTTGTCCGGAGTGCCGTCCGGACCCACGGCGATCGCCGCGGCCGCGTGGTCCTGCGTGGAGAAGATGTTGCACGAGGCCCAGCGCACCTGCGCGCCCAGGGCCACCAGGGTCTCGATCAGCACGGCCGTCTGCACCGTCATGTGCAGCGAACCCGTGATCCGCGCACCGGCCAGCGGCTGCGCCTCGGCGTACTCCTTGCGGATCGCCATCAGGCCGGGCATCTCGTGCTCGGCGAGGGTGATCTCCTTGCGGCCGAACTCGGCCAGCGACAGATCGGCGACCTTGAAGTCCTGTCGGTTCTCGACAGTCGTCATTACGAGCTGCTCCTCGGGGTTGGGTCGAGGTGGGTACGGCTGGTCTGCGCGGCGGCGGACACAGGGGTGCCCGGGAAGAGGACACAGGCATGCCCACGTACGCGCAGCGCAGTCCGTCGGAGGCCCTCTCTCCCTCGGTCGGCCCGCGTGGGCCGCCCGACCGCCATCAGCAGCGACGTCTGGCTCCGTCCCAAGCTACACCGGAGGACCCGGTCGTCCCAGTCCGCCTTCGGATTCCTGGCGTCTTCCCCAGGTCGTCCTCGGCGGGTTTCCGGGGGCCGTGGGGGTGCCTGGGGTGGTGCGGAAACCATGGAGCGGGCATGGACAGAACGGCATGAAGCGGGACTTGAGCGCCGTCGGGAGCGGGCCGCTTTCGGCCGGCCCGCCCGGGGGGCGTCCCGCTCGGTCCGGCGCACAGGCCGTTCACGGGCGGCCGATATGCTCCGCGCCGCGGACGGGCCGCGCGGGGAGGGCGGGACATGGCGGGCAGAGGGCGGGGACTGGGGATCGCGGCGCTCGTGGTGGGGGTGCTGGGCGTGGCGCTGGCCGGCGGTGCCTGGCTGTACGGGCGTGGCGCGTACGGCTCGGGCACCCTCACGAGCGCGAGCATGGAGCCGGCGTACCACCGGGGTGACCGGATCGTCTGGGAGTGGATGGACGGGAGCGGGGTGCGGCGCGGTGATGTCGTGATGCTCTCGATGCCGGGGCGCTACGGGACCGGCGGTGTCGTCATGCAGCGGGTGATCGGCGTGGGCGGCGACCGTGTGGCGTGCTGCACGACCGTCGGCGCCGAGGCGCGGATCACCGTGAACGGCAGGCCGGTCAGGGAGCCCTATGTGTACGAGGGCGATGCCGATGGTGTGAACCGGTCGTACGACGTGAAGGTGCCCGAGGGCCGGCTCTTCCTGCTGGGCGACCGCCGGTCCGACGCGCGGGACTCCCGTTTCTTCGCGTCGGACCACGGCGGGACCGTCCCCTTGGACGCCGTGCGGGGGCGGGTGACGGACGGCCGTACGGGCCCGGCGCTGCTGGGCACGGCCCTGCTGGCCGGTGGGGCGCTGGTGCTCACCGGAGGCGGGCTGGGGATCGGCTTCCTGGTGGTACGGCGGCGCAGGGCGCCGGTGGTGCCGCCGGCGCCCTGGCCGGTGCGGCACCGCTGAGGCCGGCCGCCGTACCGGGCGTCAGTGGCCGGCGGCGTGGGGGTTCGGGCCGCCCGGGGTGGCGCTCGGGTCCGGGCCCTTGGCGGCCTCCACCTCGCTGTAGATGTCCGGTTCGAGGTAGATGACGCGGGCGATCGGGACGGCGGCGCGGACGCGGGCCTCGGCGGCGTCTATGGCGGCCGCGATCTCGGCGGCCGTGTCGTCGTGCTGGACGGCGATCTTCGCGGCGATCAGCAGCTCCTCGGGGCCGAGGTGCAGCGTGCGCATGTGGATGACACGGGTGACCATGTCGCCGTCGACGATCGCGGCCTCGATCTTCTTGACGTCCTCGACGCCCGCGGCCTCGCCGAGCAGCAGCGACTTGGTCTCGACGGCCAGGACCAGGGCGATCAGGACGAGCAGGATGCCGATGCAGAGGGTGCCGATGCCGTCCCAGACGCCGTCGCCGGTGAGCAGGGAGAGGCCGACGCCGCCGAGGGCGAGGACCAGACCGATGAGCGCGCCGAAGTCCTCCAGCAGGACGACCGGCAGCTCGGGTGCCTTGGCGCGGCGGATGAACTCCTTCCAGGAGAGCTTGCCGCGCAGTTCGTTGGACTCCTTGATGGCCGTGCGGAAGGAGAAGCCCTCGGCGATGATCGCGAAGACGAGGACGCCGACCGGCCAGTACCAGTGCTCCAGGTCGTGCGGGTGGCGGATCTTCTCGTAGCCCTCGTAGATGGCGAACATGCCGCCGATGGAGAACAGCACGATCGAGACCAGGAAGGCGTAGATGTACCGCTCGCGGCCGTAGCCGAAGGGGTGCTGCGGGGTGGCCTCGCGCTGTGCCTTCCTGCCGCCGACGAGCAGCAGGGCCTGGTTGCCGGAGTCGGCGAGCGAGTGCACGCCCTCGGCGAGCATCGAGGAGGAGCCGCTGAACGCGAACGCCACGAACTTCGATGCCGCGATCGCGAGATTGGCGCCGAGTGCCGCCACGATCGCCTTGGTACCGCCTGACGCGCTCATGTGTCCGCGTTGTCCCTTCGCCTGTGCCGGCCTCGTACTGTTCCGTCCGGACGGGTGCCCGGTTTTGCCCGGCCTTTGCCGGTGGGCCATTCTTACAGCCCGGCCGGGCACCGGCGCGTCAGGTATCCACAGGCCCGGTCATATGATCGACCGCTTGTCCACAGCCCTGGTCAGACGACCACGGTGGCGCGGAAAATGGTGCCCGCGCCGGAGATCTCCGCCTGTTCGCCGGCCGGGACGAAGACCGACTGGCCGGGGCCCAGTTCGTGCTCGCCCGCCCGGACGGCGCCGGCCGTGCAGAGCAGGATCTGCGGGGTGTCGCGGGTGAGGTCGCGGGCGGTGCCGCCCTCGGGCAGGACGTAGCGGGAGAGCCGGAACTCGTCGGTCGGCGTCTCGTAGACCTCTTCGCCCTCCGGGGATGCCTCCGGGCGCAGCACGCCCGGGTCGCTCGGTTCGAAGCGGACGATCCGCAGCAGTTCGGGGACATCGACGTGCTTCGGGGTGAGGCCGCAGCGCAGGACGTTGTCGGAGTTGGCCATGATCTCCACGCCGAGGCCGTCGAGGTAGGCGTGCGGGATGCCGGCGCCGAGGTACAGGGCCTCGCCCGGCTGCAGCCGGACGTGGTTGAGGAGCATGGCCGCGATCACACCGGGGTCGCCGGGGTAGTGGTGGGCGATGTCGGCGTAGGGGGCGTAGGCGCCGCCGAGGCGGGTGCAGGCGGCGGTGGCCTCGGCGACCGTGTGGGCCATCTCCTCCGGGTCGGCGGTGAGGATGGCGGTGAGGACCTCGCGCAGGGCCGCGTCCTCGGGGTGGGCGTGCAGCAGGTCGACGTACGGCTTGAGGGAGTCGACGCCGAGCCCGTCGAGCAGGCCGGCGGCCTGGACGGGGTCGCGGAATCCGCACAGGCCGTCGAATTCGGTGAGGGCGCAGATCAGTTCGGGCTTGTGGTTGGCGTCCTTGTAGTTGCGGTGCGGGGCGTCGACCGGGACGCCCCGCCGCTCCTCGTCGGCGTACCCCGCCCTGGCCTGCTCCAGGTCCGGGTGCACCTGGAGGGACAGGGGCGCGCCGGCCGCGAGCAGCTTGAGCAGGAACGGCAGCCTGGGGCCGAACCTGGCGACCGCGCGGGCGCCCAGTTCCCGCTCCGGGTCGGCCTCGACGACCTCGGCGAGGGTGCCACGGGGGGTGCGCGACGGGGCTCCGGGGTGTGCGCCCATCCACATCTCCGCCTGGGGTTCGCCGGTCGGCTCGATCCCCAGGAGCTGCGGGATGGCGGTGGGCGAACCCCAGGCGTAGGGGCGGATGGTGTTGTCGAGGCGGTCCATGTGTCTTCTCTGTCTCCGTACGTGCGCTGCTCGGTCGGCGCTGCCGCTTCCGTTCCCGGCGCCGACGGGGTCTGCCCGTGCCCGCGCCGGTTCTGCCCATGCCGGCGCCAGGTGCCCCGGCCCCGCCGACGGGACTACCGCGACGGCGCGGCGGCCGGGACCCGCGACGGGCGGGGCGGTGGGCCAGGGGTCAGATCAGGCTCCCGAAGCGAGCGCCAGGTAAACGGCGGCGAAATCCGTGACGGCGATCAGTTCCGCGAGGGTCTCCAGTTCGCCGCCCTCCTCGGGTTCGAGTTCGCTGACCGGCGTGTCGTGGCCGAGGGCCACGTCGCGGGCGGCCGGGGCGGCGGTGAGGCCGCTGATCGGGCGGTCGCGCAGCAGCACCACGCGCGCGTGCAGCGCGGGCGGCTCCTCCACGCGGTCCCGGAAGAAGTCGTCCGGGTCGGCGCTGGCGGCGAGCGGCCCGGCCAGCAGGGCGCTGTGCGCGGCGAGCGCCTCGGGCAGCTCGGCGACCAGGGCCGGGCGGCCGGCGAGTTCGGCGAGGGCGGCGGCGAACCGGCGGCCCGCCGGACCGGCCGAGGTGCCCTCCGTCCACACCACGGGCAGCGCGTCGGCCAGCTCCGCGGCGAGGGTCTTGGCCGGGTTGCTGTAGGTCGCGATGGCGGGCCCGCAGCGCTCCGCGATGTGGTCCAGGCGGTCGGCGACCTTCTCCAGGGCCTCCGGCGGGGCGTCGAGCAGGCCGATCCGGTCCAGGAGCGCGAGCAGGGGGGTCAGCAGCGCCCAGAGCACCCCGGGAGAGGAGGCGGCGAGCGGTTCCTCCTGGTCGTACGGGGCCGTCGCCATCGGTACGAACAGGCCGTGCGCCCCGGCGACCGCCTCGGCGAGCGGGGTGCCGGGCGGGGCCACGCCGACGACGGAGCAGCCGCGGCGGTAGGCCTGCTCGGCGAGGAGGGACAGGCTGGGTTCGGTGCCGTCCGGGGTGGCGATCAGCAGCAGGTCCACGGAGCCGGCCCAGCCCGGCAGTTCCCAGCGCAGGGCGCCCGCGGCCGGGGCGACACCGGTGGGGGCGAGCCGGACGACGGGGCTGCCCGGGCCGGCCAGTGTGCCGAGGAGGTCGGCGGTGTGGGTGGCGGCGGCACCGGGGCCCGCGATGAGGACCGCGCGGGGGCGGCCGTCGGGCTTGAGGCTGCCGATGCCGGCCTCGGCGGCGTTCCGGGCGGCGGTGCGGACGCGGGCGCCGGCCTCCGCCGCCCCGCGCAGCAGACCTCGGTGGTCGGCCTCGGCGAGGCCCTCCGGGGTGTCGAGCAGCGTTTCGTCCAGCATGGGCGGCAGCCTCCGGTCGCCGGGGATCCTGGGATGCTACGAGGGGACGGGCCTGGTCACGCGGGGCGGCGGCCGGACCGGGCGGCGCCGGCCCTCTCGCCCACGGTGACGGGCGGGCTCAGGCGGGGCGGCGGGCCTCGTCGACCAGCAGCACCGGGATGCCGTCGCGGACCGGGTAGGCGAGACCGCAGTCCGGGCCGGTGCAGATCAGCTCGGTGTCCTGCTCCTTCAGGGGGGCGTGGCAGGCCGGGCAGGCGAGGATCTCCAGGAGGCCGGCTTCGAGCGCCATGGGGTGTCCCTTCGGGGGGCGGATGGGTGTCTGTGGATTTGCCTGGTCAGCGTACCGCCGATGGGGCGGGCCGCTCAGCCCCTGATGATCGCCAGGGCCTCGTCGCGGATCTTGGTCAGCGTCGCCTCGTCCTTCGCCTCGGCGTTCAGCCGGAGCAGCGGCTCGGTGTTGGACGGGCGGACGTTGAACCACCAGTCGGCGGCGGCGACGGTGAGGCCGTCGAGGTCGTCGAGGGTGACGTCGGCGCGGCCCTGGTACGCGGCGCGGACCGCGGCGAGGCGGCCGGGCTGGTCGGCGACCGTGGAGTTGATCTCGCCGGAGCCGCGGTAGCGGTCGTACTGCGCGACCAGGGCGGACAGCGGGCCGTCCTGGCCGCCGAGCGCCGCGAGGACGTGCAGGGCGGCCAGCATGCCGGTGTCGGCGTTCCAGAAGTCCTTGAAGTAGTAGTGCGCCGAGTGCTCGCCGCCGAAGATGGCGCCGGTGCGGGCCATCTCGGCCTTGATGAAGGAGTGGCCGACCCGGGTGCGCACCGGGGTGCCGCCGTTCTGCCGCACGACCTCGGGGACCGTGCGGGAGGTGATCAGGTTGTGGATGACGGTGCCCCTGCCGCCGTTGCGGGCCAGCTCGCGCGCGGCGACCAGCGCGGTGATCGCCGACGGGGAGACGGGGTCGCCGTTCTCGTCCACGACGAAGCAGCGGTCGGCGTCGCCGTCGAAGGCGATGCCGAGGTCGGCGCCCTCCGCCGGGACCCGCTTCTGCAGGTCCACGAGGTTGGCCGGGTCGAGCGGGTTGGCCTCGTGGTTCGGGAAGGTGCCGTCCAGCTCGAAGTACATCGGGACGAGGGTCAGGGGCAGACCCGCGAAGACGGAGGGGACCGTGTGGCCGCCCATGCCGTTGCCGGCGTCGACCACGACCTTCAGGGGGCGGATGGCGGAGAGGTCGACCAGGGAGCGCAGGTGCGCCGCGTAGTCCTCCAGCGTCTCGCTCGTGGACAGCGTTCCCGGCCGGGCCGCGGGTGCCGGGGCGCCCTCGGCGAGCCGGCGCTCGACCAGTTCCCGGATCTCGGTGAGCCCGGTGTCCTGGCCGACGGGGGCGGCGCCCGCGCGGCACATCTTGATGCCGTTGTACCGGGCCGGGTTGTGGGAGGCCGTGAACATCGCGCCCGGGAGGTTCAGCGCGCCCGAGGCGTAGTACAGCTGGTCGGTGGAGCACAGGCCGATCTCCACGACGTCCACGCCGCGGTCCGCCGCGCCGTGCGCGAAGGCGCGGGACAGGCTCGGGGAGGAGGGGCGCATGTCGTGGCCGACGACGATGGCCGCCGCCGCTGTCACGTCCGCGAAGGCGGCGCCGAAGAGCCTGGCCAGTGCCTCGTCCCACTGGTCCGGGACCACTCCGCGTACGTCGTACGCCTTGACGATCTGTGACAGATCAGCAGTCACGGCCATCCTCCTGAAAGTGCTGTGGGTGCCCAAAACTACCCGTCGGGCGGCGGGGAGCGGTGTGCGGACACCGGGCGGAGGTCCGCCGGACGTCGCCCGGCGTGGTCAGTTGTCCGGGGAGCGCAGGACCCTCAGGTGGCCGCGGCGGGCGACCTCCATGGGGTCCGCGGCACGGGATCCGCCGCCGCCGGCCTCGGCCGCGCGCTCCTGGGGGCGGGCCGCCTCGCGCACGGCGTTGGCCAGCGCTTCCAGGTCGTCCCCGCTGGGCCGCGCGGGCGCGGAGCCGTCGAGGAGTCGTACGACCTCCCAGCCGCGCGGGGCGGTGAGGCGCTCGGAGTGCTCGGCGCACAGGTCGTAGCAGTGCGGTTCGGCGTAGGTGGCGAGCGGGCCGAGGACCGCGGTCGAGTCGGCGTAGACGTACGTCAGCGTCGCGACGGCGGGTCGGCCGCAGGCGGTGCGCGAACAGCGACGTACAGGGCTCACGATGTTGGACGGTACCGCACTCTTGAGCGGGCCGCGACGACTCTCCACCAGGTCACTCCACCGTGTCGGGCTGTGAAACGCCCCACACACCCCTTCGAGGGGACCCCGCTGACCTGCGTGGACGGGCTTGCGCCGGGGGTACGGAGGAGGCGCGTGCGGTCAGGAGTCGGCACAAACGCCATCAATTGCCTTGAGTTCGGTGGTCTCGGAAAGTTACGGAAACGAGCCAGACGTTGGCCTGAATGGTCATCCCGCGACAGGGCGGGCGGGGGCCGGTTGCCGCGTGGAGCCGGACGGGCGGAGGGTGCGGGGACTACGCTTCACCGGTGATGGACAACCGTGTACCGCCCCGTGCCAGCGGCCCCGGGCCCCGTCGCCGTGATCGTCACGGACGGGGCATGCGGGGACCGATCGCGCCGCCGCAGGTGCCGTTGGCCGCCAGCCGTGCCGAGGTGTTCGCGGATCTGGTGCAGGACTCCGTGGACCGTCTGGAGCGGCGGTGGCCGCAGCTGGCCGACATCGATTTCCTGGTGCTGGAGGTGCCCCGGCTGGACGGGCGGGGCGACGGGCCGGTGTGGGACGACGAGGCCGTGCCGCTCGGCGGTGTCGTGCCGGCGCGGGACGGGCGACGGGCCCGGGTCGTCGTGTACCGGCGGCCGGTGGAGATCCGGACGAAGGGGCGGGACGAGCGGGCCGCGCTGGTGCACGAGGTGGTCGTGGAGCAGGTGGCGGAGCTGCTGGGACTGACGCCGGAGACGGTGGATCCCCGGTACGGGGAGGACTAGCGGCGCGGGCGCCCCCGCGCCCGCCCGAGCCGCCGCCGCTTCCGCTAGCGCTACTTCTGCAATATCGACAGGTCCTCCCGCGTCCGCGGTACCGACACCAGGCCGTGGTCGCTGGGGAGGGTCTGGACGGTGAAGGCGGGGGTGCCGGCGGTGGTGAGGGTGCGGGAGGCGTAGACGGGGCCGCCGGAGACGGGTTCGACGGTGAGGGCGTAGGTGCCCTTCAGGCCCGCCGGGACGGGGGCGTCGACGTCCTGCGTGGTGCCGGACTTGATCGTGTACGTCTTGGTCGCCGGGGTGCCGCCCTCGCTGCCCGCCGAGGCGGTGACCTTGACCGCGGCCGCGCCCTCGGGCGCCGTCAGCGCGAGCGTCGTGCCCTTGGCGGTGTTGCCGGCCGAGGTCGCGCGCGCGCCGACGGCGGCGGTGGCCGGGATGAACGCCGTCTCCCGCTTGTCCCCCTTGCCCCGCACCACCTGGAGCGCCGCGACGACCGGGACCGCCTGGTCGGTCGGGGTGAGCACCAGGGAGCCGGGCTCGCCCCGGGTGACGTCGCCGAGGCCGACCGTCGTCGTCATGCCGGACTTGACGTGGACGGTCTCGTTCCCGGCCGGGGTGATCAGGCCGTCGGGCGAGGCCAGGCGGATCTTCAGGTCGGCGTCGTCGTCGCCGGGGGCGAAGACGGTCAGGCGGACGTCGGTGGCGTCCTTCGGGATGCCGGGCAGGACCAGGCTGCCGGCCGGGTCGGTGGCGGGGGCCAGCCAGTCGCCGCCCGCCTTGTCGTCCAGGGCCTGCACGGCCGCGCCGACCCGGCCGCCGCGCACGCTGACGTGCACGGTGAGGTCGGTCTGCCGTTCCTCGGTGAGCGTGGGGAGCAGGAACGCCTCGCTCGCCCCCGGTTCGATGGTGAGGTTCTCGCCCAGCGGGGCCTTGATCGCGCCGTCCTTGCCGTACAGCTCGATGTCGGCCACGGCGGCGGAGTCGTCGGGGTTGGTCAGATGGACGTAGTCGGTGCGTCCGGCGGCCGTGCTCGCGCCCGGAAACCAGAAGTCGGTGTCCGCGCCGGCGCAGTTGACGCCGAGGAGGCCGCGGCCGGTGCCGGCGGCGACCTCGGTGGTCTCCTGGACGGTCCAGCCGGGCGCGAAGGAGCCGTCCGCGGTGCCGACGAGCGCGGGCGTGTCCCCGCCGGAGGTGTCGCCGGTGGCCGGTGTGCCCGGTGCCTTCGGCGTGAGCACCGGCTGCCCGGCCTTCTTGTCCTTGCCTGCCTTGGCGTCCTTCTCGCCGGCCGCCTGGAGCCGGGCCCGGCCGCCGCTCGCGGCGCCCTTGGTGACGGGGGTGAACGAGGTGTACGTCGTCTCGGCGAGGTCCGAGGTGCTGGGTGCCGGGCAGACCAGGCTGGTGCGCTCCACGGGCTGCCGGGCGGCGGCCTCGGGGGCGGCGCCGGACGCGGACGGCGAGTCGACGGCGGCGAACGCGGTGACGGCGGCCAGCGCGGCCGTGCCGGCGAACAGGGACAGGGTGGTGCGGTTCACTGCTGGCTCCCGTCGGGACGCTGGCTGCCGGTGCCGGGGGGCTGCTGGGCCGGGTCGTAACCCCGCGGGGCGGGGTCGTAGCCCTGCGAGGCCGGGTCGTAGCCCTGCGAGGCGGGGTTGTAGTCCTGCGGGGCGGGGTCGTACCCCTGCGCGCTGGGGTCGTACGCCGCCTCGTAGCCCTGGTGCCGGTAGGCCGTCGGGTCGTAGGGCGGCTGGTCGTCGGTGCCGCCGTAGCCGTACGGGTCGTAGGGGGCCGTCTGGTAGGGGTCGGACTGCGGGTACGGCCGCTGCTCGTACCCGGCCGGCGCCTGGTACTGGTCGGTGTCGTAGCCGGTGTACCCGGTGGTCGCGTACGCGGCCGGGTCGTGGGCCTCGTACGGCTGGGCCTCGGGGGCGGCGGCCGGGGGCGGGGGTGTGCCGGGTGGGTCCTCGGCGGGCGGTTCCTCGGCCTGGGCGCGCAGGCGGCGGGCGCGGCGGCCCTCGCCGGCGGTGGCCTGGGCGGGCAGCGGCTGCTCCTCGGGCAGGTCGTCGTCGACGTCGCGGCGGCGGCCGGGCAGGGCGAGGACGACCAGGACGACGGCGAGCAGGCCCTGCGCCCAGAGCCAGGCGGTGTGGGCGAGCGGCGTGTCGTAGGTGACGTCGAGCCTGCCGCCCTGGGCGGGGAGCCGGAAGCCCTGGGCCCAGCCGTCGACCGTGGTGCGGGTGAGCGGTTTGCCGTCGAGGGTGGCCGTCCAGCCGGCGTCGGCGCTGTCGGCCAGGCGCAGGACGCGGCCGTCGGTGCCGGCGGGGACCGTGGTGTGGATCTCCACCGGACCGGCGGCGACCGGCCGGGGCGTTCCGGAGCCGCCGGCGGGCACGATGGCCGCGCGGGAGACGTCCTGGTCGACGCGCCACAGGGCGCCGCCGTTCTGCTGGCTGAGCCGGGTCAGGCCGGGGGTGGCGTCCAGGACGCGGGTGATCTCGCGGGGGGCGCCCTTGTGGACGAGGACGTAGCGCACGGCGAAGCCGCCGAGTTCGGCGGTCTGGTCGGCGCCGGAGCCGGCCACCAGGTGGGCGACGGTCTGGTCCAGGCGGGTGTCCGTGCCGTCGGCGGCGGTGAGTTCGGCGTCTCCCATGCGGGCGCCGGAGCCGCGGACCAGGCTGTAGCGCACGCGCGTGGTGGAGTCGCTGTCCAGGACCAGGGTGCGGGCCTGGGCGCCGCCGGCGGAGTCCTCGGCGACGAACGCGGGGACCTGGGCCGGGTCGCGGCGCTCCAGCGGGCCGTCGGCGCCGCGGATCATCCAGCCGGCGGCGACGAGGAGCGGGCCGGCGGCCGAGGCGAAGGCGATCAGGGCGGCGACGGGCTGGCGCCAGCCGAAGCTCTGCTCGGCCACGCGCGCGCGTGCGCCGTCGGCGCCGAGGGCGGCGGCGGCCAGCAGGGCGATGCCGTAGACGAGGGTGGCCGGTCCGGCCCACGCGGACCTGTTGGACAGGACCGCGAAGACGAGTCCGGCCAGGGCGACGGCCCAGGCGGTGCGGATGCCGAGCTGCCGTTCGGAGCGCAGCAGGGCGGCGAGCGCGGCCAGCACGACGCCGATGAGCATCAGGCCGTTGACGGTGCCGGGGCCGCCGGGGGCGGCGCCGAGCAGGTCGAGGGCGGAGGCGGCCGAGGGGCCGTAGGCCAGGCCGGCCTCCTGGAAGAAGCCGGTCGGGAACAGGGTCAGCGACCAGGGGGCGAGGACCAGCAGCGGGGTGCCGAGCTGGGCGAGGAAGCGCGGTCCGTAGCCGAGGAGGTCGCGGCGGCGCAGTACCAGGACGCCGAGGCCGAGCAGCAGCGCGAGGGGCCACACGATCGGGGTGAAGGCGGTGGCGATGGTCAGCAGCAGCGCGTACGCCCAGGTGGCGCGCCAGCTGCCGCGGGTGCCGGCGCGGCCCGCCAGGCCGCTCGCGGCGATGCCCGCGCGCGCGATGAGCGGCAGCAGCACGGCGAGGACGGCGGTGCCGACGCGTCCGCCGGCCAGCGCGCCGGTGGTGGCGGGCAGGAAGGCGTAGGCGATGGCGGCCCAGGCGCGCAGCAGCCGGGAGGTGACCAGCCGCCGGGAGGCGAGGTAGGCGGTGCATCCGGCGAGCGGCACCGAGCAGATCAGCAGGACGGTGACGGCGAGGCCGGTGGAGCCGAACAGGAGCGAGGCGAGGGTGGCGACGAGGGCCAGGTAGGGCGGTGCGGAGGGGGTGCCGCCGGTGCCCGTCGGGTGCCAGGCGTCCAGGTAGCGCGACCACAGGTCGGTGGCGCCGGCCGGGGCGGGCAGCAGGGCGCCGCCGGCGAGGGCGCCGCCGCCGAGCAGGGCGCGGCAGGCGGCGAGGGAGATGAGCAGCAGGGCGAGGAAGAGGACGGGGGCGGGCCTGCGGGCGATCCGCTTGAGCCGGGCGAACTGCTCGACCTCCAGGAAGTCGGCGTCGTCACCGCCGGGCCCGGACTCCACGGCGCCGCCGTGCCGGCCGGCCGCGGAGGCGTCGGTGTCGGAGCCGCCGGTGAGGTTGCCGGCGATCTGCTCCACGGTGGCCCGGATGGTGGCGCCGGGCGGCGGGAAGAGGGCGCGCAGTTCCGCCTTGTCGATGCGGGAGGGGCCGCGGCGGCGCCGGGCGGCGATGATCCGCTCGGGCCGCAGCAGGGTGCTCAGCAGGCCGCGGATCTCGTCGAGGGCCTGGCCGGGGACCTTGCCGACGAGGTAGGCGAGGGTGCGCAGGACGGTGCCGAGGACGAGCCGGAGCAGCACCCAGGGCAGCGCGGCCGTACGGGTGTTGACGAGCAGGGTGTAGACGGCGCCGGCCTTGTCGACCTTGTGCGGGGAGGCGGTGGTGCGGCCGGCGCAGTCGACGGTGCGGCGCTCGCGGGAGGCGGCCTCGGCGTGCCGGACGACGGCGTCGGGGGCGATCAGTACGCGGTGGCCGGCGGTGTGGGCGCGCCAGCACAGGTCGACGTCGTCGCGCATGAGGGGCAGCAGCCGGTCGAAGCCGCCGAGCTGTTCGAAGACGTCGCGGCGCACGAGCATGCCGGCGGTGGACACGGACAGCACGGTGCGGACGTGGTCGTGCTGTCCCTGGTCCTGTTCACGGCGGTCCAGACCGGTCCAGCGGCGGCCGGAGTTGGCGATGGAGACGCCTACCTCCAGCAGTTGGCGGCGGTCGTACCAGCCGCGCAGCTTGGGGCCGACGATGGCGACGTCGTCGCGGCCGAGTTCGAGTTCGTTGTCGACGACCCTCAGCATCCGGGCGAGGGCGTCGGGTTCGGGGGCGCAGTCGTCGTGCAGCAGCCACAGCCACTGGACGGGTTCGCCGTGCGGCAGTTCGGGCAGGGCGTAGGCGTCGTCGCGCCAGGTGCGGGTGGCCGGGTCCCAGCCGCTGGGGCGCTTGAGGTACGGCAGGTCGTCGGGGGTGAGGAGGGGCGCGGTGCGCTGGGCCTCCTCCACGGCCTGGCCGAAGCCGGTGCGGCGGGCGAGGTGCAGGACGTTGGCCTCGCCGAGGGCGTCGGTGAGCAGCCGGGCGGAGTCGTCCGCGCTCCCGGTGTCGGCGGCGACCGCGTGCTGGACGGGGCGCTCCTGGCCGAGCAGCCCGGCGAGCGCGTCGGGCAGCCAGCGGGCGCCGTCGTGGGCGACGAGGACCGCGGTCACCACGTGGCGCGGGAACTCGGGCGGGTGGGTCGGGTCAAGCACCGCCGGGCTGGACGGATCAGCCCCGGCCGAGCGGGACGGGAAGGTCCCGGCCGGGCTGGACGGGTCGAACCCGGCGGTGGCGGCGCGGTGTTGGGCGGCCGCATGGCTGTGCACGGACATCGAGGTACGGGCCCCGGTTCGATGGACTGCGGTGGACGCCTGTGTCTTCTCGCGGATCGAGGGGACAGCGGGGCGTCTCGGACGAGCGTCCACACTATCGGCTGGGCATGACGACGGCCCGCCGCCTGTGGACAACCCACGGCTGACGGGCCGTTCGTACTCTTCGCGGTCGCGCGTATGGTCACACGGCGGCCTTCTTCAGCCGGCGGCGTTCACGCTCGGACAGGCCGCCCCAGATGCCGAAGCGCTCGTCGTTGGCGAGGGCGTATTCGAGGCACTCGGAGCGGACCTCGCAGGCGAGGCAGACCTTCTTGGCCTCTCTGGTGGAGCCGCCCTTCTCGGGGAAGAAGGACTCGGGGTCGGTCTGGGCGCAGAGTGCGCGCTCCTGCCAGCCGAGTTCCTCGTCCGCGTCGTCGACCAGCAGTTGCTGCACCAGCTCGGTCATGTGCGCCCCTCGTCTGTCTTCGCGTCCCCGTGCGTGGCCGTTACCGATTCCGGCTGAACGACACGAGTGAAATTACAAGTGTGCTGCTCCGGGCGAGTCAAGCCGAGATCTGCTATTGGGCCCGTTATTCACTCTGCGGAACCAAGGCCGTGCGGAAAGTGTTCAAATCGGCATAAACCTTGACACGCAGGCGGACCCGCGGGGACGGCCGAACCCCGTACAGATCCTCTGTACGGGGAAAGACGCCTCCGTGTTCGATCCCGTTCCGTGAGGCTCGCGCGCTCGGATGTGCCCCATGTGTCCCGGGACCCCGATGAGCAAACCTTTCGCCTGCGAAATAAACCGGAAGAGGTGAAACATGTCCCACATACCGGGCAGCGAGTTGACACTGCCCGTGTGAACCGCTGTCCTAGTGGGCATGCTCGCGTACTTGGCACCCACTTCGACCCGCACCGCCGGGTCCCTCGGTGCCGCCCGCGCGCGCTGTAGCTGTTGCTGCTGTCCCAGCTGTTGAGCCAAGCCCGCTCCGGCTGTCCCCGAGTCCATCCCGGCTCGGTCGCGTTCCGCCTTCTTCGATCCCCCTCATCCGGGGCATCCCGCCCGCCCGTGACCCGGGCGGACCGCACGCGTCACCCAGCTCCGGCCCCACTCTTTCCGCCGAGGACCACCGCACCCCCATGAACAGCGACAACGACCTCCAGATCGCCGGCGACATCCTCGAAGTCCCGCACCTGCTCCAGCCGCCGCGCGAGCACCCGGCCACCGTCGCCGAGTTCGCGGGGCTCGCCCGCTCGATCGCCGCCGACCGGGACCAGTGGGCGCACCTGGTCCGCTTCGACGCCACCACCCGCTGGTACCACCGGCTGCGCACCGGCCCCGGCTACGAGGTGTGGCTGCTGTCCTGGCTGCCCGGGCAGGGCAGCGGGCGGCACGACCACGGGCCCTCCTCCGGTGTGCTCACCGTCGTGGAGGGCACGCTCACGGAGCACACCGTGCGCGGCACGCGCGCGCTGGGGGCGGGCGCGCAGCGGGTGTTCGCGCCGGGGTACGTCCACGAGGTCGTGAACGACGCGCTGGAGCCGGCGGTCAGCCTGCACGTGTACCACCCCGGGCTGACCGAGATGCCCATGCACACCTCCCCGCACTGCGAGGCGCCCTCGGTGACTGCCTGACGCACTGTCGTACCCGGCTGACACACTGTCCCCATGCGCATTGTGGTTCTGGCAGGCGGCATCGGCGGTGCCCGTTTCCTGCGTGGTCTGAAGCGGGCCGCGCCGGACGCGGACATCACGGTCATCGGCAACACCGGCGACGACATCCACCTCTTCGGGCTGAAGGTCTGCCCGGACCTCGACACGGTGATGTACACGCTGGGCGGCGGCATCAACGAGGAACAGGGCTGGGGGCGGGCCGACGAGAGCTTCCACGTCAAGGACGAGCTGGCGGCCTACGGCGTCGGGCCGGAGTGGTTCGGGCTCGGCGACCGGGACTTCGCCACGCACATCGTGCGGACCCAGATGCTCGGCGCCGGCTATCCGCTCAGCGCGGTCACCGAGGCGCTGTGCGACCGCTGGCGGCCCGGCGTGAAGCTGATCCCGATGACCGACGACCGCGTGGAGACGCACGTGGCCGTGGAGCTGGACGGCGAGCGCAAGGCGGTGCACTTCCAGGAGTACTGGGTGAAGCTGCGCGCCTCCGTCCCGGCCCGGGCGATCGTCCCGGTCGGCGCCGACCAGGCCAAGCCGGCCCCGGGCGTCCTGGACGCCATCGCCCAGGCGGACGTGATCCTCTTCCCGCCGTCGAACCCGGTGGTGTCCATCGGCACGATCCTCGCCGTACCCGGCATCCGCGAGGCCATCGCGGACGCGGGCGTGCCCGTGGTCGGCCTCTCCCCGATCGTCGGGGACGCGCCCGTGCGCGGGATGGCCGACAAGGTGCTCGCCGCCGTCGGCGTGGAGTCCACGGCCGCCGCGGTCGCCGAGCACTACGGCTCCGGACTGCTCGACGGCTGGCTGGTCGACTCCGTGGACGCGGGCGCGGTCGAGCGGGTCGAGGCGGACGGCATCCGCTGCCGGGCCGTGCCGCTGATGATGACCGACGTGGAGGCCACCGCGCGGATGGCCCGGGAGGCGCTGGCACTGGCCGAGGAGGTGCGGGGAGCGTGAGCGCGACGGTGTCCGCCGAGGCGGGCGAGCGGGCGGAGTACCGGGTCTGGGCCCTGCCCGGCATCCCCGAGGTGCGGCCGGACGACGACATCGCCAAGCTGATCGCCTCGGCCGAGCCCGGCCTGGCCGACGGCGACGTGGTGATCGTGACCTCCAAGATCGTCTCCAAGGCGGAGGGCCGGGTGATGCGGGCCGATGACCGGGAGGCGGCGATCGACGCCGAGACGGTCCGGGTGGTGGCCCGGCGCGGCACGCTGCGCATCGTGGAGAACCGGCAGGGCCTGGTGATGGCCGCCGCCGGGGTCGACGCCTCCAACACCCCCGCCGGGACCGTGCTGTTGCTGCCCGAGGACCCGGACGCCTCCGCGCGCGCCATCCGGGCCGGTCTGCGCGAGACCCTCGGCGTCAACGTCGGGGTGATCATCACCGACACTTTCGGGCGACCTTGGCGCTCGGGGCTCACGGACGTGGCGATCGGTGCCGCCGGGGTGCGCGTGCTGGACGATCTGCGCGGGGGCACGGACGCGTACGGCAACCCGCTGAGCGCCACCGTCGTCGCCACGGCGGACGAGCTGGCCGCCGCCGGCGACCTGGTCAAGGGCAAGGCCGAGGGCCGTCCGGTGGCCGTCGTGCGCGGGCTGCCCCACGTCGTTGACCCCGGTACCGCCGACGGCACGGACGAGGGCGCGCGGGCGCTGGTGCGCCGGGCGCAGGACGACATGTTCCGGCTCGGCACCTCGGAGGCGATCCGGGAGGCCGTCACCCAGCGGCGCACCGTGCGGGCCTTCACCGACGCCCCCGTGGACCCGGGCGCCGTACGGCGCGCGGTGGCCGCGGCGGTCACCGCGCCCGCCCCGCACCACACCACGCCCTGGCGGTTCGTGCTGCTGGAGTCGGAGGAGTCGCGGGTACGGCTGCTGGACGCGATGCGGGACGCCTGGATCGCCGATCTGCGCCGGGACGGCAAGAGCGAGGAGTCCATCGCGAAGCGGATCCGGCGCGGTGACGTCCTGCGCCAGGCGCCGTATCTGATCGTGCCCTGCCTCGTCATGGACGGCTCGCACACCTACGGCGACCCCCGGCGCGACGGCGCGGAGCGGGAGATGTTCGTGGTCGCGATGGGCGCGGGCGTGCAGAACCTGCTGGTCGCGCTGGCCGGGGAGCGGCTGGGCTCGGCGTGGGTGTCGTCCACGATGTTCTGCCCGGACGTGGTGCGCGAGGTGCTCGGACTGCCGGCGGACTGGGACCCGATGGGCGCGGTCGCGGTCGGCCGGCCCGCCGAGGATCCCCGGCCCCGGCCGGAGCGGGACGCGGAGGCGTTCGTGGAGGTGCGCTGAGCGCCTACCCTCGTAAAACGGAACCGGCACCTCCGGAACATCCCGACCGGCCCTCTAGGACTCCCCCGTGGCAGGACGCTTTCCCCAGCGGCCCACGCGTACGACCGTGCGCGGCGGGCATGCCGCCGTGCCCGGGGCGACCGGGATACCCCGGCAGACGGCGCCCGCGCGGATCCGCCGGTGGGTGCCGGACGGTCCGCTGGACCTCGGGCTGACCCTCGGACCGCTGCGGCGCGGGCCCGCCGACCCGACGTTCCGGGCCACTGCGGACGGGTCCGTGTGGCGGGCCTGCCGTACGCCCGCCGGACCGGGCACGTTGCGCGTGCGCGCGTACGGCGGTGAGGTGCTCGGCGAGGCGTGGGGGCCCGGCGCCGAGTGGCTGCTGGAGCAGTTGCCGGAGCTGCTCGGCGCCGCCGACGATCCCGGGGCGTTCGTGCCCCGGCACCGGGTGGTGGCGCTGGCCCGGCACCGGCGGCCTGGGCTCCGGCTGACCCGGACCGGGCTGATGCTGGAGTCGTTGATCCCGTCCGTGCTGGAACAGAAGGTCACCACCGACGAGGCGTACCGGGCGTGGCGGCTGCTGGTACGGCGGTTCGGGGAGCCGGCGCCGGGACCCGCGGGGCTGGGCGAACGGCCGATGTCCGTGATGCCCGCGCCGCGGACCTGGGCACTGATTCCCTCCTGGGAGTGGCACCGGGCGGGCGTGGACGACAAACGGGCGTCCACGATCCTGCGGGCCGTACGGGTCGCCGCGCGGCTGGAGCAGGCGGTGGGAATGCCGCCGGACCAGGCCCGGGCGCGGCTGGAGGTCGTACCGGGCGTGGGGCCGTGGACGTCGGCGGAAGTCGTGCAGCGCAGCCATGGGGCGGCGGACGAGGTGACCGTCGGGGATCTGCATCTGCCCGGGATCGTGGGGTGGGCGCTGGCGGGCGACCGCGACGCCGACGACACGGAGATGCTGCGCCTGCTCCAGCCGTACACCGGGCAGCGGCACCGGGCGGCCCGCCTGATCCTGCTGAGCGGCCACATACCGGCCAGACGCAAGCCGAAGATGCCTTGGGTGGACATCGGTTTGCTGTGAGGTGCGGGTGCCGAGGGTTGCTTGCCGGCTCCGGAAAGTGACGGTTGCTGCTGGGGGTGGGGCGCTTACCGGCGCCGGCAGGGTGCCGCTGCGCCCATGGACGGCGCGTGCGGCAGGCGGTACCCCACACCGGCCCTGGGCCGGGCTACTGGTCGGAAGAGAAGCGGAGCGCCCCCGCGGGGATGCGGGCGTCGCACCACACCCGTACGCCCTCGCGGAGTTCGTTGTCGGCGCCCACGACCGCGCCGTCGCCGACGACCGTGCCGGTGAGGACGGAGCGTTCGCCGACCCGGGCCCCGGTGCCGATGAGGGAGTCGGTGACGACGGCGTCCGGCTCGATGACGGCGCCGGGAAGGATGGTGGAGCCGGAGACCCGCGCCCCCTCGGCCACGAACGCGCCCTCGCCCACCACCGTGCCGCCGGTCAGCTTGGCGTCCGGCGCCACCGTGGCCGTGGGCAGCACGAGACGGTCGCCGCAGCGGCCGGGCACGGCCGGGGAGGGCGCGCGCCCGAGGACCAGGTCGGCCGAGCCGCGTACGAAGGCGGCCGGGGTGCCGAGGTCCAGCCAGTACGTGGAGTCGACCATGCCCTGGAGATGGGCGCCGGCCGCCAGCAGGCCGGGGAAGGTCTCGCGTTCGACGGAGACTGGCCGGTCCGCCGGGATGGTGTCGATGACCGAGCGGCGGAAGACGTACGCCCCCGCGTTGATCTGGTCGGTGACGATCTCCTCCGGGGTCTGCGGCTTCTCCAGGAAGGCCAGCACGCGCCCGGTGTCGTCCGTGGGCACGAGCCCGTAGGCGCGCGGGTCCGCCACCCTCGTCAGGTGCAGCGAGACATCGGCGCCCGTCGTCTCGTGGGTGCTCACCAGGGCCCTGATGTCCAGCCCCGTCAGGATGTCGCCGTTGAAGACCAGGACCGGGTCGTCGGGACCGGAGCGCAGCCGGTCGGCGACGTTGCGGATCGCGCCTCCCGTGCCGAGGGGCTCCTTCTCCGTGACGTACTCGATGTGCAGGCCGAGCGCGGAGCCGTCGCCGAAGTACGGCTCGAAGACCTCGGCCAGATAGCTGGTCGCGAGGACGATGTGTTCCACGCCCGCCGCCCGGGCCCGCGCCAGCTGGTGGGTGAGGAACGGCACCCCGGCGGCCCGCACCATCGGCTTGGGCGTGTGCACCGTGAGCGGTCGCAGCCGGGTGCCCTTGCCACCGACCAGAAGGATCGCTTCCGTCACCTGTCGTCTCCGCTTCCAGCCGGACCGGCCGCGCTGCTGGTCTCACTCGTTTCGGCCGGCCAGTGTAAGCAGACCGGAGGACGGCGCCTCGGCCGGCCGCGCGGTGTCCGCCCGATCGGCGCGCGCTTTCCCCCGTCCGCCCGGCCTCAGCGCCCCTGGTAGCGCGCCGCGCTGGTGCGGAGCGTGCCCAGCTTGGCGTAGAGCCGCTTTCCGGGGCACTCGGTGGCGTATCCGTCCCGGTGACCGGACATCACGTGCAGCCGTACCTTCTTTCCCTTGGGGTAGAGGTTGCCGCCACCCGACGTGAGGTACGTCTTCGCCCTCGGATCGGCCCCGTGGAGGCCGAGCTTCCACGCGGCGAGCCGGGCGACGGCCGTCACCGCCGCGCCCGGCGGCTGCGTCGTGCCGTGGCTGCCGATCACGGCGACGCCCATGCTGTCGGTGTTGAACCCGAGGGTGTGCGCGCCGAGCACCGGCTTGGCCACGCCCCCGGCCCGGCCCTCGTAGAGCGTTCCGCACTTGTCGACGAGGAAGTTGTAGCCGATGTCCCGCCAGCCCATGCTCTTGACGTGGTAGCGGTAGATGCCGCGGATGACGGAAGGGGCCTGCGCGCAGGTGTACTTGTTGCCCGAGGCCGTGTGGTGCACAAAGGCCGCCTTGATCTTCTTCGTGTAGACGAACCCGCGTTCGCGCAGTGACTCGTCGGCGCCCCAGCCCCGGCGCGTGACGATCTTCGGGCGCGCACCGATGTACGGCTTGCCCCGTGACGGGCCCTGAAGCCTCGTCAGTTCCTTCTCGGTGGCCGGGCGGTCGAGTTCCGGGATCGCGGTGGTGCCGTAGGCGGCGACGTCGGCGTTGGCGCCCGAGGCGGCGATCGCGGCCTCCGTGGCCGGCGCGGTGCGCGGCGGCTCGCCGGCGGGCGCCCCCGCGGCCGGCGCCTGCCCCGTGTCCCGCCCGGGGTCGACCAGTTCCAGGCGCAGCCCCGACGGCAACGCGCTCCGTCCGCCCCGGCCGCCCGTCTTCTCCGCCCGCACCCGTACCTCCACACCGTCCGAGGCGCCCACCCACAGCGGTGCGGTCGCCCCGCGCACCCGGCGGGCGGAACGTTCCGCCGTGCCCGGGTCGGCGCCGTGGTCGGCGTGCGCCTCGACGTCCTGCCAGCCGGTCCACTTCCCCGTCGCGGCGGAGCGGGTACGCACCCGCACCCGGCCGCGCAGCCCGGTGCCGGGGTCGTCCCACACCACGCCGAGCAGCGCGAAGCGGCCGAGGCCGGTGCGGCGCAGGCCCTGCTCGGGGGCCGCGCCGGGGTCGCCTTCACGGGACAGCGGGACGAGCGGCAGCGACCGGGTACTGCCCGGAACCGCGCCCCCGGAACCGGACGCGGGCATGGACGCGGCCCCGGACGCGGGCACGGACCCGAACGCGGGCGGGGCCGGCGCGAGGGCGAGGACCGCCGCGCAGGCGGCACCGGTCGAGCGGAGGGTGAACGGAAGGACGCCGGAAGAGGAGGCAAGGAATCCACGCATACACACGACTTTGTGCATAACCGTACAAATCTGTCCATAGGTCAACTGACGGACCGTCGGACGGGGATCCGCCGAACCGGTGGCCCGTTCCCCCCGTGCCGACGCCCGCCCGCGCGTACCCTGTCCCGGGTGAACGCCACCGATCGCACCCCCGCCGACCTGCTGACTTCCGCGCTCGCCGCGGACCCCGGCCGCCCGCTGGTGACCTTCTACGACGACGCCACGGGCGAACGCGTCGAACTGTCCGTGGCCACCTTCGCCAATTGGGTGGCCAAGACCGCCAACCTCCTCCAGGGCGACCTGGGCGCCGAACCCGGTGACCGCGTCGCGCTGCTGCTGCCCGCGCACTGGCAGACGGCGGTGTGGCTGCTGGCCTGCTCCTCGGTGGGCGCGGTCGCGGACGTCGCCGGGGACCCGGCGGCGGCCGACCTCGTGGTGAGCGGTCCCGACGCGCTGGAGGCCGCGCGGGCCTGCTCCGGGGAGCGGGTGGCGCTGGCGCTGCGGCCCCTGGGCGGGCGGTTCCCGCAGCCGCCGGCCGGGTTCCTCGACTACGCCGTGGAAGTGCCGGGACAGAGCGACCGGTTCGTCCCGTTCGCTCCGGTGGACCCGCGGGAGCCGGCGCTCGTCGTCGCCGGACGGGAGTTCAGCGGCGCGGAGGTGGTCGAGCACGCCTGGGCCCAGGCGCCCTCGCTGGAGCTGACCGGGCCCGGTTCCCGGCTGCTGTCCGGGCTGCCGTACGACACCTGGGAGGGGCTGAGCGCGGGACTGTTCTCGCCGCTGGCCGTCGGCGGGTCCGTGGTGCTGTGCCGGCACCTGGACCGGCTGGACGAGGAGTCCCTCACCAAGCGCGTCGAGAGCGAACGGGTGACCGCGGTACGCCGCTGAGCCCGTACGGCGGCCGTCATACGGCGTGAGCCGCGCAGCGCCCCCGTACCCCCACGCCCCCACGCCCCGAGGACCCTCCGTCTCACCCGATCGGAGCAGCAAAGGGCGCTGCCCGGGCCGCTCCCCCGCCATCGTCGTAAGGGCAGCACGTGACGCTCGTACGCCATGAGGGGATGGCCCATCGTGACCGACACCGCAGGCAGGCCCCTCGGTACCGGTCGCGGTCCGGGGTCCTCGGCCACCGGGGACGGGCTGATACGACGCCGGCGGCGGCGCCGGCTGCGGAACTCGGCGCTGGGGGCGGCCGTCCTCCTCCTCGCCGCCGCCGGCGCCGGCTGGGCCGGTTACGCCCGGCTCAGCGCCAACATCACCTCCGACGAGGCCGCCGCCGCCGAACTGGCGCGCTACGAACGGGAGCGGCCCACCGCGCTGGTCCGGGACGCGCAGAACATCCTGCTCATCGGGTCCGACACCCGGGCCGGGGAGGCCAACCGCGAGTACGGCAAGGGCATCGACGGCCAGCGGTCGGACACCACGATCCTGCTGCACCTGGCCGCCGACCGGACCAGCGCCACCGCCGTGTCGCTGCCCCGCGACCTGATGGTCGACATCCCCTCCTGCCGGAAGGAGGACGGCACGCGCAGCGACCCGGTGTTCGCGATGTTCAACCACGCCTTCGAGGTGGGCGGTTCGGCGTGCACGATCCGGACCGTGGAGAAGCTCACCGGCATCCGCGTCGACCACCACATGGTGCTGGACTTCGCCGGGTTCAAGAGAATCGTGGACGCCGTCGACGGCGTCGAGGTGTGCCTCGAGGAGCCGGTGGACGACAAGGCGGCGAAGCTGCGGCTGCCCGCCGGGCGGGTCACGCTGAACGGGGAGCAGGCGCTCGGGTACGTGCGTGCCCGCAAGTCGCTCGGCAACGGCAGCGACACCGAGCGGATGGAGCGCCAGCAGCGGTTCCTCGGCGCGCTGGTCGACAAGGTGCGCGGCGACGACATCCTGCTCAATCCGGTGAAGCTGTATCCGCTGCTGGACGCGGCGACCTCCGCGCTGACCACCGACCCGGAGCTGGCGAGCCTGCGCGGCCTGTACCAGCTGGCGCGCGGACTGCGCGACATCCCCACGGAACAGGTCCGGTTCCTGACCGTGCCGAGACGGTCGTATGTCTACGACGCCAATCGTGATCAGCTCGTGGAGCCGGAGGCCGAGAAACTGTTCGGGCGGCTGCGGGCCGATCGGCCGGTGGCGGTGTCACGGGAGAATTCACAGGAAGTTCCCCGGGATGTCACAGGAGCGGGCGGCCCGGACGGCCCCTCGCCCGCCCCGACGTTTCGCGGGTACACCGCCGCCGAACACACCTGTGCGTAGGCCGCCTACCCGAAACGGCGAACCTCCGTTTTGAAAATGAGGGGGATTGCCCGGTTGTAGGCACGTCGAATTTGTCATCGGCGTCGTCCGACGCTGAACTGGGCGGATAGTGTGAGCGATCCGGTGCACCTGGCCGCGAGGTCCGACGGGCTTTGTCGGGGCCGTGCACTGTTTTCACCGAGACCCGAGCGCCTTGGAGGGGGAAGGCGCCGCGTGGCCCCGACGGAGGATTCGGACAACCGTGGACGCGCAAGGCCGTGGGCGGGCGGACAACATCGACCCCGCAGACCAGTGGGTGCTCAATCCGAACACCGGCGAATACGAACTGCGACTGAGCCCTTCCGCAGCGCAGCCGCCGGTTCCCGGACCGCGCAGACCGTCCGGGAAGGACGACGGCGGTGCGGCGGGCGGCCGTGCCCGGCGGCAGGGCGGCGAGAGCCGGCCGCCGTCCCGGGCGCGCGGCTCCGACGTGCCGCCGCCGCGCTCGGCCCGGCGCCGGGCCGCGGAGCCGGAGGCGCCGCAGGGGCGGCGCGCCTCGCGGCGGCCGGCGAAGAAGCCGTCCCGGGCGAAGAAGGTGCTGCTGTGGACCGGCGGGTCCATGGCGTTCGTGCTGGTCGCCGTGTCGGCCGCCGGCTACCTCTACATCAAGCACCTGAACGACAACATCACGTCCGTGTCCGACGACGGCGCCAGTACGGGTGGCTTCCGCAAGGACGAGGCGATCAACATCCTGCTGATCGGCACCGACAAGCGCACCGGCGCGGGCAACGAGGGCTACGGCGACGCGGGCAGTGTCGGCCACGCGGACACCACGATCCTGCTGCACGTGTCCAAGGACCGCTCCAACGCCACCGCGCTGAGCATCCCGCGTGACCTGATCGTCGACATCCCGGACTGCCCGACCGAGCAGGAGGACGGCACCCAGAAGGTCATCCCGGGCTCGACGGGCGTGCGCTTCAACACCAGCCTCGGGCAGGACGACCGCACGCCGAGCTGCACCATGCGCACGGTGACCGAGCTGACCGGGATCAAGCCGGACGACTTCATGGTGGCCGACTTCAACGCGGTCAAGACGCTGACCGAGGCGGTCGACGGTGTCGAGGTCTGCCTGGCCAAGGACATCGACGACCCGGACTCGCACCTGAAGCTGTCCAAGGGCAACCACAAGATCTCCGGTGAGCAGGCGCTGGCGTTCGTGCGCACCCGGCACTCCGTGGGCCTCGGCGGCGACCTGAGCCGGATCCAGCTCCAGCAGCAGTTCCTCGGCGCGCTGATGCGCAAGCTGAAGGGCAACTCCACGCTGACCAGCCCGACCAAGATGGTGAAGCTGGCGGAGGCCGGCACCAAGGCGCTGACCGTGGACGACAAGCTGGACGACATCAACAGGCTCAAGGACCTGGGGCTGGAGCTGGGCAAGCTCGACCCGAAGAACCTGACCTTCACCACGCTGCCGGTCAAGGACAACCCGGCCGACGGCCCCGTGCACAAGACGGTGATCGTGAATCAGGAGCTGGCCCCGCAGGTGTTCCAGGCCATCCAGAACGACATCTCCTTCACCGACGTGAAGAAGAAGGAGAAGGCGGCGAAGGACGCCCAGGCCGCCCGGCTGAAGGGCACCCAGGCGCCCGCCTCCGAGGTGCGGGTGCGCGTCCTCAACGGCGGGGCACAGGCCGGCAGCGCGCAGGCGGTACTGGGCTGGCTGCAGAACGACCAGGGCGTGACCAAGTCCGAGAACGGCGGCAACGCCCCCGAGAAGCTGGCGAAGACCACGCTGGAGTACGCGCCCGACCAGGCGGCCCAGGCCCGCCGGCTGGCCGCGATCATGGGCCTGTCCGGGGCCGCGCTGAAACCGGGCGAGAGCGTGGACAACGCGCAGGGACTGCCGGCGATGACGCTGACCCTGGGCGCGGACTTCAAGGGAGCGGGGGTCTCCCTGACACCCCCGACGAAGGCACCGAAGGTCGACAAGTCCACGGCGGACAAGGTGAAGTGCGCTTCGTAGGTAACCCATGGGGCCCGTCGTGCGTCTAACCGGACGCGGGACGGGCCCGCTGCTTGGCGCGAGGGCGGGGAGGGCAGGGAGTGGCGCAGAGCGAGGTGCGCGGAAAGGCTCCGGCGGTCGAGGACGCGGTGGCGCGCACGCCTGCGGCCGCGGGGGCACCGGCGGGTCCGGGCCGGGGTGGGAGCAGGCGGCGGCCGGGCGGTGCGGGGACCGACCGGCGGCGGCGAAGAAGGCGGGTGCTGCGCTGGTCGGCGACGGTGCTGGCGGTGGTGATACTCGGCACCGCGGGCGCCGGATATCTGTACTACCAGCACCTCAACGGCAATCTCCAGAAGGGGCGGCGCGCCAACGGCGACGACTCCAAGGCGCACCGGACCGCGCCGAACGCGGCCGGCCAGACCCCGCTGAACATCCTGCTGATCGGCTCGGACAGCCGTAATTCCGCGGAGAACGTGAAGCTCGGCGGCAGCCGGGACCACGCCGGCGACCCGCCGCTGGCGGACGTGCAGATGCTCATCCACCTCTCGGCGGACCGCAAGAGCGCCGCGATGATCAGCATCCCGCGGGACACCCGGGTGGACATCCCCGCGTGCACGGACCCCGACACCGGCAAGGAATATCCGCCGACGAACGACATCATCAACGTCACCCTGGCCCGTGGCGGGGCCGGCTGCACGCTGCTGACCTGGGAGAACCTCACCGGGGTCTATATCGACCACTGGATGACGATCGACTTCGCGGGCGTGGTGCGGATGGCCGACGCGATCGGCGGTGTCGACGTCTGCGTGAACCAGAACGTGTCGGACCACCCGACGGCCACCGTGTCCGGCGGGTCCGGGCTGAAGCTGACCAAGGGCACGCACAAGGTGAAGGGCGAGCAGGCGCTGCAGTGGCTGCGCACCCGGCACGCCTGGGGCGACGACCTGATGCGGGCCCGCGCCCAGCACATGTACCTGAACTCGATGATCCGCACGCTCAAGCAGCAGAACGTGTTCACCGACACCGGCCGGCTGATGGACCTGGCGGACGCGGCCGTCAAGTCGCTGCACGTGTCCGAGGAGATCACCTCGGTCAAGAAGCTCTACGACCTCGGCATGCAGATGAAGTCGGTGCCCACGGACCGCATCACCTCCGTGACCATGCCCAACCTGAAGGACCCGCGCAACGGGAACCACGTCATCCCCGACAAGGAGAACGCCGACAAGATGTGGCGGATGCTCCGGGACGACGTGCCGTTCGACAAGAACGGCGGGAAGCCGGACGGGAAGGGCGGCAAGAAGGACACCGCCGCGAACAAGCCGGAGAAGAAGCCGTCCCTGGACACGGCCGCGCTCGGGGTGCTGGTGCGCAACGCCACCCGGACCTCCGACGAGGCCGCGGTGGGGCAGCGGGCGTCGGCGATCGCCCAGGTGCTCGTCGGCAAGGGCTACACCCGGGCGCAGGCCGACGCCTCGGCAAGCCTGGCCGAGGACAAGACGCTGGTGCGCTACCCGAGCGCGGACCTGGAGGGCGACGCCCAGGCGGTGGCCGAGGCGCTGGGCATCCCGATGACCCAGGTGCAGAAGTCGACCGACGTCTCGGGGGTCACGGTCGTCGTCGGCGCGGACTGGCGCTCCGGCCCGTCCTACCCGAAGGCGTCCGAGCCCGAGGCCGGCGACCTGCCGGAGAACTCCGACGCCGTGAACGGCTCGGACACCTCCAAGTGCATGGACGTGTACGCCCCCTACCGCTGGTAGCGGACCGGGTTCCGGGGCCCCGGTGGAAGGGGCCCCGGCGCGGGTTCAGGCGTGGACCGCGGGCCGGCGGGAGGCGATGACCTTCCGCGCCAGCGACTTCGGGCTGGTCAGGAAGCCCCAGCCCCAGGACATGTGCATGGTGGCCAGGGCGACGGGGATGCGCAGCCGGGCCGACAGCGGCAGCCCCTTGCCGGCCGGGACCGAGCCCGCGACGATCGCGGCCAGGTAACCGCCGGGGACCACCAGGCCCCAGGGGGTCAGCGCGACGCCGACGACGAGGCCCGCCGCGATGGCGCACACCGCCACCGGCGGGGCGAGGTAGCGCAGGTTGATGGACCCGGCGTGGTAGCGGGCGACGACGTGCCGCCAGCGGCCGTAGTCCTTGTACTGCCTGGCCAGCGCGCGCACCGACGGCCGCGGCCGGTACGACACCCGCAGCTCGGGCGAGAACCAGATCAGCCCGCCCGCCTCACGGATCCGGAAGTTCAGCTCCCAGTCCTGGGCGCGGATGAACTCCTCGTTGTAACCGCCCTGCCGCTCCAGCGCCTCGCGCCGGAACACGCCGAGGTAGACGGTCTCGGCGGGGCCGGCCTGGCCGCCGGTGTGGAAGGCCGCGTTGCCGACGCCGATCTTCGACGTCATCGCGGCGGCCACCGCGTGCTCCCAGGCGTTCTCGCCCTCGGCGTGCATGATGCCGCCGACGTTCTGCGCGCCGGTCTCCTCCAGCAGCCGCACGGCGGTGGCGATGTAGTTCGGCGAGAGCATGCCGTGGCCGTCGACGCGGACCACGATCGGATGCCGGGACGCCTTGATCGCCGCGTTCAGCGCGGCCGGGGTACGGCCGGTCGGGTTGGGCACGGTGTGCACGCGGGGGTCCGCGCGGACCAGCTCGGCGGCGATCTCGTCCGTGCGGTCCGTGGACGGACCGAGGGCGATCACGACCTCCATCTCGCCGGCGTACTCCTGCGCGAGGATCGCTTCGACGGCTCCGCGCAGATGCCGCTCCTCGTTGAGGACGGGCATGATCACGGACACTGCGGGGAGCCGCACGTCGGGCTTGGCGTTCATAGGAGCCTCACGTTACCGCGAACGGGGGACACGGATGCGCGCCACCGGGGCCGCGGCGCGGGCTGGAGATCGTATCGGCCTACTGTGCTCCCGGATCCCGCGTACGGCCTCGTCCGGAGGTGTCCCCCTTGCCCAGCCCGCCCCGGTCCCCGGCGCGTCCGCAGCGCCGCCCGCAGCCGCCCCTCCGTGTGCCGCGCCCGCCCGAGCGGGCCATGCGGCCGGTCCCGCCGCCGCGGCGGCCCCGCTGGGCCATGCGGGCGGTCACCACCCTGTCGGTCGTGGTGCTCGCCTCCGCCGGGATCGGGCACGCGGTGGTCAGCAGCCTGGACGCGGGCATCGCCCGGATCGACGCCTTCAAGGACATGAAGAACCGGCCCCGGGGCGGGCACGGCATGAACGTGCTGCTGGTCGGCACCGACGCCCGGGACAGGGTCAGCGAACGGGACCGGCGCGCCTTCCGGCTGGGCGGCCAGCCCTGCCACTGCACCGACACCATGATGATCGTGCACATCGCCGACGACCTGGAGCGGGCCACGGTGGTGAGCCTGCCGCGCGACTCCTACGCCGAGATGCCGGCGCACACCGACCAGAACTCGGGGCGGCGGCACGGCCCGCACCCGGTCAGGCTGAACGCTGCCTACGCCGAGGGCGGCCCGCAGCTGACCATCCGCACGGTGGAGAACATGACCCATGTGAAGATCGACCACTATCTGGAGGTCGACTTCACCAGCTTCATGCGGACCGTGGACGTGCTCGGCGGGGTCGAGGTGTGCACGCCGACCCCGCTGAAGGACCGGTACACCGGGCTCGACCTCGCCGCCGGGCGGCACACCCTGCGGGGCGGGCAGGCACTGCAGTACGTGCGCGCCCGGTACGTCGACGGGGCCAGCGACCTGGGCCGGATGAAACGGCAGCAGCGGTTCCTGGCCGCGCTGCTCGACAGGACGACCTCCTCCGGGGTGCTGCTGAACCCGATGCGGTTCCGGGACGTGACCCGGGCGGTGCTCGGCTCGGTCCGCGCGGACACGGGCTTCGGCACCGACGAGCTGCTCGCCCTCGGCCGGGCGATGCGGAACTTCTCGCCGTCCTCCTCGGAGTTCACCACCGTGCCCATCGGGCAGCTGAACTACCAGGTCAAGGGCATCGGCTCGACGCTGAAGTGGGACCCGGCGAAGGCGGAGAAGCTGTTCGCGGCGGTGCGTGACGACAAGCCGCTGGCCGAGGACCGCGCGCACCGCTCCCGGGTGCCCGCGCCGGTGCCGGTGGAGGTGGCCCCGGAGACGATCCGGGTGCAGGTGGCGAACGGCACGGGCACGGTGGGGCTGGGCAAGCGGGTCGACGCGGCGCTCGCGGCGACCGGTTTCGCCACCACCCGCCGGCCGGTGACGGCCCCCGCCCACGTGCCGCACACGCTGGTGTTCTACGACCCCCGCTGGGACCGCTCCGCCCGCTCCCTGGCCGCGGCCCTGCCGGGCAGCGAGCTGCGGGCGGTGCCGGGACAGGGGCCGCTGCTGAAGGTGACGGCCGGCGCCGACTTCAAGGACGTCCGCCGGGTGCGGTTCGACGACCCGGGCCGCCCGGAACAGAGCGTGCTGCGCGGCAACGAGGTGGTGTGCTGAGCGGTGCGCGGGGCGGCGGGGCGGCGGGGTGGCGAGCCGCGCGCGCCGAGGGGGCGAGGCAGTGGCGGCCCGTGCCGGGGGCGGCGAGGCAGTGAGCCGCGCGTGCCAGGAGCCGCGAGGCAGTAAGCCGCGCGTGCCAGGAGCCGCGAGGCAGTAAGCCGCGCGTGCCAGAGGCCGCGAGGCAGTAAGCCGCGCGTGCCAGAGGCCGCGAGGCAGTGAGCCACGCGTGCCGGGAGGCGGCCGGGCAGTGGCCTGCCCGGGCCGCCGGGAGCGGGGCGGTGTGCTGAGCGCTCTCCGGGGCGCTCAGTCCTCGAAGCCCTCCGCCGCACGCTGTTCGCGCAGCTCGCGGATGGCGCGGCGGCGGGCCAGGCGGTGGGTGCGGCGGATCTGCGCCTCCTGGTAGCGGCGGCGGTCGCGGTCGGTCTCGGGTATGACCGGCGGCACCCGGCGCGGCTTGCCGTCGGCGTCCACCGCGGCGAAGACCAGGTAGGCGGAGCCGACCTGGGTGGGCGGGGCGGACTCGTTCCAGCGCTCGGCGAGGACCCGGACACCGACCTCCATCGAGGTCCGGCCGGTCCAGTTCACCTGTGCCTTCACATGGACCAGGTCACCGACGCGCACCGGCTCCAGGAACGCCATCTCGTCCATGGACGCGGTGACGGCGGGACCGCCGGAGTGCCGGCCGGCCACGGCGCCCGCCGCGTCGTCGACCAGCTTCATGATCACCCCGCCGTGCACCGTCCCCAGCAGGTTGGTGTCGTTGTGGGTCATGATGTGGCTGAGGGTGGTGCGGGAGGCGGAGGTGGGCTTGCCCGGGAGTTCCGGTTCCACTTCCGTGGCCTGGTCTGTCATGCCCTCCACCTTATGCCGACGGCGCATTCGCGGAATTTGTGTCGGCTTCGCAACAGCGGGGCCCTGATTTTCCGACAGCCCTTGTCCGGCACACCACGGCGCCCGGCACACTGGTTCGCATGAATGACTGGCCCGAGGGATGGTCCGACGACAACCGCGGCCCGCGCTACGGACGCGGCAGCGCCGGCGCGCGGCCGGAGAGCGCCCGCGTGATGCGTCAGGTGCGGCGCGGCCCGGCGGTACCGCCCGGGCCGCGCTCGGGGCACGACGGCTCCGGCCCGGCGGCTCCGCCGAGCGCTGCCGGGGTGCCGCAGCAGCCGGCGTACGTGGACGGCCGGGGCCATGAACCGGGGGCCGGCGGCTACGACAGCGGCTACAACACCGGCCAGGTCTACGGCTCCCCCGGCGGCCGCGGTCCGGGCGCTCCGGGGGGCGCGTCCGCCCGGGGCCCGCGTCCGGCGCCGAACTGGCGGCGGCGGATCAAGTGGACGGCGATCACGGTGGCGGCTGTGTTCGTCGTCACGTCGGTCGCGACCTACTTCTGGGCCGACTCCAAGCTGCGCCGCGAGGTGGACCTGTCCAAGGTCATCGACCGGCCGGAGGGCGGCGACGGCACGAACTACCTGATCGTCGGTTCGGACAGCCGTGAGGGCATGTCCAAGGAGGACGAGAAGAAGCTGCACACCGGCGGCGCCGAGGGCAAGCGCACCGACTCGATGATGATCCTGCACGTCGGCGACAACGGCGACACGCTGATCTCGCTGCCGCGCGACTCGGACGTGGTGGTGCCGTCGTACCAGGGGTCGACGTCCGGGAAGGTGTTCCCGGCGCAGGGCCGGCACACCAAGCTGAACGCCACCTACGCCGAGGACGGGCCGACGCTGCTGGTCCGCACGATCGAGGCCAACACCGGGCTGCGCATCGACCACTACGTGGAGATCGGCTTCCAGGGCTTCGCGAGCATCGTGGACGCGGTGGGCGGTGTCGAGATCGACATCGACAAGGGCTTCAAGGACAAGTGGTCGGGCGCCGACTTCGAGGCCGGCAAGCAGACGCTGAACGGCCAGGAGGCCCTCGCGTTCGTGCGCACCCGGCACGCGTTCGCCGCCTCCGACCTCCAGCGGACCAAGAACCAGCAGAAGTTCCTCGCCGCCCTGGCCCACCAGGTGGCGACGCCGTCGACGATCCTGAACCCGTTCAAGTTCTACCCGACCATGGGCGCGGGCCTGGACTCCCTGATCGTCGACGAGGACATGTCGCTGTGGGACCTGGCGTCGATGTTCTGGGCGATGAAGGGCGTCAGCGGCGGTGACGGCACCTCGATGAACATGCCGATCTCCGGTTCCGCGGGCGGCAACCTGGTCTGGGACAAGGCCAAGGTGAAGACGCTGGTGGACGAGCTGAACAACGACGAGAAGGTCACCGTCTCCGGGAACTAGGGGAACTAGGCACCGGGGAGCGGGGGCCGGGGGCACCGGACCGGGTGCCCCCGGCCGTGCCGTCGCGGGAGCTACGGCGGGGGCTACACGCGGCCGGCGCCCGCCATCGCCCGGCAGCTCTCGGCACAGCGGCGACACGCCTCGGCACAGCGCGTCAGCTGCTGGTCGTCCGGCATGGTGCCGCACGCCTCGGCGCACAGGTCGCACGCCTTGGCACACAGCGCGCACATGTCGGTGTGCATGGGCGAGCGGCGCATCATCATGTCGGCGCACATCCGGGTGGTCTCGGAGCAGTCCATCAGCGCGCGCATGATCTGCATCTGCTGCTGGCCGCCCTTCTGCATGCAGGAGCTCATGGTCTCCTCGCAGATGCTGTGGCAGTCCATGCAGGCGGCGATGCAGTCCTGCATCTGCCGCGTGAGGGCGGGCATCGCCGGCGACTGGGTCATGGCTCCTCCTGGGAAGGCGGGGGCCCGGGGCGGACCCCGTGTTCTTCCGTCCTACGTCCCCTCCCGCCGCCCCGCACGTCGGGCCCGGGCCGCACCCCGGGCCACGGCTCGCGCCCCGCTCCTCGCCCGCCGTTCTACGGCTTGCGGCCCACCGCTCCGAAGTGGGTGACCTCCGCCGGCTCCGGCTCCCCGGCCGCGGGCCGCCAGCGGGAGCAGGAGACCAGGCCGGGCTCCAGCAGCTCGACCCGGTCGAGGAAACGGGCCAGGTCGGCGCGGCTGCGCAGGGTCATGGGCGCGGAGCCCTGGCCGTTCCAGTACTCCACCGCCTGGGTCATCGCCTCGCCGTCGACCTCGGTGGTGGGGTGGGAGACGACCAGGAAGCTGCCGGAGGGCACGGCGTCCAGGAGCCGGTGCAGGATGGATACGGCCTCGTCGGTGTCCATGACGAAGTTGAGGATGCCGAGCAGGGTGAGGGCGACCGGGCGGTCCAGGTCCAGGGTCCGGGCGGCGCCCCGCAGGATGGCCTCCGGGTCGCGCACATCGGCCTCGATGTAGTCCGTGGCGCCCTCGGGGGTGCTGGTCAGCAGCGCGTGGGCGTGGGTGAGGACCAGCGGGTCGTTGTCGACGTAGACGATCCGGCAGGACGGGTCGACGCGCTGCGCGACCTCGTGGGTGTTGTCGGCGGTGGGCAGGCCGGTGCCGATGTCCAGGAACTGCCGGATGCCCTCGGTGCCGGCCAGGTGCCGGACCGCGCGGGCCAGGAACGCCCGGTCGGCGACGGCCGAGCGGGGCAGCGCGGGGACGAAGCCGAGGATCTGGTCGCCGACTTCCTCGTCCACCCGGTAGTGGTCCTTGCCGCCGAGCCAGTAGTTCCAGATGCGCGCCGAGTGGGAGACGTCGGTGCGCAGCCGGGCCATGCGCGCGACGCCTTCGTCACCCGTTGCCGCGGTGTGGTCGGTCAGGGCCATGGGCGCGGGTCTCCTTCGAAGTGATCACGGTCGGAACGCGCCCAACATAAAGAAGGAAGGCGCCTGGAGGGGCGCCTTCCGGAAATCCGGGAAAACCCCGGACGGTTACGGCAGGTTGCGCGCCATGACGATGCGCTGGACCTGGTTGGTGCCCTCGTAGATCTGGGTGATCTTGGCGTCGCGCATCATGCGCTCCACCGGGTAGTCGCGGGTGTAGCCGTAGCCGCCGAGGAGCTGGACGGCGTCGGTGGTGACCTCCATGGCGACGTCGGAGGCGAAGCACTTGGCGGCGGCGCCCAGGTAGGTGAGGTCGGCGTCGCCGCGCTCGGAGGCGGCGGCGGCCTGGTAGGTGAGGGCGCGGGCCGCCGAGATCTTCATCGACATGTCGGCGAGCATGAACTGGATGCCCTGGAAGTCGGCGATCGGCTTGCCGAACTGCTTGCGCTCCTGGACGTAGCCCTTGGCGTAGTCGAAGGCGCCCTGGGCGACACCGAGGGCCTGGGCGGCGATGGTGATGCGGGTGTGGTCCAGGGTCTTCATGGCCGTCATGAAGCCGGTGCCCTCCTCGCCGATCATGCGGTCGGCGGGGATGCGGACGTTGTCGAAGTAGACCTCGCGGGTCGGGGAGCCCTTGATGCCGAGCTTCTTCTCCGGGGCGCCGAAGGAGACGCCCTCGTCGAACTTCTCCACGACGAAGGCGGAGATGCCCTTGGAGCGCTTCGAGGGGTCCGTCACGGCCATCACCGTGTAGTACTCGGAGACGCCCGCGTTGGTGATCCAGCGCTTGACGCCGTTGAGCACCCAGTGGTCGCCGTCGCGGACGGCCTTGGTCTTCATGCCGGCCGCGTCCGAGCCCGCCTCCGGCTCGGAGAGGCAGTACGAGAACATCGCGTCGCCCTTGGCCAGCGGGCCCAGGTACTTCTTCTTCAGCTCCTCGGAGCCGGAGAGGATCACCGGGAGCGAGCCCAGCTTGTTCACCGCCGGGATGAGCGAGGAGGAGACACAGGCGCGGGCGACCTCCTCGATCACGATGACCGTGGCGAGCGCGTCGGCGCCGGAGCCGCCGTACTCCTCGGGGACGTGCACGGCGTGCAGGTCGTTGGCCACCAGGGCGTCGAGGGCCTCCTGCGGGAAGCGGGCCTCCTCGTCCACCGCCGCGGCGTACGGCGCGATCTTCGCCTCGACCAGGGAACGGACGGCGTCCCGGAGCATGTCGTGCTCCTCGGACGGGCGGTACAGGTCGAAGTCAGCCGATCCGGCCACGGTCTCTCACGCTCCAAAGACGCAGTGATACTGACGCTAATTACCGTTAAGTAACTCAAATTTTAGAGGTCCGGCCCTCACCCGCCTACGTGACCTACGCGACAGCGGGAAAAATGCCCGGTCGGCGGCCCGGATATGCTCGGGCCCGCATGACCGCGCACGACCGACGGACCCGAGCTGGAGCACCCATGAGCCTGAAGATCACCGTGATCGGCACCGGCTACCTCGGCGCCACGCACGCCGCGGCCATGGCCGAGCTGGGCTTCGAGGTGCTGGGCCTGGACGTCGTACCGGAGAAGATCGCCCTGCTGGAACGCGGCGAGACCCCGATGTACGAGCCGGGGCTCCAGGAGCTGCTGCGGAGGCACGTCGCCGGGATCGAGGGCTCGACCGGGCGGCTGCGGTTCACCACGGACTGGGCCGAGGCCGGCGCCTTCGGCGATGTGCACTTCGTGTGCGTGAACACCCCGCAGAAGCACGGCGAGTACGCCTGCGACATGTCGTACGTGGACTCCGCGATCGCCTC
This sequence comes from Streptomyces eurythermus, assembly GCF_014649115.1. GTDB lineage: Bacteria > Actinomycetota > Actinomycetes > Streptomycetales > Streptomycetaceae > Streptomyces > Streptomyces eurythermus. The sequence continues at coordinate 493,467 of NZ_BMSK01000003.1, read as the reverse complement.
CCTCGCCCCGCATCTGCGCGGCCCGGCCCTGGTCGTGGGCAAGTCGACGGTGCCGGTGGGCTCCGCCGAGCGGCTGGCGGCCTACCTGGCCGAGCACGCCCCGGCGGGCGCGGACGCCGAGCTGGCCTGGAACCCGGAGTTCCTGCGCGAGGGCTTCGCCGTCCAGGACACCCTGCACCCGGACCGGATCGTGGTCGGCGTCCGAGGCGAGCGCGCCGAGAAGCTGCTGCGCGAGGTGTACGCGACGCCGGTGGCCGAGGGCACGCCGTTCGTCGTCACCGACTTCCCGACCGCCGAGCTGGTGAAGACGGCCGCGAACTCCTTCCTCGCCACCAAGATCTCCTTCATCAACGCGATGGCGGAGGTGTGCGAGGCGGCCGGCGGCGACGTGGCGAAGCTGGCGGAGGCCATCGGCCACGACGACCGGATCGGCCACAAGTTCCTGCGCGCCGGAGTCGGCTTCGGCGGCGGCTGTCTGCCCAAGGACATCCGGGCGTTCATGGCCCGCGCGGGCGAGCTGGGCGCCGACCAGGCGCTGACCTTCCTGCGCGAGATCGACTCCATCAACATGCGCCGGCGCGGCCAGATGGTGGAGATGGCCCGGGAGGCGCTCGGCGGCGGCTCCTTCCTCGGCAAGCGGGTCGCGGTGCTCGGCGCCACCTTCAAGCCGGACTCGGACGACGTGCGCGACTCGCCGGCGCTGAACGTGGCCGGACAGATCCACCTCCAGGGCGGCCAGGTGACGGTGTACGACCCGAAGGGCATGGCCAACGCCCGCAAGGTCTTCCCGACCCTGGGCTACGCCGACACCGCGGAGGAGGCCGTCCGGGGCGCCCATGTCGTCCTGCACCTGACCGAGTGGCGCGAGTTCCGCGAGCTGGACCCGGCGGCGCTGGGCGAGGCGGCGGCGGCCCGGGTGCTGCTCGACGGCCGCAACGCCCTCGACCCGGAGCTGTGGCGCCGGGCGGGGTGGACGTACCGGGCGATGGGCCGGCCGACGGCGTAACACACGGGCCGGAGGCCCAGGGCGCCCCCGGTTCGGCCGAGGCTCAGTCGGCCGAACCGGGGGCTGTGCGCATTGTGCACCATCGGGGCCGGGGGTCAGGGGCCCTTCGCGCGGTAGCGGCGCATCTTGGCGCGGGCGCCGCAGACCCGCATCGAGCACCAGCGTCCGCGCCCGGCGGGGCTGCGGTCGTAGTACGCCCAGTGGCAGGTCTCGGACTCGCACGCCTTGAGCCTGCTCCAGGTACCGGCGACGAGCGCCTCGGCGACGGCGGCGGCGACCCGGGAGAGCAGCGGGCCCTGAGCGGCGGGGGCCAGCCGGGCGGAGCCGTCGTGGTCGTCCACGGCGACGTACAGCGGGGCCCGGGCGAGCAGGGTGCCGAGCGGGGTCACGGCGCGGTGCGGCGGGTGGCCGGCGTGGGCGAGCAGCGTGGCCCGCAGCGACTCGCGCAGTTCGCGGGCCTCGGCGACGCCGTCCTCGGTGATCCCCAGCCGGACGCGGACCTCCGGCGTGTCCAGGGCGTCGGCGCCCGCCTCGATGTCGAGCGTGTTCACCAGCGTCTCGACCAGCGCCAGGCCGCCCGGAGCGGCGGATCTCTCGCTCATGCTTGCGACGTTACCCCTTCTGCGGGAGCATGCAGTAACCGTTACCGGTTACCCGTCTCTACAGGTAACACCGAGGAGGTAGTCATGGCTCTCGCCAAGCTCGAATCCGTGGTCCTGGACTGTCCCGACCCCCGCGCCCTGGCCGGGTTCTACGCCGATGTGCTGGGCGGCACGGTGGAGGGGGACGACGAGTGGGTGAACCTGCGGGTACCCGGCGGCGCGACGCTCGCCTTCCAGCGGGCGCCCGGGTTCGTGCCGCCCCGGTGGCCCGCGGCGGACCACTCCCAGCAGTTCCACCTGGACCTGACCGTGCCGGACCTGGACGCGGCCGAGAAGGAGGCGCTTCGGCTCGGCGCCCGGCCGCTGGACACCGCCGACCGGTCCCGCAGCTTCCGTGTCTACGCCGACCCGGCGGGGCACCCGTTCTGTCTCTGCGCCGGCTGAGACACCTCGCACAAGAAACCGGAGGACGCATGGCACCCGTGGCCCGTTTCCGCAACGTCGTGCTCGACTGTCCCGACCCGCACGGCCTGGCCGCCTTCTACGCGGCGGTGGCCGGGGGCACCCCGGAGCCCGAGGACGACGACTGGGTCGTCCTCCAGGTGCCGGACGGGCCCCGGCTGGCCTTCCAGCGGGCCGAGGGCTACACCCCGCCCGAGTGGCCGCGCGCCGACCGCAACGGCCAGCAGCTGCACATCGACTTCGACGCGGGCCCGACCTGGGCGGACGTCGACGCCGCCCACGAGCGGGTGCTCGCGCTCGGCGCCCGTCCGCTGGACCTGGAGGACCGCGAGAAGAAGGACTTCCAGGTGTACGCGGACCCGGCCGGGCATCCCTTCTGCCTGTCCCGGATCGAGCGGTCGTAGGCGCTCAAGGGGCGTCCAGGTCGCTGATCCGCAGCGTCGGTGCCTCCCGGCGGTGCTGGGCGGCGCGGGCCGTGAAGTCCGCGCTGCGCAGCACCCGCTGGACGTTTCCCCAGGTCAGCAGGGACAGTTCGGTCTCGGACCAGCCGCGCCGGAGCAGCTCGGCGATCAGGTGCGGATAGCGGGAGGCGTCCGCGAGTTCGCGCGGGTGGACCGCCCCGGAGTCGTAGGTGCCGGACAGGCCGACGCACTCGGGGCCGGCCACGTCCCGGACGTGGTCGAGGTGGTCGGCGACGTCCGGGACGGCCGGGCCGGTCTGCTCGGCGGTCAGCGGCACCATGCACAGGCCCTTGGCCCCGCCCAGGGCGGCCAGCAGGTCGTCGGACAGGTTGGCGGGGTGCGGGCGCAGAGCGCGGGCGGCCGAGCGGGTGCACAGGACGGGTGTCTTGGACAGGGCGAGGGCGCGCTGGACGGTGGCCGGGCCGGCGCCGGTGACGTCGGCGAGCACCCCGAGCCGGTTCATCTCGCGCACCACCTCCTCCCCGAACCGGGTGAGCCCGGACTCGCCGGCCCAGGCGGTGCCGGCGAGGGTGAGGACGCGCAGGCCGAGGGCGTGCAGGACGCGCAGGACGGCGAGGGAGCCGTCCAGCGCGGCGCCGTGCGCGGGGCCGAGCAGCACGGCGATCCGGCCCCGGTTGCGGGCGTCGATGACCTGCCCGGCGGTGCGCACCAGGCGCAGCCCCTCCGGATGGGTCTCGACGACCGAGCGCACCAGGTCCAGCTGTTCCAGGGTCGCCGCGACCGGGCGCTCGCCGGCCGGTCCCTCGGGCAGGTGCAGCGACCAGAACAGCGCGCCGACGTGCCCGGCGCGCATCCGGGGCAGGTCCGTGTCGACGGCGGCCTCGCCCAGCTGGAGGTCGTAGCCGGGCAGGTGGCGCAGGGCCCAGGGCAGGCCGCTGTAGCCGTCGGCGACCGGGTGCCCGGCCAGCAGGGCACGGGCCCGCTCCAGCAGGTCCCCGGCCGACACGTCCTCTGCCGGCACCTCCCCGGCGGGCAGGTCCCCCGGCGGGAGGCGGAAGGGGTCGTCCGGCAGGCCGTCGTCCTCGCCGACCTCGGTCGTGCGGGGGATGTCGTCCTGGAGGTCGGCCATGGCGGGCTCCGTACGTCGTCGGCGGCAACGCCGGTCGTGAGCTGCGACGGGCTGTGGCCGGCGTACCGACACGGTCGCACGGAGCGGGCCGGACCTCCTGGTGAGCGGGGCGTTCGGGGGTAATCCGGTCAGCTCTCGCCGGGTGTGCCGTCCAGTTCCCCGATCGTGGCGAGGGAGGGGCCGCGGGTGGCCTGGAGACCGCGGGCCACGTCCTCCGCCGCGCCCAGCACCCGTACCGCGTTCCGCCAGGTGAGCTTGGCCAGGTCGGTGCGGGACCAGCCGCGGTCCAGCAGCTCGGCGACGAGGTTCGGGTAGCCGGAGACGTCGTCCAGGCCGTCCGGGGTGAACGCGGTGCCGTCGTAGTCACCGCCGATGCCCAGGTGGTCGATGCCGGCCACCTCGCGCATGTGGTCCAGGTGGTCGGCCACCACGGACACCGTGGCGACCGGGCGCGGGTGGCGCTCCTCGAAGGCGCGGTGCAGCCGCATCGCCTCGGGGCTGGTGTCCAGGTGGTGCAGTCCGTGGGCGCGCAGGTTCTCGTCGGCGGCGGCCGTCCAGTCGACGGCGGCCTGGAGCACGAACTTGGGCACGAACGTCACCATCGCCACGCCGCCGTTGGCGGGCAGCCGCTCCAGGACGTCGTCGGGGATGTTGCGCGGGTGGTCGCAGACCGCGCGGGCGGAGGAGTGCGAGAAGATCACCGGCGCGGCGGAGGCGTCCAGCGCGTCCCGCATGGTGGTGGCGGCCACGTGCGAGAGGTCGACCAGCATGCCGAGCCGGTTCATCTCCCCGACCACCTCGCGGCCGAAGGCGGTCAGGCCGCCGGCCCGGGGCTCGTCGGTCGCGGAGTCCGCCCAGTCCACGTTGGAGTTGTGGGTGAGCGTCATGTAGCGCACACCGAGCGCGTGCAGGGCGCGCAGGGTGCCCAGGGAGTTGGCGATGGAGTGGCCGCCCTCGGCACCCATGAGGGAGGCGATACGGCCCTCGGCGCGGGCCGTCTCCAGGTCGGCGGCGGTCCGCGCGGGCGCCAGGTCCGCCGGGTAGCGCTCGAGCATCCGGCGGACGCAGTCGATCTGCTCCAGGGTGGCCGCGACCGGGTCCGGCTGCTCGGCCGGCACGTACACCGACCAGTACTGCGCGCCGACCCCGCCCGCGCGCAGCCGCGGCAGGTCGGTGTGCAGCCGGTCGCGGCGGTCCCCGGCGATGTCCAGGGCGTCGAGGTCGTAGCGGACCTGCTCGCGCAGCGCCCACGGCAGGTCGTTGTGGCCGTCCACGACCGGGAACTCGCGCAGCAGTTCCCGGGCCTCCTCCAGCGCGCCCATGGCGGTCACTTCCCGAAGCCGAAGCCGCTCGCGCCCTCGACCTTGGCGCGCAGCCGCTTGCCCTTCTCGGTGGCCTGGTCGTTCAGGTCCTGCTGGAAGTCGCGCATCCGGTGCAGCAGGTCCTCGTCGTGCGCGGCGAGCATCCGGGCCGCGAGCAGACCGGCGTTGCGGGCGCCGGCGACGGAGACCGTGGCGACCGGGACGCCGGCCGGCATCTGCACGATGGACAGCAGCGAGTCCATGCCGTCCAGGTACTTCAGCGGCACGGGCACGCCGATGACCGGCAGCGGGGTGACGGAGGCGAGCATGCCGGGCAGGTGGGCGGCGCCGCCCGCGCCCGCGATGATCACCTTCAGCCCGCGGTCGGCGGCCTGCTCGCCGTAGGTGATCATCTCGCGGGGCATGCGGTGCGCGGAGACGACGTCGACCTCGTAGGCGATCTCGAACTCGTCCAGGGCCTTGGCGGCGCCCTCCATGACGGGCCAGTCCGAGTCCGACCCCATAACGATGCCTACAACTGGGCTCATTCGGTGATCGTGCCTCTCAGGTAGCCGGCTGCGTGACGGGCGCGCTCCAGCACGTCGTCCAGGTCGTCGCCGTAGGTGTTGACGTGTCCGACCTTGCGGCCGGGCTTCACGTCCTTGCCGTACATGTGGATCTTGAGCTTGGGGTCCCGGGCCATGCAGTGCAAGTAGGCGGAGTACATGTCCGGGAAGTCGCCGCCCAGGACGTTGACCATGACCGTCCACTTGGCGCGCGGGCGCGGGTCGCCCAGCGGCAGGTCCAGGACCGCGCGGACGTGGTTGGCGAACTGCGAGGTGATCGCGCCGTCCATGGACCAGTGGCCGGAGTTGTGCGGGCGCATCGCCAGCTCGTTGACCAGGACGCGGCCGTCGCGGGTCTGGAACAGCTCGACGGCGAGGTGTCCGACGACGCCGAGTTCCTTGGCGATGGTCAGGGCCAGCCGCTCGGCGTGCAGGGCGAGGTCCTCGGGCAGGTCCGGGGCGGGCGCGATCACGGTGTCGCAGACGCCGTTCACCTGACGGGACTCCACCACCGGGTAGGCGACGGCCTGGCCGTGCGGGGAGCGGACGACGTTGGCGGCCAGTTCGCGGACGTAGTCGACCTTCTCCTCGGCGAGGACGGGGACGCCGGCGCGGAACGGCTCGGCCGCCTCCTCGGCGTTCTCCACGACCCACACCCCCTTGCCGTCGTAGCCGCCGCGGACCGTCTTCAGGACGACGGGGAAACCATCGCCCTCGGCCGCGAACCGCACCACGTCCTCAGGGTCGGCCACGATCCGGTGCCGGGGGCACGGGATGCCGATCGCGTCGAGTTTCGCCCGCATCACGCCCTTGTCCTGGGCGTGCACCAGCGCGTCGGGCCCCGGGCGCACGGGAATGCCGTCCGCCTCCAGGGCCCGTAGGTGCTCGGTGGGGACGTGTTCGTGATCGAAGGTGATCACGTCGCATCCGCGCGCGAACTCGCGCAGCGTGTCCAGGTCGCGGTAGTCGCCGATGACGACATCGCTCACGACCTGCGCCGCGGAATCCTGAGGGGTGTCACTGAGGAGCTTGAACCTGATGCCCAACGGGATGCCCGCCTCGTGCGTCATACGCGCGAGCTGCCCCCCGCCGACCATGCCGACTACCGGGAACGTCACCCCCCTAGCGTATCGGCCACGCGGGGGTGGCCGGATCGCCTCCCTCGCGGAACTCTTACCCGACGCTTTCCCGCCTCTTTCCGGTCTGTTTTCCGGCCGGTTTCCCGGCTGTGGGCCGGTCCATGGCACGCCGGGGTCCGCGCGGCTAGCATGGCGGGGTTGTCGAACCCTACCGACGGGAGCTGCCCAGCCATGGAACCTCGTTCCGCGAGGCTGCAACGGCTCGTACGCGAGATGGTGAAATTCGGCGCCGTCGGCGGGGCCGGGGTCCTCGTGAACCTCGGTGTGTTCAACCTGGTCCGGAACATGTCGGACCTGCCGGTGGTACGGGCGAGCATCATCGCGACCGTCGTGGCCATCGTCTTCAACTACGTCGGCTTCCGGTACTGGACCTACCGCGACCGCGACAAGGGCGGGCGCACCCGGGAACTGGTGCTGTTCATGCTGTTCAGCGCGGCCGGCCTGGTGATCGAGAACGGCGTGCTGTACCTGGCGACGTACAGCTTCGGGTGGGACACCCCGCTGCAGAGCAACGTCTTCAAGTTCGTCGGCATCGGTGTGGCGACGCTGTTCCGGTTCTGGTCCTACCGCACCTGGGTGTTCCGGGCGCTGCCGGCCGGGCAGGCCGTGGCGGGTGCGGAATCGATTCTGAAGCAGGAACCGCGGCGGCCCGCGCCCCGGCAGCGGGTTCCGTAACCAGGCCTTCTCAGCGGACCGTCGCCCGCTGCTCCCCGTCCCTCTTGGGCGCCGGGGGCGTGCGGGAGAGGAACAGGCCGAAGACCGGGGGCTGCGCCTGGAGCAGCTCCAGGCGGCCGCCGTCGGCCTCCGCGAGATCCCGCGCGACGGCCAGGCCGATGCCCGTGGAGTTCCGCCCGCTGATCGTCCGCTCGAAGATCCGCGCCCCGAGGTCGGCCGGCACCCCCGGCCCCTCGTCGGTCACCTCGATCACGGCCTGGTTGCCGGTGACCCGGGTGCGCAGGGCCACCGTGCCGCCGCCGTGCATCAGCGAGTTCTCGATCAGCGCGGCCAGCACCTGGGCGACCGCGCCCGGCGTGCCCACCGCCGTCAGGTGCTGCTTGCCGGAGCTGACGATGGCCCGGCCGGCACTGCGGTAGGCGGGCCGCCACTCGGCGAGCTGCTGCTGGATGACCTCGTCCAGGTCGAAGGAGACCGCGGAGCCGGTGCGCGGGTCGCGCGAGTTGGTCAGCAGCCGCTCCACCACATCGGTCAGCCGCTCCACCTGCGTCAGCGCGATGGTGGCCTCCTCCTTCACCGTCTCCAGGTCCTCGGTGAGGGTGATCTCCTCCAGCCGCATGGACAGGGCGGTGAGCGGGGTGCGCAGCTGGTGCGAGGCGTCGGCCGCGAGGCGCCGCTCGGCGGTCAGCATGCGCGCGATCCGCTCGGCGGAGGAGTCCAGCACATCGGCGACCCGGTCCAGCTCGGGCACGCCGTAGCGCTTGTGCCGCGGGCGCGGGTCGCCGGAGCCGAGGCGTTCGGCGGTCTCGGCGAGGTCGGTCAGCGGGGAGGCGAGCCGGCCCGCCTGCCTCAGGGCGAGCAGCACGGCCGCGACCACCGCCAGCAGCGCGACCAGCCCGATGATCAGCAGCGTCCGGCCGACCTCGCGGGTCACCGCGGAGCGGGGCTCCTCGACGGTGACCGTCTCGCCCTCCTCGCCCCGCTGGGTGGAGTGGATGGTGTCGCCCTCGGGCTTCTCGCCGATCTCTATGGGCGCCTGGCCGGGCATGCGGATGATCGCGTACTGGTCCTTGCTGACCGGATTGCGCAGTACGTCCGCGTTGACGTTCTCCGCGGCCAGCAGCCGGCTGTCCACGATGCTGGCCAGCCGCACCGCCTCCGACTCGACCCGCTCCTGGGCGCTGTTGCTGATGGTCCGGGTCTCGACGGCGACGAGCGAGACGCCGAAGACGGCGATCACCACCAGCACGACGGCGAGGGTGGACTGGATGAGACGTCGACGCATGGTCCGTTACCTGGGGTGATCGCCGGCCCGGACCGGCTCAGCTCTTCTCGAAGCGGAAGCCCACGCCGCGCACCGTCGCGATGTACCGGGGGTTCGCCGCGTCGTCGCCGAGCTTCTTGCGCAGCCAGGAGATGTGCATGTCGAGGGTCTTGGTCGACGACCACCAGGTGGTGTCCCAGACCTCGCGCATCAGCTGGTCCCGGGTGACCACGCGCCCGGCGTCCCGCACCAGCACCCGCAGCAGGTCGAATTCCTTGGCGGTGAGCTGGAGCTCCTCGTCGCCCATCCACGCGCGGTGCGACTCGACGTCGATGCGCACCCCGTGCGTGGCCGGCGGCTGCTGCGGCTCGGCGGACCCGCGCCGCAGCAGCGCCCGCACCCGGGCGAGCAGTTCGGCGAGCCGGAAGGGCTTGGTGACGTAGTCGTCGGCGCCCGCGTCGAGGCCGACGACGGTGTCCACCTCGTCGGCGCGCGCGGTCAGGATGAGGATCGGCACGGTGTGACCGTCGGCCCGCAGCCGGCGGGCGACCTCCAGGCCGTCCATGCCGGGCAGGCCCAGGTCCAGCACGACCAGGTCGACGCCGCCCTGCATTCCGGCGTCGAGCGCGGCGGGTCCGTCCTCGCGCACCTCGACCTCGTAACCTTCCCGGCGCAGGGCGCGGGCCAGCGGCTCCGAGATGGACGCGTCGTCCTCGGCGAGCAGTACACGGGTCATGAGGTGATGGTAGTCCGCCCGTGTACGGGGCCGGGGCGTGATCGCCTTCCCGGCCTCTTACCTTCGTACGCTGCTGGTACGAACCATTGACCTGGGGATGGGATCGTAGAGGAGACCTTCGAAACCGGTTGCGCGGTTCCCGCGACACCTGTGATCCGCGTCTCAAGACCTTCCATATCCGGCAGTGTCCTGCCGTATGGTGACCTGAACGCCTGTAGTACGCACCGGGGACCTTTGGCGGGCAGTCGACGCTGAAGGTCTCTTTTGTGTACGGGCTGGTCCCCGACCAGCCTCGAAAGGAATGACCTCTGGCCGGGCTCCGGGCGCAGCGACGCGTGTGGGGCGTGGATCCCGGTGGTCGCCGTCCGCCGCCTCCGTGATCCGGAGTCGGAATCCCCCTGGGCGTGGGGGTGGCCGGCCGACCCGCCGGTGCCGGCCGCACCCCACCGGGCGCGCACTCCCCCAAGCTCGGCTCGCCGAGCAGGGGGGACCCCCAACCGCGCGTCCCGACCAGCAAGGAACGACCATGGCGTCCAGCCTGACGAAGGACTCGGTCCGACCGGGCACCCCCGGTTCCGAGAAGACCTTCTTCGGCCACCCCCGCGGACTGGCCACTCTCTTCATGACCGAGATGTGGGAGCGCTTCTCCTACTACGGCATGAGGGCCCTGCTCCCGCTGTACCTGGTGGCCCCGGGTGGCCTGCACCTCAACGGTGGCACGGCGAGCGCGATCTACGCGGTGTACCTGTCGCTCGTGTACCTGCTCGCCCTGCCCGGCGGCTGGTTCGCCGACCGCCTGCTCGGTCCGCGCAAGACGGTCGCCGTCGCGGGCGCGGTCATCATGCTGGGCCACCTGTGCCTGGCGGTCCCCTTCGCCGCGAGCTTCTACGTCGGTCTGGTGCTCGTCGCCATCGGTTCGGGTCTGCTGAAGGCCAACATCTCCACGATGGTCGGCCACCTGTACAACGGCCCGGAGGACCCGCGCCGCGACGGTGGCTTCACGCTCTTCTACATCGGCATCAACCTCGGCGCCTTCGTCGCCCCGCTGGTCATCGGCACCATCGGCGAGAACGTCAACTGGCACCTGGGCTTCGCGCTGGCCGCGCTCGGCATGGCGCTGGGCCTGGTCCAGTACCTGCTGGGCGGCCGTCACCTGAACCCGAAGAGCAGCGAGGTCCCGACCCCGCTGACCGCCGAGGAGAAGACCGCCACGCTGCGCAAGGGCCTGATCTGGCTGGCCGTCGCCGCGGTGTTCTACGGCGTCGTCGGCGGCACCGGTCACTTCACCCTGAACTGGGCGCTGATCCCGCTCACCGTCATCGGCCTGATCGTGCCGATCCTGGTCATCGCCCGGATCCGGCGGGACAAGGACCTGGACGCCGGCGAGCGCTCGAAGGTGTCGGCGTACATCTGGTTCTTCGTGGCCGCCGCCGTCTTCTGGATGATCTACGACCAGGGCGGCTCGACCCTGTCGCTGTTCGCCAAGGACGGCGCCGAGAACTCGGTCCTCGGCTGGGACTTCCCGGTCTCCTGGTACCAGTCGGTCAACCCGGTCCTGATCATGGCGCTGGCGCCGGTCTTCGCCTGGCTGTGGCTGTGGCTGAACCGGCGCGGCAAGGAGCCGAGCACGATCGTGAAGTTCTCTTCCGGTCTGGTGCTGGTCGGTGTGTCCTTCTTCGTCTTCCTCGCCCCGCTGTCGGTCGCGGAGGGCGGTCACAAGGCCGCGGCGCTGTGGCTGGTCGCGATCTACTTCGTGCAGACCGTCGGTGAGCTGACGCTGTCCCCGGTGGGTCTGTCGGTGACCACGAAGATGGCGCCGCAGAAGTACGCCTCGCAGATGATGGGTGTCTGGTTCCTCGCGGTGACCGCGGGCGACTCCGTCACCGCCCTGCTGTCCAACCCGGCCGTCGGCGGCGTCAACCTCGACAAGAAGGGCTTCGTCGCCCTGGAGGCCGTGCTCGCCGTGATCGCGGGTGTGGCGGTGTGGATGTACCGCAACAAGGTCAAGAAGCTGATGGGCAACGTCAACTAGTCCGTCCGGTCCCTCGGGACCAAGCCGAAAAGGGCCGCTGCACCCAGGTGGGTGCGGCGGCCCTTTTCGGCTATCGGGTCCCGCGTCGCGGCATCAGCGTGAACACCGCGGCGCCCAGCAGGACCGCCGTGCCCGCCACCAGGCCCAGGGCCCGCAGGGCGCCGTGGTCGCCCGCGCCGGTCTCGGCGAGGCCGCCGGCGCCGCCGTCCCCTCCGCCCGTCGCGGCCGTGCCCGAGGAACCGCCCGACGCCGACGTGCCGCCCGCAGCGCCGCCCGGCTGCCGCGTCGTGTCCAGGGTGAGCGAGACGGCCGTCCGCACCGGTGTGCACGTCGTGGTCGTCCCGAGCGCCTTGACCGTCAGCACGCCCGGGGAGAGCGTCGAGGAGCCGTCGGCGCCGGGCTTGTAGGTGCCGGTGAGGTCGGGGATCTCGATGGGGGCGCCGGCCTTGATGGGCCCCGCGTTCTCCGGTCCCTCCACGTGCACGGTGCCCTTGTCGGCGCCGCCCAGCACCACCTCCATGGACGGCTTCACCGAGCCCTTCGGGATCTCGGCGGGACTGTCCATCACCGACTTGCCGAACTTCACGGTGAGGGCGTAGCCCCCGCCGTCCTTCCGCGCGTCGATCCGCACCGGCGAGGTGGCGCTCTTGTCGCCGATCGGGGTCTTGCAGGCGTACGGGATCTGCACCTCCTTGCCGGGGAAGTCGGTCTGCCCGGTGCCGCCGGTGGCCGTGGCGGTCGGGGTGGCCGTCGCGGTGGCGGTCCGCGTCGGGGTCGCCGTGTCCGACGGCGTCGTGCTGGGGGTCGTGGTGGGCGTGCCGCCGCCGTCCGCCGTCACCCGGATCGTCGCCGCCTTCGGCACGGTCTCCCTGGGCGCGCACTCAGTGTTCGTGGACATCGCGTTGACGGTGTACGCGTCCGGGGTCAGCGTCACCTCTCCCGCGGCGGTCAGCTTCAGCGTGCCCTTCATGGCGGAGAGCACCATGGCGCCGCCCTTGGGGATCGCGGGGTTCTCCCGGGGGCCCCGCATCGCGATGTCGGCGCTCTGCGCGCCGGCCGCCTTCAGCACCCCGGACGGCTGGACGGAGTTCGCGGGCAGGTCGATGATGTCCGGGTTGCGGGACGCGGCCCGGACGAACGTCCACCCGACGGTCACGGTGTCGCCCACCTTCGCCGTGGCCGGTGCGGTGATCCCGACCTCGGTGGTGCCGTCGACGGGGTCGATGCCCGCGGGCGGCACGCAGTGGGTGGCGTAGGCCACGTCGGCCGCCCGCGCGGGCGTCACCGCCGGGCCCAGCAGGATGCCCGCCGCACCGAGCACCAGCAGGGCTCCCGTGCTCCCGGCCGCTGTGCCTGTCCTTCGCATGCTCACGTGGGTCCCTTCGGGGTGGGAGTCGCAGGACTCGTCGGACTGTCGTCGTGCGGTGCGGAGGACCGGCCGGCCGGGCCGCGCGGGGCGGAGTCCGGGGTGAACCACGGCAGGCTCGCCGTCCTGGCGGCCGGGTCGCGTGCGGGGGCCGGGGAGTCGTCGGGGGTGTTCCGGGTGCCGGGGGTACGCAGGCGTGGCAGGCGTACGCGGGGGCGCGGGCCGGAGTGGGCGGCGGGGTGGCGCGGGCGCCCGCCGGGCCCGGGCGGGCGGAGCCGGTCGACCACCGCCATGCCGGCGCGGAACAGCGCGGCCGGGACGACCAGGCAGAGCAGGACCCAGAACAGCGTCACGCCCCAGGGCCGGGCCACGCCCCAGGGCCGCTCGGCCAGCACCCGGCCGGCGTACCGCAGCGTCACCGTGTAGTCGCCGTGCGCCCCGGCCGACAGCTCGACGGGCAGCTCGACCCGCGCCTTCTTCCCGGGCGCCAGGGTGCCGTGCCACTGCCGCTCGTCCCACTCGGGTGCGAACACACCGTGCGCGGTGCCGACCTGGAACACCGGGTTCTCGACGGTCCTCGTGCCGGTGTTGCCGACGGTGAACACCAGAGTGCGGCCCGGCGGCGCCCCGAACCAGGTCAGCAGCCCGCTCGACCCGGTCAGCCGGGTGTCGGACAGCACCGCCAGCCGGCCGGCGGAACGCTCGGCGGGCAGCGGGGCCACCGGGTGCCCGGCGATCTCCAGCACGGCGTCCGCCTCGGCGCGGGCGCCGGTGACGGTGGCCACGTGCACCACGCAGGGGCAGGGGACGGGCGGCTCGGCGACCGGCAGCCGCCGGCCGAACGCCCCGTCGGCGTCCGTGGTCACGGCCCGGCCGTCGCCGTTGGCGCAGGAGTTGGTGCCGCCGCTCACGCCCCGGGCCGGGGTGGCCCGCCCGCACACCAGCAGCATCAGCAGCGCCCGGGGCCGCCAGCCGGTGCCGCTCACGGTGACCGAGCCGCCCGCCCCGGCCCGGACCGCCGACAGCCGCACGGCCGGTCCGTCCGCCGCCCGGACCTGGCCGGGCGGGACGGCGAGGGCCAGCAGCAGCGCGGCGGCCGGCGGCAGCAGCGCGAGGCGCCTCACGACACCGCTCCCGTCGACGCGGCGGCCAGGGCCCGCCGGGGCCGCCGCGCGCGCCACCACAGGAGCCCGGCCACCGCCGCGGCGCCGCCGCCCACCGCGCCCCACGGCACGTACGCCGCCGAGGTGGCCGCCGTGGCGCGCGCCCCGCCCGCCGCCGTCACCGTCAGCCGTACCCGCACCTCGTCCAGCACCGGCCGGCCGGGCCACGGCTCGCTGAGCGTCCGCCGGGTGCCCGGGGGCAGCCGGACCGGCAGGGCGCGCGGGGCGCGGTCCAGGACGCGCCGGCCGAAGAGTCCGTCGGCGCGCACCGCGATCCTCGGTACGAGGACGGTCGTACCGCGGTTGACCAGGTCATAGGTGATCCGGTCGGCGTGTACGGCGAGATGCTCGACGGTCAGCGCGGCCAGCGCGGGGCCGCCGACGCGCAGCCGGACGGGCACGGTGGCTCTGCGGCCGTGGGCGTCCCGCGCCTCTATGGAGCCTGTGCGGTCGCCGGGCCCGGCATCGCGCGGCACGGTGACGGTGAAGGGCACCTGGGCCCGGGTGCGGGCGGGCACCCGCAGACCGTCGCGGGCGAACACCGCCGGGACGCCGGTGCCGCGCAGCCGGACCGTGACCGGTGTCCGGCCCGGGTTGGTCACGGACACCGTGTCCCGCAGCACCGCCCCGGGAGTGCCCTCGGCGTAGAACGCGGGCCGCCCGCCGCCCAGCGGGGCGACCGACCATCCGCCGGACCGCGCGACGGCCCGCGGGGCATCGGTCAGCGGGGCGAGCGTCAGGAGGACGGCGAGGACGGCCGGGAGGGCCGGACGGACGGGACGTACGAGGGAGCGGGGAGGGCGCGGCGGGACGGGGGCGCGTGCGGCGGTCGGCATGGGCGGCTCCAGCGGTGGTGGCCGAAGGGGGCGGCGGGCGACGGCACCGGGACGGTGGTGGTGTGCGGTGCGGCCGGGTCCGGCGGCGGGGGCCTGGCCGGGCCTTCCCGGACTCGTGGCGGTCCGGCCGTGGGCGCGGTCCGTCAGCCGCGGGCGGTGCGGCCGCGCCGGGACAGCCACAGGGCGCCCGCCGCGCCGGCGAGGAGCACCGTGCCGCCGAGCGTGCCGAGGGCGACGGCGGAGTCCTGGGGACCGGTCTGCGGCAGCTGTCCGCCGCCGGAACCGCTGGTGGGACCCGAGCCACCCGTCGTACCGGGGCCGCCCGTCGCGGCCGAACCGCCGGGTGCCGTCACGTTCAGGGTCAGGGCCGGTCCGGGGCTGTCGGCCGGCGTGCAGGTGGTCGTCGTACCGAGGGCCTTGATGGTGAGCGTGCCGGCCGTGAAGGTGACCGCACCGCTCTTCCGGGGTGTGTAGGTGCCGCTCAGATCGCTGATCTTGATCGGGGTGTCGGCAGGGATCGCGGCGGTGTTGGCGGGTCCGGTGACGGTGAGCGTGCCGCTGTCGGCGCCGCCCAGCCGGATGGTGGCGCTCGGGTTCATCGCTCCCTTGCCCAGTTCGATCGGGCTGGAGGAGACGCCCTTCTGCCAGGACATCGTGATCTTGTAGCCGGCGCCGCTCCGGGCGCCCTTGATGTCGATGGGCGACACGGCGCTCTTGACGCCGATCGGCGTCCGGCAGCGGTAGTCGACGTCGGTCACCTCGGCGTGGGCCGCCGGTGCGGCCACCAGTGCCGCCGCGCCGGCCAGGGCCGCGGCGGACGCGAGCGCGGCGGTTCGTTTCGGGTACGACACGGTCGGTCCACCCCATCCGTTCCTGACGGTGTATCAGATGCGGCCGTCAAGGTACGCCCGGGGTCGTGAGGAAGGAAGACGCGTCACACGCCGGAGTTGAGGCGGCCCGGGGCGGACGACGGGTACGGCGGGACACCGGAGCGGAGGCGGCGGCCCGGACACCCTCCGGTGCGGCCGGGCCGGAACACCCGCCGGTACGGCCGGGCCGGAACACCCGTCGGCACGGCCGGGCCTTCCGGCCACCGGCTGTGCCAGGGGCCGGAAGGCCGTCACCGACGATCGGGCGAGGGCGCTTCCCGGCCGCGCCACGGGTCAGGCCGGCGCGCCCAGTTCCGCCCACACCGTCTTGCCCGGCGTGCCGCTGATCCGGATGACGCCCCAGTCCAGACACAGCCGCTGCACGATGAACATGCCGTGGCCGCCGGGCCGGCCGGCCCGGTGCGGGGTGCGCGGGGCCGGCTGGCCGGCGCCCCGGTCCGAGACCTCCACCCGGATCACCTTGTTGTCGCAGGTGAGCCGGAGTTCGTCGGGGCCCTCGGCGTGCAGGCAGGCGTTGGTGACCAGTTCGGAGACGACGAGCAGCACATCCTCGGCGGCGGCCCGCCGGTCGGCGGTGGCGGCGGGCAGCCAGTCCCACGCGTACAACGCCTGACGGGTGAAGTCGCGCGCGAGCGGGACGACCCCGCTCTCGCCTTCCAGGCGGAGTCTGCGCACCTGCCGTTCGCGGCTGCGCGGAGTGCCGTCGGTCGGCACGGACGGCGCGGCTGCCCCCGCGGCCGCGCCGACGGCCGGCGCGACCCCCTCGGACGCCCCGGAAGCGCCGCTGGGCTCCGGGCCGCGCTCGCCCGGCGAGTAAGGCCGGGTGGTGCTCATCAGCGCTTCACCTCACCGATTCACCAGTTCACGATTACAAAAGTCCGGTCAGCGGTCCGAGCGGCACCGCGGCCCGTGGTCCCGGCCAAGGGGCCGGACGACGAGCGCCGGCCGCGTCGGCCGTCGCACCACCCGGGGACCGACCGCCCGTCCGCCGGACGCGCGTCCCGTGCGCGTGCCGGCCGGGCCGTCCCCCGCCTTCTTCTGCCCTCTCCTGCCCGACCGATCCCAGGGAACACCCCCGTGTTCGGATGACCCGCGCAACGCCCGCGGGGGCCGGGCGCGGACCCGTCCTCATGGCAGGACACGGCGGCTCAGTCGGCACCGTCGGCCAGGGCGGCCTCCACGGAGTCGTGGACGGTGAAGACCGTCTCCGCCCCTGTGATCTCGAACACCCGGGCCACCACCGGCAGCATGCCGGCCAGGTGGACCCCGCCACCGGCGGCGTCCGCCTTCAGCCGGGCGCCGAGCAGGACGTTCAGTCCCGTGGAGTCGCAGAACTCCAGGCGGGAGCAGTCCACGACGAGCCGTGAGAAGCCCTTGTCCAACAGGTCGTCGAGGGGCTCACGCAAAAGATCGGCGGTGTGGTGGTCGAGTTCGCCGGCCGGTGTCACAACGGCGCTGGAGCCCTCTTCCCGCACCTCCACCAGAAGCCGGCCCGACTGTGCGCTGCCGACCGTCCCGTGGTCCATGCCGTCTCTCTCTCCCGAGGTCGTGGCTGCTGATGCCCTCGAACATTACGCCCTCCCTGCGCACTCCGACACCCGAACAACCGCACACAATCGGACATACCGCAACAGAACGCACTTGCGACCCGCTCGGTGCAGCGGGTAGGGCTAGTAAGGACACACACCCCTACACGCCGGCTTCGGAGGCGCCGCACACCGCAGTGCACGTACTGGCTTCGGCAGCCATATGCCGAGAACGATGGAGGACACCCATGTCACCCCGGCTCGACGCATCGCCTACCCCGATCGCGACGTCGACACCCCCACCGGTACAGCTGGATCATCCCATCGACCCCCTCGACCCCTTCGAGGGACTCCCGGAGATCCCCCCCTACGACGAGATCGGCCCGGTCGACGCGCGGGCCCTGTCCAAGACCCTCTTCAAGCGGCTGGAGTCGCTGGAGGAAGGGACGCACGAACACGCGTACGTCCGCAACACCCTCGTCGAGCTCAACCTCGCGCTCGTCAAGTTCGCCGCCTCCCGCTTCCGCTCCCGCAGCGAGCCGATGGAGGACATCATCCAGGTCGGCACCATCGGCCTGATCAAGGCCATCGACCGCTTCGAACTCTCCCGCGGTGTCGAGTTCCCCACTTTCGCGATGCCCACCATCATCGGCGAGATCAAGCGGTTCTTCCGTGACACCTCGTGGTCGGTGCGGGTCCCGCGCCGGCTCCAGGAGCTGCGCCTCGACCTCGCCAAGGCGGGCGACGAGCTGGCGCAGCAGCTGGACCGCGCGCCCACGGTCGCGGAACTCGCCGAACGCCTCGGCATCTCCAGCGAGGAGGTCGTCGAGGGCATGGCCGCCTCGAACGCCTACACCGCCTCCTCGCTGGACGCCCAGCCCGAGGAGGACGACTCCGAGGGCGCGCTCGCGGACCGCATCGGCTACGAGGACCACGGGCTCGAGGGCATCGAGTACATCGAGTCCCTCAAGCCGCTGATCGCCTCGCTGCCGTCCCGGGACCGGAAGATCCTCTCCCTGCGCTTCGTGGCGAACATGACCCAGTCCGAGATCGGCGAGGAACTGGGCATCTCCCAGATGCACGTCTCCCGGCTGCTGTCGCGCACGCTGGTACGGCTGCGCAAGGGGCTGACCCTGGAGGAGTGACCCGCGCGGCACTTCGCGCGCCCCGATGGGCGGTCCGGCCCCGCGAGGCCGGACCGCCCATCGGGGTCCTCGGTCGCGGGCCGGGTCCGCCCGGCGGCCGGTCAGACGACGCGTACGCCGGCGCGCCACACCCCGGCGACCAGCGGCACGCCCGGGCGGTAGGCCAGGTGGACATGGCTCGGGGCGTCGAGCAGGAGCAGGTCCGCGCGGGCGCCCGGGGCGAGCCGGCCGATGTCGGTGCGGCGCAGGGCGGCGGCGCCGCCCGCCGTCGCCGACCACACCGCCTCGTCCGGGGTCATCCCCATGTCCCGGACGGCCAGGGCGATGCAGAAGGGCACGGACGAGGTGAAGGACGAGCCCGGGTTGCAGTCGGTGGACAGGGCGACCGTCACGCCCGCGTCCAGCAGGCGGCGGGCGTCCGGCCACTCGGCGCGGGTGGAGAACTCGGCACCGGGCAGCAGGGTGGCGACCGTACGGCTGTGCGCGAGCGCGTCGACGTCCGCGTCCGTCAGGTGGGTGCAGTGGTCGGCGCTGGCCGCGTCGAGTTCCACGGCCAGCTGGACGCCGGGGCCGTAGGAGAGCTGGTTGGCGTGGACGCGCGGGTGCAGGCCCTTCGCCTTGCCCGCGGTGAGGACGGCACGGGCCTGGTCGCCGTCGAAGGCGCCCTTCTCGCAGAACACGTCGATCCAGCGGGCGTGCGGCGCGCAGGCGTCCAGCATCTCGCCGGTGACCAGGGCGACATAGGCCGCCGGGTCGTCGGCGTAGTCGGGGCTGACGACGTGCGCGCCGAGGTACGTCACCTCCTCGGTGTGCCGGGCCGCCAGGCGCAGGGCGCGGGCCTCGTCCTCGACCGTGAGGCCGTAGCCCGACTTGGTCTCGAGCGTGGTCGTGCCCTGGCGCAGGGCCTCGGCGAGGTAACGGGCGAGGTTCGCCTCCAGTTCCGCGTCGCTCGCGGCGCGGGTGGCCGCGACCGTGGTGCGGATGCCGCCCGCGGTGTAGGGGCGGCCGGACATGCGGGCGTTGAACTCCTGCGTCCGGTCGCCGGCGAAGACCAGGTGGGAGTGGGAGTCCACGAAGCCGGGCAGCACCGCCCGGCCGGCCGCGTCGACCCGGTTGTCAGTGGCGGGTGCTTTGCTTGACTCACCGGTCCACACGACCCGGTCGCCGTCGATGACGACGGCCGCGTCCCGGACCAGACCGAGAGGGGAGTTTCCCCCATTCTCGAACTTGCTCGAACGGGGGGACCCCCATCCGAGGGAGGGGTCGTTGGTGACCAGCGTGGCGATGTTGGTGATGACGGTGCTGCTGCTCATGGTGTCCTCGTGGGTGGTCGTCAGGCGCGGAGGGCTTCGACGGCCCGCGCCAGGGCTTGCGGCACATCGGGGACGCGCGTGTGCGCCCCGTCGCGCACGATCTGCCGGCCCCCCACGACCGTGTGCCGTACGTCCGCCGCGCTCGCCGCGAATACGGCCGTCTCGGCGCCCAGCCGGGGCGGTGGCCCGGCCGTTCTGACCGAGTCCAGGGCGATCGTCGTCAGGTCGGCGAGCGCGCCGGGCTCGATGGTGCCGGCCTCGTCCCAGCCGAGGGCGGCGTGGCCGTCGGCGGTGGCGGCCCGCAGCAGGGCGGCGGCCGTCCAGTGGCCCCGGGTGCGGCTGCGCAGCCGCTCGTTCAGCTCCATCGCGCGCGCCTCTTCGAGCAGGTCGATCACGGCGTGGCTGTCGGAGCCGAGACTGAGCGGGGAGCCGGCCCGCTGGAGGGCGACGGCCGGGCCGATGCCGTCGGCCAGGTCCCGTTCGGTGGTGGGGCACATGCAGGTGCCGGTGCCCGAGCCGCCGAGCAGGGCGATGTCCTCCTCGGTGAGGTGGGTGTTGTGCACGCCGGTGGTGCGCGGCCCGAGGACGCCGTGGTCGGCGAGCAGCCGGGTGGGGGTGCGGCCGTGCGCGGCGAGGCATGCCTCGTTCTCGGCGGGCTGCTCCGACAGGTGCACGTGCAGCGGGGCCCGCCGCTCCTCGGCCCACCGCGCCACGGTCGCCAACTGCCCGGCGGGCACGGCCCGTACGGAGTGGATCGCCGCTCCGATCCGTGCGTGATCCCGTTCCTTGAGAACCGCACAGCGTTCTGCCCAGTCCGCCGCGCTGCCGTCGGAGAAGCGCAGCTGGTGGGCGCCCGGCGGCTCCCCGAAGCCGGCGGAGAGGTAGCAGGTGTCCAGGAGGGTGATCCGGATGCCGGCCTCGGCGGCGGCCTCGATCAGCGCCTCGCCCATGGCGTTGGGGTCGGCGTAGCGGGTGCCACCGGGGGCGTGGTGCACGTAGTGGAACTCGCCGACACAGGTGATGCCGGCCAGGGCCATCTCGGCGTACACCGCGCGGGCCAGGGCGTGGTAGCCGTCCGGGGTCAGCCGGGCGGCGACGGAGTACATCACCTCGCGCCAGGTCCAGAAGGTCCCGGAGCCGACCTGGACCACGCCCCGCAGGGCCCGGTGGAAGGCGTGGCTGTGGGCGTTGGCGAGCCCCGGCAGGGTCAGCCCGCGCAGCACCTCGGCGCCCGGGGGCGGGGTGTGCACGTCCGTGCGCACGGCGCCGATGCGTCCGCCGGCCACGTCCACGGCCACGCCCGGCTCGACGCGGTCGCCGAGCCAGGCGTGCTCCAGCCAGTAGGTTCCCTTGGTCACCGGCAGGCCAGCCCTTCCAGTACGTCGGCGAGTGCGCGCACCCCGGCCACGCAGTCGTCCTCGGCCGCGAACTCGGCCGGGGAGTGCGAGACACCGGTGGGGTTGCGCACGAACAGCATGGCGGTCGGGACGCTCCCGGAGAGGATTCCGGCGTCGTGTCCCGCTCCGGTCCCGAGGACGGGCACGGTCAGGCCGGTGTCCTTGCCGAGGATCCGGGCGAGTTCGTCGCGCAGGGCGTGGTCGAACTCGACGACCGGGGTGAAGGACTCCCGGACGACGTCGAGGTCGATGCCGTGCGCGGTGGCGTACTCGCGCGCGGCCCTCTCCACTCCCCCGACGACCTCGTCCAGGGTCTCCTGGTCGGCGGCGCGGGAGTCGAGCCAGCCGCGCACCAGCGAGGGGATCGCGTTGACGCCGTTCGGTTCCACCGCGATCTTGCCGAAGGTGGCGACGGCACCGGCGAGTTCGGCCTCGCGGCGGGCGGCGAGCACGGTCTGGGCGTACGACAGCATGGGGTCGCGGCGGTCGGCCAGCCGGGTGGTGCCGGCGTGGTTGGCCTCGCCCCGGAAGTCGAACCGCCAGCGTCCGTGCGGCCAGATGGCGCTGGCGACGCCCACCCGGTCGCCGGACAGGTCCAGCGCCCGCCCCTGTTCGACGTGCAGCTCCACGAACGCGCCGATCCGGGCGAGCCGTTCGGGGTCGGGCCCGATGGCCTCGGGGTCGTACCCGGCGGCCTCCATGGCCCGGGGCAGGGTGATCCCGTCGCCGTCGGTGAGCCGGTGCGCCTGCTCGGCGGTCAGCTGTCCGGCGGTGAGCCGCGACCCGACACAGGCGAGCCCGAACCGGGCCCCCTCCTCGTCACCGAAGTTGACGATGGCGAGCGGCCTGGTGAACCGCACGCCCCGGCCGCGCAGTTCGTCCAGCGCGGCGAAGGAGGAGACCACGCCGAGGGGCCCGTCGAAGGCCCCGCCGTCCGGCACGGAGTCCAGGTGCGACCCGGTGACGACGGCGTCCCCGGCGGCCGGGTCCCCCAGCCAGGCCCACTGGTTCCCGTTCCGGTCGGCCTCGTACGTCAGCCCGCGCGCCTCGGCCTGCTCCCGGAACCAGTCCCGGCACTCGGCGTCGGCCCCGGTCCAGGCGTAGCGCCGGTAGCCGCCGGAGCCGGGGTGCCGGCCGACGGGGAGCAGCTCGGCCCACATCGCGTGAAAGGAACGCCCGCCGGGCACAGGCCCCGGGCCGTGCCCCGGGACGGCGGAACCCCCGGACGGCGACGAGAGGCCGGCCGCCGCCGGCGCCGGGCCCCCGTGCCCGCCCTGCCCCACCGTCACGCCTCGTCACCCTCACGCATCGGCACCCGGACCCCTCGCTCGCCCGCGACGGACTCGGCGATGTCGTACCCGGCGTCCACGTGCCGGATGACGCCCATGCCGGGGTCGTTGGTGAGCACGCGCCGGATCTTCTCGCCGCCCAGCTTCGTGCCGTCGGCCACCGTCACCTGGCCGGCGTGGATGGACCGCCCCATCCCCACGCCGCCGCCGTGGTGGATGGACACCCAGGACGCGCCCGAGGCCACGTTGACCATGGCGTTCAGCAGCGGCCAGTCGGCGATCGCGTCGGAGCCGTCGAGCATGGCCTCGGTCTCGCGGTACGGCGAGGCGACCGACCCGCAGTCCAGGTGGTCCCGCCCGATGGCCAGCGGCGCGGCCAGTTCCCCGCTCGCGACCATGTCGTTGAACCGCTCGCCCGCCTTGTCCCGTTCGCCGTAGCCGAGCCAGCAGATGCGCGCGGGCAGGCCCTGGAAGTGGACCCGTTCGCCGGCCATCTTGATCCAGCGGGCCAGGGACTCGTTCTCCGGGAACAGGTCCAGGATCGCCTTGTCGGTCTTGGCGATGTCGGCCGGGTCGCCGGACAGCGCGGCCCAGCGGAAGGGGCCCTTGCCCTCGCAGAACAGCGGGCGGATGTAGGCGGGGACGAAGCCGGGGAAGGCGAACGCCCGGTCGTAGCCGGCGAGCTTGGCCTCGCCCCGGATGGAGTTGCCGTAGTCGAAGACCTCGGCACCGGCGTCCAGGAAGCCGACCATGGCCTCCACGTGCCGGGCCATGGACTCGCGGGCGCGGGTGGTGAAGCCGGCCGGGTCCTTCGCCGCCTCGGCGGCCATGTCCTCGAAGGCCACGCCGACCGGGAGGTACGACAGCGGGTCGTGGGCGGAGGTCTGGTCGGTGACGATGTCGATCGGGGCGTTCATGGCGAGCAGCCGCGGGACCAGGTCGGCCGCGTTGCCGAGGACGCCGATGGACAGCGGCTTGCGCTGGTCGCGGGCCTCGGTGGCGAGCTGGAGGGCGTGGTCGAGGGAGTCGGCCCTGACGTCGAGGTAGCGGTGCTCGATGCGGCGCTCGATGGCGCGCGGGTCGCAGTCGATGCAGATGGCGACGCCGTCGTTCATGGTGACGGCGAGCGGCTGGGCGCCGCCCATGCCGCCGAGGCCGGCGGTCAGCGTGATGGTCCCGGCGAGCGTGCCGCCGAACTTCTTGGCGGCAACGGCGGCGAAGGTCTCGTAGGTGCCCTGGAGGATGCCCTGGGTGCCGATGTAGATCCAGGAGCCGGCGGTCATCTGGCCGTACATGGTCAGGCCGAGGGCCTCCAGGCGGCGGAACTCCTCCCAGTTGGCCCAGTCGCCGACGAGGTTGGAGTTGGCGATGAGGACGCGCGGGGCCCACTCGTGGGTCTGCATCACGCCGACCGGGCGGCCGGACTGGACCAGCATGGTCTCGTCCTGCTTGAGGGTCCTCAGGGTGCGGACCATGGCGTCGAAGGAGCGCCAGTCACGGGCGGCCTTGCCGGTGCCGCCGTAGACGACGAGCTTGTCGGGGTGCTCGGCGACCTCGGGGTCGAGGTTGTTCTGCAGCATGCGCAGGGCGGCTTCCTGCTGCCATCCCAGGGCGCTGAGTTCCGTGCCGCGCGGTGCTCGTACGGGGCGGGGTCCCGACATCTCTGTCTCCTCCTGTGCCTACGACTATTCACATCCTGTAGGTCTGAATAGAGCTAGTCAATACAGGGGGGGTGGTCCCGTCCGGGAGTGGCGGGTATCCGGCTGGAGACACCGGAAGCCGGGACAGGACGGAGAGGCCCGTGAAGGACACCGGGGCCGCGCGGGACGCCGGAATCGATGAGGAGGCCGTCTCCGTACCGGAGCCCGGGGCCGAGGCCCGGGAGCGGGCGGCACGGCGGGACCGGGCGGTGCGGGCGGCCGTCGAGCAGGGGCTGCTGGGGCCGGGCGCGGCCGTGGTGGGGCTGCTGGACGTCACCGGCATCCGGGAGTCGGCGGCGGCGCTGCGGGCGGCGTTCGGGGCGGTCGTGGCGCCGGGGACGCCGGTGCTGCACGCCTTCGCGGTCAAGGCGTGCCCGCTGGTGCCGGTGGTGCGGCTGCTGCACACGGCGGGCCTCGGCGCCGAGGCGGCGAGCCCCGGTGAGCTGGCGCTGGCCCGCGCGGCCGGGGTGCCGGCCGCGCGGACGGTGCTGGACTCGCCGGCGAAGACCCCGGCGGAGCTGCGCGAGGCCCTCGCCCTCGGGGTCGCGGTGAACGCGGACAACCCGCAGGAGCTGCGCCGGCTCGACGCCCTGGTGCGCGCCGCCCCGTCCCGGTCCCCGCTCGGCCTGCGGGTCAACCCGCAGATCGGCGCCGGCGCCATCGGCGCGACCTCGACGGCGACCCGGACCTCGAAGTTCGGCGTGGCCCTGCGGGACGAGGGGGCGCGCGCCTGGGTGGTGGAGGCGTACGCGCGGCGGCCGTGGCTGACCCGGCTGCACACGCACACCGGCTCGCAGGGCGTCCCGCTGCCGCTGCTGGCCCAGGGGGTGGCGGAGGTGTACGCGCTGGCGGAGGAGATCAACGCCGCCGTCGGGCGCCGCCAGGTCGACACGATCGACATCGGCGGCGGGCTGCCGGTGAACCTCGCCTCGGAGGAGACCGCGCCGACGTTCGCCGAGTACGCGCGGTTGCTGGCCGCGCGGGTGCCGGGGCTGTTCGACGGGCGGTACGGGCTGGTGACGGAGTTCGGGCGGTCGCTGCTGGCCCGGCACGGGGCGGTGGTGGCCCGGGTGGAGTACACCAAGGACGCGGGCGGCCGGCGGATCGCGGTGACGCACGCGGGCGTGCAGGTGGCGGTGCGGACGGTGTACGCGCCGGGTGTGTGGCCGCTCAGGATCGCCGCGTACGACGCCGGGGGGCGGCCGAAGGCGGGGCCGAAGACCGTGCAGGACATCGCGGGGCCGGCCTGCTTCTCGGGCGACCTGCTCGCCGAGGGGCGCGCGCTGCCCCCGCTGGAGCAGGGCGACTACGCGGTGGCGCTGGACACGGGGGCGTACGGCTTCGCCCACCACTACGCCTACAACTCCCTCGTCCGGCCGGGGATCTACGGCTACGCCCCGGACGGGTACGGGGGCATGGCCTTCGCGACCGTGCGGCGGCCCCAGACCGTCGCCGAGGTGGTGGCCGACTCCGGAGGGGCGCACGCGTCGGCGCTCACCACCCTCCGGGCTCCCGAAAGCCGGTGACGCGCCCCGGCCGCCGGCCGCACGGACGGCTCAACCGCCGTGGAACACACGTCAGTTGGACAACACTAGTACGTCGGACGCATGTTCCACCGGAAAATGCCAAAGGCCCCTCCTCCCGCACACACGTTGCGTAGTGTCGGCGTCACTCAGCCGGAGTCCCAGGCGGGAGGAAGCCACGGTGCCCGGAATCGACGAGTGCTTACTGGAAGCGATGCGCCTGCCCGGTGCCCGGGGAGCCGCGCTGGTGGACTGGACGAGCGGACTGGCCCTCGGCGCGGTCGGGGAGGCCCCCGGCGGGGACCACGAGACGAGTGCCGCCGAGGCCGCCGAACTGGCCCGGCTGGCCGCCGAGCACGGCACCTTCGCCACGGTCCGCGCGGGGCTGCCGCCCGTGGAGGACCTGATCGTCAGCAACGGTGACAGCTACCACCTGCTGCGGTTCGTGGACACCTCCTTCGACAGCAGCGTGTTCCTGCACCTGTGGCTCGGCCGCGAGGAGGGCAACCTGGCGCTGGCCCGGATCCGGCTCGGCGAGATGGCCGCCCGGCTGGTGCTGGGATGACCATGGTGCGGATCCCTCCGCCGGCCCTGCCGGTGCGGGACAGGCGGGCCGCGCGCGCCCTGTCCCCGATGCTGACCCGGCTCGCCGAGGAGCGGGCCACCGGTGTCCTGGTCCGCGAACACGGCGTCCTGTATCTCGCCGAGGGCCGGGTGGTGCACGCCGAGAGCCCCCTCGCCCCGGATCTCGGCGTGCTCCTCACGGCCCACGGCACCCTCGCGGCCGCCGCCTGGCAGCGCGCCGCCGCCCGGGCCCCGGACCCCGCGCGGGCGGCGGAGGCGCTGCTGCGCTCCGGAGTGCTGCCCACCGGCGCGCTGGAACTGTGCCACCTGGACGCGCTGTACGACGCCGGGTACTTCGCGCTGGCGCCGAGCGGCACCCCGGGCCGGTTCCGGTACGGCGCCGGGCCCCGGCTCGGCCCGCTGCCCTCGGTGCCGGTGGTCGCGCTGGAGCGCGAGACGCTGCGCCGCCGGCTGCTGCTGCACCGGCTGTGGCCGGACCCGGCCGCCGACAGCGCCCCGCTGATCCGCGCCGACCCGGCACCCGCTCCCGCCCCCGCCCTGCCGGTCACCCCCCGGCAGCGGGCCGTCCTGGACCGCGTGGACGGCGTCCGCACGGCCGCCGACCTGGCCCGGGACCTGGGCCGGCAGGCCTTCCACACGCTGGTCGACGTCCGCCGGCTCACCGCGGCCGGCCGGATCGCGCCGGTGCCCGCGGACCCCGGCCCGCCGCCCGCACCACCCCCTCTCCCGGTCACCACCGACCCCGACATCGCGCTGCTGAAGAGGCTCAGGGATGCGCTGGAGGCGCTTTGAACGGCACCGCCCCGCCGAAAGGAGACAGCTGATGGTGACCGAGGACGACCTGCGGGCCGTGCTGGCCGAACTGCACCGGCTGCGCACCCGGGTGCCGCAGCTCACCGGTGCCCTCGCGGCCGGCGTCGACGGCCTCGTCATCGCCCACGACACCCCCGGCGTCGACCCCGAGGGCCTGGCCGCGCTCACCGCCGCCGCGCTCGGGGTCGCCGTACGGACCTCCGACGCCACCGGGAACGGGGCCCTGCGGGAGCTGCTGGTGCGCGGCGAGCGCGGCTATGTCGCCACCTACGCGGCCGGCCGCACCGCCGTGCTGACGCTGCTCGCCCAGGACCGGGTCAACGTGGGCCGGCTGCACCTGGAGGGCCGCCGGGCCGGCGCCCGCGTCGGGGAGCTGCTGGACGCCGCCGAGGCCGTACGCCCGCTGACCGGCACCACCCCCGCACGCCCCCCGGGCCCCCGCGTGCCGCGCACCCCGGCCGCCGACGCCCGCACCGCAACCGACAGCTGAGAGGACCCCCATGTCCGACACCGCGACCGCCCTGAAGCAGGCCCTCACCACCATCGCGGGCGCCACCGGAGCCGCGCTCGTCGACTACACCAGCGGAATGGCGCTGGGCACGATGGGCGACAGCGCGAGCTTCGATCTGAACGTGGCCGCCGCCGGCAACACCGACGTGGTCCGCGCCAAGATGCGCACGATGGAACTCCTCGGCCTCAAGAGCGAGATCGAGGACATCCTGATCACCCTGACGGACCAGTACCACCTGATCCGCCTGCTCAAGGGCAGGGGCGGCAACGGACTGTTCCTGTACCTGGTCCTGGACTCCTCCCGGGCCAATCTGGCGATGGCCCGGCACCAGCTGCGCAGGATCGAGGAGGAGCTGGAGGTCTGACGGCGGCGGCTCAGACCAGGGCCGGGGTACGGCGGCGGGCCCCGCCCGGGGCCGCGTCGCCGGCCGCGATGCCCGTGGCCCGCAGGCTTTTGACGGCCTTGCCCGCCGGGCTGCCGCCGCCCCGGCCGAGCCAGTCGACGCGCACCCACAGCAGGGCCTCGGCGGACCGCTCCAGCCGCCCGATCCAGGCGGCCTTCAGCCACAGCCCGGCACCCAGCCCGGCCAGCAGCAGCCCGCCGGCCACGGGCACCGCGAACGCCGAGCCCAGCGCGAGCGCCCAGCCCAGCAGCAGCCACCAGCGGTGCCCCCGGCGCCAGCCGCGCACGGTCACCGCCCGGTCCTGGAGCACGTCGTACTTGCCCGCGCGGGCCGCCCCGCGGGCGAGAGCCGCGTACCGGCCCCGGCGGGCCAGCAGCACAGCGGCCGCGCCCAGCAGGAACAGCGCGGCCCCGGCCGTCGTCCCGATCCGCCGCCCGGTCAGCCCCTCGGGCACGGCCCCGAGCCCGGCGGCGACGACCCCGAGCCACCACAGCGGCGCGGCGCCCGCCCGTACGACGACGGCCACCCGTGCCAGTCCCTGTCCTCCGCGTCCTCCGCGCGCCACGTCAGCCTCCCGTGTCACGTGTCCACACAGCGCTTGTGTCTCGCTGGGGAAGCTAATAGCAGAACGTGAGACGAATCTGAGAGCGGCGGGGCCCGGTCACTCCACGAACAGCCCCCGGGCCGCCGCCTTGGCGTCGAACTCCTCCAGCCGGGCCTGGGCGTCGGGCAGGTCGTCGCACAGCGCCTCCAGCAGGACCCGGCCGAGCAGCATCGGCGCGCACGCGGTGTCGAAGGCGAGCCCGGTGCCGACGGCGGCGGGCAGCAGCAGGTCGGAGTACTTGGCGACCGGCGCGAACGCCGAGTCGGCGACCGTGACCACGGTCAGGCCCGCGTCCTTGGCGTGGGCGAGGGTGTCCACGACCTCGCGCGGGTGCCGGGGCAGCGCGAAGCACAGCAGGGCGGTGGCGCCGGCCCGGACGGCGCCGTCGATCCGGTCCTGGATCATCGTGCCGCCCTCGTGCAGCAGCCGGACGTCCGGGTGGACCTTGGCGGCGAAGTAGGCGAACCCGTAGGCCTGGGAGGCGGCGGCGCGCAGGCCCAGCACCGGCAGCGGCCGGGAGGCGGCGAGGATCCGGCCGGCCCGCCTGACCGGGCGCGGGTCGGCGAGCAGCTCGGCCAGGTGCCTGAGGTTCTCGATCTCGGCCTCGACGGCCTGCTGGTACTCGTTGTAGGCGCCTGCGCCGGTGGCCGGTTCGGCCGGGACGACCTCGCGCAGGTGCCGGCGCAGGGCGGGGTAGCCGTCGAAGCCGAGGGCGACGGCGAACCGGGTCACCGACGGCTGGCTGACCCCGGCCAGTTCGGCCAGCTCCACACTGGACAGAAAGGGCACGTCGGCGGCGCGGCGCACCATGCTGTGCGCGATGCGGCGCTGGGTCGGCGTGAGCCGGTGGCCCTCGAAGAGCGCCTGCAACCGGTTCGCAGGGCTGTCGCTCGCGCTCATGCGGTACTCCCCCTCCAGATCTCCTCGACGCCCCGGGAGAGTACAGCGCCGGGGCATTGACAAACACCGGCCGCCTATTCAGACAGTGTGTCGCTGCATACCGTTATACAGCCCGGTGTGGGGAGAACGCATGGCACAGTTCGTGGAACCGCGCTCCATCGACGCCGTTCCGGACGAGGAACGGCACGGCAGGGCCTTCGGCCAGTTCACGCTGTGGCTGGGGGCCAACCTCCAGATCACGGCCGTCGTCACCGGCGCCCTCGCGGTCGTCTTCGGCGGTGACGTGGTCTGGTCGGTGATCGGCCTGCTGCTCGGCAATCTGCTCGGCGGCGCGGTGATGGC
Source organism: Streptomyces eurythermus (assembly GCF_014649115.1). Lineage (GTDB taxonomy): Bacteria > Actinomycetota > Actinomycetes > Streptomycetales > Streptomycetaceae > Streptomyces > Streptomyces eurythermus. The sequence goes on along the minus strand of NZ_BMSK01000003.1, from coordinate 463,827 downwards.
CCTGCACTCCGCGCAGGGCCCGCGCCTCGGCCTGCCGCAGATGATCCAGTCGAGGGCGCAGTTCGGGGTGCGCGGCGCGGTCGTCCCGCTGCTGCTGGTGGTCGTGATGTACGTCGGCTTCTTCGCCTCCGGCAGTGTGCTCGCCGGGCAGGCGGTGGGCGAGCTGACACACACGGACGACACCACCGGGATCCTGCTCTTCGCCGCCGTCACGGGGGTCATCGCGACCGCCGGGTACCGGGTCGTGCACGCTCTCGGCCGGGTGGCGAGCACGGTGTGCGCGCTCGCCTTCGTCTTCCTCGCCGTACGCCTCCTGGAGCGCGCCGACACCTCCGCGCTGCTGCACGACGCGCACTTCTCGCTGCCGCTGTTCCTGCTGGCGGTGTCCCTGTCGGCGTCCTGGCAGCTGGCGTTCGGGCCGTACGTGGCCGACTACTCCCGCTATCTGCCGCGTACGACGTCCACGAAGGCGACCTTCTGGTGGACGCTGTCCGGCTCGGCGCTCGGATCCCAGTGGTCGATGACCTTCGGGGTGCTGGTCGCGGCCACGGCCGGGGAGGCGTTCCTGGACAGCCAGGTCGGCTATGTCGTCGGCCTCGGCGGCACCGGCCTGGTCGCGTCCTTCCTGTACTTCGTCATCGCGCTCGGCAAGCTCACCGTCAACGTCCTCAACACCTACGGCGGTTTCATGTCGCTGGTGACCGGCGTGAGCGGCTTCCGCGGGCAGCGGCGGCTGTCCCGGGCGGGCCGGGTGGCGTACATCGCGCTGGTGATGGCGGCGGGCACCGCGGTGGCCCTGCTGGGCAAGGACAGCTTCCTGTCCTCGTTCAAGGACTTCCTGCTGTTCCTGCTGACGTTCTTCACGCCCTGGTCGGCGATCAACCTGGTCGACTACTACCTGATCTCCAAGGAACGCTACGACCTGGCGGCCCTCGCCGACCCGCACGGCCGCTACGGCGCCTGGCGCTGGGACGCCCTCGCGGTCTACGCGGCCGGCCTGCTGGCACAGCTGCCGTTCCTCGCCACCGGCTTCTACACCGGCCCGCTGGTGGAGCCGCTCGGCGGCGCGGACGTCTCCTGGATCGTGGGCCTCGCCGTGCCGGCGCTGCTGTACCGGCTCGTCGCCCGCCCGGTCCCGCCACCGGACGCACCGCCGGCCGTCCCGGCGCCGGAACCGGGGGCCTGCACCAGTGCGGCCCGGCCCACCGCTCCCTAGGCTGACCGTCATGGACACTCGCGATCCGCGCGCCACCGGCCCCGGGGAGGAGACCTCCCCCCGTCAGGATCCCGGCCTCGGCAAGGACCCCGACCTCAGGAGGGAGCTGGACGCGACCGTGCGGGCCCGCGCGGAGCTGGGCGACGAGTACGACTCCGCCCTGACGGACTCCTTCCTGGAGCGGGTCGAGCGGCGGATCGACGACGCGGTGGACCGCCGGGTGCGCCGGCAGCTGGCCGAGCGGCAGCTCGCCGACGCCCGCGCGGCCCGGCGGCCGGGCCCGGCCGGCTCCTGGGCCGAGCGGTACGGCTTCGCGCTGATCACGCTGGTCCTGGCGATCCCGCTGTCCGCGATCGCGGGCGGCATGGCCGGGCTGTCCGGGCTGGTGGTCGCCTGGCTCGGCATCATCGGCGTCAACGCGGCCCAGTCCGTACGCCTCAACCGGGAACCCCCGGCCGGCCGCGACCACCCCGGGCCCGAGGACTGACCCGCCCCGGGAAGGTGTCACGCCTGCCGGGTCGGCAGCACCATGATCTGGCGGAGGTTGACGTGCCGGGGGCGGCTTGCCACATAGGCGACGACGTCCGCCACCTCCGCCGCCGACAGCGCGCCGATCTCCTCGAACATCCCCTCCAGCTGCCCGGACAGCTCCGGGTCCTGGACGAACGTCTTCAGCTCGGTGTCGGTCAGCCCCGGCTCGATGTTGGTGACCCGGATGTCCCGCGGCCCGAACTCGGCGCGCAGCGACTGCGACAGGTGCGTGACGGCCGCCTTGGTCGCCCCGTACACCGTGTAGTTCGGGAAGGTCAGGTGGGCGGCGACGGAGGAGACGTTCACCAGGTCGGCGGCGCCTCCCTGGGCCGCGACGGCGACCAGGTCGGCGGAGAAGGCGCGGATGACCCGCAGCACTCCGGTGACGTTGGTGTCCAGCATCCGCCGCCACTCGTCGATCCGGCCCTCCTCCACCGGGCCCGGCAGCATGACTCCGGCGTTGTTGACGACCAGGTCGACGGGCCCGAACGCCTCGTGGATCCGGTCCCGGGTGGCCGTCACGGACGCGTCGTCGGTGACGTCGGCGGCCACGGCGAGCGCCTGCCCGCCGTCCGCGCGGACCTTGTCCACCAGCGCGTCGAGGCGGTCCGCGCGGCGGGCGAGCAGCGCCACCCGGGCCCCCTCGGCGGCCAGCTGGAGGGCGACGGCCTCGCCGATGCCGCTGGCGGCTCCGGTGACGACGGCGGTACGGCCGGACAGGCTCTCGTACGACATGGGTGCTCCCTCGGCGGTTGCCGTCCGGGGCGGCTCCCCGGCGGTCGGACACCACCCTCGCCGGATCCGGGAACCGTACCCAGGGATGCGCTTTTCCTGGGTCTGCCAGTACCAGGACGGACCGGCGGCACTCCCCTACGATCGGCGCATGGACGGGGACCGTACCGAAGCAGAGGTGGGCGACTTCCTGCGCTCGCGCCGCGCCCGCATCAGGCCCGAGGAGGTGGGGCTGCCCGCGCACGGGCGGCGCCGCGTGCCGGGCCTGCGCCGCGAGGAGGTGGCCCAGCTCGCGGGCGTGAGCGTCGACTACTACATCCGGCTGGAACAGGGCCGGGGCGCGCACGTCAGCGACGCCGTGCTGGACGCGGTCGCGCGGGTGCTGCGGCTGGACGACACCGAGCAGGCGTACCTGCGCGCGGTGGCGCGCCCCGGCCGGCGGCGCGCGAGGCCCGCCGCGGCGTCCCGGGTCCGCCCCGGCGTCCAGGCGCTCCTCGACGGCATGGAGCGCAGCCCCGCGTTCGTGGTGGACCACCGCATGAACGTGCTGGCCTGGAACGCGCTCGCCGACGCGCTGAGCGGCTACGGCCGGATGACGCCGGCCGAACGGAACGTGCCCCGGCACCTCTTCCTCGACCCGGACGCCCGGGAGCTGTACCCCGAGTGGGCGGCGGTGGCCTCGTCGGCGGTGGCCCATCTGCGGCTGGGCGCCGGCCGGTACGCCGACGACGCCGAGTTGTGCGCGCTGATCGGCGAACTCTCCGTGAAGAGCGAGGACTTCCGCAGGCTGTGGGCGGACCACGAGGTCCGGGAGTGCTCCTACGGCGTGAAACGCGTCCGGCACCCGGTCGCGGGCCTGCTGACCCTGCCGTACGAAACCCTGACGGTGCCGTCCCAGCCGGACCAGACCCTGGTGATCTACACCCCGGAACCGGGCTCGGAGACGGCGGAACGGCTGGCACTGCTGGGCAGTTGGGCCACCCTCTAGTCGCCGGAAAGACTTTCGCGGGGACCGCCGCACCCCCGTAACCGGGGGGCGGGACGACGGCGGTCCCCGCGAGGGACGCGGGCCGGTCAGGACCGGACGTGCGCGTCCGTGGCGTCCATGGAGGTCCGGGAGCCGCTCCGGAGGTCCTGGCGCCGTTCGGCGCCGGCCCGGGCGGGGAGCCGATCCCGCCCTGCCGACGCCCACCAATCTGCCGGACGCGTGTTAAGCGGGTGCTGCGCGCACGTGACACGCTCGTACCACTTGCGCGAACCCCGGCCCCGCGCCGGGTTCGGCTACTTGTTGCCGCCCTTGGCCAGGAAGGCGAGCAGGTCCTGCCGGCTGATCACACCGGTCGGCTTGCCCTCGACCAGGACGATCGCCGCGTCCGCCGCGCCGAGCACCTGCATCAGGTCGCCGACCGGCTCGCCGGAGCCGACCTGGGGCAGCGGGGAGCACATGTGCTTCTCCAGCGGGTCGTCCAGCGAGGCCCGCTTGCTGAACAGGGCGTCGAGCAGCTCCCGTTCCACCACGGAGCCGACGACCTCGGCGGCCATCACGTCCGGGTGACCGGCGCCCGGCTTGACGACGGGCATCTGCGAGACGCCGTACTCGCGCAGCACCTCGATGGCCTGGCCGACGGTCTCCTCCGGGTGCATGTGCACCAGGGACGGGATGGCACCGGCGGCCTTGTCGTTCAGGACGTCGCCGACGCGGGCGCTGGGGCCCTCGTCCTCCAGGAAGCCGTAGTCGGCCATCCACTCGTCGTTGAAGATCTTGCTGAGGTAGCCGCGCCCGCTGTCCGGGAGCAGGACCACCACGACGTCGTCCGGGCCGAGCCGCTCGGCGACCTCCAGCGCGGCCACGACGGCCATGCCGCAGGAGCCGCCCACCAGCAGGCCCTCCTCCTTGGCCAGCCGGCGGGTCATCTGGAAGGAGTCCTTGTCGGACACGGCGACGATCTCGTCCGCGATCTGGCGGTCGTAGGCGGTCGGCCAGAAGTCCTCGCCGACGCCCTCGACCAGGTACGGCCGGCCGGAGCCGCCGGAGTACACCGAGCCCTCCGGGTCGGCGCCGATGACCTTGACCTTCCCGTCGCTGGCCTCCTTCAGGTAGCGGCCGGTGCCGGAGATGGTGCCGCCGGTGCCGACGCCCGCCACGAAGTGGGTGATCTTCCCCTCGGTCTGCTCCCACAGCTCGGGGCCGGTGGAGTGGTAGTGCGAGAGCGGGTTGTTGGGGTTGGAGTACTGGTCGGGCTTCCAGGCGCCCGGGGTCTCACGGACGAGCCGGTCGGAGACGTTGTAGTACGAGTCCGGGTGCTCCGGCGCCACGGCGGTCGGGCAGACCACGACCTCGGCGCCGTACGCGCGCAGCACGTTGATCTTGTCGGTGCTCACCTTGTCGGGGCAGACGAAGATGCACTTGTAGCCCTTCTGCTGGGCCACGATGGCAAGTCCGACGCCGGTGTTCCCGCTGGTCGGCTCGACGATCGTGCCGCCCGGCTTCAGCTCACCGCTCTTCTCGGCGGCCTCGATCATACGCAGGGCGATGCGGTCCTTCACGGAGCCGCCGGGGTTGAAGTACTCCACCTTGGCCAGGACGGTCGCCCGGATGCCCTTGGTCACGTTGTTGAGCCGCACCAGCGGGGTGTTGCCGACGAGGCTGATCATCGAGTCGTGGTATTGCACCGTTGTCTCCGGTCGCTGCAAAAAAAGGTGTGTTCGTAGTGGTGTCGCCAGCCTAAGGCCAGCCGCGCGGCGAGCGCGGCCGTTCACTCCCCGTTGAGATTGACGCACGGTCCGTACGGGGCAAGGAGTGGGTGTACGGCTACGAGGAGGTGGCGGCGACGCATGACGAGCATGTCGAGGGCGCGGGTGGCCCGGCGCATCGCGGCCGGGGCGGCGTACGGCGGCGGCGGGGCCGGTCTGGTCGGCGCCGCCGTCGTCGGACTGGTGCTGGCGGAGGTGCGACTGGCCCGGCGGCAGCTGGGCAACGGGCTCAGCGACCGGGTGCCGGCGGCCGACGGCGTGTACGGGCACGCGTACGAGATCCCGGGCGAACCCGCGCTGCGGCTGGCCGTGCTCGGCGACTCCACGGCGGCGGGGCAGGGCGTGCACCGGGCGGGCCAGACACCGGGGGCGCTGCTGGCCTCGGGGCTGGCGGCGGTGGCGGAGCGCCCGGTGGAGCTGCGGAACGTGGCGGTCACCGGTGCGCGCTCGGACGACCTGGACCGTCAGGTGGGGCTGATCCTGTCCTCCCCCGGGCCCGTCCCCGACGTGTGCGTGATCATGATCGGCGCGAACGACGTGACCCACCGGATGCCGCCGGCCCAGTCGGTACGGCACCTGTCGACGGCGGTACGGCGGCTGCGCACGGCCGGCGCGGAGGTGGTGGTCGGCACGTGTCCGGACCTCGGCACGATCGAGCCGGTGCAACAGCCGCTGCGGTGGCTGGCCCGGCGGGCGTCCCGGCAGCTGGCGGCGGCCCAGACGATCGGGGTGGTGGCGCAGGGCGGGCGCACGGTGTCGCTGGGGGATCTGCTCGGGCCGGAGTTCGAGGCGCATCCGCGGGAGTATTTCGGGCCGGACAACTACCACCCGTCGGCGGAGGGGTACGCCACGGCGGCGATGGCCCTGCTGCCGACGGTGTGCGCGGCACTGGGGCTGTGGCCGGCGGAGGAGGAACGGCCGGACGCGTCGCGCCGCGAGGGCTTCCTGCCGGTCGCCCGTGCCGCGGCCGAGGCCGCGGAGGAGGCGGGGACGGAGGTCACGGCGGCGATGCCGGCGGGGCCGCGGGGACCGTGGGCACTGCTCAAGCGCAGGCGCCGCCGGCGTCTTCCGGAAGCCGAACCGGCGACTCCGTCGGTGTGACCGCGCCCCACCCGGCCAAGCAAGCGCTTAGAAAACTGCGGTCAGTGTCACACCGCGACACCGGTGACCTGGACCATACGGCCGGGTAACTTCCGAACCGGCCCTGCCCAACCCCCTTTCACTGGAGCCGTGATGCCCGAAGCCGTCATCGTCTCGACCGCCCGCTCCCCCATCGGCCGCGCGAACAAGGGCTCCCTGAAGGACCTGCGCCCCGACGACCTCACCGCCACGATCATCCAGGCCGCGCTCGACAAGATCCCCGAGCTCGACCCCAAGGACATCGACGACCTGATGCTCGGCTGCGGCCTCCCCGGCGGCGAACAGGGCCACAACCTCGGCCGGGTGGTCGCCGTGCAGATGGGCATGGACCACCTGCCGGGCTGCACGATCACCCGCTACTGCTCCTCCTCCCTGCAGACCTCCCGCATGGCGCTGCACGCCATCAAGGCCGGCGAGGGCGACGTCTTCATCTCGGCCGGTGTCGAGATGGTCTCCCGCTACGCCAAGGGCAGCTCCGACGGCCTGCCGGGCACGCACAACCCGCTGTTCGCCGAGGCCGAGGCCCGCACCGAGGCCGTCGCCCGGCAGGAGGGCAGCACCTGGCACGACCCGCGCGAGGACGGCCTGCTGCCCGACCCGTACATCGCGATGGGCCAGACCGCCGAGAACCTCGCCCGCTGGAAGGGCGTCACCCGCGAGGAGATGGACGAGTTCGGCGTCCGCTCCCAGAACCTCGCCGAGCAGGCCATCAAGAACGGCTTCTGGGAGCGCGAGATCACCCCGGTGACCCTCCCCGACGGCACGGTGGTCAGCAAGGACGACGGCCCGCGCGCCGGCGTCACCCTGGAGGGCGTCGCCGGGCTGAAGCCGGTCTTCCGCCCCGACGGTCTCGTCACGGCCGGCAACTGCTGCCCGCTCAACGACGGCGCCGCCGCGCTCGTCATCATGTCCGACACCAAGGCGCGCGAGCTGGGCCTGACCCCGCTCGCCCGGATCGTGTCCACCGGCGTCTCCGGCCTCTCCCCCGAGATCATGGGCCTCGGCCCGGTCGAGGCCAGCAGGCAGGCCCTCAAGCGCGCGGGCCTGACCATCGACGACATCGACCTGGTCGAGATCAACGAGGCCTTCGCCGCCCAGGTGATCCCCTCCTACCGGGACCTGGGCATCGACCTCGACAAGCTGAACGTCAACGGCGGCGCCATCGCCGTCGGCCACCCCTTCGGCATGACCGGCGCCCGGATCACCGGCACGCTCATCAACTCGCTCCAGTGGCACGACAAGCAGTTCGGTCTGGAGACCATGTGCGTCGGCGGCGGCCAGGGCATGGCGATGGTCATCGAACGCCTCAGCTGACCCGCGCCCCACGGTCCGTAGCGGGCCTGGCACGGTACGTCGCAGAAGGGCCCAGAACCGGGGAAACACCACGGTTTTGGGCCTTTCCGTGACCCAATCTCCCCCAGGATGTGACCTATCTCGCTCGCCGGACGCATCGCCGCAGGTCAGCGACGATCAGGCCGACGCGCGGCCAAACCGCGTGCCGTACGTCCTGTCCGATTCGTGACGTTACGCACTGACAGCTGGTTAGTCCGCCCTTCAAGCTGATGTAGGAAGTCGGGGGTCGACTTTGAACCGGGAGTACGTCAGTGAGCGCCATGCCGATCGCCCTGCTGCTCACCACGGCAGCCACCGGCGCCGTGGGCGTCGCCGTCCTGCGCACCGTCCTGAAGCTGCGCCGCCAGCTGACCGAGTTGCAGCGGCAGCTCGCCGACGACCAGGCGGCCACCGCGCGCGCCCTGCTGCCCGGCGCCCGTTCCGCCGCCGACGCCGACCGGATACGGGCGGCCGTGGCCGAGGCGCTCGCGGAGGAACGGGAGCGGGAGCTGGCCGAGGCGCGGGCCTTCTGGGCCGCCCAGGAGGCGCGGGACGCCTCCGACACGCCGATGCTGTTCGGCCTGCCCGAGGGTGATCTCTTCATGCCCCGGCAGGCGGACTTCGCGGGCCTGGAGTCGCTGGAGCCGGTGTCCGAGCCGACCGCCGACGCCGAGGACTTCTCCGGGGGCGACTCCCCGGAGCTGGCCGCCGCCCGCCGCCGGCACCCCTCGCACCCGGACTTCGTCCCGGCGCAGTCCCCGGCCGTGGGCGACCACGAGCGCACGGTGGCCGCCCTGGAGGAGCTGGCCGCCGGGCAGGTGCTGCTCGCCGATGTGCGTCCCGGCCCGCTGGGCACGCTCGACGTCTACGTCTTCGCCGACGGCACCACGCTGTGCATGACCCCGGGCCACCGCGAGACGGCGGAACGGCTGGCCGCGGCCCTGGAGTCGGGCGAGACGCCGTACCTCCTGGGCGGCTCGGGCGTATCCGGGTCGTACACCCTGACCTTCGCGTGCGGCGAGGACATGGTGTACATCCTGGCCGACCGGGTGATCGCGTCCCTGTAGTCCCGTAGGACCCGTAGTCCGGGCGGGGGCCGAAGCCTCAGACCCCGGCCCGCTGCCGCGCCTCCTCCACCAGGCGCACCGCCTCGGCGACCTGGTCGTCGCCGTCCAGCACGACCGCGAGGTCATGGGCCGCCACCAGGATCTGGTCGGCGGCGGCGAACATCCCGGCGTCCGGCATCTCGCGGGGCTCGGCGCCGGGCGATTCCTTGCGCTGGGCCCACCCGGACAGCTCCCGGGCCAGCGCCAGCGCCTCCGCCGCGGCGCCGCGCTGGAGCCGGCTCTGCGGCGCGGCCCGCAACCGGTCGGCGAAGTGGTCCACTGCTTGGGTCAAGGGCGTCGTATCAACCACCCGCCGAGCGTAACGTGCCGCACTGTTGCCAATACGCGAACGCTCAGGCACGGTGACGTGAAGGACCGGCTTACATCCCCTTTGTGTCCGGAGGCGCCGATGTCCCACGTCTTCTCCGAGGAGACCCACCGCAATCTGCTCGCCCGTATCCCGCACTGCACCGGTCGTGAGGTGTCCGACTGGCTGCGTGCCGTAGAAGAAGGCCCCGCCCTGTTCCGCTTCGAGGAGAAGGTCAGCTGGCTCCGGCACGAGTACGACCTGGCGTACGGCCACGCCAAGGCGATCGTGCACGAGTACGACCTGAGGAGGGCGGCGCGCAGGCTGCTCTGAACACCGAAGTGCCCCGGGTGACGCACCCGGGGCACTTCGCCGTTCTTCGTGACCGTCGCTAGTCGTTGCTGCTGAAGATGGCCACCAGGCGCAGCATCTCGACGTAGATCCACACCAGGGTCATGGTGAGGCCGAACGCGGCGAGCCAGGACTCGCTGCGCGGGGCGCCGTAGGCGATGCCGTCCTCGATCTGCTTGAAGTCCAGCGTCAGGAAGAACGCGCCGAGCACGATCGCGATGATGCCGACGAGCGCGCCGAGCGGGCCGAAGCTGCGCAGCCCGCCGTCCTCGGCGACGCCGAACGCGACCAGCAGCAGGTTGATCGCCATGACCACCATGAAGGCGATCGCGATGGACAGGCCGACGCGGGCGTAGCGGGCGGTGACCCGGATCCAGCCGGCCTTGTAGATCAGCAGGGTGGCGCCCGAGACCGCCATGGTGCCGAGCACCGCCTGGAACGGGGCTCCGCTCCAGCGGCTGTTGAACATCTCGCTGAAGACGCCGAGGAAGACGCCTTCGAAGGCGGCGTAGCCGAGGATCAGCGCGGGCGACGGGGTGCGCTTGAAGCTCTGGACCATGGCCAGGACGAACGCGATCAGCGCGGCGCCGACGGCCAGGCCGTAGCTGGTGCCGGAGACCGGCAGCAGCGCCCAGGCGAGGACGGCGCCGACGGCGACCGTGCCGAGCGTGAGGGCCGAGCGGACGATGACGTCGTCCATGGTCATCCGGCCGGTGGTGGCCGGGGCCTGGACGTCCGCCTGCGCGTACGGGTTCTGGGCGTAGGGATTCTGCGCGTACGGGCTCTGCGCGTACGGGTTGCCCTGTGCGGACCCGGCCTGCGGTGCGGTGTTGAAGCCGGCGTAGCCGTTGTCGCGGCTGAAGCCCCGTCGCGAGAAGACCGGGTTGCTGCTCCTCATTTCACTCCTCCATGACTGCCGAGTGCAGTCTTGGCTCAAGAGTAATGGATTGGCAAAGGACCGACCATGATACTTGAGGAGGATCCTTCCCCTTGCATGCTGCGCAACACGCTACGCGTACGTCCGATTCCCGGCCACGGGCGTACCGCTAGGCGAGCGGGAACCCGGTGTACGCCTCGGCGAGGTCGGTCTCGGCCGCGCGGGAGGAGGCGATCCGTTCCAGCCGGGCGAGCTGGAGCCGGGCGTCGAAGGGGGTGGCGTCCGGGGCGCGGTGCAGCAGGGTCGTCATGTCGTAGGAGAACCGTTCGGCCTGCCAGACGCGGCGCAGGCAGGTCGCGGAGTAGGCGTCGAGCAGCTCGGGGGAGCCGGTCTCCCGCTCGTGGACGAGGGCGCGGGCGAGGGTGACGACGTCGCCGGCGGCGAGGTTCAGGCCCTTGGCGCCGGTGGGCGGCACGATGTGGGCGGCGTCGCCGGCGAGGAAGAGCCGGCCGTGCCGCATCGGCTCGTGCACGAAGGAACGCATGGGGGTCACCGACTTCTGGGTGATGGGGCCGCGCTCCAGCCGCCAGTCGTCGTCCGTCTCCAGCCGCCGCTCCAGCTCCTCCCAGATCTCCTTGTCGTCCCACTGCCCGGCCTCCGTTCCCGCGGGGACCTGGAGGTAGAGCCGGGAGACGGCCGGGGACCGCATGGACAGCAGGGCGAAGCCGCGCTCGTGGCGGGCGTAGACCAGTTCGTCGTGCGAGGGGGCGACGTCGGCGAGGATCCCGAGCCAGGCGTACGGGTACGACCGCTCGAACACCCGGGAGATCCCGTCCGGGAATGCCTTGCGGGCCACCCCCCAGAACCCGTCGCAGCCGACGACGTACTCGCACTCCAGCACGTCCTCGCGCCCCTGGTGCCGGAACGGGATCCGCGGCCGGTCGCCCTCGGCCCCCTCCACCACCAGGGCCTCGGCCTCGAACAGCAGCGGCCCGCCCTCCTCCAGCTGGAGCGCGATGAGGTCCTTGCAGACCTCGGTCTGGGCGTAGACGGTCACGGACCGCCCGCCGGTGAGCCCGGGGAAGTCGACGCGGTGGCGGCGCCGGTCGAAGCGCAGCTCGATCCCGTCGTGCCGCAGCCCCTCCCGGTCCATCCGCTCCCCGGCCCCGGCGGCGCGCAGCACGTCGACCGTGCCCTGCTCCAGGATCCCGGCGCGCTGCCGCCGCTCGACGTAGGCGCGGTCGCGGCTCTCCAGGACGACCGACTCGATCCCGGCGCGACGCAGCAGCCGCGCGAGCAACAGCCCGGCCGGCCCCGCCCCGATGATCCCCACGGTGGTACGCATCGACCGTCCCCTTCTCTCCACGCCGTTCGCCAGGTGAAGTTTCCTTCACCAACTGCCCGCGAGTCTCGGCCCGACCGGACCGGACTGTCAATGGCCGGGCTCGGATCGGGGGATCAGGGATACACCGGCGACCGGCGACACGTGAGCGGCGGTCGCGGGCGGGCGCCGACGGTGGAGGGGCTTGCCGGAAGCGACCCAAGCCGACGGAGCGTCCTCATACTGCGGCCATAGCCGTACAAAACGCGCCAAGAGGCGGAAAGTGCCCGGAGCCGGACTCGAACCGGCACGCCCGCGAAGGGGCAGCGAGGTTTAAGCTCGCCGTGTCTGCATTCCACCATCCGGGCTTGCCAGGGGCTCCGCATCGAGGGTCCGAGCCTATCGGGACCCATCCCCCGAACAGCGGATGGGTGGACCGATGTTGTCTTATTTTATTGACGTCTGAGTGGGCATCAGCGGACGGAACTAGCCATCCGCACTTGCCAACAGCGTGCCGCGAGAGGTGTGCGCGTGTACGCGAAATGACGGAATTTCACCGCTCGAACAAGACCGGTCCACCGGTTAACGAGATCCCGGACAGCCATCGGAGCGCCCCGCCTCCCCTCAGGGTCAGCCGTCCTCCCCAGGTATGACACGGCGGCCCCGCGTCCGACCCCAGTCGCCCCCCGGAACCGGAACAGCGACTGACTCCGGGCGCGCACCGCGCCGGGACGATGGAACGGTCCCCAGGAAACACGTCGTCCCGAGTAGGAGCACCGTCCCGTGACCACCACACCCACCGCCGGCCGGACCACCGCCGTCGCCGCGCGCGCCATGGAGCTGTCGAAGATCTACGGGCAGGGTGAGACCCGGGTGGTCGCCCTGGACCGGGTCTCCGTCGACTTCCGGGCCGCCGAGTTCACCGCCATCATGGGTCCGTCCGGTTCCGGCAAGTCCACGCTGATGCACTGCGTGGCCGGTCTGGACACCTTCTCCTCCGGGTCCGTGCGGATCGGCGACACCGAGCTGGGCTCCCTGAAGGACAAGCAGCTCACCAAGTTGCGCCGGGACAAGATCGGCTTCATCTTCCAGGCGTTCAACCTGCTGCCGACGCTGACCGCGCTGGAGAACATCACCCTCCCGATGGACATCGCCGGGCGGAAGCCGGACAAGGCGTGGCTGGATCAGGTCATCCAGATGGTGGGTCTGTCCGGGCGCCTCGGCCACCGGCCCTCCCAGCTGTCCGGCGGCCAGCAGCAGCGCGTCGCCGTGGCCCGCGCCCTCGCCTCCAAGCCCGAGATCATCTTCGGTGACGAGCCCACCGGCAACCTGGACTCCCGCTCCGGCGCCGAGGTCCTCGGCTTCCTGCGCAACTCCGTGCGCGAGCTGGGCCAGACGGTGGTCATGGTGACCCACGACCCGGTGGCCGCCGCCTACGCCGACCGGGTGATCTTCCTGGCCGACGGCCGGATCGTCGACGAGATGTACGGCCCCACGGCCGAGTCCGTCCTCGACACGATGAAGCAGTTCGACGCGAAGGGCCGTACCAGCTGATGTTCCGCACCGCCCTGCGCAACGTCCTCGCGCACAAGGCCCGGCTGCTGATGACCGTGCTCGCCGTCATGCTCGGCGTCGCGTTCGTCTCCGGCACGCTGGTCTTCACCAACACCCTCTCCGACGCCTACCAGAAGAGTTTCGCCAAGGGCTTCGACCAGGTCGATGTCGCCGTACGGCCCAAGTACCAGGATTCCGAGGGCGATCGGGTCGGCAAGGACGCCGAGCTGACCCAGGCCCTGCTGGACCGGGCGGCCAAGGTCCCCGGGGCCGCCTCCGCCACCGGCGTCGTCACCGGCTTCACCGCCGTCGCCGGCAAGGACGGCGAACTCGTCGGCGGCGACTGGCAGTCGGCCGGCGGCAACTACTGGGGCACCGAGGACCCCCGCTACCCCCTGGTCAGCGGCCACGCCCCGCGCGGCAAGGGTCAGGTGCTGATCGACTCCGCGACGGCCGAGCGGGCCGGCTTCAAGGTCGGCGACACCGTGCGCCTCTCCGTCGACGGCCCGGTCCTCACCCCCACCGTCAGCGGCATCTTCACCACCGACGACGGCAACGTGGCCGCCGGCGGCAGCCTCACCCTGTTCGACACGCCGACCGCGCAGTCCCTGTTCGGCAAGAAGGGCACGTACGACGAGATCGACGTGCGGGCGGCGGCCGGAACCAGCCAGGAGGCGCTCAAGGCCGCGCTGGACAAGGCCCTGCCCGGGAAGCTGGTGGAGACCACCACCGGCGAGCGGCTCGCCGACGACCAGGCGGCGGCGATCGCCGACTCCCTGAGCGGCCTGAAGAAGAGCCTGCTGGTGTTCGCGGGCATCGCCCTGTTCGTCGGCACCTTCATCATCGCCAACACCTTCACCATGCTGGTCGCCCAGCGCACCCGTGAACTCGCCCTGCTGCGGGCGGTCGGCGCCTCCCGCCGCCAGGTCACCCGCTCGGTGCTCGTGGAGGCGTTCGCCGTCGGCACGGTCGCCGGCGTGGCCGGTCTGGTGGCCGGTATCGGCATCGGCGCGGGCCTGCGCTCCCTGCTGGGCTCCCTGGGCGAGTCCGTGCCCGACGGACCGCTGGTGATCGGCTCCGGTACGGTGGTCGCCGCCCTCGCCGTCGGCATCCTCGTCACCGTGCTCGCCGCCTGGCTGCCCGCCCGGCGCGCCGCGAAGATCCCGCCGGTGGCGGCGATGAGCAGCCTGCACGCCAAGGCCACCACCAAGTCCCTGGTCCTGCGCAACACGCTCGGCTCGCTGTTCGCGGCCGCCGGCATCGCGGTGGTTCTCATGGCCACGAACATGGACTCCGACTCCGCCCAGGGCCCGATGGGCATCGGCGCGGTCCTGCTGATCATCGGCGTGTTCGTGCTGACCCCGCTGCTGTCCCGCCCGCTGATCGCCCTCGCCTCGCCGGTGCTGCGCGCCTTCGGGGTGTCGGGCAAGCTGGCCCGCCAGAACTCGGTGCGCAACCCGCGCCGTACCGCGGCCACCGCCTCCGCGCTGATGATCGGCCTGACCCTGATCACCGGCATGACGGTGATGGCGGGCAGCCTGCAGTCCTCCATCGACCGGATGGCCAGCTCCGCGATCCGCGCCGACTACGTCGTCTCGATGGCCAACCAGGGCCCGCTCTCCCCCGACGTGGCGAAGAAGCTCGCCACCGCCGACGGCGTCACCGCCAGCAGCCCGCTGCGCAACGGCGAGTCCCGCGTCGACGGCGGCACCCAGTGGCTGACCGGCGTCGACGGCGCGGCCATCGGCAAGCTGACCGACCTGAAGATGACCGACGGCTCCTTCTCGGTGGGCGGCACGCGCATCGTCGTGGACGAGGACCGGGCCGAGAAGCACGGCTGGAAGCCCGGTTCGCAGCTCACCGCGCACTTCGAGGACGGCGCGACCCGCCGGCTGACCGTCGCCGGGGTCTACGAGGGCAACGACATGTTCAACGGGATCATCCTCGACAACAAGGTCCTCACCCCGCACCTGACCGACCCGGCCGACATGCGGGTCATGGTCAAGATGGCGGACGGCGCGTCCGACGCGGCCAAGAAGGGGCTGGTGAAGACCCTCGACACCAACCCGGCGGTCAAGATCCAGGACAAGCAGGACATCTCCCATGAGATCGGGAACGTGTTCACGCAGGTGCTGAACATGGTCTACGGCCTGCTCGGCATGGCGGTGATCGTCGCGGTGCTCGGCGTCGTCAACACGCTGGCCATGTCAGTCTTCGAGCGCGCGCAGGAGATCGGCATGCTCCGCGCGATCGGTCTGGACCGCGGGGCGGTCAAGCGGATGGTCCGCCTGGAGTCCCTGGTGATCTCCCTGTTCGGCGGGGTGCTGGGCCTCGGCCTGGGCGTGTTCTTCGGCTGGGCGGCCGGCGAGCTGCTGGCCACGGAGATACCGACGTACGAACTGCAGCTGCCGTGGGGCCGGATGGCGGTCTTCCTGCTGCTGGCGGGCGTGATCGGCGTCCTGGCCGCCCTGTGGCCGGCCCGCCGCGCGGCCCGGCTGAACATGCTCACGGCGATCAAGGCCGAGTAGCCGGCCGTACGACGGTGAAGGGGGCCCCTCGGGAAGGGGCCCCCTTTTGCCGTGCGTACCGGCTGTCCGGCGCGGGCGGTCAGCCGTGCCAGGTGCGGGGCCGCAGCGGGAGCCCGGAGGCACCGGAGACGGGGGTGCGGACCGCGAGGACCTGGTTGACACCGATCCGGTTGCGTTCGAAGGCGAGCGCGGAGGCGGCCATGTACAGCCGCCACACCCGGGCCCGGCCCGGGCTGGTGAGCCGGACCGCGCGGTCCCAGTCGTCCTCCAGGTTGGCCACCCAGCGGCGCAGGGTGCGGGCGTAGTGCTCGCGGATGGACTCCACGTCCCGCACCTCGAACCCGGCCCGCTCCAGCTGGGTGACGGTGGTGCCGACGGGGGCGAGTTCGCCGTCGGGGAAGACGTAGGAGTCGATGAACTCGTCCACCTCGTACGCCGACTCGTCCCGCTGCGGGCGGCGGGCGATCTGGTGGTTGAGCAGCCGGCCGCCGGGCGCGAGCAGGGCGTACAGCTGGCGGGCGTACTCCAGGTAGCGTTCGGCGCCGACGTGTTCGGCCATGCCGATGGAGGAGATCGCGTCGTAGGGGCCGTCCACGACGTCCCGGTAGTCCTGGACCCTGATCTCCACCCGGTCGGTCAGCCCCGCGTCGGCGACGCGCTTGCGGGCGTAGGCGGCCTGCTCCTGCGACAGGGTGACCCCGACGACGCTCACCCCGTGCTCGCGGGCCGCGTGGATGGCCATGGAGCCCCAGCCGCAGCCGACGTCGAGCAGCCGCTGACCCTCCTTCAGGCCCAGCTTGGCGCAGATCAGTTCGAGCTTGTCGCGCTGGGCGGTCTCCAGGGTGCCGTCCTCCTCCCAGTAGGCGCAGGAGTAGACCATGGAGGGGCCGAGGACGATCTCGTAGAAGTCGTTGCCGACGTCGTAGTGGTGGCTGATGGCCCGCTTGTCGGTGCGGCGGGTGTGCAGGTGCCGGCGGGGTCTGCGCATCTCCTCGCGCGGCGGGGTGGGCGGGATCGGCGGTCCGGCCAGTTTCAGCAGGTCGCGGACGGCGGCCCGGACAGCCGGGTCGCGCACGGCCTGGCGCAGGGTGCGGGCGTCCTCGCCGCGCTCCCAGATCAGGCCGGCCATCGCGTCCAGCACGGTGTACAGGTCGCCCTCGACGTCCAGGTCGCCGGAGACCCAGGCGCGGGCGAGGCCCAGTTCACCGGGTTTGAAGAGCATCCGGCGCAGGGCGCGGCGGTTGCGCACCACGAGTGCCGGCGCGTCCGGCGGGCCGCCCTGCGATCCGTCCCAGGCCCTCAGCCGCACCGGGAGCGGGGCTCCCAGCACCTGTTCGGCAAGACTCCTCAGCCGCTGCGCGGCGTCGGCCATGACGCACACCTCCGTGACGGACGATCCCGGAATGCCAACACCACGTAAACACACGCGGGGCCCGGCCGTAGTCCCCACGCCGTGTTGTGACTGGGTAAAAAGCGAGTGCGCGTCAGAAGCCCCCCGCCCGGCGGCACTTGGGTGCCGGACAGCCCGAAGGGGCCGCCCGCACCACGGATGGCAGGCGGCCCCTTCGGGCTCGGAAACGGGTGACCGGGAGGTCAGGAGGCCTTGGCCTTCTCCTCCGGCTTGGCGGCGGCGACCGGCGCCGGCTTGGCGGCCTCGTAGAACTCCTCGCGCGGGTTCTCCATGGCGCCGAGGGAGACGACCTCGCGCTTGAGGAACATGCCGAGGGTCCAGTCGGCGAAGATGCGGATCTTGCGGTTCCAGGTCGGCATCGCCAGACCGTGGTAGCCACGGTGCATGTACCAGGCGAGACGGCCCTTGAGCTTGATCTTCATCTTGCCCATGACGATCATCGCCACGCCCTTGTGCAGGCCGAGGCCGGCGACGGCACCCTTGTTGGCGTGCTCGTACTCCTTCTGCGGGAAGCCCCGCATACCGGAGACCACGTTGTCGCCGAGGACCTTGGCCTGGCGCAGCGCGTGCTGGGCGTTCGGCGGGCACCAGGCGTTCTCGTTGCCCGCCTTGCGGCCGACGAGGTCCGGGACCTGTGCGTTGTCACCGGCGGCCCAGATGTAGTCCGTGCCCTTGACCTGGAGCGTGGGCTCGCAGTCGACGTGGCCGCGCGGGCCGAGGGGCAGGCCGAAGCGGGCGAGGGCCGGGTTCGGCTTGACGCCGGCCGTCCACACGATGGTGTTGGCGTCGACCTCGAGGCCGTTCTTCAGCACCACGTGGCCGTCGACACAGGAGTCCATGGAGGTGGAGAGGTAGATCTCCACGCCCCGGCTCTCCAGGTGCTCCTTGCCGTACTGGCCGAGCTTGGGGCCGACCTCGGGGAGGATCTTGTCGGCGGCGTCGACGAGGATGAAACGCATGTCCTCGCGGGACACGTTCTTGTAGTACTTGGCCGCGTCCCGGGCCATGTCCTCGACCTCGCCGATGGTCTCCGCGCCCGCGAAGCCGCCGCCGATGAAGACGAAGGTGAGCGCCTTGCGGCGGATCTCCTCGTCGGTCGTGGAGTCGGCCTTGTCCAGCTGCTCCAGAACGTGGTTGCGCAGGCCGATGGACTCCTCGATGCCCTTCATGCCGATGCCCTGTTCGGCGAGGCCGGGGATCGGGAAGGTGCGGGAGACCGCGCCCATGGCGATGACCAGGTAGTCGAAGGGCAGCTCGTACGCCTCGCCCACCAGCGGGGCGATCGTGGCGACCTTGCGGTCCTGGTCGATGGTGGTGACCCGACCGGTGAGGACCTCCGCCTTCGGCAGCACGCGTCGCAGCGGGACGACGACGTGGCGAGGGGAGATGCTGCCGGCGGCGGCTTCGGGGAGGAAGGGCTGGTAGGTCATGTACGACCGGGGGTCGACGACCGTGACGGTCGCCTCGCCGTAGCGCATCTTCTTGAGGATGCGCCGAGCTGCGTACAGGCCTACGTACCCACCGCCTACTACGAGGATCCTGGGACGCTCCGTGGTGCTCATGCCATCGAGTATCCACCCGCCCCAGGGGGGTCGCTCGTGCGCCCCTTCACAAGAACCGACAGGCCCTGTGTTAAACTCCGCGACCCGCGTGACCGAGGTCATGCGGTTCGGCGGGAACCGCGCGGCGGTTCGCCCCGTTGTCAAGGCCGCGTGAGCAGCCTCTCCGGAGTCGCGGGGTGGTCGTGAGAGTGTCGTGACACCTCCGGAACAGCCTCCTCCAGGGCCCGTTCGCGCCCTTCATCTGAACATGTTCAAACGGTCGTTAACGCCCCGGAAGGGCCAACCGGCCCCGTCCGGGGGACCCCCGGGCCCCAATTCCTTGTGAAGAACTTCACGAACTTTTCCGCGCGCATACGACGGAGGGCCCCCGAGGGGGCCCTCCGGGCCGCTCAAACGTTATCCAACCTGCTCAGCGGTCGGCTACCGGCGAGTAACAAAAGGGACCTACGCCACCGACCACGCGATGCCGTCCAGGATGTCGTGCTCGCTCACCACGACCTCCTCGGCGCCCGTGCGTTCCATGATCGCGAGCAGGACGAGGGCGCCCGCGCCGATGACGTCGACCCGGCCCGGGTGCATGGACGGGACGGCGGCGCGCTCGGCGTGCGTGGAGCGCAGCAGCCACTCGGTGATCTCCCGGACGCGCTCTTGGGAGATCCGGGAGTGGTGGATGCGCGCCGAGTCGTACTCGGGCAGCTCCTGGGCGATCGCGGACACCGTGGTGACCGAGCCGGCCAGACCCACCAGGGTGCGCGCCTCGCGCAGCGGGACCGTCCGCTCGGCCAGGTCCAGGGCGGCCTCCACATCGGCCCTTATGGCCGCGATCTGCTCCCCGGTGGGCGGGTCGGAGACCTCGCCGCCGCGCACCAGGTGCCGCTCGGTCATCCGCACGCAGCCGATGTCCACCGACCGCGCGGCGCGCACATGATCGTCGCCGACGACGAACTCGGTGGAGCCGCCGCCGATGTCCACCACCAGGTAGGGCCGGGCGAGGTCGGTACGGCCGGTGAGTTCCCTCGTGGCGCCGGTGAAGGAGAACTCGGCCTCCTGGTCGCCGGTGATGACCTCCGGCTCCACCCCGAGGATGTCCAGCACGCCGCGCACGAAGTCCTCGCGGTTCTCGGCGTCCCGGGAGGCGGAGGTGGCGACGAAGCGGACCCGCTGGGCGCCGTGCTCCTTGATGATCCCGGCGTACTCGCGGCAGGCGGCGAAGGTGCGCTCCAGCGCCTCCGGGGCGAGCCGGCCGGTGCGGTCGACGTCCTGGCCGAGCCGCACGATCGTCATCCGGCGGTCCAGCTCGGTCAGTTCCCCGGTCGCCGGGTCGGCGTCGGCGACCAGCAGCCGGATGGAGTTCGTACCGCAGTCGACGGCGGCCACACGGGTCACTTCGCGTCCTCCTCGGGGGTGTCGGCGGTCACGCACGCGCCCTTGCGCCACCACTCCGGCAGCATCGCCAGGGCCTCGTCGCCGAGCGGGTTCACGCCCGGGCCGGCGGCCAGCGAGTGGGCGACGAGGACGTGCAGGCACTTCACCCGGTCGGGCATGCCGCCCGCGCTCGGGAAGCCCTGGAGGACCTCGATCTCGTCCCGGCGCCGGATGTAGTCCTCGTGCGCGGCCCGGTAGGCGGCGGCCAGCTCGGGGTCGCTCTGGAGCCGCTCGGTCATCTCCTTCATCACGCCGTTCGCCTCCAGCGTGCCGATGGCGGAGGACGCCTTCGGGCACGTCAGGTAGTACAGCGTCGGGAAGGGCGTGCCGTCGGGCAGGCGCGGCGCCGTCTCCACGACGTCCGGCTGACCGCACGGGCAACGGTGCGCGATGGCCCGAAGGCCCCGCGGCGGGCGGCCCAGCTGCTGCTTGAAGGCCTCTACGTCCGCGTCGGTGGGCTCGGTGCGCGGAGTGGGCGGCGGAGGGGTTTCCATGACTGGCTGTCGGAGACTTTCTGTCGGTTCACTGGTCGGAGGCGTCGGACTTGTCGACGCCGTCCCAGACGTTCGCGTACCAGGGCCGGCCGGCGGCCCCGAGGTCGGCGCGGGACTGCTTGGCGGCGCCGGGGTCGACGACCACGTACCCGGTCTCGCCGGGCCGTACGTAGTGCAGCCGGCGGCGGATCTGCTGCTCGGCGTAGGCGTCGTCCTGCCAGCGCGCCTTGAGGTCCCGCAGCTGCTCCACCCGTTCGCGGGCCTGCCGCTGCTCGCGCTGGAGGTCGGCGATCTCCGCCCGCTGGGAGACGTACTGCCGCATCGGGTAGGCGAGGGCGACGACCATCGTGCACAGCACCAGCGCGAGCAGCGCCGCCCGGCCGGTGAGCCGGGAGCGGCGGGCCTGCCGTTTGGTCTGCGAGCGGTAGACGCGGGCCGCGGTCTGCTCGCCGAGCAGCCTGATCCTGGTCGCGGTGGAGAACCGGTCACGGCCCTTCACGCCCATCTTCCCCGCCTCCCGTCACACGCGCGTACGTCCCCGGACACGGTACGGGACCGGGTACGGGGACGTACGTACGACTGGCTAGGACTTAGCCCAGGTTGGGTCAGCCCTTGAAGCGCGGGAACGCGCTGCGGCCGGCGTACACCGCGGCGTCGTCGAGGATCTCCTCGATGCGCAGCAGCTGGTTGTACTTGGCGACGCGCTCGGAGCGGGCCGGGGCGCCGGTCTTGATCTGGCCGCAGTTGGTGGCGACGGCCAGGTCGGCGATGGTGACGTCCTCGGTCTCGCCGGAGCGGTGGGACATCATGCACTTGAAGCCGTTGCGCTGGGCCAGCTCGACGGCGTCCAGGGTCTCGGTCAGCGAGCCGATCTGGTTGACCTTGACCAGCAGGGCGTTGGCGGCGCCCTCCTCGATGCCCCGGGCCAGGCGCTCCGGGTTGGTGACGAACAGGTCGTCGCCGACGAGCTGGACCTTGTCACCGAGCTTGTCGGTGATGGTCTTCCAGCCCTCCCAGTCGTCCTCGAACAGCGGGTCCTCGATGGAGACCAGCGGGTACGCCTCGACCAGCTCGGCGTAGTACTCGGTCATCTCGGCGGCGGTGCGGTTCTTGCCCTCGAAGACGTACGAGCCGTCCTTGTAGAACTCGGACGCGGCGACGTCGAGCGCCAGGGCGATCTGCTCGCCGGGGGTGTAGCCGGCCTCCTTGATCGCCTCCAGGATGAGGTCGAGGGCCTCACGGTTGGAGCCGAGGTTCGGGGCGAAGCCGCCCTCGTCGCCGAGGCCGGTGGACAGGCCCTTGTTCTTCAGGACCTTCTTCAGGGTGTGGTAGACCTCGGTACCCCAGCGCAGGGCCTCGGAGAAGGACTCCGCGCCGATCGGGGCGATCATGAACTCCTGGATGTCCACGTTGGAGTCGGCGTGCGAGCCGCCGTTCAGGATGTTCATCATCGGCACCGGCAGCAGGTGCGCGTTCGGGCCGCCCAGGTAGCGGAAGAGCGGCAGGTCGCTGGCCTCGGAGGCGGCGTGGGCGACGGCGAGCGAGACGCCGAGGATGGCGTTGGCGCCGAGGGAGCCCTTGTTGTCGGTGGCGTCCAGGTCGAACATGGCCTGGTCGATCAGGCGCTGCTCGGTGGCGTCGTAGCCGACCAGCTCGGGGCCGATCTGCTCGATGACGGCGAGGACGGCCTTCTCGACGCCCTTGCCCTGGTAGCGGTTCGGGTCACCGTCGCGCAGCTCGATGGCCTCGAAGGCGCCGGTCGAGGCGCCGGACGGCACGGCGGCACGACCCGTGCTGCCGTCGTCGAGGCCGACCTCGACCTCGACCGTGGGGTTGCCTCGGGAGTCCAGGATTTCCCGGGCTACGACGACGTCGATGGACGGCACGAGCATCTCCTTCTTGGATGTGACGCTGGAAGTGCGGGGCTGGTGTGCCTTGCGACTAGAGCCTAACCGTCCCGGGCCGCTCGGCCGTCGACCGACCGCCCCGTGGACAGAGCGACGGTACCTTTTGTTTCTACTCGAAACAAAGGGGGTCGGGGCATTTCCGGGCCGGGAACACCGGGCCGGACGCGGAAAACCCCGCCCCGGCGCGTACGGGGGAACACGCGCCGGGGCGGGGAGCCCTTGGGGACGGGGGTGGCCCGCACGGGGCCTTGGGGGACCGCCCGGAGGTGCGGGGCCCGGGGGCCTCGGGGGACCGTCCGGAGGTGCGGCCCTGGGGCCCGGGGCCCGCCGGGATGTGCGGGCCGTGGACCCCTGAGGGCTACTTCAGGTGGAGCTGCTGGCCCGGGTAGATGAGGTCGGCGTCCTGGACGATGTCCTTGTTCAGCTCGAACAGCTTCTGCCAGCCGCCCGCGACCTTGTGCTCCGCGGCGATGGTGCTGAGCGTGTCGCCCTCGACGACCTTGTACTCGCCGTCGCCCTTCTTGACCTTCTTGCCGGTCGGGGTGGTGACGGTCTTGCTCGCGCCGCCGGTGCTCTTGCCCGAGCTCGTGCCGTTGCTCGTGCTCTTGCTCGTGCCCGTGGAGGCGGCCGGGCGCTCGGCGGAGCGGGAGGCGGCCTGCTGGTCGGCGGAGCGGGTGGTGGTGCCCGAGTCCTGGGTGGACGGGGCGGACGGCGCCGGGGCGGAGCCGTTGTAGGGGCTGCTCGACAGGCCCGTGCCGCAGACCGGCCAGGCGCCCTTGCCCTGCGCGGCGAGGACCTTCTCGGCGACGGCGATCTGCTGCGACTTGCTCGCCTTGTCGGCGGTGGAGGCGTACTGCGTGCCGCCGTACGCGGCCCAGGTGGAGGCGGAGAACTGCAGCCCGCCGTAGTAGCCGTTGCCGGTATTGATGGACCAGTTGCCGCCGGACTCGCACTGGGCGACCGCGTCCCACTGGGAGGCGGTGGCGGCGGAGGCGTTGCCGGCCGCCATCAGCGGGGCGGCGACGGCGGCGCCGGTGACACCGGCGAGCGTGATGGCGCGGACGGCCTTGGACGGACGACGGTGCTTGCCCTTGCCGGTAAACAGCATGGATCCATTCCCCTCACCGACGCCTACGAGGTGAGCTGTCGGGTTCGGGCCGGTTGAGTTGCCCGGCCGCGTCCGACGCTTTCGCGTGAACGCGGCTTCACCCCCAGCCGGTCCCAGCCTCAACTGCTGGGCCCGGCACTTACCTTGGGTCCCCCGCTCCTGCCTACGGCGCTTGACGCGACGACTGTTCCCGGGCGACCGCCGGCAGGATTCGGCGTGGCGGAGGCCGGGGCTCGTGGTGACGAGCGGCCTCGACCGTAGACAGGTGATCGCCGAGATTTCAAAGACGATCAGGGCTTCTGAGACTCATCCCACACTTTCGCCAAACCGGACATTAGGGCGTTAAGCGGGACGTCAATTCCCGCTACTTCGCGCCCGTTTCGCCCTGGACATCCAGGGTCTGACCGGCGGTGATGTGGTTCGGGTCGGTGCCGATGGCCTTCTTGTTGCCGTCGTACAGCGCGCGCCATCCGCCGTCGACGTCAAGGGAGTCGGCGATGGAGGACAGCGAGTCACCCTGGCGGACGGTGTAGGTGTCCGGTTCACGGGTGGCGTGACGGCCGGAGGATGTACCGCTCTGACCGTTTGTCAGGCTTTCATCCGCGCTCGGGCCCCGGTGGCGCCCGCCGGTGGCGACGGCCCCGGTGTCGACCAGGCTCCAGGACCCCGCCGCCTGCTGCGGGTTGCTCACGGTCCCGGCGTCCGGGGTGGCCGTCGGGGATCCGCCGGGGTACTGGGTGTTTCCGGTGCCGGGCGTGGGGGACTTGTCGGACTCGGCGGTGTCGGTGCCGGTGGAGCCGGGGGTCTCTCCCGCGCCCTTGTCCGCCGCCTTGCCCGCGTCTTCGCCGGTCTCCCTGCCCGTGCCCTTGTCACCCTTGTCGGCCTTGTCGCCCTTGTCCTGCTTGGTGGACGGCGTGCCGGCCGGGTCCGAGGAGGGGCCGGACTCCGGGTCGGCGGTGGAGCCGGCGGATCCGGTGGAGGGCGACGCGTCCGGTGTACCGGACGGGTCGGACGTTCCGGGAGTTCCGGACTTACCGGAGCCGCCGGCCGATCCGGACGCATCCGTCGTACCGCCGGAGCCGCCGGAGCCGCCGACGCCCGTGTCGACGTCCATGGACCCCGAGTCCCGCGTCAGGCCGGACAGCAGGGCGCAGGTGGCCCAGGGGGCGGTGCCCCGGGCGGCCAGGATCTTCTCGGCGACGGCGATCTGCTGCTGGCGGCTGGCCTGGTCGGGGCTGGCCGCGTACTGGCCGCCGCCGTACTTGTCCCAGTCGTCCTGCGAGATCTGCAGGCCGCCGTAGTACCCGGTGCCGTTGTCCGCGCTCCAGGAGCCGCCGCTCTCGCACTCGGCCACCTTGTCCCACGTGGTGCCGTCGGCCGCGTTGGCGCTCGCCGCGCCGAGGAGCGGGATGGCGATGGCGGAGCCGGTCACTCCGGCCGCGACGAGGAGGGCCGGAGCCTGGCGGGGGCGACGGTGTCGGCCGTTCCCGGAGAGCATGCAGAAGCCTTTCGAGCGACAGCAGGGCCGGCGCGGCGGTTGGAGCCGCTCGCCGCGCTGATGGGTGAACGTATCGGCAGACGATCACTTGTCACAAGTTCATGCCGCACAGATCACGCGAAGATCACAGAGTTGAGAAAGTGTCACCTTCCTCTGGAGGGCCTGTGTTCAGGCGGTCGGCGTGAACTCCACCGGCAGGGTGCGCAGGCCGCGCATGATGAGCCCGCCGCGCCAGCGCAGATCGGCCGGATCGGCGGCGAGCCGCAGGTCGGGCAGGCGGGTGAACAGGGTGGCCAGCGCGGTCTGGCCCTCCAGCCGGGCGAGCGGGGCGCCCAGGCAGTAGTGGATGCCGTGGCCGTACCCGAGGTGCTGGTTGTCGCGGCGCCCGAGGTCCAGTACGTCCGGGTCGGCGAACCGTTCCGGGTCCCGGTCGGCGGCGGCGAGGACGACGAGCACCGGGTCGCCCTGCGCTATGTCCTGCCCGCCGATGGTCAGCGGTTCGGTGGCGAACCGCCAGGTGGCCAGCTCCACCGGGCCGTCGTAGCGCAGGAGTTCCTCGACGCCCGTCTCCAGCAGGTCCCGTTCGCCGCGGGCCAGGGAGTCCTGGAGCCGGGCGCGCTGGCCGGGGTGGGTGAGCAGGGCGTAGGTGCCGTTGCCGATGAGGTTGACGGTCGTCTCGAAGCCGGCGAACAGCAGGATGAAGGCCATGGCGGCGGCCTCGTTCTCCGTGAGGTGCTCGCCGTGGTCGGAGGCGCGGATGAGGCCGGAGATGAGGTCCTCGCCGGGCGCGGGCGTGGCGGACAGCGCCTCGCGCTTCTTGTGGATCAGCTCGGCGAGATAGCCGCGCATCTTCTTCACGGACCGCGCGACCCCTCCCCTCGGCCCTCCCCCGTGCCGGATCATCATGCCCGCCCAGTCCCGGAAGTCGTCCTGGTCCTCGCGCGGGACTCCGAGCAGGTCGCAGATGGCGTAGATGGGCAGCGGGAAGGCGAACTCGTGGATGAGGTCGGCGGAGCCGGTCTTCTCGAACCGGTCGATGAGCTGGTCGGTCAGCTCCTGCACCCGGGGGGCGAACTCGGCGACCCGGCGCGGTGTGAACGCCTTGCTGACCAGTCTGCGCAGCCGGGTGTGGTCCGGCGGGTCGATGTTCAGCAGGTGCGTCATCAGCTCGGCCTTGCGCTCGCCGGGGATGCCGGTCTTGCCCTTGGCGTGCGCGGGCTCGTCGTGGTGGGCCGGGTTCTTGCTCAGCCGCTGGTCGGCCAGGGCCTGCCGGGCGTCGGCGTACCGGGTGACCAGCCATGCCTCCACCCCGCTCGGCAGCCGGGTGCGGTGCACGGGGGCGTGCTCGCGCAGCCAGGCGTAGGCCGGGTAGGGGTCGGCGGCGAACTCCCACGTGAAGAGAGCGGGGGCCGGCTGGTGGACAGGGGCCGGCTGCTCGGCGGAGGTCCCCTGCTCTGCGGAGGCCGGCTGCCCGGCAGAGGCCGGCTGGTCGGCGGAGGCCGGCTGGTCGGCGGAGGCCGGCTGGTCGGCGGAGGCCGGCTGGTCGGCGGAGGCCGGCTGGTCGGCAGAGGTCCCCTGCTCTGCGGAGGCCGGCTGGTCGGCAGAGGTCCTCTGCCCGGCGGAGGCCAGCTGCTCGGCGGAGGCCAGCTGGTCGGCGGAGGCCGGCTGCCCGGCAGAGGTCTCCTGCCCAGCGGAGGCCGGCTGCCCGGCAGAGGTCTCCTGCCCGGCGGAGGCCAGCTGCTCGGCGGGGGCCGGCTGGTCGGGGTGGTGCTGATCGGTCACTCCTCGACCGTATCCGGCGTGGCGGGTGTCCCGCCGAGCGCCTTCCGGGCGGCGGGGCGGCCCCGGCCGACGGCCTCGCGGTAGCGGGCAGGGCCTCCCAGCCGACGACCTCGCGGAACCGGGCGGGACCTCCCAGCCGACGACCTCGCGGAACCGGGCAGGGCCTCCCAGCCGACGACCTCGCGGAACCGGGCAGGGCCTCCCAGCCGACGACCTCGCGGAACCGGGCAGGGCCTCCCAGCCGACGGCCTCGCGGAACCGGGCGGGAGCCCGGGTGCCGGAGGGTGTTCCGCCTACGCCTCGTCCTTATTTCCGCCGTCCGTCGCGTGTGCCGCCTCGGTGTCCTTGATCGCGTCCCGGTACGCCCGGGCCGCCGCCCGCAGCGCCGCCTCCGGGTCGACGCCGTCCGCCTCGGCGGCGACTGCCAGCGCCAGCAGCTCGTACCCGATGCCCTCGCCGCGGGGCAGGGGCACCTCCAGGCCCGCCGTACGCACGCGGGAGGCGAGCTTGGCGGCCAGAGCCAGGCCGGGCTGGCCGAGCGGGACGCCCTCCGTTATGGACGTGCGCCGCTTCTCCTCGGCCTTGGTGCGCAGCCAGTGCTCCTTGACGTCCTCCGGGGTCTCCGCCCGCTCGTCGCCGAAGACGTGCGGGTGGCGGTGGATGAGCTTGGCGACGATGCCGCCGGCCACGTCGTCGACGGAGAACGGCGCGTCCGGGTCCTCCTCGGCTATCCGGGAGTGGAAGACGACCTGGAGGAGGACGTCGCCCAGTTCCTCGCGCAGCTCCTCGCGGTCGCCGGCCTCGATCGCCTCGACCAGTTCGTAGGCCTCCTCGATGCCGTACTTGGCCAGGCCCTCGTGAGTCTGCCGGGAGGACCAGGGGCACTCGGCCCGGATGCGGTCCATGACCTGCACCAGGTCCAGCAGACGGGCGCCGGGCAGGTCGTAGGAGGCGGGGAGCAGCTCCAGCTCCGGCATGGCGACCCGGCCGGAGCCGGCCAGCCGGGCGAGGCCGTCGGTGAGCGCCGGTTCGCCCTCGCCGGTGGCCACGACCACCACCGTCCGTCCGCCGGCACAGGCGTCGACCAGTTCCCGCGCGGTGGGGGACGCCTCCGTGACCGCTATCCCGGCCTCACGCAGATACGGCAGCTGCGGGTGCGCGCCGTCCGCGCACAGCACGGTGTCGGCGGTGCGCAGGGCCTGCCAGGCGGGCCAGGACAGCAGGCCGGGGGCGACGCGGTGGCTGGTGGTCAGCAGGACGACGCGGCCAGGGGCGGATTCCCGGCCGGGGGCGGGGCTGGGCTCGGGGCGGGCTTCGGCGCTGGATTCGTTCACGATCCGAACGTAACCCACGCCGCGCAAGGGCGGACGGAGTTATCCACAGGGCCCAGGTGCTCGTGTGATCGTACGACCGGAGATTCCGCTTCCGGTTCCGCTTCCGCCCCGTCTCCGGCTCTGGCTCCGCACCGGCTCCGGCTCCGCACCGGGCCACCGCCCCGCCCGCTCCCCGCCTACGTCGTCACCGGCTGTCCGCCCGCCGCCGCCGTGACCTCCCGTACCCATGGCGTCTTGGCGTCCACCCGGCTGCTCTTCTGCACGTCCCAGGAGCCGTAGCGCGGGTTGAGGTCCACGTGGAGTTCCGTGGACGCCTTGGACAGGGCCTGCCAGAACGCGGGCTGGCTGGTGTCGGTGCCGAGCTCGGCGGCGAGCTTCTGCGCCTCCAGTTGCAGACGCAGATTGTCGTCGAGGCGGGCCGGTGCGATGCCGTACTTCTGCAGCCAGGCCGTCTCCAGGCCCCTGCCGCCGCCGGCCTGCTGCTCCAGGCCCGCGCGCATCCGCTGGATCTCCGCGCGGGTGACCGTGACGCCCTTGTCCCGGGCGGCGCGGTGCAGCACCCGGTCGAGCACCATGTTGTGCAGGGTGTCCCGGGTGAGACTGCTGGTGGAGGAGACGACCTGCTGGTACTGCGTCTCGTCCGGTACCGCGGCCCGCTGGGCCCGGCGGACCTCCTCGACCCGGTTCTCCAGCTGGGCCACGGTGATCCGCTGCCCGCCGACGACGGCCGCGGCGCCCGGGTGCGCCTCGCTTCCGCAGGCGGTCAGCAGGGGGGCCGCGGCGACGATCGCGGCGGTGAGGACGAGCGCGGTGCGACGGCGGCGGTGCAAGGTGAACCTCCTGGGGGGAGATTGTGCGACGGTGCACAAGGTCTTGCGGTGATCGATGGTAGGCAGTGGGCTGGCCGCGGCCAACCCATTCGACCAACGATTCGCACCCGCTTCGGGCACCGCCGCGCCGCTCGGGGAACGGACCGCCGGGTCAGCCGATGATGGCCACCGGCGCGTCCCAGGAGTCCCGGTCGACGGTCAGCGTGACACCGCCGCGGGTCTCCTTGCTGTTGACCAGGTACTGGTGGCCGCGGCTGTGCGGGGTGAACTGACCGGCGCCCCACGGCCAGTCCGCCGTCGTCGTGTCCTTCTTGTCGTACAGCGCGTACCAGAGGTTGCCCGGCAGGTCGTTCTTGTCCGCGGCGGTGGCGACGGCCTTGGCGCTGGAGCTGGTGAAGCCGTAGTAGCCGCCGCGGTAGGTCTTGGCGCGCAGCGTCTTCGTGAAGGAGCGCACGTACGTCAGGACGGCGTCGTTGCACGCCTTGTTCCCGATGTCGTACGCCT
Organism: Streptomyces eurythermus; assembly: GCF_014649115.1. GTDB lineage: Bacteria > Actinomycetota > Actinomycetes > Streptomycetales > Streptomycetaceae > Streptomyces > Streptomyces eurythermus. The sequence goes on along the minus strand of NZ_BMSK01000003.1, from coordinate 434,223 downwards.
CCATGTCGAGGTAGATGGGGCTGCCGGCCTTCATGCCGAGCGCGGACGCCTTCGCCACGGCGTCGTTGGCGTCCTTCGTGCCCAGCGAGGCGGCCGTCGCGGCGGTCAGCTTCTCGGGGCTGGAGCCGGTCTGGCAGGGCGGCTGCGCGCCGACGTAGATCGGGATGAGCTTCCAGCCGAGAGAGTTCACCGACTTCACCCACGAGGCGGTGAGGTTGGGCTGGGCGCAGCCGCGGTTCTTGCCGCCCACGTAGACGGCGGCGGCGCCGTAGTAACCGGTGTGCCATGCCTTCATCGCGGACAGAGAGGGCGCGGTGCAGGTGTCGAAGGCGCGGCCGGTGAACGTCTTCTGCGCGGGCCAGCTGGTAGCGGCCATGGAGGTCTGGGCGGCGATGCCGGCCCCGGCGGCCACCACCACGCCGACCGCTCCCCACGCGATGTATCTGCGCTTCTTGGACTGCCGGTGTCCGGCCATGATTCCCACCCCTGTTCTTGTACGGCGGCTCGCGCGCGTGCGTGCGTGCGTGCCTGACGAAGCCGACGGACAATCTATCCGCGCACCTGTCCGAGCCACTGGAGGGTCCGCCGCACCTCCACGGCCAGTGGATGACCGGGTCCGTGCAGCCGCTCGACGTCCATCACCAGCCGCGCGAGCGTGTCGTGGGCGGCCGGCCGGTCGCCGAGCGCGAGCAGCAGATGACCGACGCGCCGGCGCACCTCGTGGGCGAGCCCTGGATCCCCGGAGACGTACTGGTTCTCGTAGTACGGCAGCAGCGCTCGGTACTCGGCGAGCGCCGCCGCCGGTTCGCCCAGCTGCTCCAGGCACTGCGCGGCCTCGTAGCGGTAGCGCAGTGCCTGCGCGTCCGCCTGGCCCGCCTCGGCGGCGCGCTCGTCGGCGAGCCGGCGCAGTTCGGGCAGCGCGCGCCGGTACTGGCCGTCGTCCAGCAGCGTGGCCGCGTACTGCTTGCGCAGGGTACGTACCACCGGCGAACGCTCGCCGTGCTGTTCGGCGGCGGCCGGCAGGATCGCGCCCAGGATGTCCACGGCCTGCGTGATACGGCCCTCGCCCAGCAGCCGCTTCACCTCGTCCACGGCGGCGGCGACATCGGGCTTCTCGACCGCCTGCGGCGCGGGCGCGACCGGGGCGGGCTGGTGCGCGGGGATCCGCGCGCGGTCCGGCCAGGGGGCGTGCGGACGCAGGAAGGGGCGCGTGGGATCCAAGGGCGCCCCGGTGGGTGTGCCGCGCTCCGGCAGCAGCAGCGCCAGGTCCTCGTAGACCTCCTGCGCGGACGCCGGCCGGTGCTGCGGGTCCTTGGCCAGCAGGCGCAGCACCAGGGTCTCCAGCGCCTCGGGGACCTCGGGGCGGATCCGGCGCACGGGCAGCGGCGGCTCGTACAGATGCCGGTGCAGCACACCGAGCGCCGTGGACCCGGCGAACGGCACCTCCCCGCTGAGCAGTTCGTGCATCAGCACACCGAGCGCGTACAGGTCGGTGTACGGGCCGACCGCTCCGCCCATCGCCTGCTCGGGCGCCATATAGGCGGGCGAGCCGATCGGGGAGCCGGTGTGCGTCAGCCGGGTGGTGTCGGTGTCCATCACCGAGGCCACGCCCAGGTCGAGGACGGTGACCGTGCCGTCCTGCTTCACCATCACGTTGCGCGGCTTGAGGTCACGGTGCACGATCGGCACGGCGTGCACGGCGCTCAGCACGGCGCACAGTTGCGCGGCCACCGCGACCGCCCACGGCCACGGGTACGGGTCGTGCTCGGCGAGGTGGTCGGACAGGTCGGCGCCGTCCACGTACTGCATGACCAGGAACAGCTCGTCACCCTCGCTGCCCGCGTCGTGCACCGTCACCAGGCCGGGGTGGTCCACCTGCGCGGTGATCCGGCACTCGCGCAGGAACCGGCGGCGCAGCTCGTCCGTCTCCTGGCCCGCCACCTTGTCCGGACGCAGCAGCTTCACCGCCACGCGCCGGTCCAGCCGCTGGTCGTACGCCGTCCAGACCTGGCCCATGCCGCCCTGCCCGATGAGCGTGGACAGTTCGTAACGGCCGGCGACGACTCGTCCCGTCGCCACGCTCACCGACCGCCCTCGTGGCCGTCCTGCCGGCGCAGGTAGTCGCTCAGCTCGTCCAGCTCCGCGCGCACCTGCTCGATCCGCGCGGGCGCCTGGGGCCGCGGCAGCGGGGCGGCCGGCGGGGGCGCGGGCACGGGTGCGTACGGCGCCGGGGGCGGGGTGTGCGACACCGGGGGCGGGGTGTACGGCGCGCCGGACGCCCGGGGCGGGGCCGGGGCGGCGGGTACGGCCGGGGTGGACGCGGTCGGCGCGGTGCCCGGGGTGGGTACGGCCGGTGTGGACGCCGTCGGTGCCGGCGGCGCGGTCGGTACGGTCGTCGCGCCGTAGGCCGCCGCGGCGGGCGGGTAGCCGTACGCCGGCGCCCCGGGCACCCCCGCGTACACCTGTCGGCGCGGCGCGAAGTGCTGGATGTCGGCGGCCAAGTAGTACGCGATCGAACCCACGAGGGTGCCCAGCACCAGTATCAGGCCCACATAACCGCCCGTGGTGTGGACCTCGTCGCCCGGCTCCAGCCCCAGCAGGACGACGGCCAGGAGGTCGGCGACCAGCACCGCCACGAACAGCCCCCAGTCCAGCGACCGGCGCGTGACGATCGCCAGCCGCAGCAGCATCGCCCAGGACAGGAAGCCGAGGGTGAGGATCCCGACCGCCACGAACAGCACACGCAGGCAGACCAGCCACGCGGTGTGCGGCGGCTGCGTCACCGGCTGTCCGTAGCCGTGGCCTTGCATGGCTGCTCCCGGTCCTGGAAGGGGGCGTACCGCCGGCCCGGCGGGTCGGCGGGCGCGCGGACCACGCCCCTCGTGCGATGGTCGCTTCGAGCATATGGCCCGGCACGGACAAATGATCGAGGCTGTACCGAACCGTTGTCCGGCCGCCGGCGCCGGGATCAGTCCGGTGCCACCGTGCCGTCGGTGAGCCCGTCGTACATCCCGCGCACCAGCTGCTCCCCGAGCCGGCTCGCGTGCCTGAGCGCCCGCTCGAACTCGTCCAGGGCCCGGAAGCGCGCGCCGTAGCGGCGCTGTTCCTCCAGCGGGAGCCGGGGCAGGTGCAGCCGGCGCACGTCCAGCCGGGTCGCCGTGGAGGCGTAGCTGCTGGCCTGCCGGTTGTTGGCGGTACCGCGCAGGAACCCGGCCAGGAACCACGGATCGAGCGCCGTGCGATCGGGGCGCAGCAGCACCAGGTTGCGCCCCAGGGCGGCGCCCCCCGTCGCCCCGTCGATCACGCGCGCCACCGCGCCCCCGCCGAGCACGGGTACGACGACGTCGCCCGGCTCGGTCAGCACGGCCTCCTCCTCGCTCTCGGGCAGCGTGCCGGAGGGCGCCGTCCCGGCGAGGACGTCGTGGTCGGTGAGCACCGGCACGCGCGCGTGGCCGCCGTTTCCGCCGGTACGCATCACCAGCGCGCCCCCGCGCGCGAGTTCGCCCACCGTGGTCAGCGTCCAGCGCGCGGCCGGTGCCGGGTCGGCGGGCGGCGGGGTGAGGTCCGCGGTCAGGCGCAGGGTCTCCCCCAGGCGCTCGCGCACCCGCGTGAGCTGCTCCGCGCCGTCGGCCACCGCGGCCGGCGGCAGATGGCGGGCGGGCGCGAGGTCCACGTCGTCGTCGAGGAGTTCGATCACCGGCACGGAACGGGCGAGGCCGGGCCGCTCCGCGAGCCGCCCCTCACGCGCGAAGGCACGCCAGGCGTCCAGTACGGCCTCCCGTACCGCCTCCCAGTCCGGGCCGCCCCGCGTCTCCCCGGCGAACCTCCCGGTGTCCACGAGCAGCACCTCGGGCGCCGCCGGCGTCCGGTCGGGCCGGCGCAGCACCCACAGGTGCAGCGGGATGTTGTACGGCGGTGCCGCGCCGACCGGCAGCGCGACCACGGCACTGAGCGCGCCCCGGCGCAGCAGATCGGCGCGGATCCGGCGCCCGGAACGGCGGGAGGCGGCGGCCGGCGGCATCAGCAGGACGGCGGTACCGCCGTCGGTCAGCCGCGCCAGCGCGTGCTGCACCCACGCCAGCTCCGACTCCGTGCGCGCCGGGAAGCCGTACTCCCAGCGCGGGTCGTAGGCGAGCTCGTCATGGCCCCAGTTGCGCTCGTTGAACGGCGGATGGCACAGCACCGCGTCCGCCTGCAGCCCGGGGTGGGCGTCGGCGCGCAGGGTGTCGCCGACGGCGGCGCGCACGGTGGCCCGGCTGTGCAGCGCCAGCCGCAGCGCGCTGAGCGCGGCGAGTTCGGGCGCGCTGTCCTGGGCGTACAGCTCCTGGCCGGGGCGGGGGTCCACGGCGCGCAGCAGGGCGCCGGTGCCGCAGGCCGGATCCAGGACGGTGCGGGCCGGGCCAACCAGGTCGGCCATGAGACCCGCCAACTCGGCCGGGGTGAGCGTGTACTGGCGGGGGTTCGCGTCCAGGTGCCGGCCCAGCAGGAACTCGAACGTCTGCCGGGCGCCGATCTCGGCGGCGAGTTCGGCGGCGCCGCGGAGGAGGGGGACGGAGGGGAGGAGTTGGGGGCCGGTGGGGGTGGTGAGGGCTGGGGTGGAGAGTGTGGTCGGAGTGGTGGGTGTGATCGGCGCGGCGGGTGCGGTTTGGGGTGGGGTGGGGGCGCTGGGGGTGGGCGGGGCGCTGGGGTTGTCGGCGATGCCTGCCGGAGTGTCGGGGACGGCGCTGTGAACGGTGGGACGGTTGTGAACGGCTGAGGCGTTGTGAACCGCTGATTTACCGTGAAGGGGCGGGTTGTTGTGAACGGGTGGGGCGGTGTGAACGGTCGGCGGGGTGTTCACAATCGGCGCCGTCGGCGAGGAGTTCACAGCGGGCGCGGTGGGGGCGGAGTTCACACCGGGCGCAGTGGATTCGGGATTCACACCGGGGACGGCCGGATCCGAGTTCACACCGGCCGCCGACAAACCTGAGTTCACACCGGAAGCCGACGACCCCGAGTTCACACCGGTCGACGCGGAACCGGCGTTCACAGCGGGCGGGTTGCTCGGCCCGTTCACACCAGCCCGCCCGAACGCCGCGTTCACACCCCCACCGGCACCCGCGACCACCCCCGCGCCCGCTCTCCCACTCGCACTCGCGCTCGCACCCCCAACACCCCTGCGCCCGCGCCCCCGTACGCCCCCCACCCGCGGCGTCAGCACCTTCTCCAGCGCGCCCGGCAGCATCGCGGCCAGCCTCGCGTCGGAGCCGGCGCTCGCGTCGAGCCAGACCGTGGGGCGCTCATGGATCAGCAGCAGCGCGCAGCCGGTGTGCACCAGGGCCGTCAGCGGGCCCTCCGGGTGGCCGGCGAGTTGCTGCCAGACGCGTTCACGCAGCGGTACTTCCGCGAGTTTTCCCTGCTTGCGCAGCCAGGCCTCGACCTCGGCGAGGGCGAAGGACGGGCTGGTCTCGGTGCCGCCGACCGGCTTCGGGAAATCGGCGTGCCGGCGGCGCCAGTTGCTGACGGCGGCCCGGCCCACTCCCGCGAGGCGGGCGATCCCCGCTGCGGTCACCTCTGTCGCGTTGTCCTGCACCGGCTTCGCTCCCCTCGTCCCGTGTGTGCGCCGAGCATACCGGCGTACACAAAGATCCAGGGGTTCACGACCGTGTACACACCCTCAAGTGTGAACCGTGTTGACTCGGTTCACACGCTCTGCTGTTATTGACCCAGCGAACGAGCGGTCGCCGGAGGGGGATGCCGCCGTATTCGGGGAGGGATTCACCATGGGCATGAAGGCCAGGCTCGCGTTCGGTGCGGTGGTGGGGCTCGCCGTCATCGGGGCCGTGTCCGCCACCGCCGGCAGCCATTCCAAGGGCGGCGGTTCGGGCGACGGCGCCCGGGCCGGCTCCTCGCCCTCGGCCCCACACAAGCCCGGCGGTGCCAGCGAGAATTCGGTCGGCTCCGCTGACTCAAGGGGAGCCCAGGCGGCCGAGAAGAAGACCGCCTTCGGGGACAACGGCGACTACCGGGTGGGCACCGACATCGAGCCGGGGACATACCGCACGACCGGCAACCCCGATGACACGTGCTACTGGGAGCGCGCCAGGGACGCCTCCGGCCAACCGGACGCCACACTCGCCGGCGACCGTGTCAACGGCACGGGTTACGTGACCGTCATGCCCACCGACAAGGTGTTCCGGATCTACGGCTGCGCCGACTGGGAGCTCGTGGACCCGACCGCCCCCACGGCAAAGGGCACTCCCGCCACCTCCATGGACGGCGACGCGGGCATGTTCAAGGTGGGGACGGACATCGCGCCGGGCACCTACAAGTCGACCGGGAACACCGGCGGCTCCTGCTACTGGGAGCGCACCAAGGACGCCGAGCACGGCCCGGACTCGTTCCTCGCCGGTGACCATGTGACCGGTACGGCCGTCGTCACCATCAGCGCGTCGGACCGCTACTTCAAGACCGACGACTGCGGCGACTGGAAGAAGGCCTGACCCGTTTGCCCACCCCGGCGCGGGGACACCCACACCCCCACACCCCGCGCCGCCACGGCACCACCCCGCACAACCCGTAGAACCCCCGTACCGCTCACCCCGTACCACTCATCCCCACGGAGCCGTCCGGCTCCCCGCTCACCAGAACACCTCTCTCAGCAAGGAACCCCCATGCGTCGTACCGCATTTGCCGCTCTCTGTCTCGCCGCCGCGGCCACCGCCGGCCTCACCACCGGCTGCCAGTCCGGGGACGACTCGGCCGGCAGCAAGCCGAAGGGCCCGTTCGCCGGGCTGAGCGGCGGTCAGATCGTCGAGCGGTCGATGAAGACCACCACCGGTTCCTCGTCGCTGCGGATGAAGGGCCGGGTCCCCGACGACGAGAGCAAGGGCTTCATCGACATCGACATGGCGCTCGACAAGCAGGGCCGGTGCGCCGGCTCGCTGAGCATGAACGGCCAGGGCAAGGCCGATCTGATCAGGTCCGGCGGCACGGTCTACATGAAGTACGACGAGAAGTTCCTGCGCGCCCAGAGCGAGGGCGAGTCCAAGGAGGACACCGACGCGGCGGTCGACATGCTCGCCGGTAAGTGGACCAAGATGGCCGCCAAGGGCCAGGACGCCAAGGACATCGCGAGCTTCTGCGACCTGGACACGATCCTCGGTGACATGAAGGACGGCGACACGGAGGCCACCCGCGGCAAGACCACGACGGTCGACGGCAAGCCCGCGATCGTCCTGCACGAGAAGGACGGCGAGGACGACTACACGGCGCACGTGGCGACCGAGGGCAAGCCGTACCTGCTGCGGATCGACAGCGGCGCCAAGGCCAAGGAGCAGATCCACCTGGCCTTCAGCGACTTCGACCGGCCGGTCCCCGCGGACAAGCCCACCGGGGAGATCGTCGACCTGGACGCGCTGTAAGGGCCGGTACGGGGCCGGGCCCGGCGCGGGGTCACAGCGGGTGCCGCATCCAGACGTTGGGTTCGACGTAGACGGCGTACCCGCGCTCCGGTTCGCAGCGGACCGGGACCAGCGCGCCGGGCACCTCGATGTCGCCGGGCCGGTCGAAGGGCAGCCCGGTCCAGCGGCGCCACTCCTCCAGCGAGGCGCCGACGGTCATGGAGGCCGGGGCGATGGAGTCGACGGTGGCGCCGGCCCGGGCGTGGACGCGCAGCCACGGATCCTCGGGCAGCCCGTCGGGGCGGACCCGGTGGGCGTACTCGGCGATCGGGGTGTGCGGTTCGCGGTGCTTGGCGCTCGGCCGGACGGGGGCGACGACCTCGCGGAAGCCGCGCTCGCGGGCGTTGTCCCGCATCGCGGAGAGCAGCACGGCGGACAGGCCGAGGCCCTGGGCGTGCGGGGCGATGGTGACCGAGATGGCGCTCACCGTGTCCGGGCGGGTGCCGTGGCGCAGGTCGGCGAAGGCCCACGCCAGGACCTGGTCCCAGCCCCGGGCGGGCAGGGTGCCCCGGCCCGGCGCGTTCAGGGCGAAGGGCACGCTGTAGGCGTGGGCGACGACCCGGCCGTCCTCGTCCTCGGCGAACAGCGCGTATTCCGGCAGTTCGGTGGGGATACGCCCGTAATGGGTGGCGCCTACGGGGTCGTTGGTGACGAACTCGGGCCAGGTGTCGGGCATGTCGAACACCGCCGGCAGCCGGTCGGGCCGCTCGGCGAGGTTGCTCACCTTGATGTGCATGCCGGTCACGGTAGGCGGGCGGGCCCGCCCAGGACAGTGATTTACCCGGTCACCGGGCCCGGAAGCGTTCGGGGGCCCGGGTCGGGTTGCCGCCGGTGGGCAGTTTCTGGTCCGGGCAGCCGGCGAGGACCTTCTTCATGGCCGACTGTTCGGCGGCGGTGACCCACAGGCCGTACTTCTTCTTGACCGCCACCTGGGCGGCGACGTACTCGCACCGGTAGGCCTTGTTGGGCGGGAGCCAGGTGGCCGCGTCGCCGTCGCCCTTGCCGCGGTTGGTGGGCGCGTCGACGGCGAGGAGGTTGAGCGGGTCGTTGGCGAGGGCGATGCGCTTGCTCGGGTCCCAGTACTTGGCGCCCTTCTGCCAGGCGTCGGAGAGGGCCACGACGTGGTCGATGTCGACCTGGCTGCGGCCGCGCCGGTAGGTGATCTCCTTGCCGGAGTAGGGGTCGGGGTCCAGCAGTCCGTAGGTGACCTTGCAGGTGCCGCCGGTGAACTTCACGTCCTTCAGGTCGCGTTTGAGGATGTCGTCGCGGGTGTCGCAGGAGTTGGAGTCGGTGTCCGCCCAGGCGGTGCCGAACCGGTCGCGGGAGTAACCGGTCTTCGGCGCGCGCCCCTTGACGGTCAGTGAGCCGACGGCGGCCAGGGCCGCGCCGCCGCCCTTGGCCTCCCCGGGCCCGGCGGCCCCCTTGTCCTGCTCGGCCGTGCAGCCGGTCACGGCGACCAGCGTGGCCACGGCGGTGACCACCCCGCTCCTCAGACGCGTCACGGTGCGCCCCCCTTGCTCGTGCTGGTCCGCCCTTCAAGCGGGGCGGGTCGTTCCGCTCTCCACGGTAACTTCCCGTCGCCGCCCAGCAGATGGGGCGTTGTCCACCGATGCCATGACAAGTGCTGTTTCATCCCGGTGAACAGACGCCGTTTGACCTTGTCATTGGCGTCAGGGTCCGACGATCCCGGCATGAGCGAGAACAGCACCTCCCGCACCAGCCCCGCCGATCACCCGCGTACCGTCCTCGTGACCGGTGCCGGCACCGGCATCGGCCGGGCGACGGCGCGCGCGTTCGCCGCCGAGGGCGCCCGGGTCGTCGCCGTCGGCCGCCGCCGCGCGCCGCTGGCCGAGACCGCCGAGGGGCACCCCGGGATCACGCCCCTGTCCGCCGACCTGACCGCCGAGGACGGGCCCGCCGCCGTCGTCCGGGCCGTGCTGGAGCGCTACGGCCGGATCGACGTGCTGGTCAACAACGCGGCCGTCGTCACCACCGACTCGCTGCGCAGCTACACCCGCGCGTCGGTACGGCCGCTGCTGGAGACCAACCTCCTCGCGCCCGTGCTGCTCACCCAGGCCGCGCTGCCCGCGCTGGAGGAGAGCCGGGGGGTCGTGGTGAACGTGACGACGGCGGTGGGCCAGCGCGGCTGGCCCGGCAACTCGCTGTACGCGGCGGGCAAGACGGCGCTGGAGGTGCTGACCCGCAGCTGGGCGGTGGAGCTGGCGCCGCACGGCATCCGGGTGGTCGCGGTGGCGCCGGGCGCGATCGACACGCCGATCGCCGACCACTCCGGTCACACCCCCGAGCAGCGGGACGCCATCCGGCAGTGGCAGCTCGCCCACACCCCGCTCGGCCGGATCGGCCGCCCCGAGGAGGTCGCCTGGGCCGTCACCCGCCTGGCCTCCCCGCGGGCGTCGTTCGTGACCGGGGTCGTGCTGCCCGTGGACGGCGGCGCGGTCGTCTCCTGACCGAACCCTCATCAGCGGACCCTGGGCACGTCAGGGAACCTCGGCGCCCGCCTCCCGCAGGGCCGTCGCCAGCCGGTCCCGCAACTCAGTCTGGGCCGCGATGCGGGCGTCCAGGACGGCCAGCCGGTCCCGGGCGACCTCCAGCGCCCGGGCGGAGGCGGGGCCGGCGGTGACGTCACCGTCGAGGCAGGGCAGGAACACCAGGACGTCGTCCAGGGTGAGGCCCGCCGCGAGCAGCCGGCGGATGTTGCGCACCCGTACGACCGCACCGGCGTCGTACTCGCGGTAGCCGTTGGCCGCGCGGGCGGAGGTGATCAGGCCCTGCTGTTCGTAGTGGCGCAGGGCGCGCGGTGTCGCTCCGGTCGCCTCGGCCAGCTCACCGATCCGCACGCGCGCCCCCGTTCCCGTCCACCCGTCCCGCTCCCGGTCCTCATCCCGTCCACGCGTCCCGCTCCCGGGCCCGGCTGTCGTCCACCGTCCCCGCCCCGGCGGCCGTCAGCCCAGGACCGAGGTGAGGAACTCGCCGACCCAGGCCAGCAGTTCCCGGCCGACCAGCGGCTTGCCGCCGACCTTGGCGGTCTTCGGGCGCGGGACCAGCACCTGGTGGGCGGCCGGCTTGATGACCGTGCCCGGGTAGAGCCGCTTGAGCCGCAGTTCCTGCGACTCGCGCAGCTCCACCGGCGCGAAGCGGATGTTGGTGCCCTGGAGCACGACCTCGCCGACGCCGCAGGCGCGCGCGAGCATCCTCAGGCCGGCCACCAGCAGCAGGTTCTCCACCGGTTCGGGCAGCTTGCCGTAGCGGTCGGTGAGTTCCTCGCGGACGGCCTTGATGTCCTCCTCGCTGTTGGCGGAGGCGATCGAGCGGTACGCCTGGAGGCGCAGGCGCTCGCCGGGCGCGTAGTCGTGCGGGACGTGCGCGTCCACGGGCAGCTCGATCTTTACCTCGAGCGGCGCCTCCTCCTCGATCTCGCCGGTCTCCAGCTGGCGGCGGTAGTCGGCGACGGCCTCGCCGACCATGCGGACGTACAGGTCGAAGCCGACGCCCGCGATGTGCCCGGACTGCTCGCCGCCGAGCAGGTTTCCGGCGCCGCGGATCTCCAGGTCCTTCATCGCCACGTACATGCCCGCGCCCATCTCGGTGTGCTGGGCGATGGTCGCCAGGCGCTCGTGCGCGGTCTCGGTGAGCGGCTTCTCCGGCGGGTACAGGAAGTAGGCGTACCCGCGCTCGCGGCCACGGCCGACCCGGCCGCGCAGCTGGTGCAGCTGGGACAGGCCGAAGGTGTCGCCGCGCTCCACGATCAGGGTGTTGGCGTTGGAGATGTCGATGCCGGACTCCACGATCGTGGTCGACACCAGCACGTCGAACTTCTTCTCCCAGAAGTCGACCACGACCTGCTCCAGCGCGGACTCCGACATCTGGCCGTGGGCGGTGGCGATGCGCGCCTCGGGGACGATGTCGCGGAGTCTGGCCGCCGCGCGGTCGATGGACTCGACGCGGTTGTGGATGTAGAAGACCTGGCCCTCGCGCAGCAGTTCGCGGCGGATGGCGGCGCCGATCTGCTTCTCCTCGTACGGCCCGACGAAGGTGAGCACCGGGTGGCGCTCCTCGGGGGGTGTGGTGATCGTGGACATCTCGCGGATGCCGGTGACCGCCATCTCCAGGGTGCGCGGGATCGGGGTCGCGGACATCGTCAGCACGTCGACGTTGGCGCGGAGCTTCTTCAGCTGCTCCTTGTGCTCGACGCCGAAGCGCTGCTCCTCGTCGACGATGACCAGGCCGAGGTCCTTGAACGTGGTCTCGGAGGAGAACAGGCGGTGGGTGCCGATGACGACGTCCACCGAGCCGTCCTTCAGGCCCTCCAGGACGGCCTTGGCCTCGGTGTCGGTCTGGAAGCGGGACAGGGCGCGCACGTTGACGGGGAACTGCGCGTACCGCTCGGAGAACGTGCCGTAGTGCTGCTGGACCAGCAGGGTGGTGGGCACCAGGACGGCGACCTGCTTGCCGTCCTGTACGGCCTTGAAGGCGGCCCGCACCGCGATCTCGGTCTTGCCGTAGCCGACGTCGCCGCAGATCAGCCGGTCCATGGGGACCGACTTCTCCATGTCCTCCTTGACCTCGGCGATGGTGGTGAGCTGGTCCGGGGTCTCGGCGTAGGGGAAGGCGTCCTCCAGCTCGCGCTGCCAGGGGGTGTCGGCGCCGAAGGCGTGGCCGGGGGCGGCCATGCGCGCGCTGTACAGCTTGATCAGGTCGGCGGCGATCTCCTTGACGGCCTTCTTGGCGCGGGCCTTGGTCTTGGTCCAGTCGGCGCCGCCGAGGCGGTGCAGGGTGGGGGCCTCGCCGCCGACGTACTTGGTGATCTGTTCCAGCTGGTCGGTCGGGATGTACAGCCGGTCGCCGGGCTGGCCGCGCTTGGCGGGCGCGTACTCCACGACCAGGTACTCGCGGGTGGCGCCCTGCACGGTGCGCTGCACCATCTCGATGTAGCGGCCGACGCCGTGCTGTTCGTGGACGATGTAGTCGCCCGGCTCCAGGGTGAGCGGGTCGATGGTCTTGCGGCGGCGGGCCGGCATGCGGGCGCCGTCGCGGCCGGCGGTGCGCTGCCCGGAGAGGTCGGTCTCGGTGAGCACGGCGAGCCTCAGCTCGGGGTCCACGAAGCCGTACTCGATGGAGCCGCAGGAGACGTGCACCACGGAGGGGGCGAGTTCGCCGAGGTCGGCGTCCAGGCGGGCGGCGATGCCCTCGCCGCCGAGTACCTCCACGGTGCGGGCGGCCGGGCCGTGGCCCTCGGTGACGAACACCGTGCGCCAGCCGTCGGCGAGCCAGCCCTTGGTGTCGGCGAGGGCGCGCGCGGTGTCGCCGCGGTAGGTCTCGGGCGCGTGCATGCCGAGCTTGAGGGTGTCGGCGTCGCCCGCGGCGTCGGTGTCGGCGGCGAACGGGGAGACCGACCACCACATCATGTCCAGCTCGCGGGCGCGGTCGCGGACGTCGGCGAGGGACCACAGGGAGGCCGCGCCGACGTCGATGGGGGCCTCGCCCCCGCCGGCGGTGGCCGCCCAGGACGCCTGGAGGAACTCCTGGCTGGTGGCGACGAGGTCGGCGGCGCGGGTGCGGACCCGCTCGGGGTCGCAGACGACGGCCATGGCGCCCTTGGGCAGCACGTCGAGCAGCAGCTCCATGTCGTCCACGAGGACGGGGGCCAGGGACTCCATGCCCTCCACCGCGATGCCCTCGGCGATCTTGCCGAGCAGTTCGCCCAGCTCGGGGTGGTCCTCGGCGAGGGCACGCGCGCGTGCGCGGACGTCGTCGGTGAGCAGCAGCTCGCGGCAGGGGGGCGCCCACAGGCCGTGTTCGGCGACTTCGAGGGAGCGCTGGTCGGCGACCTTGAAGTAGCGGATCTCCTCGATCTCGTCGCCCCAGAACTCGACGCGCAGCGGGTGTTCCTCGGTGGGCGGGAACACGTCCAGGATGCCGCCGCGCACGGCGAACTCGCCGCGCTTCTCGACCAGCTCCACGCGCGCGTAGGCGGCGGCCGCGAGGGCTTCGACGATGTCGTCCATCTCGGCGTTCTGACCGGTGCGCAGGGCCACCGGTTCCAGGTCGCCGAGGCCCTTGACCTGCGGCTGGAGCACGGAGCGCACGGGGGCCACGACGACGGAGACGGGGCCGGTCTCGGGGTCGTCGGGGCGGGGGTGGGCGAGGCGGCGCAGGACGGCGAGGCGGCGGCCGACGGTGTCGCTGCGGGGGCTGAGCCGCTCGTGCGGGAGGGTCTCCCAGGAGGGGTACTCCACGACGCCCTCGGGCGGCAGCAGGGAGCGCAGGGCGGCGGCCAGGTCCTCGGCCTCGCGGCCGGTCGCGGTGACCGCAAGCACCGGGCGGCCGGCGTCCCGGGCCAGGGCGGCGACGGCGAAGGGCCGGGCCGCCGGGGGGCCGACCAGGTCGACGTGCGGGCGGTTGCCGTCCGCTGCCGCGCGCATCGCTTCCGCGAGGGCGGGGTCCTTGACGACGGCGTCGAGCAGACCGTGCAGGCTCATGGAGGCTTTTTCCGTCCAGGGGGTCGGCAACACGAAGGGCCCGACTCGTGCGACGGGCCGGGGCTGTCCAGCGTACGACGGTGTCGGCGGCGCCGCTGGAGCCTGTGGACAACCCCGCGCCCTGGGCAGGGGCCCTGTGGAAAACTCCCGGATCGTGCGGCGCGTACGACCCGGCGCCGGGAAGCCCCAAGGCTTCCCGGCGCCGGACGCTCCCCCGCAACCCCCGTGTGCGGTGGCCGTCGGCCACGGCCCGGCCCCGCGGTGCGCGGTGGCCGGGCGGGCCGGTGCGCTAGTCGGTGGCGATCGCGCGCAGCACGTTCATCCGGGCCGCCCGGAACGCCGGGACCAGCGCGGCGAACAGGCCCACGAAGGCCGAGCCGATGAACACGCCGGTGATCGTCGGCCAGGGGATGTCGAGGACCTTCAGGCCCTCCAGGGCGAGGAGCTTCTGCGCGGTGGCGCCCCAGCCCATGCCGAGGCCGAGGCCCAGCAGGGCGCCGAAGACGGCGATCACCACGGACTCCAGGCGGATCATGCGGCGCAGCTGGCGGCGGGAGAGGCCGATGGCCCGCATCAGGCCGATCTCCCGGGTCCGCTCGACCACGGACAGCGCCAGGGTGTTCACCACGCCGAGGACCGCGACGATGATCGCCAGCGCGAGCAGGCCGTAGATCATGTTCAGCAGCTGGCCGATCTGGTCCTTCAGTTCCTGCTTGTAGTCGGTCTGGTCGCGCACGGTGTACTGCGGGAACTCGTGCAGCGCCGACTTCAGCGCCTGGTAGGCGGCCTTCTCCTGGCCCTCCTTGGCGGTGGCGAACAGCAGGTCGTCCAGCGGCATCCGGTCGGCGGGGACGTACTTGGCGACGGTGGCGATGGACGCGTACATCGCGCCCTTGTCGACGACGGCCTCGTCGCTGGTGATCGCGCGGACGGTCAGCTTCGCCGTCCCGCCGTCCTCGAAGCGGACGGCGACCGTGGAGCCGAGCTTGATGCCGTGCTCCTTCGCGAAGCCCTCGAAGACGGACATCGAGTCCGGCCGGTAGGCGTCGGCGAGGCTGCCGGCGACGGTCTTGGTACGCACGTCCTGGGCGTACGTCGGGTCGGCCGCGTTGATCGTCTCCTTCGGGACGGTACGGCCGTCCGGCGTGGTCAGGGTGGCGTCCAGGAGCTTGTACTCGGTGACCCGGGCCAGGCCCGGGGTGTCCTTGACGGCCTGGACCGCCTGCTTGGTGATGACCTGGCCGTTGTCCTCCTGGACGATGAAGTCCGTGCCGACGGTCTTGTCCAGCTGGTCGGTGGCGGAGGCCACCATGGAGGAACCGACCACCGACAGGCACGCCACGAGGGCCAGGCCGATCATCAGGGCGGCGCCGGTGGCGCCGGTGCGGCGCGGGTTGCGCAGCGCGTTGCGCTCGGCCATCCGGCCGACGGGTCCGAAGACCCGCAGGAGGACCGCGCCGAGGACGCGGACCAGCGCGCCGGCGAGCAGCGGGCCGACGACGACGAAGCCGATCAGGGTGAGCAGCACGCCCAGGCCCAGCCAGCCGGAGCCGGTCTTGGCCTTCTCGGCGGTGGCGGCCGCGTACAGGCTCCAGCCGCCGGCGGCGGTCAGCAGCAGGCCGAGGACGGCGCGGACGGCCCCGGCCCGGGCGTCGGCGGGGGCACCGGCGTCGCGCAGGGCGGCCATCGGGGAGACCTTGCCGGCGCGCCGGGCCGGCAGGTAGGCGGCGAGGACGGTGACGACCACGCCGAGGAGCAGGCCGAGCGCGGGGGTGGTCCAGGCCACCGTCAGGTCGTCGGTGGACAGCTTCATGTCCATCTGCCCCATGAGCTTCATCAGGCCGATGGCGAGGCCGACGCCCGCGCCGACGCCGAGGACGGAGCCGGCCACGCCCAGCAGCAGGGCCTCCACCAGCACCGAGCGGTTGACCTGCTTGCGGGAGGAGCCGATGGCGCGCAGCAGGCCGATCTCCCGGGTGCGCTGGGCGACCAGCATGGAGAAGGTGTTGACGATCAGGAAGATGCCGACCAGGAAGGCGATCCCGGCGAAGCCGAGCATCGCGTACTTCATGACGTCCAGGAAGCTCTGGAGCTGCTTCTGGTTGGCGTCGGCGACCTCCTTGGCGGTCTGCACCTTGTAGTCGTGGCCGAGGACGGCGACGACGTTCTTCTTCAGCTGCTCGTCGCTCACGCCCTTGGCGGCGGTGACGTTGACGTTGGTGTAGACGCCGGTGCGGCCGACGAGGGTCTGCTGGGCGGTCCTGGTGTCCAGGTAGAAGATCGCCGCGCCGGGGTTGGTGACCTTGAAGGCGGCGATGCCGGACACGCGCGCGTGGTGCGTGCCGACGGCCGTGATGAGGCCGATCTCGTCACCGCGCTTCAGTTGGTGCCGGTCGGCGGTGTCGGCGTCGACCATCACCTGACCGGGGCCCTTGGGGGCCGTGCCGGAGGCGATCTCCATGGTGCGGGCGTCGTTGCCGTTCCAGCTGCCGACGATGGTGGGCCCGCCGCTGCTGGGCGACAGCTTGTCCTTGTCGGCGTCCACGACGGTCACCGAGGTGGAGAACACCGTGCCCTCGGCCGACCGCACGCCCTGGGCACCGCGGACCTTGCCGACGACCGAGGCCGGCAGGACGGGCGGCTTGCCGGTGCGGGAGGTGGTCTCCCCGGTGTCGGAGGCGCTCTTGGCGCTGACCTGGACGTCGGACGCCGTGGCCTGGAACAGCTTGTCGAAGGTGGTGTTCATCGTGTCGGTGAACACCAGCGTGCCGCACACGAACGCCACCGACAGCAGCACGGCGACCGCCGACAGTGCCATGCGTCCCTTGTGCGCGACGAAGTTGCGCATCGAGGTCTTCAGAACGGTCACGACGTACGCCCCCGGGCGTCGAAGTCCTTCATGCGGTCCAGGACCTGTTCGGCCGTCGGCTGGTACATCTCGTCGACGATGCGGCCGTCGGCGAGGTAGAGCACCCGGTCGGCGTAGGAGGCGGCCACCGGGTCGTGGGTGACCATGACGATGGTCTGGCCGAGTTCGTCCACCGAGCGGCGCAGGAAGCCGAGCACCTCGGCGCCCGCGCGCGAGTCGAGGTTTCCGGTCGGCTCGTCCCCGAAGATGATCTCCGGGCGGGCGGCGAGGGCGCGGGCCACGGCGACGCGCTGCTGCTGGCCGCCGGAGAGCTGGGTGGGGCGGTGCTTGAGGCGCCCGGTGAGCCCGACGGTCTCCACCACCCGCTCCAGCCAGGCCCGGTCGGGCTTGCGGCCGGCGATGTCCATGGGCAGCGTGATGTTCTCCAGGGCGTTCAGCGTGGGCAGCAGGTTGAACGCCTGGAAGATGAAGCCGATGCGGTCCCGGCGCAGCTGGGTGAGCTTCTTGTCCTTCAGGCCGGTGATCTCGGTGTCGTCCAGGTAGATGTGACCGCTCGTCACCGTGTCCAGGCCGGCCAGGCAGTGCATCAGGGTCGACTTGCCGGACCCGGAGGGGCCCATGATCGCGGTGAACCGGCCGCGGGCGACGTCCACGTCCACGCTGTCCAGTGCGACGACACGGGTCTCCCCGGACCCGTACGCCTTGACGACCTGCCGCGCCCGCGCCGCGACGGCCGTACGCCCTCCAGTACCCCCGTGCCTGGGAATCATTACAGCCGATGTCACGGTATGTCTCCTATGTCGGTCGACAGATCGGTGCACGGCGCCCGGTGGTGCCGGGTCGTCGTCTGAGTACGTCGTTGAGTCTCGCGGTCGGCGAGGGCGTCGCGCGCTGGTGCGGAGCCCCGTCTTTCCGGGGGGTAAACCCCACCCCCGCCGGTGCGGTCCGCCGCCCCCCAGCGGCGTATGACCAGGTTAAGGAGCGCCCTGGGCCGGGCTCCTCCTCCGCCGGGACGAACCGTCCCCGAGCCGGGGTACGGAGGAACCCTTAGGGGGTCTCCACCGACGGGTGGAGGCATTCCCGGGGGTGCCTCCACCCTTCGGCGCGCGCGGCCTCCACCCATCGCCATGCCGGGGCCCGGCCGGCCCGGCGTGGAAAGCTGTCCTCCCAGACATGGGTGCAGGGGGCACCTGGGTAGCTTCCGACGGGAAGCAGGGGAGGGGTTTGCGGTGGGGAGTACGACACCCGCGATACGCGGCGGCGCGGCCCGGCACCAGGGGGAACGGCGCCGGGGGGCGGTCGTGGCCGCCCTGATGCTGGCGATGGCACTGGCGGCGCTGGACTCCACCGTCGTCTCCACGGCGGTTCCCCAGATCGTCGGCGACCTGGGCGGGTTCTCCGTCTTCTCCTGGCTCTTCTCCGGCTATCTGCTCGCCGTCACCGTCACGCTCCCCGTCTACGGCAAACTCTCCGACACCTTCGGCCGCAAACCGGTGCTGGTGGTGGGCGCGGCCGTGTTCCTCGCGGGGTCGCTGCTGTGCGCGGCGGCCTGGAACATGGGCGCGCTGATCGCGTTCCGGATCGTCCAGGGCCTGGGCGGCGGGGCGTTGCAGGGCACCGTGCAGACGCTCGCCGCCGACCTGTACCCGCTGGCGGAACGCCCGAGGATCCAGTCCCGGCTGTCCACGGTCTGGGCGGTCAGCGCGGTGGCCGGCCCCGGACTCGGCGGAGTGCTCGCCGCCTACGCCGACTGGCGCTGGATCTTCCTGATCAACCTGCCGATCGGCGCGGCCGCCCTGTGGCTGATCGTGCGTCACCTGCACGAGCCCGAACGGGAAACCGCCCGCCACACGCGCGTGGACTGGGCCGGCGCGCTCACCGTGTTCGCCTGCGGCGGGGTGCTGCTGACCGCGCTGGTGCAGGGCGGGGTCGCCTGGCCGTGGCTGTCGGCGCCGTCGCTGGCCCTGTTCGGCACGGGTCTCGCCCTGGCCGCCGTGGTGGTGACGGTGGAGCGGCGGGCCGCGCAGCCCATCATCCCGGGCTGGGTGTGGCGGCGCCGGACCATCGCCGCCGTCAACCTGGCGCTCGGCGCGCTGGGGCTGCTGATGGTGGCGCCCGCGGTGTTCCTGCCGACGTACGCCCAGTCGGTGCTCGGACTCGGCCCGGTGGCCGCCGGGTTCGTGCTGTCGGTGTGGACGCTCAGCTGGCCGGTGTCCGCCGCGCTCAGCCAGCACGTCTACCGGCGGATCGGCTTCCGGGACACCGCGCTGCTCGGCATCGGCCTCGGCACGCTCATCCTCCTGGCGTTCCCGTTCCTGCCCTACCCCGGGTCCTGGTGGCAGCCGACGCTGCTGATGCTGCTGCTCGGCGGGGCGCTGGGCCTGTTCCAGCTGCCGCTGATCATCGGGGTGCAGTCGACCGTGGGCTGGTCGGAGCGGGGCACCACGACCGCCTCGGTGCTGTTCTGCCGGCAGACCGGCCAGACCCTCGGCGCGTCCCTGTTCGGCGCCGTCGCCAACGGCGTGCTGGCCGCGCGGCTGGGCGGGGCCGGCGACCTGGACTCCGTCACCCGCGCGCTGGACGCCGGAACGGCCCCGGAGGCGACCCGGCGGGCCATCGCCGACGCCGTCCACGCCGTCTACCTCGGCGCGGCGGGCGCGGCGGCCCTGGCGTTCGTGGTGCTGCTGCTGGTGGCACCCCGCCGGTTCCCGGTGCTCCCGGAGTGAACCCGGCGGGGGCTGCCGGTGCTCCCGGAGTGAACCCGGCGGGGGCTGCCGGTGCTCCCCGAGTGGACCCGGCCGGGGGTTCCCGGTGCTTTCGGGGTGAACCCGGCGGGCCGGCTCACTCGGTGACGACGCGTCCGGTCAGCGACATCAGGTTCTCGCGCGCGCAGTCCACGTGCGCCTGCACGGTGTCCCAGGTGTCGCCGTGCTCACGCAGCACCCGCTCGGTCTCCTGGGCGATGCGCTCCTCGCGCACGCGCGCGTCCGCGACGATCTCGGCGGCACGCGCGCGTGCCCGCTCCTCACAGCGGCGGGCGTACCGCCCGGCCTCCTCCACGGCCCGCCCGGCCGCCGCCAGCGCGGCCTCGGCCCGGCTCGCCCGCTCGGCGTGCAGGGCGTCCAGCTCGGCCGCCCGCCCGGCCGCCTCGCGTTCGGCCGCCGCCCAGCGTCCGGCGTTCTCCCGGGAGTGCTCGGCCAGCATCCCGGCGGCGCGCTGCCGTGCCTCGCGCACCAGCGCGAGGGACTCCATGCGCGCCGCCCGCACCTCGCGCCGGGCCCCGACCCGGATGCCGTTGGCCTCGGCCCGCGCGGCCAGGATCCGTCCGCGGGCGTGCTCGTCGGCCGCCGCGCGGACCGCGTCCGCCGTCTCCCGCGCCTCCCGGCGGACCCGTTCGGCCTCCGCCTCGGCCCGCGCGACGCGCTGAGCGGCCGCGCGCCGCGTGCGCTCCCTGAGATCGGCCGCCTCGCTCTGCACCCGCTGGAACAGCCGCTGGGCGCCTTCCCCCAGCGCCTCGTACGTCTGCGGCTCCAACTGGGCGACCACCTCGCCCAGCCGTGCCGCCTCCGCCTCCATGTCCTTGGCGAGCACGGTCAGCCGGGCGGCCCGCTCCCAGGCGGCGTCCCGGTCCTCGGACAGCGCCTCCAGGCAGGCGTCGACCTGGTCGGGGCGGTAGCCGCGCCCCCGGACGGTCGCGAAGCCGTGCGGCGGCATCGATGCGCTGCTCACCCTGGGACTCCTCTCCACCGGACCTACACGACAGAATGATTTCGTGCATATCTTGCTGGATCGGACATAAAGGGCCATAATCCGACACTCCGCAGAACGGCGCACGGACACGGAACGCGCGCCGGGCACACGTCGGGCGTGCACCAGACACGCGTCGGGCCCTTCACGCGCGCGCGAAGGGCCCGACAACGGCGAACAGCGGATACGTCCGCGGTGGCAGGGCTACAACAGCCCGTCCCACATCTGCTCCAACAGCACCGACCACCAGCTCTCCGGCGAACCGAGCGCCGCCGGGTCCAGGGCGGCCAGCTGCGCCTGGAAGTCGACGGTCCAGCGGCCGGCCTGCTCCTGGTTCAGCCCGTACCTCAACCGCCACATCCGGCCCAGCAACGCCAGACACCGCGCGAACTCCGGCAGCCCGGAGTTCACGAACTGCGGCGGCACCGGCGCACCGCCCGGCCCCGCCTCCACCGGCACGGCCACAATGTTCGCCGTCCCGTACTGCACACAGATCGCCTTGCCGAAATCGGTGCCCATCACCAGGTACGAGCCCGCGTCCGGCGCCGCCATCACCCCGCGCTCGGCCGCCAGCTCCGCCAGCGTCGGCACCGGACGTCCCGGCTGCGCCTGAGCCCAGAAGAACGGGCCCATGTCCACGGGCAGTCCGGCCACCACCAGGGTGTGCGCCACGACCGGCGGCACACCCTGCCGGGACACCGCCTGCTGCTCGAACCGGAAGATCCCCGGCCCGAACGCCGCGGCCAGCTCCTGCGCGACCCCCTCCGGCGGCACCGGCGGCGCGGCCTGCACCGGCGGCAGCGGCGCCCGCACCGGCGCCGGCCGCGCCGGACCGTCCGCCACCTGGTGCAACTCGCCCTGGTGCGCCAGCAACTGGTGCATGCCCTGACGCCGGCTCGCGTGGTCCGTGCCGTACGGCGCGATGCTCGTGATCCGCGCCTGCGGCCACTGCTCACGGATCATCCGCGCGCAGTAGGCACCCGGCAGCTCACACGACTCCAGCTCGGTGTGCAGCTCCAGCACCTGGCCCGGCGGCACGTTCATGGCCCGCAGCTCGTGGAAGATCTGCCACTCCGGGTGCGGCATGCCCGGCGCCGAACGCCGGATCAGCTGCTGCTCGGAGCCGTCCTGCGCGCGGTAGCGCAGAACGGCCTGATAGCCCGGACCCACGGTCGGCTGCCCCTGCGGATACCCGTACCCCGGCACCTGCCCCGGCCCCGGCACGGGCGCACCCGGAGGCGGCATCGCACCGGGTGGCGGCATCGCACCCGGAGGCGGCATCGCGCCGGGCGGCATCGGGGGCGGGGGCGCGGCGTGCGGGGCGGCGCCCGGAGGCGCGACGGCACCCGGGCCGCCGGCCACGGGGGGTGCGGCCAGCATGGTTTCGGCTTGGTGCACGGCGCCGGGAGCGCCGGGAGCGCCTGGGGCATGGGGCGCGCCGGGAGGCTGCGGGCCGCCCGGTACCGGGGGCATGCCAGGGGCGCCCGGCGCGGCTTGGGCGCCTGGCGTGCCGGGGGCACCCGGAGGCTGGGGGGCGCCGGGCGGCTGCGGCGCCCCCGGAGGCTGGGACGCGCCTTCGCCCGGTCGGCTCGGGTCGGCCAGCATCGTGGCCGCCTGGTGCACACCGCCCGGGGGCGTACCTCCCGGGGTACCCGGCGGCGCGGCGGGCGGGTTGGGGGCGCCCGGAACGTTCGGCGCGCCCGGCGCCCGCGGTCCCTCCGCGCTCCCCGGACCGGCCTGCACCTCGGGACCCTCCGGCCCGAGCGCCGACACCAGCCGCGTCGGCACGTACCCGCCCGCGGGAGCCCCCGGCGCGGGCGGCGGCGTCGCACTCCCCGGGCGCGCGCCCGGCATGCCCGGGGCGCCCGGCGGCGGAGGCGGAGGGGGCGTACCCACTCCCCCGCGCCCCTTCTTCGGCGGCGGTGCCGCCTTGCTCGTCGCCGCGTCCGCGATGTCCCCCGCGTGCGGCGGCAGCGGACGCGCGGGCGCACCCGGGCCCGCCGGAGGCTGCGGCGCACCACCCGGCGCCTGCGGATAGCCGTACGACGGAACGGGCGGCGCGGGCGTGCTGCCCTGCGGGGCGCCCGGCGCCCCCGAGGCCATGGGAGAAGGCGGGGGCGGAGTGCCGTGCGCGGGAGGGTACGGCGGTACTGCCGGCGCGGGCGTGCCCGGAGCCGCCGGCGCCTGCGGGGGCGTGTCACTCCGGCCGGCGGCAGGCGCGCCCGGCGCGTCCAGCGCCGGTGCGACCGCCGTCGGCGGCAACTGGCTGCCGCCCGACATCAACGCCGTCGGCGCGTCAGCCGCGACCGCCGGGGGCCGCGGCCCGTCGTCCGAGTCGCTCAACGGCGGCGCGAACACCGTCGCGGGCAACGGCACGGAACGGTCGTCCTCACCGGACTCCGCGTTCGTGTCGGTCCCGGCCCAGGGCGTGGCACCCTCGGACACCTCCGCGGGAGCGGGCACCCCCGGCCCACCGGCCGTGCCCGGAGCACCCGGCACCGTACCCCCGCCCGACTCCACCGAAGCGGAGGCCGGGTCCGGAACCGAACCCGCAGCCGAACCCGGAACCGAACCCGCAGTCGAACCCGAACCCGGAACCGAAGCCCCAGCCGAACCCGGCGCCCCCGCTCCCGGCGGGACCGAACCCGACGGGACGGACCCCGCCCCCGGCGCACCAGCCCCCGGCCCCCCGGCACCCGCCGAAGCCGCCCCCACCGTCAAGTCCGCCGACCCCGTCGACCCGCTCGAACCACCCGAAACGCTCGACCCCGCCGAACCCGCCGGCCCCGCCGAATCCCCGGCCCCCCGTTCCCCGTTCCCCAGCTTGTCCGCCGCCTCCTGCAACCACTCCGGAGGAGTCAGCAGGAACGACGTCTGATTGAGGTCCAGCCGCGCGGGCGCCGGCACCGCGTCCTGCGGCTCCCCGGCACGGCCGTACTCCTCCTCGTACCGGCGGATCACCTCACCCACCGGCAGCGCGGGCCACAACGTGGCCTCCCCGCTGTCCCGGGCGATCACCAACCGCTGGCCGCCCGCGTCCGAACGCGGACCCTCCGCACGGTCCTCGCCCCACACCACGAACCCCAGCCCGAACTCCCGCACCCGCACCTCACGGTGCTGGTACACGGGCACGTCGCCGTTGATCCACTCCTCGGCGCGCTCCTGCGCCTGCGCGTACGTCACCATCGCGTGCAGCTCACTCCCCCACCGGGCCGGACGACACCGGGACGACCCGGACGAAGCCGCCGTCCACCATCAGACCGGCCACCGTCTCCAACTCCGGCGGATTACCGGCCAACCGGGACAAGAACGCGTCGAAATCGTCACCGCACGGCAGCAGCAGACGCTCCACCCGCTCCGCCGGCGACCACGACGGATCCACGTCCCGCACATCGTCGTACGCGCAGAACCACACCGAACCGACCCGCTCGCCCTTCACCTTCACCGCGAGCAGCCCGCCCTGCACGAACCCCACCCCGAGGTAATCCTTCGTCAGATGGTCGCGCAGACACTTGTTCACATACACCAGGTCATTGACCGCGGCCTCGTCCCGCACCGTGAAGAACGGCTGGTCCACCAGCAACCCCAGCCCGGCGTCCAGCGCCGCGCCGACCGGCGCACAACCGCCCGCCGCCTTCAGGAACGAACGGTAGGCACCCGGCAACCGGTAACCCAGGTCCTCCTCGATCCCCTGCACCTGCGCCTCCGACACCGCCACACCCGACTTCGGCAGCCCGAAGTGCGCCGGCCGCGACTCCTGCAACGGCCGCGTCCCACGCTTGGCATGGTCCACCACCGCCGTCGCCACCCCGCCGTGATGCCTCAGCAACGCCTTCACCTCGACCGGGATCAGCTCCAGCCGCCGCGTGCCCGCCACGTGATGCCACGTCCAGCCGTGCGGCGTCGCCACATTCGGCACCGTGTCCCACAACTCGTGCCCCGCCGCCGCCAGCGCCGCGTTCGCCGACACATAATCGGTCAGCCGCAGTTCATCGACCCCGAAACCCTCCGGCGGCTCGGCGATCTCCACCGCCACACGCGCGTACGGCGAGAAATCCGGGTAACCCCGCTCATCGACCCGTACCCCCCTCGGGTGACGTGCCGCCCGGACCGGATCCGGAAAATGCACGACCTGCCCGGCGTAGGCCGCGTTCGGCGGCGCGGCTCGCTGCCCGAGCCGACCTGTCGTCATGGCGGATGCCCCCTGCGGCGTTCTCTCTGGCCGTAAACGGCGGTGTCGATCGCGGATGCCGCCCAGCCTATGCGGAACACCCACCCCGGTCACCGGCCCGCCACCACCCCGCCCACACCCCCACCCGCCCCTACGGCCACACCCGCGCCCACCACCGTGACCAGCCGTCACCCCACCGTCACAGCCCGCCCCGCACCAGGCGTGTCACACCGCCCCAGCTTCCCCACCAGCCACGGCATTTGGCACCCTAAGTCCTTCGGGGGGACGCCCCAGGGGAGGGACAACGATCATGACGACCTTGCAGACCGGAGGTGCCGACGTGCGGGCCGGCGACCCTCGCATCGACTGGAGCGGCACCGAAACACCCCCCACCCCCACCCTCCGGCACCGCCGCGACGGCATCCTGCCCGCCATCGCCGCCGCCCTCTCCGTCCGCGGCACCACCCTCACCTGCACCGCCGCCCGCGGCGACCAACCCCCCGCCCTGCACCCCCTCGTCCAGGACTTCCTCGACACCCTCACCAGCGCCCAACGCGACCGCTTCACCGGCCGCTGCGCCGAGACCATCCTCATCTCCCGGCACCTCACCACCGCCGACGCCGCCCGCAGCAAACGCGCCTCCCGCAGACCCATGACCAACGGCGAGGCCCGCAAAGCCCTCAAACACGCCAAACTCACCACCCGCCGCATACGCGAGGACGGCGACCCCCTGCACGGCCGCTTCGCCACCCCCTGCCGCGCCTGCACCGCACTCAGCGCCCACTTCGGCGTCCGCATCGTCGACCCCACCCCCACCGACGACTGACCCCACCACCACGAACCACCCGGCACACTCGACGAACGAAGGGCAGATGCACCCCGACCGCACCACCACGCGCTTCCCCGTACCCGTCGACGCCGCCCTGCGCGCCGCCGGCTGGCAACCCGGACGCTGGGACATCAAACAGGCCGAGATCTGGGCCGACGCCCTGCGCACCCACACCTCACCCGCCGGACACCGGCACACCGTCTTCCCCGCCGCCGTCGAAGCCTGGGCCGAATTCGGCGGCCTCACCATCACCCCCACCGGCCCCGGCCGCCAGATCGCCCCCGCCACCCTCCACCTCGACCCCCTGCACGGCCTCCACCTCGCCCGCACCCTCGGCGACCTCGGCCACGCCCTCGGCACCCAGCTGTGCCCCCTCGGCGAGGACACCGGCACCGCCGCCCTCCTCGCCATCGACGCCGAAGGCCGCGTCTATACCATCGACCACACCGGCGACTGGTACACCGGCCCCGACATCGACCACGCCCTGACCACCCTCATCACCGGCATCCAGCCCGTACGCCTCACCGCCGGCTGACCCCCGGACAGCCATCCCACGCGCTCACACCGCCGGAATCACCGCCGACACCCGGAACCCACCCGCGTCCGTCGGCCCCGACACGAACACCCCACCCAGCGCCACGACCCGCTCCCGCATCCCCACCAGGCCGTTACCGCCCGACGGCAACCCCGCCGCCGACGCCGACGCCGGCTCCGGCGGCGGCTCGTTCTCCACCTGCATCGCGATCTCCGACACCCGATGCGCCAACCGCACATACGTCTTCGCACCCGCCGCGTGCTTGTGGACGTTCGTCAACGCCTCCTGCACCACCCGGTACGCCGTCTGCTCCACCTCCGCCGGATACGACCGCGCCTCCCCCTCCACCGACAGATCCACCACCATCCCCGCGGCAGCCGACTGCCCGACCAACTCCTCCAGCTCCGACAGACACGGCCCCTCCACCGCCCCCGCCTCGACCGCCGCACGCGACTCCGCCGCCCGCGACGCCGCGGCCTCCGCCGCCTCCCCCACCGCCGCCAACGGCACCCCCGACGGACGACGCACCGCGTCCCCGCCCGCCCGCAGCACCCCCAGCATCTCCCGCAACTCCGTCAACGCCTGCCGCCCCATGTCCCCCACCAGAGCCGCGTTCCGCACCGCCTTCTCCGGATCCTTCCGCGCCACCGCCTGCAACGCCGCCGCGTGCACCACCATCAGACTCACCCGGTGCGCCACCACGTCGTGCATCTCCCGCGCGATCCGCGTCCGCTCCTCATTACGCGCCCACTCGGCCCGCTCCTCCGCCCGCTCCGCGAGCAGCTGAAGCTCCCGCTCCAACGAATCCGCCCGCTCCCGCAGACTCTCCATCAACCGCCGCCGCGCCCCCACGTACAACCCCAGCAGCACCGGCGGAGCCGTCAGACCCAGCGACGTCGTCACCGCCGCGAACGGCAGGAACCAGTCACCCAGCGTGAGATCACCACGCGCCATGTCCTGCCGCACCCGCACGAACGTCACCACCGCCGTGCCCAGCAACGACATCCCCGACAACGCCCCGATCACCCGGCGCGGCAGCTCGCACGACGCCAGCGTGTACAGGCCGACGACGCCCATCAGGAAACCCATCTCGGCCGGCGTCACCGCGATCGCCACCAGCACCACGGCGATCGGCCACTTCCGCCGCACCAACAGCACCGCACCGGCGATCAGCCCGAACACCACGCCCACGGACACCGGGATCCCCGCCTCCCGGGCGAACGGAACCCCCTCCGCGGCACACTCCACGGCGGACAGCAGCGCGAGACCCCCGTCGAGCACCGCGCTGCGCCGCCTTGCCCACCACCATGGCCCGGTCAAGGCCCTGGCGTGCTCTTCCCCCGTCGTGGTCATGTCTCCAGCCTACGGGCGACGGGTGCGGCATTTCCGGTGACTTTCACCTACCTCCACACACCACACTCCGTAACCGAACGACATCGAAACCTCCCCCTATCCCTCGAACTGGTGAACCTTTCCCGTTCGACCCCGGAACCTCCCATTCCGGTCGGACGGTATGCCCATGGCACAGACATACGGCAAATACGCCGACTTCGAGGGACTGCGGGAGCGGGCGGTGGCGCTGCGGCGTTCCGGCTACAGCCTCCGGCAGATCCGGGACGAGCTGAAGATCCACAACAACGACATCCTCAACCAACTGGTGAAAGGGGAGCCACCACCGGAGTGGACCAAGCGCCCGAACGCGAAGGACGACCTGCGGGACAGGGCACGAGAACTACGGCTCCAGGGCTGGACCTACGACCGCATCCAGGCGGAACTGGGGTGCTCGAAGAGTTCGATCTCCCTGTGGGTGCGGGACCTGCCGAAGCCCGAGCCCCGCTACACGCCCGAGGAACAGCGAGCCCTGATGAACGAGGGCCTGGCACACCTGCGGGCCGCACGGGATCGCGAACGCGAGGAGACCAAGCAGCGCGCGGCGGCGGCCGTCGGCCGACTGTCCGACCGCGAGCTGTTCCTGGTCGGCGTCGGCCTGTACTGGGCCGAGGGCGCCAAGGACAAGCCGTACAACCGCCGGGAGAGCGTCACCTTCGTGAACAGCGACCCCGGAATGATCAGAATCTTTCTGGCGTGGCTCGACCTGCTCCGAGTGGAACGCGAACGCCTGCGGTTCAACGTAATGATCCACGAAAAAGCCGACGTGGAGGGAGCCGAACGCTACTGGGCCGACCTCGTCGGCGCCGACACTTCCGCCTTCTACAAGACCACGCTCAAGAGGCACAACCCCAAGACGGTCCGCAAGAACATCGGGGACACCTACCGTGGCTGCTTGGTGATCAAAGTCCTGAAGGGCGCCGACCTGTACCGTCGCATCGAAGGCACTTGGTACGGCATAGTGTTGGGTGCCGACTCGGCGACCTGACCAAATGTCCGGTTTAGCCGAGTTTCATCCCCCATGGTGTAACTAGGCAGCACTGAGGGTTTTGGTCCCTTAAGTTCAGGTTCAAATCCTGATGGGGGAGCCGCTTCCCGCGGGCCCTGACCTACACGTCAGGGCCCGTACCCATATCCCCTCCCCCACCCCTCCCCCCGGTATCCTGCGGCTGTCACCCACCCACCCCCAGCCGAAGGGCAACCCCGTGAGTGCCATCCGCCCGGCAGCCGTCGTCGTTCTCGCAGCGGGTGAGGGCACCCGTATGAAGTCGGCCACACCCAAGGTCCTGCACGAGATCTGCGGCCGCTCCCTCGTCGGCCATGTGCTGGCCGCAGCCCGCGCGCTGACCCCCGAGAACCTGGTCGTCGTGGTCGGTCACGCCCGCGAGCAGGTCACCGCCCACCTCGCCGCGATCGACCCGGACACCAGGACCGCCGTGCAGGCGGAGCAGAACGGCACCGGGCACGCCGTGCGGATGGGCCTGGAGGAGCTGGGCGGAGCCGTGGACGGCACCGTGGTGGTGGTGTGCGGGGACACTCCGCTGCTGACCGCCGAGACGCTGCGGCGGCTCACCGAGACGCATCACGCGGACGGCAACGCCGTGACCGTGCTGACGGCCGAGGTGCCGGACGCGACCGGTTACGGCCGGATCGTGCGGGACGAGGCGACGGGTGCCGTCACGGCGATCGTGGAGCACAAGGACGCGTCCGACGCCCAGCGGTCGATCCGGGAGATCAACAGCGGTGTGTTCGCGTTCGACGGGCAGCTGCTGGCGGACGCGCTGAAGAAGGTGCGTACGGACAACAGCCAGGGCGAGGAGTACCTGACGGACGTGCTCGGGATCCTGCGGGACGCGGGGCACCGGGTGGGCGCGTCGGTCGCGGAGGACCACCGGGAGATCGCGGGTATCAACAACCGGGTGCAGCTGGCCGAGGCGCGCCGGATCCTGAACGACCGGCTGCTGACGCGGGCGATGCTGGACGGGGTGACGGTGGTCGACCCGGCCACCACGTGGGTGGATGTGACCGTGACGTTCGAGCGGGACGCGGTGGTGCTTCCGGGTACGCAGCTGACGGGGTCCACGCATCTGGGCGAGGGTGCCGAGGTCGGGCCGAACAGCCGGCTGAAGGACACGCACGTGGGTGCGGGGGCTCGGGTGGACAACACGGTGTCCGACGGGGCGCGGATCGGCGCGGGGTCGAGTGTGGGGCCGTACGCGTATCTGCGTCCGGGTACCCGGCTGGGTGCCAAGGGCAAGATCGGGACGTACGTGGAGACGAAGAACGCGTCGATCGGGGAGGGTACGAAGGTGCCTCACCTGTCGTATGTCGGGGACGCGACGATCGGTGAGTACACGAACATCGGCGCGGCGAGCGTGTTCGTGAACTATGACGGTCAGGACAAGCATCACACGACGATCGGGTCGCACTGCCGGACGGGTTCGGACAACATGTTTGTGGCTCCTGTCACGGTCGGGGACGGTGCGTACACCGCCGCCGGGTCGGTGATCACGAAGGATGTGCCGCCGGGTTCGCTGGCCGTGGCCCGTGGTCAGCAGCGGAATATCGAGGGTTGGGTGGCCCGGAAGCGGCCGGGGAGCGCGGCGGCGAAGGCGGCCGAGGCGGTGTCCCGGCGGGGCGAGAGCGAGGACTGACCGGAAACGTGTGCGCCAAAGTCGGCGTACCGTGATAAGTGCACATCCGCACATGTGCACCCCGCACCCTTACCAGCTGATTCGGCCTCTCCTGCCCAGCCGAGAGGTCGCCGAGCAGCCGGCTGGCTGAGACAACCTCTGAGGAGACTGTGCTGTGACCGGGATCAAGACGACCGGCGAGAAGAAGTTGATGTTCTTCTCCGGCCGCGCCCACCCCGAGCTTGCCGAGGAGGTCGCCCAGCAGCTGGGTGTCGGGGTTGTCCCGACGAAGGCCTTCGACTTCGCGAACGGGGAGATCTACGTCCGTTACCAGGAGTCGGCGCGTGGTGCGGACTGCTTTGTGATCCAGAGCCACACGGCTCCGATCAACCAGTGGATCATGGAGCAGCTCATCATGATCGACGCGCTGAAGCGGGCTTCGGCGCGGTCGATCACCGTCATCGTGCCGTTCTACGGTTACGCGCGGCAGGACAAGAAGCACCGGGGTCGTGAACCGATTTCGGCGCGTCTGATCGCGGACCTGATGAAGACGGCGGGTGCCGACCGGCTTCTGACGGTGGATCTGCACACGGATCAGATCCAGGGCTTCTTCGACGGTCCGGTGGATCACCTGTTCGCGCTGCCGCTGCTGGCGGACTACGTGGGCAAGAAGGTGGACCGGGACAAGCTGACGGTCGTGTCTCCGGACGCGGGCCGGGTGCGGGTGGCGGACCGGTGGTGTGACCGGCTCGGTGCGCCGCTGGCGATCGTGCACAAGCGGCGTGACAAGGACGTGGCGAACCAGGTGACGGTCCACGAGGTCGTGGGCGAGGTCAAGGGTCGTGTGTGTGTGCTGGTGGACGACATGATCGACACCGGTGGCACGATCTGTGCCGCGGCGGACGCGCTGTTCGCGCATGGTGCGGAGGATGTCATCGTGACGGCGACGCACGGTGTGCTGTCGGGTCCGGCGGCGGACCGGCTGAAGAACTCGCGGGTGAGTGAGTTCGTGTTCACGAACACGCTGCCGACGCCGGCGGAGCTGGGCCGGGATCTGGACAAGATCACGGTGCTGTCGATCGCTCCGACGATCGCGAGTGCGGTGCGTGAGGTGTTCGAGGATGGTTCGGTGACGAGCCTGTTCGACGAGCAGTGAGGTTTCTGCTGGTCCGTGGTGCGGGCTAGCGGGTGATCCTTTTGGGCGCGGCCTCCCCCTCCGAGTAGACTGCTGGAGTTGCTCGGCGAGGGAGGCCGTGTTCGTGTCCGCGAATACGGTGGTCCGTTATCGACGCGCTCTTCGTAGCAGGCCGTTCGTGGCCGGGTGACCACGTCCGTTCCGAGTTCCTACGAGGAGTGATTGATATGTCCGAGGTGAAGCTCACCGCCGAGACCCGTACCGAGTTCGGCAAGGGTGCGGCCCGTCGCATCCGCCGTGACAACAAGGTGCCGGGTGTTCTGTACGGCCACGGTTCCGACCCGCTGCACCTGACCCTGCCGGGTCACGAGCTGCTGCTGGCGCTGCGTACGCCGAACGTCCTGATCTCCCTGGACATCGACGGCAAGACCAACGAGCTGGCGATCCCGAAGGCCGTGCAGCGTGACCCGCTGAAGGGCTTCCTGGAGCACGTCGACCTGCAGCTGGTCAAGCGGGGCGAGAAGGTCCAGGTCGAGATCCCGGTGCACACCGAGGGCGAGCTGGCCCCGGGTGGCAACCTGCTGGAGCACGTCCTGGACGCGCTGCCGGTCGAGACCGAGGCCACGCACATCCCCGAGTCGGTCACCGTGTCCATCGAGGGCCTGGAGGCCGGTGCCTCCGTCCTCGCCAAGGACATCACCCTGCCGTCCGGCACCACGCTGGCCGTCGAGGACGACGCGGTCGTGCTGCAGGTCCTGGCCGCTCAGGCCGAGGAGACCGAGGGCGAGTCCGCCGAGGGTGAAGAGGCTGCCGAGGCCTGAGCCTCGTAGTCGTCGTTTCGTCAGCCGCTGTTCCCGTGGGGGGCAGCGGCTGGCGCGTATTCGAGGAGAGATGGACGTGACCACTCCCGCCAGTGCCCCTTGGCTGATCGCCGGGCTCGGCAATCCGGGGCCGGAGTACGCGATGAACCGGCACAATGTCGGTTTCATGGTGGCGGATCTGCTCGCGGAGCGGATCGGGGGGAAGTTCAAGCGGGCGGGCAAGGCGCAGGCTCAGGTGGTGGAGGGCCGGATCGGTCCGGCCGGGCCGGCGAGCCGTCGGGTGATCCTGGTGAAGCCGCTGTCGTTCATGAATCTGTCCGGTGGTCCGGTGAACGCGCTGCGGGATTTCTACAAGGTTCCGGTGGGGAACATCGTGGCGGTCCATGACGAGCTGGACATCGACTACGGCACGCTGCGGCTGAAGCTGGGCGGCGGGGACAACGGGCACAACGGTCTGAAGTCGATGACGAAGGCGATGGGGCCGGATTATCACCGGGTGCGGTTCGGGATCGGCCGGCCGCCGGGGCGGATGCAGGTGGCGGATTTCGTGCTGAAGGACTTCTCGTCGGCGGAGCGCAAGGAGCTGGACTACTTCGTGGACCGTGCGGCGGACGCGGTGGAGTGTCTGGTGACCGAGGGGCTGGAGCGGGCGCAGGGGGCGTACAACTCGTGAGGGTGCCCTCCGGGTGGGCGGGGTGACGTACAACTCGCGACTTGTCCGCCCAGGCCGCCCACCGGAGTTGACCGCTCGTAGGGGTATGGCCAATGATCCCGGCCATGCCTGCCACCGCCAGTACCGCTCGTCAGGCGTCCGGGACCGCTTTGCGGTTCGGCCGGGTCGCCGTGATGGGTGCGCTCGCCGCGCTGATCCTGTTCGCCGGGGTGTGGGGTTCCTGGGGGACCGCACAGCACGTGATGCTGGCGAAGGGGCGTGAGTCCGGCACGGTGCGGGTGACGCGGTGTGCCGGGGAGACCTGTACGGGGCCGTTCACGCCGGTGTCGGCGGGGGGACGGGCCCGCGGAAGCGTGGAGCTTGACTCGTCCGTGGCGGTGCGCGCGGGGGCGGTGTACGACGTGGTGCTGAAGCCCGGCACCGGGGAGGCGGTGCGGTCCGGTCCGGCGGGGATCCTGCTGGCGTGGCTGCCGCTGGGCGGTGCGCTGCTGCTGGCGTCGGTGGTGGTCGCGGGCGGGATGCGGCTGACGCGGCCGGCGTGGGTGCTGGGGCTGGCCGGTGCGGGGCTGCTGACGGCGGCGTTCGTGGCGGTGCGGTGAGCCGAGCCGGAGAAGCCGTGAGCCGAGCTGAGAAGGAAAGGGGGTGCCCCCGGGGTCGTACGGCCTCGGGGGCACCCTCTTCTCGCGGCTGGTCAGCGGCTGGTCAGCCGGTGTTGCGCAGGCCCGCCGCCACGCCGTTGACGGTGAGGAGCAGGGCGCGGGAGAGCAGCGGGTCGGGGTCGACGCCGGCCGCGACCGCTTCGCGCTGGCGCTTGAGCAGGGCGACCTGGAGGTAGGAGATGGGGTCCAGGTAGGCGTCGCGGATGGCGAAGGTCTGCTTGAGGACGGGCTGGGCGTCCAGCAGTTCCTTCTCGCCGGTGACCTTCAGGACCTCGGCGACGGTCAGCTCGTGTTCGGCCTCGATGGTGTCGAAGACGTGCTTGAGCTCGTCGGGGACGAGGGTGTCGACGTAGTGGCGGGCGATCCGCAGGTCCGTCTTGGCGAGGGTCATCTCGACGTTGGAGATGAAGTTGCGGAAGAAGTGCCACTCCTGGTGCATCTCGTCGAGGACGGTGTCCAGGCCGGCCTCGCGCAGGGCCTTCAGGCCGGAGCCGACGCCGAACCAGCCGGGGACGATCTGCCGGGACTGGGTCCAGCCGAACACCCAGGGGATGGCGCGCAGGCCGTCGAGCGAGACGCCGGAGCCGGGGCGGCGGGAGGGCCGGGAGCCCAGGTGCAGGTCGGCGAGCTGGTCGACCGGCGTCGACGCGAGGAAGTACGTCGGCAGGTCCGGGTCCTCGACGAGCCGGCGGTAGGCGGCGTGGGCGGCGTCGGAGACGACGTCCATGGCCGCGTCCCAGCGGGCGAGGGCCTCGTCGGACTGGCGGGGGGCGGTGTGCAGGGCGGAGGCCTGCAGGGTGGCCGCGACCGTCAGTTCCAGGTTCTCCCGGGCGAGGGAGGGGATGAGGTACTTGTCGGAGATGACCTCGCCCTGCTCGGTGACCTTGATCTCGCCCTCCAGGGTGCCCCAGGGCTGGGCGAGGATGGCGTCGTGGGAGGGGCCGCCGCCGCGGCCGACGGTGCCGCCGCGGCCGTGGAAGAGGCGCAGCCTCACGCCGTAGCGGTGGGCGACGTCGCGCAGCCGGCGCTGGGCGCGGTGGATCTCCCACTGGCTGGTGGTGATGCCGCCGAACTTGGAGGAGTCGGAGTAGCCGAGCATGACCTCCTGGACGTCGCCGCGCAGCGCGACCAGGCGCCGGTAGGACGGGTCGGAGAGCATGTCCTCCAGGATGGTGTCGGCGGCCTTCAGCTCGTCGGTGGTCTCCAGCAGCGGGACGATGCCGATCCTGGCCCAGCCGGCGTGCAGGTCGATCAGGCCGGCCTCGCGGGCGAGGACGGTGGCGGCGAAGACGTCGTCGGCGCCCTGGCACATGGAGATGATGTAGGACTCGATGACCTCGGGGCCGAAGACCTCCAGGGCCTTCTTGACCGTCTGGAAGACGCCGAGGGTCTTCTGTCCGGCGGCGTCGACGGGGGCCGGGGTGGGGGCGAGCGGCCTTCTGGAGCGCAGTTCCTTGGCGAGGAGCTTGGCCCGGTACTCGCGGGGCATGTCGGCGTAGCGCCAGGACTCCTCGCCGAGCCGGTCGAAGAGCTGGCCGAGGGCGTGGTGGTGGGCGTCGGCGTGTTCGCGGACGTCCATGGTGGCGAGCTGGAGGCCGAAGGCGCCCAGGGTGCGGATGGTGCGGGCCAGGCGGCCGTCGGCGAACAGGCCGCCGCGGTGTTCGCGCAGGGAGGCCTGGATGATCCGCAGGTCGTTCAGCAGCTCGGCGGTACCGAGGTAGTCGCGGCCGTCCTCGTGCGGGGTGCCCTTGGCGAGGCGCTGCTTGGTGTTGACCAGCTTCTGCCGGACGCAGGTGGCCTTGAGCCGGTAGGGCTCCTCGGCGTTGAGGCGCTTGTAGCGGGGGCTGATCTCGGGGAGCAGCTCCAGGTCCTTCTGGAGGGAGTCGAGCAGCTCCTGGGTGGCTCCGGTGTAGCGGATGGAGTTGGAGAGCAGGCCGCGCAGTTCGTCGATCGTCTCCAGGGCGTCGTTGATGCCGTGTTCGTGCTGGAGGATGAGGATGTCCCAGGTGACCTGGGGGGTGACGTTGGGGTTGCCGTCGCGGTCGCCGCCGATCCAGGTGCCGAAGGTGAGCGGGCGGGTGTCGTCGGGGAGCTTGACGCCGACGCGCTCGAGTTCCGCGGTGAGGTCCTCCAGGACGTCGCCGACGGCGCCGGCGTGGAGTTCGTCCAGGTAGTAGATGGCGTTGCGGGCCTCGTCGGCGGGTTCGGGGCGTACGACGCGCAGCTCGTCGGTCTGCCAGACGAGGTCGATGTTCTCGGCGAGGCGGACGTCGTGGCGGCGGCGGTCGGTGTCGAGGACGGGGGTGTCCAGGAGGGCCGCGATGCGCCGCAGCTTGTTGAGGACGGACCGGCGGGCGGCCTCGGTGGGGTGGGCGGTGAAGACCGGGCGGACGTTGAGGTTCTGCACGGTCTGGCGCAGGTGCTCGGGGTCGGCGTCCTTGAGCCGGTCGGCGGTGCGGGAGAGCAGGCCGCCCTCGGCGGCGCGGCGGGCGCGCAGCTCGCGGCCGCGGTGCACCTGCTCGGTGACGTTGGCGAGGTGGAAGTAGGTGGAGAAGGCGCGGACCAGCTTGGCCGCGGTCTCCAGTTCTGTGCCACGCAGCAGCTCGGCGGCGGCTTCGCCGTCCTCGCGGGTGAGGCGGCGGACCTTCTCGACCAGTTCGAGGAGTTCGGGGCCCTCCTGCCGGACGAGGGTCTCGCCCAGGAGGTCGCCCAGCCGGCGGATGTCGGCGCGCAGCTCGCTGCTGGTTGTGGTGGTCTGGTCGTCGGCACTGCTCACAGGTTGCGGCTCCTTGCAGTGTTGAAGCTCGGCTGGCGGGGAACCCGGCCGGCCACCGCGCGCGGCGGGGCGCCGCATACGGGCCGTGGCGTCCGGGAAGGAAACTTCAGCGGACCGCGCTGTCCGACCGGTTCCAAGGATAGGTGGCGATGTGGACGCGCAGGGTCTGGGGCTCTTGCCGCGGCATGACGCGCTGCCATACTTACGATGCCGTAGGTTACGGAACCGTAGGGAAGTACCGTCGAGTCCCGTCCGGTCCCGGCGGCCCCGGCAATCCGACTCGATTCTCGACCCCACAGGGGACGCGTATGACCTCAAGCTCCGATGTGATCGCAGAGGCCCGTGAGGCCACCGACACAGCTGTTCCTTCCGCCACGCTGGGCGGTGAGCGGAAGCGTTCGATCGAGCAGATCACGCTGCTGCTCTTCATCACGGTGCCGTTCCTGGCGCTGGTGGCGGCGGTGCCGCTGGCCTGGGGATGGGGGGTGAGCTGGCTCGATCTGGGCCTGCTGGTGTTCTTCTACTTCCTCGGCTGCCACGGGATCACGATCGGTTTCCACCGGTACTTCACCCATGGTTCGTTCAAGGCGAAGCGGCCGCTGCGGATCGCGCTGGCGATCATGGGGTCGCTGGCGGTGGAGGGTCCGCTGGTGCGGTGGGTGGCCGATCACCGCAAGCATCACAAGTTCTCCGACGCCGAGGGCGACCCGCACTCTCCGTGGCGGTTCGGGGAGACGGTTCCGGCGCTGATGAAGGGCCTGTGGTGGGCGCACATCGGCTGGATGTTCGACGAGGAGCAGACCCCGCAGGAGAAGTACGCGCCGGATCTGATCAAGGACCCGGCGATGCGGGCGATCTCCCGGCAGTTCGTGATGTGGACGCTGGTGTCGCTGCTGCTGCCGCCGCTGATCGGCGGTCTGGTGACGATGTCGTGGTGGGGCGCGTTCACCGCGTTCTTCTGGGGTTCACTCGTCCGGGTGGCGCTGTTGCACCATGTGACGTGGTCGATCAACTCGATCTGCCACGCGGTGGGCAAGCGGCCGTTCAAGTCGCGGGACCGTTCGGGCAACGTGTGGTGGCTGGCGATCCTGTCGTGCGGCGAGTCCTGGCACAACCTGCACCACGCCGACCCGACCTCGGCGCGGCACGGGGTGATGCGCGGCCAGCTGGACTCCTCGGCGCGGTTCATCCGCTGGTTCGAGCGGCTGGGCTGGGCGTATGACGTGCGCTGGCCGTCACGCTCGCGTATCGATTCGCGGCGGAACACCGAGGAAGGCGGCTCCCGGCGCCGGAGGGAAACCGCCGAGGCGGCATGATTGACGCCGTGGCGACCGACTCCAGCAGCACTTCAGGCAACGACAAGCAGCGGCGGACCCGCCGGACCCGTATGACCGGTGCCGAGCGCCGCCAGCAGCTGCTGGAGATCGGTCGCACCCTTTTCGCGGCGAAGGGCTTCGAGGGCACGTCGGTGGAGGAGATCGCGGCGAAGGCCGGGGTGTCCAAGCCGGTGGTGTACGAGCACTTCGGCGGGAAGGAGGGGCTGTACGCGGTGGTGGTGGACCGGGAGATGCGCCGCCTGCTGGACATGGTCACCAGCTCGCTGACCGCCGGCCATCCGCGTGAGCTGTGCGAGCAGGCGGCGTTCGCGCTGCTGGACTACATCGAGGAGTACACGGACGGGTTCCGCATCCTGGTCCGGGACTCGCCCATCCCGCAGTCCACGGGGTCCTTCGCGTCCCTGATCTCCGATATCGCCACCCAGGTGGAGGACATCCTGGGCCGCGAGTTCAAGTCGCGGGGCTTCGATCCGAAGCTCGCCCCGCTCTACGCCCAGGCGCTGGTCGGCATGGTGGCGCTGACCGGGCAGTGGTGGCTGGACGTGCGCCGGCCGAAGAAGGCGGAGGTGGCGGCGCACCTGGTGAACCTGGCGTGGCACGGACTGGACGGCCTGGAGCCGAAGCCGCGGTTGATAGGTCACCGCAAGGCGTAGGCCGTGAACCGGGTTCACAGCGTCCCGTTCAGCGGGGTGACTTCACGGCGACTTCAGCGGGGCGACTTCAGCGGGGCGGCTTCACGGCGACCGCGAACAGGCGGCGAAAGGGCAGGACCGTGCCGTAGGGGGCGCTCGGGTAGGCGGTGCGCAGCAGGGTCCGGTACTCGGTGAGGAAGGCTTCGCGCGCCTCGGGGTCGTCGGCGAGGGCGGTCAGGGCGGGGCGCAGCGCGGTGCCCTTCGCCCAGTCGAGCACCGGGTCCTCGCCCTGGAGGACGTGCTGGTAGGTGGTCTGCCACACGTCGGCCGCGCAGCCCAGGCGGGCGAGGCGGTCCAGGTAGAAGCCGGGGGTGTGCACGGAGTCGGTGGCGCGTACGGCGCCGGCCAGGCGGGAGCGCCAGCGGGGCGCGGCGGCGAGGTCGCGCAGCAGGGTGTGCAGCGGGGCGTCGAGGTTGTCGGGGACCTGGAAGGCGAGGGTGCCGCCGGGGGTGAGGGCGGCGGTCCAGTCGGCGAACCGGTCGGCGTGGCCCGGCACCCACTGCAGGGTGGCGTTGGAGACGATCAGGTCGTACGGCTCCCCTGGTGTCCAGGTCGTCACGTCGGCGTGGGCGAAGTCGAGCCGGCCGCCACCCGCCGTGGGTCCCTCGTGGCCGGTGCGGGCCCGGTCGAGCATCTCGGGGGAGTTGTCGTAGCCGGTGATGCGGGCGGTGGGCCATCGTTCGGCGAGCAGGGCGGTGACGTTGCCGGGGCCGCAGCCGAGGTCGGCGACGCGGGGGCGGTCGCGGGGCGGGTCCGGGACGCGCGCAAGGAGGTCGGTGCAGGCGCGGGCGCGGTGGCCGGCGTGGCGGAGGTACCGGTCGGGGTCCCAGCGGGGTGTGGTCATGGGTCCACTGTCCCCGCAACTTATCTCTATATCAAGAGGCTCGATATCAAGAGACTTCATGTCGACACAACCACTACACTGATCTCCATGGAGGACGAGGTCGATCGGCTGGTCGCAGCGTGGCGCCGGGAGCGCCCGGACCTCGACGTGGAGCCGCTGGAAGTGCTGAGCCGGGTGAGCCGGCTCGCCCGGCATCTGGACCGCGCCCGCCGGCTCGCCTTCTCCGAGCACCAGCTGGAGCCCTGGGAGTTCGACGTGCTGACCGCGCTGCGGCGCGCGGGCACGCCCTACCAGCTCTCCCCCGGCCAGCTGCTGACACAGACCCTGGTCACCTCGGGCACGATGACCAACCGCATCGACCGGCTGGCGAAGAAGGGCCTGGTGGAGCGGCTGCCCGACCCCAGCGACCGGCGGGGCGTGCTGGTCCGGCTGACCGACGAGGGCCGGGACCGCGCGGACCAGGCGCTGGCGGGACTGCTGGAGCAGGAGCGGGCGATCCTCGCCGAGCTGTCCCGCGCCCAGCGCGCGGAGCTGGCCGGGCTGCTACGCCAGCTGACCGCCCCGTTCGACAACATCCCCGGCTAGGTCCACCGGCCCCACCCCGGCCCGCCGGGCGAGCGCGACGGCCGCCAGTGTGGAGTGGACGCCCAGCTTGCCGAGGACGTTCTGCATATGGGTGCGGACGGTGTGCGGGGAGAGGAACAGCCGTTCGGCGACGGCCTTGCGGCCCAGCCCCGCGACCATGCAGCGCAGCACCTCCCGCTCCCTGGGGGTGAGGGACTCCACCAGCCGCTCGCTCTCGGTGCGGTGCCGGCGGGCCGCCGTCAGCTCTTTGAGCACCCCGGTGAGCAGCGCGGGCGGCAGATGCGTCTCGTCGCGCAGCACGCCCCGTATCACCGTCAGCAGCCGGGACAGCGAACAGTCCTTGGCGACCCAGCCGGAGGCGCCGGCCTGGAGGGCGAGGGCCGCGCGGCGCGGGTCGTCCTTGTCGGCGAGGACGACGGTGCGGACGCCGGGCTGGGCGGTGCGCACCCCGGCGACCAGGGAGATGCCGTCGACCAGTCCCTCCTCGTTGCCGTCGCGCACCGGTACGGCCGGGCGGGCGCCGGGCGGGGGGCCGCCGAGGTCGGCGTCGACCAGCAGCACGTCGTAGCGGCGGCCCTCGCCGGCCGCCCGCTCCAGGCAGCGCAGCGCGGCCGGGCCGCTGCCGGCCGCGAAGACGTCGACGTCCGGTTCGGCGGCCAGGGCGGCGGCCAGCGACTCGGCGAAGATGCGGTGGTCGTCGACGACCAGGACTCGGATACGAACCACGTAACCCCCTTCCCCGGGCTCCGCGTGGAGCAGGGGATGTGCAAGGTCCGGAAAGCTCCGGAATGAGCCGGCTTCCGGGACGTACCCGGAGAATGTCCGCCGGAACGACGACGGGCACGGGCACGACACCGGCGGACAGGGGCGAGACGCCGCACGGCCGCCGCCGTGGCGAAGACTGCCACCCCCGACCGCGGGCGCCGTACCCGCGTGTCTCGCCCCCTGAGCGGCACCGGCCCCCACCGGTGCTGTTCCACAGAGTACGGATGCGGGCACGCAGCGGAAGGAGATTTGCAGAACTGACCCTCCGGCACGTTTATGGTGTGCCGCATGTTTCGTATCGAGACGGAAGTCGACAAGGCGCGACGCGATCTGCTCCGCTCACGCTTGCGGGACACCAATACGGCCGCGTCCCCGGTGCTGGCCGCGCTGCGCGGCACCCCCGGCGAACGCGAGGCCCCGCTGCACGTGTGGGGGCTGGACGCCGCCGGGGACCTGGCGGGCGGGCTGGTCGGCCACACCTGGACGACCTGGCTGCACGTCACCTACCTGTGGGTCGACACCCGGCACCGCGGCACGGGCCTCGGCTCCCGCCTGCTCGCCGAGGCGGAACGGCTGGCCACCGCCCGCGGCTGCACCGCCGCCCGCGTGGAGACCTGGGACTTCCAGGCCCCCGCCTTCTACCGGAGACAGGGCTACGAGGTGGTGTGCGTGATCCCCGACTACCCGCCGGGGATCACGGAGTACACCCTGACCAAACGCCTGGGCTGACGGCGGGTCAGACCAGCCGCCGGGCGCCCGCCGACGGGACCGCCTCGAAGACGCGGGGGGCGGTGAGGCCCGCCGCGGCGAACGCCGCCTCGACGGACTTCGTCAGCGTCTCGACGTCCGCCGCCTCCGCCAGGACGATCGCCGAGCCGCCGAAGCCGCCGCCGGTCATCCGGGCGCCGAGGGCGCCGCCGGCCAGGGCGGTGTCGACCACCAGGTCCAGCTCCGGGCAGGAGATGCGGAAGTCGTCGCGCAGGGAGGCGTGGCCCTCGGTGAGGACCGGGCCGATGGCGCGGGGGTCGCCGGCCCGCAGCAGGGCGACCGTGCGTTCGACCCGCTCGTTCTCCGTCACGACGTGGCGGACCAGGCGGACGACCTCCTCCTCGTCGCCGAGGCGGGCGAGGGCCGCGTCCAGGCCGTCGTACGGGATGTCGCGCAGGGCGTCGACGCCGAGCAGGGCCGCGCCCTTCTCGCAGCCGGCCCGGCGCTTGCCGTACTCGCCGCCGCTGTGCGCGTGCTTGACCTGGGTGTCCACCACCAGCAGGCGCAGGCCCGCGGCCGCGAGGTCGAAGGGGATCTGCCGCTGGGACAGGTCACGGGTGTCCAGGAACAGCGCGTGGCCCGCCTCGCAGCAGGCCGACGCCGTCTGGTCCATGATGCCGGTGGGCGCGCCGACGTAGACGTTCTCGGCGCGCTGGCACAGCCGGGCCAGCCGCCAGCCCTTCAGGCCCAGGCCGTACAGGTCGTTCAGGGCGAGCGCGATCACCACCTCCAGGGCGGCGGAGGAGGACAGGCCCGCGCCCGTGGGGACCGTGGACGCCAGGTGGACGTCGGCGCCGGTGATCTCGTGGCCCGCCTCGCGCAGCGCCCAGACCACGCCCGCCGGGTAGGCCGTCCAGTCGTGGTCGCCGCCGGGCGCGAGGTCGTCCAGGCGCAGCTCGGTGATATCGCCCCCGATGTCCGCCGAGTGCAGGCGCAGGACGCCGTCGGTGCGGCGGGAGACCGCCGCGACCGCCTGGTGCGGCAGGGCGAACGGCATGACGAAGCCGTCGTTGTAGTCGGTGTGCTCGCCGATCAGGTTGACCCGGCCCGGCGCCGCCCAGACGCCCTCCGGGCCCGCCCCGTACAGCTCCGCGAAGCGGTCCGCGACCTGCTGTGCCCCCACTAGTGCTCCCTCGTGATGCTCTGCGCGAACTCCCACGCGTCCGCGACGATGCCCGCGAGATCCGCGCGGGTCGGGTTCCAGCCCAGCTTCTCGCGGGCGGTGTCCGCGGCGGCGACCAGGACCGCCGGGTCGCCTCCGCGGCGCCCCGCGGTCACCTCGGGGACCGGGTGGCCGGTGACCTCGCGGACGGTCTCGATGACCTCGCGCACGGAGAAGCCGTTGCCGTTGCCGAGGTTGCAGATCAGGTGCTCGCCGGGGGCGGCGGCGCCCAGGGCCAGCAGGTGGGCCTCGGCCAGGTCCGCCACGTGGATGTAGTCGCGCACGCAGGTGCCGTCGGGGGTCGGGTAGTCGTCGCCGTAGACCGAGATGGCCTCGCGGCGGCCCTGGGCGA
This sequence comes from Streptomyces eurythermus, assembly GCF_014649115.1. Lineage (GTDB taxonomy): Bacteria > Actinomycetota > Actinomycetes > Streptomycetales > Streptomycetaceae > Streptomyces > Streptomyces eurythermus. The sequence continues at coordinate 391,539 of NZ_BMSK01000003.1, read as the reverse complement.
CCTGGAGGACCAGCGGGATCAGGTGCGACTCGGGGTCGTGGCGCTCGCCGTACGCGCCGTAGGCGCCGGCCACGTTGAAGTAGCGCAGGGAGACCGCGGCCAGGCCGTGGGCGTGCGCCTCGCCGGTGATCATGTGGTCGACGGCGAGCTTGGAGGCGCCGTAGGGGCTGGTGGGCCGCGTCGGGGCGGTCTCCCGGATGGGGGTCTGCTCGGGCTCGCCGTAGGTCGCCGCGGTGGAGGAGAACACCAGCTTGCGCACGCCGGCCTCGCGCATCGCGGCGAGCAGCGCCATGCTGCCGCCGACGTTGTTGTCCCAGTACTTCTCCGGCTTCAGCACCGACTCTCCGACCTGCGAGAACGCCGCGAAGTGCAGCACGCCGTCGAAGGAGGCATCGAGCCACTTGGCGGCGTCGCGGATGTCGCCCTCGACGAAGGCGGCCCCGGCGGGCACCCCGGCGCGGAAGCCGGTGGAGAGGTTGTCGAGGACGGTGACCTCGTGCCCGGCCTCCAGCAGGTGCTGGGCCACGACACTGCCGACATATCCGGCGCCACCCGTCACCAGGTACTTCATGAACTCGCTACCTCTCGCAGTCGCTCGGCCGCGCGCTCCGGCGGCACGTCGTTGATGAACACGCTCATGCCGGACTCGGAACCCGCGAGAAACTTCAGTTTGCCGGAAGTGCGGCGGATGGTGAAAAGCTCGAGGTGGAGCGCGAAGTCGTCGCGCGTCACACCGTCGAACTCCTCCAGCGTGCCGAACGGCGCCTGGTGCCAGGCGGCGATGTACGGCGTCGGGGGCTCACCCTCGCCGAAGATCCGGTCGAACCGCCTCAAGAGTTCCAGATACACCTGGGGGAACTCTGTGCGGGCCGCCTCGTCCAGCGCGAGCAGGTCGGGCACCCGGCGCCTGGGGTACAGGTGGACCTCGTACGGCCAGTGGGCCGCGTACGGCACGAACGCCACCCAGTGTTCACCCTCCAGGACGACCCGCTCGTCGGCCAGTTCGCGTTCCAGGACCGCGTCGAACAGGTTCTCCCCGCCGGTGGCCTCCTTGTGCGCGGCGAGCGAGCGGAGCATCAGCGCCGTGCGCGGGGTGGTGAAGGGGTAGGCGTAGATCTGCCCGTGCGGGTGGCCCAGGGTCACGCCGATCTCGGCGCCGCGGTTCTCGAAGCAGAACACCTGCTCCACGGAGGGCAGATGGGACAGCTCGGCGGTGCGGTCCGTCCACGCGTCCAGCACCAGGCGGGCCTGCTCCGGGGTGAGGTCGGCGAAGGAGGCGTCGTGGTCGGGGGTGAAGCAGACGACCTCGCAGCGGCCGGAGTCGCCGGCGAGGGAGGGGAAGCGGTTCTCGAAGACCACCACGTCGTACGAGGAGTCCGGGATCTCACTGAGCCGGTCGCCGCGCGTGGGGCACAGGGGGCACTCGTCGGCCGGCGGGTGGTAGGTGCGGCCCTGGCGGTGCGAGGCGACGGCGACGGCGTCGCCGAGCAACGGGTCGCGGCGGATCTCGGACGTGGTGACCGTACGGTCCAGGGGACGCCGGTCGGCCGCGTCGCGCACGGTGTCGTCCCGAAGGTCGTAGTAGATCAGCTCACGACCGTCGGCAAGCCGGGTCGGGGTCTTCTTCACGCCGGACTCCTCCACACCCTCACTCCATCACTCAACACAATCAAACATAACAGACCACAACTCGACACCCTCGCGCTCGATCACAATCAAACAAAGAACACCAGTCAAAGTGTTCAAATAACGAACACGGCGGCGTAGGTTCCGCTTGGATCAGTTCGCGCAACGAAGCGAGTGCTCATGCAAACCCCCACATACGCCCCCACCTCCCTGGCGGCGGAGCTACGGCTCCCCACCAACTGGCTGGACTACACGATCCTGGCGATCTACTTCGTCGTCGTCCTCGGCATCGGTCTCGCCGCCCGCCGCTCCGTCAGGACCAGCCTCGACTTCTTCCTCTCCGGACGCTCGCTGCCCGCCTGGATCACCGGCCTCGCCTTCATCTCGGCGAACCTGGCGGCCACCGAGATCCTGGGCATGGCGGCCAACAGCGCCCAGTACGGCGCCTACACCGTCCACTGGTACTGGATCGGCGCCATCCCCGCCATGGTCTTCCTCGGCCTGGTGATGATGCCCTTCTACTACGGCAGCAAGGTCCGCTCGGTCCCCGAGTTCCTGCTGCTGCGCTTCGACAAGGCCGCCCACCTGCTCAGCTCCGCCCTCTTCGCGTTCGCCGCGGTGCTGATCGCCGGCGTCAACCTCTACGCCCTCGCGCTCGTCGTCGAGGCCCTGCTCGGCTGGCCGCAGTGGGTCGCCATCGTCGTCGCCGGCGCCCTGGTGCTCGGTTACATCACCCTGGGCGGCCTGTCCTCGGCGATCTACAACGAGGTGCTCCAGTTCTTCGTGATCCTCGCCGCGCTCATCCCCATCACCGTGCTCGGCCTGAAGAAGGTCGGCGGCTGGGACGGACTGACCGACAAGCTCACCGCGCGGCACGGCGCCGACTTCACCACGGCCTGGGGCGGCACCGGCATCGGCGAGGCCAACCCGCTCGGCGCCAACTGGCTCACCATCGTCCTCGGCCTCGGCTTCGTGCTCTCCTTCGGCTACTGGACGACCAACTTCGCGGAGGTGCAGCGCGCCCTGTCCGCGAAGAACCTCTCCGCCGGGCAGCGCACCCCGCTCATCGCCGCCTTCCCGAAGATCTTCATCGTCTTCCTGGTGATGATCCCCGGCCTGGTAGCCGCCGCGCTCGTGCCGAACATCGGCAGCAAGCAGTCCGGGCTCGAGTACAACGACGCCATCCCCTACCTGATGCAGGAGCTGCTGCCCAACGGCGTGCTCGGCATCGCCGTCACCGGTCTGCTGGCGGCCTTCATGGCGGGCATGGCGGCGAACGTGTCGTCGTTCAACACGGTGTTCACCAACGACATCTGGGCCAAGTACGTGGTGCGCGGCCGCGAGGACGAGTACTACGTGCGGTTCGGCCGGCTGATCACCGTGATCGGCGTCTGCGCCTCCGTCGGCACGGCGTTCCTGGCGTCCTCGTTCTCGAACATCATGAGCTACCTGCAGACGCTGTTCTCCTTCTTCAACGTGCCGATGTTCGTCGTCTTCATCGTCGGCATGTTCTGGAAGCGCGCGTCCGCCAAGTCCGGCTTCTGGGGCCTGCTCGCCGGCACCACCGCGGCGATGATCAACTACTTCGTCTTCTACAAGAAGGGCGTCATCTCCATCCCCTCCGACCAGGGCGCCAACTTCGTCTCCGCGATCGCGGGGTTCGTCGCCGGCGCGGTCGTGATGATCGCGGTGTCCCTGTTCACCAAGCCGAAGCCGGCGGAGGAGCTCCAGGGCCTGGTCTACGGCACCCGCTCCCCCGGCATGTCCGAGCCGCCCGCCGAGGGCGACGACGCGTGGTACCGCAAGCCGGCCCTGCTGGGCTGGGGCGCGGTCGTCCTGGCCGCCGCCTGCTACATCCCGTTCTCGTTCTGACGCGGGAGGATCGAGGAAACCATGACCGAGCGTCCTGAGCACCGACCGGAGCACTACACCGAGCACGACGTCCAGCGGGAGGTCTCCGAGCTGGAGACCAAGTCCGCGACGGCGGCCCGCATCTTCGATCTGCGCCGCATCATCGGCGGACTGTTCGTGGTCTACGGCGTCATCGTCACCCTCACCGGGATCACCGACTCCCAGGCCGCGATCGACAAGGCCGAGGGCGTCAACATCAACCTGTGGACCGGGATCGGCATGCTGCTGCTGGGGATCTTCTTCCTGGCGTGGCTGAAACTCCGGCCCACGGTGCTGCCGCCGGAGGACGACCGGACGGAGTAGCGCGCCCCTCCGGGACGCCTAGGCCGGGCCCGTGTATCGACGTGGCCCGGCCCGTTCCAGCAGGCCCGTGCGGGCGGCCAGGGCCGCCGCCTCCAGGCGGGAGCCGACACCCAGTTTCATCAGGACCCGCTGGACATGGGTGCGGGCCGTGCTGGGGGCGATGCCCATGCCCGCGGCGATCAGCCGGGTGTCCTCGCCGTCGGCCACCCGGATCAGCACCTCCACCTCGCGCGGCGTCAGCATCTCCAGCAGCCGCTGGGCCTCGTCATCGGGCTGCGCGGCCGGGTTCAGCAGCTCCCCGAACGCGCCCTGGAGCAGCTGCGGGGCGACGGCCGCCTCCCCGGCGCGGGCCTTCGTCATGGCCCGCTCGACGCCCTCGATCCGCTCGTCGTGCCGTACGTACCCCGACGCGCCCGCCGCGAAGGCCGCCGCGATGCCGCGCGGCGACGGCACCGGGCCGAGCACCACCACCGCCACCTGCGGACGCTCCCGCTTGATCTTGACCACCGGGTCGAAGGCGCCCGGCTCGGCCGGTGCCGCCGTACCCAGCAGGCACACCTCGGGCGCCCGCGCGATCACCAGGTCCGCCGCGCCCGCGGCCGGCGCCGCCGCGGCGACCACCCGGTGCCCGCGCAGCTTGAGCGCCGACGCCAGCGCCTCCGCGAGCAGGCGATGGTCGTCGACGACCACGAGCCGCACTCCCATTGAGCAACCCCCCAGTCCCCCCGGCACCCCCCGCGCTTCATGCCCCCGGAAGCTACACGCTTGTTCGACGTCGCGCTGCCCCTCCAGAAGAGAAGTGCCCCGGATCGATGAAATCCGGGGCACCACTGGGCAGTTCACTCGTTCGGGCGAGTCCGGCGACGGGGCCGGCGGCCGGTCAGCCGTCCGTGCCGAACGCCATCACCAGGTACTCCTGGTCGTACGTCCGGTCGCGCTTGTGGGCGAACTGGGCCGACATGTACAGGCGGCCCTTGCCGAAGAGCACCTCGGCGTACTCGGGCAGCAGGCTGGTCTCCGCCGTGTGCACGCTGCGCTCGGCGGGGTTCTCCAGCAGCTTGGTCACCTTGAAGGTGCCGCCGTCGATGCTGACGACCTGGCCGCCCTTGTTGTACGGCGGCGCGTTGTAGGCCAGCAGGTTGCCGCCGTCCATGCGCAGCGGGGAGAGCGTGTAGCCGTCGCCGGCCTCGGCGCGCTGCCCGGTCGGCTTGCCGGTGCGCAGGTCGAAGGCGACGATCTCGTTCGTCCTGCTGTACTGGGCCTGGCCGTCGTGCGGCTCGGTCATCAGGTACAGCCTGCCGTTGCCGGCGACGACCTGGTTGCAGCCCTCGACGCGGGTGATGCCGTCGCAGCGGCCGCCGTAGGTGTCGCTGGGCGCGGCGATCCGGGCGAGCAGCGCGCCGGTCCTGCCGTCGATGGAGAAGTAGTCCGAGACACCGCTGCCGTCGCCCGCGGCGTCGCCGACGTCGGCGGCGACCACGAGGGGGTCGGTGGAGACGACGGACGCGTACTCGACGCCGTCGGGCATCGTGTACTCGGAGATCACCTTGCCGGTCTTCGGGTCGATGTTCTGGATGTGCAGCTTCCGGCTGCTGGACACGCCGCACTTGCGCACCGCGACCAGCCGGGCGCCGCCGCCGTATCCGTCGTCGGCGCAGGAGTCGCCCGCCTTGGGCTGCCACAGCGCCTTGCCGGAGTCGATGTCGAACGCGGCACCGCCGTCGGTGCTGCCGACCGCGACCGTGTGCTGGGCGACCGTCACATTCTCGAAGGTGACCGGGTAGTCACCGGATTTGGCCGACTTCGTCCACAGCCGCTTGCCCGCGGCGAGGTCGATCGCGGCGACCTGGCTGCACCCCTCGGAGGAGCCCTTCGCGGGCATCTTCGGCTGGAAGGTGACCGCCGTCCGGCCGTCGTCGTTCACATGGTCGCTGGCCGCGCAGATCGGGCCGGGCAGCTTGACCGTCCACAGCCGGGTGCCCCGGACCGGGTCGTAGCCGGTGATCTCCGCGATGCCGCTCTTGGCGTACACCGTGTCGGTCAGCCAGGAGCCGGAGGTGACGACCGTGTCGTCCGTCGTGGGGAGCGGCACCTTGAACAGCACCTTGGCGGCCGGGTCGGCCGGCGCCTTCTCCTTGCCGCCGCCCCCGCTCACCGGGCCGCCGGAGCCGCCGCCCGCGGAGCCGGTCTGGCCGGCGGAGGAGACGGGGTCGTGGGAGTGGCTGTCGTCCCCGGCGGACCCGGCGTACCAGATGCCGCCGCCGACGATCAGCGCGATGGCGGCGACCGCCGCCACCACGATGAACAGGGTGGTGTTCCGCCGGCCGCCGCCCGGCACCGGCCGGGGCGTCATCGGCGCGGTCGGCGGCTGCCCCGGGCCCGGATAGCCGTAGCCCGGCTGGGTGCCCGGCACGGGTGGGGCGGGCTGGGCGTAGGGGTTGTGCGGCTGGGGGGCGTAGCCGGCGGGCGGCTGAACCCCGTACGCCGGGGGCTGGGCCGGCGGGGCCGGCGGCTGCTGGGCGTACGGGTTCGGCTGCGCGCCGGGCGGGCCGTAACCGGGCCCCGACGGGGGCGGCGGATAGCCGTACCCCGGCTGCGGGGGCGGCGGCGGATAGCCGTAGCCCGGCTGCGGGGGCTGGTGGGGCGGTGGCGGCTGGGTCATGGCGACGGGTACCTCGGTGACGCTCTGCGGACGGACGGCGAGAAAGGGACGCGGGAAGGCGGGAGCCGGCGCCCGGCTCAGTCGCCGAAGGCCATGATCAGCTTCTCCTTGGAGTCGTCGTCGCCGGACAGCCGACCCGAGGAGATGAACAGCCGCCCGCCGGACCAGTCCAGGACCCCGTCGTAGAAGGTGTTCTCGACACCGGCGGCGCCCCGCGGGTTGCGCAGCAGCGCGGTCGTGCCGTGGGAGGACCCGGCCGTCGGCACCGACACCACCTGGCCGCCGCTGTCGTACGACGGCTGCACATACGCGATGAGCTTGCCGCCCTCGGTCTTCACCGGGTACATCGGCCGGTCGCCCGGGGACTTCACCCGCCACTTCTCCTTGCCGTCGGCGAGGCCCACGGCCACGATCTCGTTGGCGCTGACGGTGGCGTCGGTGGGCAGGTAGAGCGTGTCGCCGTCGACCGCGACGCCCTGGCAGCCCTGCAGCTCTCGCTCCAGGATCGCCCAGCCGCAGCGGGGGGCGAACTTTTCGTCCACCGCGACCTGCGAACGGACCTTGCCGTCGTCGGCGATGACGGAGATGTTCCAGGTCTTCTTCTCGCGGTTGGTCAGATAGACCACGAGGGGGTCGACCGAGTAGGTACGGCTGACCTCCCAGCCCTTCTTGAGCTTCTGCGTCCAGCGCACGGTGCCGTTCGCCGGGTCCAGCTCCTGGAGCTCCTCGTGCTCGTCGGAGCCGCCGACGCCGCAGGAGGACACCTGGATCAGCCGGTCGGTGCCGCCCGCGTAGGCGGCCGGGAAGCAGGCCGAGCCGTACCGCTTCTTGTCGTACAGCTTCTTGCCGCTGTCGATGTCGTACGCCGTGCCCGACTGCGAGCGGCCCACCATCAGCGTCCTGCCGCTGACCGTCAGCTCGATGGTGAGGGCGCTGTCGAACAGGCCGCCGTCGGCGACCTCGCCGCTCCAGCCCTTCTCGCCGGTGCGCAGGTCGAGCTGCTGGAGCTGGTTGCACTTGGCGTGCTCGCCGCCACCGCTCATGTACGCCACGACGATCTTGTCGTCGGCCGACTTGTGCGGGGTGACCGCGCAGATCTTCTGCGGGAAGGAGACCGGTCCCCAGGCGGCGCGGCCGTCCGCGGCGCCGAAGGCGAAGACCTGCTTGTAGGCCGCCTTCACCGCGGTGTCGCCGGCGATCCACATGCCGGGCGCGTCGGCGCCGGACGCGGGGGCGTCGGGGGGCGGCGCGTACCAGAGGACCTTGGCCTCGCCGGGGCCGCGTCCGTCGTTGAGGTGGTCGGGGTCCGCGCCGCCGGAGGTCGTCGGCGAGGCGGTGGCGGAGTGCCCGGGGCCGTCGCTGCCCTGGGCGACGGGCTTCTTGCCGCCGCCCTTGTCATCACCGCCGGCGGTGACCGCGAACACCGTGCCGCCGATGACGAGCAGTGCGGCGACCGCGGACCCGACGACCAGCGCCGTCTTCTTCTTCGAGGCCGGCCCGCCGGCCGGGGCGCCGGGTATGCCGGGCGCGGCCCCGGGCATGCCCGGGTACGGCGGCTGCGGCGGCTGTCCGTAACCGGGCTGCGGGGCGCCGTACGGGCCCGGCTGCTGCGGCGCCTGCTGCGGGTACCCGTAGGGGCCCTGCTGCGGCTGGCCGTAGGGGCCCGGGGCGTTGCCGTACGGGCCCGGCTGCGGGTAGCCGTAGCCCGGCGGGGGCTGCGGGGGCGCGACGGGGGGCTGGGGCGCGCCGAAGCCGCCCTGCGCCGGAGGTGCCTGCGGGGGCGGAGGGGCGCCGAAGCCGCCCTGGGCGGGCGGGGGTTGGGGCGCGCCGAAACCGCCCGGCTGCGGCGGCTGCTCCTGTGGTGCTCCTGGTGCTCCGAACCCGCTCTGCGGCGGCTGGTCGGGCGGCTGGGTCATCAGCGCTCTTCCCCCTCGTTCACTGATTTTTAGCCACGCCCCGAAGCACGCGACGGACGGCTCTGGGCCGTTTATCAGACGGTTTTCAGACGGCTCTTTCTATCACCCGGCGGTGACAGCACAGGGGGCCGTGCCCTCCCCGGTTCCCAAGGGAGGACCGGCCCGTGACGCCGTCGTTACGCGTCTTCACGCCCCCTTCACCCGGCGCACGCGCCCCCTCCGCGCGCCGGGTCGAGGGTCAGGCGTCCTCCGCCAGTTCCAGCCAGCGCAGCTCCAGTTCCTCCCGCTCCCCGGCGAGGTCCCGCAGCTGGGCGTCCAGTTCGGCCACCTTCGCGAAGTCGGTGGCGTTGTCGGCGATCTGCGCGTGCAGCTTCGACTCCTTCTCGGAGATCTTGTCCAACTGGCGCTCGATCTTCTGGAGTTCCTTCTTCGCGGCGCGCTGGTCGGCGGCGCTCTTCTCCGCGGTGACCGGCTTGGGCGCCGCGGCGGCGGTCCGCTCGGCGACCTCCTCCTCCATGCGCCGGCGCCGCTCGAGGTACTCGTCGATGCCGCGCGGCAGCATCCGCAGGGTGCCGTCGCCGAGCAGCGCGAACACCCGGTCCGTCGTCCGCTCCACGAAGAACCGGTCGTGGGAGATGACGATCATCGAGCCGGGCCAGCCGTCGAGGACGTCCTCCAGCTGGGTCAGGGTCTCGATGTCGAGGTCGTTGGTGGGCTCGTCCAGGAAGAGGACGTTGGGCTCGTCCATGAGCAGCCGCAGCAGCTGGAGCCGCCGCCGCTCGCCGCCGGAGAGGTCCCCGACCGGCGTCCACTGCTTCTCCTTGCCGAAGCCGAACGTCTCGCACAGCTGCCCGGCCGTCATCTCGCGCCCCTTGCCGAGGTCGACGCGCTCCCGGACCGCCTGCACGGCCTCCAGCACCCGCCAGGTGGGGTCGAGTTCGGCGACCTCCTGGGAGAGGTAGGCCAGCTTGACCGTCCTGCCGACGGTGATCCGGCCCCCGGCGGGCTGCTCCTCGCCGTCGGTGCGGGCGGCGGCGGCCATGGCGCGCAGCAGCGAGGTCTTCCCGGCGCCGTTGACGCCGACCAGGCCGATCCGGTCGCCGGGCCCGAGCTGCCAGGTGACGTGCTTGAGCAGGACCTTCGGCCCGGCCTGGAGGGTGATGTCCTCCAGGTCGAAGACCGTCTTGCCGAGCCGGGAGGAGGCGAACTTCATCAGCTCGCTGCTGTCCCGGGGCGGCGGCACGTCCGCGATCAGCTCGTTGGCGGCCTCCACCCGGAAGCGCGGCTTGGAGGTCCGCGCGGGCGCGCCGCGCCGCAGCCAGGCCAGCTCCTTGCGGATCAGGTTCTGCCGCTTGGCCTCCTCGGTGGCGGCGATCCGCTCGCGCTCGGCGCGCGCGAAGACGTAGTCCGAGTAGCCGCCCTCGTACTCGTACACGTCACCGCGCTGCACATCCCACATGCGGGTGCAGACCTGGTCCAGGAACCAGCGGTCGTGGGTGACGCACACCAGCGCCGAGCGCCGGTTGCGCAGGTGCTCGGCGAGCCAGGCGATGCCCTCGACGTCGAGGTGGTTGGTGGGCTCGTCCAGGACGATCAGGTCCTGTTCCTCGATGAGCAGCTTGGCCAGCGCGATCCGGCGCCGCTCACCGCCGGAGAGCGGTCCGATGACGGTGTCCAGCCCCTTGGGGAAGCCCGGCAGGTCCAGCCCGCCGAACAGTCCGGTCAGCACGTCCCTGACCTTGGCGTTGCCGGCCCACTCGTGGTCGGCCATGTCGCCGATCACCTCGTGGCGGACGGTGGCGGCGGGGTCGAGGGAGTCGTGCTGGGTGAGCACGCCGAGCCGCAGCCCGCCGGCGTGCGTGACCCTTCCGGTATCGGCCTCCTCCAGCTTGGCGAGCATCCGGATGAGGGTGGTCTTCCCGTCGCCGTTGCGTCCGACGACCCCGATCCGGTCCCCTTCCGACACGCCGAGCGAGACGCCGTCCAGCAGGGCACGGGTGCCGTAGACCTTGCTGACGTTCTCGACATTGACCAGGTTGACGGCCATTTCACTCCTGTGCGCGGGGCGGTATCGACATGCGGCTCCACCGTGTGGGTCAGCCTTCTAGCGTAGGGCTTCGGGGGTGAGGGGCGGGGCGCGAGGGGGTTGTCACTCTTTGTGATGACGTGATCGGGATTGGGCCGCTACGGTGGAGGGCAGGCACCAGGATCTTGTCCATGGGAGGAACCATGACAGCCCAGCCTGCTGAGCAGTCGGGGTGGCGAATGCCCCCGCTGGACGGCTACACCATCGACGACCTGCTCACCCTGCCGGATCTCCCGCCGCACACCGAGCTGATCGACGGGAGCCTGGTCCTCGTGAGCCCGCAGCGCTACTTCCACTCCGCCGCGATCGACCTGCTGGTGACCGGCCTGCGCAGCACCGTACCGTCCGACCTGAAGGTGGCACGCGAGATGACGGTGGTACTGGACAGACGTAACGGGCCTGAGCCGGACATCTCCGTGATCAAGGCGGAGGCCAGGAAGGGGCTGAGGCAGACGTACTTCGAGGGGAAGGATGTCGTCCTCGCCATCGAGGTTGTCTCCCCGGAGTCCGAGGCCCGCGACCGGCTCACGAAGACGCACAAGTATGCCGCAGCGGGTATCCGCTACTACTGGCTGGTCGAGATGACCGAGCCGGAAGAGCATCCCGCCGTCGAGATCTTCGAGCTGTCGGAGGCCACGGGCACGTACCGGTCGATCGGCACCTACCGGGACCGCGTCAAGGTCGACAAGCCCTACCCCATCGACATCGACCTGACCGCCATCGACAACCTCTGAACCTCAGAGAACCGTCGCCCCCGCCACCGGCCCCGCCGCCACCCGTACCGCCCCGCACGTCCCCGACGCCCGCAGGGCCTCGGCCACCTTCTCCGCCGCCCCGGCGTCCCGCGCGAGGAACGCCGTCGTAGGGCCGGACCCGGAGACCAGCGCGGCCAGCGCCCCCGCGTCGCGCCCCGCGGCCAGCGTGTCCGCCAGTTCCGGGAAGAGGGACAGCGCCGCCGGCTGGAGGTCGTTGGAGACGGTCGCGGCCAGCGCGTCCGGGTCGCCCTTCGCCAGCGCCGCCAGCAGGTCCGCCGACGCCACCGGCTCCGGGATCCGACGGCCCTCGGCCAGCCGGTCGAACTCGCGGAACACCGCCGGGGTGGACAGCCCGCGCCCGGCCATCGCGAACACCCAGTGGAAGGTGCCGCCGGCCTCCAGGGCGGTCAGCCGCTCACCGCGCCCGACGCCGAGCGCCGCCCCGCCGACCAGGCTGAACGGCACATCGCTGCCCAGCTCGGCGCAGATCTCCAGGAGTTCCTCGCGCGAGGCGCCCGTACCCCACAGCGTGTCGCAGGCGAGCAGCGCGGCCGCGCCGTCCGCGCTGCCGCCCGCCATGCCGCCGGCGACCGGGATGTCCTTGGCGATGTGGAGGTGCACGTTCGGCTCGATGCCCCGGCGTCCGGCGAGGGCGATCGCCGCGCGCGCGGCGAGGTTGGTGCGGTCCAGGGGGACCTGGCCGGCGTCCGGGCCCTCGCAGGTGATCCGCAGCTGCGCCGCCGGGGTCGCCGTCACCTCGTCGTAGAGGCCGACGGCGAGGAAGACGTTGGCGAGGTCGTGGAACCCGTCGGGGCGGGCGGCGCCCACCGCGAGCTGGACGTTGACCTTCGCCGGGACGCGTACCGTGACGCTCACTTGCCGCTCTCCTTGTGTTCGGCGATCCGCGCGAACTCCTCGACCGTCAGCGACTCCCCGCGTGCCTGCGGCGAGACCCCGGCCGCGACCAGGGCCGCCTCGGCCGCCGCCGCGGAGCCGGCCCAGCCGGCGAGCGCGGCCCGCAGGGTCTTGCGGCGCTGCGCGAACGCCGCGTCGACCACCGCGAAGACCTCCCGCTTGGAGGCGGTCGTCCTGATCGGCTCGGTCCGCCGGACCAGGGACACCAGTCCGCTGTCGACGTTCGGCGCCGGCCAGAACACGTTCCGGCCGATGGCCCCGGCCCGCTTGACCTCGGCGTACCAGTTGGCCTTCACGGACGGCACGCCGTACACCTTGTTCCCGGGCGCGGCGGCGAGCCGGTCGGCGACCTCGGACTGCACCATCACCAGCGTCCGCTCGATACTCGGGAAGGTGTCGAGCATGTGCAGCAGCACCGGCACGGCCACGTTGTACGGCAGGTTCGCCACCAGGGCCGTCGGCGCGGGGCCGGGCAGCTCGGTGACGTGCATCGCGTCGGAGTGGACCAGCGCGAACCGGTCGGCGCGGCCGGGCATGCGCGCGGCGATGGTCGTGGGCAGGGCCGCGGCCAGGACGTCGTCGATCTCGACGGCGGTGACCCGGTCGGCGACCTCCAGCAGCGCGAGGGTGAGCGAGCCGAGCCCGGGGCCGACCTCCACCACCACGTCGTCGGGGCGGACCTCGGCGGTGCGGACGATCCGGCGGACGGTGTTGGCGTCGATCACGAAGTTCTGGCCGCGCTGCTTGGTGGGGCGGACACCGAGCGCTGCCGCGAGCTCACGGATGTCGGCCGGGCCGAGGAGGGCGTCGGGGGTGGGGCTGGTCACGGGACAAGGGTACGGGGGTGCGGGGGGCCGGGGTGCCGGGGGAGGCGCGAGCGGCGGGCCGGGGGGCTACCCCCGCAGCCTCGCGCCGCAGTGCGGCCACGGGCTCGCGCCCCGCCGCACGTACAGCTTCTTCGCGCGGTACGTCTGTTCCTCCGGGGAGGCGTCCTGGGGGCGGCCCCTGCCGCCGAGGCTGTGCCAGGTGCGGGTGTCGAACTGGTAGAGGCCGCCGTAGGTGCCCGAGGGGTCGACGGCGTCCGGGCGGGCGCCGGACTCGCAGACGGCGAGGGCGTGCCAGTCGAGGGGGCCGGTGTCGTGCACGGAGGCGGGCCGCGGCCGGGTGCCGACCTTCACCACCTGGGTGCGGGGCGCGCGCACCAGCTCGGTGCTCTCCGGGCGCGGGCGCTGCCGGACCCCGTTGACGGTGCGCACGTAGTAGACGGTGCGGCGCAGTCCGGGCCGGCCGGGCTGGGTGACGACCTCGGTGCCCTGGAAGAGCGCGGGGTCGGTGATCCGTACGGCCGGGAACGGGATCGGCTCCTCGTGAACCTCGCGCCGGCCGGTCACCCGCAGCACGGTCACGGTCTGTCCGTCGCGCGGGAAGCTGTCCCCCGGGACGGAGAGGGTGTCCTGGCCGCGCAGGGTGATCCCGGCCTCCTCGACCACCTCCCGGACGGTGGCCGCGTTGGTGCGGACGGTCCGGGTCCGGCCGTCGGCCATGACGGTGACGGCCCGCTCGGTGCGCACGTCGAGCGCGAGCCCGGCGCGTGAGATGCGCCGGGAGCGGGAGGCCGACAGATAGGCGCCCTCGGCACGCACCCCCAGCTGCTCCAGCGCGCCGGCCACGGTGTGCGCCGTCGTCCACACCTGCTGCCGGCGGCCGTCCAGGGTGAGCCGCAGGGGGCGGCCGTAGCGCACCGCGACCTCGTCGCCGCTGGTGAGTTCCGTGCCGGGGGCGGGCGCGACCATGTCGTGCGCTCCCACCCGTACGCCCTCCTCGGCGAGCAGCTCGCCCACGTCGTCGGCGAAGGTGTGCAGGGTGCGCCGGTTGCCGTCGACGCTCAGCTCGATCGCCTTGTCCTTGGCGACGAAGGCGGTGGTGCCGCCGGCGAGGAAGGCCACGACGAGCGCCTGCGGCAGCAGACGGCGCACGGCGGATTCGGGGCGCTCCCCACCGCGGACCCTGCGCCGGCGCGCGGCCCGCCCGTCCGGTTCCCCGCCGTCGCCGTCCACCGGGAGGTCTGCCGAGCCGTGGTCGCGGTGCTCGCGTGCCTCCTCCGCCGGCGGCGCGCCCGCGCCCTGCCGTGGCAGCACCGGCTCGCCCGCCCGCGCGTGCGCCGCCGGCTCCGCGTCGTACCGGCCCGGCAGCGCGCCGCCGGGTTCGCCGGGCGGTGCGGCGCCAAGGCCGTACGCCTCATACGTCTCGTACTGCGACTTGCTCACGGCCGACACGCTCCAGAGGGCCAGAGGGGTCCGGATCGGGCCCCCAGAACCTAGCGGAGCGCCGGTCACTCTCCAAAGCGGCGCGACTACGTACGGTCGTCACCCGCGGGTGGGGGTGACCGTCAGTAGTCGAAGGCGCGGGCGGTGTTCGCGGCCAGGGCCGTCGCCAGCGTGTCCTCGTCGGTGCCGCGTACGGCGGCCATCGCGCGGACCGTGACCGGAACGAGATACGGCGCGTTCGGCCGTCCGCGGTACGGCGCCGGGGTGAGGAACGGCGCGTCGGTCTCCACCAGGACCAGCTCCAGCGGGGCGACGGCGAGGGCGTCCCGCAGGTTCTGGGCGTTCTTGAAGGTGACGTTGCCGGCGAAGGACATGAAGTAGCCCTCGCGGGCGCAGATCCCGGCCATCTCGGCGTCGCCGGAGTAGCAGTGGAAGACGGTGCGCTCGGGAGCGCCCTCCTCCTTCAGGATCCGCAGCACGTCGGCGTGGGCGTCGCGGTCGTGGATGACGAGCGCCTTGCCGTGCCGCTTGGCGATCTCGATGTGGGCCCGGAAGGACCGTTCCTGGGCGGCCTTGCCCTCGGGGCCGGTGCGGAAGTAGTCCAGGCCCGTCTCGCCGACGCCCTTGACGTGCGGCAGCGCGGCCAGCCGGTCGATCTCCGCGAGGGCCTCGTCCAGCGCCGCGTCCCCGCCCGCCACCCGGGCCCCCTGCCGGGACCAGCCGTCGGGATCCCCGTGCACGATGCGCGGCGCCTCGTTGGGGTGCAGGGCGACGGCGGCGTGGACGCTGTCGTGCGCGGCGGCGGTCTCGGCCGCCCACCGCGAGCCCTTGATGTCGCAGCCGACCTGGACGACCGTCGTGACACCCACCGAGGCGGCCTTCGCCAGGCCCTCCTCGACCGTGCCGGACTGCATGTCGAGGTGGGTGTGGGAGTCGGCGACGGGCACCCGCAGGGGTACCGGAAGCGGCGGCGCGGCGTTCTTGTCGTCGCCCTTGGAGCTGTGGCCGGCGTTCGAAGGCATGCCCCGATCCTACGAAAGGGGCATGCCCCGGCCGGCCGGTGCTCCGCTCAGCCGGCCTTGCGGTGGAACGGGTGCAGCAGGTCGGACAGGTGCCAGTGGTGCGGCCGCCCGGCCCGCCCCGGCACCCGCTCCACCTCGACCGGGCCCGCCGCCGGCACCCGGTGGGGCTGCCCGTCGGCCGCCGCGCGCACCGAGGCCACCTGGCCCGCGCGCATGATCCGCACGAGGTGACCGTCACAGTTCCGGCAGACCGGCCGGCTCAGCGGCGACGGCACCACCCGGCCGTCGGCCACGTACCGCACGACCCGCTCCCCCTCGGCGTTCGTGCGGTGCTCGATCACGTACGACTGCTCCCAGCCGTGCCCGCAGCGCATGCAGGCGAAGGCGTACGACTCGTGAACGACGTCGGTGGCCGAATCGGCGTCGGTGGCCGAACCGCGGAGACCGGTCTGCCCTGCTATGTCACTCATGCCAGCTCCTTCTTGCCCGGGTGCGTCCCTGTTGGACGGGTGCGTCCCACCGCCCAGTGGACGCCTCCCGTGGCGCGAAAGCATCCGACCTGCCGAGTGTTGGCCCCGATTTGGCCACGGCTTGCCCGAGCGTGCCGATTGGGACGACTGGGCTTTGCCATCGAGGCCGGCCTTTTGCCGGCGTATGGGGGGCGCGCCCCTTCAGTCACTCACCGGCCCGCTTGGCGGCCACCACGGCGTCGAAGACCACCCGCTTCGGCAGCCCCGCCTCCACCGCCACCGCCGCGATCGCCTCCTTGCGCCGCTCCCCGGCCTCCTCCCGCACCCGGACCCGGCGCACCAGCTCCTGCGCGTCCAGCTCCTCCGGCCCGGTCTCCGGCGCGCCCTCGACCACGACGGTGATCTCCCCGCGCACACCCTCCGCGGCCCACCGCGCCAGCTCGGCCAGCGGCCCGCGCCGCACCTCCTCGTACGTCTTGGTCAGCTCGCGGCAGACGGCGGCCCGCCGGTCCGCGCCGAAGACCTCGGCCATCGCGGCGAGGGTGTCGTCGAGCCGGTGCGGGGCCTCGAAGTAGACGAGGGTGCGCCGCTCGGCCGCCACCTCGCGCAGCCGGGACAGCCGCTCGCCGGCCTTGCGCGGCAGGAAGCCCTCGAAGCAGAACCGGTCCACGGGCAGCCCGGACAGGGCGAGCGCGGTGAGCACGGCGGACGGGCCGGGCACGGCGGTGACCCGGACGTCCCGCTCCACGGCGGCGGCGACCAGCCGGTAGCCGGGGTCGGAGACGGACGGCATGCCCGCGTCGGTCACCAGCAGCACGCGCGCCCCGCCGAGCAGCTCGGTGACCAGCTCGGGGGTGCGGGCGGCCTCGTTGCCCTCGAAGTAGGAGACCACGCGGCCCTTGGGGGTGACGCCCAGCGCCTGGGTGAGCCGGCGCAGCCGCCGGGTGTCCTCGGCGGCGACCACGTCGGCCGCGGCCAGCTCCTCGGCCAGCCGGGGCGGCGCGTCCGCGATGTCGCCGATGGGGGTACCTGCCAGGACAAGGGTTCCAGTCACGCCCCCATCCTCCCAGGGCCCGCGCCGGAGGAGGAAAACGCGCACCCGACGACCGGTACCGCACATGCGCGGGACTCCCACAGGACGGTTCCCTACGATGGCGCGGTGACCAGTACCGCGTCCTCCATGGACCTCCGGCAGGGCCAGGCACCGCACGAGGGGCGGCCGTCGTGGCAGCGGCGGCTGCGCCGATTCGGTTACGCGCCGGGCAAGGACGCGCCGGCCGGCGACGTACGCGACCGGCTGGTGCCGCCGTACGCGCAGCCGAGCCCCCGGCTGTGGCGGGTGCTGGGCGCCTCGCCGGTCCTGGCCGAGCGGCTGACCCGCTGGTCGGGCTGGGGCGGGCCGCTGCTGGTGACGCTGCTCGCGGGCCTGACGCGGTTCTGGAACCTGGGCAGTCCGCGGGCGGTGATATTCGACGAGACGTACTACGCCAAGGACGCCTGGGCGCTCGTCCACCGCGGTTTCGAGGTCAGCTGGGACCAGTACGGCAAGAACGCCAACGACATGGTGCTCCAGCAGCACGGCGGCCTGGCGGTGCCGACCGACGCGGCGTACGTCGTGCACCCGCCGGTCGGCAAGTACGTGATCGGGCTCGGGGAGCTGCTGTTCGGGTTCGACCCGTTCGGCTGGCGGTTCATGACGGCGCTGCTCGGGACGCTGAGCGTGCTGCTGCTGTGCCGGATCGGGCGCCGGATGTTCCGCTCGACGTTCCTGGGCTGTCTGGCGGGCGCGCTGATGGCGGTGGACGGGCTGCACTTCGTGATGAGCCGGACGTCCCTGCTGGACGGCGTGCTGATGTTCTTCGTGGTGGCCGCGTTCGGCGCCCTGGTGGTCGACCGGGACCGGGCCCGGGAGCGGCTGGCCGCCGCGCTGCCGGCCGGGCCGGACGGCCGGGTCCGGCCGGACGCGTCCGTCGCCGACACCTTCCGGTTCGGCTGGCGCCCGTGGCGCTGGACGGCGGGCGTGCTGCTGGGCCTGGCCGTGGGCACCAAGTGGAACGGCCTGTACGTCCTGGCGGCGTTCTGTGTGATGACGGTCCTGTGGGACGTCGGCACCCGCAAGGTGGCCGGCGCCCGTCACCCGTACCTCGCGGTCCTCAAGTACGACACCGGTGCCGCGTTCGTGGCGACGATCCCGGTGGCGCTGGTGGTCTACGTGGCCTCCTGGACCGGCTGGATCCTCTCCCCCACCGACGGCACGGGCGGCTACTACCGCGACTGGGCGGCCACCGACGGCAGGGGTGGCACCTGGTCGTTCCTGCCGGACTGGCTGCGCAGCCTGTGGCACTACGAGCACGAGGTGTACAAGTTCCACGTCGGCCTGGACCAGCCGCACACGTACCAGTCCAACCCGTGGAGCTGGATCGTGCTGGGCCGCCCGGTGTCGTACTTCTACGAGTCCCCCGGCCCCGGCACCGACGGCTGCCCGGCGGACGCCGGGGAGAAGTGCGCCCGGGAGGTGCTGGCGATCGGCACACCGCTGCTGTGGTGGGCAGCCTGCTTCGCGATCGCCTACGTGCTGTGGCGCTGGGCGCTGCGCCGCGACTGGCGGGCCGGTGCCATCGCCTGCGGGATCGCGGCCGGCTATCTGCCGTGGTTCCTGTACCAGGAGCGGACGATCTTCCTCTTCTACGCGGTCGTCTTCCTGCCGTTCCTGTGCCTGGCGGTGGCGATGATGACCGGCGCGATCATCGGCCCGCCACGCTCCAGCGACACCCGCCGGGTGATCGGCGCGACGGCGGCGGGCGTCCTGGTCCTGCTGATCGCCTGGAACTTCATCTACTTCTGGCCCCTGTACACGGGCACCGCCATCCCGATCGACTCGTGGCGGTCGCGGATGTGGCTGGATACGTGGGTTTAGCCGAGCGGTGCCGCGCGGGCCCGGTCTGCGGCAGAATGCGGGGCGAGTGCGGCGCGGGGGGCCGGGGGGTCCGGCGCGCTGTCGGTGACAACAGCCCTGGGGGAGCAGTTGCTGCACGGCGGGCCCATCCCGATTCCGGGCCATCTGAAACTGCCCTCGGGGCGCCAGCGGGTCCTTCGGCGGCTGCGCCGCACCTGGCGGTCGCGCAAGGCGCTGAAGGGCGTCACCCAGTGGATCCTGGACTGGGGACTGCCGATGGCCGTCTGCCTCGGCGCGCTGTACTTCTTCGCGGTACGGGCGGAGAGCCCCAGCGAGGTGTACCGGGCGTTCACCCTGATCGACCCGCCCCGGCACGTGCTGCTGTGGCTGGCGTCGCTGGTGGGCTGGCTCCTCGTGCCCGCGATCATCGGTGGGTTCGCGGGTCATGTGATCGCCGAGCGGATCAGCCGGGCGAAGTCGATCTCGACGCACACCCTCTTCCGGCAGCGCAAGCTGCGCCAGCGGCTGCGCCCGCCCGGCCTCATCGACGACCTGTCCGGCTACTTCCACGGGGCCGTCGCGCAGCAGGACTTCGTCGACGCCTGGGTGCGGGTGGCGCACCGCAACGACTGGGTCAGGGCCCAGGACCACTGGGAGGTCTTCGTGCGGGACACCATGTCGACCCAGCAGTACGCTCATCTCGACCGCCACGAGTGCCTGCGCCAGGTGCAGAGCGCGGCCCGGATGGTGCTGCGCGTCACGGCACGGAGCTGCGGGCTCTGCCTCGTCTGTGAAAGGAGGCGGTGAGCGGTGCGTTCCGACGACGCGGTGGAGATCATGCGGGCGTCGCTGGCCCTGGCCTTCCCGACGGCCAGCGCCGAAGGCCTGACGAGAGCGGCCGAGACACTGATCCGCTGGGGTTCGGAGGACGTCGAGGACCACCTGGACCAGGAACTGATCGCCCGGATGCTGCTCGACCTGCTGCGGGTCGCCGGGGTGGCACCCCGCGATTTCCGGCCCGTGGACGAGGACTGGGACGGGGACGCCCTGCGGGAGACGGCGGCCCGGTACCGCACCTGGTCGCACTCCGACGGCATGGCCCCGCTGCCGTTCCTGCCGCGGCCTCCGGACGAGCCCCGGGGCCGCCGCGATCCAGGCGGCCCCTTCATACCCGACGACCCCGACGACCCCTTCGGGCCGGGCCGGCGCTGACCGAGTCACGGTTCGAACAACTCCCGCCCCAAGCGCACCGCAACCGCTTACAGTGCTCCCGCACAGTGAGTTGAACATGTTCAACAGGCTGAACGGGAGGGGGAACCGCGCCATGCGCAACGGGGTCAAGGCGGCCGTGGTGGGCGGAGTGTGCGTCACGCTGCTGAGCGGCGCCGGCTACGGGCTCTACAACTTCGCGTCCGCGATGAGCGGTGACAGCGGCACGGCGGCCGGCGTGGCGCCCCCGCGCACCGGACCGCCCAGCGGCCCGGAGGTGAAGGAGACCACCAAGGCGTTCTTCGCCGCCTGGGAGAAGGGGGACGCGGCGACCGCGGCCTCCTACACGAACTATCCGGAGTCCGCCGAGGCGCTGCTGACGGCCTACGGCCAGGACGCGCACATAGGCAGGGTGCGGATCACACCGGGCACGCCCGTCGGCGACACGGTGCCCTTCGGCGTGACCGCGACGGTGTCCTACGACGGCACCTCCAAGCCGCTGTCCTACCGCGGCACGCTCACCGTCGTACGCGGCGTCACCTCGCACCGGGCGCTGGTCGACTGGCGGCCCTCCGTGGTCCACCCGCGGCTGCGCCAGGGCGACACGCTGACCACCGGGGAGTCGTCCGCCCCTCAGATCGAGGCCGTGGACCGCACCGGGAAGGTGCTGGACCGGGAGAAGTACCCCTCGCTCGGCCACCTGCTGGACGAGCTGCGCGGCCGGTACGGCGACAGGACCGGCGGCAGGCCCTCGGTGGAGCTGGTGATCCGGCACCAGGCCACCCCGGACGGCAGCCAGGCCGCGGACACCCCGCTGGTCACCCTGGCCAAGGGCAGACCGGGCCGGCTTCCCACCACGCTCAGCGCGAGCGTCCAGGCGGCGGCCGAGGCGGTCGTGATGAAGTACCCGGAGTCCTCCGTGGCGGCCGTCAAGCCGAGCACCGGCGAGATCCTCGCCGTCGCCAACAACCGCACGGACGGCTTCGACGCGGCCCTCCTCGGCGAACGCGCCCCCGGCTCCACCATGAAGATCGTCAGCGCGGCGACCCTCATCGACAACGGCCTGACCACGGCGGACGGCCCGGCGCCCTGCCCGCCCTCGGCCGTCTGGCAGAGCCAGACCTTCCAGAACCTCAAGGGCCTGGCGCCCGACGAGCACGCCACCCTCGCCGACAGCTTCGCCCGCTCCTGCAACACGGCCTTCGTGAAGTTCGCCGACGAGGTGAGGCCCGACTCCCTCACCCGGGAGGCCGAGGACCGGTTCGGGCTGGGCCGCGACGACTGGCAGGCCGGCGTGCCCACCTTCGACGGCCGGGTCCCCGCCACCGGCGGCCCGGACACCGCCGCAAGCCTGATCGGCCAGGGCCAGGTGCAGATGAGCCCGCTGAACATGGCCTCCGTGACGGCGACCGCGATGACCGGCGCCTTCCGCCAGCCGGTGATCGTGCCGCTGAGCCTGGACGGCCGCGAACCGGCACGCGCGCGCGGCCTCGCGCCGGGCACCGTCCGGCAGCTGCGCGCGATGATGAACCGCACCGCGCGCTCCGGCACCGCGGCCGGGGTGATGGCCGGGCTCAGCGGGGACGTCGGCGCGAAGACCGGCTCCGCCGAGACCGACGGCGCGGCCCGCTCGGACAGCTGGTTCACCGGGTACCGGGGCGATGTCGCCGCGGCGGCCATGGTCCAGGACGGCGGGCACGGCGTCGACGCCGCCGGGCCGATTGTCGCAACCGTGCTACGGAACGCCGATTGAGATCACCCGTGAAGACGGGGACCTTAAGGTGAAAGCCGTCGTTGGGAGTGTGAGGGCTTAGGAGAGCCTGGGAAGCGCGCGGAGGAACTGAGGCTGTGGGCAAGAGAAGGCGCGTCGCCGAGCGACGGAAGACCCGTCCCGCCGTGCTCGGCGGGATGCTCGCCGTGGTCGTCGGCGGCGCCGGGGTCGGCCTCTACGCGCTCTACGACGGCGGGGCCGCGGCCGACGAGGGCACCGCGGCCACGGCCGCCCGCGAGAACGTGAAGACCGGTCCGCTCACCGCCGCCGAGGTCCGCACGGCCACCACCCGCTTCCTCACCGCCTGGCAGCACGGCAGGACCGCCGAGGCCGCCGCCGCCACCGACGACCCCGCGGCGGCGGCCCCGCTGCTCACCGGCTACGCCAAGGACGCCCACCTGGAGAACGTCACCCTCACCCCCAAGCCGGCCAAGGGCGCCACGGTGCCCTTCGACGTCCGCGCCACCCTCGCCTACAAGGGCGTCAGCAAGCCGCTGGCCTACGGCAGCTCGCTCACCGTCGTACGCCGCCCGGGTGACGGCGAGCCGCGGGTCGACTGGCACGCGGCCGTCGTCCACCCGGAGCTGCGGGACGGCGACCGGCTGGTGACCGGCGCCTCCGGCACCCCGCCGGTCAAGGCGCTGGACCGCGACGGCGGCGAGATCACCACCGCCCGGTACCCGTCGCTGGGCACGGTGCTGGACGGGCTGCGGGAGAAGTACGGCAAGACCGCCGGCGGCACGGCGGGCGTCGAGCTGCGCGTGGTGCGCGGCAAGGAGTCCAAGGCCGCCAAGCTGTCCGACAAGACGCTGGCGGAGCTGAGCGAGGGCACCCCGGGCACGGTGCGGACGACGCTCAGCCCGGCGCTCCAGGCGGCGGCCGAGCGGCAGGTGGACAAGCGGGCGAAGGCCTCGGTGGTCGTGCTGCGGCCCTCCACCGGCGAGATCCTCGCGGTCGCCAACAGCGGGCACGGCTTCAACACCGCCTTCCAGGGCTCCCTCGCCCCCGGCTCCACCATGAAGATCATCACGTCGTCGCTGCTCATCGACAAGGGCCTGGCCTCGGCGGACAAGCAGCACCCCTGCCCGAAGACGGTCACCTACGGCGGCTGGAAGTTCCACAACGACGACGACTTCGAGATCAAGGGCGGCACGTTCAAGGCGAGCTTCGCCCGCTCCTGCAACACCGCCTTCATCAGCCAGGCGGAGAAGCTGGACAACGACGACCTGACCAAGCAGGCCCAGCAGGTCTTCGGGCTGTCGATGGACAACTGGGCGATCGGCGTGCCCAGCGTCGACGGCTCGGTGCCGGTGCAGTCGGCGGCGCAGATGGCGGCCGAGCTGATCGGGCAGGGCGGGGTGCGGATGAACCCGCTGAACATGGCGTCGGTCGCGGCCACCGTGAAGGCGGGCTCCTTCCACCAGCCGTACCTGGTCTCCCCGTCCGTCGACCACCGGACGCTGGCCACCGCCGCGCGCACCCTGTCCCCGAAGACCCTCTCCCAGCTGCGCGAGCTGATGCGGTACACGGCCGCCTCCGGCACGGCGGCGGAGGCGATGGCGGGGCTCGGCCCGGACTACGGCGCGAAGACCGGCTCGGCGGAGGTCGACGGCCAGAAGAAGCCGAACGGCTGGTTCACCGCCTACCGGGGCGACCTCGCCGCCGCGGGCGTGGTCCAGGCGGGCGGCCACGGGGGCGACACGGCCGGTCCCATCGTGGCGTCGCTGCTGAAGCTCGGGGGCTGATCAGCCGCGGACCGGCTCGGCGGTGTAGGTGCGGCGCAGGAACCGCAGCAGGGTCTTGGAGTCGAACTGCACGACGTCCACGCCGTGGTCGCCGTGGAACTCCACGACGGCCTGGACCCGCCCGCAGGGCCACACCCGGACGTCGCCGGTCCCGGCCGGCGCACGCAGTCCCCGTTCGAGCAGCGCGCGGGAGAAGGTCCACTCGTGGGGTCCGGGCAGTCCGATGCGGACGGAGCGGGGATCGCGGTCGGGGTCGTAGCGCAGCACGACGGGCACGGCCCCCGGGTCCTCCTCGTCCGTGACGATATGAGCGCGTGCGTACTGTTCGACCACAGACATCGGACCGCCCTTTCACGCACCGTGACCTATGTGAAAGCTGTTCTTCCGCTTCCATCCAGAGTGGCACATTTTCCGGTTCGCGCCCCGATGGGAGACGAGACTTTGTCTCTCTTGCAAGAGGTTCGCAACAAGGGCCTAAAATCGTCGGGTGCATGTACCTGACGGATTCATAGACGCCCCGACCTCCGCGGTCACCGGAGTGGTCGCCGCCGGCGCCCTCGCGGTGAGCCTGCGCGGCGCCCGCCGCGAGCTGGACGAGCGCACCGCACCGCTGGCCGGTCTGGTCGCGGCGTTCATCTTCGCCGTACAGATGCTCAACTTCCCCGTCGCCGCCGGGACCAGCGGGCACCTGCTCGGCGGGGCCCTCGCGGCGATACTCGTCGGACCGTACACGGCCGTGCTGTGCGTGTCGGTGGTGCTCCTGATGCAGGGCGTGCTGTTCGCCGACGGCGGGCTGACCGCGCTCGGCGTGAACATCACCGACATGGCGCTGGTCACCACCGTCGTGTCGTACGCCGTCTTCCGCGGCCTGCTCGCCGTGCTGCCCCGCAAGCGGCGCTCGGTGACCGTGGCCTCCTTCGTCGCCGCGCTGGTCTCCGTGCCCGCGGCCGCGGTCGCCTTCACCCTGATCTACGCGGTCGGCGGCACCGCGGACGTCCCCATCGGCAAGGTCGCCACCGCGATGGTCGGTGTCCATGTGCTCATCGGCATCGGCGAGGCCGTCATCACCGCGCTGACGGTCGGTGCCGTCATCGCCGTCCGCCCCGACCTGGTGCACGGCGCGCGCGGTCTGCGCCAGCGGCTCCAGCTGCGGGTGAACGGCGCCCTGGTGGACGCCCCCGCGGCCGAGCCCGCCGCCCCGGTGCCCGCCGCGGCCCGCACCTCGCGGCGCACGCTGTGGGTGACCGGCCTGGTCACCTCCCTGGTCCTGGCCGGCTTCGTCAGCTTCTACGCCTCCGCGAACCCCGACGGCCTGGAGAAGGTCGCGCACGACAAGGGGATCGACAAGAAGGAGAAGGAGCACGCCGCCGCCGACTCACCGCTGGCCGACTACGGCGTGAAGGACATCTCCGACGCCCGGCTCTCCGGCGGTCTCGCCGGCGTCATCGGCGTCGGCGTCACCGTCGTCGCGGGCAGCGCGGTGTTCTGGGCGCTGCGCCGGCGGCGCACCGACGACGCCTCCCCCGTGAACACGGGCGTCTGACATGGGGGCTGGACACGCGCACCGGCTGTACCGGCACGGGCACTCGCCCGTGCACGGGCTGCCGCCGCACACCAAGCTCGCCGCCGCGTTCCTGTTCGTGGTGGTCGTGGTGTCCACCCCGCGCGAGGCGATGTGGGCGTTCGCGGTGTACGCCGTGCTGCTCGCGTCCGTCGCGTACCACGCGCGCGTGCCCGCCGGTTTCCTGCTGCGGCGGCTGCTGATCGAGGTGCCGTTCGTGGCGTTCGCGGTGCTCATGCCGTTCGTCGCCGAGGGCGAGCGGGTGCACGTCCTCGGGCTCTCGCTCAGCGTGAACGGGCTGTGGGGCGCCTGGAACGTGCTCGCCAAGGGCACCCTCGGCGTCGCCGCCTCCGTGCTGCTGGCCGCCACCACCGAGCTGCGCGAACTCCTGCTCGGCCTGCAACGGCTGAAGCTGCCGCCGCTGCTCGTGCAGATCGCCTCCTTCATGATCCGCTACGGCGACGTCATCACCGACGAGATGCGCCGGATGCGGATCGCCCGGGAGTCGCGCGGCTTCGAGGCGAAGGGCGTGCGGCACTGGGGCGTGCTCGCCAAGTCCGCCGGCGCGCTGTTCATCCGCTCCTACGAACGCGGGGAGCGGGTCCACCTGGCCATGGTGAGCCGGGGGTACGCCGGGTCGATGCCGGTCATCGACGAGGTGACCGCCTCCGGCGCCCAGTGGCGGCACGCCCTCACCCTCCCCTGTGCCGCCCTCGTCGTCTGTCTGCTGGGATGGTTCCTGTGACTGCTTCTCTGGAGGTCTCCGGCCTCGCCTTCGCCTACCCGGACGGACACCAGGCCCTGTTCGGCGTGGACTTCTCCCTCGCGCGCGGCGAGCGGGTCGCCCTGCTCGGCCCCAACGGCGCCGGCAAGACCACCCTGGTCCTGCACCTCAACGGCATCCTGAGCGGCGGCACGGGCACGGTGACCGTGGCCGGGCTGCCGGTCGGCAGGCAGCACATGGCCGCGATCCGGCAGAAGGTCGGCATCGTCTTCCAGGACCCGGACGACCAGCTGTTCATGCCGACCGTGCGGGAGGACGTGGCGTTCGGCCCGGCCGCCGCCGGGATCAAGGGGGCCGCGCTCCAGGAGCGGGTGGACACCGCGCTGGAGCGGGTCGGCATGCGGGACTTCGCCGACCGGCCGCCGCACCACCTGTCCTTCGGGCAGCGCCGCCGGGTCGCGGTGGCCACCGTGCTCGCGATGGAACCGGAGATCCTGGTCCTGGACGAGCCGTCGTCCAACCTCGACCCGGCCTCCCGCCGCGAGCTCGCCGACATCCTGCGCTCGCTGGACGTGACGGTCCTCATGGTCACGCACGACCTGCCGTACGCGCTGGAGCTGTGCCCCCGCTCCCTGATCCTCAGCGACGGCGTGATCGCGGCGGACGGCCCGACCGGCGAACTGCTCTCCGACGAGGAGCTGATGCGGGCGCACCGGCTGGAGCTGCCGTTCGGCTTCGACCCGAAGTCCGTGACCATGGGCGCGTGACCTCCGCCCCACCCCCGGCTACGTCGACGTAACGATTCCGCCGGGCCGGTCCCACCGAGGAATCGCAGGCGTGCGCGCCCTGTTGCACCCACTGTCGCAGGCGATCGGGAAGGGATGGCGAACGTGCAGAACGCGGCCGTGAACGGCACAGTGGCCGAGGGCTTCGAGCCGGTCAGGGAGGCGTTCGCCGAGAACTTCGCGCGGCTCGGCGAGCGCGGCGCGGCCGTCGCGGTCTACCGCGACGGACACCGCGTGGTGAACCTGTGGGCCGGCACCCGGGACATCGACGGCACGGCGCCCTGGGAGCCCGGCACCGCCCAGATCGTGCGCTCGGCCACCAAGGGCGTGGCCGCCGCCGCCCTGCTGCTCCTGCACCAGCGCGGCGAACTGGACCTGGACGCCCCCGTCGGCGCGTACTGGCCGGAGTTCAAGGCGGCCGGCAAGGACCGGACCCGGGTGTGGCACCTGCTCGCGCACCGGGCGGGCGTACCCGTGCTGGACCGTCCGCTGACCCCCGCCGAGGCCGTCGACCCCGATCTCGGCGCCGCGGCCGTGGCCGCCCAGGCGCCGGTGTGGGAGCCGGGCACGGAGCACGGCTACCACGCCCAGACCTACAGCTGGCTCACCGGCGAACTGCTGCGCCGGGTCACCGGCCGCCCGGTGGGCGAGTGGGTGGCCGAGGAGATGGCGGGGCCCGTCGGCGCGGACCTGTGGCTCGGGCTGCCGGAGGCGGAGCGGGCCCGCGCGGGCCGGGTCGGCCGGGCGGAGACGCCCGAGACGGCGGGCGGTCTGAAGACCCGCCCCAAGCGCGCGGTGGCCGAGGCCTACGCCGACCCGGACTCCCTCACCCGCCGCGCGTTCGCCGCGATCACCCCGCTGCCGGACGAGAACGACCCCGGCTACCGCGCCGCCGCCCTGCCCGCCTCCAACGGCATCGCCACGGCCGACGGACTGGCCCGCTTCTACGCCGCGCTGACCGGCGAGGTGGACGGCGGCACCCGCCTGTTCACCCCGGACACCATGGAGCTGGCCCGCACCGAGCGGTCCGCCGGGCCGGACCGGGTGCTGGTCGTCGGCACCCGCTTCGGACTCGGCTACATGCTGCACGGCACCGCGTCGCCGCTGCTCTCCCCCGGTTCCTTCGGCCACCCCGGCCGCGGCGGGGCCCTCGCCTTCGCCGATCCGGAGTCCGGCATCGCCTTCGGCTATGTCACCAACGGCTTCCGCGCGAGCGTGACGGCGGACCCTAGGGCGCAGGCGCTGGTACGGGCCGTGCGCACGGCGCTCGCCTGATCCACGGCCGCGCCCGGCGCACGCCGGGCGCGGATCACACGTGGATCGGGTGGGAGGTCCGCCCGGACGCCGAGTCGATCTCCTCGTGCGCCTTGCTCAGCAGTTGCATGGCCAGGTCGTTCAGCGCGCGGGCGCCGGCGATCTCCTCGCCGACCCGGGGCTGGTTGGGGTCGACCTGGTGCCTGCTGGCCCGGCCGTGCGCCCGTACCTCGCTGCCGTCGGGCAGCCGCACCAGGGCCGCCGCGCGCGTGTGCAGGTCGTCCTCCTCCTTGAACTCCAGCTCGACGTGCCAACCGACAGTGGTGTGCGTCATCGCGACCACCTCCGAGAATCGCTGCTTCCAGGGTGCGCCCTGTCACCCCGGCCCGCCATGCCGGCGGTGTCAGGCGGTGCGTTCGCGCACGTCCGCGACGGTGGCGCCGGCGTGCACGACGAGGTCCTTCGGCGCCACGGGGAAGACGGTGTGCGGCGTACCGGCCGCCGCCCACACCACGTCGTGCTCCAGCAGCGCGCGGTCGGCGAGGACCCGGGTGCGGGTGCGGTGCCCGAAGGGCGGCACACCGCCGATGGCGTACCCGGTGGTCTCCCGCACCACCCGGGCGTCGGCCCGGCCGACCTTCCCCGCGCCCAGTTCCTCCCGCACCCGCTCCACGTCCACCCGCGAGGCCCCGTCCATCAGCACCAGCACCGGCTCCCCGTCGGCGGCGAAGACCAGGGACTTGCAGATCTGGCTCAGCCCGCACCCGATCGCGGCGGCGGCCTCGGCCGCGGTCCGGGTGGCCTCCGGGAAGCGGCGGGTGCGCGCGAGGACGTCCTCCAGCCCGAGCGCCCGCAGCGCTTCGGCGAACCGGGGGTGGGCTCCGGAGTCTTCGGCGTTGGCGTCTGTCGTCGTCATGCGGGGCACGCTACGACACACCCGGCCGCCGCTCACGGTCATTTCGGTCCCCGGAACCGGATGTGACCCTGGTCCGTCGTCATGATTGTCTGGCTGCGCGACAGAACACCATCCGCGCAAAGGAACGAACACAGCAAGAGGCCTGGTGGCCGTGTCGGCGACCGGGCGACGGGGGATACACGTGAGCGAACGCAAAGCCGTACACGGGGACGACAAGCTGCCCGAACCGGGACAGTCGAAGCTGCCGCTGTCCCCGGACGAGGTCAAGCGGCACGGCGTCCTGCCGGGCTTCGAGGGCCACTACACGGCACCGCCCGCCGGCAGCACCGCCGACCCGCTGGACCGGCCGCAGTTGCGTCCGGACCCGCCCGGCATCATCAAGCCGCCGGCGGCCCCGGGCGGCCCGCCGGACCTGAAGATCGCACCGGGCGTGCTCAAGAAGGCCGCCGGCCAGGTGGACGACATCCACGACGCCTTCTACAAGCCGGCGGCCTCACTGGAGGAGCCGGCGCTGACGGCGGTGCGCGCGCTGGGGGTGCTCGAGTCCGCACTGGCGATCCAGCTCGCCCACCGGCAGTGGGAACGGCAGGCCGGCACGGTGACGGCGTGGTTGGCGCACATCTCCGAGAGCCTGCGATCGAGCGACGGGACCTACACCAAGACCGACGTCGCCGTCGGGCAGACGTCGAACCAGGTGCGCATCCGTTCGGCACTGGAGGGCTACTGATGTCCGGCACTTTCTTCCAGGATCTGCTGGCCGCGGACCTGTCGACCCTGGACGACCTCGCGGACCGCTGGGAAAGCGTCCACCGCGACATCAAAGGTCTCGGCAAGCGCATGAACGACGAGGTCCTCAGCCCGCTGCGCGACAAGGGCTACTGGGAGGGGGTCGCGGCTCCGTACGCCTGGCGGATGATCGACGACGTCCAGCGTCAGCTGGAGAACGCCGCGAAGGTGGCGGACTCGGCGCGACGCGTGGTCGAGGACGCGGTGAGCGATCTGAAGTCCGCCCAGAAGGACCTCAAGGACGCCGTCCGGCGGATCACGGAGAAGGGTCTGTACGTCAACACGGACGGGACCGTGGCCGGCGACATCGTCGACGGCGCCTGCAAAGCCACGCTCACCGACGAGGAGCACAAGAGCATCGAGGCCGCGCAGCACGAGATGGCAGGACTGCTCCGGCGCGCCGTCACGGCCGACCGCAACCTCGCCTACAGCCTGACGTCGGACCTGGGCCTCGGCCAGTGGTTCAACGACGCCCCGAGGTTCACGGACATCGACTCCACGAAGAAGATCGGGGAGGACGAGTACAACGCGCTGAACCTCGCCATGAAGGGTGAGAACCCCTACCCGGCGTCCAGTTCGGACGACCCGTACTCGCTCGGCTGGGACTGGGTGACCGGTGACGGCTCCCGGCAGCGGACGTACCACAGCGGCGACGAGATGACCGAGCTGATCCGTTCCAGCGAGAGCATGCGGCAGCTCCGGCTGGACACGGTCGAGAAGTTCCGCGGCGACGGCCTGAGCGAGGGCAACGTGTCCTACTCGATCTCGGAGAGCGGCAAGCTGGGCGCGCTCAAGAAGCTCGTCACCACGGACCTGCCCGCCATCGTCACGGGGGACGAGGAGCACCTCGGCGAGGCGTTCACGGGCTCGTACAACCTGCACTACACGGTCAAGGGCGAGGACCCCGACGGCTCGCTGGTGGTCGAGTACAAGCTGCACAACGACACGAGCAACGCGTCGTTCCTGCACTACATCGGCTACTACGACTGGCTCGACAAGCTCAACCGTGAGGAAGGCGTCTTCTCGTCCGTGGGACAGGAGATCGTCTGGACCGAACGCATTCCGGCGAAGGGAAAGTAGTCCGGTGTCCCGAGTCCGCATGGCGGGGAGGCGTGCGCGCCTGCTGACGGCCGCCACCGTACTGGCCCTGCTGTCCCCCTTGGCCTCCTGCTCCTCCGCGTCGACGGCCGTGGAGGCGTGCATGGGGAAACAGGCCGTCTCCGCGACCACGGGGGAGCTGGAAGGCACCTACACGGGTGAGGCCCACGCCAAGGGCGTGAAGATCACTCTCAAGGCGTCGGACACCGGCACCGGTGGGACCGTCACCGTGCGCAACTGGCCGACCGGCGCCTGGTACAAGAGCGAACTCGGCGAGACATTCGACGGCTCCGGCACCTGGGACGTGGAGGGAGGTCACCAGCCCGGCGACCACGCGCAGGTCCACCTGTCCTTCACGGAACCGGAGCTCTTCCTGCGCGACTACACCGTCGACATGCTGTCCATCGCCAAGGACTCCCAGCGGATGTACCTCTACGAGGACTACGACCCCGACGTGTGCCCCACGTTCCGCCTGCGGCGCACCTGAGACCCCGGACAGTGAAGAGCCGGTGAGGGTGCGTCCCCGTCCCCACGGGCACCCTCACCGGCTGGTCAGCGGAGGCGGTACGTCAGGCGCGTACCAGTTCCCTCTCCTCCTCCGGGTCGGCGTGGGCGCGCAGGCCCTCGCCCTCCACGTCCACGTTGGGCAGCGCGCGGTCCAGCCACTTCGGCAGCCACCAGGCGCGCTTGCCGAGCAGCGCGAGGACCGCCGGGACGATGGCCATGCGGACGACGAACGCGTCGAAGAAGACGGCGATCGCGAGGCCGAAGCCGATCATCTTGACCATCGACTCGCTGGAGCCGATGAAGCCGGAGAACACGGCGATCATGATGACGGCGGCGGCGGTCACGACCCGGGCGCCGTACTTGAAGCCGGTCACCACGGCCTGGCCGGGCGTCTCGCCGTGGACGTACGCCTCCCGCATCCGGGTCACGAGGAACACCTCGTAGTCCATCGCGAGGCCGAAGACGACGCCCACCATGAAGATCGGCATCATCGACATGACCGGGCCGGTCTGCTCGACGCCCATCAGGCCGGACAGCCAGCCCCACTGGAAGACCGCGACGACGGCGCCGAGCGCGGCGAGCACCGACAGCAGGAAGCCGAGGGCCGCCTTCAGCGGGACCAGCACCGAGCGGAACACCACGATCAGCAGCAGGAACGCGAGACCCACCACCAGGGCCAGGTACGGCAGCAGCGCGTCGTTCAGCTTCTGCGAGACGTCGATGTTCATCGCCGTGGAGCCGGTGACGAGCACCGTGGCACCGGTGTCCCGGGTGATCTCCGCGCCCTTGTCACGGATGGCGTGCACCAGGTCCTCGGTGGTGACCGAGGAGGGCTTGGAGTGGGGCACGACGGTGATCGTCGCGGTGTCGCCGGCCTTGTTGGGCGCGGCCGGGGTGACCGTGACGACGTCCTTCAGGCCCTTGATCTCGGCGCCGACCTCGGCGAACGCGTCCTTGGGACGCGCGCTGTCCTTGGCGTCGACGACGACCATCAGCGGGCCGTTGAAACCGGGGCCGAAGCCTTCGGAGAGCAGGTCGTAGGCGCGGCGCTGGGTGGTGGAGACGGGCTGGGAGCCGTCGTCGGGCAGGCCCAGCTCCAGCGAGGCGGCCGGGAGCGCCGCCGCGCCGAGGCCGAGGACGCCGAGCACCAGCACGGCGACCGGGCGGCGCACGACGAACCGGGCCCAGCGGGTGCCCATGTTGGGGCGGCCGGGCCGCTTGGGCGTACGGCCGCCGCCGAGCAGCTTGCTCTTCTCCCCGGCCGGCTTGATCTTGCGGCCGGCGTAGCCGAGCAGCGCCGGGATCATCGTCAGGGCGATGAGGACGGCGATGGCGACCGTGCCCGCCGCCGCGACGCCCATCTTCGTCAGCATCGGGATGTTGACGACGGACAGGCCGACCAGGGCGATGACGACGGTCAGGCCGGCGAAGACCACCGCGGAGCCGGCCGTGCCGACGGCGCGGCCGGCGGCCTCCTCGCGCTCGCGGCCCTCGGCGAGTTCGGCGCGGTAGCGGGAGACGATGAACAGGGCGTAGTCGATGCCGACGGCGAGGCCGATCATCGTGGCCAGGGTGGAGGTGGTGGAGCCCAGGTCCAGGGCGGAGGCCAGCGCGGTGATCGAGGCGACGCCGATGCCGACGCCGATGATCGCGGTCAGCAGCGGCAGCCCGGCGGCGAGCAGCGAGCCGAAGGTGATGACGAGGACGACGGCGGCGATCGCGATGCCGATGATCTCGCTGGAGCCGGTCTCCGGCGTCGCGTTCAGCGCGTCACCGCCGATCTCGACGGTCAGCCCGGCGTCCCGCGCGTGCTGCGCGGCCTCCTTGAGGTCGTCCCGGGTGCTGTCCTCCAGCTCCATGCCGGAGACCTTGTACTTCACCGACGCGTACGCGACGGTGCCGTTCTTGCTGACGGCGTGCCCGGTGTAGGGGTCGGCGACGGAGGCGACCTCGGGGCCGCCGCCCAGTTCCTTGACGGTCTTCTCGACGGCCGCCTTGTTCCCGGCGTCCGTCATCTTCTCGCCGCTCGGGGCCTTGAAGACGACTCGGGCGGTGGCGCCGTCGGCGCTCATCCCGGGGAAGCGCTGTTCCAGCAGGTCGAAGGCCTTCTGGGCCTCGGTGCCGGGGATGGAGAAGGAGGTGGTGCCGGGGGCCGGCGCTGAGGCCGCGCCCACCCCGGCGAGGGTGAGCAGCGCGACCCATATCAGGGCGACGAAGTGCCGTCGCCGGAAGGCGAGGCGGCCGAGTTTGTAGAGGAATGTGGCCACTTAGGGCGTACTCCCGGTCAAGTCGTGGGTTCAGCTGGGCAGGGATGATCAGCCCGACGACGTGAGCGGTGACGTCAGGTGGTGGGCTTGCTGGGGAGGTGGGTGTCGCGTCGGTTTCAGACGCCGAGGGCGGGGAGGACCACGGCGTCGATGTACGAAAGGAGGAAGTCCTGTGTCGGCGGCTGTTCGTCGATCAGGGTGCGGGCGGCGAACGCGCCGATCATCATGTGGAGCACGAACCCGGTCGCGGGGTTGTCCGCACGGACCTCGCCCCGCTCGACCGCCCGCTGGAGCACCCGGCGCAGCTCGGCCAGCTCCGGCTCGATCAGGTGTTCCCTGAACGCCTGGAGCAGGTCCGGGTTGCCGTGCACCGCCATGGCCAGGCCCCGCATCAGCGCGGAGTTCTGCTCCATCTCGCAGTCGTCGGCGTGCAGGATGAGGGCGTGCAGGTCGCCCTTGAGCGATCCGGTGTCGACCTCCGCGACGCGGCCCGGCTTGCCGTGCCGGACGGCTTTCGCGACCAGTTCGGCCTTGCCGCCCCACTGGCGGTAGAGCGTGGCCTTGCTGGAGCGGGTGCGGGCGGCCACGGCGTCCATGGTGAGGGCGTCGTAGCCGACCTCCCGGAGCAGGTCGAGCACGGCCTCGTACAACTCGGCCTCGCGCTCGGGCGTGATCCGACTGCGGCGCGTCGTCGCGACGCCTTCGGTCATGCCACTCACCTCCGCTCCGGGGCTTCCGCCTTCGTATCACCGAAGATACCCCGGCCGCTCTGCGAAACGAAACGGTTTCGTACGTGTGCTGGGTCACGAAGGTGAAGAGCCCATAAGGGGACCCGGCCGGCGCGGGCGCCCCGGCCACGAGTTGCCGGGCCCGTACGCCCGGAAAAGCATGGGGAGGGTGAGCTATCTGCGCCTTCCCCACCTCAGCGGCGACCTGCTGTGCTTCGTGGCCGAGGACGACCTCTGGCTGACCCGCCTCGGCGCCCCGGAGCGCGCCTGGCGGCTCACCGCGGACCGCACCAAGGCCGGCCATCCGCGCTTCTCCCCCGACGGCCGCCACATCGCCTACACCTCCTGGCGCAGTCTCGTCCCCGAGATCCACCTCGTCGACGTGGACGGCGGCGGGCCCGCACGCCGGCTGACGTACTGGGGCAGCGTCGACACCCAGGTCTGCGGCTGGACCCCGGACGGCGGCATCCTGGCCGTCGCCTCCCACGGCCAGCCCTTCTCCCACTTCACCTGGGCCTACAAGGTGCCGCCCGACGGCGACCCGGGCGGCCGGCTGCCCTGGGGACCGGTCTCCGACATCCAGGTCACCGGCCTCGGCGGCGAGCGCCGGACCCTGCTGCTCACCGGCACCCCGCCGCACGAACCGGCCTCCTGGAAGCGCTACCGCGGCGGCGCCACGGGCCGCCTGTGGCTGCACGGGCAGCGGCTGCTGGCGGACCTCGACGGCCATCTGTCCTGCCCCATGTTCGTCGCCGGCCGGATCGCCTTCCTCTCCGACCACGAGGGCGTCGGCAACCTCTACTCCTGCGCCCCCGACGGCACCGGCCTGCGCCGCCACACCGACCACGACGCCTTCTACGCCCGGCACGCCGCGAGCGACGGCAGCCGGGTGGTGTACCAGTGCGCGGGCGACCTGTGGCTGGTGGACGACCTCTCCCCCGGCGCCGGACCGCGCCGGCTCGACGTCCGGCTCACCGGACCGCGCACCGGCCGCCGCCCCTACCAGGTGCCGGCCGCGCAGCACGTCGACGGCATCTCCGTGGACGAGACCGGCCGGGCCAGCGCGGTCGTCGTCCGCGGCAGCCTGTACTGGCTCACCCACCGCGACGGCCCGGCCCGCACCCTCACCGAGACACCCGGCGTACGGGTCCGGCTGCCGGAGATGCTGGGGTCCACCGGGCAGGTCGCCTACGTCACCGACGCCGAGGGCGCGGACGCCGTCGAGATCGCCCAGCTCCCCCGCGCCACCGGCGACCGCGCCCCCCGCCGGCTGGCCTCCGGCGCCCTCGGCCGGGTCCTGGAACTGGCCTCCGACCCGCTGGGCGAACGGCTGGCGGTCGCCTCCCACGACGGACGGCTGCTGCTCATCGACGTGCCGGACGAGCCCGAAGAGGCGGCCGCCGAGGACACGGGCGCGGTCACCGAGCTGATCCGCTCCGTCAACGGGCCCGTCCGCGACCTCGCCTTCTCCCCGGACGGCGCCTGGCTCACCTGGTCGCACCCCGGCATCGGCCGCTCGCTCCGGCAGATCAAGCTGGCCCGCATCAAGGACCGGCTGATCGTGGACGTCACCAACGGCCGCTTCGAGGACGAGAACCCGGTCTTCACCCGCGACGGCCGCTATCTCGCCTTCCTGTCCTGGCGCGGCTTCGACCCGGTCTACGACGTGCACACCGGCGACCTGTCCTTCCCGCTCGGCTGCCGCCCCTACCTGGTCCCGCTGTCCTCGGCGACCCCCTCCCCCTTCGCGCTCAACCCGGAGGGCCGGCCGGCCGCCGGCGGGCTGGACCCGCTGGAGGACGAGGAGACCGGCGAGGCCGGCACGGTCACGGTCGAGGTGGAGGGGCTGGCGATGCGGGTCACCCCGTTCCCGGTGATCGCCTCCAAGTACTCCGGGCTGGCCCCGGTCGCGGGCGGCGGCCTGGTCTGGCTGCGCTGGCCGATCTCCGGCGCGCTCGGCGAGACCTTCGTCAACCCGGCCGACGTCAGCGGACGCCCGACCCTGGAGCACTTCACCCTCACCAAGGCGAAGAAGTCCGAACTGGTCGACCACCTGGACTGGTTCGCGGTCAGCGGCGACGGCACCCGGCTGGTCGTGGTGGACGAGGGAGACCTGCGGGCGGTGCCGTCGACCGAGGTGGGCGACGGTGACACGACCGTGTGGATCGACCTGCGCCGCATCCTGCACGAGGTGGACCCGCCCGCCGAGTGGCGCCAGGCGTACGACGAGGCGGGCCGGCTGATCCGCGCCTACTTCTGGGAGCCGGGCATGTGCGGCATCGACTGGGACGCGGTCCTCGACCAGTACCGCCCGCTGGTCGAACGCGTCGCCTCCCCCGACGAGTTCGCCGACCTGCTGCGCGAGGTCCTGGGCGAACTGGGCACCTCCCACGCCTATGTCACCGCCGCCCGCCGCAACGAGGGCCCGGCCCACTACCAGCGCTGGCAGGGCCTCCTCGGCGCCAACTTCGTCCGCCAGGACGGCCGTTGGCTGGTACGCCGGATCCTGGCCGGCGACTCCTCCGACTCCCGGGCCCGCTCCCCGCTGGCCGGCACGGGCATCCGCGAGGGCGCCGTCCTCACCCATGTCAACGGCCGCCCGGTGGACCCGGTGACCGGCCCCTACCCGCTGCTCGCCGGTTCCGGCGGTACGACCGTGGAGCTGACGTTCACCCCGGCGGACGGCGAGCCCGGCGGACCCCGGCGGGTCGCCGTGGTCCCGCTGGTCGACGAACGGCCCCTGCGCTACCAGGACTGGGTGGCCAAACGCCGGGACGTGGTGCGTGAGTTGAGCGACGGAAAGTGCGGCTATCTGCACATCCCCGACATGGGCGGCTCCGGCTGGGCCCAGTTCAACCGCGACCTGCGCCTGGAGATGTCCCGGCCGGCGCTGATCGTGGACGTGCGCGGCAACGCGGGCGGCCACATCAGCGAACTCGTGGTGGAGAAGCTGACCCGTACGATCCTGGGCTGGGACCTGACCCGGGACGCGCAACCGGTGTCGTACGCCTCCAACGCCCCGCGCGGGCCGGTGGTGGCCCTGGCCGACGAGGCGACCTCCTCGGACGGCGACATGATCACCGCCGCCTTCAAGCTGCTGGACCTCGGGCCGGTCGTCGGCCAGCGGACCTGGGGCGGAGTCGTCGGCATGACCGGGCGGCACCGCCTGGGCGACGGCACCGTCATCACCGTCCCGATGAACGCCGCCTGGTTCGACGCCTACGGCTGGTCCGTGGAGAACCACGGCGTCGCCCCCGACGTGGAGGTGCTGCGCACCCCCGTGGACTGGGCCGAGGGCCGCTACCCGGTGCTGGGCGAGGCCGTCCGGCTGGCCCTGGAACTGCTGGAGCGCCACCCGGCGGCGGTCCCCCCGGACTACAGCGGCGTACCCGACCGGACCCGCCCCAAGCTGCCCCCGCGGACGGCCGGGTAGACGGGGGCGTGGGGTGCCCTCCGGCGAAGGGCACCCCACGTCATGGGACCGGACTAGGCGTCGTAGTCCTGGTTGAACCGGTCCCGCACCTGCTGCTCCGTGTCCTCGATGTCACGGTGGTTCTGGGTGCCGCGCTGCGGCTGGCCCTGCCGGCCCTGACGGCCCTGCTGGATCCGCTCGCCGGCCTTCTCGCGGGTCTGCCCCGTCTTCTCCTGGGCCTTCTCCTTGGCCTGGCGGGACTTGTCCTGCATCTGGTCCTTCATACCCATGTGGGTTCACTCCCGTGGTGGGTGGGGGTTTGGCCCCTCGGTGGGGCCTCGACCAGATTCACACGGGCCAACACCCTCCGCATGTCGATCAGTTACGGTGTGTGGCGCGGGCCTCCTCGTCGGCCGCCCCACCTGCGCCGACGAGCCCGGAGGACATCCCCCGCAGCCGGGGCGCGAACCGCTTCATCTCCCGCTGCCCGACCGTCCCGATGAGCGCCGGCAGATAGCCGCGCACCCCCTGCATGCCGCGCAGCCACCACTGCCCGTACACATGCGCCGAGCGCCGCTCGATCCCGGCGACCAGCCGGTCCACCGCCGGACCCAGCGGGTAGGTCTTGTTCGACGGCCAGGGCAGCCGCTGCCGCAGCTCGCGCATCACGTCGTCCTGGTCGGCACCGCGCACCATGTCGGTGTCGGTCCACGACAGGTAGGCCACGCCGACCCGCACGCCCTGGTAGCCGACCTCGGCGCGCAGGCTGTGCGCGTACGCCTCCACGCCCGCCTTGGACGCGCAGTACGCCGTCATCATCGGCGCGGGGGTGAGCGCGGCCAGCGAGGCGATCTGCAGCAGATAGCCCCGGCTCTCCGCCAGCACCGGCAGGAAGGCGCGCGCGGTCACCGCCGACCCGATCAGGTTCACCTCGATCACCCGCCGCCAGGCCACCGGATCGGAGTCCGTGAACGGACCGCCGGTCGCCACACCGGCGTTGGCGACGACGATGTCGACCTTCCCGAAGCGCTCCTTCACCTCCCGCGCGACCCGGCTCATGGTCTCGTGGTCGGTGACGTCGGCGTACCAGTAGGCGCTGTCGTGGTGCAGCCGCCCGGAGACCTCCTTGAGCGCCTCCTCCTCCAGCCCGACCAGCGCCACCCGCGCCCCGCGCGCGGACAGTTTGCGCGCCAGCAGCTCACCGACGCCGCGCGCGGCTCCCGTGACGACCGCGACCTGCCCTTCGAGGCTCACCCTGCTCATGCGCCCTCCTTGATCCGCACGGGGGCGGCCCCCGTGACATACGTGCCGACGAGTTCGCGGATGCGGCCGGTCACCGTCTCCGGCGCCTCGACGGGGGTCATGTGGCCGACACCGGTCAGCTCGGTGACGCCGAGGGAGTGCGGCAGCGCGGCGGCCAGCGCGCGGGCGTGCACCGGGGGCGTGAGCCGGTCGGAGGTGCCGCACACCACCGCGGTGGGCACGGTCAACCGCCGTACGCCGTGGTCGAGATCGAGCGTGGCCAGCACCTTCGACCACGCGTGGCGCACCGCGCGCGGACAGGCGTGCACGATCCGCGCGCACGCCTCGACCCGGTCCGGGGCGCAACCGGCTCCCATGGTGGCGTACTTGAGGATGCTCCTGGCCACCGGCGTGACCGGTCCGAGCGGGGCGCGCGAGCCGAGGACGCGCCCGGTGAGCCAGGTGCGCACGCGCCCGGCCCGCAACGGCACCACGCGGGACTCGGCGACCAGCCGCGAACTGCCCGTGCTGCACAGCAGGACGGCGGCGGCGTGCTCCCGGAAGCCGGGGCGCCCGGCGGCGGCCATGACCGTCATGCCGCCCATGGAGTGACCGGCGATCACCGCCTTCTCCCCGGGCGCGAGGGTCGCCGCGAGCACCGCTTCCAGGTCGTCCGCGAGCGCCTCGGTGGTGCACACGGGACTGGCCGGACTGCGCCCGTGCCCCCGCTGGTCGTAGGCGATCACCCGGTGACCGGCGGCGACCAGGTCCCGTATCTGCGCCGCCCAGAACGCCGTCGAGCAGGTCCAGCCGTGGGCGAGCACGACGGCGGGCGCGCCCTCGGGGCCGTGCGCCTCGACGTGCAGCCGGGCGCCGTCGGCGGAGACGGCGGTCAGGGTGCGGGCGGGCTCGGGCGGGGCGCAGGCGCCGGGGGCGGCCGGGGTACGGCGGCTCACGCGAGGGCCTCGCTCTTGCGGCCCGCCACCGGCGCCGGCTTGCGGATCACCTCGTACTCCGCGAGGTCCACCCGCCGGGTCGCGCGCCGGAACTCGGTGGTCGTGCCGGGCCAGATGGTGGTGTTGCGGCCGCTCGGGTCCAGGTACCAGCTGGTGCAGCCGCCGGTGTTCCACACGGTCCGCTTCATCCGCTCCTGGACCCGCTCGTTCCAGGCGTCCACGGCGGCGGGCCGGGCGTCCAGGGCGGCCCGGCCGCCGAGGACGTCGAGCTGGCGCAGATAGTCGGCCAGGTAGTTCAGCTGGGACTCGATCATCAGGATCATCGAGGAGTTGCCCAGGCCGGTGTTGGGCCCGATGACCGTCATGAAGTTCGGGAACCCGGCCGCCGAGGCGCCGCGCAGCGCCCGCATGCCGTTCTTCCAGCTCTCCGCGAGCGTGGTCCCGTCCGCGCGGGCCACCCGCTCGGCGATGGGCATGTCGGTGACGTGGAAACCGGTGCCGAAGATGATCGCGTCGACCTCGGCCTCGGTGCCGTCGGCCGCCACGAGGGTGGAGCCGCGGATCTCGGTGAGCCCGCCGGCGACGACGTCCACGTTGGGCCGGGCGAGCGCCGGGTAGTACTCGCTGGACAGCAGGATCCGCTTGCAGCCGATGCGGTAGTCCGGGGTGAGCTTGGCGCGCAGGGCGGGATCCTTGATGGAGCGGGCCATGTTCCGCTTGGCGAGCTGTTCGACGAGCCCGAGTTCGTCGGGGTGCTTGGTGAACGCCTGCACCTGGAGTTCCCGGATGCCCCACAGCAGCCCGCGCCGGGCCTGCGCGGTGACGGGCAGCCGCCGGTGCAGCCAGCGTTCGGCCCCGCTGATGGCGCGGTCCACACGGGGCATCACCCACGGCGGGGTGCGCTGGAAGAGGGTGAGCCGGCCGACCTCCGGCTGGATGGCGGGCACGATCTGGATCGCGGAGGCGCCGGTGCCGACCATGGCGACCCGCTTGCCGCGCAGGTCGTAGTCGTGGTCCCAGCGGGCGGAGTGGAACACCTTCCCCGGGAAGGAGTCCAGGCCCGGGATCTCGGGGATCTTCGGGTCGGACAGCGGCCCGGTGGCGGAGACGACGACGTCGGCGCGCAGG
Source organism: Streptomyces eurythermus (assembly GCF_014649115.1). Lineage (GTDB taxonomy): Bacteria > Actinomycetota > Actinomycetes > Streptomycetales > Streptomycetaceae > Streptomyces > Streptomyces eurythermus. The sequence continues at coordinate 350,621 of NZ_BMSK01000003.1, read as the reverse complement.
GTGCCGCGGGTGGTCTCGATGGTCCACCACAGGTTGTCCTCGTCCCAGGTCATCAGCTTGACCTCGGAGTCGAACCGGATGTGCGGGCGCAGCCCGAACAGGTCGGTGACGTGCTCCAGGTAGGCGCGGATGTGCCGCTGCCCGGAGAAGGTGCGCGGCCAGTCGGGGTTGGGCGCGAAGGAGAAGGAGTACAGGTGCGAGGGCACGTCACAGGCGCACCCGGGGTAGCTGTTGTCCCGCCAGGTGCCGCCGACGCTGCCGGCCCGTTCCAGGACCACGAAGTCGGTGACTCCCTCCCGGCGCAGCCGCACGGCGGCCCCCAGCCCGCCGAACCCGGACCCGATCACCGCCACCCGTACATGCTCGTGCTCGGCCATCCCGAAGCCTCCACGCATCACCTAGGAACTGTGCCAGTGAACACTGGCGCAATGGGACTGTAGAGCAGCTCCGTACCGAGCGGTAGGGGGCGGGGAAGGGAAAGTTACCGGGGGTACACCTTAGGCTGCGGGCGTGGCAGAGGACGCAGAGCACAGGGAAGGCCCGCGCGAGTACCGCATGGAGGAGCTGGCCCGGCTGGCCGGCATCACCGTGCGCACCCTGCGCTTCTACCGCGAGCGGGGGCTGCTCGCGCCGCCCCGGCGCGAGGGGCGCATCGCCTGGTACGACGACCATCACCTGGCCCGGCTGCGCACCATCGCGGCCCTGCTGGAGCGCGGCCACACCCTCAGCGGTATAGCGGAACTCGCCGAGGCCCTGGACCAGGGCCGCGATGTCGCCGACCTGCTGGGCGTGGGCCCGCCCACCGAGGAGGAGCCGGTCCGCCTCACCCCCGAGGAACTCGCCGCCCGCTTCGAGGGCGAGGTCACACCGGAGAACCTGGCCGCCGCGATGGAGCTGGGCTATCTAGGCACCGACGGCGACGAGATCGTGCACATCAGCCGGCGGCTGCTGGACGTCTCCTCGGCGCTGGTGCGCGAGGGCATCCCGCTCGCCGAGGTGCTGGCCGCCGCCGCCCGCGTCCGCGAGCACGCCGAGGCGCTGGCCGACCTGTTCGCCGACGTGATCTCGCGCCACGCCCCCGAGGACGACCTGCGGCGGCTGCGCCCGCTGGCCCGCAGCGTGGTGGAGGCGGAACTCTCCCTGGCCCTGGACCGCCGGCTGAACAAGCGGGACTGAGGCGGCCCCGGGGCCCCTGGAGCCCGGGGCCCCTAGAGGTCGTAGACGACGGTCACCGGCGCGTGGTCCGACCAGCGTTCGGCGTGCGTGGCGGCCCGCTCCACGAACCCCTTGACCGCACGGCCGGCGAGCCCGGGGGTGGCCACGTGGTAGTCGATGCGCCAGCCGGAGTCGTTGTCGAAGGCCCGCCCGCGGTAGGACCACCAGCTGTACGGCCCCTCGGTGTCCGGGTGCAGCGCGCGCACCACGTCGACGTACCCGCCCTCCCCGGCGGCGAACACCCGGCCGAGCCAGTCCCGTTCCTCGGGCAGGAAGCCGGAGTTCTTGGTGTTGCCGCGCCAGTTCTTCAGGTCCGCCTCGCGGTGGGCGATGTTCCAGTCGCCGCAGACCAGCACCTCGCGCCCGTCGGCGGCGGCGCGCTCGCGCAGCTCCTGAAGGTGGACGAGGAACTCGGCCATGAAGCGGACCTTCTCGTCCTGCCGTTCGGTGCCGACCTCGCCGGAGGGCAGATAGAGGGAGGCGACGGTGACGCCGGGCAGCTCGGCCTCCACGTACCGGCCGCTGCCGTCGAACTCGGCGGAGCCGAAGCCGACCCGGACCCGGTCGGGCTCGCGCCGGGTGTAGAGGGAGACGCCCGCACGGCCCTTGGCGGCGGCCGGGGCGTGCACGACGTGCCAGCCGTCGGGCTGCCGGACCTCCTCGGGCAGCTGGTGCGGCTCGGCGCGCACCTCCTGGAGGCAGACGACGTCCGCGTCCGTCCCGGCGAGCCACTCCACGAAGCCCTTCTTGGCGGCGGCCCGCAGCCCGTTCACGTTCACGGTGGTCACAGTCAGCACCCCGGCACGATACCGGCACACTGGTCGGGGTCCGAAAACCCGGGACCACCACCGACTGCATAGAAGTACGATACCCAGCATGAATATACGCCGTGTCCGTTTCGATCACCCCGACGCCGTCAAGCTCAACGACGAGGTCCAGGCCGAGTACCACGTGCGCTACGGCGACGGGGGCGACGCCACGGTCCTGGCACCGGAGGACTTCGACCCGCCCCGGGGCGTGTTCCTGATCGCGTACGACGAGCGGGACCGCCCGGTGGCGACCGGCGGCTGGCGCAGCCAGGACCACAACGACGAGGGCAACCAGGACGGCGACGCCGAGCTGAAGCGCATGTTCGTCATCGAGGAGATGCGCGGCCGGGGCCTGGCCCGCCGCATCCTCGCGGCCCTGGAGGAGGACGCCCGCGCGGCCGGCCGGGTCCGCATGGTCCTGGAGACGGGCACCAAGCAGCCGGAGGCCATCGCCCTGTACGCCTCCAGCGGCTACGAGCCGTGCGCCAAGTTCGGCTACTACCGCCACCACGAGGAAAGCCGCTGCTACGCCAAGCGCCTGTGAGCCACGGCACCCTGGGCACCGGGGTGCCGGCCATCCGGCACCCTCGGCCCCCCGGAAACGACGAAGATCCCGCCGGTCGTGATGACCGACGGGATCTCATCGTGCAGTGGACCTGAGGGGATTTGAACCCCTGGCCCCCTCGATGCGAACGAGGTGCGCTACCGGACTGCGCCACAGGCCCTTGCAACGAGTGAAACTCTAGCATCCCGATCCGGGTGCTCGGAAATCCGCTCCCTGACTGGTCAGGGCGGGGGTGACCGAGGTCACTCGTTGGCGGCGCGGGGCCGGTCGCCGTCCTCGTACTGGTCGAACAGCGGCGTACGGCCGCGCTCCCGTGCCCGGCGGGCCGCGGCGGGGCCGGCGCCGCGCGAGCGGGTCCGCGGCTGCGGGCGGGCCTCCCCGCGGCCGTCCGCCGGCTTGTCCGCCGCGGCCGGCTCGGGGCGTTCGCCCGTCCCGTCCCGCGGCGCACGGCCCGCCTCCTGCCCCGGCACGACCGCGCTGGACCGCGCCGAGCTCCAGGTGTCGGGCGCCCCGAGGTCCACGTCGGAGGTGGCGCGCGGGGCGACGGGCGCGGTGACGTACGTCGGCAGGGGCACCGGCACCGGGTCCCAGCTCTCGCCGTGCCCGGGCCGCCGCTGCCGCTCGCGCTGCTGGTCGACCCACTCGGCGTGGTCGGTCTGCTCCACGAGCGCCCGCCGGTCGGCGGCGAGCGCGGACAGCTCCGCGTCGTCCGTGCCCGCGTCCTGGCCCGGGTCCGCCTCGCCGGCGCCGGTGTCCTCCTCCAGGGAGGCGCGGGTGCGCGGCCGGCGTTCCCGCAGACGCTGGGCGGCGGCCTCGGCGCGGCGGCGGTCCATCTGATAGGCGAAGCGGCGCCGTTCCTGCGCCCGCAGATAGGCGATGTAGGCGCTGAGCAGCACGGCCGGGACGCCGGGCGCCCACAGGAAGGCGAGGCCGCCGACGGCGGCGATGACCGTGCCGAGGGTGAAGGCGAGGAAGAGCATCACCGTGGTGCGCCGGCGGCGCGCGAGCACCTTCGAGCGCTGGGCGCGCGCGGCGGCCGTCTGCGCCGAGGACGCGCGCCGTGCCACCGGTTCACGCTGCGGGGTGGGCACGGAGGCGGGGTCGGGCGCGGGTGCGGGGGGCTCGTCGCGGGCCGGCCCGGCGTCCGCGACCGCCTCCGGCCCGTCGCCCAAGGGCTCGGCGTCCAGGCCCTCCTGACGGCGGGTCGGGGGCACGGCGAAGGCCCGGACGTCCACCGAGTCGGTGACGGCGTCCGGGTCGACGGCGTCCGGCTCCCCCTCCTGGGCGGAGCGCGCCCGCAGGTCCCTGGCGTACCGGCGCTCCATGCCCGCCCGTCCGGAAAGCAGCCGGATGGCGGTGCTGAAGCGTTCCGTCGGACGGGCCTCGTTCAGCTCGTCCTGCCTACGGAGCCACATCGGCACCAAGTAGGCGGCCCAGGCCCCGACAATGACTGCGTAGATGAGGCCGCTGCTGCTCACGCCTCACACGGTAGAGGGGTTTGCGTGAGGCCATCCGCCAATTGGGCCGGTGTGTCGCACGATCTGGCTGATATTTCCAGCATTTTTCGCGACGATGCGATTTTCAATAATCGAACATATTTTCAATTCATGGGCTCTCGGTGCGCTGAGCCCGCTGAGAGCGTGCCCGGTGCCACCGCGTGAGCAAACCGTCGGGCACCTCTTCCGCGGTGAGCGCGAAGACGAGATGGTCGCGCCAGGCGCCGTCGATGTGCAGATAGCGCGGCCGCAGCCCCTCCTCGCGGAATCCGAGTTTCTCCACCACGCGCCGGCTCGGCCGGTTCTCGGGGCGAATACAGACCTCGACGCGGTGCAGGCCGACGGTGCGGAAGCAGTGGTCCACCGCGAGCGCGACCGCCGTCGGCACCACCCCGCGCCCGGCCACCGCCTCGTCCACCCAGTACCCGATGTGCCCCGAGCACATCGAGCCCCAGGTGATCCCGGCGACCGTCAACTGCCCGGCCAGCCGCCCCTGGTACTCGATGACGAACGGCAGCATCCGGCCCGCTCCGGCCTCGGAGCGCAGGTGGCGGACCATCTGACGGTAGGTCGGCCGGTGCGCCACCGGACCGCTCGGCGCGGGCGGCGGGATGGTCGCCTCCCAGGGGCGCAGCCAGTCGCGGTTGCGCCGGTTCACCTCGCGCCAGGCCCGCTGGTCGCGCAGCTTTATCGGCCGGAGGACGACCTCGCCGTCCGCCAGCACGACGGGCCAGGAAGGGCTGTTCAGCTCGCACCCCCACTGCCGGGTCTGGGGTGGTCGCCGCCGCGGATCTGGTCGACGGCGTGCACCAGCAGCGGCTCCAGCACGGCCAGGCCGTCGCGCACCCCGCCGGTCGACCCGGGCAGGTTCACGATCAGCGTCCGGCCGGCCACGCCCGCCAGGCCCCGGGACAGCGCGGCGGTGGGCACCTTCTGGCGTCCGTGGGCCCGGATGGCCTCGGCGATGCCGGGCACCTCGTGGTCGAGCACCGCGCGGGTGGCCTCCGGGGTGCGGTCGGTGGGCGAGATGCCGGTGCCGCCGGTGGTGACCACGACGTCGTACCCGTCCGCCACGGCCGCCCGCAGGGCCTCCTCCACGGGGGCGCCGTCGGGGACGACCCGCGGCCCGGCCACGTCGAGACCGAGGCTCCTGAGGCCGTCGGCGACCAGCGGGCCGCCCTTGTCCGGGTAGACGCCGGCCGCGGCCCGGCTGGACGCGGTGATCACCAGGGCGCGGTAGCTCATGCCCGGCTCCAGTCGCCCGACTTGCCGCCCGTCTTCTCCTCCACGCGCACGTCCGTGATGACCGCCCCCTTGTCGACCGCCTTGACCATGTCGACCACGGTGAGCGCGGCGACCGTCACCGCCGTGAGGGCCTCCATCTCGACGCCCGTGCGGTCCGTGGTCTTCACGGTGGCCCGGATCTCCACGGCGTCGTCCGCGACCGACAGATCCAGTGTCACACCGGACACCGACAACGGGTGGCACAGCGGGATCAGATCCGGGGTCCGCTTGGCCCCCATGATCCCGGCGATGCGCGCGGTGGCCAGGGCGTCACCCTTGGGCATCCCCTCGCCGCGCAGCAGCTCGACCACGCGCGGTGAGACGAGGACCCGGCCGCTGGCGCGGGCGGTGCGCGCGGTCACGTCCTTCCCGGATACGTCGACCATGCGGGCCGCACCCGCCTCGTCGATGTGCGTCAGCCGTTCCTGCGTACTCATGCTGTGGCGCTCCCGGTCCGGGCCCGCGCGGTGCGGAGCGCGGGCCTGCTGTGCGCGCAACGGTACCGCCAAGCCGGACCGGACAGCGGACCAGGATCGTCCTGTGGACGGCACGCGCGCGTGCCTCAGCCGAGCAGCACGACCTCCACCTCGCCGCCCGGCTCCACGGACTCCGTGTCCTCGGGGACGACGATCAGCGCGTCGGCCTTGGCGAGCGCCGCGATCAGGTGGGAACCGGCTCCGCCCACGGGGGTGACCTCGCCGTCGGCGTACCGGCCGCGCAGGAACTGGCGGCGGCCCCGGGGCGAGCGCAGCGCCGCGTCCGCCTTCAGCGTGGCCCGGGTGCGGGGCCGGTGGAGCCCGGTCAGGCCCATCAGGGCGCGGATGGCGGGACGGACGAACAGCTCGAAGGAGACGTACGACGACACCGGGTTGCCGGGCAGGGCCAGCAGCGGGGTGTGGTCGGGGCCGATGGTGCCGAAGCCCTGCGGCTTGCCGGGCTGCATGGCGAGCCTGCGGAACTCCACGCCGCCGCCCGCCTCGTCCTCGTCGCCGACGGAGGACAGCGCCTCCTTGACGACGTCGTAGGCGCCCACGCTGACCCCGCCGGTGGTCACCATCAGGTCGGCGCGGATGAGCTGGTCCTCGATGGTGGTGCGGAGCGTCTCGGCGTCGTCGGCGACCGCGCCCACCCGGTAGGCGATGGCGCCCGCGTCCCGCGCGGCGGCGGTGAGGGCGAAGCTGTTGGAGTCGTAGATCTGCCCGGGGGCCAGTTGCTCGCCGGGCTGGACGAGTTCGCTGCCGGTGGACAGCACGACCACGCGCGGGCGCGGGCGGACCCGGACCGTGCCACGGCCGATCGCGGCGAGCAGCGCGATCTGCGGCGCGCCGAGGACCGTACCGGCCTCGAGGGCGAGTTCGCCGGCCCGTACGTCGCTGCCCTCGGCCCGCACGTGCGCGCGTGCCTCGGCGGGCCGGTACACGTGCACCTGCCCCTCGGCGCCCTCGGGGGCCAGGCTGCGCGCCCGCATGCCGCTCGCCGGGCCCTCGCCGAGCCCGCCGTCGGTCCACTCGACGGGGACGACGGTCTCGGCGCCGGGCGGCAACGGGGCACCGGTCATGATGCGCGCGGCCTGCCCGGGGCCGACCCGCACCGGATCGGCGGCGCCGGCCGCGACGTCCCCGACGACCTCCAGGGCGGCCGGGAACTCCTCGCTGGCGCCGGCGACGTCCGCGACCCGCACCGCGTACCCGTCCATGGAACTGTTGTCGAACGGGGGCAGGGAGACCGGCACCGTGACGTTCTCCACCAGGACGCAGCCCTGGGCGTCGAGCAGTTGCAGCTCGATGGGCTCCAGGGGGCGGACGGTGGCGAGGATGTCGTCCAGGTGCTCGTCCACCGACCACAGGTCGTCCGGGCCGGCGGGACGGGGCGCGGCGCTGCTCAAGACTGCTGCATCTCCTCGGCTACGTAACTGCGGAGCCAGGTCCGGAAGTCCGGGCCCAGGTCCTCACGTTCGCACGCGAGTCTGACAATGGCACGCAGATAGTCGCCGCGGTCGCCGGTGTCGTAACGGCGGCCCTCGAAGACGACGCCGTGCACGGGGCCGCCGACCTTCTCGTCCTGGGCGAGCTGCTGGAGGGCGTCGGTGAGCTGGATCTCGCCGCCGCGGCCCGGCTCGGTCTCGCGCAGGATGCCGAAGATGCCCGGGTCGAGGACGTAGCGGCCGATGATCGCGTAGCGGGACGGGGCGTCCGCCGGGTCCGGCTTCTCCACCAGTCCCGTGACCTTCACCACGTCGCCGTCGGCGGTGGCCTCCACGGCGGCGCAGCCGTAGAGGTGGATCTGCTCGGGGGCGACCTCCATGAGCGCGACGACGCTGCCGCCGTGCTGCTCCTGGACCTCGATCATGCGCCGCAGCAGCGGGTCGCGGGGGTCGATCAGGTCGTCACCGAGGAGCACGGCGAAGGGTTCGTGGCCGACGTGCGGGGCGGCGCACAGCACGGCGTGACCGAGTCCCCTGGGGTCGCCCTGGCGGACGTAGTGCATGGTGGCCAGGTCGCTGGACTCCTGCACCTTCGCGAGCCGCTCGGCGTCGCCCTTCTTCTCCAGCGCGGATTCCAGCTCGTAGTTGCGGTCGAAGTGGTCCTCCAGCGGGCGCTTGTTGCGCCCGGTGATCATGAGGACGTCGTCGAGCCCCGCCGACACGGCCTCCTCGACCACGTACTGGATCGCCGGCTTGTCTACGACGGGCAGCATCTCCTTGGGAGTGGCCTTGGTCGCCGGCAGGAACCGGGTACCGAGGCCGGCTGCGGGAATGACAGCCTTGCTGATCCTGGGGTGGGACTGAGTCATGCCCGCCACAATATCCGGTGCCTTTGTGCGGAAACTGTGGCTCGGGCGACTAACCGCTCATATGAGCGGCATGACGAGAGGTGCGAGGACGGCCGGTGGAACACGACGGGTCTTCGGGTGATCCCGGCAAGCGCGCGCTGCGCCGGGAGTTGCTCGGCGCGAGGAGCGGACTGACGGCGGCGGGCATCCGCGAGGCGGGCCGCGAGCTGGCCGAGCGCGCCCTGGAGCTGCCCGAGCTGGCCGCGGGGCGGACGGTGGCGGCGTACGTCTCGGTGGGCGGCGAACCGGCCACCCTCCCGCTGCTGGAGGCGTTGCGCGCGCGAGGGGTGCGCGTGCTGCTCCCCGCGCTGCTGCCCGACAACGACCTGGACTGGGGCGAGTACACCGGTCCGGACTCACTCGAACAAATCCGGCACAGCGGGAAGATGGCGCTTTTCGAACCTTCCGGTACGCGCCTCGGCCCGGACGCCGTGACGGGCGCGGACGTCGTCCTGCTGCCCGGTCTCGCGGTGGACGCGCGCGGGATGCGCCTGGGGCGCGGCGGCGGCTCCTACGACCGGGTGCTGGCCCGGCTGGAGCGCGCGGGCGCGCACCCCCTGCTCGTGGTGCTGCTCTACGACACGGAGGTCGTCGCCCGCGTCCCGGCCGAGGCGCACGACCGGCCGGTGCACGCCGTGGTGACGCCGTCGGGCGTGCGCCGCTTCCCGGGCGGCTGACCCGAGAACCCGCCGTGGGTGACGGAAACGGCCCTCCACGCGCGCGTGGAGGGCCGTTTTCAGCGGGGTGCCGTCTAGGTCACGGCTCGAGGACGAGGGTGTCGCTCGTGCTCTTGTCCACCGCCTTGCCCGAGAACGACCAGGGCAGCAGCTCGCCCTCGGCCCACTTGCCGGTCTGGTCGGTGTAGTGCGCGTTGAACGCGTGCCCGGAGGCGCCGGCCAGGTTGATCCACTTCGACTTGTCCAGGTCGGCGAGGTTGACGACCATCCGCATGGACGGCACCCAGACCACGTCGTAGCCGCCGGCCGCGTTCCAGCCGGTCGCGTTCACCGCGGCCTCGCCGCCGCTGAGCTTCCAGGGGCCGCGGTTCAGCAGGAGCTGCAGGGCCTTGGGGCCCTCGGTGCCGAGCGTCTGGTTCTTCAGGAACAGCCGGTGCAGCCGGCCCCAGCTCCAGGTGTCGATGTCCTTGCCGAGCTTGGCGGTCAGCTCCCAGCGGGCGTCGATCATGGCCCGGGCGAAGAGCTGGTCGCGGTTGGCCGCGCCGGGGCGGGTGCCCGACTTGGGCGCCTTCCACCAGTCGCTGTCCGGCTTGTCCATCAGGGTGCGCACGACCTCGAACCAGCGGTCGCCGCCGTCCGGCTGCGCCTGGTCGGCGTCGCGCTGACCGCACTCGCGCACCTTGGTGTCGTCGTCCACCGGGCCGGTGCTGTCGATCTTGTCGACCCACAGGCACTGTCCCTTGACCCGCAGCTCCTTGGGCATCTTGTTGCCGAAGGCCAGCTTGAGGACGTTGCGCCAGACGGCGTTGAAGTACGCCGCCGCCGCCGAGTCGGCGTCCTGGGTGTAGTCCCAGCCCTCCAGGAGCTTCTGCGCCTGACGGACCTCCGGGTCGGACAGGTTGATCTTCAGCAGCTTGGGCACCAGGAGCTTGGCGATCTCGCTGCTGTTGTCCAGCTGCATCTGCCGCATGTCGTCGGTGGAGATCTTGCCGCCGCCCTTGATCTTGGACTCGATCAGGTCGGTGATGCGCTGGCTGCGGGTGCCGTAGCCCCAGTCGGTGGTCAGCGTGTACGGGTACTTCTCCGGGTCGACCACGGCCTGGTTGGCGGTGACGATGTAGCCGCGCTCGGGGTCGTACTCGTAGGGCAGTTCGTCCTGCTTGACGAAGCCGGTCCAGCGGTACTGGGGGTCCCAGCCCGGTGCCGGGAGGGCGCCGGTGTCCTTCTGGGAGCGGGTGGGGATCCGGCCGGGCAGCGTGTAGCCGATGTGGTTGTCCGTGCTGGCGTAGACCAGGTTCTGCGAGGGGACGTCGAACTGGGCCGCCGCCGCGCGGAACTCGCTCCAGTCGGACGCCTTGTCCAGCGCGAACACGGCGTCCATGGTGGTGCCCGGGTCGAGCGCGGTCCACCGCAGCGCGATGCCGTAGCCGTCGCCGCGGTCGGGCGCGGCGGTGTTCACGGTGGCCTTCTTGCCGACCTGGACGAGTTCGTCGTCACGGTCGGACAGCAGCGGCATCCCGTCCTGGGTCTGGCGGACGACGATCGTCTTGGACTTGCCGCCGGCGACCTTGATCGTCTCCTCGCGGGTCTTGAACGGGCGGACCTTGCCGTCGTAGAGGTAGCCGTTCGCGCTGACCTTCTCCAGGTAGAGGTCGGTGACGTCGACACCGGAGTTGGTCAGGCCCCAGGCGATCTCGGCGTTGTGGCCGATGACCACACCGGGCATGCCGGCGAAGGTGTAGCCCGAGACGTCGTACTGGCACTTGTCGGAGACGCTCCGGCAGTGCAGGCCCATCTGGTACCAGACGGACGGCAGGGACGCCGACAGGTGCGGGTCGTTGGCGAGCAGCGGCTTGCCGGTGATGGTGTGCTTCCCGGCGACCACCCAGGAGTTGGAGCCGATGCCCTGGCCGTTCACGCCGACGGCCGTGGGCAGGTCGTCCAGGACCTCGGTGAGGCCCCCCAGCTGGCCGCTGAGCGTGGATCCGCCGCCGGTGGCGGTGCCGGTGCCGGAGGTGCCCGCCGTGCCCTGGGAGGAGCCGGTGAGACCGCCGGTGGCGCCGGTCGCGCCCGTGGTGCCGGTCGCGCCCGTAGTACCCGTAGTACCCGTAGTACCCGTAGTACCGGTCGTGCCCGTGCTGCCCGTCGTGCCCGTGGTACCCGTCGTACCCGTGCTGCCGGAGGTGCCCGTGGCGCCGCTCTGCTCGAAGGCCTGGGTCAGTTCGTCGTACTGGCCCTCCTGCACGATCGGCTTGTTGCGGCCGGCCGGGTAGGCCGGGTACAGGTCCTGGATCTGCTGGGGGCCGAGGCGGCTGGTCATCAGGGCGCGGTCGATCTCGTCGCGCATGTTGCCGCGCAGGTCCCAGGCCATCGCCTTCAGCCACGCCACGGAGTCGACCGGGGTCCACTTCTGCGGCTTGTAGTCGTTGGTGAGGCCCAGGGCCGCGTACTCCAGGGAGATGTCCTTGCCGTTCTTGCCCTGGAGGTAGGCGTTGACGCCCTTGGCATAGGCCTGGAGGTACTTCTTCGTGGCGGGCGACAGCTTGGTCTCGTACTCCTGCTCGGCGATCCGGTCCCAGCCGAGGGTGCGCAGGAACTCGTCGTTCTCGACCTGGCTCTTGCCGAACATCTCCGACAGGCGCCCGGAGGTCATGTGCCGGCGCACGTCCATCTCGTAGAACCGGTCCTGCGCCTGGACGTAGCCCTGCGCCATGAACAGGTCCGCGTCCGAGGAGGCGTAGATCTGCGGGATGCCGTAGCCGTCCCGCTTCACGTCGACCGGGCCGGACAGGCCGTCGAGCCGGAGCGTGCCGGTGGTCTGCGGGAAGGAGGCGCGGACGGTGCTGATCGTCCAGTACGCCCCGTAGGCGATGCCTCCGATGACGGCCAGGACCAGCACCAGCACGATCAGTCGGGCTTTGCGCCCCTTCTTCCTGCCGGACTTGACGGACGTGGCACCCGTGGTGGCGGTGTCACCCGTTGTGGCGGTGGTGTTGGGGGGCATCGCTGTCCTTGCTGTCCTAACGCGAGCGGCAGGTCGGGCTGTGACTTTGAATGAGCGCTGGAGCAACCATAGGCGCAGGGCCCCGTCCCGCTTGACGCGGAGTCGGGAACCAGCGCGCACGAGCGTTCGATCTTGCCCTGCCGAACGTCAAGAAAGCGTCAAGAGTTAGGTAAGGTAACGAAGTAACCGGAGGCATCAGCCCCGGGTACGGAGGCACCGGCCGCCATACGAGGGAGGAACGCCCGCTGACTGTTCACCACCTCAACCAGCTCCTGCTCGTCTGCTCCGCCGTCCTGCTCGTCGCCGTCGCGGCCGTCCGGATCTCCTCCCGCAGCGGGCTCCCCAGCCTGCTCGTCTACCTCGGCATCGGCGTCCTCATGGGCCAGGACGGCATCGGCGGCATCCACTTCGACAGCGCCGAGGTGACCCAGGTCATGGGATACGCGGCCCTGGTCGTGATCCTGGCCGAGGGCGGCCTGGGCACGAAGTGGAAGGAGGTCCGGCCGGTCCTGTCCTCCGCCTCCGTGCTGGCCACGGTGGGGGTCGCGATCAGCGTCGGGGTCACCGCGGCGGGCGCCCACTACCTGGTGGGGCTGGAGTGGCGGCAGGCGCTCATCATCGGCGCGGTGGTGTCGTCGACGGACGCGGCGGCGGTCTTCTCGGTGCTGCGCAGGATTCCGCTCCCCGCGCGCGTGACGGGCACGCTGGAGGCGGAGTCCGGCTTCAACGACGCCCCGGTGGTCATCCTCGTCGTCGCCTTCTCCACGGCCGGCCCGGTCGAGCACTGGTACCTGCTGCTCGGCGAGATCGTCCTGGAGCTGGCCATCGGTGCGGCCATCGGGCTCGCCGTCGGCTGGTTCGGGTCCTGGGGCCTGAGGCACGTGGCGCTGCCGGCGTCCGGTCTCTACCCGATCGCCGTGCTCGCGATCGCCGTCTCCGCCTACGCCGCCGGCGCCCTGGCGCACGGCAGCGGCTTCCTCGCCGTCTACCTGGCCTCGATGATGCTCGGCAACGCCCGCCTGCCGCACTGGCCGGCCACCCGCGGCTTCGCCGAGGGGCTCGGCTGGATCGCCCAGATCGGCATGTTCGTCGTCCTCGGCCTGCTGGTCACCCCGCACGAGCTGGGCGACGACGTCCTGCCCGCCGTGGTCATCGGGCTGGTCCTGACCATGGTGGCCCGCCCGCTGAGCGTGGTGGGCAGCCTGGCGCCGTTCCGGGTGCCGTGGCGGGAGCAGGCCCTGATGTCGTGGGCGGGGCTGCGCGGCGCCGTGCCCATCATCCTGGCCACCATCCCCATGGTGAACGGCGTCGACGCCAGCCGGCGCATCTTCAACATCGTCTTCGTCCTGGTCGTCGTCTACACCCTGGTCCAGGGGCCGACCCTGCCCTGGCTGGCACGCCTGCTGCGGCTCGGCGAGCAGGGCGAGGCGTCCGACCTCGGCATCGAGTCGGCGCCCCTGGAGCGGCTGCGCGGGCATCTGCTGTCCGTCACCATCCCCGAGGGATCGCGGATGCACGGCGTGGAGATCAGCGAGCTGCGGCTGCCGCCGGGCGCGGCCGTCACCCTGGTCGTCCGCGAAGAAGAATCGTTTGTCCCGCTACCCACGACAGTGCTGCGGCGCGGTGACGAGCTGCTGGTCGTCGCCACCGACCCGGTCCGTGACGCGGCGGAACGGCGCCTGCGCGCGGTCGCCCACGGCGGCAAGCTGGCGGGGTGGCTGGGGACGAACGGCTCGCGGTGAGGGGCTCGTCTCTTGGCGTCCGCCTCCCGTGGAAACCCAGGTGGCCGGCCGGATGGTGCTCGTTTTCACAGTCGCGCAAGCGGTGATCCCTGTACGATTGGGGCGCACCCTGATCGAACCAACTCTGCCTGACGCAGAGCTGGCGCGACCGTATGGCGGCCGGGTCGCCCCCACCTGAGCGGGCACCGGCATCTACCGCAGTCCGCGCAAGAGGACAGCTCTCGGCGCGCGGCCCGCACGGGGCCCGCGCGCTACCAGGCGGCAGAAAGGCACGGGCCGTGGGATCCACGGTCACCACCACCGAACCGGAGAAGACCTCGCCGGCGTCCTCCCGCCCCGGATACGGACAGCTGCTGCGCACCCGCGGCGCCTGGACGTTCCTGCTGCCCGGCTTCGCGGCGCGCCAGCCGTTCGCGATGCTCACCCTCTCCATCGTGCTGCTCGTCCAGCACACCACCGGCTCGTACGGCGCCGCGGGCGCCGTCGCCGCGGTCACCGGCGTCGCCATGGCGCTGTTCGCGCCCTACAGCGGCCGGCTGGCCGACCGCCACGGCCAGCGCGCGGTCCTGGTGCCCGGCGTGCTGGTGCACACGGTCTCCGGCCTGTCCCTGACGGCGCTCGCGCTGGCGCACGCCCCGCTGTGGGCACTGTTCGTCGCGGCCGTCCCGACCGGCGCCTCGGTGCCCCAGGTCGGCCCCATGGTGCGGGCGCGCTGGGGGGTCAAGCTCCAGGGCTCGCCCCTGATGACCACCGCGGCGGCCTTCGAGTCGGTCACGGACGAGCTGACCTTCGTCTTCGGCCCCCTGCTGGCGACCGCGCTGTGCACCGCCGTGGCGCCGGCCGCCGGCCTGATCACGGAGGGCGCGCTGACCCTCGTCGGCGGTCTCCTCTTCGCCGCCCAGAAGAGCACCCAGCCCTCGGTGTCCCAGGAGAGCGGGCACGCGCGCGTGCGGCACGCCTCGGCCCTGGGCGTCCCGGGCGTGCGCGTGCTGATCGTGACCTTCCTGGGCATCGGGTCGGTCTTCGGCGGCATGCAGGTCTCGCTCGCGGCCTTCACGGAGTCGATCGGCGAGCCCGGCCTGAACGGCGTCCTGTACGGCGTCTTCGCCGCCGGGAACATGCTGTCCGGCATCGTCTGCGGCGCGATCGCCTGGAAGGCCGCGCCCCAGAAGCGCCTGCTGATCGGCTACGCGGCGCTCGCGGTCGCGGCGTCGGCGCTGTGGACGGCGCACTCCGTGGCGCTGCTCGCCGCGCTCGGCCTGCTGGTCGGCATGTGCATCGCCCCGTCCCTGATCACCGGCTACACGCTGGTCGACGGCCTGGTCCCGGCCGGCGCCCGCACCGAGGCCTTCACCTGGCTGACCGGCGCGGTCGCACTCGGCCAGGCCGCCGCCGTGACGGTCGCCGGACAGCTCGAGGACCGGCTGTGGGACGGCGCCGGGTTCCTGGTGCCCATGGGCGGCACCGTGCTCGCGCTGATCACCCTCGTGGCCCTGCGCTCCCGGCTGGCCACGCCGGACCGGAACCGTACCGTGGCACGTGGCGTGGGTCACCGCTCCCCGGTAGCGGTGGACTGATCCCCGGGAATACGTCACTATGGACCGTCGTTAGCACTCATTGAGTGAGAGTGCCAGGAGGAAGACAGTGCCGACCTACCAGTACCAGTGCACCGAGTGCGGCGAGGGCCTTGAGGCGGTGCAGAAGTTCACCGACGATGCCCTGACCGAGTGCCCCAGCTGCAAGGGGCGCCTGAAGAAGGTGTTCTCCGCGGTCGGCATCGTCTTCAAGGGCTCCGGGTTCTACCGCAACGACTCCCGCGGCTCCACGTCGAGCAGCAGCCCGGCGTCGAAGCCGGCCGGCTCGTCGTCCGACGCGAAGTCCTCGACCTCGTCCTCTTCGACGTCGTCGTCCTCGTCTTCGTCGTCTTCGTCGAGCTCCACCAGCAGCTCCGCCGCCTGAGATCTCTCATCCGTGACCCTGCCGTCGTCCGACGGCGGGGTCTTCGGCGTCCCGGCACCGGCCCGGCTGTCCGCGCGACGGCTCCCCCGCCGTTTCGCGGCCCGCTAGTGTGCTGGTCATGGCGAACGCAGAGATCGGCGTAATCGGCGGTTCGGGGTTCTACTCCTTCCTGGACGACGTGACCGAGGTCCAGGTGGACACCCCCTACGGGGCGCCCAGTGACTCCCTCTTCCTCGGCGAGGTCGCCGGGCGGCGGGTCGCCTTCCTGCCCCGCCACGGCCGCGGCCACCATCTGCCGCCGCACCGCATCAACTACCGCGCCAACCTCTGGGCGCTGCGCTCGGTCGGCGTCCGGCAGGTGCTCGGCCCGTGCGCGGTGGGCGGACTGCGCCCCGAGCACGGCCCGGGCACCCTGCTGATCCCGGACCAGCTGGTGGACCGTACGAAGTCCAGGGCGCAGACCTACTTCGACGGGCTGCCGCTGCCCGACGGCACCGTGCCGAACGTGGTCCATGTGTCCATGGCCGACCCCTACTGCCCCACCGGCCGGGCCGTCGCGCTGAAGGCGGCGCGCGGACGGGACTGGGAGCCGGTGGACGGCGGCACGCTGGTCGTGGTGGAGGGCCCGCGCTTCTCCACCCGTGCCGAATCGTTGTGGCACCAGGCCCAGGGCTGGTCGGTGGTGGGCATGACCGGCCACCCCGAAGCGGCGCTCGCCCGGGAACTGGAGCTGTGCTACACCTCGCTGACCCTGGTCACCGACCTCGACGCGGGCGCCGAGACCGGCGAGGGCGTCTCGCACGAGGAGGTCCTGCGGGTCTTCTCGGCCAACGTCGCCCGCCTGCGCGGCGTCCTGTTCGACGCGGTCGCGGCCCTGCCGGCCTCCGACGCCCGCGACTGCCTGTGCGTGAACGCCCTCGGCGGGATGAACCCGGGGTTCGCGCTGCCGTAGGGCGGGGTGGGCGGCGGATTGCCGACGCGGTTTGCCGGCGGGGCTTTGCCGGCGGGACTCGGCTGTCGGGGCTCGGCTGTCGGGCGTGGCGTGGGCTGGGGCAGGGTGGGCTTGGCTGCCCGGGCGTGCCGTGAGCTGGGGGCAGGGTGAGCTCGGGGCAGCGGGAGCCGGGGGACGCGGTCGCCGTGGGGCCTCTGACGTGGCGTCGGCGGGGCGGTCGGGGTGGTCTCGTCGGGGGTGGGGCCGAGCCGGGCGGCGGGCGGACGGTGGGCGGAATCTCTCGTTCGGGTGAGCGAGTTATCCACAAGCCGTTCGTCGTCCACCGGTCCCGGCGGGATCCGGCGGGAGCCGTCATCGTGGCACCGCAAGCCGAAATCCCTCGCCGCAGGCGGTGATCCCATGCCCTCGCCCGTACCTCCGCTCCCCTTCGGCCCGGCCCCGTCCCCCCGCCGGCCCTTCCCGCACCCGCACTCACCCGCCCGCTCCTCCTTCCCATCCCCCTTCCGGCTGCCGCGCCCGCTGGGTACGGACGCCCCGGCGACCCGCGAGGTGCCCCCCTTCGATCCGGTACGGGTGCGCGGCGGGCGGTATCAGCTGCAACGGCTGGTACGGCACCGCAGGCGCGCCCTGGCCGTCGGCCTCGCGGTGACCGCGGCGGCACTGGTGGCCGCGGGCCCCGGGACGGGACCGGAGCCGCCCGGACCGCAGCGGCCCCGCGGGCACCCCGTCGCCGGCCCGGCACGGCCGCGCCCGGCGGCGGAGCTGGTGACGGCCCCGGTGCGGATCGCCGACGCCGCCACGGTGCGGCTGCTGCGGCCCGGCGACCGGGTCGACGTCATCGCGGCGCAGGACCCGCCCGCCAGCGGTGCCCGGGTGCTCGCGCGCGGTGTCCGGGTGACGGAGGTGCCGGAGCCGCCGGACGGCACCGCCGAGAGCGGAGCCCTGGTGGTGCTGTCGGTACCCCGGGCCGCGGCCGCCCGGCTGGTCGGCGCGAGTGCCACCGCGCGCCTGGCGGTGACGCTGTGCTGAACCAGCTTGAACGGTCCGTCGACGGCTTCCTGTCAAGTCGCTCGATCGAGTTACCGGAATGGACACCGGGACCGCACCCTGCCGTAGGTTGCGGAGCGTTTTGTTCCACACCCTGTGCATGCGAGGAGAGTCCCCGAGTTGAGCGCGAAGAAGGAACCGAGCGTCTGGCATGGCTTCAAGGCCTTCCTGATGCGCGGCAACGTCGTCGATCTGGCAGTCGCGGTGGTCATCGGCGCGGCTTTCACCAACATCGTCAACTCGGTGGTGAAGGGGGTCATCAACCCGCTGGTCGGAGCGATCGGCACGCAGAACCTCGACCACTACAGCTCCTGCCTGAAGGACCCGTGCAAGGTGGCCGCCGACGGCACCGTGCAAAGCGGTGTGCCGATCCTGTGGGGCTCCGTCCTGGGCGCCACGCTCACCTTCGTGATCACCGCGGCGGTGGTCTACTTCCTGATGGTCCTGCCGATGTCGAAGTACCTGGCCCGGCAGGCGGACCGGAAGGCGGCGCGCGAGGGCACCAAGGAGGTCGTGGAGGTGAGCGAGCTGGAGGTGCTCAAGGAGATCCGGGACGCCCTGGTCGCCCAGCGCGGCCCGGGACGCGCCGACGAGCGCTAGCGGCGCTCCCACGGCCCGCTCACCGTCGGTCCCCCGCGCACAAGAGGACGCCCGCCCGGAGGCGGTGGACCGCTCGAAGGCGGCGGCCCGTTCAGAGGTGGCGGCCGGTTGAGAGGTGGCTGCCCGTTCAGAGGTGGTGGGGCGGCTTCTCGTCCAGGAAGCGCTTGAGGTCGGCGGCGCTGTCGCCGTCGGTCCGCTCGCCCCACCCGCGGTCGGTGTCGTCCGAGGACTGCTGGTCCAGCGGGTCGTCGAAGACCAGCGCGGGCTTCGGGGCGCGCGGCTCGGGGGAGGGTTCGGGAGCGGTGCTCATGCCACCAGGGTACGGCTCCCGTGCCGGCGGCCCGGCGGGCTGCCCGCCCCAGGCGCCGGACGGCCGGCCCGCCCCTCGTGCGCGGGAGAGCGTGAAGAGGATTTCCCGGCCGGTTTCTGCTGTGCTGGGAATCATGACGTCCCGTTCCGCTTCCCCGCCCGCCCCTTCCGGCGCACCACGGCCCCCGGGTCACCTGCGACGGCTCACCGCACGCGAGCGGGAGGAGGCGCACCGCGTCGCCTCCCCGCTGGAGTTGTTCTTCGACCTGTGCTTCGTCGTGGCGGTCGCGCAGGCGGGCGTACAGCTGGTGCACGCCGTCGCGGAAGGACACGCGGGCACCGGGATCCTGGACTACGCGATGGCGTTCTTCGCGATCTGGTGGGCCTGGATGAACTTCACCTGGTTCGCCTCGGCGTACGACAACGACGACGCGCTCTACCGGATCGTCACCCTGGTGCAGATCGCCGGCGTGCTGGTCCTGGCGGCCGGTGTCTCCCGGGCCTTCACGGTCCACGACTTCCTGCTGGTGTGGCTCGGCTACGCGATCATGCGGCTGGGGATGGTCTGGCAGTGGCTGAGAGCCGCGAGATCAGCCGGGGGCACGGAGCGGACCACGGCCCTGCGGTACGCGGGCGGGGTGCTGCTGTGCCAGGTGGGCTGGCTCGGCCTGGTGCTGCTGCCGGAGCCCGCGCGGCCCTGGGTGTTCCTGGTGATGGCGCTGGTGGAACTGTGCGTGCCGCTGTACGCCGAGCGGAAGCAGATGACTCCCTGGCACCCGCATCACATCGCCGAACGCTATGGACTGTTCACGATCATCGTGCTCGGCGAGACGATCGCCGCGGCCACGGTCGCCGTGAAGTCGGCCCTGGCCGAGCACAGCACCCCGGCCGAGCTGCTGCCCATCGCGGCGGGCGGACTGCTGATCGTCTTCGCCGCGTGGTGGATCTACTTCGTGGTCCCCATCCACGGTCATCTGCGCTCCAGCAGACGGGCGTTCGTCTGGGGCTACGGCCACTACGTGGTGTTCGCCTCGGCGGCGGCCGTCGGCGCGGGGCTGGAGGTGGCCGTGGAGCAGGCGACCGGCAAGGCGCACATCTCCGCCCTGGCCGCGTCGGCCGCCGTCACCCTGCCGACGGCGCTGTATCTGCTGACGGTGTGGGCGCTGCACTCCCGGCACTTCAAGGTGGGGCTCGCCCAGCAGCTGGTGCTGCCGGTCACGGCCCTGCTGGTGATCTGCTGCACGTTCCTCGGCGACTGGGCGGTGCTCGCGGCGGGGCTGGTGTCCGCGGCCTCGGTGGTGACCGGGGTGGTGCTGACGGCGCGCACGGCCGCCCGGGAGCACCGGCCGGGCTCCGCCGCCCCGGCCGGCTGAGCCCTCCGGAGAGGGCACTCGGTCACACTGGCGTCCATGACAGCTGACGCTTTGACGGATGTCGCCGGGCTGCGGGTGGGGCACGCCACCCGGGTCGGCGACGGCTGGCTCACCGGCACCACGGTGGTCCTCGCGCCCGAGGGCGGCGCCGTCGCCGCCGTGGACGTGCGCGGCGGCGGACCCGGCACCAAGGAGACCGACGCGCTCGACCCGCGCAACGTGGTCCAGAGGGTCGACGCGGTGGTGCTGACCGGGGGGAGCGCGTACGGGCTCGACGCGGCGTCCGGGGTGATGGCCTGGCTGGAGGAGCGGGGCCGCGGGGTGCCCGTGGGGCCGGACCCGGCACATGTCGTGCCGGTGGTGCCCGCGGCGTGCGTCTTCGACCTGGGGCGCGGCGGGGACTTCCGGGCCCGCCCGGACGCGGCGACGGGCCGGGCGGCGGTGGAGGCCGCGGCGGCGAGCGCGCCGGGGGCGCCGGTGCCCGAGGGGTGCGTGGGCGCCGGCACGGGCGCGGTCGCCGGGCAGCTGAAGGGCGGGGTGGGCACCGCCAGCACGGTGCTCGGTTCGGGGATCACGGTGGCGGCGCTGGTGGTCGTCAACGCGGCGGGAGCGGTGCTGGATCCGGAGACGGGGGTGTTGTACGGGGAGTTGTTCCAGGGGCGGGTGGCCTATCCGGAGGAACGGGTGCACGAGGCCGCGCGGGAGCGCCTGGCGAAGGCCGCCGCCGGCAACGCGCCGCCGCCGCTCAACACGACGCTGGCGGTGGTCGCGACGGACGCCGCCCTGACCAAGGCACAGGCGCAGAAGCTGGCGGGCACCGCGCACGACGGGATCGCGCGGGCGGTGCGGCCGGTGCACCTCCTGCACGACGGGGACACGGTGTTCGCGCTGGCGACCGGCGACCGCCCCCTCGATACGCACCCGTTGGCGCCGAACGACATCCTGGCGGCCGGCGCGGACCTGGTGACGCGGGCGATCGTACGGGCGGTGCGGGCCGCGGAGTCGGTCGAGGGGCCGGGCGGAGTCTGGCTGTCGTACGCGGAGTTGTACGGGAGGGGGTAGCGCGGGCGGGCCGATTGTCGCGGTTCTGTCACGTGATGGCGTCAACGGGGACCGGTGGGAACCTTCCCCGGCGCCCGCACCCTCTTTCCTCACGACCGGAACGGAACCCGCACATCACACGAACCTGGAGCAGCCCGTGACAACGCCGGACATTGCAGCGCGGCGCGCACTGGTGGCCTGTGCCGCCCTGATGGTCGGCGCCCTCACCCTGACCGCCTGCGGCGGCGACGCCAGTGCCAAGAACGACGGCAAGGGCGGCGATTCCCCCAAGACGTCGGCGGCGAAGATCGCGATATCGGCCAAGGACGGTTCGACCGGGGCGTCCATCAACGCCACCGGGGTGAAGGTCAGCGACGGCAAGCTGACCGAGGTGAAGATGACCGTGGCGGGCTCGGGGCAGGCCGTGCCCGGGGCGATATCGGCGGACGGCCACACCTGGAAGCCGGAGCGGCGGCTGGAGCGCGGGACGAAGTACGAGATAAACGCGACCGCGAAGGACTCCGAGGGGCGCCCGGCGGCGGCGAACGCCATCTTCACCACCGTCAGCCCGGCGAACAGCTTCATCGGCACCTACACGCCGGACGACGGCGCGACGGTCGGGGTGGGCATGCCCGTGTCGTTCACCTTCGACAAGTCGATCACGGACAAGAAGGCCGTGCAGTCGCACATCACGGTCAACACCAGCAGCGGCCAGCAGGTGGCCGGGCACTGGTTCGGCGACCGGCGGCTGGACTTCCGGCCGCAGGAGTACTGGAAGGCCGGCTCCAAGGTCACGATGAACATCGACCTGGACGGCGTACAGGGCGCGCAGGGCGTCTACGGCGTGCAGAAGAAGACCGTCTCCTTCACCGTCGGTCGGTCGCAGGTCTCCACGGTCGACGTCAACACGCAGACGATGACGGTCGTACGGGACGGGCAGACCATCAAGTCGGTGCCGATCTCGGCGGGCAGCCCGGAGCACACCACGTACAACGGGCAGATGGTCGTCTCCGAGAAGTTCACCCAGACCCGGATGAACGGCTCGACGGTCGGCTTCGGCGGGGAGTACGACATACCGGACGTGCCGCACGCGATGCGGCTGACGACGTCGGGGACGTTCATCCACGGCAACTACTGGTACAACAAGGGCAACCCGCCGTTCGGCCGGACGGGTACCAGCCACGGCTGCGTCGGCCTCGCGGACGTGCAGGGGGCGCAGGGCGACACGTCGGCCAAGTGGTTCTACGACAACACGCTCATCGGGGACGTGGTGATCGTGAAGAACTCCCCGGACACCACGGTCGCCCCCGACAACGGCCTCAACGGCTGGAACATGCAGTGGAGCGCCTGGACCGCGGGAAGTGCCGTCTGACCGGCGGTTTTTGACTCAACGGCGGGCCGCGCGGGAACTCTTCGCGCGGCCCGCGCGTTTTCCCGGCGTACGTTTTCCCGGTTCCCGGACATGACGCCCGGGCGAGGGGCTACGGTATGCACCCACAAGGTGACATGCAGCAACGCCGGGAGAAGCCTTGAGCGTTCCGTACGAGACCGAAGCGTACGAACCAGCCGAGTCGCCCGAGTCTCCGGAGGAGCATCTCGCGCGACTCCTCGGCCGTGCCCTGAACTCCTTCGAGCTGCCGGACGAGGTGATACGGCGTCTCGACTGCGCGCTGGCGCACGACAGTTCGCTGCACTCGGCCTACCACAGCTCGGGGCTGCGCCGGGAGACCCACCGGCACACCTGGCTGCTCGCCGACGGCTCGGCGGTCACGCTGTGGGAACTGGTGCACAACTCCACCCCGGGCAGCGAGCCGGAGCACGAGGTGTATCTGGACGAGGAGGAGCTGCGGACCGCCGCGGCCCGGCTCGGGATGCCGACGGACACCCCGGAGGCGGAACTGCCCGCGCTGATGCGGCTGTGGGCGATCCCCGAGCCCCGGCACGTGTTCGCCTCGGACGACTCGGCGGACCACGCGCGCCGGCTGCTGCGCCGGGCGGAGAACCCCGACCGCCCCGGCGCCGAGACGGCGGCGCTGCTGGCGACGGCGACCGCGCACGAGATCACCCAGGCGTTCGGCCGGCCGGGACGGGCCGGCCGGGCGGGTCTGAGCTACGCGCTGTACGAGCACGCCTTCCTGCTGCCGGACGGCACCGAGATCTCCCTGTGGGAGGTGGAGCACACGGCCACGCCCGACGGGCGGCACATGTGCGAGGTGTACAAGTCGGAGGAGGCGGCCCGGGAGGCGATGGAGCGGCGCGCGGCACGGCAGGGGTGACGCGGACGGCCCCGGTGCCCGCCGGGCGCGGGGCCGACCAAGCCGTGCGGCGGCGGCCGGGTGGTGCGGCGGGTCAGCCGTTGGCGAGGTGCCGTACCAGGCCCGCGAAGGCGTCCTGTTCGGCGGGGGTCAGCTCGACGGACTCCCGGGGCGGGCCGACCCGGGTCTGGCGCGGCACGGCCGGGAGCGGCACGGTGCGGCGCCGGGCGCCGGCCGCCCCGGCGGCGAGACCCGCGCGGCGCAGCAGGCGCAGCAGGACGCCGGCCCACACGACGGCCGCCACCGCGAGGACGGTCACGCCGATCAGCTGGAGAATCGGGGCGTGCTCAGGCATACACCCCAGTACACACCACGGTCCGGGACTTCCGCCCCGGACCGTGATGTATCTCGCAGGTGCCGTGAACAACTCACAGCGGTGCAAAGGGACAAGACGCCGTGAAGGGTCACGGCCGCGCGGTCAGGCGGCCACCGGCTGTCCGGTGTCCTCCCGGGCTCCGGCCGGGTGCGCGGCGGGGCCGGCGGTCCCGGACCCGGGGACCTGCCCGCGCATTCCCTTGAGGAGGACCACCAGGGCCGTGGTGACGCACACCCCGGCCGCGATGGCCACCAGGTACAGCAGCGGGCTGCCGATCAGCGGGACCACGAAGACGCCGCCGTGCGGGGCGCGCAGGGTGGCCCCGAAGGCCATCGACAGGGCGCCGGTGAGCGCGCCGCCCGCCATGGCGGACGGGATGACCCGCAGCGGGTCGGCCGCCGCGAACGGGATCGCGCCCTCGGAGATGAAGGACGCGCCCAGCACCCAGGCGGCCTTGCCGTTCTCGCGCTCGGCCGGGGTGAACAGCCGGCCGCGCACGGTGGTGGCCAGGGCCATCGCCAGCGGCGGGACCATACCGGCCGCCATCACCGCCGCCATGATCTGCATCGCCGAGTCGCTGGGGTCGGTGACGGCGATGCCGGCGGTGGCGAAGGCGTAGGCGACCTTGTTGACCGGGCCGCCCAGGTCGAAGCACATCATCAGGCCGAGCAGGGCGCCGAGCAGGACGGCGTTGGTGCCGGTGAGCCCGCTCAGCCAGTCGGTGAGGCCCTTCTGCGCGGAGGCGATCGGCTTGCCGATGACGACGAGCATCAGGAAGCCGGTGACCGCCGAGGAGAGCAGCGGGATCACCACCACCGGCATGATGCCGCGCAGCACCGCCGGGATGCGCACCCGCTGGATCGCCAGCACCACGCCACCGGCGATCAGACCGGCCGCCAGGCCGCCGAGGAAGCCCGCGCCCGCGTCCAGCGCTATCGCGCCGCCCACGAAGCCGGGGACGAGGCCGGGCCGGTCGGCCATGCCGTAGGCGATGTAGCCGGCCAGGACCGGGACGAGGAACTTGAAGGCGACGCCGCCGATCTGGAAGAGCAGCGCGCCCCAGCTGTCGGTCTGCGTCCACACGAAGTGGTCCATGACCGAGGGGGCCTTGTCGACCTGCCAGCCGCCGATCGCGAAGCCGAGGGCGATGAGGAGACCGCCGGCGGCGACGAACGGGACCATGTAGCTGACGCCGGACATCAGCCAGGTGCGGAGCTTGGTGCCGTAGCCCTCGGTGGCGTCGCCCGCGCGTTCGACCGGCGTGCCCGCCGGTGCGTGCGCCGGAGCGCTCACCTCGCCGCGCGCCGCCTTCTCGCGGACCTCGGCGATGAGTTCGGCCGCCCGGTTGATGCCCGCCTTCACGCCCACGTCGACGGTCGGCTTGCCCGCGAAACGGTCCTTGTCGCGTACGGGGACGTCGTGCGCGAGGATCACGCCGTCCGCAGCCGCGATCACCGCCGGGTCGAGCCGGGCGAAACCGGCCGAGCCCTGCGTCTCGACGACCAGCTCGATCCCCGCCTCCCGGCCCGCGTTCTCCAGGGACTCGGCCGCCATGTAGGTGTGGGCGATGCCGGTGGGACAGGAGGTGACGGCCACGATCCGGAAGGGCCGGGGCTCGCCCGGGCCGGGGACGACGCCGGCGCCGGCGGTATCGGTGGCGGGCCGACCGGACGCGACGGGCACACCCGGCTCGGCGGGAGCACCGGTCCCGGCGGACGTACCTGGCTCGGCGGACGTACCTGGCTCGGCGGACGTACCTGGCTCGGCGGCGCTCGCGGCCGCCATCCCGCTCGCGGCCGCCGTCTCCCCCGTACTGCCCGCTGTGGCTCCGGCGGAGGCCGCCGCCGGAGCCACAGCGGTGTCTTCGGCGGCGCCCGGGACGCTCGCGGGCCCCGCTTCCTCACCCGCCGGCGGCTCCTCGCCCCGGATCAGGGCCGCCGCCGTCCCGGCGCTGTCCGCCGCCCGCAGCGCGGCCGTGAACTCGGCGTTCATCAGCTTGCGGGCGAGGGAGGAGAGGATCGTGAGGTGGGCGTCGTCGGCGCCGGCCGGTGCCGCGATCAGGAAGACGAGGTCGGCCGGGCCGTCCGGGGCGCCGAAGTCGATACCGGTGGCGCTGCGGCCGAAGGCGAGGGTCGGCTCGGTGACATGGGCGCTGCGGCAGTGCGGGATGCCGATGCCGCCGTCGAGCCCGGTCGGCATCTGGGCCTCGCGGGCGGCCACGTCGGCGAGGAAACCCTCCAGGTCGGTCACCCGGCCCCGGGCCACCATGCGTGCGGCGAGGGCGCGGGCCGCCGCCTCCTTGGTGTCGGCGGACAGGTCGAGGTCGACCAGGTCCGCGCTGATCATGTCGCTCATCGCGGGCTCCTTCGCGCGCGTGCCGCCGGAGGGCAGGGGCCGGCGGGGGTGGGGACGGGGGTGCGGTCAGGGGGCGGGGTGGTACGGGGGACGGGGCCGGTCTGTCCGCCCAGCCGGCGAAAGCCCGGGCGGGTGCCGTGGCGGACGGGCGGGATCATGAGACCGGCTCCGTCAGTTCGCGGTCGAGCGGAATGTCCGCCGTGACGGTCACCGCCGCCGGATCCAGGTCGGCGGGCGTCGGCATCAGGCTGCCGGGGAGCCCGACCGCGGCGGCGCCGTGGGCGACGGCGGAGGCGAGGGCCTCGGGACCGGTGCCGCCGGCGATGAGGAAGCCGGCCAGGGAGGCGTCCCCGGCGCCGACGTTGCTGCGGACCGCGGACACCCGGGCGCTGCCGAACCAGGCACCGGCATCCGTCACCAGAAGCTGTCCGTCGGCGCCCAGGCTCGCCAGGACGGTGCGGGCGCCCAGCGCGCGCAGTTCCTCGGCCGCCTTGAGCGCGTCGCCGACGGTGGCCAGCGGGCGGCCGACGGCTTCCGCCAGTTCCTCGGCGTTCGGCTTCACCACGTCGGGCCGCGCGCGCAGCGCCTCCAGGAGGGCGCGCCCCGAGGTGTCCAGCGCGATCCGGGCGCCGGCGGCGTGCGCCCGGGTGACCAGGTCGGCGTACCAGGAGGGCGCGAGTCCCCGGGGGAGGCTGCCGCAGCAGGCGATCCAGTCGGCGGCGCGGGAGTGCGACCGTACGGTGTCCAGCAGGAGTTCCTGTTCGGCCGCCGACAGTTCGGGGCCCGGCGCGTTGATCTTCGTGAGCACCCCGTCGGCTTCCGCGAGCGCGATGTTGGAGCGGGTGGCGCCGGCGACCGGGACCGGCGCGACCTCGATGCCCTGCGCGTCCAGCAGGTCGGCGACGAGCGCGCCCGGCGCACCGCCCAGGGGCAGGACGGCGAGCGTGCGCCGGCCGGCGGCGGCGACGGCCCGGGAGACGTTCACGCCCTTGCCGCCGGGGTCCATGCGTTCGCCGTCGGCGCGGATGACCTCGCCGCGCTCCAGGGCGGGCACCTCGTAGGTGCGGTCGAGGGACGGGTTGGGGGTGACGGTGAGGATCATGCGCGTACCACTTCCGTGCCGCCGCGCTCGATGGCGGCGGCGTCGTCCGGGCTCAGCCCGCTGTCGGTGATCAGCAGGTCCACATCGTCGAGGCCGCCGAAGCGGGCGAAGTGCTCCTGGCCGTGCTTGCCGGAGTCGGCGAGCAGCACCACCCGCCGCGCGGCGCCGACCGCGGCCCGTTTGACCGCGGCCTCGGCGAGGTCGGGGGTGGTCAGGCCGTGCTCGGCGGAGAAGCCGTTGGCGGCGACGAACAGCGCGTCGGCGCGGATCTCGCCGTACGCGCGCAGCGCCCAGGCGTCCACGGCGGCGCGCGTACGGTGCCGTACCCGGCCGCCGACCAGGTGGAGCTGGATACCCGGGTGGTCGGCGAGCCGGGCGGCGATGGGCAGGCTGTGGGTGACGACGGTGAGGGACGCCTCCAGCGGGATCGTGGCGGCGAGGCGGGCCACCGTCGTACCGGCGTCGAGGATCACCGTGCCCCCGGCGGGCAGTTCGGCGAGGGCCGCCTTGGCGATGCGGTCCTTCTCGTCGGCGGCGGTGGACTCGCGCTCGGCGAGGTCCGGCTCGAAGTCGAGGCGGCCGACCGGGATGGCACCGCCGTGCACCCGGCGGACCAGGCCGGCGCGGTCGAGGGCCTTCAGGTCGCGGCGGATCGTCTCCGCGGTGACCTGGAACTCCTCGGCCAGCGACAGCACGTCCACCCGGCCGCCGTCCCGGGCGAGCCGGAGGATCTCCTGCTGCCGCTCCGGTGCGTACATGTCCGTTCGCCTCCGCCTCATGCCCGAACGTGTGGTTTCTCAGGGAGGCTACGTCCGGATGCCAGGAAAGTAAACAGGTTCAGACTCCAATCGGGCATGAACGGACTTCGAACCCTCCCTGTCAGCGTCCGGTAGTACGACGAGGGGCCCGGCACCTGACCGGTGCCGGGCCCCTCCTCGTACGCGGTCAGCCCGCCGGCTGCGGCTCGAGCTCCCGTTCCGGCGCCGACGCCTCCTCCCCCGCGCCCTCCGCGTGCTGGGCCGGGCGCTTCGGCAGGGCGCACATCAGCAGGAAGATCACGCCCATGATCCCGGCGACGTACCACAGCGCGTGCTGGAAGGCGTGCACGAAGGCCGGGCCGATCTCGGCGAGGGCGAGCCGGTCGCCGATCTGCCCGTAGAAGACCACCGACACCAGACCCAGCCCGAGCGCGTTGCCCATCTGCTGCACGGTGTTGATCAGCCCGGACGCGGAACCGGCGTGCTCGCGCGGCACCTCCGAGAGCACCGCGTCGGTCAGCGGGGCGACGATCAGGCCCATGCCGAGCCCCATCACGACCAGCGGCAGGGCCATCTGCCAGGAGGTGATGGCGAGGCCGTAGTGGTCGGCCTCCCACAGGTACAGCAGCACGCCAGCGCCCATCACCAGCGCGCCCGTCTGGAGCACCTTGCGGCCGAACCGGGGAACCAGCTGCTGCACCGACAGCCCGGCCGCCGTGGACACCGCGAGCGAGAACGGCACCCCGGTCAGCCCGGCCCGCAGCGCGCTCCAGCCCAGGCCGATCTGCATGTACAGCGTCCAGACCAGGAAGAAGATGCCGAGCGCGACACCGAACACGGTCTGCACGGCGATACCGGCGGCGAAGCTCTTCACCCGGAACAACGACAGCTCGACCAGCGGCGAGCCGTCCCGCGCCGCCTTGCGCCGCTCGTACGCCACCAGCCCCGCGAAGACGACGAAGGCACCGGCCATCGAGACGTACCCCCACAGCGGCCAGCCCAGCTCCCGCCCGCGGGTCAGCGGGTAGAGCAGCATGAGCAGGCCCAGCGTGACCAGGGCGACCCCGACGAGGTCCAGCTTCAGCGCCTTGGGGGCGCGGGACTCGGTGATGAACCGGCGGCCCAGCAGCCAGGCGAGCACGCCGACGGGCAGGTTGATGAGGAAGATGGGCCGCCATTCGAGGCCGAACAGGTTCCATTCCGTCAGCAGCGCGCCGAGCAGCGGACCGGATACCGCGCCGAGGCCGACGATCGCGCCGAACAGGCCGAAGACCTTGCCGCGTTCGTGGGCCGGGAAGGTGGCGTGCACGATCGACAGCACCTGCGGCACCATCAGCGCGGCCATACCGCCCTGGAGGAGGCGGGAGGCGACGAGCATCTCCGGGTTCGCCGCGAATCCGCACAGGGCGGAGGCGAGGGTGAAGCCGCCGATGCCGACGAGGAACAGCCGCTTGCGGCCGTGGATGTCACCGAGCCGGCCGCCGGTGATCAGGCCGGCGGCGAAGGCG
Organism: Streptomyces eurythermus; assembly: GCF_014649115.1. Lineage (GTDB taxonomy): Bacteria > Actinomycetota > Actinomycetes > Streptomycetales > Streptomycetaceae > Streptomyces > Streptomyces eurythermus. The sequence goes on along the minus strand of NZ_BMSK01000003.1, from coordinate 321,362 downwards.
AGGGCGTAGCCGGCGGTTATCCACTGGATCTGGCCCACCGAGGCGTGCTCGTTCCGCTGGATCGACGGGATGGCGATGTTGACGATCGTCACGTCCACGAGGTCCATGAAGGCCGCGGTCATGACGATGGCCAGGGCCAGCCAGCGGGTTCGGTCGGAGGGTGGGGCGGAAAGCGCCGTCGGAGTGGTCATGAGGAGGAACCTAGGGCCGCTATAGGTCAGATCCTGACCTATAGGCACGGCATGCTCGTAGGCATGACGACCGACACACCGGCCCGGCTGCTTCAGCTGCTGTCCCTGCTCCAGACGCCCCGTGAGTGGCCCGGGGGCGAGCTGGCCGGCCGGCTGGGGGTGTCCCGGCGGACCGTGCGGCGGGATGTGGACCGGCTGCGGGAGCTGGGGTATCCGGTGCAGGCGACGAGGGGTGCGGACGGCGGGTACCGGCTGGTCGCGGGCAAGGCGATGCCGCCGCTGGTGCTGGACGACGAGGAGGCCGTGGCGATCGCGGTGGGGCTGCGGGCCGGTGCCGGGCACGCCATCGAAGGGGTGGACGAGGCGGCCGTACGGGCGCTGGCCAAGCTGGAGCAGGTGCTGCCGTCCCGGCTGCGCCACCGGGTGTCCACGCTCCAGGCCGCGACGACACCGCTGACGCTCGGCGACGGGCCGGGCATCGCCCCGGAGACGCTGACCGTGATGGCGTCCACGGTGGCGGGCCACGAACGGCTGCGGTTCGCCTACCGCGACAAGGACGGCAGCGCCTCCCGCCGGCTGACCGAGCCGCACCGGCTGGTGTCGACGGGACGGCGCTGGTACCTGGTGGCCTACGACGTCGACCGGGCCGACTGGCGCACCTTCCGGGTGGACCGGGTGAGTGAGCCGTTCGCGACCGGCGTCCGGTTCGCGCCGCGGGAACTGCCCACGGGGAGCGCCGCCGAGTATCTGCGCCAGTCCATCCACCGGCGGCAGGAGACGTACGCCTTCGAGGTGCGGTTCGCCGCGCCGGCGGAACAGGTCTCCGCGCGCCTTCCCGCCTGGCTCGGGGTGCCCGAGGACGACGGCACGGGCGGCTGCGTCCTGCGGGGCACCACGGGCGACCCGATGGAGTGGCTGGCGGTCCGGCTGGCGATGACGGAGGCCGAGTTCGCGGTGCGCGGGCCGGCGGGACTGGTGGAGTGCGTACGGCGGTTGGGCGACCGCCTGACCAGGGCCGCGAACGCCGGACCGGAAGGGGCGGAGGGGGCGTACGTTCCCTAGGGAACCTCAGGGCTGTGGCACGGACGGGGTCCCGGGCCACTCGAAGTCCCGCAGCGCGCGCAGGTTGCGTACGGCCAGGCCGGCCGGGCCCTCGGGGCCGGTGGGGTGGGTCGCCGTGGCGGCCCAGGACTCCACGGCGACGCGTACGGCGGCCCCGGCCACGGCCGCCGCGAACCGCAGCCGCGGGGTGAGCGGCGCCGGGTCCTGGGCGCCGCACTCCACGCCGGGCCGCTCCGGACACGAAATCCCCTGGGGCGTCAGGGTCGCCGGTGCCGTCGGGGCGTTCTCCCGGGCCGCCAGGATCTCCGCCAGCGCGCCCTCCGACGCCTGGCACACCTCGGCCCACACCTTGCGCAGGGCCGGACTGGTGCCGGCCAGGCGGACCAGGGTGCGCAGCCACTCCCAGGAAGCGGCGGAGACGCCGAGGCCAGGGGTGAGGGTGTGGCGGACGGCGTGTTCCAGGGCCTGCGGGACGGGCAGGCCGGCCGGGGCCGTGCGGACCGCCTCGATCCAGCGCTGGGCGCCGGCGGCGTAGAGGGGGGCGACCGCCTCCTCCTTGGTGGCGAAGTAGCGGTAGAACGTGCGCGGTGCGATGCCCGCGGCCTGGGCGATGTCCTCGGCGCGGGTCGCCCGCAGGCCCTGCCGGACGAAGAGGGCCGCCGCCGCCCGGGCGATCTCCATCCGTGTCTCGGCCTTCCGGCGTTCGGTGAGGGACACCGGCGCGGAGGCGGAAAACGGCTGGTGGGCGGGGGTTTGGGTGGTGCTCATGCCCGGCAGGCTATGCCCGTGTGGCAGAATCTGCCATCCGGCGGTCCACCCCGGGGTTCAGGTACGGGGTGGGCCGCCGTTCCAGTACCCGGGGCCCTTACGGGACGGGCCCGGGAGGCTCCTCAGGGGAGAGAACCCCGCCGGGCAGAAGAGGCCGGGCCCCGGCGCCCGGGGGGGGTAGGCGCCGAAGCCCGGCTCGGGAGGTCCCGGCGCCGGGGGGGGGATTGCGTCGGGACGTGGCTTTGCGTGGGTCGGCCGGCGTCGTTGTCGGCCAGGGGTGCGGTGTGGGGGTGTGGGGAGTGCCGGCCCCGGGCCCGCTTGCGGGCCCGGAAGGGTTGTTCCCTCGGGCCCGGGCGTTGAAGCGACGGGACCGCGCCATGTTTGCGCCGTCTTTCGCCACCCGCACCACCCGGCGCGCGCACCGCACCGCGCAGTGCGCCCCGGAACCCTTCCCCAGGGGAGGGGCCCGCCGTCACGCGGCCGCGTCGAACCCCGTGTCGCGGGCCAGCTTCTTCAGCTCCAGCAGCGCGTGCTTCTCGATCTGGCGGATCCGCTCACGGGTGAGCCCGTGCTCCTTGCCGACCTCGGTCAGGGTGCGCTCGCGGCCGTCCTCGATGCCGTACCGCATCTTGATGATGGAGGCCGTGCGCTGGTCCAGGCGGCCGATCAGGTCGTCCAGCTCCTCGCTGCGCAGCAGGGTGAGGACCGACTGCTCCGGGGAGACCGCCGAGGTGTCCTCGAGCAGGTCGCCGAACTGGGTCTCGCCCTCGTCGTCCACCGACATGTTCAGCGAGACCGGGTCGCGGGCCCAGTCCAGGACGTCGACGACGCGCTCCGGCGTCGAGCCCAGCTCCGCGGCGATCTCCGCGGGCTCCGGGTCGCGGCCGTGCTCGCGGTTGAACTCGCGCTGGACGCGGCGGATGCGGCCCAGCTCCTCCACCAGGTGGACGGGGAGCCGGATCGTGCGGGACTGGTCGGCGATGGAGCGGGTGATGGCCTGACGGATCCACCAGGTGGCGTACGTGGAGAACTTGAAGCCCTTGCGGTAGTCGAACTTCTCCACGGCGCGGACCAGGCCGGCGTTGCCCTCCTGGATCAGGTCCAGCAGGGGCAGACCGCTGCGCGGGTAGCGCCGGGCGACCGCGACGACCAGGCGGAGGTTGGAGCGGATGAAGACGTCCTTGGCGCGCTCACCGGCGGCCACCAGGGCCTGAAGCTCCTCGCGGGTGGCGTCGGTGCGGGACTCCTCCTCGCCGTCGAGCACCTGCTGCGCGAAGACACCCGCCTCGATGGTCTGGGACAGCTCGACTTCCTTGGCGGCGTCGAGCAGCGGCGTACGCGCGATCTCGTCGAGGTACATGCCGACCAGGTCGCGGTCTGCGATCTCGCCGCCATGAGCGCGAACACTGCTTGCCGAGTCGGCCGTCTCGCCGGTGGCGGACTGACGACGGGCGACGGCACGGGTTGCCATGCGTGCTCCCTTGCGATGGTGGTCGGGCGGGTGGTCCTGCGAACGCGCGGCACTGAAGGGGCTGTCTCTGGGACTCTCTTCGAGTGCCCTGCATCCGTGGGAAACAACGACTGGAATCAGGACAGAATTCCCAACCCACCCCGCGATTTTTCTGATCATGCAGTACCCTGTCCGCCACACGGGGAGGCCAGATGCCGCCGGAAGACGCCGAAGTGCAGGTCAGGCCGGGAATCGAGGGGGACCTCGACGCTCTGACGTCGATCTACAACCACTACGTCCTTGAGACGGCCATCACATTCGACACCGCCGTGTTCACCCCTTCGGAGCGCCGCCCCTGGCTGCTCTCCCACCCGGAAGACGGCCCGCACCGGCTGATGGTTGCCGCGGACGCCCGCTCACAGCGGATCCTGGGGTACGCCACCTCGAGCCCCTATCGGCCGAAGCCGGGCGTACGGGACGTCCGTGGAGACCTCGGTGTACGTCGCCCCGGGTGCGGGCCGGCGCGGCATCGGCACGCTGCTCTACGACGCCCTGTTCAAGGCCCTGGCCGGACAGGACGTGCACCGCGCCTACGCCGGGATCGCCCAGCCCAACGAGCCCTCCGAGCGGCTGCACGCCCGCTTCGGCTTCCGGCACGTCGGCACGTTCCGCGAGGTCGGCCGCAAGTTCGGCCGCTACTGGGACGTGGCCTGGTACGAGAAGGAACTCTGAGCGGGGCGCTTCCCCCCGCACCGCTCTCTCATCCGAACTGCACGGACCGCTTCGCCATTCCCATCCAGAACCCGTCGATCACCGACTTCTGCGCGTCGAGCTCGCCGCCTGCCTCCGCCGCGCCCATGGTGACGAAGAGCGGGGCGAAGTGTTCGGTGCGCGGATGGGCGTAGCGGCCGGCCGGGGCCTTGTCCAGGAAGTCGAGCAGGGCGTCCCAGTCGCGGGCCTCCAGGGCGCGCCGGCCCCAGTCGTCGAACTCCGCCGACCAGCTCGGCACGCCCGGCCCGGTGTGCCGCAGGGCGGCGAGGTTGTGGGTGAAGAAGCCGGAGCCGACGATCAGCACGCCCTCGTCGCGCAGCGGGGCGAGCCTGCGGCCGAGGTCCATCAGGCGGACCGGGTCGAGGGTGGGCAGGGAGATCTGCAGGACGGGGATGTCGGCGTCCGGGTACATCTCGACGAGCGGGACGTAGGCGCCGTGGTCGAGGCCCCGGTCGGGGATGTCCTGTACGGGGAGCCCGGGGGCGCGCAGCAGCTTGCGGACGGAGTCGGCGAGCGCGGGGGCGCCCGGGGCGGCGTAGCGGACCGTGTAGTAGTGCTCGGGGAAGCCCCAGAAGTCGTAGACGAGCGGGACGGTCTCGACCGCGCCGAGGGCGAGCGGGGCCTCCTCCCAGTGGGCGGAGACCATGAGGATCGCGCGGGGGCGGGGCAGGGCGGCGGACCAGGCGGCGAGCTGGCCGGGCCAGACGGGGTCGTCGGCGAGCGGCGGGGCGCCGTGGCTGAGGTACAGGGCGGGCATGCGCTCCTGGACGGTGGCGGACATCGCGGCGGCTCCCGGGGATCTGACCTTGCTTGAACTCTCAAGTTTCCAGCCCGGAACCCTACCCGTCGCTTGTTCAAATTTCAAGAAGCCGCCTCGTAGAGTGGATGCATGAACAACGCACCGGACTCCGCCGCAGCACCCCGCTGGCTGACCGCCGAGGAACAGCACGTCTGGCGCGCCTACCTGCACGCCACCACCCTCCTGGAGGACCACCTCGACCGGCAGCTCCAGCGTGACGCGGGGATGCCGCACGTCTACTACGGCCTGCTCGTCGGCCTCGCCGAGGCCCCGCGCCGCCGGCTGCGGATGACCGAGCTGGCGATGCAGGCGAAGATCACCCGCTCCCGGCTCTCGCACGCCATCGCCCGGCTGGAGAAGAACGGCTGGGTCCGCCGGGAGGACTGCCCCGCCGACAAGCGCGGCCAGTTCGCCGTGCTCACCGACGAGGGCGTCGAGGTGCTGCGGCGCACCGCGCCCGGCCATGTGGCCGCCGTGCGCCAGGCGCTGTTCGACCGGCTGAGCCCGGAACAGCAGAAGGCCCTCGGCGAGATCATGGAGATCGTCGCCGAGGGCCTCCAGCCCAAGGAAGCGGGTGCGGACCTGCCCTGGCTCCGCTAGCTCACGGTCAGTGGGCCACCACCGGCACCGGGACCTCGTCCTCGGCGCCCTCGCCGCTCATCACGGCGGTCGCGTTCGGACGGCCGGCGTTGACGAAGGTGAAGGCGATCAGCGAGGCGAGCGCCAGGATGCCGACGGCCACCCAGATCGCGGCCGTGTAGCCGTGGACCATGCCCTGGAGCCCCACCAGCTGCTGCTGCGGCTTGCCGGTGGCGCCGGCGATGTGGTCCTTGACGTACGAGGTGGTCGCCGAGGAGGCGATCGTGTTCAGCAGGGCGGTGCCGATCGCGCCGCCCACCTGCTGCGAGGTGTTGACCATCGCGGAGGCGACACCGGCGTCCCGGGGCTGGACACCCTGGGTGGCCAGGGACATCGCCGGCATGAACGCCGTACCCATGCCGAGGCCGAGCAGCAGCATGGCGGGCAGCAGCAGCGCCGGGTACGAGGAGTCCATCTCCAGCTGGGTCAGCAGCAGCATGCCGACGCCGGCGACCAGGAAGCCGGGGCCCATCAGCAGCCGGGCCGGCAGCCGGGTCATCAGCCGGGCGCCGATCTGGGTGGAGCCGGTGATCATGCCGACCACCATCGGCAGGAAGGCGAAGCCGGTCTTGACCGGCGAGTAGCCCTTCACGATCTGCAGGTAGTAGGTCAGGAAGAGGAACAGGCCGAACATGCCGATGATGGCGAGGCCCAGCGAGAGGTAGATACCGCCGCGGTTGCGGTCGGTCACCACGCGCAGCGGCAGCAGCGGGGCCTTGACCTTGGCCTCGACCAGCACGAACGCGAGCAGCAGCACGACGGACGCGACGAACATCGTCACGGTCAGCGTGTCGCTCCAGCCGTCGGACTCGGCGCGGGTGAAGCCGTAGACGAGCGCGACCAGGCCGAGGGTGGAGAGCAGGACGCCCGGGATGTCGAGCGGGTTGCGGTTGCGGCCGCCCTCCGGCTCACGGATGACGAAGTAGGCGCCGGCCGCGGCGACCACGGCGAACGGGATGTTCACGAAGAAGGTCCAGCGCCAGTTCAGGTACTCGGTGAGGAAGCCGCCGAGGATCAGGCCGACGGCACCGCCGCCGCCCGCGATGGCGCCGTAGATGCCGAACGCCTTGGCGCGCTCCCTGGCGTCGGTGAACATCACGGCGAGCAGGGACAGCGCGGCCGGGGCGAGCAGCGCGCCGAAGACACCCTGGAGGGCACGGGCGCCGAACATCAGCGGGCCGGTGGTGGCGGCACCGCCGAGCGCGGAGGCGGCGGCGAAGCCGACCAGGCCGAGCACGAAGGTGCGCTTGCGGCCCCACAGGTCGGCGATCCGGCCACCGAACAGCAGCAGACCGCCGAAGGCGAGCGCGTAGGCCGTGATCACCCACTGCTTGTTGCCGTCGGATATGCCCAGGTCCTCCTGGGCGGCGGGCAGGGCGATGTTCACGATGGTGGCGTCCAGGACGACCATCAGCTGGGCGAGCGCGATGAAGACGAGCGCCTTCCAGCGGTTGGCGTCACCGCCGGGGGCGGCGAGGCCGGCAGCCTTGCGGGCTGTTTCGGACATGGGGATACCCACTTCGGTACTTCGGAGCCTTGGAACTCAGGGCTGGTGACGGACAGCGTGGTGAGAGTCGGCGTGGTGAAAAATGCTGAGAAAACGGGGTAAGGCGGGATGGTGAACAGGAAGGGAACGGCTGTACGAACCGCCGTACTGTCGTTGGACCGGGCGCGGGAGCTGAACTAATCGGTCAGGAGGCGCGCAGCTCCTTGATGCTGAGGGACTGACCCGGCAGGGCGGAGCGGGCGGGCGCCCGCAGGCCGTCGAGGAACAACTGGAGCAGGCGGTGGGCGAAGCGGTCGCCGCGCGGGCAGTCCGTGCCGGCCGGGGGCCGGCTCAGCTGGCCCACGCCGATCATCAGATCGCCCACGCCGATGTCCGGCCGGAGCTGCCCGGCCGCCTTGGCCCGGCCCATGAGCTCCTCGATGAGCCGCTCGACGCGCTCACGGGAGGCCTCCAGGTCGGGGTGGTGCTGGTCGAACGTGCCGGACACCATGGGGCACAGCGCGCCGATCCGCTCGTCCGCGGCGGCGTGCACGAAGTGCTCCAGGGCGGTGAAGGCGTCCCCGCTCTCCGCGAGGGCCAGCTCGGCCGCCGCGGCCGTGCGGTCCATGACGGAGCAGACGACCTCGCGCACGAGGGCGTCGCGGTCGGGGAAGTTGCGGTACACCGTGGCGTTGCCGACGCAGGCCCGGCGGGCGATCTCGTCGATCGGCACGTCCGGGCCGTTCTCGACGATCATCTCCCGGGCGGCGGCGACGATCCGCTCCCGGTTGCGCAGGGCGTCGGCGCGCGGCCGGGTCACCTTGCGCTCGGCGGGGGCGGTGGCGGCGGGCACGGCGTACTCCTTGGATCGAGGGGGCGATCCGGGGAAGGGCTCCCCGTTTCGCGCGGACACAGGGCTAAACGGGGAAAGCGTCCCCGGTTATTTCCCGCCCCGGCGAAGAATCGCTGTGACCTGGGACACAATCTCCGGCCGCCGGGTTTCACCCGGTCGCGGACCCGGTTTCCCACCATCGGTCTCCTCCAGCGCGCGCCCTCCTCCCCGCCGCCCCAGGGTGAGCGCAAGGGTGCAGCCGACAGACCGGCGGCTGCCGTGGCGCGAAAGGTCCCTGCATGCAGCCGCAGCCGCAGCCCCGCCGCCGCATACGCCCGCGCCGGGTGGCCGCCCTGACCCTGGTGAGCGCGCTGACCCTCGCGGTCGGCACCTCGGCCGGGACCGGACACCTGACGGCGCCGACCACCGCAGGGCCGCTCGGACCGGCCCGCTCCTCCGCGCTCCTGCCCTGCATGATCCGTGGCGGTCTGGACGTACAGATGACCGAGGGCCTGCCCACCCCGCCCGGCTACTCCCGCTCCACCGGCACCGTCCATGCCCTGACCCTGATGGTCGACTTCCCCGACGCGCCCGGCGAGGGCGACGCGATGGACCGCTTCCACGAGTTCTTCCCGCGCACCCAGGACTGGTTCCACACCGCGTCGTACGGCCGCCTCGACTACCGTCCCGAGACCCCCGTCACCACCTGGCTGCGCATGCCCAAGCCGTTCCACGAGTACGGCATAGAGCGCGGCGCGCCCTTCGACCCCGGCTACCGCAGCCTGGTGCAGGACCTCGTGGCCGCCGCCGACCCGGCGGTGGACTTCCGCGACTACGACCTGCTCAACGTGCTCGTCACCCCGAACGCCGGGCCCTCCGCCCTGGACACCGTGCTGTCCGTGACCTTCGCCGGCAACGACGACGCCCCGGTGGCCGACGGCGTGCGCATCTCCAACGCCTCCTTCGTCTACTCCCGCCAGGACGACGGCTCCGGGTCCTACGACCGCACCGGGTACCGGGTGCTGCCGCACGAGAACGGCCACACCTTCGGCCTGCCCGACCTGTACACACAGGACGGCGGGGGCGCGGTCGGGCACTGGGACATCATGAGCGAGGACTGGGGGGCCAACAACGACCTGCTCGGCTGGCACAAGTGGAAGCTGGGCTGGCTGGACGGCGGCCAGGTCGGCTGCGCGGCGGCACCGGGCAGCACGGAGTTCACCCTCTCCCCGCTGTACCAGCAGGGCGGCGGAAAGCTGGTCCTCATACCGGTCACCGCGCGCACCACCTACGCGCTGGAGGTCCGCGCCCAGGGCGGCAACGACGAGGCGGTGTGCCGTCCCGGCGTCCTCGTCTACCGGATCGACGCGGCGGTGGACACCGGCCGCGGCCCGGTCACCGTCTTCGACAGCCACCGCGGCAGCGGCGGCTGCACCCGCAGCCCCAACGTCCACGCGGAGCTCTCCGACGCCCCGTTCACCCCCGGCGAGACCTTCGAGGACCCACGGCACGGCGTCAGCGTGCGGGTGCTCTCGACCGACGCGGAGGGCAACTACCGGGTCCGGGTGAGCCGGGGCGGCAAGGTGGTGCAGGCGGCGGACGACTCCTGAGGGGGCGCGGGCGGCGCGGGCCCGGTTTACCGTAGGCGTGCCCCGACGCCGTACCGGAGAGACGATGCCCGCCATGACCGCAGTGGATGCCGACACCCGTGCCGGGGCCGGGGTGCCCGCGGAGGCGGTGGGGCCGCTGGTGCGCGGGGTCGGGGTGCTGCGCCGGCTGGCCGAGGCGGGCGGCACGCTGAGCCCGAGCGCGCTGGAGCGGGCCACCGGACTCGCCCGCTCCACGGTGGACCGGATCACCGCGACCCTGGCCCGCATGGGCTACGTACGCCTCGACGGCCGGGACGTCGTCCTCACCCCCGGCGTGCTGGAGCTGGGCAACGCCTTCCTGGCGGCCCTGCGGCTGCCCGCCCTGCTCGGCGCGCGCGCCGACGCCCTCGCCGACGAGCTGGACGAGTCGGTGTCGCTGGCGGTCGCCGACCGCGACGGCGTCCGCTTCATCCACCAGGCCACCCGCCGCCGGGCGCTGTCGGTCAGCTTCCGCATCGGCGACCTGCTGCCGGCCGAACGGACCGCGCCCGGCGCGCTGTTCGCCACCGAGTGGACGGAGCGGGACTGGGCCCGCTGGCGGACCCGCCGGGCCGAGGACCCGCGGGACACGGCGTTCCCGGCCGTCCCCCCGCGCCCGGAACCCGCCCCCGGCACCGCCCATGCCACCGCCGACGCCGTCGACGCGGCCTTCGCGGACCGGGTACGGGCGGCCCGCCGGGACGGCTGGGCCCTGGACGACCAGCTGATCGAGCCGGGCCTGGTCGCGGTGTCCGCCCCGGTGCGCGACCCCCGCACCGGCCGCGTGGCCTGCGTGGCGAGCGTGGTCAGCCACACCAGCCGGCACCCGGCGGCGGAGCTGCCCGCGACCCTGCTGCCCCGGCTGCGTACGGCGGTCGAGGCGATGGAGGCCGACCTGCGGACCGCGCCCCCGCCCGAGCCGGGCCCCGCACCCGCCGGCCTCGCGACCTGGACCACGGCCTCCAAGCAGGAACTCGGCCGGGACTTCGTGGAGTCGCTGGCCCGGGGCCTGACCGTGCTGACGGCGTTCGGCGAGGGCCGCCCCGCGCTGTCCCTGACGGACGTGGCCCGGGCGACCGGCCTGTCCCGGGCGACCGCCCGCCGGGCACTGCTCACCCACGAGCACCTGGGCCTGGTGACCGCCGCGCACGAGGACCGCGCCTTCACCCTCACCCCGCGCGTCCTGGACCTGGGCTTCCCGCCGCTGTCCCGGACGACGCTGCCCCGCCTGGCCCAGCCGCATCTGCGGGCGCTCGCCGACCGGGTGCGCGAGCCGGCCGCGCTGGCGGTGCTGACCGCCGACGGCACGGAGGTCCAGTACACGGCGGGCGCGGCCACGAGCGGTGTGCTGACCGTACGCATACCGGTGGGCGCGCGCCTGCCGGCCGCGGCGACCTCACTGGGCCGCGTCCTCCTGGCGGACGCGGACGGTCCCCTGTCCCCGGAGCTGACCCAGGTCAGGGCTCAGGGGTATGCCCTGGCCGACGAAGAACTGGAGTCGGGCCTGCGCTCGGTCGCCGTACCGGTCCGGGACCGCACGGGCCGCGCGGTCGCCGCCGTGAACGTGGCCACGCACGCGGCCCGCCGCACCCTGGAGGACTGCGTCCAACGCCTCCTGCCCGCGCTCCGCGCGACCGCGGACGACATCCAGCGCGACCTGCACCAGGTGTCCCGCTTCACCAAGGTCCCTACGACCTGACGTTCGCCGCGCGTCTTTCACCGGACCCGGGCCCGCAGGAGCACCCCGAGGGCGGCCACCGGCGACGGGCTCACCGAGCCGCGTAGCACCCGCGGGCCGCGGGCCCGTACGGCTGCGGCGGTCAGCAACTCCACCTCGACCAGCGCCTCCAGCAACGGCCGGCTGGACGCCGGGACGAGACCGGACACCGCCCGGGCCTGCCGCAGGGCGGCCTCCGCCAGCCCGACCTGGTCCCGGACCAGCTCCCCCACCCCGGGCACCACCCGCCCGGCCGCCAAGTCCTCCCTACGCACCGAGAAGCGCTCCAGCGTCTCGGCCGGGATCCCCAGCCGGCCCTCGGCCAGGTCCTCGGCGATGTCGTGGACGAAGTCCAGCCGCTGGCTGCCGTCGATGAACACCCGGCAGGCGGCGCGATAACGGCCGTCCTCGGCGTCCGGACCGAGCAGACAGCCGACCAGCATGAAGGCGGGCAGGGAGTAGGCGTCCACGTAGCCCTGGTAGTCGTCCTCACCGGCGAACCCGGCGAACTCCAGCTCGGCCGGCGCGGAGACCAGATACTCCTCCAGTGCCGCACGCAGCCGTGGATGAGCGGCAACGGTGTGGACGAGCGCCCGGAGCAGCGGGTCGTCACCGCGCCCCGTCTCCAGCGCCGCCCGCACCCGCCGCTCCCAGACCGCCCATCCGTCCGCCCGGTGCGCTCGCGACCCGGTGTCCAGGAGGTTGTCCCCGTGGTGCATGACGGCGGTCGCCACGACCACGTGGGGCAGCAGCGCCCCCGGCAGCAGCGCCCGAGCCGCCAGATAGGAGGTCCGCCGAAACCGCGCGACCAGCTCCCGCTGGATCCCGTAGTCCCGCCGCAACCCCGGCTCCAGGACACCGGCGGCGTCCAGCCCACGCTTCCACCCACTCACGGGCCCCCACCCTAACGGCGCCGCCGACAGGACCCGCCCCTCGCCCAACCGCACCCCCGGTACACCGAGCACACCACCCGCTACACTGACGACGGCGACCCGACCCTCACCGGTCGATCACCACCCCGCCTTCGTAGCTCAGGGGATAGAGCACCGCTCTCCTAAAGCGGGTGTCGCAGGTTCGAATCCTGCCGGGGGCACAGAGAGAAGGGCCAGCTCAGGAGGGGTTTCCTCCCGAGCTGGCCCTTCGGCCACTACGGGCCCGCAAGACGCCCGTCGGAGGTGCCGGAGGCCACTCCCCCACCGCCCCGGGACCACAACTCCGAGCCGGTCCCGCGATGGCCCGGTCCCGGTCACTGGTCATGTGCTTACAGATCATTGCGCCAGCATCAACGCCGGACTCCCCGGCCAGGTCCGCAACACGGCCTCGGTAACCACGAACCCCGACTCCCGCCCCGGCTCGTACAACACGCTCTGCCGATCGACACGGGCAGCGACAGCCCGACCGACAGCCTCGGGTGTCGAACGAGGGGCGCTCTGGAAGACGTGCCGGGCGTACTCCGCGCTCTGCAACATGGCCGGCAGAACAACGCACTGGAACGAGCGCACCGACCGAGCGGACCGCACCTCTTCGTCAACGGTCGTGCCCTCGGCGACGTCAACGACAGTCGGCTCGGCGTCCTCGGCGGCAACAACGCCCGCGAGCAGCTCCCGCACCTCACGAGAGACCGACTCATCCATGCCGAGGGCGCCCAGGATCCGGTCGAGCACATCCCGGCTCGGCACCATGCGCCCGGTCTCGATCTTGGACACAGTCGGCTGACCCACGCCGGCCCGTTGCGCCAGCACAGCACCCGTCAGACCCGACTCTCCACGAAGCACACGAAGACGCACACCCAGCGCCTTCATCCGCTCCCGCCGCTCACTCCCCATGTCCAGGGTTCTACACCACGAGCCAGCAAGCTCCGGTACGACCAGACACAGCGACCACCAGCCGAGCGTGATTCAAACTTTCTCTACTGGTTCAAGGCGGCTCGCTCCGCTCACCGCGCGCGGCCCGGCCCCCGGCCGGGCCTGCGCTCCTAATGGTGCCGTAAGCGGGTGGGCACGTGGTGATCCGTAGTCGCTCCTGAGGCCTGACCTCTTAAGACAGAGTCGGCCCCACGTGCCTTCCCGCTCTGTGAAGCAGCGCCGGGGGTGGCGGCTCTCGTCCGCGCTCCTGCCTTCGTCCCGCGCGGACCGGCCCCGCCACCCCCGCTCGCACACAATCAGCGGCATCGTTGGCTCTCGTGGTCCAAGCCGTCGCCAGGGAACACCTCTCACCGCTCGGCGAACGCTCCCAGTTCCGCAGCTGACCGAGACCCCTGGCGACCGCTGGGATTGCGAACGGCTAATCGGATGACGGGCCTATGAGCCCTGCCATTAGGGAGACGCGCAACCCCGCCACGGCGACCACTCCACCACCGGCACCCACCCAAGGACACCCGCCATGACCAGCGTGTTCTGCGGCATCGACTGGGCCACCGACCACCACGACATCGCACTGCTCGACGAGGCCGGCACCCTCCTGGACAAGCTCCGCATCGACGACACCCCTACCGGCCTCAACCAGCTCCTGGACCTGCTGGCCCAGCACGGCGACAGCCCAGAGAACCCGATCCCGGTCGCCATCGAGACGTCTCACGGACTCCTGGTCGCCTGCTTACGCGCCACCGGCCGACCCATCTACGTGATCAACCCGCTCACCGCCGCTCGCTACCGCGACCGCTACGCACTCAGCCGCAAGAAGTCCGACCACCTCGACGCCAAGGTCCTGGCCAACATCCTGCGCACCGACCCCGCAGAACACCGGCCCCTGCCCGCGGACAGCCACCTCGCCCAAGCCATCACCGTCCTGGCCCGAGCACACCAGGACGCCGTCTGGGACCGCGTCCAAACCGGCAACCGCCTCCCCTCCCACCTGCGCGAATACTTCCCCGGCTTCCTCACCGTCTTCCGCCACTTCCGCGAAGGCCTCGCCTCACCCGTCACCCGCACCCTGCTCGCCGCGGCCCCCACACCCACCCAGGCCGCCCAGCTCACCCGCCCGCAGCTGCGAGCGATCCTGAAGAAAGCCGGACGCCAGCGCGAGATCACCGGTGAAGTCGAACGCCTCCACGCCCTGCTCCGCGAACCTCAAATGCGGCAACCACCCATGATTGAGCAGGCCATGGGCACCAAAACCCTCGCTCTGCTCCGCCAGTTCGACGCGGCCTGCGCCAGCGCCGACGACCTCGAAGCAGCCACCACCGCAGCCTTCGCCGCCCATCAGGACGCCGAGATCATCATCAGCTTCCCTGGCCTCGGCGCACTAACCGGCGCCCGCGTCCTGGCCGAAATCGGCGACGACCACACCCGCTTCGCCAGCCCACGCGCCCTGAAGGCCTATGCCGGGTCCGCCCCCATCACCCGGTCTTCCGGACGCAAGACCACCGTCCTGGCCAGGCACATCAAGAACCAGCGTCTCGCTTCGGCCGGCTACATCTGGGCCTTCGCCGCCCTCACCGCATCCCCCGGAGCACGAGCCCACTACGACCGCCGCCGCGCAGCCGAAGACCGCCACGTCGCAGCCCAACGCAACCTCTTCAACCGGCTACTGGGCTGCTTGCACCACTGCCTCACCCACCGCATCCCCTACGACGAGCAGACCGCCTTCCCCAGCACCGCTTGACTGATCAACCGCATCGGATGTCTGTCTCCGCCCCGCTCCAGCCCGGCCGGCACCCGCGCCGCGCGCACAGCAGTCAGCCGCTTGCCGTCAGAGAAGGGGTACGTCGTGGCTGGGGCGGTCGGCTCCACGGCTTTAGGCAGCCACTTTGGCGCGAGCCTCGCAGATCATGGCCCCAACGTCGTGCTTTAGCGGGCAGGTCCACAGACTGCCCGACGCGCCGGAAGCTTACGGGGCCATGATCACTCGCGCCAAAGCAGCTCCAGCCCAAAGCCGCTCCACCGACCCCGCGGAAGCCCCCCATCGAGACCGCCTGTGCTTTAAGATTCTCTCTCTGACCACATGTCATGCCATCGAAAGCGGGAAGATGCAAAGCAAGTCGGTTCCGCGTGTTTTCATCTCCTACTCTCACGATTCCGATGAACACAGAGAGCGGGTGCTTGGCTTTATTCAAGCTTTGCGGCGAAACGGAGTGGACGCTTGGGCTGATTTCTTCGTCGAAAGCACCCCACCAACCAACTGGCCCGTTTGGATGCAGCGCCAGGTCGAGAACGCCGAGTACGTACTCAGCGTAGTTACGGAGACGTATGCGAGGAGATTCAATCAGAACGAGATTCCCGGAATCGGCGCAGGGGTCCGCTGGGAGGGAACTCTCATAACAGCAGACATCTACTACAGCACCAACGACAAGGTCAAATACATACCGGTGATTTTCTCGCCGGACGACTTCGAGCACATCCCAACTCCACTCAAGGTGACAAACAGGTACCTCGTATCCCCTGGAGACGATTCCAGCCTTATCCCCCTTCTCCGGCATCTACTGCAAGCGCCAGAGTTCATTCCGGCCCAGATTGGCGAAGCGCCGTCACTGATCAGCCGAGAAATTGGATCATCCGTAAGTCAAAAGATTGACCTGCGGATTGAATCAGCCATTCTCTTGAGTGATACCGATCCGAATGAAGCTCTGGATAATTTGACTGAACTGCTCAACCAGTTGCGTGGGCAGCAGCGCGCCGTTGCTTACTGCGCCATGGGAGAAATCTATCAGCGGATGGGGTTTTGGGCGCCAGCCCTAAGCGTGTACCACCGTGCGCTAGAAAGCGCTCCGGACAAGCAGACCTCGGAGGTGGCGACCAGAAACATACGTCTCGCAATTGAGGCTATGGAGTCATTTTTTCGTGATGGCGGCCCCGTAGACACCGCCCAAAAGTTTGTGCGTGCCGTCAAGAAGGGAAAGTTTAATCGAGCATGGGGGCTACTCACTCCGAAACTCCGACTGGTACTGGCGCAAGCATGGATCTGGGCAAATAAAGATCACGAGTCTCTGGCACCGTTCGACCGGGATGAGCTGGCTAAATCGCTATCTACCATCAAGCCAAATCACCCGCTCGCTAAAAGTTTCACCGCAATCCAACTGTACGAGTTTCAAACTTCCTTCCCGTCGATTGACGAAACGTGGGGAGCTGCCAGTAATCCCAGGCCTATCGGGGTCGATTACGAACTCGTGGTTCTTTCGCCCACCGATGGTGACCTCATGGTTTTCGATGAGAAGTCAGGTCCGGTTCAGACTGCACCGTTCCTCATGAGGCAACTGTTGGGCCAATGGCGCGTGGAGAACTTTTGGCCAGCCTATCCAATCCCTGGATGGCCACCGTCCAGTGAAGAGATCCCCGCAGAGGTGAGCAACCTAAGAATCCTCCAGGTCCCCAAGATTGACGAGGTCGAGAGTGAGTGACGAGTCCAACGAGTCATCCGTGAAGCATCTTGAGTTCATACAATCGACAGTCACTCGACTCGCCAACAACTCATTCCTTATTCGCGGTTGGAGCATAACGTTAACGGGTGCCCTAGCGGCGGCGTCACTGGGAAGCGGAAAGTCTTCACTCGCCATTGCTTCAATTATCCCAACTGCGGGATTTTGGCTTCTAGACTATTTCTACCTGAGGCAAGAAAGGCTTTTTCGCAAACTATACGAGGCTGTCTCTAGAGGGGATCGATCGGTTCCAGCGTGGTCAATGGATGTGACGGGATTCGCTTCACTAGTCAAAAAACGTGAGGTTTTCCTATCTTCTACTCTCTGTCTTTTCTATATCCCCATACTGGCTGTCAATGTGGCGGTATTGCTCTGGCGTTGACGAGCGGTTACCCATACCCAGCCCCACCCCCGTAGCGTCTCTGAACAGGACAGGCCCCGGAGTGCTCCGGGGCCTGACTTGTCGGTATGCGCTCGCTCTGTGCGCCCCCGAGGGACCTCCGTGGGCCGCCGTGCACCGCTGCGCGGAGCGGTGCGCCTTCACAGGGGACATGCGCCCGGCAATCCTGCACTGATCCGCACAACGGTCGAGATCGGGGGGTGGGAGACGTGGCTCGTACGCAGGACAGGTGTGGAGCGCTCACGGAGAAGGGCACTCGGTGCCGGCGGCTGGCGATGGTCGGTGCGTCGCGATGCAACCTGCACCGTGGCGAGTGGTCGTCTTACACCATCGAGAAGCGCAAGGAAGCCGAACGCAAGGCGAAGACACGCAAGCGTCGCAAGTGACCCCAGCCGGTGTGAGGTGACATCCATGGCTGACATCAACGACAGCGGACAGCGGCGGCATAGTGCGGTCTGACACGGCCACGGCCGCCCCGCGCAGCACGGGTGGACAGGCGGTCAGACCGAACTCCTGCAGCGGTGGTCAGCACGATTGCTGTACAACACGGAATTACAGCAACCACCGCAACGAGCCCCGGAACATCACCGGCCCTGAGTGACCGTCTGACGTGCCGGCCAGACCTCTGCGACCACCCTGCCCATAGTTCGGGACAAAGAGGTCGTGCCAGACGCGTGCCAGATCGTGTGGGGAACCGCGGGGAACACCGGGGAAACCAGAGGACCCGCTTACCGGCCGTCAGCACCTTCCACCGCAGGTCAGGTCAACGACAGGTCTCAGATCGTCTTAGCTTCCCAAGCTGATGTTCCTCAGAGCACCGACGGTGGTCACTCTTATGACGAGACCGGCCACCGTCGTAGACGATGGCTGCATGCGACAGCGGACAGCCGCGGCGCAGTGCGGTCTGACACGGCCACGGCCACCCCACGCAGCACGCGGGGACAGGTGGTCAGGCCGAACTCCTGAAGCGGGTGTCGCAGGTTCGAATCCTGCCGGGGGAACACGGTTGAACAGGGGGTAGGCCTCGGAACTCCCAGGCCAGGGGATCCGGGGTCTTTCTCGTACTCCGGAGAGACCGCAGCCTGACTGCACACTCGCTACGCGGTCCGGTCTTCAAAAATCTTCCGGGTCAACGCAGAAGAGAGCATCCCCCGCCCTCTGACCTCGCTCGGATGGCCTCGGTCTCCTCGTCGGCCAGGGCATCGAGGTCGGTGACGGGGATGACGCCCTCCAGGGTGATGATGAGACGGGCCGCCAGGGTCCAGCGGAGGCGCGGGGTGTCCGCGAACGGGACTCGGTGCATGCCGTCCCGGTGCTGGGGAGCGCTGGGCAATCGATCGAGGGTGAGCGGGTCGTAGAGGTGCCCGGCCACTCCCCAGATCGGCGTGTGCCGTACGAGGGCCGCCGTCCAGCCACGGTGGCGCAGCGGCGGACAGTGCTCGACGGCGAGTCGGGCGCACACCGCGTGCACGGGTGGGGACTCCGTCCGTTCCCCGTTCAGGAGCGGGTGGCCGTCGGCGTCGGCCGCGAGGAAGAGTGTCCACTCGTCCTTTCGGGAGCCGACCGTGGGGCCGCCGCAGAGTTGGCAGAGCATGCGGTTCATCGCCTGCCGCTGCCGCAGCGCGTGGACGAGGCCGGGCTGCGGCCGACCGCCGCGCGTCGCCGGCATGCGCATCCAGGACACGCCGAACTGCCGCTCTACGTCGGTCTCGTCCTGGAGGCCAAGAAACGTCGCCGAGGAGCGGTGGACCTTGACCAACTCCTGGGTCGGGATCTCTTCCTTGGACCAGGCGGTGATGAACGGTACCGGGACGCCGTCCCAGTACCGCACGGGACGGATGGGGCTGGTGTCGGTCATCGGCGTAGCTCCAGCAGGAGGTCGTGCAGGGCGCGCCGGGTGTCGCACAGGGCAGTAGGGCCCTTGCACTCGGTGCACCGATCGGGGTGCGTGTTGCGCGCGGCCCGTACGGCGCTCCGGGTACAGCGCAGGCAGGCGCGAGGGAACCAACTGAAGCCGTCGTCGGTCACGTGCTTGCCGAGGTCGATGGCCGTCTCGATGGTCAACCGTTCGCCGCCCCAGACGCACTCGGCGCCCCGCGTCCGGGCGTCGGACAGCAGCTCGAGGCGGGGCAGCACGATGTGCGGCACCAGCGTGGCGGGGATGACCATCAGGCGTGTGCTCGGCGTCGGCGTCTCAGGCACCCTTGGCCACCTTCAAGTCGGCCCAGACGTATTTCTCCCGGGGCAACCGGGTGCAGCCCCACGCCGTCGTCACGGCCTCCACCAGGGCCAGGCCGCGCCCACCACTGCCGAGAGGTCTCGCTGACCGGAGAGCGGGCCAGAGCTCGGGACGCTCGTCGATGACGATGATCCGGATCGCGTCCGAGGGCACCCGGCGCACCACGACCCGCACGCTCGGTGTCTCGGTGTGCCCGAACGCGTTGGTCACCAGTTCGGTCACGACCAGGGCGGCATCGTCCAGCACGCTGACCAGGCCCCAGTCCTTGAGGACGTCGACCACGAAGTGCCTCGCGGCCGGCACGGACGCCGACTCGCGGCACAGTACGCGGACCTGCGGCAGCTGCTGCCTCCATGCCATGGCCGTCACCACCAGTCCTGCCGGAACGGGGTCACTGGACACGCCCCTCGCTCGTCAGCGCCCTCTCCGGCTTCAGGTGACAGCCACACGACACGGCAGTCCACACCCGCTGGCCGGCGCTTCGCTGGACCCGGCCCACTGCCCTCATCCCCCGGACGACCGCGCCGCAGTACCAGCAGGCCCGTCCGTGGAGCCGGGCGATACTGACGGGTCCGGCAACTTTGAACAGCAGCTCGCTGCAATGTCGCATCCTGGCCTCCATCTGCCGTCTGTCTCGGACAGACAGAGGGTGGGCCGCGACAAGGGCTACAAGGGATACAGCGTGTATCCCCTCAGACAGCGCCGATCCACTCGGTGAACGCGGTCAGCGACTCGGCGTCCGCACGCTTCAGCCGGCGAACAGTGGCCGCAGCATCCCGCGCCCACGGGTGCTCGCGAGTGTGCTGCGGTGCGATGGACCGGGCGACCTTCAGCGACTCGAACGCGTCGTCCGGGCGTCCCGCCCACACCTGCGCTCGCGCCAGCTCGATCCAGAACCCGGATCGGCGTTCTGCCGGCATGGAGTCCGGCGGGGTCCACTCCTCGGCGACGTCCAGGGCTGTCTGGATGTGATCGCGGCCAAGGCTGACCGCGACGGACACCTCGTGGGCACGCACGGAGTCGGGGCCGAACCGGGTGCCGTCGTAGTCGGCCTCGGGAATGGTGTCACCGAGCCGGCGGGCTTCCGCCAGGTGGTGCTCTGCGGCCTCGGAGTCGTCGGCGCGGCCGGCGATGACGGCCGCTCGCATATGCAGGGCGCCGCGTGCTGCGGTCGTCTCCCGGCCGATCGGGATGGGACTCGCGTCGATGGCGCGCTCCAGAGCGGTGAGACCTTGGACGTGGGCGCGTGCGGCGAAGAACGTTTCCGTACGGACGTAGGCGGCGGTGGCCTGAGCGATGCGGTCCTCGGTCTGGTCGGCCGCCCATCGCATCAGGTCAACGAGCCTGGCTGACAGGTCCCAGTGCCCGAACTTGTACGCGACCGCGTCCGCTGACCTGGCGGTGACGGCGAGGAGTTGAGCGGCACGCAGTCGGTCCGCGCCGGTGCAGTGGTGCAGCGCGGTCAGAGAGCGGGTGAGGAGCCGGGGGGCGTGCTCGGCGATGCGGGCGTACTGTGCGGCCAGTCTCCACTCGGTCAGCTGGGCCACCTCCGCCGCGAGTTGGTCCAGCGGGAGCGGCGGGACGTCGGCAGGGATGTCGTAGGCGGCGATCGCGGCGGAGATGGCAGGGACGAAGGCGTGCACCCGGCTGTTGGTGCGCGTGCTGCCGGTGATGATGCGGCTCGGGTCGACGGCGAGCGCTGCGGCGATCGAATCGAGGGTGTCGTCACTGGGTGAGCGGGCACCGCGCTCGATGGCCTTGACGGTGGCCAGGGAGACGAAAGCAGCGCGCGCGAGGTCGGCTTGGGTCATCCGTCGGGCGCGGCGGAAGGTGGCGATGCGGCGGCCGACCTCGATGGCTGTGGAGGTGGGCATACGGGCTCTCCGTTCGGTACGTCCACCTCGAACAGTAGCGGCACCGTCACAGAGTGATGAGCGGCTACGGGGCGATGAGCGCCGGGAGTTCGGTGAGGTGGTCGATTCTCCAGTCCGCAGTCGCCACGACATCCGGGTCAGCTGCCCATAGATGTCCCCATGGGCCGCGCCTCAGGTGAGCAGTGCGCAGTCCGGCCGCCGCTGCGGGGATCGTGTCGTTGGCCGGGTGGTCGCCGACGTACAGCGTCTCACCGGGGGGCGCCTGTCCGGCCTCGACGGCTCGCTGGAAGAACTCGGGCCGCGGCTTGGCCACGCCCCACTCTCCGGACGTCGCAATCACGTCGGCCGGCAGGTCGAGGGCTCGCAGCAGTTCCCCCGCGCGAGCGGTCTGGTTACCGGCGATGACGACCCGGACACCGATCCGACGCAGCTCGGCCAAGGCGGGTCGGACGTCGTCGTACAGGTCGCTGTCATCCAGGTGCTCGCCGCGGCCGGCGGCCTCCCGTGCCCGGTACTCGGCCGCAACGTCGATGCCGGGGCGGAGGAGGCGGAGGGCATCGGCATTGTCGCGACCCTGCGCGACGACGGAACCGACGAGCGCGGACAGCGTGTGCCGGGGGACGTCCAGCCAGTCAGCCCACGATGCCCAGTAGCGATCGTCACGGACGAGAGTCTCGCCGACGTCGAAGATCACAGCGCGAATCATGCGGGCAGGGTACCGAGCGCAACGGAGAGGCCCCCCTTCCTGCCCGGAGGCGAGAGGTACACCTCCTGGTCCACGGACAGCCGGGTGAAGCCCCGCGCGCATGACAAGGCAGGGGCTCGGCCCGCGGTCTTCGTCGTGCGCTGGGCCGTGGTCCCGGCAATCATGGAGGTGTGTCCAGCGTCCCCACCCCGGGTGGCGGCACCGCGGAGCACCGGCCGGGCCAGCCGCGGACCGACTACGCGGGTGCGATCTACGGTGCGCTGCTGGCCGCGTCCGTCATTGCCGGGACCGGAGCGGTCGGTCCGTTCTCCCGCCTCGGGCTCGTGCTGTTCCTCCTCGTCACCGGCGTCGTGTTCTGGGCCGCCCATGTCTACGCCCGTCTGGCCGGGGAGCGGGCGCACGGACAACGCCTGAGCTGGAGCGAGGTACGTCATGTGGCCGGGCACGAGTGGCCGGTGGTCCAGGCCGCCGTTCCCCCGGCCGTCGCGGTGGCGATCAGTCCCCTGCTGGGGCTCGGACTCGCCGGAACAGCTTGGTTCGCGCTGGGGGTCGCCCTGTTCGAGCAGGTCATGTGGTCGACCGTTGCCGCCGTACGCGCCGGGGCCTCTCGTCGGCTGGTGGTGGTCTCCGGTCTGGTGAACCTGGCGCTCGGCCTGATCATCGTCGTCGCCAAGACGACCGTCCATCACTGAACAGGCAGCGGGCGCTCCTCCCGGCCGGCCTCCGGGCGCCGGGCCGCCATGGTCAACGTCAGGGTGACGCAGACCGAGCCCGCCGCCATCGCCGTCATCGCCGTCGCCGGTGAGGTGAGTTGGGCCAGGGTGCCCGCCGCTGTCGCGCTGAGGCCCTGGAGGGCCAGCATGCCCGCCGAGTGGAGGCCGAGGGCCTGGCCGGCCATGGTGTCGGGGGTCAGGCGCATCAGCCGCTCCTGCTGTATCAGGGCCGCCCCGAAGCCGGCCGACGCCACGGTCACGCAGGCCGCCGCCACCGGCAGCGGCGGGTGCGCGCAGAAGACCAGGAACGGTGTCGCCAGCAGGAGCAGCAGGGGGGTGGCCAGGCGGGCGCGTACGGGGGCGGGGAGCAGCCTCCCGACCGTCAGGTCCCCGGCGAACATGCCGAGCGCCCCGCACGCGAACAGAGTGCCGGCCGCGTGCGGGGCGTACGCCACGTACAGCGACTCGCAGCCGACGACCATGCCGTTCGGCAGCCACAGGCCCAGGTACGTCAGGCGGCGCGGCCGGGACGACCACAGCGCGGCGTTGACGCGCCAGGTCGCCGATACCGAGGGGCGGCCGGCCGCGCGGGGCGGGCGGGCGGTCAGGCCGAGCCTCAGGACGAGCGCGGCCGTCAGGTACAGGGCCGCCGCCAGCAGCAGGCAGGTGCGCGGGGACACGGCGGCGAGCAGGGCGCCGCCGATGGCGAAACCGGCCACCTGCGACAGCCCGTTCACCATGTTGAACAGCGAACGCCCGGGCAGATAACCGTCCTTGGTCAGGATCTCGTTCAGCAGACCCCAGCGGACCCCGCCGCCGAGCGACGCGACCAGGCCCAGCAGTACGAGGACGGCCAGGAGCGCGCCGGCCGGGAGGCCGGGCAGTGCCTGGGCCGCCGTACCGGCCGCGAAGGCCAGCGCGATCGCCGACAGCGCCGTACGCGGGGGCAGCCGGTCGGCGCCGGAGAGCAGGACGGTGGCGCCCAGCGCCTGGGCGAGCGACTGGCCGAACATGCTCACCGCCGACAGCAGCGGGGAGCCCGTCGCCCGGAACACCAGCGTGCCCAGCGCGAGGCCGCCGATGGTCTGGGCGGCGGTCTGCGCGGCCGTGCCGAGGAAGAGCGGGGTGAACTCCGGGGTGCGGAACAGGGATCGGTAGCCGGTCATGGTCCGGAGTCTCGGCCGGGCCGTCGAGCGCCCGTTATTGTTTCGCCCGCACGCGAAAGGTCATGCCTGGTACGGAACGCCGGGCGCGGAACGTCGTACGCGTGGAGTCCCGGGGGTACGGCTGGCATGGGGTGGTGGCAGCTCGACGCCGACACGCTCGCCCGGAGCCGGTTCGTCGTCTCGCCGCTCGCCGAGACCTTCGGGTGCCTGAAGCTGCTGCACTCCGGGCAGGGGGCACATCCCGGGGAGCACGCCTGGCTGGGTGCCCATCTGCCCGCCTACCGGGCCCGGCTCGCGGCCGACCCCGTGACCGCGCGGCTGGTGCGGGCGGGGCTGGGCCGGGAGTGGATCGCCGACTTCCTGACGCCCACCCCGCGCCCCGGGGAGGACTTCGCCACGGAGGTCGGCCGGGTGCGCGCGGTCGCTCCCGGTGCCGCCCGCGCCCATCTGCGGCTCTCGCTCGCCGGGCCGCTGCCCGCCGTGCTCGACCGGGACGACCTGGCGGAGCGGGCGGCCACGCTGTTGGAGTGGGTGTGGGAGGAGACCGTACGGCCCTCCTGGGAGCGGCGCCGGCGGGTGCTGGAGGCGGATGTGCTGGCGCGGACCGCGCAGGTGAGCCGGGGCGGCTGGGCGAGCGCGCTGGGCGGGCTGCGGCCGGGCGGGACGCGCTGGCTCGGGGACAACCGGTTCCAGGTCAATCTGCACGAGTATCCGCCGCGCGACATCTCCGGCGCCGAGCTGCTCTTCGTGCCGGTGACCCCGCAGCGGCAGGGCTGGGTGTCCTGGGCGGAGCGGGAGCGGTACGCCGTGGTCTACCCCTGCGCCGGCGTGCTGGCCGGGGACGGCGGGCGTACGGTGCCGGCGGGGCTGAGCGCGCTGCTGGGGCCGGCCCGGGCCGGGGTGCTCGTGCTGCTCGGCTCGCCCATGAGCACGACCCAGCTGACCGCCGTGACCGGGCAGGGCCTCGGCTCCGTCGGGCGGCATCTGAAGGTGCTGCGGGAGGCGGGTCTGGTGGAGCGGCGGCGGGCCGGACGGGCGGTGCTGTACGTGCGGACGACGGCGGGGGACGTACTGGTCGAGGCGAGCGGGACCCAGGCATGCGGGACCCAGACAACAACCAGGACTGAGACGGGCGGGCCGGACGCGTAACGCCAACAGCGACAGAGGTGGGGAGGACCGGGGGCTAGCATCCGGTGGCATGACGACTACTGAGCACAGCGGCTCCCCGCTGGACGTCGAGATCGGTGCCCTCCAGGGCGGTTCCGCGGATCTGCCGCGGTTCGCGGGCGACGCCGTCCTCATCGTGAACGTGGCCTCCAAGTGCGGCCTGACCCCGCAGTACTCGGCGCTGGAGGAGCTGCAGAAGCGCTACGCGGCGCGCGGCTTCACCGTGCTGGGCGTGCCCTGCAACCAGTTCCTCGGGCAGGAGCCGGGCAGCGCCGAGGAGATCGCGCAGTTCTGCTCGGCGACCTACGGCGTCACCTTCCCGCTGACCGAGAAGGTGGAGGTGAACGGCCCGGGCCGGCACCCGCTGTACGAGCGGCTCGTCGGATTCGCCGACGCCGAGGGGCACAGCGGGGACATCCGCTGGAACTTCGAGAAGTTCCTGATCGGCCGGGACGGCCGGGTCGTCGCCCGGTTCTCGCCGCAGACCGAGCCGGACTCGGCCGAGGTCGTCGCCGCGATCGAGTCCCAGCTGGGCTGAGCCCGGCGGCCCGTGAAGAGGCAGGAAAAAGGGAGAGCCCTCTCGGCTAGGACGGCGACTGGTCGAGAGGGCTCTTCGGTGCTGCGTATGCGGTTGTCGTGCCGGGCGGTGCCGGGAAGGACCCTTACCGCCTTGCCGGAGGGCCTTACGCCTTGACGGAGGCGACGAAGGCGTTCCAGGCGTCGGCGGGGAAGGCCAGCACCGGGCCCTCGAGGTCCTTGGAGTCACGGACGGCGAGCTCGGCGGCGGTCGGCGCCTTGACCTCGACGCAGGCGCCGTTGCCCCCGGAGTACGACGACTTCATCCACGTCTCCGAAGCGCCCTGAATCAGTGCCATGTCCACTCCTGTTGCGGTTGCGGTGGTCCGGTACGCGCCAACCGTGTCGTCCGATTGGCATGATCGACGCTAGCGGGCAACTTCCTCCGCTGGAGGGGCCGTTCACTCGACCGGATGGCATATTCCGGGCGAGCCTTCCACTGAAGCGGACCGGCGGTGTACGATCCCGCGCCCGTGCCCTCTCGTCTCAGTCGGCGTACCTTTTCGCCGCTTCCGCGATGAACTGCCGGGACACTTCCACATTGTGCGACTGCGCCCGCAAGTGCTCGTACATCACGGCGTACTTCTGCACGTCCTGCGCCTTCTCCAGGTACAGGTCGCTCGTGACGCCCTCCAGGTACACCACGCTGGAGTCGGCCGCGTCGGCGAACTCCAGGATCGCGTACTGGCCGTTGATGCCCGGGTGCGCGCCCACCTCGAACGGCAGCACCTGCACGGTGACGTGCGGCAGCTCGGACAGCTCGATGAGGTGCTCCAACTGCTCGCGCATCACCAGCCTGCTGCCCACCACCCGGTGCAGCGCGGCCTCGTCCAGCACCACCCACAGCCGCAGCGGGTTGCGCTCGGTGGTGATGCGTTCCTGCCGCCGCATCCGCACCTCGCCGCGCTTTTCGATCTCGTCCGCCGAGGTCTCCGGCAGCGCGCCGCGCACCAGCGCCTCGGCGTAGGGACGGGTCTGCAGCAGACCGGTGACGATCTGCGGTTCGTACACCCGCAGCGACTCCGCGTCGGTCTCCAGGCCGATGTACACGCTGTACGGGATGTCCCCGAAGGTGTGCCACCAGCCCTGCTGCCGCGAGTCCCGGGCCATCTCCATCAGCGAGTCGACGATCCGCTTGTCCTCGACCTCGTACACCCCGCACAGGTCGCGCACATCGCGCTGGCTGATGCTCCTCCGGCCGTTCTCCAGCCTGCTGATCTTCGACTGCGACACCAGCAGTCGCTCCGCCACCTCCTCGGCCGTCATGCCCTTGAGCTCGCGGAGTCTGCGCAGCTCCTGGCCCAGTCGGCGTCGCCTTACGGTGGGATTGACATTGGACGCCACGGGACGTGCACCTCCGGCTGCCTGCCTGCCACTCAACACTTTGCGTATCTGCTGTTGAGCAGACTGCCACCAAGGCGCTTGGCCGCGCTGGGAAACGGCGGATATGCAACGCCCATCGACGACGTCCCTCGAAGCCCGTCGAACGGGTGGACGCAGTCGAGCGGGACGGCGGGACCACGACAGCGGTCCCACCGTCCCGCTCCGACCAGCGGCTCCCGAACCGGGTCTGTGCGTACCGGGCGGGTGCGCACCGGGCCTGTGGCCCGGTCCGCGGTCGTGCGTGCGGCTCAGTGGGCCACGGCACGGGCCATGGACCCGTGGCGCGGCTGCATGGGAACCCCGCGTGCGGGTTCCGCCGCGACCCTGGCTCCGGGCGCGGCCTGCCGGCCGGCCGGGGCCGAGCCCCGGCGCGGCTGGGCCGCCGCGCCGTTCTGTACGTCCATGACGGCGTGCGCGACGAGCCCGCCCATGGGGTCGTGCCGGATCAGGTCCCGCAGCCGGGAGCGGGACGAGCGTCCCTCGTTCCCCGGATACAGGTGCTTGCCGAGCCCGACGGCGTGCGCCAGGGCGGCGAGCGCCGCGGTCCGCGGGTCCGGTGGTACGCCGGTGCGGATCGCGGAATCCAGCCGGGCTCGGATCTCCCGGCTGATGGCGGTGTCGGTCGCCTGGTAACGCGTGGTCGGCAGCACCCCGCACATCTGGCCGGGTACGGCGGCGACCATGCCGCACCGCTCCAGATGCGACAGATAGGTCTGCCTGAGCCCCAGCCGGGGCCCGCCGATCCAGTGGACGGCACGTACCGGAGCGCCACGCCTTCGCAGCAACTCCAACGCGCTGTCCAGAGTCGGATCTCCTGTCGGCCGTGGCACCACCACGGCGATACGATCCCCGTCTGGGGCTATCCGTCCGGCCAGCGCCAGCTCCACTAGCTGTGCACCGGCCAGACCGAGGTCGAGCGACTGCGGCTGCGCAGTGGTACCCGTGGCCGGGTCCAGTGCCAGCAACAGAAGCTCCTCCGGAAGTGTTCTGCGGCTCCTGCCCATCCATGCCTCCCCGCGTGGATGAATGACAGGGTGACCCCTCTCACATTGGTCTGTCGAGGGTGCGTGAC
The DNA here is from genome assembly GCF_014649115.1 of Streptomyces eurythermus. Lineage (GTDB taxonomy): Bacteria > Actinomycetota > Actinomycetes > Streptomycetales > Streptomycetaceae > Streptomyces > Streptomyces eurythermus. Next base: position 293,370 of record NZ_BMSK01000003.1, on the reverse strand, counting down.
CGGTTCGTAAGGGAACCGGCAGGTATGTCGTTCTCGTCTACCGCAGGGGCCATGCCCTCACACAGGACACTGGTACATGGTTCGGACAGGGCGCGCGCGCAAGCGCGCGGCGCATGGAGGAGGCATCGGTGGCGGGCGAGTCCCCCGACAGGTCGAAGCAGCGCGAGTCGTCGGCGGAACCGACGTCCCAGAGCGCGGGTTCGGTTCCCGAGACGCGCGATCCGCGGCTGACGGTGGCCCGCGAAGAGGATTCCCCGGCCGGCGGTACGGACACGGCGACGAAGGTCCTGACGGTACGGCCCGGAACCCCGGCCGAGCGTGAGACGCCGGCCGGGCCCGAAGAGCCGTCCGGCGCCGAGGAGTCCGTCCCGGCCGGCGGGGACAAGGAACTGCGCGCGGCCGTCTCGGCGTGGATCCGGAAGCCGGGGACCGACGCGACTGCAAAGGAAACCGGTGCCACGGGGAGCGAGGACGAGGGGTCGTCCAACGAGGCGGCGGTGAGCGGGGGTTCGTCCGACGGGAAGGCCGGGGGCTCGTCCCGCCCTGCGGCCGACCGCGACGCCGACGCCGACGCGGACGCCGACGACTCGCCGAGCGGGAACAACGGGGACGCCGAGGGCGAGAGTGAGAGCGAGGGGGACGAGTCGTCCGACTCGCCCGCCGGGGCCCGTTCTGAGGGGTCGTCCGACACCGGTGCCGGGGACGGCGACGGGACGGATGCCGAGGCGAAGGCCGAGACGAAGGCCGCCGCCGACGACCACGACGACGACCACGTCGACGGCAAGGCCGACACCGACGCCAAGGAGGAAGTCGCCGGCGAGGATGACGCCGACGGCGGCGCTGACGGGGACTCCGCTGCCGCCGCGAAGGACGAGCCGGAGGCGGAAGCCGACGCCGACGTGAAGGGCACGGCGGACGCGAAGGAAGAGGCCGACGCCGAGCCCGACGCGGACGCGGACACGGACGCCAAGGCCGGCATAGACGCAGACGCAAAGAACGACACCGACGCCAAGGCCGACGCGAAGAAGGACGCCACCCCCGGCACCGAGCCCGGCGGCTCCGGCAAGCCCGCTGCCGCCGCCGCGGGCGTCGATCAGCCGACCACCGTCTTCAAGGCCGTACAGCCCAAGAAGCCCGCCGTCGATCAGCCGACCACCATGCTCAAGGTCGGTGACACCGGCAAGCCCAAGTCCGCCGGCCCCGGGCCCGCCGAGTCCGAGTCCGAGTCCGAGCGCACCAGCAAGTTCGTGGCGCTGAAGGACGACATGCGCCCGGGCGGCAAGGCCCCCGCGCCGAAGGACGGCACTCCCCCGGCCGGCAAGGCCCCCGCGTCCGAGGCCACCACCGCCGTCCCCCGGATCGGTCCCGAGCGCACCACCCAGCAGCCGCTGCCGCCCAAGCCCCCGCTGGACCTGCTGGCGGAGCTGACCAACACGCCGCCGCCCCCGGAGACCCCGGTCCGCACGCTCGTGCGCCGGATCAAGATCTGGACCCCGCTGGTCCTGCTCCTGGCGATCATCTTCGCGGTCGTACAGACGTTCCGTCCGCTGCCGGCGCCCGCCCTCGCGCTCACCGCCGAGGACACGTACACGTTCGACGGCGGCGCGACCCGGCTGCCCTGGCCGGGCGAGGGCCAGGGCTGGGTGGACGGCGACGGCATCGGCACGATGGGTCACTTCGGCGACCAGAAGCCGGTGGCCATCGGCTCGGTCGCCAAGACCATGACCGCCTACATCATCCTCCGCGAGCACCCGCTGAAGCCGGGGCAGGAGGGCCCGAAGATCAAGGTGGACGCGAAGGCGGAGAAGGAGGGCGGCTACGACAAGGACGGCGAGTCGACGCTGAACACCGTCAAGGCCGGCGACCACCTCACCGAGAAGCAGGCCCTGTCCGCCGTCATGATCCCCTCCGCCAACAACATCGCGCGGCTGCTCGCGCGCTGGGACGCGGGCTCGGAGGCGGCGTTCGTCAAGAAGATGAACGCCACCGCCAAGGAGCTGGGGATGACCGGCACGACGTACACCGACCCCTCGGGCCTGAAGGAGACCACCGTCTCCACGGCCGAGGACCAGGTGAAGCTCGGCCGCGCGGTCGTCAAGGACCCGGCCCTGGTCGCCATCACCAGCGCGGCGAGCTGGACGGACCCCTCCGGCCACAACTGGCCCAACTACAACGAGCTGCCCTACCGCATCGGCGCGATCGGCATCAAGACCGGCAGCACCACCAAGGCCGGCGGCAATCTGCTCTTCGCCTCCCGCAAGAAGGTCGGCGGGCAGACGGTCACGATCGTCGGCGCCGTCCTCGGCCAGAACAAGGCGCCGATCCTCGGCACCGCCAACGCGGTCAGCAAGACCGCGCTGCTCGCCGCCGAGGAGGCGCTGACCTCGGCGAAGGTCCTGAAGAAGGGCGATGTGATCGGCTATGTGGACGACCGGCTCGGCGGCCACACCCCGGTCGTGGTCACCGAGGACGTCACGGCGGCCGGCTGGGCGGGGCTGAAGGTGCGGCTGACCTTCGCCTCCGGGTCGGTGCCGCACACCGCGAAGGCCGGCACCCGGGTCGGCACGCTCACCGTGGGTGACGGCACGGCCGCCGCGGTCAAGGTCCCGGTCGCCCTCCAGAAGGATCTGGCCGAGCCCGGATTCGGCGCCAAGCTGACCCGTCTGGGCTGATCACCGGCCCACCCCCAGCACCGCACCCCGTCGCCGGGGCAGAACCCGGGAGCCTTTGCGACGGGGTGCGTGCTAGCGTCACGAATCGGGGCAGGTCGCCGGTCACGCGGGACAGGGCCGCGAACTGGACGAAATCGGAAAGCGGCCGGGTACACCGTGGAAGCGGCCGAGAACAGAAGACGGGACACGGGGAGTGCCTTCAGTGGCCACAGCGGAGCCGACACGCGCCGACGACGCCGAACCGGGCCCGGGAGCCGACGCGCGAATACGCCTGTCCGGAAGCGCCGCGGACAGCGGCGCCCCCGGCCGGACCGCGGAACCGCGCACCCGGCTCGGGGCGCTGCGCCGGCGGCTGCTGCGGCACCCCGTGCTGTCGGTCACGGCCCTCGCGGGTGTGCTGCACATCATCTGGTTCTTCACCTTCGCGAACAGCGGTGGTGATCTCGCCGCCCAGGACGCGTGGGCGGAGTTCGTCGGCCGCCACCCGGACTCGGCGTACAACCTCGCCTGGTACGGGGGCATGCACCCGGTGTCGTACAGCGTGGTGTCGCCGTATCTGATGTCGGTGCTCGGCGTCCGTACGACGATGATGGTCGCCGGCACGGTGTCGGCGGGCCTGCTGACGCTGGTGCTGATCCGCTCCCGGGTGGTGCGGAACCCGCTGTGGGCCTCGCTCGCCGGGGTCTTCGCGTTCCTGTGCAACGCGATCTCCGGGCGGGTGACCTTCGGGCTCGGCACGATGTTCGCGCTCGGCGCGGTCGCGGCGGTGTTCTGCTGGCCGCACCGGTGGCGGACCAAGCGCTGGGCGAAGGCCCTGGTCACCGCCCCGCTGGCCGCGCTCGCCACGATGTCCTCGCCGGTCGCGGGGCTGTTCGTGGGGCTGGTCGCGGTCGCCCTGTTCCTCCAGAAGCGGCGGCCCGGCGCCTGGGCGCTGGGGCTCGCGCCGTCGGCGGTGGTCGCGGTGTCGGCCTGGCTGTTCCCGTTCTCCGGCACCCAGCCGATGGGGTTCGGCTCGGTGGTCATGCCGCTGCTGTACGGCCTGCTGTGCCTGTTCCTGGTGCCCAGGAGGTGGGTGACCGTCCGGCTGACGGCGGCCGTCTACAGCGTCGCCGTGGTGCTGGTGTGGCTGATCAGCTCGCAGATCGGGTCGAACATCTCGCGGCTGCCGATGATGTTCGCGGGCGCGGCCCTGATCGCGGCGTTGCCGTACACCGTGCCGAAGTCCCGCAAGTGGTATCTGACCGTGCTGGCCTTCCTCGGGTTCGTCGGCTGGCTCGGCTACAAGTCGGTGGACGACATCATCCACACCACCCCGGCCGCGTCCTGGGCGCGGGAGCTGGCCCCGCTGGTGAACGAGCTGCAGAAGGGCGGCGCCGAGAAGGGCCGCGTCGAGGTGGTCCCGGCCCGCTCGCACCGCGAGGCCTCCGCGCTCGCGCCGTACGTCAACCTGGCCCGCGGGTGGAACCGGCAGGCCGACATGGAGCGCAACCCGCTCTTCTACGACGACACGCTGAACTCGGCGAACTACCACGAGTGGCTGAAGCGCTGGGCCGTGCACTACGTCGTGCTGCCCAAGGACGACCTGGACGGCTCCGGCGGCCAGCGGGAGCGGGAGCTGCTGCGCAGCGGGATGCCGTATCTGAAGCAGGTCTGGGGCGACGCCAACTGGCAGCTGTTCAAGGTGACCGACCCGGCGCCGCTCGCCGAGCCGAACGCGGTGGTGGACCGTGCCGACCAGGTGGAGATGACCCTGCGGGTGCGCAAGCCCGGCCGGGTGCTGGTGCGGATCCCGTACTCGCCGTGGCTGAGCGTCGTGGACGAGCACGGCAAGAGCCTGAAGCCGCCGCAGGAGTCCTCCGGTGCGCCCAAGACATACCGGAACGTCAACGGATGTCTTACGCACACACCGGAGGACGCGAACGGGGACCGTTGGACGGTGCTGGTGGCGCCGAAGGCCGGGACGTACCGGCTGGCCGCGCCGTACCAGCTGCCGCGCGGTACGCCGTGCCCGGACGGGCTGAAGTGACGGCGGCGGTCAGTCGCGCAGCTCGGTGACGTAGGTGTCCGTGCCCGGGACCGTCGGCAGGAACGGTGCCACCAGTTCCACCCGGCCCAGGCCGGACGCGGCCACCTGCTCGTCCAGCCCGGTGAAGTGCTCCGCCCAGCACTCCCCGGGGTCCCGTTCCAGGAACCACAGCAGGGTCAGCCGGGTGTCCACGCCCTCGACCTGGCGGACGTAGGTCATCCGGTCGCCGGGCAGAGGGGTGGGCCGGAAGACCGTCACCATCGCGGCCGGTGAGCCTGCCAGCCGCCGGGGCAGGTGGCGGGCGCGCAGCCAGTCCAGCAGCCCGGCCCGTCGCCCGGCCGACTCGGCGTCGACGACCTCCAGCACCAGGCCCCGGTAGGGGTGGTCGAGGGCGTGGACGTCGCGCGGTCCGGCGGCGCCGTCCCGGTACACGGTCGTCTCGTGGTCCTGGAAGGCCGTGAAGACGTGGGTGCGGTCGTGGCAGACGCGGCCGTCCCGGTCGAGGCGGCGGTTGATGGCGACGGTCCACTTCATGTGCTCGTCGTAGCGGCCCTCGGTGATCCAGTAGGTGGACAGGTAGCAGCCCGTGGTGACCGGCCGGGCGACGGCCGAGTCCTCCGGGTAGCGCAGGAGCTGGAGCTCCCGGGTCGCCACCCAGCGCCGGCCCGCGTACATCCAGGGCATGGCCATCGCGCCGGCGTAGTAGTGGTCGTCCTCGTACCAGCGGTTGTAGGCGTACTCGTGCCCGGGGTGCGGTTCGACCAGGGTGATCAGGGCGTGTCCGGGGCGGACGCCGTACGGTCCTACGGCGGCCAGTTCGGCGTACCGCTCGCTGTGGGTGTCGTCGTGCACGCGGTTCCCCTTTCCTGCGGTGGCCCATACTCTGACGCTCCGTCAGATGAAGTGCCATACCGGGGGAGGCTCCGATGTCCCTGCTCGCGGGCAAGACCGTCGTGGTGTCGGGGGTCGGGGCCGGGCTCGGCCGGCGGGTCGCCGCGGCCGTCGTACGGGAGGGCGGGAACGCGGTGCTCGGGGCGCGCACCGGGGCCGCCCTGGCCGGGGCGGCGGCCGCGATCGACCCGGAGGGCACGCGCACGGCGTACCGGGCGGCCGACATCACCGACGAGGGCCGGTGCGAGGCGCTGGCGGCGCTGGCGCTGGAGCGGTTCGGCGGGATCGACGCGGTGGTGCACGTGGCGGCCCTGGATTCCCACTTCGGCGGGCTGGCGGACGCCGACTTCGCGGCCTGGCGGGCGGTCCTGGACGTGAACCTGCTGGGGACGCTGCGGATGACCCGGGCGTGCCTGCCGGCGCTGCGGGCGGGCGGGGGCGGGTCGGTGGTGTTCATCGGGACGCAGTCGGCGCTCGCCGCACCGACCGAGGTGCGGCAGGCCGCGTACGCCGCCTCGAAGGGGGCGCTCACCAGCGCGATGTACTCGCTGGCGCGGGAGCTGGGGCCGGACCGGATCCGGGTCAACACCGTGCTGCCGGGCTGGATGTGGGGGCCGCCGGTCCGGGCGTACGTGCGGCTGACCGCGCGGGCGGAGGGGGTGCCGGAGGAGGAGGTGCGGGCGCGACTGACCGAGCGGATGGCGCTGCCGGACCTGGCCACCGACGGGGACGTGGCCGAGGCGGTGGTGTTCCTCGCCTCGGACCGGGCGCGGGCGATCACGGGGCAGTCGCTGCTGGTGAACGCCGGGGAGGTGATGCGGTAGTCCGGCAGGACGGGCCAACAGGCGCGCTCATTCAAGGATATGAATCGGGGTCACTACAACGAACGATTTTACCGTGACTTGACCTTCCTGTTGCTTGTCGCGTTCATGTGAGCGGAACCACGATCGGGCACATGAACAGTCTCGACTGGGCCGTGCTCATCGGCTACTTCGGTGTGATGGTCGCGATCGGCGTCTGGTCGCACAAGCGCGTGGACAACGTCTCCGACTTCTTCACGGCCGGCGGCAAGATGCCCTGGTGGCTGTCCGGCATCTCGCACCACATGTCGGGCTACAGCGCCGTGATGTTCACCGGGTACGCGGGCATCGCCTACACCTACGGCGTCACCTCCTTCATCACCTGGTCCTTTCCCATCGCGCTCGGCATAGCCATCGGGTCGAGGCTGTTCGCGCCGCGCATCAACCGGCTGCGCTCCCGGCTCCACGTGGCCTCCCCGCTGGAGTACCTGAAGAACCGCTACAACCTGCCGACCCAGCAGGCGCTCGCCTGGTCCGGCATGCTGCTGAAGATCGTGGACGTGGGCGCCAAGTGGGCGGCGATCGCCACGCTGTTGTCGGTGTTCACCGGGATCTCGCTGAACCAGGGCATCCTCATCACCGGCGCGATCACCGCCGTCTACTGCACGATCGGCGGCCTGTGGGCGGACGCGCTGACCGAACTCGGCCAGTTCGTCATCCAGTTGCTGGCCGGGCTGTCCATGTTCATCGCGGTCGTGGTGAAGCTGAACGAGAAGAACATCGGCTTCCTCGGGGCCTGGGACCAGCCCGCGCTGCACGGCCACGAGAAACCGCTGGTCGGCCCGTACGGCACGGTGTTCCTGCTGGCGTTCCTGTTCATCAAGCTGTTCGAGTACAACGGCGGCATGCTGAACCAGGCCCAGCGCTACATGGCCACCGGCAGCGCCCGTCAGGCCGAGCGCTCGGCCCGGCTGTCGGCGATCCTGTGGCTGGTCTGGCCGGTCGTGCTGTTCTTCCCCATGTGGATGTCCCCGCTGCTGGTGCACGCGCGGAAGCCGGACGGCTCCGACTCCTACGCGCTGATGACCGAACAGCTGCTGCCGCACGGCCTGCTGGGCCTGGTCATCGTCGGGTTCTTCTCCCACACCATGGCCATGTGCTCCTCCGACGCCAACGCCATCGCGGCCGTCTTCACCCGGGACCTCGCGCCGGTGCTGTCGGCCAGGGCGCGGGGCTGGGGCGAGCGTTCGGGGCTGATCGCGGCCCGGGTCACCACGGTCGTCTTCCTCGGCCTGTCCATGGCGGTCGCGACCCAGGTCAACTCCCCCGCGTTCAAGGACATCATCACGGTCGTCATCAAGTGGGTGGCGGGCCTGATGGGGCCGATCGCGATCCCGATGATGCTCGGGCTGCTGCGCACCTTCCGCCGCTCCGGGCCGACGGCGGCGCTCACCAGCTGGGCGGCCGGTCTGCTGGCCTTCTGGCTGGTCAACTACCCCATCAGCTGGCAGGTGGACGGCGGCGTGCCGCTCCAGTACCAGGTCTCGGTGCCGCTCGCGGTCTCCCTGGTCCTGTACATCCTCATCGGTTGCCTGAAGCCGGAGGACACACCGGAGCGGCTGGCGGTCATCGAGAAGGTGAACACCGACGGCGACGGGGCGGCGGCGGTCCCGGTGCCGGCCAAGGCGGGGGACGACGTGGTGGGGGCGCCGTAGGGGGTCTCACGCCCGGGGGTAGCGCGCCAGCCACCCCGGGGACGCCCCGGCGGGTCCGTGCAGCGCCGGGCCCTGGGTCATCTCCATCGCGAAGTCGTCGGCGAGTTCCAGGAGCGTGGGGCGGCCCTCCAGTTCGGCCAGCCAGGCCGGCGGGAGGGCCGTCTCTCCGTGCAGGGCGCCGAGGAGGCCCCCGGTGAGGGCGCCGGCCGCCGCCGACGGGCCGCTCTGGTTGACCGCGAGGCACAGCCCGTGCCGTACGTCCTCCCCCACCAGCGCGCAGTACACGGACGCGGCCAGCAGCCCGTCCGCCCTGCCCTCGCCGGCCAGCTCCTCCACCCGGGCCGGGGTCGGCATGCCCTGCCGTACCGCGCCGAGGGCGTGCTGGAGGGCGTCGCACACCGGCTGGTGGCCGGGGCGGGCGGTGAGCAGGGCGAGCGCCCGCTGCACGGCGCCGTCCAGGCTGTCGCCCCGGGCCAGCGCGTGCACGATCACGGCGTACGCGCCCGCCGAGAGGTAGGCGACGGGATGGCCGTGGGTCTGGGCCGCGCACTCCACGGCCAGCTGGACGACGAGCTGCGGCTCCCAGCCGACGAGCAGCCCGAAGGGTGCCGAGCGGGCGACCGCCTCGGGGCCCGGCTCGTCCGGGTTCTTCGGGGACTCCAGCGTGCCCATGGTCCGGTCGCCGAACCCGATGAGCAGGGCCCGGGTGGGGTCGCGGCGGGCGTACAGCCACTCCTCGCGGGCCAGCCAGCCGTCCTCCGCGCGGCGCTCGTCCGGGCCCCAGTCCCGCTGGGTGGCCGCCCAGCGCAGATACGCCCGGTGCAGGTCGGTCGGCGGGTGCCAGGCGCCGGTGTCCCGCCGTACCTGGGCGCGTATCAGCCCGTCCACGGTGAACAGGGTCAGCTGGGTGTGGTGGGTGACGGTGCCGCGCCGGCCGTGCCCGGGGGCCAGGTCGAGCAGCCCCTCGGCGCCGTACGCGGCCCGTATCCCGTCCAGGGAGAGGGCGTCGGCGGGCGCGCCGAGCGCGTCGCCCACCGCCACCCCGAGCAGGGTCCCGCGCACCCTGCTGCGATAGTCCTGCTGTTCGGCACGGCCCCAGACGGCACCGGTCGTCACCCTCACCAGACCTCCCCTGGCACCGCCCGCCTGTACGACGCGCAGCACTGTAATCGACCGTGAACGGCCCGTTCAGCGGGACAAAACCGTCCCCACGGGTCGTTGTCCGGCGGACCGGCCGCGTTCGCCCCAGCGATCCGCGGAGTTCACCGGTCCTCTGGCTCAATACCCGTGGACGAGGCCGGTGTTGGACGGGAGAGAATCCAGCCATGACCACCACTCCCACCCGCCCCACGGGCCTCCGGCTCGCCGCCGGGGCGCTCACCGGCATACTCGCCCTCTACATCACCCTGGTCGCGTTCGGGAACATCACCGACTTCGGGACCAATCAGGATTACGTCCGGCACGTGCTGTCGATGGACACGACGTTCAAGGACAGCGACCTGAAGTGGCGGGCCGTGACGAGCACGGCCCTGGAGGACACCGCCTACGTGCTGATCATCGCCTGGGAGAGCGTGGCGGCCCTGCTGCTGATCTGGGGGACGTCGCTGTGGGCGCGGGGCAGGGACGATTCCGCGCGGCGCTGGTCCACCTACGGGCTGCTGATGCTGATGCTGCTGTTCGGCGGCGGGTTCATCGCGATCGGCGGCGAGTGGTTCGCCATGTGGCAGTCGGAGGCGTGGAACGGGCTGGACGCGGCGACCCGGATCTTCCTGATCAGCGGGGTCGCGCTGATCGTCAACCAGCTTCCCGCCCGGCCGCCGCGGACGGGAACGGACGCTAGTTGACCACCGCGACCCGCGTGCCCTGGTCGCCGAAGGACCACAGCGCGGCCCCGTCCTCCTTGTGCAGGCGGATGCCGCCCAGCTTCTGGCCGTTCGCGGGGGGCGGGGAGGAGCCGTCCAGCGCGTTGGAGAAGGCCACGTTCACGCCGTCCGCCTTGGTGAAGTACATGACGTGCTCGATCTCCACGCCGTCCGAGCCCTTGAGGGACTGGGTGCGCAGGGTGATCGAGTAGCGGCCGGGCCGCGGGGCGACCGTGCCCGGCCACACCGGGAACGTGCGGATCGGCTTGCCCGTCGCGTCGACCAGCCACACCCGCTTGGCGCCCAGCGAGTAGACGATCCGGCGGCCGTCGCCGGAGTCGTCCGGCAGCTCGGGCGCCTGCGGGGCGTGCGCCGAAGCGGACGGGTGCGGGCTCGCCGACGCCGACGGGCCGGGCCGGGCCGCGGCGGCGGCCGTGGGATGCGGCCCGGCGTCCGCCTGTACGGCGAGGGCGACGACGACCGCGGTCGCCCCCGCCGTCAGACCGGTGACCCAGGCCCACGAGGGCAGTCGGGCAGCCACGGGACGCATCTCCTCCGCTACGGGGCCCCGTCCAGCATCGGGGGTCGGACAATCGTACTCAGTCCAGGACCGGCAGCAGATCGGGCAGGTGCCCGTCGGACGCCTCGGCGACCCGCTGCCGCTCCTCGGGGACCTCGCCGTAGAGGGTGGTGCGCGGCCTGGCCGGGCGGCCGGCCGCCTCGGCCACCGTGATCAGGTCGCGGATCGACTTGTACGAGCCGTAGGAGGAGCCCGCCATGCGGGAGATCGTCTCCTCCATCAGGGTGCCGCCGAGGTCGTTCGCGCCGGAGCGGAGCATCTCCGCCGCACCCTCCGTGCCCAGTTTGACCCAGCTCGTCTGGATATTGGGGATCCAGGGGTGGAGCAGGAGCCGGGCCATCGCCGTCACCGCCCGGTTGTCCCGCAGGGTCGGGCCCGGGCGGGCGATCCCCGCCAGGTACACCGGGGCGTTGGTGTGGATGAACGGCAGGGTCACGAACTCCGTGAAGCCGCCCGTCTCCCGCTGGATGCCGGCCAGCGTGCGCAGATGGCCGAGCCAGTGCCGGGGCTGGTCCACATGCCCGTACATCATCGTGGACGAGGAGCGGATGCCCAGCTCGTGCGCGGTCCTGATCACCTCGATCCAGGTGGCCGTGGGCAGCTTGCCCTTGGTGAGCACCCAGCGGACCTCGTCGTCCAGGATCTCCGCCGCCGTACCGGGGATGGAGTCCAGGCCCGCCTCCTTGGCGGCCGTCAGCCACTCGCGGATCGACATGCCGGTGCGGGTCGCCCCGTTCACCACCTCCATCGGCGAGAAGGCGTGCACGTGCATGCCCGGGACGCGCTCCTTGACCGCCTTCGCGATGTCGAAGTACGCGGTGCCCGGCAGATCGGGGTGGATGCCGCCCTGCATGCACACCTCGACCGCGCCGACCTCCCACGCCTGCTGGGCGCGGTCCGCCACCTGCTCCAGCGACAGCGTGTAGGCGTCGGCGTCCGTGCGGCGCTGGGCGAAGGCGCAGAACCGGCAGCCGGTGTAGCAGACGTTGGTGAAGTTGATGTTGCGGGTGACGATGTAGGTGACGTCGTCGCCGACCGCCGACCTGCGCACGTCGTCGGCCACCCGGCACAGCGCGTCCAGCGCCGGGCCGTCCGCGTGCAGCAGGGCCAGCGCCTCGGCGTCGGTCAGCCGGGTCGGGTCGTCGGCGGCCGTGCGCAGCGCCTCGCGCACATCGGCGTCGATCCGCTCCGGGGCCATGCCGGGGGCCGCCGCCTCACGCAGCGCCTCCCAGTCGCCGTAGACCTCGTCGAAGTCGGCGCGCCGGTCGCCGGTGCGGCCCTCGGAGTCGATGGCCGTGTGCAGGTCGGTGCGGCCGGTGGCGGTGAACACCTCCTCCGGCTCCTGCCAGGGGCGGCCCTCCACGACCGCGTCCGGCAGGGCCAGGCCCGTCTCCGGGTCGGCGAGGGCGGACACGTGCGGGCGCAGCCGCGGGTCCAGCCAGGGCTCGCCCCGGCGCACGAACTCCGGGTACACGCACAGGCGTTCGCGCAGTTCGAAGCCGGCCGCCCGGGACCGCTCGGTGAGTTCCTCGATCTGCGGCCAGGGGCGCTCGGGGTTGACGTGGTCGATGGTCAGCGGGGAGACCCCGCCCCAGTCGTCGATGCCGGCGCCGATCAGCCGCTCGTACTCGGCGTCGACCAGGTTCGGCGGGGCCTGGAGGCAGGCGCTCGGGCCCATGATGTGCCGGGCGACGGCCACGGTGGCGACCAGGTCGTCCAGTTCGGCGTCCGGCATGCCGCGCATCGCCGTGTCCGGCTTGGCGCGGAAGTTCTGGATGATCAGCTCCTGGATGCCGTGGTAGGCGCGGGCCACCTTCCGCAGCGCGAACAGCGACTCCGCGCGCTCCTCGTACGTCTCGCCGATGCCGATCAGCAGGCCGGAGGTGAACGGCACGGAGGAGCGGCCGGCGTCCTCCAGGACGCGCAGCCGGACGGCCGGTTCCTTGTCCGGGGAGCCGTAGTGCGGGCCGCCGGGCTCGGACCACAGCCGGGTCGCGGTCGTCTCCAGCATCATGCCCATGCTCGGCGCGACCGGCTTCAGCCGCTGGAAGTCCGTCCACGTCATGACGCCCGGGTTCAGGTGGGGCAGCAGGCCGGTCTCCTCCAGGACGCGGATGGAGATGGCGCGGACGTAGGCGATGGTGTCGTCGTAGCCGTGCGCGTCCAGCCACTCGCGCGCCTCGGGCCAGCGGTCCTCGGGCTTGTCGCCGAGGGTGATCAGGGCTTCCTTGCAGCCGAGGGCGGCACCCTTGCGGGCGATGTCCAGCACCTCGTCGGGCGACAGGAACATCCCGTGGCCGGCCCGGCGCAGCTTGCCGGGGACGGTGGCGAAGGTGCAGTAGTGGCACTTGTCCCGGCACAGCCGGGTGAGGGGGATGAAAACGCTCTTGGAGTACGTGATGACGCCGGGCCTGCCCGCCGCCTCCAGGCCCGCGTCCCGCACCCGGGCGGCGGAGGCGGCGAGGTCGGTCAGGTCCGCACCGCGTGCCTGGAGGAGCACCGCCGCCTCGGCGACGTCGAGGGCGACGCCTTCCCGGGCACGTTTGAGGGCGCGACGCATGGAGTTCTCGGTGGGGCCGGTTCCGGAGGTCGCGGAAGTCGTCATCTCTTGAGCATACGGTCGCGGTGATCAGTGCCGACGGGGGTGGGGCGCCGGGGCGGGTTGCTCGCCGTGGGTACGCGCGGGTTGTCCGTGGCTGGTCGTGCCCGCGCGGCGGAGGCGCGAATTGACACTGTCCCGCCCCCCTTGGGCCGGCTTACGTTGACGGTGTGACGACCTTGCGCGGCACCTTCGCACCCGGCTCGCCCGACTTCGCGTATCTCCCCTTCGAAGTCCCGCCGGGCACGGCAGAGTTGAAAGTCGCCTACACCTACGACAAACCCCCCGTCCCGCCCGGCACCCCCGGCAACGCGCTCGACATCGGGCTGTTCGACCCGCGCGGGACCGAGGTCGGCGGGCGGGGGTTCCGGGGCTGGTCGGGCGGGGCGCGGAGCGAGTTCTCCGTGCGGGCCGACGCGGCGACCCCCGGCTATCTGCCCGGACCGCTCACCCCCGGCACCTGGCACATCGCCCTCGGCCCCTACACCGTCGCCCCGCAGGGGCTGGCCTACGAGGTGACCGTCACCCTGACACCGGGGCCGGCCGCAACGCCACCCGATCCGGTGTACCCGCCGGACCGGGCCCGGGGGCGGGGGCGGGACTGGTACCGGGGCGACTGCCATCTGCACTCCTGGCACTCCGACGGCCGCCGCACCCCCGCCGAGATCGCGGCGCTGGCCCGCGCCGCCGGGCTGGACTTCGTCAACAGCTCCGACCACAACACCAACGCCGCGCACCCCCACTGGGCCGACGCCGCCGGCGACGACCTGCTGGTGCTGCTCGGCGAGGAGGTCACCACCCGCAACGGGCACGTGCTCGCGCTCGGCACCGACCCGGGCACCTTCGTCGACTGGCGCTACCGGGCCCGCGACGGCCGCTGGGCGCACTTCGCGCGGGCGATCCGACGGGCCGGCGGTCTGGTCGTACCGGCCCATCCGCACGGCGACTGCGTGGGCTGCTCCTGGCGGTTCGGGTTCGCGGAGGCGGACGCCGTGGAGGTGTGGAACGGGGTGTGGACGCCCGACGAGGAACTGGCGCTCGCGGGCTGGGACACGCGGCTGGTGGCGGCGGCGCGGGGCGAGCGGGCGTGGCTGCCCGCGATGGGCAACAGCGACGCCCACCGTGATCCGGACGTGGTCGGGCTGCCCCAGACGGTCGTCCTCGCCGACGGCCTGACCCGGGAGGCGATCCAGGAGGGCCTGCGGGCCGGGCGGTCCTACGTGGCCGAGTCGCGCCATGTCTCGCTGGACTTCTCCGTGACGGCGGAGGGGGGCGGGCGGGCCGGGATCGGGGAGCGGCTGGCGGTGGCCCCGGACACCCCGGTGACCGTGCGGCTCCAGGTGTCCGGCGCGCCGCGCTGCGCGGTGCGGTTCCTCACCGACCAGGGCCTGGTGTTCACCGGCGAGCCGCTGCCGGTGTCCGGCACGGGGACCGTGGAGTGGCGCACCTCCCCGGCCCGCGCGGCCTATGTCCGCGCCGAGGTGCGGCACGAGACGGCGCTGGGTCCGGTGCCGGGGGCGATGGCCGCGTTCACCAACCCGGTGTTCCTCGGGCCGGTCAGCGGCGGGTGGCCCGGCGCAGCGCGATGATCTCGGCGACCGCCTCCAGCCAGCGGGCGGCGCGTTCCTCGGCCCCCGGGGTGGCGGCGGCCGGCGCGGCGCCGGTCAGCCACTGACGCAGCAGGGCGGCCGGTTCCGGGGAGGGCAGCGGCTCGGGCAGCCCGGCGGCGTACCCGAGCCCGCCCGCCCGGACGATCCCGGCGAGGAACACCAGGGAGCGGGGCAGCACGCCGAGCCGGTCCAGGGTGACCGCGGCGGCCACCGCCCCGTCGCCGAACAGGGCGGTGCGGAGGGCGTCCTGGGTCAGGCCGTGGCGCAGCAGGGCGGCGACGTCGGTGGCGGCCAGGACCTCGTCGTCGGTGCGGGAGTCGGGCGCAGGGGGCATACGGGCCTCGGTTCCGGTCCGGGTCAGCGGACGGTGATCGTGAAGACGTAGAAGCCGGCGCCGGTGCCGTGGGCGTGCGGGTCGGCGGTCAGCGTGGGGTACGGGGTCGGGGAACCGCTGGGGCTGGGGCCGAGGGTGGAGCGGTCGTCGGGGCCGGGGCCGGTGCACGTGTACAGCGGGCAGTGCAGCAGCCGTACCGTCGTACGGCCCTCGGCCAGCGCGGTGAAGTCGAAGGAGCGGGTGGAGCCGGTGCTGCCGTCGGCCTCGCTGTTGTCGCCGGTGGTGTGTTCGCCCCGAAAGGCCAGCACCGCCTTGTCGGGGCGCGGGTCGGCGAGGTACCAGTGCTCGCCGAGGGTGGGGGCCGAGGGGACGGTGAGGGAGAAGCGCTCGCCCGGCCGTACGGTGATGTCCCGCCGCTCGATGCCGTACTCGGTGCCGCCGCCGCCCGGTGCGGCCCGCAGGGTGCTGGTGCTGGTGCCGCCGACGGTGGGGGCGGGCGCGCCGGTGGTGCCGCCGTCCGTGCCGCAGCCGGTGAGGGCGAGCAGGGCGAGGAGCGCGGCCGGGGCGAGCCGGGTGGTGCGGGAAGTCATGGTCGGTCTCTCAGTCCTGGGGCAGGTGCACCGCGTAGGCGTCGGGCAGTTGGCTGTTGCTGGCCTTCGCCATGCCGCCGTTGACGAAGTCGTCCTCGCTGACCCAGGTGGTCTGGCCCCACGGGTTGTAGATCTCCAGCTTGTCACCCTCCTGACCGATGATCATCATGGCGTGTCCGTGCCGGGTGCCGTCCGCCTCGTAGCCCTCGACGCCGATCGGCACCGGCCTGCCCTCGGCCACCGCCTTCTCTATCTCCGGCAGGACGTTGCGCCGGGCCTCCGCGCTCTTGACCTCGTGTAGTTCGTAGGCGCTTCCGGTCTCGGGGCTGATCTCCTTGTTGACGACCTCGGTCTTGCCCTCGAGGACCATGCCGTCCCAGTCGGCGCCGCCGTGGCCCTCGGTGTGCACCCGGTGCTGTTCGTCCACCAGGCGGCGGCGGAAGGCGGCGGGGTCGTTCTCCTGGCCGCTGGGGCCGCCGGTGAGCGAGAGGGCGTACACGGGGTCGACCATGGCGCGGGCGGTGACGGTGGAGGAGGCCACGCAGGTGCCCTCGCGGCCGTCGCCGCCCTGCGCCCACTGCTGGCCGCGGAAGCTCTGCAGGTCGGTGTTGACGTTGGCACCGCTGCCCGCGTCGACGCCCTCGTCCTTCAGGCTGTCGCCCTGGGTGACGATCGGGGACAGGTGCTGCTGGAGCCAGGCCGGGTCCTTGCCGTGGATCTTCTGGCCGAACGTCTCGATGTCGTCCACGCTGTGGCCCGCGGCGAGGGCCTTCATCAGGTACGCCTTCTCCTGCGGGGACCCGGCGCCCGCGAGGAGGTGGTCCATCCGGGCCCGGTCGGCCGCCGGCAGCCGGTCCATGGCCTGCCCGGAGCGCTCCAGGTCATTGGCGGTGAGGATCTCGTTGTAGTCGGCGGCGCCGGCCTTGCCGCTGGTGTCGGAGAGCATCAGCCGGTCCACCGCGGACAGTCCGCCGGTGCGCAGCTTCCCGGCGCGGGCCTCGGCCGCCCACTTGTTCAGGTCCCGGGTGGCGGCGCGTACGGCGTCGTCGGCGGCGACGGCGGCCTTGTGCATCAGGTCGACGCCGTCGGTGGCGACCGACCGGGCCGCGGCGAGGGCCTGCTTCTCCTCGTCGGTCTCGATCATGCGGTCGACGACGTCGAAGAAGCCCTCCCTCGGGCCGAGTCGCCGTCTGGCCTCCTCCAGGCGGGCGCGGCCGTCGGCGTCCTGCCGCCGGGCGTGGCCGAGGGCGTCGGCGAGCGCGAACAGCGCCTTGGCGCCGCCGTCGAACGCCTCGGCCATGTCCGTCGCGGCCCGCGCGGCGGCGGCCACCCCGTCGGAGGCGAGGACGCTCGTCTTTCCGGTCCACACCTCGGGCAGGCCCTTGCGGGCCACCTTGTTCACCCGGTCGTGCAGATCGCCGGCCTTGTCGACCTGGCCGCGGTAGCGCTTGCCCAGCGACTCCAGGGTCGCGGGGTCGCCCTGTGGCGCGGGGACGAACAGGGCGCCTTCGATCTGGTCCAGCAGGTCGTTCTTGGAGGCGGCCTCGGGGATGCTGTCGCGCAGGCCGGACAGCCAGGAGCGGCGGGCCGCCGGGGAGTCCAGCGGGCCGAGGAATCCGGTCATCGTCGGCCCCTCAGTAGCGGGAGAGGGCCGACGGCCGCTCGGCGTACACGGGCATGGTGGTGACGGCGCCGCCGCCCGCCGGCGTGGGCATGGTGGTCACGGCACCACCACCGGCCGGGGTCGGCATCGTGGTGAGGCCGCCGGGGACGGCCGCGGCGCGGGTCGCCACCGTGTGGTCGGCGCCGCCGTACGCGCCCTTGGCCAGGCGGACCTTGCCCGCCAGCTCGTGCAGCGCCGACTCCAGCGTGGTCGCCTCCGACTCCCAGGCGGCGGCGAACGCGTCGAACGCCGCCGCCGGCTCGTCGCCGCCCAGCGTGTCCGCGGACTGGTTCCCGGCGGGGCGGACCGCCTCGGCGATGTGCCCGGCGTCGTCGCCCGCGCCGTCCAGTTCCGTCGCCTGCCCGGCCATGCCGGACCTGACCGTGTAGCCGTCCGTGGACGCGCCCATGAAGCTCCCCCGTCGCGTTGGTCCCTGGCTGCGGGAGGCTAACACGCTTGGTCCCGGGGCCCGTCGACGTGTCACAGGCCCCGCACGGGCCCGCCACACCCTTCACGCGCGGGCCGGGTCAGCCCGGCCACACCAGCGCCTGGACCTCGCTGTAGGCGTGCAGCGCGTACACGCCGACGTCCCGGCCGACCCCGCTCATCTTGAACCCACCGAACGGGGCCTCCATGTTGCGTCCGACCGTGTTGACGCCCACCCCGCCGGCCCTCAGTCGCCGCGCCACCCGGAAGGCGCGGGCCACGTCACCGGACCACACGTAGTCGAGGAGGCCGTAGTCGGAGTCGTTGGCCAGGGCCACGCCCTCCTCCTCGTCGTCGAAGGGGATCACCGTCACCACCGGCCCGAAGATCTCCTCCCGGGCCACCCGCATGTCGTTGCGGCCGTCGGCGAGCAGGGTCGGGGCGACGTAGAAACCCCGGTCGGACGGCGGGCGTTCACCGCCGGTGACGACCACCGCGCCTTCCCGGCGGCCGAGTTCGACGTACGACTCGATCCGCGCCCGGTGCTCCGCCGAGATGACCGGCCCCACCACCGTGCCGGGGTCCCGCGGGTCCCCGACCTTCAGCCGGCGCGCGTACCCGGCCAGTCGCTCCACCAGCCGGTCGTACACCCCGCGCTGGGCCAGGACCCGGGTCGGCGCGGTGCAGATCTGGCCGCTGTAGAAGGAGAAGGTGGTGCCGATGCCGGCGACGGCCGAGGCGAGGTCGGCGTCGTCGAAGACGAGCGCGGCGCCCTTCCCGCCCAGCTCCATCAGCTGCCGTTTCATGTCCCGCCCGCACACCTCGGCGATGCGCCGGCCGACCGCCGTGGACCCGGTGAAGCTGACCATGTCGACGTCGGCGGACCCCACCACCGCCTCGCCCACCGCGACCGCACGGCCGGAGACGACGTTCACCACGCCGGGCGGCACCCCGGCCTCGGCCAGCGCCTCGGCCATCCGGTACACCGACAGCGGGTCCTGCGGGGCGGGCTTGACCACCACGGTGTTGCCCATGGCCAGCGCCGGGGCGATCTTCCCGGCCGGGTTGGCCCACGGGTTGTTGTACGAGGTGACGCACGCGACGACCCCGACGGGCTGGCGTACCGCGAGCGCCCCCATCACCGCGGCCTTCCCCATCGGCCCGGCCTCGTTGATCTGCGGGGCGATGGGCCACTCGGCGGGCTCCGCCCGCGCGTACCGGGCGAAGCGGGCGGCGGCCACCCCGACCTGCATCGCCCGGGCGGTCCCGGTGGTCGCGCCCGTCTCGGCGCGGGCCAGGTCGGCGTACGGCCCCAGCCGGTCCCGGATGATCCCGGCGGCCCGCCCGAGCAGCGCCGCCCGCTCCCCGGGCGGGGTCCGCGACCAGGCGCCGAACGCCTCCCGGGCCGCCGCGCAGGCCGCCCGCGCCTGTTCCGGGGACGCCTCCGGCGCCCGGCCGACCCTCTCCTCGGTGGCCGGGTCGGTCACCGGGTAGTGCCCGCCGTCCGGGGCCACCCACTCCCCGCCGACGAACAGCGCCTGCCCCTCGCGGGTCACCGTGTACTCACCGTCCGGGTGTCCCGCCCGGAGCGCAGGACCCGGCCCGGCACGGCCCCCGTCACCACGCCGTCGCGGATCGTCTCCGCCCCGTTCACCCACACCGCCCGCACACCGATCGCCTCCGAGTGCAGCCGGGGGCCGCCGCCGGGCAGGTCGTGCACCAGCCGGGCCGGGCCCGCGTCGACGCGCTCCGGGTCGAACAGCACCAGGTCGGCGTGGAATCCCTCGGCCACCCGGCCCCGGTCCCGCAGCCCGAAGAGGCGGGCCGGGTCGTCGGTGAGCATCCGCACCGCCTGCTCCAGCCCGGCCAGTCTCCGGCCGCGCAGGCAGTCCCCGAGGAACCGGGTGGTGTACGGCGCCCCGCACATCCGGTCCAGGTGGGCGCCCGCGTCCGAGCCGCCGAGCAGGACGTCCTCGTGCCGCCAGGTCTCGGCGCGCAGCGCCCAGGAGGCCGGGTCGTTGTCGCTCGGCATGGGCCACAGCACCGTGCGCAGCCCGTCGTGGGCGCAGATCTCGACCAGGCAGGCGAAGGGGTCCTGGCCGCGTTCGGCGGCGATGTCCCGCACCACCCGGCCGGTGAGCCCCTGGTTGGCCGCGCTGTAGGTGTCCCCGATGACGTACCGCCCGAAGTCGGCGAGCCGCCGGAACACCCCGGCCTCCTCGGACCGGGCCCGGCGCAGCAGCTCCTCCCGTACCGCGGGGTCGCGCAGCCGGTCGACGCGCTCGGGCACCGGCAGGGCGAGGACCGCCCCCCAGCCGGGTATGAGGTTCAGGGCGCAGAACGTGCCCAGGGACATGTTCATCGGGGTGAGGATCGGCATGGTGAGCGCCACCACCCGCCCGCCGGTCTTCCGGGCCCGTTCGCTCGCGCTCAGCTGGCGGGGCACGCGGTCCGGGACGGCGGCGTCGACGGTGAGGACGTTCCAGTTCAGGGGCCGGCCGGCCGCCGCGCTCAGCTCGGCCAGCAGCTCGATCTCGTCGTCGGCGAAGCGGTCCAGGCAGCCGGCGACGATCGCCTCGATCTGGGTGCCCTCGTGCTCGCCGACGGCCCGGGCGAGGGCCAGCAGCTCCGCCGGCCGCGCGTACCGGGAGGCGACCGGGCGGCCGTCCCCGTCGGAGTGGGTCCCGGACCGCGTGGTGGACAGCCCCCAGGCGCCGGCGTCCATGGCGTCGTGCAGCAGCCGGAGCATGGCGCGCAGCTGCTCCCCGGTGGGCTGCCCGCCGACGGCCTCCGCACCCATCGCACAGCGGCGCAGCGCGCAGTGCCCCACCATGAACCCGGCGTTCACGGCGATCCGGCCCTCCAGGGCGTCCAGGTACTCCCCGAAGGAGTGCCAGCTCCAGGGCGCGCCCCGCTCCAGCGCGACCAGGGACATCCCCTCCACCCTGGACATCATCCGCCGGGTGTAGTCGGCGTCCTCGGGCCGCGAGGGGTGCAGGGGCGCGAGGGTGAACCCGCAGTTCCCGCCGACCACGGTGGTCACCCCGTGGCCGAGCGAGGGGGTGGCGTACGGATCCCAGAACAGCTGGGCGTCGTAGTGGGTGTGGGGGTCCACGAAGCCGGGGGCGAGGACGAGTCCCCGGGCGTCCTCGGCGGTACGGGAGGCTTCGTCCGCCTTTCCGACGGCGGCGATCCGGCCGCCCCGGATACCGACGTCGGCGGTGAAGGCGGGGGCACCGGTGCCGTCGACGACGGACGCGCCCCTGATGACGTGATCGAACACTGGGTGACTCCTTCGATACCGGAGGCGCTGACCTACCCAGGGGCGCGGGGAACCGCGCGACCAGCTGCAACGCACCCGCACCCGCCAACGGCGCTCACCCGGCGGCCCGGAACCGCGAGGTCCGGTGCACCGGATCCGTGTCGATCTTCGGGATCACGTGCTCCCCGATCAGCCGTATCGTCCGCAGCGTCTCCTCCTTCGGCACCCCCACCGGCAGCCCGAAGGTCAGCTGGTCCGCCCCGGCCCGCTCCCACCGCTCGCACTGGCGCAGTACCTCGTCGGGGTCGCCGCAGATCAGCAGCTCCTCCTCGATCAGCAGCTCCACGAACTCGGGTGTGTACTCCGGCAGGGTCTCGGGCCACACCGGGAACCCCTCCGGCCGGGGGAAGGTGTCGTGGTAGCGGAACACCAGCGAGGGCAGGTAGTGCAGCCCGCCGCCGACCGCGGTCTCGACGGCCTCGGCGTGCGTGGGCGCGCAGATCGCGGTCGTGGTGACCATGACGTTGTCGTTGACGAAGTCCCCCACCGGCTCGGCGTCCACGATCGCCGTCTTGTACTGCTCCAGCACCCACTCCATGTCGGAGACCTTCTGGACGCTGAAGCCGAGCACCCCGAGCCCCTTGCGCGCGGCCATGGCGTACGACGGCGGGGACCCGGCCGCGTACCACATCGCCGGGTGGGACTTCCCGTACGGCTTCGGCAGGACCTTGCGCGGCGGCAGCTGCCAGTGCTTGCCCTGGAAGCCCGCGTACTCGTCCTGGAGCCACATCTTGGGGAACTCGGCGATCGTCTCCTCCCAGATCTCCTTGGTGTGGTTCATGTCGGTGATGCCGGGCAGGAAGCCGAGGATCTCGTGCGAGCCGGCGCCGCGCCCGCTGCCGAACTCGAAGCGGCCCTCGGTGAGGTGGTCCAGCATGGCGACCTTCTCGGCCACCTTCACCGGGTGGTTGACCGGGGCCAGCGGGTTGAAGATGCCGGAGCCCAGGTGGATCCGCTCGGTGGCGTGGGCGAGGTAGCCGAGGAAGACGTCGTTGGCGGACAGGTGCGAGTACTCCTCCAGGAAGTGGTGTTCGGAGGCCCAGGCGTACTTGAAGCCGGACTTGTCCGCCTGGATGACGTACTCGGTCTCCTCCATCAGCGCCTTGTGCTCGGCCAGCGGGTCGGTCTCGGCGCGCTTGCCCACGTATCCCTGTACAAAGATCCCGAATTCCACGGCGGTTCACCGTCCTCAAAGTTTCTGACACACCGTCAGATACGGCTGTCGGCCGACTGTCGCACCGGCCGCCGTGACCGTCAAGGGACGACGGCCGGTCAGATCACGCTGACCCCGGCCAGCCATCCCCCGTCGATCACGAACGGCTGCCCGGTGATGTAGGAGGAGTCGTCCGAGGTGAGGAAGAGGGCGAGCCGGGCCACCTCCTCCGGCTGCCCGATCCGGCCGAGCGGAACGAGCCCCCGGTAGAGCTCCTCCAGCGCCCGGCTCGTCTCCTCCGGGTCGGCGTCCGGGTCCAGCCGGGCCGGGTTGGACATCGCGGTGTCGATCGCGCCCGGGCAGATGGCGTTGACCCGGATCCGCCGCGAGGCCAGCTCCAGCGCGGCCACCCGGGTCAGCCCGAGCACGGCGTGCTTCGTCGCCGCGTACGTGCCCACGGCCGCCATGCCGGTCAGGGCCGTGTACGAGGCGGTGTTGACGATGGTCCCGCCGTCCGCGAGTTCGGGCGCGACGGTCTTCATCCCGAGGAAGCAGCCGACCTGGTTGACCTGCACGACCTGCATGAACTCCTCCAGCGGGGTGTCCACCAGGGCGTTGAAGCGCAGGATGCCCGCGTTGTTGACCAGCCCGTCCAGGCGCCCGTACGCCCGCTTGACCTCGGCCACGGCCTGCCGCCAGCCGTCCTCGGTGCCCACGTCGAGGTGGACGTAGAGCGCGCCGATCTCCTCCGCGAGGGCCGCCCCCCGCTCGTCCAGCACATCGGCCACGGCCACCCGGGCGCCCTCCGCACGGAACAGCCGCGCCTCCTGCTCGCCCTGCCCGCGCGCCGCCCCGGTGACGAGGACGACCCGCCCGTCCAGCTTGCCCATACCGTCTCCTCAGTCCAGCCGGGGCGCGACCTCGGCCCCGAACACGCCTATCTGGTCGATGAGTTCGGCCCGGCTCCGGCTGCGCAGCCGCACCTGGACCTGGTGCGCGCCCAGCGCCCGGTAGGCGCGCAGCGAGGCGGCGATCTCCTCCGGGGGCCCGGTGAGCGTGCGCGGGCCGACGTCCCAGCCGGGCCGGCCGACGTACAGCGGCCCGGCGAGGGCGCCGACCGTGTACGGGCCGTCGAGTCCGGCCTCCTCGCGCAGCCGCCGGATCCGGGCGGCCCGCTCGGCCAGCCGCTCGGGCGGGTCCCCCTGCGGCAGCCAGCCGTCGCCCTTCAGCGCGGCCCGGCGGACGGCGGCGGGCGAGGAGCCGCCGACCCACAGGGGGACGCGCGGCTGCGCGGGGCGGGGGCGCTGGCCGAGCCCGGCGAAGTCGTAGTACGTCCCGTGGTGCTCGGGGAACTCCTCGGGGCCCAGCGCGGCCCGCAGGGCGTCCATCGTCTCGTCCAGTACGGCCCCGCGCCGCGCGAAGTCCACCCCGAGCGCCTCGAACTCCTCCCGGACGTGCCCGGCGCCCACCCCGAGGACCAGCCGTCCGCCGGAGAGGTGGTCCAGGGTGGCGTACTGCTTCGCGGTGTGCAGCGGATGGCGCAGCGCGACCACGGCCACATGGCTGAGCAGCCGGATCCGCGTGGTGACGGCGGCGAGGTGGGCGAGGGTGGCCACCGGGTCGTACCAGACCGTGCCCATGGCCCCGGCCAGGCGGCGCGGAACCGCCACGTGGTCGCAGCAGGCGACGTAGGCGAACCCCGCCGCCTCGGCCGCGCGGGCGACGGCGACCAGGTCCGCCGGGCCGGCGGCGGCCTCCCACGGCTCGGCGTACAGGGTGCTCTGCGACTGCACGGGCAGCTGGATGCCGTACGCCGGCGCGCTCACCGCCACAGTCCCTGGGGGGTGAGCCCCAGCAGCTCGATGGCGTTGCCCCTCACGATCCGCTCGACCACGTCCGGCGCGAGATGCCCCATCTGTGCCTCGCCGACCTCGCGGGACCGCGGCCAGGTGGAGTCGGAGTGCGGGTAGTCGGTCTCGTACAGGACGTTGCCGGCGCCGATGGCGTCCAGGTTGCGCAGCCCGAAGGCGTCGTCGAAGAAGCAGCCGTAGACGTGCTCGGCGAACAGTTCGGACGGCGGCCGGCGCACCTTGCCGGCGACCCCGCCCCACCCCCGGTTCTCCTCCCACACCACGTCCGCGCGCTCGAGGATGTAGGGGATCCAGCCGATCTGCCCCTCCGCGTACATCACCCGCAGATTCGGGAAGCGCTCGAACTTGCCGCTCATCAGCCAGTCGACCATCGAGAAACAGCAGTTGGCGAAGGTGATGACGGAGCCGACGGCGGGCGGGGCGTCGGCGGAGGTGGAGGGCATCCGGCTGCTGGAGCCGATGTGCATGGCGATCACCGTGCCGGTCTCGTCACAGGCCGCGAAGAACGGATCCCAGTAGTCGGCGTGCACCGACGGCAGGCCCAGGTGCGGGGGGATCTCGGAGAAGGCGACGGCCCGCACCCCGCGCGCGGCGTTGCGGCGCACCTCCCGGGCGGCCAGCGCGGCGTCCCACAGGGGGACGAGGGTCAGCGGTATCAGCCGCCCGCCCGCCCGCGGCCCGCACCACTCCTCCACCATCCAGTCGTTGTAGGCGCGCACGCACAGCAGGGCCAGCTCCTTGTCGGCGGCCTCGGCGAAGGTCTGCCCGCAGAAGCGGGGGAAGGTGGGGAAGCACAGGGCGGACTGGACGTGGTTGACGTCCATGTCGGCGAGGCGCGCGGACACGTCGTACGACCCCGCCCGCATCCGCTCGTACGTGATGACCTCCAGCCGGACCTCGTCCCTGGCGTAGCCGACGGCGGTGTCCAGCCGGATCAGGGGCCGGCGCAGGTCCTCGTAGACCCACCAGTCGCCGACCGGCCCCTCGTCCCCCGGGGTGCCCATGACGGGCTTGAAACGGCCGCCCAGGAAGGTCATCTCCTTCATCGGCGCCCGTACGATCCGGGGCCCGGTCTCCCGGTACCGGCTCGGCAGCCGCTCCTGCCACACACCGGCGGGCTCCACGGTGTGGTCGTCCACGGAGATGATCGGCGGGAACTGTGTGGTCTCCATGCGGTTCACGGTAGCGCCGATCTGACGGTCCGTCAGCTACGTGTACGGGCCGTCCCCGGCGCGCGAAGGGGTGTGAGAACCCTGTGGAACGCGTGAGGGCCTTGTGCCCCGGTGGCCGCGCCCTTGTGATCGGTGTCTCGCACGGCTGACGCAACCGCCCGGAACAAGGCAAACTGACGGGGTTGTTCGTGACGCCGAGGGGGACGAACGCATGGACGGTGGGCCGCGAGTACCCGAGCAGCGGCGCGCCGGCTCCGCGGGCACCGCGGAGACCGGCACGCTGCGCTTCGGCGTGCTCGGTCCGGTGCGGGCCTGGCGCGGCGAGAAGGCGCTCGGCACCGGCTCCCCGCAGCAGCGCGCCCTGCTGGCCGCGCTGCTGCTGCGGGAGGGCCGTACGGCCACGGCGGCCGAGCTGATCGACGCGCTCTGGGGATCCGAGCCGCCGCCCCAGGCGCTGGCGGCGGTGCGCACGTACGCGTCCCGGCTGCGCAAGATCCTGGACCCCGGGGTCCTGGTCAGCGAGTCCGGCGGGTACGCCGTGCGCGGGCTCGGCGAGGGCGCGCTGGACATGTCGAGGGCGCAGGACCTGGCGGCGGAGGCGGAGAAGGCGCGGGGCGCCGGCGATCTCGGCACGGCCCGGGGGCTGCTGCGGCAGGCGCTGGCGCTGTGGGACGGCGAGCCGCTGGCCGGGGTGCCCGGCCCGTACGCGGAGACCCAGCGGGCCCGCCTGGAGGAATGGCGGCTGCAGCTCCTCGAATCCCGCCTGGACATGGACCTGGAGCAGGGCGGCCACGCCGAGGCGGTCTCCGAACTGACCGCCCTGACGGCGGCGCACCCGCTGCGGGAACGGCTGCGCGAACTCCTCATGCTGGCGCTCTACCGCAGCGGCCGGCAGGCGGAGGCCCTCGCGGTGTACGCCGACACCCGCCGCCTGCTGGCCGAGGAGCTCGGGGTCGACCCGCGCCCCGGCCTCAGCGACCTCCAGCAGCGCATCCTGCGGGCGGACCCGGCCCTGGCCGAGCCCTCCGCGCCGGTGACGGAACAGGCGGCGGCGCCGGTCCGGCCCGCCCAGCTGCCCGCGACCGTGCCCGACTTCACGGGCCGCGCGTCCTTCGTCGCCGACCTGAGCGCCGTGCTGTCCTCCGCGTCCGAGGCGGAGGGCCGGGTGATGGCGGTGTCCGCGCTGGCCGGCATCGGCGGCGTCGGCAAGACCACCCTGGCGGTGCACGTCGCCCACCGCGCGCGGTCCGCCTTCCCCGACGGGCAGCTGTACGTCGACCTCCAGGGCGCCGGTCCGCGCCCCGCCGAACCGGAGACGGTCCTCGGCTCCTTCCTCCGCGCGCTCGGCACGGCGGACTCGGCGATCCCGGACTCCCTGGAGGAACGGTCGGCGCTGTACCGCTCGGTGCTGGACGGCCGGCGGGTGCTGGTCCTGCTGGACAACGCCAAGGACGCGGCCCAGGTACGGCCGCTGCTGCCCGGTACCGAGGGCTGCGCGGCCCTGGTGACCTCCCGCGTCCGCATGCTCGACCTCGCGGGCGCCCATCTGGTCGACCTCGACGTGATGTCCCCCGACGAGGCCCTGTGCCTGTTCACCAAGATCGTGGGCGAGGAGCGGGTGGCGGCGGAGCGGGAGGCCGCGCTCGACGTCGTGGCGGCCTGCGGCTTCCTGCCGCTGGCGATCCGCATCGCCGCGTCCCGCCTGTCGGCCCGCCGCACCTGGACGGTCTCGGTGCTGGCGGCCAAGCTCGCCGACGAACGGCGCCGGCTCGACGAACTCCAGGCGGGCGACCTCGCGGTCAAGGCCACGTTCGAACTCGGCTACGGCCAGCTGGAGCCGGCCCAGGCCCGCGCCTTCCGCCTCCTCGGCCTGGCCGACGGCCCCGACATCTCCCTGGCCGCGGCGGCAGCGGTCCTGGACCTCCCGGCCGAGGACACCGAGGAACTCCTCGAATCCCTGGTCGACACGTCCCTCCTGGAATCCGCGGCCCCCAACCGCTACCGCTTCCACGACCTGGTCCGCCTCTACGCCCGAGCCTGCGCAGAACGCGACGAGGCCCGCCCGAGCGAACGGGAGGCGGCGATGTCGCGGTTGCTGGACTTCTATCTGGCGACGACGGCAGGGGTGTACGCGGTCGAGCGGCCTGGGGACCGGCTGGTGGACGATCTGGAGCCGACGGAGTACGCCGGGCTGCGGTTCACCGAGGCGACGGCGGCGCTCGACTGGCTGTACACCGAGGCCGCCCCTCTCCTGGCCTGCGTCAGGCAGACCGCCGGGACCGACCGACTGCGGCGCGGAGTCGACCTGCTGTGGGCGGCCAAGGACCTGACCGAGTCCGGAGCCAACTCCCACCAGTACGAGATGACGGCTCGGGCGATGTGCGAGGCGACTCACGCAGCACGGGACGCCCGGGCGGAGGGCAGGGCACGCACCGTGCTGACCGACGTCCTGCTCGTTTCCGGACGCATTCGGCAAGCGGAGGCAGAAGCCCGTATCGCGCTCGAACTGGCCGAAAGGGTGGGCGACTCGACCGCTGAGAGCTGGGTCGCGAACAACCGGGGACTCCTGTGCCTTCACGAGGGGAGGCACGCGGAGGGCAAAGCCTTCTTCGAGAGGGCCATAGAAGGGCTTCGAGCAGCGGGCAACCGGCCGTTCGAAGCAACCAGCCTCGGGAATCTGTCACGGGCCTACCTGGGGATGGGCGACATCACCCGAGCGGTGGAGATCGCTCAGCGCGGAGTCGCCGCACACAGCGAGATCGGCCGGACCGTGCGCCTCGCCAACAGCCACTACGCGCTGGGGGTCGCCATGATTCAGGCAGGCCGCCACAGTGAAGCCCTCAACCAGTTCTCCGACGCCTTGCGGATCTTCGGCGACCACCGGCAGCGGCTGTGGGAGGGAACGACCAACTTCCGTATCGCGGAGGTGCACCTGGCCGCCCTTCGCCCGGCACAGGCCGCCCAGTACGCGGAGCAGGCTCTGGCACTGGGCTGCATCGGTGGCGACCGCATGCGCGGCAACGTACTGATGCTCCTGGGGCGGGCATTGACCAAGCTCGGCCAAATAGACCGCGCGAGGGCGTGCTGGCGCGAGGCGCTCAACCTGTACGAGCAGACGGGGGCACCGGAGGCCGACAGCGTGCGCGCACTCGTCGCACCGACCTCCGCCCATTGAGACGCGCGTTCACGCCCACGTTCAGCATTCGTTTATCAGCAGCAGGCAATCTCTTACGTGCCGGACCGTCGCGTCGGGGGGCAGACGGTCTGACATGGAGCCCGACCCAATAGAGTGCGGCTCCGAACGCCCGTCCGGTGGCCCTCGGGGGAGCCCCTGGGCGGGCGTTCGTCACTCGTCACAACAGCGGAGGAACAAAGATCATGACCGACCAGACGAAGGACGCGGCGGCCACTCCGCAGGACAACGCCATGCCCACGCCGCCTGCCGCCGACGACGCCATCACCACTCTCGACAACGCGATGCCGTCGGGTCCCCTCAAGGACACCATCAAGACGATGGACAACGCCATGCCGGCCCCGCCGCGCGCCCTGGACCTGAACGACAAGTAAGCCACCAACCCGACGGGGGATCGGCCGCGGCGGCGCGGAGGGGGAGTCGTCGTGGCCGGGGTGTGAACGGGGGGTCGAGGGGCCGGGTCGGGGGACCCGGCCCCTTGGCATGCCGGCCGGGCGGTCAGCCCCGCGCCCGAAGCTCCCCCTTCAGTATCTTTCCGCTCGCGTTCCGGGGGAGGGTCGGGAGGAATTCCACTGATCTCGGGGCCTTGTAGTTGGCCATCTCGTGGCGGGACCAGGTGATCAAGGTGTCCGGGGTCAGGGGGGAGCCGGGGCGGGGGACCACGTAGGCCTTGGCGACCTCGCCCAGGCGGGGGTCGGGGACGCCGATGACCGCCGCTTCCGTGACGTCGGGGTGGGTCAGGAGGAGGCGTTCTATTTCGGCGGGGTAGGCGTTGAAGCCGCCGACGATGAACATGTCCTTCAGGCGGTCGGTGATGCGCAGGTTTCCCGAGGGGTCCAGGACGCCCACGTCGCCCGTGCGCAGCCAGCCGTCCGGGGAGATCGCCTCGGCGGTGGCCCGGGGGTCGTCGTCGTAGCCGCGCATGACGGTGAAGCCGCGGACCAGGACCTCGCCGGGCGCGCCGGGCGGCAGGGGGGCGCCGTCGGTGTCCGCCACCCGCACCTCGGTGCCGGGGATCGCCCGTCCGGAGGTGGACGCGATCACGGACGGGTCGTCGCCGCGGCGGCACATCGTGACGAGGCCGGACGCCTCGGACAGGCCGTAGGCGGTCAGGACGGTCGCCACGCCCAGCTCCGTACGCAGGCGTTCCACCAGTGACAGCGGCACCACCGACGCGCCCGTCACCACCAGCCGCAGTGTCGACAGGTCGTGGGCGTGCCGGGCCGGGTGGTCCAGGAGCTGCTGGTGCAGGGCCGGCGGGCCGGGCAGGACGGTGATCCGTTCCGTCGCGATGTTCGCCAGCACCGTCTCCGCGCCGGACACCGGCTGCGGGATCATCGTCGCCCCGCGCGTCAGGCACGCGATCACCCCGGCCTTGTAGCCGAAGGTGTGGAAGAAGGGGTTGACGATCAGGTAACGGTCGCCGCGGCGCAGGCCCGCGAGGTCCGCCCAGATGTCGTAGGCGCGCAGGGTCTGGCCGTGGGTGGTCACCACGCCCTTGGGACGGCCCGTCGTACCCGAGGTGTAGGTGATGTCCGACGGGGCCGTGCCCGTCAGGTGCCGGCTTCGGGTGCCGACTTCCGACGCGGGTACGGACTCCCCTGCCGTCAGGAAGTCCTTCCAGGTGCGGAAGGCCGGGGGCGCGTCCGTCGCGAAGACGACCACCTGTTCCAGGTCGGGCAGGGCCGGCAGGGGGCGGTCCGTCGCGGGGCCGGTGCCGGCCGCCCGGCGCAGGGCCGCGACGTAGGACGTGCCGAGGAAGGTGCCCGTCACGAACAGCAGCCGGGCCCGGCTGCGGCGCAGCACGTCCGCCGCCTCGGCCCCCTTGAAGCGGGTGTTCAGCGGGACCAGGACGGCGCCGGCCGAGACCGCGCCCAGGGCCGCGACGATCCACTCCGCCGAGTTGGGGGCCCAGACGGCCACCCGGTCGCCGGCCCGTACCCCGCTCGCCAGGCAGGCCGCCGCCGCGCGCTCCACCCGGGCGCCCAGTTCGGCGTAGCTGATCCTGGTCCGGCCGTCGGCCACGGCCTGGGTGTCCGCGTACCGTTCGGCCGCCGACCGGACCAGTTCCGGGATGGTCTCCCACTCGCTCACGGACCGTCCTCCCCCGCACGGGAACAAGTGCTGACAGCTTGTCAGGTTAGCTGTAATCTGACGGGCTGTCAGGAGAGAGGGGTGCCATGGCAGCACCAGGGACCGCACCGGGGATCAAGGACGCCGCCGCCATCGTCGGGATCGGGCAGACCGCCTTCGCCCGGCACCTCGCCGAGGACGAGCGGACGCTCGCCTGCCGGGCCGTGCTCGCCGCGCTCGACGACGCGGGGATCGCGCCCGGCGAGGTCGACGCGCTCGCCTCCTACACCATGGAGGACACCGACGAGGTGGAGCTGGCGAAGGCCGTCGGGTTCGGGGACCTGACCTTCTTCGGCAAGGTGGGCTACGGAGGCGGCGGTTCCTGCGCGACCGTCGCGCACCTGGCCGCCGCCATCGCCACCGGGCAGGCCACCGTGGGCGTGGCCTGGCGGTCGCGCAAGCGCGGCAGCGGACCCCGGCCGTGGACGAACACGACCGCGCAGCTGCCCACCCCGGCCCAGTGGACCCGGCCCTTCGGACTGCTGCGGCCCGCCGACGAGATCGCCATGCTGGCCCGGCGCTACATGCACGAGTACGGCGTCACCCGCGACCACCTGTTCAACGTGGCGCTGGCCTGCCGCAACCGGGCCAACCAGAACCCGGCCGCCGTCATGTACGACCGGCCGCTGACCCGGGAGATGTACATGACCTCCCGGTGGATCAGCGAGCCGCTGTGCCTGTACGACAACTGCCTGGAGACGGACGGGGCGCTCGCCTGCGTGGTCGTCGGGCGGGAACGGGCCCGGGACTGCCGGCAGCGGCCCGTGTATGTGCACGCCGCCGCCCAGGGGCTGCCCGCCCAGCACCACGGCATGGTCAACTACTGGACCGACGACCCGCTGACCGGCCCCGCCTGGACCGCCGCCCGGCACCTGTGGAAGCACGCCGACCTCACCCCGCGGGACGTCGACGTGGCGCAGATCTACGACGCCTTCACCCCCCTGATCCCGCTGTCCCTGGAGGGCTACGGCTTCTGCGCGCGCGGCGAGGGCGGCGCCTTCACCGAGCAGGGCGCCCTGGAGACCGGCGGCCGGCTGCCGGTCAACACCGCCGGGGGCGGGCTCAGCGAGGCCTATGTGCACGGCTTCAACCTGATCACCGAGGGCGTGCGGCAGCTGCGCGGGACCAGCACCGCCCAGGTGCCCGGCGCCGCCGCCTGCCTGGTCACGGCCGGTGAGGACGTACCCACCTCCGCCCTGCTGCTGAGGAGCTGACCGCCATGCTGACCCCCGTCACCGACGCCGACGGCGCGCCCTTCTGGGAGTACGCGGCCCGCGGCGAGCTCCGCGTCCAGGCCTGCGCCGACTGCGGGGAGGCCCGCTTCCCGCCCCGGCCCTGCTGCCCGCACTGCCAATCCTTCGCGTGCGAGTGGCGGCCGGTGCCGGGGCGCGGGCGGGTGTGGTCGTACGTCGTGGCGCATCCGCCGCTGCTGCCCGGCTACGCGGAACAGGCGCCGTACAACGTGGTCGTCGTGGAGCTGGAGGAGGCCCCGCGGATCCGGCTCGTGGGGAACGTGGTCGCGCACGCCGGGGCCCGGCTGGACTCCGTCGATCCCGGCCGGCTGCGGATCGGCGCCCGGGTACGGGCCGTCTTCTCCGGCGGGCTGCCGCAGTGGGTGCTCGCGTGAACGGCGTCCGCCTCGACGTCGACGAGGACACCCGGGTCGCCGTCGTCACCCTGGACCGGCCGGACCGGCTCAACGCCATCGACCTGGGGATGGCCGCCGGACTGAGGGACGTCTGGCGGACGCTGCGGTTCGCGGAGCGAGTGCGGGCCGTCGTACTCACCGGGGCTGGGGAACGGGCCTTCTGCACGGGCATCGACCGGGACGCCGTCGTACCGCAGCCCCCGTCGCCGTACATGCGGGACGATCCGCTGCTGGACGTCGGGCCGAAGGCGAACGGGCTGTGGAAGCCGGTGGTGTCCGCCGTGCGCGGGATGGCCTGCGGCGGGGCCTTCTACCTGCTGGGCGAGAGCGACTTCGTCGTGGCCGACCCGACGGCCGAGTTCTTCGACCCGCACACCACGTACGGCATGGTCAGCGCGTACGAGTCCGCGCTGATGGCGCTGCGGATGCCGTACGGGGAGGCCGCGCGGATGATGCTGATGGGGACGGCCGAGCGGATCTCCGCGCGGCGGGCCCACGAGATCGGCCTGGTCTCCGAAGTGACCGGGGAGGGCGGGGCGTTGGCCGGTGCGGTGCGCTGTGCGGCCGTGCTCGCCGGGTATCCGCCCGAGGGGGTGCAGGGGACCGTGCGGGCGCTGTGGGCGGCCCGGGAGGCGGCGCTCGCGCAGGCGTTCGCGCAGGCGCCGCACCTCGTCGCGCTGGGCAATCTGCCGGCCGAGCGGCAGGCGGAGCTGTTCGCCGGCCGGCGGCGGGAGTACCGGGTGCGCTAGCCGGCGGCGGGAACACCCGGTGCCGGTGCCCGGGGGGCGTCGCGTAGTCCGGCCGGTGCCCGGGGCGTCAGGTGGTCCGCGCCGTGCCCGTGCCCTTCTCCGCGTCCAGCGCGTACACGCACCGGTCCTTGCTGCACGCGTAGACCACACCGTCCCTGACCACCGGGGAGCCGGTGATCTCACCGCCGGTCGCGAGCTTCCAGCGCAGCCGGCCGTCGTCGGCCTTCAGGGTGTACAGGAGGTGGTCGGTGGAGCCGAAGTGGATCCGGCCCTCGGCCACCGCGGGCGCGCCCACGACGTCGCCGCCCGCCTGGAAGCGCCACTTGGGGGTGCCGGTGACCGCGTCCAGGGTGTACAGGCCCTTGCCGCTGCCGACGTGCACATGCCCGGCGGCGACCAGCACCGGATCCACGGAGGAGCGGGCCTCGGTGGCGATGCGCCAGCGGTCGCGGCCGTCGGCGGCGTCGAGGGCGTAGACCGTGCCGAGGTAGTCGGCGAGGTAGACGCCGCCGCCGGTGACGGCCGGGCCGGGGGCGAAGGCGGGCGGGCTGAGGAAGACCGCCGGTGCCTCGAAGTGCCAGCGCACCCGGCCGCTCACCGCCTCCACGGCGAGGACACGGGTGCCGGCCGAGATGTAGACGCACCCGTCGGGCGCCGGGGCCAGGCGCACCGGGACCCCGCCGCAGGAGGCCGCGTCGCCGATGGGGTACGACCAGCGCTCCTCGCCGGTACGGGCCTCGAGCGCGCGCAGCCGGGCGTCCTGCCAGACGTAGACCGTGCCGTCGTGCACGACCGGGCCCGCCTCGGGGGACTCGAAGTCGGTCTGGCAGCCGGTGATCTCCCACAGCTTCCGCCCGCTGGACGCCTCCCACGCCTGGACGCCGCCGCCGCGGGTGCCGGTGACGACCGTGCCCCGGTCGGCCTTGAGGCAGTACACCCAGGCGTCCGTGGACAGCCGCCACAGGTCGGTGCCCTCGCGGCCGTCCAGCGCGTACAGGGTGGGTCCGTCGGAGGCGTGGATACGGCCGTCCGCGACCGCCATCGACCAGGCGACGTCCCGGGTCTTGAAGCGGCGGCGGCCGGTGGCCACGTCCAGGGCGTGCACCTCGAAGGAGGTGACGTAGACCAGGTCGCCGGCCACGCCCGGGGTGCCCCACACATCGTTCGACATGCGGAACCGCCAGGGCCGCCAGCCGCTCGCGGGCTCCGGGGGCACGGGCGGGGCGGGCGGGGCGGGCGGTACGGCGGGGTCGGCGGTGGCCGTGCCGGGGCGGGGCCGGGACCAGCTGGCCACCAGGCCGGCCTCGGGCGGCGGCGCCTTGACGGCGGCGGCGCGGGCGTCGGCGACCCGGGGTCCGGGGCCGATGGGGACGGAGGCGCCGGCCAGCCTGACCGGGCCGGTGTCGGGGGCGCCGACCGGGACCGGCACGGGGGCCGAGGGCGCCACCGGCATCGGCACGGGGCCCGGCATGGACACGGGCGCCGAGGGCGGCACCGGGACCGGCGGGTCGTACGGCGGGGGCGGGGGCACCGTCTGCCGGACGGCGGCCCGCGGACCGCCGGTCGGGGCCGGGGCGGGCGGTACGGCGGGGCGTCCGCCGCGGCGGGCCTCGATCAGCGCGACGGCCTTCTCCGGCAGCCAGGCGGATGCGGTGCCGCTGTCGTCGGAGCCGGAGCCGAACAGGTGCGGGGCGAGCTGGGCCTGGAGGTCGGCCGGGGTGGGCCGGGCGGTGGCCTCCATCTGCATGCACGCCTCGATCAGCGGGCGCAGCTCGTCCGGCAGGCCGGTGAGGTCGGGGCCCTCGCGCAGCAGCATGAAGACGGTCTCGACCGGGTTGGCGCCGTGGAAGGGCGGGTGTCCGGTGGCCGCGAAGACGAGGGTGGAGCCGAGGGAGAAGACATCGCTGGCGCCGGTGACGCTGCGGGAGTCCTTGGCCTGCTCCGGGGACATGTAGGCGGGGGTGCCGACGGCGACGTTCGTCATGGTCAGCCGGGTGTTGGAGACCCCGGAGGCGATGCCGAAGTCGATCACCCGGGGGCCGTCCTCGACCACGAGCACGTTGGAGGGCTTCAGGTCGCGGTGGACCAGCCCGGCGCCGTGGATGGACTGGAGGGCCTCGGCCACGCCCGCGGCGAGCCAGCGCACGGCCTGCGCCGGCAGCGGCCCGCACTCGTTCACTATCTCTTCCAGCGAGGGCGCGGGGACGTAGGCGGTGGCCAGCCAGGGCACGGCGGCGCGGGGGTCGGCGTCGACCACGGCCGCGGTGTAGAAACCGGAGACCGCGCGGGCCGCCTCCACCTCACGGGTGAAGCGGACCCGGAAGAGCTGGTCCTCGGCCAGTTCGGTGCGCACCGTCTTGATCGCCACGCGCCGGCCGGACGCCGAGCGCGCGAGATAGACCAGCCCCATGCCGCCGGCCCCCAGCCGGCCCAGCACCTCGAACGGCCCGATCCGCCGCGGATCGTGCTGCGTCAGCTGATCCACCACTTGCCTGCCACCTCCCCGTACGAGCCGCGCCACCCCATATGTACGCGACCGAAGTGCAGCGTCTCACCACCGCACCGCCATGGCGGCACGCACCCCGATTCTTCCTGGCCGGGCGGCTGGTTGCGAACCCGGTGACAGTCGGGGTGTCTCACATTAATTCATCCCAAAAGCGGATGGATCATCGCTGGAGCAGCGCGAACGACGCCCCCTGATTGTCGGTGACGACGGCCACCCTGCCGTACGACGCGGTGAAGGGCGGCGCCTGCACCCGGCCGCCGAGCCGGTGCACGGTCCCGAGGGCGTCGTCCAGGTCCGCGACCCCGAAGTGGGCGACGAAATGCGGGGGCATCTCGGCCGGGAACACCTCGGTGACGTCCGCGCGGCCGAAGTCGGGCGCGGCACCGGAGCCGAACAGGGCGTCGTGGAAGAGGTCGCCGTAGAAGGCGTTGGCGGCGGCCGTGTCCCGGGTGTACAGCTCCGCCCATACGAAGGTGCCCGGCGCGCGCCGGCGCCCGAAGCCGCGGTGGGTGCCGGGCTGCCACAGCCCGAACACCGCGCCGCCGGGGTCGGTGGCCAGGGCGGCGGTGCCGAGGTCGCCGACCGGGTACGGGTCCGTGATCATCCGGCCGCCGGTCGCCGTGAGCCGCCGGGCGAGGGCCTCGGCGTCCGGGGTGGCGAAGGAGACCGTCCAGACGGTGGGCATACGGCCGTCCGTCTTGGGGGCCAGCGCCGCGACCCGGTCCCCGTCCAGCAGCGCCCACACCGCGGAGCCGTACGCCTCCTGGAAGGTCCACCCGAAAAGCTCACCGTAGAACCGCTTGCCCGCCTCGACGTCGGGCAGTTGGGCGTCGACCCAGCAGGGGACGCCCTCCCCGTATGTCTCTTCGTTCGTGGATGCCCTGTTTTCGGCCATGCGGCAAAAGTAACCGGGACGCGCGCACGCCGCAGACCAGGCACACCACCCCCGATCCCCCCGCACACCCCATTTGCAGTCGGCCGAATCGCGCTCCCATCACCCCTCGGTAAGCTGACGGCATGACAGGACAAGTGCGTACCGTCGACGGCCGCGTGGCCGGCCGGCGTGGGCAGGCGACCCGGCAGAAGCTGCTCGACTGCCTCAGCGAGATGCTCAGCTCCTCCCCCTACCGGGACGTCAAGGTCATCGATGTCGCCCGGAGGGCGGGCACGTCGCCCGCGACCTTCTACCAGTACTTCCCCGACGTCGAAGGCGCCGTCCTGGAGATCGCCGAGCAGATGGCGGCCGAGGGCGCGGGGCTGACCGAACTGCTCGCGGGGCGCGCCTGGACCGGCAAGTCGGGCTGGCAGACCGCGCAGGAACTCGTGGACGGTTTCCTGGAGTTCTGGCGCCGCAACGACGCGATCCTGCGGGTCGTGGACCTGGGCGCGGCCGAGGGGGACAAACGGTTCTACAAGATCCGTATGAAGATCCTGAACTCGGTCAACAACTCGCTGGCCGACTCCATCGCGGAGCTCCAGGCCAAGGGCCGGGTGGACAAGGACGTGAACCCGGCGGCGGTGGCCGGTTCGCTGGTGGCGATGCTCGCGGCGGTGGCGGCCCACCAGAAGGGGTTCACCTCCTGGGGCGTGAAGCAGGCCGAACTCAAGCCGAACCTGGCGCTGTTGGTGCACCTGGGCGTGACCGGCAAGAAGCCGTCCAAGTAGGCGCCCGCGCCCTTCGTACCCCTTTATACAGATCCAAGTCCTGTCTCGCGGGCGGTGGTTCATCCCCTGAACCACCGCCCGCCGTCTATGCCGGCAGCGGACGGTCCCGCACCACGTGCTTCATCACCAGCGTCGAGGTCAGCCGCTGCACCCCCGGCAGGGTCGCGAGCCGCTCGTCGTACAGCCGCTGGAAGGCGGCCAGGTCGGCGGTGGCCACCCGGAGCAGATAGTCCGGTTCGCCGAACAGCCGCTGGGCGTCCAGCACATGCTCCAGTTCACCGACCGCCCGCTCGAACTCGGCGACCGTGTCCCGGTCCTCCTGGCGCATGGACACGAAGACCAGCGCCTCGAAGTTCAGGCCGAGCGCGGCCGGGTCCACCACCGCACGGTAGCCCCGGATGGCGCCGGCCCGCTCCAGCTCGCGCAGCCGCCGGTGGCAGGGGGAGACGCTGAGCCGCACCCGGGCGGCCAGCTCGGTCACGGTCAGCCGCCCGTCCTGCTGGAGCTCGGCAAGGATTTTCCGGTCCACGTCGTCCATGGAGAAGATCTTTGCGCACAACTGGCGATCATGAGCAAATTTCGGGAACACTTTCGGGTAATTCGCACCTAATGTGCCCGACATGGACTCGGGACTGCTCTTCTCCTTCCTCGCCGTGGACCTGCTGCTGGTGTGCGTACCGGGCGCCGACTGGGCGTACGTCATCACGACCGCCCTGCGCGGCGGCCGGACACCGCGCGCGGTGGCGGGCCTGGTCTGCGGCTACGCCCTCCACACCGCCCTGGCCACGGCGGGCCTGGCGGTCCTGGTGGCAGGCTCCCCCGGCCTGCTGACGGCCGTGACGGTGGCGGGCGCGGGATACCTGCTGTGGCTTGGCTGGGGAGTGCTGCGCCGGCCGGCGGTGCCGGGGGCGACGGGACCGGCGGCCACGGGGACGGTGCCCGGGGCGTCGGGTCCGGCGTCCGCGGGGACGGACGCGGCACCGGCGGCCGACGGCCGGCCCTTCCTGCGCGGTGCGACGATCAGCGGCCTGAACCCCAAGGGCCTGCTCCTCTATCTCTCCGTACTCCCCCAGTTCCTCACCCTGCGCGGCGCGCACCTCCCCGTCCCGGCGCAGACGGCGGCGCTCGGCCTGCTCCACATGGCGTGCTGCGCGGCCGTCTACCTCACCGTCGGCGCCCTCGCCCGCGCCCTCCTCGCGGCCCGCCCGGCGGCGGCCCGCGCGGTGACCCGCACCTCGGGCGCGGCGATGCTCGGCATCGGAGCGTTCCTGCTCGTGGAACGGCTCGCGACGCTCTAGGGTTCCCGCGCCTCCGGCTCGCTCCGCGTGAGCCGGAAGAGGCGGATCTCGCGCTCCACCCGGGACTGGTACACCGCGTACGGCGGCCAGAAGGCGAGGGCCGCCCGCCAGGCCGCCGTGCGTTCCGCTCCGGTGAGGAGACGGGCCGTGACCGGGATGGCCCGGCCCCGCCAGTCGATCGTCGCGTCGGGGTGGGCGAGGAGGTTGCGGGTCCAGACGGGGTGGCCGGGCCGGCCGAAGTTGGACCCGATCAGCAGCCAGCCGCCCCCTTCCTCCGGTAGGCAGGCCAGCGGGGTGCGGCGGGGCAGTCCGCTGCGCGCACCGGTGGAGGTGAGGATCACCCCCGGCAGCATCCGCGAACTGAGCAGCACCCGGCCGCCGGTGACCCGGTGCACGGCCCGGTCGAGGGCGGGGACCACCCGGGGGGCCACCTGGGCGAAGAGCCGGGTGGAGGACACCTTCTGGACGAGGCGGAGACCGAGGGGGCGGGGGCGCAGGGGCCCGGGGCCGGTGGCGGAGGGCTCGGGCCCGGTGGCGCGGGCCATCAGAGGGCCGCCTCGGCAGCCTCACCCGGCGCCGCCCCCTCGCCCCCCATGAACAACCCCGCCCCCTCACCCCTCGTGAACAGCCCCTCCCGCTCCGCCGCCCGCTCGCGCAGGCGGTGGGGTGGGCCGAAGAGGAGGTCGTCGGCGGCCGCTCGTTTGAAGTAGAGATGGGCGTCGTGTTCCCAGGTGAAGCCGATGCCGCCGTGCAGCTGGATCGCCTCGGCGGCGGCGTGCCGCAGGGCCTGGAGGGACTGGGCGAGGGCGAGGCCGCCCGCGCCCGGGCCGCGGGCCGCCGCCCACGCGGCGTGGTACGCGGTGGACCGCGCCGCCTCCACGGCCACGTACACGTCCGCCAGCCTGTGCTTGACCGCCTGGAACGAGCCGATGGGCCGCCCGAACTGCCTGCGCTGACCGGCGTGTTCCACGGTCCGCTCCAGCACCCGGCCGGCCGCCCCGACGGCCTCGGCGGCGAGGACGGCGGCCACGGTGTCCCCGGTCGCGGCGAGGGCGGGGAGCACGTCGGCCTCCTCGGAGCCCAGCAACTCGGCCGGGGCATCACGTAGTTGTACGCGGCCTTGCGGGCGGGTCGCGTCCAGCGCGGTCTGCCGGGTCCGGGTCAGGCCCGGCGTCCCGGCCGGCACCAGGAACAGCAGGGTGCGGGACCGGGCGAAACCCCCGGTGTGCGCGGCGACGAGCAGCAGCCCCGCGCTGTGCCCGTCCAGCACCTGCGCGGCCTGGCCGTACAGCCGCCAGCCGCCGTCCGCCCGCCGCGCCTGCATCCCGCCGGCCCGTCCGCCGCCGGCGCTGTACCCGCGGTTCGGGCCGGTCAGGTCGAGGGCGGTGGCGAGGGCGGGCCCGGCGACGGCGAGGGCGGCGGTGAGGGTCCCGGCGGCGAGGGACGGCAGCAGCCGGGCGCGCTGGGCCTCGGTACCGAGGGCGAGGATCAGCGGGGCGGCGAGGGCGCAGGTGGCGAGCAGCGGCGTGGGGGCCAGGGCGCGGCCCGTCTCCTCGCAGGCGAGGGCCAGTTCGGTGACCGAGCAGCCGACGCCGCCGTAGGCCTCCGGGAGCGCGAGGCCCGGCAGGCCGAGTCCGTCGGCGAGGGCGGACCACAGCCGGGGGTCGTGGCCGGCCGGGGTGTCGACGGCAGCCCGCACCGCGGCCGGACCGCAACGGCTGCCCAGCAACCCCCGCAGGGTCCGGCGGATCTCCTCCTGCTCGGCGGTGAGGCGCGTGTCCATGGCCTTCCCTCCCCATCTGACGGAGCGTCATATTAGGAGGGCGGCAGCGAGAAGCCCAGAGGGAGGAGTCCGCTCATGAGCCACGGCAGCCGGAGGGTGGCGGTGGTCGGCGCGGCCCTCGCCGACTGCGGGCGGCTGGGCGACGCCACGCCGTACTCCCTGCACGCCCAGGCGGCCCGCCGGGCCCTCGCGGACGCCGGCCTGGACCGCGCCCGGGTGGACGGCTTCGCCTCGGCGGGCCTCGGCACGCTGGCGCCCGTGGAGGTCGCCGAGTACCTGGGCCTGCGCCCCACCTGGGTGGACTCCACCTCGGTCGGCGGCGCCACCTGGGAGGTGATGGCGGCGCACGCGGCGGACGCGATCGCGGCGGGTCACGCCCGCGCGGTGCTGCTGGTGTACGGCTCGACGGCCCGGGCGGACATCAAGGCGGGCCGGCGCACCGGCACCCTGTCCTTCGGCGCCCGCGGCCCGCTCCAGTTCGAGGCGCCGTACGGCCACACGCTGATCGCCAAGTACGCGATGGCGGCCCGCCGGCACATGATCGAGTACGGCACGACGGTCGAGCAGCTGGCC
The DNA here is from genome assembly GCF_014649115.1 of Streptomyces eurythermus. Lineage (GTDB taxonomy): Bacteria > Actinomycetota > Actinomycetes > Streptomycetales > Streptomycetaceae > Streptomyces > Streptomyces eurythermus. The sequence goes on along the minus strand of NZ_BMSK01000003.1, from coordinate 252,536 downwards.
GAGGTGGCGGTGCAGGCGCGGGCGAACGCGGCCCTGAACCCGGAGGCGATGTTCCGCGATCCGGTCACGGTCGACGACGTGCTGTCCGGCCCGCCGATCGCCGACCCCTTCACCCGGCTCCACTGCTGCCTGCGCTCGGACGGCGGCGCGGCGGTGCTGCTGGCGGCCGAGGAGTACGTACGGGACTGCCGTACCGCCCCGGTGTGGGTCCTCGGCACCGGCGAGCACGTCTCCCACGCCACCATGTCCGAGTGGCCGGACTTCACCCGCTCCCCGGCGGCGGTCAGCGGGCGCCTGGCGTTCGGGCGGGCGGGGGTCGGCCCGGCGGAGATCGACTTCGCGGAGCTCTACGACGCCTTCACCTACATGACCCTGGTGACCCTGGAGGACCTGGGCTTCTGCGCCAAGGGCGAGGGCGGGGACTTCGTGGCGGGGGGCCGGCTGCGGGTACGGGGCGGGGAGCTGCCGGTGAACACCGACGGGGGCGGCCTGGCGGCCCAGCATCCGGGGATGCGGGGGCTGTTCCTGCTGGTGGAGGCCGTACGGCAGCTGCGGGGCGAGGCCGGGGAGCGCCAGGTACGGGCCCGGGACGGCGCCCTGCCCCGGCTGGGCGTGGCCTCGGGCACCGGCGGCTGGTTCTGCTCCTCGGGGACGGTGGTGCTGGGCCGGGAGTGAGCGCGGGGCTGTGAGAGAGTCCACCGGTACCGGCGGGACTGGGCGCGGCACCGGCGGTGATACTCCCCCCATGGCACAGCACGATCTTCACGAACTGCTCCGCTCGCTGCGGGTCTGGGACCCCGAGGTCACCCGGCTGCCGCCGTTCGACCCGGACACCGCCCCGCCCACCCCGCTCGCCCTGTTCACGGACTGGTTCGCCGACGCGGTGGCGGCGGGGCAGCCGGAGCCGCACACCATGTCGCTGGCGACCTCGGACGAGGAGGGCCTGCCGGACGTGCGCATCGTGATGCTGCACGGCGCCGACGCGGACGGCTGGTCGTTCGCCACGCACGCCACCAGCCGCAAGGGCCGCGCGCTGGCCGCCCGGCCGTACGCGGCCCTCGCCTTCTACTGGCCGGTGCTGGGCCGCCAGGTACGGCTGCGCGGACCGGTCGCCTCCGCCCCGGCCGAGGAGAGCCAGGCCGATCTGCACGCGCGGTCCACGGGCGCGCTGGCCGCCGCGCTGACCGGCCGGCAGAGCGAGGAGCTGGACTCGCTCGCGGAGCTGCGCGGGGCCTCGGAGGCGGCCTGGGAGCGGGCCCGGGAGAACCCGGCGGAGCCGTCGCCGACCTGGACGCTGTACCGGCTGCGCCCGGAGTCGGTGGAGTTCTTCCAGGGCGACCCGGAGCGGCGGCACGTACGCCTGGAGTACCGCAGCACCGGGTTCGGCTGGAGCCGGACGCTGTTGTGGCCGTGAGGAGTGCCCACTCCCGCGGCCGATGCGCGGGCGTCCTTCGTCAGGGCGCCGGCACCGCCGGCCGGAACACCGGGATGCCGTCCCGGAAGGTGACCGTCAGCGGCATCCCGGCCCGTACCGCGTCCGGGGGGCAGTCCACCAGTTCCGTCATCATCCGGGGGCCCTCGGCCAGGTCGACCACCGCGGCCAGATAGGGGGTCCGGCCGGTGAACGGGGGGAGGTCGTTGTGGTGGACGGCGGACCAGGTGTAGAGGGTGGCCCGGCCGGCCGCCTCCTCCCAGGTCACCTCCTCGCTCCAGCAGTGCGGGCAGAACTCCCGGGGGTAGTGGTGGGCCCGGCCGCAGGCCCCGCAGCGGCGGATCAGCAGCCGGCCCCGCGCCGCCGCCTCCCAGTAGGGGCGGGTGAGGGCGTCGGGCTCGGGCAGGTCGTGGCGCGGGCCGGTCGTCACAGCCACCCCAGCGCCGCGTCGAGCGACCAGGTCTGCCAGGACATGCCGAAGAGGCCGACGGCGGAGATCAGGGCCATCATCGAGTTCTGTCCCTGTTCCGCCCAGTCGTGGATCATCAGCACGAAGTAGACGGCGTTCAGCAGCAGGCCGCCGATCAGGGCGGCCGGGGTCAGGAACCCGGCGATCAGGCCGAGCCCCAGGGCCAGTTCGGCGTAGGCGACGACGTGGGCCATCAGCCTCGGCCGGGGGCGCACCACCGTATCGAAGCCCGCGCGGACCGGCGCCCAGCGGTGTTTCGCCGCCACGTCCGCCGCCCAGGCGATGCCGCTGCCCCGCTCGAACCAGGCCTTCTTGTCCTTGTGCCGCCAGCTCTCCAGCCACCACAGGCCGAGACCGATCCGCAGCACCGCGAGCCACTGCGCGCCGTCGAGCCATATCGAGTCCATGGATCTGACGGTACGTCAGATGACGGGCGAAGCCCACCCGTGAGCCGACCCGCCCCGAGAAGCGCCGGGGGCGGGCCCGTTCACGTCCGGCGCACCCTTCCCGCACACCCGTGATCAATCCGCAACCAATTCCGGTCTTGACCGAGACCCATCAACCGGGTGGGTGATTACGCTCCCGCTCATGGCCGCCTCCCACCCCGCCGACGCCCCCCGCCCGCCGCTCCCCGCCGAACCCCCGGTCTACGTGATCGGCGCCGGACCGGGCGGCCTGGCCGTCGCCCGGGAACTGCGGGAACGGAACGTACGGGCCGTGGTCCTGGAGAAGTCCGACCGGGTCGGCGCCTCCTGGCGCGGCCACTACGACCGGCTGCGGCTGCACACCACCCGGCGGCTGTCCGCGCTGCCCGGCCTGCCCATGCCCCGCAGGTTCGGGCGCTGGGTGTCCCGGGACAACGTGGTGCGCTACCTGGAGAAGTACGCCGAACACCACCGGTTGGAGATCGTCACCGGGGTCGAGGTGCACCGCGTCGAGCGGACCGCGGACGACAGCGGGTGGCTGCTGCGCGCCTCCGGGGGCCGGGAGCTGACCGGCAGCGCGGTGGTCGTCGCCACCGGCTTCAACCACACCCCGCGACTGCCCGACTGGCCGGGCCGCACGGAGTACGCCGGTGAGCTGCTGCACGCCTCCCGCTACCGCGACGCGACTCCGTACCGGGGGCGGGACGTGCTCGTCGTCGGCGTCGGCAACACGGGCGCGGAGATCGCCGTGGACCTGGTGGAGGGCGGGGCCGCGCGGGTGCGCCTCGCGGTACGCACGCCCCCGCACATCCTGCGCCGCTCCACCCTCGGCTGGCCCGCCCAGTACACCGGCGTCCTCGTCCGGCGGCTGCCGGTACGGCTGGTGGACCGGCTCGCGGGGCCGGTGGGGCGGCTGAGCACCCCCGACCTGTCCGCGCACGGGCTGCCGCGCCCGGACACCGGCCTGTACAGCAGGGTGAGGCAGGGGGCGATCCCGGTCCAGGACGTCGGCCTGGTCGACGCCGTCCGCAGGGGCAGGGTGGAGGTCGTGGCCGCCGTGGAGGCGTTCGAGGACGGCGCGGTGGTCCTCGCCGACGGCAGCCGGATCACACCGGACGCGGTGATCGCGGCCACCGGGTACGTCCGCGCGCTGGAGGGGCTGGTCGGACACCTGGGCGTGCTGGACGGGCGCGGCCGGCCGGTGGTGCACGGCGGCCGGACGCACCCGGGGGCGCCCGGCCTGTTCTTCACCGGGTTCACCAACCCGATCAGCGGGATGCTGCGCGAGCTGGCGATCGACGCGGGGCGGATCGCGAAGGCGGTGGAGAAGACGGTCACGAAGGCGACCGGGAAGCCGGGCACGAAGGCGACCGGCAGGTCGGGCTCGAAATCGGCCGCCGGGTCCGCCGCGAAATCCGCCGCGAAGCCGACGGGCACATCGGCGGGCACATCGGCGGCGAAGTCGGTCTAGACGACGACCGCGAGTACGCGGGCGCGAAACCCGGGGGCCCACCCGGCACGGAGTTTGGCACGAGCAGCTACCCAGCCGGCGCCGATAACTTTGCCCCTCCGGGCCATTCCTGACTTCTTGTCGGTTCAGTAACCTGACACGGCGTCAGTTAGTGCTGTCTCACAGGGAGGCGGGCGGAACGATGCTCGGTTCGACCCACGGCACCCTCACCACCGACTCCCGCCAGGCCCGGGTCATCGCCTGCGGCGGGCAACGGCCCGGCCCCGCCGTCCACGACCGCGTGGCGGACCTCGACGTCAGCGGGCGCCCGCTGCACGCGGACGTACCCGACCTCGCCCGGTTCTTCCGGCCCGGGTCCGTCGCCGTGATCGGGGCCTCCGACGCCGAGGGGCGGCCGAACACCGGCATCACCCGGCAGCTGCTCGACTGGGCCGGCCGGGTCGGGGCCCGGGTGCACCCGGTGCATCCGACCCGCGGGTCCGTCTTCGGCCTGCCCTGCGTGCCCTCCGTCGACCGGCTGCCCGAGCCGGTCGACCTGGCCGTGCTGCTGGTCGCCGACCCGCTGCCGGTGATCGGGGAACTCGACGGGGCCAGGGCGCGGTTCGCGGTCGTCTTCGCCTCCGGGTTCGCCGAGACCGGGCGGGCCGGCGCCGAGGCGCAGGAGCGGCTCGCCGAGGCGGCGCGGGGCGCGGGGGTCCGGCTGCTCGGCCCCAACACCAACCTCAACGCCTTCGAACGGTTCCGGGAGGACCTGACCGGGCCGGCCATCGCGCTGATCACCCAGTCCGGGCACCAGGGCCGGCCCGTCTTCGCCCTCCAGGAGTTGGGCATCCGGCTCTCCCACTGGGCGCCCACCGGCAACGAGGCCGACCTGGAGACCGCCGACTTCCTGTCCTGGTTCGCCGAGCAGCCCGAGGTCGGCGCGATCGCCTGCTATCTGGAGGGGCTCAAGGACGGCCGGGCCTTCCTGCTGGCCGCCGACCGGGCCGCCCGGCGCGGGGTGCCGGTGGTCGCCGTGAAGGTGGGCCGGACCGAGGCCGGCGCCCGGACCGCCGCCTCGCACACCGGCAAGCTCACCGGCGCCGACGACGTGGTGGACGCGGCCCTGCGGCAGTACGGCGTGATCCGCGTCGACGCCCTGGACGAACTCCAGGACACCGCCGCCCTGCTGGCCCGGGCCCGGCCGCCGCGCTCGGACGGGGTGGTCGTCTACTCCATCTCGGGCGGCACCGGGGCGCACGTCGCCGACCTGGCCGCCGGGGCGGGGCTGCGGCTGCCGACGCTGTCGGCGGAGAAACAGGCCGAGCTGCACCAGTGGATACCGGACTACCTGAACGTGGCCAACCCGGTGGACAACGGCGGTCACCCGGTGGGTGACGAGCGGGGCCGGAAGATCATCGACGCGCTGCTCGCCGACCCGGCGGTCGGGGTGCTGATCTGCCCGGTCACCGGTCCCTTCCCGCCGCTCAGCGACCGGCTGGTGCGCGATCTGGCCGACGCCGCCGAGCAGACCGACAAGCTGGTGTGCGTGGTGTGGGGGTCGCCGGCCGGGACCGAGCCGGCGTACCGGGAGGTGCTGCTCGGCTCCTCCCGCGTGGCCACCTTCCGCACGGTCGGCAACTGTCTGCACGCCGTCCGCGCCTGGCTGGACCACCACCGCTTCACCGGCGACTACCGTTCCCCGTTCGACGCGGCCCCGCGCACCCCCTCCCCCTCGTTCCGCAAGGCGGAGGCGCTGCTGCGGCCCGGCGCCCGGCTCAGCGAGCACGCGGCCAAGCAGCTGCTGCGGGCCTACGGCATCCGGGTGCCGCGCGAGCAGCTGGTGACCAGCGCGGCGGCGGCCGTGCGGGCGGCGGCACAGGTGGGCTACCCGGTGGTGATGAAGGCGTCCGGCGCTCGGATCGCGCACAAGACCGAGCTGGGCCTGGTGAAGATCGGCCTGACCTCGGCGAGCCAGGTCCGCGACGCCTACCGCGAGCTGACCGACATCGCCCGCTACGAGGGCGTCGGGCTGGACGGCGTCCTGGTGTGCCAGATGGTCGAGCGCGGCGTGGAGATGATGGTCGGCGTCACCCACGACGAGCTGTTCGGGCCGACGGTGACGGCCGGGCTCGGCGGCATCCTGGTCGAGGTGCTGCGCGATGTGGCGGTCCGCGTGCCGCCCTTCGGCGAGGAGCAGGCCCGCGCCATGCTCGGCGAGCTGCGCGGCCGGGCGCTGCTGGACGGGGTGCGGGGCCGCCCGCCGGCCGACGTGGACGCGCTGGTGGAGGTCGTCCTGCGGGTCCAGCGGATGGCCCTGGAGCTGGGCTCGCACCTGGCCGAGCTGGACATCAACCCGCTGATGGTGCTGGACCGGGGGCAGGGCGCGGTGGCACTGGACGCGCTGGTGGTGTGCCGGTGACGGGCGTCCGGCACGAGGTGTGCGACGGGGTCTCGTATCTCACCCTGGACCGCCCCGAGGCGCTGAACGCCCTCACCCCGGACATGCGGGAGCGGTTGATCGGGCTGCTGGAGCGGGCGTCGGCCGATCCGGCGGTGCGGGCGGTGGTGCTCACCGGCACCGGGCGCGGCTTCTGCGCGGGCGCGGACCTGCGGGGCGGGGCCGGGACGGGTGAGCGGGCCGCGGGGGACGCGGCGCCGGTGCCGGGAGACGGGGCGCGGGTGGCGGGGGATGTGGCGCGGGTGCTGCGGCTGGGGGCGCAGCGGCTGATCGCGGCCGTGCTGGACTGCGAGAAGCCGGTCCTGGCGGCGGTGAACGGCACGGCGGCCGGGCTCGGCGCACACCTGGCCCTGGCCTGCGATCTGGTGCTGGCCGCCGAGTCGGCCCGGTTCATCGAGGTGTTCGTACGGCGCGGTCTGGTCCCGGACGGCGGCGGCGCCTATCTGCTGCCCCGGCTGGCCGGCCCGCACCGGGCGAAGGAGCTGATGTTCTTCGGTGACGCGGTGGAGGCGGAACGGGCCGAGCGGCTGGGACTGGTCAACCTGGTCGTCCCGGACGCCGAGCTGACGGCGACGGCCCGGGCGTGGGCGGCCCGGCTGGCCTCGGCGCCGACGCGGGCGCTGGCCCTGACCAAGCAGCTGGTGAACGCCTCGCTGGACACCGGCCGCGCCGCCGCGTTCGCCGCGGAGTCCTGGGCCCAGGAGATCAACATGACGACGCGGGACGCCCAGGAGGGGCTGCGGGCGTTCACGGAGCGCCGGGCGCCGCACTTCGACGGCCGCTGACCTTCCCATCTCACGGACCGTCAGTTTCAATGAGGGAATGATGGGTCACGCGGGGGCGGCGGCGGCCGCCGTGCGGTACCTGGGACACGGGCCGGTGAAGCCGCCGGCCCGGCCGCGGTTGCGGTGCGTCCCGGCGGACGAGCGGGCGCCGGAGGCCGGGCGGGCACCGGAGGACGAGCGGGCGCCGGTGGACCCGGCGGAGTTCCGCCGGGTGCTGGGGAACTTCGCCAGCGGTGTCACGGTCGTCACGGCTCCGGCGCCGCGGGACGGACCGGGACCGGCCGGTGTGCCGGTGCCGGAGGGCGGACCGGGACCGGCCGGTTTCGCCTGCCAGTCCTTCGCCTCGCTCTCCCTCGACCCGCCCCTGGTCTGCTTCATGGTCGGCCGCGCCTCCACGACCTGGCCGCGCATCGCCCGCGCCGGGGTGTTCTGCGTCAACGTGCTCGGGGCCGGGCAGGACGAGCTGTGCCGGGCGTTCGCGGTGAGCGGCGCGGACAAGTTCGCCGGCGTCGCCCACGACCCGGCGCCCGTCTCCGGCGCGCCACGGCTGGCCGGCGCCGTCGCCTGGATCGACTGCGCCGTGCACGCCGTGCACACCGGGGGCGACCACCTGATCGTCGTCGGCCGGGTGACCGCCCTCGGCACCGACGGCACGGACCGGCCCCTGCTGTTCCACCGGGGCCGGTTCGCCCGGCTCGCCGACGACTGAACCCCGCTCAGCGCGGCACCAGCCGCCACAGGGACGTGACCTCGGCGGCGCGGGCCGCGTGCAGCGGGTCGCGCGGATCGGCCGCCCGGGGATGGCGCGGGCGGGTGTCGATCCGGCCGGCGATCCGCAGCCCCGCCGCCTCGATCACCGTCAGCAGGTCGGCGCGGGTGCGCAGACCGAGGTGCTCGGCCAGGTCGGAGAGGATCAGCCAGCCCTCACCGGCCGGCTCCAGATGCTCCGGGAGGTCCGCCAGGAAGGCGCTCAGCATCCTGCCCGACGGGTCGTACACGCCCTGCTCCAGCGTGGAGACGGGGCGGCCCGGCAGCCAGGGCGGGTTGCAGACGACGAGACCGGCCCGGCCGTGCGGGTAGAGGGCCGGGCCGGTGACCGTGATCCTCTCCGCCAGCCCCAGCCGGTGCGCGGTGTCCCGGGCGCAGGCCCGGGCCCGGGCGCTGATGTCCGTGCCCACCACCCTGCCGATCCCGCGCCGGGCCAGGACGGCCGCGAGGACACCGGTGCCGGTGCCGAGGTCGAAGGCGGTGCGCACGGGCGGCAGCGGGGCCCGCGCCACCAGGTCGACGTACTCTCCGCGCACCGGCGCGAAGACTCCGTAGTGCGGGTGGACACGGGCGCCCAGCGCGGGGACCTCGACACCCCGTTCCCGCCACTGGTGGGCGCCCAGGACACCCAGCAGTTCGCGCAGCGGGACCAGGCGCGGGCCCTCGGGCGGGCCGTAGGCGGCGGTGCAGGCGGCCCGGACGTCGGGGGCGCGGCGCAGGTCCAGACCGTGGTCCGGGCCCAGCAGGACGGTGAGCCGGCCCAGCACCCGGGCGCGGTGCGCGCGGAAGCGGCGCTGGAGACGGAAGGTCTCGGCCGGGGCGGCGGCGGGCCCGGGCGCCGTCCGGTCGACGCGGCGCTCCAGGGCGCGCAGCAGGCGGCGCGCGCCCTGGTAGTCGCCCCGCCACAGCAGTGCGGTGCCCTCGCAGGCGAGCCGGTGGGCGGTGGCGGCGCGGATACGGTCGTCGGCGACGACCAGGCGGCGGGGTGCGGGCAGTCCGCTCTCAGAGTGCCAGCGGGCGGGCAGGGGTTCGTCGGCGGACGGGTCGTTCGTCGGCACGGTGTGCTCCTCGGGGTGTTCCGGCGTGGGCGGGCACGAGGAACACGTCGAAGAGGACCATGCCGAGTGTCACTGAACTTCCTTTCGTCGCCTGTGGGTTCAGGATACGGCGGGTGCCACGGCCGGGGCCGTGCGCCGTATGACCAGGGACATCAGGGCGGCCGCCGCGCACAGGGTGCCGGAGGCGTACCAGACCAGGTCGTAGGAGCCGAAGACGTCCCGGGCGAGGCCGCCGAGGTAGGCGACGAGGGCCGCGCCGATCTGGTGGGCGGCGAGCACCCAGCCGAAGACGATGGCGCTGTCCTCGCCGAACTGCTCGCGGCACAGGGCGAGGGTGGGCGGGACGGTGGCGACCCAGTCCAGTCCGTAGAAGATGATGAAGAAGATCATCGACGGCTTTATGGAGGGGCCGAGCAGCATCGGCAGGAAGAGCAGGGACAGTCCGCGCAGGGCGTAGTAGACGGCGAGCAGGCGGCGCGGTTCGAAGCGGTCGGTGAACCAGCCGGAGGCGATCGTGCCGGCGACGTCGAACACGCCGATGACCGCGAGCAGCGAGGCCGCCGTCGTCACGGGCATGCCGTGGTCGTGCTCGGCGGGCACGAAGTGGGTCTGCACCAGGCCGTTGGTGGAGGCGCCGCAGATCGCGAAGGTGCCGGCCAGCAGCCAGAAGGTGCCGGTGCGCACGGAGCCGGACAGCACGGTGAGCGTACGGCGGGCGGCGCCGGTGACCGGCGGCGGCTTGGGCACGAACTCGCCCGCGCCGTACGGCTTGTCGCCCACGTCGGCCGGGTGGTCGCGCAGCAGCAGCCAGACCAGCGGGACCACGGCCAGCGCGGTCAGCGCGACCGTGACGGCGGCGGGCCGCCACCCGTGGTCCTCCACGACCCAGGACAGCAGCGGCAGGAAGATCAACTGGCCTGAGGCGGAGGCCGCGGTGAGGATGCCGCTGACCAGGCCGCGCCGCGCGGTGAACCAGCGGTTGGTGACCGTCGCGGCGAACGCCAGCGCCATGGATCCGGTGCCCAGCCCCACCAACAGTCCCCAGCACAGCAGCAGTTGCCAGGGCGCTGTCATCCACACGGTCAGCAGGGAGCCGAACGCGATCACGGTGAGCGCGGCGGCGACCACCCGGCGGATGCCGAAACGATCCATCAGAGCGGCGGCGAACGGCGCGGTCACGCCGTACAGGGCAAGGTTGATGGAGACGGCCGCGCCGATCGTGCCGCGCGACCAGCCGAACTCCTGGTGCAGCGGGTCGATGAGCAGACCGGGCAGCGAACGGAAGGCCGCCGCGCCCGTGATGGTGACGAAGGTGACGGCGGCGACGAACCAAGCGCGGTGCACTCGGCGGCGCCGGGCGGGCGGGGCCTGGACGGGGGCGGCGGCTGGGCTTGTCTGAGTCACATCACGAGACTCCGATGTGCGCACCTGTCACATCGAGTGGCCCGAAGGACAGCCTTCGTTAGGATCGGGCCATGACCTACGAAGGCGAATTCCGCCCGCACCGGGTCGCCGTTCTCGCCCTGGACGGCCTGCTGCCCTTCGAACTGGGCATCCCGCACCGGATCTTCGGCCGCCCCCGGGACGCGCAGCGGCGCCGCCTGTACGAGGTCGTCACCTGCTCCGTCCGCCCGCCGGGCCGGGTCGACACGGACGCCGACTTCGCCCTCCACGTCCCGCACGGCCCGCAGGCGCTGGCGACCGCCGACACGGTGATCATCCCGGCCTCGTACGAGCTGGGCCCGGTCTACGAGGAGGGCAGGCTCACCGACGAACTCGCCATCGCCCTCTCCCATGTCCGCCCCGGCACCCGGCTCGCCTCCATATGCACCGGCTCCTACGTCCTGGCCGCCGCCGGCTATCTGGACGGCCGCCCGGCCACCACGCACTGGGCCGACGCCGAGCGGTTCCAGCGGATGTTCCCGAAGGTCGAGGTGGACGCCAACGTGCTGTTCATCGACGACGGCGACGTGCTGACCTCGGCCGGGGTGGCCGCCGGGATCGATCTGTGCCTGCACATGGTCCGCCGCGACTTCGGCTCGGCGGTCGCCAACGAGGTCGCCCGGATCACGGTCGTACCGCCCCACCGCGACGGCGGCCAGGCCCAGTACGTCCAGCGTCCGGTGCCCGATCCCCAGCTCGCGACGACGGCGACCGCCCGCGCCTGGGCGCTCGGCCGGCTGCACGAGCCGATCCAGCTGCGGGACATGGCGGCGCAGGAGGCGATGTCGGTGCGCACCTTCACCCGGCGCTTCCGCGAGGAGGCGGGCATCAGCCCCGGCCAGTGGCTCACCCAGCAGCGCGTGGAGCGGGCCCGGCAACTGCTGGAGTCCACCGGGCTGTCGATGGACCAGGTGGCCCGGGAGTCCGGCTTCGGCACGGCCCAGTCGATGCGCCAGCACCTACAGGCCGCGCTGGGTGTCACCCCCACCGCCTACCGGCGCACCTTCCGCACCGGCGCCACCGGCGAGCGGCCCGGCGGCGACACCGTCCCCGGCACCCCGCGCTGACCGGCCGGCGCGTATCTCACCCCACCAGCCGACCGCCGTCAGCAGCAGGGTCAGGGCCACGCCCGCCAGGATCGCCGTCGAGGGCGTGGTGTGCGGCAGCAGGGCGCCGGCCAGCGAGCCGGTGGCCGCGTATCCGGCGCTGACGGCGGCGTACATGACCGAGTAGCCGGCCGCCAGCGCGTGCGGCGGGAGCGCCTCGCGCAGGGACAGGTTGCGGGTGAGCAGCGCCCCGGACTGGAGCAGTCCCGCCACGGCCAGCGCCACCGCCATGCCCGGCGCCGCCGGTATCAGGGCGACCAGGCACACCGCGGCCGACATCCCCGCCATGAGCACCACGCTGCGGGTGGCGAGCCGGCCCGGCCAGGACCGCAGCCCGTACCCGAAGGCGCCGGCGGCGGAGGCCACCGACATCACCGTGAGCAGCGGGCCCGCCCAGCCCACGCCGATGCCGCGCTGTTCGAGCAGGGCGGGCAGGATCAGTTCGGCCAGCGACAGCAGGGACAGCCCGGCCGCGCCCGTGACGTACACCGGCCAGGCGCGGGCCAGCACCCGCAGCTTCGACGCTCCCCGCCCCCCGGGTCCGTCCGGCTCCGCCGCCCAGCCCGCCGGCAGCAGCCACAGGCCCAGCGCCGCCGCCGCCATCAGGGCGGCTTCGAGCAGCAACGGCAGGCGGGGGCCCATCCCGAGGGCGAGGCCGGCGACGGCGGCCGGGGCGACGGCCCAGACGCCGAACGTGAGCATCGTCTCGACGGACAGCGCCTGGGCCGCCGCGTGCCGGGGGACCAGGGAGGTGAGCAGGGCCCGCAGCCCGCCGGACACCGCGGCGGGGCCGGCACCGGCGAGGAAGGCGAAGGCGGCGAGCAGCGCGTCGGGCGCGTCGGCGAACGTCCCGAGGCAGGCGAAGCCGACGGCGCCCGCGACCAGGCCCGCGACCAGCTGAGGCCGGGCCCGGCCGGGGTCCAGGCGCATGCCGAGCACCGGGGCGCCGACGATCTCGCCGACGACGTAGGCGGCGGCCAGGGCCGCGCCCAGGGCATAGCCACCGGGGCGCTCGCGGGCCAGGAAGACCAGCGCCAGCGGGGCCATGGCCACCGGCATCCGGGCGCCGACGGCCACCAGGGCCCAGGCCAGGACCCGCCGGGAGACGACATCGCGGTAGCTCATGCCTCGACGGTAGGGGGCGGCACCGACAACCGCCTCCCCCATTTCCGGCGCCTGTGGACAACTCCGCCCGGCGCCTCGTCCGTTGCGCCTGCGGAACCCGACGCCCGCTCACAGCCGGCCCTCAGAACGTGAGCACCGCCCGGGCCACCCGTCCCTCCTCCGTGTCCGCGCGGGCCTCGGTGAAGTCCTCCACCGGGTAGACGGCCGTGACCAGTTCGTCCAGCAGCAGCCGGCCCTGGCGGTACAGCTCGGCGTACCGGGTGATGTCCCGTTGCGGGCGCGAGGAGCCGTAGCGGCAGCCGAGGATCGACTTGTCGAGGTAGAGGGAGGTGACCGGGAAGGACGCCTCGGCCCCGGCGGGCGGCACGCCGAGCAGGACGGCCTGGCCGTGCCGGTCGAGCAGCCCGACGGCCTGCTCGATCAGCTCCACCCGCCCGACGCACTCGAAGACGTGGTCGGCACCGGCCGGCAGCAGGTCCCGGACGCCCTGAGCCGAGGTCAGGAACTCGGTGGCGCCGAACCGCCGGGCCACCGCCTCCTTGGCCGGGTTGGCGTCCACGGCCACGACGGCGGCGGCGCCCGCGAGCCGCGCGCCTTGCAGGACGTTCAGCCCGATCCCGCCGGTGCCGATGACGACCACGCTGTCCCCGTGCTCCACCCGGGCCCGGTTCAGCACCGCGCCGACGCCGGTGAGCACCCCGCACCCGATCAGCGCGGCGGACGTCAGGGGGATGTCCGCCGGTATCCGCACCGCCTGCACGGCCTTGACGACCGTGCGCTCCGCGAAGGCGGAGTTGGCCGCGAACTGGTACACCGGACCGGCGCCCCGCCGGAACGGGGTGCCCGGATGCCCGATCGCCCGCCGGCACATGGTGGGCCGGCCCCGGTCGCAGTCCGGGCAGGTCCCGCAGTTGGCGAGCGTGGACAGGGCCACGTGGTCACCGGGGACCACATGGCCGACTCCGGCACCCACCGCCTCCACGATCCCGGCGCCCTCGTGGCCCAGCACCACCGGCACCGGGAACGGAATGGTGCCGTCCACCACCGACAGGTCGCTGTGGCACAGCCCGGCCGCCGCGATCGCTACCAGCACCTCGCCCGGCCCCGGCTCCCGTACCGCGAGATCGCCGACCACCTCGGTCCGGCTGCCGTCGAACACCACCGCGCGCATCACACGGCCCCCTTCGCCTCTGCCGGCAGGCCGAGCACGCGCTCGGCGATGATGGTGCGCTGGATCTGGTCCGAGCCGCCGTAGATGGTGTCGGCGCGGCTGAACAGGAACAGGTGCTGGGCCGCGTCGATCTCGTACGGCGCCCCGGCGGACCAGTCCGCGGGCCCGGCGGCCGCCTCCGCTCCCCTGACCTGGACGGCCAGTTCGCCCAGCCGCTGGTGCCAGTTCGCCCACAGCAGCTTGGCGACGCTGGGCGCCCCGGGGCCGCCCGGGCCGCCGAGGGTGCGCAGGGCGTGCAGCCGCATGGCGCGCAGCTCGGCCCACTGCCGTACCAGCCGGGCGCGCAGCACGGGGTCCCGCGCGGCCCCGGACTCGACGGCCGCGGCCACGACCTGAGCCAGTTCCCGGGCGAAGCCGATCTGCTGGGCCAGGGTGGACACCCCCCGCTCGAACCCCAGCAGGCTCATCGCCACCCGCCAGCCCTGGCCCTCCGCGCCGACGACGTGCTCCACGCGCGCGCGTGCCCCGTCGAAGAAGACCTCGTTGAAGTCGCTGGTGCCGGTCAGCTGGCGGATGGGCCGCACCTCGATCCGGCCGGGCTGGTCCATGGGCACGAGCAGGAAGCTCAGCCCGTGGTGCCGGCGCGAGCGCGGGTCGGTCCGGGCCAGTACGAAGCACCAGTCGGCCTCGTGGGCGAGCGAGGTCCAGATCTTCTGCCCGCTGATCCGGTAGTACGCCCCGTCCCGTACCGCGGCCGTGCGCACCCCGGCGAGGTCCGATCCGGCGCCGGGTTCGCTGTAGCCCTGGCACCACAGTTCCTCGCCGGCGGCGACGGGCGGCAGGAAGCGCCTCTTCTGCCCGGTGTCGCCGTGCGCGAGGAGGGTGGGGGCGAGCAGGTTCTCGCCGATGTGCCCGGAGCGCGGCGGGGCGCCGCAGCGGGCGTACTCCTCGGCCCAGACGACCTGTTGGGTGAGGGTGGCGGTGCGGTTGCCGTACCCGGTCTCGGGCCAGCCGAGCCCGATCCAGCCGGCCGCGCCGAGCGCCCGCTCCCAGGCGCGGCCGCGCGTGGCCGTGCCCCGGTGGGCCGCCAGCCAGGCGCGGGCCTCGGCCCGGAACGCCTCGTCCCGCGCGCCGAAGGCGAAGTCCATGCCGGCCGCCTCAGGCGTTGGGCCGCGAGCCGCCGCGCGCGGCCCGCTCCATGGCCGCCACCTCCGGCAGCAGCGGCATCGGGTCGGTGCCCACCGTCCCCGGCAGGAACTCCGCGATGCGCTCCGGGGTCCAGGGGCCGCCCTCGGCGTAGGCGGCGCGCAGTTCCCTGGGCTGGGCCCATACGGCGATCTTCGGTCCGGCCACGGTGTAGACCTGCCCGGTGACGCCCTGGGCGGCGGCCCGCTCGGACAGCAGGTAGACCACCAGCGCGGCCACGTCCTCGGGCTCGCCCAGCTCGGCCAGGCGTGTGGGCACGCCCGCCGACATCCGGGTACGGGCCACGGGTGCCACCGCGTTCGCGGTCACCCCGTACTTGTGCAGGCCGAGCGCGGCGCTGCGCACGAGCGAGATGATCCCGCCCTTGGCCGCGCTGTAGTTGGCCTGGGAGACGGAGCCCTGGTGGTTGCCGCTGGTGAAGCCGACGAGGGTGCCCGAGCGCTGCCGGCGCATGACGGCCGAGGCGGCCCGGAACACGGTGAACGTGCCCTTCAGATGGGTGGCGAGGACCGGGTCCCACTCCTCCTCGGTCATGTTGAACAGCATCCGTTCCCGCAGGATGCCCGCCCCGCACACGGCGCCGTCGAGGCGGCCGTAGGTCTCCACGGCCGTGTCCACGACCCGCTGTCCACCGGCCATGGTGGAGATGTCGTCGGCGACCGCGACGGCCTCGCCGCCCGCCGCCGCGATCTCCTTGACGACGGCTTCGGCGACCTCGCTGGTGGGCGAGGCGCCGTCCACCGCCACGCCGTAGTCGTTGACGACGACCTTCGCGCCCTCGGCCGCCGCCGCCAGCGCGACCGCCCGGCCGATCCCGCGCCCGGCCCCGGTCACGGCGACCACCTTGCCTGCCAAGAAGTTCCCCACGCCCGGCCCCTTCCCGCGGTTTCTGACGGTCCGTTAGATTCTTGGCCCGGCGGACGCGCGGACACAAGCCCCGGGGAGGCACCGGATGGCACTGCCCAAGGAGTTCCACGAGATCGCCCGGCGCGTGAACAACTGGGGGCGCTGGGGCGCCGACGACGAGACCGGCACCCTGAACCTGATCACCGACGAGGTGGTGCGGGCGGCGGCCGGCGAGGTGCGCACCGGACGGCGCGTCCCGCTGGCCCTGCCGCTGCGGCAGGACGGGGTGCAGAGCGGGGTGATCCCGGGCCGGGTCAACCCGCTGCACACTATGGTGCAGCTCAACCAGGAGCTGTTCGGCCCGGGGACGGTGGCGTGCAGCGACGACGTCGTGACGATGGGCCTCCAGGCGGGCACCCACTGGGACGCGCTGACCCACGTCTCGCACTCCGGGACGCTGTACAACGGGCGCCCGGCGGACACGGTCACCGCGCACGGCGGCGCGGAGTTCGCCGGCATCGACAAGATGCGGCACCTGGTCTCGCGCGGGGTGCTGCTGGACGTGGCGGGCGCGCGGGGCGTGGAGCGGCTGGCCGGGAACCACGCGGTGACGCCGGAGGACCTGGCGGCGGCCGAGGAGTTCGGCCGGGTCCGGGTGCGGGCCGGGGACGTCGTGCTGGTGCGGACCGGGCAGGTGCGGGTGTACCTGGCCGGGGACCGGCACGGGTACGGCCATCCGTCGCCGGGGCTGTCGGTGCGCTGCCCGGAGTGGTTCCACGCGCGCGATGTGGCCGCGGTCGCGAACGACACGCTCACATTTGAGATCTTTCCGCCCGAGATCGAGAATCTGTGGCTGCCCGTGCACGCCCTGCATCTGGTGGAGATGGGCATGCCGCAGGGCCAGAACTGGAATCTCGAAGAGTTGTCCACAGCCTGTGGAGAAACCGGCCGGTACGCGTTTCTGCTGTCGGCGATGCCCGAGCCGTTCGTGGGGGCGACGGGCACGCCGGTGGCACCGGTGGCAGTCCTGTGACCGACGGCACCGGCGCGTCCGCGGCGGTCCACGACCCGCGGCACCGGTGTGTCCGCGGTGGTCCATGACCCGCGGCACCGGTGCGCCAGTGGCCGTCTCGTGAACGGCGGCACCGGTGCGTCCGCGGCCGTCGCGCGATCGGTGGCGTCCGGGCCGCTACACCGCTTCGAAGGCGAAGCCCTCGTACGCGGGCAGTCCACACCCGTACGTCAGCGCCGCGTTCTGCCGGGGCGGTGAACAGCGGTCCAGTTCGCACCAGATGCTCTTGCCGGCGCCCTCGGGGCTCCAGCCCCAGCGGTCGGCGAGACACTCCACGAGGGCCAGGCCCCGCCCGCCGGTGGCGTCGTCGCCGGCGCACCGGGGCTGGGGCGCCCGGGTGCTGGTGTCGGCGACCTCCACCCGTACCGGGGCCGGCGCGCCGCTCCCGGCCGCCGCGCCCGGCAGGCACAGCCGCAGCACGGCCGGCCGGCCGGTGTGCACCACGGCGTTGGTCACCAGCTCGGAGACGAGCAGGATCAGGGTCTCGGCCAGCGGCTCGTCGGCCGTTATGCCCGACCCGGCGAGCCGCGAGCGGGCCCACCGCCTGGCCCGCCCCACCTCCGCGGGGTCGGGCCGGATCTCCAGCTGCACTCGAAGCACCTGCACCGCTCACACCATCCGAACCGGCGGACACATGACCCCGCGCCGTCCGCGCGCCACGGCGTCCGCCGCGGCGACGATCACGACGAGGGCCACGATCGTAGCCATTTTCTGCATGGCCAGGACAACGACCAGAGCCGGGAGTCACGGACTGTGACTCCCTTACTGCACAGCATGGTTGACTGACAGTCACGCCAACAAGCGCTTCGGGCATATTCCCGCGTGAAGGAGTACGTATAGGGGATACTGTGCGACGCTCGTGACGCCGAGTCGAACAAACCCGGAGCGCGATCCCCAACCGCCGTACGAGCAGCGGCGGG
The DNA here is from genome assembly GCF_014649115.1 of Streptomyces eurythermus. Taxonomy (GTDB): domain Bacteria; phylum Actinomycetota; class Actinomycetes; order Streptomycetales; family Streptomycetaceae; genus Streptomyces; species Streptomyces eurythermus. The sequence continues at coordinate 234,799 of NZ_BMSK01000003.1, read as the reverse complement.
CACCGCCTGGCCCGAAACCGCCCCGGCCCGGCCCGTCCGCACGGCCCCGCACCGCGCCCTCACGGCACCGGAGCGGCCGGGCGACTACGGAGTGTGACGAGTCCAGGGAGGGCGTTACCGACCGTGGACTCTTCGTTACCCACGAGTGCCACGATCGGTAACATCGCTGGCCAACGCCTCACCGTCGACGGCCCCGGAAACCGCCACCGGCCCGTCCGTCAGCGCGGCGGCCAGCCGTTCCTCGCTCCACGCGCTCCCTCCGGCCCGCCGCGCCCGCACCCAGGCCCGCTTCAGGTGCAGATGCACATCCGCCTCCCAGGTGAAGCCCATGCCCCCGTGCACCTGGAGGCAGTCCCGGGCCCCGCGCACGGCGGCCTCGTCGGCGAGCAGCCGGGCGGCGGCGATGTCGGCGGGGTCGGCGGTCACGGCGGCGGCGTAGACGGCGGCCCGGGCGGTCTCGGCCCGCACCAGCAGCTCCGCGCACAGGTGCTGCACGGCCTGGAACGCCCCGATCGGCCGCCCGAACTGCTTCCGCGTCCGCGCGTGCTCCACGGCCATCTCGCACACCCGCCCGGCCGTCCCCAACTGCTCGGCGGCGGTGAGGAGAACGGCGACGGGGTCCGGAGCGGGGCAGCGATCCGCCGGGAGCCGGTGCAGCGGTGTCAGCGGGTCCACGGACCGCAGGGGTACGGCGCCTCGGGCGTCCCCGCGCACGGTGTCCGCCGCGTCCAGCCACTCCACCAGCTCCCCGTCCACGGCCGTCACGACCGTCTCCCCGTGCGCGGCGCCGGGTACGGAGTCCGCCGCGAGGTGGGTGGCCACGAGGGGGCCGGGCAGCAGCGCCCGGCCCGCCTCCTCGAAGACCAGGACGGCCTCCGGCAGGCCCCCTCCGGCCCCGCCGTCCGCCTCCGGCAGCCGCAGCGAGAAGAACCCGGCCGTGCCGAGGGTGCGCCACAGCTCCCGGTCGAGCCGGCCCGGCGCGTCCACGGCCGCCCGCAGCCGCTCGCGCCCGAAGCACCGCCCCAGCAGTTCCCGTACCCCCGCCCGCAGGGCGAGTTCGTCGTCGTCGAGCCGGAAACGCACGGTCATCTCCCCCTGGGCAGGCCGAGGATCCGCTCGGCGACGATGGAGCGCTGGATCTGCGAGGTGCCGGCGGCGATGGTGTACGCCAGCGCGGACAGCCGGGCCGGCACCCAGGGCCGGTCCAGGTCGAGGGCGTCGGCGCCGAGGACGTCGGCCGCGGTGTCGTACAGCTCCTGACGGGCGTGCGAGTAGCGGAGCTTGAACACCGAGCCGCCCGCGCCCGGTACCCCGCCGGCCGCCTCCGCCTCGCTCACGTTCCACTGGACCAGCCGCCACAGCGCCCGGAACTCCGCCTCCAGCCGGGCGAGCGCGCGCCGCAGCACCGGATCGTCCCAGCGGCCGTTCTCCCGGGCGGCGCGGGCGAGCGCGGTCAGCACCCGGCGGCAGGCGACGACCTCGCCGGCGAAGGCGGTGCCGCGCTCGAAGGAGAGGGTGACCCGCGTGACCCGCCAGCCGTCGTTCTCCTCCCCCACCCGGTGGGCGACCGGCACCCGCACCTCGTCCAGGAACACCTCGGCGAACTCCGCCGGCCCGGCGAGCGTGCGCAGCGGCCGTACGGTGACCCCCTCGGCGTCCATGGGCAGCGCCAGCCAGCTGATGCCCCGGTGCCGGGGGGCGTCCGGGTCGGTGCGGACCAGCAGTTCGCACCAGTCGGCGACCTCGGCGTGCGAGGTCCAGATCTTGGACCCGGTCACCACGTAGCAGTCGCCGTCCCGCCACGCGCGCGTGCGCAGCGACGCGAGGTCCGAGCCCGCCTCCGGTTCGCTGAACCCCTGGCACCACACCTGCTCGCCGCGCAGGATCGGCGGCAGCCAGCGCGCCCGCTGCTCGGCGGTGCCCTCGGCGGCGATCGTGGGCCCGGCGTGCAGCAGCCCGACGAAGTTGGCGCCCACGTAGGGCGCGCCGGCCCGTTCGGTCTCCTCCAGGAAGATCAGCCGCAGGACGGGCGAGGAGTCCCAGTGCACACCGGCGTACCCGGCGTCGTACAGCATCCGCTGCCAGCCCAGGTCGTAGGCGCGGCGGGCGGGCCAGTCGTCCGGGGACGGCCTGGCGGGCAGGCCGGGCAGTGCCGTGGCGAGCCAGGCGCGCAGCCGGGCCCGGAACTCCTCTTCCTGAGGGGTGTACGAGAGGTCCATCAGTCCAGGTCCAGGCCGAGCATGCGGATGGCGTTGCCGCGCATCAGCTTGTGCACGGTCTCGTCGTCCAGGTCCTTGACGTGGTCCAGGGCGACCTCCTTGGTGTGCGGGAAGGTGGAGTCGACGTGCGGGTAGTCGGTCTCGAAGGTGGCGTTGTCGCGGCCGACGGCGTCCAGCGAGGCGATGCCGTGCCGGTCGCGGAAGAAGCAGCAGTAGATCTGCCGGTAGTAGTACGTCGAGGGCGGCTCGGGCACCAGGTCGCGCACCCCGCCCCAGGCGCGATGCTCCTCCCACACGTCGTCGGCGCGTTCCAGGGCGTACGGGATCCAGCCCATCTGGCCTTCCGAGTAGGCCAGCCTGAGCCGGGGGAAGCGCACCAGGACCCCGCTGAAGAGGTAGTCCGTCATCGAGGCCATCGCGTTGTTGAAGCTCAAGGCGGCCTGGACGGCGGGGGGCGCGTCCGGGGAGGCGGCGGGCATCTGGGAGCTGCTGCCGATGTGCATGGCGACGACCGTCTCCGTGTCCTGGCACACGGCGAAGAAGGGGTCCCAGTAGCCGGAGTGGATGGAGGGCAGCCCGAGGTGGGTGGGGATCTCGGAGAAGGTGACGGCCCGCACCCCGCGCGCGGCGTTGCGCCGGATCTCCGCGACGGCCAGCCCCACGTCCCACAGCGGGATCAGGCACAGCGGGATCAGCCGGCCGCCGCTGTCCCCGCACCACTCCTCCACCATCCAGTCGTTGTAGGCGCGGACGCAGGCGAGGGCGACCTCCTTGTCGTGGGCCTCGGCGAAGGTCTGCCCGCAAAAGCGCGGGAAGGTGGGGAAGCAGAGGCTGGCCTCGACGTGGTTGAGGTCCATGTCCGCCAGCCGCGCCTTGGGGTCCCAGCAGCCGCGCCGCATCCGCTCCCGGGTGATGCCCTCCAGCGTCATCTCGTCCCGGTCGAAGCCGACGGCGGCGATGTTGCGCTTGTACGGGAACTTCAGGTCCTCGTAGATCCACCAGTCGGTGGGCGGGCCCTCGGGGTCCATGGTGATCTGGTACTTCCCGCCCACGTAGGCGAGTTCCCCGATCCCGGCGGTCAGCGGCCTGGGGCCCCGGTCCCGGAAACGGGCGGGCAGCCAGGTCTCGAAGAGGTGGGCGGGCTCGATCACGTGGTCGTCGACGCTGATGATGCGGGGCAGTTCTCTCGCCATGGTCCCCTCCGCCGGACGGTACTTATCTGATGGTCCGTCAGATAGCATCGCAGCTGACGAGTCGTCAGCCAAGCAGGGGGCAGCCGTGAACGAGACCCCGCACACCCTCGCTTCCGCCCGCACGCTGTGGGAGCTGGTCACCCGCCGCGCCGCGCTCACGCCCGGCCGCCCGGTGCTGCTCCAGGGAGACCGGGCGCTCACCTTCGGCGAGCTGCGCGACCGCGCCGAACGCGTCGCGGCCGGCCTGTACGGCATGGGGGTGCGTCCCGGCACGGTCGTCGCCTGGCAGCTGCCCACCCGCGTCGAGACCGCCCTGCTGTCCCTCGCGCTGGCCCGCCTGGGCGCCGTGCAGTCCCCGCTGATCCCCTACTACCGGGACCGGGAGGCCGGCTTCGCGCTGCGCGCCGCCGAGGCGGAGTTCTTCGCCGTACCGGGCGTCTGGCGCGGCCACGACCACACCGCGATGGCCCGCCGGCTCGGCGCGCCGGGCGTGTTCGAGGCGTACGGCACCCTTCCCGACGGCGACCCGGCCGTGCTGCCCCCGCCGCCCGCCGAGGGCACCTCGGTCCGCTGGATCTACTGGACCTCGGGCACCACCGCCGACCCCAAGGGCGTGCTGCACACCGACCGCTCCCTGATCGCCGCCGGCTCCTGCCTGGCCCACGCGCTGCGCCTGACCCCGCACGACGTCGGCTCCATGGCCTTCCCCTACGCCCACATCGCCGGGCCCGACTACACGGTGATGCTCCTGCTGTACGGCTTCCCGGCGGTGCTGTCCGAGCGGTTCGCGCTGCCCGACGCGCTCGCGGAGTACCGGCGGCACGGGGTGACGGTGGCGGGCGGCTCGACGGCCTTCTACTCGATGTTCCTGGCCGAGCAGCGCCGGCGGCCGGGCGAGCGGCTCATCCCCTCGCTGCGGCTGCTCGCGGGCGGCGGCGCGCCCAAGCCGCCCGGGCTGTACCACGCGGTGGTCCGCGAACTGGGCGTGCAACTCACCCACGGCTACGGCATGACCGAGGTCCCGATGATCACCATGGGCGATCCCGAGGACACCCCGGAGAACCTGGCCACGACCGAGGGACGGCCCCCCGAGGGCATGGAGATCCGGATCGTCGACGGCGAGATACGGCTGCGTGGCGAGGCCGTCTGCCAGGGCTATCTGGACCCCGCCCAGACGGCCGCCGCCTTCGACACCGACGGCTTCCTGCGCACCGGCGACCTGGGGCACCTGACCGCCTCCGGGCACCTGGTCATCACCGGCCGCCGCAAGGACGTGATCATCCGCAAGGGGGAGAACATCTCCGCCAAGGAGATCGAGGACCTGCTGGCCGCGCACCCGGCGGTGACCGACGCGGCGGTGATCGGCCTGCCCGACCCCGAGCGCGGGGAACTGCTCTGCGCGGTCCTCGAACACCGGCCGGGCACCCCGCCGCCGACCCTCGCGGAGATCGTGTCCTTCCTCCGGGCGGCGGGGCTGTCCGTGCACAAGCTGCCGGAACGGCTGGAGGTGCTGGCCGAGCTGCCGCGCAACGACACGCTGCGCAAGGTGCTCAAGTACCGGCTCCGCGAGCGGTTTTCGTCCTCCTGAGCAAGACGGCGCGCGGCCGGTCGCGGTTGTCCGCCTCCGGGACCATTCGCCCTGCCGTTTCTCCGACCCGGGTGCCGTGAAACGCGACTTCAGGGAGGATTCGCTCGACTCCCGCGCGCGCGAGGGTGGATGGGTTGTCCGTCCACCGACCCGAGGACTCCCTTCGTGCGAAGCAGTAGAACCGCCTCCCTGCTGGCGGCCGGTGCCGCCGCCGTCATGGTGCCCGTACTCCTCCCGGCCACCGCCTCCGCCACACCGTCCGCCGCCGGTCCGCTCGCCCGGTACCTCACACAGAAGCCGGCCTGGCACCGCTGCGACCCGGACACACCGGCCGCCTACCAGTGCGCCACGATCAAGGTGCCGCTCGACTACGGCCGGCCCGGCGGCAGGAAACTGGACCTCGCGATATCGAGGTGGAAGACCAGCACCAAGAAGCAGCACCGGGGTGCGCTCCTGCTCAACCCGGGCGGCCCGGGCGGCTCCGGCCTCGACATGCCGCTGTACATGGGCGACGTACTGCCCGCGTCCGTGAAGAACACCTACGACCTCGTCGGCTTCGACCCGCGGGGCGTCGGCCGGAGCTCCCCGGTCGGCTGCGGTCTGACCGACAAGGAGCTGAACTGGGAACGCCCCTACAAGGAGGCGACGTTCGCCAAGGACGTGGCCTGGGCCCGGACCGTCGCCGAGAAGTGCCACGCCAGGCAGGGCGACAAGCTCCGCCACATCTCCACCCGCGACACCGCCCGGGACATGGACGTGATCCGTGCCGTGCTCGGCGAGAAGAAGATCTCCTACCTCGGCTACTCGTACGGCACCTACCTCGGCGCGGTCTACACGCAGATGTTCCCCCAGCGCACCGACCGGTTCGTCCTGGACAGCGCCGTCGACCCGGCCCGGGTCTGGCGCGGCATGATCCAGGTCTGGGCGGAGGGCGCCGAACCCGCCTTCACCCGGTGGACCAAGTGGACCGCCGAGCGGAACTCCGCCTACCGGCTGGGCGCGACCCCCGAGGCCGTCCGCAAGACCTTCTACGACCTGGTCGCCCAGGCCGACCGCAAGCCGATCGACGTCGACGGCACGCGGATGACCGGCGACGACATCCGCCTCACCAGCCGCGCCGCGTTCTTCAGCGTGCGGGACGCCGCCGAGTGGGTCGTCACGCTGAAGAAGGCCGCCGCCGGCACACCCGCCGGCCGGGGCCTCAAGACTCCGGCGCCCGTTGCGCCGTCGTTCGCCCGTGCCGTGCCCGAGGACAACGGCGACGCCGCCTTCTGGTCGGTCCTCTGCGCCGACCAGCGCGACTGGCCGCGCGACCCGGAGCGGTACCGCGCCGACGCGATCCGCGACAAGAAGAAGTACCCGCTGTACGGCGACTTCGGCTCCAACGTCAAGCCGTGCGCCTTCTGGAAGACCGGCGGCGAGCGCACCACCAAGGTCGACAACAAGGTCCGCGCGCTGATCCTGCAGAACGAGTGGGACCCCCAGACGCCGCTGACCAGCGGGCAGGGCCTGCGCCGTGCCATGAAGGGCGCGAAGATGGTCACCGTCGCCGGGGGTGTCGGACACGGCGTCTACGGCAACAAGTCGTGCGCCGACAAGACGGCCACCGCCTACCTGACCACCGGCAGGCTGCCGTCGAAGGACATCACCTGCAAGGCCACGCCCCAGGCGGCCGAGCGCGGCAGCCTGCTCCCGCTGCCGCTCCCGGGCTCCCGGGGCCTGCCGGGTCCGGGCGGCCGTTTCTGACGCCGCTCACATCCGGCTGAGGCTCACGCCGTTCACATCCGGCTGAGGCTCGCGGCCGCGTACAGCACGTCCCGGATCGCCCGGCGGTCGCCCTCCTAGCCCGCCGCGGCGTCCTCCGGGGACACATGGCCGGCCGCGAGCTTGCAGAACTCGGCTCCGTCGAGCACCAGGCGGGCCACCTCCAGTTCCGCGGAGCCCCGTGCCGCCGGCGAGTCCAGCGGGATCAGCCACTCGCCTCCGGCGTCGCCCTCGATCTCCAGCCGCAGGCTGCGGCCGGGCGCGCCGGCCGGCACCAGGTGCGGGGTGTGACGGGCCGGCTCGGACAGGCCCGCGCGGCGGCGCTCGGCGAGCACCGTCGGCAGCACGCGGGCCGCGAGGTCGATCATCCGGTGCAGATGCCGGGGCGCCGGCACCGCGTACGGGTAGTCCACCGCCTTGGCGATGTCCTCGGCGTGCACCCAGCACTCGAAGGCCCGGTCCAGCATCGCGTCGTGCAGCGGCAGCGTGAACTCGCCGTAGGACACCGGCAGTCCGCCCGTGCGGCCGCCGGTGAAGGACACCGTGCGCACCAGGGCGTGGCTCTGCTCCCGCCAGGCTCCGCGCACCGCGTGCGCCGGCGGCAGGTGCGCGGAGCGCCAGTAGACCTCCGTGCGGCCGGCCGGTCCCGCCGCGCCCGCTCCGGCCGGACCGGCCGGACCGGCGGCCCGGGCCAGCGGGTCGGCGAGGCCGAGCGCGGCGGCGATCAGCCCGTCCACCGCGAGCAGGTGCGCTATGACGCCGGCGACGGTGGTACGGCGGCCCGCCGGGAGGTCGTTCTCGAACCAGCGCAGTTCCACCGGCGCCCGCCACTCCGCGTCCCTGAAGTCCTGGAGCAGCGCGTCCAGCCGGGCGGTCTCGGCGTCGTACGGCGCGGCCCAGTCGGGGACCGGGATGCGCGGCGGCCGGCGCCGCAGGCAGCTCTCCAGGACCCGGGTGCGCAGACCGGGGTCCAGGTCCAGACTCTCCGGCTGGTGCAGCAGGCCGACCGCCTCGCGCAGCCGGCGGGCCTCGTCGGCACAGGCACCGCAGCCGCCCAGGTGTTCCTCCACGGCCGCCGTCTCCGCGGCCGAGCAGGCGGTCAGCGCCCAGGCGCCGAGCAGCGACTTCAGGACGTCGTGCGACAGATCGAGCGGCGGCACGGGTGCGAGGTCCCCCAGGTCGGCGCGGGCGGGGAGCGGAAGTCCGCTGTCCTCCACGGAGGTTCGGGGCGTGGGTATGCGCGGGCCGGGCACCGCCCCGGACCGTCCGGCGCCCGCGGCGGCACCGCCCGGCGGCCCGAAGCGCCCGCCGGAGCCGGCCGGGCCGCGGTGGCCTCCGGAGCCGGTCCGGCCGCGGTGCCCGCCGGTGCCGCCTTCCCGGTGCTCCCCGGGCTCTTCGTCGTCCCGGCGGCCGTCCGCCGCGCCGTGGGCGTTCCCGTGCGCCCCCTCGAAATCGTGCGCCCCCTCGGAGCGGTGCGGGCCGTTCACACCGCACCCCGGTATCCCGGCGGGGTGCCGGCGTCGTGGGCGGTGGCCAGGAGCTGGAGGCCGAGGCGGAGCCGGCGGCGCGCCTCGTCCTCGGTGACGCCGAGGCCGGCGGCGGTCTGGCGGTAGTCGCGGCGCTGGTTGTAGGCCAGGTCGAGGGCGGCCCGCAGCGGGGCGGGCATGGAGTGGACGATGTAGTCGGCGCGGGCGGCGACCGAGGCGCGCCGCACCGTGCCCTCCCGTTCCTCGCGCAGCGGCTGCTCCAGTTCCTCCCGGTCCCGCAGCCGCTGTACGGCGACCCGCTGGGTGACCTCGGCGAGCCAGGAGCGCAGCGGGCCCTCCCTGGGGTCGTAGGTCTCGGGGTGCTCCCAGACGTGGGCGAAGACCTCGCGGGTGACGGAGTCGGCGGCCCGCTCGTCGTCCAGGACGCGGTGGGCCAGGTTGTGCACGAGGGAGGCGAACCGGTCGTACATCTCGCCGAGGGCCGCCGCCTCACCGCGGGCGAGCCGCTGTTGCATCTTGCGGTCCCACCGGGGCGACAGATCGTTCCTGGCCATGCGGTCCCCTCCCCTCACCGTCCAGCGGTCACCGGGCCGGTCGGCCCCGCCCTCTCGAATGTAGTCGGCCCCTCCGACAGCGCACGCCCCTTTGTGCCAATGTGCGCCCCCGAAGCCACCTCCCGTGATAGTGCCCTCTTCACACAACCTTCACGCGAGTCACGCGCACACTTGATCAAAGACGATCGTTGATGACTGGAATAAGCCCCTTATTGATCACCCGCCGTTTGCGGCGTCACGTTTCAGGGAACGGCCGCTGGGCAGCCGCGCGACAGGAAACGTAGGAACTGCTTCCGTTTCCGGGCGGTTCCGGGACATCCCGCGAGCGGAGGGGCATGGCCGTGGCATTCAAGGTGACCGGCGTCGAACAAGGCCGGTGGGCCGTGCTCCGGGTCTCCGGGGAACTGGACCTGATGACCTCGCCGGTGCTGCGCCAGCACGTGCACGACGCCGTCGCCGAGGGACACCACAGCCTCGTCGTCGACCTCTCCGACGTGTTCTTCTGCGATTCCAGCGGGGTCGGCGTGCTCATCGCCGCCCGCCGGCTGATCCGCTCCTGCCAGGGCCGGCTGCGGCTGATCCTGCCGGACCGGGGCGCCGTCGACGGCTCGCACGTCAACCGCGTCCTCGGCGCGCTCGGCGTCCGCCGCCTCTTCGACGTCCACCCCGACCTCGACTCCGCCACCACGGACGAGGCCGGACCGCTGTCCGCCTGATCCCCCTCCGGGTGTGACAACGTCCCGGCCGGGACACGGCGTTGTCGCGGAATTCCCCCGGTCTTGGCACAGTCGTCGGTTTTCCGCCATCCGACGGCCATCCGCGTCGTACGCTCCCAGCCAGGCCCACGGACCCGCCCGGTCCCGCGGTCCCCCCATGTACGACGCACACGTAAGGCGGCCCCCCACATGGCCAGCACCGAGTACGAACGCCGGATCGCCGCCCGGTTCGCCGGATTCGACCAGGACGGCAACGGCTACATCGACCGCGAGGACTTCAGCGCGGCCGCCAAGGCCCTGCTCGCCGAGTTCGCCGTGCCCGCCCGCTCCGCCACGGGCCAGGCGCTGTACGCCGGCGCGGAGGCGTTCTGGCAGGGCATGGCCGGCATCGCCGACCGGGACGGCGACCAGCGCATCACCCGCCAGGAGTTCGTCACCGGCGCGGTCAAGCGGCTGCGCGACAATCCCGGCCGGTTCGCCGAGATCGCCCGCCCCTTCCTGCACGCGGCTCTGGCGGTGGCCGACACGGACGCCGACGGGCGGATCACCGTCCCCGACGCCGCCCGCGTCCTGCGCGCCCTGCACGTACCGGCCGGCCCGGCCGAGACGGCCGCCGCCGCGCTCGACACCGACGGCGACGGAAGGATCGACGAGCGGGACGTCGTCCCGGCCTTCGCCCGCTACTTCACGGTGCCCGAGCAGGCGTGAGCTTCACGGTGCCCGAGCAGGCGTGAGGGCCGCCCGGACCACCCGGGCTCAGGGGCCCAGGGGTTCGGAGGCCCAGGAGTTCAGAGGCTCAGGCGAACACCACGGTCCGGCGGCCGTTGAGCAGGATGCGCCGCTCGGCGTGCCACTTGACGGCCCGCGCCAGCGCCTGGCACTCCACGTCCCGGCCGATGGCCACCAGCTGGTCCGGCGTCACACCGTGCCCGACCCGCTCGACCTCCTGCTCGATGATCGGCCCCTCGTCCAGGTCCGCGGTGACGTAGTGCGCCGTCGCGCCGATCAGCTTCACGCCCCGCGCGTGCGCCTGGTGGTACGGCTTCGCGCCCTTGAAGCTCGGCAGGAACGAGTGGTGGATGTTGATGATCCGGCCGCTGAGCTGCTTGCACAGGTCGTCCGAGAGGACCTGCATGTAGCGGGCGAGGACGACCAGTTCGATCCGCTCCTCGCGCACCAGCTCCAGCAGCGCGGCCTCGGCCTCGGGCTTGGTGTCCTTGGTGACCGGGATGTGGTGGAAGGGAATGTTGTACGAACCCACCAGCTCTTCGAAATCGGTGTGATTCGACACCACGCCGACGATCTCCACCGGAAGCGCGCCGATCCGCGCCCGGAACAGCAGGTCGTTCAGGCAGTGCCCGAACTTGCTGACCATGAGCAGGACGCGCATCTTCTCGTCGGCCCGGTGGATCTGCCAGTCCATGTGGAAGGAGTCCCCGACCGCGGCGAAGCTCGCCCGCAGCTTCTCCACCGTCACCGGCGCCTCGGCCGAGAAGTGGACGCGCATGAAGAACAGTCCCGTGTCGTGGTCGCCGAACTGCTGGCTGTCCTCGATGTTGCAGCCGGTCATGAACAGGTAGCTGGACACGGCGTGCACGATGCCCTGCTTGTCCGGGCAGGAGAGCGTCAGGACGTACTGGTCGGCCGGGGCGGCGGCGGAAGCGGACTGATCTGTCATGCACCACAGGGTCCCATACCGGGCACCCCGCGCGTGCCGCCGTCCGCTAAACGGAACGCGTCAGGATGCGCAGGACCTCCAGGCTCTTCGGGGCCGCGTCCGGGTCGTCCCCGTCGCTCACCGACATCCGTACGTGCGCGTCCCGCGCCGCCCGCACCGCGTCCGGCCAGCCGGGGTTGTCCAGGTAGGCGGCGACCGGCGCGTCCGGGCCGACCTGGTGCATGATCCGCAGCAGCCGCAGCACGGCGGTGTCGACGAGCGCCGCCTCCTGCGAGTCCCGGAATATGGTGCCGACGTACTTCTCCGCCGACCAGTTGTCCAGCCAGGTGTCCTCCACCAGCCGGTACACGGCGTCCGTGACGTCGCCGTAGCCGTCGGCCCCGGCCAGCCAGACCTCGCGCTGGAACACCGGGTCGGAGAGCATGTGCAGCGCCGAGCGCACATTGCTGCGCCACCGCCACCACGGCATGTCGTTGAGGGGCATGCCGCCCATGGTGGAGGAGCGGCGGCCGCGACGGGAAGAGTTCTCCGAACCTTGCACGGTCACCGATCGTACGTTCCGCGGCCGCCCCCGCCCACCGGCCCCCGTAATTCACCTCGCCGTCACCCTTCGTTGACCAAGGGTCACTCAGGGGTTAGCGGTGTGAGGGAATCGTGCGTGTCCATGACCGGCAGGCGACGCACTCGCACCATCCCCGTTCCCGCCTCTTCCCGCTCTTCCCGCCCCGTCCGGGCCACGGTGCTCGCCGCGTGTGCCGTGGCCCTGTGCGCGTCGCTCACCGCCGCGTGCGGGCTCGTCCCCGGTGCCACGGGGGGCTCCGGGGACGAGCCGGTCACGGTGATGACCTGGGCCCCGCAGGACACCGACGCGACCAACAAGCCCGGCATGCCCGCGATGGCCCTCGCCTACGCGAAGTGGGTCAACGCGCACGGCGGCATCAACGGCCGCGAGCTGAAGGTGCTGACCTGCAACGACCACAACGACAGCGTGGGCGCCGCGAAGTGCGCCAAGCGCGCCGCGGCCGAGAACGTGGTCGCCGTCGTCGGCTCCTACAGCCAGTTCGGCGACTCCTTCCTCGCCCCGCTGGAGGGCGCCGGCATCCCCTACATCGGCGGCTACGGCGTCACCAACGACGAGTTCACCGGCACCATGTCCTACCCGGTCAACGGCGGCCAGCCCGCCCTGCTGGCCGGCCTCGGCAAGGCCCTCGCGGCCGGCTGCGGCAACGTCGCCCTGGTCCGCCCCGACAGCATCGCCGGCGACCAGCTGCCCGCGCTGCTCGACTCGGGCCTTCGGGCCGGCGGGCACGCGGACGCCGACGACCAGCTCGCCGCCGAGGACGCCACCGAGTACGGCGACCAGGCCGAGCGGGCGCTGCGCCACGCGACCGCCGACCCGGCCCGCGAGGGCTGTGTGGTGCCCGCGCTCGGCGACCGCACGGACACCTTCATGGACTCCTTCCGGCGGGTCCGCGCGAACCACCCGGACGTGCGTACGGCGACCGTGCTCGGCAGCGTCGACCAGACGGTGATCAACGCCACGGGCGGGGCCTCCGGGCCGTACGAGGGGGCGTACATCACCGGCTGGTACCCGGCCGCCTCCGATCCGCGCTGGGCCCCGATGCGGAAGGTGATCAGCGAGGCGGCCTTCGACGACGACCGCATCGACCCCGCCGACGCCGGGGTGCAGACCACCTGGATCGCCTACACCGTGCTCCGGGCCGTCCTGGAGAGGATCGGCGACGGCGAGGTGAGCGCCGACGCCGTGCGGCGCACCCTCAACGACGGGCTGCGGGTCTCCACCGGCGGCCTCACCCCCACCCTGATCTGGCCCTACGCGGGCAGGCTCGCCGCGGTCGGCTTCCCGCGGCTGGTCAACGCCGACGTCACCCTCCAGGTGGTCCGGGGCGGCCGGCTGGTCGCGGCCGGACAGCGCGTCGGCGACAAGAAGGGGGTCGCCGACATGACCCCGGTCCTGGCGCGGGCCGAGGTGCCCTGACGGGCCCCGGCGCCGGGGCCCGCCGGGGGCGTCACAGCTGGGTGGGCTGGCGCTGGGTCAGGCCGTACTGCCGGGCGATCGCGTTCCACAGCGGGGCCGCCTTGCCCTTCTGCTCGGTCGCGGTCTTGCTCTCCCGGTTGCCCGCCTGGGTCTCGCCGGTGGAGCGGGCCTGCCCCTTGTGGCAGCCCTTGTGCCCCTTGACCTGGTCGGCCCAGGCCGCGTAGTGGTTGTCGGCCGCGGCGGACGCCTGCCAGGCCCTGGTCAGGGCGTCCCTGAGCTGGCCCTGGGAGTGCAGCTTGTCCGTGGGCAGCTTGTTCAGCCGGGTGACCAGCTCACCGCGCTGCCGGGCCGCGTCCCGCAGGTCGGCCGCGGCCTGGTCGAGGTTGTCGCACTTGCGGACGTCGGCCACCGCCTGGATCACCGCGGCCCGGCTGCTGCCGCTGTCCGCGAGCAGCTTGTCCAGCTCCACCGCCTGCTGCCGGGCGGGGTCGGCGCTGGGCGAGGCGGAGGCGGAGTCCGTACCGGCCGGGGACGCGGCCACGACCGGCGTGTCGTCCCCGCCCGCGTCCTTGCCGTCGCCGCCGCCGGCGCTGAGCAGGGCGCCGGCGCCCACGCCGACCACGATCAGGCCCACCGCGGCGGCGGCGATCAGCGGCACCCGCGACCGGCCGCCGCGCCGCCCGCCGCCGTCGTCCGGCCCGTGGTCGTACGACGGCTGCGCCGGGCGGTACGCGGACGGCTCCGGGCCGGGGTAGGCGTCCGGCCGCTGGACGACCGGGAGCTGCTGGGTGGAGCCGGCCGGGCCGTCGCCGCCCGCGGGGCCGCCGCGGAAGAGGTTGTCGAACTCGGCGGGCGGCTGCCGGTCCGCGGCCGGCACCGGCGCCTGGATCTGGGTCTCGGCCGCGTAGGGCGGGATGTACTGCGTGGCCTCCGCGTCGGCGGGCGCGGGCCCCGGCTGCCGGGGCGTCCGGCCGAGGTAGCGGGTCTCCTCGGCGCCCGACTCCGGCGGGAGCGCGCCGGAGGCCACCGGCGGGATGTACTGGGTGGCCGCCTCGTCACCGGGGCCGGCGGGACCCGCGCCGACCGGCGGGAGGTACTGCGTGGCACCGTCGGCCGGCGCGGCCTGCACGGGCGGTATGTACTGGGTGGCGCCCTCGTCGGCGCCGCCCTGGGCGCTGACCGGCGGGAGGTACTGCGTCGCGGCGTCGGCCGGCGGGGGCAGCGGGGCGCCCGCGGCGGACGGCGTCGGCGCGCCGGGCGACGCCTGATACGGCTGCCCCGGGTACGGCTGCTGGTTCTGCTGGGGCTGGTACGGCTGCTGGGAGTGCTGCCCGGGATGCGGCTGCTGTGCCTGGTACGGCTGCTGGGACTGCTGTCCCGGATACGGCTGCTGGGGCTGCTGGTACGGGTCGGGCGCGCCGTAGCCGGGCTGCGGGGGCGTGCCGTAGGCGCCGGGGCCGGCGGCGTGGGTGTCGCCGTAGCCGGGTGCCTGGCCGCCGTACGACGGGGCCGGGGCGCCCTCCGGGGGCAGCGGGCCGGGGCCCGCGGCGGACGGGGACTGCTGTCCGGGGCCGGTCCACTGCTGGGCCGCCGCCGGGGGCCAGCCCTGGCCCGGCGGGGGCGTCTGCTGCCCGGGGCCCCGGGAGCCGTCCCAGGACTGTCCGCCGGCCGGGGCGGCGGGCTCGGGCGGCGCGGTCGTGCCCGGCAGCAGGGGCTCGCCTCCGTCCGAGGGCAGCACGATGCCTTCGCGCGCGGGCCGCGCCGAGGGCTCCTCGCCCTGTCCACTCTGCGTCACCGGGACTCCTACTAATGGGGGACCTTGTGAATCGTCGGCACACGCTACCGGGTCCCCCGAGCCGGGTGCCACGCAGCTCAGGACGTGATCTGCCGTGCTGTGACGGCGATAACAGGGCCGGCCCCGCGGCGCGCCGCGCACGGCACCCGGCACCCACCGGGTGCCGTTCCCGTGCGTTCACCTTGCCGCGGGGCCGTTGTTCACGCGGCCTGCTGGAGTTCGAGGCGGGCCCCGAACTCCCGTACCACCGCCTCCTCCCGGAACGGCTCCAGACGCTGCTGGAGGTCGTCCAGATACTCGGCGCCCCGGTTGGAGCGCAGTGTCTCCAGCAACTCCACCGCTCTCAGGCCGGTGTTGCAGGCCTGCTCGATCTCGCGCTGCTGCACCTGGGCGGTGGCGAGCAGCACATAGCCGATCGCGCGGCGGCGGGCCCGGGAGGCGGGGTGCCCGGCCAGCGACTGCTCGGCGTACCGCGCCGCCTGCTCGGGCTGTCCGAGGTCACGGTGGCAGTGCGCCAACTCGTCGGCCAGGTATGCCTGGTCGAAGTGCGCGATCCACGCCGGGTCGTCGCCGTCGGCGGCGTCGGCGCGCTCCAGCGCGGTCACCGCGCGCCCGCCGGCCGCCTGTGCCGCGCGCGCGTCGCCGAGCAGGGCGTGCCCGCGCGCTTCGGCGGCGTGGAACATCGCTTCCGCGCGCGGGGTGACATGCCCGCGCGCGCCCTCCTGCGCCGCCCGCGCCAACTGGGCGATCTCGCGCGGGTTCCCGAGCTGCGCGGCGAGGTGGCTCATGGAGGCGGCCAGGACGTACCCGCCGTACCCGCGGTCGCCGGCGGCCTGGGCGAGGCGCAGCGACTGGATGTAGTACCGCTGGGCCAGGCCCGGCTGGCCGGTGTCCACCGCCATGTACCCGGCCAGTTCGGTCAGCCGGGCGACGGTGGCGAAGAGTTCGCGGCCGACCGCCTCCCGGTAGGAGCCCGCGAGCAGCCCGGACACCACGCTGTTGAGGTAGTGCACCACGACCGGGCGGACGTGCCCGCTGCCGTACTGGTGGTCGAGGTCCACCAGCGCCTGGGTCATGGACCGCACGGCGGCCACGTCGGACTGGCCCACGCGCGGGCCCGCCTGCCGGGCCACCTGGGTGTCCGGCGCCGAGATCAGCCAGTCCCGGCTGGGCTCGACCAGCGCGGAGGCGGCGACGGAGGAGCCGGACAGGAAGTCCCGGCGCCCCACGTCGCTGCGCCACAGCTCGCAGACCTGCTCGATGGCTCCCAGTACCGTCGGCGAGAACTGGAGGCCGACCCCCGAGGCGAGGTTCTTGCCGTTGGCCATGCCGATCTCGTCGATCGTGACCGTCCGGCCGAGCTTGCGCCCGAGCGCCTCGGCGATGATCGCCGGGGCCCGGCCCCGCGGCTGCTGTCCGCGCAGCCAGCGGGCCACGGACGTCTTGTCGTAGCGCAGGTCGAGGCCGTGCTCGGCGCCGCACATGTTGACCCGCCGGGCCAGCCCGGCGTTCGAGCACCCCGCTTCCTGGATGAGTGCTTGCAGCCGTTCGTTCGGCTGCCTCGCCACGAGAGGCCTTGCGGCCATGTGTGTACCCCCTGCGTTGCGGTCCCCTTGGAGCGTGTTGTCCGACCCTGCGGAGCCCGCGGCTCCGTCCCGGTCGGTCCGGTCGGGACGATCACTGCCCAGTAGACATACCGTCAATGCGCGACATATGCGGTTTGCCGGAAGTAATGGAGGATGCCGGCCCACTCCCTGGCTACCCCGCCCACGCCCGGCTCCCTCGTGCGCGCCCCCGGCCGTGCCTCCATGCGCCCCGACCGCCGGAACGATGCTCCTCCCCGCGCGCGCCCCGGGGCCGTAACTCCAGGTGGGCAGGGGAGTTGAGAGGAGCGTGGAAGAGACGATCGCGGGCGCCGAGAACACGCAGATGGCCGGTCAGATTCCGCGGCAGCGCGGGACATCGCTGCTGGAGACCGCCGTACGCTACGCCGAGGAGCGGCACTGGGACGTGGTGCCGGGCACCTGGCTGGAGACCGCCGGCGGCACGCAGCGCTGCTCTTGTGGTGAGGCCGCCTGCCCCGCGCCGGGCGCGCACCCCGCGCGCCCCGACTGGGCGACCCACGCGACCGGCAGTGCGACCGTCGCGCGCCGGATGTGGCAGCAGCAGCCGGCGGCGTCGATCCTGCTGCCGACGGGCCGGACGTTCGAGGCGTTGTCCGTCCCGGAGAGCGCCGGGTTCCTGGCGCTCGCCCGGATGGAACGGATGGAGCTGACGCTCGGTCCGGTCACGCTGACCCCGGACCGGCGGATGCAGTTCTTCGTGCTGCCGGGGGCCTCGGCGAAGGTGGCGGACCTGGTGCGGCGGCTGGGCTGGTCGCTGCCGTCGCTGGACCTGGTGGCGCTGGGCGAGGGCGCGTACGTGGCGGCGCCGCCCACCCGGTTCGGGTCCCGGGGCGCCGTGCAGTGGGCCCGCCGCCCGACCCCGGCGAACCGCTGGCTGCCGGACGTGGAGGAACTGATCTCGCCGCTGGCCTACGCCTGCGGAAGGGACCGCTGACCCGTTCCCCTGTCGAACACGCGCCCTGAAAGTCCGTTTTCGCGGTCAACACCCCTCATATGAGTGACACCGCGCGATGAATGATCGCCGTGTGTGAGGGGATCTTCCTGGCAGGAGGCGGACCGCTCGGGGAAAAGCCGGTCCGAGGGGGATGACCCTGAGAGCTCGGGGCTCCGGGTCAGCAACAGGGGAGGACAGGCCCCGGCGCCACACGGCGCCGGGGCCCCTGCTCGTACCGGACCCGGCTCAGCGCTTGGCCACGAACACATGGGAGGCGACGTCCGCCTCCAGCTCGGCCGCCTCGCCGCCGCTGCCCACGAGCACACCGCCGGGCGACTCGGTCACGCTCACCACCGAGCCGGGCTGCACGCCCGCCCGCCGCAGCGTGTACATCAGCTGGGCGTCCGTCTGGATCGGCTCCCCGATACGGCGTACGACGACCGTCTTGCCGTCCGTGCCCGCGTCCAGGTCGGCCAGCGAGACCATGCCCTCGTCCAGGAACGGGTCGGCGCCGTCCTTCTCGCCCAGCTCCTCCAGGCCCGGGATGGGGTTGCCGTACGGCGATTCGGTGGGATGCCGCAGCAGCTCCAGCACGCGCCGCTCCACGGCCTCGCTCATCACGTGCTCCCAGCGGCAGGCCTCCGCGTGCACCTGCTCCCACTCCAGCCCGATCACGTCGACGAGCAGGCACTCGGCCAGGCGGTGCTTGCGCATCACGCGCGTCGCCAGCCGGCGCCCCTCCTCCGTGAGCTCCAGGTGCCGGTCGCTGGCCACGGACACCAGGCCGTCGCGCTCCATGCGCGCCACCGTCTGGCTCACCGTCGGCCCGCTCTGGTCCAGCCGCTCCGCGATGCGGGCGCGCATGGGGACGACGCCTTCCTCTTCGAGTTCGAGGATGGTGCGGAGATACATCTCCGTGGTGTCGATCAGTCCGGACATACGTGCCCCTCGATTACCTCTGCCGGCAGCCCCGGCGCGTGCGCGGCCCCCCTGTACATCAATTCTGCCGGATCCCACTGACAACCGGGCGGCACCAGGGAAACGGGGCTGTTCGAAGGGGGCACGGGCCGTTGTCGGAGACGAGCGCGCGGGGCGGTCGCGCCCACGCGGGCCGATCGTAGCGCGGCGCCGTCCCCGTCGCCGGGTCCGGTCACCCGGCCGACTACGGGCACGGGGACGCGGGTCGCCACCGCGAAGCCACCACCGGGTCCGGGCCCGGGACCGGACGCCACCGCGCGGGGCGGCCGTCGGACAGCGGACGCGGGGGCAGGCACCCGGCGTGCGGACGGCACTGCTCCCGCCCCTGGGGCGCGGGGCCCGGAACCGTTCGCCACCGCGCGGGACACGACGTCGGACGGCCGGGCTGTCCCGGCGGGCGGGGCCGTCGTACGCCGGTGCGGGCCCATGGCCGGCTGCCTGCGCGCAGGGCAGGCGTCGGGCGGCCGGACGCCCACGGCAGGCAGGGCCGTGGGGCGCCGTCGTGGGTCCCCGCCGGGCGCGTGCCTTCGGCCGTATTGACACCGCGATGGTCCAGACCGCACCGTGATCCGCGACACAGACGCTGCGAAGGGGCACCGCATGAGCGACGGCACGCCTGCCGACCTGTTCTTCGACGCCGCCATCGGCCTGCTGCAACGGGTCCGCGACGAGGAGGCCGAGGCGATCGCCGCGGCCGGCGCCCTGCTCGCCGACACCGTCGCGGCCGGCGGCCGCCTGTTCGCGTTCGGCGCCGGGCACTCCTCGCTGGCCGCCCAGGACGTCGTCTACCGCGCGGGCGGCCTGGCCCTGATGAACCTGCTCGCCGTCCCCGGAGTCGTCGGCGTCGACGTCACCCCGGCCACCCTCGGTTCCGCCCTCGAACGGGTCGACGGCCTGGCCGGTGCCGTCCTGGACACCTCACCGGTGCGCCCCGGCGACGCCCTGGTGATCATCTCCCTCTCCGGCCGCAACGCCCTGCCCGTGGAGATGGCCCTGGGCGCCCGCGCCCACGGTCTGAAGGTCATCGGCGTGACCTCGGTGGCGTACGCCGCCGAGACCACGTCCCGGCACGCCTCCGGCACCTTCCTGAAGGACCACTGCGACATCGTCCTGGACTCCAAGATCGCCGTAGGGGACGCGGAACTCACCCTGGACACCATCCCGGCGCCCTTCGCCCCCGCCTCCACGGTCGTCACCACCGCCCTGCTCCAGGCCGTCATGGCGACCACCGCCGCCGCCCTCGCCGACCGCGGCATCGAGCCGCCGCTGCTGCGCTCCGGCAACGTCGACGGCGGGCACGAGTGGAACGGCCGGGTGATGGCGCAGTACGGCGACCGGATCTTCTACCGCCGCTGACCCCCGGCTCACCCGGGGTGGCCTACCCGCGCACGGCCTCCGCCAGGTCCAGGGCCGCCGCGATCCGTACGGCGACGTCCTCGGCGTAGGCCGTGTCGGCGCGCTCGAAGCGGCTGCGGCCGGCGCCGCGCAGGAAGGTCAGCACGCCCAGTGTCCGACCCCGGCTGCGCAGCACCGCGCACAGCGCGTGCACCGCGTCGTCGGGCCACTGCCGCTCCAGCGCCCACTCGCGGGCCCGCTCGGCCGGCACCTCGCCGGCCTCCGCGCGCACGGTCCCGGCGCGCCGCACGCACTGCCGCGCCGGGTGGTCCTCCGGGTAGCGCACGGGCAGTCCGGCCGCGCCCGTCAGCAGGCTCGGACCCGGCGCCCCGGCGGGCGTGGCGGCGAGCCGGACCAGCCGGACCGGCTCCGCGTCGCCCTCGCCCGGCGTGCTCGGGCCGTCCGCCAGCCGGTCGACCAGGGCGTGGTCGGCGAACCCGGCGAGGGCGAAGTCCAGATGGACGGTGGCCGCCTCCACCGGGTCCTCGCACTCGGCGGCGGCCCGGGCCGCGCGGTGCAGCTGGTTGGAGCGGAACCGCAGCAGGGCCGCCTCCTGCTGGTCCTGCCTGGCCTCGGTGACGTCCTGGAACAGCCAGCCGACGCCGAGCGGCACCGGCTCCTCGGCGAGCGGCGAGGCCAGCCGCAGGAACCCGTTGCGCCAGCAGCGGCGCCGCTCGCCCTCGGGTGTGCGCACGACGACCCACATCTCGGCGGGGGCGGGCGGCGCGCCTTCGGCCAGGACGTGCGTCAGCGCGGCCTCCAGCTCCTCCGCGCCCTGCGCCAGCAGTTCGCCGAGCGGCCGGCCCAGCGCCGAGGTCCGTCCGACGCCCAGGGCACGTGCCGCGTAGGCGTTGACCACGGCGGGCCGCAGATCGGCGTCGACGAGGACGACCCCCCAGGCGGCGTCCTCGAACAGCGCCTCGCTCAGCGCGATGGACCGCTCCAGGTCGATCTGCGCGTGCACCTCGCTGAACGCGCAGTACACCCCCGCCGGTTTCCCGTCGGGCCCGCGCACGGCGGCCGACTGGGTGCGCACGAGGATCCGCCCGCCGTCCTTGGTCACCAGCGCGAACTCGTGCACCTGACGGCCCGGCGCGTGCATCGCCGACATCAGCCGGGCCTGCACCTCCTCGGCGTCGGCGCTGCGCACCGCCCACCCGGCGAACCCGTGCCGCCCGACGGCCTCGTCGGCCGTCCAGCCGAGGATCCGCTCGGCCTCGCGGTTCCAGTGCGTGACGACCCCGTCGGCGTCGAACGCGCACAGCGCCGCGTCCATCCCGTCGAGCAGTGCGGCCAGCAGGTCGGAGCCCGGCTCACCCGGCTCGTCCGGCCCCAGCTCGTCCGTGGCCCCACTCCGCCGCGAAGCACTCACCTGGACCCCCTGGAAACTGCCTGCGCGCCTGTGCATACGGCGCCCGGTTCCCTCACCGGCCTTCATTCAACTGGAACGTGACCCAGCCCACACCCTGTTCCCGCAAGAAAAAACAGTTGAGTGCGTCCCGGGTGCTTCCTAGGCTGTCGGTACACGAGAAGGGAGGTGGTTCGGCAGATGTATGAGAACCGGACGCGTGAGGTGGCTGCGGGCTAGCGGCCCGACACCACAGCATGTGCGGTGCCGGACCAGCGTGTGAGAGATACGCGCAGCCGGCCCAATCCCAAGCAGTCACCCGACCCGCGGGCTGCCGGTACGTCCGGCCGGCTCCTCCTCGGAGGAACCCAGCCCGCGGGTCGTCTGCGTTTCCCGCGTACGTCGCCCCCGGGGGTCAGGGGCTGAGGCGCTCCACCGTCCAGGTGCCGTCCGGCCGGGCGGTGTAGCGCAGCCGGTCGTGGAGGCGGTTGGCGCGGCCCTGCCAGAACTCGACCGTCTCCGGGATGACCCGGAAGCCGCCCCAGTGCGGGGGCACCGGGACCTGTTCGCCCTCCGGGTAGCGGGCCTCGAGTTCGGCGTAGGCCGCGTCCAGTTCCGAGCGGGAGGCGATCACCGTGGACTGGGCACTGGCCCAGGCGCCCAGCTGGGAGCCGTGCGGGCGGGTGCGGAAGTAGGCGGCGGTCTCGTCGCGGCCGGTGCGCCGGGCGGTGCCGGTGACGATGACCTGGCGGGCCAGCGGGTGCCAGGGGAAGAGCAGCGAGACGTGCGGGTTCCCGGCGAGGTCGAGGGCCTTGCGCGAGCCGTAGTTGGTGTAGAAGACGAAGCCCTCGGTGTCGTACTGCTTCAGCAGGACCGTGCGGGCGCTGGGGCGGCCGGCCGCGTCCACCGTGGAGACGACCATGGCGTTGGGCTCGTAGAGCGTGCCGTGCAGCGCAGCCCGGGCCGCGTCCTCGAACCAGCGGGCGAACTGGTCCATCGGATGGGTGGCGAGGTCCTCCTCGGCGAGGCCGTCGGCCCGGTACTGCTTGCGCATGGCAGCGGGGTCGAGAACGGGGTCCGGAAGCGGGTCGCGATCGGTCACGCGGTCATCTTGCCGTATAGAACGGGTATGGCACTCGGTGTCGTGTGGTCTCCCCAACCGTGGCACCGGGCGTTATCGTGCTGCTCCCTTTGCGGTTGGGTTGACCATGGGTGACCGTCGGCGCGCCGAGGCATCAACGGGATGACCGCCGCCACACTTCACGAGGAGCCGCCTGATGTCCGATTTCGTACCCGGACTCGAAGGAGTCGTCGCGTTCGAGACGGAGATCGCCGAACCGGACAAGGAGGGCGGCGCCCTGCGCTACCGGGGCGTCGACATCGAGGACCTGGTCGGTCACGTCTCGTTCGGCAACGTGTGGGGACTGCTGGTCGACGGCGCCTTCAACCCCGGTCTGCCGCCCGCCGAACCGTTCCCGATCCCGGTGCACTCCGGTGACATCCGGGTGGACGTGCAGTCGGCCCTCGCCATGCTCGCGCCCGTGTGGGGCCTCAAGCCGCTGCTCGACATCGACGAACGCCAGGCCCGCGAGGACCTGGCCCGGGCCGCGGTCATGGCCCTGTCCTACGTCGCCCAGTCCGCGCGCGGGCAGGGCCTGCCGATGGTGCCGCAGCGGGAGATCGACAAGGCGGCCTCGGTGGTGGAGCGGTTCATGATCCGCTGGCGGGGCGAGCCGGACCCCAAGCACGTCGCCGCCGTCGACGCCTACTGGACCTCGGCCGCCGAACACGGCATGAACGCCTCCACCTTCACCGCCCGGGTCATCGCCTCCACGGGCGCCGACGTCGCCGCCGCGCTGTCGGGCGCGGTCGGCGCGATGTCCGGTCCGCTGCACGGGGGCGCGCCCTCCCGGGTGCTCGGCATGATCGAGGAGATCGAGCGCACCGGCGACGCCCAGGCGTACGTCAAAGGGGCCCTGGACCGGGGCGAGCGGCTGATGGGCTTCGGGCACCGGGTGTACCGGGCCGAGGACCCGCGGGCCCGGGTGCTGCGGCGCACGGCGCGGGAGCTAGGGGCGCCGCGGTTCGAGGTGGCCGAGGCGCTGGAGAAGGCCGCGCTGGAGGAGCTGCACAACCGGCGGCCGGACCGGGTGCTGGCCACCAACGTGGAGTTCTGGGCGGCGATCGTGCTGGACTTCGCCGAGGTGCCGGCGCACATGTTCACCTCCATGTTCACGTGCGCCCGCACCGCGGGGTGGTCCGCGCACATCCTCGAGCAGAAGCGCACGGGACGGCTGGTGCGGCCCTCCGCCCGGTATGTGGGGCCGGGGCCGCGCAGCCCCCGGGACATCCAGGGGTACGGGGACATCGCCCACTGAGCCGCGGCCCCTGCCCCGGGGAACCGGTCAGGCGGGCGTCAGCAGGTTCCCGTGGTGGCGCTCCGCCACCAGCGGGTGGGCCCTCAGCTTGCCCTTGAGTTCGTTGTAGCCGTACTCGGCGTACAGCGGGTTCGCCGGGTCGGTGGTGATGCCGGGGGCCTCGGCGGCGTGCGGGAAGGGCAGCGGGTCGATCCGCGCGTCCAGGCGGGGGTTGTAGAAGAACGGCACCGAGTAGCGCTCGGTGGCGCCGGGCGGGCTGACGACGCGGTGGTTGGTGGCCAGCAGATAGCCGTTGGTCGCCACCTCCAGCAGTTCGCCGAGGTTGACGACGAAGGCGCCCTCGATGGGCGGCACGTCGTGGAAGCGGCCGTCCTCGCGCTGGACCTGGAGGCCGCCGACGGTGTCCTGGAGCAGCAGGGTCAGGAAGCCGTAGTCCTTGTGGGCGCCCACGCCCTGCTCGGTGCCGTCGGCCGCGCTGCCGGGGTAGCGGACGAGCTTGAGGTGCGGGTGGGCGTGCTCGCCGAAGACCGGGTCGTAGAAGCCGGCCGGGGCGCCGATGGCGGTCAGCAGTTCGCGCAGCAGCCGGTGGGCGACCCCGCTCAGCCGGTCGATCCAGGCGAGCGCGGCCGTGCGCAGTTCGGGCAGGGCGGCGGGCCACTGGTTGGGGCCCTGCAGCCACCAGTACGGCGGCTCGTCCGGTCCCGGTGTCCGGGCGGGGCGCTCGGCGCCGATGTCGAGCTGGTCGCGCCAGTCGCGGGCGCCGCCGGTGCGCTCGTCGCCGGTGCGGGTGTAGCCCCTGAAGTGCGGGGAGTTGACGTTGTCGAGGGCGAGCCGGTCGGCCTCGGGGAGGGCGAAGAAGGCGCGCATGGCGGTGAGCAGCGCGTCCGTCTCGGCCCGGGTCACGCCGTGCCCGACGAGCTGGAAGAAGCCGACGTCGTGGGCGGCGCTGTGCAGCTGGGCGTGGAGCAGGGCGCGGGCCTGGGGGCCTCGGTCGGCGGCCGACAGGTCGATGATCGGGAGCTGGTCGTACGACATCGCTGTGTGCGTGGTCATGGTGCGTCCGCGGGTGTACGGGGCACGGCCGGCCGCCGAGGGGTACGGGCGGCCCCCGGTGCCGGAAAAAGGGAGAAAAAAAGGGAGATACAGGGGGCTGTCAGGCGGAGAGGTGCCGACAGCCCATGCTCGTGACGCGCACGTAGTCCACGTGGCGGCGGCGGACGAGCATCGGAAGCATGGGCCAAGGGTAACGCGCCGCGTGAGAAGTGCCGCCGTACGGTCTTCTCGGCCCGGCCTGCTCAGTCCAGCGCGCCGTCCAGCAGCGCCGCCCACTGCGCGACGACCCGTTCGCGGCGGGCGGTGTCGTCGGTGAGGAGGTTGGCCAGGCCCAGGCCGCGGGCCATGTCGAGGAGGCCCTGGACGGTCTCGCGGACGCCGGGGCGGGACTCGTCGGCGCCGAGGAGTTCGACGGCTATGCGGTGGGTCTCGCGGCCCACCCGGGCCTCCAGCTCGGTCACCCGCGGGCGCAGCTGCTCCTCGTCGGAGGCGGCGACCCACAGGTGCAGGGCGGCGCGGAAGAGCGGGCCGGTGTAGAGGTCGACGAGGGCCGACACGACGGCCCGGCGGTCGGCGGGGCCGTCCGGGAACAGGGCGCGCAGCGCCAGCGAGCGCTCCTCGGAGACGTACTCGACGGCCGCGGTGAAGAGGTCTTCCCGGGTCGGGAAGTGGTGCTGGGCGGCGCCCCGGGAGACACCGGCGCGTTCGGCGACGACGGCGACCGTGGAGCCCGCCCAGCCGCGCTCGGCGAGGCAGGCCACGGCGGCCTCCAGGAGCCGCTGCCGGGTGGCCCGGCTGCGGTCCTGCTTGGGTACGCGCTCGCGTTCGGTCGTACTCACACCACCCATGCCGCATCACGTCTTTCCAGGAAGGCCGTCATCCCCTCCCGGGCCTGGCCGGAGGAGAACAGCCGGGCCGTCAGCGCGGTCAGCCCGTCCGCGTCCCGGTCGAATGTCTCCAGCACCCTAGCCGTGAGCAGCCGTTTCGTCTCGGCCAGGGCCTCGGGGGAGGCCCGGCGCAGGCCGTCCAGGACGGGGGCGAGGGCGTCGTCCACGTCGTCCGCCGCCGTCGTCAGCAGGCCCAGCGTCACGGCCTCGGCCGGGCCGAAGCGTTCGCCGGTGAGGTAGTAGCGGGCCAGGGCGCGGGGGTCGGCGCGCGGGAGCACCGGCAGGGAGATCACGGCGGGGGCGACACCGATGCGCACCTCGGTGAAGGCGAAGGTGGCCGCGGCGGAGGCGGCGGCGATGTCGCAGGCGGCGAGCAGGCCGAGGCCGCCGGCGCGGACATGGCCGGTGACCCGGGCGACCACCGGTTTGGGCAGCTCCACGATCCGCCGCAGCAGGGCCACCAGGGCGGGCGGGGCGGGCGGGTCGCGCAGGTCGGCGCCGGCGCAGAACGTCGTACCGGTGTGGGTGAGGACCACGGCCCGCACCCCGGGGTCCTCGCCGCAGTCGGCCAGGGCGTCGGCGAGCCCGGTGACGAGGGCCGCGGACAGGGCGTTGCGGGTCTCGGTGGCGTCGAGGCTGAGCGTCTCCACGGCACGCGCGCGGGTGCGGCCGATGGACACGGCGGGGTCGGTCATGTGCGCTCCCTGAGCTGCCGGCCGGTCATGTGTACTCCCTGAGCTGCCGGCGCAGGATCTTGCCGGAGGCGGCGCGGGGGACGGTGTCGGTGAAGGTGATCCGGCGGACGCGTTTGTAGGGGGCGACGCGTTCGGCGACGAACTCCAAGACCTCGTCCTCGGCCGGGCCGTCGGCGCCGGGGCGGCGGACGACGAAGGCGTGCGGGATCTCGTTGCCGTCCTCGTCGCGGGCGCCGATCACGGCGGCGTCGGCGATGCCGGGGTGGGTGAGCAGCAGGGCCTCCAGTTCGGCGGGGGCCACCTGGTAGCCCTTGTACTTGATGAGTTCCTTCACCCGGTCCACCACGAACAGCCAGCCGTCCGCGTCGGTGTGTCCGACGTCCCCGGTGTGCAGCCAGCCGTCGGGGTCGATCAGGGCGGCGGTGGCGTCGGGGCGGCCCAGGTAGCCCTTCATCACCTGCGGGCCGCGGATCAGGATCTCGCCGGGTTCGCCGGGGCCGAGGTCGCGGCGGGGGTCGTCCAGGGAGACGATCCGCATCTCGGTGCCGGCGATGAGCCGTCCGACCGTGCCGGCGGGGGCCTCGCGCAGCCGGTCCAGGGGGACGGCATGGGTGCCGGGTGACAGCTCCGTCATGCCGTACGCCTGGCCGATCGGGGGCAGGCCGAGCCGTTCGGAGCAGGCGTGGGCGAGCCGGGCGTCCAGCGGGGCGGCGGCGCTGATGACGTACTTCAGGGACGAGAGGTCGTAGCGGCCGACCGCCGGGTGCTTGGCGAGGGCGAGGACGATCGGCGGGGCCACGTACAGGCTGGTGATGCGGTGCTTGTCGATGGCGGCGAGGAAGGTCTCCAGCTCGAAGCGGGGCAGGACGACGACGGTGGCGCCCTTGCGCAGCGGCCCGTTCATCAGCGCGGTGAGGCCGTAGATGTGGAAGAACGGCAGGACGGCGAGGACGCGGTCGCCGGGGCCGGCCGGGATGGCGGAGTCCAGCTGGGCGAGGTTGGTGGCGATCTGCCGGTGGGTGAGCAGCACGCCCTTGGGGGTGCCGGTGGTGCCGGAGGAGTACGGCAGTACGGCGATGTCCTCGGCCGGGTCGATGGCGGCCCGGGGTTCGGGGGCGGTGGTGTCGAGCAGGCCGGTCAGCGAGCGGTGGCCGGGCGCGCTGTCGCACACGAGGATCTCCCGGACGCCGCCCGCGAGCCCGGCGGCCCGGCGGGCGGTCCGGAGCAGCGTGGAGACGGTGACGATCCAGCGGGCCGCGCTGTCGCGCAGCTGCCGGGCGAACTCCTCGGCGGTGGCGAGCGGGTGCGCGGTGGTGACGGTGGCACCGGCGCGGGTGGCGGCGTAGAACGCGAGCGGGAAGGCGAGGGTGTTGGGGCTGTGCAGGGCGAGGACGTCGCCCTTGCGCACGCCGGTGCCGGCGAGGGCGGCGGCCAGGCGCCGGTGGAACCGGTCCAGCTGCTCGTACGTGAGGGTGGTGCCGTCCGTGCCGTCGACGAGGGCGGGCCGGTCGCCGAAGCCGGCGGCGTGGCCCAGGACGGCGTCGTGGATGGGGAGTTCTACGGGCGGAACGTCTGCGTACTCGCTGCGGAACACGGTTCCTCCTCGCGCGGGGCCGCTCAGTACGACTTGGGCAGGCCCAGGCTCTGGTGGGAGACGTAGTTGAGGATCATTTCCCGGCTCACCGGGGCGATACGTGCCACGCGGGCGGCGGTTATCAGCGAGGCGAGCCCGAACTCCCGGGTGAGGCCGTTGCCGCCGAGGGTGTGCACGGCCTGGTCCACGGCCCGCACACAGGCCTCGCCGGCCGCGTACTTGGCCATGTTGGCGGCCTCGCCCGCGCCGATGTCGTCCCCCGAGTCGTAGAGAAGGGCCGCCTTCCGCATCATCAGCCGGGCCAGCTCCAGGTCGATGTGGGCCTGCGCCAGGGGGTGGGCGATGGCCTGGTGGGCGCCGATGGGGGCCTTCCAGACCGTACGCTCGCGGGCGTACTCGACGGCCCTGGCGAGGGCGTAGCGGCCCATGCCGATCGCGAACGCGGCCGTCATGATCCGCTCGGGGTTCAGTCCGGCGAACAGTTGCAGCAGCCCGGCGTCCTCGTCGCCCACGAGTGCCTCCGCGGGCAGCCGGACGTCGTCCAGGGTCAGTTCGAACTGCTTCTCGGCCGCGTTGAGTTCCATGGCGATGGGGTGCTTGCCGAAGCCCTCGGCGTCCGTGGGGACGATGAACAGGCAGGGCTTGAGGGTGCCGGTGCGGGCGTCCTCGGTGCGGCCGACGACGAGGACGGCGTCGGCGATGTCGACACCGGAGATGAAGACCTTGCGGCCGGTGAGCAGCCAGTCGGTGCCGTCCCGGCGGGCCGTGGTGGTGATGCGGTGGCTGTTGGAGCCGGCGTCGGGCTCGGTGATGCCGAAGGCCATGAGGCGGGTGCCGTCGGCCAGCCCGGGCAGCCATTGCCGCTTCTGCTCCTCGGTGCCGAAGCGGGCGATCACCGTGCCGCAGATGGCGGGTGACACGACGAGCATGAGCAGGGGGGAACCGGCGGCGCCCAGCTCTTCGAGCACGATGGAGAGTTCGGTTATGCCGCCGCCCCCTCCCCCGTACTCCTCGGGGAGGTTGACGCCCAGATACCCGAGCTTGCCCGCGTCGGACCAGAGTTCGGCGGGGGGTTTGCCTTCGGCGACCGTGCGGGTGACGTAGTCACGGCCGTAGCGCTTGCCGAGTGCGGCCACGGCGGAGCGCAGGGCCTTGTGCTCTTCGGACTCGATGACGGCGGTCATGGGGCTCCTAGGAAGGGTTTTCCTGCACTACTGCCAGGACGGTGCCCGGCTCGACCTGCTGTCCGGGCCTGGCGTGCAGGGCGGTGAGGGTTCCGGCGGCCGGTGCCGAGATCAGGTGCTGCATCTTCATCGCCTCCACCCATATGAGTCCCTGGCCGGCTCGAACCGTTGCCCCTTCCGCCAGGCCCTCGGCGATCCGGACGACCGTGCCCGGCATCGGGGCCACCAGCGAGCCGGGGGCGAGCCGGGCGACCGGGTCAGGGAAGCGGGGCAGGGCGGTGAGGCGGGTGGCGCCCACGTGGACCTGGTCGCCGTAGCGGGCGACGGTGAACTTCCGCCGTACGCCGTCGATGTCCAGGACGACCAGCCGGGCGTCGGCGTGCACGACCCGCACCCCGTCGGCGGCGAGGCCGTCCCGGGTGTGCCGGTAGCGGACCTCGTGTTCCTCGCCGCCCATCTCGTACCGCTTCACCTGCGGCTGCGAGGGGACGTTGCGCCAGCCGCCGAACCGGGAGCGGCCGTGGGCGTCGGCGAGGGCGGCGGCCAGGGGGGCGTACGGGTCGTGGGCGGGCGTGGTCAGCGCGCGGAGGTGGCGGTCGTAGAAGCCGGTGTCCATGCGGGCCGAGGTGAACTCCTCGTGCCGCAGCGAGCGCACCAGCAGGTCCCGGTTGGTGACCGGGCCGTGGAGCACGGCTGCCTCCAGCGCGCCGGCGAGCCGGCGGATCGCCTCGGACCGGGTGGGGGCGTGGGCGACGACCTTGGCGAGCATGGCGTCGTAGTGGACCCCGATGGTGTCACCGTCGGCGCAGCCGGTGTCCAGGCGGACGCCGTCCGGTACGGCGATCCGGTACAGGGTGCCGGTCTGGGGGGCCCAGTCGCGGGCCGGGTCCTCGGCGTAGAGGCGGGCCTCGACGGCGTGGCCGCGCGGGTGCGGGGGCTCGGTCCCCAGGGCGTGGCCCTCGGCGATCCGGATCTGCTCGGCGACCAGGTCCAGCCCGAACACGGCCTCCGTGACGGGGTGTTCCACCTGGAGGCGGGTGTTCATCTCCAGGAAGTGGGCGCGGCCGTCGGCGACCAGGAACTCGACCGTGCCGGCGCCGGTGTACGACACGGCGCGCGCGGCGCGTACGGCCAGCGCCCGCAGTTCCTCCGCGAGCCCCTGGGTGAGCCCGGGCGCCGGGGCCTCCTCGATGACCTTCTGGTGCCGGCGCTGGAGGGAGCAGTCGCGGGTGCCGAGCGGCCAGACGGTGCCGTGGGCGTCGGCGAGGATCTGCACCTCCACATGGCGGCCGTGCTCCAGGTACGGCTCCACGAACACCTCTCCGTCGCCGAAGGCGCTCGCGGCCTCGGCACGCGCGCCCTCCAGGGCGGCCCGCAGCTCGTCCAGGCGGCGCACGATCCGCATCCCGCGCCCCCCGCCGCCCGCCGCCGCCTTCACCAGGACCGGCAGGTCGGCCTCGGTCACCTCGTCCGGGTCCAGCGGGGCGAGGCCCATCAGCCGTTTGGCGCGGGTCTTGGACGCCATGGCCTCGATGGCCTCCGGCGGCGGGCCGATCCAGACCAGCCCGGCGTCCCGCACGGCGCGGGCGAAACCGGCGTTCTCGGAGAGGAAGCCGTAGCCCGGGTGCACGGCGTCGGCCCCGGCGGCCAGGGCCGCCTTCACCACCAGGTCGCCGCGCAGGTAGGTGTCGGCGGGCGCCGCGCCCGGCAGCCGTACCGCCGTGTCGGCCACGCGCGCGTGCAGCGCGTCCGCGTCGGCGTCGGAGTGCACCGCGACCGTGCCGATGCCCAGCTCACGGCAGGTGCGGAAGACCCGGCAGGCGATCTCGCCCCGGTTCGCGACGAGCACACTGGAAATCATGTGATCCCTCACATCCGGAAGACGCCGAAGCCGCCGCGCGCGCCCTCGTAGGGCGCGGTGTGCAGGGCGGACAGGCACAGGCCGAGGACGGTGCGGGTGTCGCGCGGGTCGATGACGCCGTCGTCGTACAGCCGCCCGGACAGGAACATCGGCAGCGACTCGGCCTCGATCTGCTGCTCCACCATCGCGCGCAGGGCCGCGTCCGCCTCCTCGTCGTACGGCTGCCCCTTGGCCGCCGCCGACTGCCGGGCGACGATGGACAGCACGCCCGCGAGCTGCTGCGGGCCCATGACGGCGGACTTGGCGCTGGGCCAGGCGAACAGGAACCGGGGGTCGTAGGCCCGGCCGCACATGCCGTAGTGCCCGGCGCCGTACGACGCGCCCATGAGCACCGAGAGGTGCGGCACCTTCGAATTGGAGACGGCGTTGATCATCATCGAGCCGTGCTTGATGATCCCGCCCTGCTCGTACTCCTTGCCGACCATGTAGCCGGTGGTGTTGTGCAGGAACAGCAGCGGGATGTCGCGCTGGTTGGCGAGCTGGATGAACTGGGCGGCCTTCTGCGACTCGGCGCTGAACAGGACGCCCTGGGCGTTGGCCAGGATGCCGACCGGGTAACCGTGCAGGGCGGCCCAGCCGGTGACCAGGCTCGTGCCGTACAGCGGCTTGAACTCGTCGAAGTCGGAGCCGTCCACGATCCGGGCGATCACCTCGCGCGGGTCGAACGGGATCTTCAGGTCGTCCGGGACGATGCCGAGCAGTTCCCCGGGGTCGTACTTCGGCGGCTCGGCCGGTCCGGGGTCGGGGTGGGCCTTGCGGTGGTTGAGGCGGGCCACGACGCGGCGCGCCTGGCGCAGCGCGTCCGGCTCGTCCAGCGCGAAGTAGTCGGCGAGGCCGGACACGCGCGCGTGCATCTCGGCGCCGCCCAGCGACTCGTCGTCGCTCTCCTCGCCGGTGGCCATCTTCACCAGGGGCGGCCCGCCGAGGAACACCTTCGCCCGCTCCTTGACCATGATCACGTGGTCGGACATGCCGGGGATGTAGGCGCCGCCGGCGGTGGAGTTGCCGAAGACGACGGCGATGGTCGGGATGCCGGCGGCGGACAGCCGGGTGAGGTCGCGGAAGATCGCCCCGCCGGGGATGAAGATCTCCTTCTGGGACGGCAGATCGGCGCCTCCCGACTCCACCAGGCTGACGCAGGGCAGCCGGTTGGCCAGGGCGATGTCGTTCGCGCGCAGCGCCTTCCTCAGGCTCCAGGGATTGCTGGCGCCGCCGCGCACGGTCGGGTCGTTGGCGGTGATCAGGCACTCCACGCCCTCGACCACCCCGATCCCGGTGACGAGGGAGGCGCCCACCGGATACTCGCTGCCCCAGGCGGCCAGCGGGGACAGCTCCAGGAACGGGGTGTCGGGGTCGAGCAGCAGCTCGATCCGCTCACGGGCGAGCAGCTTCCCGCGCCCCCGGTGCCGGGCGACGTACTTCTCGCCGCCGCCGGCGAGCGCCTTGGCGTGCTCGGCCTGAAGGTCGGCGAGCTTGGCGAGCATCGCCTCGCGGCGGGCCCGGTACTCGGGGGCGGCGGGGTCGACAGCGGTCTGCAGGACCGTCACAGCAGGGCCTCCGGGATGTCCAGGTGGCGGGAGCGCAGCCATTCGCCGAGGGCCTTGGCCTGCGGGTCGAAGCGGGCTTGCGCGGCGACGCCGGCGCCGAGGATGCCCTCGACCACGAAGTTGACGGCGCGCAGGTTCGGGAGCAGGTGCCGGGTGACGGGCAGGTCCCGGCTCTCGGGGATCAGCCGCCGGAAGGTGTCGGTCGTCAGCGTGTGGGCGAGCCACCGCCAGGCGTCCTCGGACCGGGCCCACACCCCGACGTTGGCGTTCCCGCCCTTGTCCCCGCTGCGGGCGCCGACGACCAGGCCGAGGGGCGCCCGCCGGGCCGGCCCGGGCGGGAGGGGTTCCGGCAGGGGCGGGTCCGGTACGGCGGCCAGGGGGCGCGTCTCCCGGGGCGGGGGTACGGGGACACGGCGGCCGTCGTGGAGGACGGCCATGTGGGAGACGGACACGTGGGCGGTGGGCACGTGGGCGGCGGGCACCTGGTCGGTGTCCACGTCGGAAGCGCCGGCCCTGTGTGTGGCGCCCACATGGGGCACGTACACATCCTCGAAGACCCCATAAGGTGCGCCCTTTCCGGGTGGGGCCAGCACATGGAAGCCGGGGTAGCTGGCCAGTGCCAGCTCCACCGCGGCCCCGCTCAGCGCGCGCCCCACGACCCGCTGGTCCGGGTCGCGTACGACGAGCCGCAGCAGCGCGCTGGCCGTCTCCTCGGTGTCCGCGTCGGCCCGGTCGGTGCGCACCAGCTCCCAGCGCACCTCGCTGGGCGGCGACTTGGCGAGCGCGTCCGCGAGCTGCTCGCGCACCAGCGCCGCCTTGGCCTCGATGTCGAGCCCGGTGAGGACGAAGACGACCTCGTTGCGGAAGCCGCCGAGCCGGTTGAGCCCGACCTTGAGCGTGGGCGGCGGCGCCTCCCCGCGCACCCTCTCGATCCGCACCCGGTCCGGCCCCTCCTGGGCGAGCCGTACGGTGTCCAGCCGGGCCGTGACATCGGGTCCGGCGTACCGGGCACCGCCGGTCTCGTACAGCAGCTGGGCGGTGACCGTGCCCACGTCCACGAAGCCGCCCGTGCCGGGGTGCTTGGTGATCACGCTGCTGCCGTCGGCGTGGATCTCGGCGAGCGGGAAGCCGGGCCGGTGTACGTCCCCCTCGGTGAAGAAGGCGTAGTTCCCGCCGGTCGCCTGGGTGCCGCACTCCAGCACGTGTCCGGCGACGACGGCGCCCGCGAGCCGGTCGTGGTCGTCCGGCCGCCAGCCGAAGTGCGCGGCGGCCGGCCCGGTGACCAGCGCCGCGTCGGTCACCCGGCCGGTGACCACCACGTCGGCGCCCGCCCGCAGGCACTCGGCGATGCCGAAGCCCCCGAGGTAGGCGTGGGCGGCGAGGGTGCCGGGGTAGGCGGCGGTCAGGTCGTCGCCCTCGACGTGCGCGACCCGCACCGGGATGCCGAGCCGGTCCGCCAGCCGCCGTATCTCCCCGGCGAGCCCGGCGGGGTTGAGGCCGCCCGCGTTGGTGACGATCCGTACACCGCGTTCGTGGGCGAGGCCCAGGCAGTCCTCCAGCCGGCGCGGGAAGGTGCGGGCGTATCCGGCGGACGGGTCCTTCAGCCGGTCGCGGGCGAGGATGAGCATGGTGAGTTCGGCGAGGTAGTCACCGGTGAGGACGTCGACCTCGCCGCCGGTGAGCATCTCGCGCAGGGCGTCGGAGCGGTCGCCGTAGAAGCCGGAGAAGTTCCCGATGCGCAGCGGTCTCACCGGCCGGCCCCCTGCGCCGAGCGGCCGGACTCCTCGGCCGGACGGCCGGTCCCCCGCGCCGGCCCGTCGGCCGCCTTGCGCGGGCGGCCGGTGCCCGGTGGGCCCGCGAAGGCCTGGGCGATGCCGAGCCAGTGGTCGGCGTCCGGGCCGGTGGCGGTCAGGGCGAGGTCGGCGCGGTGGGCGCGCTGGGTGACCAGGAGGCAGAAGTCGAGGGCGGGGCCGGTGACGCGCTGCGCGGCGTCCTGCGGACCGTACGCCCACACCTCGCCGGAGGGCGCGAGCAGTTCGACCCGGAACTCCTCGGCCGGCGGGGTCAGTCCGCGCACCCCGTAGGCGAAGTCGCGGGTGCGTACCCCGAGCCGGGCCACATGCCGGAGCCGGTCGGTGGGTGGGCGCACCACACCCAGGGCGTCGGCGATGTCCAGGCCGTGGGCCCAGGTCTCCATGAGCCGGGCCGTTGCCATGGACGCTGCCGACATGGGCGGGCCGTACCAGGGGAAGCGGGCGCCGGGCGGGGCGCCGAGCAGGGCCTCGTGGAGGGCGGTGCGTCCGGTGCGCCAGGCGGCCAGCAGGTCGGCGGGCGGGAGCGCGGCGCCCTCCTCGGCCCCCTCGTCCACGAACGAGCCGGGCGCGGCGAGCGCCTTCTCCACCAGCGCCCCGAAGGCACCGGGGTCGGTGACGGCGAGCAGTGCGGAGCGGTCGGTCCAGGCGAGGTGCGCGATCTGGTGGGCGAGGGTCCAGCCGGCCGCGGGAGTCGGCAGCTCCCACTGCTCCGGGCTCAACTCGGCCACGAGCAGGACGAGTTCATCACTCTCGGCACGCAGGTCGTCGATGACGGGCGTCGGGTCGGCCATGGGGGGAGCATGGCAGCGCCGCCAGAAACAATCAAGCGTGCTTGCATGAATTAGGCCGCCGACATACCGCTTCCAGCGCCGCCGTCACACCGCTTCCAGCGGCGGATAGACCGGCTCCCAGCGGGCCGCCCGTACCGCCGCCTCGACATCGTCCAGGGCGGCCCGGGCGACCCCTTCGTCCACCGCGGCGCGGGCCACGGCCACCGCGACCGCCTCCGAGGTGGCGCGCAGCTCGCGGATCGGCGGGAGGAGCGGCGCGTCCAGCCGGGAGACCTCCGCGTCGGCGGTCCGGCGGGCCACCGCGTCGGCCGCGGCGCGCAGCATGCGGTCGGTGACCCGTGAGGCGCGGGCGACGATCGTGCCGAGTCCGAGGCCGGGGAAGACCAGCGCGTTGTTGGCCTGGCCGATCTCGTACGTCGTGCCGTCCCGCTCCACCGGGGCGAACGGACTGCCGGTGGCCACCAGTGCCTTGCCGTCGGTCCAGTCGAGCAGGTCGGCGGGGGTGGCCTCGGCCAGGTCGGTCGGGTTGGACATGGGCAGGATGATCGGGCGTGCGGTGTGCCGGGCCATCTCGCGGACGATCTCCTCGCGGAACGCGCCGCCCTGGCCGGAGGTGCCGATGAGGACGGTCGGGCGGACCCGGCGGACCACTTCCGCCAGCGGGATGCCGGGCAGGTTCTCGTCCCGGTGCCAGCCGTCGGTCTCGGCGGCGGGACGGGCGTACGGCCGCTGGACGTCGCTGAGCCGATCGCCCTGGTCGT
This sequence comes from Streptomyces eurythermus, assembly GCF_014649115.1. Taxonomy (GTDB): domain Bacteria; phylum Actinomycetota; class Actinomycetes; order Streptomycetales; family Streptomycetaceae; genus Streptomyces; species Streptomyces eurythermus. Next base: position 198,901 of record NZ_BMSK01000003.1, on the reverse strand, counting down.
CGGTGAGCAGCCCGTACCGGTCGACGCACCAGAACCGGTCGAGCGCCTCGGCCTCGGACAGGCCCTCGGCGATCAGGGCGTCCCGCAGCTGGTCGGCGACGCCGATGCCGGCGGTGCCCGCGCCGAAGACGACGATCCGGTGCTCGGGCAGGGGCACGCCGGCCGCGCGCACCCCGGACAGGACGGCGGCGAGGTTGACGGCGCCGGTGCCCTGGATGTCGTCGTTGAAGGTGCAGACCCGGTCGCGGTAGTGGTCGAGGATGCGGCGGGCGTTGGCGGTCCCGAAGTCCTCCCAGTGCAGCAGGGCGCCGGGGAAGAGCCGGGTGGCGGTGGTGACGTAGGCGTCGATGAAGGCGTCGTAGGTGTCGCGGTCGACGCGGGGGTGGCGGTTGCCGAGGTAGAGGGGGTTGTCGAGGAGTTCCCGGCGGTTGGTGCCGACGTCGAGCATGACGGGCAGGGTGCGGCGCGGGTCGATGCCGGCGGCGGCGGTGTAGACGGCGAGCTTGCCGACCGCGATGTCGATGCCGCCGACGCCCCAGTCCCCGATGCCGAGGATGCCCTCGCCGTCGGTCGCCACGATCAGGTCGACGTCGTCGGCGCCCAGGCCGCTCGCGCGCAGGGAGCGTTCGATGTCGCCGGGGGCGTCCACGGAGAGGTAGACGCCGCGCGGGCGGCGGTACTCGGTGCTGTAGCGGCGGATCGCCGTGCCCACGGTCGGGGTGTAGACGATGGGCAGCATCTCTTCGAGGTGATCGCCGACGAGCCGGTAGAACAGCACCTCGTTACGGTCGTGCAGCGCGGTCAGGTTCACGCTCTTGGCCAGGTCGTCCGGCTGCTCGCGGAACTGGCCGTAGGCGCGCTCGGCCTGCTGGTCCTGGGTGAGCACGCGGGGCGGGACCAGTCCGACGAGGTCCAGGGCCCGGCGCTCCGCCTGAGTGAACGCCGTACCGCGGTTGATCCGGGGGTCGCCGAGCACGGCGCGCCCGCGGGCGGTGACCTTCATGAGCCCACCTTCGCACAGGCCGGACTCCCGTGCGCAGGCGAACGGCTACGGACCGTGACGCCTCGGGTTTACTGACCCTCGGCCGGCAGAGCCGCCTTGGCCCGGCCCATCTGGGTGCGGACCGCGCCGATGCTCGCGGCGATGACCAGGGCGATGGCCGCCGCCTCGGTGGGGTGCAGGGACTGGCCCAGGATGAGGAAGCCGGCCGTGGCGGCGATGGCGGGTTCCAGGCTCATCAGGATGGCGAAGGTGGAGGCCGGCAGGCGGCGCAGGGCCAGGAGTTCGAGGGTGTAGGGCAGGACCGAGGAGAGCAGGGCCACCGCCGAGCCGAGGGCGATGGTGGTGGGGTTCAGCAGGCGGGTACCGGCCTCCGCCATACCGAGCGGGAGGAAGAGCAGGGCGGCCACGGCCATGGCCAGGGCCAGGCCGTCGGCCTGGGGGAAGCGGCGCCCGGTGCGGGCGCTGAAGACGATGTACGCCGCCCACATGGCGCCGGCACCCAGGGCGAAGGCGACACCTATGGGGTCCAGATTGCCGAAACCTCCGCCGCCGAGCAGGAACACGCCCGCGAGCGCCAGGCCGGCCCAGAGCGCGTTGAGCGCACGGCGGGAGGCCAGGACGGACAGGGCCAGCGGGCCGAGGACCTCGAGGGTGACCGCCGGGCCCAGCGGGATACGGTCCACCGCCTCGTAGAACAGGCCGTTCATCGCGCCCATGGTGATGCCGAAGACGATCACCGTGCCCCAGTCGGCGCGCGAGTGGCCGCGCAGCCGGGGACGGCAGACCATGAGAAGGACGACCGCCGCCGCGACGAGGCGCAGGGTCACCACGCCCAGCGCGCCCGCCCGGGGCATCAGGGTGACCGCCAGCGCGCCGCCGAACTGCACCGAGATCCCGCCGGCCAGCACCAGCCCGACCGGCCCGAAGGAGGTCAGCCGGCCGGGACCGCGCGGAGCGGACGCCCCCGGTGACGGGGAGGACGCCGGTGACGTCGAGTTCGCGGCGCTGGGGGTGTTGACGGTGCTCACGGCGGTCCCGGTGCTGGGTCGGATCAGATCATGTACATCTCCATGTACTACCGAGTCCAGGGTAATGGACTCCGTCAGGAGTGTGAACCCTTGATGGAACTGACCTGGATGGCCGGTCTCCTGGCCGAGGGGGAGCCGGGCGGCGTTCACCGGCTGCCGTCCGCCCGGTCCAGGGCCTCCGCCAGCACCTCCGCCAGATGGCGGCCCCGGACGTCGGCGAGCTGGTCCAGCTGGGTGCGGCAGGAGAAGCCGTCGGCCAGGATCACCGTGTCCTCCGGCGCCTGCCGTACCGAGGGCAGGAGCTGCTCCTCCGCACAGGCCCGGGAGACGTCGAAGTGGCCTTTCCCGAAGCCGAAGTCGCCCGCCAGGCCGCAGCAGCCTCCGCTCAGCTCGCCGGTGAGGCCGGCGGCCGCGCGCAGCCGGCGGTCCGGACCGTCGCCGAGCACCGCGTGCTGGTGGCAGTGGGTCTGGCCGGCCACCGGACGGTCGACGGCGGGCGGGGTCCAGTGCGGGGCGTGCCGCTCCAGGGTTTCGGCGAAGGTGAGAACCGCGGCGGACAGCCGGGCGGCCCGCGGGTCGTCGGGCAGCAGTTCCGGAAGGTCGGTGCGGAGGGCGGCGGCGCAGCTCGGTTCCAGGACGACGACCGGCGCGCCTGCCCGCAGCACCGGTTCCATCAGGTCCAGGGTGCGGCGCAGCACCGTTCGGGCGCGGTCGAGCTGGCCCGTGGAGACGTAGGTCAGGCCGCAGCAGACCCGGGCCCGGCGGGCGGTGAGCAGCGCGGCGGCCGAGCGGGTCCTGCCGTCGCCGACCGCCCCCTTGCGCGGCAGCAGCGTCGGCGGGAGCGCCACCCGCAGCCCGGCGGCCTCCAGCACCCGGACGGCGGCCTGGCCGACGGACGGCGAGAGGTGCTCGGTGAAGGTGTCGGGCCAGAGGACGACGAGGTCGCCGGGGGCGGGTGTGGAAGTGGGCGCGCCGCCGGTCGGCGACGCACCCGGCGTCGTCGGCTTTCGCTTGCGCCACCAGGCGGTGAACGTCCGGGGCGCCAGGCGGGGGATGTCCCGTTCGGGGGCTGTTCCGGCCAGGTGCTTGCCGAGGCCGGCCAGGGGGCGGATGGTGGCGAGGGTGTTGAGCAGCGGGGCCAGGTGTGCGCGGGACGCCCAGCGGAGCCATTCCGGGAGGCGGCCCATGCTGTAGTGGGCGGCCGGGCGGCGGCGGCCGGCGTAGTGGTGGTGCAGGAACTCGGCCTTGTACGTGGCCATGTCGACGCCGGCGGGGCAGTCGGAGCGGCAGCCCTTGCAGGAGAGGCAGAGGTCGAGGGCGTCCAGGACTTCCCGCGACCGCCAGCCGTCGGTGACCAGGTCGCCCGCGAGCATCTCGTGCAGCAGCCGGGCCCGACCCCGGGTGGAGTGCTCCTCCTCGCCGGTCGCCCGGAAGGAGGGACACATCACGGCCGGGCCGGAGACGGTCGTCGTGCGGCACTTGGCCACGCCGACGCAGCGGCGGACGGCGGCGCGGAAGTCGCCGCCGTCGGACGGGTAGGCGAAGGCCACGTCGACCGGCCGGCGGGGCAGCACCGAGAAGCGCAGGTTCTCGTCCAGCCGGGCCGGGCGGACCAGCATGCCGGGGTTGAGGAGGTCGTCCGGGTCCCACACCGCCTTGGCCCGCTCGAACAGCCCGACCATCTCGGCGCCGTACATCCGCGGCAGCAGTTCCGCGCGGGCCTGGCCGTCGCCGTGCTCCCCGGACAGGGAGCCGCCGTGGGCCACGACCAGGCCGGCCAGTTCCTCGGAGAAGCGGCGGAAGCGGCCGACGCCCGCCTCGGTGAGCAGGTCGAAGTCGACGCGGACGTGGATGCAGCCGTCGCCGAAGTGCCCGTACGGCGTGCCGCGCAGTCCGTGGGCGGCCAGCAGCGCGCGGAACTCGCGGAGGTACCCGCCGAGGCGGGCGGGCGGGACCGCGCAGTCCTCCCAGCCGGGCCATGCCTCGGAGCCGTCGGGCATCCGGGTGGCGGTGCCGGCCGCGTCCTCGCGGATGCGCCACAGACTCCGCTGGGCGGCCGGGTCGGTCACCACCAGAAAGTCCACGACATCGGCCGCGCGCACGATCTCCTCCGCACGCGCGCGTGCCCCGGCCGCCGTCTCCCCGCCGGTCTCCACGAACAGCCAGGCGCCTCCCCCGGGCAGCCCGGCCCCGGCCGGGACCAGGTCGGCGGCCATGCCCTCCACCGTGAGCGGGCCGAGCGGCAGCAGGCCCGCGGCGGCCTCGGCGGCGGCGCTCTCGTCGGCGTACGCCAGCACGGCCAGCGCCCGTGCGCGGGGACTCTCGACCAGGCGGACCACGGCCTCGGTGAGGATGCCGAGGGTGCCTTCGGAGCCGCAGAAGGAGCGGGCGACGTCCGCGCCCTTCTCGGGCAGCAGCGCGTCCAGCGCGTACCCGGAGATCCGGCGGGGCAGGTCCGGGAACCCCGTCCGCAGCCGGGCCAGCTCGCCCTCGGCCAGCTCGCGCAGCCCGTCCGGGGCGCCCGCCCACCCCTGCCCGAGCCGCAGCCGCCGCCCGCGCGCGGTGATCACGGACAGCTCCCGCACGCTGTCCGCGGTCGTGCCCCAGGCGACCGAGTGGGAGCCGCAGGAGTTGTTGCCGATCATTCCGCCGAGCGTGCACCTGCTGTGCGTGGAGGGGTCGGGGCCGAACCGCAGTCCGTGCGGGGCGGCGGCCTCCTGGAGCCGGTCCAGGACGAGCCCCGGCTGCACGACGGCCGTACGGCTGCCCGGGTCCAGCTCCACCAGGGCGGTCATGTGCCGGGTGAAGTCCAGCACCACGCCCGTGCCGGTCGCCTGCCCCGCGATGGACGTGCCGCCGCCGCGCGCCACCACCGGCACCCCGCGCTCCCGGCACACCTCCAGCACGGCGGCCACGTCGTCGGCGTCTCTCGGGGCCACGACGCCCAGCGGGACCCGCCGGTAATTGGACGCGTCCATGGTGACCAGGGCCCGGGCGGTCACATCGAACCCGACCTCGCCCCGGACCGCCTTGCGCAGCGCTCCCGCGAGCGCGACGACATCCGTGTCCCCGACGTCCCCCGCGACTTCTTCCCCACGATCCGTCATGCGTCCAGGATGCATCCGGCCACGCTCAGTCACCGAAAGTTTTCCACAGGTGCGCACTAATAGTCGTACGACATCACAAGTCCACGACCCGGTGATCTCGTCTCATCGAACGGACAGAACTCCACCCGGGCTTCTCCCAGCGGCTAACCTCCTCCCGTGGCCGACATCCAGATTCCCGCTGACATCAAGCCCGCCGACGGACGTTTCGGCGCGGGCCCCTCCAAGGTGCGGACCGAGGCGCTGAACGCCCTCGCCGCCACCGGCACGTCCCTGCTGGGCACCTCCCACCGTCAGGCGCCGGTCAAGAACCTGGTCGGCAAGGTCCGCGAGGGCATCTCCGAGCTGTTCTCGCTGCCCGAGGGCTACGAGGTCATCCTCGGCAACGGCGGCTCCACCGCCTTCTGGGACATCGCCACGCACGGCCTGATCGAGTCCAAGTCCCAGCACCTCAACTTCGGCGAGTTCTCGTCCAAGTTCGCCAAGGCCGCCAAGCTCGCGCCCTGGCTGGCCGAGCCCACCGTCATCGCCTCCGACCCCGGCACCCACCCGGAGCCGAAGGCCGAGGCGGGCGTCGACGTCTACGCCTTCACCCACAACGAGACCTCCACCGGTGTCGCCATGCCGATCAAGCGCGTGGCCGGCGCCGACGAGGGCGCGCTCGTCCTCGTGGACGCCACGTCCGGCGCGGGCGGTCTCCCGGTCGACATCGCCGAGACCGACGTCTACTACTTCGCCCCGCAGAAGTCCTTCGCCTCCGACGGCGGCCTGTGGATCGGCGTCTTCTCCCCCGCCGCCATCGAGCGCGCCGAGCGCGTCCACGCCTCCGGCCGCCACATCCCGGAGTTCTTCTCGCTCCCGACGGCGATCGACAACTCCCGCAAGAACCAGACGTACAACACCCCGGCCCTCGCCACCCTCTTCCTCCTCAACGAGCAGCTGGAGTGGCTCAACGGCCAGGGCGGCCTCGCCTGGTCCACGGCCCGTACGAAGGACTCCTCGACCCGCCTGTACACCTGGGCCGAAGAGTCCAAGTACGCCACCCCGTTCGTCTCCGACCCGGCCAAGCGGTCCCAGGTCATCGGCACGATCGACTTCGCCGACGAGATCGACGCCGCCGCCGTCGCCAAGGTGCTGCGCGCGAACGGCATCGTGGACACCGAGCCGTACCGCAAGCTCGGCCGCAACCAGCTGCGGATCGCGATGTTCCCGGCGATCGACCCGGCGGACGTCGAGGCGCTGACGAAGTGTGTCGACTACGTGATCGAGAAGCTCTGACTTCTTCGAGTACGACGCGAAGGGCGCCCGGTGCTTGCCGGGCGCCCTTCGCGTGTACGAGGCGTTACGCGAACTGGCGGATGAAGGCCTGCCAGCTGTCGCGGGAGACGGTGAGGAGGGGGCCGTCGTGTTGCTTGCTGTCACGGACGGCTCGGCCTCCGGGGGCGGTGTCGGCGACCTCTACGCAGGCGTTTTCCTGGCCCGAGTAGGTCGACTTCCAGAAGGGGCTTACGACCTCGGTCACGATGTCTCTTCCTTCAGGCTCCGCAGTATGCCCCGGATGAGCTTCGCACTCGCGTCCGGCGCCAACGCCGCTGATCGTAGTAGGTCGAACGCATTGGCGTAAGCGGCAAGGTCCTCAGGCCCTTCGAGCACCGAGGTGCCTCGCAGATTGTCCATGGCGACTGCTTCTACCGTCGGCTCCTCGTCGAAGCTGAACGAGTAGAAGGGCGCCGAGTAGCCGGCCAGTACTCCCGCACTGAACGGCAGCACCTGCACAGTGACGTTCTTCCGCTTTCCAATCTCAAGGACGGCGGACAACTGCTCCCGGTGGATCTCTGCGCTCATCAGGGGGTGAGTGATGACCGCCTCCCAGAGGATGGCCGTGTACGACGCTCCGCCTTCCTCGATCTTCGCCTGCCGCGCGAGCCGCACCTTCACCAGCTGGGCGACGCGTTCCGAATCGATGTAGTGCGGGCCATCGCCGATGACGGCTTCCGCGTAGGCCGGAGTCTGCAAGAGGCCCGGCACCATGATCGGCTGCCACTCGCGGATGTAGGTCGCGTCGTCCTCCAACGCGATGTGGTCCACGTAGTCCGGCCGAAGATGCTCCGCGTGTTCGAGCCACCAGCCCCGGTTCTTGGAATGCTTGGCCAATTCCTCCAGCTTGGAGCGCACTTCTGGATCAGTGATGCCGTACGCGTCCAGCAGCAGCCGTACTTCGATCACGCGCGGTGTGGCATGCCCGCTCTCAATGCGGCTGATCCTGGCCTGACTCGTGGCAATCACCTCAGCGGCCTGCGGCTGGTCGAGCTTCGCGGCCTGCCGGTACTGCCTGAGTGCCGTGCCAAGTCGCCTGCTGCGTACGGTCGGTCGTCCACCTGCGGGCATCGGATCTCCCCTCTCTTTCCGAAACCCTGCCACACCTATCGACCGGAAGAGGAGTGCATAACTCGATCGAGTGAAACCACTGCATGTATTTCTAGGTTTCCATTGCAAGCGGCTGCATGTATTCCTATGTTCTGCCCCATGCCCTCAACCGAGACCTTCCGCATCCCCACGCACCGGCAGCACGTGCCGACCGCTCGGCACTACGTCCGCAAGGCCCTCGCCGACTGGGGAATCACCGACGAACTCGCCGAGCGAGCCACGCTGTCGGCCAACGAACTCGTCACGAACGCCGTGAGCCACTGCCGGGTTTCCGACGCCCGGGTAAAGGTCGCGCTCGTCCTCTGCCGCTGCGAATTGGTCCTGGAGGTCTCAGACCCGGACCGGGACCGGCTTCCCCTACCCCGATGCCCAGGTCTGGAGGAGGAGGGTGGTCGCGGACTCGCGCTCGTTGAGGCGCTGACCGACTCCTGGGGGACTCGGCAGGGGCCGTACACCAAGACCGTCTGGGCCCGCTTCACCCTCCCGCCCTTGGAGACCCCCGTTTTGGACCACCCGTAACACAACAGGGGGCCTCAGACCTTGATGCTCCGCCGCACCCGGGCGATCACCTGCTGCGCCTCCGCGCCGAACACCGCCGACTCCGCGAAGGTGTCCCACACGCGGCGATACAGAGCGATCGTTTCGGCATCGTCCAGCCAGAGCTCGGCGTGCCAGTCCTCGACCACGACCAGGCGATCATCAAGCATGGAAAAGGGGTTACCCGGCGGGATCCGCAGTTCTGCGTCCAACGGCAGTATGCCGAGGCGCACTGTGTCCATGCCCACCACGCCCAACAGGCGGTCCAATTGAGCGACCAGCACGTCCGCCGGGCACACGCGGGCCCACAGGGCGCCTTCCCACATGATCAGGTTCAGCCGTTTACTGGGCCGGTACAGCCACTCCTGCCGTTTCATGCGCGCCCGCACGGCCTCTTCCACATCCCGGGGAGAGGACCGGAGGTCCGTGTAGCGCTCGAAGACATACCGGGCGTAGTCGGCCGTCTGGAGCATGCCACTGACCAAGCAGTTCTCCCACATGTGCAAGACCCGGGCCTCCGCGACGAGCGCGTTCCAGGTCTCCTGCACAGGGCGATGCCCTGCGACTAGCTGGCGTCGCCAGGAGCGAATATGGCTCTCGAAGCCCCTGAGCCGGGCTCGGAGTTCAGCGAAAGCTGTCGGCTGTCGTACGGCATCGGCCCATGCCCGCAGGTCGTCGTCCGTGGGGGTCTGCCTGCCGTTCTCCAGCTTGCTGACTTTCGACTGAGGCCACCCCAGCCGCTGAGCGAGCTGGCTGCCGGTGAGCCGGCCATCAGGGCTTTCGATACGCAGTTCCCTGAGCCTACGCCCAAGTTCTTCACGTGCCCTCTGATAGTCCGTGCTCACCGGTATCCGCTCTTGCCCCTATGCGCCGCTCTGCATCTCAGCCGTGAACTGCTTCCACGGTACGGCGTGATGCCAAGCAGCATCCCGCACCATGCAGCAGCGCACCACTTCTGCGGGCTCGGTGATCAGGTCCACGTGTGTGAGCTGATCGTCGTCATCGAACCGCAGCAGTGCGATGAGGCGGCTGTCGAACAGCCAGAAATCCTCGGCGGGCAAGCGAAGTCGGTCCGCGTCGGTACGCCACATGTTGCGGATGTCCTCGCCAAGGCCGATGTTCCATCTGGCGCTGTCGAGGAGGTACCGCTGACCGGTGGTGGCGGGCCGGTCCACGATGCGTACCCGCTCGACCCTCCTGCCCTGTGCGGTGTGTGCGCGAATCGTCTCGGTCCACCAGCTGTAGAGCGAGTCCGAATCCTCACCCTCGCCGATCGTTCCGTCCTTGATGAACCGGCTCCACCGGTCGCCCGCTTCGTCACTCGCGTACCGGCGGCGCGTCTCCAACCGCCACGCCGTGTGCTCGAACTTCTCGAACAGGCTGTTGAACTCACCCAGATCGATCGTCCGCACCTGCCGTGTCCGCTCCTTGGGGGTCCAGTCAACCAACAGGTCCCGTGGCACAACCACGGCAACTTCCCCTTCGGAGAGGTGCTGAAGCTGTGCGACGTCCTCCGGGTCGGTGAGCGGAGGGCCATGGACGATCACCTCCCCGCTGTCCAAGTCCTCATGCACTGACGGGCATCCAGTAACACCGCTCCCCGTCCCGTTGAACCGCAACCTGCGCGCCACGAACAACCACCCCCTGGATGTTGACGATGTCGGTGCGCCAAGCATCGCGGTACCTCTGAGAGAAAGTCCATGCATCCAGAGTGACCACACGAGAATAACGAAGAATATTCGCCCCCTTTCTCCATGCCCCCTCCTACGGTCGTCCCGAAGCCACCCACCCCCCTCGGGAGACCCGGTGACCCCCATGGCCGACGCCCAGCCCCGCTCCCCGGCTCAGCTTCCCCCCGGCTTCGACGCGTGGCTGCTCGACTGCGCTCCCGCAGCCGGCTGCGACGTCTGCGGAGCGAACTGGCGGCAGCTGCTCGTCTGCAAGCAGGCCGGGAACATCACCCAGGCCATGCGCCACGCCACCGAGATCCGGGACCACCCCTCGGGCGTGCACATCCGCCCCTCTTCCCCCAAGAACTCCCGCCCACCCCGGGCGGCGACGGCCGGACACGGCCGTGACAGCGGAGCAGGAAGGTAAGTGCGGACAAGCACTACCAGGCCCATGTTCCGAGGCTGCACGAGGTGTTCGGCCCGGAGCAGTCGGTGGCCAAGGTGATGACGGACTGGGCGCACGGTGGGCAGGGATGGCGGGAGGCGTTGCCGTGGGTCCCCAAGCCCTTTCGGTGACGGATCACAGCCACTCTTTGACCGCCGGCAGAAGCGCCTTCACCCTGACTTTCGCATCAACAGGCGCGCCACCATTTTCTGACCTATTTGCCGGGCGTTCACCATAATTTAACTGTGCCTCTGCACCACATTTCCGGGGCCGACAGCGGAGATCAGGGTTCCAGTTCCTGTCGAAATTCCGTGACAATAGGAAGACAGTGGTGTCGTATACGCCTACTTATCGTTTTCTCGTCGCCGCTCCGACGAATCCCGTCTTCCGCTGTTCGCGCACGCTTTGAGGAGCCCTTTCCATGTCCGCGTCCGCACGCCACCGCCGCGCCCTCCTGACCGCCTCGGTCCTCCTGACCGCCCTCGGCACCACCGCCGTCCTGCCGGCGGCGACCGCCTCCGCCGCCCCCACCGTCAAGGCCGCCGAGGCCACCCCCAAGCCCAACCCCGCCGGCCGTTACGCCGGCAAGGCCGTCGCCATCGGCAAGGACATGGTGGCCGTCCTGCGCAACGACCCGAAGGCGGGTGGTCCCGAGGCATGGATCCGCGCCGTCCCGGCGCACTGGCGGTCGGGCGACGCGTACATGGGCCGCACCCTGGCCAAGCTCGACCGCGGCCACGTCACGGCCGCGCAGCGCGGTCTCTCCCTGCGGCTGACCGACGCCAAGGGCGCCAAGCCCGCGCTCCGGGTGACGGGCGCCAAGGGTGGCCCGCGCACCTTCGCGCTCCCCAAGGTCGGCACCCCGGACGCCCGGGGCTGCACGGTCATCACGGAGAGCTTCATCGGAGCCGGGACCGTCGCCGTGCTGAGCAACGGCCTGAGCGGTCCGTCGGCGTTCTTCAAGGACGCCGGCGACGGCACCCGCTTCGCCGGAGTCGTCAACCGCGCCCACCCGTCGCTGCCCAAGAGCGCCGGGTTCCTGGCCCAGATCGTCGACCCGAAGGGAGCGGCGCCGAAGCTCCGCACCAACATGGAGGGTGGCGGTCACCCCGCGTCCACCACCCCGTTCCCGGCTCCCGGGTGCGTGAAGTAACCGCTCGGACCGCAGCGACTCCCCGCCTACGACGACGAAGGGCGCCCGGTGCTCGCCGGGCGCCCTTCTCTCATGCCGCCGTGCAGGTCAGTGCCGGTGTCGCCGCCCCGCCCGGCGCCGCTCCGAAGCCGAAGCTCGCCGAACCCCCGGCCGCCAGGCTCCCGTTGTGAGCCGCGTTCACCACCGTCACGCTCGAGCCGCTCTGGGTGTAACTCGCGTTCCACATGGACGAGATCTTCTGGGCACCGCCCCACGTCCACGTCACCTTCCAGGACTTGAGGGCGACCGTGCCGGTGTTGCTCACCTTCACCTCGGCGTTGAAGCCGCCGCCCCAGTCGCTGCTGACGGTGTAGGACGCGCTGCACGCGGGCGTGCTGCCGCCCCCGCCGCCGTTGTCCCCGCCGCCACCGCCACCGCCACCGCTCCCGCCGCCCGGGAACAGCGGCGCCTTGATGCCCGCCAGATAACCGTCCTTGACCGTGTCGACGGTCGTCCAGTCGTCCTTCAGGATGCCGCCGGTGTCACCGGAGTTGGGGTTCAGCGACCAGTAGGTCCAGTGGAAGGAGTCCGCGCCGTACGTCGATGTCGGCCTCAGGTAGTCCGCCAGCGCGGCCAGCCACTTCTGGTCGACGGCCGACTGGAGCGTCGTACCGAACTCGCCCACCCACACGGGAGCGATGTTCTGCTTGAAGATGTAGCCCCAGTACTTGTCCCAGACGCCCGGCATGTTGGCCGGGAAGGACGGGTCGCTGAACCAGCTCTGCTGGGCCACGCTCGTGGCGTAGTCGTGGGCGGAGTAGACCACCCGGCCCGGCACGCTGAGCTGCACGGGGTACTGGGCGACGCCCATCAGGTTGCCGCCCCACCAGCCGGACACGCCGTTGTACGTCTGCACGCCCTCGACGAAGACGAGCAGGTCCGGGTTGACCGAGAGCACCGCGTTGCCGGCGCGCTGGGCCGCCAGGCGCCAGTCGGTGGCCTGGTCGCCGCAGCCCCAGCACGCCGGATCGTGCGGCTCGTTGTGCAGGTCGATGCCGATCACCGTGTCCTGGCCCTGGTAACGGGCGGCCAGCGACTTGAGGTTGGCGATCCACGTCGACTCCGGGACGGACGCGGTGTACCAGAGCGCCGACTGGCCGGCCGAGTCCGGGCGGTGCCGGTCCAGGATGACCTTCAGCCCGTCCTGGCCGGCGTACGCGACGATCCGGTCCAGCACCTGGAGCGAGGTCAGGCCCTGGAGGTCGGCGTTCTTGCCGCCGGAGACGTCGATGCCGCTGGGCGTGGCACCGGGCTTGAAGATGTCGTCGCTGTAGGGGATCCGGAGGGTGTTGTAGCCCAGCGACCTCACCTGGTCGATCATGCTCTTGTAGTCGCGGGACCACAGCCCGTGGACCACCAGGTTGCTGGTCTCGAAGCCGAACCAGTTGATCCCGGCGATGCGCACCGGCTGACCGGCCGCGTCCAGGATCTGCCGGCCGCTGGTGTGCCAGTAGCCGGCCCCGGGGGCGGCGGCGGCCGTGGGCGCGTCGGCCGCCTGTGCCGCGTAGGCCCCGGTCAGAGGCAGAAGGAGCGCCGCCGCAGCGGTGCACAGCGCTCTTCGGAGGGTGCGGAACATGTGTCGGTTCCTCTCGGCAGGCGCGGCGGCCTACTTGGAATGGGAGCGCTCCCAAGCGCCGCGCACCGCACAGGAAACCCAGATCAACATGAGCACGTCAATACCTGCGGCACACCTCGGTACACACCGACCGACCGCGCCTCACCCGGCGACCGCACCCCCGGCGACCGCTCACCCGACCGCCGTCCGTCCGGCCGCCGTCCGTCCGGCCGCCGCTCGCCCGGTCAGCTCCGCCGCAGCCGCCGCAGCCCCAGGAACGCCGCCACCCCGACGGCCAGGATCACGGCGCCCACCTTCAGACTCGGCGTACCGCCCTTGTCCCCCGAACCGTCGGAACTCCCCTCCCCCGACGGCGACTTGGCAGCGGACCGTTCGGGCGCGTCGGCCGCCTGTACGGAGCTGTCCGCGCCCTCGCTGCCGTACATCAGCTTCGTACCGTCGGCGGAGTACGACACGGACTCGCCCTGCCCCTGGAACGGCACGTCCAGCCGCCCCCGCCGCTTGATCCGGCCGTCGTTCCAGTCGTAGTAGACGCCCCCGAAGTAGCCGCGCACCGCGAGCTGCCGGCCGTCCGGGGAGAACGCGGCGTCGGTCGCCCACAGATCGACGGGCGCGACCTGGCGGAAGACGTTCGCACCGGACGTGGAGAGGGTGGCCGGCCCCTCGTACAGGTGCCCGCCCTCCTCGTTCTTGTCGACGATGTACACGCGCCCGGTCTTCGGGTGGACGAGCAGCGACTCCGCGTCGCGCGGACCGTCGGCGTACTTCACCACGTACTGCGTGGCCGTGACCGTCTGGTCCGTCAGCCGCTTCGGCTCGGGCAGCTTGTAGATCCAGACGTACGGCCACTTCCCGCCGAAGTTGTCGCCGATGTCGCCCACGTAGATCTGGTTGTCCGGCCCGATGGAGATGGCCTCGACATCACGCGGCGCACCGATCCCGCGCAGGGTGATGCGGGCGACGGTCCGGCCGGTGGCGCTGTCCACGGCGTACAGGTACGGCCCGTCGTCGCTGTCGTTGTGCGTCCAGTAGACGCCCGGGTGCTGCCGGGAGGCGGCGAGCCCGCTGGACTCGGTTATCCGAGGGTCCTTGATGGTGAACCCCTTGTCCCCCGCGCCCTCGGCGGTCCCGGTGGCGGAGGCGGGCAGCGCGCAGGCACCGGCGAGCAGCGCCCCGGCGAGTACGGCGAACGATCGACGCATGAGCCAAGCCTGCCATCCCCGGAGGGGGTCCGGGGGAGGTGGTCGGCCTCACACCCCCCGGCGGTCCACGGGCCCCGGCCATCGTCCATGATGAGCCGATGCTTAGGTTCATGCCCGTGGGCGACTCCATGACGATCGGGAGCGCGGGGGAACACACGTGGCGTTACCGGTTGTGGCGACACCTGTGCGAGACGTACGGCGGCCCGTTCACCTTCGTCGGCCCGCGCGAGACGGTCTACGACCAGCAAGCCGGCGAGCCGACGTCCCTCGCCTACGCCGAACCCGGCTTCCCGCGCGGCCATCTGGCGGGCTGGGGCGAGGGCTGGCTGCACATGACCCCGCTGATCGGCGAGGCGGTGCGCGCGCACCGGGCCGACGTGCTGCTGGTCTCCCTCGGCCTGATCGACCTGGGCTTCTACACCAACGCCGAGCAGACGGACGAGAACGTACGGGCGTTCGTCGCTAGCGCGCGGGAGGCCCGCCCGCGGATACGGATGGTGCTGCTGCCGGTCATACCCAACGTGCGGGCCGCGTCGGACGCGCCCTTCGCCGAGCAGGTGGACCGGTTCAACGCCCTGCTCGCCAAGACGGTCGCCGACCTGGACGAGGCACGGTCGCCGCTGCTGCTGGCCTCGCTGCCCGAGGAGTGGGACATCCACACCGACACCTACGACGGCACCCATCCCAACGCGAACGGGGAGCACCGGATCGCGGCGGCGTTCGCGGGGGCGATGTGGGAGGCGTGGGGGGTCGGAATGCCGTACGAGGACTGATCAAGTCGGCTGAAAACCGGCGTTCCGTGGGCGTGGTGCCTATCGTTGTACTGCGCGGCCGCACCTGTTCGTGGGGCGGCCGGGGAGGAGCGCCAAGTGACCGTCCTCGAAGACAGGATCTCGATGGCCGAGCGCGACAACGAGAGCATGCTCGACGAGATGTTCGACCGGCTTGAGCCCACCCCCGAGGGATTCAAGGTCGAGATCGTCGAGGGGAGCGTCTACATGTCGCCGCAGCGGGACACCCATTGGGACATCACCCTGGACATCATCCTGCAACTGACCGCCAAGTTCCCGCGAGGGCGGTTGAAGTCCGACGTACGGATCGACTACCCGGGCCGCCTCAACGGTTTCGCCTCCGATGTGACGATCGTCAGGGAAGGCGCGACCCTGAACGCGAAGGGCCGCTGGCAGCACCAGGACGTCGAATTCGTCGCCGAGGTCATCTCCAAGGGCACCGCGGCGAACGACTACGGCCCGAAGAAGGCCGCCTACGCCGCCGCCGAAGTCCCCCTGTACCTGATCGCCGACCCCTACAAGGGCATGTGCTACGTCTACACGCAGCCCAAGGAAGGCGACTACATCACGCGGACGAAGATCGCCTTCGGCGAGGACATCGACCTGACCGGCACCGTGATCGACCTCGTCCTGAAGACCGACGGCTTCCCCCGCGACTAGTCCCGGCGCCAGACGTACAGTCCCTCCCCCGACTCCGCCTGCGTGACCCACATCCCCCCGCCCAGAGCCGTCGGCGCCCCGTGGCCGACCGGCAGCGGGTAGACGATCTCCACCGGCGTCCGCTCCCCCGCCGTGTCGACGAGCCAGTGCCGCCCCTCCCCCCACTCCTCGTCGCCCTCGACGGTCGAACCGAGCAGCGTCGTCTCGTCCAGGAAGCCCCCCTCCCAGTCCCAGTAGGGCAACGCCTCGTCGTTCTCCGGCTCCGCCCCGGGATGTCGGGGTACGGCCGTCTCCGCCTCCCACTCCAGACCGTCCAGCACCGCGCCCCCGGTGTCGCGCACGGCCAGTACGTCCTGGTCGTGGGTCACGGTCAGCAGCCGCTCCCCCGACGGGCTCACCCCCACCAGCGCCAGGTCCCCCTCCACGTACGCGACGGTCAGCTCCCGCCCGTCCCAGCGGCCCCAGCGCAGCGGCGCCCCGTCCTGGCCCTCCCCGATGCTCAGCCCCATCTGGCCCGGGTCGGACGGATGCGGCAGATGGAAGCTGCCCGCCGCCGCGGCGCGGGCGTCGGCCCGGGCGAGCAGCCGCCCGTCCGCGGCGTCCAGCAGCACCCACTCGTCCACGGCCTCCGGGTCCGGCTCGCCCGCCGCCAGCGGCCCGCGTATGTGCGCCCAGACGAAGGCGCCGTCCGCCGAGAACCCGGCGGAACCGCCGTCCGGGTACCGGTGGTCGGCGCGGTCGCCGTACTCCTCGTACGAGCCGTGCGACTCCTGGCAGGCGCCGTACCAGCAGCCGTGCCGGACCTCCCAGCGGGTCCGTCCCGACGGCTCCACCGCGCGCACGGCGTGCACGCCCGCGAACACGGCCAGGCTCGCGTCCGGCGCCACCGCCCACGTCCCGCGCCGCCGGGGCCAGGGCGCGGGCACCCGCACCGGCTCCCCCACCGGGGCGAAGGCGTCGTCCAGCCGCTGGACCAGCAGCGCGTCCTCGCCGCGCTGGGCCAGCAGGCGGCGGCCCGGCAGGCCGAGCAGCTCGGGGTGGTCCGCCTCCGCCGGGGGCAGTGGCGCGGGAACGTCGGCGACGAGCCGGGCGCGAACAGACATGTCGGTCTCCAGGAGTGATGCTGCTCCGCAGCGTAGGGGACGCCTCTGACAATCCGTCGGGAGTGGACCGCCTGCGGGGATCCGCCGGCGAGCGGGCCGGCCGGCCGGTGACGCGGGTCACACGCCCCGCCCTGTCACACCGGCGGACCGGCCGGCATCTCGTGGGCGACAGGACGCCGCGCCCCACGTCCGCGCGGCACCCACTCCCTCGTGAGGACGACACACCATGACCGGCACCACGACCGACACCATGACCACGGCCCCCCGTATCGACCTGACCGCGAACGACCTCGGCGCCGGGCTCGGCAAGCGGTTCGCCGCCCTCGGCCTCGGCGTCACGCAGTCGGCGCTGCCCCGGAGCACCCAGGAGCTGGTGATGCTGCGCGCCAGCCAGATCAACGGCTGCGGTTTCTGCACCGACCTGCACACCAAGGAGGCGACGGCGGCCGGCGAGACCGCGACGCGGCTGCACCTGGTGGCCGCCTGGCGCCACTCCACCGTGTTCACCGGGGCCGAGCGGGCCGCGCTGGCGCTCGCCGAGGAGGGCACCCGGCTCGCCGACGCCCACCAGGGCGTGTCCGACGCGACCTGGCAGGAGGTCCGCGAGCACTACGACGAGGAGCAGACCACAGCGCTGGTCTACCTCGTCGCCGTGATCAACGCGGCCAACCGGCTCGGCGTGATCGCGCACCACCAGGGCGGCTCCTACGAACCCGGCATGTTCACCCGGCCGCAGGACTGACCGGCTCCTCGCGCGCGCCCGGTGCCGGGCGCGCGCGACGGCAGGGCCTTGCCTGGAGCGCACTCCAAGTCGTTGGCTTGTGGACCATGGAGTACACGCAACTCGGACGCACAGGACTCAAGGTCAGCCGGCTCGTCCTCGGGACGATGAACTTCGGTCCGCAGACCGACGAAGCCGACAGCCACGCGATCATGGACGCGGCGCTGGACGCGGGCATCAACTTCTTCGACACCGCCAACGTGTACGGCTGGGGCGAGAACAAGGGCCGGACCGAGTCCATCATCGGCAACTGGTTCGCCAAGGGCGGCGGCCGGCGTGAGAAGACCGTCATCGCCACCAAGGTGTACGGCAACATGGGCCCGGACGGCGCGCCGGCGTGGCCCAACCACGACAAGCTCTCCGCGGTGAACATCCGGCGCGCGGTGGACGCCAGCCTGAAGCGGCTGCGGACCGACTACATCGACCTCTACCAGTTCCACCACATCGACCGGGCCACGCCCTTCGAGGAGATCTGGCAGGCGATCGACGTCCTGGTCCAGCAGGGCAAGATCCTCTACGTCGGATCCAGCAACTTCCCCGGCTACAAGATCGCCCAGGCCAACGAGGCCGCCGCCCGCCGCGCCGGCACCATCGGGCTGGTCAGCGAGCAGTGCCTGTACAACCTGTACGAGCGGCGCGCCGAGATGGAGGTCATCCCGGCCGCACGGGACTACGGCCTCGGGGTCATCCCGTGGTCGCCGCTGCACGGCGGTCTGCTCGGCGGGATCATCAAGAAGGAGGTCCAGGGCGGTCGCCGTGCCTCCGGCCGGGCCGCAGACACCCTCAAGGACCCGGCGGCCCGCGCGCGGATCCAGGCCTACGAGGACCTGCTCGACAAGCACGGACTGGAGCCCGGCGAGGTGGCCCTGGCCTGGCTGCTCACCCGCCCCGGCGTCACCGGCCCGATCGTCGGCCCGCGCACCGCCGGACAGCTGGAGTCGGCCCTGCGCGCCGTCGAACTGGAACTGAGCGAGGACCTGCTGACCGGCCTCGACGAGATCTTCCCGGGCCCGGGCCCGTCCCCGGAGGCCTTCGCCTGGTAACCCCCGAGGGGCCAGCGCCCCGAAAGGGGCGCGGGGAACTGCGCGCCCAGCCACGAACGCCCCGCAGCCGAAGAACAGGCCCGCAGTTCCCCGCCCCTCTCCCCCCACGCCCACCAAAGGCGCCCCGTCAGGGGCGCGGGGAACTGCGCGACAAGCCACAGACAACCCGCACCCGAAGAACAGCCCCCACCGGCAAAGGCACCCCGCAGGGGCCCGCGGGGAACTGCGCGACAAGCCACAACCGGCCCGCAGCCGAAGAACGGCCCGCAGCTTCCGTCGGCGTACTCCTACCGCATGGCCGACGCCACAGCCACCACCACGAACATCAACACAAGCGCACCGGCCATGATCCGGTTCCGGGTTTTCGGGTCCACGTATTCGAGACTAACCGCCCCCGCCCAGCGCCCACCGCCCGACCACCTCGTACCGCGGCTGCTCCCCCGGCACCCCGGACGCCGGCAGACGGCTGCGCATCAGCGCCAGGTCGGCCACGGCCCAGCTGCCGCCGGCGAAGTCCGCGAGCGCGGCGACGTACGGCCGTACGTCCAGCGCGTGCCGGCTGCGGGCCAGCGTGAGATGGGCCTTGTAGGGCCGGTGTTCCCCCATCGGCAGCCCCTCCTTGCGCGCCGCCGCCTCCGCCCGCCCGGCCAGCAGCCGCAGCTGCGCCACGTCTCCCCGGGCGCCCACCCACAGCGCGCGGCCCTGGCCGAACTGGCCGCCGCCGGCGAGGGCGAGGGTGAACGGCGCCGCCCGGCGGGCCGCACGGGCCAGCCGGTCCGCCAGGGCGGGTACGACGTCGTCGGGGACCTCACCGTAGAAGGCGAGCGTGAAGTGCCAGCCGGGGCGGCCCGTCCAGCGCAGCCGGCCGGCCCCCGGCAGCTGCCGCAACCGGTCCACCTCGACGGCGAGTTCGTCCGCGATGTGCTCCGGGGGCAGTACGGCGGCGAAGAGTCTCATGCCCCTCACGATCCCAGACCCGAACGGGCATGATGGGGCGATGACGATCACCATCCGGGAAGGCGGCCCCGACGATCTGCCCGCGATACTCCGCATGCTCGACAGCAGCGTGGAGTGGCTGGTCTCACAGGGCCGCACCCGCCAGTGGGGCACCGAGCCGCTGTCGGGGACCAGGACCGCCGAGGCCGTCGAGCGGGCCATGGCCGAGGGCACCACGTACATCGCCGAGATCGACGGGGAGCCGGCGGCCACCCTCACCCTCACCGACGGACCCGGCGCCTATCTGTCGCACCTGCCGGCCCCCGGCGAGCCCGAGCGGTACATCCACTGGCTCGCCTCCGACCGCCGCTTCAAGGGCCGGGGCGCGGGCGGCGCGCTGCTGGCGCACGCCGCCGAGGTGACCAGGAGGGCGGGCGTGGGCCTGCTGCGGGTGGACTGCTACGCCGGTGACGACCGCAAGCTGGTGGCCTACTACGAGTCCCACGGCTTCACCCCGACGCACGCCTACGCCCACGGCCCGGACGCCTGGCCGGGACAGGTGCTGGCCCGGAGGGTCGACTAGCCCCTCCGGGACCGCGGAACCTCGTGCCCGCGTGAGAGCTACGCGGCCGTGGCCAGCCGCTCCCGCTCGCGCGGGACGAAGCGGACGCTCGGGTGGCCGTGGTGCCAGCCCACCGCCAGCCGCAGGCCGCCGATGCGGGCCAGGACCAAGCCGATGACGCCGGCCGCGAGCACCGACACCACACCGCCGGCGGCGAAGCCGGCCCGGGCGCCGTAGGTGTCGGTGATCCAGCCGACCACCGGCGCGCCCAGCGGCGTACCGCCCATGAACACCATCATGAACAGGGCCATCACCCGGCCGCGCATGGCCGGGTCGGTGCCCATCTGCACGGCCGTGTTCGCGGTGACGTTCACCGTGAGGCCGAACACCCCGATCGGCACCATGAGCAGTGCGAACAGCCAGTACGACGGCGCGGCCGCGGCGACGATCTCCAGCGTGCCGAAGGCCAGCGCGGCGGCGATCAGCACGCGCAGCCGGGCCGTGCCGCGCCGGGCGGCCAGCAGGGCGCCGACCAGGGAACCGACGGCCATCAGGGTGTTGAAGAGGCTGTAGGCGCCGGCGCCCGCGTGGAAGACGTCGTCCGCGTAGGCGGTCAGCCACACCGGGAAGTTGAAGCCGAAGGTGCCGATGAAGCCGACCAGGACGATGGGCCAGATCAGCTCCGGCCGCTTGGCGACGTAGCGCAGGCCCTCGCGCAGCTGGCCCTTGCCGCGCGGCGTGCGCTCGACCACGTGCAGTTCGCGGGCGCGCATCAGCAGCAGGCCGGTGATGGGCGCGGCGAAGGACAGACCGTTGGCGAGGAACGCCCAGCCGGTGCCCACGCCGGTGATCATCAGGCCGGCCACGGCGGGGCCGACGAGCCGGGCGGACTGGAAGTTCGCCGAGTTCAGGCTGACCGCGTTCTGGAGCTGGTCGGGGCCGACCATCTCGGAGACGAAGGACTGGCGGGCCGGGTTGTCCACCACCGTGGCGAGGCCGACGGCGAAGGCGGCGACGTAGACGTGCCAGACCTGGACCTGTCCGGAGAGGGTCAGCGCGGCGAGCGCGAGCCCGGTGACGGCCATCGCCGTCTGGGTGACCAGCAGGGTGGGCCGTTTGGGCAGGCGGTCCACGAGGACCCCGCCGTACAGGCCGAACAGCAGCATCGGCAGGAACTGCAGGGCCGTGGTGATGCCGACGGCGGCCGAGGAGCCGGTGAGGCTGAGGACCAGCCAGTCCTGGGCGATGCGCTGCATCCAGGTGCCGGTGTTGGAGACGACCTGGCCGGCGAAGAAGAGGCGGTAGTTCCGGATCCTCAGCGAGCTGAACATCGAGGACTTGCCGGAAGCGGGCGTGGGGGTGGTAGGGGTCGGTGCGGGGGCGGAAGGTGTTCCGGATCCCGTACTCAAAAGGGTTCGCCTCCTCGGGTGGTGCGCTTACAGGTGTGCGAGTTTCTCCAGCACGGGGGCGGCGGTGCGCAGGGCTGCCCACTCGTCCTCGTCCAGGCCCTCGGCCAGGCCGGCCAGGAAGGCGTTGCGCTTGCGGCGGCTCTCTTCGAGCATCGCCTCGGCCTGTTCGGTCTGGGTGACCACCTTCTGGCGGCGGTCCTCGGGGTGCGGCTCCAGCCGGACCAGTCCCTTGGCTTCGAGCAGCGCGACGATGCGGGTCATCGACGGCGGCTGGACGTGCTCCTTGCGGGCCAGTTCGCCCGGGGTGGCCGAGCCGCAGCGGGCGAGGGTGCCGAGCACCGACATCTCGGTGGGGCTCAGCGACTCGTCCACCCGCTGGTGCTTGAGCCGACGGGACAGCCGCATCACGGCGGAGCGGAGAGCGTTCACGGCGGCAGCGTCGTCGCCATGGGTAAGGTCCGGCATGTTCTTTAGCGTAACTCATTACTCTTACTAAAGACCACTTGGGCGGGCCCGTCCCGCCCGTGACGCCCACCACTGGTTCCGCCACCGCCCGGCGGAAAAGGAAGGAGCGCCCGGACCGTGGTCCGGGCGCTCCTTCGGAGGGGGTTCTACGGGGTCACGTGAGCCCCAGGGCCGGCATCAGGTAGTAGAAGGCGAAGACGGCCGAGACGACGTACATCGCCGACGGGATCTCCCGGGCCCGCCCGGCGGCCAGGCGCAGCACCGTGAAGGCGATGAAGCCCATGCCGATGCCGTTGGTGATCGAGTAGGTGAACGGCATCATCAGCATCGTCACGAAGGCCGGCATGGCGATGGTGTAGTCGGCCCAGTCGATCTCCTTGATGGAGTTCGACAGGATCAGGAAGCCCACCGCGAGCAGCGCCGGGGTGGCCGCCTGGGACGGGACCATCGTGGCGATCGGCGTGAGGAACAGCGCGACGGCGAAGAGGCCGCCCGTGACGACGTTCGCGAGGCCGGTGCGCGCGCCCTCGCCGACGCCCGCCGTGGACTCCACGAAGGCGGTGGTGGCCGAGGCGGAGCTGGCACCGCCGGCCGCGACCGCGAGGCCGTCCACGAAGAGGACCTTGTTGATGCCCGGCATGTAGCCCTGGGCGTCGGTCAGCTTGGCCTCGTCACTGATGCCCATGATCGTGCCCATCGCGTCGAAGAAGCACGACAGCAGGACCGTGAAGACGAAGAGGATGCCGGTCAGGATGCCGACCTTGTGGAAACCGCCGAACAGGCTGACCTGGCCGAGCAGGCCGAGGTCGGGGGTGGAGACCGGGTTGCCCGGCCACTTCGGGACGGTCAGACCCCAGGACGGGACGGTGGCCACCGCGTTGATGATCATCGCGACGACGGTCATGCCGACGATGGAGAGCAGGATCGCGCCCGGCACCTTGCGGACGATCAGCGCGAAGGTGAGCAGCGCGCCGAGGACGAAGACCAGCACCGGCCAGCCGGTGAGGTGGCCGCCGACGCCCAGCTGGAGCGGGACGGTGGTCTGGGCGGCGTCCGGCATCCGGGTGACGAAGCCGGAGTCGACCAGGCCGATCAGCATGATGAACAGGCCGATACCGATCGAGATCGCCTTGCGCAGGCCGAACGGCACGGCGTTCATCACCCGCTCGCGCAGGCCCGTGGCGACCAGCAGCATGACCACGAAACCGGCCAGCACGACCATGCCCATGGCGTCCGGCCAGGACATGCGCGGGGCGAGCTGGAGCGCGACGACCGAGTTCACGCCGAGGCCGGCGGCGAGCGCGATCGGCACGTTGCCGATGACGCCCATCAGCAGCGTGGTGAACGCGGCCGACAGCGTCGTGGCCGTCACCAGCTGGCCGTTGTCCAGCTGGTGACCGTACATGTCCTTCGCGCTGCCGAGGATGATCGGGTTCAGCACGATGATGTACGCCATCGCGAAGAAGGTGGCGAGACCGCCCCGGACCTCACGGGCGACGGAGCTGCCGCGCTCGGAGATCTTGAAGTAGCGGTCGAGGAAGCCGAAGGCGGGAGCGCCACCCGGCCTCTCGGGGGTGGGGACCTTGGCAGGTGCCGAGGTGGACATGCGTGACCTCATCACCAACGGGGTTCCCCCGAGCCCTGTTGGAGTTTCATACGAGCGGAAGCGGCCAAAGACAAACGGCTCCAGTATGAACGTATGAGTCATAGATCGCTATCTCCGCGCGTAGACAGCGGCGGCGCATAAGCTGTGCGCATGGCTAAGTGGACCCCCAAGCACGAGGCGCCGGAGCCCCTGGAGGGCCCCGTGGTCGCCACCATCACCGGCGGCACGATCGTGTGGTTCGTCCTCTTCCTGGTCCAGCTGCCGTTCTACGGCTGGTTCGACGAGCACGGCCACACCTGGTGGCTGTGGACCTGCCTGGCCGGGGGCGGGCTGGGGCTGATCGGCGTCTGGTACGTCCGCAAGCGGGACGCGGCGATCAAGCGGGCCGCTTCCCTGGATCCGGCCGCCCGGTAACACCCGGCGAGCGGCCGACGTCACGGACGGGCGGCGAGCGGCCCGGCGCGGACAGACGGCGAGCGGCCGACGGCGCGGACGGACGGCGAGTGCCCGGCGCCGGTGGGCGGGCGGGCGCGTCCGCACGTACCGTCGAATGCATGAGCCACATACGCGCGGGCGCGGAACTCGATCCGGCGCGTCCGGCGCCGTCACCGAGAACCCGCCCGGCCGGGCTCGGCCCCGCCGAGGTCGCCGAACGCGTCGCGCGCGGCCAGGTCAACGACGTACCCGTGCGCAGCAGCCGCTCGCTGGGGGAGATCGTCCGGGCGAACGTCCTCACCCGGTTCAACGCGATCATCGGCGTGCTCTGGCTGATCATGCTGTGCGTCGCGCCGATCCAGGACAGCCTGTTCGGCTTCGTGATCCTCGCCAACACCGCCATCGGGATCGTCCAGGAGTGGCGGGCCAAGCAGACCCTGGACTCCCTCGCGGTGATCGGGGAGGCCCGGCCGACGGTACGGCGGGACGGCGTGGCGGTCCAGGTGGCCACCCATGAGATCGTCCTGGACGACCTGATCGAGATCGGCCCCGGCGACAAGGCCGTGGTCGACGGGGTGTGCGCGGAGGCGGACGGGCTGGAGATCGACGAGTCGCTGCTCACCGGCGAGGCCGACCCCGTCGTCAAACGCCCCGGCGACCAGGTCATGTCCGGCAGCTTCGTGGTCGCGGGCGGCGGCGCCTTCCAGGCCACCAGGGTAGGCCGCGAGGCCTACGCCGCCCAGCTCGCCGAGGAGGCCTCCCGCTTCACACTGGTCCACTCCGAGCTGCGCGGCGGCATCTCCACCATCCTCAAGTACGTCACCTGGATGATGGTCCCGGCGGCCGCCGGGCTCGTCGTCACCCAGCTCGTCGTCAAGAACAACGACCTCAAGGACGCCGTGGCCCGCACGGTCGGCGGGATCGTGCCGATGGTCCCCGAGGGGCTGGTGCTGCTCACCTCCGTGGCCTTCGCGATCGGCGTCATCCGGCTGGGCCGCAGACAGTGCCTGGTGCAGGAGCTGCCGGCCATCGAGGGCCTGGCCCGCGTCGACACCGTCTGCCTGGACAAGACCGGCACCCTCACCGAGGGCGGCATGGACGTCACCGAGCTGCGGCCGCTGGACGGGGCGGACGAGACGTACCTGCGCAAGGTGCTCGGCGCGCTCGGCGAGTCCGACCCGCGCCCGAACGCCTCCCTCCAGGCGATCATCGACGCCTTCCCGGACAGCGAGGAGTGGCGCTGCGTGGAGTCGCTGCCGTTCTCCTCCGCCCGCAAGTACAGCGGGGCCGCGTTCAGCGAGGGCGACGGCGAGACCAGCACCTGGCTGCTGGGCGCCCCGGACGTGCTGCTCGCCCCCGACGACCCGGCCCTCGCCGAGACCGGGCGGCTCAACGAGCGGGGGCTGCGGGTGCTGCTGCTGGCCCGCGCGCACCGGGACCTGGACGACCCCGAACCGGCCCGGGGCGCCCGTGCCACCGCCCTGGTCGTCCTCGAACAGCGGCTGCGGCCCGACGCCTCCGACACCCTGCGCTACTTCGCCGAGCAGAACGTGCGGGCCAAGATCCTCTCCGGGGACAACGCGGTCTCGGTCGGCGCCGTCGCCGCGAAGCTCGGCCTGGAGGGCACGGCGGTGGACGCGCGGCGGCTGCCCGCCGACCCGCCGGCGATGGCCGAGGCGCTGGACGCGGGCACGGTGTTCGGGCGGGTCACCCCGCAGCAGAAACGGGACATGGTGGACGCGCTCCAGTCCCGTGGCCGTACGGTGGCGATGACCGGGGACGGCGTGAACGACGTGCTGGCCCTGAAGAGCGCGGACATCGGGGTCGCCATGGGCTCCGGTTCCGAGGCGACCCGGGCCGTCGCGCAGATCGTGCTGCTGGACAACAGCTTCGCGAGCCTGCCCTCGGTGGTGGCCGAGGGCCGCCGGGTGATCGGCAACATCACGCGGGTGGCGACGCTGTTCCTGGTGAAGACCGTCTACTCGGTGCTGCTGGCGGTGCTGGTGGTGTGCGCGCGCGTGGAGTACCCCTTCCTGCCCCGGCACCTGACCCTGCTGTCCACGCTCACCATCGGCGTCCCGGCCTTCTTCCTGGCCCTCGCGCCCAACACCGAACGGGCCAGACCGCACTTCGTGCGCCGGGTGATGCGGTACGCGGTTCCCGGCGGGGCGGTGGCCGCGGCGGCGACCTTCCTGACGTATCTGCTCGCCCGGCACCACTACTCCGGCCCGGGCGCGCTGGACGCGGAGACCAGCGCGGCCACCCTGACCCTGTTCCTGGTCTCCATGTGGGTACTGGCGATCATCGCCCGCCCCTACACCTGGTGGCGGGTGACCCTGGTGGCGTCGATGGGCGTGGCCTTCCTGCTGGTCCTCGCCGTCCCGGCGCTCCAGGACTTCTTCGCGCTGAAACTGGTCGGCGTGACGATGCCGTGGGCGGCGGTCGGCGTGGCGGCGGTGGCGGCGGTGGCGCTGGAGTACCTGTGGAGAGGGGTCGGCCGCCGTTTCCCGGTGTAGGCCTCGCCGGCCGATGGCCGGAAATCTCCTCACCGGAATCACCTATCAGGGTGACGGCCGTATGAGTGACCCCGCGGGCTGGGCAGAGCGTCCGGCGCCATGCACGTCCGGCATCCGGCTGCACGACGTCAACCACCAGGTTTTCCTGATCCGCTTCAACGAGCTGAACCTCAACGCCACCACCCGCAGCGACGGCCGCCACACCACGGAGACGGTCGGCTGGATCGCCGGCACCGTCTAGCGCACGCGCACGGGTGCCCCGGCCGCCGCCGGGGCACCCGTGCGCGCGGCTCTCACCGAACGTCGACGTGATCGGCCGGGGCGCTGACGGCCGAGGTGGTGGACGTGCCGGCGAAGCGGTAGCGGTAGGACCCGGCGGAGCCGGCCGTCACCGTCGTCCTCAGGGCGCCCGTGGCGGAGGCGGTGAGGGTCTTGACGGTGGTGTAGGCGCTGCGGCCCGCCTTGCGGAACTGGAGCTCGACGGGCCGGCCGCCGAAGGCGACCCAGGTGCCGTGCGGCCAGTCGGCGCGGGTCAGCCTGCCGGCCACGGTGATCGTCCTGCCCTTCCTCACCGGCTCCGGGGCGGCGTCGGTGGTGAGCTGGGCGGCGCGACGGACCGGGAGGGTGCCGAGGTCGTTCTGCCACCTGTCGGCGCCGGTCTTCTTGTCGACCGCGACCCCGCCCTTCTTCCAGGTGCCGGCGTCGGAGTCGTACAGCTCGCGGGCGGGGACGGTGATCGTGGCCGAGCAGTTCGCGGTGGTGGCGTCCACCTTGGCGCAGGTGCCCGGGTCGTCGCCGGCGACCTGGGTGTCGGCGTACTTCGCCGAGTCGCCGCGGTAGAGCACCGGGCCGGTGAGGACGTCGGACATCGACACGGTCGCGGGGTGCGTCACGGTGTAGGTCGCCTTGACCTTCACGGTGGAGGTGGCACCGAGGGTGATCGCCTTGCCGCCGTTGACCTTCATGTGCGAGAAGGTGACGTTCGGCGCCGCGGGGGCCGCGTGGGCGGCGGGCACGGCGAGGGCGGAGAGGGCCAGGGCGCCGGAGACGGCGGCTGCGGTGGCACGGATGCGCATATGTGTTCCCTTGGAGGGAGAAGTGATCGCGGAGTCGGTCGACTCACGCGATCAGATCCCCGCCACAGACCCCGGTTTCCACGGGTCAGGGCTCTTCCCGGCCGGGTTCGGCCCACCGAATACCCCCGGGTGGCGCAACCCGGGGGTACGGCGGCTTACTTCACGTCGATGAAGTCGGCGACGGAGTTGACCGCGGCGGTGCCGGAGTTGCCCGCGTAGGAGAAGCGGTAGTAGCCGTCGGCCGAGGCCTTGACCGTCGTCTTCAGGTTGCCCTTGGAGTCGGCCTTGATGGTCTTGACCGTGGTGTAGCCGGTGGTGCTCTTCTTGCTGTACTCGAGCTTCACGGACTGCGAGCCGTAACCGGCGTACTTCAGCGACTCCCAGTCGGCGCGGGTGAGGGCACCGGTGACGGTGATCGTCTTGCCCTTCTTCACCGGCTCCGGGGTGGCGTTGGCGGTCAGCTTGGCGGCGCGCTGGAAGGAGAAGGAGCCGGCCTTCTCCTTCCAGATGTAGTCGCCGTCCTTGGCGTCGATCCACGCGTCCACGTACCAGGTACCGGCGCTCTTGTTGCTGAGGTAGTCCGTCCTCGGGTCGATCTTCACCGAGGCGGTGCAGGTGGAGGTGGTGGCGTTGACCTTGGTGCAGGTGGGCTTGCCGGTGGTCTCGATGCCGTTGTCCGGGCCGTAGAGGTCGAACTCGTCGGCGCCCTTGATACCCGAGTTGTCCGTCGCGGTCACGCTGACCTTGACGGTCACCGCGCCGGAGGTACCGATCTGCACCTTGTTGTCACCGTCCACGACCACCTTGGTGATCTTGACGTTGCCCTCGACGGCGTCGGCCTGGGCGGCCGGCACGGCGAGGGCGGACAGGGCCAGAGCGCCGCTCACGACGGCGACAGAGGCACGGATGCGCATGTGTTTCCCCACGTTCAGATCAGGGAGTCGGGATGACTCCGCTGATCTGACCGGGGAGAGATGTGAAAGGTTGTACTACTGATGTGAACTTTCCGGGGAGTCGGTGGACAGGGCCACTCCCGGGGTCAGTCGAACCACCGGTCGCGGGCCAGCTCCTCCGTGCGCGACGGGTCCTCCAGCAGCGCGGCCACCTCGAACCGGCGCGGCCACTGGCCCGCCGCCCAGGCCAGCCCCGCGGCGACCCCCTCCAGGGTGGCCGCGTGCAGCACGCCGTCGTCGGTCAGCCGCCAGTCGATCTCCACGCCGTCCACGACGAGTTCCTCGTGCTCGACGTAGGCCGCGGGCGTACGCGGCCCGAGCAGCACCCGCACCGACTCGGGCACATCGTGCTCGGCCCCCTCGGAGTGCACCTCGCCGGTGACGGACTCGCTGAGCCGGCGCACCTGGAACAGCTCGGCCAGCTCGGCGGCGCGCGCGGGCCGCACCGGCAGCAGCGGCACCCCGGAGGTGAACGGCAGCAGATCCGGGGAGTCGACCACCACGGCCGAGGCGGCGTCCACGACCTCCACCCGCCCGTCGACCACGGCCCGCAGCTCCTCCGGCAGGGTCACCCGCTCGGGGTCCAGCTCCGCCAACGCGCTGTACAGCCCGTGCAGTTGGGCGGGCGTGACCGGGCGCTCTGGGTCGGCGAGCCGGTCCAGCAGCTCGGCCGCGCCGCCGGGCTCGTCCAGCAGCGCGCCGACGGAGGTGCGTACCCCGAGCGCCCGCAGGACCTGCTCGTCCTCGAAACCGGTCGCGTCCGCCTCGTCGTACAGCCCGCGCAGCAGCGGGTCCCCGCCGGCCGCGAGCAGCCCGGCCGGGCGCCGCCCGTCGAGCACCGGGTGCCCGCGCAGCCACCACGCGGTGTACGGCCGGACGACCTCGTGGGTGCCGTCGGGCAGCAGGATGCGCACGGGCTGGGTGAGGGCGTCCCGCAGCGGCGGCCGGGCCAGCAGGGCGAGCGCCTCGGGCCAGTGGTCGTCGTCCACCAGCTCCAGGTCGCGTACGGCGACGAGTTCGGTGGCGACGGGCGGCACCGGGCTGTCCGGGAACCGGTCGAGGATGTCCTCGCACCACACGTCCACGGCGTCCAGCAGCCCCGCGTCGTCGGGTTCGGCGAAGTCGCCCTCGCGGGGCTCCAGTTCGTCCGGGTCCAGGACGACGTCGGTGGCGCGGACCAGCGCGAAGTCCGCCAGCACGCCGCACGCGGTCAGCGGCTGCTCACCCCATCGCTCGGCCAACTCGGCGTCCACGGCCGCGAGTTCGCCCTCGCGGATGATCCGGGCGAAGGGGCTGCCGGGAAACACCAGTTCACCGGCGGGCGCGAGTTCGCCGTCCTCGTCGGGCAGTGCGAGCGCGCCCAGCCAGGGCTCGTCGCCCGGCTCCAGTCCCGCGTCGCGGACCAGGGCGAGCACGGTCTCGGCCAGTTCCTCGGCGTCCGGCGCGTCCTCCTCCCAGCCCAGAGCGCCGTCCTCCTCCAGGGAGCCCGCCACGGCGGCCCGCACCTGCGGGGTGGTCAGCACGGCACGGGGGGTCGCGGGCAGTGCGCCCAGCTTCTCCAGCAGCGGGTGCGTGGCGTCCGGGTGGGCGACCTTCAGCCCGAGCCGCCCGAGCAGGTCCGGGTCGATCCGGGTGGCGTCGGGGGTGGGCAGCAGCACCTGCCGGGGCCCGATGGTGGTCCGGTTGTCGGCGAGCGGCACCGGCAGCCCGGTCAGCCGCTCCGGGTCGACCCCGGCGAGGCTGTCGTACAGCCGCCACCACCACCGCGGCTCCTTCTCCAGCCCGGCGAGCCGGTCGACGGCGTCGGCGAGCGGCAGCCGGGCGACACCGAGGGCGCGCAGCTCGGCGCGGCGCTCCAGCCCGGCCGGCAGCAGGGTGGGCAGCACCTCGGCCAGCACCCGTACGGTGTCGGCGCCGGCGCCCTCCACGATCTCGGCGTCCCGGGGGCGCAGCGCCTCGGGAAGCTCCTCGTCGCCCTTCGGCGCGACGGCCGGCGGCAGGAAGGCGGTACGCGGCAGCCGCTCCAGCACGGCCTGCCGCAGCGCCCCGTCCAGCGCGCCCTTGCCGAGCGGCCCGGGCACGAGGTCGATGATCCCCTCCCCGACCGGCCGCCACTCGGCGAGCAGGGCGGCGTAGGCGTCGGCCGCGCGCTGCACCAGGAAGTCGGTGAGCGGTCCGGGCGCCGCGTGCCGGCGGGTGGTGTCCAGCGGGAAGGAGGCGATGAGCAGCGCGGGCACGCCCAGCGGCTCGTCGCTCGGGGTCGGCGCGTGCACGACCGGGCTGGTACGGGGCCGGGCCGGGGCGCCGTACGTGTCGACGGGTACGGCCCAGGTCACCGACCAGTGGGGGCGCAGCCGCTCCTCCACGGGCCGGTCGGCGAGCAGGTCGGGGGTCAGCGGTCCGTGCGCGGACGCGGTGCGCCAGTGGGTGATGCCGTCCCGGGAGTCCTCCACGACCGTGAAGGCACCGTCGGTACGGCGGCTGAGGGTGCGCGGCTCCTGCCCCTCGATCTCCACGACGACCTCCGTCAGCCCCGGCAGGGCGAGCAGCAGGGCGTCGTCCACGCCGGCGAGCAGCCGCTCGGCGAGATCGGCGGCGGCGGCGTCGCGCAGGGGCAGGATGACGGCGGTGTCGTACGGCTCGGGGGCGGTGCCCTCGGCGGCGAAGGGCAGCCGCAGCAGGGGCACGTGGCCCTCCCGGCGGCGTACCTCGTCACCCAGTCCCGGGCTGTGCCGGGCGACGTCGGCCGCCAGCTCCCGGGCCTCGGCGAGGGACCACCGGACGCCTCCGTGCCGCCCCACGATCGCCGGTTCGTCGGTCACGGCGAGTACGGCGGCGAAACCGACCCCGAACCGGCCGACGGCGGCGTGCGTGGCCGCGGCGTCCCGTTTCGCGGAGGCGCGCAGTGTGGACAGCGACTCGACGCCGGCCGCGTCCAGTGGGGCGCCGGTGTTCGCGGCCACGAGCACGCCGTCGCGGAGGGTGAGCCGAAGCCGCCCGGCCGTCCCGGCGCGTGCGGCGGCGTCGGCGGCGTTCTGCGCCAGCTCGACGACGAGCCGGTCCCGGTAACCGCCGAGGGCGAGATCCTCCTCGGCGTTGGCGTCCTCCCGGAACCTGGCGGGACTGGTCGCCCAGGCGTCGAGGACCCCGCGCCGCAGCCGGGCCGTCCCGAACGGATCGGCCCCCTCCACCGCCGGCCGCACGAACTTGCTCACGATCACTCTCCATCCTCCGCGTGAGGACGAAGGTACAGCGCGGAGGGGTCGGGGGCCGAAGGGAAGGTGGGTCGGGGTGCTTGCTCGGGGAGGGAGTCGGAGTGGGCGGTGTGATGACGTGGCCGTCGGACCGCTCGCTTCCCGGCCAGTGTCGTGTCACGGAAGCACGACACTCACCGAGAAGCGGGCGGCCCCACGGCAACCCCCCGACACCGGTCCGTATACGACCCCAACTCCCGGACACCACCGGACATGCGCGGACAGTGACTCTACGCAACCGCTCCGTCACTCTTCAGAAGCGTCGGAAACGGACACGCTGAGTACGTGACCCACGAATCCCCCACCCCTGACCGGAACTTCTCGATACAGCTGTCCACCACCCCGCGAGGGGCCCGGCTGGCCCGCCTCCTCGCCACGGAGCAACTCCGCTCGTGGGGCCTGCCCATGGACCCCGCCGCCCTGATCGTCGCCGAGCTGGCCGCCAACGCCGTCGCCCACGGCCGCACGGCCGGGCGGGACTTCCGGCTGACGCTGTACCCCGTAGGGGACGTGCTGCGGATCGAGGTGACCGACACGCGGGGTGACCGGCTGCCGGAGCGGGTCCGCCCCGCGCCGGACGCCGACTCCGGACGCGGGCTGCTGCTCGTGGACGCGTTCGCGGACCGCTGGGGTACCACGCCGGGGCCCGAGCCCCGCAAGACCGTGTGGGCCGAGGTGCGGCTCGGCTCAGGGGACGTGGCGGCGGTACACCTGCCGGGAGCCGCCCTCCGGGCCGGGGGCCGCCGGCTCGGCCGGAGTGAAGCCGAGCCGCTCGTAGAACACGCGCGCCCCACTGGCCACCGCACCGGGGTGGTCCGCGCCGAACGTGACCACCTCGACGGTGGCCGGCCCGCGGACCCATCTGCGGAACGCGTCCGACAGCAGCGCGCTCCCGACGCCCCGCCCCCGCGCCCCGTCCGAGACGACCAGCCAGTGCACATGGTGGACCGGCGGGGCCGCGCCGAAGAGGACGGCGCCGAGGAGGCCGGAGGAGGTCTCCTCCGACGCCACCAGCGCCGTACCCGTGCCGATGCTCTGCCGTACGGCCCGGGTGAAGCCGGGGTCCGCCACCATGGACCCGAACCAGTGCTCCACCTGGGCCGCCAGCCCGAGGAAGCCGGGAAGGTCCTGTTCCTGCGCCGTTCTGATGATCACCGGGGCAGTCTGGCAGCGGAGGCCGCCGTTCAGGAGTGGCCCAGCTCCGCCGTCTCGTCGTCGCCGGTCTCCGGGACCGAGCCGGAGTCACGGGCCGGGCGGAGCGGGAAGGGATCGACCCGGGTCTCGTCGACGACCGGCGCGGCGGGCTGCGGGGGCTTGGGCATGACCGCCGCCTCCGAGTGGCCGCCACAGCCGTAGGCCAGGGAGACCACCCGGCCGTCCGCCGGCGAGAACTCGTTGGCGCAGACACCGAAGGCCTGGCCGAGGGAGCCGCCGATGCGGGCGAGGAAGCCGCAGGACACACAGGTGGCGGGGGCCGCCTGGGCCATGGGGGACTTGGGGCCGAACTCCTCCTCCCAGCGGTCGGCGGCGATGCGCAGGCCGTAGCGGGACAGCACCCGCGCGCGGCGCAGGCCCAGTTCCTCGGCGACGGACGCGATCGTGCCCCGGGAGGGCGTCCCCGGCTGGACGGCCGAGGTGCCCGGGGTGACGTCGGCGTCCTCCGCCTCGGCCAGTTCCCGCATCTCCTCGGACACCACCGAGTTGGGCGGCGGCTCCTCGTCGCCGGTGTAGCCGGGCTCCAGGCGCAGGTCGTCCTGGTCGGTGGGGAGCAGGTCGCCGGGGCCGAGGTCGCCGGGGCGCAGGCGCTCGCTCCACGGCACCCACTCGGGGGCGAGGAGGGCGTCGGGGCCGGGCAGGAGGACGACCTCGTCGAGCGTGACGATCCTGGCGCGGGAGGCCCGGGCGACCGTCACCGCCCAGCGCCAGCCCCGGTAGCCCAGCTCCTTGCACTCGAAGAAGTGCGTGACAACGCGGTCACCCTCCGACACCAGGCCCGTGTGCTCACCGATCACCCCGGGCGCGGCGGCCTCCTCGGCGGCGGCGCGGGCGAGGTCGACGGCCTCGGCGCACAGGCGGTCGGGGGTGCGGCTTCGCGTTGTCGCTGCGCTCACAGGTATCGCTTCTCTCCTACGCCGTCTCGTCGAGTGCGGCTGCCTCCGGCGGTTTCGCCTACGGAGCGGACCTGGGGACCGCATCGACGTCTGCATCCGCGCGCCCGGGCGCACCTCTGCCATCCATTCTGCGTTATGGCTGAGACAGGCACGCTACACCGGGCGGGATTCGTGCAATTTCCCACCCGGTCCGTACCCGGCCCCCGCACCGTCCGCCGCTCCCTCACGCCGTACGCCGCCGTCCGTGCCGTACCGCACTATCCGGGCCGCTCCCGGGGCACTATGAACGTCGTGGCAGCCACGGGCAAGGCGAGTGGTCGGGGCGGCGGTTCGGGCCGGGTGGGCGGGGCCGTCCGCGCGGTCGGCCGTGCCCTGCACCTTCCGGTCACCGGTACGGCGCGCGGTATCCGCCGGGCCACGCACGCGCACGGCGCGGGCGAGTCGGGCCTCGGCAAGCTGATCGAGCTGCACGCGGTGAACGGCGCCGGGGACGTCATGGTCACCGTGGCGCTGGCGTCGACCGTGTTCTTCTCCGTGCCCACCGACGAGGCGCGCGGCCGGGTCGCGCTGTATCTCGCCATCACCATGGCCCCGTTCACCGTGCTCGCCCCCGTCATCGGACCGCTCCTGGACCGGTTGCCGCACGGGCGGCGGGCCGCGATGGCGGGCGCGATGCTGGCGCGGGCGCTGCTCGCGCTGGTCATCTCGGGGGCGGTGGCGAGCGGCTCGCTGGAGCTGTATCCGGCCGCGCTGGGCGTGCTGGTGGCCTCCAAGGCGTACGGCGTCATCCGCAGTGCCGTCGTGCCGCGACTGCTGCCACGGGGGTTCTCGCTGGTGAAGGCCAACTCCCGGGTCACCCTCGCCGGGCTGCTGGCCACCGGGGCCGCCGCGCCGGTGGCGGCCGGGCTGCACGCGCTCGGCGACCCCTGGCCGCTGTACGGCGCCTTCGTGATCTTCGCTGCCGGGACGTTTCTGTCGTTCTCCCTGCCGCCCAAGGTGGACTCGGCCAAGGGCGAGGACGTGGCGCTGCTCGCGGCCGGCACCCGGCGTCCGCCCGGGGAGCGGGCCAGACGGCCGGGGCTGCGTTCGGTCGGGCCCGCCGTCACCTACGCGCTCGGCGCCAACGCCTCCTTGCGCTGCCTGTCCGGCTTCCTGATCTTCTTCCTGGCCTTCCTGCTGCGCGAGCACCCGCTGGCCGGGCAGAGCGCGGCGGTCTCGCTCGGCATCGTGGGCGTCGCGGCGGGCGCGGGCAACGCGCTGGGGACGGCCGTGGGCGCCTGGCTCAGGTCCCGCGCCCCGGAGATCATCATCGTGACCGTCGTCGCGGTGGTGCTCGGCGTGGCGGTGCTCGGCGGCCTGTTCTTCGGGGTGTTCCCGGTGGCCTGTCTCGCGGCGGTCGCCGGGTGCGCGCAGGCGCTGGGCAAGCTGGCGCTGGACGCGCTGATCCAGCGGGACGTGCCGGAGGCGGTGCGCACCTCGGCGTTCGCCCGCTCGGAGACGCTGTTGCAGATGGCGTGGGTGTTCGGCGGCGCGGTCGGCATCGTGATGCCGCTGGACGGCACGGTGGGGCTGCTGGTCGGCGCCGTCTTCGTGGCCGCCGGCTGGCTGACCACCCTGCGCGGGCTGCTCGCCTCGGCCCGGGGCGGCGGCTGCCCGGCACGCGCGACCTGACGAACCGGCCGCCCGGCACGCGAACCGGCCGCCCGGCGCGCCCGACCCGACGAACCGGCCGCCGGCGCACGTGGCGTAACGAACCGGGCACGCCGTACCCCACGTGGGCGGACGGCTCGGGGCGCCCGATAGCCTTCGGCCATGACCACGCTGCAATCCGCTGTGCGACGCCGCCGCGCCGTCGCCGTTGCCGGCGCCGTTTCCGCCGGACTGCTCGTCCTGTCGGCCTGTGACAAGCCGACCCCCGTCGCGACGATCACCGTCGGTGGGAACTCGGTCAACTCCGAGGCCCTCTGCTACAACGACGGCGACAAGCTGACCGCCGACTCGCTGAAGGACTGCGTCAAGAACTCCGACGACGTGAAGTCGATCGAGGTCGGCCAGGACGCACAGGTCCGCATCGGCGTCGACCCGAAGATCGCGGACGAGGGCTGGTTCGTCCTGGTCAACGGCCGTCCGTTCACCGAGCCCAGCAAGAACACGTACCGCACGATCCCGAGCGGCGCGTTCTTCAGCGCCCAGTACGGCACGCAGGGCGAGACCAACACGCTCACGATCCAGATGGGCCAGAAGGCGAACAAGGGCATGTGGTCCTTCAAGCTGAAGAACGCCGACGAGCTGAAGAAGGCCGAGGGCTGACCACGCCCCCCGTTCCCGTGCTCGTCGCCACCGCGGTCCCCGTCGAGCGGGACGCGGTGGCGAAGGCGCTGCCCGCGCCGGCCGAGGAGGTACGGCTGCCGGGCGCGGCCCTGTGCCGTACCGGCGCGGGCTGGGACCTGCTCGCCGCCGGCGTCGGACCGGCGCTCGCCGCCGCCTCCACCGCCGCCGCGCTGACCGCCGCCGCGCTGGCCGGCCGGCCCTACGGCCTGGTCGTCTCGGCCGGGATCGGCGGCGGTTTCCAGCCCGGCGCGCCCGTCGGCTCGCTCGTCGTCGCCGACGCGATCACGGCGGCCGATCTGGGCGCCGAGACCGCCGACGGCTTCCTGCCGGTCACCGAACTCGGCTTCGGGACCGTCACCCACCACCCACCGGAATCAGCCGTACGAGTCACCGCCGAGGCCCTCGGCGCCCGTACCGGCACCGTCCTGACCGTCTCCACGGTGACCGGCACCGCCGCCCGCGCCGCCGCCCTGCGGGCCCGGCATCCCGGCGCGCTCGCCGAGGGCATGGAGGGGTTCGGGGTGGCGGAGGCCGCCGCCGCGCACGGGGTGCCCGTGCTGGAGATCCGCGCCGTCTCCAACCCGGTGGGGCCCCGGGACCGCGCCGCCTGGCGCATCGGCGACGCCCTCGCCGCCCTCACCGAGGGCTTCGGGAAGCTCGCGCCCGCATTGGAGAGTTGGAACCCACATGACCACCAGTGAGCAGCGGTCCCTGCCGATCGCGTACTCCCCCTGCCCGAACGACACCTTCGTCTTCGACGCCCTCGCCCACGGCCGGGTGCCCGGCGCGCCCGCGCTGGACGTGACGTTCGCCGACATCGACATCACCAACGGCATGGCCGAGCGCGGCGAGCTGGACGTGCTGAAGGTGTCGTACGCCGTGCTGCCGTACGTCCTCGACGAGTACGCGCTGCTGCCGTGCGGCGGCGCGCTGGGGCGGGGCTGCGGGCCGCTGGTGCTCACCCGGGAGGCGGGGGCTGGGGGCACCTCCCACGCTTTCGGCAGTGGGGGACTGACGGGCCGTACGGTCGCGGTGCCGAGCGAGAGGTCGACCGCCTACCTGCTGTTCCGGCTCTGGGCCGCGGACACCCTGCCCGGCGGGGTCGGCGAGATCGTGGTCATGCCGTTCCACGAGATCATGCCGGCCGTGCGGGACGGCAAGGTGGACGCGGGCCTGGTCATCCACGAGGCCCGGTTCACGTACCAGGACTACGGGCTGCACAAGCTCGCCGACATGGGCGAGCACTGGGAGCGGACCACCGGGCTGCCGATCCCGCTGGGCGCGATCATCGCCCGGCGCTCGCTGGGCGCGCAGACGCTCACCCGGCTGGCCGAATCGATCCGTACGTCCGTGCGCATGGCCTGGGACGACCCGGAGGTCTCCCGCCCGTACGTCATGGCGCACGCCCAGGAGATGGACCCGGCCGTCGCCGACCAGCACATCGGGCTGTACGTCAACGAGTTCACGGCGGACCTCGGCGAGGACGGCTACGCGGCGGTCCGCGGGCTGCTCACCCGCGCGGCGGCCGAGGGGCTGCTGCCGCCCCTCGGCCCGAGGGCGCTGGACTTCCCCTGAGGAAGTCCGGGCCGGGTCAGACGTCCAGTTGGTCGGCGACCGCGCGGAGCAGACCGGCGATCTTCTTGCCGGAGGCCTTCTCCGGGTAGCGGCCCTTCTCCAGCATCGGGGTGATGTTCTCGAGAAGGGTCGTCAAATCCTGCACGATCGACGCCAGCTCGTCCGGCTTCTTGCGCTGGGCGGCGGCGACCGAGGGCGTCGGGTCGAGCACGTTCACCGACAGCGCCTGGTCACCGCGCTGACCGGCGACGACCCCGAACTCCACGCGCTGTCCCGGCTTGAGTGAGTCGACTCCGGCGGGGAGAACCGAGGAATGGACGAAGACGTCACCGCCGTCGTCGCGGGAGAGAAAGCCGAAGCCCTTCTCGCTGTTGAACCACTTGACCTTGCCGGTAGGCACGTCTGTCCTCGTCCTCGTACTCGTTGGGAAAACTACTTCGGAAACTGCTCTTGACAGCACTAGAGCGGGTCGACCATGACCCGCCGATACCAAGGCTAATGGTCTTCGGGCGGGTGACAAGACGTTCCCCGGTTGTTCTCTCGCGCAGGGAACTACCCTGGTCCGGTGCGTGACAAAACCCAAGCGAATTCCGCCGCGCCCGGTGACCGACTGATCCGGGCCGGGGCCGTCGTCTTCTTCCTCGGGGCCGTGGCCACCCTGGTCACGGTGGCCCCGCTGTTCCTCGGGGCGAAGCCTTTTCCGACCTACATGTTCGGTCTGAGCATGCTCATGGCCGTCGGATTCCTCATCGCCGGTGCCGGTGTACTGCGCTCGGTCACCGCCGGACGGCGTCAGGCGCGGGAGGCCGCCCCGGGCGCCTCGCGATAGCCGTCCAGCCATTCCGGGAAGGCGCTCAGACCGGCCAGGACGACGTCCGCGCCGGCCGCGCCCAGCTCCTCGGCCGGGCACGGTCCGGTCGCGACGGCGACCGAGAACGCACCCGCGGCGCGGGCCCCGCGGACGTCTCCGACGTGGTCGCCGACGTACACGGACGCGCCGTACTCGCGCAGTGCCTCCGCCTTC
Organism: Streptomyces eurythermus; assembly: GCF_014649115.1. Lineage (GTDB taxonomy): Bacteria > Actinomycetota > Actinomycetes > Streptomycetales > Streptomycetaceae > Streptomyces > Streptomyces eurythermus. The sequence goes on along the minus strand of NZ_BMSK01000003.1, from coordinate 160,086 downwards.
TGCTCGGCCCACAGGTCGCCGACGACCACGTCCGGCTCGATGCCGAGGTGGGACAGGTGCAGCTTGGCGTTCGGCTCGTACTTCGCGGTCACCACCATCGTCCGCCCGCCGGCCGCGCGCACCGCGTCCACCGCCTCCCGGGCGCCGGGCATCGCGGGCGACGCGGCGATGGCTATGGAGGGGTACATCGCCCGGTACATCTCGGCCATCTCGGGCACCCGCTCCGGCGGGAACCAGTGGGCCAGCTCCTCCACGAGCGGCGGACCGAGCCGGGTCACCGCCAGATCGGCGTCGATGAACGTGCCGGTTCGCTCCGCCAGGGCGCGGTAACAGGCGCGGATGCCCGGGCGGGAGTCGATGAGGGTCATGTCCAGGTCGAAACCGACGGTCAGGGTGGAGGCCATGGGGGACATTCTGCCGGGTGCGGACGGGAGGACGTCGCGGCCCCGTCACCGCCTCCCCTGCGCTACCCCTTCCGCTGTGAGCGCCACACCAGGTACAGCGCCGAGGCCACCGCCGCGCCCCGGACCACCCACGGCCAGGTGTCGCCGATCGCGTCGCTCATGTGGCCCTGCGGAATCGGGGTGCCCCAGCGGCCGTCGGTGCGGCCCCACAGCCAGAGCAGACCGGCCGCGACCGCCGCGCCGGGCAGGATCATCACGGCCCACTTGGTCTCCGCGGGGGTCAGCCGCCGGGAGCCGTAGGCGATGGCCCAGCCGAGGAGCAGGGCGAACCAGTTGCCGAGGACGGCGCCGGCGACCAGCGCGGCGGCGGCCAGCAGCAGAAGGGGGTTGGACCAGCCGGACAGCGGCCCACGGGCGGCCGCCCCGGCAGCCTCGGCCGGGGCCGCCTTGCCGCGGGCCGGCAGCAGTCCGCGCAGCCGGCGGCGCGGAGCGGGCGCCGGCTCGGCCTCCGGCGTGGCCTCGGTCCCCGAGGGGGCCTTGGGTCCCGGCACGGCCCCGGTCTCGGCGGTGCCCGGTCCGGCCTCCCGCGGGGGGCGTTTGAGCAGCTCCGGGATCTCCACCCCGCCGACGAACCCCGGCACCGGGTCGGCGTCCGCCACCGGACCGCGTACCCGCCACCAGTCGGGCGGTGCCGAGCCGTCGCCGAGTTCGTGCGCGGGGGCGAGGTGCGGCGGGGCCGGCCCGGCCGGTGCCGCGGCGGGCGGCTCGGGCTCGGCGGGGCGCGGGCGCGGTACGGCCCGGCGCAGCCCCCTGGGCCGCTCCCGCCGAGGCGCCTGCTCCTCGGCGGAGGGCTGGGCCGGTACGGCGGTGGCGGGCGGCTGCGGGGCACCGCCGGCCGTGTCCGCCGCCGTGACCACCTCGTCCGGGCTGCCCAGGCGGTCCAGGATGCGGCGGACGGCGGCCGGCGAGTCCACCGTCGCCTTCGCCCGGTGCCGGTCGATCTCGTTGCGCAGCTCCGACACCAGCCGCATGCGTGTCGCCGACGGCAGCTGCCGCTGCTGGGCGATGTCACCGACGCGGCTCAGATACTCGTAGACGACCTGATCGCTCTCGATCCCCACGGAACCCCTCCGGGGTGCGCCGACTTGAAACCCCGGGAGGGACGGTACCGCTTCCCGGTGGATGCCCTCGGCATATGGTTGTCCGCTAACGTTGACCGGATGAGCCCCGAGGCCCACTCAGCCCCTCGGTCCCTCGCGGAGGCACTGCGCGCGCGGGACGACTCCTCCCTCGCCGCGCTGCTACGCAGCCGCCCGGACCTCGTCACCCCCGTGCCCACCGATCTCACCCAGCTCGCCACGCGGGCCGGCACCCGTGCGTCGGTGCTGCGCGCCCTGGAGCGGCTGGACCGGTTCGCGCTCCAGACCGCCGAGGCGCTGGCCGTCGCCCCGGACCCGGCGTCGTACGACACCCTGCTCGGGCTGATGACCGGGGACGCGGGCGACGAGGCCGTGGCCGGCGCGCTGCCGCGGGCCCTTCACGCCCTGCGCGAACAGGCGCTGGTGTGGGGCGGGGACGACCGGCTGCGGCTGGTGCGGACCGCCCGCGAGGTGCTGGCCCCCTCGCCGCAGCACCCGTCCCCGACCGGGCTCGGGCCGACCGTGCAGGAGGCCACCTCGGGCATGTCGCCGGGGCGGATCCAGGAGATCGTGACGACCGCCGGGCTGCCGTCGACGCACGACTCGGTGTCCGCCGTGGCCGCGCTGACCGCCCTGTTCACCCACCGCAAGAAGCTGGCCCGGCTGCTCGCGCAGGCCCCGGAGGCCGCCCGCGAGGTGCTGTCCCGGCTGGTGTGGGGGCCGCCGTACGGGCAGGTCACCGCGGATCCGGCGGCGCATCTGCGCTGGCTGCTGGACCGTGGTCTGCTGCTGCCGACCGCGCCCGGCACGGTCGTGCTGCCCCGCGAGGTCGCGCTGCATCTGCGCGCCGGCCGCGCCCACCGGGCCACCGAGCCGCTGCCGCCCGCCGTGGTACCGGCCGCGTCGCACAGCCCGCAGGTCGTGGACGCCACCGCGGCCGGGCAGGCGTACACCGCGCTGGCCACGGTGGAGGAGCTGCTGAAGGAGTGGGACGAGGGCGGCCCGGCCGTGCTGCGGGCGGGCGGGCTGAGCGTCCGTGACCTGAAGCGGACGGCCGTGGCCCTGGACGTCTCCGAGCCGGTCGCCGCCTTCTGGGTGGAACTGGCGTACGCGGCCGGGCTGATCGCCTCCGACGGCGAGGCCGACGAGCGGTACGCGGCCACCCCCGCCTACGACGAGTGGCTGGAGCAGCCGCCGGCCGAGCGCTGGGTCCGGCTCGCCCAGGCGTGGCTGGCGGCCACCCGGACCCCGGGGCTGGTCGGCGGCCGGGACGCCAAGGACCGGACGCTGTCGGCGCTCGGCCCGGGGCTCGACCGGTCCGCCGCGCCCGAGGTACGGCACCGGGTGCTGTCCCTGCTGGCCGGGCTGGGGGCGGGTGCCGCACCGGACGCCGAGTCGGTGCTGGCCCGGCTGCGCTGGGAACGTCCGCTGCGGGGCGGCCGGCGGGACGGTGAGGAGGGCCGGCGGGACGGCGAGGAGGACCTGCGGTCCCGGCTGGCCCGCTGGACCCTGTCGGAGGCGGAACTGCTGGGCCTGACCGGCCGGGGCGCCCTCTCCGCCCACGGGCGCGCGCTGCTGGGGGCTCCCCCCGCGGCCCGCTCCGGCTCCTCGGCGGCCGAGGCACCGGGACCGGGGTCTTCCACCGCCGGCGGACACGGTGCCGAAGCCACGCAGGCCGACACCACCGGGGCCGGAGCCTCCGGTCACTCCGCCTCCGATGCCTCCGGTCACCGCGCCGCCGGCGGTGCCGGGGACAAGCTGCCCGTGCATCGCCACCGGGTCCCCGACCGGCTCGTGCCGCTGTCCGGGCCCGAGCAGGCCGTCGCGGGGGCCGAGGCGGCGCGGCTGCTCGCGCCGTTGCTGCCCGAACCCCTGGACCATGTGCTGCTCCAGGCCGACCTGACGGCGGTCGCCCCCGGCCCGCTGCGGCGCCCGCTCGCGGACACGCTGGGCGTGCTCGCGGACGTGGAGTCCAAGGGCGGGGCGACCGTGTACCGGTTCACCCCGGCGTCCGTCCGCCGGGCCCTGGACGCCGGCCGGACCGCCGCCGACCTGCACGCCTTCCTCACCGAGCACTCCCGCACCCCCGTGCCGCAGCCGCTCGCCTATCTGATCGACGACGTGGCCCGCAGGCACGGCCATCTGCGGGTCGGTGCCGCCTCGGCGTACGTCCGCTGCGACGACGACGCCCTGCTGAACGAGATCCTCGCCGACAAGCGCGCCGCCGCCCTGCGGCTGCGCCGCCTCGCCCCGACCGTGCTGGCCGCGCCGACCGACCCGGCGACGCTGCTGGAGGGGCTGCGCGCGATGGGCTACGCGCCCGCCGCCGAGTCCGCCGAGGGCGATGTGCTGATCGCCCGCGCCCACGCGCACCGGACCCCGCCGCGCGCCGCGCCCGAACCGGTGCCGGACGGGCCGCCGGCGCCCGACGCCACGCTGCTCACGGCGGCGATCCGCGCGATCCGGGCCGGTGATCTGGCCGCCACCACCCCGCGCAAGCCCGTCGGCGAGCCCCTGGCGGGCGGCGAGCTGCCCCGCACCTCCTCCGCCGAGACCCTGGCCACCGTGCAGGCCGCCGTCCTGACCGGCGACTCCCTGTGGATCGGCTACGTCAACGCCGAGGGCGCCGCCAGCCAGCGGGTCATCTCGCCGGTCCGGGTGGAGGGCGGCTTCGTCACGGCGTACGACCACACGGCGGACGAGATCCGGACGTACCCCCTGCACCGGATCACGGGAGTGGCCGAACTGGCGGAGGACTGAGCCGCCACCGTCGACGCCCCGCCGCCCAGGTCCCGGGCCGCCGACGCGTCCGCCCCGGCGGCCCGGGACCGGCGCACCCGGCCCGGCAGTCCGGGACCGACCCACTCGGCCCGGCAGCCCCTTCCCGGACGCCGAACCCGGCACCCCCGCCACACCCACCGACCCGGGCAGCCCCGCCGCACGCTCCACACCTGGCAGCCGCGCCCCGCAGGCCCGGTCGGCGCGCCGACCCCACGAGCCCCGGCCGGGCACCGCTCCCGCCCCGTACGGCCGACCCCGCGGCCCCCGGCAGCCCCCGTCCCGCCCCCTCAGCAGTCCCCGACCGGAGTGTCCTCGCGCAGGCCGTAGCGGGTGCGGGCCGCGTTCTCCAGGGGGGCGGAGGAGATCTGGTCGCGCAGGGCGAGCGTGCGGCGGCCGAAGTGGGACTCGGTCCAGTCCGCGTGGCCCGCGCCGTCGGGAGCCTGCTCGCGGGAGACCACCCGGTAGCGGCCGTCGGCGGCCCGCGCCAGCCGCAGCACCTGCGGGACCCGTCCGCCGCCGCACTCCACCAGGCCGCCGTCGCGCACCCCGTACTCGACGCACAGCGTGTCGACGCCCGCCCGGACCTCGTCCCCGTGCCGCTCCAGGCCGACCGGCTCGGCCCGGCAGAACCAGTGCGCGTCCAGCGCGGGCACCTCCTCGCCGTACCCGGTGCCCCGCTGCTCCGCCGCCAGCCGGGCCTCGATCACCGGCCGGACCTCCTCCCACAGCCGGGCATCGACCTGCCCCGGCCGCATGGCCCAGACACCGCTGCCCACCAGCACCACCACGGCCCCCGCGCCGGTCGCCCATCTGACCGCTGCCATTCCACGCCCTCCCCTCGGCCCCCGCCGCAGGCGTAGACCCACGGGGGCGGGACGAGGTTGCATAGCGCACGGCCTCGGGACAAACCCGCTCGATGAGGCACACTGGACGTTTGGCCGTTGTGGAAAGGGTGTGCCGCGCGTGAATGGTCCACTGATCGTCCAGTCCGACAAGACCCTGCTGCTGGAAGTCGACCACGAACGGGCCGACGACTGCCGGCGGGCCATCGCGCCCTTCGCCGAGCTGGAGCGGGCGCCCGAGCACATCCACACCTACCGGGTCACCCCGCTCGGCCTGTGGAACGCGCGCGCCGCCGGGCACGACGCCGAGCAGGTCGTGGACGCCCTGGTGCAGTACAGCCGCTATCCCGTGCCGCACGCGCTGCTCGTGGACATCGCCGAGACGATGGACCGCTACGGCCGGCTCACCCTCAGCAAGCACCCCGCGCACGGCCTCGTGCTGACCACCACCGACCGGCCGGTGCTGGAGGAGGTGCTGAAGTCCAAGCGGATCGCCCCGCTGGTCGGCGCCCGGATCGACCCGGACACGGTCGTCGTGCACCCCTCCGAGCGCGGGCAGATCAAGCAGACGCTGCTGAAGCTGGGCTGGCCGGCCGAGGACCTCGCCGGCTACGTCGACGGCGAGGCGCACCCCATCGAGCTGCTGGAGGACGGCTGGGCGCTGCGCCCCTACCAGAAGCAGGCCGTGGAGAACTTCTGGCACGGCGGCAGCGGTGTGGTCGTCCTTCCTTGCGGCGCCGGGAAGACGCTGGTCGGCGCCGGGTCCATGGCCCAGGCGAAGTCGACCACGCTGATCCTCGTCACCAACACCGTCTCCGCCCGGCAGTGGAAGCACGAGCTGGTGAAGCGGACCTCGCTGACCGAGGACGAGATCGGCGAGTACAGCGGCACCAAGAAGGAGATCCGGCCGGTCACCATCGCCACCTACCAGGTGCTGACGACCAAGCGGAAGGGCGTCTACCCGCACCTGGAGCTGTTCGACTCCCGGGACTGGGGGCTGATCGTCTACGACGAGGTGCATCTGCTGCCCGCGCCCGTCTTCAAGTTCACCGCCGACCTCCAGGCGCGCCGCCGGCTGGGGCTCACGGCCACCCTGGTGCGCGAGGACGGCCGGGAGTCGGACGTGTTCTCCCTCATCGGGCCCAAGCGGTTCGACGCGCCGTGGAAGGAGATCGAGGCGCAGGGCTATATCGCGCCCGCCGACTGTGTCGAGGTCCGGGTGAACCTGACCGACTCCGAGCGGCTGGCGTACGCGACGGCCGAGGCGGAGGAGAAGTACCGCTTCTGCGCGACCACCGCGACCAAGCGGAAGGTCACCGAGGCGATCGTCCGCCGGTTCGCGGGGCAGCAGGTCCTGGTCATCGGCCAGTACATCGACCAGCTGGACGAGCTGGGTGAGCATCTGAACGCTCCTGTCATCAAGGGGGAGACCTCCAACGCCCAGCGCGAGAAGCTCTTCGACGCCTTCCGTGAGGGCGAGATCAGCGTGCTGGTGGTGTCGAAGGTCGCGAACTTCTCCATCGACCTGCCCGAGGCCACGGTCGCCATCCAGGTGTCCGGCACCTTCGGCTCCCGCCAGGAGGAGGCCCAGCGGCTCGGCCGGGTGCTGCGCCCCAAGGCCGACGGCCACCAGGCGCACTTCTACTCGGTGGTCGCCCGCGACACCATCGACCAGGACTTCGCCGCGCACCGGCAGCGGTTCCTGGCCGAGCAGGGCTACGCCTACCGGATCGTGGACGCCGACGAGATCCTGGCGGAGGGCGCGGCCTGACGCTCCGGGCGGCGGACCGCCGCCCCCGCCAGCAGGACGAGCACCAGCAGCGGGTACGGGGACGCCGCCGGCTGCTGCCACCACGGCAGGTGCAGGTCCCGGTCGCCGGCGTGCGGGACGAGCCACAGCGTGCGGGCGGTGAAGACCGCCGCCGTGACGGCCGCCGCCCACCGGTGGCCGTCGCCCAGCAGCACCGCGAGCAGCGGCACGCACCACACCCAGTGGTGGGACCAGCTGATCGGGCAGACCAGCAGGGCCGTGCACGCGGTGAGCAGGATGCCGTGCCGCTCCTGCCGGGCGCGGGCCGCGAGCCACAGGCCGACGGCACCGGTGGCCAGCGCCGGCAGCACCCAGCCGAGGCCCGGCGCGGGATCGCCGAGCATCCGCGCGATCAGCCCCTGGAGGGACTGGTTGTCCACGATCCAGACCTTGCCGACCCGGCCGGTCTCCCACAGCCGCCGGGTCCAGAAGGAGACGCTCGCCGAGGGCAGCAGCACGGCGCCGCACGCGACCGTCCCCGCGAAGGCCGCGAGCGCGGTCGCCGCCTCCCGTGTCCGGCCGCGCAGCAGCAGCCAGGCCACGAACACGGCCGGGGTGAGTTTGATCCCGGCCGCGATCCCCAGGGCCGCTCCCGCCCACCGGGCGCCCGGGGGGCGGGTCAGGTCCCACAGGGTCAGGCAGGCGACGGCCAGGTTGACCTGGCCGAACAGCAGGGTCTGGAAGACCGGTTCGAGCCAGAGGGCGAGGGCGGTGGCGGCGCAGACCACCGGCGGGGCCGGGGTGCGCCGGGCCAGGCGGGCGGACAGGACGACGAGGACGGCGAGCAGGAGCACGTTGGCCGCGAGGAACGCCGTCTTCAGGACGGGAACGGGGAGCCAGGCCGCCGGGACGAACAGGATCGCGGCGAAGGGCGGGTAGGTCGCGGGGAGCCGCCACTCGGTGACGGTGAAGCCGTACAGGTCGGTGCCGTGGGCCACGGCGGCGCCCTCGGCGCGGTAGACGAGGAGGTCGGCCATGGGCGCGCCGCGCAGGGCGCAGAGCGTGCCGAAGGCGGCGAGGGAGAGGGCGAGCAGGATCAGGGCCGGGGCCGTCCGTTTCCGCACGGAGCCGACCCTATGTCGTCATCTGCGGCGTATGCCCGCTTCCTCGCCGTACTCGCCGTACTCGCCGAGGATGACGACGCTGAACGCGGCCTCGGCGAACACCTTGACGGCGCGCAGGGCGTCGCCCAGCGGGTGGTGGCGGGTGCCGTCCAGGACGGTGGCGCCGGACGGCGGCCGGAAGGGGGCGGGAGTGAGGGTCACTGCGCTCATGTCCCCATGGTGGATCGCCGGGCACCTCCGGCACATCGGCCCCCGGGTCCAGTTTCCGGCCGCCCCGCGTAGGCCCCCGGGTGGAGGCCACCCCTGAGACCGAGCGGCCCGTATCCCCTAGGGGACGGGCAGGCCGGGGACGCGGGAGCAGCGGGAGACCCCGGGAAACGGCCGAGCGAACCACGCGGAGAACGCCCGGCGCACGGACCACGAACGGCCGGCGCACGGACCACGAACGGCCCGCGCACGGACCACGAACGGCCGGGCCCGGAAATTCGTTGGACGTTTCCCGGCGCCCCGCCTAAGATCTCCGCCCTTGCCGCCTCCCCCACGGAGTGCCGCCGTCCGGCCGGAAACCGGGCGGCATCGTCGTAGCCCATGCAGCAGGCCCACCGGAGGCACCCCCTTGTCCACGCCCGCCCACGACCCGCTCGACGACCCCCTGGCCCGGGAGCGCGCCCACCTCGCCGCCTCCCGTGCCGCCCTGCGCGCCATGCGCGAGGACGTCGAGGCACTCGACATCCGCGACGTCACCGCGAACTGGGTCAACGCCGAGGTCCTCACCCGCCAGATCGACGAGCGCATCAAGGCGCTGGCCGACCTCAGCGACACCCCCCTGTTCTTCGGCCGCCTGGACTACCTGCACGCGCCGGGCGCCGAGCAGGCCGAGGGCGCCGGGGGCGAGCGGTTCTACATCGGGCGGCGGCATGTGCACGACGCCGACGGCGACCCCATGGTCATCGACTGGCGCGCACCGGTGTCGCAGCCGTTCTACCGGGCGTCGAAGAAGAACCCCATGGACGTCGGGCTGCGCCGGCGCTTCGGCTACACCGGCGGCGACCTGACCGCGTACGAGGACGAGCACCTGTCCGACCCGGCGGAGGCCGCCGCCACCAGCAAGCTGCTCCAGCAGGAGATCGAACGGCCGCGCGTGGGCCCCATGCGGGACATCGTCGCCACCATCCAGCCGGAGCAGGACGAGATCGTCCGGTCCGGTCTGTCCGGGACGGTCTGTGTGCAGGGTGGTCCGGGCACCGGGAAGACCGCCGTCGGCCTGCACCGGGTCGCGTATCTGCTGTACGCCCACCGGGAGCGGCTGGCCCGCACCGGCACCCTGGTCATCGGGCCGAACCGGTCCTTCCTGCACTACATCGAGCAGGTGCTGCCCGCGCTGGGCGAGCTGACCGTGCGGCAGGCGACGGTGGACGACCTGGTAGCCCATGTGGAGGTGCGCGGCACGGACGAGGCCGCCGCGGCGATCGTCAAGGGCGACGCCCGGATGGCCGAGGTGCTCCGGCGGGCCCTGTACGCGCACGTGACCCCTCCCACCGAGCCGGTCGTGGTCGTGCGCGGCTCCCGGCGCTGGCGGATCCCGGCGTACGAACTGGAGGAGATCACCGCCGAGTTGCTCGCCCGGGACATCCGTTACGGCGCGGCCCGGGAGGCGCTGCCGCAGCGCATCGCGCACGCGGTGCTGGTGCGGATGGAGCAGGCCGGGGAGGCCCCGGACGACCGGGTGCAGGACGCGGTGGCCCGCAACAGCGCGGTGAAGGCGGCCGTGAAGGCGATCTGGCCGGCCGTGGACCCGGCGAAGCTGGTGCTGCGGCTGCTGTCGGACGCGGAGTTCCTCGCCGAGCACGCCGCGGGGATCCTGGACGAGGACGAGCAGAAGACGATCCTGTGGACCAGGCCGGCCCGCAGCGTGAAGTCGGCCAAGTGGTCGGCGGCGGACGCCGTGCTGATCGACGAGGCGGCCGATCTGATCCAGCGCACGCACTCGCTGGGGCACGTGGTGCTGGACGAGGCGCAGGACCTGTCCCCCATGCAGTACCGGGCCGTCGGCCGCCGCTGCACCACCGGCAGTGCCACCGTGCTGGGCGACCTGGCGCAGGGCACGACCCCGTGGGCGACCCGCAGTTGGGCGGAGGCGCTCGCGCACCTGGGCAAGCCGGAGGGTGCGGTGGAGGAGCTGACGGCCGGTTTCCGCGTGCCGACGGACGTCATCGCGTACGCCTCCCGGCTGCTGCCGCACATCGCGCCCGGGCTCACCCCGGTCGCCTCGGTCCGGGAGAACCCCGGCTTCTTCGAGGTGCGTACGGCGACCGGGGCGGCCGATGTGGTCGATGCCTGCGCGCTGCTGCTGCGCAACGAGGGCTCGACGGGTCTGATCGCCGCCGACGCCCGGATCCCGGAGCTGGCCGAGGCCCTGACGGCCGCCGGCATCTCCTATCTCGCGCCCGGTGAGGAGACCACCCGCGAGACCCGGCTGACCCTGGTCCCGGCCTCGCTCGCCAAGGGCCTGGAGTACGACTACGTGGTGCTGGACGAGCCGCGGGCCGTGGTGGACGGCGAGCCGGACGAGCGCACCGGGCTGCGGCGGCTGTACGTGGCGCTGACCCGGGCGGTGTCGGGCCTGATCGTGACGCACGCGGCACCGCTCCCCCCGCAGCTCGCCGAGCGGAACGCGTAGGGTGCTGATCCGTTCCGGCATGTCCCCCTGGAGAGGCCCCCGTTGAGCACGCCGTACCCCCACTCCCCGTATCCCGCGTACCCGTACCAGCAGCCCGGGGCGCCGTACCCGCCCGTCCCCGGGACGGCGTGCGAGGTGTGCGGGGCGATGCCCGCCGCGCCGGTGACGGTGCGCGGGCACCAGGGCATGGTGGTGATGATGCGGCTGCTGCGGCGGCGGGACACGCTGTGCCGCACCTGCGCGCTGGCCGTGTTCCGCCGGATGCAGCGGGACACCCTGGTACGGGGCTGGTGGGGGCCGCTGTCGGTGTTGATCACGCCGGCCACCCTGCTGCTCAACCTCGGTGCGCTGGCCCGGATCCGGAAGCTGCCGGCACCGGCCACGGCCGCCTGGCGCCCGCCGCTGGACCCCGGCCGACCGCTGCTGCGGCGGCCGGCCGTGCTGCTCCCGCTCGCCGTCCTGGCCGCGCTGGTGATCGCCGTGCCCGTCCTGCTCGCGGCCGGCGGCTCCGACGAGCCGTCCCGGGTGCGCTTCCAGCCCCGGAAGAACACCGAGCCGCTCTCGGTCGGGGCGTGCGCGCACAACGACCGCGAGTGGCCCCACCAGGACCTCAGGAACGTGCCCTGCGACTCGCCGGACGCCCAGTACCTGGTCACCGAGCAGCACAACGGGTACTGCGCGGACGGCGACTACTACGCCTACCTCCAGTACAGCGCGAACGGCACGACCCCGCTGTGCCTGCACCCGGTGCGGAAGCAGCCGGCGTCGTCCCCGTCCGGCGCGGTGCGGGACTAGGCCCTGTCGTCGTCCCCGTCCAGCGCGGTACGCCACTGGGCGACCACCTCCGCCGAGACCGGCCCCCGCCAGCCGGCGGGGCGGGCCGCGCCGCCGATGTGGAACGCGTCGATCCCGCCCTCGCGGAGCCGGGCCACATGGTCGAGGCGCAGCCCGCCGCCGACCATGATCTGCTGCTCGTAGCCCGGGCCGCCGCCCTGCGCCGCCTCGGCGAGCAGCGTGGGCAGGCCGTCGTCCACGCCGGAGGCGGCGCCCGCGGTGAGGTAGGTGTCCAGGCCGGGCAGGTCGGCGAGCTGCTTGCGCAGGGCGTCCCGGTCGGCGGCCCGGTCGATCGCCCGGTGGAAGGTCCACGGGCAGCCGTCAAGCGCGTCGACGACCCGCTCCACTGCGGCCACGTCGGCGCCGCCGTCCTCGGCGAGGAACCCGAGCACGAACTGGTCGGCGCCGGCCTCCCGCAGCTCGCCGGCCAGGCCGACCAGCCGGTCCAGGTCGCCGGCCGCGAAGCCGCCCGCGATGCGGAGCATCACGCGCAGGTCGATGTCGACGGCGGCGCGGATCGCGGCGACGGTGGCGGGCGCGGGGGTGAGCCCGTCGGCCGCCATCTCGGTGACCAGCTCCAGCCGGTCCGCGCCTCCGGCCTGGGCGGCGACCGCGTCCTCGAGGTCGAGGGCGATCACCTCCAGGACTGCACGCTTGCTCATGGCACCCCATTCATCGGCATTCGTCGGGCGACTACAGGTCTAGTCCAATTCAAGAGTATGCCCGTCCCCCGGCGCCAGCCGTACGAACGGGGGCCAGCCGTACGAACGGGGGCCAGCCGCACGAACGGGACGGCCGGCGGACCACCGGCACGCGGGAGGCGGCGGGCAGGCGGGAGGCGGCGTTCCACGACCGGCGCGGAAGAATGGGGGCATGGCCGACCTCGACGCCCTGCGACTCCGCTTCACCCGCGCCCTGGAGGCCGCCCGCGCCCCCGGCGGCGGCCCCGACCCCGCCCCGTACGCCGACAACCTGCTCGCCCGCTGGCAGGAGCCGCAGCGCCACTACCACACCGTGGCGCACCTCACCGCCGTACTCGACCACGTCGACACCCTCGAGCGGTACGCGGCCGACCCGGACGTGGTCCGGCTGGCCGCCTGGTTCCACGACGCCGTCTACCTCCCGGAGCGGTCCGAGAACGAGGAGCGGTCCGCGCGGCTGGCCGAGCGCGCCCTGCCGGAGGCCGGCCTTCCGGACGCGAAGACGGCCGAGGTGGCCCGGCTGGTCCGGCTCACCGTCGGCCACGACCCGGCCCCCGACGACGCCGACGGCCAGGTGCTGTGCGACGCCGACCTCGCGATTCTGGCCGCGCCCCCGTCCGCGTACGCCGTCTACACCGCCGGGATCCACGAGGAGTACCACTTCGTGCCCAACGACGCCTTCAGGGACGGGCGTTCGGCTGTTCTTCGCCAACTCCTCGGCCTGCCCCGCCTGTTCCACACCCCCTACGGCCGGGAGCGCTGGGAGGCCACCGCCCGCTACAACCTCTCCTCCGAGCTGGAAATGCTGTCGACCTGAGGGAAGCGGGCCGCCTAGGGTGCGCCCATGCGATCGATGAACGGCGATGACGTGACCGAGGCCGTCGCGGGCTGCCTCGCGGCCCTGCGCCCGGCGGTGGACCGCGACTGGACGGCCGTCACGGCCGGGAGGCTGGAGTGGGACTGCCGCGCCACGGCCGTGCACATCGCCGACGACCTGGTGGCCTACGCCTCCAACCTCGTCGCACGCGCCCAGGACGACTACGTCCCCTTCGAGCTGACCCCCGACAAGGGTGCGGGCAACGCGGACCTGCTCCAGGTCATCAACGCGACCGGCGGCCTGCTGGCGGCGGCCGTCGACACCGCCCCGCCCGGGGTGCGCGCCTACCACCCCTACCCGTACGGCAGCGCCGACCGCGCGGGCTTCGCGGCGATGGGCGTCGCCGAGGTGCTGCTGCACACCCATGACATGGCCCAGGGCCTCGGCCTGCCCTACGAGCCCTCCGCGGACCTCGCCGAGTCCCTCCTGACCTGGATCTTCCCGCACGTCCAGCCGGGCCCCGAGCCCTGGCCGACCCTGCTGTGGGCCACCGGCCGCGGCGAACTGCCCGGCCGCGCCCCGGTCACCGAGTGGCGCTGGCGCAACAACCTGGTCATACCCACCGAGCGGTGCACCCTCACCGGCCTCCGCCCGGCCGTCGCCCACGATCTGCGCCTCGGCGGCGACGGCGGCTTCGACTGGCTCGGCGGCGAGCCGTACACCGGCACCCAGCAGGCCGCCGGCATTCTGGTGAAGGCGTACCAAGCGGGCGTGCACCGGCCGGAGTTCGGGGTCTTCGCCGTCGTCCGGAACGAGGACGGCCGCGCCCTCGGCGGCATCGGCTTCCACGGCGCCCCCGACGAGGAGGGCCGGGTGGAGATCGGCTACGACCTCGTGGAGGAGGCCCGCGGCCAGGGCTACGCGACCGAGGCGCTGCGCGCGCTGACCGAGTGGGCGCTGGCCCGCGAGGACGTCGACCTGGTACTGCTGACCATCGAGCACGGCAACACCGCCTCGCAGCGGGTCGCGGCCCGCGCGGGCTTCGTCCGGGCGACCGTGGAGGAGGAACGGACGGCCCACGACGAGCACGGCATGGAAACCGGACTCGGGCTGTATCTGCGCCGCTCCTGACGCCGCCCCCGGATCTAGCCGCCCCGCGCCCGCAGCCCCTTGGGCCGGCGCAGCCCCGACTCCCGCAGCAGCCGGACCACTTCCCGGCTGCTGACCTCCACCGCCCCCGCCGCCACCGCGTCCGCGTACCGGCGCTCCGGGAGGTCGTAGTGGTCGCCGTCGAAGGCCCGCCGGGGCAGGCCCAACCGGGCGGCGAAGGCGTGCAGTTCGTCGTACGAGGCGTCGCTGACCAGGTGGGACCACAGGCGGCCGTGCCCGGGCCAGGCGGGCGGGTCGACGTACAGGGTCACGACGAGACCGTTCCCCCGGTGGCCGCGCCCAGCGATCCCACCGCCGCGACCTTCACGCCCGCCTTGTGGCACACCCAGTGCGGGTCGGGGCCCAGTTCCGGTTCCACGTCCAGGGCGTGCGGGTCGCCGGAGCCGCACACCGGGCACAGCGGCCAGCGGCCGTACCGCTCCAGCAGGGCGTCCTGCACGTCCTGGGCGACCAGCCCGGCGACGAAGGCGGCGCCGTCCGGCCACTGCTCGACCCACCAGCGGCGCTGGGCGATGGACTCCTCCACCAGCGAGACCACGTCGGCCTCGGCGACCTCGCGCGCGACCAGGTCCGCGAGCACCAGGGCGCGGGCCGCGTGCAACGCCTGTTCCAGGGGGCTGATGGGGTCCATGCACCCATTGTGCGCACTCTTGACCGGGACACCGAACCGAAAATATCTTTCACGTGTGACCCAGGACGTGAAGGAAATTTTCGGCAGTCCGGTCGGCTCCCTCGCCGCGAAGGTGCGCACGCTCGCCCCCTCCATGACCCGGTCCATGCAGCGGGTCGCCGAGGCCGTCGCCAACGACCCGGCCGGCTGCGCCGCCCTCACGGTCACCGGCCTCGCCGAACTCACCGGCACCAGCGAGGCCACCGTCGTGCGCACCGCCCGGCTGCTGGGCTACCCCGGCTACCGGGACCTGCGGCTCGCCCTGGCCGGACTCGCCGCCCAGCAGCAGTCCGGCCGCGCGCCCGCGATCACCACCGACATCGCGGTGGACGACTCCCTGGACGACGTCGTCGCCAAGCTGGCCTACGAGGAGCAGCAGACCCTCGCCGACACGGCCGCCGGACTCGACACCGGGCAGCTCGGCGCGGCCGTCACCGCGCTGGTCGCGGCCCGGCGCACCGATGTGTACGGCGTGGGCGCGTCCGGGCTGGTCGCCCAGGACCTCACCCAGAAGCTGCTGCGGATAGGCCTTATAGCCCACGCGCACAGCGACCCGCATCTGGCGGTCACCAACGCCGTGCAGCTCCGTTCGGGCGATGTGGCGATCGCGATCACGCATTCCGGGACGACGGGGGACGTCATCGAGCCGCTGCGGGTCGCCTTCGAGCGCGGGGCGACGACGGTGGCCGTCACCGGGCGGCCGGACGCGCCGGTCACCCAGTACGCCGATCTCGTGCTGACCACGTCGACCTCGCGGGAGACGGAGCTGCGGCCCGCCGCGATGTCCTCCCGGACCAGTCAGTTGCTGGTGGTGGACTGTCTGTTCGTCGGGGTGGCGCAGCGGACGTACGAGACGGCGGCACCGGCGCTGGCCGCGTCCTACGAGGCGCTGGCGCACCGGCACCGGAGCGCTTCGCGATAGACCGTAGGGACAGCACGTCCCCGTACCGGAGAGAGCCACCCCCCTTATGACCTCTCACGACCTGCGCAGTCAGCTGGCCTCCCTGACCACCGAGGCCTTCCGGCCCGAGCTGGCCGGCATCGATCAGCTGCCCACCCTGGAGATCGCCCGGCTGATGAACGGCGAGGACGCGGGCGTGCCCGGCGCCGTGGCCGGGCAGCTGCCGAGGATCGCCGCCGCCATCGACGCCGTGGCCGAGCGCATGAGCCGCGGCGGCCGGCTCGTCTACGCCGGGGCCGGCACCGCCGGGCGGCTGGGCGTGCTGGACGCCTCCGAGTGCCCGCCCACCTTCAACACCGACCCGGACCAGGTCGTGGGCCTGATCGCGGGCGGCCCCGCGGCGATGGTCACCTCCGTGGAGGGCGCGGAGGACTCCGCCGAGCTGGCCCGCCGGGACCTGGACGCGCTGAAGATCACCCCGGACGACAGCGTGGTGGGCGTCTCCGCCTCCGGCCGCACCCCGTACGCCGTCGGCGCCGTCGAGCACGCCCGCGCCCTCGGCGCGCTGACCGTCGGCCTGGCCTGCAACGAGCACAGCGCGCTGGGATCCGCCGCCGAGCACCGTATCGAGGTGGTCGTCGGTCCGGAGCTGATCACCGGCTCCACCCGGCTGAAGGCGGGCACGGCCCAGAAGCTGGTGCTGAACATGCTGTCGACGATCACGATGATCCGGCTCGGCAAGACGTACGGGAACCTGATGGTCGACGTGCGCGCCTCCAACGCCAAGCTCCGGGCCCGCTCGCACCGGATCGTCGCCCTGGCCACGGGCGCCGGGGACGCCGAGATCGACCGGGCCCTCACGGAGACCGGCGGCGAGGTGAAGCACGCCATCCTGGCCCTGCTCGCCGGCGTCGACGGCCCCACGGCCGCCCGTCTGCTTCGGGAGTCGGGCGGCCACCTGCGCGCCGCCCTGGCCCACGCGCCCGACTGACCCACCCCCGGCCACAGGGCCGGCGGACCGAGAGCCACCGTGCCGAAGACCGCCGAGCCGAGAACCGCCGAGCCGAGAGCCATCGGGCCAAGGACTGCCGGGCCAAGGACCGCCGAGCGGAGGGTCATCGGCTGAGGGCCGTCGGCCTGATGGTCACCAGGCCGAGGACCGCGGGGCTGAAGGTCACCGGGCCGAGACCCGCCGAGCCGAGGGCCACCGGCTGAGAGCCACCGGCCTGAAGGTCACCAGGCCGAGGACCACCGGGCTAAAGGTCACCGGGCCGAGGACCGCCAAGCTGAGGGGCATCAGCTGAGGGCCGCCGGCCTGAAGGTCACCAGGCCGAGAACCGCCGGACTAAAGGTCACCAGGCCGAGGACCGCCAAGCTGAGGACCGCCAAGCTGAGGACCGCCGGGCCGAAGACCGCCGGGCCGAAGACCGCCGGGCTGAGGGTCATCGGCTGAGAGCCACCGGCCTGAAGGTCACCAGGCCGAGGACCACCGGGCTAAAGGTCATCAAGCCGAGACCCGCCAAGCTGAGGGCCACCGGCTGAGAGCCACCGGCCTGAAGGTCACCAGGCCGAGAACCGCCGGACTAAAGGTCACCAGGCCGAGGACCGCCAAGCTGAGGACCGCCGAGCCGAAGACCGCCGGGCCGAAGACCGCCGGGCTGAGGGTCATCGGCTGAGAGCCACCGGCCTGAAGGTCACCAGGCCGAGGACCACCGGGCTAAAGGTCATCAAGCCGAGACCCGCCAAGCTGAGGGCCACCGGCTGAGAGCCACCGGCCTCAAGGTCACCAAGCCGAGAACCACCGGACTAAAGGTCATCAGGCCAAAAACCGCCAAGCTGAGGGCCACCCGCTGAGAGCCACCGGCCTCAAGGTCACCAAGCCGAGAACCGCCGAGCTAAAGGCCACCGGGCCGAGACCCGCCAAGCCGAGGACCACCGGCCGAGGACCGCCAAGCCGAGGGCCACCGGCAGAGAGCCACCGGCCTGAGTGCCGTCGGCCTGAGGGTCACCGGGCTGAGGGCCGTCCGCTCGAAGGTACCCGCCACACCAGTGTGTAGCGCCAGAACAGGCGGCGTCGCAGCCGGGCGCCGGGCAGGAGGCGGCGGGCCGTGCGGGAGATCTCGGCGTAGGTCTCCCGCGGGTCCCGGGTGGTGGCCGTCATGGACAGGGGCCGGCGCGGGGCCGGCCGGCCGCGGTTCTTCGCCCAGCCCGTCAGCGCGTTGAGCGGTACGGCGACGAGCCCGAGCGCGTGGTCCAGCGGGTCCGCCGCCCGCGCGCAGCCGACGACGACGAGCGTGCCGCCGGGCGCGAGCCGGTCCCTGAGGCGGGTGAGGGTCTCGGCGAGGGGGAGGTGGTGGAGCACGGCGACGCAGGTGATCACGTCGTAGGGCCCGTCGGGGAGTTGCCGGGCGGCGTCGGCGACGCGGTAGGCGACGGGTGCGCCGCCTGGCGTCGACTCCCGGGCCCGGGCCAGGATTTCGGCGTCGGAGTCGACGGCGTGCACCTCCCGGGCGCGCCGGGCGAGCAGCCGCGCCAGCTCCCCGCTGCCGCAGCCCACGTCCAGCGCGGTGCCGAAGCGGCGGGGCAACTGCCTCAGCAGCCAGGGGTGGTAGTGGGCGTTGTGGTCCCAGGGGTGGGCCGCGTTGAAGCGATGGAGGGCCTCCGACAGGCGGCCCGCACGGCGCGTCGTCATGGCGCCCACTCCACCACGGCCCGCGCCCGGGCCGCGGGCCAGGGCACCATGGAGGGGAGGAGGCGACCGACCGATATGAACCACGCCCAGCTCACCGCCCTCGGACGGGCTCTCCGGCTGCTCGGGGAGCACGGCGAGGCCCTGACCGCCGACACGCCGGACGCCCGGCTGCACGAGATCAAGGACGACCTGCGGCGCGCCCTGGACCTGCTGGAGGACAGCGTGACCACGGGGGCGCCCGCCACCCGGTGTCCCGAGCATCCGCAGGGTCCGGTGGACGAGAGCGCCCCCGACCTGTGCCTGCTGTGTGAGACCCGGCGCCGGGCCGCGCGCCGCTCGGAGTACCAGGGTGCCCGGCGTCCGGCGGAGCCCGCCCCCGCCGCGCCCTCCCGGTACGGCGTGCGCGGGGACCGCCCGCAGGCCCAGCAGCGGTGGCTGCCGGAGCTGTGGAACGGGCAGGAGTGGCAGCTGTGCGGCACGCCCCGCCGGGACCGGCGCGAGGCGGAGGCCTATCTCGCGGCCCAGCGGCGCGGCTCCCGGCCCGCGATGGCGTACCGGCTCGTCCACGAGTTCACCGACTACGAGGTGCTGCGGGTGTGGGGGACGCCGGTGCGGGTCGGGATCGAGCCGCTGGGCAATCTGTGACGACGGTCCGGCTCAGCTGAGGGTGGCGAGGGCCGACGCGTCGTAGGACTTCAGTTCGTCGAAGCGGTCGGTGAGGACCTTGGCCGCCCACTCGGGGTCCTGGAGCAGCGCGCGGCCGACGGCCACCAGGTCGAACTCGTCGGCCTCCAGGCGGTCCAGGAGGTTGTCGATGCTCTTGACCGAGGAACTCTCGCCCTGGAAGGCGTTGATGAAGTCGCCGTCGAGGCCGACCGAGCCGACCGTGATGACCTGCTTGCCGGTGAGCTTCTTGGTCCAGCCGGCCAGGTTCAGGTCGGAGCCGTCGAACTCGGGCTGCCAGTAGCGGCGGGTGGAGGCGTGGAAGACGTCGACACCGGCCTCGGCGAGCGGGGTGAGGACGGCCTCCAGCTCGGCGGGGGTCTCGGCGAGGCGGGCGGTGTAGTCCTGCTGCTTCCACTGCGAGTAGCGGAAGATCACCGGGAACTCCGGGGAGACCGCCGCGCGGACCGCGGCGACGACCTCGGCCGCGAACCGGGTGCGGGCCACCGCGTCGCCGCCGTAGGCGTCGGTACGGCGGTTGGTGCCCGCCCACAGGAACTGGTCCAGCAGATAGCCGTGGGCGCCGTGGATCTCCACGCCGTCGAAGCCGATGCGCTCGGCGTCGGCCGCGGCCCGCGCGAAGGCGGCGACGACGTCGTCGATGTCCTTCTGCGTCATCGTCACACCGGTGGGCTCCGCGCCCGCGGTGACCAGGCCGGAGGGGCCGATGGCCGGGGCGTCCGGGTAGGGCCGCTGGCCCGGCTTGCGGACCATGCCGATGTGCCACAGCTGCGGGACGATGGCGCCGCCGGCCGCGTGCACCTCCTCGGCGACCTTCGCCCAGCCCGCCAGCTGCTCCTCGCCGTGGAACAGCGGGACGCGGCCGCTCTCGCCGGCCGACTCGTGGCCCACGTACGTGCCCTCGGTGACGATGAGGCCGACGCCCGCGGCGGCACGGCGGGCGTAGTACGAGCGCACGTCCCCGCCGGGGATGCCGCCCGGGGAGAACTTGCGGGTCATCGGCGCCATCACGATCCGGTTCGGGACGGTGAGGCCGTTCAGCCGGAGGGGGCGGGACAGGACGCGGGCCGCGCGGGAGGCGGCGGGCGCGAAGGTGGTCATGGGGGGCTCCTAGCTACCAGGGGCGACCAGCTGGTATGTGCGGCTGCATTGTTGCAGCTCCTTAAGTAATGCGGGAACCCCGGGGCCTCATTCCCGGACCACTCCACCCACCCGTGTGAACCCCGCCATACGGCCCGTCCGCCGACAACCGGGTGAATTGCCCGCACTTCCCTGTCGCGCCGCTCGGAAGATCGGGCTACGAGCCTTAAATAACACAGCGTGACTATTACGCAACACAACGCGAGCAGCGGAGTGACCTGGGCGCCCGTCGCCGGCCCCGGAGTCACGCGGTGGACCGACCGCCTCGACGCGGCCGGTGAGCACACCCCCACCCCCCTGCAAGGACTGACCGTCGCGGTCGTCGGCCTCGGCTACGTCGGCCTGCCCACCGCCCTCGGCCTGCTGGACGCCGGCGCCACCGTCCTCGGCATCGACATCAGCGAACAGCGGCTGGCGGACATCCGCACCGGCCGCGTGGACCTGCTCCCGGCCCAGCACGCCGCCCTGGCCTGCACCCAGAACACCGGCGACTTCCTGCTCACCACGGACGTCGACACCCTGCCCCGCGCGGACGCCGTCATCGTCTGCGTACCGACCCCGATCACCGAGGACTACCGGCCCGACCTGCGCGCCCTGCGCGCCGCCTGCGCCACCGTGGTCGAGCGGGCCGTACCGGGCCAGCTGATCGTGCTGACCTCCACCAGCCACGTCGGCACCACCCGGGACCTGCTGCTGGCCCCGCTCGCCGCCCGCGGCCTGACGGCCGAGCAGGACGTCCTCGTCGCCTTCGCCCCCGAGCGCATCGACCCGGGCAACGAACGCCACACCCCGGAGACCACCCCGCGGATCGTCGGCGGCGCCGGACCGGTCAGCTCCCGGGCCGCCGCCTTCGTGCTGCGGGCCACCGCCTCGCGCATCCACCAGGTGTCCGGCCCGGAGACCGCCGAGATGGCCAAGCTCTGGGAGAACATCTTCCGCGCGGTCAACATCGCCCTCGCCAACGAACTGTCGGAGGCCTGCGCGCACCTCGGTCTCGCGCCCGTCGAGGTCATCGACGCCGCCGCCACCAAGCCGTACGGCTTCATGCCGTTCTACCCGGGCCCCGGGGCCGGCGGCCACTGCATCCCCTGCGACCCGTACTACCTGCTGCACCAGCTGCCGCCCGGCGGGCCGTCCGCCCCGGTGCTGAGCACCGCGATGACCGCCCTGCGCGAGCGCCCCGCGCAGATCGCCGCGCAGGCCGCCGAGCGGCTGCGCGCCGACGGCCGCCCGCTCGACGGCGCCCGCGTCCTGGTCCTCGGCGCCGCCTACAAGCCGGGCGTGTCCGACATGCGGGAGAGCCCGGCGCTGCGGCTGCTCGCCCTGCTCGCCGAGCAGGGCGCCGACGCCCACTACAGCGACTGCCACGTGCCGCGCCTGACCGTGGAGGGCCGGGAGCTGGGGTCCGTGGCGGACCCGCACGAGGAAACCTGGGACCTGGTGATCGTGCACACCGTGCACCCCGGCACCGACCTCGGCTGGCTGGACGCGGTGCCGCGGGTGCTGGACACCCGGCACCGCATCCGACCCGCTGCCCCCGCCGCGGTCCGGTGAGCGCCGTACTCGACACCCTGCCCACGGCGCCCGCCACGGCCGGTTCCCCCCTCCGCCGCCGGCTGCGGGCCCGCCTGGGCGGGGCACTGGAGACGATGGACCCGCGCGAACGGGCCGCCCTGGTACGGCTGCTCGGCCTGATCGCGCTGGTGCCGGTGCTGCTGCTGATCGCCCGGCGATCGGTCCGGCTGCCGTACGAGCCCAGCCTGATCACCTGCTACGGCCTGGCCGTGCTGACCGGCACCGCCGGCCTGCTCTACCTCGCCTACACCCAGTACGACGACCCGGCGGTGCGCACCCTGCGCCGCCGGGCGCCCGGCCACGAGACGTTCCCGGCGCTGCCGGAACGGCCCAGGGTCAGCTTTCTGCTCGCGGTCAAGGACGAGGTCGGCAACGTCGAGGCGTGTGTCCGCTCCATGGCCGCCTCCGACTACCCCGACCTCCAGATCATCGTCGTCGACGACGGCTCCCGGGACGGCACCGGCGCGGTCCTCGACGGCCTCGCGGACGAACTCGGCATCACCGTCATCCGGCTGGACCGCAACATCGGCAAGAAGGCCGCCCTGGTCCGCGCCTGCGCGCTGGCCGACGGCGACATCCTGATGTTCACCGACTCCGACTGCGTCCTCGCCCCGGACGCGATCCGGCAGTGCGTACGGGCCATGGTCCGCCATCCCGACCTGGGCGCGGTCAGCGGGCACTGCCGCGCCCTCAACCCGCACCAGAGCACCCTGACCCGCGTCCAGGACGTCTGGTACGACGGACAGTTCCGGATCGCCAAGGCGGCCGAGGCCGCGTACGGGGCGGTCACCTGCGTCTCCGGTCCGCTGGCCGCGTTCCGGCGCGAGGCCATCTACAACTACCTGCCCGCCTGGGCGGAGGACCGGTTCGCGGGCGCCCCGTTCCGGTTCGCCACCGACCGGCAGCTGACCGGGTACGTGCTCGGCCAGGCCTGGCGCGGACGCGCCCTCAAACAACGGCACGCCGGCTCGCCGTTCATCGCCGGACAGGACCACCCCGAGCGGCGCTGGCTGGTGGGCTACACCAAGTCCGCCCGGGTGTGGACCAACGTGCCCGCCCACTGGCGCCCCTTCATCCACCAGCAGGTCCGCTGGAAGAAGAGCTTCATCCGCAACCTCTTCTTCACCGGCGGCTTCATGTGGCGCCGGGGGCCGGTCCCGGCCCTGCTCTACTACGGCCACGCCCTGTGGGTGACGGCCGCCCCCGCCCTGGTCTTCCTGCACCTGGTGTGGGCCCCGCTGCACTGGGCGGCCGGGCTCACCGCGCTCTACGTGGCCGGGATGCTGCTCAAGGGCAGCATCTGGGGTCTGGCGTTCCGGTTCGACAACCCGGGCGACAGGCGCTGGCGCTACCGGCCCCTGATGAGCCTGCTGTCCTGCTGTGTCCTGGCGTGGCTGCTGCCGTACGCCGCTCTCACCCTCCGCCGTGGAATCTGGACGAGGACTCCCGCATGAGCATCACCGCAAGCCCGTCAACCCCGCACCCGCCCCGGCGAGGCCGGGTCCGCAAGGGCATCGGCTACCTGTTCCGGCTGACCGTCGCCGTACTCTCCGCCGCCGCCGTGCTCGCCCTCTACTACGTCGTCCTCACCCGGGGAGGCTCCCGATGAGCCGGCGCCCCGACTCCCGTACGACCGCCACCGGCCGCGGGACGGGCCGCCGGCTGCTCGGTCCCGCCGTACGCAGTGCGCTCGGTGCCCTCGCCGCCATGGTGGTGGTGACGCCGTTCCTCGGCGCGTGGAGCTACGACAGCGCCCGGCGCGCGGTGTCCGCGCAGGCCGCCGCGCCCCGCGTCGAGCCGGAGGCGCTGCCCGGGGAGATCGTCAAGGCCCGCGCGAGCGCGCCGATCGTGCTCGCGTACCACGACATCAACCCCGAGCCCACCAACGACTACACCCTCACCCCGCAGCAGCTGGACACCCAGCTCGCCAAGCTGGAGGCGGCGGGCTACCGCTCCCTGACCACCGAGGAGTTCACCCGCTACCTCACCACGGGCACGACACCGGCGCCGCACACCGTCTACCTCACCTTCGACGACGGCACCCGGGGCCTGTGGACGCACGCCGACCAGGTCCTCGCCAAGCACAAGATGCGCGCGGCGTCCTTCCTGATCACCGGCGCGGTCGGCACCCACCGCCCGTACTACCTGTCCTGGGCCGAGATCGACCGGATGAAGGCATCCGGGCGCTGGGACTTCCAGGACCACACGCACCTCAGCCACGAGCGGGCGGCGATCGACGCCGCCGGACACCAGGGGTCGGTGCTCGCCAACCGGCTCTGGCTGGCGAAGGAGAAACGGCTGGAGACCGAGAACGAGTACCGCACCCGGGTGCAGACCGACCTGGACAAGTCCCTGCGGGCGTTCTCCGACCACCGCCTGCCGGCGCCCCGGCTGTTCGCCTACCCCTTCTCGGAGACGGCCGCGCCGACCAACCTCACCGCCCGCAACACCTCCGTGCTGGAACGGCTGCTGCGGGAGCGGTTCGCCGCGTCGCTGACCAACGTCTCCTCGCGCCCGCTGCCGGCCGGGCCGCGCGCGGCCGCCGCCCGGCAGGTGGAGCGCCTGGAGGTGATGCGGACGACGTCCACCGACACCTTCGTGAAGCGGCTGAACGAGTGGGTCACCCGCTCCCCCGCCGAGGTCCCCGAGCCACTGCGCAACCCCGAGCAGTGGCGGTTCCCGGGCAGCCCCTCGGGCACCGGCCTGGCGGCGCTGACCGGCAAAGGCGTGGCGAACGGCACGTACGTGTCGGCCGTCCATCTGCCGATGGGTACGGCGGACTGGAACACCTACCAGGTGAGCGCGACCGTCGCCGGGCTGAGCGGGACCAAGACCAGCGCGTCGGTGGAGGTCGGGCACGGCAGCCTGGTGCCGGTCACGGTCACCGTCTCGGAGGCGGGGCTGCGGGTGACCGAGCGGCCGGCCGACGGCGCGGAGCGCGTCACGACCGGCAAGCTCACCCCGGCGGCGACACACCGGCTGGACCTGACGGTCTCCCCCGGCGGCGTCCGTATCACCGTGGACGGCGGTCACGCGGTGGTGGCCCGCGCCACGAAGCAGCTCGACCCGGCGCGTACCAGTGGGGGCGTGTCCCTGGCGGTGCGCAACGAGGCGGACAAGGCGGCCAAGGTGGCCTGGCCCCGCTTCACCGCGCTGCGCGTCAAACCCTGAACGTCGACTGATCTCCGGAAGGCCGCCCCCCTCCTTTGGTGGGCGGCCTTCCGTACGCGCGGCGGAGCTTTCCAGTGGCCGTCGGGCCGCTCGCTTCCCGGTCAGTGTCGTGCTTCCACGGGCCGCCTCAAGGGCGCTACGCGTCGCCTTCGGCGATGGGCCTCCGGCCCACCCTTGACCCACCCCGCTCCAGCACGAGGCAGAAGCGAGCGAGCGGCCGAAAGACCAGTGGCCCAGCCCGGTACCAGACCCACAGGTGAGCTACAAACTCCCGTCAACAGGGAACGCAACCGCCCTTCGCCAGCACGCCGGGCCGTCTTGGCGGCCTACGGCCCGGTGGGCGGCACGCGGACGCCCCCACCCGCACGCCAGGCCGGCTTAGCGGCCTGCGGCCCGGTGGCGGGTACGCGATCGCGCCTCGCCAGCACGCCGGGCCGGTTAAGCGACTTACGCCCCGGTGGCAGGTACGCGATCGCACCTCCCCAGCACGCCGGGCCGGCAAAGCGGCCTCCGGCCCGGTGGGAGGCACGCGGACTCCCCCCACCCGCACGCCAGGCCGGCTTAGCGGCCTGCGGCCCGGTGGCGGGTACGCGGTCGCGCCTCGCCCGCACGCGGGCCAGCAAAGCGGCCTACGGCCCGGCGGGCGGCACGCGGACGCCCCCACCCGCACACCGGGCCAGTTAAGCGACTTACGCCCCGGTGGCAGGTACGCGGTCGGACTCCACAAGCACGCCCGGCCGGCTCGGCGGCCTGCGGCCCGGTGGCAGGTACGCGATCGCGCCTCGCCCGCACGCGGGCCAGCAAAGCGGCCTACGGCCCGGCGGGCGGCACGCGGACGCCCCCACCCGCACACCGGGCCAGTTAAGCGACTTACGCCCCGGTGGCAGGTACGCGGTCGGGCTCCACCAGCACGCCCGGCCGGCTAAGCGACTTACGCCCCGGTGGCAGATACGCAGACGACCCCACCAGCGCGCCGGGCCGGCAAAGCGGTCTCCGGCCCGGCGGGTGGCACGCAATCGCCCCCACCCGCACGCCGGGCCGGTTAAGCGGTCTACGGCCCGGTGGCAGGTACGCGGTCGGGCTCCACCAGCACGCCCGGCCAGCTCAGCGGCCCTCCGACCCGTGGCAGAGCCTGCGGGCGAGCGGGGCGGCTCACGGAAAGGGGGCGGGCGGCCCCATAGGCCCCCCGGCCTGCGCCAGCCAATCCAGCGGCGAAGGCGGGATACCGCCACGGCGGCCCTGACCGCGAAGGGCAAGGAAGCGCGGAGGCAAGAGGGCGGGGAGGCAAGGGGGCTAGTTATGGACAGGCATTCCAAAAACAACCCACCCCTCCACCAGCCCACCCGCCGGGACCACCGCCCAACCACCCAGCAACACCACGCACCACCCACCGGGCCGCAAGCCACCGAACCCACCCAGCGCCCCCGCCAGACGCAAGCGCGCAACCCCCGACCCACGATGCGAACGCAACCCACCACAGGGACCAACGGACCTGAGCCGGCCACTTTCCCCCGGCCGCCCGCTCGCTTCTCCCCCGTGCTGGAGTGAGGTGTGTCAAGGGTGGGCCGCAGGCCCATCGCCGAAGGCGACGCGCAGCGCCCTTGACTCACCTCACGGAAGCACGACACTCACCGAGAAGCGGGCGGCCCCACGGCAACCTCCCGACACCGGTCCGGCACCGGAAACGCCCGAGGGCGGTACCCCGGCCGGAAAGCCAGGAGTACCGCCCTCGTTCGTAGGACAGGAGATCAACCCTCAGGTCGATCAGAAGTCCATGTCACCGCCCGGCATGCCGCCGCCGGCCGGCGCCGCGGCCTTCTCCGGCTTGTCGGCGATGACGGCCTCGGTGGTGAGGAACAGCGCAGCGATCGACGCGGCGTTCTGCAGCGCGGAACGCGTCACCTTCGCCGGGTCGATGATGCCCTCGGCGACCAGGTCGACGTACTCGCCGGTCGCGGCGTTCAGGCCGTGGCCCGGGGTCAGGTTGCGCACCTTCTCCACCACGACACCGCCCTCGAGGCCGGCGTTCACGGCGATCTGCTTCAGCGGGGCCTCCAGGGCGATGCGCACGGCGTTGGCGCCGGTCGCCTCGTCACCCTCCAGCTCCAGCTTCTCGAAGACCTGGGAGGCCTGCAGCAGGGCCACGCCACCACCGGCGACGATGCCCTCCTCGACGGCGGCCTTCGCGTTGCGGACGGCGTCCTCGATGCGGTGCTTGCGCTCCTTGAGCTCCACCTCGGTGGCGGCACCGGCCTTGATGACGGCCACGCCGCCCGCGAGCTTCGCCAGGCGCTCCTGGAGCTTCTCGCGGTCGTAGTCGGAGTCGCTGTTCTCGATCTCGGCGCGGATCTGGTTGACCCGGCCGTTGACCTGCTCGGAGGAGCCGGCACCGTCGACGATGGTGGTCTCGTCCTTGGTGATGACGACCTTGCGGGCGCGGCCCAGGAGGTCCAGGGTCGCGTTCTCCAGCTTGAGGCCGACCTCCTCGGAGATGACCTCGCCGCCCGTGAGGATGGCGATGTCGCCGAGCATGGCCTTGCGGCGGTCGCCGAAGCCCGGGGCCTTGACGGCGACGGACTTGAAGGTGCCGCGGATCTTGTTGACGACCAGGGTCGACAGGGCCTCGCCCTCGACGTCCTCGGCGATGATCAGCAGCGGCTTGCCCGACTGCATGACCTTCTCCAGCAGCGGGAGCAGGTCCTTGACCGCGGAGATCTTGGAGTTGGCGATGAGGATGTACGGGTCCTCGAGAACCGCCTCCATGCGCTCCATGTCGGTCGCGAAGTAGGCGGAGATGTAGCCCTTGTCGAAGCGCATACCCTCGGTGAGCTCGAGCTCCAGACCGAAGGTGTTGGACTCCTCGACGGTGATGACGCCTTCCTTGCCGACCTTGTCCATGGCCTCGGCGATCAGCTCGCCGATCTGGGTGTCGGCGGCGGAGATGGACGCGGTGGAGGCGATCTGCTCCTTGGTCTCGACGTCCTTCGCCTGCTCCAGCAGGGCGGCGGAGACGGCCTCGACGGCCTTCTCGATACCGCGCTTCAGAGCCATCGGGTTGGCGCCGGCGGCGACGTTGCGCAGGCCCTCCTTGACCAGGGCCTGGGCGAGCACGGTCGCGGTGGTCGTACCGTCACCGGCGACGTCGTCCGTCTTCTTGGCGACTTCCTTGACCAGCTCGGCGCCGATCTTCTCGTACGGGTCCTCGAGCTCGATCTCCTTGGCGATGGAGACACCGTCGTTGGTGATCGTGGGCGCGCCCCACTTCTTCTCGAGGACGACGTTGCGGCCCTTGGGGCCGAGCGTCACCTTCACGGCGTCCGCGAGCTGGTTCATGCCGCGCTCGAGGCCGCGCCGCGCCTCCTCGTCGAACGCGATGATCTTGGCCATGTGAAGTGGTCCCTCCAGGACTGGGGGTGATTCCTTCGGACCGCGCCCGCGCCCGCGACGGACGGCTCGCCGGCCTCGTGGTTCCTTGCCCCACCCGGCCCGCGGGCCTCACCGACCCGGTCCTTCACTGTCACTCTCACCTTCAGAGTGCTAACGCAATGATTAGCACTCGGCATGGTCGAGTGCAAGCGCCCGGCCGGGTGGAGAGGTGCCCGTCAGCCGCCCGCGAACGCCGGAACCGGGAGCCGGCGGCGGGCATGGCGAAGGGCCCGCACCCTCTGCGAGGTGCGGGCCCTTCACACAAAACATTCAGGCGGTGACGCGAACCATGTCGGCCTGCGGACCCTTCTGGCCCTGCGAGATCTCGAACTCGACCCGCTGGCCCTCTTCCAGGGTGCGGTAGCCGTCCATCTGAATCGCGCTGTAGTGGACGAAGACGTCCGCACCACCGTCGACCGCGATGAAGCCGTACCCCTTCTCCGCGTTGAACCACTTGACGGTGCCCTGAGCCATGCCTAACTCCCCTATTACTGGCCCTTGCACAGATCCACACTTCGCGGACCCGGGTCAGACCTCACCCCCCAACTGGTCGGGGGCGTGCGCCGGAACGCGTCGACCGCGGCCGAATGTATCTGTCCAACTGCCGTCTGCAACAGGTCAATCGGACGAGAAATCTGGACGTCAGAGGTCCGGAATATGGCGAGAATTCACCCGACGTCAGGGCAAGTCGGGCCCCATAAAAGCCACAAAAGCCGCGCAGAACCCGCACAACTTGGCTGTTTCTTATCGGGCGCGCAGCATGTTTCACGGGCTCGCGACCACCCGATCGCGACCGTGTTCCCCAACTCTACCGCGTTCAATCACGCAGAATTGCCCCCTCCGTTTCTCTCACGGAGGGGGCAATCGAGTGGACGGTCAGTGACCGGATCTACCGCCGGTAAGGGATCAGCCGCCGGCGACCGCGGGGATGATCGAGATCCCCGCGCCGTCGGGGGTCGCGGTGTCCAGGCCCTGCTCGAAGCGCACGTCGTCGTCGTTCACGTACACGTTGACGAACCGGCGCAGCTTGCCCTGGTCGTCCAGGACGCGGGCGGCGATCCCCGTGTGGTTCTTCTCCAGGTCCGCGATGACCTCGCCGAGCGTGCCGCCCTCGGCCGGGACCTCGGCCTGGCCGCCGGTGTAGGTGCGCAGGATGGTGGGGATGCGAACGGTCACGCTCATGCGAGGCCAGCCTCTCGGAAGGAGTCCAGGGTCGGGCGGATGGTGGCGGTCAGGCCGGTGCCGGCCACCGCGTCCAGGGTCTTCAGGCCGTCGCCGGTGTTGAGGACGACCGTGGTCTTCGCAGGATCCAGCACGCCCGCCTCGAGCAGCTTGCGGGTCACGCCGACGGTCACGCCGCCCGCCGTCTCCGCGAAGATGCCCTCGGTGCGCGCCAGCAGCCGGATGGCGTCGACGATCTCCGGGTCCGTGACGTCCTCCACGGCACCGCCGGTGCGGCGGGCCACGTCCAGGACGTAGGGGCCGTCGGCCGGGTTGCCGATCGCCAGGGACTTGGCGATGGTGTCCGGCTTCTGCGGCCGTACGACGTCGTGGCCGGCCTTGAAGGCGGTGGAGACCGGGGAGCAGCCCTCGGCCTGGGCGCCGAAGATCTTGTACGGCCGGTCCTCGACCAGTCCGAGCTTGATCAGCTCCTGGAGACCCTTGTCGATCTTCGTGAGCTGGGAGCCGGAGGCGATCGGGATGACGATCTGGTCGGGCAGCCGCCAGCCGAGCTGCTCGCAGATCTCGTACGCCAGCGTCTTGGAGCCCTCGGCGTAGTACGGCCGCAGGTTGACGTTGACGAAGCCCCAGCCCTCGCCGGCCGGGTCGCCGATCAGCTCGGAGCAGAAGCGGTTCACGTCGTCGTAGTTGCCCTCGATGCCGACGAGTTCGCCGCCGTAGACCGCGGCCATGACGACCTTGCCCTGCTCCAGGTCGTGCGGGATGAACACGCAGGAGCGGAAGCCGGCCCGGGCGGCGGCGGCGCCGACGGCACCGGCGAGGTTGCCGGTGGAGGAGCAGGACAGGGTGGTGAAGCCGAAGGCGCGGGCGGCCTCCAGGGCCTGGGCGACGACCCGGTCCTTGAAGGAGTGGGTCGGGTTGCCGGAGTCGTCCTTGACGTACAGACCGCCGGTCACGCCCAGTTCGCGGGCGAGGTTGTCGGCCTTGACGAGCTTGGTCCAGCCGGGGTTGAGATTGGGCTTTTCGGCGACGTCGGCCGGGACCGGCAGCAGCGGGGCGTAGCGCCAGATGCTGGCGGGGCCGGCCTCGATGCGCCGGCGCAGTTCCTCGGTGTCGTAGGCGGAGAAGTCGTAGGCGATCTCCAGCGGGCCGAAGCACTCCTCGCAGGCGAAGACCGGTCCGAGGGGGACCCGGTGGCCGCATTCGCGACAGCTGAGGGCCGCTGCGGGACCGAGGTCCACGGTGGAGTCGCTGGTGGTGGCAACTGTCTGCACAGCCATGTGAGGCGAGGCCCTTTCTCCTCATCTTCCTCACGACGCATCTCGCCGTGAGACGGATTTGGCACCTTCCCTAGCCGGGAGCCTCGCTCGGAAGAAGACGAGAATCGGCTGGAGGGTTGCCGGGGCTTCATCGGGCCGTGTCCCTCTGCCCCTCTGGATGAGCTGTATGTGGTTGTCAACGCCGCTTGACCCCCCGACATGCGATGGTCATCGGCGTTGTTCAAGACTGTAACCGAAGGCCAGGACAGTTGAGATAGTCGTCCGAACCGCGAGATGCATCACACGGCGACGTGTGGTGGTGACAGTGAGGAGCCGCCGACCGTGCTGGAAGAAGTCGAGCGCTGGCTGAGCCGCCGCTCCTGGTCCGTGGCCGACCGTCCGCCGCACCAGGTGCTGGCCGCCAAGCAGCGCACGGGCCAGACGATCAGCGTCGTACTGCCCGCCCTCAACGAGGAGGAGACGGTCGGCGACATCGTCACCGTCATCCGCCACGACCTCGTGGAGCAGATCCCGCTCGTCGACGAGATCGTGGTCGTCGACTCCGGCTCCACCGACCGCACCTCCGAGGTCGCCGCGCGGGCCGGCGCCCGGGTCGTCCACCGCGACGAGATCCTGCCCCGCATCCCGGCCGTCCCCGGCAAGGGCGAGGTGCTGTGGCGCTCGCTGCTGGTGACCGGCGGGGACATCGTCTGCTTCGTCGACGCGGATCTGCGGGAGTTCTCCTCCGACTTCGTGCTCGGCATCGTCGGGCCGCTGCTCACCGACCCCGGCGTGGACCTGGTCAAGGCGATGTACGACCGTCCGCTCGCGGGCTCCGCCGGGCAGGGCGGGCGGGTCACCGAGCTGATGGCCCGGCCGCTGCTGAACATGCACTGGCCGCAGCTGGCCGGTTTCGTGCAGCCGCTGGGCGGCGAGTACGCGGCCCGCCGCTCGCTGCTGGAGCAGCTGCCGTTCCCGGTGGGGTACGGCGTGGAGCTGGGCATGCTGGTGGACGCGCTGCACCTGGTCGGCCTGGACGCGCTGGCCCAGGTCGACGTGGGGGTGCGCAAGCACCGCCACCAGGACGGCCAGGCCCTCGGCCGGATGGCCGCCGCGATCTACCGCACGGCCCAGCTCCGGCTGGCCCGGGGGCATCTGGTGCGGCCGGCGCTGACCCAGTTCGAGCGGGGCGAGGACGGTTTCGAGCCGCGTACCTACTCGGTGGACACCGAGGAGCGTCCGCCCATGGTGGAGGTCGCGGAGTACGCGGAGCGGAAGGTGGCGTGAACGGGCCGTACACGGCCGGCTTCGCAGGTGGATCGCACGTTTGAGGGTTTACGGGCCGGGCTAGGTTGAGGCGTATGGCTTCCACGCGCACCTCTGTCGGCAAAGCTCGGGTACTGGTCGCCTCCAACCGCGGCCCGGTCTCCTATCAGGTACGCGAGGACGGTTCGCTCGACGCCCGGCGGGGCGGCGGCGGGCTGGTCTCGGGACTGTCCGCCATCGGGCCGGACGCGGACTCGGTGTGGGTGTGCGCCGCGCTGGGCGACGGCGACCGGGCGGCCGTCCGGCGCGCCGACGGCGGGCTGCTGCCGGTGGAGGAGACCGGTGGGCAGCGGGTGCGGATGCTCGACATCGACGCCTCCGTGCACGCCGAGGCGTACAACGGCATCGCCAACTCGGTGCTCTGGTTCGTCCACCACCTGCTGTACCAGACCCCCCTGGAACCGGTGTTCGACGCGGACTTCCGCCGCCAGTGGGCCTCGTACCAGGCGTACAACCAGGCGTTCGCCGAGGCGCTGGCCGAGGAGGCGGGCGAGGGCGCGGCGGTGCTGATCCAGGACTACCACCTGGCGCTGGCCCCCCGGATGCTCCGCCGGCTGCGGCCCGACCTGCGCATCGGCCACTTCTCGCACACCCCGTGGGCCCCGCCGGACTACTTCCGGCTGCTGCCCGACGACATCGCGGCCGAGCTGCTCGGCGGCATCCTGGGCGCGGACCGGGCGGGGTTCCTCACCCGGCGCTGGGCGGACGCCTTCACCGTCTGCTGCCATGAGGTGCTGGGGCCCGGCATCCCCACCGGCACCCGGATCGGGGTGCACGGGCTGGGCGCGGACGCGGACTTCCTGCGCGAGCGGGCGCACCGGGATGACGTGGCCGAGCGGATGGCGGCGCTGCGCGAGGAGATCGGCGAGGGACGCCGGACGATCGTCCGGGTGGACCGCACCGAGCTGTCCAAGAACATCGTGCGCGGACTGCTGGCGTACGAACAGCTGCTCGACGACCGCCCCGAGTGGCGGGAGCGGGTCGTCCACGTGGCGTTCGCCTACCCCTCCCGCCAGGACCTCGCCGTGTACCGGGACTACACCGACGAGGTGCGGCGGGTCGCTGACCGGATCAACGAGCGGTACGGCACTCCGGGCTGGACCCCGGTGGTGCTGCACGTGAAGGACGACTTCGCGCGCTCCCTGGCCGCCTACCGGATGGCCGACGTGGCGCTGGTGAACCCCATCCGGGACGGCATGAACCTGGTCGCCAAGGAGATCCCGGTGGTCTCCGACGAGGGCTGCGCGCTGGTGCTGTCCCGGGAGGCCGGGGCGCACGAGGAGCTGGGCGAGGACGCCTTCACGGTGAACCCGTACGACATCACGGGCACGGCGCGGGCGCTGCACGAGGCGCTGACCCTGCCGGCGGAGGAGCGGGCGGCCCGCTCCAAGCGGCTGGCCGCCGCCGCGACCGCGCTGCCGCCCGCCCGCTGGTTCCTGGACCAGCTCGAGGCCCTGACCGCTCAGCCGAGCTGAGCGGCGAGCGCCCGCAGCAGTCCTACGACCCCCTCCGGGCCGTCCACCACCAGGTCGGCCCGCTTGGCCAGTTCGGTGACCTCCGTGCTGCCGCTGCACACCAGCAGGCCGGGGACGCCCTCGGCGCGGAGGGTGTCGACCGCGGCGAAGGCGGGCAGGTCGCCGAGGTCGTCGCCGGCGTAGACGACACAGCCGGCGCCGACGGCACGGGCGTGGTCGAGGAGGGCCACGCCCTTGTCCATGCCGGGCGGGCGCAGCTCCAGCACCAGGCGGCCGGGCTCGACGATCAGCCCGTGCCGGGCGGCGAGGTCGGTGAGGGGGGCGCGCAGGGACTCGAAGGCGCCTTGGGGGTCGGCGGCCCGGCGGGTGTGCACCGCGAGCGCCCGGCCCTTCTCCTCGATCCAGATGCCCTCGCCGGTGCCGGCCCGCTCCAGCAGGCGGGGCAGCTCGGCGCGGGCGGCGGCCACGCCGGGGTGCGGTGGCGGTGCGGTGACGGTGCCGGTGGCCGCGTCCCAGCGTTCGGCGCCGTAGTGGCCGAGGACGGTGAGGTGCTCCAGACCGGGGACGCCGGCGAAGCCGCCGTAGCGGACGGCGACCTCGGGCGGGCGGCCGGTGATCACGGCGACGGAGGCGATCTCGGGGGCGAGGGCGGCCAGCGCGGGGACGGCGCCGGGGTGGGCGCGGGCCTGCTCGGGGTCGGCGACGATGGGGGCGAGGGTGCCGTCGAAGTCCAGGCCGATCAGCGCGGTGCGGGGCCGAGCGAGCAGCGCGGCGAGCCCGTCGCGGCCGGACTGGGTCTGCGGGGTGGGCAGAGGATCCATACCGCGACAGTATCCGGCGCGGGCGGGGCTCACGCCTGAGCCGAAGCTCACGCCTGCGCCGGAGTTCACGCCTGTGCCGGAGCCCGGGTCAGCGCTCCGCCCGCCGGGCCTCCCGGATCCGGCGCAGGCGGTTGACCGTGACCGGGTCGTGGGCCAGGGCGCGCTCGTCGTCCAGGAGGGCGTTGAGCAGCTGGTAGTAGCGCACCGGGGAGAGGTCCAGTTCCTCGCGGATGGCGCGTTCCTTCGCGCCGGGCCCGGGAAAGGCCCGGCGCTCCAGCGCGAGGATGGCTTTTTCGCGGCTGCCCAGTTCCATGCCGGCCACCGTAGCGGCCGGCGGGGAGGCGGTGCTCAGTTCGCGGTGGTGCTGTCGGCCGCCGTGGCCGTCGCCTGGATCCGGGTCAGCACGCCGTTGGGGCTGCCGTTCGGGGCGACGGCCTGGCCTATGTTCTGCTTCACGGCCGCGCTGACCGCCGCCCAGGAGGTCTTGCCGACCGGGTAGAGCTCGGTGCTGGGCAGCTCTTCCAGGAAGGGGCGCAGGGCCTTGTCGGCCGCGTCGTTCGACGTGCTCATGGCGTTGGAGGCGGAGCTGGTGACCGGCAGCAGCCCGTAGGTGCGGGAGAAGTCGAGGACGTTCTTGTCGTTGTAGACGAAGTCGAGGAAGTCGCCGACCTGGTCGCGGTGACCGTTCTTGAAGGCCATCATCCAGTCGGTGACGCCCATGGAGGCCCTGGCCTTGCCGGTGCGGCCCGGCGTCGGCACGGTGCCGAACTTCACGCCCTTCGCGGCGGCCTGCTGGATCAGCGTGGGGTGGCCGTTGAGCATGCCGACCTGGCCGTCGGCGAAGGCGGCGAAGGCGTCGGCGCGGTTCAGCTTGCCGGGGGCGACCGGGCCGGTGAGGCCCTTGCCGACCAGGTCGTCCTTGAGCCAGGTGAAGGTGGAGACGTTGGTGGCGGAGTCGATGGTGTAGGTGCCGATGTCGTCGGTGTAGCCGCTGCCGCCGTTGCCGCCGGCGAGCAGCCACTGCATGGTCTCGGCCTGCGCCTCCTCCGGGCCGAGCGGCAGCGCGAAGGGGTACTTCACGCCCTTGTCCTTGAGCGCCGCGGCGTCGGCGGCCAGCTCGGCCCAGGTGGTGGGCGGGGTGATGCCGGCCTTGGCGAACAGGGTCTTGTTGTAGAAGAGCACGCGGGTGGAGGCGGCGAACGGGATGCCGTACTGGGTGAACTTCCACTCGCCGGCGTCGGAGAGCTGGGAGAGGAAGTTGGCCTGGGTGCGGATGGAGAGCAGCTCCGAGGCCGGGTAGAGCTTGCCGGCGGCTGCGTAGTCGGCGTAGGCGCCGATCTGGGCCAGGTCGGGGGCGTGCCCGGCGTCGACCATCTCCTTGACCTTGCGGTCGACGTCGTTCCAGGAGTAGACGCTGACCTCGACCTTCACGTCCGGGTGCGTGGACTCGTAGTCCTTGACCAGGTCGTCCCAGTACTTCTTGGAGCTGTGGGCCGGCGAGTCGCCGTAGTCCGCGGCGACCAGTCTGAGCGTGACGTCGGAGGACCCCGTGCTCCCGCAGCCGCCGAGGACCGCCGCCATGCCCAGTGCGGACGCCACCGCGATCGTTCCTGCCGTACCCCGACGCACCCTCAAAGCCCCAACCCTGCCGTCTGACCGTTCAACATATGGACACATAAGGTCTACACCACGTGAGTGGACTAGACCTCTCGCGGGTGGGAGGGTCACACTAGCCCCGTGGTGAGACATGTCATCGCCCTGGACGTGGGCGGTACCGGGATCAAGGCCGCCCTCGTCGGCGCCGACGGCACGCTGCTGCACCGCGCCCGCCGCTCCACCGGCCGGGAGCACGGCCCCGAGGCGGTCGTGGCGGGCATCCTCGACTTCGCCACCGAGCTGCGCGCCCACGGCGTCGGCAGTTACGGCGAACCGGCCGGCGCGGCCGGCATCGCCGTCCCCGGCATCGTCGACGAGCGGGACGGCACCGCCGTCTACTCCGCCAACCTCGGCTGGCGGGACGTACCCCTGCGCTCGCTGCTCGCCGACCGGCTCGGGATGCCGGTCGCCCTCGGGCACGACGTGCGCACCGGCGGCCTCGCCGAGGGCCGGATCGGCGCGGGCCGGGGCACGGACCGGTTCCTGTTCCTGGCGCTGGGCACCGGGATCGCCGGCGCGATCGGCATCGGCGGGCGGGTGGAGGCCGGCGCGCACGGCTTCGCGGGCGAGATCGGCCACATCGTCGTACGGCCCGGCGGCACCGACTGTCCCTGCGGGCAGCGCGGCTGCCTGGAGCGGTACGCCTCCGCCGCCGCCGTCGGCGCGGCCTGGGCGGCTGCCTGCGGCGACCCGGACGCGGACGCCGCGGACTGCGCGCGGGCCGTCGCGTCCGGTGACCCGAACGCCGTCCGGGTCTGGCAGGAGGCGGTGGACGCGCTCGCCGACGGACTGCTCACCGCCGTCACCCTGCTGGACCCGCGCACGCTGATCATCGGTGGCGGGCTGGCCGAGGCGGGGGAAGTGTTGTTCCGGCCGCTGCGGGAGGCCGTCCGGCGCCGGATCACCTTCCAGAAGGCACCCGCCCTCGTCCCCGCCGCCCTCGGCGACAGCGCCGGCTGCCTGGGCGCGGGGCTGCTGGCCCGCGATCTGCTGACGATCACTCCTACGACTCCGGAGGTAAGCACCTGATGGCAACCGAGCGGGAAACTCCGGCCCCGGACGGCGCCCCGAGAGGGGCGCGGGGAACTGCGCGCTCCGCCACGACGACGCCGCAGGTGCTCACCGGCGCGCACGTGGTGCTGCCCACCGGGACCGTGGAGAACGGCCGGCTGGCGATCGACGGCACCCGCATCGCCGCCTCGGCACCGGCCGGCGCCGAGGTCGTCGACGTCACCGGGCACTGGCTGGTCCCCGGCTTCGTGGACATCCACAACCACGGCGGCGGCGGCGCGTCCTTCGCGGGTACGGCGGAGCAGGCCATGACGGCCGTGCGCACCCACCGGCTGCACGGCACCACCACGCTGGTCGCCTCCACCGTCACCGACGAGATGGACCTGCTGGTCCGCCAGGCCGGGCTGCTGAGCGAGCTGGCCGAGCAGGGCGAGATCGCGGGCATCCACTTCGAGGGCCCGTTCATCTCGCCGTGCCGCAAGGGCGCGCACTCCGAGTCGCTGCTGCGCGACCCGGACCCGGCCGAGGTCCGCAAGCTGATCGACGCGGCGCGCGGCCACGCGAAGATGGTCACCCTCGCCACCGAACTGCCCGGCGGCATCGACTCGGTGCGGCTGCTCGCCGAGCACGGGGTGATCGCGGCGATCGGGCACACGGACGCCAGCTACGAGCAGACGGCCGAGGCCATCGACGCGGGCGCCACCGTCGCCACCCACCTCTTCAACGCCATGCCCGCGCTGAACCACCGCGCGCCCGGACCGATCGCCGCGCTGCTCCAGGACGAGCGGGTCACCGTCGAGCTGATCAACGACGGCGTCCATCTGCACCCGGCGGCCCTGGAACTGGCGTTCCGGCACGCGGGCGCGGAGCGGGTCGCGTTCATCACCGACGCGATGGACGCGGCCGGCAGCGCCGACGGCCGCTATCTGCTCGGTCCGCTGGAGGTCGAGGTCAGCGAGGGCGTGGCCCGGCTGGTGGAGGGCGGCTCGATCGCGGGCTCCACGCTCACCCTGGACCGGGCGTTCCGGCGCGCGGTGACCGTCGACAAGCTGCCGGTGGAGGACGTGGTGACCGCGCTGTCGGCCAACCCGGCGCGCCTGCTCGGCCTGGACGACCGGATCGGCTCGCTGGAGCCCGGCAAGGACGCGGACCTGGTCCTGCTGGACGCGGACTTCGCGCTGAAGGGCGTCATGCGGCGGGGCGAATGGGTGGTAGCGCCCCAACTGCCCTGATCCGTAACCCCGTCGAGGAGACGGTGGCCGGTCCGCGCACTGGGCCGGTGGCCGTCTCTTTGGCATGATCGAGGCCCCGGACACCCAAGACATCGCAGGGACTTCGAGGGAGGTCGGCCCGGGTGATCCTCACGGTCACACTGAACACCGCTCTCGACATCACCTACCGCGTACGGTCGCTGCGGCCGCACGCCACCCACCGCGTCTCGGAGGTCGCCGAACGCCCCGGCGGCAAGGGCGTGAACGTGGCCCGGGTGCTGGCCGCGCTCGGCCACGACGTGACGGTCACCGGCTTCGCGGGCGGCCACACCGGCGCGGTCCTGCGCGCGATGCTGGCACCGGCGCCGACGGCCCCCGTGGCGCGGGAGCAGGGGGGCGCGGACGCGCCCGGTGCCCTGGTGGACGCGCTGGTGCCGGTCTCCGGGGCGACCCGGCGCACGGTCGCGGTGGTGGACGAGCGCACCGGTGACACCACCCAGCTGAACGAGCCGGGCCCGCAGATCTCCCCGGCCGAGTGGGCGGCCTTCCTCGGCCGGTACCAGGAGCTGCTGCCGGGCGCCGAGGCGGTGGCGCTGTGCGGGAGTCTGCCGCCGGGGGTGCCGGTGGGGGCGTACGCGGGCCTGGTCCGCGCGGCCCGCTCCGCCGGTGTGCCGGTACTGCTGGACACCAGCGGGGAGGCGCTGCGCCGGGGGGTCGCCGCCCGGCCGGACATCATCAAGCCGAACGCCGGGGAACTCGCCGAACTCACCGGCTCCCACGAACCGTTGCGCGCCACCCAGGACGCCCGCCGGCGCGGGGCGCACGCGGTGGTCGCCTCCCTCGGCGCGGACGGCCTGCTCGCCGTCACCCCGGAGGGCCACTGGCGCGCCGCCCCGCCCGCCCCCGTCCGCGGCAACCCCACGGGCGCCGGCGACTCGGCGGTGGCGGGCCTGCTCTCCGGCCTGGTGGACCGCCTCCCCTGGCCGGACCGCCTGGCCCGCGCGGCAGCCCTGTCGGCGGCGACGGTACGGGCCCCGGCGGCGGGCGAGTTCGACCACGCCGCGTACGCGGAACTCCTCGGCCGGGTCCGGGTCACGGGGGCGGCCAGCGCGGCCTAGCCGGCCGGCGACCTGACCGGTTCTAGCTGGTGACGCGGCCCTTCTTGATCCACATCTGGTCCAGCAGGACGTTGCACTTGTCGCCGGGCTGGCAGGAGATCGAGATGGTGTTGCGGCCCTTGTCGAGGGTGGGCCACACATAGGAGTGCGTCCAGCCCTTGGCGAAGTCGCCGTCGGGGGCACTGCGCCAGTTGCGGAACCCGATCTTGCTGCCGAACTCCTTGCCGTTGACGGACACCGTCATCGACTGGTCCTCACCGGTCACGCTGTACCGCGTGAAGATGGTGTACGCGCCCGCCTCGGGGATGTTGTCGACCGTCCAGGTCACCGACGCGCCCGCCGTGTTCAGGCCGCCCACGTAGGTGCCGCCGGCCGCCTGCGCGCCCTGGACGTCCGAGGCCGCGGCCGCGCCGCCGGACAGCTGGACCGAGCCGCTCGCGGCGTCGGTCTTCGGCAGTTCACCGGCCGTGGGCGAGCTGCTGCCCGTCGGGCTCGGGGACTGGCTCTGGGACTGGGTGGGGGCGGCGGTGGCCTGGTTGCCGGACTCGTCGTCGTCGGTGTTGCCGTTGATCATCGCGACGCCGATGCCGATGACGACCGCGGCGACCACGGCTATCGCGCCGATCAGCAGGCCCTTGGTGTTCGGGCCGCGGCGGCCGGGCGCGGGCGGCGCGGTCCGGTGGCCGGCCGGGGGCGCGCCGCCGGGCAGCGTCTCCGGGGCCTGGTAGTGGGCGTTCGGCTGGCCGTAGGCACCCTGCTGCGGAACGCCCTGGCCGTACGTGCCCTGCGGCTGCTGGCCGTAGGGCCCCGGCTGCTGGCCGTACCGGCGCTCGCCGACCGCGCGCACCCTGCTGACCGAGTTCGGGTAGCCGTAACCGCCGCCGGACGGCGGCTGGGCTCCCCGGGCCTGGCCGTCTGCGTACAGGTAGCCGAACGGGTCGTCGTCCTCGGGCGTGCTCGCGCCGTTGTCGCCGGGCGTCATCCCTTGGTACTCCTCAACAGGTGCGTGCGGATGGGGTACGGGTTGGAATGGCGAGCCTACCCGCTCTCCGTCCCCCAAACGGGTGACCGGGATCGCGTCAACCCGCTGACCTGCGGTTCATCCCGCGCGGCGATGCTGTTTGGGACGAGATCGTTTCTCTACGTACATCCGCTCGTCGGCGGACTTCAGCACCTCGTCCGCCGTCATGCCGCAGTGCGCCCAGCCGATGCCGAAGCTCGCGCCCACCCGGACGGACCGGCCCTCGGCCCGGATCGGCTGGATGATCTCGTTGCGCAGCCGTACGGCGAGGTCCTGGGCGTCGGCCCGGCCGAGGCCGTCGGCGAGGATCACGAACTCGTCGCCGCCGAGCCGGGCCACCGTGTCCCCGTCGCGGACCCCGTTGCTCAGCCGCCGGGCGACCTCGATGAGGACCGCGTCGCCCGCGTTGTGCCCGAACCGGTCGTTGATCGACTTGAAGCCGTCGAGGTCGCAGAAGAGGACCGCGAGGCCCTTGGCGCCGTCGTCGCGGCCGTCCTCGGGGGCGACGGTGTGCACATGGTGGTCGTAGGCGTCGTACGCCTCGGCGCCCGGTGCGAAGTCGAAGCCGTGGGCGGCCGGGATGT
The DNA here is from genome assembly GCF_014649115.1 of Streptomyces eurythermus. Classification (GTDB taxonomy): domain Bacteria; phylum Actinomycetota; class Actinomycetes; order Streptomycetales; family Streptomycetaceae; genus Streptomyces; species Streptomyces eurythermus. The sequence continues at coordinate 118,921 of NZ_BMSK01000003.1, read as the reverse complement.
CGTGGGCGGGGTGGCCGTAGGCCGCGTCCAGGGAGTCCGGGGCGCCGGCGTGGGCGGGGCGCCGGCAGAGCCGGGCCGACAGGCGCGAGCGCAGCTCGGCGGAGTTCGGCAGGCCGGTCAGCGAGTCGTGGGAGGCGCGGTGCGCGAGCTGGAGTTCGCGCCGCTTGCGCTCCTCTATGTCCTCCACGTGGGTGAGCAGGAAGCGCGGCCCGTCGGCGGCGTCCGCGACCACGCTGTTGCGCAGCGACACCCAGACGTAGCTGCCGTCGCGGCGGCCCAGGCGGAGTTCGGCGCGCCCGCCCTCGGCGGAGGTGCGCAGCAGGGTGCCGATGTCCTCGGGGTGGACGAGGTCGGCGAAGGAGTAGCGGCGCATCGCGGAGGCGGGGCGGCCGAGCAGCCGGCACAGCGCGTCGTTGGTGCGCAGGATGCGGCCGTGCTGGTCGCCGCCCATCTCGGCGATGGCCATGCCGGAGGGAGCATATTCGAACGCCTGTCGGAAGGACTCCTCGCTGGCGCGCAGGGCCTGCTGCTCGCGCTCCAGACGGATCAGGGCGCGCTGCATGTTGGAGCGCAGGCGGGCGTTGCTGATCGCGATGGCGGCCTGGAAGGCGTACATCTGGAGGGCCTCGCGGCCCCAGGCGCCGGGTCGGCGGCCGTTGCGCGGCCGGTCGACGGATATGACGCCGAGCAGCTCGCCGCAGGCGCCGCCCTGGACGCCGGGGGTGTACATGGGCGCGAAGAGCCGGTCCGAGGGGTGCCACTCGTCCTCGAAGCGCGGCTCGGGGCCGTCGGTGAACCACTGGGGGACGTCGTCGTCGTCCAGGACCCAGCCCTCGGTGTGCGGTATGAAGATCAGGTCGCCCCAGCGTTCGCCCATGGTCAGGCGCCGCTCCCAGGACTCGCGGGAGCCGACCCGGCCGGTGATCAGGGCCTCGGCGGCGGGGTTGCCGGAGAAGGCGGCGACCACCAGGTCGCCGTCGGGGCGGACCATGTTGACGGCCGCCATCTCGTAGCCGAGGGCGTTGACGGCGCCGTCGGCGACGGTCTGCAGTGTGTCCGCCAGGTTGCGTGCCGTGTTGATGTCGGCCATGACCTGGTGCAGCTGTCGCAGGGACGCAAGACGGACATACGGCTCCGACTCGGTCTCCATGCTCGCCCTCCCCCCGAGACCTCGCAGCGAATCAAGGGTTGCCTTCGGCGCTTCTCCCGCGTGGTCAGCGGTGGCTCTTCGTCATGCTGTGCGCGTTGTCCTTGCGGCTCCCCGCCACTGAATCACAGCGCGCTGCCCACTCGGTACACAGGGTCAACAATTCCCGCCTCTTGTGACTCAAGTCACAAGGAAACGTGAACAATTGAGTGCAGTTTCTGCGTTTGCCCCGTGTGATTCCCGAAGACACACGGTGCGCGCCCGTTCACATCATGCACGCGGCGAACGCGCCGCTGGTCCTCGCGACCTAGGACCCGGCTCGGGCCAGGGCCCGATGCCGGCCGCACCGGGCGAAGACTAGCGTTTCCGGCGTGCTGAAGACTCCCTCCCCCACCACCCCCCTGCCTTCCGGGCATGCTGAGGGGGTGAGCAACGACGAGTTCCGGGCCGCGATGTCCCGGCTGGCCGCGGGCGTGGTCCTGGTCACCGCGCAGGAACCGCCGCTGGACCCGGACGACCCCCACGCACCGGGGGTGGAGGACGTCGGCATGACCGCCACCGCGTTCCTGTCGGTCTCCCTCGACCCGCCGCTGGTCATGGTCAGCCTGCGCGAGGGCGCCCGCATGGACGACCTGCTCGCCGAACAGCCGCTGTGGGCGGTGTCGGTCCTCGCCGAGAGCCAGCGGCACATCGCGGGCCGCTTCGCCATGAAGGGCCGGATCAGCGACCGGCTGCTCTTCGAGGACATCCCCTACCGCCGTGGCGAGGTCACCGGCGCCCCGCTGGTCGGGGGCGCGCTGGCCACCCTGGAGTGCCGCACCGAGCAGCGGGTGGCCGCCGGGGACCACACCCTGGTCATCGGCCGCGTCCTCACCGCGCGCGTGCCCAGCGCCGAGGGCGGCCCGCTGCTGTACTTCCGCGGCCGCTACCGGCAGCTGGGCTGAGCCGGGAAATTCCGTGGCCACGGCGGGGCCGGCGTGCCTACGGTGCGCCGATGACACCTCGCCTGGAAGTGGTGACCCCACGGAACTTCGAGACCGCCGTCGCCCTGCGCGTCCGCCCCGACCAGGAGCACGCCGTCGCACCGGTGGTGCGGTCGCTCGCCGAGGCGTACGTCCACCCGGACGGCGTCGCCTGGCCCCGGCTGATCACCGACGACGGCCGGGCGGTCGGCTTCCTGATGGCCTACTTCGGCATCGACTGGCACGGCGACGGCAGCCTGTACCGCTCCGGGCTGTGGCGGCTGAACATCGCGGCGGGCGAACAGGGCCGGGGCTACGGCCGGTTCGCCGTGGACGCGGTGGCCACCGAGATCCGCCGCCGCGGCGGCACCCACCTGTACGCCAGCTGGCACCCCGGCCCGCACGGCCCCGGCGACTTCTACACCCGCCTGGGCTTCCGCACGACCGGGGAGACGGACGGGGACCAGGTGGTGGGGGTACTGGAGCTGTGAACGGGCGCCCGCCGGGCGGTTCCTGGCGGAGGGAAACGTGACCGGGCCGGCCTCGGCTGGACGTGACCGGGCCTGGCCTGCTCGGCTGGACCAAATCCGGCCGGTCCGACCCGGCTGCGCGGGGTTTCCGCCGGAACCGGCGGCCCACGCCGCGCCACACCGCCGGCCGACCGGACCCGCCAAGCCGGACCCCAGCCCAACCAGACCCCAGCCAAGCCGGACCCCAGCCCAACCAGACCCCAGCCAAGCCGGACCCCAGCCCAACCAGACCCCAGCCAAGCCGCCCAATCGGACCCGCGCCAAGCCGGACCCCAGCCCAACCAGGCCCTCAGCCCAACCGGGCTCACGCCGTGCCGTACCCCCAGCCGACCGGCCCCCGCCAAGCCGCATCCCCGGCCGGGACAGGCCCTCGCCGAGCCGTACCCGCCCATGGCCGGTCCCGGCGGGGCGGGCCATCGCCGGGACCGGCCTCCGCCCCGAACCGCCCCCCAACACCGGCCCAGGGGCTACGCCTCCTCCACCGTCAGTTCCGCCAGGCGGGACGGGTCGGTGATGATGTCGATCTCCGTGATGCGGTCGGCGACGAAGGTGAAGGTCAGGACCTGCGTCACGCGGCCGTCGGCGAACAGGGCCAGGCCCGTCGCGCCGTCGATCAGCGCGGGCCGCGCGAGCCGCGCCAGGTGGGCGAAGCTCGCCGCGCCCGCGGCGACCCGCGCCGCACCGCTGTTGACACCGGACTCCGAGCGGGCCACCACATCCGGGTCGAGCACCGCGAGCAGCCCCTCGAAGTCGCCGTCCCGCGCGGCGGCCAGGAAGGCGTCCACCACCCGCCGCTGCCGGGCCAGGTCGGCCTCCGGCGCCTCGACCCCCCGCACCCGGCGCCGGGCCCGGCTGGCGAGCTGCCGCGCCGAGGCCGGGGTACGCCCGAGGATGCCGGCGATCTCCTCGAACGGCACGCCGAACATGTCGTGCAGCACGAACGCCAGCCGCTCGGCGGGCGAGAGCGTGTCCAGGACGACCAGCAGGGCGAGCCCCACCGAGTCGGCGAGCAGGGCGCGCTGCGCGGGGTCCGGCTCCTCGGACGGCGCCGGCAGCCGGCTCTCCAGCGGCTCCTCGCCCCGCGAGCGGCGGGAGCGCAGCATGTCGAGGCAGACCCGGCCGACCACGGTCGTCAGCCAGCCCCCGAGGTTGGTCACCGCCTCCGTGTCGGACCGGCTCAGCCGGACCCACGCCTCCTGGACGGCGTCCTCGGCCTCGGCGGCGGAGCCGAGCATCCGGTAGGCGACGGCCCCCAGGTGCCCCCGGTACGCCTCGAACCGCTCGGCGAGAAAGTCGTTGTCGGTCGTCATGGCGGGTCGGGCCTCTTCCGTCGTGGTCCTCGGTGCTGTCACCGACTCTGACGACGGAGCGGCCGCGGATGTGACAGCGGCCCGCCCGCTACCCCCACTCGCGGCCCGACCGGCCCCGCTTCGTCTCCGAGCGCTGCTTCTTCTCCCGCAGCCGGCGTTCGTTGATGCCACGCGGGATACGGGTGGGCTTGCGGGGCTTGGGCGGGGGCGCGGTGGCCTCGGCGAGGAGCGCGGCGAGGCGTACGGCGGCGGCCTCCCGGTTGCGCCACTGCGAGCGGTGCTCGGAGGCCCGTACGGTCACCACCCCGTCCACGAGGCGGCCGGCCAGCCGGTGCAGCGCCCGCTCCTTCCACACGGGCGGGAGCGCCTCGGTGCGCGCGAGGTCGAAGCGCAGCTCCACCTGCGAGTCACTGGTGTTGACGTGCTGCCCGCCGGGCCCGGACGACCTGGAGAAACGCCACATCAGCTCGGCCTCGGGCAGCGAGACCGAACCACGGATGAGATAGGGCCCGGACATGCCCTCCATGTTCCCGGTCCGGCCCGGCGCACGTCACCTGGATTTCCGGCCCCCGGTCCACCCCGCCGGGAGCGCCCTGCTCGGGGCTCGGTAAAAAAGGTAAAGCGATCCGGAACCCAGGGGACACCCCGCGTCGTTGTCCCGGGTGACGGTAGCTTCGTCGGCATAGCTCCGTCGGCACAGATGTGCGCACATACGCACGGGTATCCAAGGAAGGGACTCCCAACATGGCTGTAAGCCTGTCCAAGGGTGGCAACGTCTCGCTCACCAAGGAGGCTCCGGGCCTGACCGCCGTCACCGTGGGCCTCGGCTGGGACGTCCGCACCACCACCGGCACGGACTTCGACCTGGACGCCTCCGCCATCGCGGTGAACACGCAGGGCAAGGTCTACTCGGACGCCCACTTCGTGTTCTTCAACAACAAGCAGACCCCGGACAACTCGATCGTCCACACGGGTGACAACCGCACGGGCGAGGGCGCCGGCGACGACGAGGCGATCAACGTCGACCTGGCCGCGCTCCCGGCCGACGTCGACAAGATCGTCTTCCCGGTGTCCATCTACGACGCCGAGAACCGCGGCCAGAACTTCGGCCAGGTCCGCAACGCCTACATCCGCATCGTCAACCAGGCCGGCGGCGCCGAGATCGCGCGCTACGACCTGTCCGAGGACGCGGCCACCGAGACGGCCATGATCTTCGGCGAGCTGTACCGCAACGGCGCGGAGTGGAAGTTCCGCGCGGTCGGCCAGGGCTACGCCTCGGGCCTGGTCGGCATCGCCCAGGACTTCGGCGTCAACGTCTGACGGTAGGCACACATCCGAAGACCCCCCAAGTCGCCTTTGGGGGGTCTTCTTCATGGGCGGACGAGACCGTCGTCGGGGAACTCGCCCGCCGATCGCGCCGGCGCTTCGAGGTCCGCGTGATCCCACTCGCACTTCCCGGGATGGCCCTTGTAGATCGTGCAGGACGATCCCAGGGGCGTTTTGGTCTTCAGGCAGACCTCGGCATCGACGATCCACTGCGTTCCCGGGTCATCGCGCCAGCACAGGTACACGTCCTTCTCGAGCTCCGAGCCGCTTCGCAGCCACGTGGCATGGAACTCGTGTTCTTCTTCACCCAGCACACACCGGAGGTCGTCCAGGAAAGCCCAGTCGACTTCACCGTGGTCGGCGCAGGGCAGTCGTTGGGCCAACCGGAAGGTGTGATCCTTGATTTCGCAGGTGCTGGTGCAGCGGAAGGTCATCCCCTGACCACCCTTGCCTGCACACCGGCCTCGATGGTGAGCGCGAGTTCTTCGGCCGCCTCGATCCCGATGCACTGGACGGCCAGGAAGCCGCCCGCGGGGTCGATCAGCACGTCCACGATGGCGCCGGCCCGCATGATGGCCTTCTCCAGGTGGGCCCGCGCCCTGACTGTCCTAGGCGGATGTTCCATTGACCGCCTCCTCCGGGTGCCGCTCGCGGAGGGACAGCCCGTCCTTCAGGAGATCGAGGAGGTCGCGGGCCTGAACGACGTTGCAGTCACCGAGCCGGACCACCCAGCGGCGGTTCTCGGCGGGTGACAGCCGGGTGTGGAACTGCGGAAGCCTGATACCGGCCTGCGCCAGCACCGCGTCCAGGGCGAAGGTGATCTCCCCGACTTCTAGCGTCTGCCGGATTCCGAGGCTCTTCTCGCCGTCAACTTGTGCCGGTTCGTTCAGTCTTTCGGGCACGAATGCTCCTCTCCGTAGCACTGCGACTACCGGACGGGTTCAGCATGGGACTGAACCTGGGAACCGTTCAACGTGTTGGCAGGGAAGGGAAGGTTGGTGAACGGCTGTTGAATCGCAAGGAGTTGAACCCCGAGGCGTCGCCGCAGGCAGCGTTCGGCGCGCGTCTGCGCAGCCTGCGGGAGGCCCGTGGCTGGACCCAGGACGACCTGGCCGTCCTGACGGAATATTCCAGCGTGCATATTTCGGCCGTCGAAACTGGTCGGAAACCTCCGACCCTTCGCTTTTCGCGTAGCGCGGACAGAGCATTCGACCTCACAGGCACCGCAGACTCGTTCGAGCGCGAGTATCGGCAGATCCAGCACGGCAGCCTGCTGGAGGGCACCCCCGAGTACATCAAGTGCGAGGCCAGGGCAGCGGAAATCCGGCTGTACGAAATCGGGGTCATCCCCGGCCTGCTCCAAACACCGGAGTACGCGCGCGTCTTGGCGGAGAGTGCCGTGCGACGAGGCACCATCACCCCCCAACAGGCGGAGGAAAGACTCTCGTCTCTGGCGGAACGGCAGGCGGATCTGGAACGCGGCCGCATCCCCTCGATACTGGTGGTGATGGATGAGAGCTGCATCCGCAGACAGGTCGGCGGTACCAAGGTCATGAGGGCCCAGCTCGACCGGTTGGAGGGGTTCGCCGAGCTGCCGAACACCGTGCTCCAGATCGCACCCTTCGGCATGGGTGAGCGTCGCCCGTTCAACCTGCCTGTCTACCTGCTGACGATGCCGGACCTGTCCGTGATCGCGTACGCGGAATCGCAGATGCGAGGCCACTTGGAGCGCGAATCGGCAGCCGTAATCCCGCTGTTGGCGGGCTACCATCAGTTGCAGGCCGATGCTCTGCCCCAGGCTGCATCGGTGGCCGTGATCAAAGAGGCAGGAAAGGGCACCCCGTGACAACCGAGTCCCCCCGCTGGTTCAAGTCCTCCTACAGCGATAACGGCGGCGTCTGCATCGAGGTCGCCACCAACCTCGTCGCCGCCCACAACGTGGTCCCCGTCCGTGACTCCAAGAACACCGACGGCGCCGTACTGCACTTCACCGCCGATACCTGGACCTCCTTCCTCGCGTACGCCGCCGACCAGAGCGTCTGAAACCCCGCTCGCTACCGCCTCCTCCTTCCGCTGTAGTGGGAGGAGGCGCGCGCCCCCACCAGACCGGCACGAAAGGGCACCCCATGACGACCGAGGCCCCCCGCTGGTTCAAGTCCTCCTACAGCGGCAACGGCGGCCAGTGCATCGAGGTCGCCACCAACCTCGCCCCCACCCACGACGTCGTCCCCGTCCGCGACTCCAAGAACGCCGACGGCGCCGTACTGAACTTCACCACCGGCACCTGGACCTCCTTCCTCGCGTACGCCGCCGACCAGAGCGTCTGAATACACCCGCTTGGTACGCCTGTCGCGTCGGACGGGCCGAACGTGTGCGGGCCGTCCGCGTGACAGCCGCCCGGCCCGGGAATGTCGTCCCCGCCGCGCCGGTCCCGTCGGCGAAGCCTATGGGGCATGCATTCCATCGGAAACCGTGTGGCGGCTCTCCGGTCCGGACTGGGCCGGGCCGGTCTCGCCTGCGCACTCGTGGCGGGCCTGGCCCCCACCCTGATCCTCGGTGTGGGAGCCGGCCAGGCCCAGGCCGCCCCGCTGCCGGGCGGGCTCGGCCCCTGCGTCCCGGGGGACTGCCCGGACCCGTTCCCGGGCATCAACAACGGCCCCTTCGCGGGCCGGGACAACGGCATCAACATCTTCGTCGGCAACGACTTCCTCGTCCGGGGCAGGGCCGCCGAGGCGGAGGGCCGGATCGTCGTCCTGGACGACTTCGACATGGCCAAGGACACCGGGGGCAGCTCCGTCTACAACGTCGGCATCGTCGGCGTCGGCTCGCGGGTGCCACCGCCCGACGGCGCGGACTTCCTGACCACCGGCGGCGACATCACCGTCGCCCCCGGCCAGCGGCTGCTCGCCGAGGGCGGGGTCGTCCGGTACGGCGGCACGGTGACCGGCACGGTGGAGGGCACCCTCGTCCACGACCCGGACGCCGCACAGCCGTACCTGCCGCTGCGCGACCAGCTGACCGCCGCGAGCCAGTGCTACGCCCGCGTGGACGGGACGCCCCGGCCGGCCACCGGTACGGCGGTGAACCAGGGCTACCAGACGCTGTTCACAGGCGACGGCACCTCCGCGCTCCAGGTGTTCAACGTCGACTTCGACCTCACCGGGCCCGGCGGGGGCCAGCAGGGGATCGCCTTCGCGAACATCCCGGACGACGCGACGATCCTGGTCAACATCGTCGGCGCCAACCGGGTCATCAACACCTACAGCGGCGGCATCGACGACGCGACCGACCCGTTCAACGCCTACCGCGAACGCCTGCTGTGGAACTTCCCCGACGCCACCTCGGTGAACCTGACCGGCACGGGCCAGTTCCAGGGCAGTGTCCTGGTCGGTCAGCAGGCGTCCATGACCACGGTGTCGCTGCCCGGGATGGACGGCCGCTTCCTCACCACCGGTTCGCTCACCCACACCAGCGCCCAGACGGGCGTCGAGTTCCACTCGTACCCGTTCAACGGCGACCTGCCGGACTGCGGCGGCGAGCCGCAGCCGGTCACCGGCGAGGTCCGCGTCGAGAAGACCGACGCCGAGACCGGAGACCCGCTCGCGGGCGCCGAATTCGAGCTGTGGGAGGAGACGAACGGCACGCCCGGCCTCCAGACCTCCGGCGCCGACCCCGACACCCGCGTCGGTGACACCTGCACCACCGGCACGGACGGCCTCTGCGCCCGGACGGTGGAGACCGGCACGTACTACTGGCGCGAGACCGCGGCCCCCGACGGCTACGACCTCCCCAACCCCAACGTCTTCGGCCCCCTGACCCTCACAGAGGCCAACGCCGACGACGGCGTACAGACCACCGCCGCGAACACCCGCACCGAGGAACCCCAGCCGGTCACCGGCGAGGTCCGCGTCGAGAAGACCGACGCCGAGACCGGTGATCCCCTCGCGGGCGCCAAGTTCGAGCTGTGGGAGGAGACCAACGGCATCCCGGGCCTCCAGACCGGCGGCGCCACCCCCGACAGCCAGGTCGGCGGTGTGTGCACCACCGGCGCGAACGGCCTGTGCGTACGGACGGTGGAGACCGGCACGTACTACTGGCGCGAAACGGCGGCCCCCGACGGCTACGACCTCCCCGACCCGAACGTCTTCGGCCCCCTGGTTCTGACCGAGGCCAACGCCGACGACGGCGTGCAGATCACCGCCGCGAACACCCCCACCGAAGAACCCCAGCCGGTCACCGGCGAAGTCCGCGTCGACAAGACCGACGCCGAGACCGGAGCACCGCTGGAGGGCGCGGTGTTCGAGCTGTGGGAGGAGACCAACGGCACCCCCGGCCTCCAGACCGGTGGGCTCGACCCCGACACCCGCGTCGGCGGCACCTGCACCACCGGCACGGACGGCGTGTGCGCGCGGACGGTGGAGCCGGGCACGTACTACTGGCGCGAGACCGCGGCCCCCGACGGCTACGACCTCCCCAACCCCAACGTCTTCGGCCCCCTGACCCTCACCGAGGCCAACGCCGACGACGGCGTACAGACCACCGCCGCGAACACCCGGACCGACGAACCCCAGCCGACCACCGGCGAAGTCCGCGTCAACAAGATCGACGCCCAGACCGGCCGACCCCTCGCCGACGCCGTGTTCCAGCTGTGGAAGGAGACCAACAACACCCCCGGCCTCCAAACCGGCGGCGCCAACCCCGACACCCAGGTCGGCGGCACCTGCACCACCGGCACAGCCGGCCAGTGCACACGGACCGTCACACCCGGCACCTACTACTGGCGCGAGACCGCAGCCCCCAACGGCTACGACCTCCCCAACCCCAACGTCTTCGGCCCCCTGACCCTCACCGAGGCCAACGCCGACGACGGCGTACAGACCACCGCCGCGAACACCCGGACCGACGAACCCCAACCGACCACCGGCGAAGTCCGCGTCGACAAGATCGACGCCCAGACCGGCCGACCCCTCGCCGGCGCCGTGTTCCAGCTGTGGAAGGAGACCAACAACATCCCCGGCCTCCAGACCGGCGGCGCCAACCCCGACACCCAGGTCGGCGGCACCTGCACCACCGGCACAGCCGGCCTCTGCACGCGAACGGTCACACCCGGCACCTACTACTGGCGCGAGACCGCAGCCCCCAACGGCTACGACCTCCCCAACCCCAACGTCTTCGGCCCCCTCGTCCTGACCGAGGCCAACGCCGACGACGGCGTACAGACCACCGCCGTGAACATCCGGGCCGAGGAACCGGACACAGAGGGCACCCTCAAGATCAAGAAGACCGATGCCCAGAACGGCAAGCCCCTCGCGGGCGCGGTCTTCGAGCTGTGGAAGGAGACCAACGGAACTCCCGGCCTCCAGACCTCCGGCACCGACGCCGACACCCGCATCGGTCAGCGCTGCTCCACCGACGCCCGGGGCACCTGCACCTTCGACGACCTCCCGCTCGGCGAGTACTACGTGCGCGAGGTCGCCGTGCCCGACGGCTACCGACTGCCCGACGACCCGGTCAGCGGTCCGCACGAGCTGACCGAGGACAACGCAGAGGACGGCATCACCGTCCGGCTCGGCAACCGCCGCTGCGAGCCCGGCCACCACGGCTACGGCGACGACGACGGCTACGGACACTCCGGTGGCTACGGCGACTCCGGCACAGGCTGCGGAGCCCCGGACGACCACGATGACTCCGGCAAGGAGTACGGAGACAAGTAGCGGCACGTTCCAACGCGCCCCCTCCGGATGCCGTGAGCCGGAGGGGGCGCTCTCATGTCCGGCGCCCTACGGCACCCGGGGGAAGCGGGCCTGGAGGGTCCAGATCACCGGGTTCTCCGCCAGGTCCTCGTGCATGTCGGTGAGGTCCGCCAGCAGGTCGTGCAGGAAGTCCCGGGCCTCCCGGCGCAGTTCGGCGTGGGAGAAGGAGAGCGGGGGCTCCTCGGCCGGGGTCCAGTCGGAGGTGATGTCGACCCAGCCGAAGCGGCGCTCGAACAGCATCCGGTCGGTGGACTCGGTGAAGTCCAGCTCGGCCCGCTGCGGCCGGGCGGCCCGGGAGCCCATCGGGTCCCGGTCCAGTTGCTCGACGATGTCGCACAGCGCCCACGCGAAGTCCAGCACCGGCACCCATCCCCAGGCTGTGGACAGCTCCCGGTCGGTCTCGGTGTCCGCGAGATAGACGTCCCCGCAGAACAGGTCGTGCCGCAGCGCGTGCGCGTCCGCGCGCCGGTAGTCGGTCTGCGGTGGGTCCGGGAACCGCTGGGAGAGGGCATAGCCGATGTCGAGCACGGAGAGATGGTGTCACGCCGGTCCCCCCGGAACCGCTGTCGGCCCTCCCGGACACCCCCACGCCCACCTGGGACCACCCGCCGTACACCCCACGGCCCCGCTCCACCGGACCCATATAAAGGGAAGGCAAAGAACATCACGTGCCGTTCCTGGCCGACACAGCGCTGAGCCAGGATTGAAGCGCACAAGGGCCGACTGCCCGCCCGACAGGGCAGTTGCCTCACCGTTCGGGATGAACCCCGGCTCACGCAGCGTGCCCGACCCCTCAGGGAGATGTCACATCGTGCCCACCGCCAGGAAGACCACCCGGAACCTGTTAGCCGTAGCGTTACTGACCGCGGGCCTCGCCGTCGCGACTCCGGTGAACGCCGCGCACGCCATGAACCAGACGCCTTGCACCAGTGACGACTTGTTGCACATCTGGGGCCACTACAGCCGTCCGATCATTGTCGGCCCCAACGGGCCCTTCGAATACTGCGCCGCCAACGCGGGAACCATGAGTCTCGGAGCCGGCGCCTGGGTGGACAAGATCTCCACCGGGAACAACGACATCCAGATGAACGACGCCAACGGCTCCACCGTCAAGATCAGCCGCTGGAACATCGTGACCTACCCCACCCGGCCGCCGAACATCACGTCCATTCAGATCTTCTGAGGCGCCGACACGTTCAGCGGAGGCACGCCCCACCCGCCGTACGCCCCACCGCCGTACCCCCGCCCGCCTAAGATCACTGGCATGTCCAGATCCGTACGCCTTGTCCCGGCCCTCGCGTCGCTGCTGGTCCTCGCCCTGACCGGCACCGCGTGCGACGCCGGTGTCCGGGGCGCCCCGGGCGGCTCCGGTGTGGGCGACCCGTACTTCCCGAAGGCCGGCAACGGCGGCTACGACGTCGGGCACTACAGCCTCGCCCTGGACTACACCCCGGCCAACCGCCGGCTCACCGGCACCGCGGTCATCACCGCCCGGGCCACCCGGGACCTGTCCGCGTTCGATCTCGACCTCGCCGGACTGCACGTCGAGTCGGTCGACGTGGAGGGCGAGAAGGCCCGCTGGAACCGCACCGGGCAGGAACTCACCGTCCGCCCGCACACCGACCTCAGCAAGGGCGAGACCTTCCGCGCGACCGTCCGCTACTCGGGCACCCCGCGCACCCTCACCGACCCCGACGGCTCGAAGGAGGGCTGGCTGCCCACCGCCGACGGCGCCCTCGCGCTCGGCGAACCCGTCGGCTCCATGACCTGGTTCCCCGGCAATCACCACCCTTCCGACAAGGCGACCTACGACATCGCGGTCACCGTCCCCCAGGGCCTCAAGGCGGTCTCGGTGGGCGAGCAGACGGACCAGACCTCGAAGGGCGGCCGCACGACCTACCGCTGGCAGTCGGCCCAGCCCATGTCGAGCTACCTCGCCACCGTCGCCGTCGGCCGCTTCGACATCGCCCGCACCACCGGCCCCCACGGCCTGCCGGTCGTCACCGCCGTCGACCCCCGCCAGGCCCGCGTGAGCGCCGGCGTGCTCGCGCGGATCCCGGAGATCCTGGACTGGGCCGAGACCAACTTCGGCCCGTACCCCTTCTCCTCCGCCGGCGCGATCGTGGACCGACCCGGCGACGCCGGTTACGCCCTGGAGACCCAGACCCGCCCCGTCTTTCCCGGCCCGCCCGACGTCTCCACCCTGGTGCACGAACTCGTCCACCAGTGGTACGGCGACTCGGTCGGTCCCGCGTCCTGGCGGGACATGTGGCTCAACGAGGGCTTCGCGACGTACGCGGAGTGGCTCTACGACGAGGACCACGACGGACCCACCGCCCAGGAGACCTTCACCAGCCTCTACGAGGACGGCCCAGACGACCTCTGGGCCTTCCCGCCGGCCCGGCCGACGAGCGCCGCGCACATCTCCGACGCGCCCGTCTACCAGCGCGGCGCGATGGTCGTGCACAAGATCCGCCAGACCGTCGGCGACGACACCTTCTACGACATCGTCCAGGGCTGGGCCGCCGCCCACCGCCACGGCACCGCCGACACCGCCGACTTCGTCCGTTACGTGGAGCGGAAGGCCCCGGGCAAGGACTTCCGCACCATCTGGAAGGACTGGCTGTACGGGGACGGCAAGCCCGCCCACGCCTGAGGCCCCGCCACGTCCGCCGTGGCTCAGTCCGTCACCCGTATGCCCAGCTCCGCCGCCAGCAGCGGGGCCAGGTCCAGCAGCTGGCCCGTGCCGATCACCGCGCCGGACAGGCGGTCCAGGCCCCGGGCGATCTCCAGCGGCGCGGCACCGCGCAGATCGACGTCCGCCAGCGTCGCGCTGCCGAAGTCGGCCCCCTTCAGGGCGCAGTCGACGAACTCCACCCGCTCCAGCCGCGCCCCCGCGAAGTCCGGCTCGACCAGCACACAGGACTCGAACACGACGTCCTTCAGCCGGGCCTCGCGCAGATTCAGGAAGTCGATCTTCCCGCCCCGGACCACGACCCGCTCCAGCACCGCCCCGTGCATCTGGGTGCCGCCCAACCGCGCGTCGACCAGCTCGACATCGCGGAACGTGGACTCCGCGAGCCCGGTGCCGACCCCGCGCAGGCCGGTCAGGACCGAGTCCAGCACCCGGGCTCTGCCCAGCGCCGTCTCGTCCAGGACGCAGCCCGTCAGCGCGCAGTCCATGAACCGGGCGCCCCGCGCGTCCTGCCCGGCCAGGTCCCGTTCCCGGAACTCCAGCCCGTCGTAGTCCCCGTCCGGCTCCAGTGCGCCGCCGTCCCAGGGGGCCAGGGCCGGCAGCCGCAGCTCCGGCCGCCGCGCGCCCCGCACCGCCGTCCGGCCCCCGGGCCGGCCCTCCGTCGCTCGCCTCACCATGCCCCCCATGCTGCACCCCGCCACTGACAATCCGCCCGAGCTGCGGAAACGCCGGAATGTCAGAGGCGGCGAGGCGCCGTACGCCGGATCCGCGCAAGGAGACGGAGGCCCGGTCAGTGGCGGCCCGCCACCCGGTCCGCCAGGCGGGCCAGCCTCGAGGACCGGGTGTCCGGGTAGCGGCGTTCGCGCCGGTCGGCCGCGCGGTAGGTGGCGTACATGCCCTGCACGCCCAGCCAGCGGAAGGGCTCCGGCTCCCACTTGCGGACCCGGTGGCCGACCCAGGGCAGCTCCGTCAGCTCGGTCCGCCCGCCCTGGCCGGAGTCCTGCCGGACCAGGTCGCGCAGGGTGCGGGCGGCCAGGTTGGCGGTGGCGACGCCGGAGCCGACGTAGCCGCCCGCCCAGCCGAGCCCGGTGGAGCGGTCCAGCGTGACGGTGGCGCACCAGTCGCGCGGCACGCCGAGCACCCCCGACCAGGCGTGCTCGATCCGCACGCCCGCCAGGGACGGGAAGAAGCGGGTCAGGATCTCGCGCAGCGCCGCGACGGTCGCCTCCTGCGTGCGGCCGTCGTTGTCGGTGCGCGAGCCGAACCGGTACGGCACCCCGCGCCCGCCGAGCGCGATCCGGCCGTCGGCGGTGCGCTGCGCGTACATGTAGGCGTGCGCCATGTCGCCGAGGGTCTCGCGGCCCGCCCAGCCGATCGCCGCCCACTGCTCCTCGGTCAGCGGCTCGGTCGCGATCATCGAGGAGTTCATCGGCAGCCAGGTCCGCCGCTGGCCCTTGAGCGCGGCGGTGAAGCCCTCGGTGCAGCGCAGGACATAGGGCGCGCGGACCGTGCCGTAGGGGGTGACCGCGTGCTTGGGGCGGATCTCCGTCACCGGCGTCGACTCGTGGATGGTCACCCCGAGCGCCTCCACGGCCGCCGCGAGCCCCTTCACCAGCTTCACCGGGTGCAGCCGGGCGCCGTGCGGGGTCCAGGTGGAGCCGACCGCGTCCGCGACCCGGATCCGCTCGGCGGTCTCCCGGGCACCGTACAGCTCCCGGTCCGTCTCGCCGTGGGCCAGCTCGTGCGCGTGGAACGCCTTCAGCCGCGCCAACTGCGCCGGTGTGGTGGCCACTTCCAGGACACCGCCCTGGTGGAGGTCGGCGTCGATGCCCTCCGCGCGGGCGACCGCGACCACCTCGGCGACCGTGTCGTTCATCGCCTTCTGCAGCCGTACGGCGGCCTCGTGGCCGTGCAGCCGGGCGTACCGGTCCCGGCCCGCGATGCCGTTGTACAGCCAGCCGCCGTTGCGGCCGGAGGCCCCGTAACCGCAGAACTTCTGCTCCAGCACGGTGATCCGCAGGAACGGCGCCGCCTTCTTCAGGTAGTACGCCGTCCACAGACCGGTGTACCCGCCGCCGACGATGACGACGTCCGCGGACGCGTCCCCAGTCAGCGGCTCGCGCACCGCCGGGAGCCCGTCGTCCGCGTACCAGAACGAGACGCCGCCGTTGACGGCACTGCTTGCCGAGCTGTTCATGGCCGGGACGTTAACCCCTGAGCCCGGCCGGTGTCTCCTTCGGATTCCATGCTTTTCCCCGCCCCCTGACCAGCGGAAAGCAGGCCAGACCGGACAGCGCCGCGAGGAGGTGGCCGACGTCCGTGACGGTCGGGCCGGCGGCCAGCGGCAGCGCGAACACGGCGAGCACCGCCGCCAGATACCCGTACCGCCAGGGCACCGCGATCCGGTAGCCGAGCACCGCGATCACCCCGGCCAGCGCGTAACTGACCCCGATGTCCAGGGTGTCGACGGCGGTGAGCGGGGCGCGGCCCGTGCGGATCGCCGCCAGCAGCAGGGCCTCGCTCGCCAGCGACGCCGGCACATGGGCCAGCGCGCACACCGCCAGCCAGCGGGCCGTGCCCAGCCAGCGCTCGGCCGGCGCGTGGAACACCGTGTACAGGAAGGCGTACGGCAGCCAGTGCCCGCTCTCGATCCACATCGCGCTCGCCACCAGCACCCGCACGGGGTCGCGCGACAGCTCGTGCAGGTTCGTCGACCGGTGCCGCAGGAAGTTCTCCTCGAACTCGGGCGGCATGGAGTGCAGCGCGACGGTCGTGGCGAAGAGCACCGCCAGCCACACATGGGTGCCGGGAGCGCCGCGGAGGTACGCCCACACCCCGCGCAGGCCCCGGTTAATTCGCATGAACCGATTGACGCACGCCGGTATCGTCCGGGTCGTGATCGACATCCCCGGGGAACTGGCCGAAGCGCAGGAGATGTACAACGGGGCGGCGGGCAAGGCGTTCATCGCCGCGCTGCCGGACCTCGCGGCCCAGTTCATGGACCGCTGGGGGCTCCGCCTCGACGGGCCCTCGATGAACGGCGTCAGCGCCCTGGTGCTGCCGGTGGTCCGCGCCGACGGCGTCCGCGCGGTCCTCAAGCTCCAGCTGCTCGACGAGGAGAGCGAGGGCGAGCCGGTCGCGCTGCGCGCCTGGGACGGCGACGGGGCCGTACGGCTCCTCGACCACGACCCGGCCACCGGCACCATGCTCCTGGAGCGCCTGGACGAGACCCGGATGCTGGCCCACCTCGCCGACACCCGCGAGGCGGTCCTGGTCATCGCCCGGCTGCTGGCCCACCTGACGTCCTTCCCTGCCCCGCCCGGCCTGCGCCGCCTCGGCGACATCACCGCGCGCATGCTGGAGCGGACCCCCCGGGCCCTGGACCGCATCCCCGACCCCGAGGCCCGCCGGATCGTCGCCGACTGCGCCGCCGCCGTCCGCGAGGTCGCCGACGAGCCCGGCGACCGGCTGCTGCACTGGGACCTGCACGACGAGAACGTGCTGGCCGCCGAGCGCGCCGACTGGCTCGCCATCGACCCCAAGCCGCTGGCCGGCGACCCCGGCTTCGAGCTGTGGCCCGCCCTGGACAACCGGTACGAGGCGACCGAGGTCCGCTGGCGCTTCGACGCGATGACCGACGTCCTCGGCCTGGACCGGGCCCGGGCCCGCGCCTGGACCTACGGCCGGCTGCTGCAGAACGCCCTGTGGGACGTGGAGGACGGCCGCCCCATCGACCCCCGCCAGCTGGAGATCGCCCGCCTCCTGGCATGAAAAGGCCCAGGTGGGAGCGGATCCCACCCGGGCTTGCCGGAGCCCCCTGTCGGATTCGAACCGACGACCTTCGCTTTACAAGAGCGGCGCTCTGACCAGCTGAGCTAAGGAGGCGCGCACCTGGGTGCTCGTGCAGTGTACCCAGGTCTGGGGGTGGGCCTGTCGAAAATTTCCGCGAAGTTCACCGGGGCCGGGGTACTGACAGGGCCGGTGATCGCCAGGTAGCGTCTCGGTCCAGTTCACCCCGGTGGACTACACCAACCACCTTCCTACAACGGATCGTCCGGCACGTTCCTGCCGGTAGAAGGGGGCCCATTCACCATGGCCACAGTCACGTTCGACAAGGCGACCCGGATCTACCCGGGTTCCGACAAGCCCGCCGTCGACGCACTCGACATCGCGATCGAGGACGGCGAGTTCCTTGTCCTGGTCGGCCCGTCCGGTTGCGGCAAGTCCACCTCCCTGCGGATGCTCGCGGGCCTGGAGGACGTCAACGGCGGCGCCATCCGCATCGGTGACCGCGACGTCACGCACCTGCCGCCCAAGGACCGGGACATCGCCATGGTGTTCCAGAACTACGCCCTCTACCCGCACATGACGGTCGCCGACAACATGGGCTTCGCGCTCAAGATCGCCGGCGTGCCGAAGGCGGAGATCCGGCAGAAGGTCGAGGAGGCCGCGAAGATCCTCGACCTGTCCCAGTACCTGGACCGCAAGCCGAAGGCGCTCTCCGGCGGTCAGCGCCAGCGTGTCGCCATGGGCCGCGCGATCGTGCGCGAGCCCCAGGTCTTCCTCATGGACGAGCCGCTGTCCAACCTGGACGCCAAGCTCCGCGTCTCCACCCGTACGCAGATCGCCTCGCTCCAGCGCCGGCTCGGCATCACCACCGTCTACGTCACCCACGACCAGGTCGAGGCCATGACGATGGGCGACCGGGTGGCGGTCCTCAAGGACGGTCTGCTCCAGCAGGTCGACTCGCCGCGGAACATGTACGACAGGCCCGCGAACCTCTTCGTCGCCGGCTTCATCGGCTCCCCCGCCATGAACCTGGTCGAGGTCCCGATCACCGACGGCGGCGTGAAGTTCGGCAACAGCGTCGTCCCGGTCAACCGGGAGGCCCTGAAGGCCGCCGCCGACAAGGGCGACCGCACGGTCACCGTCGGCGTCCGTCCCGAGCACTTCGACGTGGTCGAGCTGAACGGCGGCGCCGCCGCGTCCCTGTCGAAGGACTCCGCCGACGCCCCGGCCGGCCTCGCCGTGTCGGTCAACGTCGTGGAGGAGACCGGCGCCGACGGCTACGTCTACGGCACCGTCGAGGTCGGCGGCGAGCCCAGGGACCTCGTGGTCCGCGTCAACAGCCGCGCCGTGCCGGAGAAGGGCGCCACGCTGCACGTCGTGCCGCGTCCGGGCGAGACCCACGTGTTCTCCACCTCCACCGGCGAGCGGCTGTCCGACTGACGGTCCACAGCCCCGGGAAGGGCCCCCGCGCGCTCGGCGTGCGGGGGCCCTTCCCGTGCGATGGCGGTCTCCGACGGGTGGTTCGTCAACCCGCTACCCGGAAATCCCCGCCTTCCCATCCCCCAAAGGAGTGACGCAGTGTCTCCTTGTCATTACCGGGCGCTACCCTCACACGCGTGAAGCACTCCACCACCCCACAGACGCGACGCGGCCACCGGGGCGGCCCTGCCCGCCGGATCGGCCGTACTCTCGCCCTCGTCCTGCCCGTCTTCATGGTGCTCTCCGGGACCCTCGCGGTCACCCGGGTCAACTGGACGGGCAGCCCCGCCGACTCGGTCCTGGCCGCCTCCGACGTGACGACGGCGGCGATCCCCGCCCGGACGGCCGCCCGCGCGCCCGAGGAGGTGCTCCGCGAGCAGCTCATGGGCGAACTCCAGCACAAGGACCCCGGCGCGGTCCTCACCCACCTCCAGCGGGCCGTCAACGGACGCCCCTCGCTCGCCCGGCACTGCTCCTCCATCGCCCGCGCCCTCGGTACGGCCGCGGTGCGCATCTACGGCGCCTCCCGCGCCCAGTCCTACGCCCGCCCCGTGTGCGACACGTCCTTCGCCACAGGCGTCCTGGCAGCACACAGCTGACCCGCACCACCGCGCGTACACCCGCGCACCCCCAGGCGTACCCGACCGACCCGGCCGGCCGGCAGCGGCCCCGCGCGGGCCGCTGCCGCCGCCACACCGCGCCGGGGCGCCACGTACAGTGCGGTCATGACCCATCCGAGCGCCGCGTCGCGCCCCACTCAAGCCGTGGTCCTGGCCGGTGGCCAGGGCTCGCGGCTGCGTCCGTACACCGACGACCGGCCCAAGCCGATGGTCGAGATCCCCGGCACGGGCACGCCGATCATCGGCCACCAGCTCACCTGGCTCGCCGAGGAGGGTGTCACGGACGTGGTCGTCTCGTGCGGCCACCTCGCCGACGTCCTGCAGAAGTGGCTGGACTCGGCCGACCTGCCCGTCTCCGTCACCACCGTCGTGGAGAGCGAGCCCCTCGGCCGCGGCGGCGGCCTGCGCTACGCCGCCGCGCATCTGCCCCACCCCGACCGGCCCTGGTACGCCACCAACGGTGACATCTGGACCCGGTTCTCGCTGCGGGACATGGCCGACTTCCACACCGAGCGGGACGCCGTCGCCACCCTCGCGCTGGCCCGGCCGCGCATCCCCTGGGGCGCGGTGCAGACCGACGGGTTCGGGCACATCACCGACTTCATCGAGGCACCGCCGTCCACGTTCGAGATCAACGCGGGCGTGTACGTGTTCTCCCCGGAGTTCGCCACGCTGCTGCCGGAGCGCGGGGACCATGAGCGCACGACGTTCCCCCGCCTGGCCCGGGAGCACAAGCTGGCCGGGTTCCCCATCCCGCAGGGGGCGTACTGGCGGGCCATCGACACGGCCAAGGACCTGACCGAGGCGGCCAAGGAGCTGGCGGCACTGAGCCGGTAGACCGCCGGCGGCACCAGCCGGCAGGCCGTACGCCGAACCGCTGGACCCGTACGGCGAAGGGGCCCTGTACCTCCCCGGTACAGGGCCCCTTCGGCGTTTCCGTCAGCCCAGCAGGCCGCCCACCAGGCCCGGCTGGCCGGTGGCCGTGCTGCCGCCGCCGTCCGACGTGCTGCCGGTGGTGCCGCCGCCGGTCGACGTCGTGCCGCCGGTGCCGGTCGTACCGCCCGTGCTGGTCGGGCCCGCCGTGGTGCTGGGGGCGCCGCCCGTCGGCGCGGACCGGCGGGGCGGGACCTGGCCCGTGGTGCCCGTGGTCTGGGTCGGGGCCGCGGTGGTGGCACCGGCGGTGGCACGGCTGGTGCCGGACGGGGTCGCCGCTCCGGACGGGCTCGTGCCGGCCGTGGCGCCCTCCGTCGGCGCGGCCGAGGGCGACGCGGTCTTCTTGGGCCGCTTGCCGGGCTCCTGCGGCAGCGGGGAGCCGGGCAGGTGGTTGCGGGGGGCCTCGCCGGGGCCGGGGACGACCACGCGCCCGGAGTCCCGGACCGCGCCGCCCAGCAGGGAGCCGATCAGCAGGGTCAGGCCGACGGTGACCGCCGTGATCAGCGCGCCCCGGCGCAGCACGTAGCGGCGCAGCTCCCAGATGTCGGAGCGCGGGCCGAGCCGCCGCCAGGCGCTGCCCGCGAGCCGGCCGTCCACGGAGTACACGGGGGCGCCGGCGATGATCAGCGGGGACCAGGCGGCCAGGTAGATGATGTCCGGGGCGTCGTAGGCCGGGACCGTCTTCCAGCTGACGGTGACGATCAGCGAGGCCGAGAGCAGCGCGCCGACGACCGCGGCCACGCGCTGCCAGCAGCCCAGGATGGTCAGGACGCCGACGACGACCTGGAGGAAGGCGATCACCAGGCCGGAGCCGACCGGGTGCTGGAGGGCGAACTGGCGCAGCGGCTCGGCCACGTCCCACGGGTGCAGGGTGTTGAGCCACTTCACCATGGAGCCGCGCTCGCCGCCGTCGAAGTAGACGGGGTCGCACAGCTTGCCCATGCCGGCGTAGATGGAGATGAAGCCCAGGAAGATCCGCAGCGGGAGCAGGACCACGCCCAGGTTCATCCGGCGGCCGGGGTAGTAGGCGTGCCGGGACGGGTCGTCGCCCTGGCGGCGGGAGGGCCGCGGGTCGTCGGTGTCCTCGTCGTGACCGGGGTCCGCCGGGTACGTCTCGTACGGCCCGGTGTCGGCCTCGGGGTCGTCCGGGGGGTCGTAGGCGCCGGTGACCGTGCGCATGTGCGGCAGCAGCCGGGTGGCGCCGGCGGCGTCGGGAGCGGTGCGCTGGTGGCCCACGACGGGGGTCTCGACGGTCTGGTCGAGTCCGGTGCGGGTGTCGGCGTAGCCGGTCTGGACGCGCGGGATGACCTGGGTGGCGCCGGCCTCGGGCTCGTCGGCGTGGCGGACGCTGCTGCCCCGCACGGCCTGGAGGAGCCGGTGGGCGCCGGTGTCGTCGGGGGCCGACCGGCCGCTCCAGACGACGGGGCGGCGGCGGCCGGCGGCGTCGGCCGCCCGGCCCGCCGTGCCCAGGACCGGCTTGCGGGCGGTCTCCTGGCCGGTGGCGTGCAGATGCCGGGTGATCCGGGGGGACTGGGTGCCCTTCGCCGACGCGCCCAACTGCACGCGGAAGCTGGCGTGATTGACGATGACCTGCGCCGGATCGCTCGGCACCTTCACCATGCTCAGCGCGGGAGCGTCGTCGAAACCCGACGAGCGGTCCCCCGTGGGTGTGCGGGGTGTTCTGGTGTCCACACTCATCTAACCGAGTGACGTGGTGTTAGGACACTGCTTTGACCGCCCGGATGTGTCCGGACCCCGTCAAAGCCGTGCCCACCGCCGTACGGCCACCCGAATCACCCCGCAAGGGTGAGGCCCTGGACGGGTGTTCAGCCCGTCCGGGGCCGTCGGTCAGCTCCGCCTGCGCGCGGCCTCGTAGAGCACGATCCCGGCCGCCACGCCCGCGTTGAGCGACTCCGCGCCGCCCGGCATCGGGATGCGCACGCGGTAGTCGCAGGTCTCGCCGACCAGGCGGGACAGGCCCTTGCCCTCGCTGCCGACCACGATGGCCACCGGGCCCGCGAGGGCCTCCAGGTCGCCGAGTTCGACTTCGCCGTCCGCCGCCAGGCCGACCACCGTGAGGCCGGCCTTCTTGTAGGCCTCCAGCATCCGGGTGAGGTTGGTGGCACGGGCGACCGGCGTCCGGGCCGCCGTACCGGCGGAGGTCTTCCAGGCGCCCGCGGTCATGCCGGCCGAGCGGCGCTCGGGGACGATCACGCCGTGGCCGCCGAAGGCGGAGACCGAGCGGACGACGGCGCCGAGGTTGCGCGGGTCGGTGACCCCGTCCAGGGCGACGACCAGCGGGTCCTCGCCCTCCTCGGCGGCGGCGTCGAGGAGGTCCTCGGGGTGCGCGTACTCGTACGGCGGGACCTGGAGGACCAGGCCCTGGTGGTTGAGGCCGTTGGTCATGCGGTCCAGCTCGGGACGCGGGGCCTCCATCAGGTTGATGCCGCCGCGCTCGGCGGCGAGCTGGAGGGCCTCGCGGACGCGCTCGTCGTTGTCGATGAACTGCTGGACGTAGAGCGTGGAGGCGGGGACGCCCCCGCGGAGCGCCTCCACCACCGGGTTGCGGCCGACGACCAGTTCGGAGGTCGACCGGCCGGCACCCCGGCGCTGCGGCGCCCGGACCTGCGCGCGGCGGGCCTTGGCGGCGGCGGCGCGCTGCTTGGCGTGTCCCTTGCGCATCTCGGCGGGCGGGGTCGGGCCCTTCCCTTCCAGGCCCCGGCGCCGCTTGCCGCCGCTGCCGACCTGCGCGCCCTTCTTGCCGGACATGCGGCGGTTGTTCGCGGCCATGAGTTACCTGTCTCCGTGAGGCGTCGTACGTACGTCTTATGCAGTGTGCCGCCCGGAGGGCCGGGCGGCACAGTCGATCAGTCGCGGGTCAGCGCGCGCCGAGGCTCCAGCGCGGGCCCTGGGGGCTGTCCTCGATGACCAGCCCGGACTCCTTGAGCTGGTCGCGGATGGCGTCGGCGGTGGCCCAGTCCTTGCGGGCGCGGGCCGACTCGCGCTGGTCGAGGACCAGGCGGACGAGGCTGTCGACCACGCCCTGGAGGTCCTCGCCCCGGTCGCCGCTCTCGCCGGCCCAGTGGGCGTCGAGCGGGTCGAGCCCGAGGACGCCGAGCATGGCCCGCACCTCGGCGAGCCGGGCGACGGCGGCGTCCTTGTCGTCGGCGGCGAGGGCGCTGTTGCCCTGCCGGACGGTGGTGTGCACGACGGCGAGGGCCTGCGGGACGCCCAGGTCGTCGTCCATCGCCTCGGCGAAGGCGGGCGGGACCTCGGCGGCCGGCTCGACGGTCTTGCCGGCCAGCTCGGTGACCCGCTGGACGAAGCCCTCGATCCGCGCGAACGCGGACTCGGCCTCGCGCAGGGACTCCTCGCTGTACTCGATCATCGAGCGGTAGTGCGGGGTGCCCAGGTAGTAGCGCAGCACGATCGGGCGCCACTGCTTGACCATCTCGCTGACCAGGACGCTGTTGCCGAGCGACTTGGACATCTTGTCGCCGGCCATGGTGACCCAGGCGTTGTGCACCCAGTACCGGGCGAACTCGTCGCCGTAGGCCTTGGCCTGGGCGATCTCGTTCTCGTGGTGCGGGAAGATCAGGTCGAGACCGCCGCCGTGGATGTCGAAGGCGCTGCCCAGGTACTTGTGGGCCATCGCCGAACATTCCAGGTGCCAGCCGGGACGACCGGGTCCCCACGGGGTCGGCCAGCTCGGCTCGCCGGGCTTGACCGCCTTCCACAGGGCGAAGTCGCGCGGGTCCCGCTTGCCGGTCTCCCCCTCGCCGGACGGCTGGAGCAGGTTGTCCAGCTCCTGCCGGGACAGCTCCAGGTACTGGGGGAAGGAGCGGACGTCGAAGTAGACGTTGCCGTCGGCCGCGTAGGCGTGCCCGCGGTCGATGAGGCCCCGCATCATCTCGGTCATCTCGGTGATGTGACCGGTGGCGCGGGGCTCGTAGGTCGGCGGGAGGCAGCCGAGGGCGGTGTAGCCCTCGTTGAACGCCCGCTCGTTCTCGTAGCCGATCGACCACCAGGGCCGGTTCTGCTCGTGGCTCTTGGTGATGATCTTGTCGTCGATGTCGGTGACGTTGCGGATGAACGTCACCTCGTAGCCGCGGTAGGCGAACCAGCGGCGCATGATGTCGAAGTTCAGGCCCGAGCGGATGTGGCCGATGTGCGGGGCCGCCTGCACGGTGGCGCCACACAGGTAGATCGAGACACAGCCCGGCTTGAGCGGGGTGAAGTCACGGATCTGCCGGGCGCTGGTGTCGTACAGGCGAATAGTCACCACTCCAGAGTAGTGGGCGCATGGCGATGCCATGCGCCTTACCCGGCGGAACTCCCTCTCAGAGCGATCCGACGACCTTGCGCGGCGTGATCCGTACGACGACCCGCTGGGCGTCGTCCTTCGACGCCGGGTTGAAGTCGGCGTAATCCTTGCCGGTGTACTTGCGGCTGAGTTCGTCGATGAGCTCCGCGCCGCCCTCGGTCGTCATCTCGGCGGTGCCGCGGATCTCGGCGTACTCGTACGGGGACCCGGGGTTCAGGACGACGACGGTCACCCGGGGGTCGCGCTCGATGTTCAGGTACTTGCGGCGGTCGACCGTGGTGGAGAAGAGGAGGTCGTCACCGTCGCGCTTCACCCAGACCGGGGACAGCTGGGGGCTGCCGTCGGGCTGGAGGGTGCCGACGACGATGAACACCTTGTCGTCGAGGACGGACTTGAGCCGGTCGGACAGTGCGGCGGACATGGGTACCCTCCGAGTCCAGGGATGACTGGTGATCGTGAGGGTACCCTGGCACGCCGTCAGCGCACCCGCACCACCAGGGCCGTCGCCACCGCCATCAGTCCCTCGTCCCGGCCGGGGAAGCCCAGGCCGTCGGTGGTGGCGCCGGACACCGACACGGGGGCGCCGGCCGCCTCGGAGAGGATCTTCTGGGCCTCGTCGCGGCGCTTGCCGATCTTCGGGCGGGGGCCGATCACCTGTACGGCGATGTTGCCGACGGCGAAGCCGGCCGCGCGCACGATCCGGGCGGCCTCGGTGAGCAGGGTGACGCCGGAGGCGCCGGACCACTCGGGGCGGCCGGTGCCGAAGTGCTGCCCGAGGTCACCGAGCCCGGCGGCGGAGAACAGCGCGTTGCAGGCCGCGTGGGCGACCACGTCGGCGTCGGAGTGGCCGGCCAGTCCGGGTCCCTCGCCCTCCCACTTCAGGCCCGCGCACCACAGCTCGCGGCCCTCCTCGAAGGCGTGGATGTCGGTGCCGATGCCGACCTGGGGAAGCGGCGGTGCCTCAGAAGCCATCGGTGAGCCTCCTGCGGGCCAGTACCGCCTCGGCGAGGACCAGGTCCAGCGGGCGGGTGACCTTGAAGGCCTCCTCGTGGCCGGGGACGGCCACGACCGTGAGGCCCAGCTGCTCGACCATGCTCGCGTCGTCGGTGACGTTCTCGGTGACGGTCTCGTGGGCGCGGACCAGGGCCGCCCGGTCGAAGCCCTGCGGGGTCTGGACGGCGCGCAGCCGGGCCCGCTCGGGGGTGGCGACGACCGGCTCCGGGTCGCCGGCCGCGGCGGCGGGCTCGACCTCCTTGACCGTGTCGGCCAGCGGCAGCGCGGGCACCACGGCGGGGGCGCCGTCGCGTACGGCCTCCACGACCGCGTCGACCGTCTCGACCGGGACCAGCGGGCGGGCCGCGTCGTGGACCAGGACGACGCCGTACTGCGGCGGCAGGGCGTCAAGGCCGAGCCGGACCGACTCCTGCCGGGACTCGCCGCCGGGGACGACCAGGAAGTCCGTCCTCTCGGGCAGCGCGTGCGCGTCGAGCAGGGACTTGACCTCGGCGGCGCCGTCCGGCGGGGCCACCACGATCACCAGGGAGACATGGCGGGACGCGGCGAGGGCGCGGACCGCGTGGATGAGCATGGGCGTGCCGCTCAGCGCGCGGAGCGCCTTGGGGGCGCCCGGACCGAGGCGCACGCCCCGGCCGGCGGCGGGAATCACGGCGGCGACGGGGGTCTGCGCGGGCGTGGGGCGCGATTCGTCAGACATCGGTTCCTGTCAGGTTTGTGTGCTCGACCTACGTGGGTATGGCCTTCAGGAGTGCCGGGCGCGACGCCTTGACCGGACCCTTTCCGTGACCCTGGTCGAGCCTTCCGCCCGGGCCCGGCACGCCGAGTATCGGGGGGTCGAACCACAGGCTTCCCGGGGTGCGCCCCGCAGGGACGAACATGCCGCAGCGCCCGGCGACAGGGTCAGTGTCAACGGGCACCGCGGCATTTCACTGCTGTGCTGGGCGTGCCGGAAGCGATGGTTCGCTGCCTCTGCGCGTCAGGAGGCGAGCACCTCGTCGAGCAGGGCCTCGGCCTTGTCCTCGTTCGTGTTCTCCGCGAGCGCCAGCTCGCTCACCAGGATCTGGCGGGCCTTGGCGAGCATGCGCTTCTCACCGGCGGACAGTCCGCGCTCCCGCTCGCGACGCCACAGGTCGCGCACGACCTCCGCGACCTTGATGACATCGCCGGAGGCGAGCTTCTCCAGGTTTGCCTTGTAGCGACGGGACCAGTTCGTGGGCTCCTCGGCATACGGCGCGCGCAGCACCTCGAAGACCCGGTCCAGTCCGTCCTGACCGACCACATCACGCACGCCGACGAACTCCGCATTGTCCGCTGGCACACGTACCGTCAGGTCACCCTGGGCGACCTTCAGCACCAAGTAGGTCTTGTCCACGCCTTTGATCTGGCGAGTTTCGATAGCCTCGATCAGCGCGGCCCCGTGATGGGGATAGACCACGGTGTCGCCAACCTTGAACGTCATGTGACAGGTACCCCTTCCGTGGCTATCCAGGGTAACACGGATACGGCGTCTTCTGAATGGCGTTTTCGCAGGTCAGGGCATATCTCAGGGCTTGACAACAGCAACCGGGACGTGCTGCGAGGGCCTCACGGAAGCGGGTATTCGCAGGTCGGAGGGGCTCTCCGGGCGAGGTGAAACGCGTACGTTACACGCCCCGGGAGGCCACTCCAAGTGGCAGAACATCCCGGTTTGTCCGCCCTCGGGAGTGCGACTTCCGCTACTCCGTTCGGTGCCCACAGGTGGATGTGAGACGAATCCGAAATTGATCACCGGTCCCCGGACGGGCGCGCCGTGATCAATTTCGGGGGCGCGGCGCATTCCATCACGGAAATTTCGCGACGGTCGCCGAGAGGCGCGCACCGTCGCGTTATACGAATGGCAGACGAGCGCCTTCCCAATGTGACCGGCAGGTCACTTGTGCCCGCCGGGGTACCCCCACCTGGAGGGATGGACGGTGCTTGGGGGAGGGTCGGGTGCGGTGGCCCGGGAACGGCTCGGTAGCCTAAGGCCGCTGACAGACACTTAGGGCGGCTTTATAAGGGGAGCCGCCCGCGCGTTCAAGGAGTTGCCGCCGCCGTGAGCAGCAGCCTTCGACGCGGCGCCCTCGCCGCCTCCGCCATCGCATTCTCGATCGCCTCGCTCGCCGCCTGCGGCGCCGGCAATGACTCACAGACCCTGGAGATCAAGCCGGACAACGCGGCGACCAGCGTCGGCGCCATCAAGATCCAGAACGCCTTGGTCATCACCCAGCCCGACCTGAAGTCGACGGGTCCCGCGGTGATCTCCGCGACCTTCTTCAACTCGGGCGACACCGCCGAGACCCTGGAGTCCGTGACCCTCGAGGGCAGCGGCACGTCCGCCGACCTGAAGCCGGCCAAGGGCAAGAACGTGACCGTCCCCGCGGGCGGCTCGCTGGTCCTGGGCGGCAAGGGCAACGCCACCGCGACGCTGCCCAGCGGCCGCGAGGCCGTCAAGGACGGCGACGCCCAGAAGGTCACCTTCACCTTCAGCAAGACCGGCAAGGTGAGCCTGAGCGCCTTCGTGGTCCCGGCCACCAGCTACTTCGACAAGTGGGGTCCGTCCGAGGTCCCGTCCGGCAAGGCGTCGGCGCCGGCCTCGGCGTCCAAGTCCGGCGCGCCGGGCGCGAACCCGTCGGTGAGCGGCAAGCCCGAGAAGGGCGGCGAGCCGGTGAAGAGCGGCGAGCCGACCCCGTCGGGCAGCGCCTCCGGTGAGGCCGTCACCCCGAGCGACTCGGCCTCGCAGTCGGCCGCCGGTCACTGACCGTCGTAGACACACGCCGAGCCGACGGCCGCCGCAAGGCCACCGCCGAGCCGACGTGACGCCGAAGGGCGGCACCCCGTATCCCGGGTGCCGCCCTTCGGCATAGCCGCGTACCCGTCGCGGCCTACGGCTCGAACTTGTAGCCCAGCCCGCGCACCGTCACCAGGTAGCGCGGCGCGCCCGGGTCCGGCTCGATCTTGGCGCGCAGGCGCTTGACGTGGACGTCCAGCGTCTTGGTGTCGCCCACGTAGTCGGCGCCCCAGACGCGGTCGATGAGCTGCATGCGGGTGAGCACCCGGCCCGCGTTGCGCAGCAGCATCTCCAGCAGGTCGAACTCCTTCAGCGGGAGGTCGACCTTGGAACCGGCGACGGTGACCACGTGGCGGTCGACGTCCATGCGGACCGGGCCCGCCTCCAGGGCGGCCGGGGCGACCTCCTCCGGCTCACCGCGCCGGCGCAGCACCGCGCGGATGCGGGCGACCAGCTCCCGGGAGGAGAACGGCTTGGTGACGTAGTCGTCGGCTCCTATTTCGAGACCGACGACCTTGTCGATCTCGCTGTCCTTCGCGGTCACCATGATCACGGGGACGTTGGAGCGGCCGCGCAGCTGGCGGCAGACCTCGGTGCCGGGCAGGCCCGGCAGCATCAGGTCGAGGAGGACCAGATCGGCGCCGTTGCGCTCGAACTCGTCCAGACCGTCGGGACCGGTCGCCGCGACGGCGACCTCGAAGCCCTCCTTGCGGAGCATGTACGACAGGGCGTCGGAGAAGGACTCCTCGTCCTCGACGACGAGCACACGGGTCACGGAAGGACCTCCGGAGCGGGAAGCGAAGCGTACGGGGATGAGTCGATGGGGCCGGCCTCGTCGTCGAGGCCGGGGTGCTGCTGTGCGCGGTCGCGGGCCGCGCCCGCCTCCGGCAGCCTGAGGGTGAAGGTGGAGCCCTGGCCCTCGGCGCTCCAGACCGTGACCTCCCCGCCGTGCGAGGCGACCACGTGCTTGACGATCGCGAGACCGAGACCGGTGCCGCCGGTGGCGCGGGAGCGGGCCGGGTCGACCCGGTAGAAGCGCTCGAAGATGCGCTCCTTGTCCTTCTCGGAGATGCCGATGCCCTGGTCGGTGACGGCCAGCTCGATCATGTCGCCGCCGGGCGCGGAGACCCTGCGGGCGGCTATGCCGACGCGGGTGCGGGCCGGGGAGTAGTTGACGGCGTTCTCGACCAGGTTGCCGAGGGCGGCGGCCAGCTGTCCGCGGTTGCCCCACACGTGCAGATCGGCGATGCCGTCGTCGCGTCGCCCGCCCTGATCGGTCCCCTCGGGCGACCACACGTTCGAAGCCATCGTGATCTGCTTGGTGCCCGCCTGGTGGCGGCAGCGGTCGATGGCCTCGGCGACCAGCTCGTCCACGCGGACGGGCTCGGCGTCCTCCAGCGGGTCGTCGTTCTGCACCCGGGAGAGGTCGATCAGCTCCTGGACCAGGTTGGTCAGGCGGGTCGCCTCGATCTGCATCCGGCCGGCGAAGCGCTGTACGGCCTCGGGGTCGTCGGAGGCGTCCATGACGGCCTCGGAGAGGAGGGAGAGCGCACCGACGGGCGTCTTCAGCTCATGGCTGACGTTCGCCACGAAGTCGCGTCGTACCGCCTCGATCCTGCGGGCCTCCGTCAGGTCCTCGACCAGCAGCAGGACCAGGCGGGAGCCGAGCGGGGCCACGCGCGCGGAGACCGCGAGGGCCTCGCCGCGTCCGGTGCCGCGCCGGGGGAGATCCAGTTCGACCTGGCGTATCTCCCCGTCCCTGCGGGTGTCCCGGGCCATCTGGAGCATGGGCTCCACCGAGAGCGTGCCGCCGCGCACCAGCCCGAGGGCGTACGCGGCGGAGCTGGCCTTGACGACGGCGTCGGCCTCGTCGAGGACCACGGCGGAGGAGCGCAGCACCGACAGCACGGTGTCCACGCCGGGCGGGAGTACGGGATCGGTATGCAAAGAAGTCCTGGTCGGTCGCTTCTGGTCGCGTTCGCTCCAGCGGAACGCCAGCATGGCGATGACACCGGTGAGCACCCCGGCGATCGCTGCCGCTGCGGCGACCGCCGCGTTCACGTCCATGGCTCCAGGTTAGGCATGGGGTACGACATGCCCACAGCCGTCCGGGTGCGACCTCGAACACTCGTCGCCCAGAGTTCACCTTGGAGCCAGCATCGGTTCATTTGGGGTGGCGGAAAAGGACGCGTACGGGGCACAGCGTGGAACGTGGGGCACGTACCGCCGGTTTCGCCAGGGGGCGCACGTGTGATGTGACGGCCCCCGAGATCCCCGGACGACCACGCACGAGAGGGAACCCACAATGCGGGACGCGTACCACGAGGAACTGGACTCGATCGGCGACGGACTGGTGGAGATGGCCCGGCTGGTCGGGTCGGCCATCGGGCGCGCCACGACCGCGATGCTCGACGCGGACCTGAAGCTGGCCGAGAGCGTGATCGAGGCCGACCAGAAGGTGGACGAGCTCCAGCACGACCTGGAGGCCCGGGCGATAGCCCTGCTGGCCCGGCAGCAGCCGGTGGCCACGGACCTGCGGATAGTCGTCACGTCGCTGCGGATGTCCGCCGACCTGGAACGCTCCGGCGACCTCGCCCAGCACGTGGCGAAGCTGGCACGGCTGCGGTTCCCGCAGCGGGCGGTCCCGCAGGACCTGCACGCCACCATCCTGGAGATGGGCCAGCTCGCGCAGCGCCTGATGGCGAAGGCGGCCGAGGTGATCGTGACCAAGGACGTCGACCTCGCCCTCCAGCTGGAGCAGGACGACGACGAGATGGACCTGCTGCACCGCACCCTCTTCCAGCACCTCATCGACGACCGCTGGAAGCACGGCATCGAGACGGCGGTCGACGTCACACTGCTGGGCCGCTACTACGAGCGGTACGCCGACCATGCCGTTGCCGTGGCCAAGCGGGTGGTGTACCTGGTGACGGGCGAGCACGCGGACGAGCTGCAGCCGGACATCCAGGCGGTCACGGGGGTGGAGGGCGCGTAGCCCTCCGGGGGTTCCGCAGGGGTTCGGGGCCTGCGCGTGGACGGAGGGCCGGCGTGGCCGAACGCCTCCGTGCGCCGTTGATGCGCCCGGCCGAATGGGCATGAAATGGGCGAGGGCATCCCTGCCCCGAGGTATTAGGAGGGGACCCATGGCCGAATCCCTTGGCAGCACCACGCCCGACCCCACGCAGGAGCGCGAGACCGAGCAGCCCGCCGAGATCAGGAGCCTTCCGCTGGTAGCCGCGTGCGGCTGCGGCTCGGGCTGCGGCTGTGGGTGCCAGTCGGGCAACCCCTGCCAGTGCGGCTGAGCGACGACCGGGGCCGGCGCGAACACGCTTCGCGCCGGCCCTCCGCCGCTCCGGGTGCCCACCCCGCCGACGGGGCGCAGCATGGAGATGCGGAAAGCGCCGGGCGGGAAGGAGGCGCGGGATCATGGCCAGATTCATGGACATCCACCGCGGCATGCAGGGCATCACGGCCGACCAGCTGATGGCGGCCCACCAGGCCGACCTCGCCATCGAGCAGGAGGAGTCGGTCCACTTCGCACACGCGTGGGCGGACCCGGAGTCCGGCACGGTCTACTGCCTCTCCGAGGCCCCGTCGGCCGAGGCGGTCCAACGCGTCCACGAACGCGCGGGGCACCGGGCGGACGAGGTACATCCGGTGCCGTTCGAGGTCTGACCCCGTCGTCTCACTGATCCGGGGCGCATGCCTCGGCGATCGACAGACTGTTCTCGTAGAGGTGGTGCCGGACGATCCGCCCGTCCTCCACGGTGAGCCGCAACGCGAACGGCCCCTCGAAGGACTTGCCCGTGGCACGCACGGTCCCCGACAGGTGCCCCATCAGGACGGCGTCGGCCCCGTCGACAAGAAAGGCGTCGACGGAGGCCCGCGCGTCCTCGGGCACGGTGTACTCCATCAACTCCGAGAACTGGGCGGCACATTCGACACCGGTGCGCCTCGGCCGGATCCAGGGCACGCCCGGATTCTCGGCGAGCATCCAGTCGACTTCGTCGGCGAACAGCTCCACGAGTCGCGCGGTGTCCCCGGCGAGTCGGGCGGCGAGGAAGTCCTGGACTATGGCGCGGGTGACCTCGGCGTCGGAGCTAGGGGTGGCAGCTGAACTCGCCGTGCTGACGCGGGCCTTGTCGAACATGAAGCTCTCCTCACGACTGCGGGCCGGCTTCCCGGCGGGGGCCCGGATCGATGGGTTCGACCCTGCCAGGGTTGGAACGGGGCGGTCGATTACCCGGGAGGTAATGCGCAGCCAACAGCCACAGGATGACGGCCAGCATCTGGAGGACCATGGCGGTCGGCTACTTCGTGCGGAGGAGAGTGACTTGACGGACGGCATCGCGGGCGGCCGTTCATGGGTCCGTGGTCGCGTGTGGTGACAAAACGGCCCTCGTAACAACTAGAAGCTGCCGATCGCCGGTTACGCATCCACGACTCAAGTGAGTCCGCAAGTCGTTCGGCACCGACACCAGTCGGATCCTCGGTCCACGTCGATTCCCCTCAGGCCGATGGCTCAGGTCACTAGGACTCGGCACTTCCGTGCCACCACGGGAGAGAGGTGGTTCCCGCGCACCGTGCCCGTGACTGCGGCGGTTCGCGTGTCGGCGAGTGGCTGAAAACTGTGGGCAACTCTCTGTCCCGTCTCCAAGACAGCTCAGCCTGATCTTCTCTTTCTGGAGGTCGGCATTCCTGTCACCGGGGCACCAGCCGGTAGGCCCGGGCACTCCTCCTCGGCTCGGCCAGCCAACTGTTGCCCGCACTCCCCTCACTGGGTCAGATCCACCCCACGCTCTTCATTAAGCAAGAGAGATCCGCTAGGGTGTCACCCCCAGGACTTCGGAGAAAATGCGTGAAAATTGTCTCTTTCTTTAACCACAAAGGCGGGGTTGGCAAGACTACCCTTGTCTACAATATTGGCATCGCTTTGGCCAAGAAAGAACGAGTACTCTTCATTGATGCGGATGCTCAAGCAAATTTGACCAGCGCGGCAATTCCCGTCACAAATGTCGAATCACTCTTTGACACGGGAAAAACTATCTATTCTTGCCTTCGACCTGTAGTGGAAGGGTCGGGCGCACTGGAAGTGGTCGACCCGGTGCAGATTAGGAAGAATGCATGGATCCTTCCGGGTGATATCAGGCTGAGCGATTACGAAGAGTTCGCTCCTACAGGCTGGACAGAAGCTCTCGCCGGCATGCCGCGAGGATTTCAAGTGAGCACCGCCTTTTATCGGCTAATTCGAGAGACGGCATCCTTGGTCTCAGCGGACTATGTTTTTGTAGATCTCGGCCCGAACGTCGGGGCCTTGAACAGAAATGTAATAATCGGATCGACAGGATTTGTCGTCCCTCTCGCTCCCGACCTGTTTTCCCTGACCGCCCTCCCTAGCGTGGGAAAGAGCGTAGCGAATTGGATCGAAGAATGGGATACGGCCAAAAAGTCGGCAGAGAGGAGGGGGCTAGAATTCGATTTCGAACTCCCCCCGGGGCTTCCAAGTCCACTCGGTTATGTAAGTCAGCAATTCACCGTCTATCGCGATCAGCCCGCTGAGGCATATAAACACTGGAACGACCGAATGCCTCACGCCTATGAATCAGGAATCGTTGAAGCGTTGAAGCGGGTAGGGTCTCTACCTCCGTCGGGAGCAGCTTCCATTGGCGAGGTTCCCAACCTGTCAAGCCTTGTCCCTATCGCACAGAGAACACACAAAGCCGTGTTTGAGCTGAACGGCAGCGAGGCCCGGGGCGCCCACTACACGCGTGCCCGAAATGCAATCAACCTCTTTACTTCTCTTGCTGATCAAATTTCCTCGCGAGCTGACGAAGTTTCAGACAGGTGAAGAAACGATGCTTATTGTGCTGGACGCGAACCTGCTGCCGCGTCAAGGGAGGCTCCACAGTGTCGCGATCTCTACGCTACTTCGTGTTGCCGCAGCTCTTGATTCACAAGTCGCCATAACAAGCATCGTGCTTGCTGAATCCATTAATGCTAGGCGCCAAGATGCCGAAGAGGCACTTGACCGACACGGAAAGGCACTCTCCGACTTGTCAAAATATTGCCAGGTAGATTCTTACTACGTTCCATCACTGGATGCCATAGTCCAGCAGTGGGAGAAACAGCTGAGGGATACCTTTTTAATCCTAGAGCTAGATGGAAACGATGCCAAGGAGGCCCTAGAGCGAGAGGCTGCAAGGCAAAAGCCAGCTAAGGCTAACGGAACAGGCGCTCGCGACTCTGCTATTTGGCTTTCCGTCAAGAGAAGACACCTCAATAATCTCGATAGTACCCACTTCGCCTCGAACAATACGAATGACTTCGGCACAAAAAAGGGGGACCCTTCCCTTCACCCTGAATTGGCAAGAGAATTGGGCAGCCGCACTAGCGACTTCCACTATCACACAACGATCAACTCGGTAATCGACGCACTGTGCTCCAGTGTACAGATAAAGCTGATGCCGGAATCATTCCCTGAAGAGCTTTCACTGTCAATCATTGAACAAGTGATTGAACATGAAGACCTAGCCGAATTCCCGGACTTCTCAAACCGTAGCCCTGAAGACTTCGGCCCTATCGAGTCGCTGAAGTTGTCGGACATTAAGGTGCGCAGTGCCTACTCTGTTTCCGGAGTGACTGTTGGATTCGCGACAGCCTATTTCGACATGCCGCTCGCACCAGAAGTGCACGCAGCACTGGGAACCGCTGTTTCTGGCAGGCTAGGAGGGTGGTTCGAGGTGGCGGATAGCGAGAGAGTTATCCAGTTCGATGTCACCCTCCTGCGAGAACTGGCATATCAACATGAGGATCCGGCCGAGTGAGATGCGGATCGTTTGGCAAAATGCCATCTCGTCACGTCATCGCAGTGACGCCACGATGCGCCACAACGGCGCGTCGTTGTATCCCAAACCGCTGTTGATGAGTAGTTGGCATAGGGCATTGCGCTCGGTGCCATCAACATTCAAGGTCTCCGTGATACGGCGGAACGTCGTGTGGGTTACTCCGCGGCTGCGAGCCCTGACCTCAAAGCGGGCGAGTTGATGAAGCACGGACTCAGCGTCAAGCTTTGCCGGTGAACGGTCGTTTAGTCGCTTTGCCTTGTCACGCTCGTAGTCGACCTCCGAAAAACCGCAGATCTCGCGGCTGTGCGTCTCAGCCTCGTCCAGCGTGGTGGTGGCCATGAGGGCGAGGGCCAAGTTGTTGCGGCTCAACGCCTCACCCAAGTCGATCTCGTAGACCCTCGGAGCCTCGTCCGTGAGGGGCACTGGGAGGCCGGCGTCTCGAATTTCGCAGGTGCCTCGGACTCCCCGAGCTGTCGCGGCGAGCATCGCCGTGGCCTCGGAGGGGTGCCACTCCAGGATCGAGCTGATCGGTTCGACGTCCTTCGCTGTGAGGGTGTGTACCAGAGGGCCGAGGAGTGGGCGCAGTTCGTCCGGAGGTAGTTCGCCGTCCAGGCCGGGGCCGGCGATCAGGAGGCGTACGGGGGCGTTCACCTGGGAGGCGGCGGCCAAGGCGAGGGCGTCGGCGAGTGGACTCTTCAGCGTTGGCTCGTCCCCTCGCGCGAGGATGTCGCCGCCCACGTCCAGAAGGTCGATCGACACTGGTTCCAGGTGGCTGATCAACTCCTCCAACTGGCACGTGATCCCTACGGTGCCTTGGCCGGGATCCAGGAGCGCGAAGGTGTGCGGGAGCGCGGCAGCGAGAAGTGGGAGCGTGGATCCCGCCGGTGCGATCGGACGGGCCTCGGCCGGCACTGCTGAGACGGTCGGGGTAATCGGGCGGAGGCCGGTGAAGTCGCGGGCACCTCGCGGACCCGGTACCGGGTCGATGAGCAAGCGGTCCCAGGCGTACGTGAGGATCACCCCGGGTTCCTCGTCGCCGTACAGGGCGGCGTGCAGCATGGCGGCGGCTACCGCGTCGCCTCCTCCTCCGGCCGCAATGATCAACCGCTTCATGCCATCCAGCGTACGAGTTCGACGCTCACCCTATAGTGGCCAAAGGCCATAGCCACTTTGACAGGGAGGACGCATGCCTCAGATCGAGGAGGCACAGCCGAAGTATCTGCAGATCGCGCACTACATCCGCGACCAGATTCTTCGGGGTGACCTGCGGCCGGGGGACGAAGTCCCCTCGGAGCGGCAACTCGCGGCTGACTGGAACGTGTCCAGGCCGACCGCCGCTCGCTCACTGGAGGCCCTGAGCCATCAGGGCCTGGTCGAGAAGCGGCAGGGTTCGGGGACGTACGTCCGAAGCCTCGAAGTCAACCGGCGGGCGCGCGAGTTGTACGGCCGCGCCCGGCAGACCGGCAAGATTTACACGCCTGGTGAGTACGCGGTCATCACGTCGGCCGGCTGGCTGGAGGCCCCG
Organism: Streptomyces eurythermus; assembly: GCF_014649115.1. Taxonomy (GTDB): domain Bacteria; phylum Actinomycetota; class Actinomycetes; order Streptomycetales; family Streptomycetaceae; genus Streptomyces; species Streptomyces eurythermus. The sequence continues at coordinate 81,857 of NZ_BMSK01000003.1, read as the reverse complement.
GACTACGTCGCCGAGGCGCTGGGTCTGGGCAAGGATCGCCAGGCCGTGCACCGACGCCGCGTGACCAACAATCAGGACGGGCCCATCACGTTGTCCACCTCGTGGTTCGCTCCGGATGTCGGCCGAAAGGCGCCGAAGCTCATGGATCCCGAGCGGATTCAGGAGGGGACACTTCTGTACGTCGAAAATGTGACGGGACGGCGGGCAAGCTACGCCGAAGACCGCGTGTGCGCCCGAACCGCGACGGACGAGGAAGTGTCCGACCTTCAACTGGAGTCTGGTTCAGCCGTGTTGGTCGTACATCACGTCGTCTTCGATCTTCAGGACCGGGCTCTGGAGTTCGCCGAGGCCACCTACCCGCCGGAGCGCTGGGCGTTCGAACAGGGTTACCCACTGACTTAACCCTCGAGTGAGTTACTCCGAAGCGCTTGCACAGCACAAGTGGCCAATGCCACTATCCAGCAAGTGGCATTGGCCACTTGCTGGATAGTGGCAACGCGGGTCGGCACCAGGTGCAGCCGGGACCATGCCACGTCGAAGCGGCAGCGCCTCAGGCTGCCGACGGCACTCAAGGAGTGAGCGCTGATGATGTACACGGTCGATCGCGACCCGTCCCCCGAGTCGCCCCGGCTCGGAGCGATGACCCTGCATCCCGTTCCCGAGTCCGTACCCCGGGCCCGGCGCTGGTTCCAGAAGTTCATCGCGCCATACCAACCGGCTTGCTCTGTCGACGACTGCACGCTGATGATCTCCGAACTGGTGACCAACGCCATCCTCTACGGCCGGTCGGACGACTCGTGGCTGGTACGAGTGGAGTGGTTCCGCGAGGAGACGACGCTCCGAGTCGACGTGCACAATCCGGGCTTCCCCGTGAACGTACGACTCCGCCACCCCGACGCGGACGAGGCGCATGGAAGGGGTCTGCTCCTGGTCGACGCAATCGCTCACTCCTGGCGGTCAGGCCCGAGTGACTACGGCGGTACCGTCGTGTCGTTCGTGATGGCCGACGCATGGCCCGACTGACCTTCTTGATGCGACAGTTGCCGATCCTCAACGAGGAGGACCATGGCCGTGATGACCATCGCGGTGACCGGCCACATGGACCTGACCGAAGACACCATCCCCCTGGTCCGTGCCGCGCTGGACGACTTGCTGAAGCCGTACGCCTACGGCGGTGACCTCGTCGGAATCTCCTGTATCGCCAAGGGCGCCGACTCCCTGTTCGCCGAAGCCGTCCTCCGCGCCGGCGGGCGGTTCGCCGTCGTCATTCCCTCGCGGGACTACCGCCGGAAAAAGGTCAAGGCCGACCATGCGGCTCTCTTCGACCGGCTCGCCCAGGCGGCCGACGGGGTTCTCGTCCTCCCCGACCAAACCGTCGACCGGCAGGCCTACGATGCCGCCAGCGTCGTGCTCCTCCGGCGTACCGACCGGCTCGTTGCCCTACGGGACGGCACGCCGCCCAGCGGGAAGGGCGGCGGTACCGCCGACACCGTGGAGGAGGCGCGGGCCGCAGGCATCCCCGTATCCGTCGTCTGGCCGGCCGGGCCAGCCCGTCGGAGTGTCGGGTGACCACTCCATAGGCAGCCCCGGTACGCACAAGTCCGCTGCGTGCGGTCCGGATGGTTGGCAAGATCCTTACATGCAGTTCGACGATCCAGGCAGCTTGAACGACGCGTGCATCCAGCGGCTCGGCGAGAGGGCCGGTCGGCAGTTTGCTGCCATGGCGCGCCGCGGCTTTCGGCTGATCCGCTCAAGCGAGAAGGCCCGAGCAACCGGTCAGTGTCGGCTTGGGGGCCCTGCCCTCCTCGAACCGGAGACGCTCTGGCCCGAACACAACGGCGTTCCGCTGTCCCTGCACGCCGTGCTGGACACGGAAGCTCTCGCTTCCTGGCTGGGCACGGAACTGCCCGTACGACCCGGCCTGCTCAACTTCTTCTACCTGGATCCGGACTTGCCATACGAGGAGTACCGCAAACTGGACCTGTCCGACTCTGGGACATGGCGCGTCATCCCCGCCGACCCGGCACATGCGGTCATGGTGACCGCCCCCCGACCAGCGAGAAGTTACGGGGCGACGCCGGTCCACGCAGCTGAGGTGATCATGCTGCCCGACTGCTGGGACGTCGAGGACGATGACGTGGAGTTCGACAGAGGCCGGCACTGGGGAGCGGCATCACTGATCCTGAGCGAGATGGGAGATCTCGACGGAAACACCGCCGGCAGTCACTGTGCCTTCGGTTGGCCGGACACGTCGTACACGCTGAAGGTGTCGTCTCGCGACGCCGACGGCCCGGCCGTCCATCTGCTTCAGCTGGCCGAGGACACCGAACTCGGGTGGGGCTGGGGTGACGCTGGAACGTTGTATTTCACGATTCCGGCCAAGGCACTCGCGGCTGGCGACTTCGGCAAGGTCGTGGCACAGGTCCTCTGCTGCTGACGCGCAGAGCAGCAGATCATCGCTGGAACCGCACCCACGGTAGGGCCCCGTCCGGCACCACTGCCTCCACCGTGGTTCCCCGGCATTCCCTTGAGCGCCTGGCTGCCGCGCTGCTCGGGGCCGTCCGTGGCATCATCGCGCCTCACAGTCCGGGGAGCGTCCAGAGGCAGCGAAAAGCCCCCTCCCCACGGAAAAACCGCAGGCAGGGGGCCCTCTACAGCTCTGTTACTTCTTCTTGCCCTGGTTCTTGACCGCCTCGATGGCCGCTGCGGCCGCCTCGGGGTCCAGGTACTTGCCGCCGGGGGTGACCGGCTTGAAGTCGGTGTCCAGGTCGTAGGCCAGGGGGATGCCCGTCGGGATGTTGAGGCCCGCGATGTCGGCGTCGGAGATGCCGTCCAGGTGCTTGACCAGGGCGCGCAGGCTGTTGCCGTGGGCGGCGACCAGGACCGTGCGGCCGGTCAGGAGGTCGGGGACGATGGCGTCGTACCAGTAGGGGAGCATCCGGATGACGACGTCCTTCAGGCACTCCGTGCGCGGGCGCAGCTCCGGCGGGATCGTCGCGTAGCGCGGGTCGTGGGCCTGGGAGAACTCGGAGTCGTCCGACAGCGGCGGGGGCGGGGTGTCGTAGGAGCGGCGCCAGAGCATGAACTGCTCCTCGCCGAACTCGGCGAGCGTCGCCGCCTTGTCCTTGCCCTGGAGGGCGCCGTAGTGGCGCTCGTTCAGGCGCCAGGAGCGGTGGACCGGGATCCAGTGGCGGTCCGCGGCCTCCAGCGCCAGCTGGGCCGTGCGGATCGCGCGCTTCTGGAGGGACGTGTGGACCACGTCGGGCAGGAGACCGGCGTCCTTGAGAAGCTCGCCGCCGCGGACTGCCTCCTTCTCGCCCTTCTCGTTCAGGTTCACGTCCACCCAGCCGGTGAACAGGTTCTTCGCGTTCCACTCGCTCTCGCCGTGGCGGAGGAGGATCAGCTTGTACGGTGCGTCGGCCATGGTCCTGAGCCTACCTAAGGAAAATCCGGGATGGGACTCGGCCAGCCCTCGGCCACACCTCACCACCGGCTCTCGATTGACATGTTCCGCTAATTGAGTGGCGGGGCCGTCCCGGCGCTCGTAAGGTGTCCTCGCTGGTTGGGACACTTACAGCTGTGGGGGGACCTCGATGTCGTCAGGCCGTGTCGGACGTGCCGTCCGGGAGTCCGTCTCCGGGCTGCCGCGCGAGTTCTGGTGGCTGTGGACGAGTACGCTCGTCAACCGGCTCGGCGCCTTCGTCGCCACGTTCATGGCGCTCTACCTCACCCTCGACCGCGGCTACTCCGCCTCGTACGCCGGTCTCGTCGCCTCGCTGCACGGGCTCGGCGGGGTCGTCTCCTCGCTGGGCGGCGGAGTGATGGCGGACCGGCTCGGCCGTCGGCCCACGCTGCTGATCGCGCAGAGCGCCACCGCCGTCTCCGTCGCGCTGCTCGGGTTCATGACCCACCCGGTGGCCATCGCCGGTGTCGCCTTCCTCGTCGGCATGGCCTCCAACGCCTCCCGGCCCGCCGTGCAGGCGATGATGGCCGACATCGTGCGCCCCGAGGACCGGGTGCGCGCGTTCTCCCTCAACTACTGGGCGATCAACCTCGGGTTCGCCGTCTCCTCCACGGCCGCCGGGTTCATCGCCGAGTTCAGCTATCTCGCCGGGTTCCTGATCGAGGCCGGCATGACTCTGGCCTGCGCGGTCGTCGTCTTCGCGAAGGTGCCCGAGTCGCGGCCCGCGCCCACGGCCCGGCAGGCGGGGCCGGAGGTCGGCCTCGGCACGGTGCTGCGCGACGGGCGGTACATGGCCGTCGTCGGGCTGTCCTTCCTCGTCGCCCTCGTCTTCCAGCAGGGCTCGGTCGGGCTTCCCGTGGCCATGGGGCGGGCCGGGTTCTCCCCCGCCGACTACGGCCTGGCCATCGCCGTCAACGGCATCCTGATCGTCGCCCTGCAGATCCCCGTCACCCGGTTCATCGAGCACCGCGACCCGCGCACCCTGCTGGTCGTCTCCTCGCTCCTCGCCGGGTACGGCTTCGGGCTGACCGCCTTCGCCGGGTCGGTCGGCGTCTTCATGCTGACCGTGTGCGTGTGGACCCTGGCCGAGATCGTCAGCGCCCCGACCCAGACCGGCCTGGTGGTCCGGCTCTCGCCGGTGCACGGCCGGGGGCGCTACCAGGGCGTGTACACCCTGTCCTGGTCCGTCGCCGCGCTGGTCGCCCCGCTGATGGCGGGCGCGGTCATCGACCGTCTCGGCGCGGGCTGGCTGTGGGGCCTGTGCGCGGTGGTGGGGACGGGGGCCGGCCTCGGGTACGGCGTGCTGATGCGCCGGCTGCCGCCGGAGCGGCCCGTCGGTACCACGGCTGCGGCCACGGCCGGCACGGGGGCGGCGGCCGGAGCGGGGGCCGACGTCCCTGCCGCCTGAGCCGCACCCGGTGAGACCCACGTCACACCCACCCGTGTCACATCCCGGCGTTCGCGTCCGTCAGTGAGGTGGAAGCAGCCACTACCCACCAGGAGCACACCATGGACGCTCGCCTCAACCTCTTCGCCAACCCGGTCATCGGCAAGGTCATCCGTCACTTCAACGCCGCCGGGCAGGCGCTCGCGGAGTCCTCGCTGCCGGCCGCCACGCAGGAACTGGTGAAGATCCGCGCCAGCCAGATCAACGGCTGCGGGTTCTGCACCGACATGCACACCAAGGACGCGGCGGCGGCCGGGGAGAGCGCCACCCGGCTGCACCTGGTCGCGGTCTGGCGGGAGGCCACCGTCTTCACCGAGGCCGAGCGGGCCGCGCTGGAGCTGGCGGAGCAGGGCACCCGGATCGCCGACGGCTCCGGCGGGGTCCCGGACGAGGTGTGGGCGAACGCCGCCCGGCACTACGACGAGGAGCAGCTCGGCGCCCTGGTCGCCCTCATCGCCCTGATCAACGCCTACAACCGCGCGAACGTCATCGTCCAGCAGCCCGCCGGCGACTACGTGCCCGGCATGTTCGGCTGAGCACGAGCCGGACACCGGCCGAGGCCCGCTCACTGGTGCGCCCACGCGCTGCCGGCGCGTTCGGCCGGGCACGCTCACGGAGGCGCCCACGCGCCGCCCGGAGGTCCGGCCATCGCGCCCTCACGGCTGCGGCCCGGCAGGTCCGGCCGTCGTCCGCGCACGGGTGCGCCCACGCTCCGCCCGGAAGGTTCCGCCGAGGCACGCTCACGGGTGCACCCCCGCGCCACCAGGCAGGTCCGGCCATCGCCCGCTCACGGGTACGCCCGCTCCGCCCGGCAGGCTTTGCCGAGGCCCGCTCACGGATGCATCCGCGCGCCCTTCAGGACCTTGTCCACCGCGTTCTTCGGGCCGTACACCGCGAGTCCCACCAGGTCCAGGCCGTCCGTCGGGACGGCCCGGACCGCCGCGCGGTTGTCGCGGTCGTTGCCCGTGGCGAACAGGTCCGAGGTGAACACCGCGCGCGGCAGGGCGCGGCTCAGCGACCTGCCGTGGGCCGCCTTCAGGGTCTCCTTCGCGCCCTCGAAGACCAGCACGGGCTGGCGGAACATCGGCAGGTACGGCACGGCGTCCGCGTCCTCGTAGGGCTCCCCGATCACCTCGGGGGAGGCGGTGCCCAGGCCGCTGACCAGGAAGGCGGTGACGTTCAGGCGCTGCCAGGGCTCCAGGTCCTCGCGCAGCAGTACGGCGATCTTCGTGTCGAAGCGGAGGGGTTCGGTGTTCATGGACCGAGACTCGCCTCCGGAGCGCGGCCGGGTCTTGTACGTTTTTTGCATGGCCGCCGGTCAGGACCTCGTCACCGCGTGGCGCCCCGTGGTGCCGGGCGTCACCGAGGTCTTCCACGCCCGCTTCACCGAGTACGCCTATCCGATGCACGTCCACGACGCCTGGACGCTGCTGATCGTGGACGACGGGGCCGTACGGTACGACCTCGACCGGCACGAGCACGGCACCCCGCACGACACCGTGTCGCTGCTGCCGCCGCACGTGCCGCACAACGGCTCCCCCGCCACACCGGGGGGTTTCCGCAAGCGGGTCGTGTACCTCGACGCCGGCCGGCTCGGGGAGGAGCTGATCGGTCCGGCCGTGGACTCCCCCGATCTGCGGGATCCCGTGCTCCGGGTGCGGGTCGCCCGGCTGCACTCCGCGCTCGCCCGGCCCGGTGACGAACTGGAGGCGGAGAGCAGGCTGACGCTGGTCGCGGAGCGGCTGCGGCTCCACCTGCGGCCGCGCGCCGGTGCTCCGCGCCGGTTCCGGGACCCGGTACTGGCCCGTCGGCTGCGGGAGTTGCTGGACGCCCGGGTCGTACCCGGCGTCTCCCTGGAGGAGGCCGCGCGGTCGCTGCACGCCCATCCGGCCCATCTGGTACGGGCGTTCAGCGGTGCGTACGGCATCGCGCCGCACCAGTACCTGACGTCCCTGCGGGTCGGGCGGGCCCGGCGGCTGCTGCTCGACGGGGTGCCGCCGGGCGAGGTCGCGCCCGCCACCGGCTTCTACGACCAGGCTCATCTGACCCGGCACTTCCGGAAGTTGGTCGGCGTCACCCCGGGGCGCTACCGCGGCAGCGCCCGCTGAGCCCCGGGGACGCGCGGCGGTGTGTGAAGGGTTCGGCGGAAGCCTCCCGTCCGCCGATCACCGATGGTTAGCCTCCCCGCATGGCTGACACACCTGAAGCACAGGACACACAGACCTCCGGTGAATCCCCCGTAGCCACCCGCGCGTTGCGGCTCAGACGCGTCTCGGTCGCCGTCGCGGGTGCCGCGGCCCTGGTCGCCGTCGGCGTCGGCGTGGCGCTCGCGGCCCCTTCGGACGAGGCCCCCCGTCAGGGACGCGGCGTCGCGGCCACCGTCCCGCCGGACTCGGACACCGGGGGCACGTCCGGCGGCGTCATCTCCTCTGGCGGCACGTCGACCGACGGCGGCACGTCCGACGGCAGTTCGTCCGACGGTGGCAGTACGTCCGACGGCGGCAGTACGTCCGACGGCGTCCCGGAGGACGGCTCCGTCGCCGGCTCCGGCAGCACCGGCGGTCTCGTCGACGGGGGCAGCACCGGCGGAAGCACCGACGCGGGCGCCGACGGCGGCACCGAACCGAACCCGGGCGATACCGGCTCCACCGGGACGGCGGGCCTGGAGGAGCTGAACCGGCGCATCACGGAGCTGGACAAGAAGGTCGACCAGCTGCCGACCAAGAAGGAACTGGCCGATGCCCTGCGGGCGTTCGCCGACGAACTCGACCACGGGGCCGGGACGCCGACCCCTTCGCCCGAGCCGTCCTGAGCCCCCGGGCCGATCCGGTCAGCCCTCCGGGCGTTCGATCAGGTGCGTGAACGCCGCCAGGTTCCCGGTGGACTCGCCGCGGGCCACCCGCCAGGCGTACTCCTTGCGGATCGAGGAGGCGAAGCCCAGCTCCAGCAGCGTGTTGAAGGCGCCGTCGGCCGCTTCCAGGACCTGGCCGAGGAGGCGGTCGACCTCGTCCGGGGTGACCGAGGCGAGCGGCAGACGGGCGGTGACGTAGATGTCGCCGAGGCGGTCGACGGCGTAACTCACGCCGTACAGCTTGAGGTTGCGCTCCAGCAGCCAGCGGTGGACACCGGGCTCGTTCTCGTCGGGGTGGCGGATGACGAAGGCGTTCAGCGACAGGGAGTGGCGGCCGACGAGGAAGGAGACCGTCGTGGACAGCTTGCGGGTGCCGGGGAGGCGGACGACGTAGTTCCCGGGCGCGGGGCTTTCCCACTCCAGCTCCGCGTCCTCGAAGACGCCCTCCAGGACCTGCCCGGCCTTCTCGACATCAGCCATGGTGGGAGCGTACGCGACGGCGGTGGGACTGGGTCGCGGCCGTGTAGACGTCGGCGGTGGCGGCGGCGGCCGTGTCCCAGCCGAAGGACTGGGCGTGCCGGGCGGCGGCCCGGCCCATGCGCTCGGTGAGGTCGGGGTGGTCGGCGAAGCGGCCGAGCACACGCGCGTAGTCGGCCGGGTCGTGGCCCTGGACGAGGAAGCCGGTCTCGCCGTCGCGCACGGCCACCGGCAGACCGCCGACCGCGGCCGCGAGCACCGGCGTGCCGGCGGCCTGCGCCTCGATGGCGACCAGGCCGAAGGACTCGCTGTGCGACGGCATGACCAGCACGGACGCGGCCCGGAACCAGTCGGCCAGCTGCTCCTGCCCGACCGGCGGCCGGAACCGGACCACGTCGGTGATGCCCAGCCGGGCCGCGAGCTTCTGCAGCCCCTCCGGTTTGGCGAGCCCGCTGCCGCTGGGGCCGCCGACGACCGGGACGACCAGCCGGGAGCGCAGTTCGGGGCGGTGCTCCAGCAGCACGGCCACGGCGCGCAGCAGCACGTCCGGCGCCTTCAGCGGCTGTATGCGGCCCGCGAAGAGCGGGACCAGGGCGTCCTGGGGCAGGCCGAGGCGGGCGCGGGCGGCGGCCCGGCCGTCGGCGGCACAAAAGCGCCGGAGGTTGACACCGGGGTGGACCACGGCGACCTTCGCGGGGTCGGCCGCGTAGTGCCGGACCAGTTCGCCGGCCTCCTCCTCGGTGTTGGCTATGAGCCGGTCGGCGGCGGCCACGATCTGGGTCTCGCCGATCACCCGGGCGGCGGGCTCGGGGGTGTCGCCCTCGGCCAGGTTGGCGTTCTTGACCTTGGCCATGGTGTGCATGGCGTGCACCAGGGGAACGCCCCAGCGCTGGGCGGCGAGCCAGCCGACGTGCCCGGAGAGCCAGTAGTGGGAGTGGACCAGGTCGTAGTGGCCGGGGCGGTGGCCGGCCCACGCCTGCATCACCCCGTGGGTGAAGGCGCACAGCTGGGCCGGGAGGTCCTCCTTGGCCAGGCCCTCGTAGGGGCCCGCGTCGACGTGCCGGACGAGGACGCCGGGGGCCAGCTCGACGGCGGGGGGCAGGCCGCCGGTCGTGGCCCGGGTGAAGATCTCGACCTCGATGTCGATCTCGGCGAGCCGCTGGGCCAGCTCCACGATGTAGACGTTCATGCCGCCGGCGTCGCCGGTGCCGGGCTGGTGGAGGGGGGAGGTGTGCACGGAGAGCATGGCGACCCGCCGGGGTCTGCGGTACAGCCGGAGCCGGGAGGCCGACGGGGAGCGTCGCCCGAGCCTGCTGACGTACTGGCTCACGTGGCGGACCTCCTTGATGCGGGCATGCCGTAGGAGGGCCCACCTGCGCCCTCCCCAGGACTCCAACAGCGCGCGGGTGCCCTGCCATTTCCCGATCAAGCGGCTTTGCCGAATCATTACCTTTTATCGCTCAACGGTTCGATTACGGGCCGCGTCGGCCGGGTCGGTTCCAAAGGAGCGGCGCCCCTTACCCTCGTACCCATGAGAACCCCCGCAGCGTCCCGGCCGGTGGGCACGGTGACGCGCGGGACCACCAACCCCAACCGGCTGCGCCGCATGGACCGCTGGATCGCGGCCACGCACGGCGCCGCACTGCGCCGCGCGAGCGACCCCCTGGCCGTCGACCTGGGCTACGGGGCCGCGCCCTGGACCGCCGTGGAGCTGCTGACCCGGCTGCGCACGGCGGCGCCCCGCACCCGCGTGGCCGGCGTCGAGATCGATCCCGTACGGGTCGCGGCGGCGCGGCCCTACGAGCGCGAGGGCCTGGTCTTCCGGCACGGCGGCTTCGAGGTGCCAGTGCCCGGGCGGCCGGTGCTGATCCGGGCCGCGAACGTGCTGCGCCAGTACGACGAGGCCGAGGTCGCCCCGGTGTGGCGGCAGCTGTGCGCGCGGCTCGGCCCGGGCGGGCTGCTGGTGGAGGGCACCTGCGACGAGATCGGCCGCCGGCACGTGTGGGTGGCGCTCGGCCTCGAGGGCCCCCGCACGGTCACCTTCGCCGCCCGGCTGGGCTCCCTCGAGCGCCCCTCCGACCTGGCCGAGCGGCTGCCGAAGGCGCTGATCCACCGCAACGTGCCGGGCGAGCCGGTGCACGCCTTCCTGCGCGACTTCGACCGCGCCTGGGCCGCCGCCGCGCCCTACGCCTCCTACGGCGCCCGCCAGCGCTGGATGCGCGCGGTGCGGGACCTGACCGCCGACTGGCCGGTGACGGACGCCCCGGCCCGCTGGCGGCAGGGCGAAGTCACCGTGGCCTGGGCGGCGTTGGCACCGGCGGGCTGACGGCCGGACGGACACGCGCGCCGGGGAACGCTTCCCGCGTCCCGTTCGTCACACCGGCGAGGCGATCACCGTCCCCGGCGGCCCGCCGGGGGCATCCGCTGCCCGACGGCCCCTGTCGCTTTGCGCGCGACCGTGGCACGATCCCTCAGACGACCGTAAGTTACTGACGGTAAATCAGTTTGGGGGAAACAGGTATGGGTTCGGGCAAGCGCGGCCTGCTCACGGCCGCCCTGACCGTGGTCTGCGCGGTGACCGTCCTCGCGGCACCCGGCACGGCGTTCGCCGCCCCCGCGCCGATACCCACGCCCACACGGACACCGGCCCCGACTCCCCTGCCGGACAAGGACCTCGAGGAGGTCCGCGCCGAGCTCGACAAGCTCTACCACGACGCTTCCGTGGCCACCGACGCCTACAACGCGGCCGAGGAGAAGGCCGAGAAGCAGTCCGCCGAGATCGTGGAGCTGGCCCGGAAGATCGACCAGGGGCAGCGGCGGCTGGACGAGCTGAAGGACCGGGCGGGCGCGGCGGCCCGGGACCAGTACCGCACGGGCGGCCTGTCCTCCACCGCCCGGTTCCTGCTCACCGACGACCCGGGCCGCTTCCTCGACGGCACCGGCCGGATGCTCCAGGGCCAGCGGGCGGCGACCGGGCTGGTGGCCGACATGTCCCGCACCCAGAAGGAGTTGCGGGCCTACGCCGACGACGCCTCCGCGCAGTGGAAGCGGCTGGAGGTCAACCGCAAGGCCAAGGCCGCCGCCAAGAAGAAGATCGAGGAGCAGATCGACGCGGCGGAGAAGCTCCAGTCCCGGCTGGAGAAGGAGGAGAAGGAGCGCCTCGCCGAGCTGGAGCGGGAGGCCGCGCGGAAGGCGCAGACCGCCTGGCTGGACACCGGCGTCCTCAAGGACGCCCACGACCAGGCCTCCGCGCCGGGCGAGAAGGCCGTGAAGTTCGCCACCGCGCAGCTCGGCAAGCCGTACGTGTGGGGCGCCGAGGGCCCGGACTCCTTCGACTGCTCCGGCCTGACCTCCCAGGCGTGGGCCGCGGCCGGGCACCCCGTCCCGCGCACCTCGCAGGAGCAGTGGCGGCAGCTGCCGCACGTGGACGTCAAGGACATGCGCCCCGGCGACCTCGTCATCTACTTCGACGACGCCAGCCATGTCGCGCTGTACATCGGCGACGGCACGATCATCCACGCCCCGCGCCCCGGCCGTACGGTGACGGAGGCGGGCGCCGGTTCGATGCCTATCCTCGGCGTCGTACGACCGGACGCGTGACGGGCGCCGCACCCACGCGGCGCCCCGGTGACCCGCGTCACGTGACCCACCGCACGGCCAACTCCCGCCGGACGTGAGCTTCGTCATCCCGGGCGGTCCGCCACCGTGTCCAACTGCGGTACGGAACGCGGCATATGACGACCGCGGGCGGCGGAGCGACCCGGCTCACACCATTCCGCCGGGGCGGTCCCAGCCGCTATGGTCACCGGTCGGTGGGTCGAGACCCTCGATGCCGCCGTGCCCTCGGGGGGAGGGAAGGAACCCAAGACGATGCCCGTACCCGTACCGCGGCAGAGAGCGATCCCGGCCGTGGAGAGTGGTCAGGCGCAGGCCCCGCAGACCGTCGGCGGCCCCCTCAAGGAAGAGGCGCACCGCGCCGCCACGCCCGCGCACGGCACCGGCGCCGCCACTCTCACCCTGCTGCTGATCGAGGACGACCCGGCCGGCTCGCCGATCGTGCCCGACCTGCTGGACTCGGCCGGCAAGCCGATCCGCGTGCGCACCGCCCGCAACCTCACCGAGGCCGAGCGGCTGCTCACCGACGACGTCCACTGCATCCTGCTGGACCTGGCGCTCCCGGCGCCGGGCGGCGACGACACCGACGACGAGCTGGCCGTGCTCCGGCACGTGCTGCGGCTCGCGCCCCGGCACGCCGTGCTCGCGCTGACCGCCTCCGGCGACGCCGAGCGCGGCGCCGAGGCCGTGCGCGTGGGCGCCCAGGACTATCTGTTCCGGGACGAGCTGGACGGCCGGCTGCTCAGCCGCGCCATCCGCTACGCCGTGGAGCGCAAGCGTTCCGAGACGGCCGAGCGGCGGCTCGCCGAGGGCCGGCTGCGCGCGCAGGAGAACCGCCGTCTGGAGCGCGGACTGCTGCCCACCCCGCTGCTGGACGGCTCCTCGCTGCGGTTCGCCGCCCGCTACCGGCCGGGCCGCTCCCGGGCCCTGCTCGGCGGCGACTTCTACGACGCCGTCCGCACCCCGGACGGCACCGTGCACGCCATGATCGGCGACGTCTGCGGGCACGGCCCGGACGAGGCCGCGCTGGGCGTGGAGCTGCGCATCGCCTGGCGGGCGCTGACCCTGGCCGGGCTGTGCGGGGACGAGCTGCTGAACACCCTCCAGCAGGTGCTGGAGCACGAGCGCGCCGACGAGGAGATCTTCGCGACGCTGTGCACGGTGGACATCGCCCCCGACGGCCGCCGCGCGGGCCTGTGCCTGGCGGGTCATCCGGCGCCGCTGATCGCCCGCCCCGGCCGGGCGCCGCGGCTGCTGCCCTACGAGAACAACGGCCCCGCCCTCGGCCTGCTGCCCGGCGCCCGCTGGCCCCGGATGCAGGTGGAGCTGGGCGCCGAGTGGAGCCTGATGCTCTACACCGACGGCCTGATCGAGGGCCGGGTCGGCGTGGACGGGGAGCGGCTCGGGCAGGACGGCATGGTGGAGATGATCCGCCGGCAGCTGGCCGAGGGGCTGCGCGGGGAGGAGCTGCTGCGGGCCGCGGTGCACGAGGTCCGGGAGCTGAACGGGGGCGAGCTGACGGACGACGTGGCCGTGGTGCTGCTGGACCGGGCGGCGTAGGGGCTCCGCCGCGGGGCCGGCGCGCCGTTGCCGGGTGCGGGTGGAGAGCGGCGAACGGCCCCGGCGCCCCGCGGGCGCCCTTCGGGTCGCCGCTACCGGCCGCCGTTCCACGGCCCGTACGGACCGTCGCTGCTGCTCCCCCGGCCGCGGCGGCCCCAGCCGCGGCCGCCGCCCACCTGCTGGAGGGCGGGGCGGACGTCGACGAGGTAGACGATGCTGGCGACCGCGCCGGCGATCGGCAGGATGGACAGGATCGAGAACAGGTAGCTGACCACGAGCGCGATGCCGAGGATGATCAGCCAGAAGACCTTGTTCTGCTTGTCGGCGGCGCGGAAGGCGTCCTCCCGCCGGAAGGCGGCGTCGAACAGCCCGACCGCGGCCAGGGCCATGAGGATGATCTTCAAGATGCCCATGAACCCCGCGAAGCCCAGCATCAGCATGTCGCCCACCATCCGTTGATTCGCGAACCCCTGCTACGCCGCCACCGTACCCATAGAACGGGCCGGACACCCCCAAGGTGCCCGGCCCGTGACCGTCCGGCCGGTCACTCTCCCTTGGCCGACGGCGTGGTCTTCTTCGCGGTGGTGGTCCTGCGGGCGGCCGGCGCCTTCTTCGCCGCGGGCTTCTCCTCCGCGGCGGGCTCGGCCTCCGCTCCGGCCGGCTTCGGCTCGTCGTCGCGGACCTCGACCGGCTCCGGCTTGCCCTCGACGGCGATCGCCAGCTCCTCGATCTCCTCGGCGGCCTCGCCGCGCCAGGTCTTCACGGCCTGTTCGCCGTGCTCGGCGACCTTCTCGTAGGTCTCGCGGGCCTTGACGGCGTACTCGGCGGCGACGCCGACCCCGCGCAGGGCGAGGTCCTGGGCGGTCTCGCCCAGCTTCTTCACGTCGAGGGCGCCGATGAACTCGCCGACCTTGGCCTGAAGGGTCGCCTGCGCCTCCTTGGCGCGGGAGGCGGCCTTCTCCTGCACGGCCTTGGGGTCGGTGTTGCGTACGGCGTCGATACGGGCCGGGGCCTCGGCGCGCAGCTGCTCGACCAGGGCCGGCACCTTCTTGGCCTGCTGAAGCGCCAGGTCGGCGGTGCCGGCGGCGAAGTAGAGCGGGGTCGGGTCGCTGAGGGTCTTGCGCAGGTCGTCGGTGATGGCCATGGTGGTGATCCTCCCGGATCGGATTCGCGTTCGGCTGGGTTGACGAGGTCCGCGGCGGGCGTCCGAGCCCTGGTCCGGCTTTATCCGGCCGTCCGCCGCCGGCCTGCGCCGGTGTCGCTTCCGGCGGCATCGCCTCCGCCGGGCGTACTGCTGCCGCCGCCGGTCGCCTGGTCCGCGGTGCCGTCCCCGTCCCGCGCCGGCCCGGCCGCCTCTCCGGTCCCGAATCCGTTCTCCTTGCGGAAGGACTCGTAGATCTGGAGCAGCACCTGCTTCTGCCGCTCGTTGAGCGAGGGGTCGGCGAGGATGACGGCGCGCGTCTCGGCCTCGTCCCGGTCCCGCTCGGCGTCGAGGATGCCGGCGCGGACGTACAGCGTCTCGGCGGAGATGCGCAGGGCCTTGGCGACCTGCTGGAGCACCTCCGCGCTGGGCTTGCGCAGTCCGCGCTCGATCTGGCTCAGGTACGGGTTGGACACCCCGGCGGCGTCGGCGAGCTGCCGCAGCGACAGCTGGGCGTTGCGCCGCTGCTCGCGCAGGTACTCACCGAGATTGCCGACGTTCAGCGATGCCATGCCTCCACCTTGCCCGCCCTCGCTAACTTTTGCAAGCACCCGCTTGCAAAAGTGTGTCGCGCCCGGCGGGCGGGAGCGGACGACCGGGTGATGAGCCGGGTGCCGGGCGGGCTGGGGGGCCGGGTCCGGTCTCACGTGAAGTCGTGCACCGTGAACTCGGCGACCGGGTCGTAGCCGAGGCGCTGGTAGAGCGCGGTGCTGGTGGGGTTGGCCGGGTCCGCGAACAGGACGACCGTGTGCGCGCCCGCGGCCAGCGCGGCCCGGCCCACCTGCGCCGTCACCGCGCCCGCGTAACCGCGACCGCGCAGGGGGGCGGGCGTGTAGACGGGGTCCACCCGCACGTGACCGGCGACGATCGGGGTCGCGCCGGCCATGGAGACGGGTGTGCCGTCCGGGGTCTCCCAGAAGGTGAAGCGCTTGGCGGCGAAGCGGGTGGCGGGCCAGTCGGCGTCGTCCGCGGGGAAGTCCTCCCCGACGTCCGCCGTGAACGCGCGGCACCAGCGCACGAGGTGCTCGTGGTCCCGCTCGCCGACGGCCCGGGCCCGGCCCTCCGGGTGCGGGTCCGGCGGGGCCGGGGTGCCGAGCCGGTACAGCCGGACCCGCTGTGCGCGCAGGGCCGGGGTGGCGCCCGTGCGCCGCCGCCACGCCTCGGCGAAGGCCGCGGAGGTGTGCTGCTCGGCGCTGACCCCGGGGAGGACAGGGCGGAGTCCGGCCAGCCGGGCGGCGAGGCTGTCGGCCTGCTCCGGGGTGAGGACGGTGGGGCTCAGCAGACCCCGCGCCCCGCGGTGGAAGGCGGCACGGACCTCGCCCGACTCCTCCAGGTATCCGAAGAGCGGAACCGTGGACGAGGGCGGCGAGGGCGGCGAGGTCCGGGACGCGGTCACCGTCAGCGCCATGGTGTGCAGATCCGGGCGCGAGCGCAGGAAGTCCCCGGCCCGGGCGAGGAAGGCGTCGACGTCTTCGGTGAGGTGCCAGTCATCCGGTCGCATGCCGGAAACTTCCGCCGCGCGCCCCGCCCCAAACCCGCCCCGCCCCACCTCTCCGGGCCGGGCCGGACCGGAGAAGGAGTGTCAGTGGCATGCGCGAGGATCTCCCCCATGACCACGACGACCGCCGCCGACTACACCTGGTTCGAGGAGCGCTTCCCCGACCTCGCGGAGGCGTACTGCTTCACGCTGGTACGCGGCCTGCGGCCCGCCGAGCTGCTGGACCGCCTGGCCGGGCGCGCCGAGCCCGCGCTGACCGGCGCGTACGCGGTGGTCGAGGCCGCCTTCGACCTCGCCCGCGCGTCGGACGGCGGGCGGCAGCTGCTCGCCATGACGTCCGTCGGTGCCTGGACCCTGCTGATCGAGCCCAACGGCTACACCGGCGTCACCGAGGACCGGGCGCTGCCCGCCTCGGCCGGGACCCGCTGGGTGTCGCACTTCGTCAACATCAACGGCCTCGACGCGTTCCTGTGGGCCGAGGACACCGTGCGGCGCCTCTGGTTCGAGCCCGGGTTCCCCGACGAGCGCTGGGGCACCACGCCGGACGAGCTGCTGGACGCGATGCACGGCGCCGGCTTCCGCTTCGGGGACGCCGAGGTAGCCGAAGACGACGGGGTAGCCGAGGACGACGACCCCGGGACCGACCTGTCCGCACCGGCCGCCTTCGCCCTCGCCGAGCACCTGACCGGCGTCGCCGTCACGCCGGAACTGCTGGAGAGGACCACCTTCACCTGCGGCAGCGTCGGGACCCGGTGATCCGGGCGGCACGCCGGGCTCCCGTAACAGGGTCAGGAATGGAGAAGCGGGCGGGCGGGGCGCGCCGCTAGCGTGGCGGGGGTTTCACGGACGGAGAGGCGATGAGCATGACCACGAGGACGGACGACGCGCCGGTGCAGGCGCCGCACGCCGCCGACAGCCACGAGCTGATCCGGGTCCACGGCGCACGGGAGAACAACCTCAGGAACGTCACCGTGGAGATACCCAAGCGCCGGCTGACGGTGTTCACGGGCGTCTCCGGCTCGGGCAAGAGCTCCCTGGTGTTCGACACCATCGCCGCGGAGTCGCAGCGGCTGATCAACGAGACGTACAGCGCGTTCGTCCAGGGGTTCATGCCCACCCTGGCCCGGCCCGACGTGGACGTGCTCGACGGGCTGACCACCGCGATCATCGTGGACCAGCAGCGCATGGGCGCCGACCCGCGTTCCACGGTCGGCACCGCCACCGACGCCAACGCGATGCTGCGCATCCTGTTCAGCCGGCTCGGCACCCCGCACATCGGCTCGCCCAAGGCGTTCTCCTTCAACGTCGCCTCCATCAGCGGGGCCGGCGCGGTCACCGTGGAGCGCGGCGGGAAGCAGGTGAAGGAGCGCCGCGAGTTCAGCATCACCGGCGGCATGTGCCCGCGCTGCGAGGGCCGGGGCACGGTCACCGACATCGACCTGACGCAGCTCTACGACGCGGACAAGTCCCTCAACGAGGGCGCGCTCACCATCCCCGGCTACAAGCCCGGCGGCTGGAACCACCGCCTCTACACCGAGTCCGGCCTCTACGACCCGGACAAGCCGGTCCGCACCTTCAGCAAGCAGCAGCTGGACGACTTCCTGTACCGCGAGCCGACCCGCATGAAGATCGCGGGCATCAACATGACGTACGAGGGCCTCGTCCCGCGCATCCAGAAGTCCATGCTCGCCAAGGACCGGGAGGCGATGCAGCCGCACATCCGGGAGTTCGTGGACCGCGCGGTCACCTTCACCACCTGTCCGGACTGCGCCGGCACCCGGCTCAGCGAGGCCGCCCGGTCCTCGAAGATCAAGGGGATCAGCATCGCCGACGCCTGCGCGATGCAGATCAGCGACCTGGCCGCGTGGGTGCGGGAGCTGGACGAGCCGTCCGTGGGGCCGCTGCTCGCCTCGCTGCGCGACACCCTCGACTCGTTCGTGGAGATCGGCCTCGGCTATCTCTCCCTGGACCGGCCCGCGGGCACCCTCTCCGGCGGCGAGGCGCAGCGTACGAAGATGATCCGCCATCTCGGCTCCTCGCTGACCGACGTCACGTACGTCTTCGACGAGCCGACCGCCGGTCTGCACCCGCACGACATCCGGCGGATGAACGACCTGCTGCTGCGGCTGCGGGACAAGGGCAACACGGTGCTCGTGGTGGAGCACAAGCCGGAGGTCATCGCGATCGCCGACCATGTGGTGGACCTCGGCCCGGGCGCGGGTACGGCGGGCGGCACCGTCTGCTTCGAGGGCACCGTCGCCGGGCTGCGCGCGGCCCGTACGCTCACCGGCCGCCATCTGGACGACCGGGCCGCGCTGAAGGACGAGGTGCGCGAGCCGTCCGGCGCGCTGGAGATCCGCGGCGCCACGACCCACAACCTGAAGGGTGTCGACGTCGACCTCCCGCTCGGGGTGCTGACCGTGGTGACGGGGGTGGCGGGTTCCGGCAAGAGTTCGCTGGTGCACGGGTCGGTGCCGGCCGGCGCGGGCGTGGTCTTCGTCGACCAGGCCCCGATCCGCGGTTCGCGGCGCAGCAACCCGGCGACGTACACCGGGCTGCTGGAGCCGGTCCGCAAGGCGTTCGCCAAGGCCAACGGGGTGAAGCCGGCGCTGTTCAGCGCGAACTCGGAGGGCGCCTGCCCGGCCTGCAACGGCGCCGGAGTCGTCTACACCGACCTGGCGATCATGGCCGGGGTGGCCACGACGTGCGAGGAGTGCGAGGGCCGGCGGTTCGACGCCTCGGTGCTGGAGTACCGGCTCGGCGGCCGGGACATCAGCGAGGTGCTGGCGATGACGGTGGAGCAGGCCGAGGAGTTCTTCGGCAGCGGTGAGGGCCGTACCCCGGCCGCGCACCGGATCCTGCGGAACCTGGCCGACGTGGGCCTCGGCTACCTCACCCTCGGCCAGCCGCTCACCACGCTGTCCGGCGGCGAGCGGCAGCGGCTGAAGCTGGCCACGCACATGACCGACAAGGGCGGGATCTACGTCCTGGACGAGCCGACCACCGGCCTGCACCTGGCCGATGTGGAGCAGTTGCTCGGCCTGCTGGACCGGCTGGTCGACGCGGGCAAGTCGGTGATCGTCATCGAGCACCACCAGGCGGTCATGGCGCACGCGGACTGGATCATCGACCTGGGTCCGGGCGCCGGCCACGACGGCGGCCGGATCGTCTTCGAGGGCACCCCGGCGGAGCTGGTCGCGGCCCGCTCCACGATCACCGGCGAGCACCTGGCGGAGTACGTCGGCCGCTGAGCCCGTCCGGGTCCCGGAACGGCGTACGCCGGCCGCTGAGCCCGTCCGGGGTCTCAGAACGGCAGCGGGCGGGCGTGCACCACGTCCAGGCGGGACACCGCCCGGGTCAGCACCACGTACAGCCGGTGCGCGCCCCGCTCCTCCGCCTCCGCCACGGCGGCCGGTTCCACGGCGACGACGTGGTCGTACTCCAGGCCCTTGACCAGGCTCGCCGGGACGACGGCCAGCCGGGCGCCGAGCGCCTCGGGGCCGGCCGCGGCCAGGCCGGCCCCGGTCAGGGCCGCCCGTACCCGGCCGGCGTCGGCGTCCGCCGTGATCACGCCGACCGAGCCCTCCCGGGCGAGGGCCTCGCGGACGGCGGTCACGGTGGCGGCGAGCACGTCCTCGGCGGGCCGCAGGGTCAGCTCGCCGTCGGCGCGCAGCGAGGTGGCCGGGGGGACGGCGACACCGAGGCGGGCGAGCAGCCGGTTGGCCAGGTCCAGCACGGCGGCCGGCACCCGGAACCCGGTGGTCAGCGGCACCACGGCCGCGTCCGGCCGGCCCAGGTGACGCAGTTGTACGGACCAGTCCCGGGCGGCCCACGGGGTGGTGCCCTGGGCGAGGTCGCCGAGGACGGTGAGCGAGCCGAAGGCGGCCCGGCGGGCGATGGCCCGGCACTCCATCGGGGAGAGGTCCTGCGCCTCGTCCACGACGATGTGACCGTAGCCCTCGGGGTGTTCGATCAGCCCGGCCAGCTCGTCCAGCAGGACCAGGTCGGCGGCGGACCAGCGGGCGGACCTGTACGAGCGGGGCGGGCGCGGCCACAGCAGCGCCGCCTGCTCCCCGGGGTCCAGCAGGCCGTCGGCGGCGCGCGCCAACGCGTCGGCGTCGGTGAGGAGTTCGGCGAGCACCTCCTCGGGGCGGACCTTCGGCCACACCGCGTCGAGCCGCGCGGTCAGCGGCCGGCACCGTTCGACCCGGCGGACCCAGGCGGCGGGCAGCACCCCGGAGCGCCGTTCGGCCTGCTCGCGCAGCCGTCGTACGACCCGGGTGCGCACCCGTTCCCGCCCGACGGCGTACGGGGGTTCCTCGGCGCGGACCCCGGCCACGATGCCGGCCAGTTCCCCGGCGGACACCCGCCAGCGGTAGGAGCCGTCCGGCACGGCGAGGTCGGTGACGCGGTCGGTGGTGACCCGTGCGTACAGCGCCCGGCGCAGCACCTCGGCCATGCGCGGGTCGTGTTTGACGGCGGCCGTGGGCAGCGGGTCGGTGCCGGTGACCGGGTGGCGGGCCAGCTCGTCCAGCAGGGTGCTCTGGCGGTAGCCCTTGTCGGCCGTGCCGCGCCGGGCGGTCTCGCCGAGCGAGGGCAGCACCTCGGCGATGTACCGCAGGAAGGTCGGGTTGGGGCCGAGGATCAGCAGGCCGGAGCGCTGGAGCCGCTTGGGGTGGGTGTAGAGCAGGTACGCGGCCCGGTGCAGGCCGACGGCCGTCTTGCCGGTGCCGGGCGCGCCCTGCACGCACACCGAGTCGGTGAGGGCGGCGCGGACCAGGTCGTCCTGCTCGGGCTGGATGGTGGCGGCGATGTCCCGCATGGGTCCGACGCGGGGCCGCTCGATCTCGCGGGCGACGATGTCGCTGGTCCGTGCCTCGCCCCGGCCCAGGTGCTCGTCCTCCAGCGCGGTGAGGTCGGTGGCCTCGCCCCGGCTGCCCGGGGCCCAGCCGAAGCGGCGGCGCACCTCGACGCCCTGCGGGTCGGTGGCGTCGGCCTGGTAGAAGGCGCGGGAGACGGGGGCCCGCCAGTCGACGACGAGCGGCGGGGCGGCCGGGTCCTCGGTGATGCGCAGCCGGCCCACGTGGTAGCTCTGCCCGCCGTGCTCGGGGTGGCCGTCGGCGAAGTCGAGCCGGCCGAAGAACAGCGGGCCGGGCGGCAGTTCGCGCAGGGCCTTGGCCTGGCTGCGCAGCCGGTAACCGAGGACTTCGGCGTCGGCTCCGGAGGCGGAGACGTCCTCGCCCGTGACGACCTGTTCGGCGGCGCCGTCGACCATCGCGGCGAGGGCGGCGCGGCAGGTGTCGTGGTAGGCGCGCTCGGTGTGCAGGGCTTCCGTGAGGGCGGGGTCGGTCGACGTCATGCCGCCAGCGTACGACAAAACGTTACCGAGTTAAATTTCTTACCGAGTCTCAGCGGTCGGACCGCAGCTCCGGCAACGCCTCGGCCAGCCGCCCGAACGCCCGCTCGGCCGCCCGCACGGCATCCGGCGCGACGACGCCGACCGGCTCGCCCGCCGCGATCCGCCGCCAGTTCTCCAGGGCGAGGACCCGCTGGACGGCGATGATCTGCCCGGCGGCCAGCCGCGCCTCCAGATCGCCGCCGAGCGCCTCGGCGAGCGCCGCCTCCGACCGCTCCTGATGGGCGTAGGCCCGCGCCACCAGGGAGGGGGTGCCGTAGAGCAGCCGGTGGAAGGCGAGCACTTCGGGGTGGTCGTTCAGACCGGTCACCGGGTCGCGCCGCTCGAGTCCGGCCACGAAGTGCCGGCCCAGCGCGGCCACCGGATCGGCCGCCCCGGCCACCACCCGGGCCGCCTCCGTCTCGTGGTCCGCGATCCGGTGCAGGACCAGGTCCTCCTTGGCCGGGAAGTACCGGAAGAGGGTCGGCTTGGAGATCCCGGCCGCGGCGGCGACCTCCGCCACCGACACCGCGTCGAAGCCCCGCTCCAGGAACAGCCGTACCGCGATGTCCGACACGTCCTGGTACATCCGCTGTTTCTTGCGCTCGCGCAGACCCATCTCACCCATGGTGGGGAGCCTACGCAGACCGGCCCCGGCCGCGCTCAGGCCAGCAGGTCGTCCACTTGGGCCTCGCCCTCCCGGTACCGGCGCGCGATCTCCCCGCTGCAGTCGTCGGCGGTGCGCTGGAGCCGCTGGCGGCAGCGGGACACCTCCTGCTCGTAGCGGACCAGACGGCCCATGGCGGCGGTCAGCTCCGGGTCGGTGCGCGCCGTCAGGTCCGACAGCTCCACCTCGGCGAGCATCTCCGCGGCCAGCCGCCCGTACTCCTCGTTGTGCGGGGTGCCGAGCGTGACATGGCGGGCCGAGGACCGCTGCCGGGCCGGGGCGTCCTTCAGGATCTCCGCGAGACGGTCGACCACGGAGCCGTCGGCCGGCGCCGGCACGGACACCCGGCCGCGCCGCCCCAGCTCGGCGCGCAGGATGTCGATACGGCCCTGGAGCAGCCGCCGCACATAGCTGAGGTCCGCCTCGTCCCGCTGGGCGTCCCGGCGCAGGGCGCGCAGCTCGGGCAGGCTCAGCCGGGCCAGGCCGGGCTCGCCGGACCCGGGCTCCAGGGGGTCTTCGGTGCGCTGCGCGGGCGACCGGTGCGTCCCCTCGGTCCCCAGCCGCCCGCTCGTGCTCGGTGTGCTCATCTGCGTGACCGTCCCCTCGACCGGCGTGTGGGAAGCATCGTGCCACCCCAACCGACCGCTATGTGACCGAGAGCCCCCGAACGGCCCCAGATGGGGGGTAACGGATCCATATTGGTCCCCGTGCGGGCGGCGGCGGGACACCGGGCATGATGGGCGGCATGCGTGCGGTGGTACAGAGGGTGGACGGCGCGAGCGTCGTCGTGGACGGCGAGACGGTCGGCGCGATCGAGGGCGAGGGGCTGTGCGTCCTGGTGGGGGTGACCCACGAGGACACCAAGGAGAAGGCGGCCCAGCTCGCGCGCAAGCTGTGGACGATCCGGATGCTCCAGGACGAGCGGTCGTGCAGCGACACCGGGGCGCCGCTGCTGGTGATCAGCCAGTTCACCCTCTACGGCGACGCCCGCAAGGGCCGCCGCCCCACCTGGAACGCGGCGGCCCCCGGCGACATCGCCGAGCCCCTGGTCGACGAGGTCGTGGCCCAACTGCGCGCCTTGGGCGCGACGGTGGCGACGGGCCGCTTCGGCGCGCAGATGAGGGTGAACCTGACGAACGACGGGCCGTTCACGGTGCTGCTGGAGATGTGAAGCGCCCCGAAGGGGCGCGGGGCTGTGTCCGATATGCGGCTCCGCCGCGTGGGCGCGAGCAACCACAACGGCGCCGCACCCGGCTACGGCTCGACCACGACCTCCTGGGCAGCCGCCGTCTCTCCGGCCAGGAGCCTGGCGTCGACCGGTACGTTCCGCTTCACCAGCGCCAGCGCCACCGGCCCCAGCTCGTGATGGCGTACGGACGTCGTCACGAACCCGACCTTGCGGCCCTCGGGCCCCTCGTCGGCGACCCGGATCTCGGTTCCCGGCACCGGCAGGTGCACCTCGCTGCCGTCCAGGTGCAGGAAGACCAGCCGGCGCGGCGGCTTGCCCAGGTTCTGCACGCGGGCGACCGTCTCCTGCCCGCGGTAGCAGCCCTTCTGGAGGTGCACGGCCGTACCGATCCAGCCCAGCTCGTGCGGAATGGTCCGGTGGTCGGTCTCGAAGCCGAGCCGGGGCCGGTGCTGCTCGACCCGCAGCGCCTCGTAGGCGAGCAGCCCCGCGGCGGGGCCGTGCGACGCGGCGAAGGACTCCAGCTCCGCACGGGGCAGGAACAGATCACGGCCGTACGCCGTCTCGCGTACGACGACCCCGTCCGGCACCTCGGCGATGGAGCCGGCGGGCAGGTGGACCACGGCGATGTCGGCGGTGCGGTCGGCGACCTCGACCCGGTAGAAGAACTTCATCGACTCCAGGTACGCGATCAGCGCGTCCTGGGTGCCGGGTTCGACGTGCGCCCAGACGGTCGTACCGTCGTCCACCAGATACAGCGCGTGTTCGATGTGCCCGTGCGCGGAGAGGATCAGGGCCTCGGTGGCCTCGCCCGCGGGCAGTTCGCTGACGTGCTGGGTGAGCAGCAGATGCAGCCAGCTCAGCCGGTCGTCACCGCTGACGGTGACGACACCGCGATGCGACAGGTCGACGAAACCGGTGCCGTCGGCGAGGGCGCGCTGCTCGCGGAACAGGTCGCCGTAGTGGGCGGCGACACCTTCGTCCACACCCTCGGCGGGGACTGCGCCGGGCAGGGACAGCAGGGGGCTCTTCATGACGCAAGCCTACGACGTGGTACTTGAACCCTTCAGGGAGCAGTCCCGGCACCGGCCGAAGATCGCGAAGTGCTTCATGTCGGTGTCGAACCCGAACTGCTGCCGCAGCTTGGCCGTGAACTCGGCGGCCACCTCCACGTCCGCCTCGATCACGTCCTCGCAGTCCCGGCACACCAGGTGCAGGTGGTGGTGCCGGTCGGCGAGGTGGTAGGTGGGCGCGCCGTGCCCCAGATGGGCATGGCTGACCAGGCCCAGCTCCTCCAGCAGCTCCAGCGTCCGGTAGACGGTGGAAATGTTGACCCCCGACGCCGTCTTCCTCACTTCCACGAGGATGTCGTCGGGGGTCGCGTGCTCAAGGGTGTCGACGGCTTCGAGGACAAGCTGCCGCTGCGGCGTCAGCCGGTAGCCGCGCTGCCTGAGATCACTCTTCCAGTCGGTGCTCACCACACCGACGAGTCTAGGACTACTTGAAGAAAGCGATGCCGTCGTCCGGCATGTCGTCCGGGAGGGCCTTGGCCCAGCGTTCGACGTCCTCGGGGGTGACGACCTTCTTGAGCTGGGCCGACATGTAGGGGCGCAGCGGAACCTCGGGGGTCTGCTTCTCGCCCACCCACATCAGGTCGCTCTTCACATAGCCGTACAGCCGCTTGCCGCCGCTGTACGGAGCCGAGGCGGGGGTGCGGGCGACGGCGTCCGTCACCAGGTCGATCTGCGGCTTCTTGTCGGCCATCTCGCCGTACCAGATCTCGATGACACCGTCGTCGCGGGTCATCGTGACCTCGACCTTGCGGTCAGCGTCGATCCGCCAGAAGCCGGTCTCCGACTCCAGCGGGCGGACCTTGTTGCCGTCCTTGTCCAGCACCCAGGTGTGGGAGCGGTACTCCAGGAAGTCCCGGCCGTCGTGGGTGAAGCTGACCTCCTGACCGAAGTTGCACTTCTCCGAGCCGGGGAAGTCGTGCACGCCCGCGCCGGCCCAGTTGCCGAGCAGGAAGGCGAGCGGGACAAGGTCCTTGTGCAGGTCGGACGGGATCTCGATCATGAGCGGAGGCTTTCCTAGAGGGGGGTCAGCGCTGGCCCTGGTACAGCTTCTTCACGGTCAGACCGGCGAAGGCGAGCACGCCGACGCAGACCAGGACCAGCAGGGTTTCGAAGAAGATCTCCACGGGTGCTCCTTGAGCGAGGGTGGGCATACGACAGAGCCGGAGCCCAGCTTACGCGGCCGGGCCCCGGCCCTCCTGAGGAGGTCCGCTCAGCTGAGCAGCTCCGTCTGCAAGGTCACCGTCTGCCGGAACGGAACGGCGTCCACCCCGCCCTTCCGGGTCTGGGTGATCACCGCGATGGTGTCCCCTGCCGAGAAGTACGCCTGCCGCACCTGCTCGGCGCCGTACGGTTCGGTCTCCGTGTACGGGAAGAGGGTCACGCCCTTCATGTGGGCTCCCGGCGGAAACGTCTCGTCCAGTGCGTAGTACTCGGCACCGCGCACCGGGTAGGCGGGCGCCCCGGTGTTGGCGAGATCTCCGGCCAGCAGGGTCTCGGAGACGGCGGCGGTGCCGAACCGCAGCAGCCGGATCGTGGTGCGGGTGCCGTCCGGGGTGGTCCAGCCGCGGCCCGCGATGTGCCGCAGACCGTGGTCGGTGAGCTTCTGGGCCAGCTCCCGGCGCTTCTCCACGTCCGCGTAGTCGGCGAGGAAGTCCTTCACCGGCACCCACCCGTCCGTGCCGCGCGCTCCCGGTTCCACCGTCGCCCCGCGGGGCGCGGGCAGCACCAGCGCGCGCAGGTCGGTGTAGTGCGTGCCGGCGTGGTTGCCGGCTTCGAGGGGGCCGGGGCTGCCGGGCGGCAGTGGCGGCCGGACCAGCTCCGGGTAGTCCCATCGGCCGTCGGAGGCGGTGGCCAGGCCCGGCAGGTCCGTCCGCTCCATCCGGCTGATCCCGTACGCCGTCCCGGCCCCGACCAGGCAGAACACGGCCGCGACGGCGGTCCACCGCAGCGCCGCCCGCAGCGCCCTGCGGTCCTTCCGCACGGCGGCGGGCGGCGGCGGAACGGCGGGCAGCGGCGACCGGCCGGGCACCGTCTCGGGCGCGACCGCCTCGGACACCATGCCCTCGGACGCGACCGCGTCCTGCGGGACCGGCTGCCGCAGGGCCGGTCGCTGTGTCTGCTCGGTCATACGGCCTTCCCCGGGTCCTCGATGCGGTCGAACTGGGCGGCGACCATGTCCGCCGCCTCCTGCCGGTCCAGCGGCCCGGCCGCGGTCGTGGTGGTGAGGACCAGGACGTCTCCGACCGAGCCGGAGCACACCATCGCGCCGAGCCCCTCATCCGGGTCGGCCGGCGGCAGGAAACACGCGGCGTCGTCCTCGTGCCCCTTCACGGCCGGGCCCTCGCGCAGGGACCCCACGGATCCCAGGAGCCGTCGCCGGAGAGCGGCTTCGGAGTCCGCTGCCGGCCGGCCCGCCATCCGCACCAGCACAACCTGCGCCGTGAACTCCTCGCCGGACTCGGAGGAGGCCCCGGCGGTGCTCGCGTAGCTGCGCATCGCGATGCCCTTGACCGGTTCCCGGTCCAGCCGGCGCTCCAGCAGCAGCCGCTGGGACCGGGGCAGCCCGGCCAGCGACCGCTTGCGCTGGGCGGTCGCCTGGGCGCCGGTCAGTTCGGCGTCGGAACCGAATTCGTTCATGTCCGGGCCGGGCGCGTACCGCCCTTCTTCGTAGGGCAGCAGCAGCGTGCTCATCCCGGTGTCCTTGGCGGGCTTGCCCACCGACGCCTTGGGCAGCCGCCAGGTCGCGGCGCCCGGGTCGCGGTCGGCGCCGTGGACGACGACCGCGGTCCAGCTCACCCCCGCGACGACGGCGAGCGCCACCGCGGCACCACCCAGCATGGGGCCGATACGGCGCCGAGGGCGCCCGGGGGCGGGCCCGGCCGGTTCAGGAGCGGAGTTCTCGGGGCTTTCCGTCGTCACAGCCGCTCCATCTGCCGCTTCGCCAGGTCCATGATCGCCTTCTTCGGGACCGGCTTGGTGTCGTTGATCCAGACCTGCACGGAGACGTCCCCGCGCCACGCGTGCGCCCGTGCCTGGTACACCTTCACTCCGTCGCGGGTCCGGGGCATGCGGTACGTGTACGCCTTGCCGTCGCCCGTGCCGGGTATCGCCCAACTCTCGGCGTCGCTGTCGCGTCCGGCCCAGCCGTAGCTGTCCTCCGCCTCGTCCCGGGCGCCGAGCACCTCCTCCTGCCGGAACTGCAACAGCCGGACCTCGACGGAGCGGGTGCCGCCCTCGATCCAGGCGACGGCGGCGGCACGGCGGAACTCCGCTTCGAGCAGCCAACCGTAGCCCCCGGCCGGGTTGTTGTACGTCTCCGCCAACTGGGCCAGGCTCATCCAGCCGTCCTCGCCCACGAACCCCGCCGCGCGCGCCCCGTCCGGTTTCTTCAGCAGCAGCCGGCGCAGGTCACCATCGGTTCTGACCTTGCGGTCCCGCGCGACGGGCAGGGGCGCGGAAGCCTTTCCCGCGGCCTGCTCCAGCCTCGGCTGGGACAGCGGGGGCAGCTTGGTGGGCTCCCGGCCGGCCTGGATCTGGTAACCGGCGCAGAGGCCGGAGATGAGGCCGAGCACGGCGGCGCCGAGCAGGAGCGATGGCATCCGCCCCCGTCGCCGTACCGGCTCTAAGCCGGACCCGTCCGGGCCGGCCGGACCGTCCGGGGCACCGGTGTCCGCCGGCTCCGCACCGGTGCCCGCCGACTCCGCACCGGGTCTCGCGTACACGTCCAAAGGACTCCCCCCAAGGGATACAAGGAAGCGCGGCTTCCGTGGCCGCGCCGTCACAGCAAGACTCATGGCATGCACAGGCAGTTGCGGGCAAGCGGATTACGATTCGGGCATGGCGAAAAAGCTCGTTATCAAGGTGACGGCCGGTGCGGACGCTCCCGAGCGGTGCTCCCAGGCGTTCACGGTCGCCGCCGTGGCCGTGGCCAGCGGGGTCGACGTGTCGCTGTGGCTGACCGGGGAGTCGTCGTGGTTCGCGCTGCCGGGGCGGGCGGCCGAGTTCGAGCTGCCGCACGCCGCGCCGCTGCCCGACCTGCTCGAGTCGATCCTGGCGGCCGGGCGGATCACGCTGTGCACGCAGTGCGCCGCGCGCCGGGAGATCACCGAGAAGGACGTCATCGAGGGCGTACGGATCGCGGGCGCGCAGGTGTTCGTGCAGGAGGCCCTGGGCGACGACACGCAGGCGCTCGTCTACTGAGGCACCGGGGGGCCGCTCACGGGCGCGGGCGCTTCTTGCCGTCCAGTTCGTCCCACCACTCGTCCGACTCCGGGTCGCCCGAGGGGTCGTCCCACCAGCGGTCCTCCGGGCCCCGCCGGTTGGCGACCATCGCGGCGACCGGCGGGATGACCATGGCCACGACGCACAGGCCCACGGCCGCGGGCACCGACCAGATGCGTATGACTCCCCAGGCCAGGACGAAGAGGCCGATACACGTCCCCATCATGGCGAAGTAGATGTGCCGTCGCCGGGCGTACATAGCTCCAGAGTAGGTCCGGCCGGCCCTGTCACAACTGATCCACAATTTCCCGGCGGCCGGGCCCGGCGGGGTTACCGTGGCGTATCCGTAACCGTCGCCCGTCACCGCCGCCACCACCACCGACCCGGGGGAACCCCATGCGAGGCCTGCGCATACTGCTGATCGTCGTCGTGATCCTGGGCGCGCTGTTCGTGATCGCGGACCGGGTCGCCGTCCACTTCGCCGAGGGCGAGGCCGCGGACAAGCTGAAGGCCAACGAGCAGCTGACCACGACCCCGGACGTGGACATCAAGGGCTTTCCCTTCCTGACCCAGGTCGCGGGGGGTTCCCTGGACGACGTCGAGGTCGGGATCAAGGAGTACGACGCGGCCACCGGCGACGCCGGCCGGACGATCCGGGTCGAGGACCTGAAGGCCCATATGAAGGGCGTGGAGTTCTCCGGCGACTACAGCTCCGCCACCGCGGCCACCGCGACCGGCACCGGGACGGTCTCCTACGCGGAGCTGCTGAAGACCGCCAAGCCGGAGCCGACCGAGGTCGCCCCGGGGGCCAGTGCCCGGGTCACCGGGCTCTCCGACGGCGGCAACGGGAAGATCAAGGTGGCGGTGGAGCTGACCGCGCCCGCTCTCGGGATCAAGCAGACGGTGTCCGTGCTCAGTTCGGTGAGCGTGGTGGACGGCAAGGTCGAGGTGCACGCGGACTCGCTGCCCAGCCTGGCCGGCGCCGCGATGGCCGAGGACCGCATCCGCGCGATCACCGACTTCCAGCAGGCCATCGACCAACTGCCCGGCGGGATCAAGCTGGACAAGGTGCAGGCGGCGCCGGAGGGCGTCGAGATCAGCGTGAAGGGTTCGGACGTCCGGCTGGCGGGGTAGGCACCCCAGCGCCCACCCGCCCGGAATCCGGGGATGGACAGCGGGCGTCCGACTGGCGAGACGGGTGCGTCCGCACCGTAGCCACAGCCGAGTGCGCGAGCGTCCGGCGGCCCTTCCGGGGTCGGCCGGGCGCTCTTCTTGTACCGCCATTCGGACGATCGCGTCTCGCTATATGACACACCGGTGACAGGCCCGTCCGGTCGTCCCTACGATCGGCCCCATGCGGTATTCGACGAGCGTCCTCCAGCCGCGGGGACAGGCGGATCTCACCAAGCGGCGGGCAGTGGACCTGTGCCGCGTGGCCGCCATGCTCTGTCGCCCCTTCTGAGCGGAAGCCCCCGGCTCCCGCGTCCCTCATCCGCCCTGCCTCAGGGCATCCGTGTGCCGCTCGGGCACCGAGCGCACCCCTTTCCACCCCGCACGCCCCGCCGCGACTGCCCCGGAGGAGAAAGAGCATGAGCCGCAGCGACGTCCTGGTCGACGCCGACTGGCTCCAGGAGCACCTGGACGACCCGACCATCGCCATCGTGGAAGTGGACGAGGACACGTCCGCCTACGAGAAGAACCACATCAAGAACGCGATCCGCATCGACTGGACCAAGGACCTCCAGGACCCGGTCCGCCGTGACTTCGTCGACCAGGAGGGCTTCGAGAAGCTCCTGTCGGAGAAGGGCATCGCCAACGACCACACGGTGGTCCTCTACGGCGGCAACAACAACTGGTTCGCGTCGTACGCCTACTGGTACTTCAAGCTCTACGGCCACGAGAGCGTCAAGCTCCTCGACGGCGGCCGCAAGAAGTGGGAGCTGGACGCGCGCGAGCTGGTGGCCGGCGACGAGGTGCCGCAGCGCCCGCGGACCGAGTACAAGGCCAAGCCGCAGGACACCTCGATCCGTGCCTTCCGCGACGACGTCGTGGCGGCCATCGGCGCCCAGAACCTGGTCGACGTCCGCTCGCCCGACGAGTTCTCCGGCAAGCTGCTCGCCCCGGCCCACCTGCCGCAGGAGCAGTCGCAGCGTCCCGGCCACGTGCCGACCGCGAGGAACATCCCGTGGTCGAAGAACGCCAACGACGACGGCACCTTCAAGTCGGACGAGGAGCTGAAGGCCCTCTACACCGAGGAGAACGTCGACCTCGCCAAGGACACGATCGCCTACTGCCGCATCGGTGAGCGCTCGGCCCTGACCTGGTTCGTGCTGCACGAGCTGCTGGGCGTGGAGAACGTCAAGAACTACGACGGCTCCTGGACCGAGTACGGCTCCCTCGTCGGCGTGCCGATCGAGCTCGGCGCCAACAAGTAAGCCCGCCCCCCTCTCAACCCCTCAGGAGTACGACATGTGCGGAGCGAAGGCCGGCGGCCCGGACGCCTCGGCGATCAAGCCCGGTGAGACCACGATCCAGGGTCAGGTGACCCGCGACGGCGAGCCGGTGACCGGTTACGTCCGGCTGCTGGACTCCACCGGCGAGTTCACCGCGGAGGTGCCCACCTCCGCGACCGGCCAGTTCCGCTTCTACGCGGCCGAGGGCACGTGGACGGTGCGCGCCCTGGTGCCGGGTGCGACCGCGGACCGTACGGTCGTCGCCCAGAAGGGCGGGCTCGCGGAGGTCGCCATCGCGGTCTGAGCGGGCCGGCCGGGCTCGTACCGGCAGGACTCACAGTGACGGCTGAAGGGCCGCATCCCCGGGGTTGGACGCCGACGGGGGTGCGGCCCTTCGGCATGCGTCCACCTGTCGCGAAAAAGCGTGAAATTGATTATGAGATGACAGGGCGCATTCCAGCCACCACCGGAACGGGCGATTCCACTACCATTTCCCGGTCGCCACCCCTAATCTCCCCGTATGGCAGATTCCGGTTACACACAGATCCTGATCTACGCGCTCAACTACGCCGATCGCATGCTGGAAGAGGTGCCGTATCTGCGTTACTCCGCCGAGCGGAGCCTGGGTTTTCTGTGGAGCCTTCGCGACCCGGACGAAAGGGCCGTCGTCGTCACCTCGGAACCCGTCGACCCCTACACCCTCGAATATCATTTCCGGGACGTTTTCGGTTTCGACGACCGAATGATCGAAAGCGTGCGCGACCGGCTGACCCTGCTCACCCCGGGCGCCCGCCGCCCCCGCCCCCTGGACGACCTGGTCCTCGGCGACGACGGACTCGTGGCCACGCTGCGGGACGCCGTCGGCAAGACCGCGCGGGCCGACATCGTGCACTTCATGGCGTCCGAGGCGCTGGACGAGCTGGCCCGCAGGATCGGGGCCGGCCTGGACGAGGGGCACGCCTCCCTGGCCGCCCGCTGGGGCAGCAAGGCGGGCAGCAAGGAGATCCTGCTGCGCGCCGGGGTGCCGGTGCCCGGCGGCGGGGCCGAGGCGCTGCGCGGCGAGGCCGAGGTGGCCGCCGCGATCCGCCGGCTGGCCGGCGGCCCGGACCGGCCCCGGCACGTGCTGGTGAAGGTCAGCGCGAGCACTTGGGCGGCCTCGGTCGGCAATGTGCTGATCGACTGCGAGAAGTACGCCCGGACCGGTGACCTGCTCGGCTCCGCCGAGGTCCTGCGGATGTCCGCCGACGAGTTCCGCCGGGAACTGGCCGGCGAGGGCGTGATCGTGGAGGAGTTCCTGGAGGGGGTCACCTCCTCCCCCAGCGGCCAGGGGTACGTCACCGCCGATGGCACGGTGAAGGTGCTCGCCTGCCACGACCAGGTGCTCTCCGGGGGCCAGTACTGGGGCTGCCGGTACCCGGCGGAGGAGCGGTGGCGGCCCGCCCTCGTGGACGCGGTGGACCGGACGGGCGCGGTGCTCGCCTCGCTCGGCCACCGGGGCAGCTTCGGCGTGGACTTCGTGATCGCCGGGGACCGCGGGCCGCTCGCCGTGGAGATCAATCTGCGCAAGGTCGGCCCCAGCCATGTGCTGCGCTACGCCGAGGCCCTGGTCGGCCGGGACGTCGGCGCCGACGGACGGCTGCGCCGGCCGGACGGACAGGCCATGTGCTACGTGCACGGACGCATCCTCGACCCCGAGGCGCTGGGCCGGCTCGACCCGCGGACCGCGGTGGCGCGGCTGCGCGCCGAGGACCTGCTCTACCGCCGGGACCGGGGCGAGGGCGTCGCGCTGCACGTCCTGGGCGCGCTGAAGACCTGCGGCTTCGTGGAACTGACGGCGCTGGCACCTACGTTCGACGCGGCCGAGCGCTACACCGAGGCCGCCCGGTCGGCGCTGCTGCGGCCCGCCGAGGCATGACGGCGGGGCGGGTCCCCGGGCAGCCGGGGACCCGCCCCGCCCTCTCCCTCCGGCGCCGGTCAGTCGGGGCGCAGGGCCCGCTCGAAGGTCTCCGCGATCAGCTCCGGCGGCTCGGTGCCGACGGAGACCCGCAGCATGTCCCGGTGCAGCCCCCGCTCGCGCAGCGCGGCCCGCCCCGCCGGGGTGGTGAGCAGGTCGTAGTGCGCGATGAAGACCTGCGGGGACGCCATGGTGAACTCCGCGCCGAAACTGGGCCCCTTGGCCACCGCGAGCCGGTCGTAGACCAGCTCCAGGGGGACCTTGAGATCCACCATCAGCAGCCCGCCGGGCCCGCCGGAGTCCCGCGCCACCTTCCGGTAGTTGGCGGCGGACCGGGCATCGAGCGCCCAGCCGATGTCCCGGACCACGTCCGGGTGGCGCTCCAGGCACTCGGCGAGGGCCAGGGCGTTCGCGTTCACCCGCGCCATCCGGTCCGCGTAGCCGCGGATCCGGGCGGCCACCCGGGCCGTGTCCCGGCGGTAGGGCTCGTCGCCGTACCGCGGCAGCACTCTCAGCAGGTCCGCCGCGAACGGCGAACCGGGGGCGACCACCACCGCGCCCGTCAGCACGTCCGCCGACCCGGTGGCGTACTTGGTCAGGCTCTCGCAGACCACGTCGGCGTACGGCACCACGTCGACGTTGTGCGGGGTGGCGATCGTGGCGTCCACGACCAGCGCGCAGCCGGCCCGGTCGGCGATCTCGCGCAGCGCCGGCAGGTCGGGCACGCCCATCCCCGGGTTGCTCGGGACCTCCGCGATGATGCCGGCCAGTTCGCCCGCGTGCGCGGCGGCCACCCGGGCGACCTCCGCCAGGTCGAAGGGGTCGGGCACGGTGGTGTGCTCGGCGTCCACGACCTTCTTCTCGAACAGGTGCATGGTGTCGAAGAAGATCCAGCCGAGCTGGAGCCAGCGGCGCCGGCCGCTGTCCCGCTGGATCTCCGTGATCGCCTCGACGGCCGCCGCCACCGCGTTCATGCCGCTGTTGCGCAGCGCCACGTACCGCGGTCCGGGCACGCCGTAGGCCCCGGCGAGGACCTCCGCGACGGCCCGCGCGGGCGAGTCGTCCGCCGTCTCCTCGGGCTGCCGGCCGTCGATCAGGCCCGCGTCCCACAGCACGTCCTCCGCCTGCCGCGAGGACAGATGGCCGCCGGTGTGCATGACGTGGGCCCGCGCCCGCGCGGCCCCCGGCCCCCCGGCGGGCAGCCGCACCCCGGACAGGCCGTGTCCGCCGAGGGTGACGTCGCGCGCGGCGCCCGGCGGCAGGCCGGCGTACGCCGCGGCGGCCCGCGCGGCCCGCGCCGAGCGGGTGAGCAGCAGCGTCCCGTCCCGCTCCCCGCCCGCGTCTTCCCGGGCGGCCAGCTCCGCCACCCGGACCACGTACGGGTGGGGGCGGAAGCGCGGGTAGCCCCAGGAGATGCGGCTCAGGGTGGCCGCGTCGTTCGACTCGTACCCGATGACCGACGCCACGTCGGGGATCGAGACGGACACCGAGTGCACGGAGCCGGGGACGGGCCGGCCGGCGGCGATGTGCCGCAGGCCGTCGGCCGACCCGGTGGTGCCGGATACCGCTTGGCTCATGCGTCGAGGCCCACGAGCCGCTGCACGCCGTCCCAGTAGTCCTCCACCAGCCCGAGGAACTCGTAGGCGCCGGCCTCGAACTCGGCGCGGGTGGCGGGCGAGTGGACGTAGGGCGCGATGGCGTTGAAGACGGAGTTGCTGTGCCCCACCTCGACGTCGATGTGCAGCTGCCAGAAGTGGCGCAGGTCGTCGTCGTAGCCCTGGTTGCGCAGCCCGTCGTTGATCTTCGACACCATGATGGACGACATGGTCTCGTCGGCGTACAGCGCGCCGAGGGCCTTGTGGATCGGCGACTCGGTGTACAGCACCCGGATGCCGTCGTTGAGCCGCTTGGTGACCTCCAGCGGCTCGTAGGCGTCGAGGTGCTCCTTGTCGATGCCGATCCGGGCGAGGAAGTCGGCGAAGAGCGTGGAGTGCGTGACCTCGCCGCCGACCTCGTCGGCGACGTTCAGGATGATCTCCCGCAGGATCATCTCGTCCCGCGTCTTGACCGCCATTCCCGTGATGTAGAACGGGAGATAGCGGAAGAAGTAGTAGCACTCGCTGTACATCAGGCGCTCCTGCTCGGGGGTGAGCGCCGTGGTGCGGTAGGCGTTCAGGTACGGGTGCTCCACGCCGCGGTGCGAGGCGATTTTCGCGAGCACGCCGTCCAGATAGTCCTTGATCTCCGGGTCCTGTACGGCGATCCGCCGGCGGATTCCGGGCTCCACGTTGTCGAAGTGGTCCGTCAGCGGCTTGGTTTCCGGGGTGTTCAGATCGGTCATGGTGATCCCTCGTCGCGGGGGAAAGCGGGGGAAAGCTCTGCTTCAGGCCCTTGCCGGGCCGCGGGTACGGTGGCCGGTCAGTCCTCCAGGGCGGCGGCCGCCGGCACGTCGGCGTCCTCCCACCAGCGGTCGTCGCCCTGCAGCTCGCGCCGCAGGTCCCGCTCGCCCGCCCAGGTCATGTTCAGGATGATGCGGGTGGCGTCCTCGCGCAGCGGCACCGTGCGGTGGAGCGTGGTGTCGGTGCGCAGGAAATACACGTCGCCCGACTGGAAGTGGTACGTGTGGATGGGATTGTCGACGAGATACTGGTGGATCCGCGGATCGGACTTGTCCCACTCCGTGTGCGGTACGCACTGGAGCATGCCGCCGATGTCGATGGGCGGGGCCTGAAGCACCCAGATGAGGGCGAAGCTGAAATCGCCCCAGTGCCAGCCGTGCGTGTCCCCGCTCCGTTCCTGCCGGGTGATGAGGAATTCCTCGTCCGCCTTGGGGCAGGGGTGCAGTTTCTCCCCGGCTATGCGCTCCAGCGCGCCGAGCAGTTCCGGATTCGCGTAGACCGAGGTGACCAGCTCGCTGTTGCCCGCGATCGTCTCGCTCTGCACCACGGACATCGAGCGGCGGGTGTATCCGGTGGTCTGGAGGCGGAGATCGCGCCGCTCGGCGTATTTCTCCAGCAGCCGGTCCGCCTCCGCCCGCACGCTTTTGCGGACGTCTTCCCGAATCAGATCGGTGACGGTGACGATGCCGTACCGGTGGTAGTGATGCGCCAAACGGCGCAGTGCGCCTTGCTCCAGGGAATTGACGACGGTGCTTTCCTGCCCATTGCTGCTCACGTTGATCTCCCATGCTCGGCTGGGGATTTCGTGCTCGGCGAAGACGACGCGCGTCTGGGCCCGGCGAAGACTCCTGAAGAGGCTAGATAGGCCCCAGAGCCTGATCAACGGGTGCTGAATCGAAAGGTGCGATTTACGGCCAAGAGCGTCTACCGGAACAGAAACGATCAGGGAAAACGCAGGTCGGCGGACCGGTGGCGGTGCTATGGATCACCGGGGGAATTCACCCGGATCGCCGGCCGGTCCGCACAGTCGGCACCGCCCGGGGCGGAAGGGGCCGGTGTGACCGGGTTGATTGGCCCGATGCGTCCGGCCCCATATGCCGAGGGCAAGGGCCCGGTCCCGGTTCAGACGCGCAGCTCAGGAGCGAAGCCGGTCCAGCGCAGATCCGTGGGCAGGTGCCGCATGTCGTTCGAGACGAGGACGGCGGCGGGCCGGCCCGGCGCGTAGCGGATGACCGTGAGTGCCGCGTTGGCGTGGTTGAGGCCGAGCCAACGCCACTTCGGTGCCCGCATGGCGTCCCGGACGAGCCAGGCGACCAGAAAGTTATGGGTGACGACGAGTTCGTGCCGGTCCTCGTCGGCTGCCACCGCCCCGGTGAACAGCTCCAGGGCCCGGCGGGCCAGCGCGGGTCCGTGCTTGCGCTCCTCGTCGGTGGCTCCCTCGAGGAAGCGGAGACAGAAGTCCGCCGACTCGGCCGGCAGCTCGTCCCTCTCCGGCAGGTGGGGCACGTAGTCGCCGGCCGCTTCCGAGACGTGCAGCGGGACACCCTTCAGGTGCTCGCCGATCAGGCGCGCGGTCTGTTCCGCCCGTGGCAGAGGGCCGTGGTGAACAGCGGTGAAGGGGACGTCCCGGAGGCGCCGGCCGAGCAGTGCGGCTTGCCGTCGGCCGCGCTCCGTCAGTCCGCTCTCGTCCGGGAGTGCCTCGCCGTGCCGGGCGAGATACAGGTAACGGGTGGCCGTGCCGGTCATCTCGTATTCCTTCGCGCCCGCCAAAGATCTTGTACAGCGACGGACGCCGCCCCCTGAGCCCCGGTTCCCCGGTTCTCAGGGGAGACGGGTTCTAGCCCAGCGCGCGGCCCAGCACCCACACCACGGGGGCCGCCGCCGACAACGGCAGGGCGACGCCCGCCGTGAAGTGCACGAAGCGGGACGGGTAGTCGTAGCTCGCCACCCGGTGGCCGATCAGCGCGCACACCCCGGCCGCCGCGCCGAGGACGGCGCCCTTGGTGCCGAGGCCGGTCATGCCGCCCACCACGACGCCCGCGCCCGCCGCCGCGAGCAGTCCGGCCACGACCCGGGCCGGACCCGGCAGCGGCAGGGCACGGGCCACGACCGCCGCCGCGACGGCCGCCGCACCCACCGACACCTCGTGGGAGCCGGCGGCCAGATAGCCGGTGGCCAGCACCGCGAGGGCCGCCGAGACCACCGTCGCCATCAGGCCGTACATCCGCTCGTCCGGCGAGGCGTGCGAGCGCAGCTGGAGCGCGAGGGAGAGCAGGACCCACAGGCCGAGCGAGCCGAGGATGGCCACC
Organism: Streptomyces eurythermus; assembly: GCF_014649115.1. Taxonomy (GTDB): domain Bacteria; phylum Actinomycetota; class Actinomycetes; order Streptomycetales; family Streptomycetaceae; genus Streptomyces; species Streptomyces eurythermus. Next base: position 44,088 of record NZ_BMSK01000003.1, on the reverse strand, counting down.
AGGGCGTGGTCGCGGCCGGCCGCCAGGACCGCCACGTCGGCCGTCAGCGCGCCCGCGAAGGCCAGCGCGATGCCCTGCCGGGCGGGCCACATGCCGTTCAGCCGGAACCAGCCCGCGGCCGTCACCGCCTGGAGCACGACCAGGGGTACCACCAGGGCGTACGACGCGATGGGCGCCGCCGCGGCCAGCAGCAGGCCCAGCAGCGCGGTGAGCGCCGCCGGCTGCATGCCGGGCTCGATGATCGGGGACCGGCCCTCCAGGCGGGCCCGCTGGGCGTCGGTGATCCGCGCGTTCCCGGCGAGGGTGGCGGGGCCGTAGGCGGGCTCGTCGGAGGGGCCGGCGGAGCCGGTCGCGGGGGGAGCGGGGGGTACGGAGGCGGCCGGGGCCGGCGCCGGTGCCGGGGCGGGGGCGGGGGCCGGCTCGGGTTCCTGCACCGGCGGGTACGCCCCGTACGAGCCGCCGTACGAGCCGCCGTACGAGCCCGTATGCGCCCCGGTGTGCGCCCCTTCATACGCTCCCGCGTACGGGTCGGCGTACTGCTGGGGCTGCTGCGGCTGGGGCTGCGGCTGCTGATAGCCGGGGTTCTCGTAGTACCCCTGCGGCTGCTGGTACCCCTGCTGCTGATACGCCTGCTGCTGCTCCTGCCGCGGCAGGTACGACGTCTCCTCCGCCGGCACCGCCGCGTGCGTCTGGGTCTCCCAGGTCTGGCCCTGCCACTGCTGGGTCAGCTCGGGGTCGTGGCCGTACTGCTGCTCGTGTCCGGGCCACTGCTGCTGCGGCTGCTGATAGGGGTCGTAGCCCTGGTGGGGGCCGCCCTGGTACGGCTGCTCGGTCATGCTCACCCTCCTGCGAACGGCGGGAGCACCTCGACCGTGCCGCCCTCGGCCAGCCGTACCGTCTCATGCGCGCGGGTCCCGACGGGGTCGCCGTCGACGAGGAAGGAGCAACGCTGGAGCACGCGGGTGAGTTCGCCGGGGTGGCGCTCACGGACGGCGGCCAGCGCGCCGGCCAGCGTGTCCGCCTCGTACGGCTCCTCGGCGACCTCGGCCGCGGCCTTGGCGGCGGCCCAGTAGCGCACCGTGACCTTGGGCATCTGAATCCTCAATCGACGGCAAGAAACAAGAAAAAGTCAAAGACAGTGTGAGTCAGGCTAGCCCGCCGCGGACACCGCCCAGTCCGCGATCCGCGCCACCAGGGCGTCGTCCGCCGCGTGCTCGGCGTGGCCCATGCCCGCCTCGATCCACAGCTCGCCGTGGCCGCCGGCCGCCTCGGCGAGCATCCGGGGGTGGTCGAGCGGGAAGTAGCCGTCGCGGTCGCCGTGCACGATGAGCAGCGGTGTCGGGGCGATCCGCGGGACCGCCCGCACCGGGGAGAGCGGGACCGGGTCCCAGTCGCGGTGGTGGATGCGGGTGCGCAGGCCGTAGCGGCCGACCAGGCGGCCCTCGGGGCGGGTGACCAGCCAGTGCAGCCGGCGCATCGGGGCCGTGCCCCGGTAGTACCAGCGGGCGGGCGCGCTCACCGAGACCACGGCGTCCACCGTGCCGGGGCGCAGCGCCGCGTGCCGCAGGACCACCGAGCCGCCCATGGAGAAGCCGACGGTGACCACGCGCGCGTGCCCGAGGCGGCGGGCCCACTCCACGGCGGTGTCGAGGTCGAGCACCTCCTTGTCGCCGACGGTGGACCGGCCGCCGGAGCGTCCGTGGCCGCGGAAGGAGAAGGTGACGACCGCGCCGTGGTCGCGCAGCACGCCGGCCACCCGGCGGACGTGCGGCCGGTCCACGTCCCCGGTGAAGCCGTGCGCGATCACGAACACCAGGTCACGGGAGGGCGAAGAAGAGGCTGCCAAAGGGTCGGCAAAAGCTTCGTATACGGCGGCGCCCGGATCGTATACGGATTCGATCGGAATGCCGTCGGCAGTGCGCAGAAAAGTCCGTATAGGACCGCCTCCGCCCGTCTCACTCTTCGGACGAACGGTGGAACGCGCCACATCACCTGCCGGTCGGTTGCTCATGTGGGCTATTCTGCTGGGCAGAGGACTCGGGCAGCGTAGCCCCCGGGTCCTTTTGTGCTTTCGGAAGCGTTGTATACGAAGCGGGAAACCTCAGGTGACCGCGGGTGTACGGGGCCTTCGGGATCGCAGAGCAGTGCCCGTCCGCACAGCGTCCTCGCAGGGACCGAGGAGGAACCAGACATATGAGTTCTCTGCTGCTCCTGACCAACGCCCTCCAGCCGTCGACAGAAGTACTGCCCGCCCTCGGCCTGCTCCTGCACAACGTGCGGGTGGCCCCGGCGGAGGGCCCCGCGCTGGTCGACACGCCGGGTGCCGACGTCATCCTCGTCGACGGCCGCCGCGACCTGCCCCAGGTGCGCAGCCTGTGCCAGCTGCTGCGCTCCACCGGACCCGGCTGTCCGCTGATCCTCGTCGTCACCGAGGGCGGTCTCGCCGCCGTCACCGCGGACTGGGGCATCGACGACGTCCTGCTCGACACCGCCGGTCCCGCGGAGGTCGAGGCCCGGCTGCGCCTCGCCATGGGCCGCCAGCAGCTCGTCAACGACGACTCGCCGATGGAGATCCGCAACGGCGACCTGTCCGTGGACGAGGCCACCTACTCCGCCAAGCTCAAGGGCCGGGTCCTGGACCTGACCTTCAAGGAGTTCGAGCTGCTCAAATACCTCGCGCAGCACCCCGGCCGGGTCTTCACCCGCGCCCAGCTGCTCCAGGAGGTGTGGGGCTACGACTACTTCGGCGGCACCCGGACCGTCGACGTGCACGTACGGCGGCTGCGGGCCAAGCTCGGCCCGGAGCACGAGTCGCTGATCGGCACCGTACGCAACGTGGGTTACCGATTCGTTACCCCCGAGAAGACCGACCGGGCCGCCGACGAGGCCAAGGGCAAGTCCGCCCGGGCAAAGTCGGAGGATGCGGACGCAACCGCCGTGCCGGCCGGCGCCGAGGTGCACGCCGAGGCCTGACCGGCCCCGCGGCCCGGCCCCGCACGCCTGGCCACCTGGTGATACGCCCTGCCCAGGAGGGGTCAATCCGCGTAGACTCCGCGCGTGGCCAAGGTGACTCGGGATGACGTGGCACGGCTGGCTGGGACCTCCACCGCCGTCGTCAGTTATGTCATCAACAACGGACCCCGGCCGGTCGCCCCGGCCACGCGCGAGCGCGTCCTCGCCGCGATCAAGGAACTGGGGTACCGGCCCGACCGGGTGGCGCAGGCCATGGCGTCCCGGCGCACCGACCTCATAGGGCTGATCATCCCGGACGCCCGGCAGCCGTTCTTCGGCGAGATGGCGCACGCGGTGGAACAGGCCGCGTCCGAGCGCGGGAAGATGGTGCTGGTCGGCAACACCGACTACATCGGCGAGCGCGAGGTCCACTATCTGCGCGCCTTCCTCGGGATGCGCGTCTCGGGCCTGATCCTCGTCTCCCACGCGCTGAACGACCTCGCCGCCGCCGAGATCGACGCCTGGGACGCCCGGGTGGTGCTGCTGCACGAGCGGCCGGAGGCCATCGACGACGTGGCCGTGGTGACGGACGACCTCGGCGGCGCCCAGCTCGCGGTGCGCCACCTGCTGGAGCACGGCTACGAGTACGTGGCCTGCATGGGCGGTACGGCCGAGACCCCGGCCGTCGGCGACCCGGTCTCCGACCACGTCGAGGGCTGGAAGCGGGCCATGTCGGAGGCCGGGCTGCCGATCGAGGGCCGGCTGTTCGAGGCGCCGTACAACCGCTACGACGCCTATCGCGTCGCCCTGGACATCCTCTCCGGGCCCCGGCGCCCCCCGGCGATCTTCTGCTCCACCGACGACCAGGCGATCGGCCTGCTGCGGGCCGCGCGCGAGCTGCGCATCGACGTGCCCCGGGAGCTGGGGGTGGCCGGGTTCGACGACATCAAGGAGGCCGCGCTCGCCGACCCGCCGCTGACGACGGTGGCCTCCGACCGGTCGGCGATGGCCCGGGCGGCGGTCGACCTGGTGCTGGACGACGGGCTGCGGGTGGCGGGATCGCGCCGGGAGCGGCTGAAGACGTTCCCGTCACGACTGGTGGTCCGTACGAGCTGCGGGTGTGTCTGACCCGCAGCGATCCCCTCTTCGGCCCCCTGCGGTGCCCGTCTTTATATCGGGCAAACACGGTTCTGCCGGGCTTCTCAGCGTGCACTCAGGAAGCTCTCATGGTCACGGGGGACTCTTGTGACATGACCGAGAGCCAGGGCACTTACGAGCAGCCGTACCCTTCCTCCCCCGCCTCCCCCGCGCACGCCGAGTGGCCGCCCCCGCCGCCGTACCGGCCGGGGCCGCAGCCGGAGCCGGGGAAGAAGCGCAGGCGCGGACCGGTGGCCCTGCTCGCGGCCGTCGCGATCGTGGCGGCGGCGGTCGGCGGCGGCACGGCCTACACCGTGCAGGAGCTGACCGGCAAGGACGCCACCACCGCCGTCGGCGCCCCCGCGGTACCGACCGCCAAGCGCGGTGACGTCGCCGCGATCGCCGCCGCGGTCAGCCCGAGCGTGGTCGAGATCAACGCGACCCTCGCGGGCGGCTCCTCCACCGGCGCCGGCGTGATCATCAGCTCGGACGGCGAGATCGTCACCAACAACCACGTCGTCTCCGGCGCCTCCTCGGTGAAGGTGCGCACCAGCGACGGCAAGAGCTACACCGCCGAGGTGCTCGGCACCGATGCCTCCAAGGACCTCGCGCTGATCAAGCTGCGGGGCGCCAAGGGGCTGAAGGCGGCGGCGCTCGGCGACTCCGACGCCGTGCGGGTCGGCGACCCGGTCGTGGCCATCGGCTCCCCCGAGGGCCTGACCGGCACGGTGACCAGCGGCATCGTCTCCGCCCTGAACCGCGACGTCACCGTCTCCACCGACGAGAACCAGGGCCAGGACCAGGGCGGCGACGACCAGTGGCCGTTCCGGTTCGGCGGCCGCGAGTTCAACGGCGACACCGGCTCGTCCACCACCACCTACAAGGCGATCCAGACCGACGCCTCCCTGAACCCCGGCAACTCCGGCGGCGCGCTGTTCGACGCGAGCGGCCGGGTCATCGGCATCAACTCCGCGATGTACTCGTCCGGTTCGCAGGCGTCCTCGTCGGCGGAGGCGGGCAGCATCGGCCTCGGCTTCGCCATCCCGGTCAACACCGTCAAGTCCGACCTGGCCGCACTGCGGTCGGGCGGCACCAGCTAGACCACTCACGCGCCCAGCCGGCGCACGAGTCAGCAAGGAGCAGGTCATGATCAAGCACGTTCCGCACCGCATGGCCGAACGCGGCCCCGCCGGCCTCACCCTGGCCCTGTCCATCGTGTCCGAGCTGCATGTCCCCGTTCCGGCACCCCGCGCCCCCGAGGTGGCGACCCGGGCCGTGACCCCGGTGCCGCAGCTGATGGGCCTGCGCACCTCCGCCGCCCGCCGGCACCGCCGCAAGGTCCCGCTGCACCGGCTGAGCACGGTCCGGGCCTGACCGGCCCGCGCGTCCCTCACCGGCCCGCGTGACGTGGCACGCTGAGAGACGTCCGCAACCGTCCCACCGCACCCCGAGGAACCGCGAGCGATGAGCCCCGCCGAAGGCGACCGTGACCCCCAGCGCATCCTGATCGTCGACGACGAGCCGGCCGTGCGCGAGGCCCTGCAGCGCAGCCTGGCCTTCGAGGGGTACGACACCGAGGTCGCCGTCGACGGGGCGGACGCCCTGGAGAAGGCGGGCGCCTACCGGCCGGACCTGGTCGTGCTGGACATCCAGATGCCCCGCATGGACGGCCTGACCGCGGCCCGCCGCATCCGGGGCGCGGGGGACACCACCCCGATCCTGATGCTCACCGCCCGCGACACGGTCGGCGACCGGGTGACCGGCCTGGACGCGGGCGCCGACGACTACCTGGTCAAACCGTTCGAGCTGGACGAGCTGTTCGCCCGGATCCGGGCGCTGCTGCGCCGCAGCTCGTACGCGGCGGGCGTGTCCGCCGAGGCCCGGCAGGACGAGGCGCTCACCTTCGCCGACCTGCGGATGAACCTGGCCACCCGGGAGGTGACCCGGGGCGAGCGGCCGGTGGAGCTGACCCGCACCGAGTTCACCCTGCTGGAGATGTTCATGGCCCATCCGCGCCAGGTGCTCACCCGGGAGCAGATCCTGAAGGCGGTGTGGGGCTTCGACTTCGAGCCGTCCTCCAACTCGCTGGACGTGTACGTGATGTACCTGCGCCGCAAGACCGAGGCGGGCGGCGAGCCGCGCCTGGTGCACACGGTGCGGGGCGTGGGCTACGTCCTGAGGCAGGGCGGCGCCGAGTGAAACGTGTGCTGCGCCGGTACCGGGCGCTGCCGATCCGGGCCCGGCTGGCGATGCTGGTCGCGGCGGCGGTGGCGTTCGCGGTGGCCGCGGTGTCGATGACCTGCTGGTTCATCGTGGAACGCAAGCTGTACGACCAGGTGGACGACGATCTGCGCAAGTCGCTGAAGAACACCACGCAGCCCGACCAGGTGCTGCTGGCCCTCGCCCGCTGCACGGACACCCCGCCGTCCGACAACCCGTTCCGGGACAGGTACTCCCAGGTGGTCACCGAGGACGGCAAGGTCTGCCTGTTCGGGGGCGCCTCGGTGAAGATCGATGTCACGGAGGCCGACAAGTCGGAGATCCGGAACCTGGACGTCGGCACGCTCTACTTCCGCAACGGCACCGACAGCGAGGGCAACGACGTACGGGTGCTCACCCGGCCGCTGCTGGCCACCGCGTCCTCGACCGGCGAGCGCGGGCCCAACGTGGGCGTGCTCATCGCCATGCCGCTCAAGAGCACCCAGCAGAACCTCAACGACCTCGCGCTGATCCTGCTGCTGGTGTCGGCCATCGGGGTGCTCGGCGCCGGCGCGGCGGGGCTCGCGGTGGCGCGGGTCGGGCTGCGGCCGGTGGACCGGCTGACGGAGGCCGTGGAGCACGTGGCCCGTACCGAGGACCTGAGCGTGCGCATCCCGGTGGAGGAGGACAGCGAGGACGAGGTGGCCCGGCTGTCCCGGTCGTTCAACTCGATGACCGCCTCGCTGGCCAGTTCCCGGGACCTCCAGCAGCAGCTGATCGCCGACGCCGGCCATGAACTCCGTACGCCCCTGACGTCGTTGCGGACCAACATCGAGCTGCTGACCCGCAGCGAGGAGACGGGCCGGCCGCTGCCGCCCGAGGACCGCAAGGCGCTGCTCGCCTCGGTGAAGGCGCAGATGACGGAGCTGGCCGCGCTGATCGGGGACCTCCAGGAGCTGTCCCGCTCGGAGGGGCAGCGCGGCGAGCGGGTGCAGGTGGTCTCCTTCCGGGACACCGTGGAGGCGGCGCTGCGCCGGGCCCGGCTGCGCGGCCCGGAGCTGACGATCACCGCCGACCTGGACCCCTGGTACGTACGGGCGGAGCCGTCCGCGCTGGAGCGGGCCGTGGTCAACATCCTGGACAACGCGGTGAAGTTCAGCCCCGAGGGCGGCACGGTCGAGGTGGCGCTGCACGAGGGCGTGCTGACCGTCCGCGACCACGGTCCGGGCATCCCCGAGCAGGAACTCCCGCACGTCTTCGACCGGTTCTGGCGCTCCCCCAGCGCCCGCGCCCTGCCCGGCTCGGGTCTCGGCCTGTCCATCGTGGCCCGTACGGTCCAGCAGGCGGGCGGCGAGGTCACCCTGGCCCGCGCCGAGGGCACCGGCACGGTGGCCACGGTCCGCCTGCCGGGCGCGCCGACCCCGCCGCCGGAGGACCCTCAGACGGCGGCCTGCTGAGTCAGGCCCCGTCCGCCGCCTGCTCCGTCCGGTCGGCGACCGGGGCACCCGGGGCTTCCTGGGCGGTCGCGCCGAGGCTGGCGAGGAGCCGCAGGTTGTCGTGGGCGGCGGTGCCGGGGGCGGCGGACTGGACGATCAGTTCCGTGCCGGTGACGTCCGGGAGGGCGAAGTTCTCCTGGTGCAGTTCCAGGTGGCCGACCGCCGGGTGGTGGTACGCCTTGCGGCCGTGGGTGCGGGTGCGGACGTCGGCGCGCGCCCACAGCTGCCGGAAGCGTTCGCTGTGCATGGCGAGTTCGCCGATGAGGGCGGCCAGTTCCCGGTCGCCGGGGCAGCGGCCGGCGGCCAGCCGCAGATGGCCGACGACGTCGAGGGTGCAGTTCTCCCAGTCGGCGAACAGCGCCCGTCCCTCCTCGGTCAGGAAGAGGTGCCGGGCGATGTTCAGGCCCTCGGCCGGCCGGCTGTAGATCATGTCGCCGAGGCGGTTCGCGGCCAGCACGGTCAGCCGGTGGTCGATGAGGAACGCGGGGGCGTCGGTGATCAGTTCCAGGACCCGCAGCAGCTCGGGGCGCGGCCGTGCCGAGGTGGCCCGCCGGGGCTCGCCCACCACCCGGCGGGCGAGCCGGTGCAGATGCTCGCGCTCCACGTCGTCCAGGCCGAGGACCCGGGCGAGCGCGTCGAGGACCTGCACCGACGGCTGCCGCGCCCGGCCCTGCTCCAGCCGGACGTAGTAGTCGACGCTCACCCCCGACAGGTGCGCGACCTCCTCGCGCCGCAGCCCGGTCACGCGGCGGCGGGAGTCGGGCCGGATGCCGACGCTCTCGGGGCGGACCCGGGCTCGCCGTGTGCGGAGGAAGTCGGCCAGATCGTCCATCGCTCCAGTATCCGCGCGGAACGGCCCGGCTGGGTGGCCCCGCCAGTACCAGGAAGTCCGGTCCGACGGAGGAGGCGCCCCTGAATCGCGCCGCCGGATCCCGCCAGGATCGAGGGCATCCCGACCCGAGGAGCAGGAGCAGTCATGAAGGTCTTCATCGTGCACGCCCACCCCGAGCGGCGGTCGCTGAACGGCGCGCTCACCGACATCGCGGTGGAGACGCTGACCGGCGCGGGGCACGAGGTGCGGGTCAGCGACCTGTACGCGATGGGCTGGAAGTCCGAGATCGACGCGGACGACTTCGCCGGTGCCGCCTCCAGCCCGCTGGACGTGGTCCACGACTCCGGCCGCGCCTACGAGTCCGGCGCGCTGTCCGCCGACATCCGGGCCGAGCAGGAGAAGCTGCTGTGGGCGGACACCGTGATCTTCCAGTTCCCGCTGTGGTGGTACTCGATGCCGGCGATCCTCAAGGGCTGGGTGGACCGGGTGTTCACCTACGGCTTCGGGTACGGCGTCGGCGAGCACAACGAGGTCCGGTACGGCGACCGCTTCGGCGACGGCACCCTCAAGGGCAGGCGCGCCATGCTGTCGGTGACGGTCGGCGGCCCCGAGTCCCAGTACTCCGACCGCGGTATCAACGGTCCCATCGAGGACGTGCTGTTCCCGATCCAGCACGGCATCCTCTTCCACCCCGGCATGGAGGTGCTGCCGCCGTTCGTTCTGTACCGGACGGTACGGATGGCTCCCGAGGTGTTCGCGGACGCGGCCGAGCAGTGGAAGAAGCGGCTGCTGACCCTGGAGGACACCGACCCGGTCCCGTACCGCCGCCAGAATTACGGCGACTACGAGATGCCGTCGATGCGGCTGCGCGAGGGCCTGGAGCTCCCGGGCCGCACGGGCTTCGGCCTCCACACGGCCGGCTGACCGCCCGGCAACCTTTCCGCGTCCCGCGGCGACTCCGGTGTGGCACCCCCACACGGACCACATCTGGAGTCGCTCATGAGCACTCGCACTCCCCGTCACCGCAGGAGCCGTGCCGCGTTCGCGGCCGGGCTGCCGCTCGCGCTCGCGGCGGCGGGCGGACTCGGCTACGGCCTGCTCGGCCCCGGCGGTTCGTCGGGCGCCTCGGCCGCGACCGCCGTACCGGCGTGGGCCACGCAGGCCGCCGACGGGTTCGCCTCGGTGAACGCGCTCGGGCAGAACGGCACGTACGGCGGGCGCGGCGGCGAGATCGTCACCGTGAAGACGCTGGCCGACCTGGAGAAGTACGCCACCGCCGACAAGCCGTACATCATCGTCGTGGCCGCCGCGATCACGATGGACCCGGTCGGCAAGGAGATCAAGGTCCGGTCGGACAAGACCATCATCGGCTCCGGGACCTCGGGCCAGATCGTCGGCGGCGGGTTCTTCCTCGGCGAGGGCGTCCACAACGTGATCATCCGGAACCTGACGATCCGGGACGCGTACCAGGGCGTCTGGAACGACAAGGAGCACGACTACGACGGCATCCAGATGGACGGCGCCCACCACGTCTGGATCGACCACAACGACATCCGGCACATGGCGGACGGGCTGATCGACAGCCGCAAGGACACCACGTACCTGACCGTGTCCTGGAACCGGCTCGGCCAGGAGAACAAGGCGTTCGGCATCGGCTGGACCGAGAACACCACGGCGGACATCACGATCCACCACAACTGGATCCGCGAGACCGAGCAGCGCAACCCGTCCACGGACAACGTGGCCCACGCCCACCTGTACAACAACTACCTGGTGGACGAGCCGGGCACGACGATCACCTCCTCCTACGGCAACTACGCGCGCGGCAACACCAACATGTTGCTGGAGAACTCGTACTTCCAGGGCGTCAACAACCCGGTGATCAAAGACGCGACCGCGACCCTCGTCCAGCGCGGCAACGTCTTCTCGGGCACGAGCGGCCGCAACGAGAGCGGGGGCACGGGCGGCTCGTGGGACCCGAGGAGCTACTACGCGTACACCCCGGACAAGGCGGCGGACGTCCCGTCGGTGGTGAAGTCGGGCGCGGGCCCGCGCGGTTCGCTGGGCACGAGCACGACTGTCGCCAAGGCGGCGGCGACCACGCTGACCGTGGCCAAGGACGGCTCGGGCCAGTACACGACCGTCCAGGCGGCGGTGAACGCGGTCCCCGCGAACAACGCGTCCCGAGTGGTCATCGCGGTGAAGCCCGGCACGTACCGGGAGACGGTCAAGGTCCCGTCGAACAAGCCGCACGTCACCATCCAGGGCACGGGCGCCAGCCGCAAGGACACGGTGATCGTCTACAACAACGCGTCCGGCACGCCGAAGCCCGACGGCTCGGGCACGTACGGCACCGGGGGCAGCGCGACCGTGGCGGTGGAGGCCGACGACTTCCAGGCGCGCAACCTCAGCATCACGAACGACTTCGACGAGGCGGCCCACCAGGACATCGCCCAGCAGGCGGTGGCCCTGCGCACGGCGTCCGACAAGGTGTTCCTGGACGGGGTGATCGTGACCGGCGACCAGGACACCCTCCTCCTGGACACGGCGTCGAAGGACCGCCTCGGCCGGGTCTACATGACCAACTCCTACGTGATCGGCAACGTCGACTTCATCTTCGGCCGGGCGACGGCGGTGATCGACAAGTCGGTGATCACTCTGAAGAAGCGGTGGAACGGCACGTCGGCGGGCTACGTCACAGCTCCTTCTACGGCCGCGAACCGCAAGGGCATCCTGATAGCCAACTCGACGGTTTCGGGGGACGTCTCCGACCGCACGTTCTACCTGGGCCGCCCCTGGCACGCCGGCGGCGACGCGACCCTGGACCCGCAGACCACGGTCCGCAACACGTCGTTGAGCGCGGCGATCAAGACGACTCCCTGGACCGACATGAGCGGCTTCTCCTGGAAGGACGACCGCTTCGCCGAGTACAAGAACACCGGCGCGGGCGCGGGAGCAGCGAGCACGGACCGCCCCCAGCTGACCGACGCGCAGGCCGCCGACCAGGAGATCGGTGACTGGCTGGGCGACTGGACTCCTTCGGCGTCCTGAGGTTTCGGGTACTCCGGCCGCCGCGTGGTCCTGCGGAGCGGCGGCCGGGGTCCTACTCCTCCGTTGGCGGCGCCTCAGCCGGTTCAGTGCCCAGCCAGAAGAGTTCCTCCACCACGATCTGCGGATCTTCCATCCGCCGTACAAAGACGTACCTGAGCCAGCCGTTCCCGTCGTCGAAGAAGCACATGTGGCGCCCCTTGGGGTCGGAGGACCGGTCCGGCAGCACCTTCATGCCGTCGGGGAGATCAGCGTCCGCTTCGATACCCCGGAAATACGGATCCTTCGCCGTGACCAGTTCGGCGCGCACGGCGTAGACCATGTCTCGTGCATGTGCGGGTAGCGCTTCGAGCTCGGCCAGAGCACTGAGCCGCCAGTCCATCTGCCAGGGCGGCCCCATGAAACCTTCAGTCACTCCCCGGGCTCCAGCTCTCGCACCCGGTAGTAAATCTTCGACGCCTCTTCGAGGAGAGCCTTGGCCTCGTTGATGTCAGTGCACTCGTACGCTGCTCGGTGCTCGAGTTCACGTACGTGTGCGTCCAGCTTGGGGTCACGGGCGATGGCGTACGCCCCCCACCAGCGAGTCATAAACGCTTCCGCAGGAGTCGGGTCATACGCGTCAGCGATCGCCCACTTCCAATGCTCCTCGAAATCGGGGAGAAGATCGGGCGTGTGCTGGGCAATGGCCTGGCGCAGCGCACTGGGGGTCCGCTCGGGCATGGGAGGGATGATCGGATCGCGGTCGCTGGCGTGGGTGGCCATGATCGATGTCCTCCTTCGACGCGTCGTGTCTACGACCATAACCGCCTGGGCACCTTCCGCATTGGTAGTTCGTACCCGGTCGTCCATTCGACCGGGAGACCAACCATGTGGGGCTACGCGACCCGACACGCAGAACTTCCGCCCCACGTCACCCGAACGTGTGCCCGCCCCTCCCGCGCTTGATCCCGTCCACGAACCCGACCCAGGAAGCGGCCGAGAGGACCAAGGGCGGGGAGGCGGGGGTTTTGCTGTCGCGGACGGGGACGAGGTGGGGGTAACCGTCCGCAACTTCTACGCAGTCGTTGGCGCCGCCTTCGCTGTAGCTCGACTTGCGCCAGGAGGCGGTGGACAGGTCGGGGGTCACAGGGACTCCTTCACACCGGCTACGAACGCGGACCAAGACGCGGTGCCGAAGATCAGGGCGGTGCCTGCGGGGACCTTGCTGTCGCGGACCGGGACGACGCCGGGGTAACCGTCCGCCACCTCAACGCAGTTGTTGTCTCCGCCGTCGCTGTAGCTCGACTTGCGCCAGGTGGCGGTGCTGAGGTCGAGGGTGCGGTTCATGATCCGTGCTCCTCCAGTACGTCCCTGATGAAGGCGAGCGAGTCCGACGGGGACAACGCCATGTCTCGGAGGCGATCGTAGGACAGTCTGTGTCGCAGAACACCGTCTGGTTCCTCGGTCAACTCGCCCCGCGTGCTGCCTTCTACGTAGGCAACACCACTGGCGTCCTTCTGCCACAGCAACGTCAGCGACGCATGCATGTGGTGATGCAGCCCGGCGGCGAAGGGCAGCACCTGAAGCGTCACGTTAGGCAGCATCGCGACGGACTCTATGCGGATCAGCTGCTCTTTCCAGGTCTTCTGCACGGCCGCGGGACGCCGGAACGCGTACTCGTCCATGATGATGCGGACGCTGGGCTCTGGCTTCTGCCACAACAGGTACTGCCGTCCGACTCGGGCCGCGACCTGCTCCTCGATCCAGTCGTCCCCCTCCAGCATTGTCTGGGGCCCGGACAGCACCTCCCTGGCGAAGTCCTCGGTCTGAAGAAGCCCAGGCACTCCAGGCGAGAACTTCCACATGATCCTGGCCGTAGCCTCCAGCTTCATGAACTCCTTGTACTGGTCCTTGAAGGCGTCCAGGCGCGCAGCCTTCCAGTGGCCGACCAGCAAGGAACCCGTGCCGTAGTAGCTGTCCAGGTCCTCCATCACCGTCACCTTGGACAGGCGCTCGCCGGACTCCAGGCGGCTCAGGTAGCTCTTGTCGTAGCCGGTGTCCTCGGCCAGTTGGCCCAGGGACTTGCCGGCCTTGTCGCGCAGCACCTTGAGGGTCTGTCCGAGGATGGCCCGTCCGGACACCGGCCCCGGGTCAACGTTCTCGCCCACGTAACCCCTCCCTGTTGTCCCTGCTCACGGACAACACAGCAGCTCTTCCGCAGCGTACTCGCCGTCCGTGACGATCGTGGCACGAACCGTAATCGTCACCACCCACAACGGAGACTTCTCATGGCCGAGTTGCGCCTGCTGCCCTGGACGAGCCCCGAGGGCAAGCCCTGCTACCTCAGTGCGGACCACGACGACAGCCGGCTGTCCCGGCTCGCCGACGACGTGGAGGCGGCGCAGCTGCGGTCGGGCGAGCAGGTGCTGGCCGGCGCGAGGGCCGTGCTCGCGGACCGGGCGGCGGGTGAACGCGCCGTACGCTTCGCGCTGACGCGGGCCGGCGAGTCCCTGGAGGAAGTCCTCCGCATCGCCCACAGCAGGGGCGCCCGCATCCCCGCCGCGTACGAGCGCTGACGCGTCGTGCACGCCCGGCCCCCCGCCACGGTCTACCGTGGACTCCCAGGCACCCCCACCGTCCCAGCCGGAGAAGAGAGCGCGATCATGGCCCACGAGGCGTGCGACTCTGCAGCGGCTCCCCGACTGGCTGAAGACCTTCGAGCGGGACTGGCTGAGCGCGGCGGCGGAGCTCGACACACGAGCAGGCCCAGGTGAGCGCGTACTCGATCAGGTACGTGGAGCGTGCGGCCCGGCGCAGAGCGTTCACGGGCGGCTTCATCACCTACATCGTGTCGAACCGGCACGTGGTGATCAACGTGATCGACCTGGTCGCCCTCCGGCCTTGTCCACAGCTGTGGACAAGGCCAGAGGAAGAAAACGCAGGGCCTACTTGGTGATCGTGATCCGGTTCGCCGCCGGAGGCGCGAGCGGGGCCGACGGCGTCGAGTTCGCCGTCAGGTACTTCACCAGGGCCGCCAGATCATCCGTGCCGACCAGGGGGTTCTTGCCCTGGCCCAGGGACGGGAAGCCGTCGCCGCCGCCCGCGAGGAAGGCGTTCATGGCGACGCGGTAGGTGGCCGCCGGGTCGATGGGCGCGCCGTTCAGGCGGATGGAGTCGGTGACCACGCGGTCCGCGCCGGACTTCGTGAGGTCCAGGGTGTAGGTGAGGCCGGCCGAGGGCTGGAGGATCCGCGGGGCCGCCTCGTTGGGGCCGCTGACCTGCTCCTTGAGGGCCTGGACGAGCTGCGCGCCGGAGAGGTCCACGAGGTTGACCGTGTTGGAGAACGGCTGGACCGTGAAGCCCTCGGCGTAGGTGACCACGCCGTCGCCCTCCGCGCCCTTGGCCGCGTAGGTGAGGCCCGCCCGGACGCCGCCGGGGTTCATCAGCGCCAGGCTGGTCCTCGGGTCGAGCTCACGCCCGTAGGCGAGCTGCGCGTCGGCCACCAGATCGCCCATCGGGGACTCGGTGCCGGTGTTGCCGATGTCGCCGGAGATGTAGCCGATGGGACGGTTGCCGATCGGCGCGGCCAGGGTGTTCCACTTGCCGATCAGGTCCGTGATGTCCTGCGCCTTGGGGACGTCCCGCGTGACCACGTGGTTGGCGGAGTTCACCGCCGTCCGCACGATGTCACCCGTCCGGCGGTCGTACGTGAGCGTGGTGTCGGTGTACAGGCGGCCGAAGGAGGACGCCGACGTGACCATGCGGGGGCGCCCCGACGGGTCCGGGACCGTGCAGACGTACGCCTGGTGGGTGTGCCCGGTGACCAGCGCGTCCACCGCCGGGGTCACGTTCTTGGCGATGTCCACGATGGGGCCGGAGATGCCGTCGCCCGCGCCCGGCGAGTCGCAGTCGTAGTTGTAGGAGCCGGAGGCCGGGTAACCGCCCTCGTGGATCAGGGCCACGATGGACTGCACGCCCTGCCGCTGGAGCACCTTGGCGTACTTGTTGATCGTCTCGGTCTCGTCCTTGAAGGTGAGGCCCTTGACGCCCTCGGCGGAGACCACGCCCGGAGTGCCCTCCAGGGTGACGCCGATGAAGCCGATCTTGACGCCGTTCTTCTCCCAGACCCAGTAGGGGCTCAGGACCGGCTTGCCGGTCTTGTCGTCCTGAACGTTCGCCGCCAGGTAAGGGAAGTCCGCGCCCTCGAACTCCTGGTCCGTGTAGCAGCCGTCCTTGGGGTGGCAGCCGCCGTTCTGGAGACGGGCCAGTTCCCGCGCGCCCTCGTCGAACTCGTGGTTGCCGACCGACGTGACGTCCAGATCCAGCTTGTTCAGCGCCTCGACGGTGGGCTCGTCGTGGAACAGGCCCGACAGCAGCGGGGACGCGCCGACCAGGTCGCCGCCGGCCGCCGTCACCGAGTACGGGTGGCCCTTGCGGGCCTGCCGCAGGTGGGTCGCGAGGTACTCGACCCCGCCCGCGTCGATCGTCTTCGTCGTGCCGTCCGGCTGGAGTTCGGTGACCCGGCCGGAGGAGCCGGACGGCGGCTCCAGGTTGCCGTGCAGGTCGTTGAACGACAGCAGCTGGACGTCCTGGTAACGGGAGGGGCGGTGGCTTTCGTGCGCGTCCGCCGGGAGCGCGGTGGCCAGCGCCGCCGCCGTGGCGAGACCCGCCGCGGACGCGAGGAAGGCGTAGGTACGGCGTCTGGTGCGCCGGGGTACGGCTGACATGGAACCCCCCTGTGGGTCGGCTGTGGTGCTCGGCGCAGCCTAAAGTCAACGCGCGTAGAGAGACAGGGGGTTCAGGTCACAACCTGGTTTCCCTTCGACACCGCCCGCCCCCGCTGCCTTCGCCGCCGGTATGCCGGGACTTCGCCCCGGGCGCCCCGTACTCTCGTACGCATGAGCAGCGACGACACCGTACGGGGCTTTTCCGCCCGCTCCATCGAGACCCACTCCGCGCTCACCCCGGACCAGGGCGAGGCCGTGCTGCGCCTGCTCGGCGAGGCCGCCCGCGCCGACGGGCAGCAACCGGTGTCCGAGCAGGGCCGGCTGCACCTGCGCGGCGGCTCCCGCGAGGGCGTCTCGCATCTGCTGCTGACGGTCGGCGGCGAACTCGCCGGCTACGCCCAGCTGGAGGACACCGACCCGGTGGAGCCGCCGGCCGCCGAACTCGTCGTCCACCCCGCGCAGCGCGGACACGGGCACGGGCGGGCCCTCGGCTCGGCCCTGCTCGCCGCCTCCGGCAAGCGGCTGCGGGTGTGGGCGCACGGCGGACACCCCGCCGCCCGGCACCTCGCCCAGGTGCTGGGCCTGACGCTGTTCCGGGAACTGCGCCAGATGCGACGGCCGTTGACCGACCTGGAGCTGCCCGAGCCGGTGCTGCCGGAGGGCGTGAGCGTGCGGACCTTCGTGCCCGGCAAGGACGACGCGGCCTGGCTCGCGGTGAACGCCGCCGCCTTCGCCCACCACCCGGAGCAGGGCTCGCTGACCCAGCGGGACCTGGACGACCGCAAGGCCGAGCCGTGGTTCGACCCGGCCGGGTTCTTCCTCGCCGAGCGGCGCGGGGAGCTGATCGGCTTCCACTGGACCAAGACGCACGCCGAGGAGGGCCTCGGCGAGGTCTACGTCCTCGGGGTGCGCCCCGGCGAGCAGGGCGGCGGCCTCGGCAAGGCCCTCACCACGGTCGGGCTGCGCCACCTGGCCGCCCAGCAGCTGCCGACCGCGATGCTCTACGTCGACGCCGACAACAAGGCGGCGGTGACGGTGTACGAGCGGCTGGGCTTCACCGTCCACGAGACCGACCTGATGTACCGCACGGAGACGTGAGCACCGCGTCAGTCCGAGCGCCGGGGCCTTGGCGACCGGCGCCGGAAGGGGCGTCGCAGCGGCTCGTGGAGGGTCCCCAGCCACACCGCGCCCGCCGCCGCCAGCAGCCAGGCCCAGTGGTCGTGGGCCGTGGCCCAGCGGGGATCCCCGGCGGGCACGAACAGGGGCCAGTCGTCCGGCAGCAGCAGCGGGGCGAGCAGGGCGGCGGCCAGCAGCGCCGTGGCCGCCGGCCGGCCCGGGTGCGGGTCGTCCGAATCCCGAGCAGGTCGGCCGCCTCCTGGGTGGTCAGCCCGTCGATGACCGTCGCCTGGAGCACCGCCCGCAGCTCCGGGGAGAGCCGGACCAGCGCGCCCGCCAGGTCGCCGTGCTCCACGCCCGCCAGCACCCGGTCCTCGGCGGACACCTCGTCCCGGTGGCGCAGCCGGGCCAGCGCCTGCCGCAGCCGGCCGCGCGCGCCGTCGCCGCGCTGGGCGTCCACCAGGCGGCGGGAGCCGATGCGCCACAGCCAGCCGGCCACCTCGCCCTCCTGGCGGTAGCGGGCCTTGCCCCGCCAGATCGCGAGGAAGGTCTCCTGGACGATGTCGTCCACGACCCCGGCGTCGGCGCAGCGTCCGCGCAGCCGCGCGGTCAGCCACGGCGCGTACCGCCGGAACAGCTCCTCGAAGGCGTGCCGGTCGCGGTCCGCCGCGATGGCCCGCAGCAGCTCCGCGTCGCTTCTCGTCTCGCTCACATCTCCTCATCGGACGGGACCCGCCGAACGGTTCACACCGGTCACGATCGGCTTCCGGACCTTCCCTCCCGCCCCGCGTGGACCACCCAGGAGAGCAGACGGGCCCCGGTACGGAGAGCACCGGCCGCCCCTGCCCGGACGGGCGGCGGCCGCCGGGGCCGGAGCCCGGGCCCGAGAAGCAACGGGTCACGCCCGGGCCGAGGAGCGACGGGCCGCGGCCGGCTCGGAGCTCCGGGACGGGTACGTGTACGGCCCGTGCGCTTCGGCGGGGCCGCCGGAGCCCGCTCCCGCCGGCCGGATCCGTCCACACCGTGCGCGCGACCGGGGCCGCGAAGAGACGGGCGGACCCGGGCGAGCACCGGGCCGGGGAGGGCGCCGGGAATCGCCGCACACCGGGGCCGGGCCGAGGAGCGAGGAGCCGGGACCGTGCACGGGGAGCGACGGGACGGGGACGGGGCCGAGAAGCGGATCGGGGCTGCCCCGCACCCGCCCCACCGCTCCCACGGCCGGCCGTCCGGCCTCGGCCCGCCCCCCTTCGGGCCGCTCCCCGCTATCCCACACGTCATGTCGCCGTAACCATTGATTCAGCCTGGCTTGCGACGCTCGGCCAATGACACCCGTCGTGCCAGAGCCTTCGCCGCCCCCCGAGGGGCCCGCCGCGGGCAGCGGAACCGTGCGGCTCCCGCCCGCGCGTTCCGACGCGCCCGTGTCACCCGCGGCGGGGAAGAATGGGTTCATGAGGCAGCACGAGACCCAGGCCGAGGCCCCGCACACGCCGCAGCCCCCCGTGGGCTCCCTCGCCGCGCACCGGCAGCGCGCCGTGTCCACCGCCGTCTCCGGTCTGGCGCCCGACCTCGACGCGGACCTCGACGCGTACGAGGAGACCCAGGCCGTCGGCGCCCCCCTGCCCCAGGGACGTTTCCTCGACCGCGAGCGCAGCTGGCTGGCCTTCAACGAGCGGGTCCTGGAGCTGGCCGAGGACCCGGACACCCCGCTGCTGGAGCGCGCGAACTTCCTCGCCATCTTCGCCAGCAACCTGGACGAGTTCTTCATGGTCCGGGTGGCCGGCCTGAAGCGCCGCATCGCCACCGGGGTCGCGACCAAGTCCGCCTCCGGGCTCCAGCCGCGCGAGGTGCTGGAGATGATCTGGGCCCGCTCCCGGGAGCTGATGGCCCGGCACGCCGCCTGCTACCACGAGGACGTCGCCCCCGCGCTCGCCGAGGAGGGCATCCACCTGGTCCGCTGGCAGGAGCTGACGGAGAAGGAGCAGGCCCGCCTCTTCACGCTGTTCCGGAACCAGATCTTCCCCGTCCTCACCCCGCTGGCCGTCGACCCCGCGCACCCCTTCCCGTACATCTCCGGGCTCTCGCTGAACCTGGCCGTCGTCGTGCGCAACCCGGTCAGCGGCCACAAGCACTTCGCCCGGGTGAAGGTACCGCCGCTGCTGTCCCGCTTCCTGGAGGCATCCCCGGGCCGCTACGTCCCCATCGAGGACGTCATCGCCGCCCCCAACCACCTCGAAGAGCTGTTCCCGGGCATGGAGATCCTGGAGCACCACGCCTTCCGGATCACCCGCAACGAGGACCTGGAGGTCGAGGAGGACGACACCGAGAACCTGCTCCAGGCCCTGGAGAAGGAACTCATGCGGCGCCGCTTCGGCCCGCCGGTGCGCCTGGAGGTCGAGGAGTCCATCGACCGCGAGGTGCTGGACCTGCTGGTGCGCGAGCTGAAGATCTCCGAGGCCGAGGTGTACCCGCTGCCCGGCCCGCTGGACCTCACCGGCCTGTTCCGGATCCACTCGCTGGACCGGCCGGAGCTGAAGTACCGGAAGTTCATCGCCGGCACCCACCGCGACCTCGCCGAGGTGGAGTCGGCGTCCCCGCCCGACATCTTCGCCGCCCTGCGCGCCCGGGACGTGCTCCTGCACCACCCCTACGACAGCTTCTCCACCTCCGTGCAGGCCTTCCTGGAGCAGGCCGCCGCCGACCCGGACGTCCTCGCGATCAAGCAGACCCTGTACCGGACCTCCGGCGACTCGCCCATAGTCGACGCGCTCATCGACGCCGCCGAGTCCGGCAAGCAGGTCCTCGTCCTGGTCGAGATCAAGGCCCGCTTCGACGAGCACGCCAACATCAAGTGGGCGCGCAAGCTGGAGGAGGCCGGCTGCCACGTCGTCTACGGCCTGGTCGGGCTGAAGACCCACTGCAAGCTGTCCCTGGTGGTCCGCCAGGAGGGCGAGGTCCTGCGCCGCTACAGCCACGTCGGCACCGGCAACTACCACCCGAAGACGGCCCGCCTCTACGAGGACCTCGGCCTGCTCACCGCGGACCCCCAGGTCGGCGCGGACCTCTCCGACCTGTTCAACCGGCTGTCCGGCTACTCCCGCCGGGAGACCTACCGCCGGCTGCTGGTGGCACCCAAGTCGCTGCGCGACGGCCTGGTCTCCCGCATCCACAAGGAGATCCAGCACCACCGCGCGGGCCGGCCGGCCTTCATCCGGATCAAGGTCAACTCGATCGTGGACGAGGCGGTCATCGACGCCCTCTACCGCGCGTCCCAGGCGGGCGTGCCGGTGGACGTATGGGTACGCGGCATCTGCGCGATACGCCCCGGTGTGACCGGCCTGTCGGAGAACATCCGGGTCCGCTCCATCCTCGGCCGCTTCCTGGAACACTCCCGGGTGTTCGCCTTCGGCAACGGCGGCGAACCCGAGGTGTGGATCGGCAGCGCCGACATGATGCACCGCAATCTCGACCGCCGGATAGAGGCCCTGGTCCGGGTCGTCGACCCCGGCCACCGCGCAGCCCTCAACCGGCTGCTGGACACCGGCATGTCCGACACCACCGCCTCCTGGCACCTCGGCCCGGACGGCGAGTGGACGCGGCACGCGACCGACGGGGACGGCGGGCCCCTGCGCAACGTCCAGGAGATGCTCATAGACGCCCGGAGGCGCCGGCGTGGCACAGCAACACCTTGACCAGACGGACCCCACGGCCGAGGCGGTGGCGGGGGACGCCCTCGCGGACTACCTGCGCGCCCAGGCCACGGAGTTCCTCCGCGCCCTGCGCCTGCACCGGGAGACCGGCGGCAACGGCGGGAGCACTCCCCCGCGCGCGGGTACGGGCGGCGCGGGCGACGGCACGCGGGAGTCCGTCGACGCGGCGCGCGCCCTGCGCCGCTCGGCCCGCCGCATCAGCGGCAGCCTGCACACCTTCCGCCCGCTCCTCGACCCCGACTGGTCCGAGGAGATCCGCCCCGAACTGGCCTGGCTTTCCGGCACGCTGGGCCTGGAGCACGCCTACCAGGCCCGCCTGGAGCGGC
Source organism: Streptomyces eurythermus (assembly GCF_014649115.1). Lineage (GTDB taxonomy): Bacteria > Actinomycetota > Actinomycetes > Streptomycetales > Streptomycetaceae > Streptomyces > Streptomyces eurythermus. The sequence goes on along the minus strand of NZ_BMSK01000003.1, from coordinate 22,569 downwards.
TGCTGCTGGCGCTGCACCGGTTGTCCGGGGTGACCGCGCTGCCGGTGCAGACGGTCGACGCGATGGCGGTCGGCGGCCGTGTCCTGCCCGGGAAGACGGCGAACCCCGGCGGGCCGGCGTACGCCACGGCGCCGACGGAACGCGGCACCCTCACCGTCGGCGCGGCCAAGGCCGGTGCCCTGCTGGAACGCCAGCTGACCCTGGCCCGGACCAGGGCCCACTCCACGGCGCTCCAGGCCCTCGGCTCCTCCCGCTTCCACGCGGTGGCCGACAAGGTCGCCGTGCTGGCCAGCGAGGTCCCCCTCACCCCGGCCGCGCCCGGCACCGAGCTGGGCCCGCTGGCCGCCGCCGCGGAGGAGCGCCTCACGGACGCCGTGGCCGCGCTGCCCCTGGTCACCGCCGGCCACCCCTACAACGCGGAGGCGCTGGTCCACGGCCTGTCCCCGGAGCCGTCCCCGCATCCCCAGGACGGCCCCTGGCACCAGGTCCGGCTGCTGCTGCGGCTGTACCGGTACGCCCGCGAGGTGCTGCACGGCGGTGACGCCCCGCTGGACGTACGGCTGCTGACGGCCGGGCAGGCGCTGAACCGGCACCGGGACGCCTCGGAGGCGGCAGCGGCGGCGGCCCAGGCGGCCCGTACGCCCCGGATCACCCCGGCCACCGCCTACGCCCTCGGGGTGCTCCACGCCGACCAGCGGCACGAGGTGGAGGCGGCCCGGTTCGCGTTCCAGCAGGCCTGGCAGAAGCAGACCGTCACCGCGCCCTGAGCCGGAAGGAGTCGCGCCCTGAACCGGAAGGAGTACGGCGTGCCCGACAGCGTGGTCCAGGCGGCCGGCTGCGTCCTGTGGCGCCGTTCGCCGCTCACCGGCGCCCTGGAGGTCTGCCTGGTGCACCGGCCCAAGTACGACGACTGGTCGCACCCCAAGGGCAAGCTGAAGCGGGGCGAGGACCCGCTCGCCGGGGCGCTGCGCGAGGTCGCGGAGGAGACCGGGTACACCGCCGATCCCGGCGCGGAGCTGCCGGCCGTCTGCTATTCGGCCGACGGCCGCTTCAAACGGGTGCGGTACTGGGCCGCCGAGGCGGTTTCCGGCCACTTCACACCGAACGACGAGGTCGACCGCGTCCTGTGGCTCGCCCCGGCCGCGGCCCGCACCCGCCTGACCCAGCCCCGGGACCGGGAGCTGCTGGACGCGCTCGCCCCGGCGGACCATGGGGAACGACGGGACCGGGACCAAGCGGACTGAGACCAGGCCCTCCCGGCGGGACCACGGGCACCGGCGAGAACGCCGGCACCGAGCCCGCGGCCTCCCGCCCGTCCGGGAAGGACGAAGGCGACCGAGGGACCCCGCCCGGCCTCGGCCGCCGAAGACGACAGGACGGCCGGCACGCGAGGCCGAACCGCTGCCCCCCGGCCCGGCCGGTCGGGGAAGGGCACAAGGCCGACATGGTCCAAACCGCGGCCTCCCGCCCGGACCCGGAGGCCGGGGAAGACCGGGCGGCCGAGGTCACCCCGGGCGGTCAGCCGGCCGCCGTGTGGGTTTCCGCGTCCGTGCGGGCCTGGCTGCGGGCGCGGCGGGCGGGGCCGCGCCAGCCGCAGGTGCAGCGGGCCACGCAGAAGCGGCCCTGTTCGGTCGTCGTGGTGCGGTGTTCCTGCCCGGACCGGGCGTGCTCCGGCCCGTCCTGCTGCGCCGAGGTGAGTGCCACACCGGCCACCGTACCGAGCGCGCGGCCGGCGTGACGACGCCTGCCAGCCGTCGTTATCCGGACGACAGGGGGCCCGTGACGGACACTCCGGCTTGGGGGTAGGCAGGCGATGGATCGGCGGCAGCACAGGCGCGCGGGCAGGACGGTCGCCGCGACGGTCATCCTCCTCGGCCTCGCGGCGGGCGCCTGCGGCTGTTCCGGCAGCGGGGCCGCCGCCGAGGACGTCAAGGGCGCGGACGACCCCCTGGGCGCGCTGCACCGGGCCGCCCGGGCGCTGCGGGACGCGGGCAGCTCCAAGGCCGGCACCTCCATGGAGATGGCCACCGGCGGCACCCGCGTCACCATCCGGGGCCGGGGCGTCTACGACTACCGCCGCCGCCTCGGCCGGCTCACCGTGATGCTCCCCGCGGACCCCACCGGCGCCGCCGGACACCGGCCCATCACCGAACTCCTCACCCCCGGCGCGCTGTACATGAAGAACCGGGGCGCGGGCGTGCCCGCCGACAAGTGGGTGCGGGTGGAGACCGCGACGCTGTCCGACGGCAATCTGGTCACCGGCGGCGCCACCGACCCGTACGTGGCGGCGGAGCTGCTGCGCGGGACCCGCGAGGCGACCTTCGTGGGCCGTACCGAGGTGGCCGGGACGGCCGTACGCCACTACCGGGGCACCGCCGATCTCGGCCACGCGGCCCGGTACGCCTCGGCCGGGAACCGGGCGGCGCTGGCCGCGGCGGCGAAAGGGTTCGCCACGGCCCGGGTGCCGTTCGACGTCTACCTGGACGACCAGGGCCGCATCCGCAAGCTCCGGCAGCGCTTCAGCTTCTCCAACGGCCACGCCAGGGCCACCGTCGCGGTCGCCTCCACCCTGCTGCTGTACGGCTTCGGCACGGCGGCGGACATCCGGCTGCCGGCCCCGGCGGACATCTACACGGGCCGGGTCGCCGGGGACGAGCCCGGCGAGAGCGGCTGATTCCGGCCAGTCACTAGTACCAGACGTCCCTTTGTAAGTAGCCCGTCCGTGCCATGCGCGGGGTGCGGGCCACTGCCTACCCTAGGAGGCGGTGACGGCAGGGAAGAGGTGAGGCGGGTGGCTCCGGTCGGCGGCACGGCGGTTCAGGACCACGTGGCCCTCGCCGAGATCGAACTCTGCGGAGAGCTGATCATCGCGGCCTCGGCCGCCGAGGACCGGCTCAGCCTGGAGAGCATCGACGAGGTGCTGCGCGTCGCCGAGGAACGCGATCCGGCCTGAGCCCGGCCCGTACCGCCCCCGTCGCTCAGGTGCGCAGCAGGCGGGCGATCGCCTTCGTCGCCTCGTCCACCTTCGCGTCGATCTCGTCGCCGCCCTTGAGGGCCGCGTCCGCCACGCAGTGCCGCAGGTGCTCCTCCAGCAGCTGGAGCGCGAAGGACTGCAGGGCCTTGGTGGAGGCGGAGACCTGCGTGAGTATGTCGATGCAGTAGGTGTCCTCGTCCACCATCCGCTGCAGACCGCGGATCTGCCCCTCGATGCGGCGCAGCCGCTTGAGGTGCTCGTCCTTCTGCTTGTGGTAGCCGTGCGTGGCGCCGGCCTCGGTCGTCGTCGTCATCGCGGGCCTCCGTCTCGGGACGAGCTGCGGACAAAAGGGATAGATACCCCTACTGGGTATATGGTAACGAACTTTGCGGGGTAAGGGGGCCTTCGTACGCCCCTGTGCTCATCACCGCGCCCGATGGGCGACACTGGGATGCGGCCCGTTAGCCGTGGCCGGATGATGCGCCTAGCATCAGCCTGACCGAAACCGAAGCACCCCGAGGACCCCACGTGCGCTTTCGTCTGACCCCCAGGGAGACGAGCTTCTACGACATGTTCGCCGCGTCCGCGGACAACATCGTCACGGGCTCGAAACTCCTGATGGAACTGCTCGGGGCGGACCCCTCCGCCCGGGCCGAGATCGCAGAGCGTATGCGGGCCGCGGAACACGCAGGTGACGACGCCACGCACGCGATCTTCCACCAGCTGAACTCCTCGTTCATCACGCCGTTCGACCGGGAGGACATCTACGCCCTCGCCGGTTCCCTGGACGACATCATGGACTTCATGGAGGAAGCCGTCGACCTGGTCGTCCTCTACAACGTCGAGGAACTACCCAAGGGCGTCGAGCAGCAGATCGAGGTCCTGGCCCGCGCGGCGGAGCTGACGGCCGAGGCCATGCCGAACCTGCGCACCATGGACAACCTCACCGAGTACTGGATCGAGGTCAACCGGCTGGAGAACCAGGCCGACCAGATCCACCGCAAGCTGCTCGCCCACCTCTTCAACGGCAAGTACGACGCCATCGAGGTGCTGAAGCTCAAGCAGATCGTGGACGTCCTGGAAGAGGCGGCGGACGCGTTCGAGCACGTGGCGAACACGGTGGAGACCATCGCCGTCAAGGAGTCCTGAGGCGTCGATGGACACCTTCGCCCTGATCGCGACCGTAGGCGTCGCGCTCTTCTTCACGTACACGAACGGCTTCCACGACTCCGCGAACGCCATCGCCACCTCGGTGTCGACGCGGGCGCTGACCCCGCGGGCGGCGCTCGCCATGGCGGCCGTGATGAACCTGGCCGGCGCCTTCCTGGGCTCCGGCGTCGCCAAGACGGTCAGCGAGGGCCTGATCGAGACCCCCCAGGGCTCGACGGGGATGGGCATCCTCTTCGCGGCCCTGGTCGGCGCGATCGTCTGGAACCTGGTCACCTGGTACTTCGGCCTGCCCTCGTCCTCCTCGCACGCCCTGTTCGGCGGCATGGTGGGAGCGGCGCTGGCGGGCGGCACGGATGTGCTCTGGGGCGGGGTGGTGGAGAAGGTCGTCATCCCGATGTTCGTCTCCCCCTTCGTCGGCCTGATCGTCGGCTACCTGGTCATGACGCTGATCATGTGGCTGTTCCGGCGGTCCAACCCGCACAAGGCCAAGCGGGGCTTCCGCATCGCCCAGACCGTCTCGGCCGCCGGCATGGCGCTCGGCCACGGTCTCCAGGACGCCCAGAAGACGATGGGTGTCGTGGTGCTGGCCCTGGTGATCTCCGGCCACGAGACGTTCGGCGACCCGATCCCGGTCTGGGTGAAGATCGTCTGCGCGGTGATGCTGTCCCTGGGCACGTACGCCGGCGGCTGGCGGATCATGCGCACCCTGGGCCGCAAGATCATCGAGCTGGACCCGCCGCAGGGGTTCGCGGCCGAGGCCACCGGCGCGTCGATCATGTTCACCACCGCGTTCATCTTCAAGGCGCCGATCTCCACCACCCATGTCATCACCTCGGCGATCATGGGCGTGGGCGCGACCAAGCGGGTCAACGCGGTCCGCTGGGGCGTGGCCAAGAACATCGTCCTGGGCTGGTTCATCACCATGCCGGCCGCCGCCCTGGTCGCGGCCCTGGCCTTCGGCATCGTGAAGCTGGTGGCCCTGTAGGGCCCCCGCCGCCCCTGTAGACCCCGCCGGACCAACGGCGACGGGCCCGCCCCCGGGAGCTGGGGGCGGGCCCTTCCGCGTCCTCGCGGTGGCACCGCCATGCAGCACCGCGAGGGGTCCGTTCCGTCCCGGCGGGCCGGGGCGGGGTGCCGGTCAGCCGAAGCGGCCGGAGATGTAGTCCTCCGTGGCCTGGACCGACGGGTTGGAGAAGATCCGCTCGGTGTCGTCGATCTCCACCAGCCGGCCCGGCTGGCCCACCGCGGCCAGGTTGAAGAACGCCGTACGGTCCGAGACCCGCGCCGCCTGCTGCATGTTGTGGGTCACGATGACGATCGTGAACCGGTCCTTCAGCTCGCCGATCAGGTCCTCGATGGCGAGCGTGGAGATCGGGTCCAGGGCCGAGCACGGCTCGTCCATGAGCAGCACCTTCGGCTCGACCGCGATGGCCCGGGCGATGCACAGGCGCTGCTGCTGGCCGCCGGAGAGCCCGGAGCCCGGCTTGTTCAGCCGGTCCTTGACCTCGTTCCAGAGGTTCGCGCCCTTGAGCGACTTCTCGACGATGTCGTTCAGCTCGCTCTTCTTGTAGTTGCCGTTCAGCCTGAGGCCCGCCGCCACGTTGTCGAAGATCGACATCGTGGGGAACGGGTTCGGGCGCTGGAAGACCATGCCCACCTCGCGGCGCACGGACACCGGGTCGACGCCGGCGCCGTACAGGTCCTCGGCGTCCAGGAGCACCTTGCCCTCGACGCGCCCGCCGGGGGTCACCTCGTGCATCCGGTTCAGGGTGCGCAGGAACGTCGACTTGCCGCAGCCGGAGGGGCCGATGAACGCCGTCACCGAGCGCGGCTCGACCGTCATCGAGATGTCCTCGATCGCCTTGTGGGAGCCGTAGTAGGCGGTGAGCCCGCTTACGTCGATTCGCTTGGCCATGTCTGCTTCACTTCCAGGAAATTCAAGCTCGGTCGCTGTGGGGCCGCGTCGGCGGCCGGCCAGGCGGCGGTGGCCGCGGCGGGTCAGCGCGGGGTCTTCCAGCGGGCGATGCCGCGGGCCACCAGGTTGAGGATCATCACGAAGGCGATCAGCGTGAGGGACGCCGCCCAGGCGCGGTCGTACGCCGCGTCGCCGCCGGCGGCGTACTGCTGGTAGATGTACAGCGGCAGCGAGGCCTGGGCGCCCTCGAACGGGTCGGTGTTGATGAAGGGGTTGCCGAACACCAGCAGCAGCACCGGCGCGGTCTCGCCCGCGATCCGGGCGATGGCGAGCATGACGCCGGTGGTGATGCCGCCGATGGCGGTCGGCAGGACCACCTTCAGGATGGTCCGCCACTTGGGCACGCCGAGTGCCAGGGATGCCTCGCGCAGCTCGTTCGGGACGAGCTTGAGCATCTCCTCGGTGGAGCGGACGACGACCGGCATCATCAGGATGGCCAGGGCCAGCGAACCGGCGAAGCCGAACGGGTCCAGCTCCAGGATGAGCATCAGGCTGAGGATGAACAGGCCCGCGACGATCGACGGGATGCCCGTCATGACGTCGACGAAGAAGGTCACCGCCTGGGCGAGCCGGCCGCGCCCGTACTCGACCAGGTAGACGGCGGTGAGCACGCCGATCGGGGCGCCGATGAGGGTGGCGAGGCCGACCTGCTCCAGGCTGCCGATGATGGCGTGATAGATGCCGCCGCCGGTCTCGGTGTCGGCGACGATGCCCATGGAGTGGGTGAGGAAGTGGACGTCGAGCACCTTCACGCCGCGCGAGACGGTCGTCCACACCAGGGAGACCAGCGGGACGACGGCGAGCAGGAAGGCGACCCAGACCAGCGAGGTGGCGACCCGGTCCTTGGCCTGCCGGCGGCCCTCCACCCGGGCGGCGACGCCGTAGGTGCCGAGGACGAACAGGATCGCGGCGATCAGCCCCCACTGCACCTCGCTGCCCAGGCCGGCGCCGAGGCCGATGCCCACGGCGACGGCGACGGAACCGGCGGCGATCGCCCAGGGGGACCACTTGGGCAGGCGGGCGCCGCTCAGCGACCCGCCGCGCTTGTCGGTGACGGCTGCGGTGCTCATGCGTTGGCCCCCGAGTACTCCTTGCGGCGGGCGATGATCGCACGGGCCGCGCCGTTGACCAGCAGGGTGATGACGAAGAGGACCAGGCCGGAGGCGATCAGCGCGTCCCGGCCCTGCTCGCTGGCCTCGCCGAACTTGCTGGCGATGTTCTGGGCGAAGGTGCCGCCGCCGGGGTTCAGCAGGCTGGCGTGGATGTCGTAGTCCGGGGAGAGCACGGTGGCCACGGCCATCGTCTCGCCGAGGGCGCGGCCGAGGCCGAGCATGGACGCGGAGATCACACCGGAGCGGCCGAAGGGCAGGACGGACATCCGGACGACCTCCCAGCGGGTGGCGCCGAGGGCCAGGGCGGCCTCCTCGTGCATCCGCGGGACCTGCCGGAACACCTCACGGCTGACGTTGGTGATGATCGGCAGGATCATGATCGCCAGCAGGATGCCGACGGCCAGCATGGTGCGCGGAGCGCCCTCCTCCCAGGAGAGGATCCCGGTCCAGCCGAAGTAGGTGTCCAGCCAGCCGTACAGGCCGCGCAGGTGCGGCACGAGGATCAGGGCGCCCCACAGGCCGTAGACGATGGACGGCACGGCGGCGAGCAGGTCGATCACATAGGCGATCGGGCCGCTCAGCCGGCGCGGGGCGTAGTGGGTGAGGAACAGCGCGATCGCGACGGCGACCGGGACCGCGATGACCATGGCGATCACCGAGGAGACGATCGTGCCGAAGGCCAGCACCGCGATGCCGAAGCTCGGCGGGGTGAGGTTGGTGTTCCACTCGAAGGTGGTCAGGAAGTTCCCGTGGTCCCTGCTGATCGCGAGGGAGGCGCGGTAGGTGAGGAAGACCGCGATCGCGGCCATGATCACCAGCAGCAGGATGCCGGAGCCGCGCGACAGGCCGAGGAAGATGCGGTCGCCGGGCCGGGTGGCGCCACGGGCCGCGCGCTTGCGTTCGGTGAGCGAGGGCGGGGAGGCGGAGGGAGGAACGTCTGTCGTCGTCGATATGTCCATCGGGTTCTCCGGTCTGCTAAGCCGCGGCCCCCGCCGGGGGCGCGGCTCATGGCGGCGGTGCACCGGACGGTGCGGCCCGGCCCGGGCGGGCGCGCCGGGCCGCACACTCACGGATCAGGTCAGCTCAGGCCCTCGATGGTGGTGCGGACCTTGGCGATGATCTCGGCGGGGATGGGGGCGTAGTCGTTCTGCGCCAGCACCTTCTGGCCGTCCTCGCTGGCGATGTAGCGCAGGAACGCCTTGGTGGCGGGCAGGGAGTCGGCCTTGTTGCCCTTGTCGCAGACGATCTCGTAGGTGACCAGGGTGATCGGGTAGGCGCCCTCGGCCTTGGTCTTGTAGTCGAGCTGGAGCGCCAGGTCCTTGCCGGTGCCGATGACCTTGGCGGCGGCGATGTCCGCGGTGGCCGACTCGGTGGACGGCTTCACCGGGGTCTTGGCGCCGGTGTCGATGGCGACGGTGTCGATGCCCTTGGCGAAGGACAGCTCGAAGTAGCCGATCGCGCCGGAGTTCTGCTTGACGCCCTGGGCCACGCCGGCCGAGCCGGAGGCCGCCTGGCCGCCCTGCGCCTGCCAGGCCTTGCCACCGGAGTACTTCCAGTTCTCGGGCGTGGTCGCGAGCAGGTACTTGGTGAAGTTGTCCGTGGTGCCGGAGTCCTCGGAGCGGTGGAAGGCCTGGATCTTCAGGTCGGGCAGCTTCGCGCCGGGGTTGAGCTTCTTGATCGCCTCGTCGTTCCAGTTCTTGATCTTGCTGTCGAAGATCTTGGCGATGGTCGGGGCGTCCAGGACGAGGTTGTCCACGCCGGGGACGTTGTAGCCGAGGGCGATCGGGCCGCCGACCATGGGCAGGTCGATGCCCTGGCCGCCGTCGCAGACCTTCTTGGAGGCGGCGACCTCGTCGGGCTTCAGCGCGGAGTCGGAACCGGCGAACGCGATCTGGCCCTGAGTGAAGGAGGTGACACCGGCACCGGAGCCGGCGCCCTTGTAGTTGATCTGCACCTTGCAGGCCGGGGAGAAGACCTTGGTCCAGGCGTCGATCGCGTTCTTCTGCGCCGAAGAGCCGTCCGCGAGCAGCTGGCCCTTGGCGTCGTCGCACTTGACGGAGCTCGCGTTCGCGGCGGCGGAGGAGCCCCCGTTGGCGTTGCCTTCGCCGGTGTCGTCGGAGCCGCACGCCGTCAGGGCCAGGGCGCTGGAGACGGCGACAGCACCGAGAGAGAGGGCGCGCAGCCGGTTCTTGCGCTGAAGCTTCACTTTCGGGAGTCCTTCCAGGAGCCGCCGCGATCGGCGGCGCGCGAGGTAAGTGGGTGCGGTGCGCGCGAGCGCAATCCATGCCGCACTCCGCACCGGGTACGGCCGAAATTAGGCAGAACAGGTGAAGCCGCCGATGGCCAGAAATGAACGCAGAGTGAACCCCTGCCGTCGGCCCGGTTAGGTCACGGAATGCTCACGGGGAGAGCACATAGAGGTTCCGACGATTTGTCGCACGAACACCCGTGCGCCGTTCCTCACCCGTTCGGCGGAACCCCGTGACGCGCGGCGCCGTCTCGTTCCACAGGAGCCGAGGAAAGGGCGACGGACATGGAACGGCGTACGTTCATCTCGGGCGGCGCGGCCGCCCTGGCGACGACCGCGCTCACCGCGTGCGGAGCGGGCAAGGACTCCTCCGCGCCCCCCGCCTCCCTCACCGGCGCGACCTCCCTCGCCGCCCTGCGCACCACCGGACCGGCCGGGGCCGCCGCCAACTGGACGGCCCTCGCCCGGGACCTGGACGGCACCCTCGTCCGGCCCGGCGACGCCACCTGGAAGACCGCCCACCAGCTCTACAACACCCGCTTCGACGGCCTGAAACCGGCCGCGGTCGCCTACGTGGCGCACACCGCCGACATCCGCACCACCCTGGCGTACGCCCGCGCGCACGGCGTCAAGGTCGCCATCCGCAACGGCGGCCACTCCTACGCCGGTTACTCCTCCGGCGACCAGCGGCTGATCATCGACGTCTCCCGGCTGAACCGGATCCGGGTCAGCGGCGGCCAGGCCGTCGTCGGCGCCGGCGCCAAACTCATCGACGTCTACCGCGCGCTCGCCGCGAAGGGCGTGACCATACCCGCCGGCTCCTGCCCCACCGTCGGCGTCTCCGGCCTGGTGCTCGGCGGCGGCCACGGCGTCGCCTCCCGCGCCTACGGCCTGACCTGCGACAGCCTCACCCAGGCCACCCTGATCACCGCCGACGGCACCCAGCTCACCGCCGACACCGGCCACCACGCCGACCTGTTCTGGGCGCTGCGCGGCGCGGGCAACGGCAACTTCGGCGTCGTCACCGAGCTGCACTTCAGGACCCACACCGCGCCGCAGGCCGTCACCGCCCATCTGACCTGGCCCTGGTCCAAGGCCGCCAAGGTGCTGAAGGCCTGGCAGGAGTGGGGCCCCTCCCAGCCCGACGAGATCTGGTCCTCCCTGCACCTGGCCTGCTCACCGGGCCGCACCCCGACCGTCTCCGTCTCCTGCTTCTCCCTCGGCACCTACGGCGAACTGCAGAACGCCGTGGACCGCCTGGCCCACCTGGCCGGCGCCAGCGCCCGCTCGGTCTCGCTGCGCCGCCGCGGCTACGAGGAGGCCATGGAGATCTACGCCGGCTGCTCCTCCTTCGCCACCGACGCCCAGTGCCATCTGCCGGGCTCCACCCCGGGCCGCTCCCCGCAGGGCCGGCTCGGCCGGGAGACGTACGCGGCCCGCTCCGACTTCTTCGACCGCTCGCTGTCCACCGCCGGCGTCCAGACCGTGCTGAAGCAGATCGCCGCGGTCCGCGGCGGCGCCGGCAGCATCGCCTTCACGGCGCTCGGCGGCGCGGTCAACCGGGTCTCCCCGACCGCCACCGCGTTCGTCCACCGCCGCTCGCGGATGCTGGCCCAGTACATCGCCTCCTGGGGTGCGGGGGCCTCCGGCACGACGGCCCAGACCTGGCTGACGTCGGCGCACAAGGCGATGGCCCCGTACGCCTCCGGCGCGGCCTACCAGAACTACACCGACCCCACGCTGAAGAACTGGAAGAAGGCGTACTACGGGGACGCGGCGGCGCGCCTGGACAAGGTGAAGAAGCAGTACGACCCCAAGCGGTTCTTCTCGTACGCACAGGGGCTGTAGAACCCGTCAGGGTTCAGGAACGGGAACGGGCCGGCCCCCGCCGAGGAGGAGCCGGCCCGTTCCCGCTTTCCCGCCTTCCCGCCTACGCGGCCAGGTCCCGCTCCCCGGCCTCCGCCGAGCGGCGCGCGCCGGGCAGCACCGGGACGTCCGGCGCCGTCCGCCGCCGTACGAGCCAACCCACCCGCGGCGAGCGCTCCACCGCCCGCATCAGCGGGGTGAGCAGCGCCATGGCGAGCGGGGACAGCAGCAGCACGACGGCCGTACCGAGCGCGAAACCGCCCACGACGTCCGTCGGGTAGTGCACGCCCATGTAGACCCGGCAGAAGCCCTCCAGCAGGGCCAGACCGATGCCGACGAGGCCGAAGCGGCGGTTGGCGACGAAGAGGCCCACACCGAGCGCCATCGTGAGCGTCGCGTGATCGCTGACGAAGGAGAAGTCGTCCTTGCCGGAGACCAGGACGTCCAGGCCCTGATGGTCCCGGAACGGGCGGGGGCGCTCCACGAAGCCCCGTATCGGGACGTTCACGAGGACCGCGAGGCCCGCCGCGAGCGGCGCCCACACCAGCGCGGCCACCGACGGCGCCGCCTCCTCGCCGCCCCGGCGCCGCACGCCCCACCAGCACCACAGGACCAGCAGCACCATGGCGAGCAGCAGCCCGTACTCGCCGACGAACTCCATGACCCGGTCGAACCAGTGCGGCGCGTCCTTGGCCAGGCCGTTGATGTCGTAGAGCAGGTCGACGTCGGGGTTCGATCCGGATTCGGCGAGTACAGCCATGGTGCTGCGGCCCCTTCGTCGTTCGTCCGGACGCACCGGGTGTGCGTCGCTCCAGCCCCCCGTGGTTCGTAGATCCGCTTCCGCTGCATTCCCGCACTGACGTCCGCTCGGCTACGTCAACAGGAACGCACGGGCACCATGAATACGTTCCACTCTCCACTGAATGATCACGCAGACGTTATCGAAGAGAGACTCGTCAGCGCAGCTCAGGGGGTAGCTTCACGCATCGTTCACACGGTGGTGGGAAGTGCCTGCGCGCCCTCCTCCGTCACCCGTGTCGCGCCGAAGTAGTCCGGGGTGTCGATCGGGTCGAAGCGGATCACGGCGCCGGTGCGCGGGGCGTCGATCATGTACCCGCCGCCGACGTAGATCCCCACGTGCCGGATGGCCCGCGAGTCGGTGAGGTCGTCGGAGAAGAAGACCAGGTCACCGGGGAGCAGTTCGTCCCGCGAGGGGTGCGGCCCGGCGTTGTACTGGTCGTTGGCCACACGGGGCAGCTTGACCCCGACCTTCTCGTACGACGCCTTGGTCAGCCCCGAGCAGTCGAAGCGCCCGCCCTGCTCGGGGGTGCCGTTGCCGCCCCACAGGTACGGCGTGCCGAGCCGGCTCTGCGCGAAGGCGATGGCACCGGCGGCCTGCCGGGTGGGGTCGAGCCGGCTGACCGGCGCGGCGAAGCTCTTCTCCAGGCTGCGGATCCGCTTGACGTAGTTCCGCGTCTCGCTGATGGCCGGCACCCCGCCCGCCCGGATCACCCGGTAGGCGCCCGCGTTGTAGGCGGCGAGCATGTTGTCGGAGACGTCACCGGGCACGTCCTTGACGTACTTGGCCAGTTCGCAGTCGTACGAGGCCGCCGACGGAATCGCGTCGTCCGGGTCCCAGATGTCCCGCTTGCCGTCACCGTCGCCGTCGATGCCGTGCGTCGCCCAGGTGCTGGGGATGAACTGCGCGATACCGCGCGCGTCGGCCGGGCTGACGACGGTCGGGTTCCACCCGCTCTCCTGGTACAGCTGCGCGGCGAGCAGCGCGGGCGAGAGCGCCGGGCACAGATTGCCCCACCGCTGCACCAACGACTTGTAGGCGGCCGGCACCGCCCCCTTCGCCAGCCCCCGGCTCCCCGAGGTCACCCCGTTGACCAGGTTCCCGGCCACGATGTACACACCGACGACCAGCAGCATCACGAAGCTCACGCCGAGCGCGCCGGCCGCCCCACCGATCACCCATGACTTCCGCACGGTTCAACTTTCCCCCATGACAGGCCGTTCGAAGACCCCTTTCTCATGATGTGGCGTCATTTCACGGTGCGGCCCGCGCACATGGGGCTCCGCGGCGGCCTTCCCGGGCCCCGGTCAGGAAGGCCCGGCCGCCTCCTCGTACAGCTCCGCCGCCACCCGCCCCAGCACCACGCTGTACGACGTCCCGGCCGTGCTGCCGCCCTCCTCGTGACCGCCGAGGACCCCGACGATCTCGTGATCCCCGTTGACCCAGGGGCTGCCGCTGGTGCCCCCGGTGAAGTCGGGGCAGTCGACGCGCTGTTGGGTACGGCTGTGCCGGGCCGGCTTGTCGGTGCAGGTGATGGGGACCTCGCGGGAGCCCGGGTACCCGGTGACGGTCACCCCGGTCGCGCCGGTGGCCACGCCGGGCGTGAACCGGTAGGCGCCCACCACGTCCTCCACCCGTCCCCCGTCCCGCCCGGCGACGGTGGCGAAGGCGAGGTCGCTGTCCTCGTCCCGGTCCCGGACCCACCCGTCGGGCAGGAACCGCCGCGTCACCCTCCACACCCCGTACGGCGCCCGCCCGGCGCGGTAGCCCGGCACGAACACCAGGTCGCGCCCGGGGTCGTCCAGGCAGTGGGCGGCGGTGACGATCAGGTCGCCGTGCGGGCTGTGCGCCACCGACGCGGTGCAGAAGTGACCGCCGGCCGGACGGCCCGCCCCGTCCGCGGCGAACAGCGCGCCCACCCGCGCGCTCCACCGGTTCGCCGCGGCGTCCACGGTGACCCCGAACGGCCCCGGCCCGTCGTCGGCGGCGGCCACGGAGGCCGAGGTCAGCGCGAGCAGCACCACCGCGCCGAGCAGCGCGGGCCGCGAGGTGGCAGAACGGCGTGAGATGCGCTTCATCGGGACCGAGTCTGACCGTCAAAGGTGGGAACGAAACCCCGAGTTGCCTGAGATCTCCCTGTGAATCGGCGCACCCGGGCGACCCCGTCCGCCGCCCCGCCCGTGAGAACATCGACGCGACGGCTCACCCGACCGGCCGTCAAAGCCGCGCAGGTCGTAAAGGGGGTCAACGACGGAGCCGCACACCAGGTTCCGCTCCGACCTCATTGCCCGGGGTGACCTGCCGTGATACACAGAGTGACGATAGGCGCCACCTAGACGAAACCCGCCAGTGAATGACGCCAAGTCGACATACGTTGGCGACGTTGTCGGCGACAATGAGGCCTGACCTCTGCGCCCGCAGGGGCTCGCGGAACTACCCACCAGGGGCGGTGACTTACATGCTCTTTGCGGCCGACAAGGGAGACATCAACACCATCATCGGCGGGATCGCTCCGGACTGGGGCCCCTTCGGCAGCCTGGGCAACGAAGCCAAGGTGATGATCGAGGTGGTCATGGCCGTGGCCATCCTGCTGTGCCTCGGCATCGCGGTATGGGGGGCGGCCAAGCAGCGTATCGGCGCCACGGCCCTGCGGGACACGTTCAGCGCGGAGCAGGGCAAGGGCCTGATCATCGCCGGCCTCACCGGGGTCTTCATCATCGGCTCCCTCGGCACACTGTTCACCATCGTGTACGGCATGGCGGTGTAACCCCACGCGTCCCGGGCACGCCCGGCCACGGCTGTCCCCTCCACCCCACCCACCCGTCGTGCCCACCGGCTGAGGTTGCGTTTCCCTGATGTCGAGTCACCACACCGCGCCCGCGCGGGAACCAGCACGGCTACCGTCGTATGTCTACGAGGTGGAGGGGGCGTACGCGGCATGAGTCCCGGAGACGAGCAGGGTTACCGCGACTACCAGGGCTACGGCGACCACCCGGAGCCCGGCCAGACCCGGACCCGCCTCCCCGACCCCGACCCCTACGGCGGCGCCCCCCGCCGCCCCCAGCGCTCCTCCTCCAGAAGCCTGATCACGGTGGTCGGCGTGGTGGTCCTCCTCATCGCCGCCATCGCCTTCGCGAACCGGGGGGGCGGTGACGAGAACACCACCGCGTCGACGAAGACCAACCAGCCGAAGGCCGCCGCCACCGCCCCCACCGGAACCAAGCCGCTCACCACAACCCCCGGCACCATCCCCTCCGGCTTCCCCCACACCACCCAGGGCGCCCAGAGCGCGGCGGCTAACTACGCGGTGGCACTGGGGTCGGCCGACATGTTCGTCAAAACCCGCCGAGACGCCATCCTGCAGGCCGTCATGACCCCCTCCCGGGCCGCCGAGTCCGGGGCGGCGTTCGACAAGGCGTACACCCCTGCCTTCGCCAGGTCCCTCGGTCTGAACGACGACGGCACCGCTCCGAAGGGCTACACGTTCGTGTCCCGCACGAGCCCCATCGGCACGAAGGTCACCGAGACCACGGACAACACGGCAACGGTCGAGGTCTGGTGCAGCGGCTTGCTCGGTCTCGCGGGCGAGAATTCCACGAACCCGGTCACCAACAGCTGGTTCACCATCACGATGAAGCTCGATTGGGTCGCCGGCGACTGGAAGATCGCCGCGCACTCCCAGAAAGAGGGCCCGGCGCCCGTCCCCGGCGACGACAGGGCCTCCAGCTCCGAAGAGATGTCGAAGGCCGTCGATGAGTACGGAGGGTTCACCTATGCCCGCTAACCGCCGCGTACTCACGCTGGCCGGCGCGGTCGCGACCATTCAGACGGCTGTGATCCTCACGACCGCCCGCGCCTTCGCCGCCCCCACGCCTACGCCCACGGATCCGTCCTCGCCGTCCCCGACGCCCACGAAGAGCGCCGGCGTCTGTGACCTGGTCCCCGGCGCCGCCCGGGACCAGTGCGAAAGGGAGAACGGCTCCTCCGGCACCTCCCCCTCCGGCCCCGGCAACCCCCTCACCGACACCCTCGACCCCCTCTCCTCGCTGGCCAAGGGATGCGCGGACGCCGCCTCCTGGACCGTCGACAAGCTCAGTAAGGCCGTCAAGGAGACGGCCACCGTCGACTTCACGAATCAGGCGTTCCTGAAGCAGTACGCGATCGTCTTCGCCGCCTCCACCATCCTGACGCTTCTGCTGTGGCTCCTCGCCGTGGCCAAGCGCGCGGTGCGCGGCGTGCCGCTGACCACCGCGATCACCGAAGCCGTCGGCTTCCTCTGGCTGACTGTGCTGGCCTCCGCCTTCACCCCGCTGATCCTGTACACCGTCGTCTCGGCCACGGACAGCGTCACCGACGTCCTCGCGAAAGCCACCGGCGACCAGGCCGACACGTTCTTCGGCACCTTCTCCGGCGCCCTGAAGAAGGGCAACGACATCGGCGGCGGCCCCATCATGCTGATCGTCGTCTCCCTGGTCAGCATCCTCGCCGCCGGCGTCCTCTGGCTGGAGCTGGTCATCCGCGCCGCCCTCCTCTACGTCGGCGCCCTCCTCGGCACCGTCGTCTACGCGGGCCTCGTCGACAAGAACCTGTGGGGCCACGTCCGCCGCTGGGCCGGCATCATGATCGCCGTCATCCTCGTGAAACCCGTCATCGTGATCGTCCTCGGCCTGGCCGGCGCCCTGTCCGGCGACAACGGCCCCGACGCCTTCTCCGCCGTCGTCTCCGGCCTCGCCATCATCCTGCTCGCCATCTTCGCCAGCGCGATGATCTACCGCTTCGTCCCCGGCTTCGGCGACGAGATCGCCAGCGG
This sequence comes from Streptomyces eurythermus, assembly GCF_014649115.1. Lineage (GTDB taxonomy): Bacteria > Actinomycetota > Actinomycetes > Streptomycetales > Streptomycetaceae > Streptomyces > Streptomyces eurythermus. Next base: position 5,615 of record NZ_BMSK01000003.1, on the reverse strand, counting down.
CCGCAACAACCGCATCATGCAGGGCGCGGAGAGCAAGGCCGCCGCCGTCATCAGCTCCCCGGCCACCCTCGTCGCCCAGGGCATCAAGACCCACAGCTCCCGCGCCGACAGCAACGCCGCGGCCGGCCAGTCGAGCAGCACCCCGCGCCAGGCCAACCCCGCCTCCGGCGGCGTCGCCGCCCACAGCAGCCGTACCCCGGCCGGGAACGGCGGCGGAACCGTCCCCTCCGCCACGCCCGCGCCCCGCGCGTCCAGCCCGGTGAACACCCCGCACGCCAGCAACACCCGCAACAACCGCTCGGGAGGTGAAGGGCGTTGACGACCGAGTCCCATCTGTCCCATCCGGTCACGCCCCGCCGTACGTATCTCATCGGCCGCGCCCGGCCGAACGCGATCATCGGCCGCAACCGTGAATCCGGCGAGATCGCCCTGATCATCGCCGGCGCGTTCCTCGGCATGATGTGCGGCCTCCTCGTACCGGTCCTGCCCCTGCGGATCGCGCTGCTCATGGGCTTCCCCCTGCTCGCGCTCGCCGCGGTCTACGTGCCGTACAAGCACCGCACGTTCTACAAGTGGTTCGAGATCAACCGCTCGTACAAGCGCACCGTCAAGCGCGGAGCCGTCTACCGGTCCAGTGCCATGGAGGCCGGCACCCGCCTCGACGGCCGGGAGATCGAGGTCGGCCCGCCGCCCGGCATCGGCCGCATCACCTGGCTCGCCGCGCCCTTCGGCCCGGACGAGATCGCCGTCCTGCTGCACGCCGACCGCAAGACGGTCACCGCCGCCATCGAGATCGAGGGTCCCGGCGTCGGCCTGCGCGACTCCGAGGACCAGGAGGCCCTGGTCGACCGCTTCGGCACGCTGCTCAAGCACGTCGCCAACGGCGACGGCTTCGTCACCCGGCTGCAGATGCTCGCCCGCACCCTGCCCGCCGACCCCGACGCACACGCCAAGGACGTCGCCGTGCGCGGCGACGAACGCGCCCCGGACTGGCTCCAGCACTCCTACGACCAGCTCCAGTCCATGGTCTCCACCAGCAGCGAGCAGCACCGCGCCTACCTCGTCGCCTGTATGCACTACAGCCGGGAACTGGCCGCCGAGGCCCACGCCATGGCCCGCGCCGCCCGCACCCGCGGCGGCAGGGTGGACCGGGACGCCGGCCTCGCCGTCGTCATGGCCCGCGAGCTGACCGACATCTGCTCCCGGCTCCAGGAGGCCGACATCCGGGTCCGCCAGCCGCTCGGCCAGGGCCGGCTGGCCTCCCTGATCCACTCCATGTACGACCCGGACCACCCCATCGACCACATCCAGGCGATGACCCAGCGCAACGCCTGGCCGGCCGAGCTGGACGCCGTGGAGCCCACCTACCTCCAGGCCAAGACCCGCGAGTCGTCCACCCGCGCCCCCTGGTGCCACGCCACCGCCTGGGTGAAGGAGTGGCCGATGACCCCCGTCGGCGTCAACTTCCTCGCCCCGCTCCTCGTCCACACCCCGGACGTCATCCGCACGGTCGCCGTGACCATGGACCTGGAACCCACCGAGGTCGCCATCGAGCGGATGCTGACCGAGAAGACCAACGACGAGGCCGAGGCCTCCCGCGCCGCCAAGATGAACCGGACCGTCGACCCCCGGGACATCGCCGCGCACAACCGCCTCGACCAGCGCGGCGAGGACCTCGCCAGCGGCGCCGCCGGCGTCAACCTGGTCGGCTACATCACCGTCTCCGCCCGCTCCCCGGAGGCCCTGAACCGCGACAAGCGGACGATAAGGGCCTCCGCCGGCAAGTCGTACCTCAAGCTGGAGTGGTGCGACCGAGAGCACCACCGCGCCTTCGTGAACACACTTCCGTTCGCCACCGGCATCCGAAGGTAGGGGCTGATTCTCCGATGCGGGATCCGCTGTCCGTCCTCACCGAGGCCTTCACCTCCTTCCTCTTCGGGAAGGTGGAGACGACCCGGCCGCCGGTGCGCACCTCCACGGGCCAGGCCCAGGCGGTCTACCTGCCCACGGCCGCGCCCGGCCTCGGCGACTCCGGCGTCATCATCGGCCGCGAGGTGTACTCCGGGAAGGGCTACATCTACGACCCCTTCCAGCTGTACGGCCAGCAGCTGCCGGCCCCGCACTGGCTGGTCCTCGGCGAGTCCGGCAACGGCAAGTCGGCGCTGGAGAAGACGTACGTCCTGCGCCAGCTCCGGTTCAGGGACCGCCAGGTCGTCGTCCTGGACGCGCAGGGCGAGGACGGCGTCGGCGAGTGGAACCTGATCGCCGAGGAGCTGGGGATAACCCCCATCCGGCTCGACCCGACGGCCGCCCTCGACCACGGCATCCGGCTCAACCCCCTGGACCCGGCGATCACCACGACCGGGCAGCTCGCGCTGCTGCGGACCATCATCGAGGTCGCCATGGGCCACGGCCTGGACGAGCGCGCCGGCTTCGCCCTGAAGGTCGCGCACTCCTACGTCAACGAGACGATCACCGACCGCCAGCCGGTCCTCTCCGACATCGTGGAGCAGCTACGGCACCCCGAGCCGGAGTCGGCGGAGGCGATGAACGTCGCCATAGACGACGTACGGGCGTGGGGCCTGGACGTCGCCCTGGTCCTGGACCGCCTCGTCGACGGCGACCTGCGCGGCATGTTCGACGGCCCGACCACGGTCGGCATCGACCTCGACGCGCCTCTGATCGTCTTCGACCTGTCCCACATCGACCGCAACTCCATCGCCATGCCGATCCTCATGGCGATCGTCGGCGTGTGGCTGGAGCACACCTGGATCCGCCCCGACCGGAAGAAGCGCATCTTCCTGGTCGAGGAGGCCTGGCACATCATCAACAGCCCGTTCGTGGCCCAGCTGTTCCAGCGGCTGCTGAAGTTCGGACGCCGGCTCGGCCTGTCCTTCGTGGCGGTCGTCCACCATCTGTCCGACGTGGTCGACGGGGCGGCGGCGAAGGAGGCGGCGGCCATCCTGAAGATGGCCTCGACCAGGACGATCTACGCCCAGAAGGCGGACGAGGCGAGGGCCACCGGCCGGGTCCTGGGCCTGCCCCGCTGGGCGGTCGAGATCATCCCCACGCTGACGCCCGGCATCGCGGTCTGGGACGTCAACGGCAATGTCCAGGTGGTCAAACACCTGGTCACGGAGACGGAACGGCCGCTGGTCTTCACCGACCGCGCCATGACCGAGTCCTCCAGCGACCTCGCGATCGACGACGCCCTGCGCGCGGCCGAGCTGGAGGCCGAGCGGCGGGCGGCGGCCTTCGTGGAACAGCACCTGGGCGACTCCGAGTCGACGGTGGCCTAGAGGGAGTACAGCGTGAGACCGGACGATCACCGTGACATCCGCCGGGAGCGCCAGGGCGGCATCCCCGACGGACTGCTGATCGGCATCCTCGCGTTCCTCATCGGCATCACCGTCCTGGTGTGGTCGGCCACCGGCCTCGCGGCCCGGTTCGCCCAGGGCGCCTGGCCGGAGGGCGTCACCTTCACCCGCACCCCCCTGGCCATGCGTCACCTCATCAGCCGGCCCCACGACCTGCCCGGCGCCTGGCCGGACACCCCGCCGGGCCAGCTGTCCGGCTGGGGCCTGTTCTGGGGCCTGTTCCTCGGCCAGCTGATGATCCTCTTCGTGCTCACCGTGTTCGCGCTGAGCACGGTGGCCCGCTGGCGGGCGGCCAGGCTACGCCGGGCCACGGCGGCCCGGGACACCCCGCGACACCCCGCGCAGGCCGAACCGCGGTACGAGGCCCAGGGCCCGCGGTACGAAGCCCAGGAGCCGCGGTACGAGGCCCGGGGGCCGCGCCACGCCGTTCAGGAGCCCCGCCACAACGTCCCCGAGCCACGCCACGAGGTCCCTGTGCCGCGCGCGGAGCCCCTGCCGGCGGAGCCCGTGAGCGCGCCGGCGGCACCGGCGCCGTCGGCCGCCCTGGCTGCCGACGGCGACCGGGCGGGCGGCCGGGAGAAGGTCCTCCTCGCGCCCCGGGAGGCCCGCCAGACGGCCGCGGCCCAGGCCGTACGGGACGCGGAGGGCCCCGTCGTCCTCGTCACCTCCAACCCGGCCCTGTGGGCGGAGACCAAGGACACCCGGGCCAAACTGGGCCCCACCCTGCTCTACGACCCCACGCACCTGTGCGACACCCCGGCCCGACTGCACTGGTCCCCCACCGCGGGCTGCGAGGACAGACAGACGGCCCTGCACCGGGCGACGGCCCTGCTCGCCCCCGTACGGCCCACCGCGCGGATCGACCAGGCGGTGGCCGACACCGCGACGACCCTGCTGCGCAGCTATCTGCACGCCGCCGCCCTGGAGAACCGCACCATCCGGCATGTGCACCGCTGGGCGCAGGGCACCCAGGTCCAGGACGCCGTCCGCACCCTGCGTACCCACCCCAAGGCCGCGTCCGGCGCCGCCGGCGAGCTGGAGGCGGCACTCACCGCGCACCCGGAACGCCGGGACGTCGCCCAGGAGTTGACCAGCAGGGCCCTGTCGGCGCTGTTCACGGTGAACATCCGGGAGGCGTGCACCCCCAACCGAAGCGATGCCCTCGCCCTGGATTCCTTCGTCCATGAAGGGGGCACGCTTTATATGGTCGGTGCATCCATCGAGGACCCACGGAGCAACCCGGGCGCGATGCCGCTCCTGACGGCCCTCGTCTCCAGCGTGGTCGAGCGCGGCCGGCGCATGGCCGAACGGTCATCCTCCGGTCGGCTCGACCCACCACTCATCCTGGTCCTGGACGACATCGCGGCCGTGGCCCCGCTCCCCGAGCTGCCGGACCTGCTGGCCACCGGCGCCGACCAGGGCCTGCCGACGCTCGCCCTGCTCCGCTCCCGCGAACAGGCCCGCGCCCGCTGGCCGCACCAGGAACTGCCCGTCTAGGCCGGCCGTTCCAGGACGAACTCCAGCTCGTTGGCGCTCTCGTCCTTGGAGAAGACCACGACGAGACCGCTGGGCGCGAACCCGATCCTCCGGTAGGCCGTCTGGGCACGGAGGTTGTCCTCGTGGACGAACAGCCGCACCCGCTCGGCATCCTGCTGCCACGCCCAGGCCAGGCCGGCCGCGAACAGTGCCTCGATCAGTCCGTTGCCCCGGTGTTCGGGCCGTACGAAGACGCCGGCCGCGTGCCCCTGCCGTCGCTCGACCGGGTTCCCGGCCCAGTCCTGGGTGCCGGGCTCCTCCATGAGCACGGTGACGGAGCCGGCCCAGGCCCCGTCGGGGGCCTCGGCGATGAACTGTTGGGCGGTCGTGGAGCCCTCGCCGGAGCCGACGGCCCGGTCCTGCCAGAAGGAGTCGGGCTTGCTCGCGGCCTCCTCGTAGGTCTCCAGGAAGGCGAGGTGCGCGACCGGGTCCCGCAGCGCGTCCAGCCGCAGCTGCCTCACCCGCTCCCAGTCGTCGGGGCGTATGGCACGAACGACATAGTCGTTCCTGGTGACAGCGGTCATGCGGCCACCGTAATCCACATCTCCCGGCCCGGAAAAACAGAAAACCCCCGCACCGTGAGGTGCGGGGGTTTTCTCAAAAATTGTTCGGCGGCGTCCTACTCTCCCACAGGGTCCCCCCTGCAGTACCATCGGCGCTGTGAGGCTTAGCTTCCGGGTTCGGAATGTAACCGGGCGTTTC
>NZ_BMSK01000002.1:532454-615847 GCF_014649115.1 Streptomyces eurythermus | reverse complement strand
CAGCTGATGCGCGAGGACGTCCCGGTTGACCATGATCACCACGGGCTGGATCATCCCACCCTCGCGCGATCACCCCTCAACCGCTATCACGCACCAGCTCGTAATTGCATTGACTTGTAATGCGCAGGGCGAACGTTGCTTGATGCCGCTCTAGACGCTGAAACCGGATCCGGGCCGGGCGGGCACGGGGACACTGTCAGCCAGCTGCCCGTTAGAAGGTCGAGGCAACGGCAACCGCCAGGCGACGGTCAGGGTGTGTCGCGGGAGTAGTAGAAGCGACAGCTGACGCCGGGCCCGGATGTGCGGGGTTCGCCCAGGCGCGGGTCGTACAGCGCCCGGCCGCCTGGCCACCGGGAGAGCTCGGTGACCAGGGCGACACCGTCGTCGACTTCCTTGGTCCGCCAGCCGTGGATGTCCAGCAGCAGGCCGTCCAGCGGCCCGCCGACCAGTTCGGCGTAGGTCCGCTCCGGGAGCGGGCCGGGGTTGGGGTCGTCGTGGTCCGCGCCGTAGACGCGCCGGTTCAGCAGCTGCTCGTCTCCGTTCATGCGATCAGCTTTCCAGCCGCCACCGACAACCGGGCAGAAACAGCGGGCCCGGCCCGGGGTGGAGAGCGGCCCCCCGCTGTGCTCACCGCAGCTTGGGCAGCGCGGTCAGCACCCCCCGGACCTCGCCGTGGCCGGCGACCCGCCACACCGGCCGGTCGCTCCCGTCACTGGTGAGTGGACGGTGGCGTACGACGTCACGGCCAGGTCCTCGTCCATGTCCTCGCGCATGCGGCAAGCCTAGGTCGAAGGCCGCGCCTTCGTAGGCTCCGTCAGAGGCGAGCAGAGATGCGAAGGTACGTCGGTTCCGGGAGTCAGGCGACCGACGCCCATTCGCAGCGTGCGCGGCGCGCAGCTGCGCGCCGCGCACTACCGCAAGCCCCCCAGCCTGTCGTTGGTTTCAGTATCAGTCGGGCACCCGTCAACATCCAACCACCTGTGCACTGGCACGACTCAGCCGTAGATTCGGAAAGGGGCTTCGTTATGACCAGCAGGTTCGGTGACTTCCCCCTCGGCGACTACAACGTACTGCCGTTGGACCACAAGGACATGCCGCCCTACATCCCGCCCAAGACCATGGACCTGGCACGCTGTCCGGATGCATCACCCCTCGCGTTCACCGAGGACCAGCTGCACATCACCTGGGATCTCCAGGTCACCCGGAGTGAGGCCGAGAAGACGCTCCCCCTGGCCGACGCCTACACCCGGATGGAAAACCTGTGGACGTGGCGCAGGGACCAGGTGGACCACGTCCACCAGAACTGGGACGAGCTCCCGAAATGGGACACCAACTGGGGTGGTTACAGCAAAAAGCGCAGGGCCGCCTGGATTTCGGTGCTCCCCGCCGGATTCATCGGCACCCTCGTCGCACAGGCCCCGCTGGTGCACCACTCCACCGCCCAACAGGGCCCCGCTACGGAGACGTGGGAAACCCAGTACGCGGTCACCGTCAGTTCCACCACGACCGAGGGCTACGAGTTCGGCCTTTCCGCGGAAGCCGGTGTCAACGCGAAGGGCGTCGACACCAAGAGGACCGCGAGTTTCAAATGGTCCAAGAGCACCACCGACACGACCTCCGTGACCAAGAGCGACAAGTACGCCAAGACCGTCCCCGTCGCAAAGGACTACTGGGGCCGGCAGGATGTGCGGGCCTGCGCCGGCGTGTACACCGGCTGGCTGGTCTACCGGTACAAGCGGGAGAACGAGACCGATCGCCTCGCCGTATATCCGATGCGGGCGCCCGTCCACGTTCCCGGAGTCGTCGACCCGGTGGCCACCCACCACATGTCCTGTCCCGTGAACAAGCTCACCCCCGAGGAGAACCGGCTCATGCAGGAACAAGCACGGCTCACCGCGGAACTGAGCGCGGACGGCCACCGCCCGCACGACCCGAGCGGCCTGCAGGAAAAGATCGACCGCCTGTCGGAAATCCGCGACCGGCTCACCTCTCTGTGACCTGAACACGCGCGGAGCCGATCCGCCCCTCACGGGGAAGCCCCCAGAGACACAACAGGTCCGGTAAAGCCGCCCGCTCCCGGTCGCCCAGGATCACGGCCCCCTTCCCGGCCAGGCTGGACGGCGGGACGGGCGACCTAGCATCAAGCATGGTCCGGCTCGGCTGGTTCCGCTCCCCCGCAGCCGGTCAAGGTCCGCTTCGTCACCAGCCGGGCCAGGGCCGTCGACGTCCCGCTCTACACCACCGCCTCCGTCGACGCGATCCCCGCCGCACACCCGGAAGTCGACTGGGAGCAGTTGCGCGCCGTGGAGAAGGGCCGGCGCTCCCCGCTCGCGTCACTGCGCCCGGAACCGGCGGCCAGCGCCCGCCTGAGCCTGCGGGCGTCCGTACAGCGCTACGACGGTGCTCCCCCGGCCCGCCGGCCGTTCAGGACGGCAGTCAGGGCGCGGCGTTGCGCTTCCTCGCGGGCGAGCTGCCGGGCGAGGACGTCACGGTCGATGTACGGGGCGACGGCGTCCAGGGCTAGGCGCTGCAGCACGGATCCGGGCGCAATGGCGGATGCGCAGCACGCAGCAAGGGCCATTGCGGCGGGCACGCCCCGCCCCCGTATCGGGAGCTGTGTCCCGCCCTGGCACACGCCGGGCGGGACCGCTGCTGGAGCGGGCCGCAGGCGGCGCCCGTCAGGCCGCGCGCTTGCGCTCCAGCAGCATCACGGCATACAGCGGGGAGTCCGGGAACGGCTGGCGCTCGCCGACCTTCCGGTATCCCCAGCCCTCGTACATCGCCTGGAGCCGGGGCCGCTTGGTGTCCACCGTGAGCACGGCCAAGGCCTCCGGCCGGTCGGCGAGCAGCGCGCGGTGAAGCCGCTCCCCAAGGCTTTGCCCGCGCCACTGCGGCTTCAGCATCAGTTCCGAGACGGAGAACGTCGACGGGTTGGCCGGCTCTTCGCTCAGGTACTCACGCCACCATTCGTGCCCCGGCTCGCCCGGCGCCCCGTACGTGAACCCGATCGGCTCGCCGTCGGCGTAGGCGACCACGCACGCGAATCCCTCACGTCCGCCCCAGTGCTCCACGAACCAGGGAAAGCGCTGGACGAACTCCTCGTGCCGCCGCTCGAAGTAGGCGATGGCATGGACGTCGAGCAGGGTCTGCCGGATGCCGGGCAGGTCGGTGTGGCCGTAGCGGCGCAGGTCGATGACGGGTGCCGTGGTCACGCGGGGCTCCATTCGGATCGGTAACGGTCGGCCCACTCGCGCGCCACAGTGGTGGAGGGCGCGAGTGCGAGGAGATCGCGGTAGAAGTCGCCGAGCAGGACGCGCAAGGGGCCGGGCAGCGGGCTGCCCGACATCAGGGCGAACGCTTCCTCGGCCCGACAGCAACTCGTACTCGACGGTCTGCTCCCGGGTCAGCAGGACCCGGCGGACTTCGCTCCGGCAGTCCTCGGTGCGCCGGGCCCAGTCCCGTTCGATCTCCGCCCCGCTCGCGGCCGAAATCGCCGAAGTTTCTCCGGGGCACCCTAGTCTGCGGCTGGATGCAACACCTGTGGTGCACGGAGCCTGCTCATCCTCGTCGCCTTCGGCCGCCGGCTCGCCTCGCGCGCCGGCGACTGCTTGGCGGCCGCGGCCAGGACTTGCCGGTGCCGGTTCCATCACAGGCGACGCCCTGCTCCAACCTGTCCCGGCCTACGTCCACCGCCGGCTCGACGCCGCCCTCGGTCTCTGCCACCCGGGCAGTGCGGCTTCAGTGCCCCTGTGGTGCCGGGCTTGTCGCGGGGACGGTGAGCAGGTGGTGGAAGCTGCCGATGTCCGCGGGTTCGCCCACAGGTCGTCCTTCTGCTTCGACCCAGGCGTGGGCGGTGAAGGGAGGGGTGCGTACGCCGCTGCACCAGGTGGGCCAGGTGCCGCGCATGCGGCACAGCAGTGTGGTGGCCAGGGAGCGCTGCAGGCAGTAGGTGCCGGCGCACAGCGTGCTGGTGGCGGTGACGTCGCTGCGGGCGGTCAGTGCCTGTTCGAAGGTGGCGGGGGTGGCGCGGTGGCGCAGGAAGCGCAGGACGCTGACGATGCGCCGGGGTGGGAGGTGGGCGATGAGGCGTGCTGCGGCGAGGGCGCCGTGGACGGCGAGCCGGCGGCGCAGGGGCGGTCGGCGTTCTGGTGAGTCGAGGATCTGGCTCATCGTGGCGGGTGGGGGGTGTGCTCGGCGAGGCGGGCTTTGAGGAGTTGGTCGATCAGGGCTGTGGTGTCGCGGGTGGCTTGGTCGGGTGTGACGGGTTGCTTGCGGGAGAGGTCCGCGGAGATCTGTTCGGGTGTGGCGCCGGCGAGCAGGGCTCGCAGAATGGTGGCTGCGGTGCCGTTGAGCTGCCAGTAGCGGCCGCGTCGGCCGTCGAGCAGGACGAGGGCGTCGGTGGTCTCGCAGAGCGTGACGTCAGCGCGCAGTTGTAGGGGCATGCGGGTGTTCCTTGAGGTGCGAGGGCACAGGGTGGGCGGCCAGATCCCGTAGCCAGGCTTCGAGGGCCAGGGTCTCCTCGGCCGCCACCAGGTGCCGGGCGGTAAGAGTGGTGGGGCTGAGCCAGGCGCGGCGCAGCAGGCCGGGGTCGACGAGTCCTGCGGCGGCCAGGAGGGAGGTGTCGCACCAGTGGGCGAGCTGGCGCTTGTGGGCCGTCAGCCCCGCGACCCACTCGGCGGTGAAGCTGCCCTTGGTGGTACGGGCGAGGAGGGCCTCGGGCACGATGCCGTGCATGGCCGTGGCCAGCAGGGGTTTGTAGGACCAGGGGGTGTCCGTCTCGTGGGGGCGTACGCGCAGGGATGCCTCGATGACGGCGTCGTCGCAGAAGGGCATCTCCGCCTCGAGGCCGCTGTGCCCGTAGACGGAAGCGACCCGGCCGGCCTGCCGTGCCTGGTAGAGCCAGAAGTGGGCTGCGCGTGTGCCGGCCAGCGGCGAGGCGTGTGCCGCGGCACGGGTGAGCAGGTCGGCCGCCGTGTGCCGGGCCTGGGCGGTGGCCCAGGGCGGCATGGTCACCGCCGGTGCCCAGCCCAGCAGGGAGGCGGGCCCCTCCCCCGGTGTCCGGCCGCGGTGCAGTGCTCGGGCCTGGGAGTGCAGCCATGAGGGGTAGGAACGGCGGTCGGCCAGGGCCGGGAGCAGTGCCGCGCGGGGCCAGCGGTGCTTGGTGGCGTAGCCCGACAGACGGCGGGACACGAACAGGGGGTGGCGTGGTGCCAGGTCGTGCAGGTGGTTGACGGGGGCGATGACCACTTGGTCTCCGCCTTGCCCGCACAGCCGGCGGTCGGCTCCGTGCGCGCGCATCGCCGCGGCCAGGTGCTGTTGCTGGGCCAGGTCGCGGCGGTGGGTGAGGGGTTCGTCCTGCGGCTCACCGCCTTCTTCCAGGCCGGTGAGGTAGGGCGGCAACTGCGCGGTGGGAAAGACCAGGTGGACGCTTCCGGCGGGTAGACGCCCGGCGGCCTGCCGGGCGTAGGCCACATCCTCACGCGCGGGATCGCGGGCCTTTAGGGTCAGGGCGACGAGGTCCGCGCCGGCTTCGGCGGCCAGGAAGCACAGGGAGGTGGAGTCCATGCCGCCGGAAAGGTCCGCGCCCCACCGCTCGCCGGACCGTACGCGGGCGGCCACCGCGTCCCGCAATGCCCGCCGCAGCCCTGCGGCGCCCTCTGGCAGCGGAAGTTCCGCCTCCGGCGCCCGCCACCACTGCCGGACAGCGGCGCGGCCGTCAGGCTCGATGTGCAGGGCCTGGCCCGGCGGTACGGCATGGACGCTGTGGAACATCGAGGCGTGGTCCAGTGGGTGCGGGACGGTGATCAGCGAGGCCAGCCGGACCGCGACCTGCGACATGTCCGTCTGCGCCCCGGCCAGCCAGGCCAGCGTGCGGGCACGGTCAGCAGCAACGGACACTCCGCGCACCGTCGTATGGAACAGGCGCCGGTCCCCTGACGCCGTCCCGCGCGCGTAGACGCGTCCGGCCACCGAGCCCACCAGGTGAAAGCTCCCACTGCCGCCCGCCACATCCGCTTCGAGACCACCGACATCGTCCACGCCACCCAGTCGGTGCTCCAGTTGCGCCGGCGTAAGACCGCATACTCCCAATACCGCCAGCCGGACCTCACCGGCCTCGACCGCTCGCATGTCGTTTGCGGTCCAGCAACCCACCAGCCAAGGACGCCCGGAGGCATGCCGCAAAACCCGGCACGCCACGGACCGGAACGACTGCTCGAAAACGGCGGACGCCGCCTCACAGTCCGGAAGGACCACGAACCAGCACCCACCACAACGCGAAGGCATCAGCCCCAGCGGTGGAAGCCGCCCCAGCCATCCCAGCTGAAGCCTCGGAAACCCTCCGTCAGCTCGGTGTAGTCACCGACCTCCGCCAGCACCGGAGGCTCGTACACCTCAGCCTGCTCGAACTCGAATTCCTCACGCATCGGCTTCCTCCTTTCCTCAAGTCGCACGACCGGTATCGGCGCGACACGCCTTTGATTCCCTCACACGGAAGGAGGAATCACCCTCTGCCTCATGTGGGTTATTAAAATGAATTAATCTTGCCGCACGAGAAGCTTCGGCCGGGCAGTCGGAAAGTCTGCAGCGAGCGATGAGTCCCACGCGTGGCGGGCGGGCCGGCACGGTGCGGGCCGCGGGCCCACGCGTTCATACCCGTGACGAGGAGTCCGCGCGCCCTGCTCTCCCAGCGTTGTCGGCCGGCTCCCCGTCAGCTGCACTGGTCGGCGGGGAGCGGGCCCTGGACGTTCTCACCGACACGTTTCGAGGGCACCTTGCGCGAGCCGGGACCAAGTTGGTCACGACCACCTTGAGATTGACGACGAGCCCTGTGGGGCGAAGGACGGGCCCAACCGCGCTTCGGACTCCTTGACGATCCGACCGGCAGGGGTGAGATCTCCCAGCACGATCGCGAGCACGGCGCGCACGAACGCGGCGAGCGTGACGGCGCCGTTGCACACCTCGAAGCGGCGCAGAACCCCGTCCGAGAACGCGGCAGGGGGGCGGCACCCGGCCTGGACGCAGTAGCCCTCGACGGCCAGGACGAGCCGCCGGAAGGCGGCGTTCTTCTCCGGGACGCACTACGCAAGGCAGCCGAGGTGATCGAGCGTGATCCGCAGCAGCACCGGCACCCCGGCCGCCGGCGCCCGCACCACCGGATCCGCCCGCTGCGTTCCAGCGGTGCCTGGCAGCTCTGGCGCAGTGGGTGGGGAAGGAAGGGGCGGCGGTCCGTCCCGTGCAGCACGGTCGTGGAGATCACGGCCGACGGCAATGTGGTGTCACATCGGACACGCCCCGACCAGAGCTGTGGCCGGCGTCGTGCCGGGTGTGGTCGGCCTCATGGTGGGGCCTTTGCCCGGCCCGCCACGGTGATCCGGTCCGGGACGCCGGCGGCACCCGAGCGGGTGAAACTTCCTTCGCGTACGCGGGCACAGTCCCAGCTGTGAACTACCAACTCGCCTGATTCCGAGGAGCATTGACAGTTTTTCAGGTGTCCTGTCATTCTGTCCGACGGCGACGACTTCACCAGCGAGCTGGGCAGCTGGTACGAGGACGAGCCCACCCTCCAGCCCATCCGCGAGCGGGGCATCTGGGACGAGGACGAGGACACGCTCAACGTGAGCAACGACCGCGCTTCCTCCGTCGTCGTGGAAGAGCTGGCCCCGAACCCTGACGCAGTCATGCTGGCAGACATCGACAAGCTCACCTGACCCAGCTAGGACGACGCTCAGGCGGACGCCGCCTGCTCCCGGGCCGCCCGCCGCACCTGCGCCTGGTACTCCTCCTGCCGTGCCCTGCCCGCTTCGCGGGCGCGGGCCTGGGCCGCCTCGCGGCGGGGGTTCACCGCAGCGGACGACCACGACGCGGAGCCCTGCGCACATTCCTTCCTGGCGGCGGCACTCAGACGCCAAGGCCGCGCGCGGCCCGGGCATGCAACCAGGACGGCCCGCGGTTTGTCTCCCGTCCTTCCCCTCCCGCAGATCACCGGCGTCTTCCTCCGGTCCGCACGATGCTCCGAAGAGCGATGCCCCGGTTCTAGGCGAAGAAATCCCAGTTGCCCCGGATGGCCTTGGGGTAGCCGGAGTCGGCGCGGTCGGCCTCGAGGTGCCGCGAAGGCCAGGGAAAATCGTCGGCGGCTTCGCGGCAGAATACATCCAAGGTGAGATCAAAAAGGGACACAAGGTGGCCGACAGCGCGGCCGTGAAGGCAGACGCGGTGAAGCGCTGCGAGACCGGAATCGCTAGCCTGAAGTTCTAAGGCGGACTGCTGCCGGACTGCAGACAGGCGGCCCCGTCCCGACTCACGAAGACTACGCCTCCGGCCCGGTCACTCATGGTCACTCATGCACCTGCGTAAGGACGGCAAGCCCGGCTGCCTCATCGTCAGCTGGTAGTCCCACCACCGCGCCCGCACCCGCACCCGCACCCGGCGGCACGTCTCACCACAGGTGACGGGGCACCCCCGGCCGACGCGGGCATGCGCGCGGCCCTGGGCGAGGATGCCCGGGGCCGCCGCTGCGGGACGGTGCTCAGCCGGACGGCACCGCGCTGGCCGACGGGCTGCTGTCCGCCATGGCCAAGACCGCGGCTCTCCCGGGCATCCACCTTCCGGAGCGGTTCGCTGGGAGTCCGTCAGGCGCGGTCAGGACGGCAGTGCCGGGCACCGGGCACGGTGCCCGTGGTGGAGCGAACGACGGTGACGATCGCTCGGCCGGGGTGATGCCCTGCTGTGCGTCAGCGACGGGCGCGGCAGAGATGACCGGCTGTCGCGGTGAGCAGGCTCTCAATGGTCAGGACGACGTCGTCCAGGCTGCCCCAGGTGGTTCCCTCGCCGGGGACCTCGGTGCCGAACTGCATGGTGCGGCCGTCGAAACGGCGATGGCCCGGCCCCGGGACATGTCTCCCCCGGCCGGGCCGTTGCAGTTTCGAGGGCGTCAGCTCACGAGGGTGACGCGGACGTAGCCGTTCCCGCCCTTGGTGCCGGACGTGCCGTCGCTCCCGGCGAAACCGCCGTGCCCGTCCGAGGAGGTGGACCGCTCCGCGCGGGCCCCGTAACCGCCACTGCCTCCGAAGGCCCCGTTACCGCCGACGCCGCCCCGGCCGACGCCCGGGACGGGCAGGGCGACGGCGGGTTGGGCAGCGGTGCGGTTGGGCTGACCGCCGACCGTGGGGTACTCCAAGCCGTGGGAGGACTGTCCGTTGCCGCCCGCACGACCCTGCTGGCCGGGGGAGTTGACGGCGTCGCCCTGACCGGAGTCGGGGCAGGCGGCCTTCAGGCTGAACGCGATCGACGGGTGGGGCTGCCCACCGGTCCCGTTCGCACCGGACTCACCCCAGGCGCCGTCCGCGCCGTTCCTGTTGGGGTCGACGGTGCCGTGCTTGCCGCCCGAGCCGCCCGCGCCGTGCGTGCCGGGCTGTGCGGGAGCGCCCGCCTCCCCGCTCTGCGCCGCCGCGAGCGGGACGGTCTTCGGCACCCCGGAGCCCGGGTTGTCCGTGCCGACGCCGTACCTGATGTAGACGCTCGACCCGTCGCCGTTGGCCCTGTTCAGGCCCGGGGCGCCGCCGTCGGCACCGTTCGTTCCCGTCCAGCCGCTCGTCGAGCCGATGCCGATGAACCCGTTGGTGCCCCGGGCACCACCAAGACCGCCGCTCCCGCCCCGGCCGGGAGCCCCGGAGGTTCCGCCCGCTCCCACATGCACGCGGACCTTGATGTCGCTCGTGAAGTCGTTCCAGGTCACTACGCAGCGGGTGTACCCGCCCGCGCCGCCGCCGGCGCCCGCGCCACCCGCGCCGCCGTAACCACCGGGGCCGCCGTTGCCGCCCGTGGCGTCCTTGCCGATGGCGTCGCTGTTGTAGCCGCCACCGCCCCCGCCGGCGCCACCCGCACCAGTCTGACCCGCGGCGCCGCCGCCCCACGCCTCGATGATGATCTTCTTTACCGACGGCTGGACGGTGAAGGTGGCATCGGATGCTGCGGGCCGGTCGAAGACGAGTACCTGTTCCTTGCCCGCCGCCTGCGCGGCCTGGGCGGGCTGTACGGCCGCCAGCCCGGCGGCACAGAGGCCCAGGGCGAGCCACTGCGCGGTGCGTCGCGTGGTCATGTGTGAGGTCACCTTTCGCTGCGGAGGGAATGCCATGGACGGAAAGCGCTGTCCCTGCTCCGAACAGGGATGTTAGGCAGCGGCATGTGGCGCACCGTGGTAGATGCGTCAGAGCGCGAATCACTCTCCCGGGTGTCCGTGAGGGCGCGAACAAACAGACGCTTACCGGGCGATTGACCATTGGTCAGCTGCATACGGGGGCCGCCCGACGGCCCACTTGGGGCCGGTGACCGTGTGGCCTGGGGGGCCGGGTTGGCCGATACACGGCAGAACTGAGGGGGGCCGTTTCCCTTCGTGGTGTACGGCGTAGGGACTGGTGGGCTCACATGTTCAGGTGTCGCGTATTCGCTGACGGCAGCCTGGCTGCATGACGGTGAGTGGTTGATGTAGACGGCTCAACTTCGGCTCGGCGGGTGTAGGAAGATCCCGGCATGGACACCTGCGACAGTCATCAGACCGTGCGATCGCCGCGGTTACGGCCCGGGGATCGAGTGCGGATCGTCTCTCCAGCCAGTCCACCCAGCCGCGAGGGAGTCGCCCGTGGCGTCGAGCTACTGACGTCATGGGGGCTGCGGGTCGAGTTGGGCCGGCACGTCTTCGACCAATGGGGGTATATGGCTGGCCGAGATGAAGATCGCGTCTTCGACCTGAACTCCGCGTTCGGTGACCCGGGAGTCCGCGCGGTGATTGCCACCCGGGGTGGCAAAGGCGCATACCGCATCGTCGACGACCTGGACATCGACGCCCTGCGGCGCGACCCAAAACCCTTGGTCGGCTTCAGCGACATCACCCACCTCCACCTTGCCCTATGGGCGCGATGCGGTCTGGCCTCGCTGCATGGCCCGTTCGCCAACTGGAGCGACGAATGGTCCGGGCCGGCGTCAGCCGAAGCCCTTCGCCGCGCGCTGATGACCAACGCCCCTGTGATCATCCACCGGGACATCAGCCAAGCCAGCGCGGCGGTCACCGTCGAGGGCACCGCGAGCGGTGTCTTGGTCGGCGGCAACCTTGACGCGATCCGCACCGAAGCCGGAGCCGGTCTGCCGAGCCTTGAGGGGGCAATCCTCTTTCTCGAACACCAGAGAGGCACAGGGCTGGGAGAGGTCGACCGCGCACTGACCCAGCTGACCCGTACTGGGGCCCTGGAGGGACTGTGCGGTGTCGCACTTGGCCAGTTCCTCGGCTTCGACCAGGATGCCGATGATCCCACCCTGGGGGGATGGGGCATCGCCGACGTCCTGCGCGACCGGCTGACGCGCCTGGGTGTTCCCGTTCTCGGTGGACTCCCTGCCGGACACGGCCTGCATCCTCCGACCATCCCACTCGGCACTCAGGCCACCATGGACACCGCCGAAGGAACCTTGACGGTTCAGCCAGCCGTCGTCTGACCGTCGACCGCCTTACCCAGCGTGCAAGGCCCACGCGGCGGTGATTGCTCGGCCAGTCAGGAGCCGTCGATGCGGAATCCACCGCAGCCCTGGTACGGGGTGGCGCGGAAGGACTTGCCGCAGCGGAGGCAGGTGCCTTCCGCGCTGGTCTGGTCGAGGCGGGTAACTCGAGTGTCTGCGCGCTGCCACATCGCACACAGAAGGCTTCCTGGGTCTTCATGGTTCTGGTGTACAGCAAATTCGCGGCATCGTTCCCTCCGCTCCGAGCGAGGCGTTGCCAGGGGGCGCCGAGCGCACGGGCCCAGGGCCACGGGACGCCTCCCGGAGGATGCTGATTCCCCGGGACCGTGGTGTGCCGAGTCAGGGTCGCCGGCGGAACCAATCGCGACCCCGGCCCGGCTCAAGGTCAAACCCGGTGGGTATGGCGTCGGTGGGCCCCGGGCCCGGACGCACGCCGACATCGACGACCGCACCCGGCCGACATGGCGGACAGGAGTTATGCTGCGAGCTCAGACTTGTCCCGCAATGATCAGGCGGGACGGCGTCGCAGACGGTTGCCGACCGGTTGCGGAGTTAGTCCACGCCGGTTGCCCATGCCGTCAGGACGGCGAAATCGTCGATGGCAAGGCCGCATCGCGGGTCGACTCGATGCAGTAGGGCGGGACCGTCGTGGTGTTCCTTCACCCACGTACGATCCGCCTCGGTGATCTCGTCGTCGATCCAGGCGAACACACGGCCTTTCGCCCACGCGACGACCTCGGGCGTCTTCCAGAACACACCGTCCCCGGGCTCGGGCCGAGGCGAGGGCCAGGCAATGAAGGGCAGCTCGGGCAATCCGAGGACGGGCGCGACGAAGGTGTTGGCTTCTTCCTCCCACGTTGTCGCCCACACCAGGTCGAAAGGAAGCGCATCCAGCGCCGGGCCGTGATCCGGGTTGAGCCACACCCGCAGCGGCTTCACGGGCTTGTTCGGCAGCCCCCACTCAGTCAGCCGGCGCCGCTCGGCAGCCTCCCACCGAGGGGTCAGCAGGCGGTGCGTCTGATAGCCCTCCGGCCGACGGTGCGGCTTCGCGGCATACGGGTTCAGCGGTCCGTCCACATCCACCAGCAGCACTGGACGCACCTGCTCATCCCCCTTGGTTCCGCATCGCACCGTACCGGCCGGTGACAAGACCGCCGAGCGATTTTCTGACCGGTACTGACTCCTTAACTCTAGGCTCCGGGGTAGTGGAACGATCTCGACGTGGCAGCAGTGATCACGGCGTCGCAGCCGCCCTGGATAGCCCCGTTCACGGGGCTGAGCCCGCGCTGCTTCGGCAAGCTGGTGACCGCCCTGCGCCGTGAGGGAGCGGACGCGGTCCGCCGGGGCCGGCCGTGGTGTCTGGCCCTGGAAGATCGTGTTCTGCTGGTTGCGGCGTATGGCGCACTAACCTGACGCTGCGCCAGCTCGCGCCGCTGTTCGGAATCTCGAAGTCTGCGGCCGACCGCATCATCAACCGCCTCGCACCGTTGCTCGCGCTGCGGCCGCGCCGACGGTTCCGCAAGAACACCGTGCTCATCGTGGACGGCACCTTGGTCCCCACGCGGGATCATGCGGTGGCCGAGCAGTCGAAGAACTACCGGTACTCCACCAACCACCAGGTCGTCATCGACGCCGATACACGGCTGGTCGTCGAAGGCGTTCACCGTGGACGTGAACACGCCCTACGGGCCGAGCCTCGGGCGACGGTGACAGCGATGCTGCCGGCCGCCCGCGCGCACGGCACCAGCCTGATCACCCACCCGTCGACCGAGCCGGAAGTCACCGAGACCGCCCGCTTCCTGACCGCCCGGGGCGTCCTCGTCCACTTCGACCAGGAGGGGTCTGCACGTGCGCGGCGGCGACTGGATCGCCGGCGGCACGTTCGCGGTGGCCGGGGACCGGATCGAGGCCGCCACCATGGTCATGGCCGCCGCCGCGACCGGCGGCAGCGTCCACCTCGACAACATCACCACCGGCGACTTCCCCGACGGCCTCACCCACACCCTCGCCGCGGCCGGCAATCGCGTCGGGGTCGGCGGTGCGGTAGTGCAGGACGGACTCCTCAAGGAGCACGACGTAGCGGTGGCCGCCCTCGTAGAGGAACCGGGAGCGGGCGACGCGCGTCATCCATGGTCTTCTCCAGCCGCAAGCGGATAGCAGTGCAAGCCTGGCATTTACTTTCCCGACAGGGAAGTACTGGCGTGAGGGGACAGGGACAGCGGCGCGTGCCACGTCCGCCGACGATCAGACCGACGAACTCATCGCCACCGCCCGCGCGGTCGACTCGATGTACATGGAGTGGCGCCCGGGTCTACCTCTCCAACGTGCCACCCGGCTTCCTCCAGACGCCGGCCTTCGCGACCGCCTCCCCGGGCGCTGATCGGGGCCTACTTGGGGGTCCTGGTGACGGCCGCGACGGCTGAGCTGTTGTGGCATCTGGCCGGGTTCGTGATCGTTGCGGGGCTCGGCGCCGGACTGGTCAACTGTCTCGTTCTGCGGCGCGAACGAAGAAGAGGGGCCGCTTCGTGAGCAGCGACGCTCCACCCCCTGCCCTGGATCCCCTCATCCAGCATCCGACCCGGCTGGCCGTCATGGCCTTCCTCTCCGGTTGCGCCGAGGCGGAGTTCAGTGCGGTACGCGATGGCTGCCAGGTCTCCGACTCCGCCCTCAGCAAGATAATTTCACTGCTGGAGTCGGCCTCCTATGTCGTCGTCCGCAAGGGATACGTGGGCAAGCGTCCCCGTACCTGGTTGAGCCTGAGCGGTCAAGGCCGGACCGCTCTGACTGGTCATCTCGCCGCTCTGCAGCGCATCGCCGCCGACGCCGCAGCACTCGGATCCGCCCTCGGTGCCCCGAGTCCGCAAGCCGCCCCGAATTCGTGACTGCCCCGGGCCGGACGGGGCTCTCACCCGGCCCGGGGTCGATCGTTGTCCGCCTTCGGCACTCAGACCCCGGCCAGAACGATGCCGCCGCGCAGTCCCTGGGTGAACAGATCCACGGCCGCCTGTTCGACGTCCTGAGCGCTGGTCTGCCGCAGCCGGCGCGGGAACTGCTCAATATCATGCGGCGTCCAGCCGATTGAGCCCAGTCGCGCGAGTGCGTCGGCGAGCGAGACGGGCAAGTCGAAAACTGCTGTCATCTGAGCAGCGCAGAATTCCGCAGCCTGTTCGACCCGGGCGAGCACCTGCGCCCGTTGTCGGTGCGCCATGCGACCCTCACCCTCGTCCAAGCACTCGCGCAGCCTGCGCGCCTGTTGAGATGGGGGACGACATGAGTGACGACACACGGACCGCCGCGTCTTCGCCGGAGGACGCGCTGCGCTCTGCCCGGCTGCTTGCCCGCGCCGAGGCGGCCGTCATGGCGCTCTTCACCACGCGGGCCTACGAACTGGGCTGGACGGTACGGAGCAAGCTGAGCGGCATCCTGGACCACGTGACGCTGTCCTGCGACGCAGGACATTCAACTCAGATAACCCCCGTGACCGCGCTGCACCCCGAGCTCGGCAGCAGTGGCGAACGTCCGCGCTGACGGTCACATCGTTCCGCCGGAGGCGGAAGCGTTCGAGGACCAGGGTCAGGGACGCCAGTCGAAGGGGAAGTGCTTGCTCGATCCCCCGCGATACGGGCGGGAGAAGTCGAAGCCTTCCGAGTGATCAGCGTCGACCACACCCCAGGTGGCGATCTGGCCGGGACCGACCTCGGCCCCTGGGGCGTTGATCAGCTGGACACGGCGGGAGGGATCGGCGGTGGGGCCGGTGAGGGCCTTGGCACCGACGGCCACCTTGTCGGACACCTCGGCTCGCCAGTACGAGAGATCCTCGGCCGCGTCGAAGTGGACCGGGGCGTACCGCACCTCGCGCAGTTCGCTGATGAGGGAGCCGAACTCGCCGGGCCAGCCGCCCACATGTCCGGCGAAGATCTGCTCGAGCGCGTCGCGCTGGGCCTGGTCGCCCTTTGCATCGATGTAGAGCATCACCTTCATGGTCGCCTCCGGGTCACCGACCCACATATTCCCGGCGAACTCGCCGAGCGCGACCACACCCAGGCCATCGAGGCGGATATCCCCGAAGTGCCCCTCGTGCACCTGCCAGACGAGGGTGAAGAGGCAGGACCCGTTCGTCGGCGACTGCGCGAAGGTGCAGGGGCAGGGCAGCGAGCAGCTGCACACATCGAACCATTCACCGCGCAGGTGCCAGTCCGGCAGGCCGTTGTCGCCAGCGGTGCCCGTACGGACAACCGCCTCGGTGGGGGCGTTCTGCGATGCCCTGGATGTCGTGCACATGGGTTGCTCCTCGATAGTTGCTATACCCTGGGGGGGTATCTGCTGTTCTGATGTGGAGGCTACGGGGGCGACGCATCACCGTCACGTACCCCCGGGGGGTATATGCGTACCGTCCCACCCCATAGCCGGCGTCGTGGTCTCCGACCTGGCCTCACGGCTGCCGGACGGCAACGAGCAGAACCTGCACAGTTCGTGAATCAGTCCACGTGGGATCCGGTGCCGGTGCGCCGACGGATCGCCGAGCGGCTGGTGCCGCAGATCGGCCCGGAGGCCTGGGCGGTCGATGACGTGTCGTTCCCCAAGGACGGAAGGATGTCGGTCGGTGTCACCCACCAGTACTGCGGTGCGCTGGGCAAGCAGGCCAACTGCCTGGTCGCTGTCAGCGTGCACGCGGTCTCCGACACGGCCTCGTGCCCGCTGAACTGGCGGCTGTTCCTGCCCCAGGAGTGGGCGGATGACGCCGTCCGACGCCGGCGGACCGGCGTCCCGGAGGACGTCGGGCACCGGGAGAAGTGGCGTCTGGCACTGAACACCCTGGACGAACTGGCCGGATGGGGACCGGTGCCGCCAGTGGTGGTGGCCGATGCGGGCTACGGCCAGAACGCGCACTTCCGTGCCGCACTGACCGAGCGGGGACACGCGTACGTGGTCGGCATCCGCGGCGATCTGACCGTCCAGCCCTATGACGCCCTCCCTGATACCCCAGCCTGGTCCGGGAACGGCCGCCAGCCGGTTCCCCGCTACCGGCAGCCACCCGTGCCGGTAACGGAACTGGCCGCGGCCGCCGGACGGGAAGCCTTCCAGGAGGTGACGTGGCGGGAAGGCTCCCGCGGCCCGACGACCTCCCGCTTCCTCGCCGCTAAGGTCCGGCCGGCCGGGGTGCGCTCGCGCCGGCTGGCCCAGCAAGCTGCGGTGACCGAGCACGGTCGGTGGGACGGCATCACCGACCTTGCGGGACTGCTCGACCTGGTCACCGACCACCTCGCGGCACGCCTGCCCGACATCCCGCCCGGCACCAAGTGGGCCACCGCCACCCGCAGCCGCTTCACCGCGCTGTACGAGCTGCTGACCGCCCACCCCGGCCTGCTCGCCCTGCGCGGCAGCAGGCCCTGGCTCTCCCCCCAGCTCCTGCAGCGCCTGGTCGAGCCGCAGCTTGCCGACTCCCTCGCGGCCGGCATGACACCCGAAGAGGCCATCGCCGCCTACCGGCGTATGTATCTGCTCACCCTCGGCAGCGCCAGCTTCGTCGACCACCGCGATCCCCGCACCGCCCAGACGGCCACCCGCCAGGCACTGGCCGCCCTCGACCCTGAACAGTTCCCCGTCCTGACCGGCCACCTTGCCGCGATCCTGCCCGCCACCACCGACCACGACATCTACTACAGCGCCCTGAACCAGCTCATCCGCGCCGCCGACCCCGCCCAACAACAACAGCAGCACGAAGCCGTATGACCAAGGCGGCCAAGTTCGTGGCGGACGTCGCCTTGATCCGTGAAGTCGCGGGCCGTGGCCACGTACGGCAGACACAACGCGTTGCCCGGGCTCCTTTGTGGCGTGCCCATCATGGAGCGTCGTTCACTGCGGGGCGTCCTCGGAACGCCGCTGCGAGAAGGCGGCGCCGACTGCGGTGACCCTCCCCTGCGCGCTATTTGGTGGGCTGGCCGCCCGCAGCCGGCGGGTCTGCGGCAGGGGCGGCTCGCCACTCGCGTTCAAGGATGGCGTGCACCACGGAGTCCCTCCACACGCCGCCCTTCAGGAGGTGTTCGCGGATGACTCCTTCTTCGACCATGCCGACGGCCGCCATCGTCCTCGCGGATGCCTCGTTCCACGGGGACCGCGCGCCCCATATCCGGTGCAGATTCAACTCATCGAAGCCGACACTGAGCAGTAGCCGCACCATTTCGACGCCGTAGCCGGCACCCCATGCCTCTGGTCGCAGCGCGAAGCCCATGGTGGCTCCGCGCTGCTGGTGTGGGTCGAGAGCCAGACGGCCGAACCCGACCAGTGCGGAGGATTTTCGCTCGATGACGGCAAGCGAAAACTCCCTGCGCGGTCTCTCGGTAGCTCCAGCGATGGACCGCGCGATGATTTGACCAACTTGCTCTCGGCTGCGCGGCTCGAACGAGAGGTGCTCCGTCGCCCGCGGGCTGCCGTAGATGGCCAGCACCGCGTTCACATCCTCCACGCTCAGTTCGCGGAGGGCGAGCCGGGTGCTGGAGCGGTTGTTCGGGTACATGCCCTGACTTATCCCCAGGGCAACGCCGGCCGGCCCGTGGAGAAGGATTCGATCCTGAAGCAAGGCTTGACGGCGCCGCTGATGTCATCCGCTTCGGTGTGCACGAACGTCATTGCCGCGACGTCCAGCGACGGCATCGGGAAGTGCCTGAGGCCGCCTCGGGCGAGCTGGATCTCGGGCAGGTCCCACAGCATCTCCGGGCAGGACATGCCGGTCAGCTCATAGACCGTTGCGCTGGGCGCACACCATCCGCCGCTCGCGACGAGATCACCGCCGTTCAAGCGGGCCTGGTCGCCGGCGAGGACGACCGCCCGGGTGCCCTCCGTGCCGCTGGAGCTGTCGTTGACGATGAGCTGCTGTGGGACCGGCAGCCGGTACGAGGCGGCGAGGCCCACGCCCCCGCCCGCGGTCTTCAACGCGTTGGCGCGGCGGATGATGCGCTCGGTGACACCGGCCACGTCGAGGGCCTGGCACGGCTGGTAGCCGGGGACGTCAACGGAGGCGGTGATCTCCGGGCTCGGGTTCGGGTCGGCGGGCAGGACGCGCGGCTGGTGGGCGCGGACGCGGGAGAGGTTTAGGGCGCGGCCCTCGGCGGCGGCCGGCTCGGCCGGCTCGGTGGCGGCGACCTGCTCGGGGGCGTCTCCGCGCACGGTCGCGGCGAGCGCCTCGATCTCGACGGCGGCCTTCTGCGCGGCCTCGATGCGCTCCGCCTTCTCCGTGCAGATGTTCTGGACGGCGGTCGCCAGCTCACGGAGCTGCGTGATGTCGCCGTAGGTGACAGTGCTGCTGCCCCCCTTGACGTCGAAAGCCTTGACCGCACCGTCGAGAAGGGCGTCGAGTTCCTCGTCGTTGAGGGCTGTGATGTCGTCGGGAAGCGCGAACTCTTCCATGGGCCGAACTCCAGAAGATCGACCTTGGAGTCGCTCGGCCCAAAACCAGCAGCGCGCTGAAGCACAGCATAGCTACGGATCAGCGAACAGCGCTGATCCGTAGCTATGCGAGGTCACCAGGACTGGGGGACCGATTGGCTGGCCTACGCTCCCATCGGTCCCGAGCCACCACTTGCCCGAAGCCGATGACGGATGTCGGCCTGAGCGTTGAGGTGGTCGTACACCGCCCGGGCGTGGCGGTCTTTGCCCAACCCTCTGAGAACTTTGCCCACTCCCGACTGCGACACCCCTGACGGCAGCGCGATCGAGCGGATGGTGGGCCTCCCGGCGAGCCCGCGCAGGGTGGCCCAGAAGGAGGCATCGTCGAACCGCGGTTTGCTGCGCAGAATCGCCAGGACATTCTCATCCGACCACGTCTTGACCATAAAGTCCTCCGGTCGGGGCTCGCGGATGTCCGATAGGAGCAGTTCCGCATTTTTCTGGAGGATGTTGTAATCCAGCTCAGCCCCCTTTGCGAGTTGTCGAGCGCCGCTCCGTGAACTGTTTCTCCTCCGAACCGGAGTCGAAGCCCATCCGGACGCCGGCCTCGAACAGCGCCGGACGGCGGCACGCGCGATCGTCAAGGGGGTGAAGGACGGCGTCGGCGTCACCGTGGAGGCGACCGTCGTGGACCCGCAGACCCTGGAGCGGTCCCTCGGCTGCAACGGGTCACCGACGAGCGCCTGGCGCCACCGGCTTGACGCACGCGGACCACGGCGTCGGCACCTCCGCCCTCGGAGCCGGTGCGCCCGTCCGTCCGGACGCCGTCGTTTTCGTGCGGAGGACACCCGGGGGCGCGCCGGGGCGACGGGAGGGGCAGGCGGCGCTGTGCTATCAGGCAGCGCATCACATCGGCAGGGGCGCCGGACCGGCGCGCAGAGCGACAGCGGACGGGACGCGAACCGGCTGTCCAGGGGGTGCCGCCCTCCCGGCCGGTCCGGCCCCTGCCGCGCTCCCTCGCACGTCCCGGGCTCCGGCCGACGGCAGGTCGTGGCGGAGGTGTTCGGCCGGCAGTCCGGCACGGACGAGGGCGCCCGTCACCGCGCTCACGGCAGTCGGCGGCCCGGCCACCAGGGTGGGGCCGGCCACCGGGGAGAGACACTCGGCCACGGCCTGGACCAGGCGGTCACGGGTCCGTTCCTCCGGTGCGGCTCCCGCGATCACCGGCACCACGGTGAGCCACGGGCGGCCACTCGCGAACGTGGTCAGGTAGTCGGTGTCGTACAGGTCGGACAGCGTTCCGGCACCTATGAGGAGCCGCACCGCGCAGCCCCGGTGTTCCGATCCCGTGCCCATTCGGGCGTCCAGTTCCCGCAACAGCGCCTTCATCGCGGCCCAGCCGGTGTCCCAGGCCACCAGCCGTAGTTCCCCCAAGGGCTCGTCTCCGAGTGTCAGGTTTCCCTTCGGTGGTCCGATCCGCACTTCGTCCCCGATCGACGTGTGGCGCACCAGGGCGTCACTCACCCCGCCGGGCCCGGTGCGGCGGACATGGAACTCCAGCTCCTCCTGGCCGGGTGCGCCGGCCGGATAGTACGGGCGCCAGGTGTGCGGCAGTCTCGCGGACTCCAGCGTGACGTACTGCCCGGCGTGGTACCGGAAGGTCTCGTGCGGCCGCAGCCGGAGCACCGCGAGGTCCGGACCACGCAACTGATGCGCCGTCACTGTGGCACGCCAGCACGGCGGTTCGTGCAGCGCCGCGTCCGCGCCGCGCACCATGGCCGTCACACCGAGGCGCAGCATCCGCACCCACGCCCGTTCCAGCTCCACGTGCCAGCGCTCGCCGGCCTGGATGCGCAGCGCTGCGCACAGCGCTGCCTCGAACGCGGCGTACTGCGCCGGCAGCAGACCGAGCTTGCGGTGGTCACGGCCGAGCTGGGTGAAGGTCCGGGTGATGTCGTCGGGCCGGTCCAAGTGCTCGATCAGGTACGAGAACGCCCGTGCGAGATGGGCCTTCTGGAATTCCATCGAGGCGGGGAAGAGCGACCGCAGCGAGGGATGCCGCGTGAACAGTGCCTGGTAGAGGTGAGTGATCAGCTCCTCGAAGGGGGCCACCAGGTCCAGGTGGTCCATGATGGTCCGCTGGTCGGCGCCGCCGTCGTACGGTTCTCCGGCCGGGGGCTGCCCCTGCGCACCCGCGGTGTTCCCCGGGGTGAGCAGTCGACGCCGCAGTCGCATCGCCTCGTGCCGGGCCAGAAGCGTGTGGTAACTCCGGTCGTTCGCACTCATGGTCAGAACCCCGTCCGCGTCTCGCGGCCCATGCCGGTGACCCGCCCGGCGCACGGGGCCGGGGGGACCGGCGCGCCGCTCGGAGGCTGGCAGAACAGTCGAGGCATTGGTGAACTCCTAGGAAGCGAAGAAGGGGTGACGGCCCTCAGGCGCCTCGACCGGGAGGCGCGACGCCCACAGAAACCGCAGGTCAGTATGACACTACGGACATATGCCCCAACGTCCCTGGTAAGAAGGGCCGTTGGGCCCTTGTGCCGACCCGTGGTGACAAGAGGCACCGGGCCCAGGTGGCCGGCCGGGAGCAGCCCGAGGGGGCGGGCCTAACGAGTTGGTGCGTGATAGCGGGTGAGGCGTCGGGCCTGACAGGTGGCAGGATCCGGGTGTGGCGATCATGGTCGATCGGGCGGTGCTGGCGCATCGGCTGTTCACGGGAATCTCTCGGCGGCATCTCGCTTGTCTGGTCGAGGAGTTGGCCGTGCCGTGGCAGGCCGGACTCGAGGGCCGTCGGCATGCTGCACGAGGAGGAGTCCGGAAGCGGGCCGCGGGCGCCGGCGCCCGCCACCAGCTGGTGTTCGTCGACCGGCTGGTGGCCACGCTGATCCATCTGCGGCACGACCTGCCGCATTCGGTGCTGGGCCTGCTGTTCGGCGTCGACCGCTCCACCATCACTCGCGCGATCGCAGAAATACGCATACTCCTTGCCGAGCGGGGGTGCGCGGTCCCCGACCGGCCTGGCCTGCGTCTTCGGACGCTGACGGACGTGTTCGCCTATGCCCAGGCCGAGGGCGTAGAGCTGCGGCTGGACGCCACCGAGATTCAGGTCCGCAGGCCGCCGGCCAACCGTGGCGGACGCCGTGCGTTCGTCTCGGGCAAGAAGAAGCAGAACACGATGAAAGCCACCGTGATCGCCGACTGGCGGGGTCGCACGTTGTGGACCGATGCCCTGCGGCCTGGACGCATGCACGACGCCACGGCGGCCCGCAATGAAGGCATTGCCGTCTGCTTTCAGCACTTCCCCGACGTCGAGGTCCTCCTGGACGACGGCTACCTCGGCCTCAGCCGCGACCACCGCGGGCAAGCGATCACACCACCCAGAAAACCCCGCCCGGGAGCACTGCCCGGCAGAGTCGAACAGTGGGAACGCGACCGCCACGGGCACTCCTCCGACCGCATCACCGTCGAACACGCCCTCGCCGACCACAAACGCTGGAAGCAACTGACGCGCTGGACCCATCGCCGCGACCGCCTGGCCGACACCTACCGCGCCATCGCCGGCCTCGTCTCCGACCGCACCGCTCAAGCCTGACCCAGCGTCCCCCAACGGGCCAGCCCGCCTCACCCGCTATCACGCACCAACTCGTTAGGGGTAGCCTGACGCGGACCCGCGGTTAGCTCATCAGTATGACGGTGGGTTTCTCGGACCACTGCAGTTCGTATGTGCTCTGCGGATCGGCGTTCATGGCTGCGACCCATCCGTTGTAGAAGGCCGTACCTGCTTCCGCGCTCCTGCCCGAGCGGACTTCGAACGAGGCGAATGCCCAGATCTCGCAGACCAGAATGAATTCCTGTGCGGTCGTGTCGCGAAGAGCGGCGGCGCATGCTTTGGACCAGCGCGGGTCGTTGGGTGCGAGGCTTTCACTGACGAAGGACCGCAGGTCCCGATGTGACGTCTGGTATTGCTTGAAAACCCTGCGAGTGAACTGCCCCTCCACGAAAGATAAGGCGAAGGGGGAATTCACCCACATCCAGCTCCACCCTGGCCCGGTGTATCCGTACTGGGATTCCGGGTAGTCGAGGTTCGAGATCACTCTTCTGAACCCGGAGGGGCCGTTCATGGGGGCGTTCAGCTTGAGCATGGTTCCTCCGGATGCCGATTTCTTGTGAGCTGTGGCCGCGGAGGCACATGGCTCCCCACGTGCAGCTCATGATCCTGTGAGATTTTACCGGGGTGAGCTGCTCCAGGAGCCGTCAGTGAACACCTTTCGGGGTTACGGCATATGCCCGTAGTGGAAGATGAAGATCCGGATCAGCCGCGTGTCGTGCAGCGATCTGCAAGGGACTTTCGGTGCGTTGTGGCAGCGTTCGGGCACGGTACGGTGCGCGGCCCTTCTCGACCGCTTCAGGATCACCGGCGCTCCCACACGGTCGCTTCGAGGTTCAGTTCGGCAGGGCCCAGGATGTTCGTCACCGTGAAATGGCCCAGACGTCCGTCCAAGGTTCCGAGGCAGGCCATGGATCCCTCCTGAACAGGCAGCGCCCTTCGCGCCAGCTGGCCGCTCATCTCGGAGCACTGCTGGTAGGTGGGACGCGTTGCGCCGTGCCACGCCGCGAGAGCGTTGCCGTCGACTTCGCCCGGGTGCTAGTCGCACTCCAAGCCGAGGTCGCCGGCCAAAGCCCGTGACGGTGGCCGATCGTCCAGCCACCAGCCGCTGCAGACTCCGTTGCTGTAGAGGAGCAGCGTGCCCTGCCAGCGCACGCTCACCGCCGGTGCCGTGAGCCTGGGTGTCGGCGTCGGCGTGAGCCTGGGAGCGGGCGTGGATGGGGCAGCGTTGTGGCCGGGCTTGGGCGGGCATGTCGGTGAGCCCTCGGCCGGAAGGGCCCCGGGAGAGGTGGAAGCAGCGGGGCTGGAAGGACGGCCCTGCGAGCCGGAGCCAGTCGGCAGGAGCGCGGGGGTGAGGATCCGCTCCATCTGGCTGTCGGCGGTGTTCTTGGGGTTGTTGTGGTCGCCGGGGAAGCTGGGTGCCGGCGGAGACGGCCAGGGAGAGGACCAGGACGTCGACCAGGGAAAGAACGAGTCCTCGGCGTCTGCAGTCACGGCCGGGTGGCGGAGCGAGTGGCGCGAACGCAGGCTCCCGGAGCCAGTACGTATGCGAACCACCCAGCTCAGAGCCTGGCTCCCACTTCTCCAGCTCCTGGTCGCTCTCACAGGGGCCGAGGATGGCACGCATCCGGTGCCGCTGGGCCAGTGCTGCCTTCCTTGCCTCGGTCCGGTCCTGGTTCCGGTTCGTCAGCGAGTCGATCTGCCGCTGCAGGTCGACCCGGCGCCGGCGTCCCTCATCCCGGTCCTCGCGCAGCGTCTCCAACGCCTCGGTGAGCTCCGCAATCCACTCCAGTGCCGCATTCGCTTGTGCCGCCTACACGCTTGTCCGAGTTGGAGGAAGCCGAAGACCGAGCGGTCGCACAACCTCGCCGGGACCGGCGCGCCTGCGGGTACTCCCGCCGTTCGTTCCTGCGGACCGCCGCCACGGCCGGCCTGGGGGCCGCCGTGTCCGCACCCCTGGTTGCGGCGTGTGCCCGGACCCCGGAAACGGACGCGGCTGCGGCCAGTGCGGAACGCTGCTGCGCGTCTGACGGGAGTGGTTCGGGCCGGGGGGGATCCCGCTCACGCTACGAGCGATCGGCAGCGGCGGCCGGGGTGGCCGGCGTGTCCACGCGGGTGGTGGTCCACCGGCCAGGGCAGGTGATGGTGCTGGATTCGACACGGTTGTCGGTGCTGCTGCGGGAGACGGTCTTCGGTGAGGCGGTCTCCGCGATGCTGACGGTGGGCCTTGGCCTC
Organism: Streptomyces eurythermus; assembly: GCF_014649115.1. GTDB lineage: Bacteria > Actinomycetota > Actinomycetes > Streptomycetales > Streptomycetaceae > Streptomyces > Streptomyces eurythermus. Next base: position 591,111 of record NZ_BMSK01000002.1, on the reverse strand, counting down.
TGCGCGCACTCGCTGTCCGCCTTCCGTCTGACGCTCGGCTCGGACACCTCGACCGACGTGATGTTGCCGCTGCCGATGCGGGATGGCTGGGGGAGGTGATGGAGCGGCCTTACCCGGGGGTGCCGGCTGAGCTGATCGCCGAGTTCGCCGGCTGACGGAGAACACCACGCAGATCCGCGGCCTTGTGCGTCCCGGATCCCGGCGCTCTTCCAGACACCGGAGCACGCGCGCGTCGTTTTCGACACCCTTGCCGAGTTCCGCGGCATCCCGGCTACGACTGATACGGCCGTGCAAAAGCGCATGCGCAGACAGGAAGCCCTGTACGACCCGGAAAAGTCGTTCCGGTTCGCTGTGCGAGGCGGCCCTGTACCACCGCCCGCGCCCGCTGGACGTGATGGCGGAACAGCTGGACCGGCTGTACAGCCTCGTCGGGCAGAAGCGCGTGGAGCTGGGCATCATCCCCTTCGATGCACAGCTGCACCGCACCGCCCCGCACGCATTCTGGGTCTACGACCGGCGCCTGGTCATCCCGCCCTGCTCGGGCGCCGCCTTCACCAGGACACGTTCGTCCTGGCGGGCAAAATCCCGCAGCAAACCATCGAGTCGTCCGAAGACGCGTCGCCGGTGATCAGCAGTTCGAGAGCGGTGTGGGTCGGCGTCAGCACCGACCGGACTGAAGGCCCTAGCGTGGCCGCCGAGTTGTGTACCGGCATCACCACAGAAACCAGGGGCACCGCGCCGCTCCTTACCCGGATGGGAGTCGTCATGGATGTTGTCGTCGCCGGCCAAGGCTACGTGGGACTGCCCCTCGCCGTGCGCGCCGCCGAGGCAGGCCATCCGGCGACTGCGGTTGGAATCCGTGACGACTTGGCCTCGGAAGAAACGTTTCTGGAAAATCACCGACCACCTTTAGGCTGATCGATTCTCATACTTATTCCGCACGGAGATTACCCTACCCCACAGAGGGTATCCCCGCAACGGAGCACCCGTCTGCGAGGAGGTGCACTCTGAACGGGAACAGCGTCCGCCGCGTCGCGTGTCAAATCGCCTATCCGGCACTCTTTCTGACAATGACCGCCGTGGCCTTGACGGCGCTTTATTTCCATCTCGATCCGGGTCCGGTCACCGCTCTTTTCCAAGTAGCCGTCATTTGCTATCTCGCGGCACTGGAGCGGCTCATCCCCTACGATCGCGAATGGCATCCGAGCCGCGGCGAATGGGGTTGGTACGGCGCGTATTTCCTGCTGACCGTCGCCGGCAGCATCGCCGCGCAGCTCCTCGTGTCGCTCTGCGTCCGTGTCATCTCTCCGGCGAGACCGGAACTTTCACTGTGGGCCGACATTCCGCTGGCACTGGCCGTCGGTTCCCTGGCCAGCTATCTGGGGCACCGACTGAGCCACGTCAACCCGTGGCTGTGGCGGCTGCACGGGATCCATCACGTCCCGGACAAGGTCAACGTCGCCAGCAACGGCGTCAACCACATTCTCGACATCACCTTGGCACAGAGCGCCGTACAGCTTTCTCTGGCATGGGTCGGATTCTCCCATGACGCGGTGTTCGTGGTGGGCCTCTTCGTCATCACCCAGGGTTACTTCATCCACGCCAATATCGATGTGCGTATCGGTGCGCTCAACCAGATCCTCGCGAGCCCCGAGCAACACCGTCTGCATCACAGCATCGATCTCTCCGAAGCCGGTCACTACGGCTCGGATCTGGCAGTGTGGGACCGGATATTCGGCAGCTACACCTGGTATGACGGCCGGAAACCGGAACAGGTCGGTCTGCACGATCCGGCATCCTTTCCAAGAACCGAGGCCATCGTCTCCAGCCATGTCCAGATCGTGCGTCGCCGAGCGGTACCCGGCCGACAGCCCACCTGACGACGAAAATCCGCCACTCCGGTATTGCAAGGATTCAGCCATGTCGGAATTACACCACGCACAGCGAGAAAAGATCGCCATCGTCGGAATCGGCTGTCGGCTGCCCGGCGGAGCATCCGACTATCGGACCTTCTGGCGGAACCTGGTCGACGGTAAGGACTGCCTCACCCCGACACCCTCCGATCGGTACGACATCGCCACACTCGCCAGCCGGGACAAGTCGAAACCTGGGCGACTGGTCGGCGGCCGCGGCGGATACATCGACGGATTCGACGAGTTCGACCCGGCCTTCTTCGGTATCAGCCCGCGTGAGGCCGCCCATATGGATCCGCAGCAGCGCAAGCTGCTGGAGGTCGCCTGGGAGGCTTTGGAGGACGGCGGGCAGAAGCCCGCGGAGTTGGCGGGCCGGAACGTAGGCGTCTTCGTCGGCGCGTTCACGCTCGACTACAAGATCCTGCAGTTCGCCGATCTCAGCTTCGAGACCCTGGCCGCCCACACCGCGACCGGCACGATGATGACGATGGTGTCGAACCGCATCTCGTACTGCTTCGACTTCCGCGGCCCCAGTGTCTCCATCGACACCGCATGCAGTTCTTCCCTGGTGGCCGTGCACCTGGCCTGCCAGAGCCTGAGCCGCGGTGAGAGCGAACTGGCCCTCGCCGGTGGGGCGCTGCTGCACAGTGCCCCGCAATACACCATCGCCGAGACCAAGGGCGGCTTCCTCTCCCCCGACGGCCGGTCCCGCACCTTCGACGCCTCGGCCAACGGCTACGTCCGAGCGGAAGGCGTCGGCCTGGTCGCTCTCAAGCGTCTGGACGACGCCCTGCGCGACGGCGACCCCGTCCACGCGGTCATCATCGGCAGCGGCGTCAACCAGGACGGCCGTACCAACGGCATCACCGTCCCGAACGCCGACGCCCAGATCACCCTCATCGAGCGGACCTGCGCCGAGGCCGGCATCACCCCCGGCAGCCTCCAGTACGTCGAGGCGCACGGCACCTCCACACCCGTCGGCGACCCGATCGAGGCGGGCGCGCTCGGCCACGCGCTGTCGATCGGGCGCCCACCCGGCGCTCCTTGCTACGTCGGGTCGGTCAAGACGAACATCGGCCACTCCGAATCGGCCGCCGGTATCGCCGGGCTGGTCAAAACCGTACTCAGCCTGAAGCACCGCACCATCGCGCCGCACATCAACCTCGACGAGATCAACCCCGCGATCGACCTCGCGTCGCTGCCCTACGAGATCCCTACGCGCACGGTCCCCTGGCCCTGCCACGACGGTCCGGCGCGCGCGGGCGTCAACTCTTTCGGCTTCGGCGGCACCAACGCGCACGTGCTGCTCGAAGCAGCCCCCGCGCCTGAGGCGACCGACGCACCGCAGCCACTCCCGTCGCCCTCCGGCTATTCCGTTCTGCCGTTGACCGCACGGGATCCTGAGCTTCTCTTCGACGTCGCCGAGAACATCCGGCAGGAGCTCTCCGGCGTCCACGGTCCCCCAGCGCCGCTGCCCGACCTCGCCTACACCCTGGCCCGGCGCCGCCAGCATCTGGAGTCGCGGCTGTCCGTCGTCTACGACTCGCCCGCCTCGCTGGACGAGGCCCTCGGCGCCCATCTGAGGGGCGAAGCCCACCCCCGCGTGCTCCTGGACCAGCAGCGCGAGGAGCGGGACCGGCGGCTGGTCTGGGTCTTCACCGGCATGGGGCCCCAGTGGTGGGGCATGGGACGGCAGCTGTTCGACACCGAACCGGTCTACCGGGAGGCGGTCGAGGCGTGCGACCGCGAAATCCGTGAGCTCACCGGCTGGTCGCTGGTGAAGGAACTGGCCGCCGACGAGGCCCACTCCAAGATGAGCGAGACCTGGCTGGCCCAGCCCGCCAACTTCGCCGTGCAGGTGGGCCTCGCGGCACTGTGGCGCAGCCATGGCGTGCGACCGGACGCCATCGTCGGGCACAGCACCGGTGAGGTCGCCGCCTTCTACGAGGCCGGTGTCTATACCCTGCGTGACGCGGCCAGGATCGTCGTCCACCGCAGCCGTCTCCAGCAGCGGTTGGTGGGCACCGGTTCCATGCTGGCGGTGAGCCTGTCCGAGACAGATGCCCTGCGGCGTCTGCAGCCCTACGCCGGCCGCCTGTCGGTGGCCGCCGTCAACAGTCCGGGCGCTCTCACCCTCGCCGGAGACGAGCAGGCCCTCACCGAGCTCGCCGACGAGCTGCGGTCCGAGGAGATCTTCGCCAAGTTCCTGACCGTGCGGGTGCCGTACCACTCGCCGTACATGGACCCCATCAGAGACGAACTGCTCTCCTCGCTCGCCGGCATCGAGCCGCGGCCGGCGTGCGTCCCGCTCTACACGACCGCGGGCGAGGAGGCGGCCGGCCGACGCGCCGAGGGTCCCGAGCTGGACGCCGGCTACTGGTGGCACAACGTCCGTGACAGCGTCCGGTTCAGTGACGCCATCGACCGTCTCGCCGATGACGGCCACCGGGTCTTCCTCGAAATCGGCCCGCACCCGGTCCTGGGCCATTCGATCAACGAATGTGCCGGCGCCCGGGGCGGCGAAGTGCGGGTCCTGCCGTCGATCCGCCGCCAGGAGGACGAGAGCGAGCGCTTCACCCTCTCTCTCGCGGCGCTGCACAGCCTCGGCGTCGACATCGCCTGGGACGTCCTCCATCCCACAGGCCGGCCGGTGCCGCTGCCCCGCTATCCGTGGAAGCGAGACCGGTACTGGACGGAGCCCAAGCCGGTCGAGCAGGTCCGTCTCGGCCGCCTGGACCACCCCCTGCTCGGGCGCCGCCTCGATACCGCCGAACCGGTCTGGGAAGCCAGGCTCGATGTGGAGTCCCTGCCGTATCTGCGGGACCACCGGATCCAGGGCAGCACGGTCTTCCCGGCGGCCGGCTACGTGGAGATGGCGACGCAGGCCGCCCGGGTACTGACCGGCGGCGACGCCGTCCTCGCCGACATCGACCTGCGCAAGGCGCTGTTCCTGCCGACCGGCCCCGAGAGCCCTGTCGGCGAGACTGCGACGGTGCAGCTGTCCGTCTGCACCGAAGACGCCGCGTTCACCATCGCAGGCGTTCCGCGGGAAGATACGGGTGAGCGGAGCGTGCACGCCCGTGGTGCCCTGCGCTCCGCGCAGCGCGGACTCCGTAGGAGCGCACCCCGGCTCGACACCGACGCGATCCGTGGGGGCGGCGCTCGTCGGATGGACGGTGCCGAATGCTACGCAGCACTCGCCGCGCTCGGTTACCACTACGGACCGGCGTTCCAAGGGATCGAAGAGGTATGGATCGGCTCCGACGAGGCGCTCGCCCGCATCCGACCGCCCGTGTCGATCGGCGACGACGCCGCCCGCCACCATCTGCACCCTGTGCTGCTCGACGCCTGCTTCCAGACGCTGCTGACGCCGCAAATCCTGGTCCAGGGCCAGGATGCCGCGCCCGGCACCGGCATCCGGCTGCCGCTCTCGATCGACGAGGTACGCCTCGACGCCGTCGGGGACCAGCCGCTGTGGGCGCACGCCACCCTCACCAGCCGCGCCGACGGCGAACTCGTCGGGGACATCGCCGTCTACGCCGACGACGGCACTCCACTCGGCGGTATCACCGGGTTCCGCGCCGCCGACGTCGAGAAGGCATCCGCAGCCGTCGGCCTGACCACCATCGATTCCTGGCTCGCCGACATCTCCTGGGTCGAGACCCCGCACGAGTCCGGGACGGCGAGTACGACCGAAACTCCCGCCCGGGACTGGCTCGTCCTCGCCGACGCGCAGGGCGTCGCCGATGAGCTTGCCACGCAGATCACCGCCCTGGGCGGGCGGTGCCATCTGGTGCGGCCAGGCCCGGGCTACGGCATGTCGCCGGACCAGCGCGAGTCGACGGTCGCACCGGGCTCCACCGCCGACCTGGAACGTCTCTTCGCCGAGCTGAGCGCGGCCGGGCAAGGGCCCTACGACCACGTAGCCCATTTGTGGAGTCTCGACCTCCCGCCCATCGACGCGGTCCGGACCGCAGCCGGCCTCCGCGAGCACGCCGGCCTCGGCGGCTACGCACTGGTCGCGCTCGCCCGGACACTGCCGGTCCACCATCCGGGCAGCAGGCTGCACATCGTCACCCGCGGCAGCCAGGCCGCCACCCCCGGCGATCCGGTCGAACCGCTGTCCGCACCGGCCTGGGGCATCGGGCGCGTACTGGGGCAGCAGGAGCTGACCGCCCACCGCGGCAGGCTCATCGACCTCGACCCCGCCTCCGGCGACGACGGCGCGGCCCGTTGGGCGGACGCCCAGGCCATCCTGCGGGAAGCGACCGCCGCCGACGGCGAGGAGGAGATCGCGCTGCGCGGCGACCGCCGCTACACCAGCCGCCTCACACCGGTCGCCGACCTGCCCCGCCCGCTGCCGCTGCGTCTGCGCGCCGACGGCGCGTACCTGGTGACCGGCGCGTTCGGCGCGCTGGGCCGGCACCTCTGCCGCCGGCTGGTCGCCCGCGGCGCCCGCCGCCTCGTCATCGTCAGCCGCACCCCGCTGCCCGACCGGGACCAGTGGCGCACCATCGACCCCGCCTCCGCCGCCGGCGACCGCGTCCGCTTCCTGAAGGAGCTGGAGGAGCTGGGCGCCCTGCCGATCCTGGCCACGCTCGACACCAGCGACGAGACGAGCCTGACCGCATGGCTCGCCGACTACAGGCGGCGGGAGTCACCGCCGATCCGCGGCGTGTTCCACCTCGCCGGCCAGGTCCTGGACACCCTCCTGCCGGAGATGGACCGGGCGGCCTTCGACGCCGTGTACGACCCGAAGGTCCTCGGCGCGTACCTGCTGCACCGTCATCTGGCGGACGAGCCGCTCGACCACTTCGTCCTTTTCTCCTCGATCGCCTCGCTGCTGACCACCGCCGGCCAGACCAACTACGCTGCGGGCAACGCCTTCCTCGACGCGCTCGCCCACCACCGCCGCGCCCGCGGCCTGCCCGCCCTCAGCCTGGACTGGGGTCCCTGGGCCACGGGCATGATCGAGGAGCTCGGGCTGATCGAGCACTACCGCACTCATCGCGGCATGAGCTCGCTGTCCCCCGAAGCAGGCATGGCCGTCCTCGAACGCGTCATCTGCCAGGACCGCTCACAGTTGCTCGTCGCCACCGTCGTCGACTGGCCGGTCTTCCTCGCCTGGTACCCCTCGCCCCCGCTGCTGGTCACCGACCTGGCTGCGGCGGCGGACGGCGCGTCCTCCGCTGCGGACAGCGACGGCAGCGGCCTCGACACGCTCCACGCCTCCTTCCGCGGCGCCGACGCCGACACCCGCCGGGCGCTGCTGACCGACCGTTTCACCCACATCGTCGCCGGTGTGCTGCGGGTGCGGCCCGAACAAGTCGACCCCGACGCCGGCCTGGGCGCCCTCGGCCTCGACTCCCTCCTGGCGATGGAGCTGCGCTCCCGTGTCCAGGCCGAGCTGGGCATCGCGCTGCCGGTCGTCGCCCTGCTCAGCAGCGCGCCTGTCAGCGACCTGGTCAGCCAGCTGTACGACGGACTCGTCGACCTGGTCTCAGCCGACGCGGATGCCGCCGGGGACGAGGCCGTCGTCGAACTCTTCCACGACGAGCGGCAGCATCCCCTGACCCAGAACCAGAAGGCGTTGTGGTTCCTCAAGCAGCTCAACCCCGACGGGTTCGCCTACAACATCGGCGGCGCCGTCGAGGTACGCGTGGAGCTCGACCCCGACCTGATGTTCGCGGCGTTCCGCGTCCTGATCGAACGCCATCCCAGCCTCCGCGCCAACTTCACGCATCAGGACGGCCGGCCCGTCCAGAAGGTCGCCCCGCCCGAGGACGCCGTGTTCCGGCAGGACGTCGGAGTCTTCGACGTCCAGGACTGGCCGTGGGAGGAGATCCACGATCTGATCGTCAGTGAGTACCGCGAGCCGTACGACCTGGAGCACGACCCGCTGGTCCGGCTGCGCCTCTTCCAACGCGGCCGTGACCGTTGGGTGCTGATGAAGGCCGTGCACCACATCATCTCCGACGCCATCTCGACGTTCACCTTCATCGAGGAGCTGCTCGCGGTCTACGAGGCGTTGAGCCGGGGCCGGCGCCCCGAGCTGCCGCCCGTCCCGGCCCGCTACCTCGATTTCCTCAACTGGCAGAACCGGTTCCTCGCCGGCCGCGACGCCCGGCGGATGCTCGACTACTGGAAGAGTCATCTGCCGGCCGACACGCCGGTCCTGAATCTGCCGACGGACAAGCCCCGCCCGGCCGTCCAGACCCACAACGGCGCCTCAGAGTTCTTCGTCCTCGACACCGACCTCAGCGCACGCGTCCACGCCCTCGCCCGCGAGCACGACGTCACCGTCTTCATGGCGCTCATCAGCGCCTACTACCTGATGCTCCACCATTATTCCGGCCAGGACGACATCATCGTCGGCAGTCCGGTGACAGGCCGCACCCAGGAGGAGTTCGCCGGGGTCTACGGCTACTTCGTCAACCCGCTGCCGCTTCACCTCGACTTGGCCGGCTCACCGACCGTTGCCGAGCTCCTCGCCCGTGTCCGGGACGTCGTGCTCGGCGGCCTGGACCACCAGGAGTACCCGTTTGTGCTTCTGGTGGAGGAGCTGGGCCTGCGGCACGACCCGAGCCGGTCCGCCGTCTTCCAGGCGATGTTCATCCTCCTGACCCACAAGGTGGCCACCGAGAAGTACGGCTACCGCCTGGAGTACATCGAGCTGCCCGAGGAGGAAGGGCAGTTCGACCTCACCCTCTCCGTGTACGAGGACGAAGCCGACCGGCGTTTCCACTGCGTCTTCAAGTACAACACCGACCTGTTCCTCGCCTCGACGATGCGGCGGCTGGCATCCCACTATGTCAACCTGCTCGACGCGCTGACCCGCGCCGCCCCCTCGCAGCCCGCCGGCCGGTTGCAGATGCTCGGCCATAAGGAGCGCGAGCGCATCGTGGGCCAGTGGAGCGGAGCGGGGCACCGGGCCGCCGCGCCGGACGTGCCGGTCCATCGGCTCATCAGCCGGATCGCCGCCGAGCGGCCCGGAGCGATCGCCGTCTCCGCTCCCACCGAGGACGGCGGGAGCCGACGACTGACCTACGGCGAGCTGGAGCACCGCAGCCACGGCCGCGCCCGGCGGCTGCGCGAGCTGGGTGTCGCCGACGGAGCGGTGGTGGCCGTCTGCCTGGACAAGTCAGCCGAGCTCGTCGTCACCCTGCTGGCGGTGCTCAGGGCAGGCGGCGCCTACCTGCCGCTCGACCCCGACAACCCGGCCGACCGGATGGCGTACATGGTCGCGCACGTCGGAGCCGCAGTGCTGGTGGTCGACGACGCCGGACGCGAGCGGTTCGCCGGCCTGCCGTGCCAGGTGCTCACCCTCGGCGACCTCACCGTGGAGACGTCCGGTGACGCACGTGAGCCGGCCGTCGACATGGACGCCCCCGCCTATGTCATCTACACCTCCGGCTCCACCGGCAACCCGAAGGCGGTGTCGGTCAGCCACCGCAACATCGCCTCGGCGTACGAGGCATGGCGGGTGGAGTACCGCTTCGGCCACGAGGTCACCGTCCATCTCCAGATGGCGAGCCCGTCCTTCGACGTCTTCACCGGCGACCTGGTGCGCGCCCTGTGCTCGGGCGGCACCCTGGTGCTCATCGGGCGCGAGCTGCTGTTCAACACGGCGATGCTGTACACCGCCATGCGGGAGGAGCGCGTCGACTGCGGGGAGTTCGTGCCCTCCGTCGTACGGGGCCTGATCGCCCACTGCGAGCACGAGGGCAGCCGCCTGGACTTCATGCGCCTGCTGATCGTCGGCTCCGACAGCTGGAAGGTCGAGGAGTACGACCGGCTCCGTTCCCTGTGCGGCCCGGACACCCGCCTGGTCAACTCCTACGGCCTCACGGAGGCCACCATCGACAGCACCTACTTCGAGGGGCCGACGGACGGCCTGGAGCCGAGCCGGATGGTGCCGATCGGGCGGCCTTTCCCGGGGACCGAGGTGTACATCCTCGACAAGCACGGCGATCCGGTGGCGCCCGGAGTCCCGGGCGAGCTGTGGATCGGCGGCGCGGGTGTCACCACCGGATACGTCAGGGACCCGGAGCAGACCGCGCACCGCTTCGTCACCCGCACCCTCAGCCGCGAGCCGGGTACACGGCCTGTGCGTCTCTACCGCACCGGCGATCTCGCCTGCTGGGACAGCGACGGGCGAGTGCACCTCCTCGGCCGCGCCGACTCGCAGGTCAAGGTGCACGGCCATCGCGTGGAGATCGGCGAGATCGAGTCCCGTCTCGCGCAGTGGCCCGCGCTGGCGCAGACGGTCGTCACCCTGCGGCCGGACCAGCGCGGGGAAAGCACGCTGTGCGCGTACGGCGTAGCGGCTCCCGGTACGGAGCTGGACTGGCGGCAGCTCCGCCGCCATCTCGCCGCGCACCTACCGACGTATCTGATCCCCGCCGCTTTCACCGAGCTGCCCGAGCTGCCCCTCACCCTCAACGGAAAGGTCGACATCGCGGCGCTGCCCGCGCCCCGGTACCCCGCCGACGACGAACGGCACGACCCGCCCGTGACCCTCTACGAGACGCGGATGGCCGAGCATTGGCGAGCCGTCCTCGGCCTCGGGCACGTCGGTCTCCAGCACGACTTCTTCGAGTCCGGCGGCAGCTCCATCAAGCTGATCGAGCTGATCCACAGCCTGCAGAACGAGTTCGACATCGCCATCCCGGTCAGCCAGCTCTTCAAGGTGACCACGCTGCACGGCATGGCCAGGACGGTGGAACACATCGTCACCGGAAGGCTCCCCGGCGCCCAGCCCTATCTGCGCTTCAACCGCGGCGCCGGGTCCGTCGTCTTCTGCTTCCCGCCCGCCGGCGGTCACGGACTGGTCTACCGGCTGTTCGCGGCCGAGCTGCGGGAGTACGAACTCGTCGCGTTCAACTACGTCACCGGTGACGACAAGGTGGCCCGCTACGCCGATCTGATCGACGCCCTCCAGCCGCAGGGCCCCTGCGAACTGCTCGGCTACTCGCTCGGCGGCAACCTGGCCTTCGAGGTCGCCAAGGAACTCGAACACCGCGGGCGCGAGGTCGGTGACGTCGTCATCCTTGACTCCTACCGCATCCCCGCCTGCTTCACCGCCGACGCCGACCATCTGGAGGAGTTCGAGCGTGAACTGCGCGAGCACCTGCGCAAGCACACCGGGTCGGAGCACCTCGCCCAGGAGACTCTCGACCAGGCCTGGGACTACATCGGCTTCTGCGGCCGTACACCCAATCTCGGTATGGTGCGCGCTCCCCTCACCGTGATCTCCGACGAGCGTAAGGTCGCCTTCTACGCGGCCGGCGAGCGCGGCACCTGGGACGGCAGCTCCGCCACGCGCAGCACGGTGTTGTGCGGCTCCGGCGTCCACGCCGACATGCTCGACCCGGGACATGTCGCGCACAACGCCGACCTGACCCGCTCGGCCCTTGCCAGGTGTCTGAGCGAGACCGGCATCGGCGCCTACGACGTCGCGCTGGGAGGTGAGGCATGTGGCTCGTGACGTGCGCAAACGCCGACGCCAGACAATGATCGTCATCGGTGGCGGGCTCGGCGGTCTGTCCACGGGCTGCTACGCGCAGATGAACGGCTACCAGAGCCGGATCTTCGAAATGCACGAGATCCCGGGCGGCTGCTGTACCTCCTGGGACAAGGGCGACTTCACCTTCGACTGGTGCGTCAGCTGGCTGCTCGGGTCGGGGCCCGGCAACGAGATGCACCAGATCTGGCTGGAGCTCGGCGCGCTGCAAGGCAAACAGATGCGCAACTTCGACGTCTTCAACGTCGTGCGCGGCCGTGACGGCCGAGCGGTGTACTTCTACTCCGATCCGGACCGCCTGGAAGCGCACCTGCTCGACCTCTCCCCCACCGACGCGAAGCCGATCAGGCAATTCTGCCGCGACCTGCGGAAGTTCAGGCAGTGCATGGCCGTCTACCCCTTCCTCACACCGATGGGGCTGATGGGACGGCTTGAGCGCTGGAGGACGCTGGCCGCGTTCGTCCCGTACATCAACGTCATCCGGCGATCGATGACCACGCTCATGACGGACTACTCCGCGAGGTTCACCGACCCGCTCCTGCGCGAGGCGTTCAACTACATTCTCTACGAGTACCACCCCGCGTTCCCGGTGCTGCCCTTCCACTTCCAGCTGGCGTCGCACGCGAACGCGACAGCGGGCGTCCCGGAAGGGGGCTCGCTCGGCCTCTCCAAGTCGGTCGAAGAGCGCTATCTGCGGCTCGGCGGGCGGATCACCTACAACGCCAAGGTCGAAGAAGTACTGGTCGAGAACGACCGTGCCGCCGGAGTCCGGCTGAGCGACGGACGGGAGTTCCGCGCCGACATCGTGGTCTCGGCCTGCGACGGCCACACCACGATGATGCGGCTGCTCGGCGGCCGGTATCTCAACGAGACCTACGAGCGCCTCTACACGAAGACCATCAACGAACCAGGGATGCTCTACCCCGGCTACGTGACCGTGTTCCTGGGCCTGGACCGCCCCTTTCCGGCGGGCGAGCCCTGTTCGACGTACCTGCTCGGCGAGGAGGAAGCGGCGGAATTCATCGGCATGGGCAAGCCCAGTATGAACGTCCAGTTCCGCAGCATCCACTACCCGGAGCTGTCACCGCAGGGGAGCACCGTCGTATTCGTCAGCTACTTCTCCGACACCGACGTCTGGCGGAAGCTGAGCCAGGGACCGGAACAGCGGAGCCGCATGCACAAGGGAGAGGAGGTCCACACCCTGGCGGTACGCCGCGGCCGTGCGTACTACGCCGCGAAGCGCCAGGTGAAGCGCGCCGTCACGGAATTCCTGGACCGGCAGTTCCCCGGGCTGGCGGAGGCGGTGGTGGCGCGTGACATCGGGACGCCGCTCACCCAGGTCCGCTACACCGGCAACTACGACGGAACCATCGCCGGCTGGCTGCCGTTCGTGGAGAGCGCGGAGACGGTCGAGGAGGAAGTGAAGAAGAACGGTCCGGTGGCGCCGGGCCTGGCGAACTTCTACCTCGCCGGTGTCTGGTCATCGATCGGCGGTCTCATCCGGGCGGCTGCGGCGGGCCGCCATGTCATGCAGTTCATCTGCCGTGACGACGGCGTGGAGTTCACCGCCGGCATCGACTGGTCCCAGCCGCCGCCCACACACATCGTCATCCCGGTCGGCCGGCGCCCCGCCCCGTCCCGGATCGCACCGGCCCCCACCGTCCAGGAGTCTGAATGAAGATCGAGAAGTGGACCGTGCGCGAGCACGTGCCGGGCTCTCCCGATGTCGACCGGATCTACGAAAAGGTGGTCGAGGAGGTGGACGTCTCCTCCCTCAAGGAGGACGAGATGCTCTTCAAGACCCTCTATGTGTCCGTGGATCCCTATCTGCAGGGCCTCGCCCTTGAGACGCCCATCGGCACGCACATGGTCGCGCACAGCATCCTGGAGGTGATCGCTGCCGGCCCGCGGGCGTCCTTCTCCGTCGGCGACCTGGTGCAGGGCTTCGGCGGCTGGCGTAGTCATGTGGTCGGCACGGGTGCGGGGTGGCGGTGGGAGCATGGCGAGTTCCCCGTGCCGTTCCCCGCGTACCGGAGGCTGGATCCGAGTCACTACGACGAGGCGCTGCCCCTCTCGACGGCGCTCGGCGTCATGGGCCCGCCAGGCCTGACCGCCTGGGGCACACTCACCAGGTTCTTCACCCTGAAACCGGGTGACACCTTCGTGATCAGCGGTGCTTCCGGCTCGGTGGGCTCGTTGGCCGGCCAGCTCGCCAAGCGCTCCGGCGCACGGGTGATCGGCACCACCAGCTCACCGGAGAAGGCCGGGTACCTGGCCGGGCTGGGTTTCGACGATGTCGTCCACTACCAGCAGGGTGACGCCCCGGAGAAGGTCCGCGAGGCGCTGCGGGCGGCGGCCCCGGACGGCATCGACAAGTACTTCGACAACCTGGGCGGGGCGATCACCGATGCGGTGTTCTCCATGCTCAACGTGGGCAGCCAGGTGGCCGTCTGCTGGCAGTGGGCGACCCAGGTCGCGGGCGACCATGTCGGGCCCCGCCTTCTTCCCTACATCATGTTCCCCCGTACGACCGTGCGCGGGATCTTCGCGGAAGAGTGGTACGACCAGGAGACACTCGCCGCGATGCATGACGAGCTCGGAGGAATGGTCCGTCGCGGCGAGATCACCTACCACGAAACCATCCGCCGCGGATTCGACTCCATCCCGGAGGCGTACCGCAGCTTGTACGAGGACAGGGCGGCCAATCGCGGCAAGGTCCTGGTCCAGCTCTAGGCTTCCCATTTCTCCCCGAAAGGCGGACATCGACGGTGCCCAACCGGCAAGAGACGCTCGCGTATCCCTTTGCTCAGGCCGAGAAACTGAAACTCCACCCTGTCTACGCCGAGCTGCGGAAACGGCCGCTGGCACGGGTGCGGATGCCGTACGGCGAGGACGCCTGGCTGGTCACCCGATACGCCGACGCCAAGGCGGTGCTGGGCGACCAGCGGTTCAGTATGGCCGCGGCGGCCGGGAGGGACCGGCCGCGCGTGCGACCAGTGGCGGTGAGCGGCGGTGGCCTGCTCTCCACGGACGGCCCGGATCACTCCCGGCTGCGGGGCACGGTGGCCAGGGCGTTCACCGCACGTCGTGTCGAGCGGCTGCGCGACCGCGTGCAGGAGATCGCCAAGGACCTGATGAACCGTATGACGGCGTCGGGTGCCCCGGCGGACCTCGGTGACCAGTTCGCCTTCCCCCTCGCGATCACGGTGATCGGCGAGTTGCTCGGGGTGAATCAGGACGGCCATCCCCGCATCCGGCACTGGCTGGACGTGATGATGTCCCACACCGTGACGGCTGACGAGTTCCACAAGTGGAACAACACTTTCGCCGCGTATACGGCCGACCTGGTGGAGCTACGGCGGCAACATCCGGGCGATGATCTGTTCAGTGCTCTCGTGCGGGCGCACGATCGGGAGGGGCGCATCTCCATGCGGGAGTTGCTCGCCCTCACGCCGGTTCTCATCAGCGCGGGGTTCGTAACGACGTTCAACCAGATCTCCAACTCCTGCTATCTCCTGTTGGCGCGTCCCGACCGCTTCTCCTCGCTGCTCGACCGGCCCGAGACGGTCCCCCTCGCGGTGGAGGAACTGCTGCGGTACGTGCCGCTGCCCAATGGATTCGCCTTTCCCCGTTACGCCACCGAAGACATCGAACTGGGCGGAGTGCTCGTCCGCGAGGGCGAGCCCGTCCTGATCGACACGGCAGCCGCCAACCGGGATCCAGCGGTGTTCGACGACGCCGAGGAACTCGTCCTCGACAGGGCCGCCAACCCTCACCTCAGTTTCGGTTACGGCCCTCACTTCTGCATCGGTGCCCACTTGGCGCGCGTGGAGCTGCAAGTGGCCCTGGAGACGCTGCTGGAACACCTGCCCGGCCTCGAACTGGCCGTCCCCGAAGACGCACTGCGCTGGAAGACGGAGAGCATGGTGAACGGCCTCCATGAGCTGCCGGTCACCTGGTGAGACGCCTGCGACGCGCGCCGTTCCAGGTTCTCCGGTGTGCGCAGCCACGTCGCCGGGTCGGTCGTCCGGTCCTCCAGGTACTCCTCGGGCATCGCGGCCTGCTGGTGGGCGTGGATGGCGACGGCCCGCTGGCGCCCCACACCGGCTCGCCGTCCTCGTCCAGGCGCTGCACGCGGTTCAGGACCAGGCAGTGGTCGTGCAGGAGGGGGGAAGCCGTCCCGGTTGTCGAAGTCCCGTAACACCGCGACGACCAGGGCGCGTCTTGGCGCGCCCGCGGTCCGAGGAGCACCGGGTCTGTGCGACCTCGTCTCCAGCCAGCGCAGCACGGTGGCGATGGCCAGCTCGATGACCCGGCGCGTCTTGTTGTCTCCCAACGCCCACAGCACGATCAGGGACGCCTGCGGCCGGAAGGTGAGGTCGAGGGCGAGCAGCGGGATCTGCTTGCGCGCCTCGATCTCCTCGATCCGCTGCCCGAGCACGGTCTCGCGTCGTGCCGTGGCCGGGTCGGCGCCGTCGTCCAGAAGGCCACGCTCGATGCGGTCGGCGTCCGGGTGCCGGCCCTGCCCGAAGACCAGCTCCAACTGCCGCTCGGACACCTCCGCGCCCGCGGTCAGTCCGAGCTCGGCCAGACCGGGCCCCCACCACCTCCCGGGCGGAAGGCCGGCCATCTCCTGGGCGTCCCTCAACGACTTGCCGGCCGGACGGCGGCCGTCCCCGAACGCGACTCCGCGCACGTAGTATCGCCACGCATCACGCCTCTGAACCTTCGCGACACTCAGCATCCCACCACGGGACACCAGCTCTGACCTGCAAAGAAGCGCGATCCCGTGCGGCGGGAGAGTCCACCGGAACTTCACCGCCTCTCCCGCGCCGCGGGTGCCCGCACCCACACGGCGCCCGCCCGGCGGACACCACCAGGGCCATGCAAATGCTGCGCGGCACCAGTCACACACCGCACCTCCACCGAAATCCACCAGCGGCGCCAGCACCCGTCGGCCGCTCCCCCACCCCCCGGACGAGACGCCACCCCTGCATCAGACACCGCGATCAACGCCCGCTCGTCACCCAGATCGTTGGTGTAGGCCTCCCGCTCCGCCGACGACCAGGCGGAGGCGCCGGAGTCCCAGGCCTCGGCGAGCGGGACCAGATGGTCGATGTCCAGGCCGCGCGGGCCCTGGATGTAGCGGTCGTCGTACGGGCTGTACCACTCTCCGCCGGTCAGTGTGCAGCGCGGGCCCTCCTCGGGCCCGGTCACGGCCTTCAGCACCTCGGCGCGGGTATTGCAGCCGTCCTTGTCCGCATCGACCCAGTGCCTGAACGCCGTGCGCTCATACCCGGTGCGATCCTGGTCACGGACGGGCAGAGCGGCCAGGACGTCCCGCACCGGCAGGGTGACGGCCCGACCGGCAGCGCGCCCGGCGGTGTCGGTGGTCGGGGCGGCGTGGGCGGTGGCGGTGGCGGGGACGAGCAGGGCCGTGAGGGCGGTGGCGAGGGCAGCGGTCCGGGCGAAGCGCACGACGAAGTCCTTCCGAAGGTCACTGGTCGTGCTCTTCGTAGCGAGGACTCCGTACGACACTCCCGGAGCGGTGGCCTCTGTCCGATCAGGGGATGCGAGCGATGGCCTGTGCGTGCGTCGAGCGGGGTTGTGGCCCGGGCAGGTCGTGGAGGTGGCGAGGTTCGGAAGGTGGGGCCGGTTGGTCGACGCGGTCGTGCCGAGGGCCCCCTTCGGCTGCAGCGCTCGCCATCGTCAGTCTTCTTGGCCCGGTCACCGTGCGTACAGCCGGTCCAGGGACCTGCGGCTCTTGTCGTCAGCGGGGCGGTAGACCAGCAGGCGCAGTTCCGGATCCTGGAGCGGCAGCAGGACTTCGAAGTCGACGGTGATCGTACCGACGACCGGATGCCGCAGCACCTTCCGGCCGCGTCCGTTGACGCCGACCTCCCGCTCCGACCACAAACGCGCGAAGTCCTCGTCCTGCGTGGCGAATTCGGCGATGAGGGCGGACAGGTCCCCATCCTGCGGGTGCGCGGCCCATGCCGCGCGCAAGTGGGCGATGCCGTCCCGCAGCACCTGCTCCCGGTCGGCGTAGAAGCCGCGCATCTCCGGGTGCAGAAGGCACAGCCACATCGCGTTGCGCCGTGACGGTGGCACGGTCTCGAAACCCGGTAGCAGGCGTTCCATTTCGGGATTCCAGGCGAGGATGTCGTAGCGGTGGTCCAGCAGCATGGCCGGCAGCGGTGAGAGGTCACCGACCAGGCGGGTCAGCGACGGCGCCGCACTGGCGGTCGGCCCGCCGGTGGTGCCGGGGCGGCGCCGTCCGGCCAGGTCGAACAGGTAGTCGCGTTCGCTCGGATTCAGGCGCAGGGCCCGGGCCAGCGCCGCCAGGACCTCTGCCGAGGGCCGCAGTCCGCGGCCCTGTTCCAGCCGGATGACGTAGTCGGTGCTGACCCCGGCCAGTTCGGCGACCTCCTCTCGGCGCAGCCCCGGTGTCCGCCGGGGCCGCCGGTGCGACGGCAGGCCCAGCCGGCCGGGGTCGAGGCCTTCGCGCCTGCTCCTCAGGAAGGCGGCCAACTCCTGTGCGGTGTCCATGGGTCGGGTCGTCATGACCGGCCCAACCGTCAGGGTGGGACCGGTCTTCCCAGGAAGTGCCGTCCCTTACCCCCGGGTCGCCGCCGCCACAGACTCGGTCCCGGCAACGGACCACGAGCACAGGAGGACCTGATGGCACTGACCCTCGACGCCTACCGGCTGCTGGGCCGCTCGGGGCTGCGGGTCTCACCGCTGGCCCTGGGTACGGCGACCTTCGGCACCGAGTGGGGCTGGGGCGCCGAACGGGCCGAGGCCCGCAAGCTGTTCGACCACTACGTCGGGCTCGGCGGCAACCTCCTCGACACCGCTGACACCTACACCGACGGCAGCTCCGAGCGCCTGCTGGGCGAGTTCGCCCGTGAGGAGCGCGAACGCCTGGTGCTGGCGACCAAGTACTCGACCCTGCGCCGCCCCGGCGACCCCAACTCCGGGGGCGGTCACCGCAAGGCCCTGTTCGGCTCGGTGGAAGGGAGCCTGCGGCGGCTGGCCACCGACTACATCGACCTGCTGTACCTGCACGTCTGGGACTTCCGGACGCCGGTCGAGGAGGTCCTGCGCGGCCTGGACGACCTGGTCCGGCAGGGCAAGGTGCTGTACGTGGCGATCTCCAACACCCCGGCCTGGCAGGTGTCCCGGATGCAAACGATCGCCGACCTGCGCGGCTGGTCACCGCTGGTCGCGCTGCAGCTCGAGTACAGCCTGATCGAACGCACCGCGGAGCGCGACCTGATCCCGATGGCCCGGGAACTGGGCCTGGGCGTGGTCCCGTACTCGCCGCTGGGCGGTGGGGTGCTCAGCGGCAAGTACGGCCGGGACGACGTGACCGCGGCGAGTGACGGCACCGGCGACGGCAGCCGCAGGGGCCTCAACCTCGCCCTGGGCGCGCTCACCGAACGCAACCTGGCCGTGGCCGGGGTCGTCCGGGATGTCGCAGCCGAGCTGGGCCGCACCCCGGCCCAGGTCGCGCTGGCCTGGACCCTGCGGAACCCGGGCGTGGCGAGCACACTGATCGGGGCCCGCACCCCCGCCCAACTGGAGGAGAATCTGGGTGCCCTGGGGGTCGATTTCACGGCCGCCCAGCTGGTCCGCCTGGACGCGGCGAGCGCGATCGAGCTCGGACAGCCGCACGACCTGCTGGCGAGCGAGCACATCCGGCGGGTGACCACGGGCGGCCTGCGGATCGAGACCCGCCGCTGACGGCCCAGCCCGACACTGCCCTCGGCCTTCTCGAGCAGGCGCGGTCGCCCCGGCCGGGCGAGATCATCGCACGGCGCCGCTCGCCGGGCCTGGGTGCGGGGGCGGGTCGGGCGTCAGGAGGTCGACGACGGTGATGTCGATGGCCGTCAGCGCGAGTCCCAGGTCCTGTCCGGCCGAGTGGAGGACCGACCGGCGCACCTCACCGGCCCGGTCGGGCAGTGGGCGGTCCGGGGCGGCGGCCAGGGTCATGGTCACCCGCACGCCGGCGTCTGCGCCTTCGGGCGCGAGCCGGCAGGACGCTGTCCGCGCACCGGGAACCGCGTCCGCCGCGGCCCGCAGCACCCGGGCGGCGGCGCGCTCGGTCATCCGCAGGTCCTGGTCGGGGTCGGCCACGGGCAGCAGCCGTCCCAGCCGTACCTCCGTCCTGACGGTGTTCATGACGCGGCCGGCGAGCGCGTGGTGGGCGGCGGCGTCCACGGCGCGCAGCGCCCGGGTGGCCGCGTCCAGCGTGGCCAGTGCCTCGACGGCCTCACGGCAGTGCGGACAGGAGACGGTGTGCGGGTCGGCGGCCGGCGCGGCGTCCCGCGCCTGCTCCCAGACCCGGCTGAGCAACCGGCCGCAGGGCAGCACCTCGTCACCCGCGAACGGCGGCGTGCCGGCGGGGGGTCGGGCGGGTGTGGCGGGGCGCGCCCGCGCGTCGTCTAGCGCCATGGGCTCATCGCCTCCTGGAGGGATCGGCGTGCCCGGAAGAGTCTGCCGCGCACGGTCTGTTCGCTGGTGCGCGTCATGTGGGCTATCTCCTTGTAAGACAGGCCCTGCACCTCGCGCAGGATCCAGCACAGCCGCTGCCCGGTCTGGAGACCGTCGAGCGCGCGGGACAGGGCGGCGACGGCCGCGTCCTGCTCGGCGCAGGGGGCGGGCTGGCTCCGGACGTCCCCCGCCGCAGGTTCGGGGGCCGTGTCCAGCGGGAGGGACGGCGGCCGGCGCCGGCGGCGCGCGGCCAGGCAGCGGTTGACGGTGATCCGGTACATCCAGGTGCGGAACTCCGCGGTGTGGCGGAACTCCGGCAGCCGCCGCCATGCGCTGACGAAGGCGTCCTGGACGGCTTCTTCCGCGTCCTGGGGGTTGCCGAGCATGCCACGGGCCAGGGCGAGGAGGGGCCGGCCGTGCCGCTGGACGAGAACGGCGAAGGCGTCCTCGTCCCCCTCAGCCGCCCGCACGGCCAGGAATCCGTCCGGCAGGCTGTGTTCCGGGGGTGGGTGAGCAGTGCGTTCGGTCATGGCGTTCCCGCACAGGGCTGGACCGTCCGGGTACCCGGACATTGATTTGTGATGTGTGTCACATCGAATGGGTGTGAGAGATGCCCCGCCCGCCGTATCCAACCTTGTGAGGGCGCCACACCGGTGCCCGCCGACCGATCGAGGCGACCGCCATGACCGAGAACATCACCAGCGTCGGCGGGGGCAGCCGGCCCGACGCGGGCGTGAGCGCGCTGAAGGGTCGTACCGGGGCCGGGGCCCCGGCCGAGACGCGGGGGAAGACCACCATCGCGGACGGCGTGGTGGCCA
This sequence comes from Streptomyces eurythermus, assembly GCF_014649115.1. Classification (GTDB taxonomy): domain Bacteria; phylum Actinomycetota; class Actinomycetes; order Streptomycetales; family Streptomycetaceae; genus Streptomyces; species Streptomyces eurythermus. Next base: position 570,361 of record NZ_BMSK01000002.1, on the reverse strand, counting down.
AGATCGCGGGCATGGCCGCCCGCGAGGTACCGGGCATCCACAGCCTCGGGGCGGGCATGGCCCGCGCCTTCGGCGCCGTGCGGGACCGCGTGCCCGGCACAGGCGGCGGCACGGGGGTCACGCGGGGGGTGAAGGTCGAGGTGGGCGAGCGGCAGGCCGCCGTGGACCTGGACGTCGTCGTCGAGTACGGCGTCTCCATCGTCGACGTCGCCGGTGAGGTGCGTACCAATGTGATCGGCGCCGTGGAGCGGATGACGGGCTTGGAGGTCGTCGAGGTGAACATCCTCGTCGACGACGTCCACCTGCCCGACGAGGAAGAAGAAGCCGAACCGGACGAGGGCCGCGTGCGGTGATCCACCCCCGCGTCCCGGGCGGGCGCGGGCGAGACGGGTGAGTGCGAGATGAACGCAGCGATGACGGGCCTCGTGGCCGGCATGGCCCTGGGCTTCGCCGGTTACTTCGGCGGCTTCTGGGCTTTTCTGCTGGTCCTGGTCCTCGGTGCGGCGGGGTTGATCGCCGGCCTCGCCGTGCAGGGCGACCTCGGCCTCGGGACACGGAGGCAGCGGTGAGGAGCCGGACCGGTTCCGCCGGCGAGGGGCCGGGCCCGGCGCCGGCCACCGGTCTGCCGCCACCGGCCGAGCGGGGCGCCACCGTCATCCCGGATCGGGTAGTCGCGCGCGTCGCCGCCCAAGCCGCCCGCACGGCGCAGGCGCGGCGCGCGGCCGTGCCGCCCGGCCCGGGTACGCCGGGGGCGCCGAGCGCCACCGCCGCGGTGCGCGCCGGATCGGTGCGCCTGCACCTGGCCATGGACCTGCCCTACCCGGCCGACCTCGCCTACGTCTGTGAGCGCATCCAGCGGGACGTGGCCGAACGGGTGGCTCACCTGACCGGCCTGCGGGTGGGAGAGGTCACCGTCACCGTCCGGCGGCTGGTGACCGCCGCCGACCCGGGCCGGGGGCGGGTCCGGTGAACGGCCGCGCGGCCCGGACCGTCCGGCCCGCCGCACGGGAAGGGAGCCCGCGATGACACCCGACCCCGGCCCGCCCGGCCGTGGCCTCACACCGTCCGCGCGTCCTGCTGTGCGGCTGACGAAGGAGCCCGGTCCGTCCGGGCACGCCGGACCCGATCCGGACACCATGGCCCAAGAGCGTGGCAAAGGGCGCCGGACCCACCGCCCGTGGTCCGCGCGCCGCCTGCCGGCGGCGCTGGTCGCCGCGGTGATTCTGGTGGCGGCGGTCGCGGCGCTGGCCGACGTCGTCGCCGTACGGGCCGGTCGCTCCTCGGCGGCCTGGCGGCGCCACCTGACCGACGCGCTGGCTACCCGTCCCGTGGACGACGTGTGGATGCTCACGGGAGCTGCCGCGGCTGCGGCCGTCGGCCTGTGGCTGATCGCGCTGGCCCTCACCCCCGGGCTGCGGCACTGGCTGCCCCTGCGCTCCACCGCCGGCTGCCCCCGGCTGCGGGCCTCGCTGGACCGCGACGGCGCCGCCGGCCTGCTGCGCGACGCCGCCCTGCGGGTCCCGGGCGTCGGCGCGGCGTACGTCCGGGTACGCCGCCACCGCGTCACAGCCCGCGCGGACGTCCGTTTCCGCGACCCCCGCCAGGTGAAGGACGATCTCACCGCCGTCCTCGGCCAGGAACGCGACCGGCTCGCTCTCGCAGCCCCTCCCCGCATCGTCGTACGGGTACGGCGACACACCGACTGACGCAGAACCCGGAGCCCGCGCCATGACCCCGCGATCCGCACTCAACCGTACTCTGCTGGCCCTCGCCGGACTGGTCCTGCTCGGCGGTGGACTGCTGATCCTCTTCGCCGGGTTCGACCTCTACCGCAGGCACGGCCTGGACCCGCCCGCCGGCTGGCCCCTGACCACCCCGGACGACGTCCTGCTCGGCTCCGCCGACCGGGCCCGCTGGAGCAGCCAGGGCTGGTGGTGGTGGCCCGCGGTCATCGCCGCGCTCGCCGTGGCCGCCCTGCTCGCCCTGTGGTGGCTGCTCACCCAGCTGAACCGGCACCGCCCCGGCGCGCTACCCGTCGGCGGCACGCCCCCGCGGGAGGGCGTCGAACTGCGCGACCGCGCGCTCAGCGACGCGATCGCGGCCGAGGCCGGTGCCCTGCCGGAGGTCCGGCACGCGGCCGTACGCATCACCGGCCGCCCCGCCCACCCGCGCACCCGCGTCGGGCTCACCCTCACCCCGCACAGCGCACCCGGCGCCACCCTCGGCGCCCTGTGCGAGGGCCCACTGCGGACCGCTCACCGGTCCACCGGCCTCGACATGCCCACCGAGGTCCGCCTGAAAATCGCCCGCCACCCGCCGCACCGCACGCAGTGAGCCGCAGTCCAACAGACAATCCTGGAGGCGGCTACGGTTCCACGGCCCGACGCAGACTTCCGCGCCTGGAGGGGAATGAGGCTGCAGCGGTTGCCCGTGCCGGCGGGGGCGGCTTACTGATCGTTTCGGAATGAGGTGCGCAGGCGGCGGAGGCATATGAGGCTGCAGGCCAGCTCGAGCAGGCCCTGGTGGAGATCAGCGCGTCGCTCCTAGCGGGTGCGGAGCCGTTTGAACTGGTGCAGCCAGGCGAAGGCGCGCTCGACCACCCAGCGCACCTTGCCCAGCCCTGAGCCGTGGGCGACACCGCGCCGGGCGATCATGGGCTTGATGCCGCGCTTCCACAGCAGGCGGCGGTACTTGTCGAAGTCGTAGCCCCGGTCGGCGTACAGTCGCCGGGGCTTGCGGCGGGGGCGTCCGCGCAGACCCCGGATCGGTGGGACCGCGTCCGGCAGGGGCAGAAGCTGGGTGACGTCGTGCCGGTTGCCGCCGGTGAGCGTGACGGCGAGCGGGGTTCCGTGACGGTCGACGATCAGATGGTGCTTGGAGCCGGGGCGGCTCCGGTCAACGGGCGAGGGACCGGTGCGATCCCCCCCTAATCCAGTGCGTAAGCAGACGGCCCGGGACCATGCACTGCCCCGGGGTGGCTGCTCGCATAGGACAGCGAATGCCTGGATCCCCCCTGGCCTCAAGGCCTCCTCAAAGAGCGGCATCGCTGTCCGTTGCGGGGCTCGCGGTGATGACGCGGGCGACAGGCTGACGCCTCCGTTTCTCCAGGCCCTTGAGGCCTCTGTCAAGAGCGGCGCAGCCCGGCGCCTCCGTGATCACCGCGAAACTCGCGGGGACTACTCGGACGTTGATCGTCACGGCGCGAGCCCGCTCCAGGGTCGACCTCTTGTTCATCCGCGAGCCCGCGAGCTCTGCAGAAAGATCGAGCCCCTGGAGTGCGCTGGTGTCGCGAACGGCTACTCAGATGGCGGACCAACGAGTCCTTGGATTAGGGCGCCGCGTGACCCGCATGTGCTCGTGACCTGCATAAACGGACGGAACTGGGAGGACAGCTTGACCGTGTTCTGCGGCATCGACTGGGCAGAGCGCCACCACGACGTCGCCCTCGTCGACGAAGCCGGCACTCTGCTCGCCAAGGCCCGTATCACCGACGACGCGGCCGGCTACCACCAGCTTCTGGACCTCCTTGCCGAGCACGGTGACAGCCCAGACGATCCGATACCGGTGGCCATCGAGACCAGCCACGGCCTCCTGGTCGCGAGCCTGCGCACGGGCAGTCGTCAGGTCTTCGCGATCAACCCGCTTGCCGCCGCCCGCTACCGCGACCGCCACGGCGTCAGCCGAAAGAAGTCCGACCCCGGCGACGCCCTGGTCCTGGCGAACATCCTGCGCACCGACATGCACGCCCACCGGCCCCTGCCGGCCGACTCCGAACTCGCCCAGGCGATCACGGTCCTGGCTCGAGCCCAGCAGGACGCCGTCTGGACCCGGCAGCAGGTCGCCAACCAGGTCCGCTCACTCCTGCGCGAGTATTACCCCGCTGCTCTGCTGGCTTTCCAGGGCAAGCAAGGCGGTCTGACCAGGGCTGACGCCCGCGTCATCCTCACTCTGGCGCCGACCCCGGCCAAGGCCGCGAAGCTCACCCTCGCCCAGCTGCGGGCCGTCTTCCGCGCCGAGTACGCCCACCAGCTCCCCGGCGTCGAGGACGTTTTCGGCCACCAGCTCCTGGCCCTGCTCAAGCAGCTGGACGCCACCTGCCAGGCCGCGGACGATCTCGCGGAGGCGGCCACAGCCGCTTTTCACCAGCACGCCGACAGCGAGATCCTGCTCAGCTTCCCGGGCCTGGGGCCCATGCTCGGCGCCCGTGTGCTCGCCGAGCTCGGCGACGACCGGGCACGGTTCACCGACGCCCGGGCGCTGAAGTCGTACGCCGGATCCGCCCCCATCACCCGAGCCTCCGGCAAGAAGCGCTTCGTCGGCCGCCGCTTCGTCAAGAACAACCGCCTCATCAACGCCGGCTTCCTCTGGGCCTTCGCCGCCCTCACCGCATCACCAGGAGCCAACGTCCACTACCGGCGCCGACGCGAGCACGGAGACTGGCACGCCGCCGCACAACGGCACTTGCTGAACCGCTTTCTCGGCCAGCTCCATCACTGCCTCAAGACCCGCCAGCAGTTTGATGAACAGCACGCGTTCGCACCGCTCCTGTCACCACCGACCGAGCAGGCGGCTTGACTTCATAGCCCCCTGAGATGTCTTTCAGGGCCCGGATGTGCGAGCCGTCCACCGCACAGTCGTCGAGATCCAGCAGGCCGACGCGGCGCAACTCGGTCAGCAGGAGGGCATGCAGGCGGGGCCAGACGCCGGCCTCGGTCCAGTCCCGCAGTCGGCGCCAGGCCGTCACCCCGGAGCAGCCAACGATCTCCGCGGGGACATCGCGCCAGGCGACACCGGTCCGCAGCACGTACATGATGCCGGCGAGTGCCACGCGGTCCGGAACACGCAGCCGCCCGGGATTGCGGTGACGTCGTTCGGGAGCAGGGGGCAACAGCGGAGCAATCCGCTGCCACAGGTCGTCGGGCACAAGATCAGCACGCACCCCCGACACACTGCCGACCGAGATCGTCGAGCACAAGACCCGCAGCTCAACTCATTCTGAACGATCAGTAAGTCCGCCCCGCTCGCTTCATGGCCGGCGGCACTGTGCGGCCGCCGCCGACCTGCTTGCGGTTGTCGTTCGGGACCTGTCCCCGAGTGGTGGACACCTCTGACTCCGGTCCCGGCAGGGGACGGGTAGGAGGCGCCTTCTATGGTGATGAAGGTTTACTCGCCCGAGTTCAAGACGGACGTGGTCGCGCTGTACCCGTCGGACCCGAGCCACACCATCGGGGGCATCGGCAGGGATCTGGGCATCAGCCGGGAGACGCTGCGCAACCGGGTGCGGGCCGAGCGGGCCCGTCGCAGTGAAAGCGGCATGACGAACAGCTAGACGAAGGACGTCCTGGTGAGCGAGGTCATCACGGAACAGGAACTGCAGGCCGAGATCGCTGCCCTGCGCGCAGAGGCGAAGGCGGTGCGCAAGGAGAACCCGGAAGCTCGCGGTCGGGCGGGACATCCTGCGCAAGGCGACGTAGTTTTCGCCGCCGAGATGAACTGGTGAACCGCTGCCGTTTCGTCGAGGACCACCACCGCGCCTGGGGCATGAAGCGGTTGCGCCAGGTGCTGGAGGTCTGGAGGTCGCCCGCTCCAGTTTCTACAAGTGGCGGGCCGACGCCGCGCTCGCCGGCCTGCGGCCGCGCAGACGCCAGGTCACCACCGTGCCCGGTCCCTCCGCCACGCCCGTGCCGGACCTGCTGCGGCGCGAACTCACTGCGGACACGCCGAACACCAAGTATGTCGGGGACATCACCTACCTGCTGGCGGGCGACGGCAAGTTCCTGTATCCGGCGACGGTGATCGACTGCTTCTCGCGCCCCCTGGTGGGCTGGTCGATCGCCGACCACATGCGCACCTCGCTGGTCGCCGATGCACTCCATGCGGCCGCCGCGACCTGCGGCAGCCTGGCCGGAGCCGTATTCCACTGTGATCACGGAGCCCAGCACACTTCCGGCGAATTCGCCGGTCCCTACGCCGAGTTGGGGTACGGCAGTCCATGGGTGCGGTCGGCACGAGCGCGGACAACGCGCTCGCCGAGAGCTTCAACGCGGCCCTCAAAGGCGAGACGTTCCGCGGCGCTCGCCGCTTCGATGGGGCCCGCGCCTGCCGCCGGGCCGTCTTCCGATGGACCACCCGCGACAACCGCCGGCGGCACTCGGCAAGCGGACAGCAGGCACCGATCGCCTTCGAACAGCAGCCAGCTACCCCGACACTCGCCACATAATGAACAAAAGGTGTCCACCCCTCGGGGACGCCCCCCGTCCGCCGAGGTGTAGTGCGACTGTGCGCGGCTCATGCGTCGGCTCTCTTCGTGCCTGCCTAAAGATCCCCTGTCACCGCGTCCGCCCGCGCGGTGGCCTCTCGGTAGAGCGGCAACCCCGGCAGGGAGTGCTCCGCAGTCGCTGGGGCGACGCTGTCAAGGACCGGACGCACGGAGAGGTGAAGGCCGGGCGACCCCCGGTCGGGCTCAGATCCAGCCGCGCTCCCGCGCCCGGACCCCCGCCTGGAACCGCGTACCGGCGTCCAGTGTGCGCAGCAGAGCCGCCACCCGCCGCGTCGCCGTGCGGACGCTGACCCCCAGCTGCCGGGCGATCGCCTCGTCCTTGAAGCCGGCGTGCAGCAGACGCACGAGCACCAACTCCTCGTCGGTAGGCCCTTCTTCCACCTCGTCCACCTGATGGGCGAGCAGCGGTTCGGCGCGTTCCCAGTACGCCTCGAACAGCTCGATCAGCCCGTCCAGCAGGCCCGACGGATGCACGAGCACGATGGATTCCTTGCTGCCACCGGTCAGCGGCACCATCGCCACCTTGCGGTCCACGATCCGCGCTTTGAAGGGGAGATGACGCAGCAGCCGCGACTTCTCTCCGAGCGCGGCAAGCCGCAGAACGGTCTCCATCCGGCCGGGCGGATCGATCGACTCCAGGCAGTACACGCCCCGGATGTCCACGCCGCGCTCCACCCACTCGCGGGTGGTCGCCTTCTCCTGCTCGTGGAAGTGCGGCTGACCGACCGCGTCCAGGTACGGCGGCTTGTCCAGCGTCCATAAATGGGTGGTGACGGACCGGTTCACCTCGTCGATCCGCCGGGCGATCACCTTCGGGTCCGAGAGCACTTCCACCAGGGCTTCCGGGTCCGACCTCAACTGATTGGCCCAGTACAGGCGGTGAAGGCCCGACAGTTCCGCCTCCACCTCGCCGTACAGCGTCTCCGCCTCGGACCGACGCCGGTGCAGCAGGGCCGAGAGCGCCGACCGGGGGCTCACCGCCTCCCAGCGGCCCCGGCCCACTCGCCGCACGAGGCCGAGACCGGCCAGCCGCTTCAACGCCTGCCGGGTACGCGCCACTCCGGCGCCCGCGCTCTCCGCGAGATCGCCCACCGTGCACTGCTGTCCCGACAACACCGTCCGGTACACGTTCTCGTCGAACGCGCTCACACCCACGGCTTCCAGCACAGCCGGCCCTCCTTGCCACGCGAGTGGACAGCGCGGGAGGCCCTTGCCTTCGGTGCGGGCCGACCGGTCTTCCCACGCGTGGCGCGTTTGGTCACCACGCCAAAGACGCCATCACGTTATCTGGACAGTCGGTATTTGCACAGCGTTCACTCATCCCGGACCACCCGTCAGTCACCTCTGGTGCCAGGCGGTTCGGAGATTCCCGCCCCCAGCGCACGCCGCAGGCGAGCACCCACGCTCGCCTCTCCGGCGTGCGTGGAAATCCATGAGGAGAGTCCGTGTCACTTCTGCCGCGAAGAACGTCGCGCAACCGGCGAGCCGCCCTCGCCGCCTCGCTCACCACCGCCCTTGCCGCGCTCAGCCTTCCCCTCGCCACGACCGCCACCGCCGCTCCCGTCGCCGCTCCGATCGCCGAATCCGCCACCGGCACCTACCTGGTCACCCTCGCCGACGAGCCTCTGGTCACCTACGACGGCGGGGTCGGCGACCTTGCCGCCACGAAGCCCGCCGAGGGCGGCAAGCTCGATGTCGCATCGGCCGCCGCCAAGCGGTACCGCACCCACCTGACGGACCAGCAGACCCGCGTCGCCAAGAAGGTCGGCGCCACCGTCCGGCAGCACTACGCGGTCACCACCAACACCTTCAGCGCCCGGCTCGACGCCCGCCAACTGGTGCGCCTCGCCCACACCGGGAGCGTCGTGAACATCGCCCCCGACCGTTTCCACCAGGCCACCGACGACCGGAGCTCCACCGACTTCCTCGGACTCTCCGGCCCCAAGGGGCTGTGGAAGGCCCTCGGTGGGACCGCCGAAGCCGGTAAGGGCATCGTCATCGGCGACATCGACACCGGCATCTGGCCGGAGAACCCCTCCTTCGACGCCCCGGCCCTGAGTTCCCGCAAGCCCGGCAAGAAGGACCGCTACCGCCCCTACCGAGTGGGCACGACCACCGTGATGCACAAGGCGGACGGCGGCACCTTCAAGGGCACCTGCCAGACCGGCGACAGCTTCACCGCCGCGGCCTGCAACGAGAAGGTCATCAGCGCCCGCTACTTCGGCGACGCCTGGTTCGACGCCGTTCCGGAGTCCAACCGGGCCGGATACATCTCCCCGCGCGACAGCCAGGGCCACGGCACCCACACGGCGTCCACCGCGGCCGGCAACGCCAACGTCCGCGCCACGGTCGGCGGTGAGGACCTCGCCACCGTCTCCGGCGTGGCCCCCGCAGCCGCCATCGCCGTCTACAAGGCCCTCTGGCAGAGCAAGGACGGCGAGTCGGACGGCGGTCTGACCAGCGACCTCGTCGCCGCCATCGACCAGGCCGTCGCCGACGGCGTGGACGTCATCGACTACTCGCTCGGCGGCATGTTCGAGAGCGCGTACGACAACCCGGCGCAGGTCGCGCTCCGCAACGCCGCCGCGGCCGGAGTCTTCGTCGCCACCGCCGCGGGCAACTCCGGCCCGAAGGCGTCCACCCTCGACAACACCGCGCCCTGGACCACCACGGTCGCCGCCGGCACCATCGCGTCGCACACCGGCACCGTGACCATGGGCAACGGCGCGAGCTACACCGGCATCAGCACCACCGTGCGCCGGCAGGTCGGCCCCGCCCCGCTCGTCCTGGGCTCCGCGGTCCGGGACCCCGATACCGTGGACGTCTACGCGGACTACTGCATGCCGGACTCCCTCGACCCCGCCCGCACGGCCGGGAAGATCGTCGTCTGCGAACGGGGCTACAACTCCCGCCTCGACAAGTCCGCCGAGGTCCGACGGGCCGGCGGCATCGGCGTCGTCCTGGTCAACTCCAGCGACGACAGCACGGACGGCGACCTGCACAGCCTGCCGGTCGTCCACCTCAACACCCCCGGTGCGACCACCGTTCGCACCTACGCCGCCACGGACGGAGCCACCGCCACCCTCACCAAGGGAGGCACCTCGGACGTCTACCCGCAGGTGGCCGGCTTCTCCTCGCGCGGCCCCTCGCTCGTCGGCAACGGCGACCTGCTCAAGCCCGACATCACCGCGCCCGGCGTCACGATCCTCGCGGCCGTGTCCCCGGTCGGCAACAACGGCCACGACTTCGACTACTACTCCGGTACCTCCATGGCCACCCCGCACATCGCCGGCCTGGCGGCGCTCTACCTCTCGGAGCACCCCACTTGGTCCCCGATGAGCATCAAGTCGGCCATGATGACCACCGCCACGCCGACGAAGACCGCGGACGGCAAGAACAGCGACGACGCCTTCGCGCAGGGCGCCGGCGAGGTGGACGCACGGGCCATGCTGCGGCCCGGACTCGTCTACGACTCGGGCGAGCGGGACTGGCTCGCGTACCTCGAAGGCTCCGGCGTGCACACCGGAACCGGAACGAAGGCCATCGACCCGAGCGACCTCAACTACCCGTCCATAGCCATCGGCGACCTCTTCGGCAAGCAGACCGTCACCCGCACCGTCACCGCGACCGCGGCCGGCACCTACCGCGCCCGGGTGGACCTCCCCGGCATCAAGGCCACCGTGAGCCCGTCCGTACTGCACTTCAGCCACCCCGGCCAGAAGCGCACCTTCACCGTCACCCTGGACGTGACCACCGCGCCCGCAGGACGCGCCGACACCGGGTCCCTCACCTGGACCTCCGGCCGCACCACCGTCCGCAGCCCGATCGTCGTCACCCCGCAGATCGTCCGCGCCCCCGCCGAGATCAAGGGATCCGGCTCCAGCGGCTCGACCCAATTCTCGGTCACCCCGGCCACCAGCACCCTGACGGCCACCGCCTACGGACCGGTCTCCTCGCCCGCCACCGAGGGCACCCTGACCACGACGCAGCAGATCTCCTACGACGCCGAGATCCCGTCCGGCACCAGGGCGTCGCAGATCACGGTCCGCTTCGACGCGGCGGAGGACACGCTCACGGGCGTCCTCTGGGGCAGCAAGGTCGGCGGGGTCCTCCAGGACGTCCACACCGCCGACGCCGACAGCGACGGAGCGGTCACCATCACCGTGCCGCATCCCACGGCCGACGCCATCTTCGTGTCCCTGGTCGCGATCGGGGCCGAGAACGAGACCGTCACTCCGTACACCTATCAGGTGAACCACATCACCGCGGACAGCCCCGTCACCGGCAAGGTCACGGTCACGCCCGACCGGGCCCGCGTCACCCCCGGCGTGCCGACCGACCTGACCGCCGCCTGGTCCGGTGTCCCGGCGGACGCCCGGTCCGGCGCCTGGATCGAGTACGGCAACGGGGCGGGCTCCTTCCTGACCCTCAACTGAATCCCGGCACCCGCCGACAGGGGCGGCACGCACACGCGTGCCGCCCCCACACGCGTGCTCCGCACGTGCCGGCCATTCGAACCGCGAAGTGTCGCCCGCTCGCCTGTGCACGATCTCCAGTTCGCCGACGAAGAAGTCGATGACGATGTCCACCTCGTGGTCCAGGCGCTCCTTGATCTCCCAGCGCTGGGTCAGCGGCTCCTCCTCATCGGGCAGCAGCAGCGTGCAGGAGAGCAGCGATTCGCCCAGTTCGGCGAGGAGCGCCTGGAGGACGCCGGACACACCGAGAACTGCCGGATCGACGTCTCCTCGCCTACGCCACGAGCCGTGGACGCACGCTGATCGACCGGGGGTTCTACCTGCCCACCTCCGACGATGGTCCGTCGGGTGGCGACCACCCGCCATGACACGGTCGTCACCCGCTGGGCACTCGACCACCCCGTCCACGACCTGTACGGCACCGAACCGGGTGCCCGTCTCTGGATCGATGCCCCCACCGAGACGGCCGGGCTGCACCCGGACGCTCGGCGGGCCGGCGTTCGAGCTGTTCCGATCCGTGGTGCGGGCCAGACGTCGTCGCCCGGTACACGACTGAGCCCGGCGGCTCCCGTAGCCGTCCGAGCGGGTCACTCACGTGCCGCTGTGAAGGCGTGCGCGAGTTGGACGCGTGAGTGCAGGCCGAGTTTCCGGTAGACGCGGGTGAGGGTCGCCTCGACCGTCTTGACACTGACGGTGAGGGTGGCGGCGATGTCACGGTTGCTCGTTCCGGCGGCGGCGAGTTCGGCGCAGCGTTGTTCGGCAGAGGTGAGACGGGGGTGGGTGTTGCCGCCTGTGGGGGCGGCTTCCAGTCGGCTGAGGGCTTGCGCGGCGTTTTGGGCCCAGGGGTGTGCCTGGTGGGCGGTGAAGAGGTCGGCGGCGCTTTGCGCGGCGGTGCGGGCACTGGCGCGTCGGCGTCCACGTCGTTCGGTGTGGCTCAGCGCCAGCAGGGTCCTGCCGCGTTCGAGGGGAAGGTCGTGGAGGCGGTCGGCCGCGTCGTGGAGGCGCTGGGCCGCGGTGTCGTAGTCGCCGCCGGCGGCGTCGAGGAGTGCCCGGGTGCGTTCGAGTGAAGGGAGGACCGCGTCTCTGCCGAGGCCGGTCGCGGCGCGGCGGGTGTAGTCCAGCAGGCTCTGCGCCTGGTCGAGGTGGCCGAGGGCGACGAGGGTTTCGGCGAGTTCGGGGTGCCAGCGCAGGACGGACGGGTCGTGGACCTGCTGGAGTTCCTCGAGGACCCGCACCTCTTGCAGGGCCTGCAGAGCTTCCTTGGGGCGGCCGGTGACCAGGAGGAGGTGTCCGAGGGCGAAGAGGTTGCGGGAGAGGAAGACCTTGTTGTCGTCCTGCCGGGCGGTGTCGACTCCGCGGCGTGCGTGGACGAGGGCGAGGTCGGTGCGTGAGGCGGTGCCCTCGACGAGGGCGGAGGTGTAGCAGGCCGGCCCGGGCGGCAGGCCCGCTCCGTCGGTCAGTGCTTGGGCGCGGGCGGCGTAGTCGAGGGCTTGGGCGCACCGTCCGGCGCGGATCTCCACCTCGGCGAGGCTGCGCAGGATGTCCACGGTGCCCTCGGCGTCCCCGGCCCGCCGGGCTTGGACGAGCAGGGGCAGCAGGAGGGTTCGGGCATCGGTCAGGCGGTCGTCGAAGAGCGCGTGGCGGGCGGCGAGGTGCTCCGGGGTGGTGTTGGCAGTGACGGCCGTGGTGCGGGGCAGGGACAGGGCTCGGTCGAGCGTGGCATCGGCCCCGGGTCTGCCGAGGATGCGTTGGAGGCGCGCCTGCATCGTCAGGGCGAGGGCGGTGGTGGTGGTGACACCGGCGGCCTGGGCGAGAGTGGCGGCCTGGGCGGCCAGGGCATGAGCCTGTTGGGGAGCGCCTTCGTTGACGTTGGCCCGGACGGCTTGACGGAGCAGGATCTGGGCGATCAGGTCTGGCCGGCCGGCCGCCTCGTGGACCGCTTCGGCGAACAGTTCGTCCGCGCCGTTCAGGCGTTGTCCGCTCGCGTCGAGCAGGGTCAGGAGGGCGCTGACGCGTTGGGCGGGACTGCTGTGCTGTTCCAGGACGAGGCGGGTGGCGGCCCGGCTGCGGGAGAGGTCGCCGCAGTGCGCGGCGTCGCGTACCGCGGTCAGTGCCCGCTCGGTGAGCAGCCCGGTGTCGTCGCGCGGGGTGCGTTCGGCGGCGAGGAGGGAGAGTTCGGCGGCCAGAAGGTGTTCGCCGCGCAGCCTGGCACGGTCGGCGGCGCGTGTGGTGTGCCGGGCCGTACGAGGGTCGGCGGTGTCGGCCGCCAGCGCGGTGTGCCGGTCGCGGCGGACGCTGTCACGGCTGGCGTCGGCCAGGCGCGCGTGCAGGAGGCGGCGTGTGGTGCCCGGCAGCCGGGTCGTGAGTTCCGTGCCGATCGCGGAGGCGGTGAACCGCACGCTCCCGTCCGCCCGCCCGACGTCGACCAGCTCTGCCGCCTCGGCCTGGGCCAGGAGGGTCTCGGCCGCCGGACCGGCGAGGCGGCCGAGCAGCTCGAGGTCGGGCCGGTCGTCCAGTGCGGCGAACGTCAGCAGTTCCTGTACCTGGGCCGGTACCTCGTCCAGCCACTCGCCCACCAGTCGGCGGGCCGTCGGCGGCAGGGCCGACTCGCTTTCACCGTCCCGGTCCGGGAGCGGGCGCGAGGCGTCGGCCAGCGCGAGGGCGAGGGCCGGGTTCCCGCCGCTGCACGCGTGGATCCGCGCGGTCTCGCGAGGGGGCAGCCGGTAGGGCGACAGCAGAACCGTGAGCTGGCCGGCCGTCAAAGCCGGAACACGCACCGTGTACGCGTCCTCGCCGCACCAGTGGCCTCCGGCCTCCGGGCGCCAGGTGCGCTCGGCGGCGATGACGGGAAGGTCCGGGGTCAGGCGCAGGGCCCAGCCCAGGACGGCCGCGCTGGCCGGGTCCAGCCACTGGGCGTTGTCCACCACCAGCGTCATGGGTGGTGCCTCCCGCAGCAGGGCGGCGGTCTGCCGGCGCAGCCGCAGGGCCGAAAGGGAACGGTCCGGGGAGCCCGGCCGGTCGGCTGCCTCGTCCAGTCGCGCCGTCAGCTCTCGTGCGGCGGGCAGTGCTTGGAGCGCCAGCGCGAGTTCGAGCAGCCCGGTGTACGGGATCCCGGTGTCCTGTGGGCCCGGCGCCAACCGCAGGACCGGCAGGCCCGACCGCCGTCCCAGGACGCCGGCTGCCGTGGTCTTGCCGCTTCCGGGCGGTCCGAACAGGACCACCCGGCGGGTGCCGTTCACATCTTCCGGCACCACCGGCAGCACGGGAACGTCCTCGTGGGACGCGCTCATCCACATCGCAGAGTCTGGCATCGGGCCATGGTGCGTCCACCGGGCCTCCCCGTCCAGATCAAGGGGTTGCCCCGATGTCGGCCACCCCCCGCGTCCTTAGCCTCATGGCCACAGCCGAGCCAACTGCCGCCGAATACTCCCCGCACCCCAGATGACGTTCCGCGGCACTCCCCAACAAGGCTTGGCGGAAGGATTGCGATGAACCGCAAGAACGCCCTGGCAGCCGCTGTCGCGGCAGCCCTCGCCCTGGGCTCCGTGGCCGTGGCGACCACTCAGTCCACCGCCGCCACCCCCCAGTCCACCACGGCCGCCGGCGCCTCCGCCGCCCGGCCCGGCGCCGGCTTCCGGGCGATGACGGCCGACGCACGCGGCGAGGCGATACGCACGGCAGGCCGGAACGCGGCCGCCACCGCCCGCGCGCTCGGCCTGGGCCCCGACGAGCGCCTGGTGGCCAAGGACGTCATGATCGACGCCGACGGTGCCCGGCACGTGCGCTACGACCGCACCTACAGAGGCCTGTCCGTCATCGGTGGCGACCTGGTGGTGCACCTCGCCAAGAACGGCAGGATCACCGGCTCGGACCTGGCGCACCAGGGCGCGATCCGGATATCCGGCACCACGCCGAAGCTGACGGCGACCGATGCCTCGGCTGCGGCCGTGCGGCACGCCAAGCACGTGAGGCACGCGAAGGCCGGCGGCAAGGACAGCACCCTGGTGGTGTACGCGGTCGGCAAGGTGCCCGTCCTCGCCTACCGTTCGACCGTCACCGGCGCGGGCGAGAACGGCCCGGCCTCGCGGCAGGCGGTGATCGTCGACGCGTCCAGCGGCGCCCCGCTGGACCAGTACGAGCTGCACCAGAACATCACGGGCACCGGCAACGGTGTCACCGTCGGCCAGGTCTCCATCGAGACCGCCCAGTCCGGCAGCGGCTACACCCTCACCGACGCGGCGCACGGCGGCACCGTCGTCTACGACTCGTACAACAGCCCGCAGTCGAACCCGAGGCAGAACGCCCGGCCCTTCTCCAAGGCCACGAACTCCTGGGGCAACGGCACCAACTCCAGTCGCGAGAGCGCCGCCGTGGACGCCTCCTACGGCCTGGCGAAGACCTGGGACTACTACAAGAGCGCCTTCAACCGCTCCGGCATCCGCAACGACGGCCGCGGCGCCCCCGCCTACGTCCACGTCGACAACAGCCTGCTGAACGCCTTCTACGACGACAACTGCTTCTGCATGTACTTCGGCGACGGCTCCTCGCAGAACGGCAACACCCCGGTCACCGCGGTGGACGTGGCCGGCCACGAGATGAGCCACGGCGTCACCGCCGCCACCGCCAACCTCACCTACTCCGGCGAGTCCGGTGGCCTCAACGAGGCCACCAGCGACATCTTCGGCACCATGGTCGAGTTCTACGCCAACAACAGCAGCGACCCGGGCGACTACTACATCGGCGAGAAGCTCAACATGACCGGCGGTTACATGCGCCGGATGGACAACCCCTCCGCCGACGGCAGGTCGCTGTCCTGCTGGAACTCGAATGCCGGCTCGGTGGACGTGCACCTCTCCTCCGGCATCGGCAACCACTTCTTCTACCTGGCGGCCGAGGGCACCGGGGCGAAGACCATCGGCGGACGTTCGCACAACGGGACCACCTGCAACAACGACACCTTCGCGGGCATCGGCAAGGAGAAGGCCGCAGCGGTCTGGTACCGGGCGCTGTCCACCTACATGACCTCCACCACCAACTATGCCGGTGCCCGTACCGCCACCCTGCAGGCCGCCGCCGACCTGTACGGCACCAACTCCCAGGAGCGGTACCTCATCTCCAAGGCCGGGGCCGCCGTCAGCGTCGGCACCGCCCTGCCCGACCCCGGCACCCCCACCCCCGATCCGACCGATCCCCCCAGCGGGAACGCACTGACCAACGGCAGCTTCGAGCAGGGCACCAGCGGCTGGACCCAGAGCGACGACATCATCACCAACTCGTCCCTGCAGGCCGCACGTGACGGGTCCTGGTACGCCTGGATGATGGGCTACGGCACCAACGCCGTCGAGTCCCTGTCCCAGTCGAACATCGCGGTGCCCTCCACCGGCGCCCCGAGGCTCACCTTCTGGCTGAAGGTCACCACCCAGGAGTCCGGCTCCGCGGCCTACGACACCCTCAAGGTCAACGTCAACGGCACCACCCTGGCCACCTACTCCAACGCCAACGCGAGCGCGGGATACGTCCAGAAGACCGTCGACCTGTCCGCCTACAAGGGCGAGACGGTGAAACTGGAGTTCGCCGGCACCGAAGACACCTACCTGTCGACCGTCTTCCTGGTCGACGACATCGCCATCGGCTGACCGAGCCCGCTCAGCGATGCTCCCGCGGCCTGACGCCCTGCTCGGGCGCTCCGGCCGCGGGAGCCGCCGCACGCGTGCGCAGCCGGTGAAAGCGGCCCGCTTTTTACTCCGCGGGTTTCGCGATGTGTTCAACCGCCGTCCACTTTTCTGCTGTGGGCATGACAAGAATGTCCGCGAGGGTCTTCTCTATCGGGACAAACTCCCTCATACAAGGAAGAAACGTGACCATACGTCTGGCATCCCGCGCCTCCGCGCTCGCTCTCTGCACGGCACTGGCGACCTCCTTCGCCCTCCCGGCCCAGGCCGCCGGAATCGACACCGTCTTGCCGAAGGCCGAGACCGCGCCGCTGTTCGACGACGAGGCCGGCGGCAACGCCAACGCGGACGACCCGGCGATCTGGCGCAACGCCGCCGACCCGGGCCGCAGCCTGGTGATCGCCACCGCCAAGCAGGGCGGTCTGCGGGCCTACGACCTGGACGCGCGCCAGGTGCAGTCGATCCCCGCCCCGGCCGGACCGAGCGCCGACGACAAGCCAGGCCGCTTCAACAACGTCGACCTGGTGCAGGGCCTGCGCCTGGGCGGCGTCCGCACGGACGTCGCGGTGGTCAGCGACCGCGGCAACGACCGGCTGCGGATCTACCGCATCGACCCGGACAAGCCCGGCGGCCCGCTCACCGACGTCACCGACCCGGGGGCGCGGCCCGTGTTCTCCGCCGACCAGGCCGAGATCAACAAGCAGAAGACCGCGTACGGCCTGGCCACCTGGACCGACCACGCCACCGGCCGTTCCTACGCCCTGGTCAGCCAGCGCAACCGCACCCGGATCGCCCTGCTGGAACTACTCCCCACCGCGGCCGGCACCGTCGACTACCGCCAGGTCCGCACCCTGGACCTGCCCTCCTCCTTCCGACTGCCCAACAGCACCTCCTGGACGCCCTGCGCCGAGCCCGGCGAACTGCCCCAGGTCGAGGGCATGGTCGTCGACCCCGCGGACGGCACCCTGTACGCGGGGCAGGAGGACGTCGGCATCTGGCGCATCGACGCCGGCCTGACCGGCACGCCGCTCCTGATCGACAAGGTCCGCGGGTACGGCGTCCCGGGCACGTACGACGAGCAGACCGAGGAATGCACGCCCGGCGCCGACCCCGGCTTCGGCGGCAAGCACCTGACGGCCGACGTCGAGGGCCTGACCCTGGTCAACGAGCCGGACAGCGACGGCTACCTGCTCGCCTCCAGCCAGGGCGACAACACCTTCGTCGCCTACGACCGCGAGCGCGACGAGGACAACGAGTACGAGAACGCCTTCCGCATCGCCGCGGCCTCCACCACCCTCGACGGTTCCGAGGTCTGCGACGGCGCCGCCGCCCTCAACGCCCCGCTCGGCACGCGCTACCCCAACGGCCTCCTCGTCGTCCAGGACGGCGAGGAGACGCCCGGCGACGGCGACCGCGAGGCCACCGGCTTCAAGTTCGTCGACCTCGGCGAGGTCGTCGACACCATCGACTGACGAGTGAACGCCGCGGGCGGTCTTCGAAGAGGAGGGCCGACCGTCCCTGGATCCAGGGCGTTCGCGGTATGACCCTGAGGTGGTGGCGAATCATGAAAGGGGCGGTCGCGTTGTCCCGGGGACTGGGCTCGCAACTTGCCTCGGTGGAGTTCACGCGACTGTTCCCTGCGGTCGAAGTCACGGTCTCAGAAGCACGCCTGGCCGGGCGAGGGCGTGCATCCACCGACGGCATCCTTGAAGATCCCGTTGTGTGGCCTGCGCGATGATCGCTGCTGGTGGACCTGATTCGGTACCCGGCCGGCCCCAGGATGTGGGGCCGGCCGTGGGGTGCCGGGGATGCCCGCGCACCTGTCATCTGGTCGGAGTCCGCGCCATAGGGGTTGGCCGGTGCGAGCCTCCTGCCGGGGGTCGCCCGGACATCATGACGATGTCAGGACGGCGGTCCCTAGGCGACAGGCCGGGCATCATGACGCACGTGTTGAGCGTGGTTCACTCGATCTTCAATGAGCAATGGAGCTTTCAGCGCGCGACTTGTGCGTGGCGCGCATGATTCGGGGAGTTGGCCGTGGACACGATCGATCGCCACATACTGAACATCCTCCGCAAGGACGGCCGAGCGCCCGTGTCGGAGATCGCACGTGCTGTGGGACTTTCAGCCGCTCCGTGCGCTCGCCGTATAGAGCGCATGGAGAGGGCGGGTGTGATCCGCGGCTACACCGCGGTCATCGAGGACAGCCGGGCGGGCATGCTTCAGGCGTTCATCGAGATCCGCCTGCTCGGCGCGACCGACAGTGACGAGATCCAGGGCATCTCCGAGAGCATCCCGGAGATCGAGGAGAGCCACAGCATCGCCGGCACCTCCGACGCCCTGCTCAAGCTCCGGATCCGGGACGTGAACCACCTTCAGCAGGTGATCAGCGCCGTACGCCGGACCGGCAAGGTGGAGGGCACCAAGACCTTCATCATCATGAACACCTGGACCCGCGCGACAGAGCAAGCTGGCACCCCGTAACCCCGAAACGGCATCCTGCCCGAGGCTCGGGGGCCATCCGCCTGCCGACGGCAGGCTTGTACAGCCGGACAGGGTTCCGTCGCCCCGCCTCGGGGGTCCGGGACACGCCGCTGAACAGCCCGGACAGCCGACGAGTGTTCGGGACAGCCGATCGCTGTTGTCTCGTCCGTCCTCACCGAGCACCGTACTTCGGGAGCAGGTGGAGAGTAATTGTCAAGACCTGTGGATCGGTGGCCATGAGTGGGGTCTGACTTTGGTGTCGTTGTGACCGCGCAGGCGTTCTCAGGCGAGGCCCTCGAGGAAGTCCGCGAGCGCGGTGTGTAGGTTCTCGGGCTGCTCCAGGTGCAGGTCGTGGCCGGTGCCGGGGGTGCTCATGGCCGTGGTGTCGGGTTGCTGCCGGAGCATCTCGTCGGCTTCCTGCTCGGGGATGAGGCCAGGACGACCAGGGTAGGGCACGCGACCTGCCCCCACTCCTACCGGAAGGAACGCTGGGCGTTCTCCGCCAGCGAGCGGACCATCACGTCCCGGTCGAAACGGGGCCACCATCCGTCCTCGCGTTCCTCCAGCCCGGCCGCCCAGCCTGCACCGACCGGTGCCGTCGCGGCCAGTCTCTTCGGCGTGCTGACGGCACTCGGCGGCATCGCCCCGATCGTGGCCCCCTGGCCGGCGGCACCGCCGTGAGCAACGCGGGCGGCTGTCGGGGCGTTTTCTGGATCCTGTCCGGGGCATCGCTCCTGATGTTCCTGGCCACGCTCTCCTTCATCCCCGAAAGCCTCCCCAAGCAGCGGCGGCGCCCCGGCGGTGTCGGAGCCACCCTGAAGGCCGCCCGGTCCGTACTCACCGACCGTGCCTATGCGGGATACACCCTCGCCTTCTCCTTCGCCTGTGGCGCGCTGTTCTGCTACATCGCCGGCTCGGCGTTCCTGCTCCAGAACGTCCTCGGCTTCACCGTGGGCCAGGCATCCGCCGCCTTCTCGCTCGGCGCCCTGACCGCAACCTTCTCCAGCACCGTCAGCACCAAGCTGGTCGGCCGCTACCACCCGCGGCTGCTGCTGCGTACCGGACTGGCCACGATGCTGGTCGCCACCACGGCGGCGCTGCTGGTCACCCTCGCCGGCCAGCTGAACCGTGTCCTCGCACTCGGGCTCATCGGGATCGCCTTCCTCGGCATCGGCCAAGTCCGCGGCACCGCCACGGCACTCGCCATCGAGCGGGTCCCGCACGCGGCCGGCACCGGCTCGGCCGTACTGGGCACCCTGCAGAGCATCCTGGGCGGCATCGCCTCACCGCTCGTCGGACTGGGCGGCGAGAACACCGCCGTACCGCTCTTCGCCGGCATGGCCCGCTGCTCCCTGATCGCCGTGCTCGCACTGCTGCTCACCCGCGGAGACACGCCCCCGCTCGGAAGCCCCCACGACCGCATCGAAGCATCAAAGAGCACCACCACGGGCGGGAATTCTGCGGTTCCTGGCTGATGAGCACGTGACGGCGCGGCCCTGTCAGGTCACAAGCGGCACCTTTGCCCGCCCTGCAGCAAGCCCTCTACGCGATCCGCGACGGCGACGAAGAAGAACTCCTTCACAGCAACAGCAACCCGGCGGACCTCGTGCGGCACACCGCTCGGCGCTGTACTACCCGGCGGTCAGGACGGTCTCGTGCACAGTCCGCAGTGTCTCGTCGGTACCGGTGCGCTCCAGGCACAGGTGGGCCGAACGGCCGCGCAGGGTGAGGGTCATGAGCTGGTTGCCGAACCAGGGCCCGCCCTGCTTGCGCCACCTCACCGGCGGCCGGGAGCAACGGCCGTGCCGGGCCAGCAACCGCCCCAGGAGGCGGGCCGGGGCGCTCCAGCCGAAGCGGAACCCGATCCGCATCGTCAGGGGCACCGAATTGTGCACGGGTGAGCAGGTGAGCTGGACGACCGGTATGCCGGGGCCGCCGGACGGCCAGGAGGCGCGCGCGACGTAGCCGTGGTGCACGTCCCCGGACAGCACGCACACGCTCGCCGGGGCGCCCGGCGCGGATCCGGCCTCGCCGATGAGGCCGGCAAGATCGGCGAAGGAGCGCGGGAAGGCCGCCCAGTGCTCCAGATCGGCGCCACGGCGCAGCCACTCGCCGAAGCGGGCCCAGCGGTCCCCGCGTTCCCCGGCGCACAGGGCCGCGTCCCAGCCCTCGGCGTCGTGCACCAGGTGCGGCAGAAGCCAGGGCAGTGAAGTTCCGATCAGAAGGTGGTCGTAAGCCCCCTCGTCGGCCAGGACCTGCTCGCGCAGCCAGTCGGCCTCGCCCGGGTGGAGCATGGCGCGCCGGTCCTCGTCCAGCACGCGTGCGGCCCGGGAGTCGACCATCACCACCCGGACCCGGCCGAAGTCGCGCCGGTAACTGAAGCGGACCGAGGAGGGATCGGCGTCGGCCCGTTCGGCGAGGGCGCGCAACGCGTGCGTGCCCTCGGGTGCGTTGCGCACGGCGGCCCAGGCCGGGTCGTCGGCCAGTTCGGCGGGGGAGAGGTTGCCCAGGTGCTGGTGGACCCAGTAGGACATCAGGCCGCTCAGCAGCCGTTGCTGCCACCAGTCGGTGGAGCGCATGTCGGCGAGCCAGGCGGCGGAGGTGTTCCAGTCGTCCACGATGTCGTGGTCGTCGAAGATCATGAAGCTGGGCACGGTGGACAGCAGCCAACGGATCTCCGGATCGAGCCAGGATTCGTAGTAGAGGTGGCAGTACTCCTCGTAGTCGGCGACCTGGCTGCCGGGCGCCTTGTCGAGGTCGCGGCGAGTGGCCAGCAGGCGCCGGGTCTCCTCGGAGACCTCGTCGGCGTAGACCTGGTCCCCCAGGAGCAGCAGGACGTCCGGACGCCGCGCGTCGGGGTCGGCCGTCAGCCGCTTGGCGAGGGTGTCGAGCGCGTCGGGGCCCACCGTGTCCTTGCCGTCGGCCGGGGGCGCAGCCCAGCGGCACGACCCGAAGGTGACCCGGACGGCGTCGCCGGCACCGGGCGACCGGATGACCGAGGGCGGGAAGCGGGAGTCGGGCAGAGGCCACACCGGCGCGTCATCCAGGAAAACCTCGTACGACGGCGAGGTGCCCGGTCGGAGCCCGGTCACCGTGACGAGGGCGTAGTGGTGCCCGGCCACCCGGAAGGTGGGGGCCGTGCCGCTCGCGCCGTCCGAGCAGCGCACGTGCGCCGTGCAGGGCACATCCGTCTCGACCCACACGGTCGCGCACGAGCCGTCGGTGTACCTCAGCAGTGGTCCCAGGCGCAGTTCGGCCATGTGATCGCCTTTCTGTCTCGCACCGTACGGAAAGGAACGACCGTAGCGACGGTACATGGGACCCGTTCGGGTGGGCACGTGGGAGAAGACTGGGGCGGGACGGCCCTGAGGGGCGAGGCGGAGAGGTGGTGTCGTGGCCGAGTACGAGCAGGCGACCCAGACCCAGGAGATCCACGCCACGGCACGCGAGGACGACCTGCTGCGGGGGCTCGAGGTGGACGACCGGCAGCCGGAACGGCCGGTGCTCCTGGACTCCGGCGGCCGGCCGATCGAGACCTGGCGGGAGAACCACCCCTACGACCACAGGATCGGCCGGCGCGAGTACGAGCAGACCAAGCGCATCCTGCAGATCGAACTGCTGAAGTTCCAGCGCTGGGTGAAGGACACCGGCCAGCGGGTCGTCGTGGTCTGCGAGGGACGGGACGCGGCGGGCAAGGGCGGCACGATCAAGCGCTTCACCGAGCGGCTCAACCCTCGCGGGGCCCGGGTGGTGGCGCTGGAGAAGCCGACCGAGCGCGAGGCGGGTCAGTGGTACTTCCAGCGCTACGTGGCCCACCTGCCGGCCCGCGGCGAGATCGTCTTCTTCGACCGTTCCTGGTACAACCGCGCGGGCGTCGAGCGGGTCATGGGGTTCTGTACGCAGGACGAGTACCGGCAGTTCCTCCAGCAGGCCCCGATGTTCGAGCGCCTGCTCACCGACGACGGCATCCTGCTGGTCAAGTTCTGGTTCTCGGTGTCCCAGGCCGAGCAGCGCACCCGGTTCGCGATCCGCCAGGTCGATCCGGTGCGCCGGTGGAAGCTCTCCCCGACGGACCTGGCCTCCCTCGACCGCTGGGACGACTACACCACGGCCAAGGTCGACATGTTCCGGGCCACCGACACGCCGCACGCGCCCTGGACGGTCGTGAAGAACAACGACAAACGGCGAGGCCGGCTGGAGGCGATGCGCAGTCTCCTCGACCGCTTCGACTACCCGGCCAAGGACCACGAAGCGGTCGGCACCCCCGACCCGTTGATCGTCGGCGCGGCGGAGACCCTGCTCGAACCGGGCGAGGAACCCACGGCCCTGTCGCCGACACCACTGGCCGGGCCGGGCGGCGAGCCCGGCAACCACCCGAACCCGCGGTGACGGACCGGCGGCGTCCGCGCGGCGTCAAGGCCTGTACACATCCGGCGGTGTCCGGCCGACGGCGACAGCCCGGAACGCCGCCCGGTCCGGCACCCGCTCTCCCGCGGAGCCCCCCGCCATGCGTGCGTGCCGTTCCGGCAGGATGAGCACATGCTCATCGTGATCGGCGGACTGCCCGGCACAGGCAAGACCACCCTGGCCCGGCTGCTGGCCCCGCGCGTCGGCGCGGTCCACCTGCGCATCGACACCATCGAACAGGCCATCGTCCGCTCCGGCCTCGCCCGGCACCCCGTGGGACCGGCCGGCTACGTCATCGGGTACGCCCTGGCCGATGAACATCTCCGGCAAGGACTGAGCGTGATCGCGGAATCCGTGAACCCCCTGGCTGTCACCCGTGACAGCTGGCTGAGCGTCGGGGTCCAGGCGGCCGTCACCGTCGCCGAGGTGGAAGTCGTCTGCTCGGACCCGGACGAGCACCGCAACCGCGTGACCACACGATCGACCGACATCCCGGACCTGCCACTGCCCGATTGGCAGCAGGTCCTCGACCGCGACTACGAACCGTGGAACCGGGAGCACATCGTCATCGACACGGCCGGGCAGGACCCGCGGCAGTCGCTTGCCGCGCTCCTCCGCCGTCTCGACCACACCCTGCGGATGCCGGGCGGTCCCGGACCGGAGGCCGCATCAGGGGTGTGAGCGGGGGCTTCGCCGCCGTCTCCCCCGGCTCGTTTGCCACGGTCTCGTGGCGTGGCCGTGGCCCAGTGCAACGCCGAGAAGTCGGACTCCGGGGAGAGCACGGCCTCTCGGGTGGTGACGTGGCACTTACCAGTAAGTACGCGTGATCTTGTCAGGCAGTCGTCCCTGCCGCCCCCCTCGCGGAAGATGACCGATGCCGCGATCAGGAAAGAACGGCGGAGCGTCGGGTCCGGGTCGGGATTTTCCAAATTTCCGATGTTTTTGTCGAGGAGCATGTTGCAGAGGGTTATTCCCTCCACGATGCAGGGGCGGGCGACTGATCGCTCTCACCCCAGGTGTGGCCGGAATTCAGGGTCACCTGACGGGCACGGCGGTAGTTCTGGTCGCCGTGCTGACGCATCCAGTTCGACTCGTACAGTTCATGCGCGAGCAGGTCAAAACCGCTGGGATGCGGTTTTCCATTCTGGAGGCGTTCCAGGCCCTGGCGATACGCGGATTGGCGTCGAATCGCAGCATTCCCGCATCGAGCTGATGCGATTCGACGAACAGGTGACTATAGATCTGATTGATGTCGGCCGCGGAACAGTCATGCGACGCCGCGGTCTGCGCCACCCGGTCCAGCTGGGCGTCGGCGCGGATCACGGACTCAGTGTTGGGCGCGGTCACCGCAGTGATCCGGCCCGCCCGGTAGGTGCGGTTCTCGGTCTCAGTGGTGGGCATGACCGATGTGACCAGGTTGCCGGCCGGGTCCCCGATGTACGTGGTGGTCTTGCCGTCGGCGGCCATCGTCACGGTGCGGCCATCGGCGTTGTACGTGTACGTGATCGTGTTGCCGTCGGAGTACTTGGGGGTGAGAGTCTGCCCGGCGGCGTCATAGGTGTAAGCGAAGCCGCGCGTTTTGGTCAGATCGCCGACCCCGTCGTAGACGAAGTCCTCCGAGACCTTGGAGTTCGCGCGGGTGGTCAGCTGTCCGGCGGCGTCGTAGCGCGGTGTACGTGTGGACGGTCCTGCCGCCCGTCGGGTCCGTCGCCGATGTCAGCCGGTTCGCGGTGTACGTGTACGTCGTTCTTGTAGCCGCGGCCAACGGTGTGGCTGGATACCGGCCCTGACAGGCGTGACGTGAGCTTCACGGACGTGTACTGACAGCCGTGGTCAGCGTGGTGAACGGGCTGGCCGGGGGCGACTTCGCGGCTGGCCAGGGCATACTCCAGCGTGTTCTTGCCGGTGCACTGCTCCGCATGGCCCCGTGGTCGTGGCTGTCGGCCTCCGTCTTCCGCCCGTCGCCTGCCATGGCCCGGGCGGGTCAGTGTTCACACCTCATCCGGCTGTGCACACGCCGAGTGCGCGACGCATACCCGGACGGCGGGCCGGCTGCCAGCCGATAAGCCGCCTGGCCGGTGCCCGCGGTCTCCATGGCCGGCCGCCGGGCAGCACCTCGCGCGGCCCCCGCGCCCACCCGAGCCAGCCGGACACGTCCTTCATGAAGCACAGGAGGGAGAGAATAGCGGCCGCGACGATGTGGGTCGTCAGCGAGTCCACCGACAGGTGCCCCAGGCCCGTCGTGCGGCCACCTGACACGGACCGACACCACCGCGTGATCATGGAGGAGGGGCACGGCGGCAGGCGAGCGTGCCCGGGTCGAGGACGGGTTCGTCGTCGCGGTGTTCCGGCATCACGAGTCCGCAGCCGTCGAGTGACACACGGCGGACCGCATCCGTCGCCGCAGCCTCTTATCGCAGGAGGGGGGAGTCATCGAGCGTCGCTCGATGACTCCCGGTATCCCGAATCTGCGAGGATGAGGCGTATGGACGTGCGCAGCAGGAACCAGGTGCGGGTGTCCGGGCAGCCGGGCGGGGCTGTCGTGATGCTGGCGCACGGGTTCGGATGCGACCAGAACTTGTGGCGTCTGGTGGTACCGACGCTGGAGCGTGAGTTCACGGTGGTGCTCTTCGACCATGTGGGAGCAGGCCGCTCGGACCTGTCGGCGTGGAGCGAGGACCGCTACTCCGGCATGGACGGCTACGTGGACGACGTGCTGGAGATCTGCCGGGAGCTGGACCTCGGTCCGGTGACGTTCGTGGGCCACTCGGTCAGCGCGATGATGGGCGTGCTGGCCGCGGCGCGACACCCGGAGTACTTCGCCGGGCTGGTGCTGCTCGCCCCCTCCCCCTGCTTCATCGACGATCCCGCGGCCGGGTACCGCGGCGGGTTCAGCGCCGAGGACATCGAGGAACTGCTGCAGTCCTTGGACGCGAACTATCTGGGCTGGTCAGGGGCGATGGCACCGGTCATCATGGGCAACCCCGAGCGCCCGGAACTGGGGCAGGAGCTGACCAACAGCTTCTGCGCCACCGACCCGGAGATCGCCCGGGTCTTCGCCCGGGTCACGTTCCTGTCCGACAACCGCGCCGACCTGGCGCAGGTGGCGGTGCCCACCCTCGTTGCCCAGTGCTCCAGCGACGCCATCGCCCCACCGGAGGTCGGCGCCTTCGTCCAGGCCCAGATCAAGGGAAGCCGGCTCGTCACCCTGAACGCCACTGGGCACTGCCCCCAGCTCAGCGCCCCCGAGGAGACGGCCCAGGCCATCGCCGCGTTCGCGAGGACACTGCGATGATGTGCCGGAACGACGGCGACCAGGGATGCGGCCCGGATCCCGGACAGCCCCCGGACGACGACCGGACTTTCGCCGCTCTGCTGGAAGACAGCGTCGAGGATCTGTACGAGAACGCCCCGTGCGGATATCTCTCCACCCTGCTGGACGGGCAGATCGCCAAGGTCAACACCACTCTGCTGGACTGGCTGGGCTACAAGCGCGCGGAGCTGGTCGGCCGGAGGAAGTTCAGTGATCTCCTCACCACCGGTGGGCGGCTTTATCACGAGACGCACTTCGCGCCGCTCCTGCGCATGCAGGGCAAGATCAGTGGCATCGCGCTGGAGCTGAGGGCGGCCGATGGCAGCCGGATGCCGGTCCTCGTGACCTCCACCGTCAAGAGCGGCAGCGACGGGCAGCCGCTGCTGATCCGCACCACCGTCTTCGACGCCCGTGACCGCCGCGCCTACGAGCAGGAACTGCTGCGCGCCCGCCAGGAGGCCGAGCGCGAACGCGAACGCCTCCAGCAACTGGCCACCACCCTGCAGCGGACGCTGCTGCCGCCGGCGGTGGGGAACGTGCCCGGACTGGACGTGGCCGCGTACTACCACATCGCCTCGACCGACGAGGTCGGCGGCGACTTCTACGACCTCTTCCCCCTCGCAGCCGGTACCTGGGGACTGTTCCTCGGAGACGTGTGCGGCAAGGGCACCGAGGCGGCGGCCGTCACCTCCCTGGCCCGCTACACCCTGCGTGCCGCCGCCGTCTACGACCCCGACCCGGCCGCGGTCCTCAGCAACCTCAACACCGTCCTCAACCACGAGTACAACGGAACCGACCCCCGGTTCTGCACCGTCATCTTCGGCCTGCTCACCCCCGACGGCGACCAAGGCGGCTTCCGTATCGTCCTCGCCAGCGGCGGCCACCCCCCGGCGCTGCTGCTCCGCGCGGACGGCACCGCCGACTACCTGCCCACTCCCGGCGGCCAGCTCATCGGCGTCGTGCCCGACGCCGACATCGCCACCATCACCTTCCGCCTCGATCCCGGGGACACCCTCCTGCTGCACACCGACGGTCTCACCGAGGCCCACACCGCCGTCCGCGGCGAACGCTACGGCGATGAAGCCCTCCTCGACTTCGTCCGGGCCTTGGCCCCCACCACCGCCCAGGGCACCATCACAGCCGTCCGCGACCTCCTCGGCACGCTCGGCACCGGGGTGGACGACGACACCGCCCTCCTGGCCGTCCACGTGCCGCGCGCCGACGGAGAAGAGCAACAGCGAGCGAGAGGAACACCCGCACGCGGAGCTCCCCCTCCGGCCCCGTCATCGAGGTGACCGGAGACCTCGATCCCACAGCGCACCCGGGGGCCGCCGCCTCCTGCCCGGGACGGTCACGCACTGAAGGGCCTGCGGGGCTCCTCATGGGTCGGCCATAGCCGTTCGTCAGGCGCGTGGCGCCCGATCGCGGCGGTGGCGACGCCGGCCGGACCGCCGGTCGCCCGCAGGACCGCCTGCCGTACCCCGGCCGCCGCGTGTCCGGGCAGGTAACGGACGGTGTACAGGCGGGCCGCCACGGTGACCGTGGCGGTCCTCGCGGCCCGGTCGGTGAGCAGATCGGCGCAGTGCCGTGCCAGGCCCTCGGCCGTGTCGGCGATCGCCAGGTGCTCACCGGCGACCACGTCGAGTCCCTCGGCGCCGATCGTGGTGCTGACCACCGGCACACCGTGTGCGAAGGCTTCCAGGATCTTGATGCGGGTGCCGCTGCCCACGCGCAGCGGCACCATCACCAGGTCGGCGCCCCGCAGGTGAGGTGTCATGTCGGGGGCCGCGCCGGTGACCTCGACGTGCGGGCCGGCCAGCGCGACGACCTCCGGTGTGGAGGCGCCCGCCAGTACGACCCTCGCGTGCGGGAGCCGCTCGCGGACCAGCGGGAGGATGTCCGCGGTCAGCCAGCGGGCGGCGTCCGTGTTGGGCGCCCAGTCGAAGGAGCCCTGGAACAGGATGGTCGCGCCGCCGTCGGGGCGCGGCGGCACCTGCGGGTGAGCGGGCGGAGCGGGGTAGGTGTTCGGGACCACGGCTGTCCGGTCCCCGCAGCCGAGCCGGGCCGCGTCGGCGGCGCAGGCGGCCACGACTACGTCGGCCTGCCGTGCGACCCGCCGGTGGACGCGGCGCCACCGTGTAGCACAGGAAGAACGGCGCCGTGATCAGGATGTACCGCTCGGTGATCAGCCGGCCCGACCCGAGCACGCCGTACGAGGCCGTGCGCGGGGACGGGTTCCACCGGGCGGGGTGCGGGTGCGGGCTGCCCGGTGGAGTCCGGCCGCTACCGCGTCAGCAGCTTCTCCAGGACGTCCGCCCCCTTCGACGCGCCGCCCGCCCCGCGCACGATCCGGCTCAGGGCCGCCGCCCGGGGGCGGCAGGCCCGGACGTCCTGGACGGCGTCGCGCAGGCCCCGCACGGTCGGCTCGGCGAGCGTCCTGCCGACCCGGAGTTCCTCCGCCCGCCGGGCGACCGCCCGCTGTTCCGGGATCTGCGGCACCGCCACGAAGGGCACCCCGTGGTAGAGAGACTCCATCGCCGAGTTCATCCCGGCGTGGCTCAGGAACACCTCGGTGTGTCGCAGCACCGCCACCTGCGGCACGTGCGCGTGCACCTCGACGTTCGCCGGGACCGGGCCCAAGGTCTCCCGGTCCAGTCCGCCCACCGCCATGACGACCTGCCAGTCGCTGTCCCCGAACGCCTCGATGCAGGTCCGGTAGAACCGGGGCCGGTCGTTGAAGACGGTTCCCAGCGATATCAGCAGTACCGGGGCGCGCGACCGGGGGCTCCACTCCTCGGCGGTCTGCCGGCTGCTCAGCGACGGCCCGACGAAGTGGAAGCGCCCGTCGAAGGTCTCCCCCGCCATCTGGAACTCGCGGGGGATGAACACCAGGGTCGTCGGGGCCACGTGGCCGAACATCAGGTTCGGGTCCTCGAGGAAGGTGTGGCCCTGCGCGAACTTCCCCATGTCCTGGATCGCGGCCACCAGCCGGGGGTTGGCGTGGTCGAAGTCGGCCGGTAGGTACACCTGCGCCGCCGAGAAGGACTCGTTCTCCGCGAAGGTCGGCACCAGGGAGATCTCCCGCACCCCGAGCAGGTTCGCCAGCATCCTCCCGGTGAAGGTCACCGAGTCGTAGCACACGGCGTCCGGCGGGTCGGCCGAGAAGTGCTCGGCCAGGACGGGGAAGGAGGCACGCGCGTCGTCGAGGTAGTACTCCATCGTCACGGCGAGTTGTTCCGCCGTGAACTCGCTCCGCGCCGCCATGTCGGGTGGCAGTCGCGAGGGCAGGGTCACCGGCGCCGCCCCGGCGGCGACGGGGCCGTCCATGGTGGCCGGTCCCGTGGCGTAGCTGACCCGGTGACCGCGCCGGACCATCTCTTCGACCAGCGGCAGGGTCGGGTTCACATGCCCGGACGCGGGCGCGCTCACGAAGGCGAAATGGGCCATCAGCCCTCCTCCAGGATGACCGGCAGAGTCTTGTGCCCGTTGGTGAAGAAGGAACCCAGCGGTTCGAGTTCGGACGACGGGACGGCCAGCTTCAGCCGGGGGAACCGGGAGAACAGCGCGGACAGCGCCGTCGTCGCCTCCAGCTTGGCCAGGGGGCTGCCGAGGCAGTAGTGCACGCCGTGCCCGAAGGTGAGGTGGTCGGCCCGCGACGGCCGGGTGACGGAGAAGTCCTCCGCGTCGGCCCCGTGCTGCCCCGGATCGCGCCCGGCCGCGCCGTAGGACAGCAGGATCGCCTCACCCTTGCGTATCCGCACGCCGTCCACGGAGATGTCCTCCACGGCGTACCGCAGCGGCAGGTTCGGCACCGGCGCCTGCCAGCGCAGGGTCTCGTCCACCACGTCCTCCCACGTGCTGGTCCCGGACCGGACCAGGGCGAGCTGGGCCGGGTGCGTGGCCAGCGCGTGGACGGCGTGGTCGAGCAGGTTGACCGTCGTCTCGAAGCCGGCGGAGATGGTCAGCAGCAGGGTGTCCAGCAGTTCCCGCTCGGACAGCCGTGTGCCGTCGGCTTCCCGCGCGGCGATCAGGTCGCTGGTCATGTCGTCGCCGGGGTCGCGTCGTTTGGCGGCCACGAGGTCCTTGAGCAGCATGTACAGCTCGCCGGAGGCGGCCTGCACGCCCGCCGGGTCCGCGTCGAGGCTGAACACCGCGTCCACCAGCCGCCGCAGGTCCGCACCCGTCTGCGCGGTCACCCCGAACAAGCCGGTGATGACCTGGATCGGCAGCGGGAACGCGAACCGTGCGCGCAGGTCGACCGCCTGCCCCGGCGGCACCGCGGCCAGGTCGGCGATCAGGCCGGCCGTGATCTCCTCGACGCGCGGCCGCATCGCTTCGATACGGCGCGGGGTGAACGCCTTGGCCACCAGGCTGCGCAGCCTGGTGTGGTCGGAGCCGTAGGCGGTGAACATGTTCTGCATCGCGACCCACATGATCAGCGGCCAGTCCGGCGGGATGTCACCGTCGTGCCACATGGGCCAGTGCTTGTTCGCGTCCTTGGAGACCCTCGGGTCGAGCAGCAGCTTCTTCGCCAGGTCGTGCCCGGTGACGGCCCAGGCCGACACGCCACCGGGCAGTTCGACGGGCGTGGCCGGGCCGCGTTCGCGCAGGGCAGCGGCCTCGCCGAAGATGTCGCTGCCCGAGGGGTCGATGACATACGCGTCGGCGGGCGGGGCCTGCGCGCGCACCGGTTCGGTGAAGGTGGTGGCCGTACGGGGCTTGGGCGGCTCGGTGACCTCCAGCAGGGACGCGGTGAACCGCGAGCCCATGCCGAGGCCGATCGACATGATGGTGTCGCCGGGCTTGAGGGTCTCGTCGTGCAGCAGGTGGTCGATGCCGAGCAGTTGGTCGCACGGCCCGACGTGCCCGAGCTCGCGCAGCATCGGCCAGGTGGTGCGGCCCAGGTCGATGCCGAGCGGCTCCAGCACGACGACCTCCAGTTGGGCCAGGCCCAGACCGGTGACGACGAACCTGGTGATGTCGGCGACGGCGACGCCGGCCTCCTTGGCGGCCTGCTCGACCGCGGTGACCAGCGCGCCGCTCATCAGCGTCAGATACGGGGCCAGGCCCGTGACCTCGATCGGCGTACGGTTGCGGTGGCCCTCGGGGTCCGGGATCGTCGGGGTGGCGAGGACCTCCATCTGGGTCGCGGAGCTGTTGGCGGTCGCGACCAGCCGGGCCCGGCCGCCCTCGCGGTCGAGCACGGCCGCGACCGCACCGTCGGCCAGGAAGATCCCGATGGTGGGCTGCCAGCGCTCCCACCGCGGCGGCAGGAACCGGGCGGTGGCCGTGACCAGGGTCGCGGTCGCGGCCGGGTCGGCCACCAGGTGCGCGGCGGCGGACTGCAGCGCGGCCGAGCCGCCGTTGCTGGTCGCCTCGACCTCGTAGACGAGGGCGTGGCCGAGGCCGAGGACGCGCTGGAGGTGGCAGGAGGACGCCATGTGGTCCTGGTGGTCCATCTGGGCGTAGGCGGCCATGGAGATGTCGGCGCCGCTGAGGCCGGACTCGCGCAGGGCTCCGATCGCCGCGTGCACGGCCATCGCGTGCTCGGTGACGTCGTCGGAGCGGGTGAACGACACGAAGTCCGACAGCGCGAGCAGCCGCCGCATGGTCTCGGTGTCCGGCACGGCCCGCGTCGCGGGCGTGCGGGGCGGCAGATAGCGCCCCGTTCCGCCGATGTAGACGTTGTCCCAGATCATGCATCGTCCTTTCCCCTGAGCGCGGACAAACCGGCTCCGTATCCGCTGAAGTCGAGAAGCCACGTGCTGATGGCCAGCGCCGTGGCCGCGGAGTGCTCCTCCAGTACGGTGAAGTGGTCGCCGGAGAGGGTGAGCACTTCCTGCGCGGTGGTGGACAGCCGGGGCCACGACCGCTTCCCGGTGCCCACCAGCAGCACCGGCGCGTTGACGGGCTCTGGGGCGCCGGCCAGATCGAGGTAACGGCCCATGGCGACCAGCCGGTCGTCGTCGACCGGCTGGACCTGGTGGCCGGCGTCGAGCATGCCGGTGAGCACACCCGGCAGGTCGTCGGGGTAGCCGTCGATCAGCACCACGGCGCTGGGCCGGGCCCCCCGCCGTTCCAGTTCCCCGGCGGTCGCCAGCGCCAGCCACGCCCCCACCGAACGGCCGACCAGCACCGGTGCGGCGACGGCCGACGCGGCCTCGGCGAGTGCCTGGACCAGGACATCGGCGTCGGCGGGCAGCGGGTCGCCGGCGAAGCCCGGCAGGGTGACGGCCGTGACGTCGCGGGCGGCCTCCAGCGCCGCGGCGAACCGCCCGTACTCCTCGATGCCGCCGGACGCCAGCGCGGACGGCAGGCAGACCAGCGACGGCTGGAGGAAGCCGGCCGCGAGGGCGACCGCCTCGGCCTTGGGCGCGTCGGTGGCCGGGCTCAGCCGGGACGCCGTGGCCAGCAGGTCGAGGCCGTCCCGCGCGCGACCGACGTCGACGGCCTTGCGCAGCAGGCGCTCCATCGGCCCGGCGACCCGGTTCTCCGGGGAGCACAGCTGCCCGTAGAGGTGGTTGACGAGCTGTTCGGGTGTCGGGAAGTCGAAGACGAGGGTCGCCGGGAGCTGGAGTTGGGTGGCCGCGTTGAGCCGGTTGCGCAGTTCGATGGCGGTCAGCGAGTCGACGCCGTGGTCGCGGAACAGTTGTCGCGGGTCGTCGATCCCGCCGGGTGCCATCCCGAGGATGCTCGCGCTGTGCGTGACGACCAGGTCGAGCAGCAGGGCGCGCTGCTCGGGCTCGGGCAGGGCGTCGAGCCTGGCCCGCAGGTCGCCGGGGCCGGTCGCCGGGGCCGGCGCGCGCCGCGGCCGGGCCAGTCCGCGCAGCAGCGCGGGCGGGGCGTCGATCGCCGCGAGGTCGAGACGGACCGGCACCAGCGCCGGGCGTTCGCCGGCCAGGGCGGTGTCGAACAGGTCGAGGGCCTGCTCGGTGGCCAGCGGCAGCATCCCGGTCCTCGCCAGCCGGCGGTGGTCGGCTTCGGTCAGGTTGCCGGTGATGCCGCTGGACTCGGCCCACTGGCCCCAGGCCAGGGAGGTGACCGGCAGACCGCGCGCGTGCCGGTGCTCGGCGAGTGCGTCGAGGAACGCGTTCGCGGCGGCGTAGTTGGCCTGCCCGGGAGCGCCGAACACCCCGGACGCGGAGGAGAACAGCACGAACGCCCGCAGGTCCAGGTGCTCGGTGGCCTCGTGCAGGTGCCACGCGGCATCGGCTTTCGGGCGCAGCGCCGTGTCGATCTGCTCCGGTGTCATCGTTTCCACCACGGCGTCGTCGACGACCCCGGCGGCGTGCACGACGACCCGCAGGTCGGGGATCGAGGCGACGAGATCCCTCAGTGCACCGCGGTCACCGGCGTCGCAGGCGACCACGGTGAGGGCGGCACCCAGTTCCTCGCGGAGCCCGGGCGGCTCGGCGCCGCGGAGCCCGGCGAGCACCACGTGCGGGGCGCCGTGCCGCGCGACCAGGTGCCGGGCGACCAGGACACCGAGGGTGCCGGTGCCGCCGGTGATCAGCACGGTGCCGTCCAGGGGCGCGCCGTTCAGGGGCCCGGCCGGCCGGGCCGGGGCGGCCCTCACCAGTCTCGGTACGAGGGCGGCTCCGTCGCGCAGCCGGATCTCGGGCTCGCCGTCGCTCACGGCGGCGCGCACCGCGGCGGGGATCGCCCGTCGTGAGGCGGCCGTGCCGTCGTGCCGGACGGTCAGGATCCGCCCGGGGTTCTCGCTGTGCGCGCTGCGCAGGAAGCCGCGGGCGGCGGCCGAGGCCAGGTCGTCGCCGGTGAGGACCACGAGCCGGGCCGACGTGTCGGTGGCGAGGAACTCCCGGACCCTGCCGAGCAGTTCCCGGGTCACCGCGTGGGCGGCCGCGACCGGTTCGCCCTCGCCGGCGACCTCGTGGAGGACCGTGTCGGTGTCCGGGCCGTCCGGTGCCGCCAACGGGGCCCAGTCGACGGCGAACAGCGCGTTCGATCGGCGCCCGGCACCGGGACCCGCCGCTTCGACGGGCCGCAGGACGATCTCGTCGATGCTCACGACCGGCGTCCCGGCGGTGTCGGTGATCCGCACCGCGCAGGTGTCCGGCCCGGTCGGGTGCAGCACCAC
The DNA here is from genome assembly GCF_014649115.1 of Streptomyces eurythermus. GTDB lineage: Bacteria > Actinomycetota > Actinomycetes > Streptomycetales > Streptomycetaceae > Streptomyces > Streptomyces eurythermus. The sequence continues at coordinate 535,632 of NZ_BMSK01000002.1, read as the reverse complement.
GCGAACCGTCGCGGCCGACCCGGTGACCGACACACCGGAGAACGAGAAGGGCAGCCGCGCCGGGTTGCCGCCGGCACCGCCGTCCTCGGCCGCGAGGCCGGCGAGCAGGGTCAGCGGCTGTATGGCGGCGTCCAGGAGCGCGGGGTGGACGCGGTAGCCGGTGAGCTGCGCGGGGTCCGCCGGGAAGCTCACCTCGGCGTGCAGGTCCTCGCCGTGCCGCCGGACGCCGGTGAGGCCCTGGAAGGTCGGCCCGTAGTCGTAGCCGGCTTCGGCGAGCCGGTCGTAGAGGGAGCCGATGTCGATCGGCGCGGCCTCGCTGCCGTCCGCCCCGGGTATGTCCGCCCGGTCGGCCCGTGTCGCCCGGTCCGCCGACGGACCGAGCACGCCGGTCGCGTGGCGGGTCCACTCGTCGGGCTCGGCGGAGGTGCGGGAGTGGACGGTGACGGGCCTGCGTCCGGTGTCGTCGGGCGCGCCCACGGTGACCTGCACGTGCGCGTCGTCGCGCTCGGACAGCACGAGCGGCGCCTCCAGGACCAGCTCGGACAGTACGGGGCTGGCCGTGTGCTCGCCGGCGTGGACGGCCATGTCCACGAACGCCATCGCGGGCAGCAGCGTCGAACCGAGCACGGTGTGCTCGGCCAGCCAGGGGTGGACGGACGCCGAGAGCTTCCCGGTCAGCACCACGCCCTGCCCGTCGGGGAGCTTCACCAGGGACCGCAGCAGCGGGTGGTCGGGCGTGTCGAGGCCCTCCGACGGGGTGGTGGGCTGGAGCCAGTAGCGCTCGTGCTGGAAGGGATACGAGGGCACCCGCGCGCCCGCTCCGGCCGGTGCGGTGGAGGGTGGCATCCAGCGCGTGGCCCCGTCCGCCCACAACCGGCCCAGCCCCGCGAACAACCGCTCCGCAGAATCACCACCACGCCGCATCAACCCATTACCCACCAGCAGCGGATGCGGCCCCACCTCCACAAACCCCGTGACCCCCCGGCCCACCAGCCACTCCACGGCATCGGCGAACCGCACCGGCTCCCGCACCTGCCGCACCCAATACCCAGCCTCCCCCATATCCACCGGACAACCAGCCACCGTGGACACCACCGGAATCACCGGCTCACCGAACGACAAACCCCCCGCCACCCGGCCCAGCTCCTCCAGCACCGGATCCATCCGCGCCGAATGAAACGCATGGCTGACCGCCAACCGCCCAACCTCACGCCCACGACCCCGCCACACCTCACCCACCGCCACCACCGCCGCCTCATCCCCCGACACCACCACCGCATCCACCCCGTTCACCGCCGCCACCTCGACACCCGCCACCAACGACCCCACCACCTCCTCCACCGACGCCCGCACCGACACCATCGCCCCACCACCAGACAACCCCTGCATCAACCGCCCCCGCGCCCCCACCAGCACACACGCATCCTCCAACCCCAACACCCCCGCCACATGAGCCGCCGCCACCTCACCCACCGAATGCCCCACCACGAAATCCGGCCGCACCCCCAACCACTCCACCAACCGGAACAACGCCACCTCCAACGCGAACACCCCACGCTGCGTGAACGACGTCTGCCCCAACACCCCCTCCCCGTCCTCGAACAACACCTCCACCGGCAACCCCAACAACCCACACACCTCGTCCAACGCCCGCGCGAACACCGGAAACACCCGATACAAACCCCGCCCCATCCCCACCCACTGACCACCCTGACCAGAGAACACGAACGCCGACCTGCCCGAGTCCCGGGCCTGGCCGGTCACCAGCCCGGGATGTACCTCCCCGCGCGCAAGGGCCGCCAGCGCGTCCGGTCCGGTCACCATGGCCCGGTGGGCGAACCGGGTCCGCGCGGCGAGCGCGGCGCCGATGCCGTCCGCGTCGGGGGCCTTGGCCGCGTACGCCTGGAGTCTGCGGGCCTGAGCCCGGAGCGCCTGCTCGGACTTGGCCGACAGCAGCCACGGCACCGCGGCCGCGGGGGCGGGCGTGGAGGACGTCTCCTCGGCAGGGACCGGGTCCGGGACCGGTGCCTCCAGGATCACGTGCGCGTTCGTACCGCTGATGCCGAACGCCGACACACCGGCACGGCGGGGCCGGCCGTTGTCGGGCCACGGCCGGGCCTCGGTCAGCAGCGAGACTCTGCCCGCCGACCAGTCGACGTGCGAGGTCGGCGCATCCACATGCAGCGTCGGCGGCAACTGCCCGTGCCGCATCGCCATCACCATCTTGATCACACCAGCAACACCCGCCGCCGCCTGCGTGTGCCCGATGTTCGACTTCACCGACCCCAGCCACAACGGCTCCACCCGGTCCCGGCCATAGGTCGCCAGGAGTGCCTGCGCCTCAATAGGGTCACCGAGAGTGGTGCCGGTGCCGTGCGCCTCCACCGCGTCCACCTCGGAAGGCTCCAGCCCGGAGTTCACCAGCGCCTGACGGATGACGCGCTCCTGCGACGGACCATTGGGTGCCGTCAACCCATTGGACGCCCCGTCCTGATTGACCGCCGAGCCCCGGACGACCGCCAGCACCCGGTGGCCGTTGCGCCGGGCGTCCGACAACCGCTCCAGCAGCACCAGACCCGCGCCCTCACCCCACGCCGTACCATCCGCCGCCTCGGCGAACGCTTTCACCCGCCCATCGGCCGCAAGCCCCCGCTGGCGGGAGAAGTCGATGAAGGCGGCGGGTGTCGCCATGACCGTCACACCGCCGGCCAACGCCAGCGAGCACTCCCCCGCCCGCAGGGCCTGCGCCGCCAGGTGGATCGCCACCAGCGACGACGAGCACGCCGTGTCCACCGACACCGCCGGACCCTCCAGCCCCAGCAGGTAAGACACCCGCCCGGAGGTCACGCTCGTCGCCGTGCCGGTGGCCACATAGCCGTCGGCGTCGCGCGAGATCTGGTCCACGCCGCCCGCGTAGCCGGAGGCCCAGATGCCGGTGAAGACGCCCGTCTGGCTGCCCCGCAACGACGTCGGATCGATCCCCGCGTCCTCCAACGTCTCCCACACCGTCTCCAGCAGCACCCGCTGCTGCGGATCCATCGCCAACGCCTCACGCGGCGAAATACCGAAGAACGCGGCATCGAAGCCACCCGCGTCCGCCAGAAAACCGCCCGACCGCGTGTACGACGTCCCCGGACCACCGGCCGGATCGTAAAGACGACCCACATCCCACCCACGA
>NZ_BMSK01000002.1:361904-532444 GCF_014649115.1 Streptomyces eurythermus | reverse complement strand
GTCCACCCCACCCGACACCACACCCCACAACTCCTCCGCCGACCCCACCCCACCCGGATACCGGGCCCCCAACCCCACCACCACCACCGGATCACCCGACACCGCGAGCGGAGCCGACGCGGACGCGATCGTCCGGCGCTCCTTACCGAGAACCACCTCACGCAGGTGCTCGGCCAGCCGGACCGGAGTCGGATGGTCGAAGATCATCGTCGCCGGCAGCCGGGTCCCGACCGCCGCGGACAGCCGGTTGCGCAACTCCACGCCGGTCAGCGAATCGAAGCCCAGGTCCTTGAAGGCCAGGTCGCCACCGATCTCGTCGCTGCGGCCCAGCACTGCCGAGGCGTGGGTGCGGACCAGGTCGAGCAGGATCTCGCGTTGCCGGGCCTCGGGGAGCGAGCCCAGCTCGCCCACCAGTCCCGTGGTCCGCACCGGTTTGCGGGCGCGTGCCAGTGCACGCAGCACCGGCCGGTCGCCCAGTGCGGACACCTTGAGCCGGGCCGCGACCACCGCCGGTTCCGCGGTGTCCAGGCCCCCGTCCAACAGCCCGAGTGCGTGGTCGGTCGCCATCGGCAGCAGCCCCGCGCGGGCGAGGCGTTCGCCGTCGGCCTCGGACATCCGCCCGGTCAGTCCGCTGACCTCGGCCCACTGGCCCCAGGCCAGCGACACCCCGGGCAGGCCCTGGGCACGCCGGTAGGCGGCCAGGCCGTCGAGGTAGGCGTTCGCCGCCGCGTAGTTCGCCTGCCCCGCCGCGCCCAGCGTCCCGGCCGCCGAGGAGAAGAGGACGAAAGCCGCCACGTCCCGTCCGAGGGTGAGTTCGTGCAGGTTCCACGCCGCCCGTGCCTTGGGCTCCCAGACCGCGGCGAGGCGTTCGGGGGTCAGGTTCTCGACCAGGGCGTCGTCGAGCACACCGGCGGCGTGGACGACCGCGGTCAGCGGATGCTCGGCCGGGATCGAGTCCAGTACGGCCGCCAGCGCGTCCCGGTCGGCCACGTCGCAGGCGGCCACGGTCACCTCCGCGCCCAGCCCGGACAGTTCCCCGCGCAACGCCGCCCCGCCACCGCTCCGGCTGACCAGCAGCACGTGCCGCACACCCCGCTCGGCCACCAGATGCCGGGCCACACGGCCCCCCAGCACCCCCGTACCACCGGTGATCAGCACCGTACCGGCCGCATCGAGATCCGCGGGAACAGTCAGGACGATCTTCCCGATGTGAGCGGCCCGGCCCATGAACCGGAACACGTCGACCGCGTCCCGGACCCCACGCACGTCGATCGGCAGCGGTGTGAACTCGCCGTCGGCGAAGGCCCGTACGACGGCGTCCAGGATCTCGCCGAGCCGTTCCGGCCCCGCGTCGGCGATGTCGAACGCCCGGTAGAGGATGTCGGGACGGTCGGCGGCGTCGCGGATGTCGGTCTTGCCCATCTCCACGAACCGGCCGCCGGGTGCGAGCAGCCGCAGGGAGGCGTCGACGAACTCGCCGGACAGCGAGTCCAGGACCACGTCCATGGGCGGGAACTTCCGCTCGAACTCCAGGGTGCGTGACGAGGCGATGTGGTCCTCGTCCAGCCCCAGGGCGCGCAGGATGTGCCATTTGGCCGGACCGGCGGTGGCGAAGACCTCCGCCCCGAGCCGCCGGGCCAGCTGGATCGCCGCCATGCCGACGCCGCCGGTGCCGGCGTGGATCAGGACCCGGTCGCCGGCCTTCAGGCCGCCCAGGTCGCGCAGGCCGTACCACGCGGTCAGGAACACCACGGGTACGGACGCGGCCCTGGCGAACGACCAGTCGTCGGGCATCCGGACCAGCAGCCGCTGGTCGGCGACGGCGACCGGGCCGAAGGCGCCGGGGACCAGGCCCATGACGCGGTCGCCGGGCCGGAACCGGGTGTCCGGGCCGGTTTCGAGGACGACGCCCGCACCTTCGCCGCCCATCAGGGCCGCGCCGGGGTAGACGCCGAGGGCGATCAGCACGTCCCGGAAGTTGAGCCCGGCCGCCCGCATGGCGATCCGGGCCTGCCCGCGCCCCAGCGGCTCCATGAGCTCCGGGCGGGGCACCAGCGCCAGGTCGTCGATGCTGCCGGTGCCCGTGTCCTCCAGTCGCCAGGGTCCGTCCGGCGGGGTGAGGCTGGCGCCGACGCGGACCAGGCGGGGGACGCGCAGCGTCCCTTGGCGTACCGCCAGTTCCGGCTCGTCCGTGCCGGCGATCAGTGCGGGGTCCCAGGTCGGGTCGGCGTCGACCAGGACGAACCGGCCGGGGTGCTCGGCCCGCGCGCCGCGGACCAGGCCCCAGACCATCGAGTGGTGGAGGCCGACCACGTCGCCGGGCGCGGCGGCGACGGCGTCGCGGGTGACGACCGCCAGCCGCGTCCGCTCGCCCGCCAAGTGGTCCTGGATCGCGGCGAGTACGCTCCGTGCGCTCTCGTACGCCGCCTCGACGGTGTCCGCCTCGGGCTCCGGTCCGGGCACCTCGTAGACGACCAGGTCGGCGGGACCGCCGCCGGTCGGCGCCGGTGCGAGGGGGATCCAGTCGAGTGTGTACAGGCTGTCCGGGACGGCGGTGGCGTCCCGGACGGTCAGCGACGTGACGACCGCGACCGGGGTGCCGTCGGGATCGGCCACGGCCACGGTGTACGTGTCCGGCCCGGTGGCGGACAGGCGTACGCGCAGCGTCCGGCGGCCCGCGGGTCGTATCGCCACTCCGGTGAACGCGAACGGCAGGCCGGTGCGGTCGGTGAGGAACGCCATGGGGTGCAGTGCGGCGTCGAGCAGCGCGGGGTGGAGGGGAAACGATTCCTCGGCGGGAAGCTCCACCTCGGCGTAGATGGTGTCGCCGACCCGCCGGGCCGCCGTGACACCCTGGAACGCCGGCCCGTACTCGTAGCCGAGCACGGCCAGCGAGTCGTAGAGCCCATCGATGTCGAGGGGCTCACCGGCCGATGGCCAGTCCCAGGCGCTCAGCACCGGCTCCTCGCCCAGGGTGCCGGTGGCGTGCCGCACCCACTCCTCGCCGGCACGCGAGTACACCGTGAGCGGGCGGCGGCCGTCGTCCTCGGGGCCCACGACGACCTGGAGGTACACCGGGGTGTCGTCGAGGACGAGCGGCGTTTCGAGCACCAGCTCCTCGACCGCGTGGCCGAGCCGGCCGGCGGCGTAGGCCGCCATTTCCGCGAACGCGGTGCCGGGCAGGAGGACGGAGCCCCGCACGGCGTGGTCGGCCAGCCACGGGTGGGTGGCGAGCGAGATCCGTCCGCTGAGCACCGCGCCGTCGGGCAGTTCCACGAACGTGCCGAGCAGGGGGTGGTCGCCCGACGCCGCCGGGACGGGCCGCAGCCAGTACGGCCGGCGCTGGAAGGCGTACGTCGGCAGGCTGACGGGCTCGGTGTCGTCCGGGAACCGCCAGTCGACCGGGACACCGTGCACGTGCAGGCGGCCGAGCGAGGTGAGGAAGTCGTCCTGGTCGCGCCGGAGCGTGCCGGTGACGAGGAGGTCGGAGCCGTGGTGGTGGCCGGTCTCCTCGACGGCGGAGACCAGGACCGGGTGCGGGCTGACCTCCACGAAGACGGCGTGGCCGTGGTCGAGCAGCAGCCGGGTGGTCTGGTCGAACAGCACGGGTTCGCGGAGGTTGCGGTACCAGTAGGCGGCGTCGAGGGCGGAGGTGTCGATCTCCTCGCCGGTCACCGTGGAGTAGAACGGGATCGCCGCCGGACGCGGTGTGATGCCGGCCAGGTCGGTGAGCAACTGCTCGCGGATGGCCTCCACTTGGGCGGAGTGGGCGGCGTAGTTCACCGGCAGGCGGCGGGCGCGGATGCCGTCGGCCTCGCAGGCCGTCAGCAGTTCGTCCAGCGCGTCCAGATCACCGGAAACCACCACGCTGTCCGCTGAGTTGACCACCGCCACGGTCAGCCGGCCGGTCCAGCGGGCCGCGAACTCGGCGGCCTGCTCGTGCCCGAGACCGACCGACACCATCCCGCCCTGGTCGGCCAGCACCGCCAGCGCTCTGCTCCGCAGCGCCACCACCTTGGCGGCGTCTTCCAGGGACAACGCGCCCGTCACACAGGCCGCCGCGATCTCGCCCTGCGAATGCCCGACGACCGCGTCGGGTTCCACACCATGAGCGCGCCACAGCTCCGCCAGCGCCACCATCACCGCGAACAGGGCCGGCTGCACCACATCCACGCGCTCCAGCGGGGTGCCGCCGGTCAGCGCCTCCACCAACGACCAGTCGGTGTACGGCGCCAGCGCCGCGTCACACGCGTCGACCGCCTCCCGGAACACCGGCTCCGAGCCGTACAACTCCCCGCCCATACCGGCCCACTGCGCACCCTGCCCCGGAAACACGAACACCGACCGGCCCAGCGGGCGGACGGTCCCGGTGACCAGGTCCGGCGCCGACCGGCCCTCCGCGAGTGCCTCCAGCGCCTCCGCACCGCTCAGCACCGCGCGGTGCTCGAAACGCGACCGCCCCGCCAACGCCCGGCCCACCGCGACCGCGCCGGCTTCCGGATGCCCGGCCAGGAACGCCCCCAGCCGGCGCGCCTGCTCCCGCAACGCCGCATCCGACTTCCCCGACAACACCCACGGCACCACCCCGCCCGCGGGTCCCGGGGAAACCCGGACCGGCTCTTCGGCGGCCGCCTCGATCACCACATGCGCGTTGGTGCCGCTGATGCCGAACGCCGACACGGCGGCACGGCGGGGACGCCCCGTCTCCGGCCACGGCCGGGCCTCGGTCAGCAGTGAGACACGGCCCGCCGACCAGTCGACGTGGGAGGTCGGCGCGTCCACGTGGAGGGTGCGCGGCAGTTGCCCGTGCCGCATCGCCATGACCATCTTGATCACACCAGCAACACCGGCCGCCGCCTGCGTGTGCCCGATGTTCGACTTCACCGACCCCAGCCACAACGGCTCGTCCCGCCCCTGGCCGTAGGTCGCCAGGAGCGCCTGGGCCTCGATGGGGTCGCCGAGGGTGGTGCCGGTGCCGTGGGCCTCCACCGCGTCCACGTCCGCCGTCGACAGTCCGGCGTTCGCCAGCGCCTGCCGGACGACGCGTTCCTGGGACGGACCGTTCGGCGCCGCGAGGCCGTTCGACGCGCCGTCCTGGTTCACCGCCGAGCCCCGCACCACCGCCAGCACCCGGTGGCCGTTGCGGCGGGCGTCGGACAGGCGTTCCAGCAGCAGCAAGCCGGCGCCCTCGCCCCAGGCCGTACCGTCAGCCGCTTCGGCGAACGCCTTGATACGGCCGTCGGCCGCAAGTCCCCGCTGCCGCGAGAACTCGACGAACCCCGCCGGTGTGGCCATCACCGTCACACCGCCCGCCAGGGCCAGCGAGCACTCCCCGGCCCGCAGCGCCTGCGCCGCCAGGTGGATCGCCACCAGCGACGACGAGCACGCTGTGTCCACCGACACCGCCGCGCCCTCCAGCCCCAGCAGGTACGACACCCGCCCGGACGTGGCGCTGGTGGCTGTTCCGGTGGCGAGGAATCCTTCGAGGTCCGGCGGCGGCTGGTTGCCGTAGCCGGAGGACCACAGGCCGGTGAACACGGCCGTGCGGCTGCCGCCGAGCGTGGTCGGGTCGATGCCGGCGTGCTCGAAGGTCTCCCAGGCGGTCTCCAGCAGCACCCTCTGCTGCGGGTCCATCGCCAGTGCCTCGCGCGGCGAGATGCCGAAGAACCCGGCGTCGAAGCCGGCGCCGTCGGCGAGGAAGCCGCCCGACCGGCTGTAGGTCGTGCCCGGCCGGTCCGGGTCGGGGTCGTAGACGACGTCCCAGCCACGGTCCGGCGGGAATGCGGTGATCGCGTCGGCACCGTCCGAGACGAGTCGCCACAGGCCGTCCGGGGACTCCACTCCGCCCGGGTAGCGGCAGCCCATGCCGATGATCGCGATCGGTTCGCGCGCGGCCTCCTCCATGTCGGCGAGGCGCTTGCCGAGCACTCCCAGGTCGGCCGTGGCGCGCTTGAGGTAGGTGCGGAGCTTCTCTTCGTCGGACATGGCTACTCCTCAGCGTTTCGGGACTCGCCCGAGCGGATGACCTCGGTCCTGCGGTGCGCATCGTCCAGAAGGCTGAACAGTTCGTCGTCGCTCGCGTCGTCGACACCGGCCGCGGAGCCGGTGCGTTTGGCGGTCCAGGCCGCGAGAAGCGCTTCGAGGCGGGCCGCGACGGTCTCGTAGTCGGCGTCGGCGGCCGTCGCGTCCAGGGTGGTCTTGAGCTGGTCGAGTTCGGCGAGCAGGGGGTCGGGGGCGGTGCCGTGCAGCCGTGTGTGCACGAAGGCGGCGAGGCGGGCCGGTGTCGGGTGGTCGAAGACGAGCGTGGCGGGCAGGCGCAGGCCGGTGTCCGCGTCGAGCTGGTTGCGCAGTTCGACGGCGGTGAGCGAGTCGAACCCGATGTCGGTGAACGCCCGGTCGGGGTCGACCGCCTCCGGTGACGCGTGCCCCAGGACCAGGGCGACCTGGCCCACGACGAGTCGCAGCACGTCGGCCGGCGTCCACACGCGGTCGGCGGGCTGCCTGCGCCGGGGCCGTACCAGCTCCCGCAGCAGGGCGGGCGGGTCGCCGGCGCGGCGCAGCGCCGGCAGGTCGAACCCGACGGGGACGAGGGTCGGGGTGCCCGCGGTCAGCGCGGCGTCGAACAGGGCCAGCGCTTCCGTCGTCGGCAGCGGCCGTACGCCCGCCCTGGCCAGGCGGTGCCGGTCGGTGGCGGTCAGACCGCCGGTCATGCCGCTGGCCTCCGCCCAGTAGCCCCAGGCGAGCGACACGGCCGGCTCGCCCTGGGTGTGCCGGTGGGCGGCGAGGCCGTCGAGGTAGGCGTTCGCCGCCGCGTAGTTCGCCTGGCCCGCGCCGCCCAGCACACCGGCCGCCGACGAGAACAGCACGAAAGCCTCCAGGTCCGAGGTCAGTTCGTGCAGGTGCCGCGCCGCGAGGGCCTTCGGCTCCCACACGCGCGCGAACTGCTCCGGGGTGAGGGATTCCACGACGGTGTCGGCCAGTGTGCCCGCGGCGTGGATCACCGAGGTGACCGGGTGTTCGGCGAGCAGCCGTGCCACCGCCTCACGGTCGGACACGTCGCATGCCACGATGACGGCGGTCGCGCCCAGCGCGGCCAGGTCGGCGGTCAGCTCGGCCGCGCCGGGGGCGTCCGGGCCGCTCCGGCTGACCAGCAGCAGGTGCCGCACGCCGTGCCGTACGGCGAGGTGGCGGGCGATCGTGCCGCCCAGGGTGCCGGTGCCGCCGGTGACGAGCACCGTGCCCTCGGGGCTGAGCCGATAGGGCTGCGGTGCGGTCCGTGCCCGTTCGAGGCGGGGGACGTGCACGGCGCCGGCGCGGAGCGCGAGCTGGGGTTCGTCACCGGCCAGCCGGACCTCGCCGCCGTCGTCGCCGTCGCCGTCGACCAGCACGAACCGGCCAGGGTGCTCGGTGGCGGCCGACCGGACCAGGCCCCAGACGGCGGCGGCCTGCGGGTCGACGTCCTCGCCCGGCCGGACCGGCACGGCGTTGCGCGTGGCGACCACCATGCGCGGGGTGTCCGTGGTGAGGAAGTCCTGGATCACCCGCAAGGTCTCGACGGGCGAGGTGGCGTGGTGGACCGGGATGTCCGGTTCGGTGGTCGCCGCTTCCAGGACCGGCCACGCCACCTGGTACGGCACGTCCTGCGTGGTGGCCCCGGCCGGCGGGCGCAGGGTCAGCGAGGCGATCTCGGCGACCGGGGCGCCCGACTGGTCGGCGAGGCCGATCGCGCAGGTGTCCTGGCCGGTCACGGTCAGCCGGACCCTGGCGTGCTCGGCGCCGCGCCACCAGGAGATCCCGGCGAAGGAGAACGGCATCTTCGCCCGGTCGTCGGCGACGGTCACGGTCTGGATCGCGGCGTCGAGCAGGGCGGGGTGCAGGGCGAACCGGGGGTCGCCGGAGGGTACGGACACCTCCGCGTAGAGGGTGTCGCCGTCGCGCCAGGCCGCGCGCAGACCTTGGAAGGCGGTGCCGTAGGCGAATCCGGCGTCGGCCAGGTCGTCGTAGAAGGCGTCGAGGGCGACGGCTTCGGCGTGCGGCGGCCACTGCCGTGCCCAGGGCTCCCGTGGTACGACGGGTACGGCGCCCAGGGTTCCGGTGGCGTGCCGTACCCACTCGCCGTCTGTCCGCGAGTGGATCGAGACGCTGTGCCGGCCCGCGTGTTCGGGGCCGACGGTCACGGACACCTGCACGCCGTCCGCGACCACCAGCGATGTCTCCAGCGTCAGGTCCTCGACCGCCGGGCAGCCGACGTGTTCGCCGGCCCGGAGCGCCAGGTCCACGAACGCCGCGGCGGGCAGCAGGGGCGAGCCCGAGACGACGTGTTCGGTGAGCCACGGCTGCGCGGCGGTGGCGAGTCGTCCCGTCAGCACCACGCCGTTGTCGTCGGGGAGTTCCATGGCGTCCCGCAGCAGCGGGTGGTCGATCCGGCCGTCACCGGCCGTCACCGGGGTGGTGGTGGGCTGGAGCCAGTAGTGCTGGTGCTGGAAGGGATACGAAGGCACCCGCGCGTCCGCTCCGGCCGGCGTGGTGGTGGGTGGCATCCAGTGCGCGGCGCCGTCCGCCCACAACCGGCCCAGCCCCGCCAGCACCTGCTCCGGAGAATCCCCGTCACGGCGCATCAGCCCGTTGCCCACCAGCAGCGGATGCGGACCCACCTCCACGAACCCCGTAACCCCCTGACCCGCCAGCCATTCCATGGCGTCGGCGAACCGGACCGGTTCGCGCACCTGCCGCGCCCAATACCCGGGCTCCCCCATGTCCACCGGATGTCCGGCCACCGTCGACACCACCGGAATCACCGGCTCAGCGAACGACAGACCAGCCGCGACCCGGCCCAGCTCCTCCACCACCGGATCCATCCGCGCCGAATGGAACGCGTGACTGACCGCCAGCCGCCGCACCCGGCGCCCACGACCACTCCACACCTCACCCACCGCGGCCACCGCCGCCTCGTCCCCCGACACCACCACCGCATCCACGCCGTTGACCGCCGCCAGCTCAGCACCCGGCACCAGCGACCCCGTCACCTCCTCCGCCGACGCCTGCACCGACACCATCGCCCCACCACCGGCCAGCCCCTGCATCAACCGGCCCCGCGCCCCCACCAGCACACACGCATCCTCCAGCCCCACAACCCCCGCCACATGAGCCGCCGCGACCTCACCCACCGAATGCCCCACCACGAAATCCGGCCGCACACCCAGCCACTCCACCAACCGGAACAACGCCACCTGCACCGCGAACACCCCGGCCTGCGTGAACGACGTCTGCCCCAACACCCCCTCCTCGTCCTCGAACAACACCTCCACCGGCAACCCCAACAACCCACACACCTCGTCCAACACCCCGGCGAACACCGGGAACACCCGGTACAAGCCCCGCCCCATCCCCACCCACTGACCACCCTGGCCAGAGAACACAAACGCCGACTTGCCCGGGGAGGCGGTGCCCGTGACGATTCCGGGTCTTCCGTCGATCAGCGCGTCCAGGCCGGCCGGGTCCGTCAGCACGGCACGGTGCGGAAACCGAGCCCGCGCGGCCAGATCGGCGGCCACCTCTGCCGGTGTGACCTCGGGGTGCTCGGCGAGGAACCCGCGCAGCCTGCGGGCCTGGTCGCGCAGGGCCGCGGCCGACTTCGCCGACAGCAGCCACGGCATCGGCACGACGGCAGGGGTATCGGAAGCGGCCGGGGACTCGGGAGCGTGAGCGGCCGGGGACTCGGCCGGTGCCTCCAGGATGACGTGCGCGTTCGTACCGCTGATGCCGAAGGCCGAGATGCCCGCGCGGCGCGGGTGGCCGTTGTCGGGCCAGGGCCGGCCCTCGGTGAGCAGCCGGATGTTTCCGGACTCCCAGTCGACGTGCGAGGTCGGCGCGTCGACATGCAGCGTCGGCGGCAACTGCCCGTGTCGCATCGCCATGACCATCTTGATCACACCCGCCACACCGGCCGCCGCCTGCGTGTGCCCGATGTTCGACTTCACCGACCCCAGCCACAACGGCTCCGCCCGGTCCCGGCCGTAGGTCGCCAGCAGTGCCTGGGCCTCGATGGGATCGCCGAGCGTCGTCCCCGTACCGTGCGCCTCCACCGCGTCCACCTCGGACGGCTCCAGCCCGGAGTTCACCAGCGCCTGGCGGATGACGCGCTCCTGCGAAGGGCCGTTGGGCGCGGTCAACCCGTTGGACGCCCCGTCCTGGTTCACCGCCGAGCCCCGGACGACCGCCATCACCCTATGACCATGGCGACGGGCATCCGACAACCGCTCCAGCAGCACCAGACCCGCACCCTCACCCCACGCGGTACCGTCAGCAGCCTCGGCGAACGCCTTCACCCGCCCGTCGGCCGCCAGCCCCCGCTGCCGCGAGAACTCGACAAACCCCGCCGGCGTCGCCATGACCGTCACGCCACCGGCCAGGGCCAGCGAGCACTCCCCCGCCCGCAGCGCCTGCGCCGCCAGATGGATCGCCACCAGCGACGACGAGCACGCCGTGTCCACCGACACCGCCGGACCCTCCAGCCCCAGCAGATACGACACCCGCCCGGAGGTCACACTCGTCGCCGTGCCCGTCGAGAGGTAGCCCTCCAGGCCGGGCGGCTGTGCCCCGGCGCCGTAGCCCGAGGACCAGATGCCGGTGAAGACACCTGTCTGGCTGCCCCGCAACGACGTCGGATCGATCCCCGCGTCCTCCAACGTCTCCCACACCGTCTCCAGCAGCACCCGCTGCTGCGGATCCATCGCCAACGCCTCACGCGGCGAGATCCCGAAGAACGCCGCGTCGAAGCCGCCGGCGGCGTCGAGGAAGCCGCCCCGCCGTGTGTACGAGGTTCCCGGACCGCCGGCCGGGTCGTAGAGACGGCCCACATCCCACCCACGGTCCGACGGGAACTCCCCCACCGCGTCCACCCCACCCGACACCACACCCCACAACTCCTCCGCCGACCCCACCCCACCCGGATACCGGGCCCCCAACCCCACCACCACCACCGGATCACCCGACACCGGAACCGCAGCCGGCACGGGTGAGGCAGGGGCCTGGCGCCGGGCGCCGACCAGGAGGTCCCGCAGGTGGCCGGCCAGCGCGTCGGGGGTCGGGTAGTCGAAGGTCAGGGTCGCGGGCAGCCGTACGCCGGCGACCGCGGACAGGCGGTTGCGCAGTTCCACCGCGGTGAGCGAGTCGAAGCCCAGGTCCTTGAAGGCCCGTTCGGCGCTGACGGCGGCGGTGTCGCTGTGGCCGAGGACCGCGGCCGTCTGGCCGGTGACCACTTCCAGGACGCGGTTGTGCTGCTCGGTCTCGGGCAGGGCCGCCAGCTCCCTGCCCAGGCCCGGCCGGTCCGTGCGCCGGGCGGGCCTGGTCCGGGTGAGGCGGCTGAGCAGGGGCCGGGTGGACGCCGCCGACAGGTCGAGGTGTGCGGGGACCAGTGCGGGATCAACGGCGCCCAGGGAAAGGTCGAACAGTGCCAGCGCCTGGTCCGTGGGCATCGGCAGCACACCGGCGCGGGCGAGGCGCTTGCGGTCGGTGTCGGTGAGGTGTTCGGTCAGCCCACTGGACTCGGCCCATTGCCCCCAGGCCAGCGACACGCCCGGCAGACCCCGGGCACGCCGGTGCACGGCGAGGGCGTCCAGGAAGGCGTTCGCGGCAGCGTAGTTCGCCTGGCCCGGGCCGCCCAGCACACCGGCGGCGGACGAGAAGAGCACGAACGCGCTCAGGCCGAGGTCCTTCGTCAGTTCGTGCAGGTGCCAGGCGGCGTCGGCCTTGGGCCGCAGCACCTGGTCGATCCGGGCGGGCGTGAGGGACTCGACGACGCCGTCGTCGAGCACGCCGGCCGCGTGCACGACCGCGGTCAGCGGGTGCGCGGCCGGGATCGTGCCCAGTACGGCGGCCAGCGCGTCCCGGTCGGCCACGTCGCAGGCCACCACCTCGGCGTCGAAGTCCACCTCCGCCGCGGTCCTGCCGAGCAGGAGCAGGTGCCGGATGCCGTGCCGGTCGCGCAGGTGCCGGGCGAGGAGGCGGCCCAGTGTTCCGGTGCCTCCGGTGATCAGCACGGTGCCGTCCGGGTCGAGCGGGCCGGGTGCCGGGGCCGCTTCGGCCCGTACCAGGCGGGCGGCACGGGCGGCGCCGCCGCGGACGACGAGCTGCGGTTCGTCCCCCGCGACGAGGACGCGGTCGTCGGTGTCGATGAGCACGAACCGGTCGGGGTGTTCCGCCTGGGCCGCGCGGACCAGGCCCCAGACGACGCTGGACGGCAGGTCGACGGGGTCGGGCCCGACCGCCCCGCGGGTCACGACGGCCAGCCGGCCGTCCCCGTCGCGCAGGAAGTCCTGGAGCACTCCCAGCGTCTCGGCGGCGACGGTGTGCGCGGCCGCCACGGGGTCTCCCGCCGGGGGTGTGACGTGGTGGACGGCCGGGGGCTCGCCGGTGGTCTCGACGGGCACCCAGTCGAGGCGGTAGAGCTGGTTGGTCCCGGCGACCGGCAGGCCCGGCGGCCGGTGACGCACGGTCAGCGCGTCGATCAGCGCCAGCGGGCCGGACTCGTCGGCGAGCGCGACCCGGAAGGTGTCGGGGCCGGTGGGTGTGAGGCGGACCCGGGCCGTGGAGCCGGCTTCCCGCATCGACACCCCGGCGAAGGAGAACGGCAGGCGACCGGCCGCCAGCAGGGTCAGCGGCTGGAGTGCGGCGTCGAGCAGCGCGGGGTGGAGACCGAAGCGGTCGCGGGTGTCGGCGGGCAGCGCCACCTCGGCGTAGAGTTCGTCGCCCTGCCGCCGGATCTCGCGTACGCCCGCGAACACCGGCCCGTACTCGTAGCCCTGGGCGGCGAGGGTGTCGTAGAAGTCGGTCAGGTCGACGGGCTCGCCGGACGGCTGCCAGGTCTCGCCGGTGTCGTACGGGTGGGGGCCGCCGGGTGCGAGCACGCCGGTGGCGTGCCGCAGCCAGGTGCCGTCCGTCCGGGAGTGCACGGTGACGGGGCGCCGGCCCGTCCCGTCCGGTGCGCCGACGACGACCTGGACCGGCACGGAACCGTCGTCCGGCAGGATCATGGGGGCTTCCAGTACCAGTTCGTCCAGGACGTCGCAGCGGGCCTGCCGTCCGGCGTGCAGGGCGAGTTCCAGGAACACGGTGCCGGGCAGCAGCACGGAGCCCAGGACGACGTGGTCGGCCAGCCATGGCCGGGTGGCCGTCGAGAGCCGCCCCGTGAGCAGGATGCTTCGGTCCCCGGCCAGTTCGACGACGGCCCCGAGCAGCGGGTGCCCGGCCGAGTCCAGTCCCGCCGCCGACACGTTGCCCTTCGCGGCGGCGGGGTTCAACCAGTACGGCCGGTGCTGGAAGGCGTATGTCGGCAGCGGGACGTGCCGGGGCTCGCCGGGGAAGACCGGGGTCCAGTCGACGGTCACACCTTGCGTGTGCAGGCGCGCCAGGGCGAGGTGGAATTCCTGTCTGCCGCTGCCGCGGCGCAGTGTGCCGGTCACCACGCCGTCCATCACCGGGACCAGTACGGGGTGCGGGCTGACCTCCACGAACACGTCGTGTTGGTCCTGCGTCAGGGCCTCGACGGCGAGGTCGAAGCGTACGGGTTCGCGGAGGTTGCGGTACCAGTAGCCGGCGTCGAGGGCGGAGGTGTCGATCACCTCGCCGGTCACCGTCGAACAGAACGGGATCTGCGCCGGGTGCGATGTGATGTCGGCGAGGTCGGTGAGCAGTTGCTCGCGGATCGCCTCGACCTGGACGGAGTGGGCCGCGTAGTTCACCGGCAGACGGCGGGCGCGGATGCCCTCCGCTTCACAAGCCGCCAGCAACTCGTCCAGCGCGTCCCCATCACCCGACACGACGACCGAACCCGGGGCATTGACCACCGCCACCGTCAACCGGCCGTCCCAGCGGGCCAGGAAGCCGACGGCCCGCTCATGCCCGAGACTCATGGAAACCATGCCACCCTGGTCCGCCAGGGCGACCAGGGCCTTGCTGCGCAGGGCGACCACCTTGGCGGCGTCCTCCAACGACAACGCGCCCGCCACATACGCCGCCGCGATCTCCCCCTGCGAATGCCCCACCACCGCATCGGGCTCCACACCATGAGCACGCCACAATTCGGCAAGGCCCACCATCACCGCGAACAAGGCAGGCTGGACCACATCCACCCGCTCCAACGAACCACCACCACACAACACCTCCACCAACGACCAGTCCGTGTACGGCGCCAACGCCGCACCACACGCGTCGATCGCCTCCCGGAAGACCGGCTCCGAGCCGTACAAACCCCCACCCATCCCCACCCACTGCGCACCCTGCCCCGGAAACACGAACACCGACCGACCCGGCGAACCGGCCACACCCGTGATGACGCGGGGGTCTCCGTCGGCGAGGGCGGCCAGTTCCGCCATGAGGTCGGTCCGGGTGCTGCCCACCAGGGCCGCCCGGTGGGCGAGCATGGTGCGGGTGGTGGCGAGGGCCCGGCCGATCGCGGCCGGCCGGAGCCCGGGATGGGCGGTGACGTGGTCCGCGAGCCGTCGGGCCTGGGCGCGGAGGGCGTCATCCGTCTTGCCGGACAGCAGCCACACGGTGGGCTCCGCGGAGTCGTCCCCGGTGTGTTGTTCGGGGGTCTCTTCCGGGAAGTGTTCGATGACGACGTGGGCGTTGGTGCCGCTGGCCCCGAAGGCCGAGATGCCCGCGCGGCGGGGGCGCCCCGTCTCCGGCCACGGCCGGGCCTCGGTCAGCAGCCGGATGTCACCGGTGTCCCACTCGACGTGCGGCGTGGGCTCCTGGACGTGCAGCGTCGGCGGCAGTTCACCGTGCCGCATCGCCATCACCATCTTGATGACACCCGCCACACCCGCCGCGGCCTGCGTGTGCCCGATGTTCGACTTCACCGACCCCAGCCACAACGGCTCCGCCCGGTCCCGGCCGTAGGTCGCCAGGAGTGCCCGCGCCTCGATGGGATCGCCGAGCGTCGTCCCCGTACCGTGGGCCTCCACCGCGTCCACCTCGGACGGCTCCAGCCCGGCGTTCGCCAGCGCCTGGCGGATGACGCGCTCCTGGGAAAGGCCGTTGGGCGCGGTCAACCCGTTGGACGCCCCGTCCTGGTTCACCGCCGAACCCCGCACCACCGCCAGCACCCGGTGACCGTTGCGACGGGCGTCCGACAACCGCTCCAGCAGCACCAGACCCGCGCCCTCACCCCACGCCGTACCGTCAGCCGTTGACGAGAAGGGCTTGCACCGGCCGTCAGGGGCCAGGGCACGCTGGCGGGAGAACTCCGTGAACTGCAGGGGGGTGACGCTCACGGTCACCCCGCCGGCCAGGGCGAGTGTGCACTCCCCCGAGCGCAGTGCCTGCGCGGCGAGGTGGATCGCCATCAGTGACGAGGAGCAGGCGGAGTCGACGGACACGGCCTGGCCCTGGAGGCCCAGCAGGTAGGAGACCCGGCCGGAGGTGATGCTCGGCGAGATGCCGGTGGCGAGGTAGCCCTCGGTGTCGGGTGGTGCCTGGTCGGGGCTGCCGACGTAGCCGGAGGACCAGATGCCGGTGAAGACGCCCGTCTGACTGCCCCGCAACGACGTCGGATCGATCCCCGCGTCCTCCAACGTCTCCCACGCCGTCTCCAGCAACACCCGCTGCTGCGGATCCATCGCCAACGCCTCACGCGGCGAAATCCCGAAGAAATCAGCATCGAACCCCGCCGCATCCTCCAAAAACCCACCCCACCGCGTATACGACGTCCCCGCATGATCCGCATCCGGATGGAACAACCCCTCGACATCCCACCCACGATCCGACGGAAACCCCCCGATCCCATCCACCCCACCCGACACCACACCCCACAACTCCTCCGGCGACCCCACCCCACCCGGCAACCGGCACCCCATACCCACGATCACCACCGGATCATCCCCACCACCTACCCCACCCACCGACACCACCGGCACCACCGGCACCACCGGCACCACACCCCCGCCCGTACCGGAGAGTTCGGCGGTGAGGTGGTCGGCGAGGTCGGCGGGGGTGGGGTGGTCGAAGACGAGGGTCGCGGGCAGCCGCAGGCCGGTGGCGCCGGCGAGGCGGTTGCGCAGTTCGACGGAGGTCAGGGAATCGAAGCCGAGGTCGCGGAAGGCGAATCGGGGGGTGATCGCGGCGGCGTCGGAGTGGCCGAGGACGGTGGCGGTGTGTGCGGCGACCAGGGACAGCAGGTCCGACGCGGGGGGCTTGGGCGTCGGCAGGGTCCGCGGCATCGAGAGGTCGGCCGTGGTCAGCGCGGGACGTCCGGCGGCCAGCGCGGTGTCGAACATGGAGAGGGCGCGTTCGGTGCTGATGGGACGGATGCCCTTGCGGGCGAGGCGTTGGCGGTCGGCCGCGGTGAGGTGGGCGGTCATGCCGCTCTCCTGCTTCCAGTAGCCCCAGGCCATCGACACGGCGGGCAGTCCGAGGGTCTGCCGGTGTGCGGCGAACGCGTCGAGGTAGGAGTTCGCGGCCGCGTAGCCGGCCTGGCCGGCGTTGCCGAGGACACCCGCGGCCGCGGAGAACAGTACGAAGGCCGCGAGGGGGTCCTCGCGGGTCAGCTCGTGCAGGTGCCAGGCGCCGTCGACCTTGGGACGCAGCACCCGGTCGAGCTGCTCCGCGGTCAGCCGCTCCACGACGGTGTCCTCGAGCACGCCGGCCGCGTGGACGACGGCGGTGAGCGGATGCTCGGCCGGGATCGTGTCCAGTACGGCCGCCAGCGCATCCCGGTCCGCGACGTCACAGGACACGACCCGGACGTCGACGTCCCCCCGCGATTCCAGGTGCGGCACCGCGCCGCCGCCGCGGCTGACGAGCAGCAGGTGCCGTACCCCGTAGCGGGACACCAGGTGCCGGGCGACGGCCCGGCCGAGGGTGCCGGTGCCGCCGGTGATCAGCACGGTGCCGTCGGGGTCGATCGGCCGGGGGACGGTGAGGACGATCTTGCCGATGTGGCGGGCCTGGCTCATCAGCCGGAAGGAGGCGACGGCCTGGCGGAGGTCCGCGGCGGTGACCGGCAGCGGCTCCAGCGTCCCGTCGGCGACCATCGCCACGACCCGGGAGAGGATGTCGCCCTGCCGCGCGGGATCGACGTCGTTGAGGTCGAAGGCCCGGTAGATCCGGCCCTCGGGCGAGCGGACGTCCGTCTTGCCCAGCTCGACGAACCGTCCGCCGTCGGCGAGCAGCCGCAGGGAGGCGTCGGTGAGTTCTCCCGCGAGCGAGTTGAGGACGACGTCCATGGCCGGGAACCGGTCGGCGAACCGCGTGTCGCGGGACGAACCGATGTGGTCGTCCGCCAGTCCGAGGCGCCGCAGGGTGTCCCACTTGGCGGGGCTCGCGGTGGCGAAGACCTCCGCGCCGCTGTCCAGGGCCAACCGGATGGCGGCCATGCCCACTCCGCCGGCGCCGGAGTGGACGAGGATCCGGTCGCCGGGGCGTAGTTCGCCGAGGTCGAACAGCGCGTACCAGGCGGTGGTGAACGCGATGGGCACCGACGCCGCCGTGGTGAAGCTCCAGCCGTCGGGGATCGCCGTCAGGAGCCGGTGGTCGGCGACCGCGCGCGGTCCGAAGGCGCCGGGCATCATTCCCATGACGCGGTCGCCGGGCCGCCAGGCCGTGACGCCGGGGCCGACCTCCAGGACGGTGCCGGCCCCTTCGCCGCCCAACGGGGGCCGGTCCGGGTACATGCCGAGGGTGATGAGCACGTCGCGGAAGTTCAGGCCGGCCGCGCGTACGGCGACCCGTACCTGGCCGGGTTCCAGCGCGGCCTCGTGCCAGGGCAGCAGGACCAGGTCGTCCAGTTGCCCGGTGCCGGACTCGCTGAGCCGGTACGCGCCGTCGGGGGCGGTCAGTTCCGGCGCGTACCGGGCCTGCCTCGGCACGAGGACGCCTTCGGGGCGCAGGGCCAGTTCGGGTTCGCCGCCGGCCGTCATGGCGGCCCGGACTGCGTCCTCCTCGGACGCGTCGCCCATGTCGACCAGGACGAACCGGCCGGGGTGCTCGACGGCGGCACTGCGGACCAGGCCGCGTACGGCCGCGCCGGCCACGCCGCGGGTCAGGACGGCCAGGCGCGCGGCCGTCCGTTCCGGCTGCTCGGCCAGGAAGTCCTGGACGAGCGCGCGGGCCCGCTGGAGGAGGGCGTGCACGGAGTCCGCGTCGGCGTCCGCGGTGAGTACCGGGCTCGGCACCACCTCGGTCGGCGTGCTCGCGGTGAGGGGCACCCACTGGGTGTGCAGCACCGCGGCCCGGGGCTCGGCGGCCGGGCGGACGGTCAGCGCGGTGATGTCCGCGACCGGGTTGCCGGACAGGTCGGTCAGTGTCGCGCGGTAGGTGTCGGTGCCCGTGCGGGCCAGGTGGACCCGGGCGGACGACACCCCGGTGGTGTGCACGGTGACGCCGGAGAAGGAGAACGGCAGCCGGACCCGGGTGTCGGGGCCGAGCAGGATCAGCGGCTGGAGTGCGGCGTCCAGGAGCGCGGGGTGGATGCCGAAGCGGGCGCCGTCGGGGACGGACACCTCGGCGTACAGTTCGTCCTCGCCCTGCCACAGTTCCCGCACGCCCCGGAAGGCGGGTCCGTACTGGTACCCGAGTCCGGCGAGGAAGGCGTAGAACCCTTCGGGGTCCACGGGTTCGGCGTTCTTCGCGGGCCAGTCGAGGCGTCCGGCCGTGACCTGGCCGCCGAGCGTTCCGGACGCGTGGCGGACCCAGCCGTCGCCGCCCTTGGAGTGCACGGTGACCGGGCTGCGGCCGGCGTCGTCCGGGGCGCCGACCGAGACCTGGATGTCCGTCGGTGTGTCCGAGAGCGCGAGGGGCTGGTGCAGGACGAGGTCGTCAAGGGTCCCGCCGGCCAGGGTGGCGAGTTCGAGGAAGGCGGTGCCCGGCAGCAGAATCGTTCCTTCAACGGCGTGGTCGGCCAGCCAGGGATGGGTGCGGGTGGAGACGCGGCCACTGTGCACGGTGCTCCCGTCGGGCAGTTCGACGGTGGTGCCCGCCAGCGGGTGCCCGGTGCCGTGGTCGCCGGCCGCGGGGGTGAGCCAGTAGGTGCTGCGCTGGAAGGCGTAGCGCGGCAGGCTGACGCCGTGCGGGCGGTCGTGCGGCCAGGTCACGGCGACGCCCTGGACGTGGAGGCGGGCCAGGGCGGTGTGGAATTCCCCGATGGTGCCGTGGTCGCGGCGCAGGGTGCCGGTCGCCACGCCGTCCAGATCCTGTACCAGCACCGGGTGCGGGCTGGCTTCCACGAACACCTCGTGGCCGTCGGCGGTGAGCCGGGCGGTGGCCAGGTCGAACCGTACGGGCTCGCGCAGGTTGCCGTACCAGTAGCCCGCGTCGAGTGCGGAGGTGTCGACCGGCTCGCCGGTGACCGTGGAGTAGAACGGGATCGCCGCCGAGTGGGGCCGGACGTCCGCGAGGTCGGTCAGAAGGCGCTCGCGGACGGCCTCGACCTGGGCCGAGTGTGCCGCGTAGTCGACGGGGATGGCGCGGGCGCGTACGCCGTCCCTGGCGCAGGCTGCCAGCAGTTCGTCCAGGGCCCCGGGTTCGCCGGACACGACGACGGTCGAAGGGGAGTTGACCACCGCGACGGTGATCCGGTCGCCCCAGGGGCTCAGGTAGCCGGCGGCGTCGTCCGCGGACAGTGCGACCGAGACCATCCCGCCCTGGCCCGCCAGGGCGACCAGGGCCTTGCTGCGCAGGGCGACCACCTTCGCTGCGTCCTCCAACGACAACGCGCCGGCCACGTACGCCGCCGCGATCTCCCCCTGCGAATGCCCCACCACCGCATCCGGCTCCACACCATGAGCACGCCACAGCTCCGCCAGCGCGATCATCACCGCGAACAGGGCGGGCTGCACCACGTCCACCCGCTCCAGCCCACCACCACCGGTCAGCACCTCCACCAACGACCAGTCCGTGTACGGCGCCAACGCCGCACCACACGCGTCGATCGCCTCCCGGAACACCGGCTCCGCCCCGTACAACCCCCCACCCATCCCCACCCACTGCGCACCCTGCCCCGGAAACACGAACACCGACCGACCCAACGGGCGGACGGTCCCGGTGACCAGACCCGGCGCCGTGCCACCCTCGGCCAGAACGTCCAGCGCTTCGGCGGTGCCCACCACCACCGCCCGGTGCTCGAACACGGTGCGGGCAGCCAGCGCGCCCCCGACCGCCGCCGGACTCACCTCGGGATGCGCGGCGGTGAAGGCGACCAGCCGGCGCGCCTGCTCCCGCAACGCCGCATCCGACCTGGCCGACAGCGGCCAGAGGACGTGGTCGTCCGCGTGGCCCCGGGGGGAGGGTGCGGCGGAGCCGGCCTCGGCGGGCTGTTCGAGGATCACGTGGGCGTTGGTACCGCTGATGCCGAAGGCGGAGACGGCCGCCCGCCGTGGCCGCCCGGTGACCGGCCAGGCGACCGGTTCGGTGAGCAGGCGGACCGCGCCGGAGGCCCAGTCGACGTGCGGGGTGGGCGCGTCCACGTGGAGGGTTCGCGGCAGTTCGCCGTGCCGCATCGCCATGACCATCTTGATCAGTCCGGCCGCGCCGGCCGCCGCCTGGGTGTGGCCGATGTTCGACTTCACCGACCCCAGCCACAACGGCTCCACCCGCCCCTGACCGTAGGTCGCGAGGAGTGCCTGGGCCTCGATGGGATCGCCGAGGGTGGTACCGGTGCCGTGGGCCTCCACCGCGTCCACCTCGGACGGCTCCAGCCCGGCGTTCGCCAGTGCCTGACGGATCACCCGCTCCTGGGAGGGGCCGTTGGGCGCGGTCAGGCCGTTGGAGGCGCCGTCCTGGTTGGTGGCGGAGCCCCGGACGACGGCCAGTACCTCGTGGCCGTTGCGGCGGGCGTCGGACAGGCGTTCCACCAGCAGCAGGCCGGCGCCCTCCGCCCAGCCCGCCCCGTCGGCCGCGGCGGCGAAGGACTTGCTGCGGCCGTCGGGCGCGCTCGCCCCCTGCCGGGACATCTCGGTGAACAGGGTGGGTGCCGCGTTGACGGTGACGCCGCCGACCAGGGCGAGGGAGCATTCTCCCGAGCGCAGCGCCTGGGCGGCCAGGTGCAGGGCCACCAGGGACGACGAGCAGCCGGTGTCCAGGGACAGTGCCGGACCGAGCAGGCCCAGCTGGTACGCCAGCCGGCCGGACCCCACGCTCGACGCGGTGCCGGTGACCTGGTAGCCCTCCAGGTCGTCGGGGACCGGCCCGGCGGCGTAGCCGGTGGACCAGATGCCGGTGAACACGCCGGTGGGTGTGTCCTCCAGCGTGGTCGGGTCGATACCGGCGTGCTCGATGGTCTCCCACGCGGTCTCCAGCAGGATGCGCTGCTGCGGGTCCATGGCGAGCGCCTCGCGGGGGGATATCCCGAAGAACGCCGCGTCGAAGTCGCCGGCGGCGTCGAGGAAGCCGCCCTGGGACGTGCTCGACGTGCGGGGGCGGCTTCCCGTCGGGTCGTAGAGGCGGTCGAGGTCCCATCCCCGGTCGGCCGGGAAGTCGCCGACCGCGTCCACGCCGTCCGCGACCAGCCGCCACAGGTCCTCGGGGGTGTCGACACCTCCGGGGTAGCGGCAGCCCATGCCGATGACGGCGATCGGTTCGTCCGTCGGAGCCGGGGCCTGCGGCGCGTCCTGCCCGCCGGACTCGCCGGCCAGGTGGGCGGCCAGCCGTGCCGGGGTGGGGTGGTCGAAGACGAGGGTGGCGGGCAGTCTCATCCCGAGCGCGGCGGTCAGGCGGTTGCGCAGTTCCACCGCGGTCAGCGAGTCGAAACCCAGGTCCTTGAACGCCTGCCGGGGGTCGAGCCGCCCGGGGGTGGTGTGTCCCAGCACCCCGGCGACGTGGGTGGTGATCAGCTCCAGCAGGTCGGTGCCGCCGGCGGGGGGCGCGGGCCTGGGGGCCTGCGGCCGGCTGTGGGCCTCGGGCAGGTCCCGCAGCAGCCTGCTCGGCCGCGCGTGGGTGTAGGCGCGGGCGAACTGTGCCCAGTCGGCCTCGGTGACGACCGCGAGGGCCTCGTCGTGGTCGAGGACGTCCTGGAGCGCGTCGAGTGCCCGGCCCGGGTCCAGTTCGCCGAGGCCGAGCAGGGTGCGCTGGTGCTGCACGGACTCCAGGGCCGCCATGCCGCCTTCGGCCCAGATGCCCCATGCGACGGAGGTCGTGGCGCGGCCCTGGGCGCGGTGCTGTGCGGCCAGGGCGTCGAGGAAGGCGTTGCCGGCGGCGTAGGCCGCCCCGTGGCCGTCGCCCCACACGCCCGCGGTGGAGGAGAACAGGACGAGGGCGTCGAGGTCCGGCAGGAGTTCCGCCAGGTTCGCCGCCCCGGCGACCTTGGCCGCGACGACCTCGGCGAACTCCTCCGCTGTCGTGTCGGCCAGCCTGGTCGCCCTGATCACGCCGGCGGTGTGGAAGACCGCGCGGATGTCGCCGACGCGCTCGACGAGGTCCCGCAGGGCGTCCCGGTCGGCCACGTCGCACGCCGCCACGGTCACCCGGGCCCCGGCTGCCTCCAGTTCGTCGCGCAGGGCGGCCGCGCCGGGTGCGTCGGGGCCGCGGCGGGCGGCCAGCACGATGTGCTGCGCGCCCTGCCGCGCGAGGCGGCGGGCCACGTGTCCGCCGAGCGCGCCGGTGCCGCCGGTGACCAGCACCGTGCCCCGCGGCCGCCAGGGCCGCGCGGCCGGGCCCGATGGGGCCTTGTGGCGCAGCCGCTTGGCGAAGCGCCGGGTGCCGCGGATCGCCACCTGGTCCTCGCCCGTGCCGGCGAGCACGCCGAGCAGCGCGTTCACGCTGTTCTCGTCGGGCACGGCGGGAAGGTCGACCAGGCCGCCCCAGGCGTGCGGGAACTCCAGCGCCGCGGACGCGCCGGTGCCCCATGCCAGGGCCTGGGCCGGGCTGGTGACCGGGTCGGTGCCCGAGGTGCTCACGGCGCCGCTGGTCGCACACCACAGCGGGACGGCCGGTGTCCGCACCGGGTCCAGGGTGCGGACCAGATCGAGGGTGCGGACCAGGCCCGCCGGGAGCACCGGGTGGTCGGGGTGCGGCTGCTCGTCCAGCGCCAGCAGCGACAGCACACCGTCCGGCCGGGGCCGGGCGTCCGGGGTGTCGGCCGCGTCCCAGGTGTCGGCCACCGCGAAGCCCCGTTCGCGCAGGGCTTCGGCCCACGGGTGCCCGGTCGTGGCCAGGACGAGCCAGCGAGCCGGGTCCACCGGGGCCGCAGTGCCGCTCGTCGGCGCCCACGCCACCTCGTACCGCCAGTCGTCGCAGGGCACCGGCGGGGTCGCGGTCACCCAGTAGGGCTCGCGCTGGAAGGCGTACGTGGGCAGGTCCGCCCCGGGTGCGGTGCGGGGCAGGACCGGGGTCCAGTCGACGTCGGCTCCGGCGGCGTAGAGGCGTCCCGCGGCGGCGAGGAACTCGGTGAGGCCGCCGTGATCGCGGCGCAGTGTTCCGGTGGCGGCGACATCCAGCGCGGGCACCAGCACCGGGTGCGGGCTGACCTCCAGGAACAGGTCGTGGCCGTCGGCGGTGAGCCGGGCGGTGGCCAGGTCGAACCGTACGGGCTCGCGCAGGTTGCGGTACCAGTAGCCGGCGTCGAGTGCGGAGGTGTCGAGCGGCTCGCCGGTGACCGTGGAGTAGAACGGGATCGCCGCCGAGTGGGGCGTGATGTCCGCCAGTTCGGTGAGCAGTTGCTCGCGGATCGCCTCGACCTGTACGGAGTGGGCGGCGTAGTTGACGGGCAGGCGGCGGGCACGGATGCCGTCGGCCTCGCAGGCGGCCAGCAGTTCGTCCAGCGCGTGGGTGCCGCCGGACACCACGACCGCCGCGGGTCCGTTCACCACGGCGGTGGTCAGCCGCTCGCCCCAGCGGGCCAGGTAGCCGGCGGCCTGCTCGGCGGACAGCGCGAGGGACACCATGCCGCCCCGGTCGGCGATGACGGCCAGTGCCCTGGACCGTAACGCCACGAGCTTGGCGGCATCCCGCAGCGACAGCGCGCCGGCGACGTAGGCGGCGGCGATCTCCGCCTGGGAGTGGCCGACCACGGCGTCCGGCCGTACGCCGTAGGACCGCCACAGGTCGGCCAGCGCCACCATGACGGCGAACAGGGCCGGCTGGACCACGTCGACGCGGTCCAGTGGGCCGTGGCGCAGTTCGTCGACCAGCGACCAGTCGGTGTACGGGGCCAGGGCGGCGGCGCAGGCGTCGATGCCGACGCGGAAGACCTCGGACTGCTCGTACAGGTCACGGCCCATGCCCGCCCACTGCGCGCCCTGTCCGGGGAAGACGAACACGGTCCCGCCGGTACGGTCCGGCAGTCCCGGCGGGAGCGCGGCCAGGCCGCACAGCAGGTCGTCCCGGTCGGCGCCGACCACTGCGGCCCGGTGCGCGAACCGGGTGCGGGCGGCCAGTGCGCGGCTGATCGCGGCGGCCGGGACGTCGGGGTGGGCGGTCGCGTACGCGTGCAGCCGCTCGGCCTGGGCGCGCAGCGCGGCGTCGGTCTTCGCGGACAGCAGCCAGGCGGTGGGGGCGGTCCGGTCGGCGGGTTCGGGAAGGTGGCCGGGGTCCGGGTCGGGGGACTGCTCGATGATCAGGTGGGCGTTGGTGCCGCTGATGCCGAAGGCCGAGACGCCGGCGCGGCGCAGGTGCTCGCGCTCCGGCCACGGCCGGGCCTCGGTGAGCAGCCGGACGCCGCCCAAGGCCCAGTCGACGTGCGGGGTGGGGGCGTCGACGTGCAGGGTGCGCGGCAGTTCGCCGTGCCGCATCGCCATGACCATCTTGATCAGGCCCGCGACGCCGGCGGCGGCCTGGGTGTGGCCGATGTTCGACTTCACCGACCCCAGCCACAACGGCTCCACCCGCCCCTGACCGTAGGTCGCGAGGAGTGCCTGCGCCTCGATGGGATCGCCGAGGGTGGTACCGGTGCCGTGGGCCTCCACCGCGTCCACCTCGGACGGCTCCAACCCGGCCTGGGCGAGTGCCTGACGGATCACCCGCTCCTGGGAGGGGCCGTTGGGCGCGGTCAGGCCGTTGGACGCGCCGTCCTGGTTGACCGCGCTTCCCGCGACGACCGCCAGCACCCGGTGGCCGTTGCGGCGGGCGTCGGACAGGCGTTCCAGCAGCACCAGGCCGGTGCCCTCGGCCCAGCTGGTGCCGTCGGCCGCGGCGGCGAAGGGCTTGCTGCGGCCGTCCGCCGCGAGGCCGTGCTGGCGGGAGAACTCGGTGAAGCCCAGCGGCGTCGCCATGATCGTGACACCGCCGGCGAGCGCCAGCGAGCACTCGCCCGCGCGCAGGGCCTGGGCGGCCAGGTGGACGGCGACCAGTGACGACGAGCAGGCGGTGTCCACGGACAGCGCCGGACCGCGCAGCCCGAGGTGGTAGGCGACCCGGCCGGACGTGACGCTGGTCGCGACGCCGGTGAACAGGTAGCCCTCCAGGTCCTCCGGCAGGCCCGGCCCGGTCGCGTAGCCGGACGACCAGACGCCGGTGAACACGCCGGTGTGGCTGCCGCGCAGCGAGGCCGGGTCGATCCCGGCGTGCTCGAAGGTCTCCCAGGCCGTCTCCAGCACGACCCGCTGCTGCGGGTCCATGGCGAGCGCCTCGCGGGGCGAGATGCCGAAGAACGGAGCGTCGAAGCCGGCCACCGCCTCCAGGAACCCGCCCCGGGTGGTGTACGTGGTACCGGCGCCGCGCAGTTCCGGGTCGTACAGGCCGCCCAAGTCCCAGCCGCGGTCGTCCGGGAAGTCACCGATCGCGTCCACGCCCTGCGCGACGAGCCGCCACAGGTCGTCCGGCGAGGCCACCCCGCCGGGGAAGCGGCAGCCCATCCCCACGATGACGACCGGGTCGTCGTGGGGAGCCGGGGCGGCCGCCGGCCGGTCGCCGGGGCCCCGGCCGCGCAGCCAGTCGATCAGTTCCGCGGGCGTCGGGTGGTCGTAGACGAGACCGGAGGGGAGGTGCCGGTCCAGGGCGCCGGCCAGGCGGTTGCGCAGTTCGAGCCCGGTGACCGAGTCGAAGCCGAGGTCCTTGAAGGTGAGCGCGGGATCGATGTCCGCGGGGTCCTCGTGGCCCAGCACGAGCGCGATCTGCGCGGTGACCAGGGCGGCCGCGTCGACCGTGTCGACAGACCCGGGGTCGTCCGTGTCCGTGCCGCCCGCCCCGGTGCCGCGGAGCTCCGGGCCGTCGTCCGGCCGGCCGGGCACGGTGGTCTCCGCCACGTGCGTCCCCGGGCCGGCCGGGGTCCGGCCGCTTCCCCCGGCTGCCGCGTCGGGCAGCCAGTACGAGCGGCGCTGGAAGGCGTAGGTGGGCAGGTCGACCGGCGTGGCCTCGGTGACGGCCGGGGACCAGTCGACCGGCACGCCGGCCACGAACAGCCGGGACAGCGCGGTCAGGAAGACGTCCGGCCCGCCCCGGTCACGGCCCAGCGTGCCGGTGGCGACGCCGGGCGCGCCGGTCCGCTCGCGGGCCTGTTCCAGGGTCTGTTCGAGGGCGGGCAGCAGCACCGGGTGCGGACTGACCTCGACCACGACGTCGTGCCCGTCCGCCAGCAGGGCGGCGGTGGCCAGGTCGAAGCGGACCGGCTCGCGCAGGTTGCGGTACCAGTAGCCGGCGTCGAGCTGCGTGGTGTCGTCGAGGAGGCCGCCGGTGACCGCGGAGTAGTACGGGGTGGTGCCCTGCCGGGGCCGCACACCGTCCAGTTCGGTGCGCAGCCGCTCGCGGATCGTCTCGACGTGCGCGGAATGGGAGGCGTAGTCCACCGGGACGACGCGTGCGCGGACACCGTCGGCCGCGCAGGACTCGACCAGTTCGGACAGGGCCTGCGTGTCGCCGGACACCACGACCGAGCCGGTGGCGTTGACCACGGCGACCGTCAGCGCGCCGCCCCAGCGCGACACGTAGTCCTCGGCCCGCTCGGCGGACAGGGCCACGGACACCATGCCGCCCCGGCCGGTCAGCGCCACCAGCGCGCGGCTGCGCAGTGCCACGATCCGGGCCGCGTCGGACAGCGGCAGCGCGCCCGCGACACATGCCGCGGCTATCTCGCCCTGCGAGTGCCCGACCACCGCGTCGGGCTCGACACCGAAGGAGCGCCACAGTGCCGCCAGGGACACCATCACCGCGAACAGGGCGGGCTGCACGACGTCCACGCGGTCGAGCGGGGCGCCGTCCAGGACATCGGCCAGGGACCAGTCCGTGTACGGGGCCAGGGCCTGGGCACACTCGTCCATGGCGGCCCGGAAGACGGGGTACGCGGCGTACAGCTCCCGGCCCATGCCGGCCCACTGGGCGCCCTGGCCGGGGAACACGAAGACGGTACGGCCCGGGGTGCCGGCCCGGCCGGTGGCGACCTGGGCGGAGTCGAGCAGGACCGCGCGGTGCGCGAAGCGGGTTCTGGTGGTGGCCAGCGCGTGCGCGACCTCGGCGCCGGTCAGGTCCGGGTGGCTGCGCACGTGTTCGCGAAGGCGCTCGATCTGCGCTCCCAGCGCCTGCCTGGTCCGCGCCGTGACGATCCACGGCGCCGGTCCCCCGGGGGCGGGCCGCCGGACCGGCGGCGCGACCGGGTCGGGCGGCTGCTCGACGATCACGTGCGCGTTGGTGCCGCCCATGCCGAACGACGACACGCCGGCGAGCAGGGGCACGTCCGGCCGCGGCCAAGGGGTCAGGGCGGTCTGGACCCGCAGCGCCAGTGCGTCGAGCGGGATGCCGGGGTTGGGGGTCTCGTAGTTCAGGCTCGGCGGCAGTGCGCGGTGGTACACGCTGAGGACGGCCTTGAGCAGCCCGACGATGCCCGCGGCGCCTTCCAGGTGGCCGACGTTCGTCTTGGCGGATCCGACCCGCAGGGCGCTGTCGGCGCCGCCCTCGGTGTCTGTTGACCCGGCCGGAGCGCGGTAGGCCGCCGCGAGGGCCGCGGCCTCGACGGGGTCGCCGACAGTGGTGCCGGTGCCGTGCAGCTCCACGTACTGCACATCCGCGGGACGCACGCCAGCGCGGGCCAGTGCCTCGCGGATGACCTGTTCCTGGGCCTGCGCGCTGGGCACGGTCAGGCTCTGGGTCGCGCCGTCGTGGTTGACCGCGCTGCCCCGGATGACACCGTAGACGCGGTCCCCGTCGGCCAGGGCCCGGTCCAGCGGTTTCAGGACGAGGAAGGCGCCGCCCTCGCCGCGGACGAAGCCGTTGGCCCGGGCGTCGAAAGTGAAGCAGCGGTCGTCCGGGGACAGGCCGCCGAACTCCGCCGCTCCCTCCTCGCGGGCGGCGGTCAGGTTGAGGTTCACCCCGCCGGCCAGGGCGAGCGCCGACTCGCCGCGGCGCAGGCTCTCGACCGCCAGGTGCACCGCGACCAGCGCCGACGACTGGGCCGTGTCGACCGTCATGCTCGGTCCGCGCACACCGAGGAAGTGCGAGACGCGGCCCGCGATGACGCCCCGGTTGGTGCCGGTCAGCGTGTGCGGCGTGATGTGACCGGGGTAGGCCAGGGATGTGTAGTCCTCCCACATGGAGCCGACGAACACCCCCGTCGGGCCGCCCGTCAGCGTGCCCGGCACGATCCGGGCGTCCTCCAGGGCCTCCCAGGCGAGTTCGAGCATGAGCCGCTGCTGCGGGTCCATGCCTGCGGCCTCACGGGGGGACACACCGAAGAACGCCGCGTCGAAGCCGTCCACCCGGTCCAGGTAGCCGCCGTGCCGTACGCCCTGCCGGCCCACGGGCGGCGCGGTGATCGCGTCGGCCCCGTCGCACAGCAGTCGCCAGAACGCCTCCGGGTGCGGGGCTTTCGGCAACCTGCCCGCCATGCCGACGACAGCGACACGATCAGCGTCCGAATCCAAGGGGAAGCGCATCACATCGACACCTCGTGAGCCGGGGAATGAAGGAAGGCGGGCTGCTTCCGTAGCAGTCCCCACGGTGCGGCTCCGGCCGCGCGTGCGGCCGGATGATGGAACGCGCGGGCAGCCCGGCGACCCGGTCGTATCCGAACCCGGACTCGACAGCGCTTCGGGCGCCTGGAGCAGTGGAGCGGACCTCGAAAGCGACAGCATTGGCGGTCTTCGAGGAAGATGCACTGGTGCGCTGAGCGTAGGGGCGAGGCGATGATCGCCTCGCTGCGCAGACGAGCATGGCAGCAACATCACGCCATTGCCATAGGCCGAGGGAAGGCTGTCTGAAACGCAGCACATCGCAATGTCATATGCCAGCCTGACAAAGGCACCGTGGCGAGATTTATCCCATCTCCCCGTGAGGCGCGTCGTTTCGTACGGCCGTCCCGACGCGGTGTCCTCCGGCGAATCCGCCGGTGAACCGCCCCTGGGGTAGCGGGAGATCGTCCACGCCCTGCACCGCCGTGGCCGGGCCGGATTCATGGGCACCGTCGACGCCGCCGCTGACAACGCCCTAGAATCCCCCATCGCACTCGCGCACGAGAACGTCCTCGACCGCCATCCGGCCACCCGGGGAAACCCCACACGGCGATCACCACGCGGATCGAGCGAACCGGCCACCGGCGCCATTCACAGTTCCGACTGAACCGTTCGACCTCATCGACACCGTTCGACTCCCTCGACTTCGAGACGATCGCGAAGCGCCACCTCCCCCGGCGGCACGAAACCCAGCTGTCACCGACCCGTGCGTCGGTCCCGGCCGTTCGCGCCCGGCACTCGATGCCCGGCCCTGGTGACATAGATCAGGAGGCAGCGATGCAAGCCACGTTCCCCTTCACCACACCACACCACCTCGACAACGAGCCCGAAGCCGAGGCTCTGCTGGCACAGGCTCCGGCCGTCCTCGCGACGATGGGTACGGCAGACGTCTGGCTCGCCCTTTCCTACAAGGCGGTGCGCCAGGTTCTGAGCGACAGCCGGTTCAGCCGGGAGGCGGCCACACTTCCGGGAGGCTCGCTGAAACTGTCCGTCGCCGCCGACCCGCTGCTGGTCTCCAGCCAGGACGGCGAGCGCCACGCCCGCCTGCGCAAGCTGATGTCGCAGGCGTTCAGCCCACGCATGGTCGATCAGCTCGAGCCACGCGTGCAGTCCATCGTGGACTCCTTGCTCGACGGCCTCGAACCCACCGCGGACCTTGTGGCAGGGCTGTGCGCTCCACTGCCGTTGATGGTCATCTGCGAGCTGCTCGGCGTGCCCTACTCCGAGGCGCCGGCCATCCGCAGGTGGACCAGACGGCTGTTCGTCACGGACATCACTCCGGAGGAACTGCGGGCCGCGCAGAGCGAGATGCAGGACTGGCTTGCCGATCTGGTGCGCCAGAAGCGGGCGCGGCCGGACAACGGGTTGATCTCGGCGATGGTCGCCGCCAACGACGAGGGCGACCACCTCACCGAACCCGAGCTGCTGGCCAACCTCGAGGGTCTGCTGATCGCCGGCCACGAGACGACCGTCAACCAGCTGGGCAACTCGTTGCTGACCCTGCTGCGCCACCCGGACCAACTCGCGCTGCTGCGGTCGTCGCCGGACCTGATCGGACCGGCGGTCGACGAACTGCTGCGCTACAGCAGGCTCTTCACCTCGGCCGAGGTCCGGGTCACTACCGAGCCCGTCGCGCTGGAGGGCGTCGAACTGGGGGCGGGCGCGGCGGTGTTGCCGGTCATCGTCGCGGCCAACCGCGACCCCGGTGTGTATCCGGACCCCGGCCGCTTCGACATCACGCGCGAAGGACCGGCAGCGCACCTCGCCTTCGGGCACGGGCCGCACTTCTGCCTCGGCGCGATACTGGCCCGCCGGGAGATGCGGGTGGCGATCGGGTCCGTGGTGAAACGGTATCCGGGACTCCGCCTCGCCGTCGACGAGTCCGAGCTCACCTACGTGCCGGAACTGGTCTTCCGCGGCCTGCAGGCGCTGCCGGTCACCTGGTGATCCGTGGTCTCTCGAACCAGCTCCGTTCCGACTGCGGAATGACGGACGGGCTGTCCTGGTCACCGGCCAGTGGACGGCCTCGACGGATTGCGTCGATGTTCGCCTGACTGCCGTGGCGGCTTCACCTCGCATCGCCTTCGGTGCGGTCCGGCAACGCCGGTTGCCGGACCGCACCACGGGCTCGGTCGTGCGCAGCCGACCATCTGTCCGTACCGCTCGGCCACCGCGGCCGACACCGCCTGCTCCTGCTGTTCAGCCATGCCGCCTCCTCTTCACCTACGAGTCGGATGCGAACGGCCGCTGCACGACGGGCTGTAGCGCAGTTGGACGGTACGTCCTGCCGTGGAGGCCACCGGCCGGCCGCGCGCCGTCGCGGTGGTCGGTCCCGGCGGCCGGGCGAGGTCGGGCGCAGCTCGCCCGGGGTCCGCCCGTAGCGCTCGCGGAAGACGCGGGAGAAGTGCGACTGACTGGCGAAGCCCCACACGTCGGCGATGTCGGCCACCGTCAGCCGCTCCGAGCCGGGGTCGGCGAGCTGCTCGTGGACCCGGGTCAGGCGGCTCTCGAGGATGTGGCGGGAGGGGCTGAGCCCGGCTTGCCGGAAGACGCGGCACAACTGCCGGGTGGAGACGCCCACCGCGTCGGCGACGTGCTCCACGCACAGCCGGGGGTCGGACAGGTGCCGGTCGATGTACTCCTTGGCGAGCAGCAGCCGGGCGCCCTGGTCGTCCCCGGGCCGCCCACCGCCCACCCGGAACGTCGCGAGCGAGCGCACCAGGCCCAGCACGGTGTCCTCGGTACCGGCCGCGTCGCCGGGCTCCCGCTGGGCGAACCAGCCGGACAGCACGGACTCCAGGGCCCGCACCGCCGGGGCGTCGGCCGCCGACCGCCGCCCGAAGACCAGCGGCGCCGGAAGCTCGGCGGACAGGCAGCCTTCGGCGAAGACCTCCCGGGGGATGTCCACCAGGAGCTGGCGCATGGTGGTGGGGAAACCGAGCAGGCAGGAGCGGCGGGTGTCGTACAGCACCAGGTCGCCCGCGCCGAGACTGAGGCAGCCGCCGTGGAAGAACACCGCCTGCCCCGAGGCCAGCAGGGTCGCGAAGACGGAGTCCTTGGGCGTCTCCCGGCACGGCCGCGCGTTGCGCTCGATGACGTGCTCGTTCCCGGCGATGTCGGCCAGGCGCAGGCTGCCGAGGCCGACGTTGGTCTGGGTGGCCAGCAGCCCGTCGTGGGAGTACGGGGAACAGGTCAGGCCCACCAGGGTCTGCTGGTAGTCCTCCCAGAGGTCGACGCGGTCCGCCTGGTCGACCGACCGTGTCGACACTCGGGAGAACACGGTGGCGGTGTGTCCGGTCGACTCGGCCTCCTTGCCGACGTGAGCCAGTGTGCTGTGCGCCGCGGAGGATCGCGTCTTCGAAGCCGGCACCGCCGAGCCCGACGCGCCGGGCGGGTCCCGCCGGAGCGGTTCCGCCGAGATCGGGCCCGGCCCGGGTGCCCGCGCACACTGTGCCCGTCAGCGAAGGGTACTCGGCGACGCGGCTCGATCACGACCCGACGGCTCACCCCCGTCCGACGGCCCGCCGCGGGGAACCGGGGCGGGCCGTCGGACGGGGGCGGCAGGGCGGAGCGGGTGGGGGGATGAACTGGGCGGGGCGAGTGGGGGTACGGCGCGGGCCCGGACCGGCCGGAGGGCGGGTCTCAGACTGCCGAGTAGCCGCCGTCGACGGGGATCACCGCTCTGTTGACGTAGGCCGCTGCGGGGCCACACAGGAACGCGATGACCTAGGCGACCTCCCGGGGGCAGCTCGAGGCGCCCCATCGGAACGCGCGTGAGCACGGCACCGGCCGCCGCCGGGTCGTCGAGCACGCCGCGCGCCAGCAAGGTGACGACGAAGCCCGGCGCCACCGCGTTCACCCGGATACCGTGGGACGCGTACTCGGCCGCCAGGAGCGGGTGAGCTGGACGTAGCCGCCGATGGCCGCGAACGCGGACGGGGCAACGGCCGGCTCCGGTTTCTCCACCAGGCCTGTGATGCGCAACTGGCCCTGCCCCAAGTCCTCCTTGACGATGGGCACGCCGTAGCGCTAGGAGTCGGCCCGGTCCATCGGCAGCAGGGCCCAGACCGGGCAGCCGGTCTGTTCGTAGGCGCGGATCAGCTGCTGGGCGCGCGGCACTTCGGGTCCGCCGAGTCAGCGGCCGCTTACGGAGCGCCGGAGGGTCCAAGAAATGGTTTGCCGACCCGGTGGCTGTGTGTCACCGTTCGGCCTGGACCGGCAGTTGATCATCGGCGGCCGGTCGATGTCGACATGTCGCGGCCTCTCGGGGTTCCACAGGAGAGGTGACGAAACGATGGGAACCGGTGCCGTGGGGAACAATTACGAGGACGAGTGTCGCCGGTCGTTGGCCGAGGATCAGGCGAAGAGCCTCGCCGGGACCAACAACTGGGAACACGTGGACAGGGAGCAGGTCCACCGGGACTGGGACGTCCTGTACCAGGAGATCACGGCTTTGCTGGACGGCGGCTCCCTGCCAGGGGACCAGCAGATCCAGGAGCTCGTCCGCAGGCACTTCGACATCGCCTGCCGGTTCTACACCCCCTCCAGGGAGGCTTACGTCGGCATGTCGCTCTTTTACGCCGAGGACGAGGCCATGAGGGCGTTCCACGATTCCTACCACCCCGGTCTGGTGGATTTCCTGGGCGCCGCGATCAAGGTGTTCGCCCAGCAGGGGAACGGGTTCGGCCCCAGCGCAGGTGCCGAGGCTTGGGCGTAGTCGGGCGGCACGGGCCAGGACATGCGGTCTGGGGGCAGCCTCTTCGATGGGGGCACGGGCTTGAGGAGACGCGCGCTCTTGTCCCAGTCCTGGCCGGCGGCATAGGAGTACTTCCGGTGAGGTGAACCGGCTGGTACTCCCCGAGTGCCGGTCAGTCGGACGCTGCGGTGAGCGCGTCCAGCTCAGCCTGGGACAGGGTGATGTCGCTGAAGGCAAGCAGCTGCCCGAGTTGTTCGAGGGTGCGAGCGCTGGCCAGTGGCGCGGTGACGGTGGGGCGGGCGGCCAGCCAGGCGAGTGCGACTGTTGCCGGCTGGACGTGGTGGGCAGCGGCGACGGCATGGAGGGTGGCGAGCACTCGACGGCCCCTGGGGGTGTCGAGGTATCGGGCGGCCTGGCCGCTCCGCGCGCTGTCCGTCTTTTCGCCGGGACGGTACTTCCCCGTCAGGAACCCTTTGGCGAGCGCGAAGTAGGGGACCACAGCGAGGCCGTGCCGAGCCGTGTCCTGGGCCAGCCCGCCTTCGTAGAGGTCCCGGACAACCAGGTTGTAGTGCGGCTGGACGGCTCCGTAGCGGGATATCCCCTCCTTCTCCGAGAACGCCAGGGCCTCCCGCAGCCGGGAGGGGGAGATGTTGGAGGCTCCGACCTCCCGGCCTTTACCGGCTGTCACCAGGTCGTTGAGTGCGGTGAGGAACTCCGGGACAGGGACCGTCTCGTCGTCGACGTGTGTGTAGTACAGGTCTGTGTGTCGGATGATCTTGTGCCTGATGCTCTGTGGGATCGTGTCGCTCCGCTGCTCCCTCCTCGTCCGCCGCGGCGTCGGCGGCATCCGGGTCGGCTGCCGGCGGATGACCGCGCGGCTCTGCGCGGGATCGTCTGCGTGCTGCGCACGGCTGGGGTGGAGCGGTACTTCCTGAGCGTCTGAGCGGGCGCTCAGACGCTCAGGGAAGCTCGCGCGAGGAACCGTCGCGGGAGCGTAGAGGAGTCACCGGTGGTCGGATGAGCTTTGTCGTCGAGAGAGAACCAGCCTGCGCCGCTCCCGCTCGATCCCAGTGACGACGACCGTGACCTCGTCGCCGGCCTGGAGGACATCTGACGGCCCTTCCACGGGCGTCGGTGTGAGCTCCAGGCTCGGCCACCGCATCTGCAGCAGTCGGATCGGATGGCACCCCCACATCCAACCGCCGCGACCACCACCCCGGTGAACCTATGCGGTCAGAGCACTAGCTCGTACCGGCGGACGGGTCGGCGTAGACGCCGTGCAGCATGCCGGTGGCCTGCCCGACTTCGATGAGATAGCCGTCCGGGTCGCGCAAGTAGCACCGCAGCTCGGCCTTGCGATCGATGGGTGGCGTGAGGAATTCGGCACCCTTTGCACTCCACTCTCGGTGGCACGCCTCGATGTCGGCGACGCGGAGGTTGAGGAAACTGCTGACCGTGCTCGGGTCGGTGGGCGGGCGCAGGGTGACGCCTGGCTTGTCGGGGGTGGGCCCGCCGCCCGGGTTCATGATGATCCATCCGTTGGCGAGCTTGATGGTGCAAGGGTTCTCCTCGAGCACTACCTCACCGCCGAGAACGTCGGTGTAGAAAGCGCGGGATCGGGCTACGTCGGCCACCGTCAGAAAGTGAGTGAGGAGGAGCCCGGAGTCCGGGGCAGGAAAACCATGACTGTGCATGCAAGACCTCCAGGCAAATCAGATGTTTCCTTCCATAGTGGTGTATGAGTGTCCCTGGGCAGGAATGAACACGGCCGTGAGGGGAGCAGCCTTGCCGGCAGCCGGGCCCTCCACTCCCCTCGAGCCCGTGTACGTCTGCTTCACCCAGTCCCTGCGGGTGAAGCTGCCGGACACCGTGATCGCCTTACCTTTCACCCGCAACGTCCTCACAGCGCCGTCCACCCTGTGGCCGAGCACAACGGACCGGGTCACCTCACCCTCTGCCACCGCAACGGGCGGAACCGTCACGAGGCGGTGCGCATACGGCCCGATACCCCGGTCTGCTGCCGCTGGTCGTGATCCGCTGCGCCGACTGGGCCGAACCGGGACACGAGGGCGCCCGGCAGCTGTTGCACGAGGTTTTGGCGCGGGTTCCGCCGTCGCTCTCGCGCCGCTCATCCTTGGAGTCGGCCGTCGTGACCGCGATGCCTTCGGCATCGATGTGCTCGGTCAGGGTCCTGTGTCGCGCCTCTCGCGAACGGTTCGCCGCCCCGTGCTGGCCTGCGGCGGCGACGTGGCCGAGTGGGAGCGGCGAACGCCGACGGCGCCCTGCGGACCATCACGCGGGTGCTCAGCCTGGACACGTGACCTTTTCCTGCCCTGCCTGCCCGGCGCGGGAATGATTCCGGCCGGGCGAGCCATGAGAGGGGGAGGGTGGGAGGGAAGGAGCTCGGGTTGTTACGGGCGTCGGTGGGCACGACGGTACTGGCCTACAAGGGGTTCGGGGGTGCCCCGACCTGGCTGGCGGGCGTGATCGCCATCCTCGGCTTCGTCGTTTTCGGGATCGCACAGGTCCTCCGCAGGAGGAAGTAGGGCACCTTGGGCCGCCGCCCGCGCCGAGGGGCTGCGAGCGGCCGGTCAGGGTTTGACGGTTGCCTCCCGTTCGGTGCCATCCCTGAGGCGGGCAGCAGGCCCAGCGGTGGCGGCGAGGAGGCGCGGGTGGACGTGGCCGGCTGCGTCGGTGGCCGTGCTGCACAACGTGCCGGCGTTCACCGTGACCGCGTTCGCCATCGTCGCGATCCCCGGCCCGAACGCGCTGTTCATCATCGGGCGCTCGCTCGCCCGGGGGCGGCGCGGCAGCGTGCTCACCGTCGCCGGAGACGCGCTCGGCCTGCTCCCGCAGATCGCCCTCATGGCCATCGGCGTCGGGGCGGTCGTGGCGGCATCGCCCCCGTTGTTGCTCACCGTGCGCCTCGCCGGAGCGGCCTACCTCGCCTGTCTGGGCACGCAGGCGATCGGGCACCGGCGGGCAGGGCTCCCGGGCCCGGAGTCCGCCATGGCCGGCACCGAAGCGTCCGCAAGTGCCGTCCGTACGAGAACACACCCGGCTGCTGTCCTGCGCCAAGGCTTCGTCATCGAGGTCACCAACCCGAAGTCCACGGTCCTCTTCATCGCCGTGCTCCCACAGTTCGTCGACCCGGCAAACGGGCCCGTGCCCCTGCCTGCTCGTCCTGGGCTGCGTGTTCGTCGTTGCGACCCTCGGCGTCGGGACGGCGGTCGCGCTCGTCGCGGGCTCCGCCCTTGACCGCTTCATGAGCTCCCCGGGCCGCCTCGCCGCGGCAACCGGCGCCAGCGGGGCACTCATGCTCCTGCTCACGGTGATCCTCCTGGTGTCGGCCCTGCTCTGCTCGCGCACCTGCGCGCGGATGTCCTCGCCCATTCCTGAACCTCCCGGCCGGCCGTGGCCTGGTCTTGGGCCGCGGCGGCCCCGGAGGGCCATCTGCCCGGCAGCGTCATCACAGCCAGGCGCCTGAGTGCCGCATCCTGGAGAGAGCGCGGACGTCGCGGCGCGCGGCCGCGATGCCGATCCGGCGCTGCCTGACGCGAGACCGGTGCGAGTTCCTCGCGGCAAGGCGGCGCTTGGCGGCTTCCTGGAGTCGCTTCCGCTGCTTGCGCAGCCCCACCTTCTTCGCCGCCTTCGACTTCCGGCTTCCGGCTTCCGGCTTCCGCGGGCGCTTCCAGACCCGCTGCCACCCCACGGGCTCGTCGACTCCGGGCTCCTGGCCCTCGTCGAGCGCGGCAGCCATCTGCTCGCGGGCGGCACGGGCGCGGGCGAGAGCTTCATCGGGATGGGGCTGGTCTTCCGGGGTGTTCACCTGACTCCTCCAGTGGTCGGGCCCGGTGTGTGCTGGGTGCCGGGCTGCTGGGTGTGCTGTGGCGGGGCTGCCGCCGGGGCGGGCTGCGGCCGGGGGCCGTGGGTGAGGGCGCGCTCGCGGATGCCGTCTTGGAGGGCGGCGACGACGGATCCCACGGGCAAGGGCCAGGCCCGCTGGACCATGCACGATGTATCCGTCGAGACGCGCTTCCGCCGTGGTGTGCGGTGCCTGGGCGCCGGGCAGTTCGGGCGCGGGCGGATCGGGCCGCAGTGCGGGCGTGTCGGCCGGACTGGCGGCCACCCGCCAGGCCCTGGCCAGCATCACCGGACCGGCGTCCGAGCTCGTGCACGTCCGGCCAGGCCGACACCACGATGGTGTGCGCCTTGCACACGGCAGGCATCGCAGTTCCCGGCATCGTCCGGGGTCCAGTCGGCGAATTCGTACCACGGGTCGACCAAATCGGAACGGTCGACACCAAAAACCTCACGGGCTGCTGAGGTGTCCAATCCGGCAACTACTGAAGGGAAAAGCAGGGCCACGGATATCGGCATGGCGCCCTCCCTCATCCGCCTCTCCGTACCGGTCAACGCAATCTTGCCGAAGTCGCACGTGAGTACGTCCGCAGCACACGTATGGACGGCAATGTGCGTGCGTCGCAGAGGGGACTGGCCCAAGTCGCGCATGAACTGAGCGGCGCCGGATTCCCGCCGTAGAGCCCCCTTGCTGAACCGGTTACCTGCGATGACCGCGGGGACGCCGATGAGCGGGTTTGCGACGCCACCCTTCGCGACGGCGCTCATGTCGCAGATCTGCCAGCCCTCGCCCCGCCGCTCCTGCTGAACTGATCAAGCAACAGCACACTCATCACAGGACGGAATTCATGGCTGCATCCACCACCGCCACCACGCGAGATCCTGGCGGGGCAAATCCACCACACCACTCCCCGGTGATCGGATGGCTGGCCGTCGTCGCGGTGATGCTGGGCATCTTTTCCGTCGTCACCACGGAAATCCTCCCCATCGGGCTTCTGACCAAGATCGGTGCGAGCTTCACCATCTCCGACGGCATGGCCGGACTGATGATGACCTTGCCCGGCTTCCTCGCGGCGATCGCCGCACCCGTCGTCACCGTCGCGACCGCGCGGATCGACCGCCGCCTGATGCTGTGCGCCTTCATGGTCCTGCTCGCCGCGGCGAACTTCCTGGCAGCGGCAGCCCCCGACTACTGGCTGGTCCTGCTCTCCCGCGTCATCGTCGGCATCGTCATCGGCGGCTTCTGGTCCATCGGCGCCTCACTGGCCGAACGCCTGGTCCCCGCCTCATCCGTCAGCCGAGCCACCGCGGTGATCTTCTCCGCGGTGCCCCTGGGTTCCGTACTCGGCGTACCCGCCGGCACATTCATCGGCGACCTGGCCGGATGGCGTACCGCGTTCGTCGCCATGGGCGGCCTCACTGCTGGCGTACTGATCATGCTGCTGATCGTCACACCGCCCCTGCCACCGCAGCGGACCACCCGCCTGGGCGTCCTGCGGGGCATGCTCCACCGCGTCGCCACGCGCTTCGCCCTGCTCCTGACCGTTCTGGTGGTGCTGGCGCACTTCGGCACGTACACCTACGTCACCCCGTTCCTCGAACAGGTCACCGACGCGGGCTCCGGGCTCATCACCGTCTTCCTGCTCATCTACGGCGTGGCGGGCATTCTCGGCAACTTCCTGGGCGGCTCCCTGGTCGCACGCCACCCGCGGGCCACCTTCGGCACCGCCGCCGGCATGATCGCCGCCGCCACCCTGCTCCTGCCCGTCCTGGGTCAGTGGAAAGCCGGAGCGGTCGCCCTCCTGATCGTCTGGGGCGTGGCGTACGGGGCGGTACCCGTCTCCTCCCAGACGTGGTTCACCAAGGCGAGTCCCGACAGCCCCGAGGCCGCCTCAGTCATGTTCACCGCGTCGTTCCAGGCCACGATCTCCCTCGGCGCTCTGACCGGCGGAGTCGTCGTCGACGCCAGCTCGCCCTCGACGGTCATGACCCTGGGCGGCATGACGGCCGTCCTCATGGTCATCGCCGTATGGGTCCAGTACACCCGACGCCTGACCTGGCCGGACAACGCCTGACCCGCCCCGGCCTTGCCCAAGGTTGCCTGGGCCCTCGGGGCACACCTGCACCGACTCCCCGTCGGCGAACGTGCCGCCCGGCGGCTGCGCACCCGCCTGGCGGCCTGGTCCGAGGGCGTTCCCGACTTCGCCATCGCCGATCCCCACACCGACGACCTCACCGGCTACATCGGCCTGCGCCGCATCCACACCGGCAACGCCGAGGTCGGCAGCTGGATCGCCCCATGGGCCCGCGGCCGGGGCTTCGCGGCGAACGCCCTGCTGACAGCGGCCGGATGGGCCCTGGCCCCCACCGACCACGGCGGCATGGGGGTCCACCGCATCGCCCTGCACCACTCCACCGACAACCCGGCCTCGTGCACCGTCGCGGCCAAGGCCGGACTCCTCTTCGAAGGCACCATGCGGCAGGCCACCACCGACCACACCGGCACCCGCTACGACTCCCACCTCCACGCCCGACTGGCCACCGACCCCGACCCCCGCGAGCGCGTTCCCACCCCATCGTGAGCACGGTCGTGGGACGATTCCGGAACCTACCGGCCTGCCGCCATCACCCGCGTCACCCCGAGGTTCACCTGTGTTCAGCCGAACCGATCTGCGTACCCTCCTCGACTCGTATCTGCTCCGTCACCCCACCGAGAACACCCGCCTGGCCCCTGTAGCCGCCGCCCTCGACGCCACACCCGGCACGCCCGACCCGGTACCGGTGGCGTGCAGCGCCGTCGTCATCGACCGCGCCCACCGCATCCTGCACGCACCGAACGCCCCCGCCGGCCCCGGGCTGCCAGGCGCCAAACCACGGGACGAGGACCGCAGCCCACTGGCCACCGCCCTGCGCGCCGTACGCGAACAGACCGGCATCCACCCCGACGACCTCTGCCTCACCCCCGCAACACCTCCGCGCTCCCATCGACATCGCACCCGGCCCCGGAGCGAACAACCGGGCATCCGGCGCACCGATCGCCGACGTCCGCTTCGCGTTCTACCTCGCCCACACCCCCAGCACCGCAGCGCACTGGCAGCCCGCAGCGGATGTCGCCCTTGCGGAGCTGAGGGCCAAGGTGGCTGGTCTGGACGGCCAGGTGACCCCACTGAACGCCTCGGCGCTGATCTACAACCACCACGGTGAGTACCTGCTGCACCTGCGCGACATGCGGCACGGCATCTGGGCTCCGGGGTGCTGGGCCCTGCTCGGCGGCGGCCACGAGCCCGGCGACCGCACCCCACAGGCCACGATCCTGCGCGAACTGAAGGAGGAGGCGGGCATCGCTCCCCAACGACTGGAAGCATTCCTGGACGAAGAAGTCCACGACGCAGACGGCCTGACCGTCCCGGTCCGGATCTTCGCCGCGCTCTGGGAAGGCGACCCGTCCCGGCTTCCTCTCACGGAAGGCGTAATGCTCGCCTGGTTCCCCCCGGCCACCGTGCCCCGCCTCCGTCTCGGCGGAGGAACTCTCGATCTCGTCCAACGCCACGCACGCCTCGCCGCAATGAAATAGCCTGCAAAAGCTCTCGACGCCGAACCTCCGCGGGTTCGTGAAAACCGAAGGTAGTTCAGCGTGAGCCCGAGCGTTCGGTGCGGCTGTTCCCAGGGATGGATCCGTGGGTTCAAAGGGGCACGCTGGGTCGGCTTCCAGAAGCTGTCGCGCGGAGCCCCGTAGCGGTGACGCCGGCGGGGAAATCCGGTCGACAGGCGAGCCTGCGACGCACTGTGATGGCCCCAACTGCCTGCCGCACGGGGCGGGCCGACTCCAGGAGCCGCTCTTGGCAACCGAGAGAATCCCAGACGCCCGTCCCGCGATTGATGCCGCGCTGGTCAGGCGCCTGGTCGATACGCAGTTCCCGCAGTGGGCCGAGATGCCCCTGGAGTTGCTTGACCCGGCTGGCTCGGACCATGTGATCTACCGGTTGGGCGAGAAGCTGTCCGTCCGGCTGCCCCGCCATGCCGGCGCAATCGGGCAGGCCCAGAAGGAGTCCGAGTGGCTGCCGCGGCTCGCCCCGCACTTGCCACTGGCCGTCCCCGTGCCAGTGGGGGTAGGGGAGCCCAACTTCGGTTATCCGTGGCCGTGGGCGATCTCCCGCTGGCTGGACGGCGAGGTGGCGACTGTCGAGGCACTGGCCGATTCGCCCGAGGCCGCCGTCGAACTGGCCGGGTTCC
Organism: Streptomyces eurythermus; assembly: GCF_014649115.1. Classification (GTDB taxonomy): domain Bacteria; phylum Actinomycetota; class Actinomycetes; order Streptomycetales; family Streptomycetaceae; genus Streptomyces; species Streptomyces eurythermus. Next base: position 490,786 of record NZ_BMSK01000002.1, on the reverse strand, counting down.
TGACCGCTCTCCAACGGTTCGAGCCCGAGGAGATTCCGGCCCAAGGCGCCCGCGAGGACCTCACCGTCCGGCCGCTGGCCGCACGGGACCGGGCGACTCGGGCCGCCATCGCGGAGGTCGACGGCGCGTTCGACGCCGCGGCCATGACCGAGCTGTGGGAGGCGGCGATCAGTGCCCCCGATTGGGACGGCCCACCGGTCTGGTTCCACGGCGACTTCCACACCGGCAACCTGCTGACCGTCGACGGCTGCCTCAGCGCGGTCATCGACTTCGGCGAGCTCGGCATCGGCGACCCGGCCTGCGACCTGGTGATCGCCTTCACCCTGATGTCGGCGAGGAGCCGTGCCGCTTTCCGCGCCGCGCTCGGCGTGGACGACGCCACTTGGATCCGGGGCCGCGGCTGGGCGCTGGCCACGGCCCTGAACGCCTACACCCACTACGCTGCCGTCAACCCGAGGGTCGCCGCGCAGACCACCCGTCAGATCACCGAGGCCCTCATCGGCTAACGAGCTAGTTAGGCGTGCTGTCCCGGGAGCCGCCCGCACCCGCAACACTCCAGACTCCCGCAGCGGGCGCTGCGGTTTCCGTTGCGCCGCCGACGCCTGACTCAGCCGAACACCCGCTGCCCGCCCACGAAGGTCTGCTCCACTCGCGTCGCACCTATCTCCTCGGGCGGCCCGGCGAACGGATCACGGTCGAGTACCACCAGATCCGCCAGGAACCCCTCGGCGACCGTTCCCGTCTCGTGGTCTAGGTGGTTCGCGTAGGCACTGCCGGCCGTGTACGCGGTCAGCGCGTCGTGCAGTCCTATGCGCTCCCCGGGCAGGAAGACCGGCGTCCCCGCGGGCGCGTCCGGCGCCACCCGATTCACCGCCACGTGGATGCCCTGGAGTGGATCGGGGCTGCTCACCGGCCAGTCGCTGCCCGCCGCGAGCGTCGCCCCCGACCGCAGCAGCGCCCCGAACGGGTACTGCCACGACGCCCGCTCCGCGCCCAGGAACGGGATGGTCAGCTCGTCCATCTGTGGCTCGTGCGCCGCCCACAGCGGCTGGAGGTTGGCCGTCGCGCCCAGCTCACGGAACCGGCCGATGTCGTCCGGGTGTACCACTTGCAGGTGGGCCAGGTGCGGCCGGGTGTCCGTACGGCCGTTGGCCCGCCGGGCCGCCTCCACCGCGTCCAGCGCCTCCCGCACCGCGCGGTCGCCCAGCGCGTGGAAGTGCACCTGGAAACCGTGGGCGTCCAGCTCGGTGACGTACGTCTTCAGGTCCTCCGGCGGCACGAAGCTGATCCCGCTGTTGTCGGACACGCACCCGCAGCCGTCCAGGTACGGGCTGAGCAGCGCCGCCGTGCCGTTCTCGGCGACGCCGTCCTGCATGATCTTCACGGTCGTCGAGCGGAGCCGCCGCCGGGTGCCCGCCGCGCGCCGGGCCAGCAACTCCTCGATCTGCTCGGTGCCCCGCGCCCGGTCCCACCACAGCGCGCCGACGACCCGCGCGGTGAGGGTGCCGTCCTCGGCGCAGGCCAGGTACGCGTCGGTGGGGTCGGTGAGATTGGCGTGCTCGCCGAGGAGGGCGTCCTGCCAGGCGGTGATGCCGAGCGAGTGCAGCAGTTCCTGGGCGCGCAGCAGCCCGGCCACCCGTTCCTCACGGGTGACCTGGGGGACCAGACGGCCCACCAGGTTGGCGGCTCCCTCCTGGAGCATGCCCGTCGGCGTGCCGTCCGGGTGCCGCTCGATCCGCCCGTCGGACGGGTCGGGCGTACGGGCGTCGAGTCCCGCCCGCTCCAGGGCACGGGAGTTGACCCAGGCGCCGTGGTGGTCGCGGTTGACCAGGTAGACCGGCCGGTCGGACACGAGGGCGTCCAGTTCGGCAGCCGTCGGCAGGCCGCCGGGGAACGCCTCCATCGCCCAGCCGCCGCCGGTGATCCATTCGGCGTCGGCGTGCGTCCGGGCGTACGCGGTGATCCGCTCCCGGTACTCGGCCCGGGTCGTCGCCCCGCTCAGGTCGCACTGGCCCATCTCCAGGCCGCCGCCGACGGGGTGCGCGTGCGCGTCCTGGAAGCCCGGCACCAGCAGGCGGCCGGCCAGGTCCACGACCTCGGTGCGCGGGCCGATCAGCTCGCGCACCTCGTCGTGTCCGACGGCGACGATCCGCTCGCCGCGCACGGCCACGGTGGTCGCCCGGGACCGGGCCGGCGAACCGGTGTGGACCGGGCCGCCGGTGAAGACCAGGTCAGCGGTAGCGGTGTCGGACATGAGGCAACTCCTGGTGTCAGTAAGGCTGTTGCGAGTTCTGCCGGTGTCCCGGGTTCTACGGGTGTCGGAGAGCTTCGGTCGCAGTCGACGAGACGGTGTCGGTGCCGACACCGGTGCTGTGTCCGGCGACGAAGTACGGCGAGCGGCGGCGGTACTTGGCGACGGCCGCCATGACGAGCCCGGACAGCAGGATCGCGGCGGGCACCGAGAGCATGAACCAGCCGTTGTCCGGGCTGAGTTCGAAGCGGTCGCTCATCGTCGCGTAGTCCCGTCCGAGGTAGCAGCCGATGCCCAGCAACGCGAGTCCGCTCACGCCGGGCGCGATGACCGCGCGCAGCGCCTCGCGGGGCGCCGTGCGCAGCATGCCTCGGAAGCGCACCGCGCAGGCGAGTGCGGTCAGGCCGTAGTACAGGGCGACCACGAGACCGATCGAGTTCACGGCCGCGAGGATCATCTCGTTCAGCTTGGGGATGGCGAGCGCCAGCAGCGCCACGGCCGCGGAGATCGACGTGACGAGGACGGTGCCGACCGCCGGGGAGCCGTAGCGCGGACTCACCCGCGTCCACACCTGGCCCATCGTGCGGTCCCGGCCCATCGCCAGCAGCCCGCGCGCCGTCGGGATCACGCCGGACTGCAACGACGCCACCGCCGACAACAGCAGCGCCAGCAGCGGCAGGCTCGCCCACGGCTCGTCCGCCAGCTTCGCGCCGAGGTAGGTGAGTGCCTGCGGGCCCTGCTCCAGGAGTTCGGGCAGCGACATCTCGCGTTGGAAGGCCACGGACCCGTACAGGAACAGCGCCAGCATGGTGAACAGCGCGATGAATCCGCCGCGGCCCGCGTCCCGTACGTCGTGGGTCTCCTCGGTGACGCTGAACGCCGCGTCCCAGCCCCAGAAGAAGAACACCGCCAGGACCAGGCCCTGGGCGAAGCCGGTGCCGTCGTGCACGGCGAACGGGTTCAGCCACGACCAGGAGAAACCGTGCGCGCCGGTGGCCATCGCCCAGCCGCAGAAGCCGAGCAGCACCGCGTACTCGAAGACCAGCAGCCACGCCTGGAGCCGGGTCGCCTTGCGCACCCCGGTGACGGCTGTGACCGTGACGGCCGCCAGCACCATCAGGCCGACCACGGTGGACAGCGCCGTCGAGTTCGGGTCGAGGCGCAGCCCGCCGATCGCGTGCAGATGGGCCTTGTCCGCGAACTGGAGGAACACCGAGCCGGTCACCGCGCTCGTGTACGCCATGAAGATCAGGGTGCCGACCAGGGTGACCCAGCCGGTGAGGAAACCGAGCCAGGGACCGAGCGAGCGGCCGACCCAGACGTAGCCGCTGCCCATGTTCCGCTCGTGCCGGTTGAGCCGGGCGTACGCCGTCGCGATGCCGAGGATCGGAACGAACGCCACCAGCAGGATCGCCGGCGCCTGAAGGCCCACGGTCGCGGCGAGCGAGCCCATGCCGATGCCGATACTCGTGGTGGCGGCCGTGCTGGAGGCCGCGATGGCGATGCCGTCGACGACGCCGAGGGAACGCCGCAGGCCGGGGGGTTCACTTCTCATGGACAGACTCCTGGAACCGGAGAACGGGAGGTGCGGGAGGAGGCTGCGATCAAACCGGCCTTGTCAACATTGCGTCAATGGTGTTGACATAAGGCGCTCATGGAACGGTTCAGAGCCGAGGGAAGGGGTTCGTACAGTGACGGGCGGGCGGATTCCGGCGGAGCGGCGACGGCGCAGACCGACCAGGTCGGGGGTGCTGCTGTCCGAGGACGTGATCGTCGACTGCGCGCTGCGGCTCGTCGGGCAGCACGGTCCGGACGCGCTGAGCGTGCGGCGGCTCGGCGCCGCCCTCGGCTGCGATCCGAGCGCGCTGTACCGGTACTTCCACAACACCGACGATCTGCTGCTGGCCGTCGCCGACCGGATCATCGGCGACGCGATGGCCGGGTTCGAGCCCGACCGCATGCCGTGGCGGGACGCGCTGCGCGAGATGGCGCTGCGGATCCACCGAGGCTACCGGGAGCAGCCGCGGGTGGCCGCGCTCGCCGCGTACCGGGTGACGCGGCGGCCCCACGAGATCAAAGCCGTGGACGCGGGGATCGGGCTGCTGCGCCGGGCCGGGTTCAGCGACGCCGACGCCGTGCGCCAGTACTCGGCGTTCGTGGACACCGTGCTGGGCCACGCGGCCCTCGACGCCGCCCACCTGGCGCTCCCGCCGGAGCGCCGCGAGGCCGACAACCGGGCCTGGACCGGCGCCTACGCCGAACTGCCCGACGCCCGCCATCCGCACCTGACCGCGGTGCGGGCGGAGTTGCCTCTGATGGCGGGCAGCTCGTTCGAGACGGCGCTGGAACTGATCCTGAGCGCGCTGGGCGCGGCGGCACCGGGGGACACACCCTAGGCTCCGCGATGGCCTGGGCTCGACGGCCGGAGCGTTGCTCTGCTCGTGACCGTGCACCCGCGTCGCCGCCCCTCGGAGCCGACGTGGGTGAGGGCGATGGTGGTGAACTCGGGTGCCAGGAGGCGGCGTCCGGCCAAGGCCGTGCCCCACAGCGACCAGTCCGTGCCGCCCATGACCGCGATGGTGGCCTGCGTCTCCTCCTCGGTGCCGGGCTCCAGCCGGATCCTGGACACCGCGGGCTCGGAGCCGGTGAAGTGCAGGGCCGGGGCCTCATAGCGGTCCCCGAGCGGTTTGATCACCGAGTGGTGGACAGTACCGGCGACAGTGTCGGTCCGGAGGGGAGCGGCGAGGCTGTAGATCAGGTAGTCAACGGGCCCGTAGCGCTGCTCGACCAGATCCAGGACCTGCTTCTTGCCGTCCTCGGAGAACGCATCGACGTTGAGGAACGCGAAGTCGCCGCCTGCCTGCCGGGTGAGGCTGTCAGCGGCCGCGGTGCGGTACCAGCCGGCCGAAGCGGTCCGCCGCCCGGTGTCCGCGCTCTCGAAGGCGACGCCCACTCCCCTGATGTCGTGCTGTCGCAGACCGGCCAGAAGCGTGGCCGGCCCGTACCCGGCGGGTGGCCCAGGATGAGTGCGACCGGCTGGCGCCCGCCGGCCGGTGCGGGGATGTGCTGCCAGGTACGGCGCACGGTGGCCGCGGCGCCCTCGGGGTGGGAGTTCAGCCCCCTTATGGTTCGACCCACTGTGCTCGTGGGCGTGGGTCACCTCGCGCCGGCTCCTGGAAGTCGAGAAGGTCCGGCCGGTCCGCGCGAACTGGCGGTTCATACCTCGGCCCCTGCCGTCTGGAAGGCGTAGCCGACGTCCAGGTGATAGTGCTCCGGCTCATCCTTCGCAGGCCTGGCAGGCACCCTGCCGTACTCGACGTAGACGGGAGTGGGCGAGACCACGGAGACCTGGCTGGGACCGCCGGGCTGCAGGGTGATCCCGTAGGCGAGGTGCTCGATGAGCAGGATCTCGGTGCCATCACGGACCAGGAGAGCACCGACCGTCACGTGCATCGGGAAGGTCCGCCGCGAGGCGAAGTCCGTGCTCTGGGACAGCAGACGCAGCGGCTCACACAGCAGCGCAGCCTCCTCCGGGTGCAGGTCAAGGTAGGCGGAAAGGGTGCTTGAGATGTCTGCGTCATCAGCTCCATGGGGGCGCATGGCGTACGAGGGGCTCGCACCCTACAACCTGAACGGGAACCAGCCGTGTCAGAACCCGTACGCCATCGTCAGTGCTTCGGGCAGCTCTTCCCCGCCGTGCTCCCTCTTCCCCGGCCGTGCCGGAACCGCAGGCCTGTACTTCGTCGAGCACGAGCACCTCAACGCCCCTGTCGCTCCGCCCCTCGACCCGGACGGGGTCAACGCCTGGAACGAGGCATTGGAGCGCCCCACGCCCTGACTCCCCCAGTCCCGGCTCCGGTCAGAGGCAGCACGCGCCCGGCGCCACTGACTCTCCAGCCACGCCTTCAGAACCACAGGACAAGTCCACGAACGGGTGACACGAAGCGTTCGAGTGTCTTCCCGCACCCGTCGAGCCGCACTGAAGCGCCGCCCATCCATCAATAGAACCTTTGTTCACGATCTGCCCCGGGTCTGCCCGTTACGGGTCCATCCTGGGGCCGTTGTTAGAGCACCAGTACCCGTCATACGCCCATCTGGAGGGCCCCGTGAGTCCTGTGCCCGCCCTCGTGCATCCTCCCGCCACATTCGAACATCTCCAGCTTGCCGCCCCGCACCTGGCGCAGCCCCGACGCCGGGTTGACGCCCTTCGCAGCGCAGCACGACCGGATACGAGGTGGGGGGCATGAGCGACGGCAGTGATGCAGACGCCATCCGGCAGAGTGCGGTCCCCGCCCCGCGCGGCGCGGAACTTCCGTTGCCGCCCGCCAGCGTGCCGGCCGGGCCGCACGACGGTGACATCGCCGACGGCCTGGAGGAGACGTACTGGTCCGTGTACGACGGCGCCGCGTCCAAGGCCACGGTGAGGCAGATCCTCGCGCGCCTTCCGCGGATCGTGCGCCGGATCGGCCGGCTTGCCTGGGCTGCGGACCGGACCGCGACCCTCGCGGTCGTGGTCCTGCAGCTGGCGTCGGCCGCGATGACTGCGTTCGGCCTCATGGCCTCGGTAGCGGTACTGCGGGAGCTGTTCGCTGAGGGGCCCACGCCGGACCGGGTGCGGGCGGCCGTCCCCCAGCTGCTGGCCGTGGTCGGCTTCCTGGCCGCACGGGCTCTCCTTGAGGCGGGTGTCGCCGTCGCGCAGGCCAGGGTGACACCGAAGATCCGCACCGCGCTGGAGTGCGAGTTCCTCACCCTGACCGCCCATGTGCGGCTGGAGGTCGTCGACGACGCGGACTGGCACGACGGCGCCTACCGGGCCAACGACCGCGGCTTGTTCTACGCCCGGCAGATCGTCGCCCAGGTCGTCTCCCTGGCCGCGGCACTGCTCGGGCTCCTCGGCACCGCCGGCGTCCTGGGCGTCCTCCACCCGGCCTTGCTGCCTCTGCTCCTGCTGTCCGTGCTGCCGGTCGGCGCGGCCGCCGTACGCACCGCCCGGGCGCGCTTCCACTCCTTCAAGCGGTGGAACACCTTGCAGCGCAGGGTGCGGGTCTTCTCCTGGCTGCTGCTGGAGAGAGACGCTGCCGCCGAGCTCCGCTCGGACACCGCCCAGGGCGCGCTGCTGGAGGAGCACCGCCGGCTGACGACACGGATCGCCGAGGAAGACACCCGCCTGGGCGTGAGCTCGGCCGTGCTGACCCTGGCAGGCCGGGCCATCGGCGGGATCGGCACCGGCATCACCTACACGGCGCTCGGCGCCATGCTGATCGCGGGCTGGCTGCCTCTTGCCGCAGGCGCGGGCGCGGTCCTCGCCATCCAGGCCGCCCAGTCCTCGCTGACCCGGCTCGTCGATGTCTCCCACCTGGTCTACGAGCACGCCATGTGGGTGGATGACCTGCTCGCTTTCCAGGAACGCTGTCGCACTCTCCAGCCACGCCGCAGCGGACTGCCCGCCCCCGACACAGTGAAGACCGTCACGCTCGACGACGTGTCCTTCACCTATCCGGGCAAGGACACCCCGGCACTCAACGGCATCTCCATGACGCTGCACGCTGGACAGACGGTGGCGTTCGTCGGCGTCAACGGCTCCGGCAAGTCCACGTGCGCGCGGCTGCTCGCAGGGCTGTACGAGCCGCAGGACGGGGGCACGGTCTGCTGGGACGGTGTGAACGTGCTGGACATGGACGCCGAGTCGTTGCAGGCCAGGGTGGGCTGCGTGCTCCAGGACCCGGTCCGGTTTCCGTTCAGCGCGCTGGCCAACCTGACGGTCTCCCGAGGCACCCTCACCGAGGCCGACCCGCAGCGGGCCCTGGACGCCGCGCGGGCCTCCGGCGCCGAGCAGGTCATCGCCGGCCTGCCCGGCCGGTGGGAAGCGCTGCTGTCCAAACGGTTCCGCGGCGGTCAGGAACTCTCTGCCGGCCAATGGGCGAAAGTCGCCGTCGCCCGCGGCCTGTACAAGAACGCCCCCGTACTGCTGCTGGACGAACCGACCGCCAGCATGGATCCTCGGGCCGAGCACGCCGTGTACGAGGCGGTCCTGCGGGACAACCCGCGCCCCGATCAGATCACGGTGCTGATCTCCCACCGCCTGGCCAGCGTCGTCGCCTGTGACCGCATCTTCGTCTTCAACGGCGGTCGCATCACCGAGAGCGGCACCCACCAGGAGCTGATGGACCTCCGTGGCGAGTACGCCGGCATGTTCACCCTCCAGGCCGACGGCTACCGCGCCGGGGCCGGGGAGGCGGCGTGATGCCCGACCACGTGAAACGGGCCCGGCAGCGCCGTTCGCCATCGGTGCCGCCCTGTTCCTTCAGCTGGCCTGTGCCGGGGCTGCGGGGACGACCCAGCGCACCATTCGCCAGGTCGTCACCGCCGACGGCATGCAGGCCCGGATGCAGGCCGTGAGTACCTGGCTCACCTCCGGCGGGCGGCCGGTAGCCGTGCTTCTCGCCAGCGGACTCGGCACCTGGATCGGCGTGCGCCCCACCCTGGTCGCCGGCACCTGCCTGCTCCTCGTCCCCCTCGCGGTTCTCCACCACTCCCCGCTGCGCGGTCTGCTGGACATGCCCGGCTCACACGCCGTGGCTTCTCCTTCAGCCGAGGCCGTCACACCTGCGACGCCGTCAGGGCCGTCCGTCCCCCATCGCGCGGTCGCCGTGGATGTGCCGCACGACCACGCCTCGGAAGGCGGCCCGTGACCATCCACCCGCACACGGCCCCCGGCCCGGAGCCGCCATCGGCGAGCCCGCCGCCAGGCGCGCCCCTCCCTCCCAACCCGTACATCCCGTCCCACACGTCCCGAGGTGATCAACGTGCCGCCCTCCCGCTCTGATATCCGCGCGACCATCGAGACCTATCTCAGCCGGCATGCCGAGGAACGACCCGCCCTGGATGTACTGCTGGCTGTCCTGGACGGTGCTGAGGAGCCGACCAGCCGCGTCACGCTGCCCGGCCACGTGACCTGCAGCGCCGTGGTCATCGACCGCGACCGCCGGGTGCTCCACATCGGCCATCGGGTGACAGGGCTGCTTCTTTGTCCCGGCGGCCACGTCGAGACGGATGACCGTACGCTCCTGGCCGCTGCCGTGCGCGAGGTGTGCGAAGAGGCCGGGCTGCGCCCCGGCGACCTGTGCCTGACCCCGCAGCTCCTCGACGAGCCGATCGATGTGGACGTGCACGACATCGACGCCGACCCGGCCAAGGGCGAGCCCGCCCATCAACACTTCGATGTCCGCTTCGCTTTCTACCTCACCGCCGAGCAACCGCCGGCGCTCGCTCTGCAGGACGAGGAAGTCGCCGGAGCCCAGTGGCTCCCGTACGCCGACGTGCGATCCCCTACGCTGCGGGCCAAGCTCCTGGACGCCGAGGCGGCCGGCCTCGACGGGCGCCCGGAGCTCGTCAGCGCCAACGCCCTGATCCACGACGGAGCCGGCCGGTACCTCCTTCATCTACGAGATGACCGGGAGGGCATGTGGGAGCCCTGGGTCCTGGGCCTCGTGGGAGGCAAACGGTCGCGGGACGATGCCGGCATCGAGGCGACACTGCGACGTGAGCTTGCCGAGGAGGTACCGGGTCTGGAGCCCACGGAACTGGTGCCGTTCGCCGTCCAGGAAGCCACGAGTGTCGACGGTTTCGCCGTGCCCATCGGCGTCTACGCCGGGCGCTGGAGCGGGGATGCAGAAGCGGTGGATCTCCGCGAAGGTGTCCTGCTGAAGTGGTTCACCGTCGACAGCCTCGACCGGCTCCGGCTCAGCCCCGGACTCGGGGACCTGATCCGCCGGCACGCGGCCGAACACCCCGCCGTGGAAGAGCCTCCGGCCGCGGCTCGTCCGCTGCCCGGCGAGGCCCCGTCCGGGACCGAGTTGCACGTCATCGGTGTCCACCTCCACCTGGAGCACGAGGGCAAGGTCCTGCTGGGGCTGCGTCATCCGGACTCGGCGTACGCGGGCGGATCGTGGCACGCCCTTGCCGGACACCTGGAGGCGGAGGCGGCGACCATCGGTCTTGCCCGCGAGGCGTTCGAGGAGGCCGGGCTGGTGATCGATCCGGCCGACCTCGAGCTCGTCCACACGGTGCACATGGTGGGCCTGCCCGGCGCCCGGCCGAGGATCCAGCTCTTCTTCCGCCCCCGCCACTGGGAGGGCACCCCCGAGGTACGCGAACCCGACCGATGTCTTGCCTGGGAGTGGTGGGACGTGAAGGACCTGCCGGAGCCGATCGTCCCCTACACCCGTGTCGCGATCGAGGGCATCCGGGCCGGCCGCTCCTACAGCGAGCTGGGGTGGGAGCGTTGAGCAGCTTCGCGGCGGTCGGCGCCGCCTGCGCCTCCCCTTCGCGCGGCACGCGGAACCGCCTGCTGCAGGCGTCTCGGGCGCGCTGCCTGACCGCCACGTCCGGTGCCCCGGCACCCTGCCCTCCACCGCGTCAGGAAGAGGACAGTCATGCCTGCTGACCCGTCCACCACGACAGGTGCCCACCTCGCCGCGATGGTGGAGCGTCTTGAGGCCGAGGGCGTGCTGACCGATGTCCGACTGCGCGAGGCGCTGCTGTCGGTGCCGCGGGCGGTGCTGCTGCCCCACGCGTACGTACGGGTGAGCGATCCGGGCGTCGAGCCGATCGAGTGGCGCCTACTCGACGGCTCGCACCCGGTCGACCGGGAGGAATGGCTCGACGTGATCCACAGCGGTGAGTCGGTCCTGCTGCAGCGTGACGGGGAGCAGCTCGACGCGCTCGAACGCGGGCCGGTGACCGGCGGGAACATGACGTCGATGTCCACCTACACCCCCGCCACCGTCGAAATCCTCCAGTCGCTCGCGCTCACGCCGGGCCTGCGCTACCTGGAGCTGGGGGCCGGCCCGGGCGTCTCTCTCGCGCTCGCCGCCACCCTCACCGGCTCCGGACTGGCCACCGGCGTGGAACGGGACGGCCACATGGCGGCCTGGTCGCGGCACAACCTCGACCGGCTCAACGTCGGTGCGGCGGTGGTCCAGGGCGACGCACTCGACGGGCACCGGGCCCGGGCGCCCTATGACCGGATCCACTCCGGGATCGGCGTGCCGAGCGTCCCGCCCGCATGGGTGGAGCAGCTCGCGCCCGGCGGCCGGCTGCTGACGACCCTCACGACCCGGACCCCGAGCTGGCCCGGACAGCTCCTCGTCACTCGGTCCGGTCACGGCCGGACCGAGGCCGTACTGCGCGGCAGGCCCCGGGGATACCGGCCCATGCTGGGCTACCGATGGCTCAGCGCCCTGGATCACCGTGCGCGGATCAAGGCCGACCCCGGCAGGGCACGGCCCACCAGGCTCGCCCCGCCGCCGGACGACGCCTACGGGTTCTGGCTCGCCGCCGCCTACCTCGCCCCCGGCCTGGTGCGGGACTTCCAGGCCGAGACGATGACGATCGTCGCCCCCGAGGACGACTCCTGGGCCGTGGCCGGCCCCGGCGACGGGACGGTCCGCGTGCACGGGCCGCGCGATGTGTGGGCCGAACTCGAAGAGGTGCACGCCCGGTGGGAGACGGCCGGCCGGCCCGAGACGTACCACGTCGACCTCACCGGCGGCCCCGGGCACCAGCACGTCGCCTCCGGCCCCGGGCGGAAGGCGCTGACTTGGACACTGCCGCCGCTCACCACCGTTCCCCCGCAGACGACCTGACCGCGCCGCCGGTTGCCGTCGCCGCTTCCGCCGAACGCACAACCTCATCGCCTTGAACAGAACAGCCGCACAGCAGCAAGGAGCTATCCGTGCCCCCGCAGCACGCCTCTCTCCCCCAGACCGGTGGCGCCGCCGTTCCGGCCGGCCGGCCGCAGGACTTCTTCTCTCCGGGCCGGCCCGCCGTCCCGGCGATGTCCGGCCGTGTCATCGCTCCGGGGGCCCATCCGGCGGTCGCGGGCGACGGCAGCCTCTGGACCCGACAGACTTCGTGGACGGCTGCCCTCGAGCAGTTGATCCGGTCCTGTCTGGGCATAGAGGGCCGCGCGGGCAGCAACGGTGTCCACGGCGGGCCGGGCCGCCCGTACGAGGACGACCTCGCCGAGTCGCCGTACCCTCAGGTCACCCCACACACGGTCCCCGTCCGGCTGGCCGACCACCACGCTTCCTTCGAGGCAGAAGCCCGGCAGGTGCCGGAACAGTACAGCGGGCGTGGCGGGCTGGTCGTGGAGGCCGTGTTCAGCGTGCTGCTCGCCCGTCGGTCGGGAGGCGGCGCGTGAGCGGCGGGCGGTACATGGTGCCGGTCGACGTGCACCTGCTCGCGGTCCGGGACGGCGAGCACGGCCCCGAGGTCCTGCTGTCACGCCGCGCGGGCGGTGTCTACGCGTCGGGGCTCTGGCACCTTCCCTCCGGTCACGTGGACGGAGCTTTCGAGGACATCGTCACCGCTCTGGTTCGGGAGGCTCTTGAGGAGACCGGCATCGTCGTGGATCCGGCAGACGTGCGTCGCCCAGTCACCGTTCACCACCGTTCCCCTGTGGGCGGGGCTCGGATCGGGGTCTTCTTCGAGGTGCGGCGCTGGCGCGGCACGCCGCGGGTCATGGAACCAGAGGTGTGCGACGCGATGGGCTGGTTCGCGTTCGACGAGTTGCCGGAGCCGATGGTCGCGTACTGCCGGGCCGGACTGGACGCCTACCGGACCGGCGCGCACACGAGCGTGCACTTCCAGGAACCCGGCGACCCGATCGCCTACGACCCGGCCCTCGACCGGACTCTGCTGGTCCCCGGTCCCGGCAGCCACGACACTGGCCCTGAGGGTGCGGTGTGTGCCTTCGTCGAGCGGGCGGTGGGCCGGATCGCCGGCTGGACGGACGTTTCCGTTCGCGAGGAAAGCCGCGTCTGGCGGGCACATGGCGCCGAGGGCGGCGAGTGGTACGTCAAGATCCACCAGAACCAGCGCTTCCATCAGCGTGAAGTAGCGGCCCTGCGTAGCTGGGTGCCCTCTCTCGGTGCGGCCGCGCCCCGCCTGGTCGCCGCCGATGCCGCGCTGCGGGCCGTGGTGCTCACCGCGGTGGGCGGCCGGCCCCTGCACGGCGCCGTCCATCCGCCCGCCGGCCGGCGACGCATCTTCCACCGCATCGGGCAGCTCGCGGCCGCCATCCACACCAGCGCCCCGCCGCGGCCGGGCGACATGGCGCTGCCCCTGGGGAAGCTGGAACGCCACCTGAACGGAGCCCGGCCCCATCTCGCCCCGGGCGACGAGGAGTTCATCCGGGCCACGGCCCGGGAAGCCGCCGCGCTACCCGCCCCAGACCAAGTCGTTCCGACACACGGTGACTTCCAGCTGCGCAACCTGCGCTGGGACCCGATCACCGACACCCTGTACGTGATCGACTTCGAACGGTCGGAAGAAGGCCCCGCGGTACGGGACTTCGTCCGGCTCTCCGACGCCTGGCTCGGGCGCCCCGATCTCCAGGAAGCCGTGATGGACGGCTACGGCCGCGCCTTCACAGCAAAAGAAGAGGCCCGGCTCACGGTCCTGTCCGTCCTGGACGCCGTCTCCGGCATCTCCTACGGCACTTCCCACAACGATCCCGAGCTGGTGGAACGCGGCCGGCGGGCCCTGGCCCGGCTCCGCGCCGCCGGCACACCTGACCACCTCCGCAGATGAGGAGCAGCACGTTGACGTACATCGCCCGCGAACAGCGGGAAGAGCACTACAGCGACCGCAGAGGATTCCGGCAGGTCGGGGAGCGCGAGCGAGCGCTGCTCGCCGAGCACACTCCGGCTCCCGACGAGGGCGGCCGGGCGCTCGAGGTGGGATGCGGCACGGGCGAACTGACCGTCTACCTCGCTTCGCTGGGCTACCGGGTGGACGCCGTCGACTTCGCCGGCAGCGCGCTCGCCCGGGCCCGCGAGGAGCACGCCGGCGTCGAGGGTGTGCGGTGGCTGCGGCTGGACATCGAGCGCGACGACCCGGCCCCGCTGCACGACGCGCTGTATGACCTGGTCGTCATGCGGCTGGTGTACCCGTTCGTGAGGGACCGCAGTCGAGTTCTTCACGGGCTGGGTGAGCGGCTGCGGGAGGGTGGTGCTCTGGTCGTCATCACGCCGGTGGCGGCGAACACGCCCGCGCAGCGGCGCGGGATCGCTCTGGACGAGGACGAGATCGCCCTGCTCGGCGCCGGGTGGGAGATGGTGGAGCGGCTGGACGCGGACGGTCTGGCCTTCCTGGTCCTGCGCGGTCCCTGCCACACCGGCACCCGGGTCGTGGAGAAGGGGCCGACTACCGGTCACGCCCTGACCGGCGCCCTCGCCGTCGTGACCGACGACGCCGGGCGGGTCCTGCTCGGTCGGTCCCGGCGCGGCATGCTGGAGCTGCCCGGCGGGAAACCCAGCGGCCCGGAGGACTTCGCCGTCGCCGCGGTGCGCGAACTCGCCGAGGAGACGGGCCTGAACGCCGACCCGGCGGACGCGTACGTGGTGACGATGCTGGTAGACGACAGTCACGGCGTTCCCCGGCTCACGGCAGTCGTGCGGATCACCGCCTGGTCGGGGACGCTGTCCAACCCCGAGCCCGACAAGTTCGCCCGCTGGGAGTTCGTCGACCTGTACGCTCTGGCCTGCGCCGGCGCCGTGTTCGCCCCGGCCGCCCAGGCATTGGATGCCGTGTGGCCCGGTGTGATCCCTGGCCTGCCGCCCGTGGTCTCCTACCCCCTGGCCGTCGAGCAGCCGCCCGTGCCGGGTGAAGCGGCCGAGGCGGTCCGGCTGCGTCAGGCGATGGCGCAGATGGTGATCGACGGCGGCTGGGCACCGTCCGAGGCGGTCCGGAACGCGCTGCGGAGCGTGCCCCGCCACCGCTTCGCCCCGGAAGCAGCCCTGGCGACCGCGTACGACGGAGGCGACCGGGCCGTCATCACCCGGCGCGACGAGACCGGAGCGACGCTCAGCTCGGTGTCCGCGGCCTGGCTCCAGGCCGACATGCTCGAAAGCCTGTGCCTGAGGCCGGGCGCGATCGTGTTCGAGGCGGGCTCCGGCGGCTACAACGCCGAGCTGATCGCTCACGTCGCCGGGCCCGACGGGCGGGTGGTGACCGTCGACATCGACCCGTGGGTCGTACGCCGTACCCGCCGGTTCCTCACGGAGGCCGGCAGCGGACGCGTTATTGCCGTCGAGGCCGACGCGGCCTTCGGCGCTCCCGCCCATCTCGTTCCCCGCGGCGGCTTCGACGCCGACGTGATCACCTACAACTGCTGGGACATCTCCCCTGCCTGGCGTGAGCAGTTGGCCGAGGGCGGACGTCTCGTCCTGCCGCTCGAAATCGGAGGCTACACCCGGGCGATCACGTTCGAGCGGCGCGGCGAGGTGCTGCACACCCGCCGCTTCACCCACTGCGGCTTCGTCCGCGACCAGGGGCGGCAGGCCCGCGCCGTCCCGGTCGTCCCCCTTCTCGACGGCGGACTGACGCTCCACTTCCACGACAGCGCCCCCGCCGACACCAAGGGGCTGGAAGAGGCACTGCGCGGGCCTCGGCATGAGGTTGCCACCGGCATCACCATGGGGTCCGGTGTCTACTTCGGTTCCCTGCAACTGTACGCGGCCACCACTCTGCCGGGCTTCTGCCGCCTGCACGCCCACCAGGACGGCGGTGTCACCGCCATCGCGAAGGACCATGACGCGCCCGCGATCATCGGCGGGACCTCGCTCGCCTACCTGACCTACGTCCAGACCCGGCACGGCGAGCGTCCGGAGGACAAGGAGTGGGAGTGGGTCGTGCACGCCTTCGGCGAGCAGGGCCCGCGCCTTGCCGATCAGCTCGCGGCCACGGTACGGGCCTGGGACCGCCACATCCGCGCCGACGACAACGACCGGCACGCCGACCCCGTCCTGACCGTCTACCCGGCCGGCACGCCCGACCATCTGCTACCCGCCGGGGACCTCCTGGACAAGGAGCGTTCCCGGCTGGTGTTCCGGTGGCCGGGCCGGAACGGACGCCTTCCGGCCCCTGCGCGGCCTACCGACACGGTCGCCACGGCCACGGGAGAAGCATGATCGTCTGGTTGAACAGAGCGTTCGGCGGTGGTAAGACGACCCTCGCCGCCGGGCTGTGCCGCGCGCTGCCCGGCGTGGGCGCAGCGCGGCCGTTCGCGCCTACCGCCGCCCGACGCGCCCACGGCTGCCAGCAGGCCGCTGCCGACTGGATGCACGCCGCCGGCCACGTCGTAGACACCAGCGCCCTCACCTCCGAGCAGGCCCTCGAAGCGGTGCTCACGCATCTGCATCTCACGGCCGTCGTGCGGCCCCGACCACCGGAGGCACCACAGGCATGACCGTCACCGTCCAGGCCCTCTCGGACATCGTCCACGGCAGTCAGCGCCCCTCCACAATTTGTCCGGACCGAGCGCGCGGAGCTCGGTCGTGAGCACGACGGCCGGTCCTGCGGCCGATTCCCCGTCCACGGCTGTGTTCGTGCCGCCGCACGCCCGCGACGACCAAGTGCGGATGCGTCACGCCCACGCGGCCGCGGCCCGCATGCTCAAGGTGACACCGACCGGCCCGGACGTGTGGGGCTGGCAGGGCCGTACCCTGGGCCGCCGGGCCGGCCAGTGGTGGCTCCGCCTGGTCTGCGCGCCGCAGGACAGACTCAACCGCCGCCTGTGGGAGGGAACGGTCACGGCCCACCACGCACTGCCCCCGACCGTCCCACGGCCGCGGCTCCACAACGTACTCGAATGGTCCGCACACGGGCACGCCTACCGCGCGGAGCTGTCCGAGTACGTGCCGCTGCCCGCCCTCCAGAGCGGCGGACCGGTCCTCACCACGGACCCCGATCTGCCGTCCGTGTGGTGGGCCGGCCTCTGCCTGGCTCTGGAGGCGACATCGAGCGTCCGGACCGACCGGCAGGCCGTACGGCAGCAGTGGATCGACAGGAATCTCACCCGGTTCCTGGGTATCCCCGCTTTCCAGATCGAGTCCTGGACCACCGGGCATGGTGACCTGCACTGGGCGAACCTCATCGGGGCGCCGCTGGTCATCCTTGACTGGGAGGGATGGGGCCTGCTTCCCGTCGGGTTCGACGTCGGGCTCCTGTACGCCTACAGCCTCACCCGACCGGTCACAGCCGCCCGGGTCCGCCAGGAGTTCGCCCACGTCCTGGGCACGCCCGCCGGCCGGGCCGGGGAACTCGTCGCGCTCGCCCAGCTCCTCCAAGTCGCCGCCCGCGGCGGCCACCCGGACCTCGCTCCCCACCTCGCCCGCCACGCCGAGCACCTCACCGGCACCCCCGTCCCCGTACCGTGACCACCCCCCATGGAGATCACCATGCTGCCCAGCCTGCTTGCCGTCTTCGCTCACCCGGACGACGAGTGTCTCCTCGCCGGCGGTGTCCTCGCTCAGCATCATGCGGCCGGGGCCCGCACGGCGGTCGTCACCGCCACCTGGGCCTTGGACAGCCGCCGGGTTCCCGAACTTGCCGAGGCCCTTGCCGTATTGGGTGCCGGCAGCCCACGCCTGCTCGGCTACAACGACGCCCGCAACCCGGAGGCGGCGCCCGGCCGGCCTCGGCTTGTCGACGCTCCCCTCGACGAAGTCGTCGGCCGACTCGTCGCCCACATCCGGGACTTCCGCCCCGACATCGTCGTCGGTCACGATGCTCTCGGGCAATTGACCGGTCGCCCTGACCACCTGATACCCCGCCTCCTCGCACCAGCCTCACCGCCACACCAACAGGCCCCGGCGATCGGAGCAAGATGATGACGACTTCCGCACCCGACGAACGTCCCCGCGTGGCGATGACTGACGAGGCGTACGGGGCGCTGCGTGTCTCGGCCGCTCTGTGGGTCGGCGCGTCCGTGCTGATCACCAACCAGCGCGGGCAGGTGCTGCTCCAGCGTGTCGGCTACCGGCCCACCCGCCTGCTGCCCGGTGGCGCCGTCGAGGGCGAGTCCCCCGCGCGGGGCGCTGCCCGCGAGCTGGAGGAAGAGCTCGGCGTCAGGGCGAGCGTCACCCGCGCGCTGGCCGTCGACTGGGTCTCCCCCGCCGGCCGCACCATGCCCCCCATCATGAATTTTCCCGGCGAGCTGCTGCATGTCTTCGACGGCGGTGTGTGGGACGAGGATCGGATCGCGTCGATCCGGTGCGCGCCGGGCGAGATCGAGGCCGTCGAGTTCGCCGAACCCGCCGACCTGCCCACTCTGATGGCACCGGATGACGCCCGGCGTGCCCTTTCCGCTCTGCGGGCCCGGACCAACGGCACCGGCGCCGTCCTGCTGGAGGACGGCCGGCCTCTCGTGCCCACCCTTCTCGACCGGGTGAACGCCTTCACCCGGCATCGCGCCGCCCACCACTGGCCCTGGCAGAAGGGACCCGCCCCCGCCGGGATGCCCGTTCGGCAGTGCTGGGGCTGGCTCTTCGCACCCGACGGCCGCGTATTGACGCTTCTGGACCCTGCGAACGGTGCCGCCTGCCTGCCCGGCGGCACCCCCGAGCCCCAGGATCAAGGAGACCCGGCGGCCACCCTCACCCGCGAGGCCGCAGAAGAAGCCGCCGTCCGGATCAGCGTTCCTGTCCTCCTCGGCTACCTGCCGGACAAGCATCACAGCAGCGGCCCGTGTGTCCGCGTCCGCATGGCCGCCAGGCTGACCGACGTCGGGCCTTCCCGGCCGGACCCGGCCACCGGCCAGACCTACGTCCGGGCGCTGGCCACCCCGGAGCAGGTCATCGAGTTGTTCGACTGGGGGCTCCCGGCGGCCGACCAGCTCGCCGCCGCCCATCAGGCCCGAGCGCGGCTCGGGATCCCCCGTGCCGCGCGGCAGCCCCTCACCGAACTGCCAGAACTGCCGGACGCCACCGACCTCACCACCTTGTAGCCCGCCCGGCCCCTATGGAAGCGAGGACTCGCATGAGCAACACATCACCCACCCTGGGCACGCCATCCGTGGCCGCTCAACCCCTGCCGGCCACAAGAGCCGCATCGGATGCTCCAGCACCGGTCCGAACGGGACACTGCCAGTGCGGCCGGATCTCCTACCAGGTCACCGGCGTCCCAGATGATCCGCATTTGTGTTCGTGTGTCCATGAGACGAGGATTTCCGGCGGGCCCGCGGTGCTGTGGGTGGGCTTCCCCCTGGACTCCTTGATCTGGACCGGCCCCGGGGGTGAGCCGAAGTGGTACGCGACCTATCCGACCCTCCGACGAGGCTTCTGCCCGAACTGCGGAACACACCTCGTGTCCGTGGCCGATGGATCCAGCATGGTCATGGTGACCGGGTTCAGCCTCACCGACCAGAGCGGCATCGAGCCCCTCGGTCACTCCCACCGCGAGAACGCCGCACCCTGGATGCACATCACCCTCGCGCCCGGTCCGATCATCCTGATGTCCGACCCGCGCGTGGCGGCCATCCCCGTCGCCGACTGCGGCGAGCCGCTCATCGACGTCCGGGGAACTCTGCTGGTCGACGACCGCAGAGCCGACACGACCGGCTCGTACGCCCATCTGCGCCGCGGCGTCCTCGACCGGCTCGTCCACGCCCAGTCGCTCCTGCCCAACGGGCTGCGCCTGCTTCACGTCGAGGGCTACCGCCCGCCCGACCTGCAGCGGCGCTACTTCGAGGAGTACGCGAACGAGCTCCGCGCGGCCAACCCGGCCTGGTCCGACGACCAGGTCCACGAGGCCGCCAGCCGGTACGTTTCCCCGCCGGAGATCGCCCCGCACAGCGCCGGTGCCGCCGTCGACCTCACCCTCGTGGACGCCGACGGCACCGAGCTCGACATGGGCACGCGCGTGAACGCCAGCCCCGAAGAGAGCGACGGCGCCTGCTACACGGACGCCGACTCGATCAGCCACCAGGCCCGCACGAACCGATCCCTGCTGGTCTCCGCCCTGTCCGTCGCCGGGTTGATCAACTACCGCACGGAGTGGTGGCATTGGAGCTACGGCGACCGGTACTGGGCCCTGATGACCAACCAGCCGGCGGCCCTGTACGGACCCCGCCCCCTTCGCTGACCGGAGTTGCGACCGGGCCTGGCCGATCGCGACGGCGGCCTTGCGAGGCGTGCCTGCGAGCTGTCTGCCGGTCACCGCCCCGCTGGTGCGGGGCGGTGACCGGCCGGTGGCCGGGCCCGGCTGCGCCGGATGAACGTGATGCCGGCCGTAGTCGTCCAGGCGCGTATGGGTTATGGCTTGCAGGTACGGGGCGGCGCGTTTCGCCTTCAATAGGGGCATGGCAGTGGGCGTCTGTCAGGTCGGCTTCGGGCTGTTCCCGCTCAGGAACTCGCGGGCGCCGCGGAGCCGGGTGCGCAGCTTCGGCTGGGTGGTGTGGCTGTCGAGTCGTACGTCGAGGCCGCCGGGCAGACCCGTATCGCAGCGGCGTGCGGAGGGCAGCCGGGCGGGGTCGAGCCCGTCGCGGCGGGCGATGAGCTCGCCCAGCTCGTAGCGGCTGAGCGCGTCCGGTCCAGCGAGGTGGAACACGCCGACGGCGTCGGACCGGGTGATCTCCCACAGAGCGGCAGCCAGGTCTGTCACGTGGACGGGGCAACGGATGTCGTCGGTGAACAAGGCGCCCTGCCGGGTACCGTCGGCCAGCGCGTGCACCAGCCGCTCGTGCTCGGACCGGCCGTTGCCGATGATCAGGGAAGTACGGGCGACAGCCGCCGTGTCGGGGCACAGGAGGCGTACGGCGGTCTGGGCGGCTGCCTTCGCGGCCCCGTAGGGGGTGAGGGGGTCCGGAAGGCACGACTCGTCGTAGCGGTCTTGGCCCGTGCCGGAGAAGACGGCGTCGCTGGAGACGTGCACCAGGCGGATGCCGCGGTCGGCCGCAGCTCGGGCGAGGCGGATCCCGCCTTCGGCGGTGACTGCCCAGTCCGCTCCGCCGCTCGTCGCGTTGATCACCACGGCCGGAGCCACCGTGTCGAGGGCTTCCTCCAGGCGGGCGGGGTCGCGAAGGTCGAGGTGATGCCAGGTCGCCCCGTCGTGGTCGCCGGGGCGGGAATGGAACGTGGCGGCCGGGTGCAGGCCCGCGGACACCGCTTGGCGTACCAGCTCGGCGCCCAGGAAGCCATCCTGCGCCACGCCGGGGCCCAGGTCTCCACCAGGGACGGCTGCTTCACGGTGTCTCCGCCGAGCGCTCTTCGCCCGGTCGTCCATCTCGGGCTCGGCCGCCGCGTCCGTACGACGGCCGTGCTGGCCGCGGCGGTGCTGGCCCGCACCGGGGAAGTGTCCCGCCCCTATCCCGGCGGCGACGCGTTCTGCCCCCGCCTGATCGACCGGCACCTCGCGGCGATGCAGGCCGCCGGCGCCTACGTCATCGCAACCGACACCGGTATCCGCGCGCGGTGCGGGGCCCGCGGGGTGAAGGCGTTCACCGTGGATGTGAACACACCCTACGGGCCGAGCCTCGGGGCAACAGTGACAGCGATGCTGCTGGCCGCCCGCGCGCACGGCACCAGCCTGATCACCCACCCGTCGACCGAGCCGGAAGCACCGAAACCGCCCGCTTCCTGGCCACCCGGGGCGTCCTCGTCCACTTCGACCAGGAGGGCCTGCACGTGCGCGGCAGCGACTGGATCGCCGGCGGCACGTTCGCGGTGGCCGGGGACCGGATCGAGGCTGCCACCATGGTCATGGCCGCCGCCGCGACCGGCGGCAGCATCCACCTCGACAACATCACCACCAGCGACATCCCCGACGGTCTCACCCGCATCCTCGCTGCGGCCGGCATCACCTTGGCCGACGACCCGAGCGGTGGTGTCCGGACACCTCCACGGGCCGCTGCGGGCCGTCGAGGCGGCAACCGGCCCGCACCAGGGCCTGCCGACCGACACCGCGCCGCAACTGGCCGCGATGCTCACCCTCGCCGACGGCACCTCGGTGATCGGCGAACGCATCTACCCCCGCCGCGACACCCACGTTCAGGGCCTGCGCGCCTTCGGCGCCCACATCACCGCCAACGGCCCGACCCTCCACGTCCGCGGCCCGCCTGCGCGGCGCCACGGTGGAGGCCGCGGACATCCGTGCGGTGACCGCGCTGCTGATCGCCGCACTCGCCGCCCACGGCACCTCTACGATCCGGGGGATGTTCCATCTCCGGCGCGGCTACGCACGCCTGCTGCCCCATCTGGCCACGCTGGGAGCCGAGATCACCAGCACCCCGGGAGGCCCTTGATGCCCGGTCCCGTCCACCGCCGATGACACCACCCGCCCCCAGGACACCCTCGAGCAGGTCGTCGCCGACGGCGCCGCCCCGGGTGGCGTCATCGCCTACGGCACCACCGACGACAGCCCCCGGTTCCTCAGCGCCGGCGCAGTCGCTCTCGAGTGCGGCAACACCGCACCCGACCGGCACACGATGTACGACATCGCCTCGCTGACCAAGGTCGTGGCCACCTGGCCCCTGATCGGCCAGGCCCTGGGCGCCGGGCTGCTCGACCTCGACGCACCGATCCGCGACTTCCTGCCGCCGGTGAACAGCGAGACCCCCAGTGGCGAGGCGAGCGTGCGCCAGCTGATCGCCCACACCTCCGGCCTCCGCACCTCCACCCGCCTCGACCACTACCGCGGCTCCGACCCGCCGCTGCACGAACTCCTGTGCCGCGAAGCGCTGGAAGACACCCCCGGCCGGCACCGGTACATCAACCGCGGCTACATCCTATGTAGTGCGCGCCCCGGCCGAGCAGGTAGCTGGCGTGCTCGCGCTGGGTGTGCATTGCGTCGCTGGTCACGACTACGCCCGCCATATCGGCGAGGCTTTCCAGCAGAGGCTGGAAGCAGGTGATCTCGTTGGTCTTCTCGCCAAGTCGAGTTGGGCCAGGACCAAACCGGAGAGGTGGTCGCAGGCGGCGAGCAGATGGATCTTGCGGCCCGTGGCCCTGGCCGCTCCGCGCAGGGTTTTGCCGTCGACCGCCACTGCGTGCAGCTGACCGTCGGCCCCAGCGCGCCGGTCGGCCGGCCAGCGGCCCACCGCCCGGTCCAACGCGTCGCCGTCGACGCGGGCCAGCAGCCGCCGCACCGTCGCCTCCGCTGGCACGCACCGCTTTGGGGACAGCGGATCGGGCCGTACGCCAAGGCGCTCCAGGACGAACGGCGGGGCGTCGGTGATCCACTCACCCACCGCCAGCAGGGAGGTCGCTCCGGCCAGAACCGCGCACGCGGTCAGCGCAAGAACCGCGACCAGAGCGTGCCGTACGCCGCGCGGATCGCGAGGGTCTGGCACCTCGGCCAGTCGCTCCAGCAGGCCCGGGATCTCCTCAGGCACGGCCCCGGGATGCTCGCGGAGGTGGTCAAAGGCAGGCGGAATCGGCGATGACGCGTCGGCAGGCACGGTTCATTCGCCCGCGGTGTCCTCGGTCTCCCAGCGCAGCAGGTCGCCTGGCTGGCATTCGAGCACCTCGCAGAGGGCGGCGAGCGTGGTGAAGCGCACCGCCTTGGCGCGGCCGTTCTTGAGTACCGCCAGGTTGGCGGGCGTGATCCCTACGCGGTCCGCGAGATCGCCCACGGACATCTTCCGCCTGGCCAGCATCACGTCGATGGCGACGACGATCGGCATCAGATCACCTCGTCCAACTCGGCCTGCATCTGCGCCGCTTCGACGTCGCGCGCGACGGCCTGGGCGAGCAGCATCCGCAGCACAAGCACGATGAGCGCGACCCCCAGGATGGCCACGCCTACCCCGCCCATGATGAGGGTGACGCCCGGGTCGTCCCGCTGGCCGGGCGCATTGAGTGCCGTGACCGCGAACCACACGAGGGCAGCCGCGACGATCGCGCCGATCACGATATCCACGTATCGGAAGGCAGCGTGGGAGAACACGGTTCCGCGTCGCACCATCGACACCAGCCGCCATACGCAGACCACGGCGACCTGGACCGAGACCATGCCCAGGATCGTGATCACGCGCAGCGGGGTCAGCGGAAGCGACCCGTCCTCCGGATCACTCCCGGTGGCCAACGCCCACACCATCCCGGCTTGTACGAACACGGTGCCGGCGAGCATCACCACGAGCACGGCGCGCAGCGCACTCACTGCCAGCTTTCCCATGGCCCAT
Organism: Streptomyces eurythermus; assembly: GCF_014649115.1. Lineage (GTDB taxonomy): Bacteria > Actinomycetota > Actinomycetes > Streptomycetales > Streptomycetaceae > Streptomyces > Streptomyces eurythermus. The sequence continues at coordinate 466,571 of NZ_BMSK01000002.1, read as the reverse complement.
CCTTCCATCGTTTTGCGATGGAAATCTATCGAGTTTCGATAGGTGAAGCAAGGGCTGGGAGGGAGGTGGGCGGCGGTCTCGCACCATGGCGGGGTACCGCCGCCCCCTCCCATGGCCTGGCGTGCACGCGAAAGTTCTTGCCCTTGTCGAAGTTGGCCTCGCTCAGCCACAAATCGGACGCCCTTCGACTACGCCGAAGCCTTGGACACCGGGCGCGTACAGTTCCAGCCAGATCTACAACCGGTCGCCGGTCTGGAAGGTCAAGGTCTGCTAGTGCATGGACTGGCAGGCTGTGCACCCTCACGGTAGGCAGGGCGGAACAGCCCATGCGGTGCTCAGTCGGCGCGCTGGTTCTGGGGATGCGGGACACGGCGCCGGGCCGCAGAATGGCAAGAGGGGTGGGAATTGGACAGTGCGCCTTGCGCGCTCGGCAACGGGGATCACAGACCGGCGAGGTGACTCGCTTATGGGCGGGATGGTACAGCAGGCAAGCGATCCCGGAAAATGGCTCTCGCCGCATTGGACGTCCGCCCCACTTCCGAACGGGAATCCCTCCCTGCAGTGGATGGTGACCCTGACGGGGGTCGTGGGGTTCGATACGCAGATCGAGGCGACCCAGGACCACGACTTCGATCGGGACACGTGGATTCTCGTTCCGGACCTCAAGGACGCCCTCGCTGTCGGGCCCACGCCCTTCAGCGGTGCCAAGAAATCAGGTGACCCGCCGGGCGCGCCGCCCTACGGCGGGCACATGACGTACGGTCAGGACCCTGCGGAGAAGCTGTTCCGCGCCCAGCAGTGGCCGGCGAGCGGGAACGTCTGCACCGTCGAGTACAAGAACTCCGCCCTCATGGGGTCGGGGTCGACCTGTGCGAAGTGAATTTCACGAACAGTCGCATATGGACATCGCTGTCGAATTTCGCGACGCAATCGGTTTTCCAGGGAATCACGATGAACACCGCGATCGCCGGAAAGGGCAGACTGATCCTCAGGCTTGGCTATCAGGTCACTTTGCTGGGGACCGTCGAATCAGCGGTGGTCGACACCATCAGTACGTAACGCCCCGACTCCTGCCCGGCCGGTCACGTCAGCACCGTCGCGGAGGAGGCCCCACGCCCGTCGGCGCGTTCATCCGGTGCCCGCGGTGCGGTACCTGTGGCAGGGCTGTGGCACGGGGAGGAGGGGCGACCGCCTCGGACGAGGAGGACGCCATGGCCGAGAAGCGTCTGGTCGTGTGCTGCGACGGGACGTGGGACAAGGCGGACCAGCGGTGCCCGACCAACGTCTCCAAGGTGGCGCTGGCTATCCGGCCCCGGGACTCGGCGGGCGGGGAGCAGCGGGTCTACTACCACGCCGGGGTCGGCACCCACTGGTGGGACAAGTGGCGCGGTGGGGCGTTCGGGGCGGGGCTGTCGCGGAACGTGATCGACGCATACCGGTTCCTCGTGGACGCCTACGAGCCGGGGGACGAGCTGTATCTGTTCGGGTTCAGCCGGGGTGCGTTCACCGCGCGGAGCGTGGCGGGGCTGATCCGCAACTGCGGGGTGCTGCGACGGGAGAACGCCGGCCGGCTCAAGGCGGCGTGGGACCTGTACCACGACCGCGTGGAGAAGCCCGACGGGGTCGCGTCCACGCTGTTCCGGCGGGCATACGCGCACGAGCCACGGATCAGGTTCATCGGGGTGTGGGACACGGTGGGATCCCTCGGTGTCCCCTGGCTGGGCGAGCGCCGGGGCCCGGTGCAGCGCCTGCTCAACAGGCCCTCCGGGTTCCACGACGTCAGGCTCAGCAGCCGCGTCGACGGCGCCTTCCAGGCGCTGGCCATCGACGAAGAACGCCCGCCCTACGAACCGACGCTGTGGGAGCAGCAGCCCTGGGCCGGTAAGCAGGAGCTGAGGCAGGTGTGGTTCAGCGGCTCGCACGGCGACGTCGGCGGCGGCTTCCCGAGCACGGCACTTTCCGACCTGGCCCTGCTGTGGATGGTCCGCGAGGCCCGACGGTACGGGCTGGAGTTCGACACCTCCGTGCTGGACGGCGCCGGTCCGCAGCAGACGGCCCCGGCCGAGAGCGCGGTCTTCCGGGTGTGCCCCGACCCCCTGGGTCACCTGGACAGGACGCGGACCCTCGCATACCTCCTGCTGCCGGCGTACCACCGGCCCATCGGCCACCGTGCCGGGCGCGGAGCCGAAGCCGTGGCGGATTCCGCGGTGTTCCGCTACTACATGAAGCGCGACTATGACCCTCGTGAGCTCGCCGGGTACCTCGCCGGTCCGAGGAAGGTGCACATCGAGCTGGTGCCGTGGAAGGCACCCGGAGACGGTCCGTAGGCCGGTGGCGGCGAGCGAGGCCCGCGTTCCGTTCGCGCACCGGTGGCGGTGGCCGTCCGGCCGGACAGCGGAGTTCCCCGGCTCCTGTCCAGCGGGTCCTGCGGCGAGTGACGGGCCGCGTCTACGTCCGTCCCGAGCACCGCAGGCGCGGACTGGCCCGGCGGCTCGTGCGGGAGGTGCTCGCCTTCGCCGCCTCGGACGGCGGCTACCGTGCCGTGTACCTGCACACCGATCCGGCGTCCCGGGCGCGGAGGCGTGCTGGCGGTCGCTGGGCACCGTCGTCCTCGACGGGAGACGGGCAGCGGATCGTGCACTCCGAGGTCCCGATGACCGTCCCGGCCGGGTCGGTGAGCCGGTGAACCGTCCCTCGGTACGAGGGCGGCGGCTGCTCGCGCCGCTCCTCGCCGTCCCGTTCCTGGCCAGCTGCTTCGCCGAGCGGCAGGACAGCGGCGACGCCGGTGCCGCCACCGGATCCCGGCTCCGCGTCGCCCTCGCCTTCCCGCCCGCCCGCCCGCCGAGAATTTCTACCCGCCGCCGTCGGCGACCTGCTCCACCCACGCCTTCGGCAGCAGGGGCGGGGTGCACCAGGCCACCATCCGGTCGTACGGGGCCTTGTCCCGTGAAGTCGGCCATGCCGTCGGCGATGTGGCAGTGGATGTTGTCGAGGCCGCGCTCTTGGTGGATGAGCTTCGCCCAGCGCACGAGGTAGGCGTCGCTGTCGAGGCTGGTCATGTGGCCGGTGAGGCCGATGAGCTCGGCGAGGAGGGCACTGGAGTAGCCGGATCCGGAGCTGAACTCGGCGACGTTCGTGCCGCGCTGGATGTCGAGGGTGGTGAGCTCGCGGTGGATGACCGCCGGGTTGGAGCGGTGCGGGGTGGCGCCGCGGCCGGCCAACATGCGGACACAGGACGGCGAAAACGACGACACGGTGTCGGCGGGACAGCACGACGGGAACATCGGGCCCGGCAGCGAGCCTGGCGCGACAGCGCGGTCCAACGCCGGGAGGGCGGGAAGCGGGCACCGTCACGGTGACCACTGGAAGGTTCTCCGGCCTGTCGGCGCCCGCCGGCGCGACCGCTCAGGAACAACCCGTCCGTGCCCCTCGCACGTCGCCCGCCCCTCCCCTGCCGCAAACCCACCGTGCGGCGAGGTCACGGACTCACCGCCCGCCGCGGCCTTGCGGACCGACAGTTGGCCGGAGTCGAAGCGGCGCCGGGCCGGCAGGGTCGGCTCGTGGCATCAGCACTGGTGCCTGCGGTGGCCCGAGTGCACCTGCTCCACCTGTTCCGGCAGCGCCGTCTGGCCATCGTTCTGGCTCGGTCGCTGACCGATGCAACGTGGGTCTGCCCGGATGGGAGCGAGGCGTGACCGGGCAGGGCTTCGGGCTGGAGGACCTGCCCGAGGGTGAGCAGGCCGGCTTCGGCTGCGCCTGCCCGGCCGGGCGAGCCGTGCGCGGCCTACGATCCGGCGACCACGACCTTGACCGAGCGGCACCGGGCGAAGGTCGCTGAGCTGACTGAAGACTCTCGGCGCGGCGGAGCTGCGGCAGTTGGGGGGCGGGGGTGAGAGAGCGGGCCTTCGAGCGGATGACCGTGGCCCACCACCGGCAGGGGCTTGCTGGATTGATCGATGGCCGCCGTGTCAGGGGGGCGCGGTCGCTGGTTGGTGGGCCCGGAGGTGTGGGAGCGATCCGGGCGGTGCACGAGCGGTGTCTGCGCCGGTCGCGCCTCGCGGGAGCGGTTGGTCCACCAGTACGTGCGGGAGGTGTTCCCGAACCGGGAGGTGCGGGTGTCGCACCGGACGACGTTGGCGCGGGTGTGGCGGGAGTGGTTCGGGCCGGGCGGGGCCCGGCAGCGGTAGGTGCGCTCGGCCGCCGGGGCAGGTGGTGGTGCTGGATTCGATGTTGTTGCCGGTGAAGGTCCTTGACGACGTCTTCGGCACTCCGGTCACCGTACACCTGACGATCGTGTTGGACGGTACACGCACTCGATCATTGCATTCCGGCTGACGCCGGTCGCGGAGTCGTCAATCGACGTGGCGATGCTGTCGAGGGGCGTACTCCCGCCGCTGCCGATGCGTCCGGGCTGGGGCGAGTCCATGGCCTGGCCCTACCTCGGTGTGCCGGCCGCGCTGGTCGCGGACCTGGCCGGTGGCCGGGCTGCCGTTCTTCGCCCCGGAGGCGCTCACCGTCGGCCACGGGGCGGCGCCCGTGGTGGCGAGTCGGTCGAGGACTTCGCTGGTGGTGGCGCTGGTGCGTGGTGCGTCGCCGTGGGTGAGGCAGGCGATCTCGGCGATCTCCGCATGTGGCACTGGCGTGCCGGTGTGCTCGGCGGTGCAGCACACGGTGCGTACGAGGGTTTCGGTGGGTTTGCCGTCGGCCGGGGCCTGCACGATCAGCAGGGGTATGACGGTGGAGGCGTTCGGGGTGACGCCGAGTTCCTCGCGGCTCTCGCGGACCAGGGCCTGCTCGGTGGTCTCGTCGGGTTCGGGTTTGCCGCCGGGCAGGTAGAACCGGCCGCGGCCGTGGGTGCGGGTGGCCAGGAGCCGGCCGCGTCCAGGTGGGTCCAGGCCACCTTCTCGATCACACCGGTCACGTCGGTCGTGGACGGTCAGGCGGTGGGGGCGCCGGCGACGCGGCGTTCGCCGCCGTTGCGCTCCTGCCAGAAGCGGTAGACCTCGACGGCGGCGTCACGCGCCTCGTAGCGCATGGGCAGCCGGCGCTCGTCCCAGTTCTTCGCGAACTCACCGTAGAAGGAGTTGAGCTCGAAGTACTTGCGGTCGTCGACGTAGTGGGGCTCGTAGGCGTCGCGGGTGGTGAGGAAGACGACCTCGTCCGGCGAGCAGTAGTACAGCGAGCCCAGGCACATCGGGCACGGGTGGGCCAGCACATAGATGGTGGTGCCGGTCAGGTGCTCGGTGCCCAGCTTCACGCATGCCTCGCGGATGGCGAGGATCTCCGCGTGCGCGGTGGGGTCGTTGGTCTGGGCGACCTTGTTGGCGCTCTCGGCGAGGATCTCGCCGTCCTTGACGATGACGGTCGCGAACGGTCGGCCGCCCTCGGCGACGTTCTGCCGGGCGATGTCGATGGTGCGCTGTACGAAGTCCATGAACGGGCCTTTCCGGTGTGCGGGGAGGGTGGCAGGGTTGGGGCGGGCGGGGCCGTGCGGCCCCGCCCGTGCCGGATCAGAAGGGCTTGGTCGGCAGGTACTTGCCGTCCAGGGTGATGACCGCGCGCTCGCCACCCTCGGGGTCGGCGACCTTCTTCACGTCCAGCTTGAAGTTGATCGCGGAGATGATGCCGTCGCCGAACTGCTCGTGGACGAGTGCCTTCAGGGTGGTGCCGTAGACCTGGAGCATCTCGTAGAAGCGGTAGATCGTCGGGTCGGTGGGGATGCCACCGGGGATCGAGCCGCGGGTCGGGATGGTCTGCAGCAGCATCACCGCGTCCTCGTCCAGGCCGAGCAGCTCGGCGACGGCCTTGGCGGACGCCTCCGGCAGGGCGTGCTGGCCGAGGAGGGCGGCGGTGGTGAAGGCGACCGACAGGCCGGAGGCGTCGGCGATCTGCTCCCAGGTGAGGTTCTTGCGGATCTTGGCCTCGACGGCGGCGTTGGCCAAGGCCTCGCGGGCGGTGGGGTCGAACTGGGCGTGCACCATGAGATGAGCTCCTTCTACGGTGGTGCCGGTGCTCAAGGGGAAGGGGTGAGACCGGCAGGTTCTTGGGTGAGGTGGTCCGCGGCGTATCGCGCCTGCGGGCCGGATCTTCATCGACGCCTCGGGGCAGGGCCCGCGACGGATCGGGCCGGGTCTCGCTCAGGCGGCGAGGGCGGCACCCGTGCCGGTGAGGTCGAGTGCTTCGACGCGCCCGGTGGGGATGTCGAAGACCCAGCCGTGCAACGTCACCTTCTTCTCCGCCAGCGCCCGGGCGACGGAGGGGTGAGTGGTCAGGTTCGTCAGCTGCGCGTACACGTTCTGGCGGACCAGGGCGCCGACCTTCTCGGGGCCTGCCGCCATGCCGGCGGTGCGGGCCACGGCGGCGTCCGCGTGCCGCAGCCACTCCGCGACCGTCGGCGCGCCGGTGAGGTCTTGGTCTTCGGCCAGGGCGGTCATGGCGCCGCAGGCGGAGTGACCGCAGATCACGATGTCGCTCACGCCGAGCACGCTGACGGCGTACTCGATGCTGGCCGTCACCCCGTTGGCGCCGGGGGTGTAGGCGGGGACGAGGTTGCCGGCGGTTCGGATGACGAAGAGCTCACCCGGCTCGCCCTGGGTGATCAGCTCCGGTACGACACGGGCGTCCGAGCAGCCGATGAACAGCGTGTGCGGCGTGTGGTTCGCGGCGAGGTGGGTGAAAAGGCCGGCCTTCGCCGGGAAGACCTCGCGCTGGAACCGCGCGACGCCCTCGGTGAGGTCCTGCATGGGTCACTCCCTTCGGTAGCCATCTGACCCCTGGGGGCCGACGAGATCCACCATGCACGACCTGCATCTATAGTGTCCAAGAGCTACTAGCCATGACTCCTATTGCCCTCATCTATAGCGTGGTCATCGCCGCCCTGGAACTGCGTCATCTGCGCTATCTGCTCGCCGTCGCCGAACACGGGAACTTCACCCGCGCCGCCGAAGAGCCGCACATCTCCCAGCCCACTCTCTCCCAACAGATCACACATGTGGAGCGCACCCTGGGCGTGCGGCTTCCCGACCGCACCGGCCGCGCCGTACGGCCTACCGACGCCGGCACCGCCTACGCCGAGTACGCCCGCCGAGCCCTGCGCGACCTCGCCGTCGCCGAACGCGCCGTCCACGACGTACAGGACCTCTCCCGCGGCCATCTCCGCCTCGCGGCCACCCCGACCTTCACCGCCTACCTCATCGGCCCGGTCATCTCCGAACTCCACGCCTGCCACCCGGGCATCACCCTGACCCTCACCGAAGCGACCCAGGACCGCATCGAAGCCGACCTGGCCGGCGACGAGGTCGACCTCGGCATCGCCTTCATCGCCGCCCGCCAGCCGGGTATCGCCGCCACTCCGCTGTTCACCGACTCCATCCAGCCCCTCAGCGAAATCGTCCAGCGCACATCCCTGGCCACCTCATCCACGACCACGTCACAGCCCGCGCCTACACCCCCGCCTGACCATCACGGCACCACGACGCCAACCCCGCCTGCATCAGATGCAAGCGGGACCGGCGGCTGCTTCAGGCTGTGGCTGTCAGCGGCGGTAGAGGCATGGTCGCTCGGCGGCGAAGTGCGGGCCCTCGCGAGGGAGGGAGTGGCTGGGGGTGGCCCGGGTTGCGCGGGGCTCGGGCTGGGCAGCCGGATGTACCGGCGGTCCGAGTGCTCGCCTCAGGCGAGGCCGACTCCGGCGACCATGTCCACTACAGGGGCCTCAACTTCTCCGCCCTCGCGCGACTCGCCGAATGGTGTCGCCCGACCGAGACCGGCGACACCCAGGAGACGGCGATCGACGGCCACCCGAGGATCATCTCCACCCTCGCCGCGGTGTGACACAGCCGGACCTCAACTCCCGCGGGACCGGAACCGACATCTGCTGCCGGAAGGCGCCGCCGGCGCCATCGCGTCCGTGAGCCACGAGGTGACACGACACTTCACGGGAACCCCGGACAGAGAAGCCGGCAACTGATCAAGCAGGCACGCGGGCTGCTCCGAGCCTCTGAGCCGAACCGCTGCCGGCCGGTCGACGACGTGGTTGCGGGCCCTGAGGCCATGTCCCCTGACCCAGTGCCAGCTGGCCGGCCGCGTGCAGGATCCGCATCCGGTCTGGGAGTGCCACACCTTTGGTATACCGTTTCTGCCGGTCCGCACCTGCTTCGATGTTGGTTGACTGAAGGGGAAATGCATATAAATCACGCCGGACTGAAGCGGCAATAACACTGACCACTGTTGTGTCGGTGAGTTTTGGTATACAAAACGAGGGCTGATTGCTCCTCCCCCGGCCACCGGAGATGTCATGTGTCTCGAGCCCGCCCCTCCCCCTCCGAGCCGGCTCACGCGGCGCGGGGTGCTCGCCGGCGCCGCCGCTCTCGCGGGAACCACGGCGGCCCTCTCCACGGCGGGACCTGCCGCAGCACGCCCGACCGACCAGGCGCACCAGGCGCACCAGGCGGCACCGTACGGCGACCTGTTGATCGAGGGCGGCACGCTGCTCGACCCGGTCACGGGCGAGGTGACCGAGGACGCGGTCGTCGTGATCCGCTCGGGCAAGGTGGACCGGGCGGGCCCGCGCCGGAGCGGAGCCGTCCCCGCGGGCCTGCCCCGCCTGGACGCCGGGGGACAGTGGGTGCTGCCCGGGCTGGTCGATGCGCACATCCACCTCGCTACCGTCGGCGAGGCGCGGGAGGCGGTGATCAAGGGAGCCACCAGCGCACGGAGCGGGTCCACGACCTTCTATCAGGACATCGCGGTCCGGGAACTCGCCCGCCGGCTGCCCGTCCAGGCGCCCCGGCTGAGAGCCGCCGGTGTGTTCGTCACGCCCGACATGGGTGACTCGGTGCTCGCCGATCCCGACCTGGCACCTCTCGCCGCTCTCAAGGATGGAGTGCGTTCCGCCGAGGCTCTCAGGCGTGTGGTCGACGTGAACGTGGCCCGGGGCGCCGATGTGATCAAGACGCGTGTGAACGAGCGCGCCGGCCTGCCCGACCAGGACCCGCTGTCCCAGGTGTACTCCTACGAGCAGCTGGCCGAGGTCGTGACGGCGGCCCGGCGCGGCGGCAAGGGCGTGCTCTGCCACAGCTACAGCGAACAGGGCTGCCACGACGCGGTCCGCGCCGGTATCCGGTCACTCGAACACGGTGTCTTCGTCGGTGAGCGCACGCTGCACGAGATGCAGAGCAGGGGAACGTACTTCACGCCCACCCTGGCCGCCATCGCGGGGCTTGCCGAGTCGTCCGACCCGGTGCTGGCCGAGCGGGGCCGCACCTATCTGCCCGTCCTCAAGGACGCCGTCCGGGCCGCTCACGAGGTGGGTGTGCCCCTGGTCGCGGGCACGGATTCGTCCGGCGGCGAGGTGACCCCCATCGGACACGAGGTCGAACTCATGCACGCCGCCGGGCTGTCACCGCTGGACGCCATCCGCACGGCCACCACCAACGCGGCGCGGCTGCTCGGACTCTCCGGCACCGTCGGCCGGCTGGCACCGGGGTGTGCGGGTGACGTCCTCGTCGTCGGCGCCGATCCGCTGAGCGATGTCTCGGCGCTGTCCCGGCCCGTGCGCGTCGTACGGGCCGGCCGGATCTGCTGAACGTCCTTGCCGCACGCGGGTGCCCGAGAGGGCCCTTACGTCTCTCACTTCCCCGAAGGAGTACCCCCATGACAGCCGTGTCCTCATCGCCGTCCCGGCGCGCCGTACTCGCCACCGCCGCCGCCGGCGCGGTGCTGTCCGCGGGTGCGGCGCCGGCCGCGGCCGACGCGCGGAAGCGTCCCCGCAAGGCGGTGGTCTTCCGGAACGTGCGGCCCTTCGGGGCCCGCGTGCCCGTGGACCTCACCGTCGTCGACGGCCGGATCAGCGACCGACCCGCCCCCGGGAACGTGGACGTGATCGACGGTGGCGGCCGCATCGCCTTGCCGTCCCTGGTCGACGCGCACATCCATCCCGACAAGACGTCGTGGGGCGGCTCCTGGGTGTCGCGGAAATCCGCGAACACCATCGCGGACTACGTCGCGCAGGACGTCGAGCTGTTCAACAGCCAGAGCCGGAGCGTGGGAGAGCGGGCGTACGGGCTCATGGCGCACGCCGTGACGCGGGGCACCCGCGCGATGCGGGCCCACGCCGACGTGGCTCCCGCCTACGGACTGGCCGGCGTGGAAGGCATCGCCGAGGCGCGCGCACGGCTCGAGCACGCGCTGGACGTACAGATCGTCGCCTTCCCGCAGCACGGTGTCATCCGTACCCCCGGAACCGCCGCCCTGCTCGAAGAGGCCGCTCGGAGCGGCGCCGTGGACCTCATCGGCGGTATCGACCCGATCAGTTTCGACCGAGCCCTGAAAGAACAGCTCGACCTCGTCTTCGGGTTGGCGGACCGTTACGGCGTCGGCGTCGACATCCATCTCCACGACACCGACGACAAGGGCGTGACGGTGCTGCGCGAAATCATCGACCGCACCCGGACCCTGTCCCTGCGGGGCAAGGTCACCGTCAGCCACGTCTTCTGCCTGCCCAGACTGCCCGACGCGGAACTCGGCACACTCGCCGAGCAATTGGGCGACCTCGACATCTCCCTGACCACGGTGGCGCCGAGCCGGGACCTCGTTCTGCCCATCGCCCGGCTGCGCGAGCACGGTGTCAGGGTGGGACTGGGCTCGGACGGAGTGCGCGATGCCTGGAGCCCCTTCGGCAACGCGGACATGATGCATCGCGCGCACATCCTCGGCTGGGTGACGGACATGCGTCTCGACGAGGAACTGTCCTCCTGCTACGAGACCGCCAGCCACGGGGGATCCGACGTCATGGGCCTGCCCCGGGCCGGCCTCACGCCCGGCAGCCCGGCCGACTTCGTCCTTGTGCGGGGCGAGTGCGTGCCGCAGGTCGTGGTCGACATGCCGCAGCGGGACATGGTGGTGCACGGCGGGACCGTCGTGGCCCGCAACGGTCAACTCGTCTGAGGGGGGGCGTACCGCCAGGGCGAGGGGGTGCCGTCAGGTTCGTGTGAGGAGTGCCGTCCGACCGTGTCCGACCGGGCCGGGCGGCGCCTTCGCATGCCTCGAACCGGACCGCTTCCAAGCTGGTGAAAGCCTGGTGAACGGGTCTGTCGGGTCCCTTGACTCCACCGATCGGCGAAACCTACTTTCTGCGAACCGGAAATGAGCTTCCGCCCTGGGGAACTTCCTGTTCCCCGACCACCGATCCCAGGAGCCCTCATGACTGCCCTGGACGACCAGTCGCCCGTGGAGACCCGCGCCGCCCTCAGCCCCGGCCTCTACACCTACGACCTCGCCCCGACGAAGCGCGAAGGGCGCCGCTGGGGCGCCTACAACGTCTTCACCCTCTGGGCCAACGACGTGCACAGCCTCGGCAACTATGCCTTCGCCATCGGACTCTTCGCCCTCGGCCTGAGCGTCTGGGGCATCCTGGCGGCCTTCGCCGTCGCCTCCGTCCTGCTCTTCCTCCTGCTGACCCTGTCCGGGTTCATGGGACACAAGACGGGCGTCCCCTTCCCGGTCATGAGCCGCATCGCGTTCGGCGTCAACGGCGCCAAGATCCCGGCCGGCGTCCGCGGCGCCGTGGCCATCGCGTGGTTCGGCATCCAGACCTACCTCGCCGCCGTGGTCCTGAGCACCCTCCTGGTGGCCATGTTCCCGGAGTTGAGCAGTCTGGACACCAACTCCGTGCTCGGCCAGTCGACGCTCGGCTGGATCACCTTCCTCACGCTGTGGGCCTTGCAGGTGCTCATCGTCAGCTACGGCATGCAGATGATCCGCCGTTACATGGCGTTCGCCGCGCCCACGACGCTCATCACCATGTGCGCCCTGGCCCTGTGGATGTTCGTCCGCGCCGACGGCTCGATCTCCTTGTCCGTCGGCGCACCGCTCACCGGCGGCGCGATGTGGCTGCAGATCCTGCAGGCCGCCGCCCTGTGGGTGGTGATCTACGGGACCTTCGTCCTGAACTTCTGCGACTTCACGCGGTCCGCCCGGAGCCGCACCTCCATCGTCCGCGGAAACGTCGTCGGCATCCCGGTGAACATGCTCTTCTTCGCCGGCATCGTGGCTGTCCTCAGCGGCGCCCAGTTCAAGCTGGACGGCCGCGTCATCACCAGCCCCACGGACATCGTCAGGACGATCCCGAACATGTTCCTGCTGGTGACGGCGTCCCTCGCGCTCATCGCCCTGACGGTGGCGGTGAACCTGCTGGCCAACTTCGTCGCACCCGTCTACGCGCTCGTCAACCTCTTCCCGCGTCGGCTGGACTTCCGGCGGGCCGCCCTCGTCAGCGCCGTCCTGGGCCTGGTGATCACGCCCTGGAACCTCTACAACAACCCGGTCGTGGTCAACTACTTCCTGGGCGGGCTCGGTGCCCTGCTCGGCCCGCTGTTCGGTGTGATCATGGCGGACTACTGGCTGCTGCGCAGGGCCCGCGTGAACGTGCCCGACCTGTACACCGAGGAGGTACAGGGCGAGTACCACTACCGCCACGGCTACAACCCGCGCGCCGTCGTCGCTTTCCTTCCCAGCGCCGCGACCGCCGTCGTCGTCGCCTTGGTGCCGGCGTTCCAGGACGTAGCCGGATTCTCCTGGTTCGTCGGAGCCGTCCTCGCCGCCGGGCTCTACACGGTCATCGCCGACCGCGCCGCCCCGACTCGTGACGTCGACGGCGAAGCCATCGCTGTCGACGCCGAATAGACCGGACACCAGACGGAAAGGGCACCCATGCGCATCCTCGTCGTCAACGTCAACACCACGCAGTCCATCACCGACTCCATCGGCGAACAGGCGGCCCGCGTGGCCTCCGCGGAGACCGAGATCGTCCCACTGACCCCCTCGTTCGGCGCGGAGTCCGTGGAGGGCAACTATGAGAGCTACCTGGCGGCGATCGCCGTGATGGAAGCCGTCCGCGCCCACCCCGAGCCCTTCGACGCGGTCATCCAGGCCGGATACGGCGAACACGGCCGCGAAGGACTGCAGGAACTGCTCGACGTCCCCGTCGTCGACATCACCGAGGCCGCCGCGAGCACGGCCCAGTTCCTCGGCCGGCGCTACTCCGTCGTCACGACCCTCGACCGCACCGTCCCCCTGATCGAGGAACGCCTCCACATCGCCGGGCTGAGCGCCCGCTGTGCCTCCGTGCGCGCGAGCGGACTGCCCGTGCTCGACCTGGAGCGCGACGACGAGACCACCGTCGACGCCATCGCCGAACAGGCCCTCCGCGCCGTCCGGGAGGACGGAGCCGAGGTGATCTGCCTCGGCTGCGGCGGCATGGCCGGCCTGGCGGAGGCCGTCGTCGAGCGCACCCGGGTGCCTGTCGTCGACGGGGTGACCGCAGCCGTGACGATCGCCGAGTCGCTGGTCCGCCTCGGCCTGTCCACATCGAAGGTGCGCACCTACGCGCCGCCGCGGCCCAAGCGGATCGTCAACTGGCCGCCGCCGGCGGGCTGACAGGCCGGGAGCCGTCCCCGGCCGGGGCGCCTCCCCGCCCGGGCGCCCCGTCGCCGCGTGTGCCGCCGAGGACACCGTTCGCTAAGGTCGCTGTGCCGCGGATCCCGTGGCACACGGTGCACCGCGTGGGACCCCCGGTGCACCGCGGGGTGCCTAGGAGAGAAGAAGGACGGGGATGACTGAGCAGGGCGACTTCGCACCCGAGTCGGAGCGGGTGACGCGGCAGTTGCGTGACGAGATCCTCGACGGGGTACGACGGCCCGGCAGCCGGCTGGTCGAACGGGAACTGGCCGAGGCGCTGGGCGTCAGCCGCCTCCCCGTACGGGAAGCCTTGAAGGCGCTCGTGGCCGAGGGCCTGGTGACGCCGCGGCCGCGGACTTGGGCGGTCGTGCGGGAGTTCACCCCGAGTGACGTGGCCGACCTCGACGAGGTGCGGTCGGCTCTGGAGAGCTTGTCGTTCCGGCTGGCCGCGCAGCGGCACACGCGCGCCGGTCTGGAGAAGTTGCGGGCCGACGTGGACGCGGAACTCGAAGCCGCTCGCGCCGGTGACGCGGTGCGCGCGCGGCGCGCGGCGGCGGACTTCCACCAGACGGTCACCTCACTGGCCGGCAACGAATTGCTGACCGAACTCGAACGTGTCCTGCGCAGCAGGTTGCGCTGGCTCCTCGGGCAGCACGACGACCTGCTCACCGTCGCGCGGGAACACGAGGCGCTCTATGACGCCATCGCGGAACGCGACGTGCCCCGGGTCGAGGCCCTGGTGGCGCAGCACCTGGCCAGCAGCCGCAAGGCGGCGATGGACCACTGGAAGCAGAACAGGACCTGATCGACCCCACCGCTTCCATCGCCCGCAGATCCCAGAGGGTCCGCCCGCACCGAAGTACTCCCCAACCGGTCTCAGCCACCAGGCCCTTCAGGCAGTCGTTGGCGCGGGCCACAGCCGTCCTCGCAGAGCCGGGTGCCGCAACCGCGGCCCCGTTCCAGCGACGGGTGGATCTGCGTCAGCAGGCCGTGCAGCCGGTTATTGCGAGCATGTTCATGCTCACCTCGCGGTGAGCCATCGCCTCGGCAAGAGCGCGGCCGGCCGCCTGCGCGGCCCTGGCCCCGAGATGGGGTTGCGTTTTCGCGTACGGCCGTGTGCTCTCAACGACATACTCATTGGGACGTTTGGAGCGTCGGCTTCCTGCTGGCATACGGCGCAGTGTGGCCGACTCACGAGAGATCGGTTCGCTCGTACGACCGGCGCCACTCCGATGAGCTTCCTCGCACCGGGCGGCCGGCGTCGGGGTCCTGGAGCCGCGTGTCGCGTGTCAGGTGATGTCTCAGCAGGCGTCCGAGCCGGCGCTCCACCGTGGTGTGGATGAGCTGGGACAGCCCCAGCATGCAGAGGACGGACACCGCCATCGCGGGCAGCGGCCCCAGCCCCGGAACGGCCCGCATCAGGCCTTTGGCCATGGGGATTCCGATGCTCTGGTGAACGAGGTAGAAGGGGTAGGTGAGTGCCCCCGCGGTGACCAGCCCGCGGCGGCGCAGCCTCGTCAGCGGTCCTCCGGCACCGGCCAGCGCCAACAGTCCGAGGCACGACGTGAGAACGGTCGCGCACACGGCCCAGGAGGGCCGGCTCTCGCCGGGCGGTACGGTGGCGTGGTCGGCCACCCGCAGTTCGAGCACGGTCAGTTGGTAGCACCAGGCGAGACCCAGCAACAGCCACAGCAGGAGGCTCTGTCCGAACCTGTGCATGAGGTACAGGACGATGCCGATGACGAAGAGGCCGGTGTATCGGGTCAGTACGAATTCGTCGAGGAAGGGCGACCGGAGTTCGCGGGCGATGACACCGGCCAGGAGCCAGGCTCCGCAGAAGGCCGTCATCCGCCGGTACGACAGCCCGAACACGAGCAGCACGCCCATCAGCAGGTAGAAACGGGCCTCCACCCACAGTGTCCAGGCGACTCCGTCGACCAGTTCCAGTCCCAGCGGGCCCGGAGCCATCGTCAGGTTGCCGAGGACGGTCCGGGGGTCGATGCGGGTGGCGGCCGGCCAGTTGGCCATTCGTGAGACGAGGACGAGCGCGACGACGAGGAGTACGGCGCACCAGTAGGCCGGGAAGAGCCGTGCGACGCGCGAGACGGTGAACTGTGCGGGAGTCCGCCCCCAGCAGCTCATGCAGATGACGAAGCCGCTGATGGCGAAGAAGAATTCGACGCCGAGCCAGCCGTAGCGGCTGATCTCGTGCAGGACCGGTGCGAGGTCCCGGAGTTGGGTCCTTCCCCAGAAGTGCGGGGTGGGTGTCCCGAGGAAGTGGTACGCGGCCACCATGAGCGCTGCCACCAGGCGGAGTCCGTCTATGGCGGCCAGGCGCGCCGGCCCGTGCCTCGGTCCGGGCGATGGTCTGTCGGACCGCATGTCGCGACCTGGGCCGGTTCAGACGGTGGGCAGGGGCGAGCGGCTGACGCGTATCTTCGACTGGCCGTGCGGGCGCTTCTCCCAGTCCTCCATGAACCGTGCGTGCAGTCCGTGCCGCCGCGCCAGGTCCAGGAGGGTCTCGGTGCGGTAGTAGAAGTCCTCGCGCAGCACCTGATGTTCGGGGCCCTCGGTGCGGTCGAAGGTGAAGTCGAAGAACCCGGTGTCGGTGAGCACGCGCCCGACGTGTGCCAGGCACTGGTCGATGACCTCCAGCGGCGAGTGGGAGAAGACGCTGTGCGCGTGGACGACGTCGAAGTGGTCGTCGGGCAGGAAGTCCAGGGTGAGGTCGCCGGTGATGGTCAGGTGCGGCAGCTTGTCCTGGAGGCGGCGCTCGACGAGGGTCTTCTTTGCGGCCATCAGGATGTCGGGCGAGATGTCGATGCCGTAGTAGTTGCCCGTGTCGAGGTGGCTGATGAAGCGCCAGCCGCCGCGCAGGTTGCCGCAGCCGATGTCGAGCATGCGGTGTTCGGGACGCAGCCCGTGTTCCATGAGGTAGTCGAACTGCATCTGCCCGAGCGCCAGCCAGCGGTCGTGGGTCTGGCTGCCGACCGCGGCTTCCGGGTTGCGGCGGGTGTCCGAGGCCATCACGGCGCGGTAGTAGCCGACGTGGTCGGGGTGCTTCAGGCGCAGCCACGCGTCCCGGCCGGCTCGGCGCAGGTAGGGGATGACGCGGCCGGGATGGCGCAGGGCGTAACCGCTCTTGTGGGTGAGGGTGGCGCGGTTGTTGCGCAGCTTCTTCGGCGACTTGGCGTCGGCGGGCATGGCTAAGCGACCTCCGTGCGAAAGGGATTGTCCGTGAAGGAAAGGAAGGAGGGGAGGGAGGGGAACGGGGTGAAGGTGATGTGTGCCGGTGCGGTCGCCGCGGTCAGACGCGACGGCGCAGGAGCAGCACGGTGACGACCGTGAGCAGTACGGCGAGGGAGCCGAGGACGGCGGTGTCGGTCCACTGGAAGGTCCAGTAGTCACCGGCCGGGTTGGCTTCGTAGAAGCGGGCGACGTACCCGTGCGCCGCCATGCACTGCTTGAGTTCGGCGCCCGAGGGGAAGGGGCAGGTCAGTACGTCGTCGTGGCGGCCGGTGGCGGTGATCAGGCCGTAGTGGCCGGTCGACCACTTCTCGCCCATCGGTGGTTTCGGGGTGATTCCGGCGCTGACGTAGGTGTGCGGGGGGACGAGCAGCCGGGCCCGGTGCGTCCACTCCAGCAGGAGCGTCACCGCGCCGGTCACCAGCAGGGTGAGGACCATCGCCGCCAGCACCCGGCGGGCCAGCAGGCCCAGCAGGGTGCCGGCCGCCAGGCCGAACAGGGCGGCCGCCACCACGCGGGGGCCCGAGCCGCTCAGGGCCGTGTTGTCGTACCAGAACAGGCCGTAGCTGCGGTCGGCGGCCGGTCGCCACCACCAGGCGAACACGCCCGCGAGCAGGCCGGAGAAGGCGATCGTGGTCATCGCGGCCAGGGCGAACCGGGAGGCGAACCACTGGCCGCGGCTCACGCCCTGGGAGAGGATCATGCGGTGGGTGCCCAGTTCCCGGTCGCGGCCCAGGAGCGGGGCGCCCCAGAAGACGCCGATGAGGACGGGCAGGGCGATGTTCAGCGCCCCGAGGTACTTCAGGGGCTCGACGTCCAGCAGCAGGGGCAGCCCGGTGTCGGACCGTGTGCAGTACAGCGGCCCGGGTTCGCAGTGGTCGAACAGCCCGCTGTGGAGGGCCTCGAGCATGCCCGAGCGGTAGTACGCGGCGACGGCGGCGGCGACGACCAGGGCGGCCGCGCCGATACCGGCCGGCACGCGCTGCTGGCGCCAGGCGAGCCAGAGGGATCCCTTCACGCCGCCGTCTCCGTCCGCTCGGCGGGGGCAGGGTGCCCCGGCTCGCCGGCCTGGAGGTAGCCGAGCAGGATGTCCTGGAGTCCGGGCCGTTGCACATGCCAGTCGCCGCGTAGTGGTCCCCGTTGCCGTATCAGGGCGGTCAGCTGTCTGCCGCCGGTGCGGCTGCGCACCACGGTGTGCGCTCCGGCCAGGATGTCGGCCTGGCCGGCGGGTCCGGTCAGCACCGCGTGGCTCGCGCGCAGTTCCTCGACGTCCTCGCTCAGCTCGACGCGGCCGTCCCGCAGTACGAGTACCCAGTCGCAGGTCTCCTCCAGTTCGGGCAGGACGTGCGAGGACAGCATGATGCTCATGCCGCGCTCTATGACCTCGGTCATCAGCTGCGCCATGATCTCGCCTCGCGCCACGGGGTCCAAGTCGGCCAACGGCTCGTCAAGGAGCAGGAGTTCGGGTCGTTTGCCCAGTGCCAGGGCGAGCGCGACGCGAGTGCGCCGCCCCGGGGACAGCTCGCCGACGCGAGCGTGGAGCGGGATATCGCCCTCCCGAACGATCCGCTCCGCAGACGGCCGGTCCCAGGTGGAGTTCAGCTTCTCGCCCAGCAGCAGGGTGTCCGCCACGGTGGACCGCGGGTAGAGCGGCTTGTCCTGGGTGAGCAGGGCGACGCGGGCGCGGGCCTGTGCCGTGCCGGGTACGGCGCCCAGCACGCGCAGCTGCCCGGAGGTGGGCCGGAGCAGTCCGCCGGCCAGGTGCAGCAGTGTGCTCTTGCCGGCGCCGTTGCGTCCGACGAGCGCGGTGATGCGGCCGCCGGGCACGGTGAACTCACAGTCCCGCAAGGCCCAGTTGCCCCGCCTTCGGTACCGGAACGCCAGTCCTGTGGCGCACAGCGCGGTCGACGCGTCAGGCCCGGTCATGCGTCCTCCTTCTTCCCTTCCCGGTCACCCGGGGTTGTGCTGTCGTGCTCGGTGTCGTAGGCGTCCAGGGCGGCTGTGACGAGGGCGAGGACATCGGCCCGCTCCAGCCCCGCGGCTCGCGCGCGGGCCACCCAGTCGGTGGCTTCCCGGCGCAGCGGGGAGTCGTTCTCCGCGCCGGGCCGGGCGAGTGAGCGCGTCACGAAGGTTCCGAGACCACGGCGGAGTGCGACCAGACCGGCCCGCTCCATGTCGCGGTAGGCCCGCAGCACGGTGTTGGGGTTGATCCCGGTCGCCGCCACCACCTCCTTGGCCGTGGGCAGCTTGTCCCCGACCCGCAAGGTGCCCATCCGGAGCGCCCGTTCGGTCTGCTCGAGGATCTGCACGTAGGCCGGTACGCCGCTGCCACGGTCGATCCGGTAGTCGATCACGTCGTGTTCCTCGGCTCCACCATGCTTGTATTAATGAATTAGTGGAAGCATGGTGGATGCCTGGCGGGGATGTCAAACGCGGACGGGACGGGGATGGCGCTCGCGCGACGTACATGCCGGCACGAGCCTTGCCGGGCGCGTTTCCGCGCCCCTACGAACGGTGCGGCCTGTCGAAGACCGGGTGGTCTTGGCCTCCACCACCAGGCGGACCGGGCAGGTGAGGGCGTGGCGTGGTTCTGGCTGCCCAGTCAGGTCAGCCGCATGTCCTCCTCGTACCGCAGGTCATGCTTCGGGCGTGCTGCAGGGTGCCGTCACCGCTGCGGAAGGAGACATAGACGCGGCCGTCGGCACCCAGCGCGGCGGCCGGGTTTCCCACTGACGGCGACGCCCTGGCCGCGCTGACGCACGGAGGGAGCGGCGAGCGGCCGCCGGCCGGTGTGGTCGCCGGGTTCGGCGAGAGCCGGCTGCTGAAGACGGTGCCGGCCGTCACCGGGATCGACGGCCTGGAGGGCGCCGAGCTGGAGCGGGCGCTGGTGGAGTACGGCAGAGCCTCACCCCGCATCTGCTCGGTGTGGCATCGGGTCTGATGTCCGGGTGGGCTGCGAGCACGGGCGAGGACGTCCGGGCGACCGGGGACCTTGCCCGCCCCGTCCTGCGGGCACTGCTGTCGTTCACGGGACGCGACGACCCGGAGGGGGTGCGGGCCCTGCTCGCGCACCTGCGCGCTGACGCCCTCGCCCATTCCTGAACCTCCCGGCCGGCCGTGCCCTGGTCTTGGGCCACGACGGACCCGGAGGGCATCCGCCCGGCATCGTCACCACAGCCAGGCGGCTGAGCGGGCCTCGCTGACCACGATCGTGCGGCGGACGTGCGGGGTGGGAGCGGCGGGCAGGCGCTGCCGCTCGATCCGGGACAGGGTCAGGGCGGCCCCCCTTCAACACGAACAGCCACCACCGCCCCCGGCCGCCACTAGGGTCTGTTGCGAAAGTAGATCAAGATCTCCGGTGATCACTGGTCGTGGGGCGAGATGATCCGGCACGCGACGCATGAAACACCGATCTTCGCCCCGAGCACATGCCTTCAGCCTGCCGCGTGATCAGCAGTCGCCAGCGCCTGCCCTGCCGGGTCAGGCGCTGGCGACTGGCTGGGTCCCACTGGCGAACCTGTAGGTCCGCAGGCGGGGAGCCCCTCCTGGTTATGCCACCTGCCGACTCATTAGCAGTCGAGGACGAAGTCGTCGTAGGACCGCTTCACGTCGATCGCATAGTCCGGACCGAGGTAGGGGTTGACCTGGTAGTAGGACACGTCAAGGTGGCGGATCCCGCAGTTGACGATACCGATGGGGCCGATGGGCAGCTCCGCGTGGCGGGACGTCTGGGTCCAGGATCCGTATTCACTTACTGACGGGCCGCCCGTGGAGTCGTTGGCGCCCATGTTGACGGTGGCGCTTACCTTGGCGGGGTATCCCTCGGTGGCGTTGTACCAGGCACCGCTCGACCAGTAGGTGTTCCTGTCGGTCTCGATGTACATGGCGGACCGCCCTTCGTTGTCGGCCACCTGTACGCAGACACGGAAGTCGGTGAAGTTGTAGCCGCCCTGGCCGTAGACCGATTCCCAGCCAGTGCAGTATGTGCCGGGTTGGGGGTGGCCGTTGGGGTCGGCGGACGCAGTGCCGGAGGGCGCGAGAACGGACAACGCCAGGGCGACGGCTGCGGCGGATGCCCGCGTCATGTGCCTGATCATCTTCATCATCATTCTTTCGTGGGCTGGTGCCGCAGCAGTACGCAGCGGCGCAAGATCAAACGACGAAAGGCTCCGCCAGGCACTGCTCCTCGATGCGGCTTCACTCCTGCGGTGGCCGATCGTCACGCAGCCCTCCCCCCAGGGGGACCCACCGGGCCGTCCCGATCCTGAACGGCGCCTCCGGCCGGCGTCTCCAGGGCTTGTTGCGAAGGGGCCGGTCATAGCCATTCGTTGATGGCTGCGACCAGTACGGTCGCGTGATACCGGACGGCAAGTTTGTCGTACCTCGTGGCAACGGCCCGGTGGCGCTTGAGACGGTTGATCCCGCACTCGACCGCGTGCCGCTGCTTATAGTCGGCCTTGTCGAACTTCGGCGGCCGACCGCCACGCGATCCGCGCCCCAGCCGGTTGCGGACCCGGTCCGCCGGCACCGGAATCGTGGCCTTGATCCCGCGTCTACGCAGGTAAGAGCGGTTTCGGCGGGAGTCGTACGCCTTGTCGGCCCGAACTCGGTCCGGGCGCTTGCGCGGCCTGCCGAGCCCGATCCGGGGCACCCGGATCGCTTCCAGGACCGGCTCGAACTGCGGCGAATCACCCCACTGCCCGGCTGTGATCAGCACCGACAAGGGTTTCTGCCCCTGCTCGACCGCCAAGTGGATTTTACTGGTCAGTCCGCCCCGGGAGCGTCCGAGGCCGTGGTCGGGCGGCTCGACGAAGATCCCGCCGGGCGGTTCCTTCTGGAGATCCCCCTTTTCGCCGCCCCGCCGGCGTGCTGATGGGCCCGGCAGACGGTGGAGTCGACGTTCACGTCCCAGGTGATCAGGCCCTTCGCGTCCGCCTGCGCCTGGAGCTGCGTGAGGATCCTGGCCCAGGTCCCGTCCCGCTGCCAGCGCCGGAACAGGTCATAGACCCGGTCCCACGGCCCATAACGCTCGGGCACATCGCGCCAGGGAGCACCGGTCCGAGTCCGCCACCGTATGCCGTCTATCAGCTGGCGCCGCGTCCACACCTGCGGCCGGCCCGGCTTGATGCCCCGCGGCAGCAGCGACTCAAGCTGGGCCCACTGGCCGTTCGTCAGATCCCCACGTCCCACAGGACGTGATCATCAACGAGCAAGATCCATTTTCGCAACAGGCCCTAGGGGCTTCGTGCTTCCCGGAGGAGTTCGCCGTGCCCACGTACGAAGCCCTGCCCCGCTTCACCACCGACCTGAATCGCTTCACCCCCGAACAGCGCCGCGCCTACCGCCAGGCCGTCAACGCGTTCGTCGACGACCTGAGCGCCGGCCACACGTTCCGCCCGGGGTTACGGATCAAGGGTGTGCGCCGCATGCCCGGGGTCTACGAGCTGACCTGGAGCGGTGGCGGGCGGGCCACCTGGTGCTACGGACCGGAGAAGGTGCACGGCGTACAGCACATCGTCTGGCGGCGCATCGGAGGCCACGACATCCTCACCCAGCCCTGAGCAAGGCGCTGCGAGGCGCTGGTCCCCGATGCCGTGGACCGCGTCGCCGGGCTCAAGCGCTGCGCGGCCGACGGCCCGCCGTCTTCTCCGCCCCGGTCTGGTTGGCCGGCTGCTTCTTCCCGGCCGTCTTCTTCTTCGGCTGCGGCAGCTCGTGCACGTCGGCCGGACCGGCTGCCGCACCGGCGTCGCTGCGAGATGCCTTCGCCTTGGACACCGACTCCTGCAGGTGGCCATCAGATCCAGCACCTGGGCGGGCTGCTCCGGCTCGGGGGCCACAGGAAGCGGCTTCTCCTCCCGCTTCGCCTCGATGATCTGCGCTATCGCCTCGGTGTAGCGGTCGGTGAACTTTGGGCCCTCCAGCCGGTCGACGGTCATGGTGTCCATGAGGGCGAGCGCGACGGCGATCTCGTCCGCGGCTCAAGGCTGCGGGCCCGCGCGGTGAGGGCCAGTCACACGGCGGGCCCCCACAAGACGTAGATCAAGACGTAGGTGACGGCGTTGTTGACGCTGTCCCAGGATGCTGACGACGAGCAGCAGGACGGTCGGGTCGCCGCGGCGGTTGACCCTGACGCAAGGGCAGGCTCTCAGCATGGTCGGCATGACCACCCAAGCCGCCGCGGCCGGGGGCCGCCGGAGCGCGCCAAGGGACGAGCACCGGCGTTCCGCGCCAGGGCGGGGTGCGGACGGAGGAAGGCGAGAGGACGATGCGGCACTTCACGATCCACCACGACGGCGTCAGGATTCCGGTGTCCCGCGGTGGCCGGGGACGACCGCTGGTCCTGTGTCCCGGGCTGAACTCGACGGTGGCCGACCTGCGCGGGCTGACCCGGCTCCTTCGGCGCGACCACGACGTGGTGATCTTCGACCTCAGGGGCCATGGCCTCGCCTCGGCAGCCGACCGGTACTCTTTCGACGCGTTTCTGGGCGATCTCGTCGCCGTACTGGCGAAGCTCGACCTGCCCACGCCACCGGTGCTGGTGGGCTACTCGCTGGGCGCGGACCTGGCGGTGCACTACGCCGCCGAGTTTCCTGACGCCGTCGCCAAGCTCGTGCTCATCGACGGGGCGAATCCGCTGCCCGAACACTTCATCACCGAGGCCGACTTGCCGGAGCTCCGCGCGATGGCGGACGCCCTGGCGACGCGGCACGAGGCCGGGCCGGCCAGGGGCAGCGCGCATCAGGTGTCGCTCACCGCGCAGCACATCCTCGACCTGAACCTGGAAATCGATGTGGTGCGCTCCGCGCTCCTCGACCGGTACCGGAAGATCGACCATCCCGTCCGCCTGATCATGTCGGCCTCCATCGCCGGAGACAGCACCGAAGGACGTGCGCCGCGGCACAACCGGCTCTGGCGTGCCGGCATCGAGCGACTCCTCCGCGAGCGGCCGCACGTCTCGGCGTACTGGCTCGACGCCGACCACAGGCTGGTCTTCACCCACGCCCGTCGGATCGCGGAGATCATCCGGACCACACACCGCCCGGCCGTCGAGCCCGTTTCTGCGACGCTTCCGGGAGAATGATCCGATGCTGACCATCGGCGAGCTGGCGTCGTACGCCGGAGTGACGGTGCGCACGGTCAGGCACTATCACGCCAAGGGACTGCTGCCGGAGCCGGAGCGGGACCACTCCGGCTATCGCAGGTACGACGGTGGTGCCGTGGTCGAGCTGATAAGGATCCGGACTCTCGCCGAGGCCGGGGTCCCGCTGGCTCGCGTGCGGGAGCTGCTGCACGCCGACGGGGAGGAATTCGCCGCGGCGGTCGCGGACATCGACAAGCGGCTGCGGGCGGAGATCAGGGAGCGCCAGCGGCACCGGGAGCGGATCGCCCGCCTTTCCTCCGGGGACAGCCTGGCGCTGCCCCCGGAGGTCGTCGAGTATCTCGACCAGCTGCGGGCGCTCGGCGTCGACGAACGGATCGTCCAGGTCGAACGCGACGGCTGGATCCCGCTGGTCGCGCACTCACCCGAGCAAGTCCCGGAGTGGACGGCACGCAAGCGACGACAGATCGCCGACCCGCAGCTCATCGGGTTCTACCGCACCCTGGACCAGGCACTCGACCACGGCGACGACGACCCACGGCTGGTCGAACTGGCCGACGAACTGGCCGCCTACCTCACGCGAACAGCCGATGAGCAGGGAGAGGACTACGTCGATGACACCGACATCGAGCCGACCCTCGTCAAGCTGATGGACACCCTGGCGTTCGACACGGTGCCGCCGGCCCGTCGGCTGATCGAGTTACTCGAAGAGCGGGGCTGGGTCGGCTGGACCAGACTGGAGCGTGTGAACCCCACAGCGGGTGCGGCCGGAACTCGGCAGGAAGCCGCGGTGCGGCGTTCCCGGCGCGAGCGGTGACGGCGGGCGGATCCTGGCGGGCGAACGGGCAGCGGCAGCGCATGGACATCGGTGAGGACCAGATTCCGGCGCCCGCGCACCGACAGCTTCCTCGTCCTCGCCGGCCACCCCGCACAGGACCGACCGCCCCACCGGACGGGTCCATGACGACCCGGCCGGGCATGCCTTGGGCCTGCCCGGCGGTCGGGCGTACTCGTCTGAGTGCCGGGAGCCGCCGGGGGCGTCGGCGGGGAAGCGCCGCAGGACGGTGCGCTGCGGCTGGCCGGGCATCTGGAGCGGCCTCCAGGCGGTCAGGTGAGCCGGGCCGGGGTGTCTCGATGGAACAGGCCCTCGCTTGCCGCACCAGCGTCTGGAACCGGGTCTGAGCTTGTGCTTTGACTACCGTCGGCTGCTGCTCCGACTAGCTTCACAAGGGGCGCCAGGAACTGTGGCAGGTCGTTCTCGGAGTTGAGCACCGCGTCGTCCTGCCAGGTGTGCTCGGTTCCGGAGTCGATGAAGAGCAGCGAAGCGGCACCCGACTCCCAGAGGAACACCGTCCCCATGCGCTCGTCTGATTCCAGTGTGAGACTCACTGCTGTGGCCTTCGGCCGCCCTAGGGACGGGGTTCCTGGGACGGGCCGCTTCACCGCAGAGCTGATCCCACGAGAGCGCAGCTCCTGTTCATGTGCGGCATGCCAGTCCTTGAGCCACTGAGCGATTTCTGACATTGCGCCCCCTGTGGGCCTCGAACGGCCGTCGAACTTGATCGTATGCCCGGCAATCACCGGACACAGGAACGGCCTTCGTCTGATCATGTGCTCCGACCAAGGTGCACGTGACCGGGACGAAGGCCGTGAGGGTGAGTCTGCTGCCTGATGTTGTCCGAAGGGAGGGGTTCGCGGAAGCGTCACGCTTCCAGGGCGAGTCCTACGAGTGTCTGACCGCTCGGCGCGATGCGCTGTTCGAGTTGGGGGACGCGGTGCTGTGTGCGGATGGTGCGGTGAAGTCACCGGTGGACTTGACTCTGTTACCCGAGCATCGTCGTGGGCACGGAGCGATGTACGGCGGCCTGAACCACGGTCGGATCGACACCACCCGGCTGCGGACGGTGCTAAGGATTGTCGTTTGGATCACCGGGCGGACCAGAGGAAGATGCCAGCGATGTGGAGTCCGGCCAGGCCGCTCGACGGTGTTGCGCTGCTTGTAGGCCTGGCGATCGAAGGCCGGCGGTCTACCGCTCTGACGCCGCGTCGGAGCCGGTGCCCCCGCTGGTCCACCAGGATGGGGATCACCGCGCGGATGCCGCGCTTGCGCAGGTGGGCGCGGATCGCGCGAGACGAGTAGGCCTTGTCCGCAAGGACTACGTCCGGCCTGGTGCGCGGCCGGCCACGCCGACGGGGAACGCGCGGGAGCGAGCCATGACGTCCGTGCAGGCGGGCGCGTCACCGGCCTGTCCCGTGGTGAGGACGAAGACCAGGGGTCGGCAGCGGACGTCGGCTGCGAGGTGGATCTTCGTGGTCAGTCCGCCGCGGGAGCGGCCGCTGGCGTGGTCGGCCGGTTCGCCGGCCGACCACGCCCCTTTTTGCGGGCCCCGGCCGCGTGCTGGTGAGCCCGCACGATCGTGGAGTCCACCGACACGGCCCAGGCCAGGTCCTCTTCGGCGTCGGCCTGAGCCATCAGCGCGGTGAACACCCGCTCCCAAGTGCCGTCGACGGCGGTGCGGGCCTTCGCCCCGCAGGAGATGGAACGCATCGTCGGCAAGGCCGCCGGCTGACGACCCGCGCCGCGCGCCCCGCCCCACCGGCCCTCCAGGCGGCCCGTGCACGGGCGGGGCCGTCCGGCGCACTCGGTGGGGGCCCGGCCCGGGCGAAAGGCCGGCACAGCGGCTTCGGGCCGGCCCGGCCCCGCTTCGGCGGAAGCGATCGCCCGGCCCCGCGCGCCTGCGCCGCGACGGCCGGTCCGCGGACCTTTGCCCCCATGGCCCGCTCACCGCCCGGGTCATTTCGCTAGCAACGTGACAACCCGCACAAAACCGCCAGTTGCCCTGCCGCACGACTTCGGCCGACTGTCGCTCAGCGAGTGGCGGCGCGATGGCCGGCTGTGCCCATGGTGACGATCTCCATACAGGCGAACCTGACAGACGCGAAGTCCTGGACCGCCCTCGCCCAGGCGGTGCGAGGCGGCAGGCGTCGACGGACTGCTCGCTCCTCGCCCTCGCGGAGGCCACATCCGTCACGGAACGCATCGGGCTCGGGTCCTGCGTGTCCCACGCCGGCTTCCGGAGGCCCCTGCTGCTCGCCAGCGACGTCGCCGCCCTCGCCGTCCTGTCGGACGGACGGTCCCGTCTGGCGCTGGGAGCCGGCCACACCCCGGCCGAGTGGGACATGCTCGGGTCGAGCCGCCCGGACGTGGCCGGGCGCGTACAGCGCTTCACGGCGGTGGCGGAGGCGTGCCGTGCGCTGCTGGCGGGGGACGAGGTGACCGTCGACGGTCCGTACGTGTACGCACGGGCAGCGCGGCTGGACTCTCCCCGGCCCGTGCAGTCCCGGGTGCCTTTCACCTTCGGGGGCGGCAGCTCCGCGCTGTTGCGGTGGGCCGGCCGGCACGCCGGCGTCGTCGCCCTGAGCGGCCTCGGCCGGACGCTCCCGGACGGGCACAGCCACGAGACGCGGCGGCGGGGCGACGACCTCGACCGGCAGGTGGAGCTGATCGAGCAGGGCGCCGTCGACCGGGAGGCCGCGCCACCGCGTGAGGCACTGGTCCAGGCGGTGGAGATCACCGACGACGCACAGGCGGCCGCGCGCCGCCTCGCCGGGCGATTCGGCAGCACCGAACGTGAGGTGCTGTCCTCGCCGTACGTCTGGGTCGGTACCGAGGGCGAGATCCTGGCGGCGATGGCGGACCACGAGCGACGCTGGGGCATCACCCGGCACGTGGTGCGCGAGCCCGACCCGGACGCCACCGAGAGTCTGGTCACTGGCCTCCACCGCGGAGGCGGAACGGTTCAGCAGTCCGCGCACTGATCACCCTGAGAGCGAGCCTCCTTCAGCACGGCCGGACGACCCTCCCGCCGGACGATCGCCGTACCGGCCCCTGTCCGCAGGTGCCCGGGCGGAAACCGGTGGCAGCACAACGGACTCCGCTCCGTGGTGCGAGCGCGGGCGCGCGGACCCGGTCGCACCGGCGGGCCGGCCCGGGGACCGATCGCGTCCGCCGGCGCCGACCGGCGCCGGACAGCGGAACTGCGTCACCCGGGCCGGTGGGAATAGCCTGGAGGCGAGCGGCACCGGGACGGAACGGCCCTCCCGATGCCTCCCCTCCACGGGGGACGTAGGGAGGCCAAGAGCCATGCCCTGGAATCTGAACGGCACGTATCTGGAGAGCTGCAACTGCGACGTGGTGTGCCCCTGCACCACCTCGGGCCTCACCGCACCGGCCGACCACGAGCGCTGCCAGGTGACCTTCGCGTTCCACGTGGACTGCGGAACCGTGGACGGCACGGACGTCTCCGGTCGCAACGTCGCCGTCTTCATCGACGCGCCCCGGGTGATGGCCGAGGGCGGGTGGCAGGTGGCGCTGTACCTCGACGCTGCGGCCGACGACGGCCAGGCGGAGGCGCTGGGCAAGGTCTTCTCCGGCCGGGCCGGCGGGCCGATGGCGGCGCTCACCCCGCTCATCGGCGAGGTCCTCGGCGTGGAGCGCGTTCCCATCGACTACCGCGACGACGGCCGCCGCCACTCCGCACGGGTGGGCGGCACCATGGACATCGAGATCGAGGATCAGGTCGCCCCGCAGTTCGGGGAGGACGGTCCGGTCATGGGACTGACCGGCATGTTCCACCCCGTGAACAGCACGCTGACCATCGCCCGGTCGACCCGGGCGAGGGGCGAGGGCGTGTACGGCCGGTCCTGGGACTTCTCCGGCGGCAACGGACACTCGGCGCCCTTCACGTGGTCCGCGTGACCGGCTCACCGACCACCGTCCGCCGCGGGGCTGGCCCCGCCGCAGTGCTGCTGGCCGCGGCGGCCGCCGCCTGGGCCTGGGTGGTGACCCGCTGGGGCGGCATGCAGGCGATGCCGGGGACCATGGGCCTGGGCCTGCCCGCTTTCCTCGCCGTGTGGACACTGATGACGGCCGCGATGATGCTGCCCGCCACGGCGCCCGTCGCCGCGCTGTACGCACGCACCATCACCGCGCACCGGGCGTCGCGCATGGCCGTTTTCACGGCCGCCTACCTGCTTGTCTGGGCTGCGGCCGGGCTGCCGGCGTACGGGCTGGCGGCCGGCCTGGGCGGGGCGGCGGACCTCCCCGCGGCCGCGGGGACCGCGGTGGCCGCTGCCGTGTTCGCGATCGGTGGCGCCTACCAGCTCATGCCCTTCAAGGACCGCTGCCTGGCGAGGTGCCGCTCGCCGGTCGGGCTGATGCTGCGTTACGCCTCGTACCCGGGACCCTCGCGCGATCTGCGTGCCGGAGCCCACCACGGAGCCTTCTGCCTGGGCTGCTGCTGGTCGCTGATGGTGCTGCTGGTGGCGTTCGGTGTGATGAACCTGTGGGCCATGGTGGTTCTGACCGCCGTGATCACCGCCGAGAAGCTCGCTCCGTCCGGCCGCCTGGTGGCCCGTGCCGTGGGATCCGCCTCGATCGCCCTGGCCGTCGCCGTCTTCTGGGTCCCGGCGCTGGCCGCGGGCCTCACCGGCGGCGGTACGGGCGGGATGTGAGGACAGGATCGGAATCCTCGGGCACGCCACGGCACGCCGAGACCGTCCGCCGCGTCGGGGAGGCGAGGCGGTGGGCTTCGACCCGGCTCGTTCACGGCTTGCGGGACCGCGTCGGCCGGCCGGGCGAAGAACTCCGAGCACCTGAGGTTCCCGTCCCACTGGCGACCTCGCGTGATCGTCTGTCGCGTATCCCTCCACGGGAGCGGCCATGCCGTCACCGTGAGTGGTCGCCGGGAGCCTCGAGGCCACCGGCACGAGCGTCTCACAGTGCCCGGACGAGGGCGGCGGCCATCTCGGCGCGAGCACGGCGGGAGACGTCCGCGTCGGGCGCCACGTGGTCGAAGACGTGGAAGGTTCCCGGAACGTGGTGCAGCTCGACCGGCACACCCGCGTCAAGCAGTCTCAGGGCGTACTGGTTGCCCTCGTCGCGCAGCGGGTCGTGTTCCGCGGTGACGATGTAGGCGGCCGGCAGGCCGGACAAGTCCTCGGCACGGGCGGGCGCGGCGTAGGCCAGCTCGGTGGCCGTCCCGGCGCGCGCCGGGATGTAGTGCGGCCACATCTGGGCGACGGCGGCCGAATCGAAGGCGGGCACGTCGGTGAAGGTGGCCGCGGAACGGGTGCGCATCCGGTCGTCCAGCGCCGGGCAGATGAGGAGCTGGAACGCGATGGACGGCCCGCCGCGGTCGCGGGACAGCAGCGTCACGGCGGCGGCGAGCCCGCCGCCTGCGCTGCCGCCGACGACGGCGAGGCGGTCAGGGTCGACGCCCAGCTCGGTGGCGTTCTTCACCGTCCAGCACAGGGCTTCGTAGCAGTCCTCCAGGCCAGCGGGGAACGGGTGCTCGGGGGCCAGCCGGTAGTCCACGGAGATCACCACGAAGCCGGTGCGCCGGGCCAGGTCGAGGGCGCGCCGGTGTTCGCTGTCGACGCTGCCCATGACGAACGCGCCGCCGTGGAAGTCCAGCAGGACGGGCGCGGGGGCGGGCGCATCCGCCGGGCGGTACAGGCGTACGCGCGGACCACTGGTTTCCAGGTCGGTGATCTGCACCGCGTCGTCGGCCGGAAGAGCCGCGACGGCGGCCCGCGCGGCGGCGAGTGCGGTCTCGCGTACGGCGACCGGGTCGGTGAGGTCGGTGCGCGGCAACGACGCGGCGACTGCGGCGAGTTCGGGGTCGAGCAGCATGGTTCGTCTCCAAGTCTGAACAGGGTGGACGGATGTTCCCGGCGGGTTTCAGCGTTCGTGGACTAGGAAGCCGGTGATGACGGCCAGGGCCAGGACGGCCGTGGTGGTGACGGCGGTGGCGTGGACGTAGTCGGGGAACGAGGCCGCGGGTGAACCGGGCGCGGCGCCCAGGGCGTGGGCGAACAGCCCGCCGATCAACGCGACGCCCGCGGCGTTGGCGACCTGGGTGGCGGTCAGCAGCACGCCGCCGGCAGCTCCCGCGTCGGCCGGGTCCACCCCGGCCAGGACCTTGCCGATCAGCGGCGCGGCGACCAGTCCCTGTCCGGCTCCCGACAGGGGCAGCGCCGGCAGCAGCCAGCCAGCCTGGCCGGCCTCGGGGGCTGCCAGCACGACCGCCAGGACGCCGGCGAGGCCGATCGCCATGAGAATCGTTCCGCAGACCAGTGAGCCCCGCCGCCGGCCCGTGAGGCTGGTCACCGCGAAGGCGATGCCCAGCGGGGTGAAGACGAGGCCGCTGCCCAGCGGATCCTGGCCGATTCCGGACTGCAGGTGGTAGGCGAGCAGCAGGAAGAACCCGGCATTGCCCGCGTAGAAGGCCAGCACGGTCAGCAGCCCGCGGACCATCCGCCGCTGGGCCAGAAGCCGCATCGGCACCAGCGGATCGACCTGCCGCCGCTCGACCAGCGCGAACAGCGCCAGCGCGGCGACCGCCGCGGCAAGGCCGCCCGCGACGGTCCGCAGGCCCTGACCCTGGACGGGCGACAGCAGCAGGGCGACGAGCGCGAGCGCCAGCAGCCCGGCTCCGGGCAGGTCGAGCCGAGCCCGCGTTCCCCGGCTCTCGGGCACCGTGCGGGCCGCGATCGCGAGTGCCACCGCACCGATCGGGACGTTCACCAGGAACGCCGAACGCCAGCCCAGATCGAACGGGTTCCATGCCAGCAGCGCGCCGCCGGCGACCTGCCCGGTGATGGACGCCAGCCCGACGGTAGCCCCATAGCAGCCGAGCGCGGTCGCCCGGGCCGGGCCGGTGAAGCCGTGCTGGATGATCGACAGCACCTGCGGCAGCATCACCGCCGCACTCAGCCCCTACAGGACCCGCGCGCCGATCAGCGCCGCTGCGGACGGCGCTGCGGCGCACACCAGCGAGGCGAGCACGAACAACCCGACGCCCACCAGGAACATCCGGCGGCGACCGTACAGGTCACCGAGCCGACCGCCGGTCACCAGGCCCACCGCGTACGCCAGGGTGTACCCGGCGGACACGAACTGCACCTCGCCGAACGAGGCGTTCAGGCCGCGCTGGATCGACGGCACGGCGACGGTGACGATGCTGGCGTCCAACAAACCCATGAACGTGGCCGGCAGCACCGCGACGAGGACGACCCGGCCTCGCGTCCCGAAGCCACCGGCGGTGCGGGGAGGTTGCGTGATCACTGCGGTCATGTGCCTATTCGGCCACCGGTGCCGGCCTCACGTCCAAGTCAGGACCTTCCCCTGTGATAATCAGCAATGATCACAGCGCTCAGGGGGGCGGGCATGGAACTGCGGCATCTGCGCTATTTCGTCGCGGTCGCCGAAGAGCTGCATTCGGCCGCGCGGCACAGCGGCTGCACATTGCCCAGCCCGGGCTCAGCCAGCAGATCAAGGCACTCGAACGGGAGCTGGCCGTCGAGCTGTTCACGCGCAACCGGCGCGGTGTGACGCTGACCGACGCCGGAACGGCGCTGCTGCCCGCCGCGAAGGACATCCTCGCCCGCGCCGCCGCCGCCATGGAACTGGCCCGCCACCACGGCACAGGGCAGGCCGGACGCCTGACCCTCAGTCTCACCCGGTCCGCGCCGCGCGGCGTCGTCACCGAACTCGTGGACTCGTTCCGCGCCGCCAACCCGGCCGTGAAGGTATGGGTGACCAGCGGGTTCACCGCACGCGACGAACAGCGGCTGCGGGAGCGCGCGATCGACGCGGCGTTCCTGCGGATGCTGAACGACCCGCGCGACGACCTGGCCGGCCGCACGGTCGGCGACGAGGCCATCATGGCGGTCGTCCCCAGTACCGACCGGCTGGCCCGCAAGCGCCGCCTGAGCCGCGCCGACGTGACCGGCCGCCCGCTGGTGTGGTGGCCGCGTGAGCACGGCCCGCGCATGTGGGACCGGATGCTCGACCAGGTGTTCGGCGAAGGCGTTCGCCCGTCCGTCGCTCACTGGGAGCCCGAGGAGGAGCACATGCTCCACGCCGTCGCCCAAGGACACGGCATCACCTTCATCACCGAGGGCAAAGCCGCGACGCTGCACGTCGCCGGAGTCGCGATCAGACGCTTTGCCGATCCCGTGCCGACGGTGCCGATCACCCTGGCCTGGTCCCGCGACAACCCCAATCCGGCACTGCGCCGCTTCCTGGAACACACCTCCGGCCACTGACCTTGGCCGCGTGCTGGCGAGGGCCGGCGGCGCGCTGAACTGTCGGGACGGGCACCCGCTGCTCGCCGCCACCGGAAGTTCACCCACGGTCGGTGGCCCGGTCCGACAGATCCCGGCGCCGGGCGGCCATCTCCCGTGACCAGCCGAACAGCCGGTGCCGCCGGGCCGAACCGTGCAGACGCCGCCAAGTGCGCCCTCGCCGCAGCCCTCCCCGACGCATGGGTCCAGACCAGCGTCGGAACCACCTACAACACACTCAGCGCACCACGGGCGGGTGACGCTTGATCCCGGCTCAACCGGTGCAACACACCGGTGCGCCGATGGCGGTTTGTCACCCGATGGGCGGCGGGGGCGCGGTGGGTGTCAGGTGCCGGGTGAGAGCGTCGCCGGTTTCGGGCGTGAGGGTTGCGCACGGGTTGAGGCCGAGGCAGTCGGCGAGGTCGCGGGTGCGGAGGCGGGCGGTGGCTTCCAGGAGGGTTGCGTAGGTGTCGGTGGCAGTGCGGGCGCGTGCCCGGCCCACGAGGGTGAGCAGGACGGCGATGAGGGCGGCGGGCCACCACCAGGCGGCGAGCGGGAGATGGAGCAGGGCCCAGGCGGTCAGGGCGTTGGCTCGGAGGAGGGCCTGGCGGGCGGCGGTGATCTCGGCTCGGGTTTCCTCGGGCAGGATCAGCCACAGGTGCGGCCAGAGGGTGGCAAGGCCGAGATGGTGGTCGCGCTCCAGACGGACGGCTACGGCGTTGAGCCGGTCCCCGCTCCAGGTGGGGCGGCACGGTTCCTCGGAGGCGATGCGGGTCATGGCGCGTTCCGCGGCGTGCCGGGCGGCGGGGTCGGCGCGTTGGCCGCGGAGCAGGGCGCGCGCAGCTTCGTCGCGGTGCTGGTGCCAGGTACAGGCGGCCCGGGCCCAGCGGTCGCGCCGCCGTGTGGTCATCCGGGCGGCGAACTGGCGCAGTGGGGGAGGCCAGGCGGGCCAGTCGGCGGCCAGGCAGAGCCATTCGGCCAGGGAGCCGAGAGCCTGGGCGGCCAGGCCTACGGCGGCTGCGGCGGCCAGTATCGCCACCAGCAGCACTACGTGGCCGCCGGCGGTCTTTGTGACAGGGTCGCTGGCCCAGGTGCCGATCTGCTGGGTGAGGCGGGTCAGACCGAAGGGGCGGCGGTGGCCGAGGGTGTGGGCGGTGGCTGCGACGGCGAGGTAGAGGGCGCTGGGCAGAACCAGTAGGGACACCCACCGTTCGGCGAGTTTCTTGCCCAGCTCCGACAGGAGACCGCCCATCAGTAGAGCCTCTCCCGGCGCAGGAGGGTGCTGCTGATCGCACAGTGCGGGACCGGAACGGCGGGCTGGGGCCACCAGTAGCGTGCACACCGGCCTGCCGGGCACACGTACACCGGTTCGGCGCGTCCGGCACTGATCCCGGCCGGACGCAGACCGCGGAGTGGAGCGCGGGTGGTCGGCGTAGCCGTGCAGACCCTGCGGGTCGCCGCCGGCCTGCAGGACAGCGTGCAGTACTGCGAGCGTGCCCGCTACGTCCCCGCCGTCCCGTGCGGCGGCCAGTACCCGCTCCACCGGACTCTCGTCCCCGCCCGGCCCGCTCCGCAGATCGCGTGCACCCGAGCTGGCGTGCCCGGTCCGGTATGTCCCGCCCGCCAGGCGGTGAAGACCGGTTCGATCAAGGCCCAGCGGGCGTCGGACACATCACTGCGGTTACGGACGACGAGCACTCATGCACCGCGCAACGACTGCCAACGCCACCAGTCACAAAACCATCCCAGAACACCAACTACCTAGGTCAGATGCCCTCTAGAAGCCGCCCACCGAGTCAATCATTGATGACTATAATGTCGATGGACGTCGGCAGCTCATTGGGCCAGTCGATAAAGATACGCACCAGAACACTGTTTTGCCGGGGCGCGACATTCAAGATGCTAATTTTTGCGGCGCCCAAGAACTTCGGGCCGCCGCCTGGCGGCACCTCCGCGATTGATGCAACCGCTCGCGAATTTGCACCTACGGGCGCCAGCGGACCACCCAGTAGGTCGAGGTCAGCAAATCCTTTGATTGGACCCAGCGGTTGCCGTACCGCATACGAACTCGAGCCGATCGCCGTTATCTGGGCCTCTTCCATCGAGTATGTGAGGGTCGGTATTTCGTCAGGGACTTCATGCATGGTCGCCCCTCAATGCCAGGGTGGACGCGAATTGGGAACGCCTCGAACTATCCCTTTTCTAGCGTGCTCCCCCATCCGGGTGATCGCAAACCCCCCTTCATCCACAGTTACACCGAACGCATGCCGCTACGGTCGACGCGGACGAGGCTGTGATCCGCTATTGCCCCTCGGCTCGGCGGTCGGCGAGTGCGGTACGGACGTCGCGGCGAGCGGCACGGATCAGGGCCTCGTCGGTGAGCGGGTCCTGGTTCTTGCGGTACCGGTCGATGCCGTAGCCCTGGGGGTAGGCGATGCCGTCGGAATTGGCTGTCGGGTCGCCGGCGAGTTTGCGGGCGATCGTGAGCCAGTCCACGTCGGCGAGTCGTAGGTCGATGGCGTCCGAGCGGCGGCGCGCGATGGCCGCACACGCGGCTTTGTCGAGGCGTCCCACGCCGAGGGGCCTCCACAGCTCGGGTGCGCACCCGCGCCCGAGTCCATGATTGCACCGTCGGCAGGAAGCGGCGCTCCGCCACTTCACCTGTTCCGCAGACAGCGACTCTGCGGCCTACTACCATTTCGACTGGAAGTCCGGGCGGATCCAGCGACCTGCCTGACTCGCCACGGTGCACGGACGAGCGACCACTTTCGCAACACACACAGAGCCGGAAAAGTCTGAAGGTCCTGAGTTTCTACCACTGGTACGGAACTCAGTTCAGCCACGAGTTGTGGCCGAGCTGAGTAGGTGTGCCCGCATTCAGTTCGGCCTGTACAGAAAGGGACCGAACGGTGGACTCGTCCGCGGTTCTTTGGATTCTCGCTTGGTCAGGCGTGATCTCTGTTTTGAACTTCGTCCTGACTGGAATCCTAGGGCAGCTCATCCCCTTGGTCAGAGCATGGTGCAAGCTGCTCAGCACTTTTCGCGACGACAGCGAGCAGAACCAGACGGCGGACGGCGCGGCTCCGCCCGCACAGAAGAGTACAGGTGCGCAGACCGCCGCCCCGGTGCAGTCCGAAGCTGCCGGAACAGCGGTCGGCGCGGAGCGGCTTGGCGAGGCGGATTCCGCCGCGCCAGCGCCGCCGTCATCAGTGACATCTGCTCGCCTTCACCTGGCCTCTTGGGCGGGATGAACTCCGGCGGCGCATCCGGCGCATTGCGGAGGGCCCGCAGCCACCAGGCGAACTGGTAGTTACGGCAGGTGCGGTAGCGCACGGGGTTCCGGCGCGGCTCTGTCGGCCGATGTTGCGCTCGTCGGTGATGGGGCAAGCATTGTCCAGGTGAACGAAGAGGGCGGGTCCTTCCCACTCTTTGCCCGGTGCTCCATCAAAGGCCGGGTGGGCGTTCTGGCTCCAGTTCCAGGGGTTGGGCAGAGCGCACAGGTATCAGGCCAGCGGCGGGTTTTCTTGCGGGAGTTCGAGGGCCTGCTGCCGACAACGGACGTCCACCCGGGGGCGGCCGGGCTGGCCGAAGCTGCGCAGGCAGTGCCGGTCGAGAGCGACATGCCGACGGTCAAGTCCATGACACAGAAGGTTTCGGCGACCAGCCTGATCCATAGGGCTCGCGTCCACGCCGAGCGGCCTCTCGGGCGCGAGCACCGGGGACCTCGCGCTGCAGCGGGTACAGGTGCACGGCCGCTTCTCAGCCGCGGCGGAATTGGCGTTCGAGCATGTGGTCGATTTAGGCTGGGGCGATTCGTGCCGTCACGGCGGCAGCCCGTCGACGGAGAGGAAAGCCGATGATGCAGCAGGCATCGGCCACCGACCCAGCTCCCGGGCGCCGCCCCGAGCTGGTCCCCGACCCGGATGCGGAGGCGGCCCGTATCGCGGCGGTGCGCCGCTACGACATCCTCGACACTCCCCCCGACGGAGCGTTCGACCGCGTGGCGGCGATGGCCGCCCGGCTCTTCGACGTGCCGGTGGCGACCGTCACCATTGTGGATACCGATCGCATCTGGTTCAAGGCCGCCCACGGCCTGGAGGGTGTCGCGGAGATCGGTCGTGATCCGGGCCTGTGCGGGTCGGCGATCCTGCGCGATGACACGATGGTCATCCCCGACACCCTCAAGGACCCCATCGCGGCGGACAATCCGCTGGTCGCTGGAGAGATGGGGGTGCGCTTCTACGCC
This sequence comes from Streptomyces eurythermus, assembly GCF_014649115.1. GTDB lineage: Bacteria > Actinomycetota > Actinomycetes > Streptomycetales > Streptomycetaceae > Streptomyces > Streptomyces eurythermus. The sequence goes on along the minus strand of NZ_BMSK01000002.1, from coordinate 429,396 downwards.
GCCGCACCGATCATCACTCCGGATGGGCACCGGCTGGGCACGGTCAACGTCCTCGACACCCGGCCGCGCTCGATCACCGAGGAGGACACCGCCACTCTTGCCGATCTCGCCGCGATCGTGCTGGACGAAATGGAGCTGCGGCTGTCGGCGCTGCGCGCCCTGCGCGACGAGCAGGCCCGCCGGGAGGCGGAGAAGCGGCATGCCGAGGCGGAACGGGCGCGGGCCGAGGCGGAACGCGCGGCGCGGGAGAAGGCGGAGCAGGACAGGGCCGCCATCGCCGCGTTCGCCTCCACCCTCCAGCGCACCCTGCTGCCCCCGGCCCTTCCCGTGGTGCCGGGCCTGGAACTGGCCTGCCACTACCGCACCGCTTCGGTCCACGACGTGGGCGGCGACTTCTACGACGTCTTCCCCCTCGACGGTGACCGGTGGGCGTTCTTCCTCGGTGACGTGTGCGGCAAAGGGCCCGAGGCGGCGACCGTCACCGCCCTGGCCCGCCACACCTTGCGCGCCGCGGCCCAGATCAACGCCGATCCCGTCACGGTGCTGAGCGCCCTCAACACCGTACTGCTCACCGACGTCACCGCCGGCCGCCGCTTTTGCACCGTCCTCTTCGGCCTTCTGGAGCCCCGGGAGGCCGGCGGCTTCACCGTCACCGTCGCCACCGGCGGTCATCCGCCGGCGTACCACCTGCGCCCCGACGACAGCGGCGCCGTCTGGGTGCGGACCGTACGCCCCCAGGGCGGGATGCTCGTCGGCGCCTTTCCCCAAGCCCCCTTCGCCCAGACCACGTTCTCGCTGACGCCCGGGGAGAGCCTGTTCCTCTACACCGACGGGCTGATCGAATCCCGTAACACCGAAGGCGCCATGCTCGGTGACGACGGTCTGACCGGCTTCCTCCACCAGCGCACCGGGCCCGTCACCGCCACCTCCCTGGTCGAGGACAGCATCACCCTGCTGGCCTCGCTGCCCGACGGGGCCGGTGACGACGTGGCTCTGCTGGCCCTGTCCGTCCCCCACCCTCACACCACACCCGACGGTGGTGTCGCCGCCACCGCCCACACCGCCGCCGCACCCGAACACTTCGGCCAGGAGTGATGACCGACGTGACCGACACACTGCAGCTGACCGTCCAGCAACCCCGCCCCGGCCTCGCGATCGCCACAGTCGCCGGGGACGTGGACGCGCGCACCGCGGACAATCTTCGCCGTGAAGCCTCGGGAATCATCCAGCAAGGGTGCCCGCGCCTGGTTCTGGACCTGTCACAGGTCGGCTTCTGCGACTCCGCCGGTCTGAGCGCGCTCATCGGCCTCTGGCACACCGCGCAGGCGGTAGGCGGTGCACTCGGACTCGTCAACGTCCCCGACCGCCTGATGCGGATGCTCGTCCTCACCGGTGTCGACGCCGTCCTGCCGGTCCATGCCACCCCCGCCGAAGCAGTCACCTCCATGACCGCCGGCCTGTTCACCAGCACAGGCGAGCACGGCTCAATCACCCGCGCTTCCGCCGGCGGCGGGAGCGGTGAGCCGACCGGGGTGCAGCGCACGGCCCGCGACAGCGCTCACAGCCCCTCCGCCGAACCGAGCTGATCCCTTCCCCGGGTGCCGCGGCGAGGGTGAGATGCCTGCGCAACCTCGCCAGGCAAGACGCCTTCTGGCGGCGCTGTGGTTCGCGGCGCGGGTTACCGTCCGCCCTCCGTCCGCTACGTCCAAGCCGCACGCGAGCACGGCATCATCGACGCCCTCGCCGAGGCCGGCATCAGATGCTGGGCTCACAAGGGCTACCAGGGAGCAGGCGGCACAGTCCGCCTTCCTTACCGCGGCCGATGGGACAGCCTCTCCATCGGCCAGCAGGCCGTCAACCGGTCCCGCGCAAAGATCCGCGCACTGGTCGAACAAGTCATCGCGACCCTCAAGTCCTGGCGGCTCCTCCGCAAACTATGCTGCTCTACGACCCGGCTCACGAGGCTCGTCCAAGCCGTCCTGGTCCTTCAACTCGCCGCCACGGGCTGAGATCAACCCGCAGCATTCACCAGGCCCGTCGATTCGGCCTCCGTCGTCCCGGCTCGCAGACGAACGTCGAGGGTGCGGCCCTCATCGCGCAACACCAGGTCGAGGTCCCTCGAACTGCCGTCCGAGGCTGTGCACTTCGCCACGGCGCACCGACTCGATCCTGACCCCAGACCACCGGGCACGGCTCGTGTCAGTCAGCGCATCCCGATCGATGCGCCATCCGCCCATACCGCCCTCGACCACCGCCAGAAACGTCATAACCAGGATCTACCAGACACCCGTGACACAGCGCCGATCGGCTGTCACCTGAAGTTGGAATGGACCCACTTGCGGAATGCGGTGGGCGCGTCCTGTCACCATCGGCACTCGGTGGCCGGCCACACAGCATCCGTCACCAAGTCGGCATACGGGCAGCATGCTGCGTCGGTGACGGCGCGTAGTAGAGAAGGACTGGCAGTCCTTGCCGCAGGCCGACTGCGTGATCCTCAGCCGGTTCTTCCCTATGGCGGCCGGACCGCTGCGGGACAGGCTTCCACCAGAACGCCGGAAGACAGGTGCCGGCCGAGCGGGAGAAGAGCGAATGGCTGACGACGACACCGACGGGCGCACCTGTCTCGTGCTCCGGAACGACGAGGAGCAGTACTCGATCTGGCTCGCGGACCGGGAGATCCCGCCGGGGTGGCACCAGGAGAGCACCGAGGGAACCCGGCAAGCGTGCCTGAACCACATCGACTCGATCTGGACGGACATGCGTCCGCTCAGCCTGCGTCGGCGCATGGAGCGGGAGAGCCGGCCCGCATGAGCACCGGGACCGGCCGCGCCGCCGCTGCCCGAGCAGAGCGCGCACGATCGGTTCACGGAGCGGGCGAACGACGCGGAGGAGGACCGTCGCGCGATCGCCGAGCATGTCGCGCAACCATCCGACAAAGAGGAGGAGTCCATGTTCTCTCAGGTGCGTGAGAGATGAGCACACCCCTGACCGGTCCCGCTTCGGCAAGCCCCACCGACCAGCGGCAGTCCCTGCTCGAGAGCCTGCCGCGCGCGGGCGGCCGCAGCGCCCAGACCTCCGACACGATCCCCCGGGTGCCGCGGGACCGGCCGCTGCCGCTGTCGTCCGCCCAGCAACGGATCTGGCTGGCGGAGAGCCTGCGTCCGGGCACCACCGAGTACGTGACACCGGTCGGGTGGGAGCTGCGCGGACCGCTGGACGTGGCGGCGCTGCGTGCCGCGCTGGCGCAGGTCGTGGCCCGGCACGAAGTGCTGCGCACCCGCTATGTGGCGGTCGGCGACGAGGTGCGACAACTCGTGCTCCCCTCAGATGAGTTGGACTTCGAGACGGTGGACCTCGGCGAGCTTCCCGCCGACGCCCGGGCAACCCGGCTGGACGAACTCGTGAAGCACCTGGCCCGCACGCCGTTCGACCTCGGCAGCCGGGGCCCGCTGCGAGTCCGGCTGGTCCGGTTCACCGCGGAGCACCACGCGCTGGTCCTGATGGTGCACCACATCGCCTTCGACGGCAGGTCCATCGGCGTCATGGCCTCCGAACTCGGCGCGCTGTACTCGGCGTTCGCCGAGGAACGGGCCGATCCGCTGCCGGACCTCCCGATTCAGTACGCGGACTTCGCCGCATGGCAGCGCGAGACGCACTCCGGTCCCGCGCTCTCCGGTCACCTTCGGTACTGGCGGGAAACGTTGGCCGGATCGACCGCGTTGGAGCTGGCCACCGACCGGCCCCGGCCGGCGGCCTTCGACCCGGCCGGCGCCAGCCTGCCGTTCACCGTGCCGGCCGAGATCGCCGAGCCGCTGATCGCCTGGGGACGGTCCCGGGGCGCGACACCGTTCATGGTGCTGCTGGCCGCGTTCCAGCTGCTGCTGTCCCAGCACGCCGGCCGCACCGACATCACCGTAGGCACCCAGGTCACCGGCCGCGACCAGGCCGAAGTGCGGGACCTGTTGGGCTTGTTCGCCAACATCCTGGTGCTGCGCACCGACCTGTCCGGCGAGCCGACCTTCGAGGAGGCCGTCGACCGGGTCCGGGAGACGACACTGGGGGCATACGCGCACCAGGACGTGCCGTTCGAGCGGCTGGTGGACGAGCTGACACCCGCACGCGACCTGTCCCGCCACCCGCTGTGCCAGACCATGTTCTCGCTGCACGACCCGGACAGCGCCGCGGAGTTCAGCGGGGCCGGAGTGCGGGCCACTGCGCTGACCACGCCCTGGCACAGCGCCAAGTTCGACCTGGTGCTGCGGCTCACCCAGCAGTCCGACGGTTCGCTGTCGGGTGTGATCGAGTATGCCACGGCGCTCTTCGAGCGGGAGAGCATGGCGGTGCTGGCCGAGCACTTCACCACGCTGCTGGGCGCGGTCGGCCGCGACACGAAGGCCGTCGTGACGGGGACTTCGCTGCTCTCGCAGCGCGAACGCGGCCTGCTGGAGGGATGGAACGAGACCTCGGTGGTGTACCCGCAGGGAGAGGTGCTGCACGCTCTGGTCGCGCGGCAGGCCGCCCGCACGCCGGCGACCGTGGCCGTACGCTTCGAGGAACAGCACCTCCAGTACCACGAGTTGGACGATCGTGCCGAGCAGCTGGCGCGACGGTTGCGGGCCGCCGGGGTCGGCCCGGAGACCGTGGTGGCCGTCTGCCTGCACCGCGGCCTGGAGCTGCCGGTGGCGCTGCTGGCCGTCCTCAAGGCGGGCGGCGCCTACCTGCCGCTGGATCCCGACTACCCCGCCCAACGCCTGGGCTACATGCTGGACGACTCCGCGGTCCCCGTGGTGCTGAGCACCGCCGAGCTCGCCGCGACCCTGCCGCCGCACCGGGCCCAGGTCCTGCTGGTCGACGAGGAGACCGCCACCGCCGAGGCCCCCGCCCAGGCCGGGGCGACGCCCCGGGTGGATCCGCTGCACCCGGCCTACGTCATCTACACCTCGGGCTCGACCGGCCGGCCCAAGGCCGTGGTCACCACCCACGAGGGCATCGTGAACCGGCTGCGCTGGATGCAGGACACCTACGGGCTCACCGGCACCGACCACGTCCTGCACAAGACGCCGTTCAGCTTCGACGTCTCCGTCTGGGAGCTGTTCTGGCCGCTGACGACCGGCGCGACCCTGGTCGTCGCCCGGCCCGACGGCCATCGCGACCCCGAGTACCTCGCCCGGACCATCAGCCGTCACGAGATCACCGCCCTGCACTTCGTCCCCTCCGTGCTCCGGGAGTTCCTGACCGCGCTGCCCCCCGGCACCCCGCTGGAGCCCTTGCGCCTGGTGCTGTGCAGCGGCGAGGCGCTGCCCGACGACCTCGCCACCGCCTTCCACCGGCACCCCGCCACCGGCCGCGTCCAGCTGCACAACCTCTACGGCCCGACCGAGGCATCCATCGACGTCACGGCCACCGCGTGCCCGCCCGGCGAGCCCGTCACCATCGGCACCCCGATCGCCAACACCCGGGTGCACGTGCTGGACCGCGACTTCGCACCGCAACCGCTGAACGTCCCGGGCCAGCTCGCCCTGGCCGGCGTCCAACTGGCCCGCGGCTACCTGGGCCGCCCCGCGCTGACCGCCGAGCGCTTCGTTCCCGACCCCGACCCCCGCCACCCCGGCCGACGGCTCTACCTCACCGGGGACCTGGCCCGGCGCAACCCCGACGGCACCATCACCTACCTGGGCCGCAGCGACCACCAGGTCCAGCTGCACGGGCACCGGATCGAACTCGGCGAGCTCGAGACCGCGTTGCGGGGGCACCCACTGGTCGCCGACGCCGCGGCCTCCGTCCAGGGCGATCCGGGCCAGGAGCGGCTCACCGCCCACCTCGTGCCCGCCGACCCCGACGCCGCTCCGGACCCCGCCGACCTGCGAGCCTGGATGCGCCGTCTCCTGCCCGACCACATGGTCCCCAGTGCCTGGGCCACCCTTGCCCGGCTCCCGCTGACCCCGAACGGCAAGCTCGACCGGCGGCTGCTGCCACTGATCGAGCCGGAGGGCAGGGCGCTGGAGTTCGTCGAGCCCCGCGGCGAAGGGGAGCGGACGGTGGCGAGCGCTTGGCGTGAGGTCCTCGGAGTGGAGCGGGTCGGCGCGCACGACAACTTCTTCGACCTCGGCGGCCACTCCCTGCTGGCCAGCCGGATCGCCCTGCGGCTGCGCGGGACGACCGGCCGGGAGGTGCCGGTACGGGCGCTCTTCGACCACTCGACGGTGGCCGAACTGGCCGCCGCGCTGCCCGGCTACCCCGAGCTGTCCGCCGCGGTCACGCTCCCCCTGCCGGGCACCCGCCGACTGCGCCGGTAGGACATTCGATGGGCGGTGCGCTGGAGGGCGGCCGCGCGCAACCGCCGGCCGGTTCGGTCCGTGCGGCCCTCCTCCACGCGAGACGCCCACAGCGCCACCGGCTTCGTCGACGCCGCCACCACGCGGCCCGGGCTGCCCGTGGTCCCCCTCTCCCTGCCCCGTTCCGCGGGGAATCCATCTCCTCCCTCGGCCGAGGCCAGGGATCTCCATGGAGGTAACCGATGACCGCGCATCCATCCGGCCCGTCCGCCCCCGCGGATCACGAACGGGAGCCCACCGCGCAGTCCGCGCTCCCGTTCGTCCTGGCGGCGGACGCGCCGGGCACACCGGTGGCCGACGTCCTGCCCGCCCGTCCGCTGATCCGCCGAAGGCTCCTGGAGCACGGCGCGGTCCTGCTGCGCGGATTCGAGGTGGGCGGGGTGGACGGGTTCACGGACGTGGTCCGGGCGGTGTCCGGGGAACCGCTGGCCTATGCCGAACGCTCCTCGCCCCGCAGCACGATCAAGGGGCAGGTGTACACCTCCACGGACTATCCACCCGCCGAGGAGATCTTCCTGCACAACGAGAACTCCTACCAGGCCGACTGGCCGCTCACGCTGTTCTTCTCCTGCGTGCGCCCGCCGGACACCCTCGGCGCGACACCGCTCGCCGACACCCGCCGCATCCACCGGTCGATCGACCCCGCGGTCCGCGAGGAATTCGCCGCCCGCGGCTGGATGGTCGTGCGCAACTTCACCGACGGCTTCGGGGTGCCCTGGCAGCAGGCGTTCAACACCGATGACCGTGCCGAGGTGGAGCGGTACTGCGCCCGCAACGGGATCGAGCCGCAGTGGACCGGCAAGAACGGCCTGCGCACTCTCGCCCGGCGCCGGGCGGTGCACCGGCACCCGGTCACCGGCGAGACGGTCTGGTTCAACCACCTCGCCTTCTTCCACGTGAGCACGCTGGCCGCCGACGTGTGTGCCGGGCTGCGGGAGATGTACGACGAGGAGGATCTGCCGACCAACACCTACTACGGCGACGGCGCGTCCGTCCCCGACGAGGTCATCGCGCACCTGCGCGCGTGCTACCGCGCCGAGCAGCGCCGTTTCGACTGGCAGCTCGGAGACGTGCTGGTGGTGGACAACATGTTGGCGGCCCACGGCCGTGAGCCGTTCACCGGTCCACGCAAGATCGCGGTGGCCATGGCCGAGCCCTGGTCGGCTGTGACCGGGGGCGGCCACCGCTCCGACACGCTCGGGGAGGCATCCGATGGCAATCGATGAGGCGGGATACGCCCTGTCCTTCGCCCAGGAGGAGCTCTGGTTCGTCGACCAGCTCCGTTCCGGCGCCTCGATCGAGTACCTGTCGAACCAGACGCTGCGGCTGCGCGGCCCGCTGGACTCCCCCGCGCTGTCGGCGGCGCTCTCGGAGATCTCCGCGCGGCACGAGATTCTGCGCACCCGCTACGGCACCGTGGACGGCGTCGGGGTGCAGATCGTCGACGAACCCGCGCCGGTGGAGCCACGCCCGGTCGACCTGCGCGAGCTGCCGGCCGCCCAGCGGGACGCGCGCCTGCTCGAGCTGGGCCACGCCGAACTCACGACCCCGATCGACCTGCGCACACAGGCGCCCTGGCGGCTGACGCTGGTGCAGCTCGGGCCGGACGACGCGGCCCTGCTGGTCACCGTCCACCACATCGCCTTCGACGGCTGGTCCTGGTCCGTGCTCGCTCGCGAACTGCAGGAGCTGTACCAGGCGTTCTGCTCGGACCGGCCGTCCCGGCTGGAGCCGCCGACGCTGCAGTATGCGGACTTCGCCCAGTGGGAGCGCGACCGCTGGGAGGCGGCCGGCGAGGTGATCGAACGCCAGCGCTCCTACTGGCGCGCGCGGCTGGCCGGACTGGAACCACTGGAACTCGCCACCGACCACCGACGGCCGGACCAGTGGGTGTCGACCGGGGCCGACCTGACCTTCACCGTGCCGGGCGAGCTGGCCCTGCGCCTGGCCGAGCTCGGCCGGCGTCGCGGCGCGACGCCCTTCATGGTCTACCTGGCCGCCTTCCAGGTGCTGCTGGCCCGCCACTCAGGGCAGCAGGACGTGGCGGTCGGGGTGTCGGTGTCCCGTCGCGAGCCTGCCGCTCTCGAACAATCGATCGGCATGTTCCTCAACACCGTGGTGCTGCGCGCCGACCTGTCCGGCGGCCCGTCCTTCGCCGCTCTGCTGGCGCAGGTCCGCGAGACGGTCCTGGGCGCCCACGAGCACCTGGACGTGCCGTTCGAGCGGGTGGTCGCCGACCTCGCGCCGGAGCGGGACCTCTCCCGCAACCCGGTGTTCCAGGTGGGCTTCGCCCTGCACACCGTCGCGCCGCACCCGTTCCAGCTGACGGGGCTCGAGGTCACCGCGGACGAAACGGCGTCGCCCAGTTCCGCCTTCGACCTCTCCCTGCACCTCACCGAGCGCCCCGACGGCTCGGTGGACGGTCGGCTGATCTACCCGACTTCCCTGTTCACCCTCCCCCGGATCGCGCGGATGGCCGAGCACCTGCTGCGGCTGCTGGGCGACATCGCCGACCGGCCGGACACCCCCGTACACCGGCTGGAACTCCTCACCGGGGCCGAACTGGAGCAGTTCGAAAGGTGGAACCGCACCGACGCCGCGTCGCCGGAACTCTCGCTCCCCGAGCTGTTCCGCGCCCAGGCCCGGGCGACTCCGGACGCGGTGGCGGTGGTGGCCGGGGACCAGGAGATCGGCTACGCCGAACTCGCGGACCGAGTACGGCGCCTGGCGCTCCACCTGCGCACCCGGGGGGTCACCCGTGAGACGCCGGTCGGGGTGGCGCTGCACCGCGGCACGGACCTGGTCACGGCGCTGCTCGCGGTGCTGACGGCGGGCGGCGTGTACGTCCCGCTGGCGCCCGAGTATCCCGTCGACCGGCTGGCGTACATGGTCGCCGACGCCGGCGTCGAGGTGGTGCTGGCCGAGGAGTCGCTGCGGGAGCGGCTGCCGGCCGGCCTGCGGGTGGTGACGCCGGACGACGCCTGGCGGACGAGCGACGCCCCGGTCCTCGACGCCGAACTGCCCTCCGTCCAGGACACCGACGGGGCCTACGTGATGTACACCTCCGGCTCGACGGGCCGGCCCAAGGGGGTGCTGATCCCGCACACCGCGATCCGCAACCGGGTGCTCTGGTCGGTCGAGCGGTACGGGCTCGGCGCCGGCGACCGACTGTTGCAGAAGACCACCATCGGCTTCGACGCGGCGATGTGGGAGTTCCTCTCGCCGCTGGTCTGCGGCGCCACCGTGGTGATGGCCCCCCTGGAGGCACACCGGGACCCGATCGTGATGATCCGGGCGGTAGCCGAACACGGCGTCACCATCCTGCAGTTGGTGCCCTCGGTGCTGCGGCTGCTGCTGGCCGAGCCCGAACTGGCCGGCTGCGCCTCGCTGCGGCTGGTGTGCTCGGCCGGCGAGCCGCTGCCGGTCGAGCTGTGCGAGCGGCTGCGCGCGGTGGTCGACGTCGAGGTGTTCAACACCTACGGCCCCACCGAGTGCGCCATCGACTCCACCGCCTGGCGCTACGAGGGCGGCGAGGGCGAGGGCATCGTGCCGATCGGCCACCCGCTGACCGGTGTGCGGACCTATGTGGTGGACCGCGATGACGCCTTGGTTCCGGTCGGCGCCCCCGGCGAGCTGTGCGTGGGCGGGATCGGCCTGGCGCGCGGATACCTGGGCCAGGGCGCGCAGACCGCCGAGCGGTTCGCCCCCAACCCGTTCGCGGCCGGACCCGGCGAACGTTGGTACCGCACCGGCGACCTGGTACGCCGCCGCGAGGACGGCGCGCTGGAGTTCGTCGCCCGCATCGACGAGCAGGTCAAGGTGCGCGGGGTGCGGATCGAACCGGGTGAGATCGAGGCCGTGCTGACCGCGCACCCCTCGGTCACCGCCGCTGCGGTGACCACCCGCCGCTCGACGGCAGGTGACCTCGAACTGCTCGCCTACGTCGTACTCGCGGACGGCGAGCCGGCCGCAACGGACGAGATCCGCGCCCACCTCGCGGGCCGGCTGCCGGAGGCGATGGTGCCCTCGGCCGTGCTGCTCCTGGACACCATGCCGCTGACCCCCACCGGCAAGGTGGACCGGCAACGGCTGCCCTCACCCAAGGAGCGGGACCGACCGGCGGACGGGCAGTCGATCGCCCCGCGCACCCCGACGGAGGCCGCAGTCGCCGCGTTGATGGCCGAGGTCCTCGAAGTGCGGCAAGTCGCCGCCGAGGACGACTTCTTCGCACTCGGCGGCCACTCCCTGGCGGCCATCCGGCTGGTCCTGCGGCTGCGCCGGGAATTCGGCGTCAGGCTGACGGTCGGCGAGCTGTTCAACGCCCGCACCGTCGCCGCGCTGGCCGCCCGGATCGACGCCGCCCGCTCCGAGGGTGACGGGCCGGGCGTGCGGCCGGTGCCGCGCACCGGAGAGCTGCCGCTCTCCTTCGGCCAGCAGCGCATGTGGTTCCTCGACCAACTGGAGCCGGCGAGCGACGAGTACCTCGTCCCGGTGGCGCTGCGCCTGCGCGGCCCCTTGGACACCGAGGCGCTGCGGCTGGCGGTGGACGCCGGCGTTGCCCGGCACGAGGTGCTGCGGACCCGCTACCTCGCCGACGACGGCAACCCGTTGCAGGTGATCGACCCTGCGGGACCGGTCCCCTTCGAGCTGGTCGACCTCAGCGGTACGCCCCAGCCCGAGGAGCGGGCGCTGCGACTGCTGGCCGACGCCGCGGGCCGGGCCTTCGACCTGGCGGCCGAATGGCCGCTGCGGGTCACGGTGGTCCGAACCGCGCCCGAGGAGCACCTGATGGTGCTGACCCTGCACCACATCGCCATCGACGCCTGGTCCACGGGCCTCTACCTGCGTGACCTGGACCAGGCCTACCGCGCGCTCGCCGCCGGCGAGCCGTCACCGCTGTGCCCGCAAGCCGTCCAGTACGCGGACTTCGCCGCCTGGCAGCGGGGCCGGCAGTCCGCCGGCGAGACGGCCGGGCAGCTCGACTACTGGCGTGAACGGCTGGCCGGACTGGAGCCGCTGGAGCTGCCGACCGACCGGCTGCGCTCCGCCGTCCGCGACGCACGCGGCGACCTGTTCGACGTCGAACTGCCGCAGGCGCTGGGCCAGGAGGTCGCGGAGCTGGCACGCCGGCGCGGTGTGACACCGTTCGTGCTGATGCTGGCCGCGTTCCAGATGCTGCTCGGCCGCTACACCGGTCTCGACGACGTCGCGGTCGGCACCCCGGTGGCTGGGCGGACCAGGCCGGAGACCGAGGAACTCGTCGGCTTCTTCACCAACAGCCTGGTGATCCGCACCGATCTGGCGGGCGACCCGGTGTTCGGGGAGTTCCTCGAGCAGGTGCACCGGGTGTCCGCGGAGGCGTTCAGCCACCAGGACGTGCCGTTCGAGCACCTGGTCGACGCGCTGAAGCCGGACCGCGACCTCTCACGCAACCCGCTGTTCCAGGTCATGTTCGAGTTCGAGCACCAGGAGATCGACCTGACCGCGCTCGGCGGGGCCGCCGTGGAGAGCATCGACATCGGCCCGGCCGTGGCCAAGTTCGACCTGACGGTGAGCGTCACCCAGCAGGGCGACGGGCGGCTGCGCTGCTCGTTCGAGTACGCCACGGCGCTGTTCGACCGGGCCACCGTCGAGCGGCTGGCCGGACACTACCTGACCCTGCTGCGCAGCATCGTGGATGCTCCGGACGCACGGCTGAGCGCCCTCGCGATGCTCACCGCCCCCGAGCGGCACGACCTGCTCACCGTCTGGCCCGACCCGGACGGGGACCGGCTGGCCGCGCTCGACCCCGCCGAACAGCACGGGCTGTGCGTACCCCAGCTGTTCGAGCACCAGGTCCGGCAGACGCCGGACGCGATCGCGGTGGTCTTCGGGGACCAGCGGATCAGCTACGCGGAGTTGAACGCGCGGGCCAACCGGTTCGCCCGCCGGTTGCGCGCGCTGGGGGTCGGACCGGAGACGGTCGTCGGCTCGTGCCTGGAGCGCAGCCCCGAGGCGGTCGTGGTGCTGCTGGCGGTGCTCAAGGCGGGCGGGGTCTACGTCCCCTTCGACCCGAGGCATCCGGCGCAGCGCCTGGAGTTCATGCTCGCCGACGCCGGCGCCGAGGTCGTGGTCACCTCCACCGAGTTCGCCGACCGGCTCGGCGGCGGCGGTGGGCGGCGGCTGCTACTGCTGGACGAGGAGGAGGCCGCGGGGCGGGACTCTTCGGCCGACCTGCCCGCGCAGGCCGGTCCCGGCAACCTCGCCTACATCATCTACACCTCGGGCTCCACCGGCCGTCCCAAGGGGGTGATGATCGAGCACCGGTCCTACGCCCAGCACTGCCGGGTGATCGCGGACGCCTACGGCATCACGCCGGGCGAGCGGGTGGTCCTGCTGTCCGCCCTCACCTTCGACGTCGCCATGGACCAGATCGCGGCCACCCTGGTGGCCGGCGCGACCGTCGTGGTCGGCGACCCGGTCTTCTGGACCCCCGCCGAACTGCCGGCGCGACTGGCCGAGCACGAGGTGACGATCGTCGAGATCACCCCCGCCTATTACCGGGCGATGCTGGAGTCACCCGAACTCGGCCGGTTGACCTCGCTGAAGCTGATGAACGTCGGCAGCGACGTGGTCACCGTGGCCGACGCCGAGCGCTGGGCGGACAGCGGCCTGCCCGGGCGGTTCCTGTGCAACTACGGGCCGACCGAGGCAACCGTCACCTGCCTGCTGCACCCGGTGGGCGACACCCCGCCGCCCGGGCAGCAGTCCGCCACCCTGCCGATCGGGCGGCCGGTCGCCGGCACCCGGGCCCACGTCCTGGACGCCGACCTGCGGCCGGTGCCGATCGGGATCGCCGGCGAACTCTGCCTGGGCGGGGTGCGGCTGGCCCGTGGCTACCACCGTCGGGCCGCCCTGACCGCCGATCGCTTCGTACCGGATCCGCTGGCCGTCGAACCGGGGCAGCGGCTCTACCGCACCGGTGACCTGGTCCGCCGACGGCCGGACGGCGTCATCGAGTTCCTCGGGCGGATCGACCGTCAGGTCAAGGTGCGCGGGCTGCGGATCGAGCTCGGTGAGATCGAGGCGGCGCTGGCCGCACACCCGGCGGTGCAGGAGACGGTCGTCATCGCCACCGAACCCCTGCCCGGGGACCGCCGGCTGGCTGCCTACCTGGTGGCCCGGCCCGGCGACACCGTGCCGGACGTCGGCGAACTCCGTGCCCATCTCCGGACGTTGCTGCCGGAGTACATGATCCCGTCGCTGTGGGTGGCGCTGGCGGACCTGCCGCTGACGCCGAGCGGCAAGGTCGACCGCAAGGCACTGCCGGATCCGGTGTCGGCCGGCGCGGACGGCGGGCGGGAGTACCGGGCGCCCGGCGACCCCGTCGAGGAGGCGCTGGCCGACATCTGGAGCGAGCTGCTCGGCGTGGAGCGGATCGGCGTGCTGGACGACTTCTTCGCCCTCGGCGGCAACTCGCTGCTGGCCACCCGGGTCCTGGCGGGGATCCGGACGGCGTTCGGGGTCGTGCTCCCGCTGCGCCTCCTGTTCGAGGCCACCACGGTGGCCGCCCTCGCACAGGCGGTGTCCAAGGCCGTCGAGGACGACATCGCCGAGCTGACCGACGACGAGGTCGCCGGCCTGCTCTCCAAGGAGGGTGCGCGATGAGCGGGACCGCCGGCCCCCCACCGGACAGCGATGAGCCCCGCTCGTCACTGACGACGAGCGGGGCAGGGCACGATGGTTCAGTCGGCCACCACCACGGGCTCCGGCGCGTGCAGCTCGGCCAGGCTCGGCGCCTTGCGGATCGCGGGGCTGACGCTCGCGGCGACCGCGAGAAAGAGCATCCAGCAGGACAGCACCGCTACCGTGGCACCGGCACCGATCCAGCGCAGCAGCAGACCGCCGGCCAGCGAGCCGAGCGGGATGGCTCCGAAGGCGATCATATGTGCCGCGCCCTGCACCCGGCCCATGATGCGGTCCGGCGTCACTCCGAGCTGGTAGGCCACCACCACCACGTTCCACACCGGGCCGACGAAGCACATCAGCGCGTACACCGCCCCGATCAGATAGGGGTCGTGCACCACCAGCAGCACCGGGACCACCAGCGCCCACGCCCAGTTCGCCCCGATCACCACGGTCTTCATCGACAGCCGGCGCTCCAGCGCGGGCGCGGCCAGCGAACCGAGCACCCCGCCGACCGCGGCCACGCCGAACATCACACCGACCGCGCCCGACGAGCCGCCGTCGGCGCGGGCGATCACGATGACGGCCAGGAACAGCGCCTGGAACAGCAGGTTGCTGCCCGCGACCAGCAGGGTGGTCACGCGCAGGAAGGGCTGGCGCCACAGCCAGGAGATCCCGGCGGAGAGCTCGGTGATCAGCCGTCCCGGCCGGTCGGCCGGCTCGGCCCGGAAGTCCTTCCTGATCATCAGCAGCGTGGTCAGCGACACCGCGTAGCTGACCGCGTCGAAGAGGAACGGGATCGCCCTGCCGAGCCCGAACAGCAGACCGCCGAGCGGCTGGCCGAACACTACGGCGCCCCGGGTGCGCGCCTCGTTGCGGGAGAGCGCGAGCGCGTACTGGGAGGGGTCCACCAAGGTGGTCACGGCCGCCGACTCGGCGATCCGGAAGCACACCGTGAGCGTGCCCTCGACGAACCCGACGGCCAGCACGTGCGCCAGCACCAGCCGGTCGGCGGCCAGGGCCAGGGCCAGGCTGCCGATGGCAAGGCAGCGCAGGACGTCGCACCAGATCATCACCCGTCGCCGGTTCCAGCGGTCGACCACCGCGCCGGCCGGGAGCTGGAACAGCAACTGCGGCAGGAGCGCGACGAACCCGGTGATTCCGGCGCTCGCGGGCGAGCCGGTGAGGTAGAGGACCAGCAGCGGATAGGCCACCGTCGTGGCGTTCGAACCGAGTTCGGACACCACCGTGCCCTGCCAGAGCAGCAGGAAGTCCCGGTTGCGCCGCAGTGGTTGCACCTTTTTTGTCATGCGCCGATGCTGCGCGGGCGCGAACGGCCGGAAGAGAGAAGGACCGGCAGTCACGCGCGCAGTCACCGCCGCACCAAGTGTGCCGTAGTGACTCTGCCGTCGCCGACCGCCGACCCGGCAGGCTGAGGCCCAGCCCACCCGGGATTCCAGGTTGACCACCGCAAACACAGGAAGGCCCAGATGAGCACGAGCTCCACTGCCCGCGCCGAGTTGCTGCAGCGGCGCCTGCGCGGCCTGACGAAGGCGAAGCACAGCGACGAGCTCGCCCCGGTGAGCCGAGACGGCGAGCTGCCGCCGTCGTTCGCGCAGCGCCGCCTGTGGGTGCTGGACCAGATCCAGCCGGGCGGCACCGAATACCTGATGGCGTTGCAGCTCAGGCTGCCCGGCTCACTGGCCGAGGAGGCGCTGCGGCGTGCGCTGGACGAGATCGTCGCCAGGCACGAGGTGCTGCGCACCCGGTACGTGACGGTGGACGACGAGCCGCTACAGGTGATCGACGCGCCCGGCGCCGTGGCCTTCACCCGGGTCGACCTGGCCGGCGGCGACCGGGAGGCCGCCGAGCAGCGGTTCGCCGAGCTGGTGGCCGAGGCCGGCGAGCGACCGTTCGACCTGGCCGGCGAGCACCCGGTACGGGCGCTGCTGGTCCGCCTGGCCGACGACGAGTACGCCCTGCTGCTGACCCTGCACCACATCGCCTCCGACGGTTGGTCGGAGTCGGTCCTGCTGTCCGAACTGGACCGGCTGTACTCGGCTTTCGCGGCCGGTCTGCCCTCTCCGCTGCCCCCGCTGCGGGTGCAGTACGCGGACTTCGCCGCCTGGCAGCGCGAACGGCTCTCCGGCCCCCGACTCGACAGGCAACTCGCCTACTGGCGATCGAAGTTGTCCGGCCTGGAGCCGCTCCGCCTGCCGACCGACCGGCCGCGCGGGCCGGTGCGCGACGCCGCCGGCGCGGAGGTCTCCTTCGAGCTGCCGGCGACGCTCGCCACGGCCCTGGTCCGGCTGGGCCGGAAGCACGGCGCGACGCCCTTCATGGTCACACTGGCCGCCTTCCAGCTGCTGCTCGGCCGGTATTGCCGGCAGAGCGACGTGGCGGTCGGCACCCCGGTGGCCGGGCGCGACCACCCCGACACGCACGAGTTGATCGGCCTGTTCGTCAACACAGTCGTCCAGCGCACCGATCTGTCCGGCGACCCGTCCTTCGTGGAGCTGCTCACCCGGGTGCGCGAAGACGTACTGAGCGGCTTCGAGCACCAGGACACCCCGTTCGAGCTGCTGGTCCAGGAGTTCGCGCCGGAACGGGACGCCTCCCGCACCCCGCTGGTGCAGGTGACCTTCCAACTGGACGACGCCGAGGCGGCCGGGACCCCCGCCGGTCTGGGCGGCGAGCAGCGGCCGGTCGACTGGGGAACCGCGAAGTTCGACCTCAGTCTCGCTCTGGTCCAGCGGCCGGACGGCTCGATGGCGGGCCATCTGGAGTACGCCTCCGCGCTGTTCGACCCGGCGACGATCCAGCGGATGGCCGGCCACTACCTGCGGCTGCTGGAGGGCGCCGTGGCCGCACCGGAGCACGCGGTGAGCCGCTTGGAACTGCTGACCGTTCCCGAGCGCGAGCAACTGCTCACCGACTGGGCCGGTACCGGCTCCACCGAGCCGGTCCGGCAGAGCATCCCCGAGGTGTTCCGGAGCTGGGCCGAGCGCACCCCCGACGCGGTCGCGGTGAGCTGCGACGGCGCCGACCTGACCTACGCCGAGCTCGACGCCAGGAGCGACCGGCTGGCCCACCGGCTGCGCTCGCTGGGCGTGCGGACGGACCATCTGGTCGGCGTCCGCCTGGAGCGCGGCCTCGACCTGGTGGTGGCCCTGCTCGGCGTGCTCAAGTCCGGGGCCGGCTACCTGCCGCTCGACCCGGGACAGCCGGCCGAGCGGCTGGCCTACATCCTGGCCGACTCCGAGGTGTCCGTCGTGGTCGGCCGGGAGCCGGCCGGCGACGCGGTCGCCACGGTGTCGCCCGACGCCCCGGCGGACGACTGGCCGGACACCCCACCCGCCCCAGCCGCGGGTGGGGACAACGTGGCCTACGTCATCTACACCTCGGGCTCCACCGGCAGGCCGAAGGGCGTGCCGGTGACCCACGCCAACGTACTGCGGTTGCTACGCTCCTGCGAGGCCGACTTCGGCTTCGGCCCCACCGACGTGTGGACGCTCTTCCACTCCTACGCGTTCGACTTCTCGGTCTGGGAGCTGTGGGGGGCGTTGCTGCACGGCGGCCGGGCCGTCGTGGTGCCGTTCGCCGTCTCTCGCTCCCCGCAGGACTTCCTCGAGCTGCTGGTCTCCGAACGCGTCACCGTCCTCAACCAGACGCCCTCGGCCTTCCGGCTGCTGGGCGAGGCGGTGGCCGAGGCCGGGTTGCGGCCGGACGCCCTGGCGCTTCGGACCGTGGTCTTCGGCGGCGAGGCCCTCGACGTGGCCGAGTTGGAGCCATGGTTCGCCCGGTTCGGCGACAGCGGCCCGGTCCTGGTGAACATGTACGGGATCACCGAGACCACCGTGCACGTGACGTACCGCCCGCTGCGTGCGGCCGAGGCGGCCGGGACGCGCCCGAGCCCGATCGGCCGGCCGCTGCGCGATCTGCGCGTCTACCTGCTGGACGACGACCTCAACCTGGTGCCGGCCGGCGTGCCCGGCCAGGTCTTCGTCTCCGGCCCCGGGCTGGCCCGCGGCTACCTCGGCCGCCCGGCGCTGACCGCGGAGCGATTCGGCCCGGACCCGTACGCGACGCGACCGGGGGCGCGCATGTACCGCACCGGCGACGTGGCGCGCTTCGGGCCGGGCGGCGACCTCGAATTCCTCGGCCGGGCCGACGACCAGGTCAAGATCCGCGGGCACCGGATCGAGCCGGGCGAGATCGAGGCGGCCCTCGGCCGGCTCCCGGACGTCGACAAGAGCGTGGTGCTCGCCCACCAGAGCAGCGGGCAACGCGAGGCGCGGCTGGTCGCCTACCTCACGGCCCGGGCCGGCCGCCGGATCGACGTGACCCGGCTGCGCGAGGACCTCGGCCGGGTCCTGCCGGGCTATATGGTCCCCGCGGTCTTCGTCCCGCTGGACACGCTGCCGGTGACGGCCAACGGGAAGATCGACCGCCGGGCGTTGCCCGATCCGGACGCGCACCGGGCTCGGGCCGACGGGGAGTACGTCGCGCCCCGGACCCCGGTCGAGCGGACCGTCGCGCAGATCTGGGCCGAGGTGCTCGGGCTCGAACGGGTCGGCGCGCAGGACAACTTCTTCGCCCTGGGCGGCGACTCGATCCGCGCCATCCGCGTGGTCGGAGCACTGCGCCGACGCGGGGTCGAACTGACCGTGCAGAACCTGCTGGTGCACCAGAACGTGGCCGCCCTCGCCCGGTTCGCGCAGTCGGCGAGCGCGCAGGCGGCGGCAGCGGACGCCGTCGGCGTGGAGGAGCAGCGAGTCGAGCCGTTCGCCCTGTTGACACCGCAGGACCGGGCGAAGCTGCCGGCCGGCCTGGTGGATGCCTACCCGATGTCCATGGTGCAGGCGGCCATGGCCTACCAGATGGTCTCGGACCAGGACAACAGCCCGTACCACAACATCACGCTGTTCCCGTTCCTCGACGACGCGCCGTTCTCGCTGCCCGCGATGCGCGAGGCGGCGCGGTTGCTGGCCGGCCGGCACGAGATCCTGCGCACCAGCTTCGATCTCACCGGCTTCTCCGAGCCGCTCCAGCTGGTGCACGCCGAGGGCACCATCGAGGTCGGTTACGACGACCTGCGCACGCTCGGCGCCGAGGAGGCCGAGCAGGCGCTGCGCCGGTTCACCGCGGACACCCGGCGCAACCCCTTCGACCTCGGCCGGGCGCCGATGCTCAGGTTCCACGTGCACCAGACGGCCGAGGACCGCTGGACCTTCTCCTTCATCGAGTGCCACGCCATCCTCGACGGCTGGAGCCACCACTCGCTGCTCGACGAGCTGATGACGGACTACCGGGCGCTGCGGGACGGCCGCGAGGCGGCCGCTCCCGGCACGCACACCGTGCGCTTCGCCGACCACATCGCCCTGGAGAAGCGCTCGCTGGAGTCCGCCGAGGACCGCGCGTTCTGGGGCGAGCAGGTCTCCCGATTCGACCGGGTCGAGCTGCCGGCCGCCTGGGCCGCCGCGCCCGACGCCGGGGAGTCGCCGTACCGGACAACGGTGCAGTTCGAGGATCTGGAGCCCGGCCTGCGCCGATTGGCGGCCGCCGCCGGGGCCCCGCTCAAGAGCGTGCTGTTCGCCGCGCACCTGAAGGTGCTCAGCGTGATCAGCGGCAGCGACCGCTTCCACACCGGCCTGGTCTGCAACGGGCGGCTGGAGACCGACGGCGGCGACCTGGTCCGCGGCATGCACCTGAACACCCTGCCGCTGGGGGTCGAGCTGACCGGGGCGAACTGGACCGAGCTGGTCGGCCAGGTCTTCGCCGCCGAGGTGGCGGCCTGGCCGCACCGCCGGTTCCCGCTGCCGGAGATGCAGCGCGAGTGGGGCGGCGGCACGCCGCTGGTCGACATCGCCTTCACCTACCTGGACTTCCACGTCCTGGACACCCGGCCGATCGAGTCCGCGAAGGTCGTCGACGTCAGCCCGAACGAGTTCGGGCTGGACGTGTGGACCTTCCCCGGCGTGCTGTACGTCTCCGGCCGACCCGAGCGGATCAGCCGCGCCAACGGGCGACGGCTGGCCGGGCTGTACCGCACGGTCCTGGAGCGCATGGCCGCCGACCCGGCCGGCGACTGCCGCCACAGCCCCGTGGACGAGCGCGAGAGGTCCCTGCTGCTCTCCTTCGCCGCCGGCCCCGACACCGCCTACCCCGAGCTGTGCCTGCACGAGCTGTTCGAGCAGCAGGTCTCCCGCACCCCGTCGGCGACCGCCCTGCGGTGCGCCGACGGCACGACCGTCGACTACGCCGAACTCAACGCCAGGGCCAACCGCCTGGCCAGACACCTGCGTTCGCTCGGCATCGGCCAGGAGTCCCGGGTCGGCGTGCTGCTGCGCCGGGGACCGGAGCTGGTGGTCGCGCTGCTCGCCGTGCTCAAGGCCGGCGCCGCCTACCTCCCGCTCGATCCGGCCCACCCGGCGCAGCGGCAGGCCACCCTGGTCGCCGACACCGACGCCCGGGTGGTCGTCACCCAGAGCGAGCTGACCGGCCTGCTCGCCGACTGCCCGGCCGAGCGGTGCCTGGTCGACGCCGACACGGCGATCGCCGACCAGTCGCCGGAGAACCTCGGGCGGACCGCCACACCGGACGCGCTCGCCTACGTCATCTACACCTCGGGCTCGACCGGCACGCCGAAGGGCGTGATGATCGAGCACCGCAACGTGGTCAACTACGTCTGCTGGTGCCTGGGCGGCTACACCCCGCTGGGCGGGACGGGCGCACCGCTGTACTCCTCGATGGCCTTCGACCTGCCGGTCACCTCGCTGTTCCCCGCCCTGCTGTCCGGCCAGCCGGTCACGCTCGTCGAGGACGACGGGACGCCCGGGATCGACGCCCTGGTCGCGGCGCTGGAGCAGGGCGGGTTCGGCATCCTCAAGCTGACCCCCTCCCACCTCGCCCTGCTCAACCAGTCGCTGTCACCCCAGGGCCTGCGCACCGCGGCGGGCCGGCTGATCGCCGGCGGCGAGGAGCTGACCCGGGAGAAGGTCTCCCGCTGGGCCGAGTTCGCGCCGGACACCGTGGTGGACAATGAGTACGGTCCGACCGAGACCACGGTCGGCTGCTCCCACCTCGAAGGCACCGCGGCCGACCTAGAAGCGGGTGTGCTGCCGATCGGCCGACCGTTCTCCAACACCACGATGCGGGTGCTCGACCGGTCGATGGAGCTGGTACCGGTCGGCGTGGTGGGCGAGTTGTACATCGGTGGCGCGCAACTGGCCCGCGGCTACGTGGAGCGGCCGGGCCTGACCGCCGAGCGCTTCGTGCCCGATCCCTACGCCGCAGTGCCCGGCGGGCGGCTCTACCGGACCGGGGACCTGGCCCGCCACCGTGCGGACGGAGTGCTGGAGTTCGCCGGCCGCGTCGACCACCAGGTGAAGATCCGCGGCTTCCGCATCGAGCCGGGCGAGGTCGAGGCCGCGCTGCGCCGGGAGGTCGCACTGCGTGAGGTGGCCGTGCGCGTGCACACGACGCCGAGCCACGAGCGGGAGCTGGCCGCCTACCTGGTGCCGGCTGACGGGACCGGGCTCGACCCGGTCGCGCTGCGCGACCGGCTGGCCCGGACCCTGCCGGCCCACCTCATACCGTCCAGGTACCTGGTGCTCGACAACCTGCCGATGACCCCGAGCGGCAAGGTGGACCTGGGCGCGCTGCCGCGGATCGACGAGGCTGCGACCGCCCGGCCCTACCGGGCGCCGCGCACGGCCGTGGAGAACATCCTGGCCAGGGCCTGGGCCGAGGCCCTGGGAGTGGCCGAGGTCGGGATCGACGACAGCTTCGCCGAACTCGGCGGGCATTCCATGACCGTGATGCGGGTGATCGTCAAACTCCGTGCCGAGCACGGCTACCAGCTGTCCTTCCAGGACTTCTACCGGCACCGGACGGTGGCCGAACTGGCCGTCGCGGTGACGGACACGAAGGCCGACACCCCGTCCGGCTCACAGGCCGCGGACTCGATCGTGTGGCTGCGCCGGGCAGGCACCAAGCCGCCGCTGTTCTGCATCCACCCGGGCAGTGCGCACTGGTTCGCCGAACTCGCCGAGCACCTCCCGGCCGACCAGCCGGTGGCCGCGTTCGAGTGGCCCGGGCTGACCCGGCCGTGCCCCGCCCCGGAGAGCGTCGAGCAGATCGCCGAGCTCAACCTGGCCGAACTGCGGCGGATCGCCCCGACCGGGCCGTACCGGCTGCTCGGCTGGTGCGGCGGAAGCCAGATCACCACTGAGATGGTCAGGCGGCTCCAGGCAGCCGGCGAGGACGTCACCTTCATGCTGCTGGATCCCGCTCTGGACACCTACGAGCGGGAGTACATGCACGACTTCGTGCGCAGGTGCCAGTACGCCGAGGCGGTGCTCGCCGAGCTCGCCGAGGCGAGCGGGGAGCGGATCGGCGACCTCCAGCAGGAGGCGGTGGCCGTCCTCACCAAGATCATCGATGAGGGTGAGGTGGACCCGCCGGTACCCGGGGACCAGTTCTGGCCCTCCCGGGTCCGGGTCTGGCGGCAACTGCTGCAGACCCGGCTCGACTACCGCCACACGCCCGTCCCCGCCCGGCTGCACCTGCTGGCCGGCGACGAACTGGCCGCCGGCGAGCACGAGGTCGCGGTCGGGGTGAGCTTCACGGACTTCACCGCCCGGTGGGCCGAACTGGCCACCGGAGGGCTCGAGGTCCACCGGGTGGGCGGCAATCACCTCGGTGTCCTGCGCGCACCCCACGTCGCGGAAGTGGCCGAGCTGCTGACCAGCCTGTTCGAGAACGACACCATGGCGACCAAGAGGGATGTGAAGTGATGCCGACCGTACTCACGGCCGACTCGCAGCAGGGCGTGGTGGTGCTGGACCCGGGCGTCGTACCGGCCCTGGAGGCGGCCGCCGCGGCTCTGCTGCCAGTGGCCGACGGACGCGTCGACGACGTTCGGTGGCTGCGCGAGGCCGGCCGACGGTGGCACGAACTGCCGCTGGCACTGCGCGAGTCCCTCTCGGCCTTCCGGCGCGACTCCGGACCCACCGGAGCGCTGCTCGTCCGCGGCCTGCCGGTGGACCAGGAGCTGCTGCCCGACACGCCGATGGTCAGCGGCTCCGTCCAGCGGGAGGCGACCATCCCGGCCGGCATGCTGATGCTCATCGCCAGCGCGCTGGGCGACCCCATCGCGTTTCGCCCGGAGAAGTCCGGCGCGATGGTGCAGGACGTCGTGCCGGTGCCGGGGAACGAGGAGTTCCAGGGCAACGAAGGCTCGGTGCTGCTGGAGTTCCACACCGAGAACGCCTTCCACCCGTACCGGCCGGACTACGTGCTGCTGCTGTGCCTGCGGGCCGACCACGAACTGGTGGCCGGGCTGCGTACCGTGTGCATCCGCCAGGTCCACCGGCTGCTCGGTGACGACCATCACGAGGCGCTGTTCAGACCCGAGTTCGTCACCAGCCCACCACCGTCCTTCGCGGCGGGGACGACCCAGCCGCAGCCGCACGCGGTGCTCAGCGGCGCGCCGGACGACCCGGACATGGTGGTCGACTTCGCGGCGACCGAGCCGCTGACCGAACGGGCCGCAGCCGCCCTGCGCGCCTTGCAGTCCCTGTTCGGCCGCCACGCGCTCACCCACCACCTCGTCCCCGGCGATCTGGCCATCGTCGACAACTCGGTGACCGCGCACGGCCGGACCGGCTTCATCCCGCGCTACGACGGGCGGGACCGCTGGCTGCAGCGCTCGTTCGCGGCACGCGACCTGCGCCGCTCGCTCTCCCACCGGCCGGGCGACGGCCATGTACTGCGCGGGTAGCGGTCGGCAACCCGCAGGCGATCGTGTACGAGGTCCCGCAGGCGCCGTGGCGTCCGGAGCCGGCCGTGACGAAGCGTTCGCGCAGGCCGACTTCCAGAAGGCCGGCCCCTGACCGGACGTGCACGCGTCAGCTCCGGGTCAGGTGGAGGTTCGCCCTGCTCGCCGGGCGGACCTCCACCTTTCGGCCCCGCCCTCGGGACGCCCCAACGGACGGTCCTCGCCGCAGTCGCTGTTCACCGGCGGTGGCCTCAGGCGGGCCGGGCTCCGTCCGGTCCGTGCGCCGGAGCCGTCGGCGCGGGACGTGCTGGTAGCCGTCGGCGACACCGTGAGGGCGCGATCGAAACCTGTCCGCCCGCCCTTCCGGGCAGTGGCGAGCGGCTGGTGGTGGCAGTTGGCCGTGACGGCGTTCGTGGTGCGCCGGTTCGTGGGCCGTGGCCTCCTGGCCGGCCTGAGCACGGCCCCGGACGGGACACTGCACCGCCTCGGCCACGTCGATCAGGTCTGCCGGCGCGAGGACCTGGCGGAGCTGGTCGCCGCCGACACCCCGCTCGGACAGGAGCAGGTCACCGCCCGGCTCGGGGTGCGCAGGGTCGAGTCCGACTGGATGGTGCGGCTCGGCTGGGTCCGCTCCCCGCAGTCGATCGAGGTCCGCTTCGGCACCAGCCGGGCCGGAACCGTCGACCTCGCCCGCTACCGGTCCGCCGACGGCGACGCGATCCCCGCCGCACACCCCGAGGCCGACTGGGAGCAGCTGCGCGATGGAGAAAGGCCGGCGCACCCCGCTCGCGGCGCCGGCGAAGCAGGCTACCCCTGCCTGCCCCCGTTTGCGCTCTTGCGATGCGACGCGGATCCCTCACGGCGGTCACCGCTGCCGACGCACTGATGGAGATCACCGGTCGGGGTCTGGTCTGCATCGCCCTGACCGACTTCGTCCCCGCAGCAGTAGGCGCTTTCACCCTGACCCGCTTCGCGGAGATGCGCCCTGGACCCGCCCCGGCCTGCGCCGACGGCACCGGCCGGACCTAACCAGCGTGTCGCCGGTGGGATAAGCGGGCTGGTCGGGGGTAGAACGGCTGATGGCTCGTGCGGTGTGCGAGCCGGAGCATGCCCGGTATGAGGGCTGTTCCCGGGTATGACACGAAGGACAACCAGTATGGCCAGCGGCACCGTGAAGTGGTTCAACGCCGAAAAGGGCTTCGGCTTCATCGAGCAGGACGGCGGGGGCCCGGACGTCTTCGCGCACTACTCCGAGATCAACGGCAGCGGCTACCGCGAGCTGACCGAAGGCGAGCACGTCACCTTCGACATCGGCCAGGGGCAGAAGGGCCCGCAGGCGCAGAACATCACCCGCGGCTGAGCGGGCGGGGGAACACACGAGGTGAGGCGGCTGTCCGGTCCGGCAGCCGCCTCACTCATGTCCGCAGGCGGACACACTGCGCCACGGCCACAAGAGCCCCACCAGCCTCAAAATCGTGCTTCCGCCGACTGCACCGTCCAAAGAGCGCGCACCACCGCACCACTCCCCCGACCACGCGTCACGCACCATGCACCACGCACCACGCACCACGCCTGAGCAGTAGGTCACCAACGCCCCAGGGCGACGGTCCGTGTCCGGTGGTACGCCCGCTCGTAGCGGGCCCGGCGCTCGGGCGGGAGGCCGGGCTCAGCCAGCGCGGCGGGCAGGGCGACGGCGCGGACGGGCCCGGTGAGGTCGATGAACGTGGGAATGAAGCCCAGGCGCCGGATCCGCCAGGAGCCGTCGGTCCGGACGAACCGAAACCAGGACAGCAGGCCCTCCTCGGTGGTCCCTCGTGGAACACGGTGCCGCGCAAGGAGATTGCCGTGGCCGTAGACCACCCAGGTGCCGTTGATCCGTTCGAACGGCTGGACCGCGTGGGCGTGGTGGCCGAGAATCACATCGACCGACGAACCGGCCGCCAGTTCCCCAGCCCAGGCAAGCTGGCGCGGGCTCGGTTCATGCACGTGCTCCCGCCCCCAGTGCATGCTGAGAACCACCACTTCGGCACCCGCGCGGCGAGCCCGGCGGCCTCGTCGAAGACGCGTTCACCGACCACGTTGGCCAGCCACGGCTTGTCCGCCGGCCGGAGTCTGCCGCCGAAGCCGTAGCTGTAGGACAGGTGCGCGACCGGGACGCCTTTGACCTCGATGATGTTCGGCCGGTCCGCCTCCGCCCGGTTCCGTGCCGAGCCGGTGTGCCGCAGGCCGGCCGCGTCCAGGGCGTCCAGGGTCCGGCGCACACCTGCCTCGCCCTGGTCGAGCACGTGGTTGGACGCTGTCGAGCAGCTGTGGAAGCCCACGTCCGACAAGGCTGTGGCGATCTGCGGCGGGGCGGCGAAACGCGGGAAGCCCGTGAACGGTCCCCTGGCCGGCGCCAGGGGTGTCTCGAGATGGCAGATCGCCAGATCGGCCCGGGAGACTGTCGACCTCAGCCCGGCCAGCATCGGCCCGAAGTCGAGCCCCTGGCCACCGGCCGCCCTGGCATCCCGGGCGGCCTGCTCGATCAGCGGAGGATGGATCAGGACATCGCCACCGGCGATCACGGTGAAGGACAAGCCCCTGCCCAACCGTACGAGCGATTCGAGGCGCTGTACGCCGTCGTGGGCGCACCTGAGGACCTTACGCGAGCCAGGCCGCGCCCGTCCCGGCGTGCTGCGCCGGGCCTTCGCGGAGCACGGTGGCCTTGAACGGGCACTTCACCACCGCGCAGCCCTCCGAGCTCGCGGCGGCCGGACAGCTCCTGGACAACGGACGGCACTGGGGCTCCTTCGCGGGTCGGACCTTGAGGTATGCGACGACGCCCACGGTGCGCAGCGCGGTGACGAAGTACAGGCGTGGATCTCCGCCTCGCTGGTGACGTTCTCCAGCTGCTTGGCGGCGGAGCCGGAGAACGCGAACCGGGCGGGGCGCGGGCCGTGCTGCGGGGTCATCAGGCGACGGCCGGGCGCTGGCGGGCGAGGCGGGCGAGGTGCTGCTCGCGCAGTTCCTCCCACGGAGTGCACTCCTCGACCGACGGCAGGCCGCAGGCGGCGATGTCCTCCAGGACGTCGGCGAACTGGTCGGCGGTGGCCCGGGTGTGGGCGGCGTACGCGCGTACGGCGTCGGCGGCCGCGGAGTCCAGTTGCTGCCGGGCGGTGTCGGCGGGGACCGGCTGTTCGCTCATCGAGGGCTCCCGAGGGCGCGGAACGGGCGGGTTCCACCACGGTATCGCGAGGCCGTGGCGGGCCGGGATCACTCCGACGGAACCTGCGGGCGCGGCCCCAGCCCCCAGGTGCACCCAGGTGCGGCAGCGCTCCGCGTCGACGGAGGCCCCCGACTACAACCCCCTCTGCGACTGCCCCGCCGTCCCACGCGCGTTCTGGATGAGCTGTGCGGCCTGCGCCGTCTGCCGGCCGGCTCGGCGCCTCGGCCGGGACCCAGCGGGCACCGGAAGCTGGGTCTGCCGGGCCCGGCGTTTCCCCTGGGCCGTCGGCCAGCAGCTCCTCGAAGGGCTGGCCGACGGAGCCGGCGGCGCGGGGTCCGGCGGACGAGGTGGTGGAGCGGTGGGACGGGAGGCGAAACGCTCCGGGCGGGGTCCGGTAGCGGCATGGGCGGGATTCCTTTGCCTCCCCGACGGCACCTGATCGAACGGGTGCCGTGCGTGCGGCTGCGGGTCACGCGTCCGGTTCGGCTCCGGTCATCAGGGCGAGCAGGCTGTAAGGGGCGTGGTCGTCGATCATGGTGGTGTAGAAGCCGTCGTCGTCCGCTTCCACCTCGGCGGCGCGGGAGAACGTCACCTGTTCGTGCGAAGCGAGCGCGGCTTCGGTGTCGCCGGGGTGCGTGGCGAGGGCCCGGCCGAGTCCGGCGCCGTCCGGCATGGCCGGGTTGGCGCCCTTGCCGTTCGGTGCCCGCGGGCGGGCGGCGTCCCCGAGCAGCGTCACCCCGGCCACGCGACGCCTCATCGCCTACCGTGCACGCGCTCGCTGGGGCCGGCCGGGCCGGCTTTTACGCATGCAACGGTCCCGAAGGACAGCCGAACCTCCGAAACCGACAATATCCGCATTTGTTCTACTTCGCTCTTCCTGGTGTGTCAGCTCATCCCGAATAGCCAGGTCGTGGATGCACGGAGCCACTTTGAGTCACCTGGCTCATTCGCGTTAGCCCAGCTCAGGAGAATGCTCGATACACTGATTCCGGCGAGGCATACCAGCCTCAGAAAAGCAGGGGCATCGCGAACACCATGAACGCAAACATGTCCGAGCGGAATGGAAACATCAGCCGACTCACCACAGCCGACCCGACCGTCCGTGCCGCAGACCGCACCCATTTCCCCCCTTCCATCCCCGAGAGGAAGAGGACACGCAAGGCAACCAGGACACAACAGGAACCCAGGCCGTCCGGGCCCTCCGTACCCGACCAGAACCAGGCCGCCGCACCGGACGCCACCTTCACGACCGCGCCCGTCCCCCTCTCACGCGGCGCAGCAGTCCGGATACGACCTCGCGGGGCCCGGCAAGCCCGGCCGGCCGGGGCGCGCTCCGAGACCGTGACGAAAGACGACCCCTGCGGAGGGTGGGCGGTGTGCCGGCGGCGCAGGGCTGAGGCGACCGCTCTCAGGCAGGCAGCGAGGTCACTGGCTGAATACCAGGCGCTGGTGAGGAGAGGCGCTCGGCTATCAGGCGAGACGGCGTAATGGCCGGCAGCCGCAGGGGCCGCTGGGGCCTCCTTGTCGCGATGCGGTTCGGCGTCGGCAATGGCCGGTATTGGCTGTGCTCGGGTGCGGACGTTGACACATTAATCGTTTTCGGCAATTCCGATTTGGCCAATCGGTGTTTGCGAGCCGTGTTGCCGCCGCTCCGGGCGGCAGTAGACGGCCTTTCGGCCATTTCAGCTCATGAGCTGATCGAGCGGCTCGTCGCCCAGGGCCGCGTTCGGATCACCCACGCTGATGATGACGAGGTCGCGGAGTCGCGGCGCGTCGTCGACCACGCGAAACGGCACGGCCTGAAACCAGCGGGCAAGCGCATTGAGAAAGTTGCGTACGGCGGGTCGGGGCTGGAGCTCGTCATAGGGGGTTGTTCCGGTCTCCGCGGGTCGGCCGGAAGCAGAACCGGGCGGCCCGGGTGTTCCGCGAGCCCGGGCTCCGCGCACATCAGGCCGTTCCTGCCCTCCGCGCCCGCCGGTCCCTCCGGCCGGGGCAGCCGCGCCCCTCCTGAACGCGGGACCGGACGAGCGGGCACGGCCAGCTCACTGGCCGGTATCGAAATCGCCGTGTCATGGCGTGTTCAGTGCGTCACCTGATCGGCACTGTTTCAGCACCTGCCCCGCCCTACGACCGACCGCCCGTCAAGTGACCGTCGAAAGGCAAGAACCCCCGGCATGGCGTACACAGCTCAAGAGCAACAAACCGCGTCCCTGACAGATCTGTCGTTCGAGGCTTTCGGTGTGATGACGGCTCGGCGCGGGGCCGAGCAGGTGCCTCTCGGTCCCCCACGGCACCGGGCCGTGCTGGGACTGCTGCTCATCCGGCTGGGCCAAGTGGTGCCCGCCGATCAGCTCATCGACGAATTATGGGGCGACAGCCTCCCCAGACGCCCGCAGGCCACCCTGCAGACGTACCTGTCCCACCTGCGGCGGGTGCTGACGGGGCGGCACGGGCCGATCGCCCCGCTGCGCTACCAGGCCCCCGGGTACGTCCTGACGGTGGAGCCGGGCACGTTCGACCTGTCCCGGTTCGAGAGCCTCGTCTCCCAGGGGCAGCGCCATGTGGCCGACGGCCGGCTCCAGGACGCCCGCGACGCGTTCGACAACGCGCTGCGGTTATGGCGGGCGGACCCCTTCCTGGACCTCGCGGCCTACACCCCGCTCGCGGAGGAGGCCGCCCGCCTGAGCCTCCTGCGGACCACCGCCGTCGCGGCCCAAGCCGACACGCTCCTCACGCTCGGCGAGGCCTGCGACGCCGTCGCGCTGCTGCGCCGCGAGGTGTCCCTCCAGCCCATCGACGAACGCCTGGTCGGCAGCCTCATGACGGGCCTGTACCGCCTGGGCCGGCAGGCCGAGGCGCTCCAGCTGTACGACCGGACGCGCGCCTACCTCTCCGAGGAGCTCGGCGTCGCCCCGGCCCGCGAGCTCCAGCGCGTCCACCTCGCCCTGCTGCGCCACGAACTCGACGACCAGACGTCCGCCCCGGCCGCCGTCGAGGTACGCGTCCGGCCCGGCACCGTGGCCGAACGGGAGGCGGAGGGGCCCGCGCCGGCAGACGGTCCGGAGGCCGTCCCCGAGGCCGGACAGCGGGGTACGGCACCGGCGGCCTGGTTCCCCTGCCGCGGCGACGCCCTTGACGCTCTGCGGTCGTCCATCACCGGCGCCCTGCGCGGCAGCGGGCACACCACCGCCGTCGTCGGCGAGGCGGGCGTCGGCAAGACCGAACTGGTGGCACGTGCCACGGATCAGACGCAGCCGCCGCAACCGCAGGCGGAGGTCATCCGCGTCAACTGCCGTAGCGACGAGGGGATGCCCGTCGGCTGGGTGTGGCAGCAGGTGCTGCGCCGGCTCGACATCCTGTTCGGGGCGTCCTTCGACGACCTGCGCAAGCAGCGCGCCGAACGGCATCCGGTGACAACGCTGTCGGAACCCCCCTCGGACCAGATGGACTTCCTCGCCCAGGACGCCCTGTGCGAAGTGATCCTCCAGTACGCCGACGGCAGGCCCCTCCTGCTCGTCCTCGAAGACGTGCACCGGGCGGACCGCCTCACGCTCGACGTGCTGGGGCTGTTCTGCAGCCGCACGCAGGGGCGGCCCGTCAGCGTGGTGATCACGGTCCGCGAACCCGGTCTCGGGGCCGGGCCCGAGACCGACGGCCCGCTCGTCGACCTCCTGGCCGACTCCCGCACCAAGGTCGTGCACCTGGACAACCTCACCGAGGACTACGTCCGGGCCGCGGTCACTGCCCAGGCGGGGCCCGGCGTCGAAGCGTCCGTCGTACGGGCGCTGTACGAGCGCAGCGCCGGCAACCCCTATCTCCTCGACCAGTTGATCGCCGACGCCGGCGGGGCGCGGCGCCTGCACGATCCCCGTGCGGCCGACGTCGTCCGCGCCGGGATCCCGACGGGCGTCCGCAGCATGCTGCGCCGGCAGTTCGCCGGGCTGCCCCCGCGCGTCCTGCACCTCCTCCAGTGCTGCGCCGTGCTCGGCGGCGAGGCGACGCTGGCCTCGCTGACCGCCATGCTGGACGACGAAGGCGCCGGCCACGACGTCCTGGAAGAGGCCCTGGCGACCGGGCTCATGCACAGCGACCGCGACGACCCACACCGGCTCGTCTTCCGCTACGGCCTCATCCGCGACGTCCTCCTGGCGGAGCTGCGCCGCCAGGAGCGGGCGGCCCTGCACGCGCGCGCCGTCGGCGTGCTCGGTGCCCGCCACGGCGACTCCCCCGAGGCGAGCGAGCAGATCGCCGAGCACGCCTGGCAGGCCGTGCTGGCCCTGCCGGCCGAGGACGTGCTGCCGCACCTCAGACGCGCCGGCGAACAGGCCGTCGTCGAGGGCGACTACCGGCGCGCGCAGACCTGGTTCGAGCACGCGCACACCTTGCTCTGCGCCCTGCCCCGGGACGGTGGCGCGACATCGAAGCAGACGCTGGACCTGCGCAGCAAGCTCCTCTACACGGCGAGCATCACCCGCGGCTACACCAACCGGCAGGTGAAGGCCGAGGCCGGGCGCATCCGGAAGCTGTACGACGCCACGGCGGGCCGGACCATCGAGCAGGGTGCCTTGCTGCTGTGGCAGTTCGTGGCCGAACTGGTCACCGGCCGGCACGCCGAGTGCACCCGGCACGCGGAGCAGCTGCGCGCTCTCACCGAGCGGTCCGACGCCCCGGAGGTCCGGTTCTACGAGCGGATCGCCCGCGGTCTGCTCCAGTTGCCCAGCGATGCCGCCGACGCGCTCACCGCCCTGACCGAGGCGGTGCGGATCGCCGAGAAGCTGACCCCCGCACAGCGGGAGCGCATGACCCGCCGCGCCCAGCAGGATCCGCGGTTCATGGCCGCGAA
Organism: Streptomyces eurythermus; assembly: GCF_014649115.1. Classification (GTDB taxonomy): domain Bacteria; phylum Actinomycetota; class Actinomycetes; order Streptomycetales; family Streptomycetaceae; genus Streptomyces; species Streptomyces eurythermus. The sequence continues at coordinate 397,567 of NZ_BMSK01000002.1, read as the reverse complement.
CCATCGCGTCCTCACCCTGAGGCTGCTCGGCGCCACCGACGAGGCGCGGGCGCTGTGCGAGGAGCTGCTGGTAGCCACCGGCCTGGACGGCACGCCGGTCGACCAGGCGAGCGCGTACTACTTCCACTCCCTGACAGCGGCCCTGGGCGAGGACCCCGACGGGGCGGCGGCCTCCAGCGGCCGGGGCCTGGACATCGCCCGCGCCCACGGGCTGAGCCACTGGACCGCCATGCTCCAGGTGTGCCGGAGCTGGGCACTCCAGCAGAGCGGCGAGGCCGCCGCACTCGACAGCCTGGAATCGGCCGTCGCCGAGCTGCGCGAGCGGCGGCTGCTCATCCGGCTGCCGCTCCACCTGGGCCTGCTGGCCCACGCCCAGCACAGCAGCGGGGCGGCCGAAGACGCCAGGCGGACGCTGCGGTCGTCGACCGCGGAGGCCAGATCCCGCGGGGAGTTGGCCTATGTGAGCCGCACTCTGCCGTTCACCCGGCTGTGTCCCCTGACGTCCGCTTCGTAGCGGCCGGGTCGTCGGTTCCTTCGCCTCTCAGCCGGGCGCGGGCCTGGCCGGCCTCGGGGGGCCGAGTCCGTCGAGGGTCCGCGCCGCCTCCCGCCACAGGGGCAGGGCGGCGGGGCGGTCTCCCCGGGCCTCGTGGGTGTCTCCCATGTGATGGACCCAGCGGGTACTGCGCGCTCCTCCGGGGCAGCAGCGGCAGGACCGGGAAGGGTGTGCCCGGCGCCGGCATCAGTCGGCGCCCTCGCGCAGGGCGGCCAGGTGTTCGCTGTCGACGGCGGAGAACAGGTGGTGCACCCGGGTTACCGGGGGACTCCCCGCGCTGCTTCTCCGCGCCAGAGTCGGGCTTCAGCGGTTTCCGCAAGGAGCCGATGTGGCGGTGGATGACGTTCACGGTGCTGTTCGGCGGGTCGCCGTGCCGCAGGACGTCGACGATCTGGCTCAGGCCGACGGTCTGTCCGGCGTGCAACGGCAACGCCGGCAAGGCGCGCTGCTTCGGTGGTCCGAGGGCGACTCGGCGCTTGACCACCGCACTTCGACCGGCCCCAGGACCATGATGGTCCTGGTGTTCGTGATCTTCCTTGCCGTACGGCCCGTCAACGAGGGTGGCTGGTCCGGGACGGGTGGTCGTAGCGCCGTTCGTTGTAACTGAGCATGTCGATGAGGCCCCGGGCGGTGAGCCGCTGCCGGTTCCGGGCCAGATCGCGCGCCCGGGGAATCGGCACCCCTGCGGGGTCGGCCCAGGTGAGCCGGCCACGGTCGTCGATGCGGGCCCGGCAGCGGTTCGCGTTGTCCTGGTGCAGGCAGAACGGGATGTCGAGGTGTCCGAGGGCGAACGCGCGGACGAGCGCCTTTCCGACATCGCTGCCCAGGGTCAGCGTGTGCGTGATGATCGCCTGGGCCTCCTCGTAGATCCCGGAGTCCGGAATTCCGGCCGGTTCGGCCACCGCCTCCCGCTCGGCCGCCCTCGCGGCGCGTTCCAGGGCGTCGACGTTCTCCGTGATCGACGGGATTCTGCTGGCCTCCACCGCGGTCTTGACGATCAGCCGCTCGGTCCCGGATCTGGCGGCGAGCCTCGCACTCTCCTCGAGGAGCCCGTACGCCCCCTGCCGGGTGCGGGGATAAACGCCCATGTAGGTGTACAGGACGGCGTGCCAATCGGTGTCTCCGAGCCATTCCTTCGCCAGGCCGCGCAGGGCGTGGATCGCCTCGATGTCCTGTTGCTGATTCGTCTGCTGGGCGTAGCTGACGGAAATGTCCCGCAATCCGTGTTCGCGGAAGAACAAGCCTTCCAGAATGCTCAGGGAGATCAGCAGGCTCGGCGGGCACAACTGTCCGAGCATGCAGCCGCCGAAACTCTCCAGATGCACCGGTTCACTGATTCCCGCGAGCATCTCGCAGCATTCCGCCCAGGCGTCGACGGCTTGCGCCAGAGGGACGCGGCTATAAGGCAGGCAGTAGGAGACGGGGCCGCCTTCGGTGGCGTCGATGCCGGCCGCCACCAGTCCCTCGAACAAGGCGCCGGGCAACGCCGAGCCGTGCCTCACCTGCACCGGGAAGTCGTCGCCCGCGATTCCGGCGAGCAGCTCGCGGGTCACCGCCGCGCCGTGCGCCACCAGCGGGAACCCGTTGAGGTCCGCGCCCTTCTCCAGGGCGAGAAGGGCGGAGGCGTGATCGTTCACCCGCGTGTAGCTGTCGACGGTGATGGTGCCCACCGTGGCCGCGTCGACGGTCCTGACCGCGTCGAGTCCCGCGCGCATCTGCTCGACCGTGCCGAACCCCATGCGCGGCTGGACGACCAGTTTCCCCTCGCTCGACGCCCGCCGGACGAACCGGGTGAAGCGTCCGGGGCCGGTAGGAGGTGCCATCAGGTGCTCCGGATTTCCGTAGGGGCGACGCGTTGCGGCGCGGGCGTGCCCAGTCCGAGGCAGTCGAGGAACCGGCCGAGATCGGCGTCCGCCTCGAACACCGCGTCAAGTCCGTTCGCGACCAGTTCCGCCCGGGATCCCGCCTGCCGGGAACCGTGGACGCCGAGCTTTCCGCCGATGACGACTTTCATGGAGGCGAGCACCGAATGCCCGCGAATCTTTCTGATCAGCCGTAGGCCGTCGATATGGCCGTGCCCGTTGACCGTGCTGATGACCAAGGCGTCCGGCCGGATTCTGAGGCATTCGGACATGACCAGTTCGTCCGGAGTGCACGCGCCGAGGTTGATCACGTTCCCGCCGTTCTCCTCGAGCAGCAACTGGAGGAAAACGAGGTTCCACATGTGGGAATCCGACGACACACTGGTCACGACGAATGTCCTGCCGTTTCCACGGCAAACAGAATTCACGGGCGGTTCGTCTCGGCCGCTGCCAGGAACGCGTCGTTGTCCTCCGCGGTGCCTGTCGTCACGCGCACGCCGTCACCCGGGTAGGGCCGTACGTCGACTCCCGCCGACGCGCACGCGGCGGCGAACTCCTGGGCGCGGGCGCCGAGCGGCAGCCAGAGGAAGTTCGCCTCCGAGGGCGGCACGTCGAATCCCAGGGCGAGCAGCGCGGCGCGGACGCGGTCCCGTTCGGCGACCGTTTCCCGGACGCGGCCGAGGAGTTCCTTCTCCGCCGCCAGCGACGCGACGGCGGCGGCCTGGGCGACGTCGCTGACGCTCAACGGCATGACCATGCGGTGGACGCGGGAGATCAGGCCGGGTTCCGCGAGCAGGTAGCCGACGCGCAGGCCGGCGAGGCCGTGCGCCTTGGAGAAGGTGCGGGCGACGATCAGGTTCGGCCGCGAGGTGAGGAGGCGGGCGCCGAGGCCGGGGTCGCGCGCGTATTCGCAGTACGCCTCGTCGAGCAGGACCAGGCATGTGCGCGGCACGGCGTCGAGGAACCGCAGGAGGTCGGTCTCGCCCGACGCGGTGCCGGTGGGGTTGTTGGGGTTGCAGAGCAGCACCAGGCGGGTGTGCTCGTCGACCGCCGCGGCCAGGGCGTCGAGGTCGTGCCCGTCCTCGGCCAGCGGGACCCGTACCGTGCGGAATCCGGCGAGGTCCGCGAGCACCTCGTAGCCGTCGAAGGACGGCCACGAGTAGGCGACGGCTGCTCCCGGTGCGGCGGTCACCGTGAGCAGTGCCTGGAGGAGCGTGATCGATCCGGCGCCCACCGCGACGCGGTCCGGGGAGAGGCCGTAGTGCCGGGCGAGTGCGGCGCGCAGCGCTCCGCAGGCCGGGTCCGGGTACCGGTTGGCCTCGGCGGCGGCGCGGGTGATCGCGTCCAGCACGGGCGCGGGGGGCGGGAACGGGGTTTCGTTGCGGGCGAGTTGGTGGGCGGGGGCGGGGCCGCCGGGGCGGTCGAGGTCGATGCCGTCCCCGCCGCCGAGCAACCGGGCGAGCCCCGCGTGCTCGTGGTCCTCGGCTCGGTCCGCCGCCTGGGATCCGGATGCTCCCGGGGAGCCCGGCAGGCCGGCGGTGCGCTTCTCCAGGAACTCGGCGATGTCCGCCAGCGTCCTGAGACCGAACAGGTCCTCGTCGGCGATGGTGACGCCGAGGCGCTGGCTGAGCGCCAGGGAGAGTTCGAAGGTGGCGAGGGAGTCCAGGCCGGCGTCCTCGCGGCTCGCGTCCGGGGACACCTGGCCGGCCTCCACCTCCAACTCCTCGATCATGATCGTCTTCAGCAGTTCGTACACGGGTCCTCCGGTCCGTTTGCCGGGCCGCTACGCGTCGGCCGGCTTCCTTCGGGGCGTCTTCCAGCGGTCGGGCACCGCGTTGGTCCGGTGCTCCCAGACGACGTTGTCGTCCCACCACTCCTCGATCCGCCGCAGCTCCGCCCAGGGGTCCGGCTCGGTGAGCCGGAAGACCATCTCGGCGATGGGCCGGCCGAGTCCGGGGGAACTGCCGTAGCGGCGTCCGACGTCGCCGCAGGGCCGGTAGCTCACCGTCCCCGGCAGCGGGCACGTGTCGGGCAGCGCGCGCAGGACTCCTTTGGCCGGCGGGAACCAGACGAAGCCGAGCCGTTCGCCGGTCGGCCGGATCTCGACCTGGTCACCGCGTCCGGCCTGGCCGAGCAGGCTCGCGCCGTGGAAGTTCACGCCGAGCACGGCTTCGTGGACGTCGCTGACGAGGGCCGCGCCCGCCCGGCAGGCGATCTCGCAGACGACCACGCGGTCGTCGGCGGTGTGGAACAGTTCGAGGTGGAAGGCGCACAGGCCGGGTACGGCGGGAAGCGCGGCCACGACCTGCCGCGCGGTGCTGCGCAGCCGCTCGGACAGGGGGTGGTCGTCGGGCATCATCCCCGTCATGGTCGGGGCGTCGTAGGCGACCGAGAACCAGTCGGAGTACAGGTTGCGGGAGGGCACCGCGAGCACCACCTCGCCGTCCTTCATGAGGCCGTTGACGTGGTAGAAGTCGCCCTCGATCCAGGCTTCGGCCAGCCGGGGGGCCGCGGTGGCGCGCTCCGGGAGGGCGCGCAGGTCCTCCTCGTCCATCAGGACCACCGTGCCGTTCGAGGCGCCGGAGTCGAGTTCCTTGACGACGACCGGGAAGCCGACCTCCCACGCGAACTCGGCGAGGTCGTCGTTGGTCCGGAACCTGCGCATGGGGGCGACGTCGATGCCCGCCGCCGCCAGGGTCGACTTCATGACGTGCTTGTCCCGGTACGCCGTGGCCGAGGCGAGGCTCTGGCCGGGCAGGCCGAGTTCGGCCCGTATGCGCGCCGCGCGCAGCACCTCGCGCTCGCCGAGCGACAGGATCCGGCGTACGCCGAACCGCCGGGCGAGGGCCAGGAGTGCGTCGTCCGACAGCTCCCGGAGGTCGGGCACCACCTCCAAGTGGAGGAAGCGCCGTGCGTACGCGGAGATGTCGGCGGAGGGGATGTCCGCTCTCGTGGTCACCACGACCAGCTCCCGCGCCGCGTCGGGGAACCACTCGTGCAGGCGCGAGACGATCTCCTTGGTGTTCAGCAGCAGAAACGGCCCCTGTTCGGCCTTCATGTGCGTCCTTCGATCAGTCGTCGTTTCACGGTCTTCCAGGCCGGCCGGGGAAGCCGGCCGCGCACGCGTCAGTCGTCCGTGCCGAAGTAGCGGTCCCCGAAGTCCCCGATGCCGGGCAGCATCCACGCGTCCTCGGTCAGCCGCTCCTCGATGGCGGAGGTCACGATCCGCACCCGCGGGTACTGCTCGCAGACGGTGGTGATGCCCTCGGGGACGGTGATGAAGTTGACGAAGACGATGTTCTCCTCGGGCACGCCGAGGTCCGTCAGCACTCGCAGCGCCGCCAGCGCGGTCCCGCCGCTCGCCATGACCGGGTCGAGGAGCAGGACGTGCCGCCGGGCGATGTCGGCGGGCAGGGAGGTGTAGTAGAGGCGGGCCTCTTTGGTCGTCTCGTCCCGCTGGATGAGGATCTTCCCGATCCTGATCCCCGGGCAGACGTCCCGCAGTTCGCCCTCCATGCTCTCCCCGGCGCGCACCACGGTGACCCCGCACAGCCCGGAGGCGAAGCGCAGCCCCTGGTAGGCGGCGCCGGTCGGGGTGCGGACCTCGTGCGGCTCGAAGGGCAGCAGGTCCATGCCCGCCTCGATCAGCAGGCGGATGATCCGGCGCGAGTAGCGGACGAAGTCCTCGCGGCGGGCGTCCCGGTCGCGGATCACGGTGTGCAGGGCGCGCAGCTGGTCGGTCTGGGGCAGCAGACGGACATTGGTGCCGAGGTATGTGTCGGTCGAGGGGGCGGTAGGCGCGGTCATGGGGCAGCTCTCCTCAGGCCCTCGGAACGAATGTCACGGGAAGCGAGTCGAACCCCCACAGCAGGTTCGAGCGCAGGCGGCGAACCTGGCCGGCGAGTTCGGCGACCTCGACCCGCGCCAGGAGTTCCTCGAACATCACCGTGAGTTCGAGCTTGGCGAGCGAGGAGCCGATGCAGTAGTGGTTGCCCTGGATGAAGCCCAGGTGGCGGTTGGGTTCGCGCCCGATGTCGAAGCGGTCGGGGTCGTCGAAGACCTTCTCGTCGCGGTTGGCCGAGGGCAGCCAGGCGACGACGTGGTCCCCGGCGCTGATCAGCTCCCCGCCGAACTCGACGTCCTCGGTCGCGGTGCGCAGCGCGTGCATGACAGGCGAGGTGTAGCGCACGATCTCCTGGATCGCCGAGGGCATGAGGGCGGGCTCGTCGCGCAGCCGGCGCCACTGATCCGGGTTGTCGATGAGGGCGAGCAGCCCGCCGACGGTGGCGTGCCGGGTCGTCTCGTTGCCGCCGGAGACCAGGGCGTCGCAGTTGTAGAGGATCTCCTGGTCGGTCAGCGGGGCGCCGTCGATCTCGCCGCACACCAGGGCGCTCATGAGGTCGTCCTGCGGCTCCCGCCTGCGCTGTGCGGCGAGGTCCTGGAAGTGGAGCAGGATCTCGGTGTGGGCCCGGATCTTGCGCGCCTCCTCCGCCTCGTCGAGGGCGGTGGAGCTCCAGGCGAAGCGGGTGCGCTCGACCATGAAGTCCCAGTCGGCGGGTGCGACGCCGAGCATGTCGCAGATGACCGAGACCGGCAGTTTCTGGGCGACGCGCGTGAACTCGCACTCCCCCGCGGCCAGCGCCTCGTCGATGGCTTCGGCGGCCGTCTTGCGCATGGTGGCCTCCAGCCGGCTCACCATGCGCGGGGTGAACGCCGAGCTGACGACCTTGCGGATCTTGTCGTGCCGGGGCGGGTCGGTGATGTTGAGCATCTTGCCGGCCGCGGCGGCGAGGACCTTCGGGTCGGAGTCGAGGCGCATCCCGTTCCGGGAGCTGAACACGCGGGGGTCGGTCAGCATGTCGGTGCACAGGCCGTGGATCATCACCGCCCAGAAGTACTCCCCGTTGGCCCGCTCGTTGCGGTGGACGGGGTGTTCGGCGCGCAGCCGCGACCAGACCGGTGCGGGGTCGGAGTCCCGGTACAGGAGCGGGTCGGACAGGTCAACTCTCATCGGCTCTCCCGGTGTCGATCGTGGTGGCGGGACGGAGGACCTCGCCCAGGGCGTGCAGGACGTCGTCCGGGTGTTCTCCCAGGTAGAAGTGGCCGCCGGGGAAGGTGCGGAGCGTGAAACGGCCCCGGGTCGCGCCGGCCCAGGCGCCCGCGTCGCCGACGCCGACCGCCTCGTCCTGGCGGCCCACGAACGCGGTGACGTCGGTCCGCAGGAGCGGGCCGCCGGCGCGCGGGACGTAGGACTGGACGATGCGGTAGTCGTCGCGGACCGCCGGCAGAAAGGCCGACCGCATGTCCGGGTCGTCCAGCAGGCCCGCGTTGCCTGAGCCCAGCTCCTTCAGGAGGGCCACGAGCCGGTCGTCGTCCAGGAGGTGGGCACCTTCCTGTCCGGCGAAGGGGCGCACCCGCTGGGGGGCGCCGCACCCCGAGACCACGAGGTGGAGTACGGCGCCGTCCCGGCCGCCGGCCGTGAGGCGGCGCAGGACCTCGTAGCCGACGACGGCGCCCATGCTGTGCCCGAAGAAGACGGTGGGCCGGTCGAGGAGTCCGTGCAACTCCTCGGTGACCTGGTCGGCGAGGGTGTGCAGGTCGGGCGGGAACCCCTCCCGGATCCGGTTCTCGCGGCCCGGATACTGGACGGCCCACACCTCGGCCCCGGCGAGGTCACGGCCGCCCCAGTCCCGGAAGTAGCTGGCCGCGCCCCCGGCGTGCGGGAAGCACACGAGCCGGGCCGGGGCCGCGGGCTGCGGCGGGCCGAAGGTGCGCAGCCAGGGGCTGTCCGGGCGCGTGGCGGCGGCCTGTCGCGGTGCCACCGCCGGTCAGCTCCGTCCGGCGCGGGCCGCCGCGCCGTCGCCGGTCGCCCGGGTGACGGCTTCGGCGAGCCCGGCGATGGTCGGGGACTCGAACAGCACGCGGGCCGTCATGGCGACGTCGAACCGGGCGCGGATGCGGGCGATGAGACTCGCGGCGAGCAGGGAGTGGCCGCCCACCTGGAAGAAGTCGGCGTCGACGCTGATGCCGCGGCGGCCGAGGATGTCCTCCCAGATGTCGGCCAGGACCGCTTCCTCGGGGGTGCGCGGCGCGATGTGGACGGCTTCGCCGTCGTCGTCGGGTTCGAGGGCGAGCAGGGCGGCCCGGTCGATCTTCCCGTTGGGGGTCAGGGGGAAGGCGTCCAGGACGTGTACGGCCGTCGGGATCATGTACCAGGGCAGCCGGCCGCGCAGGTGGGCGATCAGTTCGGCGGCCGGCGGCGCGGCCCGCCCGCCCGCGGTCACGAAGCACACGAGGGCACTGTCGGGGCCGTCGCCGGTCACCAGGGCGACGCACGCCCGGACGTCCTCGTGCTCGGTGAGCACGGCCTCGATCTCGCCGAGTTCGATGCGGTAACCGCGCAGTTTCACCTGGTGGTCCCGGCGGCCGAGGAACTCCAGGCAGCCGTCGGCGTCCGCGCGCACCAGGTCCCCGGTGCGGTAGAGCCGGCTGCCGGGCACGCCGGAGAAGGGGTCGGGCAGGAACCGCTCGGCGGTGGTCTGCGGCGCGTTCAGGTAGCCGACGGCCACGCCCGCCCCGCCGATGAACAGCTCGCCCGGTTCTCCCGCCGGGACCGGCCGCAGGGCGTCGTCGAGGACGTACGTGCGGACGTTGTCGATGGGGCGGCCGATCGGGACGGAGCCGTACTCGCCGATCTCCCATTCGGCGCCCGGCTCGTGGACCGTCGTGGTGATGGTGCCCTCGGTGGGGCCGTAGACGTTGAACCAGCGGATGTCCTCGCCGACCCGTTTCTTCCAGGTCAGCAGGGCCTGACGGGTCGCCTTCTCGCCGGCCACGATCATCGTGCGCAGCGCGGACTCCGTGGCCAGCCGCAGCAGGCAGTCCTCCTCCGCGACCCAGCTGTGCCAGAAGGCCGTGGGCACGCTCAGGAAGGTCGTGCCGGTGTCGATGACCTGCTGGGTCAGGGCCCGGAACGTCTGGCGCAGGGGGTCGCTGCCGAGGACGAGGGCCGCGCCGTGCAGGAGCGGCGGGAAGATCTCCTCGGCAGCGGCGTCGAAGCTCAGCGGCCTGCACTGCAGGACGCGGTCGCCGGGGGCGAAGGCGAAGTACCGGTTCACGGCGGAGCTGTGGTTCGCCAGGGAGCGGTGCGTCACCAGGACGCCCTTGGGGCGGCCCGTGGAGCCGGAGGTGTGGATGACGTAGGCGGTGTCCGACGGCAGCGGGACGGGGCTGTCCGGCGCGGGCGCGGCGGACAGCGCGTCGATGTCCTGCCGGTGCTGGTCGAGGCAGAGGATCTCGCCGTCGTGGTCAGGGAAGAGCGGCCTCAGCGCCTCTTGGGTCAGCAGCAGGCGTGCTCCCGTGTCGGACAGGACGTACCGCAGCCGTTCGACCGGGTACTCGGGGTCGAGGGGCACGTAGGCGGCGCCGGTCTTCAGGACGCCGAGCAGGGCCGTGATCATCTGCGGCGACCGCTCGACGCACAGGCCCACGAACGCGCCGGGCCCAACGCCGCGCAGCCGCAGGTATGCGGCCAACCTGCTGGAATCGTCGTCGAGTCGGCGGTACGAGATCTCATGGTCCCGCCAGATCAGGGCCGGCGCCCCGGGGGTGCGCGCGACCTGGGCGGCGAACAGGTCGTGCAGGCAGGCGCCCGCGTCCTTCCCGGTGTCCGGGAGTCCGGCGGGCCGGATGTCCGGCCAGTGGGCGCCGATGTACTCCAGGCACTCCCGGCGGCCGGCCGCCCGGTGCGCGACGCGCCAGCCCGGTGGTACGTCGGGGCCGTCGGCCCACAGAGCGTGCCGGTTCTCGCTGTTCACCAGGACCAGAGAGGCACCGTTGTCGTCATGAATCGGGTTGACCACGGATCGCAGTCCCCTTCGGATGCTGAATGTGCGGCGTTCGCACTGGCGTTGTGGCGGGGGAAGCCCCAGGGTGGTGCCCGCACAGCATGTCGCCGCGTCCCTGCAAGGACCTCGCCGCCTCGCTTGCCCCGCCCGCGGCGCCGGCCGGTCAGTGCACGGCAAGCCGTCGGCAAGGCCCCAGCTCCAGGCTGGGCCGCGTAGGGACCACCGCGGCCGGCCTCCGCGAGCGGTCCCCCTGCGGATCACGCCGCACCTTGACGGAAAGGCGACCGTACATGCAAGCAACTGGACGGCTGTCCGTGTCGGTCCTGGGCGCCGGACTCATCGGTATGGACCTGGCGACCAAGATCATGCGCTCGGACTGTCTCGACCTGCGGCTCGTCGCGGGGCGGCACGACGCCGCCGAGCTGCGGCGGGCTGCCCGGCGCGGGCTGCCGGTGGCGACCGGGGGCATCCAGTCCCTCGTCGACGCCGAGGAGGACTTCGACGTGGTGTTCGACGCCACCAACGCGTCGTTCCACGCCGAGCACGCGGAGAAACTCGCGGCGTCCGGGGCGATGATCGTCGACCTGACGCCCAGCAGAGTGGGGCAGATGATCGTCCCGGGCGTCAACCGGGAGGACATCGGCTCCCACCGCGACATCAGCATGGTGACCTGCGGCGGGCAGGCGTGCGTACCGATCCTGCACGCCATCGCGAGAGCGCACGAGATCGACTGCGTCGAGGTCGTGACCACGGCCGCCACCCTGAGCGTGGGCCGCGCCTCACGCCTGAACCTCGACGAGTACGTGCAGACCACGCAGGACGCGATCCGCTGGTTCACCGGCGTCGAGGACGTGAAGGCGCTCGTCAACATCAGCCCGGCCCGGCCCGCGGCCACCTTCCGGGTCGCCATGTACCTGCGGGGCCGGGACCTCACCACCGACTCGGTGCGCGCGCTGGTGACGAGAGCCGCTGACGAAATCCGCACGTACGTCAAGGGGTTCGGCGTCAGCGTGTGCACCGTCAACGACTCCACGGCCTTCGTCTCCGTGGAGGTCACCTCGTCCGGTGAGCGGCTGCCGCACTACGCCGGGAATCTCGACATCATCAATTCCGCCGCGATCCAGGCCGCCGAGTGTTACGCGGCGGGCCGGCTCGCACTGGCAGGCAGGGAGACGGCATGAGCCAGGAAGCGGCCCGGGACGCCGCCGCGGGCAGGCCGGTCCAGATCCACGACCCGACGCTGCGCGACGGCCAGCACGCCGTGCGGCACAGCCTCGGCGCGGAGCAGCTCCGCGCCTATCTCAAGGCCGCGGACGCCGCGGCCGTCCCGGTCGTCGAGGTCGGCCACGGCAACGGACTGGCCGCCTCGTCCCTCCAGGTCGGCCGGGCCCGGCTGAGCGACGACGAGATGATGTCGATCGCCCGGGAGACCCTGACGACCAGCAAGCTCGGGGTTCTCATGTTCCCGGGCTGGGCCACCACCCAGGACATCAAGAACGCCCTCGCGTACGAGGTCGACCTGGTGCGCATCGCGACGCACTGCACCGAGGCCAGCGTCGCCGAGCGCCACCTCGGCTTCCTGCGCGACGAGGGCGTGGAGGCGCACGGCATCCTGCTCATGACGCACATGGCGAGCCCCGACCAGCTCGCCGAGGAGTGCGCGCGCCTGGTCGGGTACGGCGCCACCGGTGTGGGCATCCTCGACTCCTCGGGGCACTTCCTGCCCTCGGACGTCACAGCGCGCATCGGGGCCATCCGCGCCGCCGTCGACGTGCCGGTGATGTTCCACGGGCACAACAACCTCGGCATGGCCGTGGCGAACTCGGTCGCGGCGGCCCAGGCGGGGGCCGGCATCCTCGACGCGTGTGCGCGGGGCTTCGGCGCCGGCGCCGGCAACACCCAGCTGGAGGTCCTGGTGCCGGTGCTGGAACGGCTGGGGTTCCGGACGGGCATCGACCTGTACCGGCTCCTGGACGCGGCGGACATCGCCGGGCGGGAGCTGATGCCGGCGCCGCCCACCATCGACTCCGTCTCCATCGTCAGCGGGCTGGCCGGGGTGTTCTCCGGATTCAAGAAACCGGTGCTCGACATCGCGGCGCGGGAAGGGGTCGATCCGCGCGACGTCTTCTTCGAACTCGGCAGGCGTCAGGTGGTCGCGGGCCAGGAGGACCTGATCGTGGAGGTGGCGCTGGCCCTGCGCGCCGCCCGGGACGGGGGAAGCCCGGCGGGCAGTGGGACCGGCTCATGCTGACCGTGAACGAGAACTCCCGGTACTTCGTGCCGGCCCCCGCGGTGGGAAGCATCCTCGGGGGCGCCGAGCTGGCCGCGCTGGGCGAGGTCGTCCGGTCCGGCGAGAGCCTCTCGCAAGGGCGGTGGCGGGAGGCGTTCGAGCAGGCGATGCGCGAGCACGTCGGCAGCCGGTACGCGATGACCGTCACCAGCGGAACCGTCGCCGTCGCGCTCGCCGTGCACCTGCTGGACCTCGCCCCCGGTGACGAGGTCATCGTGACCCCGCAGACCTTCAAGGCCACCGCCGACCCCCTGCTGGCCCACGACGTGACGGTCCGTTTCTGCGACGTGGAGCCGGACACCCTGAACGTGGACGTCGACTCGTTCGAGTCGCTGATCACTCCGCGGACCCGGGCCCTGATCCTGGTCCACTACGGCGGCCGGCCGGCCCGCATGGACGAGATCATGCGGGTGGCCCGTCGGCACGGCGTCCGGGTGATCGAGGACTGCGCGCACGCGCTGGGCGCCCTCTACCGCGGCCGGCGGCCGGGCGTGCTCGGCGACATCGGGTGCTTCAGCTTCCACTCCAGCAAGAACATCACGACCCTCGGCGAGGGCGGCATGCTCACCTTCGACGATCCCGAGTGGGCCGAGCGCCTCGACCGCATCCGCTCCAACGCCGCCGACGGGGTCCTCATCCCGTCGCCGCTGTCGGCCGGGCCGTACGAGCACTCGGAGCCCTGGATGATGTGGGCGGGGGACTCGTACGAGAAGGAGTGCCTGCGCATCCGGCACCCCGGGAGCAACGCCACGCTCAGCGAGGCCGGGGCGGCTGTGGGGCTCGTCCAGCTCGAGCGTCTCGGGGAGCTGGCCGGGCGGCGGCGATGGATCGCCGGGCGCCTCGCCCGGACGCTGGCGGAGTTGCCGCAGGTGCGGCTGGCCGACGTGCCCGAGGACGTCCTCCACCCCTACCACCTGTTCACCTTCTTCGTCCGGCCGGGACAGGGCGTGAGCCGCGACGAGGTCATCCACGCCCTGGAGGACGCCGGGGTCCAGGTGCAGGTGCGTTACTTCCCCCTGCATCTGCGCCCCGAGTGGCGGGGCCGGGGCCACCGGCTCGGCGAGTGTCCGGTCACCGAGCGGCTCTGGTTCCACGAGCAGGTCAATCTGCCCTGCTACCCGTCGATGACCGACGGCCAGGTGGAGCACCTGGTGCTGGCCCTGAAGTCCGCGCTCACCGGACGGCGGGACACCGGCGAGCGCGGCACGTCGAGTTACGAGGAGGCCCGGGCATGACGGAATCCTATGACGTGGTGGTCGTGGGAGGCGGGCCCGTGGGCCTGGCCACCGCCTGGCAGGTCGCCGAGCGCGGCCACCGGGTACTGGTCCTGGAGCGGCACACGTTCTTCAACGAGAACGGGGGCACCAGCGGCGCCGAGCGGCACTGGCGGCTCCAGTACACGCAGGAGGACCTGTTCCGCCTGACGCTGGAGACCCTTCCGCTGTGGCGCGCGCTGGAGAGCCGCTGCGAGCGCCGCCTCATCCACGAGATCGGCAGCCTCTGGTTCGGGGACACCGACGTCGTCACCAACGAGGGCCAGATCTCGGGGACCGCCGCGATGATGGACAAGCTCTCGGTGCGCTACGAGTGGCTCAAGTCCGCCGACATCGAGCGGCGGTTCGGGTTCCGCGGCCTGCCCCGGCACTACGAGGGGTTTCTCCAGCCGGACGGCGGGACGATCGACGTCAGGGGAACGCTGGCGGCGCTGTTCACCCTCGCCCAGGCGGCCGGCTGCACCCTGCGCGCCGGGGAGACGGTGACGGAACTCGTGCCGGACGCGGACGGGGTGAGCGTCACCACCGACCGGGGCACCTTCCGGGCCGGCAAGGTGGTGCTGGCCTGCGGCCCCTACACCAACGACCTGCTGGAACCGCTGGGCGCGCGCCTCGCGTACTCGGTGTACGAGATGGCCATCGCGGCCTACCGGCAGGCCACGCCGGTGACGCAGGCGCCGTTCTGGTTCGCCTTCCAGCAGCCGACGCCGGAGGACACCAACCTGTTCTACGGGTTCGGCCACAACCCGTGGGCGCCCGGGGAGTTCGTGCGCTGCGGGCCGGACTTCGAGGTGGACCCGCTCGACCACCCCTCGGCGGCCACCGGCGTCGCCGACCGGCGCCAGACGGACCGGCTCTCGGGCTGGCTGCGGGACCATCTGCCCACGGTCGACCCCGACCCGGTGCGGACCTCGACCTGCCTGGCCGTGCTGCCCACGGACCCCGAACGGCAGTTCTTCCTCGGTACCGCCCGGGACCTGATGACGCACGGGGAGAAGCTCGTCGTCTACGGGGCGGGCTGGGCGTTCAAGTTCGTCCCGCTGTTCGGCCGGATCTGCGCCGACCTGGCCGTGGAGGACTCCACCGCGTACGACATCTCGCGGCTCGCCCCGCAGTCGGCTCTCTGACGTGGCCGCGAGAAAGGAAGGTGACAGAGCGTGAGTTCATTCCGTCCCGAGGATCCCGGCCTCCCAAGGATTCCGCCGGATCGCGCGCGGGAGTACCGCGACCGCGGGTGGTGGCGTCCCGAGCGGGTCGACCGGCTGGTGCTGCGGCACGTGGCCGAGGATCCCGAGAAGGAGGCCGTCCGCGGCCCCGGCGGCCGGCTGACCCGGCGTGAGCTGGCGGACGCGGTCGCCGGCGCCGCCGCCCGGCTGGCCGGCCTCGGGATCGCGCGCGGGGACCGTGTCCTGGTCCAGCTCCCCAACGACCTGGAGCTGGTCGTCCTGCCGCTGGCACTGATGCGGCTGGGCGCCCACCCGGTGATGGCGGTGCCCACGCTGCGCCGCCGCGAGCTGCTGGCGGTCGTGGCGGCCACCCGGCCCACGGCCGTGGCCGTACCACGCCGCTGGCAGCGCTTCGACCATGTCGCGCTGGCGAGGGAACTGCGGGAGAGCTGCCCGAGCATCCGGCACATCCTGGTCGCCGACCGCGCGGCGGACGCCGTTCCCGAAGGCACCGAGGACCTGGTCGAGCTGTGCCGACCGGACCCCGGGGCGAGGCCCCTGCCCGATCTGGGGCCGCCGCTGGCCGATGAGCCCGCCGTCTTCCTGCTGTCCAGCGGGACCACCGGCCCGCCGAAGGCGATCGCGCGCGCCCACGAGGGCTACGGCTACATGATCCGCACGGCCGCCCGGTGGGCCGGGCTGTCGCCGGACACGGTGTACCTCGCCGTCATGTCGGGGGCGCACGGGTTCGTCCTCAACTGCCCCGGCATGTTCGGCGCCCTGGCCTTCGGCGGCCGGGTCGTCCTGGGCTCGCCGGGAGATCCAGGGGCGGCGCTCGACCTCATCGACCGGGAGGGGGTGACGCACACGACGCTGGTGCCCGCGCTGGTCACCCAGTGGCTGGGCGAGGCCGGGCGGCGGGGGCGCGGGCCGACGTCACTGCGCGTGCTCCAGGCCGGCGGCGCCCGTCTGGAGCCCGCCCCGGCGGCCGAGGCGCACAAGCTGCTCGGCTGTACGGTGCAGCAGTGCTACGGCATGAGCGAGGGGCTGCTGACCTACACCGCGCTGGACGACCCCGGTGACGTCATCGCCCACACCCAGGGGCGGCCCGCCTCACCCGGCGACGAGATCCGCATCGTGGCCGAGGACGGCACCGAAGTGGCACCCGGCGAGATGGGAGAAGTGCTGACCAGGGGCCCGTACACGGTCGCCGGGTACTACGCGGCGCCGGACGCCGACGCGCGCGCCTTCACCGACGACGGCTTCTACCGCACCGGCGACCTGGCACGCCTCCACCCGTCGGGCGGGCTGGTGGTGGAGGGCCGGATCGGCGACGTCATCAACCGCGGCGGGGAGAAGATCTCCGCCGGGGAGATCGAATCGCTGCTCGCCGAGCACCCCTTGCTGCGGGCGGTCGCGGCGGTCGCGATGCCGCACCCGGTGTGGGGGCAGACGGTCTGCGTCTTCGCCGTCCCCTCCGACCCGGAGCAGCAGCCGACGCTGCTCGGCCTGCGCCGCTTCCTCACCGAGCGCGGCATCGCCACGTACAAACTGCCCGAGGACATAAGGGTGGTCGACGCCCTGCCGATGATCGGCGTCGGCAAGATCAACCGGGTCGCGCTCCGTGCGGCGGCAGCGGACCGGCAGGCCCGAGAGGAACGGGAACCCACCCCATGACCGAGGCGTTCGACCACGACATCCCGTCGTTCCCCATGGCCCGCGAGTGCCCCATGCACCCGCCCGCCGAGTATCGCAAGCTGCGCGGGCAGGAGCCGGTCAGCCGGGTCCGCATGCCCGACGGTCAGGTGGCCTGGCTGGTCCTCAAGCACGATCTGGCCCGCAAGCTGCTCGCCGACCCGCGGGTCAGCGCCGACCGCCTGCACCCGGCGTTCCCGGGCCGGCTGACCGCCGAGCAGCGCGCGGCGACCGAGCGCGTCCGCCGGCTCACCACCCGGCGGTCCATGATCCACCTGGACGGGGACGAGCACGGGGCTCACCGCAGGATCCTGACCGGCGAGTTCTCGCTGCGCCGGATCGCCGCGCTGCGCCCGCGTGTCCAGGAGATCGTCGACCGGAGCATCGACGAGATGCTGGCCGCGCCGCAGCCGGCCGACCTCGTCGAGCACGTGTCGCAGGCGGTGCCGTCGCTGGTGATCTGCGAGCTGCTGGGTGTGCCCCACGAGCAGCGCCGCGACTTCCACGAGTGGGCGGGCATGCTGGTCAGCCGGTCCGTCTCGATACGGGAGCGCGCCGCGGCCTCCGACGCGCTCAACGACTTCCTGGAGGACCTCGTCACCGAGAAGGAGCGGGGTGAGCCCACCGACGACCTGATCGGCCGGCTCATCGCGCGCAACCGGCAGACGCCGGTGATGACGCACGACGAGATCGTGGGCACCGCCGTCATGCTGCTGGTCGCCGGGCACCAGACCACCGCGAACATGATCTCGCTGGGCGTGGTGGCGCTGCTGGAGAACCCGGAGCACAAGGCACGGATCGCGGCCGACCCCTCGCTGCTGCCCCCGGCGATCGAGGAGATGCTGCGCTACTTCAGCGTCGTGGAGAACGCGCCCGCCCGGATCGCCACCGAGGACATCGCGATCGGCGGCGTGACCATCCGCAAGAACGAGGGCATCGTCGTGTCCGGGCTGGCCGCCGACTGGGACGACGAGGTCTTCGAGCACCCGGACCGGCTCGACTTCGAACGCGGCGCGCGCCACCACGTCGCCTTCGGGTACGGAGTCCACCAGTGCCTCGGGCAGAACCTGGCCCGGGTGGAGCTGGAGATCGTGTTCGAGACGCTGCTGCGCCGGGTTCCGGGCCTGTCGCTGGCCGTGCCTGCCGAGGAGCTGCCGTACAAGGACGACGCCGGGATCTACGGCATCTACCGGGTGCCGGTGAACTGCTGAGGAGAGGGGCACGCCCGTGCACATCACCGCGGACAGGGGGCGGTGCGTCGGCGCCGCCCAGTGCGTCCTGGTGGCGCCCGCCGTCTTCGACCAGGACGAGGAGGGGCTGGTCGCGCCCGTGACGGTGGATCCGGCCGGGGCGGATCGGCCGGCCGTCCGTCAGGCGGTCCACCTGTGCCCGTCGTCGGCCATCCGGATCGACGAGGAGTGACCGGCGGAAGCCGCCGTCCGAGACGACTCGGGCGGCGGCTTCCGTCCTGTCCGGCCGTCGGTGTCAGGCCGGGGTTCGCCGGTCACTCGAAGAAGGCCATGGCGACCCACCGCCGCACCAGGCCCCGCCCCGCGCTGACCGGCGCCATCCGGTGCCAGGACGAGGGCGATGCCGAGTAGAGCCAGGCGGTGCCTCCCGTCGGAAGCATGGTCGAGGCGGGGCCGGCCGACCTGTCCGGGCCGGACCAGTACTCCTGTTCTCCGCCGCCGTCGGCCGGCCAGTGCTCGTTGGTGTGCAGTACGAAGGCGAGTCTCTTGTGCTGTTTGCCGACGCTGAGGTCCTCGAAGTCGCCGTCGTGGTGGTGGTAGATCTCGGCCCGGCGGTGGAGCCCGGTGGTGTCCACCCCGGTCTCGCGGCGGAGCCAGTCGGTGAACTCGTCGGACAGCAGGTCGGTGACCAGTTCGCGCCAGGGCGCCGCCAGAGGGATCTCATCGGGGGTGAGGCCGGTCTTGTTGTCGGAGACCGGCAGGACGGACGAGCGGTAGCGGCGCCGTGCCTCACCGGTGGAGGTGTCGATCCGCTGGAACAGGCCCTCGTCCGGCGCGGTGGCGCCGAGGTCGGCCAGGTGGCGCGCGGAGAGCAGACCGGCGCCGCGGAAGTGCCGGAAGGGGTGGTCCCACGTTTCGAGCCGGACGTCCAGGTTGATCAAGACTCGTACCTCTCGGCGGCCGGCGTGTGCACCGGTTCGGGTATCAGGGCTGCCCCGCCAGTGTCACCGTCCCGCTTGCCGTGTGATGGCGCGCCGGTTTGCGAAGACCTTGCCGATCCCCGGCAGCGGCCGGGCAGCGAACCGACGAGGGGTCGGCAGGGGCCCGCGGACAGGCTGTGGCCAGGTCAGGCCCGGGCCGTCCCGGGCCCACGCATCGACCCCAAGGAGACACCGTGGTGCTGACGCTCGACTCGGCGCTGGAGGAACGTACCCAGCCGTTCCAGCTCTTCCGCGGCCGTGACCTGCTCGACGACGGGCAACTGGACGAGCTGCTCGCGACCGTGCCGACCGCCGACGTCGCGAAGATCGCGGTCGAGGACCCGAAGCACGAGAAGCAGTACCGGATGAACCTCGTGGACCTCATCGTCCTCGAAGAGGAAGCCCCGGTCTTCCCCCGCCTGCCCGGGGTCTGGCGCGACCTCGTGGAGGAGCTGCGCGGCGCCGAGTTCACCGCCTGGCTGGAGAAGTCGACCGGGATCGAACTGGCCGGCCTGCAGCGCAGCATCGGCCTCTACACCCACCGCAACGGCGACTACCTGTCGGTACACAAGGACAAGCCGACCAAGGCGATCACCGTGATCCTCTACCTGAACCGTGACTGGCCCGTCGAGGCGGGCGGGCAGTTCCAGATCTTCGCGTCCCCCAAGGAGGGTCCGACGGAGGAGATCAGCCCGGTCGGCGGCCAGCTGCTCGCCTTCCCGCCCACCGACAAGTCGTGGCACGCGGTCTCGAAGATCGAGCACCCGGAGGGGACCGAGCGCATCACGGTCCAGATCGAGTACTGGCTGACCACCGGGCTCGCCGGCTCCGCGTACCGGCCGCAGAACTGACCGTCCCGCGCCCGGCACCGAAAGGACCCCCCATGGGAAAGATTGTGGACGAACCCCGGAAGATCCTCGTGATCTGGCCGCCGCAGGTGCTCAGCTACTTCAACGCGGGGCACCACCTCGCGCTCTACCAGGTCACCGGTCACCTGCGCGCCGTCTACCCGGGCGCCCAGGTCACCGCGATCGACGCCAGTGTCGAGCGGCTGACGTGGAAGGACCTGGGCAGCAGGCTCTTCCAGGAGCGGTACGACGTGATCGCCGTGATGAACGAGTTCGACGGCATCGACGGGCTGCGCCGGCTCGTCTCCTACGCACGGGCGCTGAACCCGGACGCCCCGATCGTCACGTTCGGCAGGCTGTCCGGGGTCAACCCCCGCTTCTTCGAGCGCTTCGACATCGACGCGATCGTGGAGAACGGCGACTTCGAGTCCGGCGTCGTCGCCGCGATCGATGCCTTCCGGGGCCGGGCGGCCGACGCGGCGGGGGTGCACCTGCGCCGCGACGGCTCCTGGGCCGCTCCCAAGCGCCGCGGCGACCTGCTCCCGGCCGAGGACTGGTACCTGCCGACGCCCGACGAGATCCCGTACGGGCACTACGACGCCCTCTACTTCGACGACGCCAACAAGTTCTGCGGCATCCCGCGCCGCCGCGAACTGGTCGTACCGGCGGCTCGCGGGTGCCCGGTCGGCTGCTCCTACTGCGAGGTGCCACTGATCTACACGCGGAAGGAACGGCGGCTCACGGTCGAGCGGACGGTCCGGTACATCGAGGAGTCGTTCGCCGCGGCGCCGTTCGAGTACGTGGCGTTCTACGCGCCGACGTTCACGCTGGACAAGAAGTGGACGGAGGAGCTCTGCCGGGAGCTGACCGGGCGCGGTTCCCCGTACCCGTGGAAGTGCGCGACGACGGTCCACCACCTCGGCGAGGGGATGATCCGGTCGATGGGGGCGGCCGGCTGCGTCCGGATCAGCGTCGGTCTGGAGACGCTCGACCCGCAGGAGGGCGCGTTGCTGCCCCGGGCGAAGCAGAAGTCCGCGACGGACCTCGACCGGCTCTCGGCCTGGTGCGAGGAGTCGGGCATCGAGCTGAACTGCTTCGTCATCGTCGGGCTGCCCGGCACCACGATCGAGGGGGCCGAGCGGACCATCGAGGCCGTCCAGCAGCGCGGGGGCCGGGCCCGGCCGACCGTGTACGCCCCCTGGGAGCTCGCCGACCCGGACCTCCCCGACCACGAGATGGCCGCGTTCAACCGGCAGTTGTTCGTGCCGGGCACCCACGCGCTGACCGACGACGAGCTGGCCCGCGGCTATGACATCATCTTCGGCAGCCAGCCGGACGTCACGCAGGTGTTCGAGAACATCCCCGCCCGCGCCGCCGGCCCGGCCCTGCGCCCGGCATGAGGGACGAAACGCTCGTGCCGGCGCGGGAAGGGGCGGGCTCCCCCTTCCTGGGGGAAAGCGCCGGCCGGTTCCGCAACCGGCGGGTCCGGGTCCCCGACGAGATCAACCTGAAGAACTGCGGGCTGCTGGACAGCCGGGCGGCGGCGGTGCACCGGGCCACGCTGGCGGAGTTCGACCCGGACGACGTGCTGACCTACCCCATCCTCCAGCCGGTCTACGGCATGCTCGCCGACCGGTTCGGGGTGGACACCGACTCCCTCGTCCTGACCGCGGGCAGCGATCCCGGGCTGAACCTGCTGACCCGCGCGTTCCCGGAGGTGTCGCGGATCGTCCTGCACCAGCCGAACTTCGACGGATGGGCGAAGTTCGCGGCGATCTCGGGCTGTGTCCTGGACCCCGTGGCCCCGGACCCGGAGACCGGGCTGTTCGACCTCCGTGACCTGGCGCGGCGGCTGCGCGCGGGTGCGCCGGCGTTCGTCGTCGTCACCACCCCGCACAGCTTCACCGGGCAGGTGCACGGAAGGGAGGAGCTGGCCGAGCTGGCGGACGCGGTGGCGGAGCACGGCAGTCTGCTGGTCGTGGACACCGCCTACCTGGCGTTCACCGAGGGCGGCGAGGAGCTGGTGCGCGGGCTCGCCGGTCTGCGGCACGTCGTCCGCGTCAACACGTTCTCCAAGTCCTACGGGCTGTCGGGCGCCCGGATCGCGGTGACGGTCGCGCACCCGGCGACCGCCCGCCACCTGTTCGACCTGGACCCGGAGGGCTCGGTCTCCGCTCCGGCGGTCGCGCTGCTGCGGCGCTCACTGGAGGAGCAGGCCGTCTTCACCGCGATCTGGGCCGACGTGCGGCGGCTGCGGAAGCGGTTCGCGGCCGAGGTCGAGCGCGCGGTGCCCGGCTGGCACGCCCGGCCGAGCGGCGGGAACTTCGTCACCTGGGACGTCCCCGATCCGGCGGACGCCGGGGCCGCGAGCCGGCACCTCCTGGGGCGGGGGATCGTCGTACGGGACCTGTCCGGCGCGCCGGGGCTGCCGGCCGCCGTCCGTATCGCGGTCGCGAACGAGGCCGTCGTCCGTCGGGTCGTCGCCGCCCTGGGCGACCGGTACCGCGAAGGGGTGACATGAACACCCGAAGGATCATGGTTCCGGGCCTGCCCAACGTGCGCGATCTGGGCGGGCTGCGCGGTCCCGGCGGGGGGTACCTGCGGCGGGGGCTCCTCGTCCGGGGGCCGGCGCCGTCTCCGCAGACGGCGCCGGCGCTCGGCGGCCTGGGCATCCGTACCGTCGTCGACCTGCGTCTGGAGGAGGAACGCCGGCAGTACCGGGGGCCCGAGTACACGGGCGCGACCGTGCTGTCCCGGCCCGTGGCCGGCGACATGAGCCGTATCCGGGGCAATGCGCGTCCCCGGCCCAGCGACTACCTCGCGAACTACCGTGACATGCTGACGAGGGCGGCGCCGGTCGCGGCGGAGATCGTGGACCTGCTCGCCGAAGGTGCGGAGGTCCCCGTCTACATCTGCTGCGCGATGGGCAAGGACCGCACCGGCGTCGTCAGCGCCCTGGTCCTGCGGGCGCTCGGGGTGCGGACGGCGGACGTCGCCCGGGACTACGCCCTGACCGCCCGCGCCTACCGCGCCCTGCGCAGCGCCGACGCCCGCCCGAACTGGACCCGCGAGGACACCCTCGCGCAGTTGCGGCTGCGGACCTCCACGCCGGCGGCGACGATGCGCTCCCTGATCGCCGGGATCGAGGCCGAACACGGCAGCGTCGCCCGGATGCTCACCCTCCACGGCCTCCGGGAGGAGACCCGGCTGCGCACGGTCGTCGGCGCGTTCACCCATCCCGCTCACCTGTGAGGAAGAAGACGTGTCCCTAGTCGACATCGAGACCATCAGCCGGGCCGAGCTGGAACAGGACCCGTTCGGCCACGTGGTGATCCCTCGCTCGTTCGTCACGGACGCCGTCGCCGAGAAGCTGCGCGGCGAGTTCAGCGACGACGGCTTCGAGGAGTCCGAGCGCACCGACCTGAACCGGTCCGACAAGCAGTACCGGATGTTCAACCGCAACCTCGTCACCGCCGGCGCGGTCGACGAGGACCAGGTGCGCACGCTCCCCGCGAACTGGCAGCAGTTCGTCGCGGACGTCGTCTCCCGGCCCTACCGAGAGGCGCTGTCCGCGCTCACCGGCGTGGACCTGGAGCGGTGTCTGGTCGAGGCCCGTATGACCCGCTACGCGCGGGGCTGCTGGATCGAGCCGCACACCGACCGCCCGGACAAGGCGGTGACCCACCTTTTCTACTTCAACGACGGGTGGGACCCGGAGTGGAGAGGTGACCTGCGGCTGCTGCGCAGCGCGGACATGGCCGACTGCGCGAAGCGGGTGGCGCCGACCACCGGGACGTCCGTCGTGCTCGTCCGCTCGGACCGGTCCTGGCACGGCGTGCCGCCGGTCGCCGACACCTGCCCCGTGGACCGGCGGGCACTGCTCGTGCACTTCGTCCGCCCGTGATCCCGTTCCTAACCGGCCGGGGGCGGAAGACGCCCGGGAAGCGCACCTATCTCGTGGCGCTGACCGTCGACTGCGTGGGCAACGGCCTGTGGGCGCCGGTCGCGCTGATCTTCTTCACCCGGGGTCAGCACCTCCCCCTGGCGCATGTCGGTGCCGCGCTGACGGTCGGCGGGCTCCTCGGCCTGCTCGCGGGGCCGGTGAACGGCCTGCTGGTGGACCGGTGGGGTCCGGCGAACGGGGCAGCCCTGAGCTACGCCGTGCGCACCGGGGTGTTCGCGCTGTTCCCCTTCGTCTCCGCCACGTGGCAGGTCGGCGCGCTCGCCGTCGTCGCGGCTGCCGCGGACCGGCTGTTCTGGACGGCCAGCACCCCTCTGCTGGCCCGGCTGGTCCCGGCCGGGGAGCTGATGGGCGTGCTGAGCACGGCGAGCGTGCTGAAGGTCGGCGGGTGGGCGGCGGGCGGTGCGATCGGCGCGACCGCCGGGGGCCTGCTGATCGACAGCGGTACGGGACTGCACCTGGTCGCGTACGCCAACGGCCTCACCTACGCGGCGGCCATGGGCCTGGTGCTCACGGTGCGTCGGCACCTCCTGCCCTCCCCCGCGGCCGAGCCCGCGGCCGACGGGCGGGCGTGGCGGTGGCGCGACCTGCGCGACGCCCCCGGCTTCCTGCGGCTGTGCCTGCTGACGCTGTTGCTGGCGTTCGTCTCCGACTGTCTGACGACGATGCTCCCGGTGGTCGCCGTCGTGGTGCTGAGGCAGCCGTCGTGGGTGCCGGGGGTGGTGATCGGCGTCGCCTGCGGGGCGATGGCCGTGGCCCGGCGGCCTGCGGTCGCCTACGCGCGGCGGGTCTCCGCCCCGCGGGCGCTGCGCCTGGCGGCCGGCTTCTTCACCCTGTCGGTCCTCGTCATGGCGCCGTCCGGCTGGGCGGGTCCGGTCACCACCGCGGTCGTCCTGGGCGCGGCACTGATCGGCACGCTCGGCGACGCGCTGTTCGCCCCGGTCGTCACGACGACGGCGAACGCCGCCGCGCCGCCCGGTCTGGAGGGCCGCTACAACGCGACTTTCCAGACGTCCTTCGGGATCGCGGGCGCCGTCGCCCCGGCGGCCGGAACGGCGCTGCTGGCCCACGGGAACACCGTGCTGTGGCTCGGCCTGGCCGCCGTCTGCGCGGGGACGGCCCTGTCGGTCGGGTTCCTCACGCGGCCCACCCGGCCGGTGGCGGCGCCCGCGGCCGCGCCGCTGCGGCGGATCGTCGTCGGCGGGATCACCGGCGCGGGCAAGACGACGCTGGCCGCCGCCCTGGCCGGGGCGCTGGACATCAGGCACATCGAGATGGACGCGCTCTACCACGGTCCCGGCTGGACCCACCGGGCGGAGTTCGCGGACGACGTGGAGCGCGCCACGCGGGCACCGGCGTGGATCTGCGACGCCCAGTACCACTGGGTCGTCGGCGACCTGCTCGGCGAGCGCGCCGACACGTTCGTCTGGCTCGACCTGCCCCGCCGGACCGTCATGCGCCGCGTGCTGCGGCGCTCGGTGGTCCGGGCCGCCACGGGCCGGGAGCTGTGGCACGGCAACCGGGAGACCTGGCGGTCGATGCTGCGCAACCCGCGCCACCCGCTGCGCTGGGCCTGGTCCCAGCACGCCACCCGGCGGGCCGAGACGGCCGCTTTCCTCGGCCTGCACCCCGGCCTCACCGTCGTCCACCTGACCGGTGCGAGGCAGGCACGGCAGTGGCTGCGCTCGATTCCGCACCGGACCCTTTCGCCCGACCCCTCACCACTCAGCTCAGGAGGCACCCCCATGCAGGACCGTTGGCGAGAACCCGCTCCCCCTGGTGAGCCGCTGCTGGAGATCCACGGCGGGAACCGGCTCTCCGGGGCCGTCCGCACCTCCGGGTTCAAGCACTCCTTGGTCACCACCGTGGCCGCCGCGGCCACCGCGAGCGCGCCCGTGCGCATCGAGAACTGCCCGGACATCGTCGAGACCGCGGTGCTGGGCGAGATCTTCCGCGCCGCGGGCGCGCACGCGCACTACGACGGGGCGGCCGAGACGTTCACCGTCGACGCGTCCGCCTGGGACCGCGCGGAGCTGCCGGCCGATCTCGTCGGCCGCATCCACGGTTCGCTCTACCTGCTGCCCGCCCTCGTCTCCCGCAACGGCGTGGCCCGGCTGTCCGCGAGCGGCGGCTGCCCGATCGGCGAAGGCCCGCGCGGGAGGCCCGTCGAGCACCTGCTGGACGTGATGGGGCGGTTCGGCGTCACCACCCGGCTCACGGCGGACGGCTCCGTGGACCTCACGGCGCAGCGGCTCACGCCCTGCACCATCGACATGCTCGACTACACGCGCAACAAGGCGCTCATGAGCGGGCCCTGCTACAGCGGGGCGGTCAAGACCGCGCTGCTGATGGGCGCGGTCACGCACGGGACGACCACGCTGAAGCACCCGTACCTCAAGCCCGACGTGACCGACATGGTCACCGTGCTGCGCGACCTGGGCGCCGACATCGAGTTCGCCGGGCCCGAGACGTGGGTGATCCACGGGCGTGGTCCGGAGTCGCTGGACCGGCCCGCCGACGTGACCCTGATCCCCGACCTGATCGAGGTGGTCACCTGGATCTGCGCCGGTGTCCTGCTGGCGGACGAGCCGCTGCGGATCACCGGGCCGGGCATCGACCGCGCGGTCCACGCGCTCGCGCCCGAGTTCGACCTGCTGGACCGCATGGGGGTGCGGGTCGACGTCGGCGTCGACGAGGTGACCGCGCACCCGCTGACGAAGCCGTTGCGGCCCGTGGAGTTCACCGCCATGTCACGCGGCGTGTTCAGCGACAGCCAGCCCTTCCTGGCCCTGCTGGGGGCGTACGCCGAAGGCCCCACGTACATCAGGGAGGCCGTCTGGGAGCACCGTTTCGGCTTCGCCCCGGAGCTGGGGGCGCTCGGCGTGCGGACGGCGGTCGACGACACGGTCCTGCGCGTCGACGGCCCCTGCCCGCCGTACCGGCCCGGCACCGACCTCCACGCCACCGATCTGCGCGCCGCCGCGGTCCTGCTGCTCGCCGCGCTCGCGGTACCGGGCCGGACCACGCTGCGCAACCACCACCACCTGGCCCGCGGTTACCGCGACCTGGTCGAGGACCTGGTGAAGCTGGGCGCCGACATCCGGCACACGACGGCGCCCGACGTCCGGCCGAAGCCCACGGCGGGGGCCGGTGTGGACCCGGCCTGACGTCCTGAGCCGCGACCGCGGCGGGGCCCTGCCGGAGTGAGGAGGCTCTGGGCGCGCTCGCCACCACCGCCCGTCCGGGCGGGCGCGTCCCAGCCTCATGAGTCCAGGAACCGCTTCCCCACGTACTCGCCGGGCCCGGGGTCGGGGGACGTACGCGAGCACCGGCGCACGGTGTTCCGTGTACGGGTGCGGGTCGTCCCTCGTCGTGGCCTGGTCGGCGGCTCCGTTGTCGTACGTGCTGCCCAACGACGCCGAGCCGCGCCGCACGGCCGCCGCCGCGGAGGTGCTGCCGGCCGGGCAGCGAACAGGGCGCCTGACTCCTCCAGCGCGAGCCGGAAGAAGACGCCGCGAACATGGCCGGCATCGGCCTCGCCACACCGGAGCACTCACGTGGCCGGCAGAGAGCGGGCCCGACTTCCCGGGCGGGATACCAGACGCTGACCATCAGCTCACGGAAGTGCCCAGGGTCCCGCGATGTCGTCCGGCCGTGACCGGTCGACAAGGTGCAGTTGCACCGTGCCCACCGGGTACGGACCGGTCGGCACGGGCAGCCTGAGTCGTGTCATGGCCGACTTGGCGGCGGCCGGATCGGCGATGGCGGCGAGCGGCCGCCGGGGCATCGGCCCGTGGGTATACATTCCCGGGAATGAGCGGTGAGCCGTTCCATCCGCTGCGAGGCCGCCCGGACCGGGCCGATCCGGCTCCGGGTCGCCAGGCGGGTTGATCCGCGTGGGATATCAGGTGATCTGGCCCTCCGACGTCAGTGAGCGTTTTCAGCGCTGACGCTCCAGGGTGAGGTTGGCTGCGGCGATTGACGACAGGCGGTTCGGACTGCAGCGTGCCCTGCGGAAGATCCGCCAGGACTTCAACCGTGCGACACCCCGTTCGACCGGTGCTCGTGCCGCTGACAGCGCTCGGTTCGTCGTGCGCTGAGTCGGTGCGAGTTCTCGGTGGGGCGGGCGTCCGGACGGGTGTGGTCACCCAGGGCCCGGCGCCGATGTAGGCGCGGTCGGCGAGGACGGGGACGCCCTGGCGTTCGCAGATTCGGATGATCTTGTGAGTGCGGGCCGCCGTGAGGTCGTGCGTGCGGCCGGGAAGCGCGGGTGAGATCCACAGCAGTCTGCCCGTGGGATCGGTCATGACCTGCACGTTCACGCCGTGGCGGCGGTGCTTGTGGGTGTAGTCGGCCCGGCTGTCGCCGATCCGGTCGCACTCGGCAAGCGTTCCGTCGAGCAGGACGTGCTTGGGACCGGCCTCCCGCAGCACCCGCAACAGGCCGGGCGCACGTTTGGACAGGTGGTGGATGACGGCGGCGGTGTAGGCATGACGGTGCCGACCGAGATCCCGAAGCCGGCCGCGATCTGCGCCAGGGCGTCGTGCCGGCGCAGGTACACCAGGCCGACCAGGGCACGTTGGTGCGGCGGGAGCTTGCAGCGGCGGTAACCCTCGCGGGTGACGATGAGCATGGTGACCCACTCGACCAGGGCGTGAGGCAGGTCGAGTGCGGCAGGATAGACAATCAACGAAGCTCCCGCGCCGGCGGGTTGAGACGTAGAACACCTCCTCCAACGGCACGGGAGCCTTGTGCGTTGCGGGGCCCGGC
The DNA here is from genome assembly GCF_014649115.1 of Streptomyces eurythermus. Taxonomy (GTDB): domain Bacteria; phylum Actinomycetota; class Actinomycetes; order Streptomycetales; family Streptomycetaceae; genus Streptomyces; species Streptomyces eurythermus. The sequence continues at coordinate 369,131 of NZ_BMSK01000002.1, read as the reverse complement.
CCCGTCACCCGATTAGTGGCCACGCTGAAAGAGCTCACTGGCCCTGGACCGGCTCCACGCTCTCCCGAATCCCGGCCAGCGCCTTTCCCGTGCATGCGAACAGCAACAGTCCGACCGGTGCTGTGGAACCCGGCGCACACCCGAAGCGACAGACGGGCACTCGTCCTGCCCAACATCAGACACGGAACGCGTGACGGTCTGCCGACTCTGTCGGTAGACCGTCACGAAAGATCGAGGTTAGGCCCATCTGACATGACAGGGCATCACCGGGCGGTTCCGCCCAACCTGCGAACTTGCAACGTTACTGGGCTTGGAGGGCTGCGCGGTTTCTGGCCTGTTGGTCTCGCGAGCGCGATATCTTGCGTCTGTAGGGATCCAGGGGTCGGTTTTGCTGCTGTCAGGGTTTAATGATGGCGGCGGGCAGTGTGTCGGTGAGGATCGCTTCCTTCGGCAGGGTCAGACCGAACCGCTGTTCCAGGATCTCCATGGGGCGCCGCTTGTCGACTTCCAGTGCGGCGACCAGCTCGGCGTTGTCCCCAAGGACATTGACGACTCCTGCCCAGTCGTCGTTGTTGAGATCACACATCACTTCGTACACACCGTCATGGTTGTAACGGAAATATGGGGGAGGGACGTTCGGGTGCTCGGCCATGAAGTAGAGCTCGTATGTATGCGCACCGCCGTGAGAGATCTCAGGAGTGTTGAATTGGCTAAGAGTTTCCTGCCAGGGGCCGTAGCCGATGCAGAAAAAAAGGTCACTGACTGATCCATAGCGGACGCCTACGGTCGCGTTCACGGGCTTGCTACGGTCGATCTGGAATAGGTCGGCTTCGAATGCATCATGTGTGCGCAGGCCGATGAAGCGGGGCTCGGTGTCAGGAACGAGGCGGCGTACGAGGTCTTCGGGGGCGATACCACGCGCGAAGATAGCGCAGTAGCCGCCGGGGAGCGGAACCGGGTCTTCGAGCCACTGAAGGCCGTCGGTCATGAAGCAGTATCTCCTGCCGGGAAAGGAGTGGGGGCGGCGTCACTTTAGTCGAAGCGCACCGCCCCCGCACGTTGTTCAGGTCACTTGACCGTGCACTTCACAGTCGTTGAGGTTGCGCTGCAGCCGGAAAATTCGGGGGCGTAGTACCAGTAGGCATCCTCTTCGAGCAGCCGGTTCGGCTGCGTGAACTGCGTCGGGAATGGCTGCATGGACTGCGTGTTCATCCAGTTCGACATGGTGGAGCGTCCGCAGACTTCTTTCCACGTCGGCGCAGCTTGGCGCATGTCGTCATAGAAGTGCCACACATCGGTTTGGGTGCGCTGTGAGTATGTCTGCACACACTGATTACCCGAAGAGACAGGGTTGAGTCCGTCGGGGGCCGGCATGCCGCCGCTGTTGTAGGTGGCGGCATAGGCGAACTCGTCACACGACAGAGGATCATTCCCGCTGGGCGTGTTCCCCGGGAGCGTGGTCGTGTCGGGGTTGCCTGACTTTGCGGCCCAACCTGACGGACAGATCACGGCACGGTTCTGGGTCGGTGTACGCCCGGTGCTGGAGCCGCTGGCCGGCAAGTACAGCAGCGGCTTGCCAGCTGTCTGGCTTCCGGGGTGATTGGGTAACTTGGTCTGGGTCAGCCAGGCGTGTGCGACGGAAGCCGGGAACTTTTTGAAGTTCATGACCCAGGTCGGCTTGTAGGCGGAGAACACACACCCCGGCGTAGCCGTGGCGACGGCATCACAGCGGATGTCGAGATCAGGGAACGAGTTGCCGATGTCCCCGTCGGGGAAAGCGTCCGGCAGCTGGTTGGGGACGGTGTTGTTCCACTTCCAGATGAGCTGCACAGGGACGATGCCGCTGGCCTGTACACCGCTGACGGTGTGCGTGAACGTCGCGGTTGCCTCGTGGTAGTCGACGCCAGTCGTCGACCAGGTGGGAGGCGCCGACCACGTGGGGGCGCTGGTGGCGCACTGAGGGGCGCAGTTGAACTTGGGTCGCAAGGTGAGCGGTCCCCACTCCGAAGCCTCGCCGACCGCGTCGCGGAAGGACAGAGGCTTCAAGCTCCACTGCTGGGTGAATGTATCCGATTTGACGTCTGTCTTGATCTCGATCTGCGAAGCGAAAATAGCGCGACCGACCGGCCATATTTCTCCGTTGGGAAGTTTGGAATAGATCGTGTTGGTGATTTCGTTCGCCTTTTTCACGCAGCCTTCGGTGCGCTTGATGTAGTCTTGGCCGACCGCGGCGCCGTCGCACCAGGAGACGAGGCTGGAGTCACCGGCGGTGCGCAGCCCCTTTGCCACCTGCGAACGCTCGTCAGGCGTCATGTCGGCAGGTCTGCCAAGCGTGGCACAGTAGATCCTCGCGCCTGTCTCCTTGCAGCCCTTGCCGAGCGGTGCTGGCAACTCGTCCCGGGTCAGCGAGCTGGGGGTGCCAGGGGGCGAATTCACATGGTCGTTGGTGACCTGCGGCTTCTGGTACTGGTCCAGGTCGACGGCCGGCGCGTCCTTGTTGGGCTCAGGCAAGGTGATGTCGACGGCGTGGTTCCGGATCGTGAACTTCGCCCACGGGGACCAGTCAGTCTCGTACAGGCTGCCATCGTAGGCGGAAGTACGGAAGGCATACGTCCAGCCGGGCTTGAGGTAGCCGTAATCGATGGTGACAGAGGCTTTCTCACCGGACTTGACGTAGCCGGAGACGGGCATGCCGTACTGGTTCTCATAGGTATCGACGTGTGCCTTCGGCGAACCGTCCGTGTTCACCGTCCACACATCGAACGTCAGATCACTCTGGTCGCCATCCGGGTCGGTCACCGTGTTGCGCAGGGTCACGGTGGTGCGATCCACCTGCCATGTATCCCCCACCTTTGTCCATGCCGGACCGGCCTCCGGGGTTTTGCCCGAGACGGGCCGCCCACCGGCAGCCGCGAGGGCGTCGCCGTGGAGTTCGGGTCCTGCGGCCGGCGTCGCCGACGGCGGCAAATGCAGTCTGCTGGCCGTATTTGGCTCGATTGGGGCCGTCTCGGCAGAGGCCGGCATGATGCTGGTCAGCGTCAGCAGCATCGCACCTAAACCCGCACGTAACCACCAGCGTTTATATCGATGCACGTAGATTCGAATCCTTCCCGTGAGGGTGCTCATGCAGTGTGCTTTTCGCACAAGCACAAGATCCTACGAGGGAAGATCATGGGGTTGGAAGACTATTTACAGTCACCTCAGTGGGCGGTTCGTGTGACGATGCCCGTTTCAAGCTGAGGTGAGAGCTTGCCGCGTGGACAGAGCAAGCCGCAGCGCTCACACCAGGCCACTTGTCGTCTCCAGTCGCTGCGTTTGCGGCCAAGGACAGGAGCGTGCCGTTCACCACCAGCACCGCACCGAGCGCAGCCAGAAGAACACCACGCAGCCGGCCCACCGCCATCCGCCATCCGCCGGGAAGGCCTGACAACCGTTCCGGGCTCTAGTCGCGCCTCGCCTGCCGTAAGCCGCATTCGCCCGTCCGATACGGTCGGAGGTCCGTAGTCCGCCTGCAGTGGTCGTGAGCCGAGTACGACCCGGAAGCTTTTTGTCCGCGTCTCGGCTGCCCCGGCCATCGCCGGATGCAGGGTGGTTCCATGCCGGGCTTACGAATTGGTCAACGCCGGTGTGCGGTTGCCGCTCGGTGGGGTGGTTTGGGGGGAAGCGCGGGTACGTCGTGGGGTTTCCGGGTCATTGGCTGTGCGCGTCGGTTCGTTCGGGCCACCGGGCACCGTCCGCCTCAGCACTGGCCGGACGGGCGGTGTCCGGATGACCTCGCCAGTCACCCAGTTGTCTGGGTGACTGGTTAGACGCCACCGCGTACGCCCGCTGGGCCGGGAAGGCGCTGCCCACAGCCCAGCAGTGGGAAAAGGCTGCTCGGGGCCCGAGGGGCGGGCCTATCCCTGGGGCAACGGCTGCGAAATGCAACGTTGCGGAAACTGGGATCGATACGACCATGCCAGTTTTCCGTTACCAGTCCGGTATCAGCCCGTTCGGCGCGTGCGTATGTGTGGCAACGTGTGGGAATGGTGCTCCACGGAGGAGTCGCCCGGCAGTGGCCGGTATCATTTGAAAGGAAGCGCCTTCACGTCACCCTTCGAACGAGCGGTGCCATCCCCCCTGAATGCGGCGGATGCCGCAATGCGGGATAATGACGCGAAATTCCGTTGTGCAGCCGCAGGGTGAAGCGCGTGGTGTCCCAACAGAGAGGCCGATTTCCGGTAGAGATTTTTGCTCATCGGTTGCGGATAGCGGGACGGCTCCGCGAGCAATCCACCATCGCGGCGTCGGCGTACCGTATGGTCCAGGCCGCACGGCCACAGTGAGCATTTTCAGCGTTGACGCTCCAGGGTGAGGACGGCTGCGGCGATGGCCGTCATGCGGTTGGGGCTGCAGCGGGCTTTGCGGAAGATGCGCCAGGACTTGAGTCGCGCGACGCTTCGTTCGACCGGTGCTCGCGCCGCTGACAAGGCCCGGTTGATTGTCTGCTGGGTCGTGGTGAGGTCCCGGTTCGGGAGCCGTCTGATCGGTGTGGTTACCCAGGGGCCGGCCCCGATGTAGGCACGGTCGGCGAGGACGGGGACGCCCTGACGTTCGCAGATCCGGATGATGCGATGGGCGCGGGCGGCGGTCAGGTCGTGCGTGCGGCCGGGCAGGGCGGGTGAGATCCACAGCAGGTTGCCCGCGGGATCGGCTACGACCTGCATGTTCATTCCGTGACGGCGGTGCTTCTGGGAGAAGCCCGCCCGGCTGTCGCCGGCACGGTCGCACTCGGCGAGCGTCCCGTCGAGCAGGACGTAATCCGGATCGGCCTCGCGCAGGACCCGCAGGAGGCCCGGCGCCCGGCCGGACAGGTGCTGGACGACGGCTTGGACGTAAGCGTGGGCGGTGCCGACGGATATGCCGAAGCCGGCGGCGATCTGCGCGAGCGTGTCGTGCCGGCGAAGGTAGACCAGGCCTACCAGGGCACGCTGGTGGGGCGGCAGCTTGCAGCGGCGGTCACCCTCGCGGGTGACGATGAGCATGGATACCCACTCGACCAGAGCATGAGGCAGGTCGAGTGCGGCAGGATGGTGAACCAGCAGGGCTCCTGTGCCAGTGGGTTGAGACTTCGAACACCTCCCCCAACGGCGCGGGAGCCCTGTGCGTTGCGGTCCTCATCCTGGCTCGGCCTGGGTCACTCGATCAGTGGCCACTCTGAAAGAGCTCAGTAGTCGTCCGGTCTCGCCGGGCTTGACCGGTGGCTCACCTTCCCGTTCCCTTCGTGCGGCCAGTCGGGCGGCGAGCAAGCTGAGGTGGTGCCGCTCCGGGAGGCTGGTGGTGCGGCGGGCGGCGGTGCGGTAGTCGGCGACGGCGGCCTCCCTCTCCCCGGCGAGTTCGTGCAGATGGGCGCGGACGGCGTACAGCCGGTGGTGGCCGGCGAGCGCGGGGTGCGGGTCGGCGAGCAGAGCGAGGCCGGCGGCGGGGCCGTCCACCATGGCGACGGCGACCGCCCGGTTCAGGGTGATGAACGGGTTGTCCGAGATGCGGGCGAGCACCCCGTACAGAGCGAGGATCTGTGGCCAGTCCGTCTCGGCGGCGGTGCGTGCCTCGTCGTGGACGGCCGCGATCGCCGCTTGCACCTGGTACGGGCCGACCGGGCCGCGTGGCAGGGCGGCGGTGATCAGTGCGACGCCTTCGGCGATCGCGGCTGCGTCCCAACGGCTGCGGTCCTGCTCGGCGAGTGGGACGAGTTCGCCGTCCGCGCCGGTACGGGCGGGCCCGCGCGCCTCGGTGAGCAGCATCAGCGCGAGCAGGCCGGCCACCTCGGTGTTGTCCGGCAGCAGCGTGTGGACGGCCCGTGCCAGGCGGATCGCCTCCCGGGTGAGTTCAACGCGTCGCAGCTCGGGGCCGGTGCTGGTGGCATAGCCCTCGTTGAAGATCAGGTAGAGGACGTGCAGCACCGCGTCCAGCCGGGCCGGCCACTCGTCGTCGTCCGGTGTCCGGAACGGCACACCGGAGTCCTTGATCCGCCGTTTGGCCCGGCTGATCCGCTGGCCCATGGTCGCCTCGGGGACGAGGAAGGCGCGGGCGATCTCGCCCGTGGTCAGCCCACCTACCGAACGAAGAGTGAGCGCAATCGCGGAGGCCGGCGGCAGCACCGGGTGGCAGCACAGGAACAGCAGCGTGAGGGTGTCGTCGTGCGCGCTCTCGTCTCCGGTGTCGGCCCCCGGTGCCGACCGCCGGTCGGCCGGGATCTGCCCGGCCACCAACTCCTCGCGCCGACGGCGGGCCTGCGCACTGCGGACCTGCTCGGTCATCCGGCGGCCGGCGACCTGAACCAGCCAGCCGCGCGGATTGCGCGGCACACCCTCGGCTGACCATTGGGTGGCGGCGTGCAGCAGGGCTTCCTGGACGGCGTCCTCGGCATCGGCGAAGTCCCCCCAGCGGCGGGTGAGCACGCCGACGACCTGCGGCACGAGCGTGCGCAGCAGGTCGTCGACGGCTGGTGTGAAAGTCGTCACCGGGCGGCTCAGAGTTCGGCGGGCGGGGCCGCCATGACCTGGCGCACCTCGATCGGCATGTCGAGCGGCCGACCGCCCGGGCCGGGAGCGGCGGAGACGGCTGCGGCGATCTCGATCGCCCGCTGCTCGCCGGCGCAGTCCACGATCCACCAGCCGGCCACCCACTCCTTGGACTCCGGGAACGGCCCCTCGGTGACGACCGGCGTGCCGCCGCTGTGGGAGCGCACGATCCGGGCGGTCTCGGGCATGGCCAGGCCTTGGGCGTCGACCAGTTCACCGGCGGCGGCCAGGCCGGCATTGGTCCGCTTCATGAACCGGATGTGTGCCTGGATCTCCGCGGGCTTCCACTCGTCGAGCTTGGGGAAGTCGGCGCTGTCCTCGCTGAACTGCATCAGCAGCATGTACTTCATGATCCGCTCCTCGTTCTCGTACCCGCCCCAGGGCGGGGCTGTCATGGGTAGGTAGAAGCACGCCCGGCGTTTTCGACATACTTCCCGACGGGAATCCAAGGAGGAACTCACCGGTCACCCCAGAGGGAGACGAGCCGTCGGCGGCCGAAACGCCGCCGCGGAGGTGGGCGGGTGCTGCTGCGCTCGAGGCGGGCCACGGACATGACCGGCTCGTTTCCCCGAGATGCGGGAGGCGGCCCTCGCGCAGCTGCCCGAGGACGTCCGCCTGGACGGCGAGCTCGTGGTGCGGGAAGTCCGGCCGGCTCGCGTTCGAG
>NZ_BMSK01000002.1:0-361747 GCF_014649115.1 Streptomyces eurythermus | reverse complement strand
CCCCCCCCCCCCCCCCCCCCCCCCCCCCCCCCCCCCCCACCGCGGCCCTGACCCACTGGCGCACCGAGCCGTGGCGACCGGATACGGCAGGCTCGCCGTCCGCTACGAGGCGACCGCGCTGGTCGCAGTCCTCAACGAGTGGCTACGAGAAGCGCTTACGGCCCTCAGTCCAACAACTGCGTGAGGCGCTTGAGGTCGTCCTCCACGGACTCCCGTTCGTCCGCGGTCAGATGGACTGCGCTGGCCGCGGCCAGCGCGGACGCCGCGGCTTCCTTGTCGCCAAGACGGGTGGCGACATCAGCACGCAGCACGAGCAGACGAAGCAGTTGCACAGGTGTGGGCCGCTCACCCTGAAGGCGCAGCACCCGGTCGATGACCTTGGCGGCGCCCGTCAGGTCCTCTTTGGAGTCGGCGAGGAGGGAAGCGTGGTGCACGGCTCGAGCGAAGGTCTCCTTGGGGGCGGGCCGGTGGTGCTGGTCGTGGCTCATCGGCTGCCCGATGCGGATGCAGTTGCCGCCCGGGTCGGTCATGAGGAACTGCCGCACGCCGTGTGAGGTGTTCTTCAGCGGCCCGATTCGCGGCAGCCCGCGGTTCGGCACTCGTCCGTACGCCGCCTTCAGCCCGCCCCGGAAGGTCTCGTGCAGCCCGTCGATGTCATCGGTCTGGACGATGCACGTACTGAACGACTCGGCCGGTTCATAGTGCTTCATCCCGAAGAAGTGGAGCTGTATGCCGCCGCGCTGGACGATCGCGTACGGATTGGGGCTCTTCTGCTGGAAGGTCACCTCGAACCCAAGGGCGGTATAGAAGTCGAGAACGGGCTGGATGGTCCGGCACGGCAGGATCGGAATCGTCTTCTCGCTCACACTGGCCCACTCTAGTCAAATTTGAACAGAGGATTGGAGGATACGCCAGCGGTGCCCTTACAGGTCCTCGGCATCGCACGGAAGCACCAGCAGCTGCGACCACTTGAGTGCCGGGGCGCCCACGAAGCCGTCGATGTCGCCCTTTACTGGTCCACCGACGTCGACGCGATCCCCGCCGCACACCCGGGGGCCGTCCGGGAACAGCTGCACGCGGCGGAGAAAGCCCGGCGCTCCCCGCTCGCCGCGCTGGCGAAGCAGGCCTCCGAGGCCTGGCCCGGGCCGCTGCCCGGCGACGCCGCCCCCTCCTCCGTGGCCGGCGGGAGGAGCGGCGTCGACATGTGTGGTCAGCTGCGGCGGCGGAACAACCCGCGGCGGGGCTTGCCGGGCCCGCCGCTCAGGCTTGCCCGCCCGCCCCCACAGCGGGCGGGCACACCCGGTCCCGTCGCAGTGAAAGCACCGGCCTCCCCCGGCGTGCTGCGGGCACCGATGGCGCCCGCAGCGTGTCGGAAGAGCCGGGCGAGGCCGGCGGTGTGCGCCGCGTGTATCGAGAGTGCCTGCCATCTGCCGAGCGTGACCTCCAGCGCGACACCGGGACCGGTGAAGCGGGCATGCACGCCCCCGGGGACCGAGCGGAGCGTCTCGTCGAGTTCACGCATCGTCTCCACGCCGGACAACTGCACGCGGGCCGCGAGGACGGTGTCGATGGCCACGGCGAAAGACAGCAGCCCGACCGGGCGGGCGAGCGGCCCAACGCGGCCCACCGAGTCGGGACGGATGTGCTGGAGCTGGGACAGACCGTGCCACAGGTCGCCCAGCAGGTGCTGGGGTGCGGTTTCTTCTCGGCTGCGTCTCATACGGCCTGTGTAGGGCCTTGGGTGTGCTGCCGACGGCGGATGGGCCTGTCCGTCCCGCTCAGTGGTGCGCTGGCTTTGGGAACGGTCCCGCTGTGCGGTCAGGTCCGCCAGCGGAACCAGCCGCGGCCCCCGTGCCGCTCCTGGCCGTCCTTTGGCGGTGCGGCGGCTGGAGGCGGGCGGCCTCCCGGCGTTCCAGGCCGTCCGGTGCTCGGTGGCCCCCCGGCGCTGATCGGTGAACTTCCTTCCGCACCGGTTGCACTCGGCCGCCGCACCTCCCGCTCGGCGGCCAGGCGCCGCTTCTCCTCATTGTCGGCGCGGGCCTCATGGTCGCAGAAGAGGACGTCGCCGTCGGGACTGTCCAGTGCGGCCGTCAGCGCCTGCTCGCCCACCGCCGCATCCGCGCCGTGCCCTTGGAGCTGCTCGAGGGCGGTGACCACGACGGGCACCGCCTGGGCCGTAGTCCTTCGCCGTGATCCCCCGGTGGAGGGTCTGATACCGGCGCGGCGCCCAGTAGCGACGGCCGACCTCCTCCAGCACGGCGACCGTGTTGGCGACCTTCGCCGCGGGGGTGTCGGTATCACTGGGTTTCGGTCATCTCCACTTTCTGAAAGGCGACATGGCCTAGTCCATTTCAGAAGCGACGAGTTGCTCATACAGCCGCAAAAGCATGGGGTACAAATTCGGCCCGACCCCATGCGGCCAGCCCGGAAACCTGTGTGCGGGAGCACCGACACTGCTCGGTCATTTCGCATGGGGCTGTCCTGAGGTGCACCCTATGCGGGCAGGAGCAGCGCGGGTTGACTCGATGTCCGGGTGCTCGTCTCAGCGATCTTGGTGGGTGAACCAGTTCTGTTCGCGGGCCACATCCTGCAGGTAGGAGGCATCGGCGGCCAGAGCTGAACGTTCGGCTGCCGCAACGGCTGCCAGCACCCATTCGACGGGGTAGTCGAATGGCGCGTCAAGGACGGCCGTAACAGCTTCGGAGGCGCCGTTGAAGACGTCGCCACGCACGTGGAGCGGCTCTCCGAAGGGTCCTTGCGAGTAGGGGCCATAAGCTCTCAGTCCATCCATCAGTTGCGGCGTAAGAGCGTGTGACATCCGCTCGGTCAAGGCGTGGAGGGCGGGCCAGGCAGCGCCGCCATAGCGCGCCATGTCGATCAGCGTCGACTCGTCCAAGGCAGCGAGCTGTTTGCTGTGGACGTGATGGGTGAGGAGGTTGACAGTAGCCAGACTCCGGTCGGCTGCGGCGGCCAGGGCAGCTTCTGACAAGGGGCGGGCCGAGGTCATAGCGCCCAGTCGGCTGGAGCTCAGGCGCAGTACGGACAGCATCTCGGCCGGAATCTTGCCGATGGCGTCGTCCACGTGCTCAAGGTGCTCGAGAAGTGTGTCTTGGGTGGCGGTGCTGAGAAGTGCCAGCACCCAGACTGCTCGCGACAGCGGGTCAGTGTAGGTCGTGAAGGTCTCCGTCCACCATGTCGGGTTCGCACGGTTGCGCCGTATCTCTTGCAGCAAGCGCCCGTAGTCGGGGCGAGGGCCGAAGCATTCGGAGTCCCGGGTGAGGTCTCCTCCGGTCAGGAACGTTCTGGGATTGGCGGCCGCTCCGATAATGGCGATCTCGGCGGCCAGCCAGCATGGTCCGAACAGTTCGCTGACGGCGCGGGCAGTATTGCCCCAGATTGATGTGGTTTTTGCCTGCCCTGCGGTGTTCTTCGCCTTTTGCTGCAGGAGAGCGAAGCGGGAGTCCCTGTCACGAAGACGACGAAATGCGCCGTGCCGGTGGTGCTGCGGGGACCAGGCAGTCTCTCGCCCATCTGCGGTGTCCGGCCGTTCCCACGCCTTGCGCATGTAATAGTCAGGGCGAAGTACGTGCAATACGTCTCCCGCGTAGCCAGGGCAAGGGTGGGTGATGTCGCTGGCGTGACCGTCGAGGACGGCGCGAAGAAGGGCGTGTTCTGCCGGGGAGGCAGGTTCCGCCACGGCGCCGGCGGCGAGAGCCGCAGCTGAGGTGGCTGGGTCGGCCAGGGCGAGACGGTTCACGACCTCGGCGCTGGCGCGGGCCAGGCTCTGGGTAGGTGCGGCGATCTCCAGCCAGGTACGCTCGTTTTCGGTACCGGCTGCCGCGAGCATGTGGTCCTGCCACCAGGCGTCGAACTCGGTGGGGTCATCCAGACGCGACGCGAGTTGGATGCGTTCGGCTGTCGCCCGGGAGGCGGGGTTCTTCTCGACGCGCGCTCTCAGTCCGGCCGCCAGGTGGTGTCCGCCGCGGTCTCCGGCTACTTCTGGGAGTTCGTGCATGTAGGTGGCGCTGTGGTGAATGAGGCGGACGCTCAGATCGTCGAGGAAGAGCTCCGCGGCCCGGTTCTGCGAACGCTTGCGTCCGATGAACACGCCGTCGGCCAGGAGGTTCCAGGCGGCAATGCGGACCTGATTAGGGTGCAGGCGGGCCTCGCGCTCCTCCTCCAGTGCCTCGACCATGCCGCCGAGTTCGTTGGGGTTGGCGAACCCGGCGTAAAAGCGCAGGGTGTTGAGCCAGTATCCGCGCCGGACCATGTTGCGTAGCACTTCGCCGGTGTCGAAGCCTCGCTGGTCGGCACCCGCGTACTCGTAGAGGTAGCGGGCTGCGAAGTACTCACGTAGCGGCTGCACGTCGAACTCGAAGGTTCCCTGCACCTTGCTCGTGAGGGCCCAGACCCGGTCGGTGACGGCGGTGAACAAGTCGGTGAACATCGACTCGTCCTTGTCGACGTCGAACAGGTAGTTCATGACGGCTTTCAACAACTCGCGGGTCGGCATCTGGCCGTTACCGTTCTCCGCTTCGGCGCGCGCCTGCAGATGCCATCCCAAGAACGCCGTGACCTCTTCCAGGTCGGCGCGGTGTTCACGGACTGTCGCCGTCTTCTCCGCCTCCCTGTCCAGGAAGGTCTCCATGTAGGAGGTGTAGAGCGCGGTGCGGCTGTTGGGCACGGAGTTGGCGCGCCGCTGCATCAGGAACAACAGGATCGTCAGCTGCATGGGGTTGTCTGCCAGCTGGGCGATGTGGGGCTCGGCGGAGCGTTGTCTGAACGTCCGCTCCAGCTGGACCAAGTCGGGGCCTGATATGTCTCGAGCTCGAGCCCATTTGTGTAGGTAGGCGTTACGCAGTTCAGGGCTGAGACGGGTGAGCGCGATGGTCTCGAAGAGAGTTTCGGACGGCTCGGCCAGCTCTGACGCGTTGGGCCGGGTGGTGACGATCAGTTGGGCGTTGAGAGCGGTGCGCAACCGGGCGGTGAAGGTGTCGATCTCGCTGACGACTCGCTTGCGCGTGGTGGGGCTGGCGACTTCGTCGAGCCCGTCGAGGACCACCAGGACAGGGAGCCGGCCCAGAAGGTCGTGCACCGTCGCAGCGTCGGCGGGCAGCCCACCGCCGTGGGCCGTGAGGAACGCGGCAAGGAATTGCTCGAGTTGTCCGTCGCGGCGCAGCCGTTTCCTGGCCGTTCCCATGTCGTCGGCGAAGGGGTCCTGTCCTGCCAGCCAGGCCGCGTAGTCGTGCAGGTCTATGCGCAGTGCGATACGCGGGTCGGCCGGTTGTTCCGGCTCAGCCGGGCCAGTGGCGGACTCGCCGACTTCGTTAAGGTAGGCCGCGCGGTGGCGCTGGCACAGGTACTGGCTCAGCGTGGACTTGCCCTGGCCGGGCTCGCCGCGCACCAGGGTGAACGGGCGGTCGGCGCGCATCAGATAGCGGGCGGCCCCGGCCAAGTCGGCGGAGTCCTGGCCGAGATCCAGCGAACCGGGCAGGGGGCGGCGGAGGTTGCTCGGCTCGGAGACACGGGTGGCGCCGACGTCGACGAACAGGTCATCAAGGTTGTGGGTGGTCAGTTCGACCTGCTTGAACTTGACCTTCGAGTCTTCCTCCCACTGCGTGGCGATCACCTTCATCACCAGGGTCCGCAGTTCCTGGTCCTGGGCAGCTGCCTGGGCACCGTGGATGAAGTACCGCACCAGGTCGTGGCCGGCCAGCATGTCGGAGTAGGCCCACTTCAGTTCGGTGGGCGCGGCGTCGACGCGCGCATCGATGTCGGAGCGCCACCACACCTGCATCGGGATGTCGAATTCGTTTTTGAGCCTGGTGAGTTCGGCGTCCAGGCGGTCCATGCTGCCCCGGCCCGGGACGGCGGTGCCGGCAACGGAGGTGATGAGTACGTACCGGGTTGCGCCGTCGCGCACCAGTCGGCGGATGTTGTCCGCTTCTTCCTTGACTGCGGCACTGAGCCAGGAGACCGGGTTCTGGGTTGCCTTGCTAGTCCATTTCACCTGATAGACGACGGCTTCGGTCCCATCGGTGCGGGTCATGTCCCGGCCGCCGTCGGAGTGCCCGACCGGGTAGCAGCGGGCGTCGGGGTGGACGTGGGCGAGAAGGGCTGCACACAGGCGCTGGAAGTTCTTCTCCGTCAGCCGCTCGTAGAGATAGTTGCCCTGTCCCGCACTGGCGTCCGTCATGCTGCTCCTCCGACTCGGGCTTCCCACGCATGTACAGAAGTGACAAGCCTAGAGGGCGCCTATGACAACGGCGGCACCCGCCAAGCGCACGGACCCATGGCATGGCCACGGGGTCACTGCGGGACGTCTGCTAGGAGGCGCTGCTTCCCCACCATGAACGCCAGGCCACGAGCCCCGCGTACCGCTGGCTCGCTGAGGTCCGCCACGGCACCTGGGCTCACGCCTCGGACTGGTGCGGGTCGCGCGGCGGCCTGAGCCCGCCGGGCATCCCGGGCAGCAGGAAGGAGTAGCGGCCGGGCATGGTCACGTGATGCCGCACGAACGGGGAGAGGCGAGCGACGTCCTCGTCGCGGAAAGCAGGACTGCGCTCAGCCGCGCAAGGTGGCACGCAGGCGCAAGCCGTCAGTTGCGAGACCTCCGAAGGTGGTGAGACGGTAGCTGCGTTCCGGTTCGAGCGGCTCGCTCAAGTGGTAGCAGCGAGCGGTCTGCGCAGTCAGGAGCGTCAGCATCGCCATGGCCAGAGCGGCTCCCTCGCAGCCATGCGGCCCGGTACCGAAGGAGAGGAAGACCCCGGGTTTCGCCGGCGAGCCCGAATCATCGAGCCAGCGTTCAGGCTGGAATCGGTCCGGCTCGGAGTGTTCCCGTGCGTCGCGTTGGGCGGTGTAGGGGCAGACGAGAACGGTGGACCCGGCCTCGAGGGTGTAGTCAGCGAGCTGAGTCTGTTGCGTGGCGCGCCGGGTCAGTAGCCAGCTCGGGGGGTGCAGTCGAAGCACCTCGCGTACCAGTGCCTGGGTGTACCGCAGGCTGTCGAGGTGGGTGCTGGTCGTTACGGCCGGGTCTGCGGGCAGCAAGGCGGCTTCGGCCGCGACGCGGCCCGCTGCCTGGGGGTATCGGGCCAGGTGGAGCATGATCCATCCGGCTGCCCGGGAGGGTGTCTCGAAGGTGGCGACGGTGATTCCGGGGAGAGCGTCGAGGATGGCTTCTTCCCGCAGCAGGCCGTAGCGGGAGGAGGGCCGGAGCATCTGTCCCAGCACGTCGTCACCGAGCCGGCCCGATGAACGGCGCCGACGAACGATGGGCCGCAAAGCGTTGGTGAAGGCGACTTGCTGTCGCGTGCGGAACCGCCGGGCCGGTGTGGGGACCCAACGCGGCCATACCCAGCGCGAGGGGCGTGCGAGCACCTCCCGGGCCAGGAAGAGCTGTGGGGCAAAGGGCAGCAGGGTGGGAGCGTCTTCGGAGAAGAGGTAGCGCATGCCAACCTCTTCCAGGACACGCCGGACCAGCGGCAGAATCTCGACGTCCTGACCCGTGGGCCACTGGTCAGCAAATCGAGCGGTCCCGGACGCGATCTCACCGATCCGGCCTGCAACCGCCTGCGGGCGCAGTCCGCGCATGCGGGCGATGTGAGAGTGCACACGCTCCTCAGGCGCCGGCGCTCCGCTCGACCGCTTCAACGGCGGGAAGAGAGGCGAGGGGACCTTGATGAAGTCCTGCCCGCGGCACAGGACTGCTTCACACGGCCCGGCCGTAGCGGCTACGTAGACACCCGGCTCCAGCTGCCAGACGTCCCCGCACTCGTCAGCGCCACGGCGCGCCAGTCCCAGCCGGTCGCGGCTCCAGGCCGCGAAACCGCCTTCGGACATCCGCGGCGGCTCGTTCATTGGGCCCATGAGACCGTCCCTGACCCTCGTACCTGTCCAGGTCGATATCGTCGGCAGCGTGGCCGGGGGCCAGCGGGCGCCCAGGGGGCCCCGCCGGCAGTGCAGTCACGTCCAGTCGTGTTCGCCGTACGCACCGTAGCGGCGGGTGAAGGACAGCCTCCTGAGCAGCTTGGCGATCATGATGCACTCCTCTCGCCTGTCTTCGGCACCAAGTGCCTTTTGTTCCATGCTTCCACGCACACCAGAGATATGTCACATTTAGCCCATCGGTCGCACACATGGACATAAGGACGTGCTTGCAGGCTGGGTCCGCAAGCACGCCAACGTCACCCCGGGTCCTCGGCGACGGCTTGACCCAGCCGCGCCAGGGCCGGCTTCTCGGCGGCCACCGCCCGCAGCGACTCAACGCTCAGCACCGGCGGGCGGCTTCGTCGGGCCTCGGTGAATTCCTCCTCCAGGCGGTGGAGGTTCAACCGGCGAACGAGACATCAGAATGATGGCGTCGATGTGCGAGGCGCTCAGCTGGGGCACAAGTGCAAGGCCTGCTGGGCATCGAATCCTTCGTCGCCCGGGTCGGTGCGGCCGCTTCGACGTCCGACTCGGCTGATTCCAGGCGGCCGACGGAGTACGCCGTCGCCCTCCCGTGCCGCATGTCCAGCAGTGCTGTCTCGGTCGCCCTGACGGCTTCCTGCGTGGTGGCTGCTTCGTCGCGGGCGAGCACGATCCGCTCGGCCTCCGAGGCGGCGAGCAGGAGTTGAACGTAGGCGTCGCGGCGGACGGTGCGGCGCCACTGTTCGTGATTCCCCGAGGCCGTCGCCACCGCGGCGCCCAGCGCACCCTGGTACGTGCGGTCGGCTGCGCGCAGCATGGCTCGTAGATTCCAACGGCCGACGACGACTGCGGCGAGTACTCCGATCGCACCGACCGCTGCGGCTGCGACAGCGCCTAATCCTTCGAGATCCACACGGGCGTCATGCCGCACGCGCCGCTGGTACGGCATCCGCCCAAGAGGTGGCCGCCTTCCGCTCGATGAGAACCGAAGTTCCGGCCTGCCGTTGCTGCTCCGACCGGGGCTTGGTGCCCGACGTGGCTGCCGCACGGCGAGGAAGCCGATACCGCAGCGAACGCGGTCCACCGGACGGTACCGCGCCGATGCACGGCGACCCTACCGCCACCGGAAAACATTTTCCGTTCATGCGGTCACGCCTCTTGCCGGGTGGCCGGGCAGGCCGTTACCGTCCCAGCCAGTGATCATCTACGCGCGTCACATCACCAGGGGAGAGCTTCATGCGCATGCGCAAAACCGTCCTGACCACCATCGCCGTGCTCTGTGCGGGAGGTGCCCTGGCCGCGGGCACGGGAGTGACCGTGGCCCGGACGAGTGGCGCGCCGGCGCTCGCAGCCACCGGATGGACGCAGGTCGGCCACGATGTGAAGAGCGGCATCAGCGGACTCAGCGTCACCTCGCGCACGGGCAGCACCTACCGGACCCTGATCGCCCTGGACAACAAGCGCCCCGGAGAAACCCGCGTCGCCCAACTCGACTACCGCGCGGGCCAGTCCGGCCGTACGACCACCGTGCGGCCACTCGAATGGAGGGGCGGTGCCGAGCCGATCGACGTGGAGGCGATCGAATCGGTGCCAGGCACCTCCGATGAGTACCTGGCCGTGTCGAGCCGCGGCCTCGTCTACCACCTCGAGGTCACCGCCGACGGGAAGGCGGTCCAGGTCCGCGACCTCTCGCCGCTCCCGGCGATAGGTCAGGGCGACAATTTCGAGAGTTTCACGCTCGTCTCCCGGCACCACGCGCTGGCGGCGGTCTGGGCCGACCGGGGTGAAGGCGACGGCCGACCCGCGACGCTCTACGCGGCACCGCTGTCGTTCAACCAGTACGGGGAGTCGGTGTTCGGCAGGGTGACGAAGGCCTCCTACCGTGCGCCGTATCCCACCCGGGACGTCCGGCACGCCTCCGACATCTCCGTCACCGACTCGGGCCGGCTGCTGATCGCCTCGGCGTCGGACGAGGGGGACGACGGCCCGTTCGACTCGGCGGTGAGCGACGCGGGCTCGGTGTCGCTCGACCGCTCGGGCCGGGTACGGCTCACGCTGTCCCGTTCCCCGGAGATCCTGCGGAAGTTCAAGGGGCACAAGGTCGAGGCCGTGGACTGCGTGTCCGGCTCCGACACCGCGGTCCTCGGCACGGACGACGAGAACGCGGGCGGCGCCCTCACCACCGCCCGCATCTGCCACTGACGACTCGGCTGCATCCGGGAACCGGCCGGCCGCGACGATCACCGTGACCTTCACTCCGCGCACAGCCGAGAGCGGATGCACAGGGCCGGCCTACGGCACGGCAGGTCCGGCCCGGGCGGTCGGGTCACGGTCAGCACGGTGACCCATGGGCTGGATGACCGCGGCCCCCGCCTGGGCTTCACCGTGTCGCGATGGTGGTCGCGCTGCGCAGCCGTCCGCGGCTGTCGTCGAGCCCTTGGTACGTCCCGCAGCCGACCTGCGCCGGGGCGCGGGAGTGCCGCCCGCGCCCCGCGCTCCACTGGCCGCAGGCCGCTGCCGGGCCGTACCGGCGGATGCCGCCGCCGCGCCCAGACTCCGGCCGCGGCCGGCCCGCCCGCCGCCCCGGCGGTGCCGGGGCGGCGGGCGTGCGGGTTCATCCGCCCGTGCCCATGTGAACGCCGGGGGACGAGGGCTGCGTGCGGAGCGGTCGTCCGCTTCAGATCACGCCTTGGGCGAGCATCGCGTCGGCGACCCGTTCGAAGCCGGCGATGTTCGCGCCGGTGACATAATCGCCCGGGGCGCCGTAGCGTTCCGCGGTCTCGTGGCAGGTCGCGTGGATGTCCCGCATGATGTGCGCCAGTTCCTCCTCCACCCGGGCCGGCGACCAGGCCGTCCGCGCGTGGTTCTGGGCCATCTCCAGGGCGCTCACCGCGACCCCGCCCGCGTTGGCGGCCTTGCCGGGGCCGAAGGCGACACCGGCGCGCTGGAAGAGGTGCACCGCCTCGGGCGTGGTGGGCATGTTCGCGCCCTCGGCGACCGCCTTCACGCCGTTGCGCACGAGCGCGGCGGCGTCGGTCTCGTCCAGCTCGTTCTGGGTGGCGGACGGCAGTGCGACGTCGGCCGGGACTTCCCAGACCCGTCCGCCCGGCACGAACCGGGCGGAGGACCCGCGCCGTTCGGCGTACTCGCTGATCCGTCCGCGCTCGACCTCCTTGACCTGCTTGAGCAGGTCGATGTCGATGCCCTTGTCGTCGACGACGTACCCGCTGGAATCCGAGCAGGTCAGCGGATTGGCGCCCAGGGCGAGCAGTTTCTCGACGGTGTAGATCGCGACGTTGCCGGAGCCGGAGACGACCGCCGTCTGTCCCTCCAGGTCCTCACCGCGCTCGCGCAGCATCGCCGCCGCGAACAGCACGCTCCCGTACCCGGTGGCCTCGGGCCTGATCGCCGAACCGCCCCAGCCCGTTCCCTTGCCGGTGAGGACACCGGCCTCCCAGCGGTTCGTGATCCGCCGGTACTGCCCGAACAGATAGCCGATCTCGCGTCCGCCGACCCCGATGTCACCGGCCGGCACATCGGTGTGCTCACCGATGTGCCGGTACAGCTCCGTCATGAACGACTGGCAGAACCGCATGATCTCCGCGTCACTGCGGCCGTGCGGGTCGAAGTCGCTGCCGCCCTTGCCGCCGCCGATACCGAGTCCGGTCAGCGCGTTCTTGAAGATCTGCTCGAAACCGAGGAACTTGATGATGCCGAGGTTGACGGACGGGTGGAAGCGCAGGCCCCCCTTGTACGGGCCGAGCGCGCTGTTGAATTCCACCCGGAAGCCCCGGTTGACGTGCACGCGACCCTGGTCGTCCTGCCAGGGTACGCGGAAGATGACCTGGCGCTCCGGCTCGCAGAGCCGCTCGATGAGGCCCGGCTCGGCGAACTCCGGCCGCGCCGCGAGCACCGGCGCGAGCGAGTCCAGCACCTCGTGCACGGCCTGGTGGAACTCGGGTTGGGCGGGGTTGCGCCGCTCGATCTCGACGCGCAGGGCGTCGAGCCGGGTCTTGCTCTCGTCTCGGGTCGTCACAAGGTCCCTTTCTGGCACGGCTGTTCACCGGTACGAGCCCGGTGAGGAGGCGCCCGGCTCCATTGCCGCGCGCAGGACGGGGCCGCCCCGGACCCCTCGTCAGCTGTCACACTGACCTCCCGGGGAACGGCCGGCCCCTCAGTGTTACCTCTGTGTAAACCCCAAGGCCAGCAGGGTCCCACAACTGTCCGCAGTCTGAGATCACATGCTGTCGCGGCGGCCCTACGGCCGTGCTGGTGGTGAGGGCCGGGGTGAGATCCGCACCGGTGGCGGCATGGGCCGAAGAGGCTGCGGCGATGCTGGGGACGTAGCCGAGCGCGTCGTCGCACGCCGGGCCTGGGCAGCGCGAGGAGGACGGGGCAGCAGGCGGGTCCGGCCGCGCAACGGGCGGCCGCGACAGGCGCCTCGGCCTTCTTCAAGCGCCGCACCCGGCGGCACTTCGCCCTGCCGCGGCTTGTACGTCTCGACGTGAAGCCATAGGCAGGTGGCCTGTCTGATTCCGTCGAGGGTCGGCGGGACTCCGACCTCCATGCGGCATTCGACCGCCGCGGCCGCACGGGGCCTTCGGCACCTTCGGTTGCGGGATGTCCCATTGCGAGTACTCACCACCGATAAGCGAGCTCTGAAGCAGCTGTCGCGGGGCGGTGGTTCACTCCCGTCCGGGCTCTTGACGGGGGCCGGTTCACAGCTATGGTCTAGACCTAGTGAGTCAGGTCCGGACCAGCACCGGCGCCCGCGTCCCGAGCCGTGGCGGCGGCCTCGGTGCGCACGGAAGGGAGTGGCAGGGCATGCGCACGAGAAGACGAGTGGCCGTCGCCGTCGGCGCGCCGGTCGCTCCCCTGCTCATCGCCGGCGTTCCAGCGGCCCCGGTCGGCGCCCATGGCCGGGTGGCCCTGCCGGCGAGTCGGCAGGAGCGGTACGCCGAGGCCATCGTCCCCGGGGGCCGGATCGGGCACGAGCCCCGGGGCACGGAGAGGCTCGAAAGCCCGCCCGGCCGCAGCAGCGGACACGCCGAGTACGCCGAGGTCGGCGACAGCACACCCCCACAGGTCCCGTCAGTCGCTTCGAGCGTTACGCACACCTCGCAGGAGACGGCACGGCAAGCCACCGGCAACGGGCAGGTCTTCGTCGGCGACCGGAAGATCGGACGGTTCACCGGCACCGACACGCGGCCCGCCGTCGACGTCGCCCCGGTTGACTCCGGCGGCGTCACCGGCCAGTGGTGCGTCCGGGGGGACCTGGGAGCCTGCCCGGCCTGATCCCGGGCACGTCGGCGCGCGTTCCCCGGGGCGCGCACCCACCCAAGCCCGGGGCATGTGCGCCCGGGCGGCCCCGCGCGGCCCGGACCCGCACGCATGCGGCACCCGGCACCACGCTGTCGGCGGCGGGGCCTTCGTCGGGAGGAGCAGGTCTGTGGAGACGGCACAGCCGGTGGAGTCCTGGGCGGAGTTCGGGCGGCGGCTGCGGGCCTGGCGCAGACGGGCCGGGCTGACCCAGTCGCAACTCGGGCTGAGGGTGGGGTACCACCACAGCCTCATCAGCAGGCTCGAGGCGGGGCTGCGCGAACCGCCGGCCGGGCTCGTGGGCCGGCTCGACTCCGTCCTGGGCACCGGCGGCGAGCTGGCGGCGGTCGTCGCCGCCCCGGTCGGGGCGCCGTACCGCCCCGACCGCGCGCCGGCGAACCCGCGGCTGTTCGCCCCGGTGCCGGGCGGCGGGGAATCCCCCGTCGGCCAGGACGTGCTCGACCCCCTGCTGTGGCCGTCGGAGCTTCCCGCCGAGGGCCTGGCGTGCCCGCTGCACGACACCGTGGGCTGTACGGTGCCCGACCAGGCGGGGACCCCGTATCTGCTGGACCTGCTGACCGCGCCGGGGGGCGGGTCCGACGGTCTCCCGGGCAGCGAGCCGGAGGTGCTGCACGCGCTCACCGCCGTCCTGGCCTGTCTGATCCGCGGCGCGCTGCACCGGGGCGCGGCCGACGGCGTGAGCACGGTGGAGCGGCTGTTACGGGCGCTGGTGCGGTGGGCGGGGGCGGTGAACTCCAGCGGCCGGCTGCCGTACGGACAGCTCCGGCTGGCCGCCCAGTACGCACAGGTCGCCGGGCGGCTGCGGATGCAGCGCGGACAGAGCAGCATCGGCATGGCCTGGTTCGGTCACGGCCTGGGATGGGCGGACGCGGTGCACGACGTCCCGGCCCGGGCGACCCTGCTCAGTGACGTGTGCACCCTGGTCCGGCTCGACCGCGACGCCGGCTCGGCTCTCGCCTACGCCGAGGCCATCGGCGCGGTGGACCCCGGGCGGCGGTGGGTGGTCACCCTCTCCCACCTGTACCGGGCGCGCGGGCACGCGCTCGGCCACGACCCCGCCGAGTGCCGACGGCACATCGCCCTGGCCCGGCGCTCATTCGCCCGCCTCGGCCACCGGGATCTGCTGGAGGCGCCCTGGCTGTCCGGCGCCGAGGGCGAGATGAGGGTGGAGTCGGCGATCGGCGGGGCGCTGCGCGACCTGGCCGCCGCGACCGGCGACCGGGTGACCGCGCGGCGCGCCGTCCACGCCACCGCGCGGTCGTGTGCCCAGCTGCCGCCGCTGATGCGGGAGACCCGGCTGCTGCTCACCCTGCGCCTGGCCGACAGTTGGGCGTGCGCGGGTGACCCCGGCGCGGCGGTCGCCCTGGCGGCCCCGGTGCTCGACCAGGCGGTGTCCTCGCGCGAGTTGGTGATCAACGCCGAGTTGCGCGGACTGCACGGCAGGCTGCTCGCCCGCTGGGGTGACGTGCCGGAGGTCAGGGAGTACCGCGAGCGGCTGCCGGCCGCGGGGATCTGAGCGGGTTCCGCCGCCCCGGGCCTTTGCCGGTTTTTGCCAGGACGGGGCGGCGGGCCACGCGCCGTTGACCCGGGCGCGCGGCGATGTGAGGGTTCGGCCAGCCCGGCGGCGTGGCGTGCCACCCCGGCGCGGGACGGGCGGAGACACCGACACACCGCGAACACCGGCTCCACGATTGGCATGCACATGCCCATCAGACGCCGGGCGAGCCCCACGACCTCTCACAAGGAGCGACAACGATGCTGAGAAAGCTGGCGGTGGCCGGGACATCCCTGGCCCTGACGCTGGGAGGGGTGGTGATGCCGGCCGCCTTCGCCTCGGCCGCCCCCCACACCGCTCCCCCGGCGGGCAAACCGGAACCGGCCCCCGTCGCCAGAGCCGTCGCGGCCGCCGACCGGGCGGCACGCAGCGGCCTCGACGCGCTGGCCAAGGGCCCCGAGGAGCAGTACGACCGGCGTCAGGTCACCCCCTGGGTCAAGGGCCTGTACTCCGTCGCCTACGAGCGCACCTACCGGGGTCTGCCCGTGGTGGGCGGCGACGTGGTCGTCCTCGCCGACGGCGACGGCAAGGTCCGCTCGGTCCAGTCCGCCACCAAGGCCAGGATCGCGCTCCCCACCAAGGCCCGGGTCACCGCCGCGCAAGCCGTCCGCACCAGCCGGGCCACGCTCGCGAAGACCGAGAAGGTCGACTCCCGGCGGCTGGTCGTGCGGGCCCGGGGCGACCGCGCCACCCTCGCCTGGGAAACCGTGCTGACCGGGCGTACCAAGGCGAACGTCCCCAGCCGGCTGCACGTCTTCGTCGACGCGCGCACCGGAAAGGTCGTCGACACCTACGACGACGTCCGGGCGGGCAGCGGCAACAGCAAGTGGAACGGCCCGAACCCGCTGACCATCGACACCTCCCGGTCCGGCACCAACTACGTGCTGCGCGACACCACCCGGCCCGGACTCCAGTGTTCGGACTACAGCGGCGGCCTGTTCACCAAGACGACCGACACCTGGGGCACCGGCAACCCCACGAGCAAGGAAACCGGCTGCGTGGACGCGATGTTCGCCGCGCAGAAGGAATCGGACATGCTCAAGAACTGGCTCGGCCGCAACGGGCACGACGGCAACGGCGGCAGCTGGCCGGTCCGCGTCGGACTCAACGAGCTGAACGCGTACTGGGACGGCTCCACCATCACCATCGGCCACAACAGCGCGAACGAGTGGATCGCCGGAATCGACGTGGTGGGCCACGAGTTCGGCCACGGCCTGGACTCCTTCACCCCCGGCGGCGCCAACCACGAGAGCGGGCTGGGCGAGGCGACCGGCGACATCATGGGCGCCCTGACCGAGGCGTACGCCAACGAGCCGGCGCCGTACGACACTCCCGACTACACCGTCGGCGAGGTGATCAACCTCCAGGGCCGCGGCCCGATCCGCAACATGTACAACCCCAGCCAGGTCGGCAACAACCCCAACTGCTACTCCGCGTCGATCCCGCAGACCGAGGAGCACGCGGCGGCCGGCCCGCTCAACCACTGGTTCTACCTGCTGGCCGAGGGCTCCAACCCCGGCGGCGGCAAGCCCTCCAGCCCGACCTGCAACAACTCCACCGTCACCGGTGTCGGCATCCAGAACGCGGGCAAGATCTTCTACGGCGGCATGCTGCTCAAGACCAGCGGCATGACGTACAAGCGGTACCGCACCGCCACCCTCACCACCGCGAAGAACCTCGACGCGAGCTGCGCCCTGTTCAACTCCACCAAGGCCGCCTGGGACGCGATCAGCGTGACCGCGCAGACCGGCGACCCGACCTGCACGGGCGAGCAGACCGACTTCTCGCTGGCGCTCAGCCCCGCCTCGGGTGACGTCGCCGCGGGCGCCTCGGCGCGCGCCACCGTCAGCACCAGCACCGTCTCCGGAAGCGCCCAGCAGGTCTCCCTGACCGCCTCCGGCGCGCCGTCCGGGGTGAACGTCTCCTTCAGCCCGGCGACGGTCACCTCCGGCAACAGCTCCACGATGACGGTCTCCACCTCGTCGGCCACGGCCGCCGGCACCTACCAGATCACGGTCACGGGCACCGCCGGCACGAAGACCCACACCGCCCAGTACACGCTGCGGGTGGGCGGCGGTGGCGGCAACCCGTCCACCCCGCCGGACGTCGACGTGGCCAAGGTGCAGGCACACCTGGCCCAGCTGAACACCATCGCCTCGCAGAACGGCGGCAACCGCCGCTCCACCACGGCCGGTTACCGGGCCTCGCTCGCCTACGTCAAGGACCGGCTCCAGACGGCCGGTTACACGGTCACCGAGCAGAGCTGCACCTCCGGCTGCACCGCGGGAGCGGGCAACAACCTGATCGCCGAGTGGCCGCAGGGCGACGCGAACAACGTCTACATGTTCGGCGCACACCTCGACAGCGTGTCCGCCGGACCCGGCATCAACGACAACGGCTCCGGCTCCGCCGCGCTCCTGGAGACCGCGCTGACCCTGGCGCAGTCCACCCCCGCCATGAAGAACCGGGTCCGCTTCGCCTGGTGGACCGATGAGGAGCAGGGCCTGAACGGCTCCGACTTCTACGCCCGTTCGCTCTCCACGACCGAACGCGCCCGGATCAAGGCGTACTACAACTTCGACATGGTCGCCTCGACCAACGCCGGTTACTTCGTCAACAACCTGAACTCGGCCGCCGCGGCGCCGATGAAGGCCTACTGGGACTCCCTGGGCCTGGCCCCGCAGGAGAACGTCGAGGGCCAGGGCCGCTCCGACGACTACTCCTTCCAGCAGGTGGGCATCCCCACCTCCGGCTACGCCACCGGTGCCTCGGCCGTGAAGTCCGCCGCCGAGGCCGCCAAATGGGGCGGCACCGCGGGCCGCGCCTACGACGCGTGCTACCACTCCGCCTGCGACACCACCGGCAACATCAACGCCACCGCGCTCAACCGCAGCGCGGACGGGATCGCGTACACGATCTGGAAGACGGCCGTCGGTGACGTGCCCGCACCGGCCGACGACTTCTCGATCTCCGCCAGCCCGGCCGCCGGCACCATCTCGCCCGGCTCGTCCGCCACGGTGACCATATCCACCGCCACCACCAGCGGAAACGCCCAGAGCGTCAGGCTGTCGGCGTCCGGCGCTCCACAGGGTGTGAGCGTGTCGTTCAGCCCGTCCTCGGTGACCTCCGGCCAGTCCTCGACCGCCACCGTGCAGGTCGCCGCGGGGACGCCGGGCGGCACGTACACCCTCACCATCACGGGAACGGGCGGCGCCAGCCACACCACCACCTACACCCTCACCGTGCCCGGCGGTGGCGGCGGCGACACCACCTGGCAGGTGGGCACCACCTACGCGGCCGGTGACGTCGTGACCTACGACGGCGTCAGCTACCGGTGCATCCAGGGCCACACCGCCTACCCGGGCTGGGAGCCGCCGAACGTGCCCGCCCTGTGGCAGCGCATCTGACGGTCGCCACCCGGCACAACGCACGCGCACGACCGCACACCCCCGGCCCCGGCCGGTCCCGTGGGACGGGACCGGCCGGGGCTCGGTCACGCGCGGCCGCAACAGCGCAGCCGCTCGGGTGATTTCCTCCGTGCCGGCGCGTGCGTCGCCGTTCGGCAAGGTGACGGGTGGCTCGGGTGGCGCCCATGACGACCGGCGCCGCGGCGATCCCTCCGGCCGGCGCCCACAGGACGCAGACCACGAAGGACCGGTCGCCCGAGCGGAGAGACGAGGATCAACCGGCTTGTACACGGTGACCGTTCGGGCAGAGCGGACCGGCTCTTCGTTCATCCGCTGTGCCCTTCCCTCACGGCGGTTCCTGCGCCAGAGTCGCACGCTGAGGCGATACACGAGATCCCGTTCGAACGGATCCTCCATGCGATACACCGCCGAGCCCGGGCGGATCAACGGCACCGACCGCGAACAGGCCCGGCCCGGCAAGCCCGTTCAGGCCTCTGGCGCGCGTGCGGCCACCCTGCAACGGGCGGTCGGGAACGCGGCCGTGACACGGATGATCGAACGCGAGCGGGACCGGAAGGGTACCGGCCGTGCCGCCGTGCAGGCGTCCGGGGGCGGCGAGGCGATCCGGGACGAGCCGTGCGGGAGGCCGCGAAGACGGCCGGGCGCGGCGGCAGCCGGCTGCCGGACGGTGTGCGGCGCGGGCGCGTTCTCGTTGGCGGACATGGCCGGAACCTACGGCGGCGCCTCGTCGTAGGCCTCCTCTGCGCGGTCCGCGCCCTTGGCCGCGATCCGGCCGGCGGGCTGGAGGTAGTAGCCCTCGGCGATCCGGATCGGGTCGACCGACTCCAGCGGCACGAGAGGCCGGCCGAGGTCGGCGCCGGGCAAAAGGGGGCGGTCAGGCTGGCGGACGGCCGGTGACGTTCGGCAAAGTCCTCGTCCTGATCCGGCGGTAGGTCCTGAAGCCGTACGCGGTCAGTCCTGCCCAGATGACGGTACTGACCAAAGGCCACCACAGATCCCGTCCTCCCTCACCCCGGGCGAGGTTGACGGCCCAGTTCACCGCCCAGCTGATCGCAAGGACAAGCGCCACCCACCTGGCCCACCGCCAGATTCCCATGGTTCCCCGGGCACGCGCTTCCTGGGGGATCCGCTTGTCCTGCCGCAGTCGTGTGCCATCCATACCTACGCGCCTACCCCCTGCCCGTCCCTTGCCTCCCGGCCCCTGAGAGATGGCCGAAAACGGACGAACCCACCCGGCTTCAGAGATACACAGAGGCGCTCCGGGAAGAGCTGGCTTGCAGCCAGAAGCCTCGATCTGGTCGGCACGCGGGTGCCGGCCTTCACCGAAGGGGTTGCGCAGCTGCGCCCGGGTGAACGACGTCGGCCGCCGCCAGGCCGAGGACGGCGAGGTCCCGGCCCAACCGTCGCCCGGCCCGGACCCCGGCCTCACAGAAGGCCGATCGGCCGCACGTCTCGCTCCGCGGGAGCAGCGGCCGAACGTGAGTCAAGCAGGCCCGGATCAACCCGGCGAAGGCACCGTAGATCGGGCCCAGGCGTCGGCGTCCGGGTTCGGCGCGATCCGCGGCCGGAGCGGTGTTGGACGATTCTCGCCGTGACCAGGCGCAGCGGTGATGAGATCACCGCCTACGAGGCGGACTTGGTGGCACCGTAGGAGACGTCAGGACCTGCGTCTTCCTCACATCACCGCATCGGTGCGCAGCGGTCCGGCGGTCACGTGGAGGGTGCGGATCCTGCCGCCGTCGTCGAGGCGGTACAGGTGCATGAACGGGGCCCGCACGATGGTGTCCGGGTCGGTCTTCTTCGCCATCACGGCCTCGCCGCGCAGGAACAGGACCCCGTCGGGGGCGTCCCAGCACTCGAGGACGGTGTGCTCGATGTGCAGCGGCTCGTCGATCGTGACGAAGAATGCCTTGACGGCCTCGGCACCCACCACATGGGCCGTGCCGAAGAACATCTCCGTGTCGTCGGTCATCCGGGCGAAACCCTCGCCGAAATCGAGGGTGTCGATCTCGTGCATGAGCTGTTCGACCCACCGCGGCACAGAGACGGGAGCGGCACGCTGCTTCATCGTTCTTCCCCTTCCTGCGGCCTGCGCCGGGGGATGCCGGTATCGGCGGCACACCACAACGAGTGTCCCCTGAAGATTACTTGAGGCGGGTGCCGCCCCCTCGGGCCGGCCGCGGCGCCACGTACCGCGGTCACGGCTCACCGGCGCGCTGCCGCCGCACGTCCTCGCCCTGCCCCGCCGCGCGGTGGCCGCACGGGCCCGGCCACGCCCGCGGTGCGGGGAGTTGCCGGTGAGGTCGTGGCCGGCTACCTCGTGGGGGGGTTGGCAGGCGCCGTCGGGGGCGAGCAGGAACCGCCCCGGCCGGGTAGGGCCGCGATGGTATTCGATGGCGGGTGGCCCCAGAGGCGTTCGGTCTCCTCGTCGCTGCTGCTGGTCCGCCTGCCCCGGGCAGCCTCCCAGGAGGGCGGCCTTGAGGCGGAGCTTCCAGCGGCATCGTGGCGGGCGCGCGCGGTGGTGGAGTCGATGCCGACCAGCGACAGGTCCACCTCGCCCCGCTTCACGGCCTCCCATGTCAGGCCCTCCAGAAGGGCCTCGAACACACCGGCGTCACGTCACTGCCGGAAGCGGTTGGAGACGGTCGACCAGACTCCGGAATCCTGCGGCATCTCCCGCCACTGCCCGCCGGTCTTGAACCGCCAGATCACACCCTCGAACTGCTGCCGCAGCCGCTTGGGATACGGGCCCTACGCGCCGATCGGCAGGTACGGCCCGATGAACTCCCGCTCATCGTCCGTCACAGTTGCACTCGCGTCACTCAAGATGATCTACCGGATCAGAGGCTTTGCCCGCATGCACAACCTCGCCCTCACCGCATGACCGCTCAGCCTGGTACACCGTCCCGACCTGCCTGATCACGGCCTTCCGCACCACCCTTCAGATGGCGGCCCCGGCTTCGAGGTCGAAGGGGACACCCGTGAGCTGCTAGCTCGCCGCCCACAGCCGCCTGCCCTCCGCGGGGTCGTCGGCGCCTGTGGGGAGCTTGGCGGGCTTGGGGGTGCCGGAGGTCTGGTCCCGTCCGGCGGGGCCCGCCTAGTCCGTGCCCTTCGGGTACGCCGCGGTTTCCTGAGCGCAACGCCGACGAAACACCGCCTTCCTACGGTCACCTCTACACCGGTCATGGCTGCAACGGCCGGTGTGCGTCCGGGTGCGGGGCTTGCCTGGGCGCTAACCAGCCGTCTTCCGCCGAGCTGCGAGGAGGAACGATGGCTGTTGTCGAGCATGCCGTCGCGCCCGCACACCAAGGACCTCACCCCGTCGATGTACGGCCGCCGTGGCGGCGGCTCGTGCCGCTGAGCCTGCAGCATCTGCTCGTCGCGTACGCGGGCATGGCCACGATGCCGCTGCTCGTGGGAACCGCGCTCCATCTGCCCGAGGACCGGATACGGCTGCTCATCAGCGCGAACCTGCTGGCCAGCGGAGTCGCCACCGTGTTGCAGTCGCTGGGTTGGAAGTGGTTCGGGGCGCGGTTGCCGATCGTGATGGGCTCCACGTTCACCGCGATCACCCCCGCCATCCTCATCGGGCAGCAGCACGGGCTCGCCGCCGTGTTCGGGGCGACCGTCGTGTCCGGCCTGGTGACGCTGGCCGTCGCCCCCTGGTTCGGACGCTGTCTGCATCTGTTTCCGCCGCTGGTCACCGGGACGGTCATCGCTGTCATCGGGTTCTCGCTGGTGCCTTCGGCGGCCGGTCTTGTCGCCGGGGAGGGGGCCGGAGGCAGCGGTGGCCGCGGGCTGGCGCTCGCCGCCGGGACGGTGCTGCTCGTGGTCGTCGTGGAGCGCGTCGCGCCGCCCGCGCTCGCCCGCTTCTCGGTGCTTCTCGCCATGGCCGTGGGCACCGTGGCCGCGCTACCGCTGGGACTGTTCGACGGGTCTGGGGTCGCGCATGCCAGCGTCGTCACGGCGCCCGATCCGACCGCTTTCGGGGCGCCCGCGTTCGTGGTGCCCGCCATCGCGGCGATGCTGGTCGTGCAGCTCGTGAACATGGTGGAGTCCGTCGGCGACACCCTCGCGGTCGGCCAGATCGCCGGCCGTGGCAACGACGCGCCCACCGTTGTACGGGCGCTGCGCGCGGACGGGGCCGCCACTGTGCTGTCGGGGGCGCTCGCCTCCTTCCCCATCGTGACGTTCGGGCAGTCGGTGGGCCTGGTGAGCGTGACCCGCGTGAGGAGCCGTCATGTGGTGGCGCTGTCAGGGGTGTTGATGGTGGTGCTCGCGTTCGTGCCCGTACTCGGGGCCGCCGTCGCCGCTGTGCCGGGGCCGGTCCTCGGCGGCGTCTCGCTGGTCATGTTCGGGACCGTGGGCGCCGTCGGGCTGCGCATCCTCGCACGCGCCGACCTGACCGAGCCGCGGAATCTGCTGACCGTCGCCCTCGCCTTCGCGCTCGGCATGATCCCCCTCGGCGCACCGGACTTCTACGCGCCGCTCCCCTCGTACCTGCGCACCGTCCTGGACAGCGGCATCGCCGTCACCGGGATCGTGGCGTTCCTGCTCCATCTGCTGTTCCACCACACGGGAGCGGCCCGTCACCGGAAGGGGTCCGCCCGATGACGCTCGGGACGATCACAAACGTCACTGTCCACACCGGGAGCCGCTGGCTGCCCGGGATGGATGTGCACATCGCCGACGGACGGGTCACGGCGGTCTCGGCGCACGGTGAACTCCCGTTCAGTGGCGAGGTCTTGGACGGAAACGGCGGACACCTGACGCCCGGTCTCGTCAACACCCACACCCACCTCTTCCAGGCGGGACTGCGCGGTATCGGCGAGGGGCTCGGGCTGCTCGCGTGGCTGAGTGCCGTCGGTGAGGAGGCGGTGCTGCTCACGCCCGAGCGGGCCTACGCGGCCGCCGCCGCCGCGGCGGCCGAGGCACTGCGCAGCGGCACCACCACGCTCGTCGAGCACATGTGGCCGCACCCGTCGCCCGAGGTGCACGACGCGGTGCTTCGGGCTCTCAAGGACAGCGGCGTACGGGCCGTGCTGTGCCGGGGCGTCGCCGACCGGGCCGACCGGAGCCGCAAGTGGGGCTTCGATCCGCGCCTGATGCAGCCGTTGAAGGAGGCCCTCGCGCACACCGACGAACTGATCGCGCAGGCGCGTGGCAGCCGGGTGGACGTCGGCGTGGCCGTGCCCAATCCGCGGTGTCTGACGCCGGAGGGCATGGGCGCCGTGCGCACGTACGCCGAGGAGCGCGGACTGCCCGTCTCGCTGCACCTGCTGGAGACCACCACGGACGACACGATGTGCCGTGACCGTACAGGGGTCGGCGCCGTCGAGTATCTGGAGCGGGCCGGGTTTCTGTGGGAACGGCTGCTCGCCGTGCACTGCGTGGAGCTCGACGCCGAGGGGCGGGCCACCCTTGCCCGACACGGCGTCGGTGTCTCGTACAACCCGCTGAGCAATATGCGGCTCGGCAGCGGTATCGCACCGGTGCCCGAGATGCTGGAGGCCGGCCTGAGTGTCGGTCTCGGGGTCGACGGGGCCGCCAGCAACGACACGCAGGACATCCTGGAGGCGCTGCGCATCGGCGCGTACCTGCAGCGGGCCGCACACCGCAAGGCGGATCTGTTCGGGTTCCCCGAGATGTTCGCGATGGCGGTGGGCGGCGCGAACCGGGTGCTCGGGATCGAGGAGAACGAGGACGGCGGGGTGCGGGTGGGGATGCGGGCGGACCTCGTCCTGCACCGCTTCGACCGGGACTACGCCTGCCTTCCGGTCCGCGATCCGGGGGCGACGCTGTTGACGTGCGCGGGCAGCAGGACGGTGGCGTCCGTGCTGGTCGGAGGCGAGCTGCTGGTACGCGACGGGGAGCATGTCCGGCTGTCCTCGCGGGAGTTGGCGGCAGGCCTCGCCCGTTGGAGCTCGTGCGGCGATTGACCGGCGGAGCCCCGAGACCTCGGCCGGGCCACCTTGGGCTTTACGGCCGTGTAACAGCGTGATCCCCACCGGTAACACACCCCGTGCACACTGAACACATCGCGTGCGGGCCCCGGCGACCGTGGCCCGCGCCAGCCCACGGCGCCGGACCCACGAAGGGGTCCGCCGTGACCGTGCACGCGGGCCTCTGAGTGCCCGTGCTGGGGATCGCAGGGGCGGTGACTGCATCCCGTACGCAACTCCGTGTCAGAGGAGCGACAGCCGCGATGACGAACACCACGTACACACTCGACGAGTTGGCCAAGGAGTCCCGGATGGGCGGGGCCGGGACGGAGACGTCCGCCCGGGAGATCCGGCGCATCGACCTCACCGACTTCGAGCGCCGCAAGGCGGAGATCACCGAGGAAGTGTGGGCGGCCGCCACCGACATCGGCTTCTTTCAGCTGGTCAACCACGGCATCGAACCCGGCGTCGTGGACGGCGCGTTCGCCGACGCCGTGGCCTTCTTCGCCCTGCCGGAGGAGGTCAAGGCGCGGCACGCCCTGAAGAAGGGGCTCAACTCCGGTTGGGAGTCGATGACCCAGGTGCGCCCTTCGATCGGGACGCCCGACCAGAAGGAGTCGTACCAGGTGACCCGCCCGCACATGGAGGGGTTGTGGCCGGACGACGCGCTGCCCGGGTTCCAGGAGCGCGTGCTGGCGTTCGAGGCGCGCTGCCGGGATCTGGCGATGTGGGTGCTGTCCTGCTTCGCGGACAGGCTGGGGCTGCCCGAGGGGTTCTTCGCGCGCGCCCACGACCCGGTGAGCCCGCGGTACCAGTCGACCTTGCGGATGCTGCACTACTTCGCCGTGCCCGACGACGCCGTGATCCCCGCGGACGTGTGGCGGGCCGGAGCGCACACCGACTTCGACTGCCTGACGCTGCTGTTCCAGCGGGATGGGCAGGGCGGCCTGCAGGTGTGCCCGGGCAAGGAGGCCGAGGCGCAGGAGTGGACGCCGGTCGAGCCGGCGGACTCCGTGCTCACCTGCAACATCGGGGACATGCTGATGCGGTGGAGTGACGACCGGCTCCCGTCGAACTTCCACCGGGTCAGGTCCCCGGGGCCTGACGAGGACCGCTCGGCCCGCCACAGCATCGCGTTCTTCGCGCAGGCCGACCGCGACGTGGTGATCGAGGGCCGGGAGGGCCGCTATCCGCCGATCACCGCGGGCGACTACATCCGGCAGCGGATCGCTGCGAACTTCGCCCGATAGGAACATGATCGACGTGACGATGCCTGCGAAGGGCGGACGGCGGGCCGGTTTCGGGCGGCTCGCGGTGCTGGGGCTCCAGCACGTGCTCGTGATGTACACGGGGTGTGTGACCGTGCCGCTGGTGTTCGGTGCCGCGGCCGGGCTCGATGCCGCGACGATCGCCGTTCTGATCAACGCCGATCTGCTCGTCGCGGGCGTCGTCACGACGATCCAGGGTGCCGGTGTCGGCCGCTTCCTCGGTGTGCGGATGCCGGTGATGGCAGGAGCCGCGTTCACCGCGGTGACGCCGATGATCCTGATCGCCGGGGAGTACGGCCTTCAGGCGGTGTACGGGTCGATGCTCGCAGCCGGAGTGTTCGGGCTGCTGATCGCCTATCCGTTCGCGAAGGCGGTCCGCTTCTTCCCGCCGCTGGTGAGCGGTGTGGTGATCACGGTGGTGGGGCTTGCGCTGATCGGTGTGGGCGTGAACCTGGTCGTCGGAAGCGACCCGAAGGCCGCCGGTCACGCGGCGCCTTCGCGGCTCGCGCTCGCCGCGTTCGTCGTTCTCGTGATCCTGTTGGCGGCACGGTTCGGGCGCGGGTTCTTCGCTCAAACCGGCGTGCTACTGGGCCTGCTGGCGGGGACGGCGGTCGCCGTTCCGCTCGGCCTGGTCGACTTCTCGGCGGCACGGACGGCGGACTGGATCGGGCTCAGCGCCCCGTTCCACTTCGGCGCCCCGGAATTCCCCGCGGTCGCCGTGCTGTCGATGTGCGTGGTGATGCTGGTCCTGTTCGCCGAGTCGACGGCCGATCTGATCGCGGTCGCGGAGCTGACCGGGAAGCGGCTGACCACCGCCGACATGGCACGCGGACTGGCCGCGGACGGGCTCTCCGGGGTGCTGGGAGGCGTCATGAACGCCTTCCTCGACACGGTGTTCGCGCAGAACGTGGGCCTGGTGACGATGACGAAGGTGCGCAGCCGGCACGTCGCGACGATCGCGGGTGGCATCCTCGTGCTCCTCGGCCTGGTTCCCAAACTCGGGGCGTGGGTCGCCGGGTTGCCACAGCCGGTGGTCGGCGCAGCGGGGCTCGTGATGTTCGCGACGGTCGCCGCGGTCGGTATCAGCACGCTCCGCAAGGTCGACTTCGACGGCACGCAGAACCTGCTGATCGTCGCGGTGTCGATCGGCGTCGGCATGGCGCCCGAGGTGGCGCCCGACCTGTACTCGCGCTTCCCCGAAGGCGTCGGCATCGTCCTCGGCTCACCGGTGACGAGTGCGACGCTGCTGGCGTTCTGCCTGAACCTGGCGTTCAACGGCGGGAATGCAGGACGTGACGCCGGGCTCGTGCGGGCGCCCGCGGCGGAAAGGAAGCGCGAGGCGCCGGCAGGGCGGACGAGAGTCTGACGACAGGCCCTGGTCTTTTCCGAGTGACTGTCCGCTTCGTCCAGGCGCCTCCATCCTCCGCATCCGGCCCCGGCCGGCGGTGCGGGCCAGGACGAACAGCCCGTTGGGCGCGGTGTAGTCGCCGGCCGGGGTGGCGGATGGGTGGTGGAGCCACCTGCCCGGCCAGGCCTGCGCCAAGTCGACGTCGGCCTCCCGGCCGCAGTCCCCACACAGGGTCGGCCGGGGCCGTGGGTGGTACCCCAGCCGGTGCCCGCGACCGCGTCCCACCGTTGTACTCCTCCTTCCAGGCCCTGGCCGCTTCGCGGGCGCGGGCCTCGGCCACCTCACGGCGGGCATTGCCGAACGCTCCCGCAGGGGCTGCAGGGCGGGTGACCGCCGGTGCCGGTCAGGATGAATTCTGGCGACGTGCCTCGCGGCGGCTCCGGGTGGCGTGGAGGGAGCCGAGCAGTTCCATCGCCTGGGCACTGGGGCCGCCCGGTTCGGCGTGGTAGACGACGAGCTGCTGGCCGGGCGCGGCGCGTACGTCGAAGGCTTGATAGGTGAGGGTGAGGGGACCGACGTCCGGGTGGTGGAGGTGTTTGGCGTCCTGGGTCTTGCCGCGCACGGTGTGGCTGTTCCACTGGCGGGCGAACAGGGTGCTGCGCTCGGTGAGGGTGCGGACCAGCTCGCGCAGCCGCGGAGCGTCCGGGTCGAAACCCATCGCGTGGCGGAGGTTGGCGACCACGGCCTGGGCCGCACGGTCCCAGTCCGTGTAGAAGTGCCGGCCCGCGGGATCGAGGAACGTCATGCGGGCCAGGTTGTCCGGCGGATCGAAGGGGGCGAAGAGAGCGTCGGCCAGGGCGTTGGTGGCGAGGATGTCCAGGGTTCGGTCCAGGACGAATGCGGGGGTGTTCGGGTAGCCGTCCATCAGCTGGCGCAGTGCGGGACTGACTTGTCCGGACGTGTGCGCGGCGAGGTGGTCGCCGGGTGTGGCCCCGGCGAGCCGGTACAGGTGCGCGCGGGTGTCCTCGTCGAGCCGGAGCGCCCGGGAGAGGGCGTCGAGCACCTGGGGTGAGGGGTTGCGTTCGCGTCCCTGTTCCAGGCGAGCGTAGTAATCGGCGTTCACTCCGGCCAGGACGGCGACCTCCTCGCGACGCAGCCCGGTGACCCTGCGGGTCCCGTAGCTCGCCATGTCGACGTCCTCCGGCCGCAGGCACGCGCGGCGTGCACGCAGAAAGTCGCCCAGGTGGTTGTCGGTCATTCGTTCAGGTTAAGCACAGGCCGGGTGCGCTGCCTGGGTGTGCCGCACCCAGGCAGCGCACGTCCTGGTCGACGCCTGCCGGCCCGCGCATTCTCGGTGCCAGAGCGACTGGCGCGGGATGCGCTGTTCGAGGAGAACCAAGGAGAGGAGCCGCCCGTGGCCGGGATGGAAGACGGTGACCGGCGGGATACCGAGTTCGCCGGGAAGGTGGCCCTTGTCACAGGAGGTGCGCGCGGGGTCGGCAGGGAGACGGTGGCGCTGCTGAGCGCTCGCGGCGCCCGCGTCGTCGCCGTCGACCTGCGCCCCGGGACCGAGGACCTGCCGAAGGAGTTCCCCGGTGTCCTCGCGGTGACCGGGGACGTGACGCGGGAGGAGACCGCCGTCGGGGCCGTGCGCAAGGCGGTCGACGCCTTCGGGCGGCTGGACATCCTGGTGAACAACGCCGGGCGCACCGTGAACAAGCCCGTCACCGACACCACCGCCGAGGACTGGGACGCGGTGATGGCGGTCAACGCCCGCGGCTCGTTCTTCTTCGCCCGCGAGGCCTTCGGGGCCATGCGGGCCGGCGGTGGCGGGGCCATCGTCAGCACCGGCTCCTACGCGGGCACCGTCGGGCTGCCCGAAGGCGCCGCCTACAGCGCGTCCAAGGGCGCTCTGGCCCAGCTGACGAAGGTCCTCGCTGTCGAGGGCGGGCCCCTGGGCATCCGCGCCAACCTGGTCGCCGCGGGCGTGATCGAGTCCGACTTCCTCGACACCTTCCGCTCCGACAGCCGCGCCTACCTCGCGTCCTTCGCCGACGCACAGCCCCTGGGCCGGGTGGCGCAGCCGGCCGAGATCGCCGAGGTGCTGTGCTTCCTCGCCTCCCCGCGCTCCAGCTTCGTCACCGGAGCCGTGGTCGCCGCCGACGGCGGCTTCACCGCGCTCTGAACCGGCACACGGCACACCCGACACACCACATGAGGAATCGAGGGATGACCATGACAAAACGCCTGGCAGGAAAAACAGCGCTGATCACAGGCGCGACAGGCGGCATCGGACAGGCCACCGCAGAACTGTTCGCCCGCCAAGGAGCACATCTGGTGCTCACCGATGCCTGTGCCGACGCCGCGGCGGACCTCACGGCCCGGCTGGGACGCGCCGGCGTCGAAGCACTGGGCATCGGCCTGGACGTTTCGTCGCCGCAGCAGTGGAGCGAGGCCATCGCCCAGGTCGAGCGACGCTTCGCAGGACTGGATGTACTGGTGAACATCGCCGGAATCGTGGACTGGGCCGGCGTCGAGGAAACCGATCCGCACACCTGGCACCGGGTGATCGCGGTCAACCAGACCGGCACCTGGCTGGGCATGAAGACCGCCATGCCGCTGCTGCGCGCCGGCGGCAACGCCTCGGTGATCAACACCTCGTCCGTCCTGGGGCTGATCGGCAGCGGGGGCGCCGCCGCGTACCACGCGTCCAAGGGAGCAGTGCGCCTGCTGACCAAGACCGCCGCCGTGGAGTACGCCGCTCAGGGCGTGCGCGTGAACTCCGTGCACCCGGGAGTCATCGCCACCCCCATGATCCGGGAGATCCTCCGCCAAGAGGGAGACCGGCAGCCCGACATCGTGCGGACCCCGATGCGGCGCGCCGGCCGCCCCGAGGAAATCGCCCCCGTGATGCTCTTCCTGGCCAGCGACGAGTCCTCGTACGTCACAGGGGCGGAGTTCGTCGTCGACGGCGGGCTCACCGCGCACTGACCCGTCGGCCCCTCGCCGCGCGGTCGACCGGGACGGGGACCTGGCCGTGCCGGACGGCGAGTGCCGCCTTGAGCAGGCCGACGAGACCGGCTACCGACTCGGTGTGTCCGATCTTGGTCTTCACGGCCCCCCGGCGCGCACCGGCCGGGCGCCCGGCCGTACCCGGCGTCGAGGCAGGCGCACTCGATCCGCTCCCCGGCTCGGGCGCCCGGACCGCGGGCCTCGACCATGCCGATGTCGAGCGGACCGAGGCCCGCCCGGGCGAGCGCCTGACGGCAGACCAGTTCCTGGGCAAAGCGATCCGGCACCGTGAACCGTGGGCCCGCGCCGTCGTGGTTCACAGCGGTACCGGCGAGCACCGCCAACACCCGGCCGCCGTCGCGGACGGCGTCCACCAGCTGTTTGACGACAAGCGCGACACAACCCTCGGCCCGGACGCAGCCGTCCACGTCCGCGTCGAAACTGCGACACCGCCCGGCCGGGGACAGAACAGCACCCCCCGTCCCTCGTACGCCGGCGGCGTCCACGGGCCGAGCAGAACATCGGCAGCGCCCGAGAGCGCGAGATCGTACTCCCCGGACAGCCGACGCCGACCGGCCAGGTGCGCCGCCACCAGCCCGCCCGAACCTCCCGGATCGACGGCCGGACTCGGCCCGCACAGACCCAGCGCGTGGGACAACCCCCTGCCGCAGAACCAACGGCACCCACACCCCCCGGGGTCCGGTCGCCTTCGACCGGTTCGACGCGGCCGACACCGCGATCAACGCCCTCTCGTCGCCCAGGGTCGTTGGCGTAGGCCTCCCGCTCCACCGGCGACCAGGCGGAGGCGCCGAAGTCCATGCCTCGGCGAGCGGGACCATGCGGTCGATGTCCGGGATGCCGGGTCCAGCGATGTAGCGGTCGTCATACGGCGAGTACCAGCGGCCACCACCCGGCCGGCAGTTCGTGCCTTGCCCGGGCGCTATGACGGCCTCGGTCCTCAGCACCTCGGCGCGGGTACGCGGGTCGTGCAACGCCCGGCCGCCTGGCCACCGGGAAAGCGCCGCACCCGGGTGCCGCACCCGGGACAGGGCACGGGCATCGCGGCGCGCTGTCGACCGCGATCCGTCGCTCCGAGGTCTGCGCCGGTCTCGTCCTCGGGGAGGTCTGGCGCGCACCGGCTGAGACCGGCACCGCGCCCCTGCGGGACACCCGCCGCGGGAGGCGGCGGGGTGACGCCGCCGCCCTTCAGTTGGTGCGGTCGGCGAAGCCCCGGGGCAGGTCCTGGGGTCCCACCGCGACGACGCTCTCGTCGTTCTCGCCGACGTACTCGAACAGGGTGATGCGGGCGAACTCCGGGACGACGTAGATCGGGTAGGTGGGGCCGGCGTCCCGGTAGGCGCGCATCTCTTCCAGGTGGTCGTTCTGGTAGAGCACCGTCTTGCTGCCGTCCTGCTCGATCCACTGCGGGAAGAAGATGGTGCCGTGCAGGACGCGCAGGCGGGGCAGCACGTTGACGACGACCGAGGTGCCGGTCGGTTCGTTCCAGGACACCTTGTAGACGTCGTCGGCGAGCCGCACCAGGTCGACCTCCTGGTCCTTCACCCAGCGGCCGCCGACCATCCCGGAGTGGATGCGGTAGTCGATGGTCGTGGCGTTCTTGACGTACATCTCGTACTGCCAGCCGTTGGCGTACGTGTAGATGAACCGGTGCCCGACGATGCCGGTCAGATCCTGCGGCGGGACGGGGTTCTCGACGGTCGTCGGGGTGTCGTGCACGGTGGTCATGGTGGTGCTCCTTGCTGTGCTGTGAGCGGTCACCGACGGCGTGGGGTCCGGCCGGTTCGGTGCGCTCGCCCTCCACACCACTGTGCCACAAAATATGTTTGCGACAAAACTTTATCTTCGCAGTCCACAATGGTGGCATGCGTAACACAGACAGAGCGGCGGACGAGACAGGCGACCGCGGTGTGCCGGGCGCGCCGGAGGCGGCACGCGTCGCGGCCGGACTGGGCGGGCTTCTGGGACCGCTGCGGCGCGCGGTCCTGCGCGCCACCCGCAACGCCGAGGGGTTGCCCGACCTGCCGGAGGCGCAGATCGAACTGCTGCGGGCCCTGTCCGCCTCGCCCGAGGGTCTCAGCCCCGGTGCGGCGGCCGCACGCGTACGGGTAGCACCGTCCACCGTGAGCAACCTGGTGCGGGCGATGTCGGCGGCTCGGCTGGTGGAACGGGTCCGGCCCGAGCACGATCAACGGACCGTGGTACTCACCGCGTCACAGGAGGCCCTTCACCTGCTGGAGCGCTACGACCGGGCCAGCACCGCGGCGCTCACCCGCGTCGTGGATGAGCTGTCCGACGCCGACCGGGCGGCGCTGCACCAGGCGCTACCCGCCCTGGACCGACTGGTCACCGCACTGGAGACCGGCGACGGCACCCGCCCGGACCCCAGCAGCCCCTGACCGGGATGCGAACACCCCGTCCAGTGAGACCCTGACCAGGCTATGAGCTGAACATCCCGGTCGGCCGCGCCCTGGTCCTCAGCCACGACGGACCCGCAGGACGTCTGCCCGGCATCGTCACCACAGCCAGGCGCTCGAGTGCCGTACCCGGGACAGGGCACGGGATCGCGGCGCGCGGCAGCGCTGCCGATCCGGTTCTGCCGGGGCCGGGGCCGGCGCACGACCTCCCGGCGGCAAGGCGACGCCGTCCAGCGGCCTTCAGCCGCCCCCGCCGGCTGTCCAGCTCCGCCTTCTCACCCGAGCCGGGCAGACACCTCCTCCATGAACAGGAGGGTGTCGAGGCAGTCGGCCGCAACGATGTGGGCCGGCATCGTGTCCGCGGAGCTGACGTGGAGCGGCGGCAGGCGGCCACCTGGTGCTACGGGCCGGAGAAGGCGCACGGCGTGCAGCACATCGTCTGGCGGCGCATCGGAGGACACGACATCCTCGCCCAGCCGTGAGCCAGGCACTGTGAGGACGATGTCGTGGACCGCATCGCCGGGCTCAGGCGCTGCGCGGTCGGCGGCCCGCCGTGTTCTTCGCCCCGGTCTGCTTGGCCGGCCGCTTCTTCGCGGCCGCCTTCTTCTTCGGCTGCGGCAGCTCGACCGGACCGGCGTCGCCGCGGGAGACCTTCGCCTCGGACGCCGACTCCTGCAGGGCGCTCGCAACGTCCACCGACCCGCTGGATCGGCTGGAGGGAATCCAGAACGCCGCCGTCCCTCAGCACGCCGCAGGAAGCGGCTCGTACGGCGCGCTGGCATAGGCCATGGACGTCAAGCGGGACACCACGCAGTACCGCCGCGACACCCTGCTGAAAAACGACGCGAGCCCCATGGAGCAGTGGGCGACCGGCAGCAACTGACCGCCGTGCAGCCGGGCCTACGACCGGATGTGGCAGCAGCGTCCAGCTCCTGGCGGCTGCGCCCGGCCGACGAGTCTCCAGTTCCTCAACCACGAGCTCACGTTGAAAACAGGTCAACCTCATACAGGGCGCTTGACGAGGTGCGGAACTCGGGCGCTACTTGTCGGTGCTCACTGCACAAATGCCGATCAAAGGGGGATCAATGGGAAAGATCATGCTATCGAGGCTGACTGTCACGCTGGCGGTTGCCGCCGTCGTCGGCCTTGCCCTTCCGGGAGTTGCCGGTGCGGTGGATGGCTCGACCGAGCTCAGGACCAACACGGCCTGTAACGACGGCAAGGCGACAGCAGTGGAAAACGTGGCCATCCGCACCAGTACCAGTACCAGTGCCGCTCTGGTGACCACCGCCCTGAAGGGGCAGACGTGGGCCTGTGGTTCAACCAGCGTCATCCTGGGCGGCCGGTATACCGCTTGTGGGACAACGAACGGCAACGGTTGGTTCTACGTCTACAACGACAACTACGCGGGCTATACCGCGTCGGGTTGTTGGGGGTGACGCTACCCGCGTGACACCTCCCACCGCCGAGAGGCCCATTCCGGCGGTCGTCGCGTCACAGTGATCAACTGGCCTCGGACACACCGGCTGGTGTGTCCCAGGCCCCAGCCGCAAGGAGTAGGTCAGCCGACGTCGGCGGTCCGGCCTACGAGCCGGGTCACCCGCGCGGGGCCGGGGCCGACTCCGAGCGCGCCTCGGGCAGGCAAGTCAGCTGGGGGCCGGTCGGCTCCGGACGCCTTCCTGGCTGGCGGCCCGAGGATTCATGGCCCACCTACGGCCCTCTCGTCAGCGCTGCGCGCCCTCGGCCAGCGCGGACACGTCGGCCCAGTCGTCCCACGTCTTGAGCCGCTCGGCGTAGACCTGGGCGATGGCCGGGAGGGAGGAGGCGCCGAAGAAGACCCGCTGCGGCGGGTTCTCGGCGTCGGCGATCTTCAGCAGTGCCGGGCCGGCCGAGGCGGGGTCGCCGGCCGGGGCGCCGCTGAAAGCGGCGGTCACCGCGGCACGCACGCCGTCGTAGGCGGGTATGGGCTGGGCGTGGACGCCGGAGGAGCCCGCCGCGTCGGTGGCGAAGTTGTTGGGCTCGACGAGAGTGACCTTGACGCCGAACCCGGCGACTTCCTGGGCCAGGGTGTCGGTGAGCCCCTCCAGGGCCCACTTCGAGGCGTGGTAGCCGCCCATGTTGGGCCAGAAGGTGACTCCGCCGAAGGAGGAGATCTGGATGATGTGGCCGTTGCCCTGCGCGCGCAGGAACGGCAGGACGGCCTGCGTCACCCACAGGGCGCCGAAGAAGTTGGTCTGATCTGCTCCTCGTCCAGTTCTTCGACCGCGCCGAACAAGGCGTACCCGGCGTTGTTGACGACGACATCGAGGCAGCCGAAGTGCGTGTGGGCGCTCTCGACGGCTGCGAAGACGGCATCCCTGTCCGTCACGTCCAGAACCATCGGCAGCACGGCGTCTCCGTAGGCGGTGGCGAGGTCCGCGAGCGCGGCGGTGTCACGGGCGGCGGCAGCGACCTTGTCGCCCCGGGAGAGGGCCGCCTCGGTGAACTGGCGGCCGAAACCGCGGGACGAGCCGGTGATGAACCAGATCTTGGCCATGGGGGTCCTCAGCAAAGTGGAACGGAGTAGGTCACGCGCTCGCGGAGGCGCTCGCCGCCCGGCCGGAGGGCGAGCCGCCCTGGACGGCACTGCGACGTGCCTTCGACGTGATCATCCGGGACGAGGAGGAGTCGCCGGAGCGGACCCTGAGGCTGCTCCGCATGCTCTGCGAGACTCCGTCCCTGAGGGCCCGGCACTGGGAGAAGCAGCTGCACTGGCAGACCTTGCTGGTTCCCGAAGTCTCCCGGCGGCTGGGCGTTGACCCGGCCGACGCACAGGACCCCCGGGCCCACGCACTCGTCGGTGCCGCGCTCGCATGCCTGGACGCGGCCGGTGCCGCGTGGCTGGCCTGCGACGGGGCCACCCCTGTCTCCGCACTCCTGGACCGGGCGATGGAAACCCTGGCCGCATGAACCCCGCGCGAAAGGGCCGCCCCACGCCGACGGCCCTGCCCGGCGGCCGGGCCGGGCGGTGCCCCCTCGCCCGATGCCGGTGACGCTCCGGGTCGCGACGGCCGGCCGTGGCCGCGTCACTTCCCCCGATGTCGTCCGGACGTCCCGGCGCCGCGCCGCCCATCGCCTCCCGGGCGGCTGTCCCTCGCAGTGCTTCGTCGGATTCTGGGTCTGGTCGTGCTGGTGGTGAGGGGGCGGCCGCAGGTGGTGCAGGTGCCGGCCCAGCACCTCAGCAGGTTCTGGAGGGCGTCCAGGACCTCGTCGACGGGGCGAACTTCGCCGGGGACCCGGTGCCCGGAGGCACTCTCGCTCTGCTCTGTCCGCCGGAGCACGCTGCGGTCCGCATCTGCATGGTGGCGCTGGTTGCGCTCGGAAGGTCCGCGGTGGTCAGTCCGGAGCGGGACCAGCGTACGGTGCTGCGTGTGCGCTACGGCCCGGGCGGGACACTCTGCCGCCAATCACCACCTTCGGCTCGGTGACCTCCCCCGTGGTCGTGTCGACCTGCTCGGTCGTGGTGTCAAAGACGACCTGCAGCGCCACCGCGAGCTTCGCGCCGGCCCTCTCGGCCTTCGGCAGGGTCCGAAGCTTCTCCTTCGCGGTGTCCCGCTCCGCTCGCGCCAGCAGCCTGGTGGCGGCCAGCATCTCCGGCCCGTCGTCCACCGCCAGGGTGGTCATGTACACCGCGGTGGCCAGCAGCGAACAGCGCCTTCGGTCCGTCCCCCCGTCGTCCAGGCCCGCGGCGTCCAGCCACTCCACCAACTCGCCCCGGACCTCGGCAACGTCGCGCCAAGGGGACCACCAGCCGCCGCGACGTCATCGCCCAGATGCCCCAGGACATCCCCAGCGGCGAGATGTACACCGACGCCTGACCTGCACGACTGCGCGGCCGACTCCCAGGACCTCCTACGCCGCGGTTCCCGGCCCGGCCTCCCGCGGGTCCCCCGTCGGCCGGGTCGGCCCGTCATCCGTCACGAGCCGGCGTTCCGGCGCCGTGGCGTCGAGTTCCCAGTAGTGTCGGCACTCCTCGCACCGGACCCCGTCGACCAGGACCTCGTCCTCCCCGTTCGGGCAGTCCGTCCCATCCCCGCGTCCCGCACACACGTCCCCGGTAGCACCCATACCGTCGACCGTGCGCCAGGCCGTCGCCGGCCTGGCAGTGGGCGTAGCGGGGCGCACAGACGCTCAAGCCGGCAACACGCCCCAGCCCCTGTCAGGCGCCCCAGCAGGCCTCCCACGGATCGGCCCTTCAGCGTCCCTGCCCTGTAGTGACCGGCACGGCTACCGAATAACCCTTCCGGAGGAAACCCATGTTCGGCAAGACGCCCGCCCAGGTGAGTGACGAGAGCGCGTCACCGCAGTGCGTCCCCTGAACCACGCCGCCCTTCAGTCGCCCGGCTACGGCTGGCAGTACCCGGCTGTCGCTTACAACGTGGCCGGTAACCTTGCTCACATGGTCGGCATGCTCCCCCAGGCGTTGTCCCCGCACCTGCGGGAACGGCCCTCGACGAGCCGGCCGTTGCGCTCCGTCCGGAAGTCGTCCCCCGTGCGAGCGGCAAGCTTGGGGTCGACGTCCCGTCACGCCGGGCGGCGGGCGGCTGCCCCCCCTTCCCTTGCCGACCGGCTCCTGGAGGAGACCGAAGCACGGTTCGGGCCCGTCCGCCGCCCGCAGGACTCGGACAGGGAAGGCCAAGCGGGCTCCCCCTTCGATCCGGCGAGGAGGTGCTGCACA
This sequence comes from Streptomyces eurythermus, assembly GCF_014649115.1. Taxonomy (GTDB): domain Bacteria; phylum Actinomycetota; class Actinomycetes; order Streptomycetales; family Streptomycetaceae; genus Streptomyces; species Streptomyces eurythermus. The sequence goes on along the minus strand of NZ_BMSK01000002.1, from coordinate 324,794 downwards.
GCGTCCGGAGTGTGGCGGGAGTTCGTCGTCGACAAGCTCGGCGAGGAGGCGGCGTCCTGATCATCGGCGACACCAGGTTCATCAAGAAGGCACCTGATGCTCGCCCAGCCAAATGACCTCGTATGCCGCCGCGCAACGGGACCTCGAACTGGACGATCTCTTCCTGGCCATCGGTCATCTTCGCCGCCTACGTCCCCGCTCGCGGCCGGGCCCTGGTCGACCGCGAGTTCTACCTCCCGAAGTCGTGGTCCGAGGACCGGGAACGCCGCAGTTCGGTGTACCGCGAACCGTCCGGTGCGCGGACGTACGCGTTCATCACGATGAGCCTTCAGGCGGTAGCCATCGCCGCTGGCGTGCGGATCGCCTCGACCGTGCGGACAAGGAGCTCGAGTTCCGGGCCCTCGGCGGCTTCGGTGAGGGCTTCGCGCAGCGCGACCTCGTTGGTGGGGCGCGCCTCCTCGAGGAGCCTCAGTCCCTCCCCGGAGACGTCGGTGTAGATGCCCCGGCGGTCGGTCGGGCACAGGTAACGGGCGGGCAGGCCGCGGGCCTCGAGGCGGGTGACCAGGCGGGTCGTGGCGTTCTGAGTCCAGGGAGGCCCCTGTCTCGCCATGAGCGCTGCGCCGCGGCCGGCTCAACGGTCGGGCCGACCACGGCATAACGGTCCTGGCCAAGGTGGGGCGGCAGCACAATCGCACGCCAGGCTTCCCCGGGCGTCCTGACCGTTCCGGGCCAACCCGAAGGCTGGAGCACGACGGCACTCGCACCCGATCGTCAGCAATCCGGGTATCGGTCCTGTAACGCAGGCTGCGCGCCGGTGATTCGAACCACTTTCCTGCCAACGCACCCGGGTGCGGGCTACCGTTGGCCGGTGATAAAGCGAAGATCGGTTCGATTAGCGACCCTTGTGGCATCCGCTGTCACTGTGACGACCGCCTGTTCGCCGCCCTGGGCGGAGGACACCGCAGCAACCGCGGACACGACCGCTGCCGCTGCCGCGTTACGGTGCACAGTGCCCCAGGTGATCGGCCACCGGGGCACTCCCGAGGACGAAAACACGTTACGAGGACTGCGGGACGCCGCCAAAGCGGGGGTGAGCGGCGTGGAGTTCGATGTGTGGTGGACCCAGGACGGCGTACCGGTCCTCTCTCACGATCCGACGGTCGACCGCACCACCACCGGGCACGGGCCCATTGCCGCGATGACAGCCCCTCAGGTACGTGCCCTCCGCACCAAGAGGGGTGAGCCGGTGCCGACCCTCAAGGAGGCGCTGAGCTTCACGGCCGCGCGTCGCCTCACGGCGATGGTCGAGCTGAAACCGACGCCGACGCCCGCGCAGCTGCACTCACTGTTGACCGTCATCCGCGCAACCGGCGCAGCCCCCTACGTCGTCGTGCACAGCTTCAACGCGGACGCGGTCCAGACGGTACAGCGGGCCGCGCCCGAACTGCACACCGCGCTCACCCACGAGAAGACCGAGATCACCGGCAAGGAAGCGGCGCGGTACGGCACCTCGTTGAACGTCTCCCGCTTCCTCGTCACCCCTAATACGGTGCGGGACTGGCACTCCGCCGGGCTGAAGGTCTACACCTGGACCGCGAACTGGCCGCCGGCGTGGGAAAAGGCGAAGGCCGCCGGCGTGGACGCGGTGCTCACCGACCGTGTGAAGCCGTACAAGGAGTGGGCCCGGACCGCGTGCGACCCGACGGTGACAGCCGCACCGTAGCGCCGAACGGTCCGAAGACCCGCTGCCGTCAAGGGCCTCGGGTGTGGTGGGCTGCCAAGAGCAGAGTCTTCCGGCAGCCCACCTCCGCGTCCCCCCGCGTGGGTGGGACCGGGTGGCGGGCTCTGTGAGACTGACGGCTCGGCACAGAGAACAGCCCTGAAGTGCGTCCGCCGCACTGCCCGGGCAACAAACGTTCCCGGGGGCCGTCCTCCCGGGGCGCCCGCGCGCCCACGCCCCTGAAGCCGGGCTGGGCGGCCCGCCGTCAGGAGCGCAGGCGCGTGGCGATGGACTCGCCTAGGGTCGCCACCGCATCGGTGAGCAGGTCCATTGCCTCAGTCATCGAGCGGGAGGAGTCGGCCTGCCAGGCGACGAAGGCCCCGTCGAAGCCCGCGATGGCGAAGTGGTCCAGCCGGTCGGCCACGATCCGTGCGACCTCAGGGCCGTACTCGGCGAACGAGTCCGCGATCATGTGGTTCATGCGGGCGCGGCCGTCCCGCCGCACCCGTTCGATGATGCGGTTCACCTCCGCGGCCTCCGCCGCATCCGCCACCTCGGCGTTCATCACCAGGATCAGGTGCAACCGCAGGAAATCCGGGTGGGCGAGGAAGACGTCACCGGTGCGCTGGAGGTACCAGCGCAGCCGCTCCCGTGCACCGCCCTCGCGCGGAGGGTGCGCTTGTGCCCGCGCCATGTGCTGGAAGAAGGCGTGGGCGCCGTGCTCCATGACGGCGGAGAGCAGCCCGGCCTTGGAACGGAAGTGGTGGTAGACCGCGCTCCTGGGCAGTCCCGACTCACGGCTGAGGTCCGACAGCGTGGTCGCCGCGAATCCCCGTTCCGCCATCAGACGAGACGCGGTCTCCAGGATCTCCTCACGGGAGCGCCGCCCCCTGCGGTTGCCGGTGTTGTCGCCTCTGGTCTCCACGCGCTGCAGCATACCCGCGCTCACCAGGCCGGATCTTAGGCGATCGGCGGTGATACGGGCGGGAATTCTGCTGTGCGGAATCCGTGTCGCACCCCCCTTGACCGGCCTTTTCGGCCGTGTGACAGTCCCCACTATTGGACTGAACGACCGGTCCAAAACTTGAGGACGACCGGCAAGGAGGCCACCGTGCCCCAGGACTTCGACGCGGATGTCGCCGTCATCGGCTACGGCCCTACAGGCGTCGTCGGTGCTCTCACCCTCGCTCAGCAGGGTGCGCGAGTGATCGCCTTCGAACGGGACAAAGAGATCTATTCCCGGGCACGGGCGGTCACGGTCAACGACTGGACCGTGCGAATCTTCCAGAGCCTGGGCATCGGCGAACGCGTCGAGAAGGTGATCGACGCGCAGCGCGCCCTGCGCTGGGTCACGTACGACGGGCACGAGGTGATGCGCATCGAGCATCCGCCGTCGGCGCTCGGAGCGAGAGCACGCTTCTACAACATCTACCAGCCGACCTTGGAAACCGAGTTGCGGGCCTGCGCACAGGACCGAGGGGACCTGGTGTCGGTGCGCTACGGCGCCGAGGTGACGGAGATCGAACAGGACGACTCCGGGGTCACGGTCACCACCACCGACACGGCCACCGGCGAGGTCCGCCGGTACCGGACCCGGTACGCGATCGCCGCGGACGGCGGCAGCAGCAGGACCCGGCAGCGGCTGGGCATCCAGCTGCTCGGTGACACCAGCGAGGTCACCTGGGTGGTCATCGACTGCCGGGTCAAGCGCTGGTGGCCCGACCGTGACTTCCTCACCTTCTGGACGGACAAGGAGCGGCCGGTCGTCGACATCGCGCTGTCGGCCGGCAACCACCGGTGGGAGATCCCGCTCAAGGCGCACGAGACCGAGGCCGACTTCCCCACTGCGACCGAGGTGTGGCCGCTGCTGAAGGCGCTGGGGGTGAGCGAGGACGACGTCGAGATCCACCAGCACGCCTTCTACCGGCACCACGTGCGGATGGCGGACACCTGGCGCTCCGGCCGTGTCTTCCTGACCGGCGACGCCGCGCATCTGATGCCGCCCTGGGCGGGCGCCGGGATGCAGACGGGGATGCGCGACGCGCACGACCTGGGCTGGAAGCTCGGCCGGGTGCTGGCCGGACGACTGCCCGAGTCCTGGCTCGACACCTACGAGGCCGAGCGCCGTCCGAACGCCGCCTTCTACACCGGGCTCGCGGTGCAGCTCGGCCGGGTGATCAAGCAGGAGATCTCCGATGAGGAGCGAGCCGCCCTGGCCGCGCCGCCGCCCGAAGGGCTCGTCACCCCCTTCGAGCCGCCGTTGATCGCGCCGCCGGTACTGGAGGCCGGCTGGCTGCGCGGCCCGCTCGGTGACGCCAGCATCGTCGGCCGGATGGTGCCGCAGCCGGTGGTCGGCGACACCGTCGGCCGGATGGCGCGGCTGGACGAACTGCTCGGCGACACCTTCGTGCTGCTGGGCGACGACATCGATCCCTCGACGCTGCTGACCGAGGAAGAGCGTCGGCGGTGGGACGCCCTCGGCGCCCGCTACCTCGCGGTCCGGCCGCGGAACTCCTACACCCAGGGTCCCGACGAACTCGTCGACCTGGAGGGTGTGCTCGGCTGCTGGCTGCGCCGGTACGAGGTGCGCGCGGTGGCGCTGCGCCCCGATCGTTTCGTGGCCGCCGCCGACACCAGCGGGCTCGCCGTCCCCGCCTGACCCTTCGCCCACCCACCTGTCGAAGAAGGAGAGATCTCCCATGAGCGGAGTCAAGGAACTCGCGTACGTCGTCTACGAGGTCAGTGATCTCGCCGGCTGGGAGCGTTTCGGCGTCGAGTTGCTCGGTATGCAGCTCGGTGAGCGCGGTGAGGACCGGTTCACCCTGCGTCTGGACGAGAGGGCGCACCGCTGGATCGTCACCCGGGGGCCGGCCGACGACCTGGTCGTCAGTGGGTACGAGGTCGAAGGCGACGCCGAACTCGACGCGCTCGCCGAGCGGTTGCGGGTCGCCGGCCTCCGGGTCGACGAGGGGGACGCGGCGCTCGCCGCGGACCGCCGGGTGGAGCGGATCTTCGCCACCACCGACCCCATGGGCAACCGCGTCGAGCTGGTCACCGGGCCGGCCGATGCCGGCACCCCGTTCGCCTCCGAGGCGTTGCTCGGTGAGTTCGTCACCGGGGCCGGCGGTGCCGGACACCAAGTGCTGCTGGCCCACGGGGTGAGCCGTGAGGAGTACCTCGGCTTCTACCGCGACCTGCTCGGCTTCAGGATCAGCGACATCATCGTCGAGGAACTGTCCCCCGGCATCGTCGCGGACCTGATCTTCCTGCACTGCAACGGCCGCCACCATTCCGTCGCGTTCGGCGACATGCCGTCCCCCAAGCGCACCCACCACTTCATGGTGGAGGTCACCGACATCCGGGACGTGGGTCTGGCCTACGACCGCTGCATGGACGCCAAGCAACCGTTCGAGATGACGCTGGGGATGCACCCCAACGACGAGATGTTCAGCTTCTACGTCTTCACCCCCTCCGGCTTCTCCGTCGAGTACGGCTGGGGCGGACTCATCATCGACGACGCCACCTGGCAGGTGCGCACCCTCGACCGGTTGCACAGCTGGGGCCACCGCCCGCCGGGCGCGGTGGCCGAGTCGCTGGCCGCGGCGCCGTCCCCGTGGGAAACCGAAGGAACCGAAGGAGAAGACCGCTGATGCCACTCGACAAGGAACAGGCCGCGCGTACGGTCAGGACTCGCGACTGGTCGTTGCGCTATTACGAGGCCGGCTCCGGCCATCCGCTGGTGCTGCTGCACGGCAGCGGTCCGGGAGCGACCGGCTGGAGCAACTTCAGCGGCAACATCGAGGCGCTCGCCGAGCACTTCCACGTGTACGCCGTCGACATGCCCGGCTGGGGCGATTCGGACCCGGCCACGGTCGACCAGCTGGATCACGTCGACGCCGCGGTCCAGTTCCTCGACGCGCTGGACATCTCACGGGCCGCGTTCGTGGGGAACTCGATGGGCGGCCAGACCTCGCTCCGGCTGGCCACCGAGCACCCCGGGCGGATCAGCCACCTGGTGACCATGGGGCCGCCGGTGGGGCGCGTGCCAAGCCTGTTCGGGGCCGGTGACGGGCCGTCCGAGGGACTGAAGGTCCTCATCGAGGCATACCGGGACCCGAGTCCGCGGAACATGCGCCGACTGGTCGAGATCATGTGCTACGACAAGGCGCGCTTCGCGACGCCTGAGCTGTGTGAGGCCCGTTCACAGGCCGCCCTCGCCCGGCCCGAACACCTGGCCAACTATGTGGCGGGGCTGCCGCACGGGGCGCCGCTGCCGCGCTGGGTGGACCCGGCCCGGCTGCGCGACATCGCGGTGCCCACCCTGCTCATCCACGGCCGCGACGACCGGGTGGTCTCCTTCGAGGGCTCCCTGTTCCTGCTGGCGAACATCCCCGACTCCCGGCTGGTCCTGCTCAACCGCTGCGGACACTGGGCGATGATCGAGCACGCCGAGGAGTTCAACCGGCTGGTCATCGACTTCGTCCGGGGGAATTCCGGTGGTGAATGACATCAGGCAGGTGCAGCGGGCGGCCGCTGCCCACGACGGACCGCGGAAGGCCGGCGCCCAGCGGGTGCCGCAGGGGGTCGCCGAGGCGGCCGATCGGCTGCTGGAGGCCGCCGCCACCCGCGTTCCGTGCGCACCGGTGCGGGATCTGATCGGCACCGGCGACACCGGTGCCGCGTACGCCGTGCAGCAGCGGGTCACGGCGGTACGCCTGGAACGCGGCGCCCGCGTCGTGGGCCACAAGATCGGTCTGACCTCGTCCGCCGTACAACGACAACTCGGCGTCGACCAGCCGGACTTCGGAGTACTGCTCGACGACATGGCGTATGCGGACGGCGACACCGTGCCGTACGCGTCCGTGCTCCAGCCCCGCGTCGAGGCCGAGGTCGCGTTCGTGCTGGGCGAGGACCTGGCCGTGGGCCCGCTGGACCTTGCCCGGGTGCGGGCCGCGGTCGATCATGCCGTGGCCGCCCTGGAGATCTGCGGCAGCCGCATCGAGGGCTGGGACATCACCCTGTCCGACACGGTCGCCGACAACGCCTCCGCGGGTGCCTTCGTACTCGGCCGGGAACGTCGCGGCCTCACCGAGTTCGAGCCGCGGACGGCCGTGATGGAGATGTCCGTCGACGGCCGGACCGTGTCCGAGGGCACCGGCGCGGACTGTCTGGGCGACCCGCTCGCCGCGGTGCTCTGGCTGGCGCGCACCGCGCGTGACCTGGGCGATCCGCTGCGGGCCGGTCATGTGGTGCTCTCCGGTGCGCTCGGGCCGATGAGCCCGCTCGCACCGGGCGCACAGGTCACCGCGACGATCGGCGGGCTGGGCACGGTCACCACCTCTGTCGGGGAAGGAACGGTATGACAACGCGCGCTGACGGTGCGCCACGCACCAAGGTCGCGATCATCGGGTCGGGCAACATCGGCACCGACCTCATGATCAAGGTGCTGCGCACCGCCCGACACCTGGAGATGGGCGCCATGGTCGGCATCGACCCGGCGTCCGACGGCCTGGCCCGCGCCAGGCGCCTGAACGTGCCCACCACGCACGACGGCGTGGACGGGCTGATCGCCCTGCCCGGCTTCGCCGACATCGGCATCGTCTTCGACGCCACCTCGGCGGGAGCCCACCGGATCAACGCGGCGAAGCTGACACCGCTCGGCAAGCGGCTGATCGACCTGACTCCGGCGGCGATCGGCCCGTACGTCGTCCCGGCGGTCAACATGGAGGAGCACCTGGACGCTCCGAACGTGAACATGGTCACCTGCGGCGGCCAGGCCACCATCCCGGTGGTCGCCGCGATCTCCAGAGTGGCCCCGGTCCGCTACGCGGAGATCGTCGCCTCGATCGCCTCCAGGTCGGCCGGTCCGGGCACCCGCGCCAACATCGACGAGTTCACCGAGACCACGTCCCGGGCGCTGGTCGAGGTGGGCGGTGCGGACCGCGGCAAGGCGATCATCATCCTCAACCCGGCCGAGCCGCCGCTGATCATGCGGGACACCGTGCTCTGCCTGGTGGAGGCTCCCGACACCGCCCGGCACACCGCGATCCGGAGAAGCGTCGCCGCGATGGTGGCCGAGGTGTCGGCCTACGTCCCCGGCTACCGGCTCAAGCAGCAGGTGCAGATCACCCCGGTCCCCGCGGACCAGCCTGTACATACCCTGCTGGACGCAGGCGCGGCCGGCCGGCCGACCCACCAAGTGTCCGTGTTCCTGGAGGTCGAGGGCGCGGCCCACTATCTCCCGGCCTACGCGGGCAACCTCGACATCATGACCTCGGCCGCCCTCGGGGTGGCCGAGCGGATCGCGGCCCGTACGGCCGGTACGTGCGGGGTGACGGCATGAGCAGCAGCATCTTCGTCCAGGACGTGACCCTGCGGGACGGGATGCACGCCGTCCGGCACCGGATCACTCCGGCGGACGTGCGGCGGATCGTACGGGCACTGGACGCCGCCGGCGTCGATGCCATCGAGGTCGCCCACGGCGACGGGCTGGCGGGCGGCTCCCTCAGCTACGGCCCCGGTTCCCACACCGACTGGGCGTGGATCGAGGCGGCGGCCTCGGTGCTGGAACGAGCACGGCTGACCACCCTGCTGCTGCCCGGCGTGGGCACCATCCACGACCTGCGGACCGCCTACGACCTGGGGGTGCGCTCGGTCCGGGTGGCTACCCACTGCACCGAGGCGGACATCTCCGCGCAGCACATCGCCGCGGCCCGCGAACTGGGGATGGACGTCTCCGGCTTCCTGATGCTCTCCCACCGCGCCGAACCGGCCCAACTCGCCGAGCAGGCCCGGCTGATGGAGTCCTACGGCGCGCACTGCGTCTACGTCACCGACTCCGGCGGCCGGCTCACCATGAAGGACGTCGCCGACCGGGTCCGGGCCTATCGCGACGTCCTGGACGACGCCACCGAGATCGGCATCCACGCCCACGAGAACCTCTCGCTGTCGGTGGCCAACAGCATCGTCGCCGTGGAGCACGGTGTGCGCCGCGTCGACGCCTCCCTGGCGGGCCACGGCGCGGGCGCGGGCAACTGCCCCCTGGAGGCGTTCATCGCGGTGGCGAACCTCTCGGGCCTCCAGCACGGCTGCGACCTGTTCCAGCTGCAGGACGCCGCCGACGACCTGGTCCGCCCGCTCCAGGACCGCCCGGTCCGCGTGGACCGCGAAACCCTCACGCTGGGCTACGCCGGCGTCTATTCCTCCTTCCTGCGTCACGCGGAGATCGCCTCCGGCCGCTACGGCGTCGACGTCCGCGCCATTCTGATGGAGTGCGGCCGACGGGGCCTGGTCGGCGGCCAGGAGGACATGATCATCGACGTGGCCCTCACCCTGGCGGACGGCCGCACGGCCGGCTGACACCGGGGCGATCCTCGCCGGCGGCGCCGTTGAACCGCTGAACGCCACAACCGCAAGGTCCTGAGCGGGTGCAGGACAACAGCGGGCCGGGGAGCCCGCGGTCAGGTCCAGGTCCGGGTTACGGACCTGGACCTTCGCCGTGCCCGCCTGGAATTCCGGTGGCTGCACGGCGTTGGCGGCAGCCTCCTGCCGCCGCTCCGAGGGCCAGGTGTGGCGGGCGTCGGAGGCGACGTAGGTGCGGAGCGCGCCGTCGACCTCGAAGTTCCTCGGGTACACGGCCCCGGCGCCAGAGCAGGCACCGCACGGCCGGCCCCCGATCGAGGAGGTACGGCACCCCCGGCCGGCCGTGCGGTGACCCCCACCGGCGCCCGTCGCGATCGCCTCAGCACATCGCTGGTCCCGGCGCGCTCGTCGGGACATGCGCAGGCCCGCACCCCGCCGGACAGTCGCACGGGATGCGGGCCGAAGGCCGGAGTCAGGCGTCGCTCATGCCGCGCCACCCGTCCCCACCGTCTCACCGACGGCCGCCGCGGACAGCGGGACGGGCGTGAACATCGGCGGCTCCTCGTCGGGGGTGAGGGCGGTCGGGCCGTACAGCCAGTCGGTGAAGGAGTAGTCGTAGGTGTCACGGGCGCGCAGCAGGGCGTTGCGCTGCTCGCGGGCGAGGCCGTCGAGGTGCCACAGCTCGCCCCACTTGCGGGACGTGGTCAGCACGCGCCGGCAGTGCTCGGGGCGGACGGCCTCGTAGGCGGCGAGGGCACTGCTCCAGTCGACCGTGCCGTCCCCGGCCCGGTGGCGGGCGACGTGCTCGCCCAGTACCCAGCCGTCCTCGATGGCCATGATCGCGCCCTGGGCGATGTACTGCAGCGGTGGATGCGCGGAGTCGCCGAGGAGCGCGATCCGTCCATGGACCCAGGTCATGATCGGGTCGCGGTCGAACATGCGCCACCACTTGTCCCGCCACATGAACGGCAGCCCGTCCTGGACGAAGTCGCAGGTCCCGGCGAAGGCGGCGTCGAGCTCGTCGGGCGTGCCCCACTCGTCCCGGCCTGCCAGGGCCTTGGGCGACTCGAAGACCGCGACCTGGTTGAGCAGTTCGCCGCCGCGCAGGCCGTAGTGGACGAAGTGGCAGCCGGGGCCGACATACACCGCGACCTCGCTGAGGTCGACGGACTGCACCCGCGGCTGCTCGGCGGGGACGGTGCCGCGGTAGGCGACGTAGGCGGAGGAGACCGGCTCGTCGCCGACGAACAACCTGCGCGCCGGGGAGTGCAGGCCGTCGGCGGCGATCACCATGCCGGCCTCGTGCGTCTCGCCGGAGGCGACGGTCACGCGGGCACCACCGTCGGTGTTCTCGTACGAGGTGACGTGCGCGTCGTTGATCAGTTCGACGCCGGCGCGCTCGCAGGCGCGCAACAGCAGGCCGTGCAGGTCGCTGCGGTGGATGACCAGGTACGGGTAGCCGTAGCGCTTCTCCAGGTCGCGCAGGTCGAGCCGGGTCAGCTCGTCGCCGTCGACGGCGTCGCGCATGACCATCGCGTCCGGGAGCACCCCGAGGGTCTTGGCTTCGTCCAGCAGGCCGTAGTCGTCGAGGATGCGGGTGCAGTTGGGGGCGAGCTGGATGCCGGCGCCGACCTCCCCGAAGGCGGGGGCGCTCTCCAGCAGGCGGACGGCGAGGCCTTGGCGGGTGAGCGAGAAGGCGGCGCCGAGGCCGCCGAGGCCGCCGCCGACGACGATCACATCAGGGTTGGACATGGGACTCACTTCTCTACAGCCACGGGCCGAGCTCGGGAGCGTCGGCGAGCGAGTGGGAGCGACCGGCCAGCCAGGCGGCGACATCGGGCAGCGGGCCGTCGGGGAGCCCGGTCAACTCCCGTTTCGCGCTGATCTCGGCGACCAGGGCGGTCAGGAAGCCCTTCGGCAGGTCGGCGAAGGTGACGACGCCGGTGCCGAGGTCAGCGGCGTGGACGCACACCTCGCGGGCGCGCATCCACGGCAGTTCGGTGGCGGGGACGGTGCGGCCCTGGGCGGTGACGACCTCGTGCCGCCACTGTTCGTCGGTCAGCCTGTCCAGGCCGGCCGTGAGCTGATGCGCGGAGTCCGTCAGCCAGGAGCGGAGCTCGTCGGCGGAGAGGGCGGGGCCCTTCGCTATGCCGGCGGCGCGCTCCTCGGCGGAGGCGTACATCGGCGTGGGTTCACCGGTGGCCGCCCAGTGCACCAGATTGCACAGGGCATCGGCGTTGGCGGCGACGTGCGCCACGAGGTGTTTGCGCGTCCAGTCCGGGAGCGCGCTCGGGGCCTTGAAGGCGGCCTCGTCGAGGCCCGTGACGGCGTCGAGCAGCAGCTCGGTGCCGATGCGGACCCAGGCGCGCGCGTCGGTGAAGGTCCGCGTGGCGGTGCTCATGCCTGGACCACCTTGTTGACGCAGGCGCCCAGGCCGGTGATCTCGGTGACCACGGTCTGGCCGGGGAGCAGGAAGATCTTGGGGTCGCGGGCATTGCCCACGCCGGCCGGGGTGCCGGTGGCGATGATGTCACCGGGACGCAGGGTGATGACGGTGGAGATGTACTGGACAAGGAACACCGGGTCGAACAGCAGCGTGCCGGTGTCGTCGCGCTGCATGACCTCGCCGTCGACGGTCGTCTTCACTTCGAGCGCGGGGCGGACGCCGCCCACCTCGTCGGGAGTGACGAGGTAGGGACCGACGGGGGTGGTGGCCTCCCAGATCTTGCCCTGGGTCCACTCGATGGTGCGGAACTGCCAGTCGCGAGCGGAGATGTCGTTCATGACGGTGAAGCCGGCGATGGCCTCGGCGGCCTGCTCTTCGTCGGCGCGGCGCACCTCCTTGCCGATGACGACGGCCAGTTCGACCTCCCAGTCGAGCGCTTCGGTCTCGGCCGGCTTGACGATGTCGTCGTGCGCGCCGATCAGGGTCTCGGCGAACTTCGGGAAGAGCGTGGGGTAGACCGGCAGGTCCCGGCCCATCTCCTTGATGTGGTTGGTGTAGTTGTGGCCGACGCAGATGACCTTGGAGGGGCTCGGGACGACCGGCGCGAAGTCGGCGCCGTCGACGGGGTAGGTGGTGCCGGTCGCCGCGGCGGCCCGGTCCTGCCAGCCGTCCTCGGCGAACAGCTCGCCCAGGCCGGCGTGGCCGAGGTCGACGAGGACGTCGCCGTCGAGGCGGACCGCGCGAGTGCCGTCGGCGGTGCGGAGGGTGGCGAGCTTCATGTCAGGCGTCCTTCTGGGTGCGGTCGAGGTGGAGCGCCTCGAAGACGGGCGCGTCACTGAAGCGGAACAGGTCCAGGGCGCCCTCGTCCGAGTCGGTGGCGCCGGCCTCGGAGCGGGCGGAGAACGGCTCCCAGGACGGGACGACGAACAGGTCGCCACGGCTGACCGTCCAGGATCTGTCGCCGACGCTCACCACGCCGGAGCCGTCGAAGACCTGGTAGACGGAGGAGCCGGTCTCGCGCACGGGCGCGGTCTCGGCACCCCGGGCGACGCGGTGGAACTCGGCACGGACGGTCGGCAGGACGTCGGAGCCGTCGTGCGGGTTGGAGTAGCGGACCGCGGCGTGGCCGGGCTCGACGGTGCCGCCGTACCCCTCCTTCTCCAGCAGCAGCTGATCGGTGAGGGCGGCGTTGGTGTACTCCCACTTGTAGGCCAGCAGCGGGCTGCCCGGTGTCGCGGGCGCGGCCGACAGCGGGCGCAGGCCGGGGTGGGCCCACAGGCGCTCGGAGCGCGAGCGTTCGGGGGTGATCCGCTCGGCGTCGCCGATCTCGTCGCGGCCGAACTCGAAGAACTGGGCCTCGGTGACGTACTGGAAGGGGATGTCCAGACCGTCGATCCACGCCATCGGCTCCGAGGTGGCGTTGTGGTGGGCGTGCCAGTTCCAGCCGGCCTGCGGGAGGAAGTCGCCGCGGTTCATCGGCACCGGGTCGCCGCCGACGACCGTCCACACGCCCGAGCCCTCGACGACGAAGCGGAAGGCGTGCTGGGTGTGCCGGTGCTCGGGTGCGTCCTCGCCAGGCATCAGGTACTGGATGGCCGCCCACAGGGTCGGGGTGGCGAAGGGCCGGCCGCCGAGGAAGGGGTTGGCCAGGGCGATGGCCCGGCGTTCGCCGCCGCGGCCGACGGGGACCAGGTCGCCCGCCTCGGCCGCCAGCGCGCGCAGCCGCTCCCAGCGCCACAGGTGCGGCACGGCGCGCGAGCGCGGGTGGGCCGGCATCAGGTCGCCGATCTCGGTCCACAGCGGGACGAGGAGTTCCTGTTCGAATCCCCGGTAGAGCTGTTCGAGGGCCGGGGTGGCCTCCGGCTGACCCTCCGCGGAGACGGCTTGGAGCCGGACGGGGGAAAGCGGGGCGGTGTCGTGGGCGATGGAGGACTCAGTCACGGCGACAGCGTGCATCGCGTCTGCACAAAGAACATGTAGATTCCGGACAGCAGAATCTGGAGGCCGCCATGGACAAGCCGCTCAAGACGCCGCCGCCCTACCCGATCGCCAGCGTGGACCACGCGCTGCGGGCGGCGACCATGCTGCAGATGGAAGGCGGCGCGACCGTGTCACAGATCGCCGAGCGCCTCGGCGTCGCCAGGTCGACCGCCCACCGGGTGCTGGCGATGCTCGTGTACCGGGACTTCGCCGTGCAGGGCGAGGACCGCGTCTACCGCGCCGGGCCGGTGCTGGAGCTGGCCACGCACTCCCAGTCACTGGTGTCGCGGCTGCGCGTGGCGGCCCTGCCGCACCTGCACCGGGTCATGGACCTCCTGGACGAGACGACGAACTTGATCGTACGCACCGGGGACACCGCCCGGTTCATCGCCAGCGTCGAGTGCCGGCAGGCGCTCAGGGTCGGCTCCCGTGAAGGCATGGTGTTCCCGGCCCACCGCACGACGGCGGGACTGCTGCTGCTCGCGGACCTCACCGACGAGGAGCTGGACGAGGTGTACGCGCCGGAGCGCTACCGCGACCGTCCGGCCGAGCGGCCGGATCTCGCCCGGCTGCGGACCGAGCTGCGGCGGCTGCACCGCAACGGGTTCGCCGTCAACAAGGAGCGCTCCGAACGGGGTCTGATCGCCGTCGGTGTCCCGGTGCGTGGTCGAGACGGTACCGCGCTGGCCGGGCTGTCGGTGTCGATGCCCAGCGTGCGCTACGACCCGAAGCGTTTGCAGTCGCTGGTCGCCACACTGGAGGCGGCGGTGCGCGCCCTCGACGAAGACCTGGCCGACCCGTTCTGAGACGGGACCAGGCTCGTCGGCCGCTCGAGTCCGACGCGCGACGTGCCGGTGCCTCCGACGCGGGACCGGCCACGCCGGCTTGGAGCGCGCCGGGATGATCGGGGCGGGGAAGCGCAGCAGTGCTGCGGCAATGCACCGCATCGGGCCGACCTTGGTGCGCGGGTCGTAGCCCAGAGCATGTGAGTGGCGTCCGCGGTCGTCCACCGGAACGGGACCCGGGTCCGTGATGACGCGTCGGAGCATGGCCTTGGCCATGGTCGTCTCCGTCTCGAAGACGGCCTCGTCGTCGATGCCGGCCCGGCGGCACCGTTCCCGGTTGATCCAGCCGGGCCGGTGTTCCTCACCGCGCACCCCGTGGCCACCGCGGCGGTCAGGTCTCCGTACCGTCAGGCGTCGTAGCCGTAGTCCTTCCAGTTCTCCAGCACGTGCTCTTGCAGTTCGCGGGGGTAGGACGTGCGGAAGGAGGCGGTGGTGCCGCGGAAGTCGTCCGGCAGCAGGCAGTCCGTGACCGACTTGCCGCCCCGGGCGGCGCGGACCTCCTCCGGGGTGAGGTAGGGGACCATCGGGATGCCGGGGGCCTGCGGGAAGGTGTGGTGACCGGTGTCCGGGTGACTGCGGGTGGCGAGCGCCCAGACGACCTGGCCGATGTCGGTGACGTCGATGTCGTCGTCGACGACGATCACCTTGGGCACCAGCCATCCGGCGTGCGAGGCGAACAGCACGTCGGCGATCGAACGAATCAACCCGGCGCGGTCCAGACCGAGTTCGGTCCGCCGGGCGCGGTCGACGGAGACGGCGAGCCAGCAGGTGGCGGCCTCGTAGGGGCACCACGCCAGGGCGGCCGGCAGCCCGGCGCTGCGCAGCACGTCCAGGGCGGCGGCCGCGATCATGGTGCCCCAGATCGTGTGGTTCTCCTCCGGCGGCACCCCGGCCGCGCAGACCGGCAGGATCGGGTCGTCGCGGTAGGTGACCGCCTCGACGTGGAAGACGGGCTGCTCCTTGCCGTCGGGGAACGCGTACCCGTGGTACTCCCCCATCGGCCCCTCGGGGGCGGTCTCGTCGCTGCTGAGGTAACCCTCCAGGACGATTTCGGCGTTGGCGGGTACGTACAGTCCGTTCGTCTCGGTACGGACCACCTCGACCGGGCTGCCGGTGAGCGCGCCGACGTAGCCGTCCTCGTCGACGTACGCCGGGAGCGGCATCCCCGCGGCGGCGAGCGCCGCGGGCGGGGCGCCCAGGACCATCGCCCACGGCGTGTGCCGGCCCGTCCCGCGCCACGCCTCGCGGATCATGCCGACGTGTTGCTGCGCCATGGCGGGACCGACCAGGGTCCTGCGGTCGCGCAGCATGGTGCGGGCCACCGACCAGCTCGTCCACGAGCCGTCCGGGGTGCGCACCACGTGGAAACCGTAGGTGCCGAAGTACCGCCCGCCGTCCTCCTGGTGGAGCAGGGGTACGGGGAAGAGTTCCAGGTCGACGTCGTCACCGATGCGGACGTTCTGCTTGCACGGGCCGGTGGCGACCTCGACCGGCGCGACGGGGTCCGCGTGCATGGCGGCGACGAGGTGTTCCACGATCCGGCGCGGCCCGGCATCGCGGGGCAGCCCGACGTGCGCGGCGAGCCGCGCGTGGGCGGCGCCCGACCGGGGGTCGCCCAGTCCGGCCGGGGCGCCCAGGACGCGGTGGCCGGGAGCGGCGCCGGTGAGGGAGGTGAACAAGGGGGCAGGCGCGCCGGTCTCGTAGGCCCGACGGGTCACGGCACCCACTTCGAGGTGCGGATCGACGCTCCTGCCGATCTCCACCGCGTCGCCGTCGGCCAGCAGCCGTGCGACGAAGGCCCGGAAGTCGAGGGCGGGGTCGGGAGCGGGGTGCGGGGAGTGGCCGGGGGCACGGTCGAGGTCACGGCCGGTGCGGGGGGCGCGGCCGGGGTCGGGCTGCGTGGTCATGGCGCGGGCGGGCTCCTGTTCGTCTGGATGTGGGGCGGGTCGGGATTGGGGACCGGTCAGGGGCGGGGCGTCGGGCCGCTCACGGGGCCGCCGCTCAGGACACCGCCGGTCGGAAGCAACGGCGCCGGACCGGTCCGTGAACGGGGTGGGGGCGGTCAGGGGGTGCCGGCGGGTCGCTCGGCGCGGGCTGGGCGCGTGCCGGTCCAGCGGCCGCGGGCGGGGGTCTCGACACCGAGCCGGCCGAGGACACGTACCACCAGGTGGTCGACGATGTCGTCGACGGTGCGCGGATGGTTGCAGAAGGCGGGCATGGGGGGAACGATGCGCGCGCCCACCTGTGCGGGTGCGAGCATGTTCTCCAGGTGGATCTCGTTGAGCGGGGTCTCACACGGGACCAGGGCGAGCGGTCCGCCTTCCTTGAGTACGACGTCCGCCACACGGCCCACGAGTCCGGCGGCGTGGCCGGCACGGGCCCCCGCCAGGGTCTTCATGCTGCACGGCACCGATCACCATCCCGTCGGTACGGAAGGAACCGGAGGACAGCGGCGAGTCCTGATCCTCCGGGCGGTGGGTGACGTCGGCCAGCCGTTCCAGCAGCCGTACCCCCAACACGGCCCCGGTCACCTCGGTCATCCCCACGATCAGCCGCATCCGCCGTCCTCCTCCGCTCGGCGCACGGCCCGGTGGCCAGGTGCGCAGAATCAGTCGTCAGGGTGGGCCGCTGGCACTCGGTGCCACGCCCGTTCCCCGGCCGTTCCACAGTTCACGCTAGGGATCTCCGCACGCTGCCCGGCGATAGACTCGGGCACGAGATGAGCAGAATCGGACAGGATTCCGGCCCTGTCGCCTTCCCCTTCCCCACCACACCTGGCGGGCCGCCCGGCGTGGAGGTCACCGACCTGCCCGGGCTGCTGACCAGGATCGGGCGGCTCGGTGCGACGGCCGACGCGCCCGTGCGCCTGGAATTCCATCTCGTGATGTCCGTGCGCTCGGGGCTCCTGCGCTGCGTGGTGGACACCACCGACTGCCAGGTGGCGCCCGGGAGCTGGCTGTGGATCCGCCCCGGCCAGTTCGTACGGTTCCCGGACGGGTGCCGGGGCGGTGCGGACGTACCGGATACGGCGGTGGTGCTGTTCCAGGCGAGCTTCCTCGACGCGGCCACCGTCACCGGGGCACAACTGGACCGCAGGGCCTGGAGACTGCCGATGTCCCCCGCGCCGCAGGCCGCGCAGCCCCTGGATCGGACGCTGGAGCTGTTGGAGGGCGAGTACCACCGGCTGCGTGACCTGCCGCTGGAGGTCCACGTCGCGGTCGTCCGACATGCCCTGTCCATCCTGGTGCTGCGCCTGGCGAACCTGCCGGGCGGGCAGCGCAAGCATGCCGGGGACGAAACCTTCCGCCGCTTCCGTGACGCCGTCGAGCAGGACTTCGCCCGTCACCACCAGGTCGAGGCGTACGCGGCCCGCCTCGGCTACAGCGTGCGGTCGCTGACCCGCGCCACGAACGCCGCGGTCGGGCGCGGGGCCAAGGCGTTCATCGACGACCGGCTGGTCCTGGAGGCCAAACGGCTGCTGCTGCACACACAGCTCCCGGCGTCCGCGATCGCGGACCGGCTCGGCTTCTCCAGCACGACGGTCTTCACCCGCTTCTTCCGCCACCGCACCTCGGAGACACCCCTCGGCTTCCGCAGACGCGCGCGCACGGAGACGCAACGGCCCCCGGCACAGTGACCGCCCCGGCGGGACGGACCTCACCCGCCGTGGCGCACCAGGACACGACGGCCACGGCGGCCACGGCCTGTTCTTCGCGGTACTGACGCCCGGCTCCGCCGCCGTCACAGCTTGGCACCACGTACATGACGGTCCAACCTGCGGATACGCGAGCGAGCTGGTCCGGGCTGGCAGCCTGGGGCGAGCTGCTACAGCGAATCCGGGTGCTCCACGCTGCCCGCGGCTTCGCCTGAGCAGTTGCGTGGACAGGTCGAGGGGAATCCGGGCCGCTGCCCTCACCTTCATCTGGCGGAACGGCAAGGACCTGGCCTGCGGACCGCCAGATGGTACGAGTGGGAGACGAGGCCATGTCCTACGTGGTGAGGCGGACGTTGACCCGGTGTGGGGCGGGGAACGTGGAGTTGGATCGTGCCGGACGAGCTGTGGGAGATCGCCAAGCCGCTGGTCCCGGGACAACGCACACGGCCGCAGGGCGGCGGAACGGCCAACACTCCTGATGAGACGCTGTTCGCGGCCATCATCTACGTGTTGGTCAGCGGCTGCGTCTGGCGGGCGCTGCCACCCTGTTTCGGCGTTTCGAAGTCCACCGCCCACCGCCGGTTCCTCATCTGGTCCAGAGCCGGCGTCTGGGGCCGCCTGCACGAAGCGGTCCTGCACCGGCTCGACGGCGCCGGCCTCATCGACGTCACCCGCGTCGTTCTCGACACCGCCCACGTCGGGGCGGAAAAAAGGGGGCGAACACACACAGGTCCGAGCCCCGTGGACCAAAGCAAGCCGGGTTCCAGGATGCACATCCTGTCGGACGCGAACGGACTGCCCCTGGTCGTCGGCGTCTCGGCCGCCCACCGCTTCCGCTGCCTGGACACCGCCTGGCCTGATGCCGCTGCTCGTGCCACAAGGGGCCCAGCTCGGCCACCAGTTCAGCGATCACATCGGCCGACAGACCCGTGATCCTCCGGTCGCTGATGATCGCTGCACGAGACACATCCCCACCACACGACCATGAACGACGATCAGGAGCTCGACGCCTCACCGCCTGCCGTGCAGAGCTCGTTAGGCCGGATGGACGCCGGATACTATCCGGCTGGCCCCATGGATCCGAGCGCAAGGCGCGACCAGGATCGCGTCATGCGATTCAGGGACACTTTCGACTCCTCCAGCCCGTCTGATACTTCAGCCATGTCCGTGACACGGCGGCGGCTGCTCGCCCGCGCGGGCGCCCTGGCGGTGCTGGGTGCCGCCCCGGCTCTGGGCCCGGCCGCTCACGCGTCCGCCGCGCCGACCGCCTCCACCGGGCCCGTACGGCTCGAACTCCCCCGCCCCACCGGGCCACATCCGATCGGTGTCACCGAACTGCACCTGGTGGACCGGACGCGTCGTGGCCCCTGGTGGGCGGGCGAGGCGGCGTCGAGGTCCAGGGAACTCATGGTCAGCATCTGGTATCCCGCCGACCGCGCCACAGCCGAAGACGGGCCCCGGGCGCCCTACATGCGTGCGGGCGCGGCCGCGGTCTTCGCGGCGGGCGCGGCGAAGATCCTCCAGGTGGACCAGGGGGCCGTCGACTGGGCCGGATTCATCACCCACGCCCGCACCGGCGTGGCCGCGCTGTCCCGGGGCCGGCGGCTGCCCGTGGTGCTGTACTCGCCGGGCATGTACAACGAGCGCACCCTGGACACCACCGCCGTGGAGGAGTTGGCGAGCCGCGGCTATGCGGTGATCACCATCGACCCTGTCCACGAGGCACACGCGGTCGAGTTCCCCGACGGCCGCGTCGTCGAGCCCGCCCCCGGGCTCGCTGCCATCGCGTCAGGCGTCGACCGGTCCAGGGCCGCGCTGGAGGTCAGGGTCGCCGACATCCCGTTCGTCCTCGACCAGCTCGTCGTGCTCGCACGCGGCGGCAACCCCGACGCCGGGAAGCGGCCGCTGCCACGTGGTCTCGGGCGGGCCTTGGACCTTACGCGTACCGGCATGTTCGGGCATTCGCTCGGCGGGATGACGACCGCCGAGGCGATGCGCGTGGATGGCCGTATCCGTGCCGGCGTCAACCTCGACGGCCCCCTCGGCTACGACTGGACCGACCCCGAACTGCTGCTGCCGGTCGCCCGCAGCGGGCTGGACCGGCCGTTCCTGCAGATGGGGGCATGGCTCGCGGTGCCCTCCGGCAGGCTGCCCCACACCCACGAGCACTCCCCGTCCTGGCAGGCGATGTGGCACAACTCCACCGGCTGGAAACGTGATCTGTGGACGGAGGCGGCCGAGCACAACTCCTTCACCGACTATCAGACCATCCTGCCCGGCCTCGCCGAGCGGCTCACACTGCCGCAGGGGCTGCCGGCCCGGATGACCGGCACCGTCGACCCGGCACGGTTCACCACGAGCCGCCGGGCCTACCTCACCGCCTTCTTCGACCAGCACCTGCGCGGCCGCCACCAGCCACTGCTCGACGGCCCCTCCCCGCTCCACCCGGACGTACGATTCATCGGCTGAAGGCCCCGCAGGAGCCTCCCGGGGCCTCCTCCTCATGACCAGCCCGCACTACGCAAGGCCCCCGCGCCATGGCGGGGGCCGGCAGCATGCCCTTCCCGGCCACCGCCCATCGCGGCTCGCCCAACTCGCCGGCATGCCGGAGCGGGTCCGACGCCCGGGCACGCCGGCCACCTCACGACGACCACCCATACGGCGGCAGCCCCGCCACAGACCGTCGGGGCCACCAACCGTCTCCTCATGATGATGTCGACGGCGAGAGTCTCACCGACGCCGGCACCGCCATGGACGCACATCACCGCGCATGCAGCGACCGTACCGGTGATGTTGCCCCGGGCGAAGAACGGAACCCGGGTGGCGAGCACGATGGCGCGTCCGATGAAGAGGCTGCGGTTGACTTGGGCGACGTCGAGGTGTGGCTGGCCGGTGAGCTCGTCACCTGCTACCTGTTCTCCTTCCGCCTGCCCTATTCGGGCAAGGCCGTCCACCGCGTCTTCGCCTCCTGCGTCGCGACTTCATGGCCCCCTGCTCGAATCGCGCACCGTCGTCGCGTTGATCGACCACCGGTTCCGGACAGCCGCGGCCCCGGCGGCTCTCTCCTGCCCGGTGCTGCACGGGGAGGTGAGGCGGGCGGTTTGTTCCCCAGCCCCGCTCGTTCCCGAAACTGGGGCGCTGCCCCAGACCCCGAACCTCGGGTCCGTTGCCGCCTGCGGCGGGAACGCCCTGCGGGCGCGTCCTCGAAAGCCGGACGGGCTGGATGGCACGGACCGTGACCAGCGAATTCAGCCTGTCCGGCGTTCGAGGACACCGGGCGGTCAGTGGGTCCGAGAGCCCGCCCCCGGCGCAGCGGCCGTACCACCCGCCGCCACAGCCACAAGCGCCCGCACCTGCCCCACGATCGCCATCCGGTTCCGCACGAAGACGGGATCACTCACCCGCCCCGTCGCCGGATCCGCATTGGACGCCCCGAACTCGAGCACAGGCGTGTGCAGATGCCCGCCCGGTACCCGCAACCGCAGCGCGTCGCGCAGGAGCGTCGCGCGGTAGGCGATCTCGTTGGAGAGGTAGTCGCCCCCGCCGCCCTGGCGGGCCGTGGAGCCGGGGGTCGGGCCGTTCGGGCGGACGACGGGGGCCGTGCCGCCTGCCGGGATCTCGGTGACGGCGGTGTTGTCGTGGACGGGGTACGGGCCGGTCCGGGCCGTCGTGAGCGCCGCGTACGGCAGGGTCGTCGACGTCCACTGCGGCTGCGGGTGGACGGTGGGGATGCCCGGCGGCACGGGTACGGTCTCCGTGCGGGAGACGTCCGCGTTGTCCGGATGGCCGCCGCGCCAGGCGCCGTTGGTGCGCTCGACGTCGAAGCGGCCGGGCCGGCCCTGGCTGATGGTGGTGAAGAGGTCCACACGCCGCGGCCCCGGCCGGAAGTACGGCAGGAGCGTCCGTTCTACCGTGCCGTCCGCGAAGTCCCCCCAGCGCACGGGAAAGACGACCGCCTCCACGCGCGCGAGCCCGCCGGGGGTCCGGACGGTCGTGCCGTCGAGGGCGAGGGCCGCCGCGCCGGAGGGGTTGGAGCGCCGCGCGTCGTCGTCCAGTTGGAACGGGTCGAAGCCGGTGATCAGTACGCGCTTCAGACCGCGCCCCGGCGGCAGGTCGACGGAGTCCTGTCCGCGTGAGGTCCGCTCGACCTCGGCGATGAGGTCCGTGCGCTGTTTTCCGGACAATCGGAAGTCCGGCTTCCACTCCCGGAGCGTCCGCGTCATGCCCAGCCGCGCCCAGTACAGCGGCCGGTCATCGTCCCGGCTCAGCGCACCACCGGCCGGGCCCCTCCCCTGCACCCGGTCCACAGCCCGCTGCCACAGCCGCCGCCCGTCACGTACCACTACCCGCTCGGCCTGCGCGGGCGTACGGGCGGTGGCCAGATCGCGGCCGAAACCGGTGATCACGTCGGCGAACCCGCTCTCCCGCAGGATCTCCCCCGGCACGGGACCGGCGAGCCGCCGCTCCTCGGCCGTGGCCGAAGGGGCGGCGGAGGGGGCCGCAAGGGCCGGGTACGGGGCGGCCACGCGCACCAGAAGCGCGGCGCTCAGCGACATCCATGCTTTCCCATTGCGTTTCATAGGACGGAACACAACCACTGCGCGGCCCATGGGCGGTAGAAGGCCGCAAGTGGCGGTTGTGAACAGCCGAGTACGTCGCCACGGCACCGCTGTTCGCTACAGAGCGGCCAGGAATCCGTCAATTCGTGGAGTGAGCCGTCGTCGCTCCCGGGGCGTCCGAGCCGGGGGCCGGGCAACCGCAGTGGCCGAGGCGGCGTGGGCGGTCCAGGGCGGTACGGACCGGTTCGTCGCCGGTGGTGGAGGGCGCCCGGTCCGTGCTGCGGCGCCACGCCGTCCTCACGGCTGCCTCACCGGCACCGGCTGCCAAGCCATCATGACGACACCATGCTCTGAAGGCCGGTGGGAAGTGCGGGCAGGTCACTG
Source organism: Streptomyces eurythermus (assembly GCF_014649115.1). GTDB lineage: Bacteria > Actinomycetota > Actinomycetes > Streptomycetales > Streptomycetaceae > Streptomyces > Streptomyces eurythermus. Next base: position 301,843 of record NZ_BMSK01000002.1, on the reverse strand, counting down.
TGCAGAGCGATGCCGGCCAGGTCACCCGTGGCACGAACAACCCGCAGCCCTCCACATCTCCGGCCGTCTGGTGAACCGGGCCTCCGACGGCTACCGCGCCGAGGGCAAGACCGACGCCCGCGACGCCCGCGTCGTCGCCGACCCGGTCGAGGACCGCATCCGCGTGGTCCGCCTGTGCGGCACCCTGCTGAGCCTGTTCCCCGGCCGCAGCGGCGGTCGAGGCCGCCGGACGCCGGCACACCGCCCATCCCCGGGGAAAAGGCCATCGCCGAGCTGGTCCAGGCGTCGGTCGCACAGGTCAGTGGTCTTCAGGCCGCGCAACTGCCCGGAAGTGAGCACGTGGAAGATGACCAAGGCGGCCTGGGCGGCCCGCGGCGCCTGCTGATCGTGGAGGACTTCCCGGAGGGGGTCGGTCTCGACGGGCAGAGGGATGGTGGGGTCGGCATGCCGCAGAAGATCCGGGCGGTGGGGTCGGCGAGATGATCCGCCGTTTCTTCAGCGGCCGCAGGATGTGCCGCAGGGCTGGAGCATGTCCACACGCGGGGTAACGCTGTCGGGCAGGACCGCCACCGGCTCTCTCCCGCCCACCCCCGGGCATCTTCGTCGAGCTGACCGCCTCTTCCTGTGGTCGGCCGCGGCGTCCGCGGGCCGTGTACGTGCTGGGCCGGCCCGGGGCGGGCAAGCCGCCGGCCGGCCTGACGGTGCACCGCGCGATGCGGCCCGGCGCGACCCGGCTGGTTTGCGACGATTTCGCGGTCGCCGTCAGGGCCGGTCGCGGCGACCCGCCGGCCACGTGGTGGTCGTTCGTTAAACAGCTTTGTTTCATTGGTCTTGACCAATGCGGGGCCGCTTGGCATGCTGACGATGGTCGCAACCGATCATGTGTTCCCTTCCTGTACACGCTCTCCCGGATGCTTTCCGCATTCCGGTTCCAGAAGGTCATGCGCCCGTCTCGCGATCCGAGAACGCGTCAGTCCTGATCGAAGAACAGCTGCAAGTCTGCAAGGCGCCATTGCGTGTGCAAATGCCACATATTCGCATTGGTGTATTACCTCCGTGCCGTCCGTACGGAGGTCACCGCCTGTCTCGGGCACATCCCGTGGGCTGTCAGACAACAGGAGGCTGGTGCCGACGTGCAAGGAAACCTGACCATACGTGAACCCGTTCCGGAAGCCGACCTGTGGGACCGGGTGGCGCTGCCGTCGGCGCCCCCCGAACCACCCGCCGGGCCCGTCGCCGCGCCCGGACTGCGCCGCGCCCTGTCCTTGCTCGAAGAAGGCGTGCTGACCAGTAAAGCCAACCGCTCCTGCGGTTCGTACGCGGCGCGGGCGGTGCCGTCGGCCGGCGCCCTGTACCCCTACGAGTTCGCCGTCCTCACCGGCGAGGGCGGCGTGCCGACGGCGTTCCGGGTCGACGCCGACCGGCGCACCTGCGCCCGGGTGGCCGCCGGGGCGGCCGTCGCCGCCGCACTCGACGCGTCCGATCTGGCCGTCCCGGAAGGCGGCGGCGCCCTGGTCGTCACGCTCACCCGCCCTTGGCTTTCCATGCGCAAATACGGTGACCGAGGATATCTTTACACCCAGCTCGATGCCGGACACGCGGCCGGGAACCTCGTACTGGCCGCGGCCGGCCGTGGCGCGGCGGGGGCGCTACGGCTGCGCTTCCCGAGGGAATCCCTGTCGCAATTGCTGGAGGCGAACGAGAACTGCCGGGAGATTCACTCGGTGACCCTGCTGCCTGCCGGTCCGGCCGACGACTCCTGGACCCGGTGGACCGTACACGACGACACCGACCGGGAACGGCGCGGACCCACCTGGCGGTCATGGCTGGAAAGCACCTGCTGGGACTCCCTCGCCGGGTGGGCCGGGCACTCCGAGATCCCGGCCCTCCACACGGTGGCCGCGCCGCTCGCGCGCGTCCGCACGGACGGACGGCTGCCCGCCGCGGACAGCGGCCTGGGCGATGCGTCCGCGTGGTCCGAACTGATCGGAACGCGAGCCTCCAGCAAGGCGTTCACCGGCGCCCCCGTCCCCGCCGCCGCCGTCTGGCAAGCGGTCTCGGCCCTGACGACACCGCTGGAGACCGACCTGCCCGACACCACAGCGCTGTCCGCCACACTCGTGCTGCGGTCGGCCGCGGAACCCGGACACGACGCGGTGTACCGGCTGGACACCGGCGAGCGGCGGCCAGGACGGCTGCCGTCCACCGACGAGGTGGCCCGAGCCTGCATGCAGCAGCGCGCCCTCGCCGGGGCCGCCGCCATCCTGCTGCTGCACGTGCCGCGCACCTCGCTCGCCGGGGCCGGCTCCGCCGCCGGCGCCGAGAACCTGCGCGAACTCGCTTTCCGCTGCGGCGCCCTGGGCCAACTGCTCTACCTGGGCGCGCACCGCGCGCGGGTCGGCGTGACCGCCATCGGCGGCTTCGACACACCGCTGTGGCGAACGCTGGCGGGGCTGCCGGAGGACGACGAGATCCTGTACGCCCTGCTGATCGGCTGCCCGGACGACTCGGGCATCAAGTTCGACCGGCTTGCCATGGCGCACGCCCAGAACGAGCGGTGACCCCGATGCGCGCGGTCCTTCCCGAAGTACTCACCGACGTCCTCGCCCGCCACGGCGACCGGGTCGCGGTCACCGACGCCGACGGTCTCCTCGGCTACGCCGACCTGGCCGGCCGGGCCCGTGCCGCGGCGGACCGGCTCGCCCGGTACGAAGTGCGCGGCGAGCCGCCCCGAGTGGGTCTGTACGCCACCAACTCCGTCGAGTACGTGGTCGCCTACCTGGCCACGCTGTTCGCGGGCGCGGTGCCCTTCCTGGCCGACTCGGCGTTCGGCCCGTTCGAACTCTCCCGGATCGCCGAGGACTGCGGGCTGGACCTGCTGATCCACGCCCCGAGCGCCGACGTACGGGACATCGTGAGCGAAAGCCTCACGGACGACGGCGAGTTCGGCTACCTCACGGTCAGCCGGGTGCGCCGGTACGAGACCCCGCGTCCGCAACTGCTGGACGACACCGAGGTGTGCCGCTTCACGTCCGGCTCCACCGGCAGGCCCAACTGCATCGAGTTCTCCGGCACGGCCGTGTCCGCGGCGGCCGCCAACTGGGTGAAGGGCACCGGCCTCGCGGCCGAGGACCGGATCGCCTGTTTCGCGGCGCTCTCCAACGGCCTGGCGTTCAACACCTCGTTGCTGGCGGCCTTCCTGCAAGGCGCCTCACTGCATCTGTCCCACGGTCTGCCCACCGCCTCCCGGGTCGTACGGCTCCTGGAGAGCACGGCCGCCACCCGGCTGGTGGCGTTCCCGGCGCTGTACGACTCGATCGTGCGGCGGGCCCCCGAGGCGGGCTTCGCCACCGTACGCACCGCGATCTCCTCCGGTGCCCCGCTGCGCGACTCGGTACGCGAGGAGTTCACCCGGCTCACCGGCGTACCGATCCACAACTACTACGGTGTCGCCGAGACCGGGCCGCTGACATACGCCGCGGACGCGACCGGCAGCGGGCTCGGCACGCCCCTGCCCGGTGTGCGGCTGCTCGCCGAGGAGCACGGCATCCGGGTCAGAAGCGAGTCGATGGGCTCGCGTTACCTCAACGCGCCCGGCCTGTTCGAGCAGCGTCTCGACGGCGAGGGCTACTACCACACAGGTGACCAGGGCCGGCTGCTCGACGGCGTGCTCCACCTGACCGGGCGCACGAGCCGGATGGTCAACGTGGGCGGACGCAAGATCGACCCGATCGAGATCGCCGACGTGCTGCGCGCGGCCCCCGGTGTCCTGGACGCGGTCGCCTTCGAGGCCGAGAACCAGCACGGCGAACCGGCCCTGGCCGCCGTCGTCGCCGCGGAACCGGGCGTGACCGCGCAGTCCCTGCGCGCGCACTGCGCGGCGGCCCTCCCGTCGTTCAAGGTGCCCGGCATCCTGCGCCTGGTGGACCGGATACCGGCGAACTCGATCGGCAAGCCGTCCGTCGAGGGCCTGCGCCGCCTGCTCAGCGCCCCAGACAGCCACTGAACCTCCCTTCGACCCACAGGACTTGCCCATGGACAGCAGCGCGCTCCGCACCAAGATCATCGATCTCGTCATCGCGGCCGGTGACGGCAGTGTCACCGCCGCCGACCTCGCCGCCGCCGGCTACTCCCTGCGCGACGTCGGGTACACCTCGCTCTCCTACATGCGCCTGATCGACAGCATCGAGAACGAGGTCGGGGTCTACCTGGACCCGGAGGCCGCCATCGAGCACTACGAGACCATCGACTCCGTCACCGCCCTGGTGCTCGCCGGCGGCGCGGGCGCCGATGCCTGAGACACCCACGGCGGGCGGCCGCACGATCGGGATCGTCGGCCTGGGGCGGCTCGGCTCGGCCGTGCGCGCGGTCTGCCGGGCGGACGGCACCAGGGTCTGCCTCACCGCCTCCCGCCGTACCGGCTGGTCCGCCGAGGCGGTCCCCGACGTGCTGATCGACGCGAGCGCTCCCGAGGCGCACCCGGACGTCCTCGACTACTGCGCGGGGCACCGGGTACCGCTCGTCGCCTGCGTCTCCAATCTGTCGGACACCCAGTGGAAGGCGCTGGCCGAACTGGCCGCAACGGTGCCGGTGGTCCGGGCGACCAACCTCTCCTTCGGCCACTACCTCCAAGCGCGCATCGCCGAGTTCACCGCCGCCTACGCCACGGGCCGGTTCGACCCGGTGACCACCGTCCGCGAACGGCACCCGCTCGGCAAGGCACACCGGCCGAGCGCCACCGCGCTGGCGCTCGCCGGGACCTGGGCCGGGGCGAGCGGCCGGGAGGTGGCCGACATCGCCGACGAACGGTCCGGACTGCCCGTCAGCGAACACGAGCTGACCCACACCTGGGACGGCGAGTCGCTGCACGTGCGGCACCACGTCGGCAGCTGGACGGTGCCGGCCCGGGGCGCGCTGGCCGCCGCCGACTGGGCCCGCGCCGCCGCTCCCGGCCTGGTCACCATGCGGACCGTCTACGACGACCTGACAGCTAGGAGCAGGACATGACCACCGAGGAACCGCAGCCGCTGAACCCGGCCGAACGCCGGCTCGTTCTCCAGGTGGCGCTCGGCGCCCGGATGCTCTCCCTCGACGGGCACGACGACTTCAACCAGGGCCAGATCTCCGCCCGGATACCCGGCCGGGACGAGTTCTTCATCAAGGGCGCCCTGGTCGGCTTCGACGAGGCCGCGCCGGCGGACGTGGTCCGCTGCGCCGTGGACCACACCCGGCCCGCCCCGCCGCAGGCGCCGCCGGAACTCCCCCTCCACCAGGCCATCTACCGGGCCCGGCCGGATGTCAACGGCATCGTCCACAGCCACGCGCCGTACACCCTGCTGTTCGGCGCCACCGATCTGGAGATGCGCCCGGTCTCGCACGACGGCGCCTACTTCCGCGACCGGCTCGGCCTGTTCACCGAGACCAGCAACACCGTCCTGGACATCGCGACCGGTGAGCACATCGCCAAGGACCTCGGCGAGCACCCGGCCGTGCTGCTGCGCAACCACGGCGGAGTGATCGTCGGCAAGAGCGTGCGGCACGCCGCCGTCTTCGCCCAGGTGCTGGAGCGGGCCTGCCGCCTCCAGCTCACCGCCGAGAGCACCGGCGTGCCGTACGCCTGGTCCACCGACCGGGACGTGGCCGCCAAGCAGGACTTCGTCTACGCCGACCTCTCCGTCCGCTCCTACTGGGACTACGCCGTCCGCCGGGTCGGCCGGCACTGGCCGGAGACCGCCGGCTGGCACCGCGGCTGACCGCACCGCCCGAACGGCCCGACGGGGGACGGCCGGCCGCCGCCGAACGGGCGCCGGCCCGGAGCGCCCCGCCGCCACCGGGCCCGGCGCGCCCGCGCGCCGTCCGGCCGCCCCCACCCCGCGCTGCGCGCCGCCCGCCGCGAGGCCCGGCCCGCCCCGCTCCCGCCCACCCGCACCCGACACGCACGGAGGACTTCCGATGAAGGTCCAGCGCATCCTGCCCACCGAGGAGGCGGCCGATCTGCTCGGCCTGGTCCGGGACATCGCCGCCGGCGAACTCGCTCCCCGCGTCGCCGAGTTCGAGGAATCCCACACCTTCCCCCGGGAGATCGTGCGCACCCTGGGCAAGGCCGGGCTGCTGAGCCTGCCGTACCCCGAGGAGTACGGCGGCGGCGGACAGCCGTACGAGGTCTACCTCCAGGCCCTGGAGGAGATCGCCTACCACTGGTTCGGGGTCGCCGAAGCGGTCAACGTGCACAACCTCGCCTGCTTCGGCACCGCCGCCTACGGCACCCCGGCCCAGCGCGAGGAACTGCTGCCCGGCATGCTCGGCGGTGAACTCCTCGGCGCCTACTGCCTGTCCGAGCCGGAGGCCGGGTCGGACGCCGCCGCCCTCACCACCCGGGCGGTCCGGGAGGACGACGGCTACCGGATCAGCGGGACCAAGGCGTGGGTCACCCACGCCGGACACGCGGACTTCTACACCGTGTTCACCCGCACCGGCGGACCGGGCGCCCGGGGCCTGTCCTGCCTGGTCGTGCCCGGTGGTACGCCCGGCATGGTGGTGCACGAGCCGGAGCGGAAACTCGGCGTGTGGTCCAACCCGACCGCCCAGATAGGCTTCGACGGCGTCCGGGTGCCGGCCGGGCGGCTGATCGGCCGTGAAGGCAAGGGCTTCCTGATCGCGATGGGCGCACTGGACTGCGGCCGGCTCGGCATCGCGGCCTGCGCGGTCGGCATCGCCCAGGCCGCCGCCGACTACGCCGTGCGGTACGCCAAGGAACGCCGCCAGTTCGGGCAGCGGATCCTCTCCTTCCAGGGAATCGGCTTCCTGCTCGCCGACATGGCCACCCAGATCGCCGCGGCCCGGGCACTCACCCTGGCGGCCGCCCGGCTGAAGGACGCCGGCCGCCCGTACTCGCTGGAAGCGGCGAAGGCGAAGCTGTTCGCCACCGACGTGGCGATGAAGGTGACCACCGACGCGGTGCAGGTCCTCGGCGGCGCCGGCTATGTCCGCGACCACCCGGTGGAGCGCTGGATGCGCGAGGCCAAGCTGCTGCAGATCGTCGAAGGCACCAACCAGATCCAGCGCATGGTCATCTCGCAGGGCCTGTAGCCGTCTGGGCACGCCCCCCCTTGTCAGCAGCGCCGAACGAGGCAACCCGAAAGGACGGTTCGGAACACGATGACCACGGTCGAGGAGCGGACCCTCACACTGGACTCCGCCAGATCCGGCACCGGCCCCGCCACCTGGGGCCAGCGGGCGATCTGGGGTGTCGTCACCCGGCTCGGTGACGACGCCCCCCGCTACAATCTGCGGCTGGACCTGCCGCTCGACCCGCCCCGCCCCGCCTCCCGCGTCCTCGCGGACCTGACGGAGCTGCTGCGGATGCACGACAGCCTGCACACCCGTCTCCTGCCGGACGGCGAGGACGGGCTGCGCCAGGTCGTGGACGGGTACGGCGAGCTGCCCGTGGCGGTCCGCACCTGCGCCGCCACGAAGGCCCCGGCGGTCGGCGAAGCCCTGTTGGACGAGCTGGCGGGGCGTTCCTTCGACCACGCGCGCCAGTGGCCGTTCAGGGTCGGCCTCGTGGAGTGCGAAGGGCTGGTGCACCGGCTGGTGCTGGCGGCCTCGCACACCGCGATGGACCTGTGGGGCGAGGGCCGGATGCTGCGCGACCTGCGGCTGATCGAGGCGGGCGGCACCGCCGAGTCGCTGCTCGCGGCGCGGCCCGCCCTCCAGCCGCTGCAGGCCGCCGAGTTCCAGGCGTCCCCGCTCGGCCGCCGCCGCGACGAGGCGGCCCGGCGCTACTGGTGCGAGCGGCTGACCGCCGGCCCCCGGCGGATCTTCACCGCCCCCGCGGCCCCGGACCTCGCGGACACCGACCCGGGCCGGCTCTTCCCCAACGCGCTGCTGCGCTCGCCCGCGCTCGCGGTCGCCGTCGAACGGGTCGCGGCCGGGTGGGGCGCGAGCGACGCGGCGGTGCTGCTGGGCGCGGCCTCCCACCAGCTGGCCAGGATGTCCGGGAGCGACGACATCCTGTTCCAGGTGGTGGTGAGCAACCGCTTCCAGCCGGCCGCCGCCGAGTCGGTCAGCACGATGGCGCAGGAAGCGGTGTTCCTCCTCCCGGACGCGGGCCGGGACTTCCAGGACGCGGTGCGGCGCACGCGGTCCGTCTCGTTCAGCGCGTTCCGGCACGCCGGTTACGACAAGTGGGCGCTGGACCGCGAGGTGGCGCGGCTCGTCGAGCGGGGTGAGGCCGCCGACCACTCGTGCTGGTGGAACGACACCCGGGACCCGGGCACCGGCCCCTTCGACACCACCGGACGCCCGCGGGCCGCGCTGACCGAGCTGACCGGCCGCACCGAGCTGAGCTGGCCCACGGAGTTCCTGCCCCGGGCGAACGTCTCCGTGGCGGTGGACGTGCTGACTGCCCCCGGCGCCCTGGAGCTGTGCATGACCGCCGACCCGGCCGTCCTCACCCGCGACGGCATGGAGACCTTCCTGCGCGGGGTCGAGCGGCTGGTCGTCACCGAGGCGATGGCGCTGGGGGAGGCGTGAGCACGCGGTACGCGGGCATCGCCTGGACGGGCACGGGCTACCGGGTCGAGGTCGTCGACGGCGCGGGCCGCAGGGTGACCGAACCGAGCGGCTGGGGCGCCGCCCAGGTCGCCGAACTCATCACCTGGCTGAGGGAACTGGGCCGGGAAGGGCCGCTGGCCGCGGTGATCGACAGCACCAACGGCCTGCTCGACGGACCCATGACGGCGGCCGGCCTGGAGGTCTACCGTGCCGATCCCTGGCTGCTGCCGCCCCGGCCGCGGTTCGGCTCCGTCCCGGCCCGCCGACTGGCCGAGCAGGCCCACAGCACCCCGGGCGAGCTGGCCCGGGTGACCGCCGAGAGCGGCACCCTGTCCGGCCGCGCCGACGAGTACTTCGAGGGCGTTCGGCGCAGCGAACCGCTCAAGGCGGCGCTGACGGCGGCCGGGCGCTGCCTGGAGCACGGCGACCGTGACACGCCCCGGATCGCGCTCACCTTCGACGACGGCCCCGACCCGGTGCAGACCCGCCGGATCCTGGAGATCCTGGACCGCTACGGCGTCCGGGCCACCTTCTTCTGCGTCGGCCACCATGTCGCGGCGCTGCCCGACGAGGTGCGCAGGATCGCCGAGGCCGGCCACGAGATCGGAAACCACTCCTGGTCACACCCCTTCCTGCCCGACCTGACCGCGGAGCAACTGCGCGAACAGCTCGACCGGACGGCGGAGGCGGTGGCCCGGGTGACCGGCGAGGCGCCGACCCGGTTCCGGCCGCCGTACGGCGCGCTGAGCCCGGAGGTGCTGGCCGCGCTCGACGGGCACCCGACCACTCTGACCCTGTGGGACGTGGACTCCCGCGACTGGGCGAGACCGGGACCGGAGCGGATCGCCGCGACCGTCCTGGAGGCCGCCGGGCCGGGCTCGGTGGTGCTGATGCACGAGAGCGGCGGCGACCGGCGCCAGACCGTACAGGCCCTCCCGTCGATCATCGAGGGCCTGCTCGGACGGGGCCTGGAACCGGTCCCCGTGGCAGAACTGCCCGCGCCGCCCGGCACCGGCGGCGGCCGGCCGCTCGACCAAGAAGAACCCGATCTACGGCTGGAGCACTGAAGACCCATGAAGGATCGCTCGGCAGACCACACCCCGGCGGTGACGGCCCCGCACGACCAGGACCGGGCCGCCGGGCCGCCGCCGGCCGGGGAACCGGCGATCTGGTCCCGTAACTTCCAGTACTACTTCACCGCCCGCAGCGCCGGCCTGCTCGGCTGGGCCATGCTGCCGGTCGCGGTCTCGGCCGGACTGCTCAGCTCCGGGTACGACCTGAGCACCGCGGGCTACTCGATGGCCTTCCTGGTCGGCCCGTTCGCCGGGCTGGTGCTCTTCGGCGGGGTGCTCGCCGACCGGTTCACCGCCCGCCGGATGATGATCGTCTCCGATCTGGCCAACCTCACCACCCATGTGCTGCTCGCCTTCCTGTTCCTGCACGGCATCGACCACCTCTGGCACCTGTACGGCCTGCTGATGGTGGCCGGCACCGCCAACGCGATGTTCCAGCCGGGCGCCTCCTCGACCGTCCCGCTGGTGGCCCGGGACGTGCAGGGCGCCAACGGTGTGCTGCGCATCTCCGAGGCGCTCACCGCGCTCGGCGGCCCGGCGCTGGCCGGCGTGCTGGTCGGCGCCGCCGCCACCGGCTGGGTCATGGTGATCTCCGCCGTCGCCTACGGCACCAGCGCCGGCTGCCTGTTCGCACTGCGGCTCGGCGCGGTGCCCGCGCCGCCGGCCGGCGAGAGCCTGTGGCGCAACCTGGTGGCCGGCTGGTACGAGTTCCGCTCCCGGAGCTGGCTGTGGGGCGTGATCGTGATCTGGATGTTCTTCGCCGTGCTCTCCTGGGGACCGCAGCTGTCGGTCGCCGCCGGGGTGATCGTGCCCGCGCACGGCGCCACCGCCTTCGGCCTGCTCAACTGCGCGTTCGGGGCGGGCACCGTGGCCGGCGGGGTGCTGGCGCTGCGCTACAAGCCGGTCCGTCCGCTCGCCGCCGGGGCGGTGGCGATGCTGGCGTACCCGCTCTACCCGCTCGGCATCGTGCTCGGCTGGCCGGTGTGGCTGCTCGCCGTCGCCCAGGTCGTGGTCGGGATCGGCATCACCTTCTGGGGCGTCATGTGGGCCACCAGCGTGCAGACCCAGGTGCCGGGCGAGGTGCTCAACCGCGTCCACGCCTACGAGGTCGCGGGTTCCGTCGGCATGTTCCCGGTCGGCAGCGCGCTGGCCGGTCCGGCCGCCGGAGCCTTCGGCACCGACCGAGTGCTGCAAGTGGGCATCGTGGTCGCCCTGCTCACCGCCGCCGCGCTGCTGCTGACCCGCCCGATCCGCACCCTGGCCCGGGTACCGGACCGCGCCTGAACGGCGCGGGCAGTCTGTACGCGCGGGCGGCGAGTCGCAGGGCGGAGGCCGGTTCGGGCACGAGCCGGGCGGGCGGATCGCGGACACGGCGACCGGAGCGGCCGCTGGCCGGAAGGTCATGGGCGGGTGGCAGGCAGCGGCCGAGCTCTGCGGGCGGTGAGACGGGGGCAGAGGCCCGCGTGGCGGCGCGCCGCGGGCTGGGGCCGGCAGCGCAGCGGTACAAGGCCGGGCGGCACGACGGCGCCGGAGCCCCGCAGGCCGGGCGGGCCGGAACTGGTCCGGCAGCGATTCCTCTCCCGGGCGCCTTGGAGCGGGTGCCGAGTCAGCCCGCACCAGCACGGATCCGACGGACATGACGCCTTCGTCGCCCGAGATCCGGCCAGAGGCCGCTGGCACACGGTGACCATCAGTCGAGCAGGGAGTCTGAGCGCCCGGCGGGCGGTGGACGAGCGGGCGTGGCCGAGGCGGACGTACCCGGTGGTTCGGTGCCGGCGGCCCCGTGGAAGGGGCAGCTCGAACCAAGCCGTGCCCGGCTTGCGTGCGGCGACCGGCACGTTCAGCGCCTTGGAGGCTGCGCTCCCCCTGTCGTCTGGCCCGCGCGGCCACCTGCCGGGGGCGGCCGGCGCCCGGCCGCCAAGGGCACCCGGCCCCCGGTTCGGCGATGATCCGCTCCTCCACAGGAATCGCCCAGAAGTTCAGGAGGAGAGGAGAGGGGTTCCGCAGTGGCCTCCCGAGTGCGCACCACAGGAGGCCGGGGCGGCTTGCCCGGTGCTGGCCGGCCCGTGGCCGGGGCGGGCGTGCCGGGCGCCTGCGGAGGGCCGGTGGGTGGTCAACATGGTGGCTCCTTCCCGCAGCGCATCCACGCCCTGCCCGTCGGCACCGCCGGGGGCCGCGGCCCCCGGCGGTGCCCGGCTCGGCGACGCGGCCCGCATGATGTCCCCTCTTCGCCGACGGGGACGCCAACCTGGCGATGCCGGACGGCGCCGAGCTCGCCGACGCCGTCACCGCCCGCCCGGGCGACGTGGAGGCGGCCCTCGCCGCCGGGCGGTGCGTGACGGCGGCTCCGCCCCCGGCCGACGGCGACGGCCGGGCGGCAACGGCCTCACGTGACCGCGTCGAGGCGGGTGATCTGCTCGGCCACAGTCCTTTCGATCGCGGCGGCGAGGTCCTTCGCCTGCTCGGCGCTCCCCGAGGTGCGTTCGCTCGCACACAGCATGCGGACCTGTACGAGGTGGGCCCGCATGCTCTCGGTGAGGAGGCGGTCGAAGTTCTCCCCGGACTCGGTCTTCGCCCTCCGCACCGTGTCGAGGCTGACCATGCCGGGCATGTCGTGGCCCTCGTGGGGACGGGTGTCGGGCACGCCCGAGAGCCTCAACAGCTCGCGCAGGTCGACGAGTTCGTCCTCGAGTCTCCTTCCCGCGTCCTTCACCCACCCGGCCAGGGCCGGGTGACCGGCGCGTGCGGGCGCCAATTCGGTGAGCAGCTCGGCCCGTTCGTCCATGGGGATCATCAGCTGGATCCACGCGGTGTCGGTGTCGTTGAAGGCGGCGGGCGCGGGCCGGTCGGTCGCCGGCTGCGGGGTGCAGCCGGCGACCGCCAGGCCCAGGAGCAGGGCGGACGCCGTCCGCCGGGTCAGAACGTTCCGGCGGAGTTGCACTTGGCGCTCTGCACGATGCAGTCCTTCACGCGCTGCCCGAGGGCCGCGGTGTCCCAGGCGTTGAAGAAGTCCCCGTGGATGGACGAGGCCATGCCCGACGCCAGGGAGAACCCGTCGGCGCTCCCGCTGGTCGGGTAGCTGATGACGAACGAGACCGACGGGATGGCGACCGGGTAGGCGCCGCTGCACTTGCCGTCGTAGGTGAAGGCAACGTGCGACTTGTGGTCCGGGCTGTCGAGGTGCTTGCCGTCCCAGCAGTCCGGGAACACCAGCTGGTACACCAGCTTGGCGGTCGGCGCGCACAGCGGCCAGTTGCCGTCGCCGCTGCGGCCGATCTCGCCGCCCGGTCCGGCGCACCAGAACTGGTTGGGCGTGCCGGCCGGGGTCGCCACCTGCAGCTTGGCGTTGCCCGCGATCATGCGGAAGCCCTGCGGGAACGGCACGGTCGCCGTGGGGTCGGGCAGCCGCGACCCGTAGTAGACGATCATCCCGTCGGGTTCGACCGCCTTGCCGCGCTCGTAGAGCGTGGGGATCCAGTACGCGGAGAGGTCCTTGGCGGGTGTGCAGCTCGTGCCCGAGTTGCCCAGCAGGCTCTGGGTCGTGGTGAAGGCGTCGGTGCTCTTGTTGCCGAAGAAGCTGTGCATGTGGGACGCGCCCGGCAGACCGGGGGCGACGATCGGGTCGTCCGGCTTGGAGTGGCTGTAGGTGCAGGTGGCGTTGAACTCGGGGACACGCACCGCGTTGGCGGGCACGGGCGCCGGGGTCATGGCCCGGAACTGGTTCAGCTGGGCCTGCCACTTGGCCTGGTCGACGTCCACCCAGCCCGGCGCGGGCTCGTCGCCGCCGCTGACGAACGAGAACCAGTTGATGTTGACGAAGTCGCCGGGCGTGGTGCTCCGCAGCACCGCGAACACGGATTGGGGTCCGGTCGGGTGGGTGGTGACGTCGGCGCTGCGGGTCGCCCAGGTCTGCCAGCCCCCGGTGGGGCTGACCTGGATCACGGCGAGCAGGGGTCCGGTCAGGGAACCGGTGCGCAGTTCGACGGAACCGGTGCCCGTGGCGGAGGCCACACGCGCCGACACCGTCAGACGGCCGGCGGCCCCGAGGTCGACCTGGTCGAACCGCATCCAGTCGCCGTCGGCGAGGTAGGCGGCGTTCTGTCCGCCGCCCATGTCGGCGGTCGTCTCCAGGGCGACGCCGGACTGTGCCGCGTAGGACTCGGCCTGGACGGTGATCGTGGCGGCCCGCGCGGCGGGGGCGCCGAGGGTGATGCCCAGGGCGGCTGCCAGGGCGATCACCAGGGCACCGGCCAGGACGGGACAGAGAGATAAGCAGTATCTGCGCATGTCACTTCCTCATCGGAGAGGGTGGAGTGTGGTGCGGCTGCGGTGCGGCCCGCGACCGAGGTGTCCGGGCCGGACCTGACAAGGGGGCCGGTGCCGGGCTGCGCTAGTGGTACACGTGTACGTAGTCGACGAGCATCCGGGACGGCGAGCCGATCCCGCCGCCGCCGTTGTAGGCGGGGGCGTGCACGGTCGAGTAGGCCGTCTTCACGTCCTTGCCGAGGACCTCCATGATGTCGACCTCGCCGTTGTACGGCCACGGACGGCCGGTGAGGAAGTCGGCGCCCATCATCCAGAACGCGGGCCACAGCCCGTTGCCCTCGGGCACCTTGATGCGCGCCTCGACGCGCCCGTAAGTGAACTGGAAGGTGGCACCGGTGTTCATACGGGCCGGGGCCCCGAGGTCGACCCTGATCCACTGCGGGTCGGAGAAGGCGCTGGACCAGCGCGTCGCCGGGTTGCCGTCGACGGCTCCCGGCGCGCCGAACGGGTCCTCGGTGCTCGACGCGACGACGGGCCGGCCCTGTGACAGCAGGGTCTCGGCGGCGTGGGCCCGGGGCGCGGGCAGGCCGACGGGGGTGAGCAGGACGGCGGGTAAGCCGATGCGGCCAAGCAGGGGATGCACGGGCGACTCCTCAGTGGGGGAAGGGTGAGGGAGCGCTCCCTGATGGGTGAGAGTGGGCCGGTACCGTTGGACTGTCAAGGCTTTGAGCAACAGGCCCGTAACACCCCTTGCGCGCACGGGCCGTGTCAGGGAACGGTTTCTGAGATCCACTTCGGCGGTGCGCACGGCACCCGTCGACAGGCGGCCGGAAGGCATCAGTTGACGGTGAGTTGTCCCACCGGTGTTCGCAGGAGGGGCCGTTGACAGGCGGATCGGGCCGAGGTCATCCTGAGGGAAAATCGCTCCCTGGACTCGAGGACCGGGCACCGGTGATCGGAAGGCGATGAAACGACCCACGCTCGCGGTGGTCGCCGCCCGGGCCGGCGTGTCCAAGTCGAGCGTCTCCCGGGTCATCAACGGGGAGACCACCGTCGCGCCGGAGATCCGGGACGTCGTCATGCAGGCGGTGCGGGAACTCGGGTACGTGCCGAACGCCGCCGCCCGCAACCTGGTCACCCGCCGCACGGACGCCGTGGCCGTGGTCGTCTCCGACCCGCCCAAGGGCGTGGTGACCGACGACCCGCTGTTCTCCACGGTGGTGCGCACCGTCAGCCGGGAGCTGGAGGCCGTCGGCAGACGCGTGGTGCTGATGCTCGCCGAGTCCGACGAGAGCCGGGCCCGGGTGGAGCGTTACGTGGCGGGGGGCCACGTGGACGGCGTGATGCTCGTGGCTCTGCACGGCGCCGATCCCCTGCCGGCCGCGCTCGCCCGCATGGGTCTGCCCGTCGCGTCCTTCAACCGCACCGCCGCGACGGACGTCCCGTACGTGGCGCTGGACAACGCGGGCGGCGCGGAGCTGGCCGTACGGCACCTGCTCGACCGGGGCAGACGCCGCATCGCCACCATCACCGGGCCGCTGGACCTGTACGAGTCCCGTGAACGGCTGGAGGGGTACCGGACGGCCCTGCGGGACACCGGGCGCCGCTCGATCGTCGCGCTGGGCGACTTCACCCGAGTGTCGGGCGCGGAGGCCATGCGGCAGCTACTCGAGGACGACCCGGACCTCGACGCGGTGTTCGCGGCCAACGACCTCATGGCCATCGGGGCGTTACGCACCCTGCACCAGGCGGGCCGCCGGGTCCCCGACGACGTCGCCGTCGTCGGGTTCGACGACATCGAGGCCGCCGCCTACACCACACCCGCGCTCACCTCGGTGCGCAGTTCCATGGCCGACCAGGCCACCGCGACGGTACGTCTGCTGCTGGCGCTCATCAAGGGCGGCCCCAGGAAACCGGTGATCATGCCGAACGACCTCGTGGTCCGCGAGTCGAGCTGAACCGACAGCGGACCGTCCGGGCCCCCGCCGCTTTCCCGTGCGTGCTCCGGCGCCGAGCTGCGTCCAGCACGACGCCGGGCCGGAACGTGCACCCGCCGCGGCTCAGCGCGGCGGTCGGTTTCACGCCGCTGCCCCTGCCGAGTCCGCACTGCCGCACTTCTCCGGCCCGCGCGACGCCGCCACCATCGCGGCCTTCCTGCGCACACGGGTCCAGAGGAGCCGTGGCTGCCCGGGTCCCAGTGGCACCCCCCGCTGTTCAGCCCTCTGCCTCCACGGCACCGGTCCGGAGAGATGCCCGCCGGCCGACGGACACGCCTGGAGGGGCCGTTGCCGCGCCCGGCGGTCCCCGTTCGCTGACGGAGCGGCGTCGTCCGCCGGCTCCTCCAGGAGGCGGGGCAGGAAAAGGACGGGATGGGGATGTCCTCATACGGGGTAGGCGAGCGGGACGACGCGGGGTGGCCCGGCGCACTCCTTGAAGGAGGGTCAATGCAGTTCGACGACGATGCCGCTCTGGACACGTCCGAGGTCACGGACGGGCGGGGAGGTGCGCTGGGCAGGATCCCGGGCGGCGGGAAGACCGTCGGCGGAGGACTGGTCGGGCTCGTGGTGCTGGTCGCGTCCGTGCTCCTGGGTGTCGACCCCGGCATGTTCGGCTCGGGCAGCAGCGACACGTCCTCGTCCGCCAAGCCGGCCGCGGACCTCGCGGCGGACTGCCGGACCGGTGCCGACGCCAACCGCAAGGAGGAGTGCCGGATCGTGGCCGTTGTCGACAGCGTGCAGGCATTCTGGAAGCAGACGGAGACAGCCGCCGGCAAGCCCTACCGGCAGGCCCCGACGTTCCTGTTCACCGGCAGTGTGAACACCGGCTGCGGGAACGCGACTTCCGACGTCGGCCCCTTCTATTGCTCAGCCGATGCCAAGGTCTATCTGGATCTCGGCTTCTTCGACGACCTGAGCGGCAAGTTCGGCGCCAAGGGTGGCCCGTTCGCCGAGGCCTACGTCATCGCGCACGAATACGGCCACCACTTCCAGGACCTCAGCGGAACGATCTCCCGCGGCAGCGGAAAGGGCCAGAACAGCGGCTCGGTGAAACTCGAGCTGCAGGCGGACTGCTACGCCGGGGTGTGGGCCCACCACGCCACCACCACCCCCGGCCCCAAGGGCGGTAAGCCACTGATCACCGAGTTGACGAAGGACGATATCAACCGCGGGCTGGACGCGGCCGCCGCTGTCGGAGACGACCGTATCCAGCAGCGCTACCAGGGCAAGGTCACACCCGACACCTGGACCCACGGCTCCGCGAGCCAGCGCCGGCAATGGTTCTCCACCGGCTACCGCTCCGGCCGCGTCGCCAGCTGCAACACGTTCAGCTGACCACCGCTCGTCGCTCGTCGTACGTACGTTGGTTGTCCCTGTTGGCGCCCCCAAGCCTACGTATCGCGTACACACTGCGGGCAGCTCGGCTCCCGCTGCCGCGCCCGCCGTTCGGCATCACGCCGGCGTTGGGCAGCAGCGGCGGCTCGCTCCTCGGCGTCCTTGCGCCGCCGCTCGGCGGCAGCAGCCCGTTCGACGGCTTCGGCCTCGGCTTCCATCCGGGCGCGCACAAGGGCCAGGGCCTCGTAGCCGGCACCGTCCACCACACCGTTCCACTCGACCACACCGTTCCACTCGACCGCGTCACCGAGCGGGCAGGTGATGTGCACCCACTTCGCCTTCGCCTTCAGCGTGCGCGGCTCCCAGGCGAAGCCCGCCAGCACATGGCACACCGACCAGGTCTCACCCCGCTGGCGCGGGAACACTGAATAGTGGCCGACGATCCGGGCGCCGTCGAACGTGGCGATGTGCAGCTCGTCATCGGCGAGCTGCACATCGCCATGAACGCCATCGGCCAGTCGCTCTTCGTCCACCAGCACCCCCACCAGGGGCAGTCGACCGAGGAGACCAGCCACGACGTCCCCGGCCCGCGGCTGCTGCCCACACTGCCCATGAAGCTGCCGCTGAAGTGGTCCGCCCGCAGCCGGCAACCCCTGGACCGCCCGGAGGATCACTGCGTCGCGCTCACCGACCACAGCGTCGACCCGTACCACCGCGTACCGTCCGCTCCGGCGACGTACGGTACGGCTGGAGGAGCGTGACGGCGGCTGGCCCTCGCCGACGACAAGAGCGAGGCCCGGCGCTTCGTCCGGGCCCGGCAGCGGCGCGACCCCCACGAAACTGCCCCGCTTCTTCGTCGTCTCCCCCACCGAACCCCGCCCCTTCTTCGTCGTCGACTTCGACAGCCCCGTCTACGACGACCTCCTCGCCAAGGCCGTTCGCCGGCTCACCCGCAAGGACCCCGACGTCTGCCTCACCGTCACCGAGCTGCTCCCCGCCCCCGCACAGGCCTGGCTCACCGACGACCAAGGCCACCGCTGCACCTGCGATCTCCGCCTCGTCGCCGTGACGGACCGGACCCGCGGCACGGCCACGCCCCGACTCGTACGAGACGGCGGCGCCGGACCGCCCCTGACCCCTGCACAAGGCCGCACCGGGCCGGTCCCCTCTCCCGGGGCCCGGCCCGGCCACGCGCGGTGCCGTCCGGTCGGGCGCCCGGCGTCGCCCGTCCGGACGGCACCGGGATGCAGTAGCCGCCCAGTTCCGTACGGTCATGTGCAGGGCCGGAACACCCTCCGGCCCGGCCATGAGGAGGCGCGCCATGCGTCGCATCAGCTCGACACTCACCGTTCTCGCGGCCGCCGGACTGCTCGCGCTCACCGTTCCCGGCCCGGCGTCCGCCACGAACGGATTCCTCCGCATCGGCGGAGTCGTCCACAACCACCCGCTGGGCTGCTACGAGGTCGTACAACTGTCCACCGTGCTCAACTTCACAGACGTTCCCGTCCGCGTCCACAACGTCCCGGGGTGCCGGGGCAGCGTCGTCCAGATCCTTCCCCCCGGGCTGGCGGCGCAGGTACCCGGGACGCACAGCATCCTCGCCGAAGACACGCTCGGCCCCGTGGGGTGACGTGCACGGCTGACGGCGTCCTCCACCCCGGCGTCGTCGAGGACGCCGGTGACGGTCTCGGCGAGCCGGCCGAGGTACGGCGGCAGCGCGGCCCGGTCGATCTCGCCATTGGCGGTGAGCGGGAGGGTGGCCAGCTCCACCCAGACACCACGCACCAGTTGGTCGGGCACCCGCCGCCGGAGCTGCGCGCGCAGTGCGGTGATCTCGAGCGGGCTGTTTCCGGGTTCCAGGACGTGTGGCCCGGAACGGGCCTGCGCCGCGGTGATGCTCGACTCGATGGTCACCGGGCGGCGAGGAACACCGCCAGGTCGGCCGTCTCGCCGCCTCCGGAATCCAGGTGCTGATCGCGGTCGGCGGCGACGACGCGCAGACCATGGCCGACGCCGCCCAGCAGGGCAACCCGCGACTGAAGGTCGTGGCCGCCCGCGACCTCGACCACGCCCTCAGCCTGGCCCGCGAGACGATCCAGCCCGAGGACATCGTCCTGGTCAAGGGCTCCCACAGTGTCGGGCCGGAGCACACGGCGGAGCGCCTGGCCCAGCGCGACACCATGAACGACGACCGCTGATCGAGGCCGGCGGGGCGGGCCGCGGGCGCCGGCAGCAGGATCGGCTCACGACCCTCCCCGGAGGCCGGCCAGGGAGACCCGGCGATGCGACCGCTGGTAGGGCCTCGTAGCCTGCCACTATGACCGAGAAGATCCAGACGCCGACGCCCCGCGATGCCTTCGAGCTGCTCATGACCGGCAACCAGCGCTTCGTCGCCGGCACGCCCGAGCACCCGAACCAGGACGCCACCCGCCGCACCGAGACCGCACCGTCCCAGCAGCCGTTCGCCGTGCTGTTCGGCTGCTCCGACTCCCGGCTCGCCGCCGAGATCATCTTCGACCGCGGCCTGGGCGACCTGTTCGTGGTGCGCACGGCCGGCCATGTCGTCGGTACGGAGGTGCTCGGCTCGATCGAGTTCGGCGCGGCAGTTCTCAACGCGCCGCTGGTCGTGGTGCTCGGTCACGACTCGTGCGGCGCCGTCGCCGCGGCCTGCTCGGCCCTGGAGACCGGACAGACGCCGGGCGGCTTCGTCCGGGACGTCGTCGAACGGGTGACCCCGAGCGTGCTGGCAGCCCGCGCCGCCGGACGCGAGAGCGCTGAGCAGATCCTGGCCGAGCACATCGAGCACACCGTGGACCTGCTGCTGGAACGCTCCCGCGTCCTGGCCGAGCGGGTGGCCGACGGCCGCCTCGGCGTGGTGGGCCTCTCCTACCGCCTGGCCGACGGCAGCGCCCAGCTCGTCGCCGCCCGCGGCCTCGACGTCCCGGTTCCCCCCGCGTCCTGACCGCTCCCACACACCCCGATCGACCGCGAGCCCGGCCCGCAGCCCCCGCCGACCCGGCGGGGGCTGCGGCCCGTCACGTGGGTCAGGGCCTGACATGACCTCGGACGCCGACGACGACCTGGCAACTACTTGAGGCAGGGCCACGGCACGAAGGCCGAGGACGACCTCAACGCGCCTTGTCGCGGCGACCGTGTTGTCCAGCGGCTTGTCGACCGCGGGTACCGGCCGGGCGGCCGGCACCCGCACCAGGTGGCCATCGACCCGGGTGCGCGGGAGGCGTGCGGTGGGGTGGAGGGCTGTCCGGCCGGCGGACGGCCCCGCAGCGCGGAGCTGAGAAGGCACCGGGCCACCCACACACGTTCCGCCGGCAGCTGACGGGCAGGCCTCCTCACGAAGATGAGCAGTCCACCGGGACAGCGGTACCGGCGGCGGCCCGGGTCTGCCCGGGCCGCCGCCGCGGTGCCTGCCTTGGGCCGTCAGGGCCGCCCGAGGACCCGGTAGATCCGCCCGGGGCCGCGTCAGTCGTCGGCGGTGAGGGCGCCGCGGGCGTCGATCACTTTCGGGTTCGCGACGCGGGAGACGAGGCGGACGGGGCCGATGTGCCGGTACGCGGGCCGCTCGGTCAGGTGCGGCAGCAGGTCGGCGTCCTGTGCGGCGGCGGTCGGATCGTCGGCGTGATGGCCCGTACCACGTCGGCCCGGGGCCGGGACCCGGCCAGTGCGCGGGCCGGCTCGCGCGGGGCCTCCGCCGTCCTGGCGTCGGCCGTCACGGCGACGGCCCGCGCGCAGTTGCCCCGGTGGGGCTTGACCGCGGTCGGCCGCGCGCCCGGGCGCAGTGGCGAGAAACTGTACGCGGCCGACCGGGTACGGTCGCGCGGGCGGCGCGTCCCGGACGCGGCCGACACGGCGCCGAGCGAGGCCGAGGCGAACGCTTCTCCTGAACCCGCAACACCAAACCGGGACGGAGAGAGCGTGTCTGGAAGACCGACCCGTCCACGCCGGATGCACGTGCGCCGAGTTCCTCGTGCTCCCCG
Organism: Streptomyces eurythermus; assembly: GCF_014649115.1. GTDB lineage: Bacteria > Actinomycetota > Actinomycetes > Streptomycetales > Streptomycetaceae > Streptomyces > Streptomyces eurythermus. Next base: position 280,621 of record NZ_BMSK01000002.1, on the reverse strand, counting down.
GGAACGCCGACGCCGCCGGGGCACATCCCCCGGTCAGCGGAGCGGCGCTGCGGGGCGCGGTGAGTGGCGGGTGGCCGTATCCAGGGGTGAAGCTGGAGGTGTCCGCCGGGCATCGGGAGAAGCCCCTGAGCGGCGTTCCTTTCGGTGCCTGGGGCCCGACGCTCTTCTCGCGGTCGGGTCCGCGCCCAGGGACGTCGGTGCGGTCGGGTGACTGGAGACCCGGGATCGGGGAACCGGAAGTGGTGGCCCGACCCATGAGGGGCGAGGACGGGTGCCCGGCTTTCTCACCGGAAGAAGGACCATGATGGTGCACGAAGAGGACGACGGGCGCGCCGACGGCGACGGCGTCACACGCCGCCGTCCGCTGCGTGAGTGGCACGTCGAGGAGACGGTCGAGGTCGCGGTGCCGGTCCGCACGGCCTACAACCAGTGGACGCAGTTCAAGACGTTCCCGCGCTTCTCGGCCGTGGTGCGCGACGTCGAGCAGGTCAGGCCCACCGTCACCGCATGGACCATCGGCTACGGCCTGCTGCGCCATCGTTTCCCGGTCGAGATCGTGGAGCAGGACCCGGACGCCTACCTGGCCTGGCGTGGTCTGGAACAACACCCCACCCACGAGGGCGAGGTCGAGTTCAGGCCCACGGAGTCCGGCGGCACCGCGATCACGGTCCGGATGCTCCTGCGGCCGCACGGGGCCGCGAAGGTCCTCACCCGCTCCGCCGGGGTCACAGGGCTGGCAGCCCGGCTGGTACGCGCCGAACTGGTCGACTTCAAGCACTTCATCGAGGGGCTCGGCCAGGAGGGCGGCGCCTGGCGCGGCACCATCCGCAACGGCCGCGTCCAGCACGACACCCCGGAACCGCCCAGGAGCCGTGTCGCCCAGTGGCCCGTCGGCTGACCCCGCCCACCCGCACACGGCAAGAGAAAGGCCAAGCGATGCAGAGCCCGCCCGGTCAGGAGCCGGAGACCTCCCTCTCCGTGACGCCACCGAAGAAGTGGGCGGCCGGGGTTCCCGCCGTCGTGCACGCGTTGGAGTACTCCCTGGAGCAGACCTCCCCGCGCAAGACCGGGGTCGACCTGCTCACCATGAACCAGGTGGGCGGGATCGACTGCCCCGGCTGCGCGTGGGCCGACCCCGCCCCGGGCCGGCGCCACCGCAACGAGTACTGCGAGAACGGCGCCAAGCACATCAACGACGAGGCCACGACGCGCCGGATCACCGCCGACTTCTTCCGCGAGCACAGCGTGTCCGATCTGGCCGCCCGTTCCGACATGTGGCTCAACCAGCAGGGCCGGCTCACCGAGCCGATGATCAAACGACCCGGATCAGACCACTATGAGCCCATCGGCTGGAACGACGCCCTGGGCGTCCTCGCGCGGGAACTCAAAGGGCTGGACTCGCCCGACGAGGCGGTCTTCTACACCTCCGGCCGGGCATCGAACGAAGCCGCTTTCGTCTTCCAGCTCTTCGCCCGGGCCCTGGGCACCAACAACCTGCCCGACTGCAGCAACATGTGCCACGAGTCCAGCGGCTTCGCCCTGAACGAGACGCTCGGCGTCGGCAAGGGCACCGTGAGCCTCGACGACCTCCACCACGCGGACCTGATCTTCCTGGTGGGGCAGAACCCGGGCAGCAATCACCCGCGGCAGCTCTCGGCCCTGGAGCAGGCCAAGCGCAACGGCGGCCGCATCGTGGCGGTCAACCCGTTGCCGGAGGCGGGGCTGCGGCGCTTCAAGAACCCGCAGAAGCCGCGCGGGGTCGTGGGGCGGGGCACCCAGATCGCCGACCGCTTCCTGCACATCAAACCGGGCGGGGACCTCGCCCTGTTCCAGGCACTGAACCGGCTGCTGCTGGAGGCGGAGGACGCGCGTCCCGGCACCGTCCTGGACCACGACTTCATCAACGCCCACACCTCCGGTTTCGAGGACTTCGCCCGGCACGCCCGCACCGTCGACTGGGACGACGTGCACGCGGCGACGGGACTGACCCGTCAGGAGATCGAGAAGGTCCGCGACGAGGTCCTGCGCAGCGAACGCGTCATCGTGTGCTGGGCGATGGGCATCACCCAGCACAAGCACGGCGTGCCCACCATCCGGGAGATCGTCAACTTCCTGATGCTGCGCGGCAATCTGGGGCGCGCGGGCACGGGCGCCTGCCCGGTGCGCGGCCACAGCAACGTCCAGGGCGACCGCACCATGGGTATCTGGGAGCAGATGCCGGACACCTTCCTGGACGCCCTGCAAAAGGAGTTCGGTTTCAACCCTCCGCGCCCGCACGGCCTGGACTCGGTGAACTCGATCAAGGCGATGCTGGAGGGCCGCGTCAAGGTGTTCCTCGCCCTGGCCGGGAACTTCGTGCGCGCGGCGCCCGACAGCGAGGTCACCGAGAAGGCGATGCGTTCGTGCCGGCTGACCGCCCACATCTCCACCAAGCTCAACCGCTCGCACACCGTCTGCGGCGACACCGCCCTGATCCTGCCGACGCTGGGGCGCACCGAGCGTGACGTCCAGGCCGACGGCGAGCAGTTCGTCACCGTCGAGAACTCGATGAGCGAGGTGCACACCTCCCAGGGGCGGCTCGAACCGGCGTCGCGCAGGCTGCTGAGCGAGGTCGCCATCCTGTGCCGGCTCGCCCGGCTGACCGTCGACGGCGTGGGGGACGTCCCCTGGGCCAGGTTCGAGGGCGACTACAACACCATCCGCGACAGCATCTCCCGGATCGTGCCGGGCTTCCACGACTTCAACGCCCGGGTGACCCGTCCGGGAGGCTTCCAGCTGCCCAACCCGGTCAACGAGGGCGTGTTCAGGACCGAGACCGGCAAGGCCCGGTTCACCTGCAACGAGCGGGTGGTCCCCCGGGCCCCCCAGGGGCACCTGCTGCTGCAGACCCTGCGCTCGCACGACCAGTGGAACACCGTCCCGTACACCGACAACGACCGCTACCGCGGCATCCACGGCAGCCGCCACGTCGTCCTGGTCAACCCGGCCGACCTGTCCGAACTCGGCCTCGCCCAGGGCGACCGGGTGGACCTGGTGAGCATCTGGGAGGACGGCACCGAGCGCCGGGCGGAGAACTTCGCGGTCGTGTCCTACCCGGCGGCCAGGGGTTCGGCCGCCGCCTACTACCCGGAGACGAACGTCCTGGTCCCGCTCGACAGCGTCGCCGACATGAGCAACCAGCCCACGTCGAAGGGCATCGTCGTCCGCCTGGAACCCACGGGCGACCGGTCCCGGCCGGCACCCGCCTGACCGGGACCGGGACGGTCGTACCCCGGGCGGGGCCCGCGGACGCAAGACGGTGACGTGCCGGCGGGCGGACAGCTCGGCCAGTACTGCGACGACGCTTACCAGCGGCGACGGCCGCGCCTTCCGGCACGATGAATGACATCGACCACTCCGCCTCTGGCTGGCTGATCACCAGGCGACGTGCTGCCAAGTCCTTCAACCGTCATGGTCCGGGATGTGCGCGGCGGGGATTTCGTGCAGCGGGACCGTCGTCCGGCCGCCGGGCGACGTGACGATGGCGGGGGTGCGGCGTCCGGCTGCCGGTGATGACCGAGGCTGCCGGCTGCTGCCCGGCAAGGGAACGGGCACACGCCTGCTTCGGGAATTGCCTCGGCGCCTCCTCGCTGAGGTCCTGCGGGTACCTGCGGACTGTTGGCCTCGACGATCCGGCGCTGCCGGAGGCGCCGGCCAAACGCCTGGCTGTCCACGTGGGGCGACACCTCCACCCCGGTGCACCTGGCCCGCCCCCGCCACGCCTGCGTCCCCGCCCTGGGGCGGTACCGAGATCGTCACATGGACGGGCATGTCCGCCCGTCACAGCGCCATCCACCGGATGGGCGCAGGGCGGCTCGACGCGTCGTGAGCCGCACTGACACAGATCGTCAACTGATTGAACCTCACGGGTCTGGTCGCCGTCCCGGTCCTGCGTAGGGTTCCAAGAAGACGACAGTGCGGCATGTGCGCACTCGATCTGTCGCCGCGTCGAATGTTCAGGCACATCCACGAGAGAAGGAAACACACCCCGATGCACGCCCTTGTGGTCGATCACAGTGAGGCCGGACCCGTCCGGTTCGCCGATGTCGATGAGCCCGTACCGTCCACCGGTGAGGCGTTGGTGGAGATACGGCACATCGGTCTCAACTTCGGAGAGCTGAATTACGTGCACCAGTGGCCGGCCGGCGCTGTGCACGGTCACGACGCGGCCGGCGTCGTGGTGCGCGCCGCATCCGACGGCTCGGGGCCGCCCGAAGGTACGCGCGTGGCAGTGGGAATGGCTTCCCACGCGTGGGCGGAGCGGGCGGCAGTCAGCCCCGCCTCGCTCGGCACCGTCCCCGAGGGCGTGGATCTGGCCGACGCCGCCGCGCTGGGAATCGCCGGCGTCACCGCATTACGGGTGCTGCGCAAGCGTTCCCTGCTGGGGCGCGACGTGCTGATCACCGGCGCCAGCGGGGGCGTGGGGCACTTCGCCGTCCAGCTGGCGGCGCTGGCGGGCGCCCGGGTGACGGCACTCGTCGGCTCGCCGGAGCGGGCCGCCGGGCTCCGTGAACTCGGCGCCGACAGGATCCTGACCGACTTGGCTGAGACCGGGGACCGGTTCGACCTCGTCCTGGACACGGTCGGCGGGCCGCTGTTGGCCCATGCGTGGAGTTCCCTCGCCGAGGGCGGCACCATCCACCTGGTCGGTTACTCCTCGGGGCGGGAAACCACGTTCCCGTCAGGGGCCTTGTTCGGCTTCGGTGAGCCCCGCACCATCGCCACCTACGGCGACATGACGCCGACCGGCGGGGAGCTGACGGACCTGCTGGGCCTCATGGCCGCCGGGAGGCTCGCGGCACCGGTCGGACTTCGAGGCGACTGGCAGGACGTGGGCGACGCCGTCCAGGCGCTGTTCGCCCGGAAGGTGCACGGAAAAATCGTTCTCGACGTGGCCTGAAGTCGTGGACGAGGACACATGTGTAGTCGGCCGTCGGCGGCGGTCCGCGGTGGTGGACGAGAATGGGCCCATGGATGTGCTGGCGGAGGTCTTGCGTGTTTCGGGTGCGCGTGGGGCGCTCGGGGTCATGCTGCAGGCCGGAGGAACCTGGGGCCTGTGGCTGGACTCCTTTCCAGGAGCGGCACTGCACGTGGTGTCCCGCGGCACTGTGTGGCTCCACGTCACAGGCGAGAAACCTCTTCAGGTGCAGGCCGGGGACGCCGTCCTGGTGTCGCCGGGCACCGCACACGGGATAGCCGGCAGCGCCGGCGTGACGATGGGTTCCTGCGACCGGGAAGAGGCGGCTCGAGCCCTTGGCGATGGCCGGGCCCTGCGTCTGGGATCGGCGCCGGTGCAGACGGAAGTGATCGTCCTGCACTACGAGCAGGACCCGGAGGTTCGCACACCGGTGCTTGCCTCCCTCGCTCGGCCGATGCACGTCACAGCCCGGGAGAACGCGCAGCTCGGAAGGACCGTCGAACTGCTCGCTGCCGAGCTCGCACAGCCGCAGATCGGCACCACCGCCGCCATCAACAGCATCGTCGACCTTCTGCTCGTCCAGTTCGTACGCGCCTGGCTGGCCCGCCACCCGCAGGAGCAGTCCGGCTCATGGCTGGGAGCGATGCGTGATCCGGTCGTGCGCAACGCTCTGGCACGTGTCCACGCCCGACCGGAACACCCCTGGACCACGGAGACCCTGGCCGCCGCGACGAGCGTCTCCCGGGCGACGCTGTCCAGACGTTTCCGGTCCGCCCTCGGGCAGACGCCGGGCGCGTACGTGACGCAGTGGCGCATCGACCTGGCGTCCGTCCGGCTCCGCGATACCGATGAGCCGGTCGAGTCGATCTCCAGCGCGGTCGGGTACGGTTCTCCGCACGCTTTCAGCCGTGCCTTCAGACGTGCCCGGGGCACTGCCCCGGGCGAGTACCGTTCTCGGCTTCGCGAGTGATCCGGGCTCGGGAGAGGCTGTCGGGGATCACCGGGCCGAACCGACCCGGTCAGTGACCCGTCACAGGGCTCCGGCGTCCCGGGCCGTCCAGACGCTCGGGTAGATCGGCCGGAAGCCGAGTTCCCGGCGGATGCGCTGGTTGGACATGATCCCGAACCACGGGTCGGGGTCCGTGAACTCCTGGAGCCCGGCGGGCACCTCGACGCCGTTGAGTCGGTACAGCTCGACCGTCGTGACGGGGGCGTCATCGGCGATGTTGTAGATCCGGCCGGCGATACCCGGCGCGTACAGCAGACGCATCATGCCCTGGGCGACGTCCGCGTGGTGGGCCATCTGCAGGCGCTGGTGCGGTGCCCAGCGGGCGGCCCAGCGCAAGACGTCGGCAAGGTGCGGGTCGCCCTCGCCGTAGACGAAGGGGAGCCGCCCGATGCGTACGTCGAGACCCTTGAGCGCGAGCAGTTCGCGCTCCGCCTCGGCCTTGGACTCGGGGTAGGCGCCCCACATGGCGCCGCCCGGCCGGCTCTCGTCCTCCTCGGTCAGCGGGCGGCCCCGTCCGACGCCGTACACATTGTTCGTGCTGACCTGCACGAACCGTTCCACGCCTGAGACTTGCGCGGCGCGGCCCAGGGCCACGGCGGCGTCCCGGTTGACGGCCCACGCCTCCTCGTCGGGCACCCCGCGGAAGGAGGCGGCGACGTTCACCACGGCGTCCACGCCGGCGAGCGCCTCGCCGAGTGTCTCCGTGTCGCGCATGTCTCCTACGGCGACCTGGGCGCCCAGCTCCGCGAAGCGCTCGCCACGAGCCGCGTCCCGCACCAGGACCCTCACCTGCTCGCCCGGCTGCCGCTGGGCCAGCAGCCGCGGCACGAAGCGGCGTCCGACCTGTCCCGTCGTACCGGTCACCAAAGTCAGCATGATGTGCTCCTCACGCACTGTGTCGCCTGTCGTTGAGGACCAGCCTCGGCGGATACGGGGACGACCGGCAGAGACCTCTGCATCAGGGGATCGGCAGTCCCTGGATAAGCAGGCCGGGGTCCCGCACCCTGGAGAGGTGAACCGAGTCGAACTCACCGACTTCCTGCGCCGCGCGCGTGCCCGCCTGGCCCCTTCCGACGTGGGTCTCCCCGCCGGCGCCCGCCGCCGTACGCCGGGGCTGCGCCGCGAGGAGGTGGCCCAGCTGGCGGGCATGTCCGTGGACTACTACACGAGGCTGGAGCAGTCCCGGGGCCCGCGCCCGTCCCGTCAGATGCTCACCTCGCTGGCCCGCGCGCTCCGCCTGACCGAGGACGAGCACGACCACCTCTTCCACCTCACCGGTCAGGAGCCGCCGCGCCGTGAGGCGACCGGCACGCACGTACGTCCGGGCCTGCTCCTGGTGCTGGACCGGCTGCACGACACCCCGGCGATCGTGGTGACCGACTGCGGCGAGGTCCTGGCCCAGAACGCGCTGTCGCGGGCGCTGAGCGGAGACGCCCTCGCCCGCCCGCCCCGGGAACGCAACATGATCCGCCGCTTCTTCCTGGACCCGGCGGCCCAGGAGCTGTTCCCGCCCGAGGACCGCCCGGCGCGCGCCCGCGAACACGTCGCCGGCCTGCGAGCGGTGGCCTCGGCCCGCCCCAAGGACCCCGGACCCGCCGACCTCGTCGCCGAACTGCGCTCCGCGAGCGAGGAGTTCGCCCACCTCTGGAACCAACACGAGGTCGCCGTACGCCGCGCCACCACGAAGCGCTTCCGGCATCCTGCGATCGGTGTCCTCGAACTCGACTGCGAGGTCCTCGTCAACTCCGACCACAACCAGCAGCTCGTCATCCACACGGCCCGCCCGGGCACGGAGTCGTACGAGCGCTTGCAGTTGCTGCGGGTGGTGGGCTTGCAGGACCTGACGCCGAGGAACTCCTGACCACGTGCGCACGACCCCGCACGGCCCGGCCCGGGGTTCGTACCGCAGGTCGGCCGGGGCGAGGACGACGGCCGGCGGCAGCGCGGCGGTGGGCGGCCGGTGCGGCAGCCACCAGGACCGTGAGGGCGGGGAACACGACGGCCGGAGACGCCGCGGGGAGCTCGGGCTGCTCTGCGTGGCGATCTGCGCGGGCGCGGGACAGGTGTCCTCTTGGGCCCGGACACCGGCAGAGCGAACGACCACGCCGGCGGACCGGCAGCACCTGCTCCGCCGGCGACCCCGTCACGGTCCTCGGCGGCTGAGAGTTGCCGTCGCACGCGAACACGGGAGGAGGACCGGCGGCCGGGGCGGCCCCTCCCGTCGTCCTCCGGTGCGGTTCCCGGGAGGAGGCGTGGCGGACATGGGGGTTTCGCCCCCATGTTTTCGCCGCCGTGCCCGGCGGTGCCCGCCGGCATCCGGTGGCGGCGGACGGGCGGGGAAGTGCGGGCGGAGGGGCCGGGCGGTGAAGGTGGTAGGGACGACGGCGCGGGCCGGGCGCTTCGCCGCCCGTCCGCGCCGTCGTCGGATCGGGAAAACTGGGTGCCCGCACCCGATGGCGCCCAGGGCCGCGCGGCCGATGCTCTTGCCCTGTCAGGCAGAGGCCGATTCCCAGGAGGAGCCGATGGGCGAACCGGTGAGAGTCAGCATCGTCGCGCAGGACCCGATACTGGAGGCCGGTACCCGGATCAGCCTCCAGTACCACGGCGACATCGCGGTGGCGCTGTCCGGGGAGCGGGCGCAGGTCGCGGTCATGATGGTGGACCGGGTGGCCCCCCAGGTGATGAACGTGGTGCGGGCCGGGCGCGAGGCGGACGAGCGGCAGGAAGTGGTTCTGGTCGCGGCCGAACTGGCGGCCGAGGACGCGGTCCAGGCGTTCGCGGCGGGCATCCGGGGGCTGCTGCGTCGTTCCGAGTGCACCGCCGAGCGCCTGGCGTCGATGGTCGTGGCGGCCGCCGCGGGCGACTGCACGCTGCCACCGGACCTGCTGGACGGGCTTCTCAAGCACGGCCAGGGAGCCGCCGTCCGCCGGCCGGGCACGGACGGGGCAGCGGCGCCCGACGGCTCGGCGCTGTCGGAGCGGGAACGGGCGGTTCTGCGGCTGGTCGCGGACGGCCGGGAGACCGAGGAGATCGCACGTGAACTGTGCTACTCGCCCCGCACCGTGACCACCGTGGTGCACGACGTCACCCGGCGGTTCCAGCTGCGCAACCGGGCGCACGCGGTGGCCTTCGCCCTGCGGACGGGCCTGCTGTGATCGCGACGGCGGTGGCCCCGCCCACGGTCCTCCCGGCCCCGGCCGCCCCGACCGTCACCGTGTCCCGGTCGGGGGTGCGGGTGCGGGTCCGGTCGAACGACGCGACGGCGCGCGCGGTGGTGGAGGCCAGACTGATCACCGCGGGACTCCGGCCGACCGAGGCACCCGATCCGTCCCCGCAGGACGTGCTGGTGGCCGTCGGCGGCACCGTGGAGGCCGCGATCGAGGTCGTCCGGCCCGGCCTGCCGGACGAGTACGGGCGGCTGCTGGTGGTGGCCGACGTACTGTCCCGCCACGGCGCCCTGCGGGCGTTGCGGGCGGGCGCGCGGGCCATGGTGCTGTCCGCCGAGGCGACGCCGGAGCGACTGGCCGCGACCGTCCACTCGGCCCACCGCGGCGAGGGCCGCCTCTCCCACCTGGCGCTGGCCCGCCTGCTCGACGAATCGCCGGAGCCATCCGGGTCCGGGCGGCGGCCGGGCGTCCCGGCGCTGACCGGCCGTCAGCTGGAGGTGCTGCGGCTGATGGCGGACGGCCACGGCAACGAGGCGATCGCCACGACGCTGCGCTGCTCCAAGCACACCGTCAAGAACGTGATCTACGAGCTTATGGGCCAGCTCCAGGTCCGCAACCGGGCCCACGCGGTGGCGCACGCGGTACGCACCGGGCTGATCTGAACCCGGCCGGACCGGTCCTGACCGGCGGGATGCCGGACCGGGACAAACGCGCAACGCCGCGGCCGCGCGGCTGCCATTCGTTCCCTGGTGCCGCGCCACGGTCCGGCGGCACGCTGCTTCTGCCCATGTCCCCCCGCGGGCATGGCGGCTCTCCCTCCACGTGCGCCGCCACGAGCGGCTGCCGCGGCTACGTTCCCTGCCGAGAGGACCCGATGGACATCGCCGAGGACACCCCGATCACCGGCCAGGAGCCGGCGCCAGAGTTCAAGGTATTCGAGGAGCTGGAATCGGAGGTCCGGCTGTACTGCCGCACGTTCCCGGCCGTCTTCGAGCGGGCCAAGGGCGCCGAGTTGTCCACCGAGGACGGCCGGACCTTCATCGACTTCTTCTGCGGTGCGGGAACGCTCAACTACGGGCACAACAGCGACTTCATCAAAGCCCGGGTGGCCGACTACCTCGCCGCCGACGGTCTCTCGCACGGCCTGGACATGTACACCGTGGCCAAGCGGGACTTCCTGACCGCCTTCGCCGACACCGTACTGCGGCCCCGCGGGCTGGACTACAAGGTGCAGTTCACCGGGCCGACCGGCACCGACGCCGTGGAGGCCGCGCTCAAGCTCGCCCGCAAGCGGACCGGCCGCTCCGGCGTGGTGGCGTTCACCGGTGCGTACCACGGCATGTCCCGTGGTTCGCTCGCGGTGACCGGCAGCCGCCGGGCCCGCCGGGCGGGCGGGGTCAGTGGACAGGACGTCACGTTCGTGCCGTACGAGGACGGTCCGCAGGGCCGTTTCGACTCGATCGGTTACCTGGAGCGGCTGCTCGCCGACCCGTCCTCGGGCGTCGACCTGCCGGCCGCGGTGATCGTCGAGCCGATGCAGATGGAGGGCGGTGTCTACCCGGCGAGCAGCGCGTGGCTGCGGGCCCTGCGCGAACTCACCGAGCGGCACGGGATCCTGCTCATCCTGGACGAGATCCAGGCGGGCTGCGGCCGCTCCGGCCGGTTCTTCTGCTTCGAGCACGCCGGGATCACCCCCGACGTGGTGACCCTCTCCAAGTCGCTGAGCGGTTACGGGCTCCCGCTCTCCGTGGTGCTGTTCCGGCGGGAGCTGGACGTCTGGGAGCCGGGCGAGCACACCGGGACCTTCCGCGGCAACCAGTTGGCCTTCGTCGCCGCCACCGCGGCCTGCGAGCTGTGGCGACAGGACGCCTTCCATTCCCGGCTCGCCGCCTCGGTCGACCGCCTGGACCGGTTCCGCGCCGAACTGGACGCGCTGGGACGGGGACTGGTGACGCGCGGCTGCGGGATGGCGCTCGGCATCGACCTCGGCGTCGAACCGCCGCGCGCCGAGCGGCTGCAGCGGTACGCCTTCGACCACGGGCTCATCGTCGAACTGTGCGGCCGCCGTGACGAGGTGATCAAGCTGCTGCCGCCGCTGACCATCGATCCCGCCGTGCTGGACCGCGGCCTCGACGTGCTGCGGCGGGGCCTTCGATCCGTCTGACGACCGGTCAGCGACGCTGCCGGACCCGTCAACCCCTGTTCCTGACCGTCATGCACGTCAAAGAAGGAGACCGCAGATGTCCGGTCCGCTACGCCGACACCTGATCTCGATCGGCGACCTCGGCTTCGAGGAGATGCACGGCATCGTGCGGCGGGGTGCCGAGTACGCCGCCGGCCGCCATGAGGGCGCTCGTCCGCTGCACGACGCCGTGGTGGGCGTGCTGTTCCGCAAGACCTCCACCCGCACCCGCACCGCGTTCTCGGCCGGCGCCCTGCGCCTGGGCGGCCGGCTGATCACCTACGGTCCCGGGGACCTCCAGGAGAACACCGGGGAGACGGTCGAGGACACCACCGCGGTGCTGTCCCGGATGCTCGACGTGCTGGTGGCCAGGACCGCGGGCGGCGAGGCCGAGCTGCGGGCCTTGGCCGCGCAGCGGCGGATGGCCGTGGTCAACGCGATGAGCGCCGCCGAGCACCCCACCCAGGCACTCGCCGACCTCACCACGCTGCTGCGCCGGTTCGGGCGGATCGACGGCCTGCGGGTGCTCTACCTCGGCGAGGGCAACAACACCGCCTCGGCGCTGACCCTGGCGCTGTCCCGCTACCCCGGCACCGAGCTGCACCTGCGCACTCCGCAGGGGTACGGGGTGGAGCAGTACTACCTCGACCGGGCCGCCGAGTACGCGGCGGCGGGCGGCGCGCTGGTGACGCAGCGGCACGACCCGGCCGACCTGCCCGAGGCGGACGTGATCTACACCACTCGCTGGCAGACCACCGGCACCACCAAGGCCGACCCCGACTGGCGGCGCGCCTTCGAGCCGTTCCGGGTCGACAAGGCCGTCATGGACACCAGCCCCGGCGCGCTGTTCATGCACGACCTCCCCGCGCACCGCGGCGACGAGGTGACCGCCGAAGTGCTGGACGGGCCCGCCTCGATCGCCTTCGAGCAGGCCGAGAACAAGTACCACAGTGCCCGCGCGGTGCTGGAGTGGTGTGCCGGCGGCGCCCCGGCGGGGGGCGGCGACGCATGAGCCCGTGCCGCTGCCCGGCGGCGGCTGGCGCCTGTGGCGGCACTTCGCACTGCGGGGACCCGGCTTCCCGGTGACCGGGGTGCTCAGGCCGGCGCCGCGGGAGCCGGCCGAGGCGGCCGACCGGTTCGGTGCCGGGGCGGAGCCGGCCGGAGCCGACTGGCAGTCCTTCGAGAGCGCTTCGCCGCCGCGGCCGTGGAGACCGCCGAGGAGTTGCAGAGCATCGCCGGCCGGCCCGGCTTCCGGGCGGCGGTGGCCTGGCAGAACCGGGCCGTGCTGCACACCGGCATCGCGCCGTTCCTGGCCTGGACGCCCAGCGCGGCCGGCCGGACCAGCACGCGCGCCGGCGCGAGGAACCGGTGGCCCACTACTGGCAGCGGTTCTGCGTCAAGAACGACACCATCGGCTTCCTCGGCCCGGTCGGCTGGGGCACCCTCGACCCCGGGCCGCGCGGCATCGAGGTGGACCACGGCGCGGTTCTGATCACCCGGTCCGAGGTCTTCTTCTCCAGCTGGTCGATCGACGAGCCGGCCAGGACGCTGGACCGCGATCCGGGCCTGCGCCCCTGGCCGGCGCCGCGCCGGCTGCCGTATCTGCGGATCGAGGAGGCACGGGTACGGCTCCCGGGGCGGCCCGCGCAGCCGGTGTCGCCAGCAGGTTCGCCCGGCGATCGAGCTGCCGGTACGACAGTCGACCGCCGGGCCGGCGCAGCGCGACCGCGCACGGGGTGCGCTCGGCCTGCTCGGCGGACAGCTCGTGCAGGCAGCGCTCGGGCAGCGGCACGGCGGTCTCGTCGAACTTCTCGATCACGGCGAGCCGGTCCTGGCCGGTCGGCAGGCCGACGCGGTGCAGCGGGCGGTCCGAATCGGCCGGCACGGCGTCGAGCAGCACCCGGAAGGCGTCGGCCAGGCGCTGCGCGGTCGTCCGGTCGAACAGCGCGGTGGCTGACTGCAGCCGGGCGTCGAGCCGCCCGTCGGGCAGTACGTCGGTGTCGAGCACCAGGTCGAACGGCGAGCCGGTCAGCGGTGTGCGCACCAGCTCGCAGTCGAGGCCGGGCAGCCCGATCGGCTCGGGCGCAGCGGTGCGCAGCGAGAAGGACACCTGGAAGAGCGGGGTGCGGGCGGAGTCACGCTCCGGAGCCAGCTCGTCAACCACCAGTTCGAACGGCGTGCCGGCGTGGCTGAGGGCGGCCGGCGTGTTCGCGGCGACCCGGCCGAGCAGGGTCCGGAAGGACGGTTCGCCGCTCAGGTCGCCGCGCACCATCACGGTGTTGACGAACAGGCCGATCAGCCGCTCCGCATCGGGCAGGCCGCGGCCGCTCACCGGCGTGCCGACCGCGATGTCCCGCTGCCCGCCGAACCGGACGAGCACCGCCTGGAACGCGGCGAGCGGCACCATGAACCGGGTCGCCCGGCTGCGGCGGGCGAGGAGGTCGACCCGTGCCATCAGCTCGGCCGGCAGCTCCAAGCGGACGGCGTCGCCGGCACCGTCCCAGACGGCCGGGCGGGGGCGGTCGGTGGGCAGCTGAGGCGGCGTCAGGTCCGCGAGCGCGGTGCGCCAGTGGTCCAGCCCGGCGGCCGGCCGTCGGCCGGTGAGCCTCTCGGCCTGCCAGTCGGCGAAGTGGGCGTACTGGAGGGCGAGCGGCCCGAGGGGGCCGGTGCACCGCCGGTGCGCCGCCGGTGCGCTCCCGGTAGCCGGCCGCCAGTTCGGTGCCGAGAAGGTGCCAGGACATGCCGTCGAAGGCGATGTGGTGGACCACCACGATCAGCAGGTGGTCGGCGGGACCCACCCGGGCCGGCACGGCCCGCAGCGGGGGCTGCCGGGCCAGGTGGATCGGGAGCCGCAGTTCGTCCTCGATCAGCCGGGCCGGCCGGGCCTCCCGGCCCGAGGCCGGCAGGTCGGTGAAGTCGAGTCCCCGGAAGGGGACTTCGGCTTCCAGAGCGATGTGCTGCAACAGCCGGCCGGCGTCCTGCCGGTAACTGGTGCGCAGCGCCTCGTGCCGCTCGACGACGGCGGTGAGCGCACCGAGCAGCGCGTCCGTCTCCAGGCCGCCCGGCCTGGTCGTCCGCACCGTCACGGCTGTCGTCGATCCCCACCGGCCACCTCCACGGGTCCTCACGGGCGCGCACCGCGCCCCGGCGAAGCCTGCTGGCGGGCGCGAGTCCGGCACCAGGGACGCAGCGGCAGGGTGCGGTGCCGTCCCCGCTGCCGGTTTGTCTCTTGTCGCCGATCGCGGGCGCCCGGCAGGCTCGCCCCGTCACAGTGTCGAATCCCCGAGGGCTGGAGGGCCTGATGACCGAGGAAACCACCGACACCCGTAGCTACCTGGTCGTGCTCAACGACGAGGAGCAGTACTCGATCTGGCTCGCCGACCGTGAACTGCCGCTCGGCTGGCGGCCGGAGGGCACTCGTGGCAGCCGGGCGGAGTGCCTGGAGCACATCGAGACCGTGTGGACCGACATGCGGCCGCTGAGCCTGCGCGTCCGGATGGACGGCGCCGCCGCCGGCGGGACCCGTGCGACCGTCTGACACCGTGCCCGCCGGCGTGCTGCAGACCGTGGGCCGGACGCCGCTGGTCGAGCTGACCAGGTTCGACCCGGCCGCCCGTTTCCGCCTGTACGCCAAGCTGGAGGCGCACAACCCCGGCGGCTCGATCAAGGACCGCTCCGCGCTGGAGCTGCTGCGCGGGGCCATCAGCGAGGGCCGGGTGATCCCCGGCCGGTCGGTCGTGGTCGAATCCAGCTCGGGCAACCTGGGCATCGGACTCGCCCAGGCGTGCCGGTACTTCGGGGTCCGCTTCGTCTGCGTGGTGGACCCGCGCGCCAACCGCCAGAACATCGCCGTCATGCGGGCGCTGGGCGCCGAGGTCGAGGTGGTCACCACGATCGACCCGGTCACCGGCGAGTACCTGCCGGTGCGGCTCCGCCGGGTGCGCGAGATCCTTACCGGCACCGAGGACGCCTACTGCCCGGACCAGTACGCGAACCCGCTCAACCCGCGCTCGCACCACGCGACGATGCGGGAGATCTGCGAGGCCGTTCCCGGCGGCCTGGACTACCTGTTCTGCGCGACGAGTTCGTGCGGGACGCTGCGCGGCTGCGCCGAGTACGCGCGGGAACAGCGGCTCCCGGTGGCCATCGTGGCCGTCGACGCCGAGGGCAGCGTCATCTTCGGACGCGAGCCCGCGCCCCGGCTGATCCCCGGCCACGGCGCGGCCGTCCGCCCGGCGCTCCACCAGGACGGTCTCGCCGACGAGGTGGTGCACGTCAGCGATCTCGACTGCGTGGTCAACTGCCGCCGGCTGGCGCACCGCGAGGCGATCCTGGCCGGTGGCTCGGCGGGCGCGGTGCTCGCCGCGGTCCGGCGGCTGGGCGGCCGGATCCCGGCGGGCGCGGCCTGCGTGGTGATCCTCCCGGACCGGGGCGAGCGCTACCTCGACACGATCTATGACGACGACTGGGTCGCGTCGCACTTCGGCGACGTCGCCCACCTGTGGAAGGAGCACGTTCCAGTGGCCGAGGCGGCGACATGCTGATCCTGACGGCCGGACAGGTCCGTCAGGTCCTGGACGGTGCCGAGCAGCAGGTGGTCGAGGCGGTGAGCCGGGCGTACCGGCTGCACGCGGCCGGCCGTACCGTGCTCCCCCACTCGCTCTTCCTCCGGTTCCCCGAGGAGGCGCGCAACCGCATCATCGCCCTGCCGGCCTACCTCGGGGACCCGGGCGGGACCGGGGCGCGGGAACCGGTCGCCGGCGTCAAGTGGATCTCCTCCTTTCCCGGCAATCTGGACGCCGGGCTGGAGCGCGCCTCGGCGGTGATCGTCCTCAACTCGATGCGCACCGGCCACCCGGAGGTGCTGCTGGAGGGCTCGGTGATCTCCGCGCGGCGCACCGCGGCGAGCGCGGCGCTCGCCGCCGCGACCCTCGCCCCGCGGGAGCCGCAGACCGGCGTCACGCTGATCGGCTGCGGAGTGATCAACTTCGAGGTGCTGACCTTCCTGCGCGCCCTGCTGCCCGAGTTGGCCGAGGTCACCCTCTTCGACCGCGATCCGGCCCGCGCGCGGGCCTTCGCCGAGCGCTGCGCGGCCCGGCTGCCCGGGCTGCGGACCACCATCACCGAGCGGATCGGGGACGCTCTGGCGGCCCACCGGCTGATCTCGGTCGCCACCACCGCCGCCGCCCCTCACCTGGACCCGTCCCCCTGCCCGCCCGGGACGCTGCTGCTGCACCTGTCCCTGCGCGACCTCGCTCCGGAGACCATCCTGTCCAGCGTCAACATCGTCGACGACGACGACCACGTCTGCCGCGAGTCCACCTCGCTGCATCTGGCCGAGCAGAAGGCCGGTCACCGCGACTTCATCGCCGACTCGATCGGCGCCCTCCTCACCGGTGCCCGGCACGAGCGCGACCCCGAGGCCCTCACGGTCTTCTCGCCGTTCGGCCTGGGCGTGCTGGACCTCGCCGTCGCCGACCTGGTCCGCCACCGGGCTCAGGAGCAGGGTCTCGGCACGGACGTCCCGGACTTCCTGCCCTTCGGGCACGGTAGCTGACGGCTCGTCCGTGCCACCGGCCCGGTGGCACGGACGGTCAGTCGCCGCACAGCGTCCGGGCGAGCCGGCACAGCTCCGCGCGGTTCGCGCTGCCGGTCTTGTGGAGCAGGCTGGCGATGTGCTTCTCCACCGTACGGTGCGAGAGGGACAGCCGCCGGGCGACGTCCTGGTTCCCGAGCCGGTCCACGAGCAGCGCGAAGACGTCGAACTCACGCGGCGTCACCCCGACCGACCGCAGCCCCTCGGGGATCAGCTCCCGTCCGGTGCGCCGATGCGCGACGGGCACGCCCGCCTGCCGGATGAGCGACCGGCAGGCACCGGCGACGGAGCGTACACCGGCCTGGTGGAAGTACTCCTCGGCGGTCCGCAGCCAGGCGACGGGCTCACCCCAGCCGTCGGCGAGGGCCGCCTCGGCGACCAGCCGCAGTCCGAGGTGACGGGCGGTAGGAAAGCCGGAGAACTCCTGCCGTGCCCGGTCCACCAGTCCCGCGGCCTCCCGGCCGTGGCCCTCCCGCCCGAGCAGGACGGCGTCGGCGAGCACCAGGAACTGCCGGTTCCAGGCCAGCTCGGCGGCGGGCGCCGCCAGGGCCGCCGCGTACTCCGCGCGGTCGGCGGTGCCGCCGACGACGGCGAGCAGCGGGCCGAGGCCGTACCGCCCGCTCAGGTAGAACATGTTGGGGTGCTGGTCCTCCCAGGCGGCCGCGGCGGCCAGTTCGGCCAGCGCCCGGGTGCGGTTCTCCTCCAGCAGGGCACAGAACGCCCGGCACAGGCCGAGCAGGACCGGCATCAGGAAAGAGGTGGACTCGTCGGCCTGGTCGAACCGGAGCAGTTCCCGCTCCATCTGCCGCCGCCGGCCCTGGTGGGCGGCGAGGGTGGCGGCCACCAGCAGCAGGTAGCGGTGTCCGCCGACGTTGCGCATCCGGGCACTCGGCCCCAGGCAGCGGTCGATGATCTCCTGCGCGGCCGGGAAGTCGGCGCGCTGCACGGCGTCCATCGCCAGCAGGCCCTCCGCGTGCTGGACCAGGGCGAGGGCGCCCAGTTCGCGCGCGGCGTCCCGCGCTTCCCGGATCCGGCGCGCCTCACCGCTGCGCAGGAAGGCGTTGGCGCCGAGCCTCAGCAGCGCCTCCACCCGCCAGACCGGCAGGCTGTGCTCCTCCGCGACGGCGAGCATCCGCTCCAGACAGGCGTCCGCGCCGTCGAAGCCGCGCTTGCGGGCCAGCAGGGCGAGTAACTGCCATGCCTGGCAGGCCACCACGGGGAGCTTCTCGCGCTCGGCGACCTCGGCCGCCTCGCGGGCCAGCCGCTCGGTCCCGGCCGTATCCGCGCTGTGTGCGGGCAGCAGCGCCAGGTGGGCCTCGACCACGGCCAGCGCGGCGGTGTGCCGCGGGTCCGCCGGGTCGCCGAGCTGCGCCCGGGCGGCGGCCACCTGGGCCAGGGTGTCGGCGGCGCGTTCGGAGATCACCGCGGCCCAGGCGAGCCTGGTGTGCAGAGCGACCCGGCGCTCGATGTCCAGCGCGTCGGCCCCCGCGTCCGGCAGCGACTCGGCCAGCGCGAGTGCCCGGTCCAGCTGCCCGGTCTCGGCCGTCGCGTGTACCAGCGACTCGGTGACGGCGGTGCGGTCGGCCGGCGCCGCCAGCCCTCGGGCCCGCTCCAGCAGTTGCACGGCGGTGGCCGACGCGCCCCCGGCGAGGGCTCGGCGGCCGGCTTCGGCGTACAGCAGTGCCGCTCCCGCGTCGTCGCCGCCCAGCTGCCGCAGCCGCGCCACCAGCTGGCAGCGGTCGTCGGAGACGGCCGGGTCGGCGGCCAGCACCGCCTCGGCCGCCCGGCGGGCGATCACTGCCCGCTCGGCCGGCGGCAGCCCGGCGAGCAGCGCCTCCGCGGTGAGCGCGTGCCGGAAGGCGTACTGGTCGACCGCGCTGGGATCGGGGACGACGAAGCCCGAGTCGGCCGCGGCGGCCAGCTGGTCGAGCAGCAGCCGCACGTTGTGCCCGGTGATCAGCTCCAGCGTGCCGATCGAGAATTCGGTCCCCAGCGTGGCGGCGAGCAGCAGCAGGTCGCGCACCTGCGGTTCGAGCTGCGCCAGCCGTTGCCGCAGGCCGCTGACCACGCTGACCGGGACCGCGGCCGCCAGGTCGCCGGTGACGCGCCAGCCGTCGCCGTCCCGGCGCAGCACTCCGGAACCGACCATCTCGGCGAGCAGTTCCTCGACCAGGTAGGGGTTGCCGTTGCTGAGCGTGCTCAGCCGTTCGACCACGGCGGCCGGCACCTGCTCGGCCGGCAGGTCCAGGCAGCCGGCCGCGAGCGCACCGACCTGGGCCGCGCCGAGCGGCTCCAGGGTGGCCAGCGAGGCGACCCGGCGCCGCTCGGCGCCCCGGGCCAGCTCCAGGGCGGCGCCCGGCTCGGGCCGCAGCGTGGCCGCCAGCAGGACCGGCAGCCCGGCCAGGTTGTCGACCAGGTAGTCCACCACGGCGATGGTCTCCGAGTCGGCCTCGTGCAGGTCCTCCAGGACGAGCAGGCAGCCGCGGTCGCGGCCGAGCACGGTCAGGAGCCGCAGCACGGCCTCGGCCAGCTCCACCGCGCTCTCGGGGTAGCCGGGCACGGCGGTGTGCCGCCACTCCGGGATCACCCGGCCCAGGGCCGGCCGATAGGGCTCCAGCTCCCGGTCCTGGGGCACGCCCGTGACCCGGAAGCGGGAATGCAGCGCCTCGATGAGCGGGCGGTACGGCATCCCGGCACTGGTCGGGCTGCCGCGCCCGCGCAGCACCGGCAGGCCGCGCGACTCGGCCAGGCCGGCGTACTCCCCGGCCAGCCGGGACTTTCCGATCCCCGCCTCCCCCACCAACAGGACCGTGTGGCCCGCCCTGTCCTGAAGGCCGGTCAGTACACGCCGGAAAAGCCCGAGTTCGGTCTCGCGACCGATGGTGGTCGGGGCAGTAGTGTGCACCCGCGCAGATTACCCGTGCCGTCCTCGCGCCGAGTAGAGAGTTATTCGGAAAAGAGGATCAAACCGCACCGCGGCAGCCCAGCGCTGCCACCTGACGGGCGTTCAGTGGCGTTCGTCGTGGAAGTCGATGCTGACGGTGGTCCACGGGCTGGTCTCGCGAACCACCGAGGACGCGCCGAGCAGCTGGGACCGGCGGCCGAGCCCGCCGCCGCTGCGCAGCCGGATCTCGCCCGCCGGGTGGTCGGTGGCGGCATCGTGCCGGGTGGCGGGCTGCTTCCAGAGCCGCACGAGGTCGTTGGTGTTCATAAGGGGTTCCTTTCACAGCGGAAGTGTTCGGTGTTCTTCGTCAGGTGGTACGGGACCCGGCTACAGGGGTTTCCGGAGTCGTCCCCGGCTTTGACCCGGGGCCGGGGCGGGACGGATCGGGGTCCGGCGTCCGCAACAGCAGCACCGGGGGAACCAGGTCGGCGAAGCCCAGCCGCAGCAGGCCGAGGCCGTGGCCGGACAGGCCGGTGAGCAGGCCGGGCTCCGCGACAACGCCGCCGACCGCGGGGTGCGGGCCGGGCCGGACCCGTCCGGCGGTCCGCGCCCGGAGCACCGCGTCCGCCGCCGTGCGCTGCGGCAGCTCCAGCAGGCCCCACTCGCCGTGGCAGAGGCTGTCGTCCGGCACCGGTCCGGTGTCCGCGAGGTGCCCGACGGCCGCGGCGACGGCCGCCGCCAGCGCCGGATCCGCCAGCGCCCCGGGCCGGTCGGCGACCGCGAGCGCGACTCCCGTCGCGCCGGTGCACCAGGAGAGGTCCGCGTCGGCGGCCGGTGACGCGGCCACGGCCGAACGCAGGGCGGTCAGCCCCGCCCGGCGATACCGCTCGCCGCCGGGGCCCACGGCGCCGAGCAGCGCCCAGCCGACCCCGGCGGCACCGGTGGCGAAGCCCGGCACGGCTGGGACGGGCTCGGCGGCGAGCCGGTCGGCACAGACCTGCGCACCGCGCAGAAGCCCGGCCGAGGGGTACGTCCGGTGCGTGGCCAGCAGCGCGGCCAGGCCGCCCGCCGTGCCGTCGAGCACGCCGGTCGGCCGCTCGGCTCCGGCGGCCCGGACGGTCAGCGCGGCCGTCGGCTCGACCAGGGCGCGCAGCCCGGCGTCGTCCAGCGCGGCCGAGACCCGGGTGAGCGCGTACAGGATGCCGCCGAGACCGGTGAAGCCTCCCGAGCCGACCACGCCGAGATCGGCGTCCGGGAGCGCGGCAAGCCGGTCCAGCAGCCGCGGCAGCGGGCGTAGCGCGGCGCGTGCCGTCCCGGCATAGCGGTCCGCGCCGGTGAGCGCGGCGAGCTGGGCCAGGAAGAGGGCGACGCCCGGGTACCCGTGCCCCAGGTCGGCGCCGCACGGTGCGAGCCTGCGGTACCGCTCGCCGAGCAGTTCGACGCCCAGCCAGTTCGCCCGGTCCCGGTCCCGGTGGGCCTGCCGGACCAGCAAGTCGCCGAGTTCCCGGGCGGCGGCGAGCAGTTGGCCGGGGGCCGGCGGCGCGGCGGTTCGCGCACGCGGACCGGCCGGCCGGGGTCCGGGCAGCGCGGCGGGATGCGCCGGCGCCGGCGTCCGGC
This sequence comes from Streptomyces eurythermus, assembly GCF_014649115.1. Classification (GTDB taxonomy): domain Bacteria; phylum Actinomycetota; class Actinomycetes; order Streptomycetales; family Streptomycetaceae; genus Streptomyces; species Streptomyces eurythermus. Next base: position 259,209 of record NZ_BMSK01000002.1, on the reverse strand, counting down.
AGGCCAGCGCCGTCCGGATGATCCCCTCCTGCCAGGCGAGGTCGGCCTCGTCCATGACCGCGAGGCGCGCCGTCACCCGGGCCAGTCCGGGCCGTTCGAGGGCGCCGGGGACGCGGGTGCCGGTGCCGCTCCACAGGTCGGTGCGGCCGGGGCGGGCGGTGAACACCGGTACGTCGCCGTCCCACAGCTCGGCGACCTCGTGGTCGAGCAGTCCGGGCCAGCCCTGGTCGTCCACCGCCTCCGTGCCGAGCAACCGCAGCAGCTCCTCCCGGTCGCCCGGTTCGCGCAACACGTCGGGGTGGGTGGCCTCGGCGAGGACGGTCACGTAGACCTGGGTGGCCCGGGTCACCACCCGGACCTCGTCGTCGGCGAAGCGGCGCAGCAGGCCGGCCAGCTCCCGCCGGTGCGTCAGGAGCAGCCGGTAGCCCGCGCGGAAGCCGGTCACCAGTGCCTCGGTATGGGCCGCGGGTTCGGCTTCGGTACCGGCCAGCCGGGGGCGGTTGGCTCCGGTGCGGACCGTGCCGGGCCGGCGGACCAGCCGCATGGCGTCGGTGCCCGCGGCCTCCCAGCAGGCCGTCTCCACCGGCGAGCGGTGGTCCGCGCCGCCGCCGAGGCCGGAGAGGTCGAGCGCGTCCTCGTCCCCGAGCACCAGCTGGGGCAGCAGGCCGATCCGCTGCACGGACGCGTCCAGCGCGCGGCCCGCCGGGTCGTCGGCAGCGGGGTCCTCGGGCCGCGGCGGGTGGAAGAGCGTCTCCAGGTCCACCGGCACCGGGTGGCCGGCGCACGCGATCAGGTTCTCGTGGTGCAGGTCGGTGAGGTCGAGCACGTGGGCGAGCGCGAGCAACACGCCTTGACGCAGGTAGAACCGGTCGAGTTCGGCCCGCGAGGAGCAGGGGCGGGCCTCGATCAGCTCCGACCAGCCGTGGTCCGGACGGGTCAGCAGGGCCGGTGTGCGCAGTTCGGGCGTGGCCGCGCGGGCGTTGCACCAGTCGACCAGTTCGCCGAAGTGGCGGTCGGCGGCGAGCGAGCGGGGCTTGTACACCACCCGGCTGCCGTCGGCGAAGCGCAGCACGGCGACCCGGCGCCCTCGCCGATGCGTGTCGCCGGCGGCCCGGTCCACGGCGGCCAACGGGCCGGGGTCGCGTCCGGCCAGCAGCCGGGCGATCAGCTCGGCGCGGTCCTGGGCGTACCGGTTGAGCAGTTCGGCCATGGCCGCGACGGCGTTGACGCAGCCGCGACCGGCCAACTGGGCCAGCAGGGGGTACTCGGTGAACAGCCGGATCAGGCCGCCCCTGGTCCCGGTGCCGGCGACGAAGTCGCGGAACCTGGCTTGCGGGGTCGTGCCCGCCAGGCGTCCCCCCACCCGGGCCACCTGGAGCTCCAGCACCAGCGCGCGGGCCGCCAGGCCGCCCAGCGCGGCGGCCGTGGTCGCGGTGAACTCCCGTATGAGGCCGTCCAGATCGGCCGACCGGCCGACGCCCGGGTCGAGTTCGGCGAGCAGCCGCCGCCCGGCCAGCTCGGCGAACGGCGCGAGTACGACGGCGAAGCCGGCCGTGCCCGGCAGCGGCCCGGACGGCGGGACCGGGTCTTCGGGCGCGACGGCGAGAGCGGCCTCGACGAACTCGGCCGCGTCACGGTCCCGCGGCTCCTGGGACTTCGCCGACGCCAGAGCCGACAGCCACCCCGAGGGGGCGGTCGGCCCGGCATCCGCGAGCGCGTCGTTGGCGGTCACGATTCGTGAGCCTGTCAGCCGCTGCGGTGGTGGCGCAAGAGCCGGAACCCTGCCGGAATTACCCTACCGCCGCTGGGGGCGCCGTGCCTGACGGGACATCATGTCCGTTACGTGGCCCGAGTGTTGTCCACGACCGGCGCGCCGGCAGATCTCCCCGGCCTCCCCGACCGCCTCGGACAAGGTCGTGCGGCCGGGGAACAGGGCGGTCGTCGTCGGCTCGGGCCGGGGGCGCGGCTACGACTGCGCCAGCACGGTGAACAGCGTTGCGGGGTTGGTCAGCGCGTGAGCGGGCCGAGGGAGTGACGCTCGCGAGCAGGCGGAAGCCGCGGCGGCCGTGCCGCGCCGCTGGACGGTCGGGAGCCCGGTGGCGGGGGCGGGCGGCGCGGGGTCGGGCCGGCGACGGGCGAGCCCGCGAGGGAGGGGTGGCCCGACGGCCGGACTCCCCGCGGGGATCCGGCCAGACAAGGTCATGTCCCTGCTGGACATGACGCGCGACGTCCGGTGCCGCGGGGCGGTCGAGGAACGATCACGGGCCGGGTCACCTTCCACGCCCGTGACGACGTCAGGGCCCCCGCGGCACCGGTCACCACGCCGGCGACCCGTACCGGCGGCGACGTGACCCTGAGCTGGGACCTCCCCGGCGAACAGGACCTGGCCCGGGTCCTGGTCGCCGGTACGACGGCGGCACGGCGCCCGGCGCCACGGACGCGGGAGCGGTCGTCCACCTGGGCACCGACGGCTCCGCGACCTTACCCTCCCCCCAGTCGGGGCCCGTCGCGGTCTCGCTGTGAAGCTACGACACCTCCGGAAACGTCAGTGAGCCGCGCACGGTGATCGTTCCGGAGCAGCAGCGGCAACGGGAGCGCGCCGCACGAGCGGCGCGGCCGCGTCCCGCCGGCCGCCGACGTGGTGGGCGGGACGTGGCACACCCGGGGGCGTCAGTACCAGGAGCCGCACCGTCGGTCGGCGCCCGCGTCGCTCGTGCACACGCGCAGTTCGGTGCTCGACGGCGAACCGGTCAGGACGTACCACCCGTAGCCGGCCAGGCTCACCTGGCTGCCGGCACCGCCCGTGACGTCGGTCTGCAGCACGGTTCCCCGCCACGGGTCCCGGGACCACAGCTCCGCTCTGCGGCCGTCCTTGGCGGTGTCCGTCAGATAGGCGTCGGTGTTCACCCCGAACCAGACCTCGTCGTCGTCCCAGCAGAAGTAGCCGGTGACGCGGGCTCCGGTGATGCTTCGTTCGGCGTCCCTGCACCCTGATGCCGCCGCGGCGGTGCCGGCCTGCGCGGTCTCCTGGGACTGGGCGGCCTGGGCAGGGGCGACGGCGGTGCCGCCCAGGGTCAGCAGGGCTCCGACAGCCGCGCCGGTGAGTGCTCTACGGGCACGCATGAGTGACTCCTTCGTTCCGCGATGGGATGTCGTCCCCGCGTCCGTCCGGTCACCGTCCGGGCACATCGGGCCGGTTGTCCCGTGCCGGCCACCTGGCGGCCGGGCCGTCGCGCGGGGATCCACCAGAGCCTGCGGGCACGGAGCGACGGCTTCAAGGCATATGTCCTGTCCCGGACAGCCGCGGCGTGTCCGGGCCGGTCGGCGTCTTGTCCCGGACGGGCCGAGTGGCTCACCGCGGCCACGGAAAGGGCCGTACGCGCGGCTGGTCGGACGGATCGCGTGCATGGGTGACACCTTTTCCGTGCGGGCTCATCACGGGCGGAAGAGCCGGCACGCCGGGGTGCCGCCAAGGGTCACTCTCAGGTTGTTCGTCGACGTGCCCACCAGTGGGCAGGGTCGGCGAAAGCCGGCACGCGGCCGCGACCTGGCAGAAGACCTACGGTCACCATCCGCTGACGGCCTTCGTCGACCACGGCCCGGGCGGCACACGGAGAGCCGGTCGCCGCCCTCCTCAGGCCGGGGAACACGGGCTCCGACACGGCCGCCGACCACATCACCACCGCCCGGCTCGCTCTGGCCCAACTACCCAAGCGCTATCGGCACGGGCGGCGGACACTGATCCGCACGGACTGCGGGCACACCGGCCGGAGCGGGCAGTCGATGGCCGGGACAACTCAGCCGGACGGGGTTCGGCGATCAAGCGTGCCCCTCGCTGACGTCACGAGCCCGGCTGTCTCCTCGCCGCCACCCGGGTGCTGTCTTCGGACACTGCTGTCACCGTCCTGGCAGGGCGGTGGGAAGGTGTTTGGGCTCGAAGACGTTCTGCGGTGCGCCCGGACGAGAGGTGACCGCCCAGGGCAGTACCTGTGCCAGGTCGCGGCGTATCCGGTCGGCTTCACCGCGGACCTGGACGGGGATGTCGCCGCGTTCGGCGACGAGGCGGTCGTAGACGGGGGTCTCATGGAACACGGTGGGACGGTTTCCCTTCAACTGGCGGCTCGGCGGACAATCGCAGCATACGGCTTGCGTGCTCATGACCATCCACGGCGGGTGGCAGCCGTCTTCGCTTCACCGTGCGGCTCAGTCGGTGCCGGGCAGCCCGACGTAGGCGCGCAGGCCGTTCCGGGAATCCGGCAGGCCACGCTCGGCGAGCGTTTCCGCCACCCTGCGGATGGCTCAGGGGCGTTGGTGTTCCGCCTCTGTCCGCCTCACCGAGGTGCGGCCGAATCCCCGGTGGCCCGCCGCCGGTTGGGCCACATGTCGTCATACGCCGCGTCCATGAACTGCGCCTGCGGCCGGCGCAGCGCGGAGGAGTCGGCTATCTCGCCTCGGACCGCCTGCACCAGACAGAACGCGTAACGATAGGCAGAGCCTCGCAGGGGCTCAGTTCTGGCCGCCAGGTCGATCTCCGCCTGCGCGAGCCACAGGTCATCGACGAGTCGGTCGAGCACCGCGTCGTCCGCCGTGCCACCCCTGACCGGGCGCGTGAGGGCCGCCTTCTCCACCTGCGACGCAACGCCGAGGAACTTCAGGACCGCGTTCTTCAACTCCGCGCGGTGTGCGGCTGATTCCTGCACTTCGAGCTGTCGGGTACTCGCTCGCGACACGAGGTGCTGGCCAAAGATCGACCCGCCGGCGCCGAGTGCGACACCGGCCAGGGACAACAATGCCGGTCCCAAAGTTCCCCAAGATCCCATGGCGGGAGTCTCTCAACTCCCTGCGACCGCCGTGCCCATGGGGACCCGTGACCGTGAGGGCGAGGCGTTACGTGACACTCAACCCGTCACAAGCGGGGATTTCCGTGACCGTCGACACCGTCCTCGGTCATGCGGTGGATGCCGTTCCGCTGTGGATCGAACCGGTCCCGGTCGCACGGACACGGAAGACCTTGTGTGACGGGAGGCCGTCAGGACAGAGGCTGGTGGCGCAGTCACCCCAGCGTGGCTCATGCCCGGCGGACCGCGTAGCCCAGATACGTCACCGCTGGGCTGCCCTCCTGTTCGAGCACCATGTGGACGAGCTCGGGCAGCTGTTCGTCGGTAAGCGTGCCACGCCTGCGCCCGCGCGTCGCGCGCACCAGACTGCGTACGTCGCGCGGCTTGAACGCCGAGACGTCCTTCGCCGACAGCCCGGCCCGGTCGAGGGCCTCGGCGAGCTCGGCCGGGCGGCGCAGCCGGTGGGCGGCGTAGCGGCCGCGGGGCATGATCCGGGTGCCCGGGAAGGCCTGGAAAGCACCGAGGTAGATCAAGCGCGACCCAAGGGTGCGGTTCACTGTGTCGTACACGAAGGCCCCGGCAGGGCGCAGCACACGCGCCGCCTGCGCGAGGACCGCCTGCGGCCGTTCGGTGATCTCAAGGGTGTCGGCACAGTACACGAGGTCGAACGTGCCGTCCGGCAGGTCGAGTTCCTCTGCGGGTGACGTCAGGTACGTGATGCCGAGCCCGTTGTCCGCGTCCCGGGCGAGGGCCGTCGCGGCAGGGGACGGATCGGCGGCAACGACCTCGAAACCCAGCTGGGCGAGGCCCCTGGCGGGAAGGCCGCGTCCGCTGCCGATGACGAGCGCCCGGCCGCCGGCCGCCGTGAGGCTCAGCTCCGACAGCACGTGCCGCAGATACTCCATCCGTACGGCCTGGAAGGTCAGGGCCCGGATGTGGCGGCCGTCGACGGCCGCCCGGTCGGCCGAGTCGACTGCGATGCGCGGGGTGGTGGACATGGCGGACTCCCTCGACGCGGGGCAAGTTCCCTGAGGAAACCTAGCATTGGCGAGTTCCCTGAAGAAACCCGCCGCCGATACGATCGAAGCGTGACCCGCACCTCCCTCTCTGATGTCGCGTGCTCGATCGCCCGAGCGACCGATCTGTTCGCTGACGCCTGGACTGCCCTGATCATGCGCGACGTCCTCCTCGGCATCCGCCGCTTCGACGAACTGGCGGAAGACCTCGGCCTGTCCCGCAAAGTCCTCGCCGCTCGGCTGGCCCGCCTGGTCGAGGAGGGTGTACTGACCCGCGAGCGGTACCAGGACAGCCCGCCGCGCGAGGAGTACGTGGCCACAGAAAAGGGCCGGGAACTCTACCCCGTCCTGCTGGCACTGATGGCCTGGGGTGACAAGTGGTACGCCGGGCCGGCGGGACCGCCCGCCCGGATCCACCACGATGCCTGCGGACACGTCACCACACCGGTCGTGGCCTGCGACACCTGCCGAGAGCCGCTCACCGTGGCCGACACGACACAACTACCCGGTCCCGGCGGTCGGGTGGGGCCGGGCACGCGGCTATTGGGACCATTGCTCGCCGCCCGGCGCGAGGGGGACCCGTCCACAGCCCCAAGGCCCGCCCGATCGGCTCCTTCATGATCCCGGCGGCCTCCACGGGAATGGGCCAACCGAAGTGGTCGGCCACTTCTGCGACCGTCACCTTCAACAGCACGAGCCGCGACACGGCGCGTCCAGTCCACCCGTTCACCCTTGTCAGTGGCAGTCGCCGACTCGCCGGTGCCGGATGAAGCCCGCCCACGGCATGGAAGCGATGAGCGGGAAGCCGTCACCCAGGCACTCAGACGTGACCGTTGTGGCAGCGACCCAGCCTCCTGACATGCGGTCTGCCCTGCTGAACACTGCTTGGCCGTCGGATCAGCGGCGTCGGCAGCGGATGGACGAAGGTCCTGCTCCCGGCGACGCGCGAGGTCTCATGCGGAAGCAACCCCGCGGAGGCGGGGGTAGCTCGTACGGGAACTGGCCGAGCGGGGGCAGCTCCGTCAGCTCCTCGACGAGCGTCGTGCAGTAGTCGTCGTCTCACGCTGCCGAAGCCCGCCGACGGACGGCACCGGGCCCGGTCAACATGGCTGGGCCGTGTTTCGGGACATCAGGCCACCGCCCCGGCGAGCTCCTGCACCTGGTGACGGCGCTGTTCGCGGGTCTGCTCCATCGAGGCCGGCGCATCGACGTCGGGCTCAGGGAACGCCGCGGGGGACAACTCGCGCATCACGAGGGTGCGCCGCTGCGCCGCCGGGGTGATGGCCGGGTTCACCCTGGACGGCGGAGCCACCCGCCGGTGCGCCTTGCTCGCGCGGCGATGGCCGGTCGGCGAGACGCGGCAGTCGGCGAGGAGCGGTCGGCCTTTCCAGGGGCGGGCGACAGGACATGCAGGATGCGGACCTTTGCGTCGGGCACCTGCGTGTTGACCGCCTGGATCGGCTTGGATGCGATCCAGCGCCGTCGCGTGCCGTACGCCGGGGCATCTGGGATGGCGTCCAGGCGCCCGGTGTCCGCGTGGTACATCACCGCCTGGACGTGCCCGGCGAGTTCGGGCTCGGCCGCAGCGAGGATGTCGTCGAACTGGGCGGGACGCTGCCGCCGCCGGCAGCAGGGACGACCATGCCGCGCTCGGTCATGGAAGGCCAGCACTCAGCGGATGGCGTTTCGCGTGAATCTCTGGTTGGGAGCGCTAGGAGCTGGGACATTCTTCTGCTGCCGCTACCTGCGGACGTCACGTCGATCGACGACCTTCCCACCGCTCACGAGCCGCCTCCCATCGGAAGCCGGTCCAGCGTCCACAGAGCCCTCAGGTCAGCAGCGGGCGAGGTCGACCTGACCGATCCCACGTGGGGCGAGTTGCTCGGTCCGACCTGGGTGATCGAACTCGGCATCGGCGAGCACGGCCCCGTCGAGTCGGTCATGCTCCATGTCCGGGGCGGTGAGGACGACGTGCTGCCCGTGGTCTTCCGCATCTCCAGAGCCCTTGGCTGCCACCCCTTCGGCTGCTCGAACGGCGAGCTGCTCGCAGACGATGCCCAGGCCGGCTGGAACGCCTTCCAGTCCTTCCGGGACAGGACGATTGCGTCTGACTCATTGGGCGAGCCCTAAGGCAACTGCATTGGCCGGGCCCGGCCCCCGGCGTCGCGCGCGGGGTGGCCGGGTCCGGGGGCTCGTTCAGCGTGACGCACGCCGAACTGGTCACTGATCCCCTCAGCAGGCGCCCTCGTCCTGCCAGGGCCCCCATTGCGAGGCGCCGGGCGTCTCGTTCTGGGTCCACCACTTGGCCTTCCAGTTGTGCTTGCCGTACGAGACCTCGGCACCGGCCGTGTACGCCGTCGTGGCGCTCCAGGCGGGCTCGCAGGAGGCCGGGGTCGTCGGGGTCGGCGTGGGGGTGGGCGTGGGCGTGGGCGTGGTGGTCGGCGGGGTGACCCCGGCGAACTTCACGGAGTACTTGGCGAAGTCCCAGGCGTTCTGGGGCACGCTGGAGCAGGTGCCGGACGTGCGGCCGCCATTGTCGGCCGGCGTGCACTGCCGGTCGCGGTTCAGCGACCAGAACGTGAACCGGTCCATGTGGTGGTCGGTGGCGTAGTCGAGCACGGTCTGGAAGTCGGCCTGGGCGAAGTACTCACCGGTGTCGCTGCGGCCGTTCATGCCCGAGAAGCCCTCATGGGCGTAGGCGGTGGCCTCGTCCCAGCCGAAGGTGGACCGGAGCACGCCGTTGAACTTGGTGAGCGCGGCGGTCTGGCTCGCCGCGCCGTTGAAGCCGCCGTCGAACGGCATGATGGAGAAGTTGTTCGGGGTGAACCCCTGCGCCTTGGCCTCCAGCAGCATCTGCTTGCCGAACCAGCCGGTGCCGTCCGCCGTGCCGGCCGTGGTCACGGACACGTACAGCCCGGGGTTGTTCTGCTGGAGGATCTTCGCGGCGCCGATCTCGTTCCTGATCGCCGCGGTGTTCTCGTACTCCGGCTCCTCCAGGTCGAAGTCGATGGCGTGCAGCCCGTACTTGGTGATGACCTGCTGGTAGGCAGCCGCCGTGGACGCCGGGTCCGCGCAGGCCTGGCCGAGCTTGGTGCCGCCGTAGCCGCCGATGGAGACCGAGACGTCCCCGCCCTTGGCCCGGATGGTGTCGATCACCGACCGTACGGCGGTGTCCGAGGCGACCGGTGCCGTACCGTCCCAGGTGGGCGTACAGCCGCCGCCGCTGGGCGCGAGGACGAAGGCGAGCTGGAACGCCTTCAGACCGGTGGCGTCCATGATGGCGGCCGGGTCCGGCGGGTCGTTGTCCAGCGGCATCAGATAAGGGGCGGCGGCGTACCAGCGATTGTCGAGCGCGCTGGTCGCGCCCGAGGCGCTGCCGGCGACCAGCGCGGTGGCGCCGGCAGCGGCGAGGCCGACGGCCGCCGCCGCGCCCAGGCATGCCCGAAGACGTCTCATGTGTGCCTCCAGAGGGTGGGGACCCCAGAGCGGGGAGCCCCACCCTCCGGGAGTTGTTGCGACCGCGTCAATAACTTGGACTAGACCAACTTGCTCTTTGGACTAGACCATACGTTTTCTTTACCTCGGGCCGACCAGTCGCAGCGAGAAGGCCGCACAGCGGCTGTCGGCGCCATGGGAGCTGTGCCCACCGACTAGAGATCATGGACAGGGTTCTGACCTGTCTGTGGTCCGGGTGCGGCCCCCGGGTGTAGGCCCTACGCCTGAACCGCGTTCACGGTGGTGTGATGCTCGCCGCGCGTCCGGGGGCTCGGCGCCGTGGTGGCCTTACTACTTGTGTGCAGGCATGGGCCGGCCCGGTCGCCCGGCCCGGCTCAGGGGCGCGCGCCGGAGCGTGTGGATGGCATGTACAGGGCGGTCAAGTGTTTCTGCGTACATCGTGCACCCGTCGCTCTGCCGTTCTTCCTCCTGGGCGAGGGGGGCAGTTACCACTGCCCCAACAGACCAGCCGAAACAAAACACAATGGAGGCCGCCATGACTTCTTCTTTGAGCACGCCTGTGCGCATCCCCCCGCTCTACCTGCCCTTCTCCAGCTCTCTTCACTCTGAGCATGAAACCATCGATCACGAAACAGCCTCATGGGCGGAGCAGCATGGCCTCGGGTCCGAGGACCTGCGTAAACGCATCACCACGCGAGCTCCGTCAGGGAAGTTCGCCGCACGTCTGCTGCCGCACGGGAAGCGAGAGGTTGTCCGGCTTCTGGCGGACTGTAATTTCTGGCTGTTCGCCTTCGATGACGGCTGCTGCGAAGAGGGCAAGACCGGAAAACACCCCGGTGAGCTTGCCGCGGTGATGTCCCGGATGCTCCGCGCGGCGCAGACTCACGATGTTGCCGCCCTTGCCGGTGACCCTCTGGCAACGGCGCTGCGTGACTTGGGCGGCAGGATCGCCCAGTACGCCACACCCGGCCAGTCTGCTCGCTGGGTGAACAATCTGCGCGAGTACTTCATGGCTGCTGTCTGGGAAGCCCATTATCGCGAGAATGGTTCCCTTCCCACCGTGGACGATTACACCATCTTGAGGCTGCATACCAGTGGCGGCTTGATGCTCCCTGTCTGGGTGGAAATGGGACTGGGAATCGAGCTCCATCCACTGGAAGCGGATAACGTCGCTGTCCGGGCGGCCAACGAGATGGCTGCTTTCGTCGCATCCTGGGACAACGACCTGATCTCCCACCACAAAGAGAGCAGGAGCGGCGGCTACTACGTCAATGCCGTACGCGTTGTCCAGCAGGAACGCGCCCTCACCGCCGAGGAAGCCGTTGCGGAAGTCATCCGCCAGCGTGACCGGGTACTCATGCTCTACAACCGCCTGACGCGGGACCTGCGCAGTTGGGGGAGCCCTCAACTCCGCCAGTATCTGACCTGCGTCGACAGTTGTCTGCGAGGTTCCGTGGAATGGCAGCTCGCAAGCGCCCGCTACAACCCTCCCGAGGATCCTGCCGACCTCCCCACCTGTGTCCTCGACACCTCCACCACAGCCGAGACTTCCGTTCCTCTTCCCATCCCCGCCATCTCCTGGTGGTGGACCATCCCTTCTCCGTATCGAGGGGTGAACCGCGGCCCAACGGTTGAGCAGGGCATCGCACGGTAGGCCCGTTCGCAGCAGTTGCTTGGTGCCCTGGTCCGCCGGCGTGGTCGGCTCTCCCCGTCCCCGCGCGGCGTTGCGCGAGGACGCTGTCGCGGTCGGCGCGATAGCGGGGTGACGTTGCGCGTCTCGACGGTGTGGGCCACGGCAGCGGTGCGTAGGTCACCGTGCCTGGGCAGCGGGCGGCGGCGGGCGCTCACGGGCTGGTCGTTCTCGGCCGGAGCAACCGGGAGACGCTGGACGTCACGCTGGTGGACCCCGAGCCGGTGGTTGAAGTCGGCGTCGACGCCGCTCGCGATGCCTCCGGCCGTCGGCAGCACGCCGCCCTCTGGCACCGGGCGCGGCCCTGCCCCTCCCGCCCGGACACCCCCGCTGGTCGCCGGCGAACTGACGGTGGCACAGGCGTTGGACCCGGCTACGGGGCCGCCTGCCCCGGTCGGCTGGTCGGCATGACGGCGGGCTCTTGGGGGATGGCTCTCAGGGAGCTGCGACCATTGTGATCGCCGAGCGCGGGAAGCAGTCCGGTTCCGCAGTGGTATCGGTGTCCACCCACGCCGCAGGGCAGTCCCTTCGGATTCGCCATCGCCGTGCTGTAACGGGCCCGGCTCGCCGGCCTGCTCGGCGCGGCACCCGATCCAGGGACGGCAACCGAGGATTCAGGGGTCGGTGAAGGGTTATTGCCTTGGCCGCCCAGCGGACGGCGCCGGGCTCCTGACCGCAGGACGGCTCGCGCGCAGGGCCCTGGTCCTCGACGGTGTCCGCTCGGCGGGCAGGAGACGCCGTCGCGGTGCGGCGGGCACGGGCGGTGCCGGCCATCACCACCGACCGACCGAGCGCAAGCCGGAGGCGCTGCTCGCGGCAGACCAGTCGTCCGACAGACCCACTCGACGTGCCGGGGCGGGGCAACCTCCCACTCCCCCGCGACCGTAGTCGTGCGCGTCTTCAGCATCCCCGCGTCCTACCTCCACGCCATGAACACCGCGACGGCGGGCCGATGCCGGATCACCGGCTACTACCAGACAGGCATCCCAAACGGCCGGCCTCTGGACGGAATGGCCGGCGGGTCGGGGGCGGCATCGTGGTCCTGGCCCTCGGCGGTGGCCCGCGCGGCGGGCCGGACGTGGCGGCGGAACCGGGGGCCGCAGGCGCCGGATGAACGCGTTGGAGCCCCTCCACCGGGAGGGGCACCGGCGGTTGGCCGTTATGCGAACCGTTCGTCCTTGCGCCGGTCGACACCGTACCGGCCGCCCGACCGGTACGCCCCCAGTGCGCCTCACCGACGTGTCGACGCCGCGAGTTGGGCGGCGGACCTGCGGCCCTTGGAGCGGTTGGCCGGTCTCGGGCCGGAGTGGGCGGAGCAGGAGTCGGGGCACGGAGGCGGTGATGCGTGTGGTCATCACCGCGGCCGCCGCGCTCGCGGCCCGAGTTGAGACCTGTCTTCCCGGTGCGGGTCTGTCATTGCGCAGGCACGCGGTGATCTCGATGGCGTCGTGGGACAGCAGGCCGGGCGGCCCTTCGAGCTGGACCCGCAGCATGGCGGTGGAGCGGGCCTCCTTGGCCACGGTCGTGCGGCAGAAGTGCGGGGTGGGAGCGGCGTGCAGGAGCTACCGCTCGATCCGATCCGGGACAGGGTCAGCGCGGCTCCCTTGGCGTCGTGCGCGGTCCTCCAGAAGCCGATGGCGGCAACGGCAGTGATGACCGCGACCGCCAGAGGCGGGGCCGCGATCGTGTCGGTGGTGGTCATGGGGCAGGGCGCGCTCGCCACCACACGTCACAGGTCAGGCGGGCGATGATGACGCCAAGAGACTGGTGAGCGCCCCACTGCGGCGTCCGCACGGGCTGGGCCGTTTGCGGGTGATCTACAGGGGCCGGCGCCCGGAGACGGCGCCGCCCGGGTCGTCGGCCAGGGCGATGCGGGCGGTGATGCGTTTGCCGACCGGCTCGCGCTGCGCTTCGAAGCCCTGGGCGACGGCCATGACGATCTCCAGCCCGTGCTGGCCGACCCGGCCGGCGTCCGCCGCCCGGGCGACCGGAAGGACCGGGTCGGAGTCCCACACGACGACCTCGACCGTGTCACCGGTGATCTTCAGGTCCAGCAGCACTGGTCCGGGGGCGTACTTGCGGGCGTTGGTGACCAGTTCGCTGACCACCAGCTGGGTGACGTCCATGGCACGCTGCGAGACGGGCAGGCCGTGCTCGGCCTGGACCCGGGTGAGGAAGCCGACGGCCAGGTGGCGTGCCTGGGCGATGTCCTCGCCGTCACCGGCCAAGGCCACACTGATCTGTATAGCCGCCCTGTCCGGCGCCGTGCCGCCCGCCGACGCCGGGTCTGCTTCCATCACGACCACCATTCGCTCCCCGTTCACACGATCGCACCGCTATTACCCACGCAGGTACGGACCACGCCTATGCCTTCTTGTCGGTTCAGCCGCAATCGGCACCGTTCGTACCATGCCGGACGGCACCACGCGTGAAGAGCTGGGTGTGCCAGGACCACCGGCATGTCCGAGGCATAGACGACCCGCACCCAACACGGCAGAGTACTGCGGCACGGGTCCAGGAGCGGACGGCCGGGGTGTCACCGACGCCGTCGAGCAGGACGTAGGCGCGGGTGCCGTCCGGCATCGCGCACACGGCAGGCCGGACCAGACCTGGCCCCTGGCGCGGATCAAGACACTGATCGGGCGCCGCTTCCACAAGGGCTGCACCGCGCAAGGGGTGACCGTCCCGCTCAAGCGGCACGGCTGGAGCTGCCAGGTCCCCGCCCGGCGGCGATCGAGCGGGACGAGAACCCGGTGGCCGGCTGCGTGAAGGAGACCTGGTCAAGCGTGGAAGGACGGTGGCGGCGCTCGACGCCTGACTCGGCTTCGAGGACGAGGCCGGATTCTCGATGGCGCTGCCGGCCACCCGTACCTGGTCCCGCCGCGGCCACACCCCGGTGATCCGCGTGCGGGGCCGCGGAGTCGCCGTGGGCGGTCAGCCGCCGGCGGCGGAACAGGCCACGGCGGGGCCTGCCTGGCTCCCGGCCGTGGTCCTCCTCCGAGGGCGGCTGTGTCGGCTTCAGTGGGTTGCGGCCTCGTCGACTGGGCAGTGGCGGCGGGCTTCGGCGAGGAGGCAGTGGTGTTTGAACGTGCCGGCCTGGGAGCGGGCAGCCGTCCGGTGACCTGTGATGTCGACCTGGCCCGGTGCGCGAAGGGCCGGCGTCCGTGCTCCGTCTGCGTCCCGGCCGGGGCGATGGAGCTGCTCGCCCCCTACCTGCTGATCGAACGGCGGAGATCATGGCCGGCGCTCGGCGGAGCTGGCGATCGTCAGAGGGATCAGGTCGGCCAGTACGCTGCCGAGGTTGGAGACGTTCGGAGAGCACGGCCGTGGTGTCGGACAGCTTGATCCCGGCGTACCGGATGACGGCCGTGCTTGCCGGGAACGGCACCAGCAGCACCGGTGAACTCGAAGATCCCATGGCTGCTGGGTGGAAACCTGAGGCGGCGGGGACATACCGATCTTCGGCCGCGTGACCACGTCAAAGGGCCGGGTCCAGCCCTTTCACGTGTTGTTCGAACCGCCGCTGGTCTGGCGCTGGCCTGTGCGGCGGCCGTGCCAGTCGAGGACCATCGTGGTGGCATCGTCGGGCAGAGATCCTCCGCTGGCCTCGTGAACCGCCGACGTAAGGGCCCGGACCACCTCGCGGGGGTGTTCGTCGCGGGTGGCGTGGATGAGAGCGGGGACGTCGACCGTGGCGGCGGCGCGTTCCCGCATCCCGTCGGTGATCAGGACCAGTCGGTCGCCGGACTCCAGGTGCAGCCGCTGCACCTGGTAGGCGACCGGGACGGGCACACCGAACGGCATGTCGACCCTGAGGGTCAGCTCCTCCACACTGTCGCCGCGCAGTCGCAGTGGCCAGGGGTGACCGGCGTTGACCAGCTCGCAGATGCCGGTCTCCAGCTGAACGCGCAGCAGCTGGCCGGTGGTCATGCCGCGGCCGTGACGGATGATCGCCTCATGGGCGGAACGGGCCTGTTCGACAAGGCTCAGTCCGGCACGCCGGGCTCCCCGCAGGGCGTTCACGGTCAGCGTGGCCAGCAGCGCGGAGGCCGTGTCGTGGCCCATCGCGTCGGTGATCGACAGGTAGAGGGCGTCCTGGTCGAGGGCGTAGTCGTAGGTGTCGCCGCCGATCTCGTCAGCCGGGACCAGGCCGCCGACGAGGGTGAACTGCGCGGCCTCGCAGCAGGACGCCGTGGGCAGCAGCTGGTGCTGGATCTCCGCGGCCAGGGACATCGTGGTCGTGCGCCGTCCCCAGTGGTAGAGGTCGGTGAAGCGGCGGTCGGTCACCACGATGTACGCCAGCGCGTGCGCGGCCTGCGCGACCGCGTCCCGCACCGTATCGTCCGCTTCGGGTACGGCCAGGTCCAGGACGCCGACGCAGTCGCCGCGATTCGTCACCGGTGCCACCAGCCGACAGCCGCCCTCCTCGTCCGCCTCCTGGTGCAGACGCTGGGAACGCAGCACCCGGTCGTACACACTGCCCGCCAGCCGGACCCGCTCCGTCTCACCGCGCGTCTGCGCGGCCGTGCCGGCTCTCGGCAGCCGGACGGCTTCCTGCCCGACCACGTCCACGAGCCAGAACGACACCTCGCTCGCCGAGAACCGCTTCTCCAGGTTCCGGGCCACCACGTCGACCGACTCCACCGGCGCGGCATCCTCCGCCGCCCGCAGCACCTCGTCCAGGCCCAAGCCCTCACCACCCACCACAGGCACCTCCCAGTCCCCCACCCCGCATTCCCGGCATGACCGTCCTGGATGCCGTCGGTCCACGCACAGCATCCCGCCCCACGCACCGGTGCTCTCACCGGCCACGGCTCGTCGAACTCGGCATCGGTGTGGGCCGACCACCAGTGCAGGTCCACCGAGGCACCTGGTCCGTGGCAGGCGCACGACGCCGGTCCGTCGGACGGGACGAGGCCCGTAGTCCGCCGGCCGACGGCACCAGCCGGGCCCGGCAGATTCCTCCTGCGGGGCGGCCGCCCCACGACCGTGCCGGCCCCAGCCGTCACGCGACGGTCTTCTTGCGGTGCCGTCCGCTGCGGGCGAGGGCGGCTCCGCCTTGCTCAACTCCTCCAGCTCCCGCTTGCCACCCGTGCCGCGGGCGCGGGACCGGACCGCCCCGGCCTTCCTCGGTGGCGCCTTCCCCGACGCGCCGACCCCCGACAACCGGGCAGCCACCCTGCGCGGCGCGGCCTTCCCCCTCCGCTCCGCGGCGGGCTCCTTGCCGACGCGGCCGGAGCGATCGGCCTCAAGGCTGCCCTCGAGGACCTTCATCAGGTCGATCACGTTGGTCGCCGCCGGCGGCTCCTCGGCCGCCGCGATCTCCTGGCCCTCTGCCTTGGCCCTGACCCGCCCGCGAAACTTCTCCTGGTAGGTGTCGTGGCAGCGGGACGGTTCCCAGTCGGAGCCGAGCGCGTCGACAGGCTGCCGCGCCATCCTGCCCGAGCTGCCCTCGGCCCGGGCGGGACGCGGCAAGCAGCTCGACATGAGCTGGACGAGATCGCGCCGGACCGTTCGCAGACCATCGACATCTCCGACTTCGCCGACCTGGACCGGATCGAGCCGGTCCACTTCGACCGTACCTGTTGCGGATCCGGTCCGAGGTGCCGCGCTGGAGCTGGTGGAAGTGGACGGTGTGGTCCGCGGTCGCGGTGTAGAGACCGACGGGGAAGGTGACGAGTCCGGAGGTGATCACGCCTGTCCAGATCGGCCGAGCCATCACCATGCTCCGTCCCGTGTCATCCCGCGCCTTCGTGTGGCGTGCTGCTTCCACGCTCGCACCGCCGCCGGGCCCACGCGCGCCCAGACCGACGCCAGCCACCCGAACGGCCTCCGCCGGGGGCGCCCGGGGGGCTGGCGTGACCTTTCTTCGCCAGCGGGCGTTGAGCAGGGCACGCGTACTGGACGTCATCCTCCCCGTGGACGCGTACGCAGACGAGGGGCCCGCGCCCGTGCCCGGCCCGCGGGCCCCTCACGCGACCGCTCCCTGGGAAACCCTGCTCACAAGGTGGTGCGTGGCGCTCGCACCGTACCGCCGCCGGGGGGAGGAGGCTCAACGAACGGCCAGCAGGCCGTACAAGAGGGGGATCCGCGGCTCGGGCAGCCGCCACCAGCCAGAGTCCGTACGGACCATCCGCGGCCAGCGCGGCCAGGGAAGCTCGTCGCTCTCCCGCAGTCGCCGGACGCCCAATCCCGCATCCGTCAACGCGTTCACGACCTCTCCTATCCCGTGCGTCCACTCGTAACTGTCCGTGGCGCCCTCGACGGCCGGGCCGTCGGTGTAGGTGTGGGTGGCATCCCGGTGCACCGGACCGGAGCCCCCCAGGTAGTCGTGGCGCAGCAGCAGCTCCGGTCCCTCACCGGGACCCGGTTTCGGGCCGAGCGCGTTGAGCAGCGGGTGGAACTCCACGACGTACAACCGCCCGCCCGGCCGCAGAAGCCTGGCCACGACATCCGCCCACCGGTCGAGGTCGGGCAGATAGCACAGGGCGCCCTTGCCGGTGTAGACGACGTCGAACCGCCGGCCCTCGAGCGCCGCCACGGCGTCGTACACGTTGGCCTGGACGTAGGTGACGTCGAGGCCCGACTTCGCGGCGAGGTCCCGCGCGGCCGTCACGGACGCCGCCGAGAAGTCCAGGCCGACCGCCCGGGCTCCACGCCGGGCGAGGGCGAGCGTCTCCGTACCGAGGTGGCACTGGAGGTGCAGCAGGTCCCGGCCGGACAACTCGCCGAGGTCCTCCCACTCGAAGGCGGCGAACCAGCGCTCCGGATCCAGGTCCTCGTCCAGGCCGTAGAACCGGCTGGCGGCGTGAACCGGAGTGCGGGCGTCCCAGTTCGCCTGGTTGGCGCGCATCAGCCGCGCGTGCTCGGCGGAAGTCATGCGGACATCCAACCGCGCCCCGGCCGCGCGCGGGGGAGGAAACCCGGAAAAGTACCGTCAGGGTGACGGCCCGGCCCGCGGCGCGCCAGGTGATATCAGCGGCCGGGGTGGCGTGGGCGGTGGCGGACATCGAGCAGGGCCGGCGGGGGCGGCGGCCCGGGCGAAGCGCTCGACGGAGTCCTTCCGGAGATCACTGGTCGTGGTCAGGGCTGGCCGCCCCGGCTCCCATGGCGTTCAGCGCTTCGTCCGTGAGCCGGTACACAGCCCACTCGTCCTGGGGGCGGGCGCCCAGTGCCTCGTAGAAGTCGATCGCGGGCCGGTTCCAGTTCAAGACCGACCATTCCAGGCGCTCGTAGCCGCGCGCGACACAGATGCGGGCGAGCTCCGTCAGCAGGGCCTTGCCGTGGCCGCCGCCGCGGGCCTCGGGGCGGACGTACAGGTCCTCCAGGTAGATGCCGTGCACGCCCCGCCAGGTGGAGAAGTTGAGGAACCACAGCGCGAAGCCCACGACCTCGCCGTGGGCGTCCTCGGCCACGTGTGCGTAGGCGGCCGGGCGCTCGCCGAACAGGGCCTCGGTGAGCTGTTCCTTCGTCGCCCTGACCTCGTCGAGTGCCTTCTCGTACTCGGCGAGCTCGCGAATCAGCGTATGGATGACGGGAATGTCGGCGGGGGTCGCGGTACGGATCATGCCCCGAGTCTCACACACGGTGCCCGCCGGGCCCGTCGGCCGGGTACCGCCCGGTCCTGGGCGGACCGGCTCCGGTGGCCTGTGCCCGTATCCGGTCGGCAAGCCCGCCCGGCACTCCGTGCTCGACCTCGCTGCTTGCCCGCCGCACAGCCGGCAGCGACGACATGCCGCTCCCGGCCGCGCGAGGTGAGGTGTCTTCCACGACGTGGCCGCCGCCTTCATGGCCCACGCCGCGCCAAAGGACCGCATCGGCGCCTCCTCGTTGGCCGTCGGCGCCTGGGAAGGCGTCAACGCCTTGGACGCGAGTACTCCCTCGACCTGCTCGCCGGCCGGCGGGCGGCGGGCGGCGACCGCACCCCTTGGGCGGTGGTTCTTCGCGTATTGCTTCAGGTGCGGGCGTAGCCCGTCAAGGGTGGGGTGCGCAGGGCGATGACGGCCTTGTCGTCGTGTCCGTTGCCGGGCAGGTGGTCGAGCAGGGCCAGGCACAGCTCGTCCGGTGGACGCGCGGCGAACCTGGAAGCGGTGGCGGCCAGAGCGTCCAGCCCCCGGTCCAGCGCCTGGCCGGGGGTTTCCACCAGGCCGTCGGTGTAGAGGACGACGGTGCTGTCCACCGGTACCGCCTCGCAGTGGTCGGGGCGGGGCAGGTCGGCCGCCACCCCGAGGGGGAGGCCGGGTTCGGCGAACAGGTAGCGGACCCGTCCGTCGGGCAGCAGCAGGAGCGGCGGCGGGTGCCCGGCGGTGGACCACCGCAGTCGCCAGGTGCCGTCGGCGGGTTCCAGACGGGCCAGCAGCACGGTGGCGATGGGTGTCTCGCCCAGGGCGGCGTGGATGATGCGGTCGAGGCGGGCGAGACAGGTGCTGGGCGAAAGGTTCTGGTCGTAGTACAGGGCCCGCAGCATGTTGCGGAGCTGGGACATGTCGGCCGCGGCCCGCAAGTCGTGCCCCACGACGTCACCGATCACGGCCGCGCAGGCTCCGTCGGGCAGCAGCAGGGCGTCGTACCAGTCGCCGCCCACGGCGGCCGGGGCGCCGGCCGGCTGATAGGCCGCCCCGGCCGCGAAGGGCCGCAGGTCGGGCAGGCGGGGCAGCAGCATCCGCTGGAACTGTACGGCGCTGTTGCGGACCTGCTGGTAGAGGCGGGCGTTCTCGATGGCCACTCCGGCGGTGCCGGCCAGTGCCCGGATCACGCCTTCGTCGTGCCGGTCGAAGGGCCGCCCGTCCGTGCGCTCGGAGAGGTAGAGGTTGCCGTAGATCCGTCCGCGCACGCTGATGGCGACACCGAGCAGGCTGCGCATGGGCGGGTGCCCGGGCGGGAAACCCGCCGACTCCGGGTGGCGGGAGATGTCCATGACCCGCAACGGCTCCGGATGGTGGATCAGATGCCCGAGCAGTCCCCGTCCGCGCGGCAGTTCCACTCCCTGGAGGGCCGCCAGCTCCTTGGCGCTCAGTCCCAGCGGGACGAACTCGTCCAGGAGCCTGCCCTCCGCGTCGAGTACGCCCATGGCTCCGTAGCGGGCGCCCACCAGGTCCATCGCGGTGCGTACGATGCGTCGCAGTACGGTGGGCAGTTCGAGCTCACTGGTGATGTTCACCACCGCCTGCAGCAGTTCCTGGAGCGTGCTCTGCGCCCGGGCCAGGGCGTGCAGTTGCTCGCCGATGCGGTCCAGATCGGAGCTGAGCGGCAGATCGAGCAGGGACGTGTAGGACACCTCGTCCGGCCTCGCGCCGCCCTCCGGCGGCACCTCGTTCCCGGCCGGTCGTTCCTGCCCGTACTCCGCCATCGCCGCTGCCTCGCTTCCCGTACTCCGCTCCGGATGCCCCCTCTCGCCGCGCGCGGGCGAGTACGCCACACGGGCCGCTCGGCCCATCTGAACCGCCCGCCCGCTCCGCTTACCGGCGACTGGCCGGGCACTGTCCACAGCCACCCCATCGGCCCATCCGCGTCCACGTGCCCACGCGGACGCCCGCACGGGCCCGGCCACGGTGGGCGCACACGAGCGAGCGGACCGTCGGCCGAACACCGGATCCCGGCCGCCTCCACGCGGGTCCCGGCACTCGTCCCTCACCCACCTTCCGGACCGGCCGGCCCGGTGCCGCCGACCGCACGGGTTCGATGCGGTGTTCACGCCGCAGGCGCAGGACCCGCCGCCCGACCGCGGCAGGCGTCTGACGTGGCCGGGGTGCGGGCGGCCGGAACCGTCGTGCATGGGCGCTCCTCTTGCCGGCGCCGCGCGGAGCGGTGATCACCGTCCGTTCTGGGAATGGCAGGTGACACCTCCATGGGGAGGAAGTCTGCCCCGCTCTCTCCGAGGGCACGACGGTCGAGGGGCTCGCACGGCATGTCCCCGGGCGGGGACCTGCTCATCTCCCGAAGCCGTGCGCCGGACCCGCTGTGACCGGCGTCCTCCTCGCGGCCGGACCCGTGCGCACGACCGGCGAAGGCACTCCGTCGGGGCGGCCACGGTCCGGCGCGGAGGGCGTCAACCACCGGCCGGTGTCGACCGGTCGGCACCCGCGAGACCGAGCCGGACGCGCCGCGGATGCTGTCCGACCTCCACCGACGCGGTCTCGCGGCCGGCGACGAAGTCGACGGCCTTCACTCTGTCGGCAGCGCTCTGGGACACCGCAGCGGCCGATCCGCCCGCGGTCGCGGCGGCCCCACGGTCCATCGAGATCCCACGGTGACGGGAGTCGT
Organism: Streptomyces eurythermus; assembly: GCF_014649115.1. Lineage (GTDB taxonomy): Bacteria > Actinomycetota > Actinomycetes > Streptomycetales > Streptomycetaceae > Streptomyces > Streptomyces eurythermus. The sequence goes on along the minus strand of NZ_BMSK01000002.1, from coordinate 237,946 downwards.
CGATCCAGCACGTCGTAGAGGGCACTGAGACCATCGCATACGCGCCTCAGGAAAGCCGAGTCCCCGAGGTGACGCGCGGGGAGCCTGGACGTCGCGGGGTGCTCCGTACCGGTCACGCGCGGGAGGCGAGGTGCCGCCACTCGTTCCACGTGTCGAGCCGCTTCCGGTAGGCCGCCTCGACCACCGGATAGGGGTAGGTGCCGAGGAAGAGCCGCAGGGGCGGTTCGTCGGTGTCGACGAGTTCGAGGACGACGGCGGCGGTGCCCCGCGCGTCCTGGGGCGTGCGGGCGGACGCGCCGGCCCGGCGCGCGGCGCGGACGGGTTCGTAGGCGGGCAGCGGCTCGGTGTGCACCGCGGAGGCGCCCGACCAGTCGGTGCCGTAGGGGCCGGGTTCGACGAGGGTGACATTGATCCCGAACGGAGCGACCTCCTGGGCCAGGGCCTCGCTCATCCCCTCCAGGGCCCACTTGGAGGCGTTGTACAGCCCCAGTGTGGGGAAGGCGGCGAGGCCGCCGAGGCTGGAGACCTGCAGGATGTGGCCGCTGCCCTGGGCCCGCAGGTACGGCAGGGCCGCCTGTGTCACCCACAGCGGGCCGAACAGGTTGGTGTCGAGCTGCGCGCGGGCCTGTTCCTCGGTGCTCTCCTCGACCATGCCGAACAGGCCGTAGCCCGCGTTGTTGACGACCACGTCGAGCCGGCCGAAGACCTCGGCGGCCCGCCGCACCGCGGCGGTCACGGCCGAGCGGTCGGTCACGTCGAGGCGGAGCGGGAGGACGTCGTCCCCGTGGGCGTCCATGAGGGGTCGCAGGGTCTCGGGGTCACGTGCGGTGGCGGCGACGCGATCGCCGCGCTCGAGAGCGGCTTCGGCCCAGATACGGCCGAAGCCGCGGGACGCGCCGGTGATGAACCAGGTCTTCATGACATCGAGCCTGCGCCACTCCCACCGGGCCGGCCAGCACCCTCGCAGGGTTACCCTCGCAGGATGGCGGCCGACAATCTTCTGGGAGACTTCCTCAAGGCCCGGCGCGGACGGATCGCACCGGCTGACGCGGCGATTCCCGCCGGCGGACGCCGCCGTGTGGCAGGACTGCGCCGGGAGGAACTGGCCCACCTCGCCGGAATCAGCGAGCCGTACCTGGTCCGGCTCGAGCAGGGCATCGACCGGCACCCCTCGCCCCAGGTGCTGCGCTCCCTCGCGCGGGCGCTGAAGCTGGACGCCGACGCCTGCGCCCACCTGTACGCCCTCGCCGGTCCCGCCCCCGTGCCCCCGTCACGGACCGAGGTCTCCGCGGACGTGCACCGGCTGCTCGACGCCTGGACGGACCGCCCCGCGTACGTCCGCGACCGGTGTTTCGACGTACTGGCGGCGAACAAAAAGGCCCGCGCGCTCGCCCCGATGTACGAGCCCGGAAGCAACCTGGTCCGAGCGGTGTTCCTCGACCCCGCGTCCCGCCGCCTCTTTCCCGACTGGGCGGAAACAGCCGCGCAGACCACGGCGGCCCTGCGCGCCGAAGCCGACCCACGCGACCCCAGAACCGTCGACCTGGTCACCGAGCTGGAGACGGACGAGGAGTTCCGCCGTCTGTGGACGCGGCACGAGACGCGGCCCGCCCGGGACGAGCTCAAGCGCTTCACGCACCCGGTCGTCGGCAGCCTGGCCCTGCGGAGGCAGGCGCTCACCGTGGGCGGCGCCGAGCACCAGGTGATCATCGTGTACCAGGCGACGGCCGGGAGCCCATCCGAAGCGGCCCTGGCGGCTCTTGCCTGACGCGCCGGACGTCTGCCGCCGGGTGACCCGACCCGGGTGGTCGCCCACGCCGGGCCGGTGCGGACCTCGCCGAGCACGCGTCGGTTTCAGAGGTGGGCGAACCCGTGCCCCACCGCCACCCGGGGGTCGCTGCCGGTGTGGTGCCCGACAGCTTCCGACCGCGGGTCAGGCGCCGGTTGCGGGTGGCCTCGTAGCCGGTGCTCACCGCCGGGTCGGCGTCGGGACCGCCGTCGTCGAGCCCGTGCGGACCCCAGCCCGAGTACGGTCTGGGGCCGAACCTACTTCTCTGGCGCCTTTGCCGCGCGCCCAGCGCCAAGTCGCTGGCCGAGGAAGAGAGCCGCGCGGTCCAGTGCCTCGTCCGCCTCGTCCAGTACGCCGGCGAACGACTGGAAGACGTGCGGCACGTCGGCGGTGACGTCCAGAATGACGTCCACCCCGGCCGCCCTCGCACGCGCGGCGAGGCGCGTGGAGTCGTCCAGCAGGATCTCGTTCGTGCCCACCTGGATCAGCAGGGGAGGGAAGCCGGTCAGGTCGGCGAGGACGGCCGGGCTGAGCAGGGGCTGGTGGGGGTCGGCTCCGGCCAGGTACATGGCCCCGGTGTGTTCGACGGCCTCACGGGTGAAGATCGGGTCGATGCCCTCCTTGGTGTCCATGCTCTCGCCCGTGCGGGTGGCGTCGAGGCCAGGGGAGAACGCCACGATGGCGGCGGGCAGGGGGAGGCCCGCCTCACGGGCGGCGAGGCAGGTGGTGACGGTGAGGCCGCCGCCGGCGGAGTCCCCGGCGAACGCGATGGCCGAGGGGTCCGCGCCGCTGTCGAGAAGGTCGCGGTAGGCGCTCAGGGTGTCTTCGATCGCGGCCGGGAACGGGTGCTCGGGGGCAAGCCGGTAGTCCGGCGAGTACGCCCTGAAGCCGGTCTTGGCCACGAGGTGCCCCGTCAGCGGCAGGGCGGTCTCGGGAGAGCCGAACACGAAGCCGCCGCCGTGGAAGTACAGGATCGTCCCGGCGCGGGGCCCGTTGTCCGGCTCGACATGCAGGGCGGATCGGGCGCCGAGTGTCGTCCGCGTGGTGCGGATTCCGTCGGGCACCATCATCTGGTCCATCAACGCCTTGAATCCGGCGCGCAGTTCCTCGACCGACCGTGGGCCCTCGGGCCGCGGCTGCCGCATCATCGCGTCGATCCGGGCGCGTTGTTCCTTGCTCATGGGTGTGCTCCCGCCCCACCGAAAGTAGATTCCACTACACTATATGCCATGGCATATAGATTGAGCGGTGACGAAGTCGACCTCCCGGGCTTCTTCTCCGATCTGGTCCGCTGCGAGACGCGTCTGTACAACGCCCTCAACGACCGTCTTCGTGAGCGGCACGGGATCGTGACCTCGCAGTTCGAGTTCCTGCGCTTCCTGCGCGACCATCCCGGGGCTCGCGTGGCGGACATCGCCGCCGAGTTCGCCATCGGCGTCGGGGCGACCAGCAAGAGCGCCGACCGCCTGGAGAAACAGGGCTGGATCGTCCGGCAGCCGAATCCATCCGATCGCCGGTCCTCCCTGCTGGCCCTGACCGACGACGGCTCGCGACTCGTCGACGCGGCGGAGAGAACCTTCACCGAGGAACTCGCCACGCTGATCGCGGACACGCTCGACGACTCCTCCGGCGCGGCCGCCGTCCGCGCCATCTCGAAGCTGCGCTCCGTACTCGAACGCGACCGGATCGGCATGCCCACAGGCTGATGGACATCACCCCGGCCCCGGGCGGCCGGGGAGACCCGGCCCGCACGGGTACAGCACCTTGCCGAAGTCCCGTCGGCGCAACAGGAGCGCGGTGGGGGACGCAGACGCGGCGGTGTCCAACAGGGCGACGTCGAGCTGCGGTTCACAAGCCCGCAGGCAAACGGCGGCCACCGGGCGACCGTCAAGGGTGTGTCGCCGGCGCAGCAGAAGCGGGAGCCGACGCCGGGCCCGGATCCGAGGGATCCGCCGGGGTGCGGCCCCGGACCACCACACGAACTCGGCGGAGGCGACCACCGCGCCGGCGATCACGACGAGCGCCGCCAGCGATTCTCGGCGGCCGGCCGCCCCGGGCGACACCCAGCCACCGATCTCCAGCGGCTGAGCGGCGGATCACCGACGCGGTCGGCACATCACGCCTTTCCAGCTGCCGCCGGGTGCCCGGCGTCCCCGTCCCCGGCCTGTGCGAGGTGCCGGACGAGGGCGCGGGCGACCTGGCGCGCAGCGGGCGCCGCCCAGCGCCGGCGGTGCCGGGCCAGCCGTACGGATACGTCGGCGAGGGGCGGGCCGGCGAGGGCGATCCGACGCAGCCGTCCGTCGCGCAGGTGCTCGGCGACGGTCGTCGCCGGCAGCAGGGTCAGGCCCAGGCCCGCCGCGGCACAGGAGCGGGCCGCGTCCACGCTGCCGAACCGGGTGACTCGCGGGCCCGCGCCGGGCGCGGCGCGCAGCCGCCGTTCGAAGGCATCGCTGTACGCACAGCCCTCCTCGAGGAGGAAGAAGTGCTCGGCCGCCAGATCGCCCCAGGCCGTCGGGCGGTCACGGCCGGCCAGCGCATGGCCGGGGGCGGCGACGAGGGCGAGGGCCTCGCGGGCGACCGGTTCGGTGGCGATGTCGGGGGCCTCGGCGTCCTCGGCCATCAGCAGCGCCAAGTCGAGGTGGCCGGAGCGCAGTCCCTGTACGCACTCTTCGGTGCCGGCCGCGTGCAGGTCGACATCCACGTCGGGGTGTTGGGTGCGCAGGGCCGCGATCACGGTCGGCAACCGGGTGGCGCACAGCGATTCGGGCGTGCCGACCACCACCCGGCCCGCGACGGGCCCGTCCTCGCCGGTCGCGGAGCGCAGCCGGGCCACGGCGTCGAGCACCGTCTCGGCCTCTCCGAGGAGCCGCCGGCCGACGTCGGTGAGCGAGGCACCGGTGGGCAGCCGGTCGAACAGCGGCACGCCGAGGTCGCGTTCGAGGGTGCGGATGTGCACGGTGACCGTGGACTGGGCGAGGTGGAGTTCGGCCGCGGCGGCGGTGAAGCTGCCCGTGCGGGCGAGCGTGGTGAAGGTCGTCAGCAGTCGTGTGTCCACCCGCGCAGCCTATGCGGAAAGTCGATGGGGTGTATCGTGATCCATCGTTGGACCCGATTGGGGAAGGGTGGCAGGGTTTCCCTCATGACCGACGACAAGACCGCCGCCTTCACCGGCACCGCGACCACTGCCCCGGCCCACGGCGGCTCCGGCGCGGTCCCCGAGATCCTGCGCTACTCCGCGTTCACCCGCACCCCGGAGGGCGGCAACCCCGCCGGGGTCGTGCTCGACGCCTCCGGGCTGGACGCGGCGGCCATGCTCGCCGTCGCCGCCGAGGTGGGGTACTCCGAGACCGCCTTCGTCACCGCCGTCGATCCGGTCGCCCGGCGCTTCACGGTGCGCTACTTCAGCCCGCTGGCGGAGGTGGCGTTCTGCGGGCACGCGACGGTGGCCCTGGCCGTCGCGCTCGCCGGCAGGCTGGGCCCCGGCGACCTCGTTCTGGACACCCCGGCGGGCGTCATCGCGGTGACCACCGCCGCCGACGGCGCGGGGGCGGTGCGGGCGACGCTCACCAGTGTGCCGACCCGGTCCCGTCAGGCGTTCGCCGACGAGCTGGAGGCCACCCTCGCGGCCCTCGGCTGGAGCCCGTCGGACCTGGACCCCGCGCTGCCGCCGCACGTGGCCTTCGGCGGCAATGACCACCTGGTGCTGGCCGCGGCCTCCCGCGAGCGGCTGGCCGCGCTCGACTACGACTTCGACGCGCTCGCCGGAGTCATGCGCCGGTACGGCTGGACCACCGTCGACCTGGTGTGGCGCGAGTCCCCCCGCCGCTTCCACGCCCGGAACCCGTTCCCCGTCGGCGGCGTCGTGGAGGACCCCGCGACGGGCGCCGCGGCGGCCGCGTTCGGCGGCTACCTCCGCGCCCTGGGACTGGTCACCGAACCCATGGACGTCACCGTGCGGCAGGGGGAGGACATGGGCCGCCCGAGCGAGCTCGTCATCGGTGTGACGCCCGAGGACGCCCGGGTCCGGGTCACCGGCACAGCCGTGCTCCTCCCCCGCTGACGCCTCCGCCGACGCGACATGCCGGATCGCGGCCTACGTGTCCGGGTCCGCTACCGGCTTCGAGGAATGTCGGTACAGCGGTTGCCGCCAGAACGATCATGGTCGTCCTGCACAGTGGTCCGCCTCGCCGCCGGGGTTCGGTGAAACGGCGCGTACGGCAGGGACGAGAGGGGCGAGGCCCGGGCCCGCGCCGCGCGGGGTGCGGCGGGTCCTGGCGTTTGGGGTGACGAGTCGTGCGTACACCGCCCGCCGCGCGCCGCGACGGGGCAGACTTGGCTCATGTCGCAGCGAGACGAGTTGGTACGGGAGATTCGTGCGCTCTCCGACGCGCAGGCCGTCCGGGCGCTGACGGTGCTGGTCGAGGACCGGGGGCTGCTGTCGTCGGCCCGGGAGACCGGCCTGTCGGAGGGGGAGTTGGGGCAGGCGCTGAAGGCGGCGGGGGTCGAGCCGGGTGAGGGCGGGGGCGAAGGGGACGTCGCGCGGGCGGCGTTGGAGTACGCCGCCCTGCAAGGGGACGACGTCGTCGGGGAGGCCGTGGAGTACGCGCGGTCGCCGATGGAGCGGTTCGACCCCGTGACCGTCACCGTGGGGGTGCTGGTCGTCACGCTGTTGCAGACCGAGGTGGTGGTCGACCGGGACCGGCAGGGCCGGTGGAAGGTGGCCGTGCGCAAGCGGGCGTTGAAGGACGCGGCGCTCGCGCGGGTGCTGACGGCGTTGCTGTCCCATCTCACCAACGGCAAGTAGGCCGGCGGTGGCCGTCTCCGCGAGGGTGGCGTACGCGTGGCGGTGCGAGCAGTGCGAACGGCCGTGCCAGGAGCCGGTGTGGCGAGTCGTGGACAGCCGGGAGCGGGGCGACGTCCTCGAAAGCCCCGACGGTCCGGACGGGTTCGGGCGCGGGCTGTGCTGGGTGGACTGTCCCGGCTGCGGCACCCGGGCGCACATCGAGGCGCCGGTGCTGGTGCTGCGCGCCGGAGCGGTCGTGCCGTCGCTGTTCGCCACCTCCGTCGCGGAACTCCAGCGGGATCCCACGGCGAGCGCGGCCGCCCTGGTGGAGGAGGCACGGCTCGCCGGGGCCTTCGCCCAGGGGAAGTTCGGCGGGAACGTGGTCGTGCTGCCGCGCAGGCTGCTGCCGTTCGCGCTGAGCCGTGACGTGGAGCGTGACCTGGCGGATCCCGAGGGGGCGTGCGCGCAGTTGACGCCGTACGGGCCGCCCACGGTGGAGAACTATCGGATCTTCCTGCGGAACGTGGCCGACGAGCTGGCGGACACCGGGGTCGGGGAGCTGCTGCACGCCGTCACGGTGGCCATGCCGGACCGGCTCACCGCGCTCGTCCGGGCGCAGCCCCGGCTCACCGACGGCACCCAGGTGCGCGACGCGGGGGCAGCTGAGCTGCGCCGGGTCGCCGGCACCCCGCTGGAGGCTCCGCTGCGGCTGCGGCAGCAATTGCTGGAGGACCTGTGCGGCGGCCGTGTGCCCGTGGAGGGGGCCGTCGAGCGGTACGCGGCATCGCTGGCCGCCTTCGGACAGGGGCTGCGGGAGCGGCTGTACGCCCTGTACGACCGGGTCCGGGGCGCGCAAGGCCCAGAGGCCGTTCCGCTCGCGCGGGAGGCGCTCGAACTCGCCGGGCAGATCGGCGAGACGGACCTGGAGACCGAACTCGCCGCCCGGCTGGGCGTGTTGCTCGTCGGCACGCTGTACACAGCGAACCCGGCCGAGCCCGCCGAGGCGATGCGGATGCTCCGGCTCGCCCTGCACCGGCTGCCGGAGGGCTCCCTCCAGTGGGCCGAGGTCGCCACGAACCTCGCGTCCCTCCAGCACTTCCGCGACGACGGCGACCGCGTCGAGCGCTGGGAGTACGCCCACGAGCTGCTCACCCGCGCCGAAGCCGCGGTGGACCGCCGTACCCACCGCGAACTCTGGGCCCGGGTGCGGACCAACCACGGGCTGCTGCTCGGGCACCGCCCGGGCGGCGGGGAGAACGATCTCACGCTCGGCATCGAGCACCTCCGGGCCGCACTGGACGCACGCTCGCCGAGGCGGAACCGCGTCGACTGGTCCTTCTCCCTGATCAACCTCGGGGTGCTCCTCATCCGGCGCGGCGGTCCCGGCGACCTGCGCGAGGCCGAGCGGTGCTACCGGAACGCCCTCGGCCGGCTGCGCCCCGACGACGACCCCGTCCTGTGGTCGCAGCTCCAGTGCAACCTGGCCGATCTGCTGCTCTCCCCCGAGCGGGGCACGGCCGACCCGCGCGGCGCCCGTGCCGCCGCCACCGCCGTCATCACCTTCGCCGCCGCGCACCCGGGGCTCCTCGACACCAGCCGCGCCGTCTGGCTCCTGGCCCGCGCCGTCGATCTCCTCGACGATCCGGGCAGCGCCGAGCGCGCCCGGCTGCGGCGCACCGCGCTGACCTCCGTACCGCCGCGCGTCTTCCCCTCGCTGCATCTGTCCATCGCCCGGGAGGCGATCGACGCGCTCGCCGACGCCGGGGACTGGACCGGCGCGGCCGACGTGGCGGCGGACATGCTGGTCGCCGTCCACGCGCTCTACGACGCACAGGTCACCGCCGCCGCCCGCCGCAGCGTGCTGCTGATGACGAGCGGAACCGCCCGCCAGGCCGCCTTCCTGCTGGCCCGCGCGGGGCGTCCGGAACACGCGGTCGAGGCGATCGAACGGGGGCTCGCCCGCGAGTTGTCGGTGGCGGCCGGGCGCGACACGGTGGATCTGAAGGCGCTGGAACGCGTCGATCCGTCGGCGGCCCGCCGGTACGAGGAGGCGCGGGAGCGCTATCGGGTGGTGGCCGCCGGGGTGGCAGGGGCCGGCGTCGACTCCGGTGGCGGTTCGGCGGGACCGGGCGACGGCTCGCATGGTGGGTTCGTCACCTCGGTGGGGGCGCAGGCCGCGGCCGAGCGGGGTGTGCGGGCGGCGGTCGAGGAGATCCGGGCGATCCCCGGGTTCGAGGGGTTCCTGCGGACGACCGAGGTGGCGGACGTCGTTCGGGCCGCCGGCGGAATGCCGCTCGCCTACCTGGTGAACTCGCCCTGGGGCAGCTGCGTGCTCCTCGTCCCGCGAAACCACGAGGAAGGCGTGCGTGCCGTACTCGTCCCCGAGGTGACCAGTGCCTCGATCGCCAAACTGCTGACCCTGGACCTGGACGCCCCCGCGGTGGGGCTCTTCGTGGTCCAGCAGGCCGGTGCCCTCAAGCGGCGCCGTGAACTTCCCCGGGCCGTGGACCGGTTGCGTGAGCTCGCCCCGCTGCTGCGGCCCCTCGCCGGGCTGCTCGCCGAGGATCCGGGGCACGAGGCGGTCGTCGTACCGACCGGGCTCCTGGGGCATGTGCCGCTGCAGGCCGTACCGCTGGGACCGGGTGATGAAATCCTGGACGACATGGGTACGTTGACGCTCGTCCCGTCGGCCGGTGTGTACGCCGCCGCGCGGGCCGCCGCCGCGCGGGCGGCACCGTCCGTGCCGCGCCTGGTCGCCGTGTCCGATCCCGACGGCTCGCTGCCCGGTGCGCGCAGCGAACTCGCCGAGATCCGGGCGCTGTTCGAGCCGGGTGGGGAGACCGTGTGCGCCGTGGGCGCCGATGCCACGGTCGGGTGGCTGCTGGAGCACCTCACCGAGGCGTCGTACCTCCATCTGAGCTGTCATGGAACCGCGGAACTCGTCGGCCGGGGTGGGACCTTGGTGCTCGCGGACGCCACCTTGGACCTGGAGGCGCTCGTAAGGCGCCGGCTCCCCTCCTGCCGGCTGGTGGTGGCGGGCGCCTGTCAGTCCGGGCGGTACGAGATCATCGACGCGCCCGACGAGTTCACCGGGCTGCCGGGCGGCTTCCTCCAGGCCGGGGCCGCGTGCGCGATCACCAGCCTGTGGCAGGTGAACGACCTGGCGACCGCGCTCTTGATGACCCGCCTGTACGAGTTGCTCGCCCCCGGCGCGGACGGCGAGGAGCCCGTGTCCGCGCTGCGCGGGGCGCGGACCTGGCTGCGGCGGCTGACCTGGGACGGCCTCGGCCGCTACACCGAGGCGCATCCGCATCTCGCGGCACTGGCCGGGCAGTACACCCGGCCGGGGCACGACCCGGACGAGTGTCCCTTCGCCTCCCCCGTCCACTGGGCCGCGTTCTCGGCGTGGGGGGTGTGAGCCGGGTCAGCCGCGGTAGGTCGGGCCGAGCCGGTCGAGCGTGTAGTGGGCGTCGGGGTCCGTGGGCGACCGCGGGGCCCGCACCTCCATGAGGGTGTAGCGGCCGCCGGACAGCCCGGAGACGACGACCGTGGCGGCCGAGGCGACCTCCCGCCCGTCGACGCAACTGGGCCGGCAGACCACCTCCGTGACCATCCCCCGCGCGGTGGCCGTGGCGTCGCCCCAGCCGGTCCACACCAGGTCGTGCAGCATGGCCGTGCCGTCCCCGCAGAACAGCAGGAGCGAGACGGGTTCGGTCAGTGGCTTGCCCTCGCAGTCGTTGACGGTGCCGGTCCGCCTGGTCTGCTCCGGGCTGGGCGGGGGCGGCGCCTGGCTGGTGGGCGTGGCCGGTTGGGTGGACGGCTCCGGATCGTCGCTCGGCCCCTCGCTGGGAGTCGACTGTCGCGGCGGTGCCTCGCTCACGCTCGGCTGGAGCCGAGTCGGTCCGCTGGTCGCGGGGGCGTCCGCGGTACGGGTGCCCCCGTCGCGGCCCGGTACCAGGATCAGCAGCGCCGTGACGACCACACCGACGAGGACCGCGGCGACGACCACGAGGGCGAGCCGGGCCCCGGAGAGGCCGCGCGGCCTCGGGTGCGGGGGCGCCTCGACCGGGGTGTCCGAGGGGGGTGCGTTCCGGGTCGGGGCGTCCGAGGGCGAGCCGGCGCCCTCTCCCGGCATGGTCAGCCCGTCCGCCTCGACCGTCCAGACGGGTGGCTCGGGCGTCAACGTACCGATGAGCGCGAGGACTTGCTCCGGGGTGGCCCGCTCCTGCGGGTCCTCGGCCAGGCATACGGTGACCACCTGGCGCAGCCGCACCGGCAGCTTGCCGACATCGGGCCGCCTGCTGCCGCTCACGCCGGTGTACGCCGCGACCAGCAGCATCCCGAGGGCCATCATGTCCGCCGCGGGCGTGTACGACCCCCCGCCGTGCCCGTGCGTCTCCCCCGCCAGGCGGGCCCCGCTCCGCGTCAGCAGCACGTTCCCGGCCCGCACACTCCCGTGCCCCCGCCCGGCCCGGTGCAGCACGGACAGCGCCCCGGCCAGCCCCGCCGCGATCCACAGCACCGCGTCCTCCGGCAGGCCGCCCGCGGCGCCGACGACCTGTGCGAGCGAGGGCGCGGCCCCGTCACCGTCCCGCCGCGCCGGCTCCGCGCCGCCCCGCGCCTGCGCCTGCCCCGACCCGGCGCCTCCCGGGTCGCTCCCTGCCGAACGCCTCATCCCGTCCCCCATGACCAGAAAGAAGTTTCAGGACGAGTCTGACCAAAACCAACCCCGGCTACAAGGACTTGGATGTCACGGCAGCCGCCCTTCACCACACCGACACGCCCCGAGCCACCAAGGTCGGCGAGATGACGGCAACGCCCCGGGCGGCCTTCCATGATCTGGTCTGCGCGGGGGCCGGCCGCCGCAGGCCGGCCCGGACCCACCTCGGCCGCCTGGCCGTCCACCGCGATGGTCGAAGATGGAGTCATGACAGGGGAAGCGAGCGAGATCGCTCTGAGTATGCGAGAACTGCGTGAGGTCACCGCGTTCGCCGCGACGTGCGCGGAAGCGGTGCTCCAGGTGTTCGAGGGCGATCAGCCGGACGACTTGCGGCCCCGAGACGCAATCGGCGCCGCGTGGGAGTTCGCTCGAGGCGGTCGGCGGGGGAAGGCTCTGCGAGACAGCGCGTGGGCGGCACTCCAGGCAGCCAAGAGCACGGACACCGCGGCCGCGCGTGAGGCGGCTCGGGCAGCCATGTCCGCGGCAGGCGCCGCCTACCTGCACCCGCTGGCCAAGGCCACCCAGGTCAAGCACATCCTCGGGGCCGGCGCCCATGCGGCCAGAGCGGTCGAACTCCTCGCCGACGACGACCGGAGCGTTGGTGCCGCACATCTTGAACAGGTACGGCATCACGCGACGCCGGTCGTCGTCGACGTACTCGAACGCTTCCCGGCAGCACCGGCCGGCGGCGGAAGAGTCGGCGAGTTGATCCGCGTACTGGACGTCGGCCTTCGCTCGAACCTGTGATCAACTCCGTTCGTTTCATTGACATTTCACTCAGACGTCCTACCGTTGGGAGCGCTCCCATGACAGCTTGCAACTGGAAGGAGTCCCCCCACATGCGCAAAAAGAGTCCGTTAACCGGGCGTTCGCGGTCGTCCCTCCGCCGGCCTCTCCAGGCGCTCGCCATGCTGTTCGCCGTGGTTGCCGGCGCGCTGGCCTGGTCGGCACCCGCCCAGGCCCACGGCACGATCGTCGACCCCGCCTCCCGCGCCTACCAGTGCTGGAAGACGTGGGGCAGCAACCACACGAACCCGGCCATGCAGACCCAGGACCCCATGTGCTGGCAGGCGTTCCAGGCCAACCCCGACACCATGTGGAACTGGATGAGCGCGCTGCGCGACGGCCTCGGTGGCCAGTTCCAGGCGCGGACCCCCGACGGCACGCTCTGCAGCAACAACCTCTCGAGGAACTCCAGCCTGGACAAGCCCGGGCCCTGGAAGACCACCACCGTCGGCAACAACTTCTCGGTCCACCTGTACGACCAGGCGTCCCACGGCGCCGACTACTTCAAGGTCTACGTGAGCAAGCAGGGCTTCGACCCCAAGACCCAGACCCTGGGCTGGGGCAACCTCGACTTCATCACGCAGACCGGCCGCTACGCCCCGGCGCAGGACATCACGTTCCCCGTCCAGACCTCCGGCTACAGCGGACATCACATCCTGTTCGTGATCTGGCAGGCCTCGCACCTCGACCAGGCCTACATGTGGTGCAGCGACGTCAACTTCGGCTGAGCCGGGGAGCGCGGCGCACGGCACCGACCTCGGCCGGGTGGCCGGTGACCCGCCGCCCGGCCGACCGGACTCCGTCGGGGCAGGGAAACCCGTTCGGTCACCCTGCCCCGACGGGGCTCCTGCGCTCCTGGATGGGACCGGCCCGCGCCGGGGACCTGCCGCGGCCAGGCCGGCGGACTCTACACACGCTCGCCGACCACGCCTACGCATGACCTCTCGAGCCGCCGTCATCCGAGCACCCTTCTTGATCGTGTGGTGACGGTACAGTCCGATCTTGGGTACTGAGAGCGCATGAGGTTGCTCGAGACAGTGCGTGACGTGGACCGGAAGCTCACGAGGCAGGCCGCTTCCCGCGTGCCACGCCCGCTGGCCCAAGCGCTGTCGGTGGTCGAGGAGGCGGCGCAAGGCACGAAGCTGTGGTGCGGTGTCACCGCGGTGCTGGCCTGGCTGGGCGGCCGACGCGGCCGCAGGGCGGGGACCGCTGGCCTGGTAGCCGTCGCGGTGGCACAGCTGGTGTCCAACGGCATGTGCAAGCCCTTGGCCGACCGCCCCCGGCCGCCCAAGGGCTGGATTCCCCACGACGAGGTCGAGGACCGGCCCGACTCGTCGTCGTTCCCCTCCGGCCACACGGCTGCCGCCGTGGCGTTCGCGGCGGCCGCCGCGCCGGCGTGGCCCCTGGTCGGCGCCCTGTGCGCGGTCCCTGCCGCGGTGGTCGCCGTGGAGCGGGTGCAGAGCGGCGCCCACTACCCCAGCGATGTCGCTGCCGGGGCGGTCATCGGTCTGGGCGCGGCCTGGTTCACCCGGTGGTCTCCGCGCCTGCTGCGCCGATGTCGATCCCGGTCGGTCCCCGCGTGCTCGTACGGGTGGGCGCACCACGTGCTCACGATGCCGGGTGTCATCCTGCGCGGCCGGGGCGGCACCCGTGCTCGCCGCTGAGCGGCCTGCTCGCGCTCCCCCGGGCCGTTGTCGGCCGGTCGGCGGCCGCCGGGCCGCGCCGTGACGGACAGGACCGTGAACGGCTCGTCCAGAACTCCGAAACCCCCGATCACTCGGCCGGCCGACACCCTGATGCGCCGGCTCACCCGCGGGCGGCGGCGGCCGTGGACGCGCGGGAGGTCACGGGCGGCTGTCCGGTGGCCACGTGCAGGTCCTGGTCCCGCAGCCGGCCGGCCGCCCACACGCTCACCAGCCCCGTCAGCGCGAGGTAGCCGCAGGCCCACCAAGGGCTCCCCGAGCCGAAGGCCAGCAGGGCGGTCATGATCAGTGGAGTGATGCCGGACGCGAAGACGCCGGACACCTGGTAGACGAAGGACATGCCCGTGTACCGGACGGGTGTGGCGAACAGCGCGGCGAACAGCGTGCCTTGAGCGCCGTAGAACCATGCGTGCACGATCCCCAGCGTCACGATGAGCGTGGCGGCGAAGGCCGGGGTTCCTCCGGTGCCGAACAGCCAGAACGCCGGGAAGACCGAGACGGCGAAGGCAGCCATGCCCGCGCGGTAGACCCGGCGGGCTCCACGGCGGTCGACGGCGGCCCCGGTCACCGGTATCAGGGCGGCCATCACGAGCGCCGCGGCCGTGACCGCGAGCAGCACCGGTGTGCGGTCCAGGTTCAGCGTCCCGGTCGCGTAGGTGAGGGCGAAGACGCCCCAGGTGTTGAAGGCGGCTCCCTCTCCCCAGCGCGCCAGCATCCCGAGCAGGAGATGCCGGCGCGCGGCGGGCTCGCGCAGCAGTTCGACCAGCGGGGCCGGCCGGGACGGTGCCCCCAGACGCCGTACGGCACGGAACGCCGGTGTCTCCTCGATCCTCAGCCGTACGGTCAGTCCGACGGCGACGAGGACGAGGCTGACCAGGAAGGCGATCCGCCATCCGTAGTCGAGGAACGCCGCTTCGCCGAGCACGTCGTCCAGCAGCGCGAACACTCCTGTGCCCAGCGCCAGTCCGAGGGCCAGCCCGATCTGCGGGTAGCTGCCGAACCGGCCCTTGCGGCCCGTGGGCCCGTACTCCACGGCCAGCAGGACCGCTCCGGCCCATTCCCCGCCGAGTGCCACGCCCTGGGCGACACGCAGCACCAGGAGCGACGCCGGTGCGAGCACGCCGGCCTGCTCATAGGTGGGCAGCAGGCCGATGAGGGCGGTGGAGACGCCCATGAGGCCCATGGTGAAGGCCAGGGTGTGCTTGCGGCCGATCCGGTCGCCGATGTGGCCGAAGAGCAGGCCGCCCACGGGACGGGCGACGAAGCCCACGGCGAACGTCGCGAACGACAGCATCGTGCCCACGGTGCCGTCGGCCGTGGGGAAGAACAGTTTGCCGAAGACCAGTCCCGCGGCTGTGCTGTACAGGAAGAAGTCGTACCACTCGACGGTGGTGCCCAGCAGGCTGGCGAGCACGACCGTCTTCAGTCCCCGCGCATCGGTGGGATCCGGCTCGTGCGCGCGGGCCTGGGCCCGCGGGGACGCGGACGCCGGGCTCATCGGGCGGCGAACGGGACGATGCCCGCCTCGACGGTGCGCGGACCCGCCGGGTGCCGCCACAGACCGCGCTTCTCCAGTACCGGCAGAACGCCTTCCCCGAACCAGTACGCCTCCTCCAGGTGCGGTACCCCGGACAGCACGAACTCCTCGATGCCGAGGCGGTGGTACGTCTCGATCAGGTCGGCGACCTCGGTGTGGCTGCCGACCAGTGCCGTGCCCGCGCCGCCGCGGACGAGGCCGATGCCCGCCCACAGGTTCGGGTAGACCTCCAGGTTGTCGGTACTGCCGCTGTCGTGCAGCTCGCGCATCCGGCGCTGCCCCTCGGACTCGCTGGTCGCCAGGCCCCGCTGCACCTCCCTGATGTGTGCGGGGTCCATGGCCTTGAGCAGCCGCTCCGCCTCGGCCCACGCCTGCGCCGAGGTGTCCCGGCTGATGGTGTGCAGCCGGATGCCGAAGCGCACCCGCCGGCCGTGCGCGGCGGCCAGCGAACGTACCCAGTCGATCTTCTCCTTCACCTGCTGCGGCGGTTCGCCCCAGGTCAGGTACACATCCGTGTGCCGTGCCGCCACCTCGCCGGCCGCGGGTGAGGAGCCGCCGAAGTAGATCGGCGGTGCGGGCTCGGGCAGGCGGCTCAACCTGGCGCCCTCGACCCGCAGATGCTCGCCGTGGTGGTCGACCGTCTCGCCCGCCCACAGCCGCCGCACGATGTCGAGGAACTCCCCGGTGCGGGCGTACCGCTGGTCCTTGTCGAGGAAGTCGCCGTACGCGCGCTGTTCGGCGGATTCGCCGCCCGTGACCACGTTCAGCAGCAGCCGCCCGTGCGACTGCCGCTGGTAGGTCGCGGCCATCTGCGCCGACAGTGTCGGGCTGATCTGCCCGGGCCGGAAGGCCACCAGGAACTTCAGCCGATCGGTCACCTGCGTCAGCATGGCCGTGGTCAGCCACGCGTCCTCGCACCACCCGCCCGTCGGGGTGAGGGCCCCGACGAAGCCGAGCTGCTCGGCGGTGCGGGCGATCTGGCCGAGATATTCGACGGTGGCCGGGCGGTCCCCGGCGGCGATGCCGGGCGTGGACCCGTGACCGCCGCCGACGACGTGCCGGCTGTCACCGGTCGTGGGCAGGAACCAATGGAAGGTGAGGGCAGACATACAAACTCCGAAACGGGTACGAAAACGGCTGCCGGGCATGCCGGTGTGGTGCCGTGCGGGGGGGGCGAGGGCTGGAGGCCCGGTGGCCGTGCGGGCCCGAGGACGTCAAGGGCCCCGAGGGTGTCGTCGGCGCTGTCGCACTCGCCTGCTACAGCAGGCCGTGCCGCGGTGGTCTGGTGCCGTCGATGACGTACCGACCGATGTGCTGGACCTTCCAGCGCGTCGGGTCGTGCAGGGTATGGGTGCGGGCGTCGCGCCAGTGCCGGTGCAGGTTCAGTGACCGGAGGGCCGCGCGGGTGCCCGCCACTTCGAACAGGGCGCCCGAGACCTCGACTGCGGCCTGCGCCGCCACCACCTTCGCGGCGGCGACCGCGATGGACGCCGCGGCCGCGGAGTCGTCGGTGAGGTCGTCGCGGGCCGCGTCGACGGTGCGGGCGGCCTCCCGCAGGAGCGCCTCGGCGGCTCTGACCCGCAGGCCGAGTTCACCGAACCGCTGGATGAGCAGCGGGTCGTCGGCGGCGGACTCGACCCCGCTCTCGAACCAGGGCCTGCTCTTCGTCCGTACGAACGCGGCCGCCTCGGCGAGGGCGCCCGCGGCGATGCCCGCGTCGATGGCCGCGTGCAGCAACTGGGCGAAGGCGCCGTGCAGTTGGGGGCCCTGGAAGGTCAGGTGGTGGGGCAGGACCCGGTCGGCGGGCACGGTGACGTCCGCGAGGTGGACCGTGCCGCTGGCGGTGGTCCGCTGGCCCATCCCGTCCCAGTCGTCGACGACCGTGAGGCCGGGCGCGTCCCGTGGGACGTACGCCGCGTGCAGGGTGTCGTCCTCGGCCCGGGCCAGCACGGGGATCCAGTGGGCGAACAGGGCGCCGGTGCAGTAGTGCTTGACGCCGCTCAGCAGGTACGAGCCGTCGGGACGGCGCCGCAGCCGGGTGCGGATGTCCTGGACGTGCTTGGTGCCGGCCTCCGACTGGGCGTTGCCGAGGCGACGCCCGGCGAGCAGTTCGGCGAAGAAGAACTTCTGCTGCTCGGGCGTGCCCTGGCGGCGGATGACATTGACGTACACGAAGTGGCTCTGCGGGATCTGGGCGATACTGCCGTCCGCCGACCCGAGCAGGCGGAAGATCTCCGCGAGCGTCCCGGTGCGGACGTCCGCTCCCCCGTGGCCTGCGGGCACGGTGACGGCCAGGAGCCCGGAGGCGGACAGCCGGTCCAGTTCCTGTCGGGGCAGCCTGCGCTCCGCGTCGCGCAGGGAGGCGCCCGCCCGGAACTCCTCGGCCAGCTCCGCGGCGACCGCGAGGGCTTCGGCGTCGTCGGCGATCACATGGGCGGTCATGGTGATCAGCCCGCCGCGGCCAGGAGCGGGGTCCGGCCGAGTGCGGCCGAGAAGTGGTCGATCACGCGGGTCAGTGCCTCGTCGGCGGCCGGGGCGACGCGGAGGGAGCCGTCGTCGTGGACCGTGATGTCCTGGTCGAGGGTGAACCAGCCCTGGACGATGTGCGAGGCCCCCATGGAGTTCAGGACCGGGCGCAGCGCGTAGTCGATGGCCAGGACGTGAGCCGTGCTGCCGCCGGTGGCCAGCGGCAGCACCGTCTTGCCCCTCAGGGCGTACTGCGGCAGCAGGTCGAGGAGCGCCTTGAGCACCCCGGAGTACGCGGCCTTGTACACCGGTGAGCCGACGACGACGCCGTCGGCGCGGGCGAACAGTTCCGTCACCTCGAGGATGGCCGGGTGCCGGAAGTCGGCGCCGAGCAGGGCCTCGGGCGGGATCGTACGGACGTCGAGGGGGACCACGTGGTGGCCGTGGGCGAGGAGCCGCTGGTCCAGGTGGCGCAGCAGACGGTTGGTGCGGGAGGAGACGGAGGGGCTGCCGGAGACGGACAGAACGGTGGCCATGGGGTTTCTCTTTCGGGCGGAGGGGCGCCCCGCTCAAGGGGCGCCCCGTCGGTGCGGCGGTCAGGAGTACCAGGTGGGTTCGGGCAGCTCGCCCTCCAGGATCCGGCGGCCGACCTCACGCCGCTTGTAGGCGACCGGGTCGTGCAGGGTGTGGGTGCGGACGTTGCGCCAGAAGCGGTCCAGTCCCTCGGCGCTCGCCGTGGAACGGGCGCCGGTGACCTCGAAGATGCGGCTGGTGATCTCCAGGGCGACGTCGGTGGCGCGTGCCTTGGCGGCGGCCACCCGCACCTCGAAGTCGCCCCGGGCCTGCTCGGTCACCGCGTCGGGGTCGTCGTGCAGTCGCTGTCCCTCGGCGGCGACCGTGTCGGCGAGCGCCTCGACCGCCCAGAGTTTCGCGGTGAGGTCGCCGTAGGTGTCGATGACGTACGGCTCGTCGACCGCGCGCTCGTGGCCGCCGTGCAGCCACGAGCGGGACTTGGTACGGGTGTACGCGGCGGCCGTCTCCAGGGCGCCGCCCGCGATCCCGAGGTAGAGGTTGACGAAGACGAGCTGGATGGTGGGCACGTTGAGGGTGTTGTAGACGCGCGGCTGGAACCGCTTGTCCACGTAGCCGGCCGCCGAGGACCACGGTGTGCGGACGCCGTCGAGCGTGACGCTGCCGCTCTCGGTGAGCCGCTGGCCGATGTTGTCCCAGTCGTCGTGGAAGGTCAGGCCCTCGCTGTCGGAGGGCACGATGGCGAAGACGTGGCGGTCGGTGCCCTCGAAGACGCCTTCCAGGACGGTGACGTCGGAGACCCTGCTGCCGGTGGAGAAGGACTTGCGGCCGGTGAAGACCAGTTCGTCGCCGTCCTCGGTGACGATGACGTCCTTGTCGCGCGGGTTCACCGCGCCGCCGAAGAACCAGC
Source organism: Streptomyces eurythermus (assembly GCF_014649115.1). Taxonomy (GTDB): domain Bacteria; phylum Actinomycetota; class Actinomycetes; order Streptomycetales; family Streptomycetaceae; genus Streptomyces; species Streptomyces eurythermus. The sequence goes on along the minus strand of NZ_BMSK01000002.1, from coordinate 218,721 downwards.
GGTTGCGGGCGGCCTCGGCCTCGACGTGCTCCCACTGTTCGCGGGTGCCGACCAGGCGGGCGGCCCAGTTCCAGAGGTAGTGGTAGCCGAGGAGCTGGCCGATGGAGCCGTCGGCCTTGGCCACCTCGCGGACGACCCGGTAGGCCGTGCGCCAGTCCTGCCCCGCGCCGCCGTGCTCCACGGGGCCGAGCAGGGTGACCAGGCCGGAGTCCTTCAGCAGTCGCACCTCGGCGTACGGGGTGGCACCGGCCCGGTCGCGCTCGGCGGCGTCGGTGGCGAGCACGGCGGCCACTTCGGCGGCGCGGGCGATCCAGTCCGCGGCCGTGCGCGGGGCGGGGCGGGTGGTCCAGTCGGTGGGCGTGGCAGTGCTCATGCGGGGGTGACCTCTTTCACGGTGCGGTGTGGAGGGTGGGGGGGTCAGGCGTGAGCGGGGACGGACTCGTCCTCGGCGCCGGAGAGCCGGGCTTCCAGTTCCCTGACGAGGGGCAGTACGCGCGTGCCGAAGTACTCGACCTCCTCGTGGTAGTGCAGGAAGCCGAGCAGGAAGAGGTCGACGCCGAGTTTCTTGTAGGCGACGATGCGCTCGGCGATCTGCTCGGGGGTGCCGATCAGGCCCGTACGGAAGCCGTCGTTGTACTGCACGAGGTCCTCGAAGGAGGAGTCCTGCCACATGCCCTTGCCGTCGGCGGTGGACCGGCCGGCCTGCCGGACCGCGGTGCCGAAGCCCTCGACGGCCTCGGTGTCGGCCCGGGCGACGATCTCGCGCAGGGTCTCGCGGGCCTCGTGTTCGGTGTCGCGGGCGATGAGGAAGCCGTTGAGCCCGAACCTCGGCGCGGTGCGTCCCGCCTCGGCCGCGGACGTACGGATGTCGTTGATCTGCTTGACCACTCCGTCGAAGTCCTTGCCGTTGGAGAAGTACCAGTCGGACACCCGGCCCGCCATGCCCCGGGCGGCGGTGGAGTTGCCGCCCTGGAAGATCTCCGGGTGCGGCCGGCCGGTGGTACGCAGCGGCTTGGGTTTGAGGGAGAAGTCGCGCAACCGGTAGAAGTCACCGGCCAGTTCGGCGTGGTCCTCGGTCCACAGACGGCGCAGCGCGGTGATGAACTCCTCGGCCCGCCGGTACCGTTCGTCGTGCTCCAGCCAGGGTTCGCCGAGGGCGGTGAACTCGTCCTTGAACCAGCCGCTGACCACGTTGACGGCGAAGCGGCCGTGGGACAGGTGGTCCGCGGTGGCGCCGAGCTTGGCCAGGACGCCGGGGTGCCACAGTCCGGGGTGGACGGCGGCGATGACCTTCAGGCGCTGGGTGGCCAGCAGCAGGGCCAGGCTGAAACTGGTGGACTCGTGCTGGTACTCGGCGCCGTAGCTCGCCATGTAGCGGACCTGGGTGAGGGCGTACTCGAAGCCGTTGTTCTCGGCGAGTACGGCGAGTTCGCGATTGTAGTCGTACCCCCAGTCGGTACGTTGCTCGATGGTGCTGGTGACCAGCCCCCCGCTGACATTGGGAACCCAATAGGCGAACTTCACGGGCTGTGCGGGCATGCAGAACTCCTGTTGCGGAAAGTGCGGTGTTTTTCGCACGCCGACGCGTTTTCCGCGCGCCGACGTGTTTTCCGCACGCCGAATCGACGGGGCGTGCCGGAACGCCTAATCCAGGCGGTGCGGTGAATACGCGGCACGCGGCCGTGCTTCGACGGGCGTGGCGTGGGGGAAGGGCGGCCGATCGGCTGATCAGGCCGCGGTGCAACAGGAGGCGCTGGAAACGCGGGCGAGGTCGACATGGCGTCGCCGCGTGAGGTCCAGTCGCATCTTCATGCCGACGATGCTGGCAGCAGCCGGGGGAAGCCGTCAAGGTAAACCCGACCGGTTTCGCATCGCGGACCACTGGAATTCACGAGGGTGTGACAGGAAAACCCTTGAACGAGTCCCGGAACAGACCGCACTCTGCTGGTGTGCGAACGGAACAGCTGGAGTACATAGCGGCCGTCGTCCGGCTCGGTTCGCTGCGCCGGGCCGCCGAGGAACTGCGCCTGTCCCAGCCGGCGCTGAGCGAGACCGTGCGCAATCTGGAACGGGAGCTCGGAGTCGACCTGCTGGAGCGCAAGCGGACCGGGGCCACCATGAGTACCGCGGGCAGGGAACTGCTCCCCCACGTCCTCGGTGTACTGGAGGCGGTCGACCGGCTCAGGGCCGCGGCGGGCGAGCAGCACCGCATCAGCCGGATGGTGCGCGTCGGCACGGTCAACGCGGCGACGGTACCGCTGCTCATTCCGGCCGTGCGTGCCTTTCGCGCCGCCCACCCCGTCACCCAGGTCGAGGTGGTCGGCGCGCAGCAGTCGGACATCCACCGGGCCCTGTCGGAGGGCGGTTTCGACCTCGGTCTGGTCAATCACCTGGAGGGGGACGACATACCCGCCGACTTCGAGTCCACCGAGCTGCTGTGGGGCCGGCCGGTGGTGTGTGTCCGGCCGGACAGCCCGCTCGCCTCCCGCCCGGTGGTGACGGTGGAGGACCTGCTCAGCGAGCCGTTGATCGCGATGCGCACCGGATATGTGATGCACCGTTATGTGCACCGGCTGCTGGACGGGCGTACGGCGTCCTTCTCGTACTCGACCGACGGGGCGGAGATGGGCAAGCTGATGGTCGCCGAGGGGCTGGGGGTGACGGTGCTGCCGGACTTCAGCGTGTGCGGGGATCCCCTGGAGCGGCAGGGACTGATCACGCACCGGCCGGTCGCCGCGGACGCGCCCCGGGTGCTGCTGATGCTGCAACGCCGCAAGGCGGAGTCGGAGCCGCAGGCGGCCCGGGACCTGCACGAGGTGTTCGTGCGCACGGCCCGGGAACTGGGCGGTACGCTCACTGGCGCCTGCCCCCGGCCGCCCGCGCCCGGGCCCCCACCGCGCTGATCGCAGCGCGAGAGCGGGGGAAGTCACCCCACACCGTCCGAAAGCGGCCAGCCCGCGGCCCCACGCCGGCAGTCATGTCTTGCGCGCCCGCGTCAGCGGGTCGGGACCGGCCCGTGGCGGGCGTGTCCGCGGCGGTGTTGGCCCGCCGTTGGGTGCGGGGGCGACGCCGGGCTGGACCGACCGCAACGCGCGCTGCGCCTCGCTTCCGCGTGGCCTGTAACGGCCATCCGCCGCCGTCTCGGAGCCGCGAGTGCAAGCCCCTCTTCCGGCAACCCCGCAGCGGGACGCACCCTGCGGACTCACGACCACCTGTTCCGGGGCGCGGAGAGACGTCCACCAGGCCGCCCGCGAACCGGTCGTCGCTGGTGAAGTCCGCGCCCGCACGGACGCGTTGGCCGCCGACTCCACCGGTGTCCACCGCTGGCCGGTACTGGACTCGGCCCGGTGGAGGCGGTACGCACCAGCCCGGCCGCGTGGAAGAGGTGCGGTTCGTCCTCTTCGACGCCTCCCGGTACGAGGCGTTCGCCCGGGAACCCGGCGGCCCGGCCTCCCGGTCAGCTGGGCCGGGGCAGCCAGACCGGGGCGCTGCTGCCGCGTGGCACGAGGACGGTGCGGAAACGTCCCGGGGTCCTCGACATGATCACCTGGTCGGTGACGCCCTGGTAGCGGCCGCACGGGGTGTCGGCGGTGAAGGTGTCCGGGTCGAGGTAGGCGTGCGGGGAGTCCGGGTCCGGGGCGAGTGCGGTCTCCCGGGCGTAACTCCGGTCGAAGACACCGAGGCTGAGGATCCAGGTGGCGATCCGCGTGAGGTTGAGGGTGACGCGGTAGCTGCCGCCCTCCTCGGCGCGTCGCATCAGCGCGGCGAGCGCGCCGGTGGTGGCCAGCCAGGACAGGACGTAGTCGTTGACGACGCTGATGTACGGCAGGGCCGGGGTGCTGGTCGGGCCGGCCGTGACGCCGTCCTCGCCCTCCATCAGCATGATGCCGCCGAGCGCGCCGGCGGTCTGATCGAAGCCCACCCGGTGGGCCCACGGTCCGGTCTCGCCGGCGAGGGTGAAGCTGCAGTGGATGATCCCGGGGCGGACGGCCGCGGCCTCTTCCGCGCTCAGGCCGATCTTCTCCAGGTAACCGGGGCGGCGGTTGGCGTAGAACACGTCGGCGTCGCGCAGCAGTTGACGGATCCTCGCCCGGCCGTCGGCGCCGTAGGGATCGATGGTGGCCGAACGTACGCCGACGTTGGCGCTGTTGTACGTCGAGTCGTGCTCCAGTTCGTTGGGCCGCCAGATGTTGAGCACGTCGGCGCCGTGCTGGGCCAGGTCCCGGCCGACGCCGGCACCGGCGATGATGTGGCCCATGCCGAGGGCGCGCACGCCGGACAGCGGCTGGTCGGCGCCGGCGCTCAGGGGCTCGGGCTCGCTGTCGCCGATCTTCTCGATCCTGATGAGCGGTTCCCGGGCGATGTACTCGTACGCCGGTTCCCGCAGGAACTCCTCCGTGGTGCGCAGCATCGGCATCACCACGCCGATCTCGTCACCGGCCCGTTCCAGGTCGGCGGCGTCCCATCGGGCGATGGCGTCGGCGACGGCCTGCTTCTCGGGCCAGGTGCGCAGCAGCTTGTAGACGGCGTTCTTGATCTTCGGGTAGGGGTTGAGCGGCATCACCCAGCGCCCGTCGCGGGTCCGGTAGAAGTCGAACCCGAGTGGGTTGACGGGATCCGAGGGGGTGCCGCCGGGGTAGCCGTTGAGCAGCTCCCACTTCTTGTCGTAGAAGGGGCACAGCCGGTGCGGGGCCTTGCGCAGGTCCATGGTGATGTCCTGGCCCTCGCCGCCGCGCCGGCGCCACAGGGCGGCCAGCGCGGCCGACTTGGCCGTCATCCCCAGGGCGGGGACGGCGCCCAGGCGCATGATGCTCGGCACGACCGGGTCGCTGCCGATGAACGTGATCCTTCCGCCGCTGTCCTCGGGGCGCAGACCGGCCGGGGCCAGCACCTCGCGCAGGGCCTCGTGGATGTCGAAGCCGTCGTCCTCGTGGGTGAGGGGGTGGGCGAGGGCCTTCCGGATGCGTGCGGTGATTTCTTCGGTGCTCATGTCCAGCCTCTGTGCGGGTGTGGGTCGGGTCAGCCGTCGTAGCCCTCGCCGAGGGCGCGCATGACGGCGATCTGCCGGCGGTCGCGTTCGGCGGCGAGGTCGGCGACAGAGCCGCCGAATTCCTTCACCTGCTCGGTCAGCAGCCGCCGGGTGCGCTCGTCGAACGCGACCTGCTCCTCGGCCATGTCGGCCCAGCGGCGCTCCATGCCGGCCCCGAGGTGGCTCATGAAGTGGGGCAGCCCGCCCTCGCCGCCGCCGAGGTGGAACGAGCGGAAGGGGCCGGCGACGGCCCAGCGCTGCCCGAGGGAGGAGGTGACGATGTCGTCCAGCTCCCGCATGGTGACCACCCCCTCGCTCACCAGGTACACGCACTCCCGGAAGATCGCCGACTGGAGCCGGTTCGCGACGAACCCCGGCACCTCCTTGCGCAGCACCTGCGGACGCTTGCCCAGGGCCTGGTAGAAGGCGCGGGCGCGTTCGGTGGTCTCGGGCGAGGTCCGCTCGCCGGGCACGACCTCCACCAGCGGCACCAGGTGCGGCGGGTTGAACGGGTGTCCTACGACCAGCCGTCCCGGGTCCTTCAGGGCGGTGGCGATCTCGGTGGCGGGGATGCCGGACGTGGAGGTGGCGAACAGGGCGCCGGCGGGGGCGTTCTCCTCGATGACACGCCACATCCGGTGCTTGACCTCCAGCCGCTCCGGGCCGTTCTCCTGCACCAGGTCCGCCGCGCGCACCGCGTCCGCCAGGTCCGGTACGAAGGCCAGCCGTGCGGTGAGGTCCGAGGTGTCCAGCCCCAGCGCGCCGAGCGCGGGCGCGGCCTGCGCGATGTGCCCGCGCACGGCCTCCTCGATACCGGGCTGGGGATCGCTGACCGTGACGGACAGCCCGCGGGCCAGGAACAACGCCGCCCAGGAGGCGCCGATCACTCCTCCCCCGACGACGGTGGCGGTGCGGATTCCGGCGATGCTGTCGTGATCTGACATGCGCGCCCTTCTCCTCTCGGTTTCTCTTGCTCCGGGCCGGTTTCTCCGGCTCCGGCTCGCGGGAGCGGTCAGCGGGCGAGGTAGTCGTGGACGACCCGGGCGCGGCCCAGGGTCAGGTCGGTCAGGACGTGCGCGGCGGAGACGACCTCCAGGACCGGCAGGTCGGCGAGCGGGGCCAGCGCGTGGGCGAAGAGCTGGAGCCGCGCGGGACCGCTCCAGGCGCCCTTGACCACGATGTCGGCGATCTGCGTCCGGACGAGTTCGCAGATGCGCGGCGAACCGTCGTAGTGCGGCAGCTTCTTGAGCATGAACGTCGGCCGGGTCAGCTCCTCGCGGGCCTGCTCGGTGTTCAGCGGCCGGTGCTTGTAGCCCATCGTGGCGCGGGCCACGGGCAGCGTGCCGTGGTCGAGGGTGCCGACCAGGGTGTCCTGGTCGACGTACAGCCGGGGGCGGCCGGCCTTCTTCGGGAAGGCGCCGATCTCCCGGCCGCTGGCGATGGCGGGGAAGTTGTCCACATGCATCGAGATGCTGTACTCGCCCGCCTCGCCCTCGTACTCGACGACGGCGAGCTGGCCGGCCTCGGTGTAGTCGCCCAGTCCGGTGACATCGGGCATCCGCATGACCTCGAAGCGGACCAGCGGCTCGGCCACCCGCAGCGGCTCCGGCACCACCCTGCGCAGGGCCTCGGGTTCCGTCCGGTAGGTGATGTTCAGGTACTCGCGGTCGGTGAACCGGTACGGGCCCGCGGGGAAGGCCGGGGCATCCAGCGGTGTCGACGGTGCACGGACGACGTCCTCGGCTCGCATGACTCTCGCCTGCCTCTCCTGGCCCCTTCCGGACTATCCGGAGCATAAGGGGCCCAAGTGCGGCAAACATCTCGTCCGACTGCCCCTGGAGAGGGTCGGACGGGGCCGCACGATCAGTGAGTTGTAAATGGCAACTGAATCCACCGTACCGCCGGGTCGAGGGTGTTGCAAAACGCAACCTCGACGGGTCTATGTGATCATGCGTACCGGAACCATGGGGAAGGACGAACACACGTGACCGACGACGACACGGAGGTCCCGGGACTCGTCCGGGAGCTGGTGACCCTCTCCCGGCGCTTCCGGGCCAACGCCGAACGGCTCCACCCGGACCTGAGCTTCGTCGACTATTCACTGCTGTCCGAGCTGTCCGAACGCGACGGGGCCCGGGCGGGGGACCTGGTCGGGCTCTACGGGCTCAACAAGTCCACGATCAGCCGCCAGGTCACCGCCCTGGAACGGGCCGGCCTGCTGGTACGCGAGCCCGTCCCCGGCAACCGCCGTGTCCAACTGCTGCGACCCAGCGACCGGGGCCGGGAACTGCTCGCCCGCGCCGACGCCCGGATGTACCGCGAGGTCGACGCCCGCACCGCCGGCTGGTCCCCGGAGGAGGTCGGGGCCCTGCGCGCCCTGCTGGCCCGCTACAACGCCGCCGCGTCCGCCGTGGCCGGTGACGCTTGACGGGGGACGTCTGATGGGGGGCGCTTGGCGGGCCTTGCCGAGGAACCTGACGGGGGTCGTCTGACGAGGGACCCTGGCGGGCGTGGGGCATCTGACGTGGAAGGCATCCGGCCGGGAACCCGCGGGGGCACCGGGTCCGTAGGGGCCGGCCGGTCAGCTCAGTGAACGCAGGGCCCTGCCGAGCCGTGCCACTCCGTCGGCGATGACACCGGGCGAGCCGGACGCGTAGCCCAGGACCAGACCGGGCGGCCCGGAGGACTGACGGTGCCAGGACAGCGGGTGGCACTTCACGCCGTGCGCCAGCGCCGCCGCCGCGAACTCGGTGTCCGGCACGTTCCCGGGGTACGTGACCGTGAGGTGCAGACCCGCCGCCGCGCCGTGCACCACCGCGCCCGGCAACTGCCCGGCCAGCGCGGTGATCATCGCGTCGCGCCGTCTGCGGTGACGCCCGCGCGCCAGCCTGAGGTGCCGCTCCAGTTCCCCGGACTCCATCAGCCGGGCGAGCACCAGCTGCGGCAGCACAGCGTTGCCCAGGTCGTTGAAGCGCTTGGCGTCCACCAGCGCGGAGCGGTACCGGGCCGGTGCCACCAGCCAGCCGATCCTCAGCGCCGGCGCGAGCAGCTTCGAGGCGCTGCCCAGATAGCAGACCCGATCGGCCAGCAGGGCTCGCAGGGCGGGGACCGGGGGCCGGTCGTAGCGGTGCTCGGCGTCGTAGTCGTCCTCCAGGATCAGCCCGCCCGCCCGCGCCCACTCCAGCAGTTGGCGCCGGCGTTCACCGCTGGTGACCACGCCGGTGGGGAACTGGTGGGCGGGTGTGAGCAGGACGGCCCGGGCACCGGTCGCCCACAGCGCGTCGACCCGTACGCCGTCCTCGTCGACCGGCACCGGCGGGGTCGCCAGACCGCCGTTCGCCAGGTGCTGGCGGGCCCCGAGCGAGCCGGGGTCCTCCACCGCGACCGCGTCGACGCCGTCCGCCCGCAGCACCGGGTGCAGCAGGGTGAGCGCCTGCGCGGTGCCCGCGACGATCAGCACGGACTCCGGGTCCACCCGTACGCCGCGCATCCGCGCCAGCCAGTCGGCTACGGCGCGCCGCAGCCGGGGCGCGCCGCGCGGATCGCCGTAGCCCAGGTGGTCGGCGGCCGACTCGGCGAGTACCGCGCGCTCGGCCCGCAGCCAGGCCGCCCGCGGAAAGACGGTGAGATCGGGCCGTCCGGGCGTGAAGTCGACGACGGCCGGGGCGGCCCGCAACGCGTCGAAAACGCCGGCCCCGGGCACCCCACCGAACAGCCCGGCCGGGTCGGGGGCGGCGGGTGTGTCGTGGGACGGGCTGGCGAGGCTTCGGTGTGCGGATGCGCCGTGGGACGGGCTGGCGGAGCTTCGGTGTACGGATGCGCCGTGGATTGGCTCGGCGGGGTTCCGGTGCCCGGGTGCACCGTGAACAGACCTGGCCGAACTCTGGTACCCGGGTGTGTCGCGGTTGGGCCCGGCGGGGCCTTGATGCTCGGGTGTGCCGTGGAACGGTCCAGGCGGCCCTGGGCGCGCGAGTACACCGTCGACGGGCGCCGGGCCTTGACGCTCGGATGCGTCGCAGAACGGTCCGGGCGGCCCTGGGCACGCGGGTACACCGCCGACGGGCGCCGGGCCTTGACGCGCGGGTGTGTCGTGGATCGGCCCGGCCGGGCATCGGTCCGCGGCCCCGCCGGGCCGGTCGCCGCGCGTGACGTCGTTCCCGAGCCTGTCGGCGCCACTCGTGCCCCGCGGGTCGGGGTGCCCTCCGACGGCATCCACCGTCGACCCGCCGGCGTCACCTGCGCCCGACCCTTCGGCATGCCTTTCGGCGTTCTGCGCCCGCGGCCCGTCCGCGCCTCCCGTGCCCAGTGCGTTGGCGTCCCCTCCGGCGCTGCCCACGTCGAGGCCGTCGGCGTGCCGACCGGCGTCGCCTACTCCCGGCCCGTCGGTACCCCACGCCTTCAGCCCGTCGGCATGCCCACCGGCATCCCCCAGGCCGAACCCGGCCCCCGGACCCGGCGTTGCAGTGTTGGCGAACGGGGCGGCGACGACGATCGTGCCGGCGCGGCGGCGGCCCGTCACCTGGCCGTCCTCGGCGAGGCGCCGGTACGCCTCGGTGACCACGCCCCGGGACACCCGCAGTTCGGCCGCGAGCACCCGGGTCGGCGGCAGCCGGCCACCCACCGGGAGCCGGCCGTCCGCTATCGCCGCCCGCAGCCGCCCGGCCAGCCACTCCGCCTTGCCTCCGGCGGGCACGTCGGCGACAGCCAGCTGGAGGAAGTCGGATCCGCGTGCCGCCCCGTTCACCGTGTCCCGCCCCTCGTCCACGCCGCTCATGCTGCCACGCGCCCCGGCCCGCCCCGACGGCGGCGGTCAGCCGAAGACGAACTCCGGGGCGTCCGGCGTGAGGACGGCCGTCGTCGTGGTGGCCGTCCAGTGCGACGCCACCTCCTCCTCGATCGTCTTCAGCACCTCCGCCACGGTGTCCGCGCCGCCGTCGTGCATCGCCTCCGTCACCACCAGCACCCGCCCGCTCCCCGCGCCGACCGCCGAGTGGCCGCTCTGCCGGTGGGTCCAGCGGCGGGCATGGGCCCGGTCCGCCGAGTCGACGAAGGTCACCTCGCCGGGCGCGGGACACTCGTCCCCGCCGCCGAAACGTGTGTACGTCTCGTCGCCGTGAGCCGGCCGGACCTCCAGCAGCGGCCCGCTGATCCGGTCGACGTCGAGCACCGCGACCGGCACCGCGTACGCCACCGAGACCGCGTTGCACAGGTCCACCAGCGGATGGATGCGCGGCAGCTGGCCTTCTTTCCGCAGCCGGCGCAGCAACGACTCCGAGGCCGACCGCACCTGAGTCGGCTTCACCCCCATCCGGCTGAAGGCCCGCCGCCAGGCCAGCACCTCGGGGAACTCACCCTCGGCGGCGCCGGCCAGCCGCGCCACGGCCCGCGCGGTGTACACGGCGGCGGCCGGACCGGTGTCGGCCGGGGCACCGACGCCGGCGGCGTACAGCGCGCCGGCGGACAGTTCGGGATACGCGGCCCTTACCGCGTCGGCATGCCGGAATCGCACGGTCACGCCACCACCGCTCGCACGCCGGGATCGGACGGAACACTCAACGGGACCTCCTCGGATGATCGTCGGACCCCACCCTGCCCCGCCGTTGGCCCGGCGACCAGGACCAAACAAGGTCCGGCGCACAGGTCCATAACCCGGCACGCGACCGGCGGCGCATGCCCTGCCCACCGGCCCCGGCCCACGGCGTCACAACTTCGGCCGGGCCCGGGACAGCCGTACGAAAGCCGAGACCCGCGATGAACCCCGCTCTGCCGGACGACCTCTCCCTAAAAACGACCGTTCTCCCTGAAGATGACCGACAAGGACGTGCCCCGGCCGGAGGAGGCGCGCGGGACGGCATCCCGCCGGGCACCCGGATCAACATCACCTTCTTGGCCGGCGAGGACACCACGACCCGGCGGAAGCCGTCCTTCGGCGGAAGGACTGATCCCTCACCCTCGTCGGCTGACCGGCAGTCAAGCAGGTCAGTCCGCAGACCCGAGGTCACTCACGGGTCAACCTTCAGGGAGAGCAGGTGGGCAGGATGGTGGTGAGCTGGTTCAGGTCGTTCGGGCGGACACGGATTCCGGGAAGCCACAGGTGCTTTCCGTGCCGCGTGACCTGGATCCAGATGCTGGTGTGTTGGTGGTTCTCGTCGGTGACGGTGACGCCGTTGGCGATGGTGCAGCGTGCCTGGAGCAGGTCGTGGTGCCAGACACGGTCGGCGGAGTTGGAGGTCACGTACGGGCGGTAGGGGTTGTAGGCGAGGGACAGCGCGCATTCGTGCGTACGGGGTTCCTGGCATTTCTTCTCGACGTTGTGGACGAGAACACCGGCGTTGCCGCTTTCGCTCGGGCTTCCCTCGGCGCTCCGCGCCGCATCGGAGGCACCTCGCAGGGGCAGCGCGAACAGCAGTGCCGCTACGAGCGCACCCCCGGCGGCAGCGGCCGCGGCGATGCCCCCGCGGCTGGACAGGGCTCCACGCAGCCGACGCCACCAGGCAGGACGGGAACGGGAAGACGGACCGGCAGCACCGGCAGCACCGGCGGTGTCGGTGACGGCCGGCACGTCGGGCCGGTTCCGGTCGGCCGCCTCCCACAGCGCGCGGTACTCGGCCGGGTCCGCGCCCAATGCCCGGCACAGGTCCCTCACCACGCCCCAGACCGGCACGGTTTCGCCGCGGAAGTAACGGGAGAGCGACGAGTCGCTGATACGGACCTGCGCCTCCAGGCTGCGGAGCGTACGCCCCGACTGCTGCTGGAGGGTCCGCAGCGCGTCCCCCAGCCTCCGTGCTGCCGCACCCCGGTCTGTTTGTCGGCCGGTCATCGATCGGGGCCTTCCTGAAGGGCGGGGCAACAGCGTCCCACCGACTGACCCTTGTCCCGGGACAGGCATGTCCCAGCAGGTCAGGACTTTATTTATCCCGACATCGGTGAAGCAAACGGGATCTGGTTGTGAAGGTGCAGCTTCCTGCGCAAACTCGGCATACCGGCTCAGCGGATCACCCCCGAGGGTGAGCGTGCCGGTGGACGGGGCCGTGCCGGCGGATGCCGCACGGACCGACTTCACACCCCAACCGAAAGGATGTTCATCATGCGTGTGCGCACCACACTGTCCGCCTTCGCGGCCATCGCGGTGACCGGTCTCGGTCTGGCGTCCGCGGCTCCCGCCGTCGCGGCCCCCGGCACGGCGTCCCACCGGGTGGCCGCTGTCCAGGCAGCCGACAGCCTCGACATCCACCGCGGCAAGTACATGACCTTGAGCGGCTGCCAGACGGCGGGCCAGCAGGGCATCGACCGTGGGCACTGGGACCGCTACCAGTGCGCCGAGGGCAACATGTGGCCCTGGAAGTGGAACCTGTGGACCAACCGCTGACAACGTGACGCTGCCGGTGGCCTCCACACGCACGGGGGGGGGGAGGCCACCGACGGCCGGCGACCGCTGACCAGCTCGGCCACCCGCCTTCACCGGCCCGCCCGCCGGTGGATGGCGGGCACGGCCACGATCACGACGATCCGCTCAGGCCACAGAGGGGATCGGGTTCACCGTCAGAATCCTGCGGGGTGTTCGCCGCCATGTTCGCCGCCGACAGCCGGGCGGCGTTCACCGCCCTGTTCCTGGGCAACGGGCTTTCGTTTCTGGTGACCGCGCCGACCGTGCGGATCGCGGTGAACCGCGCCGTCACCGGAACCTCGCTGCCGGGCGCGCCCGTACGGCCCGGGTCGGCACCTGCCGTGGCCGAGCAGCCGGAACCGGCGGTGTGGTCGCCGTTCCGCGACGGCTGGTTCATGCTGTTCGCACTGGCCCATGGTGTGCTGTCGCTCCACGACCCACGCACGCAGTCTCCGGCGGCGGCATCCACGACCCGCAGTGGCACCAGGGCTTCTACCACGCCTCGGGCAAGGTCAGCCAGACCGTGCCGTCGGCGTCCCTGCGGCACGGCACCGGCCCGGCGTCGGGGATCAGCTCGCGCGGAACGCGGCCGATGCTGTGCAGCGCCTCGACGGTGGCCGGCAGTGGATGGCCGGCGAAGCGGATCGGCTGACCGTAGGAGCTGTGGATGCTGATGCGGCCCCGGTCGGCGTCCCGGACGGATACGGTCGCCGGGACACCCGACCGAGTGGCCACTTCCAGCCGCAGACGGCCGCCACTCGCCTGCCGCTCGAAGACGGTGAAAACAGCTACGCCATCGGACACTTACGGTTTCTGCGCCACGCCGACGTAGAGGGGCACCTGCTCGTCGGCGAACTCCTGGTCGGGCTCCGGATGCCAGTTGGTGACGACCTGTACACCCGGTTCGATCAGGTCAAGGCCCGTGAAGAACCGGGCGACTTCGTCTCGTGAGCGTACTTGCGCGGGCACTCCGCTCTTCCGGTAGATGTCGACGGCCTTGGCCCACCCGGCAGGGTCGAAGTCTCCCGTCACATGCGAGAGCATGAGGAAGCTGCCGGAGGAGAGCGGGGCCAAGAGGTTGTTGACGAGTTCGTAGGGACGGTACTCGTCGGAGACGAAATGCAGGAGGGCAACGAGCGAGAGAGCGACGGGTTCCTCGAAGTCGAGGATCTCCTTGGCGTTTTCGACGATCTTCTCGGGCTCGCGGACGTCCGCCTCGATGTACTTCGTCGCCCCCTCGGGCGTGCTCCGGAGGAGCGCCTCCGCATGACGGAGAACGATGGGGTCGTTGTCGACGTACACCACACGCGCTCGCGGATTGACCGCTTGTACGACCTGGTGAAGGTTGGGCTCGGTCGGGATGCCGGTTCCGATGTCGAGGAACTGCGTCACGCCTCGTTCAGCCAACAGTCGCGCGGCTCGGTTCATGAAGCTCCTGTTGGTGCGGGCGGCGGTCCTGATGGCCGGCAGGAACGATATGACCCTCTCCGCGGCCTCCTCGTCGACCGGGTAACTGTCCTTGCCGCCAAGGTAGTAGTCATACATGCGCGCCGGGTGGGGCCGACTGGTGTCAATGGGCTTTGATGTCATCGCTATTCCGCGTGTCCTTCGTAAGTGGAATGGTGACTTCGGGGTCTGCCGGCGGCAGCGTGCTGAAGTGTGCCACGGCACCCCCATGACTCACAGACTGCAGCCCTCACTATGCAGGTTGCAGAGTGCGTCTTGCCAACACCACAGACTAGTCAGCTTAGTTGCGTGGTGTGTGACTCGGGCACCGAGTCGGCCTCGACAGCTCCTCGCCGCACGGTTCGCCGGGTGCTCCGGACCGCGGCCGTGCCACGAGGGCGCCGCACAGCTGCCGGTTGTCAGCGGGCCACCCTTGAAGGAGTGGGAACCTGTGCGTCCTCGACCGGCTGTGGGGTGAGGCGTAGTTCGTATTCTGCGGTAGCCAGCATGCGTGCGATGCCGATCGGGAGGGCGGCGAGTTCCCTCCTGACGATCCCGGCCGGGTCGAGCCGGTGCGTCCGTCCATCGACTCCCGTGGCCTCGATGACGTAACGGTATCCGCTGGATGTGGCGGAGTCGCGTGCCACCTGCCAATGTGCGCCGTGCCGCCGAATCAGGAAGTCGGCGAGGCAGCACAGCAGGTCCTCGTGCAGCGCCAGCCAGTCGGGGTGCCCGAATTCATCGAGTGGCGCCCGCGAGATCCAGTCCTGAAGGGCCGGGATGAGACTCATGGGGTCACGGGCATAAGCCTCGGTGGGCACTCCCAGCATGTCCGCTACACCGACGGTGGTCCGGTGTGCCTGCTCAGCCCATTCTTTGATGTCGGGTCGGCTTGCTCTGGGCATGTTGTGCGCCTTCTGTCGGATTTTGCTGCCGAGAGCACGGATGGTACTTCGCCGTCGCCTGGGCGGGGTGTGTGTCGTGACGGGAGGATCATGGCCCTGAAGGCCGATCCGCGTGTCCCTGCTCGGACGTGTAGGCGAGGAAAGCGAAAAGGCTTATTCAGTCGAGGAAGGGTGAAGAAAGCTCTTTCACGGTGACGGGCTCGTCCGGGACCGGGGGCCGCATGCCGGGAGTGACCCAGCCGCGGCGTCCACCACAGCGTCACGCTCGTCCTGGCCGCCGGCGACCCGCAGCAGGAGGTCCAGCGCCGGGAACAGCCTGCCGGGCGCGGACGACAGCAGACGCACGGCACCCATGACGTCGGACGCGGCGAGCAGTTGCCCGGCACGGCTGTCGAAGGAGCGCGCCCCCTTGTCGCCCGGCGCCACGGTGAACACCTCGGCCGTGTGCGGCCTGCGCGGGTACTCGTGCGGGTGCAGACGCCTGCCCAGCCGCTTGAACTGCTCGCGGTAGGCGGGTACGTCGGCCGGCTGGGCGGGGTTCGCGGTGACTGCCGCGTCAAGGCCCGTGAGCAGGGCGCGGAACCGGGTCGGTTCCCGCAGCGTCACGTCGCCGCCCGAGAGGGCACAGGCCAGTCGCAGCACGTCGACGACGGTGTCCAGCAGGAGGTCGGCAGCGGCGGTGAGACGGGCCGCGTTGACGACCGCCCGGTTCTCCCGGACCGGGTTCGACTCTGGCTGAGGGCCGGAAGCACACCGCTCGGCGAGGCTCTCGAGGTCGCTCAGGTGCTCCTCGGCCAGTGGCGTCGGACTGCCCGCCAAAGCCAGCTACAGGTCGGTGAGTTCGCCGTCCAGGTCGGGCCCGAGGCGCAGAACGGTCAGCCGGTCGCCCGCCGGGGCGACCAGTTCGTCCTGCGCCGCGAGCATTGCCTCGTAGGTGTGCTCGTAGCGGCCGTAGGCGGACAGGCTGAGCAAGTCCGGCGTCCCGTCCGCCAGTTGTCTCCCGTACGTTCTCGCGCGACCGTTCGTCGCCGAGGGCCGCCACCAGGCACCGAGTCCGGAATTCCTCGGTGTCCGGCACGTTCGCCGGGAAGTCGATGAAGTACGCGTTGTGCCGGACGTGGTCTCCCACCATCTCGCTCACGGTGCGCAACACCCGCTTGGCGGTGTGCACGACGGCGGACTCGGACATACCGGAGAGCCGCTCCAGCAGTTGAGCCGAGAGTTTGAAGCCGACGGACATCGGCGCATCGGAGTTTCCGCGCCGGCCGTGTCCGCCCCCGGCCTCACCGGCCCCCGGACACACCGGGCATCGGGTGTGAGGGACGGCCGCCGGGGCACGTCCAGGTGAGCCGTGTCCGGTCAGGGAAGCTCCGGCAAGGTGCGCAGTGCCGCCTTGTCCGGTTTGCCGCTCGGCGCCACGGGCACCTCGGTGATGGTGACGACACGGGCCGGGACGGCGGCCTCCCCCAGTTCCCGGGCCACCAGCTCGCGCAGGGCGTCCGCGGCCGGTGCGGCTCCGGGGTGCGGGACCACGAAGGCGTGGATCGCCTCGCCGGTGCGGTCGTCCGGGACTCCGACGACGTATGCCTGGTCGATGTCCGGGTGGGAGGCCAGGGCCCGCTCTATGGGGCCCGCGTAGTGGACGACGGCGTTGACGATGACGATGTCGCGCGTGCGCCCGGTCAGCCGCAGGTACCCCCGCGCGTCGAGCCGGCCGAGATCCCGGGTGCGGATCCAGCCGTCCCGCAGGACGTCCGCGGTCTCCCGGGGGTCCTCCCAGTAGCCGCAGAACGCGTCCGCCAGCCGGACCCACACCTCGCCCGTCCGGCCCGCGGGGAGGTCTCGACCGCTGGGATCCCGGACGGTCATCTCGACGGTGTCGAGTGGGCGCCCGACGCTGTCGGCGAGGCCGGGATCGGCTGTGAGTTCCTCGGGTTCGAGGACGGTCAGCATGCCCGTCTCCGTCTGGCCGTAGGCGTGGTGGACCACCGGTCCGAGCAGCGCGGCCGCCTCGGTCAGCCGGTGCGGGGCGAGTGGGGAGCCCGCCACGACGAGGGCGCGCAGGCTGCCGGTGTCGACGGCCCTGTCGCGGACGGCGTCGAGGATGCCGTACAGGCGCGGCACCGTCGTCATGCAGGCGCTGACGCGGTGCTCGGCGAAGACCTCGGGGAACCGCGGGGGCTGGTCCGGGATGACGGCGGTGCCTCCGCCCAGCAGCGACAGACACACGTGTTCGAACATGACGGCGCTGCTGAGCGTGCCGAAGAGCAGGAAGCGCGCGTACCGGGCCGCGAGGCGCCGGGTGCGGTCGGTCCAACGGCCGGGTTGCAGGGCCCAGTCCTCCGACAGGGCACCGTAGGTCACCATCGTGCCCTTGGGCCGGCCGGTGCTGCCGCTGGTGAGGTGGATGACGCCGATGCCGTCGCGGTCGCCCCGGGCGGTGAGGTCCTCGGGGCCGGGCGTGACGGGTGCCGGGGGCCGTAACAGGCCGCCGGTGTCCAGCAGGGGTATCCCGCCCGCTTCGGCGGCCAGCGCCGGCCGGCTCGCGAGGTCGTCCGTCACCACGGCGCTGACTGCGCGGGCGAGGATGTCGCGCAGGTGCTCGCGGGTCAGCCCGGGGCGCAGCGCCACCACCTGACAGCCGACGACATGGGCGGCGACGCGGACGGCGAACGCCTCGGGCGTGACACCGGCGTCGAGGGCCACGCGGGATCCTGCGGTCAGGCCCGCACCGCGCAGGCCTCGCACGAACCCGGCGACCAGCACGAGCACCTGCCCCCTGGTGACCGCGCGCCCCCGGTACTCGAAAGCGGGCAGGCCGGGAGCGTCGCGGAAGGCGTCGATGAGCGCTTGCGGAAAGACTTCCCCGGGCTTTTCGTCCACTTCGTCTCCACTCTGGGCCGGTAACCGACGTAAAGGCAGTGTGAATGACTGGAAAACGACCACGGGAGGCACGCTCGGCACTCCGGCCCGCCTCTCACGCCTTCACGTTAACCGAAGGAGGAAATGCGCCACCTCCAGCACCATGTGACCTAGATCACATGTCACGGGGGGTGGCTCCGTGCTTTAACCGTCAAGTACCGTCTTTCCCGCCCCCACAGAAGGCAGGAGAAGGCCATGTCTGATTCAGGGCAGGTTGACTATCTCGTCATCGGCGGCGGCCCCGCGGGGCTCCAGGCCGGGTACTTCCTCCAAAAAAGCGGCAGAGATTACCTCATCGTGGATGAGAGCGACACTCCTGGCGCTTTCTTCACCCGTTTTCCCAGACACCGGACCCTTATTTCCTCCAATAAGGTGCACACCGGTTGGAGCGATCCCGAGTTGCGTCTGCGCGTCGACTGGAACTCCTTGCTCTCGGATGAGGGTCCGCTGTTCACCGCTTACTCCCCGCGCTACTTCCCCCCGGCCGACGACATGGTCCGCTACCTCGTGGACTTCGCCCGGGCACACGAGTTGCGGATCCGCCTCAACACCCGTATCACCCGCATCTCCCGGCCCGACGGCGGCCTGTTCGTGGCGACCGACGAGAATGGCAACGTTGTCCGGGCCCGGCGCGTCATCGTGGCCACCGGTGTCTCGCGGCCGTACGTGCCGCCCATCGAGGGCGCCGCGGAAGCGGAGCACTACGACCAGGTGTCCGTCGACCCCGCAGAATTCACCGACAAGCGGGTACTGATCATCGGGCGGGGCAATTCCGCCTTCGAGACCGCCGACCATCTCATCGAGACCGCGGCCGTCATCCACGTAGCCGGACCCGGATCGCTCAAGCTCGCCTGGCGGACGCATTTCGTCGGGCACCTGCGGGCCGTGAACAACAACTTCCTGGACACCTATCAGCTCAAGTCCCAGAACGCCGTACTGGACGGTGACATTCTCCGTATAGCACGGAAGCCCGACGGCACCTATGTCGTGAGCGTTAAATTCTCGCGCGTCGCGGAAGTCGTGAAGGACATCCCGTACGACCGGGTCATTCTGGCCACCGGATTCCGCTTCGACGCCTCGATCTTCGACGACGACTGCCGTCCCGACCTCGTCATCAAGGACCGCTTCCCGCAGCTCACCGACGCCTGGGAATCCGTGAACGTGCCCGACCTGTATTTCGCCGGCACCATCACCCAGTCCCTGGACTTCAAGAAGTCGACCAGCGGATTCATCCACGGGTTCCGGTACGGCGTGAAGGCGCTGCACCGCATCCTCGAACGCCGCTACCACGACCGGGACTGGCCGCACACCGTCCTGCCCGCCGCCGCGGGCCCCGTGACCGACGCGGTCATCGAGCGGGTCAACCGGACCTCGGCCCTGTGGCAGCTGTTCGGCTTCCTCGGTGACGCGCTGCTGGTCGGCACCGACGGGACGGTCCGCCACTGCGAGGAGGTCCCGGTGGCACACCTGCATCATGCCGCCGCCCGGGGCGAGTTCGGCGAGCCGGCCTCCTACTTCACCGTCACGCTGGAGTACGGCGCCGACCACGACCAGGTCGATCCCTTCGACATCACCGTCAGCAGGACGCCCCAGCAGGACACCAGCGGCCTCGACGCACGCTACCTGCACCCCGTGGTACGGCAGTTCCTGCCCGACGGCACCGGCAAGCCGGTCGCCGAGCACCACATCACGGAGAACCTGGAGAACGAGTGGGACAACCCCGACGTCCATGTCGGGCCGCTGCGCTCCTTCCTCGCGTCCCGGCTGCCCGCCGGGGACGACCTCCCGGCTGGCGAGGACATCGCCGCGCCCCGGGCATGACCGGCTCGCAGGCCGGCCCGCCGCACGATCCGGCCGGGTCGGCACGGGCGAAACTCCGTCCCGAGCACTACGACTACTTCGCCGGCGGCGCGGGCGAGGAGACGGCGCTCAGGGAGAACGAGGACGCCTTCGGCCGGCTGGCCCTGCTCCCCCGGGTGCTGCGCGGCGGTGGCGACCGGGACACCCGGGTGAGCGTGCTGGGCCGGGACTGGCCGGCGCCGCTCTTCGTCTCGCCCACCGCCTTCCACCGCCTCGCCCACTCCGACGGCGAACCGGCCACCGCACGCGCCGCCGCCGCGGCCGGCGTTCCGCTGGTCACCGGCATGGCGGCCACCACCGCCGTCGCGGATGTCGTCGCCGCGGCCCGCGAGGCGGACCCGGGGGCCGTGGTCTGGTTCCAGCTGTATCTGCAGCCGGAGCCCGAGGTCACCGCCGAGCTGGTGCTCCGGGCCGAACGGGCGGGCTGCTCCGCCCTGGTCGTCACCGTCGACTCACCCGTCTTCGGCAGGCGCACCCGGGACTTGCGCAACGGTTTCCACGACCTGCCGCCCGGTCTCGCGGCCGAGAACATGCGGGACCTGCCCGGTGTGCCACCCGGCACCACCCGCGACATCGCGATGTGGCCGGCCGGCTGGGACGACCTGGCGCGGCTGCGCGAGCTGACCGGCCTGCCCCTCGTCCTCAAGGGCGTGCTGCACCCCGAGGACGCGCGTGTGGCCGTCGACCGGGGCGTGGACGCGCTGGTCGTGTCCAATCACGGGGGGCGGCAGCTCGACGCCGCTCCGGCATCGGTCGAGGCGCTCCCGGCCGTGGCCGAGGCCGTCGCCGGTCGGGTGCCCGTCCTGCTGGACGGAGGAGTGCGCCGGGGCACCGACATCGCCCTGGCCCTCGCCCTCGGAGCCACGGCCGTCGGTGTGGGCCGGCCCGTGCTGTGGGCCCTGGCCACGGGCGGCGAGGACGGCGTACGGGAGGCGCTGACGGCGTTGCGCGAGGACTTCGAGCAGGTGCTCGCCCTGTGCGGCGGGACCCGGCCGCAGGACCTGACGGCCGATCAGGTGGTCGCGCGCGGGCTGCCGTACCCGCCGTACGGTCCCACGGCCGGGCAGGGGGTCCCTCGCGGCCTTGCGTACCGGCCCCGGCGGGGAGAGCGCCCATGGTGAGCAGGAGAACGGCGGCGGCGCTGGCGGCGGGCGGAGCGCTGCTGCTGTCGTCCCCGTCCTGGCTGCCCGGCAAGGTCGTCGCCCTCCGTACGAAGGTCTTCGCCCGCGTCAACGGCGACGAAGGCATGCTCCTGCCCAATGACACGTTCGGCCCCGACCGTTTCCAGGAGGTCTACGGCCACCCGTCGGCCGGGGGCCGCAGCAAGGGCGCGGCACTGTCCGACTTGTTCTGGTACTGGCTGGCGCCCGGCGCCGACGTCCACCAGGAGCACCTGGAGGCCGGACCCCGCTACGACGAGGTCGCCCGCCGGACGCTCGCGCTCCTGTCCGGACCGTCGGCGGAGCTGTACGAAGCCGCCGCACGGCACACCCGGCAGGTCCTGGACGCGGCGGACACGGGACGCGTGCGCGCCGTACGGCTGCGCGATCTGATGATGCCGGTGTGGGCCGAGTTCTTCTACGGGCTGGTCTTCGAGGAGCCCTGCCCGGCCGAGGCCCGGCAGCTGATCGTCGCCCACGCCGAGGACGTCGTCAACGCCCTCAAATGCACCCGTCCACGTCGCATGCGCCGCAGGAACCGGCTCACCCGCTACCTGCTGCGCCGCCTGGCGGCCGGGGACGTACCGCACGCGCTGCCCGCCGGACTGACCCGCCGGCAGCAGGCCCACTACCTCCAGGGCACCTTCTTCAACACCGCCGTCGTGCAGATGTCCGAGGCGATGGCCCACCTCCTGCTGGCCCTGGCCCAGCACCCGGACGTGCAGGAGCGGGTGGCGGCCGCCCCCGACGACGACCGCTACCTGACCCAGGTCATGAACGAGACCTTCCGTCTCTACCCGCTGTTCGGAGTGGCCCACCGGATCACCACCGCGGACATCACCCTGGACGGCCTGCCCACGATCCCGGCGGGCTCCGTCCTGACCTTCAGCTACCCCGACTACCACGCCACCGGCTACGCCGACCCCGAACGCTTCGACCCCGAACGCTGGGCGACGCTCTCCGCGAAGAACGCCCACCACATCCCCTTCGGTGTCGCCGCCAACCGGCCCTGCCCCGCCTGGCGTCTCGCACCGGTCGTCATGCGTGCCGCGACCCGCGAGGTGCTGGCCCGGTACGTGCTCGACTCCCCCGTCGGCCACACCCGCTCCATCCCGCACCGCGCTCCGTGTCTGCTCCTTCCCCGAGGCCGGCCGGTCCCGGACCGTCTGCGCCACGTACTGCGCACCGCGCTGACCGTCCGCGACCGCGCCGAGGACGTCGGACGCAGCCTGCTGCAACTGCTCTTCGGCACCTGGATGGTGCTCGACGCCCGCCGCGCCAGGCCCGCCGCGACGTACTTCGCCCGGCACGACACCGAGGGCCGTCCGCTGGACGGCGCTCACTCCCCACCCGGCCACGCGGCGGGGCCCGAACAGGCCGCTGCCGCCTGCCCGTACACCGGCCGCGGTGCCTGACGGCGGCAACACCCCCCATACGTCTCCTCATTAGGGAGTCACCGTTGTCGACCACCGAGATGGGCCCGGCGTTCTTCCTCGCCGTGGCCGTCATCCTCACCGCGTGCCGTCTCGTCAGCCGGCTGCTGCGCCCGCTCGGCCAGCCACCCGTCGTCGGCGAGATGGTCGCCGGCGTGGCCCTCGGTCCCTCCGTGCTCGGCCTCCTCTCGCCCGGTCTGGAGGAGGCCGTGTTCCCGGACGAGATCCGTCCCGTGCTGTACGTGGCGGGGCAGGTCGGCCTCGTCGTCTTCATGTTCCTGTCCGGCTACGAGTTCCGCACCGACCGGCTGCGGTCGGTGGGCCGTACGGCGGTTCCCGTCTCGGCGGCCGGCATCGTCGTGCCGCTGCTCCTGGGCACCGCGCTGGCCTGGGCGGCGCACGACGCGGTGGACCTCTACCCGGACGGCATCTCCCCCTCGGTGGGCGCCCTGTTCGTCGGTGTCACCGTGGCCATCACCGCCTTTCCGATGATGGCCCGGATCATCACCGAGCGGGGCCTGACGAAGACCCGCTTCGGTGCGGTCTCCCTGGCCGCCGGCGCGCTGGACGACGCCGTCGCGTGGGTCCTGCTGGCCGGGGTGCTCAGCATGGCGGGCGGCGGTGCGGGGACCTTCCTGCGCGCGATCATCGGCACGGCCGGGCTCGCCGTGTTCCTCGGGATCTTCCTCCGCGTGCGGCCCAGCGCACTCGAACGGGCCCGGCGCCTGACCGCGGAACAGATGCTGCTGGTCACCGTTCTGCTGCTGTTCCTCGCCGCGTGGTACACCGACCGCATCGGCCTGTACGCCGTGTTCGGCGCCTTCAGCCTCGGTGTCGTCTTTCCCCGTGACCCGGTGGTGACCCGCGCGGTGGAGGCCGTCGCGCCGGTGAGCCGGATCGTGTTCCTGCCCCTGTTCTTCGCCTATTCCGGCCTCAACACGGACTTCACCCTGCTGTCCGACGGCAAGCTGCTGTTGTTCACGGGGGTCTGTGTCGCGGTGGCGATCATCAGCAAGTTCGGTGCCTGCTGGGCCACGGCGCGGCTGCTGGG
Source organism: Streptomyces eurythermus (assembly GCF_014649115.1). Lineage (GTDB taxonomy): Bacteria > Actinomycetota > Actinomycetes > Streptomycetales > Streptomycetaceae > Streptomyces > Streptomyces eurythermus. The sequence continues at coordinate 195,528 of NZ_BMSK01000002.1, read as the reverse complement.
CGAGCCGCAGGCCGTCGCCGTCCGCGTCGGCACGCTGATGAACGCACGAGGTCTGATGCAGCTCATCGCCATCAACGTGGGCCTGTCCGCGGGCATCGCGTCCCCCGCGCTCTTCGGCGTCCTCGTGATCGTCGCCCTGGTGACCACGGTGATGACGGCCCCGCTGCTGGCCCTGCTGGACCACCGAGACCGGAGCCGGCGGCCCGAGGAGGCGCCCTTGGCCGGGGTGACACCGACTACGAGAGAACCATGACGTCGGCCGAGGGCCCGGGCTGGTCCGGGCGGGCGACCGGGCGCAACGCCGGTGAGCCGCGCGATGAGACCAAGGTCTCCAGAGGCGACAGGGCCGAGCCTTGGCACACCGCCGGACGCCGCCGGACGCGATGTCGCCGTCCAGGCAGCCCACGGACCGGAGAGTCCGCGCGGACATGGGCGGCGGCACGGCGGTCGCCGGCGCGCGTGCCGTTTTCGCGCTACAGGCCCAGGTCGAGGGCCAGGCACGAGTAGTACTTCCAGGTGCCGGCCGGGTCGTAGGAGGCGCGCGTCCCGTCGCTCGGACCGGCCTCCACCCCCTCGGTCATCTCCTCGAAGCGGATGCGCTCCGGCAGTCTGCCGTAGCGCGCGTGCCGGGCCGCCGCGGCGGCCGTTTCGCCGGTGAGTTCCTCGTTCATGGCCATGGTCCACTTCCTCGTTCGTGGATGGCGTCCCCTGTCATCCCGGGTACGGCTTCAGCCTGAACCCCTGTGCGTCACCTGTCAAGTAGGTGACGCACCCTCGCCACCACACACACCCTGATGACACGTTGCACCGGTGTGGCCGGATTGCCCCTGCTCGACACATGCTTCAATGTGCAATGATCTGCGGCGATCATTTGCCGAACCCCTCGTGCCGACGCGCATTCGCGGCGGCACGCAGACGAAAGGTTGGGTCACATGTTTCTCCCCAGGACGAAAATCCGTAGCGCAGCCGTTGCCGTCACCACGGCCGCGGCCCTGATCGGCCTCGGCGCCGGGGCCGCCGGGGCCGCCGGCTGGCCTCCGCTCCAGGAGGGCGGTCACCTGTATGCGGGCAGCAACGGGACCGGCACGGTGACGACGGTCGACCTCGACGACTTCGGCACGTGTCACACCCTGTCGGAGCCGTCCCTGTCGATCCAGGTCGTCTCCGGCTCCAGCTCCGTGGTGATCTACTCCGAGGCCGGCTGCACCGGCCACGCCTGGGGCAGCGGCTCGCTGGCGCAGTCCGACCTTCCGTGGGCGGCGCTCAGCTACCGGGTGGTACCGGCGTAACAGACACGTGTGTTCCGTTCACACCTGTGCGGAGCACCACCACAGGCCGAAGGGCACGGTACATCTCGTACACAGTGATGTTCCGACTCCGCCGGCCCGGGAGCCCAGGCCCGGAGAGGCCGCCGTCGGCAGCAGGTGGACAGGCCGCCTGCCGCCGACGGCGGTTCGGCTCCCGGGGGTCAGACGGTGATGGTCTTGTACTCGGTGTAGGCGCCGATACCGACAGCGCCGTACTCGCGGCCGATTCCGCTGGCCTTGAAGCCGCCGAACGGCCCGTCGAAGGCGACGGAGGCGCCGTTGACGGTGACGGTGCCGGTGCGGACGCGGCGGGCCACGGCCAGGGCGCGCTCCTCGTCGGCGGACCAGACACCGCCGGAGAGGCCGTACTCGGAGTCGTTGGCGATGCGCACCGCGTCGTCCTCGTCGTCGTAGGCGATGACGACCAGGACGGGGCCGAAGATCTCCTCCCGCGCGATCCGCATGGAGTTGTCGACGTCGGCGAAGACGGTGGGCGTGACGTAGTTGCCCTTCTCCAGGCCCTCGGGGATCTGCGGCCCGCCGGTGACCAGGCGGGCACCTTCCTCGATGCCGAGCCGGATGTAGTCGCGCACGCGCTCCTGCTGGTCCGGGCGGATCATCGGGCCGATGAAGGTCTCGGGGTCGCCGGGGTCACCGACCTTCAGCGATTCCACCAGCTCCCTCAGCGCGGTCACGACCTCTTCGTACCGGCTGCGGGGGGCCAGGACGCGGGTCTGCGCGATACACGACTCGCCGTTGTTGAGGAGGGAGCCGAACTTCAGGCCCGCGACCGCCTTGCCGAGGTCCGCGTCCGGCAGGATGACGGCCGCGGACTTGCCTCCCAGCTCCAAGCTCACCCGCTTCAGCTGCTCGCCCGCGATCGAGGCGATGCGGCGACCGGCGCGTGTCGAGCCGGTGAAGGCGATCTTGTCGACGTCCTTGTGGGACACGAGGTACTCGCTGGTCTCCCGGTCCGCGGGCAGCACGCTGAGCACGCCCTCGGGCAGGCCCACCTGCTCCACCAGCCCGGCGAGGAAGCCCATGCTCGGCGAATTCTCCGGAGACACCTTGAGGATCACGGAGTTCCCGGCGACCAAGGCCGGGATGATCTTGGAGGTGGCCGACGAGAAGGGCGAGTTCCACGGGATGACGGCGGCCACGACGCCGATCGCCTCCCGGCGTACCACGCTGCGCACCGGGGAGGCCGGGTCGGAGGGGGCCAGTGTCTCCTCCCACGCGAACTCCTCCGCCGCCTTCAGGTAGGCGTTGGCCTGGCGGGTCAGGCCGGGCTGCCCGGCGCGGGTGAACCAGCCCGCCGAGCCGTTCTCCATGGAGATCAGCTCCGCGATCTTCTCCGCGTTCTCCTCGCGCAGGGCGTTGAACCGGCGCAGGACGGCGATCCGCTCGGCCGGCGGGGTCAGCCGCCACACGCCTTCATCGAAGGACTTCCGGGCGGCGGCGACCGCGCGGTCGATGTCCGCGGGCCGCGCCTGGGCGGCGCGGGCGATCACCGACTGGTCGTGCGGCGAGACGATGTCGAGCAACCGCGGGTCGCTCGGCTCGACCCAGCGACCTCCGATGTAGAGCCGGTCGTAGGTGATCATGCGCTTTCCCTCTTCCGTCTGGCGCGCGTTCAGGGGTGGCCCGGACTCCCACCCAAATGTCACTCGAATGTAGCAGTTAGTTTGTCAATCGACTCGCTAGCGTGACGGCAGGCCCGCGTTCCTCCTGACAGCGGTGAAGTCGCTCCAGTCGAATGACCGAGGCCCTCGACTGGGAGGGTGCGAGGCATGGCGCAGTCACCGCGAGGGCACACGCGTCACCCGGTCCCGTCGGCTGCGGACCCTCAGCCGGACACCGGGCGACCCCTGCGGCACGTCACCCGCCCGGCGCCGTCGACGGATCGCACCGTCATGTGACTGATGCGCCCGGATCCGTCGCGGGCGAGAGTGTGAGCGACCGACCCGAGCGTCACCCGCTTGACTGGTGACGCATCGCATGCAAGGGTCATCGCGCCGCAAGGAGCAGCGACCCCGTGCCGCCGAGGTGCGCGACGAGGCTTCCCGGCACGGATGGGTCACCGGACACGCACGACGGAGGACTTCAAATGATCAAAAGGCGCACTTTCAGCAAGGCCGTCAGCCTGGGCACCGGCGCGGCCGCCGTGGCACTGACGGGTGCACAGAGCCAGGCGTCCGCCACAACCGCCCCGCGGCGGCCAGGAGGCGGGGTGGCTCCCACCGTCCCCACCATCGCCCCTGGCACCCACGCCACCTTCCCCGCGCTGAAGCACGTCAAGGCGGGCGTCCTGGACGTGGGTTACGCCGAGCTCGGACCCCACCACGGCCCGGTCGTCATCTGCCTGCACGGCTGGCCCTACGACATCCACAGCTACGCCGACGTCGCCCGGCTCCTCGCCGGTCTGGGCTACCGCGTCATCGTCCCCTACCTGCGCGGCCACGGCACCACGCGCTTCCTGTCCAGCCGTACGCCCCGCACCGCCGAGCAGTCCGCGATCGCCCTCGACGTCATCGCCCTGATGGACGCGCTCGAGATCCGCGAAGCGGTTCTGGCCGGCTTCGACTGGGGCTCGCGCACCGCCGACATCATCGCCGCCCTGTGGCCCGAGCGCGTCAAGGCGCTGGTCTCCACCGGCGGTTACGTCATCACCGACCGCAAGGCGCAGCTGGAACCGGCCGCTCCCGCCGTCGAGCACAACTGGTGGTACCAGTGGTACTTCGCCACCGAGCGCGGCAAGAAGGCGATGGAGGATCCCGACGAGCGTCTCGCCCTGTGCCGCTATGTGTGGACCCTCGTCTCCCCCAACTGGAACTTCGACGACGCCACCTACCAGCGCACCGCCCAGGCGTTCCTCAACCCGGACTACGCCGCCATCGTCCTGTTCAACTACCGCTGGCGCATCGGCCTCGTCGACGGCGAGCCCCGCTACGACCGTTACGAGCGGCGGCTCTCCGCCCAGCCCTCCATCGGCGTCCCCACCATCACCCTGGACCCGGCCCTGGACCCCTTCACCCCGCCCGGGAACGGCTCCGCCTACCGCACCCACTTCACCGGCCCCTACGAGCACCGCACCATCGCGGACATCGGCCACAACCTGCCGCAGGAGGCGCCCACCGTTTTCGCCCAGGCGGTCGTCGACGCCTCCCACCTGTAGTGAGCCCCGGTCACTTCGTCACCGCCTTGACTGGTGACGAACAAGTCTGACACTTTCGTCACCAGTCAGGGCGGCGATGAATCCGGCGCAGCCGGTCCGTCCACTTCCAAAACATCCGAAAAGAGGTCTGTCGTGGTGAGCAACAAGGGTGGGCGCAAGCGAGTGGTGACGGGTGCGGTCTCCACGCTCACGGCGGGACTCGCGCTCGGCGCGTTCGCCCTGAGCGGGTCCGCCGACGGGGCGACCGGCTCCGAGGCCGCCGCCGGCGGACCGCGCGTCAAGCCGACCGTCGTCCTGGAACACGGCGCCTTCGCCGACGCCTCCGGCTGGAACGGTGTCATCGCCGGCCTGCGCGCCGACGGCTACCCCGTCGTCGCCGCCGCCAACCCGCTGCGCGGCCCGGCCTCCGACGCCGCCGCCCTGCGTACGGTCCTCGACCACATCAAGGGTCCCAAGGTCCTCGTCGGCCACTCCTACGGCGGCAACGTCATCAGCGAGGCCGCCGCCGGCGACCCCGACGTCAAGGCGCTGGTCTACATCGCCGCCTTCGTCCCGGCCCCCGGGGAGACCGCACTGGAACTCACCGAGAAGTTCCCGGGCTCCACACTCCCCGACGCCCTGGACCCGGTCACCTACCGGCAGGCCGACGGCACCACCGCCACCGACCTGTACATCCGGCAGGACGAGTTCCGCCACCAGTTCGCCGCCGACGTGCCGGCGGGGCAGGCCGCCCTCATGGCCGCCGGGCAGCGCCCGATCGCCCAGGCCGCCCTGGAGGAGAAGGCCACCGTCGCCGCCTGGAAGACCAAGCCCAGCTGGGACATCGTCACCACCGAGGACCTCAACATCCCGGCCGTCGCCCAGCGTTTCATGGCCGGACGGGCCCATGCCCACACCATCGAGGTGGCCGCCTCGCACTCCGTGGCCGTCTCCCACCCCCACCTCGTCGCGGACGTCATCGAGCGAGCCGCCCGCGCCACCGCGCGTTGACCCGCCCCGGCGGCGTCGTGTCCGAACGGCTGACATGTGACGGTGAATGACATGAACTCCCATGCTTGCCTCGGTGCGTTCCTCAAAGCCCGCCGGGCGCAGTTGACACCGCGGGAGTGCGGACTGCCCGACGCGGGATCCGGCCGCAGGGTCACCGGGCTGCGCCGTGAGGAGGTCGCCCGGCTCGCCGCGATCAGCGTGGACTACTACACCCGCCTCGAACAGGGCCGCGTCCGCGCGTCCGCCCCCGTCCTGGCCACCCTCACCCGCGCCCTCCGTCTCGACGAGGACCAGCAGAGTTACCTGTACGAGCTGGCCGGCCGGAGCGACGACCGCCCACGCCGCCGCCCGCCCGCCCAGCGGCTACGGCCCGCCATGCGCCGTCTGCTCGACCAGCTCACCCATACCCCCGCCCTGGTGCTCGGCAAGCGCCTGGACGTCCTGGCCTGGAACCAGGCGGCGGTCGCGCTCTACACGGACTTCTCGGCCGTCCCGCCCGACCGCCGCAACTACGTGTACCTGCTGTTCTCCGACCCGGCCGTCCGCGGCATGCACCGGGACTGGGAACATGACGCCCGCGCCTCCCTCGCCGCCCTGCGCAGGGCAGCCGCGGCCGACCCGGACGATCCCCACCTGGCCCGCCTCGTCGGCGAACTGGCCGCCCGGGATCCCGACTTCGGCACGTGGTGGGCGGAACACCGCGTCGTCACGGCCGCCTACGGCACCAAGCGGTACCGTCACCCCCTCGTGGGCGACCTCACCCTCGACTGCGACACCTGGGCCAGCCCCGACGGTTCGGGACAGCGTCTGATGGTCCTGACCGCCGAGCCGGGCAGCCCCTCCCACGACGCCCTGCGCATCCTCGGTTCCTGGAGCGGGCGGCAGCCCGTCCGGAACACGGCGGCGGACGGGAGTCCTCGGTAGCCCGGTGATCCGCCCGGCGGTGAACGCGGGCGCCGACCAGGTGGTGGCCACGGCCCGGTGGGCCGGACGGAGACGCGCCGCGTCCGCCCCGCCGTGATCGACAGCCCGCGGCCACGCCGCGGACGGGCTGCCCTACACCCGCGTACGAGCCCGGGCCACCGTACGGGACCGGGCCGCGTACAAGACCGGGCCGGCGAACGGCCGGGGGCCCTGCTCCCGGCGTCCTCTAGACTGCGGTGATCGCATGGGGGTGCACGGATCCTGGGGGCGGGAACAGCCGGGCCGGCGCAGGGCACCGGGCCTCCATACGTCGGCCGTTGGAGGCAGCCCGATGACTGACCCGGACCCGACCGTCTGCCCGGCCACGCCACGGCTGGTCGGACGCGACGCGGACCTGTCGTTCATCCACTCCTTCTTCGGCAACACCGAGGTCCACGGTGCGGCCCTGCTGCTGTCGGGCGAGGCCGGGGTGGGCAAGAGCGCGGTCCTCGACGCGGTGGTGGCGGGCACCGTGCGCAACGGGGTCCGGGTACTGCGCGCGGCCGGTGTGCAGTTCGAGGCGGACATCAGCTACGCGGGTCTCAACCAGCTCCTCGTACCGCTCTTCGACGAGCTCGACGTCCTGGACAACCCGCACCGCGACGCCCTGCGGGTCGCCGTCGGCATCGGCGGCGGGCCCGCTCCCGACCGCCTGCTGACCTCCACCGCGGTCCTCCTGCTGCTGCGGCTGACAGCCGCCGAGACGCCGCTGCTGCTGGTCGTAGACGACCTGCCGTGGCTGGACCGGGCGACCAACGCCGTGCTCGGTTTCGTGGCGCGGCGGCTCGTCGGCAGCCGTATCGGCTTCCTCGCGGCCTCCCGTGCGGGCTCCGACAGCTTCTTCGAGTCCAGCGGCCTGACCGAGCACCGGCTGGCGCCGCTCGATGACGCGGCGTCGGCCGAGCTGCTCGCCCTGACCCACCCCGATGTCTCCCCCGCGGTCAGGCGCCGTATCGCCGCCGAGGCACGCGGCAACCCGCTGGCGCTGGTGGAGCTGCCCGTGGCGCTCTCCGCCGAGCAGCGCGCGACCCTCGCCGCGGTGCCCACCGTGCTGCCGCTGACCGAGCGCCTGCAGGCCATGTTCGCCTCGCGTGTGGCCGGGCTGCCCGAGCGCAGCCGGGAGCTGCTGCTGATCGCCGCCCTCGACGGCACCGGTGAGCTGGCCACGATCGAGGCGGCCGCGGCCGGCCGGGCCGCCATCGACGATCTGGCGCCCGCCGAACGCAGCCGGCTGGTGACGGTCTCTGCGGACAACCGGCGGCTGTCCTTCCGGCACCCGCTGATCGGCTCCGCGGTGGTCGAGCTGGCCACCGCCTCCGAACGCAGAAGGACTCACCAGGCACTCGCCGCTGTGCTCGGCGACCGGTTGGAGCGGCGTGCCTGGCATCTGGGAGAGGCGGCCCTTGGCCCGGACGCGACGGTCGCGGCCCTGCTGGAGGAGGCGGCGCGGCGCCGGCTTCGCCGCGGGGACGCGCTCGGGGCGGTGACGGCGCTGACCCGGGCCGCCGGACTCAGCCCCGCCGCGGCGGACGAGAGCCGGCGGCTGGCCGAGGCGGCGTACGTGGGCGTGGACTCCAGCGGTGAACTGGAGGACGCCTCGCGTCTGCTGGCCGGGGCCCGGCTGGCCCATCCCGGTACCGGGGGGCAGTCGCTGCACGCGGCGGCGGCTTCCGCGTTCCTGCTGATCAACCGGGACGGTGACATCGACACCGCCTACCGGCTGCTGGTCGGGGCGATCGAGTCCGGTGACCACGGCTACGACGCCTCCGACGAGGCCCTAGTCGAGGCCCTGCACCTGATGGTGCTGCTGTGCTGGTACGGCGGTGAGCCCGCGCTGTGGCAGCCGCTGCTGACGTTCATGGACCGGCTCACCCCCGAACCGCCGGAGCTGCTGTGGGTCATCGTGCGCACGTTCGCCGACCCGGCGCGCACGGGTCCCGCCGCGCTGCCCCGGCTGAAGGAACTGATCGCCACCGTCGGGGACGATCCCACCCGGGTGATCCGCGTCGGCACCGCCTCGGTCTTCGCCGACCGGCTCGGGGACTTCCGGTTCGCCACCCGCCGGCTGGTGGAGCAGGGCCGCGCCGGCACTTCGCCGGTGCGCCGGCATCTGGGCGCGCTGATGCACCTGGGCCTGGACTACTTCCACCTGGGGCGCTGGGACGACGCAGCGGAGCTGGCCGCCGAGGGGCTCGCCCTGTGCACGGACCACGACTACCGGTTCTTCGCGTGGTACTTCCAGTACGTGCGGGCGGCCGTGGCCGCGGCGCGGGGCGACGCGGAGACCGCCGCCGCGCTGACCGAGGAGATCGTCCGGTGGGCCACGCCCCGCGGGGTCCTCGGCGCGCGGTTCTTCGCCTGCCACGCCAGGGCACTGGCCGCTCTCGGCAGCGGTGACTTCGAGACCGCCTACCGGCACGCCCGCGCGCTCAGTCCGCCCGGGACCATCGCCCCCTACGTGCCGATCGCCATGTGGGGCACGATGGACCTGGTCGAGGCGGCTCTGCGGACCGGACGGGAGCAGGAGGCGGCCGCCCACGCGGCGGCGATGCGCGGGTCCGCGATGGCCGAGCTGTCGCCCCGCCTCGAACTGCTGGTCGTGGCCTGTGAGGCGCTGACGGCCCCCGGGGAGGAGTCCGTCGCCCTGTTCGAACGGGCACTGGCCCTGCCGGGGCCGGAACGCTGGCCCTTCGACGCCGCCCGGATCCGCCTCTTCCACGGCGAACGGCTGCGGCGGCTGCGTGCCACCACCGAGGCCAGGGAGCAGCTGACCCTCGCCATGGAGGCCTTCCAGCGGCTGGGCGCCAAGCCCTGGGTGACGCGTGCGGCGGCCGAGCTGCGGGCGAGCGGCATGTCCGCGCCGGCCTCCGTGCGGCCGGGGCCCGTGACCCTGACCGCCCAGGAACTCCAGATCGCCACCCTCGCGGCGACGGGGCTGACCAACAAGCAGATCGCGGAGCGGCTGTTCCTGTCCCACCGGACCATCGGCACGCACCTCTACCAGATCTATCCCAAACTGGGCATCAGTTCCCGTGCCGCGCTGCGGGACGCGCTCTCCGGACTGGACCTCGGCCGGGAGGAGTGAGAAGAGGCGGGAAGCGCTGACGGCACGGGCGTTCGCTCAGTCATTTGACGTATGCCGGGACCGTGGGCCCCGCGCACAGTGGACGCCGAAGCGGCTCTGGAGCCTTCTCCCGCGGTGGCCGTCCCGGGAGCCGCCGACGGCGACGCGAAAGGAAGACCGGATGCCCGACACCTCGGACAGCCATCCGGACATCCACTGGCCGTCGGGTTTCTCGCCCGAGCAGGCCCACGGTTTCTGCCAGGCCCAGGCCGTTGTGCACGCGCCGCCCGGCACGGCCTTCGCCCTGCTGGCCGATGTGCCGGGGTGGCCGGAGTGGGTTCCGGGCATCACCGAGGCGCGGGCCGGTCCGCTCGCCAGGACGTACGAAGTGCTGTTCCACGGGCAGCGGTTCGAGGTCTTCATGGGGGAGCGGGTGGCGCCCCGCCGGCTCGGCTGGTCGGGGGTCGGCGCGGGGGTGCAGGTGTACCAGGCCTGGCTGCTCACCGCTGTCGCGGGCGGCACTCACACGGTGGTCGCGAGCGTGGTCCGCGGTCCTGCCGCGAAGTCCCTCGCCGTGCCGTCCCCCGCGTGGGAACAGCACCTGAACACCCTCTGGCTGGCACAGCTCAAACGGCTCTCCGAGAGCGCGCCGGACGGGGCGGCGCGTACACAATGACCACGCCTCCAGCAACTGTCACTTATATGTGGCGATTCATGAGTTAGTAAGCTCAATAATGAGACGCTAATTGTCTCAGGCTCCACATCCCGTGGGTAGACTCGCTGCTGTGAGAGCCGACGCAGCACGCAACCTGGAAACCGTCCTGACCACCGGCGCGCGCGTGCTCGCCGCCGACCCCGGCGCGAGCATCGCGAGCATCGCCGCCGAGGCCGGCGTGGACCGGCGCACCGTCTACCGCCGCTTCGCCTCCCGCGAGGACCTCCTCTCCGCCATCTACGAAGCCCGGCTGACGGCCATCGAGAAGGCCATCGAGGACGCCCGGCTGCGGGAGGCACCCGTGGCCGTGGCCCTGCACCGCTACGTCGAGAACATCATCGCCGTCAACCGCACCTGGCCCGTGGACCTCGCCCGCATGCTCGCCGACGAGAGCGTGCGCGCGCGCCGTGACGCGGCCGTCCGCGAGGTGGACGCCTTCCTCGAACGGGCCACCGACGAGGGGCTCCTGCGGCCCGGCCTGCCGGAGGGATGGGCGAGCGCGCTCCTGCCGGACCTCATGCACCTGGTGTCCCGGCAGCGGCCCGAACTGAGCCCCGGCCAGGCCGCGGACGTCGTCGTCGACACGCTGCTGCACGGCCTCGGCGCCTCCTGACAGGGCGTCGGGTCCTCGGTGGTCCGGGTGTGGCGCAGACACACACCTGGCACCGACTCACACGTGCCGTGCCGGCCCGGTGCGACCCGCCGACAACATCCGGCCACGTGCGGGTCAAACGTGTCCGGCCGTGCCCGGTATCGAAATACCCTGAGGACCTCTAGTCTTCCGCGTGAGGCCGGCTCGTGGCGGGGGGTGGGCGACGACCGCGACGTGTGAGCCGGGCCCGTCCAGCGGGGAAGGAAGTGGGGGACGATGGAGTCGATCGCCGGGACGATGGTCGGCCGCGAGCGCGAACAGGAGGCGCTGTCCGAGTTCGTGACGGCCGCCGGGGGCCGGGCCCTCGTCCTGCGCGGCGACACGGGCGTGGGCAAGAGCGCCCTGTTGGAGCACACCGCCGCCCTCGCCGAGGGCGAGCGGCACCGAGTCGTCCGGGCGGCCGGTGTGGAGGCCGAGTCGCAGCTGCCGTTCGCCGGCCTGCACCAGCTCCTCTACCCGCTGCTCCCGCACATCGACCGGCTGGACGACGGCCACCGGGAGGTGTTCGACGTCGTCTTCGGCCGCGGCGAGGCCTCACCTCCCTCGGTCATGACCCTCGGCATCGCCGTCCTCGACGTGCTCTCGCTCGCCGCTTCGCAGCAACCCCTCCTCCTGGTGCTCGACGACGGCCAGTGGCTCGACACCTCCAGCATCGAGGTGTGCGGATTCGTGGGGCGACGGCTCACCGGCAGCTCGGTGAAGCTCCTCGTCGGCCTGCGCTCCGACGTGACCTCCGCTTTCGACACGGCCGCGCTGCCCCGACTCGCGGTGACCACCTTGTCAGAAAAGGCGTCCGAACAGCTCTTGGACCTGCGCCATCCGGGGCTGGACCCCGTGAGCCGGCGTCTGGTGCTCGACGAGGCCCAGGGCAACGCGCTGGCCCTGCTGGAACTGCCGCCCCACGTGCTGCGCGGCGGCCGCCCCGCGGACAACCGGGAGGCCCTGTCCGGCTACCCGGGCGTCCCCCTGCCCCAGCGTCTCCAGCAGGTGTACGGCGACCGCATCAGGGCGCTGAGCGACGACGTCCGCACGGAGCTGCTGCGCGGCGCCCTGGACGGCGTAGGAGCGGGCACGGCGGCGCGGCACCCGCGTGGCAGGCGTTACCGCATGCTGGACGCGGACGAGGCCGCGGCCGGCGGCCTGCTGGACATCGATCCGCTCAGCGGCGACTTCGTCTTCCGGCATCCCCTGGTGCGCTCGACCGTCGTCCAGCTGGCGACCCCCAACGAGCGCCGCGCGGCGCACGCGGCCCTCGCCCGGGTGCACCGGGAGGACGTGGAACGGCGTGCCACGCATCTGGCGGCCGCGACGGTCGACCCGGACGAGGAGGTCGCGGCGGCGCTGGAGGCGGCGGCCGAGTCGGTGACCCGGCGCGGCGGCGCGATGATCGCCGTGTCCTGGCTGACCCGCGCGGCGGAGCTGAGCGAGCGGCCGGAGGAGCGGTCCAGGCGGCTGGGGGACGCGGCGTTCGTCGCCGGTCACGCCGGCCTGCTCGGCCAGGCCCGGCACCTGGTCGGCTCGGGGCTCGCGCCCGGCGGCGGCCACTCCCCCGCCTCGGTGGTCGCGGCCGCCTACGCGGCGCTGTACGAGGACGGGGACGTACGGTCCTCGCGGCGCCATGTCGTCGCGGCGATCGAGGACCTGCGGGACAACGGCGTCAAGGACTCCCACGAGGTGCTCACGCGGCTGATCAACCTGCTGCTGGCCATCAACCAGTACGCGAGCGACGAGGCGGCTTGGCAGCGGACGCACGCGCTGCTCGACACCCTGGGTGAGCTGGTGCCCGCCCACTCCCGCATCTACCAGGACGCCTGGGGGGATGTGGTGCGGCGCGGCGCCGGTGTGCGCGAGCGGGTGGAGAACGCCTTCGCCGCCCTGCGCGATCCCGAGCCGTGGGACATCACTCGGCTGGGCGCCGCCGCCTATCACGTGGACATCCTCAGCCCGTACCGGCCCCTGCTGCAGCGCGCCCTGGACCGTGAGTCCGGGACGGGCGCCATGGCGACCAGCATGACGATGCTGCACCAGATCATGCTGGACCAGATGGCGGTCGGCGAGTGGGACGAGGCCGAGCGGACCGGGCAGCAGTGCCTGGACCTGGCGACGGTCCATCACCACATGCTGTTCGCGCATCATGCCCGGGGGTATCTGGGCCTGCTGGCGGCGATGCGCGGCCACAGCGACCGCGCCCGCCGGCTCCAGGCGGCCGTCGACGCCTGGGCCCGGCCGCGCGGCGTCGGCTTCCTCACCCAGATCGCGGACGCCACCGGCACCACCGCCGCCCTCACCGAGGGCGACTACGAAGCCGCCTACCTCCACGCCGTCGGCATCACACCCCCCGGCACCTTCACCCCCTACGCCCACCAAGCCCCCCGTACCCTCCTCGACCTCGTCGAAGCAGCCCTCCACACCGGCCGCCACGAACAAGCCCGCGCCCACGCCCTCGCCGCCCGACGGGCCCGGCTCCCCGAGATCTCCCCCCGCCTCGCCGTCATCACCCACGGCGCCCTCGCCATGACCGCCACCGACCCCACCGAGGCCGGCCACCACTACCACCGGGCCGAAACCCACCCCGCCGCCGCCACCTTCCCCTACGAACTCGCCCGCATCCGCCTCGCCCACGGCATCCACCTGCGTCACACCCAGGGCCGCAAAGCCGCCCGCCTCACCCTGACCCTCGCCACCGAAACCTTCGAACGCCTCGGCGCGCCCGCCTGGGCCGAACGCAGCCGTGCCGAACTACGGGCCGCCGGCGCGTCCCCGCTCGCCTCCTCGGCACACCTGGCGAGCCTGACCTGGCAGGAACGCCGGATAGCGGACCTGGCCGCCGGCGGTCTGACCAACAAGGAGATCGGCGCGCGCATGCACCTGTCACCCCGTACGGTCAGCTCACACCTGTACCGGGTGTTCCCCAAGCTGGGCATCACCTCCCGCGCCGCGCTGCGCGACGCCCTGGCCAAACTGCCCGACGGCCAGGACGCCTGACAGCGGCAGGGGGCGACGGTGCCCGGCGGCGACCCGGGGTTCACCTCGCCGGCCACGGCGTGTCAGCCCTGCGGGGACTGGCCCCGATGCCGTGCTCGTCCAGCCAGCCGAGCACGTAGTCGGCGACGAAGCGCCATCCGCTGTCGATGACCAGGCTGTGCCCCCGGTCCGCGAACTGCTTCAGGCCGGTGACGGCAGTGGAGTCGCCGTACTGCTTGTACACCGCGCGGGTGGCCTCGTCCGGTACGAGTCTGTCCTCCTGTCCGGAGATCAGCAGGAGCGGGCCGCGTCCCGCGTTCCCGACGTCCGCCACGGCGCGCGGGCTGCGGGGAGCGCCCGCGCACCCGAGGTCGGCGAGCAGGCGGCGCGGTGCCGGGACGGCGTAGCGGTCGTAGAGCCGGTCGGACTCCGCCGCTCGGAGTGTGTTGGCGAAGAGGTGGTGGAACTGTTCCGGCGACAGGGTCACCAGTTCACCGGCGGGGTCGCACCGGCCGGGCGGCGGCAGTCGGCCGGGCGGCGTGGGCAGCGGGATGTCGTTGACCGGGGCCGGGGCGATGGCGACGGCGGCACGGCCTACGTCGGCGGCGATGAGGTGCTGTGCGATGAGCCCGCCGACCGAGTGCCCGATGATCACCGGCGCGACGTCGAACGACCGCACGATTCCGGCGTAGTGCTCGGTCAGCGCGTCCAGACCGACACGACCTAGCGGCTCGGGTGACCTGCGCACGTCCCGGGCGGTCCCGGCCTCCCCCTGCCAGCCGGGCGCGAGGGCGAGGAAGCCGCTGCTGGTGAAGTGCTCGACCCACGACTCCCAGCAGAGCGCGTGCAGCCACACGCCATGGATGAAGACCACGGGAGTACGTTTCACGGCTGACTCCTCCGAGCACGACGACCATTGGCGCCGGGGCACCGGCGGCCGTCTCAGCATCGTTCAGGCAGGGGCCGGGGACGACAGTCGAATGACTTAATGTCGGCGGCCCTCGGCGCACGCAGGCCGAGTCAGCCCCAAGGGGTGTCCCGCAAGGGGCGTGCCGAGGCGGACAGCGGTCCGGCCTGCGGACGCCGGTCGAGGCGGGAACCGACACGGCAGGTCGTGTCCGACGGTCAAGTTACTTATGTACGGCGCTTCCACGCGCACGAGAGTGGGCCGGGCCAGCTTCCGCAGCAGGGAAGGATCCACCCGTCATGAGCGGCGACCAGCCAGGTGTACAGGACCGCCGGACATCACCGCACGGTCGTCGGCGGCTGTCCTTGGACATCGAGCGCGTGCTGGACGTCTCGGCCCGGCAGGCGATCAGGGCCGAGTTCCGGTACGACCCGGCACTGCCCCTGACCGTCTCGGTGGAGCTCGTCGCCGAGGGCGGCCCGCGGGTGCTGTGGCGGATCGGGCGGGACCTCCTGCGGCAGGGGCTGTACGCGATGAGCGGCCTCGGCGACGTCCAGATGTGGCCGTCGAGCCTGGAGGAGGGGGCCACGGCACGGCTCCAACTGGCCTCCGGGGACATGGCGGCGCTGTTCGAACTGCCCGTACCGCCGCTGGCGGCGTGGCTGGAGCACACCTACTCCCTCGTGCCCGCGGGCCAGGAGCTCGCCGGAGTCGACTGGGACGTCACCACCGCGGACCTGCTGCACGGTCCGGCAACCCCGGAATGACCACGGCGAGATCCGCAGCCCACTCCATGCGTCACCACCTTGACTGGTGACGCATGGAGTTGCCATGATGGCGTCACCACCTCAACCGGTGACACGAGAAGTGTCCGGGAAAGGGAGGTGGATGAAGACCTATTCGCATCAGATGGGGAGCCCGGTCATGGCAGTCAGCTACACCGCCGTCGTCGACGTCGACGGAGAGGGCCGCAACGGCGGTCGCGTTCGCTCCTCCGACGGTCTTCTGAAGACGGGCCTCGCCCTGCCCAAGGAGCTGGGCGGCGCCGGCACCGCCACCAACCCGGAGCAACTCCTGGCCGCCGGCTGGGCCGGCTGCTTCCTCGGCGCCCTGCGCCGGGCCGCCACGACCCGCGGGATACGGCTGACCAGCACCAGCATCACGGCCGAGATCACTCTCACCCACGGCGACGACGGTGAATTCTCGCTCTCCGCGGTCCTCAGCCCGGTACTCGGCGGCGTCGACCAGGCCACGGCCGAGGAACTGACGCGGGCCGCCCACCAGATATGCCCCTACTCCAAGGCCACGCGCGGCAACATCCCCGTCGTTCTCGACGCCACGGCTGCCGCCTGACCCCCTGACGGCGGGTCCCGTGCCACTTCCCCCGACACGGGACCCGCCCCCCTCTCCTCCCGCACCGTCCACCGAAGAGGAAGAGCGAGGGCAGGACATGGCCTCTATGACGCACTCATTCGCCCGGAAGACCGGATATCGCCGTTCCGTCCCCGCACCATCGCCATCACTCCCTGAAGGAGTGACTGAGAGCGTCGATCGCGGGGCGGCCGCGCCTGTTACTGCCGGAGTCCCACAGGCACCCGCAGGGCCGGACGCCATACAGGTGTGGAGCTGGTCGGCGAGCGTGGCACTGTCGGGGTCCGGACCGACAGCCTCGGAGTTCCTGTAATGCCGGGCCCGGGATCACCGCCCCTGCGACGCACCGCGACTAGGGAGCCGGTCCGCACACCTCCGGTGGTCATCGAGCACGCGCCCGATCGGCGAGAACGTCGCGTACCGCACCACCGCCGTCGGCACATGTCCTAGTCGGCACGTGTCAGGACGGCGAGGGGAGTACGCCGACGGGACGAGCGCATGAGTGTCAGCGGGCGTCGCCCGTCGCGGCCTCCCCCGGCCGCACCAGGGTGTACATGACGGAACGCTGCTGCTTGTGACGCCGGATGCGGCCCTTGGCGACGAGGGACTCAAGGGTGTTCCGCACGACCTGAGGCGTCGGGTGGCGGTCGGGGTACTTCTCGAGGAGCTCGTCCCGCAAATCCTTTGCCCGGCGCGGCTCCTTGTACTGGCCGAGCAGCTCGGCGAGCAGGTCACCGAGGAGAGGCTGACGCGACTTCCCCTTCGCGCCGGCCTTCGCCGTCCTGCCCGCCCGAACGGTCCGCGCCGGTGCCGGGCGCCGCGAGGCGGGCCTCGACTTCGCGACGACGGGCTCGTCCTGCATCTGCTCGGGCAGGCGGGACGCGTCCGCGAACCCTTCGTACCGCTCGGCGAGGCTCAGGATGTCCTTCAGGAGGGCCTCCTGCTGTTGCAACACCTTGATCCGCTCTGTCAGCTCCTGCTGCAGGCGGCGGTTCTCCTCCAGGTCCGATGCGGCCTGTGCCACGTACCGCGACCGGAGCGTGGCGGCTGACTGGCTCGTCACAACCGTTCACTCCCTCGATATGGACGACGCTGCGCATGGTACCCACGCCGAGGCTCCCACCGCAGACAAGTGTCGACGCCGGACGCTTCCCCGAACTGGCTTTCCGATCCGGCCTCCAGCACCCGCTGCGAACAGCGTGCCCGGTGGGTGTGCGGCCGAACCGCGCACGCGACACACACCTCGCGGCACATGCGTCGGCATGTCGCTCCCCCGGATCGCGGGTCATCCACGCACACGTGTCACCACACAGAATCAGGATGGTTCATCACGCCATGGCTACCCCCCTCACCGCTGTGTCCCGGTCCGAGCTGCTCGGCGTCATCATGAGAGAGCACCGCGAGGGCCTCGTCTCGTACGCCGAGAAGATGCTGGGTGACCGCGGACTCGCCGAGGACATCGCGCAGGAGGCCGTCATCCGCGCCTGGCGGAGCATCGACCGCCTGCTCGGGATGGAGGGATCCGTGCGGGGCTGGCTCTTCACCGTGACCCGGCACCTGGTCATCGACTGGGTGCGCAAGCCCCACGCCCGCAGGGAGGTCGTCGGGGACGCCTGCCACGATCCGGTTTCGGGCACCGACGGCACCGGGGCGGTGCACGACCGCCTCGTGGTCCGGCCGCTCCTGCGCAAGCTGTCCGCCGAACACCGCGCCGTGCTGGTGCACCTCTACCTGTGCGACCGCACCCTCCAGGAGACCGCCGGCATCCTCGGAGTGCCGGTCGGCACCGTCAAGAGCCGTCAGCACAACGCCCTGCGCAAACTGCGTGCCGTCGTACGGCCCGAGGCGGCCTGAGGGATGCCGTGTCGGTCTTGGCCGGCCCGTGTGACGTATGCGCGTGAACCCGGGGCCCCGCCTCAGCCGTGTACTGACTGACCCGGTGACACGTAAGGCGCCCTCGTTCCGGCGGGCCGTCGTGTCACACCTCTGACCGGAAGGACAGCCATGTTCGTTCGTTCCCTCGCGGCTCTCGCCTGCGGCGCCGTCGCGGCCCTGACTCTCGGCGTCTCCCCCGCCTCCGCGGCGCCGGCCGCGAGCTGCGACGGCGCCCTCGTGCTCTGGGACAACATCAACTACAACGGCACCCACATCTGCTTCGGTTACTGGGAATCGGAGAGTGACCTCGGCAAGGTCTCGGCGCTTCCCAGCGGGAGCATGCAGGACAAGACCTCGTCGGTGCAGAACTTCACCGGCTCGGCCTTCTGCCTGTACGTCGACAACAACTACTCGGGCGACAGGTTCACGGTGGACGCGCACACCTCGATCGTCGACATGAGGGTCCCGAACCCCTACTGGAACGACAAGATCAGTTCGGTGCGGCCCGGCGCCTGCTGACGGCTTCCGCCGAGTGCGTCCGCGCCGGCGGTGGTAGATCCGGCTCGCGCCGTCATCCGCTGCCGAACGCTGCGCGGGCACCTGATTGCCGAAGCGGATGACGCGAACGCCCGGCTCCGCCGACTGTGCCCGCGCCTGCTGTGGTGGTCTGCTCTCGGCAGCCTCGCGCGGGGTGCCGAGCACGGTGACGCCTTGGGCGGCATGCCGGAGCCCGGCGGCGATGTTGCTGTGCTCTGCGGCGCGGAGGGTGTTGATCGCCAGGTTGCGCAGGGTCGCCATGTTGTCGGGGCCGTGGCCGGTGCGGATCGTCGAGGCGTCCTCGGCGAGAGTGGTGTCGCGGACGAAGTGGAGCCGGCTCTCGATGGTCCACTGTGACCTGACGAGCCGGCCGAGGCGCTGGAGCGATGCCTGCTGCCAGGTCAGGTCCGTGATCGAGTAGAGGGGCCGGCGCAGCGGACGGTCACGAAGAGGGCGTTCTGCAGCTCGTCGTATCCGGTCCCGGGCTGAGTGGCGTCGTCCTCTGGGCTGCGGGACCATGGTAGTTGGGGGTATCGGAGCAGCGCGGAGGAACCGATGGAGCCCCGGAACGATTTCACGGACGATCAAAAGAAGGTGATCGACGAGGTCACCGCGGAGCTGGAGGATCTGCTTCTCGATCACGTCAGGAAGGCCCATGCGGAGGCGCGGGAGAAGCTGGCGGCCGCCGGAGTCCATGTCGATCCCGACGGCAGTTACTGCCACATATGCCTGAACTCGGCACACCCTTGCGACAGCTACGTCCCGGGCTTCTCGGCGCAGTGCAAGAGATACACCTGCCATCACAGCAGCCTGTTCCACAATCATCCGTGCTAGGGCGTGTTGACGATTCCAGTCGGGCTCGCGACGCCGGGGCACGCGCCTCGCCGCGTTGTCGTCGGCCGGCAACGGCCCCCAGCATTCGGCCGGGAGGTGCCCCCACCGCAGTGGCTCCCTCCTCCGCCTTGCGAGGCACGCACCCGGACGCCGCCCGCTGATCCAACGCGCATTGTCAGACACTGACACGCCCTAGTGGAGCGGTCACGTCGTCCCCGCGTCCGCGGGGTAGCTCCGACGTCGCGCCGGCGGGCCCGATCTTCATGGAGTCGTCCCCGCGCCCGCGGGGTTGCTCCACACCAGGCCCGGGCCCCGCCCGAGGTGTCGTCTCCGAGGCGGGTGCCGGCACGATCTGCGCCGTCGTCCCCGCGTCCGCAGGGATAGCTCCTGGGCCGCCCTGCGCGAGCGCATTGCCTCCGCGTCGTCCCCGCGTCCGCGGAGGGTTGCTCGTGGCCGGCCGGCGGCTCGGCGCGGACGTGTGTGCCGTGGGGCGTCGTCGCTTCGGCGGGTTCTTCCGGGCCGCTCTAGGGTCCGTCTTCAAAGATCATCTGGGGCATAGATCATGGTGTCGTGGTACGCCGTCATGAACTCACTGACCTGGAGTGGGAGTTGCTCGCTCCACTGATACCCCGGGCCGCCACGGGGCGGCCCCGCGTGGAGGACCGGCAGGTCATCAATGGGATGGTCTACAAGATCCGTACCGGGATCTCCTGGCGTGACCTGCCGGAACGCTACGGTCGTGGAAGACCGTGTACACCCGCTTCCGCCGTTACGCCCTTGACGGGGTGTTCACCCGAGCCCTGCAACAGATCCAGGCCCAGGCGGATACGGCCGGCGACATCGACTGGCTGGTCCAGATCGACTCCACCATCGTCCGCGCCCACCAGCACGCCGCCGCCACCGGCCGGAAAGGGGGCGGCACCGGCCGGACGAACCGGACGATCACGCCCTCGGCCGATCCCGAGGCGGACTGACCACCAAAGTCCACCTCGCCTGTGACGGAAAGGGCCGCCCACTCGCGATCCTGGTCACGCCCGGCCAACGGCACGACAGCGTCTGCGCACGCCCTCTGCTGGAACGGATCCGAGTCCCGCGCACCGGCCTGGGCCGACCTCGGTGCAGGCCCGACCAGGTCATCGCGGACAAGGCTTACAGCTCCCGCGGCTTCCGTGCCTACCTGCGAAAGCGCGGTATTGCGCACACCATCCCGCAGAAGACCGACCAGCGGCGGCACCGGCTGAGGCGCGGTTGCCACGGCGGCCGACCCCCAGGTTTCGACCGGGAGAGCTATCGACGACGCAACGTGATCGAGCGCTGCTTCAACCGGCTCAAGGGCTTCCGCGGGATCGCCACCAGATACGAGAAGACCGCCACTTCCTACGAAGCAGCGGTCACCCTCGCGTCACTCCTGCTCTGGGCAAGATCCGTTTGAAGACGGACCCTAGTACGTGGTCACGAGGGGCTTGGTCGCGTCGACGACGTATGTGGAGAGCATCATCGTCGTGACCGTGCCGACGTTGCGGGCGTTGTGGATCGCGCCGTCGGGGATGAAGAACGGGTCGCCCGTGCGCAGCCGGAGGGGCGGCCGGTCGTCGAACTCCATCAGGACGTCGCCCCGGATGATGTAGCCCACCTCGATGCCCGGGTGGCTGTGCCGGCCCGACTCCTTGTGCCGGGGGATCTGTACGAGCGTCTGCACGGCTTCCCAGCCGTCGGCCGGCGAGGGGTGCTCCTGGAGCAGGATGCGGGTGACACCCGCGGTCGGACCGGAGTCCGCGGGGAGGCGGGCGGGCCCGGCCGCGGCGGCGGGGGACGGCAGGGCCGCCGCGCCGAGGGCCCCGGCCGCGGCGGCGCCGCTCGCACGGAGCAGATGGCGTCGGTCGAACATCGTGTGTCCTCACTCTCGTAGGGCGGACCTGTATCGCCCGCTAGGGGGTGTCGATCTCGTACATGGCGGCACCGTCCAGGTACCGCACGGTGTTCAGGTCGCGTCGCAGTACCGCCTCCACGGGGTGCCGCAGACTCAGGACGACGGGATACGCGAGGTCCCACGTGGTGGCCGTGATCTCCTCGCCCGGCCGGACCAGCGGCGTCAGCTCGCGCACGCTCTCCAGCTTCCGCACCTCGTCGAGGGCGCGGTAGCGCACCAGACGGCCGGACGCGGGTGACACCAGCGCCGCCCATGCGGCCGCGGTCCTGCGCCGGTACGGGGTGCCGGCCCGGGCGAGGAATCTGCGCGGCCTGACGTAGGCGTCGACGGCCCACTCCAGCTGGCCCTCGCCGATGGCGTCCGCGACGTGGTACGGCAACCCGGACGGCCGGGCGCCGGCCTCCACCAGCCGGGGGCCGTCCGGCGTCAGCTTGATCTCCAGATGGGCGGGGCCGTGCCGGATGCCGAGGGCGTCCAGCACCCGGAAGGCGTAGGGCACCAGTTCGCCGACGCACGGGTCGTCACCGCGGAGCAGGACCTGCGCGACGACCAGGTCCCGGACGCCGTTGGCCGTGACGCGGTCCGTGCTCCAGACGTCGGTGACGGTGTGCACACCCTCGCAGCTCACCGTGTTGACGATGTACTCGGCGCCGGTGAGGTACTCCTGGGCGACCACCTCGGTGATCCGCTCGCCGAGCGCCGACGTCGCGTTCCGGAGCGCCGCGAGCGCGACGGCCGACTCGTCGGGCGAGTCGCAGAACCGCACGCCGTGGCCCAAGGCGCCGCGCAGCGGCTTCACCACGGCGGTCCCGCCCAGGTCGGCGTGCCAGGCGCGCAGCTCCGCCTCGTCGCCGGTGCGCAGCTGCCGCATCGCGGACACGCCCTCCGCCCGGACGCGCTCGATCTGGAGGTACTTGTCGCGCCGGGTCACGCTGAGCGCCGTGCCGTTGGACGGCAGTCCCAGCCGCTCCGACAGGGCGTCGGCCAGCTCCACCCCGGACTCCCGGCCGGGCAGCACGGCACGCGGCCGCAGCGTCGCCAGTCTCCCGGTCAGGTCGTCGAGGTTCCCCTCGTCGAAAAGCGTGTGGCTGAACCTCGCCGGGTCCACGGGGGCGACTCCCGGCAGAAGGTCCGGCGTGCTGCGGACGTGGATCACCGCGCCGCCGGCCGCGGCGAAGGCGTCCACATAGCGGTGCGATGTGCCGAAGGCGTCCACGACGGCCACCTGGAAGTCGGGCATACGGTGTTCGTTCCTTTCGCCGGTCGGTCCGTGAAGGGGCGCGGATCAGTCCGTGACGGGGCCGAGGGTCTCGGCGACGCGGTGGCGGGCCGTCAGCAGCCGGTGCACGGCGTTCGTCAGGACGTTGTGCACGCTGAAGCCGGATGTGCCCAGCTCGTCGCCCCGGCCGTCCCCCGGCCCGGCGCCGTCGAGGAAGTCCCGTTCGCCGTCCTGGGCGAGGATGCTCTGCCGGGTGGGCCTCGCGGACGGTTCGAACGCCTCCGGGAGCGCCTTCCTGGTGACGCCCAGGTGCACCATGCGGAAGTCCACGAACATGTCGATCACGCCGAGCAACGCGGCACCGGCGCGGCGGTCGGGCTTCAGACGGCCGTCGAGCACCGCCTGTACGACGTTGCCGCCGGCGCGGGACCGCTCGCGCCACTCGGAGACGACGGGCCGCGACCACGCCGGGAAGTACGCCAGGGACTGGCCGAGGTACCGCTCGTACAACGGGGTCGGCGCCAGCAGCGCCAGCTCCAGCAGCTGCACGCTCGGCATGAACGCGCCGCTCACGCCGCGGGCACCGCCCGGATGGCTCATGTGATAGCGGCGGAACGCCTGGAACGCCTCCCTGGGCAGCCTGCCGTACTGCGCCATGTACCGCCGGAAGTCGCCCAGGCCGCGCAGCGCCTCCTCCAGCGCGGCGGCCGGATCCACCGCGTCCGGCTCCAGCACCAGTGCGCTCAGGCGGTCGAAGGCGCCGCGCACGGCCGGTTCCGCCAGATGGTGCCCGAGGTAGAAGTCGCGTTCCAGGCACCCGAGTTCACCGTCGGAGAAGACCCGGATGCGCCCGGTGGTCTCCCATTCGGCGCAGTTGACGTCGATGAGTAGTTCGTAGCTCATGTGGGGGTCGAGCGAGGGATACCGGTCGCACTGCGCCGCCAGGGATGCCAGCAGCGGGCGGGGGAAGGCCGTCGGACCTGCCGGAAGGTATCCGTTGAGCATGAACAGCAGGTCGAGCTGGACCAGGCGCGCGGAGGACGGGTCGGTGGCGAGCGGTCCGTCCTCCGCGCCGGCCGCGCGCAGCACGCGGCACTGCTCCGCCGCGAGCTGTTCGTACGTGGCGCGGCCCTGGGCGACGGCGGCCAGGTCGGCCGGCAGCCGGTTCAGCACGTAGGACGCGAGCGGGGAACGTAACAGGGGGTCCGCGTCCCGCGCGGGGCCGCGTCGCGGACGCTCCGGCGGTTGGGATCGGGCCGGGTGTCCCTGCGGGGAGAACAGGTCTTCCTTCTTCACCTTCGCCTCCATGGTGCGGGCAGGTCTCATGGAGGGAACGAGACCGCGGGCGAGCAAGGTTCACCGGAATCTGGTCGCGGAAGGCCTGCCCGGGCATGTCCTCGATGGCGGCCACGCCGGCGTAGCCCGCGTCTTCCACGGCCACGTCCAGGCGACCGGACGCCTCGACGGCGACCCGCACCGCGTCCCGGGCCGCCGCGCCGTCGGTCACGTCCAGGGTGACCAGGCGCACGCGCTCGCCGTATGTCTCGGCGAGGCCGCGGAGGGACTCGGTGCGCCGGGCGGTGGCAACCACGTTGTGGCCGGCCTCCAGGACGGATTCGACGAGGGTACGGCCCAGTCTCGTGGAGCCCGGCATGACGAGCGCCACACCTGACCGTGAAGGGGGGAAGGTTCTTTCCCAGGCAGAAACCTGTCTCTTCCGCCCGTGCGGGAGCTGACGGACGGTGGACGCGTGCCCGGCGCACAGCCGCCCCCTGGGAGCGCGCCGCCCGGCACACGACCGCACCGTCAACCTCTTCGCAGGAGTGCCCCCATGGCCAGGACCACCATCGCCTACGACAGCGCCGGCATCCGCATCGCCGCCCACCTCCACATCCCCGACGCCCCGGCGGCGGGCCCGCGCCCGGCGCTGGTCGTCGGCCACCCCGGTACGGGTGTGAAGGAGCAGACGTCCGGCACGTACGCGCGGCTGATGGCCGAACGCGGCTTCGTCACCCTGGCCTTCGACGCCGCCCACCAGGGCGAGTCGGGCGGTCTGCCGCGCGGACTGGAGGACCCGGCGCAGCGCGTGGAGGACTTCAAGGCCGCGGTGTCCTACCTGACCACCCGTCAGGAGGTCGACGCGGAGCGGATCGGTCTGCTCGGCATCTGCGCCTCCGGCGGCTACTCGCTGGCCGCGACCGGCGGCGACCACCGGGTCGCGGCCGTGGCGACCGTGTGCACCGCCGACCCCTCCCGCCAGTTCCGCCTCGGCGCCGGGGGCGACCAGGACCCGGCCGTCTTCCGGTCCCTGCTGGACGCCGCCGCCCGGGCCCGTACCGCCGCCGCCCGCGGCGAGGACCCCGGCGTGATGACGATGTTCCCGGAGACGGCGGAGCAGGCGCGCGCGCTCGGCGGTGAGCACGGTGCCGAGGGCTTCGAGTACTACTGCACCTCACGCGGCGGGCACGAGAGGTCCGCGAAGTTCCTGGCCTGGGAGAGCGTCGACAGGCTGGCCTTCTACGACGCCTTCTTCGCGGTCCCGTTGATCGGCCCCCGCCCGATGCTGCAGATCGTCGGCGAGCGCGCCGTCACCGCCTGGATGGCCGTGGAGGCGCACCACCGCGCCACCGGGCCGGCGGAGTTGTACCGGATCCCGGGCGCCGGTCATGTCGACCTCTACGACAAGAGGGAGTACATCGACCCCGCCGTCGAGAAGCTCACCGACTTCTTCACCACCGCCCTGGGCTCCGCTGCCCGACCGGCGGCGGGGCCGGCTCCCCGCTCCGCCGCCGCGTAGGGATCGCTGTCAGGTGGTCGGGACGGTGCTCCCACGCACCTGCACAGGCATCGGCAGCCTGTGCGCCGCGTCCGGCTCGAGGACGGTCCGGACGGGCGCTCGAAAACACATGTGACCGTCTGCCCGCACGTTTCGAGGCGAGTCACCCGGGAGAAGGCGGAGCGTTTCCGGCCACAGGGCGTCGGCTTCCCGCGGAGACACCTATGCTCTTCGGTGGCACGCCAGGAACACATGTCATGGAGCCGGCCACCGGCCCTTCCCTCACGACTTCGAGGACGAACCGACGTGAACGACTTCCACCCCGGCCGTCGACGCCTGCTGAAGATGTTCGGACTGAGCGCCACCGCGACCACCGCGGCCGTCCTCCAGGCCGACCCGGTGCTCGCCGCGACCCTCGGCCACGACGAGCGGACCGGGATCGACCCCGCCACCTACCGCGCCCCCACAGGGCTGGCGAAGAACACCGCGGCCAAGCAGACCGCACTCGAGTGGATCAACGCCAACGAGGGCGCCGTCACCGGGCTGAGTGACCGCGTGTGGGAGTACGCGGAGTTGTCGCTGCGCGAGTGGAAGTCCTCCCTCGCCCACGCCAGGCTGCTGAAGGACAACGGCTTCACCGTCACCTGGGGCCCGGCCGGCTTCCCGACCGCCTTCGTCGCCACGTACGGCACCGAGGGTCCCGTCCTCGGTTTCAACGCCGAGTACGACGCCCTGCCCGGCCTGTCGCAGAAGAAGGGCGTGGGCACCCACGACCCGCTGGTGCACCACTACGACGCCTACGGCCCCACGTACGGCGCCGGCCACGGCGACGCCCACAACTGCCTCGGCGCGGGCGGCACCGCGGCCGCCATAGCCGTGGCACGGGCGATCCGCGCCCACGGGCTGAAGGCCACGGTCAAGCTGTTCGGCAGCGCCGGCGAGGAACAGCTCGTCGGCAAGGCCTACGCGGTCAAGGAGGGCGTCTACGACGGTCTCGACGCCTTCCTGGACTGGCACCCGTTCAACATCACGGTGCCGTTCTGGAACACCACCAGCGCGCTGATCTCGGCCACGTTCACCTTTCTCGGCGCCTCCGGTCACGGCGGCACCCCGCTCGGCAACAAGAGCGGCCTGGACGGTGCCCTGCTGATGGCGACGATGTCGGAGTACCTGCGGGAGAAGAACGTCGCCCCGTCCGGACGGTTCCACTACGCCGTCATCAACGGCGGCGGCGCCCCGAACGTGACTCCGGACATGTGCTCCATCTGGTTCTTCGTCCGCGAGGGCAGCCCGGCACGCGCCCAAGTGCTGTACGACAAGATCGTGGAGTGCGCCAAGGCCGCCGCGCGGGCCAGCCAGACCCGCCTGGTGCACAAGTTCCACTCGGCGACGTGGAACCTGCTGGCCAACAAGGCCGGAGCGGAGCTGCTCAACGACAACATGCGGCAGATCGGCGCGCCTCGGTTCACCGACGCCGACCACGCCCTGGCCAGGAGCATCCAGAAGTCACTGGGCCGGCCCGAGACCGGCATGCCGACCTCGCTGACGCCGCTCGCTCCCCCGGCCGCCGCCTACACCGGCGGACTGGCCACCGACACCGCCGACGTCAGCTGGCAGGCGCCGACCGCCGTACTGCTGTCCGCGGCCTATCCGCCCGGCATCCCGAACCACAACTGGGGCGCCACCGCGACGGCGGCCACCAACATCGGGCACCAGGCGCTGCTGTCCGCCGCCCGCTATCTCGCGGCCGGCGCCATCGACCTGATCGAACAGCCGGAGCGGCTGGAGGCGATGAAGCAGGAGTTCGCCGAGCGTACCGAAGGCGTCGGCTGGGCCTCGATGATCCCCGACGGAAGCCAGCCGCCGCTGTACGAGCCGCCGGCCGAGTTCCTCAGGGCGACCGGGCAGAGCTGGCCGCCGAAGGGCGTGACCTGGCCGGTGCCGCCCGTGGTGGCGGACGGACAACTGGGCACCACCGGCCCCGACTTGCCGCCCGTGACCTGACAAGGGTCACCCGAGGACACCTGGGAGGGCGTTGACTTACGTCAGGACCCGGGACACGTCCGAGGAGGGTTCGTCCACTGCCGCGCGAAGCCCCGCCGCCCGACCGTCAAGTGACCGATGTGCGGCCGGGACGCGCGGCGGACAGTGGGAGGCGCGGACTTCGTACCATCGAGGGGAACTCCTGTCATGCACCGTGATCAGTCACCGCCGCGGGCCCGGTCGGCGCCCCGGCACGTTCCGTCGCTGCTCCTGGACGTCGGCCAGATGCTGGACGAGTTCTCCCGTCAGGCCGTTCAGGCGGAGTTCCGGTTCGACCCGGACATGCCCGCGGTGATCACCGTCGAGTTCCGGGCGGAACGCGGACCCAGTGTGATCTGGCGGATCGGCCGCGGGCTCCTGCGTCGCGGGCTGACGGAGATGAGCGGCTGCGGCGACGTGCGGATGTGGCCGACACTGCCCGGTGAACGGCCGTCGTCCTGGCTGCTCCTGGAATCGCGGGAGGTGGAGGCGCTGTTCGAGCTGCCCAGGGCGGAGCTGACGGAGTGGCTCGACGCCACCTACCGGATCGCCTCGGCCGAGACGGAGCTGGACGGTCTGGACTGGGACGGGTTCCTGCTGGGACTGACGGGCGGCCCTGGGGTGCCGGACGAATGAACGCGACCGTACCGGGCCGAGGATGACTCGCCCCCTCTCGCATCACCTGTCAGAGTGATGACGCGAGAGGGTCACCTCGTCGGCCCGGTGGACGGTCTTCGGCACACGTGTGCTCCGGGCACCCGATGGCGACGCCCTGCCCGGGGGCCGCACCCGCGGCACCCGAGGAGGAACGACGTGAAGATCGGCAACCCGGTCTTCTTCTCCCGCTGGGGTGCGAGCCGTGACGACACCCCCGCCAGGCACATCGGCCGCTCCTACGGTCTCGCCGTGGGGGCCGCCGTCGTCGCCTTCGTCCTGTCGCCGGTCCAGAGCCTGCGACGTACGCCGTCCCCGGCGCTGATCCTCGCCCACGCGGCGTTCGAGGGGTCCTCCCCAACGTCATCTCCAGAGCGACCTCGACGTACTTCGCACCGGGTGTGGTCGTGCAGGGCGTGTTCGGTGCCTTCGCGGTGTCCGCGGGCGTCCTGATCGCCTACCGGACGCGCTGGATCCGCGTCACGCGGCGCTTCGCCGGGTCCGTCGCCGCGGCCGCGACCGGTTTTCTCCTGCTCCTGGCCGCCGGCCTGCTGTTCTCCGCCTTCGGCGCGGGCAACGGTCTGGGCATGCACAGGGGCGGACTCGGCATCCTCTTCGGTGTGCTGGGCGTCCTGCTCGGTGCGGCCTTCCTCGCTCTCGACTTCCGGCAGCTCGAGGACGCCGTCGCCCACGGCGCCCCTCGCGAAGAGGCGTGGCCGGCCGCCTTCGGGCTGACCACCACCCTGGTGTGGATCCACCGGGAAGTGCTCCGGGTGCTGACCGTCTTCAACAGCGCCCTCCCGCTTCAGCTTTCCTGCCATCGTCAGTGCGCTCCTTCGGCTCACACGTGTGAACGGCGGGCTCCGGCCAGGCGAACGCGGGAGCGACACCTGCTACGCTGTCGGTGACCTGGACCGTGTGATCGAGGAGTCGCAGACGTGGTGGGTGAAGACGACATCTCCGGGTGAGATCCGGATCTGACGGCCACCGGCCGGCGCACAGGAGCGCCGCCGCCGACGTGGCCCGTCTCGTCGTACCCCTTTCCCCGTGTCTGCCCAGGGCAGAGGTCTCTCTTGGTTCTGCCCTCCGTGCCTTCGAGGTCCCTTCATGTCTCACGCCGCCATCGTCTGCTCCGGCCTCTCCTTCGCCTGGCCCGACGACACCCCCGTCTTCCACGACCTGTCCTTCACCGTGACCACCGGCCGTACCGGACTGGTCGCCCCCAACGGCTCCGGCAAGAGCACCCTGCTCAAGCTGATCGCCGGTGAACTCCGGCCGGCCACTGGCTCGGTGTCCGTCGGCGGCACGCTGGGCTACCTCCCGCAGACCCTCCCCCTGACCGGCGACCTCACCGTCGCCGAGGTGCTCGGCGTCGCCGCGGTGATCCGCGCCCTGGACGCCGTCGAGTCCGGCGACGTCAGCGAGGAGCACTTCACCACCATCGGCGACGACTGGGACATCGAGGAGCGCACCCGCGCCCAGCTGGACCGGCTGGGCCTCGCCGGCCTCGACCTGGACCGCAGCCTGAGCACCCTCAGCGGCGGCCAGGTCGTCTCCCTCGGCCTGGCCGCCCAACTGCTCAAGCGCCCGGACGTCCTCCTGCTCGACGAGCCGACCAACAACCTCGACACCGAGGCCCGCCACAAGCTCTACGACGTCCTCTCGGACTTCACCGGCTGCCTGCTGCTGGTCAGCCACGACCGCGCCCTGCTCGACCGCATGGAACGCATCGCCGAACTCGGCAGCGGCGAACTCCGCTTCTACGGAGGCAACTTCACCGAGTACGAAGAGGCCGTCCGCGCCGAGCAGGAGGTCGCCGAGAAGAACGTCCGCAACGCCGAGCAGGAACTCAAGCGCGAGAAGCGGGAGATGCAGCAGGCCCGCGAACGCGCCGAGCGCCGGATGAGCAACGCCTCCAAGAACCTCAAGAACGCCGGCCTGCCCAAGATCTTCGCCGGCACCATGAAGCGCGGCGCGCAGGAAGCAGCCGGCAGGTCCGGCCAGCTGCACGCCTCCCGCGTCAGCGAGGCCAGGGCCCGCCTCGACGAGGCCGGACGCGCGCTGCGCGACGAACAGCGCCTCACCCTGGAACTGCCCGACACCCACGTGCCCGCCGGCCGCAACCTCTTCCTCGGCGAGGGCTTGCAAGTCCACCACGCCGGCCGCGCCGTCTTCGCCGACGGCGGCGTCGACCTGACCGTCCGGGGCCCCGAGCGCATCGCGCTCACCGGACCCAACGGCTCCGGCAAGACCACCCTGCTGCGGCTGATCACCGGGGACCTCGCCCCGGACAGCGGGGAGATCAAGCGCAACGACGGCCGGATCGCCTATCTCTCGCAGCGCCTGGACCTGCTCGACCTGGACCGCACCGTGGCGGAGAACTTCGCCGCGTTCGCCCCCGAGCGGCCCGAGGCGGAGCGGATGAACCTGCTCGCCCGCTTCCTCTTCCGCGGAGCCCGCGCCCACCTGCCCGTCGGCGTCCTCTCCGGCGGCGAACGGCTGCGCGCCACCCTGGCCTGCGTCCTGTGCGCCGACCCGGCCCCCCAGCTGCTCCTGCTCGACGAGCCGACCAACAACCTGGACCTGATCAGCGCCGGCCAGCTGGAGAGCGCGCTCAACTCCTACCAGGGTGCCTTCCTGGTGATCAGCCACGACGAGCGGTTCCTCGCGGAGATCGGCGTGAACCGCTGGCTGCGGCTGGCCGACGGCGTACTGAAGGAGACGGGAGCTCCCGTGGGGTGAACCCCGGCGTGTGACGTGGCCCGCGTCCGAGGCTCCGCGCCCGGCGGGCCGACCACCGACCACGTGGGAAGGTTCCCCATGCCCCAGCCCGCTCTGCTCGCCCGCGACGTCGTCCGCACCCTGGGCGGCCGGCGCGTCCTCGACGGCATCTCCCTGACCGCCTCCCCCGGCCACCGCATCGGCCTGATCGGGGAGAACGGTGCCGGCAAGTCCACCCTGCTGCGGGTGCTCGCCGGCGTCGACGAACCCGATTCCGGAACCGTCACACGCCCCGCCGGACTGGGCTTCCTCCACCAGGAGATGCCCTACGACGCCGACGCCACCGTCGCCGCGGTGCTGGACGAGGCGCTGCGCGAGGCCCGCGAGGACCTCGCCGAACTGGAACGGCTCGGCGAGGAACTCGCCCGCGTCCCGCAGGGCGACCCCGGCCACCAGGAACTCCTCGACGCCTACGGCAGGCGGCTGGAACAGGCGCAGGACCGGGAGTCCTGGGACGCCGACCGCCGCGCGGCCCTGGTACTGGACGGACTGGGCCTCGGCACGGTCGGCCACGACCGCACGCTGGGCTCGCTGTCCGGCGGGCAGCGCGGCCGGCTGGCCCTGGCCGCGCTGCTCGTACGACGCCCCTCGGCGCTGCTGCTCGACGAGCCGACCAACCACCTCGACGACGGCGCCGCCGCCTTCCTGGAGGAGCAGCTGCGCGCCCTGCCCGGAACGGTCGTGGCCGCCAGCCACGACCGGGCGTTCCTCGACGCCGTCTGCACGGACCTCGTCGACCTCGACCCGGCGGTGGACGGCCCGGTCCGCTACGGCGGCGGCTACACCGCCTACCTCGGCGAGAAGCGCGCCGAACGGGCGCGCTGGGAGCGGCGGTACGCCGAGGAGCAGCGGGAACTGGCGGAGCTGCGGAAGGCGGCCGGGGTGACCGCGCACCGGGTCGCCCCGGACCGGGGGCGCACCGACAACGAGAAAATGGGCTACGGCCACCGGGCGGGCCGGGTGCAGAACCAGATCTCCCGCCGGGTGCGCGACGCCACCCGGCGGCTGGAGGAGCTGGAGCGCGCCCGGGTCGCCGAGCCGCCGCGCCCGCTGCGGTTCGCGGCCGGTGACCTGGCCGTACGGGTCGAGGAGGGCCCGCAGCCGCTGGTGGCCCTGCGGAACGTCCGGGTGCCGGGCCGGCTGGCGCCGGCCACGCTGGAGATCTCCGCGACCGACCGGCTGCTGGTCACCGGCGGCAACGGGGCCGGCAAGTCCACGCTGCTCGCCGTACTCGCCGGGCGGCCGGCGGCCGAGGGCGAGGTGCGCAGGCGGCCCCGGCTGACGGTGGGGCTGCTCACCCAGGACACCGTGTTCGACCGGCCCGACCGCACGGTCCGCGACACCTACGAGCTGTCGCTGGGCCCGGCACGGGCCGAGCGGGTGCCGCTGGTCTCGCTCGGGCTGCTGCACGAGGCGGACCTGGACAAGCCCGTCGGGCTGCTGTCCGTCGGGCAGCGTCGGCGGCTCGCGCTGGCGCTGCTGGTGGCCCGTCCGCCCCAGCTGCTGCTGCTCGACGAGCCGACCAACCATCTCTCCCCGCGGCTGTGCGACGAACTGGAGGAGGCCCTGGGCTCGGGCCCCGGCGCCATCGTCGTCGCCAGTCACGACCGCTGGCTGCGGCGGCGGTGGCAGGGCCGGGAGTTCCGGCTGGAGCCGGGAGGCCGGCCGGACGCGGGAGGCGGACGGCGAGAGAACCCGGCCACGGTCCGGTCGGGGGCCTGAGCCGGGAGGCGCCGCGGGTGGCGCCCTGGCACGGCACCGCCCGGAGCGGTGACGGGTTCTTGCGCTCCTCATCAGTCACCTGTCAAGATGGTGATGTGAACCTTGACCACGTTTTCGTATGCGGACACCCGGCCCTCGACTTCGCGGCCACCCTGCGTGCCCGGCGGTCGACCCGGTTCGAGATGTTCGCGGCGCCGGACCGGCTCAACGCCTGGTACCTGGAGTCCGGACTCGTGGACACGATCACGCCCGCCGACGAGTCGGACGTCCGGGAGGCGATCACCGTGCGCGAGGCCGTCTACCGCCTCGTCACCAACCGCCGGCTCGCTGAGGACTTCGACCGCGAGGCACTCGCCGTGGTCAACGGCGCGGCGCGCAAGACGCCGGTGACGCCGCAGCTCACCATGGCGGGCCGGCACAACGAGGCGACCCCGGCGCAGGCCCTGGCGACCGTCGCGCGGCAGGCCGTCGAGCTGCTCAGCGGCCCGGACGTCCCGCTGATGAAGGAGTGCGGCAACCCCGAGTGCACGCGGGTCTACATCGACCGCTCCCGGGGCATGCGGCGCCAGTGGTGCGGCATGGAGTCCTGCGGCAACAAGATCAAGGCCGCCGCCTACCGCGCCCGGAAGAAGACCACGCCCGTGCCCGCGCGCTGACCTCCCGCCCTGGGCATCACACGGTTCCGGCGGACGCCGGGGCTCGGCCGGCCCCGACAGCCGGTCAGCGTGGTCGTACCGGCCGACGGTGCTGCCGGTGTGCCGGACGGCGACGGCTGCCGGCTCATGGCCGTGGCTCACGCCGGACTCCCCGCGGGGTTGGCCGGCCCTGCGGTGAGGGTGAGGAGCGCGGAGGGGTCGGCGGGCCGGTCCGCGAACGTCGGATCGCCGGGCACGACGGCCGGGACCGGCCGTCCCAGCTCGTAGCGGGCCGCCTTCAGAACCGTCGGCGTCAGGTGGCGCAGCGTCTCCCCGCCGAGATCCGCGCACACTTTTCCGCCCGGTCGTTCCGGCGCGGATCGGAGAGCGCCCCGAGACGCGAGACAGTGCGGGCCTGATTTTCGTTTCCCAAGCGTCGGCGTGCCGGTAGCTCCGGTGCGGGGAGCGGCGCCTGGCGCACTCGGATCCGGTCCGGCCTACGACGTGCCCGGCCGGTACGGCCCCGCCGCCTCCGGTCCCGTCACCGGCGCCCCGCGCCCGCCGCGCGTGCGGACGCGGACCGGGCGAAGGCAGACCGGGCGGGGCGGGGCCTCAGCCGATGGTGACGACCCGGGCCCAGTGCGGTGGGGTGTCCGGGACGTGGTCGGGGTCCGTCTCGTCGACGGCGCGGGCGGGACGGGGGAACAGCCCGACGACGGTCCGGCAGGCCGGCTGCTCGGAGGGCCAGGGTGTCTGACCGTCCGTCAGGGCGACGATCACGTCCGGGCGGGGCCGGGAGCGGAGCGCCCGGGCGAAGCCGGAGCGCAGGTCGGTGCCCCCGCCGCCGACCAGCTCCATGTTCTCGGCACGGCATAGGGGTACGGCGATCCCGGCCGCCGCGTCGCAGGAGATCACCGAAACCAGGTCGCGCCGCCCTCCCACGGCCCGCGAGATCGCCGCGACTTCCAGCAGCGCGCTGCCCAGTTCGGCGTCGCTCACCGATCCGGAGGTGTCGATGACGACGCAGACCCGGGGCGGCGTACGGCGCAGGCTCGGCAGCACCACCCCGGGGACGGACGCCGAGCGCCGGGACGGACGCCGGTAGGTGTGGTTCTCGCCCGTCCCCGGCGCGCTCGCTGCCGAGCGGACCGCCGCCCCGAGCAACTGCCGCCACGGCTGCGGCGGATGGAACGCCTCGTCGGCCCACCGGCGCCAGCCGTCCGGCGCGTTGCCCGGTGCGCCCTTGATTCCCTCGGCCACCCGGAAGCGGACCGCGTCGCGCTGCTGTCTGGTCAGCCCGTGGGCCCCGTCGGGCCCCAGCTCCCATGGCCGCCGCTGCCCGTCGGCACCGCTGCCGCAGTCCAGCCAGGCCGATTCCGCGGCGAGGGAGGACATCGTCGCCGTCCGCAGGTACTCCTCCATCAGCAGCCCGGTGGGCAGCCGCAGCAGCGACGGCAGCACGGCTCCGGTGGGCAGGGGCAGGCCGTCGCCGTAGATGTCGTCGTTGATCTCGAAGTCCGCTGCGATGTTCCGCCGCAGCCGCTCGCCCGGCCCGTGCCGTTCATGCTCGCGTGCGTAGCGCTCGCCCCGCTCGTGGTGGTCGCGCAGCAGATGGGAGACTTCGTGCACCCAGACGCCCGCCAGTTCCTCCACCGGGGTGCGCGCCACGAAGCCGGGCGAGACATAGCAGCGCCAGTGTGCGTCCACCGCCATCGTCGGGACCGACCGGTCCGCCACGATGTGCAGCGCGAAGAGCGCGTCGGCCAGGTAGGGACGGACCTTCACCGCGTGCAGCCTCGCGGCCAGCAGTTTCTCCATGTCCAGCGGGAGCCCGGGCCGGCCGTCCGGCCCCGTGGAGCCCGCCGGTCCGCCGGGTACGCCCGACGTCTCCTCCACAGTGGCCCGCACCGGGCGCGGCGCCGGGGGCGGGGCCATGGGGCGTGGCACCGGGCGGGACGGCGGGCGCGCGGGCACGGAGTGTCCCATGGGGCCCACGGGTCCCATGGGACCTGTGGACGTGGGGCCTGTGGGTCCCGTAGGGCGCGTCATCGGCGTGCCCCCGTCGTGTGTCCGGCCTCGGCCGCCGTGGCCTTCGCCACCGACCGGTCCGCGCGCCGGGCGATTCCGACGACCGCGGCCAGCCGCTCCACCGCCCGCGGCACCTCCCAGTCGTCGCGGCGCAGGGAGGCCAGCGTCCTGGCCGGGGCGACGAGCAGGTCCGGAGCGCCGGTCTCCATGGCCCGGACGAGCACCGCCCAGGCCGCCTCCCACCGCTGCCGCTCCGGGCGTGCCCCGACGGCGGCGACCACTGCCTCCAGCGCCGCCTGGCGCAGATCACCCCGCTCGGGGAGTTCGGCGGAGGACGGTTCGGCGAGCAGTGTCTCCGGGTCCGGCAGGTCCATACGGTCCAGGTGGGCGAGGAGTTCCAGCCCGGGGCCGTCCCCCACCGCACCCCGCACCAGCAGCGCCATCACCTCGCGGGAGGCGGCGGCCGCCGTGCCGAAGGCCAGCAGGGTCAGCGCGGCCTCCCAGCTGCGGGGCGAGGGCCAGGCGCCGCCGCGCCGTGTCTCGGTGCTCGGCAGCCGGTGGATCAGCGTCGGCCTGACCTCGAGGAAGCCGCAGACCGCGCGCCGGGCGAATGCCACCGCCTCCGGCAGCCGCTCGGGCGCCAGCCGTGGCAACTCCGCGCGGGGCCAGACTCCGCCCAGCCCGCGCACCACCACGTCCCGGTCGTGCACCCAGTGGAGGTGGACGAACCGGTTGGCCAGCGGCGGGCTCAGTTCCCATCCGTCCGCCGCCGACGCCCGCGGATTGGCTGCGGCCACGATCCGTACACCGGGCGGAAGTTGCAATTCCCCGACCCTCCGTTCCAGGACCACCCGGAGCAGGGCGGCCTGGACGGCCGGGGTGGCGGTGGACAGCTCGTCCAGGAAGAGCAGCCCCCGCCCGGCCCGCACGAGTTCCACCGCCCACCGCGGCGGCGCCATCGGCACCCCCCGCACCCCCGGGTCGTCGCCTATGACGGGCAGCCCGGAGAAGTCGGACGGCTCGTGGACGCTTGCGATCACGGTCGTCAGCGGCAGGTCGAGGGAGGCGGCGAGCTGGGTCAGGGCCGCGGTCTTGCCGATGCCCGGCTCGCCCCAGAGCAGCACGGGCAGGTCGGCGGCGACGGCCAGGGCGAGCGCGTCGAGTTGTTCGTCGGGGCGCGGCTCGGTGGCGGTCGTCCGCAGGAGGGCGAGGAGGTCGTCGGCAACGGCGAGTTGGGCGCCGGACGCGGACGCGTCGGCGGCAGTGGGGGCGGACGCGGGCAGCGGGGTGCTGCGGGTCATGGGCATCACCTGAGTGGGATCGGGGGACGGGAAAGCCCGTTCCGGAGGTCATGGGAGGCGTACGGCACCGAACGGGCGGTACGGTTCGGGGACTTCTGCCGGGTGCCGGTGATCAGCGGGTCTGGCCGGTACGGGGACGGCCCCGGCCGGTGCGTTTGCGGCGCATGTCGTAAGGCGTGCGGCGGTCGAGCCGGGGACGGTGGTCCGTCTGCGCGTGGCCGCCGCCCCCGGCGGTCCCGCCGCCCGCCGTCGCGGCGGCGGGGTGGACGGCGACCAGTCCCGAGCGGAAGAGCCCGTGGTCGACACGGCGTTCCGCGGCCGACTCCAGTTCCTGCCGGAGCGGTCCGTCGCGCAGGACCGCGGCGGGGCCGAGCAGGCCCTCGACCACGGCCAGCGCCCCGGCGACGTCACCGTGGCGGAGCCGCTCCCGGACCGCGGGCAGCGCTTCCGGGGTGCGGTGGACCGCGTCGATCGCGCGCAGGCAGGGCAGTGCCGGACCGCCGAGCGCCACCAGCAGCTCCTCCCGGCGCAGTTCGGCCGGGTCGTGATCGACCGCCGTCAGCACCCCGTCCCGCAGCGCGATCCGGTGGACCTCGCCCCGGCATGCCACCCGGTGCGGATCACCGGGCTCGGCGGCGGGGCCGGTCACCGCCGCGCGACCGGACACCGGCAGTGCCGCGGCGACGAGCGGATGCAGCCGCTCGGGCGTGATCAGCCCGGCCCGCAGCAACTCCAGGTCCGGCAGGACCCGGGCCGCCGCCTCCGGCAGCAGCGGAAGCGCCGCGGCCTCCCGCGGCGGCAGCGTCTCCCGCAGCGGTCGGCACACCGGGGCGTGGCTGTCGTCCGGGGCGACGAGTTCGAGGACGACGCGGCTGCGGGCGCCGAGTCGTACGGTGAACGCCCCGCGAGGACGCCCCTCGGCCCGCAACAGCAGTTCCGCCTCGGCGGCCCAACGGCCCACCGCCCAGGGGGCACCGGGCACATGGGGCGAGTCGGGCGGCGCGGACCGGCCGCGCCCACCGGGCGGGGCGGGCAGGTCCGTGGGCGCCGTGGAGGTTGCTCCGTACGCTCCGCACCGCCGCGCCAGTTCCCCGCTCCGTGCGGCGTCCCAGAGGTGCCGGTGCAGGTCGAGCCGGAATCGCCGGTCGGGGTGCGGATGCGGGTGGTGCCGTGGTGTGCCGTGCGCGGACCCGTCCCACAGGGCCAGGGACAGCCGCTGTCCGGCGTCCGCCCAGGCCGGCGGGGTGCGCACCACCAGTTCCAGCGGCGGGGCGCCGGCCACCCCGTAACGGGCCAGCGACAGGGTGAGGCCGGGTCTGAGCCGACCGTCGGGGGCGACCCGGGGCATGTGCCAGCGGAGCAGATCCGGCGAAAGCCGCCGCAGATCCGCACGGAGGCGGTGGACGAGGTCGGTGCCGTGGCGGTCGCGCACGGCGCGCAGATCGAGATCGACGTCGATCCGGGCAGCGGCGCAGGCCCCCGCCCAGTCACCGACAGCACGCCGTGCGGTCACGGTCTCGATCATGGACGGTGGCACGGCGTACTCACGCACGCGTTGCCACATCGACAGGCGGGACGGGAGGTCGTTCGCGAAGTGATGTGCCATCAGCCATCACCTTGCGCGGACGATTCCCCCAATCCGTACGAGGAGAAGTTCATCATCGCGGGCATCGTAACCGTCCCGACGACGATCCGCCTCTCCTTTTCCCGCCCCGGGCACCCGGCCGGGCGCCCCCGGGAGGATCCGGGCGCGCGGCAGCCGTGACCTCTGAACGCTCGTGCGCGGCGTGCTCCGGGCCACCGTTCTGCCGCCGCCACCGGCCGTCGTACCGGCTCCGGGGCGGCGGAGGTTCCTGGCCTCGGTGGCGGCCCTGCGCGATGCGCGACGAGGTACGGGCGGCCGAACCGGGCGCCGTCACCCCTGCCGCCCTGTCGCGCACCGTGCCCGGTTCCTCCCGGACACCGAGCCTGAGCCGGCGGCCGGGGCGGAGCCGCTGCGGATCGGGGACGAGTACCGACGGGTGCCCCGCAACAGCCTGCCCACGTCCGGGTGAAGACGGCCGGAAGCCCCCTGTCCGCACCGTGCCCGAAGGGATGCACTGGGACCAGCAGCCCCACCGGACCCACCCACCGTCAACACCGGTCACCCCGACCGCTGCACCCGAGTCGGCAACCGCCCGTCCCCGCCATCCTGGTCCCCCGCCCTCCCGTCCCCGCCCCGCGGCCCTGCCGCCGCGAGGAACCGGGGCCCGCCAAGAAGAGGTGACGCAGCAATGAACACGGCACGGCAATCCGCCGCCCGGCTGATCGACGAGAGCCTGGGCTTTCTGTTTCCCGCGGCGCTGCGCGCTGCCGCCGCCGTGCGGGTGGCCGACCACATGACGGACGACGCCGAGAGCGTCGAGCGGCTCGCCGAGGCGACAGGGACCGACGCCCGCAACCTCGGGCGGGTCCTGCGGCTCCTCGCCACGCGCGGCGTGGTCGAGGAAACGGCCCCGGGACGCTTCCGGCTGACCACCACCGGTCAGGCACTGCGCTCCAACGCCCCCCACTCCGCCCGCGCCGCGATCCTGATGCTCACCGACACCACGATGTGGCGCCCCGCCGGGGAGATGCACCGCTGTCTGACCGACGGCGGCTCCGCCTTCACCGACATCTTCGGAACGACGTTCTTCGACTACTTCGCGCGCGACGCGGAAACCGCCGCCGTCTTCCACGACGGCATGGCCGCCATGTCGGACCACGAGAACGAACCCATCGCCGAGGCCTACGACTTTCCGCCCACGGGCACCGTCGTCGATGTCGGCGGCGGCCACGGCGGACTGCTCCTCGAAGTCCTCCGCCGACAGCCCGGCCTGCGCGGAATCCTCCACGACCAGACGCACGTCCTCGCCGAGCACCGGCTGGGCGACCACGACGACATCGCCGGCCGATGGTCCACAGCCGACGGAGACTTCTTCTCCACGGTCCCGCCCGGGGACATCTACCTCATCAAACGCATCCTGCACGACTGGAACGACGAGCAGTCCGCCACCATCCTGCGCAACTGCCGGCAGGCCATGGCACCCGGAGGCCGCATCCTCGTCATCGACGCCGTCGTACCGCCCGGCGACCAGCCCCACCAGTCCAAGACCCTCGACCTGATGATGATGAGCTCCCTGGTGGGACGGGAACGCACCGAAGAGGACTTCGTCCAACTCCTCAAGGAAGCGGGACTGCACCTGCGCCGCATCGTGCCGACATCAACCGTGCTGTCGATCGTCGAAGCCGTAAGCACCGACTAGGAGAAGAAGGGGCATGGGCCGATCCGCTGGGAGCTGACGATCTCGGCGGTGGACTTGGCGGCTTGTTGCGCCTCGGCTGCCGGCCGACCGGCCGTTTTCTCGTAGACGCGAAGCTACTTGGACGGAGCGGAGGCAGAGCAGCCGGGCTGTGTCGCGGTAGTGGGAGACGGTGAATCGGGTCAGCCGCTCAATGGCGGGCAGAGATCCGGCTGGTCGAGCGGCCCGTGCGGTCACCAGCTCGGACCGTCTCGAACGCCGGGGGCCGTCGTGCGGATGCGAGGCTCTCGCTCAGCCCTAGGTGCCCAAGGGCCGCCGCATCGGTACGGGTGGCCGCGCGGGCCTCCTCTACGGGGTACGCGCGCCGGCACCGCCGGGCTCAGGCCCGTGCGCGCTCTCACGTCGCGGAATCCTCGCTCAGCGCCTGGCGCTTGGGAACCGGGCCGGTCACCCGCGCAGCGCCTGCCACGTGTGCGGGCCCACCACGCCGTCCGCCGGCAACCCGGCCTGCTTTTGCAGACGCATCACGGCGGCGATGGTCTGCTGCCCGTAGACACCGTCGACGGTACCGGGGTCCAGCCTGCGGTAGCGCAGCAGGCACTGGGCCTCCACCACGTCCCAGCCGGGACCGGCGAGGACGGCGGTGCGTGTCGTGCTGTATCCGGCGCTCAGCCCGCCGCCGGCCACGCCGCCTCGGCGGACCTTGCACGGGTAGGTCCGCCCCGGCTTGAAGACGTACCGTCCCGGCCCCGTGCTCGCGGTGGTGCTGCCGCTCGGCCGTGCGCTGGGCGTGCCCTGCGCCGCGGGCGGGCCGTCGGCTCCGCCGCCGCCCAGGGGCAGGCCGATCAGGATGCCGGCGCCCGTCCCGAGGACCGCGGCGAGGACGACGGCGGCGAGGACGACCGGTTTGCGTACGCCCGGTGGACGTTCGTCCGCCGCCGCCGTCGCTTCCTGCTCAGGGTCCGGCCGCGGGTCGGGCTCACCGGTCCGGCCG
Organism: Streptomyces eurythermus; assembly: GCF_014649115.1. Lineage (GTDB taxonomy): Bacteria > Actinomycetota > Actinomycetes > Streptomycetales > Streptomycetaceae > Streptomyces > Streptomyces eurythermus. Next base: position 154,831 of record NZ_BMSK01000002.1, on the reverse strand, counting down.
TCGGCCGTCGCCTCCTGCCCGGTGCCGGGCGGCGCCGGGACGCGTTGCTGCCAGACCTCTTCGGCCACTTCGTGCAGGGCCAGCAGCCGGGCCGGGTCGGCCCCCGTGGCCCGCGCCAGTTCCTCCACGGCCTGACGGGGCGGCAGGGCCTTGCCGTTGAGGTAACGCTCCCATGACGAGCGGCTGTAGCCGGTCTTGGCCGCGAGCGACGTCAGGCTCATGCCGCTGCGGTCTTTCAGTCTGCGCAACTGCACGAAAAGCTGCCGGACCCGCTGATCGTGCATGTCCGGCAGTTCTTTCCAACGCGCCATGTGACACCCCCGAAGGCATCGGGCTCCCGCAAGGCCCCCCGGCCCGGCCACCCCTCGCTTGATATACCGAGTGGCGCTCGCACGGACCAGGCCCTGGCACCGGTGGTTTCGGCCATGTTCCGCGCGGGCGGCATCCCATCGGTTCGCCGTCCCGTCCGGCGTCCCAGCAGGTCACGGCGGCAGGCGTCCCATGGTGTCCCATGAGGGCCGCTGCCGATGGCGGCCGTGCGGGCCGGGCGGCAACCCTGTGGAGGCAAGCACGGCGGACCGGGCGAGAGACCCGGAGCCGCCGCCCGTCCGGAGATCCACGGGAGCACCCACGGAACCGGACGCACGTCGTCCCACCCATAGGGGAAGGAACCACGACCATGGAATTCCGCAAGACCCTCGCACTCTCGACGGCCACCCTGACGCTCGGCTCCGGCTTGGCGCTCGCCTCCGGCGTGGCCGTGGCGGACACCGCGCCGGCCGTCCCCGCCAAGGAGGTCGCGGCCCGGGCCGGATGGCACACGATCTGGGGCAACTCCTGGGTCCCGGCGCAGCGCAGCGGGCAGTGGACGTCGGGGAAGTACCGCTCGCCGAGCAAGCCGACCCGTGCCGTGCTGCGGTGCTACAACACCCGCGCCTCCATGAGGGTGCGCCTCTTCGAGTACAAGGGCGGCCACTGGAAGCAGATCGCGAGCAGCGGCTACAAGCGGTGCAACCCCAACGGGGGCATGATCGCCAAGGGGAAGGTCAGCAACACCCGCCACTGGCTCAAGGTACGTATCGACGGCCGCCAGGGCTCCTTCGTCCGTGCGGAGAAGTGGTCCTGAGCCCGGCCGACCGGGGCCTCGGGCCGGCCACGCGCGTGCTGTCCAGGCGCGTGGCACTCGGGCAACGGGCACACTCACCGACGACGGGAGGGCCGGTGAGTCGCGAGGTGCACCGAGGCGGGTAACCCACCGGCTGCCGGGCGATGTCCCGGCAGCCGGTGACCAACTCGTACTTCCGCAGGGCGAACACGAGCGTCCCACAGCCGTGGGGCGTTCGGTCAGCGGTCGGCCTCAGGTGCCGTGGCTTCCTGGCCGATGTCCAGGTCGGTGTGCAGCAGGTCGTGGTCCGAGTACTGGGTCGGGTGCACGCGGTGTCCGAGCGGGACGATGCCTCGTAGGAACACGTAATCGAACTTGCTCTGCCAGTCGGTGGTCGGGGTGCAACCGCCGGTGGACAGGGGACGGCACCGGGGGTCCGCGTCCGTGGCCAGTTCCCACATGGGGGCGAGTTCGGGGGCGTCCGGCACGGCGTTGAAGTCGCCGAGGACGATCACGCGGTCGTACCGGGCGACGGCCGCGGCGAGCACCCTGGTCTGCTCCGCCCGGACCGCTTCCTGGCGTCGTTGGGCAAGGTGGGTGTTGAAGACGCGGACGGACCGGCCGTCCACCGTGGCGGTGACGGCCATGTACCCACGGTCCTCTGACCCGCCGTCGGGGTATTCCGCGCTGACGGGATCCGTCAACGGCGCCGCCGAGAGGATCGCCTGACCGTAGCCCCCGGGATTCCACGGCACTCCCCCGCAGCGGCCCCAGTCCTGGAGAACCGTCCCGTACCGCACGTGGTACACCAGCCCGTAGTACCTCCTCAGATGGATGCGTATCTTCTCGACGTCACGCACGCAGGCTTCCTGCAGGCCGATGACCTGGGGCGCGTACGTGGCGATCTCCCTTGCCCGGTCGAGGTTGTTCGTGCCGCACGGGTTGCAGATGTTCCACGTCATGACCCGGTCCGGTACGACGCCCTTGACGGCTCCGGCCGGCAGTGGTCTGGCGAAGAGGGCGCCGGTCGGCGCGCTGGGGCCCATGAGCACCACGCATGCCACGACCAAGGCGCCCGCCCACATCCGCGTGCGTCTGCCGAACACCATCGCCTCCTCGCCCCGCGATTCCTTGCCATCCTGCCTTAAGGTGTCGAGCCGGTGTGGCCGGCCGCGGATTCTCCGTGCGCTGGTGAACCGGTGGTCCACCGCCATCGGGCCCGCTGCCGGGAAGTGTTCGACCTCCCGGCGGCCCGCGACCGCACGCGCGAAGCGCCCCCGCCGGCCTGCCGGCCGATGGGGGCGCTTCGTGGGAAGGAGCGTCAGGCGGTGACCGGCAGGGTCACCTTCTGCTCGGCGTCGCGCACGCCGTACTCGTCGTCCACCGGAGACGCCGAGGCGGAGTTGTACGCGTCGACGTCGAGAATCTTCTCGCGGGCGGCGACGACGACCGGGACCAGTGCCTGGCCGGCGACGTTGGTGGCCGTGCGCATCATGTCCAGCACCGGGTCGATCGCCATCAGCAGGCCGACGCCCTCCAGCGGCAGGCCCAGCGTGGACAGGGTCAGCGTCAGCATGACCGTGGCACCCGTCAGACCGGCGGTGGCCGCGGAGCCGACCACCGAGACGAAGGCGATCAGCAGGTAGTCGCCGACGCTCAGCTGCACGTCGAAGATCTGGGCGATGAAGATCGCGGCGAGGGCCGGGTAGATCGCGGCGCAGCCGTCCATCTTCGTCGTGGCGCCGAACGGGACGGCGAAGGAGGTGTATTCCTTCGGCACGCCGAGACGCTCGGTGACCTTGACGGTGACCGGCATGGTGCCGACGGACGAGCGGGAGACGAAGGCCAGCTGGATGGCGGGCCAGGCGCCCTTGAAGAACTGGACCGGGTTGACCTTGGCGACGGTCGCCAGCAGCAGCGGGTAGACACCGAAGAGGACCAGGGCGCAGCCGATGTAGACGTCGGCGGTGAAGGTGGCGTACTTGCCGATGAGGTCCCAGCCGTAGTCGGCGATGGCGTAGCCGATGAGGCCGACGGTGCCGAGCGGGGCGAGGCGGATGACCCACCACAGGGCCTTCTGCAGCAGTTCCAGGACCGCCTCGCTGAGGGTGAGGATCGGCTGCGCCTTCTCACCGAGCTTCAGCGCGGCGATGCCGGCGACGGCGGCCATGAAGACGATCTGCAGGACGTTCAGCTCGGTGAACGGCGTGATGACGTCCGTCGGGACGATGCCGGTGAGGAAGTCCAGCCAGGAACCGGCGTGCTCGGGCTTCTGGCCGTCCTTCGGGGTGAGGCCGGTGCCCGCGCCCGGGTTGGTGACCAGGCCGATGACGAGGCCGATGGCGACCGCGATCAGCGATGTGATCATGAACCAGAGCAGGGTGCGGGAGGCCAGCCGGGCGGCGTTGTTCACCTTGCGCAGGTTGGTGATGGACACCAGGATCGCGAAGAAGACCAGCGGGGCGACGGCCAGCTTCAGCAGCTGGACGAAGATGTGGCCGATCTTGTCGAGCGTGGTGTGCAGCCACTGCACGTCATAGCTGCGGGTGATCCAGCCGAGGACGACGCCGAGGACGAGACCGGCGACGATCTGGGCCCAGAAGGGGACCGCGGGTATGCGCCGGGCGGGCTTGACGGGGGTTTCGGTGCTCGCGGACGCGGACACGGACACACTCCAGTGAGGGCGTATCGGGGACTACGGAAGGACGGGATGGGTGCGGCGCACCCGCGCCGGGGCGCGGTGCCGCTGTTTGTTGCCGGTCACACCGCGCGGCAACAGACCGCGGACATACAGCGGCACAGGTCGACATGCAGGCGCGCCACGAGTAGGGGGCTCGTGGCTTCACGGGGGCGCACAGATGTCTTCACATCGAACACGTTAACACTTGTACTTTGAGACTCTCAAAGCACTTCTTTGGGGGCCGTCCTTCCGGAACACCGACACCTTGTGCCGAAGCCCCGACTTCGGCACGGAGGCACGTACGGCCATATGGCCCATGTCACGGCATAGTGGCTAGCCCGCGGGCCAGTGCGGGTTGGGCATACCGTCATCGTTCATGTGCGCGCGGTGCCAGATCTCGTCCCATCTGTACGGGGTCTGCGGCACGAGCCGGTGCCGCCGCCCACACGGACACGGTGTTCGCGCCCACGCGCACCGGCCGCACAGCTCCACCCGACCGTGCCCGGTCGAGTGCCGCTCCAGCGGCCCCTCCTCCTCCCCGCAAGCGGGGCAGCCGGGCGGTTCGGCACCGTCCAGAAGCGCGTTCTGCCGCCGGACGTAGTCGGACAGCCGCAGCGACGGATGGCGCGACGGAGCGTCGTACCAGGCGCGCTCCGATCCCTCCCACCCACTCCTCAGCCACCACGGCCGAGGGTCGGGTACGGCCCGCCGCCCGGTCCGCTTCTCGGCCCGGCGCTGTACGGCGTACTCCTCCGCCCGCGCGATCCACAGCACCCGCGCCTCGTGCACTTCCTCCACCGCCCGCACCAGCGCGTCGGGATCCGCCTCCAGCCGCCGGGGGATCGCGGCACTGAGCGTGAGGTGGTGGTACGTCGCCCTCAGCCCGTAGGGCGCGAAGAGGGTGAGGCAGGTGCGCAGCGCGCTGTGCCGCCGGTGGAGGGGGAGCCGCGCGTCGTGCACGCGCGCCCGGTGGGTCAGGAAGCTGGGCATTCCGCGAACTCCAGGTGGGATGCCCGGGCCAGGGCGACGGTGACGGCGTCGGCGTGCGCGGGCAAGTGTCCTTCGGCCCGGTTTCCGGCGGCGCCGGGGAAGTTTCACGCGTCCTGCTCGGTGCCGGTGACGAGCGGGCCTCCGGTCGGACACGGCCCCCGCTCCTCCCGCGGCTCGGAGACGACACAGTCGGCGATCCGCACGACCGCCCTGCCGACCTCCGCCGAAGCCGGCTCCGCGTCCGGCACGAGGCAGCCGAATGACCCGTGCTCGTCAACCGACCGGAGCGCGGAGTCGTCGGGAGCGTAGATCCGGGGAACGGGGTGCGTCACCATCACACGGGGATGATGCCGGACCCACCACCACACCGCCACGGGCTTTCGGCTACGGCATCGGGCGCGGGGCGTCCCACCGCCTCGACAGGCTCGCGCCCGGCCGGATCCCCAGGCCGGCCATCGGCTGACGGCTGTGCTTGACCAGCGCAGGTCGCTTTCCTCCGGGTCAATCTGGAGATCCTGGGGAACACGGACCCGTTCTTGCATGCGCATGTCTGGCCGCGGTACGAGTGGGAGCCGGCCTATGTGGTCGGCAGGCCGGTGTGGCTCTATCCGCGTGAACGGTGGAGTGACGAGCAGTTCAGGCTCGGTCCGCAGCACGACGTTCTACGGGATGCGATCAGCGGCGAGTTGGACCGGCTGCGCTCGGTGACTTGACGGCCGATCCGTTCTCCGTCTCCCCTGGAACCGGCCGGCCGACTGGAACGAGGCCCTCGTTGGACCCCCGACCAGCCGGAGTGCGTGTGCCGCGACCCGGCGTGTCAGTTCGCTGGGCGGTGGGGTGCGCCGGGTGGTCGGAGTCGGGCCAGTAGGCGGATCGCGCGGGATATGTCGGGAGCCGGCACCTGTTGTGGGGGTCGTGGCTCCAGCAGTGTCGCGGCCTCGGCCGCCCGCTCGCGATCCTGTCGGGTGGAGCCCAGCCCGGCACCGGCCACGGCGATGCGGTAGAGCGGCAGCGCCCAGGAGGAAGGGGGTATGCCGGGCAGCGCGCGCAGTGGAGTGCGCACCACCTCCAGGGCTTCGGCGAGGACCGACACGGCCTCGGGGAGGCGGCCGCTTTCGTCCAGGCACCAGACCCTCGTTCCCAGCGCGTCCAGCAGGTCCGGGACGTGCACAGGAGGGTCTGTCGCGACGAGGGCGCGCCGCAGACCGATCGCCTCGGCGAAGTCGCGGTCGGCCTCGTCGTGTCGCCGGAGCCGCAGCAGGATGACGGCTCGGTGGTGGCGGAACATCGCGATCGCGCCGGCCTGCGGCTGGTCCGCCGTCCGGTGGATCCGCAGCGCCGTGTCCACCCCCCGCAGCGCGGGGCCCCATCGTCCCTGGGCGTAGCGCAGCATGGCGTACCGGTCGATCACGAGTGCCGTGGGAAGTGGGTCGCATCCGGCGGGCAGGCCGTCCATGCGCCGCAGCAGCCGCACCGCCGACTCGATCGCGTCCAGCGACTCCTCGGTTCGCCCCAGCAGTTGGAGCAACTCGCTGTGCGCCAGGTGGGCGGCGGCCAGCTCGGGCCGGTGACGGGCCGGGTCCTCGTCGGCCAGCGCGGTCAGCAGGGCGATGGCCTCGGCGGTGGGCTCCAGTGCCTCGGCGGTACGGCCGAGCGCCGTCAGGCAGCTCGCCGACTGCCGCAGTGTGCCCGGCAGTTCGGCTCGTGCCTCCCCAGGATTGGTGCGGGCCGCCGCGCGTACGGCGCTGACGGCTTCCAGGGCGGCGTCCAGTGCGCTGTCCTGCCGTCCGACCGTGGCCAGGTCGGCGCTGAGGTTCTTCAGCGTGTGGGCGAACAGGACGCGGTCCGTCTCGGGGCGCTCGGCCACACAGGTGCGAGCACCGGTCACGGCCTCCTCGCTCACCGCCAATGCCTCGTCGTGGCGGCCGAGACCGTGCAGCCGGTTGGCGAGACCGACCAGCGCGCCCACGAAGAGGCGGAGGTGGCTTTCGGGCCGCTGGCGCATGAGTGCCCTGGCGACCTCGACGGCCTCGCGCGCCGTGGTCAACGCGGCTTCCAGGTGCCCGAGTTGCTCCTGCACATTGGCCAGGGTGGTCAGGCTCATGCCCAGGTCCCGCAGGTGGGCGTCGGGCAGCTGCGCGGCGAGTTCACACCGCAGCCGTACCGCCTCCCCCTCCTGCTCGTAGGCCCTCGTCAGGTGCCCGGTGCGGCGCAGCGCGATGGCGTGGGTGTGCAGGGCGTGGGCGTACGGGGCACGGTGCCGGGCGGGTCGTTCGCCGTGCAACTCGCCGTACAGCGCGGCCGCTTCCTCGCTCGCCACCAGTGACTCCGGCAGTCGGCCGAGCTCGTCCAGCCGTATGGCGAGATTGAGCAGCCCGCCGGCGAGTTCGCCCAGGTGCGCGTCGCGGTCGTGGTCCGCCAGCCGGCGCCGGATGGCAATGGACGCGCGGATCGCCTCCAGGGACTCCTCGCCCCGGCCGAAGTCGGCGAGCCGGCCGCTGAGCGTGGCGAGTCCGGCGGCCAACTCGGGCTGCCACCGGCCGGGTTGGGCGGCGGCCAGGCTCTCCCAGAGTGTGACGGCCTCGGTGGCGGCCGCCAGGGCCCCCTTCCGGTCGCCGAGGTCGTCGACCCGCTGGGCCAGGTTGCCGAGGCTCGTGGCCAGACGTGGGCTCCGCGCGGGGTCGTCCGCCGGGCGGGCGCGGTGGTGGGCGACGACGCGCTCGGTGAGGCGGGCGGCCCAGGGGGCCAGGCGCTCGCTGTAGTGCGGCAGGCTGCCGGCGAGACGGCCCAGCGTGTCCGGGGTGAGGCCGGGATCCGTGAGGATGGCGTCCAGGGCCGCCAGCAGCGGTTCGGGCGCGGTGGTGCGGGTGGCCAGGCCGACGGCATGCGGGGCGAGGACCTCTTGGTGGGCGAGGCACAGATCGCGCAGCGGGGCGTCGAGCTCGCCGTGGAAGACGGGGTGGGCGGCGGCCCGGGTGTAGAGGTCCAGCAGGTGGGCGGCCTGTGCGGGTGCGGCGCCCGGGGCGAGGTGGTGGGCGAGGGCGGGGTCGTCGTGCAGTCGCCGGCCGACGAACCGTTCCGCGAGCCGGTCGGGTTCCAGGCTGCCCCAGGTGGTGTTTCCGGCGGGCGGGTAGAGCCCGGCGATCCAGGCGCGCACGCTGTTGCGGCGGCTGCGGGTGATGCCTTCGAAGGAGGGCAGCCGCCGGAGTACGGCGTCGGCCTCCTCCCGGTCCACTCCCCCGACCAGCAGCGCGGCGGCGAGGGCATCCTCGAGCGTGTCCTGGCTCAGGTGCCCGTACAGGTCCGGCCGTGCCTCGGCGCTGTTCCGCCAGTAACCGCCCTCGTGTTCCAGCAGCCGGTCCTCCACCTGTTCCGCGTCGTCGCGCAGGGGTCCGCGCGATGCGCCCGGACCGCTCGGGGCGGCCGCGTCCAGCAGGTCGACGAGCGCCGTCATGTGCAGGGTGAGGGCGTTTCCGTGACCGCTTGTGTCCAGTGCGGGCGGGGGCAGAGCGGCGGCGAGGGCAGCCCAGTCCGGCCGCTCCGGGCCGTCCGGCGCGGGAAGCGCGGGCAAGGCGGGCAGGGTGGCGGCGAACGCGGTCAGGGCGCGCCGGTAGGCGGTCCGCCGGTCGTCCGGGTCGGGCTGGAGCCCGGTGAGGGCCAGCTTGCGCGCCCCGGCGAGCAGCTCCCTGGCGTACGCCTCCCGGGTGCGCAGTGCGGTCCACCAGTCGCCGTCGGAGCGGGCCAGGAACAGCAGTTTGAGGGGGTGTTCGCCGGAGTGCGCCGCGGCGGCGCGCAGCAGGGCCGCGGCCTGTTCGGGGCGGGTCTCGGCGTAGTCCAGTACGACCAGCAGCGGGGCGGCGACGTCGCGGACGACCTCCAGGTCGTCGGGCCGTGCCTCGGGGGCGGGCCACAGCACCTGCCACGGCGGGCGGTCCCCGGGCCGGTCGGCCGGGGCGGTCAGGCCCGCGGCCAGATGGCCGGCGAGCCGGGTCTTCCCCTGGCCGCCGGCGCCGTGCAGCAGCAGCGCGCCGAAGCCGTCCGCGGCGCACCAGTTTCCGAGGTCGGCGAGCGTCTCGGTACGGCCGTAGAACGGGACGACGTTCCGTTCGGCCCGCAGCAGCCCCGCCGGAGAGGCCGGCGGTGCGGTCGGCGGCCGTCGGCCGAGGTCGGCCAGTGCGCTCAGCTCGACGCCTTCCGGCGGGGTGTACGCCCCGGCCGCCGCGAGCGCGGCGCGGAAGCCCGGGTCGGAGTCCAGGACGGGGACGGGCACCGCCGTCAACATGCCGTGCGCGAAGTGGGCGGGGTCGACGGCGACGACCCCGACGAGCAGGTCCCCGCAGTACAGGGGTGCGCCGGAGAGGCCGCCCCATGGGGAACTCCCGGGGTCGGGCCAGGTGGGCGGATGCTGGTCGAGGGTGCAGTAGTGGCGGTCGTGCACAAAACCGCTGCCCGGGTTGATCTCGCACGTCAGCTGGTAGGCGTCGATGTCCCGGCCGGGGCGCTGGACCACATTGGGCAGGCCCCAGATCGCGGCTTTCCGCCCCGTGCGGTGGGTGACGAACCGGCCCCAGCGCAGTGGCCGGCCCTCCGGTTTGGGCCATCCGGAGCCGGTGACGCGGACCAGGGCCGCGTCGTCGCGGCCGTGGGGGGTGCCGCACCACACCACCTCTCCGGCATGGTCACCGGCCTGGCCGGGCCGGAACAGTCCTACTTTGGCGCCTTCTTCACGGACGAGGTGAGCGGAGGTGAGCACCAGGCGCGGGCCTACGAGACAGCCCGTGCCGGGGCCGTCGAGGCCGACCACTCCGACCAGACGAGAGCCTTCCACGCGGGGTCAGCGGGTGCCGGGGCCCGCGGGCCGGTTCCAGCCGCCGCGCACGGAGAGGTCCCGGCCGTCGGCGTAGCGGGGAGTGAGGGTGAAGGCGATGCGCTGGGTGCGTTCCCCGCCCACTCCCACCTCGGCGTCGGCGGACAGCACCCAGGCGCGGAAGCCGGTTTTCACGGTGGTGTCGGCACGCAGTACGACGGTGAACTCCAGGTCCACGGGCCCCACGGTGAACTGCAGGTCCTGGCCGTTCCCGCTCTCGGCCGCCGCCAGCAGTTCCTCGCGTATCGCCGCCACCGCGTCCGCCAGGCCGATCTCCCCAGGACGTGACATACGATCCCCCCGCCTCTGCCCGCCCTGTCTGGGCGGCGTGAAATCCACAGTAGCGACAGCCGGGCTCCTCCGGAGGCGGAATGCGGGCGGCCGGAAACGGGGGTGGTTCAGCGGGCCCGCCACAGTCCCCGGACGCGCGCCGACGGCCTCAATGGAGAGCAGGAAAACAGCTTCTGGCCAGTGACTCCGATACGGAAAAGGACGTAGGCCGAGTAGTAGTCGCTCTCTTTCACGGTGCCTTGTCCGCGGGGTCAGCGGGCGAGGCGGGGGAAGAGGGTCTCGGCGTTCTTGCGGTCGATGGCGGCGGCCTGGCCCGGGGCGTAGTCGGGGTAGGTCTCCAGGTGGTGGTTGTAGTAGCTGCCGGCGTCCTGCGGAGCGAAGGGCCAGTCGCTGCCGTAGAGGACGTGGCCGGGTTCGGTGAAGGCGAGCAGGGCGGGCAAGGCGCTGGGACTGGCGGACAAGGCGGTGTCGAAGTAGAACCGCTTCAGGTCGCGCAGGATGTCCTCGGCCGTGCGCTCCCGGTCGACGACGATGGAGGTCAGGCCGGTGAAGCGGTACGCGGCGTAAGGGAGGAAGCCACCGCCGTGGGAGAGGATCACCCGTACGTTCGGGTAGCGGTGCATGACGCCGTTCAGGACCAGGTTCAAGGCGCTGCGCGTCGTGTCGAAGACGAAGTCGGCGAGCGGGGCGGGGGTGCCCGGGAGCAGGTCCATCGGGGGCTGGGCGGGGTGGACGAAGACGTTTGCGCCGCGGCGGTCGAGCTCGGCCCACAGCGGTTCGAAGTCGGGGTCGCCGAGGTAGCGGCCACGGACGTTGGACATCAGTACGACGCCGTCGGCGTGCAGGGTGTCCAGCGCGTGGACGGCCTCCGCCACGGCGGCGTCGACATCGGGCAGCGGGATGCTGGCGAAGAGGCCGAAGCGGTCGGGGTGATCCTTGACGACCTCGGCGCCGTAGTCGTTCACGACGCGGGCGAGATCCCGGGCCTGCGCGTCGTCGCCGAGGTGGACGCCGGGAGCGGTGACGGACAGGACGCCGGTGGCGATGCCCTGCTCGTCCATCATCGCGATCGCGCTCTTGGGGCTCCAGCCCGGGATGGCCCAGCCGCCGGAGTCCAGGCCCTGCGCGGCGAGGGTCTCGGCCCACACAGGCGGAACGATGTGCTGGTGGACGTCGATGCGAGCGGGAAAGGACATATTGCTTCGCCCCCTGGCATTCAGCTTGCTGATCGCATTCATTTGGTAAGCCAACAGTTGTGCCGGCGCCTTCGCGGTGGCGGCTGACCGCGACGGGAGCCCAGTCGCACGACGGATGCGGTGCGAGTGTTTCCCGGACGCAGCGGACTCGGCCACCGGTTTGGGCACGGCTTGACGATTCCGTGAACCGCATCGGCTGGTCACCTCGTGTCCCCGCGCTCACCGAGCGCCCGGGCCCCTTCCCGTGCCGGTGTCCAGCCGGGCGGGTGATGGCGGGCGGGAACGGTCCGTACACCGGCGCGCGTTGGTAGCGTCGGAATGCTCCGTTCCGGCCGGGACGGCGTGCTGCCGTGGGCGTTCCTCTGACCGCGGCCATGGGTGCCGGCGGTGGCACGCTGGCCTTCACCTACGGCGCCGGCATGTCTGCTTTCTCCTACATCAGGAAGCAGAGCAACTAGCGCGGCGTGGGGCGGCCTCGACGGGTCGCCCCACGCGCTCCCTCGGCGAGCACCGGCTTCCTCCGGGTCGGCTTCCCCAGGAACGGGCTGACATGGAGCAAACCGGACTCGTGTCCCAGCCGCTTCGTGTCTCATTCGCGGCGCCCGCCCCGCTCGGACAGGTGCAGGGCGACCCGCCGGACCAGCGCCCTGTGCGCCGGTACGTCCTCGCCCGCGGCAACCCCGAGGACGTACCGGCCGGACACCACGGTGGCGTGGGCCACGGGCCTCGCCTCCAGGCCCGTGCGGTAGGTGTACAGCCAGACCCCGCTCCGCGGCTCCTCGATCTCGGCAGTCACACACCCGCCGAGTGGCGGGGCGCAGCCCCAAGGGATCGCGCTGGCCGCGTACGTCCGGGCGGCCGTCGCGTCGGGCGCGGCCCAGCGCACGGTGACGGAGAAGACGTCGTCGCCGCTGTCACCGGACTCCGTGGCGAAGCGGCACACGCTCGGGTGTGGCAGCCGGACTCCGCGAACGGTGCGACTCTGCTTCTCCGGCAGCCTGAGATAGTCCGGGGCGAGTTCCGAGAGAAGTCCGGCGTCCACCAGACCGCAGGCGTCGGGCCAGTGTCGCGGTTCCGATCCTCCCAGTGCGACGGGCCGGGCCGCGTCCTTGGCGCGATGCCCCGGCCGCAGTCCGGTATAGCGAGTCCCCTTCGCCTCCTCACTGCGGACCACGAGCAGTTCCCCGCTCGCCCCCAGCAGCGTCCCGGCGACCGGCCAGGGCACCGAGGCGGTCCGGCGGCCGTCAAGAGCCACGAGGTTGCTGGCTCCGGGCCCCTGGCCGGCAGCGTCCCCGACGGACCAGCGCGCGTCACCGGAGTACGAGCCGTCCGTGCTCGTGTCTTCCACGATCAGCCCGTCCCCCATGAAGGCGACGCCGGTCAGAGGGCGAGCACGATTCCAGGCGGGCTTCCCGGTGTCCGCCCGGAAGGCCCGCAGTTCCTGGCCGACTCCCGCGTACACGACCCCCTGTTCCTCCCCCACCGGATAGCCGAACTCCGCCTGCCGCAGGATCTCCTCACCCGGTTCCGTGAGCAACCGGAACTCGTTGTCCACGCGTACGCCGAGGGCCCCGTCCGCCGCACTGACACTGATGTCCCGCCCACGCCCCAGCCGCTTTCGCCATACGGACCTCCCGTCCCGCTCGTCCACCGCCCGGAGCTCCGCGGTCTCGCCCGGGCAGTGACGGAGCAGGAGAAGACGGGCCGCCGTCTCCGCCATGCGGTAGGGCACGTCCACGTAGGGGTCGGGGTCGGCGCAGTGGGTGTCCAACCGGACATTCCACCGGACCGCGCCGGTACGCGGCTCAAGGGCCAGTACCCGGTCGCCGTCCACGACCACCGGTCCCCGGTCCGCCAGGAGAACGCCTCCGCCGACGAAGTTGCCGGCCCCCTTCCCGTCCGGCCCGGGGACCGCCCTGCGCCGCCACAGCTCGCGCCCGGTCGCGGGATCGTACGCCCGCAAGGTGTCCTTGAAGTGGTCCTGGGTGTCCACGAGGAAGAGCACACCGCCCGACAGCCCCAGGTCGGGGGTCTCCTCCGCGAAGCCGTTCACGGTGGAGAGGAGCCGGCCGCTCCGGGTGTCCACGACGAGGACGGAGCGGCCTACGGGAATCGCCAACGCCTCGTCGCTGAGGGCTGGTGGTACGTCGTATGCGTCCAGCGCCCGCCCGGTGGCCACGTACGACCAGGCCACCTCCAGGGTGTTGGGAGGCCCGGACGGCTTGCCGGCGGTCCTCGCGTCGCCGATCAGCAGCACCAGCAGCACGACGGCCAGCAGGCCCGCTCCCGCCGCACGCAGGTCCGTACGCGAACTCCGACGTGCCATCCAACTCCCCGTTTCCCAGAACTTTCCGGAACTTCGCGGGCCTTCCCAGGTTCTTGCGGGCCTTCCCCGGAGCGATGAGCACCGCCGGTCAGCATGGCGCCGCGGGAGACCATCGGCAGGGCCGGGAGTCGTCCTCGAGCCGGAACCCTCCGTTCGGCGCCCCCGAGTACACGGCCCCGTACTCCGCGGCGTATCCGGTCACCGCGTACCGGCTCCCGCGCGGGGCAGGCACGGAGACCGCGCCCTCCTTCCCGTTCCGCACATAGCGGACGACCAGCCGGAACTCGCGGGACCCCTTCACGGCCACAAAAGTCGCCGACAGGTTGACCTGCTCGCCCGGCGCGAGCGTGACGACGTGCTCGTCGAAGTATCGATCGGCCGAGCCCTTCCCGTTCAGGAACACCGGTCGGGTGCTGTCCAGGTCTGCGTACAGTTGGATCTTCGGCTCACCTCCGGCGCTCTCCTCGCAGAGCAGCGTTCCGGCGAACGGCGGTGCGGGACGCGGCTGTTCGGGCTCGATATCGATCGAAGTGATGGTGAGGGGCCGTGTACCGCCTTCGATCGTGAGTTCGGTGGTGAGTTCACCGGCCCGTGCGCCACGATGGCGCCGGACGACCCCGGCCACGTCACCGCCGGTCACGATCTCGGCCCGGTCCCGCGGCGAGGAGATCCTGTCCTCCAGGGCCGTGCAGCCGCCGTCATCGCCGTCCTGCCGGGCGGACACGGTGAACGGCGCGGACGCAGGACTCGCCGAGGGGCTGCCTGTAGCGGCGGGCACGGCGGATTCGGACTCGCCGCCCAGGCCCAGGCCGTTGAGGGCGAGGGCGGTCAGCACCGCGCCGATCACAGGTATGCCGACCCCGAGATAGAGCAGCCGTCCGTGCTTCCTCCACCACGGCTCGGCGGCGGTGTCCGCTGTCCCGCGTGAGGTACCGGGCCGTGACCTACGCGAACCCACCCGCAACGTGGTCCGATTCCTCACCCGTCCCCCACCCTTCGGTGGCCCACGCATCCCTTGTCGCCACGGTCAGGCCGTCCGGCACCGCTCCCAGGCCCCGGCCCGGCATCCCGTACGCGTATTCCTGCTCCCCGAGCCCCGGGCGAGATCGAGCGTAGCGGAAGGCACCGCGGGTGGCCGAGCGGCTTGTCGAGGACGTCTTCGCCGCGTCGGACGAGCAGACCGTAACCGTTCCGGGGACCGAGGCGGCCTCGCTGATCGTCTCGAGCCCGGCCGCCTCATTGTTCGCCGGTCCGGGCGACCCGGTCTCCCGGGCCCGCTACGACAAGAAGATCGCCCAGGGCAGGCACCACACCCAGGTCCTGCTCTGCCTCGCCCCACGTCATGGTTGGCGATCCGCCCCGCCGGTGCCCTCGGGCGACGCCGCCAGGTGGAGCCGGCCGTCGTGGACCTCGGCGAGCCGGTCGGCGGCGGTGAGGTGGGTGCGGTCGTGGGTGACCAGGACGGTGGCGGTGCCCCGCTGGTGGGTGAGGCGGGTGATCAGGTCGACGACGGCGGCGCCCCGTTCATGGTCGAGGGCGCTGGTGGGTTCGTCGACCAGGAGCACGGTGGGGTCGTTCATCAGCGCGCGGGCGATGTTGACGCGCTGGCGCTGGCCGCCGGAGAGCTGATGGGGTCGCCGCGCGGCTTGACCGGCCAGGCCGACGGCGTCGAGGAGTTCCAGCGCGCGGGCGCGGGCGGTACGGGGTGTACGGCCGGCGATCCGGGCCATGACCTGGAGCTGCTCGGCGGCGGTGAGGGAGGGCAGCAGATTGGGCTGCTGGAAGACGATGCCGATCTTGTGGCGGCGCAGTGCGGTGAGTTCGCCGCGGGACAGGCCCGAGGTGGTCCGGCCGTCGACGGCGACGGTGCCGGTGTCGGGGGTGATCAGGGTGGCGGCGACGGCGAGGAGACTGGACTTGCCGGAGCCGGAGGGGCCGGCCACGACGGTCAGGGTGCCCCGGGGGACATCGAGGCTGACCCGGTCCAGGGCGGTCAGGCGGCCGTCGCCGTCGGGGTAGGTGAGAGTGACGTCGGTCAGGTGCAGGCTCATCGGGCGCTCCCCAGGGCGCTCAGCGGGTCGACGGAGGTGATGCGGCGGATGGACAGGGCGGCTCCGAGGACGCCGAGGAGGATGTTCACGGTGGCCGGGAGCACGACGGTGGCGGGTGTGAGCAGGAACGGCACGGCGGAGCCGGATACCAGGGCGCCGAGGGCGGCGGCGCCGCCGGTGCCGATCAGGGTGCCGCCGGTGAGCAGGACGGCGGCCTGGCCGAGGGCGTCCTTGAGGAGATCCGTGGTGGAGGCGCCCAGGGCCTTGAGGACGGCGACGTCGCCGCTGCGCTGGACGGTCCAGACGGTGAAGAAGGCGCCGATGACGAGGGCGGAGATGGCGAACAGGAAGCCGCGCATCAGTTGCAGGGAGCCGTTCTCGGAGGTGTAGGAGCCGATCGCGGACAGGGAGTCGCCGGTGGCGACCGTTCGGGTGCCGGCCTGCCGGTCGACGGCCGCCGTGTCGGCCCGGGAGGTGGTGTTCAGGGCGATGACGGTGGCGCTCGGGCCTTGGCCGTAGCCCGTCGGCGGCGCGGTCTTCCGCCAGATGTCCAGGCTGGTCCAGATCACCGGGGTGTGGCTGAAGTGGGCCTCGCCCTCGACGGCGGCCACCTCCAGCCGCCGGCCCGCCAGGGCGAGGGAGTCGCCGACGCGCACGCCGAGGTCGTCGGCGGCCGCGGTGGACAGCACCACCGTACTGCCGGTGATCTTGTCGCTGTGCGGTGCGAGGCGGGAGCCGGGTTCGACGCCGAAGGCCGAGACCCCGGTGCTCCTGCCTGCCGCGGTGGCCTTGGTGGTGGTGATGCCCAGCGGTTCGGCGCTCTCGACGCCGGGGGCCCCGGCCCACTGCCGCCACTGCCGTTCGGTGACGGTGGAGTCGGCATACGACAGGTCCTGCCCGCCACCGGGATCCTGGAAGGCGATCTTGTCTGCGGGCAGTTCCGTGATCGCGGAGACGTTCTGCTGCCCCAGTCCGGCCGTGAGCCCGGACAGCAGCCCGACCAGCAGGGTGATCAGCGCGATGACACTCCCCATCAGGGCGAAGCGCCCCTTGGCGAACTTCAGGTCTCTCCAGGCGACGAACACGGCCCTGGCCTGTCCTTTCCGGCGGTGAAAGCGGTAGGACCCCACCATCGCCGCCAACCCCCTGGGCGCGCGTCCGGCGCAGGACGGCACTTGGCGGGCCGAAAGTCCGCACGCGGGTTCTAACTTTCGATGGAGGTCCCGGGCCGTCCGTCTCCGTAACCTGGGACGTACTGTGAACACCGCTGCTCCCGCCCCGACCCCGACCACCCGGGCCCTGGCCTGGTGCCTGCACCTGCTGGTCATCGGCCTGCTCGCGCTGGCCGCCGGCCGTGCCGTGACCGGCGGCCGGCCCCATGCCGGGGTGGTCGTCGCCGCGTCGGCCGTGTGCGGCCTGGTGTACGCGGCCGGGCCCGTCCTGCCGCGCGTACGCCGCTCACGGCGGGCCGCCGCGCTGTGGCTGGCCGTCGTGGGCGCCTGCTGGCTGATGCTGCTCGCCCTGTCCCCCGACGCCGTGTGGGTGGCCTTCCCGCTGTACTTCCTCCAGCTGCACCTGCTGCCCCGCCGCGCCGGACTGGCGGCCGTGGCCGCCACCGCCCTGGCGGCCATCGCGGGCTTCGCCGCCCACCAGCACTCCTTCAGCCCCGCCATGGCCATCGGCCCGGCCCTCGGCGCCGCCGTGGCGGTCGCTGTGGTGTGGGGGTACGAGGCCCTGTACCGGGAGAGCGAACACCGCCGCGGGCTGATCGAGGAACTCACCGCCACCCGCGCCGATCTGGCCGCCGCCCAGCACACCGCCGGCGTGCTCGCCGAACGCGACCGGCTGGCCCGCGAGATCCACGACACCCTGGCCCAGGGCCTGTCCAGCATCCAGCTGCTGCTGCGCGCCGCCGAACGCGCGCTGCCGCAGGCGCCACAGAACGCGGCCCGCTACGTCGACCAGGCACGGCAGGCCGCCGTCGACAATCTCGCCGAGGCCCGCCGCTTCGTCGCCGCCCTCACCCCGCCCACGCTGGAGGGCACCACCCTGGCCGGCGCCCTGGAGCGCCTGTGTGCCACCACCTCCGCACGGCACCGCCTCACCGCACGCCTCCGCCTCACCGGCGACCCCGCCCCGCTCACCACCGCCCAGGAGGTCGCCTTGCTGCGCATCGCCCAGTCCGCCCTCGCCAACACCGTCCGCCACGCCGGGGCCACCAGCGCCGACGTCACCCTCGGCTACCTCGGCGATCACGTCGCCCTCGACATCGTCGACGACGGACGTGGCTTCGACCCCGGCCGGCTTCCCGCCCCCGACCCGGAAGCCGGCGGCTTCGGACTGGCCGCCATGCGCGCCCGCGCCCATGCCCTCGGCGGCACCCTCACCGTCACCTCCGCCCCCGGCCACGGAACCGCCCTGGCCGCCCGGTTGCCCCTCACCCCGCCGGCCCGGATCCAGCCGGAGGCCCGCCCGTGACCGACGCCACCCCCATCCGTCTGCTCCTGGCCGACGACCACCCCGTGGTACGGGCCGGGCTGCGCGCCGTGCTGGAGACCGAACCCGGCCTCGTCGTCGTGGCCGAGGCCGCCACCGCCGAGGACGCCGTCACCCGCGCCGCCGAAGGCGATATCGACGTGGTGCTGATGGACCTGCGATTCGGCAAGGGCATGGGCGGCGCCGAAGCCACCGCCCGGATCACCGCACGGCCCGGAGCCCCCCGGGTCCTGATCGTCACCACCTACGACTCCGACGCCGACACCCTGCCCGCCATCGAGGCCGGAGCCACCGGCTACCTCCTCAAGGACGCCCCGCCCGAGGACCTGGCCGCCGCCGTACGTACCGCGGCCGCCGGACGCACCACACTGGCACCCACCGTCGCCGACCGGCTGATGCACCGGCTGCGCGCCCCCGGCACCGCCCTGACCCGGCGCGAGACCGAGGTCCTCGCCCTGGTCGCCGACGGCCTGTCCAACCAGGCCGTCGGCGACCGTCTCCACCTGGCCGAAGGCACGGTCAAGTCCCACCTGGCCCGCGTCTACGCCAAGCTCGGCGTCGAGTCCCGCACCGCCGCCGTCGCCGTCGCCACCGACCTGGGCCTCATCCGCCGCTGACCCGAACGCACAACGGACGCCCGGGGCGGTGGGTCAGTCTCCTTCGGGCCAGGTGCGTTCCTGGCGGTGGTAGGTGCTCCAGTCGGCCGGCGGGTAGGTCGCCTGGGGAGCGGCGAGGGCCACGTCGATCGCGATCGCGGTCTCCTCGGGGAAGAAGCCGAGGTCGCGGATCAGCTCCATCGCCTGCACGGTGGCTTCGCCGAGCGGGCGTGCCATGCGGTCCGCGCCGGACGGGAAGGACAGCGGTTCCCTCCGTGCCATCGCGAGCGCCCGGGTGCCTCGCTCGTCCATGCCGAGGGCGAGGTAGCCGGCGGCCAGGGCGAGTTGTTCGAGCGCCGTGGACATGGACCGGGAAAGGTCCGTGATGCCGTGCAGTGTCTGCGCGGGGCTGCCCGCGATGGCGTCGTACGGTGTCCGACCGTGCTGTTGTTCCAGGCGTTCGCGTTCGGTCTCCAGCAGGGAATGTGCCTCCTCCAGCGCACGGCCGACACGCGCCAGTTCGGTCAGATCATGGGACATCGTGCATCCTTCCCGTCAACTGGCCCGACTCTACGAGCGTTTGGCGCGGCCGTGGCGGATGTCGCGCATAGTCGGCCTGATGGGGTGACAGATGGCCGGACCACGGCTGCCGCGGTGACCGCCCCGTCCGCCCGGGGTGGCTTCGCGCACGTCAGCCCAGGTCGAAGGTGTTGGGCAGGCCGAGCCGGTAGCGCACCTCGTCGACGCGTTTGAGGGGCTCCAGCTCCTGGGGGCGGTACAGCTCCCAGATCCGGCAGCGTTCGGCGTCCGAACCGTCCCGGTCGAGCAGCGCGTTGACGGCCCGCCGCGCCGACTCGTTGGCGCCCTCCATCGTCGCCAGGTCCACGTCGGTGCGGACGTAGTCCCCGGCGAGGAAGAAGTTCGGCACGGCGGTCCGCGCCGACGGGCGGTTGTACAGCGTGCCCGCGGGGTGGACCAGGAGCGGTTCCCGGTTCTGCGGATCGGGGCCGCCGAGTCCGGTGACGGCCGGATCCATGAACCAGGCGATCCGGTCGGCGTCCCTGAGGGTCGTCTTGCCGGAGTCGTTCAGGGCGTCCTTCAGCTGGGCCCAGCACTCCTCGACGACCTCCTCGCGCGTGCACTCGCGGGCCGTCTTGCCGTACAGGATCCCGGGCTTGTCCCACTCCGAGACGATCGCCGACAGGCAGTCGTGGGCGCGTCCGTCGCCGTAGTCCGCCGGGAAGTCCCGTACGTCCCAGAACTGCGCCTGCCCGATCGCGGTCACCGACCACGGGGAGTCGAGGCAGTTGATGTGTCCGTGGACGACGGGTGCCGGCGTGCGCAGATAGAACTGCACACCGGTCATCCAGTCCGTCTGCAGCGCGTCGCACCGGGCGAGCTGCGGGTCGGCCGCGCGCAGCGCGGCACCCCAGGTCCGCCGGGCGTGCTCGACGGGCATGGCGCTGATGTAGTGGTCGGCGGTGACGGTGCGTTCGCCGCTCCCGTCACGGGCCGAGACCCGTACGCCGGTGACGCGCCCACCGTCGTAGAGGACCTCCCGCACCTCCGTGCCGAGGACGAACCGGACGCCCAGGGAGCGCAGATGAGTGGTCCAGGGGTCGATCCACGCCTCGCTGGTCGGGGCGTTGAGCACCCGGTCGATGTCCGCGTCACCGTCCATGCCGCGGCCCAGCAGGCCCCACAGCAGCAGCGCCTCGATGATGACGCGGCCGACGGTGCGGGTGGAGGCGACCTCGGCGCGGGTGGCGACGAGGTTGCGGGTCTGTCCGATGCCGAGCAGGGTGCGGTACTCCTCGCTCATCCGCTCGGCGCGGATGAAGTGCCACCAGGGGGTCTTCTCCCACTGGTCCTCGCGGCGCGCGTCGCAGCTGGTGAGGTGGACGAGGACACGGCCGGCGAAGTAGGCGGCCTCGTGCGCGGGCAGCCGGCTGCCCAGGTCGAGGACGGAGAGGATCTGGTCGCGGATCCACGACGGGGTGATGTCGCCGGGTGCGGGCGGGGTGGTGACCCGCCGCAACGGGAAGTGGAGGTCCGGGCGGCCGGCTTCGCGGGCGAAGAGTGCCTCGGTGCCGTTGCGGAGGTTGTCGTGGACGCCGCCCGGGTTGCCGGGGAAGGGGATGCGGCGCATGGTGTCCGGCAGGTTCCGGTAGAAGCCCGGGAAGAAGCGGAAGCCGTGTTCCCCGGGCAGGGGTCTGCGGCCGCCGGTGCCGGTTCCCGGTACGTCCATCGAGCGCGCCTTGCCGCCGAGCACGTCGTAGTACTCGTAGACGGTGACGGTGTAGCCGCGTTCGGCGAGTTCGTGGGCGGCGCTGAGTCCGGCGACGCCGCCGCCGAGGACGGCGACGTGCTTGCCGGCGGGGGCGGCGGCAGCGGCGTGGGCGGCGGCAACCGGCGCCAAGGCGAGGGCGCCCACCGTGCCCCCGGCACCCGCGAGGAACCGTCTGCGGGTCGTTTCCTGGTGTCCTGCTGTCATGGATACGGGAGGGTAGAGAGGCCGGGGACGCGGCGACAGGTCGCCATTCGGCCACCACGGCATCCTCACAATCACGCGGGGGTCACCGGGGACCACCCCGGCCCGGCCGCCGTCGATGTGCTCCCTCGCGTACGTCGTCACCCCCGGCCCCGGGACAGCGGGCCGGGGGTGGCGGCGTCGCGGCGGCCGGAGTTCACCGGCCGGCGCTCGGTGGCCTCCCGGTCAGCCGCAGGCTGTGCCGTTGAGGGCGTAGGAGCCCGGCGCCGCGGTGTTGCCGGTGTGGGTGGCCTGGAAGCCGATGTCGACCGACGCGCCGGGAGCGAGGGTGGCGTTGTGGGAGACGTTCCTGGCCGTCACCCGGCCGGAGGCGGGCGAGTAGTCGGCGTTCCAGCCGGAGGTGATGGTCTGGCCCTCGGGCAGGGTGAAGGCGAGGGACCAGCCGTCGATCGCGGTCGTGCCGGTGTTGGTGAGGGTGAGGTTCGCGGTCAGGCCGGTGTTCCACGCGTTCACGGTGCTGGTGACCTGGCAGGTCGCCGTCCCCGGGGGCGGGGTGGAGGTCTGGAACTGCGTGAAGAACTTCCAGATCTCCTGCGGCAGCCAGGTCCTGGAGCCGCTGTCCCCCGGGGCCCCGTCCTGCGGAGCGGCGATGTGCCCTTCGTCGAACGCGGCCCAGACGACCGGATGGCCGGCCGAGCAGCCCGAGTAGGCGGTGACCCGGTGTGTCAGGCTGCCCTGGGCCGGCTCGGGCGGGTTCTGGGCGGTGCAGCCGTTGTTCCTGACGAACCTGTCCCGCATCTCCCGGCCGCCGGAGATGCCGAGGACGTTGTCCCTGAGCCCGTGCACTCCGAGGTAGGCGATGGGCCGGGTGCCGTCGGCGCAGCCGCTGAGCACCCCGCCGCTCTGGACCGCGACCGCGCGGAAGACGGTCGCACGGGAACACGCGAGCGAGTACGACATGGCGGCGCCGTAGCTGAACCCCAGGGCGAAGCGCTGTGTCTGGTCGACACACAGGTCCGTCTCGATCCGCTGGATCATGTCGTCGACGAAGGTGATGTCCTGCCCGCCGGTGTTGGCCCAGCCGTTGTCGAGTCCCTGGGGCGCGACGAAGACGGCGCTGTTGTCCGCCAGTCGCTGGAGCCCGTAGTAGGCCCAGGTGCCCGGGTCCACGGTGCGGCCGGTGGCGACGTCGGTGGAGGTGCCGCCCAGCCAGTGGAAGCCGAAGACCAGCCGGTACGGGCGGTTGCGGTCGTAGCCGTCGGGGACCCGCAGGATGAAGCTCCGGTTCCTGCCGCCGCTCTGGATCGTGTACGTGCCGCTCGTCAGTGTCGGTGCCTTGCCGCATCCGGCACTCGCGGCAGCCGCGTCGACGGGTGCGGCGGCGGTTCTGGCGGGGGCGGCGGCAGCGGCGCGGCCCAGTGCCGTGCCGCCCGTGCCGAGGACCAGCAACACCGCGAGCAGGCCGGGCCATAAGAGGGATCTCGTCCTTGTCATCACGCACCTTCCGTTCTGTTCGGGCATCGCCTTGTGCCGGGTCAGGACGCGGCAGGGGCGAATCGCCACCAGTCGACGTTGAACAGGTAGCCGCTGCCGCCGGTGAAGCGCAGGTAGAGGTCCTGGGTTCCCGTGGCGCCGCTGACCGGGCAGGTCACCGAGGTCCAGGTCTGCCAGCCACCGGTGGGGGGCACGGCGCACCGGCCCACGACGGTCCCGTTCGGGGAGCCGAGCCGCAGTTCGACGGTGCCGCCGCCGCTGCCCGAGGCGACGCGCGCGGTGAAGGAGGAGGCGCCCGCCCCGAAGGCCACGCCCTTGACCTTGATGTAGTCGCCGTTGTCGATGTAGCCGACGTCCATTCCGCCGTCACTGGCCGGTTCGGTCTCGATCCCGGATCCCCAGGCGATCGTCTCGGCCTCCTGGCGCACGTACGGGTTAAGCGTGCCGGTCTGCGGTGCGCCGGCGTTCGTCATGTTGATCGTCGGGATCGTGCCGTCGGCGTTGTAGGAGAACCGCTCCACCGCGACCGAGCGGGTGAAGCCGCCGCCGCCCGGCAGCGCGCCGTTGTGGTAGAAGAAGTACGAGTTGCCCTTGAAGTCCACGATCCCGGGGTGGTTGGTGAAGCTGCCGCCCTGTGTGGGCATGACCGTCCCGCGGTAGGTCCAGGGTCCGGTCGGACCGGGCGCCGTGGAGTAGGCGATGAACTCCGAGCAGCACTTGGCCGCGAACACCAGGTAGTACAGGCCGTTCCGCTTGTAGACCCAGGGTCCTTCCTCGTACAGGGTGGGACGGTTGGGGTCGCCGGTGCGGGTGCCGAATCCCGCGGTGGTGAGCGGGATCCTGGTGGGGGCGCCCGAGTAGGAGGTCATGTCGGCGTTCAGCTTGACGTACCAGAGGTTCGGGTTGCCCCAGTACAGATAGGCCTGGCCGTCGTCGTCGATGAAGACGGTCGGGTCGATCTCGCCGTTCTCCACCAGCGGATGGCCGAGGGCGTCCCGGAAGGGGCCGGTGGGGCTGTCCGACACCGCCACGCCGATGGCCATCCGGCCGGTGGCCCGGTTCTTCACCGGCACGTACCAGTAGAACCGGCCGTCGCGCTGCACGGCCTGGCCCGCCCAGGCGTCGGCGGACGCCCAGCCGAAGGTGGCCAGGCTGAGCGGTGAGCCGTGGTCGGTCCAGTTGACCATGTCGGCGGAGGACCACACCCGCCAGTCCTTCATGGTGTAGTACGTGGAGCCGTCCTCGTCGTGCCCGGTGTAGAGGTAGACCCGTCCGTTGTGGACCAGCGGGGCCGGATCCGCGGTGTAGACGTGCTGCACGATCGGGTTGTCGGCCCTGGCCGGGGTGGGCCCCACCGCGGCGGGGACGACGGCGAACGCCAGCAGCAGACCCAGGGTCCAGGCGAGTGCCCGGCTGAGCCTCGTGCCGCCGGCGGACGACCGCCCGGGCGGGATCGTCATCGTGACCTCCTCGGGGTGTCGGCGGACGGCTGCCGCGCGGTGTCCCTCATGGGCGGGACCACTTCTGGGCGGCCCGGCCGTCGCAGGTCCACAGGACCAGCGGGGTTCCGTTGGCGGTGCCGGAGCGGTCGGTGTCGAGGCACAGTCCGGCGTGGACGTTGCGGACCGTCCCGTCCGGGCCGAGGGTCCACTTCTGGTTGTCCTGGCCGTTGCAGGGCCAGGTGATGACCCGGGTGCCGTTGGCGGTGCCCTGGTCGTAGGCGTCCAGGCACTTGTCGCCGTAGACCCGGATCTCGCCGCCCGCCCACGTGGTCCACAGCTGGTTCGCGGCCGTGTGGCAGTCCCAGAGCAGGACCGTGGCCCCGGCGGCGGTGGAGGCGTTGTCCACGTCCGCGCAGCGGCCGGACGCCCCGCCGCGCAGACGGGAGGTGGTGGCGGCCAGCGGGCTGCCACCGCTGACCCGGTACACGGCCACGCCGTGCGCGGGGACGTTCGCGGAGATCTGCCCGGACGTGCTCGACGTACCGCCGGTCCACAGGTCGGTGAGGGTGAACGGCCCGCCGGACAGGCCGACTTGCGCGGGCGAGGTGGTGACCGTCGCGGCATCCGAGCCCCGGTTGAACAGGCCCACCGCGACCGAACCGTCCGACAGCGGCTTGGCGAACACCTCGGTGGCGCCGTCGTCGCGCACCCTGCGTCCTCCCGCACCGAGCGGATCCTGGTTCACCGCCAGCAGACGCGGATTGCGCAGGATGGCGCTCACGTCGGCGGACATGGTGCGGATGTCGTTGCCGGCCATCAGCGGGGCGCCCAGCAGGGCCCACAGGGCGAAGTGGGAGCGGGACTCGGTCAGCGTCAGGCCCGGGCGGCCGACGACCAGCATGTCGGGGTCGTTGAAGTGGCCCGGGCCCGACTGGGCCGCCAGCGGCGCGGTGACGTCGAGGACGTTGCCGACGCCCATCGGGTAGCTGTTGGTGTTGCCGTTCTGCCAGATGTCGAGCAGGTCCTCGGTCGTCCGCCACAGGTCGGCGACCTCGCCCCAGTTGTACGTGGAGCCGGTGATGGCGTGCAGGCTGTTGGGGTTGATGCTGTAGACGATCGGACGGCCGGTGGCGCGCAGCGCGTCGCGCATGAGCGTGAACCGCGCGACCTGTTCGTCACGGGTACCGCTGGAGGAACACCAGTCGTACTTGAGGTAGTCCACGCCCCAGGAGGCGAACGCGGCGGCGTCCTGGGCCTCGTGGCCCTTGCTGCCGGTCGACCCCGGGTAGCCGCCCGTGGCCTGTGCGCAGGTGCGCTCGTTCGGCACCTGGTAGATGCCGAACTTCAGGCCCTTGCCGTGGATGTAGTCCCCGAGCGCCTTCATCCCGCTCGGGAACTTGGTGGGATTCGCCCGCAGGTTGCCCTGCGCGTCACGCTGCGGGTCGAACCAGCAGTCGTCGACCACCACATACCGGTAGCCGGCGTCCCGCATGCCCGAGGAGACCATCGCGTCGGCGGCCTGGCGGACCTGGGCCTCGGTGATCCCGC
The DNA here is from genome assembly GCF_014649115.1 of Streptomyces eurythermus. Taxonomy (GTDB): domain Bacteria; phylum Actinomycetota; class Actinomycetes; order Streptomycetales; family Streptomycetaceae; genus Streptomyces; species Streptomyces eurythermus. The sequence goes on along the minus strand of NZ_BMSK01000002.1, from coordinate 129,258 downwards.
ACCCGAAGCTGTTCCAGCTGTTCCACCCCAACGGCGGGGTGAGCGCCGGGCTGCCCGGCGCGGCGGAGGCGGTGGAGTGAGAGGCGGCCGTCAGGGACGCAGTGACCGTCAGTGCGGCGGTCGCGAGGAGGCGGAACAGTCGTCCGCCCGATCGTCTGAGCACCGGGGGCTCCTTTCCCGGAGGAACGTCACGTCATGAGCGGGCGACGCGCGGGGTGACGCGCTGGGTGACGCGCGATCGAATGTCAGGCTCATGACAGTGGAGAGTGGAAGGGTTCGCAATTTCGAACGGCATTCGGAAAGTTGGGCCTCACGGATACTAGAGAGACCTCCGGGCATGTCAACACCGCCCGGCCTCCCGGCTTCGCCGGATCAGCCGGCAAGGGCCGCACATGCGCATCGAGCTGTGGCGGTTGGCCAATGGGCCCGTAGCGGCGCCGGAACCCGCACTTGCGAAGGTTTCGGCGTACGTGACGAATCATGCGGGGAGGATTGACGCACCCCGCTGACCGCCTATCATCCAGGTTGCTCGATAGGCCAATCAACGTTCGATATGACGAACTTACCCGTCAATCCATGGACGGCGAGCAGTCCCGTCGCCCCGGCCATCACTCTCAGAAGAGGACGTGTGCATGAGAAAGTCCTGGACCCTCACCCTGGTCACGCTGGTCGCCGCCGCGCTCGGGGTCACGACGGCCGGTGTGACCCCTGCCTCCGCCGCCTCCAACACCCCCTTACGCCTCATGCCGTTGGGCGACTCCATAACCTGGGGCGTGGGGAGCAGCACGGGCAACGGCTACCGGGGACCGTTGTGGAACGAGCTCGCGGCGGACGGGCATCCGCTGGACTTCGTGGGCACGGTGCGCAACGGTCCGATGTCCGACCCCGACAACGAAGGCCACTCCGGGTACCGCATCGACCAGATCGCCGCACTCGCCGACGCCTCGCTGACCCGTTACCGGCCCAACGTCGTGACCCTGCACATCGGAACCAACGACCTCCAGGGGGCCTCCGAGGTCGACACCGCCGTCGCCCGGCTGCGCTCGCTGGTCGGTCAGGTCACCGCCGACGTCCCCGACGCGACCGTCCTCGTCGCCTCCCTGGTGGTGTCCACCAGCGCCTCGGAGGAACGGTTCCGGGGCGCGTACAACCAGGCCGCCTCCCGCATCGTCAGTGACGCGCGGGCCGCGGGCAAGCACGTCGCGTACGTGGACATGAGCGGCCTGACCACGGCCGACCTGGCCGATCCCCTGCATCCCAACGACGCCGGCTACCAGAAGATGGCCGACGCCTTCCACCGCGGCGTCCAGGCCGCGGACAACGCCGGGTGGCTGAGGAACCCGGCGCCCGCCCCCACCCGTGTGCAGTCCGGCATCGCCGGCAAGTGCCTGGACGTCAGCGGCGCCAACAGCGCCGACGGGACCGCCGTCCAGATCTGGAGCTGCGGCAACGGCGCCAACCAGATCTGGTCCGCCTACACCGACGGCACGCTGCGTTCCCTGGGCAAGTGCCTCGACGCGGCCGGCGGGAGCACGGCCAACGGTACGAAGGTGCAGATCTGGTCCTGCCACGGCGGCGCCAACCAGGTCTGGCAGCCCTACAACGGCGGCTACCGCAACCCCGCCTCCGGCCGCTGCCTCGACGACCCGGGCTTCTCCACGGCCGACGGCACGCAGCTCCAGCTGTGGGACTGCACCGGCGGCGCCAACCAGAAGTGGACCACACTGACCGCCGGATGACCCAGGTATCCGTGAGGTGCCGGCCGGTCCGGGCGGTGGTGTTTCGAACGCCTGCGGCCTCTTGTCGACCTGCGGGGTCGTATGCAGGGGTGAGGCGGTCGGGCACACACCGGGCTTGCGCCCGCCCCGCCCGAGCGCCACGGGGGCGGCGCGCGAGCGGGGCCGGGGGGGTGCCGGCCGCGTCCGGAGGCGGCTGAGCCGTTCCTCCGGTGCGGACGGCGGGGGATGTGCCCGTTCCACGCCGGAAGACTCACCCCGGTGCCAGCAGTCCCCGCCTCCGCAACTCGGGTGCCAGGCCGTCGGAGAGCCAGTGGGCCTCCTCCAGGTTCGGGAAACCGGAGAGGATGAACTCGCTCACGCCGATGTCGCGGTACTCCTCCAGCCGGTCGGCGACCTCGGCGTGGCTGCCTACGAAGGCCAGTGCCGAGCCTCCGGCCAGGAGCCCGAAACCGCCCCAGAGGTTGGGCGCCACGTGGAGGCTGTCCAGGTCCTCGACGCCGGCTCCTTCGAGGAGGCTCTGGCCCCTGGCCTGGCCGACCGAGTCGCGGGCACCCAGCAGCGCGCGGGCCCGTGCGGCGTGGGCCGGGTCGAGGCCGGCGAGATGCCGCTCGGCGTCCGCGAACGCCTGCTCGGCGGTGTCCCGGCTGAGCAGCCAGGCGCGCAGGCCGAACCGCGGGGCCGGCCGGCCCTCGGGCACCGCCTCGGTCAGCCACTTGGTCTTCTCCATGATCATGTCCAGTGGTTCCAGCCAGCTCAGGTAGACGTCGGCGTGCCGGGCGGCGACCGGCCGGGCGTACTCCGAGGACCCGCCGAACCAGATCTCCGGCGGCTTCGCGGGCAGGTCGCGCCCCGGGGCCGTCACGGAGGCGTCCCGCGTCGAGAAGTACTCCCCGGTGTGATCGACCGTCTCACCCGCCAGCAGCGGCCGGACGATCCGCAGGAACTCCTCGGTGCGGGCGTATTGCGCGGCCTTGTCGCCGTGGTCGCCGTAACGGCGTGCCTCCCACCCCGGTTCACCGGTCACCACGTTCAGCGCCAGGCGGCCCTGGCCGGCGAGCCGCTGGAAGGTCGCCGCGTGATGCGCGGTCAGCAGCGGGTGCTGGGTGCGGGGGTGCAGCGCCACCAGGAACCGGAGGGTGCGGGTGTGCGCCAGGAGCACGGAGGAGACGATCCAGGGGTCCTCACAGGAGGACCCGGTCGGGACGAGTACGGATGTGCACCCGGCCTCCTCCACCGCCAGCGCGATCTCCGTGAGGTAGGACAGGGTCGGTGCGCGGAAGCCCCCGGGCCCGGCGGAGTCCCGGTCGGGCAGCACGACGTTGGTGCCGCCCTGCCGGAACTGCCGGGTCTCCCCGGAGCTGGGCAGGTACCAGTGGAGGCGGATCCGGTCGTCGGTTGTCATGTCAACGGCCCGCTTTCGGTCGGTTCGTGACGGTGGGAGTCGGAAAGACGCGAGTCGGCGCGGCACGCCCGCGTCAGCTCGCGGGTCACTTCCACGGCCGGTGCGGGTCGACGGGCTCGGCCAGGCTCCGCTCGGGGGCGTCCGCCAGGCCGACGAGCACGTCGCCGATCGCCGCGGCCAGCGTCCCGGCCTGCTTCGCCGAGACCCGCGTCCCCTGGTAGGACAGCACGGCGGTCAGATCGCCGTCCTCTTCGGCCACGGTCAGGGTGATGCCGGTCTTGGCCTCCCGGGTACCGAGCCGGTCGAGGAAGACCGGCCGCAGATACGTTCCTCCCAGTTCTGCCTTGCGGTCGCCGCGCAGATTCATGTTCAACGTGACATCGGTGTAGGGCGAGCGCCCTGGCCGCCGCGCCGGGGCCAGCCGCTCCAGGACGTCCTCGAAGGGGGCCTCGCCGTGGGCGAAGGCGTCGAGCGTCTCGGTCCTCAGCGCGGCCAGTACGTCGCCGAGCGAGCTGTCCGCGGTCACGTCGGACCGCAGCACGACGGTGTTCAGGGTGGGCCCGAGCAGATCCGGGAAGGCCCCCCGGTCCGGCTGGACGGCGGGGACGCCCACCGTCAGATTCGGCTGGCCGGTCCAGCGGTGCAGGGCGACCATGAGCGCCGCGCCCACCACCATGAACCAGGACACCGAGTGGCGGGTCTGGAGGTGCCGCAGCCGCTGTCCCAGGCCGGCCGGCAACGGCACCGTGACCGCCCCGTCCGGCTCGGGCGTCGCCGGCGGCTCGGGGAACTCGACCGTGCTCGTGGCGCCGTCGAGCCGTTGACTCCAGAAGTCGAGGTCACGGCGGTGCCGCTCGCCTCCACGGGCCGCTTCGCCGGCTGCCGTGAACTCGCGGTACTGGGTGCGCGGCGGCCGGGCGGGCACTCCGTCGGCGACGGCACGGTAGTAGCGGTCGAGCTCCGACAGCAGCGTCGGGACCGATTCCCCGTCGATGACGAGGTGGTGTGCGCACACCAGCAGCGCGTGCGCGTCCCCGAGGTCCGCCACGGCGAACCGCAGCAGCCGCCCGGACTCCGGGTCGAAGGGCTGCTCGGCGGTGTCTTCGAGCCATTGGGCCAGTTCCTCGTCCGGCTCGGCCGGGTTGGCGACGAACACCAGCTCGATGCGGGGCCGCCACGGCTCCCGGACGACCTGGCGCAGCACGCCGCCGTCGGCCACGAACGCGGTGCGCAGGATCTCGTGCCCCGCGACCAGCTCGGCGAGCGCGCGGTTCAGCACCGCCAGGTCGAGTGGTCCCTCGGCCTTCCAGGACAGCAGGACGGTGTTGCGGGAGCGCTCGTCGACCTGCTCAGCGAGCCAGAGCTGTCGCTGCAGCGGGCCGGCCGCCGGAAGCCGGCCGGCGTCCGTCGCCGTGTCCGGGGTGACGGCGGGCGGGCGGTCGCCGAGCTCGCGGTCGACGAGCGCGGCCAGGGCATCCAGGCGGGGGTGTTCGAACAGGGCACGCATCGGCAGTTTCACACCCAAGTGCTGCTGGATCCGTGCGATCAGCGCGACCGCGTTCATCGAATGCCCGCCCAGCGCGAAGAACGAGTCGTCGGGTTTCACCGAGGGGACACCGAGCAGTTCCGACCACAGCTGCCCGAGGACCGCCGCCGTGCCGCTCCCCGTGGTGGCCGGTCCCCCGGCCCCCGGTTCGGCCGGGGGTGTCCCCGGCCGGCGGCGCAGCGCTTCCTCGTCCACCTTGCCGTTGGTCGTCAGCGGAATCTCCGGGACGATGCGGAACTCTCCCGGGATCATGTAGCCGGGCACCTTGGCGAGCAGGTGGTCGTAGAGGTCGCGCCGGGTCAGCGGGGCGGTGGTGGCCACCACTCCGACGAGGCGGTCCGGCTCGGCCAGCACCACGGCGTCGTGGACCCGCGGGTGTTCGAGCAGCGCGGCGCGCACCTCGCCGGGTTCGACGCGGTATCCGCGCAGCTGCACCTGGTCGTCGGCCCGGCCGATGAACTCCAGTGTTCCGTCCGGCCGGTACCGGGCCAGGTCGCCGCTGCGGAACAGCTTCCCGTCACCGAACGGCGACGCGACGAACCGCTGCGCCGTCAGCTCGGGCCGGCCGGCGTAGCCGCCCGCGACTCCGGCGCCGCCGACGTAGATCTCGCCGACCGCGCCGACCGGCAGCAGCCGGCGGCCGGTCAGCCGGTCCAGGAGCAGCAGCCGGGTGGTGGGGATCGGCCGGCCGATGACACTGGCGTCCGCGTCGGCGTCGGCCCGGGTGACGGTGTGGATGCTGGCGTGCACCGTGGTCTCGGTGATGCCGTACATGTTCACCAGCCGCACATGGGGACGGCGTTCCAGCCAGTCCCCCAGTACCGCCGGGCGCAGGGCCTCGCCTCCGAAGATCACGTATCGCAGCCGGTTGAGCCCCGTGGGCGTCGCCGGTTCGCGGCCCACGAGGCGGCCGAACGCACTCGGGGTCTGGTTGAGCACGGTGACCCCTTCCCGTTGCAGCAGCGCCCAGAACTGCTCCGGGTCGCGGGCCTGTTCCTCGGTCACGAGCACCAGCCTGCCGCCGTGCACGAGTGCGCCGAAGATCTCCCAGACCGAGAAGTCGAAGGCGTAGGAGTGGAACATCGTCCACACGTCGCCCGGTCCGAACGCGAACGGGAGGCGCTCGTTGGTGACGAGCCGCACCAGGTTCCGGTGGGTGATCACCACGCCCTTCGGCTTTCCGGTGGTGCCGGAGGTGTAGATGCAGTAGGCGGGCGCGTCGGCGGCCACCGAGGGCAGGTCGCGGTCGGAGCCGGGTTCGGCGTCGACCGCCACGGTGGCCCCCGCGAACCCCGGGACGCCGGCGCCGTCGGGGGTCACCGCGAGCCGGGTTCCGGAGTCGTCGAGGATGAAGGCCGCCCGCTCCTGCGGCCCCGCCGGGTCGACCGGCAGGTAGGCGGCCCCCGCGAACAGCACGGCGAGGACGGCTTCGATCTGCCGTGGCCCGCGCGGGAGCAGCAGGGCGACGAGTTCGCCCGGTTCCACGCCGTGTTCGAGGAGGACCTTGGCGAGCCGCTCGGACCTGGCGAGGAGCTGTCCGTAGGTGATCCGGGTGCCTTCGTGCGTCAGGGCCACGGCCTCGGGCCGGCGCCCGGCGGCCTGCCGGACCAGTTCGTGGACGGTGGTCTCGGGGTAGGCGGCGTCGGTCGCGTTCCAGACCGCCAGTTGGGTGTGGCGTTCGTCGTCGGTCAGCGGGTCCAGGTCGCCGAGCGCGGTGTGCGGCCGCTGCGCGAGCTGCCGCAGGGCGGTCGTGAAGTGCTCCGCGAGGGCGGCGATCTGGTCGTGGTCGAAGTAGCGGCCGTTGAAGACGAGTACGCCCCGGTGGCCGCCGTCCTCCGGGCGCAGCACGAGGTGCAGGTCGTATTTGCCGTAGCCGCCGGCGAGGCCGGTCTCCTCCTGCGGCCCGGTGTCGTCGAGGACCGTGACGAGCACGTCGAACAGGGCGGTGCGGCTCATGTCCTTGACCGGGTCGATCCGGCGTACCAGTTCGTCGAACGGTGCGTGCTCGTGCCGCTGGGCGTGCGCGCGCTCGGCCGCGACCGCGGTCGCCAGCCGGTCGAAGGTGACGTCCGGCCGCGCCCCGAAGCGCAGCGGCAGCAGGTTGGACAGCGGACCGACGATGTGGCGGTCGGCGTCGTGACGTCCCGGGTGGGTGAGGCCCAGCACCAGGTCGGTCTGTCCGGTGTACCAGCCGAGGACGGCGGTGAAGGCGGCCAGCAGCACGTCCAAGGGGGCTACGCCGAGCCCTTCGGCGAGCGTGCCGACCGCTGTGTCCGCCGGCACCGCGAAGCCGGCCGTGGCCTCCTCGTAGACGTGGACGGCGTCACGCCGGCGCCGTTCGGGCAGGCGCAGGGGCTCGGCCGGGGGGCTGAGCACGGCGGCGCGTGCCTCGATGTCCGCGCGCCGCGTCTCTTCCGGTGTCCGCTCGTACCAGGCGCCGAAGCTGCTGGGTTCGGGGGTGTCCCCGAGGAGCTGCCGGGCGAGGAGCCGCAGCGAGTGGTCGTCCGCGACGGCCTGGTGGGCGGTCAGCGCGAGCCACGCCGAGCCGTCTTCGTGCGGCAGCACGGTGACGCGCAGCAGCGGGCCCTCGACCAGGTCGAACGGTGCGGTGACGGCCGCGCGCAGCGCTTCGGGGCCGGTGCCGGCGGGCAGCCACCGCGGGCGTACCGGGACGGTGTCGTGGACGCGCTGCACCACCTGGCCGTCCACGTGGTCGAAGGTGGTGCGCAGCGCCTCGTGCGCCCGCACCACCGCCGCGACGGCGGCGTCCAGCCGGGACGGCTCGGGGGCCTCGGGGAGCCGCAGTACGAGCCTCAGGTTGTGGTAGGTCGGTGCCGCCGGGTAGATCTCCCCGTTCTCGAAGCGGTCCACGAACCACATGCGCTGCTGGTGGGGGGAGGCGGGTCGGACGAGGACGGCGGGCGCTGTCCTCGGGGCGTCACGGTCCGTCTCTGGCGGCACGGGGTCCGCGGCCGGCAGGTCGTCCGTCGCCTCCGGGGCGGCGGCCGGAGCCAGGGCCGCCGTGAAGTCGTGCAGGCGGGGGTGGTCGAACAGGGTCCGGATCGACGCCGCCTCGGCGTCGTAGCGCTTGTTGACCGCGAGTACCAGCTTCTCCGCCAGCAGCGAGTGGCCGCCCAGCTCGAAGAACGAGTCGTCGGGGCCGATGTCCCGCACGCCGAGCACTTCGGCCCACAGCCGGGCCATCTCCGTCACCGACTCGTCGCCGGCCCGCTCCGGGGAGGGGCCGGGCCGTGTCCGTTCGACGGGTCCGGGGTCCGCCTTCAGGTCCCGCCGGACGTCGATCAGCGGCGCGTCGGGGTTCTCGGCGACCGCGTCGAGTACGGAACGGTAGTCGTGCGCGAGTTCGGCCACCCGGGTGGGGCCGACGGCACCGGTCGGGTCCTTCCACAGCACATGGGTGCCGGCGCTGTCCTCGCGCACCATCGTCGCCAGCAGGAAACCGGCGGAACTCTCCATGCCGAGCAGCCGCAGCGACGCCCGGTGCTCGCCGTGGCACAGGGACAGATCCTGCACATCGACCCCGTCCCGCAGGCCGGCGTTCCAGACCTGGAACACCGTCTGGTGGGTGCGCGCCCCCGCTTCCGGCCCGGTGAGGCCGGCCGCCCGCATGATCGCCGGCAGTGGCAGGTCCCCGTGCGCGACGGCGTCCCGCACGCGGCCGTGGACACGGCGCGACAGCGAGGCGTAGGTGTCGTCCGCCGTGGGCCGGTCCAGGACCGGCAGGGGGTTGACGAAGTCCCAGACGAGTTCGCGCAGCGACGCCGAGGACCTGCCGTGGTAGGGCACGAACGACAGCACGTCCGCGCCTCCGCCGTAGCGGCGCAGCAGCGCGAAGTAGCCTCCCAGGAGCACCGATGTGTAGGAGACACCGATCTCGGCGGCGCGTGACCGCAGCCGGGCGGCGAGGTCCGCGGGTATGAGCTCCTCCAGCACGGTGTACCGCGGCTCGTCCACGCTCGGCGGCAGCCGGAAGTCGAGGTCCTGTCCGCCCAGCGTCTTGCGCCAGTACTCCCGGTCGGACTCGCCCTCCGGTCCGTCGGCCAGCGCGTGCGACCGTTCGGCGTGGCGCACCAGTCCGCCGTGGTCGGGGACCACCGGCGTGGCGCCCGCGTACGTCTCCCGCAACGCCTCCAAGAGCACGAGGATCGACGCGCCGTCGAACACCAGGTGGTGCACGGCCAGGACCAGGACGGTGTAGTCCGTGCCCCGCAGCAGCTCCACCCGGGCGAGCGGTCCGCGGCGCAGGTTGAACGGCCGTTGCCAGCTCCGGCGTACGGCCTCGTCCCGGGGGAGGTCCGTCGTCGTCTCCGTCACCGGGATCTCCGGGCCGCCCGAGCGGTCCAGCACCAGGCCGCCCGGTGTGGCCAGTACCCGGCCGCGGAGCTGGGGGTAGAGCTCGCCGATCTTCCCGACCGCCGCACGAAGGCGTGCCACGTCGAGCGAACCGGTCACTTCGAAGGGCGTCGGGATGATGTTCGTCCAGGCAGCCGGGTCGCGTTTCCACGCGACCCAGATGGCTTCCTGCCCGACCGAGAGCGGGACCTGCTTCGGGTCACTCACATGTGCCTCATTTCCGCGTCGTGTCCGGCTTCTTCTCCGCCCTGCCGGTACTCGTCCGGCGCGGCGGAGTCAGGTCGGTCCGTGGCGGACAGCCGGATGTGGGGGGCGTTGACGCGCTGCCGCGCGCGACAACGGAAGACGTCTGCCGGCCCTTGGGCGTCGGCACCGGTGGCTCTCCTCGCTCGGGCGAGGACCGGGGCCGTGGGCAGACGGGTACGGGGCGAAGCGGCGGGTCTCCGGGCTCACCCCAGGGCGGGGTGGGCGGCGCCGCCTCGGCGAACGGTTCGTGGGCGTGCCCGGGCCCCGGGCCGCGGCGGGCGGCGGCCGCCCTGGCCGCGATCGCGGCGCCGCCCGGTCTCGTCCTCTGTGTCGTCCCGCCGCCGGGTCACAGCTGCATCCGCACGTTCAGCCGCCTGAGCCACGCGTCGAGTTGCAGCACCATCTCGACGTCCGCGCGGCCGAGCCAGCCACCACGGTCGAGCCGGCTCGGATCGTCGACGACAGCGGTGGCGGCACGACGGTCCAGCAGCGCGTGCACAGGGGCCGCCGAGTCGTTCAGCAGGGCCCGGAGGCGGCTCAGGAGAGCGGATTTGTAGTACGTGTCGTAGGTGATCGGGTAGGGCACCTTCGGCCGGGTGAGCACCGACTCCGGGACCAGGCCGCGCCCGAGGGCGCGCAGGAGGCTCTTCTCCCTGCCGTCGAAGGACTTCGCCTCCGCCGGCAGGTGGTACACGGCCGACACCACCTGAGGGTCCGCGAACGGGAACCGCACCTCCAGCCCGGCCGCGGTCGATATCCGCTCCGAGTGGAGCACCGTCTGCTCGAGCAGCCGGGTGATCGTCAGGTGATCGATCTCGCGGGCGAGGCGGTCGGTGCGGGACGCGCCCGGCGGGTGCCGCACCTCGGCGACGGCTTCGCGGAACAGGGAGTCGATCCAGCCGGACACGTCGATGGCGGAGAGCAGTTCGGTGTCGAACAGCCCGGCACCGATGCCGTACGGCAGACCGAAACGCCGGGAACGCTCGATCCAGGGAAACGATGTCAGGGCACGGGTGGGGTCGGGATCCCCGCCGAGCCCGGTGAACACCGCGTCCGCGCCTTCCCCGCTGAGCACCACCGGCACGGCCCGCGCGACCCGGCGTCCGAAGACGTACGGCGTGATGTTCTTGTCGCCGAACGGGGTCGGGTGGTCCTTGGCGGCGGCCACCTCGGCCAGCAGGCCGGGCTCGGACAGCTCGCGGGGGTCGATCTCGGCCTCGTGGTGCTCGCATCCGAGGAAGTCGACGACCTCCTGCGCGTACGGCCGGTCCGGAACCGGGACGCCGGTCTGGTCGAACACGACCGTGAAGGTCCGCGGAGGGTGTTTCGCGATGCCGGCGGCGAGGCCGGTCAGCACGCTGGAGTCCAGTCCCCCGGACAGCAGCACAGCGGGCTCGGCGTCGCCCAGCGCCCGGCGTACGGCATCGTCCAGGAGCTCTCCGACCTGCTCGACGGGGTGGCCGCGTGCGGCCTCCGGTGGATCCTGGAGGGACCAGTAGCGCGCCTCGGAGGCGGCACCGCCGGCCCGTAACTCGACCGTGGTCCCCGGCACCACCTCGCGCACGCCCGCGAGCACCCCGCGGCCCGGCGGACGCAGTTGCGTGATCAGCGCGCTCAGGCCGTCGGCGGTGAGCCGGGGCCGGGCCCAAGGGTGCCGCGCGAGAGCGGCGAGGTCGGACGAGAACAGCAGGCCGCTGTCGGTCACCAGATAGCTGAGCGGCTTGATGCCGAGGCGGTCGCGTCCCAGCAGCACCCTGTCCGCGTCCAGGACCGCGAACGCGAAGTCGCCGTGGAACCGCTCGACGGCGGCCCGTCCCCACTTGAGGTAGGCGTGGGCCACCAGTTCGGAGGGCGAGTACCCCGGGCGCACCGCCAGCGAGGCCGCGAGGCCGGTGGCGTTGGCGAGGTGACCGTCGAAGACCACCGCCACCGGCGGAGCCCCGGCGCGCTCGAGCACCGCCGGCCCTCTCGGCCCGGTCCAGGTGGGGCCGACCGTCTGCACGAGGGCGGCACTCTCGTGCCGCCACATCCCGTGTCCGGCCCTGCCGCGCACGGCGAGATCCGTCATCAGGCGGCTGAAGTCCGCTTCGCGTACCTCAGCCTTGGAATAAGCCGACCATCCGGCAAAACTAGACATTGAGACCTCGCCTGGATTCTACAGACTCACGTGACTCATCGGAGTCGAATTACGTCCGCATCATCTGCCGAGCAGAAGCCGCGCTCAGGCCGTCACTTGGTGGAACCTCTCGACAACCTATCCCGATCGGCCGCCGGCAATGTTGCCGGAACATTAAAATAACTGGAACATGAATGCAAATAGTCAGGACAGACTCTGTCATGTCCCGGATGTCCGCCCGAGTTCCGCGATCCCGTGTATCACAGTCCCGCAACATCGCCTGGTAATCGACGGGTAAAAACTCCCTTGAGTCCTGGTGGAGTGACAGCCGAAATGCGCTGGTAATAACGCACGAGCAAGGTCGTCCCGGGGTTGACACCGGTTCGTTCCTTGCAATACTGGATCACTCAACGGGGTGGTAAGTAATGCGCCGCAAGGTCTTGGCGGCGAGCGGGCGCGACGAATAGATACGCCGCATGACTTACGGAGATCCGATGACGCAGGAAAACTCTGTCGCCGTAGTCGGGTTAAGTTGCCGCTTCCCCGGTGCTCACAACGTCGAGGAGTACTGGAGAAACCTTTGCGCGGGCATCGACAGCATCACCCACTTCGACCGGTCCACACTCGACGCGTCCGGACTCGACGCCGCGCTCGTCACGGATGCCAGGTTCGTTCCGGCACGCGGAGTGGTGCCGGACGGCGAACTGTTCGACCGGGAGTTCTTCGGATTCAGCGCCGCCGAGGCGGCGACGATGGACCCGCAGCACCGCGTCTTCCTGGAGTGCGCCGCACAGGCCCTGGACGACGCGGGCATCGACCCCGACCGGTCGGGGAAGTGGACCGGCTTGTTCGCCGGCGGTGACCACACACCCGCGCCACCGGCGGGCCCCGTCGACACCGCCACGGCCACGCGGCGTCTGATCGGGCGGGAGAAGGACTTCCTGGCCACCCGGGCCGCTTACAAACTCGATCTGCGCGGCCCTGCGATCACCGTGCAGACAGCCTGCTCGACCGGACTGGTGGCGGTCCACCAGGCGTGCCAGGCGCTGCTCGGCCACGAGTGCGACGTGGCTCTCGCCGGCGCCACCGCGCTTCACCTGCCGCAGGCCGGCGGCCATCTCCACCAGGAGGGGTCGATCCTCTCCGCGGACGGCCGCTGCCGCGCCTTCGACGCCGACGCCTCCGGAACCGTCAACAGCGGCGGGGTGGGCGTCGTCGTGCTGAAACGTCTCACCGACGCGCTGGAGAACGGCGACCGGATCATCGCCGTCATCCGGGGATCTGCGGTGAACAACGACGGCCGGGAGAAGGTCGGCTACACGGCGCCCTCGGTGGCGGGGCAGCGGGACGTGATCAGGATGGCGCTGGCCCGGGCGGGCGTCTCCTCCGACGAGATCGGCTACGTGGAGGCGCACGGCACCGGCACCCCCGTCGGGGACCCGGTCGAAGTGGCGGCGCTGACCGCGGCGTTCGCCGCCGAGAGCGAGGGCTCCCGGACCGGTCCCTGCCTGCTCGGCACCGTGAAGGCCAACATCGGCCACGCGGGCGCCGCGGCGGGCATCGCCGGCCTGATCAAGGCCGCGCTCATGCTGCACCACCGCGTCCTCGTCCCGACCCCGCACTTCTCCCGTCCCAACCCCGCCCTGGACCTCGACGCGTCACCGTTCCGGATCAGCACCGAGCACCGCCCCTGGGAGCAGGCCGGGCCACGGCTCGCCGGCGTCAGCTCCTTCGGCATCGGCGGCACCAACGCCCACCTCGTCCTGGAGGAACCGCCCCGCACCGAGCCGGGCGGCCTAGACGAGGCGGACGGGGCGCACGCGCTCTGTCTGTCCGCCGCCACCCCCGAGGCGCTGCACACGATGCGCACCCGGCTGGCCGATCGGTTCGGCGCGGCCGACGCGCCCCGGCCGGCGGACGCGGCACGGACCCTGGCCGCGCGCCGGCGCTTCCCCTACCGCCTGTCGGTCGTCGCCGGGACCGCCGCCGAGGCCGCCGCGCTGCTGCGGGACACCGACCGGACCACCCGGGCCGCGCAGGCTCCCCGGGTTGCCTTCCTCTTCCCCGGACAGGGCGCCCTGCGGGCCGGTCACGGCCGGGCCGCCCACGCGCTGCTCCCGGTCTTCCGCGAGGTGTTCGAGACCTGCCGGGCCCACCTCCGCGCCCGCCACGGCATCGACCTGGCACCGGCGCTGGACCCGGGCACCTCCCCCGACTGGTTCCTGGACACCCGTCACCAGCAACTCGGCCTGTTCGTGTACGGCTACGCGCTGGCCCGGCAACTGTCCGCGTGGGGCGTCACCCCGGAGGCCTCGCTGGGGCACAGCGTCGGCGAGTACGCGGCCGCCGCGACCGCCGGCGGCTGGGACTGGCAGGACGCTCTCGACCTCGTCCACGCGCGCGCGACCGCGATGCACCAGGCGCCGCCCGGCCGGATGCTCGTGGTGCGGGCGCCGCTCGACGAGGTGACGCCGCTGCTGGACGACAGCGTGTCACTGGCCACCGTGGGGTCCGGTTACGCCGTCGTGTCGGGCCCGGCGGAACGCATCGAGGCGCTCGCCGCCGACCGGCAGGCCGCCGGCGCCGCGACCCGGCTCCTGCCGACCGCGCACGCCTTCCATTCCCCGCTGATGGCGGCCGCCGCCGAGGAGCTGCGCAAGGCCGTGGCCACCGTACCGGGGAAGGCGCCGCACCAGTCGTGGATCTCCGGGCTCACCGGCGAGCGGACGGCCCCCGGGCAGGCGCAGGACCCCGACTACTGGGCCCGGCAGCTCACCGGCACCATCCGGCTGGACCTCGGGATGCGCACGCTCGCCGAGAGCGATGTGCCGGTCCTGGTGGAGCTGGGTCCCGGGGACTCGCTGACCCGGGAGGCGATCCGCCGGTCGGCGGACCTCGTCGCCGTTCCGCTCCTGGGCCGCTCCCCGGCCGACGAGCGCGGGAACCTGCTCGGCTCTCTCGCGCGGCTGTGGGAGGAAGGGGTGAGTGTCGACTGGGAGTCCCTCGCGCCCGTCCGCGCCGGACGGATCTGCTCCCTGCCGCCCCATCCGCTGGCCCGGACCGCCGTGCCGGCCCCGCCCACGGCACCGTCCCGGCCGCCGGCGGCCCCGCCGGTCCCGGCCGCGTCCTCCGCGCACCGCGCTCCGCAGGCCGTCACCCCGGTGTGGACGCAGGCCGGTGCCGCCCCTCGCGACGCCTACGACGTGCTGCTGGCCGGAGACCCCGCCCGGCTCGGCGCGGCCCTGTCCGGTCACGGGCTCACCTCGGTCGCTTGGCGGCCCGGTGCCCTCGCGGCGGCGGCCGACGGCTTCGCGGTCCGGGACGGACGGCGCCCCCTGGTGATCGCCGTTCTGCCGGAGCGGGAAGCGCTGCCCGGTCTGGACGCGCCGGGCGTCGCCCCGGTGCTCGCCGAAGCGGCCGAGACCGCCGGGCGGCTCGGCGCCCCCTTGTTCATCGCGGGCCGCGGGCTGACCGGCCTCCTGGCCGCCGCCCCGGCGGCCGCCGCCCCCGACTGGGGCGCCTGGGCCGCGCACCACTCCCGGACCGGACGGCCCGTCGCCCTGCTCGACCTCGGTGACGGCCCCGCGCCGTCCCGGCTGCCCGGCCCCGAGGCCGGCGCGCACGCCTGGCGCGACGCGGTCTGGTGGGATCTCGAACCGCGGCCCGTGCGGCTGTCCGCCTCCGCGACGGACGGCGCACCTCCGTCCTGGACCGTGGTCGGCGACGGACACCCGCGCGCCGCCGCCCTGGCCGCCGATCTCGCCGAACAGGGCCTGCCGGTACGGGAGTACGCCGAGGCCGTGCCGCTGCCCGGGCTCACCGCGCCGGTGCGCGCCGCCGCGGAGGGTGTGGCCTGGACCAGCCGGACCACACCGCTCACCCGGCGGACCGCGCTGAGCCGGGAGCTGGACCTGTACTGCGCCGGGCTGGTCGGGCAGCAGATCGTGGCGATGACCGGCCTCACCGACGGCCGGCGGATGACAGACCGGGAGCTGCGCCGGCGCATCGATCCGGGCCGGCGCCTGCCCGCACTGGCCGACTTCTGCCTGCGCGTGCTGGAGCAGGAAGGCTGGCTGGCGCGCGACGGTGACCACTGGCAGGCCGCCGGCACGCTCACCGCCTCGCTGGCCGCCGCGCTGGCCGCCGAGTCCGGGCTGGACGAACTGCCGGGCCTGAAGCGGATGCTGCGCCATGTCACCGCGGCCTACCCCGACGTCTTCGCCGGTCACCGCACCCCTGTATCGGTGCTCTACCCCGACGCCGATACCGGGTTGCTCGACGGCTGGCTGCGCGACAACCGGATCCCGCTGGACGACTGCGCCGCCGCGCTGGAGGCCCTGCGGGACGTCGTGCGCACCGCGACCGCCGGTTCCGAGGAGACCGGGCGGACCTTGCGCGTCCTGGAGATCGGCGCGGGAGCCGGCCGGCTCACCTGGCCCCTGCTGACCGAGTGGCCCGGCCGGCAGGGCATCGAGTACCACGTCACCGACGTCAGTCCGCTGATCGTACGGCGTGCCGAGGCTCGCGCGGCCGAACTCGGTCTGACCGACCTGAGGTTCTCCACCTTCGACATCGCAGCGGACCCGGTCGACCAGCAACTGGTGCGGGGCAGCTACGACTTGGTGCTCGGGTACAACGTCGTCCACGTGGCCGAGTCGGTTCCCACCGCGCTGCGGCGGCTCGCGGGGCTGCTGCGGCCCGGCGGCCAGCTGGGCCTGGTCGAGGTCACGGAGATCGCCCGCTGGTCCCATGTCATGTGGGGTCTGGCGCCGGGCTGGTGGGACTTCGGCGACGAACTGCGCACCGACTCCATCCACCTCGACGCGCCCACCTGGCTGCGCGCGATCGAGGACGCCGGCTTCACCGACGTACGGGCGGTGGACGCCAGTCTCGCCAGTGACCACGTGGTGGTGTTCGCGGCCGGTCCCGGCCCCGGACGGTCGCCGGGCGACGGCGGGTTGCTCTACCTGCCCCGCACCGGCCGGGCCTCCGCGGACCGGTGGCGGGAGGTACGCGAGCGGCAGCCCGGGCGCGCCCCTGCCTGGGTGGTGACCGAGGACCCCGACTCCTGGGAGGGCGAGCGGCTGCGCCGCGCCCTGGATCCCTCGCCGGGCGACCACGCGTGGGGGCACCTGGAGGTCCCCCGCCTCGATCCCGGCCGGCTGGCGCGTCTGCTCGCCCTGGACCCGCCGCCCGGACGCCTGCGGCTGCCGGACGGCCCACCCGGACCCGAGGCGGACCCGACGGTCCCGGCCCCGGTTCCGGACGTCGGGTCCGCGGCACCGGCGCCGGCGCCGGCCGCACCGGTCACGCAGGCCGCGCGGACCCCGGCCGAACCGTCCGGCACGGACGGCACGGAAGGCGCGGAGGGCGCGGAGGGCGCGGAGGGCGTGAACGGCTCGGACGGCCTCGCGACGGACCTGGCCGCCCTGTGGTGCGAGGTACTGGGCACCCCGGCGGTGGACGGCGACGACGACTTCCACCGGCTGGGCGGAGACTCGCTGATGCTCGTGCAGCTCAGCGGGCTGATCGGCAGCCGTCTGGGACACCACGTGCCCGTCACGTCACTGCCGCACGACCTCACCTTCGCCGCTCTGGTCGGCACCGTCCGGCAACTCGCCCCCGCCGTGGAGCACACCCGTGCCCCCGACGTCACGGCACCGGCACCGCTTCCCGGCCTCGCGCCCGCCCATCTGCCCGACCACGTCACTCCGCTCCGCGCGGCCGGCTCGGGCCGCCCGCTGTTCCTGGCGGCACCGGCCACGGGCAGCTCCCTGTGCTACCGGCAGCTCGCCGGCCATCTCGACGGCAGCCGGCCGGTCTACGGTCTGGAGGCGCCCGGCCTGGGCGACCACCGCCGTCCGCTGACCCGCCTCGAGGACATCGCCGCGCACCACGTCACCGTGTTGCGGCAGGTCCAGCGCGACGGGCCGTACCTGCTGGGCGGCTGGTCGTACGGAGCGATGGTCGCCCACGAGATGACCCGTCTGCTGGAGGCGATGGGCGAGTCGGTGGAACTGCTCGTGGGCATCGACGGCTACCTGCCCGCCACCGGTGGCCTGCCGGTCGGCGCCCTGCCGCACTGGCTGGTGCCCAGCCTGAGCCTGCAATGGGAGGCTCGCCTCCGCCCCCGCTCCCCGCGCCTGGTGCCGGAACGGCCCGAGGGCGGGCTGCCCCGGGTGCGGGAGCTGGCCGGGCTGCGCTTCACCGCCGGTGTGCCGGACTACGTACGGCTGCACAACACCAGCATCAGAGCCCTGCTGCGCCACCGCCCACGGCCGGTCCGCGCACCGCTGCTGCTGCTCAAGGCCGGCACCGACCACCACCGGCGCACCAAGCTCGGCCTGCGCCTCGCCCCGCTGTACGGCGCCGGGGTGACCGTGCGCCCCCTGCCGGGCGACCACCACAGCATCCTGGGCAGCCGGCACGTACCCGCGCTCGCCGCCGCGATCGACCAGGCGCTGGCACCGCCCGCGGACCCCGGCCGCTGACGCACCCCGTCCCCCACCCCGATTGGCCTGCCCATGGTGCAACGACGTCCCGCCCAGCCGCGCAACTTCTCGTCCGATCCCGACCGCCCCAGCTTCCTGGAGGAGCTGTACCAGGGCCGCTTCCGCTGGGACCTGATCCACCCCTTCCCCGAGCAGGACGCGGCCGACCGCGCGGCCGGCGACCAGGCCGTCGCCGGCCTGGGGGCCTTCCTGCGCGAACACGTCGACCCGGCCGAGGTGGAGGCATCGGGGCGGCTGCCCGAGAGCCTGTACCCGCTGCTGCGGTCCCGGGGCTACCTGAGCCTGCAACTCGACCCGTCCCTCGGCGGCCTGGGCCTGTCGCACTTCAACGTGTTCCGGGTCGTACAGGCCGCCGCGAGCCACTGCTTCCCGGTCGCCCTGGTGATGGGCATCGAGAACTCGGTCGGCACGCCCGCCTTCTGGCCGGTGGTGCCGGACGGTCCGCTGAAGGACCTGCTGCACCGGCACCAGAAGCTCGGCGGCCTGTCCGGCACCGCCGACACCGAACCCGGCGGCGCCGCCAACCAGCACCGGGCCACCACCGCCGTGCCGGTCGACGGCGGGGCGGCGTATGTGCTCGACGGCCACAAGGTCTTCGTGGGGCACGCGCCCCTCGGCACGCTGTTCAGTGTGACCGCGACCGTCCGGGAGAACGGCACCACCACCAACCAGGTCTTCTTCGTGGAGGCCGACACCCCGGGGTTCTCGCGCGGGCAGTGGCACGAGTTCTCCGGCATCCACGGCTTCCCCAACGGCTGGATCACCTTGGACAACGTCCGGGTGCCCGCCGAGCACCGGCTCCTGGAGCAGGGCAACGGGCAGGCCCGCCTGACGCCGGCCGTCTCACGGCTCGTCACCCGGGGACGGCTGCACATGATCGTGGCCCCGTCGCTTGCCGTGGCGAAGCTGTGCTGCCGCTGGTCACGGCAGTTCGTCAACCGCCGGGTGGTGGACGGGCGCCCGCTCGGGGAGTACGAGGAGATCCGGCGCAGGCTCGCCGACTCGCTCGCGGAGACCTTCGCCGTGGAGAGCGTCGCCCGCGCCGCCCTGCTCAACGAGGACCAGGACCTCGGACGCAACACGGCGTTCGAACAGAACCTCGCGAAGAACATCGCCTCCGTCGTCGCCGGCCGCGTGGCCGACCGGACCCTGTCCCTCATGGCGGCGGAGGGGTACGAGACCGCGGCGAGCAAGGAGCGCCGCGGGGCACCGGCGCTACCGGTGGAACAGGCTGTCCGCGACGTACGCAACATGCGGATCTCCGGCGGCGTCGACTTCATGATCGACTACTGGCTCGCGGGCCGCAACATCCTGTCGTACTACTACCCCGAGCCCGACGAACCCCAGGCCCCGGCCGCCCCGGACGCGAGCCTCCTGGACGCCGACCTGACCGACCGCAACCGCGCTCATCTCGCCGCGATCGTCGAGGAGACCCGCCTGTTCGGGCTGACCTGCCGGGAGCTGGCCCGCCGCCATCCGGACCGGTCCGGGCTCGCCGCCCGCCAGCGCGCGCTGGTCCTGCTCTCGCGCATCTCCGGTGAACTCTTCACCATGGCGGTCGTCCTGGCCCGCGCCTCCGGCATGACACGGACCGCCGCGCCGGCGGCCGAGGACGGCCAGCGCCTGGCCGACCTGTACTGCGCGGCGGCCCGGCACCGCCTGGCCGGGCACCTGCGGGAACTGCGGGACGCCACCTGCGACGACGACGGCGCCGACTACGCCGGGCAGAGCACGGCCTGGCTCTCCGCCACCGGGCCGCACCCGCTCTCCGAGGACCTGATCTGACGAGGCAGCGGCTCACCCGCCGTGCCGACACGTACGCGACGAAGGAGCAGTTGCCATGACGGTCCCCGACCACACCGCCCAGGGCCGCCCGCCCGGCGCCCCGGAACCGGACGAGGAGGTGGTGGTCCCGGCCTCGGCATTCCAGCGGCGGATCCGGCTCGCGGAACGGATGGACGCCGCCGCCACGTACAACGTGCCGCTGGCCTGGCGGGTGACCGGCCCGCCGCTCGACGCCGGCACCCTGCGGCGTGCCCTCGCGCTGCTGGTGGCCCGGTTCGAGATCCTGCGCACCCGGTTCGAGGAGCGGGACGGCACCCTGTGGCAGCGGATCGGCGCGCCCTGGAGCCCGCGGGTGGACCGGGTCGACCTGCGCGGGGACGGCGCCCCGCGGGAGGCGCTGCGCGCGTGGCTCGGCCGGGCCGCCGGCGAACCGTTCGACCCGGCGTCGGGCCGGCTGCTGACCGCCGCGCTGCTGGAGACGGGCGGCCCCGATGGACAGGTGCTCTTCGTCTGCCTGCACCACCTGGTGTGGGACGGCGAGTCCGCCGGGATCTTCCTGCGGGAGCTGGCCGACTGCTACGCGGAGGCGTCCGCCGGCGGCCCGCGCCTTCCTCTTCCGGTGGTGGCGGGTGGACGCGACGGCCGCGCGCAGTACCGGGACTTCGTCGCCGCGCAGGACGGCGGCGATCCCGGACTGCGGGCCGCCGAGCTGGCGTACTGGACCGACCACCTCGCCGGGGCGCCCGCCCACCTGGACCTCTCGCCCTCCGGGCCGGACCCCGAGGGCAACGGCACCGTGACCGTACCCCTGCCCCCGGGCCTGGCCGCCCGGTTGCGCCGCGTCCAGCAGGACCAGGTCTGTACCCTGTACCAGCTGGCGGCGACGGCGCTCGCCGCCGTGCTGCACCGCTGGACCGGCCGGGACGACGTCGTCTTCGGCGCCCCGCTCGCGCGGCGCGACGACCCGCGCTTCGCGGGGCTGCTCGGGCCGTGCCTCAACACGGTGGTGCTGCGCTCGCGCCCCGCCGCCGACGCCACGCTGCGGGACCTGCTCGTCAGCCTGCGCGACGAGGTCCTCGACGCCTACCAGCACAGCGGCGTCCCCTTCGAGCAGGTGGTGGAGCGGCTGAACCCGCCGCGCCGGTCCGGTCACACCCCGTACGCCGACGTGACCCTGAGCCTGGAGACCGTCCCCGCCGAGCCGCCCGGGCTGGGCGGGGCCACGCTGGTCAGGCTCCCGCTGTCCTCGGAGGGCGCCGACTACCGGGCCAAGTTCGGGCTGACCGTGGTGCTGACGCTCTCCGGCGACACCCTCGAGGCCGCCTTCTCCTACCGCGGCGACCACGCCCACAGGGCCGACGTCACCCAGTTGGCGACGCTGTACGGGCGGCTGCTGGCCCGGCTCCCGGAGACCCTCGACAGCCGCCTGGACACCCTCGACCTCGTGGCCGGCGACGCCGCGGAGCTGGCCCGTCTGGACGCCTGGGAGAACGGCGGCGAGGCCGGCCCGGCGACCACCGTCCCGGAACTGCTCGGCCGTTGGGTCCGGGAGACGCCCGACGCCCCGGCGGTGGACACCGGGCGCGGTGTCCTCACCTATGCCGGACTGCACCGGCGCGCACTGGCCCTCGCCGCGCGCCTGCGGCCGCTGTGCCCGGCCGGCGACCCGGTGGTGGCCGTGCTCCTGCGCCGGGGCGAGGACCTCGTCGTCGCGATGCTCGCCGCCTGGTACGCGGGTGCCGCCTTCTGCCCTCTCGACCCGGACGCCCCGGCGGTCCGGGTGGGCGAGCTGCTCGACGACCTGGGCGCGTGCGCCGTGATCGCCGACGGCGCCGCCCGTGCCGCGCACCCCGCCACGGCCGCCCTGCCGGTGCTGGACGTGCCGGGTGCCGTGGACGGCCGGCTGGGACAGGACCGGCAGGCGACGGGGACGGACGCCGTCGGCCCGCACCTGGCCTCGGCGCAGGCGGCGGCGTACATCGTCCACACCTCCGGTACGACGGGCAGGCCGAAGGGCGTCGTCGTCCGCCACCGCGGCCTGGCCCAGCTCGTCTCGTGGGGACGGGAGTCGTTCGGCCTGGGGCCCGCGGACCGGACCGGGCACCTCCTCGGAGTCGCCTTCGACGCCACCCAGTGGGACGTGTGGTCCGCCCTCGCCTCCGGCGGCTGCGTCGTCCCGCACGAGGGAACACCGGCCGCCGACGACGTCGCGGACTGGCTCACCCGGCGGCGCGTCTCCGTCGTCCTGCTCGCCACACCGCTCGCGGAGGCGCTGTGGGCGTCCGGGGCGGCACTGCCGCGGCTGCGCCAGCTGATCGTCGGTGCCGCCGCCCTGACGAGGACGCCGCCCGCCGGCACTCCGTACCGGATACGCAACGCCTACGGTCCCACCGAGTCGACGGTGATCGCGCTCACCCACGACCTCTCCGGCGGTGCCACCGGGCCGGTGAACACCATCGGACGGCCCATCGCCGGAACCCGGGCCGAGATCCTGGACCCGGCGGGGCGGCGCTGCCCCGCCGGAGTGCCCGGAGAGATCGTCCTGCGGGGCGCGGGCGTCGCGGCCGGCTACTGGCGGCGGCCGGAGCTGACGGCGGAGCGCTTCCACGGCCCCGGCGGACCGGGCTACCGCACCGGGGACCGGGGCCGGTGGCTGCCGGACGGCACCGTCGAGTACCTGGGCCGGGTGGACCGGCAGCTGAAGATCCGGGGGCACCGGATCGAACCGGGCGAGATCGAGGCGGCGCTGCTGCGGCACCCCGCGGTGTCCTCCGCCGTCGTACACGGCGACCCGGACCGCACGCCCCAGCTGGTCGCCTACCTCGTCGCCGCGTCACCGGCGGGGCCCCGGCCCGAACGCACCGAACTGCTGGACGGCCTGCGGTCCCGGCTGCCCGCCCACTCGGTCCCCGAGGCGTACGTGTGGCTGGACCGGCTGCCCCTGAACGCCAGCGGGAAGGTCGACACCGCGCGGCTGCCGCGGCCGCGCCGCGAGGACCTGCCGGTGGCCGCCGAGCGGACCGCCCCGCGTGACGACACGGAGCGGCGGATCACAGCCGCCTGGGCCGAGGTCCTGGGCCGCGACGAGATCGGCGTGCACGACAACTTCTTCGATCTGGGAGGCAACTCCCTGCTGCTCACCCGGCTGCGCACCTCGCTCCACGGGCGCGGGTTCCCCGCCCTGACGCTGACCGCGCTCTACGAGCACACCACGGTGGCCGCTCTGGCGCGGTTCCTCACGGCTTCCGAAGCCCAGCCGGCCGCGCCCGCCGACGGGCTGCGCGACCGGGCGGCGCGGGCGCGCCGGGCGATGGCCGAGCGGGGCGCGCGCGGCCGGGGCGGCCTGCGAGGGAGTGACGGCTGATGTCGCCACCGCCCGGCAACGCGTCGCGCGGCGTGCTCCGCACGGTCCTGGTCGCCGAAGTGCTCTCCATGAGCGGCTCACAGCTGAGCGCCGTGGCCATGCCCTGGTTCGTCCTGGAGAGCACGGGTTCGGCGGCGGACATGGGGGTGGTGATGGCGGCCCAGATGATCGCCGTCGCCCTCTTCGGCGTCCTGGGGGCTCCGCTGAGCGGACGCCTCGGCCCGCGCCGGGTGCTGGTGGCATCCGACTACAGCCGTGCCCTGCTGGTGGCGCTGGTGCCGCTGCTGCACCAGGGCGGTCTGCTGCCGCTGCCGGTGATCATGCTCCTGCTGTTCGCCATCGGCTCCTTCTTCGCCCCCTACACCGCCAGTCAGCAGGCGTTGCTGCCGTTCCTCGCCGGTGAGGACGAGAAACTGCTCAGCCAGGCCAACGCCAGTCTCCAGGGCGCCACCCGCCTCGCCATCCTGATCGCCCCGCCCGTCTCCGGGCTGCTGGTGAGCTGGCTCGGCGCGCCGACCGTCCTGCTCCTGGACGCCGGGACCTATCTGGTCTCCGCGCTGATCCTCGGTTTCCGCATCCCGCGCGGCCTCGCCCCGCCGGTCCCCACCGCCCGCCGGAACACCCGGGCCGCGGTGCGCGTGCTGCTCCGCGACCGGCTGCTGAGCTGCTGGACCATCGGACAGGTCCTCACCGAAACGGCGTGGCAGGCCCTGTTCGTCCTGCTGCCGGTCCTCGCCCGCGAGCAGTACGGCGGCACGGCCACCCTGGCCGGTCTGCTGCTCGGTGCCTTCGGCGGCGGAGCGCTCACCGGCACCCTGCTCGTCGGACGGGCACTGCGCCGCCTCTCCCCGACACGGCTGTCGGTCCTCGGCAGAATCGGCCAGACCGCGGCCTTCTTCGCCCTGCTGCTCTCGCCGAACGCGCCCGGACTCGCCGCCGTCCTGTTCACCGCCGGACTGCTCAACGGCCTGTCCAACGGACCGATCGCGGCCGTGCGCACCGCGCGCATCCCGGCTCCGCTGCGGTCGACGGCGCTCACCCTGATCGCCGCCTTCGGGCTGACCGGCGGAAGCGTCGGTCTGGTCGGCAGCGGAGCGGCGGCGGAGAGCCTGCCGGCCCACACCGTGTTCGCTCTGCTGGCCCTGTGCCAGGTCCTGGCCGCCGTGTGCTTCGTCCTCGGCGCCCGTCGGCCCCGTCGGGGTACAGCGGCGGAAACACCCCGCGAAACCGGCCCGCCGGTTCCCGTACCACCCAGCCCCGGCCCTGACCAGCGGCCTGTGCTGCCCGACTCACCCGACGCATGACGACCGAGAAACGAAGGATGCCGATGACCTCGCTCGCACAGCGCTGCTGCCCGCATCTGGCAGGCGTCCCCGACAACGACCACACCCTGGGGCCCGACTTCGTCCAGGACCCCTTTCCCGCTCTCGACCGGCTGCGGAGCGAAGGCCCGGTGCACCTGGTCAAGCTGCCGAGCGGCGCCGAACGCTGGCTCGTCACACGCCACGACGACGTGATCCGGGCCCTCGAGGATCCCCGGCTGAGCAACGAGCTCGGGCGCGGCCTCCAGCAGAGCCTGCCGCCCGAGCCGCTGCCGCCGCGCGCCCAGGTCAGCCTGCGCACCACGCAGCTCCTCGGCCGCGCGATGGCCAACCTCGACCCGCCGGACCACGACCGCCTGCGCAAGCTCGTCGTCCGGGGGTTCAGCGCGAAGCGCGTCGAGGGGCTGCGCGACCGCATCCAGCGGAGCACGGACGAACTGTTCGACGCGCTCGGGGACGCGACCGAGTTCGACCTGGTCGACACGGTGGCGAACCGGCTCCCCATCGCGGTGATCTGCGAGCTGCTGGGCGTCCCGGCCACGGACACCGGGCTCTTCCGCACCGCCGCCTCCGTGGTCGGCGGCCACATCCCCGACGACGAGACCGCCCTGCGCGTCGTCGCGGCCCTCGACGAGTTCGACGCCTACGTACGCGAACTGATCGACGCCCGCCGCGTCACACCACGGGCCGACCTCATCAGTACCCTCGTCACCGCCGAGACGGACGGCGAACGCCTGACGGAGGACGAACTCGTCAGCATGGTCGGGATCGTCCTGTTCGGCGGCTACGAACCCTCCGCGCAGCTGATCGGCAACGCCCTGGTCGCGTTGTTGCGGCACCCTGACCAACTCGCCGCCGTACGGGCCGACTTCGGCCTGATCCCGGCTGTGATCGAGGAGACGATGCGGTACGACGGCCCGGTCACTCCGGGGCTGAGCCGCTACGCCCTGGAAGACGTGGAGATCGGTGGCACGACCATCCCCAAGGGCTCCTACGTCGTCGTCGGCACCGCCTCCGCCAACCGTGACCCCGAGCGCTGGCCGGACCCGGCGACGTTCGACATCGGACGGTCGTTCACGGCGCGTTCGCTGGGCTTCGGCCACGGACTGCACTACTGCGTGGGGGCACGCCTCGCCTCCCTGGAGGTGGAGATCGTGATAGCCACCGCCCTGCGCCGCTACCCCCGCCTGCGGCTGGCCGTCCCGGCGGCGGAGCTGGAGCGCCGCCCGGGATCGGTACGCGGCCTGCGCGCGATCCCGCTGCGGGTCGACTGAGCGAAGCGGCCCGCGAGCCGTTGCCGTACGGAATGGAGGTGGCGTACGCGGCGAGCAGGTGGTGTGGGGCGCCGCCGATGAAGCCCCGGGCGATGCCGCCCCACACCACGGCGCGGACCGGCGGCAGGTCCCGCAGCGCCCGCAGGCCGGCGGCCGGTTCGCGGAGGAGCACTCCGCGGCCGGCATGCCGCCCAGGGAGGCTCCGAGGATGTCCGGTCAACTACCGTTCACCGGCGGCAGGTTCCCGTGCGCCGGTTGTGCCAGATGGCCGCAGTCCGGGTGAGGATGCGCTGTCCGAGGCGGGCCAGGACTCGGCGTCCAGGTCCTTGGAGACGTAGCCCTTGTCACCGACGATCGTCCGCCCGGGGTGGGTGACCAGCAGGTCCTGGTCGCCTGCCACCGCCGATCGCGTCACAGCCAAGATGCTCCTAGACTGGTAAGGGATTCCGACCGGATGCTGGGGCGACCCGGCACCCAGCAGATCCGCAGTCCTCTTCGCCACCCTTCCTCTTGAAATGGCAATCAGGTAGGCAAAGATGCGTCGCTCGCGATATCTCCCCGCCGCTGGACTCTTGCTGTGCGCTGTCCTCACAGCTCCGTCCGCCTCGGCAGCGGGCACCACCGCGCCTGCCGGGGAGAGGGCAGTACAGCGTCCCGGTCCGCATGTCCTTGCACAGGATCCCCCTTGGTCGGGATGCGCTTACTACTCCGAGTTGAACCAGCCCTATTGGCGGGGCCACTGTGATGGTTACGAACAGGGTGAGCGAGATGGAAGAAGGTCCGGCTGGAGCTGCTCCCGCTGGGGTCCACCGGAGTTCCGGCCGACCAATGCCTACGAACTAGGCTATGCCACTGGCTACAAAGTGGCTTACAGGTACTACTACAGGGCGTACCTCAGCAAGAAGGCCTGCGAGCTCCGGTACGGGCAGGATCGTCCCGGACCCATTACCCGCTGAAACCACCCGCTCAAGGCGCCGCCCGAACGCGGACGCCCCGCTGAGTTCCATCGCGATTCCTTGCGGGGGCCGCGCGGTGCTCAGCGGGGTGTGCAGCGGCCAGGAGCCGTCGACCGCCCAGAGACGGTGGGCAGGAATCCGGCCCGGACGGGACTCTGGGCCCTGGTGACCTCAGGCGTAGTGCCGGTAGACGGCCTGGGCGACGCACGCGGGCTTGGTGCCGCCCTCGGTCTCGACGGTGAAGGTGAGCCGCATCTGCACGCCGTCGCCCTTGACGTCCTCCACGGAGTCGACGACGCCGTGCAGGCGGATCCTGGCGCCGACGGGCACCGGGCTGGGGAAACGGACCTTCTCCAGGCCGTAGTTCACGCTCATGGAGACGCCGTCGATCTCCAGCAGCTCGTTGAAGAGCGGGATGATCAGGGACAGGGTGAGGTAGCCGTGCGCGATGGGTCCGCCGAAGGGGCCGGCCTTGGCGCGCTCCGGGTCGGTGTGGATCCACTGGTGGTCGCCGGTGGCGTCGGCGAAGGTGTTCACCCTGTCCTGGGTGATCTCCCGCCAGTCGGTGCGGCCGAGGTCGGTGCCGGCCAGGGACTTCAGCTCGTCGAGACCGTGCGCGGTGGTGGGCATGGGGGGTCCTTCCGGTCCTTGCGGCGCGGGTGTGTGCCTGTGCGGGTGTGTAGGTGTGTGTCAGCGGGGTGCGGGCGGCCGGCCGTCGTCGGTGCCGGCGGCGGCCGGGGCGTGGGCGGCGCGCACCGCGGGTTTGACGAGCTTGCCGGAGGCGGTGCGGGGCAGGGCCTCGGTGAAGACGACGGACTTGGGGATCTTGTACTTGGCCAGGCGGCCGCGCAGGTGGGCGAGGATGTCCGCCTCGTCCGCGCGGGCCCCGGGCCTGAGGACGACGACGGCGCGGCCGACCTCGCCCCAGCGCGCGTCGGGGACGCCGATGACGGCGCACTCGGCGACGGCGGGGTGGCCGAGGACGGCGTTCTCGACCTCCGCCGGATAGACGTTCTCCCCGCCGGAGATGAACATGTCCTTGACCCGGTCGACGATGTAGGCGTAGCCGTCCTCGTCGGTGCGGGCGACGTCGCCGGTGCGCAGCCAGCCGTCGTCGGTGACCGCGGCGGCGGTCTCGGCGGGCCGGTTCCAGTAGCCCGCCATGACGTTGGGCCCGGACACCAGGATCTCCCCCCGCTCCCCCGGCGCGGCGTCGCGGCCGTCGGGCAGGACCACGCGGGTGTCGGTGAAGAAGTGCGGCACCCCCGCCGAGCCCGCCTTGGCGGAGGTCTGCTCCCGGTCCAGGAAGAGGACGCCGGGGGACGCCTCGGTCATGCCGTAGCCCTGGGCGAAGGCCAGCCCGCGGGCGAGGTAGGTGGCGATGGTGCGTCCGGGGACCGGTGCGCCGCCGCAGTTGAGGCTGCGCAGGCTGGTCAGGTCGGCCTCGGGCCAGCGCGGCCGGGCGACGAGCGCGTCGTACATGGTCGGCACGCCGAACATGCAGGTCACCCGGTGGCTCTCGATCAGGTGCAGGACGCGGTCGGGGTCGAAGGCGCCGAGCAGGACGACCCGGCCGCCCTTGAGCAGGGTGGGCAGGCAGGTCATGTTCAGCGCGGCGGTGTGGAACAGCGGGGCAGTCACCAGGGTGACCTCGTCGGCGGCCAGGTCGAGGTCGACCAGGACGTTGACGCTGTTCCAGACGATGTTGGCGTGCGAGAGGACGGCGCCCTTGGGGTGGCCGGTGGTCCCCGAGGTGTACATGATCATGCAGGGGTCGTCGGGGGCCACCGGCTCGTCCAGCGGCGCGGTGCCGCCGAGGGCGAGCAGGTCGTCGTAGCCGAGGGCGCCGGGGCCGGGTCCCGCGAGGTCGATGCGGTGGGAGACGCCGGCGTCGGCGGCGGCCTGGGCGGCGGCCTCGGCCTGTTCGGGGGCGTTCACGAGGACGGCGGCGCCGGAGTCGGTGAGGTGGTAGGCCAGTTCGGGTGCGGTCAGGCGGGTGTTGAGCGGGACGAACACCGCGCCGAGGGCGCCGGCGGCGAACAGGGTCTCGAGGAAGGCCGGGTGGTTGGGGCCCAAGTAGGCGACCCGGTCGCCGCGGCCCACGCCCAGGGCGCGCAGGGCGTGGGCCAGGCGCAGCACCCGCTCGTGCAGGTGCCGGTAGGTGACCTCGCGGTCCTCGTGGACCACGGCGATCCGGTCGGGGGTCTTGCGGGCTCGGCGTGCGGGCCAGGAGCCGATGCCTTGGTTGCGCACGGCGGCCTCCGTTTCAGTCTGTGGTCAGGCCGAGCAGGCGGGCGGCGTTGTCCTTCAGGATCTTGGGGCGGACCTCGGGTTTGATGTCGAGCTTCTCGAAGTCGGCGAGCCACCGGTCGGGGGTGATGACCGGGTAGTCGGAGCCGAAGAGGACCTTGTCCTTGAGCAGGGTGTTGGCGTAGCGCACCAGTTGCGGCGGGAAGTACTTCGGGGACCAGCCGGACAGGTCGATGTACACGTACGGCTTGTGGGTGGCCACCGCCAGCGCCTCGTCCTGCCAGGGGAAGGACGGGTGGGCGAGGATGATCCGCAGCTCGGGGAAGTCCACGGCGACGTCGTCCACCAGCATGGGGTCGGAGTACTTCAGCCGGATGCCGCCTCCGCCGGGGACGCCCGCGCCGATGCCGGTCTGACCGGTGTGGAACAGCGCGGGCACGCCGAGTTCCTCGATGGCCTCGTACAGCGGGTAGGCGAGGCGGTCGTTGGGCGCGAAGGCCTGGATGCTCGGGTGGAATTTGAAGCCCCGCACGCCGTACTCCTCGACCAGGCGGCGGGCCTCGCGGACTCCCGCCCGGCCCTTGTGGGGGTCGACGGAGGCGAACGGGACGAGGACGTCGGCGTGGGCGGCGCAGCTCTCGGCGACCTCTTCGTTGGAGATCCGCGGGTGCCCGGTGGCGTGCTCGGCGTCGACGGTGAAGACGACCGCGGCCATGCTGCGTTCGCGGTAGTACGCGGCCATCTCGTCGATGGTGGGCGTGCGGTGGCCGTGGGCCTTGAAGTACTCCGCGGAGGCGCCGAACAGCTCGGGGCTGAGCGCGCCGTGGCCGTCCTTGGAGATCTCGGCGTGCGTGTGGACGTCGATGGCGACGAGCCGGGCGGGGTTCGGGGATGTCATCGTCGGCTCCCTTCCGTGGGTCGGTGGGAGGTTCAGGCGCCGGGGGCCTGGGGGGCGGGGATGCCGTACGTCTGGGGCTCGCGGCCGATCGAGACGGGCCAGGCCGAGGCGATGTCGTCGGCGTTCCAGCCGCCGTCCCGGTAGGCGGTGGCGATCTCCTGCGGATGCGACCACAGGGCCAGCTTGTCGCCGCCGATGCCGACGCACTGGCCGGTCACCGAGGCCGCGGCGTCGGAGGCGAGGTAGACGACGAGGCCGGCGACGTCCTCCGGGGTGCCGAAGCCCTCGGCCTTGCGCAGCCAGTCCGGCAGCGGCTCGCCGCGTTCCTCCCACGCCTCGATGTACGGGGCGAAGGCGGGGATGGTGCGGGTCATGCCGGTGGCGGCGACCGGGACCAGTGCGTTGGCGGTGATGCCGGACCGGGCCAGTTCCATGGCCCAGGTGCGGGTCATCGCGGCGATGCCGGCCTTGGCGGCGGCGTAGTTGGTCTGGCCGAAGTTGCCGCGCTGCCCGGCCGGGGAGCAGGCGGTGATGACGCGGCCGCCCTCGCCCTGTTCGCGCATCCGTACGGCGGCGGCCCGTACGCAGGTGAAGGTGCCGCGCAGGTGGACGCGGACGACGTCGTCGAAGTCGTCGTCGGACATCTTCCACAGCACGCGGTCGCGCAGGATGCCGGCGTTGGTGACCATGACGTCCAGTCGGCCGAAGGCGTCCACGGCCCGGGCCACCAGCGCCTCGGCGACCTCGCTGGTACCCACCGGTCCCACCTCGGCCACGGCCCGGCCGCCGGCCGCGGTGATCTGCTCGACCGCGTGCGCGGCGGCGTCGGCCGCCACGTCGTTGACGACCACCGCCGCGCCGGCGCGGGCCAGGGCGGAGGCATAGGCGAATCCGAGGCCGCGTCCGCTACCGGTGACGACGGCGACCTTGTTCGAGAGATCCATGTGCGCAGTCCTTGCCTTGCGGGTGTGCCGACGAGGGGGACGTTAGGCGTTTCGATTACTGCCGTCAATGGTGTGCCGAACTTTATCTCCGCCCCTACACTGAGCCGCGTGACCGGGACAGAGACCAAGCCCTCGACGGGCCAGGAGGAAGGGGCCGCGGCGTCCGCGCGGCCGCAGACGCTGATGCTGAGCTTCCTGGGCCTGTACGTCCTGGAGCACGGCAGCGCGGTCTACTCGGGCAGCGTCATCGACGTGTTCGCGCGCGTCGGGGTCTCCGAGGACGCGGTGCGCTCCACGCTGACCCGGATGGTCAAGCGCGATCTGCTGGCCCGTCACCGCCGCGGCCGCAAGATGTACTTCGGGCTCACCGCGCGCTCCACCGAGGTGCTGCGCGACGGTCACGACCGCGTCTGGGGCGCGGGCGCCGTCAACCGCGACTGGGACGGCACCTGGACCCTGGTCGGCTTCTCGCTGCCCGAGGCCTGGCGCAGCCAGCGGCACGACCTGCGCTCACGCCTGGTGTGGGCCGGCTTCGGCCCGCTGCAGAACGGCCTGTGGATCGCGCCGGGCCACCTGGACGTCCCCGCCGTCGTCGCCGGGCTCGGCCTGGAGGACCACCTCAACGTGCTGCGGGGGCGCGCGGCCGAGCCGACCGAGGCCGCCCAGCTGCTGCACCGGGCCTTCGACACGGCCGGCATCGCCGAGCGCTACCGCGCCTTCCTCGACCAGTGGGACCGCCCGGACCCGCTGCCG
This sequence comes from Streptomyces eurythermus, assembly GCF_014649115.1. GTDB lineage: Bacteria > Actinomycetota > Actinomycetes > Streptomycetales > Streptomycetaceae > Streptomyces > Streptomyces eurythermus. Next base: position 97,777 of record NZ_BMSK01000002.1, on the reverse strand, counting down.
TCCGCCCCGGACGACCTGGCCCGGCAGCTCCTGCTGCACACCGACTGGCTGCAGGTCGTCCGCTCGGATCCGCGCCTGCCCGCGGAGCACCTTCCCGCGGACTGGCCCGCCATCCGCGCCGAGCACGTCTTCCGCACCCTGTCCGCCCAGTACGACGCCCCGGCCAAGCAGTTGGCCGACGCGGTGCTGGACACCATCCCGGCGGAGCCGGCGGCCGGGCAGGACTGAGCGGGGCGGGCACGGCCGCCTCACGGGTACGGCCGTCCCACGCTCCCGGCCGCCCCACGCTCCCGGCCGTCCCACGGGTACGGCCTCCCCGCATGGCACGAACTCCCCGCGGCACGGACTTGCCTTGAATGCGGGCCGCCGTACCGGCGCGGCCGCCGGCAGCCGTACGACCGGACCCAGCAAACGTTCGTCACTTCATTGACCGTCGTCCGCGATCGGCCCTATATTCGGCGCACCCGCCGCTGGGACCGGGGCCGCGCGGACCCTTCCGCCACGCCGTCGGTCCGCCCATCGGCGGCCCACGGACACCAGCACGGCCGGCACAGCCCGCCGAACGGCACCCCGAGGCTCCTTCGGCGGTCGTCCCCTCGCCCGCACGCCCCTCGTACGCCTTTTCCGTACCGACACGCCGCTCCCGGCGGAGCACGTCCACCCGCCGCACGACCTCATCCGCCGCACAGCCCCATCCGCCGCACAGCCCCATCCGCCGTACAGCCCCCACCCGCCGTACAGAGATGAGCCCGCACATGCCGAAGTTCGCGCTCGGCGCGGCCGCGCTGGCCGCCGCCCTCGCTGTCACCGCGGCGGCTCCCGCCACCGCGCGGAGCGACACCCCGCAGAGCACCGCACCGGCCACCGCCACCACGCGCCACCTGAGCGGGCGCCTCCCGGACGGCGCGAGCTGGATCGCCGACGTGCCCGCCGACTGGAACGGCACCCTGCTGCTGTTCAGCCACGGATACGGCCCCACCACCGCCCAGGACGCGCCCTCCCCCGCCGCCGGCCAGGCCCTGCTGGCCGAGGGCTACGCGCTGGCCGGCTCCTCCTACGACCCCAACGGCCCCTGGTGGGCGCTGCGGAGCGCCGAACGCGACCAGCTCGCCACCCGCGAGGCATTCGCCGCCGCGGCGGGCCGCCCCGCCCGCACCCTGTCCGTCGGGCAGTCCATGGGCGGCCTGGTCAACGCCCAGCTCGCGCGGGACGCGGGCGACCGCATCGACGGCGCCCTGGGCCTGTGCGGCCTGGTCGCCGGCGGTGTCGACCTGGAGAACTACCAGCTGGACGCCGAGTACACGATCGCCTCCCTGCTCGCCCCGGACGAGCACCTGCGGCTGGTGGACTTCGCCGACCAGGACACGGCCGCCGCGACCGCGGCCCGGCTCACCGCCGCCGTGGAGCGGGCCCAGGCCACCCCCGCGGGCCGGGCGCGGATCGCGCTCGCCGCCGCGTACCTCAACCTGCCCGACTGGGCCCCGGGACAGAACCCGCCCGCGCCCGGCGACGCCGAAGGGCAGGAGGCCCAGCAGTACGCCTGGTTCGCGCAGGGCGTGCTGTCGTTCATCGTGCCCGCGCGGTACTCCGTCGAGCAGTCGGCGGGCGGCAACACCTCCTGGAACGCGGGTGTGGACTACGCCGGTCTGCTGCGCTCCTCCGAGCACGCCGACGAGGTCCGGGCGCTGTACCGGACGGCGGGACTGGACCTGCGCGCCGACCTCACCACCCTGACCCGGGGCGCCCGGGTGCACGCCGATCCGCAGGCGGTGCGCCGCCTCGAGCGCACCTCCACCGCCGGGCAGGGCCTGGCCGTGCCGCTGCTGAACCTGCACACGACCTCCGACCAACTGGTCCCCGTGCAGCAGGAGAACGCGTTCGCCGCCCGGGTACGGGCCGCCGGTGACGGCGCCCTGCTGCGCCAGGCCTACGTCGCCCGCCAGGGCCACTGCGCCTTCACCGCGGCCGAGGTCGTCGCGGGCGTGCACGCCCTGGAGCACCGGGTGGCCACGGGCCGCTGGGACGGCGGCACCACGCCGGCGGCCCTGCAACGCGCCGCGCTGGCTCTCGGCCTCGACGGAGCGGCCTTCGTCCCCTACCGGCCCACGCGCCTCGTCGTCGGCCGCCACCGCTCCTGACCTTCCGCTCCCCTTCCCGCCGCCGGCCTTCCACCCCTGGACCCGCCATGTCGCTGACCGACCCCCCTTCCTCCGCGCACCCCGCCGGCCCCGCGCCGGGCCGGCTGCCGCTCGGCACCCTCGTCGCCGGCTGCCTCGCGGTCTGTCTCGCCCAGATCGCCCTCGCCGTGCCCGCCACCCTCAACGGACTCTTCCAGGAGGACCTGCATCCGATCGGCTCCCAACTCACCTGGATCTCCGACGCGTTCCTGCTGCCGGTGACCGTGCTGGAACTCACCTTCGGCGTCCTGGGCGACCTGTTCGGGCGCAAGCGGCTGCTCGTGGGCGGCTCCGTCCTGGTCGTCGTGGGCGAGGCCGTCTCCGCCGTGAGCGGTGGCGTCCACCTGCTGTGGGTCGGGCAGGTGATCTCCGGCCTCGGCGCGGCGGCGCTGTTCCCGACCTCGCTCGCCATGATCGCGGCGGGCACGCACAGCCACCGGGACCGGGCGCGCGGCATCACCGTGTGGGCGGCCGCCCTGTCCACCGGCGGTTTCGTCGCCCCCGTCATCGGCGGCGTCACCGGCAGCCACGACTCCTGGCGCGCGGCGTTCGTGGTGGTCGTGGTGATCGCCGTGGCCAGTACCGTGGTCAGTCTGGTGGGCGCCGCCGACTCCCGGGCACCCGAGGGCCGCTCGCTGGACATCGGCGGGCAACTCACCGTCGGGATCGGCCTGTTCGCGCTGTTGTACGCGGTCATCCAGGGTCCTGCGGACGGCTGGGGCTCGACGCCGGTCGTCGTCGCGTTCGTGGTTGCCGCGGTGTTCGTCGTGCTGTTCGTCGTCGCCGAGCGGCGCGCCCGTTCCCCGCTGCTGCGCCTGGACCTGTTCGCCAACCGGGCGTTCGCCGTCGCCTCGGTCGTCGCGGTCGTCGGCATGTTCAGCTTCCTGGGCACCGCCTACGCCACCAGCATCCGGCTGGGCCCCGTGCAGCACCAGAGCCCGCTGCGCACCTCCGTGGCCTTCCTGCTGCTCAACGGTCTGACCCTGGTCCTGGCCCCGCTCACCTCGCGGCTGCTGGAGCGGGTCAGCGGGCGCTGGATCCTCACCGTGGGCCTGGCGCTGATGGCCGCGGGCGACTTCCTCGCCGCGACCCTGCCGGTGGAGAACCGGGCGCTGACGTCCCTGGTGCTGCCCCTGGGGCTGGTGGGTGCCGGGTTCGCGCTGACCGTCTCCTCGATCACCGCCACCGCCGTGAACACGGTCCCGCTGCGCTACGCCGGCATGGCGAGCGCCTCCACCAGCCTGCTGCGCGACTTCGGGTTCACCCTGGGACCGGCGGTCATCGGTGCCGTCGCCCTCAGCCGCGCGGGCTCGCTGTTCAGCTCCGACCTGCACCGCTCCGCGCTGAGTCCGCAGGTCAAGGCGGCCGCCGCCGAGGTGGCCGCGGAAGGCGGCCCGCTGGCGGTCAACTCCGCCCCGGCCACCGCCCCGCCGGGTGGTGCCGCGCCGCTGGCCCTGCGGGCGCTCGGTCACGGGTACGCGCTGGGCTTCACGATCTGCGGTGCGGCGGCGCTGGTCTCCTGCCTGCTGGCCCTGATCGCCCTGCGCCGTACGGACACCCCGCGGCACACCGGCGCAACCGCGCCCACGACGGCCGAGACGGCACCGACTGCCTGAGCCACCCGGGGAACGCATGGCGCAGTCCTCGACCACCTGGCGCGGCGGAGCCGCACGCCTCCGGAACGGCCGGCGTGCGGCGCCTCGCGGTCCCACAGGTGGCGCGGCCGCGTGTGCGGCCGCCGGTAGTGCTCCGCGATGTCGTCGGGGTCGCATCACGTACCGCGTCATCCGTCGTCGGCGATGTCCTGCAGGACCTGTTCTGTCTCGTGGCCGAGTGGCGGGCGGGATCGCGTGGTGGGTTGGTGTGAGGCGCCCGGCGTGTCATGAGGGTGGAGCGGGGGGAGGGAAGGGACGGCAGGGTTCACTGTGCTCGACCGATCAGGCATGCCGAGCGGTGAGCGGAAGACTCGAATGTCGGAAAGCACTGAACTGGATCACTCGGCCCTCACCACGCCGGACCACGTCGTCTCGGCCGCGCGCGGCATCCTCCTGCCGCATCTGCGCAAGCTCGTGGGCCGGATCCCCGCGCCACTCCATGATCCGTGCGCGTACTACTTCGGGTGGGTCGACGAAACAGGCCGGGAAGTGGTCTACCGGGGTCCCGGCTTCCGGGCTGTCACGCTCGTCCTTCTCAGCGCCGGTGTCGAGGGCGGCTCCTGGCACCGGGCGCGGCCGGTTGCCGGCGCGTGCGCTCTCATCCACGGCTACGGCCTCATCTGCGACGACGTCATCGACCAGGACGGGATGCGGCGCGGCTTTCCCACCGTGTGGAAGACCTTCGGCGTCTCCACGGCCGTTCTGGCCGCCGACGCCCTGCTGATGACGGCCCTGGCCGAGCTCGCCGAGCAGACGGGTCCCGCCGCCGCTGACGTGCGGCGGGTGCTGTTCGGTGCGATGTACGGGGCGTTTCGCGCGCAGGCCCTGGATGCCCGGCACCAGCAGCACGCGGGTGTGTGCCTGCGGCAGGCGCTGGAAGTGGTCGACGGCAAGAGCTCCGACTGGGTGGCTGCCTGCTGCGAGGCCGGCGCGCTCCAGGGCGGAGCCGGCCCGGAACGCGTGGCGTTGATGCGGTCCTTCGGGTGGCACCTGGGGAGGGTCATGCAGCTGCGCGACGACGTCCTGGATCTCTACGGGCAGTCCGGGCAGGACTCGCCGCCCCGGCGCGATGATCTCCGGTCCCGCAAGAAGACGAGCATCGTGTGCGCCGCCCTGCAGTCCGGCCACGCCCTGCGGGACGAGCTCGCCTCCTACTACCAGCGGCCCCAGGCACCACGGAACGGAGAACTCAGCCGCATGGCCGACCTCGTCGAACAGTGCGGCGGACGTGCCTGGGCCGAGCGGAAGATCGCCCACCACCTCCGGCAAGCGCGTTCCCGCGTGCGCCGCGCGGTGAAGGACCGGCAGATGGCGGAGCTGATGTGCGCCTACGCCGATCAGTTCACGCGTCAGTCCGTCGGGGACGAGCCCATCGGACCCAGCCGGGCCGGACGCCCGGTCAGCCCCGGTCCTTGATCGAAAAGAGCCCGCGCCCACCGCCCTCCCGGTTCGACCTGGCCGAAGGCCGAAGGACACATGCCGAGCAACGTCGAGTTCCACATCCCCTTCCCCAGCGCCGTCAGCCCGGACGCCGCGGCAGCGGACCAACACCTCGTGCGGTGGGCTCTCGCGCGGGAACTGCTGGCTCCGGGGCAGGCGCGCTACTTCGCGGCCATGCGGCTGGGAACCTGCGCCGCCTACGTCTACCCCCACGCCCGGGGCGAGGACCTCGACCTCGCCGCCGACCACATGGGCCTGTGCAGCCTCGTCAACGACCTGTGCGACAGCACGGACGGAGTACGGGCCGAGGAAGCGGCCGACGTCTGCCACGACCTGCTGACCTTGTTCGAACAGGACGCGCCGTCGCGACCGGCCACGTCGGCGGGTGCCGCCTGGTGCGACCTGTGGCAGCGCCTGCGTGACGGCATGCCGCAGGCGTGGCGAAGGCGCGTTCTCCACGAACACACCGCGGTCTTCGGCGCCTATCTCGACCACCGCATCCGCCGCACGATGCCGACCGCCGACCAGTACCTCCAGCGGCGGTACATCACCACGGGGCTGTCCTTGGGCCTCGCTGTCGCCGAACGGGTCGAGCACTGGCGCGCCCCGGAGTGGTTCCTGGACACGCCGCTCGCCCGCGGACTCCTCGAGGAGGCCACGAAGCTCGCCATCCTGCCGAACGACGTCTTCGCCGTCGAACGAGAGGAACGCCGGGGCGAGGTCGACAACATGGTGCTGGTGCTCGAAGCCGCCGGCCGCACCCGTGACGAGGCCATCGCCGACATCCAGGCGATGGTCCGCCTCGCCGGCGAGCGCTTCCGCCGGCTCGCCGACCGGCTGCCCGCCCACTACGACGACCTCGGGTGCAGCCCAGCCGACCGGACCGCGGCCGACACCTATGTCCAGGGGATGCGTCACATGTTCCGCGGCAACTACGACTGGATGACCCACGGCAGCGCTCGCTACGACCGCCACGCCACCTCTCTTGCCGTTTCCTCCGGCTACGAGGACGCACCTGGGACCACAGTCACGTGAACCCGCCCACGCGCGGGGCCGCCGGCCGCCGACACCGTGACGACCCCGAAGGGCGCCCTGGGACCGATGCGGCGGTGTGGTGGGCGACGGAGGCGATCGAGCACTCGGAGGTGGGAGGCGAGCCGTTCCGCTGGGGGTGTCCAGGCACTTGTGCAGCGCAGGAGCCGCTCGGCGCCATCTCGGCGCGAGGGTGCTCATGGCTCGTGAGGCCCGGGGGCACCCTCGTGAGGCCGAGGGCACCAAGGACGGCGCCGAAGACGGGCATCTCGCCGTCGCGGCCTGCGCGGGCGAGTCGGTCCTCGGAGATCAGGTCGCGGATCATAACGGGTACCCGGCCGCCCGAACTCGACGATCAGGAGCGGGGGTTGCTCGCTGCGCCGGTGCCGCAGGCCGCGACAGGCCGACCCTGGCCCGCGGACCGGCAGGTCATCAACGGGACGGTCCGCACCAGCACGCCGCCACAACCGGCGGACGGGGGCGCCGGCCGTACCCTCTCGTCACTGCGGTCCCGTGTCGGGTGCTGGTCCGGCCGGCCGCGGCGCTCCGCCGCGTGGACGCCGGGCGCCACGGGGTCTGTGGCCGGGGCGCCGGCGATCAGCGCTGCTCCGGGGAGACGCCGGAGGCCGGCACGCTCGACCGGGACGGCATCGCAACCCGGGCCCGCGCATGGGGCTTCGTGCACCACGGCTTGCACCAGGCGCCACAGCCCCACCTGCCCAACCGTCTCGCCGCCTTGGAGAAGAACGTCCCCATGACCGGCTGACAGGGTGTTCACCGCACTGTGGCTCAGGCAGACGCCGATGACGACCTTGAACTGGGCCGTTTCGGCGGACTCCACCACCGTACGTGCCCATCAAACATGCGGCCGGGCCCCGACATCGGCTCGTACGCCCCCTTCCTTGTCGATCGGCCCTTCCTTGTCGGTGTCACAGGCCTGTGGAAGGCTGAGGAGAATGAGCAAGTACGTCGCACTGCTGCGCGGGATCAACGTCGGCGGACACGCCAGGATCGCGATGAAGGACCTCCGCGAGCTGTTCGGCGCGCTGGGATTCGACGAGGTGCAGACGTATCTCCAGAGCGGGAACGTGATCTTCGCCGACCCGGCGGGGGCCGCGCCCGGTGAGGTGCGGGAGCGGATCGAGAAGCGCCTCGCCGACGGGCTGGGCGTACCGGCAAGCGTGCTGCTGCGCACCGGCGAGTCGCTGGACCGGACGGTCGCCGCCAACCCGTACCTGGACCGCGAGGACGACCCGGCCAAGCTGCACGTGACCTTCCTCGCCGAGACGCCGACCGCCGAGCGGGCGGCCGCCCTGCGGACGCCGGCCGGGGAGACCGCCGAGTTCGCCCTGCTCGGCGACGAGATCCACCTGCACGTGCCGGGCGGCTACGGGCGTACCAAGCTGAACAACACGTTCATCGAGCGCCGGCTCGGCATCACCGCGACCACCCGGAACTGGAACACCGTCAAAGCCCTGCACGGCATGGCGTCCTGACGGACGGAGCCGGTTGTCGAGTCGCGGGCCACCCGGGAGTGGTTCACTGCTGGGGTGACTCAGGACTTGGAGATCCTCTCGTTCGACTCGGCCGAGGCGTTCGAGGCTTGGCTGGCCGAGAACCACGCGTCCTGTCCCGGTATCTGGCTCAAGCTGCGCAAGAAGGGCCCGGGAATCGTCGCGCTGGAGTACGCGCAGGCCCTCGATGTGGCGCTCTGCCACGGCTGGATCGACGGTCAGAAGGCCACGTTCGATGACGAGTGGTGGCTGCAGCGGTTCACCCCCCGTAAGCCGAACAGCAAGTGGTCCAAGGTCAACCGGGACAAGGTCGCGGCGCTGATCGAGCAGGGCCGGATGCGTCCCGCCGGGCAGGCCGAGATCGACCGGGCCAAGGCGGACGGCCGCTGGGAGGCGGCCTACGACGGCGCGAAGACCGCGACCGTGCCGGACGACCTGGCCGCGGCGCTGGCCGCCGAGCCGGCCGCCGCCGCGTTCTTCGAGACCCGGGACCGGCGCAACCGCTACGCGGTCCTGTACCGGATCCAGGACGCCAAGAAGGCCGAGACCCGGGCCCGCCGGATCGAGAAGTTCGTCGCAATGCTGGCCGAGGGCGAGAAGCTCTACCCATAGCCGGCCGGCGCCCTCGCAACCGCGCTGGTACGGGCGTGGCATGCGACGGTCGCCGCCGGCTACGAACGGTCGCTTTCCGGCCCGGGTTCGGTGCCCTCTCCCGTCCGCCTGTACGCAATGGGGAACTCCGGCCGGCGGCGACCTGGCTGGACGGCGAGCAGCGCCTCCACCGTCGAGGCCGGGTCCCAGTCGGGGTCGAGGCCGGTCAGCCGCTCGGCGACCCGGCGCCAGGCCGCCGGGTCCGTGCCGAGTTCGGAGCGCACGAGGTCCGCGAGGAGGGCGCGGGCCTCGGCGGCCTGGGGCGGGGCGTCCGTGCGACGGGCGGCGGCGCCCAGGTAGGCGAGCAGCCGCGCGGCCGGGGTCGCGCGGCGCAGCAGGTCCGCTCCGTCGAGCAGCCCCGCCGTGAGCAGCCCGTCCAGTTGGGTGGTCGGCGCGCAGTGGAAATGGCCGCCGAGTCCGTGCCGGGCGCGCTCCCGGGTGAGCCGCGCGCTGCCGGGCAGGCCGTCGGGGCCCGGCTCCGGCAGCAGCGCCGCGTGTCGCAGCCGTACGTCCTCGGGGACGCCGTCCAGGCGGATGATGTCCTGCCAGTACGGCAACGGCTCCTGGGCGTGGGCCGCTTCGAGAGCGGCCCAGTCCACCGGTTCGCCCGGCGGGCGCGACTCGATGAGGTCCCGTGCGTGCGGGGCGTGCCGGGCGCGCCGCAGCTTCCGGACGAGTTTCTCCGGCGCCAGTTCGCGGTCGAGCCGGGCGCGGAGGACGGCGGCGGGGTCGGGGGACGCGAGGGCCTTCGCGCATACGGTGGCGGCGGAGCGCCCCAGCACGTCTCGCCCCGCGAGCCTCGCCAGCCGGTCGGCACCGCCGTGCTGCAACAGACGTATACAGCCGAGTAGTTGATGCCCCAGACCGAGCCGCGCGCCCTCTGTTTCGAGGATCGCCTCCACGAGATCGGGTTCGGCCGAGCACAGCCACATCAGTCCGCCGGCCGGCCGCGCGGAGTTCCCGGCCCGCCAGTCGGCGAGCACCCGTGCGCCCAGGGAAGGCCGCCCGGCACCGGGCCGTGACCGGGTCACGATCCGGTGGACGAGGGGCCGGGGGTTCCAGTGCCGCAGCAGGGCGAGGTCGACCTCGGGGTCGTCGAGGCCGACGAGGCGCTCCACCGCGCCACTGCGCTCCATCCAGCGGGACTGGGCGGCCAGGACGCGCAGCGCGTGGGGATCGCGGTCCGCGAGCAGCCGGTCCAGGACGGTGCGTGGTGTGCGCTCGTGGCGCAGCAGGTACGCGGCGAGCAGCCAGGGCCCGTCCGGCCCGAGCCGGGGCAGGACGGCGTCGACCACCTCGGCGTCGGCCAGGCACAGCAGGGTGCCCTCCGGCCAGCCCCACAGATGGTCGCCCCGCTCCAGAAGCTTGATCGCCTCGTCGGGGGTGGCCGGTCCGGTCCTGCCGATGGTCGTACCTCCGCCCGCCGCCGGGCCCGCACCGGACTGCGCGCGCCGCAACAGCCGCTCCCAGGTCAGCCCCTCGGAGGCGGATTCGGACGCCGTCACGGTCGCGGCCAGGCGGAGCCAGGCGTCGGGGTCGGTACCGAGTTCGGCGCGCAGGCGGCGGGCGAGCGCGGCCCGCCACGCGTCGGCGAACGCGAGCCGCCTCCAGTCGTGCGGCAGCAGGAGCAGGCGCCGGGCGGGCAGCAGGGTGAGCAACTCGTCGGCGGGCAGCACGCCCTGTACGTAGGCGTGCTCGATGTGCTGCGCACCGGATCCGTACGTCTCGGGGAGTCGCCCGCGCAACTCCGCGAGTCCGGGCGCCCCGTACGCGAAGCCGCTCGGGGACGGAGGGATGCCGTGGAAGGCACAGGCCAGGGCGAACCAGCGGGGAGTGGCGAGGCCGGGCGCGGTCGCCGGCTCGTACACCGCCAGCGCGCGCAGCACCTCGGGGTCCTTCGGCCGGGGCGCGCCGTCCGGGGCGAGGGAGTAGAGCAGGTCGAGGGCGGCCAGGGCGTGCACACGGTCGCGCCGGTGGAGAGTCCGCCGGGGTGGGGGTTCCGAGACGGGGGGTTGGGGCCCGGCCTGTGGATGGGGCCCGGCGGCGCCATCGACCATCGGCTCGGGCTGGACGGGTGGTTGTTGGGGCTCTGCCGGCGGCTGGGACTCGGCGTGGGCCTCTTCCGGGGCGGCCTCTTCCGGGGCAGCCTCTTCCGGGGCGGCCTTGCCCGCCTTGGCGATCAGCTCCGCGACCGTGCCCGCGTGTTCGGGCAGCAGGGTGTCGAACGCGGCCCAGGCCCCCTCCCGGTCCCCCAGATGCGCCTGGGTCAATGCCCCCAGTTCGGCGACAGCCGCCGTGCCCAGCAGATCCCGTTCGGCGAGGCGCCCCAGTGCGGCGAGGGCGTGGCGGGCAGGGCGCGCGGTGCCGATCAGCTCGACCGGGTCGAGGAACCCCGCCGTCGCCATGCCCTCCGCCCAGACGGCGGCGCTGCCGTCGAGCTCCTCCTCTGCGAGGCGGCGCGCGGGCAGGCCGGTGTTCCCCGCGCGGCGGCCCCCGGTACGCCACGGCTCGTTGAGGACGGACAACCGGAACGCCTGACGCTGTGCGTCGCTCGCCGCCTCGTGGCGGGCCAGCTCCTCGCATGCCTTGGGCATGAACGGGGTCGCGGCATGGGCCGCGGCCAGGGCGTCGAGGTCATGGGCGTACGGCTCGGACAGCAGGTCGCGCAGGGTGCTGGTGCCCCGGGCGGTGGCGAGCAACGCGGGCAGCCGGGCGGGGTCCTCGTACGGCTCGCCCTGCGCGCGCAGCCGACGCGGTCCGTCGCCGTCCGGGGCGGCCAGGGCCTCGGTGACCGCGTCCACGGTGGCCCGGCTCAGCCAGGCGGCCGCGGCGGGGTCGTCGAGCAGGGCGCGTACGGCGTCCTGGCCGGTCCGCTCCCAGATTCTCAGCAGGGCGTACCGCTGGGCGACCTGCCGTACCCCCCACCGCAGTGCGGGCACCACGAGCTCTGGGTCTCCCGAGCCGAGCAGCGGGGTGAGCCAGGTGCGCGGGACCTGGCCGTGCGGCGCCGTCAGCTCGGCGCGCAGCGCGTTGTCGAGCGGTACGGTGTCGAGCCGCTCCGCGATGGTACGGCGCAGGGACTGGGTGGTACGCGGGTTGCGGTAGACGGCTGCGGCGACCTGCGCGTCGCCGACCGCGACGAGCCGGGCCAAGACCCGGGTGTCGAGCCGGGGATGGCGGGCCAGGGCTGCCCGGGTGCGGGTGTCGCCGTGGTCGAGGACGGCGGTGACGAGGGTGGGCGCAGGGAGTGCCCCGCCGGCCAGCAGCTCCGTCGTCACCCGCTCGGGCAGGGCGGCGAGCGCGGCCGCGGCATGCCGGGGCTCCGTGTGCTCGAGGAGGAGGCCGAGCGTGCGGTGGACACTGCGGGGTGCGGGCGGACGGAGCGTGTCGTCCGGCGCCGGCGGCAGCGGTGGCTCGGCGAGGAACTCGGGCAGGGCGCCGGGGTGCGTGGCCAGCGCGTCGTGCAGTCGGCACCAGCGGGTCGTGTCCCCGCCAAGGTGACGCTTCGTCAACTTCCTGAGCAGGGCGGCCGTCTCGTCGTCGACTCCGCCCGCGGCGGCGACCTTGGCCGCCACCGACCGCGCGGGCCGCGCCCGTTCCACTGCCCGCAGCGCGGCCCCACTGCGCGGGCCCGGTCCCTCGGCCTGCCGACCGGTCCCGGCCATCTCGCGCAGCAGCCGCCCTGCCGCCCCCACCTGCGTCTTCGTCATGGTCGCCATGCTAGGAGGCGGCACTGACAATCCTGGTCGTCACCGGCCACCCCGCCAGGAAACTCCGGCAGTAGAGCCTCTCGTCACACATGGCGGCACACACCCGGCTGGGCCGCGGCCCGGCCACGGTCAGCGGTCCAGCGCGGGCAGGTGAGCCAGGCCCGTGTCGAGCATGATGCGGTCGATGGTTTCACGCAGGGCGCTGTCGGCGCCGATGACCGTCTCGATGCCGCCGGGCAGGAGATCGAGCGGCCGGTACCAGTCACGCAGTTGCCTTTCGTCGACCTCGTCGGCGAGCGGCTTGGTGGCGTGCCGGGCGAGGGTTTAGTCGAACGGCACGTCGAGGTAGTAGTTGTGGGTCGGGCCGCGGTGGTCGGCGCGCAACCGGGTGAGCATGTCGCCGTAACGGTCAGCGGAGAGGATGCCTTCGACCACGACGTGATAGCCGGCGTCGAGGGCGTAGCGGGCCGTCAGGTCGATCAGGCCGATGTTCGCCGCTCCGGGCCGGTCATGCTCGCGCAGCACGACGCGGCGGAGGTTGTCCTGGCCGACCAGGGCCAAGCCGCGGCCGAAGCTCTCACGGAGGCCGTCCGCGACGCACGACTTCCCCGAGGCGCTGTTGCCGCGCAGTACGATCAGCCGGGTTTCCTCGGTGCCCACCATCACAGTGGCCACGCTACCGGCAGCCGGTGACACCGCCCTGGTCATTCGTACGACCGTGACGAGGCGAGCGGGGAGTTTTGGACCGCGTCTTTCAGAACATGCGGTTCTGGGTAGCGGTCGGCATGCTCATCTCAGTATCAAGTGCACCAGATCGATCTCCTCGTCACGAGCCCGGGCGAAGCACCGGCTGTTCCCTGTGATGGTGAAGCCGCACTTCTCCAGCACCCGGATGGAGCCGGCATTGTCCGCGGCGGCGTCAGCGTGCAGCGGTCGCACGGGCTCCAGCTTGATCAGTTCAGTCAGGGCCGCGGTGCCGATGCCCTGGCCCCAATGTGCTCGCCCGATGACATACGTGACCTCTCGCTCCGGCGGCGGACCGAAGACAGCGGCGTGTCCTGCTACAGCGCCGTCGGCGAGAACGGTTCGTAAGATCACGGACGGGTCCGAGCGCACCTTCGACCAGTGCCGGTCGAAGTGGCCGCGGTCGTAGTGATACTTCCTGGTCACGGCTGCCATCTGCTGCAACTCGGGATCCGTCAACTGCTTCCAGAAGATCGGTAGGTCACTGTCCTCAAGCTCGCGCAGGGATACGCCCATAGGTGTGGTCTCACTCTCCGGGAGATCGGATCGGTACCTCGGCAACTGCTTCAGGCTAGGCCCAGCTCGCAGGTGAGCTGCCCCCATTGAAAGGGTGAGTTCAAGTCCGGCAGGGCTCTGTAGCCATGTGGGGGTTGAGGAAACGGCTAGTTCGGTCCTGTTACGGCAGACCGCTGCCAAGTGATGATCACTCATCGTGAATGAGAGCGTTGACTTGTCCTGCCCGCGTTGCCAGGTGGCGTTGCGGGTCCCGGACAACCGGTTCAGCATCTGGTGTCCGGCCTGCGACTGGAACCTCGACCCGCTCGGCGGCGTTGGTAGCGGGCAGCACCGGACTCGTGACCTGGCGCACCACGATCGGATGTTCAACCGCGCTCTGGCCGGCGGAACCGGGGGCAAACGGCCGAGTTCTGCCTGGCTCGGCGCTGTCGTACTCGCGGGCGCAGTCAACTTGGTCACTCTCGCGCTCGCGGGCACCGGTATGTGGCTGTTGGTCGCGGGCAACTGGCCGGAGCGAATCATGGCCGTCACGGAATTGGTGATCGTCCTGGTGCTGCGTCCGCGTCTCGGGAGGATGCCTCGGCACACTCTGGACCGTTCCACGGCACCCAGGCTGTACGCGCTCGCGGAACGCGCCGCCGCCGAGCTCGGCACCCGGCCTGTGGATGTGATCGCCGTAGATGAGCGGTACGGCTCCGGTTGCACGAAGGCAGGGCTGCGTCGGCGTCGCGTACTCATCCTGGGTCTGCCGCTATGGGAGGCCCTCACCATGGATCAACGGCTTGCCCTGCTCGGCCACGACCTCGGCCGCCTCTCGACCGGCAAGTCTTTGAGTGCTGCCTGGATCCAGACCGCACTGGACGCCCTGACAACGTGGGCGGATGTGATCAGACCCGTTCGCGCGCTGGATGACGAGCGGCAGAAGGTGACCGATAGGCATGCGTTCGACGCGGGTGGCAATCGCCAGAGCAGCATCGTCGGCATGGGAGTCGCACTTGCCCAGCCGCTCCAGGACTTCCTGTCTCGCGCTGCGCTTGGGTGTCATCGGCTGTTGAGTCGGCTGCGGGACCGTTCTGGGGGACAGGCGGAATACCGGGCGGACGAAAACGCGGCCCGGATCGCCTCTGCCGCATCGGTGCAAGGGCTGCTTCGTGCCCTGCTGTTGCGTGAGACAGCTCTCTTCGCGCTCGAACGCGCCGCCTGGTGTGAGGACGACCTTTGGGAGGCACTGCGCGTTCACCTGGCCTCGGTGCCGGACATGGAGTTCGAGCGGCGTCTACGCCTCTCCGAACTGCGCGGAGACGCGTTCGACGACGGTTGTCCTCCGACCCACCTACGCATGAAGTTCATCGGTAAGCTCTCCTGTCCCGAGGCTGCGGTGCTGGTGAGCAGTGGTGAGACAGAAGCGATCGACGCCGAACTGGCGCCTCTCCGCGCCTCGATCGCCAACGACTTGAAAAGCAGAACCGTGCACGGGGGCTGACTGCTGAGCCGCCGCCCGGAACGACCGGTGCCACGACCGCCACCCGGCAGCAGGCACGGGACGCCCCGCTCCAGGATGTCCCGACCTGCGTCCGCTGCTGACCCGACACCGTCCTCGGCATCCTCGAACAGGCGCGGTCGCCCCGGCGGCTGCCGAGTGACCCATCCCTGCTCATGTGGCCGTGGTCGGCGGTGATGACGACCAGTGTGCCGGGGTACTCGGCAGCGTACTGGCGGGCCACCTCCACGGCGCCGTCGAACTCGTTGGTCTAGCCGATCTGGCCGCAGGGGTCGGTGTCGTGGTTCATCGTGTCAATGGAGGCGCCCTCAACCCGAGGGAAGAGCCGTTCTTCGCGCTCTTCGGCCGCTCCGGGAGCTGGACAACTTGGCCGGCCCCCTGCTGGCCCGCCCGCCGCCGGCGCGTGATGACGGACAAAGAAGCCAGAAGCCATAGCTCGTCGAGCCGAGACCTCCGCCAACGCATCCAGAAGCATGCCTTCGACGGTCTGCGATGTTCCGCACATCCCGGGGCCGTTCGTCGGCCACCATGGGGTGTGTGGAGATCGCCGAACTCGTTCTCAAATACGTTCAGGCCCTCGTGTGGCCGCTGATCACGCTCACCCTCGTGTATGTCCTGCGTGCGCACCTCAGGGACGCGTTCGCGCGCATGACACGGCTGGAGACACCGGCCGGGTCGATCGAGTTCGCGGTCGAGGCGCGCGACGTGCTGAACCAGGCTGAGAGCGTCGGCGACGGCGCGGGGCCGGTGCCGGCGTGGAGGGGGTCCCGGACGGCCCACGGCGTGCCGGCACCCGCCGGGCCGCCCTCGGGCAACGGCCAGGACACGGACTACCCCTTGCCTGCTCCAGCCGGATCCGGATACGGCTACCCCCCGCCGGGGCACGCTCCGGGCGGGCCCGGGCAGGGCCACACCCAGCCGGGGCAGCCCGCTCCAGGCGGGCCGGGGCAGGGCCAGCCTCAGCAGCCTGGTTCGGGCGGACCCGTGTACGACCAGCCCCAGCCGGGACAACCCGGTTCTCCCGGACCGGTCGTGCTCCGCCCCTGGCCTGACGCGCCCCATCCTGCGGAGCAGAGGTCCGGGGCGGTGTGGCGGGACGGGTTCCGCGTCGCCAGGGGCATGGCCGACTCCGTACCGACGGCGGCCGTCGTCACGGCATGGGACGTACTGGAACGGCTGTGCCGGGAAGTCGTCCTGGCGCGCGGACTGGGCTGGCAGCCGGCCGACGTGGCGTCCCTCGGCAGGGCGCTGGTCGCGTGCGGCCTGCCCACCGGCAGCGCGGCCGTCCTGACGCGCCTGCGCCGTCTGCGCGACCGCGCTCAGCACCTCTCCAACGGCGTCACACCCGGCGCCGCACGCGATGTCATCGACGCCTGCCTCGCCCTCGCCCGCGAGATCGAGGCACTGCGCGGAGGGTGACCGAACGGGCAGCTGCTCATCACCCCGGGCAGGGGCGTGCCCGCTGTGGCCCCAGGCACCGGTACTGCTGACCGCGAGGCGGACCTGGGACGCAACGCTCAACTCCCACCCCGGACACGGCGGACAGGACGGATCCACCTTATTGTGTCAGCCGTTGTAAGTGCGCCGCGGTCGCCTTCCTTGTGCAGACAGGTCGCCCAGGCGCCGGATCCGGTCATCTCGGCTATCGGCGACGTCCGTGTCACCGAAATGCTGGTGACGGATAAGGGGATGCATTGTCGGTGTCGGGGAATTCCTGGCGGTCTATTTCCGTCCGCCCCTCATACCGAGCGAAAAGAGGCGGTGACTTCCCGGAACGGCCTGTGGCTGTCGTAGTCGCCGGCTGTCGTAAAGGCGACGGCGTGGAACGGTGCTATCCCCCGGCGCACTCGTCGCGGGCCGTCTCCGTGCCGGCGTCGTCCGCCTGTGGCGACCGCGCGGGCGGCATACCGCGCAGCAGTGGCAGGCATGCCAGGAGCAGCAGGCCCGCCGTGGCCCAGGGGGCTCCCGGGCCTACGCGTCCGGCGAGGACGCCGCCGAGCGCCGCGCCGACGGGCATGGTTCCCCAGGCGGCGAGACGGTAGCCGCTGGTGACACGGCCCAGCATCCCGGGTGGGGCGAGCCGCTGCCGCAGCGAGACCGTGCAGACGTTCCACAGCACCACGGCGGCGCTGTTCCCCACGAGCATCAGCGCCACCAGCGGCCACCACGGCAGCACCGCGACGACCAGGTAGGTGAGCGCGGACACGGTCACCGACGCGATCAGGCTCCGCGCGGTGCCCAGCCGGTGCGCCGTCCACGCCGCCGACCTGGCTCCGGCCAGGCTGCCGAGGGCCGCCGCCACCAGCATCAGGCCGTAACCCCAGGACGGCAGGCCGAGCTTGCCCTCCACGTACACGACGAGCACCGCGTAGACCGCCTGCTGGCCCACACCGAGCACCGCGACCACCGCCATCAGGCGGCGCAGCACCCGGTTGCCGCCGAGCAGCCGCAGGCCGGCCCACGTTCCGCGCAGCAGACCGGCGACCCCGCGTTCCGTCCGCTCCCCCGGACCGTACCGGGGCAAGCCCCTGAGCAGGAGCGCCGAACCGAGGAACGTCACCGCGTCCACCGCGAACGGCCAGGGCTGTCCGACCGTCCACAGCGCCGCTCCGAGCGGCGGCCCGAGGAAACCGGTGCCGGTGATCTGCGCCCCGATGATCCGGGCGTTCGTCCGCTCCAGCTGCCGGTCCTCGGCCAGCCGCGGGACGACCGCCTGGGCCGCGCTGTCGAAGAACACCTCGGCGACGCCGCAGAGGAAGGCCAGCACCACCAGCGACATGACGGGCACCCACCCGACGACCGTCGCCGCGGTCAGCGCCGCCAGCAGCGCGCAGCGTGCCAGATCGGCGCCCACCATGGACCGGCGCGCCTCCATGCGGTCGACGAGGGTGCCGATGAGCGGTGCCAGCAGCCAGGGCGCCCGCCCGGCGGCGGCGACCACCGACACCCAGAACACGTCCCGCGTGACGGCCGCCGCCAGCAGGGGCAGCGCCGCGAACCGCGCGCCGTCCCCGACCGAACTGAGCGCGTTCGCGGCGACCAACCGGCGGAGCGGCGCCGCACGAACGGGAGCCGCACGACGGTCAGAGAGCCAACCGAATTCCATGGGCGGGTGTTTTTCCTTGTCGACGAACAGGCGGGGGCCGGCGGTCGCCGGTGTTCACCGGACGACACACCACACCACACCGCAGTACCCGGCCTCAAAGCAACAGCACCTGAAACCAGGCGACTTTACGGACTCTTACACGGGCCGAAGCGGGCCGCCGCCCGGGAGCCCGCACGCGGAGTTCGCCGCCCTGCGCCGCCGGGGCCCGGTCCACCGGTCCACGCTGGAAGAGGTGCTGACCGGCGCCGACGTGCCCGGCACACCGGGGACTCCGGCCTGTCACGTGGTGTCCTATCAGGCGGTCGACCAAGTGCTGCGCGACGAGCGGGACTTCTCGTCCTCCGCCTACGCCGACAGCATGGGCCGGGTGGTCGGCCGGTCGTTCCTGGAGATGGACGGCGCCGAGCACCGGGCCTGGCGGAACGCGCTGCACGGAGGCTTCCACCGGCAGGCCGTGAGCGAGCAGCGGTCCCGCGTCCGCCGGACCGTCGACGCCCGGCTGCGCGCCTTGGCGGACCAGGGCGGTGGGGACCTGGTCGGCGATCTGGCCTTCCCGGTGGCGTTGACGACCATAGCGGGCATCATCGGCTTTCCGCCCGGAACACGGATCGGCACCTTGTACACCTGGGCGGTCGGACTGCTCGACGACGCCGACGGAAAGATCGCCACCGCCATGGCGGAGTGGCTCGGCACACCCTCGGCGTGGCCCGCGCACAGCCTCGTGGGCCGGCTGCTGCGCCACGAGGACCCGGCGATCGGCACCGGGCCCGAACTCGTGCCCACGGTACGCCTGTTGCTGTCCACCGGCACCGAACCCCCGTTCCGTTCCCTCGCCACGCTGATGTACGCGGTCCTCTCCGACCCGGCACTCCTGGAGACCGCCCGCGCCGACGAGCGGGGGGCCACGGCAGTGATCCAGGAGTGCTGGCGCTGGGAGTGCCCGCTGACCTGGGTTCTGCGCCGGTGCTCCGCCGACACGGAACTGTGCGGTGCGCGGTTACGGGAGGGTGATCTGGTCTGCGTGAACCTGGCGTCCGCCAACCGGGACGAGAGCCGGTGGACCGACGCGGACCGCCTGGACATCCACCGGCGGCCGCTGCCGCACCTGGCCATGGGCACCGGCCCGCACATCTGCCTCGGCCGGCACTTGGCCGCCCTCGAGGCCGGCGAGATCCTCGCCGGGCTGGCCCGCATGGCACCACCGGCGGGGCCGGACCGTCCCGCTCCGGACACCGACGGCGTCGAAGGCCGCGGCTTCAGGTCACCGAGACGGCTCACCCTGCGGTGGTGACCCTCACTCGCTCGCGGTCGGCAGGGCGAGGGCGCGGCGGATCCTCCGGAAGAGGGAGAATCCCAGGAGCGTCGCAGTCTGCCCCGTGCCCGCCAGGGCGAACGTGAAGGAGTGCCGTGCCGGAAGCAGTGAACGTGGCCCGTGCCCGCCGGGAGACTCCCGGGTGCGCGAACGTCGTACACCTCAACAACGCCGGCGCGGCACTCGCCCCGGCTCCGGTCCTCGAAGCCGTCATCGACCATCTGCGGCTGGAGGCACGGCTCGGCGGCTACGAGGCCGCGGTGGCCCGGGCCGCGGAGATCGACGCGGTCTACGAGTCGATCGCCCGCCTGATCGGCTGCCGGCCGCACGAGATCGCCGTGGTCGAAAGCGCCACCCGGGCCTGGGACATGGCCTTCTACGCGATGCGTTTCCGGCCCGGCGATCGCATCCTGACCTCCCGCGCCGAGTACGCCAGCAATGTGATCGCCTTTCTGCAGGTGGCCCGCCGCACCGGCGCCCGCGTCGAGGTGGTCGACGACGACGAACACGGCCAGTTGTCGGTGGCGGACCTGCGACGGCGCCTGGACGACGACGTCAAGCTCGTCGCCGTCACCCATGTGCCCACCCAGAGCGGCTTGGTGAACCCCGCGGCGGAGATCGGCCGGCTGACCCGCGCCGCCGGCGTCCCGTATCTGCTCGACGCCTGCCAGTCGGTGGGGCAACTGCCCGTCGACGTGGGGGAGATCGGCTGCGACATGCTGTCGGCGACCGGGCGCAAGTTCTTGCGCGGACCGCGCGGTACCGGCTTCCTCTACGTCTCCGAACGGCTCATCGGGCAACTGGAGCCGCCCTTCCTCGACTTGCACGCCGCGACGTGGACCGGTCCGGAAACGTACGACATCCGGTCCGACGCCCGGCGGTTCGAAGCGTGGGAAACCAACTACGCGGCGAAGATCGGCCTCGGTGTCGCCGCGGACTACGCTCTGGGCTGGGGCATCGAAGCGATCGAGGAGCGGGTCACGGCTCTCGCCGCACGGCTGCGGCACCGGCTCGCGCAGACGCCCGGAGTGACCGTCCAGGACCGTGGCCGGCGTCTGTGCGGCATCGTCACGTTCACCGTCGACGGCGTGCCCGCGGCCGAGGTGCGGCGACACCTCGCCGCGGCAGGCGTCAACACCAGCGTGTCGGCGATCACTTCGGCCCGCTACGACCTGGGCGCGCGCGGCCTGTCCGAAGTGGTGCGCGCGTCGGTGCACTACTACAACACCGACGAGGACACCGAGCGGCTGTGCCTGGCACTGGACTCCCTCTCGGCGGTCTGAGCCGCCCGCCCGCGGGGGCCGGTGTGCCGGGCACCTCGCCGGCGGGCGGCGTGCCCTTCCCCCGTACCGTAGGAGGGTGGGCACCCCGCCGCTCGTCGTCCCGGCCCCGGGCCGTCAGGCGACCGCCTGTCTCCTTCCCTCTCCCGTCTCGTGATGGATCGGCGTGCCGGAACCGGTCAGGGGCACGCCCGTTCCGCCCCGCCGGGTGGCGACGATCTCCGCGACGATCGAGAGGGCAGTCTCCTCCGGTGTGCGGGCGCCGAGGTCGAGGCCGATCGGTGAGCGCAGCCGGGCCAGTTCGCGCTCGGTCACGCCTTCGGCCCGCAGCCGCCGATTGCGGTCCTCGTGGGTACGGCGTGATCCCATCGCGCCCACGAACGCGGCCGGCATCCGCAGGGCCGCCTTCAGCAGGGGTACGTCGAACTTGGCGTCGTGGGTGAGCACGCACAGGACCGTACGGGCATCGGTCCCGGTACGCCGCAGGTAGCGGTGCGGCCAGTCGACCACGACCTCGTCGGCGTCCGGGAAGCGGTCGCGGGTGGCGAAGACGGGGCGGGCGTCGCAGACCGTCACGTGGTAGCCGAGGAACTTCCCGGCCCGGGCCAGCGCGGACGCGAAGTCGACCGCGCCG
This sequence comes from Streptomyces eurythermus, assembly GCF_014649115.1. Taxonomy (GTDB): domain Bacteria; phylum Actinomycetota; class Actinomycetes; order Streptomycetales; family Streptomycetaceae; genus Streptomyces; species Streptomyces eurythermus. Next base: position 76,505 of record NZ_BMSK01000002.1, on the reverse strand, counting down.
AAGACGATCATGCGCGGGGGCGGCACGTTCGACTCGACCAGCAGCGTCACACCGCCGGGGCAGTGCGAGCCGTCCGCGGACAGCTCCACGGTGCCGGTGCGGCCCGCCTCCAGCATCGCCCGGGCCTCGGCCGCCGCCGTCCGGTCCAGGTCCGGATGGCCGCCGAGACCGCCCTCGGCCATGCCGTCGGAGCGGACCGACAGGACCCGCCCGAGGAGTTCGGCGGGGCCGCGGACGACCCGGGCGAGGGCCGCCGGTTCGCCTCGGGCGGCGGCGGACAGGACCGGGCCGAGGACCGTCCGCGCGGGGGCCCGCGCCGCCACCGGCGTGATCAGTACGTCGATCGTTCCGCCACAGGTCAGCCCCACGGCGAAGGCGTCGTCGTCGCTGTAGCCGAACCGTTCGAGGACGCTCTCCCCGCTCCGCAGCGCCGCACCGCACAGCTCGTACACCGCGCCCTCGACACAGCCGCCGGAGACCGAGCCGATGACGGTGCCCTCGCGGTCGACGGCGAGGGCGGCGCCGACTCCGCGCGGTGCGCTGCCGCCCACGGCCACCACGGTGGCGACGGCGAACTCCCGGCCCTCCTCGGTCCACCGGTGCAGTTCCCCTGCCAGGTCAAGCATCCGGCGCTCCCGCGGCGGCCGCGAGGACGCGGTCCGGCCGGATGGGCAGGCTGCGGTGGCGTACGCCGGTGGCGTGCCAGACGGCGTTGGCGACGGCGGCCGCGGCGCCGACGACGCCGATCTCACCGATGCCCTTGATGCCGACCGGATCGTCGGGGTCCGTGTCCTCGATCCAGCCGGCCTCGATGCGGGGCACGTCGGCGTGGGTGGCCACATGGTAGCCCGCGAGGTCGGCGCCGACGACGCCACCGGAGGCACGGTCCCGGGCCGCCTCCTCGTGCAGGGCCATGGAGATGCCCCAGACCATGCCGCCCAGGAGCTGGTTGCGGGCGGTGAGCGGGTTGACGATCCGGCCCGCCGCGAAGATGCCGAGCATGCGCCGCACCCGCACCTCGCCGGTGGTGACGTCCACGGCGACCTCGGCGAACTGTGCGCCGTAGGAGTGCCGTTCGGCGGGGCCGAGGGCTTCGACGGCCTCGGTGGTGTCCGATCGCACGGTGAGGCCCTGTGCGGGGAGGCCGGCGCCGAGGGCCAGTCGTTCGCGCAGTTCACCGGCCGCCGCCTTGACGGCCCAGGACCAGGAGCGGGTGCCCATGGAGCCGCCGGCGATCCCCGCGGGGCCGAAGTCGCTGTCGCCGATGCGCACCCGGATCCGCTCCGGGGGCACCTGGAGCGCGTCGGCGGCGATCAGGGTGAGCGCGGTACGGGCCCCGGTGCCGATGTCGGCCGCGGAGATCCGGATGGTGAAGGTGCCGTCCGGATGCGCGGTCGCGCTCGCGGTCGACGGCTGCGCACCCGCCGGGAAGGAGGCCGCCGCCGTGCCGGTGCCGAGCAGCCAGCGCCCCTCCCGGCGCACTCCGGGGCGGCTGTCCCGGTCCGCCCAGCCGAACCTGCGGGCGCCCTCCCGGAAGCAGGCGGCCAGGTCCCGTCCCGCGAACGGCAGCCCCGACACCGGGCCCGTCTCCGGTTCGTTGCGCAGACGCAGTTCGATCGGGTCGATCCCGCATTTCTCGGCGAGTTCGTCGAGGGCCGCCTCCAGCGCGAACGATCCGGGAGCCTCGCCCGGGGCGCGCATCCACGTCGGGGACGGCACGTCGAGCGGCACGACGTGATTGGCGGTGTGGTGGGCGTCGGCGTCGTACATCACCCGCGCCACCCCGGCGCTCGGTTCGACGAACTCGTACACGGTGGAGGTGCGGCTGACGGAGCGGTGCTCCAGTGCGCGCAGCCGTCCGTCGGCGTCGGCGCCGAGCCGGACGCGCTGGACGGTGGGACTGCGATGGCCGGCCAGCGCGAACATCTGACGTCGGGTCAGGGCCACGCGCACGGGCCGTTGCAGAAGGGTCGCGGCCATCACGGCGGCCACCTGGTGGGCCCGGACCCCCTTGCTGCCGAAGCCGCCGCCGACGTGTTCGGAGCGTACGCGCACGGAGGCCGGGTCGAGGGAGAAGAGGTTCTGGAGTTCACCGGCGACCCAGGTGACGCCCTGGTTGGAGTCGGTCACCTCCAGCCGTCCGTCGTCCCAGCGGGCGGTGGCCGCGTGGGGCTCCATGGGGTTGTGGTGCTCTTCGGGAGTGGTGTATTCGGCGTCCACGACGAAGGCGGAGGAGGCCAGTCGGGCGTCCAGGTCACCCTTCTCCGTCACCGCCGGCTCATGGCCGTCCACCGGGTGGGCGTCGGGGTGATCGCCTGACAACTCGACGTGGTGCGGCTCTTGTTCGTAGTGCACGACGAGTGTTTCGGCGGCCTCCCTCGCCTGCTCGGACGTCTCCGCGACAACCAGCGCGACCGGCCAGCCCAGGTGCGGCACCCGGTCGTGCTGGAAGACGGCGCAGGTCGGGTCGGGCCGTAAGCCCATCAGGCCGGTGTAGTCGGTGTTCAGGTGCGGGGCGTTGCGGTGGTCCAGCACGGCGAGCACGCCCGGCATGGCGAGGACGGGTTCGGTGTCGAGGGAGCGGATCCGGCCGCGGGCGATCGTGGACAGCACCAGCCAGCCGTGGGCGAGGCCGGCGAAGGGCACCTCTGCCGCGTAGCGGGCCGCTCCGGTGACCTTGTCCCGTCCCTCGACGCGGGTGTGGCCGGTGCCGACGGACGGTGCGTGTGCGGACGTCGTGGTGGTGGCGGTGCTCATCGGGCGGCTTCCTCCGCGAGTTCGGTCAGGACGGTCACCGTGAGGTTGCGGATCAGGTCCACCTTGTAGCCGTTGCGGGGCAGTGGGCGGGCCGCCGCCAGTTCGGCGTCCGCCGCGGCGGCGTAGGTCTCGGGGACGGCCGGCGCGCCGGTCAGTACCCGCTCGGCGGCCGAGGCCCGCCACGGCCGGGAGGCGACTGCCCCGAAGGCCAGCCGCGCGTCCCTGACGATGCCGTCCCGGATGTCGAGGGCGGCGGCGAGGGAGCCGATGGCGAAGGCGTAGGAGGCACGCTCGCGCACCTTGCGGTAGCGGGAGTGGGCGGCGACCGGGGCCGGCGGCAGCGTGACGCCGGTGATCAGCGCGCCCGCCGGCAGGGCGGTCTCCCGGTGCGGGGTGTCCCCGACGGGCAGGTAGAAGTCGGCGAGCGGCAACTCGCCCGGCCCGTCCGCTGTTTCGTAGTGGACCACGGCGTCGAAGGCGGTCAGGGCCACGGCCATGTCCGAGGCGTGTACGGCCACGCAGTGGTCGGAGGCGCCCAGGATCGCGTGGTTGCGGTGTTCACCCGCGACGGCTGGGCAACCACTGCCGGGGGCACGCTTGTTGCACGGCTGGCTGACCTCGGTGAAGTAGCCGCAGCGGGTGCGCTGGAGGAGGTTTCCGCCGACCGTGGCCATGTTGCGCAGCTGCCCCGACGCGCCGGCCAGCACGGCCTGGGCGAGCGCGGGGTAGCGGCGCCGGACCTCGGGGTGGGCGGCCAGGTCGCCGTTGGTGACGGTGGCACCGATGCGCAGTGCGCCCTCGGCTGTCACCTCGATCCGGTCGAGCGGCAGCTCGCGGATGTCGATGAGCCGTGCGGGACGCTCGACACCCGTTTTCATCAGGTCCACGAGGTTGGTGCCGCCGCCGAGGAAGCGGGTGTCCGGGGCGGCGTCGAGCAGTGCCACGGCACCGGCGACGTCGTACGCCCGCTGATAGCCGAACTCCCTCATATCACGGCCTCCTTCGCCCCGCCCGTCGCGGCGTCCTCGTGTCCTTCGCCGGTGTGCGCCTCCGCCGCGCGGGCCACCGCCTCGACGATCGCCACGTAGGCGCCGCAGCGGCACAGGTTTCCGCTCATCCGCTCCCTGATCTCGTCGGCGGTCAGGGGCGGCGGCCCCGCCTGCGGACGGACGTCCTCGGTGACGGCGCTCGGCCAGCCCGCCGCGTGCTCCTGGATCATTCCGATCGCCGAGCAGATCTGCCCTGGTGTGCAGTAACCGCACTGGAAGCCGTCGAGGTCGAGAAAGGCCTGCTGCACGGGGTGCAACCGCTCGCCGTCGGCGACGCCTTCGATGGTGGTGATCTCCCGGCCCTCGGCCGCGACGGCCAGTTGCAGGCACGCCACGGCCCGGCGCCCGTCCAGCAGGACCGTACAGGCACCGCACTGCCCCTGGTCACAGCCCTTCTTGGTGCCGGTCAGATCGAGCCGCTCGCGCAGTGCGTCGAGCAGGGTGGTGCGGTGGTCGACGGGCAGCGTGTGCTTCTCGCCGTTGATCTTCAAAGTGATGACACTGGACGTCGATAAGGCCATGCGCTGCTTCTTTCGCGATTCAGTACAGACGGGTGAGCCGACAGCCGGGCCACAGGCGGCGCGTGGAACGCGTCGTGCGGGCCTGCGCCCGGGGCGGGCGAAGCGAAGGTATGGGGGTGTGAGGGCCGGACAGTGCAGCCGGCGACTGCTACAGGGCCGTTTCCGCCGCTATGGTGGAAGCGAACGGACAGCTGTCCGTTTCTTTGGAATCTAACGGACAGCTGTCCGCTTAGCAAGGGCGAGCTTTGGCCACGCCTTAAGGGGGACGCATGCCTCAGCAGGGGGACTCATGCCGGCGCTCCGACGCCCAGCGCAACCGCGAGCGCATCCTGGAAGTGGCGCTCGCCGAGCTGTCGCGCTGCGCGGACGCCCCGCTGAGCGGGATCGCCAAGAAGGCCGGCGTCGGGCAGGGCACCTTCTACCGCAACTTCCCCAACCGTGAATCCCTCGTCCTCGAGATCTACCGCCACGAGATGCAGCAGGTCGCCGACAGCGCCCGGCACCTGCTGGACACCCGCGCACCCGAGGAGGCCCTGCGCGCCTGGATGGACCGGCTGTCCGAGTTCGCCATGACCAAGGCCGGACTGGCCGACGCGATCCGGCAGGTGACCGGTGCGCCGGGCGGCCCCGCGAAGCCGTCTCCCACGCCCGTGACCCACGCGGCGGAACTGCTGCTCCGCGCCAACGAGGAAGCCGGCACCATTCGCCCCGGCGTCACCTCGGACGACTTCTTCCTCGCCATAGCCGGCCTGTGGCAGCTCGACCCGCACGACGACTGGCGACCGCGCGCCACCCGGCTCTTCGACCTGCTCATGGACGGCCTGCGCACGAGAGCAGGCCAGGGGTGAGGCACCGCGCCCCCGACGGCGGTCGGACCCAACTCTCGCGTGCGAGTACTGGTTTGGTCTAGACCAAGCGGGGTACGCTTCCGTCACTGCACATGGTCGTCCCTACGGCCATGGTGCCGTTGCTTGACATGCTCATGCCTGTCTTTGCCTTCGCATCGACGGGCACGAACCCCCACAGGAGTTGTCATGAAGAGCAAGAAGACGCTGGCCGCCGCCATCGGCGCGGGGATCGCCCCGCTCCTGGCCGTGAGCCTGCCGGCCGGCAGCGCGAGCGCGCACGGCTACATATCCTCGCCCCCCAGCCGGCAGGCCCAGTGCGCCGCCGGCCTGGTCTCCTGCGGTTCCATCAAGTACGAGCCGCAGAGCGTAGAGGGCCCCAAGGGTCTGATGAGCTGCAGCGGAGGGAACGCCGCCTTCGCCGAGCTCGACAACGACAGCAAGGGCTGGAGGGTCACCCCGGTCAGCCGGACGACCAGCTTCAGCTGGCGGCTGACGGCACGCCACGCCACCAGCACCTGGCAGTACTACGCGGGTGGCCGGAAGATCGCGGAGTTCAACGACGGGGGCGCCCGGCCGGGCGAGACCGTCACCCACCAGGTGAACTTCGGCAGTCTGACCGGCAAGCAGAAGGTGCTGGCCGTGTGGAACATCGCCGACACCGCCAACGCGTTCTACGCCTGCGTGGACGTGAACGTGAGCTGACGCGTGTGACGCCGGTGCCCCTCGGGTGCTTGCTCCCGGGGGGCAGCGGGGACCGGGCGCCTCCGGTGATGGCCCCGGAGGCAGCGGGGGCCGGCCCCCCGGGGGGAGAACCGGGGCCGCGCCCCGCAGGTGGCGGGAGGGCTCACCCCGCAGGAACCGGAAAGTTCACCCGCAGACATCCGGGAGTTACGGGCGGGACGGGGGAACCGCGGGCGGAGCGTGGGAACTGCGGGCGGGCCGCCGGTCGGTTCGGGCCCTGGCCGACCGGATCCAGCGGCGCGGCGGGGCCGACAGCGAGGCGGGCCGGCGGGGCCGGCAGCACGGCGGATCCAGCGGGCACGGCCGGCAGAGCGGTCACGAGGGCGCTGCCGTCACCGCCACCCGCCCAGCCCCGCCATACCTCGCGAGCCCTGCGCCGGCCCCGCCAGCCCCGCAGCCCCGCCAGCCCTTCAGCCCTGCCCCTCCGGGCCCGCCCCGCCCGCAGACCGAACCACCCGCTCGCCACATCGACACGAGGTCCCGTGAACAACAGACAAGGAACCACCACGACCACCACCCGCACGGTCGCCGTCATCCTGCTCACCAGCGGCCTCACTGCCGCCCTCGCCACCGGCCCCGCCGCCCCGGCAGTCGCCGCCCCCGCCGCCGGCCGGGCGGAGGCCCACGTCGGCGCCGACTGGGCGACCCAGTCGATCGTCTTCACCGCCGCCGAGGAACAGGCCAACGACCTCCACGTGTTCCCCATGGATCGCGGCACCGGCGTCCGGCAGGTCGGCTTCCGGGACGCGGTCCCGCTCGAACCCGGTGACCACTGCGCGTACCTCGATCCCGGGGACCACACCTTCGTCGTCTGCGAACTGCCCACCGGCAGCCCCCGGCCGGACAGGATCGACATCTTCCTCGGCGACCGCGACGACACGATCGTCACCAGCGACCCCGGGGTAGCCACCGTCCGCGGCGGCCCCGGCGACGACGAACTGCACGCCCACACCGCGCACACGGTGCGGGGTGACGCGGGGGACGACATGGTCATGGGACGCGCGGTCCTCGACGGCGGCGACGGCATGGACCATCTGATGGGCGACGACGGCGACCAGCGGCTGTGGGGCGGCCGGGGCAACGACATGATCGAGGCGTACGGCGGTGCGGACGCCGTGTACGCCGGCCCGGGCGACGATCACGCCATGGGCGGGGACGGCCGTGACATCGTCCTCGGCGGCCCCGGCGACGACACGCTGTACGGCGAGGGCGGTGACGACCTGGTCAGCGGCGGTCCCGGGAAGGACACCGTCGACGGCGGCCCGGGCCGCGATGTCGTCCTCCAGTAGGACCGCCCGCCTCGCCCCGGCCGAACGAGTGGCAAAGGCCATGGGCGGCACAGGTGTTGTGGTCCGGTCGCGGCAACGGCGTCCCGACGAGGGCACGACGCGGCGGATCGACGTCGATGGCTCCGAAAGCGCACCGGGCACGGTCCGGGCCGGACCTCGCCCGCGTACGCGTCCCTACGGGTGACGATGCCGGCGCCCGGGAAGGCCACGCCGCTCCCGGCACGGCGGCCTCGGGCACGCCCGCACCGTGCGAGACACACGGCCGGCTTCACCGTTAGGGGGACTGGGTGGCGGGTGACGCCTGACCCTGACCTTCGCGGCGATGACCTGCGCAAGCGATCAAGCGGAACCCCCATCGCACCTGAACGAGTGACACATGTCGTGACGCGTCGGGTTGCGGGACTGACGGACTGTCGGTTGCCTCGTGAGCGGAACACGAAAGAGGTACCGCGCAGACAGGCCGAGCGCTGTCCGTTGGAGGATTCGCATGCGTTACACACATATGGGTGCAAGTGTCGTCCTGGCTCTCGGTGCCCTGGGACTGCAGGTTCCGGCCGCTGCCGCCGATGACTCGGACATCCGTATCGATCCGTGGAATGCCTCCCCGGGTTCCACGGTCACGGTCAGTACGAGCGCCTGCGACCCTGGCGCGGACTACGGCAAGGGCACATCGGAGGCGGGAGGAGATTTCCACCTCTTCGGAGGCGATGAGGAGGGCGTGCTCACCGGCGAGTTCCAGATCCCGGAAGGCACCGAGCCGGGCAGCGACACCATCACCCTGAAGTGCCCGCCGCTGACCAAGGTCACGGGGACGTACCAGATCACCGGTCGCTCTCCCGAGGGGTCGGTCGACGCCGGTTTCGGACCGGCCGACGACTCGGGCATGGGGTTCGCCCTCGGGGGTGGACTGCTCTTCACGGCCGCCGCCGGTGTGGTCTGGTTGTGCCGCCGCCCGAACGCCGACGGAACCTGACGCGACCGCATCCGCCGTGACGAGAAGGCCCCACCGCGATGACACCCGGACACCAGCCCCGCCCACCCCGGCGCCCGCTCCTCCCCGCTGTGGTCCCCCTGGGCTGGGCGATGGCGGCGGGCGCGGTGCTGCTGATCAGCGGGGTCCATGACGAGGAGCCGCCGCGGCCTTCGGCGGGCCAGGGCTTCTCCGCCTCCGCGGACCCCGCTCCCCCGACGGTCCGTCCGCTGCCGCCCGCGGACCCGGTCCGGCTCCGGATCGCCGCCATCGGCGTCGATGCCCCATTGACGCGCGTGGGCCTGGACGCGGCGGGGGCGCTACGGACTCCGCCGCCTGACGAACCCGGCCTCGCCGGCTGGTACGGCGACGGCATCGCTCCCGGCTCGGCGGGCACCGCCATCGTCACCGGGCATGTGGACACACCCGCCGGCGAGCCCGGTGTCTTCTACGACCTCGGCGCCCTGGCCGAGGGCACCACCATCGAGGTCGGCAGGACCGACCGGCGGACAGCGGTGTTCACCGTCCGCGCCGTCGAGCTCTACGACAAGAAGCACTTCCCCAGCGAGAAGGTCTACGGCGGTTCCGGCCGGCCCGAACTCCGGCTGATCACTTGCGGCGGCGGCTACACCAAGGGCACCGGCTACCTGGGCAACGTAGTGGCCTACGCGACGCTGACCGCGGTGCGGTAGGCGATCCGGCGCAGCGGGTGCCGGGACGGTGGGTGCCCCGGGCCCAGGCCCGGCACCGCAGCGGTGTCCGGATGTGTGGGATGCCTGTCCGTACGGACATGGTGCCGCCCGGCCGCGCGGACAAGACTGAGGTCACGGCGCGAGCCGCGCGTACACCTGGCAGACATGGGGTGGAAAGATGACTGACGACATACTGGTCGCCGGAGTCGGTGTGCCGGACACACGGCTTGCCCGGGAGGCGACCGAGCTGGTGCGGGACGAGACGAGCGAGCTGATCTATCACCACTCACGCCGGGTCTACCTGTTCGGCGCCCTCCAGGGCCGTCGGCGCGGCCTCGACCACGACCCCGAACTCCTTTACATCGGCGCCATGTTCCACGATCTCGGCCTCGGCCGGCGCTTCCACGACAGTGGCCGGCGCTTCGAGGTCGACGGGGCGGAGGCGGCCCGCCGGTTCCTGCGGGAACACGAAGTGCCCGAGGACGGCGTACGCCGCGTGTGGACGGCGATCGCCCTGCACACCACGCCCGGCATCCCGGAGTTCATGGAACCCGAGGTCGCGCTGGTCACCGCCGGTGTGGAGTACGACGTCCTGGGCATCGGCTACGACGACATCGCACCCGCCGACCGCGCGGCCGTGCTCGCCCTGCATCCACGTCCCGACTTCAAAAGGCGGATCCTGGAGGCCTTCACCCAGGGCATCCGCCCCAAGCCGGAGACGACCTTCGGCAACATCAAAGCCGATGTCCTGGAGCACTATGTGCCGGGGTTCGAGCGAGGCGACTTCGTGCGGACGGTCCTCGACTCGCCGTGGCCGGAGTGAGCGGCCGGCGGCCCGGGCAGGTCGTGGTGATCCTGGCCTTCCCCGGTGTCCAGTTGCTGGACGTGGCCGGACCCGCCGAGGTGTTCACGACGGCGAACGCGTACGGGGCCCGGTACGACGTGCGGGTCGTCTCCGCCGCTCCCGGGCCGGTGGCCACCTCCGCCCCCGTCCGGCTGGACACCGACGCCGGCCGGCACGACCTGCCGCGACAGCTGGGCACCCTGCTGGTGCCGGGCCGGCGGGAGTGGCGCGAAGCCGTCGCCGACCCGGCGCTGGTGGCCATGACGAAGGACCTGGCCGGCCGTGCCCGCCGCGTGGCCTCGGTGTGCGCCGGTGCGTTCATGCTGGCCGAGGCCGGCCTGCTCGACGGACGGCGGGCCGCCACTCACTGGCGTCTGGCCCCCGAACTGGCGCTCCGCTATCCCGATGTCACCGTGGAGAGGGACGCCCTGTTCGTCCGCGACGGTCATGTGATCACCTCGGCCGGAGTCACGGCGGGCATCGACCTCGCCCTCGCCCTGGTCGAGCAGGACCACGGGCCCGACGTGACGCGGGAGGTCGCACGGGAACTCGTGGTCTTCATGGCGCGCCCGGGAGGGCAGTCGCAGTTCAGCGCGCGGCTGACCCTGCGGGAGTCCACGCATCCCGTGGTCCGGCAGGTCATGGACCTCATCGGCGCGGATCCCGGCGCGGGGCACGACCTCACCGCTGTGGCGCGCGGCGCCGGGGTGAGCGTACGCCACCTCAACCGGCTCTTCCGGACGCACGTCGGGACGACGGTCGGACGCTACACGGAGGCGATTCGCCTCGAAGCGGCACAGGCTCTGCTGGAGTCGGGCACCGAGCCCGTGGACACCGTCGCGGCACGCGCCGGTTTCGGCTCCGCCGAGGCGATGCGGCGGGCCTTCCAGAACGCGCTGGGCATCTCACCGACGGTCTACCGGGCCCGCTTCCGCACGACGGTCCCCGGATGAGACCGGCACGCCCGGGCAAGGCCGACGGCACCGTGTGAGCGAAGCACCGGCCGAACGCGGCGAAGCTCGCCCGGGCGCTCGTCGTGGAGCCCGCCCAGGACTGATCGCCCCTGCGCGGGCGCGTCAGACCACGGCGAGCCTGTCCACCAGCAGTTCCACCCTGCGCTCGGCATCCTCCGGCAGCAGCCGTCCCGCCCGGGACAGGGTCGCCAGCCCGTGCAGGGCCGCCCAGAACACCTCGGTGAACAGTCCCGGGTCGACGCCGTCCCCGGCGACCTCGTCGAGGGTTTCCAGCAGGGCCGCGAAGGCGTCCTTCAGAGGTTGTGGAGTCTCCTCGTCGGCGAAGACCAGGCCGCCGTCGAGCCGGAACAGGGCGTCGTAGACCGCGGGGCTACGCGCGGCGAAGTCGAGGTAGGCGCGGGCGAGGGCGGTGACCCGGGCGTGGGGTCCGTCCGCGGCGGCGGCCGCGGCCCGCATCGCCGCGGCCATCTCGGTGGCGCCTTCGAGGGCGACGGCGCCGATGATCTCGCGTTTGCCGCGGAAGTGGCTGTAGAGGACGGGCTGGCTGTATTCGATGCGCTCGGCGAGCCGGCGGGTGGTGACCGCGTCCCAGCCCTGCTCCTCGGCGAGTTCGCGGGCCGTCGCCACGATGAGGCGCTCGCGGGCCGCCCGTTCGCGTTCCTTGCGTTCCTGTACCGACACCCTTCGATCCTAGCACCGCTAGACAATCGAGCGGCAGCATGACTAGCGTTGACTCGTCAGCTAGCAACGCTAGATCCCGGGGGGATCATCATGCTCAACGCACTTCAGGTCTTCACCACCGTGGTCGTCGGCTTGATGGTGGGGGTGGAGTTCTGCGTCGCCTTCTTCGTCCACCCGATCCTCGACGGCCTCCCCGGCGACAACGGCCTGCGCGGCCGCACCCGCGGGGCCCAACTGCTCGGTGCCGTGATGCCGTTCTGGTACATCGGCTCGCTCGTCCTCGGTGCGGTCTGGGCCATCGCCGGACGGCACCACCACGGGGCCGGCCTGGTCGTCACCGCGGCCGCGCTGCTGGTCTGCAGCGTGATCATGTCGGTGCTGCTGCTCGTCCCGATCAACAACCGGGTCAGGACGTGGACCGCCGACGGCCTGCCTGCCGACTGGAAGCGGCAGTTGAACCGCTGGGACCGCTTCCACCACGTCCGCGTCGCCGTGATCACCGCCGCGTTCGCCCTGCTGGTCACCGCCCTCACCTGAGCCGGCCCCCGGACGGCGCGGGGGCGCGCGGCTCGTGCCGTGCCTGCCGCGTCACCTGCGAAAATCGCTGTCGGTTGCCGGAGCACGGTGATAGACACCCGAAGTGGAAAAGACTCTGGAGTTCCCCGATCTGCTGCGGCTGATCGACGAACGGGCGACCGCCTTCAGCGCCGCGGTCGCCTCCGCGCCCAGCCTTGACGCTCAGGTGCCCACCTGCCCCGACTGGACGCTGTTCGACCTCGTGCGGCATCTCGGCGAGGGGCGCAGGAAGTGGGCCGCCATCGTGGCCGCAGGGCCCGCCGACGCTCCCCCGCCCAAGTCCGCGTGGGGCGCGTCGGCCGTGCCCCGGGAGCGCGAGGCCCTGCTGGACGGGTGGGCCGCATCGGTACGGGAACTACTGGACGCGCTGCGGGAGTCCGGCCCGGATCGCGGCTGCTGGACATGGTGGGGTACGTCGCAGTCGCCGCAGACCGCCGGTGCCGCCGCCCGGCACCAGCTCCAGGAGGTGGCGCTGCACACCTACGACGCCCAGATCACGGCGGGCGCCCCGCGGCCGCTGCCGGACGAGGTGGCGCTCGACGGTGTCGAGGAGTTCCTGTCCACCTGCTGTGCGACGACGAGCGCCTGGCCGCATGAGCCTGCCGCCGTCGACTACCACGCCACCGAGGGCCGCTCATGGCGCCTCACGCTCTCCGCCGACGGCGCACGGGCCGCCCGCCTCCCCGGCCCCGGCACGGCGTCCGCCACCGCCGCCGACGCCTCCCTCCGGGGCACGGCCGGTGAGCTGGTGCTGGTCCTGTACGGCCGCATACCGGCGGACTCCCTCAAGCTCGACGGCGAACGGCGGCTCTTCGACCAGCTCCTGGCCTGGGACCCGGACGAGTAGGGCCGAGCCGCAGCCCCGGCAGGCACCCGGACGCGGCGCCGCACGCCGGCCTCGGTGCCCGAGGAGACGTGACCCGACTGATCCGGAGGTCTCACCCGACAAAGGTGGTGCGGAGAATGTCGGGTGGCCGGGGCGGGTGCCGCCGCACGATGGGGGCATGGATGACACGACCTTGGTATCCCGCTTCCTCCGCGACGGCTTCGTCAAGTTGGAGGGTGCCGTCGCGCCGCGCGTGGCCGCGGACTGCGCGCGGCTGCTGTGGCGGGAGACGGGCTGCGACCCGGACGACCCGGCGACGTGGACGCGGCCCGTGCACTGGGTGGCCGGCATGGCGCAGGGACCGTTCGCCGCCGCACCCAACTCCCCCGCCCTGCACCGCGCGTACGACCTGCTCGTCGGCGCGGGACGCTGGGAGCCGCGCTACTCGCTGGGCACGTTCCCGCTGCGCTTCCCGCACGAGGAGGAGCCCGACGACGCGGGCTGGCACATCGAGGGGAGCTATCTGCCGGAGGGCGAGAGCTGGTACTTCACCAATCTGCGTTCCCGGGGCCGGGCGCTGCTGATGCTGTTCCTGTTCAGCGAGGTCGGCGCGGAGGACGCCCCGACCCGGATCCGGGTCGGCTCACACCTGGATGTGCCGAAGGTGCTGGAGAAGTACGGGGACGAGGGGGCGAGCGCGCTGACCCTTGCCCCCGAACTGGTGGCGGTGTCCGAACACCGGCCGCTCGCTCTCGCCACCGGGTCCCCGGGTGACGTGTTCCTGTGCCATCCGTTCCTGGTGCACGCGGCGCAACCGCACCATGGGGTGCGGCCGCGCTTCATGGCCCAGCCGCCGCTGATGCCGGACGCGCCGTACGAACTGGAGCGGGCCGACGGCGCGTACTCTCCCGTGGAGATCGCGATCCGCCGGGGCCTGGGGCACGCCACGCCGGGGCCGGACGGGGACGGCACCGACCACGGCCCCGAGTAACCAAGCGGGTGCGACGTGATGGATGTCGGAGGAAGGAGACCGGGGCATGCTGGAGCGGCTGAATCAGGCTCTGGAGCACATCGAGTGTCATCTCGACCGCGAGATCGAGGTGGACGAGCTGGCGCGCGTCGCCGGCACCTCGGAGTACCACCTGCGCCGGATCTTCTCCGCGCTCGCGGGCATACCGCTGTCGGAGTACATCCGGCGCCGTCGGCTCACCCTCGCGGCAGCCGAAGTCCTCGCGGGACGCGAGACGTTGCTCACGATCGCGGTGCGCTATGGCTACGGCTCCGGGGAGGCGTTCGCCCGGGCGTTCCGCGCCATGCACGGCATCGGGCCGGGCGAGGCACGGCGTACCGGCGCCGCGCTCAGTTCCCAGTCCAGGATGGCCTTCCGCCTCACCGTCGAGGGGAGAAGCGGTATGCGGTACCGGGTCGTGGAGAAGGCGGCCTTCAGCGTCGTCGGGTTCAAGGCCCGGGTACCGCTGGTGCATGCCGGGCCGAACCGGGCGATCGCGGATTTCGTCCGTGGGATCGCCCCACGGGCCAAGGCGCTCCTGGAGAAACTGTCGGACCAGGAGCCGCACGGCATCGTCGCGGTCTGTGACGACCTGGACCCCGGCCGGGCCGAGAACACCGAACTCGACTACTACCACGGCGTGATCACCTCCGCGGCCGCGCCCGAGGGTACGACCGCGCTGAACGTGCCGGCCGGCACCTGGGCCGTCTTCACCGTCTCCGGACCGGTGCCACAGGCCATCCAGGAGCTGTGGCGGGACGTGTTCACCGAGTGGTTCCCGTCGAATCCGTACCGTGGCCGCCCGGGCCCCGAGATCCTGCGCACCCGCCTGTCGCCGGAGAAGACCGAGGCCGACGCCGAACTGTGGCTCCCGGTGGAACACGAGCACCGCTGACCGAATCCGGCACTTCCCGGCGACCCCCGGCCCGCGCCGTAGGGCGGCCCGTCCGGTCGTCAGCCGGGGCGCTTGGCCATGACGACCACACCGGGCCCGCTGTGCTCCTCGGCGGGGAGCCGGAGTTCGGCGACCGGGTGCAGGCCGGCCCGCTCGATCAGGCCGACGAGTTGCTCCGGTTGCCACTTGTGTGTCGTCCAACGAACGGGTACGCCCCCGTATGCCTCGGTACGCACCGCGTCCTCGTCGCCGACGTGTGTCCCGGTGATGAAGTGCCCGCCCGGCTTCAACGCGCGCGCGAACAGGGCGAGTACCTGAGGCAGCACATCACGGGGGAGGTTGAACAGCGACCACCACCCGAGCACGCCGCCGAGGGAGGCTTCACGGAGGTCGAGGTCGGTGGCGGAGGCGACGTCGAAGCGGCAGTGCGGATGAAGGCGGCGCGCGTTCTCGATCATGCGAGGGGAGAGGTCGACCCCCGACACGTCGAGTCCGCGCTCGGCAAGGTAGGCGGTCACCGTTCCGGGACCGCAGCCGACGTCGAGGACTGGACCGAGCCCGCTCACGGTGTCGGCGAAGGCATCGATCGACGCCTTGAGCCACGGATGGCGACGGATGTCGCCGGCTCCCGTCGTCATCACCATGTGGGCGTAGTTGTCGGCTACCCGGTCGTAGGACTCGCGTACCACGTCGAGGTCGGCCGGGCGGTCGATGGGGTGTGCGCGCATCAGCCAACAATACGACCGCGCAGCGGACTTGGTGCCGGCGATGCGGTCGGCGCAAGGCCGTTGATGACGGCCCGGTGCCTCCGGCGGTTGATGGTCGAGCGGGCGAATTCAGCCAAGATTCAACGGTTCAAGGCAACACCGTTGCCAGAACGTAGTGTTGAGGCGTCACATACTTGTCATGTACCTGCGGTTCATGGTGAGCCGCAGTCTCATGGAGGTGTGGGATGCACCGAAGACTGTCCGTCGGCCTGGCCGCCTCGGCGCTCGCCGTGATCACCACCGTCGGCGGTGCCACCGCCGCCGACGCCGCTCCCGCCGACAAGTCCCAGGTCCTCGCGACCTGGACCCAGACCAGCGCGTCGAGTTACAACCTCTGGGTGGCCGCCCGGGCCAACCAGGCCGCCTGGTCGGCGTACGGGTTCGACTGGTCGACCGACTACTGTTCCTCCTCGCCGGACAACCCCTTCGGCTTCCCCTTCGCCACGTCCTGCGCCCGCCACGACTTCGGCTACCGCAACTACAAGGCCGCCGGCACCTTCAGCGCCAACAAGCCGCGGCTCGACAGCGCCCTCTACGAGGACCTCAAGCGCGTCTGCGCCAACTACTCCGGTGCCACGAAGACCGCGTGCGACAGCACGGCATGGACCTACTACCAGGCGGTCAAGGCGCTCGGCTGAGCCCAGGCGGCGGCTTTGTACCGGGCGGGCGATGACACGCCCGACGGCTACTCCTCCGCATGGAGGTCGTCTCCGGCGCCGTGGGTGGCCGAGCGGGCCTCGGACTCGCCCGTACAACGCCGCCGCCCCACCCGGGACGGAGCGCTCTGTCAGCCCGCCGCACGCAACCGCGCCGCCGCGCTCGCGGCCTGCTCGCGCGCTCGCGGTGAGCCGGACGATCCGGCCAGCGTGACGAGACGCCGGACGGCCTCCTCCCACGCCGGACGGTACCCACCGTCGTGTGCGGTGAGACGCCGGTATGCCTCGGCCGCCAGGGAGCACGCCTCCGCGGCGGCCCCTGGATCGGGCTCGTACGCGCCCCCGGCGCCGGCCAGTTGCTCCGCGACCTGGCGCATCCCCGCGGCGAGATCCTCCAGCCGGTCGGCCGGCACGCCCTCGATCTCCAGCGCGGAGTACGCCCAGCGCAGGCACTCCGCGAGGTCGCCCCGTACGTTCAGATGCAGCTCGCACAGCGCGAGCACGGACTCCGCGTGGCCGGTCCCGGCGGCGAGGGTCCACCAGGCGAGCGCGGCGTCGTGGTCGTCCCGCTCCCAGTGCAGCAGCCCGAGGTGGTAGGCGGCGTACGCCTCACCCGACTCCGCCGCCCCGCCGACCCGGTAGGTGGTCCCCGCCTCCGGCCCCGAAGGCGTCCTCGCGACGGCCTGCGCAGGCGTGCCGAGGCGCTCGGCGGCGCGTTCCCACAGCCGTTCCCCTTCTCCGGTCCGTCCTTCGCGCACGAGCAGCAGCCCCAGGTAGAAGGCGCCCTCCGCGCTGCCCGCGTCGGCCGCCGTGCGCCACCAGCGCTCCGCTCCGGCCCGGTCACCGGCTTCATGGCAGCGGAAGCCGACATGCACGGCCGCCTGGACGTCGCCCGCCTCGGCGGCCCGCGTGAACAGTTCGCCTGCCTCCCGGTGCCGGCCCTGCCGCTGGTAGAGGATCGCGAGGTTCTGATCCGCGTTCGGCACGTCCCGCTTGCCGGCGAGCCGCCACAGCTCCTCGGCCTGCGCCTCGTCCCCCTGCTTCTCCCGTACGACGCCGAGGCCCACGGCCGCCGCCCAGTCGCCCGCGTCCATCCCCCGCCGGTACCAGCGTTCGGCCGCGTCGAGATCGCCGCGCAGCATGGCCAGCACGCCGAGGTTGTTGTACGCGGCCGGGACACGGCGGGCGGCGGCCCTCTCGTACCAGCGCGCCGCGCCGTCCAGGTCCCCCTGGTCCTGTACGAGCCCGGCCAGCAGGTAGGCGGCCTGCCCGCTGCCCGCCTCCGCCGCCGGCCGGCAGGCCTCGGCGGCACCGGAGAGGTCTCCGGCGCGGGTCAGGGCGGCGGCACGCCGGATGGCCTCGGCGGCGCCGGGCGGCTCGGGAGCCGGCTCGGGACGGGACGGCGTCTCCAGCACCCCCCGCCCGTCCCGCGAGGTGTGAGCCACCACCTGGAACGTGCCGTCCGTCTCCGCGGCGGCTCGCTGTCCCTCCGGGTCCCCGGGGTCGTAGTGGTCGGGGTAGAGCGCGTGCACGGGCGCGGGGGTCGGTGCCGCGTCGGGGCTGAAGCGGGCCAGGCCCGTGGTGGCGGTGACCGTGAGGTCCCACCAGGGCCGCCAGACGCGTCCCGCGCACTCGATCTCCGCCGTCAGCCGCCACCGCACCCACCGCCCGTCGTCCGTCACGGGCGCACAGGTGAGGGTGGCGCTCGTGCCCGGCGCGGCGGTCAGCGGCAGGGCGGAGTCCGCTTCGGCCGCCCCCAGTACGGGCGCAGGCGAGGCATCCAGCAGGACCGCGACGTCGGGCCCGCGCAGACGCCGATAGGCGCGGACCGCGCGCTGGGCGGACTCCAGCAGGTCGGCGCTCATGACCAGGTCGGGCATCCGCGTCCGGGCCAGCGAGACACCGTCCGCGCGCAGCGGCAGGCGGTCGGTCACCTCGGCCCGCAGTGACCGCAGCACGGCCTCGTCCGTGCCCGTCGCGGTCAGGGTGAGAAGGAGATTGTGCCCGGTCAGCGGGATGTGCACCGTTTCGGGGTTGTCCAGCAGCCCGGGTGAGGCGATGTGCGCGACATGGCTGTGGACGGCGGCCTGTACGGTGAACGGCGGGTCGTCCGCCAATCCCTGTACGGGGACGGGGCGCACGGGCCGCGTCATTTCGTAGACGGACCGTCCCGGCGCTTCGGGCGCGCCGTCCGCCCGGCTCTCCGCCCGCTTCGCCGGCCGCTTCGCCGTCCGCGAGGTGCGGGCGGCAGAGTTCCGTCCGTCGTCGGCGGTCGCGTCGGGCGGCTCCGGTGTGCGGTCCGCCGGGTCCGTCGCCGAGCCGCGCCGGGTCCGGCCGTGCCGTGCGAGGGCCGTCAGCCCGGAGAGAGCCGACACGGCGGCCACCGCGGCGTAGGGCAGCCATGTGCGCACGTCCGTGGCGGCCAGGACGGCGCCGCCGGCCGCCGCGGGGATCACCGCTTGCAGGGTGGCCGCGCCGGCAGCGCGCCGGTCGGGCGTCATCAGGCGCCGCTCGGCAGACGGGCGGCGGTGCGGAACGCGTGGCCCCGGAGGTCGATACGGGTGCTGCCCTGGCGGCCCGCGGAGGTCCAGTCGAGCCAGAGCACCCATCGCACGAGGCCGCGCTCGGTGCTGACGAGGAGGTCGAGGACCTCGGACTCGTCGGTGGCGATCCGGTAGGGGAAGTCGCTCTCCCCGAGGGCGCGGACCTGCGGCGGTTCGGAGTCGAGGAGGACCTCGAACCGGCGCACCGGCAGCTCGGCCGCGTGCCGGGCGAGGTCCCCGGACGTCTCCTGGCGGGACAGCACCTCTGCCCGTAGTCCGGTCAGCACCACGGCCGAGGGCGTCGTCGAGGTCACGACGATCCGGACGGTGTGCCCGGCGGCCGGAACGTCGACGACGCCGTCACCGAGGTCGAGCGTGACGTAGTCGTGGTTCCTGATCTCCACGGCCACGGCCAGCGGGTCACCGTCCGTCAGGTCTCGCGCGGCCCGGCGCCGGGCCAGGGCCTCCTGGAGTTGCTGGGGTGCCTGCTGGCCGAGGTAGGCGGCCGCGGCGGCCGCCATGACACCGGCGGCCCAGGCCAGCGCCTGCCCGGGGTCCCACAGCAGCGCGGCGCCCGCGACCGCGGCCACCGCCCCGCCGGTCCCGCCCCACACCAGGACGCGGTGCCGCCTGTCGGCTCTCGGCATGTGCCCCCCGTTCCACCCGTGTCCACCGCGCCCCGGCGCGCTCGGCGCCGGGTGCGTGGCGTGCGTCACATGATAGCCAACAGGCTTACGGGAGGGGACGGTTGAGGGCTCCACCTGAGCGATCCCGACGCTCGCTCCTGTGCTTTCGGCTTCGCCGGCTCATCACCTTCGAGCGGGCGGTGATCGGTGCTCAGGAAACCTTCTGGTCCGCCTTGGTGCCGTCGATGACCTTTCCGGCCGGCGGCGGTGTCGCCTTGACCGGCTTCCCGTAGTCCGAGAAGACGACGGCGCCCGGGCTCCTGCCGCCCGACTGGTCCAGCTTGAGAATGTACGGCTTTCCCTCGGTCGCGACGTACATGGTGATGGTTTCGCCGCTCCCCTTCTTTTTCCTCAGCGCGATCGCCTTCCGGCCGTCCACCGTGGTGACGTCGCCCTTCGTCATTCCCTTGCGTTCGGACTTGTCGCTGTCCAGGTCGGCCAGGAAGCCCTGTTTGTCGCACATTCCCGTCGTACGGGAATCCCCGACCGGCACCTTCACCCACCGGCCGCTCAGCGCCCGGGCCTGCTTCCCGCCGCCTGCCGAGTCCCGTGCGGCTCCGGCCCAGAACTTCTCGTCGCCTTTGATGTAGGTCGTCTGGCCGGTGTGGATGACATCGGCCGAACCGCTGTCCATCACCATCCGGCCCTTGCAATTCTTCTGGGTGTCGACGTGGAAGTCGACCGTCAGGGGCTGCCCTTGCGCGGAGAGCTTCCCGGCCATGCGCAGCGAAGTGGCGTTCCGGGTGGCGGTCACCGCCTCGGCGGCCACCCGGTCCGCGCTCTTTCCCTCGAACGGCCGGTCCGACGATCCGTCGTCGGAGCAGCCCGCGATACCCACGGCGGTCATCGCGCAGACCACGGACGCGGCTAACGTACGACTCACAGACATACAGAGCCCTTCCGGATACAGCTGCCACTTTTGCCGATCGGCCGCCGGCTTTCCGTCCCGTCGGCGGCCGCCGTGGAACTCCGGTTTCCCCGTGCTACTGGAATAGTCGCCTCCTCTTCCAGTTCCCCGGAAACTCCGGGAAGTCGGCGACGCCTTCCGGACTTCCGGACCGGAGCACTTCCCCGGTGGGCCCGGGTCCGCCGCGGGTTCCGGTCACCCGTGGTACGGAAGGCTTGCGGGAGCGTACGGCGGGAAACCGGATAGCCCAGGGACCGCCGGACAGGACGACGGCTGGACGAAGACGGAACCGAGGAGGCCGGTGATGGTGTGGTGGGGCTGGGTGATCTTGTTGCTCGCGGTGGCGGGGTTGCTCGTCGCGGCGGCCGTGGCGGTCCAGGCCAGGCGTCGTAGCGGTACGGTGATCGCGGTGCGCCCGGACCGCGGGGCCGGCCGGGAGGGGACGCGGTGATCCCCCTCGTACTCGCCTCCGAACTGACCAAACGGGTGGTGGTGACACTGGGCGGTGAAGCTGTCGCCCAGATCAGGGACACCGTCTTCGACGCCCGCGCGGGCCGCGTCACCGGCTTCACGCTGAGCGGGCGCGGTCTGCTGGCCGGCCCCCTCAAGGAGAGCCTCCCCTTCTCGGGAGTGCACGCCGTCGGGCCGTCCGCCGTGATGATCCCCAGTGAAGCCTCCTTGGAGAGGCGGGAGTTGACCGTGGGAGCGGATGGGTCCGGTCACGGCCAGGTCATCGGCGCGCCCGTGCTCACCGACCAGGGCACGGAGATCGGCACGGTCCTGGATGTCGTGATCGAGACGGGCGTCGGCGGACGTGTGGTCGGCTTCGAGATCGCCGCCGACGAGACCATGGACCGCCACCGGCGCAAGGCGTTCATCCCGCGCGGAGAGACGCTGGCCGTCTCCGGGCGAGCCCTCGTGGTGCCCGCGCACGCCCGTCACTTCCTCGCCGACGACCTGCCCAGCTTCGGCGCCCAGGTCGAGGCGTTCCGCGCCCACACCGCACAGCAGTACCCGGGCAGCCCCGCGACCGAGGCAGGAGGACCGGCATGATGATGTTCACGCAGGTCCAGGGCCTGCCGGTGATCACCGCCGACGAGGCCGAACCGCTCGGGCGAGTGGAGAGCCTGACCATCGACGCGCACACGGGCGGCATCGCCTGCCTGCGCCTCTCCGGAGCTCCCAGGCATGTCACGGCCATCGCCTGGCAGGCGGTCGAGGCGGTGGGACGGGATGCCGTCATCGTGCGCTCCCGTGCCGCCGCCGGTCCCGGGCAGGGCAGCCTCCCCGCCCATCAGGAGGCGCTGGGCCGCCGGGTCCTGACGGAACACGGCGCCGCGCACGGCACGGTCAAGGACATCGCCTTCGACAACACGACCGGACGCGTCCTGACGCTGTACACCGCCCTCGGCGACATCTCCGGCGACCGCCTTCTCGGCATCGGCTCCTACGCGGTCGTGGTACGAGCCGAAACCTCCTGACGTCCAGGTCCCGGCCGGCCCACGCGAGTACACGGCAAACCGGTCGTGAACCTGGGCGGATCCTCGTCGGTTCGTTCCCCACGGACACCGGAGACGGGTGGATCGGCCTCGGCCGTCAGACCAGGTACAGCACCGTCGGCATCTCGGTGTACGCGATCTGCGCATACCGCTGATCCGCCGGCCGGCCCTGTTGCCGCGCCCCGCCCGGGACTTCCGGGCAGGGCGCGGTGCTGTGCCGGAGACGGCCTGTCATGGCGGGTTCGACGCCATTGTGGGCCGTGTCAGCCGTCGGACTCCGGCGACGGGAGGTAGGCGCCGGGCACGTCGTTCGGTGCGTGGATCTTCTTCTCGCCGGGGTAGGGCCGGGCCCAGTTGTGCGTCTGGTACCACGTGAGGTGGTTCATCTGCGCGGGGTTGGCGAAGTCGGGCACGGCGTGCGGGCCGGTCAGGCGCTGCTTGGCCTTCCAGGCGTCCCACTCGGCCGCGAGGGACTTCTTGTCCGCCGGGACCTTCGCCGCCGGCACCACCGACGCCTCGGGGTTCTGGGCTGCCGGGGTGTCCGCGCCGCAGGACGGCGGGGTCTTCAGGCCGTCGGTCAGCGGGACCCGGTTGGGCAGAGCGTCGAACGGCGTGTAGTCCGGGTGCCGGGTGAACACGCCCCGCATGGGCGTCGCCGCGCTGTCCTTCTGGTTCATCGGATGGATCCCGAGGATCTGCTCGACGGTGCGGATCATCGTGATCTGGGAGTAGTAGTGGTGGTCCACGACACCGTGCCGGGCCCAGGGGCTGATGATCTGGACCGGGGCGCGGTGGCCGTCGACGTGGTCCAGGCCGGCCTGGGAGTCGTCCTCCACGACGAAGATCGCCGAGTCCTTCCAGTACTTGCTGTGGGAGATCTCGTCGATGATCCTGCCCGTCGCGAGGTCGTTGTCGGCGACCTGGGCGGCCGGACCCGCCGGTCCACCGGTGTGGTCGCTGGAGAGCCAGAACATGTTCAGGTTCGCCGGGCCGTTCTTCTCGAAGTCCCGCTTCCAGATCTGGTAGCGGTAGACGTCCGGGACGCTGGTGTCGAACTTCGGGAAGCCGGGCACCGACACGCTGTTGAGCGACGGGATCGGTGACGAGGAGTTGAGGGGGTAGGCGGTGCCCTGTCCGGTCGCGTCCATGTTCTTGGCGTCGCAGTACAGGTTCTGCCAGCTCGCCCCGGCGGGCTTGGTGAGGAACTGCTGGAACTCCCCGAAGTCCCGCACACTCTTGCCGGCCGCCTGCGCACCCGTCCACAGGAAGCCGGTCTTCTGGTGGCCGAGGGCGTCGTCCTCGGTGTCGTAACTGCGCGCGTACTCGCCGGCCGAGGACTCCGTGTACTCGGGATTGTCGGCCTGCATCAGCCAGTTGTGGCCCTCGGCGGAGTTGGTGCCGATGTCGTAGGTGTTGTCGTACAGCCCGAACTGCCGTGCCAGGGCGTGCTGGTTGGGGGTCACGTTCTCACCGAACTGGGCCAGTGAGGGGTCGCCGTTGCCCTGGGGGACATCGCCGAACACCTGGTCGTAGGTGCGGTTCTCCTTGACGATGAGGAAGACGTGCTTGATCGTCGACGGGTCGCCGATCCGCGCCGGCACCGGCTGCGGCTTCGCGTGCCCCCTGCCCTTGGCCAGGGCGACCGAGCCGGCGCTCCAGCCGTTCTGCCGGAAGACCTTGGCGGTCTGGGAGCGGATGACCCGGTCGGCGGGCAGGGTGAACCGCGTCAGGCTGGAGGTCGTGTCGTGGGTGCCGTGACCGGTGGTGCCGGCGCGGCGCGCGTCGATGCCGCGGGTGTGGGAGACGACCACCTCGTGACCCACGGTGGTGATCTCGGCGGGGAAGTAGTCCGTCGGGAGCAGGCCGACGTAGGCGACCGGTTCCTGCGGGGAGGTGTAGCGGTAGACGGCGACGGCGTTGGCCCGGCCGAGCGTCACCAGCAGATGGCCGTCGTCGGTGAGCGCCACGGCGTCCGGCTCGTAGCCGACCGACGCCTCGGGCCACGGCTGGGTGGAGATGGTCTGTACGACCTTGCCGCCGGCGGTGTCGATGACCGACACGGTGTTGTCGGCGGTGTTGGTGACGAACACCGCGCCGCGCCGCGCGTACACGGCGGTCGGGTGCAGTCCGACGTCGATGGTTCCGACGGGGGCCGCCGGGTCGGCGAGGTCGATGACGCTGACCGTGCCGGTGGTGGTGGCGCCGGTCCTCGGGTCGGCGGGGACCTGGGTGCCGTAGGAGTTGAGCGTGGTGTCGCCGGCCTTCGCGGGCCGTCCGCCCTCGTTGCCGACGTACAGCTTGTCGCCGGCCCGGGCCATGCCGCGCGGCGCGTTGCCCACCGCCCAGCTCCGCTGGACGGTTCCGGTCGCCGCGTCGATGGCGACGACCCGGTTCTGGCCGTTGACCGCGGCGTACACGGTGGTGCCGTCGGCCGAGAACACCGCCGCGGCGGCCAGGGCGTGCTTGCCGCCGACGGCCGGGATCTTCACGGTCACCGGGTCGGAGAGGGTGCCGTCGGTGTTGACGGTGAACCTCGTGTACCCGTCGGTCTGGCCCAGCCACAGCTGCTTGCCGTCGGGCGAGTACGCCGGGCCTTCCTGGCCGACGGCGCCGCTGCCGATGCGCAGGTCGTCCACGGCGGAGGTGCCTATGCGCTGCCGCACCCGCCCGGTCGCGAGGTCCACGACGACCAGGGCGGCGTCGCCGTCGGTGACCGAGGCGGCGAGGTGGCCGCCGTCCGGGCTGACCGTCGACGACATGATCTTGCCGTCGTCGATGACGAGGCGGCTGCCGTACGGGGCGAGGTACTGGTCGGCGGAGACGACCAGGCCCTTGGCGGTGACCTGGCCGACCTGGTCGGTGCCGAACTGGCGGGTGTCGGCGAGGGCGGTGCCGGTGGCCAGTGCGGCCGTGGTGACGCATGCCGTGACCAGGGCCGTTCGACGGCTGACGCGTCTGCCCAGCAGGACGTAGTCCTTCCCGTCCGGCCGGCGGCGGCGCGTTATCTGCATGTCGTCATCCCTTCGCGGAGGTGGAGAGCAGTTCGACATCGCCGTCGAACTGCCACAGCGGGTTCGGCGCGTCGCCCGTCGGCGTCCGCACCAGGAAGTAGCCGTTCACTTCCTTCGGTCCGTCACCGTCGGCGACGAACCGCCCGTCTGCCGTGATGTCGAGCTGGTAGACGGCCGACCCCGTGGCCACGACACCCGGCAGGTGCCAGGAGACGACGCACCGCCAGTCGTTGCCCGGCCCGTGGGCGCCGTCCTGGACACCGGCCTTGCCGCACGCCGCCGTGGTCCGCAACTGCGCCTCCGTGACCGCGGGGCGGTGGAGCTGCCGGGTCTGCATCCGGTACAGATGGGCGAACTCGGTGGCCAGCGAACGCTCCACCTTGGTCTGCTCGATGCCGGAGCCGTGAGCCGTGGTCGTCGCCGCCACGACCGCGACCGTCGCGCCGAGCAGCCCCGCGAGCGGCAGGACACCCGCGGTGACCGCGCGGCGCGCCGAGCCGTCGTCGGTGGGGTTGGTGAAGTCGCGCCGCAGGAAGAGGAGGTAGGCCAGCGCGGTCGCGGTCACGGCCCACACCAGGCTGACGGCGATGCCGATCAGGAGCGGTGTGAGCTGTGCCGGGCTGGTGAACAGTCCCTTCCAGTCGACGAAGGCGTCACCGGGCAGGGCGAGGCGTACGGCGACGGGGAGCGGCAGCATCTGGGCGAGCTGCATCGCCAGCGCGACGAGCGCGGGCAGCAGCAGACCCATCGGGGAACGCCCCAGCGCGACCGACCCGAGGAACCCGATGCCGGCGAGGGCCAGGGTCGGGGCGAGCACACAGACCCAGGCGAGCAGGACCTTGACGGCCGCGTCCCCCGGCGCGAGCAGCCGGCCGTCGAGGCCCACCAGTGGCTGGTCGCCCACGGCCAGCAGTCCGCCGGCCGTGCTGGAGACGGCCAGTCCGACGACGAGCAGCAGGATGACGGTGAGGCCGGCCAGTGCCTTCGCCGCGAAGATCCGCCGGGGTGAGCGGACGACGACGAGCAGGTGGCGCCAGGTGCCGAGCCGGTCCTCGGAGGCGAACACATCACCGGCGACGACGGAGGTGAGCAGCGGAAGCGCCCAGGTGCCGGCGAAGCCGAGCGTCACCAGCGGCCCGGCCCAGCCGGTGGCGTGCATCCAGCGGCCGAAGAGGGTGTCCGTGGGCAGCGTGCTCTGCGCCCTCACCCCGGCCACGAAGAGCGCCGGCGCGATCCAGCAGGCGAGGAGCAGCAGGCGGACCCGCCATTGCGCGACCAGCTTGACGACTTCGAAGCGGTAGCCCCGGGCGACGGAGACAGGGCGGGAAGCGGTCTGGTCACCGGGGGCGGCCGCGGCGGCCGGTGTCACGGCTGCGGTCACTTACCGGCCTCCTGCTGTCGGGCATCGGTGCGTTGGCGTCGCGTGTCGGTGGACGGCTGTCGTACGTCGGACTGTTGCCGTGCTGTGTCGGCGGACTGGCGTCGTACGTCGGTCTGTTGCCGTCGTACGTCAGGCTGGCGCCGTCGCGCGTCGGTGTGCTGTTGCCGTACGTCGGTCTGTCGTGAGCCGGTGGCGGTGGCCGCCGGTGGCTCGGTCAGGGCCAGGAAGGCCGCTTCCAACGGCGAGACCAACGGGGCGAGTTCGCGCAGCGCGATGCCCGCGTGGACGAGGCCGGCCACCAGGGCGTCGAGGGCGGGCACGAGCGCGTGCACCACGAGCACGTCACCGCCCTGGCGTCCCGCGGTGTCGCCGGCCAGGCGGATGCCCGGCGCGGCGGCGGCCAGCCGGCGGGCACGCGCCGGGTCGGAGGTGATGAGCCGGTAGGCGAGTTCACGGTTCCCGGCGGCCAGTTCGCCCAGCGGTCCGGAGAAGACGACCCGCCCGGTCGCGAGGATGGTGACCTCGGAGCACAGGGCCTCCAGGTCGTCCATGCGGTGGCTCGACAGCACCACGGCGGTCCCCTCCCCCGCGAGCCGGGTGAGGACACCGTGGACGTGCCTCTTTCCGGCCGGGTCCAGGCCGTTGGCGGGTTCGTCCAGGACGAGCAGCCGGGGTTTGGCGAGCAACGCCGCGGCGAGGCCGAGACGTTGGCGCATGCCCAGTGAGAAGCCGCGGGTGCGGTCGTCGGCGACGTCCGTGAGCCCGACCTGTTCGAGCGCGTCGTCGATCCCCGCCGACCGGGGGTCGTCACCGCGCAGAGCGGCGAGCGCGGCGAGATTCTGCCGGGCGGTGAGCGAGGGGTACAGCCCGGGCGCGTCCACGAACCCGGAGACACCGCCGGGGTCTTCGAACGCCCGGCCCGTCGGTGTGCCCAGGATCTCCAGACGGCCGCTGTCGGCCACGGCCAGGCCGAGCAGCAGGCCGAGCAGTGTCGTCTTGCCGGCGCCGTTCGGTCCGGCCAGGCCGTGGATCCGCCCCCGCGCCACGTCCAGGTCGACGCCGTCCAGCGCGACGACTTCGCCGAAACACTTGGTGATCCCGCGAGCCCGTATCGCGAGGTGTGAGTCCATGAGCCCCTTCTTTCGGCAGCCTCATGGACCCTAGGAAGCTCACACCACACTGACAGGGGGCGCCGGTTGAACGCTCAGGGAACGGATGCCCAAACGCGAGTCAACCGGCGCTCGTCGCGGCAGCGGCGAGGCCCGGGGTTTCCTCGCCGTCCCTCATCGGCGCGCGTCTCCACCACCCGGGGCGGCCCCGGGCCCGACGAAACCGAACGAAAGGGGTTGCACACACCGCCCGGGGGAGCCGGCCGCGCTCCCGGACACGGGCCGTGCGCTACCGCACGTGCTGTTCGAGACCGGGGACGCCACCGTGCACCGGCTCGTCCGGTGGCGGCGGATCAGAAATGCGCTCGCAGGCGCCCGGGATTACGTGTGGGAGCCGTCGTGGAGGGCCGTGCGCAGAGCGTCGACGGCGAGCTTGCGGGCGACGTTGGCGGCGCGGGTGTCGCGCAGGCTGTCCAGGAGGAGGAAGTCGTGGACCATCCCCGCCACGCGGACGGAGGTCACGTCCACGCCCGCCTCGCGCAGCTTGTTGGCGTACTGCTCGCCCTCGTCGCGCAGGACGTCGGCCTCGTCGGTGATGACCAGCGTGGTGGGCAGGCCCTTGAGCTGGTCCAGGGAGGCCTGGAGCGGGGAGGCGTACACCTCCGTGCGCTGACCCGGCTCGGAGTACTGGTCCCAGAACCACTTCATGCCGTCGCGGGTGAGGTAGTAACCCTCGGCGAACTGCAGGTAGGACGGGGTGTCGAAGTCGGCGTTGGTCACCGGGTAGAGCAGGACCTGCGCCTTGAGGTCGATCCCGCCGCGCTCCTTGTTCATCAGCGCGAACACCGCCGACATGCAGCCGCCCACCGACTCGCCGGTGACGGCGATGCGCGAGGTGTCCAGGCCGTGCTCCGCGCCGTGCTCCACGACCCATTGCCCCACGGCGTAGTTCTGTTCGACCTGGGTGGGGTACTTCGCCTCGGGCGCGCGGTCGTAGACGGGGAAGACGCCCGCCGCCCCGGCGCCGACCGTGAGCTCGCGGAAGAGCCGGTCGTGTGTCTTGTCGTCGCCGAAGACCCAGCCGGCGCCGTGGATGTAGAACACCACCGGCAGCGGTCCCGACGATCCCTTGGGCCGGATGATGCGGGTGCGGACCGTGCCCCATTCGCCCGCCTCCACGTCGACCCACTCCTCGTCGACATCCGGACGCGGCACGCTGAGGTCGCTCTGCAGGCCGAGCAGGATGTCACGGCCCTGTTCCGGGGGGACCTCGTAGATCCGCGGATGCGGGTCCGTCGCCTCGCAGAGTTCCTTCGCGGCCGGTTCGAGACTGGGGGTGATCGGAGGAGGAAGGTCAGTCATGTCCGCTCCTTGTCACGGGCACGCGGGTGCCCTGATCGCGCGAGCCCTCACCGGCCGCGGCTGTCGCGCGCCTGCCCGAGGACGGGCACGCCTGGCTCCATCGTTCGCGGCCGATCCCCCTGTCGCAACCCGGTCACGAAGCCCGGGAGGAGTCCGCCCGGATGGAGAAAGGAAGGTCTGCGCTCCGGCGCGGATCGACTCCGCCACCGGATGCGCACCGTTCGTATCCGCCGCTCGACAGGCGCCCGGGAAGTCCGCGACGTGCCCGCCTCTCACGTGTCCGCGTGTCCGCGTGTCCGCGTCCGTGGAAGCCGCCGTGGAGCCGCCGTGCCCGGTCCCTGAGACCACGGCATCCGGCGGCCCGGCGTCATGCGCTGTCGTCGTTCACGAGCAGGATCTTGCCGAGGTGGCCGCCGGCTTCCATGAGGCGGTGCCCTTCGGCGGCGTCGGCCATGGGGAGGGTCCGGTCGACGACCAGCTTCACGGCGCCGTTCTCGATCATGGGCCACACGTTCTTCCGGACCTCGGCCACGATCTCGGCCTTGTGCTCCTTGGAGCGGGTCCGCAGGGTGGTGCCGTACACGGAGGCCCGCTTGAACACGATCTCCGCGAGGTTCAACCGGCCCTCCAGCCCCTTCTGCAGGCCGATGACGACCAGGCGCCCGTCCGCCGCCAGGGAACGCACGTTGCGCTCCAGGTAGTCGCCGCCGACGACGTCGAGGATCACGTCGTAGGGGCCGTGCTCGGTGAAATCCTCGGTGCGGTAGTCGATCGCCGTATCGGCGCCCAGTTGCCGCGCCTCGGCGGCCTTCTCCCGGCCACCCACCGTGGTGACGACGCGGGCGCCCAGGGCCTTGGCGATCTGGATCGCCATCGTGCCGACACCGCCGGCGCCGCCGTGGACCAGGAGGGTCTCCCCCGCCTTCAGGCCCGCGGTCATGACGAGGTTGGACCAGACCTTGGCGGTGACCTCGGGAAGGGCCGCCGCCTCCACCAGACCGATGCCCTGGGGGATCGTGAGAAGCTGCCCGGCGGGAACGGCGACCTTCTGCGCGTAGCCACCACCCGTCAGCAGCGCGCACACCTCATCGCCCACCTGCCAGCCCCTGACCGCCTCACCGAGGGCGCTGATGCGGCCGGAGACCTCCAGGCCCGGGTACGGCGACCAGCCGGGCCGCAGCGGGTAGAGCCCCCAGCGCTGCATGACGTCCGCCCGGTTCAGCGCACTGGCCACCACGTCGACGACGACCTCGCCGGCCGCGGGCGTCGGGTCCTCGACCTCGATCCACTCCAGGACCTCGGGACCACCGTGCTCCCTGATCGATACGGCTTTCATGACAACTCCGTTCGCACACCTGAGATGAAAGGTTTCTGCGTGGCTCGGGAAGAGCCTCGCGAGCCAAGATGTTTACAGTGCACACATTAAGCCATCGACTCGACACGAGCCGCACGGGCCCCCGTGACACAGCACACACCCTGGATGTTTACGCCGATTACATTGAAGCACTAATGTGAGTGGTGCAAACATTCACGGTTGGAAGAGGGAACCCGTATGACCAGCGAACTGTTCTCACCCCTGCCCCTGCGCTCCGGGCAGGCGCTGAAGAACCGGATCGCGAAGGCGGCGATGGAGGAGAACATGGCCGGCGACGGCCAGGTTCCCGGCGAAGACCTGTTCACGCTCTACCGGCGCTGGGCCGCCGGCGGCACCGGACTGCTGATCACCGGCAATGTCATGGTCCACGCCGAGGCACTGACCGGCCCCGCCGGTGTCGTGCTCGACGAGCACGCCCCCCTGGAACCGTTCGTCGAGTGGGCGAAGGCCGGCAAGTCCGGTGGCGGTGCGATGTGGATGCAGATCAACCACCCCGGTCGCCAGGTGGCCTCCGACATGCCCGGCGTGGTGTGGGGGCCGACAGACATCCCCGTCGACCTGGGCAAGCACAGCGGCCGCTTCGGCCGTCCGACCGCCATGACCCCGCAGCAGATCGAAGAGACCGTGGCACGGTACGCGGTAACCGCTCGCCGGGCCGAGCAGGCCGGATTCGACGGTGTCGAGATCCACGCCGCGCACGGCTACCTGCTCTCACAGTTCCTCTCCCCCCTGGTCAACAAGCGCACCGACCAGTGGGGCGGATCCCTGGAGAACCGCGCCCGCATGCTGCTCGACATCGTCCGCGCCGTCCGCGCGGCCGTCTCGCCGTCGTTCGCGGTGGCGGTCAAGCTCAACTCCGCCGACTTCCAGCGCGGCGGATTCGACGCCGGGGACGCCCGCCAGGTCATCGAGATGCTCGACCCCCTCGGCGTCGACCTGGTCGAACTCTCCGGCGGCAGCTACGAGAGCCCCGCGATGACCGGCCGCCCCGCCGAAGCCCGCACCCAGGCCCGTGAGGCGTACTTCCTGGATCTGGCCAAGGATTTGGCCGGGACCAGCCCGCTTCCCCTCATGCTCACCGGCGGCATCACCAGGCGCGCGACCGCGGAGGAGGTCCTCGACAGCGGCGTGGCGGTCATCGGCATGGGCACCGCCCTCGCCGTCACCCCCGACCTTCCCGAACGCTGGCGTGAGCAGCGGGAGGCCGACCGGCAGATGCGGCGGGTGAACTGGTCCGACAAGGCCCTCGCGTCCGCCGCCGGCATGGCCCTGGTGCGCTACCAGCTGCGTCGCCTCGCCCGCGGAGGCAGCCCCCGGCCCGGCACCCACCCGGCGATCGCCCTGATCTCCGAATGGCGCAAGCAGCGCAAGGCCCTGCGGAGCTACCGCACCTGGCTGTCACAGCCGCGGAGCGCGGCCTGAGCGGCGCCCGGTCACCCCGGCCGGCGAGAGAACCCGCACGGGACGGTGCCACGACCCGGCGAAGCGAGGCATGCCCGACGGGTACGGTCCCCACCGCGTCGCCGCAGGCCCGTACCTCCCAGCGTTGACGCTCCAGACATCACCCCACCACCCCGTGGTCACGTGTACTCCGCTCACACGAAAGTAAGGAACTCCCCCATGTCTTCCGCTCAGAACGACACCGTCACGGTGGACCTCGCAGGCCGCAAGGTCACCGTTCCCAAGGGCGGCCTGTACGACCGCTACCGCATGGCCCCGGACCTCGACGCGATCGCCCGCGACCCGCGCGTCAGCGGCGTGGACTTCTTCCGGAGGCTCCCCAAGGTCCAGGTCGACTCCCCGATCGGCCCCACCCTCACCCCGAACTTCTACTACGCCATCGCGACCGCCCGGCTCACGATGCTCGCACCGTCCCGGGCGATTCGCGCGCGGCTGCCCGAGGAGCTCTCGCCGCTGGAAATCGTGCCCGGCATCGGCCTGGTCTCGGTCATGTTCTTCCGCTACGACGTGTGCGACATCGACTTCTACACCGAAGCGGCCGTCGGTATCGCGGTCAAGCCCGCGCGGCACGGCAGGCTGGGCTTCTTCGACCTCGTCTCCGGCCTGAAGAACGAGCACCTCCACTCCTATGTCCTGTCACTGCCGGTCAGTTCGGAGATCGCGCAGGTCCGCGGGCACGACGGCTACGGCTTCCCCAAGTGGGTCACCGGCATGGACGTCGGCATCGACCATCACCGGACGACCGCACGCGTGACCAACGATGCCGGCGGAGTCGATCTGTCGCTGCTGGCGAACACCCCCGCCCAGAGGAGCTATGCGAGCGGTGAGCGGGTCGGCTCGCTCACCTCGTACACGACGATCGACGGCGCGTGGCACTCCACCCTGAACCAGACCAACGTCCTGAGCGCCGGCACGACGCGCGGCAGCAGCGGCATCACCCTGCGACTCGGCGAGGGCCGCATGTCGGACGACCTGCGGTCGCTCAGGCCGAAGCGGACCGTCCGGTTCGACGTCATGACCGAGGGTCAGGCCGCCCTGCACATGCCGGTCCCCGCCTCGGTCCTCAGCCGCGGCAAGTAACCAAGGAGCCCGCCATGACCACCGTATCCGCCGGCCCGACGACCGCCCGCGGTCCGGCTCTTCCCGCATCCCTCACCCCGTCCTTCCTCCAGCGGCTGACCACTCGGGTGTCGGCCGCGCCGAACGCCGCACGGGTCACCACCACCGCGCCCTACACCGGCGCTCCCCTGGCCGACGTGCCGGTCTCCACCCCCGACGACGTCGAGGCCGCGTTCGCCCGCGCCCGGACGGCGCAGAGGGCCTGGGCCGCCACGCCGGTGGCGGAGCGCAAGAGGGTTCTGCTGCGGTACCACGACCTGGTCCTGGCCCGGCGGGACCAGGCGCTGGATCTGATGCAGGCCGAGAACGGCAAGACCCGCCGCGACGCGTTCCTCGAAGTGGTCGACATCGGCGTCGTCTCGCGCTACTACGCCCGCAACGCCGCCAAGTACCTCGGTCCGAAGCGGCGCCGCGGTGCGATCCCGCTGCTCACCCACACCACCGAGTTGCGCCACCCCAAGGGCGTGGTCACCGTCATCTCGCCGTGGAACTACCCGCTGAGCATGGCCGCGAGCGACACCATCGCCGCCCTCATGGCCGGCAACGCCGTCGTGCAGAAGCCGGACACCCAGACCGCTCTGACCGCGCTGTGGTCGATGGACCTCATGTACGAGGCCGGCCTTCCCGAGGACGTGTGGCAGATGGTGATCGGCAGCGGCGCTTCCCTCGGCGGCGCGCTGATGGACAACGCCGACTTCATGATGTTCACGGGCTCCACCGCCACCGGACGGCGGATCGCGAGCGACGCCGGCGAGCGCCTGATCGGTGCCTCCCTCGAACTCGGCGGCAAGAACCCCATGATCGTCCTCGACGACGCCGACATCGGGAAGGCCGCCGACGGCGCCGTCGCCGCCTGCTTCCCCTCCGCCGGGCAGCTGTGTGTCTCCGTCGAGCGCCTGTACGTGGCCGAGTCCGTCCGTGACGAGTTCGTCGCCGCGTTCGTCGCCCGCACCAAGAAGCTCAAGATCGGCGCCGCGTACGACTACAGCGTCGATGTCGGCAGCCTCACCACCCCGTCCCAGCTGAAGACCGTCACCGCACACGTCGACGACGCCGTCGCCAAGGGCGCCACCGTCCTCGCCGGCGGCAAGGCCCGGCCCGACCTCGGACCGCTGTTCTACGAGCCGACCATCCTCACCGGCGTCACCCCCGACATGACCCTGTACGACCACGAGACCTTCGGACCCGTCGTCTCCGTCTACACCTACCGCGACGTCGACGAGGCCGTCAGCCTGGCCAACGCGACCGCCTACGGCCTCAACGGCAGTGTCTGGAGCCGTGACGGGGCCCGGGGCCGGGCCGTCGCCGCCCGGGTGCGCGCCGGCACCGTGAACGTCAACGATGCCTTCGCCGCCGCATGGGGCAGCGTCGACGCCCCCATGGGCGGCATGGGCGACTCGGGACTCGGCCGCCGCCACGGCGCGGACGGCATCCTCAAGTACACCGAACCCCAGACCGTGGCCCACCAGCGCGTCCGGGGCTTCTACCCACCGTCGGGCATCAGCCCCGAAACCTGGGCCACCCTGCTGACCGGAGCGCTCAGAATCCTCAAGGCGGCCGGCGGCCGCTGACCCGCGGCTGTCGCACGGCAGCGGACCCGGCCGGGCCGCGCCGCGGAGAGAGGGCGGTCCGTCATCGTCCCGGTTGTTCCTTCTTCCCTTCTTTTTGATCCCTTAGGATGTATGCGGCGTGCACATGAGAGAGGGAATGTGAACGCCGTGAACACCAAGGACGGGTGACCCATGCCTCCGACCGGCACGTACCACCACGGCGATCTGCGCGCCGCCTGCCTGCGCGCCGCGCGCGAACTCCTGGAGGAGGACGGCAGCGCGGGCCTCTCGCTGCGCGCGGTCGCCCGGCGTGCCGGGGTGTCGGCCACCGCACCGTACCGCCACTACGCCGACCGCGACGCGCTCGTCTCCGCCGTCGCCGCCGAGGGCTACCGCGAACTCGCCGGGCACCTGGCCGGGGCCCACCCGGCCCCGGCGACGCCCGATGAGCTCGCCGCGGTCGCCGTCGCCTACGTACGGTTCGCGCTGGACCACCCCGCCCTCTTCCGGGCCATGTTCGCCGAGCCGTGCGACCCGACGAGCGAGGAACGGGTCGCCGCGACCGCGGCCATCTCGGAATACGTCCGCGGGATCGTGCGGGCCGCCTTCCCCGGCTCGGACGCGGAGGCCCTGTCGACCACGATCTGGGCCCTCGTCCACGGCCTGGCCTTCCTGCACCTCGACGGCAAGCTCGACTCCTCCACCCCCGAGGCGGTCGCCGCCCAGGTCACCACCGCCGTCCACGCGTTGTTCCAAGCCTCCCCGGCGTTCAGGACGGCGGCTGCCACGCGGACGGCGGACTGAGCCGCCGGCACCGGCATGGCCGACGGGGTGCCGCGGCGGGACGGCGTCGGTTGCCTCGGCGTGCCGGATGACTGGATCCCGCTGTCCTATGCTTCCCGGACCGCGGCGCTCAGCGGAGCCACCACCTGCCAGCCGACGGCCTCGTACAGTGTCCGGCCCTCCTCGGTCGCGCCCAGCACGGCCGCCCGCGCGCCCTGACGGGTCGCAGCCTCGGCGAGCGTTCCCATCACCACGCGTCCGAGCCCCCGGCGCCGATGAGCCGGGTGCGTCTCCACCTGGTCGGCCACGGCGGTCGGGCCGGTGACCGCGATCTGCCCGCGCGCGGCGAAGGCTCCGTCGGCGGCGCGCACCACCGCACGGGTGACGCCGGCCCGGTCCCAGTGGTGCAGCCGGTAGCCGTCGGGAAGGCGGGGCGGGGCGTCGACGGTGCTCAGCCGGGCGGCCATGAGGACCGCATGGCCGTCCAGCAGGACCCAGCCCGGCGGCAGCCACGCCCGCAGGGTCCGCGCCGGCACGAACGTCTTGAGAGGTATGCCGCAGGCCGTGGTGTTCTCGGCCAGCTTGCGGACGGTCGCCTCGTCGGCGGCGGTGACGACATGCCGGGCCACCTCCTTGGGCAGGCCCACCTCCACGGTGAACCCCCAGGGCCGGGGCGTGGGTCGGGCCGCACCGCGCGAGACGGCCCATCCCTCCACCCACGCGCGTACCGCTTCCTCGGTGGTCTTGAACGGCACAGCCGCCCCCCAAATCGGTAATGGCTACAAATCTGTACGGGGTATTACATCATCCGGTCCCGGGAATGCGACGGGTGCCCCGCGCCCGGCGAGGGGCACCCGTCGGTCGTGGTGTGGGTCAGGGAAGGCGGACCGCGGTGGCGGCCAGCAGCGCGCCGTTGGCGGCGCGTTGGGTGGCGATGAGCTGGGCGCGCAGGGCGGCCGGGACGCGGTCGCGGTCTCGGGGGTCGACCGTGAACGCCGGGTCGTCCGCCAGCTCCGGATGCGCCGACTTCTGGGCGTCCGTGAGCTTCGACGGGATCAGCCGCAGCCAGTGGCCCTCGTCGGACAGCGCGCCGTCCTTGACGGTGATGCCTCCGTCAGGGGCGTAGACGAGCTGCTGACTGGTGGCGTCCGTGGTCTTCACCTTCCACACGACCGTGTCCGTGCCGATCCAGCGGGCCTTGGCCGTGTCGAGGTCCAGATCGGGGGCGCTGCCCACCGTCGGCAGCAGATAGTCGCCGTCACCGCCGATCAGCCAGGTCTCCTTGCCGTAGGTGGCGAAGTCCAGCGACCGGTCGGCGCTGATGTCCTTCTCGTCGCCCTTGTGGACGATGTAGCTGAGCGAGGTCGCGCCGTCGGCGAGCGGCACCTCGAAGGTCACGCCGAAGGCGTCCCTGCCGGTGGGCGTGAGCGGCGCCGACCAGTCCGTGGGATGCTTCGCCCCGGTCCAGGTGTGCAGGCCCCAGCCGTCGTAGTCGCCGTCGGCCCGGTGGTAGTGGATCACTGCCTTGGCCGGGTCGGGGGCCGGGTAGGCGCCGTGCGGTGCCGTGTCCGACTGGCCGTCGTCCCCCTGCCGGATCCAGACCTCGCCCGTCTTGTCCAGGTCGACGGTGCGCCGCGGGCCGTCCGCGGTGCCGTTTCCGGTGACCGTGTACGTCAGGCTCCGCGCGCCCTCCTCCAACTTGACCCAGGCGAAGGCGCCGTAGGCGTCCCGGCCGGTGAACTCGGCCGTCCGGCCCGCGCTTTCCAGTCGCCGGCCGGTGTAGTCGCCGTCCGGGCGCAGGTAGTGGACGACGGCGTAGGCGCGGTTCAGGGCGCTCGGCGGCCTGGGCGTCGCCGTCTGCCCGGCCGTGGTCGTGGCGAGGGCACTCGCGGTCCGGCCCGCGAGGTCGACGGCCACCGCCTTGTAGCGCAGGGTGGTGCCCTGCTTCACGGTGTCGGGGAGGTGCTGTGTGACCTTGTACGGGGCGTGGTCGGCGGTGCCGAGCGTCTGCCAGGGGCCGTTGCCGACCTGGGCGGCGAAGACGACGCGGTCGAGGCCGCCGCCGCTGACGTCGGCGGAGACGTCGACGTCGCCGGTGGCGCCCGCGGCGGGGGCCTTGAGTTCCAGGGTGAGCCGGGTGGCGGGCGTGCCGAGCCGCTGCTTCGCCTTCAGCACCACGGACGACAGCGGCGGGATGGTGACGGTCACACGGGTGTCGGCGCCGCTGGTCACCGTGCCGGTGGTGCCGTACAGGCCCCGGTAGGCCACTCCGGCGAAGCCCGTGGGGATCCGTACGGTCCGTGCCTCGGTGGCGTTGTTGGCCGCCACCAGGTAGTGGTCGCGCCGGTGGGTGTCCGTCCGGGTGAAGGCGTAGACGGGGCCTTGTGCGTAGCGTTCGGTCTGGACGCCGTCGCGCAGGGCGGGGTGGTCCCGGGTGAGCCGGGACAGGGCGGCTATGGCCCGGTACAGGGGGTGGGAGGGGTCGTAGGCGTCCGAGGCGGCCGTACGGTCGGTGCCGATCTCGTCGTCGTCCAGGTACTCCGGCACCTTCGAGGCGAACATCGTCTGCCGGGCGTCCTTGTCGCCGCCGGCGCCGGTGAAGCCCTGTTCGTCACCGGAGTAGACGACCGGGTTGCCCCGGGAGAGGAACATCAGCTCGTGGGCGAAGCGGTCCCGGCGCAGGAGTTCGGCGTCGCCGGCCCCCGGGTTGTCCTTCAGCAGGAAGGCGCCGATGCGGCCCATGTCGTGGTTGCCGAGGAAGGTGACCTGTTCGTAGGCGTTCGCCTTGTCGGTGGTGTAGCGGTAGTCCTGCGCGAAGACGTCGGCGAGCCGGTCGGCCGTGCGGCCCTGGGAGGCGTACTGGCGGACGGCGTCCTGGAGCGGGAAGTCGAGCGTAGCGTCGAGGCGGCCCTGGCGTACGTAGGGCGAGGTGACGGCCGGGTCGGAGGACAGTGTCTCGCCGAAGACGAAGAAGTTCTTCCGGCCCTTCCTCGCCGCGTAGGCGTCGAGTGCCGTCGCCCACTGGGTCCAGAACGCCATGTCGACGTTGCGGACGGTGTCGACGCGGAAGCCGTCGACGCGGAAGTCCTCGACCCACTTCTCGTAGATCTTCTCCATGCCGCGCACGACCTCGGGGCGTTCGGTCCACAGGTCGTCGAGGCCGGTGTGGTCGCCGTAGAGGGTGCTCTCGCCGGCGAAGGTGGAGTCGCCGCGGTTGTGGTACATGGTGGGGTCGTTGAGCCAGGCCGGGACCTTGGCGTTCCGTTCGGACGGGGCGACCTGCGGTGTGTAGGGGAAGCCGCGGGCGTCGATCTCGTGCATGCCCTTGGTGTCGTCGAAGGGGCGGCCTTCGGTGTCCAGGTAGGGGTAGGCGCCCTTGCCGCGGTAGGTGAACGTCTTCTCGGTGTTGGTGACGGTGTCGGCCGTGTGGTTGGTGATGACGTCGAAGAAGACCTTCATCCCCTTGGCGTGGGCCTTGCGGATGAGTTCCGCGAGGTCCGCGTTGGTGCCGAAGTGCGGGTCGGCACGGGTGAAGTCGGTGATCCAGTAACCGTGGTAGCCGGCGCTCTCGCCGTTGCCCTGCACCGGTTTGTTCTTGAAGATCGGGGCCAGCCAGATCGCGGTGGTGCCGAGCCCCTTGACGTAGTCCAGCTTGCTGATCAGCCCCTTCAGGTCACCTCCTTGGTAGAAGCCCTTGTCGGTGGGGTCGTAGCCGGTGGTGGTGCGGTCGCCGGTCAGTCCGCCCCGGTCGTTGGCGGCGGAGCCGTCCGCGAACCGGTCGGGGAGGAGGAAGTAGAACTGCTCCCGGGTCATGTCGTGCCGGGCCGGCGTCGCGGCCAGGCGGGCGTCGGACGGCGGGGCGGACGGGCGGCCCGCGCTCGCCGACCGGGCGCCGCCCGGAACCGTGGCGCTCGCCGGCTGGGTGGCGTGCGGGGCCGTGGCGAGCAGTGCGGCGGTGACGGCCACGGTGGCGGCGCGGGTGACGGCGGCCGGGAGGCGCCGGCCACGCGGGCGTGCCGGTGGTCCGCCCGGGTTGCCACGGGCGGTGGGTGCTGGGGTCACGGTGCGGCTCTTTCCTTTCGTACGGTGTGCTGGGGAGGTCAGCCGGGTGGCAGGCGCACGGTCGTGGCGCCGAGCAGGGCCCCGTCCTGCCCTCGCTGGGTGGCGATCAGCTGGCGGCTCGCCCGGGCCTCGGCGATCCGGTCGCGGTCCCGGGGATCGACGGTGAAGGCCTGGTGGTCCGCGAATCCCGGATGGGCGGACCGCTGTGCGTCGGTCAGCCACGTGGGAATTCGGTGACCGTCGCCGGTGCCGCGGGCGGTTCCGCGGCCGTCGCGGGTGCCGCAAGCCGTTCCGCGGCCGTCGCCGGGGGCGTCAGCGGTGGCAGCACGGCTGTGCACAGCGCTACGGCCAGGGCGGTTGCGTGCTGTCTGGGTCTGCCGGCCACGTGACGCGTCTCCTCGGGGTGTCGGTGGCGGGCAAGGACGGGCGCCGCCGAGCGGGGGCGCGGGACCGCCCGGCACCGGTGGTGGGGCCGGGCGGTCGTCGCCGGTGTGCGGAGTTCGTCTCCGGGTGGGTCGGTCAGCCGCGCCAGGTGTCGTTCAGCGTGACCACTCCGCCGGCCGGCACGGTGGCCGTACGGTTGGAGCCGCTCTCCCAGGCGACGTTGCCGCTCGCGTCCTTGCGGAGGTACTTGTACTCGAATGCGGTGCCCGCGGGCAGGGCCTGGTCGAGCTTCCACACGGGGTAGCTCGCCGGGTCCAGCTTGAGGGCCTTGGCGGTGTTCCAGTTGCCGAGGGCGGAGATGCTGCCGACGACGTACACGTTCTGGCCCCACTGGGTGGAGGCGTTGACGTTGAACGAGGCTCCGGTGGCGGGGTCGGGGTCGACGGTGGTGTCGCAGTTCTTCGCCCCGATGTGCAGCGCGAGGGCGGAGTCGGCGCCCAGGGTGGCCGTGAACCGGCCGGACGAGTCGACGGTCACCCCCTTGCCGCTCTGCACGTCGCAGTAGTTCCCGGCGGCCAGCGAGGTCTGGAAGGTGCGGGTGAGGGGGGAGCCCTCGTGGTTGATGGCGACGTACGCCTTGTCGCCGCGGCCGAAGGCGATCTGGTTGTTGCCGTTGTCCCACCAGTCGGTCACGGCCGTACCGGCGGCCGTGTTGCGGAACTTGACCATGCTCGCTATCTCGCGCCAGGCGTGCTGGCACTTCCAGCCGTCGGTGTAGCAGGCGTTGACCTGGCCGTTGTCGGGTCCGCCGGCGTCCTTGTCGCTGAACTCGTAGCCGGAGTGCACATCGGGTGAGCCGTACGGCCAGGCCAGCATGAAGACGTGCGCGAGAGTGTAGTCGGAACCGTCCTTGTAGGTGAGGCTTCCCCCGTTGCGTTCGGTGTCGTGGTTGGTGACGAAGACGGAGGCCTTGCCGCTGGAGACGTAGCCCCACGCCTCACCGAAGTTCTTCAGTTCGGCGAGCTTCTCGTTGGTGAAGACGCGCTTGAGGTCGTAGGCGTAGCGGAACTCCTGGACGTCGCCCGTGTTGTAGAACTCGGGCGGCTGGACCGCCTCGCCGGAGGCGCCGATCGTCTCCTGGTTCCAGTAGACGCCGGGATTGGTCAGGCGGGACTTGATGTTGGCGAGGTCGTCCTCGGGGATGTGCTTGGCGGCGTCGATGCGGAAGCCGTCGACGCCGAGGGACAGCAGGTCGTTCAGGTAGCCCGCGATGGTCTTGCGGACGTACTCCTCGCCGGTGTCGAGGTCGGGCAGGCCGCCCATCTCGCAGTGCTGGACGTTCCAGCGGTCGCCGTAGTTGCTGATGCTCGTGGTGCAGTCGTCCATGTCGGCTGCGGAGTAGGTGCCGGGGTAGTC
Organism: Streptomyces eurythermus; assembly: GCF_014649115.1. Lineage (GTDB taxonomy): Bacteria > Actinomycetota > Actinomycetes > Streptomycetales > Streptomycetaceae > Streptomyces > Streptomyces eurythermus. The sequence goes on along the minus strand of NZ_BMSK01000002.1, from coordinate 35,762 downwards.
GTACTTGCTGAAGGACGACCCGGCGGTGCCGGTGCCGGAGGCGTTCGCCATGTGGTTGATCACGGTGTCCGCGACCACTTTGACGCCTGCCGCGTGGCAGGTGTCCACCATGTTCGCGAAGTCCGAGCGGTTGCCCAGCTTCGTGCCGATCTTGTAGCTGACGGGCTGGTAGGCCGTCCACCAGGCCGGGCCCTGGATGTGTTCGTTGGGTGGGGAGACCTGGACGTAGCCGTACCCGGCGGGGCCCAGTTGGTCCGTGCACGCCTTGGCGACGGACTTGAAGTTCCATTCGAACATCACCGCGGTGACGTCCTTGCCGCCGGGCGCGCTCGCCTGCGCCGGCGTCGGTCCCGTGACGGCCACAGCGGCTCCCGCCAGGGCGGCGAGTGCAGCGGCCACGGTCTTTCTGGCCATGGTTGCTCCAGTGGGGATGTGGGGTGGTACCGGAGTCAGCCTTGGTTGACAACGCGCCATGCCAGGTAAGGCCGTTCACTGGTTCTTGCTGCAAGAAATTGCGGTCGAGACCGTACGGCGCCGCCTACCGCAGGTCAACCCCTTGCGCAGAACTGCCAGTTGAGCAGGCAATAGTTGAATGAGCCGCGCGCAAAGCCTTTCGCAAGGGTTTCCAGGGTGTTACGTTCGACGAACTCCGGTCCCCGGCCGCGGGGTTCGCATCCGGTGCGTCCCCGACGCGCCCGGCCGTGCGGGCCGGAGTCACACGGACTCCAGCATGGGCTCCCACCAGGCCCGATGGGTCCGGTACCAGTCCACCGTGGCGGCCAGCGCCGCCTCGAAGCCGACCCTTGGCCGGTATCCCAGCTCCGCGGTGATCCTGCCGTGGTCCACCGCGTACCGCCGGTCGTGGCCCTTGCGGTCCTCGACGTGCGTGATGCGCTCCGGGCCGGCTCCGCACCACCGGAGCAGGCGGTGCGCGAGGTCCAGGTTGGTCAGCGAGGTGCCACCCCCGATGTTGTACGTCCGCCCCGGCCGCCCCGCCGTGCGCACCAGTTCCACGGCCCGCACGTGGTCGTCCACGTGCAGCCAGTCGCGCACCTGCCGCCCGTCGCCGTACACCGGCAGGTCACCGCCGGTCAGCAGGGTGGCGACGAAGCGCGGAACGGCCTTCTCCGGATGCTGGTACGGGCCGAAGTTGTTGGAGCAGCGGGTCACCCGGACGTCCAGGCCGTGGGTGTGGTGGTGGGCCAGCGCGACGAGGTCGGCCGCGGCCTTCGACGCCGCGTACGGCGAGCTGGGCCTGAGCGGGTCCTCCTCCCGTGCGGCGCCCTCGGGTATCGAGCCGTAGACCTCGTCGGTGGAGATCTGCACGAAGGTCCGCACCCCGTGCCGCAGTGCCGCGTCCAGCAGGGTGTGGGTGCCCATCACGTTGGTGTGGGTGAAGCCGGCGCCGTCCTCGATGGAGCGGTCGACGTGCGACTCCGCCGCGAAGTGGACGATCTCGTCGTGCCCGGCCGCCAGCCGCCGTACCGTCGCGGCGTCGCAGACGTCGCCGTGCACGAAGGTCAGGCCGGGGTGGCCGCGCACCGGGTCGAGGCGGGCGAGGCTGCCCGCGTAGGTGAGTTTGTCCAGGACCGTGACCGAGACGCCGGGCGGTCCGGCGGGGCCGAGCAGCGCGCGGACGTAGGCGGATCCGATGAAGCCGGCTCCGCCGGTGACGAGGATGCGTGAGGTCATGAGGTGAGCTGCACCTTGCTGTGGTCGCCGAGGACGAGACGGTGGGCCTGGGGCGGGCGGGGCGCGGCGGTCACCACGGCCTCCCGGCCGATGAGCGACCGCTCGATCCGTGCGGCCCCTTCCACGCACGCGCCCTGGAGGAGCACGGAGAACTCGATCGCGCTGTCCTCGATCCGGCAGTCCTCGGCGACGGCGGTGTACGGGCCGACGCTGGAGTTGTTGATGACGGCGCCCGCGCCGACGACGACGGGTCCGACGATCCGTGATCCGCGCACCACCGCCCCGTCCGCGATGCGGACCCGGCCCACCAGGACGCTGTGCGGATCGACCTTGCCGTCCACGCGCCCCTCCATCCGGTCCAGGACCTGCCGGTTCGCCTCCAGCAGGTCCTCGACGCTGCCGGTGTCACGCCATGGGCGGGTGGTGGTCTCGGCGCGTACCGGCAGTTCGCGGTCGATCATCCACTGCACCGCGTGGGTGATCTCCAGCTCGCCGCGCCCGGAGGGGCGGATGGCGCGCACCGCCTCGTGCACGGCGGGGGTGAAGGCGTAGACCCCGACCAGGGCGAGGTCGCTGCGGGGCCGTTCCGGCTTCTCCTCCAGCCGCCGCACCACCCCGTCGTCGTCGACTTCCGCGACGCCGAAGGCGGTGGGGTCGGACACGGGGGTGAGCAGCAGCCGGGCGGCGTCCCGCCGGGCGGCGGCGCGCCGGACGAATCCCGTCACGCCGTCCTCCAGGTGGTTGTCCCCGAGGTACAGCAGGAAGTCGTCGTCCGCCAGGAACGGGCGGGCGACCGCCACGGCGTGGGCCAGCCCCAGGGGCCGGGGCTGGTTCAGGTAGGCGATGCTCAGCCCGAAGGCCGAGCCGTCGCCGACCGCGCGGCGGACGTCGTCCCCGTGGTGGCCGACCACCACGCCCACCTCCTCGATGCCGGCGTCGGCTATCGCCCGCAGGGCGTAGTGCACCACCGGTCTGTTGGCGATGGGGAGGAGCTGCTTGGCGCTCGTGTGGGTGAACGGCCGCAGCCGGCTTCCGGTGCCGCCCGCCAGGACCAGGGCTTTCATGCCGGGCACCGGTGTCGCGGCGGGGACTGGATCTGTGGTCTCACGGATGTCTCCTTGAGCGAGAGTCGCGGTGTCACCGGTGGAGCTGTTCCCGACTCAAGCAGACGCCGCGCAACGGACGCAAGGTTGTTCAGCAACTTTCAGCAAGTTCTTGCACCCGGCGCCGCGTTGGTGTTTGACTCGCTTCCGGCACCGCCCAACGGTGCTGCCCGGCACGGCAGTTCACACAGAAGGGGGGCGGCGGATGACGGCTCGGCACCAGCGGGAACGGCTGGCACGGGAGGCGCGGCACCTGGCTCCGGGCGCCTCCGAGGAGGCGGCCGTCGGACGCCGGGTCTTCGCCGAGGGGCGCGGTCCGGTCCTCACGGACCTCGACGGCAACCAGTACCTGGACTTCGCGGCGGGCACCCTGACCCAGTCCCTGGGGCACGGCCATCCGGAGGTCGTGGCGGCCCTCACCGAGCAGGCCCGGCGCCTGTGGAACGTGCACGACTCGGCGACGCCCGACCGGGCCGCGCTGCTGGAGCTGCTGGCCGGGCTGCTGCCGGAACGGCTGGACACCTACGCGCTGTTCTCCACCGGCGCCGAGGTCGTGGAGGCCGCGCTGCGCGTGGTGCAGGCCACCGCCGCACCGGGCCGCAACCGGGTCGGCGCGCTGCGCGGGGGTTTCCACGGCAAGACGGCGGGCGCGCGGATGCTCGTGCACTGGGACGTGGGCCACCAGTCCTTCGCCGGCAACTCGGTCCTCGGCTACTCGGCCTACTGCTACCGCTGCCCGCTGGAACTCACCTACCCCTCCTGCGGGTTGCGGTGCGCCTCCCTCGTACGCAAGCACATCGCCGACAAGCCGAACGTCTCGGCGCTGGTCTTCGAACCGGTCCTCGGAGCCGCCGGCGTCGTCGTGCCGCCCCCGGGTTACTGGGAGCAGATCGCCGAGGCCTGCCGGTCCAACGGCGTCCTGCTGGTGGCCGACGAGGTACTCACCGGCGGCGGCCGGACGGGCACGTTCCTGGCGAGCGAGCAGTTCGGTGTCGAGCCCGATCTGGTGGCCCTGTCCAAGGGGCTGGCCAGTGGTTTCCCGTTCGCTGTGCTGGCGGGGCGGGCCGACCTGATGCACCATCCGGCGGCGTCCGGGGCCGGCGCCTACGCGTCGACGTACGCGGGCAACCCGCTCGGCATCGCGGCGGCTCGGGCCACGCTCGAGGTCGTCGATCGCGACCGCCTGATCGAGCGCGTCCGGGTCCTGGGCGAGCTGCTGCACGAGCGGCTCGCCGCCCTCGCGGCCCGCTTCGAGAACCTGGGGGACGTACGCGGTCTGGGGCTGCTGTACGGGCTGGAGTTCGTCACCGACCGGGCGAGCCGCACCCCTGCGCCGCACCTGGCGCGGGCCGTGTACAGCACCGCCCTCGACCTGGGACTCCGAGTCGCCCTGGGCGGGCACATCCTGCGTCTGGCACCGCCCTTCACCATCGACGAACCGCTCCTGGACGAGGGCGTCGGACTGCTCGGACAGGCCCTGGAACGGGTGCTGTCGTGATCGTCGCGGAGAACCTCGTCAAGGAGTTCCGGCTCACCGAGCGCAAGCCGGGCCTGGCCGGCAGTCTGGCCACCCTCTTCACCCGGGAGCACCGCGTCGTCCGCGCGGTCGACGGCGTGTCCTTCACGATCCCGGCCGGCGCGAAGACGGCGTACATCGGCGCCAACGGGGCGGGCAAGTCGACCACGATCAAGATGCTCACCGGCATCATGACGCCGACCAGCGGGCGCTGTCTGGTCCGGGGCATCGAGCCCTACCGGCACCGGCAGGCCAACGCCCGCGGGATCGGGGTGGTCTTCGGGCAGCGCAGTCAGCTGTGGTGGGACCTGTCCGTGCCGGACTCGTTCCGCATCCTGCGCCGGATCTACGACATCCCCGACGCGGTGTACCGGCGCAATCTCGCCCTGTACCGCGAGCTGCTGGACATCGACGCCCTCGGCACCACGCCCGTGCGCCAGCTGAGCCTGGGGCAGCGGATGCGGGCCGAGATCGCGGCGAGCCTGCTGCACGATCCGGCGGTGGTCTTCTGGGACGAGCCGACCATCGGCCTCGACATGGTGCTCAAGGACGCGGTACGGCGGCTGGTCAACCACGTCCACCGGGAGCTGGGCACGACCGTCGTGCTCACCAGCCACGACATCGCGGACATCGCCGCCATCTGCGACAGCGCGCTGGTCGTGGACCGGGGGCGGGTCGTCCACCAGGGCAGCATCCGGGACCTGCTGCGCACCGCCGAGCGGCGCTCGGTCGTCTTCGACCACCGGGGCCGGCCGGATCCCGGGCCCGTCCGCGCGGAGATAGAGCGGGGGCTGCCCGGGGCGAGCGCCTCGTCCGCCGAGGACGGCCGGATCAGGGTCGACTACCCGGCGGACCGGTTCACCTCCCGGCAGGTGCTCGGCTTCCTGCTCGACCACTTCGACCTGACCGACTGCTACGCGCCCGAACCCGATCTGGAGGACGTCCTGCGGAGGATCTACGGCGGGCACCGAGAGGCCCCGTCCGCCAGGGTCCCGGGCGGCCGGCGGAAGGGTGCGGCATGAACGGCCCGCGGACCGGCGGCGCGCTCCGCCGGGTACGGGAGCACCCCACGCCGCTTCCCCCGGCCGCACGCGCCCGGCGCTATCTGCCGTTCGCCACCGGGGGGCTCCAGTCCCTGCTCCAGTACCGTTCGACGTTCGTCACCACCGGGATCACGGCCGCCGCCGGCGCGGCCATCACCGTCTTCCTGTGGCGGGCGGTGTACGCGGACGCCCCGCCCGGCGGCGGCCCGGGCGGCTTCACCTCCGAGAGCATCACCACCTATCTGCTCGTGGCGCAGGTGCTGCAGATCCTGCACGCCAACCGGGTGGACGACGAGGTCGCCGCCGAGGTCTACCGCGGTGACGTCGCCGTCATGCTGGTGCGGCCCGTCAGCTACCCGGTGATGCGGTTCTTCGCCTGTCTGCCGGTGGTCGCGGCCAATGCCGTCCTGGTCGGCGTCCCCGTGCTCGTGCTGTTCGCGCTGCTCGTGCCGCTCACCACGCCACGGCCCGTGGACGTCGTGCTGTTCGCGGTGTCCACCGCGCTGTCCGTGCTGCTCGCCTTCCTGGTGAACCTGCTGACCGGGATGACGGGCTTCGTCACCACGAACACCTGGGGGGTGCGCATGGTGAAGCAGAGCGTGGTCGCCTTCTTCGCTGGGCAGCTGGTGCCCCTCGCGCTGATGCCCGGGCCGCTTTCGGCACTGGCGTCCGCGCTGCCCTTCCGGGGCATGGTCGACGGACCGCTCACCCTCCTGCTCGGCCGCTACGACGGAGTGGCCGGCGCGGTCGACGTGCTGGCCCGGCAGATCGGCTGGGCGGCCGGTCTGACGCTGCTGGCCGGTGTGCTGTGGCGGGCCTCGCTGAGCCGTCTGGAGGTGCTCGGCGGATGACCGGCACGGTGTGGCGCCATGTGCGGCTGGCCTTCTTCCTCGGCGGGGTCGGGCTGCACCGGCTGAGCGTGTACCGCGTGGACTTCCTCCTGGGCGCGGGGGCCTTCCTGGTCCGGGTGGGTCTGCAGACGGCGGTGGTGGGCCTGGTGTTCCGGCAGGTGCCCGCGGTGGACGGCTGGACCTATCACGAGGTGCTGTTCCTGCTCGGCTTCTCGCTGCTGCCGCGCGGCCTGGACCACCTCTTCACGGACCAGCTGTGGGAACTGGGCCGCAAGCTGGTCCAGCGCGGTGAGTTCTACCGCTGTCTGATCCGGCCGGTGAACCCGCTGTTCTCGCTGCTGTCGGAGCGCTTCTTCCACCCCGACGGTCTCGGCGAACTCGCCGTGGGCGCCGTCCTGGTGGGGTGGTCCGGCAGCGAGCTGGGGCTCCGTCTCACCCCGGTGCAGTGGCTCGCCGCCCCGTTCCTCGTGCTGTGCGGCGCCCTGATCCACACCTCGGTGAAGCTGCTGTTCGCCTCGCTGTCCTTCTGGACGGTGACCAGTCTGCCGTCGATGTACGCGGCGAGCCAGGTGTCCGAGTTCGCCGCCTATCCGCTGGACATCTACCACCCCTCGCTGCGCGCGGTGCTGACCTGGGTGCTCCCCTTCGCCTTCACCTCGTACGTGCCGTGTGGCTATCTGCTGACCGGCGCCACGGGACGGGTGATCTGGCTGCCGCTGGTGACCGCCGCAGCCGTCGCCGTCGCCTTGGCCGTCTGGCGGCGCGGCATCAACGCCTATGAGATGACCGGGAGTTGAGCACGTACGTGTTCCGCGACGACGATTTCGAGCCCCTGCGCCTCGAACCCCTGCTGCGCACCGCGCCCTGGATGCCGCGCGACCTGCGGGCCGCGCACCGGTGGGAAGCGGTCGACCACGCCGAACTGGGCTCCGGCGAGCTGCTGCTGGTGGTGGCCGCTGTCGGCGGGCCCGCCTCGGGCGAGCGGATCTTCCTGACCGCGCGCCGGGATCCGTCGGGCGCCCTGACCGCGGCCGGTGACGACGGGCCGCACGGACTCGCCGCCGTGCGCCATGTGCTCACCGGAGCCCGGCTGCGCACCGCCCGCGGCGGGCACGTCGACTTCCGCCGGGCGCCCTCGGCCCCGACGGGCGAGCCGCGTCGGCTCCCCTTCGACCATGGCTGGTCCTCCAACTCCCTGTCCCTGGTGGAGGTTGCCGGATCCGCGTACCTCCACAAGACCTACCGGCGGCCGACCGGGGCGGTCCACGAACCGGAACTGCTCCGCCGCATGAGCGGCACCGGGTACACACCGGAGTGGGCCGGGGACTACACCTACACGGATCCCGTGCGCGGGTCCCGGCACCCCGTGGGCGTCCTCTACCGCCGTGCTCCGGGCCGGGGGATCGACGCGCCGCTGCGCGAGAACCTGCGCTCCCTGTGGCCCCGGCTCACGGCCGGCACCGCGCCCGAGCGGCTCGTACGCGCCCATCTGCTGCCGCTGGAACCGAAGTTGCGCGCCGCCGGGCGTTTCCTGCGCGGCTTCCACCGGGACCTGGCGGCACGCCTGGGCGCCCCTGCCACCGGCTACCCGGTGGCCGAGGCCCTGGCGCGGTCCTCGGCACGGCTGGCCGAGCTGGCCCGGGCCGACACGCCCCTCCCCCAGGACGGCGTACCCCTTCCCCAGGCCGCCCGGAGCGCCGCCTTCGACGCCCTCGCCGCCGAACTCGACCGGCTGAAGGAAGCGTTCGCCAGCCGGACGACGGCGCCCGGGGCCGGCCCCTGCCACGGCGACCTGCACCTGTCGCACCTGCTGTGCTCCGAAGGGGACGACGGCGCCTGGCACATGAGCGTCATCGACCTGTCCACGCCCGCCCTGTCACCAAAGGACCCGGAGTACGCCGCCCAGTCCCCCGTACAGGACCTCGTCGCCGTGCGGCGCGCGCTGGAGTACTTCGCCGCCGACGAGGCCGCCTTCGAGAGCTCCCGCAGGCTCGGCGTCGACGCGACCGAGACGATGTACGGCGCCCTGGACGGCGCGCCCGGTCTGCCGCCCGCGGGCCGGGCCGTGCTGGCCGGCGTCTTCCGCACCGCCGACCTCTGGCGCGAGCGCGTGCTGGGCCTGCTGCTCGGCCCCGCCTCCGGTGATCCGCTGCGGCGGCTGCTGTACCTGCGCCGGCTCCTGCACGAGCTGGGCTACAACCACGACCACGCCCGCCCCTACCACGCGGCGATCGACCTGCGCCACGCGCTCGCGCCGGCCGCCCCCGCCCCGACGACCCACGCGAGGACATGACCGTCGTGAACGCGCCCAGGATGCACATCATCGAGACGTACTTCGAGTGCTGCGGATTCGACCACACCTTCCTTCAGGGCGGCACGTCCGTGTACCTGTGGAACCTGTCGAGGACCTTCGCCGCCCGGGGACACCGGGTCTCCATCGTCACCCCCGCCCACGGCCGGCTGGACGACCTGCGGCGGCGCTACGAGGTGGAGGACCTGCCCTACGAGGACACCTACACGCTGCCGGTGGCCCTCGACCCCCGGGTCTGGCAGGGCTTTCCCGCACAGGCCGAGCTGGCACTGCGCACCACCGCCCACCGCATCCGGCTGGCCGGCGTGGACTTGTACTTCCTGGCCAACGAATACCTGAACCAGCTTCCCGACACCTTCTACCCGCCGTACTCCGCCAAGGGCCGGGACCTGGTGTTCTTCAAGCCCCTGGTGTTCCAGGCGGACAGCGTGCGCTTCCTGCGCGGCTGGTTCGGCGGTGAGAAGGCCATCGTCCACGCGCACGAGCCGTACTACCACTACCTGCTGCCGGCCGCGCTGCGCGACGACCCGACGAAGCTGGTCGTCAGCAACGTGCAGAGCAACATGCCGATCGCCAAGAAGGTGTACCGGCCGGAGGTGGAGCGCCTCTTCGAACTGCTCGGCGTGAACGTCGAGTTGCCGCCTGTCGAGCCCGAGACCGACGCGCCCGCGGCGCTCGTGCAGTACCAGCAGCTCACCCACCTGCACTACACCTACCCGCCGGACCACGTGGCGATCTACGAGCTGACCGCCGAGCACGCCGACCTGATCGACTTCCTGTCGCCCGGCCAGCTGGACTTCTACGCGGGCTTCCGGGACACCCCGTTCGAGGCGCTCTTCCGGCGGCTGCCGATCGCCGACGTGGTGCGGCGCAACGCCCACAAGATGTTCGTCGGCGGCTGCGCCGTCTCCGACCAGTGGCTGGCCTGGGATCCGGCCGGCGTGGACCGGGCGAAGGTGCTCGGCGGCCTCGGCCTCGATCCCGCCCTGCCGGCGTTCTTCCACAACGCCCGATACGCGGTCCACCACAAGGGCCAGATGGAGCTGATGCGGGCCGTGGACCGGGTGCTGAGCGAGGGTCTTCAGGCCAGCTTCGTCATCCGCTGCATCTCCGGCAACGGCATCGACGACCCCTTCTTCCACGAGGTGGCCGCCCGCCATCCGGGCCGGCTGCACTTCGAGTGGGAACGCGTCGAGGAGGCACGGGTCTTCTCGTACGCCGCCTCCTGCGACTTCGCCCTGTTCCCCTCCAAGTTCGAGATGGACACCTTCCTGATCGCCCAGGGCGAGGCCATGGCCGTGGGCGCGGTGCCGATCGCCACCGACCAGCGCGGCATGGAGCACTTCCGGCACGCCGACGGCCCGGACACCACGACGGGCTTCTCCGTGAACCGCTCCTTCGCGGAGGACGACGACCTGCTCACCGACGCACTCGCGGAGCGCATCCGGCAGGCGGTGGCCCTGTGGTCGGACGATCCCGACCGCTACCGTGAGCTGTCCGAGCGGGCCGCGGCCGTCGCCCGGACCTTCACCTGGGACCACTGCGCCGACCTGCACCTGGCGGCGTTCACCGGTCTGTGGGAGGGCCGGCCCGCCGTCCTGTCCACCGAACTGGCGTTGCGGCACGGCTGGTTCGACCTGCTCCCCGACGCGTCGGTCACCGCCGCTGCCGCGCTCGCGCACGGTGACATCGCCGCCTACGAACGCCGTGCCCCGTTCGGCGCGGACGCCGCGCCGGCCATGTTCCGCGCCGCCTGGGAGCGGGCCGACTTCGCGGTCTGCGAGCGGGTCCTGGACCGGCTTCCCGAAGCGGTGCCCGCGGTGGAGACCGCCCGGCTGCGCGACCGGTCCCGGTTCCTCGGCGACGGACGGCTGGAGTACCGGCTCCCGCACGCCGAACGAGTGGAAGTCGTCGAGCCCCGGCGGGGCCCGGACCGGGCCCTGCCTCAGGTGCGCACCCTGGAACGCGCGGCGCCGGGGCTGTTCACGGGCGAGGCTCCGAGCGGCGCCGGCCGGCTGCTGCTCACCCTGTCCTCCGGCCGGGTGACGTGGGACGAGGTGCGTCATGGCTGACCTCGGCACGGTACGCGCGGTGCTGCTGGCGGGCGGTGAGGGACGGCGGATGGGCCCGCTCGGCACGGGACGGCTCAAGCCGCTGGTCCCGTACGGCGGCACCTGCCGGCTCATCGACTTCAGCCTGGCCAACGCCCGCGACTCGGGCCTTCCGGAGGTGCTGCTGCTCTCCCAGTACGAGGAGCGGCTGCTGATGGACGACCTGCACCGGACGTGGAACACCGGGCCCGGCTTCCGGGTGCGCTTCGGCCCGTACGACGCCGCCTACGCGGGCCCGGAGCCGCCCGCCGCGCTGCCCCCGCGCACCTGGCCGCCGGAGCGGGGCACGGCCGACGCGCTGATCCGCAAGGCGGAGTACGTCTTCACGGAGGGCACGAGGGACGTCCTCGTGCTGCACGCCGATCACGTCTACCGCTACGACTACGGTCCGCTGGTCGCGGCGCACCGGGCCTCGGGCGCGGCGCTGACCGTCGCCTACCAGCGGATCGACATGCGCTGGGTGCACCTGTTCGGCATGGTCCGCTTCGACGGCGGCGGCCGGCTGACGGAGTTCACGGAGAAACCCGAGAACCCCACCTCGGACCTGGTCTTCGCCGCGTTCTGCGTCTTCGACGCCGCCGTGCTGCGCCGGTATCTGACCGAGCTGGACGGCACCGACTGGCAGCACGACATCAGCCGGGACGTGATCCCCGCGATGCTCGCGGCCGGGGAGCACATCCGCGGGCACGAGGTGCGCGGCCACTGGGAGGACATCGGCACCGTCGAGCGCTACCACCGCGCCCACCTGGCCCTGGCCGCCGGGCCCCGGGCGCCCCTGCCCGTCGGGCGGATGCCGCGGACGGTGCGGCCGGAGGTCGGGCGGCGCTGGGTCGCAGGCGCGCCGGGAGTACGTACGTCGGTGGTCCCGTCGGACCTCGTCAACGCCGGGCTGGTGCACGACAGCGTGCTCTTTCCCGGTGTGCGGGTCGGCGCGGGCGCCCGGGTGCGCCGCAGCGTGGTGCTGCCCGGCGCGGTGATACCGCCCGGCGCCGACATCGACGGTGCGGTCGTCCTGGAGGACGGACGCGTTCAGCACGTTGCCGAAGGAGTGAGCGCATGACCCTGCCCGAACACCACACCCGCGCACCGCGTCCGGCCGACTACGACGTCCTGGTGGTCGGCGGGGTCGGGGTGGACACCATCGTGCGCGTGGACGAGCTGCGCGTTCCGCCGGGCGACTCGGTCTTCGTGGAGCCGCTGAAGGACTACGTCGGGCACACCGGCAACGGTGTCGCGCTGGGCTGGCACGCGCTCGGACTGCGCACCAAGTTCATCGACTTCCTCGGCGACGACCCGCAGGGCCGCATGGTGCTGGAGCACTACGCCCGCCAGGGCCTCGACTTCAGCCACCTGGTCTCACCGCACGGGACCCCGCGCTCGGCGAACCTCGTGGACCCGCACGGCCGCCGCTTCTCCTTCTACGACGGCCGCCACCCCGCCGACCTCAGGCTGCCCCGCGACTTCTACCTGCCCTTCCTGGAGCGGTCGGCCCACGTCCACCTGTCGATCATCGGCCACAACCAGGACATGTACGAGGACGTCCACCGGCTCGGCGTGACCAGCTCCACCGATCTGCACGACTGGGACGGGCACAATCCGCACCACCGCCACTACGCCCTCAACTCCGACTACGTCTTCCTGAGCGCGGCGGCGATCCACGACCGGCTGGAGACCGTGCTGCGGACGATCCTCGACGAGGGCCGGGCCCGGTTCGTGGTCGCGACCGACGGCGCCGACGGCTGCCATGTGCTGGAGCGCGGCGCCACGCGGGTCCGGCACTTCCCCGCGGTGCGGCCCGAGCGTCCGGTGGTGGACAGCAACGGTGCCGGGGACGCCTTTGTCACCGCGTTCCTGCACTCCTGGTTCGAGGGCCGCCCGCTGGAGGAGTGCGTGCTGAGCGGTTCGGTGGCCGGCGCCTTCGTGTGCGGGAGCGTCGGCACCCACACCGAGTTCATCGACCTGCCGGGGCTGCGCGCGGCCGGCGCGCGCGCCGCGGCGCACTGGTGAGGGAGCGGCCGTGCATGTCATCCACTTCGCCTTCGAGTGCGGCGGGTTCGACAACCGTCTGATGCGCGGCGGGCTGTCCCCGCTGGTGTGGAACCTCTCCCGGGAGTACGCGGCACGCGGTCACCGTGTCTCGCTGGTCACCCCCGCGCACGGGCTGCTGGAAACGCTGCGGCGTGACCATCCGGTCGAGGACCTCCCCTACGTCCACGAGCACCGCGTGCCGCTGGTACCGGACCCCAAGGTGTGGCCGGACCACCCGGCGGAGATCGGCCTGGACCTCACCACACGGGCCCACCTGCTGCGCAGGGACGGCGTGGACGTGTACCTCCTCTCCGACGCCTGCCTGGACCTGCTCCCCGGCCGGCTGTATCCGCCGCCCGGCACCGAGGGCAGGGACCTCGCGTACTTCAAGCCGCTGGTGTTCCAGGTCGCGGGCGCCCACTTCATCCGGCGGTACCTGAGCGGCGGGGAGGCCGTGGTCCACGGCTTCGAGCCGTACTACCACTACCTGCTGCCGACGCTGTTCGCCGGCGATCCGGCCCTGCGGACGGTGAGCACGGTCGCGGCCAACGCGCCCGTCGCCCAGGCGGTGTACCGCCCTCAGGTGGAACGGCTGCTGGGCGTGTTCGGCGTCGACGCGGACCTGGAGGCGTTCGCGGCGCCGCTGCCCGCCGAGGACAGCCCTGAGGCGATCATGGCGCGGGTCCTGGCCGGCACCCGGATGCACGTCGAGGCCGGCCCGGACCACATCGCGTTCCTGCCGATGATCCTGGCCCACGCCGATCTGGTCGACTTCGTCTCGCCGGGCCAGCGCGACCACTACAGCACCTTCCGCGACACGCCGTTCGAGTCGCTGTTCGGGGCCCTTCCGGTGTCCCGGATGCTGCGCGAGCGGGCGCCGAAGCTCTTCACCGGGGGTTGCGGGATTTCCGACAGCTGGCTGGCAAGGGATCCGCGCGCGGTGGACCGTGAGGCGGTCCTGCGGGGCCTGGGCCTTGACGCGTCGCTGCCGGTCTTCTACCACGCCGCCCGCTACGCGGTGCACCACAAGGGGCAGTTGGAGCTGGTCCGGGCCGTCGAGGAGGTCCTGGCGGGCGGTACCGAAGCCGTGTTCGTGCTGCGCTTCGCCACCAACGGCGGCGGGGGCACGGCACCGGCCGCCAACGCCTACTTCCAGAGCGTCGCCGACCGGTTCCCGGGCCGCGTGCACCTGGACTGGCGGCTGGCCGACGAGGACACCTTGTTCGAGCAGGCCGCGTGTGCCGACTTCTGTGTGTTCCCCTCCAAGTTCGAGCTGGACGGCTTCCTCATCGCCCAGGCCGAGGCGATGGCGTGCGGCGCGGTGCCGATCGCGACCGCGCAGAGCGTCACCGCGCACTTCGGGCACGCGCTGCCCGTGGACGACCCGCGGGCGACCGGCCTGTCGCTGCCCGGCTCGTTCCGCGACGACGATCCCGCCCTGGCCGCGGCGCTCGCCGAGCGCATCCGCCAGGCCGTGGAGCTGCGCCGCACGGCCCCCGGCGACTACGCCCGGCTGTCGGCCAACGCCCGTGCCACGGCACGCCGGTTCACCTGGTCGCGCAGCGCGGACCGCCGCCTTGAGGCCTTCGCGGACCTGCTGCGCGACCGGCCCAGGCCCTTCCCCGTCGAGGACGCCGTCCGGTGGGGCTGGTTCGATTCCCTGCCCGCCGACGCGTGGTTCCGGCACCGGGAACTCGTCGTACGGTCCGCCGCCGGCCTGGGCGACACCACGGCCTACGGACGGTGCGCTGCCCTGGACGAACAGGCGTACGAGCGGCTCTTCGAAGCCGCGTACGCCCGCGCCGACTTCGTCCGGTGCGCCGAGACCGCCCGCGCGGCCGGACGGGACGACTGGGCGGCCCGGGTGCGCGGACGGTACCGGGTGTTCCGGGACGCCACGGGCGGCCGGACACTGGAGTACCGGCACCCGCACGCCCGGCACGTGGAGCTCGCGGTCCCCGGCACCGTGACTCCCGCCACGGGCCTGGAGTCGCGCGCGGAGGCCGTCGCCTCCGACGAGGCCGTGCCCGCGGACAGCGGCATGACGCTGAGGGCGCTGGCCCCGGCCGGGGACGGCGTGTTCCGGGGCGCGCTGCCCGGCTCCTCCGCCGGACGCCGGCTGCTCGTCATGCTGACCCTGGCCTCCGGGCGGGTCACCTGGGACACCCTGCCCTGCGACGGGCTCGTGGACGGGCCGGCCTTCCGGCTGGTGGCGACCGACCTCGACGGCACCCTGCTGCGCGACGACCAGACCGTCTCCGCCCGCACCCTGCGCGCCCTCGCCCGGGTGGCCGAGACCGGGGCCCGGCACCTCGTGGTCACCGGACGACCCGCGGCGGCCTGCAAGCAGTACCTGGCCGCACTCGGCTACCGGGGGCTCGCCGTGTGCGGGCAGGGCGCTCAGCTCTACGACGCCGGAGCCGACCGGCTGCTCAGCTCGGCCTCGCTCGACCTCGGCCTCGCCCAGGAGGTGGTGGAACGCGTCGAGGCGGCGCTGGGGCCCCTGGAACTGGGCGTCGTGACGGCGCCGCCGGAGAGCCGCTTCAAGGTCACCCCCCGGTTCGGCGAACGCGTCCGCCACGGCTGGGACGTCACGACCGACCGCCGCCTGCTGTGGACCGACCCCATCGACAAGCTCGTCCTGCACCACACGAGCGTCCCGGAGGACGACGTCGAGTCCGTGGCGCGGACGCTGTGCGGGGACCGGGTCACCGTCGTGCACTCGGTGCGGGGCATGGTGGAGGTCCTGCCGGCGGGCACCACCAAGGCGGCCGGGGTGGAGCGGGCCGCGAAGCTGCTCGGCTTCGACGCGGCCGACACCGTGGCGTTCGGTGACATGCCCAACGACATACCGCTGCTGGCCTGGGCCGGGCACGGCGTGGCCGTCGCCAACGCCCACCCGGCGCTGCGGGCCATGGCCGACGAGATCGCGCCCGGCAACGACGAGGACGGCGTCGCCGTCGTCCTGGAACGCCTCTTCGGCACCTCCGAGGAGCCGTCATGACCGACGCCCTGCGCGAGGTGGCCCGCGCCCACCGCATAGCCACCGCCTACACCACCGACCGGGGGCAGCGGGTGGAGGTGCCCCCCGGCACCCTCGTGGCCGTGCTCGCCGCGTGCGGTGTCGACGCGGCCACCGGCGCGGCGGCCCGGGCCGCCCTCGCGGCCCACCGCGAGCGCACGGCGGACCGGCTGCTGCCCGACTGCGTCGTCGTGCGTGGCGGCGTCGTGCCCCCGCTCGGACTGCCCGGGAACGCCACCGCCGAGGTGGAGCTGGAAGGAGGGGGCACCGCCGCCCTGTCCGGCCCGCTGCCCGTCGGCCGGCACACCCTGCACGTCGGCGCGCCGGGGCGGAGCGGCTCCGCGCCGCTCCTCGTCGTACCGGAACGGCTGCCCGTGCCGGCGGGACGGCACTGGGGGTTCCTCGTCCAGCCGTACTCGGTGCTCTCGCGCCGCTCCTGGGGCATGGGCGACCTCGGTGACCTGGCGGAGCTGGCGTCCTGGTCGGGGCGCGCGCTCGGGGCGGACTTCGTTCAGCTCGGTCCGCTGCACGCGATGGAACCCGGCCCGCTGCCGGACCCGTCGCCGTACCGGCCGAGCTCCCGGCGGTACCCCGACCCCATGCACCTGAGGGTGGAGGCGATCCCGGAGTACGCCTACCTCACGGGCGAGCCGCGCCGCGTCGCCGACCGGTGTCTCGCCCGGGCCCGGGCCCTCAACGACGGGGTGCTGCGCGGCGAGCTGCTCATCGACCGGCAGACGGTACGCCATCTCAAGCACGAGGCGCTGCGGGCCGTGCACCAGGTGCCGCTCTCCCCCGGACGGGCCGCCGCGTTCGCCGCGTTCACCGCGCGGGAGGGCCGGGACCTGACGGACTTCGCCACCTGGTGCGCGCTGGCGGACGTGCACGGCGGGGCATGGCGTTCCTGGCCGGCCGGGCTGCGGGACCCGCGGTCGCCCGCCGTGGCCCGCGCCCGGCAGGAACTGGCCGCCGAGGTGGACTTCCACCGCTGGCTCGCCTGGACCACCGACGAACAGCTGGCCGCGGCGCAGCGGGCGGCCACCGGCGCCGGCATGGCGATCGGTCTGATCCACGACCTGGCGGTCGGGGTGGCCCCGGAGGGCGCCGACGCCTGGGCCCTCCAGGACTGTCTGGCCGCCGGCATGAGCGTGGGCGCGCCCCCGGACGACTTCAATCCGCACGGCCAGGACTGGGGGCAACCCCCCTGGCGTCCGGACGGGCTCGCCGCGTCCGGGTACCGGCCGCCGGCCGCGCTGCTGCGGGCCGGGCTGCGGCACGCGGGCGCGCTGCGCGTCGACCATGTGATGGGCCTGTTCCGGCTGTGGTGGGTGCCGGAGGGCCGGCCGCCGTCCGAGGGCACGTACGTCCGCTACGACGGCGAGGCCATGCTCGGCGTGCTGATGCTGGAGGCGCACCGTGCGGGGGCCGCCGTGATCGGCGAGGATCTCGGCACGGTCGAGGACGGCGTACGCGAGTCCCTCGCCGCGCGGGGCGTCCTCGGCACGTCCGTGCAGCGTTTCGAGTACCTCGGGGGCTCGGCGGGCCGGCACGGTCCGCTGCCGCCCGAGCGGTGGCGGCGGGACTGCCTCGCCACCCTGACCACGCACGACCTGCCGCCGACCGCGGCCTGGCTGAGCGGCGAGCATGTCGCGCAGCGCGCCCGCCTGGACCTGCTCACGCGCCCGGAGGCGGAGGAGAAGGCCGCCGCCACGGCCGAGCGCGACGGCTGGCTGGCGGAGCTGGAGCGGCTCGGCCTGCTGCCCGACCCGGAGGGGGAGGTGGTCGCGCTGCACCGTTTCCTGTGCCGGACGCCGGCGCGGCTGCTCGGTGTCTGGCTGCCCGACGCGACCGGCGACCGCCGGTCCCAGAACATCCCCGGCACGTCCGCGGTGTACCCCAATTGGCGGCTGCCCGTGAGCGACGCCCAGGACCGTCCCGTACCGCTCGAGGACCTGCCCGGACAGCCCCTGGTGGCCGCTGTGTCCCGGGTGTTCGGGCACCTTTCGCGGCGCGGTGAGACCACATGAGGAGAGAGATGACAAGCCAGGTTGTCGACCGGGTCGGGCATCCGCCGGCAGGGGTCCGCGAGGACTCCGGCGGTTTCGACCTGAGCGCGCCGGACGGCACCCGGTACCGGGTCGACCTCGGCACCGGAGTGCTCGACCCGGACAACCCGCTGCTCGCCGGCTACCTGGGGGAGCGCCGGGTCGTGGCCTTCGTCAGCCCGACCGTCGACCGGCTCTACGGCGACCGGCTGCGCGCCTGTCTGGACACCCATGTCCGGCCCGGCCAGTGGTCGTTGCATGTGATACCGACCGGTGAGCACCACAAGACCCTCGCCGCGGCGGAGCGGGTGTGCGCCCTCGCCAAGGCGGACGGGCTGGACCGGCACGGGGTGATGCTCGCCGTCGGCGGCGGCATCGTGGCCGACGTCATCGGCTTCGCCGCGTCCATCTACGCCCGGGGCATCCGCTACATCAAGGTCAACACCACCCTCGTCGGCCAGGTGGACGTCGGGGTCGGGGTCAAGACCGGTGTGAACGCCCTGCGGACGAAGAACATGTTCGGCGCCTACCATCCGGCGCACGCCTCCCTGAACGACCCCGCCTTCCTCGCGACGCTGCCGCACCGGGAGATCCGCTGCGGGCTCGCCGAGATCGTGAAGATGGCCGTGATCCTGGACGAGGACCTGTTCCGGGCTCTTGAACGGCACCCGGACGCCTTCCGGCGCCGGGACGGCGACAGCGGCGACGCACCCCACTCCCACGGGGAGCTGGAGACCTACATCCTGCGCACGTCGATGCGGCTGATGATGGAGGAGCTCTGCCCCAACCTCCAGGAACACGAGCTGGCCCGGCTCGTCGACTTCGGCCACACCTTCAGCCCGGTGGTGGAGACGGCCGGCGACCACCGTCTGGAGCACGGCGAGGCGGTCGCCGTCGACATGGCGCTCTCCGCCCATCTGGCCCGCCTGCTCGGCCTGGCGGACGGGGAGACCTGCGACCGCGTGGTCCGTCTGCTGCGGCGGATCGGGCTGCCGGTGTTCGATCCCGGCACCTGCACCCCGGAGCTGATGACGCAGGCCCTGCGCGCCTCCTGGCAGCGCCGGGGCCGCAAACTGCACCTCGTGGTGCCGACCGGTATCGGCAAGGCGGCCTTCGTGGAGGAGCTGGAGGACGTCCCCGCGGGCGTCCTGACGGCCGCGCTGGAGGCACTGGCGGCGGACGGAGGGCGGCACGATGCCTGAGGCCGTGGTCAACCTGCGGGAACTGCTGACCGGCAAGGAGCGGGACCACGGCGGCCTCGGCACGATCCTCGCCCACCGCGTCTTCGCCCGCCGCCCCGGCTCCCCGGGCGCGGAGTTCATCGACCTGGCGGTCCTGCCGCCGGGCACGTCGATCGGCCGGCACCGGCACGGCGCCGACCGCGAGACCTACATCGTGCTGGACGGCGACGGCCTGATGTACCTCGACGGCGAGGAGTTCCGGGTCGGCCCCGGTGACGTGGTCGTCAACGGCCCCTACGGCGAGCACGGCCTGCTCAACGACGGTGACCGGGAGCTGCGGCTGCTGGTCTTCGAGGAGGGGACGGGATGAGCGGCGGGCCGGCTGACGAGATGTTCACCGTGGTCGACGTGGGCGGCACCACGCTGCGGGTGGGCGGCTACGACCCCGCGACCGGGGCCGTGCACCGGGTGCGCCGGGTGCCCGTCGACGGCATGCACCGCGCCCCGGGCGCCCCGGTGGCGGTGCTCCAGCGGCGGGTGGTGGACCAGATCGTGCGCGAGGTCGCCGCGCACACGGGCGGACGGCCGCCGCGGGCGCTGGGGGTGGCCTTCGCCGGCCCGATCACGGCCGCCGGTCTGGTGCTCACCGCGCCCACCGTCTGGGGACGGCGCGGGGATCCGTTGCCGCTCGGCGAGTTGCTGACGGAGCGGACCGGCACGCCGGCCGTCGTCGTCAACGACCTGACCGCCGCGGCCTGGCGGTACGCCGCCACCGAACCCGGGGACTTCTGCCTGCTCACCATCAGTTCCGGCATCGGCAACAAGGTGTTCCGCGGTGGCGAGGTCCTGCTGGACGCCGACGGCCACGGCGGCGAGCTGGGGCACTGGGTGTGCGACCCGTCCCCCGACGCGCCGCTGTGCGACTGCGGGGGCCGCGGCCACCTCGGCGCCATCGCCTCCGGGCGGGGCGTGCTGGCCGCGACGCGCCGGGCCGCGCACGCGCGGCGGTCCGCTTTCCGTGACTCCCGGCTCGCGGCGTCCTGCGGCGGCCGGGCCGACCGCATCGACAACCGGGCGATCGCGGCGGCGGTCCGCGCGGGCGACCCCTTCACCACGGAGGTGCTGCGCGGCACCCTGACCCCGCTGGCCCAGGCGGTCTCCGGGGTGTTCGCGTCGGTCGGGGTGTGCCGCTACATCCTGATGGGCGGCTTCGCCCTGGCGGTCGGTGAACCCTACCGGCGCCTGCTGGTGGCCGAGTTGGTGCGGCTGGGCTGTTTCGGTCTCGGTCCCGGGCAGATCGACGCCATGGTGTCGCTCGGGGCCGCCGACGACGACCACGGACTGATCGGCGTGGGCCGGCTGCTGGCGGACCGGATGCCGGCCCCGTTCTCCCAGGGGGCGTCGTGACCGGGCCGGTCCTCGTCGTGGGCAGCGGCCTGGTGGGCACCGGGATCGCCCGGCGGCTGGCGGCGGAGCAGCCCGTGACGCTCACCTCGCGCCGCCCTCCGCCGGTGCCGCCCACGGCCTACGGGGCCCACTGGACGGCCCTCGACGCCACCGACCCCACGGCCTGCCGGCGGTTGCTGGACCGGCTGCGTCCCCAGGGCATCGTCCTGGTGCACGGCCCGTCCGACGTCACCTGGTGCGAGGCCCACCCGGAGGAGGCCCGGGCCGCGCACGTCACCGTCGCGGAGACCTTCGCGGGCCTGGCGCCGGACACCCGGATCGTGATGATCTCCACCGACAACGTCTTCGACGGCGGCTCGGCGGACAACACCGAGAGCAGCCCCCTCTCGCCGGCCAACGCCTACGGCCGGGCGAAGGCGGAGGCGGAGCGGGCGCTGCTCGCCACGGCGGCCCGGGCGGTGGCCCTGCGGGTCAGCCTCGTCTACGGCCACGAGCCGGCCGACGCGGGCAAGTGGCTGAACTTCTTCGCCGCGTGCGCCCACCGGCTGCGCCGCGGACAGCGCGTCGAGGCCCCGGACGACCACTGGACGACACCGGTGCTCCTGGACGACGTGGCGGACGTGACGGCGGCCCTGCTGCGCGCCGGGCATCCGCTGCCCCGCGTGCTGCACCTGGGCGGGCCCGACCGGCTCACCCGTGCCGAGTGGGCCACCGTCATCGCCGGGGAGCTGGGGGCACCCGCGGGCCTGGTGACTCCGGTACCGCGGGCCCTGACCCGCTACGCCTCCCGTCCGGTGAACGCGTGCCTCACCAGTGAGCTGCTGGCGACCCTGCCCGCCACCGCACGGATCACCGTCCGGGGGGTGCGCGAGGGAGCGCGCCTGCTGGCACCCGCGTTCGCCGGAACCCCGGCCGCCCGAATCCCGTACCCGTGAGGAACCCCTTACCCGCGGCGTCCCGGCCCCGGTGATGCCACTCCTCCCGGGACGGCGGTCCGCGTCTCCCGGTGGCCCGTACGTCCTGCCCTCCCCCACCCGATCTCTCAGCGGAGCGACCATGAACATCCCGCCCCTCGCGTCCGGCTACGACGTCGTCATCCTCGGCGGCGGAGTGGCGGGCTGCGTACTGGCGGCACGCCTGAGCGAGGACCCCGGCCGCACCGTGTGTCTCGTGGAGGCGGGCCCCGACTACGGCGCCCGGCAGGAGAGCTGGCCCGAGAAGATCCTGGACTCCCGTGCCCTGCCACGCGAGGACGTGTGGGAACGGCACACCGAGTTCTACCGCATCCGGGCCCGCGTCCTCGGCGGCTCCTCGTGCGTCAACGGGGCCTGGAACACCTGGGGTTCGTACGCCGACCACGCGGAGTGGACCCGCGCCGGCGGTGAACGGTGGTCGGCGGGCGCGCTGGAGCCGTACCGGCTGCGGGCCGTGGAGCGCATGGGGCTGCGCACCGTGCCGGACTCCGAGCTGTCCGTCTGGGCCTCGGCCGCCCTGGCGGCGGCGCGCGAACTCGGCTACCCGGAGGTGGACATGGGCACTGTGGGACGGCCCGGCCACGGCCGGCCGCTGCTCAACTCCGTCGACGGGCTGCGCTGGAACGCCGCCTTCGCCTACCTGGACCCGGCGACCCGGTCGCGGCCGAACCTGACGATCCTCGCCGGCGCCCTGGTGGACCGCCTGTCCCTGCGCGCGGGCCGGGTGACCGGCGCACACGTCGTCCTGGACGGGCAGCCGGTGACGCTGGCCGCCGACCTGTGTGTCCTGACGTCCGGCACCTTCGGCTCCCCCGCCGTGCTCCTGCGCAGCGGCATCGGCCCCGCCGCCCACCTGGAGCGGACCGGCATCCGCTGCGCGGCGGACCTCCCCGGTGTCGGCGCCAACCTGTCCGACCAGCCGGGTGTCTTCGTGCCCCTGTCCCCCACGGACGGCCTGAACCGGGCGCTGGCGGCCAAGGAGGCGGCCGGGGAACTGTACGTCAGCCGGATGCTGATCCGGGCGGCCAGCGAGTTCTGCCCGGACGGGGCGTGGGACCTGCATCTCCTGCCCACGGCCGGCCCGCCGCTGTTCGGCTCGCTTCCGCCCGGGCGGTACGAGGCCGGCATCTCCGCCTTCCTGATGAAGCCGGTCTCGCGCGGGCACGTCCGGCTGCGCTCGGCGGACCCCGTGGAACCCCCCGAGATCGCTCCGGCCTTCCTGTCCGACCCGGAGGGCCGGGACATCGCCGTGGTCCGGTCGGGGCTGCGGAAGGTCGAGGAACTCGCCACGGCCATGAGGCCCCTGGCGGGCGCCGCGGACCCGGAACCGGCCCACACGCTGCCCGGCTCCCGCCTCCGGGCCCGGGTGGGCACCTACTGGCACCCGGTGGGTACCTGCGCCGTGGGACCGGCGGACGATCCGCGGTCCGTGGTCGACGGGCAGGGCGCCGTGCACGGTGTCACGGGGCTGCGTGTCGCCGACGCCTCCATCCTGCCGACGGTGCCCGCCGCCAACACCCAGCTGCCGGTCCTGGCCGTCGCCGAGATGCTCGCCGACACCCTTCGCGCCTGACCTCCCCTCCCCCGCACGCACCCACCACGGAGACCGACATGGCGGCACGGACCGACATACGCGCGCACAAGCTGCTGTACGGCTGCATGGGACTCGGCGGCGGCTGGGACACCGAGCCGTACACCGCCGACGACATCCGGCACGCCGAGAGAGCGATCGAGGCGGCGCTGTCCGCCGGGATCACGGCCTTCGACCACGCGGACATCTACAAGTACGGCAAGGCGGAGGCCGTCTTCGGCGAGGTGCTGGCCCGCAGCCCCGGCCTGCGGCAGCGCATCGTCGTGCAGACCAAGTGCGGCATCCGGCTGCCCGAAGACGACCGGCCCGGGCTCTACGACCTGCGGGGCGCCGGCATGGTCCGGCGGGTCGAGGAGAGCCTGACCCGGCTGCGCACGGACGTACTGGACGTCCTCCTCCTGCACCGCCCCGACCCGCTGACCGATCCGGGGGAGATCGCCGCGGCACTGGCCTCCCTGCACGCCCAGGGACTGGTCCGGCAGTTCGGCGTGTCCAACATGAGCGGCCCGCAGATCGCCGCGCTGCAAGCCCGTACGGACCTCCCGCTGGTCGTCAACCAGCTCGAGATGAGCCTGGCCCGGCGGGACTGGGTGGAGGCGGGCGTCCTGTTCAACACGCCCGACGCCACCCGCAACGGCTTCGCGCCCGGCACGCTGGAGTGGTGCGCGGCCAACGGGGTCCGGCTCCAGGCGTGGGGCCCGCTCGCCCGGGGCCGCCTCACCTCGGGCGCGGACACGCGGGCGAGCCGGCTCGTCGCGGAACTCGCCCGGCGCAAGGACACCACCCCGGAGACCATCCTCCTGTGGTGGCTGCGACGCCATCCGGCGGGCATCGCCCCCGTCATCGGCACCACCCGTCCCGAACGCATCGGCGCCTGCGCGGACGCGGCCCGCCGCGAACCGGACCTCACGCACGAGGAGTGGTACGAACTGTGGACCACCGCGCGTGACGCCCCCCTGCCCTGACGAAACCGCCGGCCGGGCGGAACGCCCAGGATCGCCCGAACACGGCTGCCGCGCGGGGAACCGGTGGCGTACGAGCGGGCCTGGGCTGCCCTCGTGCGCGGGTGCCCCGGCCGTGGCCCGCGGGATGGCCGGGGGCGGCCGCTAGAGCTCGAACTCCAGGCGCTCGATGTCGGTGAAGCGGACCTCCTCCAGCTGTCCGGCGCGGCGGCCGTCGTCCTGGAAGTACACCTCCTTGAGCGCTTCGGCGGTGATCCGCCGGAGCTCCCGGTCGCCGGCGCCGGCCTCCTGGGCGCCGAACAGGCGCGCGGCGTGCCGCGGCGGCAGCGCCACGGTCAGGTGCCGGACGCGGTCGTCGTCGGTGGAGCCGATCGGCGCGGTGTAGCCGATCCGGGCGCGGGTGTCGATGACGATGCCGCCGGTGGTGGCCGCCCGCTGCCGGGCCCTGGCACGGATCTGCGGCTGCCACCGCTTCTTCACCTCGCGGTCCATGCGCTCGGCGAGACCGGGACGGGGCTTCCTGATCTCGTTCCTCACATACCGCTCGACGGTGCGCTGGGAGATGCCCAGCAGCCGGGCGACCGCCTTGGTGCCCTTGAGCTGCTTGACCAGGTACCGCATCTGCGCGGGCGCGCTCTTGGGCGCCGGGCGGGTGAACGCCTTCTGCACCGCGGCCTCCAGGCCGTCCCCGAACAAGGTCATCGCCTACTCCCCGTTGTCGGCGCCGGTGACGGTGCCGTCCTTGATGTACCGGGCGAGGTTGAGCGCGGGGGCGTCGAACCGCTCCCGGACCTCCTCGCCCCACAGGACGGTCTGGGTGCCCTCGTGCTTGACCAGTCCCGGGTTGACGCCGAGCTTGAAGCCACCGGGCAGCGGCGTGCCGTCGCGGTAGGGCAGGAAGTCCAGCGGGCTGGTGCCGTCGGCCGCGTACACGACGCAGTCGGACAGGACCGCCACCGGGTACTGTCCCGTGAACGCCGCGTGCTTGACGATCTTGCGGTGCAGGTTGACCCGGGTGCGGGAGATGACGGCCGCGCGGATGTCCGGCCGCCACGTGGGCCTGGCCAGCGCCCGCCACGGCCGGCCCGGCCGCCAGCCCTCCCCGCGCGGACGCTCGCGCAGCTTGCCGATACCGCCCTTGACCGTGGCCTTGATCGCCGAAACGACGATCGCCATCTCCGGGTCCCGCTCCTTGTAGCCGTCCATCGCCGCCAGGAAGTCGGCCGGCGCCATGTCCGCGCGCACGCCGAGATCGGCCATCGTGGCCAGGTAGGCATCGCGGAGCCGGTTGTACCAGCCGTCCAGATAGCGGCCGTTGTCGTAGCGGACGTACGCCTCGAGCGGCCGCACCTCGTAGCCCAGCTCCACCGCGTACGCGACCGTCGGCGTGGCGTACCAGGCCGGGCCCTCGGGCCGCTCGCCCGTCGGCGTGAACGGGCTGGGCAGCAGCGAGCCGTCCAGGTCCGCCCACTTGTCCTTCCCGACCTTCACCCGGGACAGGTCGACGTGGGAGAGGTCCACCAGCCAGCTCCCCGGCAGCTTGGGATCGAACACCGGCCGCTTGACGTGCGTCGGCGCGCCGAGACCGACGACCAGCCCGTTGGCGCCCGCCGCGAAGGCCATGTTGACGTCGATGCCGACCAGATACCGGACCGTGCATTCGGCATCGGTCATCGGCCGCGCCCAGTCGTACGCCTCCTCGAACAGCTTCTCGCCGGGGCCGCGGACGTGGAAGCGCGGCAGGTCCGCCAGGAGCGGGTGGCCGTCGGGGACCTCGCACGGCGCCGGGTCCACCGGGTCCTTGCCCAGGCTGCCGGGGTTGTGCTCGGAGTGCCGCTCGCCCGTCGCGTCCGGCTGGGAGGCGCGGGTCGGCGGGTGCAGCGCGGTCATCAGCTCCAGGCCGGTCACGGCGGTGGAGCCGCGCGGGGTCATCACCCGGGAGGCGTACACCCCCAGTACGCGCGCCAGGTCCGCCGGCGGGAGCTGTGCGGCGTGCCCCCAGTGCCGGGAGTCGAGCGCCTGCCAGGACGGGACGCACAGCTGCACGCACTGCCGGTCCGAGCCCTGCGCGGGGCGGTAGATCCGCGCCCACGGCCCGAACCCGCGCTGGGTGAGCCGCCAGCCGGCGCGGGCCAGTTGCCCGACGGCCTTGTGGCCCTCGGGGAGCCGGCCGGCGAGCCGCTCCTCGTCGGTGAGGGCGACGGGCAGGCCGTAGCGTTCCAGCGCGGCCTCGGTGAGCACGAGCAGCGGGTCGGCGTCCTTGCCCGCCCCGGACAGCCTCGGCTGCCCCAGCCTGCCCTCGGTGAGCGTCCACTCCACCAGGGCCGGCAGGGACTTGGCGGGCACGTCCAGGACCAGACCTCCGGTGCAGTACGCCAGGACCTGTCCGTCGTCGTCGACGTCGACGACCGCGAGCGGCCCGTTCTCGAACCGCCCGTCGGTCCCGCCGGCCGGGTCACCGACGGAGCCGGCCCTCTTCGCGCCCTCGCCGCCCGGGCGGCGTGCTGCCGATGACGGCCCGGTGGCGCGCGCGGAGCGCGACGCGGCGGCCGGGGCGGGGACGGAGGCGGCGGAGCGGGCCTGAGGGCTCTCAGCGGTAGTCGTGGCCTCGGCGGTAGTCCTGGTCCCGGCGGTCCTCGTGGCTTCGACCGCGGCCGTGGCGTCGGCGGTCCTCGTGGGGTCGGCAGTAGTCGTCGCCACGGTCTGGGACGGCCGTCCTGGGGACACAGCCCGTGCCTCCGGCTCCTCGGTCGCCGGGACCGGGACCGGGTAGAGCTTGGCGAGCCCTTCGAGGAGACGCGCGTAGGCGTCGCGCTCCGGCGGGCGGGGTTCGGTCTTGCCCGCCTCCCATCCGCTGACCGTGGCCCGGCGCACGCGCAGCGCGGTGGCGACCTCGTCGATCGTCAGGCCGTGGGCCTTGCGCAGGCGCCTGCGCTCCTCTGGCGGCGGCAACGAGGCGCGGGACGCCAGCAGCGCGTCGACCGCGTCGAACAACTCGGACATGGAGCACCTCCGGGGCACACTCTATCCCGGAGAGATCGAACGCATCACGTACATTCAGCGAGCGAATGGCGGTCCTTTCGCGTACGAGTACGGAGTCGGTGCGCGGCCGAGACAGGCCCGTGGGTGCGCCATCATCCGGGATCTCGTACGGGCCCAGGGTGAGGTCTTCCGTCGTCTCGCGCGCCGCTCGTGGGCCGGGCGTCCGGCGAGCACGGAGAGCAGCAGGCGGCTCCATGGCGTGTGCTCGTCGGCGGGGAGTACTCGCAGGTTGCCCGCCTCGCACAGCGGGTCCAGGAAGGTGAACAGTTTCCCGGGCAGCTGGAAGCGTACGACGGGTCCGCAGGTGTCGTGCGGGCGCAACGGGTAGCGGTGCGGGCCGCCGGCAGCCGTGACGGCACGCAGCCCGCCGTCCTCCTCGTGGTCGGGGCCGGGAATGCGCATGGTGACCGGCAGCCGCGTCACCCTTCAGCCGAGCTGCTCGGCCAGTCCGACGATGATGCCCTCGGGGCCGCGGATGTAGCAGAGCCGGTAGCTGTCCTCGTACTGTGCCAACTCGCCGACGAGCTCGGCGCCGTGAGTGCGCAGGCGGGCAACGGTGTCCTCGACGTCGTCGACGGCGAACATGACGCGGTGCGTGCCCAGAATGTTGTGCGGTCTGTTGCGCGGCCCGGCGCTGGTCGCCACGGGGCTGCGGTACTTCGCCAGCTCGAGCCGGCTGTGACCGTCCGGGGTCCGGAGCATCGCGATGTCACAGTGGACGCCGTCGAGCCCGGTGCACTGGTCGGCGACGAGACCCTGGACCTCCGCCCTGCCCTCCAGCTCCATACCGAGTTCCACGAAGAACGCGATGGCGGCATCCATGTCCTCGACGACGATGCCGACGTTGTCCATCCGCTGAATCGCCATGCTGGTTTCTCCTTCTTCCGCGTGCGACCGGTGGTGGCCGCTCAAGCCCCGGGACGGAGCCGGTGTCGTTACGGAACCGCTTGCGGGGCCGCGGCGCCAAGAGGGCGCGTCGAAAAACGGCTTTCCGTCCCACGTGATCGGCATGGAAGCTGGCTCGCCGGAGGTACTGAAGATGACGAACGTCGTGCTGAAGCTGTCAGCCCGTGACTTGGTGCACGCGGACCTGGCGTCGTGCGGGTGGGCAGGGTCGGATCACCACCTGGCCGGCGTCGCCGAGCAGTTGGAACGTGCCCGGGCCGGTGAGGTCGACTACCTCGCGGTCTGCCCCGCGACCGACATCCCGGTGGCGAAGGGCGGCGTCGACTACCAGGTCAAGGACGGTGTCGGCACATTGTGGCAGCTGGCGGTCCACCCCGCACTGCAGTCGTGCGGGATCGGTACGTTCCTTGTCGAAGCCGCGGAGCTGCGGATCAGAAACCGCGGTCTGCGCCAGGCCGAGCTGGCCGTGGAGGAAAACAACCCCAGGGCACGTGCGCTGTACGAACGGCTGGGATATGTCGCGTACGACCGCCGGCCGGAGTCGTGGGACGAGCAAGCCCCTGATGGATCGTTGCGCCGTTATGAGACGATCTGCACGTTGATGCGGAAGGAACTCGCGTAGGCTGTTCCCGGGCTCCTCACGGCGCTAGCGTCGGGTCCCGTGATCGTATGGCTCAACGGTACCCATGGCGTCGGCAAGACCACGACCAGTGCGCTCGTACAGCAACTGATCCCGGATTCTCGGGTGTTCGACGCCGAGAAGGTCGGCGAGACACTCATGGACATCTCGCCGGGGCTGCCCGCCACGGACAACTTCCAGCACTGGCCGCCGTGGCGGCCGCTCGTGGTCGAGACCGCCCGCCGCGTCCTCGACTACACCGGCGGCACCTTGGTGGTGCCCATGACCGTCCTGGTCGAGCAGTACTGGCGCGAGATCAGCTCGGGCCTCGCCCAGCACGCCGTTCCGGTACGGCACTTCGTCCTCCATGCCGACCAGGACACCCTCCGCGCGCGCATCGCGGGCGACATGGTTCTCGGCCCCGACTCCCCGTTCCGTCTCCGTCACCTCGCCCCCTACGCCGAAGCGGCCCGCACCTGGCTGCACGCCGAGGCCGAGGTCGTCGACACCACGCACCTCACACCGGCCCAGGCCGCCCGGCAGATCGCTGAGGCCGTCAAAGGCTGAGTACGACCGCCGCACGGATCGCCAAGTCCCGCAGAGGGCGGCACACGACGGAAGCCCCGGACCGAACCCGCACTGCGGGCAGCCGCCGCCCGGGCCGGTGACCGGGCGGCGGCGGTGTGGGGGCGGTCAGGCGGCTGCGGGCGCCGGCGCGTGGTGCTCGGCTTCCCGGAGCCACTCGATCAGTGAGGTGCGGGCGCGCGCGACCCGTGAGCGCACCGTGCCCACCGGGCAGCCGCTCACGTCGGCCGCTTCGGCGTAGGGAAGTCCGAGCAGTTGCGTGAGGACGAATGCCTCGCGGCGGTCGTCGGGGAGCGTGTCCAGCAGGTCGGCGAGGGCGATGCCGTCGTCGAAGCCGGGCAGTCCGCGTGGCTGGGCGTGTTCGGCGGCAGCCTGCCAGTCGCCGGTGCCGGACAGGCGGGGCCGGGTGGAGCTGTGGCGGATGCTGTCGACCAGCGCGCGGCGGGCGATGGACAGCAGCCAGGTGCGGGCCGAGGAGCGGCCTTCGAAGCGGTGCAGACTGCCCAGGGCCCGTAGGAAGGTGTCCTGGGTCAGGTCGTCGGCGGTGTGGGGGTCGGCTCCGAGGAACGTCACATAGCGGTGGACGTCCCGGTGCAGGGCGCGGACGAACAGGTCGACGGCATCGGGGTCGCCGCCGCGGGCGGCGAGCGCCCAGGCCGTGATCGCGTCGTCCCGCGGGCCTCGGTCCGCGGCTTCGCGCGGTGTGGTCGGGGCAGGAGTGAGCACCTTGCTGTCTCTCCTTCTCAGGGATCCGGGCACACCGGCTCCGCGCGGGGCGCGCACAGGCTGGTGCGCGCCGCACGGCGGTACCGGTGAAAGGGGTGAACGGCCGGGCGCGACAGCGCGCGGCCGGTGCCCGAGGCGAGGAACCGACGGCTCGTCGTCTTCGCGTACGGTCCCGGGAATCCGGATTGTGCACGGTCTCGGGGATCCGGTGTGCGTACGGCCTCGGGAATCCCGCTGTCGTCAGGCGACAGCGCACCCCGCGGGCGGCCCCCGGGACGTGACCGCACGGGTGAGAAGGAGCCGCCGCAGCGTGCCGTCCGAACGGCCCCGGCGGGCGCGGAGGCGGGGCCGGTAGGGCGGCACGGGCAGCCGGAGGACCAGCCGCAGCGGAGCGACGAGCCATCCGGCGAGGACCCGCAGGATACGGAACGCGGCCCGCTCGCCGTAAGCGAGCCACAGGCCGCACAGCAGCGCGGCCAGCAGGTGGGCGGTGAGCATTGCGGCCGAGGACATGCCGGACATGCCGTGGCCGGGAAGGTGCGTGGCCCCCATGTGGTCCATCGGCCCCATGGAGTGCATGCCGCCCATCGTGTGATCCATGGAGGCCATGGACGTCGGCATGGCACCGTGGCGCGGGCCGGGACCCGGCGGTGAACCGCACAGCAGGTAGCCCAGCCACTGCCGGCCGAGTGACCCGGCACCCGGGATCCGGGGGTGCACGGCTGCCTGGGTGAGCGCGAACGAGGCGTGGAGTACGGCCTGGGCGACGACCACGAGGGAGCCGACCGCGACCGGCCCGCGCTCCCGTCCGGCCAGCAGCCAGGCCGTGCCGCCGGTCACCACCGCGCCCCCGGCCATGGCCCACCAGGGCACCGCGGTCCCCGACATCATGACGTGACCCAGGGAGGCGAGCAGCACACAGACGGCCGCGAACACGGCGGCCCTGAGCGTGCGGGAACACCACCCAGCCCTCATGGCGCCTCATCCTCGCAGTCCGCCCCCGACGCGTCGCGCGGGGGTATGCCGGAGGGCGGCGGATCCGGGCCGGGCCGGGGACGGGGAGCCGTCGCCTCGCACACGTCGTCTTACGCGGGAACTCAGGGGCCCTCTCGAACGACCACTACCCCGCGGGCAGTTCACGGACCGCATGCCGTTTCCCGAAGGCCATCACGGCTCACACAGGAGGCACACCGATGGAACGCAGAGAGTTTCTTCGCCGGACGTCAGCGGCGGGCGCGGCGACTTTGGGGACCGGGACGCTGGCGGCCACCGCCGCGAGCACTCGGACAGCGGCTGCCGCGACCCGGCGGACGGGGCCGCTGCGGGTCGACATCGTGGTGTTCGACGGGGTCGAGGAACTGGACTGCATCGCTCCTTACGAGGTCTTCTCGGCCGCTGCCATGCACAGCCCGAACGGCGTCGAGGTCCGGTACGTCACCACCGGACGCCCGGGGCTGATCCGGTGCGCGTACGGTACGGGCATCCAGGTCAAGCACCGTTGGGCGGCGCGGGAGACGGACCTGATCGTGGTGCCGGGCGGCGGCTACACGCGCCGGGACGGTCCGGGCGTCTGGGCCGAGATCGACGACGGCGCCCTCCCGCGAGCGCTCGCCGCGGCTCCCCGCGAGGGGCTGACGATCAGCTCGCTGTGCACCGGAGCGGTACTGCTGTCCGCGGCCGGCCTGACCCGGGGGCGCCCGTGCACCACACACCACGGCGCGAAGGCGTACCTCGCGGAACAGGGTGGTCTCGTCAAGAACGCGCGTGTGGTCGACGACGGCGACCTCGTCACCGCCGGTGGCATCACCTCAGGACTTGAACTGGGCCTGTGGCTGGTGAGACGCGAACTCGGATCGGACGCCGCGACCGGCGTCGAGACGATGCTGGAGTACGAGGCACGCGGAACGGTGTGGCAGGCGCCCTGACTCCGAGGTGAGGACGCCTCGTGAATCGAGGTCGGCACAGAGAGGGCCCCCGCTTCCGGGAGGAGGCGGGGGCGCGGAGCGGCACGCATCCGCAGATCTCGGAGTTGTTCGTGTGGTGGGGCAGCTTCCTCCTCGTCGCTTCGCCGGCCGTCTCGGCGAGGGCGTCGGCAGGTCTTCACCGGTACGCGGTTCCACTCACCGCCGCTCGGTGACCCACGTCACATCCGGCTTCTGTCAGGAATCGCGGCTCCGTCTCGTTCAAGGGGCACGCGAACGAGACAGGAGCATTGCCGTGAAGCACCGCATCGTCGTACTCGGCGCCGGATACGCCGGGGCCTTCGCCGCCGGGAACCTGGCCCGCCGGCTTTCCCCCGCCGACGCCGAGATCACCGTCGTCAACGCCGTGCCCGACTTCGTCGAGCGGATGCGGCTCCATCAGTTCGCCGGCGGCCGGGACCTGGCGTTCCGCAAGCTCACCGACGTGTTCGCGGGTACCGGGGTGCGGCTGCGCCTGGCGCGCGTCACCGGCGTCGACCCCGACCGCAGGACGGTGGCCCTCACCGGCGCGGACGGCGCGGCCGGTGAACTCGCCTACGACACGCTTCTTTACGCGCTGGGCAGTTCCGTGGCGCACCACGGCGTGCCCGGCGTGGCCGAGCACGCCTTCGATGTGACCGGCCTGTCCTCGGCGCTGCGTCTGCGCGAGCGCCTGGCCGGGCTGGGCGCGGGCGGTACCGTGCTGGTCGTCGGCGAGGGGCTGACCGGCATCGAGGCCGCCACCGAGTTCGCCGAGTCCCGGCCCGACCTCTCGGTCGCGCTCGCCGCCCGCGGGGAGTTGGGTGCCTGGCTCTCCCCGAAGGCCCGCCGTCACCTGAGTCAGGCCTTCGACCGGCTCGGTATCACCGTCCACGAGCACAGCGGCATCGAAGCCGTCGAGCCGGCCCGGGCGATCACCGCCGACGGTACGTCCGTGCCGGCCGACGTCACCGTGTGGTCGGCCGGGTTCGCCGTCCACCCCCTCGCGGGCGCCAGTGGTCTGGAGGTCACCGGGACCGGGCAGATCGTCGTCGACCGCACCATGCGGTCGGTCTCGCACCCGGACGTCTACGCCGCCGGTGACTGCGTCCACGCGATCGGCGACAACGGCCGGCCGCTGCCGATGTCGTGCGCCTCGGCCGGTTACACCTCGATGCAGGCCACCGCCGCGGTCATCGCGCGCCTGACGGGCGGCGAGGTCCCCACCACCGCGCTGAAGTACCACGGCAACCACATCAGCCTCGGGCGGCGGGACGCGATCTTCCAGGCCGTGGACGGGGACGCCCGGTCGACGTCCTGGTACCTGGGCGGCCGGACCGCCGCGTGGTTCAAGTCGGGCATCCTCAAGGGGTCGGCGTGGAGCATCGCCCACCCGACCTTCGGCCTGCCGAAGCACAAGCGCCGCCTGGCCACGGCACCTGCCCGGGCCGGTGTGAAGGTCGCCGCATAGGCTCCTCCCCATGGACAGCGCAGCTCTCGATCGCTTCGAGGCCGGCCGGAACCGGCTGGCCTCGCTCGCGTACCGCCTGCTCGGCTCGGCCGCCGACGCCGAGGACGCCGTACAGGACGCGTTCCTGCGCTGGCAGGCCGCGGACCGGGAGCACATCGAGGTACCGGAGGCGTGGCTGACCAAGGTCGTCACCAATCTCTGCCTCGACCGGCTCCGCTCCGCGCAGGCGCGTCACGAGCGCGCCGTCGGTGACTGGCTGCCCGAACCGCTCCTCGAGGGTGACCCGATGCTCGGCCCGGCCGACACCTTCGAGCAGCGCGAATCGGTGTCCTTGGCCGTACTGACCCTCATGGAGCGCCTCTCGCCGGCCGAGCGGGCCGCGTACGTCCTGCGCGAGGCCTTCTCGTACTCCCACGCCGAGATCGCCGGGATCCTCGACATCACGGAGTCCGCGAGCCAGCAGCATGTCCACCGGGCCCGGCGTCACCTCGCCGCCGGACGCCGCGGCGGCGAGGTGGACCCCGTGTCCGCGCGCCGGATCGTGGAGGAGTTCCTGGCCGCCGCCGTGTCGGGGCGTACGGATCGGCTGGTGGAGTTGCTCACCGCCGACGCGACCGTGGTCTCGGACGGTGCCGGACTGGCCAGGCGGCTGCTGCGGTACACCACGCCCGAGCGGATCGCCTCCTATGTGCGGGCCGGTTTCAAGCCCACTGCGGCGAAGCGGCGGCTGGCCGGCGGCCCCGTCGCGATGCACATCGCGCTGGTCAACGGCTCCCCCGCCGTCCTCGGAGTCGTCGACGGCCGGGTGGCGGGCGTCGTGGTGTTCGAAGTCGCCGACGGCAAGGTCGCGTCTTTGCGTGGCATCGCCGCCGCGAACGGGCTCGTGCGCCTCAACGAGGCATGGGGGCGGCACGGAACCGGCGCGCCGGTCATCAGCGCTTGGTGACCACGGCCACCGGATCCCCGTCTCCGATGGCCGGCCGCGGGCGGACACCGTGGCCGGCGCGTCATGTGTACCGGATCCGGCGGCCTCCGCTGACCAGTTGGGGTCGACTGCCG
This sequence comes from Streptomyces eurythermus, assembly GCF_014649115.1. Lineage (GTDB taxonomy): Bacteria > Actinomycetota > Actinomycetes > Streptomycetales > Streptomycetaceae > Streptomyces > Streptomyces eurythermus. Next base: position 1,577 of record NZ_BMSK01000002.1, on the reverse strand, counting down.
GCACGGCGCCCGCCACCGGTCGAACTTTGCCTGGGTTGCAAGCCGGGCCGGCCGCCGACCGTACCGGTCAGCCCGGCGAGGGCCGACAGACGCCGGCCGGATCGCGCGTCGCCAACTCCTCGTGCACGCCGGCGAGTCGGGGGACGGCCACGGCGGCCGCACGGGTGACCCGCTGGTCGTCCAAGTGGTCGACCGCGCTGCCGAGCAGGCCGGAGGACACGCCCGCGGTGGGGAGTTCGCGTTCCAGGAGGCCGGTGGCAGCGTCCTCGGCGCCGCACGCGCGGGCCGCGACCAGGGCGGGTACGGATCTCACGACCCGGTGTCCATGGCCCGCAGCCGGGCCCGGGCGTCGGCGACGACCCGCCCCGATTCCTCGGTCATCCGTCCCTCCGCGTCGGTGATCGGGCAGCTCATGACCATGACGGCGAGGCCGGCGAGATCCACCATCGCCGCCACCTCGGCGCGCCGGCGGGAGTCGTACCGGGCGTAGTCGTCGCACTCCTCGACCAGCGCGGTGAAGGACGGCAGCCGCTCGACCAGGACGAACCGAAGGTCCCGCAGGACGCGCCGCATCTCCTTGCTGCGCTCGTACAGGGCGGAGGCCGCCTCCTCCGCCTTCCTCATCTCCGCCTCGGCCCGCTCCAGGTCCTGTGCCATCTCGCGTTGGCCGCGTCTGGCCCTGCGGCTCTGCCATTCCACGACGGCAGCCAGCGAGAGGACGACCGGAGCCGCGACGATCGCGGACAGCACCGTTGTCCCGACGGCCATCCCGCCACCGCCCGCGGCCAGGGATCCGCCGCCCAGCCATGCGAGCGTGGCGCTGGTGGCCGCAGCTCCGGAGAGCCCCGAAATCGCCGTACCGGTGGACGCGGTGGCGAAGGCTCCGACCGCGACAAAGGTGCCTGCTCCGGCGCCGGAACCGGCGAGCGCGCCGCCTGCCAGCGCGCCGACGGCGGCCCTCACGGCGCCCTCGCGCAGCCGGCGGAACTCGACGCCCACCTCGCCGTCGACGGTGGGCAGTTCGACCTCGGTCAACTCCACCGGATCGACGCGCTCGAGGCGCTGGAAGACGTCACGGAAGGGGACGAGGGCCTCGTCGTGGAGCGCCTGTCGTGCCTTCTGCTGGGCGGTGTTCTCGGCGGCGGCCCGCTGACCGAGTTCCTCCTGGCACTCGACCAGGTGCTCGTACCTTCGTCGGTTCGCTTTCGCGAGCCTGACGGCGTCGACCATGGCGACCGCCATGCTGCCCCCCTTGTTCCTCGGCTCGGCGATTCTAGTGCCGCAACAGGCGGCTCCCACACCGCTGTTGAGACCCCCGGCCGAGCCTGCGGCGGCGCGGGGCCTACCGAAACATTCGAACCCTCCGGACCCGTTGACCGACGCCGCTTCGGTTCGTAATCTGCCCGTCACATTCGATAGTACGTACGAAAGTTTCGACTCCAGGAGATGGCATGCTCATGCCTAGATCGCTGCCCCGGCGGGCGGCCGGGGCGGTCACCACCGCGCTGCTCGCCGCGTCGATGGTCACGGCCCTGTCGCACACCGCCACCGCCGCGGACGACACCCTCGGCTCCGCC
>NZ_BMSK01000001.1:285415-629120 GCF_014649115.1 Streptomyces eurythermus | reverse complement strand
ACCGGCACCAACTGGGTCTTCCGCGACGAGACCATGCACATGAGCTTCGCCTTCGACGTCGTCGACACCGTCCGCAAGGAAGAACCCGACCTCTTCGACGACCAACTCCAGCAACAGGTCACCGACATGCTCAAGGAAGCCGTCGAAGCCGAGCTGCAATTCGCCCGCGACCTGTGCGGCGACGGCCTCCCGGGCATGAACACCGACTCCATGCGCCAATACCTCGAATGCGTCGCCGACCAGCGCCTCACCCGCCTCGGCTTCGCCCCGGTGTACGGCTCCGAAAACCCCTTCTCCTTCATGGAACTCCAGGGCGTTCAGGAACTGACGAACTTCTTCGAGCGCCGCCCCTCCGCCTACCAGGTCGCCGTCGAGGGCACGGTCGACCTGGACGAGGACTTCTGATCCCTCCTGCCGTCCCGGGCCTCCTGGGCCTCCCTGATCTGCCGGTCGATGCGCCTGTCGCGCAGGTGCCCGAGCATGGAGGGGAGGGCCAGGAGGACCAGGATCCCGAGGGTCAGTCCGATTCCGATGAGGCCTTCGATCTGGTTCTCGTTCATGGACACCACTGTCGCGCCGGACACTCCTGACCGGGAGGGGCAGGACTGCCGGGGACCCTCGAATTACTGCCACCGCCGAGGCACACTGGCAGCATGCTGAAGAACGTGGCGGCCGTGCTGCTGGATGGTGTGCATCCCTTCGAACTGGGCGTCGTCTGCGAGGTGTTCGGCATGGACCGCAGCGATGACGGGCTCCCGGTGTACGACTTCGCCGTGGTGTCGGCGGAGGGGCCCGGCCTGGCCACCCACTGCGGGTTCACGGTGTCCACGCCGCATGGCCTGGAGCGGCTCGAGGAGGCCGATCTGATCGCCGTGCCGGCGGGCGAGGCCTTCACCGTGCGCGAGTTCCCGCCGGAGCTGCTGGCGGCGCTGCGCCGGGCGGTCGACCGGGGTACCCGGGTGCTCAGCGTCTGCTCCGGGGTGTTCGTCCTGGCCGCGGCGGGGCTGCTGGACGGGCGGCGGTGCGCGGTGCACTGGCACCACGCCGAGCAGCTCGCCCGGCGCTACCCCCGGCTCCAGGTCGAGCCGGACGTGCTGTACGTGGACGAGGACCCGGTGATCACCTCCGCCGGCACCGCCGCCGGGATCGACGCCTGTCTGCACCTGGTGCGCAAGGAGCAGGGCCCGGAGGTGGCCAACAAGCTGGCCCGCCGCATGGTGGTGCCGCCGCACCGGGACGGCGGACAGGCGCAGTTCATCGAGCGGCCGCTGCCGAAGGCCCCGGCCGACACGGTCGGGGAGGTGCTGGCGTGGATGGAGACCCACCTCGACCAGGAGGTCACCGTCGAACAGCTCGCCGCCCGCGCCCATATGGCGCCGCGCACCTTCGCCCGGCGCTTCCGGCAGGAGACGGGGACCACGCCCTACCGCTGGCTTCTGCGGCAACGCGTGTTGCTGGCACAGGAGTTGCTGGAGGGCACGGACGAGACGATGGACGCGATCGCCTGGCGCACCGGGTTCGGTACGGCGGCCGCGCTGCGCCATCAGTTCCTGCGGGCGCTGGGTACCACTCCGAACGCCTACCGGCGCGCGTTCCGGGGCCCGCGGGCCGCCTGAGCGCGCGCCGGCAGCGGCGGCCTACCAGGGCCTCGCGCGCAGCAGCAGATTGTGCGGGCGGAGCGTGATGCCCACGCGGGTGCTGTCGTCCGAACCGTCGGCCGGTTCGAAGCGGTACTTCGCCGAGACCGCCGCGGTGATCAGGCTCAGCTGGGTCATGGAGAAGTGGTCGCTGGGGCACTTGCGGTTGCCCACGCTGAACGGGCTCATGGCGTACTTCGGCACGTCCTTGGCCCGCTCGGGCAGCCAGCGGTCGGGGTCGAAGTCGAGGTGGCGGTCGTAGGAGCGGTGGTCGCGCTGGATCGCGTACGGGCTGTAGACGATGTCCGCACCGGCCGGAAGGCGATAGCCGCCGAGTGCGGTGTCGGCCACCGCGCGCCGCGTCAGAATCCACACGGCCGGCCGGAGCCGCATGGCCTCGACGACGACATTGTTGGTGTGCGTCAGCGAGCGGACATGCTCGAATCCGACCGGTCGACCACCGGTCACGGATTCGACCTCGGTCCGTACCTTCTCCGCGTGTTCCGGGTGTTCGGCGAGGACCTGGAGCAACCACATGACGGTGGAGGCCACTGTTTCGCTGCCGGGCGTGAGTATCGCCACGACCTGGTCGTGGATCTCCTGTTCCCCGATGGGGTCGCCATTGTCGTCCTTCGCCTCCAGCAATGCCGTCAGCAAATCGTCCGGCCTTTGCCCGGATGCCCTGCGTTCGGCGACGATCTCGTCCACCAGCAGATGCAGATCGGCCAGGGCCCGGTTGAATTCGCGGTTGGCCGGGAACGGCAGCCGGTACAGCGGCCCGAGCGGGATCACCATCCGGCGGTACATGCCCCGGAAGACGGTGGCGAGATCGACGCTGAGCCGTTCCGCGCGCTCGTCCATGAAGTCGCCGCGCAGCAGGCAGCGGGCGGCGATGCGGACGGCGACCCGGAAGGACTCGGAGGTGCAGTCGATGGTCTCGCCGGGCCGCCAGCGCTCGGTCAGCGCGTGCGCCTCCTCCTCCATGACGGGACCGTAGCCCGGTAGCGCGTCGAGCCGGAACGCGGGCTGGATGGTGCGCCGCTGCCGGCGGTGCCGGGGCCCGTTCGCGGTGGCCACGCCCTCCTTGCCGAGCAGTCCCTCCAGGGACTCCCACAGCGGGCCGTCGATCGTGAAGTCCGGGTTGAGGGCCAGCGCGCCGGTCAGCTCCGGGGTGGTGACGGCGTACACCGTCTTGGGGCCGAGCCTCAGGCGTACGACGTCGCCGTGGTCGCGCAGCGCGGACATGAAGGCGAGCGGGTCGCGGACCAGTCTCAGGCCGTGCCCGAGGACCGGCAGGGCGCCCTGGGCCAGGGGCGGTTCGCGCAGTTCGGACGTCCCGGGGGTGGCGGGGCTCTGGGGCCGCACCGACTCTACGGTCATTTCTCACCTGCCGCTTCGTTCGTGACGTACGGGGGCGTGGCGCGGTCGTCCCAGCTGTCGACCATGTACCGGCCGGACTCGTGGTGGAACCAGTAGACGGAGCTGAACCAGTTGCGCATATTGCCGACGCAGGTACGGACCGCGGTGCTCAGTTCCCGGCCGCGTGCCGTTCCGTCGTCGATCTGCCGGGCCAGTGCGAGGGCGTTGCGCTCCGCCTCGGGAAATTCGCTGACGCATCCCTCGACCCGCCGTCTGATTTCCTCCACCGCTTCTTCGAGGGTGAGCCCGGCATGGGTGATGAGACTGATGCCGAGATTGTGCACCTCGTCGCCCGCGATTTCCTTGGGCAGCGAGCAGAGGTCGTTGTACCAGGCGGCGAATTCCTGGCTGAGCAGCGCCGCCCTGCGGTATGCGGGATTTCTCCTCACAGTGTCCGGGAGTTCACATCCGGCGCTGGGTTCCAGCAGATCCGTCCATATCCAGTGGGCGAAGGTGAGGCGGCGCAGGGCGAGGTATTCCCCGACGGCGGGGATACGGCCCTCGGCGCGGTTGTGGAACTCCCGGTCGTAGGCCTCGATCACGGCGTGGAAGTGCCGGGCGAACCGCTGGTTCCAGGTGTGCGGCAGAAAGCCGTACAGCCGCAGCACGCTCTCGGCGAAGCCCGCCACGAGGGGGTCGGGGTGGCGCAGATGGGAGCGGGGCGCGTCCAGGGCCGTGTGCAGCCGGTTCCGCAGCCGCTGCCAGTCGGCGGCCCGGCCGTGGACGATGTCGCGGTCGTGGCGGTCGTCCCAGACGAAGAACCAGGCGCTGTAGTCGGCTATGGCCTGGAGGACCTCGTCCGGGGCCCCCAGGTAGTAGCCCGCCATGAGATCGGTGTAGCACAGTCCATCGGCATATTCCGCGACCTTGTCCGCCGGCATCAGCCGCTTTTCCAGCAGCCACAGCCGCGTCTTCTCCTGGAGCTTTGGCCAATACGGGTGCAGTTGCCGTGGAAAGGAGGACTCGATCACCGGGAGTGCCAGTGACGGTGGGACTACGACCGCTGTCGCCGTCGCCGTGGTGCTGCGTGGGAAAGCTTGCACAGAACAAACCCCTCTCAGCCGCCAGGAGCGCACACCCTCCCCTCGTGCGGGCGTGCGCCGTTGTGTATCCCCGTACTTACATTCAGCACCACAAGTGACCGCCGTGGGAACGGATTTGCTCCACTCACTACCCCAAAGTGGCGTGACAGCCCCCTTGTCTGACTGAACAGTGACAACACGAAGGCGCCCGGCCGGGAGATTCCCGGCCGGGCGCCCCATCGGACCGTGCGGATCAGTCGTTGGCGACCACGGGGTAGCGCGGCTCGTTCTCGGCCATCTGCCGCAGCGCGTCCTTGCGGTCCCGCTTGGAGAGCCGGTCGATGTACAGGTAGCCGTAGAGGTGGTCGGTCTCGTGCTGGAGGCAGCGCGCGAAGTACCCGGTGCCCCGGACCTTGATCGGGTTGCCCCGCTCGTCCTGGCCGGTCACCTCGGCGTAGTCGGGGCGCGCGAGCGAGGCGTACGCCGTCGGAACGGACAGGCAGCCTTCGTTGCTGTCGTCGAGCCGGCGCCGCTCGGCGGGCAGGTCGACCAGCTTCGGGTTGCACACCACGCCGACGTGCCGGACGCCCTCGTCGTCCTGGCAGTCGTAGACGAAGACCTTCAGGTCGACACCGATCTGGTTGGCGGCCAGGCCCACGCCCTCGGCGGTGCGCTGGCTGGCGAACATGTCGGCGACCAGCTGCTGGAGCTCCTCGCCGAACTCGGTGACGTCCTGGCACTCCTTGTGCAGGACCGGGTTGCCGACGACCGTGATCGGCCGCGAGGTGCCGCGCTCACGCCAGGCATTCTCGCGCTCCTCGCAGTTCTCCGTGTCGACGACATAGCCCTCGTCGTCGACGGGGAGCACGCCCGCGTGCTGCTGATCGGTGTCCTGCTGCGCCATGACCGACGTACGCCTTCCTCAAAGAACAGGGGGAGATGTTGCTGGTACAGGTTACGTGCACGCTCCCCGGAGGGGCGCGGGGAACCGCAGGGCCGGGCGCGGTCCTCAGCACACCTCTTCGAGATCCCGCCAGTCACGCGAATCCGGGCTGTCGGCGACCCAGCCGTCGAGCAGCCCCCGGACCAGCGAGGCCGGCGCGGCCACCCCGCACTCCCGCTCGGGCACCCACAGCTGCCCGTCCGTCCGGTGCCCCAGCGGCCCGGGATGCCCCGGCTCGCTGTGGTCGTGCGGGTCGAGGTGCACCCCCTCCCCCTCGTCGGAGGGCATCCGGGACTCGCTGCACATCCGGCACAGCAGCCGCACCGAGGACGACCAGTCCTCCGCGGCGAACCCCGCGTCGGCGGCCAGCTGCTCCAGCGCGTCCCGGTCGGCCTCGGTGGCCGCCTCCAGCAGGACCACCCAGGTCGGCACGGGGGACGGCGCCCACAACTCGATCTCGTCGAACACCGGGTAGGAGTGCCCGGTGGAGGTGGTGCGCTCGCCGTGCGGGACGCCGTCGTGCAGCACGACCTCGCCCCAGCGTCGCCCGGACGAGGGAAGCGGGATGGACAGCACCTCCAGCCGGGCCGGGTCCAGCCGGCGGCCCCAGACCACCTCGGCCTCGCCCTCCGGGGAGAGCCGTACGGCCGCGCTGCCCAGCTCCATGCCGAGCGGCTCGGCGGTGGCCGCCGAGCCCCCGGGCACCTTCAGCCCGTACGCCTGCCAGGCGCGGCGGGCCAGCGGCCAGTCCTGCAGGGCGGTGGCGGCGATGCCGACGTTCCACCAGTCGGGCGCCCCGGTGTCCTTGTCGAGCAGGGCGACCGCGCGCAGTCCGGCCGCGCGGGCCTGCTCCCAGTCGTGCCGGAACTTGTGCAGCAGCGCGAGGTTGAACCAGGACTCCGACAGCCAGGGTTCGAGATCGGCGGCGCGTGTCAGCAGTTCGCCGGCGTCCTCGTACCGGCCGTCGCCGATGAGTGTGAACGCGCGGTCGGTGGCCTGCCGCCAGGAGGCGGAGGGCCGGTGCCGTCCCTTGCCGAAGATCCTCACGATTCCCGCCTGCCAGTTCCAGTTCCGCACAGTGGGCTGGCTTGTGCCCCCGGACACCCTCTCCCTCGCATCCAACCACGTACGGCGGGAAAGGCGCTCATTACCCATGGGTTACCCAGCCCGGCGCGGGATCAGACCATCCCGGCCGCCTCACCGGCACGCGTTCGCGCGCCGTCTGGGGCTGGGCCAGCACCCGGGCGAGCGACTCCACCACCTCGGGGGCGTAGTCCCCCGCGGTGCCGAGCCGCAGTTCCTCCAGCGCGCGCCGGGCGCCCCGGGGGCCGGCGTCCCGGCTCTTCTCCTCGTAGGCGTTGACGGCCCGGACGATACGGGCGGCGAGCGGCTGCTCGGGGTAGGGGTCGGCCTGCCGCTCGACGACGACGGCGACGGCCGGGTCGACCCCGGTCTGCCGGACGACGGCCCCGCCTAGCAGGGCGATGCGCCGCTGCTCCGCCACGGGCAGGGCGGCGGTGGCGCCGGCCGGGACCGGGTCGACCAGGCTGAGCTGTCCGATGTCGTGCATCAGGGCCGCGTACTCCAGCACGGTCAGTTCCGGGCCGGTCAGCCTGAGGTCCCGGCCGACGGCGACGCTGAGCGCGGCCACCCGGCGGGCGTGTCCGGCGGGGGTGCACCCGGCGATCTCGGTGGCGCGGGCCAGGGAGGCGATGGTCTGCCGGTAGGTGGCGCGGACCGCCGCGTACCGGCGCACGGACAGCTGGACGAGCAGCAGGGGCAGGCAGAACACGGGCAGCGCCCACAGCCCGGCGACGGCGACCGCGAGCGCCATCACCGCGCCGGTCGCGACGACGGCGGAGCCGATGCCGAGCAGCCCGCGCACCTCCTCGCGCAGCAGCGGGCCGAACGGCCGGCCGGTGCGGCAGTGGGCCAGCGCGGCGACCAGGGCCGTGCCGCACAGGGAGGTCAGGGCGAGCAGGGTGAGCAGCAGCAGGGCGTAGGCGGAGCCGTCCAAGGCGGTGAAGACGCCCTTGTTGTACAGGGGTTGGAAGCACAGGGCGGCGAAGCCGACAGTAAGGACGCGGCGGGCCAGGTGGTCGGTGGTGGGGGCGCGGCCGGACCAGATGTGCGGGACGGCACCGAGCAGCGCGGCGACGAGCACGACGGTGACGACCTGGGCGGCGTCGTGCTGGCTGGGCCGGCCGGCGACGGCGCCCAGCAGGGCGTACGACAGCGAGCCGGCGGCGCCGAGCGGCGCGGCCTGACGGGCCCGGTCGTCGCTCCACCGGGTCAGCTCGCCGACGGTGATGAGCAGGCCGAAGGCGAGCGCGTCGCCCCGGTCGGCCAGGCCGGTCCACAGGGTCTCGGCGACGGAGCCGGCCGCGACGAGGGCGGCGGCGGTGTGGATGAGCCGCAGCACGGTCATCGGTGGGCCCCGGTGCGCGGGGCCCGCTCGGCGGGCGCGGTGCCGTACGCCGGTTCGTCGGCGGTGACCGCCGGGCGCCAGCCCTCGCGGCGCAGGGCGCGGACCAGCGCGCGGACCATGCGGGGGTCGAAGTGCGCCCCGGCGCAGCGCTCCAGCTCGGCGACGGCGGCCTCGACGGGGCGGGCCCGGCTGTAGCAGCGGGTGGAGGTCATGGCGTCGAAGGCGTCCGCGACGGCGACGATCCGGGCGCACTCGGGGATCCGGTCGCCGGCCAGGCCGTAGGGGTAGCCGGTGCCGTCGAGCCGTTCGTGGTGGTGCAGGATGGCGGCGCGGGCCTCGCCGAGGAAGGAGATCCCGCGGACCATCTCGTGGCCGTACTCGGGATGCAGTTCGATGATCCGCCGTTCCTCGGGGGTGAGCGGCCCGTCCTTGCGCAGCAGCCGGGTGGGCACGCCCAGCTTGCCGACGTCGTGCAGGATGCCCGCGAAGCGCAGCACCTCCACCCGGTCGTCGTCCAGGCCCAGTTCGCGGGCGATCAGCACCGAGGCCTGGCCGACGCGTTCGCTGTGGCCGCGGGTGTAGCCGTCCTTGATGTCGACGGCCTGGACGAGGGCGCGGATGGTGGCCTGGTGGGCGGCGCGCTCGCGGTGGTACTGGGCGAACACCCACCAGGAGACGCACATGGGCAGCAGCACGAGCAGGGCGGACACCGGCCCGTAGGGGCTGCGCCACAGCACGGCCATCATCAGGCCGGCGAGTCCGTGCACCGCGACGGGGGCGAGCGAGCGGGCCAGCAGGCCGCGCCAGGTCCGGCACGGCGGCACCAGTCCGGCCGCCGCGCGCAGGCCGCCGTCGAGCGCGGTGAGCACCAGGCAGAAGGCGAGCACGGCCGCGCCGGCGGGCAGCAGGGCGTACGGGAAGTCGGCGTCGGCGACGGCGTCCCGTCCGCCGAGCGCCTCGTGCACCCGGGCGGCGGCCCATACGGCGAGCGCGGGCCGCGCGGCCCGCCAGACCCGGCGGGGCAGGGCGGGCCGGTGGCCGACCGGGCCGAGCAGGGCGGCCGGGACCGGCACGAGCGCGGCGGCCGACGGCGGGAGCAGGAACGCCCCGGCGAGCAGCACCGGGTAGAAGGTGCCGCCGAAGCGCCGGTGCACGGCGTGCTCACAGGCCGCGTAGAGTGCGGCGAGCAGGGTCGGTGCCAGCCAGGAGCCGGGGGTGTCCGGCGGCCGGGACAGGCAGGGGACGGCCAGCAGGGCGACGGCGGTCACATAGCCGCGTGCCCTCGCCGGTACCGCGTCCATCACGCCCTCCCCGACCGTGTCCGTCCAGGGCTCGGAGCCTAGGGCGGCAATCGGGGGATGTGGGGCTTATGACCTGAGGATTAGCACGTACGGGTGATTTGGCCCGGCGTGTCAGGTCTCCTGGGGCGCGGTCGGCGCCCGGGTCACGTCGTGCTCCGGCACGGTCTGCCCGGAGCGGATCAGCTCGATCCGCCCCATGACCTTGGCCCGCAGGTCGGCCGGCACGTCGTCATGCCCGCAGCAGCGCTTGACCAGCTTCTTCACTGCCTGCTCCAGCCCGTACTTCTCCAGGCACGGGGAGCATTCCTCGAAGTGGTGCTGGAACTTGTCGCGATCGATGTCCGGCATCTCGCTGTCGAGGAACTCGTACAGGTGGTCGAGGACCTCACTGCAGTCCGTCTCGTGCGGCTCTCCGCAGCTCATGAGCCCGAGCCTTTCGCTTCGTTCGACTCTCCGGCGCCCGCCGGGACCAGCCCGCGCTCACGGGCGTAGTCCTCCAGCATGCCGCGCAGCTGACGGCGGCCCCGGTGCAGCCGGGACATCACCGTACCGATGGGTGTCCCCATGATGTCGGCGATCTCCTTGTAGGCAAAGCCCTCCACATCCGCCAGATAGACGGCGATGCGGAACTCCTCGGGGATCGCCTGCAGGGCTTCCTTCACGTCCGAGTCGGGCAGGTGGTCGAGCGCCTGCGACTCGGCGGAGCGCAGCCCCGTCGACATGTGCGACTCGGCGCGCGCGAGCTGCCAGTCCTCGATCTCCTCGGCCGCGCTGCGCTGGGGTTCGCGCTGCTTCTTGCGGTACGAGTTGATGAAGGTGTTGGTGAGAATCCGGTACAGCCACGCCTTGAGGTTGGTTCCCTCACGGAACTGGTGGAACGACGCGTACGCCTTGGCGTAGGTCTCCTGCACCAGATCCTCGGCGTCGGCCGGGTTGCGCGTCATGCGCAGCGCGGCCGAGTACATCTGGTCGAGGAACTCGAGCGCGTCCCGCTCGAAGCGCGCGCTGCGCTCCGCGCTCGTCTCGGACGCGCCGTTGCCCTGGCCCTCGGGCAGCTCCGCCTGGCCGTTGTCGGTCCCTGCGTCGGTCCCAGTGACCGGACCCACCTCCTCAAGATCCCGGGCGGGACCGAAGCCGATCCCACTCGTTTCGGAGGATAGAACACGACCGGTACCCGCCGCCGCTCGAATAGGGGCCGTCTTGGCCGCGTGCAGCACGGACCAGTCCAGGTCAGCGGCGCTGCGGCGGCTCGGGCAGATGGTCGAACCCATGCGGCGGACTTCCTCTCGTGCTACGACGTCGGTGCCGGGACTTCGGCACTTCTGACGCTCTCAACAGCGGGCCGCCGCCCGGCATTCCCGGGGTCACCCGAGTGACGCGACCCACTGCCGGACCGCTTCGGTGACGATCTCCAGCGCCCTCTCCCCGGTGATCTCCGCGCGCTTGGGCACGGCGAGGCCGTGATCGGCCCAGGGCACCTCGACCAGGCCGTGATCGCCCGGGGGGAACTCGGCCGGCTTCCCGAAGGGGTCGTTGCCGCCCTGCACCACCAGCGTGGGCACACCGGCGCCCAGCAGTTCCTCGGCGCGGGACTTCTCCGGCTTGCCCGGCGGGTGCAGCGGGAAGCTCAGGGCGAGCACGGCGTGCGCGCCCAGTCCGGCCGCCGTGCGGCAGGCGACCCGGGCGCCCGCGCTGCGGCCGCCGGAGATCACCGGCAGGCCGGGCCGGGTGAGCGCGGGCCACACGCCGCGCCATCCGGTGTCCAGGGTCTTCGGCGCGGGCGCGACCTTCTTGCCGGCCACCCGCCAGGGCTGCTCGACGAGGGCGACGGTCACGCCGTGGGCGGGCAGCGCGCCGGCGAGCGCCTGGAGGTCGCGGGCCTCGATGCCGCCGCCCGCGCCATGGCTCACGGCCAGCACCAGCCGCGCCTTGCTCGCCGGGTGCCAGGTGATCCGGGCGTCCCCGGCCTCCGTGGCGACCGTCTCGGTGGTCACGTCGGTCACGTGTGTCACATCCGTCACGTCAGAAGAGTGTGCCCTCTTCCGGTGCCTCCAGCTCCTTCAGCAGCTCCGGGCCGTTGTTGCGGACGTTGCTGACGGCCGTGGAGACCGGGTAGGCGCGCATCAGGCCGGGCGGGGGCGGGGCGAGCAGGTCGCGCAGGGCGTCGGGGTCGGTGCGGGCGGGGTCGAGCCAGGCGTCCCAGCGGTCGGGGGTGAGCATCAGCGGCATCCGGGGGTGGATGTCGGCGAGGGAGCGGGGGCCCTCGGCGGGGGCGACGGCGAGCGGGGTCCGCTCGGCCTCGGTGGTGATCACCGAGCAGGTGACCCACCAGGCGCGGGGGTGGTCGTCGGGCAGGGTCCGGTCGCGCCAGAACTCGTACAGTCCGGCCATCGCGAACACCGAGCCGTCGGCGGGCAGCACGAAGTACGGCTGCTTGCGGGGCCGCTTCTTCTTCCCCTCGACCTCCAGCTCGCGCTCCTGCTCGCCGGTGACCCACTCGTAGTAGCCGTCGGCGGGCAGGATGCAGCGGCGGGCGGCGAAGGCGCGGCGGTAGGCGGGCTTCTCGTGCACGGTCTCCGCGCGGGCGTTGATCATCCGGGCGCCGCCCTCGGGGCTCTTGGCCCAGGACGGGACCAGTCCCCACGTGAGCTTGCGCAGCTGGCGAACCGGACGCGGCGATTCCGCGTCTTTCAAGGGGCGGTCCAGGACGGCGTAGACCTCCTTGGTCGGCGCCACGTTGTAGTCCGGCTCCAGGGTCTCCTCGGGCTCCCATTTCTCGACCTCGAAGACGCCTGCGAGATCCTCGGGCCCACGACTCGATGCATACCGTCCGCACATAAGTGCCACACTGCCAGACCCGACACGACAACAGGGAGCCGTCACCGGACATGGACAGCCTCGCCGCCACCGCGCTGCCCGACCTCTGGGACCGGCTCACCGGCACCCAGACCGCCCCGGCCCTGTGGGTCGTGCTGGCCACGTGCGCCGCCGCGCTGGCCGTCGTGGTCCCGCACCCGGTGTGGCGGATATCCCGCAACGCGATCACCATCGCGCACGAGGGCGGCCACGGACTGCTCGCCCTGCTCACCGGCCGGCAGCTCACCGGCATCCGGCTGCACTCCGACACCAGCGGCCTCACCGTGAGCCGGGGCAAGCCGTACGGGGCCGGCATGATCCTGACCGCCGCCGCCGGCTATCCGGCCCCCTCCCTGCTGGGCCTCGGCGGGGCCGCGCTGCTCGCGGCCGACCGGATCACCCTGCTGCTGTGGGCGGCGACCGCGCTGCTGCTGGCGATGCTGGTGATGATCCGCAACGCCTACGGCGTGCTGACCGTGGTCCTGGCCGGCGGCACGTTCCTGCTGGTGTCCTGGCTGGCGCCGCCGCAGGTGCAGGCGGCGTTCGGGTACGCGGTGGTGTGGTTCCTGCTGCTCGGCGGGGTCCGGCCGGCGTTCGAACTCCAGGCCAGGCGGTCCCGGGGCGGCGCGGGCGACTCGGACGCCGACCAGCTGTCCCGGCTGACGCACGTACCGGCGGGCCTGTGGCTGCTGCTGTTCCACGCGGTGTCGCTGTGCTCGCTCATCGGCGGCGGCCGCTGGCTGCTGGAAGGTTGACCCCGGGCCCTCCTTATAAAGTGGCCCCATGGCCCCGAACAGCTCCTCCACCGCCCTCTGGCCCGCCCCGCACGCGAGCGGAGCCGTCGACGCGACGGTCCACGTGCCGGGGTCCAAGTCGGTCACCAACCGCGCCCTGGTCCTCGCCGCCCTGGCCTCCGAGCCGGGCTGGCTGCGCCGCCCGCTGCGGTCCCGCGACACCCTGCTGATGGCCGGTGCGCTGCGGGCCATGGGCGTGGAGATCGAGGAGGGGGTCGGTCCGGACGGCACCGGCGAGGCCTGGCGGGTGCTGCCCACGGGGCTGCGCGGCCCCGCCACGGTGGACGTCGGCAACGCGGGCACGGTGATGCGGTTCCTGCCGCCGGTGGCCGCGCTGGCCGACGGCCCGATCCGGTTCGACGGGGACCCCCGGTCGTACGAGCGCCCCCTGAACGGTGTGATCGACGCGCTGCGGCAGCTGGGCGCCCGGATCGACGACGACGGCCGGGGCGCGCTGCCGCTGACCGTGCACGGCGGCGGGGCCCTGGACGGCGGCCCGGTGTCGGTCGACGCCTCCTCGTCCTCCCAGTTCGTCTCGGCTCTGCTGCTGTCCGGCCCGCGCTTCAACCAGGGCGTGGAGGTCCGCCACACCGGCGCGACCCTGCCCTCGATGCCGCACATCCGGATGACGGTGGACATGCTGCGCGCGGTCGGGGCCCAGGTGGACACCCCGGAGTCGGGCGGCGAGCCCAACGTGTGGCGGGTGACGCCGGGCGCGCTGCTCGGCCGGGACCTGACCATCGAGCCGGACCTGTCCAACGCGCAGCCGTTCCTGGCGGCGGCCCTGGTGACCGGCGGCAAGGTGCTGATCCCGGACTGGCCGGCCCGCACCACCCAGCCGGGTGACCGGCTGCGGGAGATCTTCACCGAGATGGGCGGTTCCTGCGAACTCACCGAGTTCGGGCTGGTGTTCACCGGCTCGGGGGCGATCCACGGCATCGACGTGGACCTGGGTGACGTGGGCGAGCTGACCCCGGGCATCGCGGCGGTGGCCGCGCTCGCCGACTCGCCGTCCACCCTGCGGGGCGTGGCCCATCTGCGGCTGCACGAGACGGACCGGCTGGCCGCGCTCACCAAGGAGATCAACGAGCTGGGCGGCGATGTCACGGAGACCGCCGACGGCCTGCACATCCGCCCGCGCCCGCTGCACGGCGGGACCTTCCACACCTACGAGGACCACCGCATGGCCACCGCCGGTGCGATCATCGGCCTGGCGGTGCCGGGCGTGCGGATCGAGAACGTGGCGACGACCGCGAAGACCCTCCCGGACTTCCCCGAGCTGTGGACCGGGATGCTCGGGCAGTAGGGACGTACGCCATGCGCCGCTACGGCAAGCACACCGACGAGGACGACATCCGCAGCCGCCCCAACCGCAAGGGCAACCGGCCGCGCACCAACATCCGGCCCAAGCACGAGGACGCCGCCGAGGGCATGGTCCTCACCGTCGACCGGGGCCGCCTGACCTGCCTGGTGGACGACCGGCCCGTGCTGGCGATGAAGGCCCGCGAGCTGGGCCGCAAGGCGGCCGTCGTGGGCGACCGGGTGGCCCTGGTCGGGGACCTGTCCGGCAAGAAGGACACCCTCGCCCGGATCGTCCGCATCGAGGAGCGCTCGTCGGTGCTGCGGCGCACGGCCGACGACGACGACCCCTACGAGCGCGTGGTCGTCGCCAACGCCGACCAGCTGGCCATCGTCACCGCCCTGGCCGACCCCGAGCCCCGGCCCCGCCTCGTCGACCGCTGTCTGGTCGCGGCCTACGACGGCGGCCTGGAGCCGCTGCTGGTGCTGACCAAGTCGGACCTGGCCCCGCCGGACAAGCTGCTGGAGCTGTACGGCGACCTGGACATCCCCTACGTCGTCACCAGCCGGGAGGAGCTGGAGAACGGCGACGCGGCGGACCGGGTGCGCACCCACCTGAACGGCAAGATCACGGCGTTCGTGGGGCACTCCGGCGTCGGCAAGACGACCCTGGTCAACGCGCTGGTGCCGGAGGAGCGCCGGCGGACGACGGGACTGGTCAACGCGGTGACGGGCCGGGGCCGGCACACCACCACCTCCGCGCTCGCGCTGCCGCTGGCCGGTGCGGACGGCTGGGTGATCGACACCCCGGGCGTGCGGTCCTTCGGGCTCGCCCACATCGATCCCTCCCGGGTGATCCACGCCTTCCCGGACCTCGAACCGGGCACCGCGGGCTGCCCGCGCGCGTGCAGCCACGACGAGCCGGACTGCGCGCTGGACGCGTGGGTGGCGGACGGGCACGCCGACCCGGCTCGGCTGTACTCCCTGCGCCGGCTGCTGGCCACGCGGGAGCGGCGGGAAGGCGACTGAGTCCCGCGTTGTTTGCCCGAGCATCAATGCGGTGAGTGCATAATCACACCGAGCCGGAGATCCGGATCCAACGGGAGGACAGCACATGGCGTGGCTGCTGGTCATAGTGGCCGGGATATTGGAGACCGGTTTCGCCGTGTGCCTGAAACTCTCACACGGGTTCACCCGCCTGTGGCCGACGATCGCGTTCGCGTCGTTCGCACTGGGCAGCTTCGGTCTGCTGACGCTGTCCCTGAGGAAGCTGGACGTCGGCCCGGCGTACGCCGTGTGGACCGGGATCGGCGCGGCCGGCACCGCGATCTACGGCATGGTCTTCCTCGGCGATCTGGTGTCCACCTTGAAGATCGTCTCCATCAGCCTGGTCATCGTCGGGGTGATCGGGCTCCAGCTGTCGGGGTCGGCGCACTAGAGGGCCGCGCCGGTCCGGTCAGGTGGCGCGGGAGCACGGCCCGCACCAGCTCCGCGATGCCGCCCTCCCCGGGCGGGACCGCCACACAGGACAGGGCGAGGCGGACGACCAGTTCGCACGGGAGCAGCAGTTCGGCCGGGGCGGTGCCGGGAGCGGCCAGCGCGGTCGCCGCGCGGTCCCGGACGATCCGTACGAAGTCGCGGGGCGCCGGCAGCGGCCCGTCCGCCCGGCGCTGCGCCGGGACCGTGGCGGTGGAGTGCGCGGCGGTGAGCGGCGGGCTCGGCAGCCGCTCGGTCCAGCAGCCGGTGAGCAGGGCCCGCACCAGCACGTTGTCCCGGGCCGCGGCGGCCGTCCACTCGGCGGCCGCGGTGAGCCGGTCGCAGGCCTCGGCGGGCCCGGCGAGGGCCCGCTCGACCCCGGCGAGGTAGCCGTCGGCCTCCCGCCGCACCAGCGCCCGCGCCAGGCCGTCCTTGCTGCCGAACTCGTTGTACAGGGTCTGCCGGGACACCCCGGCCCGCGCGGCCACGTCGACCATCCGCACCGCGGGCCACGGCCGGCGCGCGAGCGCCGCGTAGGCGGCGTCCAACAACGATTCCCGGGCAGCAGGCATCCGCGCCTCCCTGGGCCACAGTGACTTAGCGCCCAGATTTGACGGGCTTGTATGCACTGTCAAGGGTTCGCGGGGGGTGTGGGGGGCGTGCGGTGAAGTACGGGGGTGGTGACCGCCGGTCCACGGGCCGGGGGCGGCCGCACCGCCCCGACCGCGCCCCGCCGCCCGCCGCCCCCTGTGGCCCCGCGCCGAGCCCGGCGGATACCGTTCGTCACATGCCCGACTACCTCGACGACCTGCGCCTCGCCCACGCCCTCGCGGACGCGGCCGACGCCGCCACCACGGCCCGCTTCCAGGCCCTCGACCTGAAGGTGGAGACCAAGCCGGACATGACGCCGGTGAGCGAAGCGGACAAGGCGGCGGAAGAACTGATCCGCGGCCATCTCCAGCGCGCCCGCCCCCGGGACGCCGTCCTCGGCGAGGAGTACGGCGTCGAGGGCACCGGACCGCGCCGCTGGGTGGTCGACCCGATCGACGGCACCAAGAACTACGTCCGCGGCGTCCCGGTGTGGGCCACCCTCATCGCGCTGATGGAGGAGGCGGAGGACGGCTACCAGCCGGTCGTCGGCGTCGTCTCCGCCCCCGCCCTCGGCCGCCGCTGGTGGGCGGCGAAGGGCCACGGCGCCTTCAGCGGGCGCGACCTGGCCGCCGGCACCCCGATCCATGTCTCCCGCGTCGGCGGGCTCGCGGACGCCTCCTTCGCGTACTCCTCGCTCTCCGGCTGGGAGGAGCGGGGCCGCCTGGACGGCTTCCTGGACCTCACCCGTCAGGTGTGGCGCACGCGCGCGTACGGCGACTTCTGGCCGTACATGATGGTCGCGGAGGGTGCCGTGGACATCTGCGCCGAACCGGAGCTGTCCCTGTGGGACATGGCCGCCAACGCGATCATCGTGACCGAGGCGGGCGGCACCTTCACCGGCCTCGACGGCCGTCCGGGCCCGCACAGCGGCGACGCGGCGGCGTCCAACGGCCTGCTGCACGACGAGCTGCTGGGGTATCTCGGCCCGCGCCGCTGAGCGCCGGTCTGCCCCGCGCGCGCCGTCGACAAGCGGCGCGCGCCCTCTTGTTGACCCTTCCTTTGCCTGTCACCCTGGGCCCACCCCACTTGTGAACAAGTGAATCCCGGGCTTTCGCGGGATTCCCAGGAGGTGGCCCCTTCATGCTCGTCCGTGACGCCATGAGCACGGTGATCCTCACCCTCGGCCCCGCCCACACCCTCCGCCAGGCAGCCACCCTGATGTCGTCCCGCCGTGTCGGCGCCGCCGTGGTCCTCGATCCGGACGCCGGCGGCATCGGCATCCTCACCGAACGCGACATCCTCGAATCCGTCGGACTCGGCCAGAACCCGGACGCCGAGCCCCTGCACGCCCACACCACCACCGACATCGTCTTCGCCGCCCCGACCTGGACGCTGGAGGAGGCGGCCCGCGCCATGGCGCACGGCGGCTTCCGGCACCTGGTCGTGCTCGACCACGGCGAGGTGGCCGGGATCGTCTCGGTCCGCGACATCGTCCGCCGCTGGATCCCGGCCCAGCGGCCCGCCCCCGTCTCCTGAGCGCGCGAACGGGCGGCCCGCCGGGTTCCGGCCCCGGCGGCCCGCCCACGTGTCCCGAACGCGCGAACGGGCCGGACCCAGAGCACCGTGGGTCCGGCCCGCCCAGCCGCGGGAGCGGCCGGCTCAGCCGCGCAGCTCCTGCACCGCGGCCTCCAGCCGCTTGCCGAAGTCGGCGTCGGCGTTGCGGAAGTTGCCGATCGCGCGCTCGACGATGTCCTGGCGCGTGACCTTGGCGATGAAGCCGGCCAGGTTGGCGACCAGCCGCTCCTTCTCCGCCTCGGTCATCAGCCGGTAGAGGTTGCCCGCCTGGACGAAGTCGTTGTCCTCGGCGTGGACCGGCGTCGGGTGGTTGCCGGTGCCGCCGCTGACGTCGAACGGCTGCCACAGCGCGCGGCCGGTCTGCTGCGGGCCGCCGAAGCTGTTCGGCTCGTAGTTCTTCTCCCCGCCGTGCCGGCCGTCGTAGAGGTAGCCGTCACGGGAGTTGGTGCGCGCCTCGGTGGCGTGCGGGCGGTTGACCGGCAGGTGGTCGGCGTTGATCCCGACGCGGTAGCGGTGCGCGTCGCCGTAGGCGAACAGCCGGCCCTGGAGCATCTTGTCGGGCGAGGGGCCGATGCCGGGCACGAAGTGCGCCGGGGAGAAGATCGACTGCTCGACCTCGGCGAAGATGTTGCGCGGGTTGCGGTTCAGCTCCAGCTTGCCGATCTCGATGACCGGGTAGTCCGCGTGCGGCCACACCTTGGTCAGGTCGAACGGGTTGAAGCGGTAGGTGGCCGCGTCGGCCGCCGGCATGATCTGCACGCCCACGGTCCAGCTCGGGAACTGACCGCGCTCGATCGCCTCGCGCAGGTCGCGCTGGTGGGAGTCGGGGTCCTTGCCCGCGAGGATCTCCGCCTCCTCGGCGGTGAGGTTCTTGATCCCCTGGTCGGTCTTGAAGTGGTACTTGACCCAGAAGACCTCGCCGGCCTCGTTGTTCCACTGGAAGGTGTGCGAGCCGAAGCCGTCCATGTGCCGGTACGACGCCGGGATGCCGCGGTCGCCGAACAGCCAGGTCACCTGGTGCGTGGACTCCGGCGACAGCGACCAGAAGTCCCACACGTTGTCGGCTTCCTGGCTGCCGGTGTACGGGTCGCGCTTCTGGGTGTGGATGAAGTCCGGGAACTTGATCGCGTCCCGGATGAAGAAGACCGGGGTGTTGTTGCCGACGAGGTCGTAGTTGCCCTCCTCGGTGTAGAACTTCACCGCGAAGCCCCGCGGGTCACGCACGGCGTCCGCCGCGCCGAGGTTGCCGGCCACGGTCGAGAACCGCAGGAAGACCTCGGTCTGCTTGCCGACCTCGGAGAGGAAGGCGGCACGCGTGTACGGGGTGACGTCCGCGGTCACCGTGAAGGTGCCGTAGGCGCCGGCGCCGCGGGCGTGCACGACCCGCTCCGGGATCCGCTCCCGGTTGAAGTGGGCCAGCTTCTCCAGGAGCAGCTGGTCCTGGACGAGGACCGGCCCGCCGACGCCCGCCGTCTCGCTGTTCTGGTTGTCGGCGACCGGAGCCCCGGCCTCCGTGGTGAGCGGTCCCTGCGTCACGTGCGCCTCCTGCGTCATCACTGACTTGTCCTGTCCTGTGGCCAAAGCCGTTCCCGATCCTACAATGGACTTTGTCTAAGTCAAGTGATGATCCAAAGTCACACCTATTCCCGATCTGGGGATCCTTCCTGTTAGGCTGGTGGTCATGAGCGACCTTCTGGAACGGCTGCGTGGACGCGGATGGCGGATGACCGCGCAGCGGCGCGTGGTGGCCGAGGTCCTGAACGGCGAGCACGTCCATCTGACCGCCGACGAGGTCCACGCGCGCGCCGTCGCGAAGCTGCCCGAGATCTCCCGGGCGACCGTCTACAACACCCTGGGCGAGCTGGTCTCGCTCGGCGAGGTGCTGGAAGTCACGACGGACAAGCGCGCCAAGCGGTACGACCCGAACGCGCACCGGCCGCACCACCACCTGGTGTGCGCCCGCTGCGGCGCGATCCGCGACGTCCACCCCACCGGCAACCCGCTCGCCGACCTCCCCGACGCCGAGCGCTTCGGCTTCACGGTGTCGGATGTCGAGGTGACCTACCGGGGGCTGTGCCCGGACTGCGCCGACGCGTGACCCGAGCGGCACACCGATCGCGTGACACGCGGCACAAGGGGGCGAGAGCCCCCTTTTTTTGCTGCCCGTTTTCGTTGTCCGGACCTTTTCGCCACCGGATCTTCGCCGCCCGGGCCGAGCGGACGCCGCAACGACCGAGGGCCGGAACCCATTCCTGGATTCCGGCCCTCGGCCTTCAGTAGCGGGGACAGGATTTGAACCTGCGACCTCTGGGTTATGAGCCCAGCGAGCTACCGAGCTGCTCCACCCCGCGTCGATGAACAAGACACTACGTGACTGTTGAGCCGGGATGCAAATCCCTTGGCGGGCAAGTGGCCGGGGTCACGCCGACAGCTCCTCGCGCAGCGCGTCCCGCAGCCGGCCCGCCCGCTCCGCCACTTCCGCCGGACCCAGCTCCACCGCGCGGTCGGCCCAGCGCTGCCCCTCCGCCAGCTCGCCGCGACGCGCGTAGACCAGGGCCAGCCGCAGGGCTGCCCGCCCGTGGCCGGCGTCGGCGGCCCGGGCCCACCACACCGCGGCCTCCGGCTCGCTGCCCTCCCGGGCGAGCAGCAGCCCGAGGTTGAAGGCGCCGTTGCGGGAGCCGGCCTCGGCCGCCGTCCGGTACCACCGCGCCGCCTCGACCACGTCCCCCCGGGCGGCGGCCAGCATCCCGACGCGGACCTGCGCCCGCCGGTGCCCCTGGGTGGCGGCCCGCTCGTACCACTCCTCGCACTCGGTCTTCTCGTGCACGATCTCGCCCAGCTCGTGCGCGGGCTCGGGGGGACGGCGCGCGTCGAGCAGGGTGGCCAGCCGGTATGCGCCCTCCGCGCTGCCGCCCCCCGCGGCGCAGCGCAGATGGCGTTCGGCCTCCCGCTCGTCGCCCTCGCGCAGCCGGGCGATCCCCACCTGGAGGGCGGCCTCGGCGTGTCCGGCGGCGGCGGCCCGCTCGTACCAGCGCAGCGCCATCCGCTCCTCGCCGCGTCCGGCGTAGAGGATGCCGAGGTTGAACGCGGCGTCCACGCTTCCGGCCTCGGCGGCCTTGGAGAACCACGGCTCGGCCCCGGTGGTGTCGCCGCCCTGGAGCAGCAGGATGGCCAGCGCGTTGGCGGCCTCCCGGTGCCCGGCGTAGGCGGCCCGCCGGTACCACTGTTCGGCCTGCGCGGTGCGGCCCTGCTCGGCGCAGAGCAGCCCGAGGTTGTAGGCGCCGTTGTCGTCACCGGCGTCCAGCGCGGCCCGGTACCAGCGCTCGGCGGTCTGGGTCTCCCCCCGCTCGGCGTGCAGCGCGCCCAGCGCGTTGGCCGCGTTGCCGTCGCCCTCCTGGGCGGCGCGCAGCCACCACACGGCGGCGCTCTCGGTGTCGCCGGCGTCGCGCAGCAGAAAGCCGAGGGCGCAGGCGGCCCTCGGCTCGCCGTCCTTGGCGGAGGTCAGGTACCAGCGCCCGGCCTCCTTCAGCTCGCCGCGCCGCTCCAGGATCGCCCCGAGCTGGAGCGCGGCCTTCCGGTGCCCGCGCGCGGCGGCCTGCCGGTACCACTGCTCGGCCTCCGCGACACCGTTGTCCGGGCCGTTCCCCTCCCCGGGCCACTCCTCCCCGTGCCCGGCGGCACGGTCGAGCGCCCGGGCCAGCCGGTAGGCGGCCTCCCGGTGCCCGCGCTCGGCGGCGGAGCGCATCCAGTGCTCGGCCCCGACGTCACCGCGGTGCTCCAGCAGGTCGGCGAGGGCGTAGGCGCCGAGGACATGGCCCTGCTCGGCGGACTGGCGCAGCCAGTACTCGGCGGCCGGCTCGTCCCCGCGCTCGCGGTGGTAGCGGCCGAGGGCGTGCGCCGCGGCGGCGGAGCCGGCCACGGCGGCGATCCGCCACCAGCCGGCCGCCTCCTCGGGATAACCGCGCTGGTGCAGCAGGACGCCCAGGTTGTTGGCGGCGGCCCGGTCACCGGCCGCGGTGGCGGCGCGCAGATGGGGTTCGGCCGCGTCCAGCTCGCCGCGGCGCAGCAGCATCGCCCCGAGGACACTGGCCGCCTCGGCGTCCCCGCTCTGCGCGGCGAGCGCGAGACGCGTCTCCTCGGCGGCCTCCCCCATGTCCACCAACTCGTCGCGGGCCGACTCCGTACCGGAAGACTGCGCAAATCGCCCTGACTCGAACAGAGTTGCCTTCTCCCCCATAACGTCCATCGTCGCACCACCTGCAACCTGGGTACACCCGGTATACCGCAGCAGCCCGTGAGGTCACTTCGGCGTTTTGTCGACATGCCCACAGAGTGACAAGTCAAACACACACCCCCCAACTCCCCACGGCGGCGCGGCCGTCCCTCCCCTCGGCACATGAGTTCGCACACCACGAAGGCCCGGATCCCTTTTCCCGGATCCGGGCCTTCGATGCAGTAGCGGGGACAGGATTTGAACCTGCGACCTCTGGGTTATGAGCCCAGCGAGCTACCGAGCTGCTCCACCCCGCGCCGTTGCGTGTCAACCGTACCACGGCGCGGGGGGCATCCTGATCAGCTCTTCTTTTTCTCGCCGGCCTTCTCGCCGGCCTTCTCGCCTGCCTTGTCGCCGGCCTTGGACTGGGCCTCCTCGGCCTGCTTCAGCGCCTCCTGGAGTTCCTTCTGCGCCTTGGCGTACGCGGCCCAGTCCGGCCCGTCCTTCAGCGCCCGCTGCCCGGCGTCGAAGGCCTTCTGGGCGTCCTGGAGCGCCTGCCGGACCGTCGGGTCGCTGGTGCCGGGCGGGGTGCCGGTGCCGGTCCCCGGCGGCTTGGTGGCCGGACTCCTGGCGCCGAAGATCTTGTCGAGCGCCTCGTCGAGGGTGTTCTCGAACGCGGTATCGCTCCCGTAGGTGACGAGAACCTTGCGCAGCAGCGGGAGCTTGAGTCCGCCGCCGCGGACGTAGACGGGCTCGACATAGAGCAGTCCGCCGTCCAGCGGCACGGTCAGCAGGTTGCCGTACTCGATGTCGGAGTCGTCGCCCCTCAGGAGCTTGATCGTGGAGGCGATCCTCTCGTTCGAGTTGAACTTGCTCTGCACCTGTTTGGGGCCGTCGACCGTCGTCCTGGTCGGCAGTTTCAGAATCCTGATCTTGCCGTAGTCCTTGCTGCCGGCCTCCGCGTCCACGGTCATGAACGCGGCCAGGTTGTCCCGCCCGGTGGGCGTGAACGTCGTCGACAGGGAGAACGCCTGCTGCTTCTGGCCCGGCATCTTCATGCTCAGGTAGTACGGCGGCACCGCGTTGCCCGACTTGTTGGTCGGGTCGTTGGGCACCTGCCACACCTCGCTGGCGGTCAGGTAGGTCTCGGCGTCCGTCACGTGGTAGCGGGTGAGCAGTTCGCGCTGCACCTTGAACAGGTCCTGCGGATACCGCAGATGGTCCATCAGGTCGTCGGAGATCGCGCTCCTCGGCTGCACCGTGTCCGGGAACGCCTTCATCCAGGTCTTCAGCACCGGGTCCTGGGTGTCCCACTGGTACAGCTTGACCTCGCCGGTGTAGGCGTCGACCGTCGCCTTCACCGAGTTGCGGATGTAGTTGACCTGGTTCTGCTGGGCCACCACCGCGCGGGAGTTGTTCGTCGCGGTCAGCGAGTCGGCCGTCGTATCGCCCAGGGTCGTACGGGAGGCGTACGGGTAGCCGTTGGTGGTCGTGTAGGCGTCGACGATCCACTGGATGCGGCCGCCGACGACCGCCGGGTACGCGTCGCCGTCGATGGTCAGCCAGGGGGCGACCGCCTCCACGCGCTCCTTGGGGGTGCGGTTGTACAGGATCCGCGAACCCTTGCCGATCGCGCCCGAGTACAGGATCTGCGGCTCGTTGAAGGTCAGCGCGTACGCGGCCCGGTTGACCGGGTTGTCGAGGTTGACGCCGCTGCCGCCCCGGTACCTGGTCGGCTTCTCACCGTCGTTGTCGGAGTAGTCGATCTCCTCCTGGGGACCGCCGACGATCGAGTAGGTGGTGGTCTTCTCACCGTAGTAGATCCGCTGCTCGTAGTCGCCGATGTCGCCCTTGGACGGCAGGTCGTACTCGGTGAACACCGGCTCGCCGCCCTTGGCCTCGGTGCCCTTGGCGGCGACCACGCCGAAACCGTGCGTGTAGCGGAAGTGGTCGTTGATCCAGTTGTGCTTCGGGACGCCGGCCAGGTCCAGCTCGCGCAGCCCGATGACCGTGTCCTGTTCCTTGCCGTCCTTGCCCGGGTACCGGTCGACGTCCAGGTTGTCCGGGAAGCCGTAGTAGTCCTTCATCTCCTGCCGCTGCTGGAACGTCGGGGAGACGATGTTCGGGTCGATCACCCGGAAGCTCGCCGCGTCGTCGACGGCACCGCGCAGCGTGCTCTTGTCCTTGGTCTTGGACTCGCCCTCGTACCCGGTGACCTCGGTGTCGTCGATGCCGTACGCCTCGCGGGTGGCCTTCAGGTTCTTCTGGACGTACGGCGCCTCCTTGGCCTGCTCGTTCGGCTGCACCTGGAACTTCTGCACGATGGCCGGGTACAGGCCGCCGATCAGGATCGCCGAGAGCACCATCAGGCCGAAGCCGATGACGGGCAGCTGCCAGGTGCGCCGCCACAGCGTGGCGAAGAACAGCAGCGCGCAGATGACGGCGATGCAGAACAGGATGGTTTTGGCCGGCAGATAGGCGTTGGCGTCGACATAGCGCAGGCCGGTCCAGTTGTCGGTGGCCTTGAAGTCGCTGGACTTGACCGCGAGGCCGTACCGGTCGAGCCAGTAGGCGACCGCCTTCAGGGCGACGAAGATGCCGAGCAGCACCGACAGGTGGCCGGTCGCGGCGGCGGTGGCCCGGGCGCCCGGGCTGGTGACGCGCAGCCCGCCGTACAGGTAGTGGGTGAGCGCGGCGGCGATCAGGCACAGGATGGTGGCGGCGAAGCCGAAGCCCAGCAGGAACCGGTACCAGGGCAGGTCGAAGGCGTAGAAGGCGATGTCGAGGTGGAACTGCGGGTCCTTCTGGTGGAAGGGCACGCCGTTCACCCACATCAGCCAGGTCCGCCACTGGCCCGCCGCCGAGGCGCCCGCGATCAGCCCGACCAGGCAGGTGACGACGAGCAGCAGCCACTTCTTGTACGGCGCGATGCCCATGCGGTAGCGGTCCAGGCTCTGCTGCTCCATGGACATGGCGCTGAGCGGGGGCCGCAGCCGGTGCGCGAGCCAGATGTTGAGGCCGACCGCGGCCGCCATCAGCAGACCGAAGACGAAGAACAGCCCGATCTTCGTGGACAGCGTGGTGGTGAACACGGACGAGTAGTGCACCGACCGGTACCAGAGCCAGTCCGTCCAGAAGCCCGCGAACATGGTGAACACCATGCCCAGGGCGGCGAGGACCCCCAGGGTCACGAGCAGGGCCCGCACCTTCCGGGAGGGGCGGCCCGCCCTGATCCGTGGCCCCGTCGGGCCTCCGCCGCGGTCCGGCATCTGGAAAGCCAAGGTGCGCCCCTCGAAGTTCGCTGTCGTTCCGTCAGGCCCTCGGGTTCGCGGGCCCACCGTGGCCCCCCGTGTCCGCGGGCCCACACCTATGCAACTTACTCACCGTTTACTCGGTTCCCGATTCCGGCCGGGAACGAGGCAGGATTGTGACCATGTCCAACACTCCCATGGCAGCGAGCCCGCTCACCCGGGCCGTACTCGAGATCGACGAGTACGTCTCCGGCCTCGGCTGGGACCAGCCCGCTCGCCTTTTCGCCCTTGTAGACACCGCACGGCTGCGGGCTCAGGAACCTTCGCTCGCGGCTCAGCTGGGCCTCGAGGACGAGTCCGAGACCGCCGGTCTCACCCCGATCGAGCAGGACGAGGTCCCCTCCGGCAAGCCGCTGGACGAGTTCCTCGCCACCATCGCCTGGCCCGACGCGGTCACCGGCTGCGCCCTCACCGTGGAGCGGCTGATGCTGCCGCCGTCCGCCGAAGCCCAGGTGCCCTCCGACCTGGACGAGGCCCGGCTGGCCGAGTGGGTCGCCCGGCACCCCGAGCGCCAGGAGGTCCGCATGACGGTGGCCGTGCTGCGTGACGGCAGCCGCGAGTCGGCGCTGCGGCTGCGCGAGAAGGACACCCCGACGGAGGTCCTGACCGGCCCCGACCTGGTGCCGGGCCTGGCGGACGCGCTGGCGGCGACGTTCGCGGACTGATCCGTCCACCGCGGACGCGCCTTGGTATGACACCTTGGCGTGACGCGTTGATACGGCGTCCTGGTACGGCGCCGGGGGTGCCCCGTCCCTGGGGCGCCCCCGGCCGGGGCACGGCCGCTCAGCCCTTGGCGGTGCACTTCGGCAGGGCGGCGATGTCCCCGCCGCGGATGTCCTTGAGGGCGTCGAGCGCGTCGCCGATGGTCTTGACCTTGACCAGGGTGAGCCCGTCCGGGGTGTCCTTGGCCGCCGCCGCGCAGTTGTCGGCCGGGGTGAGGAAGTACCGGGCGCCCTTGTCCCGCGCGCCGACGGTCTTCATCTCGATGCCGCCGATCGGGCCGACCGTGCCGTTGTCGTCGATGGTGCCGGTGCCCGCGACGAACGTGCCGCCGGTGAGGCTGCCCGGGGTGAGCTTGTCGTAGATGCCGAGCGCGAACATCAGGCCGGCGCTGGGCCCGCCGACATCGGCGAGCTTGATGTCGATGTCGAACGGGAAGGTGTGGTCGGTCCCGGCGGAGATGCCGACGATCGCCCGCTTCGCGCCGCCGTCGTCGGCGGCCCGGGTCGTGATCGTGACGTTCCGCGCGCCGGTCGCCTCCTTGCGGGCCTTCTCGGCGGCCGCCTGGTCCTTGGCGGGGACGATCGTGAAGACGACGTCCTGACCCGGCTTGTGCTTCGTCACCAGCTTGGCGACGTCGGCCGGCTGCTTGACCGCCGTGCCGTCGACGGCCTTGATCACATCGCCCGCGTGCAGCCGGCCCTCGGCCGGGGAGCCCTTGACGACCGTGGAGACGATCACCCAGGACTTCACCGGGATGTGCAGCTCCTTCAGGGCGGCGACCTTGGCGCTCTCCTGGGACTGGCTGAACTCCTCGGCGTTCTCCTGGCTGGACTGCTCCTCCGTCTTGCCGTCCGGATAGAGCGTGTCGTGCGGGACGATCTTGCTGTCGTGGGCCAGCCAGCCGTAGACGGCCTCGACGAGGTTCATCCGGTAGTCGGCGCCGGTGACCCGGACGGTGGTCATGTTCAGGTGGCCGTCGGCCGGGTACGTCTTGTGCCCGGAGATCTGCAGCACCGGCTCGCCGTCGTGCTTCCCGAGCGTGTTCACGGTCGGGCCGGGGGACATCTCCGCGTACGGCACGGGGATGAGCACTCCCGCGCACAGGAGCGCGATCAGCATCAGGGTCGAGGCGAGCATCGTCACGGTGCGGCGTGGCATGCCTCGACAGTACGGGACGACGCTGTCGGCGCGCCGTCGCACCCCTCTTCAGGCGCCGCGCGCGCCCGGCCGGGGCTTCTCCATGGCCTCGCGGAACCGGGCGTATCCGTCCAGCTCGGGGCCGTCGCCGCGCACCTTGCGGGTCCGGTTGGCCCAACTGCCCCACAGTCCGCCACCGACCGCGGCCACCAGCGGAATCAGCAGCCAGACAAGCACCCCCATGCCGACCTCCTACGCCATGAGCGTCCGCAACTGACTGATCAGCAGATTAACCATCCGCACGGACAACGCTCACGCGAGGGTGCCGGTTACGCAACCGCAGAGGGGGGTGTGTCGGGTGTGAAGGGGAAGAGAGCCGCAATATCGGCAGGCCCCCACCCGCCCTCCCGTCGCCCGGCCACCACCCCTCGACGACGGCGCTACGCGCCGACCCACTCCTCGGTTCCGTCGGAGAACTTCTGGTGCTTCCAGATGGGCACCTCGTGCTTGAGGTCGTCGATCAGCTTGCGGCAGGCGTCGAAGGCCTCCGCACGGTGCGGGCAGGCCACGGCGACGACCACGGCGAGATCCCCGACCCGCAGATCACCCACCCGGTGGACGGCGGCCAGCGCCCGCACGGGATGGTCGGCGACGACCTTCTCGGCGATCCGCCGCATCTCGGCCTCCGCGCTGGGATGGCAGGAATAGCCGAGGGCGTCCACGTCGGCGCCGCCGTCGTGGTTGCGCACGGTGCCCACGAACAGCGCGATGCCCCCGGCCGCGGCGTCCCCGACGGCGCGGAAGACCTCGTCCACGGAGAGCGGTGTCTCCCGGACGGCGATCAGCTTGACGGGGTTCTCGGCCGCCCGCTCGCCCGGGTGGTCGTTCGTGAGTGCCATGCGCCCATCGTGCCCCACGGGTCCGACATCGGGGAATACGGCTTTCCGCAGCACGCGCGCGTGGACGGTTTGGAGGCTTCTACAGAGGCTGCCGCCGGCCCACGCGGGCCAGGGGCGTGTCGCCGCGCCTCAGACCCGCCGCCGGGCCTTCCGGGCCCGCCGTACGACGGCCGCCGCGCCCAGCAGGGCGACGGTCGCGCCGGCCGCCCCGGCCGCCGTCGCGTCCTTGCGGCCCAGCCGCCGCCCGGCGACCGTGCGCCGCCCGGACACCTCCTCCAGCAGCTCGGCCAGCACCTCCTCGTTGGTCCACTTCGGCCGCCAGCCGGCGTCGTGCAGCCGGCTGCCGCTGACCACCCAGGGGTACATCGTGTACGCCAGGTCCCCGGCCGGGGAGGGGGTGAGCCCGATCCGGTGCAGCCGGGCCGCCGCGCCGAGGGCGACCGCCGACGGCAGCTCCATGCGCCGGATCCCGCTGAGCTCCTCGACCTCCTCCTGCTCCAGCCACCCGTCGCAGCCGACGGCCAGTTCCCCGTCGACCTTCTCCAGCACGGCGTACTCCAGGGCGCTGCACAGGTCCTCGACGTGGCAGAACTGCCACGCGGGCCGCGATCCGGCCACCACCAGCAGCCGCGGCGACTCGAAGTACCTGGTCAGCGCGGTGTCGGTGCCGCCGACCAGGACGGCCGGCCGGACCACGGTGACGTTCAGCCCCGGATGCGCGCGCGGGGCGCGCCGTGCCAGCCGCTCGATCTCCAGCAGGTCCCCGACCCCGGTCGCCTCGGCGGTGGCGCGCAGCTCGGCCTCCTCCGACAGGGGCAGCTCGTTGTCCGGCAGCGCGCCGTAGACCATCGCCGAGGTGCACAGCACCACCCGGCGCACACCGGCCGCCGCGGCGGCCGTCAGCACCGTCTGGGTCCCCCGCACGTTGTAGGCCGTGCGCGCCGCCGGGTCGGTCTCCAGATCGAGGTCGAGGGCGAGGTGGACGACCACGTCGGTGCCGCGCAGCTTGTCCGCGATCGCCGGGTCGCGCACGTCGAGGATGTGCCACCGGGCCTCGGCGCACTCGCCGCGCCGCTCGTCGATGGCGACAACCTCCTTGATCTCGTCGGAGGCGGCGAGCCGCTCGGTGAGCAGGGCGCCGACCCCGCCGGCCGCGCCGGTCACCGCGACGACGGGCCCGCGCACGGCGGGAGAGGTTGAACGGTTTCGCGCTGCGCGAACCTGCGGATCTGGGGAACTCACCGGGCGTCTCCAGCGGTTGTCTTCAGTACGCGCGCGAGTGACGCGTACGTACCAGGTGCATCCATCCTGCCGCAGGCCTTCCGCAGGCGAAGCACCGAGGCCCGATCGGGTCCGGGTGTCTACGCTGGGTGGTGTTGTCGGGCAGCCGCGCCGCCGGAAGAACCGGTGGCCTTACCAGCCGAGGAATCCCGTGAGTGACACCCCATTCGGTTTCGGCCTTCCGCCGGAGGAGCCGGAGGACGGCGACGAGGGCAAGAAGAAGGACCAGCAGAGCGGTGGTGGGCAGGGACCGGCGAATCCGTTCGGTTTCGGCGGCCTGCCCGGAGCCGGCGGCTTTGGCGGCCCCGGCGCAGACAACCCGTTCGCTGCCATGTTCGGCTCCCTGAACCCCAGCGACCTGGGCGCGGCCTTCCAGCAGCTCGGGCAGATGCTCTCGTACGAGGGCGGGCCGGTGAACTGGGACATGGCCAAGCAGATCGCCCGCCAGACGGTCGCCCAGGGCGCGCCGAACGGCACGAAGGACGCCAGCGTCGGCGCGGCCGAGCGCCGGGCCGTGGAGGAGGCCGTCCGCCTGGCCGACCTGTGGCTGGACGACGCGACGTCCCTGCCGTCGGGTTCCGCCTCGGCGGTGGCCTGGTCGCGGGCGGAGTGGGTCGAGGCGACCCTGCCCGCCTGGCGGGAGCTGGTCGACCCGGTCGCCGAGCGGGTCGGCGCGGCGATGGGCGACGTGCTGCCGGAGGAGATGCAGGCCATGGCGGGCCCGCTGATCGGCATGATGCGGTCGATGGGCGGCGCCATGTTCGGCACGCAGATCGGGCAGGCCGTGGGCGTGCTCGCGGGCGAGGTCGTCGGCTCCACCGACATCGGCCTGCCGCTGGGCCCGGCCCGCAAGGCGGCCCTGCTCCCGGCCAACGTGGAGGCGTTCGGCAAGGACCTGGGCGTGCCGCAGGAGGAGGTGCGGCTCTATCTCGCGCTGCGCGAGGCCGCCCACCAGCGGCTGTTCGCGCACGTGCCGTGGCTGCGCTCGCACCTGTTCGGCGCGGTCGACGGCTATGCGCGCGGCATCAAGGTCGACACGGCCAAGCTGGAGGACGTGGTCGGCCAGTTCGACCCGCAGAACCCCGAGCAGCTGCAGGACGCGCTGCAGCAGGGCATGTTCCAGCCGGAGGACACACCCGAGCAGAAGGCGGCCCTGGCCCGTCTGGAGACCGCTCTGGCGCTCGTGGAGGGCTGGGTGGACGCGGTGGTGCACGCCGCCGCGAAACCGCGTCTGGGGTCCGCCGACGCGCTGCGCGAGACGCTGCGCCGCCGGCGCGCGACCGGCGGCCCGGCGGAGCAGACGTTCGCCACGCTGATCGGCCTGGAGCTGCGTCCGCGCCGGCTGCGCGACGCCTCCCGGCTGTGGGCCTCGCTCACGGACGCGCGCGGGGTCGACGGCCGGGACGGCCTGTGGGCCCACCCGGACATGCTGCCGACCGCGACCGACCTGGACGACCCGGACGGTTTCGTGCACCGCGAGCAGCTGGACTTCTCCGAGCTGGACAAAATGCTCGGTGAGGCGGCGGGCGGCGGCCACGACAAGCCCGACCTGCGCAAGAAGGACGACGACGAGACCAAGGGCGACGGCACCGAGTGAGCCTGTACGACGACGCGGTCCTGGTCCTGAAGGGGTACGAGGGCCAGGACGAGCTGCGCCAGTCGTACCTGGACCACCTGGCGGACCGTCCGGACGGCATGTGGAAGGCCTGTGACGCCGGCCACGTCACGGCCAGTGCCCTGGTCGTCGACCCCGGGCGCGGCCGGGTGCTGCTCACGCTGCACCGGAAGCTGCGGATGTGGCTCCAGATGGGCGGTCACTGCGAGCCGGGCGACCCGACGCTCGAGGCGGCGGCCCTGCGGGAGGCGACGGAGGAGTCCGGGATCGCGGGGCTGACCCTGCTGCCCGGCGGCCCGGTGCGGCTGGACCGGCATCCGATCCCGGCGCCCTGCAACTGGCACTTCGACGTGCAGTACGCGGTTCTGGCCCCGCCCGGCGCGGCGTGGGAGATCAGCGAGGAGTCCCTGGACCTGCGCTGGTTCGGCTACGACGAGGTGGCCGGGGTGGCCGACGAGTCGGTCGTGCGTCTGCTGGAGGCCACGCGCGCCCGGCTCTGACGGGTGTCCGGCGGGTTGTAAGGGGCGTCCGCCTGAGCGGTCGCCCCTTACCCGTGTCCGGCTCAGCTCCAGACGTTGCCCTGGTTCTGGCCGCGCGCCCCCTGCTGGCCCATGCCGAACTGGGCGGCGAGGCCCTGCCCGATCACGGCGTTCTGCGGCGGCAGCAGCTCGCTGGGCTGGACGAGCGCGAACCCGGAGCCCATGAAGCTCAGCTCCCAGCCCTCTCCGGTGCTGCCACGCCGGCGCCAGACCCCGGAGGAGTGCGTCTGGGCCTGCATCTGCACGCGCAGCCCGGTGGACCAGGCGACGATCGCGTCGGCGTCGCAGTTGACGTACTTGTCGGGCGTGACCCGCATCAGCAGCGGGGCGCCCGAGGTCATCAGGGCGACCCTGCCACGCCCGGTGATGTTGAGCTGGTACTTCCCGGAGCCGGAGATGCCGTACAGGCTGTCGACGGCGACGACCTCGTAGTGCAGCGAGGAGTCCATGGCGAGGACGTAGGAGCTGTCGACGGTCAGCCCGTCCTGCTCGATGTCCATGATGTGCACGTGCTGGGCGAGGTTGGCGAGGTAGACCGTGCCCTGGCCGTGGCAGCGCATCAGGTCCAGGCCCTCACCGGTGCGCGCACGCGCGCGTGCCTGCCGGTTGCCCTGGTACTCGGCGTCGAACTCGACCATCCCCTGGTAGGCGACCATGGTGCCCTTGCGGGCGAGGAGGTCGTCATGGCCGTCCAGGGTGATCCGGAGCATCTGCGCGTTCTGCAGGCTCCAGCGCTCCTGGGTCTGGAGGTCGTTGTGCGCGAAAAGCGGGCTCTGCATGGTGTTCTGGCTCCCCCTCAGCCCCGGACCCGGAGGCGGTCGGTGCTGTCCTCGCTGGGCTGGACGACGACGATGCCCTGTCCGGAGAAGGCCATCTGGTAGGCCTCGCCGCTGCCCCGGCCGATCAGCGACTGTGCCTTGAAGCTGCGCTTGCCCTTCACCTTCAGGTTCGGCGACCAGGCGACGAGCGCGTCGGGGTCGACGTACGTCTCGTCCTCGCCGCCCCCGCAGTCCACGACGATCGGCGTGCCCCGGGAGGTCAGCGCGACCCAGCCCTGCCCGGAGATCCGCGTGTTCCACAGGCCCTGCCCGGCGAACTTCGCGAGCCCCTTGACGCGCTCCACGCCCCAGCTCAGATGGGCGTCGAAGGCGAGGAGGTTGGTGGCGTTGACGGAGATGCCGTCGCCATTGAGGTTGATCACGACGACGTCGGCGCCGTAGTCGGCGAGGTAGAGCAGGCCGTCGCCGGAGCACTTCATCAGCGGCGCGCCCTCGCCGGTGGCCCAGTCGCGGGCGATCTGGCGGACGGCCGGCGGGTTGGGCTCGTACTGGATGAAGCCCTCGTAGGCGACCATCGACCCCACGCGCGCGAGGAGGTCGTTTCCGGTCTGCAGGGCGACCTTCAGCATGTGGTTGCCGTGGTTCTCCATGCGGGCGGTGACGGGTGCGGGGGCGAAGCCCGCGAGCGGCTGGTTCATGACGGGCTCCCTCAGACCTCGTACGGCTGGACGACGATGAAGTTGCCGGGCGCGCCCCGGAACTGGAGGTTGACGCTCTCGCCGGTGTCGCCCGGGTAGGCGTTGCGGCGCATGCGGACCTGGCTGGAGACGATCACCTGGGAGCCGGCCGACCAGGCGACGACGGCGTTGCAGTCGGCGAAGGTGGTCGGCGTGACCGGCAGCACCACGGGCGTGCCGTGCGTCTTGACGACGATGGTGCCGGTGCCCTGGAACTGCATCGTGAACAGCGCGCCGCCGGGGATGCCGTGGCCCTCGACCCGGCGGACCTCGTAGCTCAGGCTCTCGTCGAAGGCGAGGACGTTCTCCGCGGACACGCAGATCGCGTCACCCTGGAGCTCGACGGGGTGCAGATGGGCGGAGTTCTCGGCGAGGAAGACCTGGCCCTGGCCGGAACAGCGCATGAGCTGCATCTCCTGGCCGGTGGCGTTGCCCACGACGCGGCCCATGAAACCGGCGCCCTTGTAGCCGAAGTCGACCTTGCCCTGGTAGAGCACCATGCTGCCCTGCCGGGCCAGCACCGGCTGCCCTCCGATGCCGAGGTCGACGCGGACGAGCGTCTTGTTCTGCTGCGTCCAGCGCTGCCCGGTCGGCGTCTCCTTGAACGCCTGGAGCGCGGCCGTCACGCCGGCACCGCCCTGGGGCGCGCCCTGCGGCACTTCGTAGGCGGCGGGCCGGCCGGGTGCCTGCGCGTAGCCCGGCGGCATGGGCGGGGCGGGCTGGCCGGCGCCGTAGGGGGCGGGCTGCTGGCCGTACCCGGGGGGCATCGGCGCGCTCGGCCGGCCGCCGTACGACGGCTGCTGGGGCGGCTGGCCGTAGGGCGCGGGAGCCGTGGGGGCGGGGGTCACGGGCGCGGCCGGCGGGGGGACGGTGCCGCCGGGCGGGGTCAGGGGGGCGACGACCGTGGGGGCGACGTGCACGTTCGGCGCGGGCGCCGGGGCCGGGGGCGGGGTGTGGCCGGGCGGCGGGGCGAAACCCTGCGGGGCGGGCTGCGGGGCCGGGGCGGGCGCAGGTTGCGGGGCCGGGGCGGGCTGCGGGGTCGCCTGGGCCGGCGGTGCGGCGAACGCGGGCGGCGTGGCCTGGGCGGGCGGGGCGAAGCCGGGGACCGCGCCGGGCTGCGGTTGCTGTGGCTGTTGCGGGGCGGCGGGAGCCTCCTCCTCCGCCACCTCGCCGCCGAAGTTCTTCAGCAGCGCCTCCAGGCCGCCGTCGAAGCCCTGTCCGACCGCGGCGAACCGCCATCCGTCCTTGAAGTAGAAGTCGCCGAGCATCACGGCCCGCTCGGTGGAGAACTCGGAGCCGTCGAAGGAGTACCGCGCGACCTCCTCGCCGCCCGCCACGATGCGCAGGTAGCCGGGGGCTATCTGCGACATCTGGCCGGCGCCGTCGATGGTCGCCGTGAAGGACAGCTTGCGGATCTGGGAGGGGATCCGGTCGAGGGTGACCCGGAAGGACTCGGTGTCTCCCGCCTGCGCGCCCAGCAGCTGGATCGACTCCTCGGGCGACTTCGGCTGGTTGAAGAAGACGAAGTACCGGTCGTCCGAGAGCCGTTCGTCGGCGTCCAGGCCGAAGCAGCTGATGTCGAAGGTCAGACCGGGAGCCGAGATCTGCACGCCTACGTACAGATCCGTGCCCAGCGTGAGGTCACTGATCCTGGCCTTGTGGCCGCGTTGGAATTCCCTGGCCATGCGTTACGACCGTCCCCCATCCCGAGTGTGAGTGCGTCGCGTCAGGCTAACGGCAAAGACCGACAGCGCCGCCGAAGGGGCCTGGTCGGTACAGAGCCGGTACACAATCACACCCGACCGCGGACACACCGGGGCCGCCGCCACGTCAGGGGCGCCGGCGGGCAGGGTGTCAGGCGTTCCGTTCGCCGCGCGCGCCGGGCACGTGCGGCAGCCGTGCGGCCGCGACGACCCCTTCCAGATAGCCGCGGGCCCGCTCGGTCCGCGGATAGGCCTCCAGCAGCCGCCAGAAGTCGGGGCCGTGCCCGGGGACCAGCAGATGCGCCAGCTCGTGGCAGAGCACGTAGTCCACGACGTACTCCGGCATCCCCTGGAGGCGGTGCGAGAGCCGGATGCTGCCCTCGGCGGGGGTGCACGAACCCCAGCGGGTGTTCTGGTTGGTGACCCAGCGCACGGAGGCGGGCCGGGCGCGGCCGGCGAAGTACTGGGCCGACAGCCGCTCGGCGCGCTCGGCCAGCTCGGCGTCGCCCAGTATCTTCCTGCTCTCCTGGGCGGCGAGTTTGTCGAGCATGACGGTCACCCAGCGCTGCTCCTCCGCCTTGGACATCCGGGCGGGGATCAGTACGACGGTGCGGTCGCCCTCGCGGTACGCGGAGACCGTGCGACGGCGCCGGGCGCTCCTGCGGACCTCGATCGCGCTCGCCCCCGAGCCGCCGGGCGGCTGGGTCGTCGTGCTGCGCTGTGGTTCACCGGCGCGGTACAGAGGGTCGGCGGGCACGCCCCGACGTTACCCGGTGGGCGAGGGCAAAGTCCCGGCTCCCGGAGGGTTCCCCGCCGATCCCCCACCATGTGTTTGATTCGTACGATCGCTCCGCCGATCTTGTTTGCCCATGTTCAGCCCACTGCAGGTCGGCGACACACCCGATTTGTACGACTACCCCGCTCGCCTGTGGATAACTTTCGGCGCCCGGCGGCGGGCCCGGGCATGCTGGCAGGCGTCGGCGGATCGTGACCGGTGCCACCGGCGAAGGCGCGGTCCGCGTCTCCCTTCCACGCTTCTCCGCTTTCGGCTCAAGGGTCTTTTCGACAGGTACGGGGGTCTGGCATGCATCCGATGGTGAAGCCCGCGCTGCGGCGCGGCTGGCGCGACCGCGGCACCGTGCAGTTCGGGATGACCCCGGCGCACGCGGTGACGCTAGGCCCGGTGGACCCGGCGACGGAGGGCCTGCTGAAACTGCTCGACGGCACCCGCGGGCTGGCCTCGCTGCGCGCGGAGAGCAGCCGGGCGGGCGTGCCGGCCGCCCGGGTCGACACCCTGGTGGCCCGGCTGGCCCGGGCGGGTCTCGTCGACGACGCCCGTGGCGGAGGTCCGGCCGCGGACGCGCTGCGGGAGAAGACGGAGGTCCTCGACCGGCTGCGCCCCGACCTGGCCTCGCTGTCCCTCCTCACACCCGAGCCCGGTGGCGCGCCGGCCCGGCTCGCCGCCCGGCGCGCGCTGCGGGTCCGGGTGCGGGGCGCGGGCCGGGTCGGCGCCCTGCTGGCGTCGGTGCTGGCGGGCGCCGGCGTGGGCGAGGTCGACGTGCACGACGTGGGCCGCGTGGAGCCGTGGGACCTGGCGCCGGGCGGGCTGACCGCCGAGTCGCTCGGCGACCGCCGGGACGCGGCGGCGCGGGCCGCCGTCCGTCGCGCCGCACCCGAGCGCCCGCCGCGCCATGCCCACCGCCCGGGGTCGGGCGCCGGGGACCCGGGCTTCTCCCTGGTGATCCTCGCGCCCCGGGACGACATCGCCGTGCACGCCCCGGACCCGTGCGCCGCCGAACCGCTCCTGGCCTCCGGCACACCCCATCTGTACGCCGGTGTGGTGGAGGGCACGGGCGTCGTCGGCCCGCTGGTCCTGCCCGGCGAGTCGGCCTGCGCCGGATGTCTGGACCTGGACCGCCGGGACCGGGACCCGGTCTGGCCCCGGCTGGTCACCCAGTGGCGCTCCGGCCGGGCCCGCCGGGTCGGCGCCTGCGACCTGGCCCTGGCCACGACGGTGGCCGGTCTCGCCGCGGCCCACGCCCTGGCCTTCCTCGACGGACGGTCACCGGCCGGCACGGGCACCCGCTGGGAGGTCTGTATGCCCGGCCTGGACTGGCGGGCCCGCCCGGTCCGGCCGCATCCGGAGTGCGGCTGCGGTGCGGCGAGGAGAGGTAAACGGGAGCGCTCCTCAACCGACGGCGAGCGGCGCGAGACAATGGCGGTGCAACGGCCGTCGACGGAGCGACAACGCCAAGCAGGCGCGGCACGGCCGACTGGGACCTGGAGGGCGCATGTCTGATCTTCCCCGGAAGGCGGTCACCCGTACCGCCAAGCTCGCCGCGCTCCCGCTCGGCTTCGCCGGCCGGGCGACCTGGGGGCTGGGCAAGCGGATCGTGGGCGAGTCCGCTGAGCTGGTCGGCCGCGAGCTGCAACAGCGCACGGCGGAGCAGCTGTTCAAGGTGCTCGGCGAGCTGAAGGGCGGTGCGATGAAGTTCGGGCAGGCCCTGTCCGTCTTCGAGTCGGCGCTGCCGGAGGAGGTCGCCGGCCCCTACCGGGCGGCCCTGACCAAGCTCCAGGAGGCGGCCCCGCCGATGCCGATCCGCACGGTGCACGCGGTGCTCGAGGAGCGGCTGGGCGCGGACTGGCGGGAGCTGTTCGAGGAGTTCGAGGACAAGCCGGCCGCCGCGGCCTCGATCGGCCAGGTGCACCGGGCGGTGTGGCACGACGGCCGCGAGGTGGCGGTCAAGGTGCAGTACCCGGGCGCCGGTGAGGCGCTCCTGTCCGATCTCGGCCAACTGAGCCGCTTCGCCCGGCTGTTGGGTCCGCTGATCCCGGGCATGGACATCAAGCCGCTGATCGCGGAGTTGCGGGACCGGGTCTCCGAGGAACTGGACTACGGGCTGGAGGCCGAGGCCCAGGCCGTGCACGCGCGGGAGTTCGCCGGTGACCCGGACGTGGTCGTCCCGGCGGTGGTGCACCAGTGCGAACAGGTCCTGGTGACCGAGTGGATCGACGGCATCCCGCTGTCGGAGATCATCGCGGACGGCACCGAGGAACAGCGCGACCGGGCCGGTCAGCTGCTGGCCCGCTTCCTCTTCTCGGGCCCGGCACGCACCGGCCTGCTGCACGCCGATCCGCACCCGGGCAACTTCCGGCTGCTGCCCGGCGGCCCGGGCGGGGAGGACGACTGGCGCCTGGGCGTGCTGGACTTCGGCACGGTCGACCGGCTCCCCGGCGGCCTGCCGGCCCCGATCGGCGTCTCCCTGCGGATGACCCTGGACGGCGAGGCGGAGACGGTCTACGAACTGCTCTGCGCGGAGGGGTTCGTGAAGGAGACCATCGAGCTGGACCCGGAGGCGGTCCTGGAGTATCTGCTGCCGATCATCGAGCCGGCCCGGGTGGACGCGTTCACCTTCACCCGTTCCTGGATGCGCGGCCAGGCCGCCCGCATCGCCGACCCCCGCTCCCCCGCCTACCAGCTCGGCAAGCGGCTCAATCTGCCGCCGGCCTATCTGCTGATACACCGGGTGACCCTCAGCACCATCGGGGTCCTGTGTCAGCTGGGTGCCACGGTCCGGCTGCGGGACGAACTGGAGGAATGGCTGCCGGGCTTCGTGACCGGCGCGGCCGAGTCCGGCCCGGACGAGGAGGAATCCGCGGCGGGGGCGTGATCCGGCGCGCGTCCGGGGTTTCTGAGCGGGCCTCCCGGCGGGGCGCGACGCGCCGCGGGGGCCGGTCCGTTCGGCCGGACCGGCCCCCGCGGGGAGCTTCGCCTCCCGGGTCCGGGAGGCCACCGCTGCTCAGGTGTTCATCACTGCATGACGGCCATGGCGAGCGCGCGGCGCGCGCGCAGCGAGGCGCGCTCGGCCCGGCGCTGCATCCGCTGGGCGACCGCCAGGCGCATGGCCCGGCGTTCCCGTACGGCGTCATGAAGCCGGTCGTGCATATGCGCGCGAGCCAGGGCTTCTTGCATGAGTTGCATCTCACGGTTCCTGTTCTGGCGCGCTTCGGTCGCGCCGGTGTTGGTGGAGTCTGGGATCGCGGAGCCGGCGGGCTCGCTGGTGGACGGCTTCATCGGGGCCTGCTTCTTGGGGTCGTGCGTGAGGGGGCGATCGATTGTTCCTGCGGTGTTCATGCCGTGACCGGGTTCTTCCGCGGGCGGCCACGCGGCCGCTTCCGGGCGACGACGACACCCTGGACGAACAGCTCGCCACCCCAGACACCCCAGGGCTCGCGCCGCTCCTTGGCTCCGGCGAGGCATGCCTCGATCAGCGGGCAGGTGCGGCACAGGGACTTGGCGTACTCCACGTCCGCGGGCGACTCGGCGAAGAAGACCTCCGGGTCGTAGGAGCGGCAGGGTACGGCTACGCCGAGGTTCTCGATGGCGTCGTCGAGCGCGGTGAGCGCGGTGAGGGGGGTCAAGGTGGAGTCCTCCGTGAGGCCGGGCGGGGGGATCGTTTGCGAAGGCGGTACGGACGGGGCGTGCGCTTCGAGTTGCACGATTGGTCTTCCTCGTCTGTTCGTTCCGGCCGGTTGACCGGGTGTCGGCTTGGTACCGGGTTCTTTTCTTGTCCCGAGGCCCCTTCGCTCCGCCGTCCCGTTCGGGACAAACAGAAGGGCCGCGGATCCCGGATGGGGTTCCGCGGCCCTGAAGGCGCCGGCCTGATCGGCGATCAGGCTGGATCACTCCAGGGTTCTGGCCCACGGAAGGCCCACATCAGGTGGTGCTGCGTCGTCTGCTTCCGGAATCCGGCACCGGCCGCCGCAAAGGCATAGGCGTGCGCCTGTGCCACTACCGCTTCCAGTGCCTTGCTCGGTCGCTCATCGCGCTCGCGGACGGGAAGGCCCGCGGGGGCAACGGAGGACGCCGGACGCACGGCAGAGATGCCGGACAGACCGGTGCCCTGGTTCGAGGCGCCGAGCATGCACGTGGAGACGGCCGAGCGATCGGTCAGTTTGGCCGTGCTGATGGTGCTGAAGTTGATGCTGATCACTGGACTCGCCTCCTCTCGGCGTCTCAGGGACTGGAGTGAACCAGTCCGCTCGGATGTGCAAGTACAACACGGAACCGGGGCCTTCGAGAAGGCCGCTGCTTCCGTGCCTAGAACCTATGGGGATTGCCGGGGCATGCGCAAACTATTTTTTCGACGAGTTCCACTCAGTCGTCCCCGTCGGCCTCATCAGGCTCCTGACCTGCGCAGATGGCCAGAACATCGGCGCCGTAGCTGCGCAGCTTGCGGCTGAGGACACCAGGGATGCGGGCGAGTTCGGCGGAGGTCTCCGGGCAGGCTTCCGCGATGGCCATGAGCGTCCGGTCCGTGAAGACGCAGAAGTCCGGCTGGCCGCTGCGCTCGGCCTGGACCGCCCGCCACTCGCGCAGCCGCTCGTAGAGCCCTTCGTCCATGTCCGAGGGGCAGTCCGCGCAGCGCATCAGCTTCATCTCGCCCGCGTCGGTGAGCGTGCGGCCGCAGACCCGGCAGCGGGCGGGGGTGCGCTGGGTGCGCCGGGGAGCGGCGACGGCACCGGCGGTGAACCCGCGCTCGACTCCGCCGCCCGTGCCGGCGCCGGTGTGTCCGACGGTGGGGGTGGTGCCGGGGCGCAGGCCGTCCAGGAAGCGGCTCGGTCTGCGGTTGGGGCGTCCGCCGGGCGAGCGGGACAGGGCCCAGGAGACATGGAGCCGTTCGCGGGCGCGGGTGACGCCGACGTAGAGCAGCCGGCGCTCCTCCTCGATCTGCTCGTCCGTGCGGGCGTAGGTGATGGGCATCATGCCCTCGGCGACGCCGACCAGGAAGACGACGTCCCACTCCAGGCCCTTGGCGGCGTGCAGGGAGGCGAGGGTGACGCCCTGGACGGTCGGGGCGTGCTGTGCGTTCGCCCGCTCGTCCAGTTCGGCGACGAAGTCGGCGAGGGTGGCCGTGGGCCGGGCGGCGGCGAGGTCGTGGGCGAGACCGACCAGGGCGGCCAGGGACTCCCAGCGCTCCCGGACGGCACCGGAGCCGGCCGGCGGCTCGGTGGTCCAGCCTTCGCCGGACAGCACCGCCCGCACCTGCGAGGGCAGGTCCACGGCGTCGTCCAGCAGGGAGTCGTTGCCGCCGAAGCGGGCCGCGCCGCGCAGGGCGACGCCGGCCTTGCGGACCTCGGGCCGGTCGAAGAAGCGCTCGGCTCCGCGCAGCTGGTAGGGGACCCCGGCGTCGGCGAGCGCCTGCTCGTAGGTCTCGGACTGGGAGTTCGTGCGGAACAGCACGGCGATCTCGGCGGCGGGGACACCGGCGTCGATCAGCTCGCGGATGCGCCGGGCGGCGCCCTCGGCCTCGGCGGGCTCGTCGGTGTACTCGGTGTAGACGGGCTCGGGTCCCGGGGGGCGCTGAGAGACGAGTTCCAGCCGGTGTCCGGCGGCGCGGCCCTTCGCCTGGGCGAGCAGGCCGTTGGCGAGGCGCACCACCTGGGGGGTCGAGCGGTAGTCACGGACCAGCTTCACGACCGTGGCCCCGGGGTGCCGGACACGGAAGTCGAGCAGATGATCGGGGGTTGCTCCCGTGAACGAATAGATCGTCTGGCTGGCGTCGCCCACGACGCACAGGTTGTCCCGGTCGCCGAGCCACAGGTCCAGCAGCCGCTGCTGGAGGGGGCTGACGTCCTGGTACTCGTCCACGACGAAGTGCTGGTACTGCGCGCGGACCTGCTCGGCGATGTCGTGCCGGTCCTGGAGGACGGCGACGGTCAGCAGCAGGACGTCCTCGAAGTCGATCACCGCGCGGTCGCGCTTGAGGTCCTCGTAGGCGGCGTAGAGGTGGGCGATCTCGGCCGGGTCGCGGGGGGCCTCCCGGCCGGCCTTCGCAGCCGCGTACGGATAGTCGGCGGGGACGGTCTGGGTGACCTTGGACCATTCGATCTCGGCGGTCACGTCCCGCAGCTCGTTGCGGTCGAGGCGGGTGCCCAAGGAGGCGGCGGCGTCGGCCACCAGCTGGATCTTGCGGTCCACCAGCCGGGGCATGGAGCCACCGATCGCTTTCGGCCAGAAGTACTGGAGCTGACGCAGGGCGGCGGAGTGGAAGGTGCGGGCCTGGACGCCCTGGGCGCCGAGCTGGCGCAGCCGGCCGCGCATCTCTCCGGCGGCGCGGGCGGTGAAGGTGACGGCGAGCACGCTGGACGGCTGCAGGATGCCGGCGCGCACCCCGTAGGCGATGCGGTGGGTGATCGCCCGGGTCTTGCCCGTGCCCGCTCCGGCCAGCACGCACACCGGACCGTGCAGGGCGGTGGCCACCTCGCGCTGCTCGGGGTCGAGCCCTTCGAGCACCGCGTCGGGCGACTCCGGGACCCGCGGGAAGAGGGTGGAATGCGTTGCTGCTGTCACACCGCCATGCTGCCAGGTCGCCCGGGACGGCTGTGCGAGTTGTCCACAGGCGGGGACTCGCAGTCGTACTGATTACAGGCTGATCGTCGTACCGATGCGGCAGGCATCACACCGACCGCGCGCGGGGAGCGCCGGGGGGCATACCCCGCCCGGGAATGAGGTTCCGCCCGCCCGTGTTCTCCTTCGCGACGAGATTTTCCGAGCCGTGCGAGGAGAGCGAAAGACATGCAGGGCACTGTGACGATGTACAGCACGACGTGGTGTGGCTACTGCCGGCGGCTGAAGAGCCAGCTGGACCGGGAGGGCATCGCGTACAGCGAGATCAACATCGAGCAGGACCCCGAGTCCGCCGCTTTCGTGGAGAAGGCGAACGGCGGCAACCAGACGGTCCCGACCGTGCTCTTCCCGGACGGCACCACGCTGACGAACCCGTCGCTGGCCCAGGTGAAGCAGAAGCTCGCCGCATAACGCCCGGCGGCTCGCGCCGCGACCGACGTGAAGGGCGGCCCCGGCAGGACCGGGGCCGCCCTTCACGTGTCACACGAAGCCGCGGGTCGGCAGGGGCTTGCCGTACCACATCTCGATCAGCCGGGCCGCGATGGAGATGCCGTAGGGCGGCAGCACCTCGCCGGACTCGAAGGCCGCGTCCAGCTCCTCCCGGGAGAACCAGCGGGCCTCGTGGATCTCGTCGCCGTCGACGTCGATCTCGGTGGAGGTGGCGCGGGCCATGAAGCCCAGCATCAGGCTGGACGGGAAGGGCCAGGGCTGGCTGGCGACGTACTCGACCGGGCCGACGGTGACGCCGACCTCCTCGCACACCTCACGGCGCACCGCCTGCTCGATGGACTCGCCCGGCTCCACGAACCCGGCGAGCGTGGAGAAGCGGCCCTCGGGCCAGTGGACCTGCCGGCCGAGCAGGATGCGGTCCTTCTCGTCCGTCACCGCCATGATCACGGCCGGGTCGGTGCGCGGGTAGTGCTCGGCGCCACAGGCCTGGCAGCGGCGGATGTGGCCGGCCGCCGCGATGACCGTGCGCTCACCGCAGCGGGAGCAGAAACGGTGGGTGCGCTGCCAGTTCTCCAGACCGACGGCGTGCACCATGAGCCCGGCGTCGCGCGGCGACAGCAGCAGCCCGGCCTCCCGCAGGCCCGCCGGGCGCGCGGACTGGTCGATCCGGCCGGGCAGCGAGTCCTTCTGGAGCGCGAAGTAGCTGACGCCCTCCTCGTCGATGCCGAGGAAGTAGCGGTGTGCCTCGGTGAGCGGCGCCTCGAAGGACGGCGTCATGACGAGTTCGGTCCGGCCGTCCGGCGTCTCGTCGATGAGCACCTGGCCGCCGGAGACCACGAAACAGCGGGTCGTGGGGTGGCTCCACGCCGCCGCGAGCCAGGCCTCGTCCAGCCGGTGGTGGGCGGCGCGGTCGATGCCGCTCGGGGCGGTCAGCGAGATGGGTCGGTCGGCTGTGTGGTCGGTCCAGGTGGTCACGTGTGCTTCCAACTCCCCCAGTACAGCGGTTTGCGGCGGTCGGTTCGGCGGGACGTGGGCGGGAGGGCACCGGGTCGGGCCGGGCGGGGCGGGCGGGACGGTCCCTCCAGTGTGCCCCGCGCGCGGTGCCCTTCCGTACGGCGCCGGCC
This sequence comes from Streptomyces eurythermus, assembly GCF_014649115.1. Taxonomy (GTDB): domain Bacteria; phylum Actinomycetota; class Actinomycetes; order Streptomycetales; family Streptomycetaceae; genus Streptomyces; species Streptomyces eurythermus. Next base: position 585,857 of record NZ_BMSK01000001.1, on the reverse strand, counting down.
GGTCAGGGCGCGGTACGCCAGTTCCGGGCCAGGTCGTCCCATAGGTAGGCGCTGGTCTCGACACCCTTGAGGAGGAGGTCCAGCTCGACCTTCTCGTTGGGGGCGTGCCAGCCGTCGGACGGGACGGAGATGCCCAGGAAGAGCACCGGCGCGCCGAGGACTTCCTGGAGGTCGGCGGCGGGTCCGGAGCCGCCCTCGCGGGTGAAGCGGACCGGTTTCTCGAAGGCGCGGCCCATGGCGCGGGCCACGGACCGCAGCGCGGGATGGTCGAGCGGGGTCAGGCACGGGCGCGTGGCCGAGCCGAAGAGGACCTCGCACCGGATCCCCGCGGGCACCTGCTCGGCGGCCCAGGCGCGGACGGCCTTCTCGATGTGGTCCCGGTCCTGGCCGGCGACCAGCCGGAACGACAGCTTCACCATGGCCGTGGACGGGATGATCGTCTTGCTGCCGGGGCCCTGGTAGCCGCCGCCCATGCCGTTGACCTCGGCGGTGGGCCGGGCCCAGACGCGCTCCAGGGTGGTGTAACCGGCCTCGCCGTGCACGGCGTACGACTTGGCCGTGCGCAGCCAGCGCTCCTCGTCGAAGGGCAGCTCGGCGAACAGCTCGCGCTCGCGGTCGGTCAGCTCCACGATGCCGTCGTAGAAGCCGGGTACCGCCACGCGCCCGTGCTCGTCGTGCAGGGCGGCGACCAGGCGGGCGGCGGCGGTGGCCGGGTTGGGCACGGCACCGCCGAAGGAGCCGGAGTGGATGTCCTGGTCCGGTCCGTGGAACCGGATCTCGCACTCCGCCAGGCCGCGCATGCCGGTGCACACGGTCGGGGTGTCCTCGGACCACATGCCGGTGTCGGAGACGATCACGGCGTCGGCGGCGAGCCGGCCCGCCCGCTCCTCCACCAGCGCCCGGAAGTGCGGGGAGCCGGACTCCTCCTCGCCCTCGATCAGCAGCTTGAGGCCGACGGCCGGTGCGGTGCGGCCGGTCGCGGCGAGGTGGGCGCGGACGCCGAGTGTGTGGAAGAACACCTGGCCCTTGTCGTCGGCCGCCCCGCGCGCGTAGAGACGGCCGTCGCGCACGACGGGCTCGAAGGGGTCGCTGTCCCAGCCGTCCTCGCGGGCGGCGGGCTGGACGTCGTGGTGGCCGTAGACCAGGACCGTCGGCGCCTGCGGGTCGTCCGAGGGCCACTCGGCGAAGACGGCGGGGGCGCCCGGGGTCTGCCAGACCTCCACGGTGGGGAAGCCGGTGTCCTCGAGCTTGCCGGCGAGCCAGTCGGCGCTGCGCCGTACATCGGGCGCGTGGTCGGGCCGGGCCGACACGGAGGGGATGCGCAGCCACGCGGCGAGGTCGTCGAGGAAGGCGGCGCGGTGCTGCTCGATGTACGTGCGGACGGCGCTGTCCGGGGTCTGGCTCATGCTCCGAGCCTATCGGCCCGCACCGACAACCTCGGCGGGCGGTTCGTCACACTCAGGTCGCCTCCCGTGTGCTCTCCGTCTCACCCGTGAGCAGCCGCTCCAGCGCGGCCCGGTCCGGCAGGCCCTCGGGGCGTACGACCTCGCCGGTGCGCACGTACAGGAAGGCGGCCGTGACCGACTCGGGCGGGACGCCCTGCTGCTCGGCCCAGCCGAGGCGGTACACGGCGAGCTGGAGCGGGTCGGCGGTGCGGGTGCGGCCGGTCTTCCAGTCGAGGATCTCGTACGTCGCCTCGTCGCCGTCGCCGTTTTTGTAGACGGCGTCGATGCGGCCCCGGATGACGCGGCCGGCCACGGTGATCTGGAACGGGGCCTCCACCCGGTAGGGCGTGCGCCGGGCGTACTCGGTGCGTTCGAAGGCCTCCTTCAGGGCTTCGAGGTCGTGTTCGTCGGCGATCTCGGCGTCGCCGCCGGGCAGCTCGTCGGGCTCCAGCAGGGGCAGGGTCAGCTCCTCGAAGCGGGCCTCGACCCAGGCGTGGAACCGGGTGCCCCGGCGTGCGGCCGGTTGCGGGGGGCGCGGCATGGGGCGCGCGAGTTCCTGCGCGAGCCCGTCGGGGTCCTCGGCGAGCCGCAGCAGCTGGGACGCGGTGAGCGTGGGGGGCAGGGGGACCTCGGTGACGGCCTGCCGGGCGCGCAGCAGCTCTCCGGTGAGCGCGTCCAGGTCACGGTCCCAGGAGGCGATGGTGCGGGCCTCCTCCGGGGTGAGGCCGGTGCCGGGCCGCGGCGCGGCGGTCCGGGGGCCGTCCGGTGGGGCGGACGCCTGGTGCGGGACCAGACCGGTAGGGCCGGCCGGGAGTGCCTCGTGCGTCCGGCCGTCGGGTTCCGGGCCGTAGGGCTCCTCGTCGCCGCCGGGCTCGTGGCCGTAGGGCGGCAGGCCGTCCTCGTGGGGGGCGTCCTCGTACGGGTCGCCGTCGTACGGGTCGCCGTAGGGCTCTTCGTACGGCTCTTCGTCGTACGGGGCGTCGTACGGCTCCTCGCCGTACAGGTCGTCGTACGGGGCGTCGTCCGGGGCGTCGTCCGGGGCGTCGTCCGGTGGTGCGGGCCAGTCCGGGTGTTCGTCGCCGGCGGGGTCGTGCAGGGCCGGGCCGGGGCCCTCGGGGCTCGCGGCGAGGGCGTCCAGATGGGCGAGGACCGTCCGGGCGGCGGCGCGGCGGCGGGCCAGCGCGCCGGCGTCCAGCGGGAGCGGCCACACCTGGTCGGCGCCGGCCGTGTGCAGGGCCGGGTTCTCCGCGTCCTCGGCGGGCTCCTCCGCCCACGCCTCGATCTCGCCGTACCCGGCGGCGCAGTGGTCGTACAGGGCCTTCAGGAAGTCGGAGGGGCCGCGCTTCTTCTTCTGGCTGGGCCCCCACCAGTGCCCGGAGCCGAGCAGCAGCGAGCGGGGGCGGGTGAAGGTGACGTAGCCGAGGCGCAGTTCCTCGGTGTGCTGGTGGTCCTTCATGGCCTCGTGGAAGGACTTCATGCCGCGCGCGTCCCAGCTGTCGACGTCGGGCAGGGTGTCGGTGTCGCCGCGCAGGGCGTGCGGCAGCACCTTGGCCTGGGCGGTCCACTTCTCGCGGCCCTGGGCGCTGGGGAAGGTGCCGGTGACCAGCCCGGGGACGGCCACGACGTCCCACTCCAGGCCCTTGGACTTGTGCGCGGTGAGTACCTTGACGGTGTTCTCGCCGCCGGGCAGCGCGTTGTCGAGTCCCTTCTCGTACTGGGCGGCGGTGCGCAGGAAGCCGAGGAAGGCCAGCAAGGTGGCCTCGCCGTCGCTCGCGGCGAAGGACGCGGCGATGTCCAGGAAGTTGGACAGGGTCTCGCGGCGCCGGGCGGCCAGTGCGTGCGGTGACGCCGACAGCTCCACTTCGAGGCCGGTGACGGCGAGGACGCGGTGCAGGACGTCCATCAGCGGGTCGGACAGCGAGCGGCGCAGGTCGCGCAGCTCGGCGGCGAGATGGGCGAAGCGCACGCGCGCGTCCGCCGAGAACGGCAGCCCGTCGTCGTCCCCGTAACCCTCGGCCGGCGTTTCCAGGAAGGTGTCCAGGGCGTCGGCGAGCGATATCACCTCGGCCGGGTCGACGCCCTCGACGGCCGCCGCGAGCCGGCGGTCGGGGTCGTCGGCGGCGTCCACGCGCGCGTGGGCGACCAGCAGGCGGGCCCGGCGGCCCAGCAGGGCGAGGTCACGGGGGCCGATGCGCCAGCGCGGTCCGGTCAGCAGGCGCACCAGGGCGGCGTTGGCACCGGGGTCCTGGAGGACCTCGCAGACGGCGACGAGGTCGGCGATCTCGGGCAGGTGCAGCAGCCCGGACAGGCCGACCACCTCGACGGGGATGTCCCGGGCGACCAGGGCGCCCTGGATCTCGGCGAAGTCGGTCGCCGTCCGGCACAGGACGGCGATCTCGCCGGGTGGCGTGCCGGTGCGCACCAGGTGGGCGAGGGAGTCAGCGATCCAGTCGATCTCCTCGGCGTGGGTGGGCAGCAGGGCGCAGCGGACCGTGCCGTCGTACTCGGCGCCGGGCGCCGGGCGCAGGGCCTCCACGCCCGCGTGCATGGCGCGCAGGGGCGCGGCGAGGCCGTTGGCGAGGTCGAGCAGGCGTCCGCCGCTGCGGCGGTTCTCGCTGAGTGCCTGCCGGGCGGCCGGGCGGCCGTCGGCGCCCGGGAAGTGGTCGGGGAAGTCGTCCAGGTTGGCGACGGAGGCGCCGCGCCAGCCGTAGATGGCCTGGCAGGGGTCGCCGACGGCGGTCACCGGGTGGCCGGTGCCGCCGCCGAACAGGCCGGCCAGCAGGACGCGCTGGGCGACGGAGGTGTCCTGGTACTCGTCCAGGAGGACCACGCGGAACTCCTCGCGCAGCAGGCGGCCCACCTCGGGGATGCCGGCGAGGCGGGCCGACAGGGCGATCTGGTCGCCGAAGTCGAGCAGGTCCCGCCGTCGCTTCTCGGCTCGGTAGCGCTGGACGAGGTCGGCGAGTTCCCGGCGGGCGGCGGCCGTCTCGGGGACCTTGCGCAGGTCGGCGTTGGTGAGCTTGGCCCCCTCCAGGGTGCGCAGCAGACCGGCGTCCCAGGCGCGCAGTTCCTCGGGGTCGACGAGGTGTTCGGCGAGTTCGGAGTCGAGGGCGAGCAGGTCGCTGACCAGGTCGGCGAAGGAGCGGGTCAGCGCCGGGTAGGGTCCCGGGGCCTCGCGCAGGACGCGCGCGGCGAGCTGGTAGCGGGTGGCGTCGGCGAGCAGCCGGGAGCTGGGCTCCAGGCCGATGCGCAGGCCGTGGTCGGTGAGCAGCCGGCCGGCGAAGGCGTGGTACGTCGAGATGACCGGCTCGCCCGGCGGATTGTCGGGGTCGACGGAGTCGGCGTCGGTGACCCCGGCCTTGACCAGCGCCTTGCGGACGCGCTCGGCCAGCTCGCCGGCGGCCTTGTTGGTGAAGGTCAGGCCGAGGACCTGCTCGGGGGCGACCTGGCCGGTGCCGACCAGCCAGACCACGCGGGCCGCCATCACGGTGGTCTTGCCCGACCCGGCGCCGGCCACGATCACCTGCGGGGCGGGCGGCGCGGTGATGCAGGCCGTCTGCTCCGGGGTGAACGGGATGCCGAGGAGCTCCTTGAGCTGCTCGGGGTCGGTGAGAGGGGCGGACATGTCGAAAGAGGCTAGCGGCGGGGACTGACAATCGGGCACGGATCGGTCGCCCGGGATGGAAGAAACGCAGGTCAGCGCGGGTGGTGGGGTACGTCACGCCTGCCGCGGGGGATCACTCCACGACGTGCCGGCCCTCCGGACGCGCGCTGCACGAGGCGCGGAAGGCGCAGTGTGCGCAGTGCTGGCCGGCGCTGGGTGTGAACCGCTCGTCGAGGACCTTGCCGGCGGCCGTGGCCAGCAGCTCGCCGACCCACTCCTGCGCCGTCGGCTCCTGCGTCTGGACCTTGGGCAGGCTGTCGCCCCCGTCGCGCTTGGCGGCGCCCTGGCGGAGGTGGACCAGTTCGGCACCGCCCGGTTCGGGGCGGGCGCCGTCGAAGGCGGTGTCGACGGCGCCTTCCCGGATGGCGAGCTGGTAGACGGCGAGCTGGGGGTGGCGCTCCACCTCACGCGCGGTGGGCGCCTGCTTGCCGGTCTTGAAGTCGACGACGTAGGCCCGGCCCGCGGCGTCCTTCTCCACGCGGTCCATCTGGCCGCGGATGCGGACCTGGTAGTCGCCCGCTTCGAGGGTGACGTCGAAGTCCTGCTCGCTGGCCACCGGGGTACGGCCGGCCCGGTCCAGCACATGCCAGTTCAGGAAGCGTTCGAGCGCCACGCGCGCGTTCTCCTTCTCCTGCCGCGATTTCCAGGGCGCGTCGAAGGCGAGCGCGTTCCACACCGAGTCCAGGCGCTCCATGAGGACGTCGAGGTCGGCGGGGGTACGGCCGGAGGCGACCTCGTCGGCGAGGACGTGCATGACGTTGCCGAAGCCCTGCGCGGTGGTGGCGGGCGCGTCGGCCTTCACCTCGCGGCCCAGGAACCACTGGAGCGCGCAGGTGTTGGCGAGCTGGTCGAGGGCGCTGCCGGAGAGCACCACGGGCTGGTCCCGGTGGCGCAGCGGCACCTTGCTCTCGGTCGGCTCGTACATGCCCCACCAGCGGTAGGGGTGCGCGGACGGCACCAGCGGGCGGCCGTCCTCGTCGGCGAGCGCGGCGAGCCGGGCCAGGCGGCGGGCGGCGGCCTCGCGCAGCGCGGCGGACACGCGCGGGTCGACCGTGGTGGCGCGCAGCTCGGCGACGAGCGCTGCGACGGACAGCGGGCGGCGGGGGCGCGCGGTGACGTCCTTGGGCTCGACGCCCAGCTCGGTCAGGAACCGGGACGGCTGGTCGCCGTCGTCGGCCGGGGCCTTCACGGCGGTGACGACGAGTCGGTCACGCGCGCGCGTGGCGGCGACGTAGAACAACCGGCGTTCCTCGGCGAGCAGCGCGCCCGGGGGCAGCGGCTCGGCGAGGCCGTCGCGGCCGATGCGGTCGGCTTCCAGCAGCGAGCCGCGACGCCGCAGGTCGGGCCACAGGCCCTCCTGGACGCCGGCGACGACGACCAGCCGCCACTCCAGGCCCTTGGAGCGGTGCGCGGTCATCACACGGACCGCGTCGGGGCGTAGCGCGCGGCGCGTGAGCGTGTCGGCGGCGATGTCCTCGGCCTCGATCTCCGCCAGGAAGTTCAGGGCGCCCCGGCCGCCGGTGCGCTCCTCCGCGCGCGCGGCGGTGGCGAACAGCGCGCACACGGCGTCCAGGTCCCGGTCGGCGTTCCGGCCGGCCGCGCCGCCACGCCGGGCGGCCCGTTCCAGGCGCCCGGGCCACGGTGTGCCCTCCCACAGGTCCCACAGCGCCTCCTCGGCGGTGCCGCCGCCCGCGAGGCGCTCCCGGGCCTTGCGCAGCAGCGCGCCGAGGCGCTGCGCCCCGCGCGCGTACGCCGGGTCGTGCACGGTCAGGCGCTCTGGCTCGGCGAGCGCCCGCGTGAGCAGCTCGTCGGAGGGCGGCGGCAGCGGGTTCCCGGCGGCGCGCTCCTCCTCGCGCAGGGCCCGGCCGAGGCGGCGCAGATCGGCCGCGTCCATGCCGCCGAGCGGGGAGGTGAGCAGGGTGAGGGCGGTCTCGGTGTCGAGCCAGGGGGTGTCCGGGGCCGGTACGGCGGCGTCGGTGCTCTGCTCGCCGGTGCGTCCGGCCTCCTCGGTGGACGACGCGCTCTCCGCCGTACGCGTGGTTTGCCGGGCGGATGACGCGCTCTCGTCCGTACGCGCGGTTCCCTGGCCGGATGACGCGCTCTCGTCCGTACCCTCGTCCGCCCCGGTGCGCCCGCCCGTCTCCGAGCCACCGGCCGGCCGCTCCGTCCGCTGCCGCGCCTCCGCCGTGGCGACCGCGCGCAGGGCCGCGAGCAGCGGTGCCACCGCCGGCTCGTGCCGCAGCGGCAGATCGTCACCGTCGATGTCCACGGGGACACCGGCCGCGGTGAGGGCGCGGCGGAGGCTCGGCAGGGTGCGGGAACCGGCACGCACCAGGACGGCCATGTCGCTCCAGGGGACGCCGTCCTCCAGATGCGCGCGGCGCAGGATGTCGGCGATGTTGTCCAGTTCGGCGCCGGCCGTCGGGTACGTGTGGACCTCGACCCGGCCACCCTCCCGTACGGGGGCCGGGTCACGGTGGGCGCGGACCTTGTCCGCGGGCAGCCGGGTCAGCGGCATGCGCCGGGTGATCAGGCGGGTCGCGGCCAGCAGGGCGGCACCGGAGCGGCGGGCGGTGCGCAGTACCTCGACGGAGGCGGGACGGCCGTCCGCGCGCGGGAAGGCGGCCGGGAAATCGAGGATGCCGTTCACGTCGGCGCCCCGGAAGGCGTAGATCGACTGGTCGGGGTCGCCGAACGCGACCAGGGTGCGCCCCTGGCCGGCCAGGGCGTGCAGGAGCCGGACCTGGGCGGGGTCGGTGTCCTGGTACTCGTCGACGTACACGGCGTCGTACTGGGCCGCGAGCCGGGCGGCGGTCTCCGGGTGCCGGGCGAGCAGGACCGCGCGGTGGACCAGTTCCGCGTAGTCGATCACGCCCTGGAGGTCGAGGGTGTCGAGGTACTCGGCGAGGAACGCGGCGGCGGCCCGCCAGTCGGGGCGGCCGATGCGGCCCGCGAAGGCGTCCAGGGCCTGCGGGCCGAGACCCAGCTCGCGGGTGCGGGCGAGGACGGCGCGGACCTCGTCGGCGAAGCCCCGGGTGGTCAGGCAGGCGCGCAGTTCGTCCGGCCAGCGCACATGGGTCAGGCCGAGCCGTTCCAGCTCCGGCTGGCCGGCGAGCAGCTCGCGGACGGTGACGTCCTGCTCGGGGCCGGACAGCAGCCGCAGCGGCGTGGTGAACCGGTCGCTGTCCTGGTGGGCGCGGACCAGGGCGTAGCAGTAGGAGTGGAACGTGGTCGCCCTGGGCGCGCGGGCGGCGCCCATGCGCAGGGCCATGCGGTCGCGCAGGTCGACGGCCGCCTTGCGGCTGAACGTGAGCACCAGGATCCGCGCGGGGTCGCCGCCCCGGGCGATCCGGGCGGCCACGGACTCCACGAGGGTGGTGGTCTTGCCGGTGCCGGGGCCGGCCAGGACGAGCAGCGGGCCGCCGCGGTGGTCAACCACGGCGCGCTGCGCCGCGTCCAGACGAGGGGGATCCGCGACGGGCGGCGGGGTACGGACCAGTCGGTAGGCGCCACGCCTCCCCTGTCGCGCCGAGGGGTGCGACAGGCGCCTGGTGGACGAAGAGGAGCTCACGTGATCGGCCGGTCCTGGTGGTTGTGCTGGCGGGCGGGCGGTCACGCGCGCGAGGCGGTGACCGCGGGGTGAGGGGGACACGTGCCGCCGACGCTACGCCGCCGCTCCGGGCGGAAGCAGAGCTTCCGATCCGTCCCGTAGGGCGCTCGGGGCATCCGGCCGGGTGCTCGAGTCGTCCCGCCGGACGCTCGGGTCGTCCCGCAGGAGGCTCGGGCCACGCGTATCCCACCCCTCACGAACGTACGGCATGCCACGGACGTCCCCGATGTCACCCGAACGGGCCACGGGTCTGCCCTGGCGGCATCCGATGGCGGAAGCTGTCAGGTGTGACCCTCCGCGTCCGCACCGCCGTCCCAGCGGGCCCGTCGCATGTCGAGCCGCGGCAGATGACCCTGTGTGGTCCTGCCCGCCTGCTTCAGCGGGGTGCCTTCCGCGCGGTAGTGCGCCAGCGCGCGCAGCTCGTGTCCGGGCAGCAGCACGCCGTCGGCGCGTACGACCCGCCACCACGGAACGGCGCCCCCGTAGAGGGCCATCACCCGGCCGACCTGGCGTGGGCCGCCCTCCTCCAGCCACTCGGCGACGTCGCCGTAGGTCATGACGCGGCCCGGCGGGATCCGCTCGGCGACCTCCAGGACCCGCTCGGCGTACTCCGGCAGCGCGTCCGGGTGCCCGGCGCGGGCCTCTTCGGGAGGGCTCTGCTCGCTCATCCACCCCATCCTGCCGCACCGCTCCGGCGTCCCGGCGGGGTGCGGAGCGAACGGCGCCCTCGCCCCGGGGCGGCGCTTCGGGCAGACTGTGCGCCCGCGCATCCGCACCCTGATGCCCCGGTGTGTCGGTGGGGCATGCCACCATCGTGCGGGCGGTGACTGGTGATACGAGACCAAGAAGAGACCATGAACGAGCAGGGCGCGCACCCCGACAGAGCGGCGGGGACCCCTGACGCCTCCGCGCACCCGGACGCCTCCCGCACGGGCGAGACCGGCGCCGGCGCGCGGCGCGAGGACACCGGTCCGCCCGAGAACGACGCCGCACGTGAGGGCGACAGCGCGGCCGAGAACACCGGTCCGTCCGGGGACGACGGCGCGCGTGAGGACGACAGCGCGGCCAAGGACACACCTCCGCCCGAGAACGACGGCGGGCATGAGGACGAGCGCCCGCCCCAGGCCGACGATGACGACAGCACCCGCGATGACGACGACCCGCACGCCGAGCGGGTGGCGGTCGACGAACCGCTGCTCCCCGCGCGCGTGCACCGCCCCTCCGACCTCATGCGGCTCCTGGTGGGCGTCCTGGCCATCGTGGTGCTCCTCGCGATCGCCGCGTTCGCGCACGGCACCACCTCGGGCTTCGAACAGGACATCAACAAGGGCACCGGGCAGGCCCCGGACCTGCTGATCAAGATCGCGGGGCTGGCGTCCAGCATCGCGATCCTGCTGGTACCCGTCGCCTTCGCCATCGAACGGCTGATCAAACGGGACGGGCTGCGCATCGCCGACGGCGTCCTGGCCGCCGTCCTGGCCCACGGAGTGACACTCGCCACCGATCTGTGGGTCGCCCGGGCCGCCCCGGACTCGATCCAGGAGGCGCTCACCCAGCCCTCGCCGGGCGACATCCACGCCCTGACCGACCCGGTGCACGGCTATCTGGCGCCCGTGATCGCCTATATGTCGGCCGTCGGCATGTCCCGCAGGCCCAGATGGCGCGCGGTGCTGTGGATCGTGCTGCTGCTCGACGCGTTCTCGATGCTGGTCACGGGCTACACGACCCCCTTCTCGATCATCCTCACCGTGCTGATCGGCTGGTCCGTCGCCTACGGCACGCTCTACGCGGTCGGCTCCCCCAACGTCCGCCCCACCGGCCAGACCCTGATGGCGGGCCTCAGGCACGTCGGCTTCCACCCCGTCAGCGCCTCCCGGGAGGACACCTCGGAGTCCGAGAGCGGCGACCGGGGCCGGCGCTATTTCGTCACCCTGGAGGACGGCCCGCCGCTGGACGTCACGGTCGTCGACCGGGAACAGCAGGCACAGGGATTCTTCTACCGCGCCTGGCGCAACCTGACCCTGCGCGGCTTCGCGACCCGCTCCAGCCTCCAGTCGCTGCGCCAGGCGCTGGAGCAGGAGGCGCTGCTGGCGTACGCCGCGATCGCGGCCGGCGCCAACGCGCCGAAGCTGATCGCCACCTCCGAACTCGGCCCCGACGCGGTGATGCTCGTCTACGAGCACACCGGGGGCCGCACCCTGGACACGCTGGCCGACGACGAGATCACCGACGAGCTGCTGCGCAACACCTGGCACCAGGTGCGGGCGCTGCAGTCCCGGCGCATCGCGCACCGCAGGCTGGCCGGTGACGCGATTCTGGTGGATCGTTCCGGCAGGGTGATCCTCACCGATCTGCGCGGCGGCGAGATCGCGGCCGGGGAACTGCTGCTCCGCATGGACGTCGCCCAGCTGGTCACCACGCTCGGCCTGCGGGTCGGCGCCGAGCGCGCCGTGGCCTCGGCGGTCGGCGTGCTCGGGCCGGACGCGGTCGCCGACTGCCTGCCGATGCTCCAGCCGATCGCGCTGACGCGCTCCACGCGCGCGACGCTGCGCCGGCTGGCCCGGGAACGGGCCCAGCGCGAGCGCGAGGCGGTGCTCGAAGCCTCCCGCCAGGCCAAGCTGGCCCGTCCGGAAGAGGCGCCCGGGACCGCCGGGGCAGCCGCCGGAAAGCCCGACAAGAAAGCCGTACGCGCCGAGCAGCGCGCGGAGAAGCGCGCCATCGACGAGGCCCTGGAGGAAGCCCGCGAGGAGGACCTGCTCACCCAGATCCGGCACCAGGTGCTGCGGATCAGACCGCAGGCACCGGTGGAACCGGCCCGCCTGGAGCGGATCCGGCCGCGCACGCTGATCAGCTTCATCGCCGGCGCGATCGGCGCGTACTACCTGCTGACGCAGCTGACCCACATCGAGTTCGGCACGCTGTTCGCCCAGGCCCAGTGGGGCTGGGTGGCCGCCGCGGTGCTGTTCTCCGCGCTCAGTTACGTCGCCGCGGCGATGGCGCTGCTGGGGTTCGTACCGGAGCGGGTGCCGTTCCCGCGGACCGTGGCGGCGCAGGTCGCCGGATCGTTCGTGAAGATCGTGGCACCGGCCGCGGTCGGCGGGGTGGCCCTCAACACGCGGTTCCTCCAGCGCGCGGGCGTGCGCCCTGGGCTCGCGGTGGCGAGTGTCGGTGCCTCGCAGCTGTTCGGGCTCGGCTGCCACATCCTGATGCTGCTGTCCTTCGGCTATCTGACCGGTACCGAGAAGACGCCGTCGCTGTCGCCGTCCCGTACGGTCATCGCGGGTCTGCTGACCGTGGCCGTGCTGGTCCTCGTGGTCACGTCGGTGCCGTTCCTGCGGAAATTCGTCGTCACGCGCGTGAGGTCGCTGTTCGCCGGTGTCGTCCCGCGCATGCTCGACGTGCTCCAGCGGCCCCAGAAGCTCATCACCGGCATCGGCGGCATGCTGCTGCTGACCGCCTGCTTCGTGATGTGCCTGGACGCCTCCATCCGGGCCTTCGGCGACGGCTCGGTGTCGCTGAGCATCGCCAGCGTCGCCGTGGTCTTCCTCGCCGGCAACGCGCTCGGTTCCGCGGCGCCCACCCCCGGTGGCGTCGGCGCGGTCGAGGCGACCCTGACGGTCGGTCTGATCGCCGTGGGCCTGCCCAAGGAGGTCGCCGCCCCGGCCGTCCTGCTGTTCCGGCTGCTGACCCTGTGGCTGCCGGTGCTGCCGGGCTGGCTGGCCTTCAACCATCTCACCCGCAAGGGAGCGCTCTGAGCGCGCGGTGATGTAGCCCGGACGGCCCGCGCCCCGCGCGAGCCGGCGTGCGCACGCTCACGATGGGGAGCATGGCGAACCCCTCCCGGCTGCGCGCCACCGCGCTGACCACCTCCGCTGTGCTGCTCTTCGCCGCGCTCACCGGCTGCGGCGGCGACTCCGAGGACGGGGACCTCACCCACCAGCGGCTGGACTGGCAGGACTGCCCGGCCCCGTCCGAGGCGGAGGGCGGCGGCAGCGCCCCCTCGCCACTGGCGAACGGCACCGAGTGGGAGTGCGCCACCATGAAGGCGCCGCTGGACTGGGCCGAGCCCAAGGGCAAGACGATCGGCATCGCCCTGATCCGCGCCCGGGCCGACGCCCCCGAGGACCGCCGGATCGGCTCCCTGGTGTTCAACTTCGGCGGCCCCGGCGGCAGCGGCGTCACCACGCTGCCCGCGTTCGGCCCGGACTACGCGACCCTGAACACCCGCTACGACCTGGTCAGCTTCGACCCGCGCGGGGTCGGCCGCAGCGCGCCGGTGAAGTGCGAGAGCGACGCCCGGCTGGACGAGTTCTTCCAGCAGGACGCCACCCCGGACGACGGCGCCGAACGCACCGAGCTGCTGCGGCGCACCCGGCAGTTCAACGCGGCCTGCGAGAAGAACTCCGGCAAGATCCTGCCGCATGTACGCACCACCGACGCGGCCCGCGACATGGACCTGATGCGCCAGGTCCTCGGCGACCGGAAGCTGCACTACTTCGGCATCTCCTACGGCACCGAACTCGGCGGCGTCTACGCCCACCTGTTCCCCAAGAACGTCGGCCGCGCCGTCTTCGACGCCGTCGTGGACCCCACCCAGGACGCCGAACAGGGCGCGCTGGGCCAGGCGAAGGGCTTCCAGCTCGCGCTGGACAACTTCGCGAAGGACTGCACCTCCAAGACCACGGAATGCCCGATCGGCGACACCCCGCAGGAGGTGAAGGAGCGCATCGCGAAACTGCTCGCCGACCTGGAGAAGAAGCCCATCCCCGGCATCTCCCCGCGCGAGCTGACCCAGACCGCCGCCACCAGCGGCATCGCGCAGTCCCTGTATTCGAAGGACTTCTGGGAGTTCCTGACCGAGGGGCTGGAGGAGGCCTACGACGGCGACGGCAGGATCCTCATGCTGCTGTCGGACTCGATGAACGGCCGCAGCGAGAACGGGGAGTACAGCAATCTGACCGCGGCGAACGCCGCCATCAACTGCTCCGACGACAAGGCGCGGTACACCGTGGACTACGTCCAGCGGCGGCTCCCGCGGTTCCGTGCCGCGTCCGCGCTGTTCGGTGACTACCTGGCCTGGGGCATGGTCAGCTGTACGGACTGGGCGGTGCCCGGCGCCGCCGACCATCCCGACGTGAGCGCGCGGGGGTCGGCGCCCATCCTCGTCGTCGGCAACACCGGCGACCCGGCCACCCCGTACGAGGGCGCGAAGAAGATGGTGAACGCACTCGGCAAGGGCGTCGGCGTCGAGCTGACGTACAAGGGTCAGGGACACGGGGCCTACGACAGCAAGAACAAGTGCGTGCAGCGCGCGGTGAACGGCTACCTGCTGGACGGGAAGGTGCCGAAAGCGGGCCTGGTCTGTTCCTGACACACTCGCGAATCGGCAAGAAACCGCAGCTCAGAGGGTTATCCACAGGCTCTCACGAGCCGGGTCGAAGACGCCTACCATGGCTTGGACGCCCGGCGCGGCACGACGCGGCGGGCCTGTTACGGGGGGTACGCATGACGCGATTTCCACGGTGGACGGCCGCGGTGGCGGCCGGACTGCTGCTGGCCGGCTGCGGCGGCTCGTCCGGCGGGGACGACAAGGGCGACGAGGGCAAGGAGACCGGATCCGCCGCCCCGTCGGCGCCGGGTTCCCCGGCCGCGCCGTCCGCCACGGCCCTTCCCGCCTCGCTCACCTCCCAGCGGCTCGACTGGCGGCGGTGCCGGGCCAACGGGAACTCCCCCGCGCCGGGCGGCGCCTGGCGGTGCGCGACGCTCAGGGTGCCGCTGGACTGGTCCGACCCGGACGGCAAGACGATCGGTGTCGCCCTCATCCGCTCCCGGGCGACCGGCGACGACCGCATCGGCTCGCTGCTGTTCAACTTCGGCGGCCCCGGCGGCTCGGGGGTGACGACGATGCCGTACTTCGCCTCCGCCGTCTCCGAGCTCCACGAGCGCTACGACCTGGTGAGCTGGGATCCGCGTGGCGTGGGCGCGAGCGCGGGCGTGCGCTGCCGCGACGACCGGACGACACAGGCCGCCGAGGCCGTCGACGCCACGCCGGACACCCCGGCCGAGGAGCAGGCGTACTTCCGGGATGCCGCCGACTTCGGCAAGGGCTGCCAGAAGGCCGCCGGCCCGCTGCTGGCCCATGTGTCCACCACCGACACGGCCCGCGACATGGACCTGATGCGCCAGGTCCTCGGCGACGGCAGACTGCACTACTTCGGCATGTCCTACGGCACCGAACTCGGCGGTGTCTACGCCCACCTGTTCCCCGGGCGGGTGGGCCGGCTGGTGCTGGACGCGGTGGTCGACCCGGCCGCGGACATGGTGGGCCACGCCGAGAACCAGGCCCGTGGCTTCCAGCGGGCCCTGGACGACTACCTGAAGTCCACCGGCCAGGACCCGGTACGGGGTTCGCGGGAGATAGCCGACCTGCTGAGGCGGCTCGACGCCGAGCCGCTGCCGGCCACGTCCGGACGGAAACTGACCCAGACCCTCGCGACCACCGGGATCATCCTCCCGCTGTACAGCGAGCCGAGCTGGCCCAGACTGACCAGCGCCCTCAAGTCGGCGCGGCGGGGCGATGGTTCACCACTGCTCGCGCTCGCCGACGAGTACAACGAGCGGGACGCCTCCGGGCGGTACGGCACCACGTCCCACTCCCAGCGGGTCATCTCATGCCTGGACGACAAGCAGCGGCCGACACCCGCCGAGACGAAGCGCCGGCTGGCCCGGTTCGAGCGGATCTCCCCGGTGTTCGGGGCCTACCTCGGCTGGGACACGGCGGGCTGGTGCCACGACTGGCCGGTGCCGGGCCAGTACGACACCCCGGAGGTCTCCGCCCCGGGCGCGGCCCCCGTCCTGCTGATCGGCAACACCGGCGACCCGGCCACCCCCTACGAGGGCACCCGCAAAATGGCCGACGAACTGGGCCGCGGAGTAGGCATCCAACTCACCTGGAAGGGCGAGGGCCACGGAGCGTACGGCAGCGGCAGTGACTGCGTCGACACGACGGTGAACACCTACCTGCTGAAGGGAACGGTGCCGAAGAACAACAAGGTCTGCTCATGACACATCCGCACCGTGCTTAGGATTCCCGCATGGAGTCGCGCAGCCGGACTGGCCGGCAGGTCAAGCGGATAGAGCAGAAGTGGGGATTCGGGCTGGCCCCGATCAAACCGGACGTACAGCGCGGGCGCGTCGAGGCTGCTCGAACGGTCCTTGCCACCCTCACCCAAGGGCACCACGCGGCTCTCGGCCGGCTCGACGACCTTTCGACGGTCAAGGGCCTGTTCACGCGGACGTACGAGAAGAACCAGTGGGACTGGTTCACCGTGTGCGCCCAGCTGGGCTATCCCGCGTTCAAGGAAGCACGCCAGACATCCGGCACGCTCCGGCACCTCCGTCAGTGCCTCCGGGACGCGAACTGGCAAGCGGCCGCAGAGGCTATAACGGCCTTGCAAAGGATTGAGCTCCCTGACCGACTGCGTGACTTCATCGCCGGTACATCGACTCTCCCCGGCGACCACGGCTTCGTCTACGTACTCTCCACTCGCGAGGCCCCCGAGATGCTCAAGATCGGTTACACCAACCGCGATCCCCTGACACGAGCCAAAGAGATCAATTCCGCGACCGGCGTGATCATCCCCTGGGGCGTCCGCGGCGCTTGGATGGTCGCCCACGCCGACCGTGTAGAAGCGGACGTTCACGCCCTCCTCGCCGACTACCGTGTCCGCAGGGATCGCGAGTTCTTCAACATGCCGTTCGCGGAGGCGGCCCGCGTCATCGAAGGGTACGCGGTCAAGGTCCGTTGAGGTCCCGTGTGTCGGTCATGAGCGCACCTGAACTCGGGGTGTCTCCGGGGCTTCCGGGGTCGGCCCGCACCGACCGGCAACGGCAGAAGCCCCCGGACCCGAGTAGCTCGGAGCCGGGGGCTTCGTCAGTGTCGCTGTTGAGCGGAAGCAGGGATCAGTAGACCGGCTTGTGGGGTTCGATCTGGTTGACCCAGCCGATGACGCCGCCGCCGACGTGGACCGCGTCGGCGAAGCCCGCGGACTTCAGGACCGCGAGGACTTCCGCACTGCGGACACCCGTCTTGCAGTTCAAGACGATCTTCTTGTCCTGCGGGAGGCGCTCCAGGGCGGTGCCCATGAGGAACTCGTTCTTCGGGATCAGCGTGGCGCCCGGGATGGAGACGATCTCGAACTCGTTCGGCTCGCGGACGTCGATGATCTGGATGTTCTCGCCGTCGTCGATCCACTCCTTGAGCTGCTTGGGAGTGATCGTGGAGTCGATCGCCGCCGCCTGGGCCTCCTCGGAGACGACGCCGCAGAAGGCCTCGTAGTCGATCAGCTCGGTGACGGTCGGGTTCTCGCCGCAGACCGCGCAGTTCGGGTCCTTGCGGACCTTGACCTGGCGGTACTGCATCTCCAGGGCGTCGTAGATCATCAGGCGGCCGACCAGCGGGTCACCGATGCCGGCGAGGAGCTTGATCGCCTCGTTGACCTGGATGGAGCCGATGGACGCGCACAGCACGCCCAGCACGCCGCCCTCGGCGCAGGAGGGGACCATGCCGGGGGGCGGCGGCTCCGGGTACAGGCAGCGGTAGCAGGGACCGTGCTCGGACCAGAAGACGGACGCCTGGCCGTCGAAGCGGTAGATCGAGCCCCACACGTACGGCTTGTTCAGCAGCACACACGCGTCGTTGACCAGGTAACGGGTCGCGAAGTTGTCGGTGCCGTCGATGATCAGGTCGTACTGGCTGAAGATGTCCATCACGTTGTCGGCTTCGAGCCGCTCCTCGTGAAGGACCACGTTCACGT
Organism: Streptomyces eurythermus; assembly: GCF_014649115.1. Classification (GTDB taxonomy): domain Bacteria; phylum Actinomycetota; class Actinomycetes; order Streptomycetales; family Streptomycetaceae; genus Streptomyces; species Streptomyces eurythermus. The sequence goes on along the minus strand of NZ_BMSK01000001.1, from coordinate 568,322 downwards.
ACGGGTTGATGCCCTTGACGGTGTCACGGGCCGACTCGGCCTTGGAGCGGCCGATGTCGGACTGGCTGTGGATGATCTGGCGCTGCAGGTTCGACTCGTCGACCTCGTCGAACTCCACGATGCCGAGGGTGCCCACGCCCGCGGCGGCCAGGTACATCAGCGCCGGCGAGCCCAGGCCGCCGGCGCCCACGCAGAGCACCTTGGCGTTCTTCAGCCGCTTCTGCCCGTCCATGCCCACATCGGGGATGATCAGGTGGCGGGAGTACCTGCGAACCTCGTCTACGGTGAGCTCGGAAGCCGGCTCGACCAGGGGTGGCAGCGACACGGGGACTCCGTTGGTCGGTCAATCACTACAGTTGTTCTCCTCGTAACACTGCCACGCCCTTCTTCATTCCGAGACACCCGTTCCGAGGCGCGAGACGGATTCGTCCCAGCAGCCGGGCACCGTCCCCCGGGGGCCGGTCCGGCCGGGCGCCGGCCGTGCTCAGATGCGGCAGGCCGCTTCCATCCAGATGTCGGCCAGGGACTCCTCGAGGTTGATGCGGGGCCGCCAGCCGAGGCGGTCGCGGGCGGTGCGTACGTCGGCCTGCTGCCAGCTGCCACAGCCGTCCGGGTAGGGGTAGGCCACCGGGGGCGTGTGGTCGGCGTCGGCACGGGGGTGCCCGAGGGCGGAGCGCAGCGGCCCGGGCGGGGCGTCCAGTTCGTGGAGGGCACCGCCGTATCCGGCCACGCGCGCGAGCACGGCGGCGGCGTCCCGGAGGCGGACGGCACGGCCGGAGCCGATGTTGATCACGCCTTGCGCGGCGGAGAGCGAGGCGGCGTGCACGGCCCGGGCGACATCGCGTACGTCGACGAAGTCCCGCTGCACGCCGAGGCCGCCGAGCTTGAGCTCGCCGTCGCCGGACTGCATGGCGCGGCGCATGGCCTCGGCGAGCCGGCCGAGCGGGGAGCCGGCCGGCGTACCGGGCCCGGCCGGCGAGAAGACGCGCAGGACGACCGCGTCCAGGCCGGAGCCGAGGACCAGTTCGGTCGCGGCGAGCTTGCTGACGCCGTAGGGGCCGCCGGGGCGCGGTACGGCGTCCTCGGGCGTGGAGGAGCCGGGCTGGCTGGGGCCGTACTCGGAGCCGCAGCCGATCTGCACCAGGCGGGCGCCGCAGCCGCTGCGGCGCAGCGCCTCGCAGACGGTGGCCACGGCCACGGTGTTGTGCCGGGTGAGTTCGCGGGCGCCGCCGCGGGTCGCGCCGGCGCAGTTGATGACGACTCCGGGGTGGACCGCGTCCAGGAAGCGGGTGAGTGCGCCCGGGCTGCCGGTGGCGAGGTCGAAGCGGACGTCGGCGTCGTCGCCGCGCCCGAGCGCGGTGAGCTGGACGGCCGGGTCGGCGAGCAGGCGGTCGGCGACGAAGCGGCCGATGAAACCGTTGGCTCCGATCAACAGGACCCTCATCGGGCGGCTCCCGGGGTGTGCGCGCCGGTGGTACCGGCCGTGTCGACGGCTCGTGCGGCTGCTCCGGACGCTCCGGCGGTTCCGGTGGCTCCGGACGCTCCGGGTCGGGAGGTGGTCATCTGGTGTTCTCCTTCAGAGGGATGGTGCGACATGCCTGCGGCGAGTGGGTCGGGCCGGCGGGCGGGAGATTTACTCGGGTGCTCCCGTGGGAGCGTGGGCCGAGGCCCGGGTGAGGGTGCGGCCGGCGTGCCACAGCAGGGCCAGCGCCGCGGTGCCGCAGGCGAGGACCGGTACGGCGGCCTCGCCCCCGACGTCTACGAGGGTCTGTACCGGGACCGCCAGGAAGGCGCAGTCGGGCAGTCGGCCGGCCGTCGGCAACGCCAGCGCCAGCGCCTCCGCGAGCACGGCGGCCCCCAGCGCGCGGGCGGGCACGCGCGGGTGGCGGTGCGTGGTGAGCAGGCGGGCGGACAGCAGCAGGGCGCCCAGGGTGAGGGCCTGCGGGTAGGCCGCGGGCTGGTGCAGGGCGGTGCCGCACAGCGTGAGCAGTGCGGCGAGGGCGGCCAGGAAGAGGGCGTACGCGCCGAGCAGCGGGGGTGTCACGGCGGCCGTGAACTGCCTCAGGGTCCGGCTGCCGGTGAGCCCGCGATGGGCGCCGACGGCCAGGAGGTGGGCACACCAGGCCGCGGGGGCGCAGGCCAGCAGAAGGGCCAGGGCGGGCGCGGTGGCCGTGGGCCAGGGGCCTTCCGGGGAGCCGGTGGGCGGGGCGTCGGGGCCGCCCGTCAGGACGGCGTGCAGGAGGCCGTCGCCGAGGAGGGCGTACCCGAGGAGCCAGAGCGTCCAGACGCGCGTGCCGAGGGTTGTGCGCCCCGCGTGAGTGCCGGGAGCGATGCGCCCGGCGCGTGCATCGGGCGGCACGGTACGCGCCCCGCGTGCATCGGGCACCGTACGCCCCTCGCCGACGTCGGCGCCGGTGCCGGTGCCGGGGGCGGTGTGCCACGCGCGCGTGGCGGGCGGGCCGGCGAGCGGGCTGTGGCGCAGCGCCGCGCGGGTGGCGAGGGCGACGGCGAGGAGGCCGCCGAGTGCCGCCAGCAGGCGGGGGGTCCCCTGGGTGAAGCGCAGTCCGGTCGCCGTGCCCGCGCCGAGCGCTCCGGGCAGGAGGGTGAGCAGGAGCCAGCGGGCACGGACGCGGGGTACCGGCAGGGGCTGGGATTCCGGGGAGGGCCGCTCGGTGGCGCGTGGCACGCGCGCGTGCAGTTCCTCGGCGAGCGAGAAGACGTCACGGTGGCGGCAGCGGGCGGCGGTCCGGTCGGTGACGCCCTGCGCCTCCAGGCCCACGGCGATCTCCAACGGGTCCACGGCCCGCTCGCACAGCTCCCGGTGCCGGTGCAGCAGCGCTTTCACCGGGTCTCCGGATCCGTACGGAACGCCCCCGCCCCGCAACTGCCCGCCAAGCCCCGCCGAGGGCGAGGGACCGCTCCCAGGGCCCGTCGCGGCCGGACCGGCCGACGGGCCGAAGGCGGACCCGAACCCCTGCGGACCGGCGGACAGCGGCCCCCCGGACAGCCGCTCCCCCGGTGACCGCCCGCCTCCCGACAGTCGCCCCGTCGGCACCCACTCCCCCGACCGCGCGTCCCACGGGTCCGCGCCACTCGGCATCCCCGGGCGGTCCGAACCGACCGGATCCGCCCAGGCCGGGTCACTCCGGACCAGGTCACTCCCGTCCGAGCCTGCCCAGGCCAGGTCGCTCCGGACCAGGCCACTCCGGACCGGATCCGTCCAGGCCGGGCCTCTCCCCCCGGGGTCTCTCCCCGCCAGAGCACCCTCGCCCGGGTCGTCCGCCGTCGCGGCGGCCGGCGTGCTCGGCTCGCCGGGCCGCTCCTGGGGCTCGGCGGTGGACTCGGAGGTCAGGCCCGAGCCCGAGTCCGCCCCATAGCCGGGCCCCCGGCCCTCCGCTCCATAGCCGGACCCCCGGCCCTCCGGGTCTCTCATCGTGCCTCCTCCGCCGACGGCTGGGTGCTGTCCGCAGCCCACGCGGGGACACCGCGGAGCTGGGCGTGGTCCTCAGGACCGGTCCAGTGGCCGGGGACGAGGGACTCGGCGGGGGCCGCGAAGGGGCGGGGCTCGTCCGGCGCGGCCCGGCGGACCGGGCAGCGTGAGGCGATCTCCAGGTAGATGCCGTGAAAAGCCATGGTGTTGCGCTCCACCGTGAACAGTTCCAGCGCCCGGGCGCGCGCGGCGGCGCCGAGGCGCGCACGGCGCTCCGGGTCGCGCAGCAACGCCACGCACGCCTCCGCGAGCGCCCTGGGGTCGTGCGGTGGTACGACCAGTCCCGTGCCGCCGATGACCTCCGCGACCGCTCCCACGTCCGTCGACACCGTGGCCCGGCCACAGAGCATGGCCTCGACGAGGCCGGCCGGAAAGCCCTCCGCGCCGCCGGAGTGGACGGCTACCGCGCAGGCGGCGTACGCGTCGGCCGGCCCCGTCTCCTTCGCCGGGCCGGTCTCCTCGAAGGAGACGGGATGGTCACCCTCCGCCGCGTCCGGGAAGAGCCGCGCGGCCAGCGTCCGGCAGTGGCCGAGGCAGGCGGCGCCCTCGGGACCGGTCGGCGTGCCCAGCACGCGCAGGCGTGCCTTGGGCTCCTCCCGGCGGACCTCGGCGAAGGCGTACAGCAGGGTCTCCAGGTCCTTGGCGGGGTCGACCGGCCCGGCCCAGACCAGCGTGCCCGGGTCGGTCCGGAGCGCCGGCTCGGCCGCCTCCGCGAACCGTTCGGCCGCCGTGCCGGGGTACACCGTGCGGATCCGGGCGCGGTCGGCGCCGCACCGTTCCTGCCAGCGGCGCGCGTGCGCGTCGCCCGCGGTGAGGAGCTCGGCCGCGCGGTAGACCTCGGCCGTGAGCCGGCCCTGGAAGGCGGCGAGGACGGCGCGTACGGCGGGGGCGGCGGTGTGCGGGCCGGACGTCAGGTAGTGCGTGCGCAGGTGCACGGCGTACTCGGTGACGAGCAGCGGCACACCGCAGAAGTGCCGGGCGAGCAGCCCGCAGAGGGCGGGCGGACCGCCCGTGGTGGCGTGGCAGAGGTCGGCCGCGCCGAGGGTGTCGTCGTCGTACCAGTCGAGCGAGAGGGGGCGCAGGGCGCGTTCGAGGTGTGCGGCGATGGTGAGCAGGTCGGACACCCGCGCCTCGTGCGCCGCGCACAGCGCGCGGGGAGCGTGGCAGGCTCGTTCCAGGGCGCGTACGGCGATGTCCGAGCGCAGGGCGCCGGCCAGTCCGCCCTTGTCGCGGGCGAGTTCGGCGAGTCCGTACAGGGCGCTGCCGAAACGGTCCGCCAGGCCCCCGGGCGTGCCCGGTGCCTCCGCCCCGGGCACGCTCCCGACAGCTCCGGCGCGCGCACACACCGCCCCGGCCAGTTCCTCGTAGCACTCGGCGAAGCGTCGGCGTGCCCGTCGGCCGTACGCGGGTCCCTCGGCCGTCCACAGCGGCGCCGTACGCACCCGGCGGACCTGCGGCGGCAGCGGGACACGGTGGCTGCCGGCCTCCTGGCGCGGGCCGTGGCCGAGCGCGTAGACGTCGAACTCGTGCTGCTCCAGTCCGCGCACCAGCCGTTCGCACCAGAGTCCGGCGTCACCGCTCACATACGGATGGCCACCTTCGGTGAGCAGTCCCATGCGCATGTGTGCACCCCCGGTCTCCCGTCTGGGGAGCCGCCTTCGGGCCGGCGGCTCGCAGCGGGATGAACGTAAGGGGACGAGGCGGTGGTGCGACGGACGGTTGTCCGTCGCACCACCAAAAGGGGTGAACGCTCGTAACTTTCGCGTGCGGGTCGCGTTCGACCGCGCTAATGCGTCACAGGGTGACCGCGCGAGCGCGAAACGTTACGGCAATCGAGCGGGCGCGGTGCCGGGTGCTAGGCCACCGCCGGTTCGCGCCGGGCGGCGCGCCGCCGGGCCGCCAGCTCCGGGTCGAGCGCGGGTACGGCGGCCAGGAGCTGCCGGGTGTACGGCTCGCGCGGGCTGTCGTAGACCTCGTCGGCGGGCCCGTACTCGACGAGCCGGCCGCGCCGCATCACGGCGACCCGGTCGCTGACCTGGCGGACCACGGCGAGGTCGTGCGCGATGAAGACCAGCGCCAGGCCGAGTTCCCGCTGGAGTTCGCCGAGCAGGGCGACCACTTGGGCCTGGGTGGTGACGTCGAGCGCGGAGACCGGCTCGTCGCAGACGAGGACGCGCGGTTCGGCGGCGAGCGCGCGTGCGATGCCGACGCGCTGGCGCTGGCCGCCGCTGAACTCGTGCGGGTAGCGGTCGTAGTGCGCCCGGTCGAGGCCCACGCGCTCCAGCAGGTCCGACACGCGCCCCCGGACGCGCTCCTCGTCGCGCTCGCCCCGCGCGCGGAGCGGGTCGGCGATGGACTCGCCGACGCTGCGGCGGGGGTTGAGGGAGGAGACGGGGTCCTGGAAGACCATCTGGACGGCCGGGTTCACCCCGGTGTGCGGACGCCCCTCGTAGCGGATCTCGCCGGCGGACGGCTCCAGCAGCCCGACCAGCATGCGGCCGAGCGTGGTCTTGCCGCTGCCGCTCTCGCCGACCACGCCGAGGGTCTCCCCGCGCCGGACGGTCACCGAGACGTCGTCCACCGCCGCGAACGCCCGCCTGCCGCGACCGAATTCGCGCCGCACCCCGGTGGCCTCCAGCACGACCTCCCCGGTGGCCGGGGAAGCGGTCCGGCGGGCGTCCACGCGCGGGACGGCGTCGAGCAGCTCACGGGTGTACGGCTCGGCGGGCGCGGCGAGGACGGCGCCGACCGGGCCGCGCTCGACGGCTCTGCCGTGCCGCATGACGAGGATGTCGTCCGCGCTCTCGGCGGCCACGCCCACGTCGTGGGTGACGAGCAGCAGGCCCATGCCGGTCTCCGTGCGCAGGGCGTGCACCAGGTCGAGGATCTGGGCCTGCACGGTGACATCGAGGGCGGTGGTCGGCTCGTCGGCGATCAGCAGGTCCGGCTCGCCGGCCAGGGCCATGGCGATGAGGGCACGCTGGCGCATGCCGCCGCTGAACTCGTGCGGCCGGGACCGGGCCCGCCGGGGGGCGTCGGGGATGCCGACGCGGTCCAGTACCTCGACGGCACGCGCGCGTGCGGCGCGCCGCGTCACGCGCGCGTGCACGCGGTAGACCTCGGCGATCTGGTCGCCGATCGCGTAGTACGGGTCGAGCGAGGACAGCGGGTCCTGGAAGACCATGGCCGCCTTGGCGCCGCGCAGCCGGCGCAGTTCCTCGTCGGAGGCCGCCTGGACGTCGGTGCCGGCCACCCGGACCGAGCCGCCGACCCGGGCGCCGGTGCCCCGGTGCAGGCCCAGCAGGGCGCCCGCGACCGTGGACTTGCCGGAGCCGGACTCGCCGACCAGGGCGAGGGCGGCGCCCTCCGCCAGGCTGAAGGAGAGTCCGTCGACGGCGCGCAGGGCCCCGAACTCGACGGTCAGGTCCGTCACTTCCACCAGGCTCATGCGAGCACCACCCGTCGGTCGGCCACCGCGTACAAGACGTCCGCGACGGCGTTGGCGAGGACCACGAAGAAGCCGGTCACCAGGACCATGCCGACGACCACCGGCAGGTCGACGACCTTGACCGCGCGCACCAGTTCCTGGCCGATGCCGGGCAGGCCGAACAGGGTCTCGGTGAGGACGGCGCCGCCGACGGCCGAGCCGACGGTGACCGCGTTGAGCGCGATGACGGAGGCCGTCGCGCCGCGCAGCGCGTGCCGGACGATCACCGCGCGTTCGCCGACGCCGTAGGCGCGGAAGGTGCGGATGTGGTCCTCGGCCAGCGTCTCCAGCATCGAGGCCCGGGTCAGCCGGGCGAAGCCGGCCGCTTCGATGAGGGCGAGGGACAGCCAGGGCAGCAGCAGGTTCCACGCCCACTGTTCGGGATCGTCGGTGAAGTTCACGTACTGCGGGAAGGGCAGCAGCTGGAGTTCGCCGCAGACGACGATCATCAGGACCAGCCCGATGACGAAGACGGGGGTGGCGACGCCCGCGAGGGTGACCGCGGTCAGCACGCGCTCGGAGAGCCGGCCGCGCCGCCAGGCGGACAGCACGCCGGTGCCGACGCCGAGCAGCAGCCAGATCACCATCGCGCCGGACACCAGCGAGAAGCTCACCGGCAGCTTGGCCCAGATGATGTCGGTGACCTCCCGGCCGGTCTGGTACGACTGGCCCAGGCAGGGCGCCGCGCAGTGCTCCACGGAGGTGCCCGTGGAGTAGTCCTGGCCGACGAAGACGCCTTGGAGGAAGTGCCAGTAGCGCACGTACAGCGGGTCGTCGAGGTGGAGTTGCTGGGCCACCTGGTGGACCTGGGCCGGGGAGCAGCGCGGGCCGCAGGTGATCTGGGCGACGTTGCCGGGGGTGGCGTAGAAGACGACGTAGATGATCACCGAGAGCACGAGCAGGGTGACCACGGCACCGGCGAGCCGGCGCAGGACGAAACCGGGGAAGCCGTTCACGCCCCCTCCTCCTTCTTCGGCTCGGTGGCCGGTACGGCCGCCTGGGCGCGGGCCTCCCGTTTGCGGCCGGTGCCGACGCGCAGCCGGGAGGCGGCGCGCGGGTCGAGGGCGACGCGGACGCCGTCGCCGAGGACGGTCATCGCGAACACGGTGACGAACAGGGCGAGGGCGGGCAGCAGCAGGTACTGCGGGGCCGCCTGGTACCAGACGTCGGCGCTGGTGAGCATCTGGCCCCAGGAGGGGGTGGGCGGCTTCACGCCGACGCCGAGGAAGGACAGGGCCGCCTCGGCGCTGATGTTCGACGGGACCAGCAGCGCGGCGTAGGTGATGACCGGCGCGGCGAGGCCCGGCAGGAGTTCGCGTACGGCGGTCCGCCAGGTGCTCCAGCCGCTGAGCCGGGAGGCGGAGACGTAGTCGAGGTTCTTCAGGGCGAGCGTCTGCGCGCGCACCATCTTCGCCGTCGTGGACCATCCGGCGACCAGGGCGAGGATGAGCGCGACCAGGACCGGCCGGGGGAAGCCGTCGGGTACGACGGCCAGCAGGGCCAGCGCCATGATCATCAGCGGGAGCGACAGGAAGATGTCGGTGATCCGGCTCAGGACCAGGTCGATCCAGCGGTTGCCCAGCCCGGCGGCCACGCCCATGGCGACGCCGACGAAGACCTGGACCAGCGTGGCACCCAGCGACACGCCCAGGGAGACCCGCGCGCCGTAGACCAGCCGGGCGAACATGTCGCGTCCGGTCTGCGGCTCGACGCCCAGCCAGTGGTCGGCGCTCGCGCCGCCGAAGGAGCCGATGGGCACGCCTCCGCGGGCGGAGTCGATCAGGTCGGGGTGGTAGGTGGTGGGGTCCTGCCCCTCCAGGGCGGTGAGCAGCGGCGCGGCGAGCGCGACCAGGACGAGCAGCGCGACCACGACGGCGGCGCCGAGGGCGGCGCGCTGCTCCCGCAGCCGCCGCCAGAACTGACGGGCCCCCGGGGCCGCCGGGACGGTGGTGTCCGTCCCGGCGGCCCCGACGGCGGCAAGTGCCTCGCTCACGGTGCTACTTCACCGCGACCTGGGAGACGTCCAGGACACCGGTCCAGTCGCTGATGACGATGTTCTTGACGTCCGAGCCGTACAGACGCTTGTAGACCGGGTGGAACAGCGGCACGACGAGGGCCTTCTCGCCGATCTTCTTGTCGAGTGCGCCCCAGCGCCGGGCGGCGGCGTCAAGGTCGGTCAACTTGTTGATCGCGTCAATCTCGTCATTGACCGACTTGTCGTCCAGCAGGCCCGTGTTGAAGTTCGCTCCGTCCTTGACGATCTGCCGGCCGTCGAAGATGGGTGCGAGGAAGGGGCCACCGGACGGCCAGTCCGCGCCCCAGTGGGCGAGGAAGAGGCCCGGCTCGGACTTCACGCTGTGGATCTTGTCCTTGTAGTCGTTCTCCTCCAGACCCTGGAGCTTGACCGTGATGCCGGCCTTCTTGAGCGCGTCCTGGACGGCGGTGGCGATCTCCGGGCTGGTCTCGAAGTCCTTGCTGTTGGAGTGGGTCAGCGTGAGGGTGAGGCCGTCCTTGTGACCGGCCTGCGCGAGCAGCTCCTTGGCCTTCGCCGGGTTGCCGGAGGCGCCGGCCGGGAACGGGTCGTACGGCGTGTAGCCGAAGGACTTCTGGTTCGGCAGGAAGGTGGTGGCGGGCTCGGCGAGGGCGCTGCCGCCGGCCGCGTTGACCACGGAGGAGCGGTCGACAGCGTACGCGATCGCCTGGCGCACCTTCGGGTCGTCGAACGGCTTCACCTTCGGGTTGAACGCGAGGTAGTTGGTGTAGCCGAAGTGGCCAGTGCCCACGCGGGCGGCCAGTTCCTTGTCGCCGCTCACCTTGGCGAGTTCGGCGGGGCCGAGGTTGGTGTCCGTGGTGACGGCGGCGGCGTCCGCTCCCTGGGACGCGGACAGCCGCTGGTTGATCACCGAGGAGTCGAGGCCGGAGCGCACGTCGATGGTGTCCGGGTACGCCTTGCGCTCGGCGTCGGTCGCCGCCGACCAGTTCGGGTTGCGCTCCAGGACGAGGTGCTCGCCGTCGTTCTCGTTCTTGACGACCTTGTACGGGCCGGAGGAGACCGGATGCGACTCGTACTTGGTGCCGGTGTCCTTGCTCTTGGGCACCGGGGCGAACTGCGTCTGCGTGGCGAGGTACGGGAACTCGCCCTCGGGCTTGTTCAGATGGAAGACGATGGTCCGCTCGTCCGGCGTCTCGATCGCGGAGAGGCCCTTCTTGTCCTTGTACGGCCCCTGGTAGTCGGCGGCGCCGGCCAGCCAGTCCCGCAGATAGGGGGCGCCGCCGGAGAGTTCGGGGGCGAAGGAGCGCTCGATGCCGTACTTGATGTCGGCCGAGGTGATCGGCGTGCCGTCCTCGTACTTGAGGCCCTCCTTCAAGGTGTACGTCCACACCGTCGCGTCCTTGTTGGGGCGTCCGGTGTCGGTGGCGAGGTCCGGGACGACCTTCGCGCCGGCCTCGCCGTTCTCGCGGTTGCGCGTGGTGAGGGTGCGGAAGACCAGCGAAGGGACGTTTCCGCCGCCGGAGGTGTAGAGGCGCGCGGGGTCGAAGTCTTCCTGCGGCTGGGAGTTCAGGATCGTGAGCGTGCCGCCCTTGTGGGGCGCGGAGTCGCCACCGGAGCTCTTGGCATCGTCCTCGGGGCCGCAGGCGGCGACGCCCGCTGCCACTACCAGGCTGACGGATGCCGCTGCCACGCGGCGCGCTCTGACGGACGGTTGACGCATCGGAATGACGACCTCTCGGGATGACGAGTCGGAACCGGGTCGAGTTGATCCAGAGGTGATCGAGAGTCGATCAAGGGTTGATCAATGCTTTCTCGACGGTGGAGCGAGGATTCTCTCGACGGGTGAGACATGTGGACGAGGAGTGAGACGACTGCGGACAGACGTCGGCCCCGGCGTCGGGTCGTCGAAAAATCCGTGACACGGTCACGGAGAGAAGGGTGAACAGTCGCGACGCGAACGCCAGGGAGGCGGCGTCAGCGACAGTGGATGTCGGCCACGCAGAGTGCGGTCACGCCGATGAGCGCCAGCTCGATGGCGGCGCTCGCGGAGACGGCATGACGGGACCACATGCGCAGCAATATGGATGACCATACGGGCTTATGTCAATGTGACATAAGCGCCGCAAGTCAACTCCCCGGATACGGCCAGGCGTTGGCCCGGCAGTGGATCCCGTCGTGGTCCAGGAACTTGGTCTGCTGCTGCATCACCGGCGCCAGTTCGCCGTCCTTCTGGCAGGTGACGTGTCCGTGGCCGAGCCGGTGACCGACCTCATGGTTGATCAACATTTGCCGGTACTCATGGATCCGGTCACCGTACGTCGTGCTTCCTTGAGCCCACCGGTACGCATTGATCATGACGCGTTCGGTCGCGGCCGAGTCGCAGGAAACGTTGTCCTCGGTCGTGTCCAGCCCCGACTTGGCACACCACTTGGCGGTGGTGCCGGGGCTGGCCAGCGTGATCACGAAGTCGGGCGTGCCGGAGGAGACGCGCTCGAAGGTGCGGGCACCGCCGTGGGCCCAGCTGCGCGGGTCGTTGAGCGTCTTCTGCACGGCCTCGGCGAACAGCGCCCCGTCCAGCCCCAGCCCCTGCTCGACATCGACGCGGTAGCGGTACTTCTGCCCGGTGCCGGGCGCTTTGTCGAACCCGGGCACGACATCGAACTTTCCCGGTCCGCTCAGCGTGGCGCCGAGCGGATACGTACGGCTCATCTTCTGGTCGTACGTCAGGGGCGCCGCGCTCGGCACCGCGGAGGGTGCCGAGTCGCCGGAGGTCCGGGTGTCGTGGGCGTGGTCGGTGGCGGACCGCGACCGTACGTCGCCGTCGTCCCGCGCCTTGGTCACCTGGCCGGCGACCAGCACCGCGAGCACGGTGGTGACGGCGGCCGCCGCGATGCCCGTGAAGGTCCGCCCCTTGCCGCCGCCGCGCGGTGCGGGCACACCGGTGCCGGACGCCTGCGGCGCCTCGGCCGGCTGTCCGCTCGTACGGGGCACGGGGACGGTGCCACTACCCGAGCCGCTGCCGGTACCGGTGCCGGCCGGGGAGCCGCCCGTGTTCCTGGTCCCGGCACCGCGCGGACCGGCGCCCCGGCCGTCGCCGGCGCCGTCGAAGGCTTCGAGGTACTCCTGGCGGGGACCCGGCCCGGAGCCGCGCCGCGCCGCGGGCGGCTCCCCCTGCCGCTGCCGGGGCAGCACCACACCGGGCCCGCCGGCCCCGGCCGGACGGCCGCCCAACTCGCCCCAGCCGCCCCCGGCTTCCCGCTGCTCGGGGTGACCGCCCCGCGCGGAACCACCCTCGGGAAAACGCGGCACACCGCGCGCGGGGGTGCCGTCGGCCATGCCCGGCGCGGTGTGCGCGGAAGCACCACCGCCGGCCCCGCCCACGCCGTGCGCGGGGGCACCGGCGGAGAACTCGGGCGCGCCCTCCGCGCGCCTCCGCGTGCCCGTGGCCGGAGTGGCGTCGGGCTGCCCCGGAGCCTCCGGCCCGGGCATGCCGTCGGCAGGTGCCCCGGGGACGGTGTGCTGCCCGCCGTCGGCACGGTTGCCGTGTCCGCCGGTGCGCTGTGGTGTTATGTCCGTCGTCTCGGTCCTGGGGGCCGGTCCGCGGCGGCTGTGGCGTCCCACCCTGGCCCTCAGCTCCTCGCGTCCGGGGCGGTGCCGTCGGCGCCGGCCGGCTGTGCGAGCAGCTCACGGAACGCGCCGGCGACCACGTCGGGGTACTCCATCATCGCCACGTGCCCGGCGTCCGGCAGGGTCACCAGCCGGGAGTGGCGGAAGACGCGGGCGGCCTTGGCGGCCATGCGGAAGCCGACGAGCTGGTCCCGGCCGCCGTAGACCAGCAGGGTGGGGGCCAGTACCCGTTCGGCCTGGCGCCACAGCCCGTGCTGTCCGCCGAGCGTGTAGGCGTTGATGATGCCGCGCGCCGAGCGGGCCATCGCGTCCCAGAAGTACGGCAGTCGCAGCCGCCGCTCCAACTCCTCCACGGCGTGCTGGAACGCCTCCGGCGTCACCCGGCCGGGGTCGCCGTAGCACAGCCCCATGACCCCGCGCACCCGCTGCTCGGCGGTCCACTCCTTGGTGAGCCGGGTGAACAGGGCGGCGATCCCGGGCACGCCGAGCAGTCCGGTCGGCACCGCCGTGCGCTGGATGCGCAGCTCCGGCAGGGCGGGCGAGACGAGCGTGAGCGTGCGGACGAGGTCGGGGCGCACGGCGGCCACGCGCGTGGCGACCGCGCCGCCGAGCGAGTTGCCGAAGAGGTGCACCGGGCCGCGGCCGGCCGAGTCGAGATAGCGGATGACCGCGCGCGCGTGTCCGGTGACGGAGTAGTCGCCGTCGTCCGGGGGCGGGGAGTCGCCGAAGCCCGGCAGGTCGACCGCCTCGCTGTCCACGGCGTCGGCCAGCTCGTCCATCAGCGACGACCAGTTCTGCGAGGAGCCGCCGAGCCCGTGGACGTACAGCGCGGGCGGCAGGCCCTCGCGCGCGGGCCGGCGGGAACGGATCGCCAGCGTGACGCCGGGCAGGCCCACGGACCGCAGTCGCTCGCCCTCACCGACCCGGACGGGCGCCACTCGGGGAAGAACACTGGCGGCCGGCACGGACGGCGACTCGGTCGAAGGCATGCGGCAATGTTACGAGGTGATCACGTCCGGATTCATGTGTTCGCCATCACAGAGTGAACCGTATCCGGACGGAAAACCGACAGCGGACGGGCCTGACGGCATGGCGTCCGGATCAGCAGTCTCCTAGGCTCGTACAGAGGGCACCCGCGTGTGGCCCCTGCTGTTTCCAGGGACGTTCGTAGGAAGGGAGCCCACCATGGCCTATGACCCCACAGAGCCCGACGCGATCGAGGACATCGACGAGCTGGAGGCCGGAACGGCCGCGGAGTTCGGCGTCGAGGCGCCCGAAGGGGACGCCGCCGAGCAGCACACGGACATCGCGCCGGACCGCGACGACCCGCTGACGGATCTGGACCCGGACCGTGGGAACGAGGCCGATCTCATGGAGCAGGCACGCGTCGTCGCGCTCGACGAGGACGACTACCGCTGACCTCGCGGGACCCCGGCCGACCGCCTCGGAGCGCCGCACGGCTTTCGCCGTCGTCCGGTACGTGAAATTCTGCGCTCGCACCGCGCACACCACGGTTACCGAAAAGTACGATGGCCGCGCGGCCGAGACCGCATGTGGACGACTTTGGGAGGCGGCGTGACAGCCATCGAGCAAACTGAGGCGGCACGCCCGCGCGGCACCCGGCTGCCGCGCCGAGCCCGGCGGAACCAGCTGCTGGGCGCCGCCCAGGAGGTTTTCGTCGCGCAGGGCTACCACGCGGCGGCGATGGACGACATCGCCGAGCGGGCCGGGGTGAGCAAGCCGGTGCTCTACCAGCACTTCCCCGGCAAGCTCGACCTGTACCTCGCGCTGCTGGACCAGCACTGCGAGTCGCTGATCCAGGCCGTGCGCGGCGCGCTGGCGTCGACCACCGACAACAAGCAGCGCGTCCGGGCGACCATGGACGCCTACTTCGCCTATGTGGAGGACGACGGCGGGGCCTTCCGGCTGGTCTTCGAGTCCGACCTGACCAACGAGCCCGCGGTGCGCGAACGCGTGGACAAGGTCACCAACGAGTGCGCCGAGGCGATCTGCGACGTGATCGCCGAGGACACCGGTCTGTCGCGCGCGGAGTCGATGCTGCTGGCCTCCGGGCTCGGCGGGCTCGCCCAGGTGGTCGCCCGCTCGTGGCTGCACAGCGACCGCAGCGTCCCGCGCGACCAGGCGGTGCAGCTGCTGGCCTCGCTGGCCTGGCGGGGCATCGCCGGCTTCCCGCTGCACGGCACCGAGCACCACTGAGGGCGCCCCGTCCGGGGCGATTCCGGGGCCCTTCCGGGTTCTTCCAGGTCCGGTCCCGGTTTGTTCCCGCCCGGTGTTCGCTCCTGGCGTTCCGTCCCGCGGCGTGCGGATCCCCTCACCGGGCTAATGTGTGCTGGGTACGGCGCGGTTGATCGCGCACATCACTGACCGTCGGAGGGACATAGCCGTGGAGGTCAAGATCGGCGTGCAGCACGCGCCCCGCGAGATCGTTCTGGAGAGCGGTCAGAGCGTCGAGGAAGTCGAGGCCATCGTGGCCGAGGCGCTGGCCGGCAAGACGGGGCTGCTCAGCCTCCAGGACGAGAAGGGCCGCAAGGTCCTGGTGCCGACGGACCGGCTGGCGTACGTGGAGATCGGCGAGCCGACCGTGCGCAAGGTGGGTTTCGGCGCACTCTGAACGGAAAGCTTCGCGCTCCGCGCCGAAGTTGTCGAAAGGGCCCGGCGGCCGTGTGCCGCCGGGCCCTTTCGCATGGTCGGTACACACACATGCGCGCATGGATCCGTACACACATACGGAGCACAACTTCTCCACAGCCGAGGATTGCAATCCGCAGGTCACGGGTATGACGGGCTACGACCGTCGAGCCGGACCGGCCGTGGGAGGGACCCCGACATGATCTTCGAAGCACTCGGCTCCGCCGTGCTCGGTCTGATCCTCGCGTGGGTGGGGGCGCACCGGCTCGCCCACCGGCTGCCGGCCCGCCCGCTGGTGTACTCGACAGGCGTGGCCGGAGCCCTGTTCGGAGACTTCGTCACCCGTACCGCCCTGGGGCCCGGCACCGCTCTGCTCAGCCTGCTGGGCGCCGCGGTCATCTCGGTGGCGTCGCTGTCCCTGCTGCTGCGCCCGGCGGGCCGCCTGCGCCGGCGATCAGCGCCGGCCTGAGGCTCCCGGCACCCGGCGCCCGGGTCACGGGCCCGGGGGCCGTGCCCAGGCTCATTCGGTTCAGGCCGCGAGGCCCAGCGCGGCCATCCGCTTCGTGTGCGCCTCGGTGATCCGGGAGAACATCCGGCCGACCTCGGCGAGGTCGAAGCCGTCGGCCACGCCCCCCACGAGCATCGTGGACAGCGCGTCCCGCTCGGCGACCACCCGCTGCGACTGCGACAGCGCCTCGCCCATCAGCCGCCGCGCCCACAGCGCCAGCCGGCCGCCCACCCGCGGGTCGGCGTCGATGGCGGCCCGCACCTTCTCCACCGCGAAGTCGGCGTGCCCGGTGTCGTCCAGCACGGCGAGCACCAGCTCACGGGTGTCGGAGTCGAGGCGCGCGGCGACCTCCCGGTAGAAGTCGCTGGCGATCGAGTCGCCGACGTACGCCTTGACCAGGCCCTCCAGCCAGTCCGAGGGCGCGGTCTGCCGGTGGAAGCCGTCGAGCGCGGCCACGAACGGGTCCATGGCGGCCGTCGGCTCCTCGCCGATCCCGGTCAGCCGGTCCCGCAGCCGCTCGAAGTGGTGGAACTCGGCCGAGGCCATCTTCGCCAGCTCCGCCTTGTCCGCGAGGGTCGGCGCCAGCTTGGCGTCCTCCGCGAGCCGCTCGAACGCCGCCAGCTCTCCGTAGGCGAGCGCGCCGAGCAGGTCCACGACGGCGGCGCGGTACTGCGGGTCGGCGGACGCCTGCGCCCAGTCCTGGGCGGCGACACCGGTGGGGCCGGAAGGTGCGGCGGACGCGTTCTCAGGCTTGTCAGAGCTAGTCATGAGGCGCACAATAGCCCGCTCGGCGGCTCGCTCAAGCCCTCGGCCGATCACTGTGAAACCACGGCCGATCGATGTGACGACCACTACGTGACCGAATCGGCCATCGCATGTGCGTCGATCCGGGGTATGGTGGTAATGCGCCTGCTGAGTGCGTCGACGGTGTTCGACGTGTCCCGACAGGCCGCACGCATGAGGATGCCCGGTCGGTGGCCCGATCGGCTCCGACCCGACAGCTCTCCACGACCGTACGGCTCAGACCGTACGACAACGGGAGAGACCCTCAGCGGTACGAGCGCTAGAGCGTCGGCAGAGGTCCCGTGTCTTACGGCTTGCCCGAGTGGTTCGTCCGTACGGCAGCCGACGTCCCCGGCACGGTCAGACATGACCCCCCGCGCTCGCCTCGCACCGCACACACAGAAGAGGCAGCACCCTGACTACGACGTTCCGAGACCTCGGGATCCTTCCCGAGACCGCCGAAGCCCTGGAAGCCGTCGGCATCATCACCCCCTTCCCCATCCAGGAGATGACGCTCCCCGTAGCCCTGTCGGGCACGGACGTCATCGGCCAGGCCAAGACCGGCACCGGCAAGACGCTGGGCTTCGGCCTTCCGCTCCTCGAGCGCGTCACCGTCCCCGCCGACGTCGAGGCCGGGCGCGCCACCCCCGAAGCCCTCACCGACGCCCCGCAGGCCCTCGTCGTCGTCCCGACGCGCGAGCTGTGCACCCAGGTCACCAACGACCTGCTGACGGCGGGCAAGGCCCGTAACGTCCGCGTGCTCGCGATCTACGGCGGCCGGGCGTACGAACCGCAGGTCGAGGCCCTGAAGAAGGGCGTCGACGTGGTCGTCGGCACCCCGGGCCGGCTGCTGGACCTCGCGGGCCAGAAGAAGCTGGACCTCAAGCACGTCAGGTGCCTGGTCCTCGACGAGGCCGACGAGATGCTCGACCTGGGCTTCCTGCCCGACGTCGAGAAGATCATCGACATGCTGCCCGCCAAGCGCCAGACCATGCTGTTCTCGGCGACCATGCCGGGCGCGGTCATCGGCCTCGCACGCCGCTACATGTCCCGGCCCACGCACATCCGCGCCACCGCGCCGGACGACGAGGGCGCCACGGTCGCGAACATCAAGCAGTTCGTCTACCGCGCGCACAACATGGACAAGCCGGAGATGGTCGCCCGCATCCTGCAGGCCGAGGGCCGCGGACTGGCGATGATCTTCTGCCGTACCAAGCGGACGGCCGCCGACATCGCCGAGCAGCTCCAGCGGCGCGGGTTCGCCTCCGGCGCGGTCCACGGCGACCTCGGCCAGGGCGCCCGCGAGCAGGCGCTGCGCGCCTTCCGCAACGGCAAGGTCGACGTCCTCGTCTGCACCGACGTCGCCGCGCGCGGCATCGACGTCGAGGGTGTCACCCACGTCATCAACTACCAGTCCCCCGAGGACGAGAAGACGTACCTGCACCGCGTCGGCCGTACGGGCCGGGCGGGCGCCAAGGGCACGGCGATCACGTTCGTCGACTGGGACGACATCCCGCGCTGGCAGCTGATCAACAAGGCGCTGGAGCTGGACTTCCACGAGCCGGTGGAGACGTACTCCAGCTCCCCGCACCTCTTCACCGACCTGGGCATCCCCGCGGGCACCAAGGGCATCCTGCCGCGCTCCGAGCGGACCCGCGCCGGTCTGGACGCGGAGGAGCTGGAGGACCTGGGCGAGACCGGCGGGCGGGGCGCGCGCGGCCGTGGCCGCGGTGGCCGGGACGACCGTGCCCAGACTGCCGAGCGCGACCGTGACCAGTCGGCCGAGCGCGAGCGTCCGGCCCGTACGCCGCGCCGGCGCCGCCGTACGCGCGGCGGAGCGCCGGTGGACGCGGCCCCCGCCGCGTCGGCCCCGGCCGCCGAGGTCGCCGGGGCGGAGGAGGCCCCGGCCGCCACCCGTACCCCGCGCCGCCGTCGCCGCACGCGCGGCGGAGCGGCCGCGCAGCCGGTGACGGCCGCGACGGCGACCACGACGGCCGAGGAAGCCCCCGCCGCCGAGGCGGTGGCCCCGGTGGAGGTTCCCGCCGCCGTGGAGGAGGCGCCGGAGAAGCCGCGCCGCCGCCGCACGCGGAAGTCGACGGCGAGCGAGCCGGTGACGACGGAGGCTGCGGAGGCTACGGCCCCGGTGGCCGAGCCTGTGATCGCGGCCACCCCGGTGACGGAGCCCGTGACCGAGCCCGTGGCCGCTGCCGCTCCGGTGGCCGAGGTCGCGCCGGCGACGGAGACCAAGCCCCGCCGCCGCACGCGGAAGACGGCCGAGCCGGCCCCCGAGGTGGAAGCGGCCGTGGACACGGCCGAGGCCACGGAGGAGCCCAAGCCTCGTCGCCGCACCCGCAAGACTGCGGAGCCCGCCACGCCCGACGCCCCCGAGGCGGAGGCGGAGACCAAGCCGAAGCGCACCCGCAAGACCGCCGCGACCACGCCGGAGGCCGCCGAGGCCAAGCCGCGCCGGACCCGCAAGACCGCGGCTGCGGCCGAGGCCCCTGCGGACACGGCCGAAGGCACGGAGACGAAGCCGCGCCGGACCCGCAAGGCCGCGGTTGCCGCGGAGGCCCCCGAGGCCGAAGCGGAGACCAAGCCGCGCCGGACCCGGAAGACCGCGGCTGCGGCACCGGAAGCCGCCGAGGCGGAGGCCGAGGCCAAGCCGAAGCGCACCCGCAAGACCGCCGCGACCACGCCGGAGGCCGCCGAGGCGGAGGCCGAGGCCAAGCCGAAGCGCACCCGTAAGACGGCCGCCGCTGCCGAGGCCCCTGCGGCCGAAGCCGAGGCGGAGGTCAAGCCGAAGCGCACCCGCAAGACCGCCGCGACCGCGCCGGAGGCCGCCGAAGCCGAGGCCAAGCCGCGCCGGACCCGGAAGGCCGCCACCACGGCACCGGAGGCCGCCGAGGCGGAGGCCGAGGCCAAGCCCCGTCGTACCCGTAAGACGGCCGCTGCCGCCGAAGCCGGTGACGGGGAAGCGGTGGCCGCTCCGAAGGCGCGGCGGGCCCGTAAGGCCACCGCCGCCGAGGCGGCTGCTCCGGAGATCCCGGCGCAGTCCACCGAGGAGCCGGAGGTCAAGCCGCGACGCCGGACCCGCAAGGCGGCGGAGCCAGCTGCCGAGGCGGCCGGTGAGAGCGCCGGGACGACGACGCCCAAGCCGCGCCGGACCCGTAAGGCCACGGCCGCCGCGGAGGCTCCCGAGGCCTGAGCCGGTGCCGCACGCGCGGCACTGGCAGGGCATCAGCTCAGGTCCGATGGCCGGGTTCACGACAGTGGACCCGGCCATCGGCGTCTCCGCCCGAGCCCGGGCCCCGCCGGCCACTCCGCCCCCTTCTCACGGCGGAGCCCGACGCCCGGGGCCCCCGCCCGGCGGCCCGAACCCGCGCGCGCCCTTCCCCGCCCCCTGCCGATAGCCTCTCCCCATGAGCAGGCCCGCCACCTTCGTCCCGCCCCCCGGTGCCCGCGCCTACCCCCTCCGGACGGCGCGCGGGGAGTTCGCCGTGGTCGACGCCCCGGTGGCCGCCGGAGTCGAGCCCAAGGGGGTCGCGCTGCTGCTGCCGGGGTTCACCGGGAGCAAGGAGGACTTCAATCCGCTGCACGTGCCGCTGGCCGAGCGCGGCTACCGGACCGTCGCCGTCGACGGCCGGGGCCAGTTCGAGTCGGACGGCCCGGTGACGGACGAGTCGGCCTACGCGCAGGAGGAGCTGGCGCGGGACGTCCTCGCGCAGGCGGAGGCGATCGGCGGCCCGGTGCATCTGCTGGGCCACTCCCTGGGCGGCCAGATCGCGCGCGCGGCCGTGCTGCTGGACCGCTCGCCCTTTCTGTCGCTCACCCTGATGGCCTCGGGCCCGGCGCAGATCTCGGCGCCCCAGCAGGAGCGCGTGAAGCTGCTCCGGGACGCGCTGGCGGTGCTCGGCATGGCGGAGGTGTGGGAGGCGCTCCAGGCGATGGAGCCGCCGGAGGAGACGGAGGCGCCGGCGCTCGACGCCGGGCTGGACGACCGGGCCGATCTGCGGCGCCGCTGGCTGGGCACCAAACCCGCCCAACTGCTGGCCACCGGGCGCCAGTTGTGCACGGAGCCGGACCGGGTCGCCGAGCTGGCGGCCGTGCCGCTGCCGTTCCATGTGCTGTCGGGCGCGCGGGACGACACCTGGCCGCTGCCGCTCCTGGACGACATGGCCGTACGGCTGAGGGCCCGGCGCACGGTCGTCGAGGGCGCCGAGCACTCCCCGAACACCGACCGGCCCCTGGAGACGGCCCGGGCGCTCGCCGGCTTCTGGGACGACACCGCGGACGCCCGCCGCAACCGGCCTGGTACCGGCCCGGTGCCGGCCTAGTACTGGGTCCGCAGGTGCTCCCAGAACCCGTCCCTGAGCGCGCGGCGCAGCTCCGCCTGGCCGCGCAGGGAGTACTGGAGCAGTTCCTCGGCCTCGACCAGCAGCTCCTGGTCGACGGAACCGGGCAGGTAGGGGTGGCCGGGGAACAGTTCCACGAGGGCTTCGCGGCCTCGGGAGACGAGCCACTTGGCCGCGATCTGGGCTCCGACGAAGCGGACGTCCTCGCGGGTGGGGCGGGCGGTGCCGGTGGCGTCGTACGCGGCGGCCGTGCGCCGGGCGACGTACGGCTTGAAGAAGTCGAGGTCGAAGGTGCGCTGGCTGTCGACCTCCCAGAGCAGCGGTTCGGCCTGGTTGCGGCCCTCGGGTGCCTCGATGCCCCAGAGGTGGACGCGGGCGCCGTAGCCCTGGGCCGCCTCGACCGCCGAGACGAGGTCCTCGTCGCCGCCCAGGAGGGCCGCGTCGCTGATCGCGCGGTGCCTCGCCAGTGACTCCAGGTCCGTGCGGATCAGCGAGTCGACGCCCTTCTGCTGGTTGTTGGCGTTGAGGTTGCCGAGGCGGACCTTGACGTCGGGCAGCTCGGCGATGACCTGTTGTTCGGCGGTGTGTATACGACGCCGGGCGCCGTCGTACCAGTAGACGCGCAGCAGCCGGCTGTCCGCGAAGATCATTCGGGCCCGGTCGATCAGCGCCTCGATCAGGCCCTCGGCGTCCAGGTCGAAGGCGCGGCGGTCCTCGGTCCCGGCGACCAGCCGGCCGACGGCGGCGTACAGATAGCCGGCGTCCACGAAGATGGCGTGGGTCGAGGGCGTCTTCGCCACCTCGGCGAGCATGCGCTCCAGCAGCTCGTTCGTGCGGTCGATGCGGGCCTCGAGGGCGGCGGCCTGGTCGTCGTTCATTGTCTTCATTGTCCCGGTGGTCACAGTACGAACACAACCGGTCCCGGTCGGTCCCTTCCGTTCTGCTTACCGGTCAGTTATTAGTCGTTCGAAAAATTTCTTTAGCGTAGGGAATGTTCGTAACAAACGGAGCGTTGACTAGGTACGACACCGGGAGCACCGGCAGTCACACCAGTAGTTCTCCGCAGGAGGATGACCAGACGAAGGGAGAAGCCCATGCGCTTCGAAATCATGCGACTCGACGAGGTCGACGGCACCGCCGTGGACAGCACCGTCGTGGACGCCGCCTCCGTCAACCGGATCGTTCAGCAGGCCGCCGCCGTCGGGCAGCGCCTGTGGATCCGCCCGGCCGAGACCCAGGCCTCGTAGCCCGCGCGCGGGCGTCAGCCACTCAAGCTTTCCGGGGGAGCCGAGCCGACGAGGGTCAGCTCCCCCGGATCACCTGAGTGACACCGTTGATGATCTGCTGGACGGCGATCGCGGAGAGCATCATGCCCGCGAGCCGCGTCACCAGCACGACGCCGCCGTCCTTGATGACCCGGATGATCAGCAGCGAGTAGCGCATCACCAGCCACAGCACGACGTGGATCGCGAGGATCGCGGACCACACCGAGATCTGCGTGGTCACGCTGTCGGCCTTCTGCACGGCCAGGATCACGGACACGATCGCGCCGGGCCCCGCCAGCAGCGGCATGCCCAGCGGCACGAGGGCCACGTTGACGTCCTTGGTCTGCTTCGGCTCGTCGGTCTTGCCGGTGAGCAGGTCCAGCGCGATCAGCAGGAGCAGCAGTCCGCCCGCGATCATCAGCGCGGGCACGGAGACGTGCAGGTAGTTCAGGATCTGGTGGCCCAGGACGCCGAAGACGGCGATGACCCCGCCCGCCACGCAGACGGCCTGGAAGGCCATCCGCTTCTGCACCTTGGCCGGCCGTCCGGCGGTCAGGGCGAGGAAGATCGGGGTGATCCCAGGGGGATCCATGATGACAAAAAGGGTCAGGAACAGAGAGCCGAAGACGGCGATGTCGAACATGAGGGAAGTGCAGGCCTTGCGGGAAGAGGAAGTACGGGCGTGAAGGGGTACGGCGGACCGGCCCCGGAGGGCCTCAGGCTCCGCCGGTACCCGGCACCGGGAACGCGCCCGTCGCCCGCCGGGTGATCTCCCCGTACACCTCGGGGTCGGTCGTGTTCGCGCCCAGCGCCACGGTCTTGCGGCTGCCGTGGTAGTCCGAGGAGCCCGTGACCAGCAGCCCCAGCTCGTTCGCCAGGCCGCGCAGCCGGGCCCGGGCGTCGGCGTCGTGGTCGATGTGGTCGACCTCGATGCCGTCCAGTCCGGCCTCCGCCAGCTCCGCGATCCGCGCGTCGGGCACGGTGCGGCCCCGCTTGGCCGCGGCCGGGTGGGCGAACACACAGACTCCGCCCGCGGCCTTGACCAGCCGGATCGCCTCGAAGGGGTCGGTCTCGTGCTTCTCCACGAAGGCCCGCCCGCCGTCGGCCAGCCACTCCTCGGTGAACGCGTCGCTCACCGAGGGCACGACCCCCAGCTCCACCATGGCGCTGGCGATGTGCGGGCGCCCGACGGAGCCGCCGGCGGCGATCCGCTCGACCTGCTCCCAGGTGACCGGCACGCCCAGCATGTTGAGCCGGGCGATCATGCCCTTGGCCCGCGGCACCCGGTCGTCCCGGACCAGCTCCCGCTCGGCGAGCAGGGCGGGCTCCTCGGGGTCGAAGAGGTAGGCCAGCAGGTGCATCGAGATGCCGTCGACCCGGCAGGACAGCTCGGCGCCGGTGACGAGGGTGAGCCCCTCGGGCACCGCGGCGACGGCCTCGCCGTAGCCCCGGGTGGTGTCGTGATCGGTCAGCGCGACGACGTCCAGTCCGGCCGCGGCGGCGTTCCGCACCAGCTCGGCCGGGGTGTCCGTACCGTCGGAGGCCGTGGAGTGGCAGTGCAGATCGATGCGCACGACGACTCCAGACAGACGGACGTAAGGGACACGGACACCTAAGGATACCGATGTTTTCGCCGTCGACTGTCACACCCGAACCCGCCAAGCACCCTTTACTTGGGCGTCCCAAAGGGGCGCGGGGCTGTACCGAATATGCGGCTCCGCCGCGCGGGCGCGACCAGCCACGACGAACCCGCACCCGCCGACGCGCAGAACCCGGCACCCCAGCAGGCGCTACGGCCGAAGCAAGCGCGGCGAAAGCGCTCCGCACGGCACCAGGTCTATCTCCGCCCCCGCGTCCCGCAGATCCGTCAGCACCAGTTCGTCGTACATGAGCAGCCCGGACTGCTCGGGCCAGATCACCGCCCACAGCCACATGCCGAGCGCCTCCCCGGCGAAGACGGCACGGTCGTCGGGGGTGCGGTAGACGTGCCAGAGCGGGGTCGGGCGGCCGGCGGCCAGCACCTTGGTCTGCGGCGGCTTCTCCACGTTCATGTACGAGCCGGGGTCCGGCCCGTCGATGCCGGCGTAGCGCGCGCCGAGGCCGACACCCAGTTCCTCGGCGATCAGGATCAGCTCCCCGGGGCCGCCGAGCGGTCCGGGGCCGGAGCAGGCCACCGCGGTCGCGCGGCCGCCGCTGCGGTCGTCCCCGGCGTACGCCACGCCGGTGAACAGCCAGCCGACCGGCAGCGGCCACGGCATCCACACCGGTACCTGGGTGCGGTGCACGACGACGTTGAGCGCCTCGACGCTGGGCGGGATCACGGGCTGCAGCGGATACACCGTGCCGTGCACATC
The DNA here is from genome assembly GCF_014649115.1 of Streptomyces eurythermus. Classification (GTDB taxonomy): domain Bacteria; phylum Actinomycetota; class Actinomycetes; order Streptomycetales; family Streptomycetaceae; genus Streptomyces; species Streptomyces eurythermus. The sequence continues at coordinate 543,814 of NZ_BMSK01000001.1, read as the reverse complement.
GCACTGCCACGCATCGGCGAAGAGTCCGGGAGCCCTGACCCGGCCACCGCATCTCGGGCAACTGGGTTCGCCCCTCATAGGGCTCCACGGTCCTACCCCCGACCGCCCACGTCAAGGATGATCACCCGTCCGGACGGAAGAGCCGACCATATGCCCGACCAGCCAAAATAGATGCATCTTGCATTAATTAGGTGCGCTAACTTACTATGTGTATAACCCAACTACCTAGTGAGGATGGGAGAAGCACATGGACCCCCTAGACGCGGGAGCCGGCGGCATCCTGCGGCAGCCCAAGGCGGTCTGGGCCACGGCCGGCGCCTCCGTCGTCGCCTTCATGGGCATCGGCCTCGTCGACCCGATCCTGCCGTCGATCGCCCGGGGCCTGGACGCCACCCCCAGCCAGGTGTCCCTGCTCTTCACCTCGTACTTCCTGATCACGGCCGTGGCGATGCTGCTGACCGGCTTCGTCTCCAGCCGGATCGGCGGGAAGAGGACGCTGCTGCTCGGCCTCGCGTTCGTGGTGGTGTTCGCCGGTCTGGCCGGCACCTCCGGCTCGGTCGGCCAGCTCGTGGGCTACCGGGCCGGCTGGGGCCTCGGCAACGCGCTGTTCGTCTCCACCGCCCTCGCGGTCATCGTCGGCGCGGCGGCCGGCGGCAGCGCGGCGGCGATCCTGCTCTACGAGTCCGCGCTCGGTCTCGGCATGGCCTGCGGCCCGCTGCTCGGCGCGGTCCTCGGCAACGCCAGCTGGCGCTACCCGTTCTTCGGCACGGCCACGCTGATGGCGATCGGCTTCCTGTGCATCGCCGCGTTCCTGAAGGAGCAGCCCAGGCCGGCCCGCAAGACCTCGGTCCTGGACCCGCTCAAGGCGCTCGGCCACGGCGGTCTGGCCTCGGCGGCGGTCTCCGCGTTCTTCTACAACTACACGTTCTTCACCGTGCTGGCCTTCACGCCGTTCGTGCTGGACATGACGCCGTACCGGTCGGGCGCGGTGTTCTTCGCCTGGGGCCTGCTGCTCGCCGTCTTCTCGGTGATCGTGGCCCCGCGCATGCAGGAGCGGTTCGGCTCGCTGAGGGTGCTCGGCGGCTCGCTGGTGCTGCTCGCGGCGGACGTGCTCGTGCTCGGCTACGGCAACCACACCACGGCCGTCGTCTGCACGATCCTGTCCGGCGCGTTCATCGGCGTGAACAACACCGTCTACACCGAACTGGCCCTGGGCGTGTCGGACGCCCCGCGCCCGGTGGCGAGCGCGGGCTACAACTTCGTGCGCTGGTTCGCCGCCGCCGCGGCGCCCTACTTCGCGCCCAAGATCGAGGAGTGGACCGACATCCACATCCCGTTCGTGGTGGCGGCCGTCACGGCGGTGCTGGGCGCGCTCGTGGTCCTGGTCCGGCGCCGGGCCCTCGCGCACGAGGCCGAGGAGCTGGAGCCGAGGCACGCGACCGAGGACGGCGTCGGGGTCTTCGCCAACTGACCGGATCCGGCCTTGTGTTGGTGAGATCGGTCACTCCCGGCGACCGTGGCGGGTCAGTCCAGCGGGACGGATTTCCGGGCCGGGTCCCTGAGGTCCGTCCCGTTCGCCAGCCAGCGCTCCTGGAGGGCCTGGGCGCCGTGCACCCGCTTCCAGGCGGCCTCGTTCGGGGTCATCGGCAACAGCGGCAGGAAACGTACGGGATCCAGCGGGGCGTCCAGTTCCAGGTCCTCGACCAGCCCGCCGGGCTCGCCCACCAGGACCGAGCTGAAGGGGGCGCCGGGCCACAGCGGCTCGCCCACGTCCAGGGAGGCACCGGGTGCCACCACCAGGCCCTCCACCTGCGGGCTCGCGGCCAGGACGGCGAGCGGGCGGAGCAGCTTGTCGGTGTCGGCGAGGCCCGCGCGGACGGACAGCACCAGTTCGGCGCGGGGCCCCTTCACCGGGTCGGCGAGCACCGCCGTGGGGTCCGTCATGGGCTGCCGGGACATCCCGAGGGTGGCGTACCGGACGACGTCCCCCTCGTGGAAGCGGAGCACCTCGATGCGGTCCGTGCCGAGGAAGGTGACGGCGGCACGCGCGTCCGGCTCGCCCAGCGCGGTGGTCAACCGGGCCTCGACCAGAGGAAGAACATCAGCCATGCGGCGAGCATAGAACTCGTCAGCAGCGGGCAAAGCGGCGCCTTGACAGTATCGGCGGCTGGTACTCTGAGCCGGGGGTTCGGGGCGACACGCGGAAGCGTCGCTGTCAAGTCCCGACACCGTTGAGACTCCCTTACGAGGGACCGGCCGGAGGAGGTGGGGCTGCCATGGATCGAAGTCGACCGTGCAGTACCACTCGCTCTTCCGGCCGCTGAATCCCGTTACCGGCTGGCCGCCGTCTTCCTTTGCGCGTCGTCGTTCGGAAGAGCATCTCGTTTCGCTTTGCCTGATCTGTCTGATCTGAATCAGTTCTGCATCGGCAGTGAAGCCGCCACCGCGACGGTGCGGTGCTCCCCGCTTTGTGGACGTGCCACGCACGCACAGCCAGGACGTCCCCATTCCGGGTAGTTCCACCCGTCGCCGCGCGCGTTTTCGCCGCCCGCCCGCGAAGGAGCCTGCCCATGTCGATGATCCGCGACCTGCGCGCCGTGGTCCGCCCCTCGTCCCGCGTCTCGCTGCGCAAGGACTCCGGGACGACGTCGTACGACACCACGCGCGACCCCGCGACGCCCTCGGCCGTCGTCGACTGCGCCGTCTACCGCGACGGCGCGCGCGTGCACAGCGCGGGGCCGCTGAGCCCGCAGGAGGCGATGCGGCAGGTGCGCCGCGACGGCGGGTTCGTCTGGATCGGCCTGCACGAGCCGACCGAGGAGGAATTCGCCGGTATCGCCGGTGAGTTCGGGCTGCACCCGCTGGCCGTGGAGGACGCCGTGCAGGCGCACCAGCGGCCCAAGCTGGAGCGCTACGACGACTCGCTGTTCACGGTCTTCAAGACCATCCACTACGTCGAGCACGACCGGCTGACCGCCAACAGCGAGGTCGTGGAGACCGGCGAGGTCATGTGCTTCACCGGCCGGGACTTCTTCATCACCGTCCGGCACGGCGGCCAGGGTTCCCTGCGCGCCCTGCGCCACCGCCTCCAGGACGACCCCGAACTGCTGGCCAAGGGCCCCTCGGCCGTGCTGCACGCCATCGCCGACCATGTGGTGGACGGCTACATCGCGGTCGCCCACGCGGTGCAGGACGACATCGACGAGGTGGAGACCGAGGTCTTCTCGCCCGGCCGCAAGGGCGGGGTCTCGCGCGGTGTGGACTCCGCCCGGATCTACCAACTCAAGCGCGAGGTACTGGAGTTCAAGCGGGCGGTGGCGCCGCTGCTGCGGCCCATGCAGCTGCTGAGCGAGCGGCCGATGCGGCTGATCGACCCGGACATCCAGAAGTACTTCCGGGACGTGGCCGACCACCTGGCCCGGGTCCAGGAGCAGGTCATGGGCTTCGACGAACTGCTCAACTCCATCCTCCAGGCCAATCTCGCCCAGGCGTCCGTCGCGCAGAACGAGGACATGCGCAAGATCACCGCGTGGGCGGCCATCATCGCCGTACCGACGATGGTGTGCGGGGTGTACGGCATGAACTTCGAGCACATGCCCGAGCTGCACTGGCGGTACGGCTACCCGGTGATCATGGGTGTCACCGCCGCGATCTGTCTGGGCATCCATCGCACGCTGAAGCGCAACGGCTGGCTGTGAGCGGCCGGTGCGGGCCGGCCGGCGGGCCGGTGCGGCCTGGTTAGGCTGGGCCCATGACAAGCGAGCTGCTCGAGCGGGCCCTCATCGAGGAGGCCGCGAAGAAGTCCGGCCTGATCTGGGTCAGGGGCGCCGGTGCCCCGGCCGCGCGGGCGCTGTGGCATGTGTGGCACGAGGGCGCGGTGTGCGTGGTCGGCGACGGGCCGGGCGAGCAGCCGCTGGCGGGGCTGGCCGACGGGGGCCGCGCCGAGGTGAGCGTGCGCAGCAAGGACAAGGGCGGCCGGCTGGTGACGTTCCCGGCCACCGTGAGCGAACTGGTGTCCGGGTCCGAGGAGTGGGAGGCGGCGGTCGCCGAGCTGAAGGGCAAGCGGCTGAACGCCCCCGACGCCGAGGAGATGCCGGCCCGCTGGGCCCGTGAGTGCCGGGTGCTGCGCCTGGTGCCGGCCGGTTCGGTGACCCCGCTGCCGGACGGCAGTCTCGCGGAGCGCCCGGTGCCGACTCCGGTCACCACGCGCGGACCGGTGCCGGCGGGCCTGCCGAAGCTGCTGGTGAAGCGCCGGAAGGGCAGATAAGGGGCTGAGCCGGGTCAGGCACCGCGGCGCCCCCGGCTCGCTACGACGCCGGCAGCTGCCTGCCGTAGTCCACCGTCTCCGACTTCGCCGGCTCCTCGACGGTGAAGTTCCTGCCCCAGTCGGAGAAGCGGAGCGTCCCCGCCTGCCCGGCCCGGACCAGGCGCAGCGGGTACGGCGTGCCCTGGAGGGACACGTCCAGCGTGCCGCCGGAACCCTGGTCGCCGGTGATGCGGATCGTGCGGGTACCCGATCCGTCGGCGTGCCGGCCGTCCGTCGCCAGCGTGCCGTGCAGCGTCAGCAGACCGTCGAGGAGGACGTCCTTGTCCGTGAAGCCGCTGAACTTCCGGTACGCGGGATCCCGCTGCGGCACCTTCACATACTTGCCGTCCAGCTTGCCGGAGGCGCCGTCGCCGCCGTCGGCGTGGTTCCAGAAGTCCGCGCCCGCCTTGAGGTACAGGTCCTCGCCGACCCGCAGCAGCTGGAACGTCGTGCCCTGCGCGGTCACCGACCCGGTGCCGCCGTCGGTCTTGAGCCGCATGTCCAGCCGGTACGTACGGCCGCTGGTGACCACGGTCCCGGACAGCCGTACCGCGCTCGCCGCGTCCGCCGCGGCCCGCGTCTTCGCCTGGATCCGGTCGGGGGGCAGCTTGCCGATCCCGTTGGTCCCGGCGTCGGGATCGTCGTCGCCGCCGCACCCCGACAGCGCCAGCGCTCCCGTCACGGCCAGTGCGCAGGCCGCGGTCACCCAAGCGGTGCGGCGGGTACGGGCCCGGGGAATCGCAGTCACCAAGGGAGCTGCCTTTCTGACGGTTCCTGAGCGGCGTACCGCAGGGTACCGGGGCTCCGCCCGCCCGGCGGAGCCGGTCCGTCCGGACCGCCCACCAGGGCGTATCCGATCGGGACGGGCTAGCCTGAAGCGCACCCGTGCGGACATGTCCGAGCAATTCCCACGATCCTCACGCAAAGGAAGCACAGTCATGGCAGCCGGCGCTCCCCGGATCTTCGTCTCGCACCTCGCCGGGGTGTCCGTCTTCGACCCGGCCGGCGACCAGGTGGGCCGCGTCCGCGACGTGGTCGTCATGCTGCGCGTGGGGCGGCGGCCCCCGCGGGTCCTCGGGCTGGTCGTGGAGCTGTCCACCCGGCGCCGCATCTTCCTGCCCATGACCCGGGTGACCGGCATCGAGTCGGGCCAGGTCATCACCACCGGCGTGCTCAACGTCCGGCGCTTCGAGCAGCGGCCCACCGAGCGGCTGGTCTTCGGCGAGCTGCTGGACCGGCGGGTGACACTGGTGGAGACCGGCGAGGAGGTCACCGTCCTCGACGTGTCCGTGCAGCAGCTGCCCGCCCGCCGGGACTGGGAGGTCGACCGGGTCTTCCTGCGCAAGGGGCGCAAGGGCGGCGCCTTCCGGCGGGCGAAGGGCGAGACGCTGACCGCCGAGTGGTCGGCCGTCACCGGGTTCTCCCTGGAGGAGCACGGGCAGGGCGCCGAGAGCCTGCTCGCCACCTTCGAGCAGCTGCGCCCCGCCGACCTCGCCAACGTCCTGCACCACCTGTCCCCGAAGCGGCGCGCCGAGGTGGCCGCCGCCCTGGACGACGACCGGCTCGCCGACGTCCTCGAGGAGCTGCCGGAGGACGACCAGATCGAGATCCTCGGCAAGCTGAAGGAGGAGCGGGCGGCGGACGTGCTGGAGGCGATGGACCCGGACGACGCGGCCGACCTGCTGGGCGAGCTGCCCGAGGAGGACAAGGAACGGCTGCTGAGCCTGATGCAGCCCGCCGACGCGGCCGACATGCGCCGGCTGATGGCGTACGAGGAGCACACGGCCGGCGGTCTGATGACGACCGAGCCGATCGTGCTGCGCCCGGACGCCACGGTCGCCGACGCGCTCGCCCGGGTCCGCAACCCGGACCTCTCCCCCGCCCTCGCCGCTCAGGTCTACGTCTGCCGCCCGCCCGACGAGACCCCGACCGGCAAGTACCTGGGCACCGTGCACTTCCAACGGCTGCTGCGCGACCCGCCGTACACCCTGGTCAGCTCGCTGGTCGACCACGATCTGCAGCCGCTGGACCCGGACGCGGCGCTGCCGGTCGTCGCCGGGTTCTTCGCCGCCTACGACATGGTGGCGGCGCCCGTGGTGGACGAGTCGGGGTCGCTGCTCGGCGCGGTGACCGTGGACGACGTACTGGACCACATGCTGCCCGACGACTGGCGGGAGACGGAGTTCCACCTGGCCGAGGGAGAGGAGGCGCCCCCGCATGGTTCCTGAGCGCGAGACCGTGGCCCGCGAGCGCCACCCGGCGGGCGCCACGGCCGCCGGCCGGCCCCGGATGCCCCGGCTGGACCAGCCGCGCCCGCCCCGGCGCCGGTTCCTGCCCGAGTGGGACCCGGAGGCCTTCGGCCGGCTGTCGGAGAAGATCGCCCGGTTCCTGGGCACGGGACGCTTCATCGTCTGGATGACGGTCGTCATCATCGTGTGGGTGCTGTGGAACGTCGCCGCGCCCCGCCATCTGCGATTCGACGAGTACCCGTTCATCTTCCTCACCCTGATGCTGTCCCTCCAGGCGTCCTACGCGGCCCCGCTGATCCTGCTCGCGCAGAACAGGCAGGACGACCGCGACCGGGTCAACCTGGAGCAGGACCGCAAGCAGAACGAGCGGTCCATCGCCGACACCGAGTACCTGACCCGGGAGGTGGCCGCGCTGCGCACCGGGCTGGGCGAGGTGGCCACCCGCGACTGGATCCGCTCCGAGCTCCAGGACCTGCTGAAGGAGCTGGAGGAGCACCGCCGGCACGACGGGCACGCGGGTCAGGTCGTATTCCCGGCGGAACGGGCAGAACGCCCGCCGGGACGTGACACAGACGACCGCTGAAGGGCATCCCTCAGGCCCCTCGGCGGGCCGTACCATCGTCCTTATGGCTACGGAAGACGCGGTGCGCGAGGCACTGGCGACGGTGAACGACCCCGAGATCAACCGCCCGATCACCGAACTCGGGATGGTCAAGTCCGTGGAGATCGGCGCGGACGGAGCGGTCGCGGTCACCGTGTATCTGACGGTGTCCGGCTGCCCGATGCGGGACACCATCACGCAACGCGTCACCGAGGCGGTCTCGCGGGTCGAGGGCGTCACCCGGGTCGACGTCACCCTGGACGTGATGAGCGACGAGCAGCGCAAGGAGCTGGCGGCGGCGCTGCGCGGCGGCCAGGCCGAGCGCGAGGTCCCCTTCGCCAAGCCGGGCAACCTGACCCGGGTCTACGCGGTCGCCTCCGGCAAGGGCGGGGTCGGCAAGTCCTCGGTGACGGTCAACCTGGCGGCGGCGATGGCGGCCGACGGCCTGAAGGTCGGTGTCGTCGACGCCGACATCTACGGTCACAGCGTGCCGCGCATGCTGGGCGCCGACGGCCGGCCCACCCAGGTCGAGAACATGATCATGCCGCCGTCCGCGAACGGCGTGAAGGTCATCTCCATCGGCATGTTCACGCCGGGCAACGCCCCGGTCGTCTGGCGCGGCCCGATGCTGCACCGCGCCCTCCAGCAGTTCCTCGCCGATGTCTACTGGGGCGACCTGGACGTCCTGCTCCTGGACCTGCCGCCCGGCACGGGTGACATCGCGATCTCCGTGGCCCAGCTGGTCCCGAACGCCGAGATCCTGGTCGTGACGACCCCGCAGCAGGCGGCGGCCGAGGTCGCCGAGCGCGCCGGTTCCATCGCCGTACAGACCCACCAGAAGATCGTCGGCGTGGTCGAGAACATGTCCGGCCTGCCCTGCCCGCACTGCGGCGAGATGGTCGACGTCTTCGGCACGGGCGGCGGCCAGCTGGTCGCCGACGGCCTGACCCGCACCACGGGCACGACGGTCCCGGTCCTCGGCAGCATCCCCATCGACGTCCGCCTCCGCGAGGGCGGCGACGAGGGCAAGCCGGTGGTCCTCACCGACCCCGGCTCCCCGGCGGGCTCGGCCCTGCGCGCGATCGCCGGCAAGCTGGGCGGCAGGCAGCGCGGTCTGTCGGGCCTGTCGCTGGGCCTGACGCCGAAGAACAAGTTCTGAGCCGGCCTGTCCCAGGCGCTACGGCACGGGGGCGCGCGTCCTTCTGGACGGCGCCCCTTTGTCATGCCCCGGCGGCGCCCCTCTGCCGTGCCGCGTGCGGCTCAGTCGTCCTCGTCCCCCGGGCAGAGGTCGAGCTTGGTGCAGAGCAGGATCTCCTCGTACGCGCCCGACCCGGGTCCGGCTCCGGGCTCGCGCTCGGCATGTGGGACGAACCGCCACTGCGACGCCTTGGCATGCCGGGTCCTGTCCGCCTTCTCCACCTGGACGTGGAGCGTGCGGGCCCTGGGGTCGTTGGTCTCCACGAGGACCTCGTCCGCGGCGAGCGGGAAGTGGTCGTGGAGCAGACACAGGCCGAAGCGGTCCAGGTTGCCGTGCTTGGCGAGCACCGCCACGATGTCCCTGACGAATTCCGAGTCCTCGGGGCCCAGCCCCTCGGCTTCCTCGAAGCGGGGCAGCGGGGCCCGGGAAGCGGAAACGTTCATGTCGGTCATGACCCCTCCGTCGGACAGTTGACGGCACATCGGATTCCAGTATCAACCAGGGACTATTTTCCCGCAATTCCACGGGCGGCAGCCGATGGGGTGGCCTGCCGAAACCCCTTCGCGTGTCCCTGGGCATCCCGAGCACGACGCCGATAAATTCCTCCGGAAGGAGGTGGCGGACAATGAAGGGGATCCGATGGTGGCAGCTACTGCCATTGATTTTCGCGAACCTGATGTGGTGGGGGTGCTCTCCTTCGGAAGCCCTGCAGAAGGATAGCAGCAGATGCTGGGAAAGTCAGCTCGAGAGCAGTCGTGTGGACGCCGTGATTCAATTCGACCAACACGACAGGGACGCCATCAGAATTCACTCGGACATGACTGTCGAGATTCCCGTGAACGAATGGGCCCTGTCCGACCAACTGCTTCTCGACAAGCATTCCGGAGAATATAAACATGCCATGCAGTGCCTGCTGCGCGGGAAGGACACGTCAATCCGGCGTTCGGAATGGCGGTTCAACGAACCGGAGGTGAAAGAGCAGGGGCAGGACATTCGAGTGAGGTATGAATCCTACGCATGGATCAGGGATTATGCCCCCATCAAGCTCGGCCCGTGGGTGGTCAAGTGGAAGAAGGGCGGCACATGGACGGTCCAGTTCAGCCCGACGACGCTGCAGAAATCCCACTGGAAAGTTCGGGCGGACCTCGGGGGCCTGAGCTTTGACGACACGTCGAAAACCGCCTCGCCCGACGACGGCAAGTGGATGTGGGAAGGGGACCCTCCCGGCCGGATCACCTTCGACGTCGGTCTTCCGTGGCAGCGCTGGTGGGTCCTGACCTACGGCCGGTCGTTCTGGAGCAAGATCGGCGTCGGGGCCTGGTGGGTGTGCGCTTCGGTCGTGGTCGCGCTAGCCGCGCTGCGCGGGCGGCCGAGGCACCCGTACTCCGGGAGCGACGGCCGCAAGGACAGCGCTGTCCAGGCCGTACTGCAATGGGCCGCGCTCAGCGGGTCGGTCGCCGTGATGCTGATCGTGATCAGCTACCAGCATGTGAGTCCGCCGTGGAATGCCCTCATGTGCATTTCGGCCGGCCTGGCCCTGACCCTTGTCGCCCGCCCCTGGCTCGGTGGCACGCCTCTCCAGGCCCGCGCCGTGCGAGGCGCGGTCATCTCCGTGGCGGCGGCCGGGTTGCTGGTGGTCGTCGCGCCCCACCTGTTCTACCTGCCGCCGCATCTGGTCTCGAAGGCCGAACCGAGCGTCCTGGGCAAGGTGGGTTATGTGCTCATGGGACTGGCGGCCGTGTGGCTGTGGCTGGCGGCCATGACCGCGTGGGCATGGCGTTTCGCCCGCGAGGGGCTCATGGTCCCCGCCTCCTGGACGGACAGATGGAACAGGGCCCCGGTTCTCTGTGTCACCGTGGTCTCCCTGGCGCTCGGAGCGGTTGCCGGAGGCCTGCTCGGATGTCTCTCCTGGGCGAATGAGAACCAATGGGAGAGGAGTTCCTGGCCCGCCGGGCAGACCGCCGGGCAGACGCACGGGGCGAACGTCGCCAATTACCTGGCGAACTTCTCGTTGTCCCACCTGACGTTGATCTTCTCTGACAGTTGGGTCCTGACGGGGATCGCGCTCCTGGCCCTCTTGAGCTACCGCACCAGGACGCGGCGCCAGTCCGATGAGAATCGGGAGCGGTCGGTGCTGGGGCCGGAAGGACCCGACGTACTGCTCACCGCGGGGGTCTTCTCTTTCACCGCGGGTGTGCAGGGCGCATCGGTCGCCGGGAACGCCGCTCAGTACCCGATCTGGCTCCTGTTGAACATCGCCTCGCTGTTCGGAGTCCTCTCGGTGGGACGACGGTGGTCGGTACTGGGCCGAGCGGGCGAAACCTTCTGCCTGCAGAGGATGAGCGACGAGGGATGGCGTCGTGAGCTGATGGACCGGGCCCATGAGCACCGCTTCCTCGAGAACGAGTCACGGGTGCTCGGCAAGGGGGGCAGCGCGAGCATGACGCTGGATCAGGTGGAAGCCCGTCAGCGCGACTTGCGGCAATGGCTGCTGGCCGGATGCGACAGCGACAGGCCACCGCCCGCCCAGATGTCCGTCATGGACATCGCCCTGGCCTGGGGGCCGGAGGGCCACTGGTGGGACAACGCGGTCCGCGCCGCGCGCGTGGCCTTCTGGTTCGGGATCCCGGGCACCGTAGGGCTGCTTCTGCTGGAACTGCGGCCACGTCTGCAGCAGATGCGGCTCAGATTCGAGCCCACCGCGTTCCCGGAGATCGTCGTGAAGTTCATCGCGTTGCAGGCGGCGTGGGCCGCCGCGGGCTTCGTCCTGGGCGCGCTGTGGCGCCTGCTGCCCGGCCGTCCGAGCCCGGTCCGGGCGTTGAGCCTGGTCCTCGCCTACGCCGTGCCCGCCTGCCTGGCCGTCCTGCTCAATCTCCTCATCGGCGGGGCCTTCACGCGCCTGCTCCTGTACTCCCTTTTCATGGCCGTCGTCCTGACGGCCACCAGCATCGTCATGGACGCGTCGACGTTCAGCGAGGACCAGCAGTACACGCACAGTCGTTTCGCGCTCGTCATGTCCATCTACCGGCTCCAGGGCTTCGCCGCGTACGTCGCCTGGTTCCTGGCCCAGCTGGCCGCTGCCGCAACGCTCTGGGAGTACCTGATCGATTAGCCGGCCGGTCCCGGACCGCCGCCCGGCCGCGGCGGCCCCCAGGCCCCGCCGGCTACGCGTACGCCGCGATGTCCTTGATCGCGGCGAACCCGAGTCCGTACGCGCTCATCCCCCGCCCGTACGCACCCAGATGGACCCCCGCCCCGGTCGTACCGGCGAGCACCCACCCGAACTCGGACTCCCGGTAGTGGAACGAGGCGGCAACCCCGTCGACCGGCAGGGACAGCCGGGACCATTCGGCGCCGTCCAAGTCGTCGGCCAGGGCCCACGCCGTCTCCGTCTGCTGTTCCAGCCAGTCGTCCCGCAGGCTGTGGTCCATCTGCCCGGGCCAGGTGAACGACAGCAGCCCCACCCCGGCCAGCCAGGCCGCGGAGGACACCGACGTCGCCTCCAGCAGGCCGGTGCCGTCGGCGGTCCGCCGGGACGGCTGCGCGGCGACGGTCACCACCACCGCGAACTTCTCCCGCGGCTCGCCCGAACCGCTCTCGCCCCGCAGCGAGGGCTCGTCCCCGTGCCCGATCGAGCCGTGCTCCACGGCACCGTCGGACGTCGTGCCGACCTGCATCAGCCAGCGCGGCCCGGTGAACGCCTCGTCGAGCCCGTACCAGGGGAAGGGCGCCCGCAGGTAACCGTCGACCGTACGCCAGGCGGAGGGGAGCTGCTGTCCGCCCTCCGCGGCCGGCGCCTGCGCGCCCACCCGACTCGTCGTCTCCATCTGCCCGGACGCCTCCTCGCTCTCGTCGGACCGGCCGGCCCGCCCCCCTTCGGGCGTACGCGTCAGGTCCGCACAACAACTCGGCAGCATATCCACACCGCGGAGAGCGGCAGGGCAGGCTCTGGACGCGTGGGTCGCGCGAACGGCCTGTTCACACCGTGCGCGACGGGCGCACGCTATGAAACACGTCACGTGCGCGGCGCACGCCCGCCTGCGTGTCGGGGGGAAGGAGGCGTGGCTTACGGGGAGGAAGCGTGGCTTATGTGGCGTCCATGTCGAACGGCGGGCGGTCGTCGCCGGGACCCTCGGGCTTCTTGGTCATGTCGACGCGTCCACCGGAGGCCGGGGGCGGGGACGACGAGGACGGCGCCTCGCTCTCGCGGCCGTGGACGGCGTCCGTGACCTCGGCCATCTCCTTCTTCAGGTCGAAGCCGTTGCGGATCTCCTTCAGGCCCAGCTCTTCGTTGTCCAGCTGCTTGCGGATGAAGGTCTTGGGGTTGAGATCCTCGAACTCGAAGTCCTTGAACTCCGGACCCAGTTCGTTACGGATGTCCTGCTTGGCGCTCTCCGAGAACTCGCGGATCTTCCGGATCGTGCGCATGACGTCCTGGATGACCTTGGGGAGCTTGTCCGGACCGAAGACGAGCACGGCGAGCACGATGATGGTCACCAGCTCCAGTGGCCCTATGTCATTGAACACCTGACGCTCCTTGCGATGTCCTCGGTCGCTCAACGGTACCCGGCCATCCCGTCCGACCGGTACCGTCCCGAGGTGAGACTTCTGTCAGTTCCGGCCGGACTCGCCCAGCACGAGTGACACCTCCCGCTCCGTGCCGTCGCGTTCGACCGTCAGGCGCAGCCGGTCGCCGGGCCGGTGCGCGCGGATCTTGACGATCAGCTCCCGGCCGGTGCGCACGCGCGCGCCGTCGGCCTCGGTGATGACGTCGCCCGCCTTCAGTCCGGCCCGGTCGCCGGGCCCGCCCCGGGTGACGGCGGGGCCGCCGTTCGCGCCCTTGCCGTCGATGCGGGCGCCGTCACCGGTGTAGCCCATGTCGAGCGTGACGCCGATCACGGGGTGGGTGGCGTGGCCGTGGTCGATCAGCTCCTCGGCGACCCGCTCGGCCTGGTTGACGGGTATGGCGAAGCCGAGGCCGATGGAGCCGGACCGGCCGTCGTCGGCGCCGGAGCCGCCGCCGGCCGAGCGGATGGCGGAGTTGATGCCGATGACCCGGGCGTGGGAGTCGAGCAGCGGGCCGCCGGAGTTGCCCGGGTTGATGGGGGCGTCGGTCTGGAGCGCGTCGACGTAGCTGAGGTCGCTTCCGTCGCTCTTCTCGCCGCCGGCCGTGATGGGCCGCCCCTTGGCGCTGATGATGCCGGAGGTGACCGTGCCCGCGAGGTCGAAGGGGGCGCCGATGGCCACGACGGGGTCGCCCACCTGTACGTCGTCGGAGTCGCCGAGGGGCAGCGGGGTGAGCCCGTGGACGCCGCGCACCCGGACGACGGCGAGGTCATAGCCGGCGTCGCGGCCGACGACCTCGGCCTTCACGGTGTCGCCACTGCTGAACGTCACGGATATCTCGCCGTCCGGCCCGGCGGGCTCGACCACGTGGTTGTTGGTGAGGATGTGTCCCTGGGCGTCGAGGACGAAGCCGGTGCCGGTGCCCGCCTCGTCGTCGCCCCGCACATGCAGGGTGACCACGCTGGGCAGGGCGCGGGCGGCGATCCCGGCCACGCTGTCCGGCGCGCTCCCGGGCTGCGGCCGTACGCCGTCGAGTCGCTCGCGTTCGACGTACGCGCCGACGACTCCGCCGGTGCCGCCGGAGACGACGGCCACGGCGAGGGTCCACCCGACGACCCACCGCCAGGCCCGCCGCCTGCGCTGCGCCCGCGTCAGCACCTTGGCCCCCGTCTGCTGCAACGGCTCCCGCGCCTGAGCCTCGGCCCAGGGGTCGTAACCGGCCCAAGGCCCGGCGCCGCTCTCCGGGCCGGGGGGTGCGGCGGACCCTTGCACCGCCGTGCCCTCCGAGCCGGGGGGTACGGCGGCCTCGTGCGCCGCAGTGCCGTCCGGGCCGGGAGGTACGGCAGCCCCGCGCGCCGCAGTGCCCTCCGGGCCGGGAGGTACGGCAGCCAGGGGCGCCGCCGCGGATTCCAGCCCCTGCGGGGCGGGCGTGCCGTGGGGTGAGGGGAGTGCGGGACCGGTGGGGGGTGCGGGAGGTGGTGCCTGGGGGGCGGAGGGCGTGGCGTCGGACGGCGCCTGGGGGGCGGGGGCCGGCGTTTGGGGCGCGGGAGCTGTGGCGGGAGCCGCCGCTTGGGGCTCGGGGGATGTGGCGAGTGTCTGCGGCACGGGGGCCGTGGTGTGGGCGGGGGCCTGCGGCGCGGGCGCCGTGACGGGAACCCCCGCTTGGGAAGCGGGTGCCGGGGTGGGGGCGGGCATCTGCGACCCGGGAGCCGTGGCGGATCCCGGTGCCTGCGGCGCGGGCGCCGTGGCGGATGCCGGTGCCTGGGGTGCGGACGTCGTGACGGGAACCGCCGCCCCGAGCGCGGGCGCCGCAGCGGGCGCGGGCATCCGCGACCCGGGAGCCGTGGTGGAACTCGGTGCCTGCGGCGCGGGCGCCATGACAGGAACCGCAGCCCCGGGCGCGGGCATCTGCGGCATGGGGGCCACGGTGGATGCGGGTATCTGCGGCGCGGGCGCGCCCTGCGGTATGGGGAGTACGGGCGTTCCGGGGGTCGCGGGCGCCAGCGGGGCCAGGGGCGGGGGGACGGCCGTACCGTGCGCCTGGCTGACCGCCGGATGCTGCACCGGAGGCGCGGGCGCCCAAGGGCCGGGTTCGCCGTACGGCGGGGTGCTGTAGGGGTCGGGATCGTGCAGGGGCGTGACCCGCTCGGCCCCGAACCGCTCACCGGAGTCCGGTACGACGGCCTCCGCGTCCGGACCTCCGGAACCCCCGGCGGACACGGCGGTCACCTCGGCCGCACCGTCCACCGCACCCGGTTCGGGTGACGCCACCTCGGGCCGCCCGGCGGATTCCGCCCTCTCGTCCGCCCGCGCGGCAGGATCCGCCACCGCGTCGGCCCGCGCGGTCGGCGCGGTCGGCAGAGCCGAATCCGCCACCCCGTCGCCCCGCACGACCGGGACCACCACCCCGCCAGCCTGTACGACCGGGTCCACGACCCCGTCGGCCGCCACAGCCGAATCCGCCACCCCGTCGGGTTCGTTCGTCGCCGTCACGGGCCGCGCAGGCCCCGTGCCGGTCTCCCCGGGCTTGCTCCCAGCCTCTCCCCCGGCCTCCCCGGGGGACGCGGGTGGGGTCGGCTTGGCCAGTTCGAAGTCGCCGTCGCCGTCGCCGTCGGAGGGCGGGGTGGTCGGTGTCGTCTCCGGCGTTTTCCGCTGTCCGTCCGCCGGCGGCACGCCGTTCCCCTCGTTCATGCTCTCCCCACGGCTGGTCACGGGACATCGGCCGCCGCCCCGGGTCGGCGCCACGGCACGGCGTCCCAGGATTCAACCAGGTGTGCGGGCCGTGGCGCAGTGACGGTCAGGGCGAGGGGGGCGGGGAGGCCGTGACGGGGGAGGGCGTGGTGTCGGGGACGGGGGCGGGCAGGGGGCCGGAGCCGGTGGCCCCGGGAGGCGTGAGCCAGTCGGTGAGCGGAAGGGCGACCGGCTCGTCCAGCGGACGTATCAGCGGGGAGACGGCGGCCGCACCGGCGAACACCGGCGCGGTCAGCGCGCGTACCGCCTCGGCGCGGGCCTGTCCGGAGGCCGGGGCGGGCACTCCGGGCAGCAGCGGCGCGGACAGCGTGGTCGGCGCCACCGGGGCCGAGCCGAGCAGCGCGCCGCCCTGGGCGAGCAGCGGTCCCATGGGACGCCGGCGCTGACTGTCCGGGGTGGCCGCGCCACCGCCCGTGCCGGCCGAGCGCACCGGGATGACGCCGGAGCCGCCGCGGGCGTCCGTGGCCGGGTCGCCGGGGAAGCCGGTGGTCACGCCGCCGAGGGCCAGCGCGGCCAGCGACACCGCGCCGGCGGCGGCGAACGCGAAACGCCGGCCGCGCGAGGCGGTGCGGGCGTCGTCCGGGCGGCCGACGGGGTGGATGCGGAAGCCGTCGTCCCGGGGTCCGCCGGCGCCGTCCGCGCCGGTCGGCAGCAGTCCGTGCGGGCGGGCCGGGACGTACCCGAACGGCAGGCGGTCGCCGCGCCGCGCCCCGAAGGGCCCGAGGCCGCCGGAGGTGCCGGGTCCGGGCCCGGGTGACGGCGTGCCGCCGCCGTCCGGATCTCCCCCGGGAAGGCCCTGGAGGCGGGCCAGGAGGCTCGCCGAGGGCGGGGGCGGGGCGGCCTCCGCGAAGACGTTCTTCAGCGCGCGCTGGGCGTCCGCCTCGGCCTTGCACCGGGCGCAGGTGGCCAGGTGCGCGAGGACCCGCTCACGCGTCTCATGACCGAGTTCCCCGTCCACCAGGGCGGAGAGCCGGTCTCCCAGGTGCTGCTCTGCGAGGTGTGCCTCCCCGGCAGGTTTCGACCGAGATCCACTCACGCGGTCGCGCCCCCTCCTCCCAGCGCGGGGACCCGGGCCAGGAAGGAGCGCCGCTCGGCCGCGCGGGCCTCCGGGGAGCGGTGTGCGAGCGCCTTGCGCAGCTGGGACCGGCCGCGGTGGATACGGGAGCGGACCGTGCCGAGCTTCACGCCGAGGGTGGCGGCGATCTCCTCGTACGACAGTCCCTCGATGTCGCACAGGACGACGGCGGCGCGGAACTCGGGCGCCAGGGTGTCCAGGGCCTGCTGCACGTCGGCGTCGAAGTGCGCGTCGTTGAACAGCTGCTGCGGGGTGGGCTCGCGGCTGGCCAGGCGCTCGGCCGCGTCCTCGCCGAGGGCGTCGAAGCGGATGCGCTGCTTGCGCCGGACCATGTCCAGGAAGAGGTTGGTGGTGATGCGGTGCAGCCAGCCCTCGAAGGTGCCCGGCGAGTACGTCGACAGGGAGCGGAAGACGCGGACGAAGACTTCCTGGGTGAGGTCCTCGGCATCGTGCTGATTGCCCGTCAGCCGGTAGGCCAGTCGGTAGACGCGGCCGCTGTGCGTGCTGACGATCTCGTCCCACGTGGGCGGAGTCCACGCCTGCCCGTCCGCGTCGGTGGTGAAGGTCGCGGTCGGGGTCTCGCCTGCGGCGGTCCCGGCGGCGTGGCTGTCAGCAGCGGTGTCGGTCACGGATTTCGGCCTGCCCGCCGACCCGAGGAAGCGCCGCAGCACTCCACCCCGGTCCCCGGGCGCAGCCGCACCTCCCCTGTCGGCTCTGGTGGTGTCCAGTGGAGCCCCTACCATAGCCACCTCGCCCGTTAGCTCCGGATAAGCGGTTTTACGAGAATTTGATACTTGCTGATCCGGCTCATCCGGCTGCGTCAGCAGTTGCTCGGCGTCCTGCCTCACCGCTCGCCCCCCGTCGCGTCGCCGGCCACCGTCTCATCCCTGTAAACGCACGGGCTCATCTGCGGGTTCCCGCCGCCAACGGATACAGTCACGCCCAGGCAACCACGGGGACAGGAGAGGGTCATTACCGCCAACCGGCAGACGAGCTGGGCGTTCGCCGACGCCTTTGTCGCCGAGGACGAAGCGCTGCGCTGGGCCCGCGAACGGGCCCGCGAGGCAGGGCTGCGCTCGGTGGCGCCCAGCACGGGCGCCGCGCTGCGACTGCTCGCCGCCTCCGTGGACGCGAAGGCGGTCGCGGAGATCGGCACCGGCTGCGGGGTGTCCGGCATTCATCTGCTGCACGGGATGCGGCCGGACGGGGTGCTCACGACGGTGGACCCGGAGCCGGACCACCAGCAGTTCGCCCGGCAGGCCTTCCGCGGCTGCGGCTTCGCCAGCAACCGGGCCCGGTTCATCCCCGGCCGCGCCCTGGAGGTCCTGCCGCGCCTCGCCGACGCGGGCTATGACCTCGTGTTCTGCGACGGGGACCGGCTGGAGTACCCGGACTATCTCGCCGAATCGTTGCGCCTGCTGCGGCCGGGCGGACTGGTGGTCTTCGAGGGCGTGTTCGCGGACGGCCGTACGGTCGACTCGGGGCCCCAGCCCGCCGAGGTGCTGCGGCTGCGGGAGCTGCTGCGCACGGTGCGGGAGAGCCAGGAGCTGGTGTCGTCGCTGCTGCCGGTGGGCGACGGGCTGCTGTGCGCCGTCAAGCGATGACGGCGGCGCCTGGGGTGCGCGGGGTGCCCGCGGTACCGGCCGAGGGGGCCGCGCCGGCCGCCCCCGAAGACGCGGCTGCCCCGGCACCGCGTACGATGCCGGGGCAGGCGCGAGGACAGAATCGGGACGTCAGACGACGACCTTCTTGAGGGCGTCGCCAAGCGCCTCGGCCTCGTCAGGGGTCAGCTCGACGACGAGTCGACCGCCGCCTTCGAGCGGAACGCGCATGACGATGCCCCGCCCCTCCTTGGTCACCTCGAGCGGGCCATCACCCGTCCGCGGCTTCATGGCCGCCATGCTCGTTCCCCTTCCTGAAACCAGCTCATCGTCTCTGCCGGTACCCCCGGGCAGGGGGCACCCGCCATCCGGAACGGACACGCGACACCGGCATCGAACACATTGCTTCCTGGCCATTATCCCGCATGGCAGGACCCGATGACCAACATCGGTCGGCATCGCTTGGGCAACGCGCGCGAGCAAAACCACCCAATTCGGCGATGTGCCTGCGATACTGCGCCACCCCGCGAGGCTCCTGCGACCGGCTCCGTCCTGGTTTTCTTTGACGCAGGTCACACGTCCGCTCCGGCCGCCGGCCGGGGATCTCCGCCATGCTGTCCTCAGACAGGGACGTACTGAGCGGTACGTCACCAGCGGCTACTCCGGAGGGGACACGCCATGGCCGACACCGTGCTCTACGAGGTGAGCGACGGACTCGCGACGATCACGCTGAACCGCCCGGAGGCGATGAACGCGCTGAACATCGCGACGAAGGCGGCCCTGCGGGAGGCGGCGGAATCGGCGGCCGGGGACACGGCCGTACGGGCGATCCTGCTGACCGCCGCCGGGGACCGGGCCTTCTGCGTGGGCCAGGACCTCAAGGAGCACATCGGGCTGCTGGCCGGCGACCGGGAGACCGGCGCCGGGCAGACGATGAGCACGGTCAAGGAGCACTACAACCCGGTCGTGCGGGCCCTGGCCGGGGCGCCGAAGCCGGTGGTCGCGGCGGTGAACGGCGTCGCGGCCGGCGCCGGGTTCGGCTTCGCGCTCGCCGCGGACTACCGGCTGGTGGCCGACACCGCCGCGTTCAACACCTCCTTCGCGGGCGTCGCCCTGACCGCCGACTCCGGCATCTCCTGGACGCTGCCCCGGGTGATCGGCCCGGGCCGCGCCGCCGACCTGCTGCTGTTCCCGCGCAGCATCAGCGCCCAGGACGCCCTGGAGCTGGGCATCGCCAACCGGGTCGTACCGGCGGGCGAGCTGCGCGCCGAGGCCGAGAAGGTGGCGCGGGCGCTGGCCGAGGGGCCGACCGTGGCGTACGCGGCGATCAAGGAGGCGGTGGCCTACGGGCTGACGCACTCCCTGGAGGAGACGCTGGAGAAGGAGGACGAGCTGCAGACCCGGGCCGGGCGGTCCGAGGACCACCACATCGCCGTCCAGGCGTTCGTCAACAAGGAGAAGCCGAAGTACCTGGGACGGTGACGCGCCGCGGGCCCGCGGCCTCGTCCGCTACGGCGTGCCGCGGGCCACGCAGGCCTCCAGGTGGTCGTCGACCAGGCCGCACGCCTGCATCAGGGCGTACGCCGTCGTCGGGCCGACGAAGCGCAGGCCCCGCTTCTTCAGGGCCTTGGACAGGGCCGTGGACTCCGGGGTCACCGCCGGGACGTCGTCCAGGGTCCTGGGGACCGGGCGGGCCGTCGGGTCCGGGGCGTGGGACCAGATCAGCTCGTCCAGCTCGCCCTCGGCCCAGTCGGCGAGCAGGCGTGCGTTGGCGAGCGTGGCGTCGATCTTGGCGCGGTTGCGGATGATGCCCGGGTCGGCCAGCAGGCGCTCGCGGTCGGCGTCGGTGAACGCGGCGACCTTCTCGATGCGGAAGCCGGCGAAGGCGGCACGGAAGCCGGGGCGGCGGCGCAGGATCGTGATCCACGACAGGCCCGACTGGAAGGCCTCCAGGCTGAGCCGTTCGAAGAGGGCGTCGTCGCCGTGGACCGGGCGGCCCCACTCCTCGTCGTGGTACGCCACATAGTCGTCGGTGGACAGGGCCCAGGGGCAGCGCGGGGCGCCGTCCGGCCCGGCGACGGCGGCTCGGCCGGTCATCGCTGCTCCTCCCGGCCCTCGTCGGGCTCCGTCCGCGGGTGCTCGGCCCGCTGTTCGTGCGCGGCGGCCCGGGCGCCGGCCAGCGCGGACTCCAGGCCGGCGATGCGGGCGTCGCGTTCGGCCAGTTCGGCGGCGAGCCGGCCGAGCGCGTCGTCCACGTCGGCCATGCGGTAGCCGCGCGGCGCGACCGGGAAGCGCAGGCTCTCCACGTCCGCGCGGTCCACCGGCCGGTCCGGTGGCAGCGGGTCCTGGAGCCGCTCCGGCGCCGCCTCCGGCAGCGGGGCGCTCTCCCCGCCGCCGACCACGGCCAGGGTCACCGCGGCGACCACGACGGCCAGCGCGACGACCAGGAACAAGAACATCACCATCGCCTCAGGGTCCCCACGCTCGTACCGGACGCTGCCGGCAGCGGTATCTGTCAGGCTCCGATCGTGCCATGCGAGTCTGACAGTTAGGGTCACAGGCGGCCGTACAGCGGGACGTACTAGGAGAGGGCAGGGCGGATGCTCAGGCTGGGCAAGCGGGAATTCGGGCCGCACGAGCCGGTGATCATGGCGATCGTGAACCGGACGCCGGATTCCTTCTACGACCAAGGGGCCACGTTCCGCGACGAGCCGGCCCTCGCGCGGGTGGAGCGGGCGGTGGCCGAGGGCGCCGCGATCGTGGACATCGGCGGGGTCAAGGCCGGGCCCGGCGAGGAGGTCTCCGCCGAGGAGGAGGCGCGCCGCACGGTCGGCTTCGTCGCGGAGGTACGGCGCCGGTTCCCCGATGTGATCATCAGCGTGGACACCTGGCGGGCGGAGGTCGGCGAGGCCGTGTGCGAGGCGGGCGCGGATCTGCTGAACGACGCGTGGGGCGGCGTCGACCCCGGGCTCGCCGAGGTCGCGGCGCGGTACGGCGTGGGGCTGGTGTGCACGCACGCGGGCGGGGCGCAGCCGCGGACCCGGCCGCACCGGGTGACGTACGACGACGTCATGGCCGACATCCTGAACGTGACCCTCGGGCTGGCCGAGCGGGCGGTCTCGCTGGGGGTGCCGCGGGAGTCGGTGCTGATCGACCCCGGGCACGACTTCGGGAAGAACACCCGGCACAGCCTGGAGGCGACGCGGCGGCTGGACGAGATGGTGGCCACGGGCTGGCCGGTGCTGGTGTCGCTGTCCAACAAGGACTTCGTGGGCGAGAGCCTGGACCGGCCGGTGAAGGAGCGGTTGATCGGCACGCTGGCCACGACGGCCGTGTCCGCGTGGCTCGGCGCCCAGGTGTACCGGGTGCACGAGGTGGCGGAGACCCGGCAGGTGCTGGACATGGTCACCGCCATCGCCGGCCACCGGACCCCCGCGGTGGCCCGGCGGGGCCTGGCCTGACCGCGGTGAAGGCGGCGGTGGTGAACACCCCACGCCCGTGAACCCTCGGGTCGCGGGTCCTCGGTGAGCCGGCCGGTGGCCTGGAGCAGGGTGTCCACGCCCTCGGGATCGTCCTCGAGGAAGCCCGTGGCCTCATCGAGCGCCGCCGGCTCCTCCTGGACTTCCCACGTCACTCCGTGCTCCTCCCCGCGGCTTCGAGGAGTGTCCGCCGCGCCTCGGCGATGGGGTGGGCAGCGGACATGAACCCAGTGTGCGGCCAGATGACACTTCCGTTCAGTGGCTGCGCACTTCTCCCTACCGCCCCGCCTCCTTCGACACCAGGGACACCGCCTCCTCCACCTCGTCCGTGACGTGGAACAGGAGGAGGTCCTTCTCCGCGGCCTTGCCCTGGGCGACCAGGGTGTTTCTCAGCCAGGACACCAGGCCGCCCCAGTACTCGCTGCCGAAGAGGACGATCGGGAAGCGGGTGACCTTCTGGGTCTGGACGAGGGTGAGGGCCTCGAAGAGTTCGTCCAGGGTGCCGAGGCCGCCGGGGAGGACCACGAACCCCTGCGCGTACTTCACGAACATCATCTTGCGGACGAAGAAGTAGCGGAAGTTCAGGCCGATGTCGACGTAGGGGTTGAGGCCCTGCTCGAAGGGCAGCTCGATGCCGAGGCCCACCGAGATGCCGCCCGCCTCGCACGCCCCCTTGTTGGCCGCCTCCATCGCGCCCGGGCCGCCGCCGGTGATGACCGCGAAGCCAGCCTCCACCAGCCCCCGGCCGAGCCGCACCCCCGCGTCGTACTCGGGCGAGTCCACCGGTGTCCGCGCCGAGCCGAAGACACTGATGGCGGGCGGGAGTTCGGCCAGCGTGCCGAAGCCCTCGATGAACTCCGACTGGATGCGCAGCACCCGCCAGGGGTCGGTGTGGACCCAGTCGGTGGGAGCGCGCTCGTCCAGCAGCCGCTGGTCGGTCGTGCTGGCGGTGACCTGGCCCCGCCGCCGGAGGACCGGACCGAGCCGCTGCTCGTCCGGCGGCTGCTTCTTCCCCTCGGGGTTTCCGGTAGCCATGTGCGCTCCCTCCGCTTGCCGGCAGTTCCTTCTCAGCCTAGATCCATACGGGTTACGGACGGGGGACCCCGGCGTGTCCGGCAGGCACCGGCACCCGTGCGGCCCTTACGCGGTGAGCCAGTTCCGCAGCCGCTCCTCGCCCGCGAGGATCTTCGCGGTCTCCACCCGCTCGTCCCGCTTGTGCGCCAAGTGCGGGTTGCCGGGGCCGTAGTTGACCGCCGGGATGCCGAGCGCGGAGAACCGGGACACGTCCGTCCAGCCGTACTTGGGCCGCGGGGTGCCGCCCACCGCCTCGATGAAGGCCGCGGCGGCCGGGTGGGACAGGCCCGGCAGCGCGCCCCCGCTGTGGTCGTCGACGACGAACTCCGTCACGCCGCAGTCCGCGAACACCTCGTGGACGTGCGCGATCGCCTCCTCCTCGGTGCGGTCGGGGGCGTAGCGGAAGTTGACCGTCACCACGCACTCGTCGGGGATGACGTTGCCCGCCACTCCCCCGCCGATGCGCACCGCGTTCAGGCCCTCGCGGTACTCCAGCCCGTCGATGACCGGCCGGCGCGGCTCGTAGGACGCGAGGCGGGCCAGGATGGGGGCCGCCGCGTGGATGGCGTTGGAGCCCATCCAGCCGCGCGCCGAGTGCGCCCGCTCGCCCGTGGTCTTCAGCAGCATCCGCAGCGTGCCCTGGCAGCCGCCCTCCACCTCGCCGTCGGAGGGCTCCAGCAGGACCGCGAAGTCGCCCTGGAGCCACTCCGGACGGGCCTCGGCGACATGCCTGAGGCCGTTGCGCTCGGCCTCGACCTCCTCGTTGTCGTAGAACACGAAGGTCAGGTCGCGGTTGGGGGCGGGGACCGTGGCCGCGATGCGCAACTGCACCGCCACGCCCGACTTCATGTCGCAGGTGCCGCAGCCCCACAGCACGCCGTCGTCGTCGAGCCGCGAGGGCAGGTTGTCCGCGATCGGGACGGTGTCGATGTGGCCGGCCAGGATGACGCGCTCGGCGCGGCCCAGGTCCGTCCGGGCGATCACGTTGTTGCCGTACCGGTCCACGGTCAGGTGCGGCAGGGCGCGCAGGGCGGTCTCGATCGCGTCCGCGAGCGGCTTCTCGGTGCCGCTGACCGACGGGAAGTCCACGAGCCGCGCGGTGAGCGTGGCGGCGTCCAGCGTGAGGTCAAGGGAGGTGTCGGGCATGGCCTCGACCCTAGCGCGCCACCTGCCGGAACACCGCCGGGCCGACGGCGCGGACCCCACGCGGGGCACCGGCCGGGCTCCAGTACCTTGTACGCGTGCCAGAGCCGTCCCCCACCTCTCCCGAGCGCCGTGGCCGCCGTTTCCGTTTCACGGCGGCCCTGTTGGTCCTGTGCGGTGTCGCCGCGTACCTCGTGGTGCAGTACGTCACCGGAGGCGGCGGAGAACGCGGCTGCAAAGTGGTCTCGGCCTCCGGTGACGGGGCCGCCTACGAGTTCACGCCCGAGCAGGCGGAGAACGCGGCCACGATCGCGGCCGTGGGGACCGGGCGCGGGATGCCCCAGCGGGCCGTGACGATCGCGCTGGCCACCGCCATCCAGGAGTCGGGGCTGCGCAACATCCGGCACGGCGACCGGGATTCGCTGGGCCTGTTCCAGCAGCGCCCCTCGCAGGGCTGGGGCAGCGAGCGGCAGATCATGGACCCGTCGTACGCGGCGGGCATCTTCTACGCGCACCTGGCCGAGGTGCCGCACTACACGGACCTGCCGCTGACGGTGGCCGCGCAGCGGGTGCAGCGCAGCGGCTACCCGGAGGCGTACGCCAAGCACGAGTCGGACGCCACGCTGCTGGCGGCGGCCCTGACCGGGCGCGCGGCGGCCACGCTGACCTGTGACGGGCGCCCGCAGCACACGGCGCCCGAGACCGGCCCGGACGCGGTACGGGCCGCGCTGGTACGGGACTTCGGGCGCGACGCGCTCCAGGAGACCGGCGCGGTGGTGGGCGGGGCGCCCGTGCCGTCGCCGTCCCCGTCGCCGAGCGTGACCGCGACCGCGCGCGGGCGGACGGTGACGGTTCCGGTGCCGGAGGGCGCGAGGACGGACGCCGCCGGGCGCGACGAGCTCGAGCGGGGCTGGCAGCTGGCGCACTGGGCGGTCGCCAACTCCTCGGCGCTGCGCATCGAGCGGGTGACGTACGCCGGGCGGGAGTGGACCGTGGGGAGCGACTCCGACGAGTGGCGCCCCGTCGCCTCCGAGGGGGCCGCCGGGGCGGAGCGGTCCGCCGGGGCCGTCCGGATCGTGGCCGCGCAGTAGGCCGTTGGCAGCGGGCCGCACAGCAGTGCGGCCGGTCACTCCCGCGGGTTGTGCTCCGCCGGAGTGACGGGACGGTCGGCGCGGATGCTCCTCCGGGGGCGGAAATCCTTGGGAGATCAGGGACCGGAAGGTTTCTGCGCGGCGAAGACGCGAACCTTCTTTGCCCGTTTTTATCCACACCCGATAATGCGATGCGTTATCCATTCTTTACCCGGGGCGTCCGCAACCTTCGCGGGCTTCGAGCGGTAGTCACGGCGTCCGAGCCGGAGACGGGCTCGGGCGCAGACACCGTTCTCTCCCGTCGAATGGAGCATCATGTCCCTCCCTCTGACCCGCCGGATCGCCCGTGCCGCGCTGCTCGTCGCAGCGGGAGCGGCCGCCGGGGTCGGTGCGGCCGGCTCCGCCGGTGCGGCCACGAACCTGCCCGACGTCGGCCCCAACCTGAGCGGGCTGACCGCGCTGGACGGGGCGCACGCCGGTGACGCCGTCGACAGTGCCGCACGGCAGGTGACCTCGGTCGCGGGCCACACGGGCGGCAAGGCGGTCGAGCAGGCGGTGCCGGCCGCGGGCAAGACCGGCGGCAGCGCCGTGAAGCGGACGACTCCGGTGGCGCAGAAGGCCGCGGGCGACGCGGCCGGGGCCGCGGGGGGTGTCCTCGGGGACGCCGCGGTCGGCGCGACGAAGGGCGGCGGCCTGCCGACGGACTCGCTCACCAAGGGCGGGCTGCCGACGGACTCCCTGCCGACCAAGGGTCTGCCGACGCAGGGTCTGCCCACGCAGGGCCTGCCGCTCGGCTGAGGCCGCCGGTGCCGGTGAACGGGGTCCAGGGAGCTGCCTGGGCCCCGTTCGCCGTTGTGCCCGCGCCCGCGGCGCCGGTCAGCGGGTCAGCGGGTCAGGCGGGAGACGGCCGCCTGGACGCGTTCGTCCGTCGCCGTGAAGGCCACCCGTACGTGGCGTGCGCCCGCCTCGCCGTAGAAGTCGCCCGGGGCCACCAGGATGCCCTGGTCGGCCAGGTGGGCGACCGTGGTCCAGCAGGACTCGTCCCGGGTGGCCCACAGGTAGAGGCTCGCCTCGCTGTGTTCGATGCGGAAGCCGTGGGCGAGGAGGGCCGAGCGCAGCGCCTCGCGGCGGGCCGCGTAGCGCGCGCGTTGTTCCCGCACGTGGTCGTCGTCGCCGAGCGCGGCCACGACCGCGGCCTGCGTCGGCGCGGAGGTCATCATGCCGCCGTGCTTGCGGATCTGCAGCAGCGGGCCGAGGACCTCCGGGTCGCCGGCGACGAAGGCCGCGCGGTAGCCCGCCAGGTTGGACCGCTTGGACAGGGAGTGCACGGCGACGATGCCGTCGTAGGAGCCGCCGTTGACGTCCGGGTGCAGGACCGAGACCGGGTCGGCCTCCCAGCCCAGCTCCAGGTAGCACTCGTCGGAGAAGAGCAGGACGTCGTGGGCGCGGGCCCAGGCGACGATGTCCGTCAGCTCCCGCTTGGTCAGGACCCGGCCCGTCGGGTTGGACGGGGAGTTCAGCCAGAGCAGCCGCAGGTTCGCCGGGTCCAGCTCGCGCGGGTCGTCGTAGACCTCGTACTCGGCGCGGGCGAGGCGGGCGCCGACCTCGTAGGTGGGGTAGGCCAGGCGCGGGTAGGCGACCTTGTCGCCGGGGCCGAGACCGAGCTGGGTGGGCAGCCAGGCCACCAGTTCCTTGGAGCCGACGACCGGCAGGACGTGCCGGTGGGTGATCCCGCGGGCGCCCAGCCGGCGCTCCAGCCAGCCCGTGATCGCGTCGCGCAGAGCGGGGGTGCCCCAGACGGTCGGGTACCCCGGCGAGTCGGCCGCGTCGACCAGGGCCTTCCGGATCAGCTCGGGCACCGGGTCGACCGGGGTGCCCACCGAGAGGTCGACGATGCCGTCCGGGTGGGCGGCGGCCGTCTGCTTGTACGGCTCCAGCTTGTCCCACGGGAAGACGGGAAGCCGGTCGGAGACTGCGGACACGATCAGTGGCTCACTTTCGTACGGTGCGGCAAACGCCTCGGTCCCGTGCGGCGCTGATCAGGGTGATCGGGCCGTACGGGACCGAGGCGGCGCGGTTGCGGCCGCTTGACGCTCAGGCGGGCGCTCAGCCCTGCTTCGGCAGCTCGGCGACGAAGGGGTGGTCGCGCTCGATCAGCCCCAGCTTGCTGGCGCCGCCGGGCGAGCCCAGCTCGTCGAAGAACTCGACGTTCGCCTTGTAGTAGTCCTTCCACTCCTCCGGGACGTCGTCCTCGTAGAAGATCGCCTCGACCGGGCAGACCGGCTCACAGGCACCACAGTCGACGCATTCGTCCGGGTGGATGTACAAGGACCGCTGGCCCTCGTAGATGCAGTCGACCGGGCACTCCTCGATGCACGCCTTGTCCTTGACGTCGACACAAGGCTGCGCGATGACGTAGGTCACGCTGTCGTTCCTCCTCGATAGGGCGCTGGCGGGCCTCCTCAGGCCCGCCGCCTGGCGCGCGGGAGCGCGGCGTCGTCGATGCCCGCCCCTAGTATCTCCGTTCCGGAGCATGATCCGAACAGGAGGGGTGAACTGACCAGTGGAAATCTCGGCGACAGGACGCCTGGAGGTCCGAATCACCCCTGCTGACGTGGGGAAACGGGTCTCTGTACGGCGGTTGGGCGAACCCGGTGCCGGACCGGAGAAGTTCACTGACACGGTGGGTGTTCTCACATCCTGGGACGGTGGCGTGCTCATGATCACACGCCGGGACGGGGAAAGTGTCGGAATTCCGGAAGCCGCGCTGGTCGCGGGCAAAGTGATTCCCGCCGCACCGGCGCGCCGCCGGGGTCCCGCCGCCTCGTACCCGGAACTGGCGCGCGTCGCCGCGCGTGCCTGGCCGCCGGTGGAGAGCGAGCCGCTGGGCGACTGGGAGCTGCGGGCCGCCGCCGGGTTCACCCGGCGCGCCAACAGCGTGCTGCCGCTGGGCGACCCCGGGCTCGGGCTCGACGCGGCCCTGGACGCCGCACGGCGCTGGTACGGCGAGCGTGGCCTGCCGGCGCGGGTGCAGACGGCGACCGGCGCCGAGGGCACGCAGGAGCTGCTGTGCGCGGAGCTGGAGCGGCGCGGCTGGGTGCGGGAGGTGACCGCCGAGGTGTGGACCGGAGCGCTGGCGCCGGTCGCGGACCGGGCCGGCGGCGAGGGCGTGGTGCTGTCCCGGACGGCGGACGAGGCGTGGCTCGCCCGGTACCGGCGCAAGGGAGTGAGCGAGGTGGCCCTGCGGGTGCTGCGCGGCGGACCGTCGGTGTGGTTCGCGGCCGTGCCCGGTGCCGGGGCCGGCGAGCCGCCGGCGGCGATCGGACGGTGTGTCGTGGACGGCCGCTGGGCCGGGTTCGCCGCCGTCGAGGTGGACCCCGCCCGGCGCCGGGAGGGGCTGGCCACCGAGGTGATGGCCGCGCTGGCCCGGCGCGCCCTGGACGAGGGCGCCTCGGCGGCGTGGCTCCAGGTGGAGACGGACAACGAGGGCGGCAGGGCGCTGTACCGCGCCCTCGGCTTCCTGCCGCACCACGCCTACCACCACTACCGCGCCCCGGATGCACCGGCCACGCCCGACGCCGCACCGGCCGCACCGGCCGCGTCCACCACGCCCCACCACCCGCCGCAGGCACCGGCCGCACCCGACGCCGGACCGGGCTCACCGGCCGCATCTGCCGTCCCGGACCGCACGCCGGGAGGACCGGCCGCGTCCGCCGCAACCGCCCGCACGCCGGACCGACCGGCCGCGCCCGGCCACGTACCGGCAGGACCGCCCGGGCCCGCCGGCCCCGACCACACGCCACAGGAGCCACCCGGGCCCGCCGGCCCCGGCCGCCCGCCGGAAGAATCGACCGCGTCCGCCGCAACCGCCCGCACGCCGGACCAACCGGCCGCGCCCGACGCCGCACCGGACGCCTCAGCCGTCCCGGACCGCACGCCGGGAGGACCCGCCGCGCCGGCCGCAGCCCCCCGCACGCCGGACCAACCGCCCGCACCCACCACGCCCCACCACCCGCCGCAGACACCGGCCACGCCCGACGCCGCACCGGACGCACCGGACGCACCGGACGCACCGGACGCACCGGCCACGCCCGACGCCGGACCGGGAACACCGGCCGCGCCCCCCAACCGCCTCGGAAGGGCCTGAGCCTGTCATGCGTCAGCCGTATCTGCCGCCGCCGTATCCGCCCCCGCCGGAACGCTCCGCCGAGTTGCGGCGGCGGTTCGCCGAGGAGGCGCGGGCCGAGCGGCCGGATCTGCCGGCGCTGTGCCTGCTGATCGGCGCCGAGCTGGACGGCTCGCTGGACGACGCCGGTATCGACGCCTCGCAGGCGGAGCTGGACCGGCTGGCGGGCGAGCTGCCGTACCGGCCGGGCGGGCCGCGCGCGTGGGCGGAGGCGGCGCGCCGGCTGCTCGGCGACCGCCACGGTTTCCACGGCACGCCCGGCGACTACCAGCACCTGGAGTCCTCCCTGCTGCACGAGGTGCTCCGGCGGCGGCGCGGGCTGCCCATCCTGCTGTCGGTGGTGTGGCTGGAGGTCGCGCGCCGGGCCGGGGCGCCGGTGTACGGGGTCGCGCTGCCGGGGCACTTCGTGGTCGGGTTCGGACCGGCGGCGGACCGGGTGCTGGCCGATCCGTTCGAGGGCGGGCGGGTGCTCACCGGGACGGACGCCGAGCTGCTGGTGGTGGGCGCCACGGGCGCGCCGCCGGACCCCTCGATGCTGGAGCCGGCGCCGCCGCTGGAGGTCGTGCAGCGGGTGCTGAACAACATCCGGGCGTGGGCGGCGGCCCGGCCGGAGCGGTCGGACGTGGGACTGCGGGCCGTGGAGCTGGCGCTGCTCATCCCCTCCCATCCGGCGCGCCTGCGCTACGAGCGCGGGCAACTGCTGGTGCGGAGCGGGCAGTTCACGGCGGGCGCCGAGGAACTGGAGCATTACGCCGACCTGATCGAGGTGGTGGACGAGGCGGCGGCGCGCAGGATCCGGCAGGAGGCGGGCACCGCACGCGCCCAGCTCAACTGACCGGACACCCCCTTACAGCCACCCCTTCTCGCGGGCGATCAGCACCGCCTCCGCCCGGTTGCGGGCCGCCAGTTTCTGGATGGCCGTCGACAGGTAGTTGCGGACCGTGCCCGGGGACAGGTGCAGGGCCTGGGCCAGTTCGGCGTTGGTGGAGCCGTCGGCCGCCGCGCGGAGCACCTCGCGTTCGCGCTCGGTGAGCGGATTGGCGCCCTCGGCGAGCGCGGCGGCGGCCAGCGTGGGGTCGATGACCCGCTCGCCGGCCAGCACCTTGCGGATCGCCTCGGCGAGCTGCGCGGCGGGGGCGTCCTTGACGAGGAAGGCGTCGGCGCCGGCCTCCATGGCGCTGCGCAGGTAGCCGGGCCGCCCGAAGGTGGTGAGCACGACCAGCTTGACGTCCGGGTGGGCGCGGCGCACCCGGGCCGCGGCCTCGATGCCGGTGCAGCCGGGCATCTCGATGTCGAGCAGCGCCACGTCCACGCCGTGCGCGCCGACGGCGGCGACCACCTCGTCGCCGCGCGCGACCTGGGCGACGACCTCGATGTCGTCCTCCAGGCCGAGCAGCGCGGCCAGCGCCTCGCGGACCATCGACTGGTCCTCGGCCAGCAGGACCTTGATCGTGCTCGTCATGCCCCGGATCCTACGTCGGTCAGGGGGGCCGCCGGCACGCGGGCGACCAGCCGGAATCCCTGCCTGACCCGGCCTGCCCGCAGGGTGCCGCCGGCCTTGTGGAGCCGCTCGGTCAGGCCGGTCAGACCGTTGCCGGGTCCCTTGCCGGAGCCGCCGGAGCCGTTGTCCTCGACGGTGAGTTCGAGCACCGGGCCGTCCAGGGTCTCGTGGCGCGACAGGCGTACGGCGCAGCGGTCGGCGCCGCTGTGCCGGACCACGTTGGTGACCGCCTCGCGCAGCGCCCAGGCGAGGGCGGACTCGGCCTCTTCGGGGACGCCGGTGAGAGCGGGGTCGTGGGGCACCTCGGCGACGACCCCGGCGGCGGCCAGGGCGACCTGGGCGCCGGCGAGTTCGGCGGCCAGCCGGGGCCGCCGGTAGCCGGTGACGGCCTCCCGGACGTCGACCAGGGCCTGCCGGCTGACCTGCTCGATGTCGGCGACCTGCCGGGCCGCCTGCTCCGGGTGGCCCGGCAGCATCCGGCCGGCCAGCTCGCTCTTCAGCGTGATCAGGGAGAGCGAGTGACCGAGCAGGTCGTGCAGGTCGCGGGCGAGGCGCAGGCGCTCCTCGTTCGCGGCGAGCTGGGCGACGGTGGCCCGGGCCTTGCGCAGCTCGATGGTGGTGCGCACGAGCTGGCCGACGCCGGTCATCGCGAACCCGATGAGCACGACGAGGATGACCAGGCCGCGCGCCTCCCGCTCGTCGGAGCGCAGGCCGATCAGGTACATCACCAGGGCGGTGGCCGGGATGGCCCAGTAGGCGGCGCGCAGCGGCAGGGTGGCGCCGTAGGCGACCGCCAGGTAGACGAACAGGCCCAGCCAGGCGCTGCCGAGGGTGTAGGCCAGGACGGGGGCGAGGATGCCGAGGATCCCGCCGAGGGCGAGCACGACACCCCGGGCGAACGGGCGGCCGATGTTGCGGAAGACCATCGTCAGGTAGACCCCGACGAAGACGGCGAGGCCGCAGGAGCCCGCCACGGTGGCGGCGGTGGAGTGGTGGCCGCCGGCCAGGTCCTCGACGGGGGAGCTGAGGAAGACCAGCCAGACCCCGATCCACAGTGATTTGACCATCAGGTCGCGCCGGCTGGTGGGCGGCCGGCCCACGGGGGTGTGCCGCGGCATCGCGGTGTGCCGGTCTTCCGTCGTCGTGCCGCTCACGCCTTCAGCGTGTCCTTCCGGTACAGCCAGGCCGCGCCGCCCGCGAACAGGACGAAGGAGACGACGAGCACGGCGATGTCCTGGGCGTGCGGGGCCTGGCTCTGTTCGATGGCCCGTCCCAGGGCAGCGTACGCGTGGGTGGGCAGCCACCGGGCGATGTCCTGGAGCCACTGCGGGAAGGTGGTGGTGGGCATCCACAGGCCGCCCAGCATGGACAGCGCGAAGTAGATGATCATGGTGATGGGGCGGACCGCGTCACCGGTGGCCAGGTAGCCGAGGGCGACGCCGAGCGCGGCGAAGACCAGGCTGCCGGCCCAGACGGCGCCGCTCAGCGCGAGCCACTGCCAGGCGTCGAGGCGTACGTCCTTCACCACGGCGGCGACCGCGAACACGATGACGATGGACGGCAGGCTGACCACGGCCGCGCCGGCGGTCTTGGCGAGGACGTAGCCGCGCCCGGGCAGCGGGGTCAGCCGCAGCTGCCGTACCCAGCCGCTCTCGCGCTCCTTGGCGATGCGCTCGCTGTTGCCCATGAGCGTGGCGGTCAGGGCGCCGAAGGACGCCATGGAGACCATCATGTACGTCGGCAGGGTCAGCCCCGTGCCGTCGACCTCGGTGTGGCTGTCGGCGTTGCCCGCGATCAGCAGGAACAGGGCCGAGGGGTAGATCACGGTGAAGAACAGGAACTTGCGGTTGCGCAGGGCCCGGACGAGTTCCAGTTTGATCAGGCTGTTCACTGCTGCTTGGCCTCCTCGGCGGCGGTGATGGCGACGAAGGCCTGCTCCAGGCCGAGGCCGGCGACTTCGAGGTTGCGGGGGTAGAGGCCGAGGCCGTACAGGGCGTGGACGGTGGCGTCGGCGTCGGCGGACTGGATGCGGACGGTCTGGCCCGAGACGTCGATCCGGGTGACGGACGGCAGGGCGCCGAGCGCGCTTTCGTCGATGCCGCCGGCCAGGTCGAAGGAGATACGGCGGGCGCCCGCCCTGGCCTTGATCTCGGCGGCGGTGCCGTCGGCGAGGAGGCGGCCCCGGTGCAGCACCAGGACCCGGTCGGCGATGGCGTCGGCCTCTTCGAGGTAGTGGGTGGCGAACAGCACCGTACGGCCCTGGTCGGCCTGCTCCCGCATGGTGGCCCAGAAGGCCTGGCGGGCGGAGACGTCCATGCCGGTGGTCGGCTCGTCCAGGATGATCAGGTCGCTGTCGCCGGCGGTGGCGAGGGCGAACCGGACCCGCTGGGCCTGCCCGCCGGACAGCTTGTCGGCCTTGCGGTCGGCGATCGGGGTCAGGCCCGCGCGCGCCAGCACGTCGGCGACCGGGTACGGCCGCGGGTGCAGCGCGCAGGCCAGCTTCACCAGTTCGGCGACGGTGACCCCGTCCGTCAGCCCGCCGCTCTGCAGCATGGCGCCGACCCGGCCGGCCACGATGGCTTCGCGCGGGCTGGTGCCGAACAGGGCGACCGAGCCGCTGTCGGGCTGCTTCAGCCCGAGGAGCAGGTCGAGGGTGGTGGACTTGCCGGCCCCGTTCGGGCCGAGGAGGGCGACGGTCTCGCCCGGGTACAGCCGCAGCGAGAGGCCGTCCACGGCCCGCACGCTCCCGTACGTCTTGGTCACCTGGTCGAACCCGACCACCGGGGTGGTGGTGGCCGGTACCGCTGTCGTCGTCATGGCGTCCATGCTGGCGGCAGGGGGTGGCGGACCGGCAGTGCCGTGGGTCCTGACCGCCGGGTGACAGATGTCATGCGCGGCGGGTGACGGTACGGCGAGGGGCGCCCCCGCCGTGGAGACGCCCCGCTTCCCGTGCGGTGACCGGCTAGCTCGGGTCCGTCTCGATGATCCCGACCCGGTTGGTCCTGCTCATCAGCGCGGGACGCAGCGCCGCGTAGACGTCCTCGGGGGTGACGGCCGTCTTCTTGCCGTTGCCCCGGGTGATGAGCACCCCGTCGAAGGCCTGGCCGTACAGCTCCTTGAGGGCGGCCAGGTCGGGCTTGTCGACCAGCTTGCCGTTCACGGCCGTGACCCGGAGGAACTTCCACAGCGAGTTCTGCGGGCTGAACGGCACCGAGTGGGCCGCGTCCACCTGGACCGTCACCCGGCCCGACATCGCGGGCTCGGCGAACTCCTTCATCATCCGGTCGACCTCGGCGTCGGAGACCGTCGGCTGCCGGGTGGTGGTCGGCACGGCGACCGGGGTGGCGTCGCCCGTCTCCACCAGTGCCCGGAATGCCTGTTCGACCGCTTGGGCGGAGTGTTCGGCGTCGACGGCCTTGCCCGCCTTGCCGTAGACGGGCACGGCCTTGCCGGACTTGAACTCGATGGTGCCGTCGGTGGCCACGCCCGCGCCCGCCTGAGAGCCGCCCCCGGCCTGCTGGAGCGCGGCGTGCAGCTTCTCCTCGTCCACCGGCATCACCGGGGCGACCACGCGCTTCTGCCCGAACAGGGAGCCGACGACGTGGACCGGGTTGTAGTCGCTGTGCGCGGCCTCGCTGACGGTGGCCTGGTAGTCGAACTGGAGGCCCGCGTTCTCCGGCGTGAGGGTGACGGTCTTGCCGCCGACAGCGAGCTTCAGCGGCTTGTCGACCCGCTTGCCGAAGGCGTCGTCCAGCTTCTTGACCGCGTCGTCGCGGGTGCCGCCGCCGATGTCGACACCGAGCACGGTGGTGCCCTTGGGCACGTCGGTGTGGTTCATCAGCAGCCCGGCGCCGTAGGCACCGCCCGCGACGACGACCACGGCGGCGACGAGCAGCATCAGCTTGCTGCGGCCCTTCTTCTTCGGCTTGGCCGCCTTGGCGGCGGGGGCCGGTTCCGGCTTGGGCGCGGACGCCGCGGGTGCCGCCGGGCCGCCGCCGGGGGCGGCGAACGGGGTGCCGCCGCCCGCGCCGGGGACGACCGGGACGCCGCTGGTGACGGTCTGCCCGGAGACGTTGCCGGCGGCCGGCGAGCGGTAGCCGGGCGTGCCCGGTTCGGGGGCCGGCTTCTGCGGGGTGAGGATCGCGGTGTCGTCGCTGAGCCCGCCGCCGGGACCGCGGCCGGCCGGGCGGGTGCCCGCACCGGTGGGACCGGCGCCGGGGCCGTCGAAGTCCGCGAGGTCGGTCAGGGCGCTGCGCGGGGTGCCCTGGCCGGGGTAGCCGGCGTCGGCGCCCGAGGGGCCGTCGAAGGGGCCGCCCGCGCCGGGGCCGGGCGGCGGCACGAGGGTGCCGTCGCCGGTGACCGGGCCGCTGGTGGGGCCGGCGGGGCCCTGCGGTCCGCCGGGGCCGCCGGATCCGCCGGGCCCGTTGAAGCCGCTGGCGCCGCCGTGGCCGTTCGGGCCGCCGGGGCCGCCGTGGCC
Source organism: Streptomyces eurythermus (assembly GCF_014649115.1). Classification (GTDB taxonomy): domain Bacteria; phylum Actinomycetota; class Actinomycetes; order Streptomycetales; family Streptomycetaceae; genus Streptomyces; species Streptomyces eurythermus. Next base: position 508,516 of record NZ_BMSK01000001.1, on the reverse strand, counting down.
GTTCAGGCCGCCGGGGCCGGTGAAGTCGCCGGCGCCGCCCTGCCGGGGGGCACCGGCCGCACCGCCACCGTAACCGTCGGGTCCGCTCGCACCGCCGCCGTAGCCGTCCTGGCCGCCGTGGGCCGGGCGGTCCGCCGAGAAGTACGGCAGGTCGTCGCGGCGGGACTCGTCGGCACCGGGCGCACCGGGACCGGGGGTGCCGGGGCGGGAGCCGCCGCCCAGCGGGCCCGCGGTCAGCGCCTCGGTCACGTCGAAGGAGCCGGTGCCGCCGCCGTGGCCCGGGGCGACCGGGCCGCCGGTGGCACCGGGCAGGCCCTTGCCGCCGCCCTTGCGGCCGCCGGAGCGGGAGCCGCCCGGCGCGCTCATGGCGCCGACCACACCGCCGGGACGCCCGCCGGAGCGCGCGCCGGTGGCACCGGACGCGCCGGACGCACCCGGACCACCCTTACGGGGGCGCGCGGCGCCGGAGGCGGGGGCCGGGGCGGCCGAACCGCCCTGGATCCCGGCGCCGTTGGTGCCGCCGCCGCCCGGACCGCCCTTCGGGGCGCCGGACTTGCGGGGCGCGAACCAGTCGCTGGTCTTCTCCTCCGCCTGGCCGGCGGGCTCGGCCGGGACCTCGGCGGTGCCGTCGCCGGCGGGCGCGCGGTCCACCGCGGGCCGCTCCTCGGCGGCGGGCGTGTCGTCCCCGCCGCCCTCTCCGTCCGCGACGGGCTTGCGCACGACGACCGGCGGGATGGGCCGGGATCCGGGGATGTTGATCCGGATCCGGGTCGTCAGCGTGGTCTCGGTCTTCTTCTCGTCCGGCCGCGTGCCCGAACGGCCCGCGCCCGTACCGTCGTCGGAAGCCAGGGGGGTCCCGTACGGCGGTGTGCCGGAGGGGTATGCGGCTCCGCCGCGCCCGTTGGGCCCGGAGGACGGAGTGTCAGTTTCACGACTCAAGGCAGGTTCTCCCGGTTGGCTCCGCCGCCCTTACGACCTGACTGCTCGGGCGGCTCGGCGGCGCGCACCACCATACTGGCCACTTCTGGCGCGCATCCCACGACCGCTGAGGAAACCCACACGGGACTCGCACGTGCGCCGCACGGCGAAGTGGTACGTCACTTGCCAAGTCGGGCGGAGCCGCCGCCGGGTTGCCGTACGGCGCCAACGGTGGCACAGATCACAGCCAGCACCATGCCGCCGAGCAGGAAGAGATAGGAGCCGCCGCCCGCGCCGAACAGGAAGTCGCCTTCCGGGCGGGTGGTGGTGAGCAGGACCACGGCGACGAGCCAGCCCGCGGCCGGCGCGACCGCCCCGGCCCGGCCGCCGGTGGCGTAGGAGCCGCCGAGGAAGGCCCCGGCGGCGCCGGCGAGGGCGAGCAGCAGCCCGCCGGGGAACCAGGCGGCCTGCACCAGGGCACCGGCCGCGCCCACGAGCGCGCCGAGCACGAACAGGCCGGCGAGGGCGGCGGCCCGGCCGGGAGAGGGCGGGCGCAGCGGCTGGGCGAGCAGCGGGCCCGGTCGGCCGTCGCTCATGACGCCTCCTCGACACCCGCGAAGAGGTCGGTCTCCCCGGGCTCGGCCGTGCCGCGCACCAGCTCGTAGTACTCGGTGGTGAACAGCGGCTGGGCGAGGGCGTTGGAGAGCGCGAAGTACGGCCCGGCCACCTCGATCTGGGTGGCGTGGGCGCGCATCGCGGCGGCCTTGGCGGCGGCGTGCGCGCTGCCGTCGACGGCGGTGGTGATCCGCTCGTCGTCGACCACGCCCGGTACGTCGTCCACGGCCGCGCTCTTGTCGAAGGGCAGGGTGTCCAGCTCGTCCTGGAGGCGGGCGAAGGCGGCCTCGGCGACGGAGCGCGGGACGCGGTTCCAGTACACCTTGGCGATCCGGTGGCCGCGTTCGGCCGCGAGGTCGACGGCGCGCATGGCGACGCGGTGGGCCTGGACGTGGTCGGGGTGGCCGTAGCCGCCGTTGTCGTCGTAGGTGACGAGGACCTGCGGGCGGACCTCGAGGATCACCTCGGCGAGGTGGCCGGCGGCCTCGTCCACGTCGGCCTGCCAGAAGCAGCCGGGGTCGTCGTTGTCGGCGGTGCCGGTCATCCCGGAGTCGCCGTAGCGCCCGGCGCCGCCGAGCAGCCGGCCGTCGGTGACGCCGAGCGCGGCGAGGGCCGCGCCCAGCTCACCGCGCCGGTGTGTGCCCAGCGCGGGGCCCGCCAGATGCCGCAGCTCCGGCGGGATGACCTCGCCGCGCTCGCCCAGGGTGCAGGTGACCAGGGTCACATGGGCACCCTCGGCCGCGTACCTGGCCATGGTCGCGCCGTTGTTGATCGACTCGTCGTCCGGGTGCGCGTGCACCAGCAGCAGACGTCGCGCGGGCAGTTCCGTCATGGCACCACCCTACGAGGTCCCGCGCACCGCCCCCGGCGACACCGGCCCTAGAACTTGATGCTGCCGATCATGCCGGCGACGTTGGTCGTCAGCTCCCTGATCGTGGGCGCGATGGTCGAGGAGGCGAGATAGAAGCCGAGCAGAATGCAGACGACCGCGTGACCGCCCTTCAGTCCTGACTTCTTGATCAACAGGAAGACGATGATCGCCAGCAGCACCACCGCCGAAATCGAGAGTGCCACGGCGGCTCACCTCCAAAGATCCCAGGGACGCGGGTTCTAGATCAGTTGAGCAAATCCATGCAGACGCCAGCAGGTTCATACCCACACAGCGGTAGTGATCATAACTATCCGTGTGCGCGCATCGCTCGGCGCACAGCCGCACAAGGGGGCGCATGGCCAATATGGTCGGGGTATGACGACCGAGGCTGACTCCTTCCCCCGCCGGCACGCCCGGACGCAGCGGTTCACGCTCGGCGCGCCGCGTTCCTTCACCGTGGCACCCGACGGCGCGCGCGTCGCGTTCCTGCGTTCCGGCTCGGGCACCGACCGGGCCAACTCCCTGTGGGTACTGGATCTTCCGGACGGCACCGAGCGCCTGGCGGCCGATCCCGGGGTGCTGCTCCAGGGCTCCCCGGAAGAGCTGCCGCCCGAGGAGCGGGCCCGCCGCGAGCGGAGCCGGGAGGGGGGTGCGGGCATCGTCGGTTATGCCACCGACAATTCCGTGGAGCTGGCGTCCTTCGCCTTGTCAGGGCGGCTTTTCACGGCGGAGCTGCGGGCCGGGACGGCACGTGAACTCCCCGTTCCGGGACCGGTGGTCGACCCCCGTCCGGCCCCCGACGGGCGGCACATCGCCTACGTCGCGCGGGGCGCGCTGCGGGTGGTGGGCGCCGAGGGGGACGGCGACCGGGCGCTGGCCGAGCCGGAGTCGGCGGAGGTCTCCTACGGGCTCGCGGAGTTCGTCGCGGCCGAGGAGATGGGGCGTTCGCGGGGCTTCTGGTGGGCTCCGTCCTCGGACCGGCTGCTGGTGGCGCGCGTGGACGACACGCCGGTGCGGCGGTGGTGGATCGCGGACCCGGCCCGTCCGGAACGTGAGCCACTCAACATCCGGTACCCGGCGGCGGGCACCCCCAACGCGGACGTACACCTGTTCGTTCTCGGGCTGGACGGCAGTCGCACGGAGGTGGTCTGGGACCGGGCCCGCTATCCCTATCTGGCACGTGTGCACTGGTCAGAGGCGGGTGCGCCGCTGCTGCTGGTGCAGGCGCGGGACCAGCGCAGCCAGCTGTTCCTGGCCGTGGACCCCGATTCCGGGGCCACCCGGATGGTGCACGCCGACGAGGACTCAGATTGGCTGGAACTTTTCGCTGGTGTGCCCTGCTGGAGCCCCTCGGGGCGGCTTGTCCGTATCGCGGACGAGGGCGGCGCCCGGGTGCTGACGGTCGGAGAACGGCCGTTGACCAGCGCACAGTTGCACATTCGTGCGGTTCTGGACGTGGGTTCCCGGGACGTACTGGTTTCCGCCTCTTCCGGTCCGGAGGCCGCGGCGCCGGAAATTGGCGAAGTTCATGTGTACAGGGTGAACGAGTTGGGCGTGGAGCGCGTGTCGGAGGAGCCCGGTGTGCACTCCGCGGTGCGCGCCGGGGGTGTGACCGTCCTGGTGTCCGCGGCCCTGGACCGGCCGGGCACCCGGGCCCGGGTGCTGTGCGACGGGAAGCCGGCGGCCACGATCCGGTCGTACGCCGAGGATCCGGGGCTGCGTCCGCGGGTCACGCTCACCGAGGGGGGCGCACGCCGAATTCCATGCGCCGTGCTTATGCCACGGGACTACCCCGGTGACACTCCCCTGCCGGTCCTGCTGGATCCCTACGGCGGCCCGCACGGGCAGCGGGTGGTGGCCGCGCACAACGCCCACCTCACCTCCCAGTGGTTCGCCGACCAGGGTTTCGCGGTGCTCGTCGCCGACGGCCGGGGCACCCCGGGCCGCTCCCCCGCGTGGGAGAAGGCGATCCGGGACGACGTGGCGGCCGTGGTGCTCCAGGACCAGGTCGACGCGCTGCACGCGCTCGCCGAGCGGTACCCGCTGGACCTGGACCGGGTGGCGATCCGGGGCTGGTCCTTCGGCGGCTATCTGGCGGCGCTGGCGGTGCTGCGCCGCCCGGACGTCTTCCACGCGGCGGTGGTCGGCGCGCCCGTCACCGACCTCAGGCTCTACGACACCCACTATCAGGAGCGCTACCTCGGCGACCCGGGCGAACAGCCGGAGGTCTACCGCCGCAACTCGGTGATCGACGACGCGGGCCTGGTCGACGCGGCCGAACCGCACCGCCCGATGATGGTGATCCACGGGCTCGCGGACGACAACGTGGTGGTCGCCCACTCGCTGCGGCTGTCCTCCGCCCTGCTGGCCGACGGCCGGCCGCACGAGGTGCTGCCGCTGTCCGGGGTCACCCACATGACCCCGCAGGAGACGGTCGCGGAGAATCTCCTCCGCCTCCAGCTGGACTTCCTGCGGCGCTCCCTGCCCCCGGTGAAACGCCCGTGAACTCCGTTAACACACAGGCAACTTCACGGAAGCGGTACCGATATACGGACAAGGCAGCCTGAACTGCGTACGGCCGTGCGGGTGCCGTAAACGGGCCGGGGTGCGCCATGTCACCCCGGCCCGTTGCCGTTCCCGGGCTCCCCGGAGGGGAGGGCCGGCCTCTCCTCGGCGAAGTGACAGGCCGACGGGTGGGCCGCGGGGCCGCCGGCGTCCCGGAAGACGGCCGGCACCGCCAGCTCCGGGACCTCCCGCGCGCACCGCTCGCGCGCCTTCCAGCAGCGGGTGCGGAAGCGGCACCCGGACGGGACGGCCGCCGGCGAGGGCACGTCCCCGCTGAGGATGATCCGCTCGCGCCGGTCGCGGGCCCCGGGGTCGGGCACGGGCACCGCGGAGAGCAGCGCCTGGGTATAGGGGTGCGTCGGATGGTCGTAGATCGCGTCGGCCGGGCCGCTCTCCACGATCCGGCCCAGGTACATCACCCCGACCCGGTCCGAGATGTGCCGCACCACCGACAGGTCGTGCGCGATGAAGACGTACGACAGGCCGAACTCCGCCTGGAGCCGGGCCAGCAGGTTGACCACCTGGGCCTGCACCGAGACGTCCAGGGCGGAGACCGGCTCGTCGGCGACCACGATCTCGGGGCGCAGCGCCAGCGCCCGGGCGATGCCGACGCGCTGGCGCTGGCCGCCGGAGAACTGGTGGGGATAGCGGCCCGCGTACTCCGGGTCCAGGCCGACCACGTCCAGCAGCTCCCGCACCCTGCGGCGCCGGTCACCCTTGGGGGCCGCCTCGGGGTGGATCTCGTACGGCTCCCCGACGATGTCCCCGACCGTCATCCGGGGGTTGAGCGAGGTGTAGGGGTCCTGGAAGACCATCTGGACGGCGCGGCGCACGGCCTTCAGGGCCCGGCCGGACAGGGCGGTGATGTCCTCGCCCTTGAACCGGATGGTGCCGGCCGTCGGGCGCTCCAGATGGCACAGCAGCCGGGCCACCGTCGACTTGCCGCAGCCCGACTCGCCGACCAGGCCCAGGGTCTCGCCCCGGCCGAGCGTGAAGTCGACGCCGTCGACCGCCTTCACCGCACCGGTCTGCCCGCGCAGCAGCACGCCCCGGGTGAGGGGGTAGTGCTTGACCAGCCCGGTCACCTCCAGGATCGGCTCAGCCACGCAGGCACTCCCTCCAGAAGTGGCAGGCGCTGGCCCGGCCGCCGGGCACCTCGTACAGCGGGGGCTCGTCGGTGCGGCACACGTCCTGGGCCATGGGGCAGCGCGGGTGGAAGGAGCAGCCGGGCGGGACGCGCATGAGGTTCGGCGGCATGCCCTTGATCGCGTACAGCTCCCGGCCCTTGCGGTCCAGCCGCGGCACCGAGTCCAGCAGCCCCCGGGTGTAGGGGTGGGCCGGGGCCCGGTAGAGGTCGCGCACGGGCGCGGACTCGACGATCCTCCCGGCGTACATCACCGCGATCCGATCGGCGACGTCCGCGACCACGCCCAGGTCGTGGGTGATCAGGATCAGCCCCATGCGGTACTCCCGCCGCAGCTCCGCCAGCAGGTCCATGACCTGGGCCTGGACCGTGACGTCCAGGGCGGTGGTGGGCTCGTCGGCGATGACGAGGGCCGGCCGCAGGGCCAGCGCCATCGCGATCATGATGCGCTGGCGCATGCCGCCGGAGAACTGGTGGGGATGGTCCCGCACCCGCTGGGCCGCCGCCGGGATGCGCACCCGCTCCATCAGCTCCACCGCCCGGGCCCGGGCGTCCTTGCGGGACATCCCCCGGTGCACGACGAACATCTCCCCGAGCTGGTCCCCCACGGTGAGCACCGGGTTGAGCGCCGACAGCGCGTCCTGGAAGATCATCGCCATCTGCGCGCCCCGGATCCGGCGCCGCTCCCTCTCCTTGAGGGTGAGCAGGTCCCGGCCCTGGAACAGGACGCGCCCGCCGGTGATCCGGCCGGGCGGGGTGTCCAGGATGCCCATCACGGCCTGCGCGGTGACGGACTTGCCGGAGCCGGACTCGCCGAGCACGGCCAGGGTCTCCCCCGCGTCCACCGCGTAGCCGACCCCGTCGACGGCCCGGGCGATGCCGTCCCGGGTCCGGAACTCCACGCGCAGGTCCCGCACTTCGAGCAGCACGGCGCCGTCACCTCAGTTTCGGGTCGAGGGCGTCGCGGACCGCGTCGCCGAGCATGATGAAGGCCAGCACCGTCACGGCCAGGGCGCCCGAGGGCCACAGCAGGGCGTGCGGGGCGTTGCGGATGAAGGGGGAGGCGGCGGAGATGTCGATGCCCCAGGAGACGCTGGGCGGCCTCAGGCCGACGCCGAGGTAGGACAGGGTCGCCTCCAGGGCGATGTAGGTGCCGAGCGCGATGGTGGCGACGACGATGACGGGCGCCACCGCGTTGGGGGCGATGTGTCTGAGCAGGATGCGGGTGTCGGAGGCGCCGAGGGCGCGGGCGGCCTGGACGTAGTCGTTCTGCTTGACGGTGATGACCGAGCCGCGCGCGATCCGGGAGATCTGCGGCCACCCCAGCAGCACCATGAAGCCGACGACCGGCCAGACCGTGGTGGAGGTGACCATCGAGAGCAGGACCAGGCCGCCGAGGACGACCGGGATGGCGAAGAAGATGTCGGTGAGCCGGGACAGCAGCGCGTCCCAGACGCCGCCGAAGTAGCCCGCGAGTCCGCCGAGCACCGAGCCCAGCAGCGCCACCCCGAGCGTGGCGCACAGGCCGACCGTGACGGACGTACGGGCGCCGTGGACGGTGCGGGTGTAGACGTTGCAGCCCTGGCCGTCGTAGCCGAAGGGGGCGCCCGGGGCCGGGCCGTCCTGGGATCTGGCCAGGTCGCAGCTGAGGGGGGAGCCGGGGGCGATCAGCGAGGGCCACAGCGAGATCAGCACCAGGAAGCAGATGACCAGGGCCGACAGCAGGAAGACGGGGTTGCGGCGCAGGTCCCGCCAGGCGTCGGACCACAGCGACCGGGGCCGGCCGGCCGGTCCCTGCCCCGGTCCTCCGCCCGGTGTCCCCTCCAGTGTGACGGCCTCGCTCGCGCCGAGGTCCATCGCGCCGCCCATGCCGGTGCCGGCGATCGCGCCTTCGGGCTCGTAGGGCTGTTCAGGCATGGCGGATCCTCGGATCGAGTACGGCGTACAGCAGGTCGACGAGCAGGTTGGCCACCAGGAAGACGAGCACCAGCACGGTCACGAAGCCGACGACGGTCTGGCTGTTCTGGCGCAGGATGCCCTGGTAGAGCTGGTAGCCGACGCCGTGGATGTTGAAGATCCGCTCGGTGACGATGGCGCCGCCCATCAGCGCGCCGATGTCGGTGCCGATGAAGGTGACCACGGGGATGAGCGAGTTGCGCAGCAGGTGCCGGGTGACGACCCGGCGGCGGGGCAGGCCCTTGGCGACGGCGGTGCGGACGTAGTCGGAGCGCCGGTTCTCCGCGAGGGAGGTGCGGGTCAGCCGGGTGACGTAGGCGAGCGAGACGGAGGCGAGGACCAGCCCGGGCACGATCAGCTCGTCGAAGCCGCCGGCGCGCACCGAGGGCCTGATCCACTGCCACTTGATGCCGAGCAGCAGTTGCAGCAGCAGGCCGGTGACGAAGGTCGGCACGGAGATGACCACCAGGGTGGCCAGCAGCACCGCGGTGTCCACGGGCCGGCCGCGCCTGAGCCCGGTCACCACGCCCAGGGTGACGCCGACGACGACCTCGAAGAGGACGGCCACGACGGTCAGCCGGACGGTGACCGGGAACGCCGTCGCCATCAGCTCGGTGACCGGCTGTCCGTTGAACGCCGTGCCGAAGTCGCCGGTGAAGACCTTCGCCATGTAGGTGAGGTACTGCCGCCACACCGGCTGGTCGAGGCCGAACTCCCGTCTGAGCTGGGCGGCGGTCGCCGGGTCGCAGGCCCGTTCCCCGCACAGGCCGGCGACGGGATCGCCCATCACGTTGACCATCAGGAAGATCAGCAGCGTGGCCCCGACGAAGACCGGGATCATCTGGAGCAGCCGGCGCAGGACGTGGCGTCCCATGGCTCAGCCGACCCTGATCTCGTTGTACACGGGCACGCTGAACGGGTTGAGCGCCACGTGGGACAGCCGCTCGGAGTAGCCGGCGTTGCCGTTCTGGTACCACAGCGGGATCGCGGCCATGTGGTCCCGGACGACCTCCTCGGCGCGCTGGAAGAGGGCGACGGACCTGGCGGGGTCGGTCTCGGCGTTGGCCCGGTCGACCAGCCGGTCGAACTCCTCGTCGGACCAGGCGCCGTCGTTGGAGGAGGCGCCGGTGTAGTAGAGGGGCTGGAGGAAGTTCTGGATGAGCGGGTAGTCCATCTGCCAGCCCGCCCGGAACGGGCCGGTCATCCGGTGCCCGCCGAGCTGGTTGCGGAAGTCGGCGAAGGTGCCGACCGGGTTGCCGACGCAGGCCCGGTCGTCGCCGAGCGCGTTGTTGATGGAGTTGCACACCGCGTCGACCCACTGCCGGTGCGAGCCGGAGTCCGCGTTGTAGGTGACGGTGAGCCGGCCGCCGGGGATGCCGCCGCCCTCCTCGATCAGCTCGCGCGCCCGGCCGGGGTCGTAGTCGCACGCCCTGCCGCACAGGCCCTCCTTGTAGCCGCCGGCCGCGCCGAGCACCGGGGAGGTCCAGTCGGTGGCCGGGGTGCGGGTCCCGCGGAAGATGGTGTCGGTGATCTGCCGGCGGTTGATCGCCATGGACAGCCCGGTGCGGACCTTCTCCGCGCCGGGTCTGCTCCAGGCCTTGTCGTAGTAGGGGAAGGCGAGGGTCTGGAGGATGCCCGCGGGCGTGTTGAGGTAGCGCTCGCCCAGGTCGCTCTCGACGTTCTTCAGCTGGGCGGCGGGGATGTCGTCGGCGAGGTCGAGGTTGCCGGCCAGGAGGTCGGTGTAGGCGGTGTTGCTGTCGGTGTAGACGAGCAGGGTGACGCCGTCGTTGCGCGCCTTGTCCGGGCCGGGGTAGCGGTCCCACTTCTTCAGGTACATCTGCGCGCCCTTTGTATAGGACTCGATGGTGTACGGGCCGTTGCCGACGGGCTTGCGCACCCAGGCCGCGTGGTCGGTGAAGAAGGCGCGGGGCAGCGGGGCGAAGGCCGCGTAGCCGAGGGTGTCGGGGAAGCCGGAGAACTTCTGGTTGAGCCGGACGGTGAAGGTGTGGTCGTCCACCACCTTCAGGCCGCTCAGGGTGTCGGCGCGCTGCCGGCCGTTGTCGGGGTGGACCTCGTCGTAGCCGTCGATGTAGCCGAAGAAGTAGGCGTTCTTCTGGTTGTTGCGCAGGTTCGCCCCGTAGTTCCAGGCGTCCACGAAGGAGCGGGCGGTCACCTTCTCGCCGTTGGAGAAGATCCAGCCGTCTTTCAGGCGGACGGTGAAGGTGCGCGAGTCCCGGGTCTCGATGGACCGGGCCAGAAAGTCGCGGGCCTTGCCCGTTTTCGGGTCGTACCGCTTCAGGCCCCGGAAGATCATGTCGAGGACCTTGCCGCCCTGCACCTCGTTGGTGTTGGCCGGCTCCAGCGGGTTCTGCGGGTCGGCCCAGGAGGAGCTGAGCACTGCGCCGCCGTTGCCGCCGGCGCCCGCGCCCGCGCAGCCCGTGGCGGCGAGCGCCAGGGCCGCCGCCGCGCAGGCGGCCCGTCGGGCGTGCGTGCTGCGCCGCATGGCGTGCCTCCTCGTGAGCCGGAAAACGAGTACGGGTCGAGGGAGACATACCGCGCGCGGCTGTCGCGTACTGCCCGAAAAGACGGCCTTTAGGGGGACGCGTCATCCGATTGCAGGCACCCGGCGCCCGGCCACTGATGATCTTGACCATCCAGCGCAATAGATCTCCGCGTAACGATGCCGAAACGTTGGATTGGGACGGGGTGATGTACGCATGTCGACACTCCACCGTCCGCATATCGAACTTCTTGCCCGTTTCGCGCAGTTGGTCCGATGTGAAGCACGGATTGATTACGGCGCGCTACCCGCGTAGCTACGGAACGATCAAGAGGGGGTAAAGAAGGTAAAGAGAAAACCAAGGCGGCCGAGAATTTATTGACCTTGAATGAATTGCGTTGAAAAAGTCCGGCGTAGCCCGTAGGGGAGCGCCCTGCGGAGCCTTGACCCACAAGGCACGGAGCATCATGACCCCCGCAACCCCTTCCCCGGCCGCCCCGCTCGAGGTGACCGACGAAGACAGCGCCGCATCGGCGAAGCCCGCCACCCCCAAGGGCACCGAAAGCCGCTCTCCGGGACGGCTGGCCTGGATCCGCTTCAAGCGGGACCGGACGGGCGTCATATCCGCCTTCGTGGTGATCCTCTTCTTCGTCGTCGGCATCCTCGCGCCGCTCATAGCCAAGCTGTACGGCAAGGACCCGTACACCACCTACGGCATGAACATCCCGGGCCTGCTGAACGAGTTCAACTACCCGGTCAAGCCCAACGGCGGCATCAGCTCCGACTTCTGGTTCGGCATCGAGCCGCAGCTCGGCCGGGACGTCTTCACCTTCCTGCTCTACGGCATCCGCAACTCGCTGCTCATCGCGACCGCGGCCGCCCTGCTGACGACCCTGCTCGGCGTCGTCGTCGGCGTCACCGCCGGTTACCTCGGCGGCAAGACGGACTACTTCGTCGGCCGGGTCATCGACATCCTGCTGGCGTTCCCGCAGACCCTCTTCTTCATCGCCTTCTGGCCCGTGGTGATGGCCATCTTCGTCTCGCCGGAGGAGAACACCCCGGTCTGGCTGACCGTCACCAGCCTCATCCTCGTGATGACGGCCTTCGGCTGGGCCTCCATCGCCCGACTGCTGCGCGGCGAGGTGCTCGCGCTGCGCGAGCGGGAGTTCGTGGAGGCGGCCAAGGTCACCGGCGCGTCCCCGGCACGCATCATCTTCAAGGAACTGCTGCCCAACCTCTGGACGCCGATCCTGATCCAGTCGACGCTGCTGCTGCCCGCGTACGTCACGGCGGAGGCGGGTCTCGCCTTCCTCGGCGTCGGTCTGACGGACCCCACCCCCGACTGGGGCGTGATGATCCAGAACGGCGCCAAGGTGTACCAGGACGACATCACCTTCATGCTCTTCCCGGGCCTGTCGATGGTGGTCTTCGTGGTCGCCTTCAACCTCCTCGGTGACTCGGTCCGCGACGCCCTGGACCCCAAGACCAAGCGCTGAGCTCCATCCCCGGCCACGGCGACGGGGCCCGGCCGGGGTCCCAGCACCACTTCGTTCCTCCAGCAGAACAGGCCAGCCATGTCCTTTTCCCGCAGAAACTTCCTGATCGCCACCTCTGTCGCGGCCGCGGGCTCGACGGTGCTGTCCGCGTGCAGCAGCGGTGACGCGGGCGGCAGCGGTACCCCGAGCGCCGGCGCCACGGAGTACACCGGCGCCAAGGTCACCATCGGCACCCAGGCCGACTCCACCGGCCCGGCCCCGGAGATCCCCGGCGCGAAGACGGGCGGGACGATCTACGGCCTGGCCCCGGACGACTTCTCGCACCTGGACCCGCAGCGCATCTACTACGCGTACAACTCCACCGTCGCGAACGTGCTGCACCGCTGCCTGACCGGCTACAAGATCGACGCGTCCGGCAAGCAGAAGCTGGTCGGCGACCTGGCCACCGACACCGGCACTCCCTCCGCCGACAACAAGACCTGGACCTTCACGCTGAAGGAGGGTCTGAAGTGGGAGGACGGCAGCGAGCTGACCGTCGAGGACGTCCGCCACGGCATCGAGCGCTCCTGGGCGCCGTTCATCACCGAGGGCGCCGACTACGTCCAGCGGGCGCTGACCGGCAAGTCCGGCAAGTGGCGTGACGCCTACGAGGGCCCGTACAAGGGCAAGCACCTCGACTCGATCGTCACCGACAAGGCCAAGCGGACGATCACCTTCAAGCTCGCGGAGTCCAAGCCGGACTTCAACTTCACCCTGGCGATGCACTCGTACGCCCCGGTGCCGGCCAAGCTGGACACCAAGGAGAAGTACGACAAGAAGCCGGTCGCCTGCGGCCCGTACATGGTCAAGGCGCACACCACCGACAAGTCGATGGTGCTGACCCGCAACAAGCACTGGGACCCGAAGACGGACCCGATCCGCAACGCCTACCCGGACGGCTTCGAGTTCCGCTTCGGTGTGGAGACGCTCGACTCCACCGACCGCCTCATCGCCTCCCAGGGCAACGACGCCTACGCGGTCTCCATCTACAAGGGCGTCCCGGCCGAGCGCATCCAGAAGGTCCTGACCGACCCCGAGCTGAAGAAGCGCACCTTCAACGGCCTGATCGGCGGCACCTACTTCTACTGGATCAACACCAAGCGGGTCACCGACCTCAAGGTCCGCCAGGCCCTGATCCACGCCTGGCCGCTCCAGCAGATCCGGCAGATCTACGGCGGCCCGTCCGCCGGTGACATCGCCACGACGACCATCAGCCCCGACATCATCGGCTACGAGAAGTCCGATGTGTACGGCAAGCTGAAGAAGCCGCAGGGCGACCCCGAGGCCGCGAAGAAGCTGCTGAAGGAGGCCGGCAAGGAAGGCCAGAAGATCGTCTACGCCTTCCCGAACGACCCGACCTACAACAAGACCAAGGTCGTCATCGAGAACGCGCTCAAGGCGGCCGGCTTCACCCCGGTCATCAAGCCGATCGACTCCACGTCCTACTACGACCAGGTCCAGCAGGTCGACAACAGCTACGACGTGATGTGGGGCGGCTGGTCCCCGGACTGGCCGACCGCCTTCACGATGCTCCAGCCGCTGTACGACGGCGAGGCCATCGGCAACGGCAAGAACAACGTCTCGCAGACCAACGTCGACTGGATCAACGAGGGCATCAAGAAGAACGCGGTCATCAGCGACCAGAACGAGGCCGGCAAGGCCTGGGTCGCCCTGGACAAGCGGATCATGGAGGAGGTCGCCCCGATCATCCCCGAGACGTTCACCCGCCGCTTCTACGTCTACGGAAACAAGGTCGGCGGCGCGCAGTTCGACCCGAACTTCTCCGCCACGCTGCTGTACAAGACCTTCGTCAAGGCCTGACGTACGGCCCCCTAGGCGGGGCGGCCCCGGTGCCGCCCCGCCGTCTCTCCCCCCTACGGCATCCGTCAGGAAATCCCAACTGCCATGTTCCGCTTCCTCGTCCGCCGGATCCTCGGCGCCGCGGTGATTCTGCTGATCATCAGCGCCCTGGTGTTCGTCCTGTTCTACGCCGCTCCGCGCGACCCCGCCCGCATCGCCTGCGGCAAGGTCTGCACCCCGGAGACCCTGGAGTTGGTGAAGAAGAACCTGGGGATCTCCGATCCGCTCCCCATGCAGTACTGGGAATGGCTCAAGGGCCTGTTCGTGGGGCGGGACTACACCTCGTACGGGCACTGCGACGCGCCCTGCCTGGGCTACTCGTTCCAGAGCCGTGAGCCGGTGCTGGACACCATCCTGGACCGCTTCCCCACCACCATCTCCCTGTCCCTCGGCGCCGCCGTGGTCTTCCTGATCTTCGGTGTCGGCACCGGCATGCTGGCCGCCGTCAAGCAGGGCAAGGCGCTGGACAAGATCGCCAGCTCGGCCTCGCTGATCGCGTCCTCGATGCAGATCTACGTGGTCGGCGTGTTCGCCACCTACCTCCTGGTCGACCAGCTGCACCTGCTGGACCGGGCCAGCTACACGCCGTTCACCGACAACCCCGGCAAGTGGTTCTCCGGCCTGCTGGTGCCGTGGCTGGTGCTGTCGCTGATCTTCACCGCGAACTACACCCGTATGACCCGTTCGCAGATGGTCGAATCGCTCACGCAGGACTACGTGCGCACCGCCCGCGCCAAGGGCCTGTCGCGCCGCACGGTGTTCTTCCGGTTCGCCTGGCGCGGCGCCATGGGCCCGATCATCACCATCTTCGGCCTCGACCTCGGTGTGCTGCTCGGCGGCGCGATCATCACCGAGTCGACCTTCAGCCTCCAGGGCCTCGGCATGCTCTCGGTGAAGGCGGTCGGCACCAACGACCTGCCGATCCTGCTGGGCGTCATCATGGTCGCCGCCGCCGCGATCATCGTGTTCAACATCATCGTGGACGCCGTGTACGCCCTGATCGACCCGCGCGTGCGCCTCGCTTAAGGAGAGACCCATGAGCACCCCCTTCCTCTCCGTCCGCGACCTCAAGGTGCACTTCTCCACCGAGGACGGCGTCGTCAAGGCCGTCGACGGGCTCTCCTTCGACCTGGAGAAGGGCAAGACCCTCGGCATCGTCGGCGAGTCCGGCTCCGGCAAGTCCGTCACCAACATGGCGATCCTGGGCCTGCACGACCCGCGCAACACCGCCCTCGACGGCGAGATCCTGCTCGACGGCAAGGAGCTGGTCACCGCCACCGAGAAGGAGCTGGAGCAGCTCCGCGGCAACAAGATGTCGATGATCTTCCAGGACGCGCTGGCCTCGCTGTCGCCGTACCACACCATCGGCGCGCAGATCGGCGAGACGTACCGCAAGCACACCGGCTGCTCCAAGAAGGAGGCCCGGGAGCGCGCGGTCGAGATGCTCCGCCGGGTCGGCATCCCGCAGCCCGACGTCCGGGTGGACGACTACCCGCACCAGTTCTCCGGCGGTATGCGCCAGCGCGCGATGATCGCCATGGCGCTGGTGTGCGACCCGGAGCTGCTGATCGCCGACGAGCCGACCACGGCCCTCGACGTGACGGTCCAGGCGCAGATCATGGACCTGCTGAAGGACCTCCAGCAGGAGTTCGGCACCGCGATCATCTTCATCACGCACGACCTGGGCGTCATCGCGGACATCGCGGACGACGTGCTGGTGATGTACGGCGGCCGGTGCGTGGAGCGCGGCACGAAGAAGGAAGTGCTCCAGACCCCGCAGCACCCGTACACGCTGGGGCTGCTCGGTTCCATGCCGAGCCTGGACGGACCGGTCGACGTACCGCTGTCGCCGATCCCCGGCTCGCCGCCCTCCCTGCTCAACCCGCCGTCCGGCTGCCGCTTCCACCCCCGGTGCGCGTTCGTCGACCAGGTGGCCGGCGGGCGGTGCTCCAGTGAGCGGCCCGCGCTGGAGTTCGTGGACGGGCGGGCCGCCGCCTGCCATCTGACGCCGGAGCAGAAGCGCGAGTTGTTCTCCGACTACGCCGCGGCCCGCACCCACTGACGGTCTTCAGACGGGACTTCACCACCATGAGCAGCACCACCCCCCTCCTGGACGTCTCCGGGCTCACCAAGCACTTCCCGATCAAGGGCGGCTTCCCCATCAAGCGAACCGTCGGCGCCGTCCAGGCCGTCGACGGGCTGGACTTCCAGGTCGCCGCGGGCGAGAGCCTGGGCCTGGTCGGCGAGTCCGGCTGCGGCAAGTCGACCACCGGCCGGCTGATCACCCGCCTGCTGGAGCCGACCAGCGGCAAGATCACCTACCAGGGCCAGGACATCACGCACGCCGGCCGCAGGGATCTGGCGCCGATCCGCTCCGAGATCCAGATGATCTTCCAGGACCCGTACGCCTCGCTGAACCCGCGGCAGACGGTCGGCAAGATCATCTCCGGGCCGATGGAGATCAACGACATCAACCCGGAAGGCGGCCGGGAGAAGCGGGTCCGCGAACTCCTGGAGATCGTCGGTCTGAACCCGGAGCACTACAACCGGTTCCCGCACGAGTTCTCCGGCGGCCAGCGCCAGCGCATCGGCGTGGCCCGCGCCCTCGCCCTGGAGCCGAAGCTGATCGTCGCCGACGAACCGGTCTCCGCCCTGGACGTCTCCATCCAGGCCCAGGTCGTCAACCTGCTCCAGAAGGTGCAGCGGGAACTCGGCATCGCGTTCGTGTTCATCGCCCACGACCTCGCCATCGTCCGGCACTTCTCGCAGCGCGTCGCCGTGATGTACCTCGGCAAGATCGTGGAGATCGCCGACCGCGAGGACCTGTACGGCAACCCGCGCCACCCCTACACCCGGGCCCTGCTGTCCGCCGTGCCCGAGGCGACGGTGGAGGAGGAGCCGCGCGAGCGCATCCGGCTGACCGGGGACGTGCCGTCGCCGATCAACCCGCCCTCCGGCTGCCGCTTCCGCACCCGCTGCTGGAAGGCGACCGAGAAGTGCGCGTCGGAGGCGCCGCCGCTGGTGCGGGTGGAGGGCAACCGGGACGGCCACCTCACGGCCTGCCACTACCCGGAGACGGCGGACACCGTGCCCGCCCCGCGCCTTTCCAAGGACCCCGAGGCGGCGGCCTGACACACCCCTTTCCGTCAGCCGCCCCCTCGCGGAGCGGACTTTCACCGGCCCATTGACCCGAGCCCATGAACGTCCGGTCCAGGGGACGAGGGCCCGCGCCTGCCCAGGCGCGGGCCCTCTCCCGTGCTCCACCGGTTCGCGTCACCGAACAGCAACTCCCTTTGTTTTCAAGGGATTACAAGTACGCCTTTCCCGACCCATCGTTCGGTGCGGTGTGTCACACTGCCGCGGTGGTGGACCAAGCCTTTGCCGACCCCTCACTCGCCGCGCTGTACGACAGCCTCAACCCCTGGGGACCGGGTGACGACTTCTACCTCGGGCTGCTGCGGGAGGGCGGCTCCGTGCTGGACATCGGGTGCGGCACCGGGCAGTTACTGCGGCGGGCCCGGGCCGAGGGACACCGGGGACGGCTGATGGGCCTCGATCCGGCTCCCGCGATGCTCGTCCAGGCCCGCCGGGCGCGACCCGACGTCGAGTGGGTCCTCGGCGATGTCCGGGTACGGCACTGGCGGCAGGAGTTCGACCTGGTCGTCATGACCGGCCACGCCTTCCAGGAGCTGCTGACCGACGACGACATCCGGACCTGCCTGCACGCCGCCCACGCCGCCCTGCGCGGCGGCGGCCGTTTCGTCTTCGAGACCCGCAACCCCGCCGCCCGGCCCTGGGAGCGCTGGACCCCGGACCGGGTGCACGAGATCACCGCTCCCGACGGCACCCCGGTGCGGGTCTGGCACGAGACGCTCGGCACCGGCCCGGAGCGGGGCCGGGTGCGCTTCACCGAGACCTACGCGGGCCCGCACTGGCCGTCCCCGCGCTCCGCGCACGGCGTCCTGCGCTTCCTGGACGCCCCGGCGCTGGAGGGTTTCCTCGCCGAGGCGGGCCTGACGGTGGCCGCACAGTACGGCGACTGGAACCGGGCCCCGCTCACCCCCGCGGCCCCGGAGATCATCACGGTGGCCCGCCGGGCCTGAGCCCGGCGGGCCGGGCCCCGGGCGACCCCGTCGTGGCGCTCGCGCTCAGCCCCCCTGTTCCTCCTCCAGCGCCGTCAGGGCCGGGTCCAGCACGATGTCCTCGGCCCGGGCCCCGGTGGTCGGCTCCTCCGGGAAGTGGCAGGCCGTCAGGTGGCCGTCCCGGTTGCCGGCGAGCCGGACCAGCGGGGGCTCCTCGGTCGCGCACCGGTCCTGGGCCTTCCAGCAGCGGGTGCGGAAGCGGCAGCCGGAGGGCGGGGAGATGGGGGACGGGACGTCACCGGCCAGCCGGATCCGCTCGCGCCGGGGCGCCTCGCCCTCCGTCAGGGTCACCTCGGGGACGGCGGAGAGCAGGGCGTGGGTGTAGGGGTGGCGCGGACGGGTGTAGATGGAGTCGCGGTCACCCACCTCGATGATCTTGCCCAGGTACATGACCGCCACGCGCTGGGAGAAGTGGCGGACCACCGCCAGATCGTGGGCGATGAAGAGGAACGCGATGCCCAGCTCCTTCTGGACCTTCTGGAGCAGGTTCACCACCTGGGCCTGGATGGAGACGTCCAGCGCCGAGACCGGCTCGTCCGCCACGATCAGCTTCGGTTCCAGCGCCAGCGCCCGCGCGACCCCGATGCGCTGGCGCTGGCCGCCGGAGAACTCGTGCGGGAACCGGTTGTAGTGCTCCGGGTTGAGGCCCACGATCTCCAGGAGTTCCCGGACCCGCTTCTCCCGGCCGCCTTCCGGGTCGATGCCGTTGATCTCCATCGGACCGGAGATGATCTTGCCGACCGTCTGCCGCGGGTTCAGCGACGAGTACGGGTCCTGGAAGATCATCTGGATCTCGGAGCGGATGGGGGCGAGCTGCTTGCGCGTGGCATGGCTGATGTCCCGGCCGCGGTAGGTGATCGTCCCGCCGGTCGGCTCCAGCAGGCGGGTGATCAGCCGGCCGGTGGTCGACTTGCCGCAGCCGGACTCGCCGACCAGGCCGAAGCTCTCCCCCGCGTGCACGGTCAGGTCCAGCCCGTCCACGGCCTGGACGGCGCCGACGGTCCGCTTGATGGGGAAGCCGCCCTTGACGGGGAAGTGCTTGACCAGCCCCGAGACCTCCAGCAGGGGTTCCGGTGGCGTGTCGGCAGCGGCCTCGCGGGCGGCGGGGAGGACCAGGTCCTCTTTCATGTCGGTTGTCCTCCTAGCCCAGTCGGGGCCTGATCTCTTCGGCGAAGATGGTGCGTTTCTGTTCGGCGCCGAGGTGGCACGCCGAGGAGCGGCCCGGTGCCAGGGCGGGGCTCTCGGTGACGCAGCGGTCGCCGCCGACCCGGTCCCGGAAGGCGCACCGGGGGTGGAAGCGGCAGCCGGACGGCGGGGTGAGCAGGCTCGGTGGCGTCCCGGGAATGGGTTCCAGCGGGGTGGCGAGGTCGGAGTCCAGCCGGGGCATGGAGTTCAGCAGGCCCCAGGTGTACGGGTGCCGCGGCGCGCGGAGCACCTCGTCGACCGTGCCGCGCTCCACCGCGCGCCCGGCGTACATGACCATGATGTCGTCGGCCATGTCGGCGATGACCCCGAGGTCGTGGGTGATGAAGACGATCGCGGTGCCGAACTCCCGCTGGAGGTCCTTCAGCAGATCCAGGATCTGGGCCTGCACGGTCACGTCCAGCGCGGTGGTCGGCTCGTCGGCGATCAGGAGGTCCGGGTCGCACACCAGCGCCATGGCGATCATCGCGCGCTGGCGCATACCGCCGGAGAACTGGTGCGGATAGTCCCGGGCGCGCTCCGCGGGGTTCGGGATGCCGACCTTGCCGAGCATCTCCACGGCACGTTCCCAGGCGGCCTTCTTCGAGGCGCCGGTGTGCTTCATGTACGGCTCGGCGATCTGCCGGCCGATGGTGTAGAAGGGCGACAGCGCGGTGAGCGGGTCCTGGAAGATCATCGCCACCCGGTTGCCGCGGAGCTGCTCCAGCTCCTTCTCGGTGGCGGTGACCAGCTCCTTGCCGTCCAGGACGATCTCCCCGTCGATGGTCGTGAACAGCGGGTCGTGCAGCCCGAGGACGGTCAGGTTGGTGACCGACTTGCCCGAGCCCGACTCGCCCACGATGCCGAGGGTCCGGCCGCGGTCGACGTCGAAGGAGAGCCCGTCGACGGCCCTGACCGGGCCGTCCTCGGTGGAGAACGTCACCTGGAGATCGCGCACCGAGAGGAATCCGCCCGGCCCGGTCGGGGCCGGCGCTCCCCCGGCCTTGGTCACTGTGGTCACGATGGCTGGTCTTCCTAGGAGAGCCGGATGCGCGGGTCGATCCACGCGTAGGTGATGTCGGTGAGGATGTTGATGAGCAGGATGAAGAAGGCGCCGAACAGCATCACTCCCATCGTCAGCGGCAGGTCCTTGTTGACCGCGCCGTCCACGGCGAGCCGGCCGATGCCCTGGAGGGAGAACGTCAGCTCGGTGACGACGGCGCCGCCCAGCATGGAGCTGACGTCGATGCCGAGGATGGTGACGATGGGGATGAGCGAGCCGCGCCAGGCGTAGCGCAGGAAGACGTATCTGCGGGACATGCCCTTGGCGCGGGCGGTGCGCACATGGTCCTCGGCGAGCTGCTCGATCATCGACGAGCGGGCCATACGGGTGTACTGCGCGGTGAAGATCGTGGCCAGCACGCAGACCGGGATCGACATCCCGACGAACCAGCCGACCGGGTCCCGGGTGAGGGGCACGTACTTGGGGTCCTCCATCCAGCCGGTGCTGTAGACGAGGATCGTCAGCACGACCGGGCCGAGGAAGTAGATCTGGAAGGAGCTGAGCACCATGGAGGCGCCGGTGGCGACCTTGTCCACCAGGGTGCCGCGCCGGTAGGCGGCGATCATGCCGGCGCCGATCCCGACGAGGAGGAAGACGACGGCGCCGCCGGCGGTGAGGGTGAGGGTCAGCGGGAACCGGTCCATGATGGTGCTCCAGACCATGTCCCCGGAGTAGAACGACACGCCCAGGCAGGGCGCCGAGCAGTGACCGGCCGGGAAGTCGCGGCCCGTGACGATGCCGGACATGAAGTCCCAGAACTGCTGGGCCAGGGGCAGGTCGAGCCCCAGCGCCTCCCTGATGTCCGCCAGCCGCTGGGGCGAGCAGTCCTTGCCGCAGGCCAGGGAGGCGTAGTCGGAGGGTGCGGCCACGAAGAGGAAGAACGTCGCCGCCCCGATGAGGAACAGCGTGACGAAGGCGCCGACCGTGCGCCGGAGGATGAACTGAACCATGGCGGGCTGGCTGCTCTCTGCGGAGTCGGTGGGAGACGGTGGGCGGGCCCAGGTGGCCGGGGAGGCGGGGCGCCCGCCGCGCGGCGCGCTCCGCCTCCCCGGCCGGGCGTCACGACTTCAGGTACAGCCGGTTGATGTCGATGAGGCTGGACACCGTGCCGTAGCGGGCGCCGCCCACGTTCGAGCCGGAGAGCTGGAACTGCTTCGCGTACCACAGGGGGGCCGCCGGGAGGACGTTCTCCAGCAGGTAGTGGTGGGCTTCCTTCCAGGTCTTGGCGGCCTCGGCCGGCTGCTGGGTCAGCGCCTTCTTGATGAGGGCGTCGACCTTCGGGTCCTTCACGTGGGAGTAGTTGGAGGAGCCGTCGAAGACCTGCGAGCCGTCGTAGATCGGGGTGACGACCGTGCCCGGGGACGGCCAGTCCTGGCCCCAGCCGGTGATGTACACGTCGTAGGGGTTGTCGAGCTTGCCGAGCTGCTCGTAGTAGCTGGCCGCGTCGATCTCCTTGGCCACGACGTCGAAGCCGGCCTTGCCCAGCGCGTCCTCGAGGGCGACCTTGCGCCGCTGGCCCTGCTCGCTGTTGGCGTACGCGAGGACGAGCTTCTTCTCGGCGGCCGGGACGTCCTTGAGGATCTCCTTGGCCTTGGCGGGGTTGCCCTGCGGGGTCTTCAGCCGGCCGTAGGGGTCGTAGGAGGGCTCGTAGCCGGGCAGCGTCGGCGCGAAGAGGTTCGGCGCGACCTCACCGCCGTACGCCCCGCCCTCGCCGGCGATGAGGGACTTGGAGTTGACCGCGTAGGCGGCGGCCTCGCGGACCTTCTTGTTCTTGACCCGGTCGAGGTTGAAGGTCAGCGCCATGACGTAGGGCTGGTAGCCCCTGACGGTGCGCTTGTTGGCCTCCGGGTTCCTGATGACGTCCTGGATCTGGGTGGCGTCGACGCCGCCGGTGAGCTGGATGGCGTTCTTGTTGTCGCCCTCGTCGGCGAGCAGCCGCTTGGTCTGGGTGGACTCGGTGACGCCGAACTGGATGGTGAAGCCGTCGACGTACTGGTGGCGCACGGAGTCGGTCTTCGGGTCCCAGTTGGTGTTCCGCACCAGCTTCAGGGTCTTGCCGGCCTTGTTCTCGGCGACTTTGTACGGTCCGGTGGCGACCGGCTTCTTCTCGTACCGCTCCTTGGTGTCGCCCTTCGCGGGGACGACGGCGTAGCCGTGCATGGCGAGCGTCTGCGGCAGGTCCGGGCGCGGCTGGTCGAAGTGGAAGACCACCGTCTTGTCGTCGGGGGTGTCCAGCACCGAGGCCGGCAGGTGCTTGCCGTCGAAGCCGCCGCCGGGCAGGGCCTTGCGGTAGTCGGTGCCGCTCAGCCAGGTCTGCAGATAGGTGGGGCCGTCGAAGATGAACTTCGCGTACTGGCGCTCGACGGTGTGCCGGACGTCGGCCGAGGTGAGGGCGTTGCCGTTCTCGTCCTTGATGCCGTCCTTCAGGGTGAAGGTCCAGGTCTTGCCGCCGTCGGACGCCTTGCCGGAGTCGGTGGCGAGGTCACCGACGACCGTGACGTTGCCCTTGGCGTCCTCCTGGAACTGGGTCAGGCGGCGGAAGAGCAGGTTGGCGACCTGGCCGGAGTCGTTGACGTAGATCTGGCCGGGGTCCAGATGGGACAGGCCCGCCTCCTGGTAGACGGTGATCGTGCCGCCGCGCCTGGCGCCGGGCACCTCCTCGGCGGGGCCGGTCGATCCCGCGACGTCGGCGTAGGCGACCGGTTTGGACTGGACCGCCGCCTCCTTCTGGTCCTCCTTGGTGTCCTTCCCGGACTTGCCGCCCTCGTTCTTCGAGCAGGCCGTGAGAGCCAGTGAGCCGGCCGCGAGGGCGATCACGACGGCACGCGCTGCGCGGGCACGCTGAGACATCATGTGGGCTGTCCACCTACCTGTCGGGTCTGTTATCCGTGAGATCTGCCGGGCGCCGGCCGTGCGGGCCGGCGGGGGCGGCAGCCACCCCCCACCCAACGGACGTGCTAGCGCCCGGACTTGGGGTCGAACGCGTCCCGTACGGAGTCCCCGAGGAGGTTGAAGCACAGGACGAAGATCACCAGCGCCACCCCGGGGAAGAACATGAACGCCGGGTCCTGTTCGGCGTACCGGGCGCCGGCGGCGAAGAGGCGTCCCCAGTCGGGCGTCGGCTCGACGAAGCCGACCCCGGCGAAGGACAGGAAGGCGATGCTGAGGATCGTGTTGGGCAGCTGGTACGTGAACTGCACCAGGATCGGGGTGACGACGTTGGGCAGGATCTCCTTGCGGACGATCCGCCACGGCGAGGCGCCCGAGACCCTGGCCGCCTCCACGAACTCCCTTTCGCGCAGGGAGAGTACGGTGGAGCGCACCAGCCGGGCCATGCCCATCCAGCCCAGCAGCCACAGCACGATCAGCATCGCCGCGGCGCGGAAGTAGGTCGGCGTCTCCTCGCGCGGGTCCACGAAGAACGACGTCACGACGGGCATGAACGCGATGAAGAACAGCTGCTGCGGGAAGGAGAGGAAGAAGTCGGTGCCGCGGCCGATCCAGTAGTCCGTGCGGCCGCCGAAGTACCCGCCGATCAGGCCGATCACGACCCCGGTGAGCATGAGCAGGAGGGTGATGCCGAGCGCCATGTACAGGGAGGTGCGCATGCCGTACAGCAGCATGGCGAAGAGATCACGGCCGTACTGCGGCTCGACGCCGAACCAGTGCTCGCCGGAGACGCCCCCCAAGTAGCCGAGCGGAAGCCCGAATTCGTCGAGCACGGGATGGTCGGCGTAGGTGGGATCCTGGCCGTAGAGGGTGTACGGATCGGTGCCGGGCAGCTTCGCCAGCAGTGGCGCGAGCAGCGCGACGACGAAGTAGCCGATCACCACCACGGCGCAGATCACGCCGGTGCGGTCGCGTCTGAAGCGCAGCCACATCAGCCGGCCCGGCGACCGGCCCGCGAGTTCGACGGCCTGGGTCCCTGGCTCCGGTGGTAACGCGCCGGAGACGACGGCCGACGCCCCGCTGCCCTCTGTTTCGATAGGACTTGTCACGGTTCGTCCGTTTCACAGGTATGCGTGTGAGAGATACCCGGGTACTCCGAGGACGCGCGTGACCGCGGTCGGACGCGCGTGATGACTGGGGTTCCCTCCTCATGACTTCACGTGTTCACCAACGGGAGGGGGTTTCCGTCTTCCCTCCGACACCCCTGACGGAGGGTCAGACACCCCCTGGTGCTCGTGAGTCGGGCACTGTCCCCACAGTGCGAGACCCATTGACCCGAGCGCTACGCCGCTAACTATCTGCCATGGGTCGACTACCGACCACCGCTCGTAGATCTCAATTCAGTCACAGCTCGCGCGTAGACCTTCCAAAATCTGGACAAACTGTTCGCCGGAAGAAGGCGCGAAACGGACTTGTTACATGGCTATCGGGCACCGATCACCGCATGCCGGACATCACGCCCCCGAAAACGGGTTGCAAAAAGCCCGGGTGCCCCCGTGACGGGGGCACCCGGGCTCAAGTGCCGGGAGATCAGCCGTGCTTGGCGCGGCTCGCGGCGCGGGCGCGGTCGCGCTGGTCGAGCACGACCTTGCGGATGCGAACGGCCTCCGGGGTCACCTCGACGCACTCGTCGTCGCGGCAGAACTCCAGCGACTGCTCCAGCGACAGCTTGCGCGGCGGCACGATCGACTCGGTCACATCGGCCGTCGAGGACCGCATGTTGGTGAGCTTCTTCTCCTTGGTGATGTTGACGTCCATGTCGTCGGAGCGGGAGTTCTCACCGACGATCATGCCCTCGTACACCTCGGTGCCCGGCTCCACGAAGAGCACGCCGCGCTCCTGGAGGTTCGTCATCGCGAACGCGGTGACGGCACCGGCGCGGTCGGCGACCAGGGAGCCGTTGTTGCGGGTCTGCAGGGTGCCGAACCAGGGCTCGTGACCCTCGTGGATGGAGTGGGCGATACCAGTGCCGCGGGTCTGGGTCAGGAACTCGGTACGGAAACCGATCAGACCGCGGGACGGCACGACGAACTCCATGCGGACCCAGCCGGAGCCGTGGTTGGACATGTTGTCCATGCGGCCCTTGCGGACGCCCATGAGCTGCGTGACCGCGCCCATGTGCTCCTCGGGCACGTCGATCGTCATGCGCTCGACCGGCTCGTAGACCTTGCCGTCGACCTCCTTGGTGACGACCTGCGGCTTGCCGACGGTCAGCTCGTAACCCTCCCGGCGCATGGTCTCGACCAGGATGGCGAGCGCCAGCTCACCACGGCCCTGGACCTCCCAGGCGTCCGGGCGCTCGGTGTCGAGCACCCGGAGGCTGACGTTACCGATCAGCTCGCGGTCCAGGCGGTCCTTGACCTGGCGGGCGGTGACCTTGCGGTCCTTGACGGCCGCCTTGTTGTCGGCGCCCTTGCCGGTGGCACCCCGGCCGACCAGCGGCGAGGTGTTGGTGCCGATCACCATGGAGATGGCCGGCTCGTCCACCGTGATCAGCGGCAGCGCGACCGGGTTCTCCGGGTCGGCCAGGGTCTCGCCGATCATGATGTCCGGGATACCGGCCACCGCGCAGATGTCACCCGGGCCGGCCTTCTCGGCGGGCTTGCGGGTGAGCGCCTCGGTCATCATCAGCTCGGAGATCCGCACGTTCTGCACGGAGCCGTCGCGCTTGATCCAGGCCACGGTCTGGCCCTTGCGCAGCTCGCCCTGCTCGACCCGCAGCAGCGCGATACGGCCGAGGAAGTTGTCGGCGTCGAGGTTGGTGACGTGGGCCTGGAGCGGGGCCTCCTCGTCGTAGGTGGGGGCCGGGATGTGCTCCAGGATCGTGGAGAAGAACGGCTCCAGGCTGTCGCTGTCGGTCGGGACGGTGCCGTCGGCCGGCTTGGTCAGCGAGGCGACGCCGTCACGGCCGCAGGCGTAGACGATCGGGAACTCGATCTGCTCCTCGTCCGCGTCCAGGTCGAGGAAGAGGTCGTAGGTCTCGTTGACGACCTCGTCGATCCGGGCGTCCGGGCGGTCCGTCTTGTTGATGCACAGGATGACGGGCAGGCGCTGCTGGAGCGCCTTGCGCAGCACGAAGCGGGTCTGCGGCAGCGGGCCCTCGGAGGCGTCGACGAGCAGGACGACACCGTCGACCATCGACAGACCACGCTCGACCTCGCCGCCGAAGTCGGCGTGGCCGGGGGTGTCGATGATGTTGATGGTGATCGGGTCCCCGCCGTCCTTCGGGTGGTACTTGACCGCCGTGTTCTTGGCGAGGATCGTGATGCCCTTCTCACGCTCCAGGTCGTTCGAGTCCATCACCCGGTCGTCGACCTGGTCGAGCTGATGGGCGGCGAAGGCACCGGCCTGCTTCAGCATGCCGTCGACGATGGTGGTCTTGCCGTGGTCGACGTGGGCGACGATGGCGACGTTGCGGATGTCGTGGCGCGTGGCCATATTGTGGCGTACTCCCGGAGTGTGCGGTCTGCCCTGCGCGTACGTCCGTGCCGCGCGGGCCCTGCCGGGCTGGACACGCCACGGCCTCACCCCATGGTACGTGGCCGTCGCCGAAGAGGCTCGCCCGGGCCGTCCTACCCCTTGTCCTTGCCCGGGGCCGGCGAGACCTTCGCCCCCTTCTTCAGGAAGCCCATGTCCTCGTAGACCGGCGTCTGGAAGCCGAAGGCCCCCGCGTTCACGACGTTCCTGCGCGCCCCCACCAGCTGCGGGCGCTGGTAGAGCGGGATGGAGCCCGCCGCCGCCCAGATCCGGGAGTCGGCCTTCTTGATCAGGTCCCGTGCCTCGTCCTCGTCCAGGGTGGTCGCGGCCTGGTCGAAGAGCTGGTCCACCTGGTCGGTGCCGACCCGGGTGTAGTTCTGCTCGACGTTCACCGAGCCGTCCGCCGCCGGCAGCGGCTTGGCGTAGACGGGCCGGGCGTCGGTCGCCGGGAAGGCGGTGGCGGGCCAGGAGTACAGGGCGAGGTCGTAGTCGCCGGCGGCGATGTGGTCCTTGAAGTAGCTCTCGTCCGAGACCTTGGTGATCGTCGCGCGGATGCCGACCTGCTCCAGCATCGCGGAGATCCTCTCGGCGACCGAGTTCAGGGTGTCCGAGCCGGGGCCGGAGGGCAGCACGAAGCGCAGCGCGAGCGGCTTGCCGTCCTTGGCGAGCGGCCCGGCCGGCGCGGCGGCCGGGGCCGCCGTGCCCTTCGGGGCGTAGGCACCGGGGGCGCCGCCGGCCCGGCCCTCCCGGGCCAGGTGCGGGTCGGTGTGCTGGTCGCCGGCGGTCCCGTGGCGGTTGCCCTTGTCGTCCTCGCCGACGATGTACGCGCCGTCCTCGCCGCCCTGGGAGACGTCCTCGCCGTGGTGCTCGGAGCCCGCCGCCTTCTGGGTCTTGTGCTGCTCCTTCAGCGGGCCGCCGCGCACCCAGCCGGCGTCGGCGAGCAGCGCCTGGGCCTCCTTGGCGTCCTGGGCGCCGAGCGCGCCGCTGTTGTCGGCGTAGGCGGCCTGTCCGGACAGCGCCAGATGGCTGCCGACGGGTACGGCGGGCAGCCCCAGCGGGGTGAGCACCAGCCGGGCCAGCTCCACGCGGTCCAGGGCGCGGGCGACGGCCCGGCGCACCCGTTCGTCGGCCAGGGGGCCGCCGGCGCCGTTGAGGGCGAGCTGGGTGTAGGCGGGCTCCAGCGACTTGCGGATCTCCACGTCCCGCAGTGCCTGCTGCCCCAGCTTCTTCACGGCGGTGCGGCCGCCGCCCTGGAGCGGGGTGCCGGTGCCGCCCGCGCGGTGCGCGAGCCCGATCCGCTGGGCGTCGGCGGCGTCGACCTCGGCCAGGTCCACGCTGCCGTCGGCGAGCGCGGCGGCCCGCTGGTCGCGGGGTACGGCGTGCAGCACGATCTTCTCCAGCTTGGCCGGCCTGCCCCACCAGCGGGGGTTGCGGGTGAGCACCACGTCCTTGTTCGCGGTGTCGACCTTCTCCACCCGGAACGGGCCGGCGGTGACCTTCAGCTTGCGGCGGGCGCCGTCGTTGAAGGCGTCCGGGGTGCCGGTGACGTCCTTCGGGTACAGCGGGGAGAACAGCGACTTCCAGTCGGCGTAGGGGCGGGAGAAGGTGACCCGGACCTGGAGGTCGTTGTCGCCGCGCTCGATCTTGGCGATGCGGTCGTAGCCGGCGTTGCGGGCGGTCCAGTAGGCGCTGTTCCGGCCGGACAGGGCGCGCCACTGGGCGACGAAGTCCGCGGCGCCGATCTCCCGGCCGTCGCTCCACACGGCCTGCTGGTTCAGCTTGTACAGCACCACCTGGCGCGGCTCGGTCTCGATGACCTCGGCCGATTCCAGGTAGGCCGGGTTGGCCACCGGGCGGCCGTTCGCGTCGAGCCGGAACATCGAGGGCAGCACGGCCTGGGCGACCCGGCCGGTGCCGGCGTCGGCGTCGGCCTGGAAGGTGTTGAGCGTCTCCGGCAGGGCGTCCACGGCCCACTTCAGGGTGGAGCCGTCGGCGACCAGGCTCCGGGCGGCCGGGGCGATGTCCTGCCCGGCGAGGGGGGCGGGGGGCTTCTCGTCCTCACCGCAGCCGGCGAGCAGCGGCACGGCGAGGGCGCCGGCGGCGAGGAAGGCGGCCGATCGCAGGGCGCCCCGTCCAAGGGGCCGGGACGCGGTGCGGTGCGGCCGCGGGCGGATCGTGGCCGGCCGCGCGCCGGCGGGGCGCTGGCCCGCCGCGACCGCGTGGTGGGCGTCGCCGTCGTAGGACATCTCTGCTACCTCCGGGGAGCCACGGGCCTTATGCTCGCATTTGGCGGTATATGGAGCTGATCAGATCTATGCCGCCACTGAAGAGGAAAGGATCCGGCAACGGCGGGCGACACGGCGGCGACAGCCGGTAAGCCCACCCATGCGGCGCACACCGCCCGGACGATGCACCCGTACGCCCCGGCCAATCGCCGCACATCCCTTCACACAGGCAGGCCGAGGCGCAACACTCCAAGACGCATGAACGTTGCCGCCCATGGCCCGCCGGTCCCGTGGAAGTGAGGGCAAGTCATGTCCGTGCACGACGACATCACCGCCGTCCAGCGCTGTCTGGACGACCTCAACCGGTCGCTGAGCCGCCTGGAGCACCAGCTGGGCCGCGGCGGTCTGGAGATACGGCGGGTCCGGCTGGACGCCGAGCACCTGCGCGAGAGCGTGGCCCTGCTGCGGGAGACCGCCACCACCCCGGCCGCGCACCCCCGGCCCGACCTCGTCACCATCTCCGACACGCCCTACGACATCAGTCTGTGGACGGACTCGGACGACGAGGGCCTGGGCGCCCGCGACCGCCGCGCCCCCTGAACCCGCTACCGACCGGAGTCCCGACTTGGCCACTGGTACGGAATCCCCCCGGCAGCGCGGCGGCGTACACACCGGTACGCGCGCCGCGATCACCGCCCCGCATCTGCGGACCGACCGCTGGTGGCTGGCACCCGCCTGCACCGCGGCCGGTCTGCTCGCCTTCGTCGTCTACTCGACCTGGCGGGCCTTCGCGAACGCCGACTACTACGCGGCGCCGTACGTCTCGCCGTTCTACTCGCCGTGCCTGGCGGAGAACTGCCACGCCATGCGCGCCGGCCCCAACGCCGATCTGTTCGGCGGCTGGTGGGGCATCTCGCCCGCGATCATCATCCTGGTCTTCCCGCTCGGCTTCCGCCTGACCTGCTACTACTACCGCAAGGCGTACTACCGCGCCTTCTGGGCGTCCCCGCCCGCCTGCGCGGTGGCCGAGCCGCACCGCTCCTACACCGGTGAGAGCCGCTTCCCGCTGATCCTGCAGAACGTCCACCGGTACTTCTTCTACGCCGCCCTGCTGGTGGCCGGGGTGCTCACCTACGACACCGTGCTGGCCTTCCGGGACCAGCACTACCGGTGGGGGCACATGGGCCTGGGCACCCTGGTGTTCCTGGCCAACATCGTGCTGATCTGGGCGTACACCCTCTCCTGCCACTCCTGCCGGCACATCGTCGGCGGCAAGCTCAAGCACTTCTCCAAGCACCCGCTGCGCTACCGCGCCTGGCAGTTCGTCGGGGCGCTCAACGCCCGCCACATGCAGCTGGCCTGGGCCTCGCTGCTCAGCGTGGCGCTCGCCGACCTCTACGTGTACCTGGTCGCGTCCGGTGTCTTCGACGATCCGAGGTTCTTCTGATGGCAGCGGTGGAACGGCAGCAGTGGGACGTCGTGGTCGTCGGTGCCGGCGGCGCCGGGCTGCGGGCCGCGATCGAGGCCCGCGAGCGGGGTGCCCGTACGGCCGTGATCTGCAAGTCGCTGTTCGGCAAGGCGCACACGGTGATGGCCGAGGGCGGCATCGCGGCGGCGATGGCCAACGCCAACGAGAACGACACCTGGCAGGTCCACTTCCGCGACACCATGCGCGGCGGCAAGTTCCTGAACCAGTGGCGGATGGCCGAGCTGCACGCCCGGGAGGCCCCGGAGCGGGTGTGGGAGCTGGAGACCTGGGGGGCGCTGTTCGACCGGACGGCGGACGGCCGGATCTCCCAGCGCAACTTCGGCGGCCACGAGTACCCGCGCCTCGCGCACGTCGGCGACCGCACCGGGCTGGAGCTGATCCGCACCCTCCAGCAGAAGATCGTCGCGCTCCAGCAGGAGGACCACCGGGCAACCGGTGACTACGAGTCCCGGCTGAAGGTCTTCCAGGAGTGCACCGTCACCCGCGTGCTCAAGGACGGCGAGCGCGTCTCGGGGGTCTTCGGCTACGAGCGGGAGACCGGCCGCTTCCTGGTGCTTCAGGCGCCGTCCGTGATCCTCGCGACCGGCGGCATCGGCAAGTCCTTCAAGGTCACCTCCAACTCCTGGGAGTACACCGGGGACGGCCACGCGCTGGCGCTGCTGGCGGGCGCTCCCCTGGTGAACATGGAGTTCGTGCAGTTCCACCCGACCGGCATGGTCTGGCCGCCGTCGGTGAAGGGCATCCTGGTCACCGAGTCGGTGCGCGGGGACGGCGGGGTGCTCAGGAACTCCGAGGGCAAGCGGTTCATGTTCGACTACGTCCCGGACGTCTTCAAGGACAAGTACGCCGAGTCGGAGGAGGAGGCCGACCGGTGGTACGCGGACCCGGACCACAACCGCCGCCCGCCGGAACTGCTCCCCCGCGACGAGGTGGCCCGCGCGATCAACGCCGAGGTGAAGGCGGGCCGGGGCTCCCCGCACGGCGGGGTGTTCCTCGACGTCTCCACCCGGATGCCCGCCGAGGTGGTCCGGCGCCGGCTGCCGTCGATGTACCACCAGTTCAAGGAGCTGGCGGACGTCGACATCACGGCGGAGCCGATGGAGGTCGGGCCGACCTGCCACTACGTGATGGGCGGGGTCGCGGTCGACTCCGACACGGCGGCGGCGCGCGGGGTGCCCGGACTGTACGCGGCCGGCGAGGTGGCCGGCGGCATGCACGGCTCCAACCGGCTCGGCGGCAACTCGCTGTCCGACCTGCTGGTGTTCGGCCGCCGCGCGGGCCGGTACGCGGCCGAGTACGCGCACGGGCTCGCGGACCGGCGCCCGCCGGTGGACGAGGCCCAGGTGGACACGGCGGCGGCGGAGGCACTGCGCCCGTTCACGGCCGGCGCCGCCGATGAGTCCGCCGCCGGGGCCGGGGGTTCCGTGGGCGCCGGGGGCGAGGCGGGTCCGCCGGAGAACCCGTACACCCTGCACCAGGAGCTCCAGCAGACCATGAACGACCTGGTCGGCATCATCCGCCGGGAGGGCGAGATGGAGCAGGCCCTGCGCGGGCTGGCCGAGCTGCGGGTACGGGCCCGGCGGGCCGGGGTGGAGGGCCACCGCCAGTTCAACCCCGGCTGGCACCTCGCCCTGGACCTGAGGAACATGCTGCTGGTCAGCGAGTGCGTGGCCCGGGCCGCGCTGGAGCGCACCGAGTCGCGCGGCGGGCACACCCGCGAGGACCACCCGGCGATGGACCGCGCCTGGCGCAACGTGAACCTGCTGTGCTCCCTCGCCGACCCCACCGGCGGCCTCGCGGCGGCCGACCCCGCGCGGGCGCAGATCCGGCTCGCCCGCGAGCGAACCGAACCCATCCGCCCGGACCTGCTCGCCCTCTTCGAGAAGGAGGAGCTGGTCAAGTACCTCGCCGAAGAGGAGCTGTACGAGTGAGCGGCTACGAGGCCCGTTTCAAGGTGTGGCGGGGCGACGCCGGGGGCGGCGGCCTGGAGGACTTCACCGTCGAGGTCAACGACGGCGAGGTGGTGCTGGACATCGTCCACCGCCTCCAGGCCACCCAGGCGCCCGACCTGGCCGTGCGCTGGAACTGCAAGGCGGGCAAGTGCGGTTCCTGTTCGGCGGAGATCAACGGCCGCCCCCGGCTGATGTGCATGACCCGGATGTCGGTCTTCGACCGCGCCGAGACGATCACCATCACCCCGCTGCGCGCCTTCCCGGTGATCCGCGATCTGGTGACGGACGTCGGCTTCAACTACGACAAGGCGCGGGAGGTCCCGGCCTTCGTGCCGCCGGACGGGCTCGGGCCGGGCGAGTACCGCATGTTCCAGGAGGACGTGAACCGCTCGCAGGAGTTCCGCAAGTGCATCGAGTGCTTCCTGTGCCAGGACACCTGCCATGTGGTGCGCGACCACGAGGAGAACAAGCGGGCGTTCGCCGGGCCGCGCTTCCTGATGCGCGTCGCCGAGCTCGACATGCACCCGCTGGACGCGGCGGCCGGGGCCGGCCTGGACCGCGGGCGCGCCGCGCAGGACGAGCACGGCCTGGGCTACTGCAACATCACCAAGTGCTGCACGGAGGTGTGCCCCGAGGGCATCAAGATCACCGACAACGCGCTGATCCCGCTGAAGGAACGGGCCGTGGACCGCAAGTACGACCCGCTGGTGTGGCTGGGTTCGAAGATCAGGAGGCGGTCGGGGGCGTAGCCGCCCAGCCGTCCCGGTACGCCCGCCAGTCCGCCTCGGTGGCCGCGAAGTCGACGTACAGGGCGACGCCGAAGCGGGCGCGGCCGGCGTCGGTGCGGCTCAGGCCGAGCCGGACCCCGCGCACGGCGGCCGGGACGGTCTCGGCGTGCGCCCAGTGGCCGAACCGGTTCTCGTGGTAGAAGGGCAGGCCCATCAGCAGGTCGGTGCCCTCGGGGGTGACCTCCAGGGCGAGGCTGGTCTGCTGGGCGACGTACCCGCCGTACAGGCTCTGCGTCGGCTGCATGGTGTCGTACGACATGACGGCGATCTGGTCCACCCGGCGGGCCACCTGCCCGAAGTACGCCTGCGACCACCACTTGGGGTGGCCCGTGGTCGTGCCCCAGAAGGAGTGGAAGGCGGGCAGCGGGTCGATCTGGTGGGCGGCGACGGACAGCACCGCGCTCCGGGCGTGGGTGAGGTCGCGCAGGTCGTCGAGGAGGGCGAGGTAGTTCCGGTCGCCGGAGTGCAGGGGTTCCAGGTCGAAGTGCGCGCCCTGGAACCCGGCGTCGAGGACGGCCCGGGTGGAGGCGAGGATCGCGGTCCGGGTGGCCGCGCGTTCCAGGCGCAGCCCGTCGGGGGTCTCGGTGGCCAGCACGTCGCCGAGCCAGGCCTGCACCCGGACGCCGGGTAGTTCCCGGTGCACGGCGTCGGTGAACCAGTGGGCCTTCCGGTACGCCGACGCGGGCAGGGTGCCGTCGTGTTCCAGGGGGCCCGAGTGGACGTAGAGGTCCCGGATGCCGGTGTCGCGCAGCCGCCGGGCGAGCTCCCGCACGTCCCGGTCGGTCTTCCGCCCGTCCACCCAGGCGTGCCCCAGCCAGAGGGCGTCCCGGTGCCGGGTGCGGGTACCGGGCGCCGGGTCACCGGTGTAGTTGATCCGCAGCGCGGTCTCGGCGGTGAGCAACGGCAGCAGGAGGAAGGCGAGGAGGGCCCCGAGGAGACGGAGGATCCGGCGCTTGCGGGGGCGGGAGGGGGAGGCGGGCTTCGGCGCCGGGGCGGAGTCGAGGGCTGGGCCCGGGGCGGGGTCCGAGGCGGGTGCGGAGGCCGAATCGGGGGCCGGGCCGGGGCCGGTGTCCGGGGCGGGCTTCGGCCGTGGGGGCGGGTGCGGGCTTCGGGCCGGGACCGGTGTGTCCGCGCTGCCGCGGTCCGCGTCCGTTCCGGCCGGTCGGCTCTCGGGTGCCTGGGAGGCGGGCGCCTGGTTCCGGCCGGCCGGGTCTCCGTCGGCGTGGCCGTCGTCGCCCCGGGTCCCGTCCATCCGACTCTGGCTCATTCCGCCCCCTCTGTGGCTGGTTCCCCACCCGTATCCGCCCCGCTGGCGGAGCCGTCAAGCCGCCCATACGCTCCGAAAGGTGACGTCCTTCCTGATCCGGGGCCGGCCCCGGCGTGCCACGGCGCACATACGGGTACGGGTGGCGCATGCCCTGCTGGGCGTCGTGACGGGGACCGTGTGGCTGGTGTTGCCGCTCATGACGGTCGGGGCCCCCGATGCGGTTCCCGCGGCTCGCGCCGGCACCACGGCCCGCTCCGCCCCGCCGCGGCCGGAGGGGACGTCGACCGCCGACCTGGTGCTGCCGCTCCTCGCCGGGGTCGCGGCCGTGGCCCTGGCCGGGTACGGCCGGCTGCGGCGCGTCCGGCGGGCCCGCACCCGGACGACTCCGGGGACCGTCCCGGCGCGCCCGTCCGCTCCCTCCCCCGAGGACGCCGAACGGCAGGCCCGGGCGGCGCTGCGGCTGGCCGACGACTGCGTACGCACCAGCGGGGAGGAACTGACCTTCGTCCGGGAGCGGTTCGGGGCGGGGCGGACCGAGCGGTTCGAGCGGGCGCTGCGGGCCGCCGAGACCGAGTCGGCGGCGGCGTTCGCGATCTGGCGGCGCTACGAGCAGGGGGCCCCGCGGGAGGCGGGCGCCCGGCGGCAGGCACTGGCCGGGGTGACCGGCCGGTGCGCGGAGGCGGGCCGGCGGCTGGACGCGGAGGCGGAGGCGCTGGACCGGCTGCGGGGGTTCGGGGAGCGGGGGCTGGACCCGGCCGGGCTGGAGGTGGCCGAGGGGCGGTCGAGGGAGCTGACGGCGCGGGTGGCGGCCGCTCGGGAGACGCTGGCGGAGCTCCGTGCGCGGTACCCGGCCTCGGCCTCCGAGTCGGTCGCCGGGTATGCCGAACAGGCCGGGGACCGGCTGCTGTTCGCCACCGCCCGGCTCGACGAGGCGCGTCGGGCCGCCGACGCGGGCGACACCGGGCGGGCCGTGTGCCGGCTGCGGGCGGGCGAGGGCGCGGTGGCCCAGGCCGGGGTGCTGGTGGGCGGGGTGGAGCGGCTCGCGGCGCGACTGGCGGAGGCGGCCATGCTGGTGCCGGACGCGCTGGCGGCCGCGGAGACGGAAGCGACGGCGGCTCGGGGAGGCGCGGCGCGGGCGGCGCGCGAGGAGTGGGCCGCCGGGACCGGTGACCCGCTGGACCTGCTGCGCCGGATCACCCGGGCCGCCCGGCCGGTGCCGGGGGCGGGATCCGGGGCGCTGGAGCGCGCGGCGCTGCTGGTGGCGCGGTGCTCCGTGGAGGGCGCGGAGGAGTACGTGTCGGTGCACCGGGCGGCGGTGGGCACGGCGGCCCGGGCCCGGCTGGCGGAGGCGGTACGGGAGCTGGGCGCGGGGCACGCCGGGCGGGCCGACGTGGTGGCCGGGGAGGCGCGGGAGCTGGCCGGGCTGGACGTGCGGACCCACGGCAGGCCGTACGCCGACGTGGAAGGGGACACGGCGGGACTGCCGGGCGCGGTGCTGGGCGGCATCCTCCTCGCCGAGGACGCGGACGCGGGCCCCCCGGCGTCCTACGGCGGCCCGCGCACGAGGTCCCGCCACCGCGCGTGACTCCCGCCCCGGACGCCGGGCGGTGGGCGGAGGACGTGTCAGAACAGGCTCAGCAGGGCCTCCGCCGGGTCGGTGAGGGCGCCCTCTCCGCCGGGCAACGGCAGCTCGAACCACACCGTCTTGCCGCGCGGTGTCCGCCGTGAGCCCCACGCCGCGCTGAGCAGCCCGACCAGTTGCAGGCCCCGTCCGCCCTCGTCGGTGTCCCGGGCCCGTCGCCGGCGCGGCTGGACCAGGCCGGAGTCCCAGACCTCGCACACCAGCGTGCGGTCCAGCAGCAGCCGTAGCCGGATCTCCCCCTCGCCGTACCGCAGGGCGTTCGTCACCAGCTCGCTGACCAGCAGCTCGGTCGTGTCGATCAGCGGCTCCAGGTCCCAGGACTGCAGCCGGTCGCGGGCGTACTCGCGGGCCCGGCCCACGCTGCGCGGCTCGCGGGGCAGCGTCCAGTCCCCGACGGAGTCCGCGGGCAGCCCCTGCACCCGGGCCATCAGCAGGGCGATGTCGTCCTCGCCGTGGTGGGTGTCGAGGGTGCTGAGGACGTGGTCGCAGACGTCCTCCAGCGGCCGGCAGGGGTCCGTGAGCGCCCCGATGAACGCCTGGAGGCCCTCGTCCAGCGGATGGTCCCGGGACTCGACCAGACCGTCCGTGTACAGGGCGAGCAGCGCGCCCTCCGGCAGTTCGACCTCGACCTCCTCGAACGGCTCGCCGCCCACGCCGAGCGGCATGCCCGGCGGCACGTCGAGCATCAGCGCCGGCTCGCCGGGCTCGACCAGCACCGGCGGCAGATGGCCCGCGTTGGCGAACGTACATCGTCTGGTGACGGAGTCGTAGACGGCGTAGACGCAGGTCGCGAGGTAGACCTCGGACAGGTCGGCGTCCCTGGGCTGCCGGGCCGTGCGGGTGGCCTGCTGGATCCCGCCCGGCGTGCCGAGGCCGCGGGCGATCTCGTCCAGCGCGGAGAGCACCTCCGCCGGTTCCAGGTCCAGCAGCGCCAGGGTGCGTACGGCGGTGCGCAGTTCGCCCATCGCGACGGCCGCGCGCAGGCCCCGGCCCATCACGTCGCCGACGACCAGTGCCGTGCGGTGGCCGGGCAGTTCGATGACGTCGAACCAGTCGCCGCCCACCTCGGTCGCCGCGTTGCCGGGCAGATAGCGGCAGGCGATGTCCAGGCCGGACGCCTCGGGGTCGCCGGGCGGGAGCAGGGACCGTTGCAGTATCAGCGCCCGTTCGTGTTCCCGGCGGTACAGGCGCGCGTTGTCGATGCAGACGGCGGCGCGCGCGGCCAGTTCGACGGCGAGGTCCCGGTCCCGGTCGCCGAACGGCTCGCTGCCCTTGGTGCGGGCGAACTGGGCGAGTCCCACGACCGTGTCGTGGGCGACCATCGGCACGGCCAGCGTGGACTGCACCAGGCCGCCCTCCTCGGCGGGCACCCGCTGCGGGCGGGCGGTGCGCAGGGCCTCGGCGCAGGGCGAGTGGAACGGGAAGTGGTGGACCGCGCCGACGTCGACGGGCTTCCCGGCGCTGCTGAAGGGGGCGCCGGAGACGGCGCTGGCGAAGGCGACGCGGCGCAGTTCGGCGCTGCCGTCGGCGTGGCCGGGCGGGGTCTCGTCTCCGGCCAGCAGGCCCTGGTAGAGGTCGACGGTGGCCAGGTCGCAGAAGCCGGGGACGACCACGTCGAGGAGTTCCCGGGCGGTGGTCTCCAGGTCGAGGGAGTTGCCGATGCGGGCGCCGGCCTCGTTGAGCAGCGCGAGGTTGCGGCGGGCGGCGGCGGCCTCGCGGGCGGCGGCCCGGCGGGCGGTGATGTCCGTGCCCAGCCAGGCGACACCGATGGGCCGGCCGCTGCCGCTGTGCACGCGGTAGAGGTTGATGGACCAGTGCCGGCGTTCCTCGGAGCCGGGCACGTACCCGGTGACGTGCATGTCGGTGATGGACTCGCCGGTCTCCAGCACCCGCCGCAGGGTGGCCGAGACCCGCTCGGCCTCGGGGCGCGGCAGATAGTCGTGCACGCCCTTGCCGCGGTGGTCGTCGGGGGTGCCGCCGAAGATGGAGGCGAAGCGCTCGTTGGCGCGGCGGACCCGCAGGTCGGTGTCGATCAGCAGGAAACCGAAGGGCGACTGGCCGAATATCGCCTGTGAGGCGGCGAGGTCGGTCTCGATGCTGCGCAGGGTGCGTACGTCCACGACGATGCAGACGGCGGCCTTCTCGCCCTCGGCGGTGTGCGTCGGCATGACGTACACCTCGGCCAGGCCCTCCTCGCCGCGGGTGCCGTCCGGCCGGTCCGGCATCCGGAACGGCACCACTCCGGTCCACTCGCGCCCGTCGAGGATCTCGGCCATCTTCCGCTGGCCGCGCTCGCGCAGGTCGGGATCGACGAATGCCTCTATGGGGTCCATGCCGACGGCGCGGTCGGCGGGAATGCCGAACAGCTGCTCGGCGCGCAGGCTCCACTGGTCGACGAGACCGCCGGGGCCGATGGAGAAGGACGCCACCCGGATGTAGTCGTAGATGGAACCGGGCGGACTGCTCTGCCACATGGCGTCACCGGCCGCCGCCTCCGCTTGTGCGGCCTGACTCCTCGCGCCGTCCGACGGGTCCTCGGACTCCGTGGCCTTCGCTGGTATCTCGCTCACGCGAACCGTCCCCTCCAGCTCACCGCGTCCGGCACCGGTCACCGGGGGCGGCTGCCCGCAGTATCCAGCACTACGGCGCCACAGGACACGGTGTTCACGATCACAGGTCGGTCCAGATGTTTTTCGGACCGGTCCGTGACAACACTTCCACTCTTCTAACCAGGGAACACACCGCCGAACCACACGCCGCCGAACCGTGTGCGCCCCCGGCGCGCGCGCCGTACGGCACGTAGACGGCCGTACACCCCCGTGCCCCGTGGGTGCCCCGCTACCCGGGTACCGCCAGCTCGAACCAGACCGTCTTCCCCTTCTCCCCGGGGCGGGTTCCCCAGCGGCGGGAGGAGCCGGCGACCAGTTGCAGGCCGCGCCCGCTCTCGTCCTCGGGATGGGCGACGCGTTCCCGCGGGGGGTCGGGGAGCGGGTCGGAGACCTCCACCCGCAGGGTGTCGCCCAGTGCGGCGGGGCGCAGCAGCCGTACGCCGATGGGGCCGGTGGCGTGCCGCAGCGAGTTGGTGACCAGCTCGCTGACGAGCAGCGCGGCGAGGTCGGCCACGCAGTCCAGGTCCCAGCCGTGCAACTGGCCCCGGACCACCGCGCGGGCGGAGCGCACGGCGCCCGGCTCCGCGGGAAACGTCCACTCGGCGCAGCCGCCATCGGTGTCGATCACGCCGATCACTTCCCAGGCCAGCGGGAGCCCACCATGTCCGGTTTCGTGGGGTTAATGGGGACATACCCGATATCCGGCAGGCAGTACCGCACAGCACGGCGCACTGTGGCACGAACGGCGTACGGGGTGCTTCGCGGGGTCCGGGGGCGGGGGCGCCGGGAAGCGTCGACCCAGAAGTCACGGAGCCCCGGGAACCCGGAAAGCCGGACGGGCGCACGGAGCCCGCTGGCCCGAAGGGCCGAATCCACGCGGAAGCCAGGGAGGCCCGGGCGTGCCGGCGTCGGCTTTGTCAGAGCTGGTCAGGACTCTCGGGCCAGCGGGTGGTGACCTCGCGTACCGCCGGGACGTCCTGGTCCAGCCAGTCCACCTCCCAGATGCGGTCCGGGGTGAGCCATCGCAGCTCGTCGTGGTCCTGGAGGGGCCGGGGGGCGGGCGAGCCGGGGCACAGCCGGACGGTCCACACCTTCAGGACGTACGGCGTGCGCAGCGGCCACTGCCCCGGCACGCGTTCGACCGGTTCGGCGTCGACACCCAGCTCCTCGCGCAGCTCGCGCACCAGGGCGTCCTCGGGCCGCTCGCCGGGCTCGACCTTGCCGCCGGGCAGCTCCCAGCGCCCGGCCAGGTCCGCGGGCGCGCTGCGGCGCGCGGCGAGCAGCCGGCCGCCGTCGAGCAGCGCGGCCCCCACCACCACGATCGGTTCCACCTGGGCAGTCGTGCGCGTCATGGAGGGGAGCCTACGGGAGCGCGCGCCCGGTCAGTTCTGCCCGCCGTCCCCGTTCTGGCCGATGCGCTCCACCCAGTACAGCTGTTCGCGGCCCTGGCCGCCGAGGCTGTCGGCGGTCTTCTGCGCCTCCGCCCGGGTCGCGTACCGGGCGACGCGGTAGCGATTGCCGTTGTCGTCCTGCCGTATCAGGATCCAGGGCAGGGAGACCGCCCCCTCACTCATCGCCCCCACCGCCCGTGCCCCTTCCCGCACCGTTCCACCCGCCTTCCGCGGACAAGGAAACCGCACTCCGCATATGCCCGAGCGTACGCCCTACCTTCACGCTGCGCATACGGCTTTTCACAAAGAGGTACGCAACCAGCCAGAACGCCGGGGGCGCGCGCGGCCGAACGCGCCGTCGGGGACGGCACCGCCCCGGGTCGGGGGTCCACCGGGTCCAGCAGGCGCCCACCTGGGCAGACGGCCGGATCTCCGGGCTTCGGGAGAGGGCGGCGACGGTCGGCGGGCGGCGTCGGCGGCGCGCGGGATGTGCGCTAGCTCACTCCGAGCGGAGCACGGGGTTCCGCGCGCACCGCCCCACGACTCGCAGGGCCGGGGTCACCTCACGGGCAGGTGGTAGGCGACCCGGTAGCGGTCGGCCGGGATGACCACGTCGGCGGTCTCGACCGGGCGGCCGGAGGCGAAGTAGGTGCGCTGGACGACCAGCACCACATGGCCGGGGACCCTGCCGAGCAGGTGCAGCTCCTCGGCGAGGCCGGGGCGGGCACCGACCTCCTCGGTGACGTTGTCCACGATGACGTCGATGGCCCGCATCCGCTCGACCACGCCCATCCCGCCGAGCGGGCCCTCCTCGGGCAACATCACGGGCGTGCGGCCGGTGACCGCGAGGGGCTCCCAGGAGGTGGAGAGCATCATCGGCTCGCCGGCCTCCCGGAAGACGTACCGGGTGCACATGACCCGGTCGCCGGCCTGGATCGCGAGCCGCTCGGCGACGGCCGCGCCGGCCTCGGCCTGCTCGCTGCTGGACTCCCAGGTGCCACGCACCGAGGTGTCGGCCTGCTCCTGCCGGAAGGGGGTCGCGCCGCCGGCCGGGCGGTATCCGGAGCGGGCCACCCGCCGGGGCACGGGCCGCTCGCGCACATAGGTGCCCGAGCCGGAGCGGCCCTCGACCAGCCCCTCGGCCATCAGCACCTTGCGGGCCTCCAGCGCGACCGTGTCCGAGACGCCGTACTCCTCGCGGATGCGGGCCTGCGAGGGCAGCCGGGTGTGGGGCGGCAGCAAGCCGTCGACGATCTTCTTGCGGAGATCACCCGCGACACGCAGATACGCCGGCTGCTCACCGAAAGCCACTGGCCACTCCCCTCAGGTTGTACAGACAGCAACAGCCTGGCAACCGTGGGTTCAGCGGTGCAAGCAGAGGCCAGAGAATCACCCGATGTGATGACGTGGCGGCGGGTACGCCTTTACGCAGGCACTTTTCCTGCCGTATAGGTGCCCTCGGTCCGCACCGGCTCACACCTGCATGCGGCCGCCGCTTCCCTCGACGTCCCCTGCCGTGGGCGGGGTGGTGGCCAGCCCCAGGACCGACCGGACGATCACCGTGCGGACCGGATCGATCAGGTCCAGGCCGTTCTCGTAGTGCGCGGTGAAGCCGTCCGCGTCCCCGGCCCCGGCCGCCTTCGCCCATTCCGTGCGCGCCTTGTCCAGGCCGGCGGCGAGCGCGGCGACCGGCCCGGCGGTCTCGTCCGGCCAGGAGTGCGCGCGCAGCATGCGGGCCTGCTCGCCGAGCGCGGCCGCCACCCGGCCGGCCCACGCCTTGTGGCCCGCCAGGTCGTCCTCCGCGTACTCCTCGTCGGGCGCGGTCTCCAGCGCCGCGTTGAGCACGTGAGCGGCCTTCAGATAGGCGACCTGGTCGGCGTCCAGGTCGGTCTCGTCGTTGCGCAGCGACCCGGTCAGCTCGCCGCCCTCGTCGGTGTGGCCGAACACGCAGGTGACCTCGCGGTCCCCGGCCGCCCAGCTGTCCTCGGTCGGCGTCAGGAAGTACACCTCGACGTACCCGGGCACGGCCCAGCCGTCCATCGCGTAACCGTCCCGCAGGGATTGGCAGCGCTGGTCGGCGGTGTCGGCGACCTCGTCGTCCCCCGGGTACGGGCCGCCGCCCGGCAGCCGGAAGGACGCGAAGACCTCACCGTCGTGCACGCCGGTGCACGGCACCGTGTCCACGTCGTAGGTCACACCGGTCAGCGCACCGCCCGGCGCGTTGAAGCACTGGCCCTCCGTCAGCGAGACGGCGGCGCCGTCGCGTGCGCCCTCTCTGATTCCGTGCCACAGGGCCGAGACACCGCCCGTGGCGAACAGCAGCGCCCACAGCAGCAGTCCCACCCCGGACAGCACCGCGCCGCCCACGGCCAGACCGGTGCCGCGCTCGCCGCGCCGGCGGATCTGCCGCAGCCCGGTCAGCCCGAGCACCAGTCCCACGCCGGGCACGAAACACAGCACCCCGAGCACCAGGGAGGCGATGGCGAGGCCGTTGACCGGCGCCGGGGCGTTGTGCGGGCGGTAGCCCTGGGTCCACGGCTGGTACACGGGCAACCCCGGGGACGCGCCCGGGGGTTGGGGACGAGCCGGCGGGCCGTACGGCTCCCGGTGCGGCGGAACGGACCCTTCTGGCTGGTGGGGGCCGGAAGGCGGGGGTATGGACACCGGTACCGTGCTCCTGGGTCGGGCGGCGGCAGCACAGGACCGGCGGCCGGCCGGCGGCTGGACTGACGTACGACTGGCCGCATGTTAAGCGGGGCCCGGGCGGGGGCGGAACACGGCCCCGGACGGGCACGGGACGACCGGGGGGCCGGGGTGGGAATGAGCAGGGCGGACCGGGAGGGGCACGAGTGAGCGGGGTGGCCGAGGAGACGGTCCGGCGGGTCAACGGACTGACGGCCCGCTGGGCGCAGGCCCTGACCGGGGGGACGGTGTTCTCGGCGCCGGGTGTGTGGCCCCTGCTGGCCTTTCTGGCCGACGGCGCGGCGGGCCCGGCGCGCGCGGAGCTGGCCGGTGCCCTGGGGGTGCCGGCCGATCAGGCGGCCGGGGCCGCGCGGGAGTTGCTGGCGGGGCTCGCGTCGGTGTCCGGGCTGGACGCGGCGCTCGGGCTGTGGACGCACCACGGGCTGGTGCTGCGCGAGGAGTGGCGGGCCGGGCTGCCCGCCGGCACCCACGGCCGGTTCGGGGACGACCTGGTCACCGCGCAGGAGCGGCTGGACGCGTGGGCGGCCGAGCGGACCGGCGGGCTGGTCGAGCGGATGCCGGTGACGCTGACCCGTGAGTCCCGGATGGTGCTGGCCGGCGCGCTGGCGCTGCGGACCCGGTGGCGCCAGCCGTTCATGGAGCTGCCGTTGCTGCCGGACACCGGGCCCTGGCAGGGCCGTACCCTGCGCGGACTGCACCGGCGCAGTGTGCGGCCGGACCGGGTGGGGGTGGCAGGCACCCCGGACGGCTTCGTCACCGCGCTGACGGTTCCCGGGGACAACGGCGTCGATGTCCATCTGGTCCTGGGCGAGGAGCGGATGGCTCCGGGTCAGGTGCTGGCGGCCGGGGTCGGCATCGTGGAGCGCGGCCTGCCGCTGACCGCGGGCGGCGCCCTGCCGCACGGGCATGTCGGCCCCGGCCTGCATGTGGAGCAGCAGCCGGCCGTCACACCGGAACCGAGGACGCTGGACGTGCGGACGGTGGCGTACGAGGTCCGGGCCGACCACGATCTGCTCGCCCTGTCCGGCCTGTTCGGGCTCACCACGGCGATGGACGCCCGGACCGGGCACTTCCCGGGGGTGAGCGACCGTCCGCTGGCCGTCGGCGAGGCCCGGCAGTCGGCGGTGGCCCAGTTCGGCGCGCTGGGGTTCCGGGCGGCGGCGGTGACGGCGGTGCCGATGACGGCGGGCGGGCTTCCGGAGTTCCGCTACGAGACCACGGTCGTCCGGGTCGCCTTCGACCGCCCCTTCGGCTTCCTCGCCGCCGACCGCGACTCCCGCCTGGTCCTGGCCGCGGGCTGGGTCACGGACCCGGCCCCGTACCAGGCCAGGGACCTGGGACCGGGACCGGGCATCGCGCCGACGCTCTGAACGCGGCCGGAGGGCCGGGGCCCGGCGCAGCGGCCGGACGGCCGGAGCCCGGCGGAGCGGCCGGAGGGCTGGTGTGCCGGGGCCCGGCGGGCGAGCCGGGGCGCCGGGCCGGGGGGCCGAGCCGGTGCTCCGCGATCCGGCCGGTGAGCCGGTGCTCCGCGATCCGGCCGGTGAGCCGGTGCTCCGGGCCCGGCAGACGAGCCAGCGCTCCGGGACCTGGCAGACGAACCGGCACTCCGCGATCCGGCGGGCAAGCCGGGCGCCGGGCCACGGCGGACGAACCGGCAAGCCGGGCGCCGGGCCGGGGGCCGAGCCGGTGCTCCGCGACCGGGGGGACGAACCGGCACTCCGCAATCCGGCAGACGAACCGGCACTCCGGGACCGGGCAGACGAACCAGCACTCCAAGACCCGGCGGGCAAGCCGGGCGCCGGGCCGGAGGCCGAGCCGGCGCTCCGGGCCGGAGGGACGAACCGAGGCTCCGCGAGCCG
This sequence comes from Streptomyces eurythermus, assembly GCF_014649115.1. Lineage (GTDB taxonomy): Bacteria > Actinomycetota > Actinomycetes > Streptomycetales > Streptomycetaceae > Streptomyces > Streptomyces eurythermus. The sequence goes on along the minus strand of NZ_BMSK01000001.1, from coordinate 463,814 downwards.
GCCGGTGAGCCAGTGCTCCGGAACCGGGCAGACGAACCGGCGCTCCGGAACCGGGCGGACGAACCGGCGCTCCGAGGCCCGGCGGGCAAGCCAGGCGCCGGGCCGAGGCGGACGAACCAGCACACCGCGACCCGACAGACAAGCCAGCCCTCCAGGCCGAGGCGGACGAACCAGCACACCGCGACCGGGCGGACGAACCAGCACTGCGGGCCGGGGCAGGCGAGGCGGTGCTCCGGGATCCGGCCGGTGGCCGGATCCGGTGTGCCGGGCTGCGCCGCACCGTGGTTTCCGCCGCTTCCGTTGCCCGCGCCGCACCGGCGGGATATCGGGCCGGTATAGCCCGCGGCGGGACGCTCGTGGTCATGACGGAGACCATGACCTGGGCCCCCGCGGAGATCACTCCCTCGGACGGCCCGCTGCCCGGCCTGCTGGCCGGGCGCCTCGACGAGCTGCTGCTGAGCGCCGGTGCCGTGGTGTTCCGCGGTTTCGGGATCACGCCTGCCGCCCTGGACGGCGTACTGGACCGCGTGCTGCGCGACCGGCTCGCGTACGTGCACGGGAATTCGCCGCGCAGCCATGTGGGCGACCGCGTGTACACGTCCACGGAGTACCCCGCCGAGCACACGATCTCGATGCACAACGAGCTGTCGTACTCGGCGCGCTGGCCGGCCCGGCTGGCCTTCTACTGCGAGACCGCGCCGGGTTCGGGCGGTGCCACGCCGGTCGTGTCCGGCGCGGCGTGGCTGGCCGCGCTCCCGCCCGGGCTGCGGGCCGCGTTCGCCGGGGGTGTGCGCTACACCCAGAACCTCCATGACGGGCACGGCTTCGGCAAGAGCTGGCAGGAGACGTTCGAGACCGCCGGCCGGGCGGAGGTGGAGAAGTATCTGGCGGGGATGCCCGGCACGACCTGGGAGTGGAAGCGGGACGGGGGGCTCAGGATCACGCAGGTGCGCCCGGCGACCGTCACCCACCCGGTCACCGGTACGGAGGTCTGGTTCAACCAGGCCGACCAGTGGCATCACGCGGCGCTCGGCGACGAGACCGCCGCCGCGCTGGCGCGGATCATGCCGGAGGAGGACCTGCCGCAGCACGTCACCTTCGCGGACGGGTCGCCGATCGACCCCGCGTACGTCCTGGAGATCCGCGACCGGGGCCTGGCCGCCGCGGTGGACGTGGACTGGCGGGCGGGGGACCTCCTGGTCGTGGACAACGTGCTGGTGGCGCACGGCCGCAGGCCCTACTCGGGGCCGCGCCGCGTCCTGGTGGCGATGTCCGGCTGAACTCCCGGACGGCACACGGAAACAGGTACTTCGAGGAGGAGTGGCTATGGACGGAACGGCTGCGGGCAGCATCCTCGGAACGGTCGGGGGCACACCCTTGGTGGAGCTGCACCGGCTTCTGCCCGGATTCGGCGGAAGGGTATTCGCCAAGATCGAAGGTTTCAATCCGGGGGGCAGCATAAAAGACCGGACCGCGGTGAGCATGGTCCTCGACCGGATCCACAGCGGGGAGATCGACCCGGCCCGCTCGGTGGTGGTCGAATCCAGTTCGGGCAATCTCGCCGTGGGAATCGCCCAGTTGTGCCGTTACCACGGAATCCGGTTCATCTGCGTGGTCGACGCGAAGGCCTCGCGGCAGAACCTGGCGATCCTGCGGGCGTACGGCGCCGAGATCGAGGAGGTGACCGAACCGGACCCGCGCACCGGCGAGTTCCTGGAGCGCCGGCTGGAGCGGGTGCGCCGGCTGGTGGCGACCATCCCCCACGCCTTCTGGCCCAACCAGTACGCCAACCCGCTCAACCCCGCCGCGCACGAACACACGATGCGGGAGATCGTCCGGGCCCTGGACGGCCGGGTCGACTACCTGTTCTGCGCCACCAGCACCACCGGCACCCTCCAGGGCTGCGCCCGCTACGCCCGGGCCAACGGCCTCGGCACGACCATGGTCGCGGTCGACGCCGTCGGCAGCGTGCTCTTCGGCGACGGGGGGCCGGTACGGCGCCTCATCCCCGGGCACGGCGCGTCGGTCCGGCCGGCCCTGTTCGATCCGTCGGCCGCCGACCGGGTGGTGCACGTGAGCGACCTGGACTGTGTCGTGGGCTGCCGGCGGCTGGTCGGCAGCGAGGCGGTGCTGGCCGGCGGCTCGTCCGGGGCGGTGGTCGCGGCGCTCCAGCAGATCCGTGACGAGATCCCGGACGGCGCCACCTGTGTGCTGGTGTTCCCCGACCGGGGCGACCGCTATCTCGACACCGTCTACGACGACCTCTGGGTGAGCGAGCGGTTCGGCGAGGTCTCGCAGCTGTGGAAGCCGGAACTCCCCGTCCCCTCCTCCTGAGCGGCCACCGGGCGCGCGGATCCGGCGGCCCGGCAGCACGCCCGTTCCTCCGGCGGCCCGCCGCCGGGTCCCGCCGGTGCCGGCCTTCCGGCCGGCCGGCGGCCCGCGCGGCCCGCCGCTCCACCCCGACTTCGCAACCGGATCTGTCACGCCTTCAGCGGCACCGTGCGCGCCCCGCACGGGCCCCGCGGCCGGATGTGCCGTTGCCCGAATGCCCGAATATGGAGTGGGTATGGCGGCCGTCGCCAGCATCGGAAGGCTGATAGTCATCCATGACTGGAAGAGGCCGAGATGACCCCGAGAGAATCCGTGATGGCGCCGCCCGCCGACGAGGTGCGCGCCGAGCTGCTGCGGCAGCGGCTGGCCGGAGGGGGGCGGCGCGCGCGGGCGGTCATCGAGCCGGCCGATCGCTCGGGCGCGCTGCCGCTCTCGTTCGGCCAGGAGCAGATGTGGTTCCTCAGCCGGCTCGATCCGGGCAGCACCGAGTATCTGGTCCCGGTCTCGTTCCGGCTGCGCGGGCCGCTCGACGCGGGCGCGCTCGGGCGGGCCTGGGACGCGGTGACGGAGCGGCACGAGATCCTGCGCACCCGGCATGTGCTGGCGGGCGCCGAGCCCGAGCAGGTCGTCGATCCGCCCCGGGCGGGCACGCTCGCCGTCGCCGGGGCGGACGGCGAGGAGCGGGCCCACGAGGTGGTGGAGGAGGCGTGCGCGCGCGCCTTCGACCTGGCGCGCGACTGGCCGACGCGGGCCCTGCTGGTCCGGATCGCGGACGACGACCACGTGCTGCTGCTGGTCTCCCACCACATAGCCTGCGACGCCTGGTCGACGGGCATCCTGGTCGGCGAACTGGCGACCGCCTACGCGGCCTTCGCCGAGGGCCGGGAGCTGCCGCTGCCCGCGCCCGCGCTGCAGTACGCCGACTTCGCCGCCTGGCAGCGGGGGCAGGCCTCCGGTGACCGGTTCGCCCGGCAGCTCGCCCACTGGAAGTCCCGGCTGACCGGCGTGGAGCCGCTGGAGCTGCCCTTCGACCGGCCGCGTCCGGCGGTGCGCGGGCACCGGGGCGCCGAGGTCGCCCTGGAGTTCCCGGAGGGTCTGGCCGAGCGGGTCAGGTCCGTCGCCGACGAGCGGGACACCACGGTCTTCACCGTGCTGCTCGCCGCCTATCAGGTGCTGCTCGGCCGCTACACCGGCCGCCGGGACGTGGCGGTCGGCACCGTCGTCTCCGGGCGGAGCCGGCCCGAGTTGCAGGGCATGCTCGGCTACGGCGTCAACACCCTGGTGCTGAGGACGGACTGGGCCGCCGACGACTCCTTCGCCGGTCTGGTCGACCGGGTGAGGCGCACCAGCCTGGACGCGTACGACCACCAGGCCGTCCCCTTCGCCAGGGTCGTCGCCGAGGTGGAGCCCGAGCGGGACCTGTCCCGTACCCCGCTCTACCAGGCGGTGTTCACCCTGCACGAGGGCGGCGGCGCCCGGTTCGGGCTGCCCGGCGTCGCGGTCGAGCCCTTCCTCGCCGACGGCGGCGTGGCCCGCTGCGACCTCGAACTGCAGGTGCGTGACTCCCGCGCGGGCGGCTTCACCGGCCGGCTGATCTACGCCACCGACCTGTTCGACCACGACACCGTCGCCCGGATGGGCCGCCACCTCGTACGGCTGCTGGACGAACTCACCTCCGCCCCCGGACGCCCGCTGTCCGCCGTGGAGATCCTGGACGACGCCGAGCGGGACCGGTTCCTCGCCGCGGGCCGGGGCGCGCCCGCCGCCCCCTGCCGCTCCGTGCCGGAACGGTTCGCCGAGCGGGTCGCGGCCGGCCCGGACGCCCCCGCCGTCACCGGCGCGGGCGGCACCGTGTCCTTCCGGACCCTGGACGACCGCGCCGGAATCCTCGCCGGCCGCCTGGCCCGGCGCGGTGTGGCGGTGGAGTCGGTCGTCGGCGTGCTGCTGGACCGCGGCCCCGACCTGCTCGCCGCCCTGCTCGGCACCTGGCGGGCGGGCGGCGGCTACATCCCGCTGGACCCGCAGTTCCCCGCGGAGCGCTGGGCCGCGCTGCTCGCCGACGCGGGCGCCGGGGCCGTCCTCACCGACCGGGCCCGGGCCGGCCGCCTCGCCGAGGTCTTCCCCGGCGAGATCGTCGTCGTGGACGAGGCCGATCCCGAGGACGCCCCCGGCCCCCGTGTGCTGCCCGACCCGGACGCGCTGGCGTACATCATCCACACCTCGGGCTCCACCGGCCGCCCCAAGGGCGTGCAGATCTCGCACGCGTCGCTGGCCGTGCACCTCGACTGGGTGCTGGCCGAGTACATCGGCGACGCCCGGGCGGGCGGCGCCCCGCTGTTCTCCACGGTCGCCTCCGACGTCGTCGTCCCGGTGCTGTTCGGCCCGCTGCTCGCCGGGCTGCCGGTGCACATGCTCCCGCAGGACCTCGACCTCGCCGACCTGGGCGCCCTGCTGGCCCGGGGCGCGCCGTACGCGTTCGTCAAGCTCACCCCGGGCCATCTGGAGCTGCTCGGGCACCAGCTCGCCGACGACGCCGTCGACGGTCTTGCCCGTACCGTCGTCACCGGCGGGGACGCCCTGCTCGGCCCGACCGCGGAACGCTGGGACGCCCTGCTGGGCGCGGGCCGTCTGATCAACGAGTACGGTCCCACCGAGATCACCGTCGGCAACTCGGCGCATCCGGTGGCCGGCGCCCAGCGGGAGGTCGTCCCGATCGGGCTGCCCATCCCGGGCACCACCATGTACGTGCTCGACGAGACGCTCCGCCCGGTCCCGCCCGGGGTCGTCGGGGAGGTCTGCGTCGGCGGCGCGGGCGTGGCCCGGGGTTACGCGGGCCGGCCGGCGGCGACCGCCGGGAAGTTCCTGCCCGACCCCTTCGGGGAGCCCGGCTCCCGTCTGTACCGCACCGGCGACCTCGGCCGGGTCCTCGCGGACGGCACCGTGGAGTTCGCCGGCCGCGCCGACCGGCAGCTGAAGATCCGCGGGTACCGGGTCGAACCGGCCGAGGTGGAGGCCGCGCTGGCCGGGCACCCGTCGGTCACCGAGGCGCGGGTGCTGGCCGTGGACGGCAGGCTCGCCGCGTACTACGTGCCCGAGGGGGACGCCCCGGACCCGGGCGCGCTGCGCGACCGGCTGTCGCTGACGCTGCCCGAGCACATGATCCCCGGCACGTTCACGGCGCTGGAGCGGATCCCGCTCACCCCGGTCGGCAAGCTGGACGTCGCGGCCCTGCCCGCCCCCGGTCCGGCGCGGGAGGCGGCCGGGACGGCCCCGCGCACCCCGCTGGAGGAGCGGGTCGCCGCGGTCTGGGCGGGGGTCCTGCCGGGCGGTGAGGTCGGCGTGCACGACAGCTTCTTCGACCTCGGCGGCGACTCCATCCGGGCGGTCGCGCTGGTCGGCGCGTTGCGGGAGGCGGGTCTGGACGTGTCGGTCCGGGACGTGTTCGCCCACCACACCGTCGCCGCGCTGTGCGAACTGGTGGCCGCCCGCCCGGTGCTGGCCGGGCGGGAGCCGGGCGTCGCCCCGTTCGCGCTGATCGGCGAGGAGGACCGGGCGCGGCTGCCCGAAGGCGCCGTCGACGCCTATCCGCTGTCGCAGAACCAGATCGGCATGCTCGTGGAGATGCTCGCCGACGAGCAGAACAGCTACCACAACGTCACCTCCTTCCGGATCAAGGACCCGAAGCCGTTCTCGCTCCCGGCCTGGCGGGAGGCGGCCCGGATCGCGGTGGCCCGGCACGAGATCCTGCGCACCTCGCTGCACCTGTCCGGCTACTCGGCGCCGATGCAGGTCGTGCACGCCGAGGCGGTGATGCCGGTCGGCATGGAGGAGCTGGGCCCGCTCCCGGACGAGGAGGTGCAGCGGGTCCTCGCGGACTACGCGGCGCGGGACCGCGCCGACCTGTTCGACCTGGGCACTCCCACCCTGATGCGAGTCTTCGTCCATGTGACCGGTGACGGCGGCTACTGGCTGTCCGTCACCGAATGCCACCCGATCCTGGAGGGCTGGGGCCACCACACCCTGATCATGGAGCTGCTCGGGCTGTACGACCGGCTCCGGGACGGTCTGGAACCCGAGCCGTTCGAGCGGCCGGCCGTCCGGTTCGCCGACTTCGTCGCGGCCGAACTGGCCTCCGTGGACTCGGCCGCGGACCGCGCCTACTGGAAGGGGATCACCAGCGGTCACGCGCCGATGCGGGTGCCCGCCGGCTGGGGCGACCCGGCGTTGCCCACCGGCTCACGGTATCTGGTCCGCCGTACGCCCTGGTCCCACCTGGAGGACGGGCTGCGCGCGCTCGCCTCGGCGGCCGACGCCTCTCTCAAGAGCGTGATGGTCGCCGCCTACACCAAGGTCATGAGCCAGCTCACCGACGAGGCGGCCTTCCACACCGGGCTGATCTGCGACGCCCGCCCGGAGACGGCCGGTGCCGACCGGGTCTACGGCATGTACCTCAACACGCTCCCGTTCCCCGTCGACCGGTCCGCGGCGACCTGGCGGGACCTGGTCCGCCGTACCTTCGAGCGGGAGGTGGAGCTGTGGCCGCACCGCCGGTTCCCGCTCGCGGAGATCCAGCGGGACGTGCCCGGACGGCAGCGCCTGGTCCACGTGTACTTCAACTACCAGGACTTCCGGCAGGTCGACACCGATCTGATCGACATGGCCGGCACCGACGACAGCCCGACCGAGTTCCCGCTGACCGTCTCCTCCCGGGCCGGCCACATCTGGGTGACCGCCGACCCCCGCTTCGTGGACGAGCGCAACGCCGACCGGGTCGCCGGGATGTTCCGCGCGGTGCTGGAGTCGATGGCCGCCGGTCCGGACGGCGACGCGCGGGCCGTCCGGCTGCCCGAGGGCGAGCGCGAGCAGCTGGCCGCGTGGACCGCGAACGCCCGCACCCCGCTCACCCTGGACGTGCCCGGGGCGGTCGCCGCGTTCGCGCGTACGACGCCGGACGCGCCCGCCCTGACCGACGCCACGGGCACGCTCACCTACCGGGAGCTTCACGAGCGTTCGGGCCGGCTGGCCCGCCGGCTGACCGCCGGGGGCGCCGGCCCGGACGCCGTCGTGGGCCTGTGCATGGACCGCTCCGCGGAGCTGGTCGTCGCGGTGCTGGCGGTGCTCCGGGCGGGCGCCGCCTATCTGCCGCTCGACCCGGAGCTGCCGGCGGACCGCCTCGCCTACATGCTCTCCGACGCCGGTGCCCGCCTGCTGGTGACCGGCCCCGGCGCCCCGGACGGCCTGCGCGCCGGCACCGTGCTGGACCTGGACGGACCCGAAACGGCCGCCGGCGCGCCGGCCGACCGCCCGGCGGACCCGGAGAACCTGGCCTACGTCATCTACACGTCCGGCTCCACCGGACTGCCCAAGGGTGTGCTGGTGCACCGGCGCGGCATGGGCAACCACCTGCTCGCCAAGGTGGAGGACCTCGCTCTGACCGCCGCCGACACGATCGTGCAGAACGCCTCGCAGGGCTTCGACATCTCCGTGTGGCAGATGCTCGCGGGCCTGGTCACGGGGGGCCGCACCCGGGTGGCCGGCCGCTCGGTGGCGCTCGACCCGAAGGCGCTGTTCGGCCTGGTGGACGCCGAGTCCGTGACCGTGCTGGAGGTCGTCCCGTCCCTGCTGCGCGCCGCCCTCGACCTGTGGGACCTGGGCACCGGCGCGCCCCGGCTGGAGACACTGCGGTGGCTGGTGGTCACCGGCGAGGAACTGCCGCCCGAGCTGTGCGCGCGCTGGTTCCGGCGCTTCCCCGGCATCCCGCTGGTGAACGCCTACGGCCCCACCGAGTGCTCCGACGACATCACCCACGCCGTCCTGACGTCCGGCACCGCTCCGGCCCAGCGGGTGCCCATCGGCACGGTGGTCCGCAACACCGGGCTGTACGTCCTCGACGAGGAGCTGCGGCTGCTCCCGGCCGGGGTCACGGGCGAGCTGTACGCGGGCGGCGCCGGGGTCGCCCGGGGCTACGGCGGCCGGCCCGCGCTGACCGCCGAGCGCTTCGTCCCCGACCCGTTCGGCGGGCGGCCCGGCGACCGGCTCTACCGCACCGGCGACCTGGCCCGCTGGCGGGCGGACGGCAGCCTGGAGTACCTCGGCCGGGCCGACGACCAGGTGAAGATCCGCGGGCACCGGGTGGAGCTGGGCGAGATCGAGGCCGCGCTCACCGCGACCGGGCTGGTCCGGCAGGCCGTCGTGGCCGTCCGGGGCGGGCAGCCGGTGGGATACGTGGTGGCCGGGGAGGCCGGGGAGGCCGACCCGGCGGCGCTGCGGGCCGCGCTGGCCCCCACCCTGCCCGACTACATGATCCCGGCCGCCTTCGTCGCGCTGGAGCGGATCCCGCTCACCCCGAACGGCAAGGTGGACCGCAAGGCGCTGCCCGATCCCGGGTCCTCGGCGTTCGCCCGGGCCGCCCACGTCGAACCCCGCACCGCCCTGGAGCGGCGGGTGGCCGCGGCCTGGCTCGACGCGCTGCCGGTGGACCGGGTGGGGGTGGACAACGCCTTCTTCGACCTCGGCGGCGACTCCATCCGGGCCGTCACCGTGGCGGGCGTGCTGCGCGCTGAGGGCCTGGACGTGACCGTGCGGGACATCTTCCAGCTGCGCACCGTCGCCGCGCTCTGCGCGGAGCTGGAGCGCCGGCCGCCGCTCGACGCCGCCGCCCAGCGGGTCGTGGCGCCGTTCGCGCTGGTGCCCGAGGCGGACCGGCCGCTGCTGCCCGGCGGGCTCGCCGACGCCTATCCGCTGGCGCAGAACCAGATCGGCATGGCCGTGGAGATGCTGTCCGGTGACGGCCGCGACAGCTATCACGACGTCACCTCCTTCCGGATCAAGGACGAACCCCCCTTCGACCCCGGGGCGTTCCGCCGGGCCGTGGACGAGCTGACAGCACGGCACGAGATGCTGCGGACCTCGGTGCGGCTGACCGGGTACTCCGTGCCGATGCAGCTCGTCCACGACAGCGCGCGCATCCCGGTCGAGGTCCGCGACCTCAGGGACGGCACCCCGGCCGACGTACGGGCGGCCGTCCGCGCGATGGCCGGGCGGGGTGATCTGTTCGACCTGGCACGGGCGCCGCTGATGCGGATGACCGTGCTGCTGGAACCGGACGGCCACTGGACGGTCGTCTTCACGCAGGCGCACCTGATCACCGAGGGGTGGACCTACCACCAGCTGCTGATGGAACTGCTCGGCTGCTACCGCCGGCTCAGGGACGGGCTGGAGCCGGAACCGCACCGGCCCCCGGCCGTCCGGTTCGCCGACTTCGTCGCCGAGGAACTGGCCTCGCTCGCCTCGGCGGAGGACCGCGCCTACTGGGCGGGCGTCCTGGCGGACCGGGTCCCCTTCGCCTTCCCCGACAGCTGGGGAGGCGGCGGCGGCGAACCGGCGGACACGGCCGACGTGGTCGTGGAACTCACGGACCTCCAGCCCGCGCTGCGGGATCTCGCCGCGCGCGCCGAGGCCTCCGTGAAGAGCGTGCTGCTGGCCACGTTCGTCAAGGTCATGGGGGCGCTCACCGACGAACGCGACGTCCATGTGGGGCTGGTGTGCGACACCCGGCCGGAGCGGATCGGCGCCGACCGGGTGCACGGCATGTACCTGAACACGGTGCCGTTCCCGGTGGACCGGGCGGCGGCGACCTGGCGGGACCTGGTGCGGTCGGTGTTCCGGCGCGAGGTGGAGCTCTGGCCGCACCGCCGCTACCCGATGTCGGCCCTCCAGCGCGGCTGGAGCGCCGGCCGGCTGATCGACACCATCTTCAACTTCGTGGACTTCCACCAGGTGGACACCGAACTGGTCGATGTCGCGGCCGGGCTGGGCGGCAGCCTGCGCACCGAGTTCGGGCTCAATGTGATCGCCCGCCCGGACCGGCTGGGTCTGAGCCACGACCCGCGTGCCGTGTCCCGGGCCGAGGCCGAACGCGTCGGGCGGATGCTGCGCACCGTGCTGGAGGCCATGGCCCGCGACCCGGAGGGCGATGCCCGCGGCCCGGTCCTGCCCGGCCCGGCCGCCGCGCGCGAGCCGGCCGCCCCGGTCCCGGGCCGGCTGCACGAACTGGTCCGGCACCGGGCGGCCCGCGTCCCGGACCGGCCCGCGGTGGTGTCCGGCCCGGTCACCCTGTCGTACGCGGAGCTGGACCGGCGCGCGGACGGCCTGGCCGCGCGGCTGGCCGGGCGCGGGGTCCGCCCGGGCGACCGGGTCGGCGTGCACGTCGAGCGCTCCGCCGACCTCGTCGTGGCATTGCTGGGCGTGCTCAGGGCGGGCGCCGCCTACCTGCCGCTCGACCCCGCCCTGCCGGCCGCGCGGCTCGCCGGGTACGCGGCCGACGCGGGCGCCCGGATCGCGGTGACCGGGCCGGGGCTCGCCCTGCCGGGACTCGACTCCGTCTCCCCCGGGGGCGGCGGGCGTCCGCCGGCCGTCCCGGAACCGGCCGGCGACCTGGCGTACGTGATCCACACCTCCGGTTCGACCGGACGGCCCAGGGGTGTCGCGGTGACCCACACCCAGGCGGCCTCCGTCGTCCTGGCCGCGCTGGAGCGGATCGGCGTGGCCGAGGGCGAGGTGTGGGCGCTGACCCACTCCCCGGCGTTCGACGTGTCGGTCTTCGAGATCTTCGGCGCGCTGCTCTCGGGCGGCACGCTGGTCGTCCCGGACCGGGAGACCGCCCGCTCACCGCGCGAACTGCTCGCCCTGATCGACGGGCACGGCGTGACCGTGCTCTGCCAGACGCCGACGGCGTTCCGGGGGCTGACCGAGCTGGTCGCGCGGGGCGCCGACCCCGGGCTGCGGGCGGTGGTGCTGGCCGGGGAGAAGGTGCGCTTCGCGGAGCTCGCCCCGTGGGCGGGGCGGCTGGGGCGTACGGCCCTCGTCAACATGTACGGCCCGACGGAGACCGCCATCTACGCGACGGCGCACCGGATCACCGCCGACGACCTCGCCACCCGTACCGGCCGGAGCGTGATCGGCCGGCCCCTGCCGGGCGTGCACGCCGAGCCGCTGGACGCGGCGGGGCACCCGGTCCCGGACGGGGTCCCGGGCGAGCTGTACATCGGCGGCGCGGGCGTGGCCGTCGGCTACCTGGGCGATCCCGGGGGCACGGCCGCGCGGTTCGTACCCGACCCGGCGGGCGGTCCGGGGGCCCGCCGGTTCCGCACCGGCGACCGGGTCCGCCGGCTGGCCGACGGCTCCCTGGAGTTCCTGGGCCGGCTCGACGACCAGGTGAAGATCCGCGGCCACCGGGTGGAGCCCGCCGAGGTCCGCGCCGCCCTGCTGGCCACCGGGCTGGTCACCGACGCGGCCGTGACGGTGGCCGGCGGCGGGCTGGTGGCCTACGCGGTGGGAGCCGGCACCGGCCCGGCCGGGCTGCGCGGGGCGCTGGCCCGGGTGCTGCCCGAGCCGATGATCCCGGTCGCGTACGTGCTGCTGGACGCGCTTCCCCGCACGGTCGCCGGCAAGACCGACCCGCGCGGGCTGCCGCTGCCGGGGCCCGAGGCGTACGTCCGGGCCGCGCCGGTCGCGCCCCGGACCCCGCTGGAGGAACGGGTCGTGGCGGTCTGGCGGTCGGTGCTCCCGGTGGACGAGGTCGGGGTCGAGGACGACTTCTTCGACCTCGGCGGCGACTCCGTCCGGGCCTTCCGGGCGACCGAGGAACTACGCCGCGCGGGCGTACGCGTCTCGGTCCGCGAGGTGTTCGAACACCGGACGGCGGCACGCCTGAGCACCGCACTCACGTAACCGCTCCGCGGGCCGCGCGGGTTCCACGGTGAAGGCTCTCCTCCCCAGCCGGGGAGGAGAGCCTTCACCGTGCGCGGGCCCCCTCCGCCCGACCCGCGCGTGCGGGCCGCGACCGGCGGGTTCTCACGCGTTGGCCACGACCGACGGACTCCCGCGTGCGGACCACAACCAGCGAACTCCCGTGCCCGGGCCGCGAGCGGTGGGTTCTCGTGCACGGGCCGTAACTGACGGACCCCGCATGCGGGCCCGCAACCGACGGACTCCCGTGCGCGGGCTACGACCGGCCGGTTCTCGTGCGCGGGCCGTAACCGACGGACCCCGCGTACGGCCCACAACCGACGAACCCCCATGCGTGCGCCGCGACCGGCGGACTCTCATGCACGGGCCGAAACCGACGGACCCCGCGTGCACGCTGCGACCGACGGACTCCCGTGCGCGAGCTACGACCGGCCGGTTCTCGTGCGCGGGCCGAAACCGACGGACCCCGCATGCGCGGGCTACGACCGGCGGGTTCTCATGCGCGGGCCACGACCGACAGAACCCCGCGTGCGCGCTGCGACCGGCGGGCTCTCACACGCCCGGCCACGACCGACACACCCCGCGTACGGGCCACAACCGACGGGTTCCCATGCGCCGGCCACGACCGGCGGAACGCCGCATGCGGGCCGCAACCGACGGACTCCCGTGCCCGGGCCGCGAGCGATGGGTTCTCGTGCGCGGGCCGTAACTGACGGACCCCGCATGCGGGCCCGCAACCGACGAACTCCCGTGCGCGGGCTGCGACCGGCGGGTTCTCACACGCCCGGCCACGACCGACACACCCCCGCGTACGGGCCACAACCGGCGGGTTCCCATGTGCCAGCCACGACCGGCAGGACGCCGCGTGCGGGCCGCAACCGACGGACTCCCGTGCGCTCGCCGCGACCGGTGGGTTCTCGGGTGTGGGCTTCGGTTGTCGGGCGTCCAAGTAGCTCGTGCGCGTGCCCGGACAGTCGAGGCTCCCCGCCCGGTCGCCGGGTGGGGAGCCTCGTCGGTGGGGCGGTGCGGCTTTGCTCAGGGGTTGCGGATCGCCGGGCTGGCGGCGGCCGTGACGGTGCACACGAGCATGGCCGCGGCGACGCCGAGCAGGACGGTGGTGGTGCTGAAGGCGGCCAGCAGGAAGCCCGCGGCCAGCGCGCCCAGGGAGTTGGCGCCCCAGGAGGCCAGCATGACCGCGCTCATCGCCTTGCCGTGGATCTCGTCGGGGACCAGGTGCGCCATGTACGCGCCGGCGCCGACGTTGAGCGCCGCGCCCGTGAAGGACATCGCCGCGTACAGCGCCAGCAGGGCCCCGTACTGGGTGGTCAGGGCCACCGCGGGGACCAGGACCGTCCAGCTCAGCAGGGTGCCGAGCAGGATGTTCGGCAGCCGGATCCCGGTCAGCAGCTTGCCGGCCGACAGCGCGCCGGCCACCCCGCCGAGTCCGGAGACCAGCCCGATCAGCCCGACCTGGGCCGCCGAGCCGCCGTGTTCCCGGATGACCACGAGCGGGGCCATGTTGACGATCTGGAACAGCAGGTTGGTGACCGCGACCACGCAGATCGCCGCGCGCAGGAACCGCTGGCCCCACAGCCACGCCAGGCCCTGGCGCACCTCCGCCTTCCAGTCCCGCCCGCCCGGCCCGCGTTGCTCCTGGAAGGGCGTCCTGACCAGGCTGAGGTTGACGAGGGACAGCAGGTGCCCGGCCGCGACCACCCCGAACGGCAGCCAGCCCGCGACCGAGAACGCGGCACCGCCGACCGGCTGCCCGAGCAGGCCCGCCGCCCGTCCCCGCGCCTCGTTCTGGGCGAGCGCGGAGGACAGCCGGTCGGGGTGCACCACGTTGCGGACCGCGGTGCGCTCGGCCAGCTGGTAGAAGATCGTCGCCGCGCCGTCCACGAAGGCGACCGCGAGGATGTGCGGCAGCCAGACCCGGCCGGCCAGGACCACGGCCACCACACTGGCCATCGCCGCCAGACCGATCACGTTGCAGACCAGCATCAGGCGGCGCCGGTCCCAGCGGTCGACCAGCACCCCGGCGGGCAGCTGGAGCACCAGCATGGGCAGCAGGCCGGCGAACGCGACCAGCCCGGCGTCGGCGGCGGTGCCGTCGCCCCACAGCACGAGCAGCGGGTAGGCGATGACCCCGGTGCGGGCGCCGAGCTGGGTGGCGCCCGCGCCGGTCCACAGCAGCAGGAAGTCCCGGTTGCGCCGCAACGGCGGCGGCGCGCCGGCCTTGGCCGACGCGCCGCTGGGACTGATCCCGGTCACCACAGGGATGCCTTTTCGCTCCCGGTACGGCTCTCCCCGAGGGCCGCGCCCGCCCCGCGGTCCTCCATGGGGGCGCCGTGGCACCACTCCAGGACCGCCATGGCGCTGTGCATCTTGTTCTCGGCCTGCTGGAAGGCGATGCTCATCGGGCCGTCCAGCACGTCCGCGGTGACCTCCTCGCCCCGGTGAGCGGGCAGGTCGTGCATGAACACCGCCTCCGGGCTGCCCCGCCACAGCTCCCGGGTCACCTGGAACGGCCGGAAGGTCCGCCGCCAGTCCGGGTCGGGCTTGGTGGTGCCGGTGGTCTGCCAGCGCGTGGTGTAGACGACGTCGAAGCCGCGGGGCGCGGGCTCCATCCGGTGGCTCTCGACGACATGGGCCCCGCACCGCCGGGCGTGTTCCTGGGCCAGTTCCAGAAGGCGCGGATCGAGCCCGTAGCCGGGCGGGGTGCGCAGCTGGAGTTCCACGCCGGGGGTGCGGCCCAGGGCGAGCGCCAGCGCCGAGGCGGTGTTGTTGCCCTCGCCGACGTAGAGCACCCGCAGTCCCTCGAGGGAGCCGAAGTGGCGCCGCAGGGTGGTGAGGTCGGCGAGCGCCTGGGTCGGGTGCTCCTCCTCGGTCATGGCGTTGACCACCGGCATCCGGTGCTGCCCGGCCCAGTCCGCGAGTTCCCCGGTGGGCCGGCCGGTGCGGGCGACGAGCAGGTCGAGCATGCCCGACAGCACCCGCCCGGTGTCCGAGGACGCCTCGCCGGTGTTGGTCTGGAGGTCCGACGGCCCGAAGGTGATGACGTGGGCGCCGAGCCGGAGCGCCGAGGACCAGAACGCGGTCCTGGTCCTGGTCGAGGTCATCCCGAAGTAGATGCCGACCACCTGGCCGGCCAGTGGCTCGTGGTGGACGGAGGTGCCCGCGGAGTGGGAGACGCCCCGGCGCACGATCCGCTCCAGGTCACCGTCGTCGAGGTCCTCCAGCGACACCAGCCTGCGGGCGCCGCTCATCGGGCCGCGGCCATCCGGCGGCGCAGGCTCGCCGGCCGCAGGTCGGTCCAGATCTTCCCGATGTGGGCCAGGCATTCGTCCTTGCCGCCCTCGGTGCCCTCCGGGTGCCAGCCGGCCGGCAGGGGCCGGTCGGCCCACCAGATCGAGTACTGCTCCTCGTCGTTGAGCACCACGAGATAGCGGCGGTCGTCGGCTTCCTCAGCGTGCATTTCCCACCTCCGGTGAACAAGGGACCCGTGCAGACACGGACCCTCCCGAGCTTCGGTAACCGGCCATAGCCGAGCCATATTCGCCAGATACACCGAGGCCGCGGCGGTGCGGTCGGCGGGATCCGGCCGACCGGTGCGCACGTATGGGACGGATATAGATCGCGCCCCTACCGTTCCGGACATGGATACGGGAACGGCGATGGTGCGGCTTGAGTCCGTGAGCAGAGGATTCGGCAAGCGGGACAACCGGGTCATCGCCCTCGACGAGGTGACGCTGGACTTTCCCGAAGGGGTCTTCACCGCGGTGATGGGACCGTCGGGCTCCGGCAAGTCGACCATGTTGCAGTGCGCGGCCGGCATCGACCGGGTGGACTCCGGGGAGGTCACGCTGGCCGGCACCCGGCTGCGCGGGCTGAGCGAGGCCGCGCTGACCAGGCTGAGACGACAGCATGTGGGCTTCGTCTTCCAGACGTTCAACCTCATTCCGTCGCTGACCGCGCGGCAGAACGTGGCGCTGCCGCTGATGCTCGGGGGGAAGAAGCCCGCCCGCAAGGCCGTGGACGCCGCGCTGGACCGGCTGGGGCTGGGCGAGCGCAAGCAGCACCGCCCCGGCGAACTGTCCGGCGGCCAGCAGCAGCGGGTCGCGCTCGCGCGGGCGCTGCTGACCGGGCCGAAGGTGCTGTTCGCCGACGAGCCGACCGGGGCGCTGGACTCCAAGTCGTCCCGGCAGGTGATGCAGTTGCTGCGCGAACTGGTCGACACCACCGGGCAGACCATCATCATGGTCACCCATGACCCGGTCGCCGCCTCCTACGCCGACCAGATCGTCTTCCTGGCCGACGGCCGCCCGGCGGGCGTGCTGGAATCCCCCACCCCCGAACTGGCCGCGGCGCGGATCACGAAACTGGAGCAGTCATGGTGAGGCTTGCGCTCGCGACCGTGCGAGCCCGTGCCGTCTCGTTCGCGGGCGCGTTCCTCGCGCTGGCGCTGGGGGTCGGCATCATCGCGATGATGACCCTCGCCCTGTGGGCCGTGGGGACCACCGATCTGTCGGGGCCGCAGCGGTATGCCGCGGCCCCCGCCGTCGTGACGCAGCCCGTCACCTACAAGCTGACCGACGACGACGGCGATCCCCGGGAGTTCCCGATCGCCCGCCCGGGCGACCTGCCCGCGCGGACCGTGAGCGCGCTGGCCGCCACCGGGCGGACGGTCGAGGACCGGTCGTTCTCCGCCCGGCTGCCCGGCGGTCCCGGTGATCAGGTCGGCCATCCGTGGTCGACGGCCGCCTTCACCCCGTACCGGCTCGCTTCGGGCCGGGCGCCGCGGGCCGCCGACGAGATCGTGGTCGGTGGCGGCGACGCCGCCCTGGTCGGCAAGCGGGTCGAGGTCGCCGTGGGCGGCACCTTCGCCGGCTACCGGGTCGTGGGGGTCACGGATCTGGTCTGGTTCGAGGACGCCGTGTTCTTCACCGACGCCGAGGCCAGGAGGCTCGCGCCCGGTGTCCGGGCCGTCGTGGCCTACGGCCCGCTCGACCGGGTGCGCTCGGCGGCCGGCCCGGCGAGCGTGCTGACCGGGGACGCCCGGCTGCTCGCCGAGGCCGACCAGGAGGGCGGCCGGGACCAGCTGAGGGACGCCGAGGGCATGGCGGGCACCTCGCTGATGATCGTGGCCTTCGTCGCGGTCTTCGTGGTGATCGCCACCTTCGCCTTCGTGGTCGACCAGCGCCGCCGCGAACTCGCCCTGTTCCGCACCATCGGGGCGACCCCCTGGCAGGTGCGGCGGATGGTGCTGCTGGAGGCGCTGCTGCTGGCCTCCGTCGCCTCCGCGCTGGGCTGTCTGGTGGGTGCCCGGTTCGCCGCGCTGCTGCGGGACTTCATGGTCGACAGGGACATCGCCCCGGCCTGGTACCAGATCGACGTCGTCTGGCCGCCCCTGCTGATCGCCTTCGCGGCCGGCCTGCTGTCCGCGATGCTCGGCACCGCCGCCGTGTCCTGGAAGGCGGGCCGGGTCAAACCCGCCGAGGCACTGCGCGAGGCCACCGGGAGCCGCCGGGCGCTGACCCCCGTCCGCCTGGTGCTCGGCGTCGCCCTGCTGGGACTCGGCCTGCAGAAGAGCGTCTCGGCGGTGGACAGCCCGCTCACCGCGATGAGCATGCAGAACTACTTCCCGGTGCCCGTGCTGATCGTGGGCGGCTGCGCGCTGCTGACCCCGCTGCTGCTGCGCCCGGTGCTGTTCCTCGCCTCCTGGCCGCTGGGCAGACTGGGCGCCGGGGCCATGATCGTGCGGGAGGGCGCGCTGTTCGCGGGCCGCCGCACCGCCTCGGTCGCGGCGCCGGTCGTGCTGGCGCTCGGCCTCGGCGGCGCGCTGCTCACCGCACCGGTCGCCGCCGGTGACGCCGGTGCCGCGGGGCTGCGGGCCCAGGCGAGGGCGGACTTCACCATGGTCGCCGACGACGGCGCGACCATCGGCGCCGCCACCCGGGACAAGGTGCTCGCCCTGCCCGGTGTCCGGGCCGCCGCGCTGACCCCCGGCGAGCTGCGCCTGTCCGGGGCGAAGGACCGCTACATCGGCACCCTGTCCAGCTGGGCGGTGGATCCGAAGGCACTGGCCGCCACCCAGGCCCTGAAGATCACCGAGGGTTCGCTGGACCGGTTCGGCGACCGGCAGCTCGTCCTGGACGAGGACACCGCGGCCGAGTTCGGCATCAAGGCCGGGGACGAGGTGAAGGCCGGACTGCCCGACGGTACGGCGGTGAACCTGACGGTCGCGGCGCTGACGGGCCCCTCGGTGCTGGGCGAGACCGGCTATGTCTCCGCCGCCCACGCGGCCGGTGGCGAGCCGACCCGGATCGACGTCGAGGTCGGCCCGGGCGGCGACCGGGCCGCGGTCGCCGCGGCGCTGCGCGAGGCGGCGCGCGACCAGCCGGTCAAGGTCGCGCCGATGGCCGAGTTCCTGGACGAGGTGCGCGACGACCAGCAGGAGCAGGCCCGGCTCGCGACCCTGATCGTGTTCGCGCTCGCGCTGGGCTACGCGCTGCTCGCGATCGCCAACACCCTCGTGATGGCGGCGCCCGGCCGGCGCCGGGAGCTGGCGGCCCTCAACCTGACCGGCGCCACCCGCGGCGACACGCTGAAGTACGTGGCGGCGGAGACCGCGGTCGCGGCGGCGGCCGGGGGGATCCTCGGCGCGGTCGCGGCCGGGCTGGTGGTGGCCGGCCAGCGGGCCGCGCTGACCAAGCTGGCCGGCGGGTTCGCGTTCAGCGTGCCGTGGGGGGCCGTCATCGCCGTGGGCGCCGCCTGCGCGGCCGTCGCGGTGACGGTCGCGGTCGTCGCCACCCGCTTCTTCCTGCGGGGCCGGCTGCTCGACCTGGCCGGCAAGGGAGAGTAGGGCCGCGCGTCGAAGGGGGCGCGCCGAAGGGGCGGGATCCTTGGGGATCCCGCCCCTTCCGCCTGCCGCCGGGCCCTGAACCAGCCGTCCGGGGAGCGGAGTTCGCGTCCTCAGACCCGGATCTCGCGGACGAGTCCCGCCACGGTCCCGCACAGGTCGGCGGCCGGATCGTCGATGAAGTAGTGGTCGCCCGCCACCTCGACGGCCTCGAAGCCGCCGATGGTGTGCGCCGCCCAGCGGCCCATCTCCGCCACCCCGCACCCGTGGTCGGCGGCGCCGGCGATGGCGGTGACCGGGCAGGTCACCTTGGCGCCGGGGCGGGGCGCGTAGGTCTCCGACATCGTCAGGTCCGCGGCCAGCGAGGGAGCCGCCAGCTGCCACAGCTCGGGGTCGGCCGCGGCCTGCCGGGCCGCCCCGCCCGAGCGCTCGGCCCAGGCCCGCAGCACGGCGTCCGCCCGGAAGTCCCGCCCGCTCGGCCGGTGGTCGGCGGGCGCCCTGCGGGCGGAGACGAACAGCCGGACGACCGGGGACGGGAACCTGGGGAGCATCCGGCGGGCCACCTCGAAGCCGACCGTGGCGCCCAGGCTGTGCCCGAACAGCGCGACGGGCGGGCCGTCCAGGGCGGTCAGCTCGGCCGCGATCCGGTCGGCCAGCACCTCCAAGTCCTCGACCGGGGCCTCGGCACGCCGGTCCTGGCGGCCCGGGTACTGCACGGCCACGACCTCGATCGCGGGCGGGAGCTTCTGTGCCAGCGCACGGTAGAGGCCCGCGCCGCCGCCTGCGTAGGGAAGGCAGACCAGGCGGACACGGGCCTCGGGCCGGGCGTGGAACGTACGGAACCAGCTCACCGTACGGCCACCGGGACGACGGGCTCGGCCATGGCCACGGCTATCCGGCGCGGGCCGGTGAAGGGCTCCCGGCCGTGCGCCGCCAGCATGTTGTCGACCAGGAGCACGTCCCCGCGCCGCCAGTCGAACCTGCGGGAGGCCGTGCGGTAGCGGTCGCGCAGATGGGCGATGACGTCGTCGGGGATGGTGCCGCCGTCGCCGTAGTAGCTGTTGGCCGGCAGGCCGTCGTCCCCGAACAGCTCCAGCAGGCCCTCCCGGACGTCCGGCGGGAGGGTGCTGTCGTGGAAGAAGGTGATGTGGTTGAACCAGACGGACTCCCCCGTGACCGGGTGCCGGTGGACGGCCCCGCGGACGCCCTCGGTGCGCAGCACGTCGCCGTCCGCCCAGGAGCAGCGCAGGTCGCGGGCCGCGCACAGGCGGGCGATCCCGGCGCGGTCCCCGGTGCCGAAGGAGGTCCGCCAGTCGACGCCGAAGCGCGGCCGGTAGGTGCGTACGACCATCCAGCCGCGCTCCTCGAACTCCGCCCGGACCGCCGGATCGACCGAGCGGTATATCTCCCGGGTGTCGGCGAGCGGGGTCGCCCCCCGGGTGAGGGGCGGCTCGACGCAGGTGAAGAACAGCACGCCCGGCCAAGAGGCCTGGTAGGAGTTCTCGTTGTGCAGGAAGATCTCCTCCTCGGGCGGATAGTCCGTGGAGGTGTAGATGTTGCCGTGCAGGGCGGTCCGCGGGGACGACTGCTCGGCGTACTCCAGCGGTGGGCCGGAGAAGGCGCGGACCACGTCGTCGACGCCGCGCAGCTGGTCGGGGCCGGTGGAGAAGCCCCGCAGCAGCACGGCGCCGTGGCGGGTCAGCCGGGCCCGCAGCTCGTCGCGGTGGAGCGCGGTGAACTCCGGCAGCGGCGGGGCGCCGGGTCCGCCCTCCACGAGATGGGGCAGCAGGTCGCTCATGGGATCTCCGATTTCTTCTCCGGGACGAACGGCCAGGTGAGCCGCATCTGCTCCTCGTCGGAGTGCTCGACGCGGTCCATCGCCCTGCGCAGCAGGGGCGGGGCCATGAGGGAGGTGACGATCGCGACGAGCACGATCGTGGTGTAGGCGGTGGCGTTGAGGACGCCGAGCCGTAGCCCGGTCATCGCGACGATGACCTCGATGACACCGCGGGCGTTCATGCCGGCGCCGCAGGCCAGTGCCTCCGCGGTGCCGAGGCCGCTGGCGGCGGCGCCCGCCCAGGCGCCGAGGAACTTTCCGGCGACGGCCAGCAGCAGGATGCCGGCGGCCACCGCGGCGACCTCGGGATCGGCCAGCGCGGTCAGGTCCATGCGCAGGCCGGCCAGGGCGAAGAACAGCGGCGCCAGGACGGTCAGGGTGACCGTGCGCAGCGGGGCCAGGGCCTCCGGGCGGGGGTTGACCGACGCGATCACGACCCCGCAGACGAACGCGCCGAACACGGCCTCGATGCCGAGGGCCTGGGTGGCCGCGCCGCCCAGCAGGACGATGACCACCACCGGTGCGATCGCCGGACCGCGCCGCAGCACGACGCGGGCGGCCGGCCGGAGCACGAACGCGGCGACCAGCAGCACGGCGGCGATCTCGGCCACCGAGCCCACCACCGTCCTGGCGCCGAGCCCGGTCGTGGCCATCGCGGACACCACCGAGAGCATCAGCCAGCCGAAGACGTCGTCGATGACGGCCGCGGTCAGGGTCAGCTGGCCCACGTCGCGGTGCAGCAGGTTCATGTCCAGCAGCGTCTTGGCGATGACGGGGATCGCGCTCACGCACATCGCCACGCCGAGGAACAGCGCGACGACCGTACGGTCCGCGCCGCCCGACAGCAGCGACAGCGGCAGGACGAAGCCCGCCGCCACGCCGAGGGCGAGCGGCACGAGCAGCCCGCCGAGGCTGATCCTCGCCGCGGTCGCCCCGCGGGTGCGCACCAGCCGCAGGTCCAGCTCGGCGCCGGAGAGACCGACCAGCAGCAGGACACCGAACTGGCCGGTGGCGTCGAGCAGATGCATCTGCTCGGTGCCGGGCCCGTGCCAGGCGCCGAGGGCGCCGAGCACCGACGGGCCGAGCAGCACCCCGGCGCACAGCTCACCGGCGACCGCGGGCAGGTTCACCCGCCGGGCCAGCCTGCCGAGCACCAGCGCGGTGCCCAGCAGCAGGCCCGCCTGGAGCAGAAACGTCAGCAGCCGGTCCGCCGGAAGCGGCACCACCGGATTCGCTGCTGTCACCATGGGGGCGAGTGCTGTCACCATGGGGCCGAGCGTCGAATCGGATCCGATAAGGCGCCCATATTGCCGCTATACCCGTCCGGTGCCCTGACCTGGGGTCGTTTTGCTATAGGCCGCTGATAGCCGGGCCGCGCACGCTCTCCGGCATGGAATACCAACGGCGGCTTCCGCTCTCCATGGCGCAGCAGGGCGTCTGGTTCGCCCATCAGCTGGACCCTTCGGGCCGGCGCTACAACTGCGGTGAGTGCATCGACATCCGCGGTGACCTGGACCCCGAGGTGCTCCGGCGGGCCTGGGCGCGGTTGTGTTCCGAGGCCGAGGTGCTGCGGGTGACCTCGGTCGGCGAGGACGGCGAGGGGCTGCGGCAATACGTGTCCGCGGCCCCGCCGAAAATGCCTCCCCTGGTCGATCTGCGCGACAGCGCCGACCCGGAGGAGGCCGCCCGGAAATGGATGGACGCCGATCTGGCGACGTCCGTGGATCTGGAGAAAGGGCCGTTGTCGCACGCGGCCGTTTTCCGGATCGGTCCGGCACGGCTGCTGTTCTACTACAGAATTCATCACATTCTCGTGGACGCCTACGGCGTGCATCTGCTGCGCCGCCGGCTCGGCGAGCTGTGCGGCGCGCGGCCCGGCCCGGCCGGCTTCGAGCCGTTGCACACGCTCGCCCGGGATGAGGCGGGCTACCGCGCCTCGCCCGGGTTCGAGGACGACCGCGCCTACTGGACCGCCCGCTTCGCCGACCGCCCGGAGCCCGTGCTGCTGCCGGGCGCCGCCCCCACCGGCGACCGGCCGCCGCGTCTGCGCCGGGAGGACCCGCTGCCCGAGGCCGGACGCGCCGTGCTGGACCGGGCCGCGCAGGAGGCCGGCACCACCTGGCAGACCCTCCTCGTCGCCGCGACCGCCGCCTACGTGCGGCGGCTGACCGGGCGCAGCGACGTGATCCTCGGCCTGCCGGTCTCCGGCCGGCGCGGTCCCGGCGCGCGCCGGGTGCCCGGGATGGCCACGGGCACGGTCGCACTGCGCTTCGACGTCCCGCTGGAGGCGAGCCTCGCCGACCTGGTGCCCGTGGTGGCGGCGGAGATCGGCACCGCGCTGCGGCACGAGCGCTACCGGCACGAGGACCTGTGCCGCGAACTGGGCGTCACCGGGCGGGAGGGCGGCCTGCTCGGAACGCTGGTCAACTTCATGCCGTACGAGCGGGACCTGGACTTCGGCGGCGCCACCGGCCGGGTGACGAACCTGGCCTCCGGCCCGGCCCCCGACCTGACCGTGGCGGTCAGCGGCCGTTCGGACGGCTCGCCGGGCGCGCTGCTCTTCGACGCCGACCCCGGCCTGCACGACGCCGCCGGGCTGGCCGCGCACGCGGCGCGGCTGACCGCGTTCGTCCTGCGGGCGGCGGACTCGGTGCGCACGCCCATCGGCGAGCTGGACCTGCTGACCCCGGACGAGCGGACGGCCCTGCTGCCGGTCCGGGCGCCCTCCCCGGCGTACGGGGGCGATGTGCCCGGGCTCGTGGCCGGCCGTCCGGCCGGGGCGCCCGCCCTGGAGTACGGGGACACCACGCTGACCTACGGCGAACTCAACGCGCGCGCCGACGCGCTGGCCGCCCGGCTGCGCGAGCGGGGGGCGCGGGAGGGCACGACGGTCGCGCTGCTGATGCCGCGCACGGCCGGACTGGTCGTGGCGATGCTCGCCTGTCTGCGGGCCGGTGCCGCCTATGTGCCGGTCGACCCCGGATACCCGCGGGAGCGGATCGACCACCTGCTGGCGGACGCCGCCCCGGTGTGTGTCCTCACCGAGGAGGGCCCCACCGGGTCACCGGGGGGCGGGTTCGGCCGTCCCGACCCGGACTCGGCCGCGTACCTCGTCTACACCTCGGGCTCGACCGGCCTGCCCAAGGGCGTGGTCGTCCCGCACGGCGCGCTCGCCAACCTCGCCCTCGACCACGCCGGACGGTTCGGGCTCGGGCCGGGCAGCCGGGTGCTGCAGTACCTCTCGCCCGGTTTCGACGCCGCCGTCGGCGACATCTGGCCCGCCCTGATCTCCGGTGCCACGCTGGTGCTCGCGCCGGACACCTCGGCCCTGGCGCCGGACGACCTCGCGGAGCTGCTGCGGGACGCCCGTATCACTCATCTGGCGCTGCCCACCGCCGTCCTGGCCGGCCTGCCCGCCCGGGAACTGCCCGACCTGGACGTGCTGATCGTCGGCGGGGAGGCCGTGGACGAGGCGCTCGTGGCCCGCTGGGCGCCGGGGCGCCGCATGTTCAACATGTACGGGCCGACCGAGGCGACCGTGGCGGCGACCGGCAGCGGCCCGCTGGGCGGCGAGGGCCGGCCGCCGATCGGCCGCCCCATCGCCGGGGCGCGGGTCTACGTGCTGGACGAGCGGCTGGAGCCGGTCCCCGCCGGCTGCCCCGGCGAGCTGTACATCGCGGGCGCCGGAGTGGCGCGCGGCTACCACGGCCGCCCGGAGCTGACCGCGGACCGTTTCCTGCCCTGCCCGTACGGCCCGGACGGCGACCGCATGTACCGGACCGGGGACCGCGTCCAGTGGCGGCCGGACGGCCAGCTGGAGTATCTCGGCCGCGGGGACGGGCAGTTCAAGCTGCGCGGGCTGCGGATCGAGGCGGGCGAGGTCGAGGCCGCGCTGAGCCGGCACCCCGGCGTCCGCGCGGCGGCCGTGGCCGTCCGGGAGGACCGTCCCGGTGCCCGGCGCCTGGTCGGCTATCTGGTCCCGGCCGGGCCGCTCGACCCCGCCGAGGTCCGGGAGACGGCCCGGCGGATCCTGCCCGAGGCCATGGTGCCCTCCGCGCTCGTCGTGCTCGACGCCCTTCCGCTGACCCCGCACGGCAAGCTCGACCGCCGCGCGCTGCCCGCCCCGCCCGAGGGGCGCGCGGACGACACGGACCTGCCCGGCTCCCCGGCCGAGGAGACGCTCCGCGCGCTCTTCGCCGAGGTCCTGGGGCTGGACCGGGTGGGCGCCCATGCCTCCTTCTTCGACCGGGGCGGCGACAGCATCATGGCGCTGCAACTGGTCAGCCGCGCCCGCAAGGCCGGGCTGGAACTCACCTCGCGCGAGGTGTTCCTGCACCCGACGGCCGCCGAACTGGCGGGCGCCGCCCGCCCGTTGGCCGACGAGGGGGCCGTCGAGCCCGAGGGCGCGGGCATCGGCGAGGTGCCGCTCACCCCGATCGTGGCCTGGCTCGCCGGACAGCAGGCCCCCAGCACGCGCTTCAGCCAGTCGGTGACGGTCCGGACACCGGCGGGCACCACGTCCGACGCCCTGTCCGACGGCCTGCGCACCCTCATCGACCACCACGACGCGCTGCGCCTGCGGCTGCGCGAGGGAGGACGCCTGGAGGTCAGACCGCCGGGCACGGTCGCCCCCGAGCTGACCGTCGTAACGGAACCGACCGGCATACCCACACCGGCCGTAATACCGGGACCGGCCGGCGCCGCCGAAGCAGCCGTCATACCGGGGCCGGCCGTCGTACCGACACCGGCCGGCATCCCCGAACCGACCAGCCCCGCCGAACCACCCGTCGTACCCGAACCCCCCGTCGTACCCGAGCCCGGCCGGGAAGACAGCCCGCGTGCGGGTGCGCGGGACCGGCTCGACCCGGCGCGGGGGGTCGTGCACCAGGCCGTCTGGTGCCCCGGCGGGCCCGGCGCGCCCGGTCTGCTCCAGCTGACCCTGCATCACCTGGCCGTGGACGGCGTGTCCTGGCGGGTGCTGCTCCAGGACCTCGCCTCGGCGATGACCGGCGCCCCGCTGCCCGCGGTGGGCACCTCGCTGCGCACCTGGGCCCACCGGCTCACCGCGGCGGCCCCCGAGCGGGCCGGCGAGCTCCCGATGTGGGAGCGGATCGCGTGCACCGCCGACCCGGGGGCCGGGGCCGGCGCCCTGGACCCGGCCGCCGACCTGTTCGCCACCGCCCGCAGCGTGACGGTGACCCTCTCCCCCGAGACGACCGGGGCGCTGCTCACCGAGGTGCCCGCCGCGTTCCGCGCCGGAGTCACCGACGTGCTGCTGACCGGGCTGGCACTGGCCTACCGCCGCTGGCGCGGCGCGGACGGCGCGGTGCTGTGCGAGCTGGAGGGGCACGGCAGGGAGGACGTCTTCCCCGGCGTCCGTCTGGACCGCACCGTCGGCTGGTTCACCAGCATGTACCCGGCCCGTCTGGACCCGGGCGAAGTCGCATGGCCGGAGGTGGCGGCGGCGGGCCCGGCCCTGGGCGACGCGCTCAAGCGGGTCAAGGAGCAGCTGCGCGCGCTGCCCGACCACGGCCTCGGCTACGGCATGCTGCGCCATCTCCACGAGCCGTCCCGGGCCCGGCTGTCGGCGCTGCCCGCGCCCCGGCTCGGCTTCAACTACCTGGGCCGCTTCTCCTCGGGGCAGGGCGCCGACTGGGGGCTGACCGACGGGGGTTTCCACGCCGACGCCGACCCGCGGATGCCGTTCGCGCACGAGCTGGAGATCCTCGCGGCCACCTTCGACGGCCCGTCCGGCCCGGAGCTGACCCTCACCGTCCACTGGCCGCGGCGGCTCTTCCCGGACGAGCGGATCACCGAGCTGACCGCCCTGTTGCGCACGGCCCTGGAGGGCCTGGCCCGGCACGGCCGGGGTGCCGGGGCGGGCGGGCTCACCCCGTCCGACGTGCCGCTGGTCGAGCTGTCCCAGGACGAGATCGACGAGCTGGCCGGGCAGTACGGGCCGCTCGCCGACCTGCTGCCGCTCTCCCCGCTGCAAGAAGGTTTCCTCGTCCACAGCATGCGGACGGAGCACACGCTCGACGTCTACGCGGCCCAGCTCGGCGTCGACCTCGACGGAGCCCTCGACGCCGCGCGGATGAGGGCCGCCGCCGAGGCCGTCCTGGACCGGCACGCCAACCTGCGCGCCGCCTTCCACTACGGCGACCTGGACGAGCCGGTCCAGGTCCTGCCGGCCCGGGTCGCGCTGCCCTGGCGGGAGACGGACCTGACCGGCGGCCCCGACCCGGAGGCCCAGGCCGCGCGGCTGGCCGCCGCGGACCGCCGCGCCCGGTTCGACCCGGCGAAGCCGCCGCTGCTGCGGTTCCTCCTGCTCCGGCTCGGCACCCGGCGGTACCGGCTGGTGCTGACCGTCCACCACATCCTGTGGGACGGCTGGTCCACCTCGGTGCTCGTGCGGGAGCTGTTCGCCCTGTACGCGGGGAGCCGGCTCGCGCCCGTCACGCCGTACGGGCGGTACGCGGCCTGGCTCGCCGGCCGGGACCGGGACGCGGCGAAGGATGCCTGGCGCGAGGCGCTGGCCGGCCTGCCCGGTCCGACCCTGGTCGGCGCCACGGGCCGTACCGAGGTGCCGCACGAGCTGGTCGTGCGCGAGCTGGACGAGGCCACCACCCGGGCGCTGACGGCGCGTACCGCGGCGCACGGGCTGACGCTGAACACCGTCGTCCAGGGCGCCTGGGCCGTGGTGCTGGGCGGGCTGACCGGCGGCCACGACGTGGTCTTCGGGTCCTCGGTGTCCGGCCGGCCGCCCGAACTGCCCGGTGTCGAGGGCATGGTCGGGCTGTTCACCAACACCGTCCCGGTGCGGGTGCGGCTGGCACCGGACGAGCCGTTCCTCGGCGCGCTGCACCGCCTCCAACGGGAGCAGGCCGCGCTGCAACCGCACGACCACCTGGGCCTGGCCGAGATCCAGCGGGCGGCCGGCCTGCGCACCCTGTTCGACACCACGACGCTGTTCGTGAACTACCCGATGGACCCCTCCGCGTGGGCGGCGGCCCTCGCCGGGCGGCTGCGGATGCGCGCGTTCGCGGCCGCGGACGACACCCACTTCCCGCTGCGGCTGGCGGTCGTCCCGGGCGAGCGGCTGTCGCTGCGGCTCGGGCACCGTCCCGACGCCTTCACCCCCGATGAGGCGCGGGGGCTGGCCGCGCGCTGCGCCCGGGTGCTCGAAGCGGTCGCGCTCGGCCGGGACCTGCTGGTCCGCGATCTGTCCGAACCCGTTCAGGAAGGAACGTCATGACCGAGGACCACGTATTCACCCTCACCGAGGCGGAGAGGGAGCGGACCGGGGCCGTCGCCGGGGCGCTCGCCGAGGTGGAACCGCGCCTGGTCGACGACCGGAGCTGGCTGGACGCCTGCCGGGAGATGTCCGAGGAGCTCCCGGAGCGGCTGCGCCGCAGACTGCGGGCGTTCCGGCACGACCCGCGGGCGGACGGCATGCTGCTGGTCCGCAACCTGCCGTCGGCGCCGGCACTCGCCCCCACCCCGACCGTCCAGGAGTCGGTCGAGCGGGCGGCCACCCCGGCCGCCGGGACCATCGCCCTGGTCTCCTCGCAGCTCGGCGAGGTCATCGCCTACCGGGACGAGAAGAGCGGCGCCCTGGTGCAGAACGTCGTCCCCGTGGCCGGGCGCGAGGCACAGCAGAGCAACGCCGGTTCGGTCCCGCTGGAACTGCACGTGGAGAACGCCTTCCACCCGTACCGGCCGGACATGGTCGCGCTGCTGTGCCTGCGCCCCGACCACGACGGCGGCGCCGGTCTGCGGGTCGCCTCGATCCGCCGGGCGGTCGCGCTGCTGCCGCACGACGTGCGCAAGGTGCTCGGCGAGGAACGGTTCCGCACCGAGGTCCCGCCGTCCTTCGGCGGCCCCGGCGGCCAGGCCCCGCCGCACCCGGTCCTGTACGGCGACTTCGACGACCCCGACGTCCGGGTGGACTTCCACGCCACCCACCCCGAGGACGGGCAGGCCGCCGAGGCGATGACGGTCCTGCGGGCCGCCCTGGACACCGTCACCCGCGCCGTCTACCTGCGCCCGGGTGACCTCGCGATCGTCGACAACCGGGTCACCCTGCACGGCAGGACCCACTTCACCCCGCGCTACGACGGCGAGGACCGCTGGCTGCACCGGACCTTCATCCACCTCGACCACCGCAGGTCCCGCGCCCTGCGCGCCGACAACGGGCAGGTGCTGTCGTGAGACGGCTCGTCCTGGCCGTCACGGCCCTGCTGGTGGGGCTGGTCTCCTCGGTGCCGGCCGTCGCCGCGAAGGAGGCCGGGCCGCGGCGGGCCGCCGGGCCCGAGGTGGTCGTGATCGGCACCGGCGGCACCATCACCGGCGTCGCCGAGGACCGGGCCGGCTTCGAGGACTACGACGGCAGCGCGCTGCCCATCGCGGACATCGTCTCCGGTCTGCGCCCGGAGCTGGACGGGGTGGCGCGGGTCACCACCCGGGAAGGGCCGGAGCGGACCGCGATGACCGACTACTACGACCTGGCCCGGCAGGTCGACCGCGCGCTGCGCACGGCGGACGCGGTCGTGGTCACGGCGGGCACCAAGTCGCTGGAGGAACTGGCGTACTTCCTCGACCTGACCGTGCGCAGCCCCAAGCCGGTGGTCGTGACCGGGTCCGTGCGGCCGTCCAACGTGTTCGGCGCGGACGGCCCCGCCAACCTCTACGACGCCGTGGTGCTGGCCGCGAGCGGGCGCACCCGGTGCTTCGGCACGGTCGTCGCGTTCGGCAACGACATCCTCGCCGCCCGCGAGGCCACCAAGACCACCACGCTCAGGCCCGGCGCCTTCCAGGCCGGACAGGCGGGGGTGCTCGGCACCGTCGACGGCGACCGGATCCGGCTGCTGCGGGCGCCCGCCCGGGTCCAGCGGTGCGGCGGGAGCGGCTGGCGCACACCGTTCGACCTGGACCGGATCCGGCGGGAGGAGCTGCCCCGCACCGAGATCGTCGCCTCCTACCCGGACGCCGGCGGCGAGGCGATCACCGCGTTCGCCGACGCGGGCGTCAAGGGCGTCGTCGTCGCGGGCGACCCCTCGCCCGGCGAGGCGGGCGCGCTGCGCGGGGCGCTCGGCAAGGGCGTGACGGTCGTGGCCGCGGCCCGCACCGGCGGCGGCGCCGTGTACGACGCCCACGCACCCGGTGTGCTGCCCGCCGAGGACCTGCTGCCGCAGAAGGCCCGGATCCTGCTGCTGCTCACGCTCGCCACCACCCGCGATCCCGCGGCGATCGCCGAACGGTTCGCCCGCTACGGCATCCCGCAGTTCACCCCCTGACCCGCCGCCGGCCCCGGCCCCGGGCACACCCGGCTTCCCGGCACGACCGTACTCCCAGCACACCCGCACTCCCGGAGCTACCGCACTACCGGCACGCGAGCTCCCGATACGCCCGAACTCCTGGCGCAACCGCACCCCGGCACACCCGCACTTCCAGCACACCCGCACTCCCGGAGCTACCGCACCACCAGCACGCGAGCTCCCGATACGCCCGAACTCCTGGCGCAACCGCACCCCGGCACACCCGCACTCCCGGCACGCCCCGCACTCCCGGCGACCCGAACTCCGGGCACGACCCGCACTCCCAGTACGACCCGAACTCCCGGCACACCCGAAGGAGACCCTGTCATGACCGCCCCGACGCCCGTCCCCGAGCTGGTGGCCCGGCAGATCGCGCTGACCCCGGACCGGCCGGCGGTGGCCGCGGCCGGCAGGCAGCTGACCTACGCCGAGCTGGACGCCCGGGCCGACGCCCTGGCCCACGCCCTCGTCGTCCACGGCGCGGCACCGGACCGCCCGGTCGGCGTCCTGCTGCCGCGCGGCCCCGACCTCGTCGTCACCCTGCTCGCCGTCTGGCGGGCGGGGGCCGCCTACCTGCCCCTGGACCCCGGCCACCCGTCCGTCCGGCTGTCCGGCCTCATCGAGCAGACCGGCCTCACCCTGGTCGTCACCGACCGCGCCGGGCACGCCCGGGTCACCGCGGCCGGCGCCACCGCGGTGCGCGCCGACGCACCCGCCCCGGCCGGGGGAATCCCCCCGGGCCAGGGGGGCGCGCGGGCCGCCGCAGAGCCCGGCGGAGCCGCGTACGTGATGCACACCTCCGGCTCGACCGGCCGCCCGAAAGGCGTGGTGATCGACCACGCGGGCCTCGCCAACCGCGTCCGCTGGGCGATCGGCGCGCTCGGCCTGGACGCCTCGGACCGGGTGCTGCAGAAGACGCCGGTGACCTTCGACGCGGCCGGCTGGGAGATCTTCGCGCCACTCGCCGTCGGCGGCACGGTCGTCCTCGCGCCGGAGGGTGCCGAGCGGGACCCCGCGGCCCTGCTGCGGGCCGTCGCCGACACCGGTGCGAGCGTGCTCCAGGTCGTGCCGTCCGTGCTGCGGGCGCTGGCCGAGGAGGACGGCTGGGACCGCTGCGGCGCGCTTCGGGTGCTGGCGTGCGCCGGCGAGCCGCTGCACGCGGAGGTGGTCCAGCGGGTTCTCGCGCTGGCCCCTTCCGGAGTCACGGTGTGGAACACCTACGGGCCGACCGAGTGCTCCGTCGACATCACCGCCCACCGCTTCGACCCCGCGCAGCGCACCGGGCCCGTGCCGATCGGCCGGCCGATCACCGGGATGCGCGTGCTGGTGCTGGACGACAGCGGCGAACCGGCGGACACGGGCGAGCTGTTCGCGGGCGGGGTGGGGGTCGCCCGCGGGTACCTCGGGCGGGCCGACCTGACGGCCGAGCGGTTCGTGCCCGACCCGTACGGGCCCGCCGGGGCGCGGCTGTACCGCACCGGCGACCGGGTGCGGGTGCGCCCGGACGGAGCCCTGGAGTACCTCGGGCGCATCGACCGCCAGGTCAAGATCAGCGGTGTCCGGATCGAGCCGGGCGAGATCGAGGCCGCCCTGGAGACCCACCCCGCGGTCGGCGGCGCCGCCGTCGTCCCGGTCGAGGCACCGGGCGGCGGAACGGCCCTGGCCGCCTATGTCCGGGCGCCGAAGGTGCCGGACGGGCTGCGCGGCTTCCTCGCCGAGCGGCTGCCGGGCAGCCATGTGCCGTCGGTGCTGATCGCGGTCGACCGGTTCCCGGCCACGTCCAGCGGCAAGCTGGACCGCGCGGCGCTGCCCGTGCCGACCCTCGCGGCGCCGGCCCTCGCCGCGCCGGCCGTCCGGCGCGGGCCGGCGGCCGAGGAGACGGTGGCCCGGGTCTGGCGCGACCTGTTCAAGAGCGACGGCATCGACCCGGATGCCGACTTCTACCAACTCGGCGGAACGTCACTCCAGTTCACCCGGCTGGTCAACCGGCTGCGCAAGGCGACCGGCCGCGACCTGCCCCTCGCGGACCTGCTGACCGCGACCACGATCGCCGGCCAGGCCCGCCTGCTCGCCGGCCGGGACGAAGGCGACGGCCCGGACGCCGGGAACGCCCCGGTACCGCCGGCCGACCAGGCCGACCAGGCCGACCAGTCCCACGGGGACACCCCTCTCGACGACCCCGGCGCCACCCCCCTCGACCACCCCGACGGCCCCAGCGGCCCCGTGCCGCTGCCCCGTACCGGGCCGCTGCCCCTGTCCTTCGGTCAGCGCCGGCTGTGGGTGCTGGACCGGATGAAGCCGCGCAGTCGCGAGTGGGTGTCCGCGCTGTTCCTGCCGGTGCCGGACGGCACGGGCGCGGACCTGGTCACCGCCGCGCTGGACCGGCTGGTCGAGCGGCACGAGGCGCTGCGCACGGCGTTCGTCGTCCAGGACGGCGAGCCGATGCAGCTGATCCGGCCGCCCGCCCCGCTGGAGCTGACGACGGCCGAGGTCACGCCCGGGGAGCTGCCCGCCGTGCTCGACCGCGAGCTGGACCGCGGCTTCGACCTGGCGGGCGGCCCGCTCGCCCGCGCCCTGCTGGCCCGCGACCCCGCGCCCGGCGGCCGGCAGGTGCTGGTGCTCTCGGTGCACCACATCGTCTGCGACGGCTGGTCCTCCTCCGTACTGGAACGGGAGTTCGCCACGGTCCTCGCCGCGCTGCGCGCCGGCCGGGCGCCGCGACTGCCCGCGCTGCCGGTCCAGTACGCCGACTTCGCCGTCTGGCAGCGGGAGCGGATCACGCCGGAGACGGTGGAGCGGGAACTCGCCTACTGGCGCACGGCGCTGGACGGCGCGGCCCCGCTGGAGCCGAGACCCGACCACCCGCGGCCGCGGGTGCGCGACGGCCGGGGCGCGATGGTGCCGCTGGAGCTGTCGCCCGAGGTCACCGAGGCCCTCACCGAGCTGGGCCGAAGCCATGGGGCGACCCCGTTCATGACGCTGCTGACCGGGTTCGGCACGCTGCTCGCCCGCCGGACCGGACAGTGGGACGTGGTGCTCGGCACCCCGGTGGCCGGCCGCGACCGGCCGGAGACCGAGGGCGTGGTCGGCTTCTTCCTCAACAGCCTGGTGCTGCGCCTGGGCCTGTCCGGCCGGATGACCTTCGACGCGGGCGTCCGGCGGGTCAGGGACGCGTGCCGGGCGGCCTTCGCCCACCAGGAGCTGCCCTTCGAGCAGCTCGTGGCCGACCTCGCCCCCGAGCGGGACTCCTCGCGCACCCCGCTGTACCAGGTCGCCTTCGACCTCCACGACGAGGAGCTGACCGGGTCTGCCGCCGACGCGGCGGACCTCGCGGCCCTGGTGGAGGTCTCCCGGATCGCCAAGACCGACCTCACCCTGTATCTGCGCCGCCGCCCCGACGGGGGGATGTCCGGGGGCCTGGAGTACGCGACCGCCCTGTTCGAGCGGGACACCGTCGCGCGCTTGGCGGAGCAGTTCGTGCTGCTGCTCCAGCGGGCCTCGGCGAGCCCCGGCACCCGCCTGGACGCACTCGGTCTGCTGCCGGACGCCGAGCGCGGGGCGCTGCTGCGCTGGAGCGGCACCCCCGCCCCGGCGTACACCACCGACGCCCCCGGCCTCTTCGAGCGGCGGGCCGACGCCTCCCCCGACGCGGTCGCCCTGCGCACCGAGACCGGCGAGGTCACCTTCGCCGAACTGGACCGGCGGGCCAATCGCGTCGCCCACCGGCTGCGCGACCTCGGCGCGGGCGCGGACTCGGTGGTCGGTGTCCTGGTCGACCGCGGCGCCGACCTGATCGCCTCCCTGCTCGGCGTGTGGAAGGCGGGCGCGGCCTATCTGCCGATCGAGCCGGGCACCCCGGCCGAGCGGGTCCGGTACATGCTGGCGGACGCCGGGGCCCGGCTGCTGGTCTCCGGCACCACCGTCGAGGGCGCCCGGAGCGTGTCGCCGGGCGCGGAGGGCGCCGAGGAGTCCCGGCCCGCCCGCTCCGCCGACCCGGACCGGCTGGCGTACGTCATCTACACCTCCGGTTCGACGGGCAGGCCCAAGGGTGTCGAGATCACCCACGCCGCTCTGGCGGGCCATCTGCGGTGGGCGGTGGACGAGTTGGCGCTGTCCGCGCCGGGCGGCGCGGCGGTGTTCACCTCGGTCGCCTTCGACCTCGGCGTCCCCAACCTGTGGGCGGGGCTGCTGGCTGGCCGGCCGACCACGCTGCTGCCGCAGGACCTGGACCTGACCGAGCTGGGTGACCGGCTGGTCGCCGCCGCCCCGCTGGCCTTCCTCAAGCTCACGCCCGGCCACCTGGAGATCCTGTCCGGGCTGCCCGAGGAGCGGATCGCGGGCCTCGCGGCCCGGATCGTCGTCGCGGGCGAGGCGCTGCCGGCCGCCCTGGCCGAGCGCTGGGCGTCCCTCCTCGGCCCGGGCCGGCTGATCAACGAGTACGGCCCCACCGAGACCTGTGTGGGCGCCACCGTGCATCCGGTCACGGCGGGCTCGGGCCGGGACGGCGTGCCGATCGGACGGCCCCTGCCCGGCGTGCGCGCGTACGTGCTGGACTCCTGGCTGCGGCCGGTCCCGGTCGGCGCGGTCGGCGAACTGTGCGTCGGCGGCGCGGGCGTCGGGCGCGGCTACACCGGCCGGCCGGAGCAGACCGCGGAGCGGTTCGTCCCCGACCCGTTCGGGGCGCCGGGCGACCGGCTGTACCGGACCGGGGACCTGGCCCGGGTGCTGGACGGCGGCGAGGTGGAGTTCCTCGGCCGCGCCGACACCCAGGTCAAGATCCGCGGCTACCGCGTCGAACTCGCCGAGATCGCCGCGGTGGTCGCCGAGCACCCGCGGGTGCGGCAGGCCGTGGCCACCGCGCACGACGGGCTGATCCGGGTCGCCTACGTCCCGGACGGCACCGCGCCCTCCCCGCGGTCGCTCACGGCCCTGTGCGCCGCCCGGCTGCCCGCGTACATGCAGCCGGCCGTGTTCACCGCGCTGGCCGCGATGCCGCTGAACGCCAACGGCAAGGTCGACCTCGGCGCGCTGCCCGCGCCCGCGTCCGGCGAGCAAAAGCTGGTGGCGCCGCGCGGGATCGTCGAGGAACGGGTCGCGGAGATCTTCACCGGTCTGCTCGCGGCCCCGGTGGGCGCGCACACCGGCTTCTTCCGGGCCGGGGGCAACTCGATCCTCGCGATCCGGCTGGTCGCCGCGCTCCAGGACGCCTTCGACGTGGACCTGCCGATCCGGGCCGTCTTCGAGGGCCCGACCGTCGCCGAACTGGCGGCGCTGATCGAGGAATTGGTCCGTTCCGAGCTCGACGCGATGTCCGACGCCGAGCTCCACGCCTACGGAAAGGAGGACGTCGATGGACTTCGCCTTGACGACCGAGCAGCAGCGTCGTCGTGACCGGCTGCTGGCCGCGATCAGGGAGGAATTGCCGGGGCGCCGGCGCACGGATCCCGCGGACCACTTCGACCGGGAGGACTGGGCGAGGGCGGCGGCCCTCGGGCTGACCGGGCTCTGTCTGCCGGAGGAGTCGGGCGGCGGCGGGCTCGGCGCCCTGGACACCGCGCTGTGCCTGGAGGCGTTCGGGCAGGGCTGCCTGGACACCGGGCTGGCCTTCGGGGTCGCCGCCCATCTGCTGGCCTGCGCGGTGCCGGTACGGGACTTCGCCGGCCCGGAGCTGCGGGAGGAGCTGCTGAAGGGCCTGTCCACCGGCTCGCTGATCGCGTCCAACGCGATCACCGAGGACGCGGCGGGCTCCGACACGGCCCGGCTGGGGATGACCGCCCGCCGCGACGGCGACGTCTACGTGCTCGACGGGGTGAAGTCGTTCGCGAGCAACGCCCCGCTGGCCGACGTGATCGTCACCTACGCGGTCACCGAGCCCGCGGCCGGGTTCCTCGGCACCAGCGGGTTCGTGGTCCCGCGCGGTCTGCCGGGGCTGAGCGTCAGCCCGCCCCTGGAGAAGATGGGCCTGCACGGCTGCCCGGCCGGCCGGATCACCTTCGACGGGGTCCGGGTGCCCGCCCGCTTCCTGCTGGGCGTGGAGGGCCAGGGCCGGGCGATCTTCCAGCACTCGATGGGCTGGGAACGGGCCTGCCTGTTCGCGATCTACCTGGGCGTGATGACGTACCAGCTCCAGCGGTGCGTCGCCCATGTCCGCTCGCGCAAGCAGTTCCGCCGCAGGCTGGCCGACTTCCAGGCCGTGTCGCACAAGATCTCGGTGATGTCGGAGCGGCTGGAGGGTGCGCGGCTGCTGCTGTACCGCGCCTGCTGGCTCACCGACCAGGGCACCGCCGACGCCGGTGCCGTGTCGCTGGCCAAGGTCGCGGTCTCCGAGGCCGCCGTCGCCAACGCCCGGGACGCGGTGCAGGTCTTCGGCGGCATCGGCTACCTCGCCTCGACCGGCATCGAGCAGCAGCTGCGCGACGCCGTGCCCAGCACGCTCTTCTCCGGCACCACCGAGATCCACCGGAGCGTCATCGCGAGGGAGAGAGGACTGTGAACCTCCACGAGCTGGTCATACGTTCCGCCCGGCGGTATCCGCTGCGGCCGGCGGTGGCGGGAGAGGGGCGCGAGCTGACCTACCGCGCACTCGACCGCGCGGCCGACGCCTACGCCCGCCTCCTCGCCCGGGCCGGGGTCGGCCGCGGGGACCGGGTCGTGCTGTGGGGCGACAAGTCGCCCGAGGTCGTGGTGGCGATGCAGGCGGTGCTGCGCCTGGGCGCCGTCTACGTCCCCCAGGACGGGACGGCCCCGGCCGGCAGGGTCGCCACCGTGGCCCGCGACTGCGCCGCCCGGGTGGTGTGCGCGACGGGCACCCGCCTGACGCGGATCCGCCCGGCGCTCGACCTCCCCGTACCACTTGACGGCACCGCGCAGCCCGACGGCACCACGCGACCCGACGCCGTGCCCGGCCTCGTCACGGTGCTCGATCTGGCGGCGGCCCCGCCCGGTGACGACGAGGCGGTGCCCCCGGTCGACACGGAGGTGAAGCCGGACGACCCGGCGTTCATCCTGTACACCTCCGGCTCCACCGGGACGCCGAAGGGCGTGAGCATCAGCCACCGCAACGCCCGCGCCTTCGTCGACTGGGCCGTGGAACTGCTCGGCGCGGGGCCCGGGGACCGGTTCGCCAACCACGCGCCGCTCGTCTTCGACCTGTCGGTGCTGGACCTGTACGCCGCCTTCGCGGCCGGCGCCTCGGTCCGCCTGGTCCCGGCCACGCTGGCCTACGCGCCCGGCGAGCTGGTGGAGTTCCTGCACCGGGAGCGGATCACGGTCTGGTACTCGGTGCCGTCGGCGCTGATCCTGATGATCCGCGGCGGCGGCCTGCTCGACCGGCCCGCCCCCGCCGGGCTGCGGGCGGTGCTGTTCGCCGGGGAGCCGTTCCCCATCGCCCACGTCCGCCGCCTGGCCGCGTGGACGAAGGCCCGGCTGCTCAACCTGTACGGCCCGACCGAGACCAATGTGTGCACCTGGCACGAGGTCGTCCCGGCCGACCTGGAGCGCGACCGGCCGGTGCCGATCGGCAGGGCCGCGAGCGGCGACGAGGTGTGGGCCCGGACCGACGCCGGCGCCGTGGCCGGGCCGGGCGAACAGGGCGAACTCGTCGTCACCGGGCCGACGGTGATGCTCGGCTACTGGGGCGGGCCGCCCGGCTCCGGCGAGTACGCCACCGGCGACATCGTCACCGTGCTGCCCGACGGCTCCTTCGACTACGTGGGCCGCCGCGACCACGCGGTGAAGGTCCGCGGCCACCGCATCGAACTCGGCGAGATCGAGACCACCTGCGACGCCCACGACGAGGTGGAGACCGCGGCCGTCGTCGTGGCCGGCGAGGGCATGGACGCCCGGCTGGTCGCCTTCGTCGTCCCCGTGCCCGGCGCCCGGCCCGGCGCGCTGGCGCTGCGCCGGCACCTGGCCGAGCGGCTGCCCAGCTACATGATCACCGACCACGTCCATCTGCTCGACGACCTGCCGCGCACCCGCAACGGAAAGATCGACCGTCCGGCGCTGGTCCGACGGCACCTGACCCTTTCGAAAGGACGCTCATGAACACCGAAGCCGTGACCGCCCGCGTGCTGGACTTCATCCGCACCGAGTTCCTGTGGTCCGACGAGGACCGCGCGATCGACGCGGCCACCCCGCTGCTGGAGTGGGGCATCATCGACTCGCTCCGGATCGCGCTGCTGCAGGCCTTCATCCTCAACGAGTGGGACGTCTCCGTGCCCACCGCCCGGATCGACGCGAGGAACTTCAAGAACGCCGCCTCGATCGCCGCCATGATCTGCGAGCTGGAGCAGGAGACCGTCCGATGACCACCGACTTCGACATCGCCGTGATCGGCGGCGGGCCCGCCGGCTCCACCGCCGCCTCCTACCTGGCCCGCGCCGGGCTCTCCGTGATCGTCTTCGAGAGCGAGACCTTCCCCCGGCCGCACGTGGGCGAGTCCCTGGTCCCGGCCACCACACCGGTGCTGCTGGAGATCGGCGCCCTCGACAAGATCGACGAGGCGGGCTTCCCGCGCAAGTACGGCGCCTCCTGGACCTCCGCCGAGTCGCGTGACATCCCCCGGCTGGGCTTCAGCGGCCTCCAGCACGACTGGACCGCGGACATCCAGTTCGTGGAGCGCGACCAGCAGGGGGTGGACCGCGACTACACGTACCACGTGGACCGGTCCCGCTTCGACGCGATCCTGCTGCGGCACGCCGAGGAACAGGGCGCGACCGTCCTCAACGGGGCCCGGGTCCTCGGCGTCGACTTCGGCGACCCGGAGGTGACGGTCCGCACCCGGATCGCGGGCAAGCGCGTGGACTACACGGTCGGCATGGTCGTGGACGCCTCCGGCCGGCAGACGATGCTGGGCCGGCAGCTGAGGACGAAGGTGCCCGACCCGGTCTTCGACCAGTACGCGGTGCACGCCTGGTTCGAGGGGCTGGACCGGGAGGCGCTGTCCACCTCGGCGGCCCAGGCCGAGCACATCTACGTGCACTTCCTGCCTATCAAGGACTCCTGGGTCTGGCAGATCCCGATCACCGACACGATCACGAGCATCGGTGTGGTGACCCAGAAGAAGCGGTTCGCCGAGGGCAGCGGCGACCTGGACGAGTTCTTCTGGGACTTCGTCGGCAGCCGCCCCGAACTGCACGACGCGCTCAAGGGCTGCCGCCAGGTCCGCCCGCTGAAGGCGGAGGGCGACTACAGCTACTCGGTCAAGGAGATCACCGGCGACCGCTACGTCCTGATCGGCGACGCCGCCCGCTTCGTCGACCCGATCTTCTCCAGCGGCGTCAGCGTGGCCCTGAACAGCGCCCGTATCGCCTCCCGGGACATCATCGCGGCGCACACGGCCGGCGACTACGGCAAGGAACGGTTCACCGCCTACGAGACCAAGCTCCGCAGGGCGGTGCGCTACTGGTACGAGTTCATCTCCATCTACTACCGGCTCAACGTCCTGTTCACCGCGTTCGTCCAGGACCCCCGGTACCGGACGGACGTACTGAAGATGCTCCAGGGCGACGTGTACGACGACGAGGAGCCCAAGGCCCTGGTCGCCATGCGCGAGGCGGTGGCCGCGGTGGAGGCCAACCCCGACCACCTGTGGCACCCCTATCTGGGCACCCTCAAAGCCACCCGCTGACCGGCACCGCCCACCCCCTGGAAGGAACGGACTCCGTCATGCTCATCCTGCGCCACAGCGAGGTCGCGCGGCTTCTCGACGGCCGCGAACCCGACACCATGTCGGTCGTCGCGGACGCCTACCGCCTGCACGAGCGGGGCGACACCGCGGTGCCGCACTCGACGTTCCTGCGGTTCCCCGGGCAGCCCCGTGACCGGATCATCGGGCTGCCCGCCTACCGCGGCGGGCAGCGGCCGGCCGCCGGCATGAAGTGGATCGCCTCCTTCCCCGCCAACATCGGACGCGGGATCCAGCGGGCCAGCGCGGCGATCATCCTCAACTCCCTGGAGACGGGCCGCCCCGAGGCCCTGATCGAGGGATCGCTGATCTCCGCCAAGCGCACCGCGGCGAGCGCGGCCCTCGCCGCGGAGCTGCTCACCCGCGACCGCCGCCCCGACGGCCTGTCCCTGATCGGCTGCGGGGTGATCAACCTGGAGATCCTGCGCCACGTGCACGCCGTCCTGCCCGGCCTCACCTCGCTGGCGGTGTACGACAGTTCGCCCGAACGCGCCGCCGAGTTCGCCTCCCAAGCGGCCTCGGTGGTGCCCGGGGCGCGGGTGCTCGTCCTCGACAGCGCCCAGAAGGCGCTGGCCGCGCACGGCCTCGTCACCATCGCCACCTCGGCCGTCGAACCACACCTGGACCTGGGGGCGGCCGAACCGGGCACGGTCGTGCTGCACATCTCGCTGCGGGACCTGCTGCCCGAGTCGCTGCTCGACGCGTACAACATCGTGGACGACACCGAGCACGCGCTGCGCGAGCGCACCTCCCTCGACCTCGCCGTCCGGGCGGCGGGCCACCGCGACTTCATCGCCCCGACGATCGGCCGGCTGCTCCTGGACGAGGACGCGGGGCAGGGGTACGTCCCCGAGCCGGGCCGGACGGTCGTCTACGCCCCGTTCGGCCTCGGTGTCCTCGACATCGCGCT
The DNA here is from genome assembly GCF_014649115.1 of Streptomyces eurythermus. GTDB lineage: Bacteria > Actinomycetota > Actinomycetes > Streptomycetales > Streptomycetaceae > Streptomyces > Streptomyces eurythermus. The sequence goes on along the minus strand of NZ_BMSK01000001.1, from coordinate 423,122 downwards.
GGCCGACCACGTCCTGACCGCCGCCCGGGCCCAGGGGCTCGGCGTGCGGGTGGAGGGCTTCCTGCCGGACTGACCGGCCGGGAGTCCCCGCCACCGAAGCGGGGCCAGGGCCGGTACATCCCCCGGCCGGCCCTGGCCCTTCCCTCGATCCCGGCGCCGCCGGCTCCTCGCAGAGAGGCACGTCATGCCCCGTACCCCGCCCGCCGCCGACGCCCCCGGCCGAGGTTCCGCCCGGCCGGCCGGCCGCGGCCGCGCGCCGTCGGTGCGCGACGGCACCGCCCGCTTCGGCCGCGGCAACGCCGTCCACGTGTGGCACGGCCGGGCCGGGGACCTCCCCGACCCGGCCGACCTGGCCGTGCTGGACGACACGGAACTGAGCACGTTCCGGCGCCGGGGCGCGCCGTTCGCCGCCCGCTACGCCGGAGCGCACGCCGCCGTGCGCCGCATCCTCGCCGACCACTATCTCGGCGGCCCGCCGGCCGCGATCCGGTTCGGCCGGCACCCGTGCCCGAGGTGCGGTGACCCGCTGCACGGGCGGCCGAGGATCGTGGCACCCGCCACCCGGCTGGACTTCAGCCTGTCGCACTCCGGGCCGTACTGGCTGCTCGCCGTCACCGCCGCCGGGCAGGTGGGCGTCGACATCGAGCAGCACACCGGGCGCGGCTTCGGGGACGCGCCCCGGATCGCCCTGTCGGACGGTGAACTCGGCGTCCTGGGCCGGGCCGGGAGCGAGCGGGAGTACGAGGAGGTCTTCCTGCGCGCCTGGACCCGGAAGGAAGCGGTCCTCAAGGCCGTGGGGGTCGGCATCGTCGCCGACCTGCGCGGCCTGGACGTCCTCACCGGCGCGCGCGGCCCGGTCCGGGTCGATCACAAGGAGCCCGGTTCCCCGGGCGGTTGGACGGTCGAGGACCTCCTCCTGGGCCCCGGCCGCTCGGCCGCGCTGGCCCGCGAGTACGCCCGCCCGGGCCCGCTGATGCTTCGCCCGTCCGGCGCGCCGATGCCGTAGCGCGGCCGTGTCTCCGGGGTGCACCAGGGCCTCCCTCTGCGGCGGTTCCCCGCCGCCGCCTTCGGGCCGGGCGGCCCGCCGGGGACCGTTCCGGCGGGCCGCCCGGCCCTCGCGCCTTTCCTCCGCTCTCCAGCTTGTGCGCAGTGCCGTGGAACTGCGCACCAGCTGGAGCCCCCGTCACCCGGTCGGACCGGCCACCAGATCTCCCCGGCCGGGGCGTGCCGGGGCGAAGTCGTCCGCCAGGATGGCCTGGTGGGCGCTGCGCAGCGTCGGCCCGGGATCGACCCCGAGCTGTTCCCGCAGCAGGCCGCAGCCCGCGTGGAACGTCTCGAAGGCCTCGGCCTGCCGGTCGCTGCGGTGCAGGGCGATCATCAGCTTCGCCCGGAACGTCTCCCGCAGTGGATGCGCTCCCACCAACTGCGTGAGTTCACCGATGAGCTGCCGGTGCCGGCCCAGGTGGAGGTCGGCGTCGATCCGGCTCTCCAGCACCTCCATCCGGGCCATCTCGATCCGGGACCGCTCGTTGTCGGCCAGCGCGTCCGTGACCCCGGTCAGGGTGGGGCCGCTCCACAGGCCGAGCGCCGCCCGGAACCGGGACGCCGCGTCGCCGGTGCGGCCCGAACGCATCAGCGCCTGGCCCTCCTTGGCCAGTCGGTAGAACTCGTCCAGGTCGAAGCGGGTGTCCCCTCTCTCGACGCGGTAACCACGGCCGCAGCGCGTGATCGTCGCGCCGCCGTGGAAGTGACCCCTCAGCCGCGAGGCGTAGGTGTAGATCTGTGCCTGATACGTGGCGGGAGGACGCCGTTCCCACAGCACCCCGCCGAGGTCGGAGTCGGAGACGACCCAGCCGTCGGCGAGCAGCAGGGCGGCCAGTATGGTGCGTTGCTTGCAACCGCCCAGTGGAGCCTCCACACCGTCGGACCACAGTCCGACGGGCCCGAGAACGCGGAACTCTAGCATGACCGTCAGTCAGCTCCCATCTGTGTCTCCCTGTGCGTACACGACGACAACTCCCGTTTCCGCCTTGCTGATCGGCCGGACGGGATCTCCTTGGCGACCTCCCCCTGCGGTCGCGGAGCGAGGTGCCGGTCAGCTCTGGCGGCTGTCCGTGTGGGGGGAGGTGGGCGAGCAGCTGCCGCTGTTCGGCCGCGGACGGGGGGATCCGGACGCCGGCCGGCTCGCGTCGAGCGGGCCCAGCACACTGATCTCCATGGCAACTCCAGGTCGATTCGCCTGAACCGGCGGGCCGGGGCCCGGTGTTTGTCAACGGTGCCATCCGGCGCGGTGGCGGCACAGTGCCGTCGTACCGGGACCGGGGTGTATTCCTCAGGTGCTGGATCATGAAGAAATCACGGTTGCGGGCCGGCCCCGGACGCGGGGGGACGGTGCCGTGTGAAAAGTTCACCCCCCGGTGATGAGACCGACACTGGGTGCGCTCCCCCGCGCTTCGCAGAATCGTTCCCGTAGCCACCGAGCAAGCCCACTGCGAAGGGAATCGATCGCGATGACACCGCACGTCCCGCATCCGGGCACCGTCAGGCACACCCCGGCCGCCGCCGCTCCGTCCGGCCCGCTGGTGATCGAGAATCTGGACGTCCCGGCCGAACAGTGCGGCGCGCTGTTCACCGTGACGTACACGCACATCGCCCCGGCGGCGGGAAGACCCGCCGCATGACCGCCCCCGGGACACACCGCGGCACCGCCGGCCTCCTCGGCTTCAAGCGCCACCTGCGGGCCGCCGTCGTTCCCGGAGAGGCCGCCTACCTGCTCTCGCAGCGCGGGGTCACCGCGCTGCGGGGGCGGCCGGCCGAGGTGCTGGTCCCGCTGCTGGACGGCACCCGCGACCGGGAGACGGTGATCCGCGACGCCGCCCGGTCCCTCGGCCCGGAGGCGGCCCGGTCGGCGCTCGCCGCGCTGGAGGCCGCCGGCCTGCTCCGGCTGCACACCGCCCCCGCCGCCCCGGCGAACCCGTCCGCCGCCGCGGCCGAGGCCTACTGGGACCTCGCCGGGCTGGACGGCGGGCGGGCCACCCGCGACGTGGCCGGCACCCGGGTCCGGCTCGTGGCGCTGCCCGGCACCGACCCGGCCCGGCCGCACGCCGCGCTGCGGGAGTCCGGCATCCGGACCGCGGCCGCCGGCGAGGACGCCGGGTTCGCGCTCGTGCTCTGCGCCGACTACCTGGACCCGGCCCTCGCGGACGTCGACGCGGCCCTGCGCGGCCGGGGCACCCCCTGGCTGCTCGCCCGCACCGGCGGCGCCGACCCGTGGGTGGGGCCGGTGTTCCGGCCCGGCGCCGGGCCCTGCTGGTCCTGCCTGGCCGCCCGGCTGCGCGGGCACCGCCGCTCGGAACTGCCGCTCCAGCACCACCTCGGACTCACCGGCCCCGCGGACCGGCCGACGACCGGGCTGCCCGCCTGCGAGTCGGCGGCGGCCCAGCTCGCCGCCCTGGAGACCGCGAAGTGGCTGGCCGGCGTCCGGCACCCCGGCCAGGGCGCCGTACACATCCTGGACACCCTCAGCCTCGGCTCCGCCGCGCACCCGGTGTCCCGGCTGCCGCAGTGCCCCTCGTGCGGCGACCCGCAGCTGGTCGCCCGGCGGGTGCGCGCCCCGTTCGTCCCGGTGGCCCGGCCCAAGGCCGACCAGGACTCGGGCGGCCACCGGGCCCTCACCCCGCGGCAGATGCTCGACCGCTACGGCCACCTGGTCGACCCGGTCACCGGCGTCATCAAGGAGATCAGCCGGGCCGGGCACTGCCCGGACTTCGTGGAGTCCTTCCTCTCCGGCCAGAACCTGGCCATGGGCGCCGCGTCCCTGGCCGGACTGCGGGCCGGACTGCGCGCGCTCAGCGGCGGCAAGGGCGTCACCGAGACCGAGGCGAGGACCAGCGCCCTGTGCGAGGCCGTGGAGCGCTACAGCGGCACCCGGCACGGCGACGAGCCGGTGCTGCGGGACACGTACGCCGCGCTCGGCCCGGCCGCCGTCCACCCCCGCGCGTGCCAGCTCTACGACGACCGCCAGCTGCGGGACCGGCACGCGTGGAACGCCGGCGGTTCCTGGCTCACCCACGTACCCGGACCGTTCGCCGAGGACCGCCCGACGGAGTGGACGCCGGTGTGGTCGCTGACCGCCCGCACCCAGCGGCTGCTGCCCACGTCCATGCTCTACTTCGGCCAGGAACCCGCCGCCGACGGCCTGTGCGCCGACTCCAACGGCAACGCCGCCGGCAGCAGCCCGGAGGACGCCCTGCTCCAGGGCTTCCTGGAACTCGTGGAACGCGACGCCGTGGCGCTGTGGTGGTACAACCGCATCCGCCGGCCCGCCGTGGACCTCGACAGCGCGGACGAGCCGTACGTCGAACGGTTCCGCTCCGGCTGCCGGCGGGCCGGCCGCGAGCTGTGGGCGCTCGACCTCACCTCGGACTTCGGCATCCCGGTGGTGGCGGCGCTCTCCCGGCGCACCGGCCGGCCCACCGAGGACATCGTGTTCGGGTTCGGCGCGCACTTCGACCCGCGGATCGCGCTGCGGCGGGCGCTGACGGAGATGGGACAGCTGCTGCCCGCGGCCGCGCCCGGCCCCGGCGGCACCGGCTACGCCATCGCCGACCCGGACCCGGTGCGCTGGTGGCGCACCGCCACCCTCGCCAACCAGCCCTACCTGGCGCCGGATCCGGACGCCCCGCCGGCCCCGGCACACGGTCGCGGCTACCGGCCGCGCACCGATCTGCGCGACGACGTCACGGCGGTCACCGAACTGGTCCGCGAGCGCGAGATGGAGCTGCTCGTCCTCGATCAGACCCGCCCGGACCTGCAACTGCCCGTGGTGAAAGTGATAGTTCCCGGCATGCGTCACTTCTGGCCGAGATTCGCCCCCGGACGGCTCTTCGACGTCCCGGTGGCCCTGGGCCGGCTGGCCGAGCCGACACCCTACGCCGACCTCAATCCCGTGCCGATGTTCGTGTAGCCCGGCAACTTCTGGGCGGCGACCGGCTTCACCTATTATCCCCTCAGTGCGCGTGGCCGCGGGCTAGCGGAGGGGGCCGGTAGGACGATGTCGCCACACAACGGTTTACGTCATGCGGCCGCCGAAACGGCGGAGAGTACGGAACCGGCCGACGGGGAAACGGAGTCGGGGCTGCCCGACGCCCCCGCGCCGCGCCTCGCGCGCGTCATCCTCATGGCCGCGCTGCTCAGCTTCCTGCTCATCACGATGCTCAACGTGCTCAGCGCCGGCCTGGGCACCGGCATGAACCTGGTGGCGCTGGCCTGCCTGGCCGCCATCTTCACGCTCCAGCTCAGACATTCGCGTCCCAAGGCGCACCGGGCCCCCTGGCGGTGGAAAGCGGCCGCCCTGGGGGTCCAGGCGCTTCTGACGTACCTTCCGCTGCTGGTCTTCCAGGCCGAATGGGGCGGAATGGCCGGGTTCTTCGCCGGTTCGCTCCTGCTCCTGCTGCCACCGCGCCTGGCCTGGCCGCTGTACGCCGTGGTGGGCCTGTCGATGCTGCTGCCGCCGGCGCTGGAGGGCCGCTCGGTGCTGGACAGCGTCTATCTGTGCCAGTCGACGCTGCTGACCGGCCTGATCGTGTTCGGCCTGACCCGGCTGGCCGACCTGGTGCACGTACTGCACGACACCCGGGGCCAGCTCGCGCGGATGGCCGTCACCAAGGAACGGCTCAGGTTCGCGCGGGACTTGCACGACCTGCTCGGCTACAGCCTCTCCGCCATCACGCTCAAGAGCGAGCTGATCCACCGCCTGGTCCCGGCCCATCCGCAGCGCGCCCTGGCGGAGATACGTGATGTGCTCGCCATCTCCCGGCAGTCGCTGGCCGATGTGCGTACGGTCGCCAGCGGACTGCGCGACATGTCCCTGGCGGAGGAGATCACCACGGCCGAGGGACTGCTGACCGCGGCGGAGGTGGACATCCGCGTCACCCTCCGGCCGGGGACGATGAGCCAGCAGGTCAACACCGTGCTCGCGGCCGTACTGCGCGAGGCGGTCACCAATCTGCTGCGGCACTCCAAGGCCGACAGCTGCGTGATCGAGGCGGTACAGCACGAGGGCCGGGTCCGGCTGCTCGTGGAGAACAACGGCGTGGACCCCGACTACCGGGACCCGTCCGCGCACAGCGGCAGCGGCCTCGGCAACCTCGCCACCAGGATGCGCGAGATCTCCGGCGAGCTGAGCACCGACCGGGACCCGGCCGACACCTTCCGGCTCGTCGCCGAGGCCCCGGCCTTTCCCGAACGACCCTGGTCCGGCGCCGACACGGCGGTGCCGACGACCCGGAAACCGGCGGCCTGAGCCGGAAAGGAGACGGTCGGTGGCCATTCGCCTGCTGCTGGCAGAGGACATGAACATGGTGCGCGGCGCGCTGGTGGCGCTGCTCAGCCTGGAGGACGACCTGGAGGTGGTCGCCGAACTGGAGCGCGGTGACGAGATCGTGGACGCCGCGCTGGCCTGCCGGCCCGATGTCGCGATCATCGACATCGACCTGCCCGGCATCGACGGCCTGACCGCCGCGACCCGGCTCAGGGAGAAACTGCCCGAGTGCCGCTCCCTGATCCTGACCAGCCTGGGCCGTCCCGGCACCCTGCGCCGAGCGCTCGGCGCCCAGGTCAACGGCTACCTGCTCAAGGACGCCCCGCCGCGCGAACTCGCCAACGCGGTGCGCCGGGTGGCGGCCGGCCAGCGCGTCATCGATCCCCAGCTCGCGCTGTCCGTCTGGGGCACCGCGGAGACCCCGCTGACGGAACGGGAGACGGAGGTGCTGCGGCTGGCCGCGGAGGGCCTGGAGGCCGGCGAGATCGCCGACCGCCTGCGCCTGGCACCCGGCACCGTGCGCAACTACCTCACGACGGTGGTGACGAAGCTCCTGGCCCGCAACCGGGTGGACGCGATCCGCATCGCCCGGGAGGCGGGCTGGCTGCCGTGACCGTACCGGGCCGGCCGGCCTCGGCGGACCTCTCCCGGGCCGCCGTCAACCGCCCCCACCGCTCCCGGCGTCACCCCGCCGGAAGACGGCCGAAGGCACCCGCTCCTCCTCCACGGCGGCGGTCATGCCCGCCGCGGCGAGATAGTCCATGATCCGCTCGGCGACCCCCGCGGGCAGGGCCAGCGCGGCCGACACCTGGTCCGGGGTGACCGGCCAGGCCAGCCGCCCCAGCACCCAGACGGCCTCCGGGCGGTGCACGAGCACACGGTACGAGGAGCCGGGCGACTGCACGCTGACACCGTCGCGCCCGACGGTGAGCGAGGCCCCGCTGGGCAGTCGCACGGGCCGCCGGCCGGGCAGCCTGGCGAGGGCGAAGCGCGCGACGGGCGACACCGGCATGGCCGACAGCAACGGCCCGGCCAGGTCGTCGATGCCGAGCGTACGGACGATCAGGTGGGAGAGCCGCTCCAGGTGGAGCGACAGGCAGTACCAGTCGTCCCGGCCCGCCGCGTCGTCCGCCCGGGGTGCGAGGTTGGCCAGCAGGACCGGCCCCAGCTCCATGCGGCGCAGGGCCTCTTCGACCACCGGTCGCGGCGCGGTGACCCGCTCGCTGCCCCAGCGGCCGTTGAGCACCAGCTCGCCCTCCAGGTCCCCCGGCTCGACCACCACGTCCTCGGCGAGCGACCAGAGGTCGACTGTGGGTCCGCCGGCCTCGTCCGGCATGACAATCCTCCTCGTCGCCACCTTCACGTGCGAACGCCCCCGCCGCGTCCACCGGGCACCTGATTGTGGGCCGGCACTAGGTGCGGCAGACACCTATCCCCTCACAGCCTCCGCGTGAAGATTTCACGCGGCGCGAGACGAAGCGGGTGCCGGCACGCGAAAGACGCACCCCCCGGAAGGGACGCACGCCCCGACCACCGACGAGGACATGCACGGAAGAGGACAGGTACGGAAGAAGAGGACAGGTACGGGAAAGGACAGGCACCGGAGGGGCGCACACCGCCCCGGTGCCCGCGCGCCCCCGAGAATCCCGGTGCCCCACCCACTCAACCCCTAGGGGACCTGCCCGGGACCGCTGGGGGATGGTCCGGATACCCGTCCCCGCCCCGGACCGGGACCGTGGAGACATGACCTCGACACCCCCCGCGACCCGGCTGTCCCGACTGTGCTGCGCCCTCATCCCCCTCCTCCTGCTGTCGTACGGCGTGCTGCGCCTGATCGACGGCATGGACGGCCACCACGGCCCGGGCCCGGCCTGGAACGCCGGCCACTTATGCTTCCTGGCCGCGTTCCTCCTGCTGGGCGCCTTGGTGAGGGAACTGCGCGCCCTGGTCCCCGCGTCCACGGCCCGGATGAGAACCGCGGCCGGCGCCGCGACGGCCGCGGGCCTGTTCGGCGCGGCCTGCTTCGTGTGGGTGATCCTGGGCGATCTGTTCCCCGCCCTCTCCGACACGGCCCCGCTCCCCGCCCCCCTGGAACTGGCCGGCCCCCTCGCCTTCCAACTGGGCCTGCTCACCCTCCTGGTCATGCTGGTGACCACCCGCCCCAGGCAGCTACCGGTCTGGAGCCCGGCCCTGGTGTTCGCGTTCTTCCTCCTGATCACCGTCAACCTCGACCTGCTCCCCCTGGCAGCCCTCATCCTCATGGCCGCCCTCACCCCTCTGACCCGCCCCCGCGCCCTCCGCGCGGCCCGGTAACCCCGCGCAGTAGGCAGGTACTGGATCGCCGAGGTGCGGGCGCCATCGCCTTGCCGAAGAATCGTTGGCGTCCGGGAACGTCCGGCGGTCCTCCTGGGCAGCCCTGCGCACGCCGGTGTTTCTTGTGTGCGGCACTCGCCCGGTCCGGACGAGTGCGGGGTGCCGTAGGCGCCATGGGACGCGGCCCGCTGCCGAGTGGGCCGCACTTCTGAGAGGTGTACCGCCTCATGCAGATCGATCTGAGCGGACGTACCGCGCTGGTCACCGGGTCGACGGCGGGGATCGGGGAGGCGACGGCACGGGCGCTGGCCGCCGCCGGGGCCGATGTCGTGGTCAACGGACGCAACGCCGACCGTGTCGCGGAGACGGCGGAGCGGATCGGGGGACGCGGCGTCACGGCCGACGTCGGGACGGCCGAGGGAACGGCCGACCTGATCCGGCAACTGCCCGACACCGACATCCTGGTCAACAACACCGGCGTCTTCGCGACCAGGCCCGTCTTCGAGATCACCGACGCGGACTGGCTGCGCTTCTACGAGGTCAACGTGCTCTCCAGTGTGCGCCTGGCCCGCCACTACGCACCGCGGATGGCCGGACGCGGGTGGGGACGCGTGATATTCGTCAGCAGTGAGGCGGGCGTGCAGACACCGACGGACATGGTCCACTACGGAATGACCAAGACGGCCCAGCTCGCCGTGTCACGCGGCATGGCCCAGGAGGTCGCCGGTACCGGGGTGACGGTGAACTGTGTGCTGCCCGGGCCGACGATGAGCGACGGCGTGCTGGCCATGTTCGAGGAGCTGTATCCGGGCCTCGACCGGGACGAACAGGAGCGGCGTTATCTGGCGGAGAACCGCGCGGCCGCGTCCCTGCTCAAGCGGCTGATCCGGCCCCACGAGGTGGCCAGCATGATCACGTACGTGGCGTCGGAGCACGCCTCGGCGACCACGGGCAGGGCACTGGGCGCCGACGGCGGCCTCGTCCCCACGATCATTCCGTGACGGGCACCCGGGCCGCGGCCCGTCGGCACACCACACCGAGCAGACGGATCGCGCTCCCAGGCGCCCCCTCCCTGTAGGGCCGTCCGGAAAAGCCCCGGGAGGCCGGTGCCGGTCAGAGCCGGCTGCGGGCGTACTCCCACAGCCGGTCGGCGGTGACTCGGTCGAGTGCGTGGGCGGCCACGCCGTCGCCTGTGCCGTCACAGGTCACCGGGGCTTCCTGGTTGTCCTCGAAGTAGCGGCCCGTGACGCCCTCCAGCAAGGGGGAGGCCGCGAGCAGGACGGACGTGGCGGCTCCTTGCTCGGTGCTCTTGTAGAAGGGCTGCTCGACGCGGTTGCCCGCCTCGTCGGCGGCGCCCATGGCCCGCAAGGTCTCCAGGTCGAGGTGGCGTTGCAGCCGTGTCGTGATCCACCCGGGCATGAGTGCGTTGGCGGTGATGCCGTCCGGGGCCCAGCGTTCCGCGATGCCGACGGCGAGGAGGACCATCGCGCTCTTCGAGCGGCCGTAGGCCACCCACCGGTCGTAAGGGGTGTGCTCGAACTGCGGGTCCTCCAGATCCACCGGGTGCCGGCGGTGTGCCCCGGAACTGACGGCGACGACGCGTGCGGAGCCGGCCCGACGGAGGGCGTCGCGCAGACCCAGGGCGAGCGCGAAGTGACCCAGATAGTTGGTGGCGAGTTGCAGCTCCCAGCCGGTGCCGGACCGCTCCAGGTCCGGCAGGGCCATGATTCCGGCGTTCGCGACCAGGATGTCCAGCGGGCCCTCCCAGCTGTCGGTGAGGGCGCGGACGGAGTCGATGTCGGCGAGGTCGAGCCGTGCGGCACGGACCCGTCCGGCCCCTCGTACGGCATCGACCCGAGGGACGAGTCCGGCCACGGTCTCGGGGCGCCGGACGGCGACGGTGACCTCGGCTCCGGCCTCGGCCAGGGCGCGGACCGTCTCCGTTCCGATCCCGGAGGCACCCCCGGTCACGAGGGCGCGCTTGCCGGTCAGGTCGACACCGACCAGGACCTCGCGGGCGGTGGCCGACGCGTCGAAGGGGGTCGTGATCAGGCCCGGAACCGCGGCGCGGTTGTCGGCCGGGGCCGGGACGGATGGTGTCGGCATGCGGGGTGCTCCTGTCGTGGGGTCTCTCGCCACCCAAAGCTAAGAGCAGGGGCCTAGACTCCCTATCGTCATGAGTCCAGAAGAATCCATTGACCGTCCAGACTCGCTGGATCCGCTGGAGGACGTACTGGCGCTCGTCGGTACGCGGGCCACCTCGGCATCGACCCTGACGGGGCGCGGCGAGTGGGCACTGCGGTTCCCCGCGCCCGCGGGCGCGAAATTCAACTCCGTGGTGCAAGGGACCTGCACCCTCACCGTCGCGGGACACGAGCCCGTCCCGCTGCGTGCCGGCGACTCGTTCCTCCTCACCTCCCCCGCGCCGTTCGCGCTGGCCACGTCACCGGCCGCCACGGTGCAGCCCGCCTCGCCGTTCTTCCGCGGCGAGGGCCGCGGCGCACAGGCCGGACCGGCCACCTCGCCGGTCACCACGCGGCTGGTCGGCGCCAGCTTCCGGTTCGCGCACCGCGCCCGCCGGCTCCTGCTCGACCCGCTGCCGCCGGTCCTGCTGCTGCCCGCGCACGCGGACGGCGCCGCCTTCGTCCAGCAGACGCTCGGCCGTATCGAACGCGAACTCGACGAAGAACGGCTCGGCGCCCGCCAGGTCGCCCAGCAACTCGCCCTGGTGATGCTCGTCGACCTCCTGCGCCACCACGCGTCCACCGGGCAGGGCCCCAGCGGCTGGCTGCACGGCCTGGACGACCCCGTCACCGCCACGGCCCTGCGCGCCATCCACGCCGACCCCGCAAGACGCTGGAGCGTGCGGTCGCTGGCCGAGACCGCCCACGTCTCGCGCTCCACACTCGCGGCACGCTTCAAGAGATCCGTCGGGCAGGGCCCGGTGGAGTACCTCACACGCTGGCGCCTGGAACTGGCCGCACACCGCCTGATCACCACCGAACAGCCCATCGCCGCCATCGCACAGAGCGTCGGCTACGGATCCGAGACAGCACTGGGCCTCGCCTTCAAGCGGGAGTTCGGCACGACTCCCGGCGCCTACCGGCGCACCGCGTCACCGACGTAACCCAACCCCCGGCCCGGGCCCACGGCAGCAGCTCGTACCGGCGCGGTCGGCGCCCGCAGACACGAGGAACCTCCACACCCAAGGTCGCGCCGGCGCGGAGGAGTCCTTTGAGCGGCCGCCCACCGCCCGCCCGCACGCACGCACGCGCACTCTGGCCGGTGGAGATGTCGGGCACTTCGGCATCGGCGAATTCGGCAGCAGCTGCTCCTCAGTGCGCCGCCCCCTGATCGGGTGACGGTCCGCGCGCCTCCGTGCCGGTTGTGTCACGGACAGTGATCTTGGGTCGAGGTCACCCGCTTCTGGTGGCCGCACTGGCGGCGTGGCAGTGCCCTGACACCCCGCCGTCGCCCGTCCTCGACACGCGCCCGCACTGGCGGGCCGCGGTGCCCTGACCGCGATGCTGAAGGAGCTGTGATGCCCGGCACCACCGACCGACGCGCCACCATTGTGGTGGCGGGCGCGGACCGCTGGTCGGCGCAGGACCTGGCCGAACGGATCGAGCGCTATTTCGCCGATGCCTACGAGGTGCTGAGCGCGGCCACACGTGGTGAGGCCGAGCAGGTACTGGAGGGCGCCGCGTCGGCCGGACGGCGTGTCGCGGCCGTGGTGGCGGCGGAGGACCTGTCCGACGGATCGGGCCTGGACCTGCTGCGGGAGACCGGCGCTGTCCCGCCGGCCGGACGCCTGCTGCTGTCCGACAGCGGTACCCGGGCCGGCGCTGAGGGCCAGGACGGCATCCAGGTGCTGTCTGCCCGTCCGGACGAGGACGACCTGTGGCCGCGGCTGGAACGGATGCTCTACGACACGGCCCCTCCAGGGGAGCGAAGGGTTGTGGTCCAGGGGGACCGCAGATCCGCCGCTGTGTACCGGGTGGTGCGCTTCCTGCTGCTCAACCACATCCCGTTCACGGTGAAGGGCATGCCGGAGGAGGAGGTGGTGGTCGCCGTGGAGATCGACGGCCGGCGGCTGCTGAATCCGCATCTGATCACACTGGCCAAGGCGCTGGACCTGACGCATTACAGCGGAGAAAGCGACTTCGACGTGGTCGTGGTCGGCGGCGGCCCAGCGGGACTGACCGCGGCGATCAACCACGCCGGCCTGTTCGGCCACACGGTCCTCATCATCGAGAACGAGGCACCGGGGGGTGCGGCCGGCACCGCGGTCAACGTCATCGACAACCACTTCGGTTTTCCCTACGGCATCGTGGCAGGTGAGCTGGCCCAGCGAGGGTTGCAGCAGGCCCTGCTCAAGAACGTGCAGTGGTTGCCCGCCGCCCGGGCGCAGGAACTGCTGACGTTGGAGAATCGCGCCGCGGGTGACGGACAGCCGCCGCTGAGGCGACTGCGGCTGACGGCGCGCACTGATGACGACCAGAAGGTCGAGGTGAGCGCTGCCGCCGTGGTGGTGGCCTGCGGAGCCGCCGCCCGCCGTCAGGGCGGCAAGTACGAGACCGACTACGAGAACCAGGGCGTGTATTACATGGCCCTGCCGGCAGACGCCGAGCAGGTCTCCGAGGAACACAAGATCGTAGTCGTCGGCGCCGGTGACACCGCGGGCCGTGCCGCGCTGATGTTCGCGGCGAAGAAAGCCGAGGTCACCCTGGTCATCCGCGGGACCCTGGACAACAATCCCGCGATGCTGCCCAGCCTGGTCACGGCCATCAAGGAGTCGGCCGTCCACGTGCGCTCGAACACCGAGATCGCCGAGTACCTGGGGACCAACGGGCGGCTCACCGGGGTGCGGTTGAAGACGAGAAAGCGCATGGAAGAGACGCTGCCGGTGAATGCCGTGTACGTGCTGATCGGCGCCGACCCGGACACCTCGTGGCTCGAGAGCGCCAGGGTGGAGCTGAAGAACAAGTACGTGGTCACGGGCACCGATGTCTCCGGTACGGCCGTGCCCGCGTACGCCACCAGCGTGCCGGGGGTCTTCGCCGCCGGAGACGTGCGGTACCGCGGCGTGCGCCGTATCGCGATGGCCGCGGGCGAAGGAGCGGCGGCCGCGCTCGCCGTCCACAACTACTTCACCGGCCGCCCGCAAGTGCTACAGACCGGCGGCGGCACCGCCAACGCGGCACTGAGCGCCTACTACGCCTGACCAGGCCCGGATTCCGTCATCGCCAAAGCCGTCCCCACCCTGGAGAGGTAACGCTGAAAAGGCGCACTGATTACGCCCGAACGGTGGATTCGCCAACAAGATCCCCGCTGCGGCAGAGCGGAATGACCGCGTCTATGCAAGCCTCGTACCGAGGCCCTTCCCGCGATCCCCAGTGAATCGGCGAGCGGCGTCAGAGGTGTCGATCGCAAAGCGCCGGGATCAAGGGAAGCCCTGATCGGTCCATCGGCGGGCGCCGCGATGCTTGCTTGTCTTGGTTCCCCAGCTTGAACCCGGAGTCCGAGCTGGTTCTCTTCGCCAGTGGCAGGGGCGGGCCTCGACAGTCATTCAAACACCATCCGTTCTGAAGGCTGGCCGGATCTGCCATCGGGCTGTTCTGCCCATAACCGGGGTGAGGTCACCCCCAGACGCGACAAGGGGCGTCAATGATGTCTTACGACGGTACGGACCAGGTGATCTTTCCAGCCGGTGCCGCGACGCAGACCAGCGCCGCAGAGGCTGCCCAAGGCGTGTGGGATGCCGTCATCGTCGGTGGCGGCATGGCAGGCTCCATCGTCGCCGAGCAGTTGGGCCAGGCTGGCTACAGGGTGTTGATTCTCGAAGCCGGCCCCGGCAAGGACATGGACCTCGCCGAGTACGAGTCGTACCTGTCGCGGTTCTACGGCGCTGTCGTCAAGGACAACCAGTCTCCGTACCCGTTCAACCCGAACGCCCGGATGCCCAGGAGCACCGACACGATGCCGGTGGATCCGAACACACCCCGGGACGACTTCTACCTCGTGCAACAGGACAAGTACTGCACGGACACCACCTTCACCCGGGTCCTCGGCGGCACCTCCATGCATTGGGAGGGGAAAGCGCTGCGCATGCTTCCCGAGGACTTCGACCTGCGAACCAAGTACAACCAGGGCCTGAACTGGCCGCTCAACTATGACGACCTGGAGCCCTACTACCGCAAGGCCGAGGCCGAACTGGGCGTGGCCGCCGAAGTCGAGGACCAGGCGTACCTGGGAATGCACTTCCCGAAGGGATACGTGTTCCCGATGCACCGCATGCCGCTTTCCTATCTCGACCAGACGGTCGCCCGGGGCGTGGACGGTATGCGGGTCAACCTGGCGGACGACGAATACACCCTCCAGGTACGGAGCTTTCCGCAGGCCCGTAACGGCGTGCCGAACGCCGCGTACGACGGCGGCAAGGGCTTCGTCCCGGTCGGCGCGGTGAGCACGAGCCAGGTGGAAGAGGGCGAGCGCTGTCAGGGCAACACCAACTGCGTCCCGCTCTGCCCGGTGCAGGCCAAATACCACTCGGGAAAGACGCTGGCCAAGGCGCTCCGCAAGGGCAACGTCAAGATCGTGACGCAAGCCGTCGCGTCGAAGGTCGAGATCAACGACCACAACCAACGGGTGGCCGGGATCACCTTCAAGAAATACGAGTCGCTCGGCTCCGAGAAGTACACGGAGTACACGGTGGAGGGCGCCGTGTACATCCTCTGCGCGCACGCCATCGAGAACGCCCGGCTCATGCTGGCCTCCGGCATGCAGGATATGAGCCGCAGCAAGCTGATCGGCCGCAACCTGATGGACCACGCGTACCTGCTGACCTGGGGCCTGCTGCCCGAGCCGGCCGGCACGATGCGAGGCACAACCTGCACGGGCGGCATCACCGACCTGCGCGGCGGGCGATTCCGCGCGACCCAGGCCGGGTTCGGCGTGGACATCCACAACGACGGCTGGGGGTGGGCGACCGGCTCGCCCTACACGGACCTGGTCGAACTCGTGGACAGGCAGGGCCTGCGCGGGCGGGACTTGCGCAGGACCCTCGGGAACCAGATCTCCCGGCAGCTTCTGCTGGCCTTCATGATCGACCTGCTGCCCGACAGGAACAACACGGTCACCGTGGACGAGCGGTACAAGGATGCCCTCGGCAACTTGAAGCCGGTCGTGTCGTTCAAGATCCCGCCCTACACGATGAAGGGCGCCGCGTTCGCCCGCAAGCTCGCGACCGACATCTTCGAGAAGCTCGGCGCCGAGGACAGGACCACGTACGACCAGAACAGCTACAGCGCCGTCGAGTACGAGGGCCAGTGGTACAACATCGTGGGCGGCAACCACCTGGCGGGCACTCACATCATGGGGACCGACCCGGCGAACTCCGTGGTCGACCGCGACCAGCACTCGTGGGACCACGACAACCTCTACCTTGTCGGGCCCGGCAGCATGCCCTCGATCGGGACGTCCAACATCAGCCTGACCATGGCGGCGCTCGCCTTCCGCAGTGCGGCCCACATCGTCAAGTACCTGCGTGCCGCGAAAGCGCCGGCCGTCGTCCGCAGCTAGACGGCTTGCAGGCCGGCGGGTTGAACGCGACACCGCCCACCGTCCACCGCCCACGATTGGGGGAACATGTCCGTTTCAGAATCAGAGCCCGCTCCGGACCCCAAGATCAAGACCATCGAGGAGCTGTACGACTACCTCTACAAGGGGCTGCAGCTGGAGCACGCGACGCTCCCGCCCTACCTGACCGCGCTCTACTCGCTGCGTCCGGGGACGAACTCGGATGCCCGGCATGTCATCAGGGTCGTGGCCGTCGAGGAGATGCTGCACCTCACCCTGGTCGCGAACGTCCTGAACGCCGTGGGCGGGAAGCCGGACCTCACCAAGCCGGGATTCGTGCCGAATTACCCGACGCGCCTGCCGTGTGGTCCCGATTACTTCGATGTCCATCTCCGGCCGTTCTCGCGCGAGGCTCTCGACACGTTCCTGAAGATCGAGAAGCCCCCGGAGGCAGCTACCGAACAAGACAGGTTCGTACCGATGGACTGGGCGGCCCTTGGACTGACGTCCGACGGCGCGCCACCGCCACCGGAGAAACTGGCGCAACTCGAGGAGTCCGGGACGCTCTTCGGCCTCGTCCCCGGAGAACCCAGCAAGCGTTTCGCGAGCATCGGTGAGTTCTACGAGGAGATCATCCGGGGCATCAACCACCTGGAGGACCAGGCCCGTCAGGCAGGGAAGACGATTTTCACCGGCGATCCCGCCCGCCAGGTGACTCCCGAGTACTTCTACTCCGGCGGCGGCGATGTGATCGAGGTGACCGGCCGCGACAGCGCGGTCGCGGCGCTCACCCTCGTCGCGGAGCAGGGCGAAGGGCTGTACGGCGGCATCTACGACAGCCAGGACGAACTCGCCCACTACTACAGGTTCCAGCAGCTGGAAAAAGGGCGGTACTACCAGAAGGGCGATGAGCCGAACGAGCCTTCCGGCCCGATTCTGCACGTCGACTGGGATGCCGTCTATCCGGTGAAGCCGGACATCAAGATGGTGGACCTCTCGAGAGACCCGGAAATCCTGGCGGCGGCCGCGGAATTCAACCAGTTCTACGCCACCTTCCTGACCAACATCAATCTGGCCTACAACGGTCAGCCCGACCTTCTGCTCAAGGCGGTTTGGGAGATGTTCCGCATGCGCGACAGCATGAACCGGCTCGTCCGCAACCCGCTCACAGGGCATGCCGGGAAGAACGCCGGCCCGACATTCGAGCTCTAAGACCGTCGAAGGAGGTGGGATCATGACACAGACAACGGACGCAGAAAACAATCTGGACGAATTCGTGAAGTTCTCTGCCGCTGTGACCGGGTTCAGCGAGTTCGACCTCTGGGGAACCGGCCAGGCGGAGGAGTACTACAAGACGGTCCTGAATCAAGAAGGGCCGGAAGCGATCCGGAAGGTGATTGCTTCCGACCCCTCTGCCGTCCCCTCCGATCCAGTGGTGAACAGCATCATCAAGCTCTGGTACGTCGGCGTCTGGTACGGCCCGGAACTGGTCGGACGCATGGACGTGGCGGCCTGGACGGCGCCCGGGCGGAGCGGAGCGAAGCCCGCCGTCCCGGATGACAGCCGGCCCGAGGAAAGCCGGTCCCTGCTGGCCACGTCCGGACGACTCCAGGATGGGGAAGACCGCGCGCACGGTGAAGTCGAACGCAAACCCCTGTTCGTCGTCTCCCCCGACGCCTACACCGAGGGGCTGTTGTGGCGGGCGATCGGCGCCCACCCGTCCGGCGCGAAGGCGCCGGGCTACGGATCGTGGGTCAATCCGCCCGTATTCGAGGACTGACAACCCGTATTCGAGGACTGACAAGAGGAGGAAGTGTCATGACCAGCACGATCTCGAACCTGGGTCCCGACAGGGTGTCACTCGGCGTGACGCCGACGCTGTGGTGGAACGACGACTTTCCGCTAATCGACATCGGCATCCCGTTCGAGCAATGCGTGAGCGAGATGGCGCTCGCGGGATTCCAGGGCTGCAGCATCGGTCACAAGTACCCGACCGACCCCGCCGTACTGAAGAAGGCACTCGACCTGCGTGACCTGAGGGTGTCCGAGCCCTGGGTGAGCACCTACTTCACCATCGGCGAAGAAGAACGGACCGTCGAAAACTTCAAGAGGCAGCTGGAGTTCCTCGAGAAAGTGGGCGGCGAGGACATCGTGGTCGCAGAATTCGGGCTGTCGTCGCACCTGCAGCCCATCCCGGTTTTCGACCACCGCCCGAAGTTCACCGAAAAAGAATGGGATCTCCTCACCAGCGGGCTCAACAAAATCGGTG
This sequence comes from Streptomyces eurythermus, assembly GCF_014649115.1. Classification (GTDB taxonomy): domain Bacteria; phylum Actinomycetota; class Actinomycetes; order Streptomycetales; family Streptomycetaceae; genus Streptomyces; species Streptomyces eurythermus. Next base: position 404,640 of record NZ_BMSK01000001.1, on the reverse strand, counting down.
AGCTGGCCGCGCACAAGGGGATGCGGCTGTGTTACCACCATCACATGGGCACTGGTGTGCAGACGACCGAGGACGTCGACACGTTGATGGCGGGAACCAACCCGGAGCTCGTGCATCTGCTGCTCGACACCGGGCATCTCCGGTTCGCGGGCGACGACCCGCTCACGACCGCCAAAAAACACAAGCAGCGGATCAAGCACGTTCATCTCAAGAACGTCCGCCAGCCTGTGGTCGACAAGGTGAGGAGCAACCGCCTGTCCTTCCAGGAGGGAATCCTGGAAGGCGTCTTCACCGTGCCCGGAGATCCGGAAGGCGCGATCGACTTCAAGCCCATCCTGTCGACGCTGGAGGAGGCCGGCTACGAGGGCTGGCTGGTCGTCGAGGCCGAACAGCACCCGGCGACGGCACACCCGCTGACGTACGCCAAGATGGCCCGTCGTTACCTCACCGAAGTCCTGGGGTGGTGACGATGAGGGCACGCGACATCTACCTCAGCTTCTTCATGTTCACCGTCAACCTGCACCCGGATGACCCCCAGTACACCGAGGTCGTCGTCAGGCACATGGAGAAACTGCAGGAGATCGGGTACGCGGGCTTCGACCTGCCCGTTTTCCCGAACGGCACGGGCGACCCGCAAGCGGACGTACCCCGCTACGAAAGGCTCAGGAAGGCTCTCGACGCAGCCGGCTTGGAGAACGTGGGTCTGACCACCAACGTGGCCACGACGCCGGCCTACAACCCCACATCGCTGAACGCCGAGGAACGCGAGGCGGCCCTGGCCTACCTCAAGTCCAGGGTGGACATCACAGCGGCCCTGCGCGGCACCATCATGGCGGGCCCCGTCCTGTTCCCCTACAACGTGTTTCCCGCCGTCAACGGCGAAACGCTGTGGAGTGACGCGCTGCAGGACTGGCTGCGGCCCCGGTACGACATCGCGCGGCCGCTCTTCGAGCAGCTCGGCGCGTACGCGGCGGACAAGGGCGTCCAGGTCGCCATCGAACCCGTCAACCACTGGGAGACACCCGCCCCGAACATGGTGCGCGACGTGCTCGACTTCCTCACCGAGGTGCGCAGTCCGCACATCGGCGTTGCCGTGGACAGCTCCCACGTCGTCCTCGGCAGCAGCGGCCCGGAGGCGTACCGCCGCGACATCCAGGACGCAGCCGACCAGCGACGCCTGCACCACGTGCAGGTGTCCCCACCGGACCGCGGTGAGGTCGCGGACAGCTGGATCCCCTGGCGCGAGTTCCTCGACCCCATCCTGCCCGTGTACGACGGACCGCTGCTCATCGAAGTCTTCAACGCCATCCCGGCGTTCCTCGATTCGTTGCGGCTGACCAGGCGGAAGTTCTGGATCCCCGGGGAGGGCGAGCCGGTTCCGGGCGTGCCGAGCGCCTACGAGGTCGCCGAGGAGGGGATCAAGAAACTGCGCTCGGAGCTGACCGCACTGCACGCGACGTGATCCGGGCTGCCCATCGGCCAAGGCGCCTGCTGCCTGCGCCACGTCACACTCACCGGCATCCCGGCACGATCCCGGCACGGGAAGAATCAGGGGCCCGACTCCGAAGAGTCGGGCCCTTCCGACCTGCGTGTTCGGCAGATCAGTGACGTAGTGGCATGTCACCCGCTACACGTTGAGGCGGAACTCCGTCGCCCTGTTGCCGAGCTCGTGGCCCGGCCCTCGCCGAGTCGCTACGGTTGAGCCATGACCGCACTGCCCGACTGGATGCGCCCGCCGCGCGAGGAAGGCTGGTTCGCGGAGGACCTGGACCGCCTTCCCGAGGCACCCCGCCACACCGAGCTGATCGACGGAGCGCTTGTCTTCATGATGTCGCCGCAGAGGTGGTGGCACGGCCACCTCGTCACCATGCTCACAGTCGCTCTCATGGAGCAGACGCCCGGCGATGTCAGGGTCGGCCGCGAGATGACCATAAAGCTCGACGAGCGAAACCGGCCCGAGCCGGATCTGCTGTTGACGACGGCCGGCTACGACGCGGACCGCACCTGGTTCGCACCGGACGAGGTGCGACTCGTCATCGAGGTCGTCTCACCCGAGTCCGCGCACCGGGACCGCACGGTCAAGCTCCGCAAGTACGCGGAGGCGGGCATCCCGCACTACTGGTGCATCGAGGACGAGAACGGCGCCCCCGTCGTCCATGTCTACGAACTCGACGAACCAACTCGCGCCTACGCACCCGCCGGCATCTTCCGAGGCACCTTGAAACGCCCGGTTCCCTTCGAGATCAGCCTGGATCTCGACAAACTCACCCCACCGCGGGGCAACTGAAGTCAGCACGGGAACGGGAAAGGACCGGGATCCCCAGAGCCCGGCCCTTTCCAGCCTGCACGCTTGACGAATCCCCTAGCGCACAGTAACGCAGCGATCACACGTTGAACCGGAACGTCTGACCCAGCGCTGTGACTTGCGGAACCGACTCTTTCGAGTCGGTCATCCCAGCACGGGAGCCGTATCCCAGCACCATGCGGCGTCTCGGCTGCTGTGGGCACCCGTGCCCCCTCGGAGCGCGACCTTCGTGATTGGTGCAGGGCCTGTGGCACGGAAGGCGAGGTGGAGGATCTCATCTCGACCGCCCGCGGCATCGAGGACATGCATGCCATCGGCTCTGGCTGCCGTGATGCCTTCGTCGGTGTTCTCTTGGGAGAGGCAGGCGCTCGTAGGCGCAGACGGCTTCGCAATAAGCATGGACACCCCCGTGTGGGTGATTATTCAGCTTTCCACAGGCTGTCGCGTAGATCTCCCTCCGAGATTCCGCGACCGTGAGAAATATGACAGCAAGTCCTTGGCAGTGGGCATTGGTAATCGTGCTGATTGTCGCCGGGTTGCTTCTCTCTGGCCTCGCCTGGAAGATGGCAATTGGAACACATCAAGCATCCACGGAGAGTAGCGTTCTCGCCGGCATTGGGGGAGGGTTGATTACGGGCTTCGCCGTCAGCCTATCCGTATTCTTCCTGGAACACTCTTTCGAGAAAACTCAGGAAGAAGCCACGTGGCGCGCGAATGTACAGCTATCTTCAAGCATCTCTGGCTTCGACCCGCATCACCACTCGATCAAGGATCTTTCTTTTGCAGGCAAGGAGTTGCTTGATGCAGACTTCAGGGGAATGGATCTGGAGGGATATTCCTTTCGCGACGCCAAGCTACGAGGTGCAATTTTCGATGACGCCAATCTGAGAGGAGCTAATTTTATTGGAGCCGACCTCTCCGAAGCCAGCTTCAGACGTGTGAATCTTGAGCGTGCACTGTTGCTGAGCACACGCATGCATCTGACCGATCTAAGGGGTGCACGATACAAGAAGACGCAGGTGAACTACCTGACCTGCTGGCCGCGTCAATTCTTCTCGACGGTAATCCGAAGCGGCGGTCTGCGCCCAATGCCGAAATGGGAGCTCGGTGGTGTCACCCATCAAGCTGACACGGGCGTTCTCTGCTGATCGAAACGCTCACATCCGGTCGCACAGCAGCCTGGTAGTGCAGGGATGACGACAGATGACGAGGCATCAGCCATCCCAGCACCATCCCAGCACGGGAAAAGCCAGGGGCCCGACCCCGGAGAGTCGGACCCCTTCCGACCTGCATGTTTGGCAGATCAGTGAAGTAGTGGTGTCACCCGCTACACATTGAACCTGAACTCCACCACATCCCCGTCCTGCATCACATAGTCCTTGCCCTCCATGCGGGCCTTGCCCTTGGCTCGGGCCTCGGTGACGGAGCCGGCTTCCACCAGGTCGTCGAAGGAGATGACCTCGGCCTTGATGAAGCCCTTCTGGAAGTCGGTGTGGATGACACCGGCCGCCTCGGGGGCCGTGGCGCCCTTCTTGATGGTCCAGGCGCGGGACTCCTTGGGGCCGGCCGTCAGGTACGTCTGGAGGCCGAGGGTGTCGAAGCCGACGCGGGCCAGGGTCGCGAGGCCCGGCTCGTCCTGGCCGACGGACTGGAGGAGCTCCAGGGCCTCCTCCTCGTCCAGCTCGGCGAGGTCCGCCTCCAGCTTGGCGTTGAGGAAGATCGCTTCCGCGGGAGCGACCAGCGCGCGCTGCTCGTTCTTGAAGTCCTCGTCCACCAGCTCGTCCTCGTCGACGTTGAAGACGTAGAGGAAGGGCTTCGTCGTCAGCAGGTGCAGGTCGTGGAGGAGCTCCGCGCGCTCGCTGCCCTGGACGATGCCGTGGGCGAAGAGCGTCTCGCCCTTCTCCAGGATCTCCTTGGCCTCCTCGACGGCCTTGACCTTGGGCGCGACGTCCTTCTTGATCCGCGACTCCTTCTGGAGGCGGGGCAGGACCTTCTCGATGGTCTGGAGGTCGGCGAGGATCAGCTCGGTGTTGATCGTCTCGATGTCGTCCTTCGGCGAGACCTTGCCGTCGACGTGGACGACGTTCTCGTCCTTGAAGGCGCGGATGACCTGGCAGATCGCGTCGGACTCGCGGATGTTCGCCAGGAACTTGTTGCCCAGGCCCTCACCCTCGGAGGCGCCGCGCACGATGCCGGCGATGTCGACGAAGTCGACCGTGGCCGGAAGGATGCGCTCCGACTTGAAGATCGAGGCCAGCTGGGCGAGGCGGGCGTCGGGCACGCCGACCACGCCCACGTTCGGCTCGATCGTGGCGAACGGGTAGTTGGCCGCCAGCACGTCGTTCTTGGTCAGGGCGTTGAACAGGGTCGACTTGCCGACGTTGGGCAGGCCGACGATTCCGATCGTGAGCGACACGTTGCGACTTCCCGTAGTTGAGTGGGCCAGGGGCTGCCAGGGGCCAGAGACCGACACTGGCCGATCCACCAGTTTACGGCGTCCCGGGCGTCCGCCTCACGAGAGCGCCGGACGCCCGGCCAAGCTCCCCCGCCCGGCGTGTCTGAGGGCTGATTCAGCACATAAACAGACCTAGGTTGGTCCCTGTGGAGCAACACAGGCAGCGACCCCCGAACGACGGACCGCGACGCGGCATGCCGCCCCAGCGCCCCAGAGGCCTGCGGCAGCCCCCGCCGTCGTCGGCTCCCGGGGCGTCGCCTGCCCATGGGGTGTCGCCGGGTTCCAGGGCTTCGGAGGCTGCCAGGGCTTCGGAGGTCCCCATGCGTCCCGTGCCGCCCACGGCTTCTCCCTCCCCGATGCCCTCCCAGGGCCGGCGGCGCCCGGGTGGCGCCCGTGGGGGTGGCAGCGGGACCGGTCGGGCCGGCCGGCGGACCCGGGTGGCGTCCGCGACCGCGCCCCCGGGACCCCGGCTGCCCAATCCCCGGCTGACCGGGCTCGGCAGCGGTCTGTTCTGCGCCGTGGCCATGTTTCTGCTCGGCTGCCTGGACCAGCTGCTGTTCGGCGCCTCCCCGGCGGTCTACGGCGTGCTGTTCCTGCCGGTGAGCGTGCTGACCGCGCTGTGGGTGCGGGGCGGGGACGTACTGAGCGCGCCCGTGGTGCTGCCGATCGCGTTCGCCGTGGGACTGCTGCCGGTCGCGGAGGGCGGCGGGGGGCTGCTCGGCCGGCTGATGGGCCTGGTCACCGGGCTCGCCACCCAGGCCGGCTGGCTGTACGGCGGGACGCTGCTGGCCGCGGTGATCGTGCTCGTCCGCCGGGTGCGGTGGGTGCGGGGACGACAGCGGCGCGGCTGACGCCCCCTCGGGCCCGGATTTCACCGGTCGGCCGGCGGGCCACTCCCCAGCCAAGCCGCCCGGTGGCGCGGGACTGCTGCGCCCCCCTCAGCCCGACTGTGCCGCTCTCATCGCCGCTCCCACGATTCCCGCGTCGTTCTGGAGTCGCGCCGGGACGATCTCGGCCTTGACGTCCTCGATGAGGTGCAGGAACTTGTCCGCCTTGCGGCTGACCCCGCCGCCGATGATGAACAGCTCCGGCGAGAACAGCATCTCCACGTGCCGGAGATACCGCTGGACGCGGCGCGCCCAACGCTCCCAGCTGAGGTCGTGGTCCTCCTTGGCCTTGCTGGAGGCGCGCTTCTCGGCCTCGTGGCCGTTCAGCTCCAGGTGGCCGAGTTCCGTGTTGGGGAGCAGGGCGCCGTCCACGAAGACGGCGCTGCCGATGCCGGTGCCGAAGGTGAGCAGGATGACCGTGCCCCGGCGGCCCCGGCCGGCGCCGAACTCCATCTCGGCGACGCCCGCCGCGTCCGCGTCGTTCACCACGGTCACCGGCAGGCCGCCGAGCCGGTCGGCGAACAACGCGCGCGCGTCCGTGTCGATCCAGCCCGGGTCCACGTTCGCGGCCGTACGGACCGTGGCGCCGCCGGTGACCACTCCGGGGAAGGTCAGGCCGACCGGCCCGGTCCACCCGAAGTGGTCCACCACCTGCTTGACCCCGTCGGCGACGGCGTCGGGCGTCGCCGGGTGCGGGGTGAGCACCTTGTGGCGCTCCTGGGCCAGGTCGCCCCGGTCGAGATCCACGGGAGCGCCCTTGATCCCGGATCCGCCGATGTCCACGCCGAAGATCTGCATGGCTCCACGTTACGACGGACCACTGACAGTCACGCCACGGGTGTGCCGCTCCCGCCGCGCTCGGCCACCAGTGCCGCCGCCTCTTCGCGCAGGTCGCGGCGCAGTTCCTTGGGCAGCGAGAAGGTGATGGTCTCCTCGGCCGCCCTGACCAGCTCCACATCGCCGTAGCCGCGCTCGGCGAGCCACTCCAGGACCTGCTCGACCAGCACCTCGGGCACGGAGGCGCCGGAGGTGACGCCGACCGTCGTCACGCCCTCCAGCCAGGACTCGTCGATCTCGTCGGCGAAGTCGACCAGGTGGGCGTCGCGGGCACCGGCCAGCTTGGCGACCTCGACCAGCCGCTTGGAGTTGGAGGAGTTGCGCGAGCCGACGACGATGACCAGCTCGGCCTCGGCGCCCATCTGCTTCACCGCGAGCTGGCGGTTCTGGGTGGCGTAGCAGATGTCGTCGCTGGGCGGGGAGACGAGGCCCGGGAACTTGGTCTTCAGGGCGTCGACGGTCTCCATGGTCTCGTCGACGGAGAGGGTGGTCTGGGAGAGCCAGACCACCTTGGAGGGGTCGCGGACCTCGACCTTGTCGACGTCGTCGGGGCCGTCGACCAGCTGGATGTGGTCGGGGGCCTCGCCGGAGGTGCCGATGACCTCCTCGTGGCCCTCGTGTCCGATCAGGAGGATGTCGTAGTCCTCGCCGGCGTACCGGACGGCCTCCTTGTGGACCTTGGTGACAAGGGGGCAGGTGGCGTCGATGGTGGCGAGCCGGCCCTGGCGGGCCTCCTCGTGCACCACGGGCGCGACGCCGTGCGCCGAGAACATGACGATGTTGCCGGGCGGCACTTCCTCCGTGCGCTCCACGAAGATGGCGCCCTTCTTCTCCAGGGTCTGCACCACGTACTTGTTGTGGACGATCTCGTGCCGGACGTAGATCGGGGCCCCGTACTGTTCCAGGGCTTTCTCGACGGCGATCACGGCGCGGTCCACGCCGGCGCAGTAGCCCCGGGGGGCGGCGAGCAGGACACGGCGGCCAGAGGAAGCGGTCATGCGTCCCATCGTAAGGCCGCGTTCACAAGCGCAGAGATCGCTTCCCCACACTCCGCGGGGAAGACTTGTGTGTATGTCCAACACCGGAACGACAACCTCCGGGGCCGACGCGGGCCATCGTCTCCGGCGCAGCCTGGGCTTGCGGGACCTCGTGGTCTACGGGCTGCTGTTCATCGCGCCGATGGCGCCGGTCGGGGTGTTCGGGGCGCTGGACGCCAGATCGCACGGCGCGGTGGCGCTGGTGTACGTGGTGGCGACGGTCGCCATGGGGTTCACGGCGTTCAGCTACGCGCAGATGGTGCGGGTCGTCCCGCAGGCGGGGTCGGTGTACGCCTACGCGCGCGCGGGGCTCGGCGAGGGGGCCGGGTTCGTCGCCGGCTGGATGGCGATGCTGGACTACGTCCTCATCCCCGCGGTGGCCTATCTCTTCTCCGGGATCGCGATGAACGCGCTGGTCCCGGAGGTGTCCCGGTGGGTGTGGACGGCGCTGGCCGTGGTGCTCACGACCCTGCTGAACCTGTGGGGCGTACGGGCCGCCGCGCGCGTGGGCTTCGCCGTGCTGGCCCTGGAGATCGTGGTCCTGCTGGTGTTCGTGGTCTCGGCCGTCGTGGTGCTGGCGCACGACGGGGCGGCGCGGGGGCCGCTGTCGCCGCTGACGGGGGACGGTACGCAGGGTGGTTTCGCGGCGGCCGCGGTGCTCGGCGCGGTGTCCGTGGCGGTCCTGTCCTACCTGGGTTTCGACGCCATCGCGACGTTCGCCGAGGAGGTCACCGGAGGCTCGGCGCGGGTGGCGCGGGCGCTGCTGTTCTGTCTGGCGCTGGCGGGGGTGCTGTTCGTGGCGCAGACGTATCTGGTGGCGCTGCTGGAGCCGGTGTCCTCCGCGGGGCTCGCGCGCGATCCGGGGCGGCAGGGGTCCGCCTTCTACGACGCGGTGGACTCCTCGGTCGGCACGTGGCTGCACGACCTGGTGGCCGCGAGCAAGGCGGTCGGAGCGGCGTTCGCGGCGCTGGCGGGACAGGCGGCGGCCGGACGGCTGCTGTTCGCGATGGGCCGCGACCGGCGGCTGCCGCGCGCGCTGTCCCGGACGGACGGGGGCGTACCGCGGGTCGCGCTGGTGTGCGCGGCGGTGGTCACGCTGGTCGCGGCGGGGTGGGCGGCACGGCGGGACGACGGGCTGGACAAGCTGGTCTCGGTGGTCGACATCGGCGCGCTGTCGGCGTTCACGCTGCTGCACGCGAGCGTGGTGGGGTATTTCGTCCGCCGCCGGGGGGAGGCGAGCTGGTGGCGGCATGTGCTGGTGCCGGTGGCCGGGGCCGGCATCACGGTCGCCGTCGTCGTGGCGGCGTCCGGGGTGGCCCAGGTGGTGGGGGCGGTGTGGCTGGTGATCGGTCTGGGGGTGCTGGCGGGGCAGCGGGGCCGGGTTCCCGGATAGCCGACGTGTGTGCGCCCCGAAGGGGCGCGGGGAACCGCGCGGGAGACCACGACGGACCCGCACCCGGCAACGCGCGCCCCGCCCCACGGCGCACGGCCGCACGGCCGCCCCCTTGTCAGTACCGGCCGTTACTCTCGACCGCATGGCTGTGAACACGTCCCCGGAGTCCCCCCTGCCCGTAGGCGAGGTGTCGCGGCTGATCGGGGGATGGATCGACCGGCTCGGCGCGGTGTGGGTCGAAGGGCAGATCACGCAGTTGTCGCGCCGCCCCGGCGCCGGAGTCGTGTTCCTCACCCTGCGCGACCCGTCGCACGACATCTCCGTCAGCGTGACCTGCTACCGCCAGGTCTTCGACGCGGTCGCGGACGTCGTCGGCGAGGGCGCCCGGGTCGTCGTCCTGGCGAAGCCCGAGTGGTACGCGCCCCGCGGCCAGCTGTCCCTGCGCGCCGCCGAGATAAGGCCCGTCGGCGTCGGTGAGCTGCTGGCCCGGCTGGAGCAGCTGAAGAAGTCCCTGGCGGCGGAGGGGCTCTTCGCACCGGAGCGGAAGACGGCGCTGCCGTTCCTGCCGCAGCTGATCGGGCTGGTGTGCGGCCGGGCCTCCGCCGCGGAGCGGGACGTGCTGGAGAACGCCCGGCACCGCTGGCCCGCCGTCCGCTTCGAGGTCCGCAACGTCCCCGTGCAGGGCGTGCACGCCGTCCCGCAGGTCGTGCAGGCGGTCAAGGAGCTCGACGCGATGGACGAGGTGGACGTGATCATCGTCGCGCGCGGCGGTGGCAGCGTGGAGGATCTGCTGCCGTTCTCCGACGAGCAGCTGGTGCGGGCGGTGGCCGGCTGCCGTACGCCCGTGGTGTCGGCGATCGGGCACGAGCCGGACACCCCGCTGCTGGATTACGTGGCCGACCTGCGCGCCTCCACGCCGACGGACGCGGCCAAGAAGGTCGTGCCCGACGTGGGCGAGGAGCTGGAGCGGGTGCGGATGCTGCGCGACCGGGCCCGGCGGTGCGCGGCGGCGTTCGTGGAGCGGGAGGAGCGCGGGCTGGCGCACGCCCTGGCCCGGCCGGCGATACAGGATCCGCACCGGATGCTCGACGAGCGCGCCGACCACGTGCTGTCCCTGCTGGAGCGCGGCCGGCGGACCCTGGGGCATCTGCTCGACCGCGCGGACTCGGAGCTGACGCACACGCACGCGCGTGTGGTGGCCCTCTCCCCGGCGGCGACGCTGCGGCGCGGCTACGCGGTACTGCAACGGGCGGACGGGCACGTGGTGCGCGATCCGGCCGAGGTGACGGCGGGCGAGGCGCTGCGGGCCCGCGTCGCCGACGGTGAACTGACTGTGAAGGTGGACGGATGACGAGCAAGGTGGACGAGGCGCTCTCCTACGAGCAGGCCCGGGACGAGCTGATCGAGGTCGTACGGCGGCTGGAGGCGGGCGGTACGACGCTGGAGGAGTCCCTGGCGCTCTGGGAGCGCGGCGAGGAGCTGGCCAAGGTGTGCCGGCGCTGGCTGGAGGGGGCCCGGGCCCGGCTGGACGCGGCCCTGGCCGAGGAAGAGGGGGGCGCCGAGGGCTCGGACGAGTAGGACGAGCGGACGGCACGGGTCACGCGGGCTGCCGTCCGGCCGGTACGGGCCGCCCTGGCCGCCAGTGCGCCGGTACGGTCGCCCCGGCTGTGAGGCGGCTCACCGCGCCCCCCTCTTAGTTGAACGTTAAACCTCGCTGGCGTAGGGTCGACCGCGTCAGCCGGTCCGGCATCCCGTCGGGCCGGACGCGCACCCCAGGAAGTACACGCATGTCTCTCGTTCTTGACCCCGCCGCCCAGGACCTGCTGTTCCGCGAGGCCCGCACCGCCAACACCTTCACCGACGAGCCGGTGACCGAGGAGCAGGTGCAGGCGATCTACGACCTGGTCAAGTACGGCCCCACCGCCTTCAACCAGAGCCCGCTGCGCATCACCCTGGTCCGCTCCCCCGAGGCCCGCGAGCGCCTGGTCGCGCTCATGGCCGAGGGCAACCAGCCCAAGACCGCCGCCGCCCCGCTGGTCGCGATCCTCTCCGCGGACAACGAGTTCCACGAGGAGCTGCCGGCCCTCTTCCCGCACTTCCCGCAGGCCAAGGACGCGTTCTTCAGCGAGCGCCAGGTCCGGGAGAGCGCCGCCGCGATGAACGCCACCCTCCAGGCCGCGTACTTCATCATCGGCGTCCGCGCCGCCGGCCTGGCCGCCGGCCCGATGACCGGCCTCGACTTCGAGGGCGTCCGCAAGGAGTTCCTGGACGACGACCACACCCCGCTGATGGTCGTCAACATCGGCAAGCCGGGCCCGGACGCCTGGTTCCCCCGCTCCCCGCGCCTGGCCTACGAGGACGTCGTCACCACCGTCTGACACTCCCGTACGCACGAGGAGGCCCCCGGCAGCATCAGCGCCGGGGGCCTCCTCACACGTAGGGGAGCGCGCGGGCGGTCACTCCGCCTTCAGTGCCGCCGCCAGCGTCTTCAGGTCGTCGAAGGAGGCGGTGCCGGCGACCACCGTGGTGGAGCCGGGGGTGTTGTCCAGGACCAGGGCGTCGTACCGGCCGCCGGTGTAGCGGGTCCAGGTGCGGCCGGCGATCCGTTCGGTCCGCTCGGTGGCCGAGCCGCCCTGGGTGGCCTCCTCGATGAATTCGGTGCGCTTGCGCGTGGACTGCTCGACCTGCGCGTACTGGCCGTCCGGGGTCTGGAAGCCGAGGTGCCAGCGGTCCGCGTCCTTGCCCTCGGAGCGTACGGAGGTCGGTTTCCAGGTACTCGGCAGGCCCTCGGGCGCCGCCACCGGGTAGTCCGCCGCGCGGCGGGCCGTGAGCAGCTCGACCCGGTAGTCGACCCGCTGGAGTTCGGGAGCGTGATCGTCGTGCGGGATGGTGAAGAAGTACACGACCAGCGACGCGATGACGATCAGGGCCAGGGAGAGAACCATGTCCCGGGCCGTCTTCTGCTTGCGGTTCGAACCTGCCACGCCCCCTATCGTCGCAGGTGTCCCAAGCGCTCATCCGTGGGGTCCCCTGCTCATTTTGTATGCCTAACGATAGAGTCGGGTCCAAGACCCTCATCCGGCCGTCGTCGTATCAGAAAGGTGCGCTCCGATGACCGAACACCATCACCTGCCGTCCGAGCTCGATGTTCCCTCGGAGGCTCCCGACCGCAACCTCGCCCTGGAGCTGGTCCGGGTGACCGAGGCCGCCGCCATGGCCGCGGGCCGTTGGGTGGGGCGCGGCGACAAGAACGGCGCCGACGGCGCCGCGGTGCGCGCCATGCGGACCCTCGTCTCCACCGTGTCGATGAACGGCGTGGTCGTCATCGGCGAGGGCGAGAAGGACGAGGCCCCGATGCTCTTCAACGGGGAGCACGTGGGCGACGGCACCGGCCCCGAGGTGGACATCGCCGTCGACCCGATCGACGGCACCACGCTGACCGCCAAGGGCATGCCGAACGCGATCGCCGTCCTCGCCGCCGCCGAGCGCGGCGCGATGTTCGACCCGTCCGCCGTGTTCTACATGGACAAGCTGGTCACCGGCCCCGAGGCGGCCGACTTCGTCGACATCAACGCGCCCGTCGAGGTGAACATCCGCCGGATCGCCAAGGCCAAGCGGTCCACGCCGGAGGACGTCACCGTCGTCATCCTCGACCGGCCCCGGCACGAGGGTCTGATCCGGGAGGTCCGGGAGGCCGGCGCGCGCATCAAGCTGATCTCCGACGGCGATGTGGCCGGTTCGGTGTACGCGCTGCGCGAGGGCACCGGTGTCGACCTGCTGCTCGGCGTCGGCGGCACCCCCGAGGGCATCATCTCGGCCTGTGCCGTGAAGTGCCTGGGCGGGACCATCCAGGGCAAGCTGTGGCCGAAGGACGACGAGGAGCGGCAGCGGGCGATCGACGCCGGGCACGATCTGGACCGGGTGCTCACCACGGACGACCTGGTCGCCGGGGAGAACGTCTTCTTCGTGGCGACCGGCATCACCGACGGCGAGCTGCTGCGCGGGGTCCGGTACCGCTCGGAGACGGCGCTGACCGAGTCCATCGTCATGCGGTCGAAGTCGGGGACGGTCCGCCGGATCGACTCCGAGCACCGGCTGAGGAAGCTGCGGGCCTACAGCGCGATCGACTTCGACCGGGCCAAGTAGCGCCGGACGGCGGCCGGACGACAGGGCCGGGAGAACCCCGGAGCCCGTCAGAAGGGGCACCCTCCTCGCGTGGAGGGTGCCCCTTCTTCCGCCGTCTCAGCCCGCCATGCGGTTCGCCGCGGCCCGCGCCGCCTTCTTCAGCTCCACCTCGCGGCGGCGCCGGCGCGCCAGCACCACCCGGCGCTCGGCCGCCGTCAGGCCGCCCCAGACGCCGTAGGGCTCGGGCTGGAGCAGGGCGTGCTCGCGGCACTCGACCATGACCGGACAGCGGGCGCAGACCCGCTTGGCCGCCTCCTCGCGGGACAGCCGGGCGGCGGTCGGCTCCTTCGACGGGGCGAAGAACAGCCCGGCCTCGTCGCGCCGGCACACCGCCTCGGTGTGCCAGGGCGCGTCTTGGTCCCTGTCTCGCGCCGGCACCCGCTGGGCCGGAACGCCAGCTACCTGCAGGGACGAATGCGGCGGTTGCAGCACGGTCTACTCCTGACGACGGCTTCGCGAGCGAGAGACGATGCAGCAAGGCCTACCCGCTGTGCGCGCGCCTATGCACAGCGTTGGCCCCGGCGAACGCCCGGCGGCTCGTTCCCGCCCCCCGCCCCGGCCGTCACCGACGGACCGGAACGTTCCGGTCACCGGCGGATTCGCGTCCGTCGAGGGCGGGCGGACGCGCGGCCGTCAGCGGCCGAAGTGCTTGCTCAGTTTCCGGTCGACCTTGTCCTGGACGCGCTCGAGGATGTCCGAGACGGTCCGGCCGCGCCGGGGCCGTGCCTCCACGGCGCCGAGGACCGCCCAGCCGTCGACGTAGACGACCGGCGCCGCGGAGTCGGCGGAGTCCAGCGGGCTCACCTCGAACTTCCCGAGCACCCCGCCCCCGGTGCCGCGCAGCGAGATGTTCTCCGGGACCCGGATCCGCACCTCGCCGAAGACGGAGACGGCCTTGATGACCACATGCTGGTACTCGAAGATCGCCTCGCTGAGGTCGATCTCCACGTTGCCGAAGACCGCGTACGCGTGCAGCCGGCGCCCGGCGCGCCAGCGGCCCCGGCGCACGGCGCTGCTGAAGACCGCCACCACGTTGGCGTCGGCCGCCGCGGGGATCGCGCCCGGCTCGGGGCGGGACGGAGCGGGAGCCGTGGGCGGCCGGTAGGCGGCGGGCAGGTCCCGGATGAAGGCCTCCAGCTCGCCCACCGTCTTGGCGTGCAGCGCCCCGTCCACGCGCTCGGCGTGCTCGTCGGCGGTCAGCCGGCCCTCGGCCAGGGCCTCGCGGAGTATGTCGGCGACCCGGTCGCGGTCGGCGTCCGAGGCGCGCAGCTCGGTCGCGGGTGTGGGTGCGCTCTGTTTGTGAAGGTCCACGACGGCAGCGTACCGAAACACGATAGATCGCGACAGCCCTGACTGAGCGCCACCTCACAGGTTCACGGCCGGCGGCAGGTTCTACGCTGGGGAGGCTCGCCAGCGTCGGCGGGCCGCCGTCCGTCAGAGTGAGGAATGGGCTGAGATGCCTGAGTTCGCGTACACCGATCTGCTCCCCCAGGGCGAGGACACCACCCCGTACCGGCTGGTGACCTCCGAAGGCGTGTCCACCGTGGAGGGCCCGGACGGCCGGACGTTCCTCAAGGTGGAGCCGGAGGCGCTGCGCAAGCTCGCCGAGGAGGCCATCCACGACATCCAGCACTATCTGCGTCCGGCCCACCTGGCGCAGCTGCGCCGGATCATCGACGACCCCGAGGCGTCGGCGAACGACAAGTTCGTGGCGCTCGACCTGCTGAAGAACGCGAACATCGCGGCGGCCGGCGTGCTGCCCATGTGCCAGGACACCGGCACGGCGATCGTCATGGGCAAGCGCGGCCAGAACGTGCTGACGGCCGGCGAGGACGAGAAGCACCTCTCGCACGGCATCTTCGACGCCTACACCAGGCTGAACCTGCGCTACTCGCAGATGGCTCCGCTCACCATGTGGGAGGAGAAGAACACCGGCTCCAACCTGCCGGCCCAGATCGAGCTGTACGCGACCGACGGCGGCGCCTACAAGTTCCTGTTCATGGCCAAGGGCGGCGGCTCGGCCAACAAGTCCTTCCTGTACCAGGAGACCAAGGCCGTCCTGAACGAGTCCTCCATGATGAAGTTCCTGGAGGAGAAGATCCGTTCGCTCGGTACGGCCGCCTGCCCGCCGTACCACCTGGCGATCGTCGTCGGCGGCACCAGCGCCGAGTACGCGCTGAAGACCGCGAAGTACGCCTCCGCGCACTACCTGGACAACATGCCGGCCGAGGGCTCGCCGCTCGGCCACGGCTTCCGGGACAAGGAGCTGGAGGAGAAGGTCTTCGAGCTGACGCAGAAGATCGGCATCGGCGCGCAGTTCGGCGGCAAGTACTTCTGCCACGACGTCCGTGTGGTCCGGCTGCCCCGGCACGGCGCGTCCTGCCCGGTCGCCATCGCCGTGTCCTGCTCCGCCGACCGCCAGGCCGTCGCGAAGATCACCGCCGAGGGCGTCTTCCTGGAGCAGCTGGAGACCGACCCGGCGCGCTTCCTGCCGGACACCACGGACGAGCACCTGGACGAGTCGTCCGACGTGGTGAGGATCGACCTCAACCAGCCGATGGACACGATCCTCGCCGAGCTGACCAAGTACCCGGTCAAGACCAGGCTGTCGCTGACCGGTCCGCTGGTCGTGGCCCGTGACATCGCGCACGCCAAGATCAAGGAGCGGCTGGACGCGGGCGAGGAGATGCCGCAGTACCTGAAGGACCACCCGGTGTACTACGCCGGCCCGGCCAAGACCCCCGAGGGGTACGCCTCCGGTTCCTTCGGCCCGACCACGGCCGGCCGCATGGACTCCTACGTGGAGCAGTTCCAGGCGGCGGGCGGCTCGAAGGTGATGCTCGCCAAGGGCAACCGCAGCAAGCAGGTCACCGACGCGTGCGCGGCGCACGGCGGCTTCTACCTCGGCTCCATCGGCGGCCCGGCCGCCCGCCTGGCCCAGGACTGCATCAAGAAGGTGGAGGTCCTGGAGTACGAGGAGCTGGGCATGGAGGCCGTCTGGAAGATCGAGGTCGAGGACTTCCCGGCGTTCATCGTGGTGGACGACAAGGGCAACGACTTCTTCCAGGACCCGGCCCCGCAGCCGACGTTCACCACCATTCCGGTACGGGGTCCCGGGCTGGCCTAGCCCGCACGCGGAACCCGGGGCGGGCGTCGTACGAAAGGTGCCCGCCCCGGGCCGGCGGTCAGCTGAAGCGCTGGGCCGCCGAGCCGTCGCAGGTCTGGAGCCTGACCCGCTCCTTCGCCGCCGTCAGGGTCAGGCACAGGCCCGGTGCCGCCGCCGGGCGCAGGGTGCCCGCCTGGCGGACGAACCGCTGGTTGGCGCCGCCGTGGCAGTTCCACAGGATCAGGCCGGTGCCGGCGGTGTAGGAGCCGTCCGGTACGTCCAGGCAGCGGTCGTGGGTCAGCTCCAGGTGCAGCGCGCCCCGAGCGGTGTCGTACCACCAGCCCTGGTTGCGGCCCCCGTGGCAGTCCCAGCCGATGACCTCGGTGCCGTCGGCGCTCGCCCCGCCCGAGGCGTCGAGGCAGGCGCCGGCGGCCTGGCCGGTCAGCGGGCGGAACGCGTCGTCCCAGGCGCCCGGGTACAGCTCGGGCGTGCCGGTGCTCGCCGGGTCGGCGCAGCCCGCCTCGCGCAGCCCGGAGCCGTAGAACCGGGTCAGGCACGCGGCGAAGGCGGCGTGGCCGCGGGCGTTGGGGTGGAAGGACTGCCGGACCGAGTTGGCGTCCGGCGGGAAGGGGTTGGCCAGATCGACGTACAGGCCCCGCGCCCAGGTGTCCTCCATGCAGACCTCGTGGCCGTGGAAGAGCCGGGAGTTGTCCAGGTAGGAGGCGCCGCTCTTGCGGGCCGCCTCGCGCATGCCGCGTTCGAACAGCGGGACGGCGCTGTTCCGGCCCCAGGCGCTGTCGGAGTCGTAGCCGGTGCAGCCGCCCGGGAGCTTGCCCGGGAAGTCCGGGTTGTCGTGGATGTCGGGGCCGATGGGGCTCGGGTAGCCCATGAGGACCAGCTTGTAGTCGCCGTCGGCGTAGCCCGCGTCCCGCATCACCGCCTTCAGGTCGGCGACGGTGGCCTCCACCTTGGGTACGAGGGCGTCCACCCGGGCCTGCCAGCCGGGCGCGTACTTCGGCTCGCAGGTCCCCTGGAGGGTGAGGTAGCGGGTGACGCAGTCGGTCATCACGGGCCCGAACTGGAGGTCGTCGTTGGCGCCGGCGACCAGGACGATCATCTTGATCCGGGTGGTGCGGGCCTTGACGGCGAGGCTGTCGCTCTGGACGAGTTCGTCGGCGTACTGCCTGGCGCCGCCGACGCGGATGTTGCCGGTGTAGGCGCCCGAGCAGGCGACGTTGTAGGTGACGTCGGCCGGGATGCCGGTGCGGTGGATGGCGGCCTGGGGCGAGCGGTGGCACCAGTTGTCCGGGCCGTTGGTGCCCGGTTCGTAGGAGCCGACGCCCTCGCCGGATATCTCGCTGTCACCCAGGGAGATGAGCGAGGTCTTGCGGTCGGCGAGGGGCCGCTCGGCCGGGTCGCCGTAGAGGGCGGTGGACTCGGCGGCCCGGACACGTTCCAGGTCGGGCGGGAGCGGGGTGGCCGCCGCGGCGGCGGGGGCCGCGTGGGCGGTGGGGGCCGCGAGGCCCGCGAACACGGTGGCGGCCGTCGCGACAGCGGCGGCCGTACCTCTGATCCTGGACCCGATGGATCCGACGCGTTTCATGACGCCTCCCCGAAGCAGGTGTTACCACCGGTATTTACTGGCGGGTAGTCAGATAGGGAATACGCGTGACGTGAAACGTGCTCATGTTTTCGGAGGTACGACGATGACGACCGAAGAGCCGCAGTACCGGATCGAGCACGACTCGATGGGCGAGGTCCGGGTCCCGGCCCATGCCAAGTGGCGCGCGCAGACCCAGCGCGCCGTCGAGAACTTCCCCGTCTCCGGACAGCGCCTCGAACGGGCCCACATCGAGGCCCTGGCCCGCATCAAGGCGGCGGCGGCCAAGGTCAACGCCGGGCTCGGAGTGCTGGACGAGGACA
Organism: Streptomyces eurythermus; assembly: GCF_014649115.1. Taxonomy (GTDB): domain Bacteria; phylum Actinomycetota; class Actinomycetes; order Streptomycetales; family Streptomycetaceae; genus Streptomyces; species Streptomyces eurythermus. Next base: position 386,512 of record NZ_BMSK01000001.1, on the reverse strand, counting down.
TCGCGGGGGCGATCCAGGAGGCGGCCGCGGAGGTCGCCGACGGCCGCTGGGACGAGCACTTCCCGGTGGACGTCTTCCAGACCGGCTCCGGCACCTCGTCCAACATGAACACCAACGAGGTCGTCGCGACGCTGGCCACCGAGCGGCTCGGCCGTGACGTGCACCCCAACGACCACGTCAACGCCTCGCAGTCGTCCAACGACGTCTTCCCGTCCTCGATCCACATCGCGGCCACCGCGGCCGTCACCCACGATCTGATCCCGGCCCTGGAGCACCTGGCCGCGGCCCTGGAGCGCAAGTCCGCCGAGTTCGCGGACGTGGTGAAGTCCGGGCGCACCCACCTGATGGACGCCACCCCGGTCACCCTCGGCCAGGAGTTCGGCGGATACGCGGCCCAGGTCCGCCACGGCGTCGAGCGCCTGCACGCGTCCCTGCCCCGCCTGGCCGAACTCCCGCTGGGCGGCACGGCGGTGGGCACCGGCATCAACACCCCGCCCGGCTTCTCCGCCGCCGTCATCGAGGAGGTCGCCCGGGTCACCGGGCTGCCCCTGACCGAGGCCCGCGACCACTTCGAGGCCCAGGGCGCCCGCGACGGCATCGTGGAGACCAGCGGCCAGCTGCGGACCATCGCGGTCGGCCTGACGAAGATCGCCAACGATCTGCGCTGGATGTCCTCCGGCCCGCGCACCGGTCTGGCCGAGATCCGGCTGCCCGACCTCCAGCCCGGCTCCTCGATCATGCCGGGCAAGGTCAACCCGGTCGTCCCCGAGGCCGTGCTGATGGTCGCCGCGCAGGTCATCGGCAACGACGCCACCATCACCACCGCCGGCGCCGCCGGCAACTTCGAGTTGAACGTGATGCTCCCGGTCCTCGCCAAGAACGTCCTGGAGTCGATCCGGCTGCTCGCCAACGTCTCCCGGCTGCTGGCCGACCGGACGATCGAGGGCATCACCGCCGACCGCGAACGCGCCCGGGAGTACGCCGAGTCGTCCCCGTCCGTCGTCACCCCGCTGAACAAGTACATCGGTTACGAGGAGGCCGCGAAGGTCGCCAAGAAGTCCCTCGCCGAACGCAAGACGATCCGCGAAGTCGTCCTGGAGGGCGGGTACGTGGAGCGCGGCGACCTGACGCCGGAACAGCTCGACGAGGCGCTGGACGTCCTGCGGATGACGCGCCCGTGACCGCGGCGAACGTTTCCGGCCACCCGGGGCGGCCGTGACGCGCGCCGCAGCGTCGTATGCCGGCGGCACCTAAAATCTGTCCATGACGGACGACGGAGCGATGGCACGAGTGACGGCGGGAGCGGCGGCGCACTGGACGCCGGGGACACACATCCTGTGGCGCTACCGGGAGAACGGGGGCGAGCAGTTCCACATCGTCCGGCCCGTCACCGTCGTACGTGACGACGCCGACCTGCTGGCGGTGTGGCTGGCCCCCGGCACCGAGTGCGTGAAACCGGTCCTGGCCGACGGCACGCCCGTGCACCTGGAGCCGCTGGAGTCCCGCTACACCAAGCCGCGCACGGTGCAGCGGGACCGCTGGTTCGGCACCGGCGTGCTGAAGCTGGCCCAGCCCGGCCGGCCCTGGTCGGTGTGGCTGTTCTGGGAGCCCGGCTGGCGGTTCAAGAACTGGTACGTCAACCTGGAGCAGCCCCTCGTGCGTTGGGCGGGCGGGGTGGACTCCGAGGACCACTTCCTGGACATCACCGTGGGCCCGGACCGCAGTTGGCGCTGGCGGGACGAGGACGAGTTCGCGCAGGCCCAGCGGGACGGGCTGATGGACCCGGCGACCGCCGAACGGGTGCGGGCGGCGGGCCGGGAGGCGGTCGACGTGATCCGCGCGTGGGGGCCGCCGTTCCCGGACGGCTGGCAGAACTGGCGCCCGGATCCCTCCTGGGGGGTACCTTCTCTACCCGAGGACTGGGACCGCACGCCCGCGCATGTGTCCTCATGAGACCCTTGATGCGCCCCCGGGCGAGAAACGTAGGATCGTCCTCCGCAAGGGCGCGTGAACGCAACTACCGGAGCATGCGCCGGGGCTGACCGATCGTCACCGAGGGACGGCAGGACGTGAGCGAGGGGTATCAGGGCACCACCACGAAAGCCGGCCCCGCGGGAATCCCGTTCCCTGGGCACGTATTGCGGGTATCGGGACTTCGGCGGGACCAACTGCGCGCCCGGCGCATCCGGCGCGCAGCCCCGGACGGACGGATGCGACACGCGTGACGGAGCAGCCCACCTCCATCGAGCGCCCCCAGCCGGGCGCCGACCCCGCGGAGCCCCGCGGGGCGTTCCTGTGTGCCCCGGAGCAGTCCGCGCGGCAACCCGTCGAGCCGGCCTTACCCGCGCAGGCCCGTGCCGACACCACGCCCGCCGGCCCGGGCACGGCCACGCCCCGTGGCAAGGGAAAGGACGGCATGGGGAAGGAGCACCCGGTGGGCGGCCCCGAACACTCCCAGCCCGCCATCACCGAACCCGACGCCCTGCGCCCGCGGCCCGCTCCGGACGGCATCCCGGCACAGCCCGGTACCGACCCGGAGCGCGCGCCGGGCGGTCCGGAGCGCCGTACCGGCCGGGCGGTGCCCTCGGGGCGGCCGATGCCGATGCGGCGGGACGGCGACCGGCTCAGGTTCGTGGGCGCGGCCACCCGGCGCATCGCCCGCGGGCTCGACCTGGACGAGATCGTGATGGGCCTGTGCCGGGCCACCGTGCCGACGTTCTCCGACGCGATCCTGGTCTATCTGCGTGATCCGCTGCCGGTCGGCGACGAGCGGCCCACCGGTCCGGTGGTGCTGCGGCTGCGCCGCACCGACCGGATACCGGACGAGCGGGACACCGACGGGGTGCTGCTGCCGGCGGCGTTCGAGCCGGAGCCGGAGCCGTCGGTGCTGGCGGACCTGTCGGCGCTGACCACCGAGCTGTGCGAGGTGCGGCCGGGCGGCGCGCTGAACGAGGTGCTGCGCGGGGTGCGCCCGGTGTTCGCCGACGCGCCCGCCGCCCGGGCCGCGCTGCCCGAACTGCTCGGCGAGAGCGGGGAGGGCGTCGTACCGGGCGGGCAGCACGCGATCCTCGCGCCGCTGCGCGGCCGGCGCCGGGTGATCGGCGCGGCGCTGTTCCTGCGCCGCCCGGACCAGCCGGCGTTCGAGGCGGACGACCTGCTGGTGGCCGCGCAACTGGCCACGCACAGCGCGCTGGGCATCGACAAGGCGGTGCTGTACGGCCGGGAGGCGTACATCGCCGACGAGTTGCAGCGCACCATGCTGCCCGAGACCCTGCCCCGGCCCACCGGTGTCCGGCTGGCCTCGCGGTACCTGCCCGCGGCGGAGACCGCGCGGGTCGGCGGCGACTGGTACGACGCGATCCCGCTGCCGGGCAGCCGGGTCGCCCTGGTCGTCGGCGATGTGATGGGCCACTCCATGACCTCGGCGGCGATCATGGGCCAGCTGCGCACCACCGCGCAGACGCTGGCCGGGCTCGACCTGCCGCCGCAGGAGGTGCTGCACCACCTGGACGAGCAGGCGCAGCGCCTGGGCACCGACCGCATGGCGACCTGCCTGTACGCGGTCTACGACCCGGTGACGCACCGCATCACGATCGCCAACGCCGACCATCCGCCGCCCGTGCTGCTGCACCTGGGCGGCCGGGCCGAGGTGCTGCGGGTGCCGCCGGGCGCGCCGATCGGGGTCGGCGGGGTGGACTTCGAGGCGGTGGAGCTGGACGCGCCCGCCGGGGCGACCCTGCTGCTGTACACCGACGGGCTGGTGGAGTCCCGGCTGCGGGACGTGTGGACCGGCATAGAGCAGCTGCGGGAGCGGCTGGCCGCGACGGCCCGGCTGACCGGGCCGGACCATCCGCCGCCGCTGGAAGCGCTGTGCGACGAGGTGCTGGACATGCTCGGCCCGGGCGACCGGGACGACGACATCGCGCTGCTGGCGGCCCGGTTCGACGGGATCGCGCCGAGCGATGTCGCGTACTGGACGCTGGAGCCGGAGCGCACCGCCCCCGGCCAGGCCCGCCGGCTGGCCCGCCGGGCGCTCGCCCGGTGGGACCTGGAGGACCTGTCGGACTCGGTGGAGCTGCTGGTCAGCGAGGTGGTGACGAACGCGGTGCGGTACGCGTCGCGGCCGGTGACGCTGCGGCTGCTGCGCACGGACGTGCTGCGCTGCGAGGTCGGCGACGACGTGCCGCAGCTGCCGCGCCTGAGGCAGGCCCGGGCCACCGACGAGGGCGGGCGCGGCCTGTACCTGGTCAACAAGCTGGCCCGGCGCTGGGGCGCGACCCGGCTGAGCACCGGCAAGGTGGTCTGGTTCGAGCTGAACCGCTGAGCCGGAAGGCGCTACGACGCGAAGGGGCGCCCGGAGTCTCCTCCGGGCGCCCCTTGGCGTGTGCGGGCCCTACTGGCCGAAGTGGAAGCCGCCGCCGTCGTCGTCCGGGTCGGGCGGGCCCTCGGTGGTGGGTTCCGTCGGCAGCCCGGTGGTGGGGGTTCCGGACGGCGTCTGCGAGGGCGTGCGGGACGGCGTCTCGCTCGGCGTCTCGGACGGGGTCTGCGACGGCGTGCGGGACGGCGTCTCGCTCGGCGTCTCGGACGGGGTCTGCGACGGCGTCGTGGACGGGGTCGGCGGCGCGCTGCTGGTGGGCGGCGGGGGCGGCGCGACGGCGGCGCCCTGGGTGGTGTCCAGGTCGAACGCGGACCGGTCGGTGACGCCGAAGGTGTAGGCGGCCCAGATCTCCGCCGGGTAGCCGCCGCCGTTGATCCGGCCGCGCCCCGGAAGGAGTCCGGTCGCGCCCTCCATGGACACATGGCCGTGGGTCTTCGGGTCCTCGCCGAACAGGCCGACGGAGGTGACCAGGTCGGGGGTGTAGCCGGTGAACCAGGCGGACTTGTTCTCGTCGGAGGTGCCGGTCTTGCCGGCCACCTGCTGGCCGTCGCGCAGCGGGTTGGCGGCCACGGACGTCTTGGCCGTGCCGTCGTCCACCACGCCGGTGAGCACCGAGGTGACCGTGTCGGCGGCCGTGCGGCTGAGCACCGTACCGCCGACGGGGTCCGGCATGTCCACCGTGCGGCCCTTCTGCTCCGCCGACTTGATGATGGCCGGGGTCACCTTGTGGCCGTGGTTGGCGAAGGTGGCGTAGATCCCGGCCATCTCCAGGGGGCTCGCGCCCATCGAGCCGAGCGTCTGGGCGGGCACCGCGGGCATGCCCTTGGTGTCCATGCCGAGGCTGCTCGCGGTGCTCATGACGTTGTCCATGCCGACGTCCACGCCCATCTGCGCGAAGACGGAGTTGACGGACTTGTTCATCGCCTCCTGGACGGTGATCTTGTCGTAGTCGGCCTCGTCCTCGTTGGGCGGGGCGAAGCCGACCGGGCGGCCGTGGTCCACCACCGGGCGCCGGTTGCCGCCGTCGTAGAGGGTACTGGCGGTGATGGGCTTGCCGTCCTGCGTGGTGGCCTCGCGCTCCAGGGCGGCGGCGAGGATGACCGGCTTGAAGGTGGAGGCCGGCTGGTAGTCCCTGCGGGTGGCGTTGCTCGTCCAGTGCTCGTAGTAGTTCTGGCCGCCGTACAGCGCCACGATCTTGCCGGTCCCGGGGTCCACGGAGACGGCGCCGGGCTGGATGTCGCCGTCGACCTTGCGCTTGGTCTTGTCGAGCTTGCCGGTCAGCTCGCTGCGGACGGCCCGCTCCAGCGCGGCCTGCTTCTTGCGGTCGATGTTGAGGGTGATGGTCCAGCCCTTCCCCTCGACCGCGTTCTCCGCCTGCGACTGGGTCAGGCCCTCCTGCGCCATGAGCTGCTGTTCGAGCTGCTGGTTGGCCAGCTCGACCAGATAGCCCTTCTGCCCGCCGAGCCCGGGGGCGCGCTTGGGCGCCTTGATCTCGGGGAAGTGCATGGCCGTGCGCTGCGCCTTGGTGAGCCAGCCCTCCTCGACCATGTTGTCCAGAACGTAGTTCCAGCGCTGGGTGACCAGCCGCTTGCCGGTGTCGGTCGCCACCGCCCAGTCGTACTGGCTCGGCGCCTGGAGCAGCGCGGCCAGATAGGCGCCCTGTTCGACCGAGAGGTCCTGGGCGTCGACGCCGAAGTAGGCCTGGGCGGCGGCCTGGATGCCGTAGGCGTCGCGGCCGTAGTAGCTGGTGTTGATGTAGCCGGCGAGGATGTCGTCCTTGGACTTCTCGCGGTCCACCTTCAACGAGATGACCAGCTCCTTCAGCTTGCGCGTGACGGTCTGGTCCTGGTTGAGGTAGTAGTTCTTGACGTACTGCTGGGTGATCGTGGAACCGCCCTGCTTGCCCCGGCCGCGCAGGGTGTTGAGCAGGCCGCGGGCGGTGCCCTTGAAGTCGACGCCGGAGTCGCTGTAGAAGCTCTTGTTCTCGGCGGCGACGAAGGTCAGCTGGACCTTGCGGGGCACCTTGGACAGGTCGACGATCTCGCGGTTGACCTTGCCGCTGCGGGCCAGCAGCGTTCCGTCGCTGAACTTGTAGACGTTGCTCTGCTGCCGGGCGGCGGCGTTGCCCTCGGGGATGTCGACGTACATGTACAGGCCGATGAAGCCGAGGATGGCGAGCAGGCACACTCCGAAGACGGTGCCGAGGATCTTCTTCCAGGTGAACATCCGGCGCAGGAGGCTCTTGGCGGGTTTGCCGGCCGCCGCGGGTTCGGAGCGGCGGCGCTTGGACGCCGCGCGGTGACCACGCTGTCGCGCTCGTCTCTCTTCCGCTCGTCCCATGGGTCCCTACGCTCGCTTCCGTCTCGGGGTCAGCTCCGAAAGCTAACACCCGCCTATATGACAAAGGGCGACCGATCCGGTCTTTTACGGACGTGACAATCAGCACCCATCCACAAGGAACCGACGTTCGGCGGTAGTTCAGGGTTGCCCGTGCCTGGAAAAGTGATATCACTTAGCTAGACCAACGCTAGACGCTCCAACGAACGGGGATCACCCATGTCCGACATACCCGAGATGCCCGCCCCGCGTGTGCGCGAGTTCCAGGCCCACAGCATCGGCGGCGGGCTCGCGCTGCTGCTCGGCCTGCTCGGGCTCGGCGCCGCCGCCGCCCTCTTCGGCACCGCCGGGGCCGTCACCTCGGCCGGCGTCCGGGGCGGGCTCATCGCCGCCGGTGCCGTCGTGCTGCTCGCGGCCCTCATCGCGATGCGCGGCCTGAACACGGTGGCCCCGGGCGAGGCCCGGGTGGTCCAGCTCTTCGGGCGCTACCGGGGCACGATCCGGCAGGACGGGCTGCGCTGGGTGAACCCCTTCACCTCCCGGACCCGGATCTCCACCCGGGTGCGCAACCACGAGACCGCCGTACTGAAGGTCAACGACGCATACGGCAACCCGATCGAGCTGGCCGCGGTCGTGGTGTGGAAGGTGCGCGACACCGCCCAGGCCACCTTCGAGGTGGACGACTTCGCCGAGTTCGTCGCCACGCAGACCGAGACGGCCGTGCGGCACATCGCCATCGAGTACCCCTACGACTCCCACGACGAGGACGGCCTCTCGCTGCGCGGCAACGCCGAGGAGATCACCGAGAAGCTGGCCCGCGAGCTCCAGGCCCGGGTGGAGACGGCCGGAGTGGAGATCGTCGAGTCACGGTTCACGCATCTCGCGTACGCTCCCGAGATCGCCTCGGCGATGCTCCAGCGGCAGCAGGCGGGCGCGGTCGTGGCGGCCCGGCGGCAGATCGTCGACGGCGCCGTGGGCATGGTGGAGGCGGCGCTGGCCCGGATTTCGGAGGCGGACATCGTGGACCTGGACGAGGAGCGGAAGGCGGCGATGGTGTCGAACCTGATGGTGGTGCTGTGCGGGGACCGCGCCCCGCAGCCGGTCCTGAACACCGGAACCCTCTACCAGTGACCGACCCGGAACGGACACCCGGGAACCGGCCGCGGCAGCGCAAGCAGGTGCTGCTGCGGCTGGACCCGGCGGTGTACGAGGCGCTGGCCCGGTGGGCCGGGGACGAACTGCGGTCGGCGAACGCGCAGATCGAGTTCCTGCTGCGGCGCGCCCTCGCGGAGGCGGGGCGGCTGCCGGGGGACGCGGGCCCGCTGCCCCGCCGGGGCCGGCCGCCCGGCGACTCCGCCCCCGGCACCCCGCCCCCGCCGTCCTGAGCCGGGCTCCCGTCCAGGGGCCCGGCCGTCGTCGCACCCGGTGTCCGCGACTGTTACAAAACGCTGACAAAGGCGCCTCACCTGCGCCGACACGCTCCCGAGATGCCACTCTGCACCCGGTGTATACATGGTGGGTATACACGCTGTGTAGAGTGCCGCCATGTCCATCGGTCACACCCTCCTCGGGCTCCTGGAGTCCGGCCCACGCCACGGCTACGACCTCAAGCGGGCCTTCGACGAGAAGTTCGGTCACGACCGGCCGCTGCACTACGGCCAGGTCTACTCCACGATGTCCCGGCTGCTGAAGAACGGTCTCGTGGAAGTCGACGGGATCGAGGCCGGCGGCGGCCCCGAGCGCAAGCGGTACGCCATCACCGACGCCGGCATCACCGACGTCGAACGCTGGCTCGCCACCCCGGAGAAGCCGGAGGAGTACCTCCAGTCGACCCTCTACACCAAGGTCGTCCTCGCCCTCCTCACCCACCGCGACGCCGCCGACATCCTCGACACCCAGCGGTCCGAGCACCTGCGCAGCATGCGCATCCTCACCGACCGCAAGCGCAAGGGCGACCTCGCCGACCAGCTGATCTGCGACCACGCCCTGTTCCACCTGGAGGCCGACCTGCGCTGGCTGGAACTCACCGCCGCGCGCCTCGACAAGCTCCGTGCGGCGGTGACCCGATGACCCCTCCCCCCGGCTCCCTGCTCGCCGCCGAGAACCTGCGCAAGAGCTTCGGCCCCACCGTCGCGCTCGACGGCGCCGATTTCTCCATCCACCCCGGCGAGGTCGTCGCCGTGATGGGCCCCTCCGGCTCCGGCAAGTCGACGCTGCTGCACTGCCTGGCCGGCATCGTGCCGCCCGACTCCGGCTCCATCACCTACGCCGGCCGCGAACTCGCCGGCCTGAGCGACACCGAGCGCAGCGCGCTGCGCCGCCGCGACTTCGGGTTCGTCTTCCAGTTCGGCCAGCTGGTCCCGGAGCTGACCTGCGTGGAGAACGTGGCCCTGCCGCTGAGGCTGAACGGCAGCCCCCGCAAGGAGGCCGAGCGGGCCGCGCTCACCTGGATGGAACGCCTGGAGGTGGACGACCTCAAGGGCAAGCGGCCCGGCGAGGTCTCCGGCGGCCAGGGCCAGCGGGTCGCGGTGGCGCGGGCGCTGGTCACCGGGCCCCGGGTGGTGTTCGCCGACGAACCGACCGGCGCGCTCGACTCCCTCAACGGCGAACGGGTCATGGAGCTGCTGACCGACGCGGCCCGCTCCACCAACGCGGCCGTCGTGCTGGTCACCCACGAGGCCCGGGTGGCCGCCTACTCCGACCGGGAGATCGTCGTGCGCGACGGCAGGTCCCGGGACATGGAGCGCGCCATATGAACCTCCGGCAGTGGTCCAGGGACCTGGGCATGGGCGTCCGGTTCGCCGTCACCGGCGGGCGCGAGGGCTGGGTCCGGATGGTGCTGACGGCGGTCGGCGTGGGCCTGGGCGTGGCGCTGCTGCTGCTGACGACCGCGCTGCCGAACGTGCTGACGGCACGGCACCAGCGCGAGCAGGCCCGCACGGACCTCACCTACAGCGCGGCCGTGCCGCCGAAGGGCGAGAACACCGTGCTGGTCGGCATGGCCGACACCAAGTGGCACGACAAGGACGTCCGGGGCCGCTTCCTCGACCCGGAGGGCCCGCGGGCGCCGCTGCCGCCGGGCGTGGACCGCTTCCCCGCGCCGGGCGAGATGGTGGTCTCCCCCGCGCTGAAGAAGCTGCTCACCTCCGACGAGGGCGGGCTGCTGCGGGAACGGCTGACGGACCGGATCACCGGCACGATCGGCGAGCCCGGGCTGATCGGCTCGCACGAACTGGCCTTCTACGCGGGCGCGGACGACCTGGCGGTGCAGAAGGACAGCTCGCACGTGGTGCGGCTGACCGCGTTCGGGGACCGGCACCCGACACCCGAACGGGCCGACCCGGTCCTCATCATGATGACGCTGGTGGTGTTCGTCGCCCTGCTCACCCCGGTCGCCGTGTTCATCGCCGCGGCCGTGCGGTTCGGCGGCGAGCGGCGCGACCGCCGGCTGGCCGCGCTGCGGCTGGTCGGCTCCGACCGCCGAATGACCCGCCGGATCGCGGCGGGCGAGGCACTGGCCGGAGCCCTGCTCGGCCTGGTCGTCGGCACGGTGTTCTTCCTCGTCGGACGGCAGACGGCGGGCTCGGTGGAGGTGCTGGGCGAAAGCTTCTTCCCCAGCTATCTGAACCCCTCCCCCGCGCTGGTCGTCCTGGTCGCGGTGGCGGTCCCGGCCGCCGCGGTGGGGGTGACGCTGTTCGCGATGCGCGGGGTGGCCGTCGAACCGCTCGGCGTGGTGCGCACGGCCAAGCAGGCCCGGCGGCGCCTGTGGTGGCGGCTGCTGCTGCCCCTGGCGGGCCTCGCGCTGCTGTACCCGATGATCGGCAAGGGCCGGTCCAACGGCGACTTCAACGAATACCTGGTCGTCGGGGGCGTGCTGCTGCTCCTGGTCGGCGTCAGCGCACTGCTGCCCTGGCTGGTGGAGGCGGTCGTGGCCCGGCTCGGTACGGGCCCGGTCTCCTGGCAGCTGGCCGTACGCCGGCTCCAGTTGAGCAGCGGTACGGCGGCCCGCATGGTCAACGGCATCGCCGTGGCGGTGGCCGGGGCGATCGCGCTCCAGATGCTGTTCGCGGGTGTGGAAGGCCAGTACACCCGGGACACCGGCAAGGATCCGGAGCGGGCGTCGGTGGAGATCAACCTCTCGGACGGGGCCGCGCTGCCCGCGGCGGCCCGGGAGTTCCCCCGGACCAAGGGCGTCCGGGCGGCGGTGGCGATCTCCTCCGGCTCGATGGGCGACCGGCGCCGTGACCCCGGCTCCACGGTGGGCATCACCGTCGGCACCTGCGCCGCGCTGCGCGAACTGGCCCAGCTGCCGTCCTGCCGGGACGGTGACGTGTTCGTCGTCCCGGACGCGCGCGACGAGCCCGACGACCTGGCCCTCGCCCGGCCGGGCCGGCGCGGCTACATCGACGCCACCTATTCGGACGGCGTGCGCGGGCGCGAGATCCCCTGGACGGTACCGGCCGGAGTACGCCAGGTCAGCGCGCGCAAGGACGCGCTCCAGTCGTACGTCAACGGTCTGCTGGTCACCCCGTCCGCGCTGCCCGCCACGGCCGCGCCGACGCTGTACCACCAGGTCTACGTCCGCCTGGACCTGTCGGTGCCGGAAGCGGAGCAGTACGTGCGCAACACGGCGGCACGGGTGGACCGGCTCTCGTCCGTCTGGCACTGGACGGCGACCACCGCGTCCCGGAAGTACACCTCCCTGCGCACCGGCCTGTTCCTCGGCGCGGTCTGTGTGCTGCTGCTGATCGGGGCGAGCCTGCTGGTCTCCCAGCTGGAGCAGTTGCGCGAGCGGCGCAAGCTGCTGTCGTCGCTGGTCGCCTTCGGCACCCGGCGCCGCACCCTGGGGCTGTCGGTGCTGTGGCAGACGGCGGTACCCATCTCGCTCGGCCTGCTGCTGGCCTCGACGGTGGGCCTGGCCCTCGGTGCGGTGCTGCTGCGGATGACGGCCACGACGGTGACCGTCGACTGGGCGAGCGTGCTGTCGATGGCGGGCGCGGGCGCGGGAGTGGTCCTGGTGGTCACCTTGCTCAGCCTGCCGCCGCTGCTTCGGATGATGCGGCCGGAGGGCTTGCGTACGGAGTAGGCGGCGCCCGCGCCCGAAGGGGCGCGGGGAACTGCGCGCGCCCCACAGCCGCTCCCGGAAGCGCTAGTCGGAACCGTCCAGCACCCGTACCGGCAAAGCCCGCAGCGCGCCCCGTAGCGCCGCCGCCAGTTCCTCGTACTCCGCGGCGCGGGCCGCGCCCGCGCGCATGGCGAAGGCGACCCGGCGGCTCGGGGCGGGTTCGGCGAAGTAACCGGTGAGCAGCTGGCTGCTGCGGGAGGTCTCCAGCTTCAGCGCGGTGCGCGGCAGCAGCGTGCAGCCGAGGCCGCCCGCCACCAGCTGGACCAGCGTGGACAGCCCGGCGGCCGTGGTGGTGACCGGCGCGTCCTCGCGGCCCGCCTCCCGGCAGATGTCGAGGGCCTGGTCGCGCAGGCAGTGCCCCTCGTCCAGGAGCAGCAGGTGCAGCTCCTTCAGGGCCTCCCGGGGTATGCCCTCGCGGCCGCCGAGCCAGTGGTCGAGCGGCGTGACGAGCACGAAGTCCTCGTCGAACAGGGGGAGTTCGACCACGCCGGGGACACCGAGCGGCACCGCGAGCAACAGCAGGTCGAGCCGGCCGGAGAGCAGGCCGTCGAGCAGGCTGGCGGTCTGCTCCTCGTGCACCTGGAGGTCGAGCTGCGGGTAGCGCTCGTGCACCAGCCGGAGCACGGCGGGCAGCAGATACGGCGCGACGGTCGGGATCACCCCGAGGCGCAGCGCGCCCGTGAACGGGGCCCGGACCGCCTCGGCCTCCTCCATCAGCGCGCCGACCTCGTCCAGCACCGCCTTGGCCCGCACGGCCAGCCGCTCCCCCGCGGGCGAGAGCAGTACCTTGCGCGTCGTACGCTCGAGGAGGGTCACCCCGAGGGTCTCCTCCAGCGCGGAGACCGCGCCGGACAGGGCGGGCTGGCTCATCCCGATGGCCGCCGCCGCGTCCCGGAAGTGCAGATGCTCGGCGACGGCGACGAACGCCCGCAGCTGCGACAGCGTCGGCTGCCGTCGCCTCCCGTTGCCCATCGTCACTGATAAGCACCTCCAATCAACACGACCGAGTGTAGCTATTTCCCTAATCAATGCACCCTGTGCCACCATCGGCAGAGTCCAACCCCATGGGAAACGCCCCAAAAGGGAAGTTTCTTCGCTGCAAGGAGAGCCTGTGCTCACTGTCGGTGACAAGTTCCCCGAGTTCGATCTGACCGCCTGCGTCTCGCTCGAGAAGGGCAAGGAGTTCGAGCAGATCAACCACAAGTCCTACGAGGGCAAGTGGCTCGTGGTCTTCGCCTGGCCCAAGGACTTCACGTTCGTGTGCCCGACCGAGATCGCCGCGTTCGGGAAGCTGAACGACGAGTTCGCCGACCGCGACGCCCAGATCCTCGGCTTCTCCGGTGACTCCGAGTTCGTGCACCACGCCTGGCGCAAGGACCACCCGGACCTGACCGACCTGCCGTTCCCGATGATGGCGGACCCCAAGCACGAGCTGATGCGCGACCTCGGCATCGAGGGTGAGGACGGCTACGCCCAGCGCGCCGTCTTCGTCGTCGACCCGAACCACGAGATCCAGTTCACGATGGTCACCGCCGGTTCCGTGGGCCGTAACCCCAAGGAGGTCCTGCGGGTGCTGGACGCCCTGCAGACCGACGAGCTGTGCCCGTGCAACTGGTCCAAGGGCGACGAGACCCTCGACCCGGTCGCGCTGCTGGCTGGTGAGTGACCCGTGTCGCTCGACTCCCTGAAGTCCCGTATCCCGGACTACGCCAAGGACCTGAAGCTCAACCTGGGCTCGGTCATCGGCAACTCGGAGCTGCCGGCGCAGCAGCTGTGGGGCACGGTGCTGGCGACCGCGATCGCCTCCCGCTCCCCGATCGTGCTGCGTGAGCTGGAGCCGGAGGCGAAGGCGAACCTCTCGCCGGAGGCGTACCAGGCCGCCAAGTCGGCCGCCGCCATCATGGCGATGAACAACGTCTTCTACCGCACCCGGCACCTGCTGTCCGACCACGAGTACGGCACCCTGCGCGCGGGCCTGCGGATGAACGTCATCGGCAACCCGGGCGTGGAGAAGGTCGACTTCGAGCTGTGGTCGTTCGCGGTCTCCGCGATCAACGGCTGTGGCATGTGCCTGGACTCGCACGAGCAGGTGCTGCGCAAGGCCGGCGTGGAGCGCGAGACCGTCCAGGAGGCGTTCAAGATCGCCTCCGTGGTGCAGGCGATCGCCGTCACCGTGGACGCCGAGGCCGTCCTGGCCGAGTAGGACCCCTCCCGAAGACCCCGCTCACTCCTTGTGGGCGGGGTCTTCGTCGTCCCCGGCGCCCTTGCCCTCGGTGTTTCCGGAGTCCTCGGTGCCCTTGGCGTCCTTGGCGTCCTCTCCGATGGACTTCCCGGGCCCCTCGTCTGAGGCCGGAGCATCCGCTTCCTCCCCGTCGCCCCCGTCCTCCACGGCCGCATCGGACTGCTGCTGCGCGTACGTCCGCAGATAGCCCACCACCGTGTTCGTCACCGCGACCAGCGGTACGGCCACCACGGCGCCGCCGATGCCGGCCACCATGCCGCCGGCGGCCACGGTCAGGACCACCGCCAGCGGATGCACCCGGACCGCGCGGCCGAGAATGAACGGCTGGAGCACATGGCCCTCGATCTGCTGCACCGCGAGCACCACCACCAGCGTCATCAGCGCCGTGAACACGCCCTGGGTGACCAGTGCGACGATCACCGCGAGCGCGCCGGAGGCGACCGCGCCGACCAGCGGGATGAACGAGAACAGGAAGATGAACACGGCCAGCGGGACGGCCATCGGCACGTCCAGGAAGTAGATGCCGATGCCGATGAAGATCGCGTCGATGAGGGCGACCAGCACCGTGCCGCGCACATAGGCGGTCAGCGTGCGCCAGGCCCGCGGGCCGGCCCCGGCCACGCCCGGGCGGGCGGCGGCGGGCACCAGCTTCAGGAACCACTCCCAGATGCGCTTGCCGTCGTAGAGCAGGAAGAGCGTCGAGAAGAACACCAGCAGTATGCCGGTGAGGGCCTCCACGATGACCTGGACGCCCTCCAGGCCCGCGGACGTTATCTGGTCGGCGTTGGCGCCGATCGCCTCGCGGAGGTTCTTGGCGATCTGGTTGATCTGCTTGTCGGTGACGTGGAAGGGGCTCTTCAGCAGCCAGTTGCGCAGGTCGTCGATGCCGGACTGGATCTGGTTGGAGAGCGTGTCGATGTTCTCCATGACCTGCCAGGTCACGAACCAGCCCATGAGGCCGATGACGACGAAGCCGCTGATGGCGGTGAGCGCGGTGGCCGGGCCGCGCGGCACCCCGCGCCGGGTGAGCCGGGCGACCGTCGGCTGGAGCAGGGCGGTGACCAGCAGGGCGATGACGAACGCGAACACCACCAGCTGGACCGCGCTGATGACCCGCATCAGCACCCACAGGGTGCCGGCCAGCACCAGCAGCCGCCAGCCCGCCTCGGCGGCGACCCGGACACCCCAGGGCACGGCCTCGGCGGGATCCGGCCGGCGGCCGGGCGTGGCCCGGCGGGCGGGTGCCGCGGACCGGCGGGCGGGCGGGGTCGCCGGATCGGCTGCGGGCACCTGGGCCGCCGGTTCGGGACCGGGCTCGTCCCGCTCCTTCTCGACCTCCGCGCGCCGCTCGTCCAGCCGCTCGCTCATCTCGGCCAGACCACGTCCGATCCGGCCCAGCCATCGTGGCACTCGCGCCATGCTCCGTCCTCTTCCCCCGCGTCCCCGCGTGCTCGCCACCACTCCCCCGTGGAGTCGTCCGCATAAGACCGTACAGGGCGAAAGCCCTCCCCCTGGGGACGGGGAAGGGCTGCGCGAGGCCGAGCCGGGGCCGGGCGGGCCGGCGGGTGGCCTAGTACCAGTGGTTGGCCTGCCAGAACGACCAGGCCTGGCAGGGGCTGCCGTACCGCTCGTTCATGTAGTTGAGGCCCCACTTGATCTGGGTCGCCGGGTTGGTCCGCCAGTCGGCGCCGGCCGAGGCGTACTTGCCGGCGGGCAGGGCCTGGAAGAGACCGTAGGCACCGGAGGAGGCGTTGACCGCCTGGTAGTTCCAGCTGGACTCGTGGTCCACGATGTTGCTGAAGCACTGGAACTGGCCGCCGGCCACCATCTGGCGCGCCATCGCCTGGATCTGCGCCACGCTGTAGCTGCCCTGGACCGGGAAGCTGGAGGAGTCGCGGACGTCGGTCCCGCCACGGCTGGCCGCGGCCTTGGCCTCGAGGCGCTCCTTGGCTTCCTTGGCGGCCTGGGCCGCCTTCTCCTCGGCGGCCTTCTTCTTCGCGATCGCGGTGTCGGCGGCCGCCTTGCGGGCCGCCTCCTCGGCGTCCTTCTTGGCGCTCGCGTCCGCGGCGATGGCCTGAGCGTCGGCCTGCTGCGTCAGGGACGCGGTCTGCACCTGCGCCTGCTGACCCGCGGGTATGTCCGCGAGGAGCGTGGTGTCGGCTGCCGTCGCCTCGGCGGCGTCGTTGGTCTGCGCGGTGCTGCCCGAGGCAACGCCGACGACGCTTCCGACAGCGGTGACCGCGGTGGCCGAGGCCACTGCGAATCCCCGGACCGAAATCCGGCTCACACGGTTTCCTTCCAGCATCGCCCGCTTCGGTGACCCTGGCGGACGCGATCGTGCCCCTGACACAGGCCTCCCAACTGCGGGGTCACGGGAGGCGCGGGCCCGGTGGGCAACTCCCCTGCGGGGAGCGCCGCGTGGTGCTCGGGCGGCATACGACGACTCTATGGAGTTGGTGGGGCCTGCGGGGCGCCGTGCCGCTGGGGGCACGACTGTGTCGTATGCGGGGCCTGACAGGAACGAGACTCTGCCGTAACCGGACGCCGTGTGGCAATTCTGTGTTGCGTGTGAAAGCTCACATCCCGTTTGGCCCAGGGGATTTCAGGAAAGTCCCACGCACGACGGCGCCGCCCGGCTAGGCTCTTGAGCCTTTGCCGGACGGCGCCAATCGAGGGCGGGGCCGGATCAGATGTGGCCGTCCTCCAGCATCTCGGTCACGAGCGCGGCGATCTGGGACCTCTCGGACCGGGTCAGCGTGACATGGGCGAAGAGCGGATGCCCCTTCAGCTTCTCCACCACGGCGACGACTCCGTCGTAGCGGCCCACCCGCAGATTGTCCCGCTGGGCCACGTCATGGGTGAGGACCACCCGTGAGCCCGCGCCGATCCGGGACAGCACGGTCAGCAGGACGTTCTTCTCCAGCGACTGCGCCTCGTCCACGATCACGAACGCGTCGTGCAGCGAGCGGCCGCGGATGTGGGTCAGCGGGAGCACCTCCAGCATCCCGCGCGCGGTGACCTCCTCGATGACCTCGCGGCTGGTGACCGCGGAGAGGGTGTCGAAGACGGCCTGCGCCCACGGGCTCATCTTCTCCGCCTCGGTGCCCGGCAGATAGCCCAGGTCCTGCCCGCCGACGGCGTACAGCGGCCGGAAGACCATCACCTTCTGGTGCTGACGGCGTTCCAGCACCGCCTCCAGGCCCGCGCACAGCGCCAGCGCCGACTTGCCGGTGCCGGCCCGGCCGCCCATCGAGACGATCCCGATGTCCGGGTCCAGCAGCAGGTCGAGGGCGATGCGCTGCTCGGCGCTGCGGCCCTTGATGCCGAACGCCTCCCGGTCGCCGCGCACCAGGCGGACGTTGCCCTCGGCGGTGACCCGGCCGAGCGCCTTGCCGCGCTCGGACTGGATGGTCAGGCCGGTGTGCACGGGCAGACCGGCCGCCTCCGGGACGTACACGTGTCCTTCCTCGAAGAGGATGTCCACCTGTTCGCCGGGCAGGCTGAGCTCCGACATCCCCGTCCAGCCGGAGTTCTCCGTGATGGCGAGTTCGGCCCGGTACTCCTCGGCGAGGAGCCCGACGGAGGACGCCTTGATCCTCAGCGGCAGGTCCTTCGACACGACGGTGACGTCGTACCCCTCGGCCTGGAGGTTGCGGGCCACCGCGAGGATGCGGGAGTCGTTGTCGCCCAGTCGGTAGCCCGTGGGCAGGACGCTGGGGTCCGAGTGGTTGAGCTCGACCCGGAGCGTTCCGCCGAGGTCCCCGGTCGGGATGGGGGCGTCGAGGCGGCCGTGCCGGACCCGGTAGTCGTCCAGCAGGCGCAGGGCCTGCCGGGCGAAGTAGCCGAGCTCGGGGTGGTGCCGCTTGGCCTCCAACTCCGTGACCACCACGACGGGGAGCACGACCTCGTGTTCCTCGAAGCGGGTCAGGGCGTTCGGGTCGGCCAGCAGGACGCTGGTGTCGAGAACATAGGTGCGCCGGTCGGGCTTGTGGCGCTTTGTGCTGGTCACCACGGAAGGACGTACCCCCTCGGATGTGGTCGGGGAGCGACGAGGAGTTGCTGGACCGGTGTCTGGCCCCCGCGCACGGCGGGCCGTGAACCGGCCCTCCGCGGCTGATTCCGTGCCGTGACCGCACGGTCGGGCTGGTGCAAAGGGCCTCCCGGGCGGACGGCCCCGAGCCGCCCGCTGAGAACCGACGCCCGTGGTTCGGGTGTCGACCTGTTGGGTTTATGCCCTCGAACAGGCGCGGCCATGCAAATGCGGCCACCGGCGGACCGGTGAACTCCTTGTTACGTCCGCGCCAATCGGCGGACACGACGACGCCCCGTCACCGGGCGGCGACGGGGCGGTGCGGGGCCGGTCAGCCGCCGTAACGGCGGTGACGTGCGGCGTAGTCGCGCAGGGCGCGCAGGAAGTCGACCTTCCGGAAGGCCGGCCAGAAGACCTCGCAGAAGTAGTACTCGGAGTGAGCGGTCTGCCAGAGCATGAATCCGGACAGCCGCTGTTCGCCGCTGGTGCGGATGACCAGGTCCGGATCGGGCTGGTCGCCGGTGTAGAGGTGACGGCCGATCATGTCGATGTCGACGGACTCGGCGAGGTCCTCCATCGACAGGCCCCGCTCCTGCGCCTCGTGCAGCATGGAGCGCACGGCGTCGGCGATCTCCTGCCGGCCGCCGTAGCCGATGGCCACGTTGACGAGTATGCCGTCGTTGTGGGCGGTGGCCTCCTCGGCCTCCTTCAGCGTGCGCTGCATGCCGGCGGGCAGCAGGTCCATCGCGCCGACGTGGTGCACCCGCCAGCGGCCGTCGGCGACGAGGGTGCGCACGACGTCCTCGATGATGCCGAGCAGGGGGACCAGTTCCGCCTGCGGCCGTTCGAAGTTGTCGGTGGACAGCAGCCACAGCGTGACCACCTCGACGTCGGTCTCGGAGCACCAGCCGAGGAACTCCGTGATCTTGTCGGCGCCGGCCCGGTGCCCGTGCTCGGTGCTGGAGCCGGACGCCTTGGCCCAGCGGCGGTTGCCGTCCACGATGACGCCGATGTGCTTGGGCACCTGAGCGTGATCCAGGTGACCTTCCACCCGGCGTGCGTAGAGCCTGACGAGCAGACCGCGCAGCTTGTCGCGCAGGTTCACGTGACCCTCCGGGGGTTGGGCGCGGGGTAGGGGGTGCCGGAGCCGTAGGGGGAGCCGGAGTCGTTGAGCCTACCGCTGCCGGAGGCCCGGTCCGGTCCGGGGTTTGGCCATGCGGCGGTGTCGTACGCCGCCGGGGCCGCGCCCCTTTCGGGGGGACGCCGGGCCGGGGCCGGGCGGTTCCGGAACCCGGCCGTCCTCGGCCATGAAAAAACGGGCCGGTCCGTGGGGGGGAGACGGACCGGCCCGAGGGGGGGTTTCCACCATAACCCTTCGTAAGGGCTGGTGGGTGCATCGACGCCCAACAACTACTCTCCGGAATCGCACGACGACGCCGGGGCGGTTACGGAATGCGGGATTCAGGGGTGTTCCTGGGGTGGTTCACAGTGGATTCGCAGGAAAATGCGGCCGGATGCAAATGGATTCGCAAGGGTTGGGCCGTTCTGGGGGAATCAGCGAGATGTCGCCCGGGTCCCTCCGACGGGCGACCCCGCCGACGCGGGGCGGACTTGACCGTTCCGCTACGGCGCCGGGGCCGGGGCCGGTCCCCCGGCGGTGCCCCGAGGCGGCTTCACGGCACCGCGCGGCCCCCTCCACCGCGCGGTGCCGACCGCGCGGCTTTGCCGACGCGAATTACCTTGGTCTGAACTTACGTGACCTGTGGGACGCATGTGAACGCGGGGCGATAACAATGTGGAAACCCGGTTCCCTCGGCGTTACGGCTTGCGTACGTCGAAGAGATGCCGGGTGCTGTGCGCGACGAACGGCCCCTCGTTCCGGATCCGCTCGTGCAGTGCCCTCAGCCGTGACGCGTGGGCCTCGACCGTGAAGCCCGGGACCATCCAGACGACCTTGCGCAGGAAGTGGACGACGGCGGCGATGTCGTGGAACTCCATCCGCAGCCGCTCCGCCCGCAGGACGGCCACCTCCAGCCCCGCCGCCTCGGCGTCGGCCCGCTCCCGCTCGGGGTCACGGGCGCGGCGCACCTCCTCCGGCTGGGGCCCGAGGAAGTACTCGACCAGCTCGAAGACGCTGGCGGGCCCCACGTGCTGGGCGAAGTACGTCCCGCCGGGCCGCAGCACCCGGGCGATCTCCGCCCAGTGCGGACGCACCGGGTGCCGGCTGAGCACCAGGTCGAACGCCTCGTCGGCGAAGGGCAGCGGCGCGTCGTCCGGGGCGGCGACCACGACGACGCCGCGGGGCCGCAGCAGGGCGGTGGCCCTGGCCACGTTCGGCGGCCAGCCCTCGGTCGCCGCCACCAGCACCGGCCGGGCCGGCTCCGCCCGCCCGAGCGCGAAGTCCAGCACCTCCCCGCCACCGGTCTGGATGTCCAGCGCCGCCTCGGCCCCCGCCAGCCGCTCCCCCGCCGACCGGGCGTACCCCCACGACGGCCGCGCCTCACTGGCCCGCCCCTCGAACCACGAGAAGTCCCACCCCTCGGTGGGCACGGCGGCCCCCTCGGCCACGAGGTCCTCGAAGGAACGTTCGACACTCATACGGCCATGATCCCAGGGAAGCGGCGCGGGGGCCTGCGGATTTCCGGCGCCGGATGATCTCCGCGGGCCGGGCCGGCCGGCGGGCCCTGCACGGGGCCTGGACCGGGCGTCGGGTCCCGCACGCGGGCAGCCGACCCGTCGGAGTGACCCGGAGAGGCGGCGACCGGCGGGTCGGTCCCGCACACGACAGCCAACCCGACGAGGCAACCCGGAGAGGCGGCGACCGGCGGGTCGGTCCCGCACGCGGGCAGCCGACCCCACGGGGCGACCCGGAGAGGCGGCCGACGGGTCCCGCACACGACAGCCAACCCGACGAGGCCCCGGAGAGGCGACGACCGGCGGGTCGGTCCCGCACACGACAGCCAACCCGACAGGGCGACCCGAGGTAGCGGCGGCCAGCGGGTCCCGCACGCGAGCAGCCGGCCCATCGGGGTGACCCGAGGTAGCGGCGGCCAGCGGGCCCCGCACGCGGGCAGCCGGCCCATCGGGGCGACCCGGGGACGCGGCGGTCGGTCGGGGGCGTCGCTGCGGGGCGCGACCGGGGAGCCGGTGGCCCCGCTCGTCCCGTCGGTCATGCGGGGGCACTGTGGCAGGCGCCACTGGCAACCGGGCCCGGCCCGCGGCGACGGCCCGGTCAGTGGATCAGCGGATCAGGGGTGCGACCTGCTCCGCCGTGAAGCGCACGAAGGCCTCCGGGTCGGGTTCGTCGGCCGTCGGCTGGAGGACGACGGTGTCCGCGCCGGCCTCGGCGAGGCGCCGTACCGCGTCGGCCACCGCCTTCGCGTCCCCGGCGACGCCCAGGTCCGGCACCGACGCCAGGCCCTGGGCGGCGAGGTCGGCGCGCAGCCGGGACTCGGCGTCGGCGCCCGTGGCGGCCAGGAGGTAGACGACGATCCGGTGCGCGCCGGTACGGCCGGCCGACCGGCGCCCCTCCTCGATCAGCTCCCGGGCCCGCCGTACGCCGTCCGGCGGCGTGGCGGAGGTGAGGAGGGTGCCGTCGGCCTTCTCGCCGGTGAGCCGGAGCGTACGGGGTCCGGTGGCGCCCGCGAGGACGTCCACCGGGCGCGGCGGCGGCCAGTCGAGGGCGACGTCGTCCAGCTGGACGTACCGCCCGCGCATGCTGAGCCGCTCCCCGCGCAGCAGGGCGCGCAGGGCGTCGAGGTGTTCGCCGAGCAGGCCGAGCGGCGAGGCGGCCCGGGCGCCGACCTGGCCCATCCAGTCCTGCACGCCGTGTCCGACGGTCAGGACGGCCCGCCCGGGGAACATGCGCTCCAGCGAGGCCGCCTCCATCGCGGTGACGGCCACGTTCCGCAGCGGCACGGGCAGCAGCCCGATGCCGACCCGCACCCGTTCGGTCCAGGCGAGCGCGGCGGCGGCCGTGGACACGCCGCCCTCCAGGAAGCAGTCCTCCCACAGCCACAGTTCGTCGAGCCCCGTCTCGTCCGCGACGCGGGCGACGGCCCTGAGTCGCTCGGGAGGAAGCTGGGGGCGGAATACGGCACCGAGTCCTGTCATAGCGCCCTTCCTAGTGGGGAGGACGGGAAAGGACAACGCATTTACGGGCCTGCGAAGTTGGCGGCCACGAGAGCGGAGGGCGGGTCATGGGGCGCTGGCGGGACGGGCGGGGGCTGCTGACCGTGCGGGCGGACACCGGGGAGGTGCCGGCCGCCTCCGTCCCCCTGGAGATCGCGACCTCCTACCGGGCCCGTACCAGGGGTCTGCTGGGCCGGGACACGGTGGCCGGGGCGATGCTGCTATCACCGGCGAGCGGGGTGCACACGTTCGGGATGCGGATCCCGATCGACGTGGCCTACCTGGACCGCCGCCTCACCGTCATCGCCGTGCGCACGATGCCCCCGGGCCGCCTGGGCCTGCCGCGCCCGCGCGCCCGGCACGTGCTGGAGGCGGCGGCCGGGGCGATGGCGGGGTGGGGGGTACGGGCGGGCGTACGGGTGGAAGTGGAAACGGAGGCGGAGGCGGAGGCGGAGGCAGAGGGGTGACCCGTGGCCGCCGGTCCGGTCACTGGCCGGTGCGGGGGAACGACACCTCGACGCGGCGGTTCTTCTTCCGGCCGGCCTCGGTGGCGTTGTCGGCGATCGGGTACTGCTCGCCGTAGCCGCGGACGTCGAAGGTGATGGACGGGGTGTTCAGGTCCTGGTCCAGCACGGCCTGTACGGCGTTGGCGCGCCGCTTGGACAGGGCGACGCCGTGGGTGGTGGTGCCGAGGCTGTCGGTGAAGCCGAAGACGCGGACCCGGGTGGCGCGCTGTTTCCTGATCTCCTCGGCGATGACGGCGATGCGGGTCCTGGCCTCCTCGCCGACACTGGCGCTGTCCTTGCCGAACAGCACCTCGGACTGGAGGGCGAAGGTCACGTCGGCGTTGGTGTCCTCGCGCCGCTCGTCCCCGCTCTGCTCCTCCACGACCAGCTTGATGTCCAGCACCTTGGCCTCGGCGAGCGTGGCGCCTTCGGGGAGCTTGAGGTCGGGGTCGGTCGGGTCGGGGTCGACGGGGGCGGCCGCGGTGGGTTCGGTCAGGGGCGGCTCGCCGGGGCCGGTGCCGTCGGCGGCGGCCGGGGCGGCGGGCAGGTTCAGGACGCACAGCAGCAGGGCGCCGGCGAGGGCGAGGCGGGGTGTGGTGGTCATGTGTGCCTCACCCGGAGACCTTGATGCCGGCGGAGGTGAACGTCGGCAGCTGGAAGTCCATGTCGGTGACGCCGGCCGGGGGCGCCGGGAACTGCATGAAGACGGCCAGGGTGGCGCCGGACTTCAGGGTGGTGAAACCGGTGGTCGTCAGCGGCCGGCCCTCGGTGTCCCGCAGCACGTAGTACCGCTTCTTGCCCTTCGGGTCGACCAGTGTGGCCCCGCCGAGCGATCTGCCGTTCTTGATGATCTCGGTCTCGTTGCCGCTCAGCGCGGAGGGGATGACGGCGGTCCGGGCCCCGTCGTTCTTCAGTGTGCCGTTGACCGTCACGAAGCCGCCCGAGTCGCGCTGGGCGGAGGTGATCCGCAGCAGCAGGCCGTCCGACCCGCGCAGTTCCGCCAGCGGCTGTTCGGGGTCGCCCTCCTGGGTGCTCGGGCCCGGGTCGTCGGCGGTTGCGGCGGACGCCGGTCCGCTCGGCTTGTCCTCCCCGCCCCCGCCTCCCCCGCAGCCGCTCACCCCGACGGCCACACCGGCCGCAACGGTCAAGGCGACCAGCCCTCTGCGGGCCTTCGCAGCGAACCGCATGCTCATCACTGTCGCTTCCTTCGTCATCGGTCGTTCGCCGGGGAGTCGGCCAGGTGGACGTCGAAGAGGTCCTCGGGCCCCGGCAGCTCCGTGGTGTCGTCCGGCTCGGGATGCCAGACCTTGTCCTCGCAGGTGAGCGGGGGCAGCGGGGTGTCGTCGGGCTCGGGGGGCCGCTGCCCGTCCCCGGGCGGCGCCGAGCCGTCTCCGGGGGGCGCGGAACCCTCTGCGGGGGGCGCCGTCGGCTCCTCGGAAGGCCCGGGCGGACCGGGCGGACCGGGCGGCGTCTCGGGTGGTGTGCAGAGCGGTTCTATGACGGCCCTGGCGTGCGCCGTCGCGTGCACGTTCTCGGTGCCGGGGACGATGGAGTCGCCCACGGACTTGTCCGTCCGGGCGTCGACCACATAGCTCAGCGGCGCGTCGAACTCGCAGCGCACCGCCGCGTCGTTCAGCGCGGCGAGCTGATCGGCGCGCCAGCAGGAATCGCCGGCGCCCGCCCCCTCGAAGATGGCCCCCCAGCTCGCCGGGTCGTCCAGGTTCTCCCGCCACAGGTCCGCCAGCTGGTCGCGGGTCTCCTGCGCCGCCGCCAGGGCCGCCGCGTCCGCCGCCGTCTGGGCGCCGCCGCGGTTGACGGCCGCCTGGCCGACCGCGAGGTACGCCAACGCGAGAAAGAGCAGGCCCGCCACCACCGTGAGGTAGATGGGGAAGGCCTGCCCCGTGTCGTGCCGTGCGCGGATCAGCCGCCGGTGACCTCGGCGATCTTGTTGGTGATCGCGTCGTAGATCGACTGGCCGATGCTCGTGCCGGTGATCGCCAGGACGATCGCGACGACCACCGCGATGATGCCGAGGTACTCCACCGCGGTCTGTCCCCGGTCGCCGCGCGCGGCCCGGGACTGCAGATACGCGGCGGTGGTGCGGAACCATTTGCTCACGGTCTTCCCCTCCAGCTTCGCCTCCGGTCCGGGCACCGTACGGCCGGCCGCTCCCGCCCCCGAAGGGCCCCAGGGCCCAACCGCGGACCCATTCGCTCCGCCGCGCCGTCATCTCACGCCACCCCCAGCCACTTCGCGGTCGCCTGGGACCTGGTGGTGCTGTGGAGCTTGGCGAAGATGCGGTTGATGTGGTTCTTGACCGTCTTCTCGGTGATGAAGCAGGCGGCGGCGATCTGCTGGTTGGTCATGCCGGACGCGATGAGGTCCATGATCTCCGCCTCCCTCTCGCTCAGCCGGAACCGCGAGCGGAACGACTGTGCCACAGGTGATTGCAATCGCGAAAGAGCCAAGGGTTCGGAAATGGCCGACGTTTCAGGGAAGTTGGGTCCGGAGTGTGCAGACGCATCGGACCGGAGCGCCGTCAGCAACGCCCTGGTCGCCCCGGGCGTCACCTGCGGGCGCCCCTCCCGTACGTCCCGTACCGCCCGCACCAGCTGCTCCGTCGTGAACTCGCCGTGCACCAGGTATCCCCCCGCGCCCAGCCGCAGCGCCTCCCGTACGGTCTCCGTCTCGTGGCTGTAGGTGAGCATCATGACGGGGGCCAGCGGCACCAGATGGGGCAGTGCCGAGATGCCGTCCACGCCGGGCATGCGGACGTCGAGCAGGATGACGTCCGGCCGGTGCCGCAGCGCCGCCTCGTACGCCTCCCGGCCGTCGCGCGCCTCGGCCACCACCGTGGTCCCGGCGCCGTCCGAGAGCAGGGCCGTGAGGCCGGCCCGGACCACCGGGTTGTCGTCGGCGACCAGCAGCCGCAGCGGCGGGGCGGCCGGGGCCGGCGGCGGGAAGCCGGGCCGGGACGTGCTGGGCAAGGGCCGCATGGTGCCTCCTCTCAGGGGTTGACGGGGGCCTGGGGCGCGGGCCGGGGCAGGGGGATGTCCAGGCGCACTTCCGTGCCCCGGTCGTGCGTGCCCCTGCCGATCCGGATGCGGGCGCCCGCCTGCGCGGCCCGCTCGACCATGCCGAGCAGCCCGAAGTGACCCTGGTCGCGCAGCCGTTCCAGCGTGGTGCCGGGCGGCAGGCCGGTGCCGTCGTCGTGGATCGCGAGGCCGAGCAGCTCTCCGTCGAGCGTCGCCCGTACGTCCACCCGGCCGGCGGACGCGTGGCGGTGGGCGTTCTCCAGGGCCTCGGTGGCGATGGCGAGGACGTGCCGGGCCACGGGCGCGGGCAGGGGCGGCAAGGGAGCGGGGTGGTCCGCCGGCCAGTGGCAGGTGACCTTCAGACCGGTGCGCCGGGCGAACTCCTGGGCCCGGTAGGACAGGAGGTGCCAGAACGAGATCTCCTCCGGCGCCGGCGCCGGGTCCCGGCGCAGGTCGGCCAGCAGTTCCCGGGACTCCGCCGCCGCCCGGCGCGCCGAGCGGGAGACCAGCTCCGCCTGCTGCCGGACGCGGGCGGGGTCCGGGGCGCCGGCCGACGCGGTCGCCGCCAGTCCGTCGGCGGCGAGGGCCACGCCGTACAGGGTCTTGGCCACGGAGTCGTGCATCTCCCGTGCCAGCCGGGCGCGTTCTGCGCTCACCGCCTCCGCCGCCGCGAGCCGGGCGCGCGCCGTGGTCAGGGCCTCGGTGGCGGCGCCGAAGCGGAGCATCAGACTGCGCAGGGTGGAGCCCATGGCGCCCGCGATGACGCACAGGCCGGGCAGCAGCAGGGCCTCGGCGACGGGCTCGGGCCGGCCGGCCTTCAAGGTGGTGTGGACCAGCAGCAGGATCAGGGCTTGCAGCGAGGCGAAGCAGGCCGCGCCGCGCCAGCTGTAGACCAGGCCGGCCAGCAGCGGGGTGCAGACGCTGACGTAGGCGAGGGTGGTGTCCGGGCCCGCCGAGACCAGGAGGAAGGAGCCGAAGAGGGTGTCGGCGGCCAGCAGGCTGGGGTGGCGCAGCAGCAGGGGGCCGAACCGCTCCCAGTCGCGGAAGAGGACGTACGACACCATGACGGTGACGACCACGGCCGTGCCGGCCAGGCGGACGCCCAGGCCGGGGGCCGCGTTGAGCAGGGCGGCGGGCGCCGATACGACGATCATGGCCAGCCGGAATCCGAAGACCTGCCGGCACATCGCCTGAAGGGCACTGACCTGGAGCTTCTCGGAGGGCTCGGCCGACGGAACGGGCTCGGCCGACGGCACAGGCCCGGCCGACGGCACAGGCTCACGCGCCGCCCGCTCCGGCCGCACCCGGGAACCTCCGGCATCGACCCGCGCCCCGGAACCTCCGGCATCCGCCCGCGCCCCGGAACCTCCGGCACCGGCCCGCCTCAGCCACGCCCCCGGGGGGCCGGCACCCGGACGCCCCGGCCCTGCCCGGCGCCGCCCGCCGCCCGTCCTCCGTAACCGCTCCAGTAAGCGCGCCCCCCTGCCCGTCACCTCCATCACCGTCACGTCCGTCCTCACTTCCCGGTGAGCGAGCCGAAGTCGACGCCGGAGCCGAGCAGCAGGCCCGCGCCCAGCAGCAGCATCGTCGCCGGGACCATGAACGTGGTGATCATCAGCGTGGCCTTGGGCACCGCCCGCGCGGCCTTGCGGCGGGCGTTCTGGGCGTCGGTGCGGCGCATGTCCTTGGCCAGGGAGACCAGGGTGTCCACGATGGGCGCGCCCAGCTCCTCGCCCTGCTGCAACGCGGTCACGAACATCGCCACCTGCTCGGAGTCGTTGCGCCGGCGCAGCTCCGCGAACGCCTGGCGGCGGCTCATGCCGAGGTCCATCTGGCGCAGGGTGATGCGCAGTTCGTCGGCCCAGGGGCCCTCGTAGCGGGCGGCGACCCGGTCCAGGGCCTGCCGGAAGCCGAGGCCCGCGCTGACCACCACGGCCAGCACGTCCAGGAAGTCGGGCAGGGTGCGTTCGATGACCTGCCTGCGGACCCGGATCGCCGACCAGAGGCCGACCTCGGTCCACAGCGCCCCGAAGGCCAGCAGGAGCAGCGCCACGAACCACTGGCCGCGCAGCAGGAAGACCAGGAAGCCGACGGCGCCCAGCGCGCCGTAGACCGCGCGGCGGGCCGCGTAGCGGTCGATGGTCAGGCCGCCGGGGTTGCCGGCGAGGTCGATCCTGCGGCGGTAGCGGGCGACCAGCCGGGGGCCCATCAGGCGCAGCACCAGCGGCGCCCAGCGCATGCCGAGGCGGTCGACGACCGAGCCGACCACGCCGGTTCGGGTGGCGCCGACCTCCAGGGCGACGGCGAGGTCGGCGGGGAGCCGGGCGTCCGCGCGGTACATGCGCAGGCCGGCGAAGACGCCCCAGACGCCGGCGCCCATCAGCAGGGCAAGCAGGAACTCCACGGGTCACCTCCCTCAGACGTCGATCCGGCTGAGCCGGCGGATCAGGACGAAGCCGACGGCGTACATGACGAACGCGACGAGCACGCAGACCTGGCCGGCCGGGGAGCCGGTCATGCGGTCGAGCGCGCCGTCCTTGACGCCGTTCATCAGGAACAACGCGCCGACCCCGAGAACGGGTACGGCGTACGAGGTCATGATCACCTGGGAGAGCTGGGTGCGGATCTCGCGCCGGGTCTCCTTGCGCTCCTCCAGCGTCTCGGTCAGGTTGCGCAGCGCCGAGACCACCTGCCCGCCCGCCCGGTTGGACAGCACCAGCGTGGTGACCAGCACGACGAGTTCCCGGGAGGGCAGCCGGTCGGCCAGCTCGCCGAGGGCGTCGTCCAGGGAGTGGCCGACGGCCAACTGGTCGGCGACCTTGCCCAGTTCCTCGCCGGCCGGGGCCTCCAGCTCCTCCGCGGCCATGCCGATCGCGGTGCGCAGGGCGAGGCCGGCGTGGGTGGCGTTGGCCAGGATGCGGGCCAGTTCGGGGAGTTGGCCGATGAAGCGTTCGATCCGCTTCTGCCGCTGCCAGTTGAGGAACTGCAGGGCCGCCCCGACGCCGAGGAGCCCGGCGATCGGGCCGAAGAACGGCGCCAGGGTGGCCTGGCCGATCAGCCACAGCGCGGCGACGGCGGCGAGCATGGCGGCGAAGAACTCGCCGGGGGTGACGCTCAGCCCGGTCGCCGCCAGGCGCCGCTCCAGCCAGCGGCCGAACCGGGTGCGGCGCAGCCGCCGGTCCAGGGCGACGAAGCGGCGTCCGCGGCCGGTCGCGGGGGGCGCCCCGGTGTGCGCGAGCCGGTCGACGAGGGCGGCGCGCCGGGCCCGGCCCGAGGCGTAGGCGTGCACGCCGGCCACGGCCAGGACGCAGGCCAGCAGGGTCGCGCCGGTGATGAGCTGGGCGAGGGTGCTCGGTGACATGGTGGGGGTCCTACCTGGCTTCTCGGGTGGCGAGCTGGTCGGCGGAGCGGGCCACGCCGAAGGCCTGCGGGACGGGCTGGCTCGCCATGTAGAGGCGGTCGGCGGTGCGGCGCGGGAGCGGGAGGTGCCGGAAGGCGCCGTGGACCCGGCCGTCCGGGGTCATCGGCCGGGCCTCGAAGCGGGCGACGGTGGCCAGCCGGTACGGCTCCCCGCCGTGGCTGTCGAGCAGCGCGATCTCGGTGATGCGGCGGGCGCCGTCGGCGAACCGGGTGAGCTGGACGATGACGTCGACGGCGCTGTTGATCTGGTCGTGCAGGGCGACGAAGGGGACCTCGACGTCGGACATGGAGGCGAGGGTCTGGAGCCGGGTGAGGGCGTCCTCGGCGCTGTTGGCGTGCACGGTGGCCAGCGAGCCGTCGTGGCCGGTGGACATGGCCTGGAGCATGTCGAGGGACTCGCCGCCGCGGACCTCGCCGACCACGATCCGGTCGGGCCGCATGCGCAGCGAGTTGCGGACCAGGTCGCGGATGGTGACCTCGCCCTTGCCCTCCACGTTCGGCGGGCGGGACTCCAGGCGGACCACATGGCTCTGCTGGAGCTGGAGTTCGGCGGAGTCCTCGATGGTGATGATGCGTTCGTGCGGCGGGATCAGCCCGGACAGGGCGTTCAGCAGGGTGGTCTTGCCGGTGCCGGTGGCGCCCGAGACGATGATGTTGAACTTGGCCTGCACCAGGCCGGCCAGCAGGTACACCATGTGCTCGTCCAGCGAGCCGAAGCCGATCAGCTCCTGGAGGGTGAAGGAGCGCGGGAAGCGGCGGATGGTGAGCACCGGGCCGGTCAGGGACAGCGGCGGGATGATGACGTTGACCCGCTCGCCGGAGGGCAGCCGGGCGTCCACCATCGGGTTGGACTCGTCCACCCGGCGGTTGACCGTCGAGACGATCCGCTCGATGGTCTGCATCAGCTGGTCGGCGGAGACGAACCGCAGCGGCAGCTGCTCGACCCGGCCGCCGCGCTCCACGAAGATCGCGTCGGGGCCGTTGACCATGATCTCGGTGATGGACGCGTCCTCCAGGAGGGGTTCCAGGATGCCGAGGCCCAGCGCCTCGTCCACCACCCGGCGGATCAGCTGGGCGCGTTCGACGGTGGACAGGACCGGTCCCTCGCGGCTGATGATGTGCCCGAGCACCCGCTCCAGGCGCGCCCGGCGTTCGGCGGCGGCCAGCGCGCTCATCTCCGCGAGGTCGATCTCCTCCAGCAGCTTCGCCCGGTAGGAGGCGACCAGGCGTCCGTCCTCGCCCCGGCTGCCGTGCTCCTCCGGAGCGCTGATGCGTGCCCGCAGGCTCATGGGTCTGTCGCCTCCTTTTGTCAGTGGTCGAGCGGCATGGTCGCGGACTTGGTGGCGTCGCCCAGGTCCCACACGAGGGCGGGGATGCGGACGGTGGCGGTGACGGTCACCGTGTCGTCGCCTTCGGCGGCCGAGCAGGACACGTCCAGCACGCCGCTCACCGCGTCGGCGCAGGCCTGGGTGTAGGACCGGTCCAGGGACGCGGCCCGGGCTCCGGCCCGGGCCGCCGTACCGGCCTGTTCGGCGGCGTAGGCGACGGCACCGAGCTGGAGGCCGGCCAGCCCGACTATCAGCAGGACGGGGATGAACCCGAGGTATTCGAGGGCGACTTGACCTCTGTCTTGCCCCCGGTCCTGCCCCCGGTCGCGTGCTCGGCGGTACGCCATCTCAGCGTGTCACCTCCTCCACGGCCCCGGCGTGGCCGTGCACGGTGGCGGGGAAGGAGATCACGCCCGGGAAGAGGACCGGGACCTTCACGGAGACGTCGGCGGTGACGTAGCCGGAGGTGCCGCACCGCACCGACGCGCCCCCGCGCCACGCCCCCGACAGGTGTCTCAGCCCGGCCTCGGCACAGGCGGCCTGCCGGGCGCCGCCCCGGGGTGCCGCCGTGGCGGCCCGCACCGCCTCGTCGGCGGCGTTCCCGGCGAGCGTGAAGGTGTAGCCCACCAGCACGGCCTGCCACATCAGCACCAGCGTCAGCAGGATCAGCGGGGTCATGCCGAGTAACTCGACGCTGACCTGTCCCCGGTCCCCGTCCGGTCTCCCCATGGCGCCGCTCATTCCTTCCGCCGCCTGAAGCCCACCGCCGCCCGGCCGGTCCCCCGGTGGGAGGGCTGCTGTCCCGCCTCGGCCAGCCCCAGCTCCGCCGCGAGCGCCCACAGCGCCTGCCTCACCGTGCTCCTGCCGTCGAGTTCGTGCAGCCGTCCGGCGTCCACGACGCCTTGCAGCTCCTTGTAGGCCGCGGGTACGGCGGTCCGGGCGAGCGCGGTGCCGGTGATGCGCTGCACCAGCGCGGGCTGGATCTCCGTACCGCGCGTGTGCCGGTTGACGACGACCGTGGTCTCCTCGGCCTTGCGGATCTGGAGCCGGTCCCACATCCGTACGGTGCGTTTGGCGGCGCGTACGGCGATCACGTCCGGGGTGGTGACCAGCAGCGCGGTGTCGGCGGTCTCGACGGCCGCCGCGCCGGCCCCGCTCAGCTGGGCGCCGCAGTCCACGACGACGGCCTCGTAGCGCGAGCGCAGGGCGCCGACCAGCTGCCGGGCGGCCCGCTCGGTGACCTCCTCGCCGCGTTCGCCCTCGGCGGGCGCGAGGAGCAGGGCGAGCCCGGTGTCGTGGCGGAAGACGGCGTCGGCGAGGACGCGCGGCGAGATGTCGGTGATGGCGGCGAGGTCGGCCACCGAGCGGCGGAACTGGACGTCCAGGTAGGAGGCGATGTCACCGCTCTGCAGATCCAGGTCGACCAGCGCGGTGGCGCGGCCGGAGGCCTGGGCGGCGAGGGCCAGCTGAACCGCGGTCAGCGTGGCGCCGACACCGCCCTTGGCGCCGCTGACCGTGACGACGCTGCCCCCGGGCCCGGCCGGCGTCTCGGCCCCGTGCCCGAGGTGGCGTCGTACCCCCGCCGACCACTGGGCGACGGCCTGCACGCGGCCGGCCAGTTCCTCGTACGACAGCGGGAGCCCGACCAGGCCGCGGGCGCCGGAGTCCATGGCGGCGGCGAACAGGCCGGGGCTCGCGTCGCTGGTGACGAGGACGACACCGGCGGCCGGGAAGCGCAGGGCGACCTCGCGGATCAGTTCCAGGGCCGGTACGGGGCCGATGCGTTCGTGGACGACGACGACCTCGGGCAGCTCCTCGACCGACTCGGCGGCCAGCCGGGCGAGGGTGTCCACCAGCTGGGTGGAGTCGGTGACCGGGGGCTGCGGTTCGGCGTCGGGGAGCTGGCTGAGCAGGGTGGTGAGGGAGCGGACGGCGTCCGGGTCCGCGCCGGCCGGGAGGATCCTGGTGGGCATGGCCGCCTCTCACTTGTCCGTCGCGAGTTCGTAGGTGCGGTCCTGGTCGGGGACGCTGGTCTCGCTGCCGGGGGCCACGAGCGCGAGCCGGACGCGCTGGGCGAAGGACTCGGCGTAGGTGAGGCGCTGGGCGTCGAGGGTGGACAGCGCGAAGGTGATGGGGACGGCGTCGGTGGGCCGGCGGCGGCCGTCGTCGTCGGGGTCGAGGACGGTGATCCGGCCGACGTCGAGGACCCGCGCGTTGGTGACGATGATCTTCGACTGGTCGGGGTCGCCCTCCTTGCGTCCCTCGAAGGTGGCGTAGACGTTGACGCGCGAGCCCGGGGTGATCTTCCCGGCCACTCCGGTCGCCGCGTCGATCATGATGGCGACCTCCTGCTGGCCGGGCTGGAGGGCGGGCCGGTCCACGATCATGTCGGTCTGGAGCAGGGAGCCCGCGCGCAGGGTGGTCACGGCGATCTTGCCGCGTATCTGCGCCAGGTCG
The DNA here is from genome assembly GCF_014649115.1 of Streptomyces eurythermus. Taxonomy (GTDB): domain Bacteria; phylum Actinomycetota; class Actinomycetes; order Streptomycetales; family Streptomycetaceae; genus Streptomyces; species Streptomyces eurythermus. The sequence goes on along the minus strand of NZ_BMSK01000001.1, from coordinate 353,523 downwards.
GTGACGGCGTTGCCGGACAGCCACCGCCTGGGCATCTCGACCTTCTCGAACTGGTCCGCGTCCAGGGTGGTGTACGGCCTCACCTCGGACCTGACCCGGTAGGCGGTGGTCTCGGGCCCGACCTTGGTGTTCACGTCGTGGACGAAGGAGAGCACGCCGGCGAACGCGCCCAGAGCGCACAGGGCCGACAGGATCAGCAGTAAGACGCCGCGGCGCTGACGGGAGTTCATGGACCGTGCAACCTCATTGGGGGGATCGGTCGAGCGGGACGGGTCGGTTCGCGCAGGTCAGGCGGGCGTTCGCGATTCCAGGGCGCGGGGTGGGGCGGGGGCTTCGCAGGTGGCGCGGCAGAAGACGCAGCGGTCGCCGATGACGTCGAGGCCGCACCAGTGGCAGCGGGTCTGCCGTACGGAGGTGACCAGTTGGTAGAGGACGGACAGGTCGGCGAGGTAGCCGCAGAACTCGACCAGGCGGCCGGTCCCCCACCACACCGGGGACTCGGCGGGCAGCGTGGCCTCGCGCAGTCCGTGCACCCCCCACCGGGTGCCGAGGCCGGCGACCCAGTCGCTGTGCGACTGCCCCTTGGCGACCAGCATCCAGGTGCCGAACTCCGGCCCCTTCAGGTCGGCTTCGGGGCCGACCCGGACCACCTGCGGTTCGGGGTGGGCGAGGACGGCGAACTGGCTGCCGGGCACCCATGACCTGGCGTGCGCCTTCAGCCCGACCGGGACCCGGTCCAGCCGGGCGACCGAGCCGAGGACGGCGCCCGCGTGGATGTAGTGGGTGAGCAGCCGGCCGGCGGAGGCGAGCACGCCCGGGCTCAGATCGCAGGAGGCGAGCTGGCGCAGCTGCCGGGCCAGGACGGCGACGCCGAGCGGGGGCAGGGCGGGCCGGAACAGGGCGATGCGGTCGCTCTCCAGCAGCGCGCGCAGGGTGTGCAGCCGCCGGACGACCGGCTCCGGGGTGGCCTCGGAACAGACGACGACCACGTATCCGTGCTGCTCGGTGAGCCGGTGGAGTCCGGCGAGGCCCTCGTCCAGCGGCCCGCGGTCGAGTCCGGTCAGCACGACGGCGGGTACGGTCCGCTCGTCCTGCGCCGGCAGCGCCATGTCGGCGCTGGTCACGGCAATGGCTGTTGGCACGCGCAGCTCTCCGCTCTTCACATCCGTCGGCCCACCGGGGTCACTCCGGTGCGCCGGGACGACTTCATTGCGTGACTACCCGAGCACTGTATCCACGGCCGTATGACCGGGAGAACAGCGTGAGTGAAGCCGGTGGGGAACTCTCCCGCCGCAAGCCCCGCCAAACCAGGACAGGTTGAGCCGCCGGCTCGAAACGTTTCCGGTCTGGACCTCTTGACACCCTCGATTGGTCTGGACCAACTTGTAGGGCGAGCGGTGGCCACCGTCCTCTCTCCCCTTCTCTCCCCGTCCGACTCCCCACCGGAGGCTTCAGTGGACCGCGCACCAGGCATACCCAGACCCACCGGACGGCGCCTTGCGGCATGGTCCGCCGCCACCGCCCTGGCCCTCACGGTCGCGGGCCTCGCCGCGGCCTCCCCCGCCTCGGCGGCGGACGTGAACAACGTGCGGAACGCGGGCTTCGAGTCGGGCCTCGCCGACTGGACGTGTACGGCCGGCAGCGGCACGACGGTCACGTCCCCCGTGCACGGCGGCACCGGCGCCCTGAAGGCGACCCCGGCCGGCCAGGACACCGCCAAGTGCTCCCAGACGGTCGCGGTCAAGCCCAACTCGACGTACACGCTGAGCGCGTGGGTCCAGGGCGGCTACACCTACCTCGGCGTGACGGGCACGGGCACCACGGACGTCTCCACCTGGACCCCCGACACACCGTCCTGGAAGCAGCTCCAGACGACGTTCACCACCGGCTCCTCCACCACCTCGGTCACGGTCTACACCCACGGCTGGTACGGGCAGGCGGCCTACTACGCCGACGACCTCTCCGTCTACGGACCCGACGGCGGCGGGAGCGGCAACCCGAACCCGACGGTCCCGGCGGCCCCGTCCGGCCTCGCCGTGTCGTCCTCGACGTCCTCCTCGGTCTCCCTGTCGTGGTCGGCGGTGTCCGGTGCGACGGGCTACAACGTCTACCGCGACGGCACGAAGGTCACGGCGGTGTCGGGCACGTCGGCGACGGTGACCGGCCTCGCGGCCTCCACGTCGTACTCCTTCCAGGTGACGGCGACCAACGCGGCGGGCGAGTCGGCGAAGTCGGCCACGGTGACCGGCACGACGACCACCGGCTCCGGCGGCGGGGGCGGCGGCTCCCTGCCCAAGCACGCGGTGACCGGCTACTGGCAGAACTTCAACAACGGGGCCACGGTCCAGAAGCTGTCGGACGTCCCGTCGGCCTACGACATCATCGCGGTGTCCTTCGCGGACGCCACGTCCACGCCGGGAGCGGTGACCTTCAACCTGGACTCGGCCGGCCTCGGCGGCTACACGGTCGACCAGTTCAAGGCGGACATCAAGGCCAAGCAGGCGGCCGGCAAGAAGGTCATCATCTCGGTCGGCGGCGAGAAGGGCTCGGTGTCGGTCAGCGACGCGAACTCGGCGGCGAACTTCGCGAACTCCGTGTACGGCCTGATGCAGACGTACGGCTTCGACGGCGTCGACATCGACCTGGAGAACGGCCTGAACGCGACGTACATGACGCAGGCCCTGCGCTCCCTGTCGGCGAAGGCGGGCCCCTCGCTGATCATCACGATGGCCCCGCAGACGATCGACATGCAGTCGACGTCGAACTCGTACTTCCAGACGGCCCTGAACGTCAAGGACATCCTGACGGTCGTCAACATGCAGTACTACAACAGCGGTTCGATGCTGGGCTGTGACGGCAAGGTCTACAGCCAGGGCACGGTCGACTTCCTCACCGCGCTGGCCTGCATCCAGCTGGAAGGCGGCCTGTCCCCGTCCCAGGTCGGCCTCGGCCTCCCGGCCTCCACCCGCGCGGCGGGCGGCGGCTATGTCTCCCCGACGGTCGTCAACAACGCCCTGGACTGCCTGACGAAGGCCGCCAACTGCGGCACCTTCAAGCCGTCCAAGACCTACCCCGACCTGCGCGGCGCGATGACCTGGTCCACCAACTGGGACGCGGCCTCGGGCAACGCCTGGTCCAACAGCGTGGGAGCCCACGTCCACGCCCTCCCGTAACCGACCCCGTCCCCTCCCCCGGCGCCCGGACCACCCCACGGTCCGGGCGCCGTCGCGTACGCGCCCCGGGTTGGCCGGACTCGCTCCCTCGGCCGGCTGTCGCGTTGAACCCGCCGACAGGGGGTGTGATGATCCCGGCCATGGCCGAACACGGGGGAAAGACCGGCTCGGCGGGGCGGGCGCGCCGGTCACGGTTGTACGACTACGCGGACGCGCCCGAGCCCGGCCGGCAAGGGGCTGCCGACCGCGTTGTGCGCGGCAGGCGCGAGTTCGCGGTCCTGCTGGGTGAGTTCCGGCGTACGGCGGTGCTCGTGCCGGTGGATGAGGGCGAGGCGCCTTTGACGGCGGATTTCGGCGGCGTGCGCTGGATCTACGCCTTCTCCGACGAGGGCGCGTTGGCGCGTTTCGCGGTGGCGCGGGGTGAGGGCGCGCGTGAGTGGACTTATCAGCGGTGGCTGGGGGCGCGGTTGCTGGACGCGGCGGTACCGGCGGTGGGGGTGCCGTGCGGGGTGGCGCTGGACTGTGCGGACGGCGAGGACGGGATGCTCTTTCCTCCGGTGCGGGGGGTCGTGCCGGATGCGGTGGCGGTGGACGTCGACGGCGGGACGGGGGACGTGCGGTGAGCGGGGACGGCGGCAAGGACCTGACGACGCAGGGGCTGGGCCTGATCGCGAAGGGGCTGACCGAGGCGTTGGGGGAGCTGAAGGAACTGGGCATGGACGGCCGGGCGGGAGCCGGCCGGGGTTTCGGTGATATCGCCTTGTCGGGTCTGGAGCTGGGCCATCAGGGCCTGACGGATGAGTTCAAGTCGTTCTGTGAGCGCTGGGAGTGGGGGGTCCGGGCGCTGGTGATCGAGGGGAACAGCTTCGCGGCGCGGACGGGCCTGGCGGCGGGCACGTACTACGAGACGGACCAGTACGTGAAGGGTGCCTTCAAGGTCGCCGGGAACGCGGTGGTGGGCGATCCCTACGCCTCCGAGGAGGAGGTGCAGAAGAGGAGCTGGGGCCAGATCGTGGACTCCGGTTCGGGTGTGGATTACAGCGAGGAGTCGTTCCGGCAGGCGTGGGCGAACAGCCGGCAGGGCTGGAAGGACGCCTCGTACGAGGTGCTGGCCTCGGACGACATCGCCCTGCCGGGCCTGGACCGGGAAGAGGTCCAGGAGAGGTTCGGTGTCTCGGGCGAGCGGTACGAGGAGATGCTGGCCGAGACCTTCGACCCGTCCCCCGAGGCCCGCGCCCGGACGGCCGGCCAGGACGGTGAGGGCTGATGGGCCTGGGAAACATCACCAACAAGCTCCTCAGCGGCGGTGAGCACCTGGTCGACGGCGGCAAGAAGCTGCTGGGCAAGGGTGTCGACTACACCACGGACAAGATCGGTGAGGGCCTGGACCGGCTCGGGGTGCACGAGTGGGCCGATGTGGTGGAGGACTGGGGGGACGGGGTCGCCTCCGATCTGGGAGCGACCCCGGGTGAGCAGCAGCTCGGTGAGAGTGAGGAGGCGAACGAGCTCGTCCACGGCAGCCCGGCGAAGATCCGCGAGGCCGCGAAGCATCTGCGGGACTTCCATGGTGCGTTCGACCGGGTCGGGCAGGGGCTGAGGAAGGTCGACTCCTCCGGCTGGAGGGGTGAGGGCGGGGACGCGTTCCGCAGGAAGTTCGGTGTGCATCCCGCCAAGTGGGCCCAGGCGGCCGAGGCATGTGAAGCGGCGGCAGAGGCGCTGGAGACGTACGCCGACACGGTGACGTGGGCGCAAGGGCAGGCCGAGGAGGCCGTTCGCCTGTACCGCGAGGGGGTGAAGGCGTCCAAGGAGGCGTACGAGGCGCACAAGAAGAGGGTCGCCGCCTACAACGAGAAGGCGGAGGCGGGTGAGGATCCCGGTCCCCGGCCGGGCGAGTTCCAGGACCCGGGCAAGGCCGATGTGCAGGCCGCGCTGCACCAGCTGGCCCGGGCCCGCGAGCAGCGCAACACCGCCGCCACCGAGGCGCAGGCCAAGGTCCGCTCGGCCCTGGCACACGCACCGGCCGAGCCCCCGCCGCTGGAGCGCCTGAAGACCGAGGTGGTGGACGGTTCGGTGGCCGCGAGCCTGGAACTGTCCCACTTCGCCGGGGGCATGATCAAGGGCACGGCCGGCCTGGTCACCTTCGTCCGCGGCGTGAATCCCCTCGATCCCTACAACCTCACCCACCCCGCCGCGTACCTGCAGAACGTCAGCATGACGCTCTCCGGCCTGGTCACCACCGCCGCCCATCCGGACCAGGCGGCGAAGGCCATGTGGGACAGCTTCCGCAAGGACCCCGCCGAGTTCCTCGGCCGTCTCGTACCCGAACTCGTCGGGAGCAAGGGCGCGGGACTGGCCCGGGGCGGACTGCGGCTCGGGCTGAAGAAGGGTATGGAGGAGGCCGCGGAGCAGGGGGCGCGCAAGGGTGCCCGGAACGCGGTCGAGGAGGGCGCGGAGGACGTCTCCCGGCGCCCGGCCGACAAGGTCTGCGAGAAGGATCCCGTCGACGTCGCCACCGGCCGGATGGTGCTGCCGCAGAACGACGTCTCGCTCCCCGGCGTCCTGCCCCTCGTCGTCAAGCGTCAGTTCGAGTCGTCGTACCGGCTCGGTGGCTGGTTCGGCCCGACCTGGTCCTCCACGCTCGACCAGCGCCTGGAGATCGACGCGGAGGGTGTCGTCTTCGTCGGCGAGGACGGGGTGACGCTCGCCTATCCGCATCCCGCCCCGGGCGTGCCGACCCTGCCCGGCCACGGCCCGCGCTGGCCCCTGGACCGGGTGGACGACGGCTACACCCTCACCGACCCCGAGTCGGGCCGGGTACGGCACTTCGCCGACCGCTCCGAGGACCTGGCGGTCCTGGAACAGCTGGACGACCGCAACGGCAACTGGATCACCTTCGAGTACGACACCGAGGGCACCCCGCTGGCGATCGCCTCCTCGGCCGGTCACCGGCTGCTGCTGTCGACCGCGGACGGCAGAATCACCGCGCTGCGCCTGGCGGGCGCGGCAGCCGACGGCACCGACCAGGAACTCGTCCGCTACGGCTACACCGACGGCCACCTCACCGAGGTCGTCAACTCCACGGGCCGCCCCACCGTCTTCGGCTACGACGACCAGGGCCGCCTCACCTCCTGGACGGACACCAACGACAGCCACTTCACCTACGCCTACGACGACCGGGACCGCTGCACCCACCAGTCCGGCGCCGCAGGCCACCTGGCCTCCGCCTTCACCTACTCGCCCGTGGACCCCGACACCGGCGAACACACCACGACCATCACCGACTCACACGGCCTCACCACCCACTACCTGATCAACCACCGCTGCCAAGTGATCGCCGAGACCGACCCACTCGGCGCGACCACCCGCTACACCCGCGACCGCTACAACCGCCTGCTGTCCACAACGGACCCGTTGGGCAACACGACGGCGTTCGAGTACGACGAGACGGGCAACCTCACGCGGGTGGTCCGCCCGGACGGCCGCGAGACGAGGGCCGAGTACGACACCCTCGGCCTGCCGGTGAAGGTGGTGAACCCGGACGGCACGGTGATCCACCAGACCTACGACGATCGGGGCAACCGCACGTCGGTGACGGACCCGGCCGGCCAGACGACCCGCTTCACCTACACGGAGGCGGGCCACCTGACGTCGGTGACGGACCCGTTAGGCAACACCACCACGGTCGTCTGCGACCGCGCGGGCCTCCCGGTCCAGGTGTCGGACCCGCTGGGAGCCACCACCTGCTACGAACGCAACGCCCTAGGCTTACCGACCGCCATCACGGACCCACTCGGTGGTGTCTTCCACCTGGAGTGGTCGGTCGAGGGACGGCTGACCCGCCGCACGGCCCCCGACGGCACGACGGAGACGTGGACGTACGACGGCGAGGGCAACTGCACCAGCCACACCGACCCCCTCGGCGGGGTCACCCGCTTCGAGTACACCCACTTCGACCTGTTGACGGCCCGCACGGGCCCCGACGGCGTCCGCTACGAATTCACCCACGACACCGAACTACGCCTGACCAAGGTCACCAACCCCCAGGGCCTGACGTGGGAGTACGCCTACGACCCGGCTGGCCACCTGATCCGGGAAACGGACTTCGACAACCGCACCCTGACGTACGAGTACGACGCGGCAGGCCGCTTGGCGACACGACGGAACGCCCTCGGCGGGGAGACGACGTTCGACCGCAACGCCCTCGGCCAGGTGCTCCGCAAGACCACACCGGACGGACCCACGACGTATGCCTACGACCTGACCGACCGACTCGCCCACGCGACCGGCCCCGACGGCACCACCCTCACCCTGCTCCGCGACCGCCACGGCAACCTGCGCTCGGAAACGGTGAACGGCCGCACGGTGACGTACACGTACGACACCCTGGGCCGCCGTACCAGCCGGGTGACCCCAACCGGGGCGGTGACGACGTGGTCGTACGACGAGGCAGGCCGCCGCACGGGCATGACGGCATCGGGCCACCCGATCGATTTCACCTACGACGAGGCCGGGCACGAACTGAAGCGCCTGATCGGTGACACGATCACCCTGGAGCACGCCTACGACACCATGGGCCGCCTGACGACCCAGTCGGTGACCGGCGCCGCAGGTCGCAGGGTCCAGCACCGGTCGTACACCTACCGGGCCGACGGCAACCTGACCGCCATCGAGAACGAGTTGTCCGGCTCCCGCCGCTTCGACCTGGACGCCTCCGGCAGGGTGACGGCGGTCCACGCGGCCGGCTGGACGGAACGCTACGCCTACGACGAGGCAGGCAACCAGACCGAAGCCGCCTGGCCGACGACCCACCCGGGAGCAGAGTCGACGGGCCCCCGCACCTACACAGGCACCCGCATCACCCAGGCAGGCAACGTCCGCTACGAACACGACGCCCTCGGCCGCATCACCCTCCGCCAGAAAACCCGCCTCTCGCGCAAGCCGGACACCTGGCACTACGAATGGGACGCGGAGGACCGCCTGACCTCGGTGGTCACCCCGGACGGCACCCGCTGGCGCTACACCTACGACCCCCTGGGCCGCCGCACAGCCAAGCTCCGCCTGGCGGAGGACGGCGAAACGGTCGTGGAACGGGTGGACTTCACCTGGGACGGCACCACCCTCTGCGAACAAACGACAAGGTCCGAGGCTTTCCCCCACCCGATCACCGTGACCTGGGACCACCAGGGCCTCCGCCCCCTCGCCCAAACGGAACGCATCACAGCGGCGGAAGCCCCCCAGCAGGAGATCGACTCCCGCTTCTTCGCCATCGTCACCGACCTGGTCGGCACCCCGACCGAGCTGCTGGACGACCAGGGCGAGATCGCCTGGCACACCCGAAGCACCCTGTGGGGCACAACGGCGTGGTCGACAAACAGCACGACCTACACCCCCCTACGCTTCCCAGGCCAGTACTACGACCCGGAAACGGGCCTGCACTACAACTACTTCCGCCACTACGACCCCGAAACAGCCCGCTACTTAGCATCCGACCCCCTCGGCCTCACCCCCGCGCCCAACCCCGCGACGTATGTCGACAATCCCCACACCTGGGCCGACCCCCTGGGACTCTCCCCCTGTCCTCCGGAACAGAAGGTTGTCCAGACCCGCGAGGTCGTCGCCCCAAAGCCCCTTAAACCACACGAGGTGTTGGACGAGTGGGATAAATTCCTGGGCGAGGGCCCTTATACGAACATCCATCCGCGTACTGGATTACCGGATCCGGACCGCCTCGTCTCCGCCGACGGCCGGCGCAGCATTCGACTTGGTTCACACGAGATGAACAGCAAACCCACCAAGTTCCACTTCCACATGGAAACCTGGACTTTCGAATCACCCACTAACACATGGATCGTGGACAACACCATGGTCCGAGTACCACTAGGACTGAAGTAGTGCGCATTGAGATTATGGACCTATTGCCAGGCACGGAGACCGGCAAAGGCCCCCTCGTGGCCTTCAGGGGAACGTCGGGGCAGGCGTGGGGCCAGTGGTGTGGATCGGAGATTCCGCAGGTGGGTGATCTTGTGGATGTCGAGTTCGATGCCCCGGAAGAGATCACCCAGTGGACCACTGCAGACGGACCGACCATGATGACATCGGATTTTCCGACTTCACCAGTACGGATCAGAGGTGTTGTGGCCTCTGTAGCCGAGGACTCCGTGGTGGCTCTCCGAGTCGACACCGACATTGTACTTGTGGAATTCGAGAACTCGATGAACTCCGTCCAGTCCCACCAGGCCGAGGAGCCGAGAGTCGGCGACTGCATCGAATTCACGACTCCTCGGATTGATCTCTACCCTTACTCGGTCTGAACTTTTCCCTCCGCCGAGTGCCTCTCAATAGAAGGTTCGATACGAATACCGGGATGCAGTGCTACCCAGAGTCAATCAGTAGCCGACAACCCTTCTCCATCCGGGTTCTGTCTGTGCCGTCCCGTTCCGGAGCCGCAGCGGGTGAGAGTGCCATTGGACACATCACGGTGGGCGACTTCGAGGAAAGCTTTCCGATAGACCTGACCTATTGGGACGTGGAGCAATACCAGACCAGTTGGGCACACTGCCTGAGGGTTCTTGAAGGTGAACGCAACGCTACATCGTGCCTCATTTCATCCATCCCGGATCCGACACACGGCAACTTCATCACCTGTTGGCCCCTCTACAGGTTCGGGGAGACCATCTTCATCCAGAACTCGATCATTTTTCTGGAAGACTTATCGGAAGTTTTCAACCCCGCCGAGCCTTGGCGTTCCGTGGAACCAAGATCCATAGTCGACGAAGAGGGGAACTTGATATCCGAATGGCAGACGACCATCGGTGAGATCAGGAGATTCCTCTACATCTGACCCCGCCAATCAGTCGCGTCATGAAATGGCTGGCTCAATACCGTTGACTCACGCCACGGAGTAACTCATGCTCTGGCGCTTTGTGGACAGGAACAGCGTCGACTGATCACTCAAGACATCGGGCTCCATTGGCTGCTTCCCGTCGCTTTGGACTGCCTGCGCGAAACAGCACCACAGGAAGCGGCGGTCGGCTGGTATGACGACGACTCGCTCTCGGCGGTGCTGCCATGTCGTTTGGACTGCCACCTGGCCGTTTCCCTCCTAGTCGGCGTTCCCGCCTGGACTCTTCCGTCGGCGATCGAGCAGGCCTGGACGAAACCGAGGCGCGGGATGATGATCCCGGCCATGGCCAACCAGGGGAAAGACCGACACACGGTACCTCATAGACAAACAGGCGTACTCACTCAACCGAGACAAAGCATGGATCGCGAAAACCAACTCTTTGAGGCATGGCGAAAAGCCCACAGTTACAGGACTGTCAGCCCCGGAGAAGCAAATCAACTGTTCGACTATCTGAGCAGCCTTCCATGGGGTGCCAGCGGGGTTGACTGGGACAAGACGCCCGGCCTTCGCATTCCGTTTGGTGACGACGATCCTCAGCCGCGATGGACCGGCAATTTTTCCGACACTCCCCTAGGGGGTCATGAATTCATCATGGTTGCCTACGCGCCAGGAAAAATTGCCCTCCTGGCCGACAGGGATGAGGTGCTGGCCGACCTCGATCTCCTCTACGCACAAGCGCCGGGGGTTCGGTACTTTTGTGGCGCCGATATCAATCAGGATACTGTCACCGTGGCGGTGGAACACTTTGCGGAATTTTCCGACAGCGGCGTCATCGTGCACCTCCCGGAGCATCGGCGGAGGCGGTTCCGTTGTCGCAACTGAAACGTGGTGACGTCCTCAAAGGCGTCGTTGCCGAGATGGAAAGTTTTTTGGCGTCTATGTTGATCTGGACGGATGCAGGGGCCTAGTCACATTGATTGAGCTCTCGTGGAGGTCAAGGGAGTGAATACTGGGTCCGGGAGGAAGAGTTCTTCCATGATGGCTCCTGACAGAGACAGGCACCTCGTCGGTCGGGACTGGCCAGTACCCTAAGTTCGCCACAGCTGGAACGAGGAGCGGAAGGGTTTCATGTCGTTCGGGCCGCCACCTGCCGGGTTCCCTGCTGTCGCCGCTCCCGCCTGGACTCCCCCGTCCGAGATCGAGCAGGCCCTGTTCGAGGCCAAGGGGCGGGGGGACTGGGTCGCGTACTTCGGCACGCTTGCTCAGGCGCGGTTGTTCTTCGAGATAGAGAAGGGCGGGGCGGATGCCACGCCCAGGGTTACGTACGCCGTGTTCGGGTATGACCCGCGCGTCGCCGGGGGGCGGATCTGGGCCGTGTACACCGAGGGCATGCTGCCCGCCCCGGAGCCCCACCGGGTGTTCGACTGGAACCGCCTGGAGTGGTTCGCCAAGGTGTGGCAGCCGACCGATCCGCCGGTGATCGTCGTCAATCCGGGCAGCCCCTGCGAGGCGTTCCTGCCGTCCGCCCCGCCGCATTCCGCGGCTTGGGCGCAGTACGGGGAACAGGCCCCGCCGCGGGACCAGTCGATGCGGCTGCGGACCCTCCGCGTCGGCGGCCCCCTGCATGGTCCGGTCGCCCACGGACTCGCCTGTGGTGCTCTCCTCTGCGTCAACAACGGCTCTTTCTGGAACGGCATGGCCTGGCACGGCACCGGTTATCCGAACGAGCGGAAGCGGTTGAACGAGTGGTGGGGCATCACCACCCGCGAGCAGTGGCAGTACTACCTCCGCGACCTCCTCGCCTGCGAACAGCACAGCTCCGTCTGGGACTTCGCCCTCGGCCTGCGCCGCACCATCGCCCGCGACTTCGGCGGCCACGTCGATGTCGGCTATTGGCGCCAGGCCGCCGCCAACGTCATCCGCGCCAGGTCCGAGGGGTCGGTCGTGGTCGGAGAGGACGGGGTCACCAAGACCGAACCCCGGCCCACCTCCGAGGTCGAGGCCCACATCGAGGGCGTACAGCGACTCATCGGGCGCATCACCCGCTACGAGGCCCGGATGCGCGCCGACGGTGTGCTCGACGGCAACCAGTACGTCTCGTCCGTCGACGCCTGGGATCTCGGCCGCGCCTCGAAGATGGCCCGGTGGGGGCTCGGAGCCCGCTTCGGCACGCTCAAGGAGGCCGAGGCCGCCGTCCTCCAGGCCGGCCGGGCCGCCGCCCTGTCCTACAAGTCCTGGCAGGACTTCTCCGCCGGCTACATCCTCGGCCGCTGCCTCCACTTCGACGACGAGGAGTTCGGGGACTGGTACCAGGACATGGTCTCGGCGCATCGCATTCTGATGTCCGACCCCGGCAGCCCGTGGCTCACGATTCCGTTCCGCTGACGGTCATCCGCTCAGCAGGCGGGCAACTCGCACCACACGTACTTCCCCCGGTCCCCGAACCTCGCCGACGGCTGCCACCCCCAGTACTCCGCGCACGCCACGACCAACCCCAGCCCCCGCCCCTCCTCCGCCTCCAGCGCCCGCCCCAACGGCACCGGCGGCTCGGGCGGTTCCGGGTCCGTGTCCCACGCCCCGATCCACACCAGCCCCTCCGCCGACCTCCGCACCCGCAATGCCGCCGGCCCCTTCGTATGCCGTACCGCGTTCGACACCAACTCCGTCGCCAGCAGCTCCGCCGTGTCCGCGAGCGCCGTCAACTCGTGCATCGCCAGGATCACCCGCAGGGTCCGGCGGCACACGGTCACGGCTCTGAGGTCGTTGGGGATGTAGAGCGTGTAGTCCCATGTCTCGGTTGTCCCGGTTTCGGGCATGCCTCATCAACTCCAGCAAGGAGAAGGGGAAGTCGAGCGCGGTGGCTTTGCCGCAGGCGTCAGGGCAGGACGATGCGGTGCGCTTCCGCAGCGTGCTCGTTACGTCACCGACGGTAGGGCATAATTTTCATTCGCTGCAAGCGGGTCGCGTAACGTCGACCCCGAACGAGTCACCTCACCAGAGAGGACGACGTGCCTGCACGACGGAACCCCACAGCGCGCCAAGTGCGCCTGGGCACCGAACTGCGGAGGCTTCGCGAGGCCGCCGGCCTCAAGGCGACGGCGGCAGCGGCCCTGCTGGGCGCGAACTCCGTGCAGATGAGCCAGATAGAGTCCGGGATCGCGGGAGTGAGCGAGCAGCGTGTGCGGCGGCTGGCCGCCAACTACGCCTGTACGGACGACGCGTTGATCAACGCCCTGACCGCCATGGCAACGGACCGTACGCGTGGCTGGTGGGAGGAGTACCGGGGCGTCCTCCCCGCTGCCTACCAGGATCTCGCCGAGCTGGACCACCATGCGCGGTTCCGCAAGGAAGTGGCGGTCATCCACGTACCAGGTCTTCTTCAGACGGAGGACTACGCCCGGGCACTCTTCGCCTACATGAACCCGGAGTTCCCGGACAGCGAGGTGGCTCTGCGCGTGGAGCACCGGATGAAGCGGAGAGCCGTCATCGACGGCCCGGACCCGACCCCGTACGAGACCGTGATCCATGAAGCGGCGCTCCGTATCAGGGTGGCCGGACGCGCCGCCTCCCGGGCCCAGCTCGGCCGCATTCTGGAGGTGTCCGAGGCGGACCACGTCACCGTGCGGGTCATCCCCTTCGCGCTGGACGACTTCGCGGGCGCCGGAAGCACCATGGTGCACCTGGGCGGGGCGGTTCCCCGGCTGGACACCGTCGTACGGGATGCTCCGCACGGCACGGCGTTCATCGACTCCGAAGCGCAGTTGGAGCACTTTCGCAAGCTCTTCCGTAGGGTGAGGGAAGAGGCGCTGTCCCCCGAACGGTCGCGCGACCTCATCCACCAGTTGGCGAAGGAGCTGTGAGGACCGGCATGACCACCTCCCCCTTGTGGAAGAAGTCGTCCTTCTCCGGCGGAGGCGAGGGCAACGACTGCGTCGAAGTCGCCCACTCCCACCCCCACATATCCATCCGCGACTCCAAAGCCCCCACCCGAGCCACCCTCACCTTCCCGGCCACCGCCTTCGTCCGCTTCATCGAGTCCCTGAAGGTCCGCGCCTCCAGGGACTGAGAAGCCCCGGCCGGTTTCCGTCACGCACTCGTCCGTGTACTTGACCTGTGCATGCCCGGCCCCCACCATGAGCGCCAACCCGCACAGCGAGACCACAGCGAACCCACAGGGAGTCCCACGAACGGCCCCCCGCAAGGTTCGTGACCGCACGTCGCACGGGAACACCCACTCCAACCCCCACAGGGAGCGTTCATGCGACTTCGCAGACGGACCGGCGCGCTCGGCGCGCTGCTGGCCCTCGCGCTCGCCGCGCCGGTGTCCGCCGGGCTCGACCAGGCCGGCGCCGACAGTGTGCGCAGGGTCCGAGCGGCCGACGACGACATTCGGCAGTACGAGATCCATCAGCGCACCACACCCGTGACCCGTACGGCCATCCAGTCCGCCGGTGTGACCGTCGACGAGGCCGACGAGGAGAGCGTCGTCGTCTCCGGGCGGGCGGAGCAGGCCGAGAAGCTGCGCCGGATGGGGTATGACGTCCAGCCCATGGGGGCCGCTCCCCAGCGCGGGCAGGCCCGGCTCTACGACTTTCCCAGCGCCGACGCGAAGTACCACAACTACGCGGAGGCGAACGCCGAGATCGATCAGCGGCTCGCCGCCTACCCGGGCATCATGAACAAGCGGGTGATCGGGAAGTCGTACCAGGGGCGGGACATCGTCGCCATCAAGGTCAGCGACAACGTCGGCACCGACGAGAACGAGCCCGAGGTGCTGTTCACCGCGCACCAGCACGCCCGGGAGCACCTCACCGTGGAGATGGCCCTGTATCTGCTGCGCGAACTCGGCGCGGGGTACGGGTCCGACTCCCGGATCACCAACCTCGTCAACAGCCGTGAGATCTGGATCGTGCCCGATCTGAACCCGGACGGCGGCGAGTACGACATCGCCAGCGGGTCGTACCGGTCGTGGCGGAAGAACCGGCAGCCCAACTCCGGCTCCACGAACGTGGGGACGGACCTGAACAGGAACTGGAACTACAAGTGGGGCTGCTGCGGCGGGTCCTCGGGGTCCACGTCCTCCGAGACCTACCGCGGGTCCGCCGCCGAGTCCGCGCCCGAGGTGAAGGTCGTCGCCGACTTCGTACGCGGCCGGGTCGTCGGCGGCAAGCAGCAGATCACGGCCGGGATCGACTTCCACACCTACAGCGAGCTGGTGTTGTGGCCGTTCGGGTGGACCTACGCGGACACCGCCACGGGGATGACCGCCGACGACGCCGCCGCGTTCCAGGCCGTCGGGCGGAAGATGGCCGCCAGCAACGGCTACACCGCCGAGCAGTCCAGCGACCTGTACATCACGGACGGGACGATCGACGACTACCTGTGGGGTACGCAGAAGATCTTCAGCTACACCTTCGAGATGTACCCGACGTCGTCGTCCGGGGGCGGGTTCTACCCGCCCGACGAAGTCATCGAGCGGGAGACCTCCCGGAACAAGGACGCCGTGTTGCAGCTGCTGGAGAACGCCGACTGTATGTACCGGTCGATCGGCAAGGCCGCCCAGTACTGCTCCTAGCGGCTACGCCTCCTCGAAGTAGGCGTCGAGCACCGCGTCCAGCTGCTCGTCCCACTCCTTGAAGCGCGCCCTGGCCGTCGCCTCGATCTCGATCGGGAACCAGCGGCGGTCAGGGGTGTGCACAGTGACGGTGTACCGCTTGCCGAAGCGGGCCGTCTCCGTCTCCACCGCGGCGATCTCGTCCCAGCGGAACTCGCAGGCCTCCTCGTCCAGGCTGAGGCGGACGCCCCTGCGGTCGGCCACGATCCGCGCCCGGCGGTCCGCCGCCTCGAAGACCGGCCCGTCGGCCGCCGATTCGCCGGAAGGTTCCTCGGCGGGCTCCCCGGCGAGTTCTCCGGCAGGTTCTCCGGCGGATTCCTCGCGGGCCTCCTCGAGGACTTCCTCGGTGTCCGCCGGCGCCACCTCGTCCTGCGGCCCCGACGGCTCCTTGGACACCGGTCCCGCCTCGGTCGGCGTCGGACCCGTGATCCCCGGGACGAAGGCCGGGTCGAAACCGGCACCCAACACCGGCTCGGCCTTCAACGGCCCGCCCGGCAACGGCTCGGCCTTCACCGGCTCCGCCTTCAACGGCTCCGCGGCCCCGGTCGGCTTGCTGCTCGATCCTATGCGCTGCTCCACGGCGGCAGTATGGACGACTTCCCTGTGCCGTAACCAGTCAGCTCACGAACACGCCACCGGATCGGTCAGCTCACGAACACCCCGGCCACCACCGCCACCACGAACCCCGCCAGCGACAACACCGATTCCAGCACCGTCCAACTGCGCAGCGTGTCGCGTTCGCTGATGCCGAAGTACTTGGCCACCATCCAGAAGCCGCCGTCGTTGACGTGCGAGGCGAAGATGGAGCCCGCCGAGATGGCCATGATGACGAGCGCGGCGAACGCCTGCGAGTGCCGGCCCTCCGCCAGCAGCGGGGCCACGATGCCCGCCGTCGTCACGATCGCCACCGTCGCCGAGCCCTGGGCCACCCGCAGGACGAGCGCGATCAGGTACGACAGGACGATCACCGGCAGGCCGACACCGTGGAAGGTGTCCGACAGGGCCTGGGCGACGCCTCCGGCCTTCAGTACGGCGCCGAAGATCCCGCCCGCGCCGACGACCAGCAGGATGTTGCCGACCGGCTTCAGGGAGGCGGTCGACACCGTCTCCAGCGACTTGCGCGACCAGCCGCGGCGGATGCCGAGGAGGTAGTAGGCGAGGAGCAGGGCGAGGGTGAGCGCCACGAAGGGGTTGCCGAAGAACTCCAGGACCGAGCGCGTCGCAGAGGGGTCCAGGGCGATCGAGGAGAACGTGGCCGCCAGGATCAGCAGCAGGGGTGTGCCGATGATGGCCAGGACCGTGGCGAGGGGGACCGGGGTCTCCTTCGGTGTCACGCCCTGCGCGCGCTGCTCGGCCGCCACCGCCCGCTTCGCCTCCTCCGCCGCCTCCGCCATGTCCTGCGGTACGGGGACGAAGATCCGCTTTCCGGCCCAGGCGGCGTACGCCCAGGCGGCCAGTACGGCGGGCAGGCCGCAGACGACGCCCATGAGGATGACCCAGCCGAGCTGGACGTGCAGCAGTCCGGCGGCGGCGACCGGGCCGGGGTGCGGCGGCAGGAAGGCGTGGGTCATGGACAGGCCGGCGAGCAGCGGGAGGCAGTAGAGCAGCACCGACTTGCCGGATCGTTTCGCTGCCGCGTAGACGATGGGCGCGAGGACGAAGATGCCCACGTCGAAGAAGACCGGGATGCCGAACAGCAGGCCGGTGAGGCCCATGGCGAGCGGGGCCCGCTTCTCGCCGAACAGGGCCAGCAGGCGTGCGGCCAGTACCTCGGCGCCGCCGCTCACTTCGAGGATCGCGCCGAGCATCGTGCCGAGGCCGATGATGATGGCGACGTGGCCGAGGATGCCGCCCATGCCGGACTCGACGGTGGAGACGGCGTCGGAGCGCTGGACGGTGCCGAAGAGTTCGGTGACCGAGAGGCCGGCCAGCAGGCCGACGGCTATGGAGACGGCGAGGAGGGCCACGAAGGGCTGGAGCCGGACCTTGATGATCAGGAAGAGCAGGAGGGCCATGCCGAGGGCGGCGACCGTGAGCAGACCGGGCGTGCCGTCGATCAGGAGGAGCAGGCCCCCGGTGTGGGGTGGCGCGGTGGGCGTGGGGGCGGCGAGCGGGAAGGACATACGGGGGTCCTCTTCGTAAATGCATGCTGCTTTCGGGCAGGGAGGAGCGCGGCACGGCACCCCGGGGAGTGCCGTGCCGTGCGGACGTACGTACAGAAAGGGGAAGTCGGCGCGCGTCAGCCCAGTACGGCGAGCGCGTCGATCTCGATGAGGAGGCCGGCCGGCAGACCGACGTAGACCGTCGTGCGGGCGGCGGGCGGCTGGGTCAGGCCCTGTTCCTCGAAGTAGGCGTTGTAGATGTCGTTCATCTCGGCGAAGTGGTCCACGTCCGTGAGGTAGACGCGGATCATCATCACGTCGTCCCAGGTGGCGCCGCCCTCCTCCAGGATCGCCTTGACGTTGGCGAGGGTCTGGAGGGTCTGCTCGCGCAGGGTGGGGCCGGCCGGCGTCGGGGGCTTGCCCTCCTCGGCGGGCAGGAAGCCGACCTGGCCGGCGACCTGGAGGATGTTGCCCTTCCTCACGCCGTGCGAGAACTTCGCGGGCGGGGTGGTGTGGGTCTTCGGGGTGAGCGCGATCTTCTCGGTCATGCGGGGGTGCCCTTCACTGGCGTTCTTCCGGAGTACTCGCCGCTGATGGCGTCCGCCGTGCGGCGGACCAGCGGGAGCAGGCTGAGGAGTTCCTCGGCGGTGACGACCACGTTCGGCGCGGAGACCGACATGGCGGCGACCACCCGGCCGTCGGCGCCGCGCACGGGGGCGGCGACGCAGTTGATGGACTCCTCGTGGCCACCGAGGTCGGTGGCCCAGCCCTGTTCGCGCACCGTGGCCAGTTCCTTCAGGAAGGCCTCGGCGTGGGGGGTCGAACGGGCCGTGTAGAGGGGGTAGTCGAGCTGCTCGGCGAGGGCGCGGCGCTCTGGTTCGGGCAGGTCGGCCAGGAGCAGCTTGGCGACGGCGGCGACGGTGATGGCCACCGGCTTGCCGATCCGGGAGTACATGCGGACCGGGTAGCGGCTCTCCACCTTGTCGATGTACAGCACCTCGTTCTCCTCGTACACGGCGAGGTGGACGGTGTGTCCGCACTGTTCGTTGAGCCGGACGAGGTGGGGGTGGGCGATCTCGCGGATGTCGAGGTTCTCCATCGCCTCCTGGGCGAGCGCGAAGAGCCGGGCGCCGAGGCGGTAGCGCTGGTCGGACTGGCGGTAGACCAGGCCGTGTTCGTGCAGGGTGCGCAGCAGGCGCAGGGCGGTGGACTTGTGCACGCCGAGGCGGTCGGCGACCTGCCCCAGGTCGGCGGGGCCCTCGGCGAGCAGCGGCAGGATGCTCAGGGCGCGGTCGACGGTCTGGCTCATGGGATGTTCGCCTCCTCCTCGGCCCGCTCGGCTCGTGTCCAGCCGGGGCCGAGTCGAAGTCTCTCCCATGCGCCGTCGTCGAGGGCGGCGAGGCGGTCGGCGTGGTCGCGGTCGGGGGGTGCGGCCAGGTCGCCGGGGGTGGTGAGAGTGGCGGCGGCGAAGAGGTGGCCGTACCTCAGGCGGGCCTTGACGGGGAGTCCGCGCAGGGTGGCGGAGAGGAAGCCGGCGGCGAAGGCGTCTCCGGCGCCGGTGGTGGCCACGACGACGGTGTGCAGGGCGGGGTGGAAGGTGCCGTCGGGCAGGTCCCGGGTGAAGGCCGTGGCGCCGCGCGCTCCCTCCTTCACGACCAGCACGTGCGGTTCGGGCAGCAGCCGGCGGACGGCGGCTGGTCCGCCGGTGACGCCCCAGGCGTGGGCGGCCTCGTCCTCGCCCACGAACACGATGTCCGCGCGCCGGGCCAGCTCCAGCAGGACGTCGGCGCCCTCGCCGTCCCGCCACAGCCCGGGCCGGTGATTGACGTCGAAGGACACCGGCGGGCGTCCCGGACCAGGGGCCGTCAGCTCGTACAGCAGCTCCCGGCACTCCGCCGACAGCGCGGCCGTGATCCCGGACAGGTGCAGCACCCGGGCCGCGCGGGCCGCCGCCAGGTCCACGTTCCCCACGGACATCGCGGAGGCGGCCGATCCGGCCCGGTAGTACGCCACCTCGTGCGCGCCCGTCCCGCGGTCCCCGGCGGTGCGGAAGTACACGCCGGTGGGCCGGCCGGGGTCCCGGCGGACGGCGGTGACGTCGACTCCGTACCCGGCGATCCGTTCCACCAGGTGGTCGCCGAAGCCGTCCGCGCCGACCCGGCTGACCCAGCGTGCCGGGTGCCCGAAGGCGGCCAGGGCGCAGGCCACGTTGGACTCGGCGCCGCCGATGGCCCGCTGGAAGGAGGGGACGTCGGCGAGGCGGCCGGGGCGGGTGGGCAGGAAGGTGACCATGGACTCGCCGAGCGCCGCCACGTCCACGTCCGTGACGGGCCGCGGGGGCGCGACGGCCGGGGCGTAAGCAGCGTCGTTGATGATGACTCCTGTCGATCGCCAGGGCGACGGATCCGTTGACCCGGTGTTCGGCGAGATGCTAGACACCAGTAAGCACTAGACGCAATGGTCGTTGCAGAATACGCAACGCCTGAGAGGGGCTCCATGGGCACCGAAGCGCTCACCCGCCTCGCCGAGGAACACGTCGACCACCGCTTCAAGGGCCTCCCGCCGGACGCCTACGGCCTGACCGTCGCCGAGCTGGCCGCCCAGCGCCGCAATCTCTTCCACGACGGCGACCGGGACGGCGGCGGCTTCACCACCCCGGTCCTCGCGCTGTCCGCCGAGCGCCTGGCGCACAACCTCGCGCTGATGGAGACGTACACCGCCCGGCACGGCCTGGCCTTCGCCCCGCACGGCAAGACCTCCATGGCCCCGCAGCTCTTCCACCGCCAGATCGAGCACGGCGCCTGGGGGATCACGCTCGCGCTGCCCCACCAGGTGCGCGTCGCCCGGGCGTTCGGCGTCCGGCGGGTCTTCCTCGCCAACGAGCTGGTGGACGCCTCCGCCCTGCGCTGGCTCGCCGCCGAGCTGGCCGCCGACCCGGAGTTCCGGTTCATCGCCTACGTCGACTCGGTGCGCGGGGTGGAGCTGATGGACGCGGCCCTCGCCGGCGCGGCCCGCCCGGTGGACGTCGTGATCGAGCTGGGCGCGGGCGAGGGGGCGCGCACGGGGGTGCGTACGGAGGCGGAGGCCGGGGAGGTCGCCGCCGCCGTGGCCGCCGCACCGACCCTGCGCCTGGTCGGCGTGGCGGGGTACGAGGGCGAGGTGCCGAAGGCCGATCCCGAGCGGGTGCGGTCGTATCTGCGGCGGCTGGTGGCGCTGGCCGCCGGGCTGGACGGTGCCGGACGGTTCGGCGAGGCCGACGAGATCGTGGTGAGCGCGGGCGGCAGCGCCTGGTTCGACGCGGTCGCCGACGTCTTCGCCGAGATCCCCGGGCTGTCCAGGCCGGTGCTGAAGCTGCTGCGCTCCGGCGCGTACGTCTCGCACGACGACGGGCACTACCACCGGCTCACCCCGTTCGGCCGGGTCCCCGAGGAGGGCGCGCTGGAACCCGCCTTCCGGCTGTGGGCGCAGGTCGTCTCCCGGCCGACCGCCGAGCAGGCCTTCGCCAACGCGGGCAAGCGCGACGCGGCCTACGACCTGGACCTGCCGACCGCCCAGGTGGTACGCCGGGGCGGCGAGGAGCGCCCGGCCGCCGGCATCACCGTCACCGGGCTGTCCGACCAGCACACCTGGCTGCGCACGGACCCGGAGGCGGACGTCGAGGTGGGCGACTGGATCGGCTTCGGCCTGTCCCACCCGTGCACGTCGTTCGACAAGTGGCAGCTGATCCCGGTGGCCGAGGCGGACGGCACGGTCGTGGACTACATCCGTACGTTCTTCTAGGAGGCCCGCGTGGAGGACCTGGTCATCCGGGACGCCGACGTCGTCGACGGCAGCGGCGCGGACGCGTACCGCGCCGATGTCGTGATCGACGCGGGCCGCATCGTCTCGATCGTCAAGGAGGCCGCCGCCGCGGGCTGCCAGCGGCCGCGCGCCACACGGGAGATCGACGCGGAGGGCCTGGTCCTCTCCCCCGGCTTCATCGACATGCACGCCCACTCCGACCTCGCCCTGCTGCGCGACCCCGACCACAGCGCGAAGGCCGCGCAGGGGGTCACGCTGGAGGTCCTCGGCCAGGACGGGCTGTCGTACGCCCCGGTGGACGACCGCACGCTGGAGGAGGTGCGGCGGGCGATCACCGGGTGGAACGGGTACGGCGACGACATCGACTTCGACTGGCGTTCGGTGGGCGGGTACCTGGACCGGCTGGATCGCGGCATCGCCGTGAACGCGGCCTACCTGATCCCCCAGGGCACGGTCCGGGCGCTCGTGGTCGGCTGGGAGGACCGCGCGGCCACCCCGGCGGAACTGGGCCGGATGCGGCGGCTGGTCGCGGAAGGGCTGGAGCAGGGCGCGGTGGGCCTGTCGTCGGGGCTGACGTACACCCCGGGCATGTACGCGCGCGACGCCGAACTGACCGAGCTGTGCCGGGTGGTGGGCTCCTATGGCGGCTACTACTGCCCGCACCACCGCTCCTACGGCGTCGGCGCGCTGGAGGCGTACGCCGAGATGGTCGCCCTCACCCGGGAGGCGGACTGTCCGCTGCACCTCGCGCACGCGACGATGAACTTCGGGGTGAACAAGGGCCGGGCGCCCGAGCTGCTGGCCCTGCTGGACCGGGCTCTTCAGGCGGGCGCGGACATCACCCTGGACACCTATCCCTACACCCCCGGCTGCACCACCCTCGCCGCGCTGCTGCCGAGCTGGGCGAGCGAGGGCGGCCCGGAGGAGATCCTGGCCCGGCTCACCGACCCGGCGACGGCCGGGCGGATCCGGCACGACCTGGAGGTCACCGGCTCGGACGGCTGCCACGGCGTGCCGGTCGAGTGGGAGACGATCGAGATCTCCGGGGTGGCCGACCCGGCCCTCGGCGACTTCGTGGGCCGTACCGTCCGGGAGGCGGCGGACCTGCGCGGCGAGGCCCCCTGGGACACGGCCCGCCGGCTGCTGGTGCGCGACCGGCTCGGTACGACGATCCTCCAGCACGTGGGCCACGAGGAGAACGTCCGCGCGATCATGCGGCACCGCGCGCACACCGGCGGCTCCGACGGCATCCTGCGCGGCAGCAAGCCGCACCCCCGGGCGTACGGCACGTTCCCGCGCTATCTCGGCCACTATGTGCGGGAGTTGGGCGTGCTGTCGCTGGAGGAGTGCGTGGCCCACCTCACCTCCCGGCCGGCGGCGCGGCTGCGGCTGCCGGACCGCGGGCTGGTGCGCGAGGGGTACCGGGCCGACCTGGTGCTGTTCGACCCGCGGACGGTCGCGCCCGGCGCCACCTTCGCCGAGCCGCGCCGGCTGCCGACCGGGATCCCGTATGTGCTGGTCGACGGCCGGTTCGTCATCGAGGACGGCCGGCGGACGGATGCCCTGCCGGGCCGGTCCGTCCGCCGGACACCGCTGTGAACCGCGTTTACGGCTTGGGCAGCGTGCAACCGGCCGCGCTCAGGTTGAGCTTGTTGCCGGTGGTGAAGCAGGCCGGGATGTTGTAGGTCTCCTGGGCGTAGTTGATGCCCTGGCGGACGGTGACGTTGCCGCTCGCGTCGACCTCGCACGGGTTGTTCACCGTGCACCGCTGGCCGTCCTCGTTGCCGGTGTTGTTGACGGCGACCACCTTGCCGGTGGTGGCGTCTATGACCGGGGACCCCGAGGTGCCGCCGATGGTGTTGCAGGCGGAGGTGTAGCGGACCGAGTCCTTGAAGGTCCAGTCGCCCTCCTTCAGCCGGTACACGAACCCGTCGACGTTGCAGCTGTAGATGCGCTTCCAGTAGCCGGAGACCACCTTGATGGCGGTGCCGGCCACCGGGTGGGTGTCCTGCACGGTGAGCGGGCTGATGCCGTACGAGCTCTTGATCGCCGCGTACGTGGTGGTGGTGCGGTAGATCGTGACGTCCGTGTCGGTCATCGTCGAGTACACGACCTGGTTGGCCCGGAGAGTGGCGATCTTGGTGCCGGCGGAGTTCAGCAGGCCGAAGGTACGGCTGGAGGACTGGCCGGTGATGACCTGGCCGGCGCTCGGCATGCCGGTCTCCAGGCAGTGCCCGTTGGTCAGCACGAGCGCCGGGTCGGTGTCGGCGGAGCCCGGGAAGCGGATGACGGAGCCGGAGCAGTTGCTGAGCGAGACGGTGCCGGCGAAGTCGACGGTGACCGCGGCGGCCTTGGCGGAGTGCGGGGCGGTGGTCTGCGCGGCGGGGGCGTGCGGGGCGGCCAGCGCCGGGGTGGCGCCCAGACCGATGGTGGCCACGGCCGAGAGCGCGGCCAGGAGAGGCTTGTTCACGTGGGGGTCCCCTCTTACGACGGGGGCGACCGGAGGTTTTCCGGTCGCCCACACTGTTGTCATGCGCATTGTCGACAGTGCGGAGGGGCGGGGACAAGAAGTCACGACAGGTCATAGGGGTTTCCCTCGGACCGCGCGCGGGAGGTTTGCCTCGACCGTGCGACGGAGGGCGGCACGTCGGCCTCATGAGGAAGGGTCAGCTTCCGCCGGGTGTGGCAACCGGTTCACTTCCGGGGCGGCTTGGTGACGACGGCTCCGAACAGGGCGAGGCCCTTGACGACGACACGCGGGGCGGCGGGACCGGCAGTTCCCCGCCGCGCCCGCCCCTCGCGTCCGCCGAACACCCCGAACAAGCCGAACCCCCTGACCTGGAGGTCGATGTCGTCGGGCACAACGATCCCGATGCCGCCCCACAGGGCCACGGCCCGGATCACCGTCACCGGCGCGGCGAACCGGGCCTCGGTCAGATCGAGCCGGCCGCCGCCCCACATCGACCAGGCGGTGAACCGGGGCGGCACGACCCACCCGCCGTCCCGCCGGAACCCGCCGAAGACGCCTAGCGCGAACCGGGACGTGGGAGCGCCGTCCACCACCCGCGCGTCCCTGGGCCCGGGAGCGGGCAGCCCGCTCCCGGCCGCCCGCAGTTCGCCCCGGGTCCGGGCGGCGTAGATCCGGTCGAGCCGGCCGCCCAGTTCGTCCAGCGGCAGCCGGCCGTCCGCCAGGGCGTCCCGCACGCGCTCGACGACCCGCTCCCGCTCCTCGTCGGAGACGAGCACGTCGTGACCGGGTTCCGCCTGCCCGCCACGGTGGTCACCGTACGTCTGTTCACCCATGGGATCACCCTGCCATGGCGGCCAACTTCCATGACAGGAGCAGTGGTTGGGCGTGTCGGGAGCGTGTACGGCCCAGGCGCCGGCTCCGCTCACTCCGTCAGTGAGGCCACCTCGGGCCACCGTGCCCGCGGTGGGGGCCGCCCGGGCGGTAGGTCGGCGGGGCGGTGGACGAGGTCGTGGCCGTGGGGGCGGCGGACCGGTCGGCAGGGGACTCGGTGGTGACCGGCCGGCCGCCGTCCGGGCCGCTCGCGGTGGCGCTCGGGCGCGGGGCGGCGGGGCGGGTGGCCGTGCTCGACGGCGCGACCGCGGCGGGGCGGGTCGCGGTGGCCGGGGCCGACACGGGCGGCACGGTGGCGGGCGTGGCGTCACCGGCGCCCCCGCCGCCCGTGCCCTCGCCCCCGCCGCCTGTGCCCTCGCCCACGCCCTCGCCGTCCGTGGCGTCGCCCGCGTTCTCGCCGTCCGTGCCGTCGCCGCGCGCCGTCGGGGCGTCGGCGGTCCGGCCGCCGTCGGCGGGGCGGGACCCGTCCGGGGAGCCGGTGCCGGACAGCACGGCGATCACCGCGACGGTGCCGGCCACCGCCGCGAGGGCACCGCCGGCGACCACCGCGCGCCGGCGTCCGGCCGCGCGCCGCCGTGCCCGCCCGCGCCCGGCCCGGCGCGCCCCGGCTCGCCCCGCCCCGGCCCCGGAAAGCTCCGGCGGCGCGGGCTCGGCCGGCCCGTCGGGCGCCCCGGTCACCGGGGGCAGCTCGCGTGTCGCGTCGTAGTCGTTCTGCCAGCCGTGCGCGGCGGCCGGGTCGGCGTACTCCTCGTACGCGGGGGCCGGAGCCGGCAGCGGGTGGTACACGTTCGGCCGGACGCCGGGCGGGCCGCCCGCCGCCTGCGGCACGTGCGCCTCCGCTTCGTACTCCTGTTCCGTGGACATGTCAGCGGATTCTAGGGACGCAAGGCACCCGGAAGACATTCGGCGGTGCTTTCCGGGCAGCCTCGCGTCCCGGGTGGTGGAAAACACCGCCCATGCGGCACGAGGGGGCCGTAAGCTCACGGACATGCAGGTGATCCAGTCGACCAAGCTCGCCAACGTCTGTTACGAGATCCGGGGCCCGGTTCTCGAAGAGGCCATGCGGCTGGAGGCGGCGGGCCACCGCATCCTCAAGCTCAACACCGGCAACCCGGCCGCCTTCGGCTTCGAGTGCCCCCCGGAGATCCTGGAGGACATCCTCCGCAACGTCTCCACGGCGCACGGCTACGGCGACGCCAAGGGTCTGCTCGCCGCCCGCCGCGCGGTCGTGATGCACAACCAGACCATCGGCATCGAGACGGACGTCGAGCACGTCTTCATCGGCAACGGCGTCTCCGAGCTGATCGTGATGGCGATGCAGGCCCTGCTGGACGACGGCGACGAGGTCCTGGTGCCGGCCCCGGACTACCCGCTGTGGACGGCGGCCGTCTCCCTGTCCGGGGGAACGGCGGTGCACTACCGCTGCGACGAGCAGTCCGACTGGATGCCCGACCTGGCCGACATCGAGCGCAAGGTCACCGACCGCACCAAGGCGATCGTCGTCATCAACCCGAACAACCCCACGGGCGCGGTGTACGACG
This sequence comes from Streptomyces eurythermus, assembly GCF_014649115.1. Classification (GTDB taxonomy): domain Bacteria; phylum Actinomycetota; class Actinomycetes; order Streptomycetales; family Streptomycetaceae; genus Streptomyces; species Streptomyces eurythermus. The sequence continues at coordinate 327,087 of NZ_BMSK01000001.1, read as the reverse complement.
AGGAGGTGCTCAAGGGGCTGACGGACATCGCCCGCCGGCACAACCTGCTGGTCTGCTCGGACGAGATCTACGACAAGATCCTCTACGACGGCACCACGCACACCCCGACCGCGAAGGTCGCCCCCGATCTGCTCACCCTCACCTTCAACGGCATGTCGAAGGCGTACCGGGTGGCCGGCTACCGCGTCGGCTGGATGTCGGTCTCCGGCCCGCGCGCCCACGCCGACTCCTATATCGAGGGCCTGACGATCCTGGCGAACATGCGGCTGTGCGCCAACATGCCGGGGCAGCACGGGGTGGTCGCCGCGCTCGGCGGACGTCAGTCGATCAACGACCTGGTGCTGCCGGGCGGGCGGCTGAAGGAGCAGATGGACGTCGCCTACGACCTGCTCACCGCGATCCCGGGCGTCAGCTGCGTACGGCCCAAGGGCGCGCTGTACCTCTTCCCCCGGCTGGACCCGAAGGTCTTCAAGGTCAAGGACGACCGGCAGCTGGTCCTGGACCTGCTGCGGCAGGAGAAGATCATGGTCGTCCACGGCACCGGCTTCAACTGGCCGGAGCCCGATCACTTCCGGGTGGTGACCCTGCCGGCGGTCGGCGATCTCCGGGACGCCGTCACCCGCATCGGCACCTTCCTGGACGGATACGGCCAGCCGTAGCCGGCGGACCGCGTTCCGTGACTCGGCTCAACTTTAGACGAAATCCAATGTAGGATGGTTTCCTGTCAGAGCACAGGAGGCCATCCCCATGTACGAACCGATCCGCTCCAAGTCGGTCCACAGCACGATGGCCGGCACCCCCTGCGACTTCCCCCACCGGTCGCGCGAGGAGGAGCTGGACATCCAGCTCGCCGGACACCTCGCCGCACTGCTCGCGGTCACCGACGAACTGCGCGCCCTGACCCCGTCCGCCGACCTGGACACCGCCGCGGAACGCCTCGCGGCCCAGGTGGCCCGGCTGCGCGGCGGCCGGACGCCGCTGCGCGCGGCACCGGCCGTGGCGGGCGACCCGGCCGCACTGCACCGGCGGGCGCACACCCTCGCCGGACGCGCCCTCGTGGTCGCCGCCTCCCGCGCGGACACCGCGGCGGCGATCCTCGCGGCCGAGCGGATGGACGCCCACGCCGCCGGGACCGACCCGAAGACGCTCAGCCCGGCCCACTGACCCCGCCGAGGGTCCCCCTGTCGGCCCCGGTCCGCGCGCACCCGCAGCGACGCGCGGACCGGGCGCCATCCATCCCGCCGGCCCCGACGCCCAAAGCCCGGGGCCCCGCACGCCGTTGTGCGGGGCCCCGGGCGGGTGGTCACCGCGGCCGGTCGTGACGATCGCTGGTCAGGGCACATCCGGACCGGCCGCGGAGTCTTTCGGGTACGGGGCTCAGCCCAGGCGCTCCAGCAGCGCGTGGTACTGGTCCCAGAGCTCCTTCGGGGTGTGGTCGCCGAAGGTGTTCAGGTGCTCGGGGACCAGGGCGGCCTCCTCGCGCCAGACCTCCTTGTCCACGGTGAGCAGGAAGTCCAGGTCGGCCTCGGGCAGTTCGAGCCCGTCGGTGTCCAGCGCGCCCTTGGCCGGCAGGATGCCGATCGGGGTCTCGACGCCCTCGGCCCTGCCCTCCAGCCGCTCCATGATCCACTTCAGGACACGGGAGTTCTCGCCGAAGCCCGGCCAGACGAACCGGCCCTCGTCGTCCTTGCGGAACCAGTTGACGTAGTAGATCTTCGGCAGCTTGGACTGGTCCTTGTCCTTGGCCACGTCGATCCAGTGGGCCATGTAGTCGCCCATGTTGTAGCCGCAGAACGGGAGCATGGCGAACGGGTCGCGGCGCAGCTCGCCGACCTTGCCCTCGGCCGCCGCGGTCTTCTCGGAGGCCACGTTGGCGCCGAGGAAGACGCCGTGGTTCCAGTCGAAGGACTCCGTCACCAGCGGCACGGCCGTGGCCCGGCGGCCGCCGAACAGGATCGCCGAGATCGGCACGCCCTTGGGGTCCTCCCACTCGGGCGCGATGATCGGGCACTGCGAGGCCGGCACGGTGAAGCGGGCGTTGGGGTGGGCGGCCGGGGTCCCGGACCCGGGCGTCCAGTCGTTGCCCTTCCAGTCGGTCAGGTGGGCCGGGGACTCCTCGGTCATGCCCTCCCACCACACGTCGCCGTTGTCGGTGAGCGCGACGTTGGTGAAGACCGCGTTGCCCCACAGGGTCTTCATCGCGTTGGCGTTGGTGTGCTCACCGGTGCCGGGCGCGACGCCGAAGAAGCCCGCCTCGGGGTTGATCGCGTACAGCCGGCCGTCCTCGCCGAACCGCATCCAGGCGATGTCGTCGCCGACGGTCTCCACCGTCCAGCCGGAGATCGTGGGCTCCAGCATGGCGAGGTTGGTCTTGCCGCAGGCCGAGGGGAAGGCGGCGGCGACGTACTTGGCCTCGCCCTGCGGCGGGGTGAGCTTCAGGATCAGCATGTGCTCGGCCAGCCAGCCCTCGTCACGGGCCATGACCGAGGCGATACGCAGCGCGTAGCACTTCTTGCCGAGCAGGGCGTTGCCGCCGTAGCCGGAGCCGTAGGACCAGATCTCGCGGGTCTCGGGGAAGTGTGAGATGTACTTGGTCTGGTTGCAGGGCCAGGGGACGTCCTCCTGGCCCGGCTCCAGCGGGGCGCCCAGCGTGTGAACGGCCTTGACGAAGAAGCCCTCTTCGCCCAGCTCGTCCAGGACGGCCTGGCCCATGCGCGTCATCGTGCGCATGGAGACGGCCACGTACGCGGAGTCGGTGATCTCCACGCCCAGCGCGGACAGCGGGGAGCCGAGCGGGCCCATGCAGAACGGCACGACGTACATCGTGCGGCCCCGCATCGAGCCGCGGAACAGGCCCTGGTCACCGGTGAAGATCTCCCGCATCTCGGCGGGGGCCTTCCAGTGGTTGGTCGGGCCCGCGTCCTCCTCCTTCTCGGAGCAGATGAAGGTGCGGTCCTCGACGCGCGCGACGTCGGTCGGGTCCGAGGCGGCGTAGTAGGAGTGCGGGCGCTTGACCGGGTCGAGCTTCTTGAACGTTCCCTTGGCGACCAGTTCCTCGCACAGCCGCTCGTACTCGGCCTCGGAGCCGTCGCACCAGACCACCCTGTCCGGCTGCGTCAGTTCGGCGATCTCGTTGACCCACGAGATCAGTTCCCGGTGGTTGGTGGGGACGACGGTGGGAGCCGCGTTGTCGCGCGCCACGATTGCTCCTAAGTGAGGGTTTTGAGGTGTGTTCGCCCCGTGGGGGCCGCGACCCGGATGCTTCGTAGCCGCTCATCCGGTGCCGACCGCACTCATTTGATCATCCGAGTCTAGTGCCCATCTGTCCAGAGGGCATCACAGGTGAGCGGCGTGAGGAATCCCACGGTGTCCAGGTTGTTTTGCGTCCACGTTGGGTTCGGCTGAAGGACTTTTTGCCAACCACGCGGGAGTGACCTGGATGCGTACGCATTGACGTTTGATTTACGAAGGCGTCGGTACCATGCCCCGCATGACTGCGTCCGTCCCCGACGCGCCCACGGACACGCCGGCCGCCGGCCGCGGTCCCGTCGCGCTTTCCCTGCCGCATCCGGTCAAGCCCCGACTCCGCGGGTGGCTGCACCTCGGCATGTTCCCGGCCGTGCTCATCGCGGGCCTCGTACTCACCGCCCTCGCCGACTCGACCAGAGGCCGCATAGCCTGCGGTATCTACGTCCTGACGGCGTGTCTGCTCTTCGGCGTCAGCGCGCTGTACCACCGGGGCAACTGGAGCCCCCGCATGGACGGCGTGCTGCGCCGACTGGATCACGCCAACATCTTCCTGATCATCGCGGGCACCTACACCCCGCTCACCCTGCTGCTCCTGCCCGACGGGAAGGGCCGCTGGCTGCTGTGGGGCATCTGGGGCGCTGCGGCGGCCGGCATCGTCTTCCGCGTCTTCTGGGTCGGCGCCCCTCGCTGGCTGTACACGCCCTGCTACATCGCGATGGGCTGGGCGGCCGTGTTCTTCCTGCCCGACTTCCTGCGCGCCGGCGGCATCGCCGTCCTGGTCCTGGTCGTGGTCGGCGGTCTGCTGTACAGCGCCGGCGGCGTGATCTACGGCATCAAGCGCCCGAACCCGTCACCGCGCTGGTTCGGCTTCCACGAGGTCTTCCACTCCCTCACCCTCGCCGCGTTCGTCGTGCACTACGTCGGCATCTCGCTGGTCGCCTACCAGCACGCGTGAGCCGCCCCCGGAGAAAAAACGCCGAGGTCCGCGCGGGGTCCCGTGCGATGCTGGCCGGGTGAACGCAACCGAGATCCACGTCGAAGTCGACCCCGCGCTCCATCTGTTCGTGCCGGCCGCCCGCCGGCACGGGGCCACGGCGCTGGCCACCGACGGCGTCTCGACGCTCGGCCACGTCATCGAGTCCCTCGGCATCCCGCTCACCGAGGTCGGCACCCTGATCGTGGACGGCCGCCCGGTCCCGCCCGGGCACATCCCGGGCGCCGCCGAGCGGGTCGTCGTGCGCCCGGTGGAGCGCCCCCAGCGGGTGCCCGGCGCGCCGCTGCGCTTCCTCCTCGACGTCCATCTCGGCACGCTCGCCCGCCGGCTGCGGCTGCTCGGCGTGGACACGGCGTACGAGTCCACGGACATCGGCGACCCGGCGCTCGCCGCCCGCTCGGCGGCCGAGAAGCGGGTGATGCTCAGCCGCGACCGGGGCCTGCTGCGCCGCCGGGAGCTGTGGGCCGGCGCGTTCGTCTACAGCACCCGCCCCGACGACCAGCTCGACGACGTCCTGGACCGCTTCGATCCCGAGCTGCGGCCCTGGAGCCGCTGCACCGCGTGCAACGGCCTGCTGCGGGAAGCCGCCAAGGAGGAGATCGCCGACCAGCTCGAGGGCGGCACCCGGCGCACGTACGACGCGTTCGCCCAGTGCGCGGACTGCGGTCGCGCGTACTGGAAGGGCGCGCACCACGATCAGCTGGAGGCGATCGTGGAACGCGCCCTGAGCCGGCGGGGCGCGGTACGGCGCTGACGCCCGCCCACCCGGCGGGCCTCAGGCCAGCTTCGCCCGCAGCGCCTCCGGGTCCGTCACCGGCAGGTCGCAGACGAAGCCCCGGCAGACGTACGCGGCCGGGGCGCCGTCGATGAGGGTGCGGCCGGCCAGCAGCGGGAACTCGTCGCCGTCCGGGGTGCCGCAGGCGACGACGGCACCCGGGGCCGCGCCCAGCAGGGCCGTACGGTGCAGGGCGGCCGTCCGCTCGTCGTCCGGGCCGGGTCCCACGACGGCCACCTCGCGCGGCCCGTCGAGCAGTGCCTCGGCGACGGCCAGCCCCCACCCGATGAACCGCGGCACCCGCGGCCCGAGGGTCTTCACGACCCCCAGCGCCCGCTCGGCGGCCACCCGGTGGGCCTCGGAACCGGTGTGCGCGGCGTAGCCCAGCAGGGCCCCGGCGGCGGCGGTCCAGCCGGAGGGGGAGGCGTTGTCGGTGGGGTCCTGGGGCCGACGGATCAGCCGCTCGGCGTCGGAGGCGGTGTCGAACAGGGCACCGGTGGCCGGGTCGGTGAACCGGACCAGGACCTGGTCGAGCAGCAGTCCGGCGAAGTCGAGCCAGACGCCCTCGCCGGTGACCGACGCGAGCGCCAGGAAGCCCTCGGCCACATCGCCGTAGTCCTCCAGCACGCCCGCGTTGGGGCCGACCCGGCCGTCCTTGCTGGTGCGCGCGAGCCGGGCGTGCTCGTCCAGGTGGACGCGGACGAGCAGATCGGCGGCGCCGAGCGCGGCCTCGACCAGGTCGGGCCGGCCGAAGTAGGCGCCGGTCTCGGCGAGCGCGGCGACGGCGAGCCCGTTCCAGGCGGCGACGACCTTGTCGTCCCGGCCGGGGGCGGGCCGCCGGGCACGGGCGTCGAACAGCCGGCGCCGCACGGACGCGATCTTCTCGGCGTCGAACACGCCCTCCGTCTGCGGCAGTTGCAGCACCGACTGCCCGTGCTCGAAGGTGCCCTCCTCGGTCACGCCGAAGTACTGGGCGGCGAGTCCGGCGTCGTCACCGAGGACGTCGCGCAGCTGCGCGGGCGTCCACACGTAGTACGCCCCCTCCACGTGCCGTCCGGTGCCGTCGTCGCTGTCGGCGTCGAGCGCGGAGGCGAACCCGCCCTCCGGCGTGCGCAGTTCGCGGACGAGGAAGTCGGCGGTCTCCAGCGCCACCCGCCGGGCGAGGTCCGAACCGGTGGCCCGCCACAGATGCGCGTACACCCGGCACAAAAGGGCGTTATCGTACAACATCTTCTCAAAATGGGGCACCGTCCAGTCCCGGTCGACGGAGTACCGGGCGAACCCGCCGCCGAGCTGGTCGTAGATCCCGCCCCGCGCCATCCGCTCACAGGTGTCCACGGCCATCTGCAACGCGCCTTCGGCGCCCGTGCGGGCGTGATGGCGCAGCAGGAACTCCAGCACCATGGACGGCGGGAACTTGGGCGCGCCGCCGAATCCGCCGCGCTGCGGGTCGTACTCGCGGGTGAGGCCGAGCAGGGCCTGGGCGAGCTCCTGCTCACCGGGCGCCTCGGCGGCCTGCCGGACGATCTCCCGCTGGGCGAGATCCCGGACGATCTTCCCGGCGACCTCGCCGACCTCCTCCCGCCGGGTGGTCCAGGCCTGCTGGACGCCTTCCAGCACCTGCCGGAAGGAGGGCATGCCGTGGCGCGGGGCGGGCGGGTAGTAGGTGCCGAAGTAGAAGGGTTCGGCGTCGGGCGTGAGGAACACGGTCATGGGCCAGCCGCCGTGGCCGGTGGCCGCCTGGACCGCCTCCATGTACACCGCGTCCACGTCCGGCCGCTCCTCGCGGTCGACCTTGACGCTGACGAAGTGCTCGTTGAGGTAGTCGGCGGTGCCCTGGTCCTCGAAGGACTCGTGGGCCATGACGTGGCACCAGTGACAGGAGCTGTACCCGACGCTCAGCAGGACGGGTTTGTTCGTCCGCCGGGCCTCGGCGAAGGCCTCGGCCGACCATGGCCACCAGTCGACGGGATTGTCGGCGTGCTGGAGCAGATACGGGGACGTCTCATGGGCCAGTCGGTTCACCGTTCCACTCTCCCACGGGCTCCGGCGCCGCGTAGAGCCCACGGCGACCGGCGCGCGGCAAGCACCGGACCGCCACGGCCGTGAGGTGACGGGGGTGGCGGTGCCGGTGTGGTGGTGAGCCCCGGGGGCCCTGCTGTGCGGGGCCCTACTGTGCCGGGGAGCCGGCCTGCTTCCCGGCCGGCTCCGCCCCGGTGTCCGGGGCCTCCTTGAAGTCGACCTTCTGCATGTGCTTGCTCATCGACTTCATCAGACCCCAGACGGCCACGGCCATCACCGCGAAGACGATGAAACCGAGGACACCGGGGGTGACCTTGTTCTGGTCCACCTCCTTGGCGAGGGGGACCAGGTGCGTCATTGCGAGGCTCACGCTTGCGCTCATGTCAGGCATTGTCCCGGATGCCCGCGAAGAGGTCGTCCTCGGGGAGGGAGGTATCGACCAGAGACTTCGCGAGCTCGTACTCCTCGGTGGGCCAGACCTCCTTCTGGAGCTCCAGCGGCACCTTGAACCAGCCGCCGTCCGGGTCGATCTGCGTGGCGTGGGCGATCAGCGCCTTGTCGCGGATCTCGAAGAAGTCCGCGCACGGAACGTGCGTGGTGAGCGTGCGCTCGGTGCGCTCCACCTCGTCCCAGCGCTTGAGCCAGTCCCCGTACGGCGACTCCAGGCCGCGGTCGAGCATGGCCTGGTGCAGGGCCTCGGTGCGGGGGCGGTTGAAGCCCTGGTTGTAGTACAGCTTCAGCGGCTGGTAGGCGGGCCCGTACTCGTCCTCGGGGTACTTCCGGGTGTCCGCCGCGCCCTCGAACGCCACCATGGAGATCTTGTGGGTCATGATGTGGTCGGGGTGCGGGTAGCCGCCGTTCTCGTCGTAGGTGGTGATCACCTGCGGGCGGAAGGAACGGATCTTCCGCACCAGCTCACCGGCCGCCTTGTCGACGTCCTCCAGGGCGAAGCAGCCCTCGGGCAGCGGCGGCAGCGGGTCGCCCTCCGGCAGCCCGGAGTCCACGAAGCCCAGCCACTCCTGCTTGACGCCGAGGATCTCGCGGGCCTCGTCCATCTCCTTCTTGCGCACCTCGTGGATGTGCTTCTCGATGTACGCGTCACCCTGCAGCTTGGGGTTGAGGATGGAACCGCGCTCTCCGCCGGTGCACGTCACGACCAGCACGTCCACCCCCTCGGACACGTACTTCGCCATGGTGGCCGCGCCCTTGCTCGACTCGTCGTCGGGGTGCGCGTGAACGGCCATCAGTCGCAACTGGTCAGTCAAGACTCAATCCTCGGTAACTCGGCGCCCCCGTGGCTCCGGGCGCAGTCGGCGGCTTCTATAGTGACTCAATCGGGGGGCGAATAATTCCGCGGAGAGGACGATCATGAGTACCGCGAGCACGCGGCTGCCCGAGGGCCGCTACGGCCGCTCCTCGGACGAGCGCGCCGACCGCAAGCTCAGGATCGCCGCCTCGGTACTGGGCGCGGCCCTGCTGGCCCTGGTCGGCTACTTCGCCTACCACTACGTGGCGCAGAGCGAGATCAGCGCCCAGGTCATCGCCTTCCAGGCGTCCGACGACACGGTGAAGGTCCATCTGGAGGTCCACAAGGACTCCGGCGCCTCCGGCTACTGCACCGTGCGGTCCCAGTCGGACGACGGCGCCGAGGTGGGCCGGGCCGACTTCCGGTTCTCCGGGTCGGACACGCGCATCGACAAGGTCGTCACGCTCCGTACGACCGCGCGGGGGACGACGGCCGAGCTGCTGGGCTGCCACGCCGACTGAGGGCCGGCCGGCGGACACTCCCCGGCGCCATCCGGAATACGCGGCTCCTGACCTGCGTTGATGAGATTTACACGGCTTATGTCCTCCCCCTTTCGCCCATGAATTGTTAGGCTCGTGGTTTCGCCCATCCATGAGGGAACATTCTTCTGGGTAGGGCGATGCTTTGTATTCCCAGTACCGACGAGGAGCACCCTGTGACCCAGACCAGCGAGAACGTCACCTGGCTGACCCAGGAGGCGTACAACAAGCTCAAGGACGAGCTTGAGTACCTTACTGGTCCTGCGCGCACGGAGATCGCCGCCAAGATCGCGGCTGCGCGTGAGGAGGGCGACCTGCGCGAGAACGGCGGGTACCACGCGGCCAAGGAGGAGCAGGGCAAGCAGGAGCTGCGTGTGCGCCAGCTGACCCAGCTCCTCGAGAACGCCAAGGTCGGCGAGCCGCCGGCCGCGAACGGTGCCGTCGCCCCGGGCATGGTCGTCACGATCGCCTTCGACGGTGACGAGGACGACACGCTGACGTTCCTGCTCGCCTCCCGCGAGTACGCGAGCACCGACATCGAGACCTACTCCCCGCAGTCCCCGCTGGGCGCGGGCGTCATCGGCCACAAGGTCGGTGAGGACGCGGAGTACGAGCTGCCCAACGGCAAGAAGGCCTCCGTGCGGATCCTGAAGGCCGAGCCCTACACGAGCTGACCCCGGCCACTGGTCCGCCTCGGGCCCCCGGCCCCCTTCGGGGCGGCCGGGGGCTTTGTCATGTGCGGGCCCGGGGAGCGGACCCGTGCCCGCCGCCGGGCCGGTGGTCAGGCGGTCGCGGAGCGGTACTTGCGCACCGCGAGGGTGCGGAAGACGACGACGATCAGGACCGAGTAGATCAGCGAGGCCCACACCGGGTGCTGCATCGGCCAGGCGCCCGAGGCGGACTGCCCGGGGTTGGCGAACAGGACGCGGGCCGCCTGGACGGTGGCGCTGAACGGGTTCCACTCGGCTATGTGGCGCAGCCAGGGCGTCATGTTGGCGGTGTCCACGAACGCGTTGGAGAGGAAGGTGACCGGGAAGAGCCACACGAGCCCGCCGGAGGTGGCCGCCTCCGGGGTGCGCACGCTCAGGCCGATCAGCGCGCCGATCCAGGTGAACGCGTAGCCGAGCAGGAGCAGCAGCCCGAACGCGGCGAGGACGCGGCCGGGGTTCGTGTCGCCGTCGGAGCCGGTCCGCCAGCCGACGAGCAACGCGACGATCGCGAGGACCAGCACGGTGAGCGCCGTCTGCACCAGGTCGGCGAGGGTGCGGCCGGTCAGCACCGCACCGCGCGCCATGGGCAGGGAGCGGAAGCGGTCGATGAGCCCCTTGTGCATGTCGTCGGCGATGCCGGCACCGGCGCCCGCGGTCGCGAAGGTGACGGTCTGCGCGAAGATGCCGGCCATCAGGAAGTTCTTGTAGTCGAGCGCGCTGGTGCTGGCGCCGATCTTCATGGAACCGCCGAACACATAGGTGAACAGCACCACGAACATGATCGGCTGGATCAGCCCGAAAATTAACATTTCGGGGATCCTGGACATGCGAATCAAGTTACGCCGGGCGACGATCAGCGAGTCCCGGACGGACCGGCCGACGGCGTTGCCGGGTGCGGGGGCGGGTGCGGCGTCGGTGACGGCGCTCATTTCACGGCCTCCTTGCCGTTCCGTTCCTTCTGCTGGTGCGGGGCCTCCGACCGGTCCTGGTCGGCGCTCTCGGCCGCGTGTCCCGTCAGGGACAGGAAGACGTCGTCGAGGGTGGGGCGGCGCAGCCCGATGTCGTCTATCCCGATCCCGCGGGTGTCCAGCTCGCGGATGATCTCGGCGAGCAGCTTGGCGCCGCCGCTGACGGGCACCGTGAGCCGGCGGGTGTGCTCCTCGACCGTGGTCTCGCCCTTGCCGAGGTTGCGCAGCACCTCCGCCGCGGTCGCGATGCGCTCCCGGTCCTGCACCACGACCTCGACGCGCTCGCCGCCGGTGCGGGCCTTGAGCTGGTCGGAGGTGCCCTGGGCGATGACCCGGCCGTGGTCGACGACCGCGATGTCATGGGCCAGATGGTCGGCCTCCTCCAGGTACTGCGTGGTGAGCAGCAGTGTCGTACCCCCGGAGACCAGTTGCTTGATGACCTCCCACAGCTGCTGGCGGTTGCGCGGGTCGAGGCCCGTCGTCGGTTCGTCCATGAACATCACCGGCGGGGAGACCACGAGGGCGGCGGCGAGGTCCAGCCGGCGGCGCATGCCTCCGGAGTAGGTCTTGGCGGGGCGGTCGGCGGCGTCCGCGAGGTGGAACTGCTCCAGCAGCTCCGCCGCGCGGGCCTTGGCCGCCTTCGCCCTCATCTGGTACAGCTGCCCGACCATCTGCAGGTTCTCCCGGCCGGTCAGATACTCGTCCACCGCCGCGAACTGGCCGGACAGGCCTATGGAGCGGCGCACGGCGTCGGGGTGGCGCAGCACGTCCACGCCCGCGACGACCGCCTTGCCGCTGTCGGGGCGCAGCAGCGTCGTCAGGCAGCGGACCGTCGTCGTCTTGCCGGCGCCGTTCGGCCCGAGCAGGCCGAGGACGGTGCCCTCGGGCACGTCCAGGTCGACGCCGTCCAGTGCCCTTACGTCGCCGAAGGTCTTCACCAGACCTTCGGCATAGATGGCCCCTGGCATGTCTGTCTCCACCTCGTCGGGGATTTTCGGGGACGGACTCTTCGCAAAAGCTAGGTGTATTCGCCCGGCCGCGCCCCCTTTTTTCCGCACCGGCGCGGGCGACGTCTCACGCGGGTGCCGACAGGCAGCCCGGCGACCACACGAGATACCGTAACGCGATGTATCGCGTCCCTCAAGAGGCTTCACCCGAAAGGGTGGTTGGCCGTCGGATGCCGGATGACCGGCCGCCGGATGTCAGGCGATGACCGTGTAACCGGCGTCCCGCAGGGCCCGGCCGAGCTCCGCGCAGTGCGCCGGGCCCTTGGTCTCCAGGTGCAGCTCCACCTCCGCCTCGGTGAGCCCGAGGCGCGGGTCGGTGCGGACGTGGCTCACGTCGAGGACGTTGGCGTCGGCCGCCGACAGCACCCCGAGAAGCGTGGCGAGCGCGCCCGGCCGGTCCGTCAGCCGTAGCCGTACGGCCAGGTAACGGCCCTGCGCGGCCATGCCGTGCCGCAGCACGCGCTGCATCAGCACCGGATCGACGTTGCCGCCGGAGAGCACCGCGACGACCGGTCCCTCGAAGGTCTCCGGCGCGGCGAGCAGCGCGGCGACCGGGCTGGCCCCGGCCGGCTCCACGACCAGCTTGGCCCGCTCCAGGCAGAGCAGCAGCGCCGCCGACAACTCGTCCTCGCTGACCGTGCGCACCTCGTCGACCAGCTCGCCGACGATCCCGAACGGCACCACGCCGGGCCGTCCCACCCTGATGCCGTCGGCCATCGTCGCCGGGTTCCGCAGCGACACCGGGTGCCCGGCGGCCAGCGAGGGCGGGTAGCAGGCGGCGCCCTCCGCCTGCACGCCGATGATCCGGACGTCCGGCCGCAGCGCCTTGACCGCCACCGCGATCCCGGCCGCGAGCCCGCCGCCGCCCATGCCGACGACTATCGTGCGCGCCTCGGGGCACTGCTCCAGGATCTCCAGGCCGACCGTGCCCTGCCCGGCGATCACGTCCGGGTGGTCGAAGGGATGGATGAACACCGCGCCGGTCCGGGCCGCGTACTCCTCGGCGGCGGCCAGTGTCTCGTCGACCACCTGGCCGTGCAGGCGCACCTCGGCGCCGTAGTCCCGGGTCGCGCTCACCTTCGGCAGCGGGGCGCCCTGCGGCATGAACACCGTGGCGTGCACGCCAAGCAGCGAGGAGGCCAGCGCCACGCCCTGCGCGTGGTTGCCGGCGCTCGCGGCCACCACACCGGCGGCCCGCTCCTCCGGCAGCAGCCCGGCGATCCGCACATAGGCGCCGCGCAACTTGAACGAGCCGGTCCGCTGGAGGTTCTCGCACTTCAGGTGCACCGGCGCGCCGACCAGCCGGGACAGGTACCGGCTGCCCTCAAGCGCGGTCACCCGGGCCACGCCCGACAGCATCTTCCGGGCACCGCGCACATCGTCGAGGGTGACGGAACGCAAGGAGTCGGCCGTGCGGTAGCTCATATCACCAGCATCGCAGTTCACATTTGCGCACGCCGGATGTGACCAAGCTGCGAGACCGGTTCGCACAGCGCCGGTACGGCGCCGCTCCCGGCCGCGTACCCTGTCCCCCAACCCAGCAGCCCTCATGAAGTGAGCCTCCGGCCATGCCCACAACACCAGGAATGTCGATGGACATGACGACCGTCGGTGACACCGGTCTTCTCGACACCCTCCAGCACGAGGTGGCGCTGTTCGCCCGCCGTGCCGAGCAGACGCGGCTCGGCGGCTTGGGCCAGGTGCGCAACTCCATGGACCGTGCCGCGTATCTGCTGCTCAACCGCCTCGACAAGGAAGGCCCGATGGGGGTCAAGGCGCTCGCGGCGAGCATGGGCATCGACTCCTCCACGGTCACCCGGCAGGTGGCGCCCCTGGTCGACACCGGCCTGGTCAAGCGCACCTCGCACCCGGAGGACGGGCGGGCGGTGGTGCTCCAGCTGTCGCCGCGCGGCGCCGCCCGGCTGGAGGAGGTGCGCTCGTCCCGGCGTCAGCTCATGGCCGAGCTGACACACGACTGGGCGCCGGAGGAGCGCGAGCAGTTCTGCACGCTCCTGACCCGCTTCAATCACGCGCTCTCCGCGCGGATGGCGGTGCAGGGCGTTCCGGCGGCGGAACAGCCCTCGGCCTCCTGAGCCGCGCGTCGCACCGGAGGGGTCCGACGTCTTGACCCCGGGCCGCCCCTGGCTTGATATGAGACCGGGTCCGGACGGGCCCCGTCGGGGGGAGGCGCGGTGCGTGATCGGCAGCCGGCCCGCGGTGAGCGCCGGGCCCTGGAGTTCGAGGCGTTCGTGGCGGGCGCGGCGGGGCGCCTGCTGCACGCGGCCACGCTGCTCACCGCTGAGGCACCGGACGCCAACCCGCGCGCGCGACGCCTGCTGACACTCGCCCTGGCCCACACCTACGCCCGCTGGGACCGGCTGCGCGGCGAGGACCCGTACGACTGTGCCCGCCAGTACCTCGCCACTCGCTTCGCGCACACCACCTGGCACCCCCACGGCGCCTTCGGCCATGCCCGGCCCGGTCCGCGCGGGCCGCTCGCCGCGCTCACCCCCCGGGAGCGGCTGGTGCTGGTCCTGCGGATCTACGAGGGGGTGGCCGAGGAACAGACGGCCGCGCTGCTCGGTCTGCCGGCGGAACGCGTCCACACCATCTGCGAACGCGCGACGGCGACCGTGCTGCACCCTGCCCGGGCGGCTTCGGCGGTCCGGACGGCCGCGAAGGCGGCCCCGTCATGACCGGCGGCGCCGGGGGCTTGCCCAGGCCGGTGGGGGAATGTGCTGCCGCGGGTGGTGCGAAACGCGCGGCGGAGCGGGCGCGTCGCCCTACGCGCGCGTGCCTGACCGCGGGGAGGCCCGCGGACGGTGCCGCAGTACCGCCACCCGGCCCCACGGACGGCGCCGCCGTACCTCCACCCAGCCCCACGGACGGCGCCGCCGTACCGCCACCTCGGCTCCCGGACGGCGCCGTCGTACCGCCGCCACCCGGGCCCCTGGACGGTGCCGTACGGCCGGCCGGGCCGGCGGGCGGGGCGGTGGCGCCGTCGCCCCCGCCCGGCCGGTGCTGGAGGCCCTGGTGAGGCGGGGGGAACGGGAGGCCGCCGTGCGCGCGGTCATGGAGCGGGCCGTGGCGCCGGTGCCGCCCGAGCTGTACGCGGACGCGGTGCTCCGCGGGGACCGTCTGCTGCGGCGCCGGCGGCTCGCGCGGCGGGCGCTGTGGCTGCTGGCGTGCGCGGCGGTCCTCGCGTTCACCGTGTGGGCGGCCGAGGCCCGCCCGTGGGCGGAGTCGCCCTCGCGGACGAGTCCGCCGGTCACCGGCCGGTGACCCCGGTCGCTAGCCGAGGGCCTGCTTGAGGTCCTCCAGCAGGTCATCGACGTTCTCGATGCCGACGGACAGGCGCACCAGGTCGGCGGGGACCTCCAGCTGGGAGCCGGCCACGGAGGCGTGCGTCATCCGGCCGGGGTGCTCGATCAGGGACTCGACACCGCCGAGGGACTCGCCGAGGGTGAACACCTTGGTACGGGCGCACACCTCCAGCGCGGCCTCCTCGCCGCCCGCGACGCGGAACGACACCATGCCGCCGAACGACCTCATCTGCTTGGCGGCGACCTCGTGGCCGGGGTGGTCGGGCAGGCCCGGGTAGTACACCTGCGTCACGCGCGGGTGCCGGGTCAGCATGTCGGCGACCTTCGTGGCGTTCTCGCCGTGCCGGTCCATGCGCACCGCGAGGGTCTTGGTGCCGCGCAGCACCAGCCAGGAGTCGAAGGGGCCGGCCACGGCGCCCATCGCGTTCTGGTGGTAGGCCAGCTCCTCGCCCAGCGCCTGGTCGGCGACGACCAGCGCACCGCCGACCACGTCCGAGTGGCCGCCCATGTACTTCGTGAGCGAGTACACGACGACGTCCGCGCCGAGTGCCAGCGGCTGCTGGAGGTAGGGGGTGGCGAAGGTGTTGTCGACGACGAGCTTCACGCCCGCGTCGTGGGCGACCTGGGCGACGGCGGCGATGTCGGTGATGCCGAGGAGCGGGTTGGAGGGGGTCTCCACCCAGACGGCCTTCGTCTTCGGCGTGATCGCGGCCCGTACGGCGGCCGGGTCGGAGGTGTCGGCGACGGACCACTCCACGCCCCAGCGGGTGGCCACCTTGGCGAAGAGCCGGAAGGTGCCGCCGTAGGCGTCGTCCGGGATCACCACGTGGTCACCCGGGCCGAGGAGCGTACGCAGCAGCGTGTCCTCGGCCGCCAGGCCGGACGCGAAGGCGAGGCCTCGGCGACCGCCGTCCAGCGCGGCGAGGTTCTCCTCCAGGGCGGTCCGGGTCGGGTTGGCGCTGCGGCTGTACTCGTAGCCGCCGCGCAGCCCGCCGACGCCGTCCTGCTTGTAGGTCGAAACCTGGTAGATCGGCGGGACGACCGCGCCGGTCAGGGGGTCCGCGGTGTTGCCCGCGTGGATTGCGAGGGTCTCGAAGTGGTCGCTGATGTGCCTGTCGCTCATGTGCATCGAGCGTAATGCGCCCGGCCGGTTCCTGACGCCCGGCGAGAGGTGTTCGCCAGGTTCTGCAATGTTGCTGTCACGGTGTGACCGGAGTTGCTGTCATGCTCTGATCGAGAGTTTTCCACAGGATCGCGGCGGGGTTCGCCAATTGTCGGCGGGGTCTGGTTCGCTTGGGACATGGCGATTCTCTGGCTGCTGATGGCGCTGCTCGTGCTGAGCCTCGTCCTGCTCCCGGTTCTGCGGCGCGGGCGCGGCGGGATCCAGCGGGTTCCGGCGGGACACCCGGACGCCGCCGACCCGGCGGCCTACGGCTTCCTGCGCGAGGAGGAGCTGGACGTGCGCCTGCCCGGCCCGGACCAGGACCTGCTTGAGACCCTGGAGCTGGTGCAGCGTACGCAGGACTACCGGGCCGCCGCCCAGTTGCTGGCCGGCACCGAGGCCGAGGGCGAGCTGCGCTGGCAGCGGGTGCAGGCCTTCGCCGGCGCCGCCGCGCTGGAGCTGCGGCAGCGGCCGGGCGGGGTGCACGAGACGCCGGGCGGCCAGTGGCTGCGGGTGTGGCGGGCCGAGAAGCCCAAGGACGCGGGCGGTGCCGCCGTGCACGCGGAGTTCCTGGTGCAGCAGGCCTGGCGGACGGCGACGCCGGGCACGGACGAGTTCCGGATCATCATGGAGGAGGCCCGCAAGACCTGCGCGGAGGCCGCCCTGCTGGCGCCCGGAGACCCGGTGCCGTACGTCATAGAGCTGTCCGTCGCACGCGGGCTGGCCTATCCGCACGCCGAGTTCGAGCAGCTGTGGGCCAAGATCCTCGACCGGGCCCCGTATCACATGGGCGCGCATCTGGCCGCGCTGCACTACTGGTGCGAGAAGTGGCACGGCTCCCGTGAGCAGGCGTACTCCTTCGCGCAGAGCGCGGCGGCCCGCGCCCCGGAGGGCTCGCTGCTCGCCGCGCTGCCGCTGTTCGCGGTCTTCGAGCACCTCCCGGAGGTGAACCTGGTCGCGAGCTTCTACCAGAGCGAGGTCGTCGCCAAGGCGATCCACGGCGCGCTGCACGCGGTGCACTCGGCCGGCCCCGACGACCCGACCCTCCCCCACGTCCGGCATCTGCTGGTCTTCTTCCTGGTCCGCGCCGAGCGCTGGGCGGAGGCCATGGACCAGCTCATACACGTCGACGGGCATGTGGGCGCGCTGCCGTGGACCCTGTCCGAGGACCCGGCCGCCGCGTTCGCCCTCCACCGCGCACTGGCGGTCGCGGGCTACGAGGCCAACGGCGGCAGCCCGGCGACCCTGCCCGGCTGAGGGCGACCCACCGGCTGAGGGCGACCCCGACCGGCTGAAGGAAGCACGGGGACTGCCCGGGCGAGGGATCGCCGGTCCGCCCGGGCGAGCGACACCGGGTCTTCCCGAGCGGACGAACAAGCGGCGAGCGAAGGCCGAGGCTTCCCGAGCGGACGAACAAGCTCCACGACCGCACCCCGTCCGCCTTTACGCGCCCCTCACATTGCCCTTCTGACCTGCGGTAGGGCATACTCCGCTTCCCCCACACCGCATCACCAGTCCCATAGCACCACCTGCACCACCACGCCGGCACCACTGGCACCAACAGCACCACCGCACCGACCGGTCATCGCCCCGGTGCGTCCTTCCTGTCCTTTTCCGCCGCTTCGTCATGTCCCTTTTCCGGGGTCCTGTGGGGGGATCTGCCCGATGGGCGCAACGCTGCGCGCACTGCGCGCTCTCGTTCTGCTGCTCGGCTTCTATCTGCTGAGCCTCGTCCTGCTCGCCGCGCTGGCCGGCGTCGACGTCCTCGTGTTCAGCTGGGGACACGGCCCGCTCACGGCGAAGGTCGGCTTCGTCACGGTGCTGCTGGCCATCCCCGTGGTCCGCGGCATGCTGATGCTGCGCACCCCGAAGGGCGAGGACCCGCCCGGCCTCCCGGTCACCGACGCCGATGAACCCCGGCTGTGGGCGCTGGTGCGCGAGCTGGCCGCGGCGGCCGGCACCCGCGCCCCCGACCGCATCCTGCTCACCGGCGAGGTCAACGCCTCCGTCAGCGAGGACCCGCGGCTGCTCGGCCTGCTGCCCGGCCCGCGCCGCCTCACGCTCGGCGTGCCGCTGCTGATCGGCCTGACCGAGGCCCAGCTGCGCTCCGTGCTCGCCCACGAGTTCGGTCACTTCACCGGCGGCGACACCCGGCTGTCCGCGCTGGTCGTGCGCGGGCGCGTGCAGATCGGCCGGGTCATCGGGCAGTTCCACGCCAAGGCGGACGGCAAGGTGGCCGCCGACCGGGCCCGGCAGGAGCGGGCGTCCGCCAAGCGGGTCGCCAAGGGCCGCAAGGCCAAGGAGATCGACACCACCGGTGTCGGGGCGACGTACCGGACGATGGCGCGGATCTACACCGCCTACGGCAAGCTCTACCTGCGCGCCTCCCTGTCCACCGCGCGCGGCCAGGAGTACGCCGCCGACCTGACCGCCGCCCGGATCGCCGGGCGGGACGCGACCGCGTCGGCGCTGCGCGAGATCCCGGCCCTGTCCGCCTCGCACGACTTCTACGTGGACTCCTACGCCACGCTGGGTCTGCACGCTCGGCTGCTGCCGCCGCGCGGCGAGTTCTTCGGCGGCTTCGGCCGGCTGCTGACCGCCCGGGAACCGGAGCCGGCGGGGCTGCGCGCGGAGCTGCCGGAGATGCCGGTGGGACCGTACGACTCCCACCCGCCGATCGCCGACCGGGTACGGCGGATCGAGGCGCTGCCCGCCGACGGGCGCACCGACGAGGCCCGGGGCTCGGCGCTGACGCTGCTGACCGACCCGGAGCGCACCCTGGGCGCGCTGGAGGACGCAGTCCTCCTGGACGAGCTGCTCGCCTGCCCGCGCGCCGCCGGCTGGGAAGAGCTGCTGAACGCCTCGATGGCCGCGGGCCTGTCCGCCACGACGACCCCGCTGCACCGCGCGCTGACCGCGTACACGGGGCAGCCGGCCACGCTGTCCGCGCTGCTGGACCTCATCGACGACGGCCGGCTGTGGCGGCTGGCGGAACGGCTGCCGCTGTCGGAGCAGGCGGCGGCCGCGAAGGGGCGGGCGTTCCGCGAGTTCGTACGGCCGGCGCTGCTGGGCTCGCTGCGCACGATGGTGCTGGCCGAGTTCAGCGCCTGCTCGCTGCTGACCTGGGAGTTCTCCTGGACCAGCCCGGCGACGGTACGGCTGCCCGGCTGGGAGACGGGCGCAGGGGACGACAGCCCCGAGGCCGAGCTGGACGCGGCCCTGGAGGCGGCGGTCGCCGACCACCCCGACACCACCCGGCTGCGCGCGCTGCTGCCGCCGGCGGTCCAGAACGCCTGACCCGTCGGCTCCGCCTGACGCGCCGACCCACCCGATCCGCCGGCTCCCTTCGACCCGCCGAGCCCACCCCATCCGCCGGCCCCGCCCGGCCCCGCCCGGTCCGCCGGCTTCTTCCGGCCCGCCGGCCCCATTCGACATTCGACACGAACGGACCGACCCGCATGACCGTCCTCTTCTGGATCCTCGGCATCCTGGCCGTCCCCACGGCGGTCTTCCTGCTGTGGCTGCTCTGGGTGTTCCTGAAGGAACTCTTCTCGCCGAGCCCCGACGACGGGGACACCGACGCCGACGCCGAGGCCGCGCGGGCCGCCAAGGCCGCCGCGAAGCTCGGCCTGCTGCCCGCCGAGCGGCAGAACACCGAGCTCGCCGCGCCGCTGCCGGAGCAGTGGACGGCCGCGCTGGCCGCCGTGCGCGGTGGTGACTGGCAGCCCGCCGCCGACCTGCTCGCGGCGGTGGGCCGGGACTGGGAGCGTCGCTCGGCGCTCGCCTATCAGCTGGCCGACCGCGCGGCCGAGGAGGACGCGTGGCTGCTGGCCTGGGAGGCGGCCCGGCCCGACGACCCGGACGCGGCCGTGGTCCGCGCGCGCAGCACGGTGATCCTGGCCTGGAAGATCCGGGGCGCGAAGGCGGCGAAGTACACGACCCGGGAGCAGGCCGAGGGCTTCCACCGCACGCTGACCGCCGCGCGCGCGGATGTCGCGCGGGCGGCGGCGCTGAACCCCGACGACCCGACCCCGTTCGTCGCGGAGATCTGGGTGGCGCTGGGCCTCGGCTACCCGAACGCGCGGATGGACGAGCTGTGGACGGAGATCACCTCGCGTGCCCCGCACCACTACGAGGCGCACTTCTCGGCGCTGCAGTACTGGTGCGCGAAGTGGCGCGGCTCCGAACGGCTCGCCCGCGAGTTCGCCGAGCGGGCGGCGGCCGGCGCGCCGCTGGGCAGCCTGCTGACCGTGCTGCCGCTGATCGCGCACTTCGAGCACGACGAGTCGGACGACACCGAGGCCGACAACACGCCGGAGATGCGGGCCCGGGTCGAGGCGGCGCTCGCGGACGCGGCGGCGGCCGACCCGTCCCACCCGAGGCTGCCGGAACTGCGTCACCTGCTGGCGTACTACCTGCACCTCCAGGGCCGCAACGAGGCGGCGCTGGAGCAGTTCCGGCTGGTCGACGGGCATGTGAACGCGCTGCCGTGGCGCCACGACAGCGACATGGCCGGCTACTACTGCCGGGTCCGGAACACGACGGTCGCCCTGGCGGAGGAGGCGGCGACGGCGGGCGTCTGACCGGAATGCGCGGGGCGCGCGGGGCGTTGTACGGGTGCCGTCGCCGCCGACGCGGGCGGCACCCAGCCCCGACCGACAGGGAGACCCGATGCTCTTCGGCCGCACACCCCAGCTGCCCACCCCCGAGCAGGCGCTCAAGGGCCGCCCCGAGCCGGCCTACGCGGTCCCGGAACGCCACACGGTCCTCGGCACGCCGCTGCTCGGCCCCTTCCCCGAGGGCCTGGAGATCGCCGACTTCGGCCTGGGCTGCTTCTGGGGCGCCGAGCGCAAGTTCTGGCAGCTCCCGGCGGGCGTGTTCACGACCTTGGTCGGTTACCAGGGCGGTCACACGGAGAACCCGACGTACGAGGAGGTCTGCTCGGGCCTGACCGGTCACACGGAGGTGGTCCGGGTGGTCTACGACCCGCGGCAGATCTCGTACGACGCCCTGCTGAAGACCTTCTGGGAGTCGCACGACCCGACGCAGGGCTTCCGGCAGGGCAACGACGTGGGGACGCAGTACCGTTCGGCGATCTACACGCACACCCCGGAGCAGGCCGCGGCGGCGGAGGCCTCTCGCGACGCCTACCAGAAGGTCCTGACCTCCTCCGGCTACGGCATGATCACCACGGAGATCCTCCCGGCCGAGGGCCGCGCCTTCTACCCGGCCGAGGCGTACCACCAGCAGTACCTGGACAAGAACCCGGCGGGCTACTGCGGCCTGGGCGGCACCGGCGTGTCCTGCCCGGTCGGCATCGCCCGCACCGGGAGCTGAGGGCTTCCGCCCCGGACGGCGGCCGGGAGCGGTAAATCGCGCGACGGCTCCGGCTCGCGGCCCGTACATTCGCCCCTTTGCGTCTGTTGAAGGGGAGGGCATGGGCAGTCCGGTGTTTCTGATCGGTGGCGGCTGGGACCGCGCCGAGGTGTACGAACCGTTTCTGCGCCAGGTGCGCGGCGCCCGGCGGATCGGGTGTCTGATCGTCGACGAGGGGGACGGGAAGGCGCAGTTCGAGCGGTACGCGGGGGCGCTGGGCAAGGCCGGGCCGGCGTGCGTGCCGGTGCCGCTGCTCGTACCGCTCGGCGGCCGGTTCGAGCCGGAGGCCGCGCTGGACGGGATCGACGGGCTGCTGGTGTGCGGAGGGCTCACGCCCGCGTACCAGGAGGCGCTCGCGGAGTGCCTGGAGCGGCTGCCGGGGCTGCTGGCCGAGCGCGGGCTGCCGTACGCGGGTTTCTCCGCCGGTGCCGCCGTGGCCGCACGGCGGGCCGTGGTCGGCGGGTGGCTGGTGGACGGCGTGCCGGTGTGCCCGGAGGAGACCGGGGAGGATCTGGCGGAGGTGGAGGTCCGGGCGGGGCTCGGACTGGTGCCGTTCGCGGTGGACGTGCACGCCGCCCAGTGGGGGACGCTGGCCCGGCTGGTCGCGGCGGTCGGCCGGCGGCAGGCGCCGTACGGGGTCGCCGTGGACGAGAACACCCTGCTCGCCGTCCATGACGGCGAGGCCCGGGTGTCCGGCACCGGCCGGGTACACGTGGTACACCCCGCCCCGAACGAAAGCGCGACGGTACGGGCATACAGCGCCGGCGAGGGCTTCGTTCTTCAGTAGGGGCAGAGAGCGCCCCGAAGGGGCGCGGGGAACTGCGCGAGCAACCACGACGGCCCCGCGGTCGGCAGACAACCCCGGCAGGCAGACACCCCGCCGCCGGCCGTAGCCCGGCAAGGACTACGGCCGGCAGGACTACGGCCAGGCGGACCGCAGGTCAGATCGTGGCGGTGTCGATCACGAAGCGGTAGCGGACATCACTGGCCAGCACCCGCTCGTACGCCTCGTTGATCTCGGATGCGGCGATCAGTTCTATCTCCGCGCCGATGCCGTGCTCCGCGCAGAAGTCCAGCATCTCCTGGGTCTCGCGGATGCCGCCGATCATGGAGCCCGCGAGGGTCTTGCCGCCGCCGATCACCGAGAAGAGGTTGAGGGAGACCGGCTCCTCGGGGGCACCCACGTTCACCAGCGCGCCCTCCGTCTTCAGCAGCGACAGGTAGGCGTTGAAGTCCAGCGGGGCCGACACCGTGGACACGATCAGGTCGAACGTGCCCCGCAGTTCCTCGAAGGTCTTCGGGTCGCTGGTGGCGTAGTAGTGGTCGGCGCCCAGCTTGAGGCCGTCGTCCTTCTTGCGCAGGGACTGCGACAGCACGGTCACCTCGGCGCCGAGCGCGTGCGCGATCTTGACGCCCATGTGGCCGAGGCCACCCATGCCGAGGATCGCGACCTTCTTGCCGGGGCCGGCGTTCCAGCGCTTCAGCGGGGAGTACGTGGTGATGCCGGCGCACAGCAGCGGCGCGGCCGCGTCCAGCGAGAGCCCGTCGGGGATGCGGACGACGTAGTTCTCGTCGACGACGATCTTCTGCGAGTAGCCGCCGTAGTTGGGCGTGCCGTCCCGGCCGATGGCGTTGTACGTGGGGCCGAAGCTGCCGTTCAGGCAGTACTGCTCCTGCCCGGCCCGGCAGTTCTCGCACTCACGGCAGGAGTCGACCAGGCAGCCGACGCCCACCCGGTCGCCGACCTTGAACTTGGTCACACCGGGGCCGACCTCCGACACGACGCCGGCGATCTCGTGGCCGGGGACCATCGGGAAGATCGCCTCGCCCCAGCCCTCCCGGGCCTGGTGGATGTCGGAGTGGCAGATACCGGCGAACTTGATGTCGATCAGGACGTCGGACTCGCCGACCGCGCGTCGCTCGATGGTCGTGCGCTCCAGCGGAGCCTTCGCGGCGGGGGCGGCGTATGCGGCAACAGTGGTCATGCCGGGGGTTCTCCTAGCGGTCGTTCTCGCGCCCGGTCCTGGTACCGGGCACGGCGTCCAGCCTGCCGCACGACCGGTGGTGTACCCAGACCACGCCTTTGCGTACGACCGCTGTGCGTACCACCAGCGAGGTCAGGCTCCCGGGCATACGACCAGGAATACTGGACGCATGGACAGCAGGGACGAGCAGCCGGAGACCACGATCAGCACCGGCGGGGCCCTGGACCGGCGGGCGGAGCTGAGCGAGTTTCTGCGCAGCCGGCGGGCCCGGCTGAAGCCGGAGGACGTGGGACTGTCCGGCTTCGGGCGGCACCGCCGGGTGCCGGGGCTGCGCCGGGAGGAGCTGGCGCAGCTGGCCGGGGTGTCGGTGGCGTACTACACCCGGCTCGAACAGGGCAACGGACGGAACGTGTCGGCGGAGGTGCTGGACGCGATCGCGCGGGCCCTCAGGCTGACGGACGCCGAGCACGCCCATCTGACGCATCTGGCCAAGCCGAAGGCGCTGAAGAAGAAGCAGGTGGCGCGCCAGCAGCAGGTGCGCCCGGCGCTGCGGCAGCTGCTGCAGACCATGGAGTCCGTGCCGGCGTACGTCGTGGGCCGGCGCTCGGAGATCCTCGCCTGGAACCGGATGGCGGCGGCCCTCTTCGGCGACTGGGCGGAGGTGCCGCCGGCCGAGCGGAACTGGGCCCGGCTGGTGTTCCTGCGCCCCGAGTACCGGGAGCTGTTCGTCGACTGGGAGCAGAAGGCGATCGACATCGTGTGCGCCCTGCGCATGGACGCGGGCTGCCACCCGGACGATCCGAAGCTGTCGGCGCTGGTGGGCGAGCTGTCGGTGAAGAGCGAGGAGTTCCGCCGGCTGTGGGCCACGCACGACGTCAAGGAGAAGAGCCATGGCGTCAAGCACCTGCACCACCCCTTGGTGGGCGACCTCGCGCTGAACTTCGAGAGCTTCCGCCTGACGGACGGCTCGGAGCAGTCCCTGATCACCTATCACGCCGAGCCCGGCTCCCCCACCGCCGAGTCCCTGCGCCTGCTGGCGAGCTGGGGCACGGACGCCACCCGGGCGGTTCCCTCGGTGTAGCCCGGAAACGGGCGAGCGGCCCGCGGCGGGTGGGTACCCGCCGCGGGCCGCTCGTGCGGACGGTCGGCTAGCGAGGGATCACTTGCCGAAGTACGCGTTGTGGATCGTGATCTCCGACGTGTTGCCCTTCTTGTCGGTGATCTTGGCGCGGAACGAGACGGCCTTGTTCCTGGCCGGGTTCTTCACGGTGATCTTGCCGTTCCTGACGTCGGTCTTCTTGAAGTTCTTGCCGTCGTAGGAGACGTAGACGGCGAGGGACTTCAGGTTGCGGCCGGCGGCGGCGCCCTCCACGGTGACCGGGAAGGTGACCTTCTTGCCCGCCGCGACCCGGCTGTCCAGGCCGGTGGTGGCACCGAAGCGCAGGGTGGAGGCGGGCAGCTGGACGAAGTCGCCGGACGGCCTCTTGGAGCGGAAGGTCCAGGCCGCGTCGATCCGGGTGGAGGCCTCGGACACCGTGGCCTTCCGCGTGACCGAGGTGGTCAGCCTGTACGCCGCGTCACCGGCCGGGACCTTGAAGGTCTCGCCGCCGAACAGCGGGTCCTTGATGGTGCCGACCTTGGTGCCGTTGCGGTACAGGGTGGTGCTCGCCGAGGCGAAGCTCGAGTACCCGGCGTGCCCGGCCGAGTCGGCGAACAGCGGCAGCGCGCCGAAGATCTCGTCGCCCTCCCGGAAGAGACCGGTGTCCTTGGTCAGGTGCGGGCCGAAGACGGCGGTGTTGACCGTCTTGGTGTAGGTCTTGCCGCCCTTGAAGGTGGAATCGCCGAGCGAGTACCCGGCGTCGTAGTCGTCCCCGCCCTGCTGGCCGAACTCCAGCCCCCAGCGCACACCGCCCGTGGTGGACAGGTGCAGGGTGCGGGTGCCGGGCAGCTTCTGCGGAACGCTGATGGAGGAGGCGCCGGAGCTGCCGGGCAGCCAGCCCATGGCGTCGACGGTGCCCGTCTTGCCGCGGGCCGCCACGCCCATCCGGACCTTCACCGTGGCGAGTTCGCCGGCCTTGTAGTGCCGGGTGTAGCCGGTGGCGAGCTGCTTGACCGGGCCGCCGGAGGTGACGGCGTACTCCTCGGTCGCGCCCTTGGTCCAGTGGGCGTCCCACTGCTGGGTCAGCGAGCCGGCGGGCGGCTGCGGGCCGAGGTGGGCGGTGCGGAAGTTCTTGTACGAGTCCAGGAACCTCGTGTAGAGGTACTCGCTGTCGCCGACCGTGATGCCGAAGCCCGGCGCGGCGAACGCGGGCTTCAGGCCCGAACCGGGGACGGTGATGTCCACCGGCTTGGTCTTGCGCGCGTCGAGGGTGATCGTCTGCTTCTTGTCGACGGTCAGCTTCGGCTGCACGAGCCAGTCGATGCCCTTGGCGGAGTTGTCCGGGTCGCGGTAGACGGTGGTGTCGAGGATGTACGTGCCCTTGGGCGCGCGCACCTTCACCGTGCCGGACTTGTCGTAGGGGTTCACCGAGGTGCCGGCCGCCAGGCCCGCCACGCCGGTGAGGTCGGCCTCGTAGTACGGGGCCGGCTTGCCGTCACGGCCGATGAACTTCAGCGTGACGTCGTAGGTCTCCACCTCGCGCTGCACCGCGGCGGCCGTGCGGACGGTCTGGCCGTCGCCGCCCGTCGCCGTGACGTACGCGGAGTAGGCGCCGTCGACGGTGCCGCCGAGCCTGGTGTCCACGGTGAGGTCGACCGCGGCCGTGCCGTGCGCCGGGACGGTGACCTGGTTGGCGCCGAGCGTGAAGAAGCCGGCCGGGGCCGCCGCGCCCTTGGGGCCGGTGGCGGTGCTCGCCAGGGTGAGCGTGACGTCCTTGTCGCCGAGGTTGCGGTACGTCAGCTTCTTGGTGACCGGGGTGTCGTCGGTGTGCGGCCACTGCTGCACACCGAAGTTCAGCGAGACCGGTTCGGCGACGACCGACTGGTTGATGGCCTTGTCGACCTGGATACGGCCCGAGCCCTGCTCGAAGGCGGTGTACTTGCCGCCCTTGGTGGAGCCGGTCAGGGCGCCCTTCAGCTCGGCGTAGCCCCAGTCGGGGTGCCGCTGCTTCAGGATGGCCGCGGCGCCCGCGACATGCGGGGTGGCCATCGAGGTGCCGGAGATCGTGAGGTAGCCCTTGGGCTTCTGGCCGACCTCCCCGTCGATGACGCTGCCGTCGGCCGCGGCGGCGGTGATGTCGACGCCCGGCGCGGTGACGTCCGGCTTGATGGCGCCGTCGCCGACGCGCGGGCCGGTGGAGGAGAAGTCCGCCAGCTTGTCCTTGTCGTCGACGGCGCCGACGGTGAGCGCGGCGTCCGCGCTGCCCGGCGAACCGACCGACTGGGGGCCGTCGTTGCCCGCGGCGATCGCGAACAGGACGCCCTTCTCGGCGGAGAGCTTGTTGACCTCGGCCTCGAGCGGGTCGATCCCGGGGGTGTCGTAGCCGCCGAGGCTGAGGTTGATGACGTCGGCGCCCTGGCCGGCCGCCCACTCCATGCCGGCGAGGATGCCGGAGTCGTCGCCGAAGCCGCTGTCGTCCAGGACCTTGCCGTTGAGGAGCTTGGCGTCCGGGGCCACACCCTTGTACTTGCCGCCCGACTTGGCGCCGGTGCCCGCCACGATGGAGGCGACGTGCGTGCCGTGGCCGAAGTGGTCGGTGGCGTCGGCGGCGGCGGTGAAGTTCCGGGAGGCGATCACCTGGTCCTTCAGGTCCACGTGCCGGGTGTCCACGCCGGTGTCCAGGACGGCGACCTTGACGCCCTTGCCGGTGTAACCGGCCTTCCACGCGGTGGGGGCGCCGATCTGCGGCACGGACTTGTCGAGGCTGGCCTCGCGGACGCCGTCGAGCCAGACGTGCGCGATGCCGGAGGCGGTCCTGTCGCCGTCGGTGACGGCGTCCCACAGCCCGGCGGTGTCCCCGGCCGGAATCTGCACGGCGTCCGCGTTGAGGGCGGTCAGGCTGCGGCGCAGGGTGCCCGCGTCGCGGACCCCGGCCTTGGCGGCGCCCGCGCCGCCGCGGTAGCCGACGATGACCTTCAGGCCGTTCTTCTGTGCCTTGCGGGTGGGGGCCTTGTCCAGCTCGGTGACGTCGAACAGACGCCGGTCCAGCGTGCCGGAGGCCACCAGGCGGGCCGCGTCCGCGGGGATCACAAGGGTGTGCCCGGCGGCCCTGCGGACCTTGAAGGGTATGTGCTCGCGGCCCTTGGCCCGCTCCAGGCCGACGACCCGGCCCTTGGCGTCGAGGGCGACGCGGTCACCGGTGATCAGGGTGACGTGGTGCCTGGCGGTGAGCGCGGAGGCGCCCGCCGAGGTGCGGGCGGGCTTCGCCGACGCGGGGCTGGTCATTCCCGCTGCGAGGGCGACCGCTGCGGCCGTTGCCACGGTGGCCGCAGCCGCTCTTTTCACTTGTACGCGCAAGTTCTCCCCCTGGAGATGAGGTACCGGGCGAATTCCCCGTTCACCCGGCCGGGGGCGGACTCGCACAGGTGCGCGTCGGCCTCCCGGGCATCGAAGTATTCCGGGAGGCGATCAGGCACTCAAGAGATGAGAGAACGGTGAGAAAGCACGACAGGAAACTGTTACGTGCCGTCCGGGACACCGTTACAGAACCGCGAAGTCCCTTGGAACCAAAGGGTGTTATGCGCCGTCAACGAACGATGCCGCCCCCGGAGGGGCGGCATCGCGCGAGGTGATGACGGAGCGTCAGACGGCCGAACCGGCCTTCCACTGCGCCCAGTCCATGTTCCAGCCGTTGAGGCCGTTGTCCGGCGAGACCGTCTTGTCGCCGGTGTTCTGGACGACCACGA
Source organism: Streptomyces eurythermus (assembly GCF_014649115.1). Taxonomy (GTDB): domain Bacteria; phylum Actinomycetota; class Actinomycetes; order Streptomycetales; family Streptomycetaceae; genus Streptomyces; species Streptomyces eurythermus. The sequence goes on along the minus strand of NZ_BMSK01000001.1, from coordinate 298,886 downwards.
CGTCACCGATCAGCGTGTTGTTGTAGAACCAGGCCGCCGGAGTGCTCGGGTCGTTGGCGCCCTTCGCGTCCCGCAGACCGACACAGCCGTGGCTGGTGTTCGCGCTGCCGAACACCGACGGCGCGCCCCAGTAGTTGCCGTGGATGAAGGTGCCCGAGGTGGTCAGGCGCATGGCGTGCGGCACGTCCTTGATGTCGTACTCGCCCTTGCCGTCGTCGTCGGTGAAGCCGACCGTGGCGCCGTTCATGCGGGTCTGCTTGAACTTCTCCGAGACCACCATCCGCCCCTCGTACGTCTTGTTGTCGGGGGAGCCGGCGGAGATCGGGATGGTCTTGACGACCTTGCCGTCCTGCGTGACCTTCATCTGCTTGGTCTGCGCGTCGACGTAGGAGACCTGGTTGCGGCCGATGTGGAAGGTGACCGTCTTCTGCTGGACGCCGTAGACGCCGCTCGCGCCCTGGACGCCGTCGAGCGCCAGCTTCAGGGTGACGGTGGAGCCTTCCTTCCAGTAGTCCTCGGGACGGCAGTCCATGCGGTTGGCGTTGAACCAGTGGCAGGCGACCTCCTGGCCGCTGCTGGAGCTGACCGTGATGCCCTTCTGCACGGCCGCCTTATTGGTGATCGCCTTGTCGAAGTTGATCGACACGGGCATGCCGACACCGACCGTGGAGCCGTTGTCCGGGGTGAAGGTGCCGATGAAACTGTTGGCCGGCGAGACCGTGGTGAAGGAGGCGTTCTCGTGGGCTATGCGGCCCTCGGAGTCCTTGGCCTCCGCGGCGACCTTGTAGGTGGTGGACCGCTCCAGCGGGGTGCTGGGCTTCCAGCTCTTGTTGTCGGCGGACAGCTGCCCGGCGACGGGCTTGCCGTCCTGGGTGGTCATGGTGACGCCGGTGAGCGTGCCCTTGCTCACCGTCACGGCGGCGGAGTTGTTGATCGACGCGTTGGCGGAGCCGTCCTTCGGCGTGATCGTGATCTGCGCCTCGGAGGACTTCTTGGCCGCCGCCTCGTCGACGCTGGCCTGCGAGGTGTCGCCGTTGCCGCTGCCGGAGGCGTCGGCGTCGCCGCCGGAACACGCCGTGAGCACCAGCACACCGCCGAGCAGAGCGGAAGCGGCCGCCAGGCGTCCGCGCCGCTTACTGTCCGTCATCACAAGCTTCTCCATCGTTGCCGAGTCGCGAAAACCCCGAGAGTCCCCCGTCAAGAACCATCAACGCTACGGCCGGTTCGTCCCGTTCCCGCCCCGTGGATCTGTGGGGCATCCCACGTCCGTGGCGCGCTCCTTCGTCACGGGTGGGGCCGGACACCGGTCCGTACGTCCCCTGGGACGACGAAGGCCCCGGACGGCGGGTGCCGTCCGGGGCCATGGGTGCCCCGGGACGCTCAGCCGATGCCGTCCTCTTCCTCGTCGTCCTCCCCATCATCCTCGTCCAGGTCCCACTCGGGCGAATCGGGGTCGTAGTCGACGCGCTCGCTGGACCAGGACGCCTGCTGGAGCTCCACCCCGGGCACCTCGCTGACCAGGTCGAACGGATCCACGAGATAGGCCAGGGCCTCCGCGGTGTCTTCCGTCACAGCGGACTCGGCGTGCGCCCGCTCCGCCTCCGGCAGCCCGGTGTCCCCGGCGAGGCGGCGCAGCGCGGCCTTGGCCACCTCGTCCTCGTCGTGCACCTCCAGCACCAGCTCCACCCGAAGCCGCACAAACCGTGATGTCTCTTCCGTGCTCATGAGGGGAGCGTACGGTCGAAACCTCCCGTGACTTTCCTGTGACCCGCGCCTTTCACTAACATCACCCCACACGGCCAATTCGCCAGCGTCACAAGGGGATCGATATTCCGTGTCCTACGCTCGCCGCCCGTTGCTGACCGCCACCGCCGCGGGCACCCTCCTGTGCGCACTGTGGTTCGTCCCGTCCGCGAACGCCTCGCAGAACACCCCGGCGAGAGAGACGGCGACCGCCTCGACGCCCGCCCGGGTCACACAGGCCACAGAGGCCACAGAGGTCACACAGGTCGCGCAGGTCAGAGCGGTGTGGGCGCCGGCCACAGGCACGGACCGGGCGGCCGAGGAGGCCGAACTGGCCGACACCGGCGCCTTCGACACCACCCCGTACGTCATCGGCGGGAGCCTGTTCCTCGCGGTGGGCGCCGGTTTCGTCGTGTACTCGGTGCGTCGCGAGCGCATGGGTTTTTGATGTGTCTTGACCAAGGGCTCGGGGAACACCTCGGGCAAGGACGCCGCGAAGCCGGCCGCGAAGACGCTGAGCGCGGCGGAACTGCAGAAGCTGATCATCGCCAAGGGTGATGTGCCCGGGCACGAGGTCGGACCGGTCGAGGGCGGCGTCCCGGACCGCTCCGAGGTCAAGGCCTGCGACGCCAAGTGCGAGCCGGTGCTCCAGGCCTTCACCGGCATCGCGCCCGGCGCCCCGGCGGCGAACACCAGCCGCATGGCCACGCAGGAGAACAAGGCCCCCACGGCCCCGCCCAGCTCCCCGGAGGACCTGACCGAGGGCGCCCTCAAGGACGAGTTCACCAAGGCCATGAACCTGGACGTCACCGTGGTCACCCCGGCCTCGTACGACGGGGACGGCGCCGAGCGGGCCCTGACCTCGCTCCAGGACGCGGTCAAGGCGTGCGCGGGCGGGTTCTCCGGCGAACAGGACGGCGAGAAAGGCAAGTTCACCAAGGTCGCCGAGGAGAAGGCCTCCGGCACGGGTGACGCGTCGGTGGCCTTCACCGCGACCGACGAGGACGGCGAGGACGGCGCCCTGCCGCTGCACTCCGAGGTGGTGCGGCACGGCAGGACCCTCGCGGTGTACACCACGGTCAACATCGGCGCGATGATGAACAAGAAGCCCTACACGGTCTCCGCCCCGGTCGTGAAGGCGCAGGCCGCCAGGCTCTCGTGACGGAACGTCACCCATGGGACGGGGCCCCGGCCGGGGCCCCGCCGTCGGTCACTGGAGCGGGCCGGTGACCTTCTCCACGGCCGCCAGCAGCTCGCCGCCGCGCACGAAGGCGTCGGCGGCGGCCAGGTCGGGCGCCAGGAACCGGTCCGGGCCCGGGCCTTCCACGCCTGCGGCGCGCACGGCGTCGATCACGGCCTGCGTGGCGGGCGCCGGGGTGAGTCCCTCGCGCAGCTCGATGGCGCGGGTCGCCGCGTACAGCTCGATGGCGATGACCCGGGTGAGGTTGTCCACGGCGGTGCGCAGCTTGCGCGCGGCCGACCAGCCCATGGAGACGTGGTCCTCCTGCATGGCGGAGGACGGGATGGAGTCCGCGGAGGCCGGTACGGCGAGCCGCTTCAGCTCGCTGACCAGCGCGGCCTGCGTGTACTGGGCGATCATCAGCCCGGAGTCCACGCCGGCGTCGTCGGCGAGGAACGGCGGCAGGCCGTGGCTGCGGTTCTTGTCCAGCAGCCGGTCGGTGCGGCGCTCGGCGATGGAGCCGAGGTCGGCGGCGGCGATGGCGAGGAAGTCCAGCACATAGGCCACCGGCGCGCCGTGGAAGTTGCCGTTGGACTCCACCCGCCCGTCGGGCAGCACCACCGGGTTGTCCACGGCCGAGGCCAGCTCCCGGTCGGCGACCAGGCGGGCGTGCGCCATCGTGTCGCGTCCGGCGCCGGCGACCTGCGGGGCGCAGCGCACGGAGTAGGCGTCCTGGACGCGCGGGGCGTCGTCCTGGTGGTGCCCGGTGAGCCCCGAGCCCTTCAGCACGGCGAGCATGTTGGCGGCGCTGGCGCCCTGCCCGGGGTGCGGGCGGATGGCGTGCAGCTCGGGCGCGAGGACCTTGTCGCTGCCGAGCAGCGCCTCCAGGGTGAGGGCGGCGGTGACGTCGGCGGACTTGTAGAGGGTGTCCAGGTCGGCGAGGGCCATGATCAGCATGCCGAGCATGCCGTCGGTGCCGTTGAGCAGGGCGAGGCCCTCCTTCTCGCGCAGCTCGACGGGCCGGATCCCGTGCTCGGCGAGCAGCTCGCCCGCGGGCCGGACGCGCCCGTCGGGGCCCTCCGCCTCGCCTTCGCCCATGAGGGTGAGCGCGCAGTGGGACAGCGGGGCCAGGTCGCCGGAGCAGCCCAGGGAGCCGTACTCGTGCACGACCGGGGTGATCCCGGCGTTCAGCACGTCGGCCATGGTCTGCGCGACCTCGGGCCGCACCCCGGTGTGCCCGGAGCAGACGGTCTTCAGCCGCAGGAACATCAGGGCCCGTACGACCTCACGCTCCACCCGGGGACCCATGCCGGCGGCGTGCGAGCGGACGATGTTGCGCTGCAACTGGGCGCGCAGCTCCGGGCTGATGTGCCGGGTCGCCAGGGCGCCGAAGCCGGTGGAGACGCCGTAGACCGGGTCGGGCTTGGCCGCCAGCGCGTCCACGATCTCCCGGGCCGCCGCGAGGGCCGCCACCGCCTCCGCCGACAGCTCGATGCGGGCACCGCCGCGCGCCACGGCGAGAACGTCGGACGCCGTGACCCCGGACGTCCCCACCACCACAGTGTGCATATCCATATTCAGGAGCGTACGCATTGAATGCGATGGTGTCACTAGTGGGCACCGGAGTCACCCCTTACCTCGGAGTGTGGGTTTCGCCTCACCAGCGGCGCCCGTTCACGGCCGCCGCCCACGGAACCGGCGCCGCTCGGCGCGCGAGGGCGGCGGCTCGTCGGCCAGCCGGACGACCGGATCGCCGGGCCCCTCCCGGCCGGCCACCACCGGCCGGTCCAGCCGCAGCGCCTTGGCCCGGTACTGGGCGGCGTCCGCGAGCCGGAACAGCCGCCGGGCGTCGCCCACCTCGCCGATCGCCTCCGCGGTCGAGGCGATCCCGCACGCCACCCCCTCCCCCGGCTCCAGCTCCCCGGCCCGGCGGCACAGCTCGTCCGCCGCCTTCACCACGTCGTCGGCGGGCGGCCCCACCGCGACCAGGCAGAACTCGTCCCCGCCGAGCCGCGCGACCAGCGCGCCCGGCACCATCGCCCCGCACAGCGACAGCACCGAGCCGAAACGCTCCAGCAGCCGGTCGCCGACGGCGTGCCCGAGGGTGTCGTTGACCCGCTTGAGCCCGTTGAGGTCACAGACGACCAGGCTGACCACCGCACCCTCCGCGCGGTGCCGCTCGACGGCCTCCTCCAGGCACACGTCCACGGCCCGGCGGTTGGCCAGGCCGGTGAGGGCGTCGGTGAACGCGAGCCGGCGGGCCTCCTCCAGCCGCTCGGTCTGCGCGATACCGGCGGCCACGACGGCGGCGAGCACGGTGGCGAAGTCGGAGTCGGCCCGCGCGAACACGGGCGCGCCGGCCGCGCGGGCCACGTACAGCTCGCCCCAGGCCCGGCCGTGCAGCACGACGGGGGCGACGACACAGCACCCGCGCCCCCGCCGGCGCAGGGCCGAGACCCGCTGGTGGAGGTACCCGGCGCTGCCCTCGGCGGCGCCCTCGACGGTCTCCACCCAGGCGTTGGGTCCCCCGCCACCGGCCCACCGCTCGTGCAGGAACTCGGTGATCTCCGGGAACTGGTGCACCGGATAGGTCTCGGCCTCCGGGAACTCCTCCTCGTCCGCCGCCCGGTCCCCCACGTTCACGAGGACCCGGAGCCGGCCCAGCTCGCGCTCCCAGACCGACAGCGCGGCGAAGTTGCCGTCCAGCGCGTGACAGGCGCCGAGGGCGGCGGCCTGCCAGCACTCGCGAGGGGTGTGCGCCGCCGCCATGCCCTGAGCCAGCGCCACGACCGCGGCGAGCCGCTTGTCCTCACCCATTACTCCAGGTTAGGGAGTAATGCGGACACAAGGGACATCGATGCGGCGATCAGGTGGCCGCCGGCGAGACGGCCGGGCGCACGCCCGGACCACCACTGCCCGGCAATGAGCCGGCCGAAGCGCACCCGGACCTCGGCTACCCGCCCCCCTTACTCCCCCGGCCACTGCGGCTTGCGCTTCTCGTTGAAGGCGGCCACACCCTCCGCGCGGTCGCCCGAGAAGGCCACCGAGCGCCATGCCGCGTCCTCGACCTCCAGACCGGCCCGCAGATCCAGCCCGTGACCCAGCCGCAGCGCCCGCTTGGCGGCCCGCAGCCCCACCGGCGAGTTCCCGGCGATCCGCTCCCCGAGCGCCAGCGCCTCCTCGCGGTCCCGGCCCTCCTCCGTCAACTGGTCCACCAGCCCCAGCCCAAGGGCCTCCTCCGCCGCCACCCGCCGGGCCGAGAAGATCAGCTCGGCGGCCCGTGCGGCCCCGACCCGCCGGGGCAGCAGCTGCGTACCACCGCCGCCCGGGATGACACCCACGGACACCTCCGGCAGCCCCACCACGGCCGTACGGTCCGCCACGATCAGATCGCAGGAGAGGGCCAGTTCGAAACCGCCGCCCAGCGCGAAGCCGTGCACCGCGGCGATCGTCGGCATCGGCAGCTCCAGCACCCCGGTGTACGCCGCCCGCGCCACCGGCCGCTGCCGGACCAGGTCGGCGTCGGTGAAGGAGTTCCGCTCCTTCAGGTCCGCCCCGACACAGAACGCCCGGTCGTGCGAGGAGGTCAGCACGACCACCCGGGCGGCGGGGTCACCGGCGAGCGCGGCGCACGCGCCCGCGAGGGAGCGGGCCATCTCCGTGGAGACGGCGTTCATCGCCTTGGGCCGGTCCAGCACCAGCTCCGCGACGTGCCCGTGCCGCCGCACCAGGACGAACTCCCCGTACCGCTCCTCGCTCATGACACCCCTCCGGTTAACGCGGGTTAACACACTGTGGGTCAGATCATCGCAGCCGTACCCGATCCCGGAAAAGACCGGGGCCGCACCCTCACGCCGAGGCCGCCACCGCAAGCAGGACGAAGCGCGTACGGGACGGGTGACCCGGCGAGCGGGGCTAGGAGGACCGACCGTCGCGACGGGTGAGCAGCCACGGCTCGACGACGCCGAGCCCGCGCACCGGCCGCTGCCACATCGGCTGGAGGGCGAAACGGTACGACGGCGTCTCCTCGCCCTCCTTCTCGGCCGCCGCGGCTTCGGCCTCGGAGGCGGGCGCCTCACCGGTGCGGATCAGTTCCTCGGCGAAGGCGCTGTCCACCAGGACGGCGTCCCGGGGCGCGATGGAGGTCAGCCGGGAGGCGAGGTTGACCGTCGTACCGAACACATCACCCATCCGGGTGGTCACCGTGCCGAAGGCCATGCCGACCCGCAGCTCGGGCATCGTCTCGTCGTTCGCCAGGGTCTCCACCAGGCGCAGCGCGATGTCCGCGGCCACACCGGCGTCGTCCGCCGCGTACAGCACCTCGTCACCGAGGGTCTTGATCAGCCGGCCGCCGCGGGCGGCCACCAGGTCGGCGGCGGTGGTCTCGAATGCCTCGACCAGCTCGCCCAGCTCCTCTTCCTCCATCCGGCGGGTGAGCCGGGTGAAACCGACGAGGTCGGCGAAGCCGACGGCGAGCCGGCGGTCGACCATCTCCTCGTCGTCGGCGGCCTGCACGACCCGGCCGGTCGCGGCGGCGAGCTGACGGCGCCAGACGTAGACCAGGAACTCCTCCAGCTCCGGCAGCAACAGTTCGACCAGCGGGTACGTCACCTCGGTGCGGGTCATGCCCGGCTCCGGGGGCTCGGTCAGCCCCTCCAGGAACGAGTCGATCTGCCACTCGGCCAGCCGGGCCGTGGTCTGCCCGGTGGACCGGGCCACCTGCACCGCCATGGCCTCGCTGAGCAGCCCCGCCTCCACCAGACCGGCGAGCCGCCGCAGGGCCAGCACATCGGCCTCGGTGAGGGCCTTGGCCTGCCCTATGTCCGCGAACCCCATGGCCCGCCAGAACCGGGACGCCAGCTCCATGGAGACACCGGCGCTACGGGCCGCCTGGAACGGGGTGTAACGGCGCTCGGCACCCAGGATGAGCTGTTCGAGCCGCAGGGCCAGCGGGTCCTCGCCGTTGTCGGGGGCGTGGGGATCCACCCGGCCGTCCCCGCCAGCGCCGGAGCCCGTGTCGTCGACGGTCACGCCTGCTGCCCTTCCGATCTGCCACGGTCAGGTATCGACCGGCCTCAACTCTACGGCAGGTGTGCGCCAGCTCACTCCGTCGGGTTGGGCCGACGGGACCCTTCCCGGTACGCCGACCATGGCTGGTCGCGCAGTTCCCCGCGCCCCTTCGGGGCGCCAGGGTTGCCGTTGGTCGAGAGGCGAGACGGCGGGTCGGCCGCGCACGGCGGGAAGGGGACGTGTCGGGGGGTGTCCGCCCGCAGCGGTTGGCGCGTCAACACGAGAACCTCTACGGCCAACCGATTCCGCGCCGTTCCGAGGACGGACACCCCCCGGCGCGGCCCCGACTCCCCCACTCATCCTGGGCGCGACGCGCACCCCCACACACCCGCGGAGGCGCCGCAGGCACCCAACCCCCCACCCGCACCCAAGGCACCACGCGAGGGCACCCGCACAGGCGCCGCAGGCATCCGACCCCCAGCCGCACCCGAGGCACCACCCCTGGGGGACACAACACACCCGCACCCCGCACCCCCCACCCGAGGCACCACGCGAGGGGACCCCCACAACGCACCGGCACAGGCACACCCCGCCCCCAAGGCACCACGCGTGGGAACACAACGCACCCGCACAGGCGCCGCAGGCACCCGCACCCGGACCCTGCCACCGCGCCGCACCACCCCCCGAGCCCCCCGGCCAAGCCCCCCGCAGGGGTCACGCGGGGCGCAGATGAACGATGTCCCCCGCCCCCACCGGCTCCTGAACCCCTTCCCCCGTGGCGATGACCAACCGCCCGTCCCCGTCCAGCGCCACGGCCTCCCCCACCACGGACCGGTCCCCGGGCAACTCCGCCCGCACCGTCCGGCCGAGCGTGGCGCACCCCGCCGTGTACGTCTCCTGCAACCCGCACACCGAGGGGTCACCCCCCGCCGCCCGCCACCGCCCGTACCAGTCCTCCAGCGCCCGCAGCACCGCCCGCAGCAGCGGATCCCGGTCCGTCCCCGCCGCCCCGGCCAGCGCCAGCGACCCCGCCTGCGGAACCGGCAGCTCGTCGGCCCGCAGGCTGACGTTGATGCCGACGCCGATGACGACCCCGTCGTCCCCGGCCCGCTCCGCGAGGATCCCCCCGGCCTTGCGCTCCTCCCCGCCGACGGTGACCAGCAGGTCGTTCGGCCATTTGAGCGCCGTGTCGACGCCCGCCGCCCGCGCCAGCCCCGTCGCCACCGCGACCCCGGTCAGCAGCGGCAGCCACCCCCACCGTGCCACCGGCACCTCACGGGGCCTGAGCAGCACGGAGAAGAACAGCCCGGACCGCGGCGGCGCGCTCCATCGCCGGTCCAGCCGCCCCCGGGCGGCCGTCTGCTCCTCCGCGACGAGCACCGCCCCCTCCTCGAGGCCCCCGGCGGCGGCCCGCGCCACGAGGTCGGAGTTGGTGGAACCGGTACGCGGCACCACCTCGATGTCGCGGTACAGGCCCCCGTCCCGGACCAGCCCGCGCCGCAGCGCGGTGGCGTTCAGGGGCGGGCGTTCGAGGTCGGACCAGCGGCTGTCGTCTGATGGATTCTGCGGCGTCATGCAAGCCACCCTAGGTGTGGTAAACGACGCACTGCTGATCGGTAGCGCCACCACTACTCTACGAATGAGTAACCGTCCCCCCTTTTGAGCAGGCAGGGAGCCGCATCCCGATGTCCGAGCCGGAAGAGCGTCACGAGATCCAAGGGATCGACATTCACACGACCGCGGGGAAGCTCGCGGATCTCCAGCGGCGCATCCACGAGGCGACGCACGCCGGTTCGGAACGCGCCGTGGAAAAGCAGCACGCCAAGGGCAAGCTGACGGCCCGTGAGCGGATCGAGCTGCTGCTGGACGAGGGCTCGTTCGTCGAGCTGGACGAGTTCGCCCGGCACCGCTCGACCAACTTCGGCCTGGACCGCAACCGCCCCTACGGCGACGGCGTGGTCACCGGCTACGGCACGGTCGACGGCCGCCCGGTCGCCGTCTTCTCCCAGGACTTCACGGTCTTCGGCGGCGCCCTCGGCGAGGTCTACGGCCAGAAGATCGTCAAGGTGATGGACTTCGCCCTGAAGACCGGCTGCCCCGTCATCGGCATCAACGACTCCGGCGGCGCCCGCATCCAGGAAGGCGTCGCCTCCCTCGGCGCGTACGGCGAGATCTTCCGCCGCAACACCCACGCCTCCGGTGTCATCCCGCAGATCAGCCTGGTCGTCGGCCCCTGCGCGGGCGGCGCGGTGTACTCCCCGGCCATCACGGACTTCACCGTCATGGTCGACCAGACCTCGCACATGTTCATCACCGGCCCGGACGTCATCAAGACCGTCACCGGCGAGGACGTCGGCTTCGAGGAGCTGGGCGGCGCCCGCACCCACAACACCGCCTCGGGCGTGGCCCATCACATGGCCGGCGACGAGAAGGACGCCGTCGAGTACGTCAAGCAGCTGCTGTCGTACCTGCCGTCCAACAACCTCTCCGAGCCCCCGGTCTTCCCGGAGGAGGCGGATCTCGCCGTCACCGACGAGGACCGCGAGCTGGACACGCTCGTCCCCGACAGCGCCAACCAGCCCTACGACATGCACACGGTGATCGAGCACGTCCTGGACGACGCCGAGTTCTTCGAGACCCAGGCCCTGTTCGCGCCGAACATCCTCACCGGGTTCGGCCGGGTCGAGGGCCACCCGGTCGGCGTCGTCGCCAACCAGCCGATGCAGTTCGCCGGCTGCCTGGACATCGCCGCCTCCGAGAAGGCCGCCCGCTTCGTCCGCACCTGCGACGCCTTCAACATCCCGGTGCTGACGTTCGTGGACGTCCCCGGCTTCCTGCCCGGCGTCGGCCAGGAACACGAGGGCATCATCCGTCGCGGCGCCAAGCTGATCTACGCCTACGCCGAGGCCACCGTCCCGCTGATCACCGTCATCACCCGCAAGGCATTCGGCGGCGCCTACGACGTCATGGGCTCCAAGCACCTGGGCGCCGACCTCAACCTGGCGTGGCCCACCGCCCAGATCGCCGTCATGGGCGCCCAGGGCGCGGTCAACATCCTGCACCGCCGCACCATCGCCGAGGCGGACGACGCCGAGGCCACCCGGGCCCGCCTGATCCAGGAGTACGAGGACACCCTCCTCAACCCCTACGTCGCGGCCGAGCGCGGTTACGTCGACGCGGTGATCATGCCGTCCGACACCCGCGCGCACATCGTCCGCGGCCTGCGTCAACTGCGCACCAAGCGGGAATCCCTGCCTCCGAAGAAGCACGGCAACATCCCCCTGTAGGCCCCGCCGACCCTGGGAGCGGTCATGAACATCAAGGTCGTACGAGGCAACCCGACCCCGGAGGAGCTGGCCGCCGCCCTGGCGGTGGTCCGCGCCCGCGCCGCGGCGGCGGCCACCGCGCCGTCCGGCGCGGGAGGTCCGAGGGACGCGTGGAACGACCCGGCCCGCATCGCCGCCCGGCACGTCCCGGCGCCGGGCCCGGCGTCGTGGTCCCGCACCTACTGGCCGGGCCGGGGCTGACCGCCCGCCTACCGGAATCCCGGGTGCCGAATTGAGTACGCCTACTCAGGCACCCGCACCCGGTCCGGCCGCACGCTGGGGGCATGCTGTGGTCAGATCCGGAGAACGAGCCGCCCGAGGAACTGCGCGAGGCGCAGAACATGCTCCGGCGGCTCGGTCTCCTCATGGCGCTGGCCATGGTCCTGGCGATGATCGTGATCGGCCTGAGGTGAGCCGCCCGGCGCGCCGTGGCTAACCTGACCGCATGACTGCCAATCGCCGCAGGCGACTCGTGCTCGCCTCCCAGTCCCCCGCCCGGCTGGGCCTGCTCCGGCAGGCCGGATTCGACCCCGAGGTCATCGTGAGCGGCGTCGACGAGGACGCCGTCACCGCGCCCACCCCGGCGGAGCTGGCGCTCGCCCTGGCCGAGGCGAAGGCGTCGGTGGTCGCGGCACGCCCCGAGGTGCAGGGGGCCCTGGTGATCGGCTGCGACTCGGTGCTGGAGCTGGACGGCAGGGCGCTCGGCAAGCCGGCCGACGCCGAGGAGGCCACCGCCCGCTGGAAGGACATGCGCGGACGGGCGGGCGTGCTCCAGACGGGGCACTGTGTGTGGGACACGGAGGCCAAGCGGTACGTGTCGGCGACCGCCTCCACCGTCGTCCGGTTCGGTGAACCCAGCGACGCCGAGATCGCCGCCTACGTGGCCTCCGGTGAGCCCCTCCACGTGGCCGGCGCCTTCACCCTGGACGGCCGTTCGGCGCCGTTCATCGAGGGCATCGACGGCGACCACGGCAACGTGATCGGCATCAGCCTGCCCCTGGTCCGCCGGCTCCTGGCGGAACTGGGCGTCGGTATCACGGAGTTGTGGGCGCCGGAGCGCTGACCCGGGCGTGCGCGGAGCCCTGGGACGGGACGGAGTCCCGGGGTTCCCCGTCGCCGTCCTGAGGTTCGCCCGTACGGCCCGTCGGCGCGTCCCCGTCGACGGGTTCCGGACCCGGCTCCGGCCCCGCCGCCGGCCCGGCCCCCTGCCCGGGCGTGCCGCCGGGGACCGCGCCCTGCGGGCCGGCCGCGCGGTCGTACGTCATCAGGAGCAGCACGATCAGCCCGAGGACGGCGACCATGAACACGAACGCCGCCATGCCGAACAGTCCCCAGGCGAACGCGCCGAGCAGGGCGTGCACCACGGCCGCGCTGATCAGCACCACTCGGCCAAAGCCGGCCGGTGCACGGTCGCGTACCGCGACGAGCACGGCCACCAGCGCGCACAGCGCGAAGTAGAGCCCGAAGACGACTCCGCCGATCTTCGAGGACGTCGCCATGACATCGGGGTCGAGACCGGCCAGGGACATCTTCTGCCGGTCCACGACGACCCCGAGCAGCCAGTTCACCGCCACGACGGACAGCGCCTCCACGACGAGGACGACCGCCACGACCCACGCCACCGGTCTGCGCACCACCGGGCCCCACCCACTCTCACACCGACAGCCTGTTACCCCAGGTACGTCCGAGACATCGGGAACGCTACTAACGGGTAAACCAGGGGACAAGGGTTGCGACGGAAGCAAAGAATCATTGGGCCATTCGTAGGGACTCGACAAAGAAACAGAGTGGGCCGCAGCACGCCCGCACAGAGACCTTGACCACACGGCGGGGCTAGGGTTTTCCCCAGGAGTCCTGCGTACCCCGGTGCGACATGGGCTTTCTCTGGTCGGGCGAGCCTCGGATCACGCTCCGTGTGGGCAAGCTCACCATTGGGGACGGGTCGAAGTGCCGTGTCGGCAGTCCCTAAACTCGGCTTGTTTCAAGGAGGGAGCCTCAATCGTGCGCAAGGTGCTCATCGCCAACCGTGGCGAAATCGCTGTCCGCGTGGCCCGGGCCTGCCGGGACGCCGGGATCGCGAGCGTGGCCGTCTACGCCGACCCGGACCGGGACGCTCTGCATGTCCGCGCCGCGGATGAGGCGTTCGCCCTGGGCGGTGACACCCCGGCCACCAGCTATCTCGTCATCGACAAGATCCTGAACGCCGCCCGCG
>NZ_BMSK01000001.1:284673-285405 GCF_014649115.1 Streptomyces eurythermus | reverse complement strand
CACCCGGGTTACGGCTTCCTGTCCGAGAACGCCGAGTTCGCCCAGGCGGTCCTGGACGCGGGCCTGATCTGGATCGGCCCGCCGCCGCAGGCCATCCGCGACCTGGGTGACAAGGTCGCCGCCCGGCACATCGCCCAGCGCGCCGGCGCCCCGCTGGTCGCCGGCACCCCGGACCCGGTCTCGGGTGCGGACGAGGTCGTGGCCTTCGCGGAGGAGCACGGTCTGCCGATCGCGATCAAGGCCGCGTTCGGTGGCGGCGGGCGCGGTCTGAAGGTCGCCCGCACCCTCGAAGAGGTCCCGGAGCTGTACGAGTCCGCCGTCCGCGAGGCGGTCGCCGCGTTCGGGCGTGGCGAGTGCTTCGTGGAGCGGTATCTGGACCGGCCGCGGCATGTGGAGACGCAGTGCCTGGCCGACAAGCACGGCAACGTCGTCGTGGTCTCCACCCGTGACTGCTCCCTGCAGCGCCGTCACCAGAAGCTGGTGGAGGAGGCTCCCGCACCGTTCCTGTCCGACGCTCAGATGGCGGAGCTGTACCGGGCGTCGAAGGCCATCCTGAAGGAGGCCGGGTACGAGGGCGCGGGCACGTGTGAGTTCCTGGTGGGGCAGGACGGGACGATCTCCTTCCTGGAGGTCAACACCCGTCTCCAGGTCGAGCACCCGGTCACCGAGGAGGTCGCCGGCATCGATCTGGTCCGGGAGATGTTCCGTATCGCCGACGGCGAGGAACTCGGT
>NZ_BMSK01000001.1:0-284663 GCF_014649115.1 Streptomyces eurythermus | reverse complement strand
CTGCGCGGTCACTCCTTCGAGTTCCGTATCAACGGCGAGGACCCGGGCCGTAACTTCCTGCCCGCGCCCGGCACCGTCACCACCTTCGAAGCCCCCTCCGGCCCGGGCGTGCGTCTGGATGCGGGTGTGGAGGCCGGCAGTGTCATCGGCCCGGCGTGGGACTCCCTGCTGGCCAAGCTGATCGTCACCGGCCGCACCCGCAAGGAGGCCCTCCAGCGGGCCGCCCGCGCCCTGGAGGAGTTCCGCGTGGAGGGCATGGCCACCGCCATCCCCTTCCACCGCAAGGTCGTCACCGACCCCGCCTTCGCCCCCGAACTCACCGGCTCCAGCGAGCCGTTCACGGTCCACACCCGGTGGATCGAGACCGAGTTCGTCAACGACATCAAGCCCTTCACCGCCCCGGCCGACGCCGAGGCCGACGAGGACGCGGCGCGTGAGACGGTCGTGGTGGAGGTCGGCGGCAAGCGTCTGGAGGTCTCCCTGCCCTCCAGCCTGGGCATGAGCCTGGCCCGCACGGGTCTTGCGGCCGGGGCCAAGCCCAAGCGGCGCGCGGCGAAGAAGTCCGGGCCCGTCGCGTCCGGCGACACCCTGGCCTCCCCGATGCAGGGCACCGTCGTCAAGATCGCCGTCGAGGAGGGCCAGCAGGTCAAGGAAGGCGACCTGGTCGTCGTCCTGGAGGCCATGAAGATGGAACAGCCCCTCAACGCCCACAAGGCGGGCACCGTCAAGGGCCTGACCGCCGAGGTCGGCGCCTCCCTCACCTCCGGCGCCGCCATCTGCGAGATCAAGGACTGAACCGCAGCCGTACGGCAGTGAAGTGAGTCGGCCCCTGGCGCACGTCGCCGGGGGCCGGCCGCGTTCCGGGACTCTTCGCCCGGCTCGGCGGCGGCGCGCACCCTGGCCACCGTCGTCCGCGGCCTCGCCGTCCACGCCGGACCGCGCACCCGATCGCGAGCCGGACCGAGCGCGGGACCGAGGGCCGGCTCGAGCCGATGGGTGCCGACGAAACGGCGGCCGGCCGCCCGTACCGTACGGGCCGGTCAGCGTCGGCGCAGATCCGCCACGCGCCCGCGTTCGGCCGGGGCCGGTTCGGGCAGCGCCGTGGCGGAGCGGAGCGGGGAGGCGCCCGGTACATGGCTTCTGCGGGGTCCCGGCAGGGAGGTGCGGCGGCCCGCCGGGACCTGGTCACCCCCCGGGTTTCCACTCGCCCCCGCAACGGCGATCTGGACGCCCTGGTCGGCGAGGGCCTGCAGTTCGGTGACCGCGCGGTCGTCGTGGGGCGGGGGCTCGTCGGTGACCAGGCGGGTGATCAGGTCCGTCGGCACGGTCTGGAACATCGTGTCCGTGCCCAGCTTGGTGTGGTCGGCGAGGACCACGACCTCCGCGGCGGCCTGGACGAGCGCCCGGTCGACGGATGCCGAGAGCATGTTGGAGGTGGACAGGCCCCGTTCGGCGGTCAGGCCGCTTCCGGAGAGGAATGCCTTGGAGACGCGCAGGCCCTGGAGGGACTGCTCGGCGCCGGAGCCGACGAGGGCGTAGTTGGAGCCGCGCAGGGTGCCCCCGGTCATCACGACCTCCACCCGGTTGGCGTGGGCGAGCGCCTGGGCCACCAGGAGGGAGTTGGTGACGACCGTCAGGCCCGGCACGCGCGCGAGGCGGCGGGCCAGTTCCTGCGTGGTCGTACCCGCCCCGACCACGATGGCCTCGCCCTCGTCGACGAGGCCCGCGGCGAGGTCGGCGATGGCCGTCTTCTCGGCCGTCGCGAGGTGCGACTTCTGCGGGAAGCCGGACTCCCGCGTGAACCCGCCCGGCAGTACCGCACCGCCGTGACGGCGGTCGAGGAGTCCTTCTGCCTCCAGCGCGCGCACGTCCCGCCGTACGGTCACTTCGGAGGTCTGGACGACGCGGGCGAGCTCACGGAGCGACACGGCACCGTTCGCTCGCACCATTTCGAGGATCAATTGGCGACGTTCAGCAGCGAACACGAAACTGACAGTAACCCCAGCGACCGTCTGGTTTCAGCAGTTTGCGGCGAATAGCAGAAGTTGTTCGCAGTGTGGGACGCGAAGTGGTATAGGGCGCCGATCGGTGCGGTTTCGCCACCCGTCGGCGCCCCGGCCCGCGATGACCAGCGGGAATCCGGCCGGAGTCGTCAGCCCTCCGCGCTCGCCCTGCGGGTGTGCAGCTGCCGGGCGACCTCCGCGATCGACCCCGAAAGGGAGGGGTACACGGTGAAGGCGTTCGCGATCTGTTCGACCGTCATATTGTTGTCGACGGCGATCGAGATGGGGTGGATCAGTTCCGAGGCGCGCGGCGCCACCACGACACCGCCGACGACGATCCCCGTGCCCGGCCGGGAGAAGATCTTCACGAAGCCGTCCCGGATGCCCTGCATCTTGGCGCGCGGGTTGCGCAGCAGCGGCAGCTTGACCACGCGCGCGTCGATCTTGCCCGCGTCCACGTCCGCCTGCGTGTAGCCGACGGTCGCGATCTCGGGGTCCGTGAAGACGTTGGAGGAGACCGACTTCAGGTCCAGCGGGGCCACCGCGTCGCCCAGGAAGTGGTACATCGCGATCCGCCCCTGCATGGCGGCCACGGAGGCGAGGGCGAAGACGCCGGTCACGTCGCCGGCCGCGTAGACGCCGGGGGCGGTGGTGCGCGAGACCTTGTCGGTCCAGATGTGCCCGGACTCGCGCAGCTTGACGCCGGCCTCCTCCAGGCCGAGGCCGGCGCTGTTCGGGATGGCGCCGACGGCCATCAGGCAGTGCGTGCCGGTGATGACCCGGCCGTCGGCCAGCGCCACCTCGACCCGGTCGCCGACGCGCTTGGCGGACTGCGCGCGGGAGCGGGCCATGACGTTCATGCCGCGGCGCCGGAAGACGTCCTCCAGCACGGCGGCGGCGTCCGGGTCCTCGCCGGGCAGCACGCGGTCGCGGGAGGAGACCAGGGTGACCTTGGAGCCGAGGGCCTGGTAGGCGCCGGCGAACTCGGCGCCGGTGACGCCGGAGCCGACCACGATCAGCTCTTCCGGCAGCTCGGTGAGGTCGTAGACCTGGGTCCAGTTCAGGATGCGCTCGCCGTCGGGGCGGGCGTCGGGCAGCTCACGGGGGTGGCCGCCGGTGGCGATGAGGACCGCGTCGGCGGTGAGGGTCTCCTCGGTGCCGTCGGCGGCGGTGACGACGACCTTGCGGGACCCGTCCAGGGCCTGCATGCCCTCCAGCCGGCCGCGCCCGCGCATGACCCGGGCGCCGGCGCGCGTGACGGACGCGGTGATGTCGTGGGACTGGGCGAGCGCGAGGCGCTTCACCCGGCGGTTGACCTTGCCGAGGTCCACCCCGACCACCCGGGCCGACCGCTCCAGCGGCGGGGTGTCGTCGGCCACGATGATCCCCAGCTCCTCGTAGGAGGAGTCGAAGGTGGTCATCACCTCGGCCGTAGCGATAAGGGTCTTCGACGGCACGCAGTCGGTCAGCACCGACGCTCCGCCCAGACCGTCGCAGTCGACGACGGTCACCTCCGCGCCGAGCTGGGCGGCCACCAGGGCCGCCTCGTATCCGCCGGGTCCGCCACCGATGATCACGATCCGAGTCACGTACTCCATTGTCCCGCACGCTTCAAGGTGCTACTGCCCGGGGGCACCGCCGGGTCGCTCCTGTGACGCGCGGGGCGCCCGGGACGTCTGCCGTACCCTCTCCCCATGTCGCTCTATGCCGCCTACGCCGGCAACCTCGACGCGCGTCTGATGTCCCGCCGCGCCCCGCACTCCCCGCTGCGCGCCACCGGCTGGCTGAACGGCTGGCGGCTGACCTTCGGCGGCGAGCAGCTCGGCTGGGAGGGCGCGCTGGCGACGATCGTCGAGGACCCGCTGGCGCAGGTGTTCGTCGGCCTGTACGACATCGCGCCGATGGACGAGGAGTCGCTCGACCGATGGGAGGGGGTGGGGCTGGACCTGTACCGCCGGGTCCGGGTGCGCGCGCACACCCTGGACGGTGAGGAGCCGGCCTGGGCGTACGTCCTCAACGGCTACGAGGGCGGGCTGCCGTCGGCGCGCTATCTGGGCGAGATCGCCGACGCGGCGGAGTCGGCGGGCGCCCCGCACGACTATGTGATGGAACTCCGCAAGCGCCCCTGCTGAGACCGGCAATCCGCCCCTTACCTCCCGTTTCGCCCGCTCTTTGTGGAAAACGACAAGGCAACGAACGCAATCCCGTGTGCTCTGTCATCTACGCGCGTAGGCGAAGAGCGGCTACCCTCGTCGGCGTGAACGCATCTCTTCTTCCGGACGACATCCAGGGCGACCCCTACGCCGCCGCCGACGCCGCCGCCGCGCGCCTGCGCGCCCTCACCGGCGCCGAGACCCACGACGTCGCCCTCGTGATGGGCTCCGGCTGGGCTCCGGCCGTCGACGCGCTGGGCGCCCCCGACGCCGAGTTCCAGGTCACCGAGCTGCCCGGCTTCCCGCCGCCGGCCGTCGAGGGCCACGGCGGCAAGATCCGCTCGTACTCCTTCGGTGACAAGCGCGCCCTGGTCTTCCTGGGCCGCACCCACTACTACGAGGGCCGTGGCGTCGCGGCGGTCGCGCACGGCGTGCGCACGGCGGTCGCGGCCGGCTGCAAGACCGTGGTGCTCACCAACGGCTGCGGCGGCCTGCGCGAGGGCATGCGCCCCGGCCAGCCGGTGCTGATCAGCGACCACATCAACCTCACGGCGACGTCCCCGATCGTCGGCGCGAACTTCGTCGACCTGACGGACCTGTACTCGCCGCGCCTGCGCGCCCTGTGCAAGGAGATCGACCCCACGCTGGAGGAGGGCGTCTACGCCCAGTTCCCCGGCCCGCACTACGAGACCCCGGCCGAGATCCGCATGGCCCGCGTCATCGGCGCGGACCTGGTCGGCATGTCCACCGTCCTGGAGGCCATCGCCGCGCGCGAGGCGGGCGCCGAGGTGCTGGGTATCTCCCTGGTCACCAACCTGGCCGCGGGCATGACCGGTGAGCCCCTCAACCACGAGGAGGTCCTCCAGGCCGGCCGTGACTCGGCGGCCCGGATGGGCTCGCTGCTCGCCCAGGTGCTGGGCAAGCTGTAAGCGGACGCGGGCGCCCCGGCGCCGGTGACGGGGCCCTCGTCGTGCCCGCCTCCCGTCCGACGGTTCCGGGCAGGCGGGCGAACGGGGGTCCGGGGGGCACAGCCCCCAGCGACGACTAGGAGAGGTTGATCCCAAGGTGCACGACGATCTCATCGCCCGGGCCAAGGCATGGCTCGCCGAGGACCCGGACACGGAGACCCGCGACGAACTGGCCAAGCTGATCGACGCCGGTGACACGGCGGAGCTGTCGGACCGCTTCGGCGGCACGCTCCAGTTCGGCACGGCGGGTCTGCGCGGCGAACTCGGCGCCGGCCCCATGCGCATGAACCGCAGCGTCGTCATCCGCGCCGCCGCCGGCCTCGCCGCGTACCTGAGGAAGCAGGGGCAGGGCGACGGCCTCGTGGTCATCGGCTACGACGCCCGGCACAAGTCGGCCGACTTCGCCCGGGACACCGCCGCCGTGATGACCGGCGCCGGCCTGCGTGCCGCCGTGCTCCCGCGCCCGCTGCCCACCCCCGTGCTGGCCTTCGCGATCCGCCACCTCGGCGCGGTGGCCGGCGTGGAGGTCACCGCCAGCCACAACCCGCCCCGGGACAACGGCTACAAGGTCTACCTGGGCGACGGCTCCCAGATCGTGCCGCCCGCGGACGCGGAGATCGCCGCCGAGATCGACGCCATCGCCTCCCTGCACGACGTACCGCGCCCGGACACCGGCTGGGAGATCCTGGACGACTCGGTCCTGGACGCCTATCTGGCCCGTACGGACGCCGTCCTCGCGACCGGCTCCCCGCGCACCGCCCGCACGGTCTACACGGCCATGCACGGCGTCGGCAAGGACGTGCTGCTGGCCGCCTTCGCCCGGGCCGGGTTCCCCGAGCCGGTGCTGGTCGCCGAGCAGGCCGAGCCGGACCCGGACTTCCCGACGGTCGCCTTCCCGAACCCGGAGGAGCCGGGCGCGATGGACCTGGCGTTCGCCCGGGCCCGGGACACCGACCCGGACCTGGTCATCGCCAACGACCCCGACGCCGACCGCTGCGCGGTGGCCGTCAAGGACGGCGCCGACTGGCGGATGCTGCGCGGCGACGAGGTCGGCGCCCTGCTCGCCGCCCACTTGGTCCGCCGCGGCGTGACCGGCACCTTCGCGGAGTCGATCGTCTCCTCCTCCCTGCTCGGCCGGATCGCCGGCAAGGCGGGGCTGCCGTACGAGGAGACCCTGACCGGCTTCAAGTGGATCGCCCGCGTCGACGGCCTGCGCTACGGCTACGAGGAGGCCCTCGGCTACTGCGTGGACCCCGAGGGCGTGCGCGACAAGGACGGCATCACCGCCGCGCTGCTGATCACCGAGCTGGCGTCGGTGCTGAAGGAGGAGGGCCGCACCCTTCTCGACCTGCTCGACGACCTCGCCGTGGAGCACGGCCTGCACGCCACCGACCAGTTGTCGGTGCGGGTCCAGGACCTGTCGCTGATCGCGGACGCGATGCGCCGGCTGCGCGAGCGGCCGCCGGCCGAGCTGGCCGGCCTGCCCGTCGTCCGGGCCGAGGACCTGGCCCGCGGCTCCGAGAGCCTGCCGCCCACCGACGGCCTGCGCTACACCCTGGACGGCGCCCGGGTCGTCGTCCGCCCCAGCGGCACCGAGCCGAAGCTCAAGTGCTACCTGGAGGTCGTCGTCCCGGTCTCCTCCCCGTCCGCCCTGCCGGCCGCCCGCACCCGCGCGGCCGAACTGCTGGCAGCGGTCAAGCGCGATCTGTCGGCGGCCGCCGGCATCTGAGCCCCGCACACCCGCACACCTGAGGGCGCCCCTGTCCGCCGGCCATGGGCGCCCTCAGTCGTGTCCCGGCGGACCGGAACGGGAAAGTGCGGCCGACCCGGTTCGCTCAGCCGGTCGCCAGCAGGATCGCCAGCAGTACCGCTCCCGCCACCGCCGGCGCCACCACCTCGTAGGCCCACCGCACGCCGACCTCACCCTGGGCGGGCTCGGCCGTGCCGTGCTGGTCCAGGAGCTCGCGCAGGTCGTCCATCACCTTGTCGGTGTCGGCGCGGGCCGGCCCGGTGTCCGGGCCGCGCAGCGCGAACCCGCCGAGGCCCAGGCCGCTCGGCCCGAGCCCGCCCCGGCCGCCCGGCGTCCCGCCCCGGGCCGCGTCCGCCGCCGCCCGCTGCTGGCGGCGGGCCGCCTTCTTGCGGGCGCGCAGCGAGACCGGGATCGCCCACAGCTGGTACTTGCCGCCGGACTTGGCGAGGACCTCGTTGGTGTAACCGGAGCGCAGGCCGGCGACCTCGCCCCAGGGCAGGCTGATCACCCGGAACGGGTTGCGTACGCGCAGCCGCTCCTCGTTGGCGAAGACCGCCGGGCGGAGCGTGAAGGCGAGGATCAGCGGCACGACCAGGATCAGGCCGGCCAGCGCCAGCCACGGGGTGCGGCCGTCGCCCTTGAACAGCGCGTCGAAGCCCAGCCAGAGCACGACCAGGAGCAGCAGCGCGCCCCCCGCCAGCCCCAGGGGTGAGCGGTAGATCCGGTCCTTGCCGGCGGGCACCGGAGGCTGTGACGCGGGTGACGGGTGGTCCGGGGTGGTCATGGGCCGATTCTGCCCCACGCCCACGGCGGGCCCCAGCCCCCCACCCGGACACCACCGGCCCCGCCCGGACACCACCGCTCCCGCCCACCGCACCCGACCCGCCCGGAATCGCACGCCCCCGCACCCCACGCGACTGGTCCGGCCCCCGCCGTCACCCGTGCGGCAGGCTCCGCCGTCCCCATGTGGCAGGCTCCGCTCCCCCCGTGCGGCAGCCGTCCGCCGTCCCCCTGTGACAGCCCCCGCCCCGTGTCCGCCGTCCCGGGGCTATACATCCGCTACGCGCGTAGATATGCTCGTCTGGTGACCATGCCCACTACCGCATCCTCAGCCCACGTTCTCTCGGACGTCGCCGCGTCCGACAGCACGCTGCGCCGCTTCCTGCACGGGCTCCCCGGCGTCGACGCGGTCGGCCTGGAGGCGCGCGCCGCGTCCCTCGGCACCCGCTCCATCAAGACCACCGCGAAGGCGTACGCCATCGACCTCGCCATCTCGATGGTCGACCTGACGACGCTGGAAGGCGCGGACACCCCGGGCAAGGTCCGGGCGCTCGGCGCCAAGGCGGTCCACCCCGACCCCACGGACCGTACGACGCCCACGACGGCCGCGGTCTGCGTCTATCCCGACATGGTGGCCGTCGCCAAGGAGGCCGTCGCCGGCTCCGGCGTGAAGGTCGCCTCGGTGGCCACCGCCTTCCCGGCCGGCCGGGCCGCGCTCGACGTGAAGCTGGCCGACGTGCGCGAGGCCGTCGCCGCCGGCGCCGACGAGATCGACATGGTCATCGACCGGGGCGCCTTCCTGGCCGGCCGGTACCTGAAGGTGTACGACGAGATCGTCGCCGTGAAGGAGGCCTGCGGGACGAGCGCCCGGCTGAAGGTCATCTTCGAGACCGGCGAGCTGTCGACGTACGACAACATCCGCCGCGCCTCCTGGCTCGGCATGCTGGCCGGCGCCGACTTCATCAAGACCTCCACCGGCAAGGTGGCCGTCAACGCGACCCCCGCGAACACCCTGCTCATGCTGGAGGCGGTGCGCGACTTCCGGGCGCAGACCGGCGTCCAGGTCGGTGTGAAGCCGGCCGGCGGCATCCGCACCAGCAAGGACGCGATCAAGTTCCTGGTGCTGGTCAACGAGACCGCGGGCGCGGACTGGCTGGACAACCACTGGTTCCGCTTCGGCGCCTCCTCGCTCCTCAACGACCTGCTGATGCAGCGCCAGAAGCTGGCCACGGGCCGCTACTCCGGCCCCGACTACGTTACGGTGGACTGAAACATGGCATTCGAGTACGCTCCCGCGCCCGAATCGCGCGCGATCGTCGACATCGCCCCGTCGTACGGCCTGTTCATCGATGGGGAGTTCGTCGAAAGCTCGGGTGGGGATCTCAACAAAACGGTCTCTCCGGCCACCGAGGAAGTACTCGCCGAGTACACCCAGGCCACCGTGGAGGACGTCGACCGGGCGGTCAAGGCCGCCCGCAAGGCGTTCGAGAAGTGGTCCGCGCTGCCCGGCGCCGAGCGCGCCAAGTACCTGTTCCGCATCGCCCGCATCATCCAGGAGCGCAGCCGCGAGCTGGCCGTCCTGGAGACGCTGGACAACGGCAAGCCGATCAAGGAGACCCGCGACGCGGACCTCCCGCTGGTCGCCGCGCACTTCTTCTACTACGCGGGCTGGGCCGACAAGCTCGACCACGCCGGCTTCGGCGCCAACCCGCGGCCGCTGGGCGTCGCGGGCCAGGTCATCCCGTGGAACTTCCCCCTCCTGATGCTGGCGTGGAAGATCGCCCCGGCGCTGGCGACCGGCAACACGGTCGTCCTGAAGCCGGCCGAGACCACCCCGCTGTCGGCCCTGTTCTTCGCGGACATCTGCCGCCAGGCCGGCCTGCCCAAGGGTGTGGTCAACATCGTGACCGGTGACGGCCGGACGGGCGCCGCGCTCGTCGCGCACCCGGACGTGAACAAGGTCGCCTTCACCGGCTCGACGGCCGTCGGCAAGGAGATCGCCCGCACGGTCGCCGGCACGGCGAAGAAGCTGACGCTCGAACTGGGCGGCAAGGGCGCCAACATCGTCTTCGACGACGCGCCGCTGGACCAGGCCGTCGAGGGCATCGTGAACGGCATCTTCTTCAACCAGGGCCAGGTCTGCTGCGCGGGCTCCCGCCTGCTGGTGCAGGAGTCGGTCCAGGAGGAGCTGCTGGACGCCCTCAAGCGCCGGCTGTCCACGCTCCGCCTCGGCGACCCGCTGGACAAGAACACCGACATCGGCGCGATCAACTCCGCCGAGCAGCTGGCCCGGATCACCGCGCTGGCCGAGCGGGGCGAGGCGGAGGGCGCCGAGCGCTGGTCCCCGGCCTGTGAACTGCCCGCCTCCGGCTACTGGTTCGCCCCGACGCTGTTCACGAACGTCACCCAGGCGCACACCATCGCCCGCGAGGAGATCTTCGGCCCGGTGCTGTCGGTCCTCACCTTCCGTACGCCCGACGAGGCCGTCGCCAAGGCCAACAACACCCAGTACGGCCTGTCGGCCGGCATCTGGTCCGAGAAGGGCTCGCGCATCCTGGCCGTCGCGAACAAGCTGCGCGCCGGTGTCGTCTGGTCCAACACGTTCAACAAGTTCGACCCGACCTCGCCGTTCGGCGGTTACAAGGAGTCGGGCTTCGGCCGCGAGGGCGGCCGCCACGGCCTGGAGGCGTACCTCGATGTCTGACCGTTTGAGTGTCTTCAAGACCTACAAGCTGTACGTCGGCGGGAAGTTCCCGCGTTCCGAGAGCGGCCGGGTGTACGAGGTGACGGACTCGAAGAACAACTGGCTGGCCAACGCCCCCCTCTCCTCCCGCAAGGACGCCCGGGACGCGGTGGTCGCCGCGCGCAAGGCGTTCGGCGGCTGGTCCGGCGCAACCGCCTACAACCGCGGCCAGGTCCTCTACCGCGTCGCGGAGATGCTGGAGGGCCGGCGCGAGCAGTTCGCGCGCGAGGTGGCCGACGCGGAGGGCCTGTCGAAGTCGAAGGCCGCGGCCGTCGTGGACGCGACGATCGACCGCTGGGTCTGGTACGCGGGCTGGACCGACAAGATCGCCCAGGTGACCGGCGGCGCCAACCCGGTCGCGGGCCCGTACTTCAACCTCTCCTCCCCGGAGCCGACCGGTGTGGTCGCCGTCGTGGCCCCGCAGGAGTCGTCCTTCCTCGGGCTGGTGTCGGTGGTGGCCCCGGTGATCGCCACCGGCAACACGGCGGTCGTGATCGCCTCCGAGAAGGCCCCCCTGCCGGCCCTGTCCCTGGGCGAGGTGCTCGCCACGTCCGACGTCCCGGGCGGTGTCGTCAACGTCCTGTCCGGCCGTACGGCGGAACTCGCGGCGCCCCTGGCCGCGCACCAGGACGTCAACGCGATCGACCTCGCGGGGGCGGACGAGGCGCTGGCGAAGGAGCTGGAGATCGCGGCGGCCGACAATCTCAAGCGGGTGCTGCGTCCACAGCCTGTGGACTACTTCGAGACGCCCGGCATCGACCGGATGACGGCGTTCCTGGAGACGAAGACGGTGTGGCACCCGACGGGGTCGCTGGGCGCCGGAGGGTCTTCCTACTGACGGTTCCGCCCCGCGGGCGGGCGCGTTCAGTGCCCCACGGACGCGAGGACCGGGCCTGCCAGGGGCACGCTGCCCAGGGAACTGGCCTGGGCCAGCGGGCCCGTCAGCATCCGGGTGCCGACCGGCTGGAAGTCGGCCACCTGGGTGCCGACGCCGTTGTCCAGCGGGTCGACGCCCGTGCCCGCCAGCGGGTTGGGCTTGAGGCCGGTGACCGGGCCGGTGACGTAGCCGACGATGCCCGTCATGGCGCGCAGGCCGGCCTCGGGGTCGATGCTGCCGGCGTCGGGCGCGCGGTAGGTCACTCCCGAGCCGGAGACCGTCTCGGCGGACGCCGTGGCCGCCCCGGTGCCCAGGACCGCACCGGCGGCGGCGAGGACGACCAGGGCGCGCTGGGCGGCGGAGTGCTGGGGTGAGGCGTGTCGGGCCATCGCTGGTGCCACCTTCTGCTGCACTGGGTGATCGTGTCGGCACGAAGGGTAGTTGAGGCGGGGCTCACGCTCAAAAGCCGACCCGCGGGGTCGGCAGGCGGTCCGCCATGCGTCAAACTGGTGTTCCGTGAGCATTCATCCTCCGTCTCCCGCCCGTGTCGTGCTGCTGTGCGGCCCCTCGGGCTCGGGCAAGTCCCTCGTCGCCGCCCGCTCCGGGCTTCCCGTGCTGCGCCTGGACGACTTCTACAAGGAGGGTGACGACCCGACCCTGCCGCTGGTGGAGGGGAGTTCGGACATCGACTGGGACCACCCGCGGTCCTGGGACGCGGACGTGGCGGTCGAGGCCATCACCCGGCTGTGCGCCACGGGGTCGACGCCGGTGCCGGTGTACGACATCGCGCTGAGCGCCCGTACCGGCGAGGAGACGCTGCGCATCGGCCGTACCCCGCTGTTCATCGCGGAGGGCATCTTCGCCGCGGAGATCATCGGGCGCTGCCGGGAGCTGGGGGTGCTGGCGGACGCGCTGTGCCTGTCGCGCGGGGCGTTCACCACCTTCCGGCGGCGCTTCCTGCGCGATCTGAAGGAGGGCCGCAAGTCGGTGCCGTTCCTGCTGCGCCGCGGCTGGCGGCTGATGCGTGCGGAGCGGTCGATCATCACCCGCCAGGTGTCCCTCGGCGCGCACCGCTGCGACCGGGACGAGGCGCTGGGCCGGCTGGCGGCAGCGGCGGCGGGCCGTCAGGTGCGGCAGCGGACGCCGGCCTGAGCGTCGTACCGGACAAGCCGCCGGTCCGGATGCGCGCAGCCGCCGTACCGGACGCGCGAAGGCGCCGGGTGGCGGGCATGGGAAACGGGACTGGCCGGTCCCCCCGGTCCGCCAGTCCCGTTCCTGTTTCTCCCCGTGTTCCCCCGTGTTCTCCGTGGGCCCACCCCCCAGTGGTCCTCCGGAGTCCCCCGTGTTCCCCCCTCGGGCCACTCCCCAGGTGGCCCTGCCCTCAGGCGACCAGTTCGCCGAAGGCAGTCTCCTCGTCCCGGCCGAAGCTGAGGACCTCGTCGTCGCGCAGGCGGCGCAGCGAGCGCCAGATGCTGGACTTCACCGTGCCGACGCTGATGCCGAGGATGTCGGCGATCTCCGGGTCCGTGCGGCCCTCGTAGTAGCGCAGGACCAGCATGGTGCGCTGGAGTTCGGGCAGCCGGGCCAGCGCCTGCCACAGGACCGCGCGCAGCTCGGTGCCGCGCATCGCGTCCGTCTCGCCGGGCGTCTCCGGCAGTTCCTCGGTCGGGTACTCGTTGAGCTTGCGCCGCCGCCAGGCACTGATGTGCAGGTTCGTCATGGTGCGGCGCAGGTATCCGCCGACCGCGGCCTTGTCGCTGATCCGGTCCCACGCCCGGTAGGTCGAGAACAGCGCGCTCTGCAGCAGGTCCTCGGCCTCGTGGCGGTCGCCGGTCAGGTGGTAGGCGGTGGCGTACAGGGAGGCGCGGCGCTCCTGGACGTAGGCGGTGAACTCCGCCTCCGACAGCGAACGGCGCTCCCCCGGTTCCTCCCCGTACGCGGTTCCCCCGTGCGTTTCCCCCGTGTGCGCGTCAACCACCGACATGTACGCCGGATGCTGACGCCCGGTGCCGCGAGCGCACCCCCGCCCTCCCCCAAGCCCTCGGCTTCGCTCGGGCAGGGAGGTGCCCCCGTCGGCACCGGACTTCTCGGTTCCCCGGTGCACGTCGTGCAGACGCGTGACCACTGCGCTGGTGCTGATGCTGTGCAGCGTGTTCATCTCGCGCTCCCCGTCGTGGACTTCCGGTGGATCTGTCGTACCGGGCCGGTTCCGGCTCGCCGTCCGGCCCGTGACGAAAAGCCTGCCGGGGCGACTTCATGGCCGTGTCCGTCGACTGTCACAGACCTGTCACAGGGGTCCGGCGGGGCTCCGGCCGGGCCGGTCACTTGTCGCGCACGGTGCGTGGCGGTGCGCGAGGAGTGGTACGGGCCGGTCGTACGACACCCCGTCCATGGGCCAGAATGAGGCCGTGCCTTCCCTGTTGCTGATCGAGGACGACGACGCCATCCGTACGGCCCTGGAGCTCTCCCTGACGCGCCAGGGACACCGGGTGGCCACCGCTGCCAGCGGCGAGGACGGTCTGAAGCTGCTGCGCGAGCAGCGGCCGGACCTGATCGTGCTGGATGTGATGCTGCCCGGCATCGACGGGTTCGAGGTCTGCCGCCGCATCCGGCGCACCGACCAGCTCCCGATCATCCTGCTGACCGCGCGCAGCGACGACATCGACGTGGTGGTCGGCCTGGAGTCGGGCGCCGACGACTACGTCGTCAAGCCGGTGCAGGGCCGGGTGCTGGACGCCCGGATCCGGGCCGTGCTGCGGCGCGGCGAGCGCGAGTCCAGCGACTCGGCGACCTTCGGCAACCTCGTCATCGACCGTTCGGCGATGACGGTCACGAAGAACGGCGAGGACCTCCAGCTGACCCCGACCGAGCTGCGGCTGCTGCTGGAGCTGAGCCGGCGGCCCGGTCAGGCGCTGTCCCGGCAGCAGTTGCTGCGGCTGGTGTGGGAGCACGACTACCTGGGCGACTCTCGCCTGGTCGACGCGTGTGTGCAGCGGCTGCGCGCCAAGGTCGAGGACGTGCCGTCGTCCCCGACGCTGATCCGTACCGTCCGTGGTGTCGGCTACCGCCTGGACGCCCCTCAGTGACCGGTACGCGAGGGAGGCTGCGCGGCTGGGCCGCGGGGCGTGGGGGAAGTCTGTCGCGGCTGCGGTTCACCAGTCTGCGGCTGCGCCTGGTGGTGGTGTTCGCGCTGGTCGCGCTCACCGCCGCGGTGTCGGCGTCGGGCATCGCCTACTGGCTCAACCGGGAGGCGGTGCTCACCCGCGCCCAGGACGCGGTGCTGCGCGACTTCCGGCAGGAGATGCAGAACCGCGCGGGCGCGCTGCCCGAGCACCCCAGCCAGGACCAACTGCAGCGCGCGGCGGGCCAGATGGCGGCCAGCAGCCAGCGCTTCAGCGTGCTGCTGGTCGCCACGGACACCGACGGCAAGACGGTGTACGGCAACTCGGGCGGCATCAACGGCTTCGCGCTGGAGGACGTGCCGTCGTCGCTGCGCGCGGCCGTGACCGAGCGGCAGCCGGTGACCGACCAGAACAAGGAGCCGTACCACCTGTACTGGCAGCGGGTCGTGGACCACGGCACGCCGTTCCTGGTGGCCGGGACGCGCGTCATCGGCGGTGGCCCGACCGGCTACATGGCGAAGTCGCTGGAGCCGGAGGCCAAGGACCTCAACTCGCTGGCCTGGTCGCTGGGCATCGCCACCGGGCTCGCGCTGATCGGCGCCGCGCTGCTCGCGCAGGCCGCCGCCACGACCGTGCTGAAGCCGGTGCACCGGCTCGGGGTGGCCGCGCGGCGGCTCGGCGAGGGCAGGCTGGACACCCGGCTGCGGGTCTCCGGCACCGATGAACTCGCCGATCTGTCCCGGACGTTCAACAACGCGGCCGAGGCACTGGAGAAGCGGGTCGCGGAGATGGCCGCGCGGGACGAGGCGTCCCGCCGGTTCGTCGCCGACATGTCGCACGAGCTGCGCACCCCGCTCACCGCCATCACCGCCGTCACGGAGGTGCTGGAGGAGGAGCTGGAGGCGGAGACCGGCAGCATGGACCCGATGATCGAGCCCGCGGTCCGGCTGGTGGTCAGCGAGACCCGGCGGCTGAACGACCTGGTCGAGAACCTGATGGAGGTCACCCGCTTCGACGCGGGCACCGCCCGGCTGGTCCTGGACGACGTCGACGTCGCCGACCAGATCACCGCCTGCATCGACGCCCGGGCCTGGCTGGACGCGGTCGAGCTGGACGCCGAGCGCGGCATCCACGCCCGGCTGGACCCGCGTCGGCTGGACGTGATCCTCGCCAACCTGATCGGCAACGCGCTCAAGCACGGCGGGTCGCCGGTGCGGGTGTCGGTGCGGGAGGCGGAGGACTCGGTCGAGATCCGGGTCCGCGACCACGGGCCGGGCATCCCCGAGGACGTCCTGCCGCACGTCTTCGACCGCTTCTACAAGGCGAGCGCCTCCCGGCCGCGCTCCGAGGGCAGTGGGCTCGGCCTGTCCATCGCCCTGGAGAACGCCCACATCCACGGTGGCGAGATCACCGCCGCCAACTCCGCCGAGGGCGGCGCGGTGTTCACGCTCCGGCTGCCCCGGGACGCCTCGGCGCTGACCGAGCAGGACGGCGAAGACGGCGGAAACGGCGGAAACGGCGGAAACGGCAAGGAAGGCGCGGGCGGCAAGGACGTCAAGGCCGAGCGGGACAGCGCAGGGAAGGAGCGGTCATGAACATACGACGCCTGCTGGCACTGCCCCTCCTCGCCGCGCTGCTCACCGGCTGCGGCATCCGGGCCACGGAGGTGCCGACCGACTTCGGGGCGGCACCGTCCCGGGTGCCGTGCTCGCTGACCGGGCCGGACCGGTCCACGCAGTCCTCGCGGGGGGTGCCGGTGCAGGTCTTCCTGCTGTGCGGGGCGTCCCTGGTCGCGGTGGACCGCACGGTGCCGGTCCCGGAGGGCACCCCGGACGCCCGGCGCCGGGTGATCGTGGCGCAGGGACTGCTGGACCAGCTCGCCGCGTCCCCGTCGGCCGCGGAGCGCTCCGCCGGCTATACGACGTACGTCCCGGGCGGACTCGGCGTGCGCGGGCCCGGCCCGAAGGACCCCGAGGACGCGCTCCGGCTGAGCACGGCGCCCTCGCGCCTGAGCTCCCAGGCCCTGGCCCAGCTGGTGTGCACGCTGTCCGACTCGGCGGCCACGGAGGGCGACGGCTCGGTCATCCTGGGCGGCCCGGACGCGGGGCCGCTGCGGCGGTACGCGTGCACGGACGACGTCCGCGACCACCCGGCCGGCACCCGGCCCCCGTCCAGCGGGGTGACGGAGTAGCCGTCGTCCAGCGGGGTCACGGGGCAGGCGGGGCGGTCCGCCCGGTCTCTTCGGGGCCGTCCGGCTCCTCCGGGTGGCCTCCCGGCCGCCCCTACGGGTGTTCCCCGACGGTGGTGGTCATGCCGGTGGTGGTCACGCCGGTGGTGGTCGGTGTGCGGGCCGGATTGTCGGCGCGGCGGAGACGAAACGTTTTCACCCCGGAACCGTTCCGCACCGTGGTCGCGTCTAGGGGGGCGTGCAGCGTCAAGGCTCCATCGGCGGCAGCGCCGCGATCCGCATCCGTGTGACGGGGGGTGTCCTCCTCGCCACGCACCTCGCCCTCGTCGCCTGGCTGATGCTGCGCCCCCTGGACGTCCCCTGGGTGATGCCCCCGAATCTGCGTCCGCTGGCCGGCATCCGGGCCGATCTGGCACTGGGCTGGCCCGGGGCCGCCCGGCCGCTCGGCGAGGGTCTCGGGCTGCTCGCGCCGCTGGGCGTGCTGCTGCCGGCGGCGCACGGCAGACTCACCGTCTCTCCGCTCGTCTCGCTGCTCAGGACGGCCGCGGCCGGCGCGCTGATCTCCCTGGGTATCGCCCTGTTGCAGACCGGGGTGCCGGGCCGGGTGGTGGACGTCGACTCGCTGCTGCTGAACACGGCGGGGGTCGTGCTGGCCCACCTGGCCGTCGTACCGGCGGGCCGCTCCTGGCTGCGCCGGCGGGCGGAGCGGGAACCGGCGGCCGCGGCCGGGCCGGCGGTCAGCATCGCGGAGGAGCTGTCTCAGGGCCGTACCCCGACGATTCCCAGGGTCGGTATCGCCCCTTAGAGTGATGCTTCGCCCTCTTCGTCCGCCTACCGTTGATGGCAGTTGAGGGACCCGTCCCGGGTCCCGCCACCGGCTCGGGAGCGAGCCGACGACGACGGAGGAGCCGACATGACCGCCCTTTCCCGCCCCACCCACGGCCGCGTGATCGGCGGAGTCTGCGCCGGACTGGCCCGCCGCTTCGGTACGTCGGCCACGACGATGCGGGTGATCTTCCTGGTGTCCTGCCTGCTGCCGGGCCCGCAGTTCCTGCTGTACATAGCGCTGTGGCTGCTGCTGCCGTCCGAGGACAAGGCCCGCACCGCCTGGTGACGCGCGGGCCCGCCCGGTGAGCGGCGGGGGCGGAGCACACCGCGGGGGCGCGTCCGGACGTGCCGGAGCGCCCCGCGTGCCCCGCGGCGGCCGGGGTCAGCCGAGCGGAAGCCCGTTGACCGGCGTGCCCTTGACCGGCAGTCCGCCGAGCAGGCCGGCGACCGGCTTGGTCGGCCCCTCGGCCACGGCGTGCTCGGCGACGGGCTGCGCGACCACCAGCCCCTTGCGGGCGGCCGGCACCGCGGCGGCGACACCGCGCTTGGCCAGGGGCTTGAGCGTCTTCACCGCTCCGCTGTCGGGCAGCGCGTCCACGACCTGCCCGGGCGGCAGCAGCTTGGTGACGGTGTCCAGGGTGTGGGCGGCGTCCGGGGCGGCCGGGGCCGCGTTGGCCGCGCCCGCGCCGATGGCGGCGACGGCGGCGCCCAGGGCGGCGACACCGAGGGTCTTGGCAGCAGACTGCTTCATGGTGCATGCGTCCTTGCGTGCGGAGACGGGGGATCACGAACGATCTGAGCGGTCCACGACCGTAAACACCGGACACCACCCACCGCAAACACCGAAATAGGGACACCACGGGAAAACGCACCCGTGTTCCCCACCCGCCCGGCCTACGACGGTCCGTCCTTCGAGCGGCCGGAACCGCTGGTAGACGCGGTCTGCTGGAACAGCCATTCGGATTTCAGCTCGGCATATCCGGGCTTGATGACCTCGTTGATCATCGCCAGTCTTTCATCGAAAGGGATGAACGCCGATTTCATCGCATTGACGGAGAACCATTGGAGGTCGTCGAGCGTGTAACCGAACGCGTTGACGAGGTGCTCGAATTCCCGGCTCATGCCGGTGTGCGACATCAGCCGGTTGTCGGTGTTCACGGTGACCCGGAAGTGCAGCCGGCGCAGCAGCCCGATCGGGTGCTCGGCGTAGGAGGCGGCCGCGCCGGTCTGGAGGTTGGAGGTGGGGCACAGCTCCAGCGGGATGCGCTTGTCGCGCACGTAGGAGGCGAGCCGGCCGAGCATGACCGAGCCGTCCTCGTGGACGTCGATGTCGTCCACGATCCGCACCCCGTGCCCGAGCCGGTCGGCCCCGCACCACTGGATCGCCTGCCAGATGGAGGGCAGCCCGAAGGCCTCACCGGCGTGGATGGTGAAGTGGTTGTTCTCCCGCTTCAGATACTCGAAGGCATCCAGGTGCCGGGTGGGCGGGTGACCGGCCTCGGCACCGGCGATGTCGAAGCCGACCACGCCCGAGTCCCGGTAGCGGTTGGCGAGTTCGGCGATCTCCAGGGAGCGGGCCGCGTGCCGCATGGCGGTCAGCAGGGCGCCGATCCGGATGCGGTGCCCGGCCTCGCGGGCCAGCCGCTCGCCCTGCCGGAACCCCTCGTCGACGGCCTCGACCACCTCCTGAAGGGTCAGCCCCGCGTCCAGGTGCTGCTCGGGCGCGTAGCGGACCTCGGCGTAGACGACCCCGTCCGCGGCGAGGTCCTCGGCGCACTCCCGGGCGACCCGGATCAGGGACTGCCGGGTCTGCATCACCGCGGCGGTGTGGCGGAAGGTCTCCAGATACCGCTCCAGGGACCCGGAGTCGGCGGCCTGCCGGAACCAGCCGCCCAGCCGGTCCGGGTCGGTCTCGGGCAGCCCGGCATAACCGCATTCCCGGGCGAGTTCGAGCACGGTACGGGGGCGCAGGCCGCCGTCGAGATGATCGTGCAGCAGTACCTTGGGCGCGCGGCGGATCTGGTCCGGCGTGGGAACGCGGGCCGGAACGGTCGCCGGGACGGCCCCCTTCGGTGCGGTCTGGCTCGTCATTTCCGCACTCTAACTCCTACGCGCGTAGAGCGCCCGGTGTACGGAATTGTCTCCGGCGCTTTTCCGTCGATACGCAATGGTGACCCGCCGTACGGGTTTCGTATACCGCCCCTTCTGACACTGTTCTGTCATGGGACAGCAAGCGACGCCGGAGCGAACGGCCAGGCTGGGAAAGGCGGTCGGCCCGGCGCCGACACCGGTGTGCGGAGCGGTGCTGCTGCTCCCCGACGGCCAGGAGGTCTCCACCCGCCGGCCCTCACCCGTGCGGCCCCTCTCCCTCATCCGCTCCCTGGGCCGCGCCCTCGCCCGCGCGGGCCGCGCCGAGGGGCTGGCGGTGCACCGCGTCCGCTACCGCTACCGCGGCTGGAACGGCGGCGAGGCGCATCTGGCGGCGGACGCGGAGTGGGCCGCCGAGGAGGTCGTACGCCGCTACGGCGATGTGCCCGTGTGCCTGGTCGGCGTCGACATGGGCGGCCGGGCGGCACTGCGCTCCGGCGGTCACGAGGCCGTCAACTCCGTGGTGGCGCTGGCTCCGTGGCTCCCGGAGGAGGACATGGCCGCTCCCGCCGAACCGGTGAAGCACCTGGTGGGCCGCCGGATCCTGATCGCCCACGGCACGAACGACGAACGTACGGACCCGGAGCTGTCCTTCCGCTACGCGGCGCGGGCGAAGAAGGCGAACCGCGAGGTGTGCCGCTTCGAGGTGCACTCCGACGGCCACGCACTGCACGGCCATCGCTCCGAAGTCCTCGCCCTGACCACCGACTTCGTCCTGGGCGCCCTGTTCGGCCACCCCGTCTCCCGGCCGGTGGAGGACGCCCTGGCGGCTCCCCCGCCGATCGGCCTGCGGATGCCGTTGGCGGCGGGGTTCGGGCGGTCGTTGCGGCGGTAGCGCCGGGCGGGGCTCAGCGGAACTCGTGCACCAGCCGGATCCGGCCGACGATGTGGGCGTTGAACTCGTCCAGCTCCTCGGCCGGGACCCACAGTTCGAGGATCGTGCGTCCGCCGGCCTGCCGGACCGGGTACCTGCGCAGGAAGCCGGAGTCCACGTCGAAGCGGGTGACGAAGCCGGCGCCGTCGTGCTTGACGTTCCAGTCGCGCGCGATCTTCACGGCGTACTCCTCGTCGAGCACCGGGTAGAAGATCGGCTGCTCGGGAAGCCGGGGCGGCCAGGCACGCCAGTCCAGCTCGCGCACCAGCTCCAGTTCCCTGGGGCCGGTGGGGCGCCACAGGGTCGTCGTCGCTCGCGGGCTGGTCATCGCGGTCGCTCCTCGTCACGGCGGCCGGCCGGGCGGCCGGCCGGGGCCGACGGTACCGACCGCGGGCGCGCGGCGGCCATCGGGTTTCGCTTCCGGTCCCCGCGACCGGGAAAGCCGCTCAGGGCCTTGAGGGCGCTCAGGGCAGCAGGTTGCCCCTTCTCGACAGCAGGAACTTCTTGAACGCCGCGACCGGCGGGGTGTCCGGGCGGTCGGCGAGCCACGCCACGCCGATCTCCCGGGCCGCTCGCGGAGCCGTCACCGTCAGCTCGACCACGCCGGGGCGGGGGACCGTCGGCGGGGGCAGCAGGGCCACGCCGAGACCGGCCGCGACCAGGCCCCGCAGGGTCTCGGCCTCCTCGCCCTCGAACGCGACCCTCGGCCGGAAGCCCGCCTGGCGGCACAGGTCGTCCGTGATGCGGCGCAGGCCGTAGCCGGGCTCCAGGGTGACGAAGGTTTCCTCGGCCGCCTCGGCCAGGCGGATGCGGCGGCGGGCGGCCAGCCGGTGGTCCGCGGGGACGACCAGGCGCAGTTTCTGCTCGTCCAGGCGGCGGGCCACCAGGTCGGGGGCGTCGGGCACCGGCGAGGTGAGGCAGAGGTCCAGCTCGCCGGCGCGCAGCCGCTCCAGCATCGCCTCGCCGTAGTTCTGGACCAGGCTGAAGCGGACGCGCGGGTGGTCGGCGCGGAAGGCGTGCAGCAGGCCGGGTACGGTCTCCGCGCCCATGGTGTGCAGGAAGCCGAAGGCGACCTTGCCGGTGGCCGGGTCGGCGTCCGCGCGGACCTCCTCGGCGGCCCGTTCGACCTCGGCGAGGGCCCGCTCGACGGAGGCGAGGAAGGTGCGGCCGGCGGTGGTCAGGGAGACCGTGCGGCCGTGCCGGGCGAACAGCTCGACGCCCAGGTCCCGTTCCAGGCGGGCCATCGCGCGCGAGAGGGTGGACTGGGGGACGTTCAGCTCCTGCGCGGCCCGGGTGACGTGCTCGGTGCGGGCCACCCCGGCGAAGTAGGCGAGGCGCGGCGCGAGCAACAGCGCCATGTCTTCTGTGTCACTGAACGGTGACAGCCGGGCCTGTGAGCTTCGCTGATGCGCCATGGGAACGATTATGGCCGTTCCATGCATTGGACGCATGAGCCGCGTCGTCCTTACCGTCGAGGCATGTCTCCCGCCAGTACCGGGGCGTCCACCAGCGTGGGCGCCGTACCGTCCGTTCCCGTCCCCGACTCCTCCGGCTCCGACGCCACCGGCTCCGACTCCCGTATGACTCCGGGCGGCCCCGGCTACCGCCGGATGAGCCTCGCCCTCTTCCTCGCCGGGGTCGCGACCTTCGCCCTGCTGTACTCCACCCAGGCGCTGCTGCCGCTGATCTCCGGGGAGTTCGGGGTCGCGGCGAGCGAGGCGAGCTGGACGGTGGCGGCGGCGACCGGCGGGCTGGCCCTGTTCGTGCTGCCGATGAGCGCCCTGTCGGAGCGGTTCGGCCGCCGTACGGTGATGACGGCCTCGCTGGCCGTCGCCGTCGCCGTCGGTCTGCTGGTGCCCTTCGCGCCGTCGATCGGCGCGCTGGTGGTGCTGCGGGGCGTGCAGGGCGCGGCGCTGGCGGGTCTGCCGGCCTCGGCAACGGCCTACCTGGCCGAGGAGGTCCGGCCGAAGGCGCTGGTCACCGCCATCGGGCTGTTCGTGGCGGGCAACAGCGTCGGCGGCATGAGCGGCCGGGTGATCACCGGCTGGGTCGCGCAGGAGTGGGGCTGGCGGGTCTCGGTCGGCGTCATCGGCGCCCTCGCGGTCGCGTGCGCGGTGGCGTTCCGGCTGCTGCTGCCTGCGCCGCGCCACTTCACGCCCGGCTCGCTGCGGCCCCGGGTCCTGTACGGCACGGTCCGCGGCCACCTCGCCGATCCGCTGCTGCGCCGGCTGTACGCGATCGGCGCGCTGTTCATGACGGTGTTCGGCGGGGTCTACACGGTGATCGGCTACCGGCTGACGGCGGCGCCGTTCGGGCTGCCGCAGGGCATCGTGGGCTCGATCTTCCTGGTCTACCTGGTGGGCACGGTGTCGGCCTCGGCCGCGGGCCGGCTGGTGGGCCGGTTCGGCCGCCGGGGCGCGCTGTACCTGGCGGGCGGTACGACGGCGGCGGGACTGCTGCTGTCGCTGGCCGCGTCGCTGCCGCTGGTCCTGCTGGGCCTGGTGCTGATCACGGCGGGTTTCTTCGCCGGGCACGCGGTGGCCTCCTCGGCGGTCGGCAAGACGGCCACGCACGGCCGCGCCCAGGCCTCGGCGCTGTACCAGTCGGCGTACTACATCGGCTCCAGCGCGGGCAGCACGGTCGGCGCGCTGGCCTTCCGCACGGGCGGCTGGGCGGGCACGGTCGGCGTGGGCCTGCTGGCGGTGCTGGGCGTGGTGACGATCACCGTGCTCGGTTCCGTGGCGGCACGGCGGTCGGTGGCGAACCCCGGGCGCGCCTCCGTACGGGCCACGGCGCACTGAGGCCGCCCCGCGGGGGGGGGCTCCGGGCGCTGGGCAGCCGCCACGGCGCCTTGGCGCGGCGGGCATTTTCCGACTCCGGCGGTCAATGTCGGTGGGCTGCGGTAGCTTCCGAGGTGCTGGGGCGCGAGGTGCGCCACGGGGAAGGCCACAGGGGTGGGTGGACGATGGGCAACGGAACGGCGACGGCGGACCTCGATGTCGCGCTGGAGAAGCACCGGACCGAGCTGACCGGGTACTGCTACCGGATGCTCGGTTCCTCCTTCGAGGCCGAGGACGCGGTGCAGGACACCCTGGTCCGGGCCTGGCGGAACCACGAGAAGTTCGAGGGCCGTTCCTCGCTCAGGTCGTGGCTGTACCGGATCGCGACGAACGTGTGCCTGGACATGCTGTCGGCGGGCAACAAGCGGGCCCGGCCGATGGACCTGTCCGAGGCCACCCCGCTCGCGCAGGCGGCGCTCAACCCGCGCCCGGACCACACCTGGCTGGAGCCGATGCCGGACGCGCGGGTGCTGCCGGCCGTGGCGGACCCGGCGGAGGCGGCGGTCGCCAAGGAGTCGGTGCGGCTCGCCTTCATGGCGGCGCTCCAGCAACTGCCGCCCAAGCAGCGGGCGGTGCTGATCCTGCGCGAGGTGCTCGCGTGGAAGGCGAGCGAGGTTGCCGAGCTGCTGGAGACCTCGGTGGCCTCGGTGAACAGCGCGTTGCAGCGGGCCCGGGCCACGCTCGCGGAGCGGGCGGACGCGGGGCCCGAGGGGGCGGTGTCCGATCCGCTGGACGAGGAGCAGCAGAGGCTGCTGGAGCGGTACGTCAAGGCGTTCGAGGGCTATGACATGACGGCGCTGACGGCGCTGCTGCACGAGGACGCCATCATGACGATGCCGCCGTTCGACCTGTGGCTGCGCGGCACGTCCGACATCACCGGCTTCATGACCACCATCGGCGCCTCCTGCGCCGGGTCCCGGCTGGTGCCGGTCCAGGCCAACGGCCTGCCGGCGTTCGCGCACTACAAGCCCGACCCGGAGAACGGCGGTTTCACGCCGTGGGCGGTGCAGGTGCTGGAGATCTCAGCCGGCCGGATCACCGGTTTCCACTGCTTCCTCGACACCCAGCGGTGGTTCCCGCTCTTCGATCTGCCCCTCCGTCTGGAAGCGGAGGCCGAGCAGGTCCAGCAGGGCGAGTAGCGCGGGAGAGGCGTCCCGCAGCCGTATCCGCCCGCCGGCCCGGCGGGCGGTCAGCTCCAGCCGGGCGAGCAGATCGACGGCCGCCAGCCCCGGCGGCCCGAGCCCGCCCACGTCACACACGACCACCCCGCCCGCACGTCCCGCGAGCGCCTCCCGCACGGCGGCGCACCACCCCGCCACCTCATCGGGGCGGACGGGACCGGTCAGCACGAGCACGAGGGGCGTCTTGGCATCCACGTGCGGATAGACCGCCCGGGCGGCCGGAACTCATCGCCGCCCGGCTTGAAGGACCTCAGTCCACCGGCCACTCACCGGTGTCGATGGTGATCCCGAACGGCTCCGGCAACTTGATCGGATCGCCGAACTTCACGGCGGACAGCACGCGGTAGACCTCGCCCTTCGGCTCGCCGTACAGGGTGGCGGTGGGGCCTCCGGGGGCCCAGCGGTCGACGAGGAGGTAGAGCGGGATGCCCGCGGTGGCGTAGGCGGCCGGCTTGCTGACGCGGTCGTGGCGGGCGTTGGACTTGGAGGTGACCTCGACGACGAGTTCGGCGAGGGCGGCGGGGGTGTGGGAATCCGAGTCCTGGCGTGCCTCCACCGGCACCACCAATAGGTCCGGAATGAACATGCCCAGCCGCGACGGGACGGCGATGGCCTCGGTCTGGAAGATCTCCCAGTCCTCTGGGATCACAGAATAAAGGCGACGCTGAATGCGAGCCGCGATCAGGTTGTGACGGAACGCGGGAGCAGGTGACACGGTGACGATCCCCTCGATGATCTCCACCTTGCTGCCCTCAGGCCATTCCATCTCCTCCCAGAACCGGACGAGGTCGTCCCAGCTCTGCTCGGCGTCGTGGCTGACGGTGAGTGCGCTCATGGCGGTCTCCTATCGGTGCGTCACCGATCCCAGCATGCCGAACGGGACCGGTACAGGTCCACCGGTCCCGTTCACCCGAATGGGGAAACCGCAGGTCAGGCGATGCGTTCCAGGACCACCGGGGTGGGCTCGAAGGTGGTGTCCGGGGCCGCGATGTCGTAGGAGCCCGTCACGGCCTGGAGGGCGTACTCGAAGCGGTCCGGGGTGTCGGTGTGGAGGGTGAGGAGGGGCTGGCCCTCGGTCACCCGGTCGCCGGGCTTGGCGTGGAGTTCGACGCCCGCCGCCGCCTGCACCGGGTCCTCCTTGCGGGCGCGGCCGGCGCCCAGGCGCCAGGCGGCGATGCCGATGTCGTAGGCGTCGAGGCGGGTCAGGACACCGGTGGCGGGGGCCTTCACCACGTGCTGTTCCTTCGACGTGGGCAGCGGGGCGTCCGGGTCGCCGCCCTGGGCCGCGATCATCCGGCGCCAGACGTCCATCGCCGAGCCGTCGGCCAGCGCCTTCGCCGGGTCGGCGTCCTTCAGCCCGGCGGCGTCCAGCATCTCCCGGGCCAGCGCGAGCGTCAGTTCCACGACGTCCGCCGGGCCGCCGCCCGCCAGGACCTCCACGGACTCGCGGACCTCCAGCGCGTTGCCCGCCGTCAGGCCCAGCGGGGTGGACATGTCCGTGAGCAGCGCGACCGTCTTCACCCCGTGGTCGGTGCCGAGGCCCACCATCGTGGACGCCAGTTCGCGGGCGTCCTCGATCGTCTTCATGAAGGCGCCGGAGCCCACCTTGACGTCCAGCACCAGCGAGCCGGTGCCCTCGGCGATCTTCTTGGACATGATCGAGGAGGCGATCAGCGGGATGGCCTCGACCGTTCCGGTCACGTCCCGCAGTACGTAGAGCTTCTTGTCGGCGGGGGCCAGGCCGTCGCCCGCCGCGCAGATCACCGCGCCGGTGGTGTCGAGGACGTTCAGCATCTCCTCGTTGGAGAGCAGGGCGCGCCAGCCGGGGATCGACTCCAGCTTGTCCAGGGTGCCGCCGGTGTGGCCGAGGCCCCGGCCGGAGAGCTGGGGCACGGCCGCCCCGCAGGCCGCGACGAGCGGGGCCAGCGGCAGGGTGATCTTGTCGCCGACGCCGCCCGTGGAGTGCTTGTCGGCCGTCGGGCGGGACAGCGAGGAGAAGTCCATGCGCTCGCCGGAGGCGATCATGGCCGCCGTCCAGCGGGCGATCTCGCGGCGGTTCATGCCGTTCAGCAGGATCGCCATGGCGAGCGCGGACATCTGCTCGTCGGCGACCTCGCCGCGGGTGTACGCGTCGACGACCCAGTCGATCTGCTGGTCGGTCAGCTCGCCGCGGTCCCGCTTGGTGCGGATGACGGAGATGGCGTCCATGGCCATGGCTGGGGCTTCCTTCCGGGAGGTGCGAAGTGTGCGGCCCCCCTGCGGACGGGGCAGGGGGGCCGTACGGCGTTACTGGGTGAGATGGTCCGGTCCGAAGGCCTGGGGCAGCATCTCGGCGAGCGTCAGGACGCCCGCGGGGGTGTCCAGCAGCAGGTCCGGGCCGCCGAACTCGTACAGCAGCTGGCGGCAGCGGCCGCACGGGACCAGCAGGGCGCCGGCGCCGTCGACGCAGGTGAAGTGGGTCAGCCGGCCGCCGCCGGTGCGCTGGAGCTCGGAGACCAGGCCGCACTCGGCGCACAGGCCGACGCCGTAGGAGGCGTTCTCCACGTTGCAGCCGGTGACCGTGCGGCCGTCGTCGACCAGGGCCGCGACCCCGACCGGATAGCCCGAGTAGGGGGCGTAGGCGTGGGACATGGCCTCCCGCGCCAGGGCGCGCAGCGGCTCCCAGTCGAAGGCGTCGTCGTGCCGGGTCACTTGCCCTGGCCCTTCCGGTAGCGCATGCCGTCCGCCTTGGGCATCCGCAGCCGCTGCGCGGACAGCGAGAGCACCAGCAGCGTGACGACATACGGGGTGGCG
This sequence comes from Streptomyces eurythermus, assembly GCF_014649115.1. GTDB lineage: Bacteria > Actinomycetota > Actinomycetes > Streptomycetales > Streptomycetaceae > Streptomyces > Streptomyces eurythermus. The sequence continues at coordinate 257,415 of NZ_BMSK01000001.1, read as the reverse complement.
CCGACGAAGTCGCTCGGGACCTCGTCGGTGAGCAGGTACCAGACCAGCACCAGCACGGCCATGACGGCGCTGACCACGCCCTGGACCACGGCCTTCTTGTACAGCTTCCAGCCGGCCAGCAGCGCGAGCAGGACGACCAGGAGCAGCAGCAGCGCGTGCACGGTGACGCCGCCGTTGCGCAGCTGGAGGGCGTCGGAGTAGCCGAACAGGCCCGCGCCCATGGCCAGCCCGCCGGGCCGCCAGTTGCCGAAGATCATGGCGGCGAGACCGATGTAGCCGCGGCCCGCGGTCTGGCCCTCCAGGTAGGTGTGCGAGGTGACCAGCGCGAGGAACGCGCCGCCGAGGCCGGCCAGACCGCCGGAGACGGCGACGGCCGCGTACTTGTACCGGTAGACGTTGACGCCGAGGGACTCCGCGGCGACCGGGTTCTCACCGCAGGAGCGCAGCCGCAGCCCGAACGGGGTGCGCCACAGCAGCCACCAGCTGCCGACGAACAGCAGCACGGCCACGATCGTGATCACGGACAGGTTGGTGACCAGGCCGCCGACGATGCCGGCGAGGTCGGAGACCAGGAACCAGTGGTGCTTCTCGATGGAGGCGAGACCGTCGGACAGGCCGGGGACGGTGATGTCGGGCAGCGAGTCCGCGGGCGGGGACTGCTTGGGGTTGCCGCCCTCCTGCGCAGCCGTGCCGTCGGCGAAGAACAGCTTGGCGAGGTACTGGGTGGCACCGAGCGCGAGCAGGTTGACGGCGACGCCGGAGACGATGTGGTCGACGCCGAAGGTGACGGTGGCGACGGCGTGCACCAGACCGCCGAGGACGCCGAAGCCGATGCCGCACAGCAGGCCGAGCCAGGGGCTGGACTGCCAGCCGACCCAGCCGGCGCCGAAGGTGCCGAGGATCATCATGCCTTCGAGGCCGATGTTGACCACGCCGGCCCGCTCCGACCACAGGCCCGCGAGTCCGGCGAGGCCGATCGGCACGGCGAGGCCGAGCGCGGCGGCGACCTGGCCGGAGGAGTCCAGCTGGTTGGAGTCGGTGATCATCCGGACGGCCGCGAGGAGCAGCAGGGCGCCGGCGACGATCATGAGGACCTGGCCGAGGGAGCGGCCCGAGCGCTGGGGCGCGCCGGGTGCCTTGGGCGCCGCGGGCGGCGGCGTGTCGGTCATCGTGGCAGTCATCACGCCACCTCCTGCTTCTTCGTCGGGGCGGCGGCCTGGGCGGCGAGTTCCGCGCCGACCCGCTGCTGCTGGCGCTTGAGGCCGTAGCGCCGGACGACCTCGTAGGCGATCACGACGCACAGGACGATGACGCCCTGGATCACGCCGAGGATCTCCTTGTCGTAGCCCTGGAACTCCAGGTGGTTGGTGGTGCGCTCCAGGAAGCCCCAGAGCAGGGCGCCGAGCGCGATGCCGATCGGGTTGTTGCGGCCGAGCAGCGCGATGGCGATGCCGGTGAAGCCGATGCCGGTGGGGAAGCTGTTGTCGTACTGGTGGCTCTCGTTCAGCAGCGTGGGCATGCCGATCAGACCGGCCACCGCACCCGAGATGATCATGCTGGTCGCGACCATCTTCTTCACCGACACACCGCTCGCGGCGGCGGCGCTCTCGGACTGGCCGACGGTGCGCAGGTCGAAGCCGAACCGGGTGCGGCCGAGCACGAACCAGTAGGCGAGGCCGACGATCACGGCGACGACGATGAAGCCGTCCAGCACACCGGCCGGGCCGGTGTCGATGCTGAAGAAGAACGAGGACGACGGCAGCGGCTCGGTGGAGACCAGGGTGCCGCCCTGCTGGAGTTCGCCGAGCCGCTCGGGCTGGAGCAGATAGCCGATGACGGCGGTGGCGATGGAGTTCAGCATGATGGTCGCGATGACCTCGCTGACGCCCCGGGTCACCTTCAGCACACCGGCGATGGCCGCCCACAGGGCGCCGGTCGCCATGGCGCAGATCATGATCAGCGGGATGGCGATCCAGCCGGGCACGGCCAGCGCGCCGCCGAGGACGGCGGCGATGAACGCGGCGAGCCGGTACTGGCCGTCGACACCGATGTTGAACAGGTTCATCCGGAAGCCGACGGCGACCGCGATACCGGCGAGGTAGTACGTGGTGGCCTTGTTCAGGATGTAGACCTGGCTGTCGCTGGCGAAGCCGTAGCTCATCATGTCGCTGAACGCGGCGCCGGGGTTCTTGCCGGTCGCGAGGATCACCAGGGCGGTGACGACGAGCGCGGCGACGACCGCCAGCAGCGGCGCGGCGATGCCGAGGGCCAGCCGCTCCTTGTCGATGCGTGAGGTCAGCTTGTTCATCGCTCGTCGTCCTCTGTGTGCTCCAGGTGGCCGGTGGCCGCACCCGTCATGGCGGAGCCCAGCTCTTCGGGGGTGATGGTGGCGGGGTCGGCGTCGGCGACCAGACGGCCCCGGTACATCACCCGCAGGGTGTCGGACAGGCCGATCAGCTCGTCCAGGTCGGCGGAGATCAGCAGTACGGCCAGGCCCTCGCGGCGGGCCTCGCGGATGTAGTCCCAGATGGCCGCCTGGGCGCCGACGTCCACACCACGGGTGGGGTGGGCGGCGATCAGCAGCTTGGGGTTGTGGCTCATCTCGCGGCCGACGATCAGCTTCTGCTGGTTGCCGCCGGACAGCGAGGCCGCGGTCACGTCGATGCCGGGGGTGCGGACGTCGTACGACTTGACGATCCGCTCGGTGTCGGCGCGGGCCGCCTTGATGTCGAGCAGCGCGCCGCGCGAGTTGGGCTTCTCGCTGACGTGGCCGAGGATGCGGTTCTCCCACAGCGGGGCTTCCAGCAGCAGGCCGTGGCGGTGGCGGTCCTCGGGGATGTAGCCGATGCCGGCCAGGCGGCGGTCGCGGGTGGCGGCGCCCGAGATGTCGGCGCCGTCGAGCGTGATGACGCCGGCGTCGGGCTGCCGCATGCCCATGATCGCCTCGACCAGCTCGGACTGGCCGTTGCCCTCCACGCCGGCGATGCCGAGGACCTCGCCCTTGTGGATGGTGAAGGAGATCTCGTCGAGGATGACCCGCTCGATGCCGTCGAGGCCGGTCTGCGTCAGGTGCAGGCCCGCCAGCTGAAGCATCGGGACGTCCGTGACGGTGGACTCCTCGGTGTCCGGGCTGGGCAGCTCGCTGCCGACCATCAGCTCGGCCAGCTGCTTGGGGGTGGTGGTGCGCGGGTCGGCGGTGCCGACGGTGGTGCCGCGCCGGATGACGGTGATCTCGTCGGCGACCGACAGCACCTCGCCCAGCTTGTGGGAGATGAAGATGACGGTGAGGCCCTCGGCCTTCAGCTCGCGCAGGTTGTCGAAGAGCGCCTCGACCTCCTGCGGCACGAGCACGGCGGTCGGCTCGTCGAGGATGAGGGTGCGGGCGCCGCGGTAGAGGACCTTGAGGATCTCCACGCGCTGGCGGTCGGCGACACCCAGCTCCTCCACGAGGACGTCGGGCCGGACGTTCAGGCTGTACGCGTCCGAGATCTCCTTGATCCTGGCGCGGGCCCGGCCCCCGATGCCGTGCAGCTTCTCCGCGCCGAGGACGACGTTCTCCAGCACGGTGAGGTTGTCGGCGAGCATGAAGTGCTGGTGCACCATGCCGATGCCGCGGGCGATGGCGTCGCCGGGGTTGTGCAGGACGACCTGCTCGCCGTTGACCGTGATGGTGCCCTCGTCCGGCTGCTGCATGCCGTAGAGGATCTTCATCAGGGTGGACTTGCCGGCACCGTTCTCACCGCACAGGGCGTGGACGGTGCCCGTGCGTACGGTGATGTCGATGTCGCGGTTGGCGACGACGCCGGGGAAACGCTTGGTGATGCCGCGCAGTTCGACGGCAGCGGGCGGGCTGGACGCGTTGATGGCGCACTCTCCTCGGGGAAAGAGGCTGCGGGGAGGGGGCAGGCGTCGGCGACGCTAGCGCGGCAACTCCGCGCTACACGCGTAGAGTTGACACATTGTTATGGCTCGGCGGGGGGCTGGGGAGGCCCCCCGCCGAGCCGGGGTCCGAGCGGACCCATCAGGTCACGGGGTGGTCTTGACCTTGATGGAGCCGTCGACGATCTTCTTCTTCGCCTCGTCCAGCTTGGCCTGGATGTCGTCGATGAAGCCGCCGCTCGGGGACAGCTTCACGCCGTCCTGGGCGAGCGCGTAGGTGTGGGTGCCGCTCAGCGGCTTGCCGTCGTGGACCGACTTGACGAAGTCGTACACGCCGAGGTCGACGTTCTTGACCATCGAGGTCAGGATCGAGTTCTTGTACTTGGCCAGACCCGGAACGTTGTACTGGTCCGAGTCCACGCCTATCGCCCAGGCGCCCTTCTTGCCCGCGACGGCCTCGATGGCGCCGTTGCCGGAGGAGCCGGCCGCCGTGTAGACGACGTCGGCGCCGTTGTCCAGCATGCCCTGCGCGGCCTCCTTGCCCTTGTCGGGGCTGGCGAAGCCGGAGGTGTCCGAGCCGTGCGACAGGTACTGGGTGTCGACCTTGATCTTCGGGTCGGTGTCCTTGACGCCCTGGAGGTAGCCCGCCTCGAACTTCTTGATCAGCGGGACGTCGACACCGCCGATGAAGCCGACGTGCTTCGACTTGCTCTTCAGCGCGGCGGCGACACCGGCCAGGTAGGAGCCCTGCTCCTCGGTGAAGGTGATGCTGTTGACGTTCTTGCCGTCCACCACCGAGTCGACGATGCCGAAGCTGGTCTTCGGGTACCTCGCGGCGACCTTGGTCATGGAGGCGGCGTAGGCGTAGCCGATGCCGACGATCGGGTTGTAGCCGGCCTCCGCGAGGTCCGACAGGCGCTGCTCGCGGTCGGCCTCGGTGTCCGAGGTCTTGGCGGTCAGCTCCTTGATCTCGCCGCCGAACTCGCCCTTCGCCTTGTCGGCGCCGCGCGCGGCGGAGTCGTTGAAGGAGCGGTCGCCACGGCCGCCGACGTCGAAGGCGAGGCCGACCTTGACCCCCTTGCCGCCACCGGAGGACGAGGAGGACTCCTTCTCGGAGGAGGTGCTGCCACAGGCAGTGGCAGTCACGGCGAGAGCTGCGGACGCGATACACGCAGCAGAAAGCTTGGCTACCCGGCGCACGGGAAGGCTCCTTCACCTGACCTGAGCGCCATGTCGGCGCTTGATGGGAGCACCATGTCAGTGCTCCGGCCGAGTCGCCCCTTCGGCGTCGGCTTCGCGGCATCGTAACGCGCGTAGATGTCGCAAAAAACCCTCTCGCGAAGCCGTTATCGATTCGAGGCAAACACCATCTGAACTCGGAGTCCGGGTCGTATACGAGCCGGGTCGCCGTGCGTGTGCGAATGGCTTGCGTCCGTGTTGCGCCGGAGGGGGGAACGGCCCCGGGGGGCCGTCCGGCCTGTCTCCGTCAGGGGCCTCCCGTCACCTCTCCGCCGTGGCCGCGTCCAGGAAGGCGGCGGCGGTGAACATCTCCACGCCCACCGTGATCGCGTGCTCGTCGGCGTCGAAGTCGCCCTGGTGCAGGTCGCGGACCCGGTGCTCGCCGGGCCGCCGCACACCGAGCCGGGCCAGCGCGCCCGGCACGTGCTCCAGGTACCAGGAGAAGTCCTCGCCGCCGAGGCTCTGCTGGGTGGTCTCCACCGACTTGGTGCCGCGCCGGGCGACCATGGCCCGGTGCAGCAGCTCGGTGGACTGCCGGTCGTTGACGACCGGCGGCACCCCGCGCACATAGGTGATCTCGGACTTGGCCCGGTGCAGGGTGGCGACCTCGTCGATGGCCGCGTGCACGATGTCGGGGGCGTGCCGCCAGGTCTCCAGGTCCAGGCAGCGCACGGTTCCGGACAGCTCCGCGTGCTGCGGGACCACGTTCGGCGCGTGCCCGGACTCGATCCGGCCCCAGGTGAGGGCGAGGCCGACGCGGGTGTCGACCCGGCGGGCGATCAGCGCGGGCACGTCGACGGCGACCCGGGCGGCGGCCGTGACCAGGTCGGTGGTCAGGTGCGGCCGGGCGGTGTGCCCGCCGGGGCCGTCGAGCGCGACCTCCAGGCAGTCGCAGGCGCTGGTGATCGCCCCGGTCCGCAGCCCGACCTTCCCGGCCTCCACCCTCGGGTCGCAGTGCACCGCGAGGATCCGGCCGACGTCGGTCAGCACGCCGTCGGCGATGGAGGACAGGGCGCCGCCGGGCAGCACCTCCTCGGCGGGCTGGAAGACCAGCCGCACCGGGCGCGGCAGCAGGCCCTTGGCGTGCAGGTCGGCGAGGACCAGCCCGGCACCGAGGACGACGGTGGTGTGCACGTCGTGACCGCAGGCGTGCGCCCGGTCCGGCACGGTCGAGCGGTACGCGCAGCCGTCCTTGGTGTCCGGGATGGGCAGCGCGTCGATGTCGGCGCGGAGCGCGAGCAGCGGTTCCTCGGGCCGCTCGCCCTCCGCGAGCCCGATGTCGCAGACGAGTCCGGTCCCGGACGCGAGCACCCGGGGCCTGAGCCCGGCCCGCTCCAGCCGTTCCTTGATGGCGGCGGTCGTACGGAACTCCTGGTTGCCCAGCTCTGGGTGCATGTGCAAGTCGCGCCGGAACGCGACGAGTTCGGCGTGCAGCGACTCGCTCAGCACGCCGGGGAGCACATCCCCCGGAAGGCCGGACCCGGACTCTTGCGACATCAATTGCTTCACCCTCTGAAGGGTAGGACGCCCGCAGGCCAACTTCCCCTGGAATGACGAAAGTTCAGCCCGTTAGGGGACGTAAATCTGACCGGCGGACGCATGGCTGCGGACTCTGGCGGGTAAACCCTCTGTTTCTCTCCTTCCACGCATACCACGCCTCGCCGGGATCACGCGCGCCGTATCCACGAGCATCAGGCTGAGTTTGTGCGGGTTCCTCTTCTTCATCCGGGTGCGGTGTCGTCCTCCCCGCCACCCGTCACCTCGTTGCACCGGCAACGAAACTCGTGACCGAATGCAGGGGAGCCGGGAGTGCTACGCCGGGCTCGTCACCGCCGCCAGCCGGTGTACGTCGCGGGCCGTTCCGGTCACCCCGGACAGGAAGCCCTGGGCGCGTGGGGAGGCGGTGTCCGTGAGCCAGGCCGGGTCGATGTCGCACACCGCCACGCGCACCCCCGTGCCGGCCAGGGCCAGCGGGAGGGTGTGGACGACCGTGGAGGGGAAGCTGAGGATCGTACGGCCGACGGGTCCGCGCCGGGCGATCAGCTCCAGCGGGAGTTCCGGGCGCACTATCTCCAGTCCGGTCTCGGCGGCCAGCCGGCGCAGCTTGTCGGGGTGCTCGCGGCGGTGGGCGAAGTAGCGGGTGGCGCCGTGCGCCTTGGCCAGGGCGCGGACGGCCTCCAGATAGCGCTCGCCGTCCACCACCCCGGTCTCCACCAGCGAGGTGCCGACCATGTCGGCGCCTGCCGTGACGGTGGGCGGGCCGAAGCGGGCGCGGGTCCAGGCGAAGTCGTTGGCGGTGACCGTGACGCCGTCCGGGATCTCGGACACCGGCATGGAGGAGAACACCTCGACGCGCCGCCGGTCGCTCGGGGTGAGGCGGCGCCGGGCGGAGGAGGAGACCGGAGCGAAGAGCAGGTCGCGGGCGCCGGGCCGGCCGCCCTTGCGGTGCCAGCGGACCAGGCGTTCGCCGCGGGCCAGCTGGGCGACGAATTCCATCGTCGCGGTGCCGTCGTCGACCACGACCAGGTCCTTGGCCCGGGTGATCGTCAGCAGCAGCTGTACGTAGCGGGAGAACGGGTCCCCCATGACGATGCGGCCGGCCCGGCGCAGCACGCCCGCCAGTCCGCCGATGGTGTGGAAGGGCGCGGTCGTGCCGCCCCGCGCCTCCTCCCAGCGCACCCGGTACCCCTCCTCCCGGGCCAGGTCGGCCATGCGGCGCAGCTGGCCCCGGGTCATGGGGTCGGTCGGGGCCAGCACGACGACGGTGAGGTCCGCGCCCGCCGCCGGCGCACGGTCCCCCGCCGCCCGCCGGCCCAGCGCCCGGCGGACCGCGGCCCGCCGGGACTGCGCGGGCACGGCGCCGAGCGCGGCGGATGCGGGCAGGGCCGGGGCGGGGACGGGAGCGGCCTGCCCCGGCATCAGGGCCGTGGCCGGATCGACGCCGCCCGGCCAGGCGGCCGTGTCCGGATCCGCGCCGACGGGACGGCCCGCCGTGGCCGGATCGGTGCCGACGGGACAGCCCGCCGTGGCCGGGTCCGTGCCGGCGGGACAGCCCGCACTGGCCCGGTCCGCGCCGACGGGACGGCCCGCCGTGGCCGGATCGGTGCCGACGGGACAGCCCGCCGTGTCCGGATCCGCGCCGACGGGCTGGGCCGCCGTGGCCCGGTCCGCGCCGACGGGACAACCCGCCGTGGCCGGGTCCGTGCCGACGGGCTGGGCCACCGTGGCCCGGTCCGCGCCGACGGGACAGCCCGCCATGGCCGGATCGGTACCGACGGGACAGCCCGCCATGGCCGGATCCGCGCCGACGGGACAGCCCGCACTGGCCCGGTCCGTGCCGGCGGGCTGGGCCGCCGTGGCCGGGCCCGCAGCCGCCGTATCCGTGCCGCCCGCGCCGTCCGTCGTACCCCTACCGCCCGCTCCGGCCGCCCTGGCCGGGGCGGTGCCGCTCGCCCCGGCCGCTATCGGCCGTTCCGCGCCGCCGGTGCCCGGTGGCGCGGCGCGGTCCGCTCCCTCCTCTGCTCGCGCGCCGGCCGGTGTCCGGGCGGCGTGCAGGTGGGCCCACTCCAGTACGTTCAGCAGCTGCACCGGGCTCTCCACGAAGGCGAGCGTGCGGGCGGGGTGGCCGGCCTGACCGGCGCGGGGGCTCATCGGCGTACGACCGTCCCGTCGTCAGTGACCTGGATTCACACCGTGACCGGCTCGCCGGCCGCCGCGGCGATCTCGGCGTCCGCGACGACACCGGGGACCCGGCGCAGCTTCTTCATCGGGCCCAGCTCGGAGTCGTAGACCTTCTTGACGCCGTCGCCGAGGGAGGCCTCGATGGTGCGGATGTCGCGGACCAGGCGCTGAAGGCCCTGCGGCTCCACGGAGGCGGCCTGGTCGGAGCCCCACATGGCGCGGTCCAGGGTGATGTGGCGCTCGACGAAGGTCGCCCCGAGCGCGACCGCGGCGAGGGTGGTCTGCAGGCCGGTCTCGTGGCCGGAGTAGCCGATCGGGACGTTCGGGTACTCCTTCTCCAGCGTGTTGATCACGCGGAGGTTCAGCTCCTCGGCCTTGGCCGGGTAGGTGGAGGTGGCGTGGCAGAGCAGGATGTTGTCGCTGCCCAGGACCTCCACCGCGTGGCGGATCTGCTTGGGGGTGGACATGCCGGTGGAGAGGATGACCGTGCGGCCGGTGGCGCGCAGGGCGCGCAGCAGCTCGTCGTCGGTCAGGGAGGCGGACGCCACCTTGTGGGCGGGCAGGTCGAACTTCTCCAGGAAGGCGACGGCCTCGGTGTCCCACGGGGAGGCGAACCAGTCGATCCCCTTCTCCTTGCAGTACGCGTCGATCTGCCGGTACTCGTCCTCGCCGAACTCCACCCGGTGGCGGTAGTCGATGTAGGTCATCCGGCCCCAGGGGGTGTCGCGCTCGATGTCCCACTGGTCGCGGGGGGTGCAGATCTCGGGGGTGCGCTTCTGGAACTTCACGGCGTCGCAGCCGGCCTCGGCGGCGGCGTCGATCAGCTTGAAGGCGTTCTCCAGCTCACCGTTGTGGTTGATGCCGATCTCGCCGCAGATGTAGACGGGCTTGCCGGGGCCGACCTCGCGCGTACCGAAGGCGCGCAGACGGGAGTGGGTGCTCATCAGGGGGTGTCCTTACTTGGGGAGGGAATCGAGAGAGGGGCCGAGGATCCAGCTGGCGATCTCCCGGATCGCGCCGTCACCGCCGGGGACGGTGGTGACCGCGCGTGCGGCGCCGCGTACGACGTCGTGAGCGCTCGCGACCGCCACGGGCCAGCCCACGAGGGCGAAGCAGGGCAGGTCGTTGACGTCGTTGCCGACGTAGAGCACGCGCTCCGGCGCGATGCCCTGTTCCTCGCACCACTGCTTCAGCGCGAGGTCCTTGCGGTCGATGCCGTGCAGCACGGGGATCTTCAGCTTGCGTGCGCGGGCGGCGACGACCGGGTTCTGTTCCGTGGACAGGATCAGCAGCTTCAGGCCGCTCCTGCGGAGGGCCGCGACGCCGAGACCGTCGCCGCGGTGCACGGCGACGAACTCCCGTCCCTCGGAGTCGATCAGCACCCGGTCGTCGGTCTGGGTGCCGTCGAAGTCGAGTACGACCGCGTCCACGTCGGCGGCGGTCGGCAGCGCGCCGGGGCGGGCCGCGTCGAAGAGCGGCGCGAGGGCCCGGGCCCGGGCGAGGTCGTGCGGGTCGTCGATCTCCAGCACCCGCGCGGGGTCGGTGCGGACCAGCTCGGTGCGGCCGAAGAAGCGGTGGCCGTGCGCGCGGAAGCCGGCCGCGTCCATGGCGTAGGCGGCGCCGGTCTCCAGGAAGTCCTGGGGGCGGTCCTGGCGGCGCGGGCGGTAGGACTTGTCGTGGTTGACGCCCGTCCCGCCCTCGGCCTCGGTGTCGCCGTCGCGCCAGACGAAGCCGTGGAAGGGGGCGACGGTGACGGCGGTGTCGGCGCCGTGCTCGACGACCGCGGCGGCCACCCCGTCGATGTCCTCCCTCAGCAGGAAGGGGCTGGTGCACTGCACGAGCAGGACCACGTCGACGGCCGCGCCGTGCAGTGCCTCGTGGGTGTCCATGGCGTGCCGGACCGCGGCCTCCGAGGTGGCGGTGTCCCCGGCGATCGCGGCGGGCCGCAGCACTACCTCGGCGCCGGCCTCCCGGGCGGCGGCGGCGATGGCCTGGTCGTCGGTGGACACGACGACGTCGGTGACCAGCCGGGCGGCCCGGCACTCGCGGACCGCGCGGACCACCAGCGGGACACCGCCGACGGGGGCGAGGTTCTTCGCGGGCACGCCCTTGGAACCGCCGCGCGCGGGGATGACGGCGAGCACCCGGCGGACCGAGGCGCCCGGGTCCGCTTCCGAGTGGGACATGGGCTCTACTCCTTGCGATGAGGTCACAGCTCGCCCATCCGCCGGATCACGGGGGCGACCCGCTGGACGCCGTGCCGGTAGGCGCCGCGGGCGGCGCGGCGCACGATCTGCCGGACGGGGCCGGGCGACCTGTCGGCGGCGGGCGCGCCGGGCAGCGGGACGCCGTCGGGGCCGAGGTGGTGGCGGGCGAGGATGCCGGGCAGATAGCCGGGCGCGGTCTCGGGGGTGTAGTAGGGGGCGAGGGGCGGCAGTCCGCCGGGCCGGACGAGGAGCTTCGCGATGCGTTCGCGGGCCGCGTCGAAGGCGGTGGCGTAGGAGCCGTCGGCGGCGACGCCCTGCCGGGCCACCCACTCCTCGTCGGGGGCCGGCCGGTGCCCGGCGTCCAGCTGGTCCCAGGAGGCGAGGCAGCCGGAGCCGGTGAAGTGGTGGTTGCCGAGCACCTCGCGCACCCCGAGGTCGGTGAGGACGGCGGTGGGGATACGGCGGTGCAGGGCCTCCAGGGCGGCGGTGGAGCTGACCGTGACCAGCAGGTCGGTGCGGTCGAGCACCTCGCCCATGTGGCCGTAGACCAGACGGAAGTTGGCGGGCAGGTCCTTGCCCTGGGCCAGCTTCTGGTACGGCAGTTCCTCGATGTGGGTGGTGTGTTCGCCGGGCTTGGAGCGCAGCTTGAGCAGCACGTCCCGCTCGGGGTGGCGGCGGGCGTGCTCGATGAGGCGGTCCAGCAGGTAGGTCCGGTCGCGGCGGTTGTCCGGTACGGACGGCTGGGCGGCGAACACCACGGTGTACGGGTCGTGTTCGCCGGTGTACGGGGCTCCGCCGAGGAAGGGCAGCGCGACCTCGGTGACCGCGGAGGCGTCGGCGCCCACGCCCTCGTACACGGCCCGGAACCGGTCGGCGTCGTGGCGGGAGTTGGCGAGGACGAGGTCCGCGCCGTGCCGCAGCAGCAGTCCGTCGGCGAGCTTTTCGTAGACGACGCCGACGTAGCCGGTGACGACCACGGGCCGTTTCCCGGAGCCCCAGGCGGCGCGCAGCCCGTGCAGCATCGCCTGGACACCGCCGCCGACCAGGGCGAGGACGAGGATGTCGGGCGCCGCCCCGCCCATCTCGCGCAGGAACTCGACGCCGGTGACCTCGCGCAGGGAGTCCGCGCGGACGCCGACCTCCTCCAGCTGGCGGGCGGTCGGGGTGGCGCGTCCGCGCAGGAGGTAGCCGTCGAGCCGGACCTCGGCAGCCGGGGGAGTGAGCCGGCGCGCGGTGAGCGCGCCCCACTTCCACCGGGTGTCGGAGTCCGCGAGGACGGCGACCCGCAGGGACTTCGTAGCACTTACTGGCACGTCGAAGACGCTAGGAAGCGTGGGAGAGGAACCGCCCAACCGGAATACAACAAACGGTTAACAGCACATCGCCGAAAGGCGAACCGGCGCGTGTTCGGGTGAAAAAACAGCGTGGTTCACCGCATTGCCACGCGTAGTTCACCGGAAATCAAGCAGTCGGCCAGAATGCGGGCCGGGCTTCCCTCTACCGTCGTCCGCGTGGTGAAGCTCTCGGTCATCGTGCCCTTCTACAACGTCCAGCACTACGCGCCAGACACTCTGAAGAGCCTGCGTGCGAACACACGTGAGGATTTCGAATTCATTCTCGTCGACGACTGTTCGCGCGACGAGACACCGGAGATCCTCGCCCGCGCGGAGCGCGAACTGCCCGGCGCGGTCCTGGTCAGACACGAGCGGAACGGAGGGCTGGCCACCGCGCGCAACACCGGTATCGACCGGGCCCGCGGGGAGTACCTGACATTCCTCGACGGCGACGACTGGCTCGCCCCCGGCTACTACCCCCAACTGGTCGCCGCGATGGACGAGTTGGGCTGCGACTTCATCCGCACCGACCACGTCCAGTGCACCGGACGGGCCCGCGCCATCCACCGGGTGCCGCAGGGCCGCCGCGGTGTGGTGCTGAACCCGCGGGAGGCGATCCTGCCCGCCGACCGCTCCACCTCCGTCGACTACGCGTACGCCTGGGCGGGCATCTACCACCGCCGGCTGGTCGACCGGGGCCTGCTGCACTTCACCCACGGGCTGCGCACGGCCGAGGACCGGCCGTGGATCTGGAAACTGCACCGCGAGGCGGATTCCTTCGCCGCCCTCGGCCTGCTCGGCGTGTACTACCGGCGCGGCGTCGCCTCGTCGCTCACCCAGATCGGTGACGTCCGGCAATTGGATTTCATTCGCGCGTTCGACCAGGTGATCGAGGAAACGGCGCGCGATCCCGAGGCCGATAAGCTGCTGCCGAAGGCCGTGCGCACCTATTGCGCGATCATGGCCCATCACCTCGGATCGATCGAGAGGTTCGAACCCGCCGTGGCCCGACAATTGCGTTCGCTGAGCGCAGCCGCGCTGAAGAGACTCCCGCAGGACGTGCTGGCGCAGGTCATGGACTCGATGGACGCCCAGCGCGCGGGCCGGTTGCGGCGACTGCGGCGCCGGCCCACGGCCGCCCGGACGGTGACCGTCTGATGCCCCGTACCACCCACATCTTCTGCGCGTCGACGCTGTACGGGGCGGCCACCCTGGCCGCCGCCCTCGACGCCGGCCTGTTCGGGCCGGCCGACCGCCGGCTGCTGCTGGTCACCAACAACGCGGCCAATCCCGAGACCACACCGTCCGTGGACCGCATGCCGGGCTTCACCCACATCGCCGAGCGCTTCGACGGGGTGCTCTCCTGGAACGAGACCATCTCTCCCCTGCACCCCAGCGGCTGGGGCCCGCGCGCCAACGACATCCCCATGTGGGAGCGGTACGTACGGCTGCTGTGGGGGCTCGGCGACGACCAGGTCCGGCTCGCCGTGGAGTCGGTGCAGGTCAACCCGGCACTCGCGCTGTGCCAGCTGTTCACCGGCGCCCCCGTCGACGTCTACGCCGACGGCCTCATAAGCTATGGCCCCACGCGCGACAAGATCGACCCGTTGGTCGGCACGCGCATCGAGCGCCTGCTCCACCTCGACCTGGTCCCCGGGCTGACCCCGCTGCTGCTGACCGAGTTCGGGGTGCGCCCGGAGCTGGTGCCCGCCGAGGCCTTCCTGAAGGTGCTGGGCGAACTGGCCGAGGACGACACCGAGTTGCCCGGCGCCGGGGAGCCGCGGCCCGCCCTGCTCCTCGGCCAGTACCTCTCCGCGCTGGACATCCTCAGCGCCGCCGAGGAGGAGGAGCTGCACCTGAGGATGGTGCGGGGCGCGGTCGCGCTCGGCCACCGCGAGCTGGTCTTCAAGCCGCACCCGGTGGCGCCCGCCCGCTGGTCCCGGATGCTCCAGCAGGAGGCGGAGCGGCTCGGTGCCGGACTGACCCTGCTGGACGTGCCGGTGCTCGCCGAGGTGGCCTTCCAGCGGCTGCGTCCCGCGCTGGTCGTCGGCTGCTTCTCCACCGCGCTGTTCACGGCGGCCACGTTCTACGGCCTGCCCGTCGCCCGGGTGGGCACGGACACCGTCCTGGCCCGGCTCGCGCCCTACCAGAACAGCAACCGGGTCCCGGTCACCATCGCCGACGCGCTGCTGCCCGACCTCGGCGACGCCGCCGCCGTGTCCGGCTGGCGCCCGCCCTCGCGGGAACGGGTGGACGAACTGGCCGCGCTGCTCGGCGCGGTGGGCTTCGCCATGCAGCCCAAGATCTACCCGGGGCTGCGGGGTGCCGCCGAGAGCTACCTCGCCCGGCACCTGGACGCGGACACCTGGCGTTACTTCAAGCGCCGCCGGCTGACCGCGCTGGCCCTGCCGGGTGCGGTGCCCGCGCAGCTGGCGTTCATCCCGCGCAACGCGACCGTGCGCAGGCTCGCCCGCCGGGCCCGCGCGCTCACCCCGCGCCCCAGACGCTGAGCCGGCCCCCGCCCCGCCGGGGGCGGGGGTTCTCCGTTCCCGTGTCACCGTCCGGCGCGTTACGTCATCCCGGCGACAGGTGTGCGGCCGGCGGGAGGGACCGCGCGTACCCGGGTAGACGTCCGGCGCCCACGTACCCGCGCGGTACGAGGCCCCGTCCGTCCCCCACGCGGAGGGTCCCGCGATGCACGCGTCCGACCTCGCCCTGCCCGCCACCCCGAAGGAGCCCGCTCCCGCCGCCGGGCCGCACCGGCCCGCCTCCCGGCTGCGGGCGCTGGACGGTCTGCGGCTGCTCGCCGCGCTGATGGTCTGCCTCTACCACTTCGCCGGGCGCGGCGGCCCGGTGGCCGGCGCGTGGCAGGAGTCCCCCGGCCGGCTCTTCCCCGTGCTCTCCCGGGCCGCCGTCTACGGCTGTCTGGGCGTGCAGTTCTTCTTCGTCATCAGCGGCTTCGTGATCTGCATGAGCAGCTGGGGGCGGACCCCCGGCCAGTTCTTCCGCTCCCGCGTCGCCCGGCTGTACCCGGCGTACTGGGCCGCGCTGCTGCTGGTCACCGGAGCCTGTCTGCTGCTGCCGGCCGTCGTGCGCCCGCCGCGGCCGGACGAGTTCCTGGTCAACCTGACGATGCTGCAACAGCCCCTGGGGGCGCCCCGGGTGCTGGGCGTGTGCTGGACGCTGTGGGCCGAGGCGCGCTTCTACGTGCTGTTCGCCCTGTGCGTGGTCCGGCGCGGGGTCACCTACCGCAGGGTGGTGCTGTTCTGCGGCCTGTGGACCCTGGCCGGCGTGCTGGCCCGGGTCGCCCGTGATCCCCTCGTGGACGAGCTGGTGATGCCCGAGCACGCCCCCTTCTTCATCGGCGGTCTGGCGCTGTACCTCGTCCACCGCCACGGCGGCGACCCGCTGCTGTGGGGGATCGTCGCGGTCTCCTGGCTGCTCGGCCAGCGCTCCTGCGTGACGGGCCTGTGGCAACCCCGGCGCCCAGGGCGGCGACTTCCACCGGGATCCGTACGTCATCCAGGCGGTCGTCACGCTCGCCTTCGCGGCCGTGGCGGTGGTGGCGCTGGGCCGGCCACGGTGGGCGGACCGGCGCCTGCTGACGGCGGCGGGGGCGCTGACGTACCCCTTCTATCTGATCCACGAACACCTGGGCTGGTTCGTCATCCGGGTGGTGCGCCAGGACCTGGGGTTCGGCCCGTGGCCGACGCTCGGCGTGACGGTGGCCGGGCTGCTGGGGCTGGCCTGGCTGCTGCACCGGTTCGTGGAACGCCCGGTGGGCCCGTGGCTGAAGCGGGCGCTTTCCGCGCCGTCGGCCAGGGCCCGTACCGGTGTCCCGCCCCGGCCTACCGGCGGCGTGCGCGGATCTGCCGCACGGCCTTGCGCACGGCGGGGTGGCGGCGCAGTGCCTCGGCCCGTACGGGGCTGCCGCCGGGCAGGCGCAGGCTGGTCAGGCGGCGCTTCTTGAAGTACCGCTGGTGCCCGGCGAGGTGGGCGGCGAGCCAGGCGGCCGCCTCCTCGCGCAGATCCGGGTGCTTGCGGGACTGCATGCAGTAGCCGACGGTGCGCACCAGCGGGCCCAGTTCCTCGCCCAGCGTGTCCAGCGGCAGCGGGGTCCCGATGGTGTCGCGTTCGGCGTCGGGCAGGGCGGCGTCGATGAGGGTGAGCGGGACGCGGTTGCTGTTCTCGTACGGCGTGATGCGTTCCAGGAGCAGCTCGGTGCCGACCCGGGCGACCGGGATGCCGTAGAAGGCGGCGGCCGTCATCAGCGCGGTGGAGAAGCAGCCGATGACCAGCTCCGGCTTCAGGTGGGCGAAGACGGTCTCGGCGAGCACGGGTTCGCTCAGGACGGTCAGCCGGATCCCGAGGTCCCTCGCCGTCTCTTCCAGCGAGGTGTTGTAGACGGCGGGTGCGCTGGGGTGGGGCTTGAAGAGCACGGCGCGGTGCCCGGCGCGGGCGGCGGCGCGCACCATGCGGACGTGGAGTTCCTCCTCCTCGTCCTGGGTGATCAGGTCGATGGCCGAGAGGTACTGGCCGAGCAGTACGGCGGTGGGGCGGTGCTCGGCGGGGAGCCGGTCGGCGAGGATCGCGGCGCCCGCCTCCCCGATCCGGGCGAGCACGTCCACGATGGCCTCGTTCGGCACGGGTTCGGGCCGGACCCCGTACTCGGCCAGGAGCATCGGGCGCAGCCCGGGTATCAGGTCGAGGTGCAGCACCCGGGCGATGCGGCTGCTCATGCCGTGCGGGATGCGGTTGCGGGTGGGGCCGTAGCTCATCAGGCCGTCGGCGTACACATGGATCGGGCTGTCGGCGAAGATGTCGGCGACCGCGCGGGAGGGGTTCGCCTGGATGGACTCGCAGGCGATCTCGACCGGCTCGTCGCCGAGCTTCCAGGCGAGGCGTACGGCCTTCTCCCACATCACCAGGTCCTGGCCGCGCGGTGACCAGCCCGCCGGGTGGTGCGGTGCTATGAACTCGTTCCAGGAGCGGACCTCGTCGAACTCCGGGCGTATCCGCTCGAATCCGGCCATCCGGTCCAGCGGGGTGCCGACCTCGGGCACGGCCGCGGTGTTGCTGACGACGAGGATCCGGCGGTGTTCGGAGCGGGGGCCGAAGAGCCCGGCGCGCAGGGCGGCGGTGACGGTGGCGGCCGCGTACTGGGTGGCCGAGAAGAAGATCTGGGTGGTGCCGCTCATGCCGCGACTCCCTTCATTCCGCCGCGTATGCGCCGCAGGACGTCGACCCGCTCCTCGCCCATGCCGAGGAGGGCCTCGTTCAGCTCCTCCTCCGTCATCCGGTCCAGCACCTCGCCGGCCCGCCGCCGCAGCTCGGCGGCGACGCTGCGCTCGAACCGGTCGCGTTGCAGGAGCTGGTGGGCGATGACGACGCAGTAGTTGCGCAGCGCCTTCTTGCGCAGCCGGTGCGCCTCCGGGTCGTCGGCGAGTTCGCCGAGGACCAGGTCGAAGGAGCGGAAGAAGTCCAGCTGGCGCACGTCACCGATCTGGGTCAGCGAACTGGCCACGCCCCTGCGGTAGAAGACGCCGCGCAGGCTGGCGACGGCGTAGGACTCGGCCCTGCGGTGCAGGTCCCAGATCCAGGGCCGGTCCTCGGCGGTGCGCAGCCCGTCGTGGAAGCGGAGCATCCCGCGGTCGAGGAGGCGGCGGTGGTAGACGCCGGCCCAGGCGTAGGGGTAGTCGACCATCGTGGTGTCGTCCACCGGGAGGATGGAGGTGCGGGGGTCGAGCGGGGTGTGCCGGCGGCCTTCGGGGGCCCGGTGGACCATGCGGTTGACGCCGGTGACCTGGACGTGGTCGGTGCGCACGAAGTCGACGTCGAGCCGTTCGATCCACTCCACCAGGTCGGCCAGGTAGCCGGGGGCGAGCCAGTCGTCGCCGTCGAGGAAGGTGAGGTAGCGGCCTTCCGCGGCGTCGATGCCGGTGTTGCGCGCGGTGGCCAGCCCGCCGTTCCGCTCGTGCCGGATCACTCTGCTGTTCGGCAGCCGCTTCGTCAGTTCCAGCAGCGCCTCGTACGTGTGGTCCTTGGTCGAGCGGTCCTCGACGAACAGGAACTCGAAGTCACTGCGGGCGTTGTGGACGCAGCTGGCGACGGTCTCCGGGATATAGCCCTCGACATTGAAGCAGGGGATGATCACCGACAGTCGCGGGGAACGGTTGGTCACACGGACACCTGGGCTCTCTCAGGGGCGGGTCGGAGCGACCGTAGAAAGCGCTCCACGCCAGGGGGCGACGTCCGCCGGAACACCGGGTGAACGCGAGGTGGCGGCTGTCCCCGTGCAGCCGGGTTCAGCCGGCCCCGTACCGCGCCGCGATCCCCGCGATGAGCAGCTCCAGGCCCTCCTCGAACTGCTGGTCGTAGTCGTCGAAGAGCAGCTTCCCGGCCTCGGCGGCCAGCGGGTACCCGGCCAGCCGCCGGGCGCGTTCCGCGACGTCGTAGCCCTCGCGGCGCTCGTCCGGGTGCGGCCGCACCCCCTGTTCCTCGGTGACGAAGCCGAGGGTGTACAGGTGCGTGGTGCGGCCCGCGTGCACGGCCTGGGCGAGGGTGAGGCCGGACTCCGTGAGCAGCCGCAGGTTGGCCTCCAGTTCGGGGCCGTGGTCCGCGCCGGTGAAGCGTGAGCCGCTGAAGACCCGGGCGCCGTCGCGGTAGCCGAGCAGCGCGCCGCGCAGTCCCCGGTTGATCTTCAGCAGCCGCTCCCGCCAGGTGTCGGCGGGGTCGAGCGCGGCCCCGGCGGCCATCCGCCGGTACATCTCGGTGGCCATCTCGTCCAGCAGCGCCTGCTTGTCCTTGAAGTGCCAGTACAGCGCGGGCGCCTTCACGTCCAGTTCGCGCGCGATGGCCCGCAGGGTCAGCCCTTCCAGGCCGACCTCGTTCAGCAGCCGCAAGGCCGTGTCGGCGACTCGTCCACGGTCCAGGGGTGCGCGTTTCTCCGGCTTCACGCTTGACAGCTTAACGCCGTTAAGGACATGCTCACCGACGACGCCACTTAACGCTGTTAAGGAGATGTGTGATGGATGTCCTGATCGTGGGGGCGGGTCCGACGGGTCTGACCCTCGGTATCGACCTCGCCCGACGCGGGGTCGACGCGCTGATACTGGAGCGGGCGGACGGGCTGTTCCCCGGCTCCCGCGGCAAGGCGGTCCAGCCCCGCACCCAGGAGCTCTTCGACGACCTCGGCGTCCTGGCCGAGGCCCGCGCGGCCGGCGGCCCCTACCCGCCCCGGCTGTTCTGGCAGGACGGCGAACCCCTCGGCGCGGAGCCCATGTTCGACCCGGTCCCGGCGGACGAGGGCGCGCCGTACACCGAGCCGTTGATGATCCCGCAGTGGCGGACGCAGGAGATCCTGCACACCCGGCTGACCGCACTGGGCGGCAAGGTCGCCTTCGGCCACGAGGTGACCGGCCTGCGGCAGGACGCGGACGGCGTGACCGTGGAGCTCGCGGACGGTACGGCGCTCCGCGCGGCGTACGTGGTCGCGGCCGACGGCGGACGCTCCACGATCCGGCGCGCGCTCGGCGTGGGGATGGCCGGGGAGACGGTGGACCCGGCCTCGTTCCTGGTGGCGGACGTCCAGGTCAAGGGCCTCGACCGCGACCACTGGCACATGTTCCGGGCAGCGGGGGAGATCGGCCTCGCGCTGTGCCCGCTGGCCGGGACGGACGACTTCCAGTTGCAGGCGCGCCTGCCGGAGGGCACGGAGCCGGAGCCCACCCTGGACGGTGTCCGGTCGCTGGTGGCCGCCTTCACCCATCTGGACGCCGACAGCGTGACCGGGTTGCGGTGGATCTCCGGTTTCCGGTCGCGCACCGGGCTCGCGGACCGGTTCCGGGCGGGCCGGGTCTTCCTCGCCGGCGACGCGGCGCACGTGCACTCGCCGGCCGGCGGCCAGGGCCTGAACACCAGCGTCCAGGACGCCTACAACCTGGGGTGGAAGCTGGGCGCGGTGCTGCGGGGCGGGGCACCGGGGGAGCTGCTGGACACCTACGAGGAGGAGCGCCGGGCCACCGCGGCCGGCGTGCTCGGCCTGTCCACGGCGGTGCACCGCGGGGAGGTGCGGCGCGGCGCGGCGACGGTGCAGCTGGGCCTGGGCTACCGGGAGTCGTCGCTGAGCGTGGAGGGCCGCACGGACCCGGCGGGATTGCGGGCGGGCGACCGGGCCCCGGACGGCCGGGTGGCCGGCGCCCGGCTCTTCGACGTGTTCCGCGGGCCGCACTGGACCCTGCTCGGCGCGTCGCTGCCGGGCGTCCGCTCCCTCCCGTCGGCTCCGGAGTCCTACGGCCCGGGCATCTTCCTGATCAGGCCGGACGGGTACGTGGGCTGGGCCGGCGAGACAACCGCGGGCCTGACGGAGTACGCCTCACGCGTGGGCGGCCTGACGGCGCCGTAGCGTCACGCGCTCGCCAGCGACAGCTTCACCGCGAAGCCCAGGAACAGCGCGCCCGCCGCCGACGTGGCCGTCGCGGAGAGGCGCCTGCGGCGGCGGAAGGCGGCGGACAGGCGGGTGCCGCCGAATATCAGGGCGCTGAGGTACAGGCAGCTCGCCACCTGGGCGAAGGCGCCGAGGACGACGAAGGAGAGGGCCGGGTAGGCGTAGTCCCGGTCCACGAACTGCACGAAGAAGGCGACGAAGAACAGGATCGCCTTGGGGTTGAAGAGGCTGACGACGAAGGCACGGCGGAAGGGGCGCTCGTCGGCGGCCTTCGCGGGCGCCGCGTCCTCGGCGGCCGGTGCGCGGCGGGTCCGCCACATCTGCCGGGCCGCCCGCAGCATGCCTATCGCCAGCCAGGTCAGATATCCGGCGCCGGCGTACTTCACGATGCCGAACAGCACGGCGTTGGCCTGGAGCAGCGAGGCCACCCCGGCGGCGGACAGGGTCATCAGCACGGTGTCCCCGCACCACACGCCCGCCGCCGCGGTGTACCCCGCCCGTACGCCGCGGCGGGCGGCGACGGACAGGACGTAGAGGGAGTTGGGGCCGGGCAGCAGCACGATCAGGATCAGGCCCGCGAGGTACGTGGGGAGGTCGATGACACCGAACATGCGGGGAGTGTCGCACGCGGACACGACAACGCACCCGGACGGTCCGAAGGACGGTACGCGCGGCACGCCGGCCAGGACGCGACCGTACGGGGTCCCGGACGCGGGGCAACGCCGGCCAGGACGTGACCGTACGGTCCCGGGCGCGCGGCACCCCGCTCAAAACGCGTCCGACGGGACGTGACTGCCCCAGACCTCCCGCAGCGCCCCGCACACCTCCCCCACCGTCGCCCGCGCCCGCAGCGCCTCCTTCATCGGGTACAGCACGTTGTCCTCCCCCTCGGCGGCCGTCCGCAGCGCGTCCAGCGCCGCCTCCACCGCCCGCCGGTCCCGGCCGGCCCGCAGCCGGGCCAGGCGCTCGCACTGCCGGGCCTCGATCGCCGGGTCCACCCGCAGGGGCGCGTACGGCTCCTCCTCCTCGAGCCGGAACCGGTTGACGCCGACGACCACCCGGTCACCGGACTCGGTCTCCCGCGCGATCCGGTACGCGTTCCGCTCGATCTCGGCCTTCTGGAAGCCCCGTTCGATCGCCGCGACCGCCCCGCCCGTCTCCTCGACCCTGCGCATCAGGTCCAGCGCGGCCTCCTCCAGGCCGTCCGTCAGCCGTTCGACCGCGTAGGAACCCGCGAACGGGTCCACCGTCGCCGGCACGTCCGTCTCGTGGGCCAGCACCTGCTGGGTGCGCAGCGCCAGCCGCGCGCTCTTCTCCGTGGGCAGCGCGATCGCCTCGTCGAAGGAGTTGGTGTGCAGGGACTGGGTGCCGCCGAGAACGGCCGCCAGGGCCTGCACGGCGACCCGGACCAGGTTCACCTCCGGCTGCTGGGCCGTCAGCTGGACGCCGGCCGTCTGGGTGTGGAAGCGCAGCATCCACGACCTGGGGTCGCGCGCGCCGAACTCCTCCCGCATCACCCGCGCCCAGATCCGGCGCGCCGCGCGGAACTTGGCGACCTCTTCCAGCAGCGTCGTACGGGCCACGAAGAAGAAGGACAGGCGGGGCGCGAAGTCGTCCACGTCCAGGCCGGCCGCCCGCGCCGTACGGACGTACTCGATGCCGTCGGCGAGGGTGAAGGCGACCTCCTGCGCGGGGGACGCGCCCGCCTCGGCCATGTGGTAGCCGGAGATCGAGATCGTGTTCCACCTCGGGGTCCGAGCGGTGCAGTAGCGGAAGATGTCCGCCGTCAGCCGCAGGGACGGCCTGGGCGGGAAGATGTACGTGCCGCGCGCGATGTACTCCTTGAGCACGTCGTTCTGGATGGTGCCGGCGAGCCGGTCCGCGCCGACGCCCTGCTCCTCGGCGACCAGTTGGTACAGGAGCAGCAGCACGGCCGCCGGGGCGTTGATCGTCATGGAGGTGGAGACCCGGTCCAGCGGGATGCCGTCGAACAGCAGCCGCATGTCCTCCAGCGAGTCGACGGCCACGCCCACCCTGCCGACCTCGCCGTGCGCCAGGGGGGCGTCGGAGTCGTGGCCCATCTGGGTGGGCAGGTCGAAGGCCACGGACAGGCCGGTGGTGCCGTGGGCGATCAGCCGGCGGTAGCGGGCGTTGGACTCGGCCGCCGAGCCGAAACCGGCGTACTGGCGCACGGTCCAGGGGCGGCCGGTGTACATGGTGGGGTACACGCCCCGCGTGAACGGGTACGCGCCCGGTTCGCCCAGTTTCCGCTCCGGGTCCCAGCCGGCCAGGTCGGCCGGACCGTAGACCGGCTCGATGGGCAGACCCGATTCCGACTCACGTGCCATGGCTGCCTCCGCGGTACGACGCGTACCCCCCTCCACCATGCCCGCCACCCGGCCACGGTCGCGCGGGGAAGGGGAATCGAGTTCGGCGGCGGCCACGCGGGGAAGCATCCCCGGCATGAGGATTACGGGGAGACCCGCCGCCCTGCTCGCGTCGGCCGCCGCGGTCACCGCGTTCGCCGCCCTCGCCGGCTGCACCGTGCAGCCGCAGGACACCGACGCCAAGCACCGCCTGCCGGTCCGCGTCCAGTTACCCTCCAGCCCCGCTCCCGTGCCCACCGGGATGGCGGGGACCACACCGACCACCCCGCCCCCGCGGGCCACCACCCCCACCCCGGCCACGCCCCCGGCACCTCCCGCGCCCCCGCCCCGGGTGCTGTGGGCGCACGGGAGCAGCGGGCCGGGCGTACGGGAACTCCAGGCGCGGCTGCGCCAGGTGGGCTGGCTGTCCGCCACGCCGACGGGGACGTACGGCCCGCAGACCACGCGGGCCGTCCTCGGCTTCCAGGCCAAGCGCGGGCTGCCGGCGACCGGCAGGCTGGACACCGTCACCTGGCAGCGGCTGCTCGCCATGACGCACCGGCCGACGCGGTGGGAGCTGTACCCGATGGGCGGTCAGCCGGCCGCCGCGCCCGACGCGCGCTGCGTGACCGGCCGGGTGCTGTGCATCGACAAGACCAGCCGGACACTGCGCTGGATGATCGACGGACGCACGCTCGACACGCTGTCCGTCCGGTTCGGCACCCAATACACACCCACCCGTGAAGGTGTGTTCAAGGTCTACTGGAAGTCACGGCACCATGTGTCGACGCTCTACCACTCCCCGATGCCGTACGCGATGTTCTTCAGCGGCGGCCAGGCGGTGCACTACTCGGCCGACTTCGCGGCACGCGGGTACGCGGGCGGTTCGCACGGCTGCGTCAACGTGCGGGACGAGGCGGCGATCGCGCGGCTGTTCGCCCAGGTGAAGGTCGGCGACAAGGTCGTCGTGTCCCGGTGAGGCTGCGGGGCGCGGGCGGGACCGGGGGAACGTGTCCCGCCCGCGCCAGGTGCACGAGCCTTGGGTACGGGGGGAACCCCGGCTCCGTGCGACGGCCGATGACCAGTCGGCTCACTCAGTACTGCGTCACGGGCTTCAAAAACGTCACACCTGGCGCGGAAAAATTTTCTCGCCCTGGTGAAACCGCAGGTCACGGGGGTTTCGGACCGGAGGGTCAGCGGGTGGAGCGGGTGGAGCGGGCGGAGTGCGCCGGGCTCGGCGCGAGGTCCGGCCGCTCGCGGTCCGACTGCCCGTGGCCTGGCTGCCCGTGGCCTGGTTGCGCGCGGTCCGGTCCGCCGGTGTGCGGGGCGACGACGGAGGGGGCGGGCGCGACACCGCCGTGGCGCCCGCCGCCGTGCCCGGAGCCCGGACGGACGGGCCGGCCGCCGCTCCCCTGCCCCCGCCCCTGATCCCCCTTGCCCTCTTTTTCCTCTTTACCCTCTTTACCTCGCTTGGTCTTACCGCTGTTCCCGTCCTCGCCGTGTCCGCCGGCGGACAGCAGGACCTCGCAGTACCGGCTCACGCGGGCGGCCCCGCCGGCCAGGTGCTCCAGGGCGCGCCGGCGGCCGGCGTCCAGGTCCTCACCGTCCCGCAGGGCACGGCAGGCGTCGGCGTCACGGAGCCATCCGGTGCCGGGGGTCGCGGAGGGGGTGCCGGGCGCGGTGCCGCGGCCGGTGCCGGGCTCCTGCCCGCGGGTCCCGCCGGGGCCGGCGCCGTGGCTCCCCTCGGCCCGGCCACCCGGAGTGCCCTTCGTGGCGGGGGCGCCGGTCCCGTTTCCGTCGTCCGGTACGGCCCGCGGGGACGGGGAGGCGAGCGACCGTCCGGTGGTCGTACCGGCGGTGGCGGTGGGGCGGGGCCCGGCGTCGCCGAACGGCGCCGGGAGGGCTCCGCTGCCCGCGGCCACGGCCACCCCGCCGAGCGTGCCGGCGGCCAGCGCGGCGGCGAGCGCCAGACGCGCCGGGCGGACCCGGCGGGGGCGCCGCACCGGGATTCCGGTACGGGCCGGCGCGGCGATGCGGATCAGGTCCGCGTCGGTGCCGGGCGCCGGCGCGCGGGCGGCGGAGGGGGCGTGCGCGGCGGCGGTGCGCTCCGCCTCGGCGGCCTCACGGGCCTTGCGGAACGCGGCCAGCGCGGCCTGCTCGCCGGGGAGTTCACCGGTGGCCGGAGCCGCCTCGGCGGACAGCGCGCCGAGCGCCCGGGAGAGGCGTTCGGCCTGGTCACGGGCGGAGGGGTCGACGGCTTCCAGCGACTCGCCGCGCAGCAGACGTTCCGCCGTCTCACGGTCCAGCCACTTGTCCTGCTCGTCGGCCATCACATGTCCTTCTGCGTCCGCGTACGCGTATGCGTCACAGTTGCGGACGTCACCGCGCGGCGGCGCGGTTCTCGCTGTGGCGGGAGGGCGTCGAGTCCGCCCGCCGATTCCGGATCCGCGCCGATCAGCTCCGCGAGCCGTTTCAGACCGCGGTGCGCGGCGGTGCGGACGGCGCCCGCGCGTTTGCCGAGCGTCTCGGCGGCGGTCTTGGCGTCCAGGCCCACGACCACGCGCAGGACGACGGCCTCGGCCTGGTCCTGCGGGAGCCGGGCGATCAGGGACAGGGTGCTGTCGGTGGCCAGGGCCTCCATGGCCTCGCCCGCCGTGTCGGACTCGGCGGGCCGGCCGGTCAGCTCGGTCTCGTCGCCGCCTATGGCGGGGCGCCGGCCGCGCATGCGGATGTGGTCCAGGGCGCGGTTGCGGGCTATCCGGGCGGCCCAGCCGCGGAACCGGTCGGCGTCGCCGCTGAAGCGGTCCAGGTCACGGGCGATCTGGAGCCATGCCTCGGAGGCGACGTCCTCGGCGTCCGGGTCGCCGACGAGGGTGCGGACGTATCCGAGCAGCCGGGGGTGCACCGCGCGGTACACCGTGCGGAACGCGGTCTCGTCCCCGCCCTGGGCCGCGCGCACCGCGGCGGTCAGCTCCGCGTCGTCCCCCAGCACCGTACTCCCTTTACGCCTGTCCTCCGGTCGGCGCGAAAGGCACGTTACGGCGTGAAAGGGCCGCGCGTCCATGTCCATAGAAGATGCAACTAACTCGTGACCGGGTGCGGATGTGCGCAGGGTGAGGACCCGGTGTGGCCGGGTGTGACAGAAACGGCACGCACGGCGCTGAAGAGAGTACGGGCCGCACGCGACCCGTACGCGCGACGGCCGGGGCCTCTCCTGTGGGGGGTGGCGGCCCCGGTCGTTGCCGTGTCGCCGCTCGATCACGTCCGGAACGGTCAGCTGCCGTAGAGGGTGGGCAGATCGACCAGGAGGAGGTCGTCACGGTGGTCGGCCAGGTCGAGCAGGTCGGGATAGAAGCCGTGCAGGGAGTACAGGGCCAGGGTGGTGGCAGTGGTGTCGTACCCCTGATCCGCGAGCAGGGCACGGATGCGTTCCAGGCGCTCCAGGTCACCGGTGCCACGGCGGGCGGCGGTTGCCTTGGCCTCGCCCAGCAGCGCGATCCTCGCGCGGGCGGCCTGCGGGCGCTCGCCGGCGGCCAGGGCGATGACATCGACCTCGTACTTGGTCCGGGCGACCTGGTCGGCGACCTCGGTGGTACCGACCGGTCCGGGCAGTCCACCGGGCAGCAGGGTATGGGCGTAACGACGGGTGAAGTCGCGGGCCAGGTCCTCGAAGTGCGGCCCGAGGATCTTGGAGTTGAACGTCGGAGCGGCCTGTTGCCACACCTGCTCGGCGAAGCCCTGCTCCACGGCGGCGGCCTGCGGGAGGGTGATGAGCTGGTTGAACCGGATGACGGGATCGGCGAGCGTGATGACTGGGTGCCTGGAGCGGAGGATGTCCTGTTCCCGCCGGATGTAGCCGGTGGATTCCAGCACGCCGAGCGGGTGAGCCACGGCGTTGCGCGGGCGTTCCAGGGCGGCACCGATCTTGCTGGGAGTGGTGGCGCCCTGCGCGATCGCGGTGAGGATGTCGTAGTACAGCGTGTGCTGCGTGATCCTCGGGTCCTCGCGCAGCAGGTACTCGGTCTCGGTACGCGAGTACACCGCCCGCCCCGGGTCGAGCAGCGTCCGGGTGAGCCAGGTGTCGAAACCGTCGTCCGGATGCGGCCGGCCGGCCACCGGCCGGTATCCGGGGGCTCCGCCCAGGACCGCGTGCACCTTCAGCGCGGTCAGCGGATCGGCGATCTGCCAGAAGGCCCGGCTGTCGCGGTAGTCGAAGGCACCCAGCCGTAGATCGATCACGGCACGGCCCCGCAGCGGCTTGGTCCCCGAGAGCAGTTCGTGCATGACACTCATCGCGGAACCACACAGGATCAGCCGGGGCCCCGGCCCGGCACCGGGCCGAGCGCCGCGCTGGCGTTCGTCGTAGAGCTGTTGCAGCAGTCCCGGGATCTCGGGCGAGTGCTGGAGCAAGTACGGCAGCTCGTCGATCACCAGGAGCGGGTGCGGCGAACGAGCGGTCACGTCGAGGGCGTTGGACAGGACGTCACGCCAGTCGGTCAGTCGTAGACTCCCCGGCCGCAGGCCGGCGTGGGTGGCGACGGCGTCACTGAACCGCTGGATCGCGGGCAACCGTCCCTCCTCCCGGACCGCTGTGACGTACAAGCCGCCGACCTGCTGGGACAGGGCCTGAAGAAGGTACGACTTCCCGTGCCTCCGCCGCCCGGACACGATGCCGAGCCGCATCGCCGGATCCGGATCGGTGAGGAACTCCGTGAGCAGTCCCCACTCCCGGTCCCGATCGACCACGTCGTCCGGCTTCACCGGCGGGTTCTTCATCACGTGGACCTCCTGCACACCGCGCGAGGGGACTATGTCTAATTCTACTTCGACAGAATCAGTCGCACTCACTTATATAGAATCAGTACCGCCGCACTGTGACAGGGCCAGGCAGGCGACAGCCTGACGGCCGGCCGCCGTTCAGGTCAGCCACGTCCGCGCCCGTCCTCCCCGTTCCCGTCCTCGTGCCCGCCCCCGGCGCCGGTGCCGGCGAGGTGGCGGGCCAGGCGGCGCAGGCCCCGGTAGGTGGCCGTGCGGACGGCGCCGGGGCGTTTGCCGAGGACGCGGGCGGCGGACGGGCCGTCGAGGCCGACGACCACCCGCAGCAGCACCGCCTCGGCCTGGTCCCGCGGCAGCGCGCGCACCAGCTCCAGCACCCGCCCGGTGGACAGCGACTCCAGGGCCTGGTCGTCGGTGCCGTGCCGGCCGGGCAGTTCCAGGGCGTCCTGTTCCAGCGGGACGGGCCGGGGCCGGGCCCGCTGCCGGCGCAGGTGGTCCAGCGCGCGGTGCCGGGCGATGGCCGCGGTCCAGCCGCGGAAGCCGGCCCCGTCGCCCTGGAAGCGGGCGAGGTCCCGGGCGATCTCCAGCCATGCCTCCGAGGCGATGTCCTCCGCCTCCTCGCCGACCAGGCCGCGCAGATAGCCCAGCAGTCCGGGGTGCACGATCCGGTAGGCCACCGCGAAGGCGGTCTCGTCGCCGCCCTGGGCCCGTGCCACGGCCGCGCCCAGCTCCCCGTCCCGCGGCTGCGGGCGGCGGGGTTGAACTCCCTGGCCCAAGACCGTCCTCGTTCGTGCCGAGTTCCTGGCCACTGCGTGGCGCCTGACCTCACGGTTGCGACACGCTCCGGCCGTGTCGGTCGCCCTCCACGATCATCAGCGTCGGCCCCGACGGAAGTGTCACAGCCGGACGGCGGCCGGAGAAGGGGCGGGGGCGGCCGGCGAAGGGCCGGAGAAGGGGCGGGGCGGCCCACGAACGGCTCGGAAACGGCCCCCCGGTCGGGCCGAGCACGGTCCCCGCTCGGCCCGGGCCCGGCCCGCCTCAGACCTCGGCAGTCACCTCACGCCTCGGTGGTCGCGTCCCGGCACAGCAGTCGGAGCGAGCCGTGGCCGCCGTAGCAGCGGCGGGCCTCGTCGATGGGGTCCCACAGCCGGCCGTCGGGGGTGCGCACCCAGTGCTCGCCGCCCGTCGCCCACCACTCGGCGCCGGTCCGGCGGACGATGACCTCGCCGGCGTAGGCGCCGAAACCGCGCAGGACGCTGCGGACGGCCGCGTACGGCGCCCGCTCCCGGCGTATCTCCTGGATCATCCGGTCCACCCGCCACAGGCTCTGCGCCGAGTAGTCGAGCCGCACCCGGGCGCCCTCGCGCATCGTCGCCACCGCGTCCGCCGCCCAGCGCGCGGGTTTCGCCGCGGCGCGCGGCCTGGTCTCCCGCCGGGCCGGCCCGTACGGGGCCGTCGAACGGGCCGGCGCCGCGGCCGGCACCGGGCCGGTGGCGTAGGCGGTCACATGGGCTGTCGCTTCGGCTGTCGTGTGGGCTGTCACATAGGGAAGAGCGCCCCGGGGCGGGGTCGCGTCACGGGGTTCCGCCCTGTTTCGCCAAACGTTTCGCCAACCGCCGCAGGACCGCCCCACGTCCACCGCACGAAGGTCACAGGCCCGCCCGCGCCCCCGCTTCCGCCGTGTTGCGCGCCCGGCGCGAGACCACCGCGCGCAGCACCCGGCGGCCCTCCACCGTCACCTCCAGCGCCCGGCGCAGCCCCTGGGCGCCGTGGTCCGCGAGGAGCTCCAGCACCAGGGCCTGCCGGCGCAGCTCGGCGGCGACGAGCGGCGAGGGGCCGACGGTGTCCCCCGCGTCCGCCCGTAGGGAATCGCCCGCGTCCGGTCCGGCCCCTGCCGCCGGGTCCAGCAGCCGGTGGACCCGGAGTGAGGCGGTCGAGCATGCCTCGGCCCAGGGCCGCAGCGCGTCGGCGGTGCGCTCGGCGGGGGCCGACTCCAGCATGCGGTGGGCCAGCAGCGCGGCCTCGTCGTCGGGGAGCCGCCCGGCGCCGAGGAGGTCACGGGCGCGCGCCAGGTCCCCGGCCCAGCCGGAGCCGTCGGCGAGGCTCGCCCACAGGGGTCGCAGCGCCTCGTCGTCGCCGCCGAGCAGCGGAAGGCACCGATCAAGACAAGCCAGCCCGCCGACGGCCAGTCCGCGTTCGTCGGCCCGTGCGACCAGTTCCACCAGGCTCATGGAAAGCCTCCCTCACCGGGGCACCGACCGGTACGGAGCCCGCACTCCCCCTTACTGCGTGCGACGGCGCGGGAGTGTCACAGTGGTCGATTTTCAGCCAAGCTCCGGAGCCGGGGGCGGGGCCGGGAACGGCATCTCGCCCGAGCGCAGCTTCCGCTCCTGCAACCGGCTCAGCCGGACGACCACCAGGACGGCGAGCACCGCGGCCACGATGTCGAGCGCGTCGGAGAGCAGCATCGCCCTGGCGGCCTCGTACAGCTCCTCC
Source organism: Streptomyces eurythermus (assembly GCF_014649115.1). Classification (GTDB taxonomy): domain Bacteria; phylum Actinomycetota; class Actinomycetes; order Streptomycetales; family Streptomycetaceae; genus Streptomyces; species Streptomyces eurythermus. Next base: position 226,991 of record NZ_BMSK01000001.1, on the reverse strand, counting down.
ACCGTCTCGGCGCGCCGGGAACGCGTGTCGGCGAACCGGCCCAGCAGGAGATCGACGAGCCACAGCGTCCACCAGGCGTTGACCAGCGAGTGCCCGGACCGCGCGCCCCAGGGCCCGCTGGCGTCCCAGGTGTCCGCGACGATCCGGCGCGGGAACCACAGGTTCACCACCGGGCAGAACCAGCCGCCGATCGTCCAGCCGAGCCGCATGCGGTGCCGGGAGGCGTCGAACACCCCGGCGTTCACCCGGACCCGCCACAGCCAGCACAGATAGACGACCATCGTGGCCACCAGCGCCACGCCCTGGAGGATGCCGGAGAGGCCGTAGAGGTCGTCCGCGTGGTCGGCCCGGTCGATCACGTCATCGCCCACGACGCCGTCGACGAGGTCCTTGGTGACGTCCATCTCCAGCAGGTCCGCGTAGCAGGCGAACAGGTCGGTGGCGACGACCAGGCCGAGCAGTACGGCGGTGGCCCGGGCGAGCGCGGCCGGTGAGCGCGGCCAGGCGCCGGGCGGGGCCGGGTGCGGGTTCGGCGGCACGGGCACGGGCGAGGTCATGACGAGGTTCCCCCGAGAAGAAAGAGAGGCGGGACGGCGCGTGGTCCTCCCCGGACCCGAGCGCCGCCGGCGGCACCGGCACGTGCGTCGCCGGCGTGCGCGGACACCGGAACATACGGCCGGACGCCCCCGCCCGTCCACCGGGTTCCGGCGCCCGCCCGTTCCGCCTCCCGTGGCTCAGCCCAGCCGGTCCGCCAGTTTCCGGAAGTCCGCCCAGGACAGCGCGGGCCGGCCCGGGTCCCACAGTTTCTGCACGGTGGCCCGCAGCGGCATCCGGATCCCGGCGGCGACCTGCGCCTGCGTCTGCGCGTTGGGGAAGTCGCACCACACGGCGAACGACCCGCCGAGGATCTGCCCGTCGTAGCGCGCGGGCACGGCGGTCTTACCGCGCACCACCCTCGGGTTCCACTGCTCGTAGATGCGCTGTCCGGTCGGGTAGACGAAGGTCTGCGGCTGGCCGAGCACGTAGTAGAGGAACTCGTCGTTGTAGTTGAGCATCCGGCGGCCGGCGCTCAGGTACTCGGCCGGCGGCCGGGCGCCGATCTCCTTGCCGGTCCAGTAGGCGACCTGGAGCGAGGGGTCGGCCTGTACGGAGGTGCCCCGGAAGAAGCCGTCGTTCCAGGCCCGTACGGTCCTGCCGTGGGCGCGGACGGTGGCGGCGCGGTCGTTCAGCCAGCCGGTGGTGAGGTCGGCGACCGTGCCGCCGGGGCCGTACTTGCGCTTCGCGGCGGCGGCCAGCTGCGGGTACGACGTCTGCGGGTCGCGCGCCATCAGCGCCTGGTACTCGTCCCCGCCCAGGTGCCACTGGCCGCCGGTGAACAGGTCGGCGTACTCGTTCAGCAGGTCGTCCACCAGCCGGGCCGAGGCGTCCTTGGAGATGTCGACGGCACCGCGGAGCACCACCCCGTTCGCCTTGCGCAGCCGCAGGTCGGGGTGGGCGGCGAGGACCGCGCCCAGGTGTCCCGGGGAGTCGATCTCGGGGACGACGGTGATGTGCCGGGCGTCCGCCAGCGCCACGATCTCCTTGACCTGGGCCTTGGTCAGGTGGTCCGGGGAGACGATCTCGGGATGGCTGGCGGACTCGATCCGGAAGGCCTGGTCGTCGGAGAAGTGCAGGCCCAGCTCGTTGAACTTCAGGTCCCCCAGCTCGCGTATCCGGTCCTCGATCCAGGCCGCGGTGAACGGTTTGCGCGCGATGTCCAGCATGAACCCGCGCACCGGCTTGGCCGGCTGGTCGCGCACGACGCCCTCCGGTGCCGTGCCGCCGCCGTGGACCTCCTGCTTCAGGGTGCGGGTGCCGTAGAAGACCCCGGCCTCGCCGGGCCCGGTGATCTCGACCCGCCCGCCCCGGACGGTCAGCGTGTACGACTCCCGGTTCCCGCCCCCGCCGCCGAGCGCGAGCCGTACGTCGCCGGCCCGCGCGTCGTTCTTCTCCCCGGCGTACGCCAGCCCCAGCTCCCCGGCTACCAGCCGCCCCTCGTCGGCCAGCGCCGGATCGGCCACCACCACCCGCGCGCCCGGCCGGGGCCGCCAGCCGGGGCCGCGCTCCGGGGTGTGCGAGCGGACCGCGGGTATCGTGCGCGGCGCCTTCGACAGCGGGTACGACCGGCTCGGGCTCGGCGCCACCGACGGGGTGCCCGGTGCCGTGGGCGCCTTACCGGTGCCAGTACCGGGGCCGGTGCCGGTGCCGGTCACCCGGCCGGAGGCCGAGTGGCGCGTGCCGTTCCCCGGCGGTGCGCCGCCGTCGTCCGCCGCGGCCCACAGGCCGACGCCCGTGCCGAGCGCGACCGTCCCGGCGAACGCCGCGACCATCACCGCCCGCTTCCGTACCACCTGTCGCGCCGGTCCCCGGCGCTCGCGCCTGTGCTGGGTCACCCTGCCAACGTACGACCGTTCCCCGGTTCAGCGGTCAGCCGGACGAAGCGAAACTCTGCCGTTCGAGTGAAATTCCGTTATCGCTCGGACACCGTATGACCACTCTCGATAACCTGACGACACTCACATCCTTCACAGAATCCCCTGCCGCACCACAAGTGACGCGAGGACCGACGCTGCCCGCCCACCCTCTGCCGTATCTCCCCAAGCCGCTCGACGCCTTCAACACGGCGTCCGCCGACGAGGCGCGCACCCTTCTGCTGCACTGCCTGCGCAGCCCGCGCTGGTCCGACCGGATCGCCGCGCACCGCCCCTACCCCGACCTGGACTCCCTGCTGGCCGCGGCGGACGAGGCGACGTACGACCTCTCCCCCGCCGACCTCGCCGAGGCCCTGGCCGGGGAGTGCCTCCCCGAGCTGCCCGAGGACACGTACTCGGCGGCCCACATGGCCCTCGGCGCCGCCCACGCCGCCTACGAGGCCCGGTTCGGCCACACGTTCATCATCTACCTGGGCGACATCCCCGCGGACGAGGTCATCGACCACATCCTCCAGGCGATCCGGTCACGATTGGCGAACGATCCGGAGGACGAGCGGGTGGTGGCGGCGGAACAGCTCCGACGCCTCGCGAAAGGGAGAATCGCGGCATTTCTCAGAGGCACCAGGAACCGCGCGACCAGTACCAACGCACCCGCACCCGGCAGATAACCGGACACACCGCACCGGGCTAGCCCAACCGCGTGCCACTTTGATCACACCGGTAGGCCCCCCGTAAGGCACAGCTCATCGCCTCGCTACGATGCTGGGGGCCGGTGGACCGTACCCGGCCGGGCCCGACCGACAGAGAAGCCGGCGCGGCCCTAGTCCCCGCACCCGGAGGGTTCTTCCGTGCCGGCTGGAACGCTGTACCGCGGCCGGGAAGGAATGTGGTCCTGGGTGGCTCACCGAGTCACCGGCGTCCTCATTTTCTTCTTCCTGTTCGTTCACGTGCTGGACACCGCTCTCGTGCGTGTCTCCCCCGAGGACTACGACAAGGTCGTAGCCACGTACAAGACGCCGATCGTCGCGCTGCTGGAGTACGGCCTCGTCGCCGCCATCCTCTTCCACGCGCTCAACGGCCTGCGGGTCATCGCCGTCGACTTCTGGTCGAAGGGCCCGCGCTACCAGAAGCAGATGTTCTGGACCGTGATGGGTGTCTGGATCGTCCTGATGGCCGGGGCGATCTACCCGGTCCTCGGCCACGCGTACCGTGCACTCTTTGGGAGCTGACGCCGATGTCCACGACTGAAACCCCCGCTTCCGGAGTCGGCCCCGTGGAAGGCGCCCCCGTCTACACCGTCGACCACCCGGCCCCGCTGATCGAGGCCCCGCGCAAGCGCACCAAGAAGACCCCCAAGTCGACCCGGGGCAACTTCGAGCTGGCGGCGTGGCTGTTCATGCGCCTGTCCGGCATCGTGCTGGTCGTCCTCGTCCTCGGCCACCTGCTGATCCAGCTGGTGCTGGACGGCGGTGTCTCCAAGGTCGGCTTCGCCTTCGTGGCCGGCCGCTGGGCATCCCCGTTCTGGCAGGTCTGGGACCTGGTGATGCTGTGGCTGGCGATGCTGCACGGCGCCAACGGCCTGCGCACGGTCATCAACGACTACGCCGAGCGGCCGACCAGCCGGTTGTGGCTGAAGGCACTGCTCTACACCGCCACGGTGTTCACCATCCTGCTGGGCACGCTGGTGATCTTCACCTTCGACCCGAACATCCGCTAGGCACGGGGCTGCGAGAATCATGAAGATCCACAAGTACGACACCGTCATCGTCGGCGCCGGCGGCGCGGGCATGCGCGCCGCCATCGAGGCGACGAAGCGCAGCCGCACCGCGGTCCTGACCAAGCTCTACCCCACCCGCTCCCACACGGGCGCCGCGCAGGGCGGCATGGCCGCCGCGCTCGCCAACGTGGAGGAGGACAACTGGGAGTGGCACACCTTCGACACGGTCAAGGGCGGTGACTACCTGGTCGACCAGGACGCCGCCGAGATCCTGGCGAAGGAGGCCATCGACGCCGTCCTCGACCTGGAGAAGATGGGCCTGCCGTTCAACCGGACCCCGAACGGCACCATCGACCAGCGCCGCTTCGGCGGTCACTCCCGCAACCACGGCGAGGCCCCGGTCCGCCGGTCCTGCTACGCCGCGGACCGCACCGGCCACATGATCCTCCAGACGCTGTACCAGAACTGCGTCAAGGAGGGCGTGGAGTTCTTCAACGAGTTCTACGTCCTGGACCAGCTGATCACCGAGGTCGACGGCGTCAAGAAGTCCGCCGGTGTCGTCGCGTACGAGCTGGCCACCGGCGAGATCCACGTCTTCCAGGCGAAGGCCGTCATCTACGCCTCCGGCGGCTGCGGCAAGTTCTTCAAGGTGACGTCGAACGCCCACACCCTGACCGGTGACGGCCAGGCGGCGGTCTACCGGCGCGGGCTCCCGCTGGAGGACATGGAGTTCTTCCAGTTCCACCCGACCGGCATCTGGCGCATGGGCATCCTGCTCACCGAGGGCGCCCGCGGCGAGGGCGGCATCCTGCGCAACAAGGACGGCGAGCGCTTCATGGAGAAGTACGCTCCCGTCATGAAGGACCTGGCGTCCCGTGACGTCGTGTCCCGCTCCATCTACACGGAGATCCGCGAGGGCCGCGGCTGCGGTCCCGAGGGCGACCACGTGTACCTGGACCTGACCCACCTGCCGCCGGAGCAGCTGGACGCCAAGCTGCCGGACATCACCGAGTTCGCGCGGACCTACCTGGGCATCGAGCCGTACACGGACCCGATCCCGATCCAGCCGACCGCGCACTACGCGATGGGCGGCATCCCGACGAACGTCGAGGGTGAGGTCCTGGCGGACAACACCACGGTCGTGCCGGGTCTGTACGCGGCCGGCGAGGTCGCCTGTGTCTCCGTGCACGGCGCCAACCGTCTCGGCACCAACTCGCTGCTGGACATCAACGTCTTCGGCCGCCGCGCGGGCATCGCCGCCGCCGAGTACTCGGCCAAGGCCGACTTCGTGGAGCTGCCGGAGGACCCGGAGTCCTTCGTCGTCGAGCAGATCGAGCGGCTGCGCACCTCCACCGGCAACGAGCGGGTGGCGACCCTGCGCCGCGAGCTGCAGGAGACCATGGACGCCAACGTCATGGTGTTCCGCACCGAGCAGACGATCAAGACGGCGGTCGAGAAGATCGCCGAGCTCAGGGAGCGCTACAAGAACGTGGCGATCCAGGACAAGGGCAAGCGTTTCAACACGGACCTCCTTGAGGCGATCGAGCTGGGCAACCTGCTCGACCTGGCCGAGGTCATGGCCGTCTCGGCCCTCGCCCGCAAGGAGTCCCGCGGCGGTCACTACCGCGAGGACTACCCGAACCGCGACGACGTCAACTTCATGCGGCACACCATGGCGTACCGCGAGGTCGGCGCCGACGGCTCGGAAACCGTCCGTCTCGACTACAAGCCGGTCGTCCAGACCCGCTACCAGCCGATGGAGCGTAAGTACTGATGGCTACCCCTGTTCTGGACAAGGCGGACGCGGCCGGCCGGCCCGAGCCCGGTTTCGCCGACTCCCCCTACATCACGGTCACCTTCCGCGTCCGCCGGTTCAACCCGGAGGTCTCGGCCGAGGCGACCTGGGAAGACTTCCAGCTGGAGATCGACCCCAAGGAGCGAGTCCTCGACGGTCTGCACAAGATCAAGTGGGACATCGACGGCTCCCTCACCTTCCGCCGGTCGTGCGCGCACGGCATCTGCGGCTCGGACGCGATGCGGATCAACGGCAAGAACCGCCTTGCCTGCAAGACGCTGATCAAGGACATCAACCCCGAGAAGCCGATCACGGTCGAGCCCATCAAGGGCCTGACGGTCCTGAAGGACCTGGTCGTGGACATGGAGCCGTTCTTCCAGGCGTACCGGGACGTCATGCCGTTCCTGGTCGTCAAGGAGACGAACGAGCCCACCCGGGAGCGCTTCCAGTCCCCGGAGGACCGCGAGCGCTTCGACGACACGACGAAGTGCATCCTCTGCGCGGCCTGCACCTCCTCCTGCCCGGTGTTCTGGAACGACGGCCAGTACTTCGGTCCGGCCGCGATCGTGAACGCCCACCGCTTCATCTTCGACAGCCGTGACGAGGCGGGCGAGCAGCGCCTGGAGATCCTCAACGACCGCGACGGCGTGTGGCGCTGCCGTACGACCTTCAACTGCACGGACGCCTGCCCGCGCGGTATCGAGGTCACGAAGGCCATCCAGGAAGTCAAGCGCGCCCTCATCACGCGCCGCTACTGACCTGCCGAGGCACCGCCGAGGGCCCCGCTCCGCCACGGAGCGGGGCCCTCGCGCATGTCCGCGCGCCGTACCCCCGCCGGAGTCCGCCGCGGTGGGGCTCCTCGCTTCCCGGGAGCCGGGATCCTAATGTGACGACATGTCAGACGAAGAGTCGTACGAACTGCTCGGCTTCGACAACGTGCTGCTCCCCGTCGGCGACCTCGGCGAGGCCGTCGCCTTCTACGAGCGGGCCGGGTTCACCGTGGGCTTCCGGCTGGACGAGGCCGGTATCGCGCTGCTGAAGGTCGGCGCGGAGACGCCCGGCATCCTGCTGCGCGCCGAGGAGGGGCTGGGCCGGAGGCCGCCGCACTGGCCCTCGCCGCGGGTGTGGCTGGAGGTGCCGGACGCGCGGGCGGCGGCGCGGGAGCTGGCCGCCGCCGGGATCCCGCCGCTGGACGAGATGACCCAGGGCGTCACCGGCTGGACGGTGGAGATCGCCGACCCCTGGGGCAATCTCCTGGGCTTCACGGACTACACCAAGCGCCCGGCGCTGGCCCGCAGGAACTGAGCCCCCACCCTCGGTTGAACGCGTTCAAAAACGGGTCTAGAGTCATCCCTGTCAGCGTTTTGAACGCGTTCAAGAAGGGGTGGGGCATGGACCGCACCGTCATCGCCTACGTCATCTACCTGGTCGTCAGCATCGCGCTGACCATCTGGGTGGCCCGCACGCTCAGCCGCAACGGACGGATCTTCCTGGCCGACGTCCTGCGCGGCGACGAGAGGCTCGCCGACGCCGTCAACCACCTCTTGGTCGTCGGCTTCTACCTCGTCAACCTCGGCTTCGTGGCGCTGTACCTGAGCGATGACGACACGGTCCAGGACACCCGCGGCATCTTCGAGGCCCTGTCCACCAAGCTGGGCGTGGTGCTCCTGGTCCTCGGCGCGATGCACCTGGGGAACGTGTACGTCCTCAACCGGATCCGCCGGCGCGGGATGCTGGAGCGGGAGCAGGTCCCCCCGGTCCGCCCGCAGGAATGGATCGCGCCGGGGGCCGGGGCGTGACCGGCGTGACCACCGCGGCCACCGCACCGGACCGGGACGCCGCCGGGGTCCCGGTCCGCGGGCTGACCGTCCTGTACGACGACCGGACCGCCCTGGGCCTCCACCTGTGCGGCTGGCTGGCACGGCAACCCCGGCTGGTGCCACTGGAGCCGCTGCCCGCCGGTTCGGCCGCGGCCCGCGCCCGCTTCCCCGGGCTCGGCCCCGGCGACCCCCGGGACGAGATCACCGTGGTCGGCGACTCCGGCCAGGTCTACCGGGGCTCGCGCGCCTGGATCGTCCTGCTGTGGGCCCTGCGCGAACACCGCCCGCTCGCCCACCGGCTCGCCGGCCCGGCCGGCGCCAGGGCGGCCCGCGGCGCCGTCCTCACCGCGGCGGGATGGCGCGGACCGCGGCAGCCCGGCGCCCAGTGGGGCGGGCGGGTGTACCAGCGGGCCGACGGCTGGTCCTACCACCCGGTCACGGGCTGGACCTACGCACCGCCGTCCCGGGCGGGAACCGGCCCGGCCACTCGTTAGGCTCTTCTACCGTGCCCGCGAAGAACGACGGCCCCGAGGCGGCCGGCCCCCACAGCAGCAAGTCCGAGCAGACCCGCGCGCTGATTCTCCAGACCGCGATGCGGATGTTCCAGGAGCGCGGCTACGACAAGACGACCATGCGGGCCATCGCCAAGGAGGCCGGGGTCTCCGTCGGCAACGCCTACTACTACTTCGAGGGCAAGGAACACCTGATCCAGGGCTTCTACGACCGGATCGCCGCCGAGCACCAGGCGGCGGTCCGGTCGGTGCTGGAGCGGGAGACCGACCTGGAGGCACGGCTCGCGGGGGTGCTGACCGCGTGGCTGGACATCGCCCGGCCGTACCACGAGTTCGCGGTGCAGTTCTTCAAGAACGCCGCCGACCCCGACAGCCCGCTCAGCCCCTTCTCCCCGGAGAGCGAGCATGCCCGCGAGCAGGCCATCAGCGTGCACCGGGAGGTACTGGCCGGCTCCAAGGCCAAGGTGGCCCCGGAACTGCGGGACGTCCTGCCGGAGTTGATGTGGCTCTCGCAGATGGGCCTGGTGCTGTACTGGATCTTCGACCGCACGGAGAACCGCGAGCGCAGCTACCGGCTGGCCCGGCGCGGGGCCCGGCTGACCGCGCGCGGGGTGGCCCTGGCCCGCTTCCGGGTGCTGCGGCCGCTGGTCATGGAGGTCCACGAGCTGTTCACGGACTTCCTGCCGGGCATGACGAGAGTCCTGCCGGACCCGGGGCGCGGGGGCCGGGAGAGCGGGTGATCACTTTCGGGTGAAGGCGCGGGGACAGGACGCCCGGCGCCGCGGATGCCTACGATGCTGTTCTCGACACAGCCCACAGGAGGCACCAGATGTCCGCAGCAGCTGTCGAGCGGCCTCACGACGACTGGTCGCAGATCGCCGAGGCGAACCAGATCATGGAGCGTCTCCCGGGCCTTCGTGCCGAGATCATCGGAGGCCAGATTCTCGTGAGCCCAGCGCCGGACGGCCCGCACTCCGAGGCCCTCATGCTCTTCGCGGCTCCCTTCCAGCAACTGGGCCTCGTGAGAGCACTGCCGGGAATCGGGCTCTGGCTGCCCACCGGCCCGGAGGACTACGTCATCCCCGACCTGTCGGTGGTCGACGACGACTACCGCGACCACTTGGTGGAGAACAGCTGCTACGACCCGGTCTGCTTCCGCCTGGTCATGGAGGTCACCTCCAGCAACTGGCGAACGGATCTACGCGACAAGGTCGCCTGCTACGCCAGGGCCGGTATCCCGGTCTACGTCATCATCGACCGCCACCACCAGCGCATCCACCTCCTCACCAGCCCGGTGGCCGACCGCTACCAGAACCACGGGATCCACACACCCGGCGAACTCGTGACACTTCCCGAGTCCGTCGGAGGCAAGGTCGCCCTGGACGTGACCCGACTCCTGCAGGCCGGCCAGAGCTGACCCGCCGCTCGTCGGACCCATCCGAGCCCGGACACCCCCGCGCCGCTCCCGGACGCGGGGTTTTCGTGTGTCCGCTATGAGTTTCGGCGCAGTGCGCGTACTCCGCGCAACCCGATGACGCCGATGACCGTCCCCAATACGAAGGAAACGACCGCCAGCAGCAGGTGCACCCAGAAGTACGCGGTCGGGTGACCGTCGTCGAAGGCCAGACCGCTGCTGTCCTTGACGAGATTCTTGACGAAAGTGACCCAGATGACCCAGCTCCACACCCCGAAGGCGAGCAGGAACCAGGAGACAGGGCGGCTGAGCTTCATGAGTCCAGTATCGCCGTCGGGGGTCCGGGTCCGTGCCGGGGGTGGGGCCGCCGCGCTCCCCCGGCGGTCCCTGCTGGTCGTCTCCGCCGCCGCGCTGTGCGTGTCCGTCACCGCGCCCGCCGCCCTCGCCGCCCCGTCCCCCACCACGAGCCCGACGGCCACGCCCCCGGCGCAGATGTCCACCCTCGGCGGCGCCCGGCTCGGGATGCCCGGCACGCAGGTCAACCTCGCGCCCGGGGTACCGGTGCTGCCCAAGGGCCTGACCGCCCGCTCGTGGATCGTCTCCGACGCCGAGTCGGGCCAGGTCCTGGCCGCGCACAACGCGCACTGGCGGCTGCCCCCGGCCAGCACGCTGAAGATGCTGTTCGCGGACACCGTGCTGCCCCGGTTCCCCAAGGACACCCGCTACAAGGTGGCCCCGGCCGATCTCAAGGGGGTGGGCGACGGCTCCAGCGTGGTCGGGGTGAAGGAGGGCGTCACCTACTCCGTGCGCGACCTGTGGCTCGGGGTGTTCCTGAAGTCGGGCAACGACGCGGTGCACGTGCTGTCCGCGATGAACGGCGGGGTGCAGCGGACCGTCGAGGACATGCAGAAGCACGCCGAGGAACTCCAGGCGCTGGACACACAGGTGGTCTCGCCCGACGGCTACGACGCGCCGGAGCAGGTCTCCTCGGCGTACGACCTGACGCTGATCGCCCGCTCGGGCCTGCAGAAGAAGGACTTCCGCGACTACTGCTCGACGGTCAGCGCCAAGTTCGGCGCGACCGAGATCCGCAACACCAACCGGCTGCTGAGCGGGGACAGCGATGTGCCGGTCTACCAGGGCATCGCGGGCGTGAAGAACGGCAACACCACGCACGCGGGCGCCACCTTCACCGGGGTGGCCGAGCGCGGCGGAAAGGTGCTGCTGGTCACGGTGATGAACCCGGAGAAGCACGACCACAACGAGGTCTACAAGGAGACCGCGAAGCTGTTCGACTGGGGTTTCCAGGCGGACGGCAAGGTGAACCCGGTGGGCGAGCTGGTGCCGCCGAGGAGCGCCGTGCCGGTCGGGTCCACCTCCGCGGCGAGCCCCCGGCAGACGCCCGGCACGGGCGGCGGGGCGGGCGCGAAGGCGGCGGCGAGCGCCCCCGCCGCTTCCGGCTCCAGCGGCGTCGGGACCGCCCTGGCCATCGCGGGCGGGCTGCTGGTGCTGCTCGGCGGCGGGGCGTACCTGGTCAACCGCCGGTGGCCGCTGCCGGACCTGATGCGCCGCCGGTCCCGTCCGTGACCTCGGCGACCTCGGCGGCCTCGGTCTCCTTGCTGCCCGTCGCCGTCCAGGCGGCACAGAACAGCACGAGTTTCGCGGTGAAGTTGATCCACAGCAGCAGGGCCACGGGGACCCCGAACGCGCCGTACACACTCTTCGCGGCAACCCCCTGGACATAGCCGCTGAGCAGCAGTTTCAGCAGTTCGAAGCCGACCGCGCCGAGCAGGGCGGCGACCAGCAGGCGGCGGCGCGGCGGCTCGACCCCGGGCAGCAGGGTCAGCACGTAGAGCAGGACCAGGAAGTCGGCGAGCACGGCGACGGCGAACGCGGCGACCTGCAGCAGCGCGGTGCCCCAGCCGTGCTCGTCCAGGCCGAACTGCCTCGACACCAGGCCGACGGCGGCCGAGGCGAGGGTGGAGGCGGCGAGCGTGATCAGCAGGGCGCCGCCGAGACCGAGCAGGATCACGGTGTCCTTCACCTTGGCCAGCACCGGGTTCTCCCCCTGGTCCGGCAGTTCCCACACCGCGCGCAGGCAGTCCCGCACCTGGCCGACCCAGCCGATGCCCGTGAACAGCAGCGCCGCGCCCGCGATGAGCCCGACGGTGCCCGCGTTCTGCACCAGCGAGGTGAGGTCCAACTGGTCGGACAGGCCCGGGAACTGGTCGGCGATCCGCTGCTCCACGATCTTCTGGCGGGCCGGGCTGAGGGTGGCGGCGGTGACCGCGGCGGCCACGGTCAGCAGCGGGAACAGCGCCACGAAGCTGACGAACGTCATGGCGGCGGCCAGCCGGGCCCACTTGACCCGGTCCAGCCGTTCGTAACACCGCCACGCGTGGGTGATCGTCAGGCGGGTGACGATCGGCCCGATGCCGGGCAGCCTCTTCAGCCAGTCCATGATCCGACTCTGCCCGCTGCGCGGGACTGCCAACACCGCGTTTCGCCGCCGGAAGGGTCATATGGGGGCGATACGGTCATCTGTCATGAAGGATGCCACCGAACTGCCCCGGTCCCTGCTCGTCCTCGGCGGCACGTCCGAGATCGCGCTGGCCACCGCGCGCCGGCTGATCGCCCGCCGCACCCGCACGGTGTGGCTGGCGGGCCGCCCCTCGCTCGCGCTGGAGAACGCGGCCGGGAGCCTGCGGGCGCTGGGCGCGGACGTCCACACCGTCGCCTTCGACGCGCTCGCCCCCGAGTCCCACGAGGCCGTCCTCGGCAAGGTGTTCGCCGAGGGACCGGTCGACATGGTGCTGCTCGCCTTCGGCATCCTCGGCGACCAGGCGCACGACGAACGGGACCCGGTCCGCGCGGTCCGGGTCGCCCAGACCAACTACACCGGGGCCGTCTCGGCGGGTCTGGTCGCGGGCCGCGCCCTCCAGACCCAGGGGCACGGGTGGCTCGTCGTGCTGTCCTCCGCCGCCGCCGAACGCGCCCGCCGCGCCGACTTCATCTACGGCTCCAGCAAGGCCGGCCTGGACACGTTCGCCCAGGGTCTCGGGGACGCCCTGTACGGGACGGGCGCGCGCGTCATGGTCGTACGCCCCGGCTTCGTGCGCACCCGCTCCACGGCGGGCCGCCCGCGCAGCCCCTTCGCCACCACCCCGGAGTCGGTGGCCACGGCCGTCGAACTGGGCCTGCGCCGCGGCGCGGAGACGGTGTGGGTGCCGGGCGCGCTCCGCCTGCTGACGGCGGCCCTGCGGCACGCGCCCCGGGCGCTGTTCAGGCGGCTTCCGCTGTAGGGCCACGGGCGGGTCACGGCGCGACGCGCGGCGCGCACACCTCCGCGTGTCCCGGCTGGACCGGTACGACCGGCCCGCCGAACGTGTACTCGCGCAGCTTGCGCCAGACGGCGTCGGCGCCCTGTTCGTACAGCGCGAAGCCGGTGCACGCCCACTCGGCCTCGTAGTCCGCCAGTTCCTCGAAGGCGCGGTCCATCGCCGCCTCCTCGATGCCGTGCGCGACGGTGACGTGCGGGTGGTACGGGAAGAGCAGTTCGCGCGCCATCGGCCCGGACGCGTCCCGGATCCGCTGCTGGAGCCGGGTGCACGCCTCGGCGCCCGCCACCACGCGGACGTAGACCACCGGTGACAGCGGGCGGAAGGTGCCGGTGCCGGACAACCGCATCGGGAACGGCCGGCCCGCCGCGGCGACCTCGGTCAGGTGCGCGTCGACCGCGGGCAGGTCGGCCTCGTCCACCTCGGTCGGCGGCAGCAGTGTGACGTGGGTGGGGATGCCATGAGCCGCGGCGTCGCCGAAGCCCGCGCGCCGCTCCTGGAGCAGGCTGCCGTGAGGCTCCGGGACCGCGATCGACACGCCGATCGTTACGGTCCCCACGTCGTCTCCTGTCGTCGCGTCTGTCGTCGTCTCGGCCGACTGGCCCCGGCCGTTGGCATCGACTGTACGGCCACGGGTGCCCCGTGGGCAGGCGCAGCGGAAGTGATGTGCAGCGCTCTGCCCGCGCGGGCCCGTGCGGTCGTACGCCTCAGTGCTTGGCCGGGAGGAAGCCCACGCGGTCGTACGCCTGCGCGAGGGTCTCGGCGGCGACGGTCCGCGCCTTCTCGGCGCCCTTGGCGAGGATCGAGTCCAGCGTCTCGGCGTCGTCCAGGTACTGGTGGGTGCGCTCGCGGAACGGGGTGACGAAGTCGACCATGACCTCGGCGAGGTCGGTCTTGAGCGCGCCGTACATCTTGCCCTCGTACTCCTGCTCCAGCTCGGCGACGGTCTTGCCGGTGAGCGTGGAGTAGATGGTGAGGAGGTTGGAGACGCCCGGCTTGTTCTCGGTGTCGTAGCGGATCACCGTGTCGGTGTCGGTGACGGCGCTCTTCACCTTCTTGGCCGTGGTCTTCGGCTCGTCCAGGAGGTTGATCAGGCCCTTCGGGGTGGACGCCGACTTGCTCATCTTGACCGCCGGGTCCTGGAGGTCGTAGATCTTCGCCGTCTCCTTGAGGATGTACGGCTTCGGGATCGTGAAGGTGTCGCCGAAGCGGCCGTTGAAGCGCTCGGCGAGGTCCCGGGTCAGCTCGATGTGCTGGCGCTGGTCCTCGCCGACCGGCACCTCGTGGGCCTGGTACAGCAGGATGTCCGCGACCTGGAGGATCGGGTAGGTGAACAGGCCGACGGAGGCCCGGTCGGCGCCCTGCTTGGCGGACTTGTCCTTGAACTGGGTCATGCGGGAGGCCTCGCCGAAGCCGGTGAGGCAGTTCATGACCCAGGCCAGCTGGGCGTGCTCGGGGACGTGGCTCTGCACGAAGAGGGTGCAGCGGTCGGGGTCCAGGCCCGCGGCCAGCAGCTGGGCCGCGGCCAGGCGGGTGTTGGCGCGCAGTTCCGCCGGGTCCTGCGGGACCGTGATCGCGTGCAGGTCGACCACCATGTAGAAGGCGTCGTGGGACTCCTGGAGGGCCACCCACTGGCGGACGGCGCCGAGGTAGTTGCCGAGGTGGAACGAGCCAGCCGTGGGCTGGATGCCGGAGAGCACACGAGGTCGGTCAGTCGCCATGCTTCTCATTGTCTCAGAGCGGGCGGGGGGTTCCGAGCGCGGGCGGGCCCGTCGTGGCCGGGCGCGCCCGCGTGGCGGAGCCGCACATCGGATGCGGCCCCGCGTCCCTTTCAGGGGCGGTTCAGCCGAGGTCGACCTGCGGGTAGAGGGGGAAGCCCGCCACCAGGTCCGTGGCGCGGTGGGCGATCTCGTCGGCGGTCTTCTCGTCCAGGACGTGGCTCGCCTTGGACGGGGCGCCGGACTTGGTGGTGCCCGGCTCGGTGGAGGTGAGGACGCGGTCGATCAGGGCCGCGACCTCGTCCATCTCCGCCGTGCCGAGGCCGCGGGTGGTCAGCGCGGGGGTGCCCACGCGGATGCCGGAGGTGTACCAGGCGCCGTTCGGGTCGGCCGGGATGGCGTTGCGGTTGGTGACGATGCCCGAGTCGAGCAGGGCGGCCTCGGCCTGGCGGCCGGTGAGGCCGTAGGAGGTGGCGACGTCGATCAGGTTGAGGTGGTTGTCGGTGCCGCCGGTGACGAGGGTGGCGCCGCGGCGCATCAGGCCCTCGGCGAGGGCGCGGGAGTTGTCGACGATGCGCTGGGCGTAGTCCTGGAAGGCGGGCTGCCGGGCCTCGGCGAGGGCGACGGCCTTGGCGGCCATGACGTGCGGGAGCGGGCCGCCGAGGACCATCGGGCAGCCGCGGTCCACCTGGTCCTTGAGGGAGTCGTCGCACAGCACCATGCCGCCGCGCGGGCCGCGCAGCGACTTGTGGGTGGTGGTGGTGACGATCTGGGCGTGCGGAACCGGGTCGAAGTCGCCGGTGAGCACCTTGCCGGCGACCAGTCCGGCGAAGTGGGCCATGTCGACCATGAGGGTGGCGCCGACCTCGTCGGCGATCTCGCGCATGATCCGGAAGTTCACCAGCCGGGGGTACGCGGAGTAGCCCGCGACGATGATCAGCGGCTTGAACTCGCGGGCCTGGGCGCGCAGGGCGTCGTAGTCGATCAGGCCGGTGGCCGGGTCGGTGCCGTAGGAGCGCTGGTCGAACATCTTGCCGGAGATGTTCGGGCGGAAGCCGTGGGTGAGGTGGCCGCCGGCGTCCAGGGACATGCCGAGCATGCGCTGGTTGCCGAAGGCCTGGCGCAGCTCGGCCCAGTCGGCGTCGGTGAGGTCGTTGATCTGGCGGGCGCCGGCCTTCTCCAGGAAGGGCACCTCGACGCGGTCGGCGAGGACCGCCCAGAAGGCGACGAGGTTGGCGTCGATGCCGGAGTGCGGCTGGACGTAGGCGTGGCGGGCGCCGAAGAGTTCGCGGGCGTGTTCGGCGGCGAGGGCCTCGACGGTGTCGACGTTGCGGCAGCCGGCGTAGAAGCGGCGGCCGATGGTGCCCTCGGCGTACTTGTCGCTGAACCAGTTGCCCATCGCGAGCAGGGTCGCCGGGGAGGCGTAGTTCTCGGACGCGATCAGCTTGAGCATCCCGCGCTGGTCGGCGACCTCCTGGCCGATGGCGTCGGCGACGCGCGGCTCCACGGCGCGGATGACGTCGAGGGCGGCGCGGAAGGCGGTGGACTCGGTGGAGAGGGGGGCGGCGTTCTCGGGCATCGGGGACCTCCGGACGGTGTGCGTACAGCGTTCACGTTCGGCCCAGGCGCACGGCACTCATACCGCTCGGGCCGCTCCCTGATGGTCCGTCCCATCCCAGCGCGCCAGTCACGGCCCGGGTGCCAGCCTACCGGGCGCGCCGTGCGGGGAAGATCCCGCGTCCACCATGCGAGCGGGGTTAAGAAGGAGGTCATCGTCGTATCCGGGCCGATCCGGGAGTGTCCGTGACCGCTGCCGCAGCAGACCTCATCGCCCTCGCCGACGCGCACTGCGCGCCCACCTACGATCCGCTGCCGGTCGTGCTCGCCACCGGTGAGGGGGCGTGGCTGACGGATGTGGCGGGGCGGCGGTACCTGGACCTGCTGGCCGGTTACTCGGCGCTGAACTTCGGGCACGGCCACCCCCGGCTGGTCGAGGCGGCCCGGCGGCAGCTCCAGCGGCTGACGCTGACCTCCCGCGCCTTCCACCACGACCGGTTCGCGTCGTTCTGCGCCGAGCTGGCGGCGCTGTGCGGGATGGAGATGGTGCTGCCGGCGAACACCGGCGCGGAGGCGGTGGAGGGCGCGATCAAGACGGCCCGGAAGTGGGGCTACCGGGTGAAGGGGGTGCCCGCGGAGATGGCGAAGATCGTCGTGGCGGGCGGCAACTTCCACGGCCGTACGACCACTGTCATCAGCTTCTCCACGGATCCGGAGGCGCGGGCGGACTTCGGGCCGTACACGCCGGGGTTCGAGATCGTGCCGTACGGCGACCTGACCGCGCTGCGGGGGGCGCTGACGGAGAACACGGTGGCGGTGCTGCTGGAGCCGGTGCAGGGCGAGTCGGGGGTGATCGTGCCGCCGGCCGGTTATCTCGCGGGGGTGCGGGAGCTGACCCGGGAGCGGAACGTGCTCTTCGTCGCCGACGAGGTCCAGTCGGGGCTGGGCCGGACCGGGCGGACCTTCGCGTGCGAGAACGAGGGGGTCGTGCCGGATGTGTACGTGCTGGGCAAGGCGCTGGGCGGCGGGATCGTGCCGGTGTCGGCGGTGGTGTCGAGCGCGGCGGTGCTCGGGGTGTTCCGGCCGGGTGAGCACGGGTCGACGTTCGGCGGGAATCCGCTGGCCTGCGCGGTGGCGCTGGAGGTGATCGCGATGCTGCGCACCGGGGAGTACCAGGAGCGGGCGGCGCGGCTGGGCGAGCGGCTGCACCGGCTGCTGGGCGAGCTGGCCGGGACGGGCCGGGTGACGGCGGTGCGCGGGCGGGGGCTGTGGGCCGGGGTGGACATCGCCCCCGCTGTGGGTACCGGGCGGGAGGTCGCCGAGCGGCTGCTGGCCCGTGGGGTCCTGGTCAAGGAGACCCACGGGGCGACGATCCGGATCGCTCCGCCGCTGGTGATCGGCGAGGAGGATCTGGACCGGGGCGTGGAGCAGCTGCGGGCGGTGCTGCTCGGGGCCTGATCAGCGCAGGGGGATGTCCGTGCCGTGTTCGTCCGCGGGCCGGGGTCCGAAGATGCGCCGGTCGGTTTCCTCGATGGCCACGTCGTCGATGCTCGCCTCGCGGCGGCGCATCAGGCCGTACTCGTCGAACTCCCACAGTTCGTTGCCGTAGGAGCGCCACCACTGTCCGTCGGTGTCGCGGCTCTCGTACTGGAAGCGGACGGCGATGCGGTTGTCGTGGAAGCTCCACAGGCTCTTGCGCAGCGCGTAGTCCAGTTCGCGGCGCCACTTCTCGGTGAGGAAGGCGACGATCTCCTCGCGGCCGGTGAGGAACCGGTCGCGGTTGCGCCAGACGGAGTCCTCGGTGTAGGCGAGGGCCACCCGGTGGGGGTCGCGGGTGTTCCAGGCGTCCTCGGCCGCCTGGACCTTCTGCCGGGCGGTTTCCGGGGTGAACGGCGGGTAGGGCGGGCGGGCTTCGGGCACGGCGGTCTCCTCGGGCCGGGGCGGGTCGAGAACGGTCGTTCTCCATCGCTGCGGCTAAGGTAGAGAACGACCGTTCTCAACGTCAAGGAGCCACGAGGAGCCCGGATGCCCGCCCCCGCCACCGAGGAACGCGACCGCCTGGACCGCGAGACCCTCCTGGACACCGCCGAGGCGCTCTTCTACGCGCACGGCATCCAGGCGGTCGGCATGGACCGGGTCCGGGAGGCGTCCGGGCTGCCCCTGAAGCGGATCTACCGGCTGTGCCCGACCAAGGAGGACCTGGTCGTCGCCGTGCTCCGGCGACGCGACCGGCGCTGGCGGGAGAGCCTGGCCGCGCACGTGGAGCGCGTCGCCGACCCGCGCGAACGGGTGCTGGCGGTCTTCGACTGGCTCGCCGCGTGGTTCGCCGAACCCGGCTTCCGCGGCTGCGCCTGGATCAACGCCCACGGGGAGCTGGGCGCCACCTCGGAGGCGGTGCTGCGGGAGGTCCGCGCCCACAAGGACGCCTTCCGCGCCCAGCTGTCGGCCTGGGTCCGGGCCGCGGGATGCCCGCTCACCGAATCCGTCCACCTCCTGGCCGAGGGGGCCATCGTCACGGCGGGCATCACGGGCGACCCCTCCGCGGCCGGGCACGCGCGGCAGGCGGTGGAGGCGTTGCTCGCGGGCGCGCCCGCCTAGAGGATCACGTGCGGCAGGAAGCGGGCGTACTCGTCGGTGATCAGACCGGTGGACTCGCGGATGCCCAGGCCCGCCGGTTCGCCGGCGACGACCCAGGTGCCGAGGACGACGTGGTTGCCGTCGAAGGCGGGCAGGGGGGCCAGCTGCTGGTAGCAGCAGGGCTCCTCGCGGGGGGCCGGCGGGGTGCCGGGCTCGTGGACCGTGATGCCGGCGCCCTCGCGGCCCAGCAGGGGCTTGGCCACGTACCCGGTGGTGGCGGCCAGGTCGCGGGGGCCGTCGAGGTAGGCGGGCAGGAGGCTGGGGTGGCCGGGGTACAGCTCCCAGAGGATCGCCAGCAGGGCCTTGTTGCTCAGCAGCATCTTCCAGGCGGGCTCGATCCACAGGGTGCTGCCGGTGCCGCCGCCGTTGTCCAGGGTGTCCAGGACGTGCGGGCCGAAGGCGTCGGCGGTGAGCCACTCCCAGGGGTAGAGCTTGAAGATGCCCCGGATGAAGCGGAGCCGGTTGTCGACGAAGCGGCCGGAGAGGGAGTCCCAGCCGATCTCCTCCATGGCGAGCCAGTCGGTGGCCAGGCCGGCCTGCTCCGCCGTCTCCTTCAGATAGGCGACCGTCATCAGGTCCTCGCCGAGTTCGTCGGCGGCGGAGTGCGCGAAGTGCAGGGGGGCGCCGGGCGGCAGCAGCGCGGCCTGGGCGCGCCAGGCCTCCACCAGGCGTTCGTGCAGGGAGTTCCACTGGTCGGCGCCGGGAAAACGTTCCTCCATCCAGAACCACTGCGGGGAGGCCGCCTCCACCAGCGAGGTGGGCGTGTCGGCGTTGTACTCCAGCAGCTTCGCCGGGCCGGTACCGTCGTAGCGCAGGTCGAAACGGCCGTAGAGGGAGGGCAGTTCGGCGCGGCGGTGCCAGGACTCGGTGACCGCGGCGGCCACCCGGGCGTCGGTGATGCCGAGGTCGGCCAGCCGGTCCTCGGCCACGATGTGGTCCGCCGCCGCGAGGCACATGCGGTGCAGTTCCGCGACGGTCTCCTCCAGCGCCTCGATCTCCTCCAGGGAGAAGACGTAGTAGGCGCTCTCGTCCCAGTACGGCCGCAGGGAGTCGTCGGGGTGGCGGGTGAGGGGGTAGATCAGGCCCTGGGCCTCGACGGTCTGCTGCCAGCCGGGGCGGGGGGTCGTGGTACGGCGTTCCATGCCCGTCCTCCGCTCAGCCGCCGGAGCTGCCCGAGCCGCCGCCGAAGCCGCCGCGGCTGACCCCGCCGTGACTTCCGCCGCTGTTCCCGTCGTCGTACGACGAGCCGCCCGAGCTGCCACCCGAACTTCCGCCCGATCCGCCGGGCTTGGTGAACGAACCGCCGTCGACCCAGCCGTTCTTCTCCTTGCCCTCGTAGTACCAGGCGGCGTCGACCGGCCGTTTGGCGCCCTTCTTGACGGGCTTCTTCCGGCCCGAGGAGGAGACGCCGCTCCCGCTCGTCGTCTTGCAGTTCTTGTCGGAGACGACCTTGTAGCCCTTGGAGAGGTCGTAACTGTCCCGGTCCACACAGCGTTTGTCCGGGTCGGACGAGCAGGCCGTGAGGGCGGTGGCCAGCAGGCCCACCCCGCCCAGGACGACCGCGCCGGAGCGGAGTTGCCTCCGGTTGTGCGCCATGGTGTGTCTCCCCCGTCGGATGAGTGTTCGGCGGTCAGCCTAGAGACCGGGGCGGCACGGCCGCACGGGGCCCCCGCGGTTGTCCGCCGGGACGGGGGGCTTCGCACTGTTTGACGGGGTGTGTGCCGTCGACGGGCTCGGCGGCAGGGGGCAGGGGGCGGATGGTCCCGCCGTACGGGCTCCTTGATCGGCCGGTTTTTTTGTTCCCACTTTTCACGGAAATGGCTCGCCCACTTCCACGGAAGCGGGCGAGCCATTCCTACTCGGCTCCGGTCACAGATAAAGGACGTAACCGGTGCCGCTCTTGTAAGTGGAACCCACGGTGGAGCAGTAGGCGTACGACCAGCTGTAGTTGCTCGCCGACGCCCCCTGGACCCACTGACCGTTCTTGCACTGCGCGACGGCGATGTACGGACCGCCGGAACAGGAGACTCCGTAGGTGGTGCCGTCGGTCCACGGGGTACGACAGGCCTGCGGTGATGCCTGCGCGCTCCCCGCGTTGGCCACCAGGGCGCCGGAGGCCAGCACGGCCGCGCCGAAGACACCGGCCAGCAGACGTTTCATGGAACACTCCATTCCATCAGCGCGTGACGGGCGTGTGCCCCTTCCGGCGGGAAAGCCTGCACCAAGCGCTTGACGGCCAGGGAGCGTTTTTCCGGCCAACCGCAGGACCGGAGCCGCCGTAAACCGAGATCCGGACACCGGAGAAACACACAGAACGATTCTCGCCTCTTCCTCCCGGCACCCCGCCCGGCGGTATTCCTATTCCGCCGGCCCGTTACGGCAGCACCCGGCACAGTGCCTCCAGTGCTCCCGCCCACGCGCTGTCCGAAGGTGTGCCGTAGCCGACCACCAGGGCGTCCGAGGGGTCGGCCGGGGCGTCGGGGTGGCGGTAGTAGGACAGGCCGTGCAGGGCCAGGCCCTGGAGGTCCGCCGCCTGCACCACCGGCTGTTCCAGGCCCGGCGGGAGCCGCAGCACCGCGTGCAGCCCGGCCGCGATGCCCGTCACCCGCACCGACGGCGCCCGGTCCGCCACGGCCGCGGCGAGGGCGTCCCGGCGGCGCCGGTAGCGCAGCCGGGCGGAGCGGACGTGCCGGTCGTAGGCCCCGGAGGTGAGGAACTCGGCCAGCGTCAGCTGGTCCAGCGACCCGCAGGTGTCGGTGTGCCCCTTGGCCGCCACCGCCTCCTCCGCCAGGGCCGGCGGCAGCACCATCCAGCCCAGCCGCAGCCCGGGCGCGAGGGACTTGCTGGCGGTGCCCAGGTAGACCACCCGGTCGGGGTCGAGGCCCTGGAGGGCGCCGACGGGCTGGCGGTCGTAGCGGAACTCGCCGTCGTAGTCGTCCTCCAGCACCAGGGAACCGGTGCGCCGCGCCCAGTCCACGACGGCGGCCCGCCGGTCGGGGTGCAGCGGGGTGCCCGTCGGGAACTGGTGGGCCGGGGTGAGCAGGACCGCCGCGGCGCCGTCCGGCGGGCGCGGGTCGGTGCCGAGCGCGTCACAGGGCAGTGCGGGGGTGGCCAGGCCCGCCGCGCGCAGCAGCCGCCAGTGGACGTCGAGGCCGTAGGACTCCACCGCCACCGTGTCCGCCCCGCGCGCCCGCAGCATGGTGCCGAGGACGCGCAGGGCGTGCGAGGTGCCGGCGGTGATCACGACGGTGTCCGGGGTGGCGCGCACGCCCCGGACCCGGGCGAGGTATCCGGCGAGGGCGGTGCGCAGCTCGCGCCGGCCGCGCGGGTCGCCGTAGCCGAGGGCGTCGAAGGGGGCTGCGGCCAGCGCCCGGCGGGCGGCCTTGAGCCACTCGGCGCGCGGGAAGGCGGCGAGGTCGGGCGTGCCGGGGACCAGGCTGTACGCGGGGCGGCCCGGCTCCCGGCGGCCCGGCCCGGCCGAGGCGGGCGGCGGGGCCACCACCCGGTCGGCGACCCGGGTGCCGGAGCCCTGCCGGGCGGTGAGCCAGCCCTCGGCCACCAGGTCGGCGTAGGCCTCGGCGACGGTGTTGCGGGCGATGCCGAGGTCGGCGGCGAGGGTCCGGGAGGACGGCAGCCGGGTGCCGGGGGCGAGCCGGCCGGTGCGCACCGCGTCCCGCAGGGCGTCGGTCAGGCCCCGGCGCAGGCCGCCCGCGAGAGCCGGTTCGAGATGCAGGTCGACGCCCAGAGTGGCCCAGGATTCCGCCATGGGAATGGACCATACCCCTGGGCTGCCTCGCTTCTAGGGTCGAAGACATGAGCACTCACGAGGAACCCGTCCCCTACGCCCCCGAGGAGCCGGCGCGGCTGCGCTGGGCCCAGCACGCGCCCGAGGTCTACAAGGCGATGATCCAGCTGGACGCCGTCGCGGGCCAGGGCCTGGACCCCCGGCTGCGCGAGCTGGTCAAGATCCGCGCCTCCCAGGTCAACCACTGCGCGCGCTGCCTCGACATGCACTCCAAGGACGCCCTCGCGGCCGGCGAGAGCGTGGAGCGGATCATCCAGCTCGGCGCCTGGCAGGAGTCCCGGCACTTCTACACCGAGAAGGAGCTGGCGGCGCTGGAGTTGACCGACGCGATCACCGTCCTGACGGACGGCTTCGTGCCGGACGAGGTCTACGAGCGGGCCGCCAAGCACTTCGACGAGGCCGAGCTCTCCCGGCTGATCGCCGCCATCGCCGTGATCAACGCCTGGAACCGGTTCGGCGTGTCCACCCGGACGCCCGCGGGCCACTACCACCCGGGGCAGCACAAGTGAACCGCACCCAGCTGCTGGACCCGAAGGTCTTCCGGGCGATGGCCGCGGTCAGCGCGGCGGCCAAGAAGGGGCTCGGCGATCCGGGCCTGGCCGAACTGGTGATGATCCGCGCCTCGCAGATCAACCACTGCGCGTTCTGCCTCGACATGCACCTGGGCCTGGCCCGCGAGCAGGGGGAGTCCGAGGACCGCATCCACTTCCTCAGCGCCTGGGAGGAGACCGAGGACCTCTACAGCGAGCGGGAGCGGGCCGCGCTGGCGCTGACCGAGGCGGTCACCGTACTCACGGAGGGCTTCGTGCCCGACGAGGTGTACGAGGCCGCCGCCAAGCACTTCGACGAGGCGGGCCTCGCCCACCTCATCGCCCTGATCACCGTCATCAACGGCTGGAACCGACTGATGGTCAGCCGCCGTGTGCCCCCGGGAGGCCGGCAGCCATGAGCAAGGCGGAAGAGTTCCGTGCCCTGCACCGGGGGCGCGCCCCGGGCGACCCGCTGGTGCTGCCCGGGCCGTGGGACGCCGCCGCCGCGCGGGTCTTCGCGGAGGCCGGGTTCCCGGCGCTCGCCACGCCGAGCGCCGGGGTGGCCGCCTCCCTCGGGTACGAGGACGGGGCCACGCCGGCCGACGAGATGTTCGCGGCCGTCGCCCGGATCGCGCGGGCGGTGGACGTGCCGGTCTCGGCGGACGTGGAGGGCGGCTACGGGCTCGCGCCGAAGGAGCTGGTCGAACGGCTGCTGGAGGCCGGTGTCGTGGGCTGCAACCTCGAGGACTCGGACGGGGGTGTCCTCAAGGACCCGCACGCGCACGCCGAGTTCCTCGCCGGGGTGCGCCAGGCCGCCGCCGACCGGCTGTTCGTCAACGCCCGCGTCGATGTGTTCGTGCACGGCGACGGCGATCCGGAGCGGGCCATCGAGCGGGCCGCGCTGTACCGCGCGGCGGGCGCCGACTGCGTGTACCCGGTCCTCGCCCCGGTGGAGCTGGTGCCGCTGCTGCGGTCGGGGATCGAGGGCCCGCTGAACCTGCTGGCCCGGCCGGACGGCCCCTCGCCCGCCGCGCTCGGCGAACTCGGGGCCACCCGGGTCACGTTCGGGCCGGGCCTCCAGCGGCGGGCGACGGCCGCGCTGCGGGAGATCGCCGCGGGCCTGCTGCCGTAGGCCGGGGGCGTCCGGTCAGGACAGCCACTTCTTCCACACGGACGGGTGGCTGTCCACCCACTTCTTCGCCGCCTCGGCCGGGGAGAGCTTCTGCTCGGCGATCATCAGCGACACCTCGTTCTGGTCCTCGGTGGTCCAGCGGAACTTCTTCAGGAAGGCCGCCGCCGCGCCGCCGGACTTGGCGAAGCCCGCGTTGAGGTACTTCTTCAGCGGGGTGTGCGGGTAGCCGCAGGCGACCTTGTCCGGGTCGGCGTCGCAGCCCTCCTTGTGCGGCGGCAGCCTCACCTCCGTCATCGGCACCTTCTCGAACAGCCACTGGGGTGCGTACCAGTACGTCAGGAAGGGCTTCTTCTCCTTGGCGAACCGTTTGATCTGGGTGATCTGGGCGGCCTCGGAGCCGGCGAAGACGACCTGGTAGTCCAGCTTCAGGTTCTTCACCAGGGCCTTGTCGTTGGTGACGTAGGACGGGGAGCCGTCCATCAGCTGTCCCTTGCCGCCGCTCTCCGCGGTGCGGAACAGGTGGGCGTACTTGTCCAGGTTCCGCCAGTCGGTGATGTCCGGGTGCTGCTCGGCGAGGTACGTCGGCACGAACCAGCCGATGTGGCCGGTCACCCCGAGGCCGCCGCCGGGCGCGACCGTCCCCTTCTCCTGGACGTAGCGCTTCTCCTGCTCCGGGTGGCCCCAGTCCTCCAGCAGGGCGTCGACCCGGCCCTGGCTGAGCGCGTCCCAGGCCGGCACCTCGTCGACCTGGACGGTGTCGACGCGGTAGCCGAGCTTGTGCTCCAGGATGTACTGGGCGACGGCCGCGTCGGCCTGCGCGCCCACCCAGGACTGCACGGACAGGGTGACCGTCTTCGCGCCCCGGGCGTTGGCGAACGGGCTGGCCTGCTTGGTCATGTCGGCGGCGCCGCAGCCGGTGGTCAGGGCCAGGACGGCCACGGCGGCCGTGATCGCGGTACGACGCATGTCAGGCTCCCTTCCCCGCGCCGCGCCGGGCCGGCTGGGTCACCCGGTCGAGCATCAGGCCCAGGCAGACGATGGCGGCGCCCGCCACCAGACCGGTGGCCAGGTCGCCCTGGGCCAGGCCGAAGGCGACGTCGTAGCCGAGGGCGCCGCCGCCGACCAGGCCGCCGATGATCACGACGGCGAGGACCAGGACCACGCCCTGGTTGACGGCGAGCAGCAGCGCGCGCCGGGCGAGCGGGAGCTGCACCTGCCACAGCTGCTGCCGTCCGGTCGCGCCGAGCGAGCGCGCCGACTCCAGCGCGGCCTGGTCGACCTGGCGCAGGCCCTGCGCGGTGATCCGGACGACGGCCGGGAGGGCGTAGACGACGGCCGCGGCGACGGCGGGGGCGCGGCCGACGCCGAACAGGGCGACGACCGGGATCAGGTACACGAACTGCGGCATGGTCTGGAAGACGTCCAGGACCGGACGCAGGGCGCGGTCGACGCGGGCGCTGCGGGCCGCAGCGATACCGGTGGCCAGGCCCAGTACGAGGGTGACGGCGACGGCGGCCAGCACCTGGGAGAGGGTGTCGAGCGACGGCTCCCACACACCGAGGACACCGATCGCGGCCATGGCGAGGACGGCGGTCAGCGCGGTACGCCAGGTGCCGATCAGCCAGGCCAGGGCGGCGACCACGAGCAGCACCGACCACCAGGGCATCCCTTGCAGTCCGGCGCGGACCGGGTCCAGGACCCAGGTGGTGAAGTGCCCGGCCCAGTCGGCGGTGCCGCCGACGACGGGGACGCCGGAGTAGAGGTGGTCGGTCATCCAGTCGACGGCCCGGTTGACCGGTCCGGCCATGTCCAGGGTCCGGCCGGCGGGCCAGTCGGTCGCGCCGAGCAGCCGGGCGGCGAGGGCGGCGGTGACGGTACCGGCCAGGGTGAGGGCCCAGGCGATCAGCCTCGGCCGGCCGCCGGTCTCGGGGTGGGCGGTGCCGTCGCCCGCCGCTCCGGTGAGCCGGTCCAGCACGATCGCGAGCAGTACGAGGGGGATGCCGGCGGCGAGGGCCGCGCCGACGTCGACCGAGGCGAGCGCCTGGTAGACGCGGTCGCCGAGGCCGCCGGCGCCGATGACGGCGGCGATGACGGCCATGGACAGCGCCATCATGATCGTCTGGTTGAGGCCGAGCAGCAGCTCCTGGCGGGCCAGCGGGAGGCGGGCGGTCAGCAGCCGCTGGCAGCGGGTGGCGCCGAGCGACTCCACGGCCTCCAGGACTTCGCGGTCGGCTCCGCGCAGGCCGAGCGCGGTGAGGCGGGCCATCGGCGGGGCGGCGTAGACGACGGTGGCGAGGACGGCCGCGGGCACGCCGATGCCGAAGACCAGGACGACGGGGAGGAGGTAGGCGAAGGCCGGGAGCACCTGCATGGTGTCCAGGACCGGGCGCAGGGCGCGGTCGAGCCGGTCGGAGAGGCCGGCGGCGAGGCCGAGCAGCGCGCCGACGACGACGGAGGCGAGGACCGCCACGACCATCAGGGCGAGGGTCTGCATGGTCGGCACCCACATGCCGAGGGCTCCGCAGGCCAGGAAGGCGAGGGCCGTGCCGGCGGCCAGGCGGAGACCGGCGAGGCGCCAGGCGAGCAGCGCGCCGAAGGCCGTGACGCCGGCCCAGCCCGCCGCGAGGAGGGTGAGGTAGACGGCGCGTACGGCGATGACGACCGCGTTGCTGAGGTGGCCGAGGAAGTACAGGAACAGGGGGTGGCTGTCCCGGTTGTCGATGACCCAGTCGCTGGCGGAGGCGAGGGGCTTGTCCACGCTGACGGTCAGGGAGTGCGGCCAGGTGCCGTTGCCCCAGCGGTTCAGCACGGGCAGGAGGACGGCGGTGAGCAGGGCGAGGAGGAGGAGTTTGGCGGCGGCCCGGTTCCTGAGCAGGCGGGGGGCCTTGGTCCGGGCGGTCGGGAGACTGAGCGTTGCCATCAGACGGCCTCCCGGGTGCCGCTCGCCGGGGCCTCGGACGCCGGCCGGTGCTCGCCGAACGCCTGCCGGCGCTCGCCGGGTGCGGGCCGGTGCTCGCCGGGTGCGGTTCCGCGCGGGGCGGGCGCGGATTCGGGGGCGGGGGCGGGAGCGGTCTCAGCGGCTCGAGCGTCCTCGGCCGGGGCGGGCGCGTTCCCGGCGGTACGGGTGCCCGCGGCGGGGGCGGGAGCGTCGCCCACCGCTGCGGCGGGGGCCGTGGCGGTTCCGGCCGGGGTATCGGGGGTGACGCCCGCCACCACGCCCAGCAGCCGGTCGTGGTCGATCACGCCCAGGCAGCGGCCCTCGTCCATCACCCGGGCCGGGGTGCCCGCCCGGGCCACCGCCTCGATGGCCTCGGCGACCGTGGCCTCGGGGCGCAGGGCCGGGCCGTGCGCGGCGTCCTCGGCGGACGCCGGGCGCATGGCGGTACGGCAGGTCAGCACCTGTTCGCGGGGGACGTCCCGGACGAACTCGCGGACGTAGTCGTCGGCCGGGGCGCCGACGATCTCCTCGGGGGTGCCTAGCTGCACCACGCGGCCGTCGCGCATCAGGGCGATCCGGTCGCCGAGTTTCAGGGCCTCGCTCAGGTCGTGGGTGATGAAGACCATCGTGCGCCCCTCCTCCCGGTGCAGCCGGGTCACCTCGTCCTGCATGTCCCGGCGGATCAGGGGGTCCAGGGCGCTGAACGGCTCGTCGAAGAGCAGCACCTCGGGGTCCACGGCCAGGGCCCGGGCCAGGCCCACCCGCTGGCGCTGGCCGCCGGACAGCTGGCCGGGGCGGCGCTTCTCCATGCCGGCCAGGCCGACCTTGGCGACGAACTCGGCGGCGCGCTCCCGGCGTTCGGAGCGGCCGACGCCCTGGATCTCCAGGCCGTAGGCGACGTTGTCGAGGACCGTGCGGTGCGGGAGCAGCCCGAAGTGCTGGAAGACCATCGCGGCCCGGTGCCGGCGCAGTTCGCGCAGCCGGGCCCGGTCCATCGCGCGGACGTCCTCGCCGTCGATGGCGATGGTGCCCGCCGTCGGCTCGATCAGCCGGGTCAGACAGCGGACCAGGGTGGACTTGCCGGAGCCGGACAGGCCCATGACGACGAAGACCTCGCCCTTGCGGACGTCGAAGGAGACGTCCCGGACGGCGGCCGTGCAGCCGGTGCGGGAGCGGAGTTCTCCCGCGGGCAGGGCGCTGAGTTCGGGGTCGGCGGGGACGCGCTCGGGCTTCGGTCCGAAGACCTTCCACAGGCCGGACACCGAGAAGACGGGCTCGGCGGTGGTGGGCGGCTTGCGGGTGGGGACGGTGAGGGTCATCGCAGGTCACCTCCGATCAGGTCGACGGCCTTCTCCCCGACCATGAGCACCCCGATCATCGGGTTGACGGCGGGCATGGCCGGGAAGACGGACGCGTCGGCGATGCGGATGCCGTCGAGCCCTCGGATGCGCAACTCGGGGTCCACGACGGCGAGTTCGTCGTCGGCGGCGCCCATCTTGCAGGTGCCGGCCGGGTGGTAGACGGTGTGGGCCGCCTTGCGGGCGTACTCGCTCAGCTCGGCGTCGCCGGTGATCTCCGGGCCGGGGCACACCTCGCGCTTGAGCCAGCCGGCCAGCGGCTCGGTCCTGGCGATCTCGCGGGCGATGCGGATGCCGTCGACCAGGGTCCGGGCGTCGTAGTCGTCCTCGTCGGTGAAGTAGCGGAAGTCCAGGGCCGGCTTGACGGCGGGGTCCGCGCTGGTCAGGTACAGCCGGCCGCGGCTCTTCGGCTTGGGGATGTTGGGGGTCATCGAGACGCCGAACTCCGGCCGCTCGTAGCCGAGGCGCTCCGGGTTGTCGGTGAACGGGATCTGGTAGAAGTGGAACATCAGGTCCGGCCCGGCGTGCTCCGGGTCGCGGCGCACGAACAGGCCCGCGTCGGAGTCCATCGCCGAGTTCTCCGGGATCGGGCCGTGGGTCTCCCAGACGATGACCGACTCGGGGTGGTCGAGCAGGTTCTCGCCGACGCCCGGCAGGTCGTGCACGACGGGGATGCCGAGCGCCTCGAGGTCGGCGCGGGGGCCGATGCCGGAGTGGAGCAGCAGGCGCGGGGAGTCGACGGCGCCCGCGCACAGCACGACTTCCTGGCGGGCCCGGATCAGCAGCTCCGTACCGTCCTTGGTGCGCACGTGCACGCCCTCGGCGCGGGTGCCGTCCAGCTCGAGCTTGTACGCCCAGGTCTCCAGCAGGATCGTCAGGTTGGGCCGCTCGTCCATCACCGGGTGGAGATAGGCGACGGAGGCGGAGGAGCGCTTGTTGTCCTCCGGGTGGTAGGCGAGGTCGAAGAAGCCGACGCCCTCGGTGAACGGCGCGCGGTTGAAGCCCTCGACGCGGGGTACCCCGAGCGCGGCCTGGGCGGCGTCGACGAAGTCGCGGGCGATGGCGTTCCGGTCCTTCTCGTCGACGGAGACGATGTTGTTCTTCAGGCGGGCGAAGTACGCCTCCATGGGGACGGCGCCCCAGCCCTTGGCGCCGGCGGCCTCCCACTCGTCCCAGTCGGAGGGCAGGGGCTTGAAGGAGATGAGGGTGTTGTGCGAGGAGCAGCCGCCGAGGACGCGGGCGCGGCTGTGCCGGATGTGGGAGTTGCCGCGGGGCTGCTCCACCGTCGGGTAGTCGTAGTCGAGTTCGCCGCCGAGCAGGCCCATCCAGCGGCGCAGGGTGAGGACGTCGTCGCGGCCGACGTCGCTCGGGCCGCCCTCGATGACGGCGACGGTGACGTCCGGGTTCTCGGTGAGGCGGGAGGCGATGACGGAGCCGGCCGTGCCGCCGCCGATGACGACGTAGTCGTAGACGTGGGGGGTGCTGTCGGACATGGGGGTACTACTCCAGGGACTCGTACTCGGTACGGGGGAGCTGATGGAGGGCCGGCCGGTGAGCCGAGGGGATCGGCCCGCGGGCGGAGGGGGGGGTCGGCCGGTGGGCGGGGGTCAGCCGGTGAACCAGCGCACCGGCTTCGGTGCGAGGTTCTGGTAGACGTGCTTGGTCTCGCGGTACTCGGCGAGCCCGGCGGGGCCCAGCTCGCGGCCGGTGCCGCTCCTGCCGAAGCCGCCCCACTCCGCCTGCGGCAGATAGGGGTGGAAGTCGTTGATCCAGACGGTGCCGTGCCGCAGCCGGGACGCCACCCGGCGGGCCTTCGCGGTGTCCGCGCTCCAGACCGCGCCGGCCAGGCCGTACTCGGTGTCGTTGGCGAGGCGGACGGCCTCCTCCTCGGTGCGGAAGGTCTCGACGGTGAGGACCGGGCCGAAGACCTCCTCGCGGACGACGCGCATCTCGCGGTGGCAGGCGTCGAGGACGGTGGGCTCGTAGAACCAGCCGGTCGCGGGCCGCTCGGGTGACGGTTCGGGCCGCTTGCCGCCGCAGCGCAGGACGGCACCCTCTTCGAGGGCGGAGGCGACGTACGCCTCGACCTTGGCGCGCTGCTGCTCGGAGACGAGCGGGCCGCACTCGACGCCGTCCGCCGTGCCCCGGCCGAGCCTGATCCTCTGGGCGCGGCGGGCGAGTTCGGCGACGAAGCGCTCGCGGACGGACTCCTCGACGATGAGCCGGGCGCCGGCCGAGCAGACCTGGCCGCTGTGGATGAAGGCCGCGTTGAGGGCCTGGTCCACGGCGGTGTCGAAGCCCTCCTCGGTGGCGCAGGCGTCGGCGAAGACCACGTTGGGGTTCTTGCCGCCGAGTTCGAGGGCGACCTTCTTGACGGTGGGGGCGGCGGCCTGGGCGACCTTGACGCCGCTGGCCAGGCCGCCGGTGAAGGAGACCAGGTCGACGTCGGGGTGCTCGGCGAGCCGGGCGCCGACGGTGTGCCCGGGGCCGGTGACGAGGTTGGCCACTCCGGCGGGCAGGCCGGCCTCGGCGAGCAGTTCGATCAGCGCGATGGTGGTCATCGGGGTGATCTCGCTGGGCTTGATCACGAAGGTGTTGCCGGCCGCGAGCGCCGGGGCGATCTTCCAACTGGCCTGGAGGAGCGGGTAGTTCCAGGGGGTGATCAGCGCGCAGACGCCGACCGGTTCGTGGACGACCACGCTGTGGATGTCGGGCGAGCCCGCGTCGACCACCCGGCCGGGGGCCTCGGCGGCAACCAGGTCGGCGAAGTACCGGAAGGCGTCGGCGACACAGTCGATGTCGACACGGCCCTCCTCGACGGTCTTGCCCGCGTCCCGGCTCTCCAGCAGGCCGAGTTCCTCGCGGTCGCGCACGAGGAGGGCGGCGACGCGGCGCAGCAGCGCGGCGCGTTCGGCGACCGGGGTGCCGGGCCAGGGGCCGTGGTCGAAGGCCTGCCGGGCGGCGGCCACCGCGCGGTCGGCGTCCTTCTCGTCCCCCTCGGCGACCACGGCGAACGGCCGGGCGTCCGCGGGGTCGAGGATCTCCCGGGTCGCGCCGGAGACCGCTGCCAGCCACGCGCCGTCCGCGTGGATGGTCGCCTGGGGCTGTCGTTCCGTTCTGTCCGCCATGATCGGTGTTGCCTTCCGTTCCTGTTCGGTACCCCTGTGTCACACGCGTGTCACACTCGGGGACCGTCGCCGCCTGCCCAGGGCCCCGGCCCGGCATGCGGAATCCGTGGCCGAACGTGCTCGGGGTCACGGAAATCGGGGGTGATAACGGACGAAAACGGAAGGCAGGCCCGGTCAGCCGCTCGCCGGCCCCGGCGTCAGCAGCTCCCGTACGCAGCCGCGGAGCCAGGCGTGGGCCGGGTCGGCGTCGTGGCGCGGGTGCCAGGCGAACCCCACCGTGATCGTGGGCAGCGGCAGCGGGATCTCGAAGGCGACCAGTCCGAGGGCGTCGGCCAGCGGGCGGCCCCACTCGGTGATCAGCCCGATGAGGCCGGTGTCGCGCAGCACGAACAGGGAGGCCGGATAGCTGCCGACGCTGCCCACCACCCGGCGCTCGAGGCCGAGTCCGGCCAGGGCGTCGTCGATCGGCCCGCGCTGTCTGCCGCGCCGGGAGACGACGAGGTGCCCGGCCGCCGTGGCGAACCGCTCGGGCGTCACCTCGCCCTCCAGCAGCGGGTGCCCGGCCCGTACGACGCCGAGCATGCGGTCCTCGCGCACGGTCTCCACATGCACCTCGGGCACGACCGAGTCGATCACCCCGACCTCCAGGTCGGCGATGCCCTGCCGCAGGTACGGGGCGTCGGTGTGGCTCTCGCTCAAAAAGCGCAGGCGGATGCCGGGGGCCTCGCGGGCGGCGCGGGCGAGGAGGACGGCGCCGTGGGTGGCGGCGATCATGTCGTGGCCGAGGACGGTGAAGGTGCGGGTCACCGTGCGCAGGTCGGTGACCCGCCCCGGCGCGAACAGGGCGCGGGCCCGCTCGACCACCGCGCCGACCTCGGCCCGTACCGCGAGCGCGTGCGGTGTCGGCACCATCCGGCGGCCGGCGCGGACCAGCACCGGGTCGCCGAGCGCCTTGCGGATCCGGCCGAGGGTGCGGCTCATCGCCGGTTCGGACAGGTGCAGCCGGCGGGCGGCGCCCTGCACGCTCTCCTCCTCCAGCAGCACGTCCAGCGCGACCAGCAGATTCAGGTCGAGGCCGGTGGATTGCGTCATGTGCAGGTGTTCCTTGCGAAGGTTGCACTGGAAGTAAGGTCTGCGGCGAGCCTACGGTGAGGACGCATCCCACACCACCCACCAGCTCCCGGGAGGAGCCGTGCCCGCGCACGCCCTGACCCGTCCCGTCCTGCTCACGCTGTGCGCCTGTGTCCTGGTCGCGCAGAGCATGGTCGCGGCGATCAACCTGCTCATACCGCAACTGAGTTCGTCCGGCCTGCACCCCTCGCACACCGAGGTCCTGTGGACGGTCGACGCCTACGTCATCGTCTTCGCGGGCCTGCTCGTCCCGGCCGGCGCGCTCGGCGACCGGCACGGCCGCAAGGGCGCGCTGCTCGCGGGCCTCGCCCTGTTCGCCGCGGGCGCCGCGACCAGCGCGCTGGCCCCCGGTCCGGCGCTGCTGATCGCGGGCCGGGGCCTGTCCGGGGCCGGGGCCGCGCTGATCACCCCGGCGACCATGTCGATCCTGGTGCACCTGGCCGGGCCGGAGCGCCGCGCCCGGGCGATGGCGTCCTGGACGCTGGCCATCGGGCTGGGCGGCATGGCGGGCAACCTGGGCGGCGGGCTGGCCGGCCAGTACCTGTCCTGGCGGGCGCTGTTCGCCGTGATGGTGCCGCTGGCGGCCGTGCTCGCCGCCGCGGTGGCGGTGACCACCCCGCGCACCGCCCGCTCGGCGCAGGGCAGCCCGGACCCGGCCGGCACCCTGCTGCTCACCGCGGGGCTGATCGCGGTGCTGTTCGGCATCATCGAGGGGCCCGGCCACGGCTGGACCTCGGCGCGCATCCTGACCGCGTTCACGGCGGGCGCCCTGCTGCTGGCCGCTTTCACCGGGCACGCCCTGCGCTCGCGCGCCCCGCTGTTCGACCCGCGGGTGTTCCGCTCCGCCGGACTGCGGGCGACCACACTGGGCCTGGCGACCGGATTCTTCGGCCTGTTCGCGCTGTTCTTCGTCAACTCGCAGTACTTGCAGCAGGTCAAGGGCTACGGCCCGGCCGTGACCGGGGTCGCGATCGTGCCGCTGATCGTCGGCATGGCCCTGGTCCCGAGGTTCGCGGCCCGCTGGTCGGCGCGTCCGCGTCCGGTGGTCGGCACGGGGCTGGCGCTGATCGGCCTCGGCCTGCTGGCGGCGTCCACGGCGGACGCCCACACCCCCTACCCGCTGTACGCGTGCTGGCTGCTGGTGATCTCGGCGGGCACGGGCCTGGCCATGCCGGCGCTCACCCTGGGCGTGGTGGTGTCCCTGCCCGCGCACCAGGCGGGCCTCGGCTCCGGCCTCGGCACCTCGGCCCGCGAGATCGGCGCCGCCCTCGGTGTCGCCGTCGCCGGGACCGCCCTGGCGGGCCACGCCGACTTCGCGAGCGGCATGGGCCCGGCGCTGCGGGTGGTGGGGCTGACGGTCCTGGCGGCGACGGCGCTGGTCGTCATCGGCCACCGACCCTCCGGCCGCCCGCCCCGCACGGCTGCGGCGGCCCCCGCGACACGGGAACCGGTGGCCTGAAACGTACGCGGGGCCCCGGTCCGCGGCACACAATGCGGGCCCCGACCGAGAGGACCCGCCGTGCGCCGTATCCCGACCTGTGTGCTGACCGACGCGGCCCCGCCCCGGGCGAGCGACGGGCACGCACCGGACCGCTTCGTACAGATCGGCTCCCTCACCAAGGCGCTGACCGGCACCTTGCTGGCCCGCATGGCGGAGGCGGGCGTGGCCGCGCCCGGCGACCCGGTCGAACGCTGGCTCCCGGCCCCGCCCGGCACCGGGATCACCCTGCTGCACCTGGCCCGGCACACCTCGGGACTCCCCCGGCTGCCAGCCGGCCTCGGCCGCCGGGACCCGTACGCGGCTTTCGGCCACGCGGAGTTGGAACGGCTGGTCCGCGTCGTGGACACCGTCGCCGTGCGCCCGCCGGGGGACGAGGAGTACTCCAATCTCGGGTACGCCGTCCTCGGTGCCGCCCTGGCCGCCGCGGGCGGGGCACCGTACGAGGAACTGCTGACGGAGTACGTCCTGCGGCCGGCGGGCGTCATCGAGGTGACCGTCCGCCCGGCTCCCGCGCGGCGGCTGACGGCCCCCGGCCTGCTGCCGGGGACGCGGCGCAGGCCCTGGACGATGGACGGGGCGATCCTCCCGGCGGGCGGCCTGTGGGCGACACCGCGTGCGGTCGCCGCGCTCGTCGTGGCCCTGCTGGTGGAACGGCGGCTGGGCGAGCCGGGCCCGGGGTGGCAGTCGGCGGGGCCGCTGTCCTGGCACAACGGCGCGACCCGGGACGCGTCCGTGTTCGCGGGGGCGATGGCGGACGGGCGGTGGGCCGTGGTGCACCGGCTCAACGGACGGCCGGAGGACACCGACCGGGCCGGGATCGCGCTGCTGAGGCGGGCGTAGGGCCCCAATCGGCGAGGCCGGGAACGACGAGTCCGGAAACGACGAGGTCCCCTCCCGCCATGACGGGAGGGGACCTCGTGTGTGGAGCGCCGGGCAGGCCTTGCACCTGCATCTCCCCGCAGGAAGCGGGGCGTCTTTCCTTGGACCACCAACGCACAGTCGGCTTCCGGGAGTTCCGGTGGCCGGTGTGTGATCAACTATAGACCACACCGGCCACCGGAGTCACATCCGGACGCTCAGATGAGGCCGAGGCCGCGGACCGCCTCGCGCTCCTCCGCCAGCTCCTTGACGGAGGCGTCGATGCGGGCGCGGGAGAACTCGTTGATCTCCAGGCCCTGCACGATCTCGTACTTGCCGTCCTTGCAGGTGACCGGGAAGGAGGAGATCAGGCCCTCCGGGACGCCGTAGGAGCCGTCCGACGGGATGCCCATGGAGGTCCAGTCGCCCTCGGCGGTGCCGTTGACCCAGGTGTGCACGTGGTCGATGGCGGCGTTGGCGGCGGAGGCGGCCGACGAGGCGCCACGGGCCTCGATGATCGCGGCACCGCGCTTGGCGACGGTCGGGATGAAGTCCTCGGCCAGCCACTTCTCGTCGTTCACGACCTCGGCGGCGTTCTTGCCGGCGACGGTGGCGTGGAAGATGTCCGGGTACTGGGTGGCGGAGTGGTTGCCCCAGATGGTCAGCCGCTTGATGTCGGCGACCGAGGTGCCCGTCTTCTTCGCGAGCTGGGTCAGCGCGCGGTTGTGGTCCAGGCGGGTCATCGCGGTGAAGCGCTCGGCCGGGACGTCCGGCGCGGCGGCCTGCGCGATGAGCGCGTTGGTGTTGGCCGGGTTGCCGACGACGAGCACCTTGATGTCGTCCGCCGCGTGGTCGTTGATGGCCTTGCCCTGCGGCTTGAAGATGCCGCCGTTGGCCTCCAGCAGGTCACCGCGCTCCATGCCCTTGGTGCGCGGGCGGGCGCCCACCAGCAGGGCCACGTTGGCGCCGTCGAACGCCACGTTCGGGTCGTCGGTGATGTCGATGCCCTGGAGCAGCGGGAAGGCGCAGTCGTCCAGCTCCATGGCCGTGCCCTCGGCGGCCTTCAGCGCGGGGGTGATCTCCAGGAGGCGCAGCTTGACCGGCACGTCCGCGCCGAGCAGCTGGCCGGAGGCGATGCGGAAGAGCAGGGCGTAACCGATCTGGCCGGCCGCGCCGGTGACGGTGACGTTCACGGGAGTGCGGGTCATGGCGTTCTCCGTATGACAGCTGGCGGTGGGGCGTCCCTGCCCCGGGCGGATGATCGATCTCTTGGTATCAAGAGAGATCCAGCGGTCAGGCTATCGCGCATCCGGCATGTGAGACCCCCGGGGCCGTGTGGCTCACCCCACAAGGGGACCAGTGGGGCGTAACGCCTGGCCGGCGGCGCGGACGCGAGAACGAACGGCGGCCGTCGGCCGTCCGGGAGAGGTGGGACGACGACGGCCGCCGG
The DNA here is from genome assembly GCF_014649115.1 of Streptomyces eurythermus. GTDB lineage: Bacteria > Actinomycetota > Actinomycetes > Streptomycetales > Streptomycetaceae > Streptomyces > Streptomyces eurythermus. Next base: position 190,181 of record NZ_BMSK01000001.1, on the reverse strand, counting down.
TGGGGGCCGGAGTTCCGGACTCCCGTGGGGGTACGGTCCGCGTGCCCGGGATCCGGCCGCCTATGCGCGCCTACCGGAATTTCTCACTCCGTGCAGCCGGTCTGGCCCGACGCGAGCGTGGCGCACGCCCTGGCCTGGGCCGGGTTCCGTACGGCGACCATCGGCGTGTACCCGATGGTGTCCCCCGCGGCGGTGATGTCGCCCGTCTGCCGCTCCTTGCCCGCGGTGACCCGCACGGTGTCGCCCGGCGCGCCGCTGGTGATCCGGCCCCAGACCGTGCCGCAGACCTTGCTGTAGCGGACCTCCAGGGTGGTGGTGCCGACGGTGGCTGTCTTGGCGGTGGACACCAGGTCGCCGCCGCACCCCATGGCCTCGGCGTCCTTGCCGGTGCAGGCGGACCCGGCGCACTTGACGCCGGGCGGCGGGGTGGCCGGGGCGGAGGCCTTCGGGGAGGGCTTGGCCGCGGCGGCCGTGCCGTCGCCGTCGCGGTGGGTGAAGTAGAAGACCCCGCCGATGAGGGCGAGCACGCCGACCAGCCCCGCGAAGAACATGACCACCTGCTGCCGGCGCGCGGACCACCGCTCTCCCGGCGCGGGGCGCCCCTCGGGAGCACGGGCGGGGCCGGTGACCGGGGTACCGGCGGCCGGGGTGCCGACGGGCGGGGTGCCGACGGGCGGGGTGCCGAGGGGGCGGGTGGCACCGAGTCCGGCCGGGGTGCCGACGGCGGCGGGCGGGGTGGCGGTCGCTGCCGCGTCCGGCCGGCCGGAGGACCGGGCACCCGGCCGGGCGCTCGCCGGGGAGGGGCCCCGGTAACCGGCCACGCCCCAGGAGTTCTTGACGGGGGTGTCCGCACGGGAGCCGCCGGCGCCGGCCGTGCCCCCGCCCTTCCCGCTCGCCCCGCCGGAGCCGGAGGCGTTCACCGCGCCGGAGCCGGAGCCGTCCCGGGAGGCCGTGCCCGCGTCCCCGCCGGCCGTACGCCCACCGGACCCCTCGCCGGTGGCCGTGCCCCCGCGCCCCGGACCGTCCGCCCCACCGTCAGGCGCGCCGGTGCCGGTGTCCCGGGCCGACGGCTGGGCCGGGACGGCCGGCGTGGCCCAGCCGGGGCCGCTGCTCCCCGGCGCCACGGCGGTACCGGCGCCGCCCTTCCCGAAACCTTTCCCCGAGCCCTTGCCGAGCCCCTTGCCGACGCCCTGTCCGGCGCTGACGCCGGCACCCTTCCCGGCAGCCTGGCCCACGCCCTTGCCGAGATCCGGACCGGCGCCCTTGCCGAGGCTCGGTCCGATGCCCTCGCCGGCGCTCCTCCGGTCGCTCTCCCCCTCCGCGATCCGCAGTGCCTGCAGCGTGCTGCCGTCCCGCAGCTCCGCCCGGCTCCAGGCGCGTTCGGCCAGTTCCCACAGGGTGGTCAGCGGGCCCGTAGGGGTGCCGGTGACCTCGGCGAGGGCGATGACCGCGCCCTTGGGCGCCAGCAGCCGGCCGTCCAGGTACCGCTCCCAGGACGTCGTGCCGTAGCCCGTCCGGTCGGCCAGTGCCGCGACGCCCAGACCGCCGCGGTCCACGAGTTGCCGCAGTTCGTCGGTGAACTCCCTGATCTGCGGGTCCAGATCGTCCGGCAAGGCTTTCCATCGAGGCATGGGTTCCCCCTCTTCCCCCGGTCGTGCTGTCGAACTCACGCACCCCGGCCACCCACAGGGATGCGTTGACCAAGGATCCCAGTTCCCGGAGCCGGACGCACACCGGCGAAGGCCGACAGCCGCGCGGGAGAGGGGAGATACGGCAGGCGGCCCGCGCCCCCGGGCGGGAGACGCGGGCCACCAGGCGTATCGCGGGCGCTACTTGGCGAGCGTGAAGTGCAGGATGTCCTTCAGGAAAGGCAACTTCAGCAGCGGGTCGGGCTGGATCATCAGCGCCAGCAGGACGATCACCAGGCCCAGGACGCCGTACGTGGCGATGTCCGTGAAGCGGGAACGTACGGCGAGCATGCCGACGTCGGGCAGCAGCCAGCGCAGCACCGCGCCGCCCAGCAGCGCGAGACCGATGATCAGCGTGCCCGCGCGGAACGCGTCCAGCGCGGTCACCAGCAGGCCGAGCGCGACCAGGCCGACGACGGTGAGCAGCGGCCACTGCCGGGCGGGCGCCGGGGCGTCGCCGGGCGCGGCGCGGCCGCCGCCCTCGGGCCGGGCGGTGTCCTTCGTGCGCCATCTCCTGGGCGGTATCCGCCCGGCGCCGCCGCGCGGGAAGCGGCGCGCGCGGCCCGGTCCGGCCGGCGTGGCGCCCCTTTCCCGCAGGGTCGGTTCCGCGTGCCCGCGGGCGTTCTCAGCCGGCACTGCGCTCCGCCGCCTCGACCACGTTGACCAGCAGCTGGGCCCGGGTCATCGGGCCGACACCGCCGGGGTTCGGGGAGATCCAGCCGGCCACCTCGGTCACGTCCGGGTGGACATCGCCGACGATCTTGCCCTCGGCGTTGCGGGAGACGCCGACGTCCAGGACGGCCGCGCCGGGCTTGACGTCCTCGGCGCGGATCAGGTGCGGGGAGCCGGCCGCCGCGATGATGATGTCGGCGCGCTTGAGGTGGGCGGACAGGTCACGGGTGCCGGTGTGGCACTGGGTGACGGTGGCGTTCTCGCTGCGCCGGGTGAGCAGCAGCGGCATCGGGCGGCCGATGGTGACACCGCGGCCGACGACCACGACCTCGGCGCCCTTGATCTCCACGCCGTGGCGGCGCAGCAGGGTGAGGATGCCGTTGGGGGTGCAGGGCAGCGGGGCGGGCTCGTTCAGGACCAGCCGGCCGAGGTTCATCGGGTGCAGGCCGTCGGCGTCCTTGGCCGGGTCCATCAGCTCCAGGACGCGGTTCTCGTCGATGCCACGGGGCAGCGGCAGCTGGACGATGTAGCCGGTGCAGGCCGGGTCGTCGTTCAACTCGCGGACGACCGCCTCGATCTCCTCCTGGGTGGCCGTGGCGGGCAGCTCGCGCTGGATGGAGGCGATGCCCACCTGGGCGCAGTCGCGGTGCTTGCCGGCGACGTACTTCTGGCTGCCGGGGTCGTCCCCGACCAGGATCGTGCCGAGGCCGGGCGTGACGCCCTTCTCCTTCAGCGCCGCCACGCGGGCGGTCAGATCGGACTTGATCTCGGCTGCGGTGGCCTTGCCATCGAGAATCTGGGCGGTCATGTCCCCATCCTCGCGGATGACCCGGCCCCGGTTCCAATCCGGGTGCCGCGGCTCGCTTGTTGATGTTGCACTTGCACAACACCTCCTGGCCCGGCTGGACAAGTAAGACGCTGTTAAAGAACGATGAGCACACAGTGCCGCGGGCAGTACCGGGGGGACGGACCGCATTTCTGTAGAACTCTCCTCCGCACCGTGCCGCGCGTCGTCCCCGCACTTGAGCAACACGACGGAGGAAGTCCGCCATGAGTTTCGGCGATCCGAACAACCCCTACGGCGCCCCGCAGGCGCAGCAGCCGGGCTACGGCTATCCGCAGCAGGGCCAGCAGCCCGGTTACGGCTACCCGCAGGCGCCGCCCGTCGGCGCGTACGGCATGCCGCCGGCGCCCGAGACCATGCCCGGCACCGTCAGCGCGGCCCGGGTGATGATGTGGGTGATCGTCGCCCTTCAGGTCATCGGCGTCGCGCTGTTCGCGTTCAGCGCCATCGGCGTGAACGCCGCGAAGAACGACGACGAACTCAAGGACGACGCCGCCTTCCAGCAGCTCGCCGACTACTCGTCGGGCCTGCTGTGGGGGCTCACGCTGTTCGCCGTGGCCTGGATGGTGCTCACCATCGTGCTGGCGCTCAAGTTCGGCAACGGCGGCAACGGCGTCCGCATCACGACGCTGATCTACGGCATCATCACCGCGATCCTCGGCATCTACCCGTTCATCCTCGTCGGCCTGGTGCACACCGTGCTCGCCATCCTGATCGCCTGCTTCGTCGGCGGCTCCAAGGGCTCGGCCTGGTTCAACCGTCCGCGGTACTGAGCCGCGACAGCACACCGGCACACTCCACAGGCCGCGCCCCGTCCGCCCGGACGGGACGCGGCCTGTGCCGTACGCGAACGCACGCGTACTCCCGCCCGCGGACCGGCGAGGCGGGAGCACGCTCAGGTGCGGGGTATCAGTGGAAGAAGTGGCGCGTGCCCGTGAAGTACATGGTCACGCCCGCCTTCTTGGCGGCCTCCACGACCTGCTCGTCGCGGATCGAGCCGCCCGGCTGGACGATCGCCCGGACGCCGGCGTCGATCAGGATCTGCGGGCCGTCGGGGAAGGGGAAGAAGGCGTCGGAGGCCGCGTAGGCGCCCCGGGCCCGCTCCGCGCCGGCCCGCTCGACGGCCAGCTTGCAGGAGTCGACGCGGTTGACCTGGCCCATGCCGACGCCGACCGAGGCGCCGTCCTTGGCGAGCAGGATCGCGTTGGACTTCACCGCACGGCACGCCCTCCAGGCGAAGGCGAGTTCCTTCAGCTCCGCCTCGGACAGCGCCTCGCCGCTGGCCAGCGTCCAGTTGGCAGGGTCGTCGCCGTCGGCCTGGAGCCGGTCGGTGATCTGGAGCAGCACACCGCCGTCGATGTGCTTGGCCTCGCCCGCGTTCGCGGGGGCGCCGGGGGCCTTCAGTACACGGATGTTCTTCTTCTTCGCGAGGGCCTCCAGCGCGCCCTCCTCGTAGTCCGGGGCCACGATGACCTCGGTGAAGATCTCGGCGACCTGCTCGGCCATCTCCTTGCTGACCGGCCGGTTCACGGCGATCACACCGCCGTACGCGGAGACCGGGTCGCAGGCGTGCGCCTTGCGGTGCGCCTCGGCGACGTCCACGCCGACCGCGATGCCGCAGGGGTTGGCGTGCTTGATGATCGCGACGCAGGGCTCGTCGTGGTCGTACGCGGCACGGCGGGCGGCGTCCGTGTCCGTGTAGTTGTTGTACGACATCTCCTTGCCGTGCAGCTGCTCGGCCTCGGCGAGACCGCCGGCGCCGTCCACGTACAGGGCGGCGTCCTGGTGCGGGTTCTCGCCGTACCGCAGGGTGGCCTTGCGCGTGTAGGTGGTGCCCGTGAAGTCCGGGAAGCGGGAGGCGTCGGCGGGGGCGTAGGCCGCGGCGAACCAGGAGGCGACGGCGAGGTCGTACTCCGCGGTGTGCCGGAACGCCTCGGCGGCCAGCCGCTTGCGCGTGGCGAGGTCGAAGCCGCCGTCCTTGACCGCGGCGAGGACGTCGGCGTACCGCTCCGGGCTCGTGACCACGGCCACGGACGGGTGGTTCTTGGCGGCGGCGCGGACCATCGAGGGGCCGCCGATGTCGATCTGCTCGACGCACTCGTCGGGCGACGCGCCGGAGTCGACGGTCTCGCGGAACGGGTAGAGGTTCACCACGACCAGGTCGAACGGCTCCACGCCCAGCTCGGCGAGCTGCTCACGGTGGCTGTCCAGGCGCAGGTCGGCGAGGATGCCCGCGTGCACCTTGGGGTGCAGGGTCTTCACCCGGCCGTCCAGGCACTCGGGGAAGCCGGTCAGCTCCTCGACCTTGGTGACGGGGACGCCGGCGGCGGCGATCCGGCCGGCCGTGGAGCCGGTGGAGACCAGCTCCACACCGGCCTCGTGCAGCCCGCGGGCCAGCTCTTCGAGCCCGGTCTTGTCATAGACGCTGACAAGCGCACGGCGGATGGCCCGCTTGGCGTTGCTCTCGGCGGTCACTGGATAACTACCTTTCGTCCCTCAATGCGATAGCCGTGGCGGGCGAGCCGGCCCACGACCTCTACGAGCAGCCTTCGCTCGACTTCCTTGATGCGCTCGTGCAGCGCGCTCTCGTCGTCCTCGTCGCGGATCTCGACCACGCCCTGGGCGATGATCGGCCCGGTGTCGACGCCGTCGTCGACGAAGTGGACGGTGCAGCCGGTCACCTTGGCGCCGTACGCGAGCGCGTCGCGGACGCCGTGGGCACCGGGAAAACTGGGGAGCAGGGCGGGGTGGGTGTTGACGAAGCGTCCGCCGAACCGGGCCAGGAACTCCTTGCCGACGATCTTCATGAACCCGGCGGAGACCACGAGGTCGGGCTCGTGGGCGGCGACGGCCTCGGCGAGGGCGGCGTCCCACTCCTCGCGGGTGCCGTAGTCCTTGACCTTGCGCACGAAGGTGGCGATGCCGGCGCGCTCGGCCCGGGCCAGCCCCTCGATGCCTTCACGGTCGGCGCCCACGGCCACGACCCGGGCGCCGTACGCCTCGGGACCGACGGCGGCGATCTCGTCCAGCAGCGCCTGCAAGTTGGTGCCGGAGCCGGAGACCAGCACGACGAGGCGCTTGACTGCCGGGCCGGCGGAGGTGGCGGCCACGATGGGGCCCTTTCTCGGGTTGCGATCCGTGTTCGGCCGGTTTGTACGGTCGTACGAATGCTTCACGCCCCCGGATACGGGGAAGTCTACGAAGCGGCCGGCCGTCAGCAACGATACCGGCACTCCGGACGGGCCCCCCGGGACGGGTGTCCGGCCGGGCGGTAGCGTTCGCGGGGAATCACGAAAGAGCAACCTCGGGAACGCGGTCGTCGTGCGGTGCGTTCACGGAGAGGAAGCTCACGACGGAACCGCCGTAGTCACCTAGGGGAAGACGCTCTTTTGATGCCCGATCGCAGCCTGCGACACCTCACGTTCCCGCCGCGCCCGGCCCAGGGAGGCGAGCGGGGCGCCGCACTGCTGCGCGAGCGCCCGTCCTCGCCCCCGGCCCACACCCCGGGAGGCGGGTGCGACGGCTCCGGGCGGGGCGGTTTCGGACAGAGCGGCTCCGGCGGCTCGGGGCAGGGCGGGCACGGCGGTTCGGGGCACGGTGGCTCGGGGCACGGTGGCTCCGGGCAGGGCGGCGAGCGGCAGGACGACAATCCGTTCGCGCCGCCGCCTGAGGGCACTCCGGACCGGCCCTGGCGGCCCCGGACTCCGGGACATCAGGGAAATCAGGGGGGCGCGGGCGGTCCCGGGTACGGGCCGGGGCAGGGCCCCGGCGCGGGACAGCAGGGCCAGGGTCATGGGTACGCCCCGTGGCCGGAGGCCGGGGCGGGGCAGGGCCCCGGGTCCGGTCAGTGGCAAGGTCCCGGCGCGGGCCAGGGTCCCGGTCAGGGCCAGGGTCAGGGTCAGGGCCAGGGTCAGGGTCAGGGCCCCGGGGGCGGGGCGCCCTGGGGCAGTCAGTGGAGTGACCGGCAGCCCGGCCGCTCCCCCGACGGCTTCGGCCAGCGGCCGGGCGGCGAGCCGCAGGGGCCCGGTGGACCGGCCGGCCCCGGCACGCGCTGGGACCCGAGGGACCCGGCCCAGCGCCGCGCGCGGTTCGCCCTGCTGTCCGGCATGTGGGCCGTCTTCTTCGTCCTGTTCAGCTGGCCGTACGTGGCGCTGCTGCTGGGCGCGCTGTCCCTGTACTGGGGCAGCAGCGCGCTGCGTGCCAAGCCGCGCTCCCAGGCCCCGGACGCCCCGGCGGCCCCGCCCGGCCGGCCGCAGACGACGGCGGCCGTCGGCGGCCTGATCACGGCGTCCCTGGCGCTGGTCCTGGTGGCCTCCACGTTCACCGTGCAGCTGGTCTACCGCGACTACTACACCTGCGTCGGCGACGCCCTCACCCACGAGGCCAAGCAGTCCTGCGAGACCCTGCTGCCGCGCGAGCTGCGGGGCGTACTGGGCGACCAGAACGGCTGACACCACCTCTCACCCGGGCCGCTCACCCGGAGGAGCCGGGGCGGGGCTCCGGTGGGACGGGTGATTCCGGTGGTTCCGGTGCTTCCTGGACAGCGGACGGCTGCCCGGCGAGGGGCTGTCCGGCGGGTGACGGCTCGGTGGAGGGCTGTCCGGCGAGGTCCGGGTCGGTGGCCGGTGTGGCGGCGGGGCCGGACGCGGCCTGCCTCAGGGCCGCCCAGCGGGAGGCGCGGGTCACGTCGTCGCGCCAGTCGCCGGCGCGGGACTCGGTGAACGGCGTGGGGAACGGGTCCTCGGCGGGAAGGAAGTCGTAGAGGTCCTCCTCGGAGGCCGCGGCCGCGGCCGCGGCCTCCGCCTGCGCGGGAACCTTCCTCTTGCCCCGGCCCCACCGCCCGGTCCCGGCGCCTCCCGCACGGCCGCCCGGCCCCGGCACCGCGCCGGCCCGGGCGGGAATCCCGGGGCCGCCCGCGCCCGCCTCCGCCGCCCGGACCGTACCCGGCGTGCCTGGGTCCGCCGTCCGGTCAGGGTCCGGCGTCCGGTCAGGGTCCGGCGTCCGGTCGGTCGCCCCCGGCCTCGCCTGGCCGGTGGGCGCGACGGCCACCGTCCCGCCGTCGCCCTTCTCCTCCCGCGCCCCCTTCTGCGCCGTACTCCCCGCCCCCTGCGCCGGTCCCTCGCCGGAGCGCGGGCGCCGGCCGCGCAGCAGCCGCCAGGCGCGGACGATCAGGGCCACCGGCAGCGCGAACACCGGCGTCCAGAGCCCGGCCGCTCCCCCGGCGCGCGGCCACAGCGGGCCGAGGCGGGACAGCGCGGCCACGCCCAGGGGGCCGCCGGCCAGCGCGGTGAGCAGGGCGACGGCCACCGCGCAGACCGCCGCCGTCAGCAGCACCACCCCGGCGGTCTGCCCGGCCGACCAGCGGGCCCGGGCCGGCTCCCCGGCTCCCGGTGGCCGTACCGCCGCCCGCGCCACGAACCACCCCGCCGTCATCCCGGCCGCCGCCGGCACCAGCCCCACCACCCAGTGCTGCGGCGTACCGGCACCCGGTTCCGGCACCGCGGCCAGCAGCGGGTACGGCGGCAGCAGCGGGGCGGGGTCGGACGCGAACGGGTCGACCAGGTGTCCGGCGCCGAGGGCGAACCCGGGGCCGAGGGCGTAGGAGGCGGCCCACAGCGCGGCGTTGGGGATCAGCGCGACGCCGAGCAGCAGCACGGCGAACCGGCCCGTCCAGCCCTCCGTCAGCTGGAGGAAGGACGCCCGCGCCGCCGCGCCGTGCCACACCAGCGACACCCCGACCAGCAGGGCGCCGCCGCCGAGCAGCACGGCGGTGGCGGCACCGGCGGCCCGTGCCGCCGCGCCCAGCCGGGCCCGCTCGTCCGTGCCGAACACCGGCCGCCGCACCCGTTCCGGCAGCACCGCGAGCACGCGCAGCAGGGGCTCGGCCGGGCAGCCGTGACCCGCCCACACCCCGGCACCGGCCGCGCTCGCCACCACGGCCGGAAGACACACCGTCAGCCAGCCCCAGTGAGGTCGCAGTTCACCACCGGAGCAGTACAGCGCCGCGGCGACACCGACACCCAGATAGCCGAGGACCACGCCGGTCCACGCCGTGCGCGCGGGCACCGGGGGCGGGCCGTCCGGTTCGGCGGACGCGTCGGTGGCGTCCCGCGCCGCCCGGTACAGCAGCCACACCGGCAGGACGAACAGCAGCAGCGGGGTGACGCCGACGGGCATGGGGGTGCCGGAGAGCGTGTCGGTGCGGACCAGTTCGACGCCGTGTCCCAGCAGCCACAGGGCGGCGGTGACGTGCAGCGCGCCGGCCGGTCCGCTGTCGGGGTACGGCGAGCTGACCCACAGCGCCATGACGAGGACCGCCATGACGCCGAGGCCCAGACCGGCCGCGACGGCTCCGCCCAGCAGGCTCGCGGCGAGTCCGGGCGAGCGGTCGCGCAGCCGGGAGAGGGCGGGAGACGACGAGGGGCGCACGGTCATCCGGATCACGCACGCCATGCTCCCAACGACACGCGCTTTCCCGGTGTAACGGGCGAACCCCCGATGTGTCGCCCAATATATGTTTATGTTCTTTTTCGTACGAAAGGGTGCATGGTGACGACGCAGACCCCTGCCGGCCCGCCACCGTCGGGCAACCGCCGACGCCCGCGCCGGTCCCGGCCGCTGACGCCGGTTCAGGAGCCCGCCGGACGGACGGCTCCCGGCGCCACGGACCCGGAACCGGAGCCACGTGCCGGCCTGCCCGATGTCCCGTCCGACCAGCCACGGCAGTTGACACCCGCTCAAGCCTTCGACGCCCTCTACGCCTTCTGCGCCCCCGCCCTCGTACGCCAGACCTATCTGCTCACCGGGCGCCGGGAGCTGGCCCGCGAGGCGGTGGAACGGGCCTTCCAGCTGGCCTGGCAGCGCTGGCCGGACGTGGCCCGGGACCGGGATCCGGCCGGGTGGGTGCGCGCGGTGGCGTACGACTGCGCGCTCTCCCCCTGGCACCGCTTCCGCCCCCGGCACCGGTCCCCGGAACCCCCGCCCGCCGACCCGGCCGACCGGGAACTGCTGCACGCGCTGCTCACGCTGCCGCCGGCGTACCGGCGCACGCTCGTCCTGTACGACGGTGTGGGGCTCGATCTGCCGGAGACGGCGGCGGAGACGGAGGCGAGCACCCCGGCCGCCGCCAGCCGGCTGACCCATGCGCGCGAGGCGGTGGCCGCGCGGCTGCCGGAGCTGGCCGATCCCGCCGCGCTCCACCGCCGGCTGCTCGAACTGGCCTCGGCCGAGCGGCTGGGCGCGGCCCGGCCGACCCATGTGCGCACCGGCTCCGAGCGCCGGAACGTCTTCTGGACCCGGGCGGCCATCGCCTTCACGGTGACGATCGTCGGCGCGACGACGCTCACGCTGCGGACGGCGCCGACGCGCTACGAACCGCCGATCGCCCCGGCGCAGGCCGTGCGCGGAGTGCCGGCGGTGGGCGGGATGGGCCCGCTGTCGCGGGAGGAGCGGCAACTGCGCGAGAAGCTGAGGAAGGCGGAGACCAGCGGGCCGGAGAGGGTGTTTCCGGAGGCGCGGTGAACCACGGTGAACAAGGCCCGCCGAGCCGCCTGATCGTGCTGGGGGGCGTCCGGCTGTCGGGCCGGGCGTCCCTTTCGGCGCGTCCGGCGAAACGTCGGCAGGCCCGCCCCGGACGACGGGGCGGGCCTGCCGATGACGGGCAAGGGCCGGTCAGGCCGAGAGGATCTCCCGGGCCAGCTTCGCCGTCTCGGTCGGGGTCTTGCCGACCTTGACGCCGGCGGCCTCCAGGGCCTCCTTCTTGGCCTGTGCGGTGCCGGAGGAGCCGGAGACGATGGCGCCGGCGTGACCCATGGTCTTGCCCTCCGGCGCGGTGAAGCCCGCGACGTAACCGACGACCGGCTTCGTCACGTTCTCCTTGATGAACGCCGCGGCACGCTCTTCGGCGTCACCGCCGATCTCACCGATCATCACGATGAGGTCGGTCTCGGGGTCGTCCTGGAACGCGGCCAGGGCGTCGATGTGCGTGGTGCCGATGATCGGGTCACCACCGATGCCGACGGCGGTGGTGAAGCCGATGTCCCGCAGCTCGTACATCATCTGGTAGGTCAGCGTGCCGGACTTCGACACCAGGCCGATGCGGCCCGGCTTGGTGATGTCGCCCGGGATGATGCCGACGTTCGACTGGCCCGGGGTGATGATGCCGGGGCAGTTCGGGCCGATGATGCGGGTCTTGTTGCCCTTCTTGCCGGCGTACGCCCAGAACGCGGCCGTGTCGTGCACGGCGATGCCCTCGGTGATGACGACGGCCAGCGGGATCTCGGCGTCGATGGCCTCGACGACCGCGTCCTTGGTGAACTTCTCCGGCACGAAGATGACGGAGACGTTGGCGCCGGTGGCCTCGATGGCCTCCTTGACGGTGCCGAAGACGGGTACCTCGGTGCCGTCGAAGTCCACGGTCTGACCCGCCTTGCGCGGGTTCACGCCGCCCACGACGTTCGTGCCGTCACCGAGCATGAGCTTGGTGTGCTTCATGCCGGTGGCGCCGGTCATGCCCTGGACGATGACCTTGCTGTCCTTGTTGAGCCAGATAGCCATGGTGGTTTGAGTCCTCGTCCTCGTACTTACTTGGCGGCGGCCAGCTCGGCGGCCTTGTCGGCCGCGCCGTCCATGGTGTCGACGCGCTGCACCAGCGGGTGGTTGGCGTCCGTGAGGATCTTCCGGCCCAGCTCGGCGTTGTTGCCGTCGAGGCGGACGACGAGCGGCTTCTCGACCTTCTCGCCGCGGTCCTCCAGGAGCTTCAGGGCCTGCACGATGCCGTTGGCGACCTCGTCGCAGGCGGTGATGCCACCGAAGACGTTCACGAAGACGGACTTCACGTCCGGGTCGCCCAGGATGATCTCCAGGCCGTTCGCCATGACCTGGGCGGAGGCGCCGCCACCGATGTCCAGGAAGTTGGCGGGCTTGACGCCGCCGTGCTTCTCACCGGCGTACGCGACGACGTCCAGGGTGCTCATGACGAGACCGGCGCCGTTGCCGATGATGCCGACCTCGCCGTCCAGCTTGACGTAGTTGAGGCCCTTCTCCTTGGCGGCCGCCTCGAGCGGGTTGGCGGCGGCCTTGTCGTGGAGCTCGTCCCAGTCGTGGCGGAACTCGGCGTTGTCGTCCAGCGACACCTTGCCGTCGAGGGCGATGACCTCACCGGAGGCGACCTTGGCCAGCGGGTTGACCTCGACCAGGAGGGCGTCCGACTTGATGAAGGTGTCCCACAGCTTGACCAGGACGTTCGCGACCTTGTCCGCGACCTCGGCCGGGAACTTGGCGGCCTCGACGATCTCGCGGGCCTTGGCCTCGTCCACACCGTCGATGGCGTCGATCGCGATCTTGGCGACGGCCTCGGGGCGGGTGGCCGCCACCTCCTCGATCTCCATGCCGCCCTCGACGGACGCGATGGAGAGGAAGGTGCGGTTGGCGCGGTCGAGGAGGAAGGAGACGTAGTACTCCTCGAGGATCTCCGGAGCGGTCTCGGCGATCATGACCTTGTGGACCGTGTGGCCCTTGATGTCCATGCCGAGGATGTCCGTCGCACGGGCGACGGCCTCGTCCGGGGTGGCGGCCAGCTTCACGCCACCGGCCTTACCGCGGCCACCGACCTTCACCTGCGCCTTGACGACGGACTTGCCGCCGAGCCGCTCGGTGATCTCGCGCGCCGCCTCAGGCGTGTCGATGACTTCACCGGCCAGCACCGGTACATCGTGCTTGGCGAAGAGGTCCCTCGCCTGGTACTCGAACAGGTCCACGCGCTTCCGTCCCTATCAGTGATCTCGCGGTTCGTTGGATGCGTGGGCGTGCCGCGAAGGGCAACGTGACGTCCGCTTGTCACAAGGGAGGCGCACACGGTGTCCGAGCGCGCGGCATGTCCGTCTCGCAGGTTATCGCCGCTTGAGGGGGCTCCCTAAATCGAGGGTCACACACGAGCGGTGATACCTGTCACATGATGCCGCGTTCCCTGGCACGGGGTGCCGTCGTATGGGTGCGGTTGCGTGCCCCCGCGTATTCTGCGCGGTCTACAGCGGTCTACACGGTCTACGCGATCTGCGCGGTCTCACCGGGCGGGGACGGTCCCGGTGAGACGCGCGGAGGTCAGGCCGGGTCGGGTATGGGCAGCGGGCGCTTCTCCAGGGCCGCCGCCATCACCTCGGGGAACAGGTCGGGGGTGCAGGCGAAGGCGGGGGCGCCCAGCGCGGCGAGTGCCGCCGCGTGCTCCCGGTCGTACGCGGGCGCGCCCTCGTCCGACAGCGCGAGCAGCGCCACGAACTGCACTCCGGACGCCTTCATCGCGGCGACCCGCTTGAGCATCTCGTCGCGGATGCCGCCCTCGTACAGGTCGCTGATCAGCACGACGACGGTCTCGGCCGGCCGGGTGATCCGCTCCTGGCAGTAGGTGAGCGCCCGGTTGATGTCCGTGCCGCCGCCGAGCTGGGTGCCGAAGAGCACGTCGACGGGGTCGTCCAGCTGGTCGGTGAGGTCGACGACCGCCGTGTCGAAGACGACGAGCCGGGTGCTGATCGACCGCATGGAGGCGAGCACCGCGCCGAACACCGACGCGTAGACCACGGACGCCGCCATCGACCCGGACTGGTCGATGCAGAGCACGACCTCCTTCTTCACCGACCGCGCGGCCCGCCCGTAGCCGATCAGCCGCTCGGGCACGACCGTGCGGTACTCCGGCAGGTAGTGCTTGAGGTTGGCCGCGATGGTGCGGTTCCAGTCGATGTCGTGGTGGCGTGGGCGCTGGACGCGCGCGCTGCGGTCCAGGGCGCCGGTGAGGGTGGCCCGGGTGCGGGTGGCGAGCCGTTTCTCCAGCTCCTCGACCACCTTGCGCACCACCGCGCGGGCCGTCTCCCGGGTCGTCTCGGGCATCGCCTTGTGCAGCGAGAGCAGCGTGCCGACCAGGTGCACGTCGGGCTCCACCGCCTGGAGCATCTCCGGCTCCAGCAGCAGGGCGGCCAGGCCGAGCCGGTCGATGGCGTCGCGCTGCATGACCTGGACGACGGAGGACGGGAAGTAGTCGCGGATGTCCCCGAGCCAGCGCGCCACGGACGGTGCCGACGCGCCGAGTCCGGCCGAACGGTCCCGCCCGGTCTGCGCCTTGTCCCCCTTGCCGTAGAGCGCGGCCAGTGCGCCGTCCATCGCCGCGTCCCGGCCGGAGAGCGTGCATCCGGTGCCGTCGGCCTGGTCCCCGCCGAGCACCAGCCGCCAGCGCCGCAGCCGCTCCCGCGCCGGGTCGGCCGCCTGTGCCGATGCCTGTACCGGTGCCGGTGTCTGTCCGAGCGTCGTGTCCGTCATGTGCCCACCCCCGCGAGGCTCCCGTGGTCCGTCGTCTCCGTCATGCCCGTCGTGTCCGTCGTGCCGGTGCCGTCGTCCGCCGTCAGGCCGAGCAGCAGCCGCAGTACGGGCAGTACGGCGTCGGCACGCGCGGTGTCCGGTTCGGCGGCGAAACCGGGGACCGCGGCGGCCTGGGCGGCACCGCCCGGACGGTCACCGGGACCGCGCCGTACCAGTTCGCCCAGCGTTCTGCGCACCCCCGGCTCGTACGCCGCGAAGGTCCGCCGCAGCAGTGGCAGTACGTCCGTGAAGGCGTCCGCCGGCACCCCGGTCAGCCAGGTGTCGAGCAGGCCGAGCAGCCGCTCGTCGTGGACCAGCAGCAGTCCGCCCCCGCCGCCGGCGAAGCCCTCGATCCAGGCGGCGGCAGCGGCGGGCGGCGTGCCCGGCGACAGCGCGAGCCCCATCAGCCGGGCCGCCTCCTCGGGCCGCAACGCGCCGTCGTCCAGCAACAGCCGCACCGCCCGCCCCCGGATGACACCGGGCGCGGTGTCCCGCAGCGACAACGCCCGCAACACCCCCCGCCAGCGCTCCCGTAGCCCCCCACCGACCTCACGCCCCGCCCCGCCCCCGGAAAGCGCGCCGCCCTTGGACGCGCCGCCGGCCCGCTCGGCTCCGGTGGATGCGCCGCCGGCCTCCCCGCCCGTCGTGGCCAGGCTCTCCGTCAGCAGGCCCACCGCCGTGTGTACGGCGTCCACGTGGGCCCGCATCTCCTCCGCTGCGTCGGCGTCGAGGGCGGCGCAGGCCGGGGGCAGGCCGACGAAGACGCGCTCGGCGAGCCCCGCGGCGACCTCGGCCAGCGCCCCGGTGTCGGTGCCGCGCACATCGCCGTAGCGCAGCGAGCGGACCAGGGCGGGCAGGGCCTGGGCCAGGTGACCGACGTCCGTGTCCAGGGCGGCCCGGTCGGCGAGCACCCGCATCACCACGGGCAGCGCCTCCGGCAGCCCCGCCAGCAGGCACTGCTCGGCGAGCGCGGTGACGTCGGCCAGGGCGCGCGCCGCGTCCGCGTCCGCCTCGGCCTTGGCCCGGGCCGCCGCCTGTACGGTCGTCCCCCACACGCCGGCCTCGGCGACCCGCACGGACAGCTCCGGTTCCCAGCGCAGCCGCCAGGTCTCCCGGAAGGTGCCCGTGCCGCCCCGGGACCGGGCCGGCTCGCCCCAGCCGACGCCGAGCAGCCGCAGCCGGTGCAGCAGCCTGCTGCGCCCGGCGTCGGTGTCGCCGCGCAGGTCCAGCTCCAGGTCGCGCTCCAGCGCCTCGGGCTTGAGCCGCAGCGAGCGCTGCTGCCGGGCCAGGTCGCGCTGCAACGGCACCGCGGGCGCCGACTCGGGCACCTCCCCCAGCGCGTCCCCGACCACCAGCCGGTCGTGGACCAGCGCCAGCGGCACGTCCGAGCCTTCGCACAGCACCGCGCGCACGGCGTCGGTGGTCTCGCCGAGGCCGGGCAGCGGCCGGCCGCGCAGCGCGGCCAGCGTCTCCGCGAGCCTGACGGCCTCGATGACGTGCGCGGAGGACACGATCCGGTCCTCCTCGCGCAGCAGTCCCGCCACCTTGGTCAGCCAGCGCTCCACCGGCCGGTCGGGGGCCTGGAAGAGGTGCCCGTACCAGCCGGGCGAGTCGATGCCCGCGCCGTACCCGCCGGACCGGGCCAGCCTGCGGTGCGTCCACGGCACCCAGGTCACGTCGGTCTTGACCTTGGGCAGGCCCCGGAGCAGGGCCCGGTCGGCGGTGACGGTGGTCCTCTCGCGCAGCGCGGGTACGTGCCAGGCCCCGCACACCACGGCCACGGCGTGCCCGAACTCCTTGCGCGCCGCCCGCAGCCGCAGCCGCATGTGCGCCTCGCGGACGAGGTCCCGGTGCCCGCCGGCGCCGTACCGCTCGCGCAGTGCCGTCATGGCCTCCGCCACCGCCGTGAACGGTGCGAAGGGGTCGTCGGCGCCGGGCCCCCGGTGCTCGACGACGTCCTCCCACCAGCGCTCCGGATCGTCGTACCCGGCCGCCTCGGCGAGCACGGCGAGCGGATCGACACGGACTTCCCCGGCGTCGTCGGGACCGGGCCGACGGCCGCCGGGACCGGGGGCGGCCTGGTCGTCAGGGCCGGGCTCGTGGTTGTCCGGGTCGGATGCGTGGCCGTCGGCACCGGACGCGTGACCGTCGGAACCGGACGCGTGGCCGTCGGCACCGGTCGGGTGGTCGCCGCCGGCCCCCTCATGCCCGCCGGCCCCGGATTCCCCCTCTTCCCGCGCCCACGCCAGCGTGTGCGTGGCCGGCAGGTCGATGAAGCGGGCCGGTACACCGTGGTCCAGGGCCCAGCGGATGGCCACCCACTCGGGGCTGAACTCGGCGAACGGCCAGAACGCCGAGCGGCCGGGCTCGTCCACGGCGTGCGCGAGCAGGGCGACCGGAGGCCGCAGACCGGGGTCGGCGGCCAGCGGGATCAGCGGGTCGGCCTCGGGCGGCCCCTCGATGAGGACGACGGCGGGCCGGGCGGCCTCGAGCGCGGCCCGCACCGCGCGCGCGGAGCCGGGACCGTGGTGCCGTACGCCCAGCAGCAGCGGCCCGGCGTCGTAGGCCGTGCTCTCCCGGGCGCCGGTCACGCGCTCACCTCCCGGCAGGCGCGGTAGAAGTCGGTCCAGCCCTCGCGCTCGCGCACGACCGTCTCCAGGTACTCCTGCCAGACGACCCGGTCGGCCGCCGGGTCGCGGACGACGGCGCCGAGGATGCCGGCGGCGACATCGCCCGCGCGCAGCACGCCGTCGCCGAAGTGGGTGGCGAGGGCGAGGCCGTTGGTCACGACGGAGATGGCCTCCGCCGTGGACAGCGTGCCGCTGGGGGACTTGAGCTTCGTGCGGCCGTCGGCGGTGACGCCGTCCCGCAGCTCGCGGAAGACGGTGACGACCCGGCGGATCTCCTCGATGCCGTCGGGCGCCGCCGGCAGGTCCAGGGAGCGGCCGAGCTGTTCGACCCGGCGGGTGACGATGTCCACCTCGGCGTCGGCGCTCTCGGGCAGCGGCAGCACGACGGTGTTGAAGCGGCGGCGCAGGGCGCTGGAGAGATCGTTGACCCCGCGGTCGCGGTCGTTGGCGGTGGCGATGAGGTTGAAGCCGCGGACCGCCTGGACCTCCTCGCCGAGTTCGGGGATGGGCAGGGTCTTCTCGGACAGGATCGTGATCAGCGTGTCCTGCACGTCGGCCGGGATCCGGGTCAGCTCCTCCACCCGGGCCGTCATGCCCTCGGCCATGGCCCGCATGACGGGGCTGGGCACGAGGGCGTCGCGGCTCGGGCCGTGGGCGAGGAGCCGCGCGTAGTTCCAGCCGTAGCGGATGGCCTCCTCCGGGGTGCCGGCGGTGCCCTGCACCAGCAGCGTCGAGTCCCCGCTGACGGCGGCGGCCAGGTGCTCGGACACCCAGGTCTTGGCGGTGCCGGGGACGCCCAGCAGGAGCAGGGCGCGGTCGGTGGCGAGCGTGGTGACGGCGACCTCGACGATGCGGCGCGGGCCCACGTACTTGGGTGTGATCACCGTGCCGTCCGGCAGGGTGCCGCCGAGGAGATAGGTCGCCACCGCCCACGGCGACAGCTTCCAGCGGGCCGGGCGCGGGCGGTCGTCCTGCGCGGCGAGCGCCGCGAGTTCGGCCGCGAAGGCCTGCTCGGCGTGCGGTCGCAGCGCCTGCTCGGTCTGGTCGCGGTGGGGTGTGGCGGTCGTCGGTTCCACGGACACAGTCATGGCTGAGGCCCCCTCCAGCTCGGCCGGTTCGGTTCTGGCATCCACCGTGCACCACGCCACTGACAATCGCTGTGACCTGCGCAAACGCGCTCGCCGGGGCGATTGTCAGTGGTGGGGCCTACCGTCGGTGGCATGACTGAGCAGGGGGTGCGCTGGACCGCGGAGCAGGTGCTGGCACTGGCGCCTGACGCCGCGTCACGCAAGGCGGGGAGCAAGCTCGGGGTGGCCGGGCCGTGGTCCGGGACCGGGAGCGGAGAGGGGACGGTGTGGGGGCTGTGCAAGGGCAGCGGCAGCAGGCCGTACCAGACGGTGGTGGACCTGGCCGGCGCGGCCGGCCCGGGATACAAGTGCAGTTGTCCGAGCCGTAAGTTCCCGTGCAAGCACGCGCTCGGCCTGCTCCTGCTGTGGGCGGGCGACGAGGACGCGGTGCCGGCCGGCGAGCGGCCGCCGGACTGGGCCGGGCAGTGGCTCGCGGGCCGGCGGGGCCGGGAGCAGGCCAGGAAGGCCCGGGACGAGGAGGGTTCGGCCGCTGGTCCCGCCGATCCGGAGGCGGCCCGGCGGCGGGCCGAGCGCCGGGCCGAGCGGGTCACGGCGGGCGTGACCGAGCTGGAGCAGCGCCTGGCGGACCTGCTGCGCGGCGGCCTGGCCGCGGCCGAACAGGCGGGGTACGGCTGGTGGGACGAGGCGGCGGCCCGCATGGTCGACGCCCAGGCGCCGGGCCTGGCCGCACGCGTCCGGGAGCTGGGGGCCGTGCCGGCGTCCGGCGCGGGCTGGCCGGCGCGGCTGCTGGAGGAGTGCGCGCTGCTGCACCTGCTCGACCAGGGCTGGCTGCGCCGGGCCGGGCTGCCGGACGCCCTCGCGGCCACGGTCCGCTCCCGGGTCGGCCTGCCCGCGGCGCCGGACGGCCCGCCGCTGCGCGACCGCTGGCTGGTCCTCGCGCAGTACGACGTCGTGGACCCGAAACTGACGACCCGCCGGATATGGCTGCACGGCGCCCGCTCCGGCCGGACCCGGCAGCTGCTGTCCTACGGCGCGGCGGGCCGGGCCCCGGAGCTGTCCCTGCCGGTCGGGCTGGCGCTGGAGGCGGAGCTGTCGACGTATCCGGGCGGGGGCCGGACCCGGAGCGCACTGGGCGAGCGGTTCGCCGCGCCGGCGCCGGCCGCGTTCCGTCCGCCGGGGACGACCACCGCCGAGGCGGCGGCCCGCTACGGCGAGGCGCTGCGCGACGATCCCTGGCTGGAGTCGGTCCCGGTGACCTTGGACCGGGTGATACCGGTCCCGGACGGCGACCGGTGGCAGCTGGCCGACGCGGACACGGACACGGCCCTGCCGCTGACCGGGTCGGCCCGCTCCCGGCCCGGCCTGTGGCGGCTGGTCGCGCTGTCCGGCGGCGCCCCCGTCACCGTGTTCGGGGAGTGCGGCCACCGCGGGTTCACCCCGCTCACGGCCTGGCCGGAGGGGACGGGCGAGGCGGTGCCGCTGTGCTGACCGGCGGTACCGGGACACGAGGGCAGGCAGGCGAAGGGGAGGGAACGCGATGAACGGGGCACCGAGCGGCAGGGACACGGCGATGCCGGACGGCACCTGGGAGGAGCTGGTCACCACCGCGCTCCTCGGCACCGACCGGCGCGCCCCGGCGCACGTCCCGCCCGGCCGTACGGCACCGGCGGCACTGCTCGACGCGGCGGCCGTGGCCACCGTACGGCGACGGGCCGGGCTGCGCCCCGGGCGGGCGGCGCGCCGGCCCGAGCGCGCGCCCGCCGATCCGCGCCCGCCGCTGCCCGCGCCGGCGGCACGCCGGCTCACCACCCTGCTGGCGGACCGGTCCGGCGGCGCGGGTGGCGGACGGCGGGGCAGTTCCCCGGACCTGATCGAGCTGCTTCCGCAGTGGCTCGCGGCGGCCAACGCGCACGGGTACGCGGCGCCCCCGCAGGCGCTGCCCGCCCTGCTGGACGCGGCCCGTGGCCGCACCGACCTGCGTCCGGCGGCGCTGGCGTTCGCGGGTCCGCGCGCCCTGTGGCTGGCCCGGCTGAACCCGGACTGGCGGTTCGCCCTGCGCGCGGCCCCCGGCGGCGGGGCGGCGCTGCCGGACACCGAGGACGCGGAGGCGGTGCGCCGGCTGTGGCAGGAGGGGCTGTTCGCGGAGCGGGCGGTGCTGCTCGGCGCGCTGCGCACCCGTACGCCCGAGCGGGGGCGGGAGTTGCTGGCGTCGACTTGGGCGACGGAGCGGGCGGAGGACCGGCTGATGTTCCTGGACTCGCTGCGCACGGGCCTGTCGGACGCGGACGAGCCGTTCCTGGAGCAGGCGTTGGGCGACCGCAGCCGCAATGTCCGGGCCACTGCGGCGGATCTGCTGTCGTCGCTGCCGGGCTCGGCGCTCGCCGCGCGGATGGCCGTACGCGCCACGGCGTGTGTGGCCCTGGACCGTACCGGGGACGGGCCGGCGATCGTGGTGGAGGCGCCGCTCGAATGCGACGCGGCCATGGAACGCGACGGGGTGGCGGCCACGCCCCCGGCGGGCCGGGGGGAACGGTCGTGGTGGCTGGGGCAGTTGGTGGAGTCCGCTCCGCTCGGCACCTGGCCGCGGCGGCTGGGCGGGCGGACGCCCGAGGAGATCGTGGCGCTGCCGGTGACGGACGGCTGGCAGGGCGAGCTGCACGCGGCCTGGTGCCGGGCGGCGGTCCGGCAGCGGGACGCCGCGTGGTCGCGGGCGCTGCTCGGCTCGCCGTCGGCACCGGAGGCGGGCGGACCGGGCGCGGTGTCCCTGGCGGAGCGGGCGAAGCTGCTGGCCGCGCTGGGCCCGGACGAGCGGGCCGCGTGGGTGGCCGGGTTCATCGCCATGCACGGCCTGTCGGAGGCGTTCCAGCTGCTCGGTGTGTGCGCGGTGCCGTGGGCGCCGCCGCTGGGCCGCGCGGTGGTGGACGCCCTCGACATCGCCCGGGAGGCGGGCAGTTACCCGTGGAGCTTCAGCGGGGTGATGGGCCTGGCGGAGCGCTGCCTGGACCCGGCCGAGGCCAGGCGGCTGGAGACGCTGCTGGCGATACCCGACGAGCCGGCGGACGCCGCGCCGGGCGCCGGCGGGTACTGGGCGGAGGCGTTCCAGCGGCTGGTCACCACGCTGCGGCTGCGGGCGGAGATGACGCGGGAACTGATGCCGCCCGCCGGGCCGCGGGAGGAGGGCGCTCAGCCGCCGGACGCGGCCGGCTGACGGACGTTCTCCCGGACCCACTCCACGATCGCGGAGGTCGTCGCGCCGGGGGTGAAGATCTCCGCGACGCCCTTCTCCTTCAGCGGCGCGATGTCCTCCTCCGGGATGATGCCGCCGCCGAAGACGAGGATGTCCTCGGCGTCGCGCTCCTTGAGCAGGTCGATGACCGCGGCGAACAGCGTGTTGTGGGCGCCGGAGAGGATGGACAGGCCGATCGCGTCGGCGTCCTCCTGGATGGCGGTGTCGACGATCTGCTCCGGCGTCTGGTGGAGCCCGGTGTAGATGACCTCCATACCGGCGTCGCGCAGAGCCCGCGCGATGACCTTGGCCCCGCGATCGTGACCGTCGAGCCCCGGCTTGGCGACCACCACGCGGATCGGACCGGCTGCCACACCCATCACTGCCTCCATCAAGCGACCACGGAAGCGATCGCTTCCGTTCGTACCGACAAGTACCGCACTTTTGGCGCGTCCCGCCATCGTCGAAGTGAACGAACGTTATCTCCAGCATCCCGCACCGGGCAGTTTTACGGTGCGCGGCGAGGGGGAAATCACATGGTGGGACATGAGGCACACGGGGGTCGAGGACGCCCCCCGCGTGCCGACAGGAGGTCGGCCAATGAAGGTCACCGGGGTACTGCCGCTCTTTTTCCCGTCCTGCCACCGCCTGTGGCCGGGCAGACTGGCCGGGCTGTCCGTGACGCTGCTCCGGGCGACGGCCCTGGAGGCCGCGATCCTGGCGGGTCACCTCCTGCTCTATCCGACCGGCCTGATCCGGGAGCGCCACCCCGCCGCCCTGCCCGCCCCCGACGACGGCACCGCCCGGCTGCCGGTCCGGCCGGCCCCGCCGGTCGTGCTGCTGCACGGCTTCATCGACAACCGCTCGGTGTTCGTCCTGCTGCGCCGCGCCCTCGCCCAGCACGGCCGGCAGCGCGTGGAGTCGCTGAACTACTCGCCGCTCACCTGTGACATCCGCACCGCCGCGGAGCTGCTCGGCCGGCACATCGAGGAGATCTGCGAGCGCACCGGCAGCGCCCGGGTCGACATCGTGGGGCACAGCCTCGGCGGCCTGATCGCGCGCTATTACGCCCAGTGCCTCGGCGGTGACCTGCGGGTACGCACGCTGGTCACGCTGGGCACCCCGCACTCCGGAACCCGGGTGGCACCGCTGGCGGACGCGCATCCGATCGTGCGGCAGATGCGGCCGGGCTCGGCGGTGATAGAGGAGCTGGCCGGGCCCGCGCCCGGCTGCCGGACCCGGTTCGTGAGCTTCTGGAGCGACCTGGACTCCCTCATGGTCCCGCTGGAGACGGCCTGCCTGGAGCACCCCGATCTGGACGCGCACAACGTCCGGGTGAGCGGCATCGGTCATCTCGCCCTGCCCGTGCACCCGGCCGTTGCCGCCGCCATACGCGAGGCCCTCGACGCCCCGCACCCCGGGGACCGGAGCACCGGCGGCCTGACGGTGGCCTGACGGCAACCCGAGGCAGGCCGCGCCGAGAAGCGCACGGGCGCCTCACAGGACGTGCACAGTCGACACAAATCGCCACTCGACATCGAACATTCTTCGAACGCAAGGCCAAAGTCGCGTTGGGAGCCCCCGAAACACGGCCGAATGCCCGTTTCCGGCCCACGCGAAACCGTCCGAAGATTGTCGCGCCCAGGTACTGCCGGGTACAGTCGCCGCACTGCTCTGGCAGCCCCTGTTGTCGAGGCGAAAGAGAAGTTGGTGAACGACCGTCACCCGTCGGGGACGATGACCACCCCGGCCCCGGCTTCCGACGCCTCCACCGGGCACTACGCGCCGTACGGAGCGCAGGAAGCCTCCTACGACGACCTCACCACGTACGACGGCTATGACGCCACCGGTTTTACCGACGGTTCCGGCGGCACGGCCTTCCACGCGGACCCGCTCTTCGGCAGCCTCCCGGGCAGCGAGCCGACCACCGGCGCGTACGGCACCGCCCAGTGGCAGACCGGCACCGGCCAGTTCCCCGCCTACGACGCGTACGCGGCCGGACATGCCGGCGCCTACGACTCCGGTGTCTACGACAGCACCGCCTGGACCGTCCCCGCGCAGGCCACCGGAAACGATGTCAGCGGCCAGTGGGACACGAGCACCTGGCAGCAGCACGGCCCCTCGGGCGCCGCCGACACCACCCAGCAGTGGACGTGGGGCACCCAGACCTTCGACACGGGCGCGTACGACGCCACGCAGTGGAACTCCGCCGGGCAGCCCGCGCCGGCCGAGCCCGAGCAGGACGGGGAACCGTTCGACCGGCAGGCCACCGCGACGTTCGAGGCGGTCGGCGCCCACACCCCGGGCGGACCGGCCACGCCCACGGCCTACGAGCAGGAGCCGTACGGCGACACCGGGCTCACCGAGCCGCCGTCCGCCTCCGACGAAGCGGACGCCACCGGTGAACTGCCCGCCGTGGCCGGTCTGCTGGACGGCCAGGAGGAGATCGCCCCGGTGCCGGCGGCCCGCACGGGCTCACGCGGCGCGGCCCGCTCCCGGCGCCGTACGCCCGCCAAGCGCTCGGCGCTGCTGACCGTCGCCGTGCCCTCGGCCTGTGTGATGGGGGTCGCGGGGATCGCCGCCGCCTCGGTCGGTGCGTTCGGCGACGACTCCCAGGACACCTCCACCACCGTCGCGGACGCGCAGCCGGTCAAGCCCGCGGTCGCCAACAGCAAGCTGGACTCCCAGCTCCAGACCCTCTCCGCCGGTGCCGACGACTTCGCCGACCGGGCGAGCCGCACCCAGGAGCGGATCGACCTCAAGGCACAGCAGGAACTGGAGAAGAAGAAGGCGGCGGCGGAGGCCGCGCTCAAGGAGCGGCTGCGCCCCAAGTTCGCGCTGCCGGTCGCGCAGCACGGGCTCAGCGCCTACTACGGCCAGGCCGGCATCAACTGGATGTCGGTGCACACCGGCATCGACTTCCCGGTCTCCTACGGCACCCCGGTGCTGGCAGCCACCGACGGCACCGTCACCACCAAGTGGAACAGCGCCTACGGCAACATGATGATCGTGACGGCGAAGGACGGCACGGAGACCTGGTACTGCCACCTGTCCAGCTACCGCGTCGCCTCCGGTACGACCGTCAAGGCCGGCGAGCCCATCGCCTACTCCGGCAACTCGGGCAACTCCACCGGCCCGCACCTGCACTTCGAGGTACGGCCGGCGGGCGGATCGGCCATAGACCCACTGCCGTGGCTGCGCAGCCACGGCCTGGATCCCACCTAGCCGGCAGGGCCCCGCTTGCGAGCGGGGCCCTTTTCGCGGGCTACAGCTTCTCCACCGGCGCGTACCGCAGCAGCAGCCGCTTCGGCTTGGCTTCACCGAAGTCGACCGTCGCCTCCGCGTTGGCGCCCGTGCCCTTCACCGCGACGACCGTGCCGAGCCCGAACTGGTCATGGGTGACCCGGTCCCCGACGGCCAGCGCGACCACCGGCTTCTCCGCCGTGCGCCGGGTGGCGAACCCGGACGCCCCCGACGCCGAGGAACGCGAACGGGACGAGGACAGCGACGCCGCGACCCCGGACGCCGGAGCCGTGGCCCCGGTCCGCTTCCACTCCACATGGGTGGGCGGGATCTCCTCCAGGAAGCGGGAGGGCGGGTTGTACGACGGCTGGCCCCAGGCGCTGCGCAGCGCCGCGCGCGTGAGGTACAGCCGCTCCCGCGCGCGCGTGATGCCGACGTACGCCAGGCGCCGCTCCTCCTCCAGCTCCTTGGTCTGGCCGAGGGCCCGCATGTGCGGGAAGACGCCGTCCTCCATGCCGGTCAGGAACACCACCGGGAACTCCAGGCCCTTGGCGGTGTGCAGGGTCATCAGCGTGATGACGCCGTCGCCGTCCTCCTCGTCGGGGATCTGGTCGGAGTCGGCGACCAGGGCGACCTGCTCCAGGAAGTCGGCCAGCGTCCCCTGCTCGCCCTCCCCGCGCTCCTGCTCGAACTCCAGGGCCACGGCCGCGAGTTCCTGGAGGTTCTCGATCCGGGTCTCGTCCTGCGGGTCGGTGGAGGACTGGAGTTCGGCCAGATATCCGGTGCGCTCCAGGACCGCCTCGAGGACGGTGGCCGGTCCGGCGCCGGACTCGACGATCGTGCGCAGCTCCTCCATCAGCGCGTTGAACCGCTTGACCGCGTTGGTGGAACGCGCGGCCATGCCGTACGCCTCGTCCACCCGCTTCAGGGCCTGCGGGAAGCTGATCTTCTCGCGCTGGGCAAGGGCGTCAACCATCGCCTCCGCGCGCTCGCCGATGCCCCGCTTGGGCACGTTGAGGATGCGGCGCAGCGGCACCGAGTCCTCGGGGTTGGCGAGGACGCGCAGGTAGGCCAGGACGTCCCGGACCTCCTTGCGCTCGTAGAAGCGGACCCCGCCGACGACCTTGTAGGGCAGGCCGACGCGGATGAAGACCTCTTCGAAGACACGGGACTGGGCGTTGGTGCGGTAGAAGACGGCGACGTCCGAGGCGCGCGCCTCGCCCGCGTCGACCAGGCGGTCTATCTCGTCGGCGACGAACTGGGCCTCGTCGTGCTCGGTGTCGGCGACGTACCCGACGATCCGGGAGCCCTGGCCGGCGTTGGTCCACAGGTTCTTCGGGCGGCGGGACTCGTTGCGCTCGATGACCGCGTTGGCGGCGGACAGGATGGTCTGCGTGGAGCGGTAGTTCTGCTCCAGCAGGATCGTCGTCGCGTCCGGGTAGTCCTCCTCGAACTGGAGGATGTTGCGGATCGTCGCGCCCCGGAACGCGTAGATCGACTGGTCCGCGTCACCTACGACGCACAGCTCGGCCGGCGGGACGTCGTACTCACTCGGCGGGGCGTCCGTCCCGTCGGCGGCGGGCTCCCCCGTGCCCACGAGCTCCCGGACGAGGGCGTACTGGGCGTGGTTGGTGTCCTGGTACTCGTCGACCAGGACGTGCCGGAAGCGGCGGCGGTAGTGCTCGGCGACGTCCGGGAAGGCGCGCAGCAGGTTGACCGTCGTCATGATCAGGTCGTCGAAGTCCAGCGCGTTGGCCTCGCGCAGCCGCGACTGGTAGAGCGCGTACGCCTGCGCCAGGGTCTTCTCGAAGCCGTCGGTGGCCTGGGCGGCGAAGTCCTCCTCGTCGATCAGCTCGTTCTTCAGATTGCTGATCTTGGCGCTGAAGGACTTGGGCGGGAAGCGCTTGGGGTCGAGGTCCAGGTCGCGGCAGACCAGGGCCATCAGGCGCTTGCTGTCGGCGGCGTCGTAGATCGAGAACGACGAGGTGAAGCCGAGCTTCTTGCTCTCCCGGCGCAGGATGCGCACGCACGCGCTGTGGAAGGTCATCACCCACATCGCGTTCGCGCGCGGGCCGACGAGCTGCTCGACGCGCTCCTTCATCTCGCCCGCGGCCTTGTTGGTGAAGGTGATCGCGAGGATCTGGCCCGGGTGGACGTTCCGCTCGGCCAGCAGGTAGGCGATGCGGTGGGTGAGCACACGGGTCTTGCCGGAGCCGGCGCCGGCGACGATGAGCAGCGGGGAGCCGGCGTGCACGACAGCGGCGCGCTGGTTCTCGTTCAGCCCCTCCAGGAGGGCCGCCGGGTCCAGCGCGGGGCGCGGGGCGCCGTCGCGGTAGTGGGTGTCCCGGTCCGGCGGCATGTCGAACTTCCCGCCGAACAGATCGTCCGGAATCGACTCCGGAAGGTGATCGTCCTCGGGCGGCGGGGGCTCCTCCTCGTGCCCGCGAGGGGCCTGGAGGTCCGCCAGGAAGCTGTCGTCAAAGAGGCTGCTCATCGCTCTCCGAGTCTAGGGCGCCCCACCGACAACCGGTCGCCGTCCCCGGAACATGGCCCGTTTCCGGGGCGGTTGATCTTCCCCGCGTACCGCGTCACCCAGCGGAAACACCTGGTCACCAGCGGGCGCCCCGACCCCCAGGTCACGGAAATGTATCGGACATAGCGTGCGCCGACCTTCACAGAAGACTCACGAGTTGGCTAGGTTGCCGTCAGGCCGCACGACCACCCTCCGGCGAACGTCGCCGGGCCGTACGGCCTCCGCCGAGTCCGGCACGCCCCGCGCGGGTGCCCGGAGCCGGGGACCCATCGATCCTGGGCCGAATCGGCCGACTCCCGCCCGGGACGAAGCCGTGGGGCGCCCCGTGCCGGCACCCGCCCGAGCCCACCGGCAGGCGGCAGCACGGAAGGAGTGGCCCCCTTGGCGTCGCACCGCAAGCCGCGCCCCGGCGGCAGCCAGCCGACAGGCGTCCACACCCCCACCCTGGCCGCCGCCCTGACCTCCATGGCGGTGTTCTCCCAGCCCGCCGAGGCCGCCCTCGCGACCGGCCCGGGCATCCCGACACCGGAGGAGGTCGCCCGCAAGATCGACGACTTCTACCGCCAGGCGGAGACGGCACTGGAGGCCTCCACCGACGGTGGCGGCACCAGGGGGCGGTGGGGGCGCGGGGAGCAGCGGGGGGTGCGTGCGGCGCGGGACGGGCGCGGGGAGCGGGACGGGCGGAGCGAGGATGCGCGGGCGCGCGTCACCGACGGAGCCGGGCGTGGGGAGCGAGCGGCACGCGTGCCCGAGGGCAGTGGGGACGTTGAGCGGGCACGGCTTGCCGACGCGGTCGGGCCCGGGGAACGGGACGGGCGCGGGGAGGGAAGAGCACGCGGGGAACGGGAACGGGCCGACGGCAGTGGGCGGGCCGGGCGCGCCGACGCGGACGGGGGCGGGCCACGAGCCGGAAGCGCCGGACGGGGCGGGGAGGCCGGGTGGAAGGGGCGTCCGGAACCGGCCGGGTGGGCCGTGCCGGCCGAGCGTGCCGAGGCCCCACGTGCCGTGGAGGGCAGCCTTCGGCGGCTCCGTGACGAGGTCGCGCGGCGGGCCCGGCAGCGCCCTCTGCCCGGCGTCCGCGGCATGATCCCGGCTCAGCGCGGCACCGGGCAGTCCGGGCCGGGCATGAGCCAGGCCGGTCCCGGCACTCCACAGGCCGAGCCGGGCATCGGCCAGGCCGGGCCCGGCACGAGGCAGGCAGAGCGGCGCATGGACCAGACCGAGCGCCGTATCCGCCGCACGGGGCACAGCACGAGCCAAACGGAGCCGGGCGCCGATGAGACCCGGCACCGTACCGACCACGCCTGGCACGGGGTCAGCGACCCCACCGCACGTGGGACCAGCCACGCCAAGCGCGACACCGGCCAGGCCACGCTCGGGACCGGCAACGCCCCACTCGGCACCGGCAACGCCACGCTCGACACCGTCCAGGTCCCCCGCGACACCGCTCACGCCCCGCTCGGGACCGGCCAGGTCAGCCGCGGTACCGGCGAAGCCGAGCGCGCCGCCACGCCCGCCGGAAGCCCGGCGGCCCTCGCCCCGCCTCTCCGGGCCTCGGTACCCCGTCAAGCCACGCAGGCCCCGCCGGCCGCCCAGGAAGCCGTCGGCGTGGCAGTAGTACCGACGGGCAGCCGTCGGGAGCCCAGCGCACGTCGCCCGGTCACCACCGCCAGTCGGCCGGACACCCCCTTCGGCGGGCCGAAGGCCGCCAAGGTCGTCACCAGGGAAAAGCTCGCCCACGCGCGCGTGCTGCTGTCCCAGCGGATCGCCGCCCAGGCCCCCGGCACGCTCTCGGGAACGTACGCGACCAAGGCCGGCAAGGCCGTCGCCTTCGCCCGTGCCCAGCTCGGCAAACCGTGTGTGTGGGGCGCCGCCGGCCCCGGCTCCTACGACTGCGCCGGGCTCACCCAGGCCGCCTGGAAGTCCGCCGGCGTGACGCTCCCGCGCACGGCGCCCGGGCAGGCCGGCGTCGGCATCCCGGTACCGCCGGCCGAGGCTCGCCCCGGTGACCTGGTCTTCTTCCATGACGACGCCGGCCACGTAGGACTCTGCACGGGCGACGGCATGATGATCCACGCGCCGAGACCGGGTGCGTACGTCCGCGAGGAACCGGTCTCAGCCCTCGGCGAGGCGGCCGTCCACAGCGTGGTGCGGCCGGGCTGACGCCGACGCGGATCCGGCATCAGACGCCATGACGCTTCCCACAGCCCAGAACCGACCGGACGGGGCCTCACGCCGCGCCGACCCCGTGGCCGACAACGTCTTCGTGGTCGTGTCCGGCCTTCCCGCCAGCGGAAAGAGCACCCTCTCCCACCGCCTCGCCGATCGACTGGGATGGCCCGTCATCGACAAGGACGCGATCCTCGAAACCCTCTTCGACTCCCTCGGCGTCGGCGACCACGCATGGCGGAACCGGCTCAGCCGCGCCGGCGACGACATCCTCTTCACCGTCGCCGCCCGGGCCGGGCACGCCGTTCTCGACAACTGGTGGCACCACGACACCGCACCCGAACGCCTGCGTCAGCTCGACGCCCGCCTGATCGAGATCTTCTGCGACTGCGACCCGGCACTCGCCGCGGAGCGCTTCCTGCGACGCACCCGCCACCCGGGCCACCTCGACCCGCGGCTCACCCCCGGGCAAGTCGCGGAGCGCGTCGCCACCATCCGCGCCACCTACCCAGGCCCCCTGCGCCTGGGCGGCCCACTGCTGACCGTCGACACCAGCCGGCCCCTCGACATCCCCGCCCTCGTCAAAGACGTCCGCGGTCTCCTGGGCGCCTGAGCGACGCGCGGCTGCGCCCGATGCCGGAGCCGCGACGGGGCATACCGGGGATCAGGTCCAGAGGACGGCGATGAAGATGTTGGCCATGGTCAGCAGGCCGACCAGTCCGAAGACGCCCTTGTCGATCCGCTCCTCGTCGCGCTTCACGTAGACGAGGCCCAGGATCACGATCAGCAGGGCCAGCTTCACCCCGAGCTTGATGTTGTTGAGGTGGTGGTCGTCGGCCTGGTTGAGCCCGACCAGAACCACACCGGTGACCAGCATGGTGAGCGCGCCATGCAGCATCCCGGGCACGAACCGGGCCGTGCCCTGGCCCATCGCCTTCATCTGGGTGAGGAAACCGCCGAGCAGCGCGGCGATTCCGATGATGTGCAGGCCGACGAAGAGATGGATGAGTACGTCCATGAGCCGGAGCCTAACGAGCGCCCGCCCACCACCCGGCCACCGACCCCCGCCGCCACCTCCGCCCCACGAACGGCCCTGCGGACGGCTCGCCACCCGCCTCCTGCTCCCCCACCTCCCGAACTCCGCAGCGATCATGCATAAATCCGCCCCATAGCACCCCAACACCCCCGCCAGTAACCGTTTCCCCTCTTTGATCACCACGCTCCGCGAAGGCGACGACTCCGGAACAGCCAGGTGATCCCATACGGTCACACATCGGCCGACGGGAACCAGTTCCGCACACTGCGTTACCCACCCGTCACCATCCGTTTTAGCGTCCTCCCCCAGGTGACCGGCTCCCCATTGCCGCCCGCGGCAACCGGCCACCACCGCCGAGACAGGCCCGGCGGCGGCCACTCCCCCTGTACGGGCCGCCGCGGGGCGCGTACCGACCGCTCGGTGGTACGAGTCGTAGGAAGGACGTGACGGTTCCAGGTGGCAGCCCACCGCAAGCCCCCGCAACGCCCGCTCACCGGCCATACGGTCCGGACGGCCGCCACACTCGCCCTGGCGGGCGCGGCCGCCGCGACCTGCTTCGACGGCACGGGACACGCCGCGCCCCAGCCGACTCCGTCCCAGGTCAAGGCCAGGGTCGCGGCGTTGTACCGGGACGCCGAGGCCGCGACCGAGAAGTACGACGGGGCCAAGGAGGAGGCGGACGCGGCCCAGCGGCGGCTGAGCGCGCTGCAGGACGAGACCGCCCGCAGACAGCAGAGGCTGAACACGGTCCGGAACGCCCTGGGCTCGATCGCGGCGGCGCAGTACCGGGACGGCGCGATCGCCCCGGCCTGGCAACTGGCCCTGTCCAGCGACCCCGACCGGTACCTGGACGGTGCCGCCCTCGCCGAGCGGGCCGGCGACCGGCAGGCCGCCGCGGTGTCACAGGTCCGGCGGCAGTTGCGGGAGATCGAGCGGCTGCGCGGGGCCGCACGCGTCGAGGTGAAGTCGCTGCGGTCCCGGCAGGCCGAGCTGCGCCGGCACAAGAAGACCGTCACCGGCAAGCTGGACGAGGCCCGGCGGCTGCTCGCCCGGCTGTCTCCGCGCCAACGCGACGCGATCACCGGCGCCCCGGAGGAACGCGTCTCCCGGTCGGCCGCCGATCCGCGGGAGCCGCTGGAGCGGGCCGGATCCGTCCCGGCCCCCAGCGGGCGCGCGGCGATGGCCGTCGCCTACGCCTACGGCAAGCTCGGCAGCCCCTATGTGTGGGGTGCCACCGGCCCGAACGCCTTCGACTGCTCGGGCCTGGTCCAGGCCGCCTACCGCGCCGCCGGTCTCTCCCTGCCGCGCACCTCCTACGCCCAGATCGACGCGGGCCGGCGGATCTCCCGCTCGGAGCTGCGCCCGGGCGACCTGGTGTTCTTCTACCCGGGCATCAGCCACGTCGGCATCTACGTGGGCGGCGGCCGGATGATCCACGCCCCCAACCCGTCGGCTCCGGTCCGCTTGGACCCGATCGGCCAGATGCCGTTCGCGGGGGCGACCAGGGTGGCCTGAGGGACGGGGACGGGCGGGCCCGTAGGGGTCAGACCAGCCGGCGCGCGGTCGCCCAGCGGGTCAGCTCGTGCCGGTTGGACAGCTGGAGCTTGCGCAGGACCGCCGAGACATGGGACTCGACCGTTTTCACCGAGATGAACAGCTGCTTGGCGATCTCCTTGTAGGCGTAGCCCCGGGCGATCAGGCGCAGCACCTCGCGTTCCCGCTGGGTGAGGCGGTCCAGGTCCTCGTCCACGGGCGGGGCGTCGGTGGAGGCGAAGGCGTCCAGCACGAACCCGGCCAGCCGCGGGGAGAAGACGGCGTCGCCCTCCTGGACGCGGAAGATCGAGTCGATCAGGTCGGCACCGGTGATGGTCTTGGTGACATAGCCGCGGGCGCCGCCGCGGATCACCCCGATCACGTCCTCGGCGGCGTCCGACACGGACAGCGCGAGGAAGCGGACGGGCCGCTCGGCGTCGGCCGTCAGCGCCGCGCACCGGCGCAGCACCTCGACTCCGCCGCCGCCCGGGAGGTGCACGTCGAGGAGGACCACCTCGGGCCGGGTGGCGGTGATGACCGCGACCGCCTGGTCGACGTCCGCCGCCTCGCCGACCACCTCGACGCCGGTCTCGGCGGTCTGGCCGATCTCGGCCTGGACGCCGGTGCGGAACATCCGGTGGTCGTCCACGAGCACCACCCGCACATGCCGCCCGTCCGCGCCGGCACCTGTCCGGCCCTCCGCCGCCCCCACCGTGCCGTTCGCCTCGGTCGCGTCGCTCATGACGTCTTCTCCGCCCTCTCCATCTCCAGCTCGACCTCGGTGCCGCCGTCGGGCACCGCCCGCAGCCGGGCCGTGCCGCCGTGGCGCTCCATGCGGCCGATGATCGATTCTCTGACACCCATGCGGTCGGCGGGTATCGCGTCGAGGTCGAAGCCGGGACCGCGGTCCCGCACGGACACGAAGACCGATTTCCCCTCGACTTCGGCGTAGACCTGTACGGCACCGCCCTCGCCACCGTACTTGGCGGCGTTCACCATGGCCTCGCGCGCGGCCTGCATCTGTGCTGCGGTCCTCTCGTCCAGCGGGCAGTCGCCGACGATGACGACCTCGATGGGCACGCCGTGCTTGTCCTCCACCTCCGCGGCGTTGCGCCGCACCGCCTCGGCGACCGTGTCCGGCTCGTC
Source organism: Streptomyces eurythermus (assembly GCF_014649115.1). Classification (GTDB taxonomy): domain Bacteria; phylum Actinomycetota; class Actinomycetes; order Streptomycetales; family Streptomycetaceae; genus Streptomyces; species Streptomyces eurythermus. The sequence goes on along the minus strand of NZ_BMSK01000001.1, from coordinate 157,027 downwards.
GTCCTCGTCCTTGCCGGTGCCCTCCGGCTTGTACAGCCAGGTGCGCAGGTCGCGTTCCTGGGCGCGGGCGAGGCGGCGCACCTCGCCCGCGTTCTCGGCGTTGCGCTGGATCAGGGTGAGGGTGTGCAGCACGGAGTCGTGGACGTGGGCGGCCACCTCGGCGCGCTCCTGGGCGCGGATGCGCATCAGGCGTTCCTCGGAGAGGTCCTGGGTCATGCGGACCAGGTAGGGACCGGCGAGCAGGGTGATGCCGACGAGGACGGCGAGCGCGGCCTGCAGGACCGCGCCCAGGTGAGCGGTCGATCCCTGGAGGACGAAGACGGCCGTGACCCCGGCCGTCACGAGCAGGACGCCACCGGCCGCGCGCAGCAGGGAGAGGGTGCGGCGCCGCCGGCCTGCCTCGACCCAGCGGGCCCGGCGGGCGTTGTCCGCCTGGCGCCACACGAGGGCGACACCGGCCGCGACGAGCACGGCGGGCACCAGATACGCCTTGGTCGCGCTGCCGAGGTTGACGCTGCGCACGAAGATCATGGAGACGATGACCATGAGGAGCAGGGCGGCGATCTGCCCCCGGTCCGGTCTGCGGGCCTTCAGTCTGCGCCGGCCGTCCGGTGTGGTCTCCGCTCCCACCGGCGAGGGCTTCTGGTCGCCGACGCCGCCGATGCCGAGCGGGACGAAGAACCAGAACGCGGCGTAGAGCAGCGCTCCGAGACCGTCGGCCATGAGCAGGCCGGCGAAGACGAGCCGCACCCAGACGACGGGCAGCCCGAGATGCCCGGCGAGCCCTCGCGCCACTCCGCCGAGCCAGCGTCCGTCGCTGCTGCGGTAGAGCTTGCGCGGGGGCCGCGGGTCGTCGAGTGGCAGGCTTGCGGCTTCCGGCATGCCAACGATGGTCACACGGGCGGCGGGGCGGAGCATCAGGGTCGGCCCCGGAGACACCCCTGATCTTCCGTCGGGACCGGTCCGGGTGGGCGGCCCCTGCGGTGTCGCCCGGCGGTCCGCGCCGCTCGAACGCTTCCCCGCCCCGCCTCAGGGACGATTTCAGGGTTGGCCCAGGGTCGTCCCGACTGCCGCCGGGGCGGCCGGGCGGTCACCATGGACGCATGACCGATCACGAGCACGCCGCGACGGGTCCGGGACCCGGCCCCGGCCCGCGCCCGGCCCCGGGCACCGGGCCGACGGATGCCGCGCCCGCCGCGACGGGAGAGAGCGGAGCGGCCGGCCCCGGCTCCCCCGCCCACCCCGGCTTCCGCCCCCGTTCCCACGGCGGCGCCCCTTCCCCCGCGCAGGAGCCGGAGCCGCGGGAGAGCCCCCGGCTTCCCGAGCGGTTCCGGCGCGACCGCGGGCACAAGATGATCGCGGGCGTGTGCGCGGGTCTGGGGCGGCAGACCGACATGGACCCGGTGATCTTCCGGATCACGCTGGCCGTGCTGTCCGCGACGGGCGGCCTGGGCCTCATCTTCTACGGCTTCGCCTGGCTGCTGGTGCCATACGAGGACGAGGAGGAGAACGAGGTCCGCAAGCTGTTCACGGGCCGGGTCGACGGCCAGGCGCTGGCCGCGGTCCTGTTCGCGCTGGTCGGCTGCGGGATCTTCCTGACGATGCTGAGAAACGGCGGGGTGCTGGCGTTCGCCACGGTGCTCTCGCTGCTGCTCGCGGGCGCGGGGTACTGGTCGAGACGCCGTGGTGCCACCGATCACGATCCGCTGGCGGCGCAGGCCGCCGCCGACGCGCCGCCGGAGGCCCAGGCGCCGCCGGTCGTCACCTTCTACCCCTCCTGGTGGCGTGACCCGATCGTCAAGGACGGCACCCATGTCGGCGGCACCGGCTATCTGTGGGGTCCCGGCGACGCCCGCGGACGGGACCTCACCTCGGTCCTGGACGTCGGCATCGCCACCCCCTGGACACACCCCGGGGCGATACCCCCGCCGGCGGCCGAGCCCCCGAGACCGCGCGGCCCGCGCTGGATCGGCGGCTGGGTGTTCCTGCTCGCCCTGCTGGCGGGCGGCCTGGGCACCTGGTCCGGCTGGCACACGCACCCGCTCGGCACCGATCTGCAGACCGGTCTGGCCTGCGCGCTGGCGGTGTTCGGACTGGGCATGGCACTCAGCGCGTTCCTGGGCCGGACGGGAGCCGGGACGGTGTTCTGGGCGCTGGTCACGGCGGCCCTGCTCGCCGGGGCGGCGGCGCTGCCCCGGGACATCACCACGGACTGGAAGGAGGCGACCTGGAAGCCGGCCGCGGTGGCCCAGGTGCGGTCCGAGTACGACCTCGGCACGGGGCGGGGCACGCTGGACCTGACCCGGGTGCACCCGGCCCCCGGGCAGACGGTCGCCACGGACGCCCGGGTGGGCGCGGGAAACCTGAAGGTGATCGTGCCGGCGGATGTGACCGTGCGGATGGACCTGGACGTGGGGGTGGGCGACATCCGGTTGCCCGGGGACCGTGGAGAGGACGTGGACGTGCGGCCCGGCAGGCATCGGAACGTGACGCTGGCACCGGCCAAGGGCACGGCCGGAGCGTCCCGGACGCCGGGGACGCTGGATCTCACGCTCGGCGTAGGAATGGGACAGGTGGAGGTCAGCCGTGCTGCGTCATGAGTTTCAGCCCGGGAGGCTGGTCGCCGGGCTCTTCCTGACCGCCACCGCCGTGGTCTACGCGGGGGACGCGGGCGGCCTGTGGGACACCCCGTGGTTCCTGGTGGTTCCGCTGGTGGTGGGCGGCCTGTGTCTGGCCGGCGCCACGGCCCTGCTGACCCGGGCGATACGCGGGCGGGGCGGCGCCGAGGAGGGTCAGCGGTAGCCGCCGGGCCACCGCCGGGCCCGCCAGGCCGCGTCCACGGAGAAGTAGGGCGCGCCGGCGAGGATCAGGGGGAGCCAGGCCATGAGGTAGGCGAGGTCGTTGCCGTAGTAGTAGGGGGTGGTGGCCCAGCTCACCGTCAGCCAGAGGCTGAGCGAGATCAGCGCGCCGCCGAGCGCGGCGAGGCGGCCGAGGAGACCGAGCAGGGTGGCGATGCCGACGGCCAGCTCACCGAGCGCGATGGCGTAGCCGAAGCCGACCGGGCTCTTCAGGGCCAGGTCGATCAGGGCGGGGATCGCGGCGGAACCGCGGGCGGCGCGCATGGTGTCACCGATCGAGCCGGCGCCGGCGGAGTGCATGAAGGCACTGTCGGTGAGCTTGTCCAGGCCGGCGTAGACGAAGGTGGCACCCAGGAAGAGGCGCAGCGGCAGCAGGGCGTAGTGGGTGGCGGTGTCCCGAAGGCCGCGGGGCTCGTTCAGCCGGGGAATGCGCGTATCCGTCCGCATGCCTTGAGTCATCGCTACAAGCCGCCTTTCACCCGCAGTGCCCCCTGATGTGACGATACGTATGACGAAGGGAGCCCGTTCAATCCTGTCCTAGATGATTTTCCGGATTTCGGCCCTCCGCGGCGAACCCGCCCCTCACTCCGTCACCTGGAGCGGGTACCGGTTCGTCGTCACCCCGGCCGCCGTCACCACCTGGACGTCCACCGCTCCGGGCTCCACGTCCGCGGGTACGGGCACGGTCAGGGTGGTGTCCGTGGGATTGCGGAAGCCTCCGGTGACGGGGATCAGGGGGACGTGGACGTCGACGGCGCCGATGCGGACGACCGTCCGGGAGAGCCGGTCGGCGCTCTGGGCGCCGGGCGGGACGAAGCCGCTGCCCCGGATCTCGATGTCGTCGCCGGTGCGGACCGGGCCGTCGAGGTCGCCGGGCTCCCGGGCGCGAACCACCGAGTGGATCACCGGCCGGCCGCCCTCGGCGTACTTGCCGGCCAGGTAGGTCGCCGCCGAGATCAGGACGACCACGCCCAGGCCCCAGGGCAGGTCGGGCAGCCGGTCAGGGCGGCGGGCCAGCCGTACGGCGGCGAACAGCAGGGCGACGGCGGTGACGGCGAGGTACTGGATGTCGGTGAAGGCGCCCCGGCCGGAGTCGTCGGTGAGCAGGTCGGCGGCGCGCGGCCGGTGGGCCGGCACCTTCTGCAGCCGCTGGGTGTGGAGGCGCGAGGCCACGACCCGGCGGACCAGGACGGCGACGGCGCACACGACGGCGAGGACGGTCACCGCGCCCGCGCCGTGTGCCAGAGCGAGGCCGTCGATCAGCGCGTCGCGTTCGGCGGGGCCGGAGGCGGCGGCCAGGCGGAGGGACAGCAGCAGGACGGCATAGCCGAGGAACAGCACCCAGCAGGCGGCGACGGTACGGGAGGTGGAGATGCGATTGTCCTCGCCGATCAGCGGAGCGAGCGCTCCGCCGTGCGCCCGGTGGAGAAGGCAGGCGGCGGTCAGCGCCCCGGCGACGGCGAGCGCGGCGAGCAGGGCCGCGGTGCGGGCACCGGTCCAGCCCGCGCCGGTCGCGGTGAGCGCCTCGGCGAGCAGCAGCGCGGTGACGGCACCCCACACCGCGCACACCGTGCGCAGCCACAGCCCGGCGAGCCGGACCGCGCCCTCGGCGCGGCCCTGTCCGGCGACGGCCTCGGCGCGCTGGGTGAGTTCCTCGGACACCCACTGGCGGGACGCCGAGGCCGAGTGGGCCACGGCCGCCGGCAGCCCCCGTCCGGCGGCCAGTTCGTCGCGCCGGCGCAGGAACGCGGCGACGGCGCGCCGGTGTCCCTCCCGGGCGCCGTACGGGCAGTCCCCGCAGGCGCAGCCGCCCTCGTGGGTGCCCCCGGCACCCGTGTCCGTCCCCGCCTCCCGCACCGCCACGTCCGACGCCCGCCTTCCCCACGCCCTGCCGACCCCGCCGGCCTCTCCGACGTCACCCGCGGCGCACCGAGCACACAGGGCACACGAGGTACACACGTCGGTTCGGCAACTCCCTTGTGACGACAGCGAATTGTGCCGTACGAGGGGGCCTGCGAGGGGGCCGGTCCGGGTCAGTGCGGGTGAACCCGGGAACGCCGTGTTGACCCGGCCCCGGGAATCCCGCTCCGCGGACGGCTCAGCCGAGCAGGTCCGGTTCGGCGCGGCTGATGTCCTGCCACAGCGGCTGGTAGTTGATCCAGGCCACCAGGTCGCCGCCGAGCTGTTCGCGGGTGGTGACGGCCGCCTTGTGGTCGATGAGCACCGGCCGGCCCGCCGCCCTGGCCGTCAGCTGCACCTGGCAGCACCGCTCCAGGGACAGGAACCACCAGGCGGCGGCGTCCACCGAGTCGCCGACGGTGAGCAGCCCGTGGTTGCGCAGCACCAGTGCCTTGCGGGAGCCCAGCGCGGCGGCGATCCGGCGGCCCCCCTCGGCGTCGACGGTGACGCCGGTGTAGGCGTCGTAGAGGGCGAGGTCCTCGTAGAAGGCGCAGCTCTCCTGGGTGATGGGGTCGATCAGGTCGCCGAGGGCGGCGAGGGCTCGGCCGTACACGGAGTGGCAGTGGGCGACGGCGACCACGTCGGGGCGGGCGGCGTGCACCTGGGCGTGCACGGTGAACGCGGCCTGGTTGACGTGGTAGCGGCCCTCGATCACCTGTCCGTCCTGGTTGGCGAGGACCAGATCACCGACGGTGACGTGCTTGAAGGGCATGCCGAACGGGTTGACCCAGAAGCAGTCGGTGTACTCCGGGTCGCGGGCCGTGATGTGTCCGGACACCCCGTCCTCGAACCCCGCCCGTCCGAAGATCCGCAGGGCGCCCGCGAGCCGCTCCTTGCGGTGTCTGCGTTCGTCCTCGGCGGACTCGTGCACGGGCGGCATGGCGAAGTGCAACCGGTCGGTGGGCAGCGGCAGGGGCGGGGTGGGCCCGTGCATGGATCCTCCAGCGGGGGGCTTGCGGTACGGCCGGAAGGTACCGCCGGCCGGTGCAAAAGGGCAGAGGCGTCCGGTGAAGATGACGTGCGCGACGAATACCCGACAGAAGATGTCGGGATGGGGCGGCAGGCTGGCGCGTATGAACTGGACAGCCTTCCGTACCGCCGTGCCCGAGCTGGCGGCGATCACCGAGGAGCGCTTCGGCGCGTACCGGCATCACGTCCTCGCGACCCTCCGCAGGGACGGCTCGCCCCGCACCTCCGGTCTGGAGGTCAGGTTCCTGGGCGGGGAGCTGTGGCTCGGCATGATGCCGCGTTCCCTGAAGGCCCTGGATCTGCTCCGCGACCCGCGCTTCACCCTCCAGGCCAACCCCGGCGACGGCACGGACCTGGGCGGCGGCGACGTCCGGATCAGCGGGCGGGCGTTCGAGGCCGGGGAGGGCGCGGCCAAGGCCGCCTATGTGAAAGAGGTGGAACCGCCGCAGCCGTTCCACCTCTTCCGCACCGAGCTGACGGAGGTCGTCCGCACCTACGTCGAGGACGACAGGTATCTGGTCGTCCAGGTCTGGCAGCCCGGTGAGCCCTTGCGCACGCTCAAGCGCGCCTAGGGCCTACTCCCACTCGATCGTCCCCGGCGGCTTGCTCGTCACGTCGAGGACGACCCGGTTGACGTCCCGGACCTCGTTGGTGATCCGGGTCGAGATACGGGCCAGGACGTCGTAGGGCAGCCGGGACCAGTCGGCGGTCATGGCGTCCTCGGAGGAGACCGGGCGCAGCACGATCGGGTGACCGTAGGTGCGGCCGTCGCCCTGGACGCCCACGCTGCGGACGTCGGCGAGCAGGACCACCGGGCACTGCCAGATGTCGCGGTCCAGGCCGGCCGCGCTCAGCTCCTCGCGGGCGATCGCGTCGGCCTCGCGCAGCAGGTCCAGCCGCTCCTTGGTGACCTCGCCGACGATCCGGATGCCGAGGCCGGGGCCGGGGAAGGGCTGGCGCTGGACGATCTCCTCCGGCAGGCCCAGCTCCTTGCCGACCATGCGGACCTCGTCCTTGAACAGCTTGCGCAGCGGCTCGATCAGCTTGAACTCGAGGTCCTCGGGCAGGCCGCCGACGTTGTGGTGCGACTTGATGTTCGCGGTGCCGGTGCCGCCGCCGGACTCCACCACGTCCGGGTAGAGGGTGCCCTGGACCAGGAACTCCACGGCCGGGCCCTCGTCGGCGATGATCTCGGCCTGCGCCTGCTCGAAGACGCGGATGAACTCCCGGCCGATGATCTTGCGCTTCTCCTCGGGGTCGGTCACCCCGGCGAGCGCCTTCAGGAAGCGCTCCTCGGCGTCGACGACCTTCAGCTGGACGCCGGTGGCCGCGACGAAGTCCTTCTCGACCTGCTCGGTCTCGCCCTTGCGCATCAGGCCGTGATCGACGTAGACGCAGGTCAGCTGGGAGCCGATGGCCTTCTGCACGAGGGCCGCGGCGACGGCGGAGTCCACCCCGCCGGACAGGCCGCAGATCGCGCGCTTGTCGCCGACCAGCTCGCGGATGGCCTGGACCTGCTCCTCGATGACGTTGCCGGTGGTCCAGTCCGGCTTCAGCCCGGCACCGCGGTAGAGGAAGTGCTCCAGCACCTGCTGGCCGTGCGTGGAGTGCATGACCTCGGGGTGGTACTGGACGCCGTAGAGCTTCTTGTCGTCGTTCTCGAACGCGGCGACCGGGACGACGTCCGTGGACGCGGTGACCGTGAAGCCCTCCGGGGCGGCGGAGCAGGCGTCACCGTGGGACATCCACACGTGCTGCTCCTCCGGGGTGCCCTCGAAGAGGGTGGAGGACGCCCTGGAGACGTGCAGGTCGGTGCGGCCGTACTCGCGGGCGCCGGTGTTGTCGACGGTGCCGCCGAGGACCTGCGCCATCAGCTGGAAGCCGTAGCACATGCCGAAGACGGGGACGCCGGACTCGAAGATCTCGCGGTCGAGGCGGGGCGCGCCCTCCTCGTACACCGACGAGGGACCGCCGGAGAGGATGATCGCCGCGGGCTTCTTGGCGAGCATCTCGCTGACCGGCATGGTGCTCGGCACGATCTCGCTGTAGACCCGCGCCTCGCGGACGCGACGGGCGATGAGCTGGGCGTACTGCGCGCCGAAGTCGACGACCAGGACGGTGTCGGGGGTGGCGGCAGACTGGGTCGCTGATGACACGGGGTGCCTTCTGGTGGTCGGGCGGGGGTCTGTGCTTCCGATTCTAACGGGGTGGCCGCCGGACCTCCGAGACAAGCCGCCGTGGCATACTGACCGCATGCGCAAGCACTCGACCTTCGTCTTTACCTATGGCACCCGGCCCGCCGGCTGCCATGGTCGTGCTGCTTGAGCCAACCGCCAAGCGACTTCCCAGGCGCCCCGGGCCGACAAGGCCCGGGGCGCCTGTCGTGTAACCGGGTTCTGTCGTCCCAGGGCTTCCCTCATCCCCTTCGAGGAGCACCGGATGACCACCACCACCCCAGAAGCGGCCATCGCCGACGCCCGTGAGCGCATCGACGCGCTCGACGACCGGATCATCGGCCTGATCCAGGAGCGGATGGCCGTCTCCGCCGTCGTCCAGCAGACCCGGATCGCCTCCGGCGGGCGGCGGGTGCACCTGTCCCGCGAGATGGAGATCCTCGCCCGCTACCGGGACGCCCTCGGCAAGCCCGGCACCGGCCTCGCCATGACCCTGCTGGAGCTGTGCCGGGGCCGCGTCTGAGTTCGGTCCCGCTCTCACCCGTACGGCACCGTGACCGGCCCGCGTGCCGCTTCGTTGAGGGGGTGTGTCCGTGCCAGCCAGGGGCGGGCGACAGAACCACGCGTGGCTCACCGGAGCGATGAGGCGTACGGGTCGTGCCGTACGCCGTGGGACCTCGCTCCGCGACATGACCGGACGGCAGGGGACAGCAGCCCGGTCAACCAAGAGAACGGCCGGCTCCGGGGACGCCCGGGGCCGGCCGGCGGAAAAACCGCAGACAGTACGTGGCGCGGCGCCGGTCCCGGGCATCGGCGCCGATCCGAGCAAGGGCCCCGCGGCCCCTCCGTCCCGCGGGGCCCTTCGCCCTGCCCGGCCCCCACCCGCCCCTCACCCGTAGGGTGTGACTGAGATCACACGTCGAATGCGGTCCCGGCGAGCAACCCTTCCGGCTCTCGGCTGATCAAACCTGCCGGATCAAGAAGCGGTGGCCGGGACCTGCTTTCGGAGGGGGATGCAGGTCCCGTCCCTCGTTGCGGTCACTTCTTCGGCGGCACCGCCGGTATCCCCAGGAACGGCAGCCGCAGCGCGCCGAACGCGTCCGCCGGGACCACCGGCGCCTTGGGCTCCACCGGCGCCAGCCGCTCGTACGCCGCTCCCTGCGCCGGACGCGGATCCTCCTCGCCCTTGTTCGGCCAGAACGACATCGCCCGCTCCGCCTGCGCGGTGATCGTCAGCGACGGGTTGACGCCCAGGTTCGCCGAGACCGCGGCGCCGTCCACGACCGAGATGCCCGGGTGGCCGTAGAGCCGGTGGTAGGGGTCGATCACGCCGGTCTCCGGGGAGTCGCCGATGGGGCAGCCGCCGAGGAAGTGCGCGGTGAGCGGGGTGCCCATCAGCTCGCCGATGTTGCTGCCGGCGAAGCCGTTGATCTCGGCGGCGAGCGCGGAGGCCGCCTCGGTCGCGGCCCTGATCTGCTTGGGGTTGGGCGCGCCGTGCCCCTGCCGGGCGGTGAGCAGGCCCCTGCCGGGCCCGGCGGGTTTCAGGTACGTGGTCAGCGAGTTGTCCAGGGACTGCATGACCAGGCCGATGATGGTCCGCTCCGACCAGCGCCGGTTGGACAGCGAGCGGGCGACCTGGACCGGGTGCCGGGCCGCGTTCGCCAGCCAGGCCAGCACGCGCGAGGACCCTTCCGTGTACGGCACCTGGAGGATGGACAGGCTGCCCATCGCGTTGGAGCCCTTGCCGTAGCGGACCGGCTCGATGTGGGTGTTCTCGTCAGGGTGGATCGAGGAGGTGATGGCGACGCCCCGGGTGAAGTCGGCCCTCGGCGCGCCGGTCGCCCGGCGGTAGCGGCGGTCGTCGGTCTGCGCGCCCACCAGCGCCTCGGAGTTGGTGCGGGTCAGGTCGCCGAGCCGGGGGGACAGGTACGGCAGCCGGCGGCTCGCCTTCATGCGGTGCAGCAGGGTCTGGGTGCCGTAGGTGCCGGCCGCGAGGACGACCCTGCGGGCGGTGAGGATCCGGCCGTCGGCCTTCCGCTTCCGGTCCGTGGGCAGGGTCGCGACCGCGTAGCCGCCGCGCGAGTCGTCGGTGACGGACACGACCGTGGTCATGGGGTGGACGACCGCGCCCGCCTTCTCGGCGAGATGGAGGTAGTTCTCGTTGAGGGTGTTCTTCGCGCCGTGCCGGCAGCCGGTCATGCACTCGCCGCACTCGGTGCAGGCCCGCCGGTCGGGTCCGGCCCCGCCGAAGTACGGGTCGGCCACCCGCTCGCCGGGCCGGGCCCTCGTCGTGCCGTCGGCGTCCTGGCCGTCCCCGAAGAACACGCCCACCGGGGCGAGATGGAAGGTGTCGCCGACGCCCATCCGCCCGGCCGCCGCCTTCAGATGGACGTCGGAGGGGGTCATGGTGGGGTTGAGCCGCACCCCGAGCATGCGCCGGGCCTGGTCGTAGTACGGCTTCAACTCCTCCTGCCAGTCGGTGATGTGCCGCCACTGGGGGTCGTCGAAGAACGCCTTCGGCGGTATGTAGAGGGTGTTGGCGTAGTTGAGCGAGCCGCCGCCGACGCCCGCGCCGGCCAGCACCATGACGTTGCCCAGCAGGTGGATGCGCTGGATGCCGTACATGCCGAGCCGGGGCGCCCAGAGGTAGTTCCTCAGGTCCCAGGAGTTCTTCGGGAGAGTGGCGGGGGTGAAGCGGCGGCCCGCTTCCAGTACGCCGACTTTGTAGCCCTTTTCCGTCAGGCGCAGGGCGGACACCGAGCCGCCGAAGCCGGAGCCGACGATGATGACGTCGTAATCGTAGGCGTCCTGGGGCACGTGTTCTCCTCGTTGAGTGGTGCGTGCGGGCCGTCTGTGGTGTCGCGCGCGGTTCCCCGCGCCCCTGACGTCGGTTACCTGAACCGGAAGGCCTTCATCAGACGCAGGCTCGTGCTCATGAACCGGGCGTACGCCTCGTCGTCCATGCCCAGCGAGGGCGCCATCGGCAGCAGCCGCTGCTGGGCGACGGTCTGGGCCTCGGTGTACTTGAGGATGCCCTCGGAGCCGTGGCGGCGGCCGAGGCCGGAGTCCTTCATGCCGCCCATCGGGGACTGGGCGCTGCCGTAGGCGGGCGCGTAGCCCTCGTTGACGTTGACGGTGCCGGTGCGCAGGCGGGCGGCGATGTCCCGGCCGCGGCGGGCGTTCGTCGTCCACACGGACGCGTTCAGGCCGTACGGCGTGGCGTTGGCGCGCTCCACCGCCTCGTCGTCGCTCCGGAAGCGGTAGACGGAGACGACCGGGCCGAAGGTCTCCTCCTCGCAGACGGCCATGGCGGGCTCGACGCCGTCGAGGATGGTGGGCTCGAAGAAGTACGGGCCGATGTCGGGGCGGGCCACACCGCCCGCGATCACCTCGGCGCCCTTGGCGACGGCCTCCTCGACGTGCCGCTGGACGGTCTTCAGCTGGCGTTCGCCGACCAGCGAGCCCATGTCGGCGCCGTAGGCGAGGAAGTTGCCGAGCCGCATGGCCCTGGTGCGGGCGGCGAACCGGTCCAGGAAGGCGTCGGCGACGGACTCGTGGACGTAGAGCCGCTCGATGGAGATGCACAGCTGGCCGGCGGAGGAGAAGCAGGCCCGGACGGCGCCGGCGGCGGCCTTCTCGATGTCGGCGTCGTCCAGCACCAGCATGGCGTTCTTGCCGCCGAGTTCGAGGGAGACGCCGACCAGGCGGGAGGCGGCGCCCACGGCGACCTCGCGGCCGGTGCGGGTGGAGCCGGTGAAGGAGACGTAGTCGGCGTGCCTGACCAGCTCGGGGCCGACGACCGGGCCCTCGCCGAGGACGACCTGGAAGACGCCGTCGGGCAGCCCGGCCTCGATCAGCAGGTCCCGCGCCCACAGTGCGGTGAGGCAGGTCTCCGTGTCCGGCTTCATCACCACGGCGTTGCCCGCGACGAAGGCGGGCAGGGCGTCGCCGACGGACAGCTCCAGCGGGTAGTTCCAGGGGGCGATCTGGCCCACCACCCCGCGCGGATGGCGCAGTTCGGTGACCTTCGTCAGGACCGGGACGGCGCCCGTGTGCCGCTTGGGCCGCAGATAGGCGGCGGCGCGGCGGCCGTAGTGCCGGGCGGCGACGGCGACGGCCTGCACCTCCTCGTGCGCGTGCAGGCGGGCCTTGCCGGTCTCCAGCTGGATCAGGTCCAGGACCTCGGCCTGCCGCTCCAGCACCAGGTCGTGGAAGCGCAGCAGCACGGCGGCGCGCTGCCGTACCGGGGTCGCCGCCCACACGGTCTGCGCGGCGCGGGCCGCCGCGAAGGCGTCCCGGACGTCGTCCGGGGTGGACTCGGGCAGGTCGGCCAGCTTCTCACCGGTGAAGGGGGCGTGACTGGCGGTGCGGCCGGAGCCTGTGACGCCCTTGGTGAGCCGGGCCAGCAGCTGCGGGGTGACCACGTCGGCGGCGGTACGGGCGCCGTCGGGAGCGGGCGCGAGCGGGTTGGTACCGGCGATGTCCGGGGCCTGCGTGTCCGTCATGACGCGCAGGGTATGCCGCGGCACGGCCTTTGTGTACCCGTCGGTAACGCGGATTCACCGACCGCTCACATCCTGCCAGTGATCACTGGCAGGAAATGCGCTGATCAGGGCGTTGAGGGGGGACGATCAGCCGGCTGCGGGTTTTTTCGCCGGCGCCGGGGTGAGGAGGACCCGAGGGTACGGCGGCGGGGAGGGACGACCGCGCCCCGCGCCGCCGTCGGAACGGGGCAGCCCTCGTACGTCGGCCCTCATCCGCCGGCCGAGAAGGTGTCCACGGCCACGTCGAAGTACTCCCGTGCCTCGCGGACCTTGCCGACCGGCGCCGACACCCACACGTCGTACAGCCTGCCGTTCTCCTCCCAGCACAGGTCGTAGGTGTGGCGCGGGCCCTCCGCCGGGCTGAAGCCGTTCCAGGTGAACTCCCAGAAGGCGGCCCGGTGTCCGGCGTGCGTGGTGGAGGTGACCCGGCCGTCGTGGTAACCGGGGTTGTTCTCGGGTCCGGCGGCGGCGGACCGCTCCAGCACGCCCCGGGGGCCGCCGGGCTGCGGGCCGGTGACCTTGACGCCGAGGCGGAAGGTCTGTCCCGGCGAGAGGTAGTAGACGCGTTCGCCGCGCGGGCTGCGGACGAAGTCCTCCGGGACGGCGAGGGAGAAACCGGCCGGGTCGTGGGCCGTGCGGTAACCGGAGGGCGCGGTGTGCGCGCCGGTGCCGGGCGGGCTGGTACGCCCCGGTGAGGGAGTGGCCGCCGTCGGGGCGGGTGCCGTACCCGTGGTGCCGGTGCCGGTCGCCGGGGTGGTGGCCGTGCCGCCCGGGGTGCCGCCGCCTGTGTCCCCCCTCTGGTGGAGCAGCAGCGTGGCGGCCGACACGCCGGCCCCGGCCAGCGCGGCGACGAGCAGCGCCGCCACCAGCACCCCGCGCGGGGCCGGGCGCGCCGGGGGCGGCTGGGCCGTCGCGTGGGCGGGGCCGAGCGGCGGCGGCCCGTGGGGCAGGTCCGGCCGGGTCGGCGAGTAGGCCACCGGCGACTTGTGGGTGCGGCCGCCGCCGATCCGGTGCAGGCGCCCGACGCCGTGCGCCCCCGCCGGGCCGTGGCCGCCCGGCGCGGCCGGGGTCCGGCCGGTCTCCAGGTACGTCCGCAGCATCCACTCGGCGTCCGCCGCGCCCAGCCGCCGGTCGGGATCGCGCTCCAGCAGCCCCAGGACGACGGGCAGCAACGGCCCGGCCTGGGCCGGCGGGCGGATCTCGGCGGAGACGACGGCGTGCAGGATGCCGCCCAGCGAGTCGCGCCGGAACGGCGATTCGCCGCTGAGCGCCGTGCACAGCAGCGCGCCCAGCGACCACAGGTCGGACTCCGGCCCGGTGCGCAGCCCGGACATCCGCTCCGGCGCGGTGTATTCGGGCGAGCCCACGAAGGAGCCGGTCTCGGTGAGCGTGGTGGCGCCCTCGACCTGGGCGATGCCGAAGTCGGTGAGTACGACCCGGTCGGTGCCGGACTCGATGAGGACGTTCGCGGGCTTGATGTCCCGGTGCAGCACGCCCGCCTCGTGCGCGGTGTGCACCGCGCTCAGCAGGGCGATGCCGATCCGCGCGGCCTCGGCGGCGTCGACCGGGCCGTCCCGGGCGATCCGTTCGGCGAGTGACGGTCCGTCGACCAGTTCCATCACGAGGTACGGCCGGCCGTCGTGCTCCACCACGTCGTGCACGACGATGATGTGCGGATGCCGTAACTGGCAGACCGCGCGGGCCTCCCGGAACGTACGGTCGCGGCGGCGGCGCGCGTCGTCGCCCGGGAGCGAGTCGTCCGGAAGGAACTCCTTGACCGCCACCTGACGGCCCAGCACCTCGTCGCTCGCCCGCCACACGACGCCCATGCCGCCGCGCCCGACGCGTTCCTCCAGGCGGTAACGGCCCGCGATCAGCCGGAAGCCGCCGGCTCCCTCGGTCCCCATGCGCCCCATCATGCCGCAGCGGGCGCCCGTGTCCTCGAAATCCGGTCGCGGTCCGGGGGCATGCGGATCACCGGTCGGACAGCCGTTCCCGGCGCGGACGGCGCAGTCCGGGGCGCCGGGTTCAGCGCGGCTCCTGCCAGCCCTGGAGCACCGCCTTGAACTGCTTGCTGGTCCGGTCCCAGTCCGCGGCGGGCGAGGATATGTAGATCACGTACTCGGTGCCGTCGCGCGAGATGTACGTCTCCTCCGCGGCGCGCCGCGGCCCCGGGAAGGCGCTGTCCTTCGCCAGCGCGTTCCAGGTGTACTCCCAGACGGAGCCGCCGAGGTCGCGGTAGACGTTCTTCTCCAGCCGGACCCGCTGGTAGCCGGCCAGCCGCCGGGAGAGCTGGCCGTCCAGGTCGAGCTGGTGGGAGTAGGCGTCCTTGAAGTCGGGCGAGGTGTCGATGGCGATGCGGACGAAGTGCTCGCCGCCGTCGGGCGTGTAGTCGACCTGCCGGAGGTCGCCGGGCACCCCGACGACCCTGCGCGACCAGCCCTCGGGCAGATAGAGGCCGAAGCCCCACTCGTCGTCGTAGCGGCGCCAGGAGGCCGGGATCGTGCCGTCGGTGCCGGGCGTGGCGCTGCCGCTCGCGGAGCTGGACGACGTGGCCGGGCCTCCGTTCGGCCCGCCGCCGTCCCCGGTGGTGCTCCACTTCTGCACGGCCACCGCGGCGCCGGCGCCGAGCACGGCCGCGAGGGCGACGACGAGCGCGAGGGTGCGCAGCCGGCGGCGGGGCCGGGCCGGGACCGGGATGCCGACCGGGCCGGACGGTACGGGCGCCACGGCCGTCGGACCGGTGACGGCACCGGTCGCGCCCATGGCTCCGGGAAGGGTGCCGCCTGTCGGGTAACCGGCCGGATGACGGCCCGGATCGGCCGCCCCGGGGGTGTGCCCGCCCGCGCCCCGGGCCGGCGGGAACTCCCGCGCGTCCCGCGCGGTGCGCGGCGTGCGCCCCTCCGCCGCCTCGGCGAGCATCCGCTCCGCCTCCTCGACGCCGGGCCGCCCGGCCGGGTCCTTGCACAGCAGGGCGGCGATGACCGGAGCGAGCGGACCGGCGTGGCGCGGCTCGTCCGTGTCCTCCTCGACGATCGCCTGCATGGTGCTCAGCGGCGACGTCCGCCGGAACGGCGAGCGGCCCTCGACCGCCGTGTACAGCGTGGCGCCGAGCGCCCACAGGTCGGAGGCCGGGCCGGGGTCGTGCCCGCGCACCCGCTCGGGGGCCAGGTAGTCGACGGAGCCGACGACTTCGCCAGTGCGGGTGATGGTGGAGTCGCCCTCTATCTGGGCGATGCCGAAGTCCGTCAGCAGCACCCGGCGGTCCTTGCCGAGCAGGACGTTGCCGGGTTTGACGTCCCGGTGCAGCACACCGGCGGCGTGCGCGGCGCGCAGCGCCCGCAGCACCCACAGCCCTATCCAGGCGGCCTCCGCCGGCTCCACGCGGCCCCGCTCCCTGACCACGTCGGCCAGCGAGTCGCCCTCGACCAGCTCCATCACGATCCACGGCCGGCCGTCGTGTTCGAGGACGTCGTGCACGGTGACGACGGCGGAGTGGTTGATGCGCGCGGCGGCCCGCGCCTCGGCACGGGTCCGGGCGAGCAGCACGGCCCGGTCGCCGTCGGAGGCGTAGAGCGCGGCGGTCAGCTCCTTGACGGCGACCATCCGGTGCAGCACCTCGTCGTGGGCGCGCCACACCCGGCCCATGCCGCCGCTGCCGATGGAATCGGCGAGCCGGTAGCGGCCTGCTACGAGCAGGCCCTGCTTCTGATTCACGTTGCCCCGCAATGCTCTTGACAGGGCCAGACTAAGGACCGGCCTCCCCCCAGGGAACCAGCGGGGTGCACCGGTGACCGCACTGTGACGATGGTCGTTTTCGCGCGAGAGGGGCAACCGCGGTCCCTGGGTACGCGCAGCTCAACCCGTGTAGCGATACGTCGCCACGGCCTGCTCGTACAGCCGGGTCACCTGGTCCCGCTCGGCTTCCGGGCCGCGTACCTGCACGATGTGGTAGCGGCCGTTGAGCAGCAGCGCCATGTTCCGCACGTACCGGTCCCGCCCCTGTCCGTCGGTCCAGGTGAACTGCCCCTCGGCCATGGTCCGTCCGCCCACCTCGGTGGTCCGCAGACCGCTCGCCGTGGACCAGCTGGAGTCGCGGTACGGCTGGAGTTCCCGCTCCTTGTCCCGCTGGTAGGCCATCGGGTCGCTGCCGTAGGCGGACGCCCCGTCCCGGCCCGGTACGACGATCAGCTCGAAGTCCCCGTGGGCGTAGACCACCTGGCCGCTGCCGTTCCTGGGGCTGCGGTCCCAGCCCTCGGCGACGGCGACCCGGAAACCGTCGGGGTCCTTGCGCAGGGTGAACCCGTCGGGCACGGCGGGGTCCCCGCCGGTCTGGGTCTCGGTCGCGGGCGCGGAGGTGCCCTCGTCCGGGGTGCTCTGCCCGGCGGAGGGCTGCCGGGTCTGCGCGGGCAGCGGACCGGTCCGCCCGGCGCTGCCGGTACGGTCCCCGCCGGTGTCCTGCTTGGGCATGAAGAACATCGCGTAGGCGATCCCGCCCGCCAGCAGGAGCAGTATCAGCAGGAGCAGCGTCCGGCCGAGGCTGCGCGGCGAACGGGCACCCTCGGGGGCCCGCTTGTGCCGGCCGTGCGGGCCGGCCACGACCGCGCCGGAACGACGGCGGCGGCGTACCAGTTCGCCCCGGCGCCGCACGATCGGCAGCCGGCTCGGGTCGGCGGGCGGCACGGGGACCACCCGGGTACCGGCCTCCGGCTCCGGCGCGGACCGCACCAGGGAGCGCAGCCAGCCGCTCAGTTCCTCCATGTCCGGCCGCTCGGTGGGGTCCTGACGCAGCAGCGACTCCACGACCGGGCGCAGCGGTCCGCACTCCTCGGCGAAGGCGGGCGGCTCGGCGCACACCAGCTGCACCAGCTCGGCCGTGGACTCCTCCGGGTACGGCGCGTGTCCCTGTACGGCACGGAACAGCAGCGCGCCCAGCGCCCACAGGTCGGTGGCGGGGCCGATGGGCGCGGCCAGCTGCCAGTTCTCGTGCACGGGCCCGGCCTGCTCCGGCGCCCACCGCTCGGTCACCGGCCCCACCACGGCCATCCGCACCTGCCGCGCCCGCTCGGCGGCAAGCGCACTGCGGGGACCCCGGCGTACGGCACCGGGGGCGTCCCAACCGGGGGCGGGGGCCGCGTCCGAGGGCCGGCCGGGGTCGTAACGGCGGACGGGAGCGAGTCCGGACCCCGAGGGACCGTACGGCTCGGAGGGGCGGCCGGGAGCGGGCCCGGACTCCGAAGGACCGTAGGGACCGGCACGGTGACCGGAACCGGCGCCGGAATCCGAGGGGCCGTAGGGGCCGGAGCGGTGGCCCGGAGCAAGGCCGGGCCCGGAGTCCGGGGGGCCGTAGGGGTCGAAGGGGCGGCCGGAGCCGGACGCGGACGTGCCGGGGCCGGTCGCGGCCGGAGACGTGGGGCCGGGTGCCGGCAGCCCTGCGGCGTTGGCGGGATCCGGCGCCGTAGGGCCGGATGGTGAAGGCAGCCCGCCGGGGCCGTCGGCCGGCGGGCGCTGCCTGTCGCGTGCCTGGGGCGGGACACGGCCGGGTTGCGGCTGCGCCGGGGGCAGGCCCGGTCGCCGGGTGCCGCCGTCCAGGGCCTGGGGCGTACCGCTGTCCTGGGAGGTGCCGCCGGACCCGGGGCGCGGCGCGGCACCGTGCCAGGGGGCGCCGCGCACACCGTACGGGTCGGCTATGCGGCCGGGCGGCACCGCGCTGCCCGGCTCCGAGGGGTACGACGGCTCTGCCGGGTCGTCGGTCCGGCCGGAGCCGGCGGCCGCGTCGGCCGGCGGGCGGGCGCCGGGCAGGGCGGGGCGCCGGCTGTGCTCCGCCTCGTGCACCCGGGCGGCGGCCCGGGCGCCCGCGCGGTAGGCGGCGATGGCCCCGGCCCGCGCGGCCCGGACGTCGGAACCGGCCTCCAGAGCGGGCTGCCCGGCCGCGCCGGAGCCCCCGTCCCCGCCGGGCGCGGGCAGCGCTCCGGCGGCCCGGGCCTGGATGGCGGCCCGCCGCGCGGCCTCGGGATCGACGTCCGCCACACCCCCCGCGGCACCACCGGAACCGCCGGCCTCGAATGAACTGCCAGGTCCACCGGATCCGGCGAGGCCCCCGGCATCCTCCGCGTCCGCCTCCGCCCAGCCCGCGTACCCCGCCGGGCCGGTGCCGGGGGCCTCCCCCGTGCCCCCGCCGCCCGCCGGGTCCTCGGTGGCAGGCACCGGGTCGTACCCGCAGAGCGCCTCCTCCGCCGCGCCCGCCGCGAGACCGCTCAGCACCACCCGGCCGTCGTCACAGACCAGAACCGTGCGGACGGTGATGTTGCGGTGCACCCAGCCATGGGCGTGCAGCACCCGCAGGGCCATGAGCACGTCGGAGGCGACCTCGGCCGCCCGGTACGGCGTCAGCGGCCGCTCGGTGAGAAGCGCGGCCAGCGGACGCGCGGCCACCAGTTCGCTGACGATCCACAGGGACCCGCCCTCGGCGAACACGTCGAAGACCTGGTCCAGGCGCGGGTGGTCGGGGACGCGGGCCGCGGCCTGCGCGGCCTCGACGGCGCGCCGTACCGCAGGGTCGGCGGGCTGCCGGGTGGCGCCCCTGGTCTCCGACGGGCGACGGGACGGGCGCTCCCGTGCGGTGAACCCCTCGGGCAGCCCCTCGGCGTCGAGCACCTCGGCCTCGACGACCTCCGGCAACGGCACCTGCCGGACGAGGACTTCCTGGCCGCTGTAGGTGTCGAAGGCGCGGCTCTCGGTGAACTCGTACGCGTCGGAGGGCGGCAACGGCAGGCGGTAGCGGTCGGCGAGCACCCGACCCGCATAGTCGTCCACTGTGCCTCCCTCGGCCGCCCGGCTGGTCATGTCCGTTCGTCTTACGACCCGTTTCGCACACGCCCGCGGCTGCGTACGGTCCGCGACCCTTCACGATACGTGCCAGAGGCAACCCGCACGGTGCGGATGACGGATTCTCAGGCACCGGACCGGAGCGTTCTTTGGCGCCGAACCGGCGGGGGCCGCCTACGACTTGGGCCGGAAGGACTCCGTCAGCGTCTTCCAGGTGTCCTTGCGCAGGTCACCGTGCCAGTCGGCGTCCCGCGCGGTGTACATCAGCGCGTAACCGAGGTGGTCGTTCACCACGAAACCCCGGTCGATCGTGCGGAGCCTGGTGCCGTCGTCGACGTAGGTGAACTCCCAGTCGGCCGTGTTCCAGCCGCGGTAACCCACCTTCTCTATACGGACCTTGTGGTACTGGGGGCGCACCATGGACCGCTCCTGGTTCCGCCAGTCCGCCACCGGGTCGTCCTTGGGCGTACCGGTCCAGGCGACGAGCAGCTTCTGCCCCTGCGGACCGGTGTAGCGGTCCCCGGCCCGGCCGGTGGTCTGGTACTTCCACCCCTTGGGCAGCCCGATCGAGTAGCCCTGGCCGCCCTTGCGGGTGCTCTCGACCGGCGCGCTCCCGCTGTCCTCGGCCTCGGGCGCGGCGGAGCCGCCGGAGCCGTCCGGGTCGCCGGCGGCCGGGCTCGCGCCGGTGTCCGCGGCGGCACCGGTGGCGGTGGACGCCGAGGAGGCGCCGTCCGTCCGCGCCCCGCCGTCCGGGTCCTTGGCGGCGTCCTTGTCCTGTTCGGCGGACGCGCCGGCGCCGGCCGCGGGCTTGGCCCCGCTGTCCTTGCCGTCGTCACCGCTGTCGCTCAGGGCGAAGGCCAGCACGGTCCCGAGCACCGCGAGCACGACCACGGCGACGATGACCACCAGCGTGCGCTTGGGCACCACATCGGTCAGCGGAGCCTTCGGCACCGGCCGCGGCGGCAGGTCCAGGTCCGGCGGCGGCACCACGGGCCAGCCGGAAGCCGGCTTGTTCGCGCTGGAGTTCGGCCCCGCGGCGCCCCCGGGCGCCCCTACGGCACCCGCCCGCGCCCCACCGGGGGAACCGGGCCGCGCCCCGCCGAGGGAACCGCCGGCACCGGGCCGGGAACCTGCGACGGCACCCCTGGCACCCGGAGCCGCGCCGGCGCCCGGCAGCGCGCCCGGAGCCTGCGGCGGGCGGGGAGCGGGCGGCGCGGACGGCGCGCTCCCGCTCCTGGTCCGCGCGGTGGCGGCGCCGGTGGCCGCGCCCGCCGCCTTGCGCACCGAGCGCAGCGCGCCGCGCAGCTTCTCCCCGGCCTCCTCGCCCCGCTTGCCGTCCGGCCCGCCGGGCTGTACGGGCAGCGGAACCACCCGGGTGGCGTCCATCGGCTCCGGCTCGGGCGCGTGGATCACCGCGTTGAGCATGGCCCGGGCACCGGCGTCGTCGAGCCGCTTGGCCGGGTCCTTGCTCAGCAGGCCGTAGATGACGTCCCGCAGCGGTCCCGCGTTCTTGGGCTCCTCCAGCGGCTCGGTCATCACCGCGGTGAGCGTGGCGATCGCCGAGCCCTTGTCGTAGGGGGGCGTGCCCTCGACCGCCGCGTACAGCAGACCGCCGAGCGACCACAGGTCGGCCGCCGGTCCCGGCTTGTGGCCGCGGGCGCGCTCCGGGGCGATGTAGGAGGGGGCGCCTACGAGCATGCCGGTGGAGGTGATGGACGGGTCGCCCTCGACCTGCGCGATGCCGAAGTCGGTGAGCACGACCCGGCCGTCCTCGGCGATGAGCACGTTGGACGGCTTCACGTCCCGGTGCAGGATTCCCTGCCGGTGCGCGGAGCGCAGCACGTCCAGGACGGCGAGCCCCACCTCGGCGGCGCGCCTCGGCTTCAGCACCCCGTCCTCACGGATGACCTCGGCCAGGGACTTGCCCTCGACCAGCTCCATGACGATCCAGGGCCGGTCGTCCTCGTCGACCACGTCGAAGACCGTCACCGCGCTGTTGTTGCGGATCCGGGCGATCGCCTTGGCCTCGCGCAGGGTGCGCGTGATCAGGCGCCGCTTCTCCTCCTCGTCGATGTTCGACGGGAACCGCAGTTCCTTGACGGCGACCGTCCGGCCGAGGGTCTCGTCCTCGGCGCGCCAGACCGTGCCCATACCGCCGCGGCCCAGCACATCCCCCAGCCGGTACCGCCCCGCGAGGAGACGCCGTTCGCTCTTGTCCTGACGAGTCTCCTGACGAGATGTACCCGCCCGCTCCGCCTCCGACATGCGTCCCCTCATACAACCCGCCCTGACAGAGCCTCCATTGTCTCTCACCCGGCAAGTGCCCGGCGCCCAGGGTGCCCCTGGCCGGACCCCGCCTTCCCCGCTGCGGAAGCCCTCTTGAAGCGGGCGTTCCGCTTATCGGGATGAGGGGCCGTAAGAGCGGAGGAACCGGTCTGCCGACGCTTCGGACAGTCCTGTCCATACCGGTGCCCCCGGCGCCGCCCCTCGCCCCGGCGGCACGTCGGCACACCCCCCACCAGCCCCCGGCAAGCCACTCCTGGCCAGGGCTCGGTCAGGGTTCCGCCCTCGCGACCGCGGGCCCTACAGCGGCACGATGTCCGGTGCCCCCAGCCGGGCCGCGTCCGCCGTCTGGTCGTCGGGCTGGAGCTGGGACTCGCGCTCGGCCTCCACCCGCTTCTCGTAGTGCTCGACCTCGCGCGCTATCTGGTCCGCGTCCCAGCCGAGGACCGGCGCCATCAGCTCGGCCGCCTCCCGGGCGCTGCGGGTGCCCCGGTCGAAGGTCTCGATGGAGATGCGGGTGCGCCGGGTGAGGACGTCGTCCAGGTGCCGGGCGCCCTCGTGCGAGGCGGCGTACACCACCTCGGCGCGCAGATAGTCGTCGGCGGCGTGCAGCGGTTCGCCGAGCGCGGGGTCGGCGGCGACGAGTTCCAGGAGTTCCTCGGCCAGCGAGCCGTAGCGGTTGAGCAGGTGTTCCACGCGGACCACGTGCAGTCCGGTGCGGGCGGCGATCCGCGCCCGCGCGTTCCACAGCGCCTGGTAGCCCTCCGCGCCGATCAGCGGGGTCTCCTCGGTCACACAGTCGGCGACGCGCATGTCCAGGCCGTGCACCGCCTCGTCGACGGCGTCCTTGGCCATCACCCGGTAGGTCGTGTACTTGCCGCCCGCCACGACCACCAGCCCCGGCGCCGGATGGGCGACCGTGTGCTCGCGGGACAGCTTGCTGGTGGCGTCGGACTCGCCGGCCAGCAGCGGGCGCAGCCCGGCGTACACCCCCTGCACGTCGTCGCGGGCGAGCGGGACGGCCAGCACCGAGTTGACATGTTCCAGCAGGTAGTCGATGTCGGCGCTGGACGCGGCGGGGTGGGCCTTGTCCAGGTCCCAGTCGGTGTCGGTGGTGCCGATGATCCAGTGCCGGCCCCAGGGGATGACGAACAGGACGGACTTCTCGGTGCGCAGGATCAGGCCGGTGGTGGAGTGGATGCGGTCCTTGGGCACGACCAGGTGGATGCCCTTGGAGGCGCGGACGTGGAACTGCCCGCGCTCGCCCACCATGGCCTGGGTGTCGTCGGTCCACACGCCGGTGGCGTTGACGACCTGCTGCGCGCGGATCTCGTACTCCCCGCCGCCCTCCACGTCCCGCACCCGGGCGCCCACGACCCGCTCACCCTCGCGCAGGAACCCGGTCACGCGCGCGCGGTTGGCCACCTTCGCACCGTAGGACGCGGCCGTGCGCACCAGGGTGGCCACGAAGCGGGCGTCGTCCATCTGGGCGTCGTAGTACTGGAGGGCGCCGACGAGGGCGTCCTTCTTCAGGCAGGGGGCGACGCGCAGGGCGTGACGGCGGGTCAGGTGGCGGTGCATCGGCAGGCCCCGGCCGTGGCCGCGGGCCATCGACATCGCGTCGTACAGCGCGACGCCCGAGCCCGCGTACAGCCGCTCCCAGCCCTTGTGCTGGAGCGGGTAGAGGAACGGCACCGGTTTGACCAGGTGCGGGGCGAGGCGTTCGAGCAGCAGGCCGCGCTCCTTGAGGGCCTCGCGGACCAGGGCGAAGTCGAGCATCTCCAGATAGCGCAGGCCGCCGTGGATGAGCTTGCTGGACCGGCTGGAGGTGCCGGACGCCCAGTCCCGGGCCTCGACCAGGCCCGTGGACAGGCCGCGGGTGACCGCGTCCAGCGCGGTGCCGGCGCCGACCACGCCGCCGCCGACCACCAGCACGTCCAGCTCGCGTTCCGCCATCGCCGCCAGTGCCTCGGCGCGCTGCGCCGGCCCCAGTGTCGCTGTCCTCACCGCTGCCTCCCGCTGTCGCTGACTCGCTCGCGTCGGCCGCACCCGGTGGGCGTAGCCCCGTCATGCCCTCCTCATGCCCAAATGATGACCGCGATGCGCCGCTTCAGCCACCACGGGCCTCCCACCTGTGGACAACTCGCGCACACCCATGGCAAGACACACAAACACAATCACACATAACGGTCATATGTGTACCTAGTCTGTCAGTGCGCTCGCACTTGCTGTCCACAGCGGTTGCGCACCTGTCCCGCTTCGGCTACTGGGAAGGACGGCCCACGCATGCCCGCAGACCTCGCCGTCATCGGACTCGGCCCCTACGGACTGCCGCTCGCCCAGGCCGCCGTCGCCGCCGGCGTCCGCACCGCCGGCTACTCCACCGGCCCCGAGGCGGGCCCGCTCAGCGCCGCGGAGCTGCGCCGGATGCACTCCGCCGGCTTCCGGCTCGCCACCGACCCGGCCCAGCTCGGCCGGGTGCGCACCGCGGTGATCTGCGCGCCCACCCCGCGCGGCGCCGACGGCGGCCTCGACCTCGGCCAGGTCGAGGCCGCCGCCCGCACCCTGGCCGCACACCTGCGCCCGCACACCACGGTCATCCTGGAGTCCCCCGTCCTGCCCGGGACCACGGAGGAGTTCCTGCGCCCGCTGCTGGAGGACGGCTCCGGCCTGCGCGCCGGCCGCGACTTCCACCTCGCCTACTCCCCCAGCCGCGTCGACCCCGGCAGCCGCGCCCACACGCCCGCCTGCACCCCGAGGGTCATCGGCGGCCTCACCCCCGCCTGCACCGAGTCCGCCGCCGCGTTCTACGGCCGGCTCACCGACAAAGTTGTCCGCGCGCGCGGACTGCGCGAGGCGGAGACCGTGCAGTTGCTGGAGACCAACTACCGGCACGTGAACATCGCGCTGGTCAACGAGATGGCCGTGCTCTGCCACGAGCTGGGCGTGGACCTGTGGGACGTCATCCGGTGCGCGGAGACCAAGCCCTTCGGCTTCCAGGCGTTCCGGCCGGGCCCCGGTGTCGGCGGGCACGGCGCCGCCCAGGACCTGACCGGGCACGCGACCCGCACCCTGCGCATGGTCGAACTGGCCCAGCAGGTCAACAGCCGGATGCCCCGGTACGTCGTCCAGCGCGCCGCCACGCTCCTGAACGAGCACGGCAAGTCCGCGCGCGGGGCCAGGGTGCTGCTGCTCGGCGTCACCTACAAGCCCGACCTCGCCGACCTCCAGGGCACGCCCGCGCGGGAGATCGCCGTCCGGCTGATGGAGTTCGGCGCGTCCGTGAGCTACCACGACCCGTACGTGCCCGCCTGGAACGTCCTGGACCGCCCGGTCCCGCGCGCCGACTCCCTCTACGAGGCCGCCGCCGACGCCGACCTCACGATCCTGCTCCAGCACCACCGCACGTACGACTTGCAGGGCCTGTCGGTGAAGGCCCAGCTGCTGCTCGACACCCGGGGCGCCACACCCACGGGGGCGGCGCACCGGTTGTGAAGGGGGGCGCGCGGGGGTGCGGGGGCCGGGGACTGGTGGCGTCGGAAATTCCCCGCCGGTACCTTGGGGACAGACGGAGCCCACCGCAGGGGTCACTGCGGCAGGCTCCTGGATGGATCACGGAGTGTCCACCCCTATGCCCTTTAGGGGTGGCCGCTCACCATCCGAAAGGGCGGAGCCCACCGCAGCGGCCACTGCGGCAGGCTCCTGGATGGATCACGGAGTGTCCACCCCTATCTCTCGTGGGGGTGGCCGCTCACCATCCGAAGATCCGCAAGATCCACCTCCTCCGGAACTTCACCAGCCAAAGGCGAGTGCGGTCCCATCGGTTGGGCTTGCGGTGGCGTCCCATGGGCGCCCCCTTCCACGATGCCGCCCATTGGCCCGGTGGGCGGTGCGTTGGAATTCGGGCCGGGCCCCGACGGCGGGAGCCCGGTCCAGATCCTTGGAAGGGGGCGGCCCAGAGAGCTCGGGTCGCCGGTCACGGACATTACCGGCCCGCTACGCCCGTTCGGCCCACATTCGCCCCGAACACAACCGTGCGCCCCCTTTCACGCAGTGCGCCCCCGGGCAAGAGCGCCCGGGCATGCGAAAGGGCCGGCCGTCCACTCGGGACGACCGGCCCTCAGGCGTCGCGGGGACCGCCCGGCGACTACCGCCGGTGCTGGCTGTCCGCCACCGTGACCTCGACCCGCTGGAACTCCTTCAGCTCGCTGTAGCCGGTGGTGGCCATGGCGCGGCGCAGGGCGCCGAAGAAGTTCATCGAACCGTCCGGGGTGTGCGACGGACCGGTGAGGATCTCCTCGATCGTGCCGACCGTGCCGAGGCCCACCTTCTTGCCGCGGGGCAGCTCCTCGTTGACCGCCTCCATGCCCCAGTGGTGGCCCTTGCCGGGCGCGTCGGTGGCGCGGGCCAGCGGGGAGCCCATCATGACGGCGTCGGCGCCGCAGGCGATCGCCTTGGGCAGGTCGCCGGACCAGCCGACACCGCCGTCCGCGATCACGTGCACGTACCGGCCGCCGGACTCGTCCATGTAGTCCCGGCGGGCCGCGGCCACGTCGGCGACGGCCGTCGCCATCGGGACCTGGATGCCGAGGACGTTGCGCGTGGTGTGCGCGGCGCCGCCGCCGAAGCCGACCAGCACACCGGCCGCACCGGTGCGCATCAGGTGCAGCGCGGCGGTGTACGTGGCGCAGCCGCCGACGATCACCGGCACGTCCAGCTCGTAGATGAACTGCTTGAGGTTCAGCGGCTCGTGCGAGGACGACACGTGCTCCGCCGACACCGTGGTGCCCCGGATCACGAAGATGTCCACGCCCGCGTCCACCACGGCCTTGGAGAACTGGGCGGTGCGCTGCGGGGAGAGCGCGGCGGCGGTGACCACACCGGCGTCGCGCACCTCCTTGATGCGGGCGCCGATCAGCTCCTCCTTGATCGGCGCCGCGTAGATCTCCTGGAGGCGGCGGGTCGCCTGCTCGGCGGGCAGCTCGGCGATCTCGTCCAGCAGCGGCTGCGGGTCCTCGTACCGGGTCCACAGGCCCTCGAGGTTCAGCACGCCGAGGCCGCCCAGCTCACCGATGCGGATCGCGGTGGCCGGGGAGACCACGGAGTCCATGGGGGCGGCCAGGAACGGCAGCTCGAAGCGGTAGGCGTCGATCTGCCAGGCGATCGAGACCTCCTTCGGGTCCCGCGTACGGCGGCTGGGGACGACGGCGATGTCGTCGAAGGCGTACGCCCGGCGGCCGCGCTTGCCGCGCCCGATCTCGATCTCAGTCACGTCTTGGCCTTTCCCTGATGCGTTTCAGCGTCTTCCAGTATCGCCGACGGCTGTGCCGGCGACCCCCCACCCATGCGGCGAGGGCGGCCCCGGAGTCGTCCGGAGCCGCCCTCGAAGAGCCTCACACCTGCGCGCGCGTCACTTCTTGCCGCTGTAGTTCGGTGCCTCGACCGTCATCTGGATGTCGTGCGGGTGGCTCTCCTTCAGGCCCGCCGAGGTGATCCGCACGAACCGGCCGTTCGCCTGGAGCTCGGGCACGGTCCTGCCGCCGACGTAGAACATCGACTGGCGCAGGCCGCCGACGAGCTGGTGGACGACGGAGGACAGCGGGCCGCGGTAGGGCACCTGGCCCTCGATGCCCTCGGGGATCAGCTGCTCGTCGGAGGCGACGCCCTCCTGGAAGTAGCGGTCCTTGGAGAAGGACCGGCGGTCGCCACGGGACTGCATGGCGCCGAGGGAACCCATGCCGCGGTACGACTTGAACTGCTTGCCGTTGATGAACAGCAGCTCGCCCGGGGACTCCTCGCAGCCCGCGAGCAGCGAGCCGAGCATCACCGTGTCGGCGCCCGCGACCAGGGCCTTGGCGATGTCGCCGGAGTACTGCAGACCGCCGTCGCCGATCACCGGGACACCGGCGTCCTTGGCGGCGAGCGCGGCCTCGTAGATCGCGGTGACCTGCGGCACGCCGACGCCGGCGACGACGCGGGTGGTGCAGATGGAGCCGGGACCGACACCGACCTTGATGCCGTCGGCGCCCGCGTCGACCAGGGCCTGGGCGCCGTCGCGGGTGGCGACGTTGCCGCCGATGACGTCGACGCCGGAGGAGTTCGACTTGATCTTGGCGATCATGTCGCCGACCAGCCGGGAGTGGCCGTGCGCGGTGTCCACGACGATGAAGTCGACACCGGCCTCGATCAGGGCCTGGGCGCGCTCGAAGGCGTCACCGGCCACACCGACCGCCGCGCCGACCAGCAGGCGGCCCTCGGCGTCCTTGGCGGCGTTCGGGTACTGCTCCGCCTTGACGAAGTCCTTGACGGTGATCAGGCCCTTGAGGATGCCCTCGTCGTCGACCAGCGGCAGCTTCTCGATCTTGTGCTTGCGCAGCAGCTCCATGGCCTCCGGGCCGGAGATGCCGACCTTGCCGGTGACCAGCGGCATCGGGGTCATGACCTCGTGCACGCGGCGGCTGCGGTCGCTCTCGAAGGCCATGTCACGGTTGGTGACGATGCCGAGGAGCCGCTTGTCGCCGTCGGTCACCGGGACGCCGCTGATGCGGAACTTGGCGCACAGCGCGTCGGCCTCGGCGAGCGTGGCCTCCGGGTGGATGGTGATCGGGTCGGTCACCATGCCGGACTCGGAGCGCTTCACCAGGTCGACCTGGTTGGCCTGGTCCTCGATGGAGAGGTTGCGGTGCAGGACACCGACACCGCCCTGGCGGGCCATCGCGATCGCCATGCGGGACTCGGTCACCTTGTCCATGGCGGCGGACAGCAGCGGGATGTTGACCCGCACATTGCGGGAGACGTACGAGGTGGTGTCGATCTCGTCGGGCGCCATGTCCGACGGGCCCGGCAGCAACAGCACGTCGTCGTAGGTCAGCCCGAGTGTCGCGAATTTACCGGGCACTCCGTCGACGTTGGCAGTCATGACACCTTCCCCAAATGGCCTTGATCGGTGCGGATGTCCATGCTAACGGGAAGCATCGCTAGCAAATTCCACGGTAACGGCTCGCTTCAGGCTTCGTATCTTCGTACGAAACCGTGGGTGCGCGTATGCGGGGACGGGGCTACGGCGGCTCCGTCCAGGGGGATTACTGCTCGGCGAGCGCCCTGAGACGGCTCAGCGCCCGGTGCTGGGCCACGCGGACCGCCCCGGGTGACATTCCCAACATCTGCCCGGTCTCCTCCGCGGTCAAGCCCACGGCGATGCGCAGCAGAAGCAGTTCCCGCTGGTTCTCCGGGAGGTTGGCCAGCAGTTTCTTGGCCCACTCGGCATCGCTGCTGAGCAGGGCGCGCTCCTCCGGGCCGAGGGAGTCGTCGGGCCGCTCGGGCATCTCGTCGGACGGCACCGCCGTCGACCCCGGGTGCCGCATGGCGGCGCGCTGGAGGTCGGCGACCTTGTGGGAGGCGATGGCGAAGACGAACGCCTCGAAGGGCCGGCCGGTGTCGCGGTAGCGCGGCAGCGCGAGCAGGACCGCGACGCAGACCTCCTGGGCGAGGTCCTCCACGAAGTGGCGGGCGTCGCCGGGGAGGCGGGACAGCCGGGTGCGGCAGTAGCGCAGCGCCAGCGGGTGCACCCGGGCCAGCAGGTCGTGCGTGGCCTGCTCGTCCCCGTCGACGGCACGATGCACGAGCGCACCGATCGCCCCAGGGGCCGTGCCCGCCTCGTCGTCGCGCATCGGTCCATGGTGCCCTGTGGCCGCGCGGTCCGTCGCATCGTGCTCGTGGTTGTGCACCGAAGCGTTATGAGCAGGTGCGCCGGCACTCATCCCCTGCGCCCTCCCCTTCCGCTCGACCGACTCGTCCCCGAGAGACTCCACATCTCAAGGATGCGGCATCCGCGCCGAAACGAGCATCGCGCGTCCGGCGGGCCGCCTTGCGCGCGCCCTTCCGGGGGCCCGGCAGAGCGTACGCCGATCGGCCGGACACCCCGCGCCGGGGGCGCCCACCTGCGCCGGAGCACCACTTCCGGGCGCCACGCGCGCCGTAACGCGCGTACGCCCGCCGGGGTGAACGACGGTGCGTACGGCGGCGATCCGTACGGCGGGATCGTGCACCGACGTGAACTCGGACACGGCCGCCACCGGGGCGGCGACGGCAGGCAGGCAGACCGGACGCCGGAACAAGACCAGGCGAGTCCAGGCGCACCTGGCCAGGACCAGGCGGGTCCAGGCATGACCCGACCGGACACCCACGGGGCGCGACCCGCTCGGACGCCCCGGCCGCGGATACCCGCGACCGGCACGACGGGCGGGCAGCCCGGGCCGCACCTCGGCCGGGGTGGCCGGGCCCCGGCCCGCCACCCGGGCGTCAAGCCCGGCCCGTCACCCGGAGCGGCGGCCCCGGCGGGTCAGCGGACCAGGCCCCAGCGGAACCCGAGGGCCACCGCGTGGGCGCGGTCGGAGGCACCCAGTTTCTTGAACAGTCGGCGGGCGTGCGTCTTGACCGTGTCCTCGGAGAGGAACAGCTCGCGGCCGATCTCGGCGTTGGAGCGGCCGTGGCTCATGCCTTCCAGGACCTGGATCTCGCGCGCGGTGAGGGTGGGCGCCGCGCCCATCTCCGCCGAGCGCAGCCGGCGCGGGGCGAGCCGCCAGGTCGGGTCGGCGAGCGCCTGGGTCACGGTGGCCCGCAGCTCCGCGCGCGAGGCGTCCTTGTGCAGGTAGCCACGGGCGCCGGCGGCGACCGCGAGGGCCACGCCGTCCAGGTCCTCGGCGACGGTGAGCATGATGATGCGCGCGCCGGGGTCGGCGGAGAGCAGCCGGCGCACGGTCTCGACGCCGCCCAGACCGGGCATGCGCACGTCCATCAGGATGAGGTCGGAGCGGTCGGCGCCCCAGCGGCGGAGGACTTCCTCGCCGTTGGCCGCCGTCGTCACACGCTCGACACCGGGCACGGTCGCGACCGCGCGGCGGAGCGCTTCTCGGGCAAGCGGGGAGTCGTCGCAGACGAGGACGGATGTCATGACCGCCCTCCGCAGCTGATGCGCGTCACCTTGAGCCTCCAGGCTGGTACGGAATCGTCACCTGTGCGGTCGACCGTCTCGGACGCCTGCCCGAGCGCTTGTTCTTTCAACCGCCTCCGCACTCTCAACGACGGTCACTCGAAAGAGTTACGGGCCCGCGTGCCGTCTTCGGCACTCTATGTGAGGGGACGGACACGGTGCAGACATGCTCGTCGGACTCTCAACTTTTCATCACAACCTATGACCCATTTGGCCCCTTTTCTTCCCGTTTCGCAGTGTCCGGGGCTAGATTCGCAATGAGTCATATTTTCATCTCCTTAGACCGGAGATGTACGGTCGTTGGCACCGTACCCGCCCAGATCGGCGACAAGGGGTCACGTAATGGCAGATTTCTCCCGCCTTCCCGGACCGAACGCGGACCTGTGGGACTGGCAGCTGCTGGCTGCCTGCCGCGGCGTGGACAGCTCGCTCTTCTTCCACCCGGAGGGCGAGCGCGGGGCGGCTCGGAGCGCTCGCGAGAACTCGGCCAAAGAGGTCTGCATGAGGTGCCCGGTCCGCGCGGAGTGCGCGGCGCACGCGCTGGCGGTGCGCGAGCCGTACGGCGTCTGGGGCGGCCTGACCGAGGACGAGCGCGAGGAGTTGATGGGGCGGGCGCGCAACCGGCTGGTGACCGCCTCCACCACCAGCGGGGACACCGCTCAGGATCACTGAAGGAACGTTTCTTTAGGCCGGGTTCGCCGACCGGGTGCGTCCCCCGTCCCGCGCAGGGTCGCGCGCCCGCGCCGACGGCGCGCCGTGCCCGTCCACGCGCGCGCGCCCGTGTCGACCGTCCCGTGGCCCCTCCGCGCGCCCGTGTCGACGGCACCGTGCCCCGTCCGCGCGCCCCGGCCGCCGTACGCGCCCGGCCGCTACATCCGCCCGGCCGCCCGGGCCAGTTGCTCCAGCGTCGCCGCCACCGCCGGCACCTGGGCCAGGTCGGGCAGGGTCAGGGCGACGATCTCGCGTCGTACCGCCGGTTCCAGCCGTACCGCGCGCACGCCTCGCGGCCGTACCGACTCCACGGCCAGCCGGGGCAGCACGGCGACCCCGAGACCCGCGCCGACCAGCCCGACCACGGCGGGATAGTCGTCGGTGGCGAAGTCGATGCGCGGGGTGAACCCGGCCCCCTCGCACACCTCGACCAGCTGGCCGCGGCAGCGCGGGCAGCCCGCGATCCACGGTTCCTGGGCCAGCTCGCCGATGGCGACGCTCTCCGCGCGCGCGAGCCGGTGCCGTTCGGGCACCAGGGCGACCAGGCGGTCCGTCAGCAGGGGGCGTACCACGAGGTCGTCCCAGTCCTCGGCGACCGCGGCGCCCTCGTAACGGAAGGCCAGGGCGAGGTCGCAGTCGCCCTCCCGCAGCAGGGTCACGGACTTCGGGGGCTCGGCCTCCTCCAGTGAGACCCGGGTGCCGGGGTGGGCGGCGCGCAGGGCGGCCAGGGCCGTCGGGACCAGCGTGGAGCTGCCGCTGGGGAAGGAGACCAGCCGGACCCGGCCCGCGCGCAGGCCGGCGATGGCGGCGACCTCCTCCTCGGCCGCGGTGAGCCCGGCGAGGATGCCGGAGGCGTGCCGGACGAGGGCCTCGCCGGCCTGGGTGAGGCGCATCTCGCGTCCGTTGCGGACCAGCAGCGGGGTGCCGACCGATGCCTCCAGGGCCTTCATCTGCTGGCTGACGGCGGGCTGGGTGCAGCCCAGTTCGCGCCCGGCCGCCGAGAAGGAGCCGGTGGTGGCGACGGCGCGCAGGACGCGGAGATGACGAGCCTCGATCACCCTTCGAGCATAAGGCAGCCTTTGGGCGGTGCGCCCGATAACGCTTCGCCACTTTGGGCCCCGATCGCTTAGCGTGCTGGGATGAAGCTTCTTTCCGTCAATGTGGGCCGTCCGCGGCCGGTGCCCTACACGAGCCAGCCGGACGGTGTGACCGGCATCGACAAGCAGCCCGCCGAGGGGCCGGTGCGGGTGGCGGCGCCCGGACCGAAGGGGATCGGCGCGAGCGGGCTGGCCGGGGACGCGGTGTGCGACACGCGCCATCACGGCGGGGACGACCAGGCGGTGTACGCGTACGCCCGCGAGGACCTCGACGCGTGGGAACGGGAACTGGGCCGGCCGCTGGCCAACGGCTGCTTCGGCGAGAACCTGACGACGGACGGTCTGGACGTCTCCGGGGCGCTGATCGGCGAGCGCTGGCGGATCGGTCCGCAGGTGGTGCTGGAGGTGACCGCGGGCCGCATTCCGTGCACCACGTTCCAGGGCCACATGGGCGAACGCGGCTGGGTCAAGAGGTTCACCCAGAAGGCCGCGACGGGTGCCTACCTCCGGGTGATCGAGCCCGGTGAGATCCGCTCGGGCGACCCGGTGGAGATCGTGTACCGGCCGGAGCACGGGGTGACGGCGGCGATGCAGTTCCGCGCGGTCACCACCGAGCGCGAGCTGCTGCCCCGGCTGCTCGCGGCGGGCGAGGCGCTGCACTCGGAGACGCTGGCGCAGGCCCGGAAGTACGTGGCGCAGCAGCGGGTCTGACCGGCCGTCGGCCGGCGCGGGGCGGCCTCGCGCGGTCAGCGGAGGCTGTCGGTCCGGGTCACTACGCTTGGGCCATGACAACGGCTCTGATTACGGGATCGACCGCGGGGATCGGTGCCGCGTTCGCGCGGCGGCTGGCGGCGGACGGGCAGGACCTGGTGCTGGTGGCCCGGGACACCGGGCGGCTGCGCGAGCAGGCGACGGAACTGCACGACCGGCACGGCGTCGAGGTGGAGGTGCTGCCCGCCGATCTCTCCCTGGACGAGGGCATCGAGGCGGTGGCCGCCCGGCTCGGCGACCGCAAGAACCCGGTCGACCTGCTGATCAACAACGCCGGCTTCGGCAACAAGGGCCGCTATCTGGACGTCTCGATGGCGGACGAGCTGCGGATGCTGAAGGTGCACTGCGAGGCGGTGCTGCGGCTGACCTCGGCGGCGGCCGGGGCGATGCGCGAGCGCGGCCGGGGCGGCGTCGTGAACGTCGCCTCGGTGGCCGCCTTCGTGCCGCGCGGCACCTACGGCGCGTCGAAGGCGTGGGTCGTGCAGTTCACCCAGGGCGCGGCGCGGGACCTGGCGGGCAGCGGGGTCCGGCTGATGGCGCTGTGCCCGGGGTTCGTGCGCACCGAGTTCCACCAGCGGGCCGGGATGGGCACGGACAACATCCCCGGCTGGCTGTGGCTGGACGCCGACAAGCTGGTGGCGGCGGCCCTGGCCGACCTGGCCCGGGGCAGGACGGTGTCCATCCCGGATCCCCGGTACAAGGCGCTGATGGGGCTGGTGAAGGTCACGCCGCGCGGGCTGCTGGGCGGGATCAGCTCCCGTACGGGGCGCAAGTACGGGCCGCGGTGACGGGCTGACCGGCGCGCGGGTGGCGCCGCCGTCCCGGTGGGAAAATGGGCGGGACGGTTACCGGGCCAGGGGGGCCGGAGGCGGCGTCATGACCTTCGTACAGCTCATCGAGTGCAGGACGAGCCGGCTGGACGAGATGAACCGGCTGATGGACGACTGGCTCCGGCGGACCCACGGCAGACGGACCGTGACGCACGCGGTGGTGGGCCGGGACCGCTCGGACGCGTCGCACGTGGTGGAGGTCGTGGAGTTCCCCTCGTACGAGGAGGCGCGGCGGAACACCGACCTCCCGGAGGCGGAGCGGATCTTCCGGGAGCTGGCCGCGCTGTGCGAGGAACGGCCGACGTTCACCGGTCTGGACGTCGTGCGGGACGAGCGGCCGGCGGAGCGCGCCGTGCGCCGGTTCTTCCGGGCGCTGGACACGGCGGGCGAGCTGCCGCCGCTGAACGACCTGCTGGACGAGGACGTCCACAGCCGCGATCCGATGAACCCGCAGGACACCATCGGGCTGGACAACGCGCGCGCCGAGTTCCGGATGTGGCGCGGCGCCTTCGACTTCGCGTTCACGGTCGAGGACGTGCTCGCCGAGGGCGACCGGGCCTGCGCCCGCTGGTCCTGGCGCGGCACGCACCGGGGCGACTTCCTGGGGATCACGCCGACCGGCCGGCAGGTCGCCATGACCGGGATGACACTGTTCCGGTTCGGCCCCACCGGCAAGATCACCGAGCTGTGGTGGCAGCACGACCAGCTGGGGCTGATGCAGCAGCTGGGGGCGCTGGACGAGCTGGAGCGGTAGGCGGACAGGGCGAAGGCCCGGCACCCTCGGCGGGTACCGGGCCTTCACTCACGGTGCTTGCCTCAGTGGGCGTGGCCGTGGCTGTGGCCCGCGGCGGCCGGCTCTTCCTCTTCCTTCTTCTCGACGACCAGGGTCTCGGTCGTGAGCAGCAGGGAGGCGATGGAGGCGGCGTTCTCCAGGGCGGAGCGGGTGACCTTGACCGGGTCGATGACGCCGGCCTTGATCAGGTCGCCGTACTCGCCGGTGGCGGCGTTGTAGCCCTGGCCCTTGTCCAGGTCCTTGACCTTGGACACGATGACGTAGCCCTCCTGGCCGGCGTTCTCGCCGATCCAGCGCAGCGGCTCGACCACGGCGTTGCGGACCACGGCGACACCGGTGGCCTCGTCGCCGGTCTTGTCGAGGTTGCCCTCGAGGACCTTGGAGGCGTGGACCAGAGCGGAGCCACCACCGGAGACGATGCCCTCCTCGACCGCGGCGCGGGTCGCGGAGATGGCGTCCTCCAGACGGTGCTTCTTCTCCTTCAGCTCCACCTCGGTGGCGGCGCCGACCTTGATCACGCACACGCCGCCGGCCAGCTTCGCGAGGCGCTCCTGGAGCTTCTCGCGGTCCCAGTCGGAGTCGGTGTTCTCGATCTCGGCCTTGATCTGGGCGACGCGGCCCTGCACGTCCTCGGACTTGCCGGCGCCGTCGACGATCGTGGTGTCGTCCTTGGTGACGGTGACGCGGCGGGCGGAGCCGAGCACGTCGAGACCGACCTGGTCGAGCTTGAGGCCGACCTCCTCGGAGATGACGGTGGCGCCGGTGAGGACGGCCATGTCCTGGAGCATCGCCTTGCGGCGGTCGCCGAAGCCGGGGGCCTTCACCGCGACGGCGTTGAAGGTGCCGCGGATCTTGTTGACGACCAGGGTCGACAGGGCCTCGCCCTCGACGTCCTCGGCGATGATCAGCAGCGGCTTGGAGGAGCCGGCCTGGATGACCTTCTCCAGCAGCGGCAGGAGCTCCGCGATGGCGCCGATCTTGCCCTGCGTGATGAGGATGTACGGGTCGTCGAGGACGGCCTCCATGCGCTCCTGGTCCGTCACGAAGTACGGCGACAGGTAGCCCTTGTCGAAGGCCATGCCCTCGGTGAAGTCCAGCTCCAGACCGAAGGTGTTGGACTCCTCGACGGTGATGACACCGTCCTTGCCGACCTTGTCCATCGCCTCGGCGATCAGCTCGCCGACCTGCTGGTCCTGGGCGGACAGCGCGGCGACGGCGGCGATGTCGGACTTCTCGTCGATCGGGCGCGCGGTGGCGAGCAGGTCCTCGGAGACGGCCTTGACGGCGGCGTCGATGCCCTTCTTCAGGGCGGCCGGGGAGGCGCCGGCGGCGACGTTCTTCAGGCCCTCGCGGACCAGCGCCTGGGCGAGCACGGTGGCGGTGGTGGTGCCGTCACCAGCGATGTCGTTGGTCTTGGTCGCCACCTCCTTCACCAGCTGGGCGCCGAGGTTCTCGTACGGGTCCTCGATCTCGACCTCGCGGGCGATCGTGACACCGTCGTTGGTGATGGTCGGGGCGCCGAACTTCTTGTCGATGACGACGTTGCGGCCGCGGGGGCCGATCGTCACCTTGACCGTGTCGGCAAGCTTGTTGACGCCGCGCTCAAGGGCGCGACGGGCGTCCTCGTCGAACTTCAGGATCTTCGCCATGGCAGCGGGAGCCCTCTCGGAAATCTGTGGGTGAAAAACGCCGCGCCCCGGGCGCCCGGCTTCTTATCGATTCGCGGGGGCCAGGGGCGCAGCTTCAAGCAGAGAGTCGCTTGAGGTGATTACTTCTCGATGATCGCGAGCACGTCGCGAGCCGAGAGGACGAGGTACTCGTCGCCGTTGTACTTCACCTCGGTGCCGCCGTACTTGCTGTAGAGGACGACGTCGCCGACCTTGACGTCGAGCGGAAGGCGCTCGCCGTTCTCGAACCGGCCCGGGCCCACGGCGAGGACGGCGCCCTCCTGGGGCTTCTCCTTCGCGGTGTCCGGGATGACCAGGCCAGAGGCCGTGGTCTGCTCGGCGTCCAGCGGCTGGACCACGATGCGGTCCTCGAGCGGCTTGATGGCAACCTTGGAGCTGGCGGTCGTCACGATCCGACCTCCCCCTTCGGAGATCTCACGGGGTTAACTGTCTGAGGTGGCGACCAGGTCGATCCGTCGTCGCGGGTGCCGGACCTGCCCGTCGCGTTTGTTGGCACTCTCACCTGCGGAGTGCCAGACCCGAGACTATGACCGGGGTTAGCACTCGGTCAAGCGGAGTGCCAATGCCGTGCGGCGCGTCGGCGGTGAATCGGCCGTCGTGGCGTTGACCGGCGGGCCCGAGGAGCCGGCCTCCCGGCGGCAGGCCCTAGAGGTAGTCCTCCAGGCGGGCCACCGTCAGACCCCGTTCCTGGGCCGCCCTGAGGACCCGTGCCGTGCGCTCGCGCAGGGGCAGGTCCGTCGACTCGTCGGGGTCCACGAGGACGATGTCGCCGGGGGCGAGGCGGCGGGTGAGGCCGGCCGGGGTGAGGGCGGTGCGCCACAGGACGACCGCGGAGATGCCGCAGTCGGCCGCGGCGCGCAGCGTGGTGGGGTCGTAGGAGCCGTACGGCGGCCGGAACAGGCGGGGGCGGACGCCCAGGCGGGCGCGGAGGCGGTCCTGCTGGCCGCAGATCTCGGCGCGCTGGCCGGCGTACGGCAGCCCGGCCGGGGCCCGGTGGTCGAGGGTGTGGTTCCCGATGCCGGCGCCGAGCGCGCGCAGGCGGGCGAAGTGGCGGTAGCCGGGGGCGGCGATGGAGTCGGTGAGGAACAGGGTGACCGGCAGGCGCAGTTCGCGGACCATGTCGACGAAGCGGGGGTCGCGTTCGGCGCCGTCGTCGTAGGTGAGGAAGACGACCGGGTCGCGGGTGGGGACGTGGTCGATCACCGGGAGCCGGGCGGGGGCCGCCGGCTGTCCGGCGAGCGGCCGGGCCGGGGAGCGGGACAGCGGGCGGGCCGGGTGGGCCGGGGGGCGGGCGAGCGGCCGGGCCAGCCCCCAGCGCCGGTAGTCGCGGCCGGGGGCGGTGGCGTGCGGGCGCACCCCTTCGGCGGCCTTCTTGCCGAGGCGTTCGATGGGGTCGACGGACTGGGCGCAGCCCGGCAGGAGCAGGGCCGAGGCGAGGACCGCGGCGGGGCCCCGCAGGCGCCTCACAGGTAGTCCTCCAGGCGGGCGACGGCGTAGCCCTCGCGGGTGACCTTGTCCAGGAAACGCCGCATGTCGTCCACCATCGTGCCGTTCCAGTCGTCCCGGCCGCGGAAGTGGGTGAGGACGATGTCGCCGGGGTGCAGCCGGCGGTCCCAGTCGCGGTACTCCCAGTGGTCGACGAAGACCTCCTCGTCCCAGATCGGCGCGTACTTGATGCCGCACTCCTTGGCGGCGCGCAGGGTGTCGCCGTTGTAGTTGCCGTACGGCGGCCGGAAGACGGTGGGCGCCTTGCCGAACTGCTTCTTCATGACGGTCTGCATGCCGCAGATCTCGTCGCGCTGTTCCTCGTAGGACAGGCCGGGCAGGTAGGGGTGGGTGAGGGTGTGGTTGTTCAGGGTGACGCCCTGGGCCTGCATCCGGCGGAAGTAGCCGTAGTCGTCCTCGATGACGTAGTTGCTGAGGAACGCGGTGTACGGCACCTTCAGCTCGCTCATCATGCGCAGGAAGGCCGGGTCCTTCTCGGCGCCGTCGTCGATGGTGAGGAAGACGACCTTCTGCCGGGTGGGGACGGTGGTGAAGACCGGGGGGAGGTTCTCCTCCTCCTGGCCGTCCACCTCGAAGCCGTCCCGGGGGGTGATCCGGGGTTTCCCGGCAGGCGGGGCCGGAGGGGTGAGCGGGGCCCGCTCCAGGCCCCAGCGCCGGGCGGCGGCGGCCAGCCGGGCCTGTTCGGCGGCCTGGCGGGCGCGGGGGTCCAGGGGGCGGGCGGGGCCGCCCTGGGCCGGGGCCGGGGCGGGGTCGCCGGCGCAGCCGGTCAGGAGGGCGGCCAGTGCGAGGGCGGTGGTGGCCGCGGCCGTCTTCGCGGCCCGTGCCCGGCTTCTGTCATCCGTCTTCGCGATCCGTGCCCGACTTTTGTCATTTTGTACTACTGCTCGCATGGTGCCGGATCCTCCCAGGCCCCGGCCCGCGCCCCGGGCCGACACCGCCGCCGCGGGCACACCATCCACCGACTGGCCCACAATGAGCCGGTGAACGACCTCGCTCTGCTCCTCACCCCCGAAGGCCGCGCCCTCCTCGACGAGGTGCGCGACACCGAGCCCGCGCGGGAACTGGCGGTGGCCACCCGGCTGCGCCGCGACCACCCCGCCGAACTGGTCTCGGCCGCGCTGGGCCAGGCCCGGCTGCGGCAGCGGGCGGTGGCGAAATTCGGCGCCGAGGACGCCGGCCGCATGTTCTTCACCCCGAACGGGGTCGAGCAGTCCACCCGGGCGAGCGTGGCGGCGTACCGGGCGCGGCGGCTGACGGAACTGGGCGTGACCTCGGTGGCCGACCTGTGCTGCGGCATCGGCGGGGACGCCATCGCGCTGGCGCGGGCCGGGATCCGGGTGCTGGCCGTGGACCGCGACCCGCTGACCGCGGCGACGGCCCGGGCCAACGCCGAGGCGCTGGGCCTGGCGGAGCTGATCGAGGTGCGCGAGGCCGATGTGACGGAGGTGGACACCGCCGGGTACGACGCGGTGTTCGCGGACCCGGCCCGGCGCGGCGGGCGCGGCCGGGTGTTCGACCCGGAGGCGTACTCGCCGCCGCTGTCCTGGGCGGTCGAGACGGCCCGCCGGGCGCCCCGCGCGGCGCTGAAGATCGCCCCCGGCATCCCGCACGAGATCGTTCCGCCCGAGGCCGAGGCCGAGTGGATCTCGGACGGCGGGGACGTGAAGGAGGCCGTGCTGTGGTTCGGCGCCGGGGCGCCGGGCGCCGTACGGGCCACCCTGCTGCCGGGGCCGCGCACCCTGCTCGGCCGGGGGCTGCCCGACCCGGCGGTGCGGCCGGTGGGGCGGTACCTGTACGAGCCGGACGGCGCGGTCATCCGCGCGCACCTGGTCGCGGAGGTGGCCGAGGAGGTCGGCGGCGGACTGCTGGACGCGACCATCGCCTATGTCACCGCCGACGAGCCGCGGCCCACGCCGTACGCCACCGGCTACGAGATCACCGACCAGTTGCCCTTCAACGTCAAGCGGCTCAAGGCCCTGCTGCGCGAGCGCGGGGTCGGCACGCTGACCGTGAAGAAGCGCGGCTCGGCCGTCGAGCCGGAGGAGCTGCGCCGCAAGGTACGGCCGCAGGGGCCGAACGCGGCCACCGTCTTCCTCACCCGGGTGGCGGGGGCGCCGACGATGCTGATCGGTCAGCCGCTGACCTGATCCGCCCGGCGCAGCAGCAGCGCGCGTTCCCGTTCGTTGCGGGTCAGCTCCGCCGCCCGGAGGAACTCCTCGCGGGCCTCGGCGGCGCGGCCCAGCCGGGACAGCAGGTCGCCGCGGACGCTGGGCAGCAGGTGGTAGTCGCGCAGCGCGGGCCCGGCGGCCAGGGCGTCCACCAGCTCCAGGCCCCGCCGCGGGCCCTCGGCCATCGACACGGCGACCGCGCGGTTCAGCTCGACCACCGGGGAGGGCGCGCGGACGGCCAGCAGGCCGTACAGGGTGGCGATGGCCCGCCAGTCGGTCTCCTCGTAGGAGTACGCGCGCGCGTGGCAGGCGGCGATGGCCGCCTGGAGGGCGTACGGTCCCGGCGGACCCGCCGCGGTGGCGCCGACGCGCTCCAGGGCGTGCACACCGCGCGCGATGAGCATGCGGTTCCAGCGGCGGCGGTCCTGGTCCCTCAACAGCACCGGAGTGCCGTCGGGGGCGGTACGGGCCGGGGCGCGGGACGCCTGGAACTCCAGCAGCGCGGTCAGACCGTGCACCTCGGGCTCCCCGGGCATCAGCCCGGACAGCACCCGGGCCAGCCGCAGGGCGTCCTCGCACAGGCCGGGGCGCAGCCAGTCGTCGCCGGCGGTGGCCGCGTACCCCTCGTTGAAGATCAGGTAGACGACGTCCAGGACGGAGCCGAGGCGGGCCTCGCGGCCGGGTCCGTACGGCACCTCGAAGGCGACGTTCTTCGCCGCGAGGGTGCGTTTGGCGCGCACGATCCGCTGGGCGACCGTCGGCTCCGGCACCAGGAAGGCACGGGCGATCTCGGCCGTGGTCAGGCCGCCGAGCAGGCGCAGCGTGAGCGCGGTGCGGGACTGCGGGGGCAGCACCGGGTGGCAGGCGGTGAAGACCAGCCGGAGCAGGTCGTCGTCGATGCCGTCGGGGTCGGCCATCTCCTCGGGCGGCGCGGTGGTCTCCAGGTCCCGGCCGATCTCGGCGAGTTTGCGGGCGTAGACCTCGCGGCGCCGGACCAGGTCTACGGCCCGGCGCCGGGCGGTGGCCGTCAGCCAGGCGCCGGGGTTGTCGGGCACCCCGTCCCTGGGCCACTGCTCCAGCGCGGCGACCAGCGCGTCCTGCGCCAGTTCCTCGGCGATCCCGACGTCCCGCACGATCCGTGTGACGCCGGCGATCACGCGCGGCGCCTGGAGCCGGAAAACGGTCTCGATGGCCTGGGCGGGGGTCGGCTGGGCTGCCGTGGGCTGTGGTTCCACAGCCCACATGCAACACCGTGTGTGATCTTCGGCCAAATGGCTCAGTACTCAGTAC
The DNA here is from genome assembly GCF_014649115.1 of Streptomyces eurythermus. Lineage (GTDB taxonomy): Bacteria > Actinomycetota > Actinomycetes > Streptomycetales > Streptomycetaceae > Streptomyces > Streptomyces eurythermus. The sequence goes on along the minus strand of NZ_BMSK01000001.1, from coordinate 115,566 downwards.
TCGACGATCTCCCGCAGCTCGCATGCGAGGTTCCACTCCGGGCCGTGGATGCTCAGGAAGCGCCGGGTCCATTCCAGGGCCTCGGCGCGGTCCTTGCACTGCATGAACGCGTAGCCGCCGACGACCTCCTTGGACTCGGCGAACGGCCCGTCGGTCACGGAGGTCCGCTCGCCGTCCCAGGCCACCCGGACGGCCTGGTCGGCCGGGGTGAGCCCGGAGGTGTCGAGCAGGACGCCGGCCTTGGTCATCTCCTCGATCAGCTCGCCCATCCGCTGCATCAGCTCCGGGCTGGGGCCCCCGGCGGGCGCGGTGGACTCGTCGATGCGCACGAGCGACAGGTAGCGGGGCATGGTGTCTCCCTCGGTCGGGCGGCGGGGCCGTTCCCCGCCGCTCACCTGTACGTCGAACGGGAGACGCCCGGATCGACACGCGCCCCGAAAAAATCCCGGGAAATTTTTTCCGCCGCCCCGAAAGCCACCGAAGCCCCTGAAAGCTCCCAACTCCCCCGAAACCTTCTGGAATCCCCCGAAATCTCAGCGCAGGGACGCCCAGAGTTCGCTCGCCCGGGGTTCCTCGGGGATCACCCGGTTGGGGTCGGAGGGGGCCGTGACGACCGGCATCGTCACCGTCGTCACCCGGTCGGCGGTGAGGCCCTCCAGGCTCCGGCCGAGGCTCATCAGCTCGCCCAGGGAGTCCAGTCCGGTGTCGGTGGTCAGGCCGGCAGTGGCGGCGTCGGCGACCCGGTACAGCCGGGCCGGGTCGGTGAGCAGTCCGGCGTCGGAGACCTGCTCCAGCAGGGCCTTCACCAGCGTCTGCTGGAGCCCTATGCGGCCCAGGTCGCTGCCGTCGCCTATGCCGTGCCGGGTGCGGGCGAGGGCCAGCGCCCGGGTGCCGTCGAGGTGGTGGGTGCCGGCCGCCAGGCGCAGGTGGCTCTGGTCGTCGTCGATGTCCTGGCCGGTGGTGACGTCCACCCCGCCGAGCGCGTCGACCAGCCGGGCGAAGCCGGAGAAGTCGATCTCGAGGTAGTGGTCCATACGGACGCCGGTGAGGGTCTCCACGGTCTTCACCGCGCACACCGGACCGCCCACCGCGTAGGCGCTGTTGAACATCACGCCGTACGCCGGTGCCGAGGTGCGGCCCGAGTCGAGCGGGCAGGACGGGCGGGTGACGAGCGTGTCGCGCGGGATGCTGACCACGGTCGCCGTCGTCCGGCCCGCGTCGAGGTGCACGACCATCGCCGTGTCGGACCGGGCGCCCTCGCTGTCCCCGCCGCCCAGTTCCCGGTTGGCCGCGCCGCTGCGCGAGTCCGAGCCGAGGACCAGGATGTTCAGCGAGCCGGTGGGCACCGGGGAGGTGTCGGCGGGGGCGGTCGGGGCGGGGGTCAGCATCGCGCGGGCGGGCCGGTCGTCGCCGAGCGCGCTGTCGATGTCGACGCTGGTGATGTTGTGGTTCAGATGCCAGTACGCCCAGCCCGCCGCCGCCACGGCGAGCACCAGGGTGCCCGCCAGGGTCAGGCCGGCGATCCTGAGCGCCCTGGACCGCCGGCCCGTCCGTCTGCCCGTGTCGCCCTGCTCCTCGTGTCGCGTCACGACAGGAACATAAGTCCGAATGATGAACGGGCTGTTAGCGCTTTCGGCGTAAGCCCGTTTTCTTGTGGAATTCTCATCCGGCGGCCGGCGCGGGAGCGGCGGTGCTGGAGCGCACCACCAGGCTCGTGGCCAGCTCGACCCGGGTCGTCGCCCGCTCGTCCTCGGCCCGTCCCAGCTCCAGCACCAGCCGGGCCGCGGCCTCGGCCATCTCGGTCAGCGGCTGCCGTACGGTGGTCAGCGGCGGGCCCACCCAGCGGGCCACCGGCAGATCGTCGAAGCCGACCACGCTGAGGTCCTCCGGTATGCGCAGCCCCAGTTCGCGGGCGGCCTCGTACAGGCCGAGGGCCTGGAGGTCGTTGCCCGCGAAGACGGCGGTGGGCCGGTCCGGGCGGCGCAGCAGCTGCAGTCCCAGGCGGTACCCGGCGTCGTGGTGGAAGTCTCCGGCCAGCACCAGGGAGGGGTCCACGGGCAGCCCGGCCGTCTCCAGTGCCGCCCGGTAGCCGTCCATCCGGGCGCGGCTGCCCATCATCCGGGACGGGCCGCTGATGGCGCCGATCCGGGTGTGGCCGAGTTCCACCAGGTGCCGGGTGGCGGCGAGCCCGCCCTGCCAGTTGGTGGCGCCGATGGAGGGCACGTCCGGGCCCGGGTCGCCGGCCGGGTCCATCACCACGAACGGGACGGAACGGCTGGTCAGCAGGGCCCGCTGGGACTCGTCGAGGTCCGAGAGCACCAGCACCACGCCGTGCGGGCGGCGGGCGGCGACCTGGTCGGCCCAGGTGCGGCCGGGGGTGAGCCGGCCGGCCGACTCGGACAGCACGACGCTCAGCCCGGCGTCCCTGGCCACGTTCTCCACGCCCCGGATGACCTCCAGCGCCCAGGCGCTCTCCAGTTCGTGGAAGACGAGGTCGATCAGCGGCGAGCGGGACGCCTCGGCACGCCGGCGCCGGTAGCCGTAGGCGCGCAGCAGTTCTTCGACCCGGGTGCGGGTCGCCGGGGCGACGTCGGCACGGCCGTTGAGGACCTTCGAAACAGTCGGGGCGGAGACCCCGGCCTCCCGGGCGATCTCGGCGAGCGTCGCCGTCTGTGCTGCTGCGGGCTTCGGAGGCTTCATAGCAGTGATCGTAGCGGCGCGGAAGCGTGCGACGAAGAACCGTGCACTGCATAACGCTTCGAAAGTTTCGGAATCGTGCTCGAAAAAGCGCCGAAACTTTCGGCCCCCTCCGGGTACAACGCGAACACCCCGCCTCCGGTTTCCCGGGGGCGGGGTGTCGAGTGGAGCGCCGGGCAGGCCTTGCACCTGCATCTCCCCGCAGGAAGCGGGGCGTCTTTCCTTGGACCACCAACGCACTGGCTCCGGGCCGGTGTTCCGGCCGTTCGCTGTGTGATGATCATAGCCCAGGAAGGGGGTGCCTCCGCAACTCCAGTCACAGCAGCCTCATCAGCCTCTGCAACTCCACGTGCCCCCTGGCGTCAGTCGTCCGCCACAGCCTCGAACCGCCACCGGTGCACGGCCCGCGTCACCAGCTCCGCGTCCGGCTCGGGCAGCTCCGGGAGCGGGGCGTCGTACGGCGCGTCCCACCAGGTGACGACCAGCACCCGGTCCTGCGGCGCGCGGAAGGTCTCGCGGCGCAGCGGCTCCTCGGCCAGGCGCTGGGCGCGGACCCAGGCGAGCAGGTCGGCGCCCCGCCCGTCGGCGGCCCGCGCCTCCCACATCAGTGCGACGGTCACGAGTACAGGTTCTCCTTGCTGACCTCGTGCACATGGTCGTGGTCATGGCCGTGGCCGGGGACGTGCGGGTCGGTCACCGGCAGGGAGGAGTCGGCCGACAGGTCCCAGCTGGAGGCGGCCCGGTTGCGGGCGACCATCTCGGCGCCCAGCGCGGCCACCATCGCGCCGTTGTCCGTGCACAGCTTGGGGCGCGGCACGCGCAGCCGGATACCGGCCGCCTCGCAGCGCTCCTGGGCGAGGGCGCGCAGCCGGGAGTTGGCCGCGACACCGCCGCCGATCATCAGGTGGTCCACGCCCTCGTCCTTGCAGGCGCGGACGGCCTTGCGGGTCAGCACGTCGACCACGGCCTCCTGGAAGGAGGCGGCGACGTCGCGGACCGGGACCTCCTCGCCGGCCGCGCGCCTGGCCTCGATCCACCGGGCCACGGCGGTCTTCAGGCCGGAGAAGGAGAAGTCGTACGCCGGGTCGCGGGGGCCGGTCAGGCCACGCGGGAAGGCGATGGCCCCCGGGTCGCCCTCCTTGGCGTAGCGGTCGATGACGGGACCGCCGGGGAAGCCCAGGTTCAGCACGCGGGCGATCTTGTCGAAGGCCTCGCCGGCCGCGTCGTCGATGGTCGCGCCCATCGGCCGCACATCGGAGGTGATGTCGGCGGACAGCAGCAGCGAGGAGTGGCCGCCGGAGACCAGCAGGGCCATCGTCGGCTCGGGCAGCGGGCCGTGCTCCAGCTGGTCCACGCAGATGTGCGAGGCCAGGTGGTTGACGCCGTACAGGGGCTTGCCGAGGGCGTAGGCGTACGCCTTGGCCGCCGAGACGCCGACGAGCAGCGCGCCCGCGAGGCCGGGACCCGCGGTGACCGCGATGCCGTCCAGGTCCTTGGCGCTGACCCCCGCCTCCTTCAGCGCGCGGTCGATGGTGGGGACCATCGCCTCCAGGTGGGCCCGGGACGCCACCTCCGGCACGACACCGCCGAAGCGGGCGTGCTCGTCGACGCTGGAGGCGACGGCGTCCGCCAGCAGGGTGGTGCCGCGGACGATGCCGACGCCGGTCTCGTCGCAGGAGGTCTCGATGCCGAGGACGAGAGGTTCGTCAGTCATTGATCTCGGTTCCTTGTACTGGGTCGGACCCGGCGGCGGTGCCGCTGTCGGATCCCGTGGTCAGGCGCATCACCAGGGCGTCCACGTTGCCGGGCTGGTAGTAGCCGCGCCGGAAGCCGACGGGGACGAAGCCGAAGCGTTCGTAGAGCTTCTGGGCGCGGACGTTGTCGACCCGGCATTCGAGCATCACGTCGGGGCACTCGAACGCGGTCGCCGCGCGCAGCAGTTCCGCCAGCAGCCGGGCGCCGAGGCCGGTGCCCTGGTGGTCGCGGGCGACGGCGATGGTCTGGACGTCGGCCACGTCACCGGCCGCGGCCAGGCCCCCGTACCCGACGATCCGGCCGTCGGCGGACTCGGCGACGAGGTAGCACCGGGTGGACTCGGGGCCCCGGGCGTGGGCCAGCTCGGACCAGAACATCCCGCGGGACCAGGCGTCCTCGGGGAACAGGTCCCGCTCCAGCTCCAGGACCGGGTCGATGTCCCACCAGCGCATCTCGCGCAGTCGGGGAGGTGCCGGCTGTGTCACTTGGGGGTGACCACCTTGTAGTTCTTGGGGACCTGGGCGTCCGGGCGGCGCAGGTACAGCGGCCGGGGCGCGGGCAGCTCCTCGCCCGCGGCCAGCCGCTGCGCCGCGAGCGAGGCGAGCGCGGCGGCGGAGACGTGCTCGGGCTCGTGGGCGCTCGGGAACGTGTCCGGGTAGAGCAGCGCGCCCGCGCCGACCGCGGGCAGGCCCGCGACCCGCTCGGCGATGTCGGCGGGGCGGTCCACGGCCGGATCGGTCAGCCGGGTGCGGGAGTCCGCGTACGTCGCCCAGTAGACCTCCTTGCGCCGGGCGTCGGTCGCCACGACGAAGGGGCCCTTCTCGATGTCGGCGGCGTAGGCGAGGCCGTCCAGCGTGCACACGCCGTACACCGGGACACCGAGCGCGAGGCCGAAGGTGTCCGCGGTCATCAGGCCGACACGCAGGCCGGTGTAGGGGCCGGGCCCGGTGCCGACGACGACGCCGGTGACGGACTCCAGCTTCAGTCCGGCCTCGGCGAGGACCCGGTCGACGGCCGGCAGCAGCAGCTCTCCGTGCCGGCGCGCGTCCACCTGGCTCGACGAGGCGATGACGTCCGTGCCGTCGTGCAGCGCGACGGTGACGGCGGGTGTTGCGGTATCCAGAGCGAGCAAGAGCACGCGAACAGCCTACGGCGCCCGCGGCTCGCGCACGGCCGCCCGGGACGAACGGCCACCGGCTGCTACGGTCTCCACGAATACGACATATGCCTCAAAACAGGCTGGATACGGACGCGAAGCAGAGGTGGGCGCAGGTGGCAGGGACCAGCTCGGCGATCGTGGCCGGCCTCACCGCGGCGGCCCTGGGAACGGTCGGCTTCCTCGCGCTGCGGGCCCAGGCGACCGTGCCGGCCGCGCTGCGCGACGGGCCGGCGGCGAGCGCGTCGGCGGCGGCGAAGGCCAAGGCGCCCCGGGACCGTCAGCACCCGGCCGCCCTGCCGGACGGCTCCGGGACGGGCGAACGGGTGGTGTACTCGGTGGACGACGACCGGGTCTGGCTGGTCGCCCCCGGCAACCGGGTGCGGCGCACCTTCACCGTGCGCCCGGGCAGCGTCGACCCGGCGCCGGGCACGTACTGGGTCACCTCCCGCTCCCACACGGCCACCGGCACCGACGGCCTGCCCGTCGAGCACGTGGTGCGGTTCACCAGCGTGGACGGGGTGGTGATCGGGTTCAGCGCGGCCGTGCACGGCGGGGTGGCCCCGGCGGCCGACCCGAACGTGAAGACGGGCGGGATCCGGGAGAGCCGGGCGGACGGCGACGCGCTGTGGCAGTTCGCCACCATCGGGGTGCCCGTGGTGGTGATCCGGTAAGGCGCCGTGCCGCCGGCCGGACGCGGCGCCACCGCGGCCGACGCGGGCGCTCAGCCCGTCAGCGTCTCCAGGCCCGCCTCGGCCCACCGCTCCCCCAGCCCGGTCAGCGTCACGTGCCGGACCTCGTCCGTCGTGTCGCCGACCGCGCGGTGGATGACGACCTGGAGGCGGTCCTCGGTCAGCTCCTCGACCTTGCCCTCGCCCCACTCCACGACGATCACCGAGTCGGGCAGTGAGACGTCGAGGTCCAGGTCCTCCATCTCGTCCAGGCCGCCGGCCAGGCGGTAGGCGTCCACGTGCACGAGCGGCGGCCCGTCGCCGAGGGACGGGTGCACCCGGGCGATGACGAAGGTCGGCGAGGTGACCGCGCCGCGCACCCCGAGCCCCTCGCCGAGACCCCGGGTCAGGGTGGTCTTGCCCGCGCCGAGCTCCCCGCTGAGCATCACCAGGTCGCCCGCGCGCAGCAGCTTGGCCAGCCGCCGGCCCAGCTCCCGCATCTGCTCCGGGGAGGTGATCGTCAGCCGGATCTCAGCGGCCTCGTGCGCTGCTGGTGCTGCTGGTCGTTCCATAGCCACTTACGGTAGCCCCTGCGGGCACCGCTCCCGCGCGGGTGAGCAGGTCGGCGAGCCGGTCGGTGACCACCTCGGGATGCTCCAGCATCACCAGGTGCCCGGCGTCCGGTACGAGCACCAGCTCGGCGTCGGGCAGCAGGCCGGCGATGGCCTCGCTGTGCTCACTGGGCGTGACCAGGTCCTGCACGCCGGCCAGCACCAGCACCGGCAGGTCCCGGAAGCAGGCGAGCGCCTCGGTCTTGTCGTGGTCGGTGAAGGCCGGGTAGAACTCGGCGACGACGTCGATCGGCGTGGACTCGATCATCCGCTCGGCGAACCGCTCCACCGACGGGTCGACCTCCCGGCCCGCGAACGAGTACCGCTTGATGACCCCGGCGAACAGGTCGGCGGTGGCCCGGCGCCCCTTCTCCACCAGCTCCGCCTGCCGGCCGAGCGCCCGCAGCACCCCGGGCAGGATCCGGCGCACCGCGTTGACGCCGGCCACCGGGAGCCCGAAGTTGACCTCGCCGAGCCGTCCGGACGACGAGCCGACGAAGGCCGTGGCGACCACCCGGTCCCGGATCAGCTCGGGGTACTGGGCGGCCAGCGCCATCACCGTCATCCCGCCCATCGAGTGGCCGACCAGCACCACCGGGCCCTCGGGGACGGCGGCGTCCAGCACGGCCTTCAGGTCCCGGCCGAGCTGGTCGATGGTGACCGGCACCCGGTCCCGGGTCTGGGCCACGCCCCGCCCGGACCGGCCGTGGCTGCGCTGGTCCCAGTACACGCTCCGCACGACCCCGCGCAGGGCGGCCCGCTGGAAGTGCCAGGAGTCCTGGCCGAGGCAGTAGCCGTGGCAGAAGACGACGGTGACCGGGGCGGGCGCCTTGCGGCCGAAGAGCCGGCGCCGGCGCGGGGAGACGTCCGGACCCGGGTCGGGCTCGGCCTCCTCGACCTCGTAGTACAGCTCGGTGCCGTCGTCGGCGTACGCCGTGCCGGGGGTGCCGCGCAGGGTGCCGTACGGGCCGGCCGCGTCCAGCGCCAGCCGGGCCTTGCGGCGCACCTCGCGCCCCACCGTCATCCGCTCCACGGCGACGCCGGCCGCCGCGCCCGCGGCGAGCACGCCCAGCGCCGCGCCGGCTATGCCGGTCGCCCTGCGCCAGCTCCCGGCCGCCCCCGCGGCGGAGGCGGAGGCGGCCGAGGCGACGACGTCCGCCACGGTCTGCGCGCTGCTCTCGCTCACGTACCGCTCCTCTTCCCCTGCTGGAGTTCGCCTGGACGGGTTACCCGGCTTCCCGCTCGTTCACATGGACGCGCGGGACCCGGGTGCCGATGCGGGTGACGATCTCGTACGCGATCGTGCCGCAGGCCTGCGCCCAGTCCTCGGCGGTGGGCTCGCCCCGGTCGCCCGGTCCGAAGAGCACCGCCTCGGTCCCCACCGGGGGCTCGTCACCGCCGAGGTCCACCACGAACTGGTCCATGGCGACCCGTCCGGCGACCGTCCGCCACTTGCCGTCGACCAGCACCGGGCCGGTGCCCGAGGCATGCCGCGGGATGCCGTCCGCGTAGCCGACCGGCACCAGGCCGAGGGTGGTCTCGCCGGAGGTGACGTAGTGGTGGCCGTAACTGACGCCGTGGCCGCCCGGCGTGTGCTTGACCAGGGCCAGCGAGGCGCTGAGCGTCATCACCGGGCGCAGCCCGTAGTCCGCCGGGGTGCCCAGTTCGGGACTGGGCGAGATGCCGTACATCGCGATGCCGGTGCGGACCAGGTCGAAGTGGGCCTCGGGCAGGGTGAGGGTGGCCGGCGAGTTGGCGATGTGCCGCACCTCGGGCCGTACGCCCCGCTCCTCGGCGTGGGCCACCATCTCCCGGAACCGGGTGAGCTGGGCGGCGATGGACGGGTGCCCCGGCTCGTCCGCGCACGCGAAGTGCGACCACAGTCCGGTGATCCGGACCAGCCCCTCGGCCTCGGCGCGCAGCGCCTCGCCGACCAGTTCGGCCCAGTCGGCTCCGGGCTGGCAGCCGTTGCGGCCGAGCCCGGTGTCGGCCTTGAGCTGCACGCGCGCGGGCCGGCCCGCCGCGCGGGCGGCGGCGGTGACCTCGCGCAGCGCCCACATGCCGCTCAGCGACACGTCGATGTCGGCCTCGACGGCCTCCCGCCAGGGGCCGCCCGGCACCCACAGCCAGCACAGCAGACGGCCGGACAGCCCGGCGGCACGCAGCGCGAGGGCCTCCTCGGCGGTGGCCGTGCCGAGCCAGGTGGCACCGGCCGCGAGGGCGGCACGGGCGCACGGCACCGCGCCGTGGCCGTACGCGTCGGACTTGACGACGGCCATCACGGCGGCGCTCTTCGCCCGGGCGCGCAGGGCGCGCACATTGGCGCGCAGGGCGCCCAGATCGATCTCGGCGCGGGCGCGCAGGGCGGCGGTCGGCTCAGCTGCTGTCTCAGTCATCGCGCCCCAGTCTCTCAGAGCCCACCGACGGCCCCTGGGGGGCCGGGGGCCGGTACCCGCGACACCTCCGCCGAGCCCAGGCACCCGGAACCCCCGACGCCCCCGAATGCCGGATCCCGGCGGCTCACCCCCGTACGTTCCGCCAAGCCTCGGGGATCCGGGCCGCCACGTCGTGGGCCCCCGTCGGCGCCCCCTGCGCGGCGAAGCGGCCCGCCAGGCCGTGCAGATACGCGGCCACGCTCCCGGCGTCCAGCGGGTCCAGGCCGGCCGCCAGCAGGGAGCCGGCGAGGCCGGAGAGCACATCGCCGCTGCCTGCCGTGGCCAGCCAGGGCGTGCCGGTGGGGTTGACCCGTACCGGTCCGCCGCCGGGGCCGGCGACCAGGGTGGTGGAGCCCTTCAGCAGGACCGTCGCCCGGTAGGCCGCGGCCAGTTCGCGCACCGCGGCCAGCCGGGCGGCCTCGACCTCCTCGCGCCGCACCCCCAGCAGCGCGGCGGCTTCGCCCGCGTGCGGGGTCATCAGCGTCGGCGCGCCGCGCCCCCGTACGGTGTCCCGGTCGGCCAGCCGCAGCCCGTCCGCGTCGAGCAGTACGGGCACGTCCGTCGCCAGCACCTCGGCCACGGTCGCCGCGTCGTCCCCGGCGCCCGGCCCGGTCACCCACGCCTGCACCCGGCCGGCCTTGGCGGGTCCGGCGTCGGAGACGAGGGTCTCCGGGAAGCGCGCGAGGACCGCGTCCCCGGCCGGGCCGACGTACCGTACGGCCCCGGCGCCGCCGCGCAGCGCCCCGGACACCGCCAGCACGGCCGCGCCCGGGTACCGTGCCGAGCCCGCCGCGATGCCGACCACCCCGCGCCGGTACTTGTCGCTCTCCGCCTCCGGAGTCGGCAACAGCCGGGCCACGTCCGCGTGTTGCAGGGCCTGGAGTACGGCGTCGGCGGGCGGCGGTTCGATGCCGATGCCGACGAACCGGACCACTCCGGCGTACTCCCGCGCGGGATCCACCAGCAGCCCGGGCTTGTACGCGCCGAAGGTGACGGTGAGGTCGGCGCGCAGCGCGGCCCCCCGTACCTCCCCGGTGTCCGCGTCGACGCCGCTGGGCAGGTCCACGGCGACGACGGCGGCCCCGGAGCGCGCGACCGCCTCGGCGAGCCGTGCGGCGTCCGGCCGGAGCCCGCCCTTGCCGCCGATGCCGACGATCCCGTCCACGACCAGGCGGGCCCGCGCGATCGCCTCCTCGCCCCGGTCCGCGGTGACGGTCCGGCCGCCCGCCCGGCGCAGCGCGGCCAGCCCGGCGGCGTGGGTCCGTTCCGGCGCGAGCAGGACGGCGGTCACCCCGGCGCCGCGCCGGGCCAGCCGGGCCCCCGCGTACAGGGCGTCCCCGCCGTTGTCCCCGCTGCCCACCAGCAGCACCACCCGGCTGCCGGACACCCGCCCGAGCAGTCCGGCGCAGGCGGCGGCCAGCCCGGCGGCGGCCCGCTGCATCAGCGCGCCCTCCGGCAGCCGTGCCATCAGGGCCCGTTCGGCCGCCCTTACCGTCTCCACGCTGTACGCAGTTCGCATGGCACCGAGTCTGCCCCCGAACCCGGGCCGTCCACACCCGCGGGGCCGGTCCGGTCAGCCCTCGGCGATCACCACGGCCGAGGCCACACCGGCGTCGTGACTGAGCGACACGTGCCAGGCCCGTACGCCCAGCTCGGCCGCGCGCGCGGCCACCGTGCCCTTCACCCGCAGGCGGGGCTGGCCGCTGTCCTCCACGTACACCTCGGCGTCGGTCCAGTGCAGTCCCGGCGGTGCCCCCAGCGCCTTGGCCAGCGCCTCCTTGGCGGCGAACCGGGCCGCGAGCGAGGCGATGCCGCGCCGCTCCCCGCTGGGCAGCAGCAGTTCGTGCGCCACGAACAGCCGGTCGGCCAGCCCCGGCGTCCGCTCCAGGGACGCCCGGAACCGGTCGATCTCGGCGACGTCGATGCCCACCCCGATGATGCTCATGCCGAGCACCCTACGACCCGGGCCGACGGCGTACCGGCGACACCACGTCACCTACGCTGCGGACATGACCTCATCGAACGCTTATCTCTCCGGCCTGTTCGCGCTGGACGGCCGTGTCGCGCTGGTGACCGGGGGCAGCTCGGGCATCGGGCGGGCCGTGGCGGGGGCGCTGGCGCGGGCCGGGGCGAGCGTCGTGGTCGTGGCCCGGCGCGAGAGGGAACTCGCCGACACAGTGGCGGAGTTGACGGCAGACGGCTGCCGGGCGGCCTGGGTGAGCGGCGATCTGGGCAGCCGGGACGGGGTGCGCGCGGCCGCCGAGGACGCGGTGGCCGTGTTCGGGGAGCCCGACATCCTCGTCAACTCCGCCGGGATCAACCTGCGTCCGCCGCTGGGCGAGCTGGGCGAGGACGTGTGGGACGCCACCATGGCGGTGAACCTGGAGGCGCCGTTCCTGCTGGGGCAGCGGTTCGGGCCGCGGATGGCCGAGCGGGGCTTCGGCCGGATCATCCACATCAGCTCCCAGCAGGCGCACCGGGCGTTCGTGCAGAGCGGCGCCTACGGCGTGTCGAAGGGCGGGCTGGAGTCGCTGGCCCGCTCCCAGGCCGAGGCGTGGTCGCCGTACGGGGTCACCTGCAACACCCTGGTCCCGGGCTTTGTGATGACCCCGCTCAACGCGCGGCTGTCGGCCGACCCGGAGCGGGTGGCGGCCCTGGCCGCGCGCACGATGACCGGCCGCAACGGCGTGGCCGAGGACTTCGCGGGCGCGGCCGTGTTCCTGGCGAGTGGCGCCTCCGCCTATGTCACCGGCCAGTCGATCCACGTGGACGGCGGCCTGTCCGTCCACTGAGGAGCGGCTCCCCGTCCCGGAGCGTCCGGCTCACTCCACGGTGACGGACTTCGCCAGGTTCCGGGGCTGGTCCACCTCGTTGCCCCGGGCCGTGGCCAGCTCGCAGGCGAAGACCTGCAACGGCACGGTGGCCACCAGCGGCTGGAGCAGCGTCGGCGTGACCGGGATGCGGATCAGGTGGTCGGCGTACGGGACCACCGTCTCGTCGCCCTCCTCCGCGATGACGATGGTGCGGGCGCCGCGCGCGCGGATCTCCTGGATGTTGGACACGATCTTGTCGTGCAGGAGGGACCGGCCGCGCGGCGACGGTACGACCACCACCACCGGCAGGTCCTCCTCGATCAGCGCGATCGGGCCGTGCTTCAGCTCGCCGGCGGCGAAGCCCTCCGCGTGCATGTAGGCGAGTTCCTTGAGCTTCAGCGCGCCTTCCAGGGCCACCGGGTAGCCGACGTGCCGGCCGAGGAAGAGGACGGTGTTCTTCGTGGCCAGGGTGCGGGCCAGCGCCCGGACCGGCTCCATGGTCTCCAGGACCCGTTCCACCTCGTGCGAGATCCGGGACAGGTCCTTGATGACCGCGTGGACCTCGTCGCCCCACTTGGTGCCGCGCACCTGGCCGAGGTACAGGGCGACCAGGTAGCAGGCGACGAGCTGGGTGAGGAATGCCTTGGTCGAGGCGACGGCGACCTCGGGGCCGGCGTGCGTGTACAGCACGGCGTCGGACTCTCGGGGGATGGTCGAGCCGTTGGTGTTGCAGATCGCCAGCACCTTGGAGCCCTGTTCGCGGGCGTGCCGCAGCGCCATCAGGGTGTCCATGGTCTCGCCGGACTGGGAGATGGCGATCACCAGGGAGCGGCCGTCCAGGATCGGGTCGCGGTAGCGGAACTCGCTGGCCAGCTCGACCTCGCAGGGGATGCGGGTCCAGTGCTCGATGGCGTACTTGGCGATCAGGCCGGCGTGGAAGGCCGTACCGCAGGCGACGATGACGACCTTGTCGACCTCGCGCAGTTCGGAGGGGCTGATCCGCACCTCGTCCAGGGTCAGCGAGCCGCTGGGGTCGATGCGGCCGAGCAGGGTGTCGGCGACGGCCTTGGGCTGCTCGGCGATCTCCTTGAGCATGAAGTAGTCGTAGCCGCCCTTCTCGGCGGCGGAGGCGTCCCAGTCCACGTGGTAGGAGCGGATGTCGGCCGGGCGGCCGTCGAAGCCGGTCACCGTGACGCCGTCCCGGCGCAGTTCGACCACCTGGTCCTGGCCCAGCTCGATCGCGGAGCGGGTGTGGGCGATGAACGCGGCGACGTCGGAGGCCAGGAACGCCTCGCCCTCGCCGACGCCCACCACCAGCGGCGAGTTGCGGCGGGCGCCGACCACCACGTCCGGGGCGTCGGCGTGCACCGCGACCAGGGTGAACGCGCCTTCCAGCCGGCGGCACACCAGCCGCATCGCCTCGGCGAGGTCGGCGGTGACCGAGAACTCCTCGGCGAGCAGGTGGGCGACGACCTCGGTGTCCGTCTCGGAGGTCAACTCGTGCCCGCGCTCGGCGAGTTCGGCGCGCAGTAGGGCGAAGTTCTCGATGATGCCGTTGTGCACCACGGCGACCCGGCCGGCGTTGTCCAGGTGCGGGTGCGCGTTGGCGTCCGTGGGCCCGCCGTGGGTGGCCCAGCGGGTGTGCCCGATGCCGGTCGAGCCGGTCGGCAGCGGCCGTTCGACCAGCTCCTTCTCCAGGTTGACCAGCTTCCCGGCCTTCTTCGCGGCGGCCAGCCCGCCGTCCGCGAGCACGGCGACCCCCGCCGAGTCGTAGCCTCGGTACTCCAGCCGCTTCAGCCCGGCCATCACGACATCCAGCGCCGACTGTGACCCTACGTATCCCACGATTCCGCACATGAGCGGCAGCCTAAGGGCCACAACCGATCAGAAACGGCCGCACCCTGCCCGGAATCGGAAATTCCCACCGTCGTACGAAGGGCCTTTGTGCAGTCACACCGTCCGAGGCGGGCCAGCCTCCCTTCTCCGGCGCTGTGTGAGGCACGGCTGTCCACGGGCGCGGAGGCGGACCGTTCACAGGCGCGGACGCGGAGGACGGCGCCGCCTGCCTCGACGCGGTCCTCGCCGGGATCGACGCGGCACGGTTCCTGGACCCCGAGGTCCGAGCGGCGCTCACCGACTGCGCGCGCCGCTGCACCCCGGACCTGGCGTTCCGGGTGCTGCTCAGAACGATGAGATGCGCGCCGGACGCCTCACTGTCCCCGGATCAGTACCAGCGGCTGGAGGCCGTCGGATCGGCTCTCCAGTACGGCGAGTTCGTCGTGGACTCCGTGAAGTACCTGGTCGAACGGCCGTAGCGGCACGGACGGTGTTCCTCCCCGGCAGCTCGGGGAGGAACACCGTCCGGTCTCCCGCCGGAGGCCACGTGACGCACCCCACCCCGCCACCCCGTTCAAACTCCGTTAACAATGGACTGTGATCTCACCGGTCTCCTCGATGCCCCGGAGCGCCCACCGGCACAGGCCGGAGGCGACTCCTTACGTCGATCTCACCCGCGCCGAGTGGAGCGCGCTGCGCGACAAGACGCCGTTGCCGCTCAGTGCCGAGGAGGTGGAGAAGCTCCGCGGTCTCGGTGACGTCATCGACCTGGACGAGGTGCGGGACATCTACCTCCCGCTCTCCAGGCTCCTCAACCTCTACGTCGGCGCCACGGACGGTCTGCGCGGCGCGCTGAACACCTTCCTCGGGGAAAAGGGCTCCCAGTCCGGCACCCCGTTCGTGATAGGCGTCGCCGGCTCCGTGGCCGTCGGCAAGTCCACCGTCGCCCGCCTGCTCCAGGCCCTGCTCTCCCGCTGGCCCGAGCACCCCCGCGTGGAACTGGTCACGACGGACGGCTTCCTGCTGCCCACCCGGGAGCTGGAGGCCCGCGGCCTGATGTCGCGGAAAGGTTTCCCCGAGTCCTACGACCGCCGGGCCCTGACCCGTTTCGTCGCCGACATCAAGGCCGGCAAGGACGAGGTGTCCGCGCCGGTCTACTCCCACCTGATCTACGACATCGTGCCGGGCGAACGCCTCGTCGTCCGCCGTCCGGACATCCTCATCGTGGAGGGCCTGAACGTACTCCAGCCCGCCCTGCCCGGCAAGGACGGCCGTACCCGGGTCGGTCTCGCCGACTACTTCGACTTCAGCGTGTACGTCGACGCGAGCACCGAGGACATCGAGCGCTGGTACCTCAGCCGCTTCCGGAAGCTGCGGCAGACCGCCTTCCAGAACCCGTCGTCGTACTTCCGCAAGTACACCCAGGTCTCCGAGGAGGAGGCCCTGGACTACGCGCGCATGCTCTGGCGGACCATCAACCAGCCGAACCTGGTGGAGAACATCGCCCCGACCCGCGGCCGGGCCGGCCTCATCCTGCGCAAGGGCCCGGACCACAAGGTGCAGCGGCTGCGGCTGCGCAAGCTGTAGCCGGTCCGGTTGGATGGGCGCATGCTGCATCTGCGCCTGATCACCCCGGCCGGGCAGACGGAGGAGGTGGTGCGGCTGATTGAGCGGACGGTCGGCACCACCCACCTCGTCGTCCTGCCCGGCACCGCCCGCGACCCCGCCGGCGACCTCGTCCTGTGCGACGTGGCGCGCGAGGCGGGCGACCAACTCATCGCCGGCCTGCGGCGGCTGGGCCTGGAGGACACCGGGTCCATCGCCGTGGAGGACATCGGCCTGTCGCTGTCCCGGCGGGCCGAGGAGGCCGAGAGAAAGGCGCCCGGCGAGGGCGCGGACGCGGTGCTGTGGGAGGGCCTGATCGAGGCCACCCACGAGGAGTCGACGCTCTCGGTCACCTACCTCGCGTTCATCACCCTGGCCACGATGATCGCCGCCTGCGGTGTGGTGCTGGACAACGCGGTCCTGATCGTGGGCGCGATGGCGGTCGGCCCGGAGTTCGGCCCGCTGGCCGGCATCAGCGCAGCGCTGGTACGGCGCCGTCCGCGCCTGGCCTGGCGCTCGGTGCTCGCCCTGCTGGTGGGCTTCGCGGTGGCCATGTCCCTGACGTCCGCCTTCAGCCTGCTGATGGACGCGACCGGGCTGTTCAGCAAGGACCAGTTGGAGGGCGCCCGGCCGAACACCGGGTTCATCTACGCCCCCGACTGGTTCTCGTTCGTCGTGGCCGTGCTCGCCGGCATCGCCGGGATCCTGTCCCTGACCTCCGCCAAGTCGGGCGCCCTGGTGGGCGTGGCCATCTCGGTGACCACGGTCCCGGCCGCGGCCAACGCGGCGGTGGCGCTGGCCTACGGCGACACGTCACAGACCAGCGGCTCCACCGTCCAGCTCCTGCTGAACCTGCTGGGCATCGTGCTGGCGGGGACCGTCACCCTGCTCGCTCAGAAGTATTTCTGGGAGCGTCGGCGCCAACGCCCTTGAAGGGCCCGGCCCCGCCAGGTTCCGGTGCTAGCCCAGCGCCGCCTTCACCGCGTCGGCCAGCCGTCCCGCGACCGCCCGGGCCTGCTCGATGTCCGCGGCCTCGACCATCACCCGCACCAGCGGCTCCGTGCCCGACGGCCGCAGCAGCACCCGCCCGGTCTCGCCGAGTTCCCGCTCCGCCTCGGCGACCGCGGCGGCGAGGTCGGCGGACGTCTTCACCCGCGACTTGTCCACGTCCGGCACGTTGATGAGGACCTGCGGCAGCCGCTCCATGACGGAGGCCAGCTCCCGCAGCGTACGGCCGGTCTGCGCGACCCGCGCGGCCAGCAGCAGGCCGGTCAGCGTGCCGTCGCCGGTGGTGGCGTGGTCGAGGATGATGACGTGCCCGGACTGCTCGCCGCCGAGGGCGTAGCCGTGCTCCTTCATCTCCTCCAGGACGTACCGGTCGCCCACGGCCGTCTGCACGAGCCGGATGCCCTCGCGTTCCATCGCCAGCTTGAAGCCGAGGTTGGACATCACGGTGGCCACCACCGTGTCGGACGGCAGCGCGGACCGCTCCCGCAGCGCCAGCGCGAGCACGGCGAGGATCTGGTCCCCGTCCACCTCCTCGCCGGTGTGGTCCACGGCCAGGCAGCGGTCGGCGTCACCGTCGTGCGCGATGCCGAGGTCGGCCCCGTGCTCGGCGACCGCGGCCTTGAGCAGGTCCAGGTGGGTCGAGCCGCAGCCGTCGTTGATGTTGAGCCCGTCCGGCTCGGCGCCGATCGTGACGACCTGGGCGCCCGCCCGGGCGAACACCTCCGGCGAGACCCCCGAGGCCGCGCCGTGTGCTTCGTCCAGGACGATCTTCAGGCCGTCGAGCCGGTTGGGCAGCACCGCCAGCAGATGGGCGATGTACTGCTCGAAGCCCTCGTCGTACGACCGTACGCGGCCGACGCCGGCGCCCGTCGGCCGCTGCCAGGGCTCGCCGTGCCGGTGGGAGTCGTAGACCGCCTCGATCCGGTCCTCCAGTTCGTCGGCGAGTTTGTGGCCGCCGCGGGCGAAGAACTTGATGCCGTTGTCCGGCATGGCGTTGTGGCTGGCGGAGAGCATCACGCCGAGGTCGGCGCCGAGCGCGCCGGTGAGGTACGCCACCGCGGGCGTCGGCAGCACGCCGACCCGCAGGACGTCGACGCCCGCGCTGGCCAGCCCGGCCACCACCGCGGCCTCCAGGAACTCCCCGGACGCGCGCGGGTCCCGTCCGACCACCGCCGTCGGCTTGTGGCCCTCGAAGGTGCCCGCCTCGGCCAGCACATGCGCCGCGGCGACGGAGAGGCCCAGCGCCAGCTCGGCCGTCAGATCCGCGTTGGCGACACCGCGCACGCCGTCCGTGCCGAAGAGTCGTCCCACTTGTCCTCCTGAGGAAGCATCGTTGTCGGAAGCGGACCGCGCCGCGTCGGGTGGCAGGCGACCCGGTATCCGATCACACAAGCCTTTGAGCGTCTTGTGCCGTTATACGCCCTTGGCTGGGATAAGCGAACGCCCCGGGGCACATGTGGCGTGCCGCCGGGGCGTTCGGAGTACGCGGGGCCGAAGCCCGTACCACGTACGAGCAGGCAGCGAAGCTTAGCGCTTGCTGTACTGCGGAGCCTTGCGGGCCTTCTTCAGACCGGCCTTCTTGCGCTCGACCGCACGGTCGTCGCGCTTGAGGAAGCCGGCCTTCTTCAGCGGGCCGCGGTTGTTGTCGACGTCGGCCTCGTTCAGCGCGCGGGCGACACCGAGACGCAGCGCACCGGCCTGGCCGGAGACACCGCCACCGGCGATGCGGGCGATGACGTCGTAACGACCGTCGAGCTCCAGCACCTTGAACGGCTCGTTGACTTCCTGCTGGTGCACCTTGTTCGGGAAGTAGTCCTCGAGGGTGCGACCGTTGATCTTCCACTTGCCGGTGCCCGGGACGATCCGGACGCGGGCGATGGCGTTCTTGCGGCGGCCCAGGCCGGCGGCCGGCTGCGGCTCGCCGAAGCGGGAGGCCAGGGACTCCGAGGTGTACTCGCCCTCGACGGGGACCTCGGACTCGGTGGTGTAGCTGTCGATGTCAAGCTCTTCGAGCGGCTGCTCGGCAGTGGTCTCGGCCACGATTCTCCTCAGATTCTGTTCAGTCTTAGGGGGTGGCCGGACTTACTGCGCGACCTGGGTGATCTCGAACGGCACCGGCTGCTGGGCCGCGTGCGGGTGCTGGTCACCCTTGTAGACCTTCAGCTTCGAGAGCATCTGACGGCCCAGGGAGTTCTTGGGGAGCATGCCCTTGACGGCCTTCTCGATGGCCTTCTCCGGGTTCTTGTCCAGCAGCTCGTCGTAACGGACGGAGCGCAGACCACCCGGGTAGCCGGAGTGGCGGTAGGCCATCTTCTGGGTCCGCTTGTTGCCGGACAGGTGCACCTTGTCGGCGTTGATGATGATGACGAAGTCACCAGCGTCGACGTGCGGCGCGTAGATCGGCTTGTGCTTGCCCCGGAGGAGGGTCGCAGCAGTGGTGGCGAGACGGCCCAGGACAACGTCCTGAGCGTCGATGACGTGCCACTGGCGCGTCACATCGCCGGGCTTGGGGCTGTACGTACGCACGGTTCGTAGCCTTCGCTTCGAGTGAATGGTCCTAAACAAGGTCACCGAAACGATCACGACAGCCTTGACCCACGGCGGCGACGCAAACCGCGTGCGTGGGGTCGCTGGTCATCGGCCCGGTGGACCGGTGTAAGGGCCCGTCCCGTGAGAATGAGCAAGCCAATACACAACGAAGAAGCAGGTTACCGGCTGGCCCCCGGGCGGGTCAAAACGAGGCGGTCCGCCGCACGGCCCCCGTGTCACCGGGCCCCCGTCTAAGATGCGCCCCATGAGTTACGGGCAGGGGGGACCCCAGTCTCAGTGGGATCCCTGGAAACCGCATTCCCAGCAGCCGTGGAACAGCGGAGAAGACGACGGGACGCCCGACTGGGCCGCGCTCGCCGAGGCCTCCGAGACCCGGAACAAGCGCCGCAAGCTGCTGTTCATAGCCGGCGGTGCGCTGGCCGCGGTCGCGATAGGCACCGCGGTCGCCGTGGCCGTGGTCTCCGCGAACGGCGGTGACCCCGAGGCCGGCCCGAGCAACCTGCCCGCCACCGCCTCCATACCCGGCACGGCCTCCGGGACGCCGTCCTTCGAGCCGACCAGCGCGCCACCGCCGCTGAACCCGGCGGACTTCATATCCAGCGCCAAGAAGGACACCGCTCCGCTCGGCCCCGACACGCTCTTCCCCGGCAAGCAGCTCACGCTCGGCGACACCGTGTACACGAAGGGCGCCACGGACGACACCTCCGGCTGCGCCTCGGTCGCCGGCGGCACCCTGCCGGGCATCCTCACGAACAACGGCTGCACCCGTCTGCTGCGCGCCACCTACACCCACGGCGACATCGCGGTCACCGTGGGCGTCGCCGTCTTCGACAACGCGGCGCAGGCCGGCCGGGCCAAGGCGCAGACCGACGACCGGTCCATCGTCCGCTCGCTGTTCGGCAAGGGCGGCGTCAAGCCCTTCTGCGACGGGGCGTTCTGCCGCTCCACGCGCAACGCCTACGGCCGCTACGCCTACTTCACGATCTCCGGCTTCACCACCGGCAAGGACGTCACGAAGAAGGACACCGACGTCTTCGGCGCCGGCAACGGCCTGGCCCAGTTCACCGTGAACCAGATCCACCGCCGCGGCCAGGAGCAGGCCGAGGCCGCCGCCCGGTAGCCGGCCCGCCCGGCGGCCGCACCGGCCGGTCGCCGCCCCGGCCGGCAGCCGCCCCGGCCGCTAGTACCGCTTCATCCGCAGCCGCAGCGGCAGCACGGCCGACTCCAGCTGGGTGCGCAGCGTCATCTTGGACTCGCCCTCGGTGCGCTCGGTGAACCGGATGGGGATCTCCACGGCCGTGTGCCCGGCCCGGACGGCCCGGTACTTCAGCTCCACCTGGAAGCTGTAGCCGGCGCTGTCCAGGGACGCCAGGCCGACGTCCCGCAGGGTCCGCGCCGACCACAGGTTGAACCCGGCCGTGATGTCCTGGATGTCGGTGCCGAGGATGGCGCGCGCGTACCGGTTGGCGAACCGGGACAGCAGCACCCGGTGGGCGCCCCACTCCTCGTCCAGCGAGCCGCCCTCGACGTACCGGCTGCCGACCACCAGCCCGGCGCCGGAGTCCAGGGCCGCCTGGAGCATGCGGGGCACCGCCTCCACCGGGTGGCTGCCGTCGGCGTCCATCTGGACGACGTACTCGGCGCCCTCGTCCAGCGCGGCGGACATCCCGGCGGTGTACGCCCGGCCCAGCCCGTCCTTCTCGGTGCGGTGCAGCACGCTCATCCGGGTGCGGCCGGCGCCGTTGTACTTCTCGGCCAGCTCCTCGGCGATCCGCCCGGTGCCGTCCGGGCTGGAGTCGTCGACGATCTTCAACTGGAGCCCGTCCAACGGCAGCCCGAGCACGGCCTCGGCCATGCCCGGCAGATTCGCCGCCTCGTTGTACGTCGGCATGACCACGGTGACCCGGGCCTCGCTCTGTGCCATCACTGTCCCTCCCCTGCGGGCACCGGCCTGCCCGGTGCCCGGAACCGCCAGCCCGCCGCGGCCCAGCGGTCCGCGTCGAGCCCCCCTCGCCCGTCCACGATCCGCGGCCGGGCCACCAGCGTCGCCGCCCGCTCCGGGTCGATCTCCCGGAACTGCGGCCACTCGGTCAGATGCAGGACCAGGTCGGCCCCGCGCAGCGCGTCCTCGACGGTCCCCGCGTATCCCAGCAGCGGGAACGCCTTGCGCGCGTTGTCCGCGGCCACCGGGTCGTACACGGTGACGTCGGCGCCCTCCAGCCGCAGCCGGGCGGCCACGGCCAGCGCGGGCGAGTCGCGGATGTCGTCCGAGCCGGGCTTGAAGGCGGCGCCGAGGACGGTGACCCGGGCGCCGAGCACCGCTCCCCCGCACTGCTCGCGGGCCAGCTCCACCACCCGGTCCCGGCGCCGCATGTTGATCGCGTCCACCTCGCGCAGCAGCCTGAGCGGGACGCCCAGCTCGCCGGCCCGGTGTGCGAAGGCGCGGATGTCCTTGGGCAGACAGCCGCCGCCGAAGCCGAGCCCGGCGCTCAGGAACTCCGGCCCGATCCGGTCGTCGTGGCCGAGGGCCTCGGCGAGCGTGCGCACATCGCCGCCGGCCGCCTCGCAGACCTCGGCCATCGCGTTGATGAAGGAGATCTTGGTGGCGAGGAAGGCGTTGGCGGCCGTCTTGACCAGCTCGGCGGTCGCGAAGTCGGCGGTGACCAGCGGGGTGCCGACGGCGAGGACCGGCGCGTACACGGCGCGCAGCACGGCCTCGGCGCGCGGCGACGCGACGCCGAACACCAGCCGGTCCGGGCGCAGCGTGTCCTGGACGGCGAGGCCCTCGCGCAGGAACTCCGGGTTCCAGGCGATCTCCGCGTCGTACGTCCGGGCCAGCCGCTCGGCCGTGCCGACCGGCACGGTCGACTTGCCGACGAGCAGCGCGTCCGGCGCGGCGTGCGCGGCCAGGGCGGCGAAGGCCGCGTCCACCTGGCTCAGGTCGGCGGCGCCGGAGTCGGCGCGCTGCGGGGTGCCCACGCAGACGAAGTGGACCTCGCCGAAGGCCCCGGCCTCGGCGAAGGAGGTGGTGAACCGCAGCCGGCCGCTCGCGGTGTGCCGCGCGATCAGCTCGGGCAGGCCCGGCTCGTGGAAGGGCACCCGCCCGGCGCCGAGCGCGGCGGCCTTCTCCGGGTCGGCGTCGACGCCGAGCACCTCGTGGCCGAGTTCGGCCATGCAGGCGGCGTGGGTGGCACCGAGGTAGCCGGTGCCGATGACGGTGAGCCGCATGGGGACGGCCTTTCTCGCTTCGGACCTGCGGTCAGGAGGTCTTGGTCCAGATGCGGTAGTGACCGGTGCCGCTGGAGTTGCGGAAGGGCAGGTCGGCCAGGAGCCGGTAGTGCGGGTTGCCCTTGACCGCGTCCGCGACCACGGTGTCCACCCGGGGGTTGGTGAGGCCGTCCAGGACGATCAGGTCGAACTCGCCGTCGCGCAGCGCCGCCCGGTAGGCCTCGTCGCCCTGGTGGTACGTGCCCTTCTTGTCCGTGTACTCCAGGGCGAACACGCCCTGCCACTGCCGGTGGCTGGTCTTGTCCCGCAGGTAGTAGACGGGCACCTCGGGGGTGGAGGCGAGGTAGTGGCCCTTGCGGTCCACGTGGGAGTCGATGACCCGGATCATCTTCGAGGAGTCGGGCCAGACGCCGAAGCGCCAGTCCGCCTGCGAGATGCCGAGGCAGAGCGTCGCGGTCCACAGCATGATGCCGAGCTGGGGGTAGCGGAAGTGGGCGCCGATCAGCCGGGTGACGCCCACCCCGGCCATCGGCGCGGCGAACAGCAGGCCGAAGCCGACGTGCTTGAACAGCGAGACGACGGTGCCCAGGTGGATCTGGTAGGCGGGCGCGAGCAGCGCGGTGCCGCACAGCACCAGTCCGAGCAGCGCCCGCCAGCGCCATCCGGGGTTGCCGAGCCGCTGGGCGGCCGGGGACTCGTTCATCCGGCTGCGCCGCACATAGGAGACCGCGCCGCCGACGGCGGTGAGGAACATCAGCCCGCCCCACTCGCCGGACCGCTGGAGCAGGAAGGCGGTGCTGTCGGAGCCGTGGTCCCGGTCGGTGGTGGTCTGCCGCACACCGGCCATCAGGTCGGTGCCGTACATGCCGGCCGCCAGCAGCGCGCCGATGCCGAGCGCGAACAGCAGCATCCGCAGGAACGCCTTGCGCCCCTGGTGCGGCCAGCCGGTGAGCAGCGCGAGCACGACGATGGTCGGCAGGTACAGGCCCGCCGCGTACTTCACGCCGACGGCGAGGACGGCGACGGGGACGGCGAGCAGTACGGCGGCCACCGGCGCCCGGTCGGTGCGTACGACGATCCAGGTGGCGAGGGCCAGCAGGAACACCGCGGCGGCGTCGTAGGTGGCGAAGTAGCCCATGACGACCGTGGACTGCACCACGGCGAACAGGGCGGCGCCGGCCAGCGCGGCCCGCTCGTTGAACAGCCGCCGGGTGAAGGAGTACAGCAGTCCGGTGGTGCCCAGCATGAACGCCAGGCTCAGCAGGCGCGCCCCGGTGAGCCCGAGCACGTCGTCCACGGCGGCGGCGAGCACCGGGTACAGCTGCGGCGAGCCGGAGAAGTAGGCCGCGTAGTCGATGGGCAGCGGGGTGCCGTGCAGCAGGTGCTGGAGCTCGGCGTGGCCGGCGGCGAGGTAGAGGGCCTCGTCCTGGAACGCGGTGTTGGCCAGGCGCAGCGAGAGCACGGCCTGGACGGCCAGCACGCACAGCAGCACGGCCCGGCTGACCCAGGCGCGCCGCCGGCTTGCGGCCATGTCCCAGCCGACCTCGGGCGTCTCGGGCACGTGGTACCCGGGCTCGGCGGGCGCGGCCGGCTCTTCCTCGGCGGTCTGCCCGGGGTACGCCGGCTGACCGGCGGGCTGCTGGTGGGCGTGGGCCCCGGGGTCGTACCCGTACCCCTCGGGTATGCCGTACTCCTGGGGGACCTGGTGGTGGCCCTGCGCGGTGTCGTACTCCTGAGGGACCTGGTGGTAGCCCTGCGGGCTGTCGTACCCCTGGGGGACCTGGTGGTAGCCCTGCGCGGTGTCGTACTCCTGAGGGACCGGGTGCCCGTGTGCGACCCCGTAGTCCTGCGGGGTGTCGTACCCCTGGGGGGCCTGGTGGTAGCCCTGCGGGACCTCGTGGCCCTGCGGCCGGTGCGGGAGGTAGCCGTCGGAGTTGAACCAGCCGCCCTGCTGCTCCTCCTCGGCGTACGGGTCGTAGGGCTGCGGGGTGTAGTACTCGGGACGAGAGGTCATGACGGCTTCCGTACGTCGAAGCCGAAACGGTCGTCGGCGGCCAGGCGCTTGAACTCCGTCAGCGCCAGCGGGCTCGCCTCCAGCCGCCAGTCGGCGCGCTTTTTGTAGTCGAACCAGATGAAACCGAGCATGTCGTCGTCGGCCGTGACGCCCGCGAACAGGTTGCGGACATCGGCCCGCCGCCGCTCGCCGGGCATGGCCGCGGTCTCCAGCAGCAGCATCGGTTTCCTGGTGAAGGTGCGGATCTCGTCGCGGGTCGGCCCGAAGACGCTGTCGAAGGCGTTGTCCTGGCCGATCGTGAAGTAACCGACCAGACCGATCCAGTCCACATAGGCGTCACCCGGGTAGTACGGCTTGAGCCGTACGTTCTTCACCGGGTTGACGATGTTGGGCGCCCAGGCCCAGATGACGTTGGTGGCGCCGACGTCGACGAAGGTCTGGTGGATGTGGCGCCAGGCGGCCACGTACTGGGCCGGGGTCGCGTCGTGCGTGCCCCACTTCTCCCAGTGGCCGTTGAACTCGTCCGCGAAGTCCATCACCACGGGCAGGTTCAGCTTGCGCACGGCGGTCGCGTACTCCTTGATGTACGCGTCCGACCTGCCCGCCGCGATGTCGGCGAGGGAGGTGTCGAAGGGCTCCCAGGACATCAGTGTCAGGGCGCCCTCGGCCCAGGCGTTGCGCACACCGGTGGCGTCGAAGCCGTCGCCCCAGGCGGCGTAGTACTCGATGAGGTTGGGCTGCTTGCCGGTCTTCGCCGTGTACGCGTCGATGTTCTTCATGGAGATCGGCGCGCCCGGCACGGCGGCCCCGTAGTACTTCTTCGCCGGCTTGATCAGGGGGGTGACGTCGTAGGGGATGTCCTGGGGGCTCGCCGAGGAGCGCGGGGCGGACCCGCCGCCGGACTCCGAGGAGCCCCCGGAGTCGTCGCCGAACAGTGAGCAGCCGCCGAGCGCGAGGACGCCGGCCAGAACGCAGGCCAAGGCCGCGCCGGACATGCGGAATCGTTCCCTCAGTCGCATCAGGCGGCCTCCGCCCCGGACCGCGGCTGCACCAGCACCCGGCCGACGACCAGCGCGTAGAACAGCCCCGAGGACAGGATCAGGGCGAAGTCCGGGGCGTTCATGGTGAACGTCCGGTACACCGCCGCGGTGACCCACACCAGCGCCGTGCCACCGCTCCACGCCCACATGCCGATCCAGAACCGCCGCGTCTTGTTCTTCTTGGCACCGGAGGAGCCGGTCGGCTGCCAGCCCATGCGGTTCTTGCGCAGGATGTCCCAGATGGCGAAGACGTGCGCCCAGCCGTACATCATCCGGGTCGCCCAGGCCTCCAGGCGGTAGGGCGCCCGGTGCCACATCGGGAAGACGATCGTGGTGTAGAGGATGCTGGGCAGCACCAGCAGCAGGTGCTCGACCTTGAGCTTGTCCGGCATGACCAGCAGCAGCACGATCGGGATGACCGGGGCCGCGAAGGTGAACAGCGCGGTGTGGATGTAGTAGAAGAAGCCGGACATGTAGCACAGCCGGCTGGACAGCTTGATCTTCGCCTGCCAGAACTTACGGCTGCCGAGCAGGCTCATCGAGCCCGAGCACCAGCGGTACTGCTGGTTGAAGAAGGCGCCCGCGCTGTCCGGGCAGACCCCGGTGGACACCGCGACCGGGACGTACCGGAGGTCCCAGCCGAGCCCGCGCAGATCGAACCCGGTGTGCACGTCCTCGGAGTGCTCGATCAGCGTGGTGCCGCCGTTGGTCTCCAGCGCCGCCCGCCGGTAGATCGCGCAGGAGCCGACGCAGATGGCGCCGTCGCTGCCCTGCCGGGAGACCTGCACGGAGCGGTAGAACAGCTCCTGCACCGCGCCCGCGCCGCGCTCGATCCAGTTCTGCGAGTCGAGCACCCGGAAGTACTGCGGGGACTGGACGATGCCGATCCGCGGATCGTCGTCCATGTACGGCAGCAGTTCCTCCAGCAGATCGGCGCGCGGGGTGAAGTCGGCGTCCAGGATGAGGATGTACTCACCGTCGGACTGGGCGAAGCCGAAGTGCAGGTTGCCGGCCTTCTTGAACCAGCCCCGGTTCTCCCGGGTGCCGTAGCGGAAGCCGAAGTCCCGGGCCATCGCCGCCAGTTCGGGGCTCGCGCCGTCGTCCAGCACGAACGGCACACAGACCCCGGGGTACCGGTCGGCCATCGCCCGCACATGCCGCCAGGTGTTGTGCAGCACCTCGATGGGCTCACCGCACACCGGCAGGAACACGTCCACGGTCGGATACACCCCGGGCCGCCAGTTCTGCACCAGCCGCCGGTGGTGGGCGATGTCGAAGTCCCGGGTGAAGCCGTTCACCCGCAACGACACCAGGTAGTAGATCACCGTGAAGGCGAGCAGCGGCGTGTAGATCCACAGCACCGGTGTGGACGCCGCCAGCTTGAACTGGCTCAGCACCAGGCAGCAGAAGCTGATCAGCGAGCTGATCGTCAGGATCCACAGGTGCCGTCGCGCGTAGGAGTACTTCTCCTTGTCCGTCGGCGGGAGCGGCAGCAGTCCGAGCGCGGCCGTTCCGCCCCGCCCGGCCCGTCGCCGCCCACCGCTCTGCCGTGCCGCGCGACGCCCCCCGGCCCGCACGGAATCCACTGAAGTCATTCCGTTGTCCCACCCCGGGCCTTACCGACCCGTCGACCCCCCAGCCAATCCCGGCCTCTTCATCGAACGTGTGGCCGGGTCGCGCAACTGTATCCGAGACGTATGAAACGCGTAAGAGTCGGTAAGGGCTAATACGCCCCTCAAGTCCGGATATGGGGCGTAAGAGACGTGAAATGCGACGTAACTAACAGGTTTCGCATCCCGGAAGTCCGGGAAGCGACCGCTTGTTCCGGGCCTCCTTGCTCCGGGCCGCCAGCAGCTCGTCGGCCGGGTAGCCGACCTCCTCCAGCGTCAGCCCGTGCGGCCGTACGACATGCACCGCGGAGTCCCGTACGCCCGCCGCCAGCACCTTCCCCGGCCACTCCGGCCCCCGGTGGCCGTCCCCGACGAACAGCAGCGCGCCGATCAGCGAGCGCACCATGTTGTGGCAGAACGCGTCCGCCCGCACGGTCGCGGTGATGATCCCGTCCTCGCCCCGCACCAGGCTCAGCTCCTGGAGGGTACGGATGGTGGTCGCGCCTTCGCGCTTCTTGCAGTAGGCGGCGAAGTCGTGCTCCCCGAGCAGCGCCCGCGCGGCCTCGTTCATGGCGTCCACGTCGAGCGGCCAGTCGTGCCACAGCACGTGGCCTCGCAGCAGCGGATCCACTCCCCCGGGATTGTCGGTGACCCGGTAGGCATAGCGCCGCCACACCGCCGAGAACCGCGCGTTGAACCCGCTCGGCGCCTTGCGCAGCGCCCACACCCGGACGTCCTTCGGCAGCCGGCCGGCCAGCCGCTTCAGCAGCTTCTGGTGGTGCTCGCGCCACAGCTCCTCGGGCAGATCGACGTGCGCCACCTGCCCCCTGGCGTGCACCCCGGCATCGGTGCGACCGGCCACGGTCAGCTCGTACGTCTCCTTGGACCGCGTGACCGTCCGCAGGGCGTCCTCGATCTCCCCCTGCACGGTCCGCCGGCCCCCGGCCTGCTTGGCCCAGCCGTGGAAGGCGGAACCGTCGTAGGACAGATCGAGACGGACACGAACGTAACCGGGCTGCACTTCGTCACTCACGTGCAGATCCTCTCAGGGCTGTGCCGTAGGGAAAAACGCGAAAGCGGGCCCACCCCTAAGGGTGGGCCCGCTTCCCGCGTTCAGGCAGAGCCTCAGGCGTCCTTGGACTCCTCGGCCGGAGCCTCGGTCTCCTCGACCTTGGTCTCCTCGGCCTTGGCCTCCTCGGCCTCCTTGACCGCACGCTTGGTCGCGGCCTCGGCCTCGCCCACGGCGTTCTGCTGCACCGTCAGCGCCTCGACCAGCTCGATGACGGCCATGGGCGCGTTGTCGCCACGGCGGTTACCGATCTTGGTGATGCGGGTGTAACCACCGGGGCGGTTCTCGTAGCGCGGGCCGATCTCGGTGAAGAGCGTGTGGACGACGCTCTTGTCCGTGATCACCTGAAGCACCTGGCGGCGGTTGTGAAGGTCACCCTTCTTCGCCTTGGTGATCAGACGCTCGGCGTACGGGCGCAGGCGGCGGGCCTTGGCCTCGGTGGTGGTGATCTTGCCGTGCTCGAAGAGGCTCTTCGCGAGGTTCGCGAGGAGCAGCTTCTCGTGCGCGGCGCTGCCGCCCAGACGGGCACCCTTGGTGGGCTTCGGCATGGTTCTTCTCCTAGGTGTCTGCCCCGGCCGTATCAGGTACCGGGGTCAGTATCTGAGCAGGCGGTCGCCTGTCAGAGATCCGGGGTCCGCTGACGCGAACCCCGGAAGCAGAGACTCAGTACTGCTCGGTCTCCACGAAACCCGCGTCCGCGTCGTCGTCGGCGCCGAAGGCGTCCGCGGCGGCCGTGGGGTCGAATCCGGGCGGGCTGTCCTTCAGGGCCAGGCCCATGCCGGCCAGCTTCGCCTTGACCTCGTCGATGGACTTCGCACCGAAGTTGCGGATGTCCAGCAGGTCGGCCTCGCTGCGCGCGACCAGCTCACCCACGGAGTGGATGCCCTCGCGCTTGAGGCAGTTGTACGACCGAACGGTGAGCTCGAGCTCCTCGATCGGCAGCGCCAGGTCCGCGGCCAGGGCGGCGTCCGTCGGGGACGGGCCCATGTCGATGCCCTCGGCGTCGATGTTCAGCTCGCGGGCGAGACCGAACAGCTCGACCAGGGTCTTGCCGGCGGAGGCCATGGCGTCACGCGGACGCATCGCCTGCTTGGTCTCGACGTCGACGATCAGCTTGTCGAAGTCGGTGCGCTGCTCGACACGCGTGGCCTCGACCTTGTACGTGACCTTCAGCACCGGCGAGTAGATCGAGTCGACCGGGATACGGCCGATCTCCTGGCCCACCTGCTTGTTCTGCACGGCGGAGACGTAGCCGCGACCGCGCTCGACGGTCAGCTCCATCTCCAGCTTGCCCTTGCCGTTGAGCGTGGCGAGGACGAGGTCGGGGTTGTGCACCTCGACACCGGCCGGGGGCGCGATGTCGGCGGCGGTGACCAGACCCGGGCCCTGCTTGCGCAGGTACATCACGACCGGCTCGTCGTGCTCCGAGGAGACGACCAGCTGCTTGATGTTGAGGATCAGGTCGGTGACGTCCTCCTTGACGCCCGGCACGGTGGTGAACTCGTGCAGGACACCGTCGATCCGGATCGAGGTGACGGCGGCACCCGGGATCGAGGAGAGGAGCGTACGGCGCAGGGAGTTGCCGAGGGTGTAGCCGAAGCCCGGCTCCAGCGGCTCGATCACGAACCGGGAGCGGAACTCGTCGACGACCTCTTCGGTCAACGAGGGACGCTGAGCGATCAGCATGTGTGGATCAGATCCTTCTTTCGTGGACGCCCGCTATTTGACGTCCGACGGAGACCGCGCCCGGGAAAAGCGCGGGTACTGCAAGGGTACGGGCGGCACGACCCCGAAGAGCCGTACCGCCCGGAACCCAGCCAGTCGAAGCGAGCGTCAGACGCGACGGCGCTTCGGCGGGCGGCAGCCGTTGTGCGGGGTCGGGGTGACGTCCTGGATGGAGCCGACCTCGAGACCCGTGGCCTGGAGGGAACGGATCGCGGTCTCGCGACCGGAGCCCGGGCCCTTCACGAACACGTCGACCTTGCGCATGCCGTGCTCCTGGGCGCGGCGGGCGGCCGACTCGGCGGCCATCTGCGCGGCGAACGGCGTGGACTTCCGGGAGCCCTTGAAGCCGACGTGGCCGGCGGAGGCCCAGGAGATCACGTTGCCGGACGGGTCCGTGATCGAGACGATCGTGTTGTTGAACGTGCTCTTGATGTGCGCGTGGCCGTGAGCGACGTTCTTCTTTTCCTTGCGGCGCACCTTCTTGGCAGCGCCCTGACGACCCTTGGGGGGCATCTAATAACTCCTACGGGAGGTGGTCGGTCCTACAGCGAAGACCGTGGACAGGCGTCCGCTGCGGACTACTTCTTGCCCGGCTTCTTCTTGCCGGCGATGGCGCGACGCGGGCCCTTGCGGGTACGGGCGTTGGTGCTGGTGCGCTGACCGCGGACGGGCAGACCGCGACGGTGACGGAGACCCTGGTAGCAGCCGATCTCGACCTTGCGGCGGATGTCGGCCTGGATCTCGCGACGGAGGTCACCCTCGGTCTTGATGTTGTTGTCGACGTACTCGCGGATCGCGACGAGCTGCTCTTCCGTCAGGTCGCGGACGCGGGTGTTCGGGTCGACGCCGGTCGCAGCCAGCGTCTCCTTGGAGAGGGTCCGGCCGATGCCGAACACGTAGGTGAGGGCGACCTCCACGCGCTTTTCGCGCGGGATGTCAACACCGGAAACGCGTGCCATTCAATGGCTCCTGGTGATTCTTCGGAGGTCTTCCGCAGAACCGGCTCCCGGCCGCCGTACCAGGTACGAACCGGGTCCCCGGC
This sequence comes from Streptomyces eurythermus, assembly GCF_014649115.1. Taxonomy (GTDB): domain Bacteria; phylum Actinomycetota; class Actinomycetes; order Streptomycetales; family Streptomycetaceae; genus Streptomyces; species Streptomyces eurythermus. The sequence continues at coordinate 84,701 of NZ_BMSK01000001.1, read as the reverse complement.
CTCCGAACCGGGGGTATCGAGCTGGATGGCTCGGGTCCTGCGTATGAACATATTCAGCTCGCGTCGCGCGAAACTCTGCGATAGAGGTGCAGAGGGAAACGGTCGTGCGTCAGCCCTGGCGCTGCTTGTGGCGCGGGTTCTCGCAGATGACCATGACCCGGCCGTGACGGCGGATCACCCTGCACTTGTCGCAGATCTTCTTGACGCTCGGCTTGACCTTCATGGGGTGAGGTTCTCCGGGTCAGTGCCATCGCTCCGGGCGGGCCCGAAGCGCGGGCAAGATCTACTTGTACCGGTAGACGATCCGGCCACGCGTCAGGTCGTACGGAGACAGCTCCACCACGACCCGGTCGTCAGGGAGGATGCGGATGTAGTGCATACGCATCTTGCCGCTGATGTGTGCCAGGACCTGGTGGCCGTTCTGGAGCTCGACCTTGAACATGGCGTTCGGCAGAGACTCGACGACAGTGCCCTCGATCTCGATGGCACCTTGCTTCTTGGCCACGCTTCGCCCTTCGAATCGACTACCTTGATCGACTCCGCCGTGCACCGATTGTGAGCATGCAGGCATGCGGGTGCACAAGAGCCGACGAGTCAGTCTACGTCGGCGCACCCGGAAAGGCGAATCGAGGAAGTCTGCCCCATCGGGGTGATCCTTACGCGAGCGGGTCGGGAGCCGCCGTGACGCCGTACTCCGCCAGCTTCGCCTTGCCCCCGTCGGGAGCCGTGAGCACCAGCGGTCCCTGCTCGGTCAGGGCGACGGAGTGCTCCCAGTGGGAGGACCAGGTGCCGTCGGTCGTGATGACCGTCCAGTCGTCGGACAGGACCTCGGTCTTCGGGGTGCCGAGGGAGACCATCGGCTCGATGGCCAGGCAGAAGCCGGGGACCAGCTTGGGGCCCTTGCCGCGGCGCCGGTCGACGTAGTTCAGCAGGTGCGGGTCCATGTGCATCTCGGTGCCGATGCCGTGGCCGCCGTAGTCCTCGATGATGCCGTAGCGGCCGCCGCCGGGCTTGGGCTGGCGGCGGATGTAGGTCTCGATCGCCCGGGAGATGTCGACCAGGCGGTTGCCCTGCTTCATGGCCGCGATGCCGGCCCACATCGACTCCTCGGTCACCCGGGACAGCTCGATCAGCTCCGGGGAGTGACCGGAGCCGACGAAGGCCGTGTAGGCCGCGTCACCGTGCCAGCCGTCGACGATGGCGCCGCAGTCGATGGAGATGATGTCGCCGTCCTTCAGGACGACGTCGTCGGAGGGGATGCCGTGCACGACCACGTCGTTCACGGAGGTGCAGATGGTGGCCGGGAAGCCGCCGTAGCCGAGGAAGTTCGACTTGGCGCCGTGCTCGGCGAGGACCTTGCGGGCCACCTCGTCCAGGTCCCGGGTGGTCGCGCCGGGCACCGCGGCCTCGCGCGTGGCCGCGTGGATGGCGGCTACGACCAGGCCCGCCGCCCGCATCTTCGCGATCTGCTCGGGGGTCTTGATCTGCACCATGGGGGGCCTGCGCTCTCCGTCACTCACATCGACTGGGGTACCTGTACAACAGTACGGCCGCGGCGCCCGGGGAGGGCACCGCGGCCGGAAGGGCCGGGATCTACTTCTCGGCCTTCTCGCGCTTGAGGGCCTCCAGCGCCCGCTGCGTGATCTCGTCCACCGGCCCCAGGGAGGAGATCGTCACGACCAGCTCCTGTGCCTTGTAGTAGTCGATGATCGGCTCGGTCTGCGTGTGGTAGACCTCGAGCCGCTTGCGGACGGTGTCCTCGGAGTCGTCGTCGCGCTGGTACAGCTCGCCGCCGCAGACGTCGCAGACGCCCTCCTGCTTGGGCGGGCTGTAGGTCACGTGGAAGACGTGCGAGGAGTCGTTGCGGCAGATGCGCCGGCCGGCGATCCGCTTGACGACCTCGTCCTCGGGGACCTCCAGGTCGAGGACGGCGTCCAGCGTCATCTGCTCGTCCCGCAGCAGCTGGTCCAGGGCCTCCGCCTGCGAGACGTTGCGCGGGAAGCCGTCCAGCAGGAAGCCCTTCTCCGCGTCCTGCTGCTCCATGCGGTCCTTGGCCATCGCGATGGTCACCTCGTCGGGGACGAGGTTGCCGGCGTCCATGTAGGACTTGGCGAGCTTGCCCAGCTCCGTCTGCCGGCTGATGTTGGCGCGGAACAGGTCGCCCGTGGAGATGTGCGGGATGCCCAGCTTCTCTGCGAGCCGGACGGCCTGCGTTCCCTTACCGGCACCCGGCGGCCCGACGAGGACGATACGCATCAGCGGAGGAACCCTTCGTAATTGCGCTGCTGGAGCTGGCTCTCGATCTGCTTCACCGTCTCGAGGCCCACACCCACGATGATGAGGATGCTGGTCCCGCCGAAGGGGAAGTTCTGGCTTGCCCCAAAGCCCACCAACGCCATTGTCGGTACGAGAGCGATCAGACCCAGATACAGCGAACCCGGCCAGGTGATCCGGTTGAGCACGTAGCTCAGGTACTCAGCGGTCGGTCGGCCAGCCCGGATGCCCGGGATGAAGCCACCATACTTCTTCATGTTGTCGGCTACTTCCTCGGGGTTGAAGGAGATAGCGACGTAGAAGAACGCGAAGAAAACGATGAGCAAGAAGTACGAAGTGATGTAAATCGGGTGGTCGCCCTTGGTGAGGTTCTGCTCGATCCAGGTCTTCCAGCCCGAGTTGCCTCCCGCGAACTGCGCCACGAGCGCCGGGATGTAGAGCAGCGAGGAGGCGAAGATGACGGGAATCACACCCGCCTGGTTCACCTTGAGCGGGATGTACGTGGACGTACCGCCGTAGGACCGGCGGCCGATCATCCGCTTCGCGTACTGCACCGGGATGCGGCGCTGGGCCTGCTCGACGAAGACGACGAGCGCGACCATGACCAGGCCGACCGCGATGACGGTGCCGAACTCGATCCAGCCGCCCGCCAGCGAGCCCTGCTTCTTGATGGCCCACAGCGCGGACGGGAAGGTCGCGGCGATCGAGATGAACATGAGGATCGACATGCCGTTGCCGATGCCGCGGTCGGTGATCAGCTCACCGAGCCACATCACCAGGGCGGTACCGGCGGTCATGCAGATGACCATCGTGATGGTCGCGAAGATCGCCTGGTCATCGACGATGCTCGTGGCGACCGAGCAACCGTTGAAGAGCGCGCCGCTGCGGGCGGTGGCCACCAGGCCGGTGCCCTGGAGGATGGCGAGCGCCACGGTCAGGTAGCGGGTGTACTGCGTGATCTTCGCCGTGCCGGCCTGGCCCTCCTTCTTCAGGGCCTCCAGGCGCGGGATCACCACGGTCAGCAGCTGAAGGATGATGCTGGCGGTGATGTACGGCATGATGCCGAGCGCGAAGACCGTGATCTGGAGCAGCGCGCCGCCGCTGAACATGTTCACGAGGCCGAACAGGCCCTGGTTGGCGCCGGCCTCCTTCACACACTGCTGGACGGCCTGGTAGTTGACGTTGGGGATCGGGATGTGGGTACCGACCCGGTAGACCACGATGATGCCCAGCGTGAAGAGCAGCTTCTTGCGCAGGTCGGGCGTCCTGAACGCCCGGGCGAACGCGGTGAGCACGGTGCCTCCTGCGACCCCCGCGCAACTGCGTCAAGGGTGACGGTCTGAGGTTCGACGAATACGAAAGAGAACAGTGCAGGCCACCTTACCGGCGACCATGCCCCCCTAGGAACGACCAACCGGGGATACCTCATTGTGAGGTATCCCCGGTCGGGATCGTTTACGTCATCGACGCTGCGTCCGAGGGACTCAGACGAGCTCGGTGACCGTGCCGCCGGCGGCGGTGATCTTCTCCTTGGCGGAGCCGGAGACGGCGTCGACCGTCACCTGCAGCGCCACGGAGATCTCGCCCTGGCCGAGGACCTTGACGAGGCTGTTCTTGCGAACGGCGCCCTTGGCCACCAGCGACTCGACGGTGACCTCGCCACCCTCCGGGTAGAGCGCGGCCAGCTTGTCGAGGTTCACGACCTGGTACTCGGTCTTGAACGGGTTCTTGAAGCCCTTCAGCTTCGGGAGGCGCATGTGGAGCGGCATCTGGCCACCCTCGAAGCGCTCCGGAACCTGGTAGCGGGCCTTGGTGCCCTTGGTACCACGACCGGCCGTCTTACCCTTCGACGCCTCACCACGACCGACACGGGTCTTGGCGGTCTTGGCGCCCGGGGCGGGACGGAGGTTGTGGATCTTGAGCGGGTTCTGCTCCGCCATGATCAGTCGACCTCCTCGACCGTCACGAGGTGGCGGACGGTGTGCACCATGCCGCGGAACTCGGGGCGGTCCTCCTTGACGACCTGCGTGTTGATGCCCTTGAGACCAAGGGAGCGCAGGGTGTCACGGTGGTTCTGCTTGCTGCCGATGTAGGACTTGACCTGCGTGATCTTGAGCTGAGCCATGATTACGCACCCGCCCCGGCACGCGCACGCAGCAGAGCCGCGGGAGCGACGTCCTCGAGCGGCAGACCACGGCGGGCCGCGATCTCCTCGGGACGCTGCAGGCCCTTCAGGGCCTCCACGGTCGCGTGCACGATGTTGATGGCGTTGTCGGAGCCGAGCGACTTCGACAGCACGTCGTGGATACCGGCGCACTCGAGCACGGCACGCACCGGACCACCGGCGATAACACCGGTACCGGGGGACGCGGGCTTGAGCAGCACGACGCCGGCGGCCTTCTCACCCTGGATCGGGTGCGGGATGGTGCCCTGGATACGCGGGACCTTGAAGAAGTGCTTCTTGGCCTCCTCAACGCCCTTGGCGATGGCGGCCGGCACCTCCTTGGCCTTGCCGTAACCGACACCCACGGTGCCGTCACCGTCGCCCACCACGACCAGCGCGGTGAAGCTGAAGCGACGACCACCCTTCACAACCTTGGCGACGCGGTTGATCGCGACGACGCGCTCAACGTACGCGGTCTTCTCGGCGGCAGCAGCGCCGCCGTCACGGCCCTTCCGGTCCCGCCGCTCGCCGCCACCGGCACCGCTTCCGCGGCGCTGGGGTCCAGCCATTGGATTACCTCTCTCTTTCCGCTAGCTACAAGCGGCTCAGAACTTGAGCCCGGCTTCGCGGGCGGCGTCCGCCAGGGCCGCGATGCGGCCGGCGTACTGGTTGCCACCACGGTCGAACACGACGGCCTCGACACCGGCGGCCTTGGCGCGCTCGGCGACCAGGGCGCCGACCTGCTTGGCCTGCGCGGACTTGTCGCCCTCGGCACCGCGGATCGACGCGTCCAGGGTGGACGCCGACGCCAGGGTGTGGCCCTTCAGGTCGTCGATCACCTGCGCCACGATGTGGCGGTTGGAGCGGGTCACGACCAGACGGGGGCGCTCCGCCGTACCGGCGATCCGCTTGCGGATCCGGATGTGACGGCGCTTGATCGCGGCGCGCTTGTAGGCGTCGCCCTTGAGGATCTTCTGCCCGTATGCCATGGCTTACTTACCCGCCTTTCCGACCTTGCGGCGGATGACTTCGCCCTCGTACTTGACACCCTTGGCCTTGTACGGGTCGGGCTTGCGCAGCTTGCGGATGTTGGCCGCAACCTCGCCGACCTTCTGCTTGTCGATGCCCTCGACCGAGAAACGGGTCGGGGTCTCCACCTTGAAGGTGATGCCCTCGGGGGCCTCGACCACGATCGGGTGGCTGTAACCGAGAGCGAACTCCAGGTTGGAACCCTTGGCGGTCACTCGGTAACCGACACCGCTGATCTCGAGCTTCTTCACGTAACCCTGGGTCACGCCGGTGATCATGTTCGCCACCAGCGTGCGGGAGAGGCCGTGCAGGGCCTTGCTCTGACGCTCGTCGTTCGGGCGCAGCACCTGGAGGGTGCCGTCCTCGCCCTTAGCGATGTCGATCGGAGCCGCAATGGTGTGGGTCAGTTCGCCCTTGGGGCCCTTGACCTTCACCGTACGGCCGTCGATGGTGACGTCCACGCCGGCGGGAACCGCGATGGGGAGCTTGCCGATGCGCGACATAGCTGTTTCCTCCGTTCCCTTCTGCTACCAGACGTAGGCGAGGACTTCCCCACCCACGCCCTTCTTGCCGGCCTGCTTGTCGGTGAGGAGCCCGTGCGACGTGGAGATGATCGCCACGCCGAGGCCGCCCAGCACCTTCGGCAGGTTGGTGGACTTCGCGTAGACCCGGAGACCGGGCTTGGAGATCCGCTTGATGCCCGCGATGGAGCGCTCACGGTTGGGGCCGAACTTCAGCTCCAGGACGAGGTTCTTGCCGACCTCGGCGTCCTCGACCTTCCAGCCCGTGATGAAGCCCTCCTGCTGGAGGATCTCCGCGATGTGAGACTTGATCTTGGAGTGCGGCATCGACACCGAGTCGTGGTACGCCGAGTTCGCGTTCCGCAGACGCGTCAGCATGTCTGCGATCGGATCAGTCATGGTCATGAATTGGCCTGTGGCCTTTCTCGCCGGGGTTTCCTATATGCGCCATCCCTCTCCCCGTACTTCTGCAGACGGGACGGGTGCGGCGCGGGGACCTACGGCGTAGTAAGTCGTTCAGGGCGGCAGAGCCCAACCCCACCAGCCTACGGCATCGGTGGTTCGGGCCCTGCCGTCCCGGTTGCTTACCGAGAGGTCCCAGAATCCCTAAATGAGGGGATTACCAGGAGCTCTTGGTCACGCCCGGCAGCTCGCCACGGTGAGCCATCTCACGGAGGCACACGCGGCACAGGCCGAACTTGCGGTACACGGAGTGCGGACGACCGCAGCGCTGGCAGCGGGTGTAGCCACGCACACCGAACTTGGGCTTGCGAGCAGCCTTCGCGATGAGAGCCTTCTTCGCCATCTCGCTCACGCCTCCTTGAACGGGAAGCCGAGGTGACGGAGAAGGGCACGGCCCTCTTCGTCGTTGGTCGCCGTGGTCACCACGGTGATGTCCATACCCCGGACGCGGTCGATCTTGTCCTGGTCGATCTCGTGGAACATGACCTGCTCCGTGAGACCGAAGGTGTAGTTGCCACGGCCGTCGAACTGCTTGGGGGACAGGCCGCGGAAGTCGCGGATGCGCGGCAGCGCGAGCGACAGGGTGCGGTCCAGGAACTCCCACATGCGGTCGCCACGGAGCGTGACGTGGGCACCGATCGGCTGGCCCTCGCGCAGCTTGAACTGCGCGATGGACTTGCGGGCCTTGGTGACGGCCGGCTTCTGACCGGTGATGGTGGTCAGGTCGCGGATCGCGCCCTCGATCAGCTTCGAGTCACGGGCGGCGTCGCCGACACCCATGTTGACCACGATCTTGACGAGGCCGGGAACCTGCATGACGTTCTCGTACTTGAACTCGTCACGCAGCTTGCCCGCGATCTCCTCGCGGTACTTCTGCTTCAGACGCGGAGTGGTGGTGGTAGCCATCAGATGTCCTCACCCGTCCGCTTGGCAACGCGGATCTTGTTGCCCTCTTCGTCGAAGCGGTAGCCGACACGCGTGACGACCTTCTTGCCGTCCTTCTCCACGACCAGCTGGACGTTGGAGACGTGGATCGGCGCCTCGGTGGTCACGATGCCGCCGGCCTGGGAACCGCTGGCGGTCGGACCGGCCTTGGTGTGCTTCTTGACCCGGTTGACACCCTCGACCAGGACGCGCTCCTCGCGCGGGTAAGCGGCAATGACCTTGCCCTGCTTGCCCTTGTCCTTGCCGGTGATGACCTGGACCAGGTCGCCCTTCTTGATCTTCATGCTTACAGCACCTCCGGCGCGAGCGAGATGATCTTCATGAACTTCTTCTCGCGCAGCTCACGGCCGACCGGGCCGAAGATGCGGGTGCCGCGAGGGTCGCCGTCGTTCTTCAGAATGACGGCGGCGTTCTCGTCGAAGCGGATGTACGAGCCGTCCGGACGGCGGCGCTCCTTGACGGTGCGAACGATGACCGCCTTGACGACGTCACCCTTCTTCACGTTGCCACCGGGGATCGCGTCCTTGACGGTGGCGACGATGACGTCACCGATGCCCGCGTAGCGGCGACCGGAGCCACCGAGCACACGGATGCAAAGGATCTCCTTCGCACCAGTGTTGTCGGCGACACGCAGTCGCGACTCCTGCTGGATCACGTCTATCTCCTGATCGTCTGCCGGTTCCCGGCAGGGGTTCCTTCCCGGAACCCCTGCCGAGCCTGGCGGAACTGACCTGCGGGGTTAGCCCCGCAGGAATTACTTGGCCTTCTCGAGGATCTCGACGACGCGCCAGCGCTTCGTCGCGGACAGCGGCCGGGTCTCCATCAGGAGGACGCGGTCGCCGACACCCGCGGCGTTCTGCTCGTCGTGCGCCTTGAGCTTGTTCGTACGGCGGATGACCTTGCCGTACAGCGCGTGCTTGACGCGGTCCTCGACGGCGACGACGACGGTCTTGTCCATCTTGTCGCTGACGACGAGGCCCTCACGGGTCTTGCGGAAGCCGCGCGCCTCGGTGTTCTGCTCAGTCACGTTGTTCTCGCTCATGCGTTCTCCACCGTTTCGATGCCCAGCTCGCGCTCGCGCATCAGGGTGTAGATCCGCGCGATGTCCTTACGGACGGCCTTCAGCCGGCCGTGGTTTTCGAGCTGACCCGTGGCCGCCTGGAAGCGGAGGTTGAACAGCTCTTCCTTGGCCTCGCGGAGCTTGCCCAGAAGCTCCTCGTTGCCCAGCTCGCGCAGCTCGGACGCCTTGGTACCGGCCGACATCACGCTTCACCTGCCTCGCGCTTGACGATCCGGCACTTCATCGGCAGCTTGTGGGCCGCACGGGTCAGCGCCTCACGGGCGATCTTTTCGTTGGGGTACGACAGCTCGAACATCACACGTCCGGGCTTGACGTTCGCGATCCACCACTCCGGAGAACCCTTACCGGAACCCATGCGGGTCTCGGCGGGCTTCTTGGTGAGGGGACGGTCCGGGTAGATGTTGATCCAGACCTTGCCGCCACGCTTGATGTGGCGGGTCATCGCGATACGGGCCGCCTCGATCTGGCGGTTCGTGACGTAGGCCGGGGTCAGCGCCTGGATGCCGTACTCGCCGAACGCAACCTGCGTTCCACCCTTGGACATACCGTTGCGCTTCGGGTGGTGCTGCTTGCGGTGCTTGACCCTACGGGGGATCAGCATTTCGGTCAGGCCTCCGTTCCGGTGCTCTCAGCCGGAGCGGCAGCCGCGGGGGCCTCGGCCTTGGGGGCCTCGGCACCAGCAGCCTGCTGCGGCTTGCGACCGCGCCGCTCGCCACCGCGGCCACCACGGGCCGGGCGGTCGGCGCCACCGCGGGCCGGGCGGTTACCCGCACGGGCGGCAGCGTTCTCGGCGCGGACCTCGGCGATGTTCTTGACGTCGCCCTTGTAGATCCAGACCTTCACGCCGATGCGGCCGAAGGTCGTCTTGGCCTCGAAGAAGCCGTAGTCCACGTTCGCGCGGAGCGTGTGCAGGGGCACACGGCCCTCGCGGTAGAACTCCGAGCGGGACATCTCGGCGCCGCCGAGGCGGCCACCGCACTGGATCTTGATGCCCTTGGCGCCGGCCTTCATGGCGGACTGCATGCTCTTGCGCATGGCCCGACGGAAGGAGACGCGGGAGGACAGCTGCTCGGCGACGGCCTGGGCCACCAGCTGAGCGTCCGTCTCCGGGTTCTTGACCTCGAGGATGTTGAGCTGGACCTGCTTGCCGGTCAGCTTCTCCAGGTCACCGCGGATGCGGTCGGCCTCGGCGCCGCGGCGGCCGATGACGATGCCCGGGCGAGCGGTGTGGATGTCCACGCGGACGCGGTCACGGGTGCGCTCGATCTCCACCTTGGAGATGCCGGCGCGCTCCATGCCGGACGTCATCATCCGACGGATGGCGACGTCTTCCTTGACGTAGTCCTTGTACAGCTTGTCGGCGTACCAACGCGACTTGAAGTCGGTCGTGACACCGAGCCGGAACCCGTGCGGGTTTACCTTCTGGCCCATTACCGGGTTCCTTCCTTGCTGCTGACGACCACGGTGATGTGGCTGGTCCGCTTGCGGATCCGGTAGGCACGGCCCTGGGCGCGCGGCCGGAACCGCTTCAGGGTCGGGCCCTCGTCGACGTAGGCCTCGGAAACGAAGAGGCTGTCGACATCGGTGTGGTCGTAGTTGTGCGCGGCGTTGGCGATGGCGCTGTCGAGCACCTTGCCGACGGGCACGGAGGCTGCCTGCGGAGCGAATCGCAGAACAGCCTGGGCCTCCGTGGCGTTCATGCCACGGATGAGGTCCACCACACGGCGGGCCTTCATGGGCGTCACGCGGATGTACCGCGCCTGTGCCCTGGCTTCCATGGTTGTCCCTTCAGAGTTACTTACGTGTCTGAATGCGATCCGCTACTAGCGGCGCTTCGACTTCCGGTCTTCCTTGACGTGACCCCGGAAGGTGCGCGTCGGCGAGAACTCGCCGAGCTTGTGGCCGACCATCGACTCGGTGACGAACACCGGGATGTGGGTCTTGCCGTTGTGCACCGCGATCGTGTGGCCGAGCATGGCCGGGACGATCATCGAGCGACGGGACCAGGTCTTGATGACGTTCTTGGTGCCGGCATCGTTCTGGGCGTCCACCTTCTTGATCAGGTGGTCGTCGACGAAGGGCCCCTTCTTCAAGCTACGAGGCATCTCAACCCGTCCTTAGCGCTTCTTGTTCGTCTTGCGGCGGCGGACGATGTACTTGTTCGACGCCTTCTTGGGCGAACGAGTACGGCCTTCCTTCTTGCCCCACGGGGACACGGGGTGACGACCACCGGAGGTCCGGCCCTCACCACCACCGTGCGGGTGGTCCACCGGGTTCATGACCACACCACGGACGGTCGGGCGAACGCCCAGCCACCGCTTGCGGCCCGCCTTGCCCCAGTTGATGTTGCTCTGCTCGGCGTTGCCGACCTCGCCGACGGTGGCGCGGCAGCGCACGTCGACCAGACGGATCTCACCGGACGGCATGCGCAGGTGGGCGTAGGCGCCCTCCTTCGCGAGCAGCTGCACGGAGGCACCGGCGGAGCGGGCGAACTTGGCACCGCCACCGGGACGGAGCTCGATCGCGTGGATCGTGGTACCGACCGGGATGTTGCGGAGGGCCAGGTTGTTGCCCGGCTTGATGTCGGCCCCGGGACCGTTCTCCACGGTGTCGCCCTGCTGCAGGTTGCGCGGGGCGAGGATGTAGCGCTTCTCGCCGTCGGCGTAGTGCAGCAGCGCGATGCGCGCGGTGCGGTTGGGGTCGTACTCGATGTGCGCGACCTTCGCCGGCACGCCGTCCTTGTCGTGACGACGGAAGTCGATCACTCGGTAGGCGCGCTTGTGTCCGCCACCCTGGTGGCGAACGGTCACACGACCGGCGTTGTTACGGCCGCCCTTGCTGTGCAGCGGGCGAACCAGCGACTTCTCCGGCGTGGACCGCGTGACCTCGACGAAGTCGGCAACGCTGGCGCCACGACGGCCCGGCGTAGTCGGCTTGTACTTGCGGATTCCCATTTCTCAGTCCTCGTCCGATATCGGACGATCCGGACCGCCCTTAGGCGGTCGGACCGCCGAAGATGTCGATACGGTCGCCCTCGGCGAGGGTCACGATCGCGCGCTTGCTGCCGGCACGCTGACCGAAGCCGGTCTTCGTGCGCTTGCGCTTGCCCTGGCGGTTGATCGTGTTGACCCCGGTGACCTTGACGTCGAAGACCGCCTGGACGGCCTGCTTGATCTGGGTCTTGTTGGCGTTCGGGTCGACGATGAACGTGTACTTGTTCTCGTCGAGGAGCGCGTAGCTCTTCTCGGAGACGACCGGCTTCAGCAGGACGTCACGGGGGTCCGTGTACGACTTGCTCAGCGGGGTCTCGACGGTGTTCTTGCCCTCGGTGGCGTGGCGACGCGCCTTGGCGACGCGCGCGGCCTTGGCGGCCTTGGCGGCCTTCGAGGCGATAGCGGGGTGACGGATGGCCATCAGACCTCGCTCCCTTCGGTGTCGTTGGCCTTCGGGCCGGCGACGAAGGACTCGAAAGCGGCCTGGGTGAAGACCACGTCGTCCGAGACGAGAACGTCGTACGTGTTCAGCTGGCCCGGCTCCAGGATGTGGACCTGGGGCAGGTTGCGGGCGGACAGCCACGCGGCCTCGTCGGAGCGCTCGGCGACCAGGAGCAGGTTCTTGCGCTCCGAGATCTTGCCGAACAGGCTCTTCGCGGCCTTCGTGGAGATGTCACCCTCGACCACGCCGGAGACGACGTGGATGCGGTTGTGACGCGCCCGGTCGGTGAGGGCACCGCGCAGGGCGGCGGCCTTCATCTTCTTCGGGGTCCGCTGCGAGTAGTCACGCGGCACGGGACCGTGCACGACGCCACCACCGGCGAACTGCGGCGCGCGGGTCGAGCCCTGACGGGCGCGGCCGGTGCCCTTCTGGCGGTACGGCTTCTTGCCGCCACCACGGACTTCACCGCGGGTCTTGGTCTTGTGCGTGCCCTGGCGGGCAGCGGCCAGCTGCGCGACGACGACCTGGTGGATCAGCGGGACGCTGACCTTGGCGTCGAAGATCTCCGCGGGGAGCTCGACGGAACCGGCCTTCTCGCCCGCCGGCGAAAGGATGTCAACAGTGCTCATCGGTTACCTCAGGCCCCCTTGGCCGCGGTGCGGACCAGGACGAGGCCGCCGTTCGGACCGGGAACCGCGCCCTTGATGAGCAGCAGACCCTTCTCCGCGTCAACGGCGTGGACGGTCAGGTTCTGGGTGGTGACCCGCTCGTTGCCCATGCGACCCGCCATGCGGAGGCCCTTGAACACACGGCCCGGGGTGGCGCAGCCACCGATGGAACCGGGCGAGCGGTGCTTGCGCTGGGTGCCGTGACCGGCGCCGAGGCCACCGAAGTTGTGACGCTTCATGACACCGGCGAAGCCCTTGCCCTTGCTCTTGCCGGTGACGTCGACCTTCACGCCGGCCTCGAACACCGCAGCGGTGATCTCCTGGCCCAGCGTGTACTCGGAGGCGTCCGCGGTGCGGATCTCGACGAGGTGGCGACGGGGGGTGACGTCGGCCTTGGCGAAGTGACCCTTGAGGGGCTTGTTCACCTTGCGCGGGTCGATCTCGCCGAAGGCGATCTGGACCGACTCGTAGCCGTCGACGTCGTTGGTACGAACCTGGGTCACGACGTTGGGGCCGGCCTTGACGACGGTGACCGGAACAACACGGTTGTTCTCGTCCCACACCTGCGTCATGCCGAGCTTCTCGCCCAGGATGCCCTTGATCTGCTTAGCCATTCTCAGCCCACCAGCCTCAGAGCTTGATCTCGATGTCGACACCGGCCGGCAGGTCGAGTCGCATCAGAGAGTCAACGGTCTTGGGGGTCGGGTCGAGGATGTCGATCAGGCGCTTGTGCGTGCGCATCTCGAAGTGCTCGCGCGAGTCCTTGTACTTGTGCGGCGACTTGATGACGCAGTACACGTTCTTCTCAGTGGGCAGCGGCACCGGGCCCGCGACCGACGCACCAGTGCGAGTCACCGTCTCGACGATCTTCTTCGCCGAAGAGTCGATGACCTCGTGGTCGTAGGCCTTGAGCCGGATGCGGATCTTCTGTCCCGCCATGGCTACTCAGTAGTCCTGTCTCTCTAACGCTCTGGAACCCGGTGTTGCTTCTGGGTGACCTTTGCTCCTCCGACCCACGCGGTCGGGCGTGTCGCGCTCCCGCTGACATGAATGTCCCTTGTCCGAACATCCCTGCGGGATTGACACGGCCCTTCCGGAACCGCGGACCGGGGACCTCGGGCCCACCGGGCGCCTGGCCGGTATCGCGCTCACACTTCCCGGAAGATTCCCGTACGTCCGCCCCAGCGCTGCCCGAGGGCAGTTAGGACGACGAGTACTGTGGGACTCGCTTCCGGTCCTCCCGGCGGGAGGCGCGCAGCATCAACACTCGACCGAGCAACTCCGACAGTCTGCCATACGGGGCAGGTCCTGTGCCAATCGGGCCGAAGAGATTACCCCGAAGGTGACGTAGGTCAAACCGGAGTGCCGGTGCGGCGCACCGCGGCTACCGCTTCTTGATCACCGGCGCCCAAGATGGCCCCGTGCACGACACCACCCCGTACGCCTTCCGTATCTCGGCGAACAACCCGGTACCGCTGCCCGCTTCCGACGCGGAGCTGGTCTCGACGGTCTCCCACCGCTCCGGGAACGCACCGCTGGCCCGGGTCTATGCCTCCCGTACGCCCGGACGCCCGTTCCGGATCCACTCCGCCCCGGACGACCGCCCGCTCTGCTCCGTCACCCCCGCGGGCCCGGACACCTACGACCTCCACGCGTCCGACGGCACTCCCCTGGCCCGCGTCACCCGCCGCCCCGGCCGCCTGCTCCCCTGGCCCCGCCGGACCCGCTGGACCGCGCAGGTCGCCGGCCCGTCCCAGCGGGTCACGGGCAAGGCGGGCACGTGGTACGCCTGGCTGCTCTACGTGGTCACCGCCCCGGCCTGGCTCCTGTGGGTCCTCTGCGCGACGGTGTACTCCTTCTTCGACGGCAGCCCGGACGACTTCACCTTCGGCCGCCCCGCCCGCACCCGCTGGCGCGCCCCCGGCACCGGCACGGTCCTGGACTACCGGGGCCTGAGCAGGACCTACCGCCACGACCCCCGGCGCCTGGACACCCGGGTCGCCTTCGCCCTCGCTGTCCTGCGCACCTGGGACCGCGACCGACGGCTCAGAGCCTGAACAGCGCCCCGCGCCAGATCCACCCGGCGCCGAGAACCGCCTCCTGCAAGGGCGTCTTCATCTCGGCGGTGTCGAAGCGGTAGTCCTCCGTGAGCCCGATCTTCCCGTCGGACCCCCGCCCGACCGTCCAGCTCCGGGACACGGACCTGACCTGCCCCCGGGAGTACTCCGCCGACAGGCTCAGCCTGGGCCTGTCGCCGACCCAGGTGACCTCCCACTCCCGGTCGAGCGCGCGCACCTCCCGCTTCTCCGGGACCAGCCGCATCCGTGTCTCCAGGGACCGGCTCACCTCGGCCCGCGCGAAGAACCCGTGCCAGGCGGGCTCCCGGATACGCCACTCCGCCACCAGATCGGCACCACCGCCGACCCCTTCCCGCACGACATAGGGCACGTCCGGCCCGCCGACGGCGAGCAGGGCGGCGCGGACCTCCTGGGTGGGCCGGGGCGGGACGGAGGGGTCGGGGTACTTGGTGCCGGTGAAGCGGTCGATAAGGCTCATGTGATCGTCCGTCCGCGGGGTCAGGGCTGGGTGACCATCCGCACGCTGCCGCAGCCGCGCTGCTTCGCCTCGTGGGCGGCGAAGGCCGTCAGGGCCGAGCGGGCGAAGGAGGCGGAGTAGTGCGGGACGGGGTAGCCCTCGGTGTCCTCGTCGTAGAGGTGGTACAGCGCGAACACGGCGGGCTGTGCCGACCGGGGGCACGTCGCGGTGGCCCAGGCGTAGTCGCGCTCGCCGTAGGGCCCGGCCGCCGCCTTGAGCGCCGCTTCCTCGCTGGCCAGGAAGTCCTTGGCGGACGCGCCGTAGTAGGCGTAGAGGCCGTAGCCCGGCTTTCCGGTCTTCGTGACCAGGTAGCAGTTGACCTGCGGGGTGTCGGTGTCCGCCGGGTACTCCAGGACGTCCGGCGTGCCGTTCCGCTCGGCCTCCGTGTCGCGCAGCGCCGCGCACGAGCCGTCGGCCTGCCGCAGCGGCCCGGCCGCGTCGGGCCGGCCGATGGTGTCGGGGGACAGGCCGGTGACGCGTCGGCCTGGTTCCACCTGGCAGCCGTGCTTCTCCGCGGCCTCGCGGGCGGTCTCGGTGGTCACCCGCCCGAGGCCGGTCAGGGTCGTGCTGTTCGCCGCCCCGAGCAGGTCACCGTAGGCGACCAGGGCCTTGTTCCGCTGGTTCACGCAGTCGAGCGCGACCATGACCTGGTAGGTGCCGCTCTCGCGACGGACGACACCGGACCAGCCGTGTCCCAGGGGTGCCGCCTGGTCCCGGACGCCGTTGTAGTTCGCGTTGTACCAGACGAGGGTCGAGTCGGGGGCTTTCGAGGTGCTCCAGCGCAGCTTCACCTCCAGGGAGCCGCGCTTCGCCCCGGATCCCTCGGTGCGGACGCGGCAGGCGGCCAGGTAGTCGCCGTCGTCCAGGTCCTCCGCGCTCAGCCGCGACGAGTGCAGCGCCGCGCTGAGCCCGCCCTGCGCCAGCGTCCCGCCGCACGCCCGGTCCACGGAGTCGTCGTCGCCTCCCGAGCCGATGACCCCGGTGCCGTAGAGGACGAGCCCCAGAAGTGCCAGGACCAGCAGGAGGGCTCCCGCGTACCACCCGGCGCGCCTGGGCCGGAGTCCGGATTTCGTCTGCATCGTGCTCATTCTGTCGGGGCCGTTCCGTCTCCCGGTCGAGTGAGCGCACCTCGCGCTTCTCCGGGACCAGCCGCATCCGTGTCTCCGTCGCGAAGGGGCACGTGATCATCAACCCCTGAGCGATTTCGCGGCTTCCTCGGACTTCCTGGACTGGCCGTTCCGGCAGTCCTCGGTCAGCTTGCCCGGCGCTTTGAAGCCGTCGGCCCGCCCATGGGCCCAGATGGACAGGTACTCGGCCCCCTGGGATCGGAAGGCGTCCGAATCGGTCTTCGTCGTGCCGTTCAGTGATGCCGCCCCCGACAACCAGACCGCGCGTTCGCCGCGACGACGCTGATGCCACGTTGCCCTTCTTCGCTCTGCCTGCCCGCGCCGCGTGTCAGCCCAGGTTGCGTGCGGTCTCGTGCAGGCCCAGGGCAGAGACGTCCCGGGCCTTCTTCAGGAGCGAGGCCCGCAGCCGGGAGTCGAGGGCCGCGCCCTCGCCCCAGGCGCGCACCATCTCACCGCTCTGCGTTTCCAGGGTGGCGAGCAGCTTGTCCTGGCCGCCGCCCCGCAGCTTCCCGTCCCACACCTTCACGATGTGTCCGGAGGGGTCGTCCTGGTACGAGGGCGGTGCGGAGGCGTCCTTCGTCAGCCGGGCGAACACATCGGCCCGCCAGTCCCGCCGGCCGTCCTCCCCCAGGTCCTCGCGGACGTCCTCGGCGACGGCGTCCAGCGCGCCCAGTACGTACCCGGCGCCGCCGGCCGCCGCCTCGAACCGCTCGTGCCCGGCGCCCCGCGGTACCCCGGCGAACTCCTCGGCGATCTCCCGGGTGGCCGAGGCCCGCAGCTGGGCGTAGGCCGCCGGGTGGTCCGCGAGTTGCCGTGTGACGTGGAGAAGCGTCAGCGGGAACACGGACATGTGCACGCCTTGGTCGTCGCTCCAGGGCGGTACGGAGTCACCGGCACGGCGCACGTACTCCACCTGGCCCGGAGCCGTGATCTTCACGTAGTCGGGCATGTAGTCCGAGAGCGCCTCGGCGAGGGGTACCGCGAGGGCGGGGTCGAGTGTGCCCTCACCGTCCCGGGTGACGTCGTCCACGGCGATCAGGACGTTCTTCATGGCCTGAGCCTGCCGCAGCGAGTGCTCACCGGCTTTGTCCCCGGTCGTGGCCTGCCGAATGGCACGGCCGAGCCGGGCACAGTCCGGGTCCTGCCGCTGGGCGGAACCGAGGGCGGTGACGACGCGCTTGTCCTCGCTCAGCTTCCCGCAGTAGTCGGTGCCCTGGTCCGAGGAGCGGGTGAGCCACAGGACGACGCCGGCGGCCAGCGCCAGGCAGAGCACCACGGCACCCACCGCGAGACGTACTGGTCGGCGCTGGGGCGTGGTGCTCACGAACTTCCTCCGGGTACGGATAGCGACATCATGGCGGGGTCAGTTGGTGGTGTCCGTGAGGTATTTGGCAGCCGTGCCGGACCCTCGATCATGACCCTGGAGCATGTTGGTGGTGAAATCGGCCGCCTTGCGCTGCCCTTCGGGCGTGGTGGTGTCGATGTCCGTACGCCCCTGCGCCCATCCGTCGATCATGTACGCGAGCTCCTGGTTCGCGTTGAGGTACTTGTCGGCGATGGCGGCATTGGCGGTGGCGTCGGCCTCCGACTTCATGGAGTTCCCGAGTTCCCAGGTCAGAGTGTCGACACCGCGCTGCAAGGCGTCACCGTACGCGATGGAGACCCCGCCGGTGGTGAAGTAGAGGGGGGTGACCGCTCCGCCGGCGAAGTGGTAGGCCGCCTTCATCTTCCAGTCCGCCTCGGCGTACTTGTCCATGCGCTCGTCGTTGAGGACGTCTTCCTTGATGGCGGTGTAGGCCCCCAGACCGCTGCCCAGGTTCTCCAGCCTCTCGTCGATGTCACCGTGGGCGGCGCCCTCCGGCATGGCGCCCAGTTCGTTGCCGATGTGGCGCAGCTCCGCCTTCTCCAGCGTCGAGTACGCGGTCGGGTCCTCGGACATGCCGCGCAGTACCTGGACGAGGCTCTTGGGATCGACGGCCAGGTGGGTCGAGCCGTCCTTGTCGAAGTATCCGGCCCCGCCCGCGTTGCGGATGTAGTCGATGTCCACTCCGGCGAGGATCCGGTGCGTGTCCGATCCGTACTCGGCGATCGCGTTGGCCAGTGGCTGCCGCAGGTTCGTCTTCACGTCCGCGTCCGTGCCCGACGTCGGGGCCAGTTCCTTGATGATGTCGTGCATCACCCGGGTCTGGGCCTCGTCGTGCTTCATCTCCGGCCACGGTTCCTGGTTGCCGACGAGCGGAGGATGCCCGGTGGCCGCGGCTTCGAGCGCCAGGGCGAGCCCGTAACGGCTGAGCGGGTCGTCCATCTGCGTGACGGAGACCCCGGTGAACACGTGTTTCGGCCACTCGCGCGTGCCGTCTCCGCTGCCGAGGAGGTAGTGCAGGTGGTCGTTCCCGACGTGGTCGGCGCCCTGCCCGTTGCCTTTCGTGTCGAAGAAGGCCGTGGCCGCGTCGGGATTCCTGCTCATGACGGCGAGGAATCCGTCGAGGGCGTCGGCGCGGATGCCGTCGTGGCCGGGTCCCCACTCGGTGAAGAGGCCGGGGTGCTTCTTCTCGGCGGCTATCAGGTCGTCGCCCATCTGGTACAGGAACTGGTCGTCGTACGTGGCGCGACCGTGCTGCATCATGCCGACGAACGACTGGTAGCCGTACAGAGGGTTGGTCTTCGAGCCGTAGTTCTTGGTGCCGTACTTCTCCAGGCCCTCCGTCCACCGGCGGTAGAAGGCGCCGTCGGCGCTGTCGAGCCATGCCTGGAACTTCGGGGATCCCGGGGGCATGTCCGCGACCGACTGCGGCACCTGTGTGGCCTTGGCGACCGTGTCGGCCAGCCCGCCCTGTAGGTCCACGTACACGTTCTTGTGGCCTTTGTCGGACGAGTGGGCGAGATCGTTCAGCTCGTTGGTGAACTTGATCGTCCCGTCCGGCCCGAGACCCTCCAGGAAGGTCTGGCTGAACGCCTTGTCGCCCTCGTTGTCCCGGAAGGCGCGCTGTAGTTCGGCGAGGTCGGCCGCGGAGACCTTCTCGCCGTCGGCGACGCGCCGCGCGATGTCGTCCGCCTCCTGGGCCTCGTACTTCTCGATGTCGCCCTGCGCCTTGCCGTTGAACCCGGGGACCGCGCCGTCGCCCATGCCGGGGCCTTTGACGACGGCGGTGAGGGCCAGCTCGACGCCCTTGTCGGCGTCCTCCACGTCCTTCACGCACTGGTCGATGTGGGCCTGCCAGGAGTCGACGGACTTGCGGACCCGGCCCGCGTAGTCCGTGTCCGTCCCGAGCAACTGGCGGTCCCGGGCGCTGAGTTTGCCTTCGTCCAGCGAAACGACTCCCTGGTCCGACACCTTCATGCCGGCGGCGATCGCGTCGTCCCGTGCCGACTCCAGCCGCTTGCGCAGGTCCGTGAACTGGGCGTGCGCGTCACGGAGGAGCGAGGCGATCGCCTTGGCCTCCGTCTGGGCGCTCTGGTACTCCGTGATCCTGATGCCGAAGCGCGCGTTGGCGGCCTGCTGGCTCTCCCCCAGGAAGGTCGGGCGCAGGGTGATCCCGTGTACGTCGTCCCGGTAGGCCGTCTCCTGCTTGTGCAGTTCCTTCGCCATGCCGTCCCAGCGTTCGGCGGCCGTGGTGAGCGCGGACAGGTCGGTCGTCAGGATCTCGTGATAGGTCGGCATGGGTCCCCGTTGCTTCTGGTGCCGGTGTGAGAAGGCTCAGCCGCGCGTCAGCGCGGCGGCGGCGAGTACATGTCGAACACCGAGACCTGGCGCGCCGTACCACCCACCAGCAGGTCCGTCCCGCTCAGCGCCCTGGCGTTGTCGCGAAGGGCCGCCTCGTCCCCCGCCAGCCGGTTCAGCAGATTCTTGACCTGCTCGCCCCAGGTGGCGTGCGCCTTCTTCAGGGCACCGGACGTGAGCCAGCCGTGCCCGTCCTTCGCGTCGAACGCCTTCACCGCGGCGTTCGTCTCCTCGTCCGCCCACTGGCCCGCCGTCTTGGTGTCCGGCCCGATCTCGCTCTGAAGCTTGTTCGCCGCGGCCGTCTTCTCGGCGGGCGACGAGGCGAGGTCCGGCCGTCCCCCGCCCGCTCCCGTGTCACTGCCTGCCACGCTGTCCACCCCCGTGTGCCCCTCTGGCGTGCTCTCGTCACACTAACAAGCGGCTTGTCGTACTGGGGTGTTGATATGCGGCTTTGACGCTTCCCTTACGGGCGCCCGCCCTCGGCCCCCGAGCGCAGCCCGTGGAGCCGGCACCAGACGACCATTTCCATAGACTGTGAATATAAAGAGGTTATGCTTCTCCCATGAGTCGTCATGACACCGCTCCTGACGCGTCCGCCGCCATCGGGTCGGCCCTCTACGGCCTGGCCACCAGGGCCGCGAGACGCCTGCCCCGGGACATGAGCCTGACGTCCGCCGCCACCCTGGCCACCCTGGAACGGACGGGCCCGCGGCGCGTCACCGATCTGGCCGTGGTCGAGGGCGTCACCCAGCCAGCGATGACCGCCCTGGTCCGGGTGCTGGAGGAGTCCGGCCTGGTCGAGCGGCGGGACGACGCGTCCGACAAGCGGGTCAAGCTGGTGTGTCTGACCGAGGCCGGCGCCTCCTATGTCCGGACGCGGCGCCAGGCGGGCGTCCAGGCGTTCGAGCGGTTGATCGGCAAGCTCACCGGCGACGAGGTCGAGGCGCTGGCGGCGGCCCTTCCGGCGCTGGAGCATCTGGCAGAGCTCGAGAGCCAGGACCGCGAAGGGCCGAAGCGGTGACCGGGCAGCCGGCCGGCGGGGGCGCGGTGAAGGCGTTACCGGTGGCGCGTTCCGAGGCGCGGCTACTGGTCCCCGCCCTGATGTTCATCGCTCTGGTCGTGGCGGCGGTCGGCAGCCTCGGGACGCCGCTCATCACCAGCGTGGCGACCTCGTTCCACGTCTCGCTCGGCAGCGCGCAGTGGACGCTGACCGTCGCACTGCTCAGCGGCGCCGTCGCCACACCGGTCCTGGGCCGGCTCGGAGCCGGTCCGCACCGGCGGGCCACGATCCTCGTCACGCTGGCGGTGGTCGTCGCCGGCAGCGCACTCACCGTGCTGCCGCTGCCGTTCGCGTGGCTGCTGGCCGGCCGGGCGGCCCAGGGCGTCGGGCTCGGACTGACGGCGCTGATGATGGGCGTGGCCCGGGACCACCTCCCCGAGGAGCGCGGCGCGGCCGTGATCGCCCTGATCTCGGTGGTGTCGATCATCGGGGCCGGCGTCGGCTACCCGCTGGCCGCACTGCTCGCCGAGTTCGGCGGGGTACGGGCCGCCTACGGCCTCGGCCTGGCCGTCACCGCCGCCGCCCTCCTGACCGCGTGGCGCGCCATGCCCGAAGCCCCCGAAGGCCGCTCCGCCCACGTGGACGTCCCCGGCGCGGTCGTCCTGGCCGCCGCGCTGCTCCTGGTGCTGCTCCTCGCCGGCGAACGGAACCTGTGGACCCGGCACCTCGCCGTGGCGGCGGGCCTCGCCGTCGTCGCCGTGGTGCTGCTCTGCGTCTGGACCGTCATCGAGCTGCGCGGCAAGACGCCCCTGGTCGGTGTGCGGGCGGTGCGGCACCCGGCGGTCGCCGGGGCGAACCTCGCCATGTTCGTCGGCGGGATCGGCATGTACCTCCTGCTGACGCTCATCACCCGGTACGCACAGACGCCGCCCGGCGCCGGCTACGGCTTCGGGCTGACGACCTTCGTCGCCGGACTGGTCCTCGTCCCGTTCTCGGTGCTGGGGTTCGTCGCCGGAAAGCTCACGCCGCGGCTCCGGACGCGGATCACCGGCCCCCTGCTCCTGGCCGGCAGCGCCGTCGTGGTCGGCGGCGGGTTCGCCCTGTTCGCGGCGGCCCGGTCGAACCTGGCCGAACTGTTCACGGCGATGGGCGTGCTCGGCCTCGGCGTCGGCGGCTTCTCGGCCGCGATGCCCGGCGTGATCCTGGCCGTCACCCCCAAGAGCGAGACGTCGAGCGCCATGAGCTTCAACTACGTCGTCCGCAGCGTCGGGTACTCCCTGGGCAGCGCCATCGGCGGCCTGATCCTCGCCGCGGGCACCGGCCCCGGCCGCCTCTTCCCCGACGACAGCGCCTACACCACCGCGGCACTGGCCGGCCTCGGCGCCATGGCGATCACGACGTTGACGAGCCTCGCTCTCGCCCGCCGACGCTTCCCCGAGACCAACCCGTAAGTCGGATGTACTCGTCCTCACACTGGAGGTTCCATGCCCAAGGGCTACTGGGTCAGCGTCTACCGCACCATTTCGGACCCTGAGAAGCTGGCCGCCTACAACAAGCTCGCCCGCCTGGCCGTCGAGGCCGGGGGCGGTCGGACCTTCGTCCTCGGCGGTCGGGTCGAGGCGTACGACGCCGGGATCGCCGAACGCACCGTCCTGGTCGAGTTCGACAGCTTCGAGCAGGCCGTCGCGACGCGCGAGAGCGCGGCCTACCAGGAGGCGCTGGCCGCCCTCGCCGACGGCGTCGAGCGCGACTTCCGCATAGTCGAAGGCATCGGCTGACCGAGGCCCGTCCCTCAGCGTTTGCCCCGGTCAGCCGCGCGAAGCGAAGGTCACGAAGTCGGCCCAGGCGACCGGGGCGACGGTGAGGCAGGGGCCCTCGGTGTTCTTGGAGTCGCGGACGTGGATGGTGGAGGGGGTGGGGGCGACTTCGAGGCAGTCACCGGCTTCTGCGCTGCTGCTGTAGCTGCTCTTGAACCAGGAGAGGGCTACCTCGATGCAGTCGTGTCCGTTGCTGCTGTCGCTGTAGCTGCTCTTGAACCAGCGGAGTTCCGGGGTGCTCATAGTTCTCCCAGCGTTTGCCTCGGTCAGCCGCGCGAAGCGAAGGCCACGAAGTCGGCCCAGACGGCCGGGGCGACGGTGAGGCAGGGGCCCTCGGTGTTCTTGGAGTCGCGGACGTGGATGGTGGAGGGGGTGGGGGCGACTTCGAGGCAGTCACCGGGTTCGGCGCTGCTGCTGTAGCTGCTCTTGAACCAGGTGAGAGCCGCCTCGACGCAGTCCCCGGCCTCGTTGCTGCTGCTGTAGCTGCTCTTGAACCAGTGCAGTTCCACGGTGCTCATAGTCTGCCCAACGCTTTCTCGATGAAGTCCCGCGACTTCCTCGGCGGGAGAGCCTGCGACCGGATCATGCCACAGCGCAGTTCGAGGATCCGGAGGTCTTTGGGGTTCGAGACCGGGCGTCCGTTGAACGCACCATCGGAGCGCCCGATCGCCGTGCCATCAGCGAACTTCAGCACCTCGACCAGCCCCGAAGCACCGGGGTTCTCCTCACAGTCGGTCGGCATGACCTGAAGCGTGACATTCCTCAACTCAGCTACCTCCAAGAGGTATTCGAGTTGTTTGCGTAGCACCATCTTTCCACCGTAGGGACGTTCGAGCGCCACTTGCTCCAGGACGAAGCTGAGTGCCGGGGCGGGCTCGCGCTCGAAGACGGACTTGCGTGCCATACGAGCAGCAGTCTCCCTCTCCACGATGTCTTCGCTGAGCGGGGGCTGCCTCATCTCGAACAAGGCTCGGGCGTACTCCGGGATCTGCAGCAGGCCGTGGATGTTGTGGTTGCTGTAGAACATCATTTCCACCGCCCGCCCCTCCAGCTCCGCCAACGCCCGTACCTTCTTCGGATACCGGGCCTTCCTCATGTCCTCCCGGAACGCCCGTAGATGCCCCTGTGCCTTCAGGAACGTGTCCGCGCTGTCCAGGAACTCCGGCCTGGGGATGCGTACCCCGCGTTCGATCTTGCGGATCATGTCCTCGCCGTAGCCCACGGCCTCCGCCAGCTCGGTGATACTCACCCCCGCCGACTGCCGGCAGACCTTGAGCAGTCGGCCCACCGCCTGGACCACCGGCTCGATCTCGTCGCCCGGCTCGACGTCCCAGCCGGCCTCGTCCACACCCTCACCCATGGCTCCTCCTTCGGCGCGCAGTCGTACCCGTACAACGCCCGGGACAGCCGAGACAGCCGAGACAAAACAGGAGACAGTGACTGTACGTACAGGCGTTGTCACTCCCTTAAGGAAGCAGGCTTCGCCACGCTCTGTGATGTGAACCAAGAAATGGGTGCCCCTGAAAACCACCTCACCGGCCACATCCCCACCTTCGACATCCGGCTGTCCCCCACACCCCGCGGTGCCCGACTCGCCCGGCTGCTCGCCGAACAGCATCTGCGGTCGTGGGGGCTGCCGGTGGAGCAGGTGACACAGATCGTCGCCGAGCTGGCCGCGAACGCCGTCACGCACGGTCGCGTACCCGGCCGGGACTTCCAGCTCCTGATCTACGTCGTCGGCCACACGCTCCGTATCGAGGTCACCGACACCCGCGACGACCGCTTCCCCCGGCTACGACCCCCCAGCGAGGACGGGGAGGCCGGGCGCGGACTGCTCCTCGTGGAGGCGCTGGCCGACAAGTGGGGCGTAGCCGTGGGCCGTCGCCCGCGCAAGACGGTGTGGGCCGAGGTGACCCTCCCCCACCGGGACCCGGCGGACCGTGCTCCGGTGGCGCGTGCGGCCACTACCCAAGGAACACCGAGGTGAAAGAACCCCACCAAGCCCCACCCCTCCCGCCCACGGAGCAAACTCACTCAGGAGGGTGAACATCACCAACTTGGCTGGATTTGGGGCTGGTTGTCTGCCCTACGCTCAGCGCAACACCACCGCAGACATGCGACGGCCCTCGCCGGGAGTAGCGATCCCAATGCGAGGGCCTGACCACCGAGGAAGGTCCAATCTTCCTGATGGATGCTCAGCACCCTAGCGCGCCTGCGCGCGCCCAGTCCCGAGTTACCGCCAACAACCACCCGAACCGGGGCCCTCACACCGGCGGACTCGTCCACGACCACACCCGCCACACCACCCGCTTCACGGTGATCGGCAACCACCTCGTCCAGCACGCGGAGTTGTCCCTGCTCGCGATCGGCCTGGCGTGCCACATCCAGTCGCTGCCACCGGGTGCCCACGTCGACATCAAGACCCTGGCCGCCCGGTTCCCCGAGGGCGCGGTCCGCATCGCGGCGGCGCTGCGGGAGCTGGAGACCCACGGCTACCTGCGCAGGGAACGCACGCGGGTCCCCGGCGGCCGGATCATCACCCGCACGATCTCCTGCAACCAGCCCGGCCGCCGCGCCGAGGAACCACCCGCCCCCCGGCGTCGGCAACAACCCCGCCGTACGGCCCTCCCGGCGGTACCGAAGCCCGCGTACCCCTCCCCGGAACTACTCCGCTCGGCCACGGACGTCCTGGCCGGCCTACGCCGCAGGGACCCCCGCCTGCTCCTCTCCGCCACGGAGGCCGAACACCTGGCGCCCGGGGTCGCGGCCTGGCTGGAACGCGACGTGTCCCCCACGGCGGTACGCGAGGCCCTGACCACCAACCTCCCACCGGCCCCCCTGACCCGCCCGGCCGCCCTGCTGGCCCACCGCCTGACGACGGGCCTCCCCCCACTTCCCCCGTACCGCACCCCCGAGCCACCCCCACCGGTCCGCCACCCCCTCCAGACCTGCGAGACCTGCGACCGAGCCTTCCGCTCCCCGGGCCCCGGCCACTGCCGCGACTGCCGAACCAACGTGCTGGAGGCCGCGTAGAGCATGAAGGTGCCGCCCAACCGCTATCGAGCCATGCGCGATGCCCTCCCCTCGATGGACGACACCCTCCCCGGCAAGTTCGAGATCACCAGGGAGGGAATCGTCCACGACCCGGTCTCGCCCAACGGCCACCACGAGCTGACCCGGCTGCTTCTCCGCAGGCGCCTGGAGAAGGTCATGCCGAACGAGTTGCTGGCCCACAACGGCACACCGGACGTGGAGGACGAGCGCGAGGCAATCCTGCGACACCCCGACGTCATGGTGATCGCCTGGGAAGACCTCGATACCGAAGGCTCCATCGACCCCCGTACCGTCCTCGCCGCCATCGAGATCGTCTCCCGCTCGAACCCGGACAACGACTGGGTGGGGAAGGTCCGCGACTACGCCCTGATGGGCATCCCCGTCTACGCGGTCTTCGATCCGCGCACCGGCACCGGTGCCGTCTTCACGGACATCCACCCCACCCCTTCCGGCCCGCGCTACGCCACCCGGAAGGACTTCGTCTACGGCGAGGACGTGACGATCGCCGACTGGACGATCCCGACCCAGGGCCTGCCGCTCTACGACCGGACGACATGAGCACGCGAGCCGACCACGGACACGAACTGCTCCCCCGCCCCGCGCCGACTCCCGACGCCCTGCGCGCGGCCCTCGCCGTCGTGGCGCCCGGCCGCCTTGAGGAGATGCGGGCCACGAAGGACGACGCCTTCGCCAAGGCGGTCGAACGGCAGTCCCTGAGCCCGGTGCGGAGCTGGGTCCTCATGTGGGCCAGAGACATCGAGATCGCCCGCCGCCCCGACCTCTCCTCTCGCCACGCCCTCGCGCAATCGAACCTGGAACACGAGGACCCCGTCGTCGCGCAGGACGCCCTGAGAGAACTGAGCGCCGTTCTCGAAGAAGCCATGAAGGCAGTCCGGACGTGAGCCGGAAGTGGAGTACCAGTCCCGGCCGGTCCGCCTGGTCGTTGCCGCAGGGAGGTCAGGGGTGCCAGCGTGGTCGGAGCCACGGCCGGTTGCTCCCTAGGGTTCGGTGGTGATCGCCTTGAGGGCGAGGTCCCGCAGGGGCGCCAGGCGGGTGCGGTTGTCCTGGTGGTGGTAGACCGCGTTGGTGCAGATCACCAGATAGCGGCCGGTGGCCGGGGACAGGTAGAGGCTGGTGCCGGTGAAGCCGTGGTGGTAGGCCACCCGGCCGTCGCCGGTGAGGATCCAGGCCAGGCCCCGGTCCAGGCCCGGCTCGATCGCGGCCTGCGGGACCATGCTGCGGGCCAGCCAGCGGCCCAGCTCGTTGCCGTCGCGGTGCCCGGCCAGCAGGGCGGTCGCGTAGGTGGCCAGGTCGGCGGCGGTGGTGAAGACGCCCGCGTGTCCGGCGACACCGCCCAGCAGGGCCGCGTTGTCGTCATGCGGGATCCCCCACAGCCGTGGGGCCCCGGCGAGCCGCCGTTCGGTCGGCGCGACCCGGCTGGATCGGCCGACCGGCCCGTAGACGGTGTTGGTCATACCGAGCCGGGCCCACAGGTCGGCGGCCAGCTCGTCCAGACGACGGCCGGTGACCTGGGCGAGGAGGAGGCCGGCGAGGATGAACCCGCGGTTGATGTAGCGGTGCCCGGTGCCGGGGCAGGCGATCAGGTCCTCGCCGCAGATCAGGGCGGCCAGGTCCTCGGTCCGGTTCCGGTACTGGTCGAGGCGGGTGTCGGGCCGTAGCCCGGTGGTGTGGGCGAGGATCTGTCCCACCGTCACCTGACCGCCCGGCGCCTCGGCCGCGACCGTGGGCAGGAAGGTGTGGACCGGGGTTTCGAGGTCGATGCCGGTGGTGCCGATGAGCGGCCAGGTGGCGACCACCTTGGTCAGGGAGGCCACGTCGTACACGGTGTCCGGGCCGGGGCGGGCGGCACCGCACTCGGGTGCGACGACCCCCGCCGTCAGGAAGCCGGGATCCCCGTCGAGGGCGCCGTGGGCGATGACGCCGCCGGGCACGGTCCCGTCGGCGGTCATCAGCTCCAGGCACTCACGCAGGCCGGCGAGCGGGGCGGGCTTCCACGAGGTGGTCACGGCGTCTCCTGATCGATCGTCAGCTTGGCACCGAGCGAGACGAGTTTGGGCAGCAGGGTGCCGTAGCCGCGTCGCAGGTGGTACATGCCTCGGATCGTAGAGGTGCCCTCGGCCGCGAGGGCGGCGATCAGCGCGGCGGTGGCCGCCCGGATGTCCTCCCCGGCCACGTCGGCGGCGGCCAGCGGAGCGGGGCCGCGGACGGTGATCGTGGCGCCGTCGGTGTTGACGGTGGCGCCGAGGGCCCGCAGCGGGCCGACGTGGGTGGTGCGGTCGCCAGACCCCACCCGCGTCAACGCCCCCTCCCCGCACCGCCCGTTACACCCGCCGGCTCTCCAGCGGCCCCAGGTACAGCTCTGGAAGCCCGCCCGTGTCGATCAGCAGTCGCTGGACCACCACCGTCGGGTCGACCATCCACAACTTCAGGCGGTGGACGCCGGGTGAGGTCACCGTGTGGCGGGTGGCCGTGCGGTTGATGTTGTCGGAGGTGTTGCGGGCCCACACCGTGTTCAGCGCGCCGTCGTCCGCGCCCTCGGTGATGTCCACCGTGCGGATCGGGCCGTCGTCCAGGGAGACGCCGTAGCGCAGGCCGGAAACTCCGGGCAGGGCCGGGTTGCGCGGGGACAGGTACGCCCACACCGTCACCTCGCCGGGGGCGGACAGCAGTGTCACCTCGTACTCCAGGTGGGGGGTGGAGCCTCCCGGGGTCTGGCGGGGAGCCGTCACCGGCCACGGGGTCATGCCCGCGCTCGTGCGGCCGATGCCGTCGAGGCGGCGCCACTGGCCGACCGCACGGTCATAGTGCTCAGCATCGATCGCCACGTAGCCGCCGGCCTCCACGAAGCCCCGCGGCCGCACGCCCGACGGGCGTTCCGCCACGCAGCGGACCGGGACCGACGCGCCCGCGCCGTGCACCGTCAGGGTCGCCTCCGCGCGCCCCTTGGGGGCCCGGGACCAGTCGATCTCCACCTCCAGGCGGACCTGCTTCTCCACCCGGCCGCGCGGCCGGTCCACCCGCAGCCAGGGCGCCGAGACGGAGACCTCGTAGGGGAAGGG
Organism: Streptomyces eurythermus; assembly: GCF_014649115.1. Classification (GTDB taxonomy): domain Bacteria; phylum Actinomycetota; class Actinomycetes; order Streptomycetales; family Streptomycetaceae; genus Streptomyces; species Streptomyces eurythermus. The sequence goes on along the minus strand of NZ_BMSK01000001.1, from coordinate 55,728 downwards.
GGTACGGCCCCGGTTGAAGATCTCCACGTACTGGCGGGGGCGGGTCTGGTACGGGCTGAAGGGCGGGAGGGCCGCCGTCCCGGACGAACCTCCGGGCCACCACTCGCCCTTGTCCTCCGCGCCGTCCACCGACACGCCCAGCTCCGCCGCCTCCGGCACCTCGATGCGGCGCACCGCCGGGAAGAGCACGTCGGGTATGGCCACGTTGTCCTTCTCCGGCTGCTGCCAGGGCGCGTTGGGGCCGTAGCGCTCCACATCGCCGTAGTCGATGTGCGGCTGGGTCTGGAAGCCCTTCCACTTGCCGTCCGCCACACGGGAGTTGAAGCGGTCGGCGAGGGCGAAGTCCCGGGCGAGGCCCGCTTCCGCCTGGGCCGCGCGGTCGTTCGTCGCGGCCCGGCCCTGCGCCGCGTAGAGCAGGTTGGTGAACTCCGCCTGCCGCAGCTCGTACAGGTTCGCGGTCGCCGTCACCTCGTAGCCGGCCAGTTCGTACCACGCGTCCCGCAGCCGCTCCGGCAGCCGGCGCTCGACGCGTTCGGCGCGCCGGCCCAGCTCGCGCCACTCCTCGGTGACCCGCTCCAGCTCCCGGTGCGCGAAGTAGTACGGGGTCTGCTGGTCGTCGTAGACGATCCGGTCGCCGGAGAGGGTGATACGGCGGTTCAGCAGCTCCGGTTTGCGGCGGGCCTGGAGCCGGCCGTACTCCGCGAGCAGCGCCGCGATCTCCTTCGCCTGCGCCTCGCCGAAGTTCTGCCGCGCGTACCGTTCCTCCCACTCGCCGAGGCGCTCCAGCGGCAGGCGGTCCGGGTCCCAGGCGTAGCTGAGGAAGAACTCCGTCGGCAGCTCGTTGCCCTTCAGGTCGCCGACGTTGACCACCCACAGGCCGTGGTTGCCGTAGGCGTGCGCCTGGTGGAGCTGGTCCCAGACGTTGCGGAGGTTCGCGGTGTCGACCCACTTGTAGTTGCGGCCGGCACCGACGTAGTCGAAGTGGTAGTACAGGCCGAAGCCGCCGGCGCGCGGGCCGTCCGGGTGCTTGCGGATGTTGCCCCAGTTGTCGTCGGTGAGGACCACGGTGACGTCGTCGGGGGCGCGCAGGCCCCGGTCCCAGTAGCGCTGCACCTCCTTGTAGAGGGTCCACACCTGGGGCGTCTCGGCGGCCGGTTTCCCGGTCACCTCCTCGATGATCTTCCGCTGGTCGGCGATGATCTGCTGCATCAGTTCGATGCCGTCGCCGTCGGGCAGGCTGGTGTCGCCGTTGCCGCGCATGCCGAGGGTGACGACGCCCTCGAAGCCCTCGTCGACCATGCGCTGGATGCCCGCGCGCCAGTACGCGCGGATCGCGTCCGCGTTGCGGCGGTACGACCACTCACCCGTGCCCCCGTAGGGGTCGGACCCCGAGCCCGCGTGCCGGTTCCACTCCTCGATGCCGCGCATCATCGGCGCCTCGTGGGAGGTGCCCATGACGATCCCGTACTGGGCGGCCCTGCGGTGGTTCTCCGGGTCGTCCTCGGCGAACGCCCGGCCCCAGACCGCCGGCCAGAGGTAGTTGCCCTTCAGGCGCAGCAGGACCTCGAACACCTTCGCGTAGAAGTCGGCGTTGAAGCCGTTGGGGAACCCCGGTGCCTTTCCGGAGCCGAAGTAGGCCGGGGCCCAGGTGCCGAGCGCTGGGTTCTCGTCGTTGATGAAGACGCCCCGGTACTTCACCGCCGGGGTCCCCTGGGTGAAACGGCCGGGCTTCACCCATACGTGCTTGCGCCGGGTCGGCGGTACGTCGTCCCACCAGTGCCAGGGCGACACACCGATGCCGTACGAGACGTCGTACGCCCCGAAGATCGTGCCCCGCGGATCGCTGCCCGCGATGACGAACGCCCGCTCCACGCCGGGCATCGGGTGGTCCACGACGGTCTGGAGCGAGGTCTCCCACTTGCCGCGCACGCCGGACACGTCGAGCTTGCCGGACCGGATCAGGCCGTCGATCAGCGGGCTGCGGCCGATCGTGCCGACCAGCACCGGGAAGCGGCCGATCGTCGTACCCGGACGGACCCCGGTCACCCGCGCGAGGTCGTCCCGCAGATCCCCTGCGACCCGTACGACTCCGGGGTGATCCTCCTGGCTGACCACCACCGGCGCGCCCACCAGGGAGAACACCCCACCGGTGAACGAGATGTACGACCCCGGGTCCGTCACCCGCAGCCCCTCCCCGGCCCCGGACACGGCCCCGGCCCCCGCCGCGGCCTCCGCCGCCGGTCCCGACACGGCGGCCAGCCCGGCGCCCAGAACCGTCCCGCCCAGGACCGTCCTACGGCTGACGTGCGCAGACGACATACAGGATTCCTCCAGTCCCACGTGCCTCGCTATTTGCTCAGCGGCATGACAAATAGTGGGCGAGGCAACGGCACCGGGGAACGGGTCGTACGCACCGAATAGTTTCGAGACCCGTGAGGGGCACCCTGGGAGGCCGGGAGCGGTGTCGGCGGGGACCGCTAGCCTCCGGGCATGACCCGTACGACTCCCCCGCGCCCCCTGGACATCACCGTCCCCTTCCCCGAGCTGGCCCCGCTCGCCCGCACCGCCGTACGGCTGCACCCCCGGGCCGGTGCGCCCACCCCGGCGGACAGCTCGCTCGGCGGACCGCTGCTGTGGCCGGCCGGAGAGGCGTGGCCGACGTGCCCGGAGCACACCGGGCCATGGCACCGGGGCGTGGCCCCCGACGACGTACGACGGGCCCGGCGCGTGCTGCGCGAGGCGTGGGCCCGGCCCCGCGCGGAGGGCGCCGCGCTGCTGACGGAGGAGGAGAGGGCCGTCGTGGACCGGGGGCGGGAGCGGGTGCGGATACCGGTGGACGGGCCGCTTCCGCTGGTGCCGGCGCTCCAGCTGTACGCCGCCGACGTGCCCGTACTGCCCCGTCCCGACGGAACCGATCTGCTCCAGGTGCTGTGGTGCCCGTTCGACCACGACCCCGGATGTCTGCCCCGCGTCGAGCTGCGCCGGCGCGACTCCGCCGCCGTCACCGCCCCGCTCACCGCACCTGCGCGGCCGGCCGTCGTCGGTGACCGCGACTACCTGCCCGAGCCCTGCGTGCTGCACCCGGAGGCCGTCACGGAGTACCCGGCCCCGCACGAGCTGCCCGGGGAACTGGCCGACCGGATCGAGGCATGGGAGGACGCCCGGGAGGAGGACACCGGGCTGTGCTACCAGTACGACCTCTCCGTGGCCCCGGGCACCAAGCTGGGCGGGCACGCGCCCTGGAGCTTCTCCGACCCGTTCCCGATGGCCTGCGCCGAGTGCGGCTCGCCGGTACGGCCCCTGCTCACCTTCGACGGCGCCGAGTGGGACGGCGGCAGCGGAAGCTGGCGCCCGCTGGAGGACGCCGGGTACACCGGGCCGATGTTCCAGGGGCCGTCCGGGCAGACCGAGCTGAACTTCGGCCGCGGGTACTGCATGCAGATCTACGAGTGCGAGGCGTCGCACGACCACCCGCCCCTGACCAACATGCAGTGAACGCCCCGGAAAAGCAGAAGAGGCCCGTACGACCGGAGTCGTACGGGCCTCCCCTTAGGTCAGGTGCTGACCATCGAGCAAGCGGAACTTACTTGACGATCTTGGTGACCTGGCCGGCGCCCACGGTGCGGCCACCCTCACGGATGGCGAACTTCAGGCCCTCTTCCATGGCGACGGGCTGGATGAGCTCCACCTTCATCTCGGTGTTGTCACCCGGCATGACCATCTCGGTGCCCTCGGGGAGGGTCACCACGCCGGTCACGTCCGTCGTGCGGAAGTAGAACTGCGGACGGTAGTTGTTGAAGAACGGCGTGTGGCGGCCACCCTCGTCCTTGGACAGGATGTAGGCCTGCGCCTCGAACTCGGTGTGCGGGGTGACCGAGCCCGGCTTGATGATGACCTGGCCGCGCTCGACGTCCTCGCGCTTGATGCCACGGAGGAGCAGACCGACGTTCTCACCGGCCTGGCCCTCGTCGAGCAGCTTGCGGAACATCTCGATGCCGGTGACCGTGGTGGAGGTCTTCTCGGTCTTGATGCCGATGATGTCGACGTTCTCGTTGACCTTGAGGACACCACGCTCGATACGGCCGGTGACGACCGTACCGCGACCGGTGATGGTGAAGACGTCCTCGATCGGCATGAGGAACGGCTTGTCGACGTCGCGCTCCGGCTGCGGGATCGACTCGTCGACGGCCTTCATCAGGTTGAGGACGGAGTCCACCCACTCCTGCTCGCCCTCGAGGGCCTTGAGCGCGGAGACCTTGACGACCGGAACGTCGTCGCCGGGGAACTCGTACTCGGAGAGGAGCTCACGGACCTCGAGCTCGACGAGCTCCAGGATCTCCTCGTCGTCCACCATGTCGGCCTTGTTCAGGGCGACGACGATGTACGGAACGCCGACCTGGCGGGCCAGGAGCACGTGCTCCTTGGTCTGCGGCATCGGGCCGTCGGTGGCGGCGACCACGAGGATGGCGCCGTCCATCTGCGCCGCACCCGTGATCATGTTCTTGATGTAGTCCGCGTGACCCGGGCAGTCGACGTGGGCGTAGTGACGCGCCTCGGTCTGGTACTCGACGTGCGCGATGGAGATGGTGATACCGCGCTGACGCTCCTCGGGCGCCTTGTCGATGTTGTCGAACGGGGTGGCCTCGTTCAGGTCCGGGTACGCGTCGTGCAGCACCTTGGTAATGGCGGCCGTGAGGGTCGTCTTACCGTGGTCGATGTGACCGATGGTGCCGATGTTGACGTGCGGCTTAGTCCGCTCGAACTTCGCCTTCGCCACTGGGGTCCTCCTGTGGAGTGGTTCTGTACGCCTTACTTCATCGGCGCCAGGTGATCTTTGCTGTAAAGGCCCGGAACCCGGGGCAAACACCAGCGATTGCGGACGTTTGCCCCTGGAGGCTCCGGAGTCAAGCCTACGGCGTGTTTACGCGGTGCGTTACTCGCCCTTGGCCTTCGCGATGATCTCCTCGGCGACGTTCCGCGGAACCTCGGCGTAGGAGTCGAACTGCATCGAGTAGCTTGCGCGACCCGACGTCTTGCTGCGGAGGTCGCCGACGTAGCCGAACATCTCCGACAGGGGCACGAGGCCCTTGACGACGCGGGCACCAGCCCGCTCCTCCATGGCCTGGATCTGGCCACGGCGGGAGTTGATGTCGCCGATGACCTCACCCATGTAGTCCTCGGGCGTGGTGACCTCGACGGCCATCATCGGCTCGAGCAGCACGGGGCTGGCCTTGCGCGCGGCCTCCTTGAAGGCCTGCGAACCGGCGATCTTGAAGGCGAGCTCGGAGGAGTCGACCTCGTGGTAGGCACCGTCGTGGAGGATGACACGGACACCGGTCATCTCGTAGCCGGCGAGGATGCCGAACTGCATGGCCTCCTGCGCACCGGCGTCCACCGAAGGGATGTACTCCTTCGGGATACGGCCACCGGTCACCTTGTTCACGAACTCGTACGAGGTGTCGCCACCCTCGAGCGGCTCGATGCCGATCTGCACCTTCGCGAACTGACCGGTACCACCGGTCTGCTTCTTGTGGGTGTAGTCGACGCGCTCGACGGCCTTGCGGATCGTCTCGCGGTAGGCCACCTGCGGCTTGCCGACGTTGGCCTCGACCTTGAACTCGCGCTTCATGCGGTCCACGAGGACCTCGAGGTGAAGCTCGCCCATACCGCCGATGACGGTCTGGCCGGTCTCCTCGTTGGTGTGCACCTGGAAGGAGGGGTCCTCCTCCGCGAGACGCTGGATGGCGACACCCAGCTTCTCCTGGTCACCCTTGGACTTGGGCTCGATCGCGACCTCGATGACCGGCGCCGGGAAGTCCATGGACTCCAGGATCACCGGGTTCTTCTCGTCGCAGAGCGTCTCACCGGTGGTGGTCTGCTTCAGGCCCATGACGGCGACGATGTCACCGGCGCCCACCGACTCGATCTCCTCACGCTTGTTGGCGTGCATGCGGTAGATCTTGCCGATGCGCTCCTTGCGGCCCTTGACGGAGTTCAGCACGGCGGTGCCGGACTCCAGGCGGCCGGAGTACACGCGGACGAAGGTGAGCTTGCCGAGGTGCGGGTCGCTCATGATCTTGAACGCCAGCGCCGACAGCGGCTCGTCGTCGGACGGCTTGCGCTTGACGACCTCGTCGGCGTTGTTGACCGCGTGGCCCTCGATGGCCTCGATGTCAACCGGCGACGGCAGGTAGCGCACGACCGCGTCGAGCAGGGGCTGGACACCCTTGTTCTTGAACGCGGTACCGCAGAACACCGGGGTCACCGTGGTGCCGGTGCCCTTGCCGGAGGCGATGGTGATACGACGGATCGCGGCGTACAGCTGCTCCACGGAAGGCTCCTCGCCCTCCAGGTACAGCTCCATGATCTCTTCGTCGTTCTCGGCCACGGCCTCGAGCAGCTTGCCGCGCCATTCCTCGGCAGCCTCGGTGTGGGTGTCCGGGATGTCGACGATGTCGTACATCTCGCCCTTGGTGGCCTCGGCGGACCACACGAAGGCCTTCATCGTCACCAGGTCGACGACACCCTTGAAGTCCGCCTCGGCACCGATCGGCAGCTGCATGACCAGCGGCTGCGCGCCCAGACGGTCGGAGATCATGTCGACACAGCGGTGGAACTCGGCACCGGTGCGGTCGAGCTTGTTGACGAAGCAGATACGCGGCACGCCGTAGCGGTCCGCCTGACGCCACACGGTCTCGGACTGCGGCTCAACGCCGGCGACACCGTCGAACACCGTCACGGCACCGTCGAGCACGCGCAGGGAGCGCTCCACCTCGACGGTGAAGTCGACGTGACCCGGGGTGTCGATGATGTTGATGGTGTGGTCGACGTTCTCCAGCGGCCAGTGGCAGGTGGTGGCAGCAGAGGTGATCGTGATGCCACGCTCCTGCTCCTGCTCCATCCAGTCCATGGTGGCAGCGCCGTCGTGGACCTCACCGATCTTGTAAGACACACCGGTGTAGAACAGGATCCGCTCGGTGGTGGTCGTCTTGCCCGCGTCGATGTGGGCCATGATCCCGATGTTGCGGACCCTGGCCAGGTCAAGTGAAGTGGTAGCCATAAGGCTTCAGTCTTCTCTCGGTCTCGATGTGGGTAGCGACTACCAGCGGTAGTGCGCGAAGGCCTTGTTGGACTCGGCCATCTTGTGGGTGTCCTCGCGCTTCTTCACGGCCGCACCGAGGCCGTTGGAGGCATCGAGAAGCTCGTTGAGGAGACGCTCGGTCATGGTCTTCTCGCGACGGGCGCGGGAGTAACCGACCAGCCAGCGCAGCGCCAGGGTGTTGGCGCGGCCGGGCTTGACCTCGACCGGCACCTGGTAGGTGGCGCCACCGACACGGCGGGACTTGACCTCGAGGGTCGGCTTGATGTTCTCGAGAGCGCGCTTGAGCGTGATGACCGGGTCGTTGCCGGTCTTCTCGCGCAGACCCTCCATGGCGCCGTAGACGATGCGCTCGGCGGTGGAGCGCTTGCCGTTCAGCAGCACCTTGTTGATCAGGGAGGTCACCAGAGGAGAGCCGTAGACCGGGTCGATGATGACCGGGCGCTTCGGGGCGGGGCCCTTACGAGGCATTCTTACTTCTCCTTCTTGGCGCCGTAACGGCTGCGAGCCTGCTTGCGGTTCTTGACACCCTGGGTGTCGAGCGAACCGCGGATGATCTTGTAGCGAACACCCGGCAGGTCCTTCACACGGCCGCCGCGCACGAGCACGATGGAGTGCTCCTGCAGGTTGTGTCCCTCACCCGGAATGTAAGCGGTGACCTCGATGCCGCTGGTCAGACGCACACGCGCGACCTTGCGGAGGGCCGAGTTCGGCTTCTTCGGGGTGGTCGTGAACACACGCGTGCAGACGCCGCGACGCTGGGGCGAACCCTCGAGTGCGGGCGTCTTGTTCTTTTCGACCTTGTCCTGCCGGCCCTTGCGGACCAGCTGCTGGATCGTAGGCACTACTTCTCCGGTTTCTGTGTGCCGATGGGTACAGCTAACCTGGAACGTCGCCGACCCACGCGGTCGGGTGTGTCGAATCCGCCGAACTCCCGCCGCAAGACGGAAAAGGCGCGAATTACGGTGGCCGCTCGTGACTCGCCGTACGGTTTGGAGGCACGCACAGGAGCCAGGGCACACCCCAGGCACAAGGTCTGAGCGTACCTACCTCATTGGCTGCGGTCAAAACAAATGGGGTCCACACCAACCGGTCAGGCCCGGGGTGTGCGCATGGTCACTTCTCCGGCATCTCCAGGTGACGACGGATCAACCGGACGTCCTCTCGGTCCTTCGGCCGGTCGAGCCTTTCCTTCCAGGCCAGGACGTCGCCCAGCGGCGAAAAGGGGATGCCCTCCACCCATTCCGCGGCCTCGATCATCGCGTCCGGCCCCGGGGAGCCCGGGAGCCACCGGTCGAAGACCTCTATGTCCCCACCGAAGAGCGATACCAGGCAGCCGTACCCCGACAGCGGGACTGAGGGGTCCCCCAGGCGCAGAGCGGCCTTCCACGCATCGCCCCTCGCGACGATGTCGAGATCGCGTTCCACGTTGCGCAAACCGTGCGCGAGAAGCGGGCCGCTACCGGTGACCACGTAGTCCTGCGCCGGCAGTGCAAGCGAGCACAGCTCTCGAACAAGGCGGTGCCTGGACAGTTCCAAGGCAGCCTCCCACCCCTAGAGGGCAGACAGCCCAACTGCCGACCGCGCCGCCATGCCCATGGCCAATGCCGCTATGACACTGGCCAGAGTACCGATCAGAAAGTATTCGGACGCGTGCTTGCCGTGTTCGGCGTTCGGAACCCTGACGAGCGACTTGGCCGCCAGGACCAGTGCGGCGGCCTCCGGCTGGCCCGCGGCGAGGAAGGCGAACAGGAGGCCGCGCTCCAGTATGCCGATCACCGGTCCGCCGCTCATGAGCTCCATGGCCGCCGTGCGCTCGGGCCCCTCCTCCAGCTCCTCTATCTCGCGCCGCACCGGTCGTGTCGCGGCCTTCGCCAGGACTCCGCCGCCGAAGGCCGAGATGAGCAGGGCGGAGGCGAACACCGCCGCGCGGTCGCTTTCCACCAAGTCCAGGAACAGGGCAGCCGTCCTGCCGCCGGCGATCCAGGCCGCCATAAGCAGTGCGGTCCCGGTGGCGACCGCCCCCCACCGAGACGGCGTGCCGAGCGTCCGAGCCCACCAAGAGCCGACGTCGGGAAATCCGAAGCGTTCCGACTCCCCGGGGGACCCCCGGAGAATCACCCCCAGAGCGACCAGAACGGTGGCACAGAGCGCCACCCAGGGCCGTAAGCGGTCCATGTACGAGGAGACGGCGTAGCCGCCGTACAGAACCACCAGAAGAACCGTCGGCCCGGGGCGAGAGCGATGCCACCCCAGGCCCAAAGGCACAACCAGCGCAGCCGCCAGACCGAAGAACACACGCGGGACTTCCACCGCCCCCCAACTCCCTTGCTGAGCAGAGAAGTTCGCCGCACGGATCATACTGCCCGGACACGCCGAAGGGCGGCCACCCCGTAACGGGGTGGCCGCCCTTCATGCTGCTCGCTTACTGGTTGTACGGACCGTAGTCGTAGTCCTCCAGCGGGACGGCCTGGCCGGAGCCGGTGCCGAACGGCGAGTAGTCGATGTCGTCGTAGCCGACGGCCGAGTACATCGCGGCCTTGGCCTCCTCGGTCGGCTCGACCCGGATGTTGCGGTAGCGGGACAGACCCGTACCGGCCGGGATGAGCTTACCGATGATGACGTTCTCCTTGAGGCCGATGAGGCTGTCGGACTTGGCGTTGATCGCCGCGTCCGTCAGGACTCGGGTCGTCTCCTGGAAGGAGGCGGCCGACAGCCAGGATTCCGTCGCCAGCGAGGCCTTGGTGATACCCATCAGCTGCGGACGACCGGAGGCCGGGTGACCGCCCTCCTGGACCACACGACGGTTCTCCTGCTCGAAGCGGGAGCGCTCGACCAGCTCGCCGGGCAGCAGCTCGGCGTCGCCGGACTCGATGATCGTCACGCGGCGCAGCATCTGCCGGATGATGATCTCGATGTGCTTGTCGTGGATCGACACACCCTGCGAGTTGTAGACCTTCTGGACCTCGCCGACCAGGTGGACCTGGACGGCACGCTGGCCCAGGATGCGCAGCACGTCGTGCGGGTTGGTGGCACCCACGGTGAGCTGCTGGCCCACCTCGACGTGGTCGCCCTCGCGGACCAGGACCTTGGCACGCTTCGAGATCGGGTACGCCGTCTCGTCGCTGCCGTCGTCCGGGGTGACGACGATCTTCTTGGTCTTCTCGGTCTCCTCGATGCGGACGCGACCGGACGCCTCGGAGATCGGGGCGACACCCTTCGGGGTACGGGCCTCGAAGAGCTCGACGACACGCGGCAGACCCTGGGTGATGTCGTCACCGGCCACACCACCGGTGTGGAAGGTACGCATCGTCAGCTGGGTACCGGGCTCACCGATGGACTGGGCGGCGATGATGCCGACCGCCTCACCGATGTCGACCAGCTTGCCGGTGGCGAGCGAACGGCCGTAGCACATCGCACAGGTACCGACGGCGGACTCGCAGGTCAGGACCGAGCGGGTCTTGACCTCCTCGACGCCACGGGAGACCAGTTCCTCGATGAGGACGTCACCCAGGTCGGTGCCGGCCGGGGCCAGCACCTGGCCGTCGACCACGATGTCCTCGGCGAGGCAGCGCGCGTACACGGACGTCTCGACGTTCTCCGCCTTGCGCAGCACGCCGTCGGCGCCGCGCTCGGCGATCATCAGCCGCAGACCGCGCTCGGTGCCGCAGTCCTCCTCGCGGATGATGACGTCCTGCGAGACGTCCACCAGACGACGGGTGAGGTAACCCGAGTCGGCGGTACGCAGAGCGGTGTCCGCCAGACCCTTACGGGCACCGTGCGTGGAGATGAAGTACTCCAGCACGGACAGACCCTCACGGAAGGACGCCTTGATCGGACGCGGGATCGTCTCGTTCTTGGCGTTCGACACCAGACCACGCATACCGGCGATCTGCCGCATCTGCATCATGTTTCCTCGGGCACCCGAGTCAACCATCATGAAGATGGGGTTCGTCTTGGGGAAGTTCTCGTTCATCGCCTCGGCGACCTCGTTGGTCGCCTTGGTCCAGATCGCGATGAGCTCCTGAGTGCGCTCTTCCTTGGTGATCAGACCGCGCTCGTACTGCTTCTGGACCTTCTCGTCCTGCGCCTCGTAGCCGCGGACGATCTCCTTCTTCGCCTCGGGAACGACGACGTCGGAGATGGCCACGGTGACACCGGAACGGGTCGCCCAGTAGAAGCCGGCCGCCTTCAGGTTGTCGAGCGTCGCCGCCACGATGACCTTCGGGTAGCGCTCGGCGAGGTCGTTGACGATCTCGGAGAGCTGCTTCTTGCCCACCGAGTAGTCGACGAACGGGTAGTCCTCGGGCAGCAGCTCGTTGAAGAGCGCGCGGCCCAGGGTGGTGCGCAGGCGGAACGAGTCACCCTGCTGCCACTCCGGCTCGCCCTCCTCGCGGGCCGGCGGCGTCCAGCCCCGCGGCGGGATGGTGCCCACCGGGAAGCGGATGTCGATCTGCGACTGCAGCGCCAGCTCACCGGCGTCGAACGCCATGATCGCCTCGGCCGTGGAGCCGAACGCGCGGCCCTCGCCCTTGGTGTCACGCAGCTCGCCGTCGGTGGTGAGGAAGAACAGACCGAGGACCATGTCCTGGGTCGGCATCGTCACCGGACGGCCGTCGGCCGGCTTGAGGATGTTGTTCGAGGACAGCATCAGGATGCGGGCCTCGGCCTGCGCCTCCGCGGACAGCGGCAGGTGCACGGCCATCTGGTCACCGTCGAAGTCCGCGTTGAACGCGGTGCACACGAGCGGGTGGATCTGGATGGCCTTGCCCTCGACCAGCTGCGGCTCGAAGGCCTGGATGCCGAGGCGGTGCAGGGTGGGAGCACGGTTCAGCAGCACCGGGTGCTCGGCGATGACCTCTTCGAGGACGTCGTACACGACCGTGCGGCCGCGCTCCACCATGCGCTTGGCGCTCTTGATGTTCTGCGCGTGGTTCAGGTCGACCAGGCGCTTCATCACGAACGGCTTGAACAGCTCCAGCGCCATCGCCTTGGGCAGACCGCACTGGTGCAGCTTCAGCTGCGGGCCGACGACGATGACGGAACGCGCCGAGTAGTCGACACGCTTGCCGAGCAGGTTCTGACGGAATCGACCCTGCTTACCCTTCAGCATGTCGCTGAGGGACTTCAGCGGACGGTTGCCGGGGCCCGTGACCGGGCGACCACGACGGCCGTTGTCGAAGAGCGCGTCGACGGCCTCCTGGAGCATGCGCTTCTCGTTGTTCACGATGATCTCGGGCGCGCCGAGGTCGAGAAGCCGCTTCAGGCGGTTGTTGCGGTTGATCACACGGCGGTACAGGTCGTTCAGGTCGGAGGTCGCGAAGCGGCCACCGTCCAGCTGCACCATCGGACGCAGGTCCGGCGGGATGACCGGGACGCAGTCCAGGACCATGCCCTTGGGGCTGTTGGACGTCTGCAGGAACGCGGAGACGACCTTCAGCCGCTTCAGGGCGCGGGTCTTCTTCTGGCCCTTGCCGGTGCGGATGATCTCGCGGAGCTTCTCGGCCTCCTCCTCGAGGTCGAAGGACTCCAGGCGCTTCTGCAGCGCGGCGGCGCCCATCGAGCCGTCGAAGTAGGTGCCGAAGCGGTCGCGCAGCTCGCGGTAGAGCAGCTCGTCGCCCTCGAGGTCCTGGACCTTGAGGTTCTTGAACCGGTTCCACACCTCGTCGAGGCGGTCGATCTCGCGCTGCGCGCGGTCGCGCAGCTGCTTCATCTCGCGCTCGGCACCCTCGCGCACCTTGCGGCGCACGTCGGCCTTGGCGCCCTCGGCCTCCAGCTCGGCCAGGTCGGTCTCGAGCTTCTTGGCGCGGGCCTCGAGGTCGGCGTCGCGGCGGTTCTCGATCTGCTGACGCTCGACCGAGACGTGCGCCTCCAGGGAGGGCAGGTCGCGCTGACGGCGCTCCTCGTCGACGTACGTGATCATGTACGCCGCGAAGTAGATGACCTTCTCGAGGTCCTTCGGCGCCAGGTCCAGCAGGTAGCCGAGGCGCGAGGGGACACCCTTGAAGTACCAGATGTGGGTGACGGGAGCGGCCAGCTCGATGTGGCCCATCCGCTCACGACGCACCTTGGCGCGCGTGACCTCGACGCCACAGCGCTCGCAGATGATGCCCTTGAAGCGGACGCGCTTGTACTTGCCGCAGTAGCACTCCCAGTCCCGGGTCGGACCGAAGATCTTCTCGCAGAAGAGTCCGTCCTTTTCGGGCTTCAGGGTGCGGTAGTTGATGGTCTCGGGCTTCTTGACCTCGCCGTGGCTCCACTGACGGATGTCGTCAGCGGTGGCCAGGCCGATCCGGAGCTCGTCGAAGAAGTTGACGTCGAGCACTATGCGTCAATCCCTCTCAGGGTCGTAAGTCTGTGGTCTGTACGGGGGCCTGGGGGTCGGCGGGGCCCCTGGTCGGTCAGGGGGCCCGCCGGACTCCCGTCAGACCTCTTCGACGCTGCTCGGCTCGCGCCGGGACAGGTCGATACCGAGCTCCTCCGCAGCGCGGAAGACGTCCTCGTCGGTGTCGCGCATCTCGATGGACATACCGTCGCTGGACAGCACCTCCACGTTCAGGCAGAGCGACTGCATCTCCTTGATGAGCACCTTGAAGGACTCGGGGATGCCGGGCTCGGGGATGTTCTCGCCCTTGACGATGGCCTCGTAGACCTTCACGCGGCCGGTGACGTCGTCGGACTTGATGGTCAGCAGCTCCTGCAGCGCGTAAGCGGCGCCGTAGGCCTCGAGTGCCCACACCTCCATCTCACCGAACCGCTGGCCACCGAACTGGGCCTTACCACCCAGCGGCTGCTGGGTGATCATCGAGTACGGGCCGGTCGAACGGGCGTGCAGCTTGTCGTCGACCAGGTGGTGCAGCTTCAGGATGTACATGTAGCCGACCGAGATCGGGTCCGGGAACGGCTCACCGCTACGGCCGTCGAACAGCCGCGCCTTGCCGGACGGGAGCACCATGCGCTCGCCGTCGCGGTTCGGGATGGTGTGCTGCAGCAGACCCGCCAGCTCGTCCTCGCGGGCACCGTCGAAGACCGGGGTGGCGACGTTGGTGCGCGGGGCGACCTTGTCGGCACCGATGGCCTGCAGGCGCTGCGCCCACTCGTCCGCGAGGCCGGAGACGTCCCAGCCGCGGCTGGCGAGCCAGCCGAGGTGGATCTCCAGGACCTGTCCCGGGTTCATTCGGGACGGCACACCCAGCGGGTTGAGGATGATGTCGACCGGGGTGCCGTCCTCCAGGAACGGCATGTCCTCGATCGGCAGGATCTTGGAGATGACACCCTTGTTGCCGTGACGGCCGGCGAGCTTGTCACCGTCGGTGATCTTGCGCTTCTGCGCGACGTAGACGCGGACCAGCTGGTTCACGCCCGGCGGCAGCTCGTCGCCCTCCTCGCGGTCGAAGACGCGCACGCCGATGACCTTGCCGGTCTCACCGTGCGGCACCTTCAGCGAGGTGTCACGGACCTCACGGGCCTTCTCACCGAAGATCGCGCGCAGCAGGCGCTCCTCGGGGGTCAGCTCGGTCTCACCCTTCGGGGTGACCTTGCCGACGAGGATGTCACCGGCGATGACCTCGGCACCGATGCGGATGATGCCGCGCTCGTCGAGGTCGGCGAGGACCTCCTCGGAGACGTTCGGGATGTCCCGGGTGATCTCCTCGGGGCCCAGCTTGGTGTCACGGGCGTCGACCTCGTGCTCCTCGATGTGGATCGAGGAGAGGACGTCGTCCTGCACGAGGCGCTGCGACAGGATGATCGCGTCCTCGTAGTTGTGACCCTCCCACGGCATGAACGCCACGAGCAGGTTCTTGCCGAGGGCCATCTCGCCGTTCTGGGTGGCCGGGCCGTCGGCGAGGACCTGGCCCTCGATGACGCGGTCGCCCTCGTTGACGATGACCTTCTGGTTGACCGAGGTGCCCTGGTTGGAGCGGGCGAACTTGGCCAGGCGGTACGTGATGTACGTGCCGTCGTCGTTGGCGGTGGTGATGTAGTCCGCGGAGACCTCCTGGACCACACCGGCCTTCTCGGCCTTGACGACGTCGCCGGCGTCGACGGCGGAGCGGTACTCCATGCCGGTACCGACGAGCGGGGCCTCCGACTTAATCAGCGGAACGGCCTGGCGCATCATGTTCGCGCCCATGAGGGCACGGTTGGCGTCGTCGTGCTCGAGGAAGGGGATCATGGCGGTCGCGACCGACACCATCTGGCGCGGCGAGACGTCCATGTAGTCCACGTCCTCGGGGCCGACGTAGTCGACCTCGCCGCCACGGCGGCGGACCAGGACGCGGCTCTCCTCGAAGCGGAGGTCGCTGGTCAGCGGCGCGTTGGCCTGCGCGATGACGAAGCGGTCCTCCTCGTCGGCGGTCAGGTAGTCGACCTCGTCGGTGACCTGGCCGTCGATGACCTTGCGGTACGGGGTCTCGACGAAACCGAACGCGTTGACCCGGCCGTAGGAGGCGAGCGAGCCGATCAGACCGATGTTCGGGCCTTCGGGCGTCTCGATCGGGCACATGCGGCCGTAGTGCGAGGGGTGCACGTCACGGACCTCGAAGCCGGCCCGCTCACGGGACAGACCACCGGGGCCGAGCGCCGACAGACGGCGCTTGTGCGTCAGCCCGGACAGGGGGTTGTTCTGGTCCATGAACTGCGACAGCTGGCTGGTGCCGAAGAACTCCTTGATGGAGGCGACGACCGGCCGGATGTTGATCAGGGTCTGCGGCGTGATCGCCTCGACGTCCTGGGTCGTCATGCGCTCGCGCACGACGCGCTCCATACGGGCCAGACCCGTGCGGACCTGGTTCTGGATCAGCTCGCCGACGCTGCGCAGGCGGCGGTTGCCGAAGTGGTCGATGTCGTCGGTCTCGACGACGACCGTCTCGCCGTTGTCACCGGTCGTCTCGGTCTCGCCGGCGTGCAGCTTCACCAGGTACTTGATCGTCGCGATGATGTCCTCGACGGTCAGGATGCCCGCGTCCAGCGGGGTGTCCGTACCCAGCTTCTTGTTGACCTTGTAGCGGCCGACCTTGGCGAGGTCGTAGCGCTTGGGGTTGAAGTAGAGGTTCTCCAGCAGCGTCTGCGCGGCCTCGCGCGTGGGGGGCTCGCCCGGGCGCAGCTTGCGGTAGATGTCGAGCAGCGCGTCGTCCTGGCCCTGGGTGTGGTCCTTCTCCAGGGTGGCGCGCATCGACTCGTAGTCGCCGAACTCCTCAAGGATCTGCTCGGTGGTCCAGCCGAGCGCCTTCAGCAGCACGGTGACCGACTGCTTGCGCTTGCGGTCGATGCGGACACCGACCATGTCGCGCTTGTCGATCTCCATCTCCAGCCAGGCACCCCGGGACGGGATGATCTTGGCGGAGAAGATGTCCTTGTCGGACGTCTTGTCGATGCTGGAGTCGAAGTAGACACCGGGGGAACGGACCAGCTGCGACACCACGACACGCTCGGTGCCGTTGATGACGAAAGTGCCCTTGTTCGTCATGAGCGGGAAGTCGCCCATGAAGACCGTCTGGGACTTGATCTCACCGGTCTCGTTGTTGGTGAACTCGGCGGTGACGAAGAGCGGGGCGGCGTACGTGAAGTCGCGCTCCTTGCACTCGTCGATGGAGTTCTTCGGCGGCTCGAAGCGGTGGTCCCGGAACGTCAGCGACATCGACCCGGAGAAGTCCTCGATCGGGGAGATCTCCTCGAAGATCTCCTCCAGACCGGACTTGGTGGGGACGTCCTGACCGTTCTCCAGAGCCTCCTCGACCCGAGTCTGCCAGGCGGTGTTGCCGAGCAGCCAGTCAAAGCTCTCGGTCTGCAGCGCGAGCAGGTTCGGAACCTCGAGGGGCTCCTTGATCTTTGCAAAGGAGATGCGCAGCGGGGCGGTGCTGGCGCCGTTGTTCGTATTCGCGGTCGAGGCAGTGCGCGAGGCGGCCAAGAGGGGGTCCTTCCGAGGGCTCGGACTCACTACGCGCGTACCGGTCCCTCTCCTGTACACAGGGACGGAAACCCCAGGTCGGGGGGCATCGGTCGACTGTGCTCAAGTGAGGGCAGACCCCTGGTGACGGGCAGGGGACAGCTAACAGGCAGCGCAAAGGGTCAGTGTAGCCACTTGGCACACTGATGTCCAGCGCGGGTTTTCGAAGACCCTCGTTGTGCTCAACGCCTCTCTCAACGCCCTCGGCATCCTGCCCTCAACGCACGTTGATACTGCCCTCTTCGTCGTCGATCCATGCCTCGGATTCGGATCCTTGTGACGACGCGTCCTGAGAATTGCGCGCTGCGTGCGGTTCGTCAAGGGTTCCTTGCCGGAACCGGGGCGTCCGGAGACACGACGAAGATCACCTTACCCCGCACGAACACAGGTGCAAGGCAGCCCTCGCCAGGCTCCGGGGAACGCCGAAGGGCGACCACCCAGATGGATGATCGCCCTTCGGTGCGTTCGCGTTACAGCCCTAGCGGGCCGCTGTGGCGCTCGCGAGGGTCTTACTTGACCTCGACGGAGGCACCGGCGCCCTTGAGGGCCTCGGCGGCCTTGTCAGCGGCCTCCTTGTTGACCTTCTCGAGGACCGGCTTCGGGGTGCCGTCGACGAGGTCCTTGGCCTCCTTCAGACCCAGGGAGGTCAGCTCACGCACGACCTTGATGACCTGGATCTTCTTGTCGCCGGCGCCGGTGAGGATGACGTCGAACTCGTCCTTCTCCTCCTCGGCCTCGGCGGCGGCACCACCGGCGGCACCGCCGGCCACGACGACCGGGGCGGCAGCGGCAGCGGTGACGTCGAACTTCTCCTCGAACGCCTTCACGAACTCGGAGAGCTGGATCAGGGTCATGCCCTCGAACTCGGCGAGCAGTTCGTCCTGGGTGAGAGCCATGATGGCTTTCCTTCCACTAAATCGGCTGGTGCCGGATGTACATGAATGGCGGGCGTACGTTCGGCCCGCTACGACCGCTGCCTGACGGCTGCGGTCATGATGCGAGCCGAATTACTCGGCACCGCCCTGCTCGGCCTGCTTGGCGCGCAGCGCGTCCACGGTGCGGACGAGCTTCGACGGCAGCGCCTGGAAGACGGAGGCAGCCTGGGACTGCTTCGCCTTGAAGGCACCGGCCAGCTTGCTGAGCAGAACCTCGCGGGACTCGAGGTCCGCAAGCTTCTTGATCTCGTCGGCGGACAGCGCCTTGCCGTCAAGGACACCGCCCTTGATGACGAGATTCGGGTTCTCCTTGGCGAAGTCACGCAGACCCTTCGCCGACTCCACCGGGTCACCGGTGACGAAGGCGACGGCCGTCGGGCCAGCGAAGAGCTGGTCCTCCAGCGTGATCCCGGCCTCCTTGGCCGCAATCTTGGTCAGCGTGTTCTTCACCACGGCGTACTGGGCGTTCTCACCGAGCGACCGGCGCAGCGTCTTGAGCTGCGCCACGGTGAGACCGCGGTACTCGGTCAGCACGGCGGCGTTGGAGCTGCGGAACTTGTCCGTCAGCTCCGCAACCGCGGCAGCCTTGTCGGGCCTCGCCATAGAGCCTCGGCCTCCTTCCGGGTGATTCGGACCGCGCGGACCCGAAGGAGGACTGGGAAAAAGAAACGCCCCGGCGCAGGCGCACGGGGCGGACTCGACCGGCCTTGCACACGCTCGGCGCGTGCACTCCGGGAGTACTTCCACAGTCACCTGCGCGGGTCGCCCACTTTTCAGCGGATCCTTCGGCCACCGCACCCTCACACGAGCGCACGGCAACGACCAGCGGTCTTTGGCTTCTCCCAGAGAGTACGGGACCGTCTCCCCACAGAGCAAATCGGACCGTTTACGGCTGGGATGTGGTGGGGATAGGGCGACGGCCCGACGGCACACCGGAGCCGCGACGCGAGCGGGGGCCGGCCGGGAGCGGCGGCGGAGAGGGCAGGGCACGCAGACAGAGGCCGGACGGAGTCGGGCCCGTGCCGGAAGGCGGCCCGTACCGCGGTGATCCGGCGCATGGCGGAGGCCCGGACAGAGACGCCACCCGGGCCGCTTCCTGCGGTACGGCGGCGGGTCCTCACGCGGCGCGAGACGAAACCGGCCGGGCCCCGGGGAGGCAGCCGCGGTACTACGGCGAACCGGGCCCGGGAGGCGGCCGGTGCTGCGGCGAGCCGTGGCGCCGACGGGGACGCCGACCGGGCCGGGGCCGGCGGGGCGGCAGCGGGGCCGCACGCAGCGCGAGACGAAACCGGCCGGGCCCCGGGGAGGCAGCCGCGGTACTACGGCGAACCGGGCCCGGGAAGCGGCCGGTGATGCGGCGAGCCGACACACGGCCGAGGCACCGGGCGGGGACACCGACCGGGCCGGGGCCCGCGGGGCGGCAGCGGGGCCGCGCAGGCGCCTTCACGGTGCGGGGGACACGCCACGCGAGCGGGAGTCGGCCTTGGGGTCCGGGACGGGCTGGGGGCTCCCCTGGCGCTCCAGGCGGGGCCGTGGGCCGTAGCCGACGCCGGGGCGGGCCCGGCTACAGGCCCCGGCCCGGGCCCCGACCCGCAAGAGCCTCTTGCAGGCTGGGCCGGGTCCCCCGAGCCTGCCGCGCGGGGCGCTGTGCGGCCGGGAGCGGGCTCAGGGGGCCGGAGGCGTCGGCCGGGTCAGGAGGCGGTGCCCGTGCCCGTGCCGCCCGTGGCCATGCCGCCGGACTTCATCATCTCCCCGAAGTCCTTGGTGTCGTCGGCCGGCGGGGCCTCGGCGCTGACCTTCACGCCGTAGTCCGAGTAGAACGTCGTGTTGTTCAGGGTGCCGTTGGCGGTGGTGGCCTTCTCGGTCTTCTTGATCAGGAGGTCCTGGTCGTCGACCCAGATGTCGATGGTCTCGGTGGTGACGCCGGCCTGGCTGAGCTGCTTCTTCAGGGCCGCCATCTGGTCGGCGTCGAGGTTGCTGGTCTTGTCGGCGAGGGTGGCGACGTCGACCTTGCCGGAGTAGTGCGTGGTCTGGACGCCGGAGACCTTCTCCTCGCCGACCTTCTTCACGTCACCGGAGGCCAGCAGCATCTTCACGGACTGGTTCGGCGTGGCGTTCTGGAGCTGGTCCTTCATGTACGACCCGGACGCGCCGCCGAGCTTGGCGAGGTCGTCGTAGGAGTACTTGATCCAGTGCTTGCCGCCGCCCGCCTGCTGGGCGTACGTCTCGCTCATGTGCGCGTAGTAGGCGTCCGGCAGATACCGGGCCTCCATCGACTGGGTGCCGGCCTTCTTCATCAGCTCGGCCATCTGGCCGCCGGTGTACGTGATGGTCAGGTTGCCCTTGAGACCGTCGTTCCAGGTGAGGGCGCCGTTGGCGGTCATCGACATGATGTCGCCGAGGGACGTCGTGGAGCGCACCTTCGCCGAGTCGGCCTGGTCGGTGGACTTCTCCACGGACCGCAGCGCGGCGATCGGGCTGAGGTGTATCGCGCCCTTGCCGGCCGCCTTGTCACCGCCCTTGTCACCCTTGTCCGAGTCGGAGGAACCGCAGGCGGCAACTCCGGTCAGCGCGGCCACCACCGCGATGGAAAGGGTCGCCCGGCGCATGGTCGTGCTCTTCATCTGCTCCCACCCCTGTTGAGTGTCCTGTGCCTGCACCGTAGCCCAGGCCACTGACAGTCGTTCGAAAGGACGTACACAGAAAGGACGGGCCCGGAACCGGAGAGGTTCCAGGGCCCGCCCTTTTTGTTTACGCGTCCCTGACGCGGCTACCGCGCTGAGCCGGGGCTCAGACGGCGGCCGGGTCCTCCTCGACGAGGAGGTTGCGGGTGCGGTTCGGGTCGACCGGAATGCCGGGGCCCATCGTGGTGGTGATGGCGGCCTTCTTGATGTAGCGACCCTTGGCGGCGGACGGCTTCAGACGGAGGATCTCCTCCAGCGCGGCGCCGTAGTTCTCCACCAGCTTGTCGTCTTCGAAGGACGCCTTGCCGATGATGAAGTGCAGGTTCGAGTGCTTGTCGACGCGGAACTCGATCTTGCCGCCCTTGATGTCGGTGACGGCCTTGGCGACGTCGGGGGTGACGGTGCCGGTCTTCGGGTTCGGCATCAGACCACGCGGGCCGAGGACGCGGCCGAGGCGGCCGACCTTGCCCATGAGGTCCGGGGTGGCGACGACGGCGTCGAAGTCCAGACGGCCCTTCGCCACCTCGTCGATCAGCTCGTCGGCACCGACGATGTCGGCGCCCGCGGCACGCGCGGCCTCGGCACGGTCGCCGGTCGCGAAGACCAGGACCCGGGCGGTCTTACCGGTGCCGTGCGGAAGGTTCACGGTGCCACGGACCATCTGGTCGGCCTTGCGCGGGTCGACACCCAGACGGAAGGCGACCTCGACGGTGGCGTCGAACTTGGTCGTGGAGGTCTCCTTGGCGAGACGGACGGCCTCGAGCGGGGCGTACAGCTTCTCCCGGTCGACCTTGGCGTCCGCAGCGCGGAGAGCCTTGCTGCGCTTGCTCACAACTTGCTCCTGTGTGTTCTGAAAGGAGTCGTGGTCCCTGGGCCGAGCAGGCCCTGCCACGTGCGGCCGCGGAATGCGGGCAGCCGCATGACTGCTACGAAGGTGGGGTTCAGCCCTCGACCGTGACGCCCATGGAACGCGCGGTACCGGCGATGATCTTCGCGGCGGCGTCCAGGTCGTTCGCGTTCAGGTCGGGCATCTTGGTCTGGGCGATCTCGCGGACCTGCGCCTGGGTGATCTTGGCGACCTTGGTCTTGTGCGGCTCGCCGGAGCCCTTCTCGATGCCCGCGGCCTTGAGGATCATCTTCGCGGCCGGCGGCGTCTTGGTGACGAAGGTGAAGGAACGGTCCTCGTAGACCGTGATCTCCACCGGGATGACCCAACCGCGCTGCGACTCGGTCGCGGCGTTGTAGGCCTTGCAGAACTCCATGATGTTGACGCCGTGCTGGCCCAGCGCCGGGCCGACCGGCGGGGCCGGGTTGGCGGCGCCGGCCTGGATCTGGAGCTTGATGAGCCCCGTGACCTTCTTCTTCTTGGGAGGCATGCTCTCTCCGGGTCCTTACTGAGAGGTTGATGGCCGTCTGCGACTGTCGGATCCATGCCGTTGCACGTTCCCGCAGATGGCATACCGCACAACGATAGCCGCTTTCCCCACGAGTCAAGAAATCCCCCAGGTCAGGGGTCCTGTACGGGTTCTTCGGGGCGCCGGTCGCGCAGCACGTGCACGGCCGCGGCGAGCAGTGCGAGCAGGCTCGCGCCCACGGGCACGGCGAGCAGCGCGGCGACCGTCCCGCGCCCGGTGTCGGCGGCGAGCGCCACCCGCTCCGGCTCGCCGGGCGCGGCGCGCACGGACACCGTGTCGCCCTCGGCGTGGCCCCGCGCGCGCGTGCCGACCGGCAGGCCGGCCGTCACCCGTTCGCCCGCGAGGGAGTACGTCACCGTGCAGCGGCCGAGGAGGCAGGCCCCGTCGTGGAAGGTGGCCGCGACCGGCTCGGCGCCGCGCAGTCCGGTGCGCTGCCAGGCCGCCGGGACGCAGACGGCGTACAGCAGGGCCAGCGGCACCAGCACGGCCACGACGACGAGGACGGGCCGGACACGGCGGAAGCGCCCCGGGCCGGTGTTCACCGGCGGGGCGCTTCCGGGGTGTGTGCTCAGTTCTTCTGGATCTGGTCGAAGGACAGCTCGACCGGGGTCTCCCGGCCGAAGATCTCGACCAGGCCCTTGACCTTCTTGGAGTCGGGGTTGATCTCGTTGATGGTCGCCTGGAGCGTGGCGAACGGGCCGTCGGTGACGGTGACCGAGTCGCCGACCTCGAAGTCCAGCACCTGGACCTCGACCTTGCGCTGCGGGGCGGGCTTGCCCTCGGCCTCGGCGGCCTCGCGGGCGGCCTTCTCCTCGGCCTCCGGGGCGAGCATCTTGACGATCTCGTCCAGGGTCAGCGGGTAGGGGTCGTAGGCGTTGCCGACGAAGCCGGTGACACCCGGGGTGTTGCGGACGACGCCCCAGGACTCGTTGGTCAGGTCCATGCGGACCAGGACGTAGCCCGGCAGCTTGTTCTGCTTGATCGTCTTGCGGTCGCCGTTCTTGATCTGGACGACCTCTTCCTGCGGCACCTCGGCCTGGAAGATGTAGTCCTCGACGTTCAGCGAGACGGCGCGCTGCTCCAGGTTGGTCTTCACGCGGTTCTCGTAACCGGCGTAGGTGTGGATGACGTACCACTCGCCGGGCAGGGTGCGCAGTTCCTCGCGCAGGGCCTCGACCGGGTCGACCGGGGCGGCGGGCTCCGCCTCGGCGGTCTCCTCGTCGGCTTCCTCGGCGGCCTCGTCGCCCTCGTCCTCGGAGTCGTCCTCGTCCTCGGCGTCCTCGGCGTGCACGGCGGCCTCCTCGGCCGGCTCCCCCGCCTCGGCCTCGGCAGCCTCGAACTCGTCCTGGTCGTCCGCGCCCTCGACGATGTCGAGCTCGTCGTCCACCGTCTCGGCAGCCACCCCGCGGGGCTCAGTGGCGTCGTCGTTCAGGTTCGGGTCAGACACGATGGCTGCTTCTTCCTGGATACATAGGGGTGGAACATGCGAAAAGGGGCGCCGGTACCACGGCGCCCTTCGCTTTTGGCTCAGCCGAAGACGTACTTGGCCGCGTGGTCGAGCCCATAGTCAATCACGGTCACCAGAGCGATCATGATGACGACGAAGAAGATCACCACGGTGGTGTACGAAGTCAGCTGATTGCGCGTCGGCCAGACGACCTTGCGGAGCTCCGCGATGATCTGGCGGTAGAAGGTGGCGAGGCGCTTCAGCGGGCCCTTCTTGGCGCGCTTACCGCCCTTGCGGGCCTTCTTGGACTCGGGCACCTCGTCCTGGGCATCAGGCGTGTCGATGGAGCCTACGGCGTCCGTCATAGTCCTCACCTGATCCCGGGTCGTGGCCGTGCCGCGCCCGGTTTCTGAGCCGCACGGCGGTGCATTGCTGTACGTACATGCGCACACATCCTGGCGGTGTGTGTAGCAGGGCCGGAGGGACTTGAACCCCCAACCGCCGGTTTTGGAGACCGGTGCTCTACCAATTGAGCTACGACCCTTTGTGTGTCCCCCAACGTACCGCATCCGACCGGGTGCCCGTTGTGCACCTGCTCGGTGGCGGCCGTCGAGAGGCCAACGAGGTGAGAGTGTACGTGCTCCGGGGCCCGGCGTCGAACAGAAAGTGCTCGTCGGGATCCCCGAAGGGAAGATCGTCCTGGCCGGGGGCCGGATTCGGACCCCTGTTCACCCCTCGGCCACCGGCTGCCCAGTCTGTGAAACCCGTGTGCCGGGGACATTTCCGGTCTGGAACGATGGGCCGCATGAGCGCTGCAATCCCTCCCACCGAGCGCCGGGTCTCCGCCCGAGTCGGCGCGATCTCCGAGTCCGCCACCCTCGCCGTGGACGCCAAGGCCAAGGCCCTGAAGGCCGCCGGGCGTCCGGTGATCGGCTTCGGCGCCGGTGAGCCCGACTTCCCGACCCCGGACTACATCGTCGAGGCGGCCGTCGAGGCCTGCAAGAACCCCAAGTTCCACCGCTACACCCCGGCCGGCGGCCTGCCCGAGCTGAAGGCCGCGCTGGCCGCCAAGACGCTGCGCGACTCCGGCTGGGAGCCCGACGTCTCCCAGATCCTGGTCACCAACGGCGGCAAGCAGGCCATCTACGAGGCCTTCGCCGCGATCCTCGACCCGGGCGACGAGGTCATCGTCCCGGCGCCGTACTGGACGACGTACCCGGAGTCCATCCGTCTGGCCGGCGGTGTCCCGGTGGAGGTCGTCGCGGACGAGACCACCGGCTACCGGGTCTCGGTGGAGCAGCTGGAGGCGGCGCGCACGGAGCGGACGAAGGTCGTCCTCTTCGTCTCCCCGTCCAACCCGACCGGTGCGGTGTACTCCGAGGCCGAGACCGAGGCGATCGGCCGCTGGGCCCTCGAGCACGGCCTGTGGGTGCTCACCGACGAGATCTACGAGCACCTGGTCTACGGCGACGCCGCCGCGGTGTCCCTGCCGGCGCTGCTGCCCGAGCTGCGCGACAAGTGCGTCGTGGTCAACGGCGTGGCGAAGACGTACGCCATGACCGGCTGGCGCGTGGGCTGGGTCATCGGCCCGAAGGACGTCGTCAAGGCCGCGACGAACCTCCAGTCGCACGCCACCTCCAACGTCTCCAACGTGGCCCAGGCGGCCGCCCTGGCCGCCGTCTCGGGTGACCTGGAGGCCGTGGCGAAGATGCGCGAGGCGTTCGACCGGCGCCGTAAGACCATCGTGCGGATGCTCAACGAGATCGACGGCGTGGTCTGCCCGGAGCCCGAGGGCGCGTTCTACGCCTACCCCTCGGTCAAGGCGCTGCTCGGCAAGGAGATCCGCGGCAAGCGCCCACAGGACACCGTCGAGCTGGCCGCGCTGATCCTGGAGGAGGCCGAGGTCGCGGTCGTCCCGGGCGAGGCGTTCGGCACGCCGGGCTACCTGCGGCTGTCGTACGCGCTCGGCGACGAGGACCTCGTCGAGGGCGTGAGCCGCATCCAGAAGCTGCTGGCGGAGGCTCGGGACTAGTTCCCGGCCGCCACGCGCGCGTGCGGGCCGTCTCCCCCCGGGGAGACGGCCCGTTCGTGTGTACGGGCAAGCCCACCTACGGTGAAACGGCTACCGGGAAGGCGGTGACGTACGGCAGGATCTGGGAATGGAGCGTGTACGTGATCTCTCTGAGCTGCCGAAAGCCCATCTGCACCTGCACTTCACCGGGTCGATGCGACCAGGGACCGTGCTGGAGCTGGCCGACAAGTACGGCGTACGGCTGCCCGACACGCTGCGGGACTCCCTCGTCAGCGGGGACCCGCCCCGGCTGCGCGCCACGGACGAGCGGGGCTGGTTCCGTTTCCAGCGGCTGTACGACGCGGCCCGCTCCTGCCTGCGCACCCCGGAGGACATCCAGCGCCTGGTCCGGGAAGCCGCGCAGGAGGACCTGAAGGACGGCTCGGGCTGGCTGGAGATCCAGGTGGACCCGACGTCGTACGCGCCCCGGCTTGGCGGTCTGATCCCGGCGCTGGAGGTCATCCTGGACGCGGTCGACACGGCCTCCCGGGACACCGGCCTCGGCATGCGCGTCCTGGTCGCGGCGAACCGCATGAAGCACCCGCTGGACGCGCGCACGCTGGCCCGGCTGGCGGTGCGCTACGCGGACCGGGGCGTGGTCGGCTTCGGGCTCTCCAACGACGAGCGGCGGGGCCTGGCGCGGGACTTCGACCGGGCCTTCCACATCGCCCGCGAGGCGGGTCTGCTGTCGGCCCCGCACGGCGGCGAGCTGGCCGGCCCGGCGTCGGTCCGGGACTGCCTGGACGACCTGCACGCCTCCCGGATCGGGCACGGGGTGCGGGCCGCGGAGGACCCGCGGCTGCTGAAGCGGCTGGCCGACCGGGGCGTGACCTGCGAGGTGTGCCCGGCCTCGAACGTGGCGCTCGGCGTGTACGAGAAGCCGCAGGACGTCCCGCTGCGCACCCTGTTCGAGGCGGGCGTGCCGATGGCGCTGGGCGCGGACGACCCGCTGCTGTTCGGCTCGCGGCTGGCCGCGCAGTACGAGATCGCCCGGCACGCCCACGGCTTCTCGGACGCGGAGCTCGCGGAACTGGCCCGGCAGTCGGTGCGGGGCTCGGCCGCGCCCGAGGAGGTCAAGGCGCGGCTGCTGGCGGGCGTGGACGACTGGCTGGCCCGTCCGGCCGGCTAGACCGCCCGGCGGGGCCCCGGGGTCATCCGGCGGGCTGGTGCGGGGACTGGATGCCGCCGAGGAGGGTCCGGGCGAGGCGGGCGGCGAACTCGTCCACCGGGGGCCGCCGCCCGGTCTCGGTGGCGTCGTAGGCGAAGGCCCGCTGGGCGCAGGCGCCCATGAGGAGTGAGGCGGCGGCGTAGGTGTCGGCGTCGGCGCGGACCCGGCCGGCCGCCTGTTCGGCGCGGAGGTAGGCGTCCACGCCCTGGATGGGCATGTGCGGGCCGGAGCCGAGGGCGCGCAGGGTGTCGTCGTGGCGCCGTTTGAGCTGCGTCTCGGCGTACAGGGAGGCGGCGATCGGGAAGCTCTGCTCGTAGAAGAGCGCGGCCTGGCGGGCGATCTCGGTGAGGTTCTCCTCCAGGGTGGCCCGTCCCGGTGCGGCGGAGAGGCTGTCGAGCAGCGGGGTGAGCCGGGGCAGCCGCTCGGTGAGGACCCGCACGAACAGCTCTTCCTTGCTGTCGAAGTACTTGTAGAGGGCCGCTTCGGAGCAGCCGGCCGCGCGGGCGATCTCCTTGGTGGTGGCGCGGGCGAGTCCGACGGTGAGCATCAGCTCGTGGGCGGCCTCCAGGATGCGCACGCGCGCGGGCTTCGTCTCCACGGGCTCCATGGAACTCCTAATCGGCCTTGACGCATCAGTAAGTGATTACTCACTCTAGGAGGCACGTAGGTGAGTGAGCACTCACTCACTCGGATGCGCAGGGGAATCGGGGAAGACCACCATGAAGCTCACTGTTTTCGGCGCCACCGGAGGGACCGGCCGTGAACTGGTCCGCCAGGCCCTGGACGCCGGTCACGACGTCACGGCGGTCGTGCGGGACCCCGCCCGGCTCCCGGTGTCCGGGGACCGCCTGGAGGTCGTCCGCAGCGGCCTGGAGGACCCGGAGGAGCTGCGCGCCGCCGTCCGGGGCCGCTACGCCGTCCTGTCCGGCCTGGGGCCGCGCGGCCGCAAGGCCGACGGGGTGACCGCCCGGCTGACCCGTGCGATCACCGGCGCCATGGAGGCGGAGGGGGTGCGCCGGCTGCTGGTGGTCAGCGCCAGCCCGGTCGGCCCGGCCCCCGAGGGCGACGGCCCCCTGGACCGCGCGGTGCGGGGCATCGTGTCGGCGGTCCTGAAGGACGTCTACGCCGATCTGCGCGAGATGGAGGCCGGTCTGGCCCGCAGCGACACCGACTGGACGTGCGTACGGCCCCCGCGCCTCCAGGACAAGCCGCTCACCGGCCGCTACCGCACGGTCGTCGGCGGCACCCCGGCCAGGGGCCGCTTCCTCGCGCGCGCGGACGTCGCGCACGCGATGCTGTCGATGATCGACGCCAGGGAGACCGTGCGGCAGGGCGTGGGAGTGGCCTACTGAGCCGGTACGGCGGCTCTCGCGGGACCCGTCCCTACAGGCTGACGCCGACGGTCACCGGCTCGTTGACGAGCGTGACGCCGAAGGCCGCGCGGACCCCGTCGACCACCTCGCGGGCCAGGGCGAGCAGGTCCTCCGTGGTGGCCTCGCCCCGGTTGGTCAGGGCGAGGGTGTGCTTGGTGGAGATGCGGGCGGGGCCGGTGCCGTAGCCCTTGGTGAAGCCCGCCTTGTCGATCAGCCAGGCCGCGGACGTCTTCGTACGGCCCTCCCCCGCCGGGTAGGCGGGCGGTTCGGCGCCCTCGCCCAGCCGCTCGCGCACGCGCGCGTGGAAGGCGGCGAACTGTTCGTCGGTGAGGATCGGGTTGGTGAAGAAGGAACCGGCGGACCAGGTGTCGTGGTCCTCGGGGTCCAGCACCATGCCCTTCCCGGCGCGCAGCCTCAGCACGGTCTCGCGGGCGTCGGCGAGCGGCACCCGGTCGCCGGTCGCCACGCCGAGCGCGCGGGCGGTCTCGGCGTACTTCAGCGGCGCGGACAGCCCGTCCGCGTCCTCCAGTTCGAAACGGACCCGGAGCACGACATAGCGGTCCGGGTCGGCCTTGAAGCGGCTGTGGCGGTACGAGAAGGCGCACTCCTCGTTCGTCAGGGTGACGGTCCGGCCGGCCCGGCGGTCGTACGCGATCACCTCCGTGATCGTCGAGGAGACCTCCTGGCCGTAGGCGCCCACGTTCTGGATCGGCGTGGCGCCCGCGGAGCCGGGGATGCCGGCCAGGCACTCGATCCCGGCGAGCCCGGCCTCCACGGTGCGGGCGACGGCGTCGCTCCACACCTCGCCGGCCGCCAGCTCCAGCGTGTTGCCGCGCAGTTCGAACCCGCGCGTGGCGATGCGCAGCGCGGTGCCGTCGAATCCCTTGTCGCCGATGACGAGGTTCGAGCCGCCGCCGATGACCAGCAGCGGCGTTCCGCTGTCGTCGGCCTCGCGTACGGCGGCGATCACCTCGGCGTCGGTGCCGGCCGTGACCAGCCGGGTCGCGGGGCCGCCCAGCCGGAAGGTGGTCAGCGGGGCAAGGGGGGCGTCGTGGAGTACCTGCACGGGGCCAAGCGTACGAGACGTCACCGAGGGGGCCGGGCAGGCGGGGAGCACCCGCCTGCGGGAACGCCGGGCACCGGCAGAACAGGCAACGCGTAAGGGGCGTCCTCAAGGGAGGGCGCCCCTTACATCGGCTCCGGCTCGGTCAGGCCAGGCGGACGACCGCCCGGGACATGCCCAGCACCTTCTGGCCGGCGCTCGTCGCCGTCAGGTCCACGCGGACGGTGTGGTCGTCCAGCTTGGCCGCGACCTTGCCGCTGACCTCGATCAGGGCGCCCTGGTCGTCGTTCGGGACGACGACGGGCCGGGTGAAGCGGACGCCGTACTCCACGACCGCGCCCGGGTCCCCGGTCCAGTCCGTGACCACGCGGATCGCCTCGGCCATGGTGAACATGCCGTGCGCGATGACGTCCGGCAGGCCCACCTCCTTGGCGAACTTCTCGTTCCAGTGGATCGGGTTGAAGTCCCCGGAGGCACCGGCGTAGCGCACCAGCGTGGCGCGCGTCACCGGGAAGCTCCGCGCCGGCAGCTCGGTGCCGACCTCGACCTCGTCGTACGCGATCTTCGCCGTCATCGGATCCTCACGCCTCCTCGGCCGCGCGGGCCACGAGCTTGGTCCAGGCGGTCACGACGAGCTCGCCGGACTCGTCGTGGACCTCACCGCGGATGTCCAGGATGTCGTTGCCCGCGAGGGACTTGATCGCCTCGATGGTGGAGGTGACCGTGAGCCGGTCGCCGGCGCGCACCGGGCGGGCGTAGGCGAACTTCTGGTCGCCGTGCACCACGCGGCTGTAGTCCAGGCCGAGCTGCGGGTCCTGGACGACCTGTCCGGCGGCCCGGAAAGTGATGGAGAACACGAAGGTCGGCGGGGCGATCACATCGGGGTAGCCGAATTCCTTGGCGGCCTCGGGATCGGTGTACACCGGGTTGGTCTCGCCCACCGCCTCGGCGAACTCGCGGATCTTCTCCCGGCCCACCTCATAGGGCGCGGTGGGCGGGTAGGTCCGTCCCACGAAGGACTGGTCGAGCGCCATGGCCCGGCACCTCCTGATCTCTGCTGTGATGGCCCCAAATTAGCCGGAAACCGGTCACGGAATGCGCGGGGGGCCGGTGGCGGCCTCGATACGGGACGGACCGCGGAAACGCCGTGAGGCCGCCCCCTCGGAAGGGGACGGCCTCACGGACGAGCCTGATTTATCGCGTTTCGCGGTGCGCGGTGTGCGCGTTGCAACGCGGGCAGTGCTTCTTCATCTCAAGACGGTCCGGGTTGTTACGCCGGTTCTTCTTGGTGATGTAGTTCCGCTCCTTGCACTCCACGCAGGCCAGCGTGATCTTCGGGCGGACGTCGGTGGCAGCCACGTGAGTGCTCCTAAGACGAACGGATGGACTGGTTCAACGCAAGAAAGAGTAGCCGATCGAAGGACCGACCCCGCAATCGGCTACTGTCAGTAGCGGTGACCGGACTTGAACCGGTGACACAGCGATTATGAGCCGCTTGCTCTACCGACTGAGCTACACCGCTTTGATGAGATCAGCTCCCGTCTCGCGACGGGAACCTCTCACACCAGAGCCCCAAAACGGAATCGAACCGTTGACCTTCTCCTTACCATGGAGACGCTCTGCCGACTGAGCTATTGGGGCGAGCGATGAAGACATTACACGGTCCGCCGCCGTTCACCCAAATCCGTATCCCGCCGCCCCACCGGGAGCCCTCCGCGAGGTGCCGGGAGAGGGCGGACCACGCCGGTACGACTATTGCGCTCCTGCGGGATCCGCGCGGCTCACGACCCTAGGCTCGACTCGCCCTGCGTGATCTTGGGGCGACCCACGCGCCCCTGCCTCACGCCGGCCCACCCGAGCCCCTCCCGCCCGACCCTGGAGCGCGATGCCCGACAGCCAGCCGCAGCCGCAACCGCCGTCGAACCCGCCGCGCCCGCCGGGGCCCCCGGGACCGTCCGGCCCGGCCGCCCTGCTGCTGTGCGGGGCGCGGCTGACCGACGGCCGGACCGTGGACGTACGGCTCGGCGGCGGGCGCATCGAGGCGGTGGGCACGGCCGGCAGCCTCGCGCCCGGCCCGGCCCGCACGGGCCCCACCCGCGTGGACCTGAGCGGCTATCTGCTGCTGCCGGCCCCGGTCGAACCCCACGCGCACGGGGACACCGCGCTGTCCGCCGAGCACCCGGGGCCGGTGTCGTACGCCCCCGAGGACGTCCAGCGCCGGGCGACCCAGGCGGCGCTGCTGCACCTCGGGCTCGGCGCGACGGCGGTGCGCGCGCACGTGCGCGTGGGCGACGTCCGGGGGCTCGGCGCGCTCGGCGCGGTGCTGCGGGCCCGGCGGTCGCTGCGGGGGCTGGCGGAACTGACCACGGTGGCGATGCCCCGGCTGCTGACCGGGGTGGCTGGGGCCGACGGGCTGGCGATGCTGCGGGACGCGGTGAGGATGGGCGCCTCGGTGGTGGGCGGCTGCCCGGACCTCGACCCGGATCCCGCCGGCTACGTGGAGGCGGTCCTGGAGGTGGCCTCCGAACACGGCTGCCCGGTGGACCTGCACACCGACGCCGCCGACCCGGCCCGGCTGGCCCGGCTCGCGGCCATGGCCGGGGGCCTGCGCCCCGGCGTGACGATCGGACCGTGCGCCGGTCTCGCGCGCCTGCCCGCCCAGCTCGCCTCGCGGGCCGCCGACCAACTCGCGGCGGCCGGCGTGACGGTGGTCTGCCTGCCCCAGGGCGGCTGCGGCGGCGCGTCCCGGCGCGGCACGGCACCGGTACGGCTGCTGCGCGCGGCCGGGGTACGGGTGACGGCCGGCGGCGGGGCGCTGCGCGATGTCTCCAACCCCGTGGGCCGCGGCGACCCGTTGGAGGCGGCGTACCTCCTCGCGTCCGTCCACGGACTGCGTCCCGAGGACGCCTACGACGCGGTGTCCGTCTCGGCCCGTGCGGCGCTGGGCCTGCCGGAGGTGCGGGTGGAGGCGGGCTTCCCGGCCGAGTTGCTGGCCGTACGCGGCGACCGGCTGGCCGGGGCGCTCTCCCTGGCCTACAGCAGGATCGTGGTGCACCGGGGCCGCGTGGTGGCCCGTACGAGCGCGGTACGCGAGTACTGCCACGCGACGGGCACGGGGGAGCCGGGGCTGCCCCGGCAGGGCCGCGGAGAGCTGTCCTGAGGGGGCGCCGGGCGGGCCCGGCGGGGGTGCACGCGCGCGTGGCCGCGCCGGTGTCACGCCGGCCGACTCGTGCGGCGGGTGCGGCCCTTCGGGCGTACGGTCGGAATCATGCGCATTGTCATCGCTGGTGGTCATGGTCAGATCGCGTTGCGGCTGGAGCGCCTGCTCTCCGCGCGCGGTGACGAGGTCGCGGGGATCATCCGCAGCCTGGAACAGGGCGACGACCTGCGGGCGGCCGGCGCCGAACCGGTCCTGCTCGACCTGGAGTCGGCCCTGGTGGAAGAGGTCGCGGCGCATCTGCAGGGCGCGGACGCGGCGGTCTTCGCGGCGGGCGCGGGCCCGGGCAGCGGCGCGGCCCGCAAGGACACGGTGGACAGGGGCGCGGCGGTGCTGTTCGCGGACGCGGCCGTACGCGCGCGCGTGCGGCGCTTCCTGGTGGTGTCCGCGATGGGCGCGGATCCCGCGCACCAGGGGGACGAGGTCTTCGACGCGTATCTGCGCGCCAAGGGCGAGGCCGACGCGTACGTCACCCAGCAGGAGGCGCTGGACTGGACGATCCTGCGCCCCGGCGCGCTGACGGACGAGCCGGGCACCGGGCTGGTCCGCATGGAGGCGCACACCGGGCGCGGCTCCATCCCCCGGGACGATGTCGCTGCCGTCCTCGCGGAACTGGTGGACACGCCCGCGACGGCCGGTCTCACGCTGGAGCTGATCAGCGGTTCCACGCCGGTGTCGGTCGCGGTCAAGTCGGTGGCCGGGAACTGAGCGGACTCAGAACAGGGGCAGCTGACCGGGAAACTCCGGCAGGACGTAGCCGTCCAAGGAGGGCTGGGCGGCGCCGAGTTGCGCGTGCCGCCGGGATCCGGCGCAGGAGACGAGGTCGCCGTTCGCCCGCGTCCCGGGCGGGTCGTGGCGCGCGAAGCGGCCTGCCACGACGGCGATGTCGCGGTGGCACACGGGACAGGTTCTGCGTCGGGAGGACATACCGCCAGTGTGCCCGCCGGCGTGCCGGGACATCGACCGGCCGTCAGATGCGCGTACGGGGGCGGGTGATGGCAGTGGTCAGGTCCGGGTCTCCGCCTCCCACCGGTCGGGGCCCACTCCGCGCCAGTCGATCAGCGGGGAGTCGGCGACCTCCTCCGGTTCGATCTCCAGCCCCGCCCGGCGCAGGAACTCCACGAGGTCCCGCACGTTGTGCGCGAGTCCGAGGATCTCGCCGTCGACCCGCACCCGGCGGCCGCCGGTCGGGGACGGCAGGTGCACGATGATGGGGCGTTTCCCGGCCATGGCTCCAGCATCGTCCGCACCGCCCGGTCCCGCACCCGGGCCGCCCGTCCGGCCGGCCGGGACCGCGGTCGTGGGAGCGTTCCGGAGTTCACGGCCGGCGGGCCACGAAGACGAACTCCCGTCCCGGTCGGTCGGGGGCGTCACGGACCTCCTCCACCACGTAGCCGTGCGCGAGCAGGTCCCGCTCGATCTCGGCGCGCTCCCGGAAGCGCAGCGTGGAGTCGGAGGTGAGCACCTGTCCGTCCGCCGCGAAGGCGTAGCTCTGGCGGAAGGTCACCAGCGGGCCGCTCACCTCGGTCAGCTCGACCCAGTACTCGACCGTTCCGGCGCCGGGGACCTCCGTCACGGAGTACGACTGCTCACGGGTCCACTCCGCCCAGCCGCGCCGGGCCGGATCACGGGTCTCGAAGACCAGCCGTCCGCCGGGCCGCAGCGCTTCCCGGGCTCCCCGCAGCGTCTCCCGCCACGCGTGCGGATCGACGATGGCCTGGGCGACGTTCCCCGTCATCGTCGCCAGGTCCGCCCGGAGCGGTGGAAGGCCGGTCGCGTCGCCGTGGATCCAGCGGACGCGCTCACCACCCGGTCCGGCGCGGGCGATGTCCAGGGATGCCCGGGCGGGGTCGGCGCCGACGACCTCGATCCCGCGGCCGGCCAGGAGGAGGGCGAACACCCCGGTCCCGCAGCCGATGTCCAGCACGCGGCGCGCCCCGAACTCCTCCGCCATGCCCAGATACGCGTCGAGGTCCGCCCGGTCGGAGTGGAGCGGGTCGTAGACCGCGGCGAGACGGGGATGCGTGAAGCAGTCGTCGGCCATGCGGGCGAACGTACGCGGCGCCGGGCGCGGCGGGCGACGGGTTTTCCCGGGCGGGCGGAATTCAGGTGCGGGGTTCTGGGCACCCAGCCGGTATGGGCAGCCCGATTCCTCCGGGAGCGTCGGCACGGCGCCTGGCTCCGGTGCCGGAGAACGTCGTGGCGGCCCGGAGGTTCGTACGGTCGGTGCTGGACGGTCTGGTGCCGGACGTGGTGGACACCGCCGAGCTGCTGACCGGCGAGCTGGTGACCAACGCGGTCGTCCACGCGCGCACCGGGATCGAGGTCGAGGCCTGGACCGTCGAGGGCCAGGCCCATGTGCGGGTCAGCGATCACCGCCCGGACTACGGGCTGGTACCGCACGTCCGCCATCTGTACGCCTGCACCGGCAGGGGCCTGGGCCTGGTCGAGGAGCTGGCCACCAGCCATGGCGTCCACAGCGGGGAGGACCGCAAGACGGTCTGGTTCGAGGTGTGGCCCGAGGCGCCGGCGCCGCCGCAGTCCGCGTGGGAGACCGTGGCGCCGCCCGGCCGGACCGTCACCGTGACGCTGAACGACGTTCCGTACGCCCTCTACTGGGCGGCCCAGCAGCAGTGGGAGGGCATGCTGCGCGAACTGCTCCTCGCCCGCTCAGGCCCCTCCTGGACCGGGGTGTCCCCCGAGGAGCACGCCGTCGCCCAGGACACGAGCAGCATGATCTGCGCGTCCATGACGGCGGCGGTGGAGCAGGAGACCCCCGACAGTTCGACGCTCTCCCTGCGAGTGGCGTTCGCGGCGGACGCGGCGCCCCGCATCGCGACGCTGCGCCGGGTCCTCGACGCCGCCGACACCGCGGCACAGCAGGAGAGCCTGCTGGCCCTGCCGCCCCTGCCGCACATCCGGGCCTTCCGGCACTGGCTGCTCGACCAGATCACCGGTCAGCTGCTCGGCGGACAGCCCACCTCCTGGACGCAGGTCACCGGCGCCCCGGGCGCCAATCCGACGGATCTGGCGCCCTGGGACGCGAGCGAGGTGGAGGCCGCCCTCGTGCCGACCGTCGCGGCCGACGACACCAACCGGATCGTCGCCGTGAACGACGCCGCGTCGAGCCTGCTGGGCTGGGCGGCGCACGATCTCGTCGGCCGGCCGCTGACCGCGCTCATGCCCGAACACCTCCGCCGACGCCATGTGGCGGCCTTCACCTCGCTGCTGCTCACCGGCGAGTCCCGCATCCTGGGCCGCCCGATCCCGGTTCCCGCGCTGCACCGGGACGGCCGGGTGGTCCCGATCCGCCTCACCATCCAGACGCAGGAGGCGATCGACGGGCGGACCGTGTTCGTCGCCCAGCTCACCACGACGACGGCTCCCCCCGCCCCGCCGGACGCCCCCGGGGACGTCCGCCACGCCACCCGGCCGGTGCCGGGCCCGGTGCATCTGCCGACCACCACCAAGAAGACGAAGACGCTGAGCACCGAGACGGCGGCGCCGGAGTGGCTGTCCCTGTTCGCCGACACCGGCATGGCGCTGACCAGCACCCTCGATCCGGAGGAGCGGCTACGACGGGTGTGCCATGTCCTGACCCGGAACCTGGCCGACTGGTGCGTGGCGGACCTGGTCGACGAGCAGGGGCGGCTGGAGCGGGTCTGTGTCGTGCACCGCGACCCCCATGTGCCGGTGTCCGAGGCCCACCTTGGCACGCTCCCGCCGGCGTCCAGGGGCACGCAGAGCTCGCTGCTCAGGGTGGTCCGCGGCGCCGGCCCGCTGCTGGTCACCGACATCGCCCCGCCCGATGACCCGCAGAGCCCCTTGGACGCCCGGCAATGGGACCTCGTGCGGCAACTGGGCGCGAGCAGCGCGGTCGTCGCTCCGCTGCGGGCCGAGAGCGCGGTGTTCGGGGCCCTGACCATGGTCCGTACCGATGCCGGGCGCCCGTTCGCCAAGGAGGACGTTCCGTTGATCGCGGAGCTGGTCCGCGCCGTCGCGCTCGGGGTGGACAACGCCCGTCTGCACCAGCACGCCCGCTCCAACGCCGAACACCTCCAGCGCGCGCTGCTGCCCGAACTGCCCCGCGCCGACCGGCTGGAGCTGGCCGCCCGCTATGTGCCGTCCAGCACCACCGCCGAGGTCGGCGGCGACTGGTACGACGCCTTCACGCTGCCGGGCGGTGACATCGTGCTGGTCATCGGGGACGTGTCCGGTCATGACCTCCAGGCCGCGGTCGCCATGAGCACCCTGCGCAACATGCTGCGCGGTATCGCCGTCGACCGGCAGGAACCGCCCGAGGAAGTCCTGCGCCGCCTGGACCTGGCGAGCCAGACCCTGAACCCGCAATTCACCGCGACCTGCGTGTACGGCCTGGTCAAGAGCGACGCCCGCACGACGTACCTGCACTACTCCTCGGCCGGCCACCTGCCGCCCCTGCTGACCACCGAGGAGGGCGGGACGCGGTACCTGGACGCGGGCCGGGGCCTGCTGATCGGGATGGACCCGCAGCTGCCCCGCCGGTCCGCCTGGGAGCTGCTGCCGCCCCACTCCACGCTGCTGTTCTTCACGGACGGCCTCATCGAGCGCCGCGGCGAGTCGCTGGACGAGGCCATGGGCACGCTCCGCCGGTCCACCGCCGCCCTGGCCCGGGCCCCGCTGGACGTCTTCTGCGACGAGCTGGTCCTCCGGTTCGGCCGCGACACCACCGACGACATCGCCCTGCTCGCCCTGCGCCCCGGCCCACTGGCCTGACCCGCGTACGCATACGACGAGAGCCCCGTGATCTGCGTATCGCAGATCACGGGGCTCTCGTTCCCGTGTGGCGGCGCCAGGATTCGAACCTGGGAAGGCTGAGCCGGCAGATTTACAGTCTGCTCCCTTTGGCCGCTCGGGCACACCGCCGGGTATCGCTGCCGTTCGAACCCCGCTTTCGGCGGTGTTCCCCGGCAACGACGTAAACAATACCCGATGCACGGGGGTGCTTCGCCACCCGGTTGATCTCCGCATCTGGGGGCGCGGGGTGGCTAGGCTGGTGCGGATGCGGCCCGGTGCTCCACCGGGCCCGGCGGTCGCCGCCGCGCGCCGGCACCCACCCCGTACACACCCCGATACCAAGGAGCCACAGGACATGGCCGACTCCAGTTTCGACATCGTCTCGAAGGTCGAGCGGCAGGAGGTCGACAACGCCCTCAACCAGACCGCCAAGGAGATCTCACAGCGCTACGACTTCAAGGGCGTGGGGGCTTCGATCAAGTGGTCCGGTGAAGACAAGATCCTTATGGAGGCGAACTCCGAGGACCGGGTGAAGGCCGTCCTCGACGTCTTCGAGTCCAAGCTCATCAAGCGGGGCATCTCGCTGAAGGCGCTGGAGGCGGGCGAGCCTCAGCTCTCCGGCAAGGAGTACAAGCTCTTCGCCTCGATCCAGGAGGGCATCTCCCAGGAGAACGCCAAGAAGGTGGCGAAGATCATCCGTGATGAGGGCCCCAAGGGCGTCAAGGCGCAGGTCCAGGGTGACGAGCTGCGCGTCAGCTCCAAGAGCCGCGACGACCTCCAGACCGTGATCGCCCTCCTGAAGGGCAAGGACTTCGACTTCGCGCTGCAGTTCGTGAACTACCGCTAGGCGCACGGAACACGGAAAGGGCGGGTGCCGTGGGGCACCCGCCCTTTCCGTACCGCCCGGACCGTCTCCGGCCGCGCTCGGCCGCGTCAGCCGCCGAATCAGTCCCGTGAGTTGCCGAACAGGATGCGGTAGAGGATCAGCAGCACCAGGGAGCCGCCGATGGCCGCCGCCCAGGTCGCGCCGTCGTAGAAGTGCTTGCTGACCGGGTGGTCCAGCCAGCGCGCGGAGATCCAGCCGCCGAGGAACGCGCCCGCGATGCCGATGAGGGTCGTGCCGATGAAGCCGCCGGGGTCGCGGCCCGGCAGCAGGAGCTTGGCGATGGCTCCGGCCAGCAGTCCCAGGATGATCCAGCTGATGATGCCCATGCCGTGAACCTGCCCTCCCGCGCCGTGTCCGCGCCGTCCGTGCCCCGGTTTTCCGCCGTGGGCCCGGTGCCCGGCACGTGCGCGTGTTCGTGCCGTGTCGAGAAGGAAGACGCCGGCGGGCCGTCCACCGGTTGCCGCGCTCAGTAGGGTGCGGCGCATGACACGTACGGATGCCGGTCTGCGCCGCGGTCTGGGCCTGCGGGACGCCGTGGTCGTGGGCCTGGGGGCGATGGTCGGCGCCGGGGTGTTCGCCGCGCCGGGCCCCGCCGCGCGGGCGGCCGGGTCCGGGCTGCTCCAAGGGCTCGCCCTCGCCGCCGTGGTGGCCTACTGCAACGCGCTGTCCTCCGCCCGGCTGGCCGCCCGCTATCCGGCCTCCGGCGGCACCTACGTGTACGGCAGGGAGCGGCTGGGCGCCTTCTGGGGGTATCTGGCCGGCTGGGCCTTCGTCGTCGGCAAGACGGCCTCCTGCGCGGCCATGGCGCTCACCGTGGGCACGTACGTGTGGCCGGGGCAGGCGCACGCGGTGGCGGTCGCCGCCGTGCTGGCGCTGACCGCCGTGAACTACGGCGGGATCCAGAAGTCGGCGTGGCTGACGCGGGGCATCGTGGCCGTCGTCCTGGCCGTGCTCGCCGCCGTGGTCGTGGTGTGCCTGGCCTCGGGCCGGGTGGACGCCGGGCGGCTGGGCGGCGACCCGCCGGCGGGCCCGGGCGGGGTGCTCCAGGCGGCCGGGCTGCTGTTCTTCGCGTTCGCCGGGTACGCGCGGATCGCCACCCTCGGGGAGGAGGTGCGCGACCCGGCGCGCACGATCCCGAGGGCCGTTCCGCTGGCGCTGGGGATCGCCCTGGTGGTGTACGCGGCCGTGGCCGCCTCGGTGCTCGGCGTGCTCGGCGCGGACCGGCTCGGGCACGCGGCGGCGCCGCTGGCCGACGCGGTGCGGGCGGCCGGGGCGCCGGGTCTGGTGCCCGTGGTGCGGGCGGGGGCGGCGGTGGCGGCGCTGGGCTCGCTGCTGGCGCTGATCCTCGGCGTGTCCCGTACGACGCTCGCCATGGCCCGCGACGGGCATCTGCCGGGCGCGCTGGCGGCCGTGCACCCGCGGTTCCGGGTGCCGCACCGGGCGGAGGCGGCGGTGGGCGCGGTGGTCGCCGTGCTGGCCGCGACGGTGGACGTGCGCGGCGCGATCGGTTTCTCGTCCTTCGGCGTGCTCGCCTACTACGCCGTCGCCAACGCCTCGGCCTGGACGCTGAGCGCGGCCCCGCGCGCCCGTGTGGTGCCCGCGGTGGGCCTGCTGGGCTGCGCCGCGCTGGCGTCGGCGCTGCCGCCGGTCTCGGTGGCCGCCGGCGCGGGCGTGCTCGCGCTGGGCGTGGCGGTCTACGGCGTACGGCGGTGGCGGGCGGGCCGGCGCGGGACCTGAGGCCCCTCCAGGCGGTCAGCGGGCGGCGAACGGCCGGTCGGTGGGCACGATCTCGCGGCCCAGCGGCAGCAGGGAGACCGGTATCAGCTTGAAGTTGGCGATGCCGAACGGGATGCCGATGACCGTGACGCACAGCAGGACGCCGGTGACGATGTGGGCGAGCGCCAGCCACCAGCCGGCCAGGATCAGCCACAGCACGTTGCCCACGCAGGAGGGCGCGCCCGCGTCGCGCCGCTCGACCGTGGTGTGCCCGAAGGGCCACAGGGCGTAGGCGCCGATGCGGAAGGCGGCGATCCCGAAGGGGATGCCGATGACCGTGATACACAGCAGGACGCCGGCGAAGAGGTACCCGAGGAACAGCCAGAAACCGGACAGGACGAGCCAGATGACGTTCAGGATCGTCTTCACTGTTGTCCTGCCATCCTTTCGAGGCGGGCGATGCGCTCCGCCATCGGCGGGTGCGTGGAGAACATCTTGGACATCCCCTGGCCCGGGCGGAAGGGGTTGGCGATCATCATGTGGCTCGCCGTCTCGATCCGGGGCTCGGGGGGCAGCGGAAGCTGCTTGGTGCCCGTCTCCAGCTTGCGCAGGGCGCCGGCGAGGGCGAGCGGGTCGCCGGTGAGGTGGGCGCCGGAGGCGTCCGCCTCGTACTCCCGGGAGCGGCTGATGGCGAGCTGGATCAGGGAGGCGGCGAGCGGGCCCAGGATCATGATCAGCAGCATGCCGAACAGGCCGGGCCCCTCGTCGTCGTCCGAGCGGCCGACCGGGATCAGCCAGGCGAAGTTCACCAGGAACATGATCACGGAGGCGAGCGCGCCGGCGACCGAGGAGATGAGGATGTCCCGGTTGTAGACGTGGCTCAGCTCGTGGCCGATGACACCGCGCAGCTCGCGCTCGTCCAGCAGGCGCAGGATGCCCTCGGTGCAGCACACGGCCGCGTTGCGCGGGTTGCGGCCGGTGGCGAAGGCGTTCGGGGCCTCCGTCGGCGAGATGTACAGCCGGGGCATGGGCTGGCGGGCCTGCGTGGACAGCTCCCGCACCATCCGGTACAGCGCCGGGGCCTCGAACTCGCTGACCGGGCGGGCGCGCATCGCGCGCAGCGCGAGCTTGTCGCTGTTCCAGTACGCGTACGCGTTCGTGCCCAGGGCGACCAGGACGGCGACGATCAGCCCGGTGCGGCCGAAGAAGCCTCCGATGACGATGATGAGCGCGGACAGCCCTCCGAGGAGTACGGCCGTCCTGAGCCCGTTGTGCCGGCGGTGCACGGTGCGCCCTCCAAGTCGTGCTGCTGGGGATCACTCCGATCCAGTGGACCCTCCCGCTTCCGACAACGCGAGGCGGGGCCCACGAGTTCCCGCGTGCCCGCGGCCGCCCGCCCCGGCCGGGGCGGATGACGTGCCCTTACGGCCGTACGCGCGCGGGGTGCGACGGGTGCCCCACGCGCGCGTGCCGACTCCTAGAACAGTCCGCCGGCCGCGAAACGCAGGACCAGCTGGGGCGCTCCGGACAGGGCGACGCCGAGGATTCCGGTGAGGGCGAGCGCGGCCGTGAGGGGGGCCGGGACCCGGTGCCGGACGGGCTCGCCCTCGGGGGCGCGGAACAGCAGGGCCGTCCACTGGAGGTAGTAGAAGAGGGCGATCACGACGTTGACGGCCATGACGACGGCGAGCCAGCCCAGGCCCGCGTCGACGGCCGCCGAGAACACGGTGACCTTGGCGAACAGGCCGATGACGCCCGGCGGCAGCCCGGCCAGGCACAGCAGGAAGAAGGCCAGCAGCAGCGCGCTGAGCGGGTTGGTGGCGTACAGGCCCCGGTAGTCGGCGATCCGGTTCAGCGTCCGGCCGCGGCCCACCAGGGCGGCCACGGCGAAGGCGCCGAGGTTCACGGCGGCGTACATCAGGGCGTACGCGACGGTGGAGCCGATCGCCCGCTCGGCGTCCTTGGTGTATCCGGCGGCGGCGATCGGCACCAGCAGATAGCCGGCCTGGCCGACGGAGGACCAGGCGAGCAGCCGTACCGCGCTGTACGCGCGCGTGGCCCGCTGGCGCAGGGCGGCGACGTTGCCGGCGGTCATGGTGAGGGCGGCCAGGACGGCGAGCGCGGGCCCCCAGACGTCGGCGTACGACGGGAAGGCGACGACGGTGACGAGGATCAGGCCGGAGAAGCCGACCGCCTTGCCGACGACCGACAGATAGGCGGCGACGGGCAGGGGCGCGCCCACGTAGGTGTCGGGCACCCAGAAGTGGAACGGCGCGGCGGCCGTCTTGAAGGCGAAGCCGACGAGGGTGAGGACGACACCGGCCTGGACGAGGGTGTGCAGTTGCCCGTCGACGTGCGTCAGGCGCTGGGCGACCTGGGTGAGGTACAGCGTGCCGGTGGAGGCGTAGACGAAGCTGATGCCCATCAGGCTGACCGCGGTGGCGGTGACCGAGGACAGGAAGAACTTCAGCGCGGCCTCCGAGGACCGCTTGTCGCCGTGCCGGATGCCGACGAGGGCGAACGCGGGCAGGGAGGCGACCTCCAGGGCGACGATCAGCGTGGCCAGGTCGCGGGAGGCGGGCAGCAGGGCGGCGCCGGCCGCGGAGGACAGCAGCAGGAACCAGAACTCGCCCGCCGGGACGCGCCGCCGCTCGTCGTCCAGGTGGGTGACGGACAGCAGGGCCGCGAGCAAGGCGCCGCCGAGCACCAGGAACTGGATGACGAGGGTGAAGTGGTCGGCGGTGTAGCTGCACGCGCGCGCGGGCGCGTCGGTGCAGAAGGTGGCACGGTCGCCGTCCAGGAGGGGCAGCAGCAGCGCGGTCGCCGCGGCGAGCCCGGCGACCGAGACCCAGCCGAGCACGGCCTTGCGGGGCTCGGGCACGAACAGGTCGGCGACGAGGACGGCGAGCGCGACGACGGCCGCGAGGGTGGGCGGGGCGATCGCGAGCCAGTCGACGGACTGGACCAGCGACTCGGCAAGCGGCTGGGCGCTCATCGGGTGCCTCCTGCGAGGAGCTGCTGCACGGCCGGGTCGGTCAGGCCGAGCAGGGCCTTCGGCCACAGTCCGGCGAGGACGGTGAGGGCGACCAGCGGGGTCCAGGCGGCGAACTCGTAGCCGTGGACGTCGGCGAGCTTCGCCGTCTCGCGGTCCGCGCCGCCCATGCAGACGCGGCGGACCACGATCAGCATGTACGCGGCCGTGAGCAGGGTGCCGAACGCGCCGATCGCCATGAAGGTGAGGAAGGCCGGGCGGCTGAGGCCGGCGGCGGGCCGGAAGGAGCCGAACAGGGCGAGCATCTCGCCCCAGAACCCGGCGAGTCCGGGCAGGCCGAGGGAGGCGACCGCGCCGAAGGCGAGCAGGCCGCCGAGGCGCGGGGCCCTGCCGTACAGGGCGGCGCCCGTCTCCTCGGCCAGG
This sequence comes from Streptomyces eurythermus, assembly GCF_014649115.1. Lineage (GTDB taxonomy): Bacteria > Actinomycetota > Actinomycetes > Streptomycetales > Streptomycetaceae > Streptomyces > Streptomyces eurythermus. The sequence continues at coordinate 12,514 of NZ_BMSK01000001.1, read as the reverse complement.
GTGTCGAGGTCGGTGCTGCCGGTGCGGTCCTTCAGCGCGCCGACCAGGAAGAACAGCAGGCCGGTGATGAGGCCGTGGGCGATGTTGGCGAACAGGGCGCCGTTCACGCCGGTCGGGGTGGTGCTGGCGATGCCGAGCAGGACGAAGCCCATGTGGCCGACGGAGGAGTAGGCGATCAGCCGCTTGAGGTCGCCCTTGGCGCCCTGCCGGGCGAGGGCGAGGCAGGCCAGGGATCCGTAGACGATCCCGACGACGGCGAACGCGGCGAGGTACGGCGCGAAGGTGTGGAAGCCGTCCGGCGCGATCGGCAGGATGATCCGGACGAAACCGTACGTACCCATCTTCAGCAGGACGCCCGCCAGCAGGACCGAGCCGACGGTCGGGGCGGCGGTGTGGGCGTCCGGCAGCCAGCTGTGCAGCGGCCACATCGGCGTCTTCACCGCGAGCCCGATGCCGATCGCCAGAACGGCGATGACCTGCACGGATGTGGCCAGCGACCGGCCGTTGTCAGTGGCGAGTGCCACCATGTCGAACGTGCCCGCCTTGATCCCGATCAGGAGCAGGCCGAGCAGCATGACCACGGAGCCGAGCAGCGTGAACAGGATGAACTTCCACGCGGCCCGGGTCCGGCCCGCACCGCCCCAGCGGGCGATGAGGAAGTACATCGGGATGAGCACCATCTCGAACGCGAGGAAGAACAGCAGCAGGTCGAGCACGGCGAAGGTGGCGAGGGTGCCGGACTCGAGCAGGAGCAGGAGCGCGACGAACGCCTTCGGGGCCGGGCCCGCCGGCGGCTTGAAGTAGGAGTAGAGCGCGCAGAGGAAGGTCAGCAGCGCGGTCAGGACCAGAAGGGGGAGGGAGATGCCGTCGATGCCTAGGTGGATCCGCACGTCGAGCGCGGGGATCCAGCTGATGTCGGTCGTGGCCTGCATCTTCGACGGATGGTCGTGGTCGAAGCCGAGCGCGAGGACGATCGCGGCGAGAAGGATCACGCCGGTGACGGTCACGCCGTGCCGCAGCACGGCCTGCCCCGGCGACTTCCCCTTCAGTCCGGGCGGGGCCGGGAGGAGCGCGGCGACGGCGCCGAGGAGCGGGCCGACGACGACGAATGCCAGAAGGAACTGCATCACGGACTCGTTGATATCGATCACGCCTGCTCACGCTCCCGTGGCGACGAGGAGGACGGCGACCGCCAGGACGACGGTGCCGGCGAGCAGCGCGCTCACATAGGTCTGCACATTGCCGGTCTGCGCACGCCGGACGGCGGCCCCGAGCAGCCGGGGCAGGGCGGCGGCGCCGCGCACGTAGGTGTCGACGACCTCGCGGTCCAGGAACCGCACGAGGCTCGCCCCGGCCCGCACCGGGCGGACGAACAGCGCCTCGTACACGGCGTCCAGGTGGAAGCCCGCCGCGGCGGGCCGGTGCAGCGGGCCGAGCAGCAGCCGTCCGGGGTCCGCCGGGTCGGGCGCGTAGGCGATGTCGCCGTAGGCCGGCCGGTGGGTGGCGATGGCCTCGGCCTCGACCAGGCCGGCGTCGGCCTCCGGATGGGCGGCGACCGCGCCCAGCGGGGAGCGCGCGGCGAGCGCGGTGCCACGCTGCCAGGCGCCGTAGGTGAGCAGCCCGCCGACCAGGGCGAGGCCCGTGCCGAGGATGGAGGTGAGCAGGGTCGGGGTCAGGTCGCGGCCGTCGAACCAGTCGGGCAGGACGCGGTAGGCGAGCCCGCCGAGGGCGAGGGAGGGGATCGCGAGGACCCAGAGCACGGCGTTCATCGTCAGTGGCTGGCGCCCGTGGTCCGGGGCCTCGGTGCCCCGGCCCCGGAAGGCGAGCAGCCACAGCCGGGCGGCGTACGCGGCGGTCAGCAGGGCGGTGAGCAGGCCGGCGACGAGCACGATCCAGCCGGCCGCGCCGGGGGCGTGCCCGGTGTGGCCCTGGGTGACGTGTTCGGCGGCGCCGAGGACGGACTCCTTGGAGAAGAAGCCGCTGAACGGCGGGATCGCGGCGAGCGCGAGCAGTGCCACGGTCATCGTCCAGTAGGCGTCCGGGACGCGGTCCCTGAGGCCCCGCATGCGGGACATGGCGGCCAGCGAGTTGGTGCCGGCGGCGTGGATGACCACGCCGGCCGCGAGGAACAGCAGCGCCTTGAAGGCGCCGTGCGCGAGGAGGTGGAAGACGGCGGCACCGCGGTCGCCGACGGCGAGGGCGCCGGTCATGTAGCCGAGCTGGCCCACGGTCGAGTAGGCGAGGACCCGCTTGATGTCGTCCTGGGCGAGCGCGGCGAGGGCGGAGCCGGCCATCGTGACGGCGGCCATGACGGCGAGGACCACCATCGCGGCCCGGGACGCCTCGAACAGCGGAAGGAGACGGGCGATGAAGTAGACACCGGCGGCGACCATCGTCGCGGCGTGGATCAGCGCGGAGACGGGCGTCGGGCCCGCCATCGCGTCCGGGAGCCAGGTGTGCAGCGGGAACTGCGCCGACTTGCCCGCGACGCCCGCGAGCAGCAGCAGCGCCACCAGCGTCGGGTGGCCGATGCCGCCGCTCGTGACGGCGCCGAGGATCCGGGTGAGCCGGAACGACCCGGCGTCGCCGGCCAGCGCGAACAGGCCGATCAGGAACGGCACGTCGCCGAGCTTGGTGACCAGGAAGGCCTTCAGGGAGGCGGCGCGGGCCTCGGGGGTCTCCCAGTAGTGGCCGACCAGGAAGTAGGAGCAGATGCCCATCACTTCCCAGCCGACCAGCAGCACGATCAGGTCGCCGGAGTAGACGACCAGGAGCATCGCGGAGGTGAACAGGGAGACGAGCGCGGCGTACGACGGGTAGCGCGGATCGTCGCGCAGATAGCCGGTGGAGTAGATCTGCACGCAGGCCGCGACGCAGGTGACCAGGACGGCGACGAGCGCGGCGAAACCGTCGATGTGCAGGGCCAGCTCGATGGGCACGGACCCGGTGGGCGTCAGCTCGGTGTGGGCGTCCACGGCCGTGCCGCCGCCCTGGCGCACGGCGACCAGCACGGCCAGGACCAGCGAGGCCAGCGGCGGGAGCACGGCGAGCGGACGGACGAACCCGGGGGCGGTGCGGCCGAGCAGCAGGCCGGCCGCGGCGCCCAGGAACGGCAGGAGGGGGACGAGGACGGCGAGGGTGGTCGTGGTCACGCGGTGGCCTCAGCCTTCTCGGCCGCGGGGTGGTCGCCGTCGGGGCCTTCCGCGTCGGGGCCCTCGGCGGTGTCGCGGAGCTTGTCGATGTCGGAGGTGCCGCGGTTGCGGTACACCGCGAGCACGATCGCCAGGCCGATGCCGATCTCGGCGGCGGCGATGGCGATGGTGAACAGGGTCAGTGCCTGACCGGAGTGCAGGGTCTCCCGCGCGGTCCGGCTGAGCCACACGTCGAAGGCGACCAGGTTGAGGTTGACGGCGTTGAGCATCAGCTCGACCGACATCAGGACCAGGATCGCGTTGCGGCGGGCGAGGACGCCGTACAGGCCGGTGCAGAACAGGAGGGCGGAGAGTACGGCGGGGTAGGCGAGGTGCATCAGCGGGCGCCTTCCTTGCCGGGGGCCGCGGACAGGTCGCCGGCCGGGTCTCCGGTCTGGTCGCCGGCCTTGGCCTTGCGGGACAGCACGATCGCGCCGACCAGTGCCGCGAGGAGCAGCACGGACAGGGCCTCGAACGGCAGCACCCAGTGCCGGAACAGGCTCGCGCCGGTGACCTCGGTGGTGCCGGCGGCCGGGCCGTCCAGGTCGATCCAGGTGGTGCGGAAGGCGTCCACGACCACCCAGACCAGGGCGACCGCGGAGGCCACCGCGACGGTCAGGGCTGCCCAGCGGTTGCCGGAGTCGGCGTCCGGGGAGCGGCCGATGGGCGCCTTGGTGAGCATCAGACCGAACAGCAGGAGGACGACTACGGAGCCGACGTAGATCAGCACCTGCACCCAGGCGATGAACTCGGCCGTCAGCAGCAGGTACTCCACGGCGAGGCCGCCGAGCGCGACCACCAGCCACAGGGCGGCGTGCACCAGCTGCCGGGTGGTGACGGTGACCAGCGCGGCGCCCAGCGTGACCAGGCCGACCAGCAGGAAGGCGATCTCGACGCCGGTCGGGGACAGGAAGCCGTGCGGGGCCTGGGCGAGCGTCATGACGTGCCCTCCCCCGGCTGCGCCTGCGCCTGCGCGGCGGCCAGCTTCTCGGCGGTCTTGCGGGCCGCGGCGATCTCCTTGGGTTCCTCGGCGCCGGGGTCCAGGGCGGGCGGGGCCGGCACGGTCCACATCCACTCGCGGAGCTTGTCCCGCTCGTGGGTGAGGTCGCGGATGTCGGTCTCGGCGTACTCGAACTCCGGGGACCAGAACAGCGCGTCGAAAGGACAGACCTCGATGCAGATGCCGCAGTACATGCACAGGGAGAAGTCGATCGCGAACCGGTCGAGGACGTTGCGGCTGCGCTCCCGGCCGCCGGGGGCGGCGGGCGGGACGGTCTCCTTGTGGGAGTCGATGTAGATGCACCAGTCCGGGCACTCGCGGGCGCACAGCATGCAGACCGTGCAGTTCTCCTCGAACAGCCCGATCACCCCGCGGGTGCGGGGCGGCAACTCGGGCAGGGCGTCCGGGTACTGCTCGGTGACGCTCTTCCTCGTCATCGTGCGCAGGGTGACGGCCAGGCCCTTGGCGAGGCCGGAGCCGGGGATGGGGGCCATTAGGAGATCACCACCTTGACGATGCCGGTGAGGGCGATCTGGGCGAGGGAGAGGGGGACGAGGAGGGTCCAGGACAGCTTCTGGAGCTGGTCCTCGCGCAGCCGCGGGTAGGTCACGCGGAGCCAGATCACGAGGAAGGCGAGGATCGCGGTCTTCAGCAGGGTCCACACCCAGCCGAGGCCGTCGGCGCCCCACGGGCCGTGCCAGCCGCCGAGGAAGAGGACGGTGGTCAGGCCGCACAGGACGACGATGCCGGCGTACTCGGCGAGCAGGAACAGGGCGAAGCGCAGACCGGTGTACTCGGTGTACGCGCCGAAGATGATCTCGGAGTCGGCGACCGGCATGTCGAACGGCGGGCGTTGCAGTTCGGCGAGTCCGGCGACGAAGAAGACGACCGCGCCGACGATCTGCCACGGCAGCCACCACCAGTGGAAGGCGTGCAGGATGCCGGGCAGGGAGACGGTGCCGGCCGCCATCGCGACGGAGGCCGCCGCCAGCAGCATCGGCAGTTCGTAGGAGAGCAGCTGGGCGGCCGTGCGCAGGCCGCCGAGCAGGGAGAACTTGTTGGCGCTGGCCCAGCCGGCCATAAGCGAGCCGAGCACGCCGACGCCCATCACCGCGAGGACGAAGAACACGCCGGCGTCGAGGACCTGGCCGACGGCGCCCTCGCCCGGGCCGATCGGGATGGCGAGCAGGACGAGGAGGTACGGCAGCAGGGCCACGGCGGGCGCGAGCTGGAAGACACGGCGGTCGGCGCCCGCCGGAACCACGTCCTCCTTCTGCGCGAACTTCACGCCGTCGGCGATCAGCTGGGCCCAGCCGTGGAATCCGCCCGCGTACATCGGGCCGAGGCGGCCCTGCATGTGGGCCATCACCTTGTGCTCGGTCTGACCGACGATCAGCGGGAAGGTGAGGAAGACGGCGAACACGACGAGGAGTCGCAGCGCGACGTCCAGCACGTCGTTCACTGCGGGCCTCCTGTGGGGTCGGGGTCGGGGTCGGGGTCGGTACCGGCGTCGGGGTCGCCGGGGGTGGTCGGGGTTCGGGGAGTGTGGGGGTGGCCGGGTCCGGCGGCAGGGCCGGGCTCGGCCGGCTGGGCCTCGCCCGCTGCCGACTGGGCCTCGCCCGGTGCCGGTCGCGCCGCCGAGGTGCGCCGCGAGTCCGGCTCGGGTCGCGTTTCCGGCTCAGGCCGCGAGTCCGGCTCAGGCTGCGAGTCCGGCTCAGGCTGCGAGTCCGGCTCAGGCTGTGGTGCCGGTTCACGCTGCGAGTCCGGCTCAGGGCGCGTTTCCGGCTCAGGCCTCGGTGCCGGCTGCCGCTCAGGCGCCGGTTGCGGTTCACCCTTCGGCTCCGGCCCCGAAGCCCGCTCCGGCTGCGAAGCCCGCTCCGGCTCCGGCTCGCCAGTGCGCTCCGGCTTGCCGGTGCCCTCCGGCCTGCCGGTCCCCTCCGGCTCGGTCGCCTTTCGGGGCTCCGGTTCCGGGGCCGGTCGCGGCTCGTCGAAGGCCGGGCGGGCGTGGTGCCAGGGGGCGTCCGAGCTGCGCGGGGCACGGGCGCGCTGGGAGGCCGAGCCCTCCGAGGCGCTGCGGGCGCGGCGCGTCGGGGCGGGCGCGGGTCCGGGCTCGTAGGCCACCGAGGCCTCGGCGGCCGGACCTTCCGCCGGTCCCTGTGCCGCCGCACCCGTGGCATCGCCCTCGGCCGCGGCCTCCTTGCGCGGCGCCGCGTCCTCGGCCCGGGCCGCCTGCTGGCTCGCCGAACCCTCACTCGCACTCCGCATCCGGCGCGGACGCGCAGGAGCACCCGCACCCGGCACCGCACCCGAAGCGCCAGCCTCCCCAGAAGCAGCCCCCGGCTCGGCCACCTGACTCGCCGAACCCTCGCTCACACTCCGCATCCGGCGCGGGCGCGCGGGAGCGCCAGGGTCCGTACCCGGCGCCGTGCCCGGCGCGGCAGCGCTCGGCTGGGCCGCCTGGCCGGCCGAGCCCTCCGCTGCCGAGCGGGTGCGGCGTACCGGGCGGTCGCCTGTCGCACGGGTCGCCGCAGCCCTGGCCGGGCGGGCCGGGGCCGGGGGCAGCTGACCCTTCAGGGGACCCCATTCGTTGGGGTCGGGGACGCCCGGCGGCAGCATCTGGCGGCGCTTGGGGCCGCCATGCTCGGACTCGCCCGGCTCCTTGGCGCCGGGCCACGCCTTGGCGACCCGGGCGGCGAGGACGAAGTCCTTGCGGAGGGGGTGACCCTCGAAGTTCTCGGGGAGGAGCAGGTGCTCCAGGCCCGGGTGGCCCTCGAAGCCGACGCCGAACATCTCGTGGGTCTCGCGCTCGTGCCAGGCCGCGCCCGCGTAGACGCCGGTGGCGGAGGGCAGGACGGGCGCCTCGTGCGGGACCGTCGTACGGACGAGGAGCCGGCGGACCGGGTGCAGGGCGACGACGTGCGCGGCGACCCGGAAGCCCGTGCCCGGTTCGTCGACCGCGCTCAGCCAGTCGAAGTAGGTGCAGCCCAGGGTCGTACGGGCCGTCTCCAGGGCGGTGAGCCAGGCGGACGGCGGTACGTCCACGGTCAGGAGGTCGTACGACTCCTCCGCCGTGGCGTCCGGGCCGAAGAGTTCCTCGGCGGGGGCGGGCAGCCAGCCGGCGGCGGTGCTCATCGCGGGCCCTCCTCACCGGCCGGCGCCGGGGGCCGCACCAGGCCGCTCTGCAGGGCCGCGGTGGACGGCCGGCCGGCGGGCCCGTCGCCGTACCGCTCCCCGAGCGACTCGCGGGCGATCTTCTCCTGGAGCTTGAGGATGCCCTGGAGCAGCGCCTCGGGGCGTGGCGGGCAGCCGGGGACGTAGACGTCCACCGGGATGATCTGGTCGACGCCCTTGGTGACGGAGTAGGAGTCCCAGTAGGGGCCGCCGCAGTTGGAGCACGCGCCGAAGGAGATGACGTACTTCGGCTCGGGCATCTGCTCGTACAGGCGCTTGACGGCCGGGGCCATCTTGTCCGTCACGGTGCCCGAGACCACCATCAGGTCGGCCTGGCGGGGGCCCGGCGCGAAGGGGATGACGCCGAGCCGGATGAAGTCGTGCCGGGCCATCGACGCGGCGATGAACTCGATCGCGCAGCAGGCGAGGCCGAAGTTGAACACCCAGAGCGAGTAGCGGCGGCCCCAGTTCAGGACCACCTTCATCGGCTCGGGCGCCAGCCGCGCCAGCGCCCCCAGCCGCTTGGGCTCGGGCAGGAGAACGGGGTCCGGGTTCACGTCCATGCCAGGACGCCCTTCTTGTATGCGTACAGCAGGCCCACGGCGAGGAAACCGAGGAAGACGAACATCTCCACCAGGGTCGCCGCGCCGTAGCCGGGGGCGGCGAAGACCGTGGCCCAGGGGAACAGGAAGATCGAGTCGACGGCGAAGATCACGTACAGGAAGGCATAGACGTAGTAGCGGACCTGGGTGTGGGCCCAGCCCTCGCCGACGGGGTCGACACCGCACTCGTAGGTCAGCAGTTTCTCCGGGGTCGGCACGACCGGGCGCAGCAGGCGGCCGGCGCCGAAGGCGACCGCTACGAACAGCACGCCGACGACGGCGAGCAGCCCGACCACCGAGTAGGACCGGAAGTAGCCGGCCGCGACGACGTGCCCCGCGGCGACCGCCGAGTCCCCCAACGTCTCCCGCACCGTCCGTCCCTCGCTCCCTGACCTCGTGACCGTGGTGAATTAGTGCACTGGGTGATGCCTCGTGGTTCGAGGATCTGTACGCACGCGAGTCTAGGCCCTGATAAAGAGCGGGTAAGCGGCCCGTCACGCCGTGGGACGGCCCGGGCGGACCGGGGCGGGCCCGGGGTGGGGTTTTCCCCCGGCGGCGCAGGGCGGCATACCGCATGGCGGGAACGGTGCCCGGCACGGCAGGCTGACCAGCATGACCGCTCTCCGCCCCACCGCCGCCCCGAACGGCGGCACCGACGCAGACGACGGAAGCGCCGGCCCGCACCGGCTGCCTCCGCCCCGGCCGGCCTACGACGCGCACACCTGGAAGGAGATCGCGCACCTGCTGCTGAACCTGCCGGTGGCGGTGATCGGTTTCACGTACGCGTTCACCGTGGTGGTGGTCGGCGGCACCCTCACCCTCACCGTGATCGGGCTTCCGCTGCTCGCGGTGTGCCTGCTGGTCGCCCGGCAGCTGGGCAAGGCCGAGCGGGCACGGGCCCGGGCGCTGCTCGGGGTGCGGGTGGAGGAGCCGTCGCCGCTGCCGCTCGCCCGGAGCGGGGGGCCGGTGCACCGGGTGTGGATGGCGCTGAAGGACCCGGTGGGCTGGCGCACCCTGCTGTACGACGTGATCCGGCTGCCGTGGGGCATCCTCACCTTCGTCACCACGCTGACCTCGCTGTTCGTGCTGTGGCCGGTGCTGCCGTACCTGGCGCGGCTGATGGCGAACCTGGACCGGGCAATGGTGCGCGGGCTGCTGTCGCCCTCCGACGAGCTGGAGCGCCGGATCGCCGAGCTGGAGTCCGACCGGGGGATCGTGGTGGACACGGCGGCGGCGGACCTGCGCCGGATCGAGCGGGATCTGCACGACGGCGCCCAGGCGCGGCTGGTCAACCTGGCCATGGGGCTGGGCCTGGCCAAGGAGAAGCTGCTGGAGGATCCGGACGCGGCGGCGGCGATGGTGGACGAGGCGCACGGCGAGGTGAAGCTGGCCCTCCAAGAGCTGCGCGACCTGGCCCGGGGCATCCACCCGGCGGTCCTCACCGACCGAGGTCTGGACGCTGCCCTGTCGGCGGTCGCCTCCCGCTGCACGGTGCCGGTGAAGGTGAGCGTGGACCTGCCGGCCCGGCCGGCGGCGGCCATCGAGGGCATCGCCTACTTCACCGTCTCCGAGCTGTTGCAGAACGTCAGCAAGCACAGCGGGGCCCGGACCGCCTCCGTCGACGCCTGGCGGGCGGACGACCGGCTGATGCTCCGGGTACGGGACGACGGCCGGGGCGGCGCCCGGCTCGACGGGGGCAGCGGCATGCGGGGGCTGGCGGAGCGGCTGGGCGCGGTGGACGGCCTGTTCGTGGTCGACTCCCCGCCCGGCGGCCCGACGGTGATCACGGCGGAACTGCCCTGGCGCGACCGGCAGGAGTAGGCCGGGCCCGGCCACCACGGACCAGCCGCGGGCGCGGGGTGGGGAAAACCCCCCGCCGAAGACGCCGACGGCCTCCATGTCCCCGGAAGGCGCGGCGGACCACCCTGGACGTACGGCTGAACCGCCGCGTGGACGAGGAGAACGGGACGACACCGATGGCGACGGAGTACGGACACGGGTACGCCTACCGCAGCGAGCGGCCGCACCGGCTGCCGGCCGGGCTGCGGGCGCCGTTCGAGGCGCGCACCTGGCGGGAGTTCGGGTACGTGCTGCTGAGCCTGCCGGTCGCGATCGTGCTGTTCTGCTGGACGGTGACGATGGTCTCCCTCGGCGCGGGCCTGCTGGTGACCTTCCTCGGCATCCCGGTGCTGGCGGCGGCGCTGGCCGGCTGCCGGGGCTTCGGGGTGCTGGAGCGGGCGCGGGCGCGGGCGCTGCTGGGCCTGCGGGTGGCCGACCCGGAGCCGCTGCGTCCGGCCAAGCCGGGCCCGGTGGCCTGGACGGGGGCGGTGCTGAAGAGCGGCTCCTCCTGGCGGCAGGCGCTGTACACGCTGGTGCAGTTCCCGTGGGCGGTGTTCTCGTTCTCGGTGGTGGTGACCTTCTGGAGCATCGGCTGGTCACTGCTGACGTACCCGCTGTGGTTCTGGGTGTTCCCGGTGTACGGCGGCCAGGGCGGTCTCCAGCTGTACGGCGACAGCCACCACAGCGTCTACCTGGACAACCCCTTCGAGATCGGGCTGGCCACGCTGGTCGGGCTGGCGTTCACGCTGGCCGGCCCTTGGCTGGTGCGGGCCCTGACGAGCGTGGACGGGCTGTTGGTGCGCGGGCTGCTCGGGCCGTCGCCGCTGTCGGCGCGGGTGGTGGAGCTGGAGTCGGACCGGGGGGTCGTGGTCGACGCGGCCGCCGCCGATCTGCGCCGCATCGAGCGGGCCCTGCACGACGGCGCCCAGGCCCGGCTGGCCGGTCTCGCCATGGACCTGGGGCTGGCGAAGGAGAAGCTGCGGGACGACCCGACGGCGGCGGCGCGGCTGGTGGAGGAGGCGCACGGCGAGGTGAAGACGGCCCTCCAGGAGCTGCGCGACCTGGCCCGGGGCATCCACCCGGCCGTGCTCACCGACCGAGGTCTGGACGCGGCGCTGTCGGCGGTCGCCTCCCGCTGCGCGGTGCCGGTCCGGGTGGAGGTCGACCTGCCGGCCCGGCCGGCCCCGGCCATCGAGGGCATCGCCTACTTCACCGTCTCCGAGCTGCTGCGCAACGTCGGCGAGCACAGCGGGGCCCGGACCGCCTCGGTCGACGTGTGGCGGGCGGACGACCGGCTGCTGCTCCAGGTGAGCGACGACGGCCGGGGCGGCGCCGACCCCTCCCGGGGTTCCGGGCTGGCCGGTCTCGCGGCCCGGCTGGGCGCGGTGGACGGCGTCCTCGTGGTGGACTCCCCGTCCGGCGGCCCCACCCGGGTGACGGCGGAACTGCCCTGGCGCGGCTGAAGAGTTTCGGCGCGGCTGCCCGGGGTCCCGTTCCGGCGCGGCTGCCCGAGATCCCCGATCTTTCCCCTGGTACGGCGGCGCCGCGGCCCGATCCCTGGAATGCTGGTGTTCCGTAGGACGGCGGACGCTGGGCGGACGCCGCCGTGACGGATTGTGCTGGGGGGACCGGAAGATCGTGGAGGACAGGGTGCGGGTGGTCATCGCCGAGGACTCGGTGCTGCTGAGAGAGGGCCTGACCCGGCTGTTGACCGACCGCGGGCACGACGTCGTGGCCGGCGTCGGCGACGCGGACGCACTGGTGAAGACCATCGCCGACCTGGACGGCCGGGGCGAGCTGCCCGACGTGGTCGTGGCGGACGTACGGATGCCGCCGACGCACACCGACGAGGGTGTCCGGGCGGCCGTGACGCTGCGCCGGGTCCACCCGGGGCTCGGGGTGCTCGTGCTGTCGCAGTACGTGGAGGAGCGTTACGCCACCGAGCTGCTGGCCGGTTCCAGCCGGGGCGTGGGCTATCTGCTCAAGGACCGGGTCGCGGACGTGCGGGAGTTCGTCGACGCGGTGGTGCGGGTGGCCGAGGGCGGTACGGCGCTGGACCCGGAGGTGGTCGCGCAGTTGCTGGGCCGCAGCCGCAAGCAGGACGTGCTGGCCGGGCTGACCCCCCGGGAGCGCGAGGTGCTCGGGCTGATGGCGGAGGGGCGGACGAACTCGGCGATCGCGCGGCAGCTGGTGGTCAGCGACGGCGCCGTGGAGAAGCACGTCAGCAACATCTTCCTGAAGCTCGGCCTGGCTCCGAGCGACGGCGACCACCGGCGGGTGCTGGCCGTGCTCACCTACCTGAACTCCTGAGACGGCCCACTGCGGCAGAGATTCCCCAGGCGCGCGGAAGCGCTGTGAGCGGCGCTTCCGCGATGCCGGACATGAGGGGAAGCCGGCGCGACGGGCCCTCCAGAAATGTCATCCAATCCGCGAATGGCCTCGGGAAGGCGACCCTGACCGACGTAGGGTTGATCCTGGGATGGTCCGTGGGACGACCGGCCCCGGACAGCCGCCTCGAAGGAGGTCCAGTTCAGTGACCAGCCAGGTCAGCAGCCCAGCGGAGCAGGCCGACGGAACCGTCGTGGGAGAGCAGCGCAAACCGGGCGACGCGAAGGACGTGCGGCGTCTGGACCGGGTGATCATCCGGTTCGCGGGGGACTCGGGTGACGGTATGCAGCTCACCGGAGACCGGTTCACCTCGGAGACCGCTT